>NZ_CP083237.1:0-5243194 GCF_047130825.1 Actinomadura madurae
ATGCGAGATCTGATCCTGGAGACCGAGACCCCCGCGACGGCAGGTGACGATGCCGACGGGCTCGCGGGACGGGGCCTCACCCTCATCCAGAGCCTGCAACGTGGGCTTCGCCTGGTCGAGGCCGTCGTGGAGCAGGGGCCGATGACGGCCCGGACCTTGAGCAAGGCCACCGGGCTCGGCATGCCCACGACCTACCACTTGCTGCGCACACTGGTGTACGAGGGCTATCTGGAACGACGGGCCGGCGGCTTCTATGCGCTGGGCCCCCAGTTCCACTCCACCGCGGAACTCGAACGGCAGGCCCGCACCGTGCGTGTGCTGCGGGAGACGACCTCGCGGCTGCGGGACCTGACCAACGCCACCGCCGCGGTCGCCGAACTGGACGGCCGGGACGTCCTCCTGACGCACCTGTCACCGAGCCCGAAGGGGCCCGCTCCGGACCTGTGGGTGGGCATGCGCCTGCCGATGCACGCCACGGCGCTCGGCAAGGCCGTGCTGAGGCAAGTGGATCCGGCGCGTCGCGACGAACTCCTCACCGCCGAACCGCTCGCCCGATACACCGCGCGGACGATAGCGGACCCGCTCCAGCTCATGCGGGAGTTGGCCGGCTCGCCGATCGCCCACAGCCGGGATCAGTACCTCTACGGCATTTCATGCATCGCCGTGCCGCTCCGCGGTCTGCGATCGCCGTCCGCGCTGTCCCTCTGCTTCCACAGCGGCCTGACGCCGCGCCGCCGGCTGCGGCTTGAGAGGGCGCTGGTGGAGACCGTCGAGGACCTCACCTGCCTGTCGGGCCCGGAGGCGGTGTGACCGCCGTAACCAGTGCAGGCCAGGCGGAGCATGACCACGTTGACGACTAATCGCCATCTGAGATCGGGTCCCTTGTCGCTCCTCGCCGGCGCGGCGCACTCTTGGTCGCGGAGCGAATGACCGTCGCCGCGGCCATCGAGCCCGGCGGCGACCACGATACGCGCCGTGCTGACGGACGACCTGAGAGGGGAACGCGCGAATGCGGTCAGGTGAGAGCTTCGAGTGTGTGTCGTGCGACGCCATGGTCGTCGTGATCGGCGCCGCGGGGGCGGACGGCGTGCTGGTGTGCTGCGGCCTGCGGATGCGTGTGGCGAGGCCGGTTCCCTGCAGCGTCCGTCCGGTCACCACGCCCGAGGACGGGGTGGTCGCCGGCGCCTGGTACACCGATCCGGTCTCCGGGCTGAGGGTGCGCTGTACCAGGAGCGGAAAGGGCCCGTTCGAGTTCGGATACCGCCGGCTCGTCCGCCCGAGCACCTCGGTAGACCACAGCTTCGCCTGAGAGGAAGTCCTCGGCGCCCCCGCCGAATTACTCCGGGATATCGAAAGCCGATGAAGCCACATCGGAAAGCATCGTGAAAGCGCACCGGGCGTCGTGCAGGAATCTGAAATGTCGAGGCTGGAACGCCGACCTCATCAGCGCGAGGTTGGTGCCAGCGGCCTTGACGAGAGGATCACGATGAGCGCACGTCCCACCGACGACCGGGTCACGGTCGTCGAGTTGCTACGACGATGCGTGGAGCACGACCCTCACCGAACGTTCCTCGACCTCAACGGTGAGACCTACTCGTACGCCGACGTCTGGCAGCGCGCGCAGGAGATGGCCGGCGGGCTGGCCGCGCTCGGCGTCAGCGCCGGACAGACCGTCGTCAGCATGCAGGACACGCACATCGACGCCGTGGCATCGTGGTTCGGCGCCAACCTGCTCGGCGCGGTGTGGGTGGGCACGAACACCGCCCTGCGCGGTGAGTTCCTCCGCCACGTCGTGACCGATGCCGGCTCCGCGGTGGTGATCTGCGAACAGGACTTCGTCGACCGGTTCACCGCGATCTCCGACCGGCTCCCCGGGGTGGCACGGGTGCTGCACCGCGGCGAGCCGCTCGGCCGGCGGTCGGACGACCTGCGCATCGAGCCCCTGGCCGACCACCTGCAGCCGCTCACCACGCCGGTGTACGCCCCGACCCCCGACGATCTCACCTGTCTCACCTACACCGGGGGGACGACCGGGCCGTCCAAGGGCTGCATGATCAGCCACGGATACGCCGTCAACATCGCCCGGCGCGGCCTGGTCCAGACCCGGCGCACCTCCGAGGAGGTGAACTGGAACCCGCTGCCGATGTTCCACCTCAACGTCCTGTCCATGACGATCATCTCCACGATGCTCGTGCAGGGCACGGCGGCGCTCGCCCCGCGTTTCTCGGTGTCCGGGTTCTGGCCGGAGATCGAACGGACCGGCGCGCGGGTGGTGAACCTGATCGGCGCCATGCCCGTGATGATCGCCCAGCAGCCCGACACCCCCGAGATGCAGCGGTGCTACGGGCAGATCCGCATGGTCCACTGCGTCCCGTTCCCGCCCGCCTTGCAGGAGGTCTGGCGCGAGCGGTTCGGCGTCAAGACCCCGGGGTCGAAGGGGTACGGCATGACCGAGGTCTTCCCGATGACCTTCCAGTCCGCGGAGGACGACTCACCCGCCGCGAGCGCCGGGCGCACGAACGAGACCGACTTCGAGGTGCGCGTCGTCGATGAGAACGACAACGAGCTGCCCGCGGGTCAGGTGGGCGAGGTGGTGTGCCGGCCACGTCGCCCGAACGTGATGTTCAAGGGCTACTGGCGCCGTCCGGGGGCCACGCTCGACGCCACCAGGAACCTGTGGTTCCACTCCGGTGACCTGGGGAGGTTCGACGAGGAGGGCCACTTCTACTTCGTCGACCGCAAGCACGACTACCTGCGCCGCCGCGGCGAGAACATCTCCAGCAAGGAGGTCGAGGCCGCCTACGCCGCGCATCCGGAGATCCGGCAGGTCGCGGTGCACGCCGTCCGGTCCGATCTCTCCGAGGACGACCTGAAGGTCACCGCGGTGCGGGCGGCGGGATCGGACCTCAGCGCCGAGGAGCTCTTCGAGTGGTCCAAGGAGCGCGTGCCGTACTTCGCGCTCCCGCGCTACATCGAGTTCCGCGACGAACTCCCGCTCAGCCCGACCGGGCACGTGCAGAAGCACCTGCTGCGTGACCAGGGGCGCACACCCGCGACCTGGGACCGCGAGGTCGCCGGCGTGACCTGGGAGCGGCGGTGACCGCCTCCGTCCGCGACCGGTGCGCCATAACGGGGGTCGGCACCACGGACTTCAGCCGTGAGTCCGGCCGCTCGGTGCTCACCCTCGCTGCGCAGGCGTCGCTCGCCGCGATCCGGGACGCCGGCCTGGCCCCCTCGGACATCGACGGCATCGTGCGCTGCGAGATGGACGAGGCCCTGCACGCGGACGTCGCCGCCGCCCTGGGCATGACCAACGTCGCGTTCTGGGCGGCCGGCAGCTGGGCGGGCGCCGCGCCCTGCGGGATGGTCGGGCTGGCCGTCGACGCGATACTCGCGGGGCGGGCGAACAACGTGCTGGTGTTCCGTTCGCTGAACGGACGGTCGGGCAGGCGATTCGGCCAGGGCTGGGCAGCCGACGCCAGCGTCGGCGGCGGCGGCACCTACCTGGAGTACCTGATGCCCTACGGCCTGGCCTCGCCCGGCATGGCGTACGCGATGTTCGCCCGCCGTCACATGACCGAGTTCGGGACGACCGCCGAGCAGCTGGGCCATATCGCCCTGGCCTGCCACGCGCGCGCGAACGAGAACCCGGCCGCGCAGCGGTACGGCCGCCCGCTGACGATGGCCGACTACCTCGGCGCGCGAATGATCGCGGACCCGCTGCGCCTGTACGACTTCTGCCTGGAGACCGACGGCGCCGCGGCGGTGATCGTCACCGCCGCCGACCGGGCGCAGGACGGCCCCAAGCGCGGAGTGCTCATCCGCGCGGTGACGCAGGGCGACCTGCCCCGGCCCCGTCTGGGCGGTCTCTGGGGGAATCTGCTGAGCGGCCCGCTGATCAACCAAGGGAGCGCACTGGCACAGCGGCTCTATCGCGACGCGGGCCTGGGACCGGCGGACATCGACGTCGCCCAGATCTACGACTGCTTCACCATCACCGTCCTGATGCAGTTGGAGGACTACGGCTTCTGCGCCGCGGGCGAAGGCGGTCCGTTCGCGGCCGGCGGAGCACTGGAACTCGGCGGATCGCTGCCGCTCAACACGTCCGGCGGGAATCTCGCCGACGGCTACATCCACGGCATGAGCCACGTCGTCGAGGGGGTGCGGCAACTGCGAGGCGAATCCACGGCACCGGTCCCTGGTGCGGAGACCTGCCTCGTGACATCGGGAACCCCCGGCCCTGGTTCGAGCGCGCTCATACTGCGCGCGGGCTGACCTCCAGAAGGGACGAGCATGCCCACTCCAGTCTTCATCCTCGGCGGATGGCAGTCGGACTTCGCCCAGAAGGCACCCGGCGGGGACGTCTACCCGCTGATCGAGTCCGCGACCTTCGGGACGCTCGACGACGCGGGAATCGCGCCCGCGGACGTCGAGGTCGTCCACGTCGGGAACTTCGCGGGCGAGCTGTTCAACTTCCAGGGGCAGATGGGCGGCCTGGTCGCCGCGGCCCATCGAGACCTGGCCGGCAAACCCGCCTCACGGCACGAGGCCGCCTGCGCCTCGGGCAGTATGGCCGTCCTCGCCGCGATGTCGGACCTGGAGAGCGGACGCTACGGCACCGCGCTCGTCCTCGGCGCCGAGGTGCTCCGCAACGTCCCCGGGGCCGAAGCGGGCGTTCGGCTGGGATGCGCCGCGTGGACGGGCCGCGAAGTCGTGGACGAGCCGTTCCCCTGGCCGAGCATGTTCGACCGTATGGCGGTCGAGTACGAGCGCCGGTACGGCCTCGACCATCGGCACCTCGGCCGTATCGCCGAGATCAACGTGGGCAACGCCCGGCGCAACGGCAACGCGCAGACGCGGTCGTGGGAGATCCCAGAAGGCTCCTATCACGCCGACGACGAGGTGAATCCCCGTGTCGGCGCCATTCTGCGCAAGCAGGACTGCAGCCGGACCACGGACGGGTCGGCCGGCGTGGTCCTGGCATCCGAGAAGGTCGCAGGCGAGTGGGCCCGGGCACGTGGCATCGCGCTGGAGTCCGTGCCGCGCATCCATGGCTGGGGACACCGCACCGGGACGATGCTGTTGGAGGACAAACTGGCGGCCGGCGCCCGTGCGGAGTACGTCTTCCCTCACCTGCGCACGGCGATCGTCGACTCCTTCCGCCGAGCCGGCATCTCCAGTCCGTACGAACTCGACGCCATCGAGACCCACGACTGCTTCTCGATCTCCGAGTACATCGCCCTCGACCACTTCGGGATCACCTCTCCGGGCAAGGCCTGGCAGGCGGTCGAGGACGGCACGATCGAGCCGGGCGGCCGCCTGCCCGTCAACCCCAGCGGCGGGCTCCTCGGACTCGGACATCCCGTCGGCGCCACCGGCGTGCGCATGCTCCTCGACGGCGCCAAGCAGGTCGGCGGCCGGGCCGGCGACTACCAGGTTCCCGGCGCCCGGCGGGTCGGCCTGCTGAACCTCGGCGGCTCCGCGACCACCGTCGCCACGTTCGTCGTCGGTGTCTGAAGGGCCTAGTCCGGCGGGCGGTTGCTTCATCTGAATTCGTGAGTCTCGTGAAATGCCACGGCACCAGGAATTCTAGGAATTGCAGGCAAGCGCAGTTCTCATCGAGGAGGTCGTCATGAGTACGCCGCTGATTATCGACACCGACACGCATGTGAACGAGCCGCGTGATCTGTGGACCAGCCGGATGTCCCGGGAGCGATGGGGCGACCTGATTCCCGAGGTGCGCTGGATCGACGACCGGCAGGGCGAATACTGGTGCATGGCCGGAAAGCCGCTGTTCACCGTCGGCACCTGCATCATGGTGCCGGATGAGAACGGGCGGCCGATCCGCTCGCCGAGGTTTCCGGACTACGCGCAGACCTACGAGCAGATGCACCCGTCCGCCTACGTCGCGACCGAGCGGCTGAAGGTCCTGGATTCCTACGGGATCCAGGCCGCCGCGCTGTTCCCGAACCTGGGCTTCGTCGGGCCGAACATCTTCGCCGCCGCCGGCTCCGACGCGCTCGAATTCCAGACCGCCGCGCTGCAGGCGTACAACGACTTCCTGCTCGAATGGTGCAGCGCGGACCCGGACCGCCTGCTCTCGCTGGCGCTGATCCCGTACTGGGACGTCGACGCCGCGGTCGCCGAGATCGAGCGCTGCGCGGCGCTCGGGCACAAGGGCCTGGTCTCGACCGGCAAACCGCAGGAGCACGGCCAGCCGCTGTTCGTGGACCCCTACTGGGACCGGATGTGGGCGGCGGCTCAGGACGCCGGCCTGTCCATCAGCTTCCACGTGGGCGGCGGGGATCTGAGCCGGCACATGAATCCGGAGCGCATCGAGAAGGAAGGCTGGCGCGGGACGCTGGCGCGATTGACGACGAGCTTCTTCCTGGAGAGCGGGATCGGAGTCGCCGACCTGCTGATGTCCGGCGTGCTGGCCCGATTCCCCCGGCTGAGGTTCGTGTCGGTGGAGAGTGCGATCGGGTGGATCCCCTTCCTTCTGGAGTCGCTCGATTTCCACTTCAAGAAGTACGAGCCGTGGGTCGAGCGGCCGGAGTTCGCGGCCAGCGACCTTCTGCCCAGCGACTACTTCCGCCGGCAGGTGTTCGCGAACTTCTGGTACGAGAAGCTGCAGCCCTGGCACGTGGAGGCGATAGGCACGGACAACCTGCTCTTCGAGACGGACTACCCGCACCAGACGTGCCTGACCGGCGACGAGATCACCGAGGCGATCGACACCAGCCTCAGCGGTCTTCCCGAGGCGGATCGCGAGAAGGTCCTCTGGCGCAACGCCGCGTCGCTGTACAACCTCGACGTCGCCAAGCTCGAAGCGCTGAACACGCCGTGACGTCCGCGCCGCTGCCGGTGGTCGATGATCCGGACACCGGCGGGTTCTGGACGGCGGCGCGGCGCGGCGAGGTCGCGGTCTGCCGTTGCGCGCGGTGCGGTGAGCTCGTCCACTTGCCGCGCGGCATCTGCCACCGGTGCCACGGCACCCGCATCGAATGGGAGGCGGTCACGCCACGAGCCCGGCTCGTGGCGTGGACCGTTGCCGAACACCAGGTGCATCCGGCGTTCCCGGTGCCCTACACGGTCGTGCTCGTGGAGTTGCAGGACGTGCCGGAGGTCCGGCTGGCCGGCCACCTCCCCGGCCGTCCCGCCCTGGTGGCGGATATGCCGATGCGGGCCGTCTTCCGCGAAGCCGCACCGGGCGTGTCACTGGTCGACTGGGCTCCCGAGGCGGCTGACGCCATTTGAATTCGGGCCGCTTGTCGGCACGAGCGGCAGGCACTTGAGTAGCGCTAGTGGTTAGCCGGCAAATCGTCGCATGGATTGGGGCAGGTCATGATTTTCGATTTCGACCAGCATCTGTTCGAGTACCCGGGGATGTGGGTCGATCACATCGCACCGGAGGAGCGCGATCTGGCGCTGACGGTGGAGCGGGATGAGCTGGGATTCCCGTGGGTCTTCTCGCGCGCGACCAATCAGCGGATCTACATTTACGCGAAGACGGTCCCGGAGGACGGCTTCGCCTCCCATGTCACCCCCTGGCAGCGCTGGAAGGACCACCAGTCGCCGGAGACCGACTATCTCGCCGATGTCCCGGAGGATCTGCAGTACGCGGGCGCGCGGGTGAGGAAGCTCGACGAGCAGGGAGTCGACAAGGCGCTGCTGCTCCCGCACTTCGGCTTCCTCTGGGGCCGCCAGCTCGGCGGCCGGCTCGACATCATGCGGGCCAACCTGTCGGCGTGGAACAGGTGGGCCGCCAGCGTCAAGCAGGACGGCGGCGAGCGGCTGGAGCCGACCGGCCACGTCACGCTGCGCGGCGGCGATCCGGCCTGGCTGGAGAGGGAACTGGCCTACCTGGCCCGCAGCGGCGTCCGGTTCGCGCTGATCTCCTACGGGCTGGTGGACGGCCGGCGCATGTCGCACCCGGACCACGACCGTGCCTGGAAGGCGTTCGTCGACAACGGGATCATCCCCGTGTTCCACATCCAGGACGGCGACGTGCGCGCCTCCGGCCTGCCGGAGGGATGGTTCGAGGCCGACGGCGACCCGCTGTTCGGCCCGCTGGACTTCGTGTTCAGCCACCTCGGCGTCCAGGTCGCCGTGGCCGATCTGATCCTGGGCGGCGTCTTCGACCGGTTCCCTTCGCTGAAGTTCGTCACCGTCGAGCTGACCGCCGGGTGGATCAACCCGCTGATCTCCGGCGGAACCGGCATCCCCGGCAGCATCGGCGGCGTGGTGAACGGCCCCGGCCTGGACGTGTCGTACCGCGTGGAGGGCTTCTTCCGCCGTAACACGGTGGCCCTGAAGAGGGCGCCCAGCGAGTACCTGTACGAGCACTTCCGTTCGACGGTGAACCCCGTGGAACCGCTCGGCAGCTATGTCGAGTCGGGCCTGGGCGACAACCTCCTCTTCGGTGGCGACTACCCGCACAGCGAGGGCTTCCTCAAGGCGGTCGACACCTTCCAGCCCGTGGTCGCCGACCTCACGGAGGAGCAGAGGTCGAAGTTCTTCGGTGGGACCGCGGCGGCCCTCCTCACCGCGTCCTGACCAGGGCGCGATCACCCCACCTCCGCATTCGATCCGGCAGATATGGAGATCTCATGAGCAACATCGACATCGTCAAGGCGTTCCTCGACGGCATGCACAAGCCGATCTCGCAAGTGCCCGACCACCTGCGCGCGTCCTTGACCGAGGACGCCGAGTGGGGCAACAGCGGCTTCCCGCCGGCCGTCGGCATCGAGGACATCGTCGGCAAGCACGAAGCGAGCCAGCAGGTCTTCGGCGACTACGTGATGGAGATCCAGCTGCTCAACATCGCCGTCGACGGTGACGTCGTCTTCACCGAGCGGATCGATGTCGGCCGGACCCAGGCCGGCGAGGAGCTCCTCACGGTCCCCGTCGTCGGCGTCTTCACCGTGCGCGACGGCAAGATCGCGCGCTGGACCGACTACTTCGACCCGGCCGGCCTGCTCAAGCACCTCGGCACGCTCCCGGACGTCGAGAGCTACTTCACCGGCAAGTCCGCCGCGGCCTCCTGAACGGCCGGCGGACCGGGTCTGAGGAGGCGATCCAGTGAGTGACCTGCTGATCGACGGACGACTGCGGCGCGCGACCGGAGGCCGCGTCCACCCCAACGTGAACCCGGCGACCGAGGAGCCGATCGGCGATGCCGCCGACGCCGCGCCAGAGGATCTCGACGCCGCCATCGGCGCGGCACGGCGCGCCTTCGACGCGACGGACTGGTCGGCGAACGCCGAGTTCCGCGCGCAGTGCCTCCGCCAGCTGCGGGAGGCCCTGCACAAGGAGCGGGAGACGCTGCGGACGATCACCGTCCAGGAGGCCGGTGTGCCCGTCGCGCTGACGCACTCGATCTGGCTCGACACGGTTCTCGACGCCCCGGCGTACTGGGCGGACCTCGCGCTGAACTATCCCTATGAACGGGACCTCGGCGCGGGGGACACCCTCCTCGGTGTGCCGTCCCGGCGCAAGATCCTCCGGGAGCCGGTCGGCGTGGTCGCCGCGATCACGCCCTGGAACTACCCGCTGCCGCTGAACCTCTTCAAGATGGTCGGCGCGCTCGCGGCAGGCTGCACCGTGGTGCTCAAGCCGGCTCCGGACACACCCTGGTCCGGGACGGAACTGGGGAGGCTGGTCGCGGAGCACACCGACATCCCGGCCGGTGTCGTCAACGTGATCTCGGGGCGCGACCCCGGTCTCGGTGCGGGCCTGGTCGCCGATCCGCGGGTCGACATGGTCTCCTTCACCGGCTCGACGGCCACCGGCCGCAAGATCATGGCCTCCGCGTCCGAGCAGCTCAAGCGGGTGTGTCTGGAGCTGGGCGGCAAGTCGGCGAACATCGTCCTGGACGACGCGGACTTCCCCGCCGTCGTCGGCGCCGCGGTCTCGATGTGCGCACATGCCGGTCAGGGCTGCGCGCTGCCGACCCGGATGCTGCTGCCTCGCAGCAGGTACGAGGAGGGCGTGTCCATCGCCAAGGCCTCGTTCGAGTCCGTCAGCGCCGGCGACCCCACCGATCCGGCCGTGATCGTCGGGCCGCTGATCAACGCGGCCCAACGTGAACGCGTGCTCGGTTACATCGAGACGGGCAGGTCCGAGGCGCGGCTCGTCGTCGGCGGCACCCCGTCGCCGCGGCCGAAGGGGTACTACGTCGAGCCCGCCCTGTTCGCCGACGTCGACCCGGGGGCGGTCATCGCCCAAGAGGAGATCTTCGGCCCCGTGCTGTCGCTGATCCCCTACGAGGACGACGACGACGCGGTCAGGATCGCCAACGACAGCGTCTACGGCCTCTCCGGCGCTGTCCACAGCGCGGACCTCGACCGGGCCACCGGTGTGGCGCGCCGTATCCGCACGGGAACCATCAGCGTCAACGACGGTGTCTGGCTCGCGCCCGACACCCCGTTCGGCGGATACAAGCAGAGCGGGCTCGGCCGCGAGTTCGGCGAAGAGGGCTTCGCCGAGTTCCTCGAAACCAAGACCCTCGCCCTGCCGGCCTGACCCCGGAACCGCCGCCCTCGGCCCTTCGTCCACCGAAGGGCCGAGGGCGGCGCCATGTCCAAGCGGGGTGCGGTTCAGTCGTCTGCGAGTGAGATGAACAGCAGCCGGGCGCGTCCGCCGGACGCTGTCGCCCGGTGACCGCTGCCCTCCGTGTCAGCGGCGAGGATGACGTCCCCAGGACCCATGCGCCGGGTGCTGCCGTCGCGCGCCTCGATCTCGACCTGGCCACTGAGCACCACCACGTACTGGCGGCACGGCGCCCGGTGCCAGCCGCTCTCGCGCGCCTCCGCCGGTACCTCGACGAAGGTCACCGCGACGGCCCGCTCGGGAGCGGTGGAGAGCAACGCCGCCTCACCCTCGACGAGCCCGGCGGACTGCATCGGCATGACGGTGTCCACGAGGCGCGATCCGCCCGTCTCGTCCGTCTCGCAGTGGGTGATCTGGAAGAGGTTCTCGGCTGGCACAGCAGCTCCTGTCCATCGGCGAATGCTCGATTCGAGTGAATCCGCCACGCCCGCCGGCAGACAGAGAGACCTTTTCAGAACGGTGAATCGACGAGGACGGCCGTCGCGCGGAACCCGTGCCATTCGCTGGACGACCCAACGCGCATGAGGCGGCGGACCAGCGCGGCGGGACGGCACTACTGCCGCTCCTCGTGGCGGGCTTCGACGATTTCGATGGTCAGGCCCTGCGGATCACGGAAGTAGGCGACATGGCGTCCCCGGTTGGGGCCAGAGGTGATCAGCACCGGGGCGGCGCTGCGGGGACGGGCTCCCAGGGAGGCCAGCCGGGCGAACTCGGCGGCGAGGTCGTCGGTGACCAGGCAGAGATGCGCGGTTCCGGGGTTCCTGGTCTCGATGTCGACCGGGGTTCCGGTGGGTTCGAGGTACTGGATCAGCTCCAGCCGGACGTCGCTGCCCGGGATGCGGAAGATCGCGATGTCCAGGCGCGCGCCCGGATAGCCGACCTGGTCGGCGGTGTACGGCGCGTCGTAGATTCGCCGGACGTCCGGGGGAGCGCCGAACAACCGCTCGTAGAAGGCGGCCGCCGATCGGACGTCGGCGACGGTGAAGCCCATGTGCGAGACACCGGTGAGCATGGTACGGCGACCTCCTAGACGTCGGCCGGGTCGATGACGCGGCCCTCGTGCGCCGACCGGTACATGGCGGCGACGAACTCCACCGCCCCGAGCCCGATCTCGCCGGGCGAGCCGTTGCCCGCGCGGCCGAGGACCACGTCGATGAGGTTGCGGGCAGGGGCGTGCTCGGGATTGCGCTGTACGACGGGCAGTTCCAGCAGGTTCCTCGTCATGCCGGCGACGTGGATCGAGGCGGTGCCGCGGTTGACGTCGAACAGGACGTGCCCGTCCCGGCCGAAGATCTCGAACCGGGCGATCTCGTCGTGGCCGGGCAGCACGGCGCCGGTCGAGCTGAGCACGCCGACCGCGCCGCCGTCGAACCGGATCGCCACCCCGTCGGCGAGGTCGACCGGGAGTTCGAAGTTCGAGGAGAAGGCGCTGACCCCGCGCGGGCGCAGGCCGGTGAGCCACAGCATCAGGGCGGCGGCATGGGTGATCTGGGTCTGGCCCTGCCCGCCGCCCGACAGCGCCGGGTCGCTGTAGGTGCTCCGGCCGGGGGCGTTCACGGGATATCCCCACAGGTCACGGTACGGCTCCGGGTCGCCTCGGTACAGCTCGCGGACGGCGGAGGCGTACAGGCAGGACACGTGCTCGATGGGCCCGATCACGCCGTCGGCCAGTTCCTTCCGGAGGGTGAGGGCGTGCGGGTTGTAGTGCCACGGGTAGTCGACGAGCAGCGCGGCGCCGCGCTCGCCGGCCAGGGCGATCAGCTCCCGGCCGTGCCGGGGCTCGATGACCATGGGCTTCTCCAGAAGCGTGGGCAGGCCGTGGTCGAGGGTGAGGCGGGCGATCGGGTAGTGCAGCGCGTGCGGGACCGCGATCACGGCCGCGTCGGCCTTCACCGAGTCCAGCAGCTCCTCGGCGGTGGCGAACGAGGCGTCCACCTCGAACGCCTCGGCCGCCGCCGCCAGCCTGCGCTCGTCGGGATCGGCCAGCGCCGCGATCTCCGCGTCGAGATGCCCGATGATCGCGGGGAGGTGGGCGAACGTCGTCCACCAGCCGCAGCCGATCACCGCGACCCTGACCTTGCTCACGTCCGTGCCTCCTCGGTGCCGAGCCGGAAGATCCGCTCGGCGCTGCCGCTGAAGAGTGCCCGCCGTTCGGCCTCCGTGAAGCCAGAGATGATCTCGGCGTACGCGTCCACCACGTCGCCATAGGAGCTGTAGAGCCGGTCGACCGGCCAGTTGGAGCCGAAGAAGGCCCGTCCAGGGCCGAACGCGTCGATGCACTCCAGGACCCAGGGGCGCAGGCCGGCCGTCGTCCACCGGTGGTCGGCCTGGCCGAGGCCGGAGATCTTCACGACGACGTTCGGGGCCGCGGCGATGTCGCGCATGGCGTCCCGCCACCGGCGAAAGTACTCAGGGTCGCGCCGGCGCGGGTAGCCCGCGTGGTCGATGCACAGGGTGATGCCGGGAAAGCGTTCGGCCAGCCGCCGCGCGTCGGGGAACCGTTCCAGGGGCGGATCATCGCAGCAGACCAGCCGGTGGCGCTCCAGGAGGGCGTAGCCGCGGAGCCAGGACTCGTCGGTGAGGTATCCGTCGTACCGCAGATCGCGTATCCCGCGCAGGTTGGGGAACTCGGCGTGCCTGGCCAGTGTCTCGGCGGTGTCGGGGCGGGTGAGGTCGGCGTGGGCGACGATGCCGTGCGGGACGCCGAGCCGGTCGGCGAACGCCTGCAGCCAGCGGGTCTCCTCCACGGGGTCGTCCGTACCGATGGCGGCCTGGACGTGCACGACCTTGCGGACGTTGTGGAAGCGCGTCTCGGCGACGAAGTCGTCGGCCCAGTAGCGGCGCGCCCGGATCGCTCCGTCGGGGCCGGTCACCGGGTCCTCGGGCGCGTCCGGCTCCAGCCACTCGTACCGGAGCCGGGGATGGCCGAGATCGTGGAAGTGGACGTGGGTGTCGACGAACGGCAGGTCGGCCATGTCACCTCGTCCCCGGGATGCCGGCGAGGCGGGCGCCGCCGTCCACGTCGAGCGTGACGCCGGTGAGGAACCCCGCGTGGTCGGAGAGGAAGAAGAGGGCGGCGTCGGCGACGTCGTCCTCGGTCGCGTTGCGGCCGAGGGGGTTGGCGGCGGCGGTCGCCTCCATGATCTGCGCGGGCGGCAGGCCGGTGCGCCCGGTCTTCCACTCGACGACCCGCCGCCCCATCTCGGTGGTGGGGCAGCCGACCGGGCACACGCAGTTGGCGGTCACACCGGCGGGCGCCAGCTCCGCCGCCACCGACTCGGTGAGCCCGACGAGCCCGAACTTGGACGCGACGTAGGGGACCTGGCCGGGGAATCCCCGCCGGCCGCAGTCGGAGCCGATGGTCACGATCCGTCCCCGGCCGGACTCCCGCAGCGCGGGCGCGGCGGCCTTGACGGTCATGAACGCGCCCTTCAGGTTGACGTCCAGAGTGCGGTCCCAGTCCTCCTCGCCGGTCTCATCCAGCGTGCCGGCGTGGAAGACCCCGGCCGAGACGACCAGCGTGTCCAGCCCGCCGAACTCGCCGGTCGCGCGGGCCACGGCCGCGCGCATGTCCGCCGCCGAACGGACGTCGGCGGTGATCCCGAGCGTCCGGGTGCCGAGATCGGCCGCCGTCTCCCCGACCCGCTCGGCGTCGACGTCCAGGACGGCCACCGCGGCGCCGGCCTCGTGCAGCAGCCGGGCGATCCGCCTGCCGAATCCGGACCCGCCGCCGGTGACCAGCGCCTTGCGGTCCTGAGCGATCCGCATGCCCACTACCTCCACTACCTGCTAGGACGCTCCGCGCCCCGATCGCAAAACGCTATAGCATCTAGCTGAGCATGGTCAATGAACGCTAGATGCTATAGCGTTCCCTCATGGCGCTTGATCCCGTTTCCGACGACAGCCTGGCCGACCGGGTGGCCGGGCGGATCCGCGACGCGATCCACGAGGGCCGCTACCCGCCGGGCGAACGTCTGGTCGAGCGGAGGCTGGCCGCCGAGCTCGGCGTCAGCCACATCCCGATCCGCGAGGCACTGGCCCGGCTGACCGACGAGGGCCTGGTCGAACGCGCGCCCCGGCGCGGAGCCCGGGTCGCCACGCTCACTCCCAGGGAGCTGGAAGAGCTCTCCTCGCTGCGCACGGTGCTGGAGCGCTTCGTGGTCACGCGCGTTCAGGAGAGGCTGACCGCCGAGGAGGAGAAGAAGCTCCGGCGCATGGTCGCATCGATGCGGCGGGCCGCGGCCCGCGGCGACTACCGCCGGGTGCTCGACCTCGACCAGCGCTTCCATGAACGGCTGTGGGAACTTGCCGACCACCAGATGCTCGGGGAGGTCGTCACCGGCCTGCGGGGCCGGATCGGCGCGTTCCTCCGCGCCGCGACGGCGGCGTTGGAGCCCGAGGCCCTCGAACGGCACGCCGCCACTCACGACGAGCTGCTGGACGCGATCCTCAGCGGTGACGCCGAAGCCGGCTGCGCGGAGATGAGCCGCCACATCGAGCTGGCCACCGAACGGCTGCGCGGCACGCTGGGCCAGGCGGATCCGGATGACTGAGCCGCTGGTGGTCATCACCGACTCCGACCTGCCGGGCGACGAGCCGGAGCGGATCCTCGGGGCGGCCGGCCTGCGGGTGCGCCGCGCCTCCTGCCGCACGCCCGGGGAGGTCGCCGAGGCGGCCCGGGACGCGACGGCGCTGCTGGTGCAGTGGGCGCCGGTCACCGCGCCCGTGCTGGCCCGGCTGGACCGGCTGCGGTTCGTCAGCCGCCTCGGCATCGGCCACGACATGATCGACGTCGCCGCCGCCACGGCGCGGGGCGTCGCGGTGGCCAACACACCCGGCTACTGCGTCGAGGAGGTGGCGGCCCACACCATCGCCATGGTCATGGCGCTGGCCCGGCGGCTGCCCGTCCTCGACCGGGCGGTGCGGGACGGGCGCTGGTCGGCGACCGGAGACGGGGCCGGCGCGCTGCGCCCCTCGCGGGCCACCGTGGCCGTCATCGGCTTCGGCCGGATCGGCTCGCTCGCCGCCGCGCACGCCGCCGCCCTCGGCTTCCGCGTGGTGGTCCACGACCCGAACGTGGCGGCGGCGTCCGTCCGGGCGGCCGGTCATGCGCCCGCGGACCTGGACGGGGCGCTGGCCGCCGCCGACATCGTCACCCTGCACGTGCCGCTGACCGGCCGGACCCGGCATCTGCTGAACGGCGAGACCATCGCCCGGATGCGGCCCGGTGCGCTGATCGTGAACACCTGCCGGGGCGGGCTGATCGACGAGGCCGCGTTGGCCGGCGCGCTGGCGTCGGGCCATGTCGGCGCGGCGGCGCTCGACGTTTTCGAGGCCGAGCCGCTGCCCGCCGGGAGCCCGCTGCGCGGCGCGCCGGGCGTGCTGCTGACGCCGCACGCGGCCTGGTACTCGCCGGACTCCCTGGCGGATCTGCCGCGCCTCGCGGCCCGCCAGATCGCCGACTTCCTCCAGGGCAGGCCGGTTCCCTCGATCGTCAACCCCGGATACGCGGCCGTACGCGCGGGAGGCGAGGCGTGAGCGGAGAGCGCCGTCTCGCCGGGGCCGGTGAGCACGCCGATGACCGGCGCGCTCGCCCCGGCCATGCGCGCCGGGCTCGCCGCGTCCGTGCCGCTGGGCGGCTCGGGCGGGACGATCAGACGGGGAGGGCGAGCAGGACCAGTGCGTCGGCCAGCAGGTCGGCCTGGCGTTGGCAGGCGTCCCGGTCATGGGAGGCCGCGTACTCCAGGATCATGCCGTCGAAGCGGTGGGTGATGAACCTGGTGATCTCCTCGACCGTGATGGCGGGCGCGGTGGTGCCGGCCTTGACCGCGCGGTCGAGGTTCTGCTTGAGCAGGTCCGTGCCGAAGGCGTCGTACATCGAGTAGACGCTCTCGCCCTCGGCGGCCTGCCTGATCCGCCACATGCCCAGTTCGAGGAGGGCCAGCTGGAGCCCCAGATTCGCCTGGACCCACCGCCAGTAGGCGCTGACGCTGTCGCGGATCGTCGCCTCCAGGCCGCGGTCGGGGTCGACGTCGTCGAACGCCTCCCGCAGCATGGTCGCGCCTCGCTCCGCGACGACGTCGATCAGCTCGGCCTTGTTGCGGAAGCAGTAGTGCAGCGCCCCCAGCGGTGCCCCGGCCTGTTCGGCGATACGCCTGGTGGTGGCGCCCGCCAGCCCGTGTGACGCGATCACCACCACCGCGGCGTCGATGATGCTGCGGCGGCGTTCCTCGGCGGGCAGGTAGGCCATCTGGAGCTCCCGGGGCTGGATGCGCCGCGCCGGCGGGGCGCGGCCGCGTGAACAGGTCGCTTGACCAAGTGTAGCGCGGGGTGTCGCCGAATCCGCCCTCGCGTCCCTGTTGACACAGGTGACGGGGGTGCGGATACTCGGTGAACAGTCTTGGTCATACGTCCAGGTCATATATCCAGGTCGTATGAACAGAACGTCGTCCGGCCCGCGACTCCGGCCCGGCGGCCGCCGGCCGCCACGCCGGACGCACCTCCGCGACCCAGATCGGAGCCTGCCGATGTCCCTTCACCGCGACGAACCGCCGGCGGCGCCCCCGCGCGCCGGTCGGCTGCGATGCGAACACCTGGACGACCCGCTCGGCATCGACATCGCCGCCCCGGCGTTCGGCTGGACGCCCAGCGGGCCCCAGCGGGCCTGCCAGGTGCTGGTCGCCACGGACCCGGACCTGCCGGCCCGAGGCATCGGGGACGCATGGGACTCCGGACGCGTCGAGACCGGCGAGGTGAACGGCGTGGCCTACCGGGGCGCCCCGCTCGCGTCCCGGCGGCGCTACTGGTGGACTGTCCGGCTCTGGGGCGACGGTGAGGAACCCGGCCCGTTCGCCTCGGCGGCGAGCTTCGAGACCGGCCTGCTCGACCCGGCCGACTGGGAGGCCGTGTGGATCTGCGGCGGCGAGGACGTCCCCTCTCCTCTGCTGCGCACCGAGTTCGACGTGCCGGGGGAGGTTCGGCAGGCCCGTGCCTACGTCGCCGCACTCGGTCACTACGAGCTCCGGCTGAACGGCGAGCGCGTCGGCGACCGGGTGCTCGACCCGGCGAACACCACCTACGACCACGACCCCGACCTGTACGACGGCGACGGCAAACCCGCGCGCATCCCGAGTCCGCGGGTGCTCTACTCCGTCCACGACATCACCGGCCTGCTCAAGCCCGAGACGAATGCGACCGGGCTGATGCTCGGGCACGGCTGGTACAGCGCCGAGGAGGACATCGGTCCCGGCCCGATGCCGCGCACGCCCTACGGCGACCGCCCGCGGGCCCTGCTCCAGATCGAGATCGAGACGGCGGACGGCCGCCGATCGGTCGTCGCCACCGGCGAGGGCTGGCGGACGGGGCCCGGCCCCATCGCCTACAACGACTACGGCCACGGCGAGTACTACGACGCCCGGCGCGAGACCCCGGGCTGGGACGCGCCCGGGTTCGACGCCGGCGCCTGGTCCCCGGCCACCGCCGCCGACCCGCCCGAGGCCCGGCTCGCCGCCCAGCTCGTCCAGCCGGTCCGCGTGATCGAGACGCTCGCGCCGGTGCGCGTGCCGGCGGGCCGGGACGGTGCCTCGATCGTCGACTTCGGCCAGCACTTCTCCGGCTGGACCCGCATCAGGGTGTCCGGCCCGGCCGGCTCCGAAGTCGTCCTGCGGCATTTCGGGGAGCTCGGCGACGACGGTGAGCCGGACGACGACGCCAACATGAACGCCTGGCTCCCCGCGCGCCAGACCGACACCTACGTCCTGAAGGGCGAGGGCGAGGAGGTCTGGGAGCCCCGGTTCACCCTGCACGGCTTCCGGTACGTCGAGATCACCACGCCGGGGCCCGAAACGGCGGTGATCGAGGTCGAGGGGCGGGTCGTCCACTCCGACCTGCCGGGCACCGGCGAGTTCTCCTGCTCCGACCCGCTGCTGAACCGGATCCACCGCAACGTGCTGTGGACGCTGCGCACCAGTTTCCAGGGTTTCCCGCAGGACGCCGCCGAACGCTACGAGCGGGTCGGCTGGGTCGGCGACCCGGGCTGGGCGGTCGAGGACTACCTGTACGACTTCGACGCGGCCCGGTTCTGGCTCAAGTGGCTCGACGACCTGGCCGACGCCCAGCTCCCGGACGGCCGCTTCCCGCTGGTCTGCCCGATCCACTGGCGAGGCAAGATCGCCATGGAGGCGCCCGAGGGCTACGACGTCCCCGACGACTTCGAGCACGTCATGTACTGGCCGTACGGGGCCCAGCCCGACTTCGCCATGACGTCGTACCCGAGCATCGCCTGGAACCTGTACCGCTTCTACGGCGACCGCACCATCCTCGAACGGCACTACCCGGGGATGCGGCGCGGCGTGGAGTTCCTCCGGTCACGCTCGGACGGCCTCATCCTCACCGAGGGGCTCGGCGACCACATGGAGCCGCAGCCGGACGGCACGTGCAGCGTCTTCCCCAAGCGCACGCCGGTCGAGCTGACCTCCACGGCCTGGTTCTTCGCCGTCACCTCGATGACCGCCCGCGCGGCCGAGGCGATCGGGGAGAGCGCCGACGCCGCCCGCTACCGGGAACTGGCCGGGGACATCCGCCGTGCCTTCAACGAGCGGTTCTTCGACGAAGCCACGGCGAGCTACGCCACCGGGTCGCAGACCTCCCGCGCCATGCCGCTGTGGTTCGGTCTGGTCCCCGCCGAGCACCGGGACCGCGCGCTGGCCGGGCTGGTCGAGGAGATCGGGCGCGATGGCGGCCACCTGTCCACCGGGACGATGGGCACCGCCGCGCTGCAGCACGTGCTGACCGGCGAGCCGGCGGACGTGATGTACGGGATCGCCACCCGGACCACCTTCCCCAGCTGGGGCGACCAGGTGGCACGCGGCGCGACCACCGTCTGGGAGACCTGGGGCGGCGACCCCACGTTCAGCCGCAACATGAAGCTGCTGGCGATGATCGGGACGTTCCTCTACAACGACGTCGCCGGGCTGACCCCGGCGGCTCCGGGCTGGCGGCGCATCCTCGTCCGGCCCAGCCTCACCCACCGCCTCGCCCACGCCGGCGCCCGCGTGCGCACCGTCCGGGGGGACGCGGCGATCGACTGGCGGGCCGGCGCGGACGGGCTCCACGTGACGCTCACGGTCCCCCCGTCCGCCGAGGCGGAGGTCCGGCTGCCCTGCGGCGGTCTCGACGCCCCCCGGCTCACCGGGGACGGCGTCCCCGCGACCGGCCCGCGGCGCGACGGCGACGAGCTCGTCCTGACCGTGGGCGGCGGCACCCACCGGCTCCACCTCACCTCGGAAGGAACACGGTCATGACGAGATCGGACGGTGTGCTGGTGCCCCTGGCCCTGTCGGCGTCGCTGCTCCTGGCGGCCGGCTGCGGGGGTGCCGGGGCCGGGACCGGCCGCGACGGCGAACTCGTCGTCGCCGCCTGGGACACCGGCCAGGGCAAGGATCCCCTCGACACGGCCGCCGCCGAGTTCGAGAAGGCCAACGCGGGCGTCAAGGTCACCGTGAAGAAGACCCCGTACGTCCAGTACTCGGAGACCCTGCGCAGGCAGCTCAGCGGCAACCAGGTGCCGGACGTGGCGCGGATGCTCCTCGGTTACGGCGACGCCGGCAACGTGCTCGTGCTCGCGGACAAGGGACTGGTGGCCGATCTCGGCGGGGCGCCGTGGACGAACCTGGTCACCGGTCCGGGTGCGGCGGTGTCCAAGAAGGGGGACAAGATCTACGCGCTGCCGGTCGACGCGACCTCCATCGGCGTGTTCCACAACCCGGAGACCTTCGAGAAGCGGGACCTGCGGGTCCCCAAGACGTTCCGGGACGTGCTCGCGATCTGCCGCGAGACCGCGGGAAGCGGCACGGCGGCGTTCGCCTTCGGCGCCCAGCAGGGGTCCGCCATGGCGCGCTGGGCGGTCTTCGCGCTCGCCGCGTCGACCGTCTTCGCCGACAACCCCCGGGCGGGGGAGCAGCGCCTGAAGGGCGAGATCACGTTCGCCGGCACGCCGGGCTGGCGGCAGGCGATCGAACGGTTCGCGACCATGAAGGACGAGGGCTGCTTCGACAGGAACGCCACCGGTGTCTCCCAGGACGCCGCCGCCCGTTCCCTCGGCCAGGGCAAGGCGCTCATGGCGATCGCGCCGACGGCGACGATGCCGCTGTTCGCGGCCGGCGACCCGAAGGCGCGCCTGGCGATGTTCGCCTTCGCGGGCGGCGACGATCCGTCCGCGGTGCGCGTGCCGTCGGCCCCCGTCAGCGGCCTGGCCGTCCCGAAGAAGGCCGCGAACCGCGAACTCGCCCGCAGGTTCCTCGACTTCTACGCCGAGAACCGGGTCAGGTACAGCGAGATCGACGACAGCGTCCCCGGCATACCGGCGGGCAAGGACGATCCGGGCGTGCCGGACTACGGCACCGCGCTCACCCCCTACCTCACCGCGGGCAGGACCGCCCCGATCATGGACCAGAACTGGCCGAACCCGGAGGTCGGGACACGCCTGGACAGCGGCATCACCAAGCTGCTCCTCGGCCAGGAGAGCCCCGAGGGAGTCCTCAAGGGAATGGACTCGGCGTGGACGCCCACGGCGCCCTGAGGGCCGGGCACCGGGCGCGCCTTGCCCGGCGGGGTGCGGGCCTCCGCGGACGGCGCGCCGCCCGCCGGGTGCCCCTGCTGTTCCTCGTGCCGTCCACCCTGCTCTGCTCCGGGCTGCTGCTCGGACCGTCGCTGGTCGGCGCGGGCTACGCGTTCACGGACTGGGACGGCCTGACGCCACCCGCCTGGGTCGGGCTCGGGAACTTCCGCGAGTTCCTGACCGAGCCGGAGGGGCGGGGCGTGCTGCTCCACACCGTGGTGCTGACCGTTCTCTACGTGACAGGGGTCAACGCCGTGGGGCTGGGCCTGGCACTCGGGCTGTCCCGCTCGCTCAGGACGCGGAACGCGCTGCGGACCCTGTTCTTCCTCCCGGCGGTCGTGAGCCCGCTCGTGGTCGCCTATGTGTGGAAGTACGTCCTGGACGCCGCCGGCCCGCTCAACGAGGCGCTCCGGGCGGGCGGCCTCGGTGCCGCCGCGCATCCCTGGCTGGGCAGCCCCTCGACCGCGCTGCCGATGGTCGTCCTGGTGATGGTGTGGCAGTTCTCCGGCTTCCACATGCTGATCTACCTGGCCGGTCTCCAGGGTGTCCAGACCGAGGTGCTGGAGGCGGCGGCGGTGGACGGCGCCGGGGCCTGGCGGAGCTTCCGCCACGTCACGCTGCCGCTGCTGCTTCCCTCGGTCACGGTGGGCACGGTCCTGTCGACGATTCTCGCGTTCATGGCGTTCGACCAGGTGATGGCCCTCACCGGCGGCGGGCCGTCCGGAGCCAGCGAGACGCTCGGCACCCACGTCTACAAGCAGGCTTTCGTGACCGGCCGGTACGGCTACAGCGCGGCGGTCGCCCTGCTGCTGGTCGCCCTGGTGTTCGCCGTCTGCTTCGTCCAGGTCCGCCTGCTGCGCTCCAGGAGCCGGTGATGCACGGATACACGCGATGGACGGCGTTCCGGGAGGCCGGCCTGTGGATCGCGGCGGTCCCCGTGCTGGCGCCGGTCTACTTCGTCGTGGCGACGGCGTTCAAGACGCCCGGGGAGGCGGCCGGCTCGTCGTTCGCGCCGCCGTCGAGCCCGACGACCGCCAACCTGGCCCAGGCATGGGAGCAGGCGGGCGGGGGCACGGTCTCGTTCGGCCAGGCGCTGTTCAACAGCGTCCTGACGACGGCGGTCGTGGTGCTGCTGCTGGTGCTCACCGCCGCGCCCGCCGGCTACGCGCTGGCCCGCCGGACGTCCCGGCTGTCCGGACTGCTGTCGGGGCTGTTCATACTCGCGATGATCATGCCGATCCAGCTCGGCGTCATCCCGCTCTACGTGTTCCTCGTGGACACGGGGCTGGCCGGCACGCGCGCCGGCCTGATCCTGGTCTATCTGGGCCTGCAGACGCCGCTGGCCGTCTTCCTGTACGCCGGGTTCATCCGGGGGTTGCCGGCGGCTTACGAGGAGGCCGCCCGGGTGGACGGTGCCTCCTCCCTGCTGATCCTGGTGCGGATCGTCTTCCCACTGGTCCGTCCGGCCACCGGGGTCGTGGCGGCGCTGACCGGCCTGTTCGTCTGGAACGACTTCTTCGTCGCGCTGGTGGTCGTGGGCGGCACCGACCGGGTGACGCTCCCCGTGGCGGTCTACTCCCTGGTCGGCAGGTTCTCCGCCGACTGGCCGCTGATCTTCGCCAGCACGCTGATCGCGCTCGCGCCGGTGCTGGCCGGCTACGCGTTCGCGCAGCGCGCGGTCATGAAGGGCTACGTCAGCACCCTGCGCGGGTGAGGAGAGGAACGGCATGTCCGAAGAGGTGAGGGACCGCATCACCTTCGACGGTGAGCTGCGCGGCGCGGAGATCGTCGGGTACAGCGACCCCATGACCGCCGCCCCGGGCGAGACCGTGGCCTTCAAGGTCAGCTGCACCGCCCCGAGGTTCCGGTTCGACCTGGTCCGGCTCCTGCACGGCGACGAGAATCCCGCCGGCCCCGGCTTCCTGGAGGAGGAGGTGGAGTGCCCGGCCGCCGCCGAGTACCCGGGCCGGGAACAGCCGCTGGACTTCGGGTCGTACGTCGAGGTCGCCGACCATCCCCTGCTGCGGTTGAGCGACGCCGTCACGCTCCACGCCTGGGTGTTTCCGACGCAGCCCGGCAAAGGCGTCCAGGGCATCCTGACCAAATGGGACGGTGCTCGGGGGTACGGGCTCTTCCTCGGTGCGGGCGGCGACGTCCAGTTCTGGGCCGGTGACGGCGAGACCGTCGTGCGCGCCGGCACCGGGCGGCCGCTGCGAGCCGGCCGGTGGTACCTGGTCTCGGCGTCCTATGACTCCCGTACCGGCCGGGTCCGGGTGAGCCAGACCGCGCTGGTGCGGTGGCCGGACGACGGTTCCACGACCGCGGCCGAACACCCGGTGGCGACGGTGGCGCCGAGCCGGGCGCGCCTGATCATCGCGGGTCACGACGCGGGCGCCCGGGTCGCGGCGGTCTTCAACGGCAAGATCGACGCACCACGGCTCTACGGCGTCCCGCTCGCCGCCGAGGCGATCGAGGCGTCGGCGCGCGCCGGCGGCTCCGGAGCGCGTGCGGACGGCCTCGTCGCCGCGTGGGACTTCTCGCCGCGGCCCGGCACGCGGGACGTGATCGACCTGTCCCCGAACCAGTTCCACGGCCGGACGGTGAACACGCCCGCCCGGGCGATGACCGGGTGGAACTGGACGGGCCGGGAGACGGCCTTCCACCGCGCCCCCGAGGAGTACGGCGCGATCCACTTCCACGACGACGACCTCACCGACGCGGGCTGGGAGACCGATGTCGAACTCGTGGTGCCGCCGGACCTGCCGAGCGGTGTCTACGCCGCCCGGCTGCGGACGTCCACCGCCGAGGACCACGTTCCGTTCTTCGTCCGCCCGAGGCCGGGCACGGCGGATTCCGAGATCGCCTACCTCGTCCCCACCACGACCTATCTCGCCTACGCCAACCTCGCGGCCACCCAGTTCTGGGAGGACCGGGGCGAGCCGCTGAGGCCGGGCGAGCTCGAGATGAGGCTGCTCAGCCTGTACGACGTCCACGACGACGGCAGCGGGACGTGCTACTCGTCGCGGCTGCGGCCGAACCTCACGATGCGGCCGAAGGTGCGGCTCAAGTTCCCCGACGTCCCGGGACGATGGCAGGACGTCCCCAGCTATCCGCACCTGCTCCCGGCCGATCTGCACCTGACGCACTGGCTCGGCCACAAGGGGCACAGGACCGACGTCCTCACCGACGAGATCCTGCACCGCGAGGGCGCGAGACTCCTGTCGCCCTACAAGGTCGTCATCGTCGGCACGCACCCCGAGTACTGGTCGGAACGGATGCTCGACGCCCTGGAGGCGTATCTGAGGGCCGGCGGACGGGTCATGTACCTCGGGGGCAACGGGTTCTACTGGGTCACGTCGTACTCGCCGGAGGAGCCCCACGTCATCGAGGTCCGCCGCACCGCGGGAGCCCGTGCGTGGGCGGCGGGTCCCGGCGAGGGGCACCACAGCACGACCGGTGAGCCGGGCGGGATCTGGCGGCACCGCGGGCGCCCGCCGCAGCGGCTCGTGGGAGTGGGGTTCACGGCCGCCGGCTACGACCGTGCGGCGCCCTACCGCCGCAGTGCCCGGAGTCGCGACCCCGGCGTGGCGTTCGTCTTCGAAGGGATCGACGACGATCACGATCTGATCGGAGACCACCCGTCCCTCGTGCAGGAGCACGGTGCCGCCGGATACGAACTCGATCGGGCGGACATCGCCCTGGGCACCCCCGATGGCGCGGTCGTGCTGGCCTCGTCGTCGCCTTCGGACCACTCCTCGTCCTACGAGACGGACCCCGCGGACATCCCGGTCGGTGCCACCGACTGGCCGGTCAAGGCCGATCTGGTGCTGGTGCCCTATCCGAACGGGGGCGCCGTCTTCTCGACGGGCTCCATCGCGTGGTGCGGCGCCCTCGCCCACGACGGCTACGACAACGACATCTCCCGCATCACCGACAACGTGCTCAGGGCCTTCGTTTCCGGCAGGCCCCTGAGCGGGTCCGATCACGACACCCTTCGTGGAGGTGGACGATCTGAGTAGGGACGAGACGGCCGACGTGGCCGTCATAGGGGCGGGGCTGGCGGGGCTGGTGGCCGCCCGCGACCTGCGGCGCGCGGGGCTGCGCCCGCTGGTCATCGAGGCGCGCGACCGGGTGGGCGGCCGGACCTGGACCCGCCCGGCCCCGGGCGGCGCCGTGGAGGCGGGCGGGCAGTTCATCGGGCCCACGCAGGACCGCCTGGCGGTCCTGGCCGGCGATCTCGGCGTGGCCACGTTCGCCACCTACCACGTGGGGAGGACGCGGATCGACCTGGCGGGCGGCCGGCTCGCGTACAAGCGCGCCGAGCGGCTCCTCGCCGAGCTGGAACGGATGGCGTCGGAGCTGCCGCCGGACGCGCCCTGGACGGCGGTGCACGCCGTCGAATGGGACGCGCCGACCTTCGAGGACTGGCTCCGGGACAGCGGGGAGCCGGACGCGTACGGCGTCATGCGCATGCTGATCACGGCGGTCTTCGCGGCCGAGCCGGCCGAGCTCTCGCTGCTGCACGTCCTGGCCTACATCCGGTCGGCCGGTTCGGTGGACCTGCTGACGGAGGTGGCCGGCGGCGCGCAGGAACGCAGGTTCGCGGGCGGCGCGCAAGAACTCGCGGTACGGCTGGCCGGCGTGCTGGGCGCCCGCGCCGTGCGCCTGGCCGCCCCGGCGGACCGTGTCCGGCAGACGCCGGACGGCGTGGAGGTGTCCGCCCGGGACCTCACGGTGCGGGCCCGCCGCGCGATCGTGGCCGTCCCGCCCGTGCTCGGCGGCCGGATCGAGTACGACCCGCCCTTGCCGGCCGCGCGCGCCGAACTCCAGCGGCGGATGACGCCGGGATCGACGATCAAGATCAGCTGCCTCTACGACGCCCCGTTCTGGCGGGACGAGGGACTGAACGGCGGCCTGATGCGCGACCGGGGCCCCGTCACGGTCACGTTCGACAACTCGCCCCCCGACGGGGCTCACGGAGTGCTCGTGGCCTTCTCGCAGGGAGACGACGCGAGGGCCCTGGCCCGGCTGCCCTCCGGGGCGCGCCGCGAGGCGGTGCTGGAGGTCCTGGGCCGGTACTTCGGCGAACGCGCGGTGCGTCCGTCGGGGTACGTGGAGACCGACTGGACGAGCGAGCCGTGGACGCGGGGCTGCTTCGGCGGCAACTTCGGGCCGGGCGGGTGGACGCGGTACGGCCCGCATCTGCGCGAGCCGGTCGGCCGCGTCCACTGGGCGGGGGCCGAGACGTCCGCGGTCTGGATGAACTACATGGAGGGGGCGGTGCGGTCCGGGGAGCGGGCCGCGGCCGAGGTCATCGCCGCCCTCGGCGCCTCTTGACAGCCGAGGGGCGGCGCCCGATGCTGAATTTGTACATATGACCAGGTCACTTGAACATAGCTCGGAGCACTTCAGATCGGTCACGGGAGGGCCTCATGCCTGACGCATTCATCGACGCAACCGGCCTAGCAGAACTCGTTCGCCGGAACGAGATCACCCCGGGCGAGCTGGTCGAGGAGACGCTCGACCGCATCGGCAAGGTCGACCCGCAGCTCAACTCCGTCGTCGTCACGCTCGCCGGCAAGGCGCGCGCGGAGGCCGCGGACGCCCCTGACGGGCCCTTCCGCGGCGTTCCGTACCTCCTCAAGGAGGTCATGCCGTCCAAAGGCGACATCTACGCCGCGGGCATCAAGGGCGTCATCGCGGCCGGGCTGCGCGCCGACCACGACACCTACCTCGTCCAGGCGATGCGCGCCGCCGGGTTCGTGCTGGCCGGGCGCTCCAACACCTCCGAGATGGCCCTGGTCGCCACCACCGAGTCCGCGGGCTGGGGCACATGCCGCAATCCGTGGGACACCTCCCGCTCCACCGGCGGATCCAGCGGCGGCGCCGCGGCCGCGGTCGCGGCCGGCCTGGTCCCGGTCGCCCACGGCAGCGACGGCGGCGGGTCCGTCCGGGAGCCCGCGGCCAAGTGCGGGATCGTCGGGATCAAGCCCACCCGGGGCCGGATCTCGCAGGGCCCCCAGGTGATCGACTCCGACAACGTGTCCGGCATGGCGCACGAGGGATGGATGACCCGGAGCGTCCGGGACTGCGCCGCGCTGCTGGACGTCACCGGCGGCCACCGGCCCGGCGACGCCTTCGGCGCGTGGTCGCCGCCCGGCCCGTTCGCCGGGGAGGTCGGCGCCGACCCGGGGCGGCTCCGCATCGGCGTGCTCACCGAGGACCCCACCGGGCAGACCGCGGTCGACCCCGAATGCGCCGCCGCGGCCCGCGCCGCCGCCGACGTCCTCGCCGGGCTCGGCCACGACGTGCGCGACGGATACCCCGAGGTGCTCCGCCAGGGCAGCTGGCCGATGGAGTTCATGCCGTGCGTCGGCGTGGTGGTGCTCCGCGAGATCGAGCGCTTCGGCCGCCTGGTCGGCCGGCCGCTCACCGAGGACGACATGGAGCCGCAGACCTGGGCCTACACCGAGGTCGGCCGCACCGTCACGGGCGTCCAGTACGCCGCCGGAGTCGACGCGCTCCGCGAGCGGGGTCGCGAGATCGAGCGGTGGTGGGAGGACGACGGGTGGGACCTGCTGCTGACCCCCACGCTCACCGGCCAGACGCCGCCGCTCGGCCTGTTCAACCCCACGAAGGAGGACCCGTTCTCCAGCCTCGGCATGGAGGCGAGCACCTTCACCGTCCCGTTCAACGTCAGCGGGCAGCCCGCCATCTCCCTGCCCCTGCACTGGGCCGCCGACGGGATGCCCGTCGGCGTGCAGCTCGGTGCCGCGCACGGCCGCGAGGACGTGCTGATCCGGGTCGCGTCCCAGCTGGAGGCCGCGATGCCGTGGGCCGGCCGCATCCCTGCGGTGCACGCCTGACCTCCGCCCCCCGAAAGGACCGAACCCATGGGACGACTCGACGACAAGGTGCTGCTGGTGATCGGCGGCGGCTCGGACGGGCCGCCGCGCGACCGCGAGCGGCTGCCGATCGGCAACGGCCGGGCCGCCGCGCTGGCCTCTGCCGCGGAGGGCGCCGCCGTCATGGTCGCCGACCTGCGCGCCGACGCCGCCGAGGCGACGGCCGAGGAGATCAGGAACGCCGGTGGCAGGGCCAGGGCCGTCGCCTGCGACGTGGCCGACCCGGAGCAGTGCGCGGCCGCGGTCGCGGCGGCGGTCGAGGCGTTCGGCGCCCTGCACCTGCTGGTCAACAACGTGGGCATCGCCGACGCGGGCGGCGTGGCCGACACCGACGCGGACACCTTCGATCGGATCATGCGGGTCAACGTGCGCGGCCACCTGCTCACCGTCCGGCACGCCCTGCCTGAGATGGCCGATGCGGGCGGCGGGGCCGTGGTGAACATGTCCTCGCTGAACGCCTACCGCACCGGCGGCGCCGGGATCTCCTACGACACCAGCAAGGCGGCGCTGCTTGGCCTGTCCCGGCACGCCGCCGCCACCGCGGCGCCCATGAACGTCCGGGTCAACACCGTCCTCCCGGGCGTCATCGACTCGACGATGCTGCGCCGGGCGCTCGCGGGGATCCCCGCCGAGCATGTGCCGGACCTGACGGGCGGCATCCCCATGGGCAGGGTCGGCACCCCGTGGGAGGTCGCTCGCTGCGTGGTCTTCCTGCTCTCCGACGAGGCGTCCTACGTGACCGGCGCCGAGCTCGTCGTCGACGGCGGCCTCAACATCGCGATGTTCTGAACGGGGAGTGACGGACGTGCACATCGTCGAGCTGATCGACACCTATCTCGCCGGACACGGCGACCGGGTCCGGGCCACCGACCACACCGGAGGCTGGACGGGGCACCGGCTCGCCGAGCGGGCCCGCCGGCTCGCCGGCGGCCTCCAGGCGCAGGGCGTGCGGCGCGGTGACCGCGTCGGGGTCATGATGGCCAACGGCGTCGACGTCCTCGTGGCGTACGAGGCGATCTGGCGGGCCGGTGCCGCGATCACCCCGCTGATGCCGGCCCTCGTCCCGGACGAGGTCGCGCACATCCTCGAAAGCGCCGAGCCCGCCGCCGTCCTGGTCTCCGCGGACACCGCGGACACCGTCCGGGCGGCGCGCGCCGCGGCGGGCGGGACCTTCCCGCTGGCCGGCGACGGCGGCGACGTCCCGTGGGCAGGGTCGGCGGCGGACGTCGTCCCGGGCGGACACGACGAGGGCGACCTCGCGGCCGTGCTGTTCACGGGCGGCACCACCGGCCAATCCAAGGGCGTCATGCTGACCCACCGCAACCTCACCGCCGCCGCCGCGATGGCCGCCACCGCCGATGACGCCCGGCCGGAGGACGTCAGCCTGGTCACCCTGCCCCTCTCGCACGGGTTTGGCCTGATCGCCTTCCTGGTGACCTACCTGCGGCCGCTGCGCCTGCTGGTCCGGCGGCGCTTCGACCCGGACGACTTCGCCGCCACGGTCCGGGAGGAGGGCGTGACGGTCGCGGACGTCGTCCCGGCCATGCTCCAGGCCCTGCTCGACCAGGGGCACGTCCACTCGGGCGCGCTGCGTACCCTGCGCACCCTCTACGTCGGCGGGGCACCCTGCCCGCCCGACCTCATCGAGACCGTCCAGAACTCTCTCCCGGTCCGTGTGATCGAGGGGTACGGGCTGACCGAGTCAGGAACGCTCATCGCGGGCGACTCGCCGTCCCGGCCGCACCGCCGGGGGAGCGTCGGGGTCCCGTTCGAGGGCGTCGACGTCCGCATCGTCGACCCGGACGGGCGGGACGCGCCGCCCGGCCGGATCGGCGAGATCATCGTGCGAGGCCCCGCCGTGATGGCGGGCTACTGGAGGGACGAGGCCGCCACCGCCGAGGCGATCCGCGACGGCTGGCTGCACACCGGCGACCTGGGCAGCCAGGACGAGGACGGGTACCTGCGCATCGCCGGGCGCCGCAAGGAGCTGATCATCCGGGCCGGCTTCAACATCCACCCCGCCGACCTGGAGAACGCCATCCGCACCTGCCCCGGCGTTGCCGGCGTCGGCGTCGTCGGCGTACCGGACCGCACCCTCGGCGAGCGGGTGGTGGCGGCCGTGGTCGGCACCTGCACGCCCGAGGACGTCCACCGGCACTGCCGCACCAGAGTGGCCGGCCCGAAACGCCCCGACGAAGTAGTGATCGTGGAGCGCCTCCCGCTCACCCCCGTCGGCAAACCCGACCGCAACGCGCTGGTCGCCGCCCTGGCGGAACAGGGCATCGCGTCATGAGGTTGTCTCTCCCCGGCGCAGCGCCCGCCGCGACGGACCTGCGCCTGGAGGTGCGGGCCTTCCTGGAGGGGGCGGAGTTCACCCCGCGCTGCGACAGCTGGCTCACCGGCTTCGACCCCGCCTTCAGCCGGAGACTGGGCGAGCGAGGCTGGCTCGGCATGACCGTGCCCCGCCGCCTCGGCGGGCACGGCCGCGGCCCGCTGGAACGGTTCACGGTGATCGAGGAACTGCTGGCGGCCGGTGCCCCGGTCGCCGCCCACTGGGTCGCCGACCGGCAGATGGCGCCCGCCCTCGTGGCGCACGGCTCGTCCGAGCAGCGGCGGCGGTTCCTGCCCGCGATCGTCCGTGGCGAGTGCTTCTTCGCCATCGGGATGAGCGAGCCCGACAGCGGCTCCGACCTGGCGTCGGCGCGCACCCGGGCCCGTCGCGTCCGCGACGGATGGTCGCTGACGGGCACCAAGGTGTGGAGCAGCGGAGCCCATCGCGCCCACGTCATCCTCGCGCTGGCCCGCACCGCACCCCCGGGCCCCGATCGCCGCGCCGGACTGAGCCAGTTCCTGGTGACGCTGCCCCACCCGGCGGTGACGATCCGGCCGATCGGCGGGCTCGCGGGGGAGCACCACTTCAACGAGGTGACCTTCGACGAGGCGTTCGTGCCCGACGGCATGCTCCTCGGCCGGCCCGGCGCGGGCTGGGGGCAGGTCACCGCGGAACTGGCGCACGAGCGCGGCGGCCCCGAGCGGATGCTCAGCACGTTCCCGCTGATCCGGGCGGCGGCCGCGCAGACCGGCGATGACGCCGCGCGCCGGGCCCTGGGCGGGCTGCTCGCCCGGCTGTGGACGCTGCGGCAGGCGTCCATGGCGGTCGCCGGGGCCCTCGAACGAGGCGACGGCGCCGGCGCGCAGGCGGCGCTGGTCAAGGATCTCGGCACCCGTTTCGAACGGGAGGTCATCGACGTCGTGCGAGCCCACATCCCGGTCGAGCCCGATCCGGACTCACCCGCCCCGCTGGCCCGCGCCCTCGCCGAGGCCGTCGTGCAGGCACCCGGGTTCACCCTCCGCGGCGGCACCACGGAGATCCTGCGCGGCATCGTCGCCCGCGAGCTGGGAGTCCGCTGATGGCGCTGCTCGACGACACCGTGAACCGGATCCTCGTCGAGCGGGCCGGCGACGCCTGGCCCGCCCTGTACGAAGCGGGCCTGACGGCCATCGGCATACCCGAGCGTTCCGGAGGCGCCGGCGGCGGCCTCGCCGACGCGGCCGCCGTCCTCCGTGCGGCCGGGTATCACGCGGCCGCCGTTCCGCTGGCCGAGACCTGGCTGGCCGGGCGCCTGCTGAGCGCCGCCGGGCTGCCCGTCCCGCCGGGGCCGCTCACGGCCGCCGGGTCGGTGCGCGGCGGGCCGTGGCCGGGCGAGGTCCGGGCCGAACGGGACGGCGCGGGCTGGCGGCTGAGCGGCCGGCTGAGCCGCGTCCCTTGGGCCGCGCACGCCGACCGCATCGCACTGGCGGTCGAGGGCCCGGAGGGGACGCTGGCCGCGCTGGTCGAACGCTGCGCGGTGTCCGTCGAGCCGGGCCGCAACCTCGCCGGAGAGCCGCGTGACGACATCACGCTGGACGCCGTCGCCGTCGATGCCGTGCCGTCCCCGTTCACTCCGTCCGACCTGATGCTGCACGGAGCCCTGGCAAGGACCATCGCCATGGCCGGGGCGGCGCGTCGCGTCCTGGACCTCTCGCTGCGCCACGCCGCCGAACGCGAGCAGTTCGGCCGGCCCATCGCGCGGTTCCAGGCCGTCCAGCAGCTTCTGGCCGAACTCGCAGGCGAGGTGATGCTGCTGGAGACCGGCGCCGAGGCGGCCACGGTGGCGTTCGGCGCCGGCGGTCCGGCCGCCGGGACCGCCGTGGCCTGCGCCAAGGCCGATGCGGGCCGCGCGGCGGGCGCGGCGGCGGCGACGGCCCACCAGATCCACGGCGCCATCGGGGTGACCCGCGAGCACGTCCTGCGGCGCCTCACCCTGCGGTTGTGGTCATGGCGTGACGAGTACGGATCCGAGGCCCGCTGGCGGGACCGCGTCGCCGCCGCGATGGGCGGCAACGCCTGGGCCGTGGCCTGCGGGGAGGCATGACGATGACCGGAGCCCTCGACGGGCCCTTCGGCGACGGCACGAGCGGCTACTTCGACGGCATCAACCGCGGCAAGCGCCACATCTGCCCTGATCTGTCCCACCCAGCGGGCGGGACGTGCTGTGTTCTTGGCGGCCAACGCCGCTCCCGTCGACACCGTCCCCGAAGCCCTGGCCGAAGCCCGGGTGCGGCACCGGGGCCTCGTCGCCGTCACCGGCAGTCGCCGGGAACTCGGCGTGCCCATCGCGCTGTCACGGACCCCGGGCCGGGCGCACACCCCGCCAGGCCCCGGGGAGCCGACACCGCGGCCGTGCTCGGCGAACTGGGCCACAGCGCGGCGCAGACCGCCGAGCTGCTTCGCGACGGGACGGCCCACCAGTGAACGACCTGTCAGGAAGGAAGGACAGCGGAATGACCGACCTGTGCAAGGGACGCGTGGCCATCGTCACCGGCGCCGCCCGGGGAATCGGCCGGGCGTACGCCCTGGAGCTGGCCCGGCAGGGAGCGGCCGTCGTGGTCAACGATCTCGGGGGCGCCCGGGACGGCTCCGGCGCCGACCCCGGTCCCGCCCTCGCCGTCGCCGAGGAGATCCGGGCCTCCGGTGGACGCGCGGTCGCGAGCACCGACGACGTCGCCGACCACGAGGCGGCCGGGCGCCTGGTGGGGACCGCGGTACGCGAGTTCGGCGGCCTCGACATCGTGATCAACAACGCCGGCATCCTCCGCGACCGGATGCTGGTGAACATGACGGCGTCCGATTGGGACGACGTCGTCCGCGTGCACCTGCGCGGCACCTTCGCCGTCTCGCGGCACGCCGCGGCCCACTGGCGGACCCGCGCCAAAGCGGACGGGCCGGTCGACGCTCGCCTGATCAACACCAGTTCGTCCAGCGGCCTGTTCGGCAACCCCGGCCAGTGCAACTACGCCGCCGCGAAGGCCGGGATCGCCGGGTTCACCCTCACCGCCGCCCTGGAACTGGAACGGTACGGCGTCACCGTCAACTGCGTGTACCCGGCCGCCGCGTCCCGCCTGACCGCCGGCCTCTCCGCCTACGCGGGCCGGGAGGCGGACCCGCTGCGCGACCCGGCCACCATCGCCCCCCTGGTGGTGTGGCTGGCGAGCCCGCACTCCCGGGGCGTCACGGGCCGCATGTTCGGCGTCCGGGGCAACGCGATCACCGTCGCCGAGGGCTGGCGGCCGGGCCCGTCGATCGACCGCCCCGAACGCTGGGATCCGGGCGAACTCGGCGAGGTGCTCCCCGCACTGATCGAACGGGCCCGGCCCAACGCCGCACCCGCCCTCGGCTCCGTCCGGACGGGCTGACCGGTGGCCGCCGACAGCCGCCCGGTGCCCGTCCCCACTCCGGCCACGCAGCCCTTCTGGGACGGCACCAGAGCCGGTGAACTGCGCCTTCAACGCTGCGAAGACTGTGTCCGGCACGTGTTCTACCCGCGTATCGCCTGTCCCTTCTGCGGCTCGTCCCGCCTCGAATGGACTCCCGTGAGCGGACGCGCCAGGCTCAGCTCGTACGTCATCAACCACGTCCCCGCTCCGGGATACGCCGGCGACGTCCCCTACGTCATCGCGATCGTGCAGCTGGACGAGGGCCCACGCATGATCACCAACCTCGTCGACGTGCCGCCCGATCCCCGCGCCCTCCCGCTGGACCTGCCGCTGGAACTGGTCATCGAGCCGCGTGGAGACCAGGCGCTGCCCCTGTTCCAGCCGGTGCCGGAGGCAGGCCCGTGAAACCGCGAGGGGTGGCGATCGTGGGGGCCGCGGAGACCGACGTCGGCGTCCTTCCCCACCTGTCGGAGCCGGACCTGCACGCCCGCGCGGCCGCCATGGCGCTGGCCGACGCCGGACTGACCCCGGCCGACGTGGACGGCATCGCCACCGCCTGGCATTCGCCGATCGACATCGCGCACCACATCGGCGTCACCCCGTCCTGGCACGACGGCACCACCGTGGGCGGCTGCTCGTTCCTGGTGCACGTCGGCCACGCGGCGGCGGCCATCGACGCGGGGCTGTGCACCACCGTGCTGGTCCTGCACGGCGAATCCGGACGGTCGCGGATCGGACGGCCGTCACGGCGCACACCGCCCGATTCCCTGTCCCGCCAGTTCGAGGCGCCGTACGGGGTGCGCGGCGCGGTCACCGCCTTCACCCTTCCCGCCCTGCGCTTCCTGCACGAGACCGGCACCACGCGCGAGCAGATGGCCGCCGTCCCCGCCGTGCAGAGCCGCTGGGCGCACGGCAACCCTAGGGCCTGGCGGGCCGAGGAGTTCACCGTCGAGGACGTGCTCGCCTCCAGAGTCGTCGCCTGGCCGTTCCACAAGCTGGAATGCTGCCCCGTCACCGACGGCGGAGCGGCCCTGGTGCTGACCGCCGCCGAACGCGCCGCCGACCTGCCGCGCACGCCCGTCCATCTGCTGGGGGCGGGCGAGGCGGGGGAGAGCCCGCTGGTCGCCCACATGGAGGACCTCACGTCCTCCCGGGCCTTCCGCGAGTCGAGCCGCCGGGCGTTCGCGCAGGCCGGCGTCACCGTCGCCGACGTCGACCATCTGATGGTCTACGACCCGTTCGCGCACCTGCCGCTCTACGGGCTGGAGGACCTCGGATTCGTCGGCCGCGGCGAGGCGGGCGCCTTCGTGGCGGACGGCAACACGGCCCCCGGCGGTTCCCTGCCGATGAACACCAACGGCGGCGGCCTCTGCTACACGCACACCGGCATGTACGGCATGTTCGCGATCCAGGAGTCCGTCCGGCAACTGCGCGGAGACGCGCACCGGCAGGTGGACGGAGTGGAGATCAGTGTCGTCCAGGGAGTGGGCGGCATCTTCACCTCCGCCGCGACACTCGTCCTGGCCGACCGCCCCAAGGAGGGCCGATGACCGAGGACTTCTCCGCCCGGGCCGCCGCCTGGCTGGCCGAGCACGCCCCCCGCGAGCCCGTCACCGGCGTGGCGGAGGCGCGGCTCTTCCAGGCGGAGCTGCACGGGGCCGGATTCGCCGGCATCGCCTGGCCCACCGAGCACGGCGGCCAGGGACTCACCCAGGTGGAACAGCGCACGTTCGACGAACTGGCCAGGGACTACGCGCTGCCTGCCAGACCCTTCCTCATCGGGCTCGGCATGGTCGGCCCCACACTGCAGGACCTCGGCACCGCCGAGCAGAAACGGCGCTTCCTGCGGCCGATGCTGCGCGGCGACGAGATCTGGTGCCAGCTCTTCTCCGAACCCGACGCGGGCTCGGACGTCGCCGGCCTGACCACGCGGGCGCGGCGGGACGGCGACGGCTGGCTTCTGCACGGCCAGAAGGTGTGGACGTCCCGGGCCGAGTACGCCGAGTGGGGGGCGGTGCTGGCGCGCACCGACCCCGACGTGCCCAAACACCGGGGAATCACGATGTTCGTCATGGACATGGGCTCCCCGGGCGTCCAGGTCAGGCCGCTGCGCGACATGACCGGCACCGTTCGCTTCAACAAGGTGTTCTTCGACGGCGTCCGGCTACCCGCCGGCGCCGTGGTCGGCGCGGTCGGCGAAGGCTGGGACGCGGCGGTGCGGATGCTCGGCCACGAGCGGATCACCATCTCCGACCTGCGCCTTCCACGCGACCACCCGGCCTCCCACACCGCGCTCGCCGCACTGGCCCGTGCCCGGGGCGTCGCCGATGACCGGCACGTCCGCCGCCGCCTGGCCGAGGTTTACCGGGCGGAGCGGCTCGCGGAACTGCTGGCCGCCAGGCTGGGAGAGGAGGCGCGCGCGGGCCGTCCCATCGGCCCCCGCGGCTCGGCGGGCAAGCTGGCCGCCGGACGGCTCGCCCGCCTCTCCGCCGACGCCATCGCCGACATCGCCGGCCATACCGGGCTGGCGTGGGAACCGGAGGACGGCGCCGCGGCCCGGCTCGCCGCCGCCCTCCTGGACGCTCCGTCCGCCCGCATCGCCGGAGGCACCGACGAGATCCAGCGGCAGATCATCGGCGACCGGGTACTCGGCCTGCCTCGCGAGCCCGCCACCGACCGCGACGTCCCCTTCTCGGAGTCGCGTGCGAGAGGAACCGCATGAGCCTGGTACCGACCGCCGAGCAGGAGCAACTCCGCGACGCCACACGCCGGTTCCTGGCCGGGGCCCCGCCACCCGCCGCCGGGCCGGATCGGGAGACATGGCGCCGCCTGGCCGAGGACCTGGGCGTGACCGGCCTCATCGTGCCGGAACGGCACGGTGGTGCGGGGGCGGGGGCCGCCGAGCTGACCGTCGTCCTCGAAGAGATGGGGGCCGCGCTGCTCCCCGCCCCGTTCCTGTCCTCCTCGGTGCTCGCCGCGAGCCTCCTCCTCCAACTGGACGGGACCGACCTGCCGGCCGGAATCGCCTCCGGAGAAAAGATCGTCGCCGCGGCCCCGTGGTGGGACCCCGCGGCCGGGCCCATCACGGCCGACGCGGACGGCCGCCTGCACGGACGGGTACCGTGCGTGGTCGACGGAGACCTCGCCGACGTCTTCCTGGTCGTCGCCGACCACCGCGCGGTCTTCGCCGTGGACGCCGACGACCTGGTCCGGCGGACCCTGACCACGCTCGATCTCACCCGGGGCGCCGCCCGGATCGAGCTCGCCGGCGCCGCGGGCCGCCCGCTGCCCTGCCCCGACCTGCCGCGGGCGCTCGACGCCGCCTGGAACCTGACGGCCGTCGGCCTCGCCGCCGAACAACTCGGAGTGGCTCGCAGATGCCTGGACATGACCGTGCGGTACGCGCGAACCCGCGTGCAGTTCGGAAGGCCGATCGGCTCGTTCCAGGCGGTCAAGCACGCCCTGGCCGACCTCTACGTCGACTGCGAACTGGCCGAGTCAGCGGTTCGTCACGCCGCTCGGGCGGCCGATTCCGAACCCGCCGAACTCCCCGCGGCCGCCGCGCTCGCCCTCGCCTCGATGACGGCCTTCCAAGCCGCCGATCAGGCCATCCACCTTCACGGCGGCATGGGATTCACCTGGGAGTACGGCCTTCATCTCTACTACCGGCGGGCCAAGGCGGCTCAACACCTGCTCGGCGACCCCGCCACCCATCTGGACCGGTTGGCCCGGCCATGAAAGACGTCCACACCGACATCGCGGGCCACACCGCCGTGGTCGAACTCCGGCGTCCCCCGTCGAATCACTTCGACACGGCTCTGATCGCTCAACTCGCCGACACCTACGAGGCTCTGGATCGCGACCGCTCATGCCGTGCGATCGTTCTCTGCTCACAGGGAAGGCACTTCTGCGCCGGTGCCGACTTCAGCCGCTCTGACGCTGTTCTGGACGACGCGTCCGAACTCTATTCCCAAGCCCTCCGCCTGTTCCGCTGCCGGACCCCGGTCGTGGCCGCGGTGCAGGGCGCGGCGATCGGCGGGGGGCTGGGCCTGGCACTCTCCGCCGACTTCCGGGTCGGTGGCGCGGGCTCACGATTCGCCGCCAACTTCAGCCGCCTGGGCTTCCACCCGGGCTTCGGCATCTCAGTGACCCTCCCACTCGTCGTCGGACACCAGAAGGCCCTCGACTACCTGCTCACCGGACGCCGCTTCAAAGGCGAGGAAGCCCACCGCTCCGGCCTTCTCGACGAACTGACCGACGACGATGACATCCGCCGAACGGCGATGCGCCTTGCCGACCGAATGGCATCCGCCGCACCCCTGGCAGTGGCGAGCATCAAACGAACCATGCGACAGGAGCTGGTCGATCGGGTAGCCGGCGCCATGAGTCGTGAGAACCAGGAGCAAACCCGCCTGCGAACCACCCCCGACTTCGCCGAAGGACTGACCGCCTCCTCCCAGCGCCGCCCACCGAACTTCACCGGGGCCGCCCCGGGGCCCGCCAGCCCGCCATCACCCGGCAATTGCCCCCAAAAGTAGCGCGCGGAATCGCGAGGCCGCGCCTCATGCTCCTGGTCCCTTTGAGACGTTATGGGAGTTGTAGGGGGAAGGCCGCCGCTCGGGCGTAGAGCTTGTAGAGCTTGAACGGGCCCGCGAAGGGCAGCCCGCAGGCGTTGTCGAGCATGCTGGTCGCCTTCTTGTTGCTCAGCGTCGTGCCGCGCGCCCCGGGATGGTCGATCTGGCCACCCATGAACACCGCCATCTTGTCCAGCATGTGGTCGCGCCGGCCGGTCGCCATCTCCTGCCAGGAATGGCAGGTCATCGCGGCGAGCATCGCGTCGTCGAGTTCGCTCGCCCCGTGATCGTGGGGGTCGCCGGCGGGCGCCGCCCTGGACGCGGCCGGGGCGGGGGCCTCGGGGGTCGTGAACCAGGGGCACGGGCCGCCGGGCTTCAAGTTGGCCATACAGGTGAGCAGTTCGAGTTCGTTGCCCAGGTTGCCGAACCCGATGCTGAGGAACGGCGCCTTCCCGTTCAGGCAGTCGGGCAGGTTGGCCGGTGACGTGGTGACGGTTCCGTTGGAATACCAGCAGTTGCCGAAATTGCCGGGGAATGCGTCCCACCAGAAGTCCAGGCCGTTGCCTGCCATCCGGTTGCCGTAGAACTGGTTGCGGTGCGAGGTGGACAACTTCAGCGGGTCGCAGCCTGTCATGGGCTGATCGGAGCAGACGAACGCGTCCGGCACGGCGAAGAGCATGGCCCCACGCCGCCAGTTGTCGCGGAAGCTGTTATTGCGGACGACGTTGTCGTCACCGCCGGCGATCCACATTCCGCTCCCCACCGGGACCGGCACCGTCGGCACCACGTCGCTGTCAGCCAGGTACGGGTTGAAGTTGTTGGAGAAGAAGTCGTTGTGCTCGATGAGGTCGCCCTGCTGCGGGAAACCGGGATGCCCGGCGGCGGTGAACACGTCCGTGGTGAACCCGAGGGCATTGTCGTAGAAGTTGTTGTGGTGCACCCAGGTCGCGCTGCCGTCGGTGCCTGAATAACCGCTGGTGTTGTGGTGCGAGTCGCAGTACCGAATCTGCTGGCTGTAGCGCGCGGTCGGGTAGACCTTCTCGTCGCGTCCGGCCGCGGTCTTCGCGCCCGACCCGGGATACAGCCCGGAGTCGCCGTTCCCGACCGCCTCGCAGTTCTGAATCACACCGTGGTCTTCGACGAAGGTGAGCACGCCGTACTCGCCCGCGTAGAAGGTCTTGAATCTGTCCAGCAGGTACCCGTTGCTCTCCAGTACGTAGATGTTGTGTTCTTCAGCGTGCCGGACCGTCACGTTCCGCAGGACGAAGCCGTCGGCCCTGTCGGCACGGATGCCCACGTCCTTCGCCGAGTTGCGCGGGCCGCCGTTGCCGGTCGACGGATCGCCGGCGTCCACGACCACGTCGTCGGCGCTCACGCCCGACCCTTCGAGCTGGAGGTTGCAGCGCACGCACGCGCCCAGGTTGGGGATGCCGTGCCGGTCGACGAGCGGCGGATCCGGGTCCTCGCCGCCGCCGGGAGCCCGTCCGAGCACGGCGATCAGGTTGGCGTCGTTCTGGCAGGTGTACTCGCCGAGGTAGGAGTACGCGCCCGTGCTCAGCTTGTACTGCTCGCACGCGGGGTCGTGGGTCGGCTTCTTCCGCGCCGTGGGCTCGGTGTAGAGACCCGGCAGCACCACGACCCGGTCGTTGTTCCGCGAATCGGTCACCGCGGGCTGGATCTCGCTGTACCGGCACCGGTCGAACAGCGCCCGGTTGATCCGCTTCAGCTCCCGCGCCTCGGCAGCGCCGAAAGCCCGGTGGTCGTGCGGGCGGATGTCGTAGCCCGACTTCAGCGCCCGCTTGATCGAGGCGTCCAGCCGTTCGAGGGAATCCGGCCGGCACACCACCCGGGTCGTGCTCCGCGGGGCGTTCTCGACCGCCGACGCCAGGCTCCGCGGTGTCGGCACCTTCCCGCCCGCGCACGGGCTGACGGAACAGTCGGGACCGGGAGACGGCCAGTACGACGGCCGCTCGATGTGCGCCTGTGCCACCTGTACCAGGCCGAGGACCAGCACGATCGCGGCCGCCGGCGGCACCCACAACCTCATGAGAATCCGCGGGCCCATCCGGTACTCCCTCGCTCGGCGCTCCGCACTGGCCCCCGAACGCTTACTTGGTGCTCATAGAACCACGACCACCAAATCCGAGAAAGCCTCACAACCAGACCGGTATCGATTCCCAGACCCGCCTCCGCCGCGACGGCAGGCTGCACACCGGCGACCTGGAGAACGCCATCCGCACCTGCCCCGGCGTTGCCGACGTCGGCGTACCGGACCGGACCCGCGGCGAGCGGGTGGCGGCGGCCGTGGTCGGCACCTGCACGCCCGAGGACGTCCACCGGCACTGCCGCACCAGAGTGGCCGACCCGAAACGCCCCGACCACGTAGTAATCGTGGAGCGCCTGCCGCTTACCCCCCCCGTCGGCAAACCCGACCGCAACGCTCTGATAGCCGACCCTGACAGAACAAGGCATCAAGTCATAAGCCTGTCCTCACACCCACCATTCGCCGCACCGAAAGGCACGAGCCTTTGGGAGTCTTCGGGGGTCGGAGTATATGTCGGTGGCGGCTGCCATCATTCGACGCATGACCATGACCCCCTCCATCGAAGAGTCCTGGGTGCGTTTCGAGGCGTGGCTGGCCGACCATGCCCCGGTCACTCACGCCACCTTGAGGGCGCCGGCCGAGTCGGCGCATATCGCGGCCGCCGAGGAACAGATCGGCACGGCCTTTCCGTCTGATCTGGTGAGGCTGCTATCCCTGCATGACGGGACCTGTGGCCTTCACTCGCCGCGATGATCGCCGATATCGCCGAAGCGACCGAGCAGGCGCGCTACATCCGACGCTACCGCCCCCAGGTCGAAGCCGGCGTACTCCAGTGGGAAATTGTTCACTGACCCTGGTCGAGACGGCCACCACTTAACCAAGCACTATTAGTGTCCGTCGGGTTGGTCTGGGGTGAAGGGCCATTCTTCGAACTGGGTGCAGCGGCCTTCGGTGTCGAAGCGCATGATCCATAGGTCGCGCCAGCGTGCCAGGTCGTCGCGCTCGTAGGTGACCTCGATGCGCACGACCGCTCTGTCGCCGTCGATGGCCACGATCTCGCTCGTCATCGTGAAGGGTTCGTCGGGGCCGTCGCGTTCGGCGTCCCACCACTGGCCGAGCCGGGGCAGGCCCACGATCGGGTGTGCCCACGGTGATGGCAGGTAGGACACGTCCGGCGAGAACAGGTCGGTGAGCGGCTCGGTGCCGGGAGTGCGCCACGCCCGCTCGTACCCGGCGACCCACCGTTCTACGGCATCTCTGTCCACACCTTCCATGCTGCCAGCCACGGTCCGGCGTGCCGGGGATTTCAGGGTGTGGGGGCCAAGCCCTTGGCTATCAGGTGCAGGCCGAATTCGAACTGGTCCGAGGACGGCAGGGACGGGAGGTCCGCGGAGAGCCTCACCGTGGTGGGGAAGCGGTCGGCGGGGAGGCCGGCGTAGAAGTGGTGGCGCTGGCGGCGGGCCTCCGGGTCGTCGCCCCAGGTGCGAGGGGCCTGGTAGCCGGAGAAGCCCAGGGCGTAGGTGATGAGGACGCCGTAGGCACGGGTTGCTTCGGCGCCTTTCAGGCCGGCGGATTCGAGGCGGGCCAGGACGTCCTCCATGGCGCCGTCCAGGGCGTCGATGCTGTCGGTGACGCGGGTGGAGAGCAGGCGGACGACGCAGGGGTGGGCGAGCATCATCGCGCGGAAGGCCCGCCCGCAGCTCACGAGGATGTCGACGGGGTCGTCCGTCCCGGCGGGAGGGAGCTCCATCCCGCCGAGGACGTGGTCGGCCATCGCGTCGAGGATCTCCTCCTTGTTGCGGAAGTAGCTGTACAGGGTCATCGCGCCGACGCCCAGTTCGCCGGCCAGGCGCCGGACGGTCAGGGTGTCCAGGCTCTCGGAGTCGCCGATGCGCACGGCGGTCTCGACGATGCGTTCGCGGGTGAGCGTCCGCGCGTCCTTCTTGGCCATGCCGCTCCGTGTCTCGTCGGTTTCCCGAGCGAGGTTAGCGCTTGTACGGCTGGACGTTCGGCCTGCTCTGCTCGACCTTGCGCCGCCACGCGGTGAGGGACAGGTCGGGGCGGTAGAGCTTCTCCGGCGGGGCGTCCATCACGTCGACCATCCAGGCGTCCTGCGCGGTGAACTGGCCGTGGAAGAGCCAGCGGACGGCGGTGAGGTACTTGACCTTGAAGAGGCCGGCGCGGGCACCGGTCTCGAAGCGGACCATCAGCTGGACGTACCGCACGTTGTCGGCGTCCACCGGGACGTACCACTCGTAGTGGATGAAGTGCGGGTAGGCGACGCGGAGGATGCCGGGCATCCGGATGGAGACGAAGCCGGGCAGGTCGAGGCCCTTGATCACGGGGTTGATCTTCTGGGCCTTGCCGGGGGCGTCGGGCAGCGGCATCCGCTTCCACCAGCGCTTGTTCGTCCACAGGCCGAGGCCGGGCATGTCGGCCTCCCAGTGCACCTCGTCCTGGACGCGGACGAGCCATTCGCCGCGTTCGACGACGCGGGTCTTGTTCCAGGCGGGCATCACCTTGAAGAGCCGCCACAGCGCCGTGTTGTGGAGGTACTTGGCGTGGCCCTCGTCGAACCCGTTCTCGGCGGCGAACCGCCAGTTGCCCTTGCGGATGTCGGTGCGGCCGCCGATGACGAGGGCGTTGTGCCGAAGTTCCTCGGGGAGGTCGTCGTTCAGGGGGTGAGGGTCGCCGTCGCCGATGTACACCCAGATGAGGCCGAAGCGCTGCTGGACGGGGTAGGTCCGCACTTTGACGCGGCCCTTGATGGGCGAGTCCGGGCCGTCGGTGAGGACGCCGCAGAGGTTCCCGTCCTTCAGGTCGTAGGTCCAGCCGTGGTACGGGCAGGAGACCGTACCGGGGAACTGGCGCCGGCCCAGGGAGAGGGGCACGCCGCGGTGGGGGCAGCGGTCGTGCAGGGCGTGGATCTCCTCGCCCTCGCGGACGAGGGCGATGTTCTCGCCGAGCACGGTGACGGCTACGGGCTTCTTGCCGACCTGCTCGGTCCACAGGACCGGGTACCAGTGGTCGCGGAACCCGAGGACGGCGCTCTCGTAGGTCGGCCAGGACGACCAGTCCTGGCCGGGCTGCCGCCGCTGCGGCCGGGAGCGGCCGGGGGACGTGGCGTCGGTGGTCAACGGTGCCTCCTTGAACAATGTTACGTACTTTGTACGAGCCCATTCCGCCTTGTCAAGCCCGGCTCTTGACGGCCATGCAAAGTACCGTACATAGTACGAGCCATGCTGGAGAACGAACACGAGCTGCTCGTCCGCTCGATGACCTGGGAGGCGGCCGGCGTCCTGTCGGTCACGCTGGCCGGGCTCGGCGGCGGGCCGCTGCCGCCCTGGGAACCGGGCGCCCATCTGGAGCTCGACCTCGGCAAATGGGTCCGCCAGTACTCGCTGTGCGGTGAGCCGGGGGAGTCCGGGACGTACCGGATCGCCGTCCTCTATGAACCGGACGGCCGGGGCGGCTCGGCCTTCGTGCACGAGGAGTTGCGTCCTGGCCAGACGGTGCGGGTGCGCGGCCCGCGCAACCGGTTCCCGCTGGAGGACGCGCCGCGGTACCTGTTCCTGGCGGGCGGCATCGGGATCACGCCGCTGCTGCCGATGATCGCGCGGGCCGCCGGCCGGGGCGTCCCGTGGCGGCTGGTCTACGGCGGCCGGAGCCGGAGCTCCATGGCGTTCCTGCCCGAACTCGCCCGGTACGGGGACGCGGTGACGGTCGTCCCCGAGGACCGCGCCGGGCGTCCGGACCTCGATGCCCTGCTCGGCACGCCGCAGGAGGGCACCGCCGTCTACTGCTGCGGTCCGGAGGGCCTGCTCGCGGCGGTCGAGAAGCGGTGCGCGGCGTGGCCGGACGGCAGCCTGCACGTCGAGCGCTTCGCCGCGGCGCCGCGCGGTCCGGCGGACGACACCGCGTTCGAGGTGGAGTGCGCGCGGTCCGGGCTGACGATCGAGGTCGAGGCGGACGAGACCGTCATGGACGCCCTGGAGCGCGCCGGCGTCCAGGTACCGAACGCCTGCCGCGAGGGCATCTGCGGAAGCTGCGAGACGCCCGTGCTGGCAGGGGTTCCGGACCATCGGGACGGGCTGCTGACCGAGGCGGAGCGGGAGGCCGGAAGGACGATGATGCCCTGCGTCTCGCGCTGCCTCTCGGCCCGGCTGGTTCTGGCTCTCTGAGCGATCTCCGAGCCGGAATTCCGATCCGGGGCATTGACTCGTGACCTAAGTAGTGTACATAGTACGCATCACCCGTTATTCGCGGCTTCATCTCGACTTTCTCGGTAGCGCGCCCCTTCTCGCGGGGCGCTTGAGCCTCCGCAAGGGGCCGGAAGAACCGGAGAACCCATGACCGCACCGACCACCGGAACCCGGCACACCGTGCTGGGAGCCGCGCTGCGGGTCCGCACGATCGGCGAGGGAACGCCCACCGTCCTGCTGCACGGCGGCGGCCCGGGCTGCTCCGCCTGGACCGACTTCGCCGCGCTGGTGCCCGAGCTGCACGGCCGCCGGCTGATCCTGGTCGATCTCCCCCAGTACGGCGATTCGGACGCGCCGCAGGCCGACCGGCCGCTGTTCTCTTTCCACGCACGGTACGTCATGGCCTTGCTCGATGACCTGGGCGTTCGCCGCGCCGACTTCGTCTGCCAGTCGCTCGGCGGGTCGGTCGCCCTGCTGATCGCGGCGCGCGAGCCGCACCGCGCCGGCCGGATCGTCCTCACCGGCGGCCGCCCCGCCGACCTCGGCGGAACGCCCGGAGCGAGCGGCGCGGCGATCCGCGCCGCGTACTACGGCGGCGAGGGGCCCACCCCGGACAAGATGCGCGATCTCATCCGCGACCACGAGTGGAACGATCCCGCGATCGTTCCGGAGGCCACGGTCTTCGAGCGCTTCCGCAACAGCGTCACCGTCGACGCGCTGGCGCTCGGGACGGACACCGAGGCGCGCGGCCTGCCCGAGGACCTCGGCCCCCTCCTGCACACCGTCACCGCGCCCGTCCTGCTGCTGTGGGGCTCGGCCGACCCGTTCGCCGACGTCGGCTACGCGTCCCGCCTGGCGGCGGCGCTGCCCGCCGCCGTCCTGGAGGTGCTGCCCGGCACGGCGCACCACCCCCAGGAGGAGCGGCCCCGCGACTACGCCCGGCTCGCCGAGGCGTTCCTGAACGCGCCCCGTCCCCACGACCTCCCGCGTCCCCACGACCTCCCGCGTCCCCACGACCTCCCGCGTCCCCACGATCTCCCGCCCCTCGATTCCCGGCTCGCTCCTGTGGAGGCCACTCGATGCGAATCCTGATCACCCTCGCGCTGCTGCTCGCCGCCGTGTTCGGCATCCCGCCGGTGCGGCGCCGCGCCCTGGCCTCGTTCGTCCGCGCCACCGGGACGGCGGTGCGGACGGAGCCGGGCTCGTGACGGCGTCCCCGGCCGTGACCGCGCCGCCGGCGGTCGCCGCGCGCGGTGTCACCATGCGGTTCGGGACGTTCACCGCGCTGGACGGCGTCGACCTGGACCTCGCGGCGGGCGAGGTCCACGGCCTGATCGGCTCCAACGGCGCCGGCAAGTCGACCCTCATCAAGGTGCTGTGCGGCGCGTACGCGCCGGGCGCCGGGCACCTGGAGGTCGAGGGCCGCAGGGTCGGCAACGTGACGCCCGCCCAGGCCGAGCAGGCCGGGATCACCGTCGTGCACCAGGAGACGCAGCTGTTCCCGGAGCTGACGGTCGCCGACAACATCGTCGTCGCCGCCCCGCACCGGCGGGGCGGGCTGCTGCGGGACCGCCGCGCCGACCACGCCGAGACGGCCCAGCTGCTCGGCACCCTCGGCCTCGACCTCGACCCGGCGCGCCGCGTGGGCGCCCTCGACCTCGCCGAGAAGAAGCTGCTGCAGGTGGCGCGGGCGCTGCGGGCCCGCCCGAAGCTGCTGATCCTGGACGAGCCCACGGCGGCGCTGGAGCCGCGGCAGTGCCGGCGCATCACCGAGCTGGTGCGGCGCCTCGCCGCCGAGGGCCTCGCGGTCCTGTTCGTCAGCCACGACCTGGACGAGGTGCGGCTGCTCTGCGACCGGATCACCGCGCTGCGGGACGGCCGGGTCGTCGCCCGCCTGGAACGCGGCGAGGCGACCCCGCACGGGCTGGTGGAACTGGTCGCGGGCCGGACCCTCGCCAACGCCCCGGACCGGGAGCCGCACGAGGCGGGCGGCGTGCTCGTCCGCGCCGACCTGCCGGACGCCCCGGAGCTGGAGCTGCGGCACCGTGAGGTCGTCACGATGACCGGCATCCTCGGCTCGGGCGCGGGCCGCTTCGCGCGCACCCTCGCCGGGGCGCGCCGCCCGCCCCGGCACGTCCCCGCCGCCGTCGAGGTCGGCGGCCGGACGGTCAGGCCGCACAACCGGATCGCGGCGGCCGCCGCCGCGATCGGGTTCGTGCCGGAGGAGCGCAAGCGGGACGGGGTCCAGCCGCTGCTCAGCGTCGAGCGGAACATCGCGCTCGGCGACGTGAAGGCGTTCACCCGGTTCGGTGCGCTGGACCGGCGGAGGATGCGCGCCGAGGCGCTGCGGCTCATCGCCGAACTGGACGTCCGCCCCGCCGACCCGGCGTTCCCGGCCGGGCTGCTGTCCGGCGGGAACCAGCAGAAGGTCCTGATCGCGCGGTGGCTCGCCGCGGGCGCGCGCGTCCTCGTCGTGGAGGAGCCCACCCACGGCATCGACATCGGAGCGAAGGAGCACGTGCTGCGGCAGCTCCGCGCCTTCGCGGACGAGCGCGGCTGCGTCGTCATCGTGGCGCTGGAGAGCGAGGAGTTCCGCTCCATCACCGACCGCTACCTGGCGTTCCGGCGGGGACGCCTGGTCGCCGAGCTCGCGGCCGACGTCACGCACGCCGAACTGATGACGGCGTGCCTCGGCGAACACCCGGAAGGTCTTGCCCCATGAAGAGAACCGCCCCCGCGCTGGAGGACGCGTTCGTCCCGCTGCTGCTGGTCGTCCTCGCGCTCGTCCTGACGTTCTCGACGGACTCGTTCCTCAGCAGCGGCAACATCCTCAACGTGCTCAGCTCGATGGCGATCCTCGCGATCGTCGCGTTCGGGCAGACGTTCGTGATCGCCGGCGGCGGGTTCGACCTGTCGGTGGGCGCGCAGGTCGCGCTGCACGGCGCGGTCGGCGCGATCGTCATGCGCGACACCCAGAGCATCGCGCTCGGCCTCGCCGCCGCGGCGCTGTCCGGGATCGTGTTCGGGCTGCTCAACGGGATCCTCGTGATCGCGCTCAAGGTCCACCCGTTCATGATCACGCTGGGCACCTCGGTGATCGGGGTGGGCGTCACGCTCATCCTCACCCACGCCGAGTCGGTCGGCGGGCTGCCCGCGAGCATCGCCGGGTTCGGCGTCGGCCGCCCGCTCGGCGTCCCGTGGATCGTCTGGGTGATGATCGCCTGCTTCGCCGTCTCGGCGTTCCTGCTGAGCGTGAGCCCGTTCGGGTTGCGGGTGCTGTCCAGCGGCGGCAACCGGGAGGCGGCGCGCCTCGCGGGCCTGCGCGTCGAGCGGACGATCGTCGCCACGTTCGTGCTCGCCGGGACGTTCGCCGCCGTGGCGGGAATGGGGACGACCGCGCGGCTGCAGTCGGCGCAGCCGACCGTCGGCGAGGGCCTGGAGCTGTTCTCGGTCGCGGCGGTCGTGCTCGGCGGCAGCGCGCTGCACGGCGGGCGGGCCGCGATGTGGCGGACGCTGCTCGGCGTCCTCGTCATCTCCGTGATCCAGAACGGCCTCAACCTGAACGGCGTCGGCGACGCCTGGCAGGAGGTCGCGGTCGGGATCGTGTTCATCCTCGCCATGTCGGCCGAGCTGCTGCGCCGGTTCTCCCGCCTGCGCGCCGGGCGGCGGGGGGCGCCACCGGCGCGAACCGGCGTCGCGGACGTCCCGGCCGAGGCCACCGCCACCTGACCGTCCCCCGGCCCCCCGCCTTCACCACCATCCCCGCACCAGGAGATTCACACCATGCGCATGACCCGACTACGCGGCATCGCCGCGGCGGCGCTCTGCGTCGTCCTGGCCGCCACCGGCTGCAGCGGCTCGGACGCGTCCGAGAAGGGCAGGAAGACGATCGGCGTCAGCTTCGCGGCGCCCCGGATCGCCCTGTACTCCGGGATGCAGAAGGGCATCCAGGCCGAGGCGAAGAAGCTCGGCGTCGACGTCGTCTTCACCGACGCCGGCGGCGACCCGCTCAAGCAGGCCAACGACATCAACGACCTCATCGCGAAGAACGTGGACGGCATCCTCGTCTCCGCGATCGACTCCAAGGCGATCGTCGCCCCGCTGAACGCGGCGAAGGCGGCGAAGATCCCGGTGATGACGGTCGCCCGCGACGTGGAGGACAAGTCCAGCCGCGCGTCCTACATCGGCAACGACTGGGGCAAGTCCGGCCGGCAGATCGCCGAGTGGACGTGCGAGAACGTCGGCAAGGGCAAGATCATCATGATCAAGGGGCCGTCGGCGGCGCCCTACGTCCAGGAGATGACGAAGGCCTACAAGGCGGTCGTCGGCTCGGCCGACTGCCCGGGCATGACGGTCGCCCACGAGGTCAACGTCTCCGCCCTCACCTCCGAGGAGGGGCTGAAGGCCACGAAGGCGTCGCTGTCGGCGGTCCCGGACGCGAAGGTCGTCTACGCCAACCTCGACGACTTCCTCACCGGCGTGGTGCAGGCGATCAACGAGGCCGGCAGGGGCGGCCAGATCACCGTGACCGGCTTCGACGGCATCCCGTCCACGCTCGCGATGGTGCGGGACGGGCGGGTCGGCTTCGAGATCGCGCTCCAGCCGAAGAAGTGGGGCGCGACGGCGCTGCGGACGATGGCCGGCGAGCTCGACGGGAAGGAGACGCCGAGCGTGGTGAACATCGAGACCCGGCCGTTCGACAAGAAGACCTCCGACGATCTCACCGAGGCCGACCTGGAGTAGCCGCGGCGGGTCCCGTCCATCCGTCCCTTCCTGCGAGGTCCTTCATGAACATCACCGTCAACGGGGAGACCGGCGACGCCGCCGCGCCGCCCGGGACCGTCCTCGCCGCCGTCCTGCGGGAGCGGTTCGGGGCAACGTCGGTAAAGCTCGCGTGCGAGCGCGGCGAATGCGGCGCCTGCACCGTGCTCGTCGCCGGCCGGCCCCGGCTGTCCTGCGCCACTCCGGTCGAACTGGTGGACGGCGAGGTCACGACGGCGGAGGGCCTCGCGGAGGAGTCCGCGGACCTGCGCGCGGCGTTCGCCGACCTGGGCGCGTTCCAGTGCGGCTTCTGCACGCCGGGGCAGGTCGTCCACGCCAGCGCCCTGCTCCGCGCCGGCCTTCCCGCCGACGCGGAGCGGGCGCGGGCCCGGGTGCGGGCGGAGCTGTCCGGCAACATCTGCCGCTGCACCGGCTACGCGGCGATCGTCGAGGCCGTCTGCGCGACGGCCCGGGCACGGGGGGAGGCCGAGTGACCACCCGGATCGGGCGCGGTGTCCGGCCGCTGGACTGGCGGGACCGTTCGCTCGGACGCGTCGCCTACACGGGCGACCTCACCGATCCGCCGCACCTGCACGCCGCGGTGCTGCGCTCACCGGTTCCGCACGGGCGGATCAGGCGGCTGGACGTCGCCGGCGCCCTGCGCATGCCGGGCGTGCGCGGGATCATCACCGCGGACGACTTCCCGCCCGGCATCACCTACCTGCACCGCGGCGGGCACATGTCCGACCGGCCGCCGCTCGCCGCGGGCGTGGTGCGCTACATCGGGCAGGAGATCGCGGCCGTCGCCGCCGACACCGCCGAGCAGGCCCGCGCGGCGGTGTCGGCGATCCGGCTGCGGATCCGCCCGTTGCGGGCGCCGCTCACCATCGCCGAGGCTCTCGCGCCGCGGGCCCGCGCGCTCCACGAGCGGCCGGCGGAACGCAACGTCGCGATCCGGTGGAACGGCGTGTGGGGGGACCCGGACGCCGGGGTCGCGGCGTCGGACGTGATGGTCGAGGGCGACTTCGTCTACCCGAGCGTCGCCCACGCCTGCATGGAGCCCAACGTCACGCTCGCCCGCTGGGACCACGGCCGGGAGGTGATGGAGCTGTGGACCTCCACGCACGCGCCCTACTTCATCGCCAAGGAGGTCTCGCACCTGCTGGGGCTGGAGCACGACCAGGTCGTGTGCCGCGAGGTCGCCACCGGCGGGAGCTTCGGCTCCAAATCGAAGGCGTCCGAGCACGAGATCCTCGCGGCGGCGCTGGCGCGCAAGACCGGGATGCCGGTGCTCATCTCGCTGACGCGCGAGGAGGAGTTCGCGTCCAACAAGCCCCGGCACCGCTTCGAGACGCGGCTGCGAACCTACGCCGACGCGGACGGCAACCTGCGCGCGTTCGAGACCGAGGTGAACGTCGACAACGGCGCCTACTCGCACATGGGCTCGTCGGTGATGCGGGTCGGCGTCATCACGCTGGGGTCGGTGTACCGGGCGGACGGCGTCCGGTTCGACGCCCGGCTCGTCGACACCGCGACGCAGCCCGGCGGGCAGTACCGGGGGTACGGGACGCCGCAGGTCGCCCTCGCCATGGAGTCCCAGCTCGACGAGATCGCCGAGCGGCTCGGCATGGACCCGATCGACCTGCGGATCCGCAACGCCGTCGAGCCGCACACCGAGACGCTGTGCGGCTACCGCGTCACGACGGCGCGGCTCGCCGACTGCCTGGAGACCGTCCGGCGGGAGCTGGACTGGGACGCCAAGCGGGCCGCGCGGACCCCCGGCCGCGGCGTCGGCGTGTCCACCGCGGCGCACGGGTCGGGCGCCTACGCCTATCCGCTGTCGAACGTCAGCGAGGCGGGCGTGGACGTCGGCGGCGACGGCCGGGTGCGGGTCCGGTTCGGCGGATCCGACGCGGGCACCGGCCAGAAGACGATCCTCGCCCAGATGGCCGCGGAGGAACTCGGGGTCGAGCCCGAGGACGTCGACGTCCTGTCGATGGACGGCGAGCTGACGCCTCTGGACCTCGGCGCCTGGTCGTCCCGCGCGACGCACATGTCCGGCATGGCCACCGGGCGGGCGGCCCGCGAGATGGCCGCCAGGCTGCGGGAACTCGCCGCGGGCAAGCTCGGCTGCGCCGCGCGGGAGGTCGAACTGCGCGGCGGCGCGGCCCACCACGGCGACGGCTCGGTGGGCTTCGCCGACCTGGCCGGCGCGGAGGGCGGTCTCAGCCTGGAGGCCCGCTACGAGCTGGAGGGCACCGAGACGATCACGCCCGGCGAGGACAGGGCCAACCTGTCGCCCACCTACTCGTTCGCCGCGCACGGGGCGGAGGTGGAGGTCGACGTCCGGATCGGGAAGGTCACCGTCCTCGACTACGTCGCCGCGCACGACATCGGGCGGGCCGTCAACCCCGTGATGGCCGAGGGCCAGATCATCGGCGGCGCCGTCCACGGGCTCGGCGCCGCGCTCGGCGAGGAGCTGATCCGCACCGAGGGACGGGTCGTCAACCCCGCCTACATCGACTACGCCGTGCCGCGCGCCGCCGACGTGCCCGCCGTGCGGGCGTTCATCGTCGAGGGCCACGACGACGCCGGTCCGTACGGCGCGAAGAGCGTCGGCGAGATCCCGATCATCCCGCCGGGCGCGGCGATCGCGAACGCGGTGTACGACGCGGTCGGCGTCCGCGTCCGCGACCTGCCGATCACCCCGGACAAGGTGCTGCGGGCGCTCGCGGAGAAGGAGGGGCGGGTCCGCGACCACCGGCTGCGGCGGCGCCCGTCCCGCTGGTGGATCGCGCTGATGCGGGCCGCGTACCCGCGCGGCGTCCACGCGCTGCTGCACCGGTGGGGGACGCGGTTCGGCCGGCAGGGCCGGTACCCGGAGCTGCGGCCGCCCGCCCCCGACCTCGCCGAGGTCGCCCGGCCGGAGACCGTCGCGCAGGCGCGGGCCGCCCTGCGGGACGGGACGGCGATCGGCGGCGGCACCGACGTGCTGCTCCAGCGCCGGCAGCGGCTGATCGCGCCGAAGCGGCTCGTCTCCACGGCCCTGCTCCCCGGCCTGCGCGACATCGCCGAGGAACCGGACGGGACGGTCGTCATCGGCGCGGCCGTCACGCTGGCCGAGCTGTCCGCGCGGTTCGCCGAGTCCGTCCCGGCCCTGGCCGAGGCCGCCGAATCGATCGCCTCGCCGCAGGTCAGGAACGCGGCGACGGTCGCGGGGAACCTGCTCCAGGCGAAGCGCTGCCGGTTCTTCCGCAACGGCTTCCCCTGCTACAAGCGCAACGGCGCGTCCAGCCCGTGCTACGCGATCCTCGGCGACCACCGCTTCCACCACGCGGCCATCGACGGGCACCGCTGCCAGGCGGTCACGCCGTCCGACCTGGCCACGGTGCTCGTCGCACTGGACGCGTCCGCCGACCTGTCCGACGGGCGCCGGATCCCGATCGCGGACCTGTACACCGGGCCCGGGGAGACGGTGCTGGAGCCGGCCGACCTGGTCGTGTCCGTCCGGATCCCCGAACCGGGCCGGGCCTGCGTGTTCGAGAAGCTCGCGCTCTGGCAGGGCGACTTCGCGATGGTGTCGGTCGCCGCGTCGAGCCGGTCGCGCGAACGCTGGGAGGACACCCGGATCGTGTTCGGCGCGCTCGCCCCCACGCCGTGGCGCCCCGCGGACGCCGAGCGCGCGCTCGACGGGCGGCCGTTCGACCCCGCCGCGCTCCGCGACACCGTGGACGCCCAGCTCACCAGGTACGGGCACCCGCTGCCCGGCAACGCGTGGAAGCTCGACGCCGCCGCAGGACTGGCCGAACGCGCCGCCGAACGGCTCGCCCGGACCCGGCCCCGCGAGACCGAAACCCCCGAGAAGGAGGAATCCCCATGACGGCGCTGGACGAGGCGCGCCTCGGACTGCTGCGGGACGCCGAGAGGCTCATCGACCCCGAACGGCTCGCCGAGATCATCACCGGGATGACCGGCATCCCCAGCCCCACCGGCGAGGAGGGCGAGCTGGCCCGCTGGGTCGTGTCGACGCTCGCCGCGTCCGGCCTCGACGCCGCCTACCAGCCGATCGACGACGACCAGGGCAACGCCGTCGCCCGGCTGCGCGGCGACGGCACCGGCCCCGACCTGCTCCTCTACGCCCCGATCGACACGCTCACCACCGGGGACCCCGGCGAGGACCTGCCCCACGTGGGCACGGCGCTGCGCTACGACATGGAGCCGAACCCCGTCCGGGACGGCGACTACGTCATCGGCCTCGGCGCGAGCAACCCCAAGGGGCACGCGGCCTGCCTGGTCGCCGCGCTGGAGATCCTGCACCGGGCCGGCACGCCGCTGCGCGGCGACGTCGTCCTCGGGCTGGGCGCGGGCGGGATGCCGACGAACAAGCGCACCGCCCCGCACGTCCGCCGGTACAACGCCGGGCAGGGCAACGGCTGCTCGTTCATGCTGGAGCAGGGCGTCTGGGCCGACTACGCGCTGATCGCCAAGCCCGGCTGGGCCGTCTCCTGGGACGAGGTCGGCCTGTGCTGGTTCGAGGTCACCGTCGGCGGCACCTACTCCTACGCGGGCAGCCGGCACCGCATCGACTACCGCAACGCGATCCTCGGGGCGGGCACGGTCGCCGCGGCCCTGGAGGAGTGGTTCGCCGAGTACACCGCCCGCCACACGTCCGGGACGGTCGCGCCGCAGGGCAACATCGGCGCGATCGAGGGCGGCTTCATGCGGATGCCCGCCGTCTCGCCCGCGACGTGCCGGTTCGTCCTCGACCTGCGGACGTCGCCCGCGTCCACGCCGATGAGCGTCAAGCGGGAGTTCGGCGACGCGATCGCCCGCATCGCCGCCGCGCACCGGCGGCTGGAGATCGGCTGGGACATGGTCCTCGCGATCCCCGGCACCGCCACCGACCCGGGCTCGTGGATCGTCCGCGCGGCGATCGAGGCGTGGGAGGCCGAGGAGGGCCGGGCGCACGAGCCGATCCTCGGCAACAGCGGCGCGACCGACGCCAACATCCTGCGCAGCCGCGGCCTGCCCACGGCCCGGATCGGGATGACCAGGGCGGGCGCGCAGGCGCCGCTGCCCGTCGACTTCCCCATGGGGATGAACGTCGTCGACGTCCGGGAGATGTGCCGGCTCACCCGGCACGTGCTGCGCACGACGATCAACACCTGTACCCGGGCAAGAGCGGACGCGGGCCTGTGATCCCGGGCAAGATTGAGCGGAGAAGAGTTCACGATCTTGGGCGAGACGGAGCGAAGAGTGGCGACACGGCGACCCCCCTCCCGAGGACGCCGTCCGGACAAGGCGCTCACGGCACAGGACATCCTGGACGCCGCCATCGGGATCGGCGACCGGGAGAGCCTCGACGGGCTGACCATGCGGCGCCTCGCGAGCGAGCTCGGCTTCAGCACGATGGCGCTGTACCGCCACTTCAAGAACAAGGACGACATCCTCGACGGGATGGCCGACCAGGTGCTCGGCAACCTGCGGCTCCCCGACGAGATCGGGCCCGACCCCATCACCGAGGCGCGCCGCATCGCCGAGGCGTTCCTCGCCATGATGCGGGAGCACCCGAGCGTCGTCCGGCTGCTGTCCACCCGGACCACGGCGAGCCGCGAGTCGCTGAGCGGCGCGTTCGAGCGCGTGCTGGCGCGGCTCCGGCAGGCCGGGCTGCCGCCCGCCGAGGCCGTCCGCGTCTACGGGCTGCTGCTGACGTACGCGCTGGGCTTCGCCGCCTACCAGATGCCGCGCCCGTGGGGCGGGGACGGCCCGGACGCCGCCGAGCTGCGCCGGCAGCGCGCCCACTTCTACTCGGCCCTCCCGGCCGGCGAGTTCCCCAACATGGTGGAGCTGTCGCCCGAGCTGGCCTGGCTGCCCACGGACCGGCAGTTCCACGCGGGGCTCGACGTCCTGCTGAAGGGGCTCGCGGCCGAGCGGCCCTGACCCGCGTGCCGGCCGCCCCGCGCGGGCGGACGGCGACGGCCACCCCGACGACGGGGCGGGCCGCCGCCCCGTCCGTCCTGCGCTGGAGGAACGGATGAGCGAGATCGTGCTCGGCGTGGGTGCCTCGCACAGCACCCTGATGAACACCGACTGGGACAAGGTCGACCACCTGGACGGGGCGCACCGCTTCCGCGCCGGGCTGGAACGTGCCAGGGACCGGCTCCGGGCCGCCGCCCCCGACACCGTCGTGGTCATCGGGTCGAACCACTTCCGCGGGTTCTTCCTCGACCTGATGCCCGCGTTCACCGTCGGCGTCGGGGAGGTGCTCGGCGCCGGGGAGGCCGGGACGCCCGGCGGGCCGCTGCCCGCCGACACCGGCCTGGCCCGGCACCTCGTCACGTCCCTGGTGGACGACGGGTTCGACCCGGCGTTCTCGCTGCGGCTCACCGTCGACCACGGCATCACGCACGGGCTGCAGCACCTGGTGCCGGACCTCGACGTCCCGGTCGTGCCCATCGTGATCAACATGTTCGCGCCGCCGCTGCCGTCGCCGCGGCGCTGCCACGGCCTCGGCGCGGCGATCGGCCGCGCCGTCGCCGCGGACGGCGCCGGCAAGCGCGTCGCGGTCATAGCGTCCGGCGGCCTGTCGCACCGGCTGCCGTGGCCGAAGTGGTTCGAGACGCTGTCGGACGACGACCGCTTCCTCGTCGAGGCGTGGCTGAACGGGCGCGGCTCCTGGGGCGACTACGAGGTCCGGCGACGGCAGATCATCCGCGCCGCCGAGGCCGACATCAACCCCTCGTTCGACGAGGCGTTCCTCAAGCTCGTCGAGGAGGGCGACCTCGGGCCCGTCCTCGACCGCACCGCCGCCGGCATCGAGGCGGAGGCCGGCAACGGCGCGCAGGAGATCCGCTCCTGGATCGCGATGCTCGCCGCCCTCGGACCCGGCGCGCGCGGCGAGGCCCTCGCCTACGCCGCCATCCCCGAATGGCTCACCGGAATGGGCGTCGCCGTCGTCGAGCCCGCTTCCGACCCCGAGAAGGAGAACGCATGAGCATCTGGACCGACCTCGCCGGCGTGGACCACGCCGTCCGCTTCGTGAACGCGGGAGGCCTCCGCACGCGGGCGCTCCAAGCCGGGACGGGTGAGGCAGTCGTGTTCCTGCACGGCACCAGCGGCCACCTGGAGGCGTTCGTCCGCAACATCCCCGCGCACGCCGAACGGTACGCCTGCCACGCCATCGACATGCTCGGCCACGGCTACACCGACGGCGTCGACGAGCCGTACCGCATCCCCCGCTACGTCGACCACGTCCTCGCCTACCTGGACGCCGCCGGCATCGACCGCGCCCACTTCGTCGGCGAGTCGCTCGGCGGCTGGGTCGCGGGCCGGCTCGCCGCCGACCATCCGGGCCGCGTCGGGCGGCTCACGCTCGTCGCGCCCGGCGGGACCGTCGCCAACCCCGAGGTCATGCAGCGGATCAAGACCAGCACGCGCAAGGCCGTCGCCGAGGACGACATCGACCTCACCCGCAAGCGCCTCCACCTCCTCATGCACGACCCGGCGAAGGACGTCTCCGAAGAGCTGGTCGAGGTCCGGCACGCGATCTACCACCGGCCCGAGTTCGTCAAGCGCGTCGACAACCTGCTGTGCCTCCAGGAAATGGAGAACCGCCGGCCCGACCTGCTCACCGCCGAGCAGATGGGACGGATCGCCGCGCCCACGCTGATCGTGTGGGGCGCGCAGAACCCGTTCGGGGAGGTCCCCGAGGCGCACCGGATGAACGCCGGCATTCCCGGCTCGCGGCTGGAGATCTTCGGAGAGTGCGGCCACTGGCCCCAGCACGAGCACGCCGCCCGCTTCAACCGCCTCAACCTGGAGTTCCTCGGGGAGGCGCGGTGACGGCCGCCGGCCGCGTCGGCGTCCGGATCCCGGCCTGCGACCGCCCGGACCGGCTCGCGTCCGTCGCGGCGCGGGCCGAGGAGCTGGGATTCGACGAGGTCTGGGTCCCCGACTCGCAGCTGCTGTGGCGGGACGTCTTCTCCGTCCTGGCGGTGACCGCCCTGCGCACCGAGCGGATCGGGCTCGGCACGGCCGTCACCAACGTCGCCACCCGGCACCCGTCGGTGGTGGCGTCGGCCGCGCGGACCGTCGCGGAGCTGGCGCCCGGACGCTTCACCCTCGGTCTCGGCGTCGGGAACAGCTCGGTCCTGCCGATCGGGCTGCGGGCCAGCACCCGCGCGGAGCTGAAGGAGGGGCTGGCCCAGCTGAGGGCCCTGCTCGGCGGGGACGCATGGGACTACGGCCCGGTGCGGTCGCGGCTGCGGGACCCGGCGCCGTCCGTGCCCGTGCACCTGGCCGCGAGCGGGCCGCGCAACCTCCGGCTCGCGGGGGGCCTCGCGGACGGTGTCGTCCTGCTCAGCGGCGTCTCCCCGGAGACCCTCGCCGCCGCGGCGGAGCAGGTCCGGGCGGGCGCCCGGGAGGCGGGTCGGTCCGGCGGGGTGCCGCTGACGGTCTCGGCGTTCTGCGAGGTCACCGACGACGTCCTCGCCTCCGCGCGCAGGCTGAAGCCCATCTGCGCGTCGATCGCGCAGAACGGCGGCGCCCCCTTCCTCGCCCTCGCGGGAATCCGCCCGTCCGTGCCGGACCGGGTCGACGAGGTCTACCCCGACCTCGTGCACGCCGAGGACTGGGACCACGCCGTCAAGGTCGCGGGCCGCTGGGTGTCGGACGCGGACGCGCTCGCCTTCGCCCGCGCGTTCTGCCTGGTCGGCACCGCCGAGGAGGTCGCGACGCGGCTCCGGGAGACGTTCGCCGCGGGCGCGTCCGGCGTGTTCCTGCAGCATGTCGGCTCCTACGACCCGCCGCACGACCTCATCGAGGCCGTCGGCGGCGACGTCCTCCCGCGCCTGTGAGCACCCTGCACGCCCTCGCCGCCCGGGCCGCGCGCGCTCCCCGGGCGGCGTCCGGGGACGCCCGCCGGCTCGCGGCCCTGCACGTCCTGGACACGATGGGCTGCGCGGTCTCCGGCGCCACCCACCCGATCGCCGCGGCGGCGGCCCGGCACTTCGGCGACTCCCTGCGGTCCCGCGTCCTGCGCTGGTCCGCGCAGGCGCACCTGGACGAGTTCGACGCGCTGCACGCCGAGGCGGCCGTCGTCCCCGCGGCGGTGGTCGTCCCCGCGGCGCTCCTCGTCGCCGAGCACGAGGGACGCCCGGGCGCGGCGGTCGTCGACGCGGTGCTCGCCGGCTACGAGGCGGTGGTGGAGGCGGGCCTGCGGTTCGGCGGCGCGTCGCTGTACGGCTCCGGCTGGTGGCCGACGGCCCTGTTCGGCCCGCTCGGCGCCGCCGCCGCGACGTCCGTCCTGCTCGACCTGGACGAGGAGCGGGCGGTCGCCGCCCTCGCGATCGCGGCGGCCGGCCTCGGCGGGCTGCTCTCGACCGGCTCCTTCGGGGAGGCGCACTACCTCCTCCCGGGCCGGGCCGCCGCGGACGGCGTCGAGGCGGCCTACCTCGCCCGCGCCGGAGCCACGGGAAGCCTCGCCCTCCTGGACGGCCCCGCGACACTGGCGCTCGGCCGCCCTCCCTCGCCCGCGTCTCCCCTCGAAGGCGTCCACCTGGAGCGCTGCGGCTTCAAGCCGTACCCCTGCGCGCGCCCGCTGCACGCCGTGATCGACGCGCTGCTCGCCCTCGACGTCCGGGACGCCGCCCACGTCGAGGTGGCGCTTCCGTCCGGGCTGATGTCGTTCGTCAACGCCGACCGGGAGGTGCCGGGCCCGGCCGAGGCGTCCGCCGGAGCGGCCTTCGCGGTGGCCGCCGTCCTGTCCGGCGCCCCCGAGGACGTGTCGACGTTCCGCCGCGCCCGGCTGCCCGCCGGCGTCCCGCCCACGACCCTCGTCCCGGATCCGGAGCTGGACGCCCTGCTCCCCGGCCACTGGGCCGCCCGCGTGACGATCGAGACACCGTCGGGCCGCTCGTCCCACCGCGTGGTGGACGCCCTGGGCTCCCCGGCACGCCCCCTCCCGCCGGACGCGGTGCTCAAGAAATTCGACACCCTGACCGCCGGCCGCCTCACCGCGTGGCGCGCCCGCTGCCTTACCCTCGACGACCTGGACGGCGCTACAGAACTGACCCGCCCCATCACCTGAGAAACGGCCTCGGCGCTACCGTCAGATCCCGCTCATGACGGCCGAGGGTTCCCAATCGAACCTGGGCACCAGGGCCAGAGTCAAGGCAACGAGCTCGGACGTACGGGGAGGGCTTGGACTGGACGAGCATCGACGCACTTGGCGCTTCCTCGGCCAGCTGGCCACCTGATCCGGCCGGACCGTTCGCGAACGCTCGCGGGCACTGCCCGATCAGCCGCCGTGGCGCGAGAATGGCCCGTCGTCGACGGGTGCTGCGTGTTGGCGCCACGTCCCGGACCGCGGACGCCTGCTGCTGCGCTCGGCCCCGACGCTGATTCTGGGACCGACTGGTAGGCGACAAGCCTGCGTTGGCGCGGTCGCCGGGCCTATCTGGCGAGTTCGGCCGGCACCTCCAAACGCGTCAGCTTCTGCGGGTTGGCCACCGCGTGGATCCGGGTCACGCGTCCGTCCTCGACCACCAGGCTTACCGCGGCCACCTGGCCATCGGTCTCGACCCGCCCGGCCGGTGCGCCGTTGAGCCAAATGGTCGACACCGTCCGGTTCGAGCGTGCGAGCGCCTCCGCGACGAGCTCGGCCCCGTGGATCGGAGCCCGGGCGGCCGGCGCGAGCCCGCCGCCGTCGGCGATCAGGACCACGTCCGGCGCCATGACGTCCATCAACGCCGCTACCTGTCCGGTGCGCACCGCGGCCAGGAATCGTTCCACCACGGCCTTTTGCTCCGACCGGCTCACCCGCACCCGGGGCCGCCGAGCCGCCACGCGTTCGCGCGCCCGCCGTGCGATCTGCCGCACCGTGGCCGTGGGCTTGTCGACGGCCCCGGCGATCTCGCCGTAAGGCATCTCGAAGACCTCGCGGAGGACGAACACCGCACGCTCCACCGGAGCGAGGGTTTCCAGCACGGTCAGCATCGCGATCGAGACACTCTCCGCAAGGGCGATGTCCTCGGCGACGTCGGGGCTGGTCAGCAGCGGTTCCGGCAGCCATTCACCGACGTAGTCCTCGCGGCGGCGTGACAGCGTGCGCAGGCGGTTGAGCGCCTGCCGGGTGACGAGCCGGACGAGATAGGCCCGCGGGTCGCTCACCTTCGCGCGGTCGATGCCGGCCCACCGCAGCCAGGAGTCCTGCAGCACGTCCTCCGCGTCGACCGCCGACCCGAGCATCTCGTAGGCGACGGTGAACAGCAGGCTGCGGTGGGTGAGGAAGGGGTCCTCGGCCGTCGCGTCCCCGCTCATGCCGTCGACGCCGCACCGGGCTTCTCCGGGACCTCGGCCAGCGGGATCTCGCAGGCGTCGGAGAAGCCCTGCGAGGTGACCCCGTTCGCCACGTTGGCCCTGGTCGCCATGTTGACAGAGGCGATGAACACGGTGAGCTCGACCATCGCCGCCGGGCCGAGCCTCTCCAGCAGACTCGCGTACTGCTCGTCGGTGACGGTCGGCGGCGTGTCCGACATCGCCTCGGCGTAGTCCATCACGTCCCGCTCGAGCGGGGTGAACACGTCCGATGTCCGCCAGCGCGGCACCTGGCTCGCCTTGACCAGATCCAGATCGTCGTTCTGGGCCTGGAAGTAGCCGACGTCGAGGCACCAGCTGCAGCCGATCTGCGCCGCGACGGCCATGTGCGCGAACGACTTGAGGGTCTTGTCGGCCGCGCTCCAGGCGCCCGCCTTGGCACCGAACTCCAGGCTGTCCTGGGCGAGCACGGGGCTGTGCCACAACACTTCGACGTTCTCGGGGACGCCACCGAGTTGCTTGATCATGTTCTCCTTGAGCTCATCGGGAAGCTCGGCCTTCGGTACGCGCAGCGCCATGACGTTCTCCCTGTGGGTGTGCGTTCGAGCTGGTCGGCATGAAGACACCGCCGCCCCCTCCGAACGTGACAGCAGGCCGGAAGTCCTCCGCCAGGAATTCGTGGGACCCGCCGAAAGCTGCCGGGTGTGCGCTGGGTGATTGCCCGGTTCCCACCGGCAAGCGCCGGCGATCTCCAGCGGCGTCGGCAACGGAGGCGATCGCGCACCACTGGAGCGTGAACCTCAGTCGAAGCGGTCGTCGCTGACGGACGTCAATCGCTCTGCCGCATCGGGATCCGCTTCGGCGATGCGGTCCAGCAATCGATGGAGGAGGGCGCGGAGGGTCTCGAACTCCTCGGGACTGGTCAGTTCCGCCCACCGCTCTTCGATCCGGTCCCCGGCGCCGGCCGTCAGCGGCCGCACCGCTCTCCCTCGCTCGGTGAGCACGATCAGCCGGGACCTGCCGTCGCGCGGATTGGGACGGCGTTCCAGGTAGCCGCCCCGCTCCAGCTGGTCGACCGACTGCGCCATGGTCTGCTTGCGAACTCCCGCGCGAGCCGCCAGGTCGCGGATCTGGATGCCCTCTGGCGGGACGAAGGGGAACACCTTCGCGTCCCCAGGCCGGATATCGCCGAAGCCCGCTTCGCCAAGGGCCGCCTCGATGCCGGCGGTGTACTCGCGGTGGAGCAGCCGCAGAAGCAGCGCCAGCCGCGGTCGCCGGGAAGACGAGTTTCCGTTCATGTTGACAGGCACCTGTCTACTTTCCTAGATTGGTCAGGTACCTGTCTAGTATGTCAGTTTCCAGCAGGGAGCCCGTCATGCCCACCGCGCACGTCATCGACTCGACGATCTTCTATCGGGAGGCCGGCACGGGACCGACCCCGATCGTCTTCCTGCACGGCAACCCCACCTCGTCCCATCTGTGGCGGCACATCCTTCCCGTCGTCGCGGAGTCCGGACGCTGCCTGGCGCCCGACCTGATCGGCATGGGCGAGTCTGGCAAGCCCGGTATCGACTACACCTTCGACGACCACGCGCGGTACCTCGACGCCTGGTTCGACGTCCTCGAACTCGACCAGGTCGTGCTGGTCGGCCATGACTGGGGCGGCGCCCTCGCCTTCGACTGGGCCGCTCGCCACCCCGGACGGGCGCGCGGCATCGCCTTCACCGAGACGATCGTGAAACCGATGTCCTGGGACGAGTTCCCCGCCGAAGCCCGCCCTCTGTTCGAGACCATGCGGACGCCCGAAGCGGGCGAGGCGATGGTCCTGGACCGGAACGCGTTCATCGAGCAGGCGCTGCCGCGCACCGTCGCCGGCGGGCTGAGCGATGAGGACCTCGCGGTCTACGGCCGCCCGTACCCGACCAGGCGGAGCCGCGTCCCGCTGCTGCAGTGGCCGCGGTCGATGCCGCTGGACGGGGAACCCGCCGAGGTCGTCGCCAGAGTCGACGCCTATGGCGAATGGCTGGCGGCCAGCCCGGACGTGCCCAAGCTGCTGCTCGCCTTCGAACCCGGTCAGGGCGCGATGATGGGCGCGGAACTCGTCGGCTGGTGCGCCGCCCACATGTCCGCTCTCGAGGTCGAGACGCACGGGCCCGCCGGCCATCACACTCCCGAGGACCAGCCCGAGGCCATCGCCGCATCGCTGGTCGCGTGGCTCGACAAGCACGGCCTCGTTTCCGGGACGGAGGGCTGACCGCGATGCTGGCGATCAGGCAGGCCGCCTTCGGCGGTCCGGAACAGCTCCGGCTCGACGAGGTGCCCGACCCGCACCCCGCCGACGGTGAGGTGCGGATCCGGGTCGAGTCGGCCGGCGTCCACCTGCTGGACACGGTGATCCGCCGGGGCGGGGGAGGGCCGCGGGTCGCCACCTCCCTGCCCATGACACCGGGCAGGGAGGTCGCCGGGATCGTCGACGAGGTCGGCGCCGGCGTCGACACGGGGCTCATCGGCCGGCGCACCGTGGCCGATCTCGGCCTGGCCAGTGGCGGGTACGCCGAACTCGCCGCGGCGCCGTCGACGGCCGTTCACCTCCTACCGGACGACGTCGACGCGGACTCGGCCGTAGCCATGGTCGGCACCGGCCGCACCACCATGGCGATCCTCGAACTCGCCGCGCCGGACGCCGGCGACGTCGTGCTGGTCACCGCGGCCGCGGGCGGGGTCGGAACCCTGCTGGTCCAGGCGTGCCGCGCCGCCGGCGCCAAGGTGGTCGGCGCCGCGGGCGGCCCCGGCAAGGTCGCGCTGGTCCGCCGGCTCGGGGCCGATCACGCCGTCGACTACAGCGTGCCGGATTGGCCTGACGCGATCCGCGAAGCGCTGGACGGCGGCAGGCTCACGCTTGCGCTCGACGGCGTCGGCGGCCCGGTGGGCCGGAGCGCGCTTGAACTGCTCGGTCCGGCGGGACGGCTGGTGATGTTCGGCTCGTCGTCCGGCTCCCTGACCGAACTCTCGGCCGCCGACCTGTTCAGCCGCGGCATCAGCGCCGCTTCAGCCGTCGGCGCCCGCATCCTCGAACGACCGGGCGGCATCCGGACGCTGGAACGCGCCGCTCTGCGGGCGCTCAACGACAAGCGGCTCCAACCGGTGATAGGCCAGCGGTTCGCCTTGGCGGACGCGCCCGCGGCCCACGCCGCCCTAGAGTCCCGCGCGACCACTGGAAAGACCGTCCTGAGGCCGTAACTCGGCCGTCCTTTGATGCCCGCGGAAAGGGACAGCATGGAACGCCGCCGCCCCCTGGGCTATTGGCTCAAGCTTCTCGACCAGCTCATCGAGGAGAACCTCAACCGGATGCTGGCGGCGGAGGGCCTTCACCGTCGCCACTGGCAAACGATGAACCTCCTCGCGCCAGGGCCCGAACTCGACCGCACCGGCGGTCGCGGACCGGCCACAAAGCAAGCGATCGCTGAAAGGCTGGGCCCTTTCTGGCTCGGGAGCCCGGTCACCGTGGACGAGGCGATCGAGGAACTGACCCGGCGCGGCTGGCTCACCGCACAGGAGCCTCACGCCCTCACCCCAGCAGGCAAGGCCGCCCACGCCGCCCTGGCGCAGAGCGTCGAGCGGACAGCGCGCCGGATCAGTGCCGGAGTGACCCCGGACCGTTATGCCGACACCGTCGAGGTGCTCCGCCACATGGTGGAGAACGCGGAAGACCTGCGGAACTTTGTCCATACTCGAGGCGCCGGGTGAGCCGCACCACGTGTCTAGCGGGTCGCGGGCTGCGGCCCGGTGTTCGGGCACTGACCCCCAGACCGGTCGACGAGCCACCAGAGCCACCACGGCCCGTCCCGCGGCCCGGCTGGTGTGCTTGCGTGAATCCCGAGCGGGACGTTGTGCCGTGGAAGGTTTCGCTAACCTGGGTTGCTTTTCGGGTAGAGCGGCACCTTCTGCCGGAGCCTCCACGCCTGTTTCAGTCGAAACTTACTTCCTCCCCGCATGCCGTTCACGACAGCCGACGGCTTCTTCGTCCGTCCAAGTAACTGAGAACAGCTCAGGCGGCCTAGCAAATCCTGTAGCGCCTCTGACGCGGCAGGATGCGAACATCGGCTCGACCGCTGCGACGACGTCCGCTTGACTAAAGGACCAGGTCCGAGTTCTGAAACGGGTGCCCACGGCGGCACCGGCCGAAATGCCGGAGGAGGGCGGCGGGCACGCCGTTCCTGCCGCTCAGGAGCTGGACGTGCATGGTTTGACGTCGGGTAGACGAGCCGTCCGCAGCGCTTGCTGACGGATGGTCCGGCGATGTGTCGAAGCGCGTGCAGCGCCGTTCGTCTAGAAGGTACAGCCCCAAGCAGAGGGCAGAGCCTTACGCCCACATGAAGGAGAATCGTCATGCACGCCGACGAAGAGCTCGCCTCAATCCCGGTCCCGCGCAGCCTGGTCGGGCGGCGGGCCTATGCCCGAGACCGGCTCGAAAGCGGCTTCCAGATGTGGCTGGCCACCGGCAGTGACGGTCACGGTGCGCATCTGATCCCCGTGGCCTATGTCTGGGACGGCTCGGCCCTGTATACCGCGACCTTTGCCAAGAGTCGCACTGTAGCCAATATCAATGCCCACCCACAGGCTAGGGTCGCTCTCGGCACCACCGCCGACGTCGTCATGATCGACACAGGCGCATCGCTTATGGACGTCCCCGACATCGAGCCTGACATCGCCGAGCGCTACGCCAGAGTCTCCACAGACCCCCGCACTCACCCAGAGGGCACGTTCATCTACCTACGCCTGCAACCTAGGCGCATCCTGGTCTGGAACGGCTTTCACGAATTCGTTGGGCGCACGGTTATGCGGGACGGCCGATGGCTTGATAATCCGGTCGACTGAGGCGACCTCTGACTGCCCGGGTTCCATGGCTCCTCGGCGGGGCAACGCCGAAGCCGACCGCCACAGGGTGAGTGCATGCTCTGGTAGCGCGTTGTGCGAGGGGATGCACGGTGCGTGCGCGCAATGAACTCGGTCACTTCCTCGCCCGAGCGACCGCCTGGACTGATAGACAGCGCGCTCGATCGATGTCACGCACACCTTCACGCACCGCGAGCGGAGCATCGCCTTCGTCGGGCTGTCTCAGCTGCCCCTACGTCTCCTGAGCCGGGGTCGTGCACCGGCGTCGAGTTCGGCACGGTGAAGGCGTGCCACTGGCTGGCGTGACGCAGCCAGAGCGGTGGGAGTTGCTCAGCACAAGGACGTTGGGCAGGCGCATGCGGTCGAGGAACTCCATCATCAGCGGCGGCTCGCAACCGGCCCGGGCTTCTCGATCTGCAGGCGCCGGCCAACGAACGGCCAGAGCCCGTCGAGCACCCGAATATGCGCCCGCCGCACCGGTCGGTGCTGGCGGCGGAATTCCCGGCGGCGCGGCGCCTGGTGCACCACCGCCCACGGCACGAAGGCGCCGGTTGGGTCGCTTCGCGAGCCAACTGCCCCCTGAGACGTTAGTGGGCGTCCCAAGATCCCTGGGGTGGTCCGCCCGTCAGCGGAGTGGTGTCGAGGTATCTGGGCTCGAGGATGCGCTCGGTGAACTTCCAGCCATCCGGGGTGCGCTGGTAGCGGTCGTGGAACAGGCCGTACATGACGACCGCCCTGCCGTCGTGCTGCCGACCGATCTCGAAGACGTATTCCCGGCCGGACGCGGTGTCGCCATCGAGCTGGATCGTGCCCGAGTGCGAGTTCTGCACCCAGAAATCCCACGCGCTCTGCAGCCGCTCGATCCCGACGCGGATCTCCTTCCGCCCGGCGAGTTCGATGTTGGCGAAGGGGATCCGCCACACCGCGCCCTCAGTGAACAGCGATGCGAAACGGTCGTAGTCGCCGAGCATGGGCGCGTCGACGTGCTCGCCGCGCAGCGCCTCGATCTCGACGCGGTCAGCGATGGCCGCAAAGTCACGCATCCGGGTCCTCCATGATGTCGCTGAGTGTTCTTCTCAGTCGTACGACCACGGAGACTCCCGAATTGTGACGTCGTCGTCTGCGCTTTGGTCCGCGACCATCACCCGGCCGGTGCAAGCAGGCCGTCGAGTTCTGGGCTGTGCGGTCGTCGACATTTCCCTGTGTCAGGCGGCGGTGACCAGAAAGGTATCCGTGTCTTCGAGCATGGTCCGGTAGACACCGTCGCCGCCCTGCTCCTGGAGGTGCACCCATCCCTCGTCGGCGCGCCGAGGAACGGCTCGGCTATCCGCTGACCGGCGTCCATGTCGGGGCCGTGAGCTGGCGGGGTTTCGGACTGCCTGACTTACCTGGAGGTGTTCGGGCGTGGGGTCGGCGTCGTGCAGATCTCCCGGACGGATGGTTGGTCAGTGCGGAGGGGCCTCGGGGGTCAGGGGAGTGCCGGTGAGTTCCTGGGACCAGAGGAGGTCGGTGAGGCGGGCCGTGGCCTTGGCCAGGTGGCGGCGGTAGGTGGAGAAGGAGAGGTGGAGGGCCTCGGCGGCGGCCTCTTGGGTGGGGGCCGGGTGCAGGTAGGTGCGGTCGAGGACGCGGCGGAGCGGAAGCGAGCGGGGGTCTTGGGCCAGGTGGTCGATGGCGGTGAGGAGAGTCGCGCGGAGGCAGGCGGGGGTGAGCTCGGTGACCAGGGAGGTGCCGAGGAGAGGGTTGCCGCTCAGCTGGTCGGGGCGGTTCAGGTGCAGGAGCGCCTGGCGGACGGCCTGGTCGAAGCGATCGCGGTCGAGCGGCGCCGGGCGCAGGATCTCGGGCGGCGGAGGGCCGGTCTCGCCGGTGAGTTCGCGTTCGCCGACGAGGTCGAGCCACCGTTCGACCGGCAGGCGGCGCCAGTCGACGCCGTAGACGGTGTGGGACAGGCCCGCGGAGGCGACGGTGACCTGCGGGGTGAGAGCGAGATAGTTGAAGATCGGGCCCCAATGGTCGGGGTCGGTGGTGGCGGTGAAAGACCAGGCCAGCGGCCGGGTGGCCCAGTCGACGGTGGACATGACCGAGGCCGCGAGGGCGGCGTGGGGGTCGCGCTCGTGGCCGTCGGGGCCGATGACGTAGCGGGCGATGCTGATCTGCTCTCCGGGCCTGGCCGGGGAGATGCGGTCCGCCGTCGCCAGCGCGGCGCGCAGTACGGGATCGGCGTCGTGGAGAGCGGGGTCGGCGGGCCAGACGCACTGGAACGCACAGCCCGCGAGGCCGGCGGAGGTACGGACCACGACGAGGTTCTCGGGCTGGGCGTCCAGCCATCGCGCGGCGACGGCCGCGCTCTCGACGCCCTCGAACCGTTCGATCAGAGCTAGTACGGCGGGATGGTCGTCCTGGCGTCCGGGTGTCACCGCCGCGGTCCGCAGCTCCGGCAGCGACCAGACGGGGCCCGCCAGCGGCGTCCGCCGGAGCAGGAAGACCTTCTGGTGGGCGGCCAGCCACCGGTCCGCGCCACCGACCCGGCGCAGGCCGTTGACCGCATGGTCGTGGACGAGGCGGTGGACGCGCCGGTAGGCCTCGGGCGAGCGGCGCCGCAGGTCGGCGGCGATCAGGTCCCGTACGAGATCGTGGGCGTGCAGGCCGTCGCTGCCCCGGCCGATGTACGGGCGGTCCTCCAGCCAGGCCCAGACCTCCGCGGCGCGATCTCCGACGGCGCGGCGCAGAAGATCCTCGGTGGTGAGCCACGCATACGCGCACACCGCCAGTCCGGTAGCGTGCGCCTCGTCGGGCACGCCACCGACGACCCGTCGCACCAGCGCCGCGACGAGATCGGGCGCCTGGCCCAACTCGTCCGGCGGCGGTCCCGTCGCGGCCGCGTCGGCCAGCAGCGCCAGGACGAGCGGGTGGCCCCGGCCGAGCTCGGCCAGGCGCGCGGTGAGCGGCGCGGCCACCCCGGCCCGGACCAGCAGCTCGACGCTCTCGGCGCTGGTCAGGGACGTCAGGGCACGGCGGACGGTGAGCGCGCGCCAGCCCGGATCGCTGCGCCATTGGGGGCTGGGCGGCTCGCGTCCGGCCAGCACGACGACCGTGCCCGCCGGGAGCGACGGCAGGAACTCCTCGCGGATCCAGGTGTCCAGCGGGGCGAGGTACTCATAACCGTCCAGCAGCAGGACGGCTTCGGAGCGGTCCTCGGCCTGCTCGGTCGCCCGGCGGAAGGACTCGGGTGTGCATTCGACGTCTCGCCCGTCGACGGAGACCACCGGACGGCCAGCGGCCAGCGCACGCATCCGGAACTGGTGAAGCAGCGTGGTCTTGCCGATCCCGCCTGGACCGTGGACCAGCAGGATCCGGCGTGGCGTCCCGGCTCCGAGCGCCTCGGTGAAGGCGGCGAGCTCGCCGGTCCGCCCCACGAACGCCCGCCGGCGCTCCTCGTCGATGACCGACGCGAGGTTCTCCGCCATTTCCACCCCCACGGCCGAGAACCCACGCTAACGCCGTCCCCGGCCGGGCGACAGACCCCGGAAGGCCGCCGCGGACCCGGTCGGATCCGCGGCGGCTGGGCGGTCAGGAAGTCTGTGGTGGCTACGGCGCCGAGGGCAGGCTCCAGGTGACCGTCGCGCCGAGACTGATCGGACGGGTGGCACCGGGCGTCTCGTCGTCACCGATGACGCTGCTCACCCCCAGCGCGTTCCCGAGAGCGCCGTCGACGTTGTCGCCCCAGCACCGGACCGCACCCGCTGTGGTGACGGCGCAGGTGTGCACCGTCCCCGCGGCGAGCGCGACGACAGAGTCACCGGCCAGCCGGACCCATGAGGCGCTCGACGGCAGCTCGTCGTCGCCGAGGTCCTCGAACGTGCCGAGGTCAGGCAGGCCGAGCCGGCCGTCCTTCGACTGCCAGCCCACGCGCCCCCAGCACCGGACATGGTGGACGGAGCCCGCCAGCGCGGTGCAGGTGTGGTCATATCCGGCGACGGCCGTCGTGACGCCGGTCCCGCCCAGGTCCACCGGGCCGGAGTCCGGAGGCAGATCGAGGCCCGGGGTGCCGAGCCCGGTCGCACCGTAGGTGTTGTCGCCCCAGCAGCGGAGCGTCGCGTCCTCCAGCGTGGCGCACGTGTGCGCGCGGCCCGCCGTGATGTCCACCGCCTTCATCCCGCTCAGGTCGACGGCTCCGGCCGCCAGCGGCGTCTCGTCGTCACCGATCTGATCGGTGAGATCCGGAAGCCCGAGCTGGCCGTGGGTGTTGTCGCCCCAGCAGTACACGGCCCCGCTTTCGGTCACCGCACAGGTGTGATCTTCACCCGCCGCGATCGCCCGGACGTTGCGGCGGCCCAGCTCCACGGCGTTTGCCTGGGCGGGGTCCTCATCATCCCCGATGATTTCCTCGGTGTTCGGGTAGCCGAGCTGGCCCTTGCTCGACAGGCCCCAGCACATGACGTCGTCCAGGTCGTCGATGACGCACGTGTGGCTGCCGCCCGCGGCGATCGCCTTGGCGGTGCGGTTCCTCCCGAGGTCGACCATGATGTCCCCGCCGACCGGGACGTCCGCGGGCGTCTCGTCATCGCCGATCGAAACGTTGCCTCCGTCCTGGGCGCCGGACCCGAGGACGCCGAAGCGGTTCTGCCCCCAGCAGACGACCCCGCCCTCGACCAGGACGGCGCAGGAATGAAGGGCTCCCGTGGCCACCTTCCATGCCAGGTTTCCGTCCAGGTCGACAGGATCCGCCGCGCTCGGCGCCTCGTTGTCGCCGATCCTCCTCCAGCCCGGGTCGGCGTTGCGGCCGTGGCCCAGCTGGCCGTCGTGGTTCTGTCCCCAGCATCGCACCGCGAATGCGTCGTCGACCACGCAGGTGTGCCGAACGCCGGCGTCGATCCGCTCGCGCACCTGGGCCGGTATCGGCACCGGAACGGCACCGACCGGTGAAAGGAACGCCATCCCGGTGCCGATCACCGTCATTACCGCGAAGCCCGCGAGCCGTCCAGCTCGCAGCACCCCGCCGATCCGATCATTTTCCACGGACTTCCTCCTCGGACTCCGGCCATCAGGCGGCCGAGCTCCGAGGATCGGCCGATCGACCGCCCACTCTCCAGCTCAAAAACCTGTCATCCTCTGTCCACCAGCGCGCGCACCGAAGTCCAAACGCCCGGGCTCACATGCGCGACCACGCGGACGTACCGAAGAGTGAAGCGGCACCCGGCCACAACCGCGCTAGACGCACAGAAGAAGTGCCGGGGCCGCAAACGCGGCATCGCCACCGACGCTGTTCTGCCGAAAACTACATCCACGCAGGACCCGCCAGCCAATCAGGTGAGCCAGTTCCGCCGCGGGTGCAGACGTTGCGAAATTGTCGAGAGACGGTCAGGGCTTCCTGGCCACGCCGCCGTAGGCGTCAACCGGCGGGGACGGGGGCGGGCTGGGCCGCCACTGCGAGATGTCCACGATGCCGGGCTCCAGCACTTCCAGCCCCTGATACAGCTCGGAAATCTCCTCGGGACTGCGCAGGTTGTAGGGGACCGCGCCGGATTTGTTGTATTCGGCGTTAACGCGGTTGTGTGCTTCGTTGGTGTTGGCGCCGTCCCAGTGCACCAGATAGCTGCCGGCCGGGACTTCGTCCAGCAGGGCGCCGATGATCGACCGGGCCTGGTCGACACTCTCGGCGTGGCCGAGTACCCCCATGAACATCACCGTGACCGGCTTGCTGAGGTCCAGCGTCTTCGCGGCACCGGCGAGGATCTCTTCGGGGCGGTGGAAGTCGCTGTCGATGTAGACGGTGACCCCTTCGGGGGTGGTGTTGGTGAGCAGCGCCCGCGCGTGTGCCAGCACTACCGGATCGTTGTCGACGTACACGATGCGGGCCCGGGGGTTGATGCCCTGCGCGACCTCGTGGGTGTTCTGCTCGGTGGGCAGCCCGGTTCCCACGTCCAGGAACTGTGTCACCCCGGCCTCGCCGGCGAGGTGCCCAACGGCGCGCATCAGGTACTTGCGGGCCTCGCGAGCCTGGGCGAAGACCCCGGGATACCCGGCCGCGTAGGCGTCCCCCGCCTGCCGGTCGACGTCGTAATTGTCCTTGCCGCCTATCCAGTAGTTCCAGATACGTGCTGAATGCGGCACCGTCTCATCGATCTCGACCGGTCCGGCCCCGTGATCGTCGGCCATCTGAGAGCCTCCCGTGCGAGTGGGCATCCAAGGTGGAACCATACGGATTCTCGTATGTCCGTAACCATATAACGATCTCTCGGGCAGGGACTTCCCAGAAGAGCTGGACACGGCCTCGCCCGCCCCTAACGAGGAAGCAGACGCCGCGCCGTGCTCCCTGAGCATGAACGGGAGCGTACGGGCGACGGCGTGCCCGGCAACGTTTCCCGAGGTCACAGTCCTGAGTGGTCAAAACTGGTGGCGCGGCACGAGAATCGCGATGTCCTTCGACCGTCAACGACGTGGTTGGCGGTCAGTGAAGTCGTCCACCGTGTGGGGCGGTTTCCCCTGGCCGGTGGTGAAGGATGCGGCGACACCCTGGATTGTGATGTCGATGGCCGCGTCGAGTTCGGTCGTGAAGGCCCCGGGTGGGGCCGGGTCGTTGCGCATCCAGCGCCAGAGCACTCCCTGGTAGACGTCGTGCAGGATCTCGGCGGCGAGGTCGATCCCGGAATCTGTGCCCGCGGTGCCGTCGTCGGCGAGCCGCATTTGCAGCTCCTCGGCCATCGGTGTCCGGTTGAGGACCGGTCCGCAGGCGCGCAGGTAGCCGAAGAGCATCTCGCGAGTCTCGACGGGACGCGCCTCGGTGATGACGGCGAGCTCGTGGAAGTAGGCGCGCAGGCGGTCGAGCACGTCGGTGGCGCCTTGTGAAACCGCCTCCTGCGCGGCGGCCATCGCCTGCTCGCGCCGCCGGCGGGCCCATTCGATCGTGATGTCGCTCTTGGTCGGGAAGTGGTTGAAGCAGCTACGCCGGGACGTTCTGGCCCGTGCGGCGATCTCGTCGACGGTGGTCGCCTCGTAGCCGCGTTCGGTGATCAGGGCGACGGCGGCCTGGTACAGCCGTTCGCGGGTCGCGAGCCGTCGCCGGGTCTGGCCGTCGATCGGCTCCGTCGCGACCACCGGCGCAGCCTCCTCCGTCGCTCCCGTGCATCCCTGGACATTCTCGCACGTCAGTGCGAGAGTGAGCTACAGCACTTTCTGCATCGTAGTGCATAATGCCAGTTCAAGGGAGCGCCCATGGCTGCTTCTCCGTCCACACCCGCGTCCGCCTCCGTGTCCGTCCCGCGGGAGCTCGACCCCTTCCTGCTGGAGCACCTCGACGACCCCTACCCCCTCTACCAACGCCTCCGGGACCTGGGTCCGGTCCTCCACCTGCCGAGCCGGAACGTCTGGGTGGTGTCCCATCACGACTCGGTGTCGGCGGTGCTGCGCAACTACCGCCAGTTCGTGTCCGGCCTGGGGTCCAGCTATGTGCGCGTGGCCGACTCCGGGTTCCGGGCGCCGTTCATCGACAACGACCCGCCCGAGCACACCCGCATCCGCAGGTCCGTTCAGCAGCGGTTCCAGCGCAGCGCGATCGAGGAGTTGCGACCGGGCATCCGCGAGACGACCGAACGTTTCGTCGACGCGGCCGTCGCCGAGGGCGAGGTCGACGTGGTGACCGCGCTGACCCAGCCGCTGCCGGACCTGGCGATCCGCCAGCTCACTGGAATCACCCCGCCCGACACCGACACGATCACCTCCTGGGCGGACTCGGTGATGCACATGGTCGGCCCGGACGCCGACCCGATCCACCTGGCACGGGTCCTGCAAGCCTTCGAGTGGCTCGGCGGCGAGGGGCTGGCCACGATGCCGCCGCACTGCCTCGGCCGGCTGGTCACCGAGCAAGGCGGTGACACCGGGCTCCTCAAGGAGGGCGAGGAACGCCTGCTGGTTCTCGGCTCGATCTGGCTGGCCGGCATCGACTCGACCAACAGCCTGATGGCCAACGCCATCCACGCGTTCGCGCGCTTTCCCCAAGCATGGGAGGCGCTGCGCGCCGATCCGGACCTGATCCCGAATGCCGTCGAGGAGGTGCTTCGCTGGGACTCGCCCTTCCGGCAGTTCTTCCGGCGCACCCTTGAGGAGGTCGAGATCGGCGGCGTCACCATCCCGCCGGACGCAGACGTCTGCGCGATCCTCCCGGCCGCCAACCGGGATCCGGACAGGTTCCCCGACCCCGACACGCTCGACATCGCCCGATCCAACGCCCGCCAGCACGTCGCGTTCGGCGCGTCCATCCACCTGTGCATCGGCGCCCCCGTCGCGCGGCTGGAGGCCGCCGAGTTCCTGACCGCACTCTCCGCACGGGTCAGCCGGTTCGAGATCGCCGGGATGCCCGTGCGCAACTCCAACCGCGAGATCCGGAACTTCTCGTCACTGCCTATCCGGCTGGTCACGGACTAGGAAGGCGGATCATGACGACGACAGCGCTCCCGCAGTACCGCAGAGGTCTCCACGATCTGGGCGGCGGCTGCCATGCGTGGCTGCTGCCCGACGGAAGCTGGGGCTGGAGCAACTCCGGCCTGATCACCGGATCGGGCACGTCCGTCATGGTCGACACGCTGTTCGACCTGCCGCACACCCGCGAGATGCTCGAAGGCGTCCGGCGGGTCACCGACGCCCATCCGGTGCGCACGCTCGTCAACACCCACTCCGACGGAGACCACGTCTTCGGCAACCAGCTCCTCGCCGAGCGCGGCGTCGAGATCATCGCCTCGCAGGCCGCGTCGGAGCTCATGACCCAGGACCAGGTCACCGCCCTGGCCTCGATGAAGCGGCGGCACGGTGCGACCGGAGAGTTCGCCCGGCACATCTTCGGCGCCTTCGACTTCGACGGGATCGTCGCGACAGGACCGGACCGCACCTTCACCGGCGAGGAGAGCCTCGACGTCGGCGGGCGGGAGGTCCGGCTGATCCAGGTCGGGCCCGCACACACCCCCGGCGACGCACTCGTCCACGTACCGGACGCCCACCTGCTCTACGCCGGTGACATCCTGTTCATCGGCGGCACCCCGGTGGTCTGGGCCGGACCGATATCCCGCTGGATCGCCGCCTGCGAGGCGATCCTGGACATGGACCTGACGACCATAGTGCCCGGCCACGGCCCGGTGACCGGCAAGAGCGGCGTCGTTCCCGTCCGGGACTACCTTCGATTCGTCCAGGACGAGGCGACCAAGCGCTACGAGGACGGCCTCGACGTCGAGCAGGCCGTCGCCTCCATCGACCTCGGCCCCTACGCGCGACTCCCCGAACACGGACGGCTGGCGCAGAACGTGCTTAGCGTCTACCAGGAACTGGACCCCTCCGTGCCCCGGCCCAGCCGCTACCACGTCTTCGAACGCATCGCCATGCTCGAAGGCTTCACCGCCTCGGGAGAGGAGAACCGATGAACCCGGACCACTCTCGCCGGCGGTGCGGACGGGTCGGCTTCGCCGGCGAGCGAGTGCATCCCTCGGGCCGGGCATCACGTTGCCGGGTCTGCTCGATGGCGGCAGCGTCCGGGATGCCGGTGGCGCGGCGGTCGCCGGAGGACCGCGGCTGAGGAGGTTGCAAACGATGCGTTTCGTTACCTATGCCGAGGGCACGGCTGGTGCACCTGGCGACGCCGCCGATCGCGCGGGCGTGCTTCGCGGCGACCGGGTCTACGCCCTCCCGCCGGGCGTGACGCTGCGCGGGCTGCTCGGCGACGACGGCGAGCGCCTGCATGGGGCGGGCGAGCAGGCGCTCCGAGACCCGCGTGACGTCGTGTCCCTCCGTGGCGTCCGGCTGCGTGTGGTCGCCGCCACCGCCGAACGCCACATCGCCGGTTACTGCCTGCTCAATGACCGGTCGGCACGAGATCTCCAGTTCGCCGAGATGGAGGTCCGGCTGGGCCCCGCCAAGGGCAAGGGCACGTCCCTGACCCTCGGGCACATGCTCGTCACCCCCGGCGAGCCGGCCCCGCATCGCTCGGGCACCGCCTTCGACCTGGGGATGGCAGCTGTGGTCAGCGGTGAGGTGATCGGCACCGACCGGCGGGACTCGATGCACTTCTCCTACCCGGAGATGATCGAGCGGCCGGGCGACACCGTCACGATCTCGGGCGACCGGCTCGGCGGCATCACGTCGAGGATCGTCACCTACCCGGGCCCGCGCGTCGGCCCCGCCGAGCGAGAGGTGGCCGATGGCTGAACGACGGACCGCCGGCGGGCCGGCCACGGCGGCGGACATCGACGCTCACTACCCCGGGACCGATCTCCCGGCGGCCCGGGACCTGGCTCCCCACCGTGCCGTGGACGAGTCCGGTGAGGTGAGTGGCCGTTGCGAGGAGTCGGCCGGTGGCTTCGGAGCCGGCGGCGGCCGTGCCGGCGAGGAACAGGGCGGAGGCGCGCCATGATCGGTGAGAGGACTGCGGACAGCGGGTGGATGAACGCCGCGGCGGACGTGCTGCGAGCACTGAACGCCGACGAGTCGCTGGAGTCGTTGCTGGGGCGGATCGCCCGGCATACCTGCGCGCTGGCCAGGTTCGACTCCTGCTCGGTGATGCTGCTGGACGACAGTGGCGAGCGGCTCGTCGCTCGGGCGAGCCACGCGCTGACCGAGGGCTACCGGCACGAGCTCGACACCCTGCGGGCGCTGCGGGTGAATCCGGCCACGCACGAGTTCGACGTTCCGGCGACCCAGGCGGTGCGTGAACGACGCACGGTGGTGCTCTCCGACGTGCGGGAACTCGATGCGAACAGTCCGTGGCTTTCGGCGGTCCACCTCGAAGGCATCAAGTCCATCCTCGCCGTGCCGCTGGGCGCCGACGAGGGGTGCACCGGCGTGCTCGTCGGCTACACGCGACGGATCCGGCGCTTCGGCGCCTCGGAGCTCGCCCTCGCCGAGCTGATGGCGCAGTACGCGGCGATCGTGCTCAAGACCGCCGCGCTGCGCGAGGCCGAGCAGCGCACGATCGCCCGGTTGCAGGAGACCAACGCGCAGTTGACGGCGGCGGTGGAGAACCTGCGCCAGGAGCGTGGTCGGCGGGAGTGGGCGGAGGAGCAGGATCGCAGGCTGGTGCGGTTGCTGGTCGACGACGTCGGGCTGGACGGAGTGCTGGAGGCGTTGGCGAAGGCGCTCGAAGCGTCCGTGATGGTGGAGATCCCCGAGGACGGCGCCGTGCTCGGACAGGCGCGCGGGCCGAGAGACGAGGCCTGGCCTACGGCGAGGAATCGCTCCGAACGGGACGTCCGGCTGCTCGCGGAGATGGACGAGCAACGGGTCCCGGTGCACGTCGACCTCGACGATGCCGTCGCGTGGGTGGTGCCGGTCGCGACGGCGGGCGAGGTCGTTGCGCGGTTGTGGGTGATCCGTTCCCGGGAGACGACCGGTACCGACGTCGGGCTGCTCGTGCGGCCGGTGATCGAGCGCTTCTCGCTGCTGGTCGCGCTCGAACTGCTCAAGAGACGCTACGCCATCGACACCGAGCTCCGGCTCACCCGTGACCTCGCCGTGGAGCTGGTGACCGGTTCCGGGAGCGAGCGCGACCTCGCCGAACGCGCACGGGTGCTCGGACACGATCTCTCCCGCCCCCACACGGTCGTGTTGATCCCCCTGGCGGACGGTTCCGGCGTTTCGGGGGGCCGCCGAGGCGCGGCCGCCGCCCGGGCGCAGCTGACGGCTCGCCTGGCGGAACCGGTGCTGGTGGGGGAACACGAAGGGGCGCTGGTGACGCTCGTGCCGGGCGCCCCGGACAACCGGCCCGCACTGGCCGGTGCGCTGGCCGACCTGGCGGTCGCGCACGGAGCGCCGCGGCGGCCGACCGTGATCGGGCCGACCGTGCACGCCGTGGCCGACTACCCGAGCGCGTGGCGCATGCTGCGCGGCGCGGCTGCGTTGGCGGGAGAGCGGGGGAGCGCTTCCGTGTTCGATCTGGACGATCTCGGCGTGGCGGTGCTGCTGCTGGAGGCGGGGACGCCGGACAGCCTGCGGGGGCTCGCCGACCGCCGTCTCGGCCCGGTCGAGGAGCATGACGCGAGCCGGGAGACGAATCTGGCGGAGACCCTGCGGGTCTGGCTCCGGATGGGGTGTTCGACCGCCGAGGCCGCACGGGCGCTGCATGTCCACCCGCACACCATCGGCTACCGGCTCCGGCGCGTCGCCGAGCTGACCGGCCTGGACCCGCAACACCAGGAAGACGTGTTCGAGTTGCGCGTCGCGGTCATGGTCCGGGAGGTGCAGCGCGCCGGCGGAGCCGCGGCTTGAAGGACGCGTCGAAGGGCCAAGGAGACACCGGCCCTGTTGGCTCGTAAGCCATAGCCAGTGCCGGCGTGTCCAGCGATTATGGGGGCGGACCCTGACACCGAATCAGGGAAATCGGAGGAGTGCTCATATGGAATCGAGGGTTACGACTGGCAGGCGGGAGCCGCAGCAGATCCGAAATCTCGCGCTGATGTGACCTTGACGCTCGCATAATATCCGATATCGCTGGCGTAAGACGTCCAGTGCCGTGCTACGACAAAAGACCGTGGTTCGCTCTTTCCTCCACTGTTGCACGCCTGTGCCAACTGGTCTGGGAGTAGCACATGACCGAAATAGCCGTTGTGGTGGGCAATCCGAAGCCGCGCTCGCGTACGTTCCTCGTCGCCGAAGCCGTCGCGGACCGGGTGGCCGAACACCTTTGCGGGCACCGGAAGATCACCGTCGACCTCATCGACCATGCCGACCGGATCTTCCGGTGGCCCGACGACGGGATGAACGAACTCGCCGAGGCCGTCCGCACCAGCGACATCGTCGTGGTCGCGAGCCCGACCTACAAAGCCTCCTACACCGGACTCCTCAAGTCGTTCCTCGATCGCTACGCCAGCAATTCACTCCTGGGCGTCCGGACGATACCGATTCTCACCGCGAGCGCACCGGAACACGCCCTCGCGGTCGAATTCGCTCTTCGCCCGCTTCTGGTGGAACTGGGCGCCTCCGTGCCGACCCGGGGCCTGTACTTCCCGATGAGTAGCATGCCGCGCTTCGACGCCACGATCGACGCTTGGATCCAGGAGAATGTGGGGGCGCTTCAGGGACGCGCGCTGTCCGCGACCAAGAAGGCGGTGACGAAGTGACCGGCGGCGCCGCGGTCGATTCCGGTCGGCGGTTCCGCGACGTCGTCGGCAATTTCTGCACAGGGCTCACGGTGGTCGCCGCCACGACGGACTCCGCGCCGGGGCGCTCCAGTCACGGCAGGCGGACGTGGCGTTGGACGTCGCGACGCAGGACATACCGGCACTGAAGCGGTCCGGAGTCTCCGTGCTCCAGGGCACGCAGCCTGGCCAGCCGGTCTCGTTCGTCGTCAACACGACCCGGCCCGGCCTGGCCGATGCGGCGGTGCGCAAGGCGATCATGATCGGGTTCGACCGGGTGAGCAACGTCAGGGCGGTGCTCGGCTCGGCCTATTCCCCTGCGACGAGCATTCTCACCAGGAACCTGCCGCAGTACAAGGACGAATCGCCCGCGCTGGCCTTCGCCCCGACGAAGGCCGAGTCGGGGCTCGACGCCGCGGGCTGGGCGCCCGGACCGGACGGCATCCGCGTGAAGGGCGGCGTGACCCTGAACTTCGCGATCACCTATTCGGCGAGCTACGGCGCCTACTTCACGAGCCTGCTGCAGCTGTTCCAGCAGCAGATGAAGGACATCGGCATCGGAATCACCCTGAAGAACCTGACCCAAGCCGGGCAGGTGAGCGCGGGCAGCAAGCACGACTTCGACCTTTACCTGGCCTCGCTGACCGACCCCGACCCCGACATCATCCGCAGCACGGTCGCGAACTTCCTGTTCGCCGACAAGAACGCGCTCCAGGCCGCCGGTCTCACGCGGTTGTTCACGCGGTCCCAGGCGGACGCAGACCCGTCGGCCTGCAAGGCGACCTACGCGAAGATCCAGGACACGATGATCGACAACGGTTTCATCATCCCGTTCTGGGAGGGTTCCCAGCTCGTCGGCGCGGGCGACCGGGTCTCCGGACTGGCGCAGGACTTCCAGGCGTGGTCGCGGTTCCACGACGTGTCGGTCCGCGGCTGACCTCCGCCCTCAAGGAGAAAAATCGTGCTACATCTGATGACACCGCTGCTCGCTCTGGGCTCCCACCTCGCCGGCTGGCGGCACCCGAAGGCTTGGACCCGCCAGACGATGAACCTCGACCAGGCCATCGAGCTCGCCAAGATCGCCGAAGCGGGCAAGTTCGACCTGGTGTTCCTCGCCGACGGCAATGCCGTCCGCCAGATGGACAAACCGGCACTGTTCGAGGCCAACAGCCAGTCGGACCGCCCCGCGGGCTTCGAGCCGCTGACCCTGTTGTCGGCGATCTCGCAGCACACCGAGCACATCGGCCTGCTGGCGACCGCGACGACCACCTACGAGGAGCCGTACCTGCTCGCACGCCGCTTCGCGTCGCTCGACCACCTCAGCAAGGGCCGCGCCTGCTGGAACATCGTCACCGGCTCCTATCCGGGCGACTCGGTCAATTTCGGCTTCGACAAGCACGTCGACAAAGCCGTGCGGTACGAGCGCGCGGATGAGTTCGTCGACGCGTGCAAGGGGCTCTGGGACAGCTGGGCGGCGGATGCCTTCATCGAGGACCAGAACACGGGCCGATATCTCGACGCGTCGCGTGTGCATACCTTGAACCACAAGGGAAAGCACTTCTCCGTGCAGGGGCCGCTCAACATCGCCCGGATGCCCCAGGGTTATCCCGTTCTGTTCCTGGCCGGCCAGTCGGAAGCCGGCCGGGAACTGGCCGCGAAGCAGGCTGACTGCGTCTTCTCGGTCTCGAACACCCTGCCCGAAGCGCAGGAGTTCTACGCCGACATCAAAGGCAGGCTGGACAGGTACGGGCGTGCTCCGGACAGCCTGAAGGTCATGCCCGGCTGCACCGTCTACGTTGGACGGAGTGAGGCCGAAGCGGATGATCTCTACCGGGAGTTGCAGGAACTGATCACGCCTGACGTCGGCGTGGCGTACCTGTCGAAGCTGGTCGACATGGACCTGTCGGCGTACGACTGCGACGGTCCGATGCCGGACCTTTCCGTCGAGACCAATGCGATCGCCGCGTTCCGTGTGCAGATCGGCGCGATCGTCCAGCGCGAGAACCTGACGATCCGGCAGGCGTACGAGCGCGTGCTGCCGTCGATGGGGCACACCATTTTCAAGGGCACGGCGCTCCAGGTCGCCGACGAGATGGAGGAATGGTACCGAGGCAAGGGCGCGGACGGATTCCTCATCAACGCGCCCATCATGCCCAGCGGCCTCCATGACTTCGTCGACCTGGTCGTGCCCGAGCTGCAGCGGCGTGGCCTGTTCCGCACCGCCTACGAAGGCGGTACGCTGCGCGATCGGCTTGGCCTGCCAACGCCGAGGAATCCCTTTTTCGATTAGGTTCCGAGCCGTCATTTCCCGCTGCTACGGCGATACGTCACCGAGAACATAGCCCGAGTGCCGCGGCGAGTGGCCGCATCCTGCCCGCCACGGGCGAATTTGTCGCAGGCAGAAAAAGTCAGGCCAGGTGTTGGCCGTCGAGCCATGGCCCCGCCTTTTCCCGGGTGGTGAAGATGGACCCCACCCATCCCGCCCGCGATGACGGGCGGGCCACCAGATTCTCCTTAGCGTCGAGGAAGCGCGATGAAACCCAGTGCGGATCCAGCAGCCCCTCCGAAGCAGGCCATCACCGTCAGTCCCACCGCGCGCCGCCGAGCCATGTGGGCCAGCACCCTCGGCAGCACCGTGGAGTTCTACGAATTCACGGTGTACGCGTATCTCGCCGTGATATTCGCGCCGCAGTTCTTCCCCGCGGACGATCCCATCGCCTCGACCCTCTCCGCGCTGGCCGTCTTCGGCGCCGCCTACATCGCGCGCCCGGCGGGCGGGCTGATGTTCGGTGCCCTGGGCGACCGCTTCGGACGGCGGCCGGTACTGATGACGACAATCTTCCTCATGGGCGGGGCCTCCAGCCTCGTCGGGGTGCTGCCCACGCACGCACAGGTCGGCGTACTGGCCCCCGTCCTCCTGGTGATCCTGCGACTGTTGCAGGGCTTGGCGGCCGGGGGAGAGGCCACCGGCGCGCTGACCTACATCGTCGAGCTGGCGCCACCGAACCGGCGCGCCGTCTACGGGTCGCTGCCGGCTCTCGGGGTGGCGATCGGGCTCGCCCTCGCCGCACTGGTGACGGCGCTGTGCAGCGCGGTCATCGGGTCGGACATGGAGACCTGGGGCTGGCGGGTCCCGTTCCTGCTGTGCATCGTCCTCACCGGCCTGTGCCTTCTGCTCCGGCGTCGGCTGGAGGACACTCCGGAGTTCCAGGCGCTCGCCGCGCAGAACGAGGTCACCCGATCGCCCATCCGCGATGCGGTCCGGGGACACGTTCCGGACATTCTCCGGGTCACCGCCATGGCCATCGGCCTGTTCGGGGCCGGCGTGCTCGGCAAGATCTACATCGGCATCTACCTGATCCAGTTCCGGGACCTGCCCGCGGTCCCGGTCTACACGATGCTCGGCGTGCTCCTCCTCGTCACCGCCGCGTTGTTCCCGATCATGGGCCGGGTCAGCGAGCGGTTCGGGCGGCGACCGATCGCCGCGGCCGGGTACGGGGCGTTCCTGGTGCTCTCGCTGCCGCTGTACATGATCGCCGGGTCCACGACGAGTCTCGCCGTGCTCGCGCCCGCGTTGCTGGTCTTCCTGGCGATCGAGCCGTTCATCTCGGCTGCCGTCTGGACCTCGTTCGCGGAGTTGTTCCCCGCCCGCACCCGCTACACATCCGTCTCGATCGGCTTCAACCTCGGGACCATCGTGGCCGTCCTCGGTCCTTACGTCTGCGGGCAGCTCATCGTGTCCACGGACTGGCTCGCGGCACCCGGTGTGTGGGGGATCGGCTGCGCGCTGCTCGGACTGATCGGGCTCGCCGGGATGCGGGAGACACGAGGAGGCCGGCTCGCCCGGTGACGGGGGGGTGACGGGAGGCTCGTCAGCGCGCCGTGGTACGGAGTGCGTCATCGACCAGGCCGTCGAGGAACCGGTTGGTGACCGGGCGTCCCGTCACGAATCGTCTGAAGTACAGCGGAGCCAGGATGCGCTCGACAACGTCCTGGGGGCTGGGAGGGGTCTCACCGCGACGTTCTGCCCGGTCGAACATCGGGCGCAGCGTCTCGTAGCGGCGAGCCCAGTATCGCCGCCGGATGGTCCCGTCGTCGGCGGGCAACGCGAAGATGGCCTGGGCGAGCGCCGCACGCAGCGGGTCCTGGAATGCGTGGGCCGCGTCGCGGGCGAACTGGCGGACGTCTCCGCGCAGCGAGCCGGTGTCGGGCGTCGGCACCGCGCGGGTCACGTTCGCGAGGATGACGTCGAGCAGCAGGTTCTGCACCGTTCCCCAGCGGCGGTAGATGCTCGTGTGGTGAACGCCGGACCGAGCGGCGACCGCCGGGACGGTGACGCTCGCGAGTCCGCCCTCGATCAACAGCACCTTGACGGCCTGGTGCACGGCCGCGCGGTTGCGCGCCGTTCGGCCGCCAGGTCTTCGAGTGATCTTGTCTGAGGCCATGATGCACCTTAACGCACAGACACTTGCGTTTGTAGTTCGGTCTTCTTACGGTCGCCCAGTGCGACGTGATGTGCGTCCCGGCACCTGACGGTTAGGAGTGGCCATGACCATCCGTGGTGAGAGCCAGAGCTGGATCCTCGACCTGGGGATCCGCACCGGCGGATTCGACGTCCTGCACCCTGACGGGTTCAAGGCGTTCCAGGGGCTGGGCTACGACCCTCACGACCTCGAGCAGGTCGGAGCGCGGGCCAAGGCGGGCTCGATGCTCGCCAAGGCATGGTCCGGTGTCGCCGCCGAGGTCGAGCGCAGCGCGAGCGAGTACGAGCAGGACGGTTTCCTGGAGACGGCGTACGCGCTCTACCTCCGTGCCGCGCTGCTCTGGAGCCGTGCCCAGTACTCGATCTACACCGTCGACTCCCGCAAATGGGCGCTCCGGGAGCGGTGCAACACCGCCGTCGCGAAGATGGCGGAGCTGCGCAAGGGGCGGATCGAGCGCGTCGAGCTCGACTTCGAGGGAAGGCCGGTCTTCGCGTTGCTGCACCTCCCGGCCGGTCAGGTCCGGGACGTTCCGGCCGTCCTCCTCAGCCCCGGCATGGACATGACCAAGGAGGACCTGCTGGACGTCGGGCAACGGCTCTTCGCGGATCAGGGCTACGTGGCACTGGCCGTCGACCTGCCCGGCATGGGCGAGTCGCGCTTGCACGGCACCACGGTGACGCTCACCAATCCCGAGCGTGCGGTCTCCCGCTTCATCGACTACCTGGCCGGGCGGCCCGAGGTCGACGCGACTCGCATCGGCCTTCTCGGGATGAGCATGAGCACCTACTGGGGCATGCGGGCCGCGGCCCATGACCCGCGCCTGCGCGCGGTCGCCGGATTCATGGGCGTCTACGGCGACTTCGACAAGCTCTTCAACGGAGCGCAACCGAACTTCAAGACGAACTTCATGGCCATGGCCGGCTACACCGACGAGGAGCTCTTCGACGCCGAACTCGGCACGAAGATGAACCTGTGGCCGCTCGCCACGAAGATCTCGTGTCCCGTGCTGATGTCCGTCGGCGAGTTCGACGAGCTCGTGCCGATCGAGGAGACCCTCGCGCTGTACGAACTGCTCGCATGCCCCAAGGAGATCCGAGTCCACGAGGACGAGTTCCACCCGCTCGGCGGCATCGGAGGCGAGATGACCACCTTCGGCGCCGACTGGCTGCGGCGCGCGCTCAAGGGCGACTTCGACGACGGCCGCGACGCCCGCAGCTACCTGCGCTCCGGCGGTGAGATCTCGCGCGGGTCCGCGGAACCGGACTGGTGGCTGGGCGCCCGTCCAGAGGCCGTGGACGAGCTCGTGCGTCGTCACCGCGGCGCCGGCGGCTCGTTGGAGGTGGCGTCGTGAGAGGCGACGGGCGCGTCGCGCTGGTCACCGGGGCGAGCCGGGGCATCGGCAGGTCGATCGCCCTGACGATGGCCGAGTCCGGGTGGCACGTCGTCGCCACCGGCCGCGACCGCGAGGGGCTCGCGGCCACGGCCGCCCAGATCGTCGCCGCCGGCGGGCATGCGGACGTCCACACCGTCGACGTGTCGAACGAGGCGTCCGTGCGAGGGCTGGTCGCCGCGCTGGCGGACGATGGGGCGCACCCGGTCGCGCTAGTCAACAACAGCGGCGTCGGAGGGCCGTCGATGCCGCTGTGGGAGATCGAGCCGGACGCGTGGGACGAGGCGTTCGCGGTCAACGTCCGCGGTGTCTACCTCCTGTGTCGAGCCGTGCTCCCGCTCATGATCGAACGAGGTACCGGATCGGTGGTGAACGTCGGGTCCGTCACGGCGAAGAACCCCTTGGCCCACCGCACCCCGTACGCCGCGAGCAAGGCGGCCCTCATCGGCTTGACGCGTACCCTGGCCCTGGACGCGGGCCCGCACGGGATCCGGGTGAACCTCGTGTCGCCGGGTGCTGTCACCGGTGAGCGGTTCGATTGGGTGGTCTCGTCCCAAGCCCAGGCGACGGGCCGGAGCGAGGAGGAGGTCCGGGCCGCGTTCGCCGGTCAGGCGGCGCTGCGGCGGAACGCGAATGCCGACGAGGTGGCGCGGGCGGTCGAGTTCCTCGCCTCCGGCCGGGCGTCCGGCATCACCGGCATCGACCTCACCGTGGCCGCCGGCTACGTGATGAACTGAGGCCGGTGTGAGCTTCAACCTGGCGAGCATCCTCGACGTCACGGCGGGCGCGGAGCCTGACCGTCCGCTGGTCCACGTCGACGGCGCAACACTCACCTTCGGCCAGGTCGACGATCGGGCCCGCCGTGTGGCCGCCGGACTGACGGCGATCGGGCTGCGCCCCGGCGATCGCGTGATGGTCCAGCTGCCGAACGTCCCCGAGTTCGTCTACGTCTACTTCGCCATCCTCAAGACGGGCCTCACGATGGTGCCGGCCAATCCGATGCTGGCTCCGCGTGAGATCGCCTACCAGGTCGCCGACAGCGGCGCAGCCGCCCTGATCGTCCATGCTTCGTCCCTCGCCTCGGCCCGGGCGGGGACGCGGGAAGCCCGCGGCGTGCGGCTCATCGTGGTCGGCGACGGTGACGGCGACGGCGACGGCTCCGGGGAGCTCGACTTCTCGACACTGCTCGAATCCGGGCGGGCCGGCGTCAGCCACGCCACCGGACCTGACGACACGGCGGTCGTGCTGTACACGAGCGGCACCACGGGCCGGCCCAAGGGTGCGGAGCTGACCCACTTCCAGCTCTACATGAACTGCACCGTGACCGGCGAGCTGCTCCGTCTCGGGGCGGGGGACGTCATGACCGGCGTGCTTCCGCTCTTCCACGTGTTCGGGCTCTCGAGTGTGTTGAACGTCGCGGTCCGGTACGGCGTCCCGCTCGTGCTCGTGCGCCGGTTCTCCCCCGACGCAGTGATCGACGCGATCGAACGGCATCGGATCACGGTGTTCTCGGGAGTGCCGACCATGTACGTCGCGCTCCTGCACGCCGACCTCCGGGGGCGAAAGGTCGGCAGCCTGCGGCTGGGCATGTCGGGTGGCGCCTCGATGCCGGCCGAGGTGATCCGCGGGATCGAGAGGAAGTACCCGGGGCTGGTCCTGCTCGAGGGCTACGGCCTGTCCGAGACGGCGAGCGTCGCGAGCTTCAACATCGACGCCGAGCGGCGGAAGGTCGGATCGATCGGCCGGCCCGTATGGGGCATCGAGATGCGCGTGGTCGACGCCGGCGGTGACGAGTGCCCGCCCGGCGGCGAGCACGTCGGGGAGATCGTCATACGCGGTCACAACGTCATGAAGGGCTACCTCGGCAAGCCCGACGAAACGGCGGCGGCGGTCCGCGGCGGCTGGTTCCACACCGGTGACCTCGGCCACCGGGACGAGGACGGCTACTTCTACGTGGTGGACCGCCTGAAGGACCTGATCATCCGGGGCGGATACAACGTCTATCCCCGCGAGGTCGAAGAGGTCCTCTACGCACATCCCGATGTCGTGGAGGCCGCCGTCGTCGGCCGGCCCCACGGGCGCCTCGGCGAGGAGATCGAGGCCCACGTCGTCCTCCGGGCGGGCGGCCGCGCCGGCGCCGGCGAACTCGACGCGCACTGCCGTGCACGGCTCGCGGCGTACAAGTGCCCGCGTGCCTTCCACCTGGTGGACCGGCTCCCCAAGGGCGCGACGGGAAAGGTCCTCAAGCGCGAGCTGCGCGCGGAGACGTCGCGATCCGCTGATCCCCAGGAGTAGGACCACCGAGACCCAGCGGTCGACGACCGGCGTCGACCGCTCCCATGCAAGGGAGCGAAGAACCATGACCGTACATCCGTCCATCACCGGGGTCGAGTTCAGCGGCCGGGACGTGCTCGAGGACTACATCGCCAAGTTCTCCAACTGGGGCCGCTGGGGGGCCGACGATGAGCTCGGCACCATCAATCACGTCGGACCCGAGCAGGTGAAGGCCGCGGTCGCGCTGGTGACCGAGGGCAAGGTCATCTCGCTCGCCCTGCCGTTCGACGCGAAGGGACCGCAGCCGGGGAACGGCCTGCGCTTCAATCCCGTCAACGTCGTCACGGCATCCGGCACCGACCATGGAAGCGGCGTCCAGGAGGAGCTGCCCGACGGTTGGGGGCGGGCCAAGGGGTTCGGTTTCGCCGACGACATGCTCATCACCCCCAACCAGGCCGGCACGCAGTGGGACAGCCTTTCCCACATCTTCTGGCAGGGAAAGATGTACAACGACCGGCCGGCCCGGCTCGTGACCGCGAACGGAGCCGCCTTCAACGCGATCACCGTTTTCCGCGACAGGTTCGTCGGTCGTGGCGTGTTGCTCGACGTGGCTCGATACAAGGGAGTGGACTTCCTCGACCCGGGTTATGCGATCACCATCGACGACCTCGACGGGACCGCCGCCGCTCAGGGCGTGGAGATCGCCACCGGCGACACCATCGTGATCCGCACCGGAATGCTGGGCGAGCGCCGGGGCGACTGGCGCGACTACGCGGGCGGGTCGGCGCCGGGTCTCTCGCTGCACACCGCGCCGTGGCTGTACGAGCACAACATCGGTGCCGTCGCGAGCGACACGTGGGGCGTCGAGGTGCGGCCCAACGAGATCGACGTCATGCAACCGCTCCACCTGGTCGCCCTCGTCCACATGGGCATGCCGGTCGGCGAGATCTGGGACGTCGACGCGCTCGCCGCCGACTGCGCCGCCGACGGGCGCTACGAGTTCATGCTGGCGGCCCAGCCGCTGCCCATCACCGGTGCCGTCGGCTCGCCGACGAACCCGCTCGCCTTCAAGTGACGGGCGAGACGGCGTCGCCATTCGGCCGCGCACGTCCGGGGACGTGAGCGAAGCCGGCGTGAAACAGGTGCGGCGTTTCCTGGAGAGCGAGGAGATCCGATGAAGGCGTGGCAGGTGGCCGAGCTCGGTGAGCCGGCGGAGGTGATGAGGCTCGTCGAGGTCGCCGATCCGCGTCCGGGGCCGGGCCAGCTCGTGGTGAGGGTGCTCGCGTCACCGGCGAACTTCCCCGATGCCCTCATGTGCCGCGGCCGCTATCAGGTCAAGCCCGATACGCCGTTCACCCCCGGTATCGAGCTGTGCGGCGAGGTCGTCGGGACCGGCGGCGAGGTGGCCGGGTTCCAGATCGGCGACCGGGTCCTGGGCGATGCCGTGCTGCCGGCGGGTGGCTTCGCCGAGCTGGCCCTGATGGACGTCGCGACGACCTTCCCGGCGCCCGCCTCGCTCGGCGACGCCCAGGCCGCGAGCCTCCACATCGGTTACCAGACCGGCTGGTTCGGGCTCCACCGGCGGGCCGTGCTCCAGAGGGGCGAGACCCTGCTGGTGCATGCCGCGGCGGGCGGAGTCGGCAGCGCGGCGGTCCAGCTCGGGAAGGCGGCGGGCGCCCGGGTCATCGGCGTCGTCGGTGGACCAGGCAAGGCCGCGGTCGCCCGCCGGCTGGGCGCCGACGTCGTGGTCGACCGGCACGAGGCGGACTTCGTCGAGGTCGTCAGGGCCGAGACCGGCGGCCGCGGCGCCGACGTCATCTACGATCCGGTCGGCGGCGAGACCTACGCGCGCTCCGTTAAGTGCGTCGCGTTCGAGGGCCGGATACTGGTGGTCGGGTTCGCCGGTGGCGACATCCAGTCGGCGGCCCTCAACCACGCGCTCGTCAAGAACTACTCGATCGTGGGCCTGCACTGGGGCCTCTACAGGTCCCATGACCCCCTGGCGATCCAGGAGTGCCACCGGGTGCTGACCGCGCTGGCCGACCAGGGCCTGATCGACCCGCTCGTCGGCGAGCGGCTGTCGCTCGCCGGCGTGGCGGCCGGTGTGCAGCGCCTGGCCGACGGCGAGACTGTCGGCCGAGTGGTGTACGACGCGGGAGCGGCCGGCTGACCGGGAACCTTGTCGATGCCCGCCCGCTCCGGGGCGGGTCGAGGCTGGTCAGCGGCATCCCGCCCGCCCGCGCCGTCGTGAACGAGTAGATTCGCGCCGTGTCGTGTCCATCCGCAGCCGCCCCGTTCGTCGTGGGGGTACGTCGAGAGGAACGGAGAGGTGAGATGCGGTACATGATGCTGGTCTGCGTGGATGAGTCCGTGGAGCCGGAAGGGGACGACGCGCTGCCCACCGCGTGGACGAACGAGATGGACGCGCGCGGGGTGCGGACGTTCGGTTCCCGGCTGCGGCCGGTCGCGGACGCGACGAGCGTGCGGGTCCGCGACGGCGAGGTGCTGCTGTCGGACGGGCCGTTCGCCGAGACCAAGGAGCAGATCGCCGGGTTCGATCTGATCGAGTGCCGGGACCTGGACGAGGCGATCGAGGTCGCGTCCAAGCACCCGGCGGCCCGCTTCGGGACGATCGAGGTGAGGCCGCTCTGGGAGGGCTGAACCAGGACGTCGAGGCCGCGGTCGCCTCCGCCTTCCGCGAGGAGTGGGGGCGCGTGGTGGCGACCCTGATCCGGTCCTTCGGAGACTGGGACCTGGCCGAGGAGTCCGCGCAGGACGCCTTCGCGCAGGCGTTGCGGCGCTGGCCCCGGGACGGCGTTCCCGCCCGTCCCGGGGCCTGGCTGACCACGACCGCGCGCAACCGCGCCCTGGACCGGCTGCGCCGCCGCACCACGGAGGCCGGCAAACTCCGCGAGGCCGCGGAACAGGCGCGGCTCGACACGTCCGTCCCGACCGTGGAGGACACCGTGCCGGACGACCGGCTGCGGCTGATCTTCACCTGCTGCCATCCGGCGCTGCCGCTGGAGGCGCGGGTCGCCCTCACCCTGCGCACCCTCACCGGCCTGACCACCGCCGAGATCGCCCGCGCCTTCCTGGTGCCGGAGCCCACGATGGCCAAGCGGCTGGTGCGGGCCAAGAACAAGATCCGTCATGCCGCGATCCCGTACCGGGTCCCGCCGTCCCACCTGCTCCCGGAGCGAACCGGCGGCGTGCTGGCCGTCCTGTACCTGCTGTTCAACGAGGGATACTCGGCGACGGCCGGCGACGGCCCCCTCCGGTCGAACCTGTGCGCGGAGGCGATCCGCCTGGGCCGCCTGCTGATGCGGCTGATGCCGGACGAGCCGGAGCCGCGGGGGCTCACCGCGCTCATGCTGCTGCACCACGCCCGCCGCGCCGCCCGCGTCGACGCCACCGGTGACCTGGTGACCCTGGAGGACCAGGACCGCACCCGCTGGGACCGCGACGAGATCACCGAGGGCACCGCCCTGCTCGACGCGGCCGTGCGGCGCGGGCGCCCCGGGCCCTACCAGGTGCAGGCCGCCATCGCCGCCTGCCACGCCACGGCCCGGGACGCCGACGACACCGACTGGTTCGAGATCGCCGCGCTCTACGGACGGCTCGTGGAGATGGTCCCGTCCGATGTGGTGAAGCTGAACCGCGCGGTCGCGGTGGCCATGGCCGAGGGCCCCGCGGCCGGGCTGGCACTGGTGGACGAGCTGGCCGCGTCGGGCGGGCTGTCCCGCTACCACCTGCTCGCGGCCACCCGTGCCGACCTGCTGCGCCGTCTCGGCCGCCGCCCCGAGGCGGCCGCCGCGTACCGGGAGGCACTCGAACTGCCGTCCACCGAGGCCGAGCGTCGCTATCTCTCCCGCCGACTCGCCGAGGTGTCCATTTGACCCTCCCCCCTTCGTCGTCTGGACGAGCGATGAAGAGGGAGAGGCAGATGCCAGATCAGAACCTTGCCACCGTGGACCGGCCGATGACCCCGGTGACCGAGAGGCGCGCCGCACCGCGAGCGGCGCTCGCCCGCTGGGCGGTCACCGCCTTGTTCGCCGCCAACGGTCTCACGATCGCCGCCCTGGCCGTGCGCACGCCCTCGCTGAAGATCGAGCACGGGCTGACGGCGGGGCAGCTGGGCGTGGTGTCCGCCCTGTTCGGGGTGGCGGCGGTGCTGTCGATGCAGCTCACCGGCGGGCTGGCCGCGCGGCTCGGCAGCGCGTCGATCCTGCGGTCGGCGACGCTCGTGCTCCCGTTCGCCCTGCTCGGCGTAGGCCTGGCGGACGGACTGGCCGCGCTGGCCGCCGCGATGCTGTTCTTCGGCGCCGTACACGGGCTGGTCGACGTGACCATGAACGCGCACGCGGTCGCGGTCGAACGCGAACTGGGCCGTCCGATCATGAACGGGTGCCACGCGGCGTGGAGCATCGGTGCCGTGACCGGGTCGGTGGCGGGTGGCGCCGCCGCGCAGGCGGGCCTGTCCCTGGCCTCCCACTACCTGGTGGCGGGGGTGGGGCTGGTCGTCCTCGCGCTCCTTGCCGCGCCTCGTCTTCTGCCCGCGTTCGCGGACCGGCAACCGCGTCCCACGGCCGCCGCGGACCGTCCCGGGTGGCGTACCGGGTGGACGCCTCGCCTGCTGGTGCTCGGCACCATGGGCGCCACCGTACTGACCGTCGAAGCCGCCGTCGCCAATTGGAGCGGCGTCTACCTGCACGACGACCTGGGCGCGTCCCTGGGCGTGGCCTCACTCGGCTACATCGCCTTCATCGCCTGTGAGACGGCGGGACGGCTGGCGGGCGACCGGCTGTTCACGCGCTTCCCCGCCCGCACCCTGGTCGGTACGGGCACCCTCGTCGCGGCGGGAGGCCTGACCGTCGTCGTGCTCAGCCCCTGGGCGTCCCTGACCATCGCCGGTTTCACCATCATGGGCCTCGGCCTGGCAACGCCGCTTCCCGTGCTCTTCAGCGTGATCGGACACCTCGGCGCCGACGGCCCCGGAGCCGCCGGCCTCCTCGCCCGCTTCACCACCATGACCTACTCCGGCATCCTGCTCGGCCCCGCACTCATCGGCTGGCTCGCCCAAGGAATAGGACTCACCTGGACACTGACCGCCCTGATCCCCCTCCTAGCCCTCCAGTCCCGCCTGGCCTCCAACCTTCAGGACTAGGGGTTTCCGGCAAAGGGCCGACGAAGAAGAACCCGGATACCGCAGACCTCGCGACCACAAAGCGCGGAGGCCACCGCCATGACTGCGGCAAGCGGCGGCTACAAAAGCACGTAGGCGAGACAATGCGTGGATGCGTAGACGATCGTCTCTGGGGGCCCGCCAAAATACACGCCCTCGACGATGCCCTGCGCCGGTACCTCGGCGACAGGCCGGGGACTAACGCGGCGCTCCGACAGACCGCCTCGCACGGTCCACCGGCGATCACCCACCGCACCGGGCGCAGGAGGAACTCCCCAGGCACAGCACGCCGTTTCGACTCTGTGTGGATCAGCCGCCACTGGGTAGTCCGGGATATCCGGCATCTGTATGACGAGGGTCTCGCGGTCGGCAGCGATCACGCTCCGGTCGTCGTCGACCTTGACTTCGTTTCCGAAACAATGTGACTACGTCTCATGTCCACGGGCCTGACAGTGGCGAGTTGGCCGTAGTTCGCCCTTTGCTTGCCTGTAGGGGGACGGCGTAGCACGATCGAGAAGCGGAGGGGAACGTCGGAACCAACTGCGGGGGCCGATGGCCGACCGATCGGATCGACATCCGTCCGAAGGGAAACTGGTATCGGGCGCGTACAGCGGTCTTTTGACCGTTGACGTTGCCGGTTTCGGCCGGGACCGCACCGAGACGGATCAGGCAAGGGTCCGGGCAGCCCTCTACACCATGATCCGTGCCTCGTTCGAGGCGGGCGGCGTGCCGTTCGACGACTGCCACGTTGAGGACCGTGGCGACGGTGCGATCGTCGTCCTGCCGCCTGGAGTGCCCGTCGCGCGGTTGCTCCATCCCATTGTCGACGACCTTTGTGCGGAGATCCGCGCGCACAACCGGGCCTCCAGCCCGAGCACGAGCATGCAACTGCGCGTCGCCGTTCACAGCGGACCCGTTTATCAGGACGAGCATGGGTTGCTGGGCGCCGCAGTCGTCCACGTGTTCCGCCTGCTGGACGCCCGGGAGGTCAAGGAGCGACTCGCCGGGTCCGATGCCTCGGCGATCCTGGTGGTGTCGGACAGGGTGCACGAGGAGGTCGTGGCCCAGGGATGGGGGAATGTCGCCCCTCGTGCGTACACGGCGATCATGGTCGGCAACAAGGAGACGACGGCACGGGCTTGGGTGCGTCTTCCAGACGAGACGCCCGATCGCGACCCGCTGGAACCGAACGCGGAACAACGTTCTTCTTCGACCGGCTGGGAACGGCACGCTGTCGTCGACCACGATCGGCTCTTCGGTGTGGACGCGCTGATCGACACAGTGACGGCCGCGGTGATGAGCCCGTCGGCCAACTGGATCGTGAGCCTGTTCGGTGATGGCGGGATCGGTAAGACGACCATGGCCTATGAGGCGACTGCCCGCTGTGCCGCTGCCGGCGGTTTCACCAAGGTGGCATGGGCCTCCGCGACCAATATTTCGCTGTCGATGCTCGACCGTGCGGACGCGGCGCGGGGCACCGCGTACTGGCTCGACCTGATCCGCGACATTGCCGCACAGTTCGGGATCGAGTTGGGCATGAGCCGGGCACTTTGGGAACGAGACCTTGCTCATGGCGTCGCGACCATGCCCGCCGACGAGCGTGCCCTCACCGTCATCGACAACCTCGAGAGCACTGAAGACGCCGAAGGCATTCTGTCCCGGCTCGAAGGACTAGGGCTGATACGGCCGCACAAGGTGATCGTGACGACCCGGTGGTCCGTCCAGCGCGACCCCATGGCGATCACCGAGTTCCTGCTGTCGGGACTGCGGCCGGAGGACGCGCTCGCGTTCGTCCGTCATCTGGGCAGTGCTGATCCGGACCTGCGCGAGGCCGACCGGGAGGTTCTCGCGCCGGTGCTGACGGTGACCGAAGGCAATCCATTCCTGATCAAGCTGGTGATCCGGCAGTATCTCGCCACCCGGAGATCGCTGGACCGGGTGATGGCCGACCTGACAGGCCTCGGCGCCGGCGATACCGGTCCCGGGCTGGGGCGCCGGGTGCGCGAGCACCTGTACGTCCGCTCGCTCGCGCAGTTCGCCGACCGTTGCGGTGAAGAGGTGGCCGCGAGCCTCATGGGCGCCTTCTGCGTCAAGGACCGCGGGACGTCGTTCGGATATGAGGAACTCATGACGATCAGCGGCATCGCCGATCCGGCGCTGTTCGAGCAGGCCCTGGAATTCGCGTGCCGGCTCGCACTCGTCCGGTCCAGCGACTTCAATCGTGCGTACTCGATTCACAGCCTGCTGCACGAGTTCACGTGCCGAAGCTGATGAGGGAGGGGTAGTCGATCATGGTCGGCCCCGCCGGCATATCTGGATTTCATCAGGCAATGCGTAAACCCATCCAGCGGAGCGTCATCAATGCGGTAGATCTGCAGCTAAGTCGAATGTCCCGGCGGGACGTGGAGTTGGATGCGGACACGCTCGTTGGGCTGCTGGAAAAGGTGCTCACCTGGAAAGCGCCGCTGGACGCCGAAAGGCTGGACGCCTTCGTCAACGCATTGCTGGAGTTGATGGTGGAAGAGGGGCCGGGAACGGATTTCCGGCAGCAGGAGAGATGTATCGCCGTGACCGACGCCGCCGTGAATCGCCTTGCCGAACTGGGCAGTCCGACGGCGGACCTCCGGCTGGCGCAGGCCAGGTACCTGGCAATCTTCGCTAACAACGGGACGGCCCGCTTGGACGCAATCCGCGCAGCCCTCCGCTCCAGCCAGACGGACGGTGAACGCCTTCGCACCCTCCTCACCCTGGCCAAATACCATATCGACGCCAGCAGCTATCGACAGGCGCAGCGAATCCTGTCGCGCTGCGAAGAACTGGCGCGTGCAACACCGGACCTGCATATTCTCCTGCCGGACGTGATGACGGCATGGGGCATGTCCTACTTCTACGGCAGTCGCAGCAGAGCGGAGCCATATTTTCAGGAAGCCATCCGCTTGGGCAAGGACATGCCCCCGGTTTCCGTCGTGACGAATACGCTCATAGCGGCATGGCACTATCTGGGACGCGTTCAGGTGGCACGGGGCAATTGGCAGGCGGCCTTGGACCTCTATGTGAAGGCACGCCCGGTTCTGAAGGACGCTGGGAAGGGGGAAGCCTTCTTTCATCTTCGCCTCGCTGACATCCTAATCGAGCTGGACGCTTTTGTTGAGGCTCACTACCACCTGCGGAAAAGTGGCAGCCTGTTCCGCGCCGTCCAGGAAGCAAGCACAGGTGAGGTCCAACTCAACCTGGCACTGGCCCGGCTGAGCATCCGGAAAGGAGATCGGCGAACTGCCGCTGCGATCCTGAAGGCCGCCGTGGCCGATGCCCGCAGCCACAACTATCCGCGCGGTGAGCTCAAGTGCGAAGCGGAACTGCTCAAGCTGCTGCTTCTCGACCGGCGGTTGCCTTCAGCGTTGTCGCTGGTGGCACGCATGATCGTGGTATTGGTGGCCGAGGAGAGATGGGGAGGGATCAGGTACGCGCTGACCGAGCTCCAGACGGCCGTCGGCATGCCTCGGGGCCGGTCGAGGAGATCACCAGGCGCGCGCGGTTCGGTGATCGGTTGTCCGTGTGGGGCCGACCACGGTCGACCAGATGAATGAATGAAGCTGTCGGCGCCGCCCGGCACAAGCGGAAGCCAGGATCGCTGAGCTTGTGGCGCAGTTGGGCAAGAACAACCGAAATTCCTCCAGGCCACCGTCGTCGGACGGGGTCCCTTCTGCGGCGCGATCGTGGTGATGGCTGGGCGCGTCCGGGTGCTCGGCGGCCTGGTCAGACGCTCCAGCCGGGCGGCGCGTTCATGGGCGTTGATCGCCGCCGGTGCCGTCCGGTGGGCGCGGTCTGTGATATCTGCACGCGCTCTTAGTGCCACGGAATACTCCCTTGGAATCGCAGGTCAGGATGGGTTGGATGGGGAGGTATTGGGCCGGCGGGCGGGGCGGCCAGAAAATACGTTTCCCATGGGAACGGACGGCGTTAGCGTTGTGGGTGACACTTTGCGGAGGCCGTGATGGAACTTCTTAGCAACGTGCTGTCGGATGGCGCCGACCTGGCCCATCTGGCGGCCGAACTCGACATTCCGACGATCGCCGGACTGCAGCACCAGGGCGACGTGTCGGTGATTCCCGCCGCGATGGCGGAGGACGACTTCCGTCGGCCGGTGAGCCCGGTGCCGGCGGCCGGTGTCGCGGTGGTCCGCGGCGAGGCGGGCGGCCACACGCACCTGCTGCTCGCCGCCGGTGACGTCCGGTACGACGCCCGCGACGGCGCGGCGGGCGACATCGCCCTGGGCTCGCTGGTGGTCGGCGAGGGGGCGACGGCGTGGCTGGACCACCCGGAGCACGGTAATACCGGAATCGCCCCCGGCCGGTACGTGCTGCGGCGCAAGCGCGAGGCGGCGCCGCGCGTCCTCGACCCGGGGACCCGCCGCCGGCGCGAGCGGGCCCGGAAGCAGGCGCGCAAGGAGGCGGCACGGGCGCAGGCGCTGCGTGAGCAGGCCGAGCGCGAGCAGGCCGAGCTCGAGCGGGCCTGGGACGGCGCGGCCGTCCGCTTCGTCGAGGACTGACGATGGCGGACCAGCGGCCCGCCCACGACCACGGCCGGCCGCCGCCGGCGCCGACCGAGGAGCGGCAGGCGCTGCTGCCGCTAGTGCGGGACGAGTGGATCGGGCACGGGCTGGCCGCGGGTCCGGCGGACCGGGCGGTCGCCGAGGCGGGCGTCCGGGACGTCTACCTCGGCGCCGGCCGGCGGCCGCCCGAGCATGTGATCTGGCTGGGCTCGCCTATGGCGGGCAGCATCGGGGCCGACATCCGCGCGGGCCGGCTGTCGCTGATCACCAGGCGGGCGTGGCGGACGCTGCCGGAACCGACCGGTGAGGCCATCGTCGAGCGGGTGCCGCGGGACGGCGCGGAGACCGACCTGATCATGCTCGACCCGCTGCGGCCCGACCTCGTCGGCCACGTGGAGCGGGACCCGCGGTGGAGCGGCCTGCTCACCCGCCTCGACCGCGAGGTGACCGCCGCGGTCGAGGCGGGGCTGAGCCGGGCCGTCGGCGCGGCCGTCGACCAGGTGGCCGCGACCTGGCAGGACGCGCAGCGGTCGCCGGAGGCGGCGGCGCTGCCCCGGCTGGGCGCGTTCCGCTCCCGCATGCTGGGGCGGCTCGCCCAGCTGGACCTCCTCGCCCGCTGCGGCGTCCTCGAACCGGACCGCCACGGACGCGGCCTGCTCCAGGTGGCACGGGCGGCGGGGGAGTGGTGGCCGATGAGGAACAGCGTGATCCTCACGGAGCGCCCCACCGAACTGCACCGCGACGCCGAAGGACGGCTCCACCATCCGACCGGGCCGGCGGTGCGGTACCCCGACGGCTGGTGCCTGTGGGCGTGGCACGGCGTCACCATGCCGCGCGAGATCATCGAGGACGACGTCCCGATCCGCCGCGCGGTGTCGCTGCGCAACTCCGAGCAGCGGCGCTGCGCGGTGGAGCTGCTGGCCGGGCGGGCCGGCTGGCGTGCGGTGCTCGACCAGGCGGGATGGCCGCGGGTCGGCCGGGAGACGGCGGACCCCGGCAACCCCGGGCAGATCCTCAGCCTGTGGTGCGTCGAGGAGCTCTACGACGACCACCTGCACCTGCTGCTGATGACCAACGGCTCGCTGGAGCGGGACGGCACCCGCCGGGAGTTCGCCGAACTGGTGCCCGGCTGGATCCGCGACCCGGTACGGGCCGCCGCCTGGCAGATCGGCCTCACCGCCGACCAGTACAGCGAGACCGTCCGGCGCACCTGAGCCCGCCGGGCCGCGCCTGCCGCGGCCCGGCGGGCCGGCCCGTGCACGGAGCGGGCCGCTCGGTGGCGCCCAAGAATCTTTGTGTGAGGTGTCCTTCGGGCCGACCGACCACTTTCGAGGGCTGCTGCACGAGTGCGGTGTCGGCCTGGCTGGACGAGCAGTCTGCCGCGTGACGGTCCAGGGTGAAGACCGTGCCGATCGACGTGTACAGCATCTTCAATGCCGCCGTCCGCGATGGTCTTGCGCGCGCGTTGCTCGTGGTGCACCCGCCTCCACAGCACCATCGCTGTCCGTGGCGGCCGGAACTCCAAGGGCGGGCACGCAACCGCCTGAACCGCTCCGCAGAGCGGGTGCACGGCTGACCACTCGGTCCCGGTGGTCGCCGACCTGGAAGCCCCGCCGCCGAGGATCGGTAAGCCGATCCTTCGTGCCAGAGTGCGCGGCCAACCCGTGACCCTTGGGGTGGCTCCGCGGGTTGGGCGGTGGGCTTCGCCGATGTGTGTCGACACTAAGATCCTGTCGGCTTCGGTGGGTTGACGTTGCCCGTTGTGGAGGTCACGGCCGCGCCCCTCGTTGCCCGTTTGAACGGACCTCGCCAACTTGGCACCTAGTGTCGACATAAACAAGGCGTTCGGGTGCTCTTCCCTAGGGGAACTCTTCTCAATCTCGGCCATCTGTCGACATCACGGCTGTGAGCCCGTATGCTGCCCGCATCTAAGTCGAAGCCCGAGGTCACACCCCCTTCCGGCTTCGGATGTGCTCGGCCACCCGCCGTTCCTGTCGACACTTCGGCCCCTGGAGAGTCATGAACCAGTCCACATCGATCGGGCGACGTCGCGTCCTGCTCGGCGGCGCCGGCCTAGCCGCGGCCTCCGCCCTGATGACCCCCAAACCCGCCGCCGCCGCGCCGAGGGACGACGACCTGCGACCCGTCCCGATACCACCTCAGGTGCCTGTGACCGAAGGACGTGTGTCGTTCGGCGCCGGCGAACTGTGGTTCTGGGACACCGGCGGATCCGGTGAGCCGGTCGTCCTCCTCCACGCCTACACCGGGAGCGGCCGCTCCTGGCGATACCAGCAGCCCGTGCTCGCCCGCGCCGGCTACCGGGTGATCGGCTACTCCCGCCGGGGGCATCGCAACTCCGACCCCGGGCCTGCCGAGGACACCGGGACCTACGCCGACGACCTCCACGCGCTCGTCGAACACCTCGGACTCCGCACCATGCATCTCGTCGGCACCGCGGCGGGGAGCATCGCGGCGGCCGACTACCTTCTCAGTCACCCCGAGCGGGTGGCGAGCGCCGCACTGACCTGCAGCCTCGTCGCCATCGGTGACCCCGACTACGCCGCCGACAGTGCCGCGCTGCGTCCGCCGCAGTGGAACGAACTGCCGAAGGACTTCCAGGAGCTCGGCGGCTCCTACCGCGCGACGAACCCGGACGGAGTGGCCATCTGGCTCGACGAGGCCGCGCTGGCTCCGCCTGCGGCCGCGCGCCAGCGCACCAAGGCGACCGTGACGTCGGCCGCGATCGCCTCCAGCGGCGTCCCCGTGCTCCTCGCCACCGGAGACGCCGACCTGTACACGCCACCCGCGATGCTCCGGCGCCTCGGCGAGGGCCTCCCCCGGGCCGAGCAGGTGGTGTTCCCCGAGTCAGGGCACAACGCCTACTGGGAGCGTCCGCTGCTGTTCAACCGGATCATCCTCGCCTTCCTGCGGAGGAATCGCATTAGGCACCGCGGGCCTCGGCGCTGAGACGGATCACGCGGGCGACTGCGGTGCGGAGCCGTCCCGGCCGAGCTTGACGCCCCGCACCCTGGCCTTCCTCGCATCTTTTGGCGTAGGCGCAGGGGGAGTGCTCAGCCAGGTCAACGGCTGACGGCCAGCTACCGAAGCGGCCTGGCACCACGATGCAACGAGGCCGTGGTGCCAGGCCGTAGAGCGGTCAGCCCGCCTTGAGCGGGACGGGCAGCCGGTCGCGGAGTCCGTCGCTCGGGAGGGCCGAAGGTTGTCAACCGACACCCCGGCCGTGGCGCTTCGAGGACGGCGACGTCGGTGTAGATCTGGCTGGCGTAGCCGCTGCGGGGCAGTGGGTGCATTCGAGCTGCCGGGGGAACGAGCAGAGCACCTTGCGCACGCGCCCGGCCTTGAGGGTCGATGAGGTCGAACGGCATGCCGACGAAGCCGAAGCCGCCGACCAGCATGCTGCTGTCGCTCTTGATCCCCAGACCGGCCCCGTCAACTCGGTCCAGGGTCCCTGTCCCGTCGGCGGACACCGACGGCGGCGGCGCGCTCGGCCTCGGCCGTGACGTGCCCGATCACGCATGCCTGATCGCCCGGGCGGACTCGATGTCCCAGCCGGGCCGGACGTCCGGCGGCCGGCAGGAGCTGGCCCGGTGGGCGATCGCGGTCTTCGCCGTCACGGTCCCCGCCCCTTTCGCGTGCCTCTCCAGGGGGCTCAGCCTGCATGGCCCCGCATCCCGAGTTCATCAAGCCTTACCAAGACGCAGCGATGTACTTCGGTTCCAAGTACTCATCCAAGCCGTGGAACCCTCCTTCGCGTCCGAGTCCGCTGTGCTTCGATCCGCCGAATGGGGCGGCGGGGTCCGAGACGACGCCTCGGTTGATCCCGACCATTCCGCACTCAAGACGTTCGGCGACGCTGAGTGCTTCGCCGAGGTTCCCGCTCTGCACGAATGACACGAGGCCCATGTCGGAGTCGTTGGCGAGCCGCACGGCTTCGTCGGTGTCGGAGAAACTCACGACGGGCGCCACAGGTCCGAAGATCTCGACCCGGAGGATGTCGGTCTCCGGAGAGACGCCCGACAGGAGGGTCGGGGCATAGAAGAATCCATGCTCAGGCAGGGAGCGGCGTTCGATTGTCGTTCGCGCGCCTTGATCGATGGCGCGGTCGACGATGCTTGTCACCTTTTCGTGCGCCGCTTCGTTGATAAGCGGGCCCATCACTACCGTGGGTTGGAATCCATTGCCCACGGTCACATCGGCCAACGCGGTCGACAGGCGCGAAGTGAACTCCTCGACCACACTCTCGTGGACGTAGAAGCGATTCGCGGCAGTGCAGGACTGGCCGCTGTTGCGCAGCTTCGCCACCATCGCGTTCTTGACTGCAGCGTCGAGATCGGCGCTTGGGAAGACCAGGAACGGGGCGTTGCCGCCCAGTTCCATCGAACATGAGATGACACCGGCCGCGGCGGCGCGCAGGAGTGTCTGACCCGTGGCGGTCGAGCCCGTGAACGACAGCTTGCGCACTCGTGGGTCATCGAGCAGCGCGCCGACCACGCCGGGCGCGTCGCTGGTCGTGACCACTGTGACGACCCCGGGCGGGAGCCCCGCCCGTTCCAGGACGGCCGCGAGCGCGATCGCGCTGAACGGGGTCTCCGGGGCCGGTTTGAGCACGGCCGTGCATCCAGCCCCGATCGCGGGTGCCAGCTTTCGGGCGGCCATCGCGGACGGGAAGTTCCAGGGCGTCACCAGCACCGACGGGCCGATCGGGTGCCGGCTGACAAGGATGTGGTTGTCTCCGCTCGGCGCCGGGCGGAATTCGCCGTCGAGGGTCGTCACCTGCGATGAGTACCAGCGGAAGAATTCGGCGGAGTAGTCGATCTCGGCCCGCGCCTCGGCCAGTGACTTGCCGTTCTCGGCCGTGATGAGCCGTGCCAGGGGCTCCCTCTCGGCGAGCATGATCTCGTAGGTGCGACGCAGGACCTCGGCCCGAAACCGGGGTGCGGTCGCGGCCCAGGACCCTGCCACCGCGGCGCCGACGTCGAGTGCCGCCCGCGCGTCGTCGGGCGTCGCGTCGGCGACCGTGCCGAGTTCGCGTTCGGTGGCCGGGTCGATCACGGCGAGAACCTCGCCGGACGCGGGCTTCTCCCAGCCGTCCCCGAGGCGCAGAGCCGTTGCGGCACGCGTGCCTCCACCGACGGCCTGCAGAAGCCCGAAGACGTCGATCTGCTCGCTCATGCGGGGTTCCGGCCGATGAAGAACTCCCGGAACGGGTCCATGCTCGGTTCGAGGCCCGAGTCGATGAGGCCCTTGCGCAGGGCCGTCATCTGCGCGTCGTGGATGCGCTGTGTGGGAGCACGCAGCGGACCGCCGTTGTAGCCCTGCAACCAGGCCTCGAACTTCCAGGCCTGCCGGTTGATGAACCACCCGCCGTGCAATTGCGGCCCGAGCTGCTGCTTGGCGCGGCGAGCCGGGTGGATCTGCCAGTAGAGGCGCGTGGCCTCGTCGAACTCCTCCTTGGCGAGCAGGTCGAAGATCTTGGGGATCGTCGGGCCGTAGTACTCGTGGTCGCTGGTCGCGGAGACCTGGATCGGGACGAGCTGCGACAGCGGGATGAGGTCGGCCTCGATGGGGCAGCTGATCACGACCTCGTCCCCGAACAGGCGGTGGCACTCGACCAGGCCCATGATGCTCGGGTAGCCGCCCTCGGCCTTGATCGCGACGATGTTCGGGCAGTCGTCGAGCAGCCGCCGGATGACGCTCGCCGGGATGTCCGACGGATGGATGCGGGGCGAGAAGCCCCACAGGTACATCGGGAACATCATGACCGCGAGGTCGGTGGCGTCGCAGATGGCGCGCGTGTAGTCGTAGATGTCCTGCTCGGACTCGGGATAGAAGTTCGGCGGGTAGGACAGGAGCACCAGTTCCGCGCCGGACTCCTCGGCGACCTTCAACGCCTCCAGGGCATGCTCCAGGTCGCTCCAGCTGGAGTGGTGGACGAACAGCTGCCGGCCCGCGGCCTCGTCGGCGGCTATCTCGCAGAACCGCCGGTACTCGGGCAGCGTGATCGAGACCTCCGAGACCAGCAGCGCGCCGGCGAAACCGTACTCGAACTGCTTGCGGACGTCGTGGCGGATCGCCTGCTCGTTGATGTCCCTGAGATCGTTGGTGAAGGACGGGATGATGACGTTGATGACGCCGTGGAGATGTTCGCGGGCCCAGTCCCGGGCTTCGCTCCTGGTGTAGTCGACCATGTGCTTCTCCTCGCCTAGTTGCCTTCGAACCCCATGGGGAGCTCTGCCGTCAGCCCTGCCTCGCGTGCTCGTGCGAGCGCGAGGGAGGCGATGGCGACGTCCTGGAGGCCGCTGCCGACGGACTTGAAGATCGCCAGATCCGCCTCGGCGGCACGAGAGTCGAGTTCGCCCCCCACTAGGGCGCTCAGCGCGTGCACCTTCGTGTCGAACGGGATCCCGGCGCGGGCGGCCGCGAGGAAATCTCCCGCCTCGGAGGTCGCCTCGTCGACGACATCGCAGACGATCAGGTCGGAACGCTCGATGAGGTCGACGTCGATCTCGCGCTGTGACGGGACCGTCGAACCGATCGAGACGAGGGTCCGGCACCGGTTCAGGTCCGCCGCCGATACGATCGGCCGCTCGTCGTGTGAGCGTGCGGCCGCGACCACGAGCTCCGCGTCGCGCACCGCCTCCTCCGCGCTCGCGGCGGCACGGATTGGAAGGCCCAGTTCGGCCCCCATCTCGTCGGCGAAGGCCCGCCGCCGGGACTCGGTCGTGCTGAACACCGTCACCGTTCCGACGCCGAGCACGGCCGTGAGTGCCCGGACGTGCATGCGGGCCTCCAGACCGGTACCGAGGACTCCGAGTGGGAGCACCTCGCCGGCCGCGGTGTGCCGGCGCGTCAGCCGCCGGGCCGCGAGCGCCGATGTGGCCGCGGTGCGGATGCCGGTGACCGCCCGGGCGTCGACGAACGCCGAGATGGCGCCCGAAACCTTGTCGAACAGCACGACGAGGTACTGCGCCGTGTAGGGCCGACCGTGACCGGCTCGACGTCCGCCCATCACTTTGAGGCCGAAGTGGTCGCCGCCGCCGGGCAGCGCCGGCAGCACCCGCATCCAGTTTCCCTGCGGGGTGGAGGCGACGACGCGCGCGGGGAGCGCCGAGCCGTCGAACTCTTCCCCGTAGACGGTCTCCAGTGCGTCGACGCAGTCCGTCCACGCGAGTGCCTTCTGCACGGCCTGCCCCGACACGAAGACCGGCTGGTTGTCGGGGGTCCGCACAGGCGACGCGGAGGATGGTGCGCTCATGAGCAGGACCCTGTCATAATGACAGGGTCCTGTCAATATTCGATTCGAGTCGCACCTACGATGTGATCGACAGAGGAGAGGTGGCTCATGGCGCCCGAACGGCCGACCGCGCACCGCGCGGCGACCACGGCGGAGGCGGACGTGCTGGAGTTGCTCCACTCGCTGCACGGCGCCTCACAGGTGTACCGCGCCCGCGCCGACGAGAACGCCGCGGTCGGCGGAGTGAACTTCGCGCGCACCCAGGTTCTGGGGCAGTTGCGCGAAGGCCCTCAGTCCGTGCCCGCGGTCGCTCGCCGGCTGTCCCTGACCCGGCAGAGCGTCCAGTCCGTGATGGACCGGCTCCTTGAGGCCGGACTGGTGGAGCGCACCCCCAATCCCGGGCATCGGTCGTCGTCGCTGTTCCGCATCACGGCACAGGGTTCGGCGGTCATGGACGGCGTCCGGGGCCGGGCCGCCCGGATGTACGCCGCCATCGCCGCGGAGTTCACCGCCTCGGAGATCGAGGACCTGACGGCGATGTTGCAGCGGCTGCGCGATCTCGGGCTCGCCACGCCACGCGTCGGCGATGACACCGACGAGGCCCCCGCCGATCTGGACGAGACGCTCACGCGGGGGCGCTGAGCCGGGCCGTGATCTCCTGCTGGCGCGCACCCAGCGACGCCGCGAACTCGGCCTTGCGCACCGGGTCGGGCTCCATCTCGTTCAGCAGGATGGCGTGCGCCTGGTCCTGCACGTACTTGACCCGGTCATAGCGCCGCTTCATGAAGGCGTCGAAGGCCTGCGGGACGGCGGTGTCCACGAGCGTCTCGGCGAGGACGATCGCATCCTCCATCGCCATCCCCGCCCCCTGCGCGAGGTGCGGAGTCACGGCGTGCGCGGCATCGCCGATCAGCACGACGTGCCCCTTGTACCACGGGGCCGGGAGGAACACCTCTTCCAGGACCGCCACGTGGATCTCGCTCTCGGGCGTGATGGTGTCGCGGACATAGGCGATCAACCCGCCGAACGGGGCCAGCTTCTCCTTCAGCAGGCGGGCCTTCTCCGAGCGTCCTGGCATCTCCGACATCGAACCCGGCTCGACGACCAGCAGGTACATCACGTCGTCGTTCAGATGGAGCACCGTGGCCTTGGCGTCACCGACGTTCCAGTACTCGCTCAGGACCATGTCCGGGTGGCGGGGTACCGCCATCCGCCAGCACACGTAGCCGGTCTCGACCGGCGCATGCCCGGTTCCGAACAGCTCCGACCTCAGCTGCGAGCGGATTCCGTCGGCACCGACCATCAGGTCATAGGCCTGCCGTGAACCGTCACTGAACTCGACCGTGACGCCGTCGGTCCCCTCGGCGATCTCCCGCCATGTCGTGCCGAGCCGGACGCGCACGCCGAGGTCGCCGACCGCGCGGGTGAGGACGGCGTGGAGATCGGCGCGGGTCATCGAGATCTGGAAGGGGACGTCGGGCGGATCGGACGGCACGAACTCCGCGGTGAGCCTGCCGTCGGCGGCGAACCGCCTGATCCCGCGGTACCGGTAGCCGGCCTCGGCCACCGCCTCGTAGAGGCCGAGGCGCCGCAGGGCGCGCAGGGCGTTGGCGGGATGGTTGATGCCGACGCCGACCGTGAAGTTCTCCTCCTTGATCTCCGCCACGTCGACGTCCCAGCCCTTGCCGGCCAGGGCGAGCGCCGCGGCCAGCCCGCCGATTCCGGCGCCGACCACCAGGGCCCTGCGGCCCTCGTTCAGGCGAAGCATGTGAGCGCCTTCCCGCCGTTGAGCGCCATCATGTCGAGGCGAGTCGCGACCAGGTCGATCTCCTCGCCCGGGGCCGCGCCGTCCAGCTCGGCATAGGCCCGGTGCAGGTTCGCGACGATGCGCTCGCCGTCGCGCAGGTGCTCGAACGGATGCGGCCCGACGGTCCGGGCCGTCTCCAGCGGCGTCAGGCCCTGGCGGCGCCCGCGCTGAGCGGTCTCCAGGACGAAGGCCAGGTAGTCGATCTCCGTCTGGAAGACCTCCGGTCCGCACGGTTCGCCGTGGCCCGGAACCACCACGGCGGGTGCGAGGTCGCGCAGTTCGGCGAGCACCCGCAATGACCCTGAGATCGATCCCGCCGAGACGAGCGGCGCGCTGCCGTTGAAGGCGAGGTCGCCGGCGAAGAGGATGCCGTGCTCGGGGATCCAGACGACGAGGTCTCCGGCGGTGTGGGCCGGTCCGCCGACGCCGCGGACTTCGCAGCGCAGGTCGCCCGCCCAGAGCGAGAGCGTCCCGGTCACCGTCACCGCCGGCCGGGTGCTACCGAGGTGACCCCAGTGGACGTCCGGGAAGGGGCCGTCCGGGTCCGGGCGGGTGGGAACGAGTTCGAGCATGGGGCCGCGGGCCGCCTCGTGGGCGATGACGACCGCGCGGTCGAACTGCGAGTTGCCGTTCGTGTGATCGGTGTGCCAGTGGGTGTTGACCAGGACGCGGACGGGGAGCGGGGTGACGGCCGAGATGGCGTCCCGCAGCGCGGAGGTGCGCGCCTCGGTGGCGGCCGAGTCGACCAAGAGCACCCCGTCGTCCGCCACGACGAAGCCGCAGTTGTTGATGAACCAGCCCCCGTCCGGCTGGATGTAGGCGTGGACGCCCGGTGCCAGCTCGACCGTGCGGGCGTCGGCGATCGCAGTACTCACGTGATTGCTCCTGGGGGTCAGATCGGCGCCGGGGTCCAGAGGCCGGAGTCCTCCTGCGTGACGGAGTCCAGCGCGAAGAGGTCCTCGATGGGGCCGGCCGTCCCCCACTGATCGCTCCATTCCGGTGTCGCGGGCCAGATGCGCGGCTGCCATGCGTCCTCGTCGAGGATGCATTCCAGCTCGGTGGTGTACTCGACGACGTTGCCGTGCGGGTCGGCGAAATAGGAGAAGGTGTTGTCCCCGGCGCTGTGCCGGCCCGGCCCCCACAGCGGCGGGTGACCGTGGCGCACCAGGCGTCCCGTGCCGCGCAGGTACTCGTCCAGGCCGCGCATCTCGAACGAGATGTGGTTCAGCGAGACCTTGGTGCGCTGGGCGAAGGACAGGCAGTGGTGCTCCGGCGAGACCCGGAGGAAGGCCATGCGGTCGGCGAGCCAGTCCGACAGCCGGAAGCCCAGGTGCTTCTGGTACCAGGCGCTCGTCCGCCGGGCGTCGGTGCTGTTCAGCACGACATGGCTGAGCCTGCGCGGGACGGACTCGCCGATCTCCAGATCCCGGAAGGGCTTCGGCGCGACGTCCGAGGAGACCTCGATCAGCCGGCCGTCGATGTCGAAGAACCGCATGCCGTAACCGCCGCCGGGCGTGTCGAGGACGGCCGGCTCGCGGACCGTCCTCACACCCGCCGTGGCGAGCTCGGTGTACAGCACGTCGACCGAGGCGGCGCTCTTCGCGGCGAACGAGACGACGTCGACGCGCTTCTGGCCCGCCTGGCGCAGGCGGACGATGTAGGGCTCGGCGCTGCCGACCGACCCGAGGAACACGACGCCCCGGTCGTCGGCGACCCGGTACAGGCCCCAGACGCCCTCGTAGAACGCGACCGCGTCGCGGAGATCGGGCACGCCGAGCCCCACGTGACGCAGCCCGGTGAGATGCGACCGCGCGGCCACCGCCGAGGGCGGCTCCGGCCCGCGCGGCGCGAGGGGCGGAAGGATCCGCCCTGTGAACGGGGGAGGTTCGGCGTCTATCAGGTTGTTGCGAACGTCTGCTCGGTCCATGGTTATCGCGCCCTTCTGTGACCTGGTGCGACACTCTCCGACGCTCGGGCATTTTGTCAACTGGTTGACGTCAACTAGTTGACGTAGATGGATCGGCGGTACTACAACCGTCACATGACGGAAGCAACTGACGTCGCGAACGGCCTGGGCGTCCTCGACCGGCTGATGTACGTGATGCACCGCATCCGCGTCAGCACGGCCGACGCCGTGACCGCGACGCTCGCGGATCTGGACCTGACCGGCACCCAGGCGCTGATCCTGGAGAGCCTGTACGAGATCGGCGAAGCGGGCGGCGCCGAGCTGGCTCGCCGGTGCCTGGTGAGCAGGCAGGCACTCAGCGCCCCCCTCGACAAGCTGGAGAAGCGCGCGCTGGTGTCCCGGCCCGCGTCGCACCACAGCGCCCGCGTGCGTCCCATCTCCCTCACGAGGGAGGGCCGCGCCGTCGCCGAGCAGGTGCGCGAGCGTGTCGCGGCGCTTGAGGAACAGTCCCGGAGCCCCTTCGAGGGCGCTCGCCTTGACGACTTCAAGGGCATGCTGGAGGCGTACGCCGAGTTCTGGGAGCAGGCCGCGGTACGGGCCGGGGCGGGTTCGAACCGCCGTGGCTGAGCTTCAGTGGGGGGACGTGCCGAGCGGTGGATTCGGGTTCGCCCGGCTCGACCTCGGCGGCGGTCCGCAGGTCGCGGTCGTCGCCGACGGGCGGTCCTATGCCCTGGCCGACATCATCGACGGCGACCCGGCGGCCGCCACGAGCGTGGTGGATCTGCTCGCCGCCTGGGATCCGGTCTGTGACCGTGTCGAACAGTGGTTCGCCGAGGGGGCGTCCGGAGCGGCAGCGCGGACGCCCAGCGCCGACCAGGTACTGGTGCCGGTCGAGCGGCCTCAGATCTTCCAGGCCGCGGCCAACTACCGGCAGCACGTGATCGACCTGATGGTGGCGTCCCCACGGCCCGAGCACGAGCAGGCGAGCGAACCGGAACGCCGCGCGTTCGCCACCGCGCTGATGGACCAGCGAGCCAGGTCCGGCACGCCGACGGTGTTTCCCGGCACCGTGAGCGGGCTCGCCCCGGCCTTCGGCGAGGTCGTCATCCCGCCCGTCACCGACCAATGCGACTGGGAACTGGAGCTCGCGGTGGTGCTGGCCCGCGACGCCTACCTCGTCCCTCGCGAGTCGGCATGGCAGTACGTCGCCGGCTACACGATCGCGAACGACATCACCATGCGCGACCGCATCTACCCGACGGGGGACAGCTCACGCGGGGCCGACTGGCTCGCCTGCAAGGGCGCGCCCACGCTGCTTCCCGTCGGCCCTCTCGTCGTCCCGGCGCGGTACGTGCCGGACCCGTCCCGGTTGACGATCACGCTGAAGCTCAACGGCCGGACGATGCAGAACGAGGCCGCGGCAGACATGATCTTCGACATCCCGCGGCTGATCGAGCACACCTCCGCGTGCGTCCGGCTGGGGGCGGGAGACCTGCTGCTCACGGGGTCGCCCGCGGGAAACGGCGTCCACCACGGCCGGTTCCTTCAGGCCGGCGACGTGATGACCGGTTCCATCACCGGACTCGGAACGCAGCGAACGCCCGTCGTCGAGCACGAGCGGGGCGACCCCACGTGATCGACCTGCACGCCCACGCCTCCTCGCCGTCCGCGGCCGCCCTCGCCGCGCGGATGCCGGACCACGCCGAGCAGGCGAGGGCCATGGCCGCGCGTTACCGCGATCCCCGAACGGCCGCGCACATGGCGCGCGTGCAGCCCGAATGGGAGCATCGCCTCACCGACCTCGACACGCGTCTCGCGCACATGGACGCCGCCGGAGTGGACCTCCAGGTGGTGTCGGTCAATCCCGGCCAGTACTACCACTGGGCCGACCCTGACGACGCGATGGCGCTGACGGCCGCGATCAACGACGACCTGGCCGCCCTCGTCGAAAGACGTCCGGACCGCTTCCTGGCTTTCGGCACGGTCGCCCTTCAGCACCCGGCACTCGCGGCCGAGCAACTGGCGAACGTGATGGATCGGCGTGGATTCGTCGGAGTGCAGATCTCGACGCAGGCCGGCGGTACCGATCTCTCCGACCCTGCGTACGAAGTCCTCTGGAATGCAGCCGAGCGACACGGAGTGGTCGTGTTCCTGCACCCCTTGGGGTGCCCGCAGATGACCGAGCGGCTGACCCCCGCCTATCTGAACAACATCGTCGGCCAACCCCTTGAGACGGCGGTGGCGCTATCTCTCCTCATCTTCACCGGAGTGCTCGACCGGCACCCTGAGCTGCGCCTGTGCGTCGCGCACGGCGGAGGGTACCTGCCGACGTACCTGGGACGCAGCGAGCATGCCTACCGGGTCCGCCCGGACAGCCGCACCATGGAACACCCGCCGGGGCACTACCTGCGCAGGATGTGGTTCGACTCGGTCGTCCACTCGCCCGGGGTGGCCCGAGCCCTGATCGAGGCCGTCGGCTCCGATCGGGTCGTGATCGGCACCGACTACCCCTTCGATATGGGGGACGCTGATCCCGCGGCGCTCGTCGACGCCGTCGCGGGCCTCACGGACGAGGCGCGAGCCTCCATTTACCGGGGCAATGCCGAACGGCTGCTCTCGCTCACTCCTCCTGACGGAACCGTCCTTTGAGAGGCATCATGCGCTGGACCGCTTACCGATCACCGCACGACCGCACCCCGCGACTCGGGCTCGTCGAAGGCGAGGAGGTCCTTGAGTCCCCCAGCCAGAACGACCTGCTCGCGCTGCTGGGGGACGACGGCTCCCGGATGACCGAGGCTGCCGAGGAGGCACGCACCGTCCCGGCCGCCCGCCGGCGCCTGGAGGACCTTCATCTCCAGGCTCCCATCCCGGTCCCGCCGTCGATCCGCGACTTCATGGCCTTCGAGGAGCACCTGCTGCCGATCCTGGCCGCGCGCGGAGCCCGGCTCGATCCCGCGTGGTACGAGATACCGGCGTTCTACTTCACGAACCCGGCCGCGGTGCTCGGCCCCACCGACGACGTGCCCTGCGCGCCCGGCGCGGTCGAACTCGACTTCGAACTGGAGATCGCCGCGGTCGTGGGGGTGGCGGGCCGCGACCTGACCCCGGAGCAGGGCACCGCCTTGATCGCCGGGTACATCCTCATGTGCGACTGGAGCGCCCGCGACCTGCAGCGCCGGGAGCGCGGTATCGGCCTCGGGCCGGTCAAGGGCAAGGACTGGGCGACCTCGTTCGGCCCCCTCTTCGTCACCCCGGACGAGCTGCCGCTCGATCCCCGCGGCCGTACGCCCGACATTCCCATGACCGCGTCGGTCAACGGCCGCGCCTACTCCGAAGGGCGTCTCGGCGAACTGTTCTGGACCTTCGGGCAGATGATCGCCTATGCGTCGAGGGGAACCGAGGTCCGCCCGGGCGATGTGATCGGCAGCGGGACGGTGGGCACCGGCTGCATCGCCGATCTCGCCGCCCGCCGTTCACCGGAGGAGTACCCGTGGCTTGAGGCGGGTGACGTCGTCCGGCTCGACGCCGGTCCGCTCGGCACGATCCAGAGCCGGCTCGTGCCGGCGCCCGCCGTGGTCCCTCTGGGTGATCCGCTCCGCCCCGTCAAGGAGGTCGCCCGGTGAAACGCTCGATCGTCTTCTCCGTCAGGTCGTTCGCGGTGCTCCGGCAGGCGGCGCGGATCGTCGAGCACCACGGCCTCGACCGCGCGTGGGTGACGGAGACGCCGGGGCGGGACGCGCTCATGCGGGCCGTCGAGGTCGCGGGCCACACCCGGCGGATCGGCGTCGGAACGGGCATCGCGTACGCCTTCACCCGCCATCCCCTCGCGATGGCCGCCGCCGCGATCGAGGCCAACGAGGTCACGGGCGGGCGGCTGACGCTCGGCGTCGGCACCGGTCCGGCGGACTTCCGCTCGGCCCTCGGCGTCGACTTCACCCGGCCGGCCGCCCGGCTGGGGGAGTACCTCGCGCTCGTCCGAGCGGCCCTGACCGCCACCGACGGCCTCGACTTCCAGGGAGAGTTCTACCGGACCAGGCTGGACTCGTTCGGCAGCGCGGTGCCGCTCGAGAACCGGGCCGCCATCCGGGTATACGGGTCCGGGATGACCCCCGCGTCGCTGCGCGCCATGAGCCGCGCCGCGCATGGAATAGCGCTGCATCCGCTGGCGGCCTTCGCGCCCTACCTCGAAGGGACCGCCCTTCCCAGCATCGCCGAGACGGGTGCCTCGCCCGCCATCGCCGCCTGGTGCGTGACCAGTGTCCACCCGGACGCGGGCCGGGCGATGCGGGAGGCGCGGGCACGTCTCGCCCTCTACCTCTCGGTGCCGGGCCTCGGCCGCGTCGCGGACGGCACCCCGTGGGAGAAGGACGTCGCACGGTTGCGGCAGGCGGCACCGGCCCACCACGGGCGCCCCGACTGGGCCGCGCTCGGGGAGCTGGTCCCGCCGGACCTCGCGGAGGAGCTCGCCGTGGTCGGCAGCCCCGACGAGGCGGCGGAGAAGCTGGCCTCGCGCCGTGCAAGGCTCGGCCTGCGCGGCATCGACGAACTCGTCCTGCAGCCGGCCGTGATGGGCGGTACGGACGAACAGCTGCTGGAGGCCATCGAGGGGACCGCGGCGGCTTGGGACGGCGTCTCCTGACACACCCGGGTCTCCTGAAACACCGGGTCTCCTGACACCGGCCCAAGCCGCAACGCTCGCGCCCCGAGGCTCAGGACGACCCGGTCAGGCCGCACTCGCGGGCGACATCGGCCAGCTCCGCATCGTCGAGCAGCCGCCCCCGCTCGGCCATGGTGTCCCGCACCCGCGCCAGGAAGGCGTCGACGCCCTGGTGATCGGGGGCGAAGCCGAGCTCGACGAGCTTGTCCCACGCGGTGAAGGGACCGCTCATCTCGGTGAGCGGGGCCCGCTGCTCCGACCCGACCCATTCCGGGGAGATGCAGTTGTGCAGGAGCGAGTCGACGCCGAGCTCCTGCGTCATGAAGTCCATGCCGCCCCAGCTGTAGACCTGGTCACCGGTGACCGGGTGGTTGTAGGCGCGCCGGTAGGAGGTCATCGCCTCGGCGGTCCGGGCCAGGTGCGTCAGGGTTCCGGGGTCGATGCCCGTGGACACCCCGTACAGTGCCTCGAACGCCGCGACCGTGGCCGCGAGGTCGGCGTTGCCGGGCCCTCCGCAGTAGCCGTTCACCGAGACCTCCACGGCGTCGGCGCCCGCGCGGGCCGCCGCGACCGCGACGGCGACCGCCAAGCCGAAGGTGTTGTGCGGGTGCAGCCCGATGCGGACCCCGGGCGCCAGCGCACGCGTGCGGCGGACGAGCTCGGCCATCGCCTCGGGGGCCATCGCTCCCGGGCCGTCGAACAGCGCGATCTCCGCCGCGCCGGCCTCGGCCAGCGCCTTCACCGTCCCGCTGTGACGCTCCTCGTCGAGGAAGGACACCATGAGCATCGGGGCCGTGACGGCGAGGCCCAGATCGCGGGCTCGGGCCACCAGGCTCACGGCCCGCTCCAGGTAGCCGTCCCGGTCGGCCGGCTGGCCTCGGCCGCGCCAGTCCTCCCCGGCCCACGTCCGCGCGAACAGGTGAGGCTCGTACATGGTCGAGGCACTGCCCCACGGCGGCACCCACACCTGGACGGCATCGAAACCGGCCTCCGCGGCCGCTTCGAGGTCGGCCGACGTGAAGAGCATCGGGCACGTCACCCGGCACTTCGGGTTCAAGGCGCGGATCTCCTGGACGTCCCGGCGGACGTCCTCGACCGGCCGTCCTCGCACGCCCGCCGCGACGATCTCCGGGACTCCGGACGCCACCAGCGCGCGCAGGAAGGAGCGCTTCGCCTCCGGTGTCGTCACGACTCCGGGGAGGGCCTCCAGCGACCTCATGGTGACGTCCCGCAGGGCGACCTTCGCCGGCATCGCGCCGACGACGGCCGGGTCCCGGTTGAGCGGGCTGACCGACCACCGGCCGGGCTCGTACGCCCCGGGTCTGCGCATGGCGTCGATGTCGGCCCGGAAGGCGCGCTTCTCCTCGTCGGTGAAGACGGTCGGCTTCTGATGGGAATGCGTCATCGTGGCTCCTTAGACCGCTGTCACGCCGCCGTCGACGGCGAAGTCGGCGCCGGTGACCCAACCGGCCTCGTCCGAGGCGAGGTAGACGGCGCACCAGGCGATGTCGTCGGGCACGCCGAGCCGGCCGACGAGCGTGCGGGCGATGAACCGTTCGGAGGCGGAGCCGGCCGAGAGGCCCGCGGCGGCGGTGGCGCGCGTCTGCACGAGCCCGGGCGCGATGGTGTTCGCGCGGATGCCGTCGGGCCCTCCCTCGACGGCGAGCTGCCTGGTCATCGACAGCACGGCGCCCTTCCCCGCGCAGTGCGCGACCATGCCGAGGCTCCGGCTCGCCCGGTGGGAGTTGACGGAGGCGAAGTTGATGATCGACGCGCTCCCGGCCGCCTTGAGCAGCGGCCAGGCTTCGCGGCAGGCGAGGAACACCAGGTCGACCTCTCCCGCGATGGTGGGCCGCCACTGCGAGTCGAAGTCCATCTCGTCGGCCCGCGCCATGTGCGGGGGGATCGCGGCGGCGTTGACGAGAACGTGCGCACGGCCATGCCGTTCACGGGCCACGCCGACGTACCGCCGCACATCGTCCGGCCTGGTGAGGTCCAGCGGGTGCACCGACTCGATCGGGGTGCCCGCCTCCGCGGCGAGGGCCACGGTCTCCTCCGCGCGATCGGGATCGATGTCGCAGCCGATGACCGACGCGCCCTCGGCCGCGAACCGGAGCGCGATGCCCTGGCCGATCCCCGCGCCGATGCCCGTCACCAGCGCCACCTTGTCCTTGAGCCGCTCAGCCATGCGCAAATCCTTTCGAAGCGGGTTCGGTTGCCGGGCCGAAGCCGAAGAGCTCCGCCGGGTTGGTCACGAGCAGGCGTTCCCGCAGGGCCGCCGTCGGGGCCATCTGCTCGATGAGGTCGACGAGCATCCCGTCGTCGGGCGCGGTCCCGGTGATGTTCACGTGGGGATAGTCGGTCCCCCAGACGACGCGTTCGGGGAACCGTTCCACGAGGAGCGCGGCCAGCGCCACGGCGTCGGGATAGGGCGGGCCGACGAGGGACAGCCGGTCCACGCCGCTGAGCTTCACCCACACGTCGCCGCGTTCCAGCAGGGACGTCAGCGCCTGGACCGAAGGCCCGTCGAGCCCTTCCGCGAGATCGACCCGGGCCATGTGGTCGATGACCACCGGCGCGGGGATGGCGGCGATCAGTGCGGCGTGCTCCACGATGCCGCGGGCCCGGACGTGGATCTCGGCATGCCAGCCGAGATCGGCCACCTGCCCGAGCATCCGCAGGGCCTGCTCCGGCTCGGGGCCCGGCCCGAGATGGGTGACGAAATGCAGCCGGGCGCCGCACACCCCGGCCGCGTCGAGCCGGAGGATCTCCGCCGTGCCGATCCCCGGCCGGAGGATGGCCACGCCGCGGCGGTTCGCGCGGTCGGCGGCCAGCGCGTCCAGCAGCGGACGGTGGTCCGTGCCGTGCCCCGCGGACTGGACGAACACCGCCCGCTGGAACCCCAGGAAGCGCTGCAGGCCCGTGACCTCGTCCCGTGGCGCGTCGACCGGGGTGAAGGCCCGGTCAGGTGGATAGGGGAACACGTCGGCGGGCCCGAAGACATGGCAGTGGGCGTCGGTCGAGCCGCTGGGGAGTGCCAACGATGGTCTGCGCGGCCGCGGGTGCGGTCCCGGATTGCCCGGGGACGGCGTGAACACGCGGGCGGCCTCGGCGCCGGTCGCCTCAGTCACAGCGCGCCGTCATTCCCCCGTCGACGACGAGTTCCGTCCCGGTGACGAACCTCGACTCGTCGCTCGCGAAGAACAGGGCGGCATTGGCCGTATCACGGCCATCGCCCATGAAACCGAGCGGAATCCTCGCCTGGCGCTGCCGCAGCAGGAGCGCGACGTCGCCTCCGGCGCGCTGCCCGGCCAGCCGCGCCTCCACCATCGGCGTGTGGAGCTGACCGGGGACGACGGTGTTCACCCGCACTCCGAACGGCGCGTACTGGACGGCGGAGACCCGGGAGAGCTGGATGACGGCCGCCTTCGCCGAGGCGTACGCCACCTGGGCCGCGCCGGTGTAGCGAAGGCCCGACGCGGAGGAGATGTTGACGATGGAACCGCCGCCGCCGGAGCGCATGACGGGAACCGCGGCCTTGCATCCCAGGAAGACGCTCGTCAGATTGACCTCCAGCTGCGCGTGCCAATCGTCGATACCGAGCTCGGCGACGCCGCCCGCGCGGGATCCGCCGACGTTGTTGACGAGGATGTCGAGCCCGCCGTGCTCCTCGACGCAGGCGCCCACGAAGGCCTCGACGGCCTGCTGGTCGGTGACGTCCGCGAGCCGGAGCGCGGCCGACCCGCCGATCTCACGGACCTGCTCGAACGTCTTCTCCAGGGACTCCTTGTCGCGGTCGACCAGGAGGACATGAGCGCCCTCGCGGGCGAAGGTGACGGCGGTCGCCCTCCCGTTGCCCCATCCGGGGCCGACGCTGCCCGCGCCCGTGATGACGGCGACCTTGCCTTCCAGCCGCCCCGTCATGACGCACCGTCCGTGGACGTGATGCCGAGGGCGACGATGAGCCGGGAGACCATGTTGTAGGCCGCGATGACGACGGCCAGCTCGACCAGCGCACCGACGCCGAGCCGGGCCCGCAGGTCCGCGAAGAGGTCGTCCGGAACCCGCAGGTCCCGGGTCATGGCGTCCGTCAGCCGCAGGGCCGCCGCCTGCAAGGGGGTGAACACGTCGGCGCCCTTCCCGCCGGCTATGCGGAGCTGGGCGAGCTGTGCCGGCCCCAGCCCGGCCGCCGCGGCATCGGGCAGGTGGGCGTCCCACTCGTAGGCCGCGTCGTTGAGGACGGCCACGCGGAGGATCGCCAGCTCCCGGAGATCCGCCGGAAGGAACTCCCCGGCGCGCAGGGCCCCGAGCAGCGAGTTCCAGCCGTCCGCCGCCTGCGGCGCGTGGAGCAGTACATGGTCTAGGGGCCGCAGCACTCCGCCCGCGCGGCGGTGCCGGATCCGATCCGCGATCTCGCCCGTGCCGGCTGCCTCCGGGACCCGCGCCATCTCAACCTCCTACTGTGACAAGCCAGTCCGGACCCATGTGTCGACACAAGGCCGGTGTTTCCGGTGATCGTCCGCCCACGTCCGAGGGCATCGGCGGACGCCGCGGCCACGCTCGATGCACGGTTGTGGCCGGTAGTCGCCGATTACTATACTGTCGACACATCCCGAATCCTTCAACCCGGGTCGGGATCAGAAGTGGGCCGGCCGACCAAAATGTCGACAGATTGCCGATGGGGCTCATCACATCAGAGGTGATCAGGTGCGCTGCTCCGAGCGCAGCGCCCCCGTCGACGTTCATCGGCACGCCTGTGATGGAAGGAGATGACGCGCATGACCCAGGTGACGGAGGGACGTCCGGCCGAGGCGTCGCTCGAGGCGGCGCTCGCCCGGTTCGAAGCGATCGTCGGGCCGGAGCACGTGCTCCGCACGACCGCCGCGCTGGAGGAGTTCCGCGACCCGTTCCAGCCGGCCGGCTGGGACGACCACACGCCCTCGGCGGTGGTCCAGCCCGAGACCGTCGAGCAGGTCCAGGAGATCGTCCGGGTCGCGGCCGAGCACTCCGTTCCGCTGTGGCCGAACGGCCAGGGCCGCAACAACGGATACGGTGGCGCGGGCCCGCGGCTCTCCGGCTCGGTCACGGTCAATTTCCGGCGGATGAACCGGATCTTGGAGATCGACGACGAGCTCTGTTACGCCCTGGTCGAACCGGGCGTCAGCTTCCTGGAGCTCGACGCCGCCCTCCGGGACGGGGGACATCCGCTTCTGCTGTCGGTTCCGGACATCGGGTGGGGCAGCCTCGTCGGCAACTCCCTGGACCACGGCGTCACCTACCTGAAATACGGGCAGGACTTCATGGCGCCCTGCGGGCTGGAGGTCGTGACGGCCGACGGCGAACTGCTCCGCACCGGTATGGGCGGCGTCCCGGGAAGCCGCAGCTGGAACCTCTACCGGCGCGGCCTCGGGCCCTCGCTCGACCAGCTGTTCATGCAGTCGAACCTCGGAATCGTCACCAAGATGGGCGTGTGGCTCCAGCGCAGCCCGGAGGTCGTCATGCCGGTGACGGTCGTCGCCCGCAGGGAGGACGACATCGTGGAACTGGCCGACACGCTCCGCGGGCTGCTCCTCGACGGGACGGTCGCGGGCGTCCCCGTCATCTACAACACGCCGAGCGCGGCGGCCATGGTCTCCCAGCGCTCCGACTGGTACGACGGCACGGGGCCGATGCCGGAGGAGGTCCTCGACCGGGTCGGGCGCGAGCTGGGCATCGGACGCTGGACCATGCGGCTGTCGCTCTGGGGCGACGGCCCGGTCGTCGACCACAGGTTCGCCAAGATCAAGGCCGCGTTCGGCGCGATCCCGGGGGTGGAGGTCACCGGGCGGCGGACGACCCCCGAGCGGGCGAGGGAGCTGGAGCACCCGTCCGATCGGGTCGCGGCCGGCGTCCCCGGCCTCGACCTCGTCGGCATGGCGGGCTGGCGCGCCGGCGCACGCGGCGGGCACATGGACTTCGCCCCGGTCGTGCCGCTGAAGGGGGCGGAGATCCTCCGGTTCGTCCGCACCTTCCGGCCGATGGTGGAGGCCGTCGGGCTGGACTTCAAGAGCGCCATCATGGCGATCTCGGAACGCAGCGCGATCTACGTCAGCGGCAGCAACTTCGGATTCGACGACGAGGACCAGGCCCGGCTCGTTTACGAGACCATGAAGAAGCTCGTCAGCGAGGCGGGGAAGCGCGGATACGGCAACTACCGAGCGCATCTCAGCGTCATGGATGTGGCCGCCGAACAGTTCTCGTTCAACGACCACGCGTATATGCGCTTCGTCGAGAAGATAAAGGACGCGGTGGATCCGGCCGGCATTCTCGCGCCCGGCAAACAGGGCATCTGGCCGGCGTCGCGTCGGCACCGGCCTTGACCTACGGACGTCCGTCGTCGCCGGGCGGGGCGGAATTGGGCTCCGCCCGGCGGGCGCGGTCACTTCCGTGCCCGCGGGCGGCGACGTTGGAAGCGTGTGCCGATGTGCGTCAGACTTGCGCGTGCATTGCAGCGGAGACGGGGAATCGATGAGCGAGGTCGTAGTGGAGCAGGCCGAGGGCCGTACGGCGGAATTGGTGCGCCTCCTCCAGATCGAGGAGCGGCGCGAACCGGCCGTCGCCCATGTCGCGATCTGGGTCGCTCGCGGCATCGTGGAAGGCCGCCTCAAGCCCGGCCAGGATCTCAACTCCGTCGACCTGGCCCGCCGCTTCGAAAGCAGCCGGACCCCCGTCCGGGAGGCCCTGATGCTCCTGGAGTCCGAAGGGCTGGTGGAGATCAAGGCGCGCAGGCGCCCGCGGGTCGCCTCGTTCACTCCCGAGCGGGTACGCGAGATCTACCTGGTACGGCGGCACCTCCTGGCGCTGATGGGCTCACTGGTGACGGAGCACATCACCGACCAGGAGATCGAGGACCTGCGGGACCGGCTGTCCCGGATGCAGGAGGCGGCCGAGGCGGGCGACGTCGACGGCTACTTCTGGGGCCACGTCGACCTGCAGAGCCGCCTGCTGACGATAGCCGGCAACGACACGCTCACCAAGATCCTCGACTCCCTGGCGCTGCGCACGCTCGTCTTCCGGCACGCGTCCCTGGCCCGCCCGGGTCGCCTGACCGCGTCGGTGGCCGACCAGGTGAGGATCTTCGAAGCGATCGCCTCCCGCGACGGCGAACTCGCCGCGCTGCTGCTCTCGCGTGCCACCGACGCGGCCCTCAAGGCCATCGACCTGTCCGTGCTCACCTCTTCCGACTGAGGCTCCGACGCTTCACCGTCACACCGTCGCGCTACGGGCGGGGCCCCTCCCGGAGCGGCCGTCGGGCGTGGCCGGCCCGGCGGGCGTGCCAGTCGCGGCGGAAGAACCGGGAGGCGTGGGCTGGCCCGCGCGGATCTCCTCGAGCACGCGGGTCCGGAGCTCGGCGAACCTGGGAAGAGCGCGCGTGGTGATCTGGTCGCGGTCCGGGCCCAGGTCGATCGCCAGATCGTCGACGACGTGGGTCGGGCGCCCCGCCATGACGACGACCCGGTCGGAGAGGTAGACGGCCTCGTCGATGTCGTGCGTCACCACGACGACGGTGATCCCGAGCTCGCGGCGCAGCCGCAGAGCCAGGTCCTCCAGCTCGAAGCGCGCCTGCGCGTCCACCGAGCCGAAGGGCTCGTCCATGAGCAGGATGGGGGAGCGGTACGCGATGGCGCGGGCGATCGACACCCTTTGCTGCATCCCGCCTGAGAGCTGCCAGGGGTACTTGCCGCCGACACCGTGCAGTCCCACGGCCTCCAGGCTCTCCTCGGCGCGCGCCATGCGCTCCGACTTCTTGACACCCATTCCTTGGAGCGGCAGGGCGACGTTGTCCCAGACCTGCAGCCACGGCATGAGAGATCCCCGGTAGTCCTGGAAGACGACGGCGATCTCGGGAACGGGCTGGGTCACCTGCCGGCCGGCCACCGAGACGGCGCCGGCCGTAGGGCGGAGGAGCCCCGACAGGCAACGCAGCAGCGTCGTCTTGCCCGCGCCCGAAGGGCCCACGATGCACACGAACTCGCCGTACGAGACGGTCAGGCTGATGCCGCCGAGGACATCGTGAGCGGTGGCGCCGGTGCCGTACGTCATGTGAATGTCATCCACGACGAGATGCGGGGTGCGGGTCGTCTCCTCTGACATGAGCCTCGTATCCAGTGGTGAGAGAACTGATGGCGTGGCCCACGCTACTGTCGACACTGATGCTCTGGCAAGGGGCGTATCCTCTGCACTCTTCCCCGGGAGGATGCCTTCTGTGCGCCATGTGTCGACACCTGGAGGTGCGAGCCTCGGTTGCCCGCCGTCGGGCGGTCACCCGAGTCCGTCCCCGATGAGGAGTGGTCGAACCCGCCCCGACGTCAGCGGGCTCGCGTCCGTGAGCGCCCCTCCCTGCCACGCGGCGAAGTGTCGACACAGTATCGATCGGACCGGTGGGCGTGTGTGGTCGGCCACGTGCCGGAGACGGGGTCCCATGACGGACATAGGCGCAGACAAGGGTGGCTAAAGCGGGATGTGGAGCGGGGTTGCCGGACGAAGGGTGCCGTGTGCTTGACAGTCCAAATCTGTCGACAGTATGGTCCGAAAGCAGTGAGACCGTCGTCACAGACGCGGTCGGCCACCTCACATCCGAAGTCCTCGTCGGCTTGGCCGATCTCTGGAAGGAACCACGAATATGCAGGTCAGCAGTCTCATGCGCCGATGGCTCGCCGGTATGGCCGGCCTCTCACTCCTCGCGGGCTCCCTCGTCGCGTGCGGCGACTCGGACAGCGGCAAGACGGCCGACGGGCTGACCAAGGTGACCGTGCTCCGCTCGTCCGGTTCGACCTTTGAGCCCCTCTACATCGCGCAGGACCAGGGATACTTCAAGAGCGCCGGGCTGCAGGTGACGATCAAGGCGGGCGCGTCGGACCAGTCCCAGAACGCGCCGTCCGTCCTGCGGGGCGAGGCGCAGTTCGCCATGTCGGACAGCGTCCAGGTGGCGAAGGGGGCCGAGGCGGGTCTCGCCATCAAGATCGTGTCCGGCCTCCAGTCGTCGACCACGGCCGCTCCGCCGTCCGACGGGCTCGCGGTCCCGGCCGACAGCCCGATCAAGTCGTTCGCCGACGTGGGCGGGAAGACGATCGCCCTCCCGAACCTCGGGGGCAGCATCCAGGTCATGAGCAACTACGCGGCGGAGCAGGCCGGGGTGGATCCCTCGACGATCAAATACGTCGCCCTGCCGTTGAACTCCATCGTCGACTCGCTGAACAAGGGGCAGGTCGACGGCGCCTACATCTTCGCGACCTTCCTCGACGCCGCGCGGACGTCCGGTAACCGGATCATCGGCAAGGGAATGAACGAGCTGCCGGGCTTCCCGCAGTCCATCCTGTTCGCCGGGTCCGACTGGCTGAAGGAGAACGACGCCACCGCCAAGAAGTTCGTCGACGCGGTCGCCAAGGCCATCGCCTACGCCAACACGCACCCGGACGACGTCCGCGCGATCGACACCAAGTACACCCAGCTTCCGCCGAACTACATCAAGAACCGTTCGATCCAGCCGTTCTCGGCTCAGATCGACACGGAGACGCTCAAGACGGTCGTGAGCAAGATGGCCGCCTACAAGATCTCCAAGTCCGCGCCCGACCCGTCCTCCCTCCTGTGGAGCGGCGCACCGACGGGCGACATCAAGTGAGGCAAGGCCCTGGCGGAGGAACACCGATTCCATGACCCGTGCACCAGCGACAGCAGAGGCGGAGGGTGAGGAGATGGCCTCGACGGCGTCGACGGACGAGATCCCACGCCGATCCGCCCTGGGGATGTTCGCCAGGAGGCGGGCGCTCCGCCTTCAGCAACTGCTCGTGGTGATCGTGGTGGTCGCCTCGTGGACGGTCCTGTGCGAGAGCGGATGGATCAGCCGCGAGGCGCTCCCCACCCCGATCCAGGTCGCGAAGGCTCTGTGGCGGGCCCTTTTCACGGCCGATTTCTGGGTGGCCGTGGGGCAGACCCTCCGCGGAGCCGTCTCCGGACTGCTCCTGGCGGCGCTCATCGGGATTCCCCTCGGGCTGCTCACCGGAACCTATGCCGCGGCGGAGCGGTCGAGCCGGCTTCTCGTCGACGTCCTGCGGTCGTTCCCGGTCATCGCGCTGCTGCCCGTGTTCCTGCTCGTGATGGGCTCCAAGCCGCAGCTGGAGATCACCGTCGTCCTCATCGCCTGCGTGTTCCCCATCTTCCTGCAGGCCCAGTACGGCGCCAGGGACGTCAGACCCATCATCGACGACACCGTGCGGAGTTTCCGCGTCCCGCGCCTCCTGCGGTTCCGCAAGGTCGTCCTGCCGAACGCCACACCGTCGATCATGACGGGCCTCCGGTTCGCCGCGACGACGTCGGTGCTCGTCGCGCTCGGGGTGGAACTCCTCACCACGCTGCCCGGCATGGGACACACGATCGCGAGCGCCCAGCAGAACGGCAACGCGCCTCTCGCCTTCGCCTACATCGTCACCGCCGGCTTCCTGGGCTGGACCATCAACAAGTGCTCCGATCTCTTGCAGGACCGGCTTCTGGCATGGCGCCGGTCGACACGGGAAGTGGTCTGATGGCTACGACACGGCAATCTGTCCGCAGCGGGATGCTGGGCCGGATACTGATGCAACTCTGGTTGCCCTGTGTCGTGGTCGCCATCTGGTGGGTCTGGTCCGCCGGCCACAGCAGCTTCAACTTCCCGTCGCTGCCGACGATGCTGACGGCGATGTGGGACGCCTTGGCGCACGGAGGGCTGAAGTCGGACCTGTGGTTCAGCCTCAAGAACGTCCTCGCCGGACTGGCGATCGCCACGGTCGCGGGGGTGGCCGCGGGCCTGGTGATCGGCGAGTCCGACGGCCTGCGCCGCGCGACGGGTCCCATGCTCGACTACTTCAGGGCGACGCCGACGATCGCCTTCGTGCCGATGATGATCCTCACGTTCGGGGTCGGCGCGACACCCAAGATCGTCCTCATCGTCCTCGGGTCGTTCTGGCCGATCCTGCTCAACACGATCAGCGGTGTGGCGGGCATCAACCCGGCGGTGAACGACACCGCGAGCAGCTACCGGGTGCCGTGGCGCCTGCGGCTCCTCAAGGTCACGCTGCCCGGGGCCTCACCCCAGATCTTCGCCGGTCTGCGGGTCGCGCTGCAGATCGCGATCGTGCTCATGGTCGTGAGCGAGATCTACGGATCGCCGGTGGGCCTCGGGCACTTCATCCTGGAGAGCGGATCCAGCTTCCGGGTCGCCGACACCTGGGGCGGAACGATCCTGATCGGGATCGTCGGATACGTCCTGAGCGTGGCGCTGCTCTTCGTCGAGCACGCTCTTCTCGGCTGGCACTTCGAGCGCGCACCGCGAGCCAAGCGCTTCCAGCGCCTGCAGCACGGCTGACCGGCTTCGACCGGGCGTGAAACGAAGCCTCCGTCCCGTATTCGGGAAAGCATCCGGGCCCAGCGTCGGGAAGGAGGTCGCAGAAAGCATGCCTCCCACGGGTGAACCCGGCAGGACGGTGAGTTCCCGCCTGCTGGACATCCTCTTCGCCTTCCGTCCGGACCGTCCTGACCTGAGCCTGGCCGATCTGGTGCGGGCGACCGGCATGCCGCATCCCACCGCGCGCCGACTGGCTCTGGAGCTGGTCGAGGCGGGCGCGCTGGAGCGCGGGGAGGACCGGCGGTTCACGATCGGTCTGCGGCTGTGGGAGCTGGGCACCCTGGCGCCGCGGACCGAGTCGCTGCGGGCCAGGGCCCAGCCGTTCATGGAGGACCTGCACAGCGCGCTGCACCAGCATGTGCAGCTGGCCGTCCTGGAGGGGCACGAGGCGGTGATCATCGAGCGGCTCTCCGCGCCGCACGCGCTGGGGCTGGTGTCGCAGGTCGGGGGGCGCCTGCCGCTGCACTGCTCGGGCGTGGGCAAGGTGCTGCTCGCCCACGGCGGCCCGGAGCTGATCGACAAGGTCCTGGATGCTGGGCTGCGCCGCTACACGCCGCAAACCGTGGTGGATCCCGCGGAGCTGCGGGCCCAGCTCGCGGCGTGCCGCCGGACCGGAACCGCCGTCGTCCGCGGTGAGCTGACCGAGGGGGCCGACTCGGTGGCCACCCGGATCGTCAACGGCCAAGGCCACGTCGTCGCGGCCATGTCGGTGGTGTTGCGGACGGGCTCGGTCACGCACCAGGCCGCGCTCCCGTCGCTGGTGGCCGGCGGCCTGGGCATCTCGCGGCTGCTCGGCCGGCGGCCCGGCACCCGGCTCCGCGAGGGCCGACCGCTCCAGTGATGATCGTTGAATGAACATCCGCGTTGTCGGGGTGCGGACGGCCCCGGATACTCGCGGTCTCGGCCTGCCGATGTGGCGGGGCACTCTGTGCGGAGGACAGCCGGATGTCAGCGACCGATCCGGGACGCACCGTCCCGACCTGCGATCTGTTCATTGCCGGACGCCGAGTGCCGCCGGAGTCCGAGCGGTACTTCGACACGGCGGAGGCGTTGACCGGCACGCCGATCGCGCGGGTCGCGGCGGCGTCTCCGGCCGATGCCCGCCGCGCGGTCGACGCCGCGGCGTCGGCGCTCCCGTCCTGGTCCGGCCGCCCGCCGGCCCGGCGCCGGGAGGTTCTCGCGCGTGCGGCGGCGCTGCTGGACGATCGGGCCGAGCACCTGGCCGCGGTGATGGGTGCGGAGATGGGCGCGCCCCGGGCCTGGCGCATGTTCAACGTCCACGTCGCCAAGGGCATGCTCGCCGAGGCCGCCGCACAGGCCTACTCCGCCGTCGGCGAGGTCATCCCGTCCGACGTGCCGGGACTGACCGCGCTGGGCCTCCGGCAGCCGGCCGGCGTGGTGGTCGGCATCGCGCCCTGGAACGCGCCACTGATCCTGGGCGTTCGTGCGATCGCGATGCCGCTGGCGTACGGCAACACTGTGGTCCTCAAGACCTCCGAGCAGACACCGCGGACCCAGGCCGCCATCGTCGAGGTCCTGCACGAGGCAGGCGCTCCAGCCGGTGCCGTCAACCTGGTCAGCAACGCGCCCGAGGACGCCGCCGAGGTCGTCGAAGCCCTGATCGCCCACCCCGGCACCGCCCGGGTGAACTTCACCGGGTCGACCAAGGTCGGCCGGATCATCGGCGAACTGGCCGGGCGCCACCTCACCCGCGCGGTCCTGGAGCTGGGCGGCAAGGCGCCCATGGTCGTACTGCCCGACGCCGACATCGACGCCGCCGCGGCGGCCGCCAGTTTCGGCGCGTTCATGAACCAGGGCCAGATCTGCATGTCGACCGAACGGGTGATCGCCGACCGCTCGGTGGCCGAACCGCTCAGCGACCGCCTGGCCGACATGGCCGGCAAGCTCATCGTCGGCCCGCCCGACGATCCGACCTCGCAGATCGGCCCCGTCGTCCATACCGGTGCCCGCGACCACGTCCTGGCCTTGATCGAGGACGCCCGTCGGCAGGGCGCGCAAGTGCTGACCGGCGGAGACGCCGACGGCCTCTACGTCCAGCCGACCGTGCTGCGCGGTGTGACGCCCGAGATGCGGATCTACGGCGAGGAGTCTTTCGGTCCCGTGGTTTCAGTCATCGAGGCGAACGGTGTCGACGACGCCGTGGCCAAGGCCAACGACACCGAGTACGGGCTGTCCGCCGCGGTATTCGGCCGGGACGGAGGAACGGCGCTGGATGTGGCCCGCCGAATCCGCTCGGGCATCTGCCACATCAACGGGGCCACCGTCCACGACGAACCCCAGATGCCGTTCGGCGGCGTCGGCGCCAGCGGCTGGGGACGCTTCGGCTCCAGGGCCGCGCTCGAGGAGTTCACCGAACTCCGCTGGGTGACCATCCAGTCGGGCCAGCGGCACTACCCGATCTGAGACGGCCCGAATCCCCGGCCTGGGACAGTCCGGGGACACGCACGGAAAGGGTCCGCATGAACCCGTCGCCCGCAGTGGGGCCAGGTGCTCGCAGTGTCCGCGATGCCGCCTTCGACGTCATGCGCCACTTCGAGATGACGACCATCTTCGCCAACCCCGGATCGACCGAGATCTCCTTCCTCACCGGACTGCCCGACGACGTCGAGTTCCGGCTCGCCCTGCACGAGGGCTCGGTGGTCGGCATGGCCACGGGCTGGGCGATCGCTCGCGGACGGCCCGCATTCGTCAACCTTCACACCACCGCTGGGCTCGCCAACGCGGCCGGTGCCCTGGCCACCGCGCGGACCAACCGCGCGCCCCTCGTGGTCGTCGTCGGCCAGCAGGACCGGCGGCACCTCGCCCACGACCCCTTCCTCGCCGGGCGTCTCGACGGCCTCGTGGGCCAGTACCCGGTGTGGACGAACACGCCGCTCCGTCCCCAGGACGTCCCCGCTGCCATCGCCCGGGCGCACCATGAGGCGGTCACCGGAGCCGGCCCGGCGATCGTGGTCGTCCCGATGGACGATTGGGACCAGCCCTCCGCGCCCGAACGCGGTGCTGCGCCCATGGCGGTCCACCGGGCGGCGCCCGCCACGACCGAGGCGATCGACGGCCTGGTCGAGCTCGTCGAGTCCGCCCGCCACCCGGTGATCATCGTCGGCGCGGGCGCGGACAGCCCGCCCGCCTGGTCAGCGCTGGTGGACCTGGCCGGACGGCTGGGCGCCCCGGTGTGGCAGGAACCGTTCGGTGCCCGCGCCGGCTTCCCGCAGGACCACCCGTCCTTCGCCGGGCACCTGCCCTCGGGACGGACGGCCGTCCGCCGAGCACTGCACGGTCACGACCTTCTCCTGGCGTTCGGCGCGCCAGTGCTGCGGCAGTACCCCTGGGAGCCCGGCGACCTCCTCCCCAGCGGAATGCGGACCGCGCAGGTCACCCAGTACCCCGACGAAGCCCACAACAGCGTCGCCGATCTTGCACTGATCGCCGACCCCGCCTTGATCTCTCGCGCCCTGACCGAGCGCATCAAGCGCCGCGAAACCCGCGCACCCGAGCGACCGTCCCCCGCTCCTGCCCCGGCACCGGCCTCCGGTGAGCCGCTGCGGCCGGCCCATGTCTACGATCTGCTGGCCCGCCACCTACCAGCCGATGCGATCCTGGTCGAGGAGTCGCCCTCCAGCCGCCCAGAACTTCACCGCCGGGTCCCCGCCCGTGCACCACTCGGATTCGTCAGCGCAGCCGCAGGCGGCCTGGGCTTCGGCCTGCCCGCCGCGATCGGCCTGAAGATGGGCGCCCCCACCCGTCCCGTCGTGGCCGTCCTCGGCGACGGATCCTCCCTCTACGGAATCCAGGGCCTGTGGAGCGCGGCCCACTACCAGACCGGTGTCCTCTTCGTCGTCATGTCCAACGGCGCCTACGCGATCATGGACCGGCTCGCCGAGGCATCGGGGCGCGGCAAAGCCCCATGGCCCTCGTTCACCGAGGTCGCCATCTCGGGCATCGCCGAGAACCTGGGATGCCCTGCGACGCGCGTCACCACTCACGAGCAACTCGCATCGAGCCTGGCCGAGCTGCTACCCGGCCTTGCGGGACGCACCAGCCCTCTCGTCCTCGACATCAACGTCGCCCCCGACCCCTCTTACGCATGAACCCCGACCAGTCCCCGGGGCGGCCGCACCCCAGGACTCGGGTCGGATGCCGTCGGCCGGTCCTGTCGACAGTGAGTCGCCTATCTCCTCGAAATACCGCCTCCACGTGCAGTAGTGTCGACACTGCTCCACGAAGGCGGCTGGCGGGAGACGAGAGCATGGCAGACCAGGAGACGCATTTGGCTCTGAGCCGCCTGCTACGGCTGCGAGACCGGCGCGAACCGCTGGTCGTGCAGATCGCCGAGTGGGTTGGTGCCGGAATCATCGAGGGCCGGCTGGAGCCGGGGCAGGATCTCAACAGCGTCGATCTGTCCCGCCGGTTCGACACCAGCCGTACCCCGGTGCGGGAGGCGCTGATGCTCCTGGAGCAGGAAGGCCTGGTCGAGATCAAGGCCCGGCGGCGGCCTCGGGTCGCCGCGCCCACACTTGAGGGAATCCGTGACATCTACCAGGTGCGGCGCCAGCTCCTGTCGATGCTGGCGGGGCTGCTGGTCGAGCGTGCCACCGACACCGAGCTGGCCGAGCTGCGCACCCGGATCGAGCGGATGCGGAGTCTCGCGGACGCCGGGGACGTTGACGCCTACTTCTGGGACCACGTCCAGCTCCAAGAGCGGATGACCGAGATCGCCGGCAACACCACGCTGAAGCAGATGCTGGACTCGCTCGCCCTCCGTACCCTCATGCTGCGGCATCTCAGCCTGACCCGGCCCGGCCGCCTGGCCCACAGTGTGGACGACCAGGAACGGCTCATCCAGGCTTGCGAGGAACGCGACCGGGAACTGGCCTCGGCTCTGATCGCCGGGGCGACCGTGCGGGCGCTGCGCGCGGTGGAGGAACAGATCGAGCAGGACACGGCGGACCGCCGCCGCAATCCCACCCGCCAACGTCGTGCCGCAGGCTGAACGGCCCGCCCCACTGGCGAGCGCCCCGCCGTCCACGGGCGCCTCTCTCGCGCGTTGTGGCGCAGAGCTTCACGTGCGTCGTGCGGGTGCCCGCAGCACGTCCCGGCGTACGGTGTCACCGAAGACGAGGGCTGGGGTGTCGTCGGGGCCGGTGAACCGCGGCCAAGCGGGGAGGGCCCCGCCGTTCGGGTCGCCCGTGGTGGTGAAGCGCGCCCAGGTGTCGGCCATGAGAGCCGCCAGTTCTCGGTCGGCGTCCTGCCAGGGCCAGACCGGGCGCCGATCCAGGTTGTCCAGGACGTAGGGGAGTTCGGCGGTGTGGTAGACGCCGACGTCGGGCACGCCGGGCGGCAGCGGCGGGCGGTGGGAGAAGCGGTACATCCAGGTCGGTGCGGCGGCGGCCCGGTGGCCGCGTGCCCAGTGCCAGACGGGGCGCACGAACCGGTCGTCGCCGACGGCGCCGGCATCCTCGCCTTCGGCGGCATAGACCGTTCCCTCGTCCAGGTTGGTGCCCACCATCAGCGGCACGGCGTGCTGGCGGCCGGCATCGAAGACGTCGTCGGTCGCCTCGGTCAGCACCCTGCCGTCGACCACGGGCCCGAAACGGCCCCGCACGGTCAGCTCGATACCCGATATCCGGCGCAGCGACGCGATGTCCCGGCCGCCGAAGCCGTCCGCGTAGGCGAGGCCGTGCTTCTGGGCTTCGGCCTGACTCGGCAGCGGTCCCTCCGCCCGGCCCACTCCGGACGCGCTCTGCCCGATGGCCGCGCGGAAGAACGGACGGGCCGACTGCGAGGCCATGAGGTGGCAGATGTGGGCGGCGCCGGCGGAGTTGCCCGCGAGGGTGACCCGGCCGGCGTCGCCGCCGAAGGCCGCGATGTTCGCCCGAACCCAGGTCAGGGCGGCGAGAATGTCGAGCGTCCCATAGTTTCCGGACGCGCCGACATCGTCTTCGGCGGCCAGGCCGGGGTGGGCGAGGAACCCGAGGGCGCCCAGGCGGTGGTTGAGGGTGACGACGACCACGCCCCGGCGGGCCATGCCGCCGCCGTCGTGGATGTCCTGGGATCCGTGGCCGTAGCGGTTGCCGCCGCCATGGACCCAGACCATGACGGGGAGCCCGGCGCCCGGCGCGGGGTCGGGCGTCCACACGTTGAGGTAGAGGCAGTCCTCGCTCATGACCAGGGCGCGCCGGTCGGCGAAGTTGCTCTGGTACATGACCGAGTCCCGCGGCGGCTCCGGCTGGAGGGGCGCGGGCCCGAACGAGTGCGCGTCGCGTTCCCCGTCCCAGCCCGCGGCGGGCCGGGGCGGCCGCCAGCGCAGGTCGCCGACCGGGGGCTCGGCGAAGGGGATGCCGCGGAACACGGCGATGGGGCCGTCCCACTGGCCGACCAGGCGCCCGGCGGCCGTCCGCGCTCGCGGAGAGGCCGCGCCGCCGTTCCTCTCGCTCTTCCGCCGGGCGCTCACGCCGGCGCCTTGTGCAGGACGCCGCCTTTCATGACGGCGACGAGGCGGTCACGGTCCTGGAGGACGCGGATGTCGTCCAGGGGGTCGCCGTCGACGAGCACCAAGTCGGCGAGGAACCCTTCCCGCACCAGGCCGAGTTCGTCGCCCATGCCCATCACCTGGCCGCCGTACAGGGTGGCGGCCCGCAGGGCCTCTGCGGGGGTGAAGCCGAACCACTCGACGAACAGCTGCAGGTCATGAGCATTGCGGCCGACCGGGTTCCAGGCGAATCCATAGTCTCCGCCCGGGACGACGCGCACACCGCGCCGGACGAGTTCCGGGACGACCTGCCTGACCGATTTCTCGGTGAGCTCGACCTCCATACCGGGATCGGGTTCGACGCCGGCGTGGTGGAGGTTGGCGTGGATGATCCCGGGGGTGGGGGCGACGAACACCCGCTCGCGCGCGTCCCGGAGCAGGTCAAGGGCCTCTTCGTCGGCGAAGGTGCAGTGGTAGACCGCGCGGATGCCGTGCCGGACCGCCATCTTGATCGACTCTGCCGCGTGGGCGTGCGCGGTCAGCGCCACGCCGTGCTCGCGGGAGGTCGCCGCTGCCGCGGCGACCTCCTCGTCGGTGAACTGCACGATCCGTGAGGTGCCCTGCACCACCGCGCTCTCGCCGGACAGCGACAACTTGACGATGTCGACGCCCAGGCCGGCCATCTCCCCGACGAAGCGGCCCACCGATTCCGGGTCGGGCACCCGGCCGTCGATGCCCGGGAAGTCGTAGACCCCCGGCTCGACCATGCCCGCGGTGCCCTCCCAGGACGCCGCCTTGAAGCGGGGGCCCGGCATCCAGCCCTCCGCGAAGGCCTTGCGGGCGGCGACCTCCGTCCGGGGCAGGCGGTTGCCGCCGGAGTAGGCGCTGGTGAAGCCGTGATCGAGCATGACTCGTCCCGCATGGGCCACGAGCAGGGCCTTCTCCTCATCGGGCTCGTCCCGTCTCGGGGAACGGTGCTCGACGGTCGAGCCGAAGCCGAGGTGCGTGTGGGAGTCGACGAGGCCGGGGATGAGAGTGCCGCCCGAGCCGTCCAGTACCCGGGCCCCGGCGCGCCGGGCCGCGGGCAGCCGGGGTGCGACGGCGGTGATGCGGTCGCCCTCGACGAGGACCTCGGCGGCGAAAGGCTCGCGCCCGGTGCCGTCGAAGACCCGAACGTCGGTGAAGACCGTTGTGTCACCCATCATGCGTCCCCCGTCTGTAGGTCCGGGATTGTCAGATTTCCGGGGTGCCGCGCGCCGACGCCGACGGCCTCGCGGCGCGCCCGCCGTCTCCAGGAGAGTGATGGAGAGAAGACCCGCCGGGGTTCTCGTGCACTACGGCATGCGGGGGGTGGCTTCTGCTCTGTACGGCCGGTCGGGTCAGGCGCGGTTCGCGGCGGCCAGGGCGGTGGTGGACTCGGCCGGGGTCATGTAGGTGCGGAAAAGCCCCTCGGGGTCGTAAGCGCCGCGGATCTGCTCCAGCCGCTCAGCGTTCTCGACGCTGATTCCGAGGTCGAATCGATCGGCGAGGTTGTTGTCGGAGAACTGCAGCCCCTTGGACATGTGCTGCATGGCGGCCAGCGAGCCGTGTGCCCAGGCCTCATGGCGCAGATCCTCGGCCGGATCGTTCCAACCGGCATTGGGGGAGACATAGGCCTTGGCCTGAATGGACCAGCAGGCGTCCGGACGCGGCGGGTAGTGGCCCCAGAGCATCCACAGCACGAAGCTGTTCCCGCTGGGAATGGTGTCGAAGACGGGCGCCGCCGCGGCGAGGATCTCCTCGGCCGTCCCGTCGGCCCAGACGCCGTCCACGGACCAGCGCAGCCCCTCCGGGGTGAGGCGGTCCGCGATGTCGTACAGTTCCTCGATGGTCGTCTCCTGACGCACCGTCGAGCGCACGGCGCGGTCGCGGAAGGGTGCGGTCTCCAGGAGCGCGAGCGCCTCCGGGCCGTGCTCGGTCGTGCAGAAGGCGGTGGCGGTCAGGGAGACCGTGGGCACGCCGAGGTCCGGGGTGAAGCCGACCTTGGCGGAGAATTCCACAGTGGTGGGCAGCTTCTCCAGAAGGTCGTAGGACCAGGCCAGGACCTCGTCGCGTAGGGCCAGCGGGTAACTGTGCACAGTCCGGACGATCTTCGCGGGGCGTTCGTGGACCCGCAGGTGGAAGCGGGTGACCACACCGAAGAAACCGGGACCGCTGCCCCGGGCGGCCCAGAGCAGGTCGGGATGGGTCTCGTCGGTGGCGTGCACGAGCGTCCCGTCGGCGAGGACCACGTCAATGGCGCGGATGCTCAGGCAGGCCGGACCGAGGTGCCGGGAGTTCCAGCCGTAACCACCGCCGAGGATGAACCCTCCGATGCCCACGGTGGGCGCATGGCCGGTGGGGAAGAACAACCCGTGCGGCGCGAGGGCGTCCTGGATCGCGGGGCCCTTGGCGGCGGGCTGGACGGCCGCGGTCCGGGCCTCGGGATCGACGGTGATCTCCTGCAGCCGGGAGAGGTCGATCAGCATGCCGTCGTCCCGCACGCCATTGCCGACCCAACTGTGCCCTCCGGAGCGGATGGAGACGCGCAACCCCTCCGAGCGCGCCAGCCGGACGGCCCGGACGACGTCCTGCTCGTCCTCGGCGATGACGATGACGGCGGGGAAGCGGTCCGGCCTGCGCTCGTTCCACACGGCGGCCAGGCGGGCCTCCTCATAGCCCGTGTCGCCGCGCCGGATGACGGCTCCGCGCACGGTCCGGGCAGGGTCGGTTTCGATCGATTTAGACACGATGCCTCCTCGGTGGTGCAGAGCCGACGATACTGTCGACACAAAAGCGGGGTCAAGCGGTCGGATGCCTACTAGGTGGCCGATTCTGTCGACACTATGACCTTCGGAAGGTCGGAGAGCTCCGCCGCCGGGCTTGGCGTGACGTCGGAGAGCCCGGCCGGGTGTCGACGAGAGCCAGCGAAGATGCCTGCGGCCGAAGGCGCTGCCGATGAGCGCTAAGCGTGGTCGCAGGCTGTGCGGTGGCGAATCGCCCGATTTGGCCGGATGTTGGTAACCGCGCGGTCGATGGGTTCCTCGCGGCTGGGTAGGGCGCCGGTTATCGCCGAAGCGTCCAGTGCGGGAGGAGACGCTGATCATGACCGCACCAACCCGGGCCGCACCCGGCCGACAGTGGGCCGACGCCTTCGCCGCGGCCAGCAACGACGACGCCGAGATCCGGGCCCACGGGAAGTACTTCACCTGCACCTACCTGCTCGACGCCGCCGACCGCAGCTACGCGATCAAGGTGGAGTCGGGGCGGGTGACCCAGGTCACGGTGGATCCGGGGCCGCTGGACGTCCCCTACGAATTCGCGATCCGGGCGAGCCCTGAGACGTGGCGGGGGTTCGGTGAGCCGGTGCCGCCCCCGATGCACCACGGGATCTGGGCGGCCACCTTCCAGCGCGACATGCGATTGGACGGGGACATCCTGGTCCTCATGCAGAATCTGCGCTGCGTCACCCGGCAGATCGAACTGCTCCGCGCCGTCGGCTCGCCCGTCTGAGGAAGGAGATCACCGTGAGCAAGGTATCCCCGGTCACCGGGCACTATGTGACCGTCGAGGTCGACGGCGTCGAGTACAAGGTCTTCTACCTCGAGAACGGCACCGGACAGCCGCTGGTCTGCCAGCACACCGCCGGCTGTCACAACCACCAGTGGCGCGGCCTGCTGGAGGACGAAGAGATCACGGCGAATTACCGCGTCATCGCCTACGATCTGCCCCGCCACGGCAAGTCCGATCCGCCGGAGAACGTCGAGTGGTGGAAGGAGGAGTACACCCTCACCGCGGACCACTACGTCAATTTCATCGTCGCGTTGTGCGATGCCCTCGAACTCGAAGACCCCATCTTCATGGGCTCCTCCTTCGGGGGGAACGTCGCGCTGCAACTCGCGCTGCGGCGCCCCGACCGATTCGCGGGCGTCCTGGCGGTCGAGGGCGCGGACTACTCGCCCGGGTTCTACCTCGACTGGTGGCAGCACCCGCACGCCAACGCCGCCCAGGTCTGCGCGAGCGGCGTGTGGGACCTGATGGCGCCGCAGTCGCCCGAGGCCGACCGCTGGAAGACATGGTTCTACTACTCCCAGGGATCCGAGGCGTTCAAGGGCGACCTGTACTTCTACTCCGTCGACCACGATCTGCGGGAACGTCTTCACGAGATCGACGGGGACCGGTGCCCCGTCGTGATGCTTACCGGCGAGTACGACTATCTGACCACCCCGGAGGACAGCGCCCGCACCGCGAACGCGATCGAGAACGCCACCTTCATCAAGATGGAGAAGGTCGGGCATTTCCCGATGAGCGAGAACCATTCCGTGTTCCGCGGTTACCTCCTCGAAGCCCTCAGGATCCTCGGAAGAAAGAAGGTGTCCGTCTGAGCGGGCAAAGGGGAGCGCCGACAACGGCGGCGTAGGGCCGGCGTCCGTGGGAACCTAGGTCGGCATGGCGCCCAGTCTTGGCTACGTGATCCTGTATGTCCGCGACCTTGCCGCCTCGATCGTCTTCTACCGGGACGTGGTCGGGCTCGTCTTCAAGTTCCAGGACGCGGGCTATGCGGAATTCTCTACCGAGGCCACCAGGTTCGCGCTGTACGAGCAGCGCCGCGCCGACTGGCTGACCAACAGCCGGACCGCGCCCGGCCCGGCGGCCGAGGTCGTCTTCATGGTCGACGACGTCGACGCCGAGGCCCGCAGGCTCAGGGAAAGGGGGGCCGCTATCCTCAGCGGCCCCGCCGACCGGCCGTGGGGACACCGGACACTGCATGTCGCCGACCCCGATGGTTTCATCGTGGAGCTCGCGCAGGACATCCCGCGCCGTCGCCATCGACGCTAGAGCCGCGCGAGTCAGCGGGCGTGCGTCGCGCCGCCGTCCACGACCAGCGTGGAGCCGACCACGTAGTCGCCTGCGCGGGAGGCCAAGTAGATCGCGGCCGCGGCCATGTCCTCGTCGGTGCCGATACGCCCCGACGGGATCACCTCCATGAGTTCGTCCGCGTGATCGCGCGCGGCCCTGTTCATGTTCGAGGCGAACGCGCCCGGAGCGATCGCGGAGACGACGATCCCGTCCTCGATCAGCCGAAGCGCCATCCTGCGGGTCAGCTGGATCAGTCCGGCCTTGCTGGCGTGGTAGCCGTAGGTCTCCATCGGGTTGATCGAGATCCCGTCGATCGAGGCGATGTTGATGACCTTGGCCAGATGGCCGCCGGTCGCGGCCACGAGTTCCGGCTTGAGCGCCTGCGTGAGGAAGAACGGCGTCTTGAGGTTGAGGTCCATCACCTTGTCCCAGCCGGACTCGGGGAACTCGTCGAACGGAGCACCCCAGGCCGCCCCGGCGTTGTTGACCAGGATGTCCAGCGCCGACTCCTGCTCGCGGTAGGCGGCCACCAGTTCCTGGATGCCCGCCGCGGTCGAGACGTCCGCCGGAAGCGAGACGCAGTGGCCGAACTCCGACAGCTCCTTTGCGGCGGCATCGCACGCCTCGGCCTTGCGCGCGGAGATGTAGACCCGCACGCCGCTGCGGACATAGCCCTCGGCGATCATCCGGCCGATGCCGCGGGAGCCGCCGGTGATCAGTGCCGTGCGGCCGTCGAGGGAGAAGAGGGTGGAGATGTCCATGGTTCTCGCTTCCGCGGCGGGAGGCGAACCGTCAGTTCGACGCGTCGCGCCCAGCCTGTTGTCGAGTCTGCTTCCGAGCATTCTCGATCGTGACTCGCGAAGCCATCAGGTATCCGAGTAAGTTCCGGCGTCGGCCAGGCGGGTGACCTGCCCTGCCCTTATCGCCGCCTCGCTTCGAACCGTCACGAGAGCCGCTCCAGCACCATCGCCATGCCTTGTCCGCCGCCCACGCACATCGTCTCCAGCCCGAACTGCCTGTCGTGGAACCGGAGCGAGTTGATCAGCGTGCTGGTGATGCGCGCGCCGGTCATGCCGAAGGGGTGGCCGACCGCGATGGCGCCGCCGTTGACGTTGAGCTTGTCGATGTCGAGGCCCAGGTCGCGGGCCGACGGGATCACCTGCGCCGCGAAGGCCTCGTTGATCTCGACGAGGTCGATGTCCTCGATCGTCATGCCCGCCCGGGCGAGGGCCCGCTCGCTCGCCTCCACCGGGCCGAGGCCCATGATCTCGGGCGAGAGCCCGGTGACGCCGGTGGAGACGATCCGCGCGAGCGGGGTCAGTCCGAGCCGCCTGGCCTTGACGTCGCTCATGATGACGATCGCCGCCTCGGCGAGGTTCTGGCTGCGGACACCGAACTCGTCCTGCTCTTCGCGGCTGATGCCCTTGAGCTGGGCGACGTTCTCGGCGGTCTGCCCCATCGCGGCGTACAGGTCGGGCATGGCGGGGCGCGACGCCGGCGGAGATGAAGACGTCGCCCTCGCCCGCCTTGATCGCGTGGAAGGCCATCCGGGTCGTCTGGAGGCTGGACGAGCAGTAGCGGTTGACCGTGGTGCCGGGCAGATGGTCCATGCCCGCGAGCACGGCCACGGCCAGGTCGTCGGGCCGCATCGAGACCAGAGATCCCTTGTTGGCACGGCCGATCGGGGAACGTGCGGTGGCGACGATCACAGCCTCGGGCATCGGTGGTTCTCCTTGCGAAGCGTGTTCGGACTGGACTATTCGGCCGAGGAGGACGCCATCGTGTCGGCGTGCTCCGGACGCCCCACCGCGCGGAGCAGCACGGAGGCGTCGAGCCGGGGGCCGCGCCAGGCGATGTGCTGGTCGGGGCGGATCAGGAGGAAGGGTTCGTGTCCCCATGCGGCCGGCGCCGGGATCGTCGTCAGAGGGATGCCGAAATGCTCCGCCCTGCTCTGGAACCGCGCGATGGCGCCCGTGTCGGCGGAGCCCGGATGGATCAGCGTGAACCCGCGGCCGAGGTCGTCGTACAGCGCATGACCGGGCTTCAGCCAGACATGCGGGAGTCGTGAGCCGGGAACGGTCGACGGGGTGTAGTTCACCACGTCGAACGGTGGCGCCTCGTGCGTCGTGATCACCACGGGTGAACCGTGGTAGGAGTATCCGAGCACGAGGCCCAGGGAGTTGAACTCCTCGTACTTGGTCTCCTGGATGCGTTCGGCGGTCTGCGCGATGTCGGGGCCGGACGCTCGGAGGTTGCGCGTCGCGGAATCGATCGTCTGCTGCGCGACCTCGCGCCGCTCCACCGCGTAGGTGCGGAGCAGCTCGGGGCCTGCCCAGCCGCGCAGCGCCGCGGCGAGCTTCCAGCCGATGTTGACCGCGTCTCCGACGCAGGTGTTGAAGCCGTGGCCTCCGAACGGCGGATTGACGTGTGCGCTCTCACCGACGAGGAAGACCCGGTCGGAGGCGTACCGGTCGGCGATCAGCATCCGGGGCACCCACGGGTCGGTGGCGAGAAGCTCGATGCCGATCTCGTCCGCGGACCGTCCGGTGAGTGCGGCGAGGAGCTCGACCGCACGCTGGTCGGTGCAGGTGGCGTCGATGCCGCCGAGGCCCGCCCACCAGGTCCCTTCGCCGTCGAGCGGGCCCATGGCCGACTTCACCTCCGGGCCGACCACCCAGTAGTGGACGGCCTCACCGACGGCGGGCCGCAATCCCGGTGCGCGGAACACCGTGTTGAGGTTCGAGCGAGGCGACGACGCCCCGGCGAACGTCGAACCGATGGCGTCTCGGGTGACGCCCTTCGCGCCGTCGCAGCCGGCGACGTAGTCCGCGGTGATCTGGTACGTCGACTCGTCGTCACGCGTGATCTCGCAGCTCACCGAGTCGCTCGACTCGGTCAGACCCGTGACGCGCTCTCCGAGCCGGAGCTCGACGAGCCCGGTCGATCGCAGGTGGGCGCGGAGCACCTCCTCGACGATCGGTTGCGGCACCTGCTGCCCGCCTTCGGCGAACAGGTCACTGGGGGTGGCGCGCATGCCGAACGCATCGTCGAACTGGGTGATGCGCTCGCCGTTGAGAGTGGTGCAGAAGATGACCCGCCGGCACGACTCCGGTTTGAGAGGTGCGGCGTCACGGACCGCGTCGGCGATGCCCCAGCGCCGGAAGAGCTCCATCGTGCGCGGGCTCGTCGTCTTGGCGCGTGGTCTTGTGTGGGAGACGGCGGCCCGCGGCTCGACCACGATCGAGGGAACGCCGTGCAGTGCCAGTTCGGCCGCGGTCGCGAGTCCCGCGGGTCCACCCCCCGCGACCAGGACCGGAGCCGTCGACATCGAGTTCACTGGGTCAGGCATGGGCATATAGTCCGGCGTGCGATGGTCGACACACAGGGGACATTTCAATGAGTGGCACGCAGCGCTCAAGGCGCCCGTCCGGCCGTCCACCAGTCGGGGAGCCGATCCTCGACCGGGCCTTCCGGCTCCTGCGGGCCTTCGCCGACAACGGCGAGAGCCTGTCGCTGCAGACGCTGGCCGCCTGCTCTGACCTGCCGAAGAGCACCGCGCTGCGGATCGCGAACCAGCTCGTGCGCGTCGGGGCGCTCGAACGTCGCGAGAACGGAGAATTCGTCGTCGGCCTGCAACTCCTGGAGATCGCCTCACTCGCGCCGCGCGGGCACGGACTGCGCGCCGCGGCGCTGCCGGTGATGGAGGACCTGCATCACGTCACGCGCCAGCACATCCTGCTGGCGGTGCGCGAGGGCGACGAGGGCGTGCTGGTCGAACGGCTGTCGGCCACGGACGCGACGGCGGTCAAGTACCGGGTCGGCGGGCGGATCCCCCTCGGCGAGACCGGGATCGGCGTGGCACTGCTGGCGTACGCCCCCGAGGAGGTGCGTCAGGCGCGCCTGGAGCGTTCGGCGGAGCCCGCCCGGCTCCGGAGACTCCTCGCGATGACGAGAACGGAGGGTGTGTGCGCGGTCACTGGCCCGAACCCGTTGCCGGGCGGCCCGGACATCATCTCGACCGTGGCGGCGCCGATCCTCGGTCGGCAGGGCGAGGCGCTCGGTGCGATCTCTCTCGTATCGCCCGGTCCCCGCGGCACCCAGGTCGCCAACCGGGTCGCGATCCGGACCGCGAGCCTCGCGATCGCCCGCGCGACGCGGGCCCCCGATCCGGTCAGGCGGACGAGGCCGCCTGCTGACTCGCGATCGCCAACTCGATCGTGAGCCGGATGTGCCGCTCGCTGAGACCGACCGCGAGGTCGGCGTCGCGGCCCACGGCCGCTTCCATGATCGCGCGGTGCTCGGCCTCGATGTCGCGGTGCGTGCGCAGGCTCTCGGGCGTAGACCAGCAGCGGTAGACCTCCGAGATGGAGCGCAGGCGCGCCGCGGCGTCGTAGAGGTAGGTGTTGCCGCAGCCGGCGAGGATGGCGAGGTGGAACGCCTCGTGCGCGACGAGCCAGTCCTCGCTTATCTCGGGCCCCGTGACGGTGCGGCCGATCCGCTCGAGCGCGTGGTGCTTGGCGACGACCTCCGACTCCCAGGTGATGTCGCCGTGCGCGACCGCCTCGCGGATCCCGAGGGTCTCGAGGGCGACGCGCGCGTCGGTGAGCTGGGTGAGGTTGTCGACCGAGACGTCGATGACGCGGAATCCCAGCTGCGCCTCCGAGGTGGCCAGGCCCTGCTCGACGAGCCGGGGCAGGACTTCCCGCAGCACTCCGCTGCTGACGTTGTAGCGGGCGCCGAGTTCGGCGAAGCCGAGCTTTGATCCCGGCGCCAACCGGCCGTTGAGGACATCCGAACGCAGTCGCTGGAGCACCACGCTCGCCCGCGTGGGGGCCGCGGAACCAGATCGAGCCATGGCCGGAGTGTAGTCCAAGATGTTGAAACCCTGCAGTGGTCTCCACTTTGGCGTCAAATTTCGAAATATCGTTGACATCTCGCATCCTCGCTGGTTGTGTGAGCCGGACCACGGACGAAAGGTGAGCCACACGATGCGAATCGCGACGAGAGCAGGGCGAACGGTTCTGATGGCGCCCGACTCCAGCACGGTGGTCGACCTCGCGAAGGCCGGCGACGGGGCGTTCGGGCCCGACCCACGGCAGGTCTTCGACGCCTGGGACGCGCTGGTCCGCTGGTACGGCACCGCCGCCATCGACTTCGCCGCGGGCGACCGGTACGAGCCCAGCGAGCTCGGGGCGCCGTCGCCCGACCCCCGGCAGGTCTTCGCGATCGGATTGAACTACCGCGACCACGCCGACGAGTCGGGCTTCACCTACCCCGACAAGCCGACCGTCTTCACCAAGTTCCTCGGCAGCTTCGCCGGGCCGGCGGGCGACCTCGCCCTGCCGGGGGAGACGGTGGACTGGGAGGCCGAGCTGGTCGTCGTGATCGGAAAGCCCGCGCGCGACGTCGCCGTCGAGGACGCCTGGTCGCACGTCGCGGGGCTCACCGTCGGGCAGGACTTCTCCGAGCGCACCTACCAGCTGGCAGGGCCCGTGCCGCAGTTCTCGCTCGGCAAGTCCTTCGCCGGCTTCTCCCCGCAGGGACCAGGGCTGGTCACACCCGACGAGGTGCCGGATCCCGACCGGCTCCACATCTCCTGCACCGTCAACGGCGAGACCGTGCAGTCCGGGTCGACCGATCGGATGATCTTCTCGGTCCCGTCGCTGATCTCGCACCTGTCGTCGGTGCTGGAGCTCTGCCCAGGTGACGTGATCTTCACAGGTACCCCGTCGGGCGTCGGCGGTGCCCGCAAGCCACCGCGGTTCCTCAAGGAAGGCGATGTCGTCGAGACCGCCATCGAGGGCATCGGCACGATGCGGCACGTGTGCGTCAAGGCGCGGTGACGGGGCGAGGAAAGGGGCTGTTGTGGGGATGCACCGACTGACCGGGATCACCATGGGTGTCCCCGACGTCGCCGCGACGGCGGCGTACTACACCGAGTTCGGGCTGACGCCTGTCGCATCGGAGGGCGACGACAAGATCGCACGCTTCCACACCCAGGACGGCGGTGAGCAGCTCACCATCAGGCACACGGATCTGCGGCGGCTCATCGAACTGGGAATCGGTGTCGACGACGCCGACGACCTCGACCGCATCGCCCGCGGCCTCCGCCGACTCGACCTCGCTTACGAGCGGTCCGATGCCGGCGTCACGGCCCTCGATCCCGGCACCGGCGTGAAGGTCAGCGTCTCGATCGCTGCCCGTACCGAGCCGCGACCCGACCGGGAGCAGAGCTACAACGCGCCGGGGCGGCCGGTCCGCACCAACGAGCGGGCCGACGGCGTCACGCGCGAGGGGCCGGTCAAGCCGCGCAGGCTCGGCCACGTCGTGCTGGGCTCGACCGACTACACGGCGACGGAGCGCTTCTTCATCGAGGGCCTCGGCTTCAAGGTCAGCGACCTCGTTTCCGATGTGGCGGCCTTCCTCCGGTGCTCGACCGACCATCACAACGTGCTCGTCCAGAAGGCACCGGTCTCGTTCCTGCACCACACCTCGTGGATCGTCGACGACGTGGACGAGATCGGCAGGGGAGCTCACCACATGCTCGCCGCGGACCCGTCGCGCCACGTGTGGGGTCTCGGCCGGCACGCCGTCGGCTCGAACTTCTTCTGGTACCTCAAGGACCCGGCCGGCAACTTCTCCGAGTACAGCTCCGACATCGACTGCATCGTCGACGACGCGTTGTGGAAGCCGGAGGTGTGGGAGGGCGTTCGGGCGATGTACGCGTGGGGCCCGCCGCCCCCGCCGTCCTTCCTCGCCCCCGACGACCTCGCCGAGCTGATGGCCGGCGCGCACACCTCATGAGCGACGCACCGCGGACCGCCGGGCTCGCCCCCGCCCCACTCGGCACGGGACGGCTGGCGGAGTTCGCCGCCGAAGCGGCAGAGCGGCACGGCGTCGTCCTGAACGACTACTGGCAGTTGCATGAGTGGTCGATCACCGAGCCGGAGCGGTTCTGGGCCGAGGTGTGGCGACAGTTCGGCGTTGTCGCGTCGGCGCCGTACCGAACGGTCCTCGACCGCCGCACCATGCCGGGGGCCAAGTGGTTCCAGGGGGCTCGGCTGAACTACGTCGATCAGGTGATGCGGTTCGCCGACCGGCCCGGTGCGGCGGTGGTCTCGATCGCCGAAGACGGCAGCCGAGGCGAGTTGAGCTGGCCTCGGCTGAGGGCGGCTGTCGCCGGTTTCGCCTCGGCACTGCGCTCCATGGGCGTCCAGGAGGGAGACCGGGTCGTTGGCTACCTCCCCAATGCGCAGGAATCCGTCATCGCCTTCCTCGCCACGGCCTCGCTCGGCGCGACGTGGGCGGGGTGCGCTCCCGACTACGGAGTCTCCGCCGCCGCCGATCGCTTCCAGCAGCTGGAGCCGACGGTCCTGGTGGCCGCCACGGCGTACCGCTTCGACGGGAAGGTGCGCGACCGGCGTGAGGAGGTCGCTGCGCTCGTCGAGCGTCTGGGGGTGCGCGCGGTGGTGACGGTGCCGCGCGCCGGCCTCGACGCCGAGCCCGCCGCTTTCGGCCCGGTGCGTCACGAACGCTGGGACGACGTCTGCTCCGCGGACTCCGAAGAGCGGCTTATCACCGCGCAGGTGCCGGCCGAGCATCCGCTGTGGGTCCTGTTCTCGTCCGGCACCACCGGCATTCCCAAAGGGATCGCGCACAGTCACGCCGGCGTGGTCGCGATGAGCCTCGCGGCCTCCGCGCTGCAGGCGGACATGGGCCCTGGAGACACGTTCTTCTGGTACACCACGACGAACTGGATGCTGTGGAACAGCGTCGTCTCCAGTCTGCTGTCCGGGGTCACGGCGGTCACCTACGAAGGCGGCCCGTTCTTCCCGACGGCCGATCGACTGTGGCAGATCGTCGCCGACGAGCGCGTCACCGTCTTCGGTACCAGCCCCGGTCACATCCTGGGGTGCGCGTCGCAGGGGTCGAGGCCCAACGAGCACCACGGGTTCACGCACCTCAAGCAGATCATGGTGAGTGGCGCACCGGCCCCGGCCTCGGTGTACGCATGGGTGGCCGACGCGGTCTCGCCGTCCGTCCCCTTGATCTCCAGCAGCGGCGGTACGGACGTCGTCGGCGCGTTCGTCGCCGGTGCGCCCGCGCTCCCGGTCGTCCCCGGTGAGATTCCGGGCCCGGTGCTGGGCACGGCCGTGGCGGCCTTCGACGGCGATGGGGAGCCGATCCGCGATCAGGTGGGCGAGCTGGTCGTCACGCTTCCGATGCCGAGCATGCCCGTCGGGTTCTGGAACGACCCGGACGGATCCAAGTACCGGGCCGCGTATTTCGACACGTTCCCCGGGGTCTGGCGTCACGGCGACTGGGTCACCCACACCAGCAGGGGGTCGTTCGTCGTGCACGGCCGCTCCGACTCGACCCTCAACCGCAACGGCGTGCGGATCGGCTCCGCCGATCTCTACAAGATCATCGAGGGGCCCGAAGGCGTGGCCGAGGCGATGGTGATCGGTGTCGAGCGCGCCGACGGGACGTACCGGATGCCCATGTTCCTGGTGCCGCACGCGGGACAGGTCCTGGACGACGAGGCGATCGGGGCTCTCCGGCAGAAGCTGCGCACCGAGGGCTCGCCGCGGCACGTGCCGGACGCGTTCCATGTCGTGGCCGCGATCCCGCACACCAAGACCGGAAAGAAGCTCGAGATCCCGATCAAGCGGATCCTGCAGGGCGCGCGCCCCGAGGAGGTGCTGAGCGAGGGAGCGATCGATCGCCCCGGGCTCATCGCCGACTACGTCGCGCTCGCCGAGCGGTGGGACGCCGAAGACGCCCACGCGACCGCAGACCAGTAGAGAGCAAGGAGCGAGAGATGGCAGGAAACCCGGCGGACCGGGACGTGTTCGTCCCGCACGCCTTCCCCGAGAAGCAGGTCGACCTCGGTGAGATCACCATGAACTATGCCGAGGCGGGCTCTCCGGAGAACCCGGCCCTGCTTCTCCTTCCGGAGCAGACCGGATCGTGGTGGAGCTACGAGCCCTCGATCGGGCTGCTCGCCGAGCACTTCCACGTCTTCGCCGTCGACATGAGGGGGCAGGGCCGCAGTACCTGGACGCCGCGGCGGTACAGCCTCGACAACTTCGGCGGCGACCTGGTCAGGTTCATCTCGCTGGTCATCGGACGCCCGGTCATCGTCTCCGGCTGCTCCTCCGGTGGCGTGATGGCGGCCTGGTTGTCGGCGTACTCCATGCCGGGCCAGATCCGCGGTGCGATCTGCGAGGACCCTCCCTTGTTCGCCTCCGAGCTGACTCCCTCGTCCGGCCACGGCATCCGGCAGCACGAAGCCGGCGGCATGTTCGAAGCCTGGAACCGGTACCTGGGAGACCAGTGGTCGGTCGGCGACTGGGACGGCCTGACCAGGGCGATCGATGACTCGGCGTCCGCGGTCACCTCGGCGATGCTGTTCCCCGACCCGTCGCGACCGCCGCAGAACTTCAAGGAGTACGACCCGGAATGGGCGCGCGCCTTCTACGAGGGCACCGTGGCCGTGAACTGCCCGCACGACATCATGCTGAGGCAGGTCAAGACCCCTGTGCTGATCACCCATCACCAGCGCCACGAGGATTCGGAGACCGGTGTCCTCAGCCCCGGGGCGCTCTCGGTTGCTCAGGCGATGAAGGCCAAGGAGCTGATCGAGTCCGCGGGCCGGCGATGTGACTACCAGGACCACCCGACGGCGCTCCACATGATGCACCAGTTCGATCCTGAACTGTTCACCAAGGTCGTCGTGGAATGGGCGGCAACGCTGCGCTGAACCGTCCCCGGTGATCCGCGGCCTTCAGGAACACCCATGACCGTCACGACGCGCGCGGAAGGGGAAGACGGCCGTTGATGAGGCTCAACCGCATCGTCGTCGTCGGCGGACTCGTCGGGATGGAGATCGCCTCGACGTGCCGTCGGCTCGGTAAGGGCGTGACCGTCGTCGATCGGGAACCACCACTCGAACGCCTGCTCGGACCGATCGGGCCGCCCGGATCCGATGGTGCGCCGACGACTGAATTGCCGCTCGGATCCGCTCAGTCGACTACTGCGCGGGGATCGGTTTGTCCTGGAGTGCGCGGACGACCGAGGAGGGGCTCGGGCGGCCCAGCCGCGCGGCGAGCCAGGTGCTGGTCTCGACCAGTTTGGCAAGGTCGATGCCGGTGCGGATGCCGAGACCTTCGAGCTGCCAGAGGAGGTCTTCGGTGGCGAGGTTGCCGGTGGCGCTCTCGGCGTAGGGGCAGCCGCCGAGGCCGCCTGCCGAGGTGTCCACGGTGCTCACCCCGTGCTGGAGCGCGACGAGTGTGTTGGCGAGTCCCTGGCCGTAGGTGTCGTGGAAGTGCACGGCGATCCGGTCGAGCGGGATCCCGGCGGCGGTGAGGGCCTTGAGGAGGGCGATGACCCGCCCCGGGGTGGCCACGCCGATGGTGTCGCCGAGGCTGAGTTCGGTGCAGCCGAGGGAGGCCAGTGCCGTCGCGACGCCGACGACCTGGTCGGTGGAGACCGCTCCTTCCCATGGGTCGCCCCAGCACATGGAAAGGTAGCCGCGTACCCGCATCCCGGCTTCGCGGGCCTCGGCGATGACGGGAGCGAACATCTCGAGTGATTCGGCCACTGTGCGATTGAGGTTGGCTTTGGCGAAGCTCTCGGTGGCCGATGCGAACACGGCTATGTCGGTGACGTCCAGGTCGAGGGCTCGTCGCAGGCCGCGCAGGTTGGGCACGAGGACGGGGTAACGGACCCCCGGGCGGCGGTCGAGGCGGCGGAGTACCTCCTCGGCGTCCGCGAGCTGGGGCACCCGGGCGGGGTGGACCATGCTCGTCGCCTCGATGAGGGTATGGCCGGCGTCCGCGAGGCGTTCGATGAACTCGATCTTCACGCCGGCGTCCACCGGTGCGGACTCGTTCTGGAGTCCGTCACGGGGGCCCACCTCGCAGATGGTGACGGATTCGGGGAGGCCCGGCAGCCGCCGGGTCCCGTATCCGCTCATCGTCCGGCCCGCAGTTCGGCCAGGACCTTCTCGGCGTGGTCGGCGCGGAGCTGCTTGTCCGCGATGAGCCGGGCGACGACGGCCGGCACCTCCTCCGGGGTCGCCCCGGCCGTCGAGGCGATGTTGCGGGCGTGCAGGGACATGTGGCCGCGCTGGATCCCCTCGGTGGCCAGGGCCCGGACGGCGGCGAGGTTCTGCGCGAGGCCGACCGCGGTGATGATCTCCGCGAGCTCGGTGGCGGTGCGGACGCCGAGCAGGGCGATCGCCGCCTGAGCGGCGGGATGGACCTTGGTGGCGCCGCCGACGAGACCGACGGGCATGGGCAGTTCCAGGACCGCGGCGACGTTGCCGTCGGCGTCCTTCTCGAACCGGGACAGCGAGGTGTAGCGCCCGGCGGGGGAGACGGCGTGGGAGTGGGCGCCGGCCTCGACGGCGCGGGTGTCGTTGCCGGTGGCGAGCACGACCGCGGTGATGCCGTTCATGATGCCCTTGTTGTGGGTCGCGGCGCGATAGGGGTCGGCCTCGGCGAGCGCGGCGGCGTGAATGATGTTGTCGACCACGTCGGGGCCGCCGAGCGCGGCGGCGTCGAACACCGCGCGTGCCCGGGAGAGCCGCAGGTCGGCCTTGTTGGTGAGGATCCGCAGCAGGCTGTTCCCGCCCGCGATCTCGGCCGCCCGGGCGGCGACGGCCTCGGCCATCGTGTTGACCGCGTTCGCGCCCATCGCGTCGCGGACGTCGACCTGCAGGTGCGCGACGACATAGGTGCCGGCGCGCGACGGGACCAGGCGCACCGCGATGTCGCGGACGCCGCCGCCGAACTCGACGAGCTTCGGGTCCTGGGCGTCGGCGAGCGCGATCAGCTCCTCACGGGCCTCCAGCAGCCGTACCCGTCCCGCCTCGGGGTCGGCGATCCCCACGATCTGGACCTGTGCCTGCATGATGGGCGCGGTCGAGGACGTGGTGAACCCGCCGTGGACGCGCGCGACCTTGGCGGCGTTGCTCGCCGCGGCGACGACCGACGCCTCCTCGATCGCCATCGGCACGAGCACGTCCGAGCCGTTGACGACGAAGTTCGTCGCGACCCCGATCGGGACTCCGATGATCCCGGCCACGTTCTCGATCATGTGGTCGGCCAGCGCGGTGGTGAGGCCGTGCGCGGGGTCGAAGGCGGCGATCGCCGCGGGGTCGAGGCCGGCGGCGTCGGCGACGGACGTGCGCCGGTCCTCGACGGAGAGGTCCCGGAGACGCTGGATACGGCTGGTGCGCGGCATGTCGGTTCCCCGCCTACGTGTGGTTGCAGTACAGGGAGCGACGGTAGTTCGCATGAGATCGATGGGGAACGGACCGATCGTCCATGCTTGATGAGATTTCTATGGGCGATCGGTCAGGTGGGCGAGGCGGACCGCGACGGTGATCCGGAAAAGATGGTCCGGCTCCTGCCAGTCCTCGCCGAGGAGCTGGGTCACTCGTTCCATGCGTTGCAGCACCGTGTTCTTGTGCAGGTGGAGAGCACGCGCGGCGCCGACCGTGCTCATCCGGTTGCTGAGGTAGGCGGCCAGCGTGGGCAGCAGCTTGGCCGAGTGTTCGCCGTCCCAGTCCAGTACGGGCCCGATGACGCACCGTACGTAGGCGTTCACCCGCGCTTCCCCGGGGCCGAAGAGGGCCGTGTAGGGAAGGTATTCGTCGGTGGTGACGGCGGCGTCGTCCAGTCCGAGCGACGGCAGAATTCGAAGACATGCCGAGGCCGCGTCCACCTGCGTGCGCAGATCGCCGGCGGCGTCGCTGACGTTGGCGCCGGCCGCGAGGACCGGCACCTGGAGCGTGCGGCTCACCGCCTGGTGGACGTGCGTGCTCGCGGTGCGCGGGTCGGGATCGGACGTGAGGGCCACGACATGCTCGGCGTGCGCGCCGACGAGGCCGCCGATCTGGCGCAGGGCGAGGACGGCGTCACGGCGGAGTTCGGACGGCACGCAGACCACCACGACGGATCGCAGGTCACCGAGCCGGATGCCCTGTGCGCGGGCCCGGGTGGCGATGTCGGCCCGGCGGCCGGGGGAGTTGGACAGCAGGTCGGCGAGCAGGTCGCCGCGGACGCGCTTCTCGGCCTCGATCATGGCCTCCTGCTTGAGGTTGAGCAGCGCGGTGATCTGTGCGGCGCGTTCGGCGGTCCGCAGCTCGACGGGGCCGAACGCGACCTCGCCCTGCTCCAGCAGCAGGGCTCCGAGAGACGTCGTCCCGGCGACGATCGCCACCACGAAGGCGCCTCCTCCCACGGGGACGCAACGTCCGCTCCGGCGGCTTCGATCCACGGCCTCGCGCAGAGGCTCGTCGGAGTCGTCGGTTTCGAGCAGCCTGACGTGGCACCGCAACGCACGTCCGAGTGCGGTCGCGACATCGGGCGCGTCACCGCCCTGGAGGATGAGGTTCGTGAGGTCGTTGTGGACTTCGCTGGCGCGTTCGACGGCCTCGACGTGGCGGGCGAGTTCTCCGTAGGCGCGGCGTGCCTCGTCGGCCGAGTCCCGTGCCCGGGCGAGCAGGCGGGCGGTCTGGAGCACGATCGCGGCGTGGTCGGCGAAGGCCGACAGCAGGGAGATCTCCTCAGGCGAGAAGGCGTGCTCGAAGCGGTTGGCGGCGAACAGCACGCCGAGCACCTGGTCGTCGGCCAGCAGCGGGACGCCGAGCAGCGACACCAGGCCCTCCGCCTTGACGGCGGCGTCGATGCCCGAGTCATGCGGCACCTGCGTCATCGTGGCGTACTTGGACGTCCAGCACGGCCGGCGGCCCTCGACCACCTGGCTCGCCAGACCTATGCCGGGAGGCACCCGCAGCCCGAGGAGGGACGGGGAGATCGAGCCGAGGGTGGTCCGCACCCGGAGTTCCTTGCTGTCCGCGTCGAACTCGGACAGGTAGGTGACGTCGGTGCCCACCAGGTCGTGCGCCCGTTCGACGAGCCGGCCCAGCAGTTCGTCCACGTCGCGGAGCTGCGCGAGCTCGCGTGCCGATGAGAAGAGGGCCGACAGTTCCCGCCCGCGGCGGCGCCAGCGGTCCGAGGTCGCGCGCAGGCGCCGGAGCTCGTAGGCGATCTTGGCGGCGCCCTCCTCGGGCAGGGCCGCCTCCGACAGGAGGCCGTCCACGTCGACCTCCCGGTCGGTCGACGCGGCCTGAAGCAGGTCGATGACGATCTCGACCGGGATGGTGCTCGCCATGTCGCCCCTGCCTTCCCGTACCGATCGAACAGGAACTTTTCCTGGATAGTGGACGAATGATACATAGCCTGAACCAGGTGGCGGCCGTAGCGTCCACGGCGGGGATGGCGGAATCTCCGGTGAATCGAAACAGACCGTTGGTGCGGACCTACCACCCGTCAGCCCAGCACGATCGGCACCAACCCATTCGAGAGGGACGGCGAGCATGGCGCTTCATGTTGGCATCGACGTCGGGGGGACCTTCACCGACGCCGTGGCGATCGTCGACGGGCGCGTGATCCGCGGCAAGGCGTTCTCGACCAAGGACGTGACCACCGGGATCCTCGGCGCCCTGGATGTCCTGCGGGACCGTGTGGGCATGGCCGAGGCGGAGTTCTTCGCCGCGGTCGACCGCTTCGTCCTGGGCAACACCATCGTCACCAACGCGGTGGACGAGCAGAAGTACGCCGCGGTGGGACTGCTGACCACGCAGGGGTTCCGCGACACCCTGCGCATCGCCCGCTCGGCCCGCACCGACGAGCGCGACCCGCACCGGATGTCGGCGCCGCCGGACATCGTGGAGCGCCGCCGCATCGTGGAGGTCGCCGAGCGGGTCGATGCCCACGGCACGGTCCTGGTCCCGCTCACCGAGGACGCGATCGCCGCCGCGGTGGACGCGGTCCTGGCGGCCGGCGCGGAAGCGATCGCGGTCTGCCTGCTGTGGTCGTTCCGCAACGCCGTCCACGAACAGGCGATCGGCGATTACCTGGACGCCCACCACCCCGACGTCCCGTACACGCTGTCCAGCCGCCTGACACCGGTCTACCGCGAGTACGAGCGCATGGTCACCACCGCGCTGGACGCCGCGGTGAAGCCGATCGTGGCCTCGCACTTCGAGCACCTGGCCGAGGACCTCCGGAGCAGGGGGCTCCGCGCTCGGGTGCAGATCATGCAGGTGCACGGCGGGTTCCTGTCGGTGGAGGAAACCGGCAAGGCCCCGATCTCGATGTTCAACTCCGGCCCGGTCGGCGGCGTCACCGGCGCGCGGCTGCTGGGCAAGCGCCTGGGGCGCCGCCGGGTGCTCACCGCGGACATGGGAGGCACGAGCCTCGACGCCGCGGCGATCCTGGACGAGGAGTTCCGGCTGCTGCCCCGGGCCGAGATAGGCGGCCTGCCCACGAGCCTGACCGCCGTCGACATCGAGACCATCGGGGCGGGCGGCGGCAGCCTGGCCTGGGTGGACGGCCGGAACCTGCTGCGCGTCGGCCCGCAGAGCGCGGGCTCGACCCCCGGCCCCGCCTGCTACGGCAAGGGCGGCACCCGGCCGGCGGTCACCGATGCCGCGCTGGTGCTCGGCTTGATCAACCCGGACTACTACCTCGGCGGCACCGTCCCCCTGTACGAGGAGAAGGCGCGGACGGCGCTGCGCAAGCACGTGGCCGAACCCCTGGGGATCTCCGAGGACGCCGCCGCCGAAGGCGTGTACCGGCTGGCGACGTCGCAGATGTCCAACGCGCTGCGCAAGATCACCGTGAACCGGGGGCACGATCCGCGCGAGTTCACCCTCGTCGGCTTCGGCGGCGCGTGCGGCCTGTTCGCGGCCGCCATCGCCGCCGAGGCCGGGGTCCGGGAGGTCGTGATCCCGCGCAACGCCGCGGTCTTCTCCGCCTACGGCCTGATGCACGCCGACTCGGTCTTCTCCGCCGTCCAGACGAGCCCGTGGACGATGGACCAGCCCGCCGCGGCGCTGGAGAAGGAGTTCGCGGCCCTTGAGGAACGCGCGCGGGCGTGGTTCGAGACCGAGGGGATCCCGGACGACCGCCGAGAGCTCCAGCGCGAGGCGGACATGAAGTTCGTGGGCCAGATCTTCGAGGTCACCACCCGCCTCCCCGTGAGCACGTTCGGCGAGGCGGACAAGGAGGCGCTGCGCGACCGGTTCATCGCCGACTACGAGGAGGAGTTCGGCACCGGCACCGCGTGGACGGAGGCCGACATCCTGCTCATCAACACGCGGGTCCGGGCCATCGGCCGCAGCGACGTGCAGACGGTGAAGCAGATCGCGGGCGCCGATGAGGAGCGGCACGAGCTCACCCGCCGCGCCGTGCTGGAGCCGCTCACCGGGGAGCGCGTCGAGATCGGCGTGCACCGGGGGTTCGGCGCGCTCGGCCGATCCGACGGTCCCTGCCTGCTGGAGGAGCCCGACACCACGGTCTACGTGCCCAGCGGCGCCACCGTCGAGCTCACCGAGGGCGGCGACTTCCTGCTGGGCCTCGCCGACCGCTGACCCGTCCGCCGAAGGAGACGACCCATGACCAGCACCCAGCCCGAGATGCCCGAAGGATTCGACCCGGTCACCCTCGAGGTGATCCGGATGCGCCTGGACTCCATCGTGGAGGAGATGGGCATCGCGATGATCCGCTCGTCGGGCTCCCCGGTCATCACCGAGGCCGGCGACTTCAACACCGCCCTGTTCGACCCCGCCGGCCGCATCTACGCCTACTCCGACTACGTCCAGTTCCACATCGGATCCGGCAGCGTCGCCGTGCAGAACCTGGTGAAGGCCATCGAGGGCGAGCCGCTCGCGCCGGGTGACGCGTTCATCTGCAACGACCCGCACACGGCCGGCGCGAGCCACCCGCCGGACACCAACGTGATCTCGCCGATCTTCCACGGCGACGAGCTGATCGGCTGGGCGCAGTCGCAGGCGCACCTGGTCGACGTCGGCGGCATGACCCCCGGCGGCTTCGCGCCCGGCGCCCATGACTGCTACGCCGAGGCGCTGCGGCTGCCGCCCGGTGTGAAGATCTTCGAGCGGGGCGAGCCCGTCGAGTGGGTGCGCCGGATCCTGCTCAACAACGTCCGGGTGCCCACGCTGTTCTGGAACGACGTGCGCAGCCTGGTCGCGAGCAACAACACCGGCATCCGGCGGCTGCTCGGCACCATCGAGGAGTTCGGGCTCGAGCGGTTCCGCGACTACACCAAGCTCTCCTTCGAGCTCGCCGAGCAGGTCGTGCGCGAACGGATCCGCGCGATCCCGGACGGCACCTACAGCGCCGACGAGTGGACCGAACACAACGGACACGTCGACGACCTGTACCGCGTCGCCTGCACCATGACCAAGAGCGGCGACCAGATCACCTTCGATTTCACCGGCTCCAGCGAGCAGACCGACGGCTTCGTCAACTGCAGCTACGGAGCCCTGGTCGGCAGTGTCGCCACGGCCATCGTGCCGATCCTCGCCTGGGACGTCCCGTTCAACGAGGGTGTCATGACGGCGTTCGACATCGTCGCCGAACCCGGCTCGATCGTGAACCCCCGGCCCCCGGCGCCGATCAGCAACGGGCACCTCACCACCGGCGCCCGGGTGAGCCGCGTGGTCACCAAGCTCATGAACGACGCGTGCCACAGGAGCGACGACGACACCGTCCGCAACCGCACGCAGGGGGTGTGGGGCGACTCGTGGACCGGCGGGATCTCCGCGGGCACCACCGACGGCGGCGAGTACTTCGTCCTGTTCAACATGGACGGCGGCGGGATGGGCGCCGGCGCCCAGCCCGACGGCGACGGGCTCGACTGCGCGGGGATGATGACGCAGGTCAACAACATGCTCCCCGACGTCGAGATGAACGAGATGCTCTACCCGGTGCTCTACCTGTGGAAGCAGCTCAACGTCGACAGCGCGGGCCACGGCGCCCACCGCGGCGGCCTCGGCCTGCGCTTCGCCTGGACCCTGCACGGTGCGCCGGAGGTCACGCAGACGGTGTTCGCCCCGAGCGCCCAGGTGGTCGCCGGCGGCTTCGGTGGAGGCCTCCCCGGTGGCGGCAGCGGGCACGAGGTCTGGCGCCGGACCGATGTCGCGCGGCTGCTCGGTGACGGCCGGGTCCCCGCCCGGGACGCGCTGAGCGCCGAGGAGAAGGAGCTGCTGGCGATCAACCAGCAGTCGGTCACGGTCCGGGCCGGGGACGTGTTCGTGCAGTGGATCGCGGGCGGAGGCGGCTACGGCGACCCGCTGCTGCGCGCCCCGCAGCTGGTCGCGGCCGACGTTCGCGACGGCTATGTGACCGCCCAGGCCGCGCGGCGGACCTACGGCGTGGTCCTTACCGACGGCGTCGTCGACGAGACCGCCACGGAGCGGGCCCGCGCCGAGCTCCGCCGGGAACGGCTCGGCGAAAGCCCCGTCCAGCAGGTCCTGCCGGCCTCGCCGGCCGGATCGTCCGCGCCGCGCCGTGACGCGGACGGCTGGTTCGTGCCCGCCAGCGGTGCCCGCCTGGGTACGGGGGAGGATTGGCACCGGGCCGCGCGGAAGGTCACCCATGTGGCCGCCGACAGGCTGGCCGCGTACGGAGTCCGCGTCCGCCCGCGCGCCAACGGGCAGCGCGTCTTGATCGACGAGTACTACAGCCCCGCGTGCGGCACCCTTCTGGAGGCGTGCGTCAGGGTCGACTCGACGGCGGGCTGACCGGCCGACTCATAGATCAGAGGCGAACATGACCATCAACGACTTCGGCGCGATCGCGGGCATGCTCCCCGGCGGGCCGTCCCAGGGCGCGCTGCGCGGCATCGTGGTCCTGGACATCACCCGGGTCGTCGCCGGCCCCTTCTGCTCGATGCTGCTGGGCGACCTCGGGGCGACCGTGATCAAGGTCGAGAATCCCAGGGATCCGGACTACGCCCGGGACTTCCCGCCGAAGCTCAAGGCGAGCTCCGGCGAGGAGTTCAGCGGGTTCTTCGCCCAGTTCAACCGCAACAAGTTCGGGCTGACCCTCGATCTGTCCCAGCCGGACGGCAAGGAACTGCTGAAGAAACTGGTACGCCGCGCGGACGTCCTGGTCGAGAACTTCCGGCCCGGCACGATGGACAAGCTGGGCGTCGGCTACGAGACGCTGCGCGAGCAGAACCCGCGGCTGGTGTACACGGCGATCTCCGGCTACGGGCAGTCCGGCCCCTATCGCCGCCGGCCCGCCTACGACAACAGCGCGCAGGCCGCGGGCGGGTTGTGGTCGATCAACGGCTTCCCCGACCGGCCTCCGGTGCGCGTCGGCACCATCATCGGTGATCTGTCCGCCACGCTGTACGCGGTCATCGGCACCCTGGCCGCGCTACGGCACGCGGAGAAGACCGGGGAGGGGCAGATGGTCGACGTGTCCCAGCAGGACTCGGTGCTCAGCCTCACCGAGAACGCCGTGGTCTCCTACGCCGTCGACGGCAAGGTCGCCGGTCCGCTGGGCAACGAGCACCCGTTCGTCAAGCCCTACGAGCTCTACCCGTGCCAGGACGGGTTCGTGTTCTTCGGCGGATACACCGACAAGTTCTGGCGCCTGTCCTGCCACCTGTTCGGACAGCCCGAGCTCGCCGACGACCCCGAGATCGACACCATGGCCAAACGGTTCGAGCCCGAGGTCTACGAGCGGCGGATCCGGCCGCTGCTGCACAAGTGGTTCGAGGACAAGACGAAGGCCGAGCTGGAGGAGATCGTCGGCGACGCCGTGCCGCTGAGCGCGATCAAGGACATCGCCGAGGTCGTGGAGGACCCGCAGATCGCCGCGCGTGACATGGTCGTCGACGTCGACTATCCCGACTTCGGCCGGCTGCGCATGTTCGGCTCGCCCATCAAGCTCGGCGGCACGCCCACCCAGCCGCGCGGCCTCGCACCGAAGGTCGGCGAGCACGCCGGCACCGTCCTCGGGGCACTGGCCGATCTCGACGAGCACCACATCGCCGCGTTGCGCGAGAAGAAGGTCATCTGATGGGCGGCATCACCCTCGACCGCGACGGGGCGGTCGGGATCATCCGCTTCGACCGTCCCGACAAGCTCAACGCGCTGACGCTCGCGATGTACGAGGACCTGGGCGCGGCCTTCGCCGAGGTCCGCGACGACGACTCGCTCGCCGTCGCGATCCTCACCGGCAGCGGCGACCGCGCCTTCAGCGTGGGGGCCGACCTCACCGAGTCGATCCCGGCCCTGGCACAGGGGCGCTTCGACATCTCCGAATGGGATGCCGCGCACCAGAAGCACACCACGCTGTTCAAACCCGTGATCGCCGCGATCAACGGTCTCTGCCTCGGCGGCGGCTTCGAGATCATGCTGTCCACGGACATCCGGATCGCGGCCGACACCGCCGAGTTCGGCCTTCCCGAGAGCGGCGTCGGCGTCGTCCCCGCGGGGGGCACCCTCACCAGGCTGACACGGCAGATCCCCTACGTGTGGGCGATGGAACTGATGCTGCAGGGAGACCGGATCTCCGCGGCGCAGGCACTCCGATACGGACTCCTCAACGAGGTGGTCCCCCTTCCCTCACTGCTCGATTCCGCGCTCGACCGCGCCCATCGGCTCGTGGCCCGCAGCGGCACCGCACTGGAAACCGTCAAGGAGGCCGTGCTCAGGCTCGGTGACCTCCCGCAGGACCAGGCGTTCCACAGCGAAGCCCTCTACGGTCAGAAGGCCTTCACCTCACCGGACGCCCGCGAAGGCATAGCCGCGTTCACCCAACGCCGCCCCCCGACCTTCCCATCCCGCACCGGCACGGCGAAACCTCCCCACTGACCCGGCACTGGTACGACCTGGACGCCGATCCGATGACCGGCGCCTCCTCCCGCGGTCGGTCAGGGTGACGGGGGGTTCCGGAAGACCGCGCTTGCCGTTAGGACCGTTCGGCCCTGGCTGTGGAGTCGGGCGGATGCGAAGGTCACCGTTCGCGTCGACTGATCGACCGTCGCCTCCCCGAACAGCAGGTCACCGCCGTGGGCGGGCGCCATCATCGAGCAGGACAGTTGCAGCGTCACGGGATGGCGGTCGGGGTTCACGCCGAGGTAGGACTCGACGGTGGCGCCGAGGGTGATGTCGAGGACGGTCATGAGGAAGCCGCCGTGCGCGGTGCCGTTGGGATTGAGGTGGTGAGGCGCCGGCGACACGCAGACGTCGGTCCGGTCGGTGCCGCGCCGCCACATCAGGCCGCCGACGTGGTCGAGGAAGGTGCCCTCCTGGCCGAGGGGGACGAAGCCTTCGGGGACGCCGTTCACGCTTCCTCCACCAAGACGATCCATACCGCCGCCATCGCGGGCCGTTCGCTCGCCCGCCGCTCCAACAGGCACCGTAGGTCGAGCCGGGTGGTGGCGCTCGGGCCCGCGGCCACCGCATCCAACGTCAAGCGAAGGCGGAACTCGTCGCCCGGGAGGACGGGGGCGGTGAACCGGACCCGTTCCAGCCCGTAGTTCGTCCATCTCGTGGCCTTGGCGATGGTGTAGCACTGGTTCGCCAGGGCGGTGACCGTCGAGAGCATCAGGAATCCGTGGGCGAGGAGACCGCTCAGACCGGCCTCGGCACGCGCACGGACCGGGTCCGTGTGGATCCAGTGCCGGTCGTGGGTGAGTTCGGCGAACCCGAGCACGTCGTCCTGTTCGAGTGAAGCCCAGCCGCTGACCCCGATTTCGGTTCCGACGTGGGTCCGGAGATCGGTGGCGCGGTCGACGGCCAGGGTCCTGTCAGGGTCCTCGACCTTCACGATGTCGCCTCCTGCCTGTCGTAAAGCTGCTCGACGAGCCGCGCCCGCCGTTCCAGGACGACCCCGCGCACGAGTTGTCCCTTGCTGCCCACCTCGTCGCCCTCAGGGACGAGCAGAGCGCCGCCGAGGAGCCGAGTGCTCGGTTTGGGGTTCTCGCGGTTGAACACGTCCAGGAGTAGTCGCAGGTCGTCCGCGCCAAAGGCCCGGTCGTCCGCCCAGACGAGCACGCATGGCGCCGGCCGGTCGGCGCCGGCCACGACGACGTCGCGCAGGCGGCCTCCGCCGCGGGCGAGGAGATCCGCGCGGATGCCGGTGGCGTCGACCCAGGTGCCGTTGGCCAGCTTGAAGTCGTCGGCGATCCGGCCGGTGAAGCGCAGCCCGAGTTCCGGGCGCGCGGGATCGATCAGTTCGCCCGTGTCACCCGAGCGGTACCAGCCGTCGGAGGTGAACGCCGCCCGGCTCTGTTCGGGCTGCCGCCAGTACCCGGCGGCGACGCATGGTCCGCGGACGAGGAGTTCCCGCTTGCCCGCGACGGGCCGGAGCGCGATCTCGACACCGGGCAGCGGTGTCCCGATGCAGTCCGGGGCCACCCCGTGCGCGTGCACCATGGTGGCTCCAGGGCCCGCCTCGGTCGAACCCCATCCGGTCACGATGGGAACGGGACGCCCGCGCACCGTCGCCGACAGATCCGACAGCCGGCGGAACACGCCCGGGTGCATGGCCGCGCCGGCGCTGAACATGACGTCGAGTCGCCCGAAGAACGCCTCGCGGAAGGACGGATCGGCCTCCAACGCGGGCAGGAGCGCCGCGAACCCGGCCGGGACCGCCCCATGGAAGGTGGGCCGGTGACGGCGGAGGTTCTCGATGGTGACGTCGAGCCGGTCCGGCCGGCCCGCCGCCTCGTCGATGTGCAGCGTTCCGCCCTGGGACAGCACGAGCCCGACGTTGGCATTGCCGCCGAAGGCGTGGTTCCACGGCAGCCAGTCGACCAGCACCGGGCGGTGGCCGGTCAGGAACGGCCAGACGTCGACCGTGACCTGGACGTTCGTCGTCATCATCGACTGGGTGTAGGCCACCGGCTTCGGCCGGCCGGTCGAACCGGAGGTGAGGAGGATCTTCGCCGGGGCAGCCGGTTCGATGTCGTCGGGATCCGGCCGCGGGTCCCCGTCGCGGGCTTCTCTCCGCAGGTCCCGCACGGCCGGATGACCGACCAGGACATCGGCCCGTGAGCCCTCGGGCAGGGCGTCCGCCAGGACCGCCGCGCGGGCCGGGTCGGACACCCACACCAGGGCCGGTTCGAGGAGGGCCAGGAGGCCGGTCAGCTTGCCGCGGTCGGCGGAGGCCCCCGCGTACTGCGGCGCGACGGGCACCGCCACGGCCCTCGCGAGCATCGCGGCCAGCCCCATGGTCATGTGCTCGATGGAGTTCGGCCCCAGCACCACCACGCGGTCCCCGCTCCGCAGGCCGCGCTGGACGAGCGCCGCGGCGACCCGGGTCACGTCGTCCCACGCCTCGGCGTAGGACCAGGCCGTCCTGCCGGTGCCGGTGGACACCGTGAGCAGGACGGCGTCAGGCGTCTCGGCGGCGAACCGGCGCAGCCAGTGCAGGACGGTCGGCGCCGGCGTGCCGGCGGGAATGCGGGACCGCAGCAGGAGCAGCCCGTCCGGATCGCGGTGGTGGTCGACCGCGGGCGTCGCGAACATGCTCATGCCCCGGGCTCCGGGTGAGGCCCGGCCTCACCGCGGTCATCGGCGTGCAGCAGCGCCAGCAGGTCGACGGCGGCCGTGTCCCTGTCGGCGAGGACCGCGCCGATCGGCCGGCCGTCGAGGGCGTCGTCCCCGGCCGCGATCAGCAGGGCGCGGGTCTTCTCGTCGAGATGCGGCGAGCCGAGCTCGGACCACCAACCCTCGATGGTCTCCGCGAACGAGCGCATCGCGCCGCGCATCCCGTCGGGGCCGCCGGCCAGCGCCAGCGAGGTGAGGGGACCGCCGACCAGGAAACGCGGGGTGATGCCGTGGACGACGGCGTCCTCGATGCCGCGGGCGTCCACGACGCCCTCGGCGAGCAGATGCACCGCTTCCCGGAGCATCGCGAACGTGAGCCTGTTGGTGAGGTACCCGGGTACCTCGCGTCGCAGCAGGACCGGGCGTTTGCCCAGGTCGCGAAGGTGGGCGAGCGCCGCGGTGACGACCGCGGACGAGGTCGCCTCGCCCGCCAGGACCTCCACGAGCGGTAGCGCGTAGACGGGGCTCTGCGGGTGGGCGACCAGCAGGCGCTCCGGGTGCTTCATGCCGGTTTGCAGGTCCGATGGCATGAGCCCGCCGCTGCTCGACAGGATCGGAACCTCGGACGCGACCGAGGCCTCGATGCTCCGGTACGCCTCCCGCTTGGCTTCGAGGGACTCGGGGACGTTCTCGTGCACCAAGGCCGCGGCGCCGAGCTCGGCGGCCGGGACCAGCCGGAGCAGGTCCAGGGGCGCCGACGCGGGTGCGCCGGGCACGGTGCGCCGGACCGACGGCCACACCGCGTCGAGGTACGACGTCAGCCTCCCGAGCGCGGTGGGTGCCGGATCGGCCACCAGCACCGGCCGGCGCCGGGCGAGGTAGGTGGCGGCCCATCCACCGCCGATCGTCCCGGCGCCCACCAGGCCGACGGGCTCGTCATTCGCGAGATGGGACATGGGTGACCTCCGTGACACGGCTCAACGGTGACGGGCGACGAACCTGGAGATAACGCGGTTGAACTCCAGTGGACGTTCCCAGGTGGGGCAGTGCCCGCACCCCACGATCGTGTGCTGCTCCGCGCGTCGCATGCGTTTCGCGACCTTCCCGGCAAGGTAGGGCGTGATGTAGTTGTCGGCGTCCGTCGTGACGAGCAGGGTGGGCACCGCCGTGGCTTCGACCGCCGCCCAGTCCATCGGGCTCCTGAAGCCCTGCATGAAGAATTCGCCGTTCAGAGCCCGTTCCTCGATCTTCAGCCACTCGCGCACGCCGGCCGGGTCGGCGGAGCGATAGCTCGGACCGAGCTCGCGGAACTCGCTCGGCATGGATTCGAACTCCGGCGACCGCAGCGCGGCGACGCTCGCCGCGAACTCCGGGTCCTTGATGCCCATGGTGCTGCACACGATCGAAAGCGAGCGGACCCGGGCCGGTCGCGCCAGGGCCGCGTCCAGGGCCGGCACCCCGCCTGCGGCATGCCCGACGAGATGGGCCTGATCGATCGCCAGATGGTCGAGCAGCGCGATGAGATCGTCGGTGCTGTAGCCGACGGCGGTGTGCGTGCTGCCTTCATGGCCGCGCCGGGAGTAGGCGATGACGCGACGGCCCTCGCCGCGCAGTCCCTGCTGCTGGTAGGGCCAGGAGTTCAGGCTCCCCGACCGGGCGTGCAGGAGCACGACGACGGGGCCGTCGCCGCCGGTGTCGCTCCACGCGAGACGGGCGTCCGGCAGTTCCAGCACCCCGCGCCGCAGCGGGACGTCCGGCACCGGTATCGGCGTGAAGTCCACCGGCCATGCGTGCCCGGCGGCGCCCTCCGCTCCGGCGGGGGAGAGGCCGGCGACACCGGCCAGCCCCACAGTGGCCGGGATCGACGCGAGGACCGTCCGTCGACCGATCGACCTGGTCATGCCGCACCTCCCTCTTCAGCGAGGAAGCCGAGCACGAGGTCGTTGAAGCGGTGGTGTTGCTCCCATTGCGGCCAGTGTCCGGCGCCTTTGACGAGTTCGAAGCGTCCGTTCGGGAGCCGGTCCGCCATGCGCAGCCCGACGGCGGCGGGTCCCGAGGGGTCGTCGCTGGTCCAGATGACGAGCGCGGGCGCGGTGATGGCCGCCAGCTCGTCGTCGGTGATCATGTTGCGCGCCCGGGTGCCGCCGTCCTGGAGGCACATGATGTTCCGCATCGACTCGGCGAACGGCGGCTGTGCGTAGATGGTCCGCCGGACGTCGACCAGTTCCTGCGTGACGCTCGCCGGGTCGGCCATCAGCCAGGTCACGCGGGCGCGGATGCGCTCGTCGCTCGGGTCGTCGGCGGCGCCCTGGGACAGCGTGCGGATCCGTTCGCGGACCGCCGGATCGGACAGCGCGCCACCGGGGGTGTTCAGCACGATGCGGCCCACACGCTCGGGGTGCGCGTACGCGGCTTTCACCGCGACCCATCCTCCGAGCGACTCCCCGTTCAGGTGTGTCCGATCCAAGCCGAGCGCGTCGAGAAGGCCCATGAGGTGGGCGACGTAGTCCGGCAGTTCGAGCGGCCGGGTCGCCGGGGTGGTCAGCCCGTGGCCGGGGTAGTCGTAGGCGATGACGCGGTACCGCGCGGCGAGGGCGGGGATGTTGCGCGCGTAGGCCTCCAGGTGCCCGCCGACGCCGTGCAGCAGGACGACGGTCTCCGGTCCCGAGCCTGCTTCCAGTACGCGGGTGTTCCATTCGCCGACCTGCACATGCCGGATCGTCAGGTCCTGCCCCAGCAGGGCGGTCCAGATGCTCGGCTCGTCGGTGACGGGGGCGGGGACGGTCATGGGGTCCTCCGGGTCTCTGCGGTGGTGATGCCGAAGCCGGCGATCCATTCCGGGATGGCGCGGTAGAAGCGGGTGCGCATCGCGTAGGGGCCGGCGGCGGCCAGCGCCGCGTAGCAGGCCAGCCAGGTGCGGACCTCGTGGGCCGAGTTGCCCGCCTCGGCGGTGATCCAGTCGTTGGTCCAGGCGTCGGTGGCGGCGAGCCGTCCCTCGGCCAGCAGGTCGAGGAAGGCGCGGTCCCAGTCCGGATTCAGCCGCGGGCCGGGTTCCCCTGCCGCGACGGCCAGGCCCGCGCGGCGGACGCGGGCCTCGCGCTCGGCCCGCTCCTCGGCCGTCGGATTCCGGCCGCCGATGAGCCGGGCGGCGACCTCGGGCGGCGCGTCCTCCAGCGTGGGGATCGGCGGATCGTGGGAGAGCCCGCCGGAGCCGAGCAGCAGCACCCGGCGGTCGAGTGCGAGCAGGGCGCGCCCCAGCGCCTCGCCGAGCCGGCGGGTGCGCCGCACGGGACCGAACGGCACCGCCACGGCGTTGACGAAGACGGGCACCGTCGCGACGGCGTCGATGGAACCGAACAACTGCTCCAGGGGCTGCGCGAAGCCGTGGTCGACGACCATCCGTTCGGACATCGCCAGGTCGACGTCCGCCGCGAGGACCTCCCGGACGACGTGCCGCGCGGCGTCCGCGTCGACCGCGAGCGATCCCCGCGCCGTCCCGTAGTCGCCGACCGCCTCGGCCGCGGTGCCCACGCAGAACGGCGGCATCAGGTCGTAGAACATGCCGTTGTAGTGGTCCGGCGCGAGCACGACGACCAGGTCCGGCTGGAATTCCGCGACGAAGTCACGGGCCTGCGCGAACGCCGAGCCGACCGCGGCGCGGGCGCCGCCGCGCGGCTCGACCGTGTGCAGGAGCGGCGAGTGTGACGCCGTAACGACGGCCAGCGGCACCGGTACCTCCTCGACGTGTGGGATGACCCGACGCTACGACCGACGCTCACATAGGTCTATGTGAAAGTTCAGCATCAGGACATAGTCGTTTCCCTATGAATTCGCTCTCGGCCTTGTCGCGGACCCGCGAGTCGCGGACACACTCCTTGCCGAATCGATAGGCGTCCGGCTAAGTGAAGGCGACAAGACTTGTAATAGTGCTATTCCTCTGAGCGGCCTAGCGTCCTGGGTATGACCGAGTTCACATCCACCCCGGCCGCCGCCGCCCCGCCAGGGGCCCCGGCGACCTCCTCGGCCTCCCGGTTGCGCCGGCTGGTCACCGTCGCCGTACTGGCGCAGGCCGTCGAGTACTTCGACTTCTTCGTCTACGCCACCGCCTCCGCCATCTTCCTCGGCCCGCTGTTCTTCTCCGGGCTCGGCGACACCGCCTCCACGCTGGCCTCGTTCTCGACCTTCGCCGTCGGATTCGTCGCCCGCCCGGTCGGCGGCGCGGTCGCGGGCCACTTCGGCGACCGGTACGGCCGCAAGCCGATGCTCGTCGCCTCGACGGTGGTGATGGGCGGAGCCACCTTCCTCATGGGCCTGCTGCCCACGGCGGCGACGATCGGCTGGGCCGCCGCGGTGGCGCTCACGCTGCTGCGCCTGCTGCAGGGCTTCGCGCTCGGCGGGCAGTGGGGCGGCGCGTCGCTGCTCCTCACCGAGAGCGCGCCGGCCGGCCGGCGCGGCTTCTTCGGGAGCTTCGTGCAGGTCGGCTCACAGCTGGGACTGATGGGCGGGATCAGCGCGTTCCTCGTGCTCGCGTTCCTCTTCTCGGACGAGCAGATGATGGCGTGGGGCTGGCGGATTCCGTTCCTGTCCGGTCTGGTCATGATCGGCATCGGGCTCTACATCCACCGCGCGGTGGAGGACACGCCCAAGTTCAAGGAGCTGCAGGCAACCCGCCCGGAGACGGCCGCCGCCGAGCAGCCTCCGCTGGTGAAGGTGCTGCGCGAGCACTGGCGGACGATCCTGTTCGCGGGCGGCGCGTTCGTCCTGCCGAACGCCGTCGCCTTCATCGTGGTGGCCGGGATCCTCGACTACGGCGTCCGGACCCTGCACCTGGCCAAGGGCCCGCTGCTCGGGGTGATCCTGGCCGGTTGCGTCGCGCCGCTGTTCTTCCTGCCGTACTTCGCGCACCTGTCCGATCGCGTGGGGCGGCCGAAGCTGTTCATCCTCGGAGCCGTGGGCGTCGTGCTCTGGGGCTGGCCGATGTTCGCGATGATCGACACCGGCGACCTGTGGCTGGTCTTCGCCGCGCTGTTCGTCTGCTTCACCGTCCACTCGATGATGTTCGGTCCCCAGGTGGCGCTCTACTCCGAGCTGTTCAGCACGGACGTCCGCTTCTCGGGAGCGTCACTCGGGTACCAGATCGGATCGGTCTTCGGCGGGGGGATCGCGCCGCTGGTCACTACCGCGCTGCTCGACTGGACGAAGGTGAGCTGGTCCGTCGCCGCCTACATGACCGTCCTCGGGGGGATCAGTCTCGTGTCCATCGTGGTGTTGCGCAGGCAGGCGAACTCGGCGAGCCGCAAGGAGTTGTGATGACGAGGCGTACTGTCCGGCATGTCGTCGACACCCACCACCATGTCGGCACCCTCTCGATCGGCGCGGCCGAGGAACGGGCGCCGGACCGGGAGCCGCGCGACCTCGTCGACACCCATCACGCCATGCTCGACCGCTTCGGGATGACGGCGTGCGCGGTGATGCCGGGCCTGCAGTACGAGCGTCCGCACGGGATCGTCAACACCCGGGAGGTCAACGACGCGATCGCGGCCTACAGGGACCGCTCGCCGCGCTTCCTCGCCGCGCTCGGCACGGTGGAGCCGCTGCACGGCCTCGCGCTCTGCCGCGAGGAGCTCGACCGGATGGTCGGCGATCTGCGCCTCGACGGAGTCGTCTGGCACACCCGCTACCAGGGCGTGGCCGTCTCGGACCGGCGGATGCACGCCCTGGTCGACGAGGCCACCGCCCGCGGCCTCCCCTGCTACGTCCACATGTTCGCCGAATCCAACCTGGAGGCGCCGTGGATGTTCGCGGACCTCGCCCGAACCCACCCCGAGGCGACGATCGTCGCGCTGGACGGGTTCTCCGGCTCGACGCAGATCCAGTACGTCATGGATCTGGCGGACCGCTTCGACAACATCCTGTTCGACACCGCGGTCTGCTTCCCGCTGCTGCGCCCGCTGGACGCCTTCGTCGCCCGGTTCGGCTCCGAGCGGCTGATGTTCGGCACGGACTCCTACGCCGACCCGGTCAGCTACAACGTGCCCGCCGTGATGGAGGAGCTGCTCAACTCCGACCTGGACACCGAGCACCTCGAGAACGTCTTCTGGCGCACGTTCTGCCGGGTCTTCCCCGCCGCAGGCCAGGCACTGCGAGCATTCGACGCTCCCGGGGATGAGTTCTGATGCCCGCCCATTTAGGGCACTGCCACTCGACCAACGTTCGGACGGAGGCACGGTTCTGGGCGGCGCGGCGGATCGGATCCGCCGCGCCGCGCCGCGCTGCCCGACCGAGGCGATACGGCCGCGGGCGCATTCAGAAAAGGCTATGGGACGGTCGAACAAAAGCGCATGGTGCATAGCGGTCCGCTCGTTTACCGTCGCAACTATGACCGAAACCACATTCGCCGTGGAGTCCGGAGCCCCGCTACGCGCGATCGACCCGCGAACCGGAGCCGGCGACGCCACGTACGACGCCCCGAGCACGGATGACGTGGCCCGGGCAGCGCGCAAGGCCCGCTCGGCTCAGAAGCGGTGGGAGGCGCTGGGCCTCGACGGCCGGCGGACGGCCTTGCTCGCCTGGGCGGACGCCATCGAGGCTTCGGCGGCGACGATCGCCGAGGCCGAGATGCGCGACACCGGGCGCCGCCGCATGGCGCACGAGGTGCCGCACATCGTGGCGGGGTCGATCCGCGCATGGTGCGGCCGAGCGCCCCGGGTGGTCGAGGCCGCTGCGCTCGAAGGCGTCTCGACCGTCGACCCGGGCGTCAGCTTCCGGACGCAACTGGTGCCGTATCCGCTCGTGGGAGTCATCAGCCCGTGGAACCACCCGTTCCTGCTCTCCACCCTGGACCTGGTGCCCGCGCTGCTGGCCGGATCCGCCGCGATCGTCAAGCCCAGCGAGATCACTCCTCGCTTCATCGAGCCGGTCCGCTCGACATTGGCCCGGGTCCCCGAGCTGGAGGACGTCGTCACCTACCTCTACGGCGACGGAGGCACGGGCCGGGCACTCATCGACGTGGTCGATGTGCTGTGCTTCACCGGAAGCGTCGCCACCGGCCGCAAGGTCGCCGTGGCCTGTGCGGAGCGATTCGTCCCCGTCTTCCTGGAGTTCGGGGGCAAGGACGCCGCGATCGTGACGCGGACCGCCGACCTGGAGCGGGCGACCGAGGCGGTCCTGAAGGGCGCCGTGCACAACACCGGCCAGATCTGCTTCGCCACCGAGCGCGTGTATGTGCAGCGCCCGGTCATCGAAGAGTTCGTCGACCTGCTCGTGGCGAAGGCGCGGGCTTTGAAGGTCAACCACCCCGACATCAGGCACGGGCACCTGGGGCCGTTCATCGACCAGCGTCAGGCCGTGGTCGTGGACCGTCACCTCGGCGACGCCGTGGGCAAGGGCGCTCGGATCCTCACCGGCGGCACCAGCACCGACCTCGACGGTGGACGGTACATGGAGCCCACGGTCGTGGTCGGCGTCGACCACTCGATGTCCCTGATGACCGAGGAGACGTTCGGGCCGGTCATCCCGGTGATGCCCTACGACACCGAGGACGAGGCCGTCGCGCTGGCCAACGACTCCGACTACGGCCTGTCCGCGGCGGTCATCGCCGGGGACGCCGACGAGGCCGAACGGATCGCGCGCCGCGTCGACGCGGGCGCCATCAGCCTCCAGGACACCTCGCTGACGATCACGATCATGGGCGACGTCGAGAAGACCTCCTTCAACCGGTCCGGACTCGGTGGCTCGCGGATGGGGCCCAACGCGCTGCTTCGCTTCTTCCGCAAGAAGGCGCTGATCCGCCGTGACGGGCCGGTGACCGGCATGACGTCGCTCGGAGAGGACGGCCTCGTGTGACCGTCCCCTGATCCTTCTCCGGCGTCACCTCGTCCGAGCCCGGAGCTAGTCGACAGCGCCCCTGACGTGTCGGTCCGTCATTCCGCCGGTGCAAAGGGGCCGAACCGGCGGACCGCGTCGTCACGTATGGCCTGCGCCAGGCGGCGCTGAAGCGGCGTCGGACGCTTACCGCGACGGGTCACCAGATAGAGCTTGTCCCGCAGGTCGGCTCCGTCGATGACGACCTCGCGCAGCGTGCCGCGGTCGAGCTCCTTCTGCACCGACGCCCGCCAGAGCAGCCCCAGCCCGAGGTCGGCCTCGACGGCCTGCTTGATGGCCTCGGCGTTGCCCAGCTCGATCTCGACCCGGCGGTTCACCACGCCGATCGAGGCGAGGGCGCCGTCCTGCGCGCGCCGGATCGCCAGTCCTCCGGGAGGGCACACGAACGGCATCCCGTTCAGCTCCTCCGGGCGGACCAGGTCGCCGGCCAGGCGGCTCGACGTCGACGCGACGAGGCAGAACCCCGGCTCGGCGATCAGCTCGGCGTCGAAGGCGTTGGTGTCCAGGACCGCGTCGGTCGCGATCACGCACATGTCGGCACGGCCGGTGAGGGAGGTCTCCAGGGCCTGCTCCACGCCCGAGATCAGCAGGGTGATGCTCGCCTGCTCGTACTCGCGCCGGAAATCGATCAGTACTGGCGTCAGGATGTAGGTGCCCACGGACATGCTCGTCGCCACCACCACCGTGCCGGACGTCCCGCCGGACAGATTCTGCAGGCTGGACTGGAGCTCCAGCCGCCCCCGGAGCACCTCACTGGCCCAGCGGTAGGCCTCGTGGCCCGCCTCGGTCAGCGCGATGCCCCGGCCGTCGCGCTCGAAAAGCCGCGCACCGATCCGATCCTGCAGGGAGCGCAGGTGCGCGCTCACCACGGGCTGGGAGATGTAGAGCTCTTCGGCCGCGCGGCGCACGCTGCCGAGGTCCACGACCTTGCAGAACACTTCGAGCTTTTGCAGCGAGATGCGGTTGTCCGGCGCACTCATCACGCCCACCCCTTAGTCAGACGTCTATGTGAGCCTCGAAAAGTTTGTCATAGTGCTATCGGCTCACGCTGACTAGCGTCCGACTCACAGAGGGCAACGGCAAATGAACGAGGAAAGAGTCAGCAGTGGGATACAAGCAACCCCCGCAATGGACCGGCCTGGGCGACCACCAACGCGAGGGCGACGAATGGCCGGTCGTGATCGCGGGCGCGGGACCGGTCGGCACCTGCCTCGCGCTTGAGCTGGGCCGGCGCGGTGTGCCGACCCTCGTCCTCGAAACCGAGCCCGGCACCACGGCCAACCCCCGGTGCAACACCACCAATGCCCGCTCCATGGAGTACTTCCGGCGCATGGGCATCGCAGACCGGATCCGCCGCGCCGGACTCCCGCTCGACCACGCCACCGACGTCGTCTACTGCACAGCGATCCTCGGCGACGAGCTCACCCGATTCGAGTTCTCGACCTCGGGGCAGGTCTTGAGCGGAAAGGCGCACGAGTTCGCCGACTGGCCCACCCCCGAACCCCAGCACCGCGTCTCCCAGATCTACCTCGAACCGATCCTCCACGAGGAACTGGCCCGACTCCCGTCGGTGCAGGTACGGCGGGGTGCCGAGGTGGTGGACGCGGTCCGGCATGGCGACCGTGTGACCGTCCGGTACCGCGACACCGCGACCGGTGAGGAGAGCGAGGTCCTCGCGCGGTACCTCGTCGGCTGCGACGGCGGAACGAGCGTGGTGCGGCGCTCGATCGGCGCCGTACTGGAAGGCGACGGCAAAGCCGCGGAGGAGCGGCTCTCGGTGTACTTCCGCTCCGCCGAACTCGGCCGGGAGATGGCGCGGCGTCGTCCGGGCTGGATGTACTGGTGGTACGGCGAGAGGCTCCGCGGCTCCTTCGTCCAGCTGAACGGCACCGACCTGTTCCTGTGCCACGCGCGGGTGCCGGAGCACATGACCCCCGACGAGCTGGACGAGGACGAGGTACTCGTCACCGCGATCGGACGGCCGGTCGAGCACGAGAAGATCCAGGTGGTCCGGTGGACGCCCCGCCGGCTGGTCGCCGACCGCTTCCGCGCGGGCCGGGTCCTGCTCGCCGGCGACGCCGCGCACCTGTGGCTGCCGCTGGGCGGCTTCGGCATGAACACCGGGATCGCCGACGCGGTCGGCCTCGGGTGGCGGCTCGCCGCCATCCTGGACGGCTGGGCGGACGAACGCGTGCTCGACGACTACGAGGCCGAGCGCCGGTCCGTGGGAGAAGCGACCTCGCAGGCGGCGCTGAAGATCGACCGTGACATGAAGCAGATCGGCCGGGACCCCGAGTTCCACGCCGACTCGAACCGCGGCCGGACGCTGCGCGAGGAGGCCGGGCGGCTGATCGAGCAGAAGGACCGCCAGCAGTGGTACAGCCAGGGCGTCCAGTTCGGCTCGCGCTACATCGGCTCACTGGGCATCGCCGCGCGGCCCGGCGTGAGCAACGGCACGGCCATCGAGGACATCGGCACCTACGTGCCCAGCGCCGATCCCGGGGCCCGCTTCCCCCACGCCTGGCTGCCCGACGGCACCTCGATCTTCGACCGCCTGGGGCCGGAGTTCACTCTGGTGGTCGTGGACGCCCCGGACCTGGCGGCCCGGGTCACCCCCCTGCTCGACCTCGCCCACGCGCACGGCATACCGATGACCTTGCTGGAAGTCTCCGGACCCGAATTCCTCGACGTCTACCGGTACCGCCTGATCCTGGTCCGCCCCGACCTCCACGTCGCCTGGAGCGACGACGAGCCTCCGGCCCGCCCCGGCGACCTGCTCGCCAGCCTCCTAGGCCGCCACGACACCGCCCGCCAGCCGACCCCGCAGCCCTGACCCCCGGCCCGAGCCGGGGACCGGGCGCACCGCAACGGGCGGCACGCCGAGGCCGCCGCCCACGGGGACCGTCACCCCAACAGCGCCTATCCGTTCTCAACGGCGCCCCGGTCGCCCCGGGGCGCCTCTCCCACGTGTTCCAGAAGATGCCGGCACGAGGGCGCCATAGCTGTTGCCCATCTGACCGATGTGCCCGTCCGACCACGGCTGGACGGCCAGCCACTCGATGACGTCGTAGTTGTCACGTTGTTCCAGCGGGCTGAACGGGTCGACGCGTCCAGGCGATTCACCTGAGCCGCGCGTCGTGCACACCAGCCCGTTGTAGCCGTACTCGGCGAAGCGCGTCGCCAACCGTCCATCAGCGCGGGTTGGCCGTCCGTCCAGTCCGCGCCGCGGGCGACGCCGGCCCGAGTGGACCCCGGTGATCCGGTGCCTTGGTGGTCGCGGCGCCACGGATCGGAAGAGGATCACGGGCGGGCCAGGACGTGTGAACGCCCTACACGCGAGAGCGTCTGGAGGATCTAGTGTGGCTGGGCTGTGCGGGGACGCTCCCGATCGCGATGGAGACCAGCAGCCCGAGCGCGGCGGCCGCCACCGCCTGGCCTTCTCCCACCGCGGGCAGGTCCGACTTGGGGCCGCCGACCGGTGCGAAGCGTTCTCGCGGATCTAGCACGACCGGCATGATGTCGCCGCGCCCGTACCCCTCGCAGTTGGTGGCGAGCTCGCGCGCGATCGGGGCGCCGTCGGTGCGGCGCAGCGTGCAGTGGCGGCTTTCGGAGCCGCGGCTCTGCGTCGTCCAGGTCCGTTCCACGACTGCTTCGGCATCGACGCCGACAAGGATCATCGCGATGTCCCGCGCAGCCACGACACCGACGATGGAGACGGCGAGCAACGACAGGACGCCGAAGGTCAGCGGCACACCGCTGAACCGGAGCGGCCGCCGCGTCCGGTACAGCCATCCCAGTGCGACCACCGCTGAGATCGTCCCGATGACGACGATCAGAGCCGCGGCGGTCGTGTTCCACCACAAGTAGCCGGCCACGGCGAGCGCGAACCCGCATGCGGCCACGCCGAGCACCAGGCCACCGCGCAGCACGGCGGAACCGACGACGGACATGCTTCCTCCACCAGGCCGTACCGAACGCCAGAGCGTAACTGGTGATCGTGGTTCATCGCCGACACAAGCGCGCGGGGCCTCCCGCCCTGCAGACGAACCGGACGAGGTCGTTGTCTGGCATTGATAATCGTTTTCATTATCGTTACGGTGTCCCTGTGCCGACCACGGGAGATCTCCTGGCATCGAGGCTCCGCCCCATCTCGTTCTGAGCCGACTTGTTCGCCGTCCCCAACAGCGCCTGCGATCGCCCCCTCTGATTCCCGCCTTTCCTCCGTGCAGTTGAAGGAGCGTCATGCCTGATAAGTCGCTTTCGTCCGCATTCGTGGCGGTTGACGAGGTCGCGGGGGTGGTCGCCGAGGTGCTCGGTCTGGCCGCCGGGTCGGTGGATCACGACGCCGTCCTGACCGTCCTGGGACTGGACTCGTTCACCGCGGTCCGGCTGCGGCGCAGGCTGCGGGATCTGGGTCTGGACCTGCCGATGACGGCGTTCCTCGGGGCCGCGACGGCCCGGACCGTCGCGGCGGGCATCGCCGATCCCGGCGAGGGAGCCCCATCGGACGAGGGTTTCCCCCTGACGCCGTTGCAGACCGCGTACTGGATCGGCAGGAACCCCGGGTTTCCGCTCGGTGGAGTCGCGACCTTCTATTACCGCGAGTACGACCGGGTGCCGGGGCCGGAGGGACCGGAGGAGGATCTGGCCCGGCTCACCCTCGCATGGAATCGCCTGGTGGAGCACCATCCGATGCTCCGCATGGTGGTGGACGGGGAGGGGCGGCAGCACGTCCTTCCCGCCGTGGAGCCGTACGAGATCGAGGTCGTGGATCTGCGGGCGGTGACGGGGAAGGAGGCCGACCGCAGGCTCGGCGATCTGCGTCACGACCGCTCGCACCAGGTGCGGGACGCGTCGCGGTGGCCGTTGTTCGACGTCAGTGCCGCGTTCCTTCCGGACGGCCGGACACGCGTCCTGCTCGGCGTCGACGTGCTCGCCCTCGACCTGGCGGGATGGATGCAGGTCCTGGACGAGTGGGGGCGGCTGGTCGGCGATCCGGACGCCGTGCTGGCGTCGGCCCCGATCTCCTTCGCCGAACTGGTCGAGCGCCGGGCCGCCGACCCGGACGAGGCGCGGAGGAGGGAGCGCGATCGGGAGTACTGGCGGGGGCGGGTGCTTCCCGCCGGCCCCCGGCTCCCGTGGGCGACCGACCTGGCGGAGCTGCGGTCGCACCGCTTCGGCCGGTGGGCGGCCGAGCTGCCGGCCGCGGAGTGGAGCGCGCTGCGGGAGCGGGCGGCCGAGCGCGGCCTGAGCCCGACGGGCGTCCTGCTGGCGGCCTTCGGGCTGGTCCTGTCGCGGTGGGGCGCGGGCGGGGCGTTCTGCCTGAACACGACGCTGTTCGACCGGCCCGACGACCCCGAGCTGGCACACCTGGTGGGCGACTTCACCTCGACGCTGCTGGTGGAGGTGCCGGAGCCGGGGACGCGCGGGTTCGCCGACTTCGCGGCGCGGGTCAACCGGCGGTTCTGGACCGACATGGAGCACCGCGCCGTGTCGGGCGTCGAAGTCCTGCGCGACGCCGGGGCCACCGATCTCACACCCACCCATCCGGTGGTGTTCACCAGCGGCCTGGGCCTGTCGGACCCGGAGCGGGATCCCGCGGGGTGGCTGGGCGAGGAGGTCTTCGGGATCTCGCAGACCCCGCAGGTGGCACTGGACCACATCGTCCACGACGAAGGGGGACGGCTGCGGATCGCCTGGGACGCGGTCACCGGAGCGTTCACCGACGGCTTCGTCGCGGGCATGCGCGACGCTCACCTGCGGCTGCTGCGGCGGCTGGCCACCGAGCCGGACACCTGGGACGAACCCGGCCTCGGGTGGGACCCGAGCCTGCTGGCGGAAGAGCCCCTGGACCGCCGTCCCTTCCCCGAGGCCGGGCCTCGGCTGGACGATCCGCTGCGCGCGGCCGCCCGTGCCGTGCCCGGCGAGCCGGCCGTGCTCGACTCGTCCGGCGGTCTGAGCCACGGGGAGCTGGCCGAGCGTACCGGGCGCATCGGGGGTGCCCTGGCCGCGCTGGGCGCCGGGCCGGGTGAGCTGGTCGCCGTTGCCTTCGACAAGGGCGTCGAGCAGGTGACCGCACTGCTGGGAGTGTGTGCGAGCGGCGCCGGGTACGTGCCCGTGGAACCGTCCTGGCCGGCGGGCCGCATCGCCTCGGTGTGCGAGCAGGCGGGCGTGACCAGGGCGCTGGTCCCCGCGGGCTCGGCCGTCGCATGGCCCGGCCACGTCAGCACGCACACGCTGCCGGAGCTCCTGGACGCGAGGACGGCCGACCCGGACACGGCCGCGGACGACGACCTGGCCTATGTCATCTTCACCTCCGGCTCCACGGGACGTCCCAAGGGCGTGGCGATCGAGCACCGGGCCGCCCGCACCACGATCGACGACCTCATCGACCGCTTCCCGGTCGGCCCGGGGGACCGGGTCCTCGGGCTGTCGGCGTTCAGCTTCGACCTGTCGGTGCACGACGTCTTCGGGGTGATGGGCACCGGCGCCGGGCTCGTGCTGCCCGACGCGGGCCGGCAACGCGACCCGGGCCACTGGCTCGACCTGATGGAGCGGCACCGGGTCACCGTCTGGAACACCGCGCCCGCGCTGATGGAGATGCTCGTCGAGTACGCCGAGATCGAGCCCGAGCGCGCCCGCGCGGTACTGGGACGGCTGCGCCTGGTGTTCCTGTCGGCCGACTGGATCCCGGTCACGCTGCCCGACAGGATCCGCGCGCTGGCGCCCGAGGCGCGGCTGGTGAGCCTGGGCGGAGCCACGGAGGCGTCGATCTGGTCGATCTGCTACCCCATCGGCGAGGTCGATCCGTCCTGGCCGAGCATCCCGTACGGGCGGGCGCTGCGCGGCCAGTCGTTCCACATCCTCGACGAGCAGGGGCGGCCGTGCCCGGTCGGTGCGGCGGGCGAACTGCACATCGGCGGTGGCGGCCTCGCCCGCGGCTACATCGGGGACGACGAACAGACCCGCGAGCGGTTCGTCACCGACCCGGTGCTGCGACGCAGGCTGTACCGCACAGGCGACCTCGGGCGGTGGCGGATCGACGGCACCATCGAGTTCCTGGGACGGCTCGACCGCCAGGTCAAGATCCGCGGGCACCGCATCGAACTGGGCGAGGTGGAGTCCGCGCTCAACCGGGCGCCCGGTGTGCGGCACTCGGTGGCGTCGTCCGTCCGCGGCCCCGACGACCGGCCCCGGCTGGTCGCCTACCTGGCCGCCGCCGAGCCCGCCGCCCGACCGTCCGACGACGAGCTCATCGCGCACCTGCGCGAGCGCCTGCCCGACTACATGGTGCCGAGCCGGATCCTGTGGCTGGAGGCCTTTCCGGTCACCGGCAACGGCAAGATCGACTACAAGGCTCTGCCCAACCCCTACGACCGGGCGGCCGCCCCTGCGCGAACGCCGGACGAGGCGGAGCCGTCCGCGAACGCGGAGCCGCCCCCGGCCGCCGCGGACAAACCCGGGGACTTGGCGGTGCTGTTGCGGCAGGCGGGCGAGCAGGGCCTCGACGTGGCCGTGCGCATCTCCGGGGGCACGCTCACCCCGGCGCGGGCGCTGGCGGCGGCCGGCGCGTGGGCCGGGCGGCTGTCGGCCGCGGCGGAGGGTCGGGAACTGACCCTGCATGAACGGCTGCCCGCGGACGGATTGATCGAACTCAGCGTCGTCACGGCGCCGGCGCCGCCGCCCGCACCAGCATCCCAGCCGGCCGCCGAGGCCGCCCCCGCACCGCGGCCTTCCGCCTCGTCGCCGAACGGTTCCGGGGAGGCACAGAACGCCGATCCCGAGATCGAACGGTTCGTGACCGAGACTCTGAGCGGCCTGCTCGGAGGAGCCTCGATCGACCCGGACACTCCCTTCATGCGCCTGGGCGCCACGTCGCTCACCCTCGTGCGCGCCCATGCCCGGCTGACCGAACGCCTCGATCCCGGCCTGTCCGTCGTGGACCTGTTCACCAGTCCGACGGTGCGCGGACTCGCGGGTTTGATCACGTCCCGCACGGAACGGGACGCCGCCACCCCGGTCCGGCCCGCCGCCGGACCGGACGGTGAACCGGCCGCCGGGCAGGCGCCGCCCCCAACGGATCCCGCGGCGCGGCGGGCGCACCATCGGCGCCTCGCCCGCCTCCAGGCCGCCGAGGTCGCCCGATGAGCCGCCCCGAGTTCGTTCCCGATCCGGACACCGCCGTCGCCGTCACCGGGCTGGCCTGCCGTTTCCCAGGTGCCCCGGACGCGGAGGCGTTCTGGACGATGCTCGTCGAGGGCCGCGAGGGCCTCGTCCGGTGCACCGACGAGGAACTCGCCGAGCGCGGGGTGCCCCGCAGGCTTCGCGGGGACCCCGCGTACGTGCCGGTCGCCGGGCTGATCGACGGCCAGGACATGTTCGACCCGAAGCCTTTCGGGCTCGCCGCGGCCGAAGCCGCCCTGCTCGATCCGCAGCACCGGCTGTTCCTGGAGTGCGCGTGGCGGGCGCTGGAACAGGCGGGCCACGGGGGAGGGCGCGGGGCCGGATCGGTGGGGGTGTTCGCCGGCGCCGCGCAGAGCGCCTACCTGGCGAGCAACCTGGCCGATCGCTGGGATCCGACCGGTGGCGGGGCCGACCCGGCCGGGAGCCTGCAGGCGGCGATCGCCACGCAGACCGACTACATGCCGCTCCAAACGGCCTACCGGCTGAACCTCACCGGGCCCGCGGTCGCGGTGAACACCACCTGCTCGACGTCTCTGGTCGCGGTACACCTGGCGGGCCAGTCGCTGCTGAACGGTGAATGCGACACCGCGCTGGCGGGCGGGGTCTCGCTGATCGTGCCGCAGGGGCGCGGGTACCTGTCGATGGCCGACGGCATCTACTCCCGGGACGGCAAGGTCCGCCCGTTCTCCGCGAACGGCAGCGGCGTCGTCTACAGCCAGGGCGCCGGGGTGGTCGTGCTGCGCCGGTTGCGGGACGCTCTGGACGGCGGCGATCCGATCCTGGCGGTCGTGGCGGGATCGGCCGTCAACAACGACGGTGCGGCGAAGGCCGGCTTCACCGCACCTTCGCTGCACGGCCAGGCGGCCGCCATCGCCGAGGCGCACGCGGTCGCGGGGGTCGGGCCGCGGCAGGTCGGATACGTCGAGGCGCACGGCACCGCGACCCGCATCGGGGATCCGATCGAGGTGGGGGCGCTGCGCCGCGTCTTCGGCGACACCGGCCCGGCCTGGTGCGGGCTCGGGTCGGTCAAGAGCAACATCGGCCATGCCAACTCCGCCGCGGGGATCGCGTCGTTCATCAAGACCGTGCTGGCGATGCGCGCGGGGACGCTGCCCGCCTCGCTGCACGCCGATCCGGTCAACGAGCTCCTCGGGCTGGACGGGTCTCCCTTCGAGGTCCTCACCGAGACCCGCCCGTGGGACGGCCCGCGGCTCGCCGGGGTCAGTTCGTTCGGTATCGGCGGGACGAACGCGCATGTCGTGGTGGGGCCCGCGCCCGGCCGCCCGCCTTCCGCCCCCGATCCCCGGCCGCAGGCGATCGTCCTCTCGGCGCACGACCCGGTGGCGCTGCGCGAGACCGCCGCCGACCTGGCCGCGTGGACGGAACGTCAGGACCCCACCGCTACGGCCGATCTGGCGCACACGCTCCAGACCGGCCGCGACCACCTCCCGTACCGGCTCGCCGTCGCGGCCACCGGTGACACCCTCGCCTCCGCGCTGCGCGCGGCGGTGCCGGTCGCACCGCTGCCCGCGCGGCCGCGGGTCATCTTCGCCTTCCCCGGCGGTGGCAGCGCCCGTCCCGGTATGGGAGCCGAGCCCTACGCCGACGAGCCGGTGTTCACGGCCTGTGCGGACGAGTGCGCCGAGCTGTTCGCCGATCTCCTCAAGGTTGACATCCGCCCGGTCATCCGGGGCGAGGTGATCGATACGGCTCGGGTCCACGGGGCGATCCATGGCCTGCCCGCCCTGTTCGCGGTTTCGCTGGCCACCGCGCGGCTGCTGGGGTCCTGGGGCGTCGGTGCACACGCCGTCCTCGGGCACAGCCTGGGCGAGTACACCGCGGCCGTGGTCAGCGGCGCCCTGTCGCTGGAGGACGCCGCCGGCCTCATCGCGGTGCGGTCCATCGCGCTCGCGGAGGCGGCCGGGGACGGTGCGATGCTGGCCGTCCCGCTGCCCGAGCAGGACACGCGGACTCTGCTGTCCCGCCATCCGGGCGTCGACCTCGCGGCGGTCAACGGCCCCACCGCCTGCGCGGTCTCCGGGCCGCGCACCGACGTGGGGGCGCTGGAGGCCGAGCTGCGGGCCGGCGGTCTGCGGCCGGCCCGGCTCCGGTTCGATGGGGCCGCGCATTCCCGCCTGGTGGAACCCGCGCTGCCGGACATGCGCCACGCGGCAACGCGGATCAAGGCGAGCACCCCCGCCGTCCCGCTGATCAGCACGGTCACCGGAACGGCGGTGGGCACCGAGCTGGGAGAGGCCGAGCATTGGGTGCGCCAGCTCCGGCAGACCGTCCTGTTCTCCCAGGCGCTGCGCGCGACCGTCGAGACCGTGGGCGGGACGGCCGACCGGCCCGCGGTGCTCGTCCAGGTCGGGCCCGGAGCGGCGCTCGCCACGCTTGCCCGCGGCCATGACCTCCCCGGGCTCCACGCCGCGCTGCCCGCGCTCGCGGCCGACACCGCCGACAGCGATCTGGCCGCCGTGCGGGACGCCGCCGGTCAGCTGTGGGCGCACGGCGTGGACGTCGACTTCCCCGCCATGCACGCTCCCGGCCGCCGCCGCGTGTCCGCCCCGGGATACGCGTTCCAGCGGCGCCGTCTGTGGATCGATCCGCCCGAGCGTCCGGCCGTCCACCTCGATGGGGAGCCGCCGGACGAAACCGAACCGCTCCACACCCCGGTATGGCGGCAGGCGGTGCCGCTCGATCCGGTCGCGCGTATCGACGGCCGCTGGCTCGTGGCCGGTCACGACGAAAGTGCGGTGGCGGAACTCTGCCGGACTCTCAGCGGTGATGCGGTCGCGCTCTCGGAGGTGGACGACGCCTCGTCCGGCACCTGGGCCGGTGTCATCATGCTGGCGCACACCGGCGGACCGGAAGCGGTGACCGAGCAGATCCTCGCGTATGCGCGGCTGGCCGAGGCCATCGCGGCCGCCGGAGAGCCGCCCGGCCTGCTGCTGCACGTCACGCGGTCGGCGCAGCGCGTGGAGAGCGCCGATCACCCCGATCCCGTCGCGGCGGCATCGCACGCGCTGCCCCGCGTTCTCGCGCAGGAGCATCCCGGGCTGCGCTGGCGCACCCTGGACCTGGACGGCGGGGCCGACCTCGCCGCCGCCGTGACGGCCGAGCTCGGCGTGGCGCCTTCCGGGGAAGTGGCGCCTTCCGGGGAAGAGGTCGCCGCCCGCGGCGGCAGCCGATGGATCCGCGGCGTCCGATCGTGGCGCCCCTCGTCGGACGCCCCGCGGCTCCAGGCCGGGCACATCGCGTTGATCACCGGAGGCCTCGGAGACGTGGGCCTGACCACGGCGGCGCACCTCGCCCGCCGGGGGCTCCGGGTCGTCGTCACCTCCAGGAGTGCGCCGCCAAGGGAGGGTGAGCGGGCCGAATGGTTGCGCCTGCTCGCCGGCGAAGGCCTGGACGTCCAGGTCAGGCAGGTGGACGCCGCCGACGCCGCCACGACCGCGGCCCTGCTCGCCGACCTCGCCGACCAGGCGCCGATCGCGCTGGTCGTGCACGCCGCCGGAGTGGTCGCCGGCGCCGACCTGCAGCCGCTGCGCCGCGTCGGCCCCGAGCACGTGACCGGGCATGTCGAGGCCAAGGTCGAGGGCGCGCTGGCGCTGCGGACGGCGCTGGACGCGCTGCCCGCGGACCGGCGCCCCTCCACGGTGGTGCTCATGTCGTCGGCGGGCACCCTGGTCGGCGGCATCGGCATGGGGCCGTACTGCGCCGCCAACCGTTACCTGGACGCCATGGCCGAAGGGATCACGCCGTCCGGGACCCGCTGGGTCAGCGTCGTGTGGGACGTGTGGAAGGCCGGCCCGCCGGGCGGTGAGCGCGAGGTGCGGTCGCCCTACGCGCTGGACGCCCGCACCGGCATGGGCGCCCTCGACCGCGTCCTGGCGTGCTGCGACGCCGGCGCTCTGCCGCCCGTGGTCGCGGTCTCCACCACCGACCTGCGGGAACGGATGGCCGCGGCCGCCTTCACCGCGCCCGTAGCACCCTCCGGAACCGGCGACGGCACGGCCGGCACCGAGCTGACCGGCGAGCAGCGAGCGGTGGCCGACCTGTGGTCGGACCTGCTGGGCGTACCGGTGACCTCACCCGACGCGGACTTCTTCGCACTCGGCGGGCATTCCCTGCTGGCCACCCGCATGCTCGCCACCCTGCGCAAGATCTTCGGCGTCGAACCGCGGCTCCGCGACCTGTTCACCCGGCCGACCGTCGCGGGCCTCGCCGAACTCCTGACCGGCCCGGCGGACCCGGCGCCGAGCCCGCCCGCCGCTCCGGCGGAAGACTCGTCCGACGCCACGTTCCCCATGACGCGCGTCCAGCACGCCTACTGGGTCGGGCGCGGGGGCGGGTACGCCCTCGGCGACATCGCCTGCGCCTTCTACCTGGAGTACGACTGCCCCGACCTCGACCTCGCCCGGTACGAGGCCGCCTGGCGGAAGGTGATCGCGCGGCATCCGATGCTCCGCACGGTCGTCACCGGCCAGGGCCGGTTGAAGACCCTGGAGCACGTCCCGGACTACCGGATCCGCGTCCACGACCTGACCGGCGCCTCCGAACCGGCCCGCGCCGACCGGCTGGCCCGGCTCCGCGACCGCGTTTCCCGCGACCCCGGCCCGCCCGACAGGTGGCCGCTGGTGCGGATCCAGGCCGCCCGCCTCCCCGGCGGCCGGGTGCGCCTCTTCATCGGCGTGGACGTGCTGATCTGCGACGCGGGCAGCTACTGGATCATCGACCGCGAGGTCCGGCACTTCTACGAGCACCCGGAGAGCCCGTTGCCGGAGATCGGCGTGGACTTCGCCGCGTGTGCCCGGGCGGTCGAGGCCGCCCGGGACGGCGACGAGTGGCGTCGCGCCGCCGCCTACTGGCGTGATCGTCTCGACACCGTTCCCGGGCCGCCGCCGCTGCCCGTCGCCGCCCCGGACGGGCCACCGAGGTTCGCGCGCCGTGCCGACCGGCTGAGCGGCGACGAGTGGGACGCGCTGCGCCGCGAGGCCGCGCGGCGCGGCGCCACGCCGACGGCCGTGCTGCTGACCGCCTACGCCGAGGCCCTGGCGGCCTGGTCGGAGAGTACGCACTTCGCGCTGACCTTGACCCTGTTCGACCGCCCGCCGGCGCACCCGGACGTCGACGCGGTGGTCGGCGACTTCACCTCACTGCTCGTCCACGAGGTCGACCGGCGCGAGCCCGGCTCCTTCACCGAGCACGTGCGGGCCACGCACCGGCGGCTGTTCGCCGATCTGGACCACCGCGCGTACTCGGCGCTGGACCTGTTCGCCGAGCGGGCGGCGCGCACCGGCGAGGTCGCCTCGGTGCCGGTGGTGTTCACCAGCGCGCTCGGCCTGGAGGACCTCGTCGGCGGTGAACCCGACCTGCAGTGGGTCGGCGAGCAGGTGCACGCGCTGAGCCAGACCCCGCAGACCTGGCTGGACCACCAGGTCCTCGTCCAGCGCGGCGAGCTGCTGCTGCAGTGGGATTTCGTCGAGGGCGTGCTGCCGGCCGGCGAGGTCGACCGCGTGTTCGCCGCCTATGTCGCGCGGCTGCGGCGCCTGGCCGATGACCCCGCCGCCTGGGACGGGCCTCGGGGCGCGGCCGTCACCGAGGACGTGCTGGTACCGCTCCGGGACGGCACCGGCGACCGCACCCTCTACCTCCTGCACCCCTCGGGGGGCGACGTCATGTGCTACGCGGAGCTGTCCAGGCTGCTGGACGAACGCTTCTCCGTCGTCGCCGTCACCGACCCCGGCCTGGTAGGCGAGAGTGAGGCGCCCACCGACCTCACCGAACTCGCCCGGGGCTACGCCCAGGTGATCCGGGGCGATTCCAGCGGTCCCTACCTGCTGGGCGGCTGGTCGATGGGCGGCAGCCTCGGTCAGGAGGTCGCCCGCCTCCTCCACGAGCACGGCGATGCCGTCGGCCTGCTGGTGATGCTGGACTCCAACGACCCCGCCCACATCACCCCGATCGAGGCGCCGACCCCGGACGCCGCCGACGCCGAGGCGACCGTGCGGCTACTCGGCGCCTTCGAGGCCTTCCAGGGCATCGACCTGGGCGTCGGGACGGCCGAGGGCCGGGCGGCACTGCTCGCTCTGCCCCCGGACCGCCGGTACGCGCACGTCACGGAGCGGCTGCGCGACCACGGGCTCCTCGGCCGCCGCGACGACGCGCCGGCCCGGGTCGCCGTGTTCGCCCGGCACCTGCGCGGACTGGCCCGGCACACCCCCCGGCCCCTGACCGACGCGACCACGGCGGCGCTGCTGGTGCGCGCCGACCGCCCCGCGTCCCGCAACTCCGGCATCGGTATGGGGGTGGACGACACCCCGCCCGAGCTGCGGCCCGATCTGGGCTGGGGACGGCATCTGGCCGGCCCGCTCGACGTCCACGGCATCGACACCGACCACTACGGCCTGCTGCGCGCGCCCGCCCTCGCACGGCTCGCCGAGCTCATCAACCGGGCGCTCGCCCGCCACTGAAGGAACGGGACATCCGATGACACCCCTTCGCAAGACCGCCGGCGCGCTCGCCCTAGGGCTGGCTTTCACCCTGTCCGGATGCGGCGGAGGCGGCGACACGGCCGCCCCGTCCGGTGGGGACACGCTGCGTTACGTCGCGGTCGGCGCCCCAGCCACCGCGATCAACGACCCGCACGGCGGCATCGGCAACCAGTCGGACCTCATCAGGTTCGCGCTGCTGTACGACGTGCTCACCAAACCCAAGGCCGACGGCACCACCGAGTACCGCCTCGCCACGTCCATGACCCCGGACGAGTCCCTGACCACGTGGACGGTCGAACTGCGGCAGAACGTGACGTTCACCGACGGCCGTCCCGTCCGGGCCGCCGACGTGCTGTTCTCCGTGCGCCGCATCCACGGGAAGGCCGCCGAGAACTTCGGGCGCCTGCGGATGTTCGACATGGCCAGGTCCCGTGTGGTCGACGATCACACCCTCGAACTGGTCACCGCCGAGCCCTACGCGGAGGTCCCGCGTGCCTTGGAGTCGGTGACCTTCGTCGTGCCCGAGGGCACGACGGACTTCGCCGAGCCGCCCCCCGGGTCCGGCCCGTACCGGATGACCGGCGGCACGCCGCAGCACGCCGTCCTCGAACGCAATGACCGCTGGTGGGGGCCCAAGCCCGCGATGCGGCGCATCGAGGTGCGGGCCGTGGCGGACCCGCAGGCGCGCGCCCAGGCGGTGATGTCCGGGCAGGCCGATGTCGCCGGCAGCGTGAGCCCCGCCGCCGCCCGCCGGGCGGAGGGGAGGTCGGGCCTCGCGGTCGTGCGCCGGCCCGCCGTCACCATGTACCCGTTCGTGATGCGGCTGGACCGCGAGCCGTTCGACGACCCCCGCGTCCGGGAGGCGATCAAGCTGGCGGCCGACCGGCGCGAACTGGTCGACAAGGTCTTCCTCGGCTACGGAAAGGCCGGCAACGACCTGCTCACCCCGGCCGACCCGTCCAGCCCCCGCGACGTGCCGCAACGCACCCGCGACGCCGCCAAGGCCAAAATCCTGCTGCGGCGGGCCGGGCACGGCGGCGGGCTGACCCTCCCACTGGCGACCACGACCTCCTACCCGGGCATGGACACCGCGGCGAACCTGTTCGCTCAGCAGCTCCGCGAGGCGGGCATCACCGTGCGGGTGAAGATGGAACCGCCGGAAACCTACTGGACGAAGGTCTTCGCCAAGGCCGACTTCTACACCGGCTTCTTCGGCGGCATCCCCTTCCTTGATGTGGCGCGGGTATCGCTTCTCGGTGATGCGCCCACCAACGAGACGGCCTGGAAGCGACCCGGATGGGACGCCCGATTCGGCAGGGCCCTCGCCACCACGGACGAGCAGGACAGGCGCCGGGAGTTCGGCGCGCTCCAGCGGGAGTTGCGCGACGAAGGCGGCTACGTGGTCTGGGGGACCGGCGACGGCCTCGACCTGACCTCCGCCCGCGTCACCGGCCTGCCCACCGGCCCCGGATTCGAGAGCAGCTTCATCGAAGGGGTGCGGCCGGCCCGGTGATCGCCCGCCTGTTCGCCTCGGCCGCACGCGCCGCCGGCCTGCTCGTCCTGGCCTCCGTGGCGGTGTTCGGCGCCACCGAGCTCCTCCCGTCGGACGCGGCGCGGACCCGCTCCGGCGGGACGGCCGCGGCCGGGCTGCGCGACCGGCTGGGGCTGGACCGCCCGGCCTGGCGGCGCTATGCCGACTGGCTCGCCGGACTGGCGCGCGGGGACGCGGGCGACTCCCTGCTCACCGACCGCCCCGTGGCGCAGATGGTCGCCGAGCGACTGCCCGCCACGCTCACCCTGGCGGGATGCGCGCTCGCCCTGACCGTCCCCCTGATGGGCGCCCTGGCCTGGGCCGTGGGCACCGCCTCGTCCCGCCGCCGCGGCCCCCTCACCGGGGTGGTGACCACGCTCGCGGCGGTCCCGCAGGTGGTGTTCGCCGCGGGAATGGCGGCGCTGTTCGCGGGGGTGCTCGCCTGGCTGCCGCCGGTCTCGCTGGTGCCCCCGGACGGGGCGCCGCTGGATCGACCGGAGATCCTGGTGCTGCCTTCGCTGGCGCTGGCGATCCCGGCCGCGGCGTTCGGGGCGGCCCTCCTCGGCGGCGCGGTCGCCGACACGGTACGCCGCCCGCACGTGTCGTCCGCCGTCGCCCGTGGCGTGCCCGGGACGCGGGTGGCGGCGCGGCACGTCCTGCCCTGCCTGCTCGCGCCGGCCGTGCGGGTGCTGGCCGTGGTTGCGGGCGGGATGCTCGCCGCCACGGCGGTCGTGGAGACGCTCTTCGGCTACAGCGGGCTGGGGGAGTTGCTGGTCAGCTCGATCGGAACCCGCGACGTGCCGGTCGTGCAGGCGGTCGCGATGCCGGCGGCGGGCACCGTGCTGGCCGGGCTGCTCACCGCCGACGTGCTCGCCGCGCTGACCGACCCCCACCGGAAGACCGCATGAGCCGGGCGCCGGCGGCGTGGACGCTGCTCCTGATGGTCGCGGTCCTGCTGGGCGGGGAGTTCGCGCCGCACGATCCGGCGGCCTCGATCGGCGCGCCCTGGGCCCCGCCCGGCGATGGCTCGTTGCTGGGAACGGACGACGCCGGCCGTGACGTGCTGTCGCGCGTGCTGGCGGGCGGCCGCGCGCTCACCGCGACGGCGCTGGCCGCGGCACTCACCGCCGCGGTTCTCGGTACCGCGGGCGGGCTGGCCGCGGGCTGGGCGGGAGGCCGGGTCGATCGCCTGCTGAGCGGGCTCGCCGACCTGCTGCTCGCGGTCCCGTTCCTGCTGCAGGCGATGGTCCTGGCCGTCGCGCTGCCCGCGCCCGCCGCCGTGGTCGCCGGGACGGTCTGCGGCGGCGCGCCGCTCGGCCTGCGCGTGATCCGGGACCTGACCGGGCAGGCCAGAGGGTCCGGGTACGTGGAGGCGGCTCGGGGACGAGGCGAGACGGCCGCCGCGATCCTCGGCCGGGAGGTGCTGCCCTCGCTGGCCGGGGCGGCCGCCGCCGACCTGGTCCTGCGGTTCGTCCTGGCGCTGCACCTCGCGGCGGCGTTCGGGATGCTCGGCCTCGGACCCGAGCCGCCGGCCCCCGACTGGGGGCTGATGCTGCGGGAGAACCTGCCGGGTGCGGGCCTCAACCCCGTGGCGCTGGTGGCACCGGCCATCGCGCTGACCGTCCTGGCGGTGACCGCCGCCCTGCTCGCGCAGAGCCTCGCCGCCACTCGCACGCCCCGCCCGGCCGAGCTCACGAAAGCCGGGGCGGAGCCGCGGCCCGTGGGCGCTGAGTCGGCCATGGACGGGCTCGATGTGGACGGGCTCGATGTGGTCGATTCCTTTGGCAGGCCCATCATCACGGGCTTCGCCCTGCGCGCCGGGCCGGGCGAGGTGGTCGCGATCGTCGGGCCGTCCGGCAGCGGCAAGACGACGGCGCTGCGGGCCGTCCTCGGGCTGCTGGGGGAGGGGCTTCAGCGCTCCGGCGGGACCGTGCGCTGGCAGGGAGACGACGTCCCCTCCGGCCGAGCGGCCCGCCGCTGGCGGCGCGTCCACGTCGGTCTCGTCGACCAGGACCCTGGCGCCACGCTGGACCCGCTGATGACCGTCGGCGCCGCCGTTCTCGATGGCCGCCGCGAGCCGCGGGCCGCCGCCCGCACGATGCTGACGGAACTGGGCCTTGACGCCGGGCGGCTCTGGTCGCGCCGCGCGAACCGGCTCTCCGGAGGACAGGCGCAACGGGTCGCGCTCGCCCGGGCGCTGCTCACCGGCCCGGCGCTGCTGGTCCTGGACGAGCCGACCAGCGGACTCGACCAGGGCGCCCTCGACCTGGTGGCCGGCGCCGTGGAACGGCGCCGTGGTGACGGGCGCTCCGTCACGCTGGTGGTCTCCCACGACGAGACCTTCGTCGCCCGCGTCGCCGACCGGATCATCGACCTGACCCCGCCCGACACCGGCCGCCCCCTCCCGCGGGCCGTTCCGGCGCCCGTCGCGGAACCGCCGCCGGTGGCCGCCGAGGCGCTGGCCGTGCGGGGGCTGCGCGTGGCCTACGGGCCCGCCGCTCTGCTCGGCGTCGAAGACCTGTCGTTGCGGCGCGGTGAACTCGTCGCCGTCACCGGGCCGTCCGGGAGCGGCAAGACCACGCTGCTGCGCGCCTTGGCGGGACTGCACGTCCCCGCATGCGGCGACCTCGGCGTTCTCGGACGGCCGGCCGCCTGGTCCTTGGACGGACGCGACCGCGACGAGATCCGCGCGATCCAGTTCGTCGGCCAGGACCCGGCGGGCGTCCTCAACCCCGCCCACCGTGTCGCGACCGTCCTCGCCCGTCCGCTCTGCCTACTGGACGGGACGCCCCCCGCTCAGGCGCGGGAACGCGTCCCCGAACTCCTCCGCCAAGTGGAGCTCGGCCCGGAGCTGGCGGCGCGCCGTCCGGCCGAGCTGTCGGGCGGGCAGCGCCAGCGGGTCGCGCTCGCCCGGGCGCTCGCCGCCGGACCGGCGGTTCTGCTCGCCGACGAGATCACCGCCGCCCTGGACGCCGCGTCCGCCGCGGCCGTCCTGCGCCTGCTCGCGAGCCTGCGCGCCGGCGGCCTGGCGGTCCTCCTGGTCACGCACGACCACTCGGTGGCCGCGTGTGCCGACCGCGTCCTGCACGTCCACGACCGCACCCTCGTCCCGCAGCCCCTCGCACGAACGGAGACCGATGGCCGTGCCCGCTGACCAGCACAAAGATGATCTTCTGCGTCCACTTCGCGCGCACCCCTGGATCGAGGACGCCAGCTTCGCGCCCGACGGAGAGACCGTGCGCATCCGGCCCGCCGCGTCCGCCCTCGCGGTGCGTCCCGCCCTCGGCGGATTGGTCGAGGAGTACCTGGAGCACTGGGGCGAGGTCTACGACTGGACGTACACCGAGGCCGAAGGACGTCGCGCCGACGACCTGGACCTGTCCGGATGGCGCGCGTCCGACACCGGACGCCCGCTGCCCGCCGGGCACATGCGCGAGTGGGTCGACCACACGGTGGGCCTGGTGCTGAGCGTTCGGCCGCGGTGGATCCTCGAACTGGGCTGCGGCACCGGGCTGCTGACGCATCGGCTGCGCGGCCATGTGTCCGGTTACGTGGGCACCGATGTGGCCGGCACCGCCGTCCGGAAGCTCAGCGCCGGCGCCTTGCCGGGAACCACGTTCGTCCGGGCGGCGGCCCACGAAGCCCGGTCCCCGCAGGTGCTGGCAGCGCTGGAGGCGGGCGGCTTCCCCGATGCCCGGCCCGACTGCGTGCTCCTGAACTCGGTGACCCAGTGCTTTCCCGGCGTCGCCTACCTGGAAGCGGTGCTCCGGGACGCCGTCGAACTGGTCGCCGCCGGAGGGACGGTGATCGTCGGAGACGTGCGCGACGCGCGCCTGCTCCGCGACTTCTGCCGCTGGGCGGAGCGCGCGCAGGCCCCCGACGCCGATGCGCGCGAACTCGCGCGCCGCGCGGCGCAGCGCGCCGCGCGCGACCCCGAGCTGCTCTTCGACCCGCCGCTGATCGCCGGACTCGCCGTGCGGGCGGCCGCGGAGACGGGACGCTCCCTTCGGATGAGCGTCCATCCCAAGACCATGCGGGACGAGACCGAACTGACCCGCTACCGCTTCGACGCCGTCTTGCACGTCGACGCCTCGGCGACGCCCACCCCGAAGGCCGCGTCCTGGGACGACTCGGCCGGCGATGAGGCCGCCGCGTTGAACGTGTTGCTGGAAACGGAACCGGTGGCCGTTCACGGCATCCCGCGCACGTCGCTGCCCGCCGCGCGCCTGCGGGAGCTGGTGGGGGAGCGGGCCGCGGTGATCGCCGATCCCGCGGACCCCGCGCGGCTCGGAGTGGTCGCCCCGCCCGAGGCGGCGGCCGTCCCGGTGGAGGAGATCGCCGGCCGTCCCGGGACGGCGCACGACCCGTTCCCTTCCTTCGGCGAGCGCCGGCTCGGCGAGATCGCGCGTGCCGTCCTGCGCCGCGACACGGCCGTCGAGATCGATCGCGGCGACGGACGGGCCGGGCTGCCGGAGCGCGCCGGACGGGCCGCCGCCCGGGCCGTCGACACGGACCCGGCCGGGTTGCCGGTCTTCCTGCGCAGGCTGGACGAGGTGGCGTTGCGGGCGATGGCGTCCACGCTGCGTCCGGTGGGCCTGACCGTCCCCGAAGAGCGGCTCACCGCCGACGAGATCGCCGACGGAGTGCACGCCGCCGCCCGGCATCGCTGGATCCTGCGCCGCTGGCTGCACGTCCTGGTGGCGGAAGGAAGGGTCGTCCGGCACGACGACGGCCGGTACGGCGCGCTGCGGCCCATGACGCGCCGGGAGGTGGCCGCGGCGGCGGAAGGCGTGGTGGCCGAGGGGGAGGAGAGCGGCTACCCGGCCAAGACGGCCGGTCTCATGCTCACGGCGATGGCGCGGCTCCCCGAGCTCCTGCGAGACGAGCTGTCGATGCGGACCCTGCTGTTCGGCGATGACGGGACGGAGGCCGCCGACGGGGCGTACCGCGAGAACACCGTCAACCGCTACCTCAACGGCGCGGTCGGCGAGGTGCTGCGCTGGGCCGGCGAGAACAACGACCACGGCGGTGCCCTGCGGGTGCTGGAACTCGGCGCGGGGGTCGGCGGCACGACGGCGGACGCGCTGGCGGCGCTCGCCGGCACCGAGATCGACTACCTGTTCACCGATCTGTCCCGCTACTTCCTGTCCCTCGGCCGGGAGCGCTTCGGAGGACGCGACGGCGTGCGGTTCGCGATCTTCGACATCAACCGGGACGCCGCGGTCCAGGGTGTCGCCCCGGGCTCCTTCGATGTGGTGCTGTCGGCGAACGTTCTGCACAACGCCCGCCACGTGGGCGGCATGCTGGCGGGGCTCGCGGATCTACTCGCCCCGGGGGGCCTGTTCGTGTTCGTCGAGACCACCCGCGAGCTGTACTCGATCCTCACCTCGATGCAGTTCCTCATGTCCGCCGGCCCCGGGGAGGAGCGGCTCCATCCCGACGATCCCCGGGCGGCCGGTGACCGGATCTTCCTCACCGGCGAGGAGTGGTCGCGCGAGCTGGGGAACGCCGGGCTGCGGCCGTGGTTCACCCTCCCGCACGACGACCATCCCCTGGCGGAGGCGGGCCTGCGGCTTTTCGTCGCCCGCCTCGCCAGGTGACGACTCCTACTCGGAAGGGAAGCCGAGATCGGATCGAAAGAGGTCGCCGTCCATCCACAACGCGGCGCGCACACCATCGGCGGCGCCCAGCGAGACCAGGGTCGCGGCGTCGGGGACGGCGGGCAGCTTGGCCGTGTCGCCCGCGGCCGCGACGCCCGGCACGGTGGTCTCCTGCAGCTCGTCGACGCGGACCGTGCCGTCGTCCTGGATCTCGCAGCCGAGCTGGGCCGCCAGCTCCGAATGCTGCCGCGTGGGCGCCCGGTGGTAGACCCCCTGCCGCCGCAGCACGCTCCCGTCCGCGAACCGCAGCGTGACGTCGCCGGCCTCGCCCGACACCTCGGTGATCGGCTCGGTGTTGACGGTGACGCCCTTCTCGCGGAGCTTTTCGGCGATCTCGGCGGGCAGCTCCAGCGGCCCATGGGTGCACAGCACCACGTCGTCGCTGAACCGGTCGGCGACGTACAGCGCCAGCATCGCCTCCCGCGGGACGGTGGTGATGACCGCGAGGGTCTTCCCGCTGGTCTCCCAGCCGTGGCAGAAGGGGCAGTGGAAGACGCCGCGGCCGAACCGCTCGGCCAGGCCGGGGATGTCGTAGGGTTCGTCGACCTGCCCGGTGGCCAGCACCAGGCGCCGTGCCCGCTCCCGCGCGCCGCCGGCCAGCTCGACCTCGAAGTCGTCCTTGGCTCCGCGCGCCGCCAGGACCGTCCCGGGACGCACCTCCACCGAGGGGTAGGCGGTCAGCTCCGCGCGGCCGAGTTCCAGCAGGCGCGCCGGCGGGAAGCCGTCCCGGCTCAGGTACATGTGCATCTCGGCGGCGGGCGCGTTACGGACCCGGCCGCCGTCGATCACCAGGACGCGGCGGCGCTGCCGCCCGAACACCAGGGCGGCGCTCAGCCCCGCCGGTCCGCCGCCCACCACGATCACGTCGTACATGTCGCTCCTCCGCTGTCGGAAATGGTGAGGAATCTTGATCGATGAGTCGTGCGGCGCGTGGCTGCGCCGCTTCCTGCCGCGCCCGGACGCCGGGCTGCGCCTGATCTGCGTTCCGCACGGCGGCGGCGGAGCGGGCGCCTTCCTGGGCTGGGCCGAGCTGCTGCCATCGGCCGTCGAGCTGCTCGCGGTCCAGTACCCCGGCCGCGGGGACCGCCTCGCCGACCCGGTGCCCCGCGCCATGGCCGAACTGGTCACCGAGCTCACCGATGCCATCGCGGCCGTCGCGGACCGGCCCTATGCGCTCTTCGGGCACAGCATGGGCGCCACCGTCGCCTACGAGGTCGCCCAGGAGGCGCGGCGGCGCGGCCTGCCCGGCCCGGTCCATCTGGTGGCCTCCGCGCGGGAGGCGCCGCACGACGAGAAGGGCGGCGACGTGCACCGGGGCGGCGACGACGACCTGTACGCGGAGCTGCTGCGCCTCGGCGGTACCGCGCCGGACGTGCTCGCCGATCCCGGCCTGCGCGCGATGATCTTCGCCTGTGCGCGGGGAGACTACCGGCTCATCGAGACCTACCGGCCGCTGCCGCTGCCGCCGCTGGACTGCCCGGTCACGGTGTTCCTGGGCGACCGCGACCCCGACCTGACCCCGGACGAGGCGGGCCGCTGGCGGCACGCCACCCGGGCCCGGACGCGGCTGGAGGTCTTCCCCGGCGATCACTTCTACCTGGTGCCGCGGCGCCACGCCGTGCTCGCCTCGCTGCGCCGGCTGCTCGCCCCGTACGGCCGCGGGGCCGGCTGACATCACCGGCGCCAGACGCGCAGGCTCTCGGGCGCGTCCGGGACGGGCGACAGCCCGGCGGCGGACAGCTCCGCGGCCAGCAGCTCGTCGGAGACGACGTGGCAGTCGAACTCGGCGGTCTCCTCCTGGACGAGGCGGTCGCCCTCCCAGGTCCGGTAGGTGTTCACCCAGCGGATCATGTCGCCGCCGATCACATCCGCCCGCGACACCGTGTCGTACCGGCGGCGGCCGAGGGTGCGTCCCGGCACCACGCTGGACGGAACCTCCTCGGCCTTCTGCGGATACTGCGCCTCCACGATCAGCAGCCCGCCCGGAGTCAGCGCCCGCGCCCACCTGCGCCACAGCCGCGCACGCTCGGCCGGGGAGAAGTGCATCACCAGATTGAGCAGGACGACCGCGTCGACGGCGGTTCCGGGATCGGCGGTCGCCGCGTCACACGGCAGCACGGTCACCCGCCGCTCCGCCCCGGGCCGCCTCGCCAGCCTCGTGACCAGCGCCGCCCGCATGACGCGCGCCGGCTCGATCGCGAAGATCTCCGCCCCGGCGGGCAGGGAACTGAGCATCGACTCGGTGAAGTAGCCCGTCCCCGCCCCGACCTCGGCCACCGACCGTGCGTCCTTGAGCAGCCCGCCCACCGCGGCGGCGAGGCCGGCCCAGTGCTCCTCCGGCAGGATCAGGTCGTAGTAGGGGGCATTGATGGCATATCCCAGGCCCTCGTCCGCCCGGGCCGTCTCATCGGTCATTCCTCACGCCCTTCTTCTCGGTGGTGGATCAGGCCAACTCGACGCCGGTGACCAGCGGATCGCCGGACAGCAGCGCCAGGGTCTCGGCCGCGTCCAGCACGTCCGCGGCGAAATGGACGCCCGCCGGGATCCGGCCGGTGAGCGACTCCCGCACGGTCAGCGCCGCCACGACGCCGCTCAGTGCGTAGGAGTCGGGAGTATGGAGAACAAGGCGGCGCGGACGTCCCGGTGTGGAGTCACGGTGCACGGCCTGGAACAGCATCGTGTAGTAGGGCCCCGTGGCGGCCAGGTCGGCTTCGGCCGCGGCCACGACCGCCGGGACGTGCCGCTCGGGCGGAGCGTCCCCGTCCCCGCTCGCGTCGTCGTCCGCCCATGCCTCCGCGAGCGCCCGGGGAATCGCTTCGGTGACGTAGACGGTGTAGTTCCGCAGCTCTTCCACGTCCAGTTCGGCGGCGAGCCGCGCCGCCTCGACCGACAGGAACGGCCAGGCGTGCACCCGTCCCCGGAACCCCGGCAGGGTGACCGACCGCAGCGGGCGCAGCGCGTTCGGCAGCACCGCGCCGGCCCGCCACACGGCCAGCGCGGTCCCGAACCGGGGACCGCGCGTCAGGAGCGCGTCCACCGCCGACAACGGGCCGATCGCGGCCGCGCCGCCGACGTAGAGGTCCAGCCGGGACGGCGGGCCGTCCGCCGCCAGCAGCCGGGGGAGCAGGCCGGACAGCCCCGGCATCAGGCCCGCCGAGAAGACCGCGGCCTTCCGGCGGGCGGGGCCTTGGCCGAGCGCGTCGGCGGCGGCCGCGTCACCCGCCGCGTCGACGTAGTGAGCCCCGCCCGCCAGTGCCGCCCGGGCCACCGTGTCGAGCACCAGGTACGACGGGCCCGCGCAGTTGACCACCACGTCGCAGCCGGCGCAGAAGGCGCGCAGGGCGTCGGCGTCGTTGAGATCCACGCGCACCGGTTCGGTGCGGGCGCCGGGCACTCGGGCGCCGACCTCGGCGGCCCGGTCCAGATCGCGCCCGCCGAGTCGCAGGTCGCCCAAGTCCCAGGAGGCCAGCCGGTCGACGGCGACCCGGCCGACCGTTCCCGAGGCGCCCAGCACGCCGATCGTCGTCATCGGCCCTCGTCCAGATCGCGGACGACGGCCGCCAGACCGGCCACGGTCGGGGCGTCCAGGAACCGCCGGACCTGGACGGCCACGCCCTCGTCCTTGGCCAGCCGTGCCAGGGCGCGCACGGCCAGCAGTGAGTCACCGCCGAGGGCGAAGAACGGCGTCGCGCGGTCGAGGACCGGGGCGTCCAGGATCCGCTCCCACAGCAGCGCGATCCGCTGCTCCAGCTCGTCCCTGGGCGGCCCGGCCTCTTCGCCCGTGCCGGCCGCGGCGGGGCCACCCGGTGAGAGGCCGCCGTCCGTTTCCGGCTCCGGAGCGGCGGGCAACTCGACCACCCGTTCCCAGCCTGGCCCGTCGGCCAGGTCCCCGATCAGCTCCACCAGCTCCGCGAAGGCCGCGTCGACCTCCTGCGGATCGAACAGCTCGCCCACCAGCGAGAACGCGACGGCCATCGCGCCGTCCATCTCCCAGAATCGCGCCTCCAGGGCGACCTGGGGGGTGCGGAGCTGGTGGTAGTAGTCGGCGAAGTCCAGCCGGCCGAGCGGTCCGGCCGACGTGGCCTGGCTCTCGCCGATGGCCGCGTCCATCCCGAGGGTGCTCTGGAACACCACGGGCGCGACGGGCCGGGTCGTCCCGCGCCTTCGGGCCAGCTCCCGCGACACCTCCACACCCGAGATCAGGTTGTGCGCCGCGTACTCGGTGAACGTGCGCTGCTGGCCGGCCGCCAGCTCGGCGAAGGTTCGTCCGGTGCCGGGTTCGGCGGGGACGAGCATGGTGGACGCGAACGCGCCGATCGTCCGGTGGATGTCGGGATGCAGCGGCAGGCGGTTGAGCTGCAGGGTGTTGAGCAGCATCCGGCGGTGCCCGGCCCAGCGGGCGAGCACGACCGAGAACGCGGTGAGCATCGCGGCCGACACGGTGACGTCGTGCGCGGCGCACCGTTCCCGCAATGCCGCCCATTTCGCGGCTTCCAGCCGCGCCTCCCGGCTGTCCATCAGGGTCGGCGCCACCTCCCGGGGATCGGCGCGCAGCGGCAGCGCGGGCGGGAGAGGCGCGCCGTCGAGCCGGTCCCACCACCAGTCGCGGTCGGCCGCCCAGGCCGCCGTCCGGCGCAGCCGCCCGATCGAGGTGACGTAGTCGCCGAAGTCGACCTCCAGCGGTGCCAGGACGGCGTTCCAGTCGGCCGCCAGCGCGAGCAGTTCCCGATTGAGCACCGTGGCCGACCATCCGTCCATCGCGACCAGGCTCATCGCGGTGTGCAGCCGCCCCCGCCCGCCCGGCAGGAGGCTCAGCCGCGCGTCGAGCCCGGGACCGGACAGCGGGTTCGGCCCGGTCCCGGCCATCTCCCGCCGCACGGTCGCCAGCGTTGCGCGGATCTCGTCCTCGCCCGCCTCGCGCAGGTCGTAGACGCGGGGCCGCGGGATCGCGCCGGGTGCGTCCTCCGGCAGGACGTACTGCATGCCGTCGGGCGTGATGCGGGCCCGGAGCGTCGGCTGGTGCAGGGCCAGCCGTCGCAGCGCGTCGGCCAGTGTCTCCTCGGCCTCCTCGGCGTCCATGTCCGTCAGGCCGACATCGCCGTAGAAGTGCGCCGAGTCGTACGAGAGCTCCCAGCCGTCGTGCTGCCCCACGAAGTAGCCCTGTTGGAGCGGCATCAGGGGAAAGGGTGCCGCGGGGTCGGCGCGGTGCTCGATCTCCACGGGAAGGGCCCGTGCCGTCGCTCCACCCTGGCCGCGCCGTGCCACGATGTCGGCGAGCTCCGACAAGGTGATCTCCACGGTGACGTCGGACAGCGCGAGCTCGACCGACAGCCGCTTGCGGATCAGCGCCGACATGCGCACGGTCAGCACCGAGTCGCCGCCGAGCCGCAGGAAGCTGGCGTCGCCGCCGATCGTGCCGGGGTCCAGGTCGAGCAACTCGGCCCAGATCCGGGCCAGGTCCGGGACGATCTCCGCAGGGGGCCGGGCCCTGGCCGGGGGCGGCGCTTCGCCGGGGCCGGTGGCGGACGGGACGGTCATCTGATCTCCTTACGGCTCCCGCGCGGCGACGAACAGGTGCTGCGAGAACGCCGCCGGCGGATGGTCGGGATGGGGCAGGTCGAGGAGCGGTGCCAGCCCGGCGGTGCGGAGGGCGGCCAGCCATTCCCGCCGGGTCAGGTAGGTGCGGCCGGTCCCGGCCCGCCCGTCACGGCGCTCGGGACGCGAACCGCCGGGACGGGCCGACAGCAGGAACGGCATCGAAGCCAGCGACTGGTGGTGCTCGTGGCACGTCTCGACGAGCAGCGGCGCACCGCCGGGCGCCAGTGACTCCCGGACACGTCCGACAGCGTCCCTGTATGCGAGGCGTTGTGCGCCGCGTTCACGGCGACCACCAGATCGAACGGGTCCGGTCCGCACTGCGCGGCGAGGTCCCGGTCGAAGCCACGACGCGGGGACGCGGGAAGGGGTGTCCGGCGAACCGGATGCGCGCCGCGTCCGTGCCCGGTCCAGGGTCTCCCGGGCTTCGGCCAGTTCCGATCGCCGGAAGCGGCGCGGCCCCAGGTACCGGGCGCCGGGCTCGCGCTTCACCAGTGATTCGCCGGTCAGGGCGGCCGGCCAATGCCCCTGTATCCATCGATGCCGGGACGCGGTCTGCAGCACGTCGGCGACCTGGCCCGCGGTCCGCGGCGCGTCCGGTGGCAACGCCGTGCCGAGGAACGCGGCGATGCCCTTCAGCACCGCCAGGTCCAGATCGCGGACGTATCGGGGGACGCCATCGAGGGAGGCCTCGCCCAGAGCGGCCGGCCCCGCCCGATGAGCACGGGCGCGCATCGTCACGGCCGGGCGGCCGGTGGACGAGCCGGGCCCTGGGCGAGTCGCGCCGTCAGTTCGGGTGCGAGCCCGATCGTTGCCCGCGGCCATCTCCTTCTGCAGCGTGGCGCAGTCATCGACGCCCTCATGGAGCAGATCGCGCAGCCGGTGGGCGCTCATCGCGGCGACCGACATGCCTTGCGCGTAGACCGGGTTGAGCGCGCATGTGGGCCTCGCCCACCACCAGCAGGCCCGCGGCCACGCGGCGAAGGCCGGGAAGCCCTCTTCATCCGTCGGTGGGTGGTCATCGAGGCAGCCGTACAGCGACACCAGCCGGCGGCCGCCCTCGACCGGCACCAGCGCACCTCCGCGAAGCGGTTGCGAGGGCCCCGGCTGGACCGAGATCACCCGCCACGCGTCGCCGAAGTCCGCGGGCATCGCGTAACAGCGGCTGGCGTATCCCGCGCGCGAGTCGACGAGCGTGGTCTCCGCATCGTCGCAGTCGAGCGAGGCCAGCCACTCAGGTGTCCTGGAGCGGCGCCCCGACGTGTCCACCACCAGGTCTGCGGCGACCTCGGTGGTCCCGCCGTCACGCCGCACGACGGTGACCTCGGTGATCCCCGCACCGTCCGCGCGCAGGCCGGTGACCTCCAGCCGGTCACGCATCCGGATGCCCGGGAGGCTTTCCGCGCGGCGGCGGACCACCCACTCCACGAGCTCCCGGCTCGCCGACGGCACCGTGCGCGACGGCGCGAAGCGGTGGCACCAGCCCGCCGGGCTGAGCCACACGTGGTCGTAGGGGGTGCGCAGCGGCACCGCGCCGGCCGCGTACAACTCGTCGGTGACGGCCACCGCGTCCCGCCCGACGACGGTCACCCGCCGGGCATGCCCGGCCAGTGCGATCGCCGCGGGCAAGTCCGCGATACCGCCGCCTATGACCGCGACGTGATGCCGGCGCTCCATGGAACTCCTCATCTGGGGAGGCTAGAAATGATAATCGTTTTCGCCAGCTTGCGCAGCCCTCGCTCTCGGCTCGTTGAGTCGTTCGGCGGTTGGGGGTGTAGCCGGACGCCCTGGAGTTGTGGTTCTCTTATATGAGATAGTTGCCTCATTTAGTAGGGGAGTCCCATCGTGTTCATCGTTGCGGCGACGGACCGCGTGTTCGTCGCTCCGAGCTGGGACCGCGCGGCGGCGGTGCGGAGTCGCCGTCTGGGGGAGGTGCCGGCCGCCAACGTCGGCGACGCGCTGCAGCGGATGACCGTCATGGACGGCGGCATCCGGCTGTTCACCGAGCACGCCGCGCTCCTCGGAAACGCCCTGACGGTGGACGTGCGGTCGGGTGACAACCTGGCCGTCCACCGGGCGCTCGACGAGGCCCGGCCGGGCGACGTCCTGGTCGTGAACGGACACGGGGACATGACCCGTGCGCTGATCGGCGACCTCATCGGCGAGATCATGCTGAACGCCGGGGTCGTCGGCGCGGTCGTCGACGGGGCCGTCCGCGATGTCCGGGCGCTGTCCGAGATGGGCCTGGCCGTTTACGCGCGGGCGGTCACCCCGGCCGGGCCCTTCAAGGACGGGCCCGGCGCCGTCGGAGCCCCGGTGGCGGTCGGCGGGGTGGTGGTGGAGGCGGGCGACGTGCTCGTCGGCGACGCCGACGGCGTCGTCGTCGTGCCACGGCACCGCGTGCAGGAGGTCGCGGACGCGGTCGACGGGATCGGCGAGAAGGAGGAGGCGCTCCGGCAGCGCATCCTCACCGCGCGCTCCGGCCGGGCGGGGGTGGCCCGATGACCGCCCTGCCGTCCGCCTTCCGGATCGCGGAACTGCGCCGCTTCTCGCGGCGCCCGGCCCTCGCCCCGGCCCCGCCGGGGGCCGTCTCCCTCGCCATGGGCGAGCCGGACCTCCCGACGCCGCCGCCGGTGATCGAGGCCGCGGTGGCCGCCCTGCGCGAGGGGCACACCCACTACGCCGACCAGAAGGGCCTGTGGGAGCTGCGCGCCGCGCTCGCGGCCGGACTGCCGGCGCACCCCGGCCGGACGTGGACCGCGGACGACATCGTGGTCACCCACGGCGCGACCGCCGCGCTCGCGGCCGTGGTGCTCGCGACGATCGGCCCCGGCGACCGCGTGGTCGTCCCGGAGCCCGCCTACTCGCTGTACGCCGACCTGGTCGTCTTCGCCGGGGGGACGGTGGATTTCGTCCCGCTCGCCCCGGACCTGCACTGGGACCTCGACGCGCTGGCCGCCGCGCTGCCCGGGGCCGCGATGATGATCTTCTCGAACCCGTCGAACCCGACCGGCATCGTGCACCGCGAGGAGGAGCTGGAGGCCCTCGGGAAGCTCCTCGACGGCTCCGACGTCCTGGTGGTCAGCGATGAGGCGTACCACCGGCTGGTCTACCCGGGGCACGCGCTGACCTCCGCGCTGGAGGTCGCATCGCTGCGAGACCGGACCGTGTACGTGCAGACGTTCTCCAAGACGTACGCGATGACCGGCTGGCGGGTGGGGTACCTGACCGGTCCGCGCGAGGTGGTCGACGCGGCGGCGCACGCGCACCGGACTTACAACGGCTCGTTGAACACGGCGGTCCAGCACGCGGCCCTCGCCGCCCTCGATCTGCCGGACGGCGTCGTCGACGCCATGGTCGACACGTACCGGCAGCGGCGCGAACTCGTGGTCGACCACCTGTCCGGCGTTCCCGGTCTGCACCTGGTTCCGCCGGAAGGAGCGTTCTACGGGTTCCTTCGCTACGACGCCGACCTGCCCTCGGAGACGGTCGTCCGCGAACTCGCCGAGCGGAAGGTCATGGTCCGGGCCGGCGCCGAGTACGGGCCGTCGGGCGAGGGACACGTCCGGATCTCGTTCGCGGCCGCCGAGAACGACCTGCGGACCGGGCTGGCCCGTATCGTCCGGCACCTCGGCGATGCGCGATCCTGACGAGGCCGGGCGGGTGTGCTTCGCACCGCGGATGTCCGTGCGGGCCAAGGCGAGCCGCCCGGAGGGCGATACCCTTCGCCTGTACTCAGTCGAGGGCGAGGGGAGCCTGTGACCGATCAGCAGGCCGCCGCGCGCGGGGGGCGCAAGCTGCGCAGTGACACCCGCCGCAACCGCCGGCGCCTCCTCGAGGCCGTCGGCGACCTCGCCCGGGAAGCGCCCGATCAGCTCACCATGCAGGCGGTCGCGTCCCGCGCGGAGATCGGCCCCGCCACCGCCTACCGCTACTACTCCTCGATAGAGGACGTGCTCGCGGCCTATGTGCTCAGCGTCGTCGAGGAACTCCGCGACTTCAGCGCGGCGTCGACCGCGGAAGGGCGTCCGCTGTTCGACTCCGTCGTGGACAAGTGGATGGACCTGCTCGCCGAGCACGGCCCGGCGCTGGTGCGGCTCCGGTCCCGGCGGGGCTACCTGGAGCGGCTCCACGCCGGGAACGAGATCATCGCCGCGACGCGGGAAGCCTGGACCGGGCCGGTGCGAGGGCTGCTCGACGACATCGGCCTCCCGGACGACATGATCGAGTACGCCCTGTTCCTCGCGAACATGATCTTCGATCCGCGAGAGATCCAGGACCTGCTGCAGGAGACGGACCTGTCCCGCCGGGAGGTCGTGACCCGGCTGACCGAGGCCTACGGCGGCGCGCTGCGCGGATGGGCGCGGGCAGGCTGATCCCGCCCCGACGTCGGCCAGCCCATTTCCGACCGGTCCGGCGCCTGGCCGCGGGGTCCCGTATGTGCCGCCACCGGTGACGATGCTGGTCGGCGCACGGCCGCCGTTGTGATCGGTGCCGGGACCTCGGCCACGGCGGCCGGCCCGGCACCGCCGGCGCATCGCTCGCCGCCCGCCCGGGCTCTCGGGAAGACGCTGCGCGGCCGGGACCGTTCCACGCAGTAGCCGTGAGGCCCCCGCTCGCACGCACCTCGGGTCTCCCGTGTCATGGGATCGCCTCCTTCTGGCACGAGGCGCGGCGAGATTAATATGATACGGTTCTCTCAATTCGGATGACAGTCTCGCACCTCTGGCGACAGGGAGGTCCGTAGTGGCAGCGCAGCGGCAGGAGCGCGAACCCGCCGACAGTTCCACCATCCGGGCGGGTGGGCTCGACGTCGGGTACATCGATCGCGGCAGCGGTGTGCCGCTCGTCCTCATTCACGGCGGCGAGGGCGACCGCACCGCGTACGCGACACTCCGCGCGCACCTCGGCGCGGGGATACGGGCGATCTCCTACGATCAACGCGATTCCGGGATCACCGTGAACCCGCCCGTTCCGTACACGCTGGGCGACCTCGGCGATGACGTCGCCGACCTGCTGGACGCGCTGGGACTGCGGAGTGCGCACCTGCTGGGCACCTCCTTCGGCGGCGCCGTCGCGCAGCACGCCGCGCTCCGGCATCCCGAGCGCGTCGAGTCCCTCGTCCTGATCGCCACCACGCCGAGCTTCGCGCTGGGGGCCGACGCGATCAACAAGCTGCTGAACCTGTCCTACGGCGACATGCGGGACGCGGTCGACGACTACTTCGTCACGTCCGAAGGCAGGGCCAGGATCGGCACCCGGGCCGCCCAGACGCTCATGACCCGTGACCCCGAGCAGCGCGCCCGCCGCCACGCCGCCGCCCGGGAGCACGAGATCCGGGACCGCCTCGGGGAGATCACCGCGCCCACCCTGATCGTGCACGGTACGGAGGACCAGCTGGCGCCCTACCCCGGCGCCGTCATGATGGAGCAGCGGATGCCGAACGCCGAACTGCGGTCGATCGAGGGCGGGCGGCACGCGGTCGGGATGGAGTTCGCGGACGAGATCGCCCTCTGGGTGCGCGAGTTCCTCGGGGTGACCGCGGAGTGAGCCTCGCCGGCCGTGAGGTCGCGGACCGGATGGCCGAGGCGGCACGGGCGTGGCTCGCCTCTCTGGACGCGGACCAGCGCACGCTGGCGGTCGGGCCGCGGCCGGGAGCCCGCGCCGAGGCCGAAGCCGAACGCACCCGCTGGTTCTACACCCCCACCGACCATGGCGGCCTCACCTTCCATCAGCAGCGCCCCGCCCAGCACCGGCTGATGATGCGGCTGGTCGCGAGCGGCCTTTCCGAAGCCGGGTACACCACCGTCGCCACCGTGCTCGGCCTGGAGAACGTACTCGACCGCACCGAAGGCTTCTCCGTGAACTGGGGGCGGGAACGCACCCGCGACCCCGGCATGTACTACCTGCGGGTCTTCGGCGAGCCGGGCGGGCCGGGGCCATGGGGATGGCGGTTCGGCGGCCACCATGTCTCGCTCAACAACCTCGTGGTGGACGGGCGCGTCGCCGCCACCACGCCGTGCTTCCTGGGCGCCGACCCGGCCGCGTCGCCGCTGCTGGGGGGCGCGTCGCTGCGCCCGCTGGGGGCCGCCGAGGACCTGGCCCGTGAGCTGGTGCGGTCCCTGCGTCCCGAGCTCGCCGCACGCGCGGTGCTGCTGGCGCGCCCCCCGAACGACATCGTGACGGGCAACGGCGCCCGGGTCGACGGCCGCGTGAGGAAGCGCGGCGAACTCTGGCGCCCCGGCCCGCACGTCCCGGACCGTGCCGAGGAACCGGCAACCGGCCTCGACGGCGCGGACCAGCGGGCGCTGGACCTCGCCTCGACGCCCAGGGGCGTTCCGGGCGCCGAACTCGACGCCGCGCAGCGGGAGCTGCTGCGGGCCCTGCTCGGCACCTACCTCGGCCGCGTCCCGGAAGAGGTGTCCGCGCTGCCCCGCTATGACGACCCGGCGGCGCTGGACGCCGTGCACCTCGCCTGGGCCGGGTCCACAGCGGCGGGCGAGCCGCACTACTACCGCCTGCAGGGGCCGCGGTTGCTCGTCGAGTGGACCAACGTCCACCGCGGCGCCAACCACGCCCACGCCGTGTGGCGGGACCCGGACACCGACTTCGGCGGGGACGTCCTCGCCGCCCACCACGCCGCCCACCACGCCGCCCACCACGTGCCCTGACCATGGGATGTGACAGACATGGCCGGTCAACAGCCATCACGGACCGACAATCCACCCCACAAGACCCGCCCCACGCTCCGGGGATCCTTCGGCATGTGCGCGTCGACGCACTGGCTGGCCTCCGCGACGGCCCAGTCCGTCCTGGAGCGGGGCGGCAACGCGTTCGACGCGGCGACGGCCGGCGCCTTCGTGCTGCACGTGGCCGAACCCCATCTCAACGGGCCGGGCGGCGATCTCGTCGCCGTGCTCGCGACCGCGGCGGGCGCGTCTCCGCTCGTGCTGGCCGGGCAAGGGCACGCTCCGCGGGGGGCCACGATCGAGCACTTCCGGGCCGAAGGACTGGACCACGTCCCGGGCTCGGGCGCCCTGGCCGCCGCCGTCCCGGGGGCCGTGGACTCCTGGCTCTGGCTGCTCGCCGAGTTCGGCACCTGGGAACTGGCCGGCGTCCTGGCCTACGCGATCCACTACGCGGAGCACGGAGTTCCGGTCGTCCCCCAGCTGGCGCGCGTCCTGGCCACGGTCGAGGATCTCTTCCGCACGCACTGGCCGACGTCGTACGCGCTGTGGATGCCCGGAGGACGGGTCCCGCGAGCGGACGCGACGCTCGTCAACCCCGAGTACGCCCGGACCCTGCGCCGGCTGAGCGCCGCGGGCGCCGGCACGACGAGAACCGCCCGGATCGACTCCGCGCGGCAGACCTGGCGGACCGGGTTCGTGGCGGCCGCCGTGGGCGAGTTCGCGGCCACACCGCATCGCCACTCCTCGGGCCGGGACCACGCCGGAGTGATCACCGCCGCCGACTTCGCCGACTTCCGCCCGTCCGTCGAACCCGCGGTCACCGCGGAGTTCCGGGGGGTCACGGTGGCGAAGGCGGGCCTGTGGTCCCAGGGACCCGTGCTGCTCCAGTGCCTCACCATGCTCGACCACTTCGACGACGAGCAGATCGATCCGTCGACCGCCGAGGGAATCCACACCATCACCGAGGCCGTGAAGCTGGCCATGGCCGACCGGGAGGCGTTCTACGGGCACCTGGATCCGGAGGACGCGGAGGCCGTGGTGCGCCGTCTGCTGTCCCCCCGGTACAGCAGGGAGCGCGCCGGCCTGATCGGCAGGGACGCGTCGACCGCGTTCAGGCCCGGTGACATCGGCGTCACACCGTACACACCGCCGCTCGACACCGATCGGCAGGCCGTCCGGGTCGAAGGCGTGGGAGAACCCACCGTGCAGCACACCGGGGAGACCCGGGGCGACACCTGCCACATCGACGTCGTCGACCGCTGGGGGAACATCATCTCCGCCACGCCGTCGGGAGGGTGGCTCCAGTCCTCTCCCGCCGTGCCCGGTCTCGGCTTCGCGCTGGGCACGCGGCTCCAGATGGCGTGGCTGGATCCGGCCGCCCCGTCGCGGCTGGAGCCGGGACGGCGGCCTCGTACGACACTCACCCCGACCCTGGTGCTCCGCGACGGCAGGCCCGTGGCCGCGCTGGGTTCGCCGGGGGGCGACAAGCAGGAGCAGTGGCAACTGCTCTACCTCGTGCGCACGCTCGCTCTCGGCCTGGACCCGCAGGAGGCGATCGACGCACCCGCGTTCCACACCACCGCGGTACTGAGCTCGTTCTGGCCGCGGACCTGGACGCCGAGGGGACTGGTCACCGAGGAGCGAGTGGGCGGGACGGTCATCGACGAGCTGCGTGAGCGAGGCCATGACGTGACCGTCTCCGGACCATGGAGCCAGGGCCGGCTGTCCGCCGTCACACGTGATCCGGACAGCGGAGTCCTCCAGGCGGCGGCGAACTCGCGCGGCGCCCAGGGCTACGCCGCGGGGCGATGAGCGGCGTCGCGTCCGGCACCCGCGCCGGCGCCCGGCCGCTGCGGCGGCGTGTCCCGCCACTGGGTCTCATGCTCGCGCTCACCTTCGCGACGGGCGTCGTCGACGCCGTCGGATACCTCCGCCTCGACCAGGTGTTCGCGGGCAACATGACGGGCAACGTCGTCATCCTCGGCATGGCGGCCATAGGCGGGACGGGGCTGCCCGTGGCCGGCCCGGTCGCCGCGCTGGCGGCCTTTCTCGCCGGCGCGGCCATGGCCGGGCGGGTGCTGCGCACCGCCGCCTCGGGCTGGAGCCGCCGGTGCACGGGCCTGCTGGCCGGCGTCGGGCTGGTCCTGACCGCCACGGCGCTCGGCCTGGCCGCGACCCGGGCGGGCGCCCCCGCCGTCCGCGCGTCGATGGCGTCGTCGCTCGCCCTGGCCATGGGGGTGCAGGCGGCGACGGCCCGCCACCTGGCGGTGAAGGACGTCACCACCGTCGTCGTCACCTCCACGCTGACCGGCCTCGCGGCGGACTCCCGGCTGGGAGCGGCCCGCGGGCAAGGGGCGCTGCGCCGAGGCGCGGCCGTCGCGCTCATCATCGCCGGAGCGGTCAGCGGCGCGGCGCTGTGCCAGGTGCACGAAGGCCTCGCGGTGGTGACGGCGGCGTTCGTCGTGCTGGCCGTGACCGGCCTCGGCCACGCGTCCGCTCGCCCCGCCGACCGCGCGACGGCGGTCCCAACGCGGCGAAACCCATGACAGTCCCACCCGGCATCCCCGGATGTCCCGATCGCACGAACGACCGCGAACAGCCCACGAAGAAAGGTATGGACGTTCATGTCCTCGACTTTGGCACCTCCGGTCCGTATCGGAAGGGTCGCTCTGGGGGCCCTGGGCATGCTGGCGGCCGCCACCGGGACCCTGGAGTCGGTGGTGGCCCCGACGCTGCCGCTGTTGCAGCGCGAGTTGTCGATCAGTCCCGCCCAGGGGGCGCTGCTGAGTGTCGTGATGCTCGTCACCGGCGCACTCGTCGCGCCCATCGCGGGGATTCTCGGGGACCGCTGGGGCGGTAAGCGGGTGATGATGCGGCTGATGGCGGTCGTCTCGGCCGGCGGGATGGTGTCGGCGCTGGCGCCGAACCTGTGGGTGCTGCTGCTGGGGCAGATCCTGCAGGGCGCGATGGTCGGCGCGATGCCGCTGTCGTTCATCCTGGTGCGCAGGCACATGCCGTCGGGGCAGTCCCAGGTCGCCATCGGGGTGGTCAGCGGGTTGTTCGTGGGCGGCGGCATGCTGGGGACGCTGATCGCCGGGCCCATCGCCGAAGGGCTGTCGCGGCACTGGATGTTCGCGATCCCGACCTTCGCGATCATCGCGGCGACCGTGTCCATCCACAGGCTGATGCCGGACGATCCGCCGGGCCGGCCGGCCGGCGGGATCGACTGGCCCGGCCTGGTGCTTCTGAGCGGCGTCCTGCTGACGCTCATGCTCGTGCTCTCGATGGCGGCCGACATCGGCGAGCAGCCACTGGTGTTCGGCGCCCTCGTCGTGGTCCTGGCCGCACTGGTGACCGGTTGGGTGGCCGTCGAGCGTCGTGCCGCCTCACCGCTGGTCGATCTGCGCATGCTCGCCAGGCCCGCGATCTGGAGCTCCTATGTGATCACCTTCGCCGTCTGCGTGGGCACCGCGGTGTCGATGTTCATGGTTCCGCAGCTGTTCGCGGTCTCGGGCGACGGATACGGTTTCGGGGCCGACTCCACCGACATCGGGCGGTACCTGCTGCCCGGGACCGTCATGGCGGCGATCAGCGGACCGCTCGGCGGGATCGCGGCGCGGCGGTTCGGGGCCGGCGCCGCGGTCAGCACCGCGATCGGCCTCCTGGCGGCTACACTCGTCGCCGTGGCGTTCGTGCACGCCGAGGTGTGGCACCTCGTGGTGGGCAAGGCGCTGATCGCCCTGGCCAGCGGTGTCTGCGTCACCGCGATCGTCATCAAGACCGCCACCAGTGTCGATCACGACAACACCGGCACCGCCACCAGCCTGGTCCTGGTGATCCGCGTGCTGGGCTTCGCCACGGGCGCACAGGTCAGCGGCGCCTTCCTCACCGCCGCGACCCCCTCGGGGTCCGACGTCCCCGCCGAATCGGCCTTCGTCACCGGCTTCGTCATCGCCGGCATCGTCAGCGCGCTGTCCCTCCTCGTCGTCCGCACCATGAGCAAAGGAACCAAGGCATGACCCGCACCGATCCGGCGACCGGCATCCGCACCGCGCCGAAACACGAAGTACTGATATCAGGGGCGAGCATCGCGGGTCCTGTCCTCGCGTTCTGGCTGAACCGGTACGGATACGCGGTCACGGTGGTGGAGAAGTCGGGCACGCTTCGCAGCGGTGGCTATCCCATCGACGTGCGCGGCACCGCACTTGAGGTCGTCCGGAAGATGGGGATCCTTCCACGACTGCGGGACGCACACGTCGACCTGCGTCGGCTGACCTTCCTCGACGGGGACGGCGCCGAGGTGGTCTCGCTCAACCCGCACACCGTCACCGGTGGTGTCGCGGGACGGGACCTGGAGGTACGGCGCGGGGACCTGACAGAGGCCCTTTATGCGGCGGTCCGTGACGACGTTGAGTTCATGTTCGGCGACTCCATCGAAACACTCGACCAGTCTGACCACGGGGTCGATGTCACCTTCCGCGGGGGCGGCAGCCGCACGTTCGACATGGTGTTCGGCGCCGACGGTATGCACTCACATACCCGGGAGATGCTCTTCGGCCACGAGAAGCAGTTCCACCGCTACCTCGGCTACTGCTTCGCCGTGTTCACCATGCGCAACACCTTCGGGCTCTCCCACGAGACCGTGATGTGGAACACCCCGGGCAGGGCCGCGGCACTCTACGCCGTGGGGGACGGCGACGAAGTGCACGCCTTCCTGAACTTCGCGCAGCCGGAACCGCCGTTCGACGCGTTCACGAACCCGGAAGCCCAACGGGACCTCGTCGCCACGGTCTTCGCCGACGCGGGATGGGAGGTCCCGGGCATGCTGGCCGCCATGCGCGAGGCGGATGACCTGTTCTTCGACGGGGTCGGCCAGATACGCATGCCCCGCTGGTCCAGCGGCAGGGCCGCGCTGGTGGGCGACGCCGCGTACGCGCCCTCGTTCCTCACCGGACAGGGCACCAGCCTCGCGCTCGTCGGCGCGTACATGCTCGCCGGTTCCCTGGCCGCCCGGGACCACGCCGCGGGCTTCGCGGCCTACGAACACACCACCCGTGATTTCGTGACCATGAATCAGGACCTCGTCGGCAAGGGCAGTGCCACACTCTTCCCGACCACCGCCCAGGCCCTGGAAGAACGCAACAGCAGGCTGCGCGACCTCAGCGCCATGCCCGCCGCGGAGCCACGCCCGGCCCACTCGGCCCTGACCCTCCCCGACTTCGAGCCGGCGCCCTGATCTCCGACGACAACCCCGACCACCCGAGAAGGCCGGGTATGTCCAGGTGGGGGCGGGTATGGGGTTTGCAAGGGGCTGGCCATGGCGGAGATAGATTTCGGGTTGATATTCGAGGCGTCGCCCACCGCCTCGGTGGTGCTGTCGCCGGATCTGGTGTTCCGGGCGGTGAACCGCGCCTTCGAAAGGATCACGGGCCTGGACCGGGCCGAGCTGATCGGCCGTCCGGAGCTGGAGGTGCCCGCGGGTCCGTCCGGGCAGGGCCCGCCGCAGCTGCGGGCCTCGCTGGAACGGGTGCTCACCGAACGCGAGACCGACATCGTCACCATGCTGCGCTACGACCTGGAGGACGCCCGGGCGCCGGGCCGCTTCCGGGAGCGGTACTGGAACACGGTGAACGCTCCGGTCCTGGATTCAGACGGCAAACTCCTCTGGATCGTCCAGAAGGTGCACGAGATCACCCCCTTCGTCGATCAGTTGCGCAAAGCGGCCTGGCCCACGGCCGTCGCCGGCTCCGCGGCGGTGCAGATGCAGCAGATCGAAGTGGAGCTGTTCGACCGGGCCCGGGAGCTGAACGAGGTCAACCAGAGGCTCCGCCGCGCCCAGGACCAGCAACGCCGCACCACCGAAGCGCTCCATGAGCAGCTACGCCGGCACCGCGAGGCCGTCGCCGACACCTCCCACGACCTCAAGGGCCCCATCACCGGGCTGCAGACCCGACTGCAGGACGCCCTGGCCGATCCCGACACCGACCTGCGGCACATCCTGCTGGCCGCGCTGCACGACGCCGAACGCCTCGGCGACATCGTCTCCGACCTGCTGGAACTAGCGGAACTGGAATCGGGGAACCCCACCGAGACCGAGCCCGTCGACCTGGCCGACCTGGTCGAGACCGAACTCGCCCACCGCCCGGCGGCCATCCCCGTCATCGCCCACCTGCGGCCCCACACCGTCGTGAAGGGATCACCCGTCCGGCTGGCCCGGCTGCTGGACAACCTGCTCAGCAACGCCGAACGCCACGCCCGCACCCGCATCGAGATCATCCTCACCGCCGACGACGGCTCGGCGATCCTGCAGATCACCGACGACGGGCCCGGCATCCCCGCCGCCGAACGTCACACCGTGTTCGAGCGGTTCCACCGCCGCCCCGACGCGCGCCGCAAAGACCCCGCGGGCACCGGGCTCGGCCTCCCCATCGCCCGCCAGATCGCCCACACCCACCACGGCGCCCTTCACATAGCCGAGCACACACCCGGGACCTGCATCATCCTGCGACTGCCCCAACACCGGCCCAAACCCTGAAACACCGAAGTCTCGTGGTCACCGCTGTCCGGCGCCTATCAGCGGACCGCTTTCACGCCGTAGGGGGCGAGTTCGTCTTCATACGGGAAGGAGCCGGGCTCATAGGCGCACCAGGGCTCCTCCGCGTACGGGTCGCCCGAGGTGGCCAGGGCGCGTGACCGAGAGCCGCCGCAGATCGTCCTGAACTCGCAGGCGCCGCATCGTCCGGTCAGGTTGCCGGGGTCGCGCAGGCCGGTGAACAGGGGAGAGGTCCGGTAGATGTCGGTCAGCCGGTCGTGGCGGACGTTGCCGGCCGGAGAGGGCAGGAAGCCGCTGGGGTGCACGGTGCCCCGGTGGGAGACGAAGGCGAATCCGCGCGCGGAGCCGACGTCCATGGGCGGGCGGCGTGCCCGCCGCGGGGGGAGATCGAGTTCGGTCAGCCGCTGCCGCAGGGTCTGGTACAGCGGGCCCAGGCCGAGAACGGCCACGTGGTCGGCCTCCTGCCGGCTCAGGATCGCCCGCTGGATGGCGATACGGCGAAAGTGGTGGGCTTCGGTGGTGCGGGCGGGGACGAAGGCGCCGGCGTCGTAGACGAAGTTGAGGACGTCTTCGACCTGGTGGGGGTCGAGTCCGGGCAGCAGCCTGCCCCGCCCGGTCGGGACGAGCAGGAACGCGCTCCAGGTCAGCGCTCCCATCTGCTGGACGATGCGGACGATCTCCGGCAGGTCGGTCAGGTTGTGCCCGGTGACAGTGGTGTTGATCTGTACCTTGAGGCCGAGGTCGCGGGCGGCCTGCCAGGCGTCCAGGGTCCAGCGGTAGACGCCGGGCGTGGCGCGGAACGCGTCGTGGACGCGCGCGTCCGAGCCGTCCAGGCTGAGGGAGACGGCCCGCGCGCCCGCTTCCCTCAGTCCGGTGAGACCGTCCTTGGTGAGCGTGGGCGTGCCGGACGGGGAGACCGCTACCGGCAGCCCGAGGCGGGTGCCGTGCCGGACCAGTTCGAACAGGTCCGGCCGCTGGAACGGGTCGCCGCCGGTGATGACGAACAGCGGCGGCGGGGACCCGAACTCGGCCACCTGGGCCATCAGGCCGCAGGCCTCGACGGTGGTGAGCTCGCCCGGATCGCGGTCGGGCCGCGCCTCGGCGCGGCAGTGCCGGCAGGCCAGCGGGCACGCCTGAGTGGCCTCCCAGATCACGATGAGCGGCCGGTCGGCGGGGTCGTGGCGGGGGCTGCGGATCTGTTTCATAGGCCCAGCAGGTAGTCGACGGCGTCGGCGGCGGAGTAGTCGTCTCCGACCTTGTGAACGAGCTCGGGCAGGAACCCGAGGTCCTGGCCGAGCGTCAGGAGGGGCGGTTCGACGTAGCCGTCCGGTCGATGCTGCGGATGGCCGATGTTGGCGACGAGCGCGTTGCACAGGCAGCGGCGGCCGACGGTGTCCTCGCGGGTCCCGCCCTTCCGGACGTGAGCATCGACGGGTTCGGCCGGGCACCGGTAACCGATCGCGCCGTTCTCTCTGAGATACGGAGTCCGCAGATAGCTCATGTCGCACAGCCTGGACCGCTTGTCGTAGACCTCGTCCTCCGACAGGGTTCCCGGCAGCACGGCGACCTTGAACGGGAACCCGGTCGGGGAAGCGTGGGGATCGTTGCGGATCCGCAGGGTGCCGTCCAGAGCCCGCCGGATGAGCCGCCGCCGCAGGTCAGCGTCGAGACCGGACTCCCGGGACAGCGCGAAGATGCTGCCGGCCTGGATGCCCGTGGCACCGGCCGAGCGCGCCTCCGCCAGCGTGCCGGGCCGTGCGTATCCTCCGGCCACCCAGAACGGCAGGCCGAGCGCGCCGACCTTCGCGGGATCGATCCGGTCCCGATGCCCGTAGATCGGCTCGCCGCCGTCGTCCAGGCGCATGCGTCCGCGGGGCGGCGCGCTGTGCCCGCCTGCGATCGCCGTCTCCAGGACGAACCCGTCCGGGCGGGTGGCCGGCGTCCGGTGCAGATACATGGCCAGGACGGATGAGGAGACGATGGCGAGCAAGCGCGGCCGCGCCCGCGCCGGACCGGCGAGCGACGCCGGGTCGAACGTGAGGGTGCGGCCATCGTCGGCGCCGGCGACCGTGATCGTCAGGCGGCCGGGAGAGCCGGCGGCCAGCGAGTCCAGGAGCGCGGGGATCTCGCTGGGGATGCCCGCCCCCATCAGGATGTAGTCCACCCCGGCCAGCATCGCCCCGTAGGCGGCCGCAGGCGTCGCGAGCTGGATCTTCTCCAGGTAGTTGATTCCGATCGGGCCATCGTGTCCCTGCTTGGCCAACCAGACCTCGGCGAAGTTCCCTGCGACGGTTAGTTCGTCACGGTTCCTGTTCGGGTTCAGACCGAGCTTCGGTACGGGACGGAAGCGCCGGCCCGGCTCGATCCCGCCCGGGACGTAATAGCGCCGCAGGATCCGCTCGGTCACGTCCGGCAGCGGGAAGGCGGCGAGCGCGCGCCGCAGGTCGCCGCCCTTGTCGCCGGCCTGGAGCCCGCGTGCCAGCAGGGCGTCGAGTGCCACGCCGGAGACCACACCGAGCTGGCCGGTCCGGGCCACGGCGCGTGCCAGCCGCCATCCCGACACACCCGCGCCCATTCCGCCTTGGACGATGTGAGGGAGCGAGGGCTCAGACATGCCGGTCCCGAGCCGTCGCCGCCCAGCTCAACAGGTCGAGCCCGGCACCGCGGACTTTCCGGCGTGGCGGGCGGACGTTCTGGATTGCCGGCCAGTTCGTCATCTGGCCGCGGCTGGAACAGCCGGAACACGAGGAGACGAGTGGCGGATGGTCACAGCGGTCGGTCACGGCCTCTTCTTTCTGCGACGTGAGTTTGCGTGGCTCTTCGGGTGCCGTGCGCTGTCAGGCACGGGTCAGGACTTCGGGGAACGGTCGGCGCGGCGTACCGGGCACCGGCGGTCCGTAGCCGAACCGGATGATCGCCTGGATGTGGCCGTGCGATTGCCCGGCCGTGTCGGTACGCGCACTGTTGCGCAGGTCCAGGGGCTGGGACAGCAACGAGGCCGACACACCGCGCCGCTCGGCGGTGAGCAGAACCCGCTGCAGCGCCTGCCCGGCCCGCAGCCAGTCCGCCGGACCATCGCCCTTGGTGAGCAGCACGCCGAGCTGTGGCCGGCGGCGAAGTCGTCGACCTTCCGTCCGGACATCGGCCCGGCCAGCCCGAAGTCCCGCATGGGCACGCCGCGCCCGCTGGGGCGAGGCCCGAAGGCGTACCAGGGGACGCCGTCCCCGCGGGTGCGGTCCGGCGTCCACCGGGACAGCTCGGCGACGTACTCGTCAGTGGAGGCCAGCCGCTCGTCCGCGGCGGCGACCAGGCTGAGCAGGTAGGCGGTGGTCTGCGGGCCCGGCAGGTTCAGCACCGCTCCCTCGGTTAGCGCGGCGGACTGGAGCTCCCAGCGGACCGGTCGCGGCACCAGGCGCTTGCTGAAGGGATGCCGGTTGGTACGCCGATGCGGGATGGCCGCGTACAGCTCCGCCTGTTCCCGCGACGGCATGGGCGCGTCCACGGCATGGACGGACGCCAGCAGCGTCGGCTTACCCAGAGCTTTCGGGAAGAGCTCGATCTGCGGCTGATGACCGGTCACGCGAAGCGCCAGCCGCAGATTCAGCAGGGCGGCCCCGCAACTGATGTGGAGGGCTCGGCCGCATGGGTCGATGACGGTCAGCCTGCGGTCCAGGTCGGCGTGCAATTCCAGGGCCAGGGCCGCCGCACCGTTGAGCCGGAAGCGCCACGGCTGGGTGTTGTGCACGGACGGAGCCGCGATGGCCGCGGTCACCAGCCGCCGGACCCCCGCGCGCGTCGCAAACGGGTGAGGCATGGCCTTCCTCCACATGCTGCCGCTGTCACCGCCAGACTTCCGGTCATCCGGCAGAGCGCCACAGGGACGAAGGTCCCAACGTGAGAGGGCAAAGGACCGTACGTTGAGACCGTGCCGGCCCCACGGAGCCTCTGGCGGCCAGCAGCACGGGTGAACAACACACCCAGACCACTGGCAGGCTCAGCCGGCTGACGTGGCGTCGTGATGAGTCCGGCTGCCCGACGCTGGGTCACGTGCTCTATCCGGGCCCATAGGCGGGCACCGGCCAGGTCGGGCGATGACTTGGCGAGCACGCTCCACTATTCCTGGGGCACCTTCCTGATGATGGTGCGCCAGATCCGCCGCCACGCCACGGAGGCGGCCAGGAAGCGCGGGCTGGAGGGCCGAAGGTCCTGGCAGAGAGGACCTTGGGCACGATGCCGCCTTGGCAGCCGCCCGGCAGGCTGAAGGTGCCGGACCAACGGCTGGAGGTCATCGAGATGGTCAACGCCACACGGCCTGCGGCGGGGCGACGGGACAAGCCCGCCAAGGCTTTCGGATATGAACGGACTGATCTGGCGGCGCGTTTCGTCGTCCGAGCGGCGATCCTGGCCCCGTCCATCCACAACACCCAGCCGTGGCGGTTCGTCGGCTGTGCCGATGGGCTGGAGCTTTGGGCCGACCGAGCGCGTCTGCTGCCGATGGGCGATCCGGCCGGGCGCGAGATGGTGATCAGTTGCGGTGCGGCCCTGTTCAATGCGCGGCTGGCCGTCCGCCACCTCGGCTTCACCCCGAGAGTGGCGCTCCTGCCCAACCCTGCGCACCAGGACCTGCTGGCCCGGATCACCTGGGGGACCAGAGCGGCGCCGCGGCCGTACGAGGAACTTCTGTATCGGACGATTCGGCTCCGTCACACCCACCGCGGGCCGTTCCTGACAACGCCGCTGCCGCCCATGCTGCCGACCGTGCTGGCCGGAATCGCCCGGCACGAGGGCGCAAGCCTGCGCGTCGTCCCGGACGAGGCACAGCGGCGGCAGTTGGCCGAGCATGTCCGGGCCGCCGAGGCGGCGCAACGCCGTGACCCTCGCATCGTCTCCGAGCTGGGAACATGGGCGGCCTCGCCGGGCAGCGGGCGGCCTGACGGTCTCGCGCCCGGCCCCTACCCGGTCCCGGCGGACGGCCAGGGTTTCCTCTCGCGAGACTCCGGCGCCGAGGTGCCATGGAGGACGCGACATCGTGCGGCCGGCTTGGACACCGATCCCGAAGTCGCCCCTGGCGTCGCGGGGACGGTGGCGGTGCTGACCACCCGGCAGGACAGGCGGACGGACTGGCTGCTCGCGGGTCAGGCGCTCCAGCATGTGCTGCTGCATGCGGCGACGCTGGAGGTGAGCGCGGCCTTTCACACGCAGCCGCTGGAACTGCCCTACCTGCGGGCGGCGGTACGCCGCGACCTGGTCTGCGCGCATCCGCAGATGGTGTTGCGCCTCGGCCATGCGGCACGCCGCCTACGCGGTCGGCGGCGGTCAGTGAGGGACGTCCTAAGCGGTGAGTGACGACCCTGGCGGCTGCGGGTGTGATGACGCGTCGGGTGTCAGGGGCCGATGCGGCGGTGGTCGAAGCCGGCCCAGGCCTCGTCCCACAGCCGGTAGCGGCACCGATCGCAGTGATGGCGCAGCAGCAGGTACAGCCCCAGTAGCGGCAGGCCCGTCGCCGCCACGGTCGAGGCCCCGACCGCCGCCGCGTCGCCGACCGTTCGGGCGTGTGCGTGGTGGATGCTCACCTACGGCTCCCGCGCCGACCCATACCTCGGGTCGGTCGCCCAGGTTCACCCCGCGCCAGGTGGTGAAGCGGCCCTTGTGCGGCGTCCCGTCCGGGTCGGTCCAGCCCACTGTGACTTCCCGGCCGCGGTGCAACGGTCTGACCTCTACCACGATGGCGTCGACCGGTCGACATCACGGCGAAGGTCATTTCTGTCGAAACCCCAGCCGCGGCGGCGACGATTCACGTGCGCCCAGGTTTTCGACGGTCTCATGACGCCGTTCCCCTCCTTTCGTGCAATGGCGCCCCTGTGTCCCCCGCAGGCTGGAAGCAAAGGCCCGTCGGGGTGCGTCCGCCATCCAGCGTTTCTCAAGGGGATGCTCGGGGGTACCGTCCGACGTCCTGTAGACCGGGGGCCGAAGGTCCATATCGGGCGGGGATGAGGGTCCCGCGACCGTGGCGTGTCCTGGAGCGGCGGCGGTCCACGGTGCCCGCAGGGCTGTCCGGCGGCTCGCGAACCAGCTGGCCGGACCGCCGCCGATGGCCTGCGCCACCGCCGACGCGCTGATCGGACACGGCCCTCGCCGAACCCAGGAACTGACGCGGCAGGAATGCCTGCACGCGGCCCCCGCCGAAGGCCCGACCACCCTCGCGTTGCGCCGGATGAGCGGGATCTCACAGCGCGAACTGTTCGGCGGGTTCACCCGGGAGCCCCCCTTCCGGGCGCATCTGGAGGCCCTGCCGGGGGCCGGCTCGCAGTCGAAGACGTCCACCGCCGAATGGCGCTCTGAGAGTGGGATGACGGTGTTGCCAGATCGGTCATGCGATCTGATCGACGAACCTAGCTGCGGACGAGGAACCAGGGGAGCCCCACGCAGTCCGCCCAGTCGGGGCCGGGTGGAAGTTCGCGGCGGGGGAGGTCGTCGGGGCGGGTGATCGAGCCCACGATGGTCGCCGGGGTGTTCGAGGCCAGGACGCGGCCCGTCGAGTTGATCAGGAGGGTGGCGGGACCCTCGGTGTTGAGGACGGGGAGCATCGCGCGTTCGAAGTCCGTCGCGCGGATGTCGGCCGCCGCTACGCCGAAGAAGCCCGCGTCGCTCGTGATGGGGGCGGAGAACGTGAGGATGTACTCGTCGGTGCCCGCGTAGTCCACGTACGGGCCGACCACGACCCTGCGGCCGGTCCGGTACGGGACGTCGAACCACGGTGCCAGTGGGTACTCGTAGCTGCCGATGTTGTTCGGGTCCAGGTCGACCGCGAGGGGGAACAGGTCGCCGGCCGCGGCTGGCCTGCGCCACCACTCGAGCCACCTCGGCTGGTCGGCCAGCGTTCCGGGCGCCGCGATCACGCCGGTGCCCGCGCACAGGCGCCGGCTCGACAGGTGCTCGAGCACCGTGGGGCGGATGGACGCCATGTCCGACGTGGTCGGGGCGCGGCCCTCGGTCACGACGCGGCGGTGAACGTCGGCCGTCAGTGACCGGAGAGTGTCTATGCCGTCGAACGTGTCCCGGACCAGGGCCTCCACCGAGGCGGCGGTGTCACCGGTGTACGTGATCGCTTCCATGGCTGCTCCACGGTCGACGTCGGGCTTCACTCTAATGCACCAGCTCTAACGCACCAGCTGCAGGTGGAACTCGATCAACCTCGAAATGGCCAGCTCCACGTGCTCCTCGACCAGCAGGCGCGCGCGATGGCCGTCCCTCGCCTCGATCGCGGCGACGACGGCACGATGCTGGGTCACCCGCTCGTCGCGCTCGACGGCCTCGCCCAGCGGGATCCACAGCAGCTCGCCGATCTCGCCCTGCAGGTCGATCGACTGGCGGGTCAGGCGAGTGGACTGGGCGGCCGCGGCGACCTCGATGTGGAAGCGGCCGTCGGCGCGGCGCCGTTCGCCCGCCTTCTCCGCGACGGCCAGTTGGTCCACCAGCCCGTTGAGGACGGCGATCTGGTCGGCGGACGCGCGTGACGCGGCCAGCCGCGCGGCGGTGGCGGACACCGCCAGCAGGTGGTCGCCGATCTCGCGCAGCTCGTGGACGCCGGTCTCCCGCAGCGTGTCGCGAAGGCGGGACACCGACGCGTCGACGGGGGCGCGGACGAACGAGCCGCCGCCGCGGCCGCGCCGCGTCTCGACCAGGCCGCGCTGGCGGAGCAGCATCAGCGCTTCGCGGAGGGTCACGGTCGAGACGTTCAGCGAGGCGGCCAGCTCCAGCTCGGTCGGCAGCTGCTCGCCGTCGGCGATCAGACCCAGGCCGATGGCCTCGCTGATCCGCCGGGCGATGACCTCTGCCCGGCCGCCGTCCTGCAGCGGCGCGAAGACGACATACCGAGCACCGACGTCCGTCACCTGCGTCTCTCCTCCCCAGGGACCCCCACGGAGCCTAGCCCGCAGATCACTGGGTGTTGTCATTTGAAATATAGAGTTATATTTTAAGGTCTACCGTGACCGCGGTCACATGCGGAGGAAAACATGACGGAACCAGAGTCCACCTCCTCGGATCACGCGCCGGTGACCATGGAGTTCCTGTCCGACTGGCGCAACGCGGCCTACAACTGCTTCTCCTCCGGCCACAAGTTCTGCCGTGAGGTCTGCCCGGTCATGCAGGTGACACGCAACGAATCGTGGACCCCGACCGCCTTCCACGCCAACGTCGTAGCGATGGAGCAGGGCGAGCTGACCGTCGAGGACGTGGCCGAGGACTACGTCAACTGCACCCAGTGCGGCGCCTGCGAGCTGCGCTGCCCCAACACCCTGTTCACCGGCGACTTCTACCGCTTCCGCACTCGCACCGTCGACCTCGTCAAACAGATGCGCGCGCTGGCCGTGGACAACGACGTCCACCAGCCCGGCTACCGGCGCTGGAACGAGCGCACCGACGAGCGCACCCACGAACCCGTCCTCGGCGAGGTCCCGGTCAGCCAGGACCATGTCCGCGACTGGGCACACGGCCTCGAACTCCCGATCGGCGGCGAGACGATCCTCTTCGTCGACTGCGAGGCCGCATTTTACCGGACCTCGGTGCCGCGCGCGGTCGCCCAGCTGCTCCAGCGCGCGGGCTACGACTTCGGGCTCATGAGCGAGCAGTGGTGCTGCGGCGGACCCGCGGCCGAGATGGGCTACCGCGACCAGTCGCGGCGCTTCGCCGAGCACAACCTCGCGGACTGGCGCGCGAGCGGCGTCCGGCGGGTGCTGGTGCTCGACCCGCACGACTACATCACGTTCACCGAGGACTACCCGGGCTACTTCGGCGCCGACTTCGACATCGAGATCGTCCTCGTCGTCGAGCTGCTCGCTCGGTTCGTCGCCGAGGGCAGGCTGACCCCGACCGTGCCGATCGAGCGCACGATCACCTACCACGACCCGTGCCGGCTCAACAAGCGCAAGGGGGTCTGGCAGGAGCCGCGGCAGATCCTGCGCGCGATCCCCGGGCTGACCTTCCACGACGTCGACCGCGTCACCCAGTGGTCCTACTGCTCCGGCGCCGGGGGCGGGCTCCCGATCGAGAAGCCGGAGCTCACCGCGAAGATCAGCGCCGCCCGCCTGGACAAGGCCGCCGAGCTCGAGGTCGACACGCTCGTCTCGGCCTGCCCATGGTCCGAACGGCCGCTCGCCGAGGCGGGCGCGGAACGCGCCATCGACGTCGTCGACCTCCACGAGCTCCTTGCCGAATCCTGCGGCATCGAGGTGGGCGGGAGCACGGGCCGATGACCGCGCAGCAGACCGCACAGCTGTCCGACCGGGTGCTCGGCGAGCTGGTCGACGCCCTGGGCGGCGAGTACGTGCTGACCTCCAAGACCGCGCGGATGAACCGGGCCCGCGTGCCCGCGCCGTTCCCCGTGCACCGGTGGCGCGAGCGGATCCCGGACCTGGTCGTCATGCCGGCCACGACCGAGCAGGTCGCCGAGGTGGTGCGGATCGCGAACGCGCACCGGATCCCCATCGTGCCGAGGGACGGCGGCACCGGGCTGACCGACGGGGCGGTGCCGGAGCGGCGCGGCATCGTCGTGGACGTCAAGCGGATGAACGAGATCAAGGAGATCGACCTCGACAACCGGACCTGCACGGTCGGACCCGGCATCAACATGCTCAAGCTCAACGAGGTCCTGGCCCGGCACGGCCTGATCTACCCCGACGACCCCGCCTCCTACCCGTGCTCGCTCGTCGGCGGGCGGATCGGCACCAGCGGCTGGTCGCTCGTCGGCTCACGGTACGGGCACACCAGGGACCTGGTGCTGAGCTTCGAGATGGTGCTCCCGACCGGGAGGGTCATCCGGGTCGGCGACGGCGGCGGGCGCAAGGTGTCCAAGAGTTCCAGCGGCTACCAGCTCAAGCACCTGTTCATGGGCCACCAGGGCACCCTGGGCATCGCGACCGAGGCGACCCTGAAGCTGTATCCCAAGCCGGAGGCGGAGTTCTCGCCGTTCTGGGCGTTCGCCGACTTCGACTCGGCCTACGCCTGCGTCGGGCGGCTCGCTCGCGCCGGGGTGGCGACGTTCGCGGGCGCCGTCCTGTTCGACGAGTGGAAGGTCGACTACCTCCGCCGCGACGACGAGGCCTACATCCCGCAGCCCGCCGACGTGCGGGCGCTCGTGTGCGCCGCCGCGTACGGCAACGAGGACGAGGTGCGTGCGGGCGGCAAGCGGTTGATGCGCGTCGCGCGCGACGCGGGTGCGCGCTACCTGGGAGACGAGATCTCCCAGGGCGACTGGGCCGCCAGGCACGACCGGTACGCGACCCCGCTGCACGGGAGGACCGAGGCCGGGCAGGTCGTGCCGATGTCGTGGCACTGCGAGGACGCCGCGATCGCCTACACCGACCTGCCCGAGGTCCGGGTGCACTGGCACGACATCATCGCCCGGCTGCGCGAGCGGCACCCGGTCTTCGACGACTGGGGGATGTTCTTCTACACCAGCGCGGACACCGGCGTCGACTACCTCACGGAGATCGACGTGGGCATCTGGGAGCAGGAGCTCGACGACGCGGCGTGGGCCGCGTGGGTGGACGCCAAGCGGGACATCGCGGAGATCTCCCTGCGCCACGGCGGCTCGATCAGCGCGTGCCACGGCTCGTGCCGCGAGGGCGAGGTCGACCTCGTCCCGATGGAACTGGGCGGCGGCTACGACGTGATGCTCCAGGTCAAGAAGGCGCTGGACCCCAACAACATCATGAACCCCGGCAAGTACGGGCTGCAGCGCGCCTACGAGGAAACGCCATGAACGGGTATCGCTACGACGAGCAGCACACGCCGCCCTCGGCCAGGCAGGTCAGCGATGTCGCCGTGGAGCGCTTCGAGCACATCTTCGAGGTGGATCCGAGGCTCATGACCGTCCACGTCGCACAGCAGCTCTTCCCCAACTGGGACACGCTGCGCATCGCGGCGAGCCGCGGTGACCATCTCGAATGGATGCACCGGCACTGGGCAGGCACCGTCCTCTCCGGACAGGAGTTGCTCGACGAGCTCGAAGCGGAGGACGGCCGGTGACCGATACGACCGCCGGCGCAGGCCACTCCGCGGACGTCGACGCCAGGCAACTCGCCGACCTCGGCTACACCTCGGAGTTCCGCCGGGACATGAGCCTGTGGGCGAACTTCTCGCTCGGCTTCACCTACCTGTCGCCGGTCGTCGGCATCTACACGCTGTTCGCGGTCTCGCTGGCCGCCGCGGGCCCGCCGATGATCTGGAGCCTCGTCATCGTCGGCCTGGGCCAGCTTCTCGTCGCGCTGATATTCGGCGAGATCGTCTCGCAGTACCCGATCGCCGGCGGGATCTACCCGTGGGCGCGGCGGTTGTGGGGCCAGAAATGGGCCTGGATGACCGGGTGGGTGTACGCGATCGCGCTGCTGGTCACGATCGCGTCGGTGGTCTACGGCTCCGGGCCCTACCTGGCGTCCTTGCTGGACCTTTCGGTGTCGGCGACCACGACCACCGTCTGCGCGCTGGTCATGGTCGCCCTGGCCACGGTGATCAACCTGGGCGGCACCCGCGTCCTCGGCATGGCGGCGATGATCGGGTTCGGGACGGAGATCCTCGGCGCACTCGCGGTCGGCGGGTGGCTGCTGATCGCCGAGCGGCGGCATGGCCTCGGAGTGCTGTTCGACGGCTTCGGCGCCGCGCCGGAAGGCTCCTACCTGGCCGCCTTCCTCGCGGCGGGCCTGATCGGGATCTTCCAGTACTACGGCTTCGAGGCGTGCGGGGACGTCGCCGAGGAAGTGCCGGACGCCGGCCGGCGCATCCCGAAGGCCATGCGGATGACGATCTACGTCGGCGGCGCGGCGGCGACGTTCGTGTGCCTCGCGCTGGTGCTCGCGGTACCGGACTTCGGCGCGGTGATCTCCGGCGCGGACGCCGACCCGGTCGGCGGTGTGCTCACCACGGCGTTCGGTTCGTTCGGTGCCAAGGTGGTGCTGGTCGTCGTGCTGGTGTCGTTCCTGTCGTGCGCGATGAGCCTGCAGGCGGCGGCGTCGCGGCTGCTCTACTCCTACGGCCGCGACCGGATGCTGCCCGGCAGCGGCCTGCTCGCCCGGTTCTCCCACCAGCGGGGCGTGCCGCCGTACGCGCTCCTGGTCGCGGCCGTCGTGCCCGCGGTGGTGGTGCTGGTGTCCGGGTTCTCCGAGGACGCCGTCACGAAGATCGTCTCCTTCGCGGTGCTCGGCATCTACCTCGGCTTCCAGATGGTCGTCCTCGCCGCGCTGCGCGCGCGGCTCAAGGGCTGGCGGCCCGCGGGGTCGTTCACGCTGGGGCGCTGGGGGTTCGCGGTGAACGCCGGCGCTCTGCTCTACGGGGTCGCGGCGATCGTGAACATGGTGTGGCCGCGCACCGAGGGCGCGCCCTGGTACGACGACTACCTCGTGCTCCTGTCCGGCGTCGTCGTCGCAGGAGCAGGACTGCTGCTGATGATGACCTTGCGGCCGTACCGGTACAGCACGGCGACCGCAGGCGACGCGATATCCCGGGAGGACGGATGAAGAAGGTGCAGAACTTCGTCGGCGGGTCCTACGTGGACGCGGCCGACGGCCGCACGGCCGAGCTGGTCGATCCTGCCACGGGCGCGGTGTTCGCGTCCGCGCCGGTGTCCTCGCCGGCCGACGTCGACCGGGCGCTGACCGCCGCGCGGGACGCGTTCGCCTCGTGGCGGGACACCACACCCGCCGAGCGGCAACTGGCGCTGCTGCGCCTCGCCGACCGGATCGAGGAGCGCGCGGACGAACTGCTGGCGCTGGAGTGCGAGAACACCGGCAAGCCGCTGGAGCTGACCCGGCAGGAGGAGCTGCCGATGCTGCTCGACCAGCTCCGGTTCTTCGCGGGCGGCGCGCGGGTGCTGGAGGGCAGGTCGGCGGGGGAGTACATGCGCGGGCACACCTCGTGGATCCGGCGTGAGCCGGTCGGGGTGTGCGCGCAGGTGACACCGTGGAACTACCCCGCGCTGATGGCGCTGTGGAAGTTCGGGCCGGCGCTCGCGGCCGGGAACACGGTGGTGCTCAAGCCGTCCGACACGACGCCCGTGTCGACGGTGTTCCTCGCGGAGCTGGCCGCGGAGTTCCTCCCGCCCGGAGTGTTCAACGTGATCTGCGGTGACCGGGAGACCGGAGCCGCGCTGATCTCGCACGAGATCCCGGCGATGGCGTCGATCACCGGCTCGGTGCGCGCCGGGCGCGAGGTGGCCGCCGCGGCGGCCGGCGACCTGAAGCGGGTGCACCTCGAACTGGGCGGCAAGGCGCCGGTCATCGTGTTCGACGACGCCGACATCGCCGCCACCGCGGAGGCCGTCGCCGAGGCCGGGTACTTCAACGCCGGGCAGGACTGCACGGCCGCGAGCCGGGTGCTGGCCGCGCCGGGCGTCCACGACGACCTCGTCGCCGCGCTCACCGAGCAGGCCGCCGGCACCTCGACCGGTGCCGACGGCGACTACGGCCCGCTGAACAACGCCGACCAGCTGGCGAAGGTCAGCGGCTTCGTCGACCGGCTGCCCGACCACGCGTCGGTCGCCGCGGGGGGCGGACGCGTCGGCTCACAGGGCTTCTTCTACGCCCCGACGGTGGTGTCCGGCCTGCGGCAGGACGACGAGATGGTGCAGCAGGAGGTGTTCGGCCCGGTGATCAGCGTGCAGCGGTTCACCGACGAGGCCGAGGCGCTGCGGTGGGCGAACGGCGTGGAGTACGGGCTCGCGTCGTCGGTGTGGACACGAGACCACGGCCGGGCCATGCGGATGTCGCGGGAGCTCGACTTCGGCTGCGTGTGGATCAACACGCACATCCCACTGGTGGCGGAGATGCCGCACGGCGGCTTCAAGCACTCCGGCTACGGCAAGGACCTGTCGATGTACGGCATCGAGGACTACACCCGGATCAAGCACGTCATGTCCAACCTGGACGTCTAGTCGCTTCGCTTCGAAAGGAGCGCCCCATGCGGTTCAGCTTCGTGATGTTGCCCGACTATCCGCTCGACGACACGATCGAGTCCATCAAGCTCGCCGACGAGCTCGGCTACTACGGCTGCTACGCGGCCGACGAGACGTGGCACAAGGATCTGTGGCTGCTGTTCGCCGCGGCGGCGGACAAGACGGAGAACATCCGCTTCGGCCCGAGCCTGTCGGCGGTCACCCTGCGCGAACCGTCCCTGATCGCCCAGGCGACGGCGACGCTCGACGAGCTGACCGGAGGCCGCGCCGAGTGCGTGCTCGGCTCGGGCAACTTCGGTCTGCTGGCTCAGTACGGCATCGACTGGGCGAAGACGAGGCCGCTGTCCCGCCTGAAGGAGGCGCACCACGTCGTGCGCACCGTCCTGGACGAAGGCGCGATCAACTACGACGGCGAGTTCTTCTCCTACAACGGTCTGTTCACCTTCGCGCGGCCGGTGCAGGAACACGTCCCCGTGAAGCTGGGCGCGATGCGCGGCCCGAAGTCGTTCCAGGCGGCCGGCGAGCTGACCGACGGTGTCCACCACGCGCTGAGCTACACCAGACGAGCCTACGAGTACATGGTGGAGAACGTTCGCATCGGAGCCGAGCGCGCGGGCCGTGACGCCGACTCGCTGGACCTGGGCGCCTGGATCGTCTTCTCGACCGGCCCCGACTCCCGCGCCGCCAAGGACGCCGCCCGCGCGATGGTGGGCCTGTACGCATCGTCGATGCCCGCCGAACAGCTGGCACGCAACGATGTGGACCCGGCCGACCTGACCGACATCATCGCCGCCGTCGGCGAAGGCCGGGTGGACCGCGCGTTCGAGTTGACGCCGCCGGAACTGGCCGACAAGCTCTCGGTCGCGGGCACCCCGGAGGAATGCGCCGAGAAGATCAAGACCGAGATCGCGTCGACCGGCGTGAACCATCTCGTCCTCGCCATCACGGACGCGGCGCTGGTCAAGGCGTTCTCCGGGATGGAGCTTCCCGGTGTCGCCACCATGCGCGACCAGTTGCGACTGGTCCACGACCAGGTGATGCCCGTCTTCGCGAGCCCGTCCTCGTAACTCAGGCCGGCACGACCGGCCCCCGGGCCGGTCGGCTGGCTGAGGCGGAGTCGTCGTGCGTTCATCGCTCCTCGACGTTGAAGGTGTCGCGCATGTTCTTCTCGCCCCCCAGCGCCTCGAGCACCGCAAGCGGGTTCCAGTAGTCGCGCTGCTTCACGATCTTTCCTTCCTCGACCGTGACCACCCAGACGTATCGCACGCGGTAGGGCTTACCCGTGGCGATCACCCGTCCCTCCACCTGGGCCTCGACCACGAGCACTCCCGGTTCGGTCGTCGGGTGCTCGATCACCTCCGCGAAGCCCTGGAGATCAATGCGCTTCGGGTAGTCCTTGACGTACTCCCAGATCGCGGTCTTACCCACGAGCCGCTGGGGGTAGTTCGGCGGCGCGAAAGGCAGCTCGAAGACCGCGTCGTCCGCAAAGGCGTCGACCCATGCCTCCATGTTCTTGTCGAGCAGGTTGCGCAAATGACCGCGGTGCAGCTCAAGCGTCTGCTGCCGCAGTCGCGCCGCGGAGTCGTCGTGCTCGGGCATGGTGTCCACTCCTTCTTCTTTTCCTCTGTGGTGAACTTTCTCCGGCCGGATCTTCACGATCACCCGCACGTCGCCGGGCCTGCGGAAGGGGAATGAGTCGACGCCGAGGTAGCGCTTGGCGAGCGCGTCGATGCCCTCTTCGGCGCCCTCGCCGGTCATCTCGACGACCTTGCCCTGGATGAGCAGGCTCTCGTAGGGATTCGCGTGGCTGATCATCGAGATCGCGACGTCCGGGTTGTTTCGCAGGTTCTTCGTCTTGACGAGGCCCTCGTTCGTGTTGAAGACGACGAGGTCGCCGTCGAGAGCGATCCATACCGGCGACACCTGCGTCGAGCCGTTCGGGTTGACCGTCGCCACGTGGGCGAAGTCCCTGCCTTCGAAGAGGTGCCTTGCCTCGTCAGGGATGGTGGCCATGGGTCCTCCTGATTCATCGGTCGTGTCTTCGGGCCGGACCGTCAGTCGCGGCACGCCCGGGCCCCGGCCCGGCCGATTTCGCGCCACGGTCGCGTGGAAGGAGCCGGCAGACCGAGGATTTGGGCCAGCCGCCCGCGATGTTCCGCGGGTGTGCCGAACATGAGCTGAGAGGTCTTCGCGCGTTTCAGATGGACGTGGGCGATGTGTTCCCACGTGAAGCCGATTCCACCGTGCATCTGGATCATCGCCCGGGCGACCTCGACGTAGGTGTCGGAGCAGACCGCGGCGGCCAGGTGAGCCAGGACGGGCAGTTCGGTCGAGCCGGCCTCGGCGGCCGTCAGCGCCTCCGCCAGGACGGCCTCGGCGCCTCGCACCGCCACGAGGAGATCGGCGCAGCGATGCTTGAGCGCCTGGAAGGATCCCAGGGGGCGTCCGAACTGCACCCGCTGACGGAGGTGATCGACAGTCGTCTCGAGGGCGCCTCGCGCCCCGCCGAGCTGCTCCGCGGACAGCAGGAGCGCGGCGCACAGGGACAGCCTCTCGGCGCCCTCCATGCCGGGGGAGACCTCGCCGAGCGGGACGGCCGGCACCGCGTTGAACTCGATGTCCGCCATGGGACGGGTCATGTCCATCGTCACCAGCGGTTCACGCAGCATGCCAGGTGCCGGGGAAGCGGGCAGGAAAAGCGCGGGCCCCGACCGCGTCTCGGCCAGGACGAGGATCGTGTCGGCGCCGGCTCCGTCGATGACGAAGCGCGCGGTGCCGTTCAGCGACCAAGACACCCCGGGCGATTCCGCGGGCTCGGCGCGTACCCCGAACGACAGCGGTCCGCGCTCTGACAGTCCGGCGACGGTGCAGCGATTCGCCCCGGAGGCCAGTCCGGAAAGAACCCGCGACCGGCCTTCCTCGTCACCCAGTTCCAGCAACGCCGCGGCGGCTATCTGCCCGGACAGAAACGGCACGCCGGTCAGCGCCCTGCCGGTCTCCTCGAGCACCACGCCGAGCTCCTGCCAGCCGTAGCCCATGCCGCCGAAGCGTTCGGGAATCCGAATGGCGGGCAATGCCAGTTGCGTGTAGATCGCGGTGAGCACCGCCGGGTCGTAGCCCGGATCGGTCTCGAGCCAGTAGACGATCTGAGAGGGAGAAGTATGTTTCACGAAGAAGTCGCGCACCGACGCTCGTAGTTCCGCGCGTTCCTCGTCGGAAACGCTCGGGCGGCGGGCGGCGGTATCGATGTCGCCGTCGTGTGAGTAGGTGCTCATTCTTCCAGCTCCTCTATCCGCGCGGCACGTCCGTCCATGGGCGGTTCTTGTCCACGCGGGGTTCCGGAGGAAGACCCAGGACGCGTTCGCCGATCACGGTGCGCTGGATCTCCGACGTCCCGCCCTCGATCGAATTGGCGAGGCTTCGCAGGAAGGCGCGTCGCGGGTCCGAGCTTCCGTGGACCGTGGAATGCCCGGGCCGGGTCAGCGCGAAGCTGTCGTACAGCACTCCGTCCAGGCCCATCAGGTCGATGCAGAGGTCGTAGACGGCCTGGTTCAATTCCGCCATCTGCAGTTTGACCACGGATCCATCCGGCCCCGCGGCGAGATCCGAACGGGAGCGCCCCATGTGGGCGCTCATCAGGCGATTCGTCTCGGTACGGCACCACAGTCGGATGAGCCGGTCGTAAAGCTCCGGCTCGACGTATCCGCCGCCGTCGATCGCCTGCCGGTAGAGGGCGACCGCCTGACCGATCGGGCCGGTCCCCCGGTCGGCGACCACGTCACCGAGAGTGGATCGTTCGTTGGACAACGTCGTGAGCGCGACCGTCCACCCGCTGCCGACCGCGCCCAGGCGCGCCGTGTCAGGCACCCGGACGTCGGTGAGGTAGACCTCGTTGAACTCCGCCTCCCCCGTCAGTTGGCGAAGGGCCCGCACGTCGACGCCCGGAAGGGACATGTCGAGCAGGAAGTAGGTCAGTCCTCGGTGTTTCGGCAGCGTGGGATCGGTGCGGGCCAGGAGCAGCCCGTAGCGTGCAACGTGCCCCAAGCTCGTCCACACCTTCTGGCCGGAAACGATCCAGCCGTCACCATCGCGCACCGCGCGGGTGGCCATCGCCGCCAAGTCAGATCCCGCCCCCGGCTCGGAGAACAGCTGGCACCAGACGTGCTCGCCGCTGAAGAGCGGCCGAAGCAGCCGTTTCTGGGCGGCCGTGCCATGCGCATGAATGGTGGGGGCGGCCATGCCCAGTCCGATGAGATTGCGGTCGCGCCAGTCGGCGCAGCCGGCCTCCCGGAATCGGGCGTCGACCATCGGCTGAAGGCTCGGAGCCAGTCCGAGGCCGCCGAGGCCGGGGTCGAAGTGAACCATCGCCAGTCCCGCGTCGAAACGGGCCTCGCGAAACCGGCGGTCGTCTGTTCCGCTCACCGGATACGCCCGCAGAAAATTGTCGATCCGTTCGTTGAGTGCTTCTGGTGATGTCATTTTCGCTCCGCGCTGTCAGAACATGAACAATAGGTTGACATTGGTCGCGGCGTCACGCAGTCGTCGGTGATACTCTTTCCGCGCCGCGACGGCGGTGTCGAGATCGACGGATTCGAAGCGGATGAGGTCAGGGGCTTTCAGTTGCGCGAGCCGGTCGATGTCGGAGGAGATGACGGTGCCCAGCGTCGCGTAGCCGCCGCCGGTGACGGCATCCCGCATGAGGCAGATGGCCTGGTCTCCGTTCGGTGCTTGGATCGAACCGACGGGGTATCCGAGATCCACGACGTTGCTGGGGTTGTCGCCCGCCCCGAACGGCTGTGCACGTTCCACGAACGAGAGACGAGGGCCATCGAGACGGTATCCGGTGCGGTCGGACACCGAGGTGACCGTGAACGTCTCGGTGAAGAATTCGTGGAGGGATTCACGGGTGAAGCGATAATTGCAGAGCCCTTCGACGACACGAACGCCGGTCTGTGCGCTCAGCGCCGGACGCAGCCGCCGGTCGATCGATGCCCCGATCCGGCCCGGTGCCGAAGTCTCGCGGCCCGATGGCAGAATGTCGCCTGCCTTGAGCGGTTCTCCGGACAGGCCGCCGATTCTCGAAGAGGTATAGGTCGAGCGACTTTCCAGGAAAGGCGGAGAGTCTATGCCGCCGCGGATCGCCAGGTACGCTCGGGCGCCGGTTCGGAGGATTCCGATTCTGACGACCTGCTCGGGGGATACGGCGTGGCTGGTCCAGGTCTCCACCTGGTGATCGTCGATAGAGATGTCGACGTCCCCGCCCGTCACGGCGATCAGGGAGGCCTCCTTGAAGTGGAGTGCCGGCCCGGTCATCGTCGACTCGAGCGTCGCCGCGCCGGCCGAGTTGCCGACCAGCAGGTTTGCGCACCGATGTGAGAACTGGTCCAGCGCACCGGACGGCGGCAGGCCCATGGCGAAGTGGCCGGGCCGGCCGAGATCCTGGATGGTGGTGTGCAGCCCCGGGGTAACGACCGATATCACGACACCAGTCCCTTCAAAGACTGTGCGTACTCGCACGGCGCCGCGGTGAACTTCTCCAGCGAGAACTCCACCGGGTGACGCTTGACGGCATAGCGGTCGCATTCGACCCGGTGCTGAATGTCGTCATATTCCGTGCGATCGATCGACCGGAACTGGATCAGCGTCGATATGGGAGTGAGCACCCGCGACGACGTGAACTCCCGGGACCGCTGGTACAGGTCGACGACGGGAACGGCGGCACGCCCCAGTAGCTGGTAACCACCGACCCCGTCCACCGGATAGATCACGCTGAACGCGCCGCCGTGCGCCACCGCACGAGAGGGCGTCTCGGTACGCGGGCTCAGGTACTTGGGCGCTTCGATCTGCCGATCACGGGCGACGAGCTGGTACGACTCGGCGTTGCCCGGCTTGAAGCATGGAAAGGTCACGATGAACGGCGCGCGGGTGTGTGCGTCGACAAGGTCCCGGATGCCGCCGAAGCCGTTGATCCGGGCCACGAACTCGATATCGGTCTCCGACGGCGACTGATGCCCGGAGCGGAATCGCAGGCATACGTCTTTCGTCCATGGATCGTCGTAGTACACGGGTACTTCAACGATCTGCGTCGTGACGCTCGGATCCGAGCCGTCATCATGACCGTGCAACTCGCTGACGGCCGCCAACACGTCCCGTGGATGCGAGACATCCGGATCTAGGCGAATCATGTAGCTCGTGTTCGCCGGCGCGATGTCGACGATGCCGAGCATTCCGAGTTCCGCGATTCGCGCGACGATCGCCTGTACGCGCAGTGCCGCCTCCAGGCTCATCGCCTCAGCGATCTCGACGAAGATGTACTCGTCACCGCCGAAGCTCGCGCGGCTGCCATCCGGGAACGGGTGATAAATGGCCGATGCATCCATGCGTCACCTGGCCGACGCATCTGCGGTCGCCGGCTGAACGGTGATGCCCGCCTCGGTGAGCCGGCGGTGGACGGCCGCGGCGATGTCGACGGCGTTGGGGCGGTCGCCGTGAACGCAGATCGACCGGACGGGCATCGGAATGGTCCGGCCTGTCGTCGTGACGGCGTGGCCCGCGGCGGCCGCGAGCGCGATCTGGGCCACGCGGTCCGGGTCCTTGGCCGCGGGCCGGGGCTCGATGATGTTGAGCCCGTCGTCGTCGAAGCCGAGGTCGACCGCGTTCTCGGGGATGACGGGGTGACCGGCCGCTTCGACCGCGTCGAGGGCCGGGGACGGGGCCAGCATCAACGGGAGGTCCAGCCCCGCGCGGTGGACCGCCGCGGCGATGGCGGTGGCCAGGTCCGGATTCCGGCAGACCGCTCCCATGAGGGCGCCGTGCGGTTTGAGGTGGCGCAACCGTACGCCTTCGGTCGCCGCGATCGCTGCCAGGGACCCGACCTGGTAGACGACATAGTCGGTCGTCTCCTCGATGGAGACGGCCATGGCCCTGCGGCCGAACCCGAGTTTGTCGGGGTATCCGGGGTGCGCGCCCACGGCGACCCCCGCGTCCCTCGCCGCCCGAACGGCGGCGTGCATCGTCGTGGGATCACCCGCGTGAAATCCGCATGCGATATTGGTGCTCGACACGTACTGGAACAGATGTGCGTCCTCGCCCAGGTGCCATCGCCCGTAGCTCTCACCCGCGTCGGCATTGACATCTATTCGGTGTGCGGTCATCAGCGACCTCCGTGTGTCGCCGCGGCGGACGGTGTGCGCCGCAGAACCGAGGTGAGCGTGCCGACGAGCCGGTCGACATGGCCGCGCCGGAACGTCAGCGGGGGGCGGATCTTGAGGACGTTTCCGCCCGGTCCTGATGCCGAGATGAGCACGCCGTCGCGTCGTACCTCGTTGACGACCGTCCGCGCGATATCGGCGTCGGCGGCCGAAGGCCCATCAGGACCGCAGATCTCTATTCCGTAGAACATTCCGACGCCTCGTACTTGGGCGACGGCGCCGATGTCGGTGAGGGATTCCCGCAGGGATCGACGCAGGTAGTCGCCGATCGTCCGCGCACGGTCAACGAGGTCTTCTTCTTTGATGACGGCCAGCACCGCCCCTGTGGCCGCCATTGCCGCGGTGCTTCCGCCGAAGGTGTTGAAATATCGCACCGCCGCCGCGAACTCGCGTCCCACTTCCTCGCGCAACACGACGCCGGCAACGGGATACCCGTTTCCCATGGGCTTGCCGAGCGTGACGATGTCCGGCTCGAACCGGTGGCGCTGGAAACCCCACCAGCCGTCCCCGGTGCGGCCGAACCCCGCTTGCACCTCGTCGGCGATGACGAGGCCGCCGGCCCGGCGCACCTCGTCGGCGATCGCCCCTAGCGTGGGCGTCGGATGGGTGAACACGCCGTCGGACGAGAAGACGCTGTCGGCGATGAACGCGCTCACGCCATGTCCGTGACGGTGCAGGTCCTCGGCTGCCATACGCGTGTTCGCCCGGAGGACGTCCTCCAGACTCTCGTCGCCGCCGACGAGCCGAGGATCGGGCGGGTCGATGAGCCGTACATGGGAACTCGGCGGCGAGCCGGTGCCGAGAGAAGGAGAGAACGCCGCGACGCCGGACGTGACGCCATGATATGCGTGTTTTGTTGCGATCAACCCCGTGGCGCCGGTGTGGTAGTTGGCGATGCGCACGGCGAGATCGTTCGCTTCCGAGCCGCTGCACGTGTACGTGACGCGATTCAGCGCGCCGGGAAACGTCGCCAGAAGCTCCTCGGACGTTTCCAGGATCCTGCTCTGCAGGTATCGCGTATTCGTGTTCAGGATGCCGAGTTGCCGCGACACGGCCTCCACGACCTTCGGATGGCAGTGCCCGATCTGCGCGACATTGTTGTACGCGTCGAGGTACTCGATGCCGTCCCGGCCGTACAGGAACACATCTCGTGCGTGTGACACCTCGATCGGGTCGGCGTAGAAGAGTTGGTAGCCGGGGCCGAGCAGGTCGCTGCGGCGATCGAGCATGCTGATGATGTCCGGCGGTTGCCCGGCCCGGTCCGCGGCCTGGAAGCCGTTGACCATTCCGACGGGGCTGACGGCGTGGTTGCGCCCGGATGACGACGTCATCTCGATTCTCCGTACGACTGTGTCCGACACTCGCGCGAGCCAGCATTTGAGAAATGAGCCGTCGCGATTTCGATGGTCTCCAGCCCGGCTTCGATGTTGGGCCAGTCGCTGCGTGCGTGTCCCAGGACGTACTCGGCCCGAACCGGGTCATTCTGTGCACGCGACTCCGAGAGCAAGGCGCGCTGGAGGCTGCGCGCCACCGCCGCCACCGCGAGCGCCTCGCGGTGGTGCCGTGGCAGTGGCCGCACTTTGAGGAATCCGGTGACATGCCGTGCTCCCGCCGACCAAGGATCGGCCATGCGGTGGTCGAGCAGATTGGACAGCGCGATGGCCAGATCGAAGACCACGGGCCCGTGGTGCAGGTCGCCGAAGTCGACGACACCCGTGACGAATCCGGGGGTCGACGGATCGGCGAGAACGTTGTACACGCTGAAATCCCCATGAACGACCTGCCGGGCGAATTCGTTCGCGAGCGGCATGACCGTGCACTCGAAGCACCGCATGACCCGACGCGCCAGCTCCCGATGAGCCCGATCCGCCAGCCCATCGGCCAGTTCCGCCAACGCCGGCAATTCCGCCAGGTCCCAGATGAGGCGCCGTCGCTCCCGAGCGTGATGAAAGCGCGCGAGTGCCCGCGTGACCTCGCCATGGACCTCGCCCACGCGCTCCGCCTGACCGAAGGTCATTCGATGCGAAGCGAGGTCGCTCCCCGGAAGGAACCGCATGACATGGACGATCCGGGCCGGCTGATCGTCACCCGCCGCCGGCAGGATCGTGGCCGGTGCCCGGCCGAGCGTGCGGCGGATCCGGGGAACCGGCAGACAGGTCGTGCGAGCGAGGTGTGTGATCGCCGAGATCTGCAGGTCGATCGACTCGAACGGCTCAGCCGGCGGGCTCACCTTGACCAGGAACGCCTCATCGGCCGCGCGAAGCCGGAACGTGTCGTCGCGCTCGGAACCCAGGCGATCCCAGGCCCCTTCGAGCCCGTACTCGCGGGCAAGGAGCGCTGCCAGGCCGGTCGGCGGATGTGCGGTGTCTTCCACGTTCAGTTCGCGATCCATCCGCCGTCGATGAGGAGGCTCGAACCGTGGATGTAGGAGGCAGCCGGGGAGGCCAGGAAAACGACCGCGGGCGCTATGTCCTGAACCTCGCCGATACGTCCGGCCGGCGTCGCGTCGAGCATCTGCCGCTCGTACGCCGGGTCGGCGAAGAGGTGCGCGTTGATACTGGTACGGACGTTGCCCGGCGCGACCGCGTTGACGCGGATGCCGCGGGGGGACAGCTCCGCGGTGAGCGCCTTGACCAGCAGTTCGACCGCGCCCTTGGTCGCACAGTACGCGCTGGAGTTGGGGAATCCGGCGTAGCCGCAGATGGACGATACGAAGATGATCGAAGCGCCCTCGTTCATGCGGGTGACGGCGGTGCGGGCCAGCCGGAACGGGGCCCGCACGTTCACGTTCCACTGCATGTCGAGGATCTGGTCCGTCGTCTCACCGAAGGGTGTCGGGGTGAAGATGCCCGCGGCGTTGACCAGGACATCGATCCCGCCGAACTTCTTGACGGCATGATCGACGATCTCGTCCGGCGCCGAAGCGCCGGTCACGTCGACGCTCAGATGGCCGACGGCGTCGCGATCGCCGGAGATCGAACGGGCGCAGGAATCCAGACGTGATGCGTCGCGCCCCACCAGGAGCACATTCGCGCCGGCGGCGTGCATCTCTCGCGCGATCTGCGCACCGATACCCGAGCTGGCCCCTGTGACGACGGCGGTCTTGCCCCGCAGCGCTGAAGGAATGGTGGTCACTGTCTATCGTCCTATCGGTGTCGACTTCGTGAGAGGGCTGGACCGGGCACGGCTATTCGGTGAGGTAGTTCTCCAGCCTGATGTCAGGGCTGCGGCGTATGGCGAACGCTCCGTACGCGGCGCCGACGACGAGGATCAGCGGCATCGCGACGATGTACGGGGAGTCGCTTCCGGTGACGTCCTCGTAATTGGCCACGATGATTCCGCCGACGATGAGAAGTCCGGTGCCGGCGATGGCCGGTGCGATCCTGGTCGACCACATCGAGCCGGACACGGTGCCGCGCAGAGAGGACACGATGACGCTCAGGCAGCACCCGGCCATCACATAGATGGTGGCGAGCGAGGTGACGCCGGAAACCGTCGGGAAGAGATTGAGCAGGGGGTCCAGCCCGGCCACCGCGAACAGCGCTATGACGGACAGGGACAGCACGACCTGCAGTTGCGTGGCGTTCGCGGGCGTGCCGTACCGGTGATGGATGCGTGCGAGGCGGGTGGGAAGCAGTCCCGCTCTCGACAGAGAGAAGTGGTAGCGCGCCGCCATGTTGTGGAATGCGGTCGCCGCGGCCAAGAAGCTGAGCACGATGCACACCGCGATGAGCGACCCCGCCCACTCGCCCAGATACTCGTCGGCGGCGGCTGTGACGAGCGCTCCGGGGTCGGCCGCGGCCAGCGCGGTCACGTCGTCGAATGCCGCGATGAAGCTCCACGTCGCGACGAAGAACAGGGCGACCAGCAGTCCGAGTGCCAGGTAGGTCGCCGTGCGGATGCTCTTGGCCGGCGCCTCGCACTCCTCGCCGTAGATGGCGGCGGCCTCGTAGCTCGCGAACGAGAGCAGGCAGAAGACCAGGGTGAGTGCGAAGTTCCCGCTGAACATCGAGTCCGGTGAGAGGCCGTCCAGGGTGAAGGAGCCGGACCGGCGCAGCAGCACCGCGATGATCAGCGCGCCGACCAGTGCGAACTGGGCGATGCAGATCGCGGTCGCGAGTCGTGCTGCGATCGACACCCCGAAGTGGCCGGCCGCCCAGACCACGGCGAGGGCGGCGAGCGTGTACCAGTACCAGGCGAGGTCGAGGCTCAGGTACTGGCTGACCGTGACTTTGGCGAAGTATCCGGTCGCCGCGACCATCGCGATGGTGGCCATGTTGTAGGCGATGCCGGCTATGAACGCCGTCGCGGCCCCGACCGTACGGCCCAGCCCGTACGCCATGAAGGCGAAGTACGCCCCGGCGTTGACGACATGCCTGCTCAGGACGACGTAGCCGGCGGTGAACACGAACAGGAGCGCCGCCACCACGAGGATCCAGCCGAGCGTTCCGATTCCCGCGCCGATCCCGATGCTCAGCGCGAAGTTCGATGCCATCGCGGTCAGCGGCGCCGTCCCCGCGATGACCATGAACAGCATTCCGACGACGCCGATCGTCCCTCGTCGCAGTTGCCGGTCGGTGGTGCTCGTTCGAGTGTCCTCGAGCCCTGTCATGTCGGGTCTCCCATTGTTCGTCGCTCCGTCGTGGACGTCGCCCGCCGCGGTGTGGTTCGCCGGGGGACCCCGTGCTGTGGGCGTGTCGCCTCAGGGCCGTCAGGAGATCGTGGGTGGATTCGCTGAGCCGATGAATCGCGAGGTCACCGCGAGACGGAACGGGATCGTCTCGCCGTGATGGCAGAGTAAGTCCTCATGTGCGGCTTCGCAAGGGTCGGGATCGGCCGACGCGTGCCCGGGCGGGCCGCGCGGCTCCGGCCGACACCGCGGAGGTGGGCCGCGCGTCGCGGTACCGGGCGATCATCCGGCACCCGCGACGGCAGGTGGATGGGCACACTCCGGACGGATCCGGCGTTCTCTCCGAGATGGACTTCAGGGAGGGAAGGGCCCGGCTTTCAAGCCGGGCCCGGCGCGGTCAGGCCCGAGCTATCGGGTCGCCCCGCGCAGAACGTCGAGAACAGATTGGACGACGTTTTCGCGCAGCGCCGGCGACGAGCTCTGCCGGCGGCCGCACACTCTCCAGAAAAGGGGACCTGCCAGCAGATCGAGGGCGTACTCGATGTCAGCGTCGGCGTCCACTTCCCCGGTACTGATCCGTTCCTCCAGCACCCTGCGATAGTGAGTCCGGCGGATCAGGCCGATGCGCGTTGTCAACGCTTCGCCGAGGTCCGGATTGCGCAGCGCCTCGGCCAGGAGGTCGGGCAGGATTCGCCGATTCATGTCATCGCTCAGCCAGTTGTCGACCGACTCGACCAGCAACGTCACGACGGTCCGCAGATCGTGCGAAGTCCGCACGTCCGCTATGGGAACGCTGACACTTGAGACCGCGTCCAGGACCATTTCCTGCTTGGAGGGCCAGCGCCGGTAGAGCGCGCTCTTGCCCGCTCTCGCCCTTCGGGCGACTCCGTCCATGGACAGCTGCCCGAAGCCCACCTCGGCGAGTTCGCTGAGTACCGCCTCGGTGATGGCGACCGTCAATTCGGGGCTGAGGTTGGAGCTCGACCGTCTGGAGGCAGGAGTAGATGATCGCTTGCTCACGCCTAGGAACCTACCAGGCACTCGCGCGGTGATGTACCACCCCGATGCGCTCCGCCGCCCCGGTCGGCGACGGTCGGTGCCGGCCCGTGAGCATTCGCAGCGCGTGGCGGGGACTGGACGTGGCGAGCGGGCTCGCGCTACCTTGCGGGCGAGACGGTACGGTACCGTCTCGTGTGCTGGGTCTGGATCCGACGTCCGGGGCAGCGCTCTGCCGGCCGACTGGATCACGAAGGTGGCGACATGGCTCACTTCTTCAAGAAAGACACGCAGTTCGAGTTCGAGTTCATGCGGACAATGGGTCAGACTTCCTACGGCGCGGCAGAGATCGGTGAGTGTCTGGCCACCGCGGCACGGATAGTCGACGGTGACTACGACAGCTGGCACGACGAGTGGTTCGACACCGCGCAGTGGCTGTTCGATCGCACTGCCGGAACCGAGTCCCAGCACAAGGTTTCGGCGCGTGATGCGTACCTGCGTTGTGCGAACTATTACCGGACGGCGGAGTTCTTCCTCCATGGATCCCCGGGAGATCCGCGGATTCATCGCACGTCGAAGATGTCGGTCGAAAGCTTCCACCGCGCCGCAAGACTGCACGATCCCGAGATCGAGACAGTGGAGATCCCCTACGGCACTGGACATTTGCCGGCCTACTTCTTCCGCGCCGCCGGCGAATCGTCCACCCCCAAGCCGACGGTGGTCATCCACAACGGATTCGACGGCACCGCCGAAGAGATCTACTCGTTCGGTGGAAGAGCCGGCCACGACCGGGGCTACCACGTCCTCGCCTTCGAGGGGCCCGGCCAGGGGCAGGTCATCCGGTCCCAGGGCCTGACGTTCCGTCCCGACTGGGAGCACGTCGTCGGTCCGGTCGTCGACCACCTCGAGACCCGCGACGAGGTGGACGCCGAGCGCATCGCGCTGATCGGGATCAGCATGGGAGGCGCACTCGCCCCTCGCGCGGCGGCGTTCGAGCGGCGTCTGGCCGCCGTGGTCGCCTGGGACGGCGTCTACGACATGAGCACCGTCGCGCTGGACTTCGTCCTCGGAGAGCTCCCCGACCCGCGGGAGGTTCTCCTCGACCGGCTCGGCGCCGAGTCCGACGTGGAACTGGACGAATACATCCAGCGGCGGATCTCGGAGAGCGGCACGGCCCGCTGGTTCTTCGACCACGGAAGCTGGGTGATGGGCACCGAGTCCCCGCGCATGCTGCTGAGGCGGATCTGCGACTTCAACGTCCGGGACGGTGTCGCGGAACAGATCACGTGTCCCGTCCTGGTCCTGGAGGCCGACGAGGACATGGCCCTCGGCGGGCAGCCGGCGCAGCTCGTCCAGCATCTCACCGCCCCGCACGCCCACCACGTCTTCACGGCCCGGCGCGGCGGCGAGTTGCACAACCAGGTCGATGTCATGCGCTACGCGTCCTCGGTGATCTACGACTGGCTGGACACGGTCCTGCACTCGTGACGAAACGCGAGCGGCCCGGGCGCACACCGGATCGGCCGCTCTGTGACGTCCGGTCGATATCCAGAGAAGGAGGGATGATGCAACCAGGCATGATGCAGGACCGTCCGCTGGTCCTCTCAGACCTGTTGGAGCGGATGGAGGTCCGGTTCCGCGGCAAGCGGGTGGTGACCACACAGACCGGAAGGGTTCTCGAGGCGACCTTCGGGGAGATCGCGCATCGCGTACGTCGCCTTGCCGCTGTTCTCGATGCCCTCGGCGTGCCGGCCGGCGCACGCGTCGGCACTTTCGGCTGGAACACCCAGCGTCACCTCGAACTGTACGTCGCGGTTCCGTCCACCGGCCGGATTCTGCACACGATCAACCACCGGTTGTTCAGCGAGCAGCTCGCCTTCATCGTCGACGACGCGGCGGACGACGTCCTGTTCGTCGATCGGTCCCTGCTGCCGGTCGTCTGGCCGCTCGTCGAGTCGTTCCGCACGGTCCGCTTCGTCGTGGTCATGGACGACGGCGACCCCGCGGAGATCCCGGACGACCCGCGCGTCCGCGACTACGAGCGGTTGCTCGCCGAAGCGGTGCCCGTCACCGATGACGGGTTTCCCGTCCACGACGAACGAACCGCTGCCGCCCTCTGCTACACCTCCGGCACGACCGGTCTGCCAAAGGGGGTCCTCTACGACCACCGGTCGATCCTCTTGCACGCGTTGATGCTGCAGACCGCCGACGCGTTCGCGCTCAGCGAGTCCGACGTCATCATGCCGGTGGTGCCGATGTTCCATGTCAACGCGTGGGGCCTTCCCTACGCGGCGCTCATGTGCGGCGCGGAGTTGGTCATGCCCGGCACCGCGACCGCGCCGGCCGAACTGGTGAAACAGATCGAACGCCATCGTGTGACGTTCACCGCGGCGGTGACGACGGTCTGGCGTGGAGCGCTCCCGCATCTCGACGGGCACGACCTGTCGAGTCTGCGTCACATCGTGTGCGGCGGCGGCGCGGTACCGCTGTCGCTCTCCCGTGCGTACGACGAGGCGATCGGTCAGCCGCTGCGCAACGGGTGGGGGATGACCGAGACCAGCCCGGTCGCGACGAGTGCCTATGTGTCCGACCGCGCAGCCCGCGACCGCGACCGCGAACCGGAGGCACTGGCGCGCCCGGGAGTCGCGCTGCCGCTGGTCCGGCTGCGCGTGGTGGACGACAAGGGCAGGGCGCTGCCCTGGGACGGCAGATCCGCGGGCGAACTGCAGGTCGCCGGCGCCACGGTCGCCGCCGCCTACTACGGGCGATCCGGAGAGCGGGCGGCCGGGTCCTTCACCGAGGACGGCTGGCTGCGCACCGGCGACGTCGCCACCATCGCCCCCGACGGGCAGCTCCGCATCGTCGACCGCACCAAGGACCTCGTCAAGTCGGGCGGCGAGTGGATCTCCTCGGTCGAGCTCGAGAACGAGATCATGAGTCATCCCGACGTCATCGAGGCCGCCGTCATCGCGGTGCCCGACGAGAAATGGGACGAGCGTCCCCTCGCCTGTGTCGTCACCGTGCCGGGCGCCTCCCTGTCCGAGCACGACGTCCAGGAGTACCTGCGAGGACGAGTCGCCAGGTGGTGGGTCCCCGAACAGGTGCTGCTGATCGACGAAATCCCCAAGACCGCCACGGGGAAGTTCTCCAAGGCCGCGTTGCGTGAGGCCGTGGTGAACGGCGCGATCGGACGGGAGACCCGCGGCCTCGACGCTGCTCAGCGGATGGGACGACGCCAGTGATGGAAGGTCCGCTCGCAGGTGTGCGAGTGGTCGAACTCGCCGGCATCGGCCCCGGCCCGTTCGGCGCGATGGTGCTCGCCGATCTGGGAGCCGAGGTCGTACGGATCGACCGGCCCGGCGGGCATCCCGCCGCCTGGGGGCGCGTGAAGGCCTTCGGCCGCGGCAAACGCACGCTGGAGATCGACCTCAAGAGCGCCGCCGGCGTGGCCGAGGTGCTCGAGCTCGTCGCCGGGTCCGACGCCCTGATCGAGGGCTACCGCCCCGGGACCGCGGAGCGGCTCGGGCTCGGCCCGGCCGAGTGCCTGGCCCGCAACCCGGCGCTCGTCTACGGGCGGATGACCGGTTGGGGCCAGGAGGGCCCCTACAGCGCCACCGCCGGCCACGACATCAACTTCCTCGCGGTCAGCGGCGTCCTGCATGCGATCGGGCGCGAGGGCGAGCGGCCGGTTCCCCCGCTGAACCTGCTCGGCGACTTCGGCGGCGGCGGGATGCTGCTCGCCCTCGGACTGGTCGCCGCCCTCTTCGCCGCCCGTCGCGACGGCCGCGGCCAGGTGGTCGACGCGGCGATCCTCGACGGTACGGCGCTGCTCGGCACGGTGATCCACGACTTCCTCGCCGAAGGCGGCTGGGCCGACCGGGCCGGCGTCAACCTGCTCGACGGCGGCGCGCCCTTCTACGACACCTACACCTGCGCCGACGGCCTCTTCGTCGCGGTGGGGGCGCTTGAGCCGGCCTTCTACGCCGCTCTCGTCGAGAGGCTCGGCCTGCAGGGCGAGGTGGCGCCTGCCGGCCGGCACCTCGACCCCGGGAACTGGCCGACGATCCGGGCCCGGCTGACCGAAACCTTCGCCACCCGCACCCGCGACGAGTGGGCCGCCTTCTTCGCTGACGGTGACTGCTGCGTCTCGCCGGTCCTCTCTCTGCGCGAAGCGCCGGCGGACGCTCACAACCGTGCCCGAGGGGTCTTCCGCGAGCGCGACGGCCGCACCGAGCCGGCGCCGGCGCCGCGGTTCAGCGGCTGATCACGTCCCAACCGAGCACGGCGATGCCCGCCGGACCAATCCTCAGACGATCGATGACAGGCAACGGACGGAGAGCGAGATGCGGAACGGGAAAGGGAAGCTCGGCGGCCGCGAGGTCGTGATCGTGGAGGCGGTCCGCACACCGATCGGACGCGGACACCCCGAGAAGGGCTACTACAAGGATCTGCACCCGTCCAACCTCCTCGCCAGGACCTACGCGGAACTGATCTCGCGGACCGGGATCGACCCGATGGAGGTCGGCGATGTGATCGCGGGCTGCGTCCAGCAGTTCGGCACCCAGACGATGAACATCGGCCGCAACGCCTGGCTGGAGGCCGGCCTGCCCGAGGAGGTCCCGGCGACCACGGTCGACCGCCAGTGCGGCTCGGCCCAGCAGGCGGTGAACTTCGCGGCCACCCTCATCGCCTCCGGCGCCCACGACGCGGCGATCGGCGGCGGGGTCGAGCACATGGGCAGGAACTCGTTCGCCGTGGCGGGCGAGGTCGTGGCCGAGCACGGCTCGCCCTACTCGTCCGAGCTGCTCGAACGCCACGACCTGGTCTCGCAGGGCCTCGCGGCCGAAATGATCGCCGACGGGTGGGGAATCCCCCGGCCCGAGCTGGACGAGATCGGGTTGCGCTCGCAGCGACTGGCGCGGCGGGCGACCGACGAGGGCCGCTTCGCGCGCGAGATGATCCCCTACCGGGTCGGCGGCCACACCCACGTCACCGATCAGGGCCTTCGCGAGACGACCCTCGAAGGACTGGCGCGGCTGCGGCCCGCGTTCCGGGAAGACGGCAGGATCACCGCCGGGAACTCCTCGCAGGTCTCCGACGGCGCCGCCGCGGTGCTCTTGATGACCCGTGAGAAGGCCGAGGCCCTCGGGTTGAGGCCGCGTGCGCGGATCTACGACATCACCACTGTCGGGACCGACCCGGTGACCATGCTGACCGGCCCGATCCCGGCCACGCGCAAGCTGCTCGACCGCAACGGAATGAAGATCGACGACATCGACCTGATCGAGATCAACGAGGCGTTCGCCTCGGTCGTCGCGGCCTGGCGGCGCGAGATCGGACCCGACATGGACAGGGTCAACGTGAACGGCGGCGCGATAGCGCTCGGGCACCCGCTCGGCTCGACCGGTGCTCGGCTGATCACCACCCTGCTGCACGAGATGGAGCGCTCCGACGGGGAGATGGGCCTGGTGACCATGTGCTGCGGCGGCGGCCTCGGGACGGGAACGCTGATCCAGCGGGTCTAGGCGTGGTGTCGGTCGGGTGATGGGTGGCCTGTCGCTCGATCTGTGTGGCCTGCCGCTCCTTTGGAGCCTGCTCATTCTGGTGTCGACGTTCTGATGTGGTGAAGGAAGGCGGCGGCGGCCGGTGCGAGGTGTCGGCTTTCACGCCAGATCAGGGACAGCGGCGGCCTTATCGGCGGGTCGAACGGGATGCTCCAGATGGGCTGGAAGGCGAGAGCGACGAAGCCCCGGGGGATGATGCCGAGCCCGAGGCCATGGGCGATCAGGCCGAGCAGGACCGATACCTCGTTGGACTCGATGACGATGTTGGGCACCACACCGGCTTCTCGCAGGACGGTATCGGCGGCATCGCGCAGTCCGGCGCCTTTGCGGAAGCTGATGAGGTCCATGCCGTCGAGGGCATGGGCCGGTGCGGTGTCGTAGTGCTCGAAGGGATGCCCCGGCGGCCCGGCGAGGACGAGGTGGTCGTGGTCGACGACCACGCCGGTGGTCCCGTGGGGGAGCTGGAGTGGGTCGATCGACACCACGGCGAGGTCGATGGTGTCCTGCTGGACCATGGAGACCAGTTCCTGCCTGGTCCCCTCGCGCAGCCTGACACGTACGCCCGGGTAGCGGCGACGGAAGCCGGCCAAGATCCCGGGCAGGTCGAGTGACGCGGTGGGCAGGGTCGAGCCGAAGGTCACCTCTCCGACGGTGTGGCCCCGAAGGCTGGACAGTTCGTCCCGTGCCGCGGCCACTTCGGCGAGGATTTTGACCGCCCGCGCGGCGAACAATTCGCCCGCCGGTGTGGGAAGGATCTTGGGTCGCTCCCGCCGGAGCAACTGAACGCCCATGTCTCGTTCGAGCTTGGAAACGTGGTGGGAGACGGCGGACTGCGCGATGTGCAGCCGGGACGCCGCTTTCGTAAAAGAACCCTCGTTGAGGATGGTCACCAAGTATTCGAGCTGCCGCAGTTCCATCTCATCTCGCGATCGTCACGTGCTCGAATCTGTCATCGACAGATGCTGGATTGGGCGGGCATGCTACTCCGCATCAGCTACCTGCGACAACAGCGAGGAGTGACCGATCTTGTCCGTCAAGTCACCGTCCGCGGCAGGCGTCATCAACGCGGCAGATGCGTCCGAAATCGATCCGATCACACTCGAGGTCGTGCGCAGCGGACTCGATTCGCTGGCCGACCAGATGGCGCTGACCGTGTCGCACACCGCCTATTCGGGAATCGTCCGCGACGTCCTGGATTTCTCCACCGCTTTCTGTGACGTCACGGGCGAGATGATCGCCCAGGGCCTCACCTTGGTCTGCCATCTGGGTTCGTTTCCCGCCGCGGTGAAGTCGGTGCTGACCAAGTTCAGCGGGTGCATCCACCCCGGCGACATCTACATCATGAACGATCCCTATTCCTCGGGCGGTATCCACCTGCCCGACATCTTCATCATCAAGCCGGTCTTCGTCGCCGACCGGCTCGAAGGCTTCGTCGGCGCCGTCGCTCACCAGATCGATGTCGGCGGCGCGGTGCCCGGCAGCCAGTGCACGGGGGCCACGGAGATCTTCCAGGAGGGGCTCATGATCCCCACCATGAAGCTGTACGAGCGGGGCGAGGCGAACGAGGCGGTCTTCGACTTCCTGCGGACGAACGTGCGGATCCCGTACAAGGTGCTCGGCGACGTCCGGGCCGAGATAGCGGCCGTCAACGTGGGGGAGCGCGAGTACAAGGTGCTGGCCGGGCGCTACGGGCCCGATGTCGTCCGCCGGTGCACGCGCAGCCTGCTGGACCTGAGCGAGCGCATCGCCCGCTCGGACATCCGCGAGATGCCGGACGGCGTCTACTCCCACACGAGCTACATCGACGGGGACGCCGTGCTCGACGAGCCGGTGGTCATCAAGGCCGAGGCCACCATCGAGGGTGACGAGATCACGATCGACCTGACCGAGAGCTCGCCGCAGGTGGCGGCGGGAGTCAACTCGCCCATCGCGTTCACCGAATCCACCGCGCGTGGGGCCGTCCGTACGCTGCTGAGCGCCGATGTCCCCAACGCGGCAGGGTACTTCCGGGCGATCCACGTGCTGACCAAGGCGGGAACGGTCGTCCACCCCGTACTGCCCGCCGCCTGCGCGGTGCGCGGCATCACCGGGGCCCGGATCATGGACTGCGTGCTCGGGGCGCTCGCCCAGGCCGTTCCCGAACGCGTGCCGGCGGACGGAGAAGGCGGCAACACCTGCATCTGCATCGGTGGCGAGGCCGCGCCGGGCGACGAGCGCTTCATCTACGCGGACGCGTTCGCGGGGGCGCGCGGGGGAGCACCGTGGGGGGACGGTGTCGAGGGAATGCCGCACTCGTACGCCAACATCGCCAACACGCCGGTCGAGCTCATCGAGCACGACCACCCGCTGCGCGTGGAGCGTTACGCCATCATCCCCGACTCCGCCGGAGCGGGTATGCATCGTGGGGCCCTCTCCCAGGTCCGTTCCATCCGGATGCTCGCCCAGGCCGGCACCATGGAGATTCGCTCGGACAAGCGGACGCATCTCCCGTACGGGCTGCAAGGAGGGTCGCCCGGCACCCCGTCCGTCAACATCCTGCACCGCGACGGCGCCGAGATGGTCCTGCCGACGTTGGTCAGCAAGCAGATCCTGCGAAAGGACGACGTGGTCGTCCAGGTCCTCGCAGGCGGCGGAGGCTGGGGCGACCCCCTAGATCGGGATGTCGCCGCCGTTGAGCACGACGTCCAGCAGGACAAGATCACCCCGGCGAAGGCGTCCGCCGACTACGGAGTCGTCGTCGATCAGGAGACCGGGGAGGCGGACGGGGAGGCCACGGCGCACCTGCGGGCTCGCCTGCGTACGGAACGGCAGCAGGGCGCCGGTGAGCTGGACGGGGTGTGATGACGATGCCCGGAACGAACACCGGCCCGTACCGAGTCGGCGCCGACATCGGCGGAACATTCACCGATCTGGTTCTCAGCGGCCCCGACGGCATCGTCACGACGGCGAAGGTGCTGTCCACTCCGGATGAATACGGCCGGGGAATCATCAGCGGGCTGAACCAGATGCTCGATACCTCGGGCGTACCCGCGCAGGAGATCTCCGGCATCGTCCACGGGACGACGGTGGTCACGAACGCACTGCTGGAGAACCAGGGCGCCCGCACCGCCCTGATCACGACCCATGGGTTCAGAGACGTGCTGGAGCTGCGGCGGCTTCGGGTTCCGCAGCTCTACAACCTCGCGCACCGACCGCCCCGGCCGATCGTCGATCGGCGCCTGCGCTACGAGATAACGGAGCGGATCGCCGCCGACGGGACGGTGATCGAGCCGCTGGACGTGGCGGCGCTGCGGCGCATCGCCGACGAGCTCGCGATGATGCAGGTCGGCTCCGTCGCCGTGTGCCTGCTGCACTCGTACAAGAACCCGGTCCACGAACGGGCCGCGGCCGAGATCATCCGCGAACGCCTGCCCGATGTGTACCTGTCGCTCTCGGTCGACGTGCTCCCGGAGATCCGTGAGTACGAGCGGACCAGCACCACGGTCGTGAACGCCTTCGTCGGACCGATCGTCAAGAACTACCTCACTGCCCTGCGCCGCAGCCTGGACGGCGTCGGCGTCCCCGCCCCGCTGCTGATCATGCAGTCCAGCGGCGGGGTGATGTCGGCGTCGCTCGCCGCCGAGAAGCCCGCCCACATGGTGGAGTCCGGCCCCGCCGCGGGCGTGATCGCCGCACAGGTGATGGGCGGCCGCAGCCGGCTGACCCGGCTCATCGCCTTCGACATGGGCGGTACGACCGCGAAGGCGTCCTTGATCGAGGACGCCGAGGTCAGCCGGACCACCGAGTACGAGGTGGGCGCGTCCATGAACCATGCGACGCCGTTCGTCACCGGCACCGGGCACGCGCTGAAACTGCCCATGATCGACATTGCCGAGGTGGGCTCGGGCGGCGGCAGCATCGCCACGGTCGACCGCAGCGGGAGCCTGAAGGTCGGCCCGCGCAGCGCCGGCTCCGTCCCCGGGCCCGCCTGCTATGGCCGCGGCGGGTCCGCGCCGACGGTGACGGACGCGAACGTGGTGCTCGGCTACATCAACCCGGGCCAGCTCGCCGGCGGCAACCTCACCTTGCGGCCGGAACTCGCGGAGGACGTGCTGAACGAGCACGTGGCGCGGCCGCTCGGGCTCTCTGTGCACCAAGCGGCGTACGGCATCCATACCGTGGTCAACGCGAGCATGATCCGGGCGATCAAGTCGGTGTCAACGAACCGCGGCCGGGACCCGCGCGATTTCGCGCTGTTCGCCTTCGGGGGCAACGGGGCGGTGCACGCGGCCGCGATCGCCCAGGAGATGGGAATCAGGCAGGTCATCGTGCCGCCGCGCACCGGTGTGCTTTCCGCCGTCGGCCTGCTCGAGGCCGGCATCGAACACCATTTCGTGCAGACGTTCATACACGCAACCGCGGCCGTGCCGCTCGACCGTCTCGACGCCGCCTTCGCCGCACTGGAGCAACGCGCCATGCGCGCGATGGGCAGGGAGAGCACCGCGCAACCAGGTGAAGAGCGGCTGCAGTATCTCGCCGATGTCCGCTACATCGGCCAAGCGCACGAGATAACAGTTCCATTCGCCCGGCGGCCGACCCTCCACGAGCATGTGGCCGCCCTTGAGGAGGACTTCGCCCGCGAGCATGAACGCACGTACGGTCATCGCAGCCCGGACGTGCCGACGGAATTCTTCAACCTCCGCGTCATCGCAAGCGTGGAAGAGCCGCGCGCACCGGTGCTGTCACAGGTACCGCAGATCGCCGACCCCCGTGGCCGGCGCCGGGCCTACTTCGGACCCGCGCTGGGACTGCTCCCCACACCCGTGGTGACCAGGTCGGCCGTGGGCGCGGAACGCACGTCGGGCCCGCTGATCGTCGAAGAGCAGGACGCGACCGTGGTCGTCCCGCCCGGGTGTTCGGTGTCGCGGGACTCCTACGCCAACCTGATCATCGAAATCGCCGGATGACGAACAGCATCAAGACGGGAATCACGTCATGGTCCAGCAGATGGAAAATGAGCATGACCGAAATGAAGTGAAGCCGGCGGCGCTCCGCAAGGCGATATTCGGCGGCGCCATCGGAAACGCCGTGGAATGGTTCGACTACACGGTCTACGGCTATCTGGCCGTCGTCATCGGTGGCGTCTTCTTCCCCTCCGACAACCCCACGGCCTCGCTGCTGGCCAGCTTCGCGGTCTTCGCGATCGCGTTCGCCGTCCGGCCGCTCGGCGGCTTCTTCTTCGGCTCGCTGGGCGACCGGATGGGCCGCCAGCGGACCCTGGCGACGGTCGTGCTGCTCATGTCCGGCGCGACGTTCGCCGTGGGGCTGCTCCCCGGCCATTCGACGATCGGCATCCTCGCTCCCGTCCTGCTCGTCGCGCTGCGACTGCTGCAGGGCTTCTCGGCCGGGGGAGAGGTGCCCGGTGGCGCGTCCCTGCTCGCCGAGTACGCCCCGCCGGGCCGCCGGGGATTCGTCACCTGCCTGCTCCAGGCGGGGTCGGGGCTGGGCATCGGGCTGAGCGCCGTGACGGTGCTCATCCTCAACTCCTCCCTCTCCGAATCCGCCATGGAGTCCTGGGGATGGCGCGTCCCCTTCCTGCTGGCCGGCCCTATCGGCGTCATCGGCCTCTACATAAGGCTGCGCCTGGAGGACACTCCGGACTTCCTGGCCTTGAAAGAGGCAGGCGAGACCTCCAAGGCGCCGTTGACCGAGGCCATCAGCGGTTACTGGCGACGCATCATCCGCGTCATCGGACTCACATTGGTGCAGGTCGTCAGTTTCTACATCGTGCTGGTCTACGCGCAAACGTACTTCACCGGCCAGCTGGGGTTCAGCTCCACCACCGCGTCCGTCTCGGTCATCCTGACCCTGGTGGTCCAGGTCGCGCTCATTCCCGTCATGGGAGTGGTGTCCGACCGCATCGGCCGCAGGCCGGTGCTCGCCGGGGCGAGCCTGGGCTTCGCGGTGCTGACCTATCCGATGTTCGTGCTGATGAACACGGGTGCTCTGGGGGCGGCGATGGCAGGCCTCCTGGTGCTCGCCGTGCTGCTGGCGGTGTTCCAGGGCGCGGCGATGGCCACCCTGACGGAACTGTTCCCCACCCGGGTCCGCTACGCCGGTTTCAGCGTCGGCTACAACGTCTCCACCGCTCTGTTCGGCGGGACGACACCGTATCTCGCCGCATATCTGATCTCCACCACCGACGACCATTTCGCGCCGGGCTATTACCTGATCGTCGCGGCCGTCGTCAGCCTCATCTCCGCGCTGACGCTCACCGAAACCGCCAAGACGCCCCTGTCCGCAACCTGATTCGGAGACCTCGGTGCGTGAATTCACAGTGCATACAGTCGTCCGGACCATGGCCGAAGCAGCCTTGAAGTATCGGGACGAGTGGAATGAACTCGACGCCGCGGCAGGCGACGGCGACTTCGGCACCACCATGGCCCGGGGATTCGGCGCGGTCCTCGACGAATGGGAGGAACTGGCCACCCGGCCGGAAGGCGCGCTCCTGCGCGCCGTGGCGGAGAAGCTCAGCCGCGCGATGGGCGCGAGCAGCGGCCCGCTGCTCGCGGCGTCGTTCCAGCGGGCGGGCGAGGCATGGGAAGCGGCCGAGGGGGTGACCGGCGCGCTCGATGCCGCCGTGGCGGCCATCGCGGATCGCGGCGGGGCGCGCGTCGGAGACAAGACGCTCCTCGACGCCCTGGTGCCCGCCGTCGACGCCGTGACCAGCGCGTACGGCGCCGGTGAGACCCGCCCCGCGAGGCTGGCCGAGGCGGCCGCCGCCGCGGCGCGGACCGGGGCGGCCGCCACGGCGGGAATCGCCGCCCGCCGCGGCCGCGCCGCATATGTCGGAGACCGCGGCATCGGCACGGTGGATCCCGGCGCGGCGGCGGTCGCCGTCCTCGCGACCGAGGTGGCGGCATTGGCCGGCGGAGACTCCCCGCCGCCGGCGCGGAAGGTGACCGAGCCCGCGCCGGTGCCCGAACCCCCGGCCGCAAAGCACCTGGTCAATGACCCGGCCGACGCGGTGGACGACGCGCTGAGCGGGTTCGGCCTGGCTCACCCGGACATGATCACGTGGGACCGGGCGCGCCGGATCGTCGTGCGCGCCGCCCCCGGAGCCGGACGGGTCGGCGTGGTCTCCGGCGGGGGCTCGGGCCATGAGCCGATGCATGTCGGTTTCGTCGGCTCCGGGATGCTGACGGCGGTGGCGCCCGGTCCCGTCTTCGCCTCGCCCACGGTCCACCAGATTCTCGACGCGACGCTCGCCGCGGACTCCGGTGCGGGGGTGCTGCACCTGGTCAAGAACTACACCGGCGACGTCATGAACTTCGCGATGGCCGCGGAGCGCGCGGCGGAGCGAGGAGTGGCGGTCCGGACCGTCATCGTCATGGACGACGCGGCGACCCGCGACGTGGCGTCGGAGGTCGGTCCGCGCGGAACGGGGGCGACCGTGCTGGCCGAGAAGATGGCCGGCGCCAAGGCGGAGTCGGGCGGCCGTCTCGACGAGGTCGCCGCGGTCGCCCAGCGAGCGGTGGACCAGGCGGCGAGCTTCGGTGTCGCCCTCGGGTCCTGCACGCCGCCCGGCGGGGAGCGTCTCCTCGACCTCGGCGGCGACGAGATCGAGATCGGTGTGGGCATTCACGGCGAGCCCGGCATGCGGAGAAGCGCCATCGCCCCGGCCGGGAAGATCGTCGAGGAGGCGGTGCGAACCCTGCTGGACTGCTTGCCGGTGACGCCGGGCGACGACCTGCTCGCGTTCGTGTCGGGTCTCGGTGGGACACCCCTGCTCGAGCAGTACCTCGCCTATGCCGAGCTGGAGAGCGCGCTGGGCAGGGCGGGCCACCGGATCAGCCGCCGCCTGGTCGGGCCGTACCTCACCGCTCTCGACATGCCGGGGGTCGTGATCACCCTGCTGCGGCTGGATGACGAACTGACCGGGCTGTGGGACGCTCCAGTCTGCACGCCGGGGCTGCGGTGGGGCGGATGAGCGCGGATACCGTACCGGTGACCATAGACGGAGACGTGCACCGCGCCCGCACCGGCGACACCGTCGCCGCCACTCTTCTGCGGCGGCCCGTGCGCGCGTGGCGGCGTACGAACGGCGGTGATCTCCGCGGTCTGTTCTGCGGCATCGGCGTCTGCTTCGACTGCACGCTGACGGTGGACGGGGAGCCCCACGTGCGCGCCTGCCTGACGCCCGTCCGGGCGGGCATGGTCATCGAAACCCATGGCGGTGCGGTGTGATCACCAATGCGTCCACCGGTACGTGCCGTGACTCGTGCTTCGACGTCGCGGTCATCGGCGCCGGACCGGCCGGGCTGGGCGCCGCCGCGGCCGCCGCGGCCGCGGGCGCCGCCACGATCTGCATCGACGGTCAGCGGCGGCCGGGCGGTCAGTACTACCGGCAGCCGGCCGGGGCCGCGGCGGCATCCGCGGACCGGCGGCAGCGAAGCGGGGCCGCGCTGTACGAGGCAGCCGTGAACGCCGGAAGCAGCTATCTGCCAGGCACCGGCGTCTGGGGTCTGAGCGAGGACCCGCACACGACGACGGTTCGGCGCGTGGAGCTGGTCACGGACGGGCGACTGTCCCAGGTGTCGGCCCGCAGCATCGTCGTGGCCGCCGGGGCGCGGGAAAGGTGCGCGGCGTTCCCCGGCTGGACGCTGCCGGGGGTGCTCACTGCGGGAGGCCTTCAAGCCCTGTACAAGCAGCACCGGATCGTCCCGGGCAAGCGGATCCTGCTGGCCGGCTCCGGCCCGCTTCTGCTGGTCGTCGCCGCCGCGATGGTCCGCGCGGGGGGCGAGGTCGTGGCCGTCGTGGAGGCCGCCCGCGTCGGCGGTCACTCCCTGCGGCATCCCTTGTCGACCACCGCGACCATGGTCCGCCAGCCGGCGAAGATCTGGGAGGGCGTGCACAGCGTGGCGGCCCTGGCCCGGCACGGCGTCCGGGTTCGCACAGGCTGGGGCGTCGTCCAGGCACACGGCCGCACCGAGGTCGCCGGGGCGACCATCGCCAGGCTCGACCGCCAGTGGCGGCCCATTCCGGGGACAGACCGCTACCTGGACTGCGACACCATTGCGATACATCACGGCCTCGTGCCCGCCACCGAAATGTTGCAGCTGCTCGGCGTGTCTCTGTCCTATCAGCCGGCGCTGGGCGGGCATGTCCCAGTACGGGACGACACCATGGCGACCGACGCGGCCGGCGTGTTCGCCGCGGGCGACGGAGCCGGGGTCGGCGGTGCCGGCCTGGCTCTTGTCGAAGGCGAGATCGCCGGTGCCGCGGCGGCGGCCCACGCGCTGGGCATGCCCTACTCCACGGCCGACCTCACCAGGTCACAACGGGTGCGGCTGCGCCGCGAACGCCGGTTCCAGAAGCACTACAGCGAGCTGTTCCGGTCACGTCCCGGTCTTGCGGACCTTGCCGGCCCCGACACCCCGCTGTGCCGCTGCGAGAACGTGCCGGAACGGGAGGTGTCCGCTGTGATCAACGCGGGCGCCACAACGGTGACGGCGGTGAAATCGCTCACCAGATGCGGCATGGGCAACTGTCAGGGGCGGGTGTGCGCTCCCCTGATCCAGGACTGCCTCACCCGGCACCTCGGTCCGCCGCCGGAACAGCAACCCCCACTGCGTGCCAGAACTCCGCTGGAACCGGTGCCACTGTCCGCGTTCGCCTCCGAGGCGGGGCAATGATCCCACCGGAGCAGATGCCCGCAGTGGTGATCGGCGGTGGTGTCATCGGCTCGGCCGCCGCGTACTACCTGGCGCAGGCCGGGATCAAGCCGATCGTGCTGGAACGGGATCCCATGCCGGCGCAGGCGTCGGTGCGCAACGCGGGCGGCGTACGGGCCCAATGCCGCAGCCGCGTCGAGCGCCTCCTCGCGATGCGCAGCATCGACCTGTGGGCGAAGTTCACCGCGGACACCGGAGACGACCTTGAGTATCACCGGGGCGGCAACCTCCGGCTGGCGCTCAAGGAGAGCGGCCTGAAGACCTTCGCCGCCGAGGCGGCCGAGGAGGCGGCCGACGGCCTGCACACGGAGATCTGGGACCGAGGCGACCTCCGGCGACGGGCCCCTTACCTGTCCCCGCGGTTCGCCGGCGCCAAGTACTGCGCGAGCGACGGACATGCCAACCCGATCCTCGCCACGTGGGCGATGACCCGCGCCGCGGCCCGTGCCGGGGCGGTCATGTGGTGGGGAGCGCGGGCCGAGGGCATCGAGACCCGGGGCCGCCGGGTCGTCGGCGTCCGTGGGTCCGCCGACGGTGCGCCGTTCCGCATCGCCACCCCGCTGGTGATCCACGCCGCCGGGCCCTGGACCTCGAAACTGGCCGCTGACCTCGGACCCCAGTTGCCGCTCACACCGGCGCGCAACGCCATCCTCGTCACCCAGGCCGCGGCGCCGCTGTTCGGCACCTTCGTCTCGTCCCACGAGTTGGGGGTCTACATGCGGCAGGCCCGCGCCGGGCAGGTGCACATCGGCGGAGTCTCCAATGTGCTGGGCACCTTCGACCAGGAGGTCACGACCGGGGAGATCACCTCACTCGCCCGGGCGTGCGAGGTGATCCCGGAGCTCGGCGGCATGAACGTGCTGCGCGTGTGGTCGGGGACCCTCGACATGACGCCGGACCACCTGCCGATCATCGGCCGACCGGCCGGGATCGACGGCTACATCGTCGCGGCGGGTTTCAGCGGCCACGGCTTCTGCCTCAGCCCGGCGGTCGGCCGCACGCTGTGCGATCTGGCGTGCGAGTCCGCCCCGGGCCTGGATATCTCGGCCCTGAGTCCGGACAGGTTCTCGACCGGCGGTGGCACGGCATGACCGGCGAGCTCGCACTCGAACGCTTCGCCCGTGAACTGATGTCGTCCCGCGAGCGCCGGCCCGGACCGTCCGCCCGCCGGATGGCGCACCGTTGCCTGTCGGATGCGCTCGCCTGCGCCGCCGCCGGAGTCCTCACCCCGGCGTACGAGCGGGCCAGGGCAGCGGCGGGCCAGCTGTTCGGCGCGGGCGACGCCACCGCCACGATCTGGTTCGACGCGGTTCCCGCACCGGCGTTGCAGGCCGCCTTCCTCAACAGCGTCGCGGTGTCGGCGCACGATCTCGACGACGGCCATCGCGCCGCCGCCGGTCATCCGGGCGAGGCGGTCGTCCCCGCGGTCATCGCGGAAGCCGAATCACAGGGCCTGCCCGATGTCGATGTGCTGCACGCCATCGTCGTCGGCTACGAAGCCGGCGTCCGCATCGCCGCCGCGCGAGACACCTCGGCCCTGACCACGCTCGCCACCGGGCGCTGGGCCGGTTTCGCCGCCGCGGCGGTGAGCTGCTGGATCGCGGGGGACGATCCCGGAACCGCCGCGGCCGCGCTCGCGCACGCGGGGTCGCTGTCCCCGCAACTGATCGCGCCGGATCCGCGGCGGGTGGACGGGCTGAAGGAGGCTACTCCGTGGGGAGTCACCGCCGGCCTGGCGGCGGCGCGATTGGCCCGGGCGGGCATCCCAGCCCCCACCTACCTCCTTGAGGCACACCCCGATTTCCGGCCAGAGCGCCTCGGCGCGGTACGAGTCGACCATGAAGCGGCCATACTCGGTACATACTTCAAACGCTATTCTTGCTGCCGCTGGATCCATCCGGTCATCGATGGGCTCAGCGCGATCCGAGCGCGGCGGAAACTCCGCATCGACACCGTCGAGCAGATCGAGATCCTGACCTTCGGTCGCAGCCTGACGCTGAGCAATGTGGTTCGCCCGCAGACCACCGAAGAGGCCCACTACAGCTTCCCGTTCTGCGCGGCGCTGAGCCTCGTGCGCGGCCCGTCGGCCCTGCTGCCCATATCCGCGAGTTCACTGCACGACGCCCAGGTCATCGAACTCGCCGACCGTGTAGTCGTGCGGGCCGACCCGGACCTGGAGAGGTCGTTTCCAGCGAACACGCCCGCGATCGTGCGCGTATACGCCGGTGACGAGGTGCACGAAAAGCGGATGGACACCGCGCGCGGCGACCCCGGCCTGCCTTTCCGGCCGCAGACACTACGCGCCAAGCACCGGCGTCTGCTCTCACACCTCCCGAGCGGTGCGACCGCGGTGGCGGACGCCCTCAACACCGCCGGCAAGACCGACCTCGGTGCTCTCACAACCGCGCTCCGCGCCACCAACCACAACGACGAGGGCCTGCCGGGTGGGGACCTTTATTGAGGCGGTTTCATCCGCAGATTCGGACTGCCCAAAACGATCTTAGACCGTCGATCGCCCAAAGTCGAGCATGTGCGTCGATTGTCACCCCTCACGCGAAAGCGACCCATGCCAAGAGGGTGGCCGCCCGATGCCGAGAAAAAGGGGCGCCGGTCGACTCTTGACATCGAATAAACGAGAGATCACCATGATCACAAGTCGCTCGAAAGATCCCCTGGCCGCTACGGCAATCCCCTGCGCTGCGGCTATTTCGAGCCGGTGACCTCGACCGAGGGAGAGACAATGCGCAAGCGAGCCGTGTCCGTGATGATTGCTGCGATGATGGCGATGCCCGTCCTGACCATTGCGCCCAGCGCGGCAGCGGTTTCATGTTCGGACCGCAACTTCATTGTGGAAGTCGTCGTCAACAGCGCTCCGGTGCATTCGAACTACTATGGGTCGGCTCCCGTCATCGCGAGGTTCAACGACGGCAAGCTCATCCATATCGACAAGCTGTGCATAAACAATTTCGGTAACCTGTGGTACCACACGGACTGGCCCAGCACGAAGGGCTGGATCTACCGGGACTATGTGGAGTACTACTCGGGCTGATTCCGCCCGTCCTGCCCGGCCTCAGGTGGCGGTGGTGATGAGGTCGGCTGCTCGCCAGGCCAGGGCGGAGACGGGGCCGTTGAGGTTGCCGGCGACCATCGTGGGCAGCACGGAGGCGTCCACGACGCGCAGGCCGGTCACGCCACGGACCCGCAGCCGGGGGTCGACGACATCGTCGTCGTCCGGGCCCATCGCGCAGGTCCCGATGGCGTGGTAACCGCAGGTGCCCTGCTCCAGCCCGGCGGCGATGATCTCGTCGTCGCCCTGGACGCCCGGCCCGGGGACCGTCTCGTGCTCGATGCGGCTTGCGAGGGGCTCGGTGGCGAACAGGCGGCGGATGGCGCGGAAGACGTCGACCGTCCCGGTGCGGTCGTGCTCGGTGGCGAGGTAGTTGGCGTCGATCTCCAATGGAGCGTCGGGATCGGCCGAGGTGATGCGGATGCTGCCCTCGCTGTCGGGCCGCAGGACGTAGCCGATGCACGCCATGCCAGGCTCCCGCTCCATCTGCAGTGGCCGCTCGCCGGGTTCCGGCGGCAGCAACGAGAACGGCGCGATCTGGATCTGGGCATCGGGCCGGTCGAGCTCCGGACGGGTCTTGAGGAAGCCGACGATCTCGAACCCCGGCCCCGCCAGCGGCCCCCGCCGGGTCGCCTCGTACCGCGACGCCGCCGCCTCTTGGCCCGGCTCGGTGCTGAGCAGCCTGTTGTAGCCGAGGTCGCCGGCGAGGCGGAACTGCAGCAGCAGCACGCGGTGCTCGCGGAGCCTGGCGCCGACGTTGGGGCTGTCGACGACGACGTCGACGCCCGCGGGCCGCAGCACGTCCACGGGACCGATGCCCGAAAGCTGCAGGATCTTGGGCGTGGCGATCGCACCTGCCGCCAGGATCACCTCGCGGGCGGCGCGGTGCTCGACGGCCTGCCCGTTCCGGCGGCCCCGCACGCCGACCGCTCGACCGCCGTCGAGCAGCACCCGATCGACGGCGAAGCGGAGGGCGACGGTCAGGTTGGGACGGCCGGCGACCGGGTGGAGGAACGCGTCGGCCGCGCTGCACCGGCGGCCACGCCGGATCGTCGCCATCGCGTAGCCGATGCGCTCCTCGTCGGCCTCGTTGAGGTCGCGCGTCCGGCGCCAACCGAGCCGGGTGCCGGCGGTGATGACGTCGTCGAGCAACGGGTCGGCCTCGTCGGCGGTCTCCTCGACGGACGAGATCCGCAGCGGACCACCCGCGCCCCGCACGTCGGAGCCGCCGAGCTCGTTGTCCTCGATCTCCTTGAAGACCGGCAGCATGTCGTCCCAGGCCCACCCCGGGTTGCCGAGGCGCTCGAGCGCGTCGTAGTCGGCTCGGTGGCCGCGGTTGTAGATCATGCCGTTGACCGAGCTCGACCCGCCGAGGGTCTTGCCGCGCACCCAGTGCTCGACGTGCCGCGACGGTCCGAACGGGCGCACGGGGTAGTGCCATGCGGTGGCCGGGTCGGCCAGCAGCCGGGCGTAGCCCATGGGCATGGCGATGAGCGGGTCGGCGTCGTCGTCGCCGGCCTCGACCAGCAGCACCTCGACCCCGGGGTCCGCGGAGAGGCGGTTGGCGAGCACGCATCCCGCCGGTCCGGCGCCGACGATGACGTAGTCGAACTCTGTCACGGGTGACTCCCTTCGCTGCAGTCGTCCTTCGCGTCGGCGACCGGGCTGACCGACGGCACGGCCGCCCCGCGGGCTCAGGGCTTGCGGGCCATCACCACGCCGTTGGCGCCGGGCGCCTGGAAGGAGACGACCTGGGGATCGACGAAGCCGACGTCGGTCAGCCAGTCGCTGTACTCGGCCGCGGTGTAGTTGCGCCCTTCGGTCTCGACCAGCATGTTGAGGCTCATGAGGGCTGCCGGGACGGGCCCCGCCTTGTCGTCGTCGACGAGCAACTCGCAGATGAGGACCGCGCCGCCGCTGTCGAGCGCCTCGAACGACTTGCGCAGCAGGAGGCGGTCGCGCTCCTCGTTCCAGTCGTGCATGATCATCGAGAACAGGTGCAGGTCGTGGCCGGCGGGGAAGCCGGGGTCCTCGAAGAAGTCGCCGGGCGTCACCGCGATGCGGTCGGCCAGACCGGCGTCCTCCACGTTGCGGGCGGCGATGTCGGCCACGAACTCCAGGTCGTAGACGGTGGCGCGGAGTTCCGGGTAGCGGTGGCACAGCGCGATGTCGAAGGCGGCGGAGCCGCCACCGACGTCGAGCAGCCGGCGGAACCCGCCGGCGTCGAACGCCGCCCCCAGTGCCTGCCCGGTCAGCGTGGAGAGGGAGTGCATGGCCTCCCAGAAGGTGGCCAGCACCTCGGGGTCGGTGCTCTCGAACATCGACCGCTCACGGTCGGGGTCCCAGGTGGTCGGCCGATTGGTCCGGATGGCCTGGGTCAGCTTGTCCCAGCCTGGGTAGAGCCGCCGGTCGAACATGGTGACGAGGCCGCCGAAGTGGCGGGGCTTGCCCGGCACCAGGTACTCGTCGCTGAGGGGGCTGTTGACGTAGCGGCCGTCCTGGTTCTGCAGCAGGCCCAGCGCGGCGCAGCCGGTCAGCAGCATCTCGGCCGGGCGCGACGCGATCCCGAGGCGGTCGGCGAGCTCGCCCGCGGTGGTGCCGGACGTGCCCGACAACTGCTCGAACAGCCCCAGCTCGCAAGCCGAAGCCAGGGTCTTGAACGACCAGAAGCCGGTCGCCAACTCCATCAGAGGCAGTGGCGAGGGCGTATGGCCAGGCATGGGTTCCTCCCGAGCGTGTTCGAGGCAGGCTCCCTGCCTCCAGGTCTTCTACCGGCCACGATGCGATGACGAGCGGTTGCGGTATTGAATTTGTTTAACCTCGACCGGTTCCAGGCCGACCCGTCAGGGCGTAGCGGGCGATGCCGGTGGGTTCGTGGGGTTAGGTAGCCTCGTGGCCATGTCGGAGGAGGCGGCATCCCAGGGCCGGGAGCCGGCAGGCGTCGAGCATGAGCTTGCGCCGAGCATCGTGTTGCCGGCGGATGCCCGCCTGCGGCCGTGGGTCGCCCGTGACCACGAGGGGTTCGACGAGGCGGCATTTCCACGAGGCGACTTCGTGGACCCCGCCACGCTGGTGACAGTGCTGGCCGTGAAGGTGACGGACCAGCCGTGGCATCCCCCGGTGCTCGTCAACGCCCCGAGCACGACCTTCACCCGCGTCCAGGGGCCGTGGGCGCCCGCCATCGTGGCGCGCCTGGCCCCTCTCGGCGCCTACAAGCTGCTCGGGCCCGCCCTCTCGGAGATCAGCGGATCGTTGTACGTCGCTCTCGAGGACATCGTCGGCGCGGAGGCCCGCCGGCTCGGCGAGCAGGTTCAATCCGCCCCGACGTGGGACGAGCGTCGCCGGCTGCTCAATGACTTCCTGCTCGACCGCGCCACCAGAGGACCGCAGCCATCGCCCGAGGTGACCAGCGCCTGGCACCTGCTCGTCCGTTCCGGCGGGAGGAGCACGATCACGAGCGTCGCCCGCCAGGTGGGCTGGAGCCACAAGCACCTCATCACGAGGTTCAAGCAGCAGGTCGGCGTGACCCCGCAGATGGCGGCCCGGCTCGTGCGGCTCTCGACCGTGTGGCGGCACCTCGACCACGAGCAGAGCTGGGGCCGCATCGCCGCCGAGTCCGGCTACGCCGACCAGGCCCATCTCATTCGCGAGTTCCGCCACTTCACCGGCACCACCCCCGCCGCGCTCACCACCTGACCACGACACGGTCGCGGAAAACCGCTCTTTGACCTGGAGCGCGCTCCAGGCTGCATGGTGCCCCTATCGACCACTTCGAAGGGAAGGCCACCATGACGACGCATCGATATCACCTGCTCGGGCGTACGGACTCCGGGTCTCACTGATCGCGCTGGGCGCCTTGACGTTCGGCGAGGGCGGCTGGCGCGCGGGTGAGGACGCCGCCCGCTCGATCTTCCTCCGCTACATCGAGGCGGGCGGCAACGTCATCGCCACCGCGATCAACTACGCCGGCGGCCGTAGCGAGGAGATGCTGGGAACGTTCATGAACGAGACCGGAATGCGAGACCGGCTCGTCGTCGCGACCAAGTTCGCCGTCGCCACCCGTCCCGGTGACCTCAATTCCGGAGGAAACGACCGCAAAAACATCGTGGCCTCGCTCGACACATTCGCGACTACTGCGGCGGCTTCATCGGGCTGCTGCGCCCCGAGCTTTACGAGCGGCGGCGGGCCGCCCTGCCGGACGGCGTCCTGCGGGTCAACCGCCGCGTTGAGCGCCTGGAGCAGGACGAGTCCGGCGTGCGCCTGCACATGGCCGACGGCGACGTCCACGAGTGGGACGTAGTGGTGGTGGGGGCCGGCGGCATCGACTCGCTGGTCCGCCGCAGTCTGTGGGGCGAAGCGCCCAAACGGGAGCACAACCTGCACATCTTCGGCGGCTTCGTTCTGAGCGACGACATCAAGGCCGAACGGGGCCTGTGCCTCGTCACCCACAGCCGCACCACCCAGGGCGCCTGGACGTCCATCCGCCACAAGGGCCGCGACGGCTTCCAGTGGTGGACGCTCACCGCCCACGACGCGCGCGAGGAGTTCACCGGCGACCTGCACGCCACCGCCACCGAACTGGCCCACGCCACGAGTTCCCCGACCCGCTGCCGCGGCTCATCGCCGCCACCGACCCCGCCGCCGTCCAGCGCTGGGTGCTCCGCGACCGCAAACGGCTCAAGCAGTGGTCCAAGGGCCGTGCACCCCTTGCCGGAGACGCCGCTCACCCCACGTCTCCGTACGCCGCCTACGGGGCGGGCATGGCCACCGAAGACGGCTACTTCATCGGCCGTCGCCTGGTCGGCGTGGATCTGCGCGACTACCAGGCGGTTCGCGCCGCGCTGCAGGCTTACGAGACCCCGCGCAAGCCGCATACCGCCCGTCAGGTGCAGCAGGCGTTCATCCTCGGCAAGGTTTTCCACCACGCCCCACGCCCCCTGCAGACGGTCCGCGACCTCATCCTCGGCCGTACGCCCCTACTGCAGAAGAAGGTCGGGGAGTCCTCACCTGGAGAGATCCTCAAGCAGATCGCCGAGATCGACGCCGCCGAAGGCGCCTTCCGCGCTGCTCTCGGCAAGGCGACCACCGAATGACGAATCCACCACTTCGAGGAGTCCCGTCCACGCAGGTGTCCGGCATCGACCACGCAGGCATCTGGGCGCTGGGTCGCGCCTCCCGCGACGGAGGCCGCCCGGTACCGGCGCTCGGCGCGCACGACCGGTACCTCGACCTGTCCGACCGGGAGAAGCTCGGCCGTCCCGCCACGACGGCGGCGCTGCTGGAGGCCTGGGACGAGGCGCTGCCGGTCCTGGAACGACTGGCGGCCGACGAGCAGGCGCCCTGGCGCCTCTCGACGGCCTGACCTGGTACAGCCCGGTCGAACCGCGCCGGGTTTTCCAATGCGGTGCCAACTACCGCCCCCATGTGGTCGATCTGGCGGCCGCCCACCACGACGGCTCGGGGCAACGACCTCACCCTGCGTGAGCGGGTCTTCCGCAAGGACATCCCTGAGCTGGGCGCCGACTGGCTGGCCTCGAAGGACTCGCCGACGTTCCTGCCGACCGGCCCGGCCCTCGTCCCGAGCGGGGCCGTCCCTGACCCCTCCGACCTGCGCATCGCCCTGCGCCTCAACGGCGAGGTCAGGCAGGACGAGTCGACCAAGAACATGATCTTCGGCGCGGCGCGGATCATCGCGCACTACTCGGACGTCTCGACGCTGCTGCCCGGTGACCTCGTCCTGACCGGCAGCCCCGCGGGCAAAGGCATGACGCACGGCCGGTTCCTGCGCCACGGCGACGTCATGACCGCCACGATCAGCGGCCTCGGCCGGCAGGTCAACCGCTGCGTGGACGAGCGATGACCGTCCCGAGCATCGACGTCCACGCCCACCTGGCCGTCCCGGCCGTCGACGAGCTGATCGCCGACGAACCGGGCCTGGCCCGCCGGCGGCAGGCCGACGCGGCGACCCTCGGCCCGGCGGCCCTGGCCTACAGCCAGGCGCACATCGCCGACCTGGCGCCCCGGCTCACCGACCTCGATCTGCGCCTGGAGGCGATGGACCGGGCGAAGGTCGACATCCAGGCCGTCACGGCGGTGCCGCTGCTCCACCTGTGGGCCGACCAGCGCCTCGCGACGAGGATCGTCGCCGTCACCAACGAGGCCATCGCCTCCTACTGCCGGCTGGTCGTGTGGGGACCGTCTCGCTCCAGCACCCCGGCCTGGCCGTGGCACAGATGACGGATGCCATGGAGACCTTCGGCTGCGCGGCGTGCAGATCTCCACCTCGGGCGGGCCGGGCATGGAACTGGACGACCCGCGCCTGGCGGAGTTCTGGGCGGCGGCCGATGACCTGGGAGCCGCCCTCCTCATCCATCCCTGGGGCTGCACTCTCGGTGAACGCCTGAACGCCTACTACCTGTTCAACACCGTCGGCAACCCCACCGAGACGGCCCTGGCCCTCTCCCGGATCGTCTTCTCCGGTCTGCTGGAACACCACCCCGGGCTTCGCATATGGTCCGCGCACGGAGGCGGCTACCTGGCCAGCTACTTCGGCCGCGCGGACCATGCCTGGGCCGCCCGTCAAGACGCACGCACCACCCAGCGACGAGCGCAAGCGCATCGAAGCCGCCCGGCTCGTCCGCCGCGGCGCGTCGTTCAGCCTCTCCCTGCCGTTCGACGAGAACGGCCCGCAGAACGGCTGGCGGCGCAGGGTCAACCCGGTGCACACCATGATGTCCACCGGCCAGGACACCGCCGAGCGCCTCGGCCTCCCGCACGGCCTGACCGCGGCCGACGACGCGGTGTTCATGCCGCTGCAGTGCAGAACCAATGGGACGGGCTCGGCCACGTCTTCGACCACGGCATCACCTGGAACGTGCGCAGGGGCGCCGACGTGGTCACCAGCGAGGGCGACTTCGCCACCGGCATCGAGCGGATCGCCGCACCGGTGATCGGACGGCGGGGTCCTGCTCGACGCCGGCCGCGCACTCGGTGAGAACGGAGAGCTGCCCGACGGAAGCGTGATCACCAGTGACGATCTCGCCGAGGTGATCCGCCGGCAGGGAGACCTCCGCGGTGGGTCGCGGCGACATCGTCCTGCTGCGCACCGGCCGGCTGTCCCGGGTCCGTCGCGGGGACGGATGGGGCACCTACGCGGGCGGGCCCGCCCCGGGCCTGTCGTTCGAGACGGCCGGCCGGCTCCACTCCACCGGGATCGCCGCGATCGCCACCGACACCTGGGGCTTCGAGGTGCGGCCCAACGAGTTCCAGGACTCCTTCCAGCCGCTGCACCAGGTGGCGTCGCCGCACATCGGCCTGCTGGCGGGGGAGATGTGGACTGGCGGCCGACTGCGCGCGGGATGGCGTCTTCGAGTTCTTCCTCGCCGCCCAGCCGCTGCCGTTCACCCACGCGGTCGGCTCCCCGGTCAATCCGGTCGCCGTGAAGTGAGGGGACCGCGATGCGACTGACCACTGTGATCACCACTGGGGGGACACGGGTCGGCGTGCTGGACGGCGACGTCGTGCGGCTGCTCGACCCGGGCGCGGCGCTGCTCGACGTCGTCCAGGGCGGGCAGGAGACCCTGGACGACGTGGCGCGGCGGGTCCGCTCCGGCGACACCGTCCCGGTGGCCGAAGCCTCCTTCGGCCCGCTGTCCCAGCCGCCGACCGTGCGGGACTTCCTCACCTACGAAAAGCACATCGACGCTCTCGCCGGGGGAGTGCCCGACGAGTGGTACGAAGAACTGCTGTTCTACTTTCATCATCGGCTACACGATCATGAACGACCGGTCGGCGCGCGACCTGCAGGAGCGGGAGTTGAGCAGCCGATGGCCCCTCCAAGTCCAATGACGCGGCGACCACCCTCGGCCCATGGCTGATGACCGCGGACGAGCTCGCCGACCGCGTCGAGGACGGAAGACTGGCGCTTTGCCCGGAAGTGCACCTCAACGAGACGTGCACCGGAGGCGACACCACCGCCAACATGTCCTGGCCGTTCGCCGACCTGGTGGCCTATGCCTCGCGCTGCACCGTCGTACGGCCCGGCGACGTACTCGGCTCCGGCACGTGCGGCACCGGCTGCATCGCCGAGTTCAACGCACGCCGCCCCGGCCTGGCTCGCTCCTGGCGACGTCGTGCGGATCGACGTCGAAGGGCTCGGGCATGTCGAGAACAGGCTCGTGCCCGGCCCCGCGCCCGTTTCCATCCCCCAAACCGGCGTCGCATCGTTCCGGGTGTGCCGTCATGACCGTCCAGCGTGTGATCATCCAAGGCGGCGCTGTCTTTTCCCACCGGGCGCCGAGCGGCCCATCACGATCGCCACCTTGCAGGCCGGGCTCATCGCACCGCTGGGCCATCTGCGGCATTGATCCGGAACCCCTCACTGTCCTCGGTGATTTGCGTGTCGATGTACGAACGCGCTCGTCCCGCCGTCGGTGTACTGGACCGCCCACGAGCGGCAATCAGCCGGACTGAAGCGAGAGGCATCGCTTCGGCCACATCAATCTCCCGCCGAGCAACGCGCAGCGTCGGCGTGCCTGAACGGGCACTTCTCGACCAGCGATATGAAGACCCTCGGTCATGAGGGCCGCGTTGATCAGGCCGACCGAATGGCTCCAAAAGTCGGCGAGGGCACCGCCAGCTCTAGAAGCCAGGATGAACGACAGGTGCCGGCGGTAGGTATAGCGAATCCGGGAGGTCCGTGAGGACATTCCGTTCCTGTTAGCAGGTGAGCGGAAGTTGTGCCGAAAGATGCTGTTCCTTGGAAGGTCCAGGCTGATCGGCTGATGATTCCTTTCGGGCAAGGAGAACATTACGGTCGGTCACCTCTTACGAGGTTGTTACATGAGCGTGATGGAGGTCGAGTTCCGCAGTCCGTCTTGCCACTGTGATCCCAGTGATCGCAATGAGATCACTTCACCGCTCCCATCCCGCTAGGGAACGGCAAGGAGGAACCATGCGAAAGCAGCACCGACAACAGGGGCGCAGGCTCGCCCAACATCCTCGCGTCACGGCTCTCGCCTCAGCGGTCCTGGCCTCAGGACTCGCCGTCGTCGTGACCGGCGCGCCCGCGCTTGCTCAGGCGCCGCGGCCGCCCGCGGAGCAGTCGATCACCTGCCCGCCCGTAGCCGCCGAACTCCCCCCTGTCTCGGTCGCCGCGCGGGCCGAGGTCGACAGAAACCTGGCACTACTGGACGCCCAGATCGCCCAGGCCAACCGGCGGCTGGCCCGGTCGGCAGGCGAAGGTGGCCCAAACTTCGTCCGAAACGCCATTCTCGGCCCTCTCAAGGACAAGCGACTCGCGACGCTGAACCGCATCGCAACGGCCATCGGCCGCTCTGGATCTCGTCCGAGCGGCCTCGGGAGGCTGGCCGCCTGTTCCCTCAGCGATCGACCCGGCGGTCAGAACTCCGGTGGCCCGACCCCGGCGGACTTCATCGACATCCGCAAGGTGCCGGTCAACGTCCAAGCGCCCCGCAAGACATCCGCCGCGTCCCGCGGCAGCTTCGTCTCTCGCTGCGGGCGCAACGCTCAAGGGCAACACAATTCCGACAACGTCATCACATCGCCCGGAGTCAGCAACGGCGCCCACCACGTCCACGACTACGTCGGAAACACCTCCACCAGCGGCCAGTCCACCGACGCAACCCTGGCGGCCGCCGGAACCACATGCCTCAACGGGGACAAGTCCACGCACTACTGGCCGGTCCTGCGGCTGCGCAACGGCTCCGACTCCGATGCCAACGCACCCGGCGGAGGCAAGGACGGCAACATCGGAAGAATCCTCACACCAGCGAGCGTCACCCTGCGGTTCACTGGAAATCCGAGGAGCAAAGTAGTGGCAATGCCGCGCTTCATTCGGATCATCACCGGAGACGCCAAGGCGTTCACCAACGGCGGCGCCAAGGCCAACGCGCAGTGGACTTGCACCGGATTCGAAAACCGCCGTGTCGCCGACAAGTATCCGCTGTGCCCGAGGGGAAGCCGGGTGGAACGGATCCTGCAATTCCAAAGCTGCTGGGACGGTGCCAACACCGACAGCGCGAACCACCGTGACCATGTTGCCTTCACCGCCCGCAACGGCACATGTCCTGCCGGTACCAAGGCCATCCCCGCCCTCGAGCAGCGAATCACCTATGCGGTTCCCCGCGGTGTGGTCTACGCCCTCGACACGTTCCCCGAACAACTCCACAAGCCCATCACCGATCACGGCGACTTCATCAACGTCATGCCCGACGCCCTGATGAAACGGGCCGTCAATTGCATCAACACCGGTCGGCGCTGCACCTGACCTGACGTGTCTCCCTCGCCTCACCAGGTGCAGGCGAACGAGAGTAGGTCCTCCCTCGTAGCGCTGGATCCGAAGCAACGATCGGCTCTCAGCGTTACGAGGGAAGCGCGCTAACACGACCGGGAGACCTCAACGGTCATCGGGTGGATATCGACCCTCCAGAGCCAGAAGGCGGTAGCTCAGTCTTGCGTGGGTGTCCAGGGCCAGTGAGGTGGGGGCACCGCCATCGAGAGACTGGCGGCACACGAAATGCAGCGTGACAGTTCGGCACCTCGAAGCGCGCACGGGCCGTGGACGCGGTCGGCGAGGTGCTGTCGCACCACTTCGGTGGAACTTTGTGACCAGGTCGGCGTAGTGCTCGTCGCTGTACGGAAGGACCGAAAGCGTGGAGGCATCGCCTTTGACGCGGCGCGAGCGTGAGCGACGCCATTCAGTCTCATGTGCACCGGCCGTCTCCAGGATCTCCAGTACGGGCGTGACGGCGTCGCAAGGAATCTCATCGATGACCGGGCCCCAGTGGTCCGAGACGTCCTGGATCAGACGCTGGCCGTCGATCGCCTTGCCGCTGAAGCGGTACGGCTCGTGCTCCTTGCGCAGATAGAGCATCTGGCCGTCTAGGCGGGCGACGCCGCGGGTTTGCAGAACTTGGACAGCGGTCTGGAAGTCGGCGCCTTTGAGGGCGTGACGTCCTCGCAGTTTGTGGATGAAGGTCCCGCGCTCGCCCCTTGACCGTGCGCTCGGGTGAGGTTCATGAGCATATTCAAGAACCGGACCGCACGGTCGCTGGTGTTGATCTTGTGAGGAAGTTCCAACGTCGCTCTGTAGCCGACCCAGGGGTAGTGCAGCGTCGTGCCCTCGGGGACCCGCAGTTCGAAGGTCCCCTTCCGCGGCTCCCTGGTGATCATGTGGGGAAGGTCGAGGCCGGGGTTCACCACCTCGATCGTCACCATGCCGTCGCTTCCGCCGTTATCGGCTGCCGGCCCCACACGATGGGCGAACTCCACCGCCGTCCCCTTGATGGTCAAGATGTTGCAGTGGAGGAAGACGTCGGGGCCCAGCACGACCGGCGTTCGGCGAGCCGTTCCCCGCGGTTACCGCTCGACGAGGGTAAGAGCGAAGGAGTACCGGTCGGCGCGATAGACATGGCAGCCGTACTCGATCGCGCCACCCTTGTCGTCGTAGGCGGTGCGGGTCATGGTCAGCAGCGGCAGGCCGCGCCGCTCGTCCAGCAGCCGGGCCTCGGCCGCCGTCGCGCCGCGGGCGCCGATGGTCTGGTTCGCGATGCGCAGGTTGACGCCGGTCGCGCGGAGTAGCTCGTACAGACCGTGCCCGGCGAGGTCGTCCTCGGTGATCGTGAGCAGGTCTTGCGGCAGGTAGTTGGTGAGCAGGGCGAGCGGCTCGTCGCCGGTGAAGCGGATCCTGCGCATCCGGGTGACCATGATGCCGGGCGGGACGCCCAGTTCCTTAGCCACCCCGTCCTCGGCGGGGACCGGCCCGAGTTCGAGGACCTCGGTCCGCGGATCCCGGCCGGCCGCCGCGAGGTCGTCGTGGAGGCTGGTCAGCTCGATCGGGCGGCGGATCTCCGACTGCACCACCTGCGTGCCGACGCCCCGCTTGCGCACCAGCAGCCCGCGGTCAACCAGGTGCTGGATCGCCTGCCGGACTGTCGGACGAGAGAGCCCGCACCGGTCGGCGAGTTCGACCTCGTTCTCCAGTCGGGTGCCCGGTGTCAGCTCACCCGCCCTGATCGCCGCCTCCAGCTGTTGAGCGAGCTGGTAATACAGCGGCACGGGACTGCTGCGATCCATGGTCACGCGCGGTCGGTACACGCATCGCCTCCTCTCCTCGAGACGATCGTACACCCGGCTCTGTGTTTAACTTAATACCTCATAATGTCATGACAAACTATTGACATGTCTTAATGGCCTGTAACAGACTCGGCGGGGCCGGCGGCACGGCCGGCGTCGACCGCGTCCGCGAAGAGATGGTGAGCCGATGATCAAGGACCGCGTCGTGGGTGTCCCGATTGCGTGGGAGGTGTGCGAGGTGCCCGGCCGGGGACTTCGGTCGGCGCCCGTGCGGGTGCTGGCGGAGTTGTGCGACCTGGGGCTGGCCGTCGCGGAGTTCGGGCCGGACGGTTTCCTGCCGGCCGGGGACGGCCACGACGATCGCCCGCCGCTCGACGCGGCTGGCTGGACGGCCCTCCTCGCCAATCGCGACAGGATCGACGCACTGGGTGCTGAGGCGGGCGTCCGGGCGGTCCTGTACCCCCATGTCGGGACGGTTGTGGAATGGCCCGGCGAAGTGCGGCGCGTCCTCGACGGGCCTGGCATCCTGTTGTGCCTGGACCTCGGCCACCTGCTGAACGGCCTCACCGACCTCGGCGAGTTGACCGCGCGCGCCCACTTCAAGAACGTTGACGCGGATTTCGTCGGGGCCGTCCGGGGCGGCCGGACGCCCTGCACCGAGGCCGTCCAGGCGGGTGTCTACCGCCGACCCGACACCGACGACATTGACATCGTCGGCCCCCTCGAAGGCGTCGGCTACTACGGCTGGTGTGTCCTGGAGCAGGACACCGTCGTCGACGCCGAGCCCGCCGAAGGCACCGGTCCGATCGAGGACGTGCGTGCGTGCGGGGTTCTCAGTGGGAGCCACTCGTGACCGATGGCACGACGTCCTTCGACGTCATCACCATGGGCCGCGTCGGTGTCGACCTCTACCCGCTGAGCCCGGGCGTCGGTCTCGACGAGGTGGACATGTTCGCGCGGTTCCTCGGCGGCAGCGCCACCAACGTCGCTGTCGCCGCCGCCCGGCACGGCCGCCGCGCCGCCGTGATCACCCGGACCGGCGCCGACCCGTTCGGCCGCTTCGTTCGTCGCGCCCTCGCCGAGTACGGGGTCGATGACCGATACGTCGCCGACGTCCCCGGCCTGCCGACGCCCGTGACCTTCTGTGAACTATTCCCGCCCGACGACTTCCCGCTGTACTTCTACCGCTTCCCCAAGGCGCCGGACCTGGAGATCCGCCCGGACGAGCTGGACCGGTCCGCGATCGAGACCGCCGGGATCCTGTGGGTCACGATGACCGGGCTGTGCGCCGAACCGTCCAGGACGGCGACCCTCACCGCGCTGGGCGCCCGCCGTGCCAGGCATACCGTCCTCGACCTGGACTTCCGGCCGATGTTTTGGGAGTCGCCGCATGATGCGCGCCGCCGGGCGTCCGAAGCCCTCGAACATGCCACCGTCGCCGTCGGCAACCTGGCCGAATGCGACGTCGCCGTCGGGGAGAGCGACCCGATGCGGGCAGCCCGCGCGCTACTCGACCGGGGCGTCCGCCTCGCCGTCGTCAAACGTGGTCCGGACGGCGTCCTCGCGGTTGACGCCGAGGGCCGCACGGTCCACGCACCGCCCATACCGGTCGAGGTCGTCAACGGCCTGGGGGCGGGCGACGCGTTCGGCGGCGCCCTCTGCCACGGCCTGCTGGCCGGGTGGGAAACGCCGCGCGTCATCGACTTCGCCAACGCGGCCGGCGCGATCGTCGCCTCCCGGCTGGCGTGCTCGGCGGCCATGCCCACCTCCGTCGAAGTGGACGCGCTGGTCAGGCGGGTGACAGTGTGACGCTCGACACGGAGTCCACGGCCGGATCACGCGCCGGGCGCATCGCGGCGCTGTCCGAGACGCGGGCCATCCGCCCCGAGGCCGCCGCCGAGGCCGCTGCCCGCCGCACCAGGCGTCGGTCGCTGCTCGGCGAGACCGGGCGGCTGATGCTCCTAGCGGCCGACCACCCTGCCCGCGGCGCCCTCGCCGCCGGAGGCGACCCCTTCGCCATGGCTGACCGGGGCGAACTGCTCGACCGGCTCTGTGTTGCGCTCGAACGCCCGGGCGTGGACGGCGTTCTCGGCACCCCCGACGTCATCCAGGACCTGCTGCTCCTCGGCGCCCTCGACGGCAAGATCGTGATCGGTTCAATGAACCGCGGCGGGCTCGCCGGGACGTCCTTCGAGATCGACGATCGCTTTACCGCTTACGACGCGGACGCGATCGCCGCGTCCCGCCTCGACGGTGGCAAGGTGCTCCTGCGAGTGGACGACGACGATCCCGCCACCGCGCGCACCCTGGAGGCCTGCGCGCACGCCGTGTCGGCGCTCGCCGTGCACGGCCGGATGGCGATGGTCGAGCCGTTCATCGCCCGCCGCGTGGATGGCCGCGTCCGCAACGACCTGTCGCCTGCGGCGATGATGCGCGCGATCGCCATTGCGTCCGGTCTCGGCACGACGTCCGCGCGCACCTGGCTGAAGGTCCCCGTCGTCCAGGACATGGAACGCGTCATGGCCGCCTCCACCCTGCCTGCCCTGCTCCTGGGCGGCGAAGTCTCCGCCGACCCCCGCGCCGCCCGCGACGGCTGGAGCCGCGCGTTGCGCCTCCCCACCGTCCGGGGCCTTGTGGTCGGCCGTTCCCTCCTGTACCCGCCGGACGGTGACGTGGCCGCGGCCGTGGACGCAGCAGTGGAGGTCTTGTGAAACACACGGTCGGGCAGGCGGTGGCGCGTCTCCTGGCGGCCCAGTACAGCGGGCGGGACGGGACGGAGCGGCGGGTTGATCGCGGGCTGCTTCGGCATTTCGGGCACGGCGACGTGACGGGCGTCGGCAGGCTTCGCTGTAGTACGCGCAGGACCTGCCGCACTACATAGCGAGTAACGAGCAGGCGATGGTGCACACGGAAGCGGGGTTCACGCGGATGAACGATCGGCTCGCCACGTTCTTGTGTACGACCTCGATCGGTCCTGACACGACCAACATGGAGGTCGGTGCGGCGCTGGCGACGATCAATCGGCTGTCGGTGCTGACCGATGAAACAGAGACGGGGGCGGTCAATGTGGCATTGCCACAGGATGTCCAGGCTGAGGCCTGCGGCTGGCCGGAGGGGCTGTTCGCGCGCTGGGTGTGGCGGATCAGACGCCCGGTGCCCGAGCCGGTCTTGCAGACCGCGCGGCGTCCGCTTATAGCGGCGGGCGGTGGTGTCATCAACTCCCGGGACACAGATGAGTGGCGCGTGTTCGCTGCGGAACGCCTCACTCAGGCCAGGGCGATCAGAGCCGTCATGGAGGTCAGCGGGCTGCGGGACGCGGTGGTGTGTGCGGCCGGGACGACGGCAGGCGACCTGCACAAGCTATGGCGGGCGCACGACCCGAAGGGCTACCACGTCGAGTACGGCCACTCGTGCGCGAGCTATGAGATTGCCAGCGGTCTCGGCGTAAAGATGGCCCCCGGACCGCGGCGTGTTCGTCCCGGTCGGTGGCGGCTCTTACCTGATGGCCCAGGAGTGGACCACGGCTATCGCCGACGGGGAGCAAGCTCGTCGTCGTCCAGAATTACGGGGTACGCCTCGATCGGCAACCTGTCCGAGTCCGTGAGAGCCGACCGGTTCGGGACCCGGCACTGCGCGTGGTCGGCGACCAGGCTCGATGGGGAGCCGATCCCCGTCGACTTTGCCGCAAACCCTGTAAGCCTCGAGCGGCGGACGTACTGCACGCGGATGATTCCGAGGCGGCCCCTGGAGGCGCTTCGGCAAGACGTTGCTTCGCCGCAGACGACCGTCGTGCGTGTGGAGACCGACCCGCTCGTCTCGGGGCCGGGCAGCGAGGCGTGGTGGGATCTCCCGGTTGCCGAGGTCTCGAACCTGGAGCACACCTGGCAGGCCCGTACCTGCTACGACGACAAGAAGACTCAGCGCTGTTATGTCCGAGAGGAACCTGATGCGTTCTATCCAGCACTGGATCGGTGGTGTCCCCGTCGGCGGGAGCACCTTGGCGGCCGTTCACGATCCCGCGACCGGGCATCAGACCGGCGAGGTCGTCCTGGGGCGCCGCGCCGAGGTGGACGCGGCGGTGGACGCCGCCGCGCGGGCGTTCGAGTCGTGGTCGGAGGTGTCGCTGACCCGGCGGGCGCGGATCATGTTCGCGCTGCGCGACCTGCTGGAACGGCACGAGGACGAGCTGGCCCGGCTGATCACCGCCGAGCACGGCAAGGTCCTGGACGACGCGCGCGGCGAGGTCGTCCGGGGACGGGAGGTGGTCGAGTTCGCGTGCGGGATCCCGCAGGCGCTCAAAGGCGGATATTCCGACCAGGTGTCGTCGGGTGTGGACGCGTTCTCGTTCCGGCAGCCGCTCGGCGTGTGCGCGGGGATCGTCCCGTTCAACTTCCCGGTGATGGTCCCGCTGTGGATGCATCCGGTCGCGATCGCGTGCGGGAACGCGTTCGTGCTGAAGCCGAGCGAGCGTGTGCCCTCGGCGTCCAACCTGATCGCCGAGCTGTACGCGGAGGCGGGGCTGCCGGAGGGTGTGTTCAATGTGCTGCACGGCGACCGGGAGACCGCCGACGCGCTGATCAGGCATCCGGATGTGGCGGCGGTGTCGTTCGTCGGGTCCACGCCCGTCGCCCGACACGTCCACCGGACCGCGAGTGCCGCCGGCAAGCGGGTGCAGGCCCTCGGCGGTGCGAAGAACCACGCGGTCGTGCTGCCGGACGCCGACCTCAGCCTGGCCGCCGACCAGATCACGGCGGCGGCGTACGGGTCGGCGGGGCAGCGCTGCATGGCGATATCCGTGGCGGTCGCCGTCGGGGACGCCGCGGACCCGTTCATCGAGCGGCTCGCCGGGCGGGCCCGTGCGATCAGGATCGGGCCGGGCTCCGACCCGGCCAGCGAGATGGGGCCGTTGATCAGCGCGGCGGCGCGGGAGCGCGTCGCCGGGCATGTCGAGGCGGCCGAACGCGCGGGCGCGAAGGTCGTCGTGGACGGACGCGGCATGGCCGGCCCCGGCTTCTACATCGGACCCTGCCTGCTCGACGGCGTCTCCACCGACACGGCGGCTTACCGGGAGGAGATCTTCGGGCCGGTCCTGCTGGTGCTGCGCGCCGCGACGCTCGACGAGGCGATTGATCTGGTCAACGCCAACCCGTACGGCAACGGGACGGCGATCTTCACTTCGTCCGGGGAGGCGGCGCGGCGGTTCCAGCGGGCCGTGCACGTCGGGATGATCGGGTTGAACGTCCCGGTCCCGGTGCCGATGGCGTTCTACTCGTTCGGCGGTTGGAAGGCGTCCCTGTTCGGCGACACGCACGTCCACGGGCCGGAGGGTGTCCGGTTCTACACGCGCGCCAAGGCCGTCACGTCCCGCTGGCCCGCGCCCGCGGCGGCGCCCGACACGTCTCCGATGGCGTTCCCCACGGCGCGCTGAGCAACGCTGTCCTGGGGGATTGCCGTCCAGCCGGTGCTCGTTCGCCGCCGGCCCAGGGGCGGCGACCAGGCTCCGCGTGATCCCCTCACGTCAAGGAGTCCCCATGTCCGTGACTCGTCGCGGGGTCGTCAAGGGCGGCGCGGCCGGCGCGCTGTCCATCGCCCTCGCCGGAAGCCTAGACGGAATTTTCCAGGCTTCCGCAGGCGCAGATACAGGGGGCGGCCTACGGCCTGCCGGTCTTTCGGCCGGTGGGTTTCTGCGGCCCGCCCTCCGAACCGGACGTGCGACTCCTCGCCGCATCCGGCTCTCCACGTGTTCATGCCGTTGGTGCGGGGGTTCCTGGCGTCTGGGCTGGCGATTATGGTGTGAGGGTGCGAGTGCCCCGATATCGGTAGCGTTCGATTACCACCGTTTCGGGGCGAAACATCTCGATCCCTTCGGCTTGGATCTGCCAGCCCGGCGCGAAGCGCCCCGGGTGAGGGTGTGCATGTTCGGCCCGAGGTGACGTTTCCGGAGCCGGCTGACCACTCGCCAGAAGGCGAAGTGGTCGATATAGCCGAACCTCCGGGACGAGACCCGTGGCGAATGTAGGTGCCCCATCCCCGCAGCACAGGGTTGAGCCGGCGCAGCAGGTCGGCCATTGTTTGATGACTCCGGCGGCGGGTGAGCGTCCGTATCTTGTCCACGATCGAGGTCAGCGCCCTCGTTTGCCGCTTCGGTTTTCGCCAGGCTCGGCGCCGGATGCGCCAGCCGAGGAAATCAAAGCCCTCGTCGATGTGGCAGATCCTGGTCTTCTCGGTCGACAGGCGCAGGCCCATCGGTGCCAGGACCGTGCCGACCTCGTCCCAGAGCGCTTCGGCGTCGGCGCGTTGCCCCACGAGCATGACCACGAATTCGTCGGCATAGCGGATGACCTGTTATTGGCCGGCGTCGGCGTCGGACCTGCTCGAACGGTTGGCGAGCATCGCGGCGAGTCCGTCCAGATGCCGCGCGAGGCTGTATTCGAAGAGCCCTTCGAGGTCTTTTGCTGTTCCACGGGGGACTGCGGAGATAAGGGGAAACTGGGTGAGGTTGCTAGTCTTCCGCTCCCGCACTTGCGGTGTCAGGTTCCAATGGTAGAGACTTATTCCGGTGCTGTTCTCGATATCGTCCTCCTCGGCCAGTGAGCTTCCGGTGGCGACGGCAATCAAGTGGATGGTGAGAGCTTCGCGCATCCGCATTTCCATCGAAAGACCGAGACCGTCGAGGGCACGGAGAACCCATTCGGTGTGGGCCATCATGTTCGGTGCGAACAATGGCCGTTTGAATGACACAATCTTCGGCAGCCAGAGGTGGCGTCGACACAGTTCCCATTCGGCGTAGGCGATAAATTCCAGCTTCTCCCGCCACCCTTCCGGCCCTTCCGGCGGAAGGGTGACCTCGCCGAAGACGTGGTCGGCCATCTGCATCAGCAGTTCTTCTTTGCTCGTGATGCTCTGGTAGAGGGACATCGGCCGGACGCCGAGCTGCGCGCCGAGCCGTCGTATCGACACCGCTTCGATTCCCTCGACGTCGGCGATCGCGATGGCCGCCTGCAGCAGCCGCGTGCGCTTCGCGGGCCCCCCGGCCGGCCGGGGGGACTCGCCCGGGTCGGCGGCGCTGACCACGGTTCCCGCGCCGACGCGCGGCTCGACCAAGCCCTGCTCGCGCAGGACGGCGGCCGCCCTGGTCGCAGTCGCGACCGCGACGCCCCACCGCTGGGCGATCTGGCGGATCGACGGCACTCGGTCGCCGGGCCTGAGTTCGCCGGACTCGATGCGCGATCGGATCTCGGCCGCGATCGCACGGTACGGCGGATCCGGTCGCTGCGTCGACATTCATCCTCCTCCTGGCAGCCGCCCACTCTGTCCCGACCGCGATCTCCGGTGCAACTGAACTAGTTGACTTTCTTACCGAACTAGTTCACTTCTTCCAGGTTAAGCGTAGAACAGGGGATTTCGTGTCGTTACGGTGTATCGAGTGAGAGATGCACCGTACGAACACCCGCTTGCGGGGCGGCTGCTCCGAACCGGCGCGCCATCGGTCGGAGCACCTCGCGCAGGCGGTGACACGTCCAGGGAACCCATGAAAGGCCGCTGCATCCCGATCTCCGGGGCCGGGATCGCTGGCACCACGCTGGCGTACTGGTTGCACAGGTTCGGTTTCCAGCTGACCGTCGTGGGGCGCGCCCGACCTGCGAACGGGCGGGTACACGGTCGACATCCTCGGCACGGCGAGGACAGTCGCCGGACGGACGGGCATCGTCCCTCACGTACGGCCGCGCACTGGCGCGCAGGGCATGGCGTTCGTCGCTTACTCGGGCAAGCGGGCCGCGACGCTGAGCACGGAGGTGTCCCGAGACTTCGGCGACCCATCGCCGAGATCTTCCGCCGGACCTTGCGCGGATCCTGTACGACGCGACGCAGGATCGAGTACGTCTTCGGCGACTGATCACCGATATCGAGCAGGACTGCGGTGGCGTCAGGCCCGGTCCGGACCCGGCGGGTCTGGAGACTTCGAACTGGTGGTCGGCGCGGACGGGGCGCATTCGACGGTCCGCAGCGGTGTTCGGCCCGAAACAGCGCTTCGTCCGCTGTCTCCCAATAGATGAGTGAACACCCAAGTGGCCAACGAGCAGAGATGGAGCATGTGATGGTGACCAAGATCGACACCGACTACCTCGTGGTCGGAGCCGGCGCGACGGCAATGGCCTTCGTGGACACGCTGCTCACCGAATCGGACGCGACCGTGGTGATGGTCGATCGCTACCACCAGCCCGGCGGGCACTGGACGGTCGCCTACCCGTACGTGCGGCTGCACCAGCCCTCGGCGATGTACGGCGTGAACTCGCGGCCGCTCGGCAACGACACGGTCGACAGCGCCGGCTGGAACGCCGGGCTGTACGAGCTGGCCGGCGCGAGCGAGATCTGCAGCTACTACGACCAGGTCATGCGGCAGACGTTCCTGCCGTCCGGCCGGGTGTCGTACTTCCCCATGGCCGAGTACGACGGCGCCGGCCGCTTCCACCTCACGACCTCCGGCGAGGAGTACGAGGTGACCGTCCGCCGGAAGGTCGTGGACACCACCTACCAGGGCGTGACCGTGCCGGCTATGCGGCCGCCGGAGTTCCCGGTCGCCGACGGCCTTTCCCTGGTGCCGCCCAACCACCTGCCCGCCATTACCGAACCCTACGACCGGTACGTCATCGTCGGCGCCGGCAAGACCGGCATCGACGCCTGTCTCTGGCTGCTCGAGCAGGGGGTCGACCCGGCGAAGCTGACCTGGATCATGCCCCCGCGCGCCGTGGCTCATCGACCGGAGGACCGTGCAGCCGATGCCCCTCCGCGGACCCGAGGAAATCGTCAAAGACCACATGGCCCGGCACGAAGCCGTCATGGGCGCCGAATCGGTTCCCGACCTTTTCGAACGGCTCAACGCCGCCGGCACCGTGCTGCGCATCTCCGCGGACGACCGGCCGACGGCGTTCCGCTGCGCGACCGTCTCGCTGGCCGAACTCGAGCAACTGCGCCGGATCGAGCACGTCGTGCGCCTCGGCCGGGTGAAACGGATCACCGAGACCGACATCGAACTCGACGGTGGCACCGTACCGACCGGCCACCGCGCGCTGCATGTGGACTGCACCGCCGACGCCATCAAGCAGCGCCCCATTGTCCCGATCTTCCAGGACGGGCTGATCATCCCGCAGTCGGTGCGCGTCTGCCAGCCGGTGTTCAGCGCCGCGCTCATCGCGCACGTGGAGACGGCGTACGGCGATGACGCGCAGAAGAACGCGCTCTGCCCGGTCTCGCAGAATCCGCGCACCGACACCGACTGGCTCCGGTTCGCCATCTCCGGAAATCTCGAGCAGCTGCGCTGGGCGGGCAACGCCGACCTCGGCCACTGGCTGAACACGTCCCGGCTCCAGCCGAACATGACCCCACCGATGCCGCAGGACCCGGCGGCGCGGGCCGCGTACGAGCAGCAGGCCATGGCCCTGGCCGAAGCACAGACCGCGAAGCTCGAGGAACTGCTGCGCGCACACGCGGCCCGGGCCGGGACGGGGGACACAGCTTGATGATCGGACGACTGAACTGGCGCCGGATCAGCGCCCCGTGGGCGCTCGTCCTCCTGACGACGGCGTGCGCGGAACTGACCTTCACCGCGGTCGCCGTACCGCTGACCTGGCTGCTCCTGCCGCTGCTGCTAGTGATGTACGGGGCCGGGGTCCTGCTCATCCGGGAGGCGGTCGTGCGAGTCGGCGGCGGCTGGCCGAGTCTCGTGCTGCTGGGCCTGGCCTACCAGCTCGCCGAGGACGGACTGGGCCTGCAGGCCCTGACCAGCCCCCGAATGTACGGCGCCGCCGACTGGGGCGTGCGTTCCCTGGGCGTGAACTGGACCTACTGGGAGTCCCAGATCGGGGTGCACGTGGTCCTCAGCGTCCTCGTCCCCATCGCCCTCGTCAACCTGCTCTTCCCGCATCGCCGGAACCGGCCGTACCTGGGCCGAGGCGGATTCATCGGCATCGGCGCCCTGGCGATCGTGGGCGTGCTCGGGCTGCGCACCATCGTGTCGGCGACCCAGGACCCCGGATACCACATGCCGTGGGGCGCGATGCTGGTGTTCGCCCTGCTCATCATCGGGCTCACCCTGCTCGCGCTGGCAGGCGTCTCGCTCCCGCACCGCGAGGAACTCGGCCGGGCTGATCGGCGCGCGCCACGCCCGGGAGTGGCCGGATTCGTGTCCATGTATCTGACCATGGCGTTCCTGACGACGGTGCTGCCGCTCGGCCTCGGATCCACGATGCTGTTCGGCGACATGATGTCGCCGGTTCTCCGCCTGGTCGTGGGAGCCATGACCGCCATTCCGTTCGCGCTGGCGGTGCGGCGCTGGCGCACGGCCGCCAACTGGAGCGACCAGCACCGGATCTGGCTCATCGGCGGGATCCTCGTATCGCACACCGCGTTCATGATGCTCGGTTCGCTGATCGGTGCGCTGCTCGGCGCGCTCGCCCTCGCGGTCACGGTAATGCTGCTGGTCAAGCTGGCCAAACATGCTGGACAGCGTGAGAGCCTACCGACCCCAATTCTGGTGTGACAGCCCGTAGGATGGGGCGTAGCGGGTGGCCTCGGTGCCCTTGCAGGCTCCGATTTCGGCACCGTGGTTGATGTGCCTCTTGACCGTGGTCTCGCCGACGAACAGGGACTGCGCGATCTCCGCGTTGCACTATCACGTAACCGCGGGCGGCCGCCTGCAACGCCGAAGAGATCGACTTGTCGTCGTCGTTGGATCCTCGGCAAGGGCCACCTCATGTGGAGCGACCCCAAGACGGGGGTGGTGAACCCGACACCCGAACCAGGATCGAGCCCGGAAGCCGCGAGCCTCACCGGGATGAAGACATCCTGCTGGCCCTGACCCTCCATCTCCAGCACCACCCTCGTCACCGCGTGGATGCCACCAGTGAGATTCCCAACGATCGGGCATGACGACGACGCCAGCAGCAATCGGCCTCCACCCGCCGGGGTGGAGGCCGATGCGGTCCCTGATGGGGTGCGCGACACAGGCCAGCGGGCGGAATCGCGTGGGTGACGGTTATCGGGTGCGGGCCATTGCCGGGTTACTGGCGCTGCACTCCGGCTGAGCGGCTGCCCTTCTTCTCAAACCCCCGTGTCATCCACCACCAGCACCCCGTCCAGGTCTCCGATCCGCGCGGCGGCCTGCGCCTTCAGCGCATCACGAACGGCATCGGCGTCCCAGCGGGCGTGGTTGAGGAGCCGCTGCATTCCGTCCCCGGCGAACTCCGAGGCTCGACCGGCAGGGCGGCTTGTCTCGACGGCGGGCAGCGTGGGACGATTTGAACAACGTTGAAGATGTGGAACGTGAGGACGGCGTGACCATGGCCCAGAGTCCGAAGAAGGCGGTTCCGTCCACGCGTCGGCGGAAGAACAGCCGGTCTGGCGGCACCATGAACAAGGAAATGATCGTGCGGGAGGCGCTGGCGATCGTGCGTTCGGAGGGCGTCTCCGGGCTGAGCATGCGCAAGCTTGCCGCGCAAATCGATTCCGACGTCGCGCTCGCCTACTACTACGTTGACAACAAAGACGAGCTCATGACTCTGGTCATCGAAGAGGCATTCTCGGCGTTCCCGCTCGACTGGGCGTCGGACACGGATTGGCGCGAAGGTCTGCGTGGATGGGCGCATGCATTCTACGATCTGCTTGCGACCTATCCCGGGCTGGCCGAACTCCTCCTGGCGCGGCCGACGCCGAGCCCGAACGTGCTCGTTCAATATGACGCGCTGATCGGGTGCTTGCGCCGCGGCGGGCTGTCCAGGGAGCGGGCGGCGCTGGGCTACGTGAATCTGCACACGGTGGTCGCCAGCCGGGTCTGGGTCGACTCGGCCATGGCGCAGGGGCATTCGAGCCGAACCGCTGCGGCGGAGGCCAACCTGCGTGAGTACCGCGCTCTGCTGCAATCGGTCGATCCTCGGGCGGTGCCGAATTTCGTGTGGCTCGGGGATACGTCGTCGCACTTCGGTCAGCGCGATCATCTGGATTTTGCCGTAAACGCCGTCATCGTGGGCCTCGAAAAGGCTCCGACCGAAACGCGCTGAGGTCCACCGGCTACACGGAGGCCAGCCAAGCGTCGACTCCGGCAAGTCCGCGCTGCTTGATCTCCTCCGAGGCGCCGCTGTATGTGATCGACGATCGCGCGATCCAGGCGAGCCCTTCGTCGTCGATGTCGAACACCGACCGGCAGATCGCGTACTCCTGGAGCACGCTGGTGCGAAACACCAGAGGGTCGTCGGCATTTACACTGCAGGGGACGCTGGCGCGGACCAGTTCGGGGAGTGGATGAGCCGTCAAGTCCGGCGTCACCCCTAGCACCTTGTTCGATGTGGGGCAGACATCCAAGCAGACCTGCTCCCGGACGAGCCGGGTGACCGTGCGCTCCGACTCGATGCTTCGCACTCCATGCTGGATCCGCTGTGGTCGGGCGCAGTCGAGCGTCACCTCGACCGACTCTGCGCCTGCTCCCTCCCCCGCGTGGGGCGTCACGAGCAGGCCCGCATCGCGCGCGATCGAGAACGCAGTGGTGAAGATGTCGGCGCTCTGGCCGGCTTCGTCGCCGTGCAGGCCGAGACTGACGACTCCCTGGCCTCGGTTGCGGGCGGCGAGCTCGGCGAGCTCGACCGCGCGGCCGGGGGAGTCGTTCGTCCTGTCGATCGGGATCATGAACCCGACACCCACGCCGTGTTGCGCGGAGTACTCCTCGGCGATCTCGACCACCGCGGCGAGGAGGTGCTCGTCGGAGGGCCAACTGCCCGAATAGACCCGGAGAGGAAGGCTGGGCTCGACGTAGACGACCCCCTCGGCGGAGTGATCGGCGAGCAGCTCGTCGAAGAAGCGGTGCCAGTTGTCGCGCTCGCTCAGGATCGCGGTCAACGTACGGCTGACGCTCTCGAAGGACTCCAGGGTCATCTGCTCCAGCGGCGGCAGCTCGGTCGGCAGGCCCGCCTTCGCTCCGAGCTCGGCGAACGTCGACGGGCGCATTCCCATACCGATGTGCAGGTGGAGATGGGCCTTCGGCAGGTCGGCGAGACTTCGCACACTTCCCTCCTTGTTGTCGGGGTCGCACTTTTCAACGCTGTTCAACTAAGGTAACAGAGTGCCCGGCGCTTCTTCTACGGGCGAGGTCTTGTGCACGAACGTGGAGGTGACCGGCAGTGACGCTCGGCGAGTTCAACGCCCTCGCGCCCGACGAGGCGACGGCGATGCTGCTCATGTGCTGCGACGTCCCCGCGTGGGCCGCGGCACTTCGCGACGGGCGCCCGTACGAGACCGTCGGCCATGTCCTGGCGGCGGCCGATCGGGCAGCCGGACTCCTCACCCCGGACGAGGTGGCCCATGCGCTCGCCGCGCACCCGCGCATCGGCGAAGGGCCGTCCCGCAATGGACGGGAGGCCGCCTGGTCACGGCAAGAACAGTCCTGCGTCGCCCCCGACAGCGAGACGCGGGCCGCGCTGGCCGCCGTCAACCACGCGTACGAGCGGCGCCACAACCGGGTCTTCCTGATTTGCGCCACCGGACTGAGCGCGGAGCAGATCCTGGCGGCCGCCAGGCGGCGGCTCGGCAATGACGACGCGGTGGAGGCGGCGGTCGTCGTGGACGAACTGCGCAAGATCGCCCGGATGCGGCTGAAGAGGGTCCTGGAGGCGTGATCAGCACTCACGTTCTCGACACGGCGCTTGGCCGGCCGGCCGCCGGGGTCGCGGTGCGCTTGCTGGACGGCACCGGTGAGGTCGGCGCCGCGGTCACCGACGCGGACGGCCGCATCGCGACGTTTGGTGCTGCCCGCGTCGAGCCCGGCGAGTACCGCCTCGTCTTCGACATCGCGTCGTACGCGCGGGCATCCGGGCAGGCGACCTTCTTCCCGCGGGTCACCATCACGTTCGTCGTCGCAGAGGAGCGCCATCACCACGTTCCGCTGTTGCTCAGCCCGTTCGCGTTCTCCACCTACCGAGGAAGCTGATCCCATGGCCATACGGTTGGGCCCCAATCAATACGGCAAGGCCGAGACCCGTGTCGTCCGCGTCTACCGTGGCACCGCCTCCCATGGGATTCGCGACCTGAGCGTTTCGACCTCGCTGCGCGGGCGCTTCGAGGCCGCACACCTCAGCGGCGATCAGCGGGACGTGCTGCCGACCGACACGCAGAAGAACACCGTGTTCGCCTTCGCCAAGAAGGAGGGGATCGGTGCGATCGAGGACTACGCCCTGTCGCTCGGCCGGCGCTTCCTTCGGGCCGCGCCGGCCGCCGACGCCGCGCGGGTCGCGGTCGAGGAGTACGGCTGGGAGCGTATAGAGGTCCACGGCGTTCCGCACGACCACGCGTTCGTGCGGTCCGGGGCCGGCGTGCGCACCACGACCGCCTACGTCGAGGGGAGTCAGGGGGCGGAGCGGGCGTGCGTGGTCTCCGGCGTGAAGGATCTCGTCCTGCTCAAGAGCACCGGGTCGGAGTTCTCCGGGTTCCTCAAGGACGAGTACACGACACTCCAGGAGACGCACGACCGCATCCTCGCGACATCCCTCGTGGCCTGCTGGCGCTACTCGACCACCGACCTCGACTGGGACGCGTCGTTCGCGGCGATCAGGGCGTTGCTGATGAGCCGGTTCGCCGAGATCCACAGTCTCGCGCTGCAGCAGACCCTCTACGGCGTCGGCGAGTCTGTCCTCGCCGCGCACCCGGAGGTGAACGCGATCCGACTGAGCGCACCGAACAAGCACCACTTCCTCGTCGACCTCAGGCCCTTCGGCATGGAGAACGACGGGGAGGTGTTCATCGCCGCCGACCGCCCGTACGGTCTGATCGAGACGACAGTGCTGCGCGACGAGGCACCCGAGCCGTTCGGGGGGCTGTGGTGAGCCTCGATCTCGTCGTCCGCGCGCGCCGGGCCATCACTCCGGACGGCGAGGTGGCCTGCGACATCGGCGTGCGCGGCGGCGTCATCGCCGAAGTCGGACCGGGGCTGACCGCCGGACGTGTCGTCGAACTGGCCGACGACGAGGTGCTGCTGCCCGGACTCGTCGACACGCACGTCCACGTGAACGAGCCCGGGCGGACGGAGTGGGAGGGGTTCGCGAGCGCCACGCGGGCCGCGGCGGCGGGCGGCATCACCACGATCGTGGACATGCCGCTGAACTCGATCCCGCCGACGGTCGATCTCGCCGCCCTCGACGCGAAGCGGAAGGCGGCAGCCGGTGCGTGCCACGTCGACGTCGGTTTCTGGGGCGGCGCGGTACCCGGCAACCTCGGCGCGCTGCGGGCGCTGCACGAGGCGGGCGTCCTGGGGTTCAAATGCTTCCTCGCACCATCCGGGGTCCAGGAGTTCGGTCATCTCTCGCGGTCCGGGCTCGAACAGGTCATGCGCGAGATCGCGGCTTTCGACGGGTTGCTCCTCGTGCACGCCGAGAATGCCGGTGAGCTGAGCGAGGCCCCGCCAAGCCGCAGCTACGGCACGTTCCTTACCTCGCGTCCGGCACGCGCGGAGATCGCCTCTATCGCCGCGGTCGCCGACGCGTCACGGGCGACCGGCTGCCGCGTTCACGTCGTGCATCTCTCCAGCGCGGGCGCACTGCCGGTGCTCGCGCGGACCCGCGGCGAGGGCGTGCCGGTCAGCGTCGAGACGTGTCCGCACTATCTGGTCTTCGCCGCCGAGGACATCAGAGACGGCGCCACACAGTTCAAGTGCTGCCCGCCGATCCGCGGGGCGGCCGACCAGGAGGCTTTGTGGGACGGGCTGCGCGACGGTGTGATCGACATGGTGGTGTCCGACCACTCGCCATCCGTCGCGGCGCTGAAGCGCCTGGACAGTGGGGATTTCGGCGCCGCGTGGGGCGGTATCGCGTCAGTGCAGCTCGGCCTGCCGGCGGTATGGACGCGGGCGCGCGAACGCGGCTTCGGCTTGAGTGACGTGGTGCACTGGATGGCCACCGCGACCGCCCGGCAGATCGGTCTCGACGACCGCGGCGCGATCGAGGCCGGCCGCGCCGCCGACTTCTGCGTATTCGCGCCGGACGACACCTGGTCGGTCGACGCCGCGCGGTTGCGCCACAAGAACGCGATCACGCCGTATGACGGCATGACCCTTTCCGGTGTCGTACGCGGTACCTGGCTGCGGGGCGAACCGATCGACCTGTCCGGCCCGCCACGAGGCCGGTTGCTGAGCGGAGGAGCGAGATGAGCGGCACACCGGCGTTCACCCTGCTACCGGATCTCGCGTCACGGGCACTGGCGGGCGGCGTCGTCGCGGTCAGCGATGAGCTCTTCGCCGAACGCGAGAACCTGATCAAGCCGGAGCGGGCGGAGCCCTCTTCTGCCTTCGGGAACAAGGGCAAGGTCTACGACGGCTGGGAGACGCGACGTCGCCGCGGGCCCGGACACGACTGGGCGATCGTGCGTCTGGGCGTACCCGGTGTCGTGCACGGAGTCGATGTCGACACCGCGTGGTTCACTGGCAACTACCCGCCGTTCGTGTCGGTCGAGGCGGCTGCGGTCGAGGGGTACCCGGCGATCGATGCACTGCTCGCGGCCGAGTGGGTGACGCTGCTCGGGCGGACCGGCATCGCCGGTGACACCCGCAACCGCTTCGCGATCGACAACGGTCACGGGTTCACGCACGTGCGGTTGTCGATCTACCCGGACGGGGGCGTGGCGCGCTTCCGCGTGCATGGGGTCCCGCTGCCTGACCCGCGGCTGATGAGCGGCACGATCGATCTCGCCGCGATCGAGCATGGGGGACAGATCCTCGACTGCTCGAACAGGTTCTACTCCGCACCCGATCAGCTTCTGCTGCCGGGCCGGGCCACGACCATGGGAGACGGTTGGGAGAACGCGCGCCGCCGGGACGACGGCAACGACCATGTCACCGTTCGTCTCGGCGCCGCCGGCCGTGTGCGGCGCGTCGAGGTCGACACGTCGTACTTCGTCGGCAACGCCCCAGGCTGGGCGAGCGTGACGGGATTCGCCGGCGACGGCGCGGTGGTCGAACTGGTACCGAAGACCCGCCTGCAACCGGACACCCGCCATCTGTTCCGCATCGACGCGGAACCGGCCGTCGACCGGGTAAGGCTCGACGTCTACCCGGACGGCGGTGTCGCGCGGCTTCGCGTGCACGGCGAGATGACCCGCTCGGCCCACGCGGACGCGCTCGCGCACTGGCTCGACGCGTTGCCGCCCTCGGCGGCCGGCCATGTGCTCGCCAAGGCCGGCCTGGACCACGACGCGATCGCCGAGCGGCCGCTCTCCGACGCGGTGATCGATGCGCTGCTCAAACGGTGAACGAGGAGCGTCATCCCATGGCGGTCTCGTCCCGGCTCTCTCGTGCTAGCGCGCGCAGCAGGGCGGCGGCCGCGCTGACCGCGATCGCAGCCGGGTCCTTGCTGGTGATGCCTTCGATGCCGATCGGCGTCGTGATGCGGGCGATGGCCTCCGCGGAATGGCCGTTGTCGGCGAGCAGGGCCTGGAAGCGCGCCCACTTCGCGGTCGAGCCGATCAGCCCGATCGAGCCGAGGGACGGCCGCCGCAGCGCGGCGTCGCAGAGCGCCGCGTCCTCGGCGTGATCATGAGTCATGATCAAAACGTGCGCGCCGCGCGGCAGAGCATCGAGGACCTGCTCCGGCAAGATCGCTTCATGCCGCACATGTACGGTGGCGCGCGCGTCGTGGAGGACGGCCAGGCGCTGCGGTCCGAGCACCTCGGCACGAGAGTCGACGAGGTGCAACTCGACCGCGTGACGGGAGAGGATTCGTGCCAATTCGAGGCCGACATGGCCGACGCCGAAGACCGCGACGGCCGGAGCGACGGGGAGCGGCTCGTACAGCAGCGTCGCCACGCCGCCGCAGCACTGCACGCCATGGACGTAGGGAGCCTTGTCGCTGAGGGCGACCTCGTCGCCGGCCGGGTCGGTGGTTCCCGACGCGATCATTGCCCGGGCGCGCTCCACGGCCTTCGCCTCCAGGTTGCCGCCGCCTACCGTTCCCCAGAGATGGCCGGCGGAGACGACCATCTTCGCGCCTGCCTCGCGCGGGGTGTGACCGCGGACGCCGGTCACCGTGACGAGTACGCCGGGAGTGCGTGTCCGCCGCAACCGTGTGACCGCGCCTAGCCAGTCCATGCCGCCCGCGTCCGACCGGTGACCTCCTCGCCGCGGCGCGACCGCTCAATCGCCCAGTACACGGCCTCAGGTGTGGCGGGCGACGCGATGTCGACGCTCGTGCCGGGCGGGCCGAAGGCGCCGGCCGCTTGCCGCAGGGCCTCGCGCACCGAGAAGGCGAGCATCAGCGGCGGCTCGCCCACCGCCTTCGAGCCGTACACGATGCCTTCCTCGGTCGCGTTCTCGAGTGTCGACACATTGAAGACGGCAGGCATCTCGGAGAGGCTCGGCAGCTTGTACGTGCTGGCCGCCCGGGTGGCGATCCGGCCGCGTTCCGGCCCGTCGGTCTCGTCCCAGCGCAGGTCTTCGAGGGTGAGCCAGCCGGTGCCCTGGACGAATCCGCCCTCGATCTGCCCGATGTCGACGAGCGGGGACAGGCTGTCACCGACGTCGTGCACGATGTCGACACGCCGGAGCTCGTACATGCCGGTGAAGCCGTCGACTTCGACCTCGGCCGCGGCGGCCCCGTAGGAAAAGTACTTGAACGGCGAACCCCGCATCGCCGAGCCGTCCCAGAAGATCCCCTCAGTACGGTGGTAGCCCGCGGCCGAAAGCTGCACTCGCTGGAGGTAGGCCTGGCCAACGATCTCATCCCAGCTCACGCCGTTCAGCTCGCCGTCGACGAATCGCACGTCTGAGGCGTCGACCCCCGCGCGCGCCGCGGCGACGGGGCGGAGGCGGTCGAGGATCTGGTCGCAGGCGTTCTTGACCGCGGCACCGTTGAGGTCGGCGCCGGAGCTCGCCGCGGTGGCCGATGTGTTGGGGACCTTGTCGGTGCGAGTGGGGGCGAGACGCACCTTGCGGAGCGGGATGCCGAACGCCGTCGCGGCGACCTGCAGCATCTTCGTGTGGAGGCCCTGCCCCATCTCCGTGCCTCCGTGGTTGATCAGCACCGACCCGTCCTTGTAGACGAGGACGAGGGCTCCGGCCTGGTTGAACGCCGTGAAATTGAACGAGATGCCGAATTTCACCGGGGTGATGGCGAGGCCCCGTTTGACGTGCTCGTGCGTCGCGTTGAACACCTCGATCTCGGTGGTGCGGGCGGCGAAGTCACCGTCGTCGAGCACCTGCCGCCATGCGCGCAGCAACCGCTCCGGGTGCCGCACCGGCTGGCCGTAGGGCGTGCTCTGACCGGCGCGGTAGAAGTTCCGGGCGCGTAGCGCGGCGGCGTCGTGACCCAGCAGCGGTGCGCACCGGCCGAGGATGTCCTCGATCACCAGCATCCCCTGCGGGCCGCCGAAGCCGCGGAACGCGGTCTGCGAGGTCTTGTGCGTCCGCGCCACCCGGCCGTGCACGCGCACGTTCGGTATCCAGTACGCGTTGTCGATGTGGCATAGCGCCCGGGACAACACCGGCTCGGACAGGTCGAGGCTCCAGCCGCCGTCGGCGGTGAGCGTGGCGTCGAGCGACTGGAGCCGGCCGTCGGCGTCGAAGCCGACCCGCCATGACGCGTGGAAGCCGTGCCTCTTGCCCGACATCGTGATGTCCTGTGTCCTGTTGAGTCGCAGGCGGACCGGCCGGCCGGTGAGGACGGCGCCGAGAGCGGCGATCGCCGCGAACGCGTGCGGCTGCATCTCCTTGCCGCCGAACCCGCCGCCCATGCGAAGGCACTGCACGGTCACGTCGTGGTTCCGCAGGCCCAGCACATGGGCGACGATCTCCTGCGTTTCGCTGGGGTGCTGGGTACTGCTCTGGATGAAGACCTGCCCACTCTCGTCGACCTGTGCGAGAGAGCAGTGCGTCTCGAGGTAGAAGTGCTCCTGACCGGCGAACTCGAACTCGCCGGTCAGGACCTGCGCGCAGGTGGCGAGCGCCGCCTCCACATTGCCGCGTTCCATCCGGGGCCGCGTTCCCTGGAAACTCTCGGCGGCGATCGCGTCCCTGACCGTCACCAGGGCCGGCAGGGGCCGGTAGCCAACCTCGACGGCCGCCGCGCCGAGCCGCGCGGCCTCCAGTGTCTCGGCGAGCACCCAGCAGACCGCCTGGCCGTGGAACATGACCTCGTGTGGGAACAGCGGTTCGTCGTCCTTGGCCCCGCCGTCGTTGATGCCGGGGACGTCGTCCTTGGTGAGAACGCGGACCACCCCCGGGATCCGGTAGGCGGGGCGCGGGTCCAGCGCCGTCACCCGCGCGTGCGCGTGCGGTGCCTGGACGGGGTATGCGTGCAGAACGTCATTGGTCCGGGGCACCAGGTCGTCGGTGTAGAGCGCCCGTCCGGTGACGTGCAGCGCGGCGCTCTCGTGTGGGATCGGACGGCCGACGGCGGAGTCGGTGGGCCGGTCGTTCAGCGCGGTCATCGCGTCGCCTCGTAGTACATCTTGAGCAGGGCGTTGCCGAGCATCGCCGACCGGTAGGACGAACTGGCGCGATGGTCGTCGAGCGCCGTCCCCTCGCGAGCCATGTGCTGCGCCGCCTCGCGGACCGTCGCCGCGTTCCACGGCCGGCCCAGGAGCGCGTCCTCGGTGGTTCGGGCCCGGAGCGGGGTCGCGGCGACGCCGCCGAGGCCGATCCGCGCCCGGCGGACGAACCCGTCGTCCACATCGAGAGCGAAACCGACCGCGACGCTGGAGATGTCGTCGAAACGGCGCTTGGCGATCTTGTGGAAAGCGGTCACCCTGGGCTGTGGTTTCGGCACGCGCACCGCGCGGATCAGTTCCCCCGGTCGTCGCACGGTCTCCCGGTAGCCGACAAAGAAGCCGGAGAACGGCACGGTCCGCTCGCCGGCACGCGATGTCAGCACGATCTCGGCGTCGAGCGCGAGCAGCGCGGGATGGCTGTCGCCGATCGGCGAGCCGGTGCCGAGGTTGCCGCCGAGGGTGGCGCGGTTGCGGATGAGCCGGGAGGCGAACTGCGGGAGCACCTCCCGCAGCAGGGGCACCGCGTTCGCCAGGCGGCGCTCGATCTCGGACAGGGTGAGGGCCGCGCCGATCTCGATGTACTCGGGCGTGTCGCGCAGCTCGCGCAGCTCGGGCAGCCGGCCGATCGCGACCGTCAGCGCCGGCCGGGCACCGCGCAAATTGATCTCCACGCCGACGTCGGTCGAGCCGGCGAGAACTGTCGCACCGGGGTGCTCGTGCAGCACCTCCAGTGTCTCGGCGAGATCGGCCGGCCGCACGAAGCCCTCGGTGCTGACCGGGCGGGTGGCGGGCGGCGGTGCCGTGCGCCGGGCCGCCTTCGGGTCGCCCGGGGCCGGTTCGCCGAGCGCGCACGCGGCGTCGCGGATCGGCCGGTAGCCGGTGCACCGGCAGAGGTTGCCGCTCAGGGCGTGGAGGTCAAAGCCGTTCGACTCGTGCCCGTCCGGGCGAACACCCGCTGAGCGCCCGGGCCGGTAATACTCGGCGGCCATACTGCACACGAACCCGGGCGTGCAATAACCGCATTGCGATCCACCGCGCGTAGCGAGCTCCTCCTGAACCGGATGAAGCGAATCGGGAGCGCCGAGCCCTTCGGCGGTGACGACCTCCTGCCCGGCGAGGCTGACGGCCGGCACCAGGCAGGCGTTGACGGCGGTCCACTCGGTGGGAGTGTCGAGTCCGGGCAGTGCGACGAGCACGGCGCAGGCGCCGCATTCACCCTCGGCACAGCCCTCTTTGCACGCTGTGAGCCCGCGGTGGCGCAGCCAATCGAGCGCCGTGGTGTGGGCGGCCACGCCGGCCAAGGAGAGTTGGGCGCCATTGACGGTGGCGGTGAGAGCACTCATCGGATGATCCGCTTCATGATGGTCGGACAGGGCGGCGTCGCGTCGGACGCGTATATGGGCCGGGGGTAACCGCGGGCGGCCTGAGCGGGAGCGGACGGGTCACAAGATAGTCCAGCCGCCCTCTCGATTCAACGGTGTTGACCGGCATGACGTCGGGTTGTACGTTGTTTTCAACGGTGTTCAACGATGTGGGGTGGCTCAGATGAAGATCGGTGTCGCGCTCGGCTGGCAGAACGACGACTGGGATCGCTACGAAGCCGGAGATCTTCAACGGGAGCCGAGGATCCCGGACGCGCGGGTCTTCGACGACACCAAGCGCCTGGCCCTGCTGCTCGAACCGCTCGGTTTCGACTCGATGTTCTGCGTGGAGCATCACGGGTCTCCGCATCACATGACCCCGAATCCGATCACGCTGCTGACCTATGTCGCGGGAGCGACCAGCAAGCTTGAGTTCGGCACCTGCCTGGTCGTGTTGCCGTGGCATCACCCGCTGCGCGTGGCCGAGGAGTTCTCCCTGCTGGACAACCTGTCGGGTGGCCGGATCGCCTGCATCGGAATCGGGCGCGGGTCGGCCAAGCGCGAGTTCGATCACTTCGGGATCGACATCGGCACCTCTCGCGAGCGCCTCGCCGAGTCGACGGACATCCTCAAGCAGGCGTTGACGTCACCGACGATCAGCCATCACGGCACGTACTGGGACATCGACGACGTCGCCGTCCGCCCCGGCTTCCGCTCTCGAGACCTCGCCGAAAAGGTCTACGCCGGGGTGTCGGCTCGGGCCAGCCTCGAGCAGGCGGCGCACTCGGGAGTGCGCCTGATCCTCACCCAGGGCAAGCCGGTGGACGAGAGTGTCGACGACGTCCAGAGGTTCAACCAGATCCGGGCCGAGCATGGTTGGGCGCCCATGCGGCCGATCGTCGCTATGCCGGCCTACTGCGCCGAGAGCGAGGCCGAGGCCGACGAGGTCGCCGAGCGTGCCGTCGGCAGCTACATCGACGGGCTCATCCACCACTACCGCATTCCGGCCGCCGAGGGCGCCGAACTGCGGAAGTCGCGGATCGAGCACGCCCTCTCCGGCACACCGGAGCAGGTGCTGGAGAAGTCCCGGTACTTGGCCGAACGGCTAGGGACCGAGCATCTCGTCTTCATGATGAGCATCGGCGACATGACCCCAGAAGAGACCGAGCGGAGCATGCGCCTGCTGGCGTCGCGCGTCCTGCCTGAACTCCGCACGACCGAGACTCCCATTTAAGGAGGGCGGCTGCCGTGAGGACGTTTACGCAGCACTACATCGGAGGTTCGTGGATCGACGCCGCTTCGGGCCCGTCGATCGAGGTGTTCGACTCGGCCACCGAGGAGGTTCTGGCCCGCGTGCCGGCGGCGACGGCGGACGAGGTCGACGCCGCGGTCTGCGCCGCTCACCGGGCCTTTGACACCTGGTCGATGACCTCCGGATCCGAGCGGGCCGAGTACCTCGAGGCCATCGCCGTCGGCCTTGCGAAGCGCGCGGACGAGCTCACCGAGATGATCTCCCGCGAGACCGGCATGCCCAGTCCGATCGCGCGCGTCGCGCAGGTGCAGGCGCCGATCGACATGTTCAACGCCGCGGCCAAGCTGGCGCTGGAGTACCCGTTCGAAGAGCGGGAGGGCGGCTCCCTGCTCATCCGCGAGCCGGCTGGCGTGGTCGGCTGCATCACCCCGTGGAACTTCCCGCTGGGCCAGATCGCAGCCAAGGTGGCCTACGCTCTCGCGGCCGGATGCACGATCGTCCTCAAGCCGAGCGAAGTGGCGCCGACCAGCGCGTACGTACTCAGCGAGGTGATCGAAGAGATCGGCTTCGCGGGCGTGTTCAACCTTGTCGTCGGAGACGGCCGCGTGGCCGGAGAGGCGCTGGCCGGCCATCCCATGGTGGACATGCTGTCCTTTACCGGGTCGACCCTGGCCGGCAAGCGGGTCGCCGAACTCGCGGCCGCCACGGTCAAGCGCGTCGCGCTGGAACTCGGCGGAAAGTCCGCGAACGTGGTTCTGGACGACGTCGTCGGCGAGGACTTCGCACACGCGGTCGAGGACGGAGTGGGTAAGGCCTTCTTCAATTCGGGCCAGACCTGCGCCGCGCTCACCCGGCTCCTTGTGCCCGCGCACCGGATCGAGGAGGCCGAGCGCATCGCGTCGGCGGTACTCGACCGGCTGAAGGTCGGCGACCCCGCCGCTTACGGCGTGGATCTCGGGCCGCTCGCATCGCAGGCACAGTACGACCGCGTCCAGGGCTACATCCAGGCCGGGATCGACGAAGGCGCCCGCCTGCTGGGCGGCGGTCTCGGTAAGCCGGAGCACGTCACGCGCGGGTACTACGCCCGGCCGACGGTGTTCTCACGCGTGACGCCGGCGATGACGATCGCCCAGGAAGAGATCTTCGGCCCCGTGCTGTCGATCATGGCCTACGACTCGGAGGCCGAGGCGGTGAAGATCGCCAACAACGTGGTCTACGGGCTGGCCGGTGGTGTCTGGTCGGCCGACTCCGAGCGCGCCCTCTCGTTCGCCCGCAAGATCAGAACGGGTTGTCTCGAGATCAATGGAGCGCCGTACAACCTCCACTCGCCGTTCGGCGGATACAAGCAGTCGGGGGTTGGACGGGAGCGTGGTGCGCCCGGACTGGAGGAGTTCTGTGAGTACAAGAGCATTCAGCTGCCGTCTGCCTGAACACTTCCGTGGCCCCCACCGCGTGACGGGCGACGGCGAGCCCGCGTCGAGCCGTTCCAGTAGCCCGTGATGACGAGTACCGCTGTAGGGGCTTTCACCGTCGGCCGGGTCGGTGTCGACATGTACCCCGAGCAAGCCGGTGTACCGCTTGACGGGGTCATGACGTTCGCACGGTTCCTCGGCGGAACGGCCACCAACGTGGCGGCGGGGGCAGCCCGCCTCGGGCATTCCACGCCGCGGTCGATGAGCAGGCGCGCCGCCTCGCCCGGGTCGTCGCCCCCGAGCGCGACCTCGACCTCGGTCCGGTTGCCAACGACGACGTTGCCGGCATCGATCAAGCGCGGAAACCGGGGGCTCGCGGCACGCTCGGACTCCAAACATCGGTCGCGGGTCAAAATTCACGACCGTCCATCGTGCCTTCGGCCCCCGCGTGGAGCCGCCGGCGCCGGAGCGTTTCGACGTGCGCCGTACGCGACGCCTCGGCACAGACTCCGGGGGTGCTGGCCGCGACTAGGCAGGAGACGATCACAGCACCGTCGGTGCGGGTTCTCGTCGCCAACGGGCTGGGAGCGGGCGACGCGTTCGGCGCCGCGCTGGATACCGGCTGGGACGCTCACCGGTCCACTGTCCTCGCCAACGCGGCCAGGGCCATCGTCGCCTCTCGGCTGTCCTGCGCCGACGCAATGCCGACGGCAGGCGGACTGGAGGCGATGGTGGCCGTCCCCCGCCCTGGAAGGAGGCAGCCGATGACGGTTCTCACTGACCGGCGGTGGACCGAGCTCCTGCGCACGAGAGCTGAGCAGCTGCAGTTGATCGTGGAGGCGTACCCCGCACGTCGCCGCCCGTTCGGCAACGACGGAGAGGCCGGCTACACGGGCGCGCCTCAGGACTCACGAACAGGAGCCGAGCGTGCCTGGTAGCGACATTCCGAGCGTCGAGTATGCGATCGTCTCCGGCAGCGCCGGTTGGGGACGCCGCTACCCCGACGACCTCGCCGACCCGCGGGTCACGGTGATCGACCGCGGGATGGCCTTCGAGACGCCGTACGGCCCGACCGACCGCTGGCAACTGCTCGAGTTGAACGGTGAGATGACCGTCGACGGCCGGCCCCGGATTGTGCTTAACGTCTTCGCCCACGGCTGGCGCGCCGACGAGATCGACCATGGCGTCATCAGGTGCGTCGGATGGGTGCTTCAGCAGGCCGGTGTCACCGTGGTGGTGGCCGAGAGCACCTGCGGCTCGCTCAACCGTGCCGTGCTGCCGGGTGACTTCGTGATCCCGCGCGACGTCATCGACCTGACTCAGACCCCGTTCTCCGTCCTCCCCGGCCGTATTCCCGTGCAGTGCCGCGGGGCGCAGCTCGTCTGCCCGGCCCTCGCCGGCTCGGTTGCGGACGCGGCCGAGCGGGAGTGGCCGGCGCCCGGCCGGGTCCTGCGGCGTGAAGCCGGCCTGGTCGTGGCCCACACCTGGGGTCCGCGCCTTGAAACGCCGGCCGAGGCGAACGCGTTGCGCCTGCTCGGTGCGGATCTCGCCAACCAGAGCATCGCCGTGGACGCCACGCTCGCCCGTGAGATCGGCGCGTGCTTCGCGCCGTCGAGCTACATCGTGAACTTTGTCGACGGCGTCAACCCCGAGGAATGGGGCGACTACCACGGCATTCACGACCGCTCCGCGCTTCCGGCGATGCGCATCGGCCTGACCGCGATCGCCGCCGTCCCCGCCGAGCGCTCCTGCCGCTGCGATCAGTACCGCCGGACCCGGCCAGAGCGCTATCTCAACCCGTGGTGAGGGCGACACCTGCCCCCGCTCAGCATTGGAGATCCGAACATGCGCACGCAGGAAGACCTTGAGGCCCTGCTTCTCGCTGACGACTACACGTATGACCCGTACCCGGCGTACGCGGTCTTGCGCGACCTCGGCCCGGTGTGGTTCGAACCCTGGCGGCAGTGGATCATCGCGCGACATCAGGATGTGCGAAGCGTGTTGCGGCAGGACGGCAAGACCTTCACCGCCGCGGGCCGGGTGTCTCAGGTGCTGGACGGGTTGCCGGCGGCTGAGCGAGCCCAGTACTCGTTGCTGCGGCGGCACTTCTCGCGGGGCCTGCTTCACTCCGACCCGCCGGATCATACCCGGCTGCGCCGTATCGTCGCCCCGGCGCTCACGCCGGGTGGCATCCGGCCGCTCGAACCGCGCGTCCGCGAACTCGTCCAGAGCCTGCTCGATTCGCTGGCCGGAGAACCGGAGTTCGACATCGTCGCGCGGTTCGCGTTCCCCCTCCCGGCCACGATCGTGGCCGAGTTGATCGGCATTCCCGACGTCGCGATCGAGGACAACCGGGTATGGGCCAGTGACATCAGCGGGTTCTTCGGCAACAACCGCCCGAGCCCGGAACTGCTCAGCAAGGGCCAGGAGAGCCTGCGCGCCGCACGGGCCTTTGTCAGCGAACTCGCCGAAGCCCGCCGCGCGTGCCCGGAGGCCGACCTCATCACCCGGCTGGCGTCCGCGCCGAACGTGGACGACGCCGATCTGCTCAACACCTGCACGACCTTCATAGCAGGCGGGCACGAGACCACCGTCGGGCTGATCACGTCGGCGGTCTGCTCGCTGGCGAGGTTCCCAGAGCAGGAGGCACTCCTCCGGGGCGGGAAGGTGGGGATGGAGACGGCGATCGAGGAGTTCTTGCGCTTTGAGAGCCCGAATCAGCGCATCGTCCGCATCGCCACGGCGGACATCGCGATCGGCGGGGCGGAGATCCGGTCCGGCGAGCGCGTCATGCTGCTGCTCGGGGCGGCGAACCGGGACGAGAGCGTGTTCGACGCCCCGGACGAGTTGAACCTTGCCCGCGACCCCAACGACCACCTGGCGTTCGCCGGCGGCGTGCACCTGTGCGCGGGCGCGTACCTGGCCCGCATGGAGGGGGCCATCGCGATCCGGGCGCTGTTGGACGCATATCCCCGCATAGGCATCACCGATCGGCGGTTGGACTGGGCTCGGGTGCACGGGCTGCGCATGCTCAAGTCGCTCAATGTGCGCGTCCAGACGCCCACGACTTGACGGAACCCATCGAGGAGGAGACCCGCGATGAGAATCGACGTAGATCACACTCTGTGCGAGAACCACGGGCAGTGCACCTTCGCGGCCCCCGACGTCTTCTGGCTCAACGGCGCGGGCGAGCTCGAACACTGCGGGGACGTCGACGAGAGTCGGCGCGAGGCCGTCGAGGAGGCGGCCGACGTGTGCCCCGTGCAGGCGATCCGGTTCGGTGCCGCCTAGCCCGGCGCGACCGCCCGGGATCCGCTGGCTCCGCGGCCGGTCGGCCGTGACGGTGCGGTTCAGCCGCACCGACGGCGGCGTCCTCGACGGGCGAGTGGTCGCGGCGGCCCGGACCGCCGGGTACGCGAGAACGGAGAGGGGCAGATGACCGAGCGGATCGTGGTCGTCGGTGGCTCGGTCGCCGGGCTGCGGACGGCCGAGGCCCTGCGCGGACTGAAGTACGGCGGCGAGGTGATCGTCGTCGGGGCCGAGCCGTACATGCCGTACAACCGCACCGGCCTGACGAAGGGGGCGGACTGGCCGCCCTCGTTCGGCCGTCTGCGCATCGCGCCGAAACCCGTGGCGGAGGACGTCCGCTGGCTGCTGGGGGTGGAGGTCGTGCACGCGGATCTTGCCCGGCAGGTGCTGGAGCTCGGCGACGGCCGCTCGCTGGAGTACGACGCGCTCGTCGTGGCGACTGGGGCAAGTCCCCGCCGGGTGTTGAGCGAGGCGGACTCGATCGTGATCCGCACGCTCGATGACATGAGGGCGCTCGCCGGGCGCCGGCGCGGCCCGCTCCCAGTCGTCGTGGCCGGCGGTGGGGTGCTCGGCTGCGAGATCGCGGCGGGGCTGAACCGGGCTGGGACCGGGGTCGTGGTCATCGACCGTGGGGCCGAGCCGATGGGTTCGATGCTCGGGGCCCGGGTGGGGCGGCGGGTCCGGGCGTTCCACGAGGCGGCTGGAGTCCGGTTCTTGTCGGCCACGACCGTCGAGGACGTGGCGAACGGCCCGGGCAGCACGCTCGTGACCCTGTCGAACGGCGAGCGACTGGCCGGCGCCACCGTGGTGGAGGCCCTCGGCTGTGAGCCCCAGGTGGAGTGGCTCACCGGCAACGGCCTCGATTTGAGCGACGGAGTGCTGTGCACCAACGCGATGCAGGTGGTCGGCGCGAGCAACGTCGTCGCCGCGGGAGATGTCGCGCGGTTCCCGAACCCGCTGTTCGGGGGCGCGCCTCGCAGGACGGAGCATTGGGCCATGGCCATGGAGACGGCGCGTCGAGCCGCGCAGACCGTGCTGCGGCTGCTCGGTACGCCCTTCGCCGCGCCCGCGTCCCCGTTCACACCGATGCCCACGTTCTGGAGTGACCAGGCCGGGCTTCGCATACGGGGCGTCGGCCTTCCCCGGCTCGCCGGCCGCAGCCCCGAACTGCTGGATTCCGGTGTCGGTGGCGAACTGTACGGCTACGCCGACGGCGACGGGCTGGTCGGCCTCTGCCTGATCGGGTACCTGCCGAGCTTCGCGAAGTTCTCCACCGAACTCGTCGCATGCCGCCGGGCGGCCGCCGGCCGGTGACCGGCCGGCGGCCGCGGTGACGATCCATCCGCGGTACTCGTGGGCGAGCCGCCGACCGCCAGCGGGGCAGCATGGCGAAGGGTCAGGACGAGGTGGCCCCGGCCTCGGTGGCGCCGACCATGACGGAGGCGAGACGAGCGGGCACGTCGGCGTGGTTGCGCCACGCGTGTCGCGCGCCGTTCTGCACGATGACGTCGCCGGTGCCCAGTGCGACCTCCACGCCGTCGTCGAGTTCCATCCAGACCCGGCCTTCGAGCACGATGACGACGTCCACCGTCGGTGTGGTGTGCATGCCGGTGCCGCCCGGTTCGAAGTACCGCAGGACTCCGGGCCGCAGCGCCTCGTACTCCGCCAGAGCGCCGGCGAGGTCGTCCGGCTGGGTGCGAGGGCTTCGGTCGGGAAGGACGTTGAACAGTCCGAACCGGACGCCCCCAGCCTGCGGGTAGGTGGTTCCAACGACGGGCGGGGCACCATCGTGGGGCACCACCGGCACGGTGTCGGTGCCCCAGATCGCGTGAACCTCGGAGCCCGGTACCAGCGACGGGCGGATGCCGTCGATCCGCTCGTCGGCGACCACGACGGACCTGCCCTGCGCGTCAACCCCGGTGATCACACGTCGGACGAACATGCTCAACCTCCACAGGTCTTGGCTCCGCGGGGGAGCCGACTATGAACCCATCGTTGTCGAGCGACCGCGCCGTCCGTTGGGGCGGCTCTTGAACCGCTCGTTCTCGACAATATATGGTATCTCATGTCTTGTGCATGCGGACAGGATGAGCATGCGACCACGGAAGCGGAGACCAAAGCATGGATCTTGAGATAGAGGGCAAGGTCGCCCTGGTGCTGGGTGGCGGTGGCGGCTTGGGCTCGGCGGCGGCCGCGCGGCTCGCCGCCGAGGGGGCCAGGGTGGTCATCGCCGACATCCACACCGAGGCGCTGGATCGCACGGCTGCGAGCATCGCGGCCGCCGGGGGGCGCTGCTCGCGGCTGGAGTGGGATCTCACCGACCTGGCGAGCGTCGAGGGCCATGCCCGGGAGATCGAGTCGACGGCCGGGGCGGTCGACATTTTGGTCAACATCACCGGCGGCCCGCCGCCGAGCGAGGTCACCGGCGTTCAGGGCGCGATATGGCGGTCGTCCTTCGACCATCTCGTGCTGTCGGTCATCACCATCACCGACTGCTTCCTGCCGGGCATGCGCGAGCGCGGGTGGGGCCGCGTCATCACCAGCACCTCGTCCGGCGTCGTCGAGCCGATCCGCAGCCTCGGCTTGTCGAACACGCTGCGCTCATCCCTGGTCGGCTGGTCGAAGACCCTCGCCCGGGAGGTCGGGACCGACGGCGTCACCGCGAACGTGGTCGTGCCCGGCCGGATCGCCACCGGCCGCATTGACTTCCTCGACCACGCCAAGGCCGAGCGCGAGGGCGTCAGCGTGGCCGAGGTGTCACGTGCGAGCACGCAGTCCATCGCCGCCGGCCGTTACGGCACCCCGGCCGAATACGCTGACCTCATCGCCTTCCTTGCCAGCGCGCGGGCCTCGTACATCACCGGCTCCATGGTGCGCATAGACGGCGGAATGCTCGCGAGCGTCTGAACCGGGCTCAAGACGGGGAGGACGGAAGTTGACTCATCTTGCCACCGCGCGCGAGGAATCGCGCGAGGTTCCGATCATCATCGACCCCGCACGCGGGGTCCTGCGTCCGCAGACGCTACTCCAAGGCTTCACCGGCGATGCGATGGAACTCCTCACGGCGGACATGGAGATCCGCCTGCTGGAGCGGGTCGCCGGCGTCGCCGACAGGTACTTCGAGGATCCCTCGGAATTCGAGCTCACCGTGCCCTACCGGGCGCCCCGCAAGATCCTGGGGATCGGCCTGAACTACCGTGAACACGCCGGTGACCTCGACGAGAGCGCCCCAGAGGAGCCTGCGTCCTTCTTCAAGGGCGACCACACGATCATCGGTGCTGGAGACACGATCGTGCTGCCCGAGCAGAGCGGGCGAGTCACCACCGAGGGTGAACTCGGCCTGATCATCGGGCGTACGGCGCGCGACGTTCCGCTCGATGCGGCGATGGACTACGTGTGGGGGTTCTGCACCGTCCTCGACCAGACCGCCGAGGACATCCTGCGGCGGAACCCGCGCTTCCTGACGCGCTGCAAGAACTTCCCGACGTTCTTCTCGTTCGGCCCGGCGCTGATGCCGGCCCGCGTTGTCCGGGATGCGGTCGGATCCTTCGAGCGGATCGTCGTCGAGACGATCGTGAACGGGACGCAGATCCGATCCAACACCGTCGCCAACATGACCCACGGCCTCGCGTCCCTCGTGAGCTTCCACAGTGAGGTGATGCCGCTGTACCCCGGCGACATCATCTCAACGGGCACGCCTGGAGCGATCCCTATAGAGGACGGTGACGTGGCCGAGTGCAGGATCGAGGGTGTGGGACGTCTGAGCAACTCGGTGCGCAGGCGTGACCGTTAGCCGCCTGTCTGGCGGCGCGGCGTCTCCGGATTCTGGCCCAGGCGCTAGGACCGGGACTCGCGGACACGGCGACAGCGCCCGGCGATGATGCCGGCGACCAGATCCGGCCGCGACAGGAACGGCGAGTGGCCGGTGTCGATCTCGACGACCTCGCCCGCGTTCCGCGCCATCACGCGCTGGTGTTCGGACGGGATCGACCGGTCGTCGAGAGTGAGAACGTACGTCGAGGGGACCGTCTTCCAGGCGGCCACGAGGGCGGTCTCGACGGGTGCGAAGCTGCTGAGCCGCATGGGGCGCAGCCCGGCGATGGTGCGGGCGGCGAGGTCGGGATCGACGTCGTGGTAGAGCAGAGCGATCGCCTCCTCGGGGTCGAGCAGGAGGGAGCCGTCCCGCTCCACGGTCGCTGTCGTGCTCTCTGCCGAGGCAGGGGTGTCGAACGAGGTGACCGGCTGACCGATATCGATCATGAAGGCGGCCAGGTAGATGAGGTGTTTCACCTTCGCCGACCCCGCCGCGCCCAGCGTCACCGGGCTACCGCCCCAGGAGTGCCCGACGACGATGACGTCATGATCGCTGGCGTCTACGGCGGCGCGGACGACCGCCGCGTCCTGATCGAGGGTCGTCATCGGCAGCTGCACGGCGACCGACGGAATGCGTCTGCGGTCGAGTTCGGCGCGGACCGGCTCCCAGCAAGAGCTGTTGTGCCAGGCCCCGTGTACGAGGACGACTCCGAGGGGAGGAGTCATCGGGCCCACCCGGGCCATTTGATCGTTGACGGGGATTGCGATTGATACATCGTATCTCACTAATCAACTGTACGCGGAAGAGAATCTAGTTCGAGAGTCTGTTCAACGCCGTAGAAAATCTTCGGAGCAGGACTCTTGACGCTTCAGCGTATCGTATATCAAACTGAACTCCATTGACGAGCGCAGATGGCTGATCGTGGGCATCTCTCGCCGTCGCCCAGATTGCGCACCGACCGGGTGGGACGCGTGAGCCGGGTTAACCCGCCAGTCGAGCTGGTACCGGATCGCCGACCACGTCTTGCTGACGGGGCGCCGGCACGCACGACACCCGCAGCCGATGCGCGATCTTCGGACTCGGGGGAGAAAGGGAATCAGCTATGGGAGCAGGTATGGATGCCAGCATGTCGCGGCGCGCCTTCCTCGGAGCGTCGGGTTCGGCGGTGCTACTGGGGGCGGTGGCGGCGTGTAGCGGCCCTGGCGGAGGCCTGGTCGAGTCCGGATCCGGCGGCGGTCTGACGAGGATGCGGACCCAGCTGTACTTCACGAGCAACGTCGTGTACGCCGGCTGGTACCTGGCCGCCCAGAACGGCTACTTCAAGCAGGCCGGCATCGACTCGCAGCTGATCGCGGGCGGGCCGAATCTCACCAGCGTGCCGGCCGTCATCCTCGGCGGACAGGCCGAGATCGGGGTGGCCACACTGCAGGCCATCTCGCAGGCGGTGAGCAAGGGCGGTGACCTGGTCGCGTTCGCGGCCCAGTTCCAGGAGTCCCCGGGAGGCCTGCTGTCCTCGGCGAAGAAGCCGATCCGCGAGCCGAAGGACATCGTCGGCAAGACGCTCGCCCTCGATCCCAGCGCGAAGACCGTCGTGGACTCCATTCTGGACAAGAACGGTCTACCCAAGGACTACAAGGCGATCACCGGGACCGGCGACGTCTCGCAGCTCATCAGCGGGGCGTGTGACGGGATGGCAGGGCTCGTCACGTCGCAGGGCATCACGCTCAAGCTGCGCCGCTTCGATGGCGTGGCCACGACCTTCTCGGCTCTCGGCTATCCGTCGTACGGCAACGTGCTGTTCACGACCCGCCGGCTGCTGGACGCGCACGAGGACCGCATCGTCGCCTACCTCAAGGCACTGCGGAAGGGCTGGGACGACCAGATCAAGAACCCGGACGCCGGCGCCGAGCTGACCGTGAAGCTCTACGGCAAGGCGAACGGCCTTCAGCTGGAACAGCAGAAGCTCGAAGCCCGAGCCGATATCCCGCTGGAGCAGAGCGCGACCACACGCAAGTACGGCATCGGGGCCATCTCGATGGAGGACCTGGAGCAGCAGTACAAGGTCCTCCGCGACTCGAAGGTGCCGGGGCTCGCACCCTTGGAGAAGGTCGCGACCACAAGCGTGACGCTCAAGGCGGCTTGAGCGCGAGTCGGCGCCGCCCGGCTCCGATCAGCTTGGCCTGAGCCCCTCCTAACGACAGGCAGGAATCTGTGACCTCCATCCAGCAGCCCGGATGTATCGAGACCTTGGCATCGGCCGACGTCCCTGTCACGATGCGCGATGGGACCCGCCTGTACGCCGATGTGTACCGGCCGAACGGCACGGGGACCCATCCCGCGATTCTCGTGCGCACCCCCTACCCGAGGAACATCAGCGGCCTGCTCGGGGTCTGGCCGCTGAACGTGGCCGCCGCGGGCTTCGCCCTCGTTGTGCAGAACGTCCGCGGCCGCTTCGGCTCCGAGGGCGAGTTCGTGCCGTTCGTGAACGAGGAGGCCGACGGTTTCGACTCGATCGCGTGGTGCGCCGAGCAGCCGTGGTCCGACGGCCGGGTCTTCACGCTGGGCAACTCCTACCTCGGGCTCACCCAGTCGTTCGCGGCGGCGAGCTCGCCGCCGGCGCTGTCCGGCATGGCCGTCGGGGCGACGCCGTGGGACGGTCACGCCGACCTCATGTACTGCGGGGGCGCTTTCCAGCTCGGCTACGCGATGTTCTGGGCTCACATCCAGGCCGGCATGGAGATGTTCGGCTCCGGAAAGGTCGACCCAGCCCTGCTGGAGCAGTGGGGGCCGATCGGCGACGAGATGGACTCCTTCTACAGGCACACGCCGCTCAACGACGTCCCGGTCTTCGACCGGCTGATTCCGGCCTGGCGCACTTGGCTGGAGCATCCGGCTCGGGATGAGTACTGGCGCGCCCTGTCGCTCTCGGAACGCGAATCCCCGATCCGCGTGCCGGCCATCATCACCGACGGCTGGTTCGACCTTTTCCTCAAAGGCACGCTGGACACCTTCAAGGCGTTGCGGGCCGACGAGGCGACCCGGGACAACACCCGCCTGATCATCGGGCCGTGGTCGCAGGCCAATCGGGAGCAGGCACTGGGGGAACTCGATTTCGGTCCCGGCGCCGCCGCCATCGCGGTGCAGCTCGACGTCCAATATCTCAACTTCTTCCGGGAGTGTCTGGGGGAGGGCGGGCCAGTGAGCGGTGCGCCGGTGAAGTTGTTCGTGATGGGGGCCAATGTCTGGCGGGACGAGCAGGAGTGGCCCCTGGAGCGGGCGGTGACGACGAAGTACTACCTGCACTCCGGTGGGGGGCTGTCGGCCGAGCGGCCGCTGGTGGAGGCGACCCCCTCCACCTACGTCTACGACCCGCGTGACCCCGTCCCTACCGTCGGTGGCGCGACGTCCTTCCAAGGAGAACAGGTCGGGGCGAACTGCGGGCCGCGGGATCAGCGGGCGGTGGAGGAGCGGCCGGACGTGGTGTGTTTCTCGACCGAGGTGCTGGACGAGGACATCGAGGTGACCGGGCCGGTGGAGGTGGTGTTGCACGCGGCGTCCAGCGCGGTGGACACCGACTGGACGGCGAAGTTGGTGGATGTGCATCCGGACGGCCGGGCGATGAGCGTGGCGGACGGCATCCTGCGGGCTCGTTACCGGGAGGGGTTCGAGCGGCCGGTGCTGATGAAGCCGGGTACGCCGTACCGTTTCGTGATCGATCTGGTGGCGACGAGCATGGTGTTCAAGGCCGGGCACCGGATCCGGGTCGAGATTTCCAGTTCGAACTTCCCGCGTTTCGACCGGAACCCCAACACCGGGCGGCTGCCGGCGGAGGAACTGGAGACCAACATGATCAGCGCCGAGCAGACCCTGTTCCACGACGCGGCCCGGCCGTCCTGGATCGCCCTGCCCATCGTGCCCGCCTGACGACTCGCACCCGACGGCCGCCGGGCGCGCCGAGCCACGCCCGGCGACCAGACACCGGTAAGGAAAATTGAGAGTGGCAGCAGACCAGACGATCGAGACGCTCGCGACCAAGGACGTTCCGGTCCCGCTGAGCGATGGCACGACGCTCCTCGCAGACGTGTACCGCCCCGGAGACGACCAGCGGTACCCGGTGATCCTCGCACGCACGCCGTACGGCAAGTCCGCGCCCATGAAGCAGGCATGGCCGCTGGACGTGGCCACCGCCGGCTTCGTCCTCGTCATGCAGGATGTCCGCGGCACCGCCGCCTCCGGCGGTGAGTTCACCCCATTCGTCAACGAGGCCGTCGACGGAGCCGACTCGGTGCGGTGGTGCGCGCAGCAGCCATGGTCCGACGGTCGCGTCATCATGCTCGGCGGTTCCTACCTGGCCCTCACCCAGCTTCTGGCCGCGTCGAGGCCGGCGCCTGGACTTGTGGCGATCGCACCGGGCATCACACCGTTCGATTTCTACGAGGACTTCCTCTACCCCGGCGGTGCCTTCCATCTCGGCACGATGATGTGGTGGTCTCACGTCCTCTCCGTGCTCCAGTTGCTGCGCAAGGTCGGCACGGAGGACGTCGGCGCGCTCTTCCAAAGCTGGGCGCAGATGGGCGACGCGATGTCCGACTGGCAGCGGACGATGCCGCTCACCGACGTCCCTCTCTTCCGTGAGCTCGTCCCGGCTTGGGGCGACTGGCTCGGCCACCCCACACGGGACGGCTACTGGGAGGCGCTTTCGGTGCGGGATCGCGTCCCGAAGATCACCGTGCCGGCCATGGTCCAGGGCGGATGGTTCGATGTTTTCCTGAAGGGAACACTCGACGCCTACACCGCGATCAGGGGCGGAGCCGGGCAGGGCGTCGCGCGGGAGCGCACCCGCCTGATCATCGGGCCATGGTCGCACGCCACCGGTGACCGCGTGCTGGGGGAACTCGACTTCGGCTTCTCCTCGAGCGAGATGTCCATGCAGATGTGGCCCCGGTACCTCGACTACTTCCGGGAGTGTCTGGGGGAGGGCGGGCCGGTGAGCGGTGCGCCGGTGAAGTTGTTCGTGATGGGGGCCAATGTCTGGCGGGACGAGCAGGAGTGGCCCCTGGAGCGGGCGGTGACGACGAAGTACTACCTGCACTCCGGTGGGGGGCTGTCGGCCGAGCGGCCGCTGGTGGAGGCGACCCCCTCCACCTACGTCTACGACCCGCGTGACCCTGTGCCCAGCACGGGCGGGCGGACCCTGCTCCCCGGCGACAACATCGCCTTTCGGGCCGGGCCGCGGGATCAGCGGGCGGTGGAGGAGCGGCCGGACGTGGTGTGTTTCTCGACCGAGGTGCTGGACGAGGACATCGAGGTGACCGGGCCGGTGGAGGTGGTGTTGCACGCGGCGTCCAGCGCGGTGGACACCGACTGGACGGCGAAGTTGGTGGATGTGCATCCGGACGGCCGGGCGATGAGCGTGGCGGACGGCATCCTGCGGGCTCGTTACCGGGAGGGGTTCGAGCGGCCGGTGCTGATGAAGCCGGGTACGCCGTACCGTTTCGTGATCGATCTGGTGGCGACGAGCATGGTGTTCAAGGCCGGGCACCGGATCCGGGTCGAGATTTCCAGTTCGAACTTCCCGCGTTTCGACCGGAACCCCAACACCGGGCGGCTGCCGGCGGAGGAACTGGAGACCAACATGATCAGCGCCGAGCAGACCCTGTTCCACGACGCGGCCCGGCCGTCCTGGATCGCCCTGCCCATCGTGGCCAGCTGAGGCGGCATCGTGCGTTCGAGTGGCCGCGCGTAGCGGCCGGGAAGGGGGCTGTGACGTGGTGACGGCGAAGGACACCGACCTGGAGCCCGGCGTGGCCGCGCTCAGGGCCGAGTTCGGGTCGGACCGGGTCGGCTTCGCGGACCTGGTCTGCGATCGTCGCCCGCCCGGGGCGATCACCCCGCCCATCTCGGAGCGCCGATCGTTCGCGAACGGTGCGCGGGCGCTGGCCGCCGTCACCGGACGCCGCAGGCGCGGGAAGAGCATCATGGTGACCGCATGACCGAGCAATCCGGGGCGTCGCGTCCGCAGTTGGTCAGCGGAGTCCGGGCGGCCGGCGCGGCCGGGGAGGCGATGGCCGCCGCGGGTCCAGCCGTCGTCGCACGCCTCGCCCGGCTGCCCAAGGCCGATCTCCACCTTCACCTGGAGACGGCCATGCGGTGGACGACCCTCGCCACGCTGCGAGCGCGTGCGGGCGAAGCGCTTCCAAGCCGTCCGGTCGCGGGCGTGCTCGAAGACTTCGAGCCGGTGCGGGCAGCCGTCGCCGGGGTGCTGCGCGCGCCCGAGCGGTGGGCCCGGCTCGCCGATGAGGTGCTGAGCGACTACCTGGCCCAGGGTGTCGTCCACCTCGAACCGAGCTTCGTCGCCCGCAACTACCGCGGCGCCTTTCCGAGCGACGAGCACTGCTGGATGCACGTGCTGGAGACGTTCGGTGCCGCCGCCGAGCGGCACGGGGTCTCGATGGGATTCATGGCCGCGGTGGACCGGGTGCGCGACACCCCCGAGTCCGCGCTGGAGTTGGCCCGGTTGGCCGTGCGGCTGCGGCCGTACGGGATGACTAGCTTCGGCCTGCACAGCCAGGAGATGGGGTATCCCGGTGACCGCTTCGCGGCCGCCTTCCGCGCCGCGAAGGACGGCGGACTCCTGGTCACGCCGCACGCTGGTGAGTTCGCCGGTCCCGCGAGCCTGCGTGAGGCGCTCGACACGCTCGGCGCAGACCGCATCCAGCACGGCGTGCGGGCTGGCGAGGACGCGGATCTCCTCGCCCGGCTGGCCGAGGAGAGAGTCTGCCTGGACGTCTGCCCGACCTCCAACGTCGTTCTCGGCGTCGTGCCCTCGATCGGAGCGCACCCGCTCCCGCATCTCATGCGGGCCGGTGTCCCCTGCAGCCTCGCCGCCGACGACCCGATCTGGTTCGACACGTCGATCTTGGGCGAGTATGTACGCTGCGCCGTAGAGCTCGGTCTGGACGATGCGGGCTTGGCCGCCCTGGCGCAGGCGTCCATCACGTACAGCGCGGCTCCGCCGGCGGTCAAGGACGCGGCGTCGGACGCGGTGGCGGACTGGCTCGCCGCCAGCCCCGAAGGGCAGGTCGGCCACGGCGCACAGCGCCGGGACGGTTCGGCGGATCAACCCTCCGTGGCCGCGGGCTTGGAGGCCAGGACCAGCGACATCACGTGATGGATATGGTCGGCGAGCTGGCTGCTGGCGAGCTTGGGGTCTCCCGCGCGGATCGCCGCGGCCACCGCGACGTGCTCGCGTGCGCACTCGACGGAGTCGCCGCCCGACGGTTCGGTGTCGCGCTCCCGCAGCGCGGCGACCAGGACCAGCGTGTCCTCGATGTTCCGGCGCAGGATGGTGTTGCGCGCCGCGTCGGCGATGGCCAGGTGGAAGGCACGGTCCGCCTGGCGGAAGCCGGCGGTGTCGCCGGCCGACGCGCGAGCGAGCGAGAGCTGGGCCAGCTGCAAGATGTCCTCATGCTGCTGCGTCGAGGCGCGGTTGGCGGCGTAGCGAGCGGCTGTCGCCTCGATGCCGGCGCGGTACTCGTACGCGTCGCGGATCGAGCGGACCGACGGCCGCACGACGCGAAGACCCCGCCCGACCGGTTCGACCAGGCCGATGTGCCGCAGGCGCAGGAGGGCCTCGCGCACCGGGGTCTTGCTGACCTGAAGCTGGGAGGCGAGCGAGGCTTCGCTCACACGGCTGCCGGGAGCGAGCCGGGCGTTGACGATGTTGTCGCGGATCGCCTCGAAGACTGTCGTGGTCAGGTTGTCGGGTCGTGGCGGCAGGGGCTCGAGAGCCTGGGTCGACGCCTGGAGCGCGGCGTCCGTGGAGGACGCGGTGCTCATCGGGTCACCTCGGGGCCGATGCGGATAGGAGCGTAACCATTGAACATATATCGTATCCTACAACGTCTTCTCCGGCCTCCGTACCCAAGCATGGAACCACAGCGCGATCTGACGGTTCCAGGAGCGGATCCAGAGATCAGGACCATCGTATATGAGTCGCTGTCGTGCGCTCCGCGGCCGCGGCGGCAGCGCTTGGCGTGCATGATCTGGCATGGCGGGTGCGTGGCGTGTGGCTGAAGTCGGCCTGGACCACCCGGCCGCCGTGGTCCGAGCGCCGAACGAGCCGTTGTCCACTTGGCATAAGACAAGGTCTTGACGTTTCGGTGTATCGTATATCAAAATTGAGCTTGTCGCGACGGCGCTCGATAGCAAGGGCCCCGGCCGAGTGCCGAAGCCGGAGTCCGAAGGCGGTCCGCGCGCCACGGCACGGTCGACCCGTTCACCGTGCGGGAGCGATCCGCGCAAACTACATCCGGCCCGAATCGCGCAGCGGCTCCCCCGGCCCAGGCGGCCGAGGCCGCACCAGCGGAGCTCGGCAGCCGCGATCTGGGGAGAGGTTCTCAAGTGTCCATGACGGTGAGAGGCAAGCGGTTGAAGCCTGGCGACGCCAGTGATGAGAGCGTGAACGAGGAGCCTGGGCGGGCTCCGGCGCTCGCCCTGTCCGACGTATCGCGGAAGTTCCGGCTGAGTCGCTCCAAGAGCGTCGTCGCCCTCGAGCACCTCGACCTGTCGATCGCGCAGGGCGAGTTCGTCGCCCTCGTCGGTCCGTCCGGCTGCGGCAAGTCGACGGTTCTGCGCATGATCGCCGGGCTGGACAACCCGACCACCGGCGAGGTCCAGGTGTCCGGGGAGCCGCCCGAGGCACTCGCGAAGTCCCACCAGCTTGGGGTGGCCTTTCAGGACCACGCGCTTTTGCCCTGGCTGTCGGTGCGCGGCAACGTCGCGCTGCCGTATCGGGTGGCCGGACGCAAGGTCGACCACGAGCGGGTGCGTGAACTTGTCGAACTGGTCGGTCTCGGGAAGTTCATCGACGCCCGGCCGGCTCAGCTGTCCGGGGGGATGCGGCAGCGCACCTCCATCGCCCGCGCCCTGCTTCTGCAGCCCAAGGTGCTGTTGCTGGACGAGCCGTTCGGGGCACTCGACGCCGTCACCCGGCGTCGGCTGAATCTTGCCCTGCAGCGGATCTGGCTGCTCGAACGGACGACCACGGTGCTCACCACCCACTCGGTCGAGGAGGCCCTGTTCCTCGCCGACCGCGTGGTGGTGATGTCGGCCGGTCCAGGGCGCATCATCGATGAGTTCATCAGCCCCTTCCCGCGCCCGCGCGTCAACGAGATCAGGCATGAGCCGGACTTCCAGGCCATGACCGCCAAGATCGAGGGGCAGCTCGATCACGCGAACGCCGACAACCTATGATCACCCGGGCCGCCGCCGTATGGACGGTCCTCGGCGTCGTCATCCTCGCTGGCATCGACGAGTGGATCGGCCGCAGTCAGGTCTTCGGCGACTCTTGGCCGCCGCTCAGTACCGTGCTGCGTCAGTACGGGTCGGAAACGACGCGATCGTCGCTGTCGTACGCCTTCGAGGCGACGATCCCCGCTGCGCTCAAGGGCCTCGTACTCGGCATGGTCATCGGAGTGCTCCTGGCGGGCGCCGGCTCGCTGCTGCTGATCCTCGAAGATGGCCTCGCCAGCGCAGCCGCGGCCGTCCACGCTATCCCGATCATCGTCGTCGCGCCGGTGCTGGTGAGCACGACCGATCGCAGCGACATACCGATGTACCTCGCGGCGTTGAGCAGCCTGTTCGTGGCGTACGTGTCGGTCGAGCGTGGCCTGCACAGCAGTCGGCCGGCGCACGAGGACGTTTTCACGGCGCTGGGCGCCGGCCAGGTGAGACGGCTCCTGCACCTGCGCGCGCTGGCGGCGATCCCGCTGACGCTCGAAGGTCTTCGGCTCGCCTTCACCGCGTCGATGCTCGGTGCGGTGCTGGGGGAGTGGTTCGGCTCGCCGCGGGGAGTCGGCGTGCTGCTCGTGTCATCGATGCAGAGCGGCGACTCCGTTCTGCTGTGGACGGCGGCGCTGACGACGTCGTTGATCACGCTTGTGGGTTACGGCGTCATTCTCGTCGCCGAGGTGCCAGCACGGAGGCGATTCCTGGGATGAGTACATATCGTGTAAAAGGCGGCCTCAACAACGCCCTGCGCCGGTGGTGGCCACTACTGATCCTCCTCGGATGGTGGCAGCTGACAGTCAGCGTCTCCAACGTCTCGCCGCTCATCGTGGTGCCGCCCGAAGTGGTCGTCCGACAACTGATCTCGCCAGGGTGGATGATGTCCTCTCTCGGCTGGACCATGGGGACGACCGTGCTCGGGTTGGCGCTGGGAATGGTTATGGGCGTCGCCCTTTCGCTGGCCTCCTGGTGGTCGCGCATGGTGCGGGCGATGGTGACGCCCAGCGCGATGATGCTGCGGACGGCGCCGATCGTCGCGTTCATCCCCGCGATCGCCGCGATCGTGGGGTACAACAGCAAGACGGTGCTCGTAGTCGCGGCGGTGTTCTCGTTCTTCCCGACGTTCGTGTTCGTCTCGGCCGGGCTCGCCAAGACACCTCTCGGCTCCAACGACCTGCTGCAGGTGCTGGGAGCTCGACGCGCCAGCCACCTGCTGTACCTCGCCATGCCGTCCGCAGTTCCGGGGATTCTACTGGCGCTGCGGATATCCGCCCCCGGCGCGATCCTCGGCGCACTGGGCGCGGAGTTCCTCGTCGGGCCGAAAGGACTGGGCAGTCTCCTCCGTGAGACCCAGTTCAATCTGCAGACCGATCGATCGTGGGCGATCGGTGTGGCGGTGACCGTGATCTCTCTGCTGAGTTATCAACTCGCTTCACTGATGGACCGCGTGATCGGACAGCGATTCGTCGCGTAGCCGGGACGACGAGACCGGAGTCAACCGAAAGGAACGAACATGGACGTGGCGATGTCGCAACGTGCCCTCCAAGGGATCCCGGGTCCGGTGCCGCCGGCATCAGCGGCGGCCTGGCACGAGTCGCTTGGGAAGGTCGAGGCCATGACGGGGACGGCGAGGGCGGGTGCATCCTGATGCTGGACGGATCGTCCACGACCGCGTTTGGTGAAGGGTTCGACGATCTCGAGTTCCGTCGCGCGATGTCCTGCTTCCCGTCCGGTGTGGTGGCGCTCTGCGGTTTCGACGGAGACGAGCCGGTCGGCATGGCGGTCGGATCCTTCACCTCCGTCTCGCTCGCGCCCCCGCTCGTCTCCGTCTGCGTCGCCCACACCTCGACCACTTGGCCACGGCTCAGATCCCTGACCGCGCTCGGCCTGAGCGTGCTCTCCGCGGCCCAGGCCGAGATGAGCCGAATGCTCTCGGCCCGCGGGGTGGACCGCTTCGGCCAGGTCGACTGGCGGCGCCTGCCCTCCGGCGCTGTGGTCGTCGAGGGTACGGCTCTGACGCTCGACTGCCGGATCGAGTCCGTGATCCGGGCGGGCGACCACGACGTGGTCATCCTCGAGGTGAAGACCTTCAACTACGACGTGGGCATAGCCCCCCTGATCTTCTACGGCAGTGAGTTCCGAGAACTGTCTCGGCGGACGTGACGGGAAAGCCGCGGCCGGACGTTCGAGACATAAGGGGTGACTTGTGAGAATTGCAAAGGTGAGCGCACGTCCGGTTCGCGTGCCGCTTGCGACGCCAGTGAGCTTTTCGACCCGCCGGGTGACGGCGCGCGACTACCTCATCGTCGAGGTCACGGCCGCCGACGGATACGAGGGACAGGGCTTCGCCTACATCGGCACGTCCGGTGCCGAGGTGGTCGCGAGCTACGTCGAGAACATCCTGTCGCCGACCTTGCTCGCCCTTGCCTGCGAGGCGCCGAAGGGCGTGTGGCCGAGGCTCTACCACGAGTCGCTGCTGCTCGGTCGCGGTGGGCTGGGTATGCGGGCGCTGGCCGCGGTGGACATCGCGCTCTGGGACTTGCTGGCCAAGCGCTGCGATGCCCCGCTTCACCGCGTGCTGGGGCTGGCGGACGACGACGTGGCGGCGTACGCGTCGGGTGGCTACTACGGCAAGGGCGGTGACCCTGTCGAGGACGTCCACGACGAGTTCACCGTCTACGCTGAGCTTGGGTTCCAAGAATACAAGATCAAGGTCGGCGGCGCCGCGCTCGATGTCGATCTCGCGCGGGTCGCGGCGGCTCGCGAGGTTGTCGGTGCGCAGGGTGAGCTCGCCCTCGACTGCAACAACGCGTGGCGTTCGGCGTGGGACGCGCTCGCGTTCGCGCGCAGCGTCGCGGAGTTCGACATCCGCTGGATCGAGGAGCCGCTCGCGCCCGAGGACTTCGCAGGCCACGCCGAACTCGCCCGCCGCACCGACATCCCAGTCGCGACCGGAGAGCTGCTGACGAACCGGCGCGATTTCCGCGAGCTCATCGATCGGGGAGGCGCCTCCGTCATCCAGGCCGACGCGGGCGTCATGGGCGGCATCACCGAGTGGTCGATCGTCGCCGGATTGGCCCGCGCCAACGATCTCGTGCTCGCGCCGCACTGGCACGCGAACCTGCACTCGCAGCTGATCGCCGGGGCGGGCTCCGGGGAGATGGTCGAGTACTTCAGCGAGCGAACCGACATCTTCAACTTCGAGAGGCTCCTGACCGCGGACTCCAAACTCGTCGTGCGCGACGGCCGGGTGGTCCGATCGCAGCTCCCCGGTGTCGGTGTGGTGTTCGACCCGGGCGCTCTCGCCGAATACGCGGCATGAGGGGCGACGACACCGGGATCCACCTGCCGGACGGCGCCCTTCGCCACGGCGACGATCCGGTGCTGCTCACGGCCGGTCGGGCGGGCTGGAGGTACGCCGGGCTCCGCGTGCTCGCCCTAGAGCCGGGGATACCCCGGACACTGGACACTGGTGACCACGAGGTCTTCGTGCTGCCGCTCGCCGGTGGTTGCGAAGTAGCAACGGAGACCGAGCGGTTCCACCTGCGGGGTCGGACCTCGGTGTTCAGCCGGGTCACCGACTTCGCCTACCTCGGCCGCGGCCGCTCAGCCCGGCTCAGCAGCGTGGCATCCGCGCTGATCGCCGTTCCGATGGCGCCGGCCCGCCGCTCGCTGCCGGCCCGCTATGTACCAGCGGACGCCGTGCCGGTCGAGGTCCGCGGTGCCGGCAATGCGACCCGGCAGGTGACCAACTTTGGTGCGCCGGGTGTGTTCGACGGCGCCGACCGGTTGATGGCCTGCGAGTTGATCACCCCGGCCGGCAACTGGTCCAGCTATCCGCCGCACAAGCACGACACGACCTGTCCCGTCGCCAACGAGGAGATCTACTACTACCGCGTCGCCGTGGCCGGCGGGACGGCGCCGAGCGGCAGCGGGTTCGGCCTACATCGGACCTACGACGACACGCTGGACGTCACGGTCGAAGTCCACGACGGTGACGTGTGCCTGGTGCCGCATGGTTACCACGGCCCGTGCGCCGCTGCGCCCGGCTATGACCTGTACTACCTGAACGTGCTCGCCGGACCCGGAGAGGAGCGGTCGATGTCCTTCTGCGACGACCCGGCCCATACGTGGGTGCGCGAACAGTGGGACCGCGAATCCGCTGATCCTCGCTGCCCCGTGACCTCCGCGACCGGTCGTGCCGACCGGGAGGGCCCTCTGGAGGATCCATCGCGACTCCGGCTCTGATTCCGGCTGGGTTGAGTTGGGGCGTCCCTCTACCGTCGGGCGGCAAGGGTGATCAACTCCCGACGGGCACGTCCTGACGGCTTCCGAGGCCCGGCCCGGTACCTGCATCCGCTCCGCGGTGGCGCCCGGGTCTCCGAGCCCAAGACTGCGCTCAATAACGTGATCGTCGAAACGACGGACCAGGCATGACCGCGTGTGCCGACCTCACTGAGGCCGATCGAAACCGGCTATCTGCGAGCCCAATTGCGGGAGACATACGTCGAACTGCCTGTGGACCAGCAGGAAAGGCCATAAATGAGTAATTGACTGAATATTTGTAATTTCACCGTTGACTTGACAAGGAGCAATGATGCAGCACTCCCGTGTGAATGTGGTTCGTGTCGCGGCTCTGGACCCTGATGGGCGGCGGCTGTGCAGTGCCATCGTGCGGCTGCGCGGGGTCCGGAAGGGCCGGCGATGAGGGCCGCTGACCGGGTGACCGAGCTGACCGGCAGGTTCACGTCGCCTGAGGTGAACGTGGCCTTGCTGCTGTGCGACCGGCACCCTGCTGACAGGGTGGCGTTCACGGTGGTCGATGCCGCCGGAGGCAGGTCTGTCCTGACCTTCGGGCAGCTCGCGGCGAACTCGCACCGGTATGCGCGGGCGTTGCAGGAGCTCGGTGTGGGACCGGGCGATCGGGTGGCGACCCTGATGGGCAAGAGCACCGAACTCGTCACCGTCATCCTCGCGCTCTGGCGCCTGGGCGCGGTCTACGTCCCGTTGTTCACCGCGTTCGCCCCCCAGGCCATCGCCATGCGCCTGGAAGGCTCGGGTGCGCGAGTCGTGATCGTCGACCCGGATCAGCGGTACAAGCTTGACCCCGGCCCGGACATGCCGGATGATCCGCAGCGCCGCATCCTCGTCGCGGGGACCGCCAGGTTCGGCGATGACGTGATGCTCAGCGACCTCATCGCGGCCGCCTCGCCGGAGCCGGGACCGGCCGTCGCCGTCGGCGGAGAAGGGCCGTTGGTGCACATGTTCACCTCCGGCACCACCGGCAAGCCCAAGGGCGTCATTCACCCCGTGTCGTACCTCGCGGGATGGCAGGTGTACCTGGAGTATGCCCAGGCAGTTCCCCAGGATGGCAGCTATTGGTGTGCGGCTGACCCGGGGTGGGCCTATGGGCTGTACGCGGCCATCATCGCCCCGATGGTCGTCGGCATCCCCAGTCTGCTGTTGGCGGGCGGATTCTCCGTCGAGAAGACCTGGCGGACGCTCGTCGACCATGCGGTGACGGACTTCGCTGCCGCCCCGACCGTGTACCGGCAACTACGCACCTCTTCGGTGCCCGTGCCTCGGGGGCTGTGCCTGGAGAGAGCATCCAGTGCCGGGGAGCCGCTGACCCCCGAGATCAACGAGTGGACCCGCCGCGCGCTCGGCCTGGAGGTGCACGACCACTTCGGCCAGACCGAGATCGGCATGACTCTGGCCAATCACCATCACGCCGAGCTCGCCCGGCCCATCAAGACCGGGTCGATGGGGAGGCCGCTGCCCGGCTGGAGCCTCACCGTCCTAGCCGAGGAACGGGACGAGCCGGCTGGAACCGGCGTGCTCGGCCGAATCGCGATTGATGTCGCGAGCCCGCTGATGACGTTCCGCAACTACCAGACGCCGGGCCAGAGCGCGTCCAAATTCACCGCGGACGGCCGCTGGTACCTTACCGGTGATACCGGGTCGGTCGACGCCGACGGCGACTTCTTCTTCACCTCGCGCGACGACGACGTCATCATCATGGCCGGCTATCGGATCGGGCCGTTCGAGATCGAGAGCGTCCTCGCCCAGCACCCCGACGTCGCCGAGTGCAGCGTTATCGCCGCACCAGACGAGGCTCGCGGCGAGGTCATTGAGGCGTATGTCGTCGTGAGGAAGGGCAGCGCCGCGTCACCGGAGTTGGCCGCCGAACTGCAGGAGTGGGTCAAGACTCGCTACGCCGCACACGCCTATCCCCGGGCGATCCACTTCATCGAGGGCCTGCCCAAGACCCCCAGCGGCAAGACGCAGCGCTATCTGCTGCGGAGCCGCGACGAGCCGAACTCGCCGACCGAGATGGACAGTGACCGACACGGACCCCGTCCTCACTGAGCAACGCAGGCCCGTCGTTCGGTACTGTTGCGGCGCCAAATACCTGCGCATCGGCCCAGCTCAAGAGGCTGCTCTGATCGAGATGCGTCTGCCAGGGTGGTTCCGGTACACAAGGCATGGCGGCGGGGTACTACAACGGGTTGCCGAAACTCCGCAGGAGTGAGACGGGCGACCGGAGCCTTGGCCAGGGCGACCGTCTCCCGAGTCTGAGGTCTCATCGGCCAGTGCGGCTTGAGATTCCGCCGAGCGGTGTTCGAGTCGTCGTGTGAACTCGATGATCGAGCGGTGGGGCAGACCCGCAAGCGTGAGTTGCGGCGGCGCACATTGATCGGCCGTAGAGCAATAGTCAATACCTGTGGATTTGATCTTCGGGCTCTTCCGGTGGGGGCGTGCGTTACTCCCCGTACACGCGGGATGGGGTGCCGTTTTACATTTGGCGCCCGCCCTCGCCCAACGCCGGGGGCATGGTGAGGCCGTGCAGCAGGAGATCCGCCATCTCGGTGTACGCCTCCCCTGCGCTGAGCCCAGTACTGGCCAGGAGTGCCCCGGACTGCACCCCTTCAATGGCCAGCGCCACGAGGTGCCCGGCGAAGTGGCCGTCGATCGGACGCAACGCCCCACCCTCGACACCGGCAGCGATCAGCTCTTGCACACGTCGGGCCGCAGCCTTGGAGTTGACCTGGTAGATCTCCGCGGTGGGAGCAAAGCCGATCATGTCGGTGTAGAACTCCGAGGAACACCGGCTCATCGCCTTGCCCACCCCCGACAGGTAGGCCGGGATGCGTTGTTTCGGATCGGCCACAGCGGCCACGGCCTGCTCGATCTGCTCGGTCGCCTGCTGGAAAAACCGCTTCGTCACCGCCGTCACCAGTTGTTCCTTGCTTCTGGCAACGCTGTAAAGCGTTGCCTTTGAGCACTGCAGGCGGTGCGCCAGATCGTCCATGCTGAGGGCCTTGAAGCCCTCAGCGAGCATGATCTCTTCCAGGTCCCTGAGCAACGTAGCACGACGCTCCTGGTCCACTCGCCGACGACGTATCGATCCATGATTCGAATCCCGTGCCCCAGCCATCACAGAACAAGTATGACGTGGGCTCCATCGCGCGTAGAGATGACCAGTGAGGCGGACCGCCCGCGGTGAAACCCGACCCGATCCCCGTCCGGCCTCCAGGCCACCGTCGAACAGGGATCTTGCAACGCCAGAACAGGCTCCTCAAGGCTGTCCTGGAGGCGGCCCGGACAGGTCGTGATCACGCGGGGGCGGTAAGCCCGCAGTGATGCCATAGGTGGCGATCGGCTTGGCGATCGAGAGCCGGTCCGGGCAGCCCCTGGGTTTTACAGTCGGTTGATGGTCGCTTGAGTCGGATCAACCACCCGGGTCCGATCGACCCGAGCCGACAGACCGAGCCTTGATCAGCAGACTGATGGACCCCGACTGGACGACGGTTCCTTCCTGGTTCGAGAGGCGGAATCGACGCCCGAGCACCCCAGCCGTGCCGCTGCTCGTTCTGCGCGTCGATACGATCTCGATTTCGCAGGTGATGGTGTCGCGAGCGAAAACGGGCGAATGAAATGTCCAGTCTTCGACGGTCAGGAGCGCGATCGAGGTGCCTTCAAAGATACCGAGTGTCGATGCGAGGCCCATCGCCGCCGAGATGCCAAGCATCCCGTGCGCGATCGTTGTGCCGAACCGACCCTGCTTCGCGTATTCCACGTCGGTATGCGCCGGGTTGGTGTCCCACGTCAGGTTGGCAAAGGAGGAAATATCGGATTCAGTGATCGTGCGTCCCTGCGTGCGGAAGACGTCACCGACGCTGAAATCCTCCAGGTAATAGCCCATCAGTTGGCTCCGAACGTCACGACGACTCGGCCGCGCCGTGTCCCCTCCGCGAGGTCACGGAGAGCGTTGGGCGCCTGGGCGAGGGTGAGGATGGCGGAGGGTACAGACCGTAGGCTGCCGTCCTGAAAGAGGGGATTCAGCCGATGAGCGATTTCGAGACCATAGGACGGTGCGGTCTCGGTGACGAACTCTCGCCATGCGGCTCCCGCAACCGTGATGTTGCGGAGCAGGAGACGGTTGAACCCCACCTCCGGGATCTCGCCCGAGGCGAACCCGACCGAGATGACTCGCCCCTCGGGTGCGAGCAGCCGCAAGTTCTCCCTGGTCCAGGAACCGCCGACCGGGTCGATGATCAGATCGCCGCCGGCTTGCCCGACAGCGGCGCGCACGTGTTCGGCCCAGTCGTCTGCGGGGCTGATCCACGTGTGGTGACCGCCGGTCGGGGGCCAGTTGGCAGGTGGGCCGTCCCCCCGCCCGACAGAGATCACTTCGGCGCCCAGCGCCAGGGCGAGTTGCGCCGCGGCGTTTCCCACCCCGCCGGCCGCGCCGTGCACGATCACCCGCTCGCCTTGCTGCAACCGTCCTCTGCGGACAAGTGCGAAGTAGGCGGTATGGAAGTTGACGGTACTTGCTGCCGCAGCGGCCGGCTCCAATCCCGTCGGTGCGGGATAGACCCAGTCTTCGGGCACCGCGACCACTTCCGCGCACCCGCCGTACGCACCTGTTAGGGCAACGACTGCCTGACCTTCGGACCACGAGGAGTCAGCCGGCGCCGACCGCACCGTGCCGTACACCTCCATACCGGGGACGAACGGAAGGTCGGGCTTGATTTGGTACAGCCCTCGTGCAATGAGAGCGTCCGGAAAACCGAGGGCAGCCGCCCTCACATCAATAATGACTGAGCGGCTCGGTGTGGGTTGTGGGGTCACGCGCTCAGCCACAGTGATGGCAGCGTGATCGTCGAAAGCGCCCACCACCAGTGCTCTGATCATCGCCTTCCTCCCAGGTGTGTTCGGGATCTGGATGACCTGAAGCGTCGCTGTCATCCGCGCAGCAGACCGAGCGCTGCTTACGCCTGCACTCTTGGCTCGCGGCAGCGACCGCCCCCTGCCGCGCTGGTGACGAACACCACCACCGGCCGGTCCGTTGATGGGTACAAATGTACCGCTTTGCGTACCCAGTTGCTCTGTAGTGTTGCACAGTAGGTGTCTGGCGGGTAATCCCGTAACGGGAGGCCGAGCGCACATTGGGCGGACTTGGGGCGCCAGTCTGAGTACCGGGTGCCTACGCCACCGGTGCGCCGAGGACAAAGCGTCCGGGACGGCGCGTGGCTCCCCCCCCGAGATCATGCCGTCCAGCGGTGTGCATAGGACTCCGCTCGTGAAGGACGCCATGACCGCCCAGCCGCGCCGCCGTGCGTTCTGCAACCTGCAACGCCGCATCCGTCGCCGTCAAGCCACGACCGGTGAGCCCCACATGGCCTCAGCCGCCGCCGTCGAGGCCGAATGGGAACGAGGGCAGCGTTTCTGCCCGACCTTTCGGTGCCCGCCGACGTAGCGGCCGTCGTCCGCAAACCGGACTGATCCCGCTGGAGCCTCTGGACTTGTCGATCTCCTCGGAGCGGTGGTGCCGATGGTGCGGCGAGGTGGTCGACGTCCGTGCCGGCAGAAACGGTTCTTCCAACCCGCGATGTTCCGGGTGAAAACCACCCCTGTGAGGTCATCGCGACCAGGCTCGCGCAAGACCCCAACCTCACGCCTGCCGCGGCCGAGTCGATCGCTGAGGTCGTCCGCGAGCTCTACTGGACGCTGGCGAAGAAGAACGCGGAGGTGACCGTGCACCTCCGCGCGGCCAAGACCTTCACCCCCCGAGCCGCGAAACTCCTCGGAGAAATCCTGTCGGAGATGCAGCACCAACTGGAATCAGGCTCTCCGCGTCTAGGACGGGGGACATAGCGGTGCGCCGGGGCTTCAAAGCCCAGGCCGAACGGTTGGCTGACAGGACCAGAAGCGACATGGGCCTTACGGCCGCCACGCCCGTCGATGTCCGTGTATTGGCCCGCCACCTCAACATCGAGGTTGTTCCTGCGGACCAGCTTATCGACATCCGAAAGCTCCAAGAGCTCATCGCCGAACAAGACGGGCCTTCTCCGCCGCCTCGTTTCACCTCCCCGGTGATCGCGTAGTCATCGTCTGCAACCCGCTTAACGACCCGGCACGAACGAACAGCGACATCGCCCACGAGATCGCGCACATCCTGCTGCGCCACGAGGTCAGGGAACTGCAGACCCTCGGGGGGAACGTCTTCTTCACCTGTGACCCTGACCAGGAGGAAGAAGCCAACTGGCTGGCAGGCTGCCTCCTCCTCCCACGCCAGATCCTCCTCCGCGAAGCCTTCGCCAACGCGCCCGCCGACCACATCGCCGCCAAGTACCAGGTCAGTACATAGATGGCCCGATTCCGCCTCAACACCAGCGGTGTGAACCTACAAGTGCGACGCGCCCAGCAATCACGATCTCGGAGGTCACGAGCGTAGACGGCCCGTGTCGCACTCTTGATCATGGCTGCTCTTCACGACCGGCTTGGTGGGGAGTGCTTGATGGTGCCGCCTGCGCTGGGCTGCGGACCTGCGGATTCACGCCCGTTGAAGTGCGTTGCTGACTGCTCTGGCGGCTCTGGCCGCTGGTTCTGTGCGCGACATGACCGGCTGAGCGGGTGACGAGTACCCGGTTTCGGGGCGCTGCCAGGGTGGATGCTGGACCCGGATTGAGCCGCCGAGCCGCCACCGAGCCGCCACGGGGACGAAGCGGGGCATGTCGGGCGGTGGACAAGCCGGGCAATCCCGCGTTTGCCCTGGTCAGGGGTAGTGGGTCGCGTGGGACTCGAACCCACAACCTACGGATTAAAAGCGGCATCGCGGGTGGAGTTGCCGGATGTGCGTCGTCCGGTCGCTGTACTTAACCGGGTTGAATCGAGGGAATGTCGAGATCAATGCTAAGTGAGCTTGCCATGCTCGAGTTTTTCGAGTTCGAACTCAAGGTTCGTAGATATCTTTTCTAGAATATATGGCACATAGAGGTGTACGCTCTCAAAATCAGAATCAGTCGTTACTGGATCGAGAGGCTTGTTTCTGTGGTAATAGTTGATGTAGTCAACAATGATCTGTCGTTCATGGCGGGGTAATGCTTGGAATGGGTCGCGCGCCATATGGTCGTGAGAACTGGACAGGTGAATGAAGGTGCAGCCAAACCTGTAAACCATCTTGGGCCAGCCATCTGAAATTCCCGTATTATCTACCATCTGCTTATCGAATATTGGTTTTCCTGATGTGCTTCTCCAGCGCTCACCATTCACCGAGTCGGCAAGTAGTTGGGTCTGACGTTCGGGTGGCTGTGAATTCAGATAGATTACGCGGACCATTGAGTCTAGCTCTTGTCGCAGGATTCCTACGCTAATCGATCGCCAGCCATTTTCTATGACGACGGGCATGGCTTCCTGGTGCTCTACTGAGCGCTGTCGGACTTGCCGGCAGAAGATTCTTAGATCATTGCTCTGTTCCGTGTCCATGGTGAGATGATAGTGATGAAGGTTAGTCTCGACTATGTATCAATCTGATCCGCTCCTGGCCACATCAGGCCTGGCGTAGTGGGATTCGCCCGGCGGACGTGGCCGGGCCGGTCCATCAGTGCTTCGAGGGTGATCGTGCCGCGGCCGGGCGCGTAGCCCGCTTTCCGCAGGACGCCGGTCTCGTTGGAGTCCGGCAGCACCCGGTTGATGACCGCCGTGGTGTACCCGGCGCGCCAGCAGGGTGTGCTTCTTGCTGCTCTCCTTGAGGCGGTCCAACTCCTCGACCACCACGAGCGGGGATGGGGAGTGTCTAATGAACGGCGGATCCGATGATCAAGGAGATGCCAGGTGACCGACACCGCCGCCGAGAACGAGTCCGCCGAGCCGGTCCAGACACCGCCGGCTGCGGCGTCGGACGATTAGTTGATCGCGATGCTGGTGGACCGTGCCCGAACCCAGGGGCTGCAGCTGACCGGCGAGGGCGGGCTGTTGCAGCAGCTGACCAAGCGGGTGCTGGAGTCCGCGCTGGAAGGCGGGATCACCGACCATGTCGGCTACGACAAGCACGACGCGTCCGGCCGGGGCAGCGGCAACAGCCGCAACGGGACCCGGGTCAAGACCGTGCTCACCGACGTCGGGCCCGTGCAGGTCGAGGTGCCCCGCGACACCGCCGGCACGTTCGAGCCGCAACTGGTCCGCAAGCGGCAGCGCCGGCTGACCGGGGTGGACGAGATGGTGCTGTCGCTGTCGGCCAAGGGCCTCACGCACGGGGAGATCAGCGCGCACCTGGCCGAGGTCTACGGCGCGAGCGTGTCCAAGCAGACCATCTCCACCATCACCGACAAGGTCATGGACGGCATGGCCGGGTGGCAGAGCCGGCCGCTGGACCGCGTCTATCCCGTCTTGTTCGTCGATGCCATCAACGTCAAGATCCGGGACGGACAGGTGGCCAACCGGCCGGTCTATGTGGTGATGGCGGTGACCGTGGAGGGCCACCGCGACATCCTGGGCATCTGGGCCGGGGACGGCGGCGAGGGCGCCAAGTACCGGCTGCACGTGTTCACCGAGTTGAAGAACCGCGGCCTGGACGATGTCCTGATGCTGGTCTGCGACGGGCTGAAGGGCCTGCCCGAGGCGGTGGAGACGATCTGGCCCCGCACCATCCGTCCAAACCTGCGTGGTGCACCTGCTGCGCAACTCGTTCCGTTACGCCGCCCGGCAGGACTGGGACAAGATCGCACGTGCGCTCAAGCCGGTCTACACCGCCCCGAGCGAGGACGCGGCCACCGAGCGGTTCCTGGAGTTCCAGGACGCCTGGGGCCACAAGTATCCCGCGATCGTGAAGCTGTGGTCGGACGCGTGGGCCGAGTTCGTGCCGTTCCTGGCCTTCGACGTGGAGATCCGCAAGGTGATCTGCTCCACCAACGCGATCGAGTCGGTGAACGCCCGCATCCGCAAGGCCGTCCGCGCCCGCGGCCACTTCCCCAACGAGGCCGCCGCCCTCAAATGCATCTACATGGCACTGATGAGCCTGGACCCCACCGGCAAGGGCCGCAAACGCTGGACCATGCGCTGGAAGGCACCCCTGAACGCCTTCCAGATCGCCTTCGAAGGCCGACTCACCCCGACCATCCACTGACCACGCAACCAACCAAGATCAGCCGTTAACTTGACACACCCACCTCACGTCACCCCTCACGCAGAACCGTTCCCCTTCGACAAAGGCGAAGGCACCTGCGACAGCGGCTGGTGCTTACCTGATCAGCCTGCTTCGCCGACAACGGAGATTCCGAAACCGGAGGTCACTGCATGCAACCGCTGACGAACGCCGAACTTGCCGAGCTGCCCACCGTCGTTGCCATCACCACCGCCGCGCGAGCTCTCGGTCTCTCCCGCACCTACGCCTATCAACTCGCCAAGACTGGCCACTTCCCCTGCAAGGTCCTCCGCATAGGCCCCTGCTATCGGGTGCCCACGGCCGCCCTTCGATCCCTGCTCAGTTCCGATTAGCCCCTGGCGGGGGCGAGCCTTCGGTTCGGCAACGCGGGACGGCCAGGATCGCCTGAAAGCCTGGATCGGGTGCCTACCACTCGCGTGCCCCAGTCATCTGGTGACGCTTGTATCGGCGATGGAGTCGGTAGCGGCAATCAGTCGGAGAAGCGAGGGGCGTCGCTCCGGGCTGCATCAATCTCGCCTCCCTGAGGCCGCCGAGAACGCGCCGCGTCGGCGTGCCTGTACGGGCCCTTCTCGACCAGCGTTATGAAGACCCCTCGGCCGTGAAGGCCGCTGTGACCAGGCCGATTGGCCCCAGGAATCGGCGAGGACGCCGCCAGCTCGCGAAGCCAGGATGGGCTTTGCATGGGTCAGGGGCCGGATCTGCGGATCTGGCCCCTCGACTGGACGGCCACCCGGCCGAACCTCACGCGACTTCTGCGCCCGCGACATGGGAGCCGCCAGGCGGCTCGGCACGTCCTCGTTCCACGTTCGTCTGCGCTGGGGCTGGGGGCCTTGGCCGCCGCCCGCTTGGCGTTGTTGCTCGTCAGCCGGTGAAGTCGGCAACGTGAGGAGGGGCCTGCCCGGGCCCAGCGTGCTGGCTGAGTCTGCCAGAGAGCGTGGTCTCGCGTGGCGCCCTCGTGCTTGATCTTCCGCCCCTTGGAGTTAAACACGTGGCAGGCGTCGGCTCTGGGGTTGGGTGCTCTTGTGGTCCCGTGTGAACCGGGCGAGTGCCGCGAGGGGCGGCTGGGTTCGCTAACGAACGGCTAACAAACGATCAAGAGGTCGGTCCTCCGTGGTGGAGAAACGGCCTCTGAGCTGGCACTTCTTGTCGGGACGGCGGGATTTGAACCCACGACCCCTTGACCCCCAGGACGGCGGGGGAGTGCTCTTCGCAGCTCACGACACCATTCGAACGTGTGTGCGATGTTCGGCGATCAGGGCTATGTTCGTCTTGATGCATGGCGTGTGGTCCCCAACTGGTCCCCGTCATTCGACGGTGTTGCTTTTGGTCTTGAACCCTTTTGAAGTGCATGCCGTCTGATATCAGGAGGTCGAAGTGGCATTCCTGGACCAGGCCGCTGCTCTCGCAGGGGTAATCATCGGAGCTTTGGGCTCTTACCTGACGAGCAGTCTCACCGAACGCGCCCGTTGGCGGAGGACGAGAACGGAACGATGGGATGAGAAGAAGTTTCGAGATCTACGCAAACTACGCCAACGCGCTGAAGACCCAGATCAGTATCGGGCAGCGCATTGCCGCTCACCGTGGGCTGGCGTACACAGTCGACCCGCTGGAGCCTGAGGAGGGGACGCGGCTCCTCGCCCAGGCCGAGTCGCGGCGTCAGGCTGAGTGGGAAGCTGTGCTGCTTGTCGGAGACGCGGAAACCGTCGTAGCGGCCAGAGCACGGCATGAGGGCGTCTGGAACATCGGGCTATGGGTCCGCGGACTAAAGACGATCAAGAGGGCTGGGTTGCTGCCGTACAGCGCGTGAGTCGGGCTCGCGATGACTTCTACTCCTGTGCTCGCCGCGATCTTGGAATCGCTGGGCCGCCTCCACCCTCCGGCCCCTGGCCCCGAAACTGGCAGCAAGACGAGCCTGACGACGCGATCGAATCTGACTAGGGGGCAACCGCTCGGTGCCGGCATTCGTCACCGGCGCACTTGTGGATCAGTTGGCCTGTAAGCCGGGTTCTTCGCAAGCACCCCTGCAGACCTGTGCGTTCCGGTCGACACGCCCTCTCACCAGGAGTTCCAGCCCTCGACGTTTCTCGCCGACTCGCACATGATCGCAAGCTCATGTGCCCTCGATGTGCCCGCCCTGGTGACGTCGCCCTCAGCAGCTCTTTTCGTTGGCTCCCTTGTGCGCGAATAACCAACCCCCAGCAGCGCATCGATTGACCCTCCCATGGGCGACGCTAAGAGTTGATAGAAGCGTTGACTGACTGGTCAGTGAGTTGAGACGTCGAATCCCCCGGTCTTCACATGCATTATCAACGATCGCCAATCTTGCAGAGACAAGCACAGAATGCCTCCGCGTGGATCTTTGGAGTCGCGGATCAAGATGGATGTTTCGACGACCCTGCTACCGCCTGCGACTTCTACACAGTCGGCCGAGTCGGAGTGAGTGCTTTTGCGCCATTCTGGAGCAGTCAAAGATGAATAGCCTTTCAAATACTTATCCCTCTCAAGGGATATTTACCTGATTTCCTCAATCGCTTTCGAGATAAAGTCCTGCGTCTCTCTCTCGGTGAGCGCTCTTCGCTGGAGTTCCTCAAATGCCAGCATATACCGAAAGGCCCTTTTTTCGTTTTCAATGAAAAGATCTCCGGTCATTTCTTCTACGTGCACCACATCCGGAAGAATATCTCCCGAGAAGCTTAGTATATTGAAAGACACACCGATACTGGGATGGGCGCCCTTAGTGAAAGGTAGAACTTGAATCGTAATGTCCGGCCGTTGACTTAGCGTCAATAGATGGTTCATTTGTTCGCGTGTTACCTCCGCCCCACCGATGAGTCGGCGAATGACGCCTTCTTCCAGGATCGTCCATATCTTCAATGGGTCTTTTTCTGTGATGCGTTTCTGGCGTTTGAGGCGAATCTCAACTTTGCGCTCAATCTCACCAGGTGGAAGCTTGGGCACTGTGTTGCGAATGACGGCCCTAGCATAGCTCTCGGTTTGCAATAGTCCGTTGACGATACTGAGCCGGAATGAACGCAGAAACGATGTTTCGTCTTCGAGACCGATATAGGTGCTATAGCCCTCGGGGAGGTCGGCGACGCTTTCCCACCAGCCTCGCTGTTGAGCCGAGCGCGCCAGCTCGACCAGCCGCTCCTCCTGTGCCTCCGGGATCTGGTACAGGTTCAGCAAGCGTTTGACGTCCGCGACTGTAACTGCGGTGCGGGCGGTTTCGATCCGCGACACTTTGGCGGAGGACCAGCCCAACTCGGTAGCGGCCTGCTCGCCAGTGAGGTTGGCGGTGATCCGGCGTTGTCGCAGCTCTCGGGCTAGTTGACGAGCTCGGACAGTCGGAGTACGAGCTTCGGGCATGGGTCTCTCCCCTGGCAGTCGGAGCCAGTTCACTCCTGCCAAGTGCAAGCTAGCACGGGTAAGTACATGCTGGCGTACATGCAAACTTGCAAACATGCTTGCAGTCACGGATGATTGGGCGAGCGGGGCCCAGTGCGCTTCAGGCGCAGGAGGTGGATGCTAGCGATGATCTTGAATAGCGCGAATGTCGGCGTCGCTGGGGTCCTGCAGGGGTATCGGTGGCTATAACTTGGGGGTCGCCGCCTGGAGGTTTGCCTGCGCTGGCATCGCCGGGAACGTCCACGACGCTTGGCGGGGTAGGGCTCGCCTATCAGTTCGTCGTAGGGGTAGACGTTGAGGGGTTCAGCAGTCTATCGATGCTTGATCAGATGCGTATCCAGGAAGATCTCGCTTACGTCTTGGACGGTGCAGCGGCGCAGACCGGTCTTAATCGAGCCACTTGGCATCGCCAGGTGGCTGGGGATGGGGAGCTCGCCTTTCTTCCTGTTGATACTGATGGGCTTCGCCTGATTGCGACTTATCCGAATAAGATCGCCCAAGTGCTTGGACAGCTCAATAGATACCGCACTCCTTTGCCGCGTATACGCGTTCGGCTGGCAATGGACCACGGGACGCTAATGCCTGGCTCTTTTGGCCCTGTGGGGCAGGCGCCAATTACTGTCCGACGATTGTTGGACTCTCAAATACTCCGAAATGAACTTCTCGACACTGAAGCAGATCTTGTTCTTATCGTTTCACCAACGATTTACGATGGCATCGTCAAGACTCAACTTGGCGGCTTGGAACCTTCACTTTATCACCTCGTCAAGGTTCGTGCGAAGAACGTAAACTATGACGGTTATATCTATCGCGGGCTCTTCGGCATTGAAGAAATCGTTGTACAGCGAAGCGTGTGGTTACGCTTCCGAAGGACTGCTTCTAGAGACAGTCGAATAGTAGAGCCATGACTCTTTCAAAAGCACGAAACTGCTCTTGTAGAGCTGGACGGTTCCGGACTTGCGTGGGGGCGGGGCCTCGTAGCCTGGATCGGCGGGCGGGCGGCACCTGCCTGCCCGCATTGGCCCGTCGTGAGGCCCCGCGCGGGGTCCCCGCGCAAGTCGGGAACCGGTCAGCGGCACGGGCGCGGCCAGCTCGACCCCGTGATCTGGTCTCCGTCTTCGTGCGGCCCCGTGACGTCTGCTGCTTTTCGCGTCTGCCGACCGGCGTCGGCCTGGTCCCGTAGCTGGCGCCTGAGCAGAGGCGGAGGGCCAGGCGCCGAGTCGGCGGCGCGTGCGGCCCGGTACTCGGGCCGCCTTGAAGACGTACAGAAAGTCTGCACAGAGTTCGGGACGCTAGCTTCTAAAACTGACGCTCATCGTTGACACCTGGGTCTCCGGCCACTACGGAGATCATCTATGTCGCCCTCCAACCTCCAGTCCGACCGCCCCAATCCGCCGCTCGACCGTGAGGCCAAGCGGCGCCTGGCCGTCATCCGGCACGTCGAGGAGGTCACCGGCAACGTCGCGATGACGTGCCGGTACTTCGGCATCAGCCGGCAGGCCTACTACATCTGGTACCGCCGCTACCAGGCCGAGGGCGTCGAGGACCTGCGCACCCGATCCAAGCGACCCCACACCAGCCCGAACGCCACCCACGTCGAGGTCGTCGGGAAGATCATCTACCTGCGGCAGAACTACCACTTCGGGCCCGAGAAGATCGCGATGTACCTCAAGCGGTACCACGACATCACCATCTCCAAGTCCGGCGTGTGGCGGATCCTCAAACGGCTGGACATGGGCCGGCTGCCCGCCTCGCAGCGCTACAAGCGGCACGACAAACGCTGGAAGCGGTACGAGAAGCAGCTGCCCGGCCACCGACTTCAGATCGACGTGAAGTTCATCGAGCCGATCGCCGGCGCCGCAACCGGACGCCGCGGCGGCCGCAACAAGTACTACCAGTTCACCGCCATCGACGACTGCACACGGCTGCGGGTGCTGCGCATCTACCCGACCCTCAACCAGAAGACCGCGATCCAGTTCCTGGACTATGTGCTGTCGCGTCTGCCGTTCCAGGTCGAGGTCATCCAAACGGACAACGGGGCCGAATTCCAGTCCGCGTTCCACTGGCACGTGCTCGACAAGGGCATCGCGCACACCTACATCAAGCCGCGCACGCCACGGCTGAACGGGAAGGTGGAACGCTCACATCGCATCGACGCCGAGGAGTTCTACGCGATGCTCGACGGCGTCCTGATCGATAGCGCCGAGGTGTTCAACGACAAGCTCCGCGAGTGGGAGGACTACTACAACTACGATCGACCGCATGGCGGCCTCGGCGGCCAGACCCCCTACGAACGCCTCAAGCAGAAGACCCAGGCCCAGGCGTAAACGATCATCGTCGGTTGCACATTCGGGACGCTAGCTGAGGTGCTGACAGGACTCCGACTTGACGGCTATCCGGCGGCTGCTTGCAGTTGGCGAAGATGGTCCAAGTACTCGACGGCGCGCGGCTCTGACTCGTGCTGCTCCTTGATGACGGCCCCGAGTTCACGGGAGACCATGAGCAGACTCGGTAGTGACTTACGCTCGCCATGTAGGGCACGCTCGCCGAAGTCCACGGCTCTTTCCACGTCGCCTTCCCTGGCGGCAATCAGCCCGAGAGTTATCCGTGCTTCCGCGTTCCGCATTGGTGAGCGTTCCACCCCACCGGCGTCGGTCCCTATCCGGATGACGTCCTGGGCGTAGGTCTCCGCAAGCTTGTTCTCGGCTGCGCTCGATGGCTGGTCGCTACCGAGCAACCGGTAGCAGTCCATGGAGTAGAAGTCCCACTTGGACGGGTCCACCGCGAAGTGGTGATCCAGGTTATCCGGGTAGGCAGTCGCTCCAATAGGGTCCGGCCTTGGTCTAGGGCTACTTCGACCTGTCGACGGTCACCGATTCGCGCCCACGCCTTGGCCTTCTGGGCGTGGAGCTGCACGGCTGCGCGTGAGTTGGGTGCCATGGCGCTACCGGCTTCTGCGGCAGCGATAACGCCTCGGAAGTCTCCTCGGGTGAGAGCGAACCACGCGCGCATTTCCTGTGCCCACGCCATGACCTCGGCATCGCCCGACTCCTCGCCGAGACTAAGTGCCGCCTGCCGGGTCGCCTCGGCCGCTGATCGGTTGGTCGTGTCGTACTCGACGCACCCGACCAGGGCAGCCAGCCAACCCGCCAATGACAGAATCTCCTGGTGGTGAGCCAGCGACAGATGCCGGTCCAGCAGAGTCGTGATGCGGCGAAGCCACGCCCGTCCCTCAATGAGCAACTGATCGGCTGGCATGTGCGGGTACTCGCTGCATAGCCGGTCAACGGTGATGCGGAGTCCTTCGAGGACTGCCGGGTCGGCCGATGATGCGCGCAAGCGCGTGAGGATCTCCAGCGTGTCCATGCCGGTTCCGGCAACCAGCATGGCGTCACTGTCCCGGCTACTGGCCTCCGGCCAGATCGCTGCGGTGACCGTGCCGAACGTCTTGGCGATGAGCGGTCGGTAGTCATCATCGGGCCGGGTGTCGCCGCTCTTCCATGCGTGTACGCGGCGAAGCATCGACGCCTTGCCCGGCAGTTGCCGGTTGGCGTGGGCCCGTAGAGCCTCGATGAACTGGGGCTTGTTCCAACCGCGGGCTTCTCGTTCAGCGGTGATCCGCTTTGCCCAATCTGGGCGCTCCTCTGTCACGAGGTGCTCCTCCCGCTTCGGTGTCGTCTCCAGTCTGCGCATGTCGTCGGGGGTGATGCGAGGGATGACGAGCAATCATCACCCATCATCACCCATCGACACTCTGTTCGAGAATCGTCCCTCGTCCGATCGTATTGCCACAGCAAGGGAAGCGCACCGAGAGGCGGTGCGGCCCTTAGGTCGAAGGGAGAGCTTGGTGAAGCTCTACGTGGACACCAGCGCGAAGCAGGTCATGGTGTCGAAGGACCCGGTCGAGAAGAAGGACCAGAACGGGCGTCAGCGGACCGAGCGGGACACCGGCCGGCCGATGTGGTCGACGCAGGTGTTCGTCCAGGACGACGACGGCGGCGAGGTCATCACCATCACCACGGCGGGTGAAGTGCCGAGTGTGAAGGTGGGGCAGTTCGTCACCGTGTCCCGGTTGGAGGCCCTGCCCTGGGCGACCAACGGGCGTAACGGTGTGGCGTTCCGCGCGGTGGAGATCAAGGCGTCCGGTCCGGCGGCCAAGTCGGCCTGATCTGGGTTCCGGTTCCACCATCCATCCTGCCGTGCCTGGCATGTCCAACCTGGGAGCTGAGAAGTGATGGCTCCGCACCTTGAAGAGTCCCCGAAGCGGGACGCTGCCAGCGAACTGTGCTGGCCCAACCCCACTGTCGCGGACGCCACGTCCGCTGACGAACCCACCTGCACACAGTGCGGCGGAAGTACCGCCGACATGGGTGGTGTCGAGCACTGCTCGTTGCAGTGCCAGGAAGCCGAGCGCCTGACCCGCTAGGCGTTCGAACACGCGCGCGGGGCCGGATAGGTCTGCCAACCCCCGGCCCCGCCAATCCAATCCCTCTGCTGGAAGGACGAATCATGTCCAAGTCTAAGGTCCCTGCCCGCGTTCGGGCGAGGCTCGTCCGGCCGCTCCTTCGGCCGTTCGGGACGTGGCGGAACCGTCACGCTGATCGAGGACCGCGTTACCCGGTCCTACGCCCGTACCGCCAAGATCGCCTTCTACGTCATCACTGCCGTGGTCGGTCTGCTGGCCGCGACTGTCGCGGCCTCGTACTGGCACCCCATCCTGGCCCTGGCCGCCGGTCTGCTGATCGGGATCGCCGTGGCGCTGCCCGTCGCGGGCTTCATCGCCGCCTGGCCCGTCATCCGGGTCCTGTGGTGGTGGACACCCGAAATCGTCACGGTCTCGCTGATCGTGCTCGGGTTCGCCGCGCTGTCGACCTACACGAGTGTGGTCGTGCGCGTGCTGGTCGTCGCCGTGGTGGCCGGTGTGCCCGCTGGGGTCCCGGTCATACGCCGCAGGATCGTCGCGATGGCCTGGTGCCTGATCTCCCGGCATCGGCTGCGTGCCTGCTTCAACGAGTTCATCATCTCCAACCGGTCCGGCAGTCTGCCGCTGATCCTGTGGGCCAAGCCCACCCCGGTCGGGGAACGCGTGTGGATCTGGCTGCGGCCCGGCCTGTCGCTGGCCGACTTGGAATCACGCCTGGACAAGATCGCGGTCGCCTGCTGGGCCGCGAACATCACCGTGGAGCGGGCCTCGTCCCGCAATTCCGCCTTCGTGCGGGCCGATATCAAGCGCCGCGACGCGCTGACCGGCACGGTGAACTCCCCGCTGGTCGACCTGGTCGACCCCGACACCCCCGCAGCGTCCCGGACGGCTGCTGAGGCACCGGCCGCACTGGACCTGCCCGACATCCCGGCCGACACCGTCGAACCCGACGAGCCGCCGCGTGCCAAGAAGCGCACCGACAAGCGCACCGAGCGGGCGGACACCCCGCCGGCATCTAAACCGGTCCCGGCTCCCGCTCCGGCGTCGGCGAAGTCGTCGACACCTGACGACGTCCTCGACTGGGTCTGATCCCAGCACTCCGAAAACTCGTCCCCCGGAAGGGCTGTTCTCATGCTGTACAACAACAGCGCGGCCGTGTTCGCGGCCGTCTTCGCCGCTCTGTACGCCGCCCATCACGTCGGCGACCAGTGGATCCAGACCCACCACCAAGCGTGCACCAAGGGCGGTCCCGGCTGGGCTTCACGGCTGGCACGTGGCCACCATCACCGCTACCAAGCTCATCGCCCTCGCGGTCACCTCGACGGTGATCGGGCTCGCGCTGTCCCCGATCACCGTGACGCTCGCCCTGGCCTTGGACGCGGCCTCCCACTACTGGGCCGACCGGCGCTCCACTCTGGCCCGCCTGGCCGATCGGATCGGTAAGGGCGACTACTACCGGCTCGGGGCTCCGCGTCCCGGCCACGACGACAACCCCTCCACCGGTACCGGCGCCTATCACCTCGATCAGTCCTGGCACATCGCCTGGCTCTGGATCACCGCGCTCATCATCGCGGCCAACTGACGCCACACCCATCACCGGTGACCTGACGTCCCGGCACTGCTGCCGCTGACAGGGACGTCGCCTCCCTGCCCATCACACGGGCCCCGGGCATGAGGTCACCCGCCGTGGGTCGCCTCATGCCTGGGTCCCCTCTTCTGGAAGGGACCTCGTCCTTATGGCAACCCTGACCGTTCCACCTGCGGCCACATCGGCTGCTGTACCGGTGGGGCCGATTCTTTCGATGTTCGACCCCGTCTATCTGGGCGTCGACGAGTTCAGCCAGCCCGTCTATGTGGTGCTGGCCTACCGCAACATGCTGGTCGCCGGAGAGCCCGGCGGCGGCAAGTCCGGCCTGATACAGAACATCACCGCGCACTGCCTCCTGGCCGCCGGCACCCGCCCGGTGCTGCTGGACCCCAAGCTCGTCGAGTTGGGCATGTGGGCCGACCTCGCCGAGGAATTCGTCGGCCCCGACATCGAGCACGCCCTGGTCACGCTGCGGCGTGTGCAGCAGGTGATGAACAACCGCTACGCCTGGCTACGCGCCCACAACCGCCGCAAGATCACCCCTGCCGACGGCGTCTCGGTGATCCCGGTCATCCTCGATGAACTGGCCTACTACTCGGCCACCATCGGAACCAAAGAGCAGCAGGCCGAATTCATCGCCCTCGTGCGTGACGTCGTCGCGCGTGGCCGTGCCTGCGCCATCCCGGTCATCGCCGCTACCCAGCGTCCGAGCGTGGACATCATCCCTACCTCGTTGCGCGACATCTTCGGGTTCCGGGTGGCCTTCCGCTGCACCACTCCCAATTCCAGCGACATCATCCTTGGCCACGGCTGGGCCCACTCGGGGTTCAACGCCGCCGACATGTCCCCTGTCAATCAGGGCGTGGCGTATCTGATCGCCGAAGGCGGCGTGCCCGCCCTGTTCAAAGGCGCGTACCTGCCCGACGAGCAGATCAACACCCTCGTCGACTACGCCACCTGGATCCGCACCACCCCTGCCCCTCCATCGGCCACCGCACCGGCCCCGGTGCTGGCGGCCTGAGCAGAAAGGCACCCCTATGAGTCCCGCGAAACAGCCCCCTGCGGCCCGGATCCTGGTCACCACTATCACCCCGGAGACCAACGGCTACACCGGCATCTGCCTGGTGTGCTTCGAACCCCACACCGTCGCCATCGGCGACTACCCGGCCCTCGGTGCTTGGGCGCAGGAACACACCTGCAACCCCGAACGCGCCCACATCGTCGCCGAACTGATCGGCGACCGCATCGCCCGCTGCCTGTACTGCGGCTCCACCGATGTCCATGAGATCCGTGTGGTGGTCGACGAGCGCACCACCGAGATGGCGCTGACCTGCGGCGCGTGCCACGGAGTGTGGGCCCAATGATCCACAAGTACTACCGGCCCAACGGCAAACCCGACTGGGGACGCTGGGTCATGGAATGCGACGGCTGCCACTGCCGCGCCTACATGATGAGCACCGAAAACGCCGAATGGCTCGTGTCGGCCTGGCCCGACATGAACATCTACTGCCCCGACTGCTTCAACGGCTGGGCCGACCAGCTCATCATCAGCGCCCTGCGCTGCCCCGACTGCGGCTGCATCGACCTGCGGCTGTGGCCCTGCGACCTCGACGCACCCGCCGACCAGCAGCACCCGGGTCTGGTCGACTGCGCCCGCTGCGGCGCCATCCTCCTCGTTGAGGAACCACCCACCTGGTTCTAGATACGGCTCGGGGCCGGACCTCTCGCCAAAGACCTCCGGCCCCCGCCGTCCAGCCACTTGCAAAAGGAGTGGACGCAATGCACCTTACCCATGCCCACACCCCGACCCGGCGTGTTCCGGCACTGGACGACGTCGCCGAACACGGCATCGTCCTGCGGTTCTACGACCCCACCGGCGAGCGCTACGGCCTGCCCACCTACCCCTACCGGTGGGCCCCGACCGGCCTGCTCACCCTGCGCCAGCTCCGCGAAGCGGGCCTGAGGCCCGGCGGACAACCCATCGCCGCACAAATCCTGTGGCGGCGCGGCGCCCGCGTCGCCTACCTGTACCGCCAAGACCTGGCCAAGCCCAAGCGCACCGCCACCCCGGCCCAGCGGGCCGCCATCGCCAAAGCGCTGCGCGCTCGCTGTATCTGCTCGTCGTGCGGGTGTGAGCGGTGGTACTACATTCCTCGCTCGCTGGGCGAATGCCTCGACTGCGCTGAGAAGTCCGGGGGCCTGGCATGAGCGACTTCACCGTCAACCCTGCCCTGACACCCAACCGCGCGGCGCGTGGTCGAGAACGACGAATATGCCGCGTTCCTGCGCCGCATCCTGCGGGCCTACAGCCGCCGTATCGCCTCCGGCGACGTGGAAGCCCTCGCCTACCTGGCCGAGGTCGCCGAAGAACTCGACACCGCCACCCATGACGCCGTCACCGGCCTGCGTGCCTATGGCTACTCCTGGGCCGACATAGCCCGGCCCCTCGGCATCACCCGCCAAGCCGCACAACAGCGCTGGGGCGGTGAGAACCGATGATCACCAAACCCACCCTCCAACACCCCACCGGCCGCCTCGCCGACCACACCTGCGGCGTCATCCTGCTCGCGACCGGACGCCTCTGCGGCCGTCCCGCCACCGCCTACCTGGTCGGCGGCTGCGTCCATGAACACCTCTCCGAAGGCCACTTCTGCGCCGACCATCGCGGCCCGGGCCTGGCTTCCGGGTTCAACTGCCGGACCTGCTGGTTCGCTGCCGAACCCCACCCCTGCCCGGTCCTGGCCCGCGACATGACATCCGAGGTGATCCCCGATGAACGGTGAACGCATCGAGAACCTCGTCCAGGTCCTCATCCTGCTACTGGTCGGTTCGATGGCCGGCGCCGCCTCCTTCACCCACGTCCACGACTGGACCATGGCCAACAGCCCACAAGGAACCGGCGACTGGTTCGGCTGGGCCAACGCCGTCATCTCCGAACTCACCCCCACCGAACTCACCCCCACCGAACTCACCCCCGCCGAACTCACCCCCACCGAACTCACCCCCACCGCCGCCGGACTGGAGATCCGCCGCCGCAAACGCCACCACCAACCCGTCACCTACCCCATGGCGGTCCTCATCGCCGCCGCCAGCCTGTCCATCGCCGCACAAATCGCGGTCGCCAAACCCGGCCCCACCGGATGGCTCCTGGCCGCCGTCCCCGCCCTGGCCTTCCTGGCCCTGACCAAACTCGTACTCTCACGCACTACACCCACCGGGCCCAGCGGTCCGGCTCCTGGCATGGCTCCCGCCGTGCACGTCGACACCCCGGCCCTCCCGGCCGAGGTGCCCGCACTCGAAACCGAACACCCCACCCCGGCCGACCACCCGGCCACGCCTGCGGCTGATCCGATCCCGGCGCACCTGATCACCGGCGCCCGGGTGGCCGCCTTCACCCACCAACAAAACACCGGCCAGCCCATCACCACCGACGCGCTCGCCGAACACCTCGGCATCACCACCGGCCAGGCCACCGTGATCCTGCGCGACCTCCAGGCAACCATCCCCCACCCTGCTGAGCACGAGGGGGATCGCCTGTGACGCACCCACCGGCGTCCGGTTCGACGCTGGCTCTCGCACCCGGAACCGCTTCCCCGGCTCCGGGTACGGGGGCGAACACCGAACCCCGCCAACTGCGCTTCCCAACCCACCGGCTGCCGCCCTCACGCATCACCCGCCGCAAAGTCCTCGGCGCCGACACCGCCCTCGAACGCGCCGGAGACGGCTACTTCGACTGGCTCGACCACGTCTGGCCCGCCGCCGGATGCGCCCACCCCGTCCGGCTGTTCGGCGACCTCGACAGCGTCGACACCCGCACCGGCGAAGTCACCCGCACGCTGCCCACCTCCGGCATGCCGGACGGGGTGATCTACAAAGCCTGCGGCAACCGCCGTGCTGCGGTCTGCCCCTCCTGCGCCGACACCTACCGCCGCGACGCCTTCCACCTCATCCGCTCCGGCCTGGCCGGAGGCAAAACCGTCCCCGCTTCGGTGGCACGGCACCCCGCTGTGTTCGCCACCCTCACCGCCCCGTCCTTCGGCCCGGTCCACACCCGGCACGTGCGCCGCCACACCTGCACCGATCCGGCCCGCTGCAACTGCCGCCCCGACCCCTGCCACGCCCGCCGCACCCTCGACCACTGCCCACATGGCCGACTGGCCGCGTGCTTCACCCGCCACCAACCCGGCGACGCCGACCTCGGCCAACCACTGTGCCCCGACTGCTACCACCACGACCATCACGCCGTGTGGAACAACCACGCGGGCGAACTATGGCGACGCACCAAACAAGCGATCACCCGCCGCCTCAACCAGCTCGCCCGCGCACGTGGACTGCCCAAAGTGCGCGTCTCGCACGGCAAGGTCGCCGAATTCCAAGCCCGCGGCGCCGTCCACTTTCATGCCCTGCTGCGCCTGGACGGCATCGACGAGAGCGACCCGACCGCCATCATCCCGCCGCCGCCCGGGATCACCGCCGCCGACCTCGACGACGCCGTGAAAACCGCCGCCGCGCACATCACCTGCACCACCGACCCGCACCCGGCACGGCCCGACGGATGGCCCATCACCTGGGGCGACCAGGTCGACGTCCGTATCATCAGCGTGCACGGCGAATCCGTCAGTGACGCCATGGTGGCCGGTTACCTCGCCAAATACGCCACCAAAGGCACCGAGATCACCGGACACACCTCCTGCCGCCTCCACGACCACAACATCCGGCTCTACGCCGACCCGGCCGGCACCCACACCGAACGGCTCGTCCACGCCGCGTGGGCCCTCGGCGAACACCCTGGCTTCGAATCACTTCGCCGCTGGGCCCACATGCTCGGCTTCGGCGGCCACTTCCTCACCAAAGCCCGCCACTACTCGGTCACCTTCGCCGCCCTACGCGCCGCACGCGTCCACTACCGCCGCACCCAACCCCAAGGGCCGGACTACTCCGACGAACGGATTGAGCGTCAAGACGACCTTGACACCGAAACCACGATCATCCTCGCCCGGCTGTCCTACATCGGGTCCGGCTGGAAAACCACCGGAGACGCCCTCCTGGCCAACACCGCCGCCGACCAAGCCCGCCGACGACACCAAGCCGCACGCGAAGAACTCGCCCATGAGTTCCACGCCGTCGATTCCCACGACCGAGCCGCATGACCTTGGAAGGAACGTGATGACAAAGACCCTCGAACGTCAGGACGCTGCCGGGCTGCTGCTCGGAGGCTGGTACACCACTGAGGAACTCGCTGAGATCATCGGTGTTGATCCCTCGACGCTGCGACGCTGGCGCACTGCGGAGCCCGTCCAGGGGCCTCCGTTCGTCCGGCTATCGGGTGCGGTCACCCGATACAGCGCCATGGACGTGCAACGCTGGCTGCTGAGTCGCCGGATCGACCCACAGGAGCGGGCCCGATGATTCAGCGCGAACAGATCCCGGTCGGCGTCTCATTGTCTGCCGACATCGAGTACCGGGCCGGACGACCTCGGCCATACCGCGCACGAGTTCGCTGGGTCGACCCCTCGACACGGCGCCGACGCTCGGTGTCTGAGTCGGTAGAAACGGAGGAACAGGCGCAAGCCTGGATCGAGGAAATTCAGAAAGGCGCGCGGGCGGAATCGACCCGGCTACGTTCACGATGACCCTCGCCGAGTACGGCGAGAGCGTGATGACGCTGGCGACGCGGGGCCTGGAGAGCAAGACCCTTGATCCGTACTTGGCGGGCTGGCGTCGCCGAGTGGTCCCGTCCCTCGGGCATCTTTCCGTGCGCATGATCACCAATGGTGCTGTCGACCGGACCGTTCACGCCTGGATCTCGGATGAATGCGGACGATCAACCGTCAAGAACAGCCTGGCCATCCTTGTGCGGATCATGGAACAGGCAGTACGGGACGGCATCATCACTCATAACCCCGCGCGTGTGACCGGCTGGCAACAGCAGTACAAGCAGGCCGAAGACGAGCTTGATGACCCTCGCGCGTTGGCGCTTCCTGACTGGGCCTCGCTCGTCGAGTTGGCGGCCGCCCTCGTCGAGCGGTCCTCCGACCGCTACGAAGGATGGGGCGAGGTCGTCATCTTCGCTGCCTGCACGGCTGCTCGCATCGGGGAAGTTTCCGGGGTGCGTGTCAGCGACATTGATCGGGATACCTGGACTTGGAGGGTTCGCCGGCAGACCACGCCCGGCCCTGGCGGCCTGGTCGACAAGGGAACCAAGGGCAAGCGGGCCCGGCCCGTGCCGCTGATCGAGGAAATCCGACCCATGGTCGCCCGGCGCTTGGACGCTCTCAGCGGTAAGCCTGCCGCTCGACTGTTCACCGGCCCTCGGGGTGGCCGCATCACCACGGCGGTATTGCGGGACGCGACCCACTGGGACGAGGTGGTGACCCGGCTCGGATACGAGTATCTCCGGCGCCATGACCTGCGCCATACCGGCCTGACGTGGCTGGCTGATGCGGGTGTCCCGGTGCATGTCCTCCGGAAGATCGCCGGGCATGGATCGCTCAGTACGACCCAGCGTTACTTGCATCTCGATGCCGCTTCGATAGCTGCGGCGGGGGAGGCGCTGAGTGTCCATCTGGGTGCCCGTAGGTCCCCGGATGGTCCCCGGCTGCGGGTCGTCTAGATCTTGCTGGCGAGGATGATCGGAAACACAAAAGCCCTGCTGACCTCGGCAAACTCCTTGGTCGACAGGGCTTGGTGTTCTGTCGGGACGGCGGGATTTGAACCCACGACCCCTTGACCCCCAGTCAAGTGCGCTGCCAAACTGCGCTACGTCCCGGTGCCTGGCGGAGCAGGCGTGATTACTGTAGCGCAGTCCGCGGGGTCTTGCGTACTGAGATACGGGGGCCGGGATCTCTGATAGGCAGGCCGGATGGTGGCTTTGCGGGCGGTGCTGGCCGGGGTGGTCTGCCTCGGGCTGGTGTGCGGGTGCGGTGGAGGGGCTCGGCCGGTGAGCGGGAGTCCGGAGCCGACGAGGTCGAAGGCCCGGCCGTCGAAGGCGCCGGTCGTGCGGGTGCCGGCGGGGGTGCGGGCGTCGTACATGGTGTTCGACCGGCGGGCCGGGCGGGTCGTGCTGGAGCGGCGGGCCGCGCAGACGTACCGGTCGGCGTCGGTGGTGAAGATCCTCATCGCGCTCGACTACCTGCGGCGGCATCGGATGTCGGCGGCGGATCGGGCGTTGCTCGTGCCGATGCTGCGGTCCAGTGATGACGGGGCGGCCACGGAGTTCTGGCGGCGGGGCGGGCAGGCGGAGATCATCGAGCGGATGGTGCGGGAGGTCGGGCTGGCCGACACCGCGCCGCCGCCCGCGGAGAAGCCCGGGTTCTGGGGGTATACGGCGCTCAGTGCGCGGGACGTCGTGAAGACGTACCGGTACCTGCTGGAGGAGGCGCCGGCGGCGCATCGGGAGTTCGTGCTGGAGCAGTTGCGGAAGGCGACGCCGTGCGGGACGGACGGTTTCGACCAGACGTTCGGGATTCCGCGGGCACTGGAGCGGCCGTGGGCGGTCAAGCAGGGGTGGTCCGGGTTCGGGGAGGTGCCGGCCGAGCCGTGCCGGAGGGGGACGCGGCCGGCGGCGTGGCGGCCCGATCTCGGGCTCGGGCGGCCCGTGCTGCATACGACCGGCCTGGTGGGGGACAAGGTCGTGGTGGTGTTGACGCTGCATCCGGCGGGCTCGTCGTTCCGCACGGCGGCGGCGCGGATCACGACGCTGACGAGGCAGGTCCACCGGGCGGCCTGACGGTTGCGTTCGCGGATGGTCAGCGGACGGAGCCGAAGGGAAAACCCGGGCAAAGATCTGGATTGTTTACCCGGATTTGGGCGATTAGTCCTTCGCTGGCGTATGTAGCTTTTTTCTCCCAGGGCAAGTGATGCCGAACGGGGGGCAGGGTTGGCGGAAGCGGATGGCACCCAGCCCGGGGTGCACGTTGCGGACCTGGAGGACCTGCGGGGCGCCGCGCACGACCGCGCGGTGCTGGCGGAGGCGCGGGTCGTGCTGGCGCGGCGCCTGGGCGTCCCGCCGGGGGAGGCCCTGCAGCACCTGATCTGGCTCGCCCGCGACCTGGACATCGAGCTCTCCGAGGCGGCGGCGCTGCTGGTCAAGGACGGCGGCGGCGGTCCGGTGGGCGCGGTGCCGGCCGGGCGGCGCCCGCCGCGGGCCGAGGGCGGCACGGCGGAGCGCCAGGCCCTGCTGTCGGACGCCGAGGACGTCCTGCGCCGGGTGACCGCCGAGGACACCGCGGGGGACGCGGAGATCCTCGCGGCGCTGCCGGACGACCCGGTGGCCGGGGCGGTGCTCGACGGGGCGCTCGATTCGGCCGCTCATCTGGTGCCGGTGCGGGGGCCGGACGGCAACGTGGTGGACTTCCTGTACGCCTCCCTCAACAGCGTCGCCCGGGACATGTTCGGGCGCGGCCCGGAGGAGCTGACCGGGCGGCGGCTGCTGCAGACGGACCCGGGGGCGGCGCTCGGCGGCCTCTTCGACGAGTACGTCGACGTGCTGGAGTCCGGGCAGAGCTTGGAACGTTCCTCTTTCCTGCACACCACGGCGCAGCGCGGCCTGTCGCGCTCGTCCCGGACGAGTGCGCGGTGCGTCCACGTGCCGACGGGCGTCTGCGTGACCTGGCGGTTCCACTTCGCCGAGGACCGGGTCGTGCGGCGGCTGGAGCGGGTCGAGCGGCTCGCCCTGATCGGGTTCGGCGAGTGGGACCTGGCCACCGGCGAGGCGGACTGGACGCCGCAGATGCTGGCCAACTACGGCCTCGCGCCGGACGAGGTGCCGCCGATGCCGCACGACCTGCCGAAGGTGGTGGCGGACGACGACCTCCCGCTGGTGGAGGAGGCCGTCCAGACGATGTTCTCGCGGCGCGAGCCGGTGGAGGCCGAGCACCGCGTGATCGGCCAGGACGGGACGCCGCGGCACCTGTGGGTGTTCGCCGAGCCGGTGCTCGGGGAGTCGGGGCTGCCGATCTCGATCAACATCGTGTCGCAGGACATCACCCGGCGGCGCGGGGTCGAGCGGGCGCTGGCCGAGACCCGGCGGCAGATGCTGCGGCAGCAGGCGCGGACGGCGCAGGAGCGGCGGGTGGCGGTGACGCTGCGCCGCGCGATCCTGCCCGACGAGGACGAGGTGGAGCAGCTTCCCGGCCTGGTCACCGGGCTGCGCAGCCTGGCCGCGGAGAGCACCGCGCGGATCGGCGGGGACTGGTTCGCGACCCGCACGCAGCAGGACGGGCGGGGGATGTTCGCGATCGGCGACGCGGCCGGGCACGGGCTGCCCGCGGCGGCGGCGATGGCGCGGACCCGGAACGGCCTCCTGGGCCTCGCCTGCACCGGGGAGGCCGCGGGACGGCTGGTGGGCTGGCTGAACGAGCTCGTCGGCAACATGGACCCGCCCGCGACCGGCACCGCGATCGTGGCCCATTTCGACCCCTCGCGGCGGGTCCTGGAGTGGACCTGCGCGGGGCATCCGCCGCCGATCCTTGTCCGGGACGGCCAGGCGATGCCCCTGGAGGTCGTCCGCGATCCGATGCTCGGGGCCATGCCCGGCTGGGAATACACCACGATCAAGACCGGGCTCCACTCGGGTGACCTGCTCTTCCTCTACACCGACGGGCTGGTGGAGCGCAGGGACGCGGACCTGGACGAGCGCATCGTCCGCCTCACCGGGATCCTGCGGGAGTCCTCGACGCAGCCCGCTCGCGTGCTGGACGAGGTGCTGGCGCGGATGGAGCACGACCGGGCGGCGGACGACACCACGCTCTTCGCCCTGTACGTGGAGTGAGCGGCGGCCCGGCCGACCTGCGATGATCACCTAATGTGACTTATGCCTCACTCGGGCGGGCGCTGGGGGGCGATGACGGTCGGTGAGGGCCGGATGACCATGCGCCCTAAAGATCGTCCCGGGGTTCCTTTACCTTTTGCGAGGGCGCGGTAAGCCCTTCTGGCAAAGGGCTGGGAGGCAGTCCGATAAAGATCGGGAACACGCGCCTACATGACGGTGTTGGTACTCCCTTGGAAGGGCTTTGAGCAGGCAAGACGCTGCTTTGTGCCTGGTTTGCTTTTCTTGGCCAGGTTGGTACCTTCTATCCGAATCAAGCAGCGCAGCCCATGCGTTGCCGCCGGTCGTCGAGGCGGCCGAGGATCGCGGAGCGGAAACCGCACGCGATGCGCGCCACAGGACGCGCGCCCCCACATCAAGATCAGTCAGAGATACATCCGAGAAATGAGCACCGCTGCCGCGGTGCAAGGCCGAGTCCGTCCCGGTCGAGACCGACCGGAACGGAGCCGGGGACCCAGGTTCCAGGGGTGAATCGGCGTGCCCGAGAGGCGCGCCGTAGGGCTGCTTCCATGCCCGAATCCGTCAGCTAACCCGGTAGGCGTCATGGAAGACAAGGAGATTCCCTGCATGACCGGTCGTTTCGATCGACTTTCCCTCAAGCGTTTCACGCCCGAGGACAAGGCCGTCGGCGTCGCCGTCGGCGCGGTCCTCGCCGGCGCCATCGGGCTCGGCGTCGCCGCCCCCCTCGCGGACGGCAGCGCGGTCGCCGAGACCGCCGCCCAGGCGGCGTCCGCCAAGAAGGGCGCCGTGTCCGCCGAGTCCGGCCAGGCGAAGGGCACGACCATGTCGGCCGCCGAGGCGCGCCGCGAGGGCTGGAAGGTCCCGCCGCACGCGGTCAAGCCCGCCGAGGTGATCAAGCTGGCGAAGAGCCAGGTCGGCATCGACGAGGGCAAGGGCGGCCAGACCAAGTTCCACAAGTGGTACGTGTCGACCCCGCACGCCAAGGCCACCGCCCAGCGTGACGGCGGCTTCTCGGTCAAGGCCTACAACGGCGCCCAGTGGTGCGACATGTTCGTGTCCTGGCTCGGCGCCCAGACCGGAGTCCAGAACATGGGCTGGGACGCCTACACCGTCAAGCACGCCACCTGGTTCAAGGACACCGGCCGGTGGGGCCACAAGGCCAAGCCCGGCGCGGTCGTCTTCTTCGACTGGGACAAGGGCTCCGGTGGCAGGATCGGCGGTATCGACCACGTCGGCCTCGTCGTGAAGGACAACGGCGACGGCACCGTCAAGACCGTCGAAGGCAACACCGGGAACGCGGTGCAGGAGAAGGTGCGCCAGAAGTCCCAGATCGTGGGCTACGGCTACCCCGACTACGCCGCCTGACCCCCACGCGACATCGCCGAAGGCGCCCGGTCTCCACCGGGCGCCTTCGGGCGTTCCGTCGGGTAATACGACGCATTGACAGCCTTTGATCTCCCTTGGACCTCACTGTGGCGTTCCTGGAAAGGAATCACAGGCACACGGCAGTCGGTGAAGGGGGATGCCCATGCGGGTGCGCCCGGATGTCAGTGTGGTGGTGATCGCCTACAACGACGCGGAGAGGCTCCCGCACGCGGTGGCCTCGGCGCTGGCGCAGTCGCTCGGCGCCGTCGAGACGGTCATCGTCGACGACGGGAGCACCGACGGGACGGCGGAGGCCGCCGACCGGCTCGCCGCGGCCCATCCGGGACGGGTGCGAGCCGTCCACCTGCCGTCCAACTCGGGCGGCTGCGGCCGTCCCCGCAACCGCGGCGTCGAGGCGTCGGCGGGACGGTACCTGATGTTCCTCGACAGCGACGACCTGCTGGACCGGCACGCCTGCCTCAACCTGCTCGCCGCCGCCGAGGACACCGGCGCCGACATCGTCTCCGGCCTCTGCGACCGGATCTTCCTCGACCTGCCCGCGGGCGCCAAGGGGCGCGTCCGCCCCTGGTACCCCTGGCTTTACCAGCGCAGCGCCGTCTACGAATCGCTGGGCGACAACCCGAATCTCCTCTACGACACCCTCTCGACCAACAAGGCGTACCGGCGGGGGTTCCTGGAGGAGCACGGCCTGCGGTTCGTCGAGCGCCTGCACTACGAGGACCTGCTGTTCACCGCCGAGGCCTACCTGGCGGCGGGACGGACCGCGCTCATCCCGCACCGCGTCTACCAGTGGCTGGTCCGGGAGAGGGTGCCCGCGCCGTCGATCTCCAACCGGCGCGCCGAGCTGGCCAACTTCGCCGACCGGCTGGAGATCCACCGGCGCATCGACATGCTGTTCGCGCTGCGCGGCGCCGACGAGCTGCAGCGGGCCAAGGACGTCAAGTTCGTCAACCACGACCTCGTGCTCTACCTGCGCGAGCTGCGCGACCGCGACCCCCGCCACCGGGCGGACTTCCTCGACCTGGCGGCCGCTTACCTGGACGAGATGGACCCGAGGGTCTTCGAGGAGGCCAACCCGCTGCCCGCGATCGCCGCCTACCTGGTCCGGGAGGGCGATCACGCGGGGGCGCTCGCCGCCGCCGAGTACGACCCCGGCAAGCGGCCGGAGCTCCGCGCCCGGCTCGTCGAACGGGACGGGCGGGTCTTCTGGGGCGCGGGCCGGCCGCACGGCGCGCTCGGCCGCCGCATCCTGGACGTCACCGGGTTCGGGTTCCACGTGCGTCCCCTCAAGGACCTCCGCCCGGCGAACACCCTCACGCGGCTGGAGATGCGCGGCGGGCGCGCCCTCATGGCCGGGCACGTGCTCAACCCGCTGGGCCGGATCCCGCCGGACGCAGAGCTGGCCGGCTCGCTGGAGTTCCGCGACCGGCGCCGCCGGGCGCCGCGGGGACGGGTCCGCGCGTCGATCCGGCACGAGGGCGACCGGCTCGCCTGGCGGGCCGAGTTCGCCCCGGACCGGCGGATCCGGCCGATCGGGATCATCGACCCGGTGTGGGACGTGCGGCTGCGCCTGCGGGTGGACGGCGAGGAGGTGGTCACCCGCCTCGGCGCGGGCCGCGGATCGCCGTCCCTCGGCGGGGTCGCGCTGCCCGTCAAGCCGCGGTTGACGAGGTTCGCCGCCGACCGGCTCCGCCCCTACGTCACCGGGGGAGGCCACCTGGCGTTCGCCCTGGAGACGGGGAGCCCGTGGGCGCGGCTCGCCGGCGCGGCCGCGCGCCGCGCCGCCCGGTCCCCGGCGGGACGGCTGTCGTGGGGCCGCGGCCGGCGGCTGGGGCGCAGCGTGCGGCGGACGCTGACCGCCCGGAAGACCAAGATCGCCGTGTTCAACCGGGTGCTGAGCCGGCTGCCCGTCAAGACGGGCCTCGCGGTCTTCGAGAGCCACCTCGGCCGGCACTACTCGGACAATCCCAAGTACATCCACCGGGAGCTGCGCAGATCCGGTCGCCCGGTGACCGCCGTGTGGTCGTACGCGTCGTCGCCGAAGGGGTTCCCGGACGATGCCCGGCTCGTCAAGCGCGGATCATGGGCGTACTTCCTGGCACTCGCGCGGGCCCGGTTCTGGGTCGACAACCAGGGCTTCCCGGACGGGCTCCGCAAGCGCCCGGAGACCACCTACATCCAGACCTGGCACGGGTCGGCGTTCAAGCTCATGGGCCTGGACCAGCCGCGCATCAAGGGCGGGCCCGCCGCGGAGCGGGCACGACTGCGGCGGATGGTGGAGCGCTACGACTGCTTCCTCGTGCGGTCCGAGCACGACGTCAGGACGCTCTGCAACGGTCTCGGCGTCCGCTCCGAGCTGCTCCCGGCCGGGTACCCGCGCAACGACCCGCTGGTCAACGGTCTGGACGACGATCCGGAGCTGGCCGCGGAGGTGGCCGCCCTGCGCGACGCGCTCGGCCTGGACGGCGGACGCCGCGCCGTCCTGTACGCGCCGACGTTCGCCACCGGGCCGCGGGGACGTCCCGTCCGGCTGCTGGACCCGCCCGTCGACCCGGACGCGTTCGCCCGGGAGCTGGGCGAGCGGTACGTCCTGCTCGTCCGGCCGCACTACCTGTGCCGGGCCAACGTCCCGCCGGGCGCCCGCTCTGTCATGCGGGACGTCGGCGACGTGCCCGACGTCACCCCGCTCCTGCTGATCGCGGACGCGCTGATCACCGACCACTCCTCGATCATGTTCGACTTCGCGCTGCTGGACCGGCCGATCGTCCTGCACCTCCCCGGCGGGCGGGACCGCGCCGGCGGCTACTTCGACCTGGAGCGGCACGCGCCCGGGCCGATCACCCGCACGGAGGACGAGCTCGTCGCCGCGCTCGCCGGGCTGGACACGGCGGAGGCCGTGCACGCCGGGCGGCGCCGCGCGTTCGCCGCGCGCTTCGGCGAGCACGACCGCGGCACCGCCGCCCGGACGGTGGCGGACCGTTACTTCCCGGCGGCACGGCCGGGCTACAGGGGGGACCGCCATGACCGCACCGCGTGACGTCTTCATCGTGTGCAACAACGCCGACGACATGGGCGGCCTCCAGCGCTGGGCGCACCACATGGCGCGGCTGCTGGCCCTGCGCGGCGACCGCGTCACCCTCGTCGGGATCACCCGCGGGCGCGAGCCGTACCACCACGGCCGCGACGGGTCCTACGCAGTCGAGGTGCTGCACGGGGATTGGCGCTCGCCCGTGCTCGCGTGGCGTCCGGGGACGCCGCGAGATCGCCTCAACCTGGCGGCCCGGGTCCGGGAGGCGCGGCGGTCGGCCGCCCAGCGCCGCGGCGCGGCGCGCCTGTCGGAGCTGTTCGCCGCCGCGCGGCCGGGGGCGGTGGTCATCGCGGCGCAGGTGTGGGCGATGGAGTGGGTGCGGCTGGCCGACACGTCCGGGCTGCGCGTCGTGGCCATGAGCCATGAGTCGTACCAGGCCACCCGGAGGTCCTCGCGGTACCGGCGGGTCAAAGAGCACTACCCCGCCGCCGACCGGATGCTGGTGCTCACCGCCGAGGACGCCGACGCCTGGGCCCGGGACGGCATGACCAACGTGGACCACATCCCCAACCCGCTGCGCGTGACACCGGACGTGTACCCCACGCTCGACCTGCCCGTCGTCGCCTGCGTGGGGCGCCTCTCCTATGAGAAGGGCGTGGATCTGCTGCTGGAGGTGTGGGAGCGGGTCTCGGCGCGCCATCCGGGCTGGCGGCTGCACATCTACGGGGACGGCCCGGACGAGGCGGAGCTGCGCGCGCGGGCGGCGGCCGCCGGGCTGTCCGGATCCGTGGAGTTCCGGGGGGTGGTGCCGGACGTCGAGGAGGCGATGGTCGAGGCGTCGGTGCTCGCGCTGCCGTCCCGGGCGGAGGGCCTCCCGATGTCGGTCCTGGAGGCGATGGCCTACGGACTGCCCACGGTCGCGTTCGACTGCGCTCCGGGCGTCCGGACCCTGATCGAGGACGAGCGGGACGGCCTGCTGGCCAGGCCGGGCGACGTCCCCGCGTTCGCCGCCGCGCTCGACCGCCTCATCCGGGATCCGGAGCTGCGCCGCGCGCTCGGGACCGAGGCCCGCGCGTCGGTCATGCGGTTCCGTCCGGACGCCGTCCTCGCCCGCTGGGACCGCCTGTTCGACCTGCTCCACCGCGAGCTTCCGGCCGCCGGACCGGAGACCGCGCCGGAGCCCGTCCCAGCGCAGGAGGCCGCCGAGGCGCCCGCGCCGGGACGGGCGGTGCCCCGCCGCGTCCCGGCCCCGGAGGCGGAGCCCGCCCTGGGGGGAGATTCTTTCTAACAACTGTTTGGTAGAGTTCGCCGCGTGGAGCAGAACGAGTCCCCGGCGGACCGGGCCTTCCGGGCGGAGGTCCGCGACTGGCTGCGCGGCAACCTGGCGGGCGAGTTCGCGCACGCCCGCGGGCTCGGCGGGCCCGGCCGCGAGCACGAGGCCTTCGAGGAGCGGCTGGCCTGGGAGCGGCACATGGCCGCGGCCGGCTGGACGTGCGTCGGCTGGCCCGAGGAGCACGGCGGGCGCGGCGCCACCGTCGAGCAGCAGGTGATCTTCCACGAGGAGTACGCGCTGGCCGGCGGCCCGGCCCGGGTCAACCACATCGGCGAGAACCTGCTCGGCCCCACGATCATCGCCTTCGGCACCGACGCGCAGCGCGCCCGCTTCCTCCCGCCGATCGTGGCGGTGGAGGAGCTGTGGTGCCAGGGCTACTCGGAGCCGGACGCCGGGTCGGACCTCGCCAACGTCCAGACCCGCGCCGAGCTCGCCGGCGACCACTGGCTGATCAACGGGCAGAAGGTGTGGACGTCCCTGGCCCTCGAAGCCGACTGGTGCTTCGCCGTCTGCCGCACCGAGCCGGGGTCGTCCCGCCACCGGGGGCTGTCGTACCTGCTCGTCCCCATGAAGCGGGACGGCGTCGACATCCGGCCGATCGTGCAGCTCACCGGCACCTCCGAGTTCAACGAGGTCTTCTTCGACGGGGCCCGGACCGATGCCGACAACATCGTCGGCGCGCCCGGCGAGGGCTGGAAGATCGCGATGGCGACGCTCGGGTTCGAGCGCGGCGTCGCGACCCTCGGCCAGCAGGTCGGGTTCCGGCGCGAGTTCGAGGGCGTCGCGGAGCTGGCCCGGCGCACCGGGGCCGTCAAGGATCCGCTGCTGCGCGACCGGCTGACCAGGGCCTATATGGGGCTGGAGATCATGCGGCTGAACGCGGTGCGCACCATGGCGGGCGTCGCCGCGGGCGCCCCCGGCCCCGAGTCGTCCATCTCCAAGCTCGTCTGGGGCACCTGGCACCGGGAGCTGGGCGAGCTCGCGATGGACGTCCTCGGTGCCGCGGGCATGGTCGCCGACGGGGAGCCGTACAACCTGAACGACTGGCAGCGGCTGTTCCTGTTCTCCCGCTCCGACACGATCTATGCCGGGTCGAACGAGATCCAGCGCAACATCATCGCCGAGCGCGTCCTCGGCCTGCCCCGTGAGCAGAGTGCGAGCAGAGAGGCCCGCGGATGACACCGCCCCCCTACGTCCCCGCGCACGGCCTGCTCAAGGACCGCGCCGTCGTGATCACCGCGGCGGCCGGGGCCGGGATCGGCGGCGCCGCCGCCCGCCGCTGCCTGGAGGAGGGCGCCCGCGTCCTGATCTCCGACGCGCACGAGCGGCGGCTCGCCGCGTCCGCGCGGGAGCTGGAGAAGGAGTTCGGCGACGGCCGGGTCGCCGCGCTGCCCTGCGACGTCACGTCCGAGGAGCAGGTCCGGGCCCTGTACGACCTGGCCATGGAGCGGTTCGGGCGCATCGACGTCGCCGTCAACAACGCGGGCCTCGGCGGGACCGCCGACCTCGTCGACATGACCGACGAGCAGTGGGGACGCGTCCTCGACATCACCCTCAACGGCACCATGCGCTGCACCCGCGCCGCCCTGCGCCTCATGCGGGGCCAGGGGTCGGGCGTCATCGTCAACAACGCGTCGGTGATCGGATGGCGGGCGCAGAAGGGCCAGTCGCACTACGCCGCCGCGAAGGCCGGGGTCATGGCGCTCACCCGCTGCTCCGCGCTGGAGGCCGCGGACTTCGGCGTCCGGATCAACGCCGTGTCACCGTCCCTCGCGATGCACCCGCACCTGGTCAAGGTGACCTCGGAGGAGCTGCTGGACGAGCTGACGCGCCGGGAGGCGTTCGGCCGCTACGCCGAGCCCTGGGAGGTGGCCAACGTTATCGTCTTCCTGGCCAGCGACTACTCGTCGTACATGACCGGCGAGGTGGTCTCCGTCTCCTCCCAGCACCCATAGGAACCACGACGATGAGTCCACGACGGCGCGACGCCGAAGGCACCGCCGCCGCCCGCGCGGGGCGGCGGGCCGAGCTGCTCGCCACGGCCGCCGAGGTGTTCGCCTCCCAGGGCTACTCCGCCACCACCGTCCGGCAGGTCGCCGACGCCGCCGGCATCCTCGGCGGCAGCCTCTACTACCACTTCGACTCCAAGGAGTCGATGGCCGACGAGATCCTGTCGACCTTCCTGGACGACATGTGGGCCGCCTACGACCGCGTCCTGGACGCCGGGCTCAACGCGCGCGACACGCTGGCGGCCATCGTCGTCGAGTCGTTCCGCTCCATCGACAAGCACCGCCCGGCCGTCGTGCTCTACCAGAACGAGTCCAAGCACCTGGCGACGAGCGAGCGGTTCCGCTACCTCCTCGACTCCCAGCGCCGGTTCGAGGAGATGTGGCTGACGCTGCTGGACCGGGGCGTCAAGGAGGGCGTGTTCCGCGCCGACCTCGACCGGAGCCTCGTCTACCGCTTCATCCGCGACACCGTGTGGGTCGCGGCCAACTGGTACCAGCGCGGCGGCCGGCTGTCCGCCGACGACATCGCCAAGCAGTACCTCGCCATGTTCCTCGAAGGCATCCAGGCGAGCTAGGCCCCTGTACGAAGGAGACCCCCGATGGCCGAGGCATACATCGTCGACGCGGTCCGCGCCCCCGTCGGGCGCCGCAACGGCGGGCTCGCCGGCGCGCACCCCGCGGACCTGGGCGCGCACGTGCTGACCGCCCTCATGGACCGCACGAAGGCCGACCCGTCCGCCGTCGAGGACGTCGTCTTCGGCTGCGTCGACACCCTCGGCCCGCAGGCCGGCGACATCGCCCGCACCTGCTGGCTCGCCGCCGGGCTGCCCGAGGAGGTCCCCGGCGTCACCGTCGACCGGCAGTGCGGCTCCTCGCAGCAGGCCGTGCACTTCGCCGCGCAGGCCGTCCTGTCCGGGACGTCGGACCTGGTCGTGGCGGGCGGCGTGCAGAACATGTCGCAGATCCCGATCGGGTCGGCGATGACGGCCGCCGCGCCGCTCGGCTTCACCGAGGGCCCGTTCGCCGGCTCCAAGGGCTGGACGCGCCGGTACGGCGACGCGGAGGTGTCGCAGTTCCACGGCGCCGAGATGATCGCCCGCGACTGGGACATCTCGCGTGAGGAGATGGAGGCGTTCGCCTACGAGTCGCACCGGCGCGCCATCCGCGCGATCGACGAGGGCCGCTTCGAACGCGAGATCGTCCCCTACGAGGGCGTCACCACCGACGAGGGGCCGCGCCGCGACACGTCCCCGGAGAAGATGGCCGGGCTGAAGACCCTCGTGGACGGCGGACGCCTCACCGCCGCCGTCTCGTCCCAGATCTCCGACGGCGCCGCCGCGCTGCTCATCGCGTCCGAGCGAGCGGTCAGGGACCACGGCCTCACCCCGCGTGCCCGCATCCACCACGTCTCCGCGCGCGGCGAGGACCCGATCAGGATGCTGTCGGCGCCGATCCCCGCCACGGCGCACGCGCTGAAGAAGACCGGGATGACCATCGGCGACATCGACGCCGTCGAGATCAACGAGGCGTTCGCGTCCGTCGTGCTCGCCTGGCTGAAGGAGACCGGCGCCGATCCGGCGATCACCAACCCCAACGGCGGCGCCATCGCCCTCGGCCACCCCCTCGGCGCCACCGGCGCCCGCCTCATGACCACCCTGCTCCACGAGCTGGACCGCACCGGCGGCCGCTACGGCCTCCAGACCATGTGCGAAGGCGGCGGTCAGGCCAACGTCACCATCCTCGAACGCCTCTGACCATGGACGTCTTCGAACCGGCCCGGCTCGGGCCGCTGACCCTGCGCAACCGCGTGATCAAGGCGGCCACGTTCGAAGGGATGGCGCCGCTGTCCCTGGTCACCGACGACCTGATCGAGTACCACCGGCGGCCCGCCGCCGGGGGAGTGGGCATGACGACCGTCGCGTACTGCGCGGTCGCGCCCGAGGGACGGACCGAGCGGGGCCAGATCTGGATGCGGCCCGACGCCGTCCCGGGGCTGCGGCGCCTCACCGACGCCGTCCACGCCGAGGGCGCCGCCGCGTCCGCGCAGATCGGCCATGCCGGGCCCGTCGCCGATTCCAGCTCGACCAGGCTGCCCGCCATCTCGGCCGGACGGTTCTTCAACCCGCTCGGCATGGCCTTCACCAAGGTCGCCACCGCCGCGGACATCGAGCGCGTCACCCGCGCGCACGCGGCGGCGGCCCGGCTGGCGATCGAGTCCGGCTTCGACGCCGTCGAGATCCACTTCGGGCACAACTACCTGGCCAGCGCGTTCCTCAGCCCCCGGCTCAACCGGCGCAAGGACGGGTTCGGCGGCCCGATCGAGAACCGCGCCAAGGTCGCGCTGGGCATCGCCCGCGCGGTCCGCGACGAGGTCGGCGACCGGATCGCGATCACCGGCAAGCTCAACATGCGGGACGGCGTCCGCGGCGGCCTGGAGATCGACGACAGCCTGTACGTCGCCCGGAGGCTCCAGGAGGACGGCACCGTCGACGCGCTCGAACTGACCGCGGGCAGCTCACTGCTCAACCCGATGTACCTGTTCCGCGGCGAGATGCCGATCCCGGAGTTCGCGGCGAGCTACAAGCTGCCGATGCGCGTCGGCATGCGCGTGTTCGGCAAGAGGTTCCTGCGCGCCTACCCCTACAAGGACGCCTACCTGCTGGAGCACGCCCGCCGGTTCCGGGCCGAGCTCGACCTCCCGCTGATCCTGCTGGGCGGCATCACCGACCGCGCGTCGATGGACCTCGCGATGGCGGAGGGGTTCCAGTTCGTCGCCATGGCCCGCGCCCTGCTGCGCGAACCCGACCTCGTGAACCGCATCGCCGCCGACCCGTCCACCCCCTCCCTGTGCATCCACTGCAACCGCTGCGTCCCCACCATCTACCAGGGCACCCACTGCCCGGTCAGCACGGAGTCCGTTTGATCCGAGGTGCGCTCCGACGACCCCCATGACCTGCCGCGCGCCGGGGTGCGTCCTCCGCGACCGATCCCGCCGAGGCCCGTCGGCCGTGGGAGCTGTCGGCCGAGCCGACCGGGGTCAACGCGTTCGGATGACGCCTGCGACGATGGGGCCGTGATCGATATCGCGGGATGGGCTCCGGAGCCGCAGGAGATGAGCGAGGTCATCGACGCCGGGCCCTCGGTGGCGCTGGCGGGCGTGCTCGATGCGGAGCCGCCGGGGGAGGGGCTGCCGCCGCTGTGGCAGTGGCTGCACTTCCTGGAACGGCCCGCGCAGCGGGACCTGGGGCCGGACGGGCATCCGCGCGAGGGACGCTTCCTTCCGCCGATCCCCGAGCGACGGCGCATGTTCGCCGGCGGACGGTTCAGAATCCACGAGCCGATGCGCGTCGGGGAAACCGTGACGCGACGGTCCGAGCTCGTCTCGACAGCGGTGAAGCAGGGCCGCAGCGGCGAGATGCTGTTCGTGACCGTCCGGCACACCTTCCTCCGGGACGGGACCGAGATCGCGGTCGAGGAGCAGGATCTCGTCTACCGCAGCGGTGACGCGGCGTCCCGCCCGCCGGCGGTGTCCTTCGAGGCGCCCGAGGCTCGGGCTCCATGGACGCTGAGCATGACCGCCGACCCGGTCATGCTGTTCCGGTTCAGCGCGCTCACCTACAACGCCCACCGCATCCACTACGACGAGACGTACGCGACCGGCGTGGAAGGGCACGGCGGGCTCGTCGTCCACGGGCCGCTGCTCGCGATCCTCTGCCTGGAACTGCCGCGCCGGGCGGGCCTGAAGGTGAACGAGCTGTCGTTCCGTGCCCGCAGGCCCGTCTACGCGCGGCAGCCGTTCGTGGCGGCCGGCTCCCCGGAGGGAGAGCTGTCCATCGAGGCCCCGGGCGGGGTGACCGCGATGACCGCCGCGTTCGCCTAGGCGGCGGTGACCGGCGCCTCCTCGGTGACCGGTCCGCCGCGCCGCTCCGACGCGATCCACAGGACGTACCGCTTGATCTCGTCGGCGACGTCCTCGTCGCTCCAGCCGAGCACCGGCGCGATCAGCTCCGCGACGCGGGACGCCGCGGCGACGCCGCCGTCCCACTCCTCGATCGAGACGCGCAGCCGCCGCGCCAGGACGTCCTCCAGGCGCAGCGCGCCCTCGTGCGTCACCGCGTAGACGGCCTCGGCGCACAGGTAGTCCTCGGCGCCGGGGATCGGGGCGCCGAGCGCGGAGCTGTCCGCGACCAGCCGCAGGACGTCGCGGGCGCACGCCCCGTACCGCCGCAGGAGGTGCTCGACCCGCGCGACGTGCAGGCCGGACTCGCCCGCGAGCCGGCGCCGCTCGTTCCACAGCACCTCGAACCCGGTCGCGCCGAGGATCGGGAGCCGTCCGGTCACCGACGCGGGGACCGAGTCGTCCAGCCGCTCGGCCACGACGTCCACCGCGTCCCGCGCCATCACCCGGTAGGTGGTGAACTTCCCGCCGGTGACGACGACGAGGCCCGGCACCGGTTCGGCGACGGCGTGCTCGCGCGACAGCCGGGTGGTGTCGTCCATCTCGCCGGACAGCAGCGGCCGCAGCCCGGCGTACACGCCCTCGATGTCGTCGTGCGTCAGCGGGGTCCGCAGCACGGCGTTCGCCTGGTCGAGGAGGTAGCCGATGTCGGTGTGCTCGGCGACCGGCCCGTCCGGCCCGTCCTCGTGCGGAGTGTCGGTGGTGCCGACGAGCCAGTGCCGCCCCCAGGGGATGATGAACAGCACGCTCTTGGACGTCCGGGTGATCAGGCCGGTGTCCATGGGGATCCGGTCGCGCGGGACCACGAGGTGGACGCCCTTGGACGCCTGGACGCCGAACGCGGGCCGGGACCCGGTCATCGCCTGCGCGCCGTCCGTCCACACGCCGGTCGCGCACACCACGCTCCGGGCCCGCACGTCGATCTCCCGGTTGCCCTCCAGGTCCAGGACGCGGGCGCCGGTGACCCGCTCGCCCTCGCGGAGGAAGCCGGTGACCTCGGCCCGGGTGGCGACGCTCGCGCCGTACTGCGCGGCGGTCCGGGCGACCATCATCGTGTAGCGGGCGTCGTCCACCTGCGCGTCGTAGTACTGGACGGCGCCGACCAGCGCGTCCGACCGCAGCGCCGGGGCCTCCCGCAGGGCGCCGCGCCGCGTGAGCTGGCGGTGCCGGGGCAGCGAGCGGGCCCCGCCCATCGTGTCGTAGAGGGTGACGCCGGCGCTCACGTACGCCCGTTCCCAGACCCGGTTGCGCAGCGGGTACAGGAACTGGACGGGGCGCACCAGGTGCGGCGCGAGCCGGTGCAGCAGCAGGCCGCGCTCCCGCAGCGCCTCCCGGACCAGCCCGAAGTCGCGCTGTTCGAGGTAGCGGAGCCCGCCGTGGATCAGCTTGCTGGACCGGCCGGACGTGCCCGCCGCCCAGTCCCGCGCCTCCACCAGCGCGACCGACAGGCCCCGCGAGATGGCGTCCAGGGCCGCGCCGGCGCCGACGATGCCGCCGCCGACGACCAGGACGTCGAACTCGGTGTCGGCGAGGTCGCGCAGCGTGTCCTCGCGGTACTGCGGGCCGAGGGCTACGGATGTCACTGCATGCTCCCGAAGAAGATCGGTTCAAGTGTGCGATGGCCGGGTTGCGGCGGGTCGTCGTCCGGATGGCCATCCGGACGACGACCGGCCGCGGCCAGGTGCCGTCAGTCCAGATCCACCCAGTCGAGGGTGCGGTCGACGGCCTTCTTCCAGCCGGCGTAGCCGGTCTGGCGCTGGTCGTCGTCCCAGGTGGGCTGCCAGCGTTTGTCCTCGTTCCAGTTCTGGCGGAGCTCGTCGGTGTTGTTCCAGAATCCGACGGCGAGGCCGGCGGCGTAGGCGGCGCCGAGCGCGGTGGTCTCGGCGACGACGGGCCGCGACACCGGGACGCCCAGGATGTCGGCCTGCATCTGCATGCACAGCTCGTTGGCCGTGATGCCGCCGTCCACCCTCAGCGTGTCGAGGGCGACGCCGGAGTCCTCGCGCATCGCCTCGACGACGTCGCGGGACTGGTAGCAGATCGACTCCAGGGTGGCGCGGGCCAGGTGCGCGTTGGTGTTGAACCGCGACAGCCCGACGATCGCGCCGCGCGCGTCCGACCGCCAGTACGGGGCGAACAGCCCCGAGAACGCCGGGACGAAGTACACGCCGCCGTTGTCGTCCACCTGCCGGGCCAGCGCCTCGCTTTCGGACGCGCCGGAGATGATGCCGAGCTGGTCGCGCAGCCACTGCACGGCCGACCCGGTCACCGCGATCGACCCTTCCAGCGCGTACACCGGCTTCTCGGAGCCGAACTGGTAGCAGACCGTCGTCAGCAGGCCGTTCTTCGACCGGACGAGCTCGTTGCCGGTGTTGAGCAGCAGGAAGTTGCCGGTGCCGTAGGTGTTCTTGGCCTCGCCCGGCGCGAAGCACACCTGCCCGACCGTGGCGGCCTGCTGGTCGCCGAGCGCGGCGGTGAGCGGGATCTCGCCGCCGAGCGGGCCGTCCGCGCGGGTGACCCCGTAGGCGTCCGGTGCCGAGGACGGTTTGATCTCCGGCAGCATCGACCGCGGGATGCCGAAGAACGACAGCAGCTCGTCGTCCCAGCCCAGCGTCTCCAGGTCCATGAGCATCGTGCGGCTGGCGTTGGTCGGGTCGGTGACGTGCACGCCGCCGTCCGTCCCGCCGGTCAGGTTCCACAGGATCCACGAGTCGGTGTTGCCGAAGATCGCGTCGCCGTTCTCGGCGGCCTCGCGGACCCCGTCGACGTTCTCCAGGATCCACTGGATCTTGCCGCCGGAGAAGTACGTGGCCGGCGGGAGGCCGGCCTTGCGGCGGATGACGTCGCCCTTCTCGTCGCGTTCGAGGGCGGAGGCGATGCGGTCGGTGCGGGTGTCCTGCCAGACGATCGCGTTGTAGTACGGGCGGCCGGTGCGCCGGTTCCACACCACGGTCGTCTCGCGCTGGTTGGTGATGCCGAACGCCGCGAGGTCGGTGTGGCTCAGGTTCGCCTTGTTCAGCGTCGACTGGATGACGGCGCGGGTGCGCTCCCAGATCTCGGTCGGGTTGTGCTCGACCCAGCCGGCCTGCGGCAGGATCTGCTCGTGCTCGAGCTGGTGGCGGGCGACCTCGTTGCCGCCGTGGTCGAAGATCATGAAACGGGTGCTGGTCGTGCCCTGGTCGAGGGCGCCGACGAAGTCAGCCATGCGTACGGCCTCCTGGAGTGGTCGTGGCGGGCGGGACGGGCCGGTTCACGCCGTCTCGTACTGCGGCTCGGGCTTCGTGGGGGGCTGCTCGGTGCTCTCGTCCTCGCTCGGCAGGAAGCGCCCGATGAGCAGCTTGTAGAGGCCGACCCCCAGCACGCCGCCGATGATCGGGCCGATGATCGGCACCCAGAAGTAGAGATCGCCGTACTGGTCCCGCCACGCGCCCCCGTAGCCGGTGAGGAAGGAGGCGAGCCGCGGGCCGAAGTCGCGGGCCGGGTTGATCGCGTACCCGGCGTCGGTGCCCCACGCCATGCCGATCCCGACCACCAGCAGCCCGATCAGGAAGGGGGCGAGGTTGGCCAGCGGCGGGGAGTTGCGCACGTCGGTGAGCGCCTTGATCACGAAGAGCAGGATGGCGGTGCCGATGATCTGGTCGCGGAACGCGCCCCAGGTGCCGACCGGGAGCGTCCCGTTGCCGGGCAGGGTGGAGAAGACGCCCTGGGTCTTGATGGTGTGGCCGGGGTCGACCTTGGCCAGCACCTCGCTGTAGTTCCAGCGGACGAGCAGCGCCGCGACGAACGCCCCCGCGGTCTGCGCCGCGATGTAGGGCGCCGTCTTGCGCCAGGCGAACTCGCGGAACGCGGCGAGGGCGATGGTGACGGCCGGGTTGATGTGGGCGCCGCTGATCCGCGCCGCGACGTAGACGCCGAGCGTGACGCCGAGGCCCCAGGCCCAGGCGATGCTGTCGTGGTCGCCGATCTCGGCGGCGGCGACCTGGGCGACGACGCCGACGCCGAACAGGATGAGGATCATGGTGCCGGCGAACTCGGCGGCGAGCTCACCGGCCAGGGTGGGGATTCTGGGTCGTTCCGCCATGGGCACTCCTCGGCAGGTGGGGTGGACGCGAGCCCCGTGAGGCTGGACTGGACGCTAAGCCGGGAGGAACCGCCTTACAACGGGAGGCTGCCGACAATGTCGAACACTTTCGCCGTGGCCTGGCGCCCGTTACCCTCCCCCATGTGCACCAGATCACAGAATCCGGGCAGTTCGGGGCGCATAGGACGGTGATCGCGGCGGCCGTCGACATTGTCGGCACCTCGCCGGGCGAACTACCATCGAATTCATGCCCGGACCTGTGCAATCGATCGAGCGGGCCGCGGCGATCCTGCGCCTGCTCGCCGCCAGTTCGGGCCGGCTCGGGGTCGGCGAGATCGCCACGTCGCTGGGCCTCGCCCGGGGCACCGCGCACGGCATCCTGCGCACCCTGGAACGCGTGGGGTTCGTGGAACAGGACGACGGCACCGGCAAGTACCAGCTCGGCGCCGCCCTGCTGCATCTCGGCACCAGCTACCTCGACGTCAACGAGCTGCGGTCCCGCGCCATCAACTGGGCTGACGCCCTCGCCTCGCGCAGCGGCGAGGCCGTGCGCATCGGGACGCTGCTGGACGGGAAGGTCCTGGTCGTCCACCACGTCTTCCGGCCGGACGACACGCTCCAGGCGATGGACGTCGGGTCGCTGCTGCCGCTGCACGCCACCGCGCTCGGCAAGACGCTCCTCGCGCACGACGCCAACGCCGCCGCGTCCATCCGCGATACCGTCCTGGAGTCCTACTGCCGGCGGACCATCACCGATCCGCGGGAACTCGCACGGGCCGCCACCCGGGTCCGGGAGAACGGCTGGGCCGCCGAGACCGAGGAGCTGTCGATCGGCGAGGCCGGCATCGCCGCGCCGATCCGCGGGTACGGAGGGCTCGTCGTCGGGGCCATCGGGATCTCCGGCGCGGTCGAGCGGATCTGCGACTCCCGCCGCGTTCCCGAGCCGCGGCTCGTCGCGTTCGTGCGGGACGCGGCCCGCGCGGTCTCCCGGGACCTCGGCGGTTCGCGCTGGTGACGCGGGCACGGCGGCGCGTGGCCGGAGACGGGCGCGGCCAGGGGGAGGGGGCCGATCGTGACCGAACGGTTTGTGATGTCGATCGACCAGGGCACCACGTCGACGCGGTGCATCCTGTTCGACCACGGCGGCCGCCTGGTGTCGGTGGCCCAGCGCGAGCACCGGCAGCACTTCCCGAAGCCCGGCTGGGTCGAGCACGACCCGATGGAGATCTGGCGCAACCTCGAGCGGATCGCCCCGGAGGCGCTCGCCCAGGCGGCCGTCACGACGAACCAGGTCGCCGCGGTCGGGATCGCCAACCAGCGTGAGACGACCGTCCTGTGGGACCGGCTGACCGGCGTCCCGATCGGCCGCGCCATCGTCTGGCAGGACATGCGGACCGGCCCCCTCGTGGACGAGCTGGGCCGCGCCCCCGGCGCCGCCATGGTCACCGAGCGCAGCGGGCTGCCGCTCGCGACCTACTTCTCCGCCCCGCGCATCCGGTGGATGCTCGACCACACGCCCGGCCTGCGGGAGCGCGCCGAGCGCGGCGAGGTCCTGTTCGGGACGATGGAGAGCTGGCTGATCTGGAACCTCAGCGGCGGCGTCGACGGCGGGGTCCACGTCACGGACGTGACCAACGCCAGCCGTACCCTGCTGATGGACCTGCACACGCTGAGCTGGGACGACGGCCTGCTCGACTTCTTCGGCGTGCCGCGGGCGATGCTGCCGGAGATCAGGTCGTCCACGGAGACCTACGGGACGGCCCGCCGCGTGTTCCCCGGGGTGCGCGTCGGCGCGGCCCTCGGCGACCAGCAGGCCGCGCTGTTCGGCCAGACGTGCTTCGCCCCGGGCGAGACCAAGTGCACCTACGGGACGGGCGCCTTCCTGCTGATGAACACCGGCACCACGCCGGTCAAGTCGGACAACGGGCTGCTCACGACCGTGGGCTACAAGATCGGCGACGACCCGGCCGTGTACGCGCTGGAGGGCTCGATCGCGATCACCGGCGCGCTCGTCCAGTGGTTCCGCGACGGCCTCGGGCTGATCACCACCGCGCCGGAGATCGAGACGCTGGCCCGGTCGGTCGACGACAACGGCGGCTGCTACATCGTCCCGGCGTTCTCCGGCCTGTTCGCGCCGCACTGGCGCAGCGAGGCCCGCGGCATCATCGTCGGCCTCACGTCCTACATCACCAAGGGGCACCTGGCGCGGGCCGTGCTGGAGGCGACGGGCTGGCAGACCCGCGAGGTCGTGGACGCGATGAACGCCGACTCCGGGCTCAGCCTGAAGGAGCTCAAGGCCGACGGCGGCATGACATCGGACAACCTCGTCATGCAGATGGTCGCCGACGTGCTGAACGTCCCGGTCGCGCGCCCGATGGTGGTGGAGACGGTGTCGCTCGGCGCCGCGTACGCCGCCGGGCTCGCCGTCGGCTACTGGGCGGGGCTGGAGGGGCTCCGGCGCAACTGGCACCGCGCCGCCCGGTGGGTCCCCGCGATGGAGCCGGGGCGGCGCGCCGCCGAGTACGACAACTGGAAACGCGCTGTGGAGCGCACGTTCGACTGGATCCGGGCCGGGGAGGACCCCGCCGCCGCGCCCTAGATCCGGTGGCGCTCGACGAGCTGCTTGACGATCACGTTGCGCTGGATCTCGTTCGTCCCCTCGCCGACGATCATGAGCGGGGCGTCGCGGAAGTAGCGCTCGACGTCGAACTCGGTGGAGTACCCGGCGGCGCCGTGGATGCGGACCGCGTCCAGCGCGGTCTGCATCGCCGCCTCGGACGCGTACAGCTTGGCCATGCCCGCCTCCATGTCGCAGCGCTCGCCCGCGTCCAGGCGCTCGGCGGCGTCGAGGGTCAGCAGCCGCGCCGCCTGGAGCCGGGTGGCCATGTCGGCGAGGTAGTTGCCGATGGACTGGTGCTGCCAGATCGGCCTACCGAACGCCTCGCGCTCCTGGGCGTAGCGCAGGGAGTCCTCCAGCGCGGCGCGCCCGACGCCCAGAGCGCGCGCCGCGACCTGGATCCGTCCCACTTCGAGGCCGCGCATCATCTGGACGAAGCCGCGGCCCTCCTCGCCGCCGAGGACCGCGTCCAGCGGCGCCTCGTAGCCTTCGAAGGACAGCTCGCAGCTCTCCACGCCCTTGTAGCCGAGCTTCGGCAGGTCGCGGGAGACCGTCAGCCCGGGGCCGTGCTCGACCAGCAGGATGCTGATGCCCCTGTGGCGCGGCGAGGCGGACGGGTCGGTCTTGCACATCAGCGCGATCAGGCCGGACCTGCGCGCGTTGGTGATCCACATCTTGGCGCCGTCGACGACGTACCGGCCGCCGTCCCGCCGCGCGACCGTGCTCATCGCCTGCAGGTCGGAGCCGCCGGACGGTTCGGTGAGCGCCATCGTGGCGCGCAGCTCGCCGGTCGCCATCCGGGGCAGGTGGCGGGCCTTCTGCTCCTCGGTGCCGAACAGCGCGAGCAGGTGCGAGACGACCGTGTGCCCGCCGAACGCGCCCGCGAGCGTCATCCAGCCCCGCGCCAGTTCCTCCGTGACGAGCGCGTAGCAGGCCTTGGAGACGCTGACGTCGCCGTACGGCTCGGGGACCGCTAGGCCGAAGACGCCGAGTTCCTTCATGCGGTCGATCAGCCGTGCGGGATAGGCGCCCGCGTGCTCCAGCTCCCGGGCGGCCGGCCGGACCTCCCGGTCGACGAAGTCCGCGACGACCTCGACGATGGCGCGTTCCTCGTCGCTGAGCGTGACCACGGTACCGCTCTCCTCCCGGTCGCTGACCTCATATATTTGATTCGAAAATACCGGGCTGTCAAAGGACGCGGACCGGTGCCCGCCGATAGTGTGGCGACCCCACCGCGCAGGGAGACGATGAGAGTGGCGATTTCCGGTGGCCAGGCCCTCGGCAGGCGCCGCCAGCTGAGCGACGAGGTGGCCGACTACGTCCGCGAGCTCATCATGTCGGGCCAGGTCAGGCACGGGGAGTTCCTCCGCCTGGAGCGGGTCGCCGACGACCTCGGGATCAGCGTCACCCCCGTCCGGGAGGCGCTGCTGTCGCTGCGCGGCGAGGGCTTCGTCACGCTGGAGCCGCGGCGCGGGTTCATGCCGGCGCCGCTGACCCGGCAGGACGTCCAGGACCTGTTCGAGGCGCAGGCGTACTTCGCCGGCGAGCTGGCCGCCCGCGCCGCCGGGAGGATCACCGAGGGGGAGCTGGCATCGCTCGACCGGACGCAGGCGCAGCTGGAAGAGGCGTCCAGGGCCCGCGACTCGGCGGCCATCGAGCGCGCCAACCACGAGTTCCACCGGGTGATCAACCTGTGCGCCGGGTCGCCGAAGACGGCGTGGCTGCTGCGGCTGGTGGTGCGGTACGCCCCGCGCCGGTTCTACTCCAGCATCGAGGGCTGGACGCAGGCGTCGGTCGACGACCACCACCTCGTCCTCGCCGCGCTGCGCGCCGGGGACGCCGACGGCGCGCGGCAGGCCATGCGCGCCCACATCCGGCACGCGGGCACCCTGCTGGTCGTGCACCTGGAGGGGCAGGGCTTCTGGAGGGACCAGCCGGGCTGAGGTCCCCGGGAGCCCACTTCCACCACCGGCGCCTCCTCACATATCGTATAAAAAATTTTCGGGAGGGTGCATGGACGACCGGGACACCGCGGCGGCGCGCGAACCCGTGGTCACGGCCGAGGACCACGGGGCCGCACGGGTCATCACGCTGAACCGGCCCGGTGCCCGCAACGCGATCGACTTCCCGATGCGCGAGCGGCTCTTGGACGAACTGCGGCGCGCCGCAGGCGACCCGGACGTCCGGGCGATCGTGCTGACGGGCGCGGGCGGGACGTTCTCCGCGGGCGGCGACGTCCGGTCGATGGAGGGCGCCGGTCCCGACGCCGTCCGCGCCCGGCTCGGGCCCGTGCACGAGGCCGTCCGGCTCATGGCCACCTGCGGGACCCCCGTGATCGCGGCCGTGGAGGGCGCCGCCGCGGGGCTCGGGGTGTCCCTCGCCGCCGCCTGCGACCACGTGGTCGCCTCAGAGGACGCCCGGTTCGTCGCCGCGTTCGGCAGGGTCGGCCTGGTCGCCGACGGCGGTCTGCTCTGGACGCTCCCGCAGCGCGTCGGCATGGGCCGCGCGAAGGAGATGCTCGTGTTCGGCCGGACCGTGTCCGCCTCCCGCGCCTACGAGATCGGCCTCGCCGACTCGCTCGCCCCGCCGGGCACGGCACTCGACGCCGCTCTGGAACGCGCCGCCGAGGCCGCCGCCCTCGCCCCGCTGTCGGTCGCCGCGGCCAAGCGCCTGCTGGCCCGCACCGACCACGGCCTGGATCAACTGCTGGAGGCCGAACGCGAGGAGCAGACCGCCCTGTTCGGCAGTGCCGATTTCGCCGAGGGGCGCGCCGCGTTCGCCGAGCGCCGCACGCCGCGCTTCGAGGGCCGCTAGGAGGCGGGAACGTGAGCAGGATGCAGCAGACCCACGGGCTGTCGGACGAGCAACGGGAGATCGTCGCGACCGTCCGGGCCTTCGTCGACAGGGAGATCCTGCCCGTCGCGACCCGGATGGAGCACGCGGACGAGTACCCGCAGGCGATCGTGGACGGCATGAAGGACCTCGGGCTCTTCGGCCTGACGATCGGCGAGGAGCACGGCGGGCTCGGTGCGTCGCTGCTGACGTACGCGCTGGTCGTGGAGGAGCTGTCGCGGGGCTGGATGAGCGTGGCCGGCATCGTCAACACCCACTTCATCGTCGCCTGGATGATCGCCCACCACGGCACGCCCGAGCAGAGGGCGCACTACCTGCCGAGGATGGCGGTCGGCGAGATCCGCGGCGCGTTCTCGATGTCGGAGCCCGGCTGCGGCTCGGACGTCTCGGCCATCACGACCCGCGCCGTCCCGGACGGCGACGACCACGTCATCACCGGCCAGAAGATGTGGCTGACGAACGGCGGCTCCGCCAACCTGGTCGCCGTCCTGGTCAAGACCGACCCCGAGGCCGGCCACCGGGGCATGACGACGTTCCTCGTCGACAAGACGCCCGGCTTCGGGGAGGTCGCGCCCGGCCTCACCGTGCCCGGGAAGATCGAGAAGATGGGCTACAAGGGCGTCGACACGACCGAGCTGGTCTTGGACGGGTTCCGGATCCCGTCCGCCCGGATTCTCGGCGGGACGCCGGGCCGCGGCTTCTACCAGATGATGGACGGCGTCGAGGTCGGCCGCGTCAACGTGGCCGCGCGGGGCTGCGGGGTGGCGAGGCGGGCCTACGAGCTGGCGCTCGGCTACGCGCGGCACCGCGAGACGTTCGGCCGCCCGATCGCCGAGCACCAGGCCGTCCTGTTTCGCCTCGCGGAGATGGCGACCAAGGTCGAGGCCGCGCACCAGATGATGGTGATGGCGGCGCGCCGCAAGGACTCCGGCGAGCGCAACGACCTCGAGGCGGGCATGGCCAAGTACCTCGCCAGCGAGTACTGCAAGGAGGTCGTGGAGGACGCCTTCCGCATCCACGGCGGCTACGCCTACTCCAAGGAGTACGAGATCGAGCGCCTCTACCGCGAGGCGCCCATGCTGCTGATCGGCGAGGGCACCGCCGACATCCAGAAAATGATCATAGGCCGCCGCCTGCTGGAGGAGGGCCGATGACCGCGGCGGAACCGGGGTCGCCGGGTGCCGGGGCGCTCCCGCTGGCGGGGGTCACCGTGGTCGCGCTGGAGCAGGCGGTCGCGGCGCCGTTCGCGACGCGGCACCTCGCCGACCACGGCGCCCGTGTGATCAAGGTGGAGCGGGTGGACGGCGGCGACTTCGCCCGCGCCTACGACACCGGCGTGCGGGGCGGGCTCGGCACGCACTTCGCCTGGCTCAACCGGTCGAAGGAGTCGGTCGCGCTGGACCTCAAGCGGGACGAGGGCCGCGCGATCCTCACCGAGCTGGTCGCGGGCGCCGACGTGTTCCTGCAGAACCTCGCCCCCGGCTCCGCGGCCCGGCTCGGGTTCGGCGCGGACGAGCTGCGGGCCCGCGACCCCCGGCTGATCGTGGTGGACATGTCCGGATACGGAACGCGCGGGCCGTACCGCGACAAGCGCGCCTACGACATGCTCGTCCAGGCCGAGGCGGGGCTGATCTCGGTCACCGGCACCCCGGAGACGCCGGTGAAGGCGGGCTCGCCGCTGGCCGACATCGCCGCGGGCATGTACGCGTTCTCCGGCACGCTGGCCGCGCTCGTCCGGCGCGGCACCACCGGCGAGGGCGCGTCGATCGAGATCACGATGTTCGACGCCGTCGCCGAGTGGATGGGCCAGGCGATGTACACGACCCTCTACACCGGGTCCCCGCCGCCGCGCTCCCGGCTGAGCCACCCCGTGATCACCCCCTACGACGCCTACCCGACCTCCGACGGCGTCGACGTCGTGATCGGCGTCCAGAACGACCGCGGCTGGGCCGCCCTGGCGGCCGGCGTGCTGGACCGCCCGGACCTGGTCACCGACCCCGAGTACGCGACGAACCAGGCACGGGTCCGCAACCGGGCGAAGGTGGACGCGATCGTCGCCGGCGTCACGTCCCGCATGGGGCGGGAGGAGCTGCTGCGGCGGCTCGACGAGGCGGGCGTCCCGAACGCGTCCCTGAACGACGGGCACGGCCTGATCGCCCACCCGCAGCTCGCCGAGAGGGACCGCTGGCGCGAGGTGGGCTCCCCGGTCGGCGAGATCCGCGCGCTCCTCCCGCCGGTCACCTTCGCGGACGCCGAACCGCGCATGGACCCGGTCCCGTCCCTCGGCGAGCACACCGACGCCGTCCTGCGCGAGCTCGGCCGCGACGACGCCGCCATCGCCGCCCTCCGCACCACCGGCGCCATCGGCTGAACCCGCCGGCTGCACGGCGCACTCACGATCCGCCGCCGACGCGCGGATATCGTGGCGGTATGGCCAGCCCCACTCCCGCCTCCGTGCCCGGCCGCCGCCGCGAGGAACTCCGCGATTTCCTGCGCACCCGCCGCGCCCGCCTGACGCCCGCCGACGTCGGCATGCCCGACGGCGGGCGGCGGCGGACGCCGGGGCTGCGCCGCGAGGAGGTCGCCGTGCTCGCCGGGGTCGGGGTGTCCTGGTACACGTGGCTGGAGCAGGGCCGCGACATCAAGGTGTCCGGAGACGTCCTCGACGCGATCGTCCGCGCGCTGCGGCTGGACGGCGCCGAGCGCGAGCACCTGTACCTGCTGGCCGGGCTGAACCCGCCGCAGGCCGAGGTCGGCCCGGCCGTCCCGATCACCCCGGAGCTGCGGCGGGTGCTGGACGCCTGGTCGCCGCGGCCGGCGTACGTCCGCGACCGGCACTGGAACTTCGTCGCGATCAACGACGCGGCCCGCGAGGTGTTCGGCTACGGCGACACCGACCACAACTGCCTGGTCACGTATTTCACGAACGTCCGGTACCGGTCGATGCACACGCACTGGGCCGACGCGGCGCCCGACGTCGTCGCGCGGTTCCGCGCCGACGTCGCCCGCTACCCCGACGATCCCGAGTTCGACCGGCTCGTCGCGGACTTGCTGGCCGCCAGCCCGGAGTTCGCGGAGCTGTGGCCGCGCCACGAGGTGAGCGCGAGCGCGCAGGCCGTCAAGGGGATCAGGCACCCGGACGCGGGGGAGCTGGTCTTCGAGAGCACGCTCCTGCCGCTGGGGGACCGGCCGGGCCAGAACCTGGTGCTGCACAACCCCCGTCCGGGCACCGGCACGCAGGAGCGGCTGGAGAAGCTGATGGCCCGCCGCGGCCTCGCCGCCGCCAGCTGAACCGCGGCCGCAGGGTGGTGGTGCCACACCCAGGATGAGCCGAGTCTGTCTCGGCGCCGGGCCGTCCCGCACGATCGTCCTCAGAAACGGAAACGACGAGAGGACGTTATGAAGACGCGTGATTTCGCCGGGACGCCGGTGGGCGCCGTGGGGCTCGGCTGCATGGGGATGAGCTTCGCCTACTCCGAGTCGGAGCGGGACGACGAGAAGTCCGTCGCCGTGATCCGCGAGGCCCTCGACCTCGGCGTGACCTTCCTCGACACCGCGCAGCCCTACGGCGACGGCCACAACGAGTCCCTCGTCGGGCGGGCGCTGGCCGGACGCCGGGACGAGGCGGTCGTCGCCACGAAGACCGGCCTGGTCGTGGAGTCGCTCGTCCCCTGGAAGATGGTCCGGCGGGGCACGCCGGAACACGTCAGGGCGTCCGCCGAGGACAGCCTGCGCCGGCTCGGCACCGACGTGATCGACCTGTACTACCTGCACCGCGTCGACCCGGAGGTGCCGCTCGCCGACACCTGGGGCGCGATGGCGGACCTGGTCGCCGAGGGCAAGGTCCGCAGGCTGGGCCTCTCGGAGGTCGGCGTCGCGCAGGCGGCCGAGGCGCACGCCGTCCATCCGGTCGCCGCGATCCAGTCGGAGCTGTCGCTGTGGACGCGCGACGCGATGGGCACGCCCGGCGGGGCCGCCGGCCTCCTCCCGGGCGACGGGCAGGGGGAGGGACCGGGCGACGTGGTCGGCTGGTGCGCCGCCAACGGCGTCGCCTTCGTGCCGTTCTCGCCGCTCGGCCGCGGCTTCCTCACCGGGACGGTCACCGCCGCCGACTTCGAGGACACCGACTACCGCGGCGGCAATCCCCGCTTCCAGGAGGACGCGCTGAAGGCCAACATGCGCATCGTCGACGTCGTCAAGGCGGTCGCGGCGCGCCACGGCGCGACCCCGGCGCAGGTCGCCATCGCCTGGACGCTCGCGCAGGGCGAGCACGTCATCCCGATTCCCGGGACCAAGAAGCAGCGGTACCTGCACGACAACGCCGGCGCTGCCGGCCTGGACCTCACCGCCGCCGACCTGGCCGACCTGGACGGCGTCCCCGCGGCGGTCGGAGCGCGGTACTGATGCGGGCCGTCACGATCCCCGAGTTCGGCGGCGCGGACGTGCTGCGCCGGGCCGAGGTGGACGTCCCCGAGCCGGGGCCGGGCCAGGTGTCCATCGACGTCGCGTACGCGGGAGCGAACTTCGCCGAGATCCTCTACCGGCAGGGTGTCGCGGACGTGCCGCTGCCGTTCGTCCCCGGCATCGAGGTGTCCGGGCACGTCCGCGCGGTGGGGCCGGACGTCGAAGGGCTGCGCCGGGGCCGGCCCGTCGCCGCGCTGACGATCGTGGGCGGCGGCGGCTACGCCGAGGTCGCGGTGACCTCGGCCGACCTGGTCGCGCCGCTCGACGGCCTGGGGCTCGGCCTGGACCTCGCGGCGGCCGTCCCGTCCAACAGCACCACCGCGTTCCTCGCCCTGGACCGGGTCGCGCGCATCGAGCCCGGCGAGACCGTGCTGGTGCACGCGGCGGCGGGAGGCGTGGGCAGCCAGCTCGGCCAGGCCGCGCGCCTGCTCGGCGCGGGCCGGGTGATCGGCGCGGTCGGCGGCCCCGCCAAGATCGAGACCGCGCGCGGGTTCGGCTACGACGACGTCGTGCTCCGCGGCGACCTGCCCGGCGAGGTCGCCGCCCTGACCGGCGGGCGCGGGTTCGACATCGTCGTGGACATGGTCGGCGGCCCCGCCCGCCGGGCCAGCCTGGACGCCCTCGCCCCGATGGGCCGGATGGTCGTGATGGGCAACGCGTCCGGGGCGGACGACGTGGGCGTCCCGGCGAACGAGCTGTGGTTCACCAACAAGACCGTGTCCGGGTTCAACCTCGCCGCGTTCGCGGCGCTCGCACCGGCCGAGGCGGGACGCGCCCTGCGCCGCGCGGTCACCGCGGCGGCCTCGGGCGGCCTGCGGGTCCAGGTCGAGGAACTGCCCCTGGAGCGGGCCGCCGAGGCGCACGAGCGCATCGAGTCGGGCGCCACCACGGGCAAGCTCGTCCTCAAGGTGCAGGACTGGACGGAGCCGGAGCCTGGGCGGCCAGCGTGAGCAGCTCGTCGACCGTCCACTGGTCGTAGGCGTGCTCGCCGTACTTCGCGGCGAGCACGCGGCCGTCCCTCCCGATCAGGAAGTCGGCGGGCAGGCCGAGGCGCCCGCCGTCCTGCCGCAGCCTCGGCGCCCGCTGGCGGCCCCGGACGATCCGCCAGGTGCTGATCGTGGTGGCCTTGACGACCGTCCACCAGACGCGGGGGTCGAGCAGCGCGCGGCGGGCCGACTCGACGCCGAACTCCGCGTACAGGGCCTTCTCCGGGTCGCCGACCACCGCGAACGGCAGTCCGCCGACGTACTCGCGCAGTTCCTCGGCCGACGAGTGGAACACGACGACCTCGCGGATGCCGGCCGCCTCGATCTCGGCGTGCCGGGCGACGATCGAGCGCAGGTGCAGGTTGCAGATCGGGCAGCCCGCGAACCGGCGGAACTGCAGGTGGACGAGTCGGCCGGGGGCGGGTACGGGGAGTGGCGGCCCCTCGACCGGGGTCAGCTCCCGCGCCGGGACGTCGGAACCGGGTGCCAGGTGCATGAGGGCTCCCTTTAGGTGTACGGCGCCTAACGTGCCAGCAGGGCCTGCTGGGCGGCGATCGCCTCCGCCGCCCCCTTCATGATCCCCTCGATCAGCTCCGCGCAGGTGGGCAGGTCGTCGATGACGCCGACGACCTGCCCGGACGCCATCACGCCGAGGTCGGGACGGCCGTCCACCATGGCCGCCTTCAGCAGCATCGGGGTGTTGGCCGCCATGAGGACCTGCGACCACGACAGGTCCTTGCCGTGCTTCATCGCCTTCCCATCGGCGATCATCTCGCGCCACGACATGCCGGACAGCCGCTTGAACCGGGCGCCGTTGCGCACCGCCCGCAGCAGCCCGCCGACGCGGCCGGACGACTCCAGCGCGTCGACCAGCCCGCTGCGCAGCACCCGGTGCGGCATGCCGTCCACCTGCCGCGTCACCACGGTCTCGCCGCTGTCGAGGTAGACCCGCTTGACGGCGTCCGGCACCGAGCTGTCGGACGTCAGCAGGAACCGGGTGCCCATCGCGACGCCCGCCGCCCCGTACGCGAGCGCGGCGGCGAGGCCGCGGCCGTCGAAGAACCCGCCGGCGGCGATCACCGGGATGTCGACGGCGTCCACGACCTGCGGCAGCAGCAGCGTGGTGGCGACGGCGCCGGTGTGGCCGCCGCCCTCGCCGCCCTGGACGAGCACCGCGTCGGCGCCCCAGCCCGCGACCTTCTCCGCGTGCCGCCGCGCGCCGACCGACGGGACGACCACGAGCCCGGCGTCCTTGAGTTTGGCGATCAGCTCCCTCTTCGGCGCGAGCGCGAAGGAGGCGACCTTCACGCCCTCCTTGATGAGCAGGTCGATGCGGTCGCCCGCGTCGCCGGCGTCGGCCCGCAGGTTGACGCCGAACGGCGCGTCCGTGCGGTCCTTCACCTCGCGGATCGCGCCGGCGAGCCGGTCGAGCGTCATCGTCGCGGACGCGAGGATCCCGAGGCCGCCCGCGTCCGCCACGGCCGTGACGAGCCGGGGACCGGCCACCCACCCCATGCCGGTCTGGACGACCGGATGTCGCACCCCCGCCAGCCGGGTCAGCGGCGTGTCGAGCACCTGCTCCATCAGGAGGGGACCTCTCTCTCGCGCAGCCCCTTCGGGTCGAGGACCTCGCGCATGATCCGCAGCTCCTCGCCGTCCGGCGGCCTCGTCTCGGGCACCTCGCCTGGAATCGCCAGCTCGAAGCCGGTGGCCGACACCACGTCGCCGACGCTCACGCCGGGGTGGACGGAGCGCAGCCGCATGCGCCGGTCCGGGGTGTCGAAGTCGAGGACGGCCAGGTTGGTCACCACGGCGCGGATCTCGTGCGCGCCTCGGTCCCAGCCGATGCCGCTCACCATGTCGACCTTCTCGGTGAACACGCGCGTCGAGTGCTTCGGCACCCAGTAGCTCGTCGGGTTCAGCAGCGTGTTGCCCGGCCCGCCGCGCACGCCGAGGAGCTGGCGGGACGGCCGTTCCCAGTCGCCGATGCAGGAGATGTTGGTGTTGCCGTGCGCGTCGATCTGGCTCGGCCCCATCACCACGTGCCGCCGCCCGTTGAGGACGAGCCACAAGTGGTCGCGGAACGGCAGCCAGCCCTCGACCGTCTCGGCCGACCCGCCGAGGGGGACGGGCTCGGCGCTCAGCGCCGGGCCGCCGTCGGTCGTCAGCAGGTCGGGCGCGAACGTCGCGCGCGCCAGCCGGGACCCGAGCATCGGGACGAACCCGGCCACCGCCGCCGCGACGATCTCCCCGTCGCCGCGGAACAGGTCCGCGCACGCGGCGGCGCACACCTCGGCCCTCGTTGCGCCGGTCCTCGTCGGAGTGCTCATCGGGACTCCTCCCGCCAGACACGGACGGCGTCCTGGTACGCGGCCTCGTCACCGGACAGGAAGCGTTCGCTGAACGCCGCCCACTTCTCCGGATCGGCCGCCGACTGCGCGTAGAGCTTCTGGAACCTCTCGTCCCGCCCGAAGTCGGGCGCGCAGTCGGTGAAGTGCGCCCCGTTCGGCGTCTCTACGACGCCGGTCACCTGCGAACGGTTGATCAGCAGCGACTGCACCGGCCCCTCCTTGGCGAAGTCGGCCGTGTCGACCAGGCGCTCGCACGACACGTAGGTCCGGTCGGCCGCCTTCGCGAACAGGTCGTCCATGTACGGGTCGGGGCCGAGGTACTGGGCGTTGCCGCGCGCGTCGGCGCGGTTCATGTGCACCAGCGCGACGTCCATCTTCAGCGCGGGGACGGCGACGAGTTCCTGGCCGTCCTCGTACGGCGACCGGATCGTCCGCAGCTCGGGGTTGACCCGCATCACGTCCGAGCCGAGCCCGACCGGGGTGGGCAGGAACGGCAGCCGGTGCGCCGCCGCGTACAGCCCGAACATGAACATGCCCTCGTCGTACTCGGTCAGCTCGATCGACCCGGACTGCCGCGCCTGCCGGAAGTGCGGCTCCAGCGGGACCGAGTCCATGGTCACGAACGCGGTGACCAGCCGGCGGACCTTGCCCGCCGCGCACAGCAGCCCCACGTCCGGGCCGCCGTAGGCGACCACCGTCAGGCCGGTGACGGGGGAGCGCAGGATCGCCCGGACCAGGGCCATCGGCTTGCGCCGCGAGCCCCAGCCGCCGATCCCGACCGTCATGCCGCACTCCAGCGACGCGGCGACGTCGTCGGCCGACAGCACCTTGCTCATCGGGCCTCCCGCGCGACGAAGGCGTTGCGGTGCTCGTCGCCGGCGCCGACGAGGTTCAGCTCGAACGTGAAGCCCTGCTCGTAGCGGTAGCTGCGCTTCACGTCGACCGGGTCGATGCCGTTCAGCGACTCCTTGGCGCGCCGGATCACGTACCGGTCCTTCGCGGCGATGGACGCGGCGACCTCCATCGCCTTGGCGCGCAGCTCGTCCGCCGGGACGACCTCCAGCACCGAGCCGTGGTGGTGCAGCTCCTCCGCGGTGACGTTGCGGCACGTGTAGACCATCGCGCGCATCAGGTGCTGCGGGACGAGCCGCGCCAGGTGGGTGGCGGCGCCGAGCGCTCCCCGGTCCACCTCGGGCAGGCCGAAGTAGGCGTCCCGCGAGGCGACCACGATGTCGGCGTTGCCGGCCAGGCCGACGCCGCCGCCGAGGCAGAAGCCGTGCACCGCGGCGACGACCGGGACCTCGCAGTCGTAGACGGCGGCGAACGCCGCGAAGCAGCCGCGGTTGGCGCCGACCAGCGCGGTGTGGCCGTCGGTGCTCTGCATCTCCTTGATGTCGACGCCCGCGTTGAAGCCCCGGCCCTCGGCGCGGAGCACCACGGCGCCGACCTCCGGATCGCGGCCCGCCGCGAGCACGGCGCCGGCCAGCTCGTACCAGCCCGCGACGGTCAGCGCGTTGACCGGCGGCGCGTCCACGACGATCTCGGCGACCCCGTCCAGGGTCGTGGTGGAGACTCCCATGCGCTACCTTTCCACCAAACATTTGTTAGAACAGAAGGTAGCAGAGGCACCCGAGGGGGAGGCGGCATGGCACTGACGCTCGACCTGGGCGGCAGGACCGTCGTGGTCACCGGCGGCGTGCGCGGGGTCGGCGCCGGGATCAGCCGCGCCTTCCTGGAGGCGGGCGCCGACGTCGTCGCCGTCGCCCGGCGCGAGCCGGAGGAGGTCCCGGAGGCGGGCGGGCGCGCCGCGCGCTTCGTCCCCCTGGACGTCCGCGACCCCGACGCCGTGCAGGAGTTCGCGGACGGCCTGGATCACCTCGACGTCCTGGTCAACAACGCCGGAGGCGGCCCGTACCTGCCGCTCGCCGAGGGCCGGCTGCGCACCCACGTCAAGATCATGGAGCTGAACCTGACCGCGCCGCTGATCATGGCCCGGGCGCTGCGGCCGAAGATCCTCGCCCGCGGTGGCGGCTCGGTCATCAACATCGGCAGCGTCAGCGGGGTGCGCCCGTCGCCCGGTTCCGCCGCCTACGGCGCGGCCAAGGCGGGCCTGCACAGCCTCACCCGGTCCCTGGCCATCGAGTGGGCGCCGCACATCCGGGTCAACACGCTGATCCTCGGGATGGTCCGCACGGAGGCGTCGCGGACCCACTACGGGGACGACGAGGGCATCGCGGCGGTCGGCCGGACCGTCCCGATCGGCCGCCTCGCCGACCCCTACGAGGTCGGCGCCGCGTGCGTGTTCCTCGCCTCCGACCTGGCGTCCTACGTCACCGGCTCGTCCATGCAGGTGCACGGCGGGGGAGAGCGCCCGCCGTTCCTGGACGCCGCCACCGTGAACAAGCCGCCCGTGAACGAGCCATCCGTGAACGAGCCGTCCGCCGACCAGCCGCCGGCACCGAAGGAGTCGTGATGATCTGCAAGGACCGGGTGGTCGCCGTCACCGGCGCCGGGCGCGGGCTCGGCCGCGCGCACGCGCTGGAGTTCGCCCGGCAGGGCGCCCACGTCGTCGTCAACGACCTCGGCGTCGCCCGGGACGGCACCGGCGGCGCCTCCGCCGGCCCCGCGCACGACGTCGTCCGGGAGATCGAGGCGCTCGGCGGCCGGGCCGTCGCGCACACCGGCGACATCGCCACCGACGCGGGCGCCGCCTCGCTGGTCGCGACGGCGGTCGACACGTTCGGCCGGCTGGACACCCTGGTCAACAACGCCGGGTTCCTGCGCGACCGCATGCTGGTCAACCTCGGCGAGGACGAGTGGGACGCCGTCATGCGCGTCCACCTCAAGGGCCACTTCCTGCCGCTCAAGCACGCCGGGCGGCACTGGCGGGCGGAGAGCAAGGCCGGCCGCGCCGTGGACGCCCGCGTCGTCAACACCTCGTCCGGCGCCGGGCTGCTCGGCAGCGTCGGCCAGGGCAACTACTCCGCGGCGAAGGCGGGCATCGTCGGGCTCACCCTCGTCGCGTCGGCCGAGCTCGGCCGGTACGGGGTGACGGTCAACGCGATCGCGCCGGCCGCCCGCACCCGGATGACCGAGGAGGTCTTCGCGCAGACGATGGCCGCGCCCGCCGAGGGCGCGTTCGACGCCATGGCGCCGGAGAACGTGTCCCCGCTCGTGGTGTGGCTCGGCTCCGCCGGGTCGCGGGACGTCACGGGGCGCGTCTTCGAGGCCGAGGGCGGGAGGATCTGCGTGATGGACGCCTTCCGGCACGGCCCGGCCGCCGACAAGGGAGCCCGCTGGGAGCCCGCCGAGGTCGGCGACGTCGTCGCGGACCTGCTGGCGAAGGCGCCCGCCCCCGAACCCGTCTACGGCGCGGGCTGACCCCGCCGTCGCGCTCGGCGGCTCAGCGGGGCCGGTAGTCGTCCATGTACCGGCGCACCTTCTCGGTGTACGGCTTGAACCGGTCCGGGACGCCGCCCGCCTTCACGACGGTCTTCGACGAGCTGCGGTAGGTGGCGGCGAGGTTCAGCGCCGGATCGCCCGGCACGCCCTTGAGGTCCTTGCCCCAGTAGCACAGGAACCGGCCCATCGCCGGGATCGACAGCTCCGGCGTGATCTGCGCCGGCCTCGGCTCCGGGTTGTCGAGCCCGCCCGGCTGCCAGAACACCAGCACGCGGGGCGTCCACCGCGCGATGCCGTACTCGTCCTTCGCCGGGTCCGCCAGGTCCGGGTCGAAGCCGCTCTCCGCCTTCAGCATCGCCGCGATCAGCGCCGGGCTCAGGCCGGGCATCTCGCACCACGTCCCGGCCTGGACGATCAGATCCCGGTACCGGGCCGGGACGTCCGATCCCGGGCGCAGCCACCGCGCGTGCCGGTCCCCGGCCGCGGAGCCGCCGCCGTCCCCGCCCGCCAGCCCCCAGACGGCGGCGGTCGCCGCGAGCGCGACGACGAGGGCCCCGGCCGCCGCCGCGATCATCGTCTTCGGCCGCCGGCCCGGGCGTCCGGCCCCTGCCGGAGGCGACCCCGTCAGGGGATCGGTGCCGACGCCGCCGGCGGCGCTCGCCAGGGCCTCGCCGAACTCGGCCGCCGACGCCCAGCGCCGTTCCCGGTCGGGCTCCAGCGCGCGCAGGACGGCCGCGCTCACGGCGGGCGGGATCGCGGGCCGGGTGTCGCCGGGCGGGCGCGCGGGGACCGCGGGCGGCTCGCCGGTCAGCAGGTGGTGGGTGAGCGCGCCGAGGCCGTAGATGTCGGCGCGCCTGTCGGGGGCCCCGTCGACCTGCGTCTGCTCGGGCGCCATGTACCCGGGCGAGCCGGCCGGCAGCGTCAGGCTCGACAGGTGGTCCTCGGTCCGGGCGATGCCGAGGTCGGAGATCATGAGCCGCTCCCCGCCGCCGGGCGCCGACCGCAGCAGCACGTTGGACGGCTTCAGGTCGCGGTGCACGACGCCGAGGTCGTGCAGTTCCTGGACGCCCAGGCTGATCTCCCGGGCGGTGCGCAGCGCCTCGGCCGGCGGGAGCGGCCCGCCCGCGAGCCGCTCCGCCAGCGTGCCCCGGTCGGCGTAGGTCATCACGAAGTAGGGGCGGCCGTCCGGCAGCTCCCCGATGTCGAAGACCTGCACCAGCCGGTGCGAGTCGGCCCGGCGCAGCAGCCGTGCCTCCTGGACGAACCGGTCGCGCACGTCGGTTCGCAGCGTCCAGTGCTCGGCCAGGATCTTGATCGCGACGGGGGAGTCGAGCTCCGGGTCGTGGCCCAGCCACACCGAGGCGAAGCCGCCCGAACCGAGAAGGCGGTCGATCCGGTAGCGGCCGGCGGCGGTCGGGTGCTCCACGTTTCCCCATCATGAACGATCGCCCCGCCGGGCGCAGTGTCTTGGAGTGAACGATCCGGTGCGAGGGGTGGCCGTCACGGGCGGAATGCGCCCGCTTCGGAGGGCGTTGTCCCCACGGGAAAATGGATCGCCCGCCACCGGCCGATCCGGCTACGGTCAGAAGGTTTGCGGGGAGCGTGGGCGGGGGCCCGCGCCCCTATCCTTGTCGATGACTATGGGGACGAGTGTGAAACCGCCGCTCGCCGACCTGCGCGCGCGCCTGCCGCGGCTGATGCTGCGTGACGAGCACCGGCTGCGCCGCCGGATCGACGGCGTCCAGAAGATGCGGGACGCCCGGCGCCAGGCCAGGGTCGCCGAGGAGATCACCGCCGACATCGAGGCCGCCGAGCGGCGCGTCGAGCGGCGGCGCGGCGCCGTGCCCGCGATCACCTACCCCGCGCAGCTGCCGGTCGCGCAGAAGAAGGACGACCTGCTCGCCGCCATCCGCGACCACCAGGTCGTGATCGTCGCGGGTGAGACGGGCTCCGGCAAGACCACCCAGATCCCCAAGATCTGCCTGGAGCTCGGCCGGGGCGTGCGCGGCTCGATCGGGCACACCCAGCCGCGCCGGCTCGCCGCCCGGACGGTCGCCGACCGCATCGCCGAGGAGCTCGGCACCGAGCTCGGCGACGCCGTCGGCTACAAGGTGCGCTTCACCGACCGCTCCAGTGACGGCACGCTCGTCAAGCTGATGACGGACGGCATCCTGCTCGCCGAGATCCAGACCGACCGGCTGCTCCGCCAGTACGACACCCTGATCATCGACGAGGCGCACGAGCGCAGCCTGAACATCGACTTCCTGCTCGGCTACGTCAGGGAGATCCTGCCCCGCCGCCCCGACCTCAAGGTCGTCATCACCTCGGCGACCATCGACCCGGAGCGGTTCTCCGCGCACTTCGGCGACGCCCCGATCGTGGAGGTGTCCGGCCGGACGTACCCGGTGGAGGTCCGGTACCGGCCGATCACCGACCCGGAAGACCCGTCCGCCGATCCCGACCGCGACCAGATCCAGGCGATCGTCGACGCGGTGGACGAGCTGGGCCGCGAGGCGCCCGGCGACGTCCTGGTGTTCCTCAGCGGCGAGCGGGAGATCCGCGACACCGCCGACGCGCTCACCAAGCACTTCACCCGGCGAAAGTCGGCGACCGAGGTCCTGCCGCTGTACGCGCGCCTGTCGTCGGCCGAGCAGCACCGGGTGTTCCGGCCGCACCGCGGCCGCCGGGTCGTCCTCGCGACCAACGTCGCGGAGACGTCGCTGACCGTGCCGGGCATCAAGTACGTCGTCGACCCCGGCACCGCGCGCATCTCCCGCTACAGCCACCGGCTGAAGGTGCAGCGGCTCCCGATCGAGCCGGTCTCCCAGGCGTCGGCGAACCAGCGCAAGGGACGCTGCGGGCGCGTGTCCGAGGGCGTGTGCATCCGGCTGTACTCCGAGGAGGACTTCGAGTCCCGCCCCGAGTTCACCGACCCGGAGATCCTGCGGACGAACCTCGCCTCCGTCATCCTGCAGATGACCTCCCTCGGGCTCGGCGACATCGCCGCGTTCCCGTTCGTCGAGCCGCCGGACCGCCGCAACGTCAAGGCCGGTGTCGACCTCCTGCACGAGCTGGGCGCGATCGACCCGGCCGAGAAGGACCCGCGCAAGCGCCTCACCCCGCTCGGCCGCCGCCTCGCCCAGCTTCCCGTCGACCCGCGGCTCGGCCGCATGATCCTGGAGGCGGACCGCAACGGCTGCGTCCGCGAGGTGCTGATCATCGCGTCGGCGCTGTCGATCCAGGACCCGCGCGAGCGTCCCGCCGACCACCAGCAGGTCGCCGACGACAAGCACCGCCGGTTCGCCGACCCCACGTCCGACTTCCTGGCCTACCTGAACCTCTGGAACTACCTGCGCGAGCAGCAGAGGGAGCTGTCGGGCAGCGCCTTCCGCCGGATGTGCAAGAACGAGTTCCTGCACTTCCTGCGCGTCCGCGAATGGCAGGACCTGCACGGCCAGCTCAAACAGGTCGCCAAGTCGCTCGGCGTCACGATCAACACCGCCGACGCGCCGCCCGACCGCGTCCACACCGCGCTGCTCGCCGGACTGCTGTCGCACATCGGGCTCATGGACACCGAGAAGAAGGACAAGCAGCGGCGCGGCCACGAGTACCTCGGCGCCCGCGGCGCGAAGTTCGCCGTGTTCCCCGGATCGTCGCTGTTCAAGAAGCCGCCGCGCTGGGTGATGTCGGCCGAGCTGGTCGAGACGTCCCGGCTGTGGGGACGGATCAACGCCAAGATCGAGCCGGAGTGGGTCGAGCCGCTGGCGGGCCATCTGGTGAAGCGCAACTACAGCGAGCCGCACTGGTCCAAGAAACAGGCGGCCGTCATGGCTCGCGAGAAGGTCACGCTCTACGGGGTGCCGATCGTCGCCGACCGCCGCGTCAACTACGGGCGCATCGACCCCGTGCTCTCCCGCGAGCTGTTCATCCGGCACGCCCTCGTCGAAGGCGACTGGGAGACCGGTCACCGGTTCTTCCACGACAACCGCGCGCTGCTGGACGAGGTGGAGGAGCTGGAGCACCGTGCCCGGCGCCGCGACATCCTCGTCGACGACGAGACCCTCTTCGACTTCTACGACGCGCGCATCCCCGAGGACGTCGTCTCCGGCCGTCACTTCGACGCCTGGTGGAAGAAGGCCCGGCGCGACGACCCCGACCTGCTCGGCTTCGAGAAGTCGATGCTCATCAACGAGACCGCGGGCGGGGTCAGCGAGTCCGACTATCCCGACGTGTGGAAGCAGGGCCCGCTCCGCCTGCGCCTCACCTACCAGTTCGAGCCGGGCACCGACGCCGACGGCGTCACCGTGCACGTCCCCGTCCAGGTCCTCAACCAGGTGCGGCCCGACGGCTTCGAATGGCAGGTGCCGGGCCTGCGCGCCGAGCTCGTCACCGAGCTGATCCGGTCGCTGCCCAAGCAGCTGCGCGTCAACTTCGTCCCGGCCCCCGACTACGCCCGCAAGGTCCTCGACCGCGTGGCGCCGCGCAGCGAGCCGCTCCTGGACGCGCTGGAGCGCGAGCTGACCGCGATGACGAGCGTGCCCGTCGCGCGGGAGGCGTGGGACCCGTCCCGCCTGCCCGCCCATCTGCGCATCACGTTCCGGGTCGTGGACGACAGGGGACGCGGCCTGGGCGAGGGCACCGACCTCGACGAGCTGAAGCGCCGCCTCGCCGGCCAGGTGCGCGGGACCCTGTCCAAGGCGGCGTCCACCATCGAGCGCTCCGGCCTCACCGAGTGGACGATCGGCGAGCTGCCCCGCACCTACGAGCGCAACCAGGCCGGGTACGACGTCAAGGCGTATCCGGCGCTCACCGACGAGGGCGCCGCCGTCGCGGTCCGCATGTACGAGACCGAGGCCGAGCAGCGCCGCGCCATGTGGCTCGGCACGCGGCGGCTGATCCTGCTGAACGCGCCGTCGCCGGTGAAGCTCATCCAGGGCCGGCTGACCAACAAGGGCAAGCTCGCGCTGAGCCACAACCCGCACGGCTCCGTCACCGCCCTCTTCGACGACTGCGTCACCGCCGCCGCCGACCGGCTCATCGCCGAGGCGGGCGGACCCGCCTGGGACGAGGCCGGGTTCCGCGTCCTGCACGACCGGGTGCGCGCCGACCTGCACGACGCGACGGCCGAGATCGTCGCGCTGGTGGAGCGGATCCTGGCGGAGGCGCACGAGGCCGATCGGCGGCTGCGGGGCACGACGAGCCTCACGCTCGTCCCGGCGCTGACCGGCATCCGCGGCCATCTCGGATCGCTGATCCGTCCCGGGTTCGTCACCGCGACCGGCTGGGCCCGGCTGCACGACCTTCCCCGCTATCTGCGCGCCCTGCAGATCAGGCTCGACAAGCTCCCCGAGAACCCCGGCCGCGACCGGATGCTCGCCCATCAGGTCGACGTGCTGGAGGAGGAGTACGAGCAGACGCTGCGGCGCCTTCACCCGTCCCGCCGCGAGGACGAGCCGGCCCGGCAGATCCGCTGGATGCTGGAGGAGTTCCGGGTCAGCCTGTTCGCCCAGCAGCTCGGCACGCGCTACCCCGTCTCCGACAAGCGCGTCCGGAAGGCGATGGCCCAGCTCTGACCCGGGCCGTCCCGGTCAGGCCGGCTGGCGGGCGAACAGCTCCAGGTGCCCGCACTGCGGGCACCGCCAGGCCTCGATCTGCCAGCGCTGCCGCCCCATGCGCTTCGCGCCGCCGAAGATGCCGCGTTCCAGCGGCCCGGCGATCCAGCGGGCGTAGCCGCGGGAGTGCTCTCCGGCGTCCTCGATGAAGCCCGGCTCCAGGCCCTCGGTCCCGCACTGCGTGCACCTCGACTGTTTCATTCCGCGGAGGCTAGTGCCGGCCGGAGCATGATCATAATTCGAGTATTAGTGGGACATGACGCTTCGGGAGTTCTACCCGCCGATCGAGCCGCACGAGTCCGGGCTCCTCGACACCGGCGACGGGAACCGGATCCACTGGGAGTCGTGCGGGAATCCCGAGGGCAAGCCCGCGCTCTTCCTGCACGGCGGGCCCGGCGGCGGGCTGCTGCCCGACAACCGGCGGTTCTTCGACCCGTCCGCGTACCGGATCGTGCTGTTCGACCAGCGGAACTGCGGCCGGAGCCTCCCGTTCGCCGGCGACCCGGCGGTCTCGCTGGAGAACAACACCACTCCCCACCTGGTCGCCGACATCGAACGGCTGCGCGAGCACCTGTCCATCGACCGCTGGCTCGTGTTCGGCGGGAGCTGGGGGAGCACCCTGGCCCTCTCCTATGCGCAGGCACACCCCGCCCGGGTCACGGAGCTGGTACTGCGGGGGATCTACCTGGTCCGCCCGCAGGACGAGGCGTGGGGGTTCACGCCTGGCGGCGCCGCGCATCTCTTCCCGGCCGAATGGGCGGCGTTCCGGGACGCGATCCCGGAGGGAGAGCGGGGCGACCTCGTCGCCGCCTACGGGCGCCGCGTCCGCCACCCGGACCCGGCGGTGCACGTCCCGGCCGCCCGCGCCTGGATGGCCTGGGAGGACACCGCGAACACCCTCCTGCCCGTCCCGTCCCCCGACCTGGACGACGCGGTCGTCGTGGCGTTCGCCCGCATCCTGCACCACTACATCGCCAACGGCGGGTTCCTCCCGGAAGGAGGCCTCCTCGCCGGCGTCGACCGCATCCGGCACATCCCCGCCGTGATCGTCAACGGGCGCTACGACATGAAGACGCCCCTGGACCAAGCGTGGGATCTGCACCGGGCATGGCCCGAGGCCGAGTTCCACGTCGTCGAGGACGCCGGCCACGGAGGATCGGAACCCGGCACCCGCGACCGGCTCATCGAGGCCACGGACCGCTTCGCCCGCCGGTGATCCGGGGCCGCTCTCCCCGCGCCGCCACGACGTGGTCGCCCCCACAACTACCTCGCAAGTCACTGCAGCACCTCGAAGTAGTGCGTATGGTTCATTCCATGCCTAACAGCGAAGAGCGCGACAATAGCGGCCCCGCGGGGGCGGCCGCGGCTCCTGCGGGCGCGGTCGCCGAAGGCTCAGGGGAGAGCACCGAGACGGCGGTCGCTCGGATGGGCGACCCGGTGACGGTCTGGCCGTGCGCCAACTGCGGGCGCCCCGTCCCGCAGCCGGTCGGGGCCGTCCGCGCCGTCCGCTACTGCCAGGACAACGAGGGCGCCTGCGCCCGCGAGGCCCGCGAGCGCCGCGACCGGGGCCGGGACGCGCCCGGCCTCACCGGGCAGGTCGCCTCGGCGTGGGAGATGGTCGAGCGGCTGGAGAAGGCCGCCGACGCGCTCGCCGACTCGCTGACCGCCGAGCTGAGCGTCGCCGGGGTCGAGCGGCGCGTCGCCGAGGTGCGCGCCGAGGCCGCCCGCGAGCTCGCCATCGCGCAGAGCGAGCGGGACGCCTCCCAGCGCAAGGCGGAGGAGGCCTGGCAGGAGGCGTTCTCGGCCCGCAAGCGCGCCGAGTCGGCCGAGGCGGACGCCTCCCGCCACCGCGAGGAGGCCAAGGTCGCCACCGCCAAGCGGGACGCCGCGCAGCAGGCTTGGGAAGAGGCGCACCAGGTCGCGCAGCAGGCGATGACGGCCAAGCTCGCCGCCGAGAGCGAACGCGACCGGGTCGCGGCCCGGGAGACCGAGCTGCTCGCCGCGCTGGAGGCGGCGCGGGCCGAGCTCGTCGGCCTGCACGCCAAGCTCGCCGAGGCGGAGGGCGCCGCCGAGTCGCAGCGCGTCGAGGCCGCGGTCGCCAAGCAGGGCGCCGACGACCTGCGCAACGCCATGCGCGACACCGAGGCGCAGCGGCAGCGCGCCATGCAGGCCGCGAGCAAGGCCGAGGCCGAGCGCGCCACCGCGCTGCGCGCCCAGTCCGAGGCCGAGGCGGAGGTCGTCCGCGCCAACGCGCGCGCCGACGAGGCCGCCAAGGAGCGCGACGCCGCCCAGACGCAGGCCCAGGCCGCGCTGGCCGAGCGGGACGAGCTCACCACCAAGACCAACGACCAGGCGGTCCAGCTGCGGCAGCTGTCCCAGTCGGTCGCCGAGCAGCAGGCCGCGCTCACCGCCCTCGCCGAGGAGCGCGACGCCGCCCGCGCCGAGGCCGACCGCGCCCGCCGCCAGATCGACCAGTTCACGCACAGCACGCTGTCGTCCAACTTCCCGCCCGGCGGGCGGATGCCGGGCGGCGGCCACCCCGCGCCCCCGCAGGGCCCGCCGCGCGTGCCCCTGCCGCCCGGCACGCAGCCCCCCGGCTCGCGGCCCGGCCCGCCCCCCGCCGGCGCCCCCGCGCCGAACGGGGCGCCGGCCCCCCTCGGGGCGCCCCTCCCGAACGCGGCACCCGCCCCCAACGGGGTGCCGGGCTCGAACACCGGCGGCCACCCCGTGCCGGGCGGCGCACCCCCGAACCACGGCCGCCCCGTCAACGGCGTGGACCGGGAGGATCCGCTCTTCACGGGCCCCTGACCGGCCGGGCGGTCAGCCGTACCTGATCGCCACGAACAGCGCCAGGCTGGCCACCGTCGTGACCAGCATGACCTGGCCGCGCTCCCGCGCCACGGTGTGCCGGAGGGTCGCCGCCCGCCGCCGGACGAGCCGCATGTCCGACGCGGCGCGGCGGGCCCGCTCCCAGTGGACGCCCATGTAGATCGCCAGGGCCACCAGCCCGAGGATGATCAACCCGTCTCCGCGCATGAGTCCGCCTCCGTTTCCGCGGCAGCTCAGATTGAACAGCGGATCCGGCGGCACCGACAGTGTCCGGCGACACATTTCCGCGCATTGGTCGGAACCGGACCGGGTCGGCCGCCGGATCATGGGCCGGACGGCCGCCCCGGAGATCTCAGCGCCCGAACGACGCGGGGTCGACCTCGATCCAGATCTGCTCGGCGCGCCCCAGCAGCCTGCCCTCCGCCCCGTACAGCGCCGTCGCCGCGTGCATCTTGCGGCCCTCCCGGCTCCGCGCGAGACCCATCACCACGCACTGCTCGCCCGCCTCCGGTACGTCCATGACCTGCGCGGTCATGGTGCCGAGCACCGCGGGCCTGCCGGCCACGTCGAACGACCAGCCGCCCGGGCAGTCCAGCGCCGCCCACACCAGCTCCCGCTCGGGCGTCCGCTCCGGCACCCACGGCGCGGCGACGGTGCCCTCGCCCACGGGCCCCGGTTCGAGCCGCAGCCCGTCCCCGGGCGCCCGGTCCGGCCCGCACACGAAGCAGCCGGGGAACGGATGGTTCTCCGCGGCCCGGTACTTCTCCGCCGCGACCAGCGCGTCCTCGAACGGGACGGGCGCGATGGGCGGCACCACGATCGCCCCCGCCAGCGCCTCGGCGATCAGCCGCTCACCGTCCCAGAGCCGCGCGCTGTGCCCGCGCTCGTCCTCCACCGTGACGGTCAGTTCCGTCTCCAGCGGCGGCGGCTGCCGCAGCGTCACCGTCACCGTGTCGATCGGCACCCGCCCCGCGAGCCGCCCCGCGACGTAACCGCCGTTCCCAGACCCCTCCGGCCCGTGAAACCGCCTATCAATGATCACTTTCGCCCCCGTGCTGACGCACCCCACCAAAACGGCACCGATCCTAATAACCCCCACCGACACCGATCCCCTCGGGGTATCACCACCAATCTGCCACACCCCCGCCCACGCCTCCCCAGCTAGCGCAAACCCGCCCCACCACTGGACACAACCGGTCGCGCAGACCCAGCCCCACGGCCGCAATCGAGTCCAAAGGCGGGTTCAGCGAAGGGGACACCATTGGACTCCACGGACGCACACACCCCAACCACTGCCGCAACCACGCGACGAACTCGTGGCCGTGATCGCGTCCGAAGGCAGGTTCGGCGAAGCGAGCACCTGATCGCCGGAGTAGGACCACAGAACTGAACGACCGCGCAGGCCCCAGCCACCGCCGCAACCACGCGACAACCTCAATCGGTGCGATCGCGTCCGAAGGCAGGTTCAAGCGAAGCGAGAACCTGATCGCGAAGCGAGCCGCAAGGCGAGCCGGAGCGATGCCAGCGATCGCCCGCAGTGCCCGACGATGGAGGGCCGCCAGGCCCGAAGGAGGAGGGCACTGCAATAAACACAGCAGGGCTGCAAGGCCCGAAGGAGGAGAGAAAGGCTAGACAGCTCTCGAGGGTTGGGGGCGGCCTGGGCGGGTGGTGAAGAAGACCGAGAGGGAGCCTTGGAGGCGGGCGCGGACGGTCTCCTCGTCGACGGGGCCGTCATCGGGGACGGGGGTGCGGTCGAGGGCGCGGGCGATGAGGAGTTCGACGTTGCGGTCGGCGACGAGGACGGAGCAGGTGTCGCACGCGTACCAGGGGTAGAGCATGTTGAGGACGGCGACCGCGGTGTCGTCGTCGGACAGGTGCGTGGTGTCCAGCTCGACCTCGAACATGTCGGTGTCGTCGGGGTCGAGCGTGGGGTAGTAGAGCCAGCTCGGCCCGGACACGCCGCAGAAGTCGCAGACGTGGTCCTGCGGGGCGGCCTCGCCGACCGCGAGTTCCAGCTCGTGGTCCCACGGCTCCACCCGCCGGTTGTGGCGGTAGCCGACGCCGTCCAGCGAGCCCTCGCGGTTGTGCGTCACGTCGTGCACCTCGCCGCCGCACCGGGCGCACATGAAGCCGATGTCCTCCATGTCCCTCCCCTGATCGCTGAGGCACCGATCTCACAGTATCCGCCCGGACGCCTCGCTCGTGCCAGGCGGCGGCACTCGGGTAGCTTGAAGATCGTCACGACGCCTCCGTCCCGGCGATCCCGGTCCCGCGCGCTTCCCGCGCGCCGCACACCCCGCGCGCTCCTCATACCCACGAACGGGAGGTTCCGTGCCCGACGTCGTGCTGAACGCGGACAAGATCGATCTGGTCCGGGAGCGGCGGCCGCTGCTCGACCGCGTCACGATGACGGTGCTGCGCGGCGAGCACTGGGCGCTGATCGGGCCGAACGGGGCGGGCAAGAGCACGCTGCTCGGCATTCTCGGCGCCTACACGCATCCGACGCGCGGGTCGGCGGAGATCCTGGGCCGCCGGCTCGGCCGGGTGGACGTCCAGGAGCTGCGCAGGCTCATCGGGCAGGTGAACCCGCGGCATCCCCTGGAGTCGGCGCGGACGGTCCGGGAGATCGTCCTCACGGGGGTGACGGGCACCATCGAGCTCGTGCCGCGGTGGACGCCGTCCGAGGGCGACCTGCGCCGCGCCGACGAGCTGATCGAGCTGATGGGGCTGACGCCCAGGGCGGACGCGCGCTGGCCGACCCTGTCGCAGGGCGAGCGGGGGCGGACGCTGATCGCGCGGGCGCTCATGCCGGATCCGGCGCTGCTGCTCCTCGACGAGCCCGCCACGGGCCTGGACGTCGCCGCCCGGGAGCGGCTGCTCGCGAGCCTCGACCAGCTGCGCGCCGACCGTCCCGGCCTGACGACCGTGCTCGTCACGCATCACCTGGAGGAGCTCCCGACCAGCACCAGCCACGCGCTGCTGCTGCGCGAGGGGCAGGTGCTCGCCTCGGGACCGGCCGGGGAGGTCCTCACGACCGAGCTGGTCAGCGCGTGCTTCGACCACCCGATCACCATCACCCGGCACAACGGCCGCTGGGCGGCGACGGCGGGACACGCCTGAAGGGCCCTCCGGGTACCACACCGAGGCATCCGCGAGACGGATGTCCGGCCGAAGCCCGTCTCAGCCCAGCTCCGGAACCTTCGCGAGCTTGTCCGGGTTGCGGATGAGGTCGATCGCGGTGATCAGCCCGGCGTCCACCGTGAACGCCATGACCGACAGTCCGCCGTCGCCGTCCCGGGCCACCAGCCCGGGAACGCCGTTGACCTCGGCGGGCAGGATGTCGAACGGGCCCGCGGCCTGGGCACGGGCCAGCAGCATGCCGGCCACGAGCCCCGCCTCCCGCACGGCGTGCCGCAGCGTGACGACCTTGCCCCCGCCGTCGCCGCGCAGCACGACGTCCGGGTCGAGTAGCGCGATGAGGCCCGGCAGGTCGCCGTTCTGGCAGGCGGCCGCGAACGCCGTGACCAGCTCCCGCTGTTCGGCTTCCGTCACCGGTGTCCGCGGACGCCCGTCCTCGACCTGCCGGCGCGCCCGCGAGGCGAGCTGCCGCACCGCCGCCGGCGTGCGGCCGACGACCTCGGCGATCTCGGGGAAGGGGACGCCGAACACGTCGTGCAGTACGAACGCGGTGCGCTCGGCGGGCGAGAGCCGCTCCAGGACGACGAGCAGAGCCATGCTCACCGACTCGTCCAGCGTGACGCGGTCGGCCGGGTCGTCGGAGCCGGCCACGACCAGCGGCTCCGGCAGCCACATGCCGACGTAGTGCTCCCGGCGTGCGCGCGCGCTGCTCAGGGTGTCGAGCGCCAGCCTGCTGACGGTGGTCGTCAGCCACGCGGCGAGGTCACGGACGGACGCGGGGTCGTCCAGCCCGCGCAGCCGCAGCCACGCCTCCTGCACGCAGTCCTCGGCCTCCACCAGTGAGCCCGTCATCGTGTAGGCCACCCGCAGCAGCCGCGGCCGGTTGGCCTCGAAGGACCGCGCCAGCATCTCCTCGGTGTCTCGTACGTCCCGCTCCGTCAGTCCCATGAGCTGTAGACGACGTAGCCGGTCCGGGTGTGACAGGGCATCCCTCCCGCGGGGTGCCCTGTCACACCTCGGAGGGCTGCGTCGTCAGGCAACGAAGCCTCATCAGGCCGACCCATGGACGCCGACGACCCTCCGGGGGGAAGAGATCATGACACTGACCCAAACGGACCGGGAAGAGAACACCCGACCACCTGCGCGGCGAGGAGTGTTCGCCCGCGTCGCGGGGTTCGCCCACCGCCGCCGATGGCTCGCCCTGATCCTGTGGGTGGCGGTCCTGGCCGGCGTCTGGGCCGCCGCGTCGGTCACGGGTGACGACTACCGCAACGACTTCTCCCTCCCCGGCACCGAGTCGCAGCAGGCCGCCGACCTGCTGGCCGAGCACGGCGCCGCCCGTGCGGGGGACACCGTCGAGATCGTCCTGCACGACGAGGGCGGCCTGCGCGAGCCCGACGTCCAGAAGCGCGTGGGGGACATGCTCGACGAGGTCGCGGGACTGCCCAAGGTCGGCCAGGTCCGCAGCCCGTACGACGGCGAGGGCGCGATCAGCGGGGACGGCACGATCGGCTACGCCACCGTGGTGCTCGACGTTCCCTCGCAGGACATGCCGAAGAACGACACCCAGCGCATCTTCGACACCGCTCAGGAGGTCGAGGGCGACGGGCTCCAGGCCGAGCTGGGCGGCGATGCGGCCCGGCTGCTGGGGGAGGGCGGGACCGGTTCCGCGGAGGGCGTGGGGTTGATCGCGGCGCTGGTCATCCTCGTGCTGATGTTCGGCACGGTCATCGCCGCCGGGCTGCCCATCATCATCGCCCTCTTCGCCGTCGGGTCCACGGTCGGCGGCATCGTCGTGGCGTCGCACGTCTTCACGATCGCCGAGTGGACCCCGCCGGTGATGATCCTGGTCGGCCTCGGCGTCGGCATCGACTACGCGCTGCTCGTCTTCGCCCGCTACCGCGCCGAGTTGGTGCGCGGCGCGGAGCCGGAACGGGCCACCGTGAACGCGCTGGACGCCGCCGGCCGCTCGGTGTTCTTCGCCGGCTGCACCGTCATTCTGGCCCTGCTCGGCCTCGTCGCCTTCGGTCTCGGCTCGCTGCAGGGCATGGCGCTGTCGGTCGCGATGACCGTGCTGATGACCATGCTCGCCGCTCTGACCCTGCTGCCGGCCCTGCTCGGCGTCTTCGGCCGCCGGTTCGCCCGCCAGTTCACCCGGCGCGCCGAGCGGCGCGAAGCCAAGGGCAAGGCCGTCGAGGGCACCGCATGGCGGCGGCTCGCCGCCGTGGTGCAGCGGCGCCCGCTGGCCTCCCTGCTGGCCGCCGCGGTGGTCCTCGGAGCACTCTCCTTCCCGGCGCTGGGCATGCGGCTCGGGTTCTCGGACGCGGGCAGCGACGCGCCCGAGACGACCAGCCGGCAGGCCTACGACCTGCTCTCCGAAGGCTTCGGCCCCGGCTTCAACGGCCCGCTGCTGGTGGTGGCCGACGGCGGTCCGGGCGGCGCCGCCCAGTCCGGTGCCGAGGCGACCCGCGCGCTGAGCGGCACCCCGGGCGTGCAGGCCGCCGCGGACCCCGTGCCCACGCCGGACGGCGAGGCCGCGACCATCCTCGCCTTCCCCTCCTCCGCACCGCAGGACGAGGAGACCTCCGAACTGGTCGGCACTCTGCGCGACGACGTACTGCCGGAGCTGTCCGATCGGAACGGTGCCCGGTACCTGGTCGGCGGAGCAACGGCCGCGTCCGAGGACTACGCCGGCAAGGTCGCCGACCGGCTGCCGCTCTTCATGGCCATCGTCGTCGGCCTCTCCGTGCTCCTGCTGATGGCGGTGTTCCGCTCGGTGCTCGTCCCGTTGAAGGCCGCGCTGCTGAACCTGCTCAGCATCGGCGCCGCGCTCGGCGCGATGACCCTGGTGTTCCAGGACGGCCGGCTCGGCGTGGAGCCCGGCCCGATCGAGGCGTACCTGCCGGTGATGGTCTTCGCGATCGTCTTCGGGCTCTCCATGGACTACGAGATCTTCCTGATCTCCCGGATCCACGAGGAGTGGACGCGTTCCAAGGACCCCTCCCACGCCGTGCGGGAGGGACTGGCCCACACCGGCTCGGTGATCACCGCGGCCGGCGCGATCATGGTCGTGATCTTCGGCGCATTCATGCTCAGCACGCAGCGGCTGCTCCAGCAGGCCGGCTTCGGCATGGCGGTGGCGATCTTCGTGGACGCCGTCGTCATCCGCTGCCTGATCGTTCCGGCGGCGATGGAGCTGATGGGCCGCCGCGCCTGGTGGCTGCCGGCGCCGCTGGCCCGGCTGCTGCCCAAGGTCGAGCTGGAGCGGCACTAGGCGCGGCGCCACCGGTCGCCCGTTCGCCGATTGTTCGCCCAGGCGTTAGCCGCCCGCGACGCGGTGCCGGGCCAGGTGGGCGAGGACCGACTGGTTCGCCTCCCACCCGTCCGGGAACTTCACCGGCACGCCGAGGTGCACCGGTTCGGCGGACGGATGCGCGTCCAGCAGCTCGGGGATCCCCGCCCGCGCCACGACGACGCAGGCGTGCCGGTGCCGCGACGTCAAGACGCACAGCCGCCCCGACTCCAGGTGGAACGCGGTCGCGTCGCGGCGCCCCGACAGCGGATGCAGGACGACCGTCACGTCGTACTCGCGGCCCTGGAGGCGGTTCGCCGTGTCGACGGTGACGCCCTCGCCGTGCGGGCCGAGCGCGGCGCGGATCGCGGTCACCTGGTCGCGGTGCGCGGCGCCGATCGCGACGCGTCCCGCGTCCACCTGCCCCGATCCCAGTTCGGAGTGCGCGACGGGGCCGCGCTGCAGCAGCCGGACGGCGAGCGCCGCCGTGGCCCGTACGGCCTCGGCGTCGGTCCGCAGCGTGTGCCGCGCCGGCAGCTCGTACAGGGCCCAGCCGGTGGACGCCGCCTCTTCGAGCGCGCGGTCGTAGGTGGTGCCCATGCCGCGCGCGGCGTACTCCAGCCGCCGGTCGCCCGGCCCCGTCCCGGCGCGGAAGCCCGTGAACGGGTAGAACGCCTCCGACACGACGGGCGCCGCGGACGCGGGCAGCCGCCACGACACCGGCAGCCGGTGCACGGGCAGGTCCGGGTTGTGCGCGAGCAGGACGGACACGGCGCTGCGCAGCGGGTCCCAGGACAGCCCCGCCCAGCGCTCGACCTCCACGGTGGAGAACGGGTCGAGCTGGCCGGGGTCGCCGACGAACAGCGCCCGCTCGAAGCGCCCGGCGATGCGCAGCAGCATGTCCGAGCGCATCTGGTAGGCCTCGTCGACGATCGCCCACGGCCACGACCCGTCCGAGAGCGTCGCCCACTTCGCGGCGGTCGCGATCACGACGGTGTGCTCGGCGAGGTCGTCGGCCTTCTGCGCGACCCGCACCGCCGGATGCGCCAGCACCCGCTCGGAGGGGAGGTATCCCGACGCCGACAGCCGCCCCAGCGTGATGCCGGGATGCCTCCCCGCTATCCGCTCGATGAGGTCGTCCACCTGCTCGTTCGTCTGCGCGACGATCATGAGCCGCTCGCCGGCCTCGGCCAGGTGCGCGGCGGCCCGCACCACCAGCGTCGACTTGCCCGCGCCCGGCGGGGAGTCGACCACCACGCCGCGGTGCCCGCCGCCGAGATCGGCCAGGACCGCGTCGACGACCCGGGCGGCCGCCTCCCCGGGAGCGAGCGGCGACGGGTCCGGATCGTCCGCAGCCACCGGCGTCAGGTGGCGGCCCGCGTGTTCGGTCACGACCATTCCTCTTCGGCGTCCTCGTCGGTCGGCACGTAGTCGGCGGGCGGCCCGCCGTGCGTCCACGGCGTGTCGTCCCGGTCGGGGAACTTCGCCGCGCCGAACGAGCCCTCCGTCAGCGACGTGAAGCACACCCGGTCGCCCACCTCCGGCACGGCGCCCGCCTCCGGAGTGAGCTTTCGGCCCATCCCGCCGGTCAGCTCCAGCACGACGCCGCCGCCGTCCAGCTCCACGATCCTCCCCTTGAGCGCGGGCCGGGCCGCGTTGCACACCGTCGTCCCGGCGTCCAGGCGCACCGGGTCCCGGGTCTCCACCCGCAGCAGCGGGCGGAGCTTCGGCCGCTTGCCGGTCTCGTCCAGCCGGGTCGGGTCGCATTCGGTGACCGTCCCGCCGAACGCCTGGCCGGCCAGCCGGTGCTCGGCCATCACCAGGGGGTCGTCGAACGCCCGCTGCGCGTCGTAGGCGTCCTGCGCGCGTTCGAGGTCGTGCAGCCGCCGCGCCGCGCGGACGGGCGGGTCGCGGCGCGCCTGGGGATACGCCTCGCCGAACGTCTGGTGGTAGTAGGTGAAGGCGTCCCGGTCGCGCTCCCACCGCCGCGGGACGCTCGCCCCCTCCGGCAGCGCACCTAGCAGCCCGACGGCCCGCCACATCAGGTCCCACGTCGGGGTGAGCTGCCCGGCGAGCGCGGAGCGCAGCCGCTCCTCGGCGCGCGAGCCGGTGCCCGCCCGGTCGTAGGCGGCGATCGCCGGCGCGAGGACCTCGTTGTCGAACGTCGGGTCGGTCGTCGGCCCCGCCGGCGGGCAGACCACCGGGTCCTCGGCGCGGGCCGCGGCGGCCGGGCCGTCCAGGCCGTCCGGCGGGTCGATCCAGCCCATCAGCGCGGCGAGGTTGCCGTCCTCCAGCGAACTCTGGCCCGTGGCCCAGTGCAGCCGCAGCAGCTCGGTCATCGCGCCCAGCAGCGACGACCCGGGATGGTCGTGGCGGTCGGCGAACCACGTCAGCCAGCGGCCGAGCACCGGCACCGCCGGGTCCACCGCGTACGGGCCCTCGGTGCTGCGGAACCTCGTCGAGCGGCCCATCAGCCGCAGGAACGCGACACCGCCCCGGTTCGGCACGAGCAGCTGCGGCGCGTCCCCGTACCGGATCCTCTCGTCGCCGTCCTTGCCGGGCGGCAGCTCCTCCACCGCGCCCCGGCTCGTCTCGATGTGGTTCAGGACGAGCTTGGCGAGGCTCGCCGCGAACGCGAACCGCAGGTCGCGGTTGCGCGGCTGCGGGACGACCAGCAGCGTCGGGTCGTCCGGCGCGCTGCCGGCCAGCACGGCCAGCGGCGCGGCCGCCTCCCCGGAGAGCTTCAGCGGGACGAGGACCAGCGGCGCGTCCGAGACATGGCAGTGCCGGACGGTCGCGACGGGCTGCGCGATGCCGGCGGCCACCGCCTGCAACCGCGCGAGCGAGGACAGCGCGCTCATGGACGGATCACGCGGCCCCGTGCAGGGCTTCCGCGCGCAGCCGGGCCGCGGCCCGCAGCTGCGCGGCCGTCTCGGCCAGGTCGTCGGACGGGTGCAGCGTCCCGTCCGCCAGCGCGAGCGCGGTGCCGACCGTGTCGACGCCGCCGAGGTCGTCGCGGACGGACCGGCCGAGCGCGCCCGTCGCCCCGCACGCCCGCGCCTCGTCCCGGCAGAACAGCGCCATCTCGCACCCCGACATGCACTCCGGCGAGTACCGGGCCTCCACCGCGCGGACCGACGTGGCGAGCGCCTCGCCGGGCTCGAACGTCAGGTCGCCGGGCAGCTCCACCAGGATGTCGTCGATCCGGGTGAGCCGCGCGAGCTGCCGTTCGAGGACGGCGAGCTGCGGCCGCACGTCCAGCGGCGTCGCGGTCGGGCGGTTGGAGAAGTTCTCCGGGCAGACCAGGAAGACGTCGTGCGAGACGCGCGCCGGGTCGTGCCCCAGCTCGGCCACCAGCCGGCGCAGCGCGAGCACGTACACCGCCGACTGCCTCGCCGCCGCCGCGACCTGCTCGGGCTCGGCCTGCCCGTCCACCACGGCGAACGACTTGACCTCGATGACGTGCAGCCGGCCCGCGAACTGGAACGCGATCACGTCCGGCTCCAGGTAGGCGGGGTGCCCGGCGATCTCCAGCCGCAGCAGCGGATGGTCGAACAGCGTCCCCTCGCCGCTCTCCAGCGCGCGGGCGACCAGCCGCCGGGTGCGCGAGTGCCGCAGCTCCCGGCCCTCGTTGCCCGCGACGACCTCCAGGTCGTCGTAGGAGACCTCGGGGACGTCGAGGCCGAGCCGCTCGCGCAGCAGCGTCAGCAGCTCCGCGCACCCGTCCGCCTTCACCTGCGCCTCGAACACGTTCCCGCGCGTGATCGCGAACTGCGACTGGCCGAACGGCGCGGGGAAGCCCAGCTCCCGCGCCACCGCGTCCTTGTCGACGCCCGCCGCGTCCATCACGCCGCGGCGGGCGCAGCCGGGGTTGGACGTCAGCGCGGCGATGGTGCGGGCGTCGTGATTGCGCGGGGGCGCTCCGCCGCGCAGCCGGTCCAGGTCCGGCGCGGTCTCGGTCATCGGTCCGTCTCTCCGTTGATGGCGGGGCGCCGGCCGGAGTCCCGCAGGGACCGCAGCCGGCTGCCGAACAGCCGTTCCGCGTCGTCGAGCCGTTCCCGGGCGCGGGCCGCGGCGGCCTCGCGCCGCCGCCGGTCCGGATCCCGGTGCACGTCCAGCTCGGCCCGGGCGGCCTCGGCCAGCGCGGACGGCTCGACCGTACCGACCGTACCGGTGACCGCACCGGGAATGTTGGACGCGAAACGCCACAGCAGCCGCTGCACTCCGGGCGGCGGCGTCCCGCGCCCGGCGTGCTCGGCGAGGCGCACCGCCGACGTGAGGAAGTCGGTGCGCGGGCTCAGCGGGCCGACGATCCGCTGCTCCAGCGGCCACGTGCTCACGGTGAGCAGGCCGCGGGCCGGTGCGAGAAGGTCGGCGGTCAGCGCGGCGCACAGGTAGTACGGCCGGGCGTAGGGGGCGGTGCGGAACGAGCGCTCCTCGTCGCGCCGCAGGCTCGTCAGCCGGCTCCCGGGGATCTCGCCGGGGAAGAAGGCCGCGTACACCGATCCGATCAGCTTGGGCGCGGCGGGGACGCCGAGCAGCGTGAGCGCCTGGTGGACCTGCTCCCGGACGGGCAGCAGCCCGCGCTCGCCGCTGTCGGAAGGCTTCGCCGGCGGGTCGCCGGCGCCGAGGACCGCGTCGTCCCACGCGCTCTCGGCCCGGCGCAGCTCGGTGCGCAGCGCGCGGGCCCGCTGCCGGTCGCCGGACGCCATGGCCCGGCGGACGGCGGCGCGCAGCTCGGCGATGCGCGCCTCCAGCTCGTCGGGGGTCGGGACGCCGGGGGACCGGGGCATGGCGCAGACAGTACAGGTGCTTCCCGACACTTCCAGTGTTTTCCAGCTTTGGCGTGGCGCGATCCGGTTCAGCGCGGCTTCCGCCACACGAGGGAGTACCGCCACAGCAGGTGCCTGCGGAAGACGGCGCCGGGCAGGACGCGCTGCGCCTCGTCCCGCACCTCGGCCCAGGTCATGGCGGGATCGGCGATCGGCGCTCCCGGTCCGCCGCGGGAGCGGCGCAGGTTCCGGAGGCGGAGGGCGTGGTGGGCCGGGAGGCCCATTGCCGAGAACGCCCAGTCCCGCGGCCCCTTGTCGCCGGCGAGGCTGATGACCACGAGGCCGCCGCCCGGCCGCAGCGCGTCGCGCATCGCGGACAGCCCCTTGGCGAAGTCCATGTGGTGGATGGCCGCGATGCTGCAGACGAAGTCGTAGTGGTTCTCGGGCAGGTCGTGCTCCAGCAGGCCGGCCTCGACGAACTCGACGTTGCCGATGCCCTCGCTCAGCCTCCTGGCCTTGGCGACCATCTCCGCCGACCGGTCGAGCCCGGTGACGTGCGCCGCCCGCGGTGCGAGGCGGCGCGCGAGCAGGCCGTCGCCGCAGCCCACGTCCAGTGCCTCGCCGCAGCCGCGCGGCACGTTGCGCAGCACGACGTCGTGGTAGTGGGTGTTGTGGTTCCAGTACTCGTCGGTCATCGGCGCCGCCGGTGGGGGTCAGGATCGCTGGTCGCGGCGCAGGGGGTGCGCCTCCGGGACCTCCACGATAACGATCTTGACGCCGTCGGGGTCCTCGATCCACATCTCGACCAGCCCCCACTGCTCCTCGCGCGGTTCCCGCGTGACGCGCGCCCCGGCCGCCGCGAGCCGCTCGTGCTCCGCCCGGACGTCCCGGACCTGCAGCCAGATCATCGGGGACGGTCCCGTCCCGCCCGCGCCGTGCCCGGACACCTCCAGGAACCCGGGGCCGAGGAAGAACACCACGCCGGGGGAGGCGGCCGGGCCGAACTCCCGGTAGACGGCGAGGCCCAGCACGTCGCGGTAGAAGCGCTGCGTGCGCGCCGGGTCACCCGGGCGAAGCAGGATGCGGCTGCTCAGAACGTCCATGCCCACCATCCTCGCCCGGGTGCCGCCCGGGTGCGGGCACCGGGATGCCCGGTGTCAGCCGGTGAAGCTCGCCCGGTAGGTGGCGGCCATGTCCTCGTCGCCGTGGCCCTGCTCGATCACGCGCCGGAACCGCGTGCCCGCCGCGTCGTTCACATCGACCCGGATGCCCGCGCTCGCGGCGGACTCGTGGATCAGCCGGGTGTTCTTCTCCGCGTTGCGGACGGCGAAGCTCGGCTCGAAGTCGCCGGCGAGCATCGCCTTCATCTTCATCTGCAGGTAGACGCTGTCGAGCGGGCCGCCGGTGAGGACCTCGCCGAGCAGGGCCGGGTCGAGCCCGAGCCCCTCGGCCAGGGCGACGGACTCGGCGACGACCGAGGTCAGCGAGATGGCGTAACTCACCGCGGCCAGCTTGAGCCGGGTGCCTGCGCCGCTCGCGCCGTCCTCGTCCAGCCACAGGGTCCGGGCGCCGACGGCGCCGAAGACGGGCTCCAGGACCTCGCGCCCCCGCTGCGGGCCGGCGGCCAGGATCATCAGCTTGCCCTGCTCCGCGGGCTGCTTGGTGCCCTGGACGGGGGAGTCCACGAACGTCAGTTCGTGCTCGGCGGCGAACCCGGCCAGGGCCGGGACGTCCGCGACGCCGACCGTCCCCATCTGCGCCCAGACCTGTCCGCTGCGCAACGCCGGGACGGCGTCCTTCATGACCGACAGCGCCGTATCGGCGTCGTTCAGCATCGTGATGACGACCTCGGCGTCCCGGACGGCCCCGGCGGGGGAGTCCGCGACGGCGGCTCCGTCGGCGGCGAGCGGCTCCGCCCTGTCCCTGGTGCGGTTCCACGCCACGACCTGATGGCCGTTCCGGAGGAGGTTCCGGGCCATCGGGGCGCCCATGATCCCGGTGCCGAGCACGGCGATCTGCGTCATTCTCCCGCTCCTTTTGGACTAATCAATTCAAAATGGTGGGGGCGCCAGCTTGGCACAGCGGGCGCATGTCGTGCATCCCCGAACGGGTCCCTACCCGGCCGCGGCGGAGACTCGCCGCGACCACGCGCCGGACACGACCGGCCGGTTCAGCCGTAGGCGGGGCTTTCCTCCAGCACGTCGGCGGGCGCCGCGGTGTACGGCGCGGCGAACGCGTCGAGGGTGCGTTCGAGCTGGGCGGACCACCAGGGCACGAGGGACGCGGGGCCGCGCTCGGCCGTCCCGTCCTCACCGAGGTACCGGTGGCGCAGCGGCGCCACGTCGCAGAGCCGCTCCCACCATTCGCGGTGCACCGCCGACTGGATCTGGCCGGCGTCCAGCGGGTACGCCGACCGGTGCCCCCGGACGAACGCCTGGACGCGGTCGAGATCGAGGCCGCGCTCGTCCTCGCAGGCGAACAGCCGCGCCGCCGACCGGACGACCTCGCCCGCGACCGGGCCCGTCGTCAGCCCGTCCCAGCCGAGGACGGCGGTGACGTTGCCCGAGCCGCCGTAGCGCAGATGCCCGGCGTGGAACGAGCCGTGCAGGTGCCCCACTGTGCTCACCTCGATGTCCGGCGGCTGGTGGCCCGCGAACTCGGCGAGCAGGTCGCGGCGTTCGCGCAGGCGGCGGACGGTCAGCGCGTCGAAGTCGGTGCCGCCGTCGCCGTCCGGGACGTCCCGCAGCATCTCCTCCACGGCCGCCGCGGCGTCGGCGGCGCGCGGCGTCGGAACGAGCATGCTCTGCTGGACGGGCGCCGTCAGCTCGTCGAGCGTGGCGTGCAGGCGGCCGAGCAACTCGCCCAGCGCCTCGCACTGGGCGAACGTCAGCTCCAGCCCGCCGCGCCCGCGGCCCCCGACCCACGGGTACAGGACGTAGCCGCGGCCGGCGGCGGTGACCAGCGTCCGGCCGCCGCGCGCCGGCACCGGCGCGAGCACCGGGAGGCCCGCGGCGTCGAGCGCGGCCGTGACGCCGTGCCGGAACAGCACGCGGCGCCTGTCGGGCCGCTCGTACTCCTTGAGGAAGTAGGCATCGCCGGCAGCGTCGACCCGCCAGCTCCGGGGACCGCGCCCGGAGCCCAGCGGCGTCGCCTCGGCCGGCGTGCCGATCTCCCAGCGGCTCAGCAGCCGCGGCGGCGGCTCGGCGCCGCCCTCGCCGACGCCGCTCCCGCGTTCACTGTCAGAGCTGTGTGACGTCGGCACGTCGGCACCTCGGCTGGGTCGGACGGACGGCGGTCGAATGGATGTTCTACGCCGACGCTACACGTCCCGGCCGCGCCGCGAAAGCGGACCGCGCGGACCCGCGGACCGCGCGGTCCGCGCGGTCCGCCGCCTCAGACGCGTTCCAGGATGACGACGGGGATGGGACGGCTCGTCTTCTTCTGGTACTCGTCGTAGTCGGGCCACGTGGCGGCCATCTTCCGCCAGAGCGGCGGCTTCTCCTCGGGCGTCGCCGTGCGCGCCCGAGCGGTGAACCTGTCGCCGCGCACCTGCACCTTCACCTCGGGGTCCGCCTCAAGGTTGAGGTACCAGGACGGGTGCTCGTCCGCGCCGCCGTTGGACGCGACGACCAGGTAGGCGTCGCCCTCCGGCTGGTAGATGAGCGGAGTGGTGTACTCCTTGCCGCTGCGCCGTCCCTTGGCGGTGAGCAGGAGGGTGATGGTCCCCTGCCAGTCGTGTCCCTCCTCGCCGTCCGTCGCCTGGTAGCGGTCGACGTGCTCCTTGCCGAAAAGCATGCATTCTCCCTGTGTTCGGACCTTGAGGCGATCACTGTCGTGAACAGCCGGACCCGCAACGACCTTCCCGATGGGCCGCGTCTCAAATGCGCGCCGTCCGCATCGGCGTGCCGATCACTACCCTGGGCTGGTGGACGACGCGGCAGAGCTGGCGTGGCGGTGCGCCGAGACGATGTACGCCCGGGACAAGGTGGCGCAGGACCTCGCGATGGAGATCGCCGAGGTGGCGCCGGGGCGGGCGCGGCTGCGGATGACGGTCGCGGACACCATGGTGAACGGCTACGGCATCGCGCACGGCGGCTACCTGTTCCTGCTGGCCGACTCCGCGTTCGCCTACGCCTGCAACACCCATGGGGCGGTGACGGTCGCCGCGTCCGCCGACGTGGTGTTCGTGGCGAGCGCGCACGGCGGGGACGTGCTGGAGGCGACGGCGGTGGAACGCGTCCGGTACGGACGGAGCGGCGTCTACGACGTGACGGTCCGCCGCGTCGCGGACGGAGCGGTCATCGCGGAGTTCCGCGGCGGAAGCCGCAGCCGGGACCAGCGCGTCATCGACGGCCCGCCGTGATCCGCACGGGGTCAAAGGTCGTTCAGGACGTCGGTGAGGTAGCGCACGGTGTCGTCGGGGCGCTCGGCGGTGATGCACAGGTTGTTCATGGCGCGCATGTAGGTGTCGACGTCGGTCGGCTTGTCGAGGTAGAGCGCGCTGGTGAGCTGCTCCAGGTACACGACGTCGGACAGGCCGGGCTCGGCGAAGCGCAGGATGGTGAACGGGCCGCCGGCCGCGGCGTGCCCGCCCGCGCCGAACGGCACGATCTGCAGCGTGACGTTGGGCAGCTCGCACACCTCGATCAGGTGCTGGAGCTGGGCCCGCATCACGGCGCGCCCACCGAGGGGACGGCGCACGACCGCCTCGTCCAGCACGGCCCACAGGGTCGGAGCGCCCGGTGAGGTGAACCGGTGCTGCCGGGTGGTGCGCACCTGGACGCGGCGCTCGACCTCCTCGTCGGACGCGTCCGAGAAACCGAGGCGGACGACCGCTCGCGCGTAGTCCTCCGTCTGCAGCAGCCCGGGGACGAACTGCAGCTCGTAGGTGCGCAGCAGGGAGGCGGCCTCTTCCAGGCCGAGGTACACCTCGAACCAGCTGGGCAGGACGTCGCCGTACCGGTGCCACCAGCCGGGGGTGTTGGCCTCCTTCGCGAGCTCCAGCAGCGGGGCCCGCTCGTCCGGATCGGAGACGCCGTACAGGGTCAGCAGGTCGGAGACGTCGCGCTCCTTGAAGCCGACGCGGCCGAGCTCCATGCGGCTGATCTTCGAATGGGAGCCGCGGATCTCGTAGCCCGCCTGCTCGGTGGAGATGCCGCGGGCCTCACGCAGCCGCCGCAGTTGTGCGCCGAGGAGAATGCGCAGGACGGTGGGGCCGCCGCGGCGCGGATAATCGATCAGCCGTCCGGCCGGATCACCCTCGGACGGAGGTGTTGGAGCAGCTGAATCCTGGGCCAAGGGGTCACCAGCCAGTCGACGGGTCTGCGCGGGGGAGGATCGGCACCGCCCTATGTTAGAGGATGCGGACCGGTTTTTGGGAAGTATGAATGGCAGTTCCGATGGGAGCGGCCGTTCGGCGCTCGACGTGGGCGTTCGCGGCGGGCACGGCCCGTGACCAGTGCCGCCGGTGGCGGACCGGCTGCGGAACGTGGCGTTGCCGTCACAAGAGCGTTGGCCGGACGGTCATTTCCCTGCCCTCCAGGTCACCGTTGGTGCGCGAATTGTCCGCCGTTCTCCGGCAATGACCCCGTCCAATCCTGACAGGGCATTTCGCCGGCGGTCGTATGACGCGTGATTGTCGATGGTCTCTTACTATGGTGAACATTCCGGGTGCCCGCCTCCCCGGCGGCGGCCGAGTGACGAAGCTCTCGTCCGGCTCGGGCGTGATCGTGGACGCTCCCGACGTTCGACCATTCAGAGGGGCGGCCACAGCCGCCCCGTTTCCGATGGGCGATCACAACCTCGCATCTGGGGGACCACCATGAACGCTACCCGTGAGAGACCGGAGATCCGGTTCCTGACCTCGGGCGATGTCTCGGCCCACGAACGCGCCGCCGCCGAGCGGGCCGTCTGGAAGGCGCTCTCCGCCGCCCGCGGGGTCACCTCCGTCCAGGTCACGCTGAGCGTCGTCGCCGACCGGTCGCTGCCGCGCCCGGCCCTGGCCCAGGCGGTCGTCGAGCTGGACGGCCGGCGCGTGCGCGCCCAGGCCGCCGCGCCTCGCATCGACGAGGCCATCGACATGCTCCGCGAGCGCCTGGCGGTCCGGGCGACGTCCCTGCAGGCCGGCTGAGCCTCGCCTGCTGTGAGCGGGCTTCCATGAGTGAACGGCGGCGCCCCATGACGGGACGCCGCCGTTGGTGGTTCCAGGGGCTCAGGCGTCCCGCCGGGCGAGCACAAAGGCGGCGGCCGCGAGCGGCGCGAGCGCGTACGCCAGCAGTACCGCGGTCGCCATCCCCGGAGACAGCAGATCCCCGTATATGGAGTTCTCCGCGCTGAGGCTGGACATCTGGTGGGGCAGAGCACCGGGCATGACCGACGCGGCACGATCGCTCCAGGGCTGCGGCAGGTGGATGACGAGCAGCGGTAGGACGTGCCAGACGAACACCACCGAGACGAGCGATCCCGCCGTGGACCTCAGCAGCACACCGAGCGCCAGGCCGAGCAGCGCGAAGACCGGGACCACCGTGCCCGAGACGAGAAAACTCGGCAGATCGTGCGCTATGGACTCCTGCTGGTCCACGAACGGCCGGTCGCCGACGACGAGCCGCGACCCGAGGAACGCGCAGACCGTCACCGCCTCGCCGGCGACCAGTGCGACCGTCCCGACGACCGCGGCCTTGGCCAGGAGCAGCGTGCGGCGGGCCGGAATCGCGGTGATGCTGGTCCGGATCATGCCCGTCCGGTACTCGGACGTCACCGTCAGCACGCCGAGGATCGCCAGGCACAGCGACGCCACCCACCCGGCCAGCTCCTGGAGGGGCCGCAGCCGGAACTCCGCGCGGCGCTCCGCGGACAGGCCGTCCCAGACATGCGCCGACTGCAGGGCCAGCAGCAGGACGACCAGGAGGAACCCGAACGTCACCGCCATGATCCAGTAGGTCGACCGGACGGAGCGCAGCTTCCGCCATTCGGCCGCGACCGCGTCGCCCGTCATGCGTCCCTCCGGATGAACGAGAACGCGCCCGCCGCCAGCGCGATCACGACGTAGGCCGCCAGGAGCGCCACGGCGGCGGGCGGCGACAGGACTCCGTGGGCGCCGGACGAGCCCGGCGCCCCGGCGATCTGGTCGGACAGGTTGCCCGGCAGCGCCGACCAGATCCGCTCGTCCCACGGGGACGGCAGCAGCTGGGCGAGCGCGGGCAGGATGAACAGCACCGCCATGCCCGCCGTGATCGTCCCGGCGGTGGAGCGCAGCACGGCCCCCAGCCCGAACGTGATCAGCGTGATCGCCGCCGTCGTCAGCCCCAGCCACAGGAGGTGGGCGGCGACGTCGGCCACCGGACCCTGGAACGTGGCCACCGGCCGGTCGCCCACGATCGCCCTGCCCGCCGCGGCCCCGACGACCAGGGACGCCACGGCCGCGGCGAACATGGCCCCGGCCGCCACCCCCGCCTTGGCGGCGAACAGGGGGAGCCGACGGGGCAGCGCGGCCAGCGTCGTCCGGTTCATCCCGGACGAGTACTCCGACGTCAGCGTCAGCGCACCCAGCACCACCGCGCACACCGGCAGCGCCACGGCCAGCGGCTGCTCCGCCGGAGCCGACCTCGCCGTCGCCCTCCGCGCGGCCGACAGGCCGTCCCAGTAACGGGCGACGTAGAAGGACCACAGGACGCACAACAGCATGAACACCGCGATCGTCCCGGCGATGGCCAAGGTCGAGCGGACCGTCCGGAGCTTGTACCACTCCGCCGCGAGCGCGTCGATCACGAGGCCACCGCCCCGAACTCGGCGCTGCCCGCCGTCAGTTCCATGTAGGCCTCCTCCAGCGACGCGCTGTGCGGCGTCACCCCGTACAGCGGGATCCCGTGCGCCGCGGCCGCGTCGCCGATCGCGGCGACGTCCAGCCCGGTCACCGAGAGGGAGCCGTCCGGCACCCGCTCGACGGCGCCCCCGGCCCCGGCGAGCACGGCGGTCAGGTCGGCCGGGCGCGGCGAGCGGACGACCACCCCGCGCCGGAACCGGTCCGCCAGCTCCCGCACCGACGTGTCCGCGATCAGCCTGCCGCGCCCGATGATGATCAGCCGGTCGGCCGTCAGCTCCATCTCGCTCATCAGGTGGCTGGAGATCAGCACCGTCCGGCCGCCGGCGGCGAGGGCCCGCATCAGCTCGCGGATCCAGCGGACGCCGTCCGGGTCCAGGCCGTTCACCGGCTCGTCGAACATCAGCACGCCCGGGTCGCCGAGCAGCGCGGCGGCGATCCCCAGCCGCTGCCGCATCCCCAGCGAGAACCCGCCGACCCTCTTCCGCGCGACCCCGGCGAGGCCCACCTGCTCCAGGACCTCCGCGACCCGCCGCATCCCGATCCCGTTGCTGCGCGCCAGCCAGCCGAGATGGTCGTACGCCCGCCGCCCCCCGTGCACGGCGCTCGCGTCCAGCAGCGCCCCCACCTCCCGCATCGGGCGGCGCAACGCCGTGTACGGGCCGCCGTTGATCAGCGCCGAACCGGACGTCGCCTTGTCGAGCCCCAGGAGGATGCGCATGGTCGTCGACTTCCCGGCCCCGTTCGGGCCGAGGAACCCCGTCACCGTGCCCGGTCTCACGACGAAGGACAGGCCGTCCACCGCGGTCGTCCGGCCGTAGCGCTTCGTCAGCTCACGTACCTCGATCATGCGGTCGACGGTCCTACGGAACGTCCCCGTCCCACATCGGAACGTGGTCGGGAACCGCGCGTGCGACCGTGCTCCGAGGCTGCCGCCCCCGCTCAGACCCTGGTATGACGTCCGCCGGCACGAGGCGTCGGCCCCGCCCCGCCCGCTACCTTCGTGCCGTGGACGAATCCGAGCTGCGCTCCCCGGTCTTCAGGCGGCTCAGCCGGCGCGGCCTCATCGGCCTGGACGCCGGAGCGGCGATCCTCTACCTGCTGGTGATGCTGACGCTCCCCGCGGGCGGCGGCTCCATGCTCATGGCCGCCGTGCTCATCCCCGCCGCGGGGCTGCCGCTCGCCCTGCGGCGCCTGTGGCCCGTTCCGGTCTTCGCCGTCACCCTGGCCGCCTCGACCGCCATGCTGGTCGTCGACCTGCCCTGGGACTCCTACGCCGCCGCCGCGTACGCCCTGTACCCGGTCGCGCTCACCCGGCGCCGCCGCCGCTGGATCCCCACGTCGCTCATCGGCGCCGCAAGCGGCCTGTTCATCCTCGGCGGCGCCATGGTCGGGCCCGCCGGCCGCCATGCCGAGATCGCCGGCAAGATCCTGCTCGGCCTCGCCGTCCTCGGCGCGTCCTGGACGCTCGGCCGCGTCGTCCGGGAGCGCCGCGCCCAGGCCGCCCGCTCGGCCCGCCGCCTCGCCGACCAGGCCGTCTCCGACGAACGGCTCCGCATCGCCCGCGAACTCCACGACGTCGTGGCGCACAGCATGAGCCTCATCGCCGTCAAGGCGGGCGTGGCCGTCCACGTCGCCGGGGCGCGGCCCGAGGAGGCGCTCGACGCGCTGCGCGTCATCGAGGCCACCAGCCGCTCCTCACTCGCCGAGATGCGGCACCTCCTCGGGGTCCTGCGCACCGGCGCCGCCGACGCCGAGCTGACCCCCTCCCCGGGTCTGGCCGAGCTGTCCGGCCTCGCCGACCGCGCCGCGATGGCCGGCGTCCATGTCGATCTGGACGTCGACACCGGCGACCTCCCCGACGGCGTCGCCCTCTCCGCCTACCGCATCGTGCAGGAGGCGATCACCAACGTCGTCAAGCACGCCGCGCCCGCCCGCTGCCGCGTCCGCGTCGAGGCCGACGGCGCCCGGATGCGCATCGACGTCACCGACGACGGGCCCGGCGTCCGCGTCCTGCCGGGCGGGGACGGGCACGGCCTCATCGGCATGCGCGAGCGCGTCATGATGTACGGCGGCGACTTCACCGCCGGGCCCCGTCCCGAGGGCGGTTTCGCCGTGTCGGCCGCCTTCCCGTACGAGAGCTAGGGACACCGTTGGATCTGAGCGTCCTCGTCGCCGACGACCAGGCCCTGCTGCGCGGCAGCTTCCGCGTCCTGATCGACACCGCGCCGGGCCTGCGCACCGTCGGAGAGGCCGGCGACGGCGCCGAGGCGGTCGCGCTGGCCGAGCGCGAACGCCCCGACGTCGTTCTCATGGACGTCCGCATGCCCGAGATGGACGGCATCGAGGCCACCCGGCGGATCTGCGCCGACCTCCCGGACGTCCGCGTCCTGATCCTCACGACCTTCGACCTGGACACCTACGTCTACGCGGCGCTCCGCGCGGGGGCGAGCGGCTTCCTGCTCAAGGACACTCCGCCCGCCGACCTCCTCTCCGCGATCCGCGTCGTCGCGTCCGGCGAGTCGCTCCTGGCCCCCACGGTCACCCGCCGCCTGATCGCCGAGTTCGTCCGCCGCCCCGGCCCCGTCCAGCCGCCCCCGGAGGGCCTGGACGCCCTCACCGACCGCGAACGCGAGGTCCTCATCCTCATCGCCCGGGGCCTGTCCAACGCCGAGCTGGCCGAACACCTGCACCTCAGCCCCGCCACGGTGAAGACGCACATCGGCCACCTGCTGGCCAAGCTCCAGGCCCGCGACCGCGCCCAGCTGGTGATCACCGCCTACGAGACCGGCCTGATCCGCCCCCGCTGACCGCGCGGGCCCGCCTCGCGCCAGGCGGCCAGGGCGTCCTCGTCCCGGCCGCCCCCGCTGACCGCGGGCCCGCCCGCCGCATCGGTGATGCGCACCCTCGCGTAGGCGAGGTCGTCCAGCGGCACCTCGTCCGACATCAGCACGGCCGCGCGCGGTCCCTCATTCGTTGTTCCAGGCGCGGCGGTCGGCTCCGGCCTTGGCGGCGTGGCGGGCCGATGTCGCCGGGACCAGAGGACGGCCATGCGCTGGGGGCGTCGACGGCACGAAGAGGCCGCGCTCTCGCGCAGGCCGGGGCCCCTGGCGCCTTCCGCAAGACGGTGCCGGAGTCGGCTTCGGCGCCGGGGTCAGAGGAGGAACGGGGCGAGGCGCTCGTAGTGGGAGGCGGTGGAGGGCAGATCCGGGGCGAAGGCGGTGACGCCGACATGGTCGGCACCGGCGTCCAGGTGGTCCTGAACCCGCTTGGCGATGGCGGTCTCGTCGCCCCAGGTGAAGCAGGCGTCGATGACCTCGTCGGACCCGCCGCCGGCGAGCGCCGCGTCGTCGTAGCCGAGGGTCTTCAGAGAGCGGACGTAGGGCGAACCCGGCATTTCGAGCATCTGGGTGCCCCGTGCGATGCCGCGCGCCTTCTCCGGGTCGGCTTCCAGGATGGCCGCCTGCATCACCACGAGCAGTTTGTCCGGGCCGAGCCGTTCCCTGGTGGCCCTGGTGTGCTCGACGGGCATCGCGGCGGGGAGGGCGCCGTCCGCCCGGTCCCGGGCCAGCTCCTGCATCTTCGGGCCGAGCGCCGCCACCAGGCGGGGGAACGGCACGTCGGGCACCGGGGCCGCGCCCGCCGACGCGTCCATGCCGTCAAGGTACTCGCGCATCCTTTTCAGGGGGCTCGTCCACTTCTGTCCGCTCTGTTCGACGATCGCACCCATGCTGACGCCGACCCCCAGGGCCAGCCGGCCGGGATAGGCGTCCCCCAGCACCGCGGCCGCGCCTTGCATGGCGGCGGGGTGGCGCGCCCAGAGATTCGCGATGGCCGAACCCGACGCGATCCGGTCCGTCGCGGCGAGCATCATGGCCATCTGGCTGAACACCTCACGGCCGCCGATGGCCTCGTTCAGCCAGATCGCCCCGTAGCCCGCCTCCTCGACGCGCCGCGCCGCCCGCCCCCACTCCTCGGCGGGCGCGATGGGCGTCACCAGCGCGACGCCGACCCTGCCCAGCCTGCCGCGCGCCTCGTCCACCGCCGTCATCGACCCTCCTATAATCGGAACCAGCAACCCGCTTAGGACAGTACCGGAACGCTCGCCCCGCTTGTCAAGGAGGCCCAGGTTTGGCGGAACGACCCCGGCGCGCCGACGCGCGCCGGAACCGAGAGCGCATCCTCCAGGCCGCCTATGAGGCGTTCGCCTCGGACGGGCGCCTCGTCCCGCTCGACGACATCGCCCGTCGCGCGGGCGTCGGAGCGGGCACCGTCTACCGCAACTTCCCCACCAAGGAAGCTCTCTTCGAGGCGGTCGTAACACAGCGGATCGAGGAGATCATTCGTGAGGCACAGGCCCTCGCGGATGCTGCCGACCCCGCCGAAGCGTTCTACGGATTCCTGATGCGGGTCGTGGAGCGCGCCATGTACAACCACTCCCTGTGCGACGCCTTGGCGACGGACCTTCGGACGCTCGACGCCTGTGGCCTGGACGAGCAGTTCACCGTCGCCCTCGACGCCTTGCTGCGCCGGGCGCAGGCCGCCGGCGAGGTGCGCGCCGACGTGGACGTCCACGAGGTCCGCGCCTTGCTGGGCGGCGCGATGCTGATGGAAAGGCAGCACGGCACCGAAGGACGCATGACAGCGCTGGCCCTAGACGCCCTCCGCTACGTAACGAAACAAGACGAAACACCTAGCAAGTCGCATAACGAAACTCGCTGCGAAGTCTGCGCGGCCACCCTCACCTCCGCGTCCACGGGCCGTCCCGCCCGCTACTGCGGCGTGTCCTGCCGCCAGAAGGCCCACCGCCGCAGGACGGCCGCCGCGAAATCCGGTTGAGCGCCACCGCCGCCTGCGCCACCCTGACCGGACCATGCGCACACGCGAGATCCGCGCCGTCCACGACCGTGACTCGATCACCGTCTACCAGGCGTACACCCGTGAGATCGGCGCCCCGGCGGTCGAGCACAACACGTTCGTCCCGCCGTTCTCCCGGCACCGCATGACCTGGATCAAGCCGTCGTTCCTCTGGCTGATGGCGCGCAGCGACTGGGCCCGCAAGGCGGGCCAGGAGATGATCCTCGCGGTCAGGATCAGCCGGGAGGGCTGGGAGGAGGCCCTGACCCTGGCGGTCCCGACCGACCCGGACCGCCGCGTCTTCCGCAGCTCGGACGAGTGGCGCCGCCGTTTCGCCGAAGCGGTCGTGCACGTCCAGTGGGACCCCGAACGCTCGCTCCGTGGTCAGAAACTAGAGGCCCGCAGCATCCAGGTAGGCCTAAGCCGCCACATCATCGACCGCTACGTCGACGACTGGATCCTCGACGTAGAAGACCGCACGCCCCTAGCCCGAAAAATCCACGACCACCTAAAAGCCGGCCGCACCCCCCAAGCCAAGGCCCTACTCCCAAAAGAACGCCCGTACCCGCTCCCCCCACCCATAGCCCACCGCCTAGGAGCCCCCTAACCACAGCCACCCACCCACAACCCGCCGCCGCAAATCTCCACCGACACCGAGTCCACCCCCGACGCCCGCCCACACCCCACACCACCAAAGCCCAACCGCGCCCGCCCACCAACCGCGCCCGCCCAACGGCGCCCGCCCGCCAACGGCGCCCGCCCGCCAACCGCGCCCGCCCGCCAACCGCGCCCGCCCGCCCAAGGGCGCGTGCCCAACGGCGCGTGCCCAACGGCGCGTGCCCGCCCCGCGCGCCCGGGCGCCGTCGTACCTGGCCCTGCCGGGGCCGGGCCGCCGCGACCCATCCGACGTGCTCGGAGATCTGCAGGCACCTCAAGTCTGGCCGCACCGTCAAAGGCCAAGGCTCTGCTGCCCGAGGAACGCCTCATCCGTTTCCGGCCCCCGTGGCGCGTCCTCTCGGAGCATCCAGGCCAGAGGCAGATGTCCCGCCACGGGGCAGGCCGGGGGGCCGGCGCGTGCGGGTGTTCTCCATCCCGATGCGGACGCGGTCCCGCGGTGTGACACAGCGGGAGGGCGTCCTGATCCAGGGCCCCGCCGGCTGGCCCCCTCCTGTCACCCGAGCGCAAGCGCCCGCCTCACACGATTATCCGACAGCGGGACCGAATGGTTCACAGGCACCTCAGTTCCGTCCGCCCCAGCCCAGGCCACCCGGTCTGCACCTCGTCAAAGATGAACAGGACCGCGTACTAGTCCAGGACGCTCTTGATCTTCCGAGTAATCGGCCCCCATGGCCATCCGCTCTGCGACCTGGCCTCCCGGTACGCACGCGCCCACGGGCCCTTCCGGGCGGGCGAGTTGGCCGCGCGGTTCGGGCTGGGCGTCGCCGTGATCGTCGAGACGCTGCCGCGGCCCGCGGCCGGGGGACGGGTCGTCGACGGCGAGTTCCTACCGGTCGAGACCGCGGCGGGCCCACTGACGGCCGGCTGGTCGGGACCGTGGCGGGGGCTCTGACGGCCGGCTGGTCGGGACCGTGGCGGGGGCTCTGACGGCCGGCCGGTCCAGACCCGTGGCTCGGCCACTGACGAGCGAATGTGGGACACCGGCGTGCTCCCGGATGCTAAAGGTCCTCCCGTTCAGAAGCGTCCTCACCCTCTCTCGGAGAGCGTGGCGTGCTGCCTTGAGCGTCCTGCCCAGAGGCGGAGGCCCAGCTACACGCTGCCGCCGTTGTTGCTCACCGTTGACGAGGCCGTGGCCGGTGTCCCGCCGCTCCCTCGTGTCTGTCCTGGTTCGAACGCCGCACTGATCCTTTACATAGCGCGCGTGGTGGATGCGGTTGCTCAGGTGGTCGAAGTGATGTTGTTCCGGTTGGTGTTGCGGCTCGGGTGGGTTGTTACTCGCGGAGGCGTAGGACGAGGCGGCGGGTGAAGCCACCGCGTTCCGCAGCCTTTGCGGCGCGTTGTTTCTCCAGGTCGGCAGGGGTCATTCCGTGAAGGGCCGCGAGCGCGTGGATCACCTCCAGGAGGTCTGCGAGTTCGGCTGGGTCGCCGCTCGCAGCGTACTCGCCGGCCTCCTCGTTGAGCTTGGCGCGCAGTAGAGCCGCGTGCTCCTCGGAACCGGCGACGCGTGATTCCGGTGCGCCGCCCTCGTCCCGGATGATTTGCGGTATGCGGTCCCGGACGAGCTTCTCGGTGCGCCGACCACCCTTGACGGGATGCGTCGTCCCACCGTGGCGCCGGTCCAGAGATTGCACCCATTTCACGGCGACCGCGGCCGTCTGGACCAGTTCGGTCCGCAGTGCGCCCGGGTCTGATTCGGCCAGCGCCTCGAAGAACTCCTCGGTCAGGATGTGGCGCCAAGTGAGATCCCCACGCGACCAGGCCGCGGCACAATCCTGCTTCGCCTCCTCTGCATGCGTGGTGAACTCAGGTCCGGTGCCGTCCGGGAACTCCTGGACGCCCCACATCTGGTCCTGGGCCTCGCGTTCGGCCGCGACGTCCTCCAGCACTCGCGCCAGCGCTCCGGGCGCTCGGTCGTTCTCCATGCCGGACGACGTTAGCCGCCCGTCCGACCCGGCACCGCGTCGTCGGGCTCGCAGCTGAGCAGTTCATGCAGGACGGGCGGAAGTTCGTCCCACAGCCACTCGTTCAAGGTGCCCGGGAAGTCGGCGGGCGGGCGTATGCCCAGGCGGTCGGGTGCCACCTCGGTCAAGCGCACCGCGATGGGCCCGTCGTCCCACATGGGATCGCGATTGCCCCAGAACGCGGAGAAGTCGGCGCTCGTCAGCATGAGCTGGGGCGGAAGAAGGTGATCGCCTGGATGCATGCCCAAGGGGAGCAGCCGTTGCGCGGTGGTGCGCAGGATGTTGAGTGCGGCGAGGTCGTGCGGGCAGCCGATACCGACGATCTCTAACTCGGGCAGGCCGAACCGGCGGAGTCCGCGGGTCGTGAGTGTGACGCATGCGCAGCCGTCGATGTCGTCCTCGTCGGCGGTGCAGCGCCCGGCGTTCCGATAAGGCGGCAGGGTGGTGCCGAGCCAGTCGTCGGCGAGGGTGAACTCGTCGAACCGTCCGAAAGGAACTACCGGTACCACGCGATCCGAGGCGAGGTCGATGGGTACCCCGCAGAGGGCCTCTGAGATCGCCTTGGCGGCGGCCCGGGCCAGGTGCGGCCCGGACGGCAGATCGCCGGCGGGCAGGACGGACGTGACGCCGATATGCCGGGTCGCCTGGCGGATCCTCGCGATGTCGTCCTCGTCCGCACTTGTCACGCTCGAAAGATCCCAGGGCGAGTCGGCGGCGGGATGGCAGGACAGTACGAGCCGTGGAGTGCCGAGTCGTTCCGACACAGCGGCCGCGAACGGAACGGGGAGCCTCCGGCGGATCGCCGCCGGCAGGTCGCCGGGGTCCCTGTCGGTCGCGACGACGAAGCCGGCGGTCGTCTCTTCGGGAACCGTGATGGTGACGCGCAATGGAGCCTCCTCGGGGCGGTGGACCGGCGTGGATCCAGCTTCGATGAGGGGGCCGTGCGGATTGGATAGAACGAGATTCTGTGGATAACGTCAGTCTGAATTGATCACGAACTGATCTTGTCGCCCCGGGGTGTCGTCATTGGTGGTTGATTCGGTGGATACCGGGTCTATATTCGGCTGGATCGGGTGTTCGGTTCTATACGCCACCATGTCAGACAACGCCAGATCCATTCCAGGGGGCCGTATCGAGTGCGTCGCAGCCACGCCCAACTGAACGCCACTTCGATCGCGAACACGCACACTCCGAGAGAGATCGCCCACCCGTACCTCGGTGCGTCCTCGAAGTCGATGAGGCGCCCGGCCGCAAGGATCAACAATGTTCCGCCGATGTAACCCGTGAGCGCCATGCGGCCCACTGGGGCCAGGTGTCGCAACACTCGCCAGGCGCGCGTGCGAAACAGCAACAGAAGGCCCAAGACATAGCCCCCAGCGGTTACCACTCCGGCCAGGGCGGCTCGTTGCGGGCCTGCATCCGTTCCACCGGCGACTTGCCACGTGTTCAGGCAGGCCGCAACTGTCAGTGTCGCGCAACACGCAATGGTCAAATGCGGCACTCGCATCGCCGTTGCATTCCTCAACCCACGTCGCTGCACACCCAGCCCGAACAGGAACAGTCCTGGAGTGAGCAGACTGCCGCCACCGGCAACCAGTCCAGCGGCGACGCCAAGGATGCCTAGCGCGGCGACAGGACGTCCCGGCAGCAATGATGCGGGAATCAATACGGTGATGCCGACAACGGCGTAGGTCAGCAAGACTTCGTCGGGCTGAACCAGCCGATGCGCCGCGCCGAACGGGACCAGGAACCCTAGTCGCGCCAACATGACTAGCCGTGGGTGTCGTGCTTTATCCCGAGCCGCGTCGAGAAACAGGCCGAAACTCATCCCGAAAAGAAACGCGAAAATGGGGAAGAATCGCTGATGTAGGAGTGTTTCAAATGCCCAGTAGCCCATGCCTGGTCGGCTCTCACCGTTGGGCATGTTGGTGATGCTGACCGTGTTCACCATCGAGATGCCCAGCAGGGCGAAGGCGCGCAGGACGTCAACCTCGGTGATGCGCGACGACTCCTCGCCCCTGTCCTTCCGGACCCCTTCGGGCTCAGAACCCTGCCACGACGTCAGGATTCACCTCCTCCGGAGCGGTGACTCGCCCCATCGCCCGATCCCACACCGTGAAAGCACATCCCGGCTAGAGCTGGGCGACGGCCACCGCAAACGACACGAGAACATGCCTGTTCGCACCGTCGCGCGGGACACCTCCCGGCCAGTCGGCATTCGCCTATGGCAACGAGACGGTACCGGAGAACCGATTATGCACCGGTTAAGCGATCACGTAATAAGCATCAGAAGGCGCAGGCCAGGGACTTGATGCCGTGGATGAAACTCGTCCGCTGTTGGACCGGCGGCGCTGTGGCGTGCACGGTGGGCAGCCGCGTGTAGAGCTCCCGCAGCAGCACCGTGATCTCGCGGCGGGCGAGGTGCGCGCCGAGGCAGAAATGCGGTCCGGGTGCTCCGAAGCTCACGTGCGGGTTGGGGGAGCGGGTGACGTCGAACGCGTCCGCGTCCTTGAACACGGCCTCGTCCCTGTTGGCCGAGTTGTAGTAGAGGATGACCCGATCGCCGGCACGATAGACATTCCCGCGCAACTCGTAGTCGCGGGTCAGGGTACGGCGCATCCACGTCACGGGAGTGGCGTGGCGGACGATCTCCTCGACGGCGGCGGGGAGCCGTCCGTCTATGTCCGCCAGAAGGATGTCCTTCTGCCGCGGATTCTCGGTCAGCAGGTTCAGGGCGTGCGACAGGGCGTTGCGCGTCGTCTCGTTCCCGGCCACCACGAGCAATGCGAAGAAGCGGCCGAGGTCGCGGTCGTCGAGGGCTTCGCCGTCGACGTTCGCGTGCGTCAACGCCGTCACCAGGTCGTCGGCCGGCTTCTCGCGACGCAACCGGCTGAGATCCGCCATGAGTTCGTGCAGAATGGTGAACTTCTCGACGATGACCTCCACCCGGTTCCTGCCGTCCGGGTCGGTGTAGTCGGGGTCGCCGATGGCCAGGATCGCGTTCGTCGCGTCGATGACATCGTCGTACGCCGATTCGGGGATGCCCATCATGGAGCAGATGATCTGCAACGGCAGCGGCATGGAGACATGCCGGACGAAGTCGCACGGGCCGCGCTCGGCGAGCTCGTCCACGATGCGGCGGGCGAGGACGGTCACGTCACCGGTGACCCGCTGGATCAGGCGGGGCGTGAAGGACCGGGACACGATCCGGCGGAGCCGGGCGTGCCGCGGATCGTCGATGTTGATCATCGACCCGGCGAAGTCGGCGATCTCCGGCACCGGGTCGACCAGGCTGACGGCGGTGGGGCCGGAGCTGAACACCTGCGGGTTCCGGCTCGCCTCCGCCACCTCCTCGTAGCGGGTCAGGGCGTAGAAACCGGGCTGGTCCGGCACGGGACAGAAGACCGGTCCTTCCGCGGCTCGGAGGGAGGCGAACACCTCGTCCCGTTCGACCTGTGGTTTCGCCCAGAAGTCCAAGCTGACGAGACTGCGCTCGACGATGGAGGGCATGGGAGCAGCCGCCTTCCGCTGGGGAGCTTCGCCGACAGGCTAACCCGGCCGCTTACGGATGGCGATCGTGTGCGGACGGATCCTGTGACCCGTCCGCTGCACACGAACGTCCCTCGAACGGCACTCCCTCGGAGGCGTTGTCCCGGTATCTCCCGGTCAGCGAGCGGACGGCTCCACGTAGTGACGCTCGCCCGGACCGACGTACACCTGGCGCGGCCGACCGATCTTGGTGGCCGGGTCGTTCATCATCTCGCGCCACTGGGCGATCCACCCGGGCAGCCGGCCGAGCGCGAACAGCACGGTGAACGCGTTCGTGGGGAAGCCCATCGCCTTGTAGATGACGCCCGTGTAGAAGTCCACGTTCGGGTAGAGCTTGCGCTCGACGAAGTAGTCGTCGCTCAGGGCGACCTCTTCGAGACGCATGGCCAGGTCCAGCAGCGGGTCCGCCTTGCCCAGCGCGTCCAGGACCTTGCCCGTCGCCTTCTTCACCACGGCCGCGCGCGGATCGTAGTTGCGGTACACGCGGTGCCCGAAGCCCATCAGTTTGACGCCGGGCTCCTTCTTCTTCACGCGCTCGACGAACGAGTCGATGTCGTCGCCGTTCTCGTGGATGCGCTCCAGCATCTCCAGCACGGCCTGGTTGGCGCCGCCGTGCAGGGGGCCGAACAGGGCGTCGACGCCCGCGGACACCGCCGAGAACAGGTTCGCCTGGCTGGACCCCACCAGGCGGACGGTGGAGGTCGAGCAGTTCTGCTCGTGGTCGGCGTGCAGGACGAACAGCATGTCCAGAATGCGCGCGATTTCAGGGTCGATCTCGTACGGCTGCGTGGGCAGGCCGAACATCATGCGGAGGAAGTTGTCCACGTACCCGAGGGAGTTGTCCGGGTAGAGCAGCGGCTGGCCGTTGGACGTCTTGTATGCGTAGGCGGCGATGGTGGGCAGCTTCGCGATGAGCCGGATGCTCGACTGGTCGACCTGCTCCGGGTCGAACGGGTCGAGGCTGTCCTGGTAGAACGTCGACAGGGCGCTGACCGCGGACGACAGCACGGCCATCGGGTGGGCGCGGCGCGGGAACGCGGAGAAGAACGCCCGGAACTTCTCGTCCAGCAGCGTGTGGTTGCGCACGCTGTCGGTGAACGAGGCCAGCTGGTCGGGCTTCGGCAGTTCGCCGTAAATCAGCAGGTAGGCGACTTCAAGGAAGGACGACTTCTCGGCCAGTTCCTCAATGGGATAGCCGCGGTAGCGGAGAATGCCCGCCTCGCCGTCGATGTACGTGATCGCCGACGTGGTGGACGCGGTATTGGTGAATCCCGGATCGAGCGTGACGTGCCCCGTCTCCTTGAGAAGGTTGCCCACGACCAGCCCCGACGGACCCTCGGTCGCCTCGGCGACCTCCAGAGGCAGACGGCCGCCCGCGTGGTCGAGCTCGAAATCCGACATCGCTCACTCCCAACTGCGTCCCACACCTGCGTAGACGTTCCGTCCTTCATCGTATCCAGGTGATCACGGCCGCTCATCATGGCCTGTCGCGTTGACGGAACGGCGGCGGGGGTGTTCCGGTGGACGCATGACCGCTCAGAGCGCAGCCGATCTCGTCGCGCGCGCCCGCCGGGAGATCGCGGAGGCGGCGACCGCGAACCGCTTCGTCGACCTACTCGAAACGGGTGACTTGCCCCAGGAACGCCTGGTCTGGCTGGCGGGCGAGGAGTATCGCATCGTCAGCAGCGATCGGCGAAGTTTCGCCCTCCTCGCCGCGAGATTTCCCGATTCCCCGGCCGGCGACCTCTTCCTCGGGCTCGCGCAAGGGGAGGGGCAGGCACTGACGCTGCTGGGGGACTTCGCGGCGGCGCTCGGCGAAAGTGAGAAGAATCTCAGCGCCTACGAGCCGAAGCCCTTCGCGCAGGCATACCCGGCCTACCTGGCGCAGAGAGCCGCCTTTGGGACGGCCGGCGAGGTGGCTCTGGCCATGCTCGCCAACCTGGAGGAGTGGGGTGCGTTCTGTGCTCGTATCGCTGCCGCGCTTCGTGCCCGCTACGGTTTCACGGACACCGCCGTTGGATTCTTCGAGTTCTTCGCTGCGTCACCACCCGGCTTCGAGGAACAAGCCCTCGCGGTCATCAAGGAAGGGCTCGCCAAGGGCGACGACCCTGCCGAGGCCGCCCGTGCTGCTCGCCTACTGCACGCCTACGAGACGGCCTTCTGGGACGCGCTCGTCGAGGGTCTCCCGTAACGATCCGTCCTTACAGGGGTGGCTCACGCAGGGTGGGTAGCTCGGCCGTGACCTCGACCAGTGTGCGCTCCTGGACGTCGATGAGCGCCTCGACGTCGACCGGCGGCCACTCCTCGCCGTAGTGCGCGTCCAGCAACGTGGACAAGGCGACGAGGACCTGCTCCGGCGTGGGACGTTCCCCAGGGTCCTTGACCAGGCAGCGGGTAACGAGCCCGCGCATGGGATCGGGCAGCGCGGTGAGGTCGGGCTCCCCATGGACGATCCGTGCGCGGACCTTGTGATCGCTGCCGAACGGCGCGGCACCGGTCGCCGCGAACACGAGCGCCGATCCGAGGGAGAAGACGTCGCTCGCCTGATGGACGGGATCCCCATGAGCCTGCTCCGGTGACATGTACGCGGGGGTCCCCAGGATCTCGGTACGCGAGAGCGGCAACGCGTCCAGCGGGCGTGCGATGCCGAAGTCGATGACCCTCGGCCCGTCCGAGGCGAGGAGGACGTTCGACGGTTTCAGGTCACGGTGGACGATCCCCGCCCCGTGAATGGCGATCAGCGCCTCCGCCAGCCCGGCCCCCAGCCGGCAGGCGGCCTGCTCCCGGAGCGGCCCCTTCTCCCGGACGACCTTGGAGAGACTCACGCCGCGGATGTACTGCGTCGCCAGCCACGGCTGGTCCGCATCCGGGTCCGCGTCGACGACGGGCGCCGTGTAGAAGCCGCTGACCGACCGCGCGGAGGTCACCTCCCGGCGGAACCGTTCCCGCCATCTCGGATCGTCCAGCAGTTCCGGGCGGATGACCTTCACGGCGACCAGCCGCCTGCTGGGCGACGCGCCGAGGAAGACCTCCCCCATCCCGCCGGACCCGAGCCGGGCGACCACGTGGTACGGGCCGATCTTCCGGGGCGGTTCTGACTGCATGGGCACGACTATCCGATCATGGTGGGCGGGCTCAATCGTGCCATGGCACGGGTGCTCGTCGGCCCTCACGTCCAGGGAAGCGCACCCCTTTCCGCCCAGTAGCGGTTCGGTGAGACGTTCAACCCGTCCAACAACTCCAGATCGCCGCCGTCGAGCGACACGTCCGTGGCAGCCAGATTGGCCTCCAACTGTGCGGGGCTGACCGCGCCGATGAGGACGGTCCCGGCCCAGGGACGGCTCAGCGCCGCAGCCAAAGCCAGGGCATCTGGCCGCACGTCCTTCTTGGACGCGAGCTCCCGCACCTCCACCGGCGGTTCCACGGCGAGCCTGCCGTTGGCCAGTACTTCCTTGAGCAGCACATGCAGGCCCGCGTCGTGGGCTTCCCGCAATGCGTCCTCAGCGGACGTCTCCAGAATGTTCCACGTCGATTGGACGGTGCTGAACAGCCTCTGCCCGGACACTTCCAGCGCCAAGGCCCGGCGGATGGTTTCCGCCTGCTTCGGTCCGGACGTCGAGAAGCCGACACGCACGCCTTCGGCGGTCAATTCCGCCATGGCCTCCTGCAGGGCGACGTCCTGGAACAGAGGACTTTCGTGGGTCAGCGAATGCACCTGATACACGGACAGGTGTTCACCGAGCAAGTCACGCGTCTCCGCGTACTGGGCGCGGTAACGGCCGAGGGTGTGCTCTTTGACCTCGTGCACCGATGCGTCGGTCTTCCATCCACCGACGTAGGCGTATCCCCACTTGCTCGACACGGTCATCTCTGCCGGGTCACGAGCGGTGAACCAGCCTCCCAGGAACTCCTCCGCCCTGCCGTAGGACCGCGCCGCGTCGACCCAGCGGACACCTGCCGCATACGCGGCGTCGAGAACGTTCCAGGTCGCCTCGCGCATCTGCTCCACGGTGCGTCCAAGCGGCAGCTCCTGAAGCCTGCCCACGTTGATGTAGGCAGGCCGCCCCAGTGCTGCAAGCCCTAGCCCCAATCGATGTACCGCGTTCATGCCCCCCAGCCTCGCACGCCGCCGGGTATCCCCAGTCCACAATGTCTGCCCGAATGATCCGCAAAAGCCCGGAAAATGCCCCGAAGTTTTCCACAGAATTGCGTTCTGGTGCTGCGGGAGGGGGCCGTCCGCGACGCTGAGGACACCAACGTTTCATCGCGGCCAGAAAGGCACGGCAATGCCTGAACCGATCGCTCGCGTCAACTACGGCGCGCACCAGTTCGCCGCCCACCTCGGCCTCACCCGCTGGCAGCTTCGCTGTGGCCTGGAGCACGAAATCCTGCCCGGCCCCGACCTCGCCGGTGAACGCTGGTCCGCCGGCCTCGCCGACCAGGCCCGCGAACGCGTCGAGGAGGTCCTCGCGAGATTCGGCACCGAGCCGCCGGTCGGTTCCGGACGGGCCGCGGCCAGGCTGGCCGCACGGGTGGGCCTCGACGTGGAGCGCCGGGACATCGAGGTCCTGGTGGCTCAGGGCGACCTCGACGTCATCAGCAGCTTCCGCGGTTTCCCCGTCTACCTGCTCCGCGACCTGGACCGTCTCGACCCCGACTCCGTCCGGCAGGTCGTCCGGGCGAGGAAGGGACCGCTGACCGACACCGTCGACGCCGCCGGGGCGGTCATGATCCTCGGATGGCCCCGAAGGATCTTCGACCGGATCGCCATTGAGCGTGACCTGCCGATCGACCGGCTCAGCCGCTACACGCTGGCCGACATCCATGCCTTGCAAGCGGACGAGATCCTGGCGCACCAGGTAGCCGAAGAGAAACGCCACCTGACTCTGGCCCGCACACGCAGGTCCCAGACCCACATCGAAGACGTGATCCGCGCATGGGTGCTTCGCTGCTCCGCCTACGTCGACCACGAAGCCGACCAGCCACCGGACCTGGCCCCTCTCACCCGAGCCATCCGAAGCCTGACGAGAATCAGAGCCGAACTCGCGAGCCAAGAGGACGCCACTCCCTAGACGACATCTCATTTGGCGAGTAGACGGGACAGACGAGGGCGGCGGCATGCCGACGACGTCCAGAAGGTGCTCGGCGTTGCGTTCATAGCCCGGGGGGGCAGCCAGCGCCAGCCACTCAGCCAAACACCGTGCGTTCCACCACCCAACGCCGCCGCGAGACTCGTTCGAGGACGGCCCGCGGTGCGCGGCGTGATGCCCCGCCCACGCAGCCACCGCCGCAGGTCGGCGCAGTCGTAGCCCTTGTCGCCGCGCAGTTTGGCGGGACGACGCCGGCGCCGCCCGCGCCGGGAACGGAGCGGCGCGATGCCCCCACAGCCACGCAAGGGACACGCCACGCCCTAATGAGAGAGCTCAAAGGCTCGCCATCCGATCAGTAGTTCGTGACCCCAGCCGTCTGCAGACCCCAGGGTCTGTCTCAGGGTTCACGACCCGGGAATGACGAGCGGTGGTTCTGCGGCTGGCTCAGCCACGATCGTGCTGACCCTCATGAGCGAACCGCCACCCATCCAGCAGCTCCGACGGCGCGTCCGCCTGTCGACAGGAGTCCATGCTCCTGATTCGGACCAGACGCCATCCTTACGGTGAACCGGTGGGTGGCGGTCCACCGTCATTAGGACTCGGACCCGTCAGCTCGCCCTTACGCGGCACGGACGCTGACCGAGTCGATCGCACACCGCGACCAGTCCAACTCCCCGCGCGCACCCAGCTCGTCCAGCACCAACCGGTGCAACTTGACCCACATCCGCGCGGCCGTCCACTCAGTGAAGCGCCGGCGCGCGGTAGGACCCGACGGCCCGAACACCGCCGGCAGCTGCTGCCACGTACAACCGGTGGTGGCCACGAAGATGATCGCCGCCAACACCTCACGATCCCATACCGACGCCGTCCACCACCCTGCGGCCGCGTCGGAGCAGGTGGCACCACCCGCTGAAACAGCTCCCGCAACCCCTCGGGCACCAGCCGCTCCACCATCTCCACGACCGCAAGCAACCTCTTCGAAGTTAAATGAGATGACGCCTAATCCGGATTACACGTCGGCCAAAGGTTGGGGCGAGGGGCGGAGATGGCCAGGCCGAGGGGCGACGATCAGGAGTCATGATGATTCGGGCCGGTCAGCTCCCCGGCTGCCGACGACATCCCGCAGCACGGACTCCCGAGAAGGGGCACGGCTGCTTCCCAACTGACCCCGCGACGATGGCGCTGGGCGGTTCGAGGCCGTCGCCGGCCCCACCGCCACTGAGCCGGGACGCTGGGAACACGTGGCGGCGCGCGCCCTCGGCGTTACCCGCGAGCCCCGCTTCGGCTCCGTGCGCACCCTTCTTTGGCGGCACGGACGCAGACCGAGTCAATCGCGTCCCAACAAAGCCCACGGTGACCTGCCCCCTTCACCAGGCACGCCGCACGCGCACACAGTCCGCCCGCGTGTTCGTCGGAATAAAGAGCCCGCCGTGCATTCCGGAGGGATGCACCGGGCCCGCGCCGAGAGCCGCGCCCTGGGCCGTCCACGGTGGGCGTCGGCGCCCTCGCATCGCCGACTTCGGACGCCGACGAGTGCCGCGGCCCGACCTCGCGTTCGGGACGGAATCAGCGACGAGCCGCTTGGGTGAGGTTGCCCCACGGGGATGGTGTGTGAGCCCGATACAGTTCGAAACCACCCACCCGTCGAGCCCGATCACCTCACCCTCGAGTCCGTGAAACCGGGGCAACATCACCGTGCCCGCCAGACGGGGGCAACATCAGTCCGTGCTACGGGGGGAACCTCAGGCCCGGTCAGTGGGCATGGCGTTTTGTGGCGTGAGACGGCCATCGCGTGAGCTTTTGAACCGACCAAGACCGAACTAGAAGCGCACGCGATGGCTGTGGGCAACAGTGTGACCCTTTGGCCTGGCCAGCCGAGCAGATCGAGGCGTGTGAGCCCGATGTGATGCGGTCGATGGTCAAAATGATGGCCGAGGCGCTCATGAGCGCCGAAGCCGATGCGGTGTGCCGTGCCGGTTACGGGCAGCGCTCGAACGAGCGGGTCAACCGGCGTAGCGGCTACCGTGTCCGGGACTTGGCCACGCGCCAGCACCGTGGCCGGCGATCCCGAAGCTGCGCAGCGGGTCCTACTTCCCCGAGCGGCTGCTGGAACGCTGCTGGCCCGAGCAGGCCCTGGTGAGCGTGTGGCCACCTCCATCTGCCGGGGCCGTCGACGCGACGGGTGGACAAGTTGGTGGAGTAGACGGGCATCAAGGGCATCGCCAAGAGCCAGGTGTCGCAGATGTCCGAGGTGCTGGACGCGCAGTTGACCGCGTTCCGCAACCGTGTTCCTGGACGCTGCTGAGCCTCGTCGATCGAGGGATCAGCGTCCGGCCGCGGTTACGGCAGCCGTGATCCTAAGCGGTGCTGGCATGTGACTCTCGCGCGCCGCGTGTTGGTCGCTTTGATTACCCGACTGCGGTGTTGCTGGATGCTGCTGGGCTTCATCACTCGGGGGTTCGTTCTTCGGCCGGTGTAGCGGCAGTCGTGTTGCTCCGTGGCGTGGCAGGTGACTGTTGCGCGCGCCGCGTGTGTTGGTTCCTTCGGCGGCGGGCTGCGGTGTTGTTGAACGTCGCTGGCTTCGTCGATCGGGGGTCAGCCTTGGGCCGGCGTGGCACCGGTCATGTTGCTGTATGGCGTGGCAGGCGAGTATCGCGCGTTATGTGTTGGTCTTTCGGTGGCCGATTGCGGTCTGGCTGGATGCTGGTGGGCTTCGTCGATCGGAGGTTCGGCCTTGGGTCGGTGTAGCGGGAGTGGTGTTGCTGGGTGGCGTGGGAGGTGACTGTTGTGCGCCGGGTGTTGGTTCCTTCGGGGGCCTGCCGCGGTGTGTTTTGAACGTTGCTGGGCTTTGGCGATCGGGGGTTGGTCTCCGGCCGGGGCAGCGGCAGCTGTGATGTTGTGCGGTGGTGGCAGGCGACTCTTGCGCTTCGCAGTGACTGCGAGCGGCGTCTTGGGCTTGGGGCGACATTCGGTCGAGCGTTGACGAGGGTCATTGGCGGCGGGGAGTTGAGCGGCGTCGGGTTGGAGGGCGCCGGGTCTCCTTGTGCTGGGCCAGGGCGGTCAGGAGCCGGTCGCGGGCCTCGGTGCGGGACATCGCCGGAAGGCGCTCGGGCAGGGTGGACGCGAGCGCCGCCGGTGCGGCGACCAGGCCGTCGTCGTCGATGGTGGCGCTGTCACCGGTCCAGGGACCGAGCAGGACGGCGGATACTCCGCCCGGGTGCCGGGCGAGGAGCGCTGTGATCCGTTCGGCCTCCTTGGCGCAATCGGCCACCAGGAGGAGGCGCCGTGCCTGTGGCACCCCGGTCTTCTGGCGGATGGCGAGTTCGGTTTCCAGGTAGGCCAGGGCCGCGTCGAGATTGCCGGGGATGAACAGGCCTGGCGTGTCCTCATCGAGGAGTTCGTCCTCGGCCAGGCCGAACAGGATGGTGGTGTCGGGACGGGGGATGACGACCAGGGAGTCGTCGCCGTACTCGTCGAGGGCGGTGAGTGCCAGCAGGCGTGCGGCGGATCCGGCGCTCGGCCCCGACAGGCCTATGGCCGGAACGGCGAACGGGTCGAGGGCGGGCCGGTAGCTGAACGTCGCCGGCTGTGTCTCCAGCGACTCGCCCACCGGGAACGGGGGAAGCCCCGCCGTGGCGGCCGCGTAGAGGCGATGCCGGAACGGGTAGCAGATCGCCGCGGCGACAGGGAGGAGCAGCCCGAGTAGAAGAACCGGCTGCAGCGACGGCGGACGTGAGCCGGTCTCCTCCGCCTCCTCGCGCTTGCGAGGCGGAACGGTGTGCGTGGGGGGCGGAGCGGGGAGGGAGGACACGCGCGGCGGTTTGCTTCGCGACCGCGTCGGCGATGGTGGCGCGCTGTTCGGTCTTTTCCGAATGGCTGGAGGGGGAGCGGGCTTCTGAAGCGGGTCAGGCGGAGGCGTCCGGCGCTCGGCCTTCGGCTTTCGCTGATACCGGTCCATCCAACGGGAGAACTCCCGGTCCCGTCCTGTCCGTCTGCGAGACCTCTCGTACATCGCCAGCCAAGCCTCCTTGCATTTGTGCTCGGTGTACCAGTCACCGGTGTTCACGGCGTGACGGCAGACGGGCGGCATGGACGTGCGCGGCTTCGGCTCGGCTCGGACCGCCGCCTCCGAAGAGGTCGCTGCGCCCATGGCGATGGCACCGGCTATCGCCGTGCATCCCAGGAACCCGCAGGTGCAGCGGAACAGCTCGCCGATCGCCTCGGCAAGTCTGGGATGTGCCAGGAAACGGTTCATCTTCGCCCCGGGGGATCGCGTCGGTCACCGTGAGAATGCCGATCGTAGCCACTTCGGCTACGGAGCGTTGCATATTGCTCACAGTCGCCGCGGTGATCGCGAGTGGCCTCCGTCACCGCCTCCCCGGCTGAAAAAGGGGGCATATACCGAACTGCCATGAACTGTCGGTGTACGGTGCGCCGGCGTGGACGGCTGGGCGGGAGGACGGCCGGAAACCCTCGCGTTTCCTGCTTGCGGGCGGTTTACTCGCAACGCGTAAGGTGTTCCCCGGGAATGGTTCCCGCCCTATCCGCCCACGCTTGACCCAGGCTTGGGAGCCCCCGGGATGGCACCTTCGAGTGGCGAGGCGGTTCCAAAAGTCTCACTCGGTGTCACCGCCATACTCTGGCCGACGCGCCGTTCACGCGCGCCGTGTGACCCCACCACCATGGCACCGTATTTGGTGCATAGAGGACGCGTGCCGAGCAGAGTCGGGCGACGGCTCCTCGAACCTGTGTCACTGGGCCAAATGAGATGACGAAGCAGGCGACGGCACCGAGCCCGTCAAGGAGGTCATCCCAGGCAAAGGCGCGCTGGCCATAATCCCGGGTGCCGGACCTTCCGGGTGAGGGCGTTCATCCACACCGGCTGCGCCGACCTGCGCCGGCTACGGGCCCTCATCGTCGCGCTCGCGGGCGACGTGCGGAGTTGGCGGGGCGCACCTCACCGCGTTCGCCGTTGCCGCGCCGCGTCACGCGGTGGACGGGCCGGGCGGAGCGTTACCCCGCCGCTCCTGGCCGGCGCGGAATCGAGACCTGCGGTCGGCTGGGTCCGCGCCGTTGGGTCGTGGACGCACGGGTCGTGGCTGAGTGGCTACCGCCTGCATCGCGCCCGATCGCTCTGTGGCCTTGGAGGTCGTAACAGAATCAGCGGACGAGGCGCAGCCGGCCATCCTGGAGCACCAGCGTGGGCCCTAACCCGACGAGGGCGCCAGCAGACTCTGATGATGGCGAGGGATGCACCGCGCGGGCGGCTCGAACCACGATCGACAACCTGCCCGATGCCGCCGCGGTGGCGGGGCCTGATTCCGCAACGCGTCCACTACGGCAGGCCGCGCGTGCACGGTCTTACTCCAAGCCTCGACGGACCAGATATGCCACAGGCTTTCGACGTGACGACCCTTATTGGATGATGGCTGCGGCCAGGGGCTTGAAGGCGTGGTGGATGTGGTCGCGGATCTTCCAGCGGATGCGCAGGCTGCGGCACCGGCGCGGCAGGCCGATGGTGCGCTCGACGGGGTAGCGGTGGACGACCAGCGCGATCCGTGCGGGCTGCCGCGGCGGGCGATGACCGGTTTGATGCCCTTGGTCCACACCAGCCGCCTGTACTTGTCGTGGTCCTAGCCGCGGTCGGCCAGCAGTCGCTCGGGTCTTCGGCGGGGGCGGCCTATTCGGCCTCGCACCGGCGGCACCGCCTCCAGCAGCGGCATCAACTGGGTTACGTCGTTGCGGTTCCCGCCGGTCAACGACAGCAGCGGGGTGCCGTTCCTGTCTGTCAGTACATGGTGTTTCGAGCCCGGCCGGCTGCGGTCGACCGGACTCGGCCCGGTTTGGGCCGCCCTTGAGCGCGCGGACGTGCGAGCTGTCGATCACCGCCCTGGACCAGTCCTAGAGACGCCCGGCGGTGTGCGGTTCCTCCAGCAGCAGCCGGTGCAGCCGAACCCACATACCCGCCCGGTGCCACTCGGCCAACCGGCGCCAGAACGTTATCCCCTACCCGGATCCCAGCTCCTGCGGCAGGAACTCACACCGGATACCGGTGTGCAGCATCCCGCACAGCACCTTGCGGTCGTCCAGCCGCTTACGCCCGGATGATGCTGACGACGTGGGCGGGTGCCGACTCCTGCATGGTCGTCGCGAACAAGCCTGAGCGCTTCTTGGGCCCCTCGCGGTCATTGCCGACACCCTGAGTTGCCGCTGTCCTCTGCTGGGTGGCGGTTGCCGCCCGGCCTTCGCCGTCGCTCTGAGCTGCCGCCGTCGGTTGCTGGGCGGGGCTGCCGCCCAGCATGGTGGTCACAAGCACAGGCCGAGCCTGGGCGCTTCCTGGCCCTTGTTGCCTTTGGCGCCATTCGGATCTGCCGCGACGGAGGACTCGGAGATGGACGCCCCGGCTTATCCAGACGATCCAGCGGATCCAGCGCCTCGCGGTGACGGCACGCGGCAGTACTCCGAGCTGTCTCTCTGCTGGGTTGTCTGGTAGGTCGGTCTCCTCGCGCTGTTCGCCATCCTGAGTGGGCGGTTCCTGGAGTGGCTGCCTTAGTCGGAGAATCGTCTGGACGACTGGGCAGGTGCTGATCTGGCCCGGGGTCGCGCCCGATCATCTGTGGCCGTTGATCGACTGGGTGGCCGCCGCTGCTGCTTGCGTCGTTGCCACGGACGCAAGCTTGACTGCTTCATGGTTTTCGCTGTCGCCCTGTGCTGCCTTTGCAAGCTGCCGCTGTCGGCGTCCAGCGAGTGAGATGGGTGCTTGGCGAGGGGCACTGGTGGGGTGCCTTGTTAGGCGGCGGTGGGGAGGGTGGTGGTGGGGGTGTCGTACATGCCTAGGGGGACGGTGTCGCTCCAGAGCCAGTCGTTGATCGTGCCGTCGAAGGCGGGGGGTGGGGCGAGGGTGATGAGGCGTCCGGTCACCGGTGAGAGGTGAACTTGGAAGGGAGTGGGCGGCGACAGGTGCATGCGGGGGGCGGAGCCCCAGAAGTCGTTGAAGTCGGTCTCCGTGAGGTCGAGGGTGTCGGGGACGGTGCGGGTGCGGGCGGCCGGTCCGGTGGCCAGCCACGACCAGTGGTCTGTCAGGAGGTGGCGTGCGGTCGTTCGTAGGACGTTCAGGGCGGCCAGGTCGTGTGGGCAGGCTACGTCGGTGATTTGCAGTTCGGGGAGGCCGAAGCGGCGGAGGCCGCGGGTTCGTAGGCGTACGCAGGCGCAGCCGTTGACGCCCTCGGGGTCGTGGGAAGGGTCGGCGGCCGTGCAGCGGCCGTTGGCGCGGGACGGTGGCAGGACGTCGCCCAGCCAGTGATCGGCGAGGACGAAGCGCGTCCTTTCGCCGGTGGACGGAGGCAGGATGTGGCCCGTGACGAGGTCGGCGGCGATCCCTCCCGTGGCCTCGGCGAGGGCGTGCGCGGCGGCTCGGGCGACCTGGACGCCGCGGGGCTGGTCGGTGATGGGGGCGAACGCGGTGATGACGGCGAACTCGGCGGCGTCGTTGAAGGCCCGCGCCACGGGCCTGTCCTCGGGGCGGGCCGCCTTGATGAGGCCCGGGTCCCAGCGGAGGGAGCCGAGCTGCTCTTGGGCGACGTGGAGCTGGGACGAGCCGAGCCGCCCGGCGATGTGCGCGTGGTAAGGGCCGTCCGCGAGCCGGTGGAGGACGCCGGCGAGGTCGTCCGGCATGCTCTCGGCGGCTACGGCGAACCGGGAGGTCGTGGTGGACGGGACCGGGAACGTGATCGTGGCCATGGGGCCGCTCCTTCCAGAACCGGGACGGGCCTGTTCAGCATCCGCGGTGGCGGCCTCTCCAGGCACTAGAACTCGATTCTGGGGATAACTCCCGACCACGGGCCGTGGCGAGATTCGCCGGACGCGCAAGGCAACGTTCGGTAAAATTTCCGTCACCTGGAGTTAAGATCACTGAGGGGCGACGATATGTGCCGACTTTTCGGGATGAGTACCGGCGGGCCGCGGGTCAGGGCGGCCCACTGGCTGCTGGACGCGCCCCGGAGCCTGCGCGCGCAGAGCCATCGGATGCAGCACGGCGCGGGCCTCGGGTGGTTCTCGCTCGGCGGCGAGCCCGTGCGCGACCGGGCGCCGCTCGCCGCCTTCGAGAACGCCGACTTCGATCTGCACGCTCGCAACGTCCCGTCGCACACGTTCGTGTCGCATGTCCGTGACGCCTCGGTGGGCGGGCTGACGGTGCACAACTGCCACCCGTTCGTGATGAACGACCGCCTCTTCGCGCACAACGGCGTCGTCAAGGGCCTGGAGACGCTCAAGTCGTGGCTGACCGACGTCGAGCGCGCCCACATCTCCGGGGAGACCGACTCGGAACTGGTGTTCGCCTGCGTGACCGCCGAGATCCGTCGCCGGGGCGACACGACGGCCGGGATCGTCGAGGCGGTGCGGCGCATCGCCGCGGAGGTCCCGGTGTTCGCGCTCAACCTCCTGGTCGCCGAGGCGGGACGGCTCTGGGCCCTGCGCTATCCCGAGAGCAACGAGCTGTGGGTCCTGTCGCACCGGCGGGGCGGTGTGAGCGGGGCCGGAGACGCCGATGTCCCGGCCGTCGTCGTCGCCAGCGAGCCGATGGACGACCAGCCCGGATGGCGTCTCCTGGAGCCCGGCGAGCTGCTGATCGTGGACGGGCTCGCCGAGACCTCGCTCTTCCCGTTCGGCCCTCTCCGGTACCCGCTGCGCCGCTCGGATCTCTCCGTCCGCGAGGCCGCCTCCCAGGCGACTTCCGAAGCGGCGGAGATGGTCCCCGTCGGCCACGAGGCAGTGTCGGCGTCGCCGGCCAGGAGCGGGGCGGTGACGGTGATGGAGCTGCGCGGCCCCGACGGGGAACCGGTTCCGGTCCGGGCGCCGCTGCAACCGGTGATCCTGCGGAACGGCCGACCGTCGGCGGTCGGGGACACGTCTGTCTAGCTCCGACACGCCGTTCACCACGGAAAAGACCAGCTTCGGCCGAATTCGCGGTGATTCGCGCGGCATCGACGGTGCATTCGGGGGGAATGTGTACGTTGGGGAGATCAACACTGCTGTGAGCTGCGGGGACGGGCCCCGCTGCCCAGCCTTGGAATCAGGAGGTCCCCGTGGCTCGAACACTGTCGAGGGGCACCCGTGTCACCGGTGCCGAACGCACGCGTCTCGCCGCGGAGCTCGCACCGCGCTACGCCGCCGGCGAGAGCATCCGCGACCTCGCGGCCGAGACCGGCCGCTCGTACGGGTTCATCTACAACGTCCTGAAGGAGGCGGGCGTGCCGCTCCGCGGCCGGGGTGGCAACACCCGGCGCAAGAAGGACTGACTGGCTCCCGAACCCCCAGCGAGAAAAGGAAGACAAGCAATGACCGGACGTCCCCCTCGCCCCCCGGGGGGACCCCGTGCGCTAGGAACCGCGGAACGCCCCGGTGACCTCGGAGCGTCCGTTCAGGCTGGCGAGGTCGGCGGCCGCTCGTCCGGCGACCCAGCCCTCATAGTTGGAGACCGTGCCCGCCCGCCCTTTGGCGAGAGCCGGGAACATCGTGTCGACGGCCTGATCGACGGCCCGGTCGCGCGCCGCCAGCACGGGAAGCAGATCCTTCCCGCCGGCGCCCGCGGCCGCACTGCCCGCCGCCCCGTCGGCGGCCTCCCTCAGCCGCTCCCCGATACGGGCGGCATAGGCATTGAGGAACGCGTGCCGGAACGACCGCGTTCGTGACCGTCCCCGCGCGTCGCGCCTCGAACCCGCGCGCACCATGGCGGACGTCGCCTGCACCAGCAACGACGTGAACAGCATCTCCACCGCCGCCAGATCGGCCGGGAAGCCGAGGACCGTGGAGAACCCGAGCTCCCGATGCCAGACCGCACGGCAGCGGTTCGCGTCCGCCACCACCGTCAGCAAGACCGCCTTGGGTGCTTCGTAGGGGTTGTCCACCGCGATCCGCCGTCCGTCCGGACCGCCCAGGTCGCCGGTCTCGGCCGCCAGCAGCGCGTGGTCGATGCTGTGTCGCGCCATCAGCTCCTGGGCGCGCGCGCTGAGCGCCTCGGCTTCTTCTGGGTACTCGGTCGACTCGGCCTTGGCCAGCAACGCCCGGACCCGCCCCAGCGTCCGCTGATCGACCTCCCGCCTCGCGCGGCCACGGAGCCGTTGGTGGCCGTCCTGCGGGCCATCGACCTCCCGCTTCCGGCGGGCCCCGCCCCGGCGCCTATCGGACGCCCTCGGGTCGTCCGCCCCTTCGCCAGTGCCGGAGGTCTCTGTGCCGGGAGGCGGGGTGATGGTCGGAAGTCTCGGGAGGTGCTGCAGGAGGTGGACGAGTTCGAGTGCGCACGTGATGTAGGCCGCGCGGTCGACGTGTTCGCGGGCGCACCAGGCGGTCGCGTGGGCGTCGTCTTCCGGCCACCACACCTCGGCTCCGAGGGCGGCGAGCTGGTCCTGCCAGCGGTCGTCGACGGTGGCGGCGGAGTAGGCGCGCATCTCGGCGGCGATCGCGTCGGTGACCAGGCGGGCGTGCCTGGCCGTGCGCCGGCGGGACGTGAACCGGACCACATCGGCCGGCTGCCAGCCCCGTTCCCACGCGTGCGTGACGCCCTGGTGCAGCCGTCGCGCCAGAACGCGGTCGGTGGTCGCCATCGGGACGTTCCGCGAGTTCGGCGACCAGGGCACGGAAAAGCGGGCCGTCCCCGCGGGAGAGGGCCCGTACCGCCTCGGCGGACAGGTCCTCCGCGGACGTCGCGGAGGATTCCCCGGTTGGGGCCCGGCCACGTCGCCACGCCTTTCGCACCGCTCACTCCCGCCGTCGAGGTCATACGGGCACGACGCATCCTGCCATCCAGGGGCGACAGGACACGCCGCCATGGGGCCACGACGGCCTGGACCGCGGCGCCGCCGAACTCGTCGCCCGACCACGCAAAACGCTCAACTGCCCGCGGCCGTGCTCGGGTTCCTCGTCCCGGTGGTCGTGGCGTCGCCGCTGCTTCCCCGGGGCGACTAGGTGTACTCGGTCATGGCGTTGGTGATAGGCGGGTGATCGGTGGGTGGCCAAGTACAGCTTGGTCCAGACCGGTCGAGCGGCTCGCCACGCTCCCCACACCGGCCGGCTGATCAACTGGGGCGCCACACCTAGGACCCAAGCGGCCGGGGGCTTCCGATGGGAACGTTCCTAGCCGGAGCCGTCGCGGTCGCCGCGCATCTCCTCGACCACGACGCTCTGGTAGGCGCGGGACGTGTCCGGGACGTAGCTCAGCCTCGCGAGGGCCTTGCCCTCGTGGTCCCTGATCTCGAAGTGGTAGCCCTCGCCGGCCTCGCCGACGTGGGCGACGGCCTGGTCGTGCCTGAGCCGGCACATCGTGTCGACCTTCTCCAGCGCCACCTTCAGGCTCCCCGCGTCGCTGATGAGCCGCGCAGGCTCACTGGTCTCCCAGATCTCGAACATCAGTCGTGTCCTGTCGGCGGTCGGTCGGAAGGAACGGGCGGGGCATTCCTGACGTCTGGGACAGCTTGCGCCCTATTGGTGGATCTTTCAATCAGCCCAGATATCGGATTGATCACTATTCGAAGTTGTCCACGCTCAAAGCGTCATGTTCCCATGTCGCGCTGTGACGGCGCTTTCGTCCGCCGTGCCGCGCGAGTAAGGTCGCGGCACGTAACCGAATATGATTCGGAAGGGGCCGGGGTGGAGTAACGGGTCGTGTCCATCGTCGGTGACCATGCCCGCGACCGGGGGGCAGCGCCCGCCGTAACCGGGGACGGGCGCACCGTGAGCTACGCCGAGCTCGACGAGCGCTCCAGCAGGTGCGCGCAGGCCCTCCTCGACGCGGGCCTCGGAGCCGGCTCCCGGGTCGCCTACGTCGGGAAGAACGCGCCCGAGTACTTCGACCTGCTGTTCGGCGCCGCGAAGATCGGCGCCGTGACCGCGCCGGTCAACTGGCGGCTGACCCCGCCCGAGATCGCGGCGGTCGTCGCGGACGCGCAGGCCCCGATGACCCTCGTGGACGCCGAGTTCGCCTCCCTCGCGGGCGAGCTGCCCGGAAGGGTCGTCGTGACGGGCGCGGAGCACGAGCGGTGGCCGGCGGGCATCCCGCCGAGGATCCGGGCTTCACCGGGCGCCCGGACGACATCGTGGTGCCTCTACACCTCCGGGACGACCGGCGCCATCGTCCAGCTCGACCCAGAGGACCACGATCCCGAGGGTCCGCGCTCCCACCTGATGCGCTCGGCCGGGCGCCCCTACGCATGAGTCGAGATAAAGATCGTCGAGCCGGGCGGTGACACCGAGCGCGCGACCGGCGAGGTCGGCGAGGTGCTGACCCGCTCCCCGCAGAACACGCCCGGTTACTGGAACCGCCCGGAGGAGACGGCGCGGCTCCTGGTGGCGGACGGCTGGCTCCGCACGGGCGACGCCGGGTTCGTCGACGCCGACGGGTACCTCTTCCTCACCGACCGGATCAAGGACATGATCGTCACGGGCGTCGAGAACGTGTACCCGATCGAGATCGAGGAGGTGCTCGCCGCCCATCCCGCCATCGCGGACATCGCGGTGATCGGCGTCCCGGACGAGCGCTGGGGTGAGACCGTCAAGGCCGTCGTGGTGCTCGCGCCCGGGGCCGTGCTGAGCGAGGACGAGGTGCTCGCCTGCGCGCGAGCGGCTGGCCGGTTTCAAGCGGCCCCGCTCGGTCGACTTCGTGGACGCCCTGCCCCGCAACCCCAGCGGCAAGATCCTCAAGAAGGACCTCCGCGCGCCCTACTGGGAGGGGCTGGGACGGACCATCGCCTGACGGGCCGTCAGGCCTCTATGGCGACGGCGGTGTCCTTCGCGTCCGGCTCCAGGAAGCGCAGCAGCGCCTCGCCTTCAGCGGTCAGCTCGTCGATGGCCGCCCGGGGGAGTGCTTCGAACGGACGCATCCGCAGGGTCGCGACCTTGCGCTTGTACTCCGTCTCCCAGATGCCCCGGGCGAAGCCGTCCCACAGGAAGACGGCGCGCACGCGCAGGTTCTTGGTCGTGAGCATCGGGCGGTGTGAGTCGGCGATGATGCGCCTGCGGTCGGCGTGCGCAAGGACGAGGCTGTCGAATTCAGGCAGGAAGCGGGCCGGCGCCTGGACGTCCTCGCCGGGACGTGGCGCGTCGGGCAGGTCGAACAGCTCCCGGCCCTTGTCGTCGGCGAAGACACGAAGGCGCGGACGCAGCCGTTCCAGTGCTTCACCGGTCGATTGCAGTCCGGACCACATCTGCGCGTCGGCGGCGGAGGCGGGGCCATAGGCGGCCAGGTAACGCAGCATCAGTTCCTCCACCGCGGGCTCCGCCGCGGGGACGGATCCCAGCCATGAGTCGGCCAAGGTGAACTGGGCCGTGCGAGGGAAGCCCCACCTGTCCTGCGTCGGAACCATGACCAGCGGCACGCAGAGCCGGACGGCGTAGCCGAGTGCCCGGTCGTTGACGTCCGGGAACATCTCCTGCAGCGACGCACGCACCTCGTTGAACGTCAGTGGCGCCTCTTGAAGGAGCGAGCGTGCGGCCGGGACGACCTTCTGCAGGTCCAACCCCTTTGCGCGGTCGCCCAGCACGCGCAAGGCGCCGTCCAGCATCGGCTGGAGAGCCGTCCGGAACGCCGTGTAGTCGGCCGCCGCCATCAGGTGCAGCGTGGCGCGCATCATCGTGGCGCGCACGATCGAGCGGTCGTTGAACGCGGAGTGCAGGTCCGCCGCCTGGAAACCCTCCAAGCGTGTCCAGAGGCCGAGGAAAGGCGGCTTGGGCTCCTGTGCCTGCATCCCGCACAGGCGTCCTACCGCTTCCGCGACCGGCACCGGCTCTCGCGAGAGCAGCATCTGCCGCGCCAGGGTGGCGCGGTTGAGGGCCTGGACACTCAGGGTTTCGGTCATCCCTCCAGCATGCCGCCGACCGCCTTCCGGACGCAGCGCCTCAGCATGGCCCGACGGTCATCGCGCTCGCGGGTGTGCTCATCGGACTCGGCCTTCCGGCATGGCGTCCGCGAACGGCTGGAGCGCGGGCAAGTAAAGATATATCGTGACTCACGAGATATATCGCGTCTGTTGGAGGTGTGACGGTGTCCGTGGAAGAACGCGCGCCCGCGGGAGGCGTCCGGGGCAGGCTGCTCGACCTGATGTTCGTGCGCGGCCGTGTCGAGGAGGTGACTTCGGGGCCGGGCCGGATGCGCTGGATCGCCGTGGCCGGCGTGCCCGGCCTGGACTGGACGCCCGGACAGCAGGTCCGGGTGCACGTCGCGGACATCACCTCCGCGCGGACGTGGGTCAGCGGGGCCGTCCTCCACTCGCTGCGCACCTACTCGGTGTGGGATTACGACGCGTCCGCCGGGGTGATGCGGCTGTGCGTCATGGATCACGAGGCCGGCGGCCCGGGGACGCGATGGGCGCGGGACCTGCGGCCCGGCCGGGAGGTCGTTTTCGGCAAGCCGGAGGGGAGGTTCGGGCTCCGTCCGGCCGACTACCACGTCTTCGCGGGGGAGGAGACGGCCTCCGTCGCGTTCGGCGCCATGCTGCGGGCCGCGCCGCCGGACGAGCCCGTGCACGGCGTGATCGAGGTCGCCGGCGCCGAGGACCGGCTGCCCCTGCCGAGGGCGGAGGAGCTCACCTGGCGCCACCGCGGGGACGCTCCGGCCGCGGACTCGGCCGCGCTCGTCGACGCGGTCCGCGGGCTCGATCTGCCGTCCGAACCGGGAATCGCCTACGTGGCCGGGGAGGCACGCACCGTGCAGGCCGTCCGCGCGCACCTGATGCGGGAACGCGGCTGGCCGCGCAGATCCGTGCTGGTCAAGCCGTTCTGGACGCCGGGCAAGCGCGGTATGGAGTGATCCGGAACGATCGACGGGCGCGGGGGTTACGGGGCGATATTTCTTGAAATGCACGTGCATCAGCCCTTGCACCTGCACGCCATTCCTAGCAGGATTGCCCCGGACCCCCGCACGTGAACTCCCCGGAGATCGCGATGACCCACTTGAACGACAGCGACCGACAGGCGCTGCGGCTGGCCCAGGATCTCCGCGAGGAGATGCGGGCGGCACTGCCGCAGCTGCCGTCCCCGCCTTCGGTCTCCCCGTTCGTCGATCAGTCCGGGATGCCCAGCGTCCTGCTGAGGATGGACGCCGACACCGCCCGCGCTCTCATGGCCGTGCTGGCCGAGCGCCGGGCCGAACCGGGCGGCGTGCCCACCGGGGAGCCGCGCCGTGCCGACGGCTCCGTGCCGCCCCCCGTCCCTCCGCAGGCGGCCCAGGCCGTCCCGGCGGCGCAGGGCCCCATCGTCGCGGCAGCCGCGCCGTACGGGGAGCCTGCCTATGGGGAGCCTGCCTACGGTGACGCCGCTTACACGGAGTCACCGTACATCCCGCCCCAGCAGGGTGCGTCGGTGTTCACCGGCGGAACCGGCCCGACACCCCTGGTGCCGTCGGTCTACCCGAACTACTGACGCGACGTCCTTCGGCCCGTGCGGCACTCGCCGTACGGGCCACGCTCATGTCAGGGGCCCGGTAGCCGCTTGGGCGGCCCTGTCGGGCACGGATCCGCGGTCACGAGCCCCCTTCTTTACCTTCGGCGTCTGGCGATCTCCCATGACAGGAAGATCCTTTTCTCTCGTCCGCTCACTGGCCGACTGGACCGCAGGCCCCGTGCGAAAGGCGCTTTCGCACGGTCGGCGGCTAAATGATCTACCTGGACAAAGGTAAAGAAATCGCCCGTTTGGCGAAAGCACGGTAATGCCGTATATAGTCACTCCCAGGTCCGGGTCAAAGAACCGTTGACCTGGCCAATCGCAGAGCCGTCGCTCCCGCCCGCCAGGCGGGTCCCCTGTGCCGAACGCGGCCGTACCATGCACCGGCCGCCTGCCGAGACGGGCCGCTGAGCCCCCGGTCGGCATTCTCTCCGCTTCAACGAAGCCCGTGACACACGCACGTCCGAGCACGGACGGGCGCGATTGATCGCGGGCGCGGTCCACCATGCCCGTGGATCGTTCCAAGCGGGGTCCTCATCGCGGCGGCAGCTCCCGAGTCTCGAGTCTCGGAGCCGGTCCCCTCATGCCCGGAAACAGCGCGTGACCTGCGCGCATGCCAGGGCAGGCCGGCAGCCCTGTACCCCGAACGAAGGATCTTCATGCAGCAGCGAGCGATCAACGTCGTCCTGACAGGCGTGACCGGTACCGCCCTTGCAGGCATGCTCGTGGCCGGTGTGGCCGCGGCCAGCGACGACTCCGCTCCCCAGAAGCAGTTCAAGCCCGAGCGGGCCGTCGCCGCGCAGGAGCACAAGGCTCCCCGGCAGGACGCCCTCAAGGCCCCCGAGAAGAAGCAGCCCGCGGCCAAGACAGAGGCCAAGCCCGCGGAGAAGCCCGCGGTGGCCAAGGACAGCAACAACGCGAAGAAGGGCCCGAAGGCCCTGCTCAGCGGCAAGACCACCTCGTCCTACTTCTGGGACGACGGGTCGGGCGTGCGGGGCGACACCGGTGCCCCCGCGAGCGGCAAGCCCATGCAGAAGGGCATGTTCGCCAGCCCGAGCTGGCCGATGCTCACCAAGGTGCGGGTCACCTACAAGGGCCGCAGCATCACCGGCTTCGTCGGCGACCGCGGTCCCGGCGAGCCGTCTCACCGCGGGGTGATGCTCGACCTCGACACCTACACCTTCCGGTACCTGCTGGACGGCAAGAAGCCCGCGAGCAAGTACAACGCGGGTACCGGCGAGGGACACCTGAAGGGCGTCAAGTGGGAAGTCCTCTCCTGGGGCTCCGGCGCCGGGAAGAAGGGCAAGCCGCGGCCTTTCGGTTCCTGACCGGAGGCCGAGCGAACCGTTCGTGAAATGGCTCACCGTGCGAATGTGAGCCCGCGCACAGAACGTTCGTGAGGTCTCTCACAGACCCGGCACAGGGCTGCCGGTGCATGGAGAACGGGGATTCCCCGGTATCGGAAAGATCACCGGGGAATCCCCATTTTCACTCCGCCGGAGCCCTCCCGGGACAGCTCCCTCGACAGCGCCAGCGCCGCGGTCCGCACGGCCGGGGCGAGCCGGTCGAGGTCCAGCCGGCACACGTTGCCGGTGATCGAGATCGCGGCGATCACGTGCCGCCGGTGGTCCAGGACGGGCGCCGCCACGGCGGACACGCCCGCCTCCGACTCCTCCCGGTTGACCGCGTAGCCGCGGTCGGCGGTGCGGGCCAGCTCCCGCTGCAGCAGCCCCGGCATGATGATCGTGTGCGGTGTGTAGCGGACGAGCCCGGCCGCGAGCACGCGCTCCAGCCGCAGGGGAGGGCCGAGCGCGAGGAACAGCTTGCCCGTCGCGGTGCAGTACGCGGGCAGGCGCCCGCCCACCCGGGACACGATCGGCATCGACCGTCGCCCGGTGACCTTCTCCAGGAACAGCGTGTCCGTCCCGTCCAGGACGGCCAGGTGGATGTTCTCGTGCGTCGCCTCGTACAGGTCCTCCAGGTAGGGCAGGGCGGCCTCGCGGAGCCCGCGCGGCCGGGGGGCGCGCTGCCCGAGCACGAACAGCCGCATGCTGAGCCGGTAGCCGGACCCGGTGCGCTCCACCCCGCCCCACCGCACCAGCTCGCTCAGCAGCCGGTGCGCGGTCGGCTTCGGCAGCCCGGTGCGGGCGGCCAGCTCGGTCAGGTTCAGCTCGGTGTCGGCCGAGCCGAAGGCGTCCAGCAAGCTGAGCCCGCGCGCCAGCACCGATCTCGGCGGCTCGTCGCCCGGGGAGGGCACGTCCATCCCCCGATGGTGTCCGTGATCGGACCCGTCGGCAAGGGGCGGGAAGCGGGCGCCGCCCCTCGCGGCCCCGGTCACCGGTCCTCCCCGTGGCCCCGGACCGGCGCCTCGATCAGCAGCGGCGCGTCGAGGTCCTTGACCGCGGCGACCGCGTCGCGCAGCTCGTCCGCCGATCCCGCCCGCAGCGCTTCGATCCCGAACAGCCGCGCCGCGGCCTGCCAGTCGAGTGCCGGCGGGGCCAGGTCCATGCCGACGTAGGTGCCGTGCCGGGCCGACGCCCCTCCGCCCTCGTCGAGGGTGTCCTTGAGCGTCCGGTACTCGCCGTTGTTCATGACGACGAACGCGGCGGGCACCGCGTAGCGGGCCGCGCTCCAGAGCCCTTGCAGGCCGAACATCGCGCACCCGTCCCCGAGCACCGCGACCACCGGACGCCCCGGATCCCCCATCCTGGTGCCGACCGCCGCGCCGATGCCCCAGCCGAGGCCGCCGCCGACGGTGTGGACGTACGATCCGGGCCGGTCCTGGCGGAGCACCGCGCGCAGCCGGAGCCCGACGGTGATCGCCTCCTCGACCACCACCGCTCCCTCGGGCAGCCCGGCGGCGACGGCATGGGCGGCGGCGCGCGGGTCCAGCGGGGACGGCGAGTACGCCGCCCGCGCGGCGGCCTCCACCTCGTGCCGTGCCCTGGCGTGCCGCGCTCCGAGGCGCCGGGCGCGCTCCGGGGCGGTGGGGACGAGCCCGTCCAGGTGGTCGGCCAGCGCCCGCAGCGTCCCGGCCAGGTCGCCGGTCAGGCCGTGCCGGACGGCGAAGTTCCGGCCGATCTCCGCCGGGTCCTCGTCCACCTGCACGATGGCCAGGCCGTCCGGGACGGCCGGGCCGGGCGTGTAGTGGTGGGGCATGAACGCGTGGCACCCGGCGATCAGCACGGCGTCGTGGCCGGCGAGCGTCTCCCGGATGACCGCGTTGCGCGGCGGCAGCATCCCCGCGTAGAGCGGATGCCCGGTGGGGAAGTCGATGCCGTCGTTCATCGGCTGGTGGTGGACGGCCGCGCCGAGCCGCTCGGCCACCGCGACGAGGTCGGCGACCGCGCCGGCCCGCCCGACCCCGTCGCCCGCGACGATCGCGGGACGCCCGGCGCGGGCGAGCAGCGCCGCGGCGTCCCCGGCGTCGGCCGCGCCGGGCCCCGTCACGGGGGAGCGGGCCGGCACCGCGACGTCGGCGTCCTCCTCCAGCAGGTCCATCGGGACCGACACCAGCACCGGCCCCGCCGGGGGACGCGCCGCCAGCGCGAACGCGCGCCGCAGCACGATCGGCAGGTCGCGGGCGTGCCGCACCTCCACGGCGTGCTTCGCCGCCGCCGACGCGAGGCCCACCAGGTCGCCGGAGAGCATGGGGTCCTGGATCAGGTGGCGCCGGTCCTGCTGCCCGGCCACGACCACCATCGGCGTCCGCGACCGCATCGCGTTCAGCATCCCGATCAGCCCGTTCGCGACGCCCGCGGCGACGTGCAGGCTGACCAGCGACGTCCGCCGGGTCGCCCGCGCGTACCCGTCGGCCATCGCCACCACGGACCCTTCCTGCAGGCCGAGCACGTACGGGAGATCGGGGGCGTCCGCCAGCGCGTCCATCAGGGGGAGCTCGGTCGTGCCGGGATTGCCGAAGACCCGGGTCACCCCCTCGTCCCGGACGATCTCCAGCAGCGCCTCGATCGGCCTCATGTCCTGCCTCCCACGTCGTCGGAGCCCGTGCCGGCCGGCCGGGTGGTCAGTGCAGGGCGGAGCCGCCGTCGACGTTGATCGTCTGGCCGGTGAGGAAGCCGCTGCCCTCGTCGCACACGTACAGGAGCGTCGACACCAGGTCGCGGGGCTCCTCGACCGCCGGGACGATCTGCAGGTCGCGGACCCGCTCGAACGCGCCGTCCGCGCCGGTCGTCCGGGCCGCGGTGTCGGTCCGGGTGAGGCCCGGTGCGATCGCGTTGACCGTGATCCCGTGAGGGCCGACCGCGCTCGCCAGGGCGCGGGTGAAGCCGACGAGGCCGGCCTTGGACGTCGTGTAGGCGACGAGGTCGGGCGGCCCGAGGAACACCACGGCGGAGGCGATGTTGACGATCCGCCCCCAGCCGGCCGCCTTCAGGTGGGGGAGCGCGGCCCGCGACACCAGGAACGGGCCGTCCAGGTTCACCCGCAGGATCCTGCGCCAGTCCTCCAGCGTCGTCTTCTCGAACTCCAGCGGCGGATAGATCCCGGCGTTGTTCACCACCACGTGCAGGCCGCCGAACCTCGCGGCGGCCTCCTCGACGGCGGCCTCGACCTCGTCGGGGTCGGTCACGTCCGCGCGCACCGGATGGAAGCGGTCGCCGATCGCCTCCGCGGTGCCCGACTGGTCGGCGAGGTCGAGTCCCGCGACGCGGTGCCCGCGCGCCGCCAGGGCGATCGCGAACTCGCGCCCCAGCCCGCCCGCCGCACCGGTCACGAGGGCGACCCGCCGCGTCCCGTTCATCGACGGCGTCTCGCTCATGGACGGCAGCCTGCGCCATGCCCGCGGTCCCGGCAAGGCCCCGTTTTCATTCATTGAAACGGGTTCCTTGTGGTGGAGTGGGGCCGGTCACATGCTCGCCGCATGTCCGAACGAAAGCCCGCGGCCACGCCGGCCCCGGAGAACACGAAGGGCGAGCCCCCGGCGGGGCGGCCCCGGGCCCGGCGCCCGGTCCCCGACGAGGCCGGCGTCGTCGGCGTGCTCATCCTGCTGGTGCTGGGCGTCGGCCTGCTCCAGCCGGACTTCCTGCGCGCCGGCAACCTGCTGACGACCGCGCACAACTCGGTCTACGTCGGCCTGATGGCGTGCGGGATGGTGTTCGCGCTCGCGATGCGCGAGGTCGACCTGTCGGTCGGTGGGATGTACGCGATGGGCGTCGTCGTGGGCGCGCTGCTGATCAGGGACGGCTGGAACCCGTGGCTCGCCGCCCTCGCGGTGCCGGCCCTGTCGGCGCTGCTCGGCGCGCTCAACGGCGCCGTGACGACGTATCTGCGGCTGCCGTCGTTCATCGTCACGCTCGCCACGCTGATGCTGCTGCGCGGCGTGGGGCTGGCGCTGGCCGAGGGGAAGCAGGTCACCGACCTGCCGCAGGAGCACGCCTTCTTCAGCGTGCTGGGAGGCGGCGAGTCCCTCGGCGTGCCGAACGCGGTGTGGGTGTTCGCCCTCGCCGTGGCCGTGCTGACCGTCGTGTTCACCCGGACGAGGTTCGGGGCGCGGGTCCGGGCGATCGGCTCCAACCCCGAGGCGGCCGAGTTCGGCGGGCTGCCCGTCACCCGCACCCGGATCGCGGCGCTCGCCCTGTCCGGGCTGATGGCCGGGGTGGCGGCCGTCCTCGCCCTGGCGTTCTTCATCGCCGGGGACCCCACCATCGGCCAGGGCTACGAGCTCACGGCCATCGCCGCGGCCATCATCGGCGGCACCCCGCTGAAGGGCGGAACCGGCTCCGTCCTCGGCGCCGCGGCGGGCACCCTCATCCTCGGCGCCGTCACCGCGGCGCTGGTGTTCTTCGAGGTCCCCATCAACTGGACGACCTTCGCGACCGGCGGCGTGATCCTCGCCGCCGTCGGCGCCGCGCCGCTGCTGCGCCGCGTCCGTGACCTGCGCTCTTCAGGGAGGAACCCATGATCCCGCGTCCCCGCGGGCCCGTCGCGGCGGCCGCCGCCCTCGTGCTCGGCGCCGCCCTCGCCACCGCGTCCTGCGGTGACGGCGGCGGCTCCGGAGGCGAGGGCGAGCGCCTCAGGATGGGCATCGCCGTCGCCAACTACAGCCTCAACTTCGCCCGCGAGATGTACGAGGGCGCGACCGAGGCGTCCAAGCAGGCCGGGAACATCGACTTCAAGGTCGTCGGACCGCCCAACACCGACGGGCCCGCCGAGCAGCAGCTGTTCCAGAACCTCACCGTCACCCACCCGGACGGCATCGTGCTGGAGAACCTCGACCCGCCGATCTTCACCCGCCCGGCCGCCCAGGCGGTCGACAAGGGCATCCCGATCGTCGCGCTCGACACGGCGCCGACGGACGGCAGCAAGGTGACCTTCTACGTCGGCAACGACAACTACGAGCTGGGCGGGCTGCTCGCCGAGGCGACGGTGAAGAAGCTCGGCTCGGACGCGAAGGGGACCGTGGTCGTCGGCGTGCCCAACCCGGGGACGCCCGTCCTCGACAGCCGCGCCAAGGGCATCAAGGAAACGTTCGCGAAGCTGGCGCCGGGCATCCGCGTCGTCGGCCCGTTCCAGACCTACAGCGATCCCGCGCAGAACTACGGCGCATGGCAGTCGCAGGTGAACGCCAACCCGGACGCGCTGGCGTTCCTCGGTGTCGGCGACGCCGACAGCTACAACCTCGGCCGGCTCAAGGAGCAGAAGAAGGGCAAGTACCTGACGGCCGGGTTCGACGTCGACCCGAAGACCCTGGAGTACATCAAGAAGGGCACCAACTTCGCCGGCATCGACCCCGAGCACTACCTCAAGGGCTACATCGCCACCGCGATCCTGATCAAGTCGGTGCGGGAGAACGACGGCAAGCTGCCGGACGGCTGGTTCAAGACGCCCGGACTGGTGATGGACTCGTCCAACATCGACGAGATCCTCACGCGCCAGCAGTCGGTGCAGAACGCCTACCGGTGGTACAAGCCGCAGCTGGACAAGCTGCTCGCGAACCAGCAGGCGAGCATGCGCCCGCTGAAGGACGCCCGATGACAGGGAGGCGCTGATGCTGGTCGCCTCCGGCCTGGTCAAGCACTACGGCGGGGTCACCGCGCTCGACGGCGTCGGCATCACGCTGGACGCGGGGGAGGTGCACGCGCTCGTCGGCGAGAACGGCGCGGGCAAGTCCACCCTCGTGAAGGTCATCTCCGGTGTGGTGCGGCCCGAGGGCGGCACGGTCGAACTGGACGGCTTCCCGGTCCGGTTCGCCGACGCCCGACGGGCAGCGGCGCAGGGCGTCGCGATCGTGTCGCAGGAGCTGATGACCTACGACGACCTGACCGTGCTGGAGAACCTGTTCCCGTACGGGGCGCCGCGGCGCGGCGGCCTGGTCAGCACGCGGGAGATGCGGCGGGTCGCCGGGCCCGTCCTCGCCGAGCTCGGCCTGGACCCGCCGCCGCACGCGAAGGTCGGCGAGCTGCCCCTCGCGGACCGGCAGCTGCTGGAGATCTGCCGCGCGCTGCTGCAGGACCCCCGCGTCCTGATCCTGGACGAGCCCACCTCGGCGCTGCCCCGCGACGCCGCCGCCCGGCTCGCCGCCGTCACCCGGCGGCTGGCCGCGCGGGGGCTCGCCGTCCTGTACATCTCGCACTTCCTGGAAGAGGTGATGCGGGTCGCGACCCGGGTCACCGTCCTGCGGGACGGCCGGGTCGTGCTCGCGGGCGCGCCGGTCGCCGACGTCGGCCTGGACTCCCTGGTCGCCGCGATGCTCGGGCAGGCCGCCCGGCGCGCGGACCCCGCGGACGCCGCCGCCCCGCGCCGCTCCGGCGGCGCGGCGGTCGCCCTCGCCGGCGTCACCGTCCCGGGACGCCTGCGCGAGGTGTCCCTGACGGCCCGGGGCGGGGAGATCGTCGGGCTGGCGGGCCTACAGGGCTCGGGGCATCTCGCCGTCCTCGACGCCGTATGCGGCCGGGTGCGCCCCTCGTCCGGTTCCGTCCGGCTGCCGGACGGGCGGTCGCCCCGTTCCGCCCGGCACGCCGTCACCAAGGGCGTCGCCTACATCTCCGGCGACCGCAAGGGCCGCGGGCTGATGCTCGACAAGACGCTCTGGGAGAACATCACGTCGGTGAGCTGGCTCGGGCAGGGGCGCGGCGGGCCGATGCCCCGCCGCGCACGCCTGGTCGAACGTTCCCGCGGCCATCTGGTGAGGCTGAGGGTCCGCGGGGACGTCCACGGCCGCGCCGGCGACCTGTCGGGCGGGAACCAGCAGAAGGTGGTCCTCGCCAAGTGGCTGGACGCCGATCCGGCCGTCCTCGCCCTGGACGATCCCACGCGGGGCGTGGACGTGGGCGCCCGCGGCGAGCTGCACGACATCGTCCGGGAGCTCGCCGGTCAGGGGAAGGTGGTGCTCATCGCCTCCAGCGACCTCGCGGAGCTGGTCGAGCTGTGCGACCGCGTCGTCGTCCTCCAGCACGGCCGGATCGTCGCCGCGCTGGACGGCGACCGGCTCACCGAACCGGAGCTGAGCCTCGCCATGAACGCCGGCTTCGCCGCTCCGGCCGGCTAGCCGGCCAGCAGCGGGATGACCGGGGCGAACTCCTCCATGACGGTGTCGGACACCTGGTAGTAGGTGAAGCCGAAGCGGTCCCGGCGGGCGAGCATCTGCTCGGCGATGTGCTCGGGCGGGCCGACGAACTGGGACGGCATGCCGAGGACGAGGTCGGCAGACGAGGTGCCCCAGCCGCGGGTGACCGCGACCCTGGCGGCGGCGCGCCGCGGATCGGGGCCGAACGTCGGCGTCACCATCATGCTCAGCTCGACGTCCCGCCCGTCGGCGGCCTCGCGGACCCACTCGACCTTGCGGGCGATCGTTTCGGGGAGGCGTTCGGAGATCTCGTCCGAGATCGCGCCCTCGGGGAGGGCGCGCGGAAGGATGCCGACGGTGTCGGCGTGCCGTCCGGCGATGCCGAGCATGCGCCGGCTCCCGGCGCCGACGACGAGCGGCGGGCGCGCGGCGGGGACCGGGAAGACGGTCAGGCCGTCGATCCGGTAGTGCTCACCTGAGAAAACGGTCTTCTCTCCGCCGAGCAGACTCCGCAGGACGAGCAGAGACTCCTCCAGCCGCCCGACCCTCGTCCCGGCCCGGTCGAACGCGATCCCGGCGGCCTCGTACTCCTCGCGCAGCCAGCCCGCGCCGAGGCCCAGCTCGAACCGCCCTCCCGAGAGGTGGTCGAGGGTGGCGGCCTCCTTGGCGAGCATCACCGGGTGCCGGAAGTCGTTGGAGAGCACCATCGTGCCCAGCCGCAGCGTGCTCGTCGCGGACGCGGCGTACGCCAGCGCCGCCATCGGCGCGAGCTGCTCGCCGAAGGGCTCGGCGACGAAGTGGTCCCGCAGCGTCAGGACGTCGTATCCGAGGTCCTCCGCGCGGCGGGCGGTCTCGGCCAGCTCGGCGCCGGAGCGGATCGACTCGCCCACCACGCCGAAGCGGAAGTCTCTGGTCATGCCCCGAGCCTGCACCGCGATCGGGCGGCCTCGCTGGCAGGAATCCGACGTGAGGCTTGGAGCGGCGGAACGGGGCGAGCGGCTCGGTCGCCGTCCGTGCGGCGTAAGGGCGTCACCGACTGCCCCGTTCTCACCGTCACCTACCAGGCTGCGTCGCGCCGCCCGGTTTTGCAAGGCGGGGCGGGGCTAGCCCCCGACACGCTGGGACAACAGCTTTCCCGGCCAGTCGCCCACGGTGAAGTCCCCGACCGGCTCGAAGCCGTTGCGCCGGTAGTACTCGACGAGCCGCCCGTCGCCGCCGCGGTAGCAGTCGACGCGCAGCAGGCCGGCGCCCTTCGCGCGGGCCTCGTCCTTCGCCTTGGAGATGAGGGCGGCGCCGACCCCGTGCCCGGCGAACGCGCGGTCGGTCACCAGCAGGGTGATGTACAGCTCGGGCTCGTCGATCGGGTCGACGTAGTGCGGCGGTCCCGGCGACACGGCCATGACCCCGGCCGGGCTCCCGTCCACCTCCGCCGCCCAGATCTCGTCGTCGCGGGCGATGCCCGCGATGCGCTCCACGCGCCGCGGATCCTCCGACCACGGCTCGCTGCCCCACTGCCCCGTGCGGCCGTTCGAGGCGAGCCACGCCACGGCGCCGTCCAGCATCGCCATCATGACGGGCGCGTCGCCGGGCCCGCCCTTTCGGATCTTCATCGCACCTCCTCCGGCATCCTCGCAGTTCTTGATCATCCGCACGAGATCGGAGGGCGGGGAACGGTGCGTCCGGCCTTACGAGTCGATGAAGCCGCGGGCGCGCTGGAAGAGGCCGAGCGTGATGCCGTGGAGGAGGTCGCCGGTCTCCTTGGGCGCCTTTCCTGCGAAGGCGCGGGCGTGGGTCCCCTCCAGGACGATGCCGAGCTTGAAGCACGCGAGCACCGCGTACCAGGTGATGGACGGCAGGTCGCGCCCGGCGACGGCGTCCGCGCGCTCGGCGTAGGCGGCGACCAGCTCGTCCGCGGTGGGCAGCCCGCCGGCCGCGCCGAGGGGACCGGCCAGCGCCGCGCTCTGGTCGGCGCGGTCGGGCCAGGTGGCGAGCAGCCAGCCGAGGTCCAGCAGCGGGTCGCCGATCGTGCACATCTCCCAGTCGACGATCGCCGCGACCTCGGGCCCGTCGAAGGAGTACATCAGGTTGGCCAGGTGGTAGTCGCCGTGCAGGATCCCGGGACGCCACGTCCTCGGTCGGCGCTCCTCCAGCCAGCGGGCCACGTCGTCCAGGCCGGGGATGTCCGGCCCGGGGTAGCCGTCCAGGGCGCTGTAGGAATCGAGCTCGGACATCCAGCGGCCCACCTGCCGCTCCAGGAACCCCTCCGGCCTGCCGAAGTCCCGCAGGCCGGCCGCCTCGTGGTCGACCGCGCCCAGCGCCGCCAGCGCGCGGGCCGCGTTCAACCCCATCTCGCGCCGGACGGAGGCGTCCCCGGCGTGCCGCTCGGGCAAGGTCACCGAGGCGTTGAAGCCCTCGACCACGGTCATCAGGTAGAACACCGCGCCGCCCATGACGGACTCGTCCGGGCAGGCGGCGACGAGGCGCGGCGCGGGGACGTCGGTCCCGTCGAGCGCGGCGAGCACGCGCGCCTCGCGGCGCAGGACGTCGTTCGTCCGTGGCCGCAGATGGCCGGGGCCGCGTCTGAGCACGTACTCGCGGCCGCCGCGGCGGAACCGGACCAGGGTGTTCTGGGTGCCGCCGGTGAGCACCTCGACGTCCTCGAACGGCCCGCCCGGCAGGTCCTGGCCGTCCATCCACCCGGCCAGGACGCCGAAGTCCACGAGGGCGCGGTCGATCTGCTCAGGCTGCACGGCGGGTCCCTTCCCGACACTGATCGTCCGGAGACTAACAGTCATGCACTTGCATTATTTCCTCAAGTTGGTGGATTATCGAGTCCTCACGACCCCGGGAGGGCGCCATGGCTTGGGACTTCGAGACCGACCCCGCCTACCAGGAACTTCTCGACTGGGCGGACGCCTTCGTCCGGGACGAGGTCGAGCCCCTCGACCTCGTCCTCGGCGACCCCTACGACAAGACCGACCCCCGCTACAAGCGACTTGTCCGCCCTCTGCAGGACCAGGTCCGCGACAAGGGCCTGTGGGCGTGCCACCTCGGCCCCGATCTCGGCGGCCAGGGGTACGGCCAGGTGAAGCTGGCGCTGCTGAACGAGATCCTCGGCCGCTCCCGCTGGGCGCCGTCGGTGTTCGGCTGCCAGGCGCCCGACTCCGGCAACGCCGAGATCATCGCCCACTTCGGCACGCCCGAGCAGAAGGAGCGCTACCTGCGTCCCCTCCTGGACGGCGAGATCTCCTCGTCCTACTCGATGACCGAGCCGCACGGGGGAGCCGACCCGACCCTGTTCACCACCCGGGCCACCCGCGACGGGGACGGCTGGGTCATCAACGGGGAGAAGTGGTTCTCCTCCAACGCCCGCCACGCCACGTTCCTCATCGTAATGGCCGTGACGAACCCGGACGTGTCCGCCTACGAGGGCATGTCCATGTTCATCGTGCCGGCCGACGCGCCGGGCCTGACCACCGTCCGGAACGTGGGCGTCGGCGGCGAACGCGAGGGGTCGCACGGCTACCTGCGCTACGAGGACGTCCGCGTCCCCGCCGAGAACCTCCTCGGCGACGAGGGCGGCGCGTTCGCCATCGCGCAGACCCGGCTCGGCGGCGGCCGCATCCACCACGCAATGCGGACCATCGCGCAGGTCCGCAAGGCGTTCGACATGATGTGCGAGCGCGCGGTGTCCCGGCAGACGCGCTTCGGGCCGCTGGCCAAGATGCAGATGACCCAGGAGAAGATCGCCGACAGCTGGATCGAGATCGAGCAGTTCCGGCTGCTCGTCCTGCGCACCGCCTGGCTCATCGACAGGCACAAGGACTACAGGAAGGTCCGCAAGGACATCGCCGCCGTGAAGGCCGCGATGCCGAAGGTGTACCACGACGTCGTCCAGCGCGCGATGCACCTGCACGGCGCCCTCGGCGTGTCGAACGAGATGCCGTTCGCCGCCATGATGATGGGGGCGGAGGCGATGGGCATCGCCGACGGCCCCACCGAGGTCCACAAGATCACCCTGGCCCGGCAGCTGCTGCGCGGCGTCGAGCCCGTCGAGGGCCTGTGGCCGTCCGGCCACCTGCCCACCCGCCGGGCGGCGGCCGAGCAGCGCTTCGCCGAGGCCCTGGAGCACGCGATCGGCGATGAGTGACACGCGGGAGAGGCTGCTGGACGCCGCCGAGGCCCTCTACGCAGCCCGCGGCGTGGACGCCGTCAGCCTCCGCGAGATCGTGCAGGAGGCCGGCGCCCGCAACGCCACGGCCGTCCAGTACCACTTCGGGGACCGCGCCGGGATCATCCGCGCGATCTTCGCCCGGCACGCGCCCGAGGTGGAGGCCCGCCGGCACGCCCTGCTCGACGCCTACGAGGACGGCGAGCCGGGCGTCCGCCCCCTGGCCGCCGCCCTGGTCCGCCCCATGGCGGCCCGGCTCACCGACGAGTCCGGCCGCGCCTACCTCCAGATCTGGGCGGACGTCGTCAACCGCCCGAACCCGCTCGTCCCCACGGCCGTCCTGGACGACCCTCCTGGAGCGGGACCGTCCGCCCAGCGGACGCCCGACAGCCTCTGCCGCTGGCGCACCCTGGTCGAGCCGCTGCTCGAAGAGGACGCGGCCCGGCTGCACCGCCGCTTCACCGCCATCCTCTACGCCTCCATCGAGCTGTCCCGCCGCGCCCGCTCCGGTCCCCGCACGGACGACCGCCTGTTCACCAGCTACCTGATCGACGTCGTCGCCGCGATCCTCGGCGCCCCCGTCTCCGCCGAGACCCGGCGCCTCGCCGCCGAGCGCGACGCCGCCCGCCGCTGAGGTCACATTCGTCCAAGACGGACGGTCGCCCTCCCCGCAGACTGGGCATCCCAGAAGCAGGGAGGACGACATGACGAGCGAGATCCGCCGCACCTTCTACCCGCTGATCAGGGCCGCCGACCCGGCCCGGACGCTCGAATGGCTGGAGAAGGCGTTCGGCTTCGAGACCGCCGGAGTCCACAAGGACGACCGGGGCACGATCGTCCACGCCGAGATGCGCTACGACACCGGCCTGATCATGCTCGGAGCCGCCGAGACGCCGGCGGCGAGCGTCTACGTCGCGGTCGACGACCCCGACGCCCACCACGACCGCGCGAAGGCCGCCGGCGCCGAGATCTTCCGCGAGCTCACCGACCAGGACTACGGCTCCCGCGACTACGCCGCCCGCGACCCCGACGGCAACGAATGGTATTTCGGCACCTACCGCCCCTGACCCGTTCCGGGCCGCCGTTCAGGGAGAGCCGGGCGGGGCGAGCAGCTCGTCGATGACGATCGAGCCGCTGAGGCGGGCACCGTCCTGGACGACGCTGCGGATGGTCAGTTTCACCGGCTCGGGGAGATGCTCATCCGCCGCGGACTCCAGCAGCGGGCCGTGCACCTTGCCGAACGCCGTCCGTGCGAGGGCGCGCACCATCACCTGCGCGAACGGCACGGGCAAGGCGGGAAGCGACTCGATCCAGCGGAGCCGCTCGACCTGCGGAGCGTCGCCGCACAGGGTGGCGACCTCCTTGAACAGCTTGTTGGCCAGCTTGTTCTGGTGCTGGGGACCGCGGTCGGCGGTCAGCCGCCCGAGCCGCGCGTAGAAGGCGAAGGCATCGCCCGACCGCCCGGAGGAGCCGAGCCGGCGCAACGGGAAGCGCAACCAGACCTGCGTGCCGCGTCCGGCGGAACCGCCCAGGGCCAGCATGAGGAGATCGTCCAGCGCGTCCTCGGTCAGCGGCCCGGCCTGCGAGAGGGCGATCACGAGCGCGTCGCGCGCCGCGTTCAGCGTTCCCTGGTCGCGGTACGCCGTCCCCACGGCGTGCAATCCGTCGGGACGGACGCTGACCAGTGTCCGTATGAGCGACGTGACGTCGTCCAGCGGCAGCCGTCCTCGCCCGGCCTGCCGCCCCATGAGCCGCAGGACGTTCTGCCTGGCGGTGTGGACCTGGGCTCCTTCCCACATCTTCCGCAGCTCCGCGAAGCCGCGGACCCGGAGGATGTCCAGGTCCTCCACCGCGAGCCACAGGTTCATCGCGTCCTGCTGCGCGCCGCCCCCCTTGGCGAACAAGGTGTCGATCAAGTCGTCCACCTCGCCGGCGTGCCGCGCCAGCGCGGGGCCGAGCGCGTCCCGGTCCCGACGGACCGCCTCGATCAGGGGCGCGGCCGTCAGCCACGCGCCGCAGCAGGTGAGAGCCGCCGGCAGCAGATCGGGGTGGTCGCTCAGATGCCGGCTCAGGGAGGCCGTGATGGACTTGCGGCCCGGTGCCCCGATCGCTCCGGGATCGGCCCGGACGGCGTCGAGCGCGGCACGGGCGACCGGGTGGCCGCCGAGGGCCGCCGGGACGACCGCGGCGATGAAGCCGCCCGCCGCGGTCCACTGGGAGGGCCGCTGGAGGGAGGGCAGGTTCGTCAGCAGCTCCGCGACCTCGTCCGGGGAGAGCTCCGCGCCGTGGACGGCGGTCCTCGCGACCGTGGCGCGCAGGCACCGCGGGTCCGCCGTGTGCGCGGGATCGGCGGGCAGCGCGCCGAGCGCGTCCCGGAGCAGACCGCGCAGCCGGCGCCCGGCGGGGCTCGGGCCGCGCAGGAGCGGGATCAGGAACGAGTCCGGCAGCTCCAGCAGCGGCAGGCCGAAGGACTCCTCGGCCGGCGGGAAGATCGCCGAAAGCGTCGGATCGATGAGGGCGTTCCCGTCGGGAAGGGCCGCCAGCGCGACCGCCAGGCCCGCGAGCCTGAGCTGGGTCGGCCAGGGCGCCTGCGGGTGCCGGGCCAGTTCGGCGCGAACCTCGGCGACCAGCCCGGCCCATTCCGCCGCGCGGGGCTCCGGGCCGCCGAGGCGGTACTCGCCGATCCAGTGGAGCCCCCAGAGCCTGCCCGCGGCGAGCCGCACCGGCGTGGCCTCCTGCCCGCCGTTGCGCGCCTGCGCGGCGATCGTGGCCTCGATGAACAGGTCCAGCGTCGCCTTGGAGCCGAGGTGCTCCCACTGGTCGCCGACGATCCCGAGAATCGTCACGGCCAGGGCCCGCGAGCTGGCCGCCAGGCAGCCGGCCTCGAAGAGCGACCGCAGCGTGGTGGTGCTCCAGCCCGGATCCTCGGCGGCGACCAGGCCGACGGCGCGGGGAAGCGCCTGGTCGCTCACAAGGAGCTCGCCCTTCTTCTCGATGACGTACCAGACGCAGTCCAGATCATCGACGAGGTCCCGTACGGCGGCGGCGTCCTGGCCGGCGAAGCGCTCCAACACGTTCAACACGGCCCGCCGGCAGGCCTGCTCATCGCGTTTCCAGACGAGGCGCAGCAGCGCCATGGCCCGGCCCACCCTCGCCCCGGTCACGCGCGGGGTCAACGCCACGAAGCGCCGGACCACCTCGGTTCCGGCCCGGGCGAGCAGGCCCGGCACGTCCGCGTCGACGTCGGGGTGGTGGGCCGCGACGACCAGCGCCATCGACTGGAGGTTGACCTGGCCGGACGCGGCCAGCGCGTCCAGGGCCGAGGAGACGTGGCGGCGCAGCGCCGGATGGGCGTGCCAGCCGTAGATCAGGGCCTGCTCGAACACGGCACCGACGTAGAGGTCGAGCGGACGGTCCTGCACGATGCCCTGCAGCCTGCGCAGTTCGGCGTCCCGGCCGCGGGCCAGCAGTGCCCGCGCGGCGACGTACTCGAAGAGGAGCTGGTGGCGGAACCGGACGTGCCCTCGCTCGTCCATGAGCAGGACCGACCTGCTGAGCAGGACGTCGAACGCGGCGTCGAGGTCGGTCACCGCGCAGCCGTCCCACGCGGCGGCCACGTCCCGTGCCCGGGACGACAGCTCCTCGTAGGGGGACTCCACGGAACCCGAGGAGAAGAGCCCGATGGCGATGCAGGCGCAGGCGTCCCCCATGTCGCCGCCGCGGCCGCGCACGGGATCCGTCCGCCAGTTCCGGTCGCGGCGGATCTTGTTGTCGAAGTACGCGCCCAGCACGTCGAGGCTGTTGACCTCCTCGTCCGGGAACGTGCCCTCGTACGCCTCGAAGAGCAGCCGAAGCAGCAGTGGATGGCGGCAGACCTCGGCCATGCTCAGCCCCCGCGACGCCGTCCGCATCATCAGCGCGACCTTCGCGCCGATCGGCTTCGGCGGCGCGTCGGGACAGAACGCCTCGACGTGGCGCTCGATCACGTCGTGCAGCTCGTCCTCGTCATAGGCGCCGAGCCGCACCTGGTCGAATCGCGGGTCGAGGGCGTGCGACTCCTGCTCACGGCAGCTCACCACGGCCCGCGCGCCCGCGTCGACGGCGGCGTTGAGCATGGCGTTGGCCCGGTCGATCTCATGCTGCTCATGGAGGAGCAGATCCACCGTGTCGAGCAGGAGCACGGGACGCTCGCCGGCTGCCGCGAGGGCCTCGACGGCGCGGACGAGCACCTCTCCGTCCAGCACCGGGTCAAGGCCCGGATCGGCGCGCAGCCAGGCGGCGTTGACCAGCAGCGGGCGGAACGCGCCTTTCAGCTCCTTGTGCAGGCCCCACAGCAGGCTGGACTTGCCATAGCCGGCCTCGCCCACGATCTTCGTGCGCCACGCCTGGCCGGTCACCCGGGCAAGGACGTCGCCTTGAAGGCGGCGTGGCACGTACAGACCGATGCTGTACCGGGTCGCGCGCCCGTCCGCGGCCTCGAACGTCTGGTCCAGCTCGGACGCGAACCCCTCGCACATCCGCAGGACCCGTGCCACCTCGGGATCGCCGTCCCGGCGCCGGGACGTCTCGGTGGCGCTGAGCAGGGCGCCGAGAATCGTGCCCAGCTTCCGGCGCACGCTGGTCGAGGATTCTCTCGTCCACTTGGCGGCCAGGGAGAGGCGCACCTCCATGACGCGCGGATCCCGGTCCCCGAGCCGCTCCTCGAAGCCGTCGTCCTCCGCTGACAGCCCCAGCAGGTCGCGTGCCTGTTTCAGCTCGCGCCGGCGGGTGCGGGCGGTGACCTCGTTCATGCGCTCGGACAGGACGCCGCCGAGTTGGACGCGGGTCATCACCGCGCCCTCGCCGGCGAGCCGGCGAGCGAGTGCGAGCAGTGTCTCCTCCCTGGAGATCAGCCGGGGCAGGTCGGATTTCGCGAGGCCGCGCACGAGCCGTTCGCAGAGATCGCGCAGTTCCGAGTCGGACAGGTCCGCCCAGCTCTCTGACACCGCCAGCCTCCTGTCGAGATCTGCCGAGATCTGATGAACGAAGGAGCACTTCATGTTCTGAACTGCGAGGATACCCTGCCGTGGTCGACAGTTCCCGCCAATTGTCGACAGTCCTGGAAGGGTTTTATTGCTGTCCTTAATGTCGATTCCACTGCCATTGATCGCATGGAAGTGGAGTCACCATGAAGGGCATTCTGGTTCGTGTCCGCGCGGCGGCGCGCGGGCTTTCGCGAAGGTGCGCCGACCGGGCCCGCCCGGCCGGAGCCGCCGTCCGCGCCGCCATGATGGCGGTCGCCGGCACGATGGGCGCCGGCCGGCCGGCCGTCGTCATCGCGTGCGCGGCCGCGACGCTGGCCACCGACCTCGTCACCTACCGTCTCGCGGCACTGGAGGACGTGGCCGACCCTCATGACGAGGGATGACGCGGAAAGCCGGCGCGCCGATTCGCATGGCGGATATCCGAAGGCGCCGCGGCCGGGGGCGGTGTTACGGTTCGGTGGCCGGCCGCGGGACTTCGGTGTGACTTCCGGAACCCGCCTTGAAAGCGATGCTTCGCTGTTCGCGCCCCCATTCCCCGGCCGGCGCCTGTCCACCCCGGGGGAGTGATGAGCGAGACGTTCGCCGATCTCGTCGCGTGCGAGGACGTGCTGATGTTCGTCAACGCGGCGATCACCTCGACCGGGCAGCGCGAGTTCCACCACCACGCGGGAGAGCAGCGCCTCAGCCTCGAGTTCCTGCACGAGTACATGCTGGAGAACTACCGGGACATGTACGCCGACGTCCTCGCGCTGGACGTCAACGACCACAACGCGGCGATCATCGTGCGGAACCTGCTGGTCCGGGCGGGGGACGTGGGGGTCGAGCGGCGGCGCGGGGAAGGACGGCTGATCGCGCGGCGGCTGGAGACGCTGCCGCCCCAGCGCGTGTACCGGCTCTTCCGCGAGCTGCGGCGGCTCGGGGTGAACAACCGGCGGACGCGCGTCATCATCCGCGACTGGATGGCGGGGCGGCGGGACCCGGCGTTCGACGCGGTCAAGTACCGGGGCGCGGTGAAGGACGCGGCGCGGCACGCGCATCTGCGGCTCCGCGGCGAGCAGCGCAAGTTCCTGTTCGCGCCGTTCTGCGTCAAGGCGTTCAAGACGCCGATCTTCGAGCAGTGGCGGCGGGCGCATTACGAGCACGCGGCCATCTACGAGCTGCCGTACACGGTCGCGGAGGGATTCGCGGTCAAGCACCGGATCCCGCGCGAGGTGTTCCTGGAGCGCATCCAGCCGCGGATGACGCGGCTGGAGCGGCTGCGCCTGCAGTCGAGCGGAGGGGCGGCCGTCCGGGCCGATCTGGGGGAGATGCCGCTGACGCGCCTCGCCTCGTACGTGCTCTCCCTGCCGCTGGACGAGCGGTCCGAGCGGCGGGCCGAGCTGAGCCGGGCGCTGCGGACCGCCGCGCGGCGGGTGGCGGGTGCCGCGCGAGGCTCCTGGGGCAGGGTCGCGGCCGTGCTCGACGACAGCTACTCCTCGCTCGGGTCGGGGCAGAAGCGGCGGCGCCCGCTGGCGGTCGTGCTCGCCGCGCACTACCTGCTGGAGACCCTCGCGAAGGACTACACGCCGCTGTGGACGTCGGGCCGCACCGACGAGCTGCTCGTGTACCCGTCCGGCCCGACGCCGCTCGGGCAGCGGATCATCGACGCCCTGGAGACCGGCCCCGAGCGGCTCCTCATCATCTCGGACGGCTGGGACAACGCGCCCCCCGGCCTCGCCGCGGACGTCCTGCGGATCTGGCGCACGCGCCTCGACCCCGGCCACCGGCTCGCGCCGGGCCGGCGGGTGATGATCGCGCATCTGAACCCGGTGTACGACGCGGACGACTTCGACGTGCGGCGGCTGTCGCCGGCCGTGCCGACCGCGGGCGTCCGGGACGCCGAGGACCTCCCGACGCTGGTCGAGCTCGCCCGGTTCGCCGAGGGGCGGGTCGGCCTGGCCGGGCTCCGGGCGCATCTGGACGACCGGGTCGCCCGGTTCCTCGGGGAGCGCGCATGACGATCAGGCTGGACGGGCTGGAGACCAGGCCCGCGCAGGTGTGGGGTTCCGTGCGGCTCGTCCCGCTCGTCCGGGAGGAGCCCGTTCCGTACCTGCGGCTGCACCGGAAGGCGTACGAGGAGCCGGTGTCGGTCGTGGACGTGGGCGACTCCGTGTACGTCTCGTTCGTCCCGCACGCCTTCGTGGCGGGGTGGAGTGACGGTGACCAGACGCAGGCGGCCTCGTACGGGACGCGCCTGCTGGAGCGCGACACCGCGGCGGCCCCGCCGCGGATGCCCGTGCGGTTCACGCGGAGGATGGCGCGGAAGGCAGGCAAGGACCGGCTGCGCTTCCTTCCGCTGCATCTGGCCGTCGAGGGCTATCTGGCGCTGCATTTCGGCGGACCGTCGATCGCGTGGGAGGAGTGGTCGCGCCGGGCGGTCGCGCACGGCCTGTCCCCCCGCAGCGAGGAGGCCTACCTCGGGCGGGCGGTCCAGGGCTTGGAGGACGCGCTGAGGATCTTCGAGATCCACCCCGGGCAGTGCGGCGTGATGGTGTACGTCGCGGACTCCCTGGCGAGCGCGTTCGTCGTCCCGCACCCCGACGACTACCGGGCGCTGCACCCCACGCTGGTCGAGGACCTCTTCGGTGAGCTGGTCTACATGTACGGCCTGCTGGGCGCCCCTGCCGGCGACCTGTCCGCGCCGATCGACGACGCGGACATCCGCTCGCTCGGCGACCTGCGGACGGCGGTGACGCTGCGCCAGGAGGAGTGGGCCGCCTTCCACGACGGGGTCATGGCCGGGCAGCTCTTCGACGAGGAGGGGACGCGGCAGGTGGTGCAGTACCTGCACGGCTTCGAACTCTCCCGGTGGCTGCCCTCCTTCGCGCTGCGCGGGGAGAACCACATCGGCGAGACCATCACCGACGGGGACGGCCGCATCGCCTACATGAAGACCTTCAGGCTCTCGGAAGCGCAGGTCAAGCGCGGCTACCTGCTCAAGCGGCTGGCGGAGCACGACTGGAGGCTGGGCGCCACGGCCGCCGCTCTGGGCGCCGACAAGGCGGCCCTGGTGCTGCGGCTCGAACGGGCCGGGTTCGGCTACCTGCTGCGCCAGGACGTCCTCGACCACTACCGGGCCGAGCGCGCTACCTGAGCCCGGCGAACAGGTCGTCTTCCTGGTCGGGTGCCTCGACGCGGTTGCGGTGGCGGATGAACGCCTCGGAGGAGAACGCCATCCGCTGCGTCTCCTCCGGCAGCCGCAGCAGGAAGATGCTCTCGCCCTGGCTGGCGTGGGCCAGGAGCGCCTTGCGCTTGGCGTCGAAATGCTCGGAGACGTCCAGGACGCTGGTGATCAGCTCGTCGGGCGTGCCGAAGTCGTCGGGCGGGTCGAACCCGAGATCGACACCGGCGTCCCGGACGGCCTGGAACAGCTGCTTGCTCCCGGACCGGGGGATGGCCGTGTAGTAGAGCCTGTCGGGGATGCCGGACCGCTCGGCGGCGGCGACCGCGATGCGGTGGGCCTGGATGTGGTCGGGGTGCCCGTAGCCGCCGTTCTCGTCGTAGGTGACGACGACCTGGGGGCGGTGGCGCTCCATCAGCTCGGCGAGCCGCCCGGCCGCCTCGTCCAGCGGGACGTTCGCGAAGGCCGCCGGGTCGTCGTTGGCCGGCCAGCCCGGCATGCCGGAGTCGCGGTAGCCGAGCAGCTCCAGGTGGCCGATGTCGAGCAGGCCGGCGGACTCGCGGAGCTCGGCGAGCCGCCGCCGCGCGACCTCCTCGGCGTCGTGCCCCGGCTCGCCGGGCTTCACGCCGCCGGGCCCGTCGCCCTGCTCGCCGTTGGTGCACGTCACGAGGACGGTGCGGACGCCCTCGGCGGCGTAGCGGGCGAGGATCCCGCCCGTGCTCAGCACCTCGTCGTCGGGGTGGGCGTGCACGGCCATCAGCGTGAGTTCTCGCGGCATCCGGGCTCCTCGGTCCTCGGCCGTCCACTATACGGCGGGAGCGGCGAACCCGATCATGTCTGGGACACCGACTCCGCCGCCGACAGGTCGGCGGTGGTCAGCGGGTGCGCGGGGGTGCCGAAGGGGAAGTGCGAGGACGCCCGCCACCCGTCCAGCATGAGCAGCTCGCCGGGATCGAGGAGCCGCCAGTCCGGGTCGTCGTCCATGCGCTCGCTCGCGATGATCCAGGCCGCGCACGCCTCCCGATGGGCCGTGACGTCGATGCGGCCCGGTTCGCGGCCGGAGGACATGTGCCGGGCGGCGCCGGGTTCGGTCAGCTCGGGGGCGAGCACCCACAGCTCGTGGGTCCCGGGGTAGCGCAGCGCCCACAGCCGCCCGGACTCGGCCAGCAGGAGGTTCAGCGCGAAGACGGGCAGCTCGGCGGCGATGCGGCCGACGGCCGCGATCAGCCCGGACCGCGTGTCCCCGTGCCGCCGGATCTGCGCGGTGATGTAGGCGAACACGAGCTCGGAGTCGGTCTGCCCCCGCGCCATCGCCCGCTCCGCGTCCGTGAGCCAGGAGCCGAGGACGTCGAGGCCGCGCACGACCCCGTTGTGGGCGAACAGCCGGTCGTCCATGACGAACGGGTGGGAGTTGCGGACGTCCGGCGCCCCGGTCGAGGCGTACCGGACGTGGGAGACGAAGGTGTGCGAGGCGACGTACCGTGCCTCGGAGTTGAAGTCGGCGTCCTGGAAGGCGGCGATGGGCGCCCGGTCGCGGACGGGCTCCTCGCCCAGCGAGAACCAGCCGAGCCCCGTCCCGTCGGGCATGCGGCGGCTCTGGGAACTGAGACTGTCGGGGGCGTCCAGCAGCCAGAACGTGGCGCGGACGCGGGGCCCGCCCGTGGTCAGTCCGAACAGTCGGCACATGCGGGGACGATGCCCGCTCGGCGGCGACCTATGACGGCCGCGCCGCGATGACCTTCGACGGGCGGGCCGGGATGCCGTACGGTCCGGTGTATGGGGTCGCCGGTGGTTCTTCTGGATGTCGACGGGGTGCTCAATCCCTTTGAGAGGCCTCATCGCGGATTTCAACGGCACCGGTGCTCGCCGAACGGGATGCCGTTCACGCTGTGGTTGAACCCCGGGCACGGCCCGGCGCTGCTGGAGCTCGCCGAGTCCACGGGCGCCGAGCTCGCCTGGGCGAGCTACTGGTGCGACAACGCCAACGAGTGGATCGCCCCGCGGGTCGGGCTGCCGGAGCTGCCCTTCGTGCCGATCCCGCAGTTCCCCGGCATCCACGAGGGCCGCACGCTCGGGGCGTGGAAGGCGCGCCACGTGGCCGCGTGGGCGGAGGGCAGGCCGTTCGTCTGGTTCGAGGACGAGCCGGACGCCACCGACTGCATCGCCGGGGAGCCCGGCATCGCCGAGCATCTGCTCGTGGAGATCGACCCGCTGACCGGCCTGACCGACGACCACATCGGGATCGCCAAGACCTGGCTGCGAGCCCTGGCCGGTTGACAGCGGAGGCCGGCTGACGGCGGAGGCCGGCGGGTCCGCGGGCGCGCCGCGGACCCGCCGGGAGCGGGGGTATCGCGTCAGCAGGTGCCGAGCAGGCCGGTGAGCGCCGACTTCTCCGCCGAGTCGACCGTGAGGCCGAAGCGGTACTTCACGTCGATCCACGACCTGGCGTACATGCAGTGGAACGAGGCCAGCGGCGGCGTCCACTCGGCCGGGTCCTTGTCGCCCTTGGCCTGGTTGACGTTGTCGGTGACCGCCCACAGCTGCGAGCTGGACAGGTCGTTGGCGAAAGACTGGCGCTGGGACGTCGTCCAGGACGAGGCCCCCGACCGCCACGCCTCGGCGAGCGGGACCATGTGGTCGATGTCGAGGTCGGACGGCTGGGTCCAGGTGGCCCCGTCGTACGGGCTGGTCCAGGAACCGGACGTCGGGTAGCAGTCCGAGCCGGTCCCGACGTTGTCGCCGTCCCGCTTGAGGACGACCTCGCGGGTGTTGCAGCTGTCGCCCTGGTCGATCCAGTGCGGGAACTTGTCCCTGGAGTAGCCGTCGCCGGAGCCTTCGGCGGCGACGGTGAGGGCGGCGAGGTGCTGGGACGCGGTGCTTCCGTCTGGCGGGGGCGGCGGAGCGGCGTCGGCGGCGGGGGCGAGCAGGGCCGCCCCGGTGAGGGCGGCGGTGAGTGCGCTGAGTGCGCTGGCGGTGATCCCCGTGCGTCTCACGGGAAACTCCTTTTCGCTCGGGAGCACGAGCCGCCAGTCTCAAATAGTTAGATAAACCGGAAATGTCTATCGTGTTAGCGGAGATCACGATCAGGTAACGGCGACCTGTCCGGGAGGTTGCATTCGTCCAAGACCGCGCCCGAGGCGGCCTCGTAACGTGCGGACGGCAAGGGAAGGCGGCACGGAGGGGAGCACGACGATGCCGAGATCACCGCTCATGGACCTGGCCTTCGGATTCATGCCGGCGCAGATCATCTACGCCGCCGCCGAGATCGGGCTCGCGGACGCCTTCGACGGCGACATGCCGATGTCGAGCACCGAGTTGGCGAAGGAGACCGGCGCGCACGCGCCGTCGCTGCACCGCCTGCTGCGCGGGCTCACGGGCCTCGGCGTCGTGGAGCAGCGTGACCGCGACCTGTTCTCGCTGACCGCCGAGGGGCGCCGCCTGCGCGCCGACGCCCCGGATTCGATCCGGTCGCTGATCAGGCTGTTCTGCGGCCCCGAGGTGTGGCGGACGTGGGGCGACATGACCGAGACGCTGCGCACAGGGGAGTACGCCTGGGAACGGGTCACCGGCAGGACGCCGTTCGAGTTCTTCGCGTCGGACGCCGAACCGTCGGCGACGTTCAACCGGGCCATGGCCGAGCACACCCGCGACGTCGCGCCGGGCGTCATCGAGGCCCACGACTTCGGCCGCTACGGGACGGTCGCCGATCTCGGCGGGGGCGACGGGACGCTGCTCGCCGCGATCCTGCGCGCCCATCCCGGCCTGCGCGGCGTCCTGTTCGACCTGCCCGCCGGGCTCGCCGCCGCACCGGGCACCCTGGCCGACGTCGCCGGGCGGGCGGAGATCGTCCCGGGCGACTTCTTCGCGTCGGTCCCGGGGGGCGCGGACGCCTACGTCCTCAAGAGCGTCGTCCACGACTGGCACGACGAGAAGGCCGCGGCGATCCTGCGGAACTGCCGGGCGGCGATGCGCCCCGACGCCCGGATGATCCTGCTGGAGCAGGTGATGCCGGAGATCGTCGCGCCGGAGTCGGCGGGCATCGTCCGCAACGACCTCAACATGCTGGTGGCGACCGGCGGGCGGGAGCGCACCGAGGCCGAGTACCGGGACCTGCTGGACGGCGCCGGGTTCACGGTCGTCGCGCTGACCGGGCCGCTGCCGCCGGCGGCCTACCACGTCATCGAGGCCGTGCCCGCCCGATGACCCGCGTCAGGGGCGGCTCACGGCGGGATTCCGGGAGCGTGCGGGCTGGTCCGCGCCACCGCCGGGATCGAGGACATCCGGCAGGCGGACGCCTCGTCCCCGTACGGCCACGTCTGCACTCCCGAGGAGGTCGCCGACGTGGTGCGGTTCCTCGTCTCCGACGCCGCGTCCTACGTGACCGGGCAGCGCATCGTCGTGGACGGCGGGACGTTCTGACCCTCAGTGGCGCGTCCAGTCGGGCTGGACGAAGTCGGCGACCCTGACCTGCCGTCCGAGCAGGACGACCTCGCGGAACTGCCACAGCATCGCGCCGGTCGGGGCATGGACGCGCCACTTCGGGCCCAGCCACATCTGCAGCAGGCGTCCGCCGTCGGGCTGCGGAACCCACTTCGGGGTGTCGTCGGCGGCGAGCTTGCGCAGGCTGGTGTGGTGGACGGAGTGCACCTCGTCCGCGCTCGGCGCCAGGGGGCCCGGAGCGTCCAGCACCACCACGATCGGCGTGATCGCGAAGCCGGAGGTGGCAGGGAAGTCGTCGAGCCTGCCGAGGACGTCACCGGGGCCGGCGGTCAGCCCGATCTCCTCGTGCAGCTCCCGCAGCGCCGCCGCCTCGGGCGTCTCGCCGTCCTCCAGCCGCCCGCCGGGCAGGCCCCACTGGCCGGCGTTGCGCCCACGGTAGGCGCGCCTGATGAGGATGACCGAGGGGACGCCGCCGTGTTCCACCGCGCACAGCACGACCCCGGCACGGCGCAGGCCGGGCGCGTCCGGGACGGTCGTGTGCTCGAACGAGCCGAGCCGTTCGGCGGCGAGCGCCCGGAACGCGGTGAGGTCGTCGAACGGGCTGCTGGGGGCGGCGGTCATCCCCCGATACTGCCAGGCCCGGTTTCCCGCGCGTATCTCGCCGGCGGTGTGCCGACGGAGGCGGTGAAGTCGCGGACGAAGTGCGCCTGGTCGGCGTAGCCGAGCTCGGCCGCCAGCTCCGCCCAGTCCACGTCCGCGCCGGACGCGGCGCGCTCGGCGGCCTCCTGCATCCGGAACCGCCGGATCACCCACTTCGGCCCGATGCCCACGTACTCGTGGAACAGGCGCTGCAGGCTGCGGGGGCTGAGCCCCGCCTCCGCGGCCAGCTCGTCCACCCGAACCAGGCCGGGGCGCGCCGCGATCCGGTCGACGATCACGGCGGCCCGCTCGGCGGACGGATCCGGCGCGGGCCCGCGCCCGGTCAGGAACGCCTCCAGCAGGCCGACGGCCTCGGCCGCGTCGGCGCAGTCGAAGATCTCGGCGGCGAGCGCGGTGCCGTCCGCGCCGAACACCTCCTCGACCCCGGCGAAACGGCCGGTCAGCGTGGCGACCGGCGCGTCCATGAACGGCCGGAACCCGCCCGGGCGGAAGGCCGCGCCGATCACGCGCCCCTCGTCGTGGATCTCCTCGGCGAAGTCGTCCCTCACCACGCCGACGATCCTGGCCCGCGTCGCGCCTTCGGTCAGATAACCGGTGAAGGTCATATGGACCGACGGCCGGGTGAGCACCTGCTGGCGGTGCGGCGGCCGGCCCCGCAAATCCCAGCACAGCACCCAGAAGTTGGCGACGAACGGGGCGAGCGCCGCCCGCGGCGGGATCCGCTCGATCTGGAAGCGCTCCAGGCCCGTCCGCGGCCGCAGGATGCCGCGCGTGCCGCCGGGCAGGGGACGTTCCATGAGGTCAGGCTAACGTGGCGCGTTTCTTCAAGACGCGCGTCACGGGGTCCTCCTAGCGTGGACCGTATTCGAACGGATGAGCGAGGAGACGGACATGGACAACATAAGGACCCAGATGCCCGCCGCCGCGGAGGCCGCGGGGCGGATCGTCCTGGCGATCCCGGAGAGCGGGCTGGACGCGCCGACCCCGTGCCCGGACTGGGACGTGCGGGGGCTCGCCGGCCATCTGATCCTGTGGACCGGACGGGGCGAGACCGCCGCGCACCGGCTGCCGCCCACCGGGCCGGGGGAGGACCACGACTTCACCGCCGAGGCGGGCTGGGCCGAGCGGTTCGCGGAGCAGGCCCGCAAGACCGCCGAGGCGTGGCAGGACCCCGCCGCGTGGGAAGGCAACACCAGCCTCACCGGGAACAAGGAGGGCATGCCGGCCGGGTTCATCGCCGGGATCCTTCTCGGCGAGTGGGTCATGCACGGCTGGGACCTCGCGGTCGCCACCGGCCGCGAGCCGGCCTTCCCGCCCGCGGTGGTGGAGGCCGCGTGGGAGCAGATCTCCGCCACGGCCGAGATGAGCCGCCAATACGGGGCCATCGGAGCCGAGGTCCCCGTGCCCGGGGACGCGCCGCTGCTCGACCGCGTGCTCGGGAAAGCGGGCCGCGACCCGTCCTGGAGGCCCTGACACGCCGGAACAGCCCGGGAGTAAACGAGGCGCGAACCGCGCTCCCCGCGCCCTACCCTTGGTGGCATGTCTTCGACCTCTTCGATCCGCGTACGCTTCGCCCCGTCCCCGACCGGCATGTTCCATGTCGGCGGCGCCCGCTCGGCGCTGTTCAACTGGGTGATGGCGGCCCAGTCCGGCGGGACGCTCGTGCTCCGGATCGAGGACACCGACGCCTCGCGCAACAGCCCGGAGTGGACCGAGGGCATCATCCGCGCCCTGGCGTGGCTCGGGATGGACGGCGAGCAGTACGAGGGCCCCTACTTCCAGTCCGCCAACGCCGACAAGCACGCCGAGGCCGTCGAGACCATCAAGGGCAAGGGCCGCGCCTACTACTGCGACTGCTCCCGCGAGTCGGTCATCGCCCGCACCGGCGACTCGCACAAGGGCTACGACGGCTTCTGCCGCGACCGCGGCCTGGAGGCCGGCCCGGGACGCGCCCTCCGCTTCCGCACGCCCGACGAGGGCCAGACGACCGTCGTCGACCTGCTGCGCGGCAAGCCGGTGTTCGAGAACGCCCTCATGGAGGACTTCGTCATCGCCCGCGCCGACGGGTCGGTCACGTTCCTCCTGGCCAACGCGGTCGACGACATGAGCCAGGGCATCACGCACGTCGTGCGCGGCGAGGAGCACCTGTCGAACGCGCCCAAGCAGCAGCTGCTCTGGGAGGCGCTCGGCGGGGAGCCTCCGGTGTGGGCGCACGTCCCGGTCATCGTCAACGAGAAGCGGCAGAAGCTGTCCAAGCGCCGCGACAAGGTCGCGCTGGAGGACTACCGGGCCGAGGGCTACCTCGCCGAGGCCATGCGCAACTACCTGATGCTGCTCGGCTGGGCCCCGTCCGGCGACCGCGAGATCGTCCCCTGGGACGTGATCGTCGACGAGTTCCGCATCGAGGACGTCAACACCTCGCCCGCGTTCTTCGACGTCAAGAAGCTCCGCGCGATCAACGGCGAGTACATCCGCGCGCTGCCGGTGGAGAAGTTCATCGCCGAGTGCCTGCCGTTCCTGCAGGAAGCCCCCTTCGACGTCGACGTCGCCGTGTTCGCCGAGCTGGCGCCGCTCGCGCAGACCCGCGTCGCGCTGCTGTCGGAGATCGTCCAGATGATCGACTTCGCGTTCCTAGACGAGCCGCCGTCCGACGAGCAGTCCTGGAACAAGGCGATGAAGGAGCCGGCCGCCGAGATCCTCGCCGCCGCCGAGGCCGCCTACCAGGACGCGCCGTGGAACGCGGCCGAGCTGAAGGACCGGCTGGAGCGGATCGGCACCGAGCACGGGCTCAAGCTCGGCAAGACGCAGGCGCCCGTCCGCGTCGCGGTCACCGGCCGCACCGTGGGGCTGCCGCTGTTCGAGTCCCTGGAGATCCTCGGCCGCGACCGCACCCTCGCGCGCATCGCCGCCGCCCGCGCGCGGCTGGCCGCCTAGCGGAAGGTGACCGCCCCAGGGAAGTGGCCGGACGCGCACACGAAGCGCATCCGGCCGGGCCCCGGGGCGCCCACGTCGATCCGGGTCTCACCGGTCACCGGGAGGAACACGTCCCGACCGAGGCTCGGGATGGTGAACGCCCTGGTGTGGCCGCGCGTGCCCGCCGTCTTCACGACCAGGACGGTGCGCACCCCGGCGCGGGCACTGAGCCGCGAGGGCCGGTAACCGCGGTCGAGGGCCCACACGGTCACGAGCTGGGTCCCGGACGCGTCCGTCGAGACGAACCGCGCCGCACCGGACGCCGGGGCCGTGCCGCCGCCGTCCGGGAGCCAGCCGCCGAGGCGCAGGCCCGCGGCAAGCGTCCAGCCGGCGACGGCCAGCAACCCGACGGCCGGCAGCGCCGCCAGCCGTCCCCGCACGGCCGCAAGCGACCGGCCGACCGTCACGCCGACGAGCCCGAACAGCGGTGCGGTCCCGAGCACGAACCCCGCCATGACCGCGGCGCCGCCGAGCGCCGACCCCGACGAGACCGCGAGCAGCTCGGCCGACAGCGTCAGCCCGCACGGCAGCAGCACGGTCGCCGCCCCGAGCACGGCGGGACGCCCGGAACGCGGTGGACGGCACCGCTCGGCGCCCCTTCGCCGCATGAGGCGCCGCGCGGGCCGGAAGCCGAGCAGGTCCAGCGCGAACACGGCGAGCATCAGCGCGGCCGCCGCGAGGATCGCCCCGCGCACACGCGGCCCGGGCTGGAGCGCGCCGCCCGCCAGGCCGAGCACCGCCCCCAGCAGCGCGTGCGAGACGAGCTTCGCCGCGAGGAAGGCCGCCACCGGGCGGACAAGGCGGGCACGGACCTCCCCGCCCACCGATCGCGTACCCGACGCCTCCCTCTCCGGGGCCTTCCGCCCGCCGGAGACCGCGCCGGTGAGCAGCCCCAGCTGCACGGCCGCGCACGTGGTGCCGCCCGCGAGCAGGCCCGTCCCGGCACCGGCGAGGAACAACGCGGCGACGCCCACCCGGACCACCTCCGCCGCGAGACCCTCCCCACCGCCGGACGCCGCGAAGCGTCACCGCACGGACACCCTCCGGTGTCCCGCGGTGCCGGCGGCGGTCACCCCGCGGAGGGGGCGCCGTCGAGGGCCGCCCGCAGTTCGGCGAGCCGGCGGTCGAGCTCCTCGAACTCGTCGCGCAGCGCGGCCGGCACGCGCTTGGCGACCAGCTCCGCCTGCTCCTCCACCGAGGCCAGGCGGTCGCCGACGCGCCGGTCCCCGGCCGGCTCCGCCCCGTCGCCGGCCGGGCGCGCCTTCAGCAGCGTCGCCTGTTCCCGCAGCAGGGCCGCCTGCTCCCGCAGCAGGGCGGTCTGGTCGCGGAGCTGCTTGTTCTTGGTGTGCAGCTCCACGAACACCGACACCTTGGCGCGCAGCACCCACGGGTCGAACGGCTTGGAGATGAAGTCGACCGCGCCCGCCGCGTAACCGCGGAACGCGTAGTCGGGGTCGCTGTTCACCGCCGTCAGGAAGATGATCGGCAGGTCGCGGGTCTTCTTGCGGCGCTTGATGTCCCGCGCCGTCTCGAACCCGTCCATCCCCGGCATGACGACGTCCAGCAGGATGACCGCGTACTCGTCGGTGAGCAGCGCCTTCAGCGCGTCCTCCCCGGACCGGGCCCGGACGAGGTCCTGATCGAGGGAGCTGAGGATGGCCTCCAGCGCGATCAGGTTCTCCTCGCGGTCGTCCACGAGCAGGATCTTCGCCTTGTCGTCCACGCGCGTCTCTCCGATTCCGGTCCCCGCCATCGCCACCGACCCCGCGGCGACCCACTTGCCGGGCGTCTCCTCTCCCTCAGCGGACGATGGAGGGTTGCAGCCAGTTCCTCATGACGTCAAGGAGATGGTCCACGTCAACGGGCTTCGGCACATAGTCCGACGCGCCAGAGGCGAGGCTCTTCTCCCGATCGCCCTTCATCACCTTGGCCGTGATGACGATGATCGGCAACTCGGCGAACTGCGGCATCTCCCTGATCGCGGCCGTCGTGGCGTAGCCGTCCAGGCCCGGCATCATGACGTCCATCAGGACCACCGCCACGTCCGGGTTCCGGTGCAGGACCTCGATCCCGGCCTGCCCGTCCTCGGCGTACAGGACCTCCATGCCGTACCCCTCCAGCACGCTGGTGAGCGCGAACACGTTCCGCACGTCGTCGTCGACGATCAGGACCTTGCGGCCCGACAGGGCCGTGTCGAGGAACTCGGCGGGCGGCTCCTCCAGCAGCCTGCTCAGCGCCGGCTCCTCCTCGCCGGGACGGTCCCCGGCCGGCGGGCGCTGCTCCGCCGTCCGCCCTTGCTCCACGGCGGCGACGGGCCCAGGCCCGGCCACCCCGCCGTTGCCGCCGCCGGCGGCCAGACCCGGCACCGCGTCCGCCGCGGCCGGCTCGTCCGGCAGCGCCGCGCGGCGCCGTCCGTCCCGGTCGCTGTACTGCGCGGGCAGGTACAGCGTGAACACGCTGCCGCGGCCCGGCTGGCTCTCGGCGTGGATCTCCCCGCCCAGCAGCCGCGCGATGTTCCGGCTGATCGACAGCCCGAGGCCGGTGCCGCCGTAGCGGCGGCTCGTGGTCCCGTCGGCCTGCTGGAACGGCTCGAAGATCTCCTGGAGCTTGTCGGCGCTCACCCCGATCCCGGTGTCGATCACCCGGAACGCGATCACATCGGGGGTGTTCCACAGCGCGGGCAGCGTGAAGTCGATGTCGCCGGCCCGCTCGATCAGCAGCCGCACCTCGCCCTCAGCGGTGAACTTCACCGCGTTCGACAGCAGGTTCCGCAGCACCTGCTGCAGCCGCTGCTCGTCGGTGTTCAGGGTGGCGGGGACGTCCGGCGCGACCTCCACGCCGAACTGCAGGCCCTTGTCGACCGACAGCGGCCGGAACGTCGCGTCCACGTAGTCGACCAGCGCGGAGACCGACAGGTGCTGCGGGTGCGCCTCCATCTTCCCGGCCTCGACCTTGGCCAGGTCCAGGATGTCGTTGATCAGCTCCAGCAGGTCGGTGCCGGACTCGTGGATGGTCCGCGCGAACTCCACCTGCTTGTCGGTGAGGTTGCCGTCCTGGTTCTCCGACAGCAGCTTGGCCAGCACCAGCAGGCTGTTCAGCGGCGTGCGCAGCTCGTGCGACATGTTGGCCAGGAACTCCGACTTGTACCGCGAGGAGATCGCCAGTTGCTCGGCGCGCTCCTCCAGCGTCCGCCTGGCCTGCTCGATCTGGAAGTTCTGGATCTCGATCGCGCGGTTCTGCTGGGCCAGCAGCGCCGCCTTCTCCTCCAGCTCGGTGTTGGAGTGCCGCAGCTCTCCCTGCTGGCGCTGCAGCTCGTCCGACCGCTCCTGCAGCTCCTGCGCGAGCCGCTGCGACTCGCCGAGCAGCGCCTCGGTCCGGGTGTTGGCGCGGATCGCGTTGAGCGTGACCCCGATCGTCTCGATCAGCTGGCTGAAGAACGCCAGGTGGACGTCGGTGAAGCGGCCGAACGAGGCCAGCTCGATCGCGCCGAGCACCTCGTCCTCGAAGACGATCGGCAGCACGATGATGTTGACCGGGGACGCCTCGCCGAGGCCGGACCCGAGCTTGACGTAGTCGGTGGGCGCGTCGGCGATCAGCAGCGGCCGGCGCTCCTGCGCCGCCTGCCCGACCAGGCCCTCGCCCAGCCCGAACCGGATGTGGCCGCCGCGGTGCCGCCGCGTCCCGTACCCGGCGATCAGCACCAGGTCGGTCTCCTCGCCGGAGTTCTCCGCCAGATAGAAGGCGCCGTACTGGGCGCTCGCGGTCGGCGTCAGCTCCCGCATGATCAGCTCCGCGACCTGCATCAGGTCGCGGTGGCCCTGCATGAGGCCGCCGATCCGCGCCAGGTTGGTCTTGAGCCAGTCCTGCTCCTCGTTGGCGCGGGTCGTCTCGCGCAGCGTCGCCACCATCAGGTTGACGTTGTCGGACAGCTCGGCGACCTCGCCGCGCGCCTCCACGGTGATCGTCCGGGTCAGGTCGCCGGTGGCGACCGCGCTCGCGACCTCGCCGATCGCGCGGACCTGGGTGGTCAGGTTCCCGGCCAGCTCGTTGACGCTCTCGGTCAGCCGCTTCCAGGTGCCGGACACGCCCTCGACCTCGGCCTGGCCGCCGAGCCGGCCCTCGATGCCGACCTCGCGGGCGACACGGGTGACTTCGGACGCGAACGACGACAGCGTGTCGACCATCGTGTTCAGCGTGGTCTTCAGCTCCAGGATCTCGCCCTGCGCGTCCACGTCGATGCGCCGCGTCAGGTCGCCGTGCGCGACCGCGGTCGCGACCTGGGCGATGTTGCGGACCTGGTAGGTCAGGTTGGACGCCATCCCGTTGACGTTGTCGGTCAGGTCCTTCCACATGCCGCCCGCGCCGGGCACCCGGGCCTGGCCGCCGAGCCGGCCCTCGGTGCCGACCTCGCGGGCCACCCGGCTGACCTCGTCGGCGAACGCCGACAGGGTGTCGACCATCGTGTTCAGGGTGTCCTTGAGCTGAAGGATCTCGCCCTGCGCGTCGACCTCGATCTTGCGGGTCAGGTCGCCCTGGGCCACCGCCGTGGTCACCTGCGCGATGCCGCGCACCTGATTCGTCAGGTTGTTGGCCATCGAGTTGACGTTGTCGGTCAGGTCGAGCCAGACGCCGCCGGCGCCCGGCACGATCGCCTGGCCGCCGAGGCGCCCTTCGGTGCCGACCTCGCGGGCGACGCGGGTCACCTCGGACGCGAACGCCGACAGCGTGTCCACCATGGAGTTGACGGTGTCCTTCAGCTCCAGGATCTCGCCCTGCGCGTCCACCGTGATCTTCTTGCCGAGGTCGCCCTCGGCGACCGCGGTGGTGACCTGCGCGATGTTGCGGACCTGGAACGTCAGGTTGGACGCCATCCCGTTGACGTTGTTGGTCAGGTCCTTCCACACGCCGCTCACGCCCGGCACGTTGGCCTGGCCGCCGAGGCGGCCCTCGGTGCCGACCTCGCGGGCGACGCGGGTCACCTCGTCGGCGAACGCCAAGAGCGTGTCGACCATCGTGTTCACGGTGTCCTTGAGCTGCAGGATCTCGCCCTGCGCGTCGACCGTGATCTTCTTGCCGAGGTCGCCCTCGGCGACGGCGGTGGTGACCTGGGCGATGTTGCGTACCTGGTAGGTCAGGTTGTTCGCCATCGCGTTGACGTTGTCGGTCAGGTTCTTCCAGACGCCGCTGACACCGGGCACGTTGGCCTGCCCGCCCAGCTGCCCCTCGGTGCCGACCTCGCGGGCGACGCGGGTCACCTCGTCGGCGAACGCCGACAGCTGGTCGACCATCGTGTTCACGGTGAGCTTCAGCTCCTGCAGCTCACCGGTCGCCTCCACCGTGACCTTGCGGGTCAGGTCGCCCTCGGCGACCGCCGTGGTGACCTCCGCGATGTCGCGGACCTGCGACGTCAGCCGCGCCGCCATCACGTTCACCGACGCGGTCACGTCCCGCCACCGGCCCGTCATGCCGCGCGCCGGGGCCTGCCCGCCGAGCCGGCCCTCCGTCCCGACCTCCCGGGCGAACTGGGTGACCTCCCAGGTGAACTGGTCGAGCAGCTCCACCATGCCGTTGACCGACTTGGCCATGCGCAGCAGCTCGCCGCGCATCGGCCGGCCGCGCACCCGCAGCTCGACCCGCTGGCTCAGGTCGCCGGCCGCCACCGCCTCCACCACCTGGCTCATCCCGGTGGCGAGATCGGTGAGCTTGTCGATGATCGCGTTGGCGTCCTCCACCGCGGTCACCCAGGTGCCGCGCAGCGTCCCCGGCGTCAGTCGCCCCCGGAGCTGCCCCTCCCGGCCGATCTCCCGGCGCACGCGGGCCAGGCCCGAGGCCAGCTCCATGCCGTTCTGCCGGATCTCCTCCAGCACCGCCGCGGCCTCCGCGACGGCGCCCTCGCCCGGCACGTCCAGCTCCGACCTCGCCTTGCCGTCCCGGACGGCGATCAGCGCCCTCAGGAGCGGTTCGAGGTCCGCGTCGCTGTAACGCGGGGTGGTGTCGCGGTACCCGCCTCCGGGGCGGGCACGTGACGCGGTACGCGGCATTCTCTTCATCCTCCTGGCCCGCGATCGTTGGTCATCCGGGTGACACGGACTCCTGCTCCAGGGCCTGTCCGGCCGCCCTTGTACTCTACGTCTCCGCACGGCGGCGGAACCCCCCTCCGACGCCGGGCGGCCGTCGCGCGGGCCGTCGCGCGGCATTGACCGTGCATCCTGCCCTGTAGCCTTCGTGTTACGGTCTGTCGTGTTGTGGCGGGGTCGCGAACACCGAGGCCGGACGCATCGCACGGCCCGGTTCCCGGCACTCGTGGCCGGGCGGCCGACCAGTCTGTCACGATAGCCAGGCCCGGGTAGAGACGCTTCGAACGAGGGACGACAGTTGGATCGGCAGACGGCGTCGGCCACCTTCCCGTCCGCCGCCGCGGCGGTGGCGGACGCGCGCCGGTTCGTCCGGAAGGTGCTGGCCGACTGGGGCATGGACGAGGTCGCGGACGACGCCGTCCTCGCCACGAGCGAGCTCGCCACCAACGCCATCGCCTACGCCGGCACGTCCTTCGAGGTCTCCTGCCGCCTGGAGGGCGGGAGCGTGGAGATCGAGGTCCGCGACCGCCATCCCACCCGCGGCATCGAGATGCCGGGCGTCACCGCCTCCAGCGGGCGCGGGCTCCCGTCGATCTCCCGGCTCGCCACGTCCTGGGGCGTCTCCTACGACCGACGCACCAAGGGAGTCTGGTTCCGGCTTCCCCGGCCGGGCGCCGCCGACGTCGCGGCGCCGCCGGAACCCGGGTCGGGGGAGGCGGCCCTCACCACCGGCATCGCGGCCGGCCTCCCGCGGCGCGAGCGCGCCGGGCGTGACGGCGGCGCGCGGGAGACCGCCGACGGCGCCGACACCGCGCGGGAGGGCGCCGGACCCGCCCAGGGCCGCGAGAGCAGGCTGGTCGGCGGCGCGAGCGAGATGCCCGTCGCGGGCGACCGGCTGCTGCGCTCCCCGGCCGCCATCGAGGCCATGGAGGACGGCGTCGCCACCGTCCGGGAGATCCTCGGCGCCGAGGGGGCCGCCGTCCTGCTGACCGAGCGCGACGGGCGGCTGATCATGGGGTCGTCCGCCGGGACGGCCGCGGAGATGCCGCTCGGCGAGCTGTCGGTCGGCACCCTCGGCCCCGCCGCCCGCGCCGGCTCGGCCTGGGTGGCCGCCGACGCCGCCGATCCGACCGCGGAGGCGCTGCGGGCCCCGTCGCTGGCCGCCGCGCCGCTGGAGTCCCAGGGCCGGCTGACCGGCCTGATCGTGGCCGTCTCGTCGGTCTCCGGCCGCTTCGACGAGGCCGACGGCGTCCGGCTCGGCCGGCTCGCCGACGAGATGTCGCTCTCCCTGGAGAAGGCCAGGGTGGGGGAGTTGGAACGGTCCTGGCGCGGCTGGCTCAGCTTCGTCGCCGAGGCCAGCGACCTGCTCGCCGGGACGCTCGACCAGGAGCGCACGATGGCGCTGGTCGCCCAGCTCGTCGTCCCGCGCCTGGCCACCTGGTGCGCCGTCTACACCGTCACCGAGGCCGAGCCCGACCGGCTCGCCTACGTGTGGCACGCCGACGAGAACCGCGCCGACGGCCTCCGCGAGCTCCTCGAGCACGCGGGCGCGGCCCCGCCGACCGACACCCCCGGGCCCTGGAACGGGCTCGCCACCGCCGCCGAGGACGTCCGGGCCGCCGCCGGCGACACCGCCTCCGACCAGGTCTACGCGTTCCCGCTGATCGCCCGGGGCCGCCGCATCGGCACCATCGTCATCGGCCGCCCGTCCGGTGACCGCTTCCCCCGCAGCGCGGTCGAGCTGGCCGAGGAGCTGAGCCGCCGCGCCGCCCTCGCCGTCGACAACGCCCGCCTGTTCTCCGCCCAGACCGCCATGAGCAGCGCGCTGCAGCGCAGCCTGCTGCCGCCCGCCATCCCCGAGATCCCCGGCCTGGAGGTCGCGGTGGTGTACGAGCCGGCCGGGGAGGGCAGCGAGGTCGGCGGAGACTTCTACGACGTCTTCGAGAGCGGCCTGCGGCCGGGCGGCCCGGCCCCCGCGTCCCGCTGGCGGTTCGCCATCGGCGACGTGTGCGGCACCGGCCCGGAGGCCGCCGCCGTCACCGGCCTCGCCCGGCACGCGCTGCGCATCCTCGCCGCCGAGGACATGTCCGTCCCGGCCGTCCTGACCCGCCTCAACCGGCTCATCCTCGGCGAGGGCGAGCGCGGCCGGCTGCTCACCCTGCTGCACGGCGAGATCGCGTCCCGGCGGCGCCGCGACGGCGTGACCATCAAGCTGACGAGCGCGGGGCACCCGCCCCCGCTGGTGCTCGACCCGGAGGGCGGTGTGCGCGAGGCCGCCTCGCCCCAGCCGCTGCTGGGCGTCTTCGACGGCGTGGACTTCCACACCGACACGGTCGACCTGCGCCGCGGCGAGGTCCTGCTCTGCGTCACCGACGGTGTCACCGAACGGCGCTCGGGCAACCGCCTGCTCGGCGACGGGCACGGGCTGGAGAAGCTGCTGGCCGGATGCACCGGTCTGAGCGCGGGCGCCGTGGCCGCCCGTATCCAGCGCGCGGTCCGCGACTTCGGCCCCGAGCCGTCGAACGACGACATTGCCCTCATCGTTCTGCGGGCGTCATGATGGAGACCAACAATCGGTAAGGTGGGGTGGCGTGGGGCTTGCCTTGCACACGACACGACAGGACGGCCGCGCGACGATCGCCGCGCGCGGCTCCATCGACCTGCACTCCTCCGACGAACTGCGCGCCCGGCTGACCGAGCTCGTGGACGCCGGCGAGCGGGCGGTGGTCGTCGACCTCGCGGCGGTCGACTTCTGTGACTCCTCCGGCCTGAACGTCCTCGTCAGGGCGTACAAGCACGCCCGTGCGCAGAACGCCACGCTCACCGTCACCGGCGCCTACGGCCGGGTCGAGAACGTGCTGCGGACCACAGGCCTCGACCGGTTCCTGATCGAGGGCCCGGCGGAGGAGGCTTCGGCCGATGGGCGGTGAGGGGAACCGATGAAGAACGGCGAGCGGGCGGAGTGACCGACCCGATGACCGAGACCACACTGCGCGCGGCGCCCCAGACGGAGGCCGTCGAGTACGCGCGGCGCCTCGCCGCCCGCACCATGCGCACCTGGGCGCACCTGGGCGCTCATGGACCGCGAGGAGCTCGTCACCGCCATCGTCGCGGAGCTCGTCGCCAACGCCGTCCGGCACGCAGGCACGGCCCTGGAGCTGCGGCTGCTGCGCGGTACCGGCCGGATCCGCGTCGAGGTCCGCGACCGCGCGGCCCAGCTGCCCCGGCTGACCGTCCCCGGCCCCCTGGACGAATCTCATCGCGGCCTGTTCATCGTCGACCGGTTCGCCAACTCGTGGGGCGCGGACCCGGTGACCGGCGGCAAGGTCGTCTGGGCCGAGGTCGACATCTGACGAGACCCCCGGCTGCACCGGCCCCCGGCAAGATCTCCTAGGGACCGTGCCCGCCGACCGTGCCCGGCGACGGTCGGCAGGCGCGCCCCGCCGCGAGACGGTCAGGCGGACTTGCGGTACAGCTCGGCGACCATGAAGGCGAGGTCCAGCGACTGGCCGCGGTTGAGGCGCGGGTCGCAGGCCGTCTCGTAGCGCTGGTGCAGGTCGTCCTCGGCGAGACCGTCCCCGCCGCCGACGCACTCGGTGACGTCGTCGCCGGTGAACTCGATGTGGATGCCGCCCGGGTGCGTGCCGAGGGCGCGGTGCACCTCGAAGAACCCGGCCACCTCGTCCAGCACGTCGTCCAGCCGCCGCGTCTTGTGCCCGCTCGGCGCCTCGAACGTGTTGCCGTGCATCGGGTCGCAGATCCACGCGACCGGCGCGCCGGTCTGGCGGACCTTGTCGATCAGCGGCGGCAGCGCGTCCCGGATCCGGCCGGCGCCCATCCGGGTGATGAACGTGAGCCGGCCCGGCTCGTGGTCGGGGTTCAGCCGCTCCAGCAGCGCGATCGCGTCGTCCGGCGAGGTCGTCGGGCCGAGCTTCACTCCGATCGGGTTCCGGATGTGCCGCAGGAACTCCACGTGCGCGCCGTCCAGCTGGCGGGTCCGCTCGCCGATCCACAGGAAGTGCGCGGACACGTCGTACGGATGGCCGCTGAGGTGGTCGATGCGGGTCAGCGCCCGCTCGTACTCCAGCAGCAGCGCCTCGTGGCTGGAGTAGAACTCCACCCCGTGGAACTCGTCGGGGTTCGCCCCGCACGCCTTCATGAACGTCAGCGCCCGGTCGATCTCGCCGGCCAGCCGCTCGTAGCGGCGGCCCGCCGGGCTCTGCTGGACGAAGTCGCGGTTCCAGGCGTGCACCTGCCGCAGGTCGGCGTAGCCGCCCTTGGTGAACGCCCGGCACAGGTTCAGCGTCACCGCCGAGCAGTGGTAGGCCTTCAGCAGACGGCGCGGGTCGTTGCGGCGGGACGCGGCGTCGAACCCGAACCCGTTCACCGCGTCGCCCCGGTAGGCGGGCAGCTCCACGCCCCCGCGGACCTCCACGGGCTTGGACCGCGGCTTCGCGTACTGCCCCGCCATCCGGCCGATCTTCACGACCGGGACGCTCGCCGCGTAGGTGAGCACGACCGCCATCTGCAGCAGCGTCTTGAGCTTGTTCTTCACCGCGTCGGCGGTCGACCCCTCGAACGTCTCCGCGCAGTCGCCGCCCTGCAGGACGAACGCCTCGCCGCGTGCGACGTCCGCGAGCTGCGCTTTCAGCTGGTCGCACTCGCCGGCGAAGACGAGCGGCGGCTGGGACGCCAGTTCCACGGCGACCTTCCGGACCTCGTCTGGATCGTCCCATTCGGGCTGCTGGTGGGCGGGGAGGGCGCGCCAGGCGTCGAGCTCCCCGGTGACGGCGGATGTACTCACGTGAAAAGGCTATGGCACGGTCCGCCCCGCGAAGACGCCGAATCCACCCGCCGACCCCCGGAGACACGGCCGGGCGGCCCCGCTTTCGGGGCCGCCCGGTTCGGCTCAGGAGTGGGAGGGGCGGTTCAGGCCGCGCGGCTGCCCGCGGTGGCGGCCTGGCGCGCGATACCGGGCTCGGCGGTCAGCGTCGGGCGGCCGCCCGTGTCCGCCTCGTTCGCCAGCTGCCGCAGCCGGCGCAGCGACCGGTCGGTGATCTGCCGCACGCGGTTGTGGCTCAGGCCGTACCGCGCGCCGATCTGCGCGTACGACAGGGGCTGGCCGCTGTCCATCCCGAACCGGGCGCGCAGGATCGCGGACTCGCGTTCCGGGAGCCGGTCGAGCAGCCGCCCGAGACCCTCGATGTCGTCCAGCGCGAGGATCTCCGACTCCGGGGTGACGGCGTCCGGATCCTCCAGCAGGTCGCCCATCGGCGTCTCACCGGCGTCGTCGACGGTCGCGTCCAGGCTCGCCGGGTCCCGCCGCCAGCGCAGCAGCTCGTCCACGTGCTCGGCGTCGGCGCCGAGCGTCCCGGCGAGCTCCTCGCGGGTCGGCTCCCTGCCGAGCTCGCGGCCGAGCTGGCGCTCCGCGCGCCGCAGCCGGGAGAGCTCCTCCTCGACGTGGACGGGCAACCGGATGGTGCGGGCGGTGTGGCTGAGCCCGCGGCCGATCGCCTGCCTGATCCACCATGTCGCGTACGTGGAGAACTTGAAGCCGCGGCGGTAGTCGAACTTCTCCACCGCGCGCATCAGCCCCAGGTTCCCCTCCTGAATGAGGTCGATGAGGGGCAACGAATCGGTCGGATACTTCCGGGCGATCGAGACGACCAGCCGCAGGTTGGCCTCGACGAAGCGCTGCTTCGCGCGCAGCCCCGCCGCGACCAGCTCCTCCAGCTCCTCACGGGAGGCGCCCTCCGGCACCCTGCCCTCCTCGAGAAGCTGTTCGGCGTACAGGCCCCCTTCGATCGCCTTGGCCAGATCGACCTCCGCCTGCGCGTCGAGCAGGGGGGTACGGCCGATCCGGTCGAGGTATGCCCCGACGAGATCCTTCTCGGGGACGTCGACCCTGTCGCCCTTGGTACGGGTTGCAGCCATCCTGACCCTTCTCCGGTGCGATCTCCCTAGGGGGACAACGCTAATTACCGCTCTGTGATTCCCAGGTCGGGAATACTGCGAGACGGCAAGCCGCTCTAGGTCCTGATACCCCGACTGAGGAGAATGCGACATGGCGACGGTCACACTCACCGCCGAGAACTTCGACCAGGTGGCTCAGGCCGACGGGATCGTGCTGGTCGACTTCTGGGCGGAGTGGTGCGGTCCGTGCAAGAGGTTCGCGCCCGTGTACGAGAAGTCGGCGGGCAAGCACGAGGACATCACCTTCGGCAAGGTCGACACCGACGCCGAGCCGGAGCTGTCCCAGCGGTTCGGGATCCAATCGATCCCGACCCTCATGGCGATCCGCGACGGCATGATCGTCTTCGCCGAGCCGGGCGCGGTGCCCGAGGGCGTCCTGGAGAACGTGATCGAGCAGGTCCGCGCCCTGGACATGGAGGACGTCCGCCGGCGCGCGGACACCTGACCGTCCTCGCCCGCGGATTGCGGGAACGGGACGCGCAGCGGGCGCGCGGGCGGCGGGTCGGCAAAGAACCGGACGGTGCCGCCCCTTCCGCGTTCCGCATGGACGATGATGGACGGATGCTCGCCGATGTCGTCCCACACCTGGTCTGCCCCGTGTGCGGAGCCGACCTCGAACTGGCCGGCCGCGGACTCCGCTGCTCCGCCCGGCATTCGTTCGACATCGCCCGACAGGGATACGCCAACCTCCTGCCCGGCAACGCCCGGCCGGGAACAGCCGACACAGCGGACATGGTGCGCGCGCGGGAAGAGTTCCTGAACGCCGGGCACTTCACGATGCTGGCGGAGCGGCTCGCGTGGGGGGTCGCCGCGGCGCGGCCATCGCTCGTCCTCGACGCGGGCGCCGGCACAGGGCACTACCTGAGCCGGATACTCGACAGATCACCGGACGCCGTGGGCCTCGCGGTGGACATCTCCAAGCACGCCGCCCGCCGTGCCGCCAGGGCGCATCCGCGGAGCGGCGCGGTCGTCGCGGACCTCTGGCGCCCGCTTCCCGTCCGGGACGGTGCCGCCGGGACCGTCGTCAACGTCTTCGCGCCCCGCAACGCGGCCGAGTTCCACAGGGTCCTCATAGACGACGGGCTGCTCATCACGGTGACACCGTCGCCACGGCATCTCGGCACGCTGGTGGGGCCGCTGGGCCTGCTCTCGATCGACGAGCGCAAGACCGAGCGCATGGACGCGGCGCTCGCCGGATACTTCAAGCTCGACTCCCGCGAGGAGATCGAGACCGAGGCCGTCCTCACCCGGGCCGAGGCGGCCACGCTCGTGGGGATGGGGCCGAGCGCGCACCACGTCCCGGCAGGTCTGCTGGAAGATCGGCTGGAACGGCTACCGGACCCGTTGCCGACGCCCCTGTCGTTCGTCCTGTCGACGTACCGGCGGCTCGAATAGGCGGACGTCCTGCGTGATCTCCAGAAGCACCTGCGGCACCTCGCCGGGCTCTGCGACGTCCTCCGCCCCAGGCACGTCGACCGTTTCGTACATGAAGGACGTGGAGACCCCGCGGGCCGTTCCGCTCAGCAGGAGCCGCTGGAGCGCCTGGCCGGCACGGAGCCACTCGGCGGGGGAGTCGCCTTGGGTCGTCAGCACGGCCCGCTGCCCCACCGAGCCGGGTGCGGGCGGGAGCGGATGAAGCGTCGCCCCTTCCAGCTTGGCCTCACCGCCCAGCTCGTTGACGAGTGGGAGGGGCGGCCGGGTCCCCGCGGCAGGACGGTCCGTGAGGAACGGGCGGAGGGTCGCGGCGTAGAGGAGCCGCTCCTCGCGGGTCACCCGGTGGCGCCCGGCGAGCCGCGCAGACGCGAGCACCGTGGGACGTCCCGCGTCTGGAAGCAGGCGAACCACGGCCTCATGACCGAGCTGGGCGGCAGCCAGGCGCAGGTTCACGAGCGCCGCGCCGCTGCTCAGGTGCAGGCCCCGTCCTGCGGGGTCGTGCATGGGCCGGAACCTGTCCGGGTCGGCGTGCACCTCGATCTGGCCGGGCACGACTCGGAATCGCCAGGCGTGCACGTCATGGATGGTGGGCCCCATCGTCGCCGCGACCACCAGACGCTCCGCCGAAGCGCGGACGGCTACGGGCACATTCACGAGGTGTCCTCCTGACCTCGGTCTGGCAGGCGTGCCGGGAGCCACCGCCGTCCCGTGGCGTCGCCCGCCGCGGGAAGCGGGTCTGCGCACGCTACCTCACTGTGACCCGGCACACATAGTGCGTGAAAGACGAGGTCAAAGGGACATTTGGTGTGCTCGGGTGACAAGAACGCCGAGTGGCCGGAGCGACGGATTTGACGGTCTCGGAGAGCCGCCTTAATGTCTCTCCTGCCCCGAGGGGATGCGGGACGCCGGAAGGCGGCCGGCCCAGGGGAACCACACCATCGAAAATGGTTCGAGCTTCGCTCGGGCTGTTGTACGATGGTGAAACCGCCCGGAACAGGATGCAGGACGCCGCGAGGTGGCCGGCCCGCAGGGCACTCCCTACGAAACGATCTCGCCAGGTTTTCGGCCTGGGGTGTGTCGTCGCGTGGGGGTCTGGAACGTCCTCGAACCGTCGAAAAGATCTTCGCCGATCCGCTTGACAACGGGAACGAACCAGGTAAGTTAGAAGGGTTGCCCCGGAGTCGGGACCGTGAGAGCGGTGTTCGGCGCGGTGGGTGTCCGTTTCTTGAGAACTCAACAGCGTGTTAAAAGCCAGTGCCTTTATCGGTTCGGCCTGTTGTGGCTGGACCGCCCCGTGACCGTCGCTGTTTGTGGTGATGGTCTGGGATTTCTTTGAGGCAATGCTGTCCCTGGTTTTCTGGGGATGGTGGTGCTGGGATTTTCTTCGAGGTTTGGCCGGCTGGGGTTCGCGCCTTGGTTGGTCGTTAGGCCTTAATGGAGAGTTTGATCCTGGCTCAGGACGAACGCTGGCGGCGTGCTTAACACATGCAAGTCGAGCGGAAAGGCCCCTTCGGGGGTACTCGAGCGGCGAACGGGTGAGTAACACGTGAGCAACCTGCCCCTGACTCTGGGATAAGCCCGGGAAACTGGGTCTAATACCGGATGTAACCACTGGTCGCATGGTCTGGTGGTGGAAAGTTTTTCGGTTGGGGATGGGCTCGCGGCCTATCAGCTTGTTGGTGGGGTGATGGCCTACCAAGGCGACGACGGGTAACCGGCCTGAGAGGGCGACCGGTCACACTGGGACTGAGACACGGCCCAGACTCCTACGGGAGGCAGCAGTGGGGAATATTGCGCAATGGGCGGAAGCCTGACGCAGCGACGCCGCGTGAGGGATGACGGCCTTCGGGTTGTAAACCTCTTTCAGCAGGGACGAAGCTAACGTGACGGTACCTGCAGAAGAAGCGCCGGCTAACTACGTGCCAGCAGCCGCGGTAATACGTAGGGCGCAAGCGTTGTCCGGAATTATTGGGCGTAAAGAGCTCGTAGGCGGTTTGTCGCGTCTGTCGTGAAAGCCCACGCGCTTAACCGTGGGTCTGCGGTGGATACGGGCAGACTAGAGGCAGGTAGGGGAGAATGGAATTCCCGGTGTAGCGGTGAAATGCGCAGATATCGGGAGGAACACCGGTGGCGAAGGCGGTTCTCTGGGCCTGTACTGACGCTGAGGAGCGAAAGCGTGGGGAGCGAACAGGATTAGATACCCTGGTAGTCCACGCCGTAAACGTTGGGCGCTAGGTGTGGGGTTCTTCCACGGATTCCGCGCCGTAGCTAACGCATTAAGCGCCCCGCCTGGGGAGTACGGCCGCAAGGCTAAAACTCAAAGGAATTGACGGGGGCCCGCACAAGCGGCGGAGCATGTTGCTTAATTCGACGCAACGCGAAGAACCTTACCAAGGCTTGACATTGCCGGAAAACCTGCAGAGATGTGGGGTCCTTTTTGGGCCGGTGACAGGTGGTGCATGGCTGTCGTCAGCTCGTGTCGTGAGATGTTGGGTTAAGTCCCGCAACGAGCGCAACCCTCGTTCCATGTTGCCAGCACTTCGGGTGGGGACTCATGGGAGACCGCCGGGGTCAACTCGGAGGAAGGTGGGGATGACGTCAAGTCATCATGCCCCTTATGTCTTGGGCTGCAAACATGCTACAATGGCCGGTACAGAGGGCTGCGATACCGTGAGGTGGAGCGAATCCTTAAAGCCGGTCTCAGTTCGGATCGAAGTCTGCAACTCGACTTCGTGAAGTCGGAGTCGCTAGTAATCGCAGATCAGCAACGCTGCGGTGAATACGTTCCCGGGCCTTGTACACACCGCCCGTCACGTCACGAAAGTCGGCAACACCCGAAGCCCGTGGCCCAACCCTTGTGGGGGGAGCGGTCGAAGGTGGGGCCGGCGATTGGGACGAAGTCGTAACAAGGTAGCCGTACCGGAAGGTGCGGCTGGATCACCTCCTTTCTAAGGAGCACACAACTGGCCAGGGCTGCTTCCCCTGTGGAAGGCCCGGGTCGGTGGCCACTGTTGACAGCGGATGTCTGTCAGGTGGCTGCTCATAGATGTGGAGCACTGGCTACTCAGCTCACCGCTCGTGTGAGCCGGCAAGTACCGCCTCCCAGACCCGTGAGGGTGTTGGGGGGAGTGGGAACGGCGGTGTCGGGCGGGTGGTGGGTTGGACACGCTGTTGGGTCCTGAGGGAACGGGCGCAAGCCCGGGTGACCTCTGGATCGCGGGACCAGGACCACATTCCTTTGTCGGGGGTGTGGTTTTGGTGGGCCCGGTTGTTTTTTGAGAACTGCACAGTGGACGCGAGCATCTCTGGCGAATGATGAGAGTTGCGCGGGGAGCCCTTTTGGGGGTTTCTTCGGGTTGTTCTTGTTGTTTGTCTGCGATTTGTTTTGATCGTTTTGTGTGTTCAAGTTTTTAAGGGCATACGGTGGATGCCTTGGCATCAGGAGCCGATGAAGGACGTGGGAGCCTGCGATATGCCTCGGGGAGTCGGCAACCAGACTTTGATCCGGGGATTTCCGAATGGGGAAACCTGGCACTCGTCATGGGGTGTCGCCGCCTGCTGAATGTATAGGCAGGTTGGTGGGGACGCGGGGAAGTGAAACATCTCAGTACCCGCAGGAAGAGAAAACAATAGTGATTCCGTGAGTAGTGGTGAGCGAAAGCGGAGGAGCCTAAACCGTGCGCGTGTGATAGCCGGCAGGCGTTGCGTGTGCGGGGTTGTGGGACCATCCGGTCAGTGCTGCCGCGCTGGCGAGGAGTTACAAACTGCTCGGATAGTTGAACGGCTTGGGATGGCCGACCGTAGACGGTGAGAGTCCGGTAGACGAAATTCGAGTGGCTTCTGGGTGTGTTCCCGAGTAGCACGGGGCCCGTGAAATCCCGTGTGAATCTGCCACGACCACGTGGTAAGGCTGAATACTTCCTGGTGACCGATAGCGGACTAGTACCGTGAGGGAAAGGTGAAAAGTGCCCCGGTGAGGGGTCGTGAAATAGTACCTGAAACCGTGTGCCTACAAGCCGTCAGAGCGTCCTCGAGGGGGAACTTGTTTTTCCTTTGTTCGTGATGGCGTGCCTTTTGAAGAATGAGCCTGCGAGTTATGGTGTGTGGCGAGGTTAACCGGTGGCGGGTAGCCGTAGCGAAAGCGAGTCTGAATAGGGCGTTTTAGTCGCATGCTGTAGACCCGAAGCGGGGTGATCTAGCCATGGGCAGGGTGAAGCGCCGGTAAGACGGTGTGGAGGCCCGAACCCACCAGGGTTGAAAACCTGGGGGATGACCTGTGGTTAGGGGTGAAAGGCCAATCAAACTCCGTGATAGCTGGTTCTCCCCGAAATGCATTTAGGTGCAGCGTTGCGTGTTTCTTGCCGGAGGTAGAGCTACTGGATGGCTGATGGGCCCTACAAGGTTACTGACGTCAGCCAAACTCCGAATGCCGGTAAGTGAGAGCGTGGCAGTGAGACTGCGGGGGATAAGCTTCGTAGTCGAGAGGGAAACAGCCCAGATCATCGGCTAAGGCCCCTAAGCGTGTGCTAAGTGGGAAAGGATGTGGAGTTGCCGTGACAACCAGGAGGTTGGCTTAGAAGCAGCCATCCTTGAAAGAGTGCGTAATAGCTCACTGGTCAAGTGATTCCGCGCCGACAATGTAGCGGGGCTCAAGCACACCGCCGAAGCCGTGGCATTGCATCCCTTTCGGGGGGTGTGATGGGTAGGGGAGCGTCCTGTAGCCGGCGAAGCCGCCGAGTGATCGAGTGGTGGAGGCTGCGGGAGTGAGAATGCAGGCATGAGTAGCGAATCACACGTGAGAAACGTGTGCGCCGGATGACCAAGGGTTCCTGGGGCAGGCTAATCCGCCCAGGGTAAGTCGGGACCTAAGGCGAGGCCGACAGGCGTAGTCGATGGACAACGGGTTGATATTCCCGTACCCGCTGGTATGCGCCAACGCTGAACCCTCTGATGCTAACCACCTGAACCGGGTTGTGGGCCTTCGGGCCTGTTGCTTGGCGAGCGTGGGACCCGAGGGGGTAGTAGGTGAGTGATGGGGTGACGCAGGAGGGTAGCTCAGCCCAGGCGATGGTTGTCCTGGGGTAAGCATGTAGCCCGCGCCATAGGTAAATCCGTGGCGTGTGAAGGGTGAGATGTGATGCCGAGCCGTTTTAGGTGAAGTGAGTGATCCCATGCTGTCGAGAAAAGCCTCTAGCGAGTGTACTGGCGGCCCGTACCCTAAACCGACTCAGGTGGTCAGGTAGAGAATACCAAGGCGATCGGGTGAACTGTGGTTAAGGAACTCGGCAAATTGCCCCCGTAACTTTGGGAGAAGGGGGACCACGTCTGGTGAACCGTCTTGCACGGGGAGCTGGGTGGGGTCGCAGAGGCCAGGGGGAAGCGACTGTTTACTAAAAACACAGGTCCGTGCGAAGTCGTAAGACGCTGTATACGGACTGACGCCTGCCCGGTGCCGGAACGTTAAGAGGACCGGTTAGATGCCTTTTGGGTGTCGAAGCTGAGAATCTAAGCGCCGGTAAACGGCGGTGGTAACTATAACCATCCTAAGGTAGCGAAATTCCTTGTCGGGTAAGTTCCGACCTGCACGAATGGCGTAACGACTTCCCCGCTGTCTCAACCACAGGCCCGGTGAAATTGCAGTACGAGTAAAGATGCTCGTTTCGCGCAGCAGGACGGAAAGACCCCGGGACCTTCACTACAGCTTGGCATTGGCGCCTGAAGCGTCTTGTGTAGGATAGGTGGGAGACTGTGAAGCCGGCACGCCAGTGTCGGTGGAGTCGTTGGTGAAATACCACTCTGGTCGTTTTGAGCGTCTAACCCGCACCCGTGGATCCGGGTGGGGGACAGTGCCTGGTGGGTAGTTTAACTGGGGCGGTTGCCTCCTAAAGTGTAACGGAGGCGCCCAAAGGTTCCCTCAGCCTGGTTGGCAATCAGGTGGCGAGTGCAAGGGCACAAGGGAGCTTGACTGTGAGACGGACGTGTCGAGCAGGTGCGAAAGCAGGGCCTAGTGATCCGGCACCTACGTGTGGAAGTGGTGTCGCTCAACGGCTAAAAGGTACCCCGGGGATAACAGGCTGATCTTCCCCAAGAGTCCATATCGACGGGATGGTTTGGCACCTCGATGTCGGCTCGTCGCATCCTGGGGCTGGAGTAGGTCCCAAGGGTTGGGCTGTTCGCCCATTAAAGCGGCACGCGAGCTGGGTTTAGAACGTCGCGAGACAGTTCGGTCCCTATCCGCTGTGCGCGTAGGAGAATTGAGAGGGTCTGTCCCTAGTACGAGAGGACCGGGACGGACGAACCTCTGGTGTGCCAGTTGTCCCGCCAGGGGCACGGCTGGTTGGCTACGTTCGGTCGGGATAACCGCTGAAAGCATCTAAGCGGGAAGCCTTCCTCGAGATGAGTTCTCCCACCCCTTTGTGGGTGTAAGGCCCCCGGTAGACGATCGGGTTGATAGGCCGGAGATGGAAGCGCGGTGACGTGTGGAGTCGACCGGTACTAATAGGCCGAGTGGCTTGAACACACATGACGTTCAAACCGAATCGCTGTTGTGAGTTGTTCGCGTCCCTGTGTGGTTCCTGGAAAACAACCGGGAACCCGCATTAATCAAGTGAATACCGAGCCTGGCTCGGACGTTGAGACTTGCACACCCCCGCTGGGGGTGGTGCGTTGAGGCGTTCGGTGGTTTTGGCGAGGGGGAAACACCCGGTCCCATTCCGAACCCGGAAGTTAAGCCTCTCAGCGCCGATGGTACTGCATGGGAGACTGTGTGGGAGAGTAGGACACCGCCGGACCTATATTGCAGGAAGGCCCCGCCGATTTCGGCGGGGCCTTTCTCATTTCACCATGCCGATTCTGGTGTCGGCCGGTGACCATGACCGTGCCCGGTGGCATTTCGGCGAGGTCGGGCGCACGAGTGCTGTCGAGCGCGCCGGGGGTTACCCGGGGGACGCCGATCCGGTGCTCGCGCGGGCCCGGCGGGACGTCAGCGCGAAGGCGTGACCGGCCGCTGCGCGGAGGACGTCAGCCGGTGGGGCCTTCCTGCGTCAGAGCCTCGGCGTAGGCGGCGAGCGAGCGGTTGTACCGGGGGAGGTGGCGGGAGAGGGCGCCCAAGGCGAGCGACACCGCCTCTCTTTCGCGTCCGACATCGGTGAGCGCGAGGGCCAGGAACGCGGTCACGGCGTCGTCGAGGTCGTCCGACACGGCGTCGCGTTCGGTGGTCAGCAACGCGATGCTCTCCTCGGCCCGGCCGAGGTTGCGCAGGGTGCTGGCGTACTGGATCGTCCCCTCGCGGCGGCGCGTCCCGGACAGCCCGGCCTCGAACGCCCGCCGGTAGTGGACGGCGGCCTCCGCCTCGTTGCCGATCGAGTCATGGGCCGATGCGATCTCGTACTCGGCGACCGCGTCGCCGGGTGGAAGCTCGCCGGCCAGCTCCTCGACCTCGGCGAGGAAGGCCGCGGGCTCGTGGTCGTCGAAGGAGGCCCAGAGATCGGCGATTCGCCGCTCCCAATCCGAAGTGATCATGGAATCGAGGATAGGGCCGGAGGTCATCGTCGCGGGGGCGGCCCGTCCCCGGGCGGCGGCGCAACGGTTGTGCAACCTCCGGCCGGGCAGAATTGGTCCGCTCGACGATGGTCGGGATCATGGTCGCGCCGGTGCCAACCCACACATCTTGCACCGGCGCGGCCACCGGTCCGGCGAGGGGTCAGCCACGTACTTCGCAGTCGGCGTGTTCGGCGGGTTCGTCCGCGGGGGCAGGGACGGGGGCGGTGCGCTCCGCAAAGCCGAACAAGGCCAGGGCCAGCAGGGTGCAGGCACCGGCCGCGACGGGCAGCGTCCCGGCGCCGAAGATGCCGAGCAGCCATCCGCCGAGGCCCGCACCGAGCGAAGCGCCGACGTAGACGGCGCTGCTGCTGAGCGCCAGGGCCTGCGGGCCGCTCTCGGGCCCGGCGGACGCCAGGACACGCGTCTGGACAGGCGGCGGAACCGACCCAGGCCGCCGCTGACCACACCAGCAGCAACGGGACGACGAGCGCCAGATGTGCCGGACGCAGCGACCAGACCAGCGCCAGCCCGGCCATCGACACGGTGAAGACGGCGGCTGCCAGGGCGAACGTTCTCGCCGGGCCGAAACGGTCGACCAACGTGCCGCTGAACCGCCCGCCGACGATGCCCGCGACGCCCGTCAGCACCAGAAGCCCGCCCAACTCGGACGAAGTAACACCCGCCAGCCCGTCCAGGAGGGGCGCGAGATACGTCTGGATCATCAGGTTGCCGACCACGGCCGCGACGGCGGCGGACAGCACGAGCAGCACGGCCGGACGTCCCAGCGGGCGGAGCCGTTCGCTCAGGCCGGTCTGGGGTGGTGACACGACGTCCGGCACGGTGATGTGCAGGAAGGCCAGGGCGGCGAGGCCGAGGAGACCGCCCGTCACGAACGTGGCCTGCCAGCCGAACGCCGCGCCGATCCAGGTTCCGAGCGGGACGCCGACGACGATGGCGCCCGTCAGCCCGGCCATGACCGTCGCCAGGTCGCGGCCCTGCCGGCCCGGCGGGGACAGGGCGGCGGTGACCGCGAACACGGTCGGCAGCACGACGGCGGCGGCGAGCGCGGCGACGACCCGCAGGGTCATCAGCGCCGGGTAGGACGTGGCGAGCGGCACGGCGAGGTTGGCGGCGCTGAACACCAGCATCCCGCCGGTGAGCAGGCGACGCCGTGACCACGACGCCGTGACCACCGCCGCCACGGGAGCGAACACGGCGCAGACGACGGAGAAGACGGTCACCAGCTGCCCGGCCGCGGCCTCGCTGACCGAGAGGCCGGTCGCGATGGACGGCAGCACGCCCACGATCACGAAGTCGTCGGTCTGGAGGGTGAACGCGGTCAGGGTGAGGGCGACGAGCCACAGCCCGCTGGACGGGCGCCGGAAGATGAGCATGGCGGTTAAGGTAACACTCGTTACCCTATAGGCTGAACATCCCGGACCTGAAGGAGGGCAGGAGTGGCCAGGCCGCGCGACCCGCGTCGCCGCGTCGAGATCCTCGACGCGGTGCTCGACCATCTCGCCGAGCACGGGATGTCCGGCCTGTCGATGCGCCCGATCGCCCAGGCCCTGGGCCAGAGCACCCGCGTCCTGACCCACCACTTCGCCGACAAGGACGCGCTGCTCGCCGCGCTGCTGAAGCGCCTGGACGAGATCCAGCACGAGCAGCTCCACGCGACGGAGGGCTGGGACGACACGGACCGGGGGATCGGCGCGATCGTCCGCGCCTCCTGGGACCGCCACCTGGCGCCGGAGAACATCGCGCACACCCGGCTCGTCCGCGAGATCGAAGGGCTCGCCGCCGCCGGGCGCCTCGGCGACCGGATACCGAGATTCCTGGCGGAACGGGCGGAGTTCGTCGCGGGCGCCCTGACCGCCCGCGGCCTCGATCCCGCTCAGGCGCGCGTCAAGGCGACCTTCCTCAGCAGCGCCTACGCGGGCTTGCAGACCGACGTCCTCACCACCGGCGACCGGGAACGGGCCGAGACCGCGCTCGCCGAACTCTGCACGCTCGCCGACTCATGGACGGAGACGGAGACGGCCGCCGTCTAGGCGGTTGGCTGGATCGTGATCGCCCCGAGCGTCGAATCGTCACGTGGCCCCGCGCGCGGCTGAGCGGTCCGCGATCGTACGAGACGACCTCAAGTTCGCCCGCATCGCGAGCGTGTCGAAAAGCGACGGTTCCGCCGCCGCAGCAGGTGACCGTGTCCTCCTCACCCACAAGGGAGACGTGAGCGACCAGGGCGGAGCGCCCGCTTTCTGGGAAGCGGGAGTCGCCGGTTCTGTTCAGTCGCGAGTTTCGGCCAGGGTGCGGGCCAGGTCGTTGAGGTCGGTGGCGACCAGGTCGGCCTCGGCGGGTGGTGGGACGGGCGCGGCGTGCGGGCCCCATTCGGGGCGAGGGACGTAGGCGATGCGGAGGCCGACCGCTGCCGCCGCCTCGAGGTCGTCCGGGTGGCAGGCGACCATGAGGAGTCGGCTCGGCTCGACGTCGAGGAGTTCGGCGGCCTTGCGGTAGACGCGCGGGTCGGGTTTGTAGGAGCCGGCCAGTTCCGCCGACAGGATGCAGTCGAAGCGGAGCCCGGCCTGTTTCGCGAGGCGGGTCAGCAGCCCCACCCCGCCGTTGGACAGCGTGGCGGTGAGGACGGGGCTCCGGTGAAGGCGCTCCAGGCCCTCGGGGACGTCCGGCCAGGCGCGGAGGCGGTGCCAGGCCCGGACCAGGTGGTCCCGGTCGGCGTCGGTGAGCGTGTCGAGCCCGTGCCCGGGCAGCACCTCGTCCAGCATGAGGCGGTGAAGGGCGTCCAGGGGACCCCAGGGCAGGTCCCCGGCGACGACCCGTCCGAGCGTGGGGCGGTAGCGGCGCCGCCAGTCCTCGGCGACGGCCGTCCAGTCGGCGTGCAGCCCGGCGCGTTCGCCGACCTCGGCCACCTCGCCCGCCACGCTCGACCGCCAGTCGGTCAATGTCCCGAACACATCGAACACCGCAGCGTCAACGTTCATACCAGCCACATCTAGCACGTCCGCCGGAGCAGCGGGCGTAAGGAGTGTCGGTAGGATTCGATCATGGCCACCGCCGTGCTCGCGTTCGCCCTCGCCGCGATGATCGTCAATGTCATGCCAGGCCTGGACACGTTCCTCGTGCTCAGGACGTCCATCGCGCAGGGCCGGCGGAGCGGGCTCGCGGCGGCACTCGGCATCCTGACCGGGTGCGGCGTCTGGGGGCTCGCGACGGCGGTCGGGCTGACCGCCCTGCTGACCGCCTCGCAGGTGGCGTACGACGTGGTGCGCGTGTGCGGCGCCGCGTACCTGGTGTGGCTGGGGACGACGGCGCTGTGGCGCGCGCGGAGGAAGGAGAGCGGGAGCGCCCCGCCGGAACCCGCCGTGGCCGGGACCGGGTTCGCGGCCTTCCGGGCCGGGGTGGGGACGAACCTGTTGAACCCGAAGGCCGGCGTGTTCTACATGAGCCTCGTCCCGCAATTCATGCCGCACGGGGCACCGGTGTTCGGCACGACCGTCCTGTTCACCGTGATCGACCTGATCGAGCTGGCGGTCTGGTTCTGGCTCGTCTCGGGCGCGGCGGCCGCGCTGGGGGACAGGCTCCGGCGGCCGTCCTTCCGGCGGCGGATGGAACAGGTCAGCGGCGTCGCGTTCATCGGCTTCGCGGCGAACCTCCTGGCGGACCGTCCCTGATTCCGGGCCCGCGGGAATGCCGTGGACGGGCTCACCGGACGCCGTAGGCTGCTCGGATGACTGACAAGTTGTGGCGTATTGAGCCGTCGGGGCCGCTTCGCGGGGACGTCACCGTGCGGGGGGCGAAGAACGCGGTCAGCAAGCACATGGTCGCGGCGATGCTGGGGGACGGGCCGAGCACCATCGGCAACGCGCCCGACGTCGGCGAGGTCGGCATCACCGCGGGCATGCTGGAGCACGTCGGGATGACCGTGGAGCGGTCCGGCGGGGACGTGACGGTCGTGCCGGGGCCGGTGTCGGACCCGAGCGTCGGCAAGGCGTTCACCGGGCTGAACCGCATCCCGATCCTGATGCTCGGCCCACTGCTGCACCAGGCGGGCGAGGCGTTCGTCCCGCTGGTCGGCGGCGACCCGATCGGGCGGCGGCCGGTCGACTTCCACGTCGAGGCGCTGCGGGCGTTCGGCGCCGAGGTGTCGCACGCGGCGGACGGGATCCACGCGCACGCGACGCGGCTCGTCGGCACCCGGATCGACCTGCCGTATCCGAGCGTCGGCGCCACGGAGACGGTGCTGCTGGCCGCCGTGCGGGCCGAGGGGAAGACCGTCATCAGGAACGCCGCGACGGAGCCGGAGATCATCGAACTGGCGCTGTTCCTCCAGCGGATGGGCGCGCGGATCTCCTTCGCGCCCGACCGGCGGATCGTGGTCGAGGGCGTCGAGCGGCTGAACGGCGCGCTGACGCGGCTGGACGGCGACCGGATCGAGGCGTTCTCCTACCTGGTGGCCGGGCTCGTGACCGGCGGAGAGGTGCGGGTGCACGGGTGCCCGCAGGACCGTCTCGTCACCGCGATCACGACGCTCACCAGGATGGGCGCGGAGTTCCAGATCACCGATGACTGGATCATGGCGTCCGCGCCGGACGGGCTGAGCCCCGCCGCGGTGCAGACCGACACGCACCCGGGGTTCGCGACGGACTGGCAGACCCCGCTGATGGTGCTGTTCACCCAGGCGGACGGCATGTCGGTGCTGCACGAGACCGTCTACGAGAACCGGCTCGCCTACGTTCCGGCGCTGCAGAGCATGGGCGCGGAGATCGAGGTGTACGACACGTGCCTCGGCGGCCCCGCCTGCCGGTACCACGACACGGCGGCGCTGCACTCGGCCGTGGTGCGCGGCGTGACGAAGCTGCGCGGCGGGGACGTCACCATGCCCGACATCCGGGCCGGGTTCTCGGCGGTGCTGGCGGCGGCGGTGGCGGAGGGTCCCTCCACGCTGCGCGGCGTCCACCACATCGAGCGCGGCTACCACCGCCCGGTCGAGCAGTTCCGGGCGCTGGGGCTCTCCCTGCAGGCCGGTTAGCGCGGGACCTGGGCCGGTCCTTACGCGGTGATGGCCGGAACCTACAAGACGGGTGGCCGAGCGGCGGCCACGCTGGAGCCATGAACCTGACGAAGGCATCGGAATTCATGGCCACGCACGCGCGTCCCCTCGACCGGCGGCGGTTCGAGTTGCTGACCGGCGAGGGCGACCGCGACGCGCTGCTCGCCGCGGTCAACGCCTACCGCAACCCCGACGGCGGGTACGGCCACGGCCTCGAACCCGACCTCCGGTCGCGCACCAGCCAGCCCGGCCCGGCGCTGCACGCGTTCGAGGTGTTCGAGGAGCTGGGGCCGGCCACGGCCCCGGAGGCGGTGGCGCTCTGCGACTGGCTGGACTCGGTGACGCTGCCGGACGGCGGCGTGCCGTTCGGGCTGCACGTCCCCGACCCGGCCGGGTGCGCGCCGTTCTGGGCCGGCGCGGACCCGCGGGCGTCCTCCCTGCAGATCACGGCGGTCGTGGCGGCGACGGCGCAGCGCGTCGCCGTCCACGACAAGGCCGTCGCCGCGCATCCGTGGCTCGAACGCGCCACCCGCTACTGCCTCGACGCCCTGCGTGCGAAAGATGAGCTGCACGCCCTGGAACTGGCGTTCGCGCTGTGGCTGGCCGACGCCGTCGAGGACATCGAGGCCATCGACCTGCTCGGAAGGCACATCCCCGAGAACGGCCTCGTCCACGTCCAGGGCGGGCAGGAGGACGAGATGATGCGCCCGCTCGACCTCGCGCCCTACCCCGGGCGCCCGGTCCGGAGGCTGTTCGAGGACGACCTCATCGCCGCGGAGCTGCGGCGCCTCGACGAGGAGCAGCAGGACGACGGCGGATGGCGCGTCGACTTCGTCTCCTACTCGCCCGCCGCCGAACTGGAATGGCGCGGCTACGTCACGGTCAAGGCCGTCTCCATCCTGACCCGCGGCGCCTGAGCCCGCGGCGGGGGCCGTGCGATCCTGGGAGCGCAGGCGACATCCGCCCTGGGGGTGCCGGACGCTCCCAGCAGACGGCACCGGAGGCTCCCATGGACAACGGCCCGGGTTACACGGCGCTCACCCCGCTCGCGTTCCTGCGGCGGTCGGCGGAGGTGTTCCCCGGCAAGACCGCCTACGTCCACGGGGACCGCCGCGCCACGTACGCGGAGTTCGCCGCCGAGGCGACCCGGCTGGCCTCCGCGCTGCGCGCCTCCGGGATCGGCCCCGGGGACCGGGTCGCCTACCTGGCGCCGAACGTCCCGGAGCTGCTCGTCGCGCACTTCGGCGTGCCGCTCGCCGGAGCCGTCCTCGTCGCGATCAACACCCGGCTCGCCGCCGAGGAGATCCGCTACATCCTCGACCACTCGGGAGCGAAGGCGCTGGTGGTGGACGCGGCGCTGCATCCGTCCGTGGCGCCGCTCGCGGGCGGTCTGCCGCAGGTCGTGACCGTCCCGGCCGCCGGCGCCGAACCCGACCCGGCGGTCGGCGGCATCGGCTACGGGGAGCTGATGGCGCGCGGCTCGCAGGACCCGCTCTCCTGGGACGTCGACGACGAGAACGCCGCCATCTCGATCAACTACACGTCCGGGACCACGGGACGTCCCAAGGGCGTCATCTACACGCACCGCGGCGCCTACCTCAACGCGCTCGGCGAGGTCGTGCACTCGCGCCACACGCCCGAGAGCGTCTACCTGTGGACGCTGCCGATGTTCCACTGCAACGGCTGGTGCACGCCGTGGGCGCTCGCCGCGATCGGCGGGACGCAGGTGTGCCTGCGCGCGGTCGTCGCGGGCGAGGTGTGGCGGCTCATCGACACCGAGGGCGTGACGCACCTGAACGGCGCCCCGACCGTCCTGGTGACGATCGCGAACGCGGCGGAGGCGCATCCGCTGGAGCGGCCGCTGACCGTCACGACGGCTGGCGCGCCGCCCAGCCCGACGATCATCGGGCAGATGGAGGGCCTCGGCGCGGGCATCGTGCACGTGTACGGGCTGACGGAGACCTACGGACCGTACTCGGTCTGCGACCCGCAGCCGGGGTGGCCGGAGCTGGCCGCCGCCGACCGGGCGCGCCTGCTGGCCCGGCAGGGCGTCGGCATGATCCAGACGGACGGGCTGCGCGTCGTCGACGACGCCATGAACGACGTCCCCGCCGACGGCGCGACGCTCGGCGAGATCGTCATGCGCGGCAACAACGTCATGAAGGGCTACCACCGGGACGAGGAGGCCACCGCCCGCGCGTTCCGCGGCGGCTGGTTCCACTCCGGCGACCTCGGCGTCCGCCACCCCGACGGGTACGTCGAGCTGCGCGACCGCTCCAAGGACATCATCATCTCCGGCGGCGAGAACATCTCCACGGTCGAGGTCGAGCGGGCGATCGACTCGCATCCGGCCGTGCTGGAGGTCGCCGTCGTCGCGGTCCCGGACGACAAGTGGGGCGAGCGCCCGAAGGCCTTCGTGGTCCTCCGCGACGGGCACGCGGTCACCGGGACCGAGCTGGTCGAGCACGTCCGGAAGAGCCTCGCCCGGTTCAAGGCGCCCGACGCCGTGGAGTTCGTCCCCGAGCTGCCGAAGACGTCCACCGGCAAGATCCAGAAGTTCCAGCTCCGCGAGCGGGAGTGGGCGGGCCGCGACCGCCGCGTCCAGGGCTGAGAACCCCGGCGGGACGGGGCCTCCGGTGAGGTGATGGCCGCCGGTTCGTGGGAAGTGTTCCCTGCGCGGCCGCCGAGTGCCGGCCGCCGAGCGAGAGGGGATCGGGATGCCCACCGGGAGGCCCGCCGGAAGACCGGACGGGAACGTGCTGATCGTGGGGGCGGGCCCGACGGGCCTCCTGCTGGCCGGCGACCTGGCCGCGGCCGGGATCGCGTGCACGGTGCTGGAGCGCCGCGAGGAGCAGGCGAGCAACCTGACCCGGGCGTTCGCCGTGCACGCCCGCACCCTGGAGATGCTGGACGCCCGCGGCGTCGCGGAGGAGCTGATCGGGACGGGCCGGCGGGTCGCGACCCTGCGGCTGCTCGGCGCGACCGGCCTCGACCTGTCGCGTCTGCCGGGGCGCTTCCCGTACGTCCTGGTCACACCGCAGTACGAGACGGAGCGCGTCCTCACGGAACGGGCGCTGGCCGCCGGCGCGGAGATCGTGTACGGGGCCGAGGCCACCGGGCTCCGCCAGGACGCGGCCGGCGTCGACGTCGACGTCCGTACCGCGGACGGGACGACGCGGACCCGGCGTGCCTCGTACGTCGTCGGCGCCGACGGGGTCCGCAGCACCGTGCGGCGGGCGCTCGGGCTCCCGTTTCCCGGCCGGGCGGTGGTGCGGTCGGTGATGCTCGCGGACGTCCGGCTGGACGAGGCGCCCGCCGGCGTCCTGACCGTCGGCGCGACCGGGGACGCGTTCGCGTTCCTCGCCCCGTTCGGCGACGGCTGGTACCGGGTGATCGCGTGGAACCGCCGGCACCAGGCACCCGACTCCGAGCCCGTCGACATGGACGAACTGCGGGAGGTGGCGCGCCGCGCGCTCGGCACCGACCTCGGCCCGCGCGACCCGCGCTGGACGTCGCGGTTCCACAGCGACGAGCGGCAGGTCCCGAGGTACCGGGTGGGCCGGGTGTTCCTCGCCGGGGACGCCGCGCACGTCCACTCCCCGGCGGGCGGGCAGGGCATGAACACCGGGATCCAGGACGCGGCGAACCTCGGGTGGAAGCTCGCGGCCGAACTGCGGGGCCGGGCGCCGTCATGGCTGCTCGACAGCTACCACGAGGAGCGGTACCCGGTCGGCCGGCAGGTCCTGCGGGGCAGCGGCCTGCTGCTGCGGTTCGCGCTGGCCGAGCCGTGGTGGCTGCGGACGGCGCGCGGCGCGGCGGCGTGGGCGGCGACCCACGCCCGGCCCGTCGCCCGGCGGATGGCCGGCGCGGTCTCCGGCATCGACATCGCCTACCCGGCTCCGCGCGGGTCCCACCGCCTCGCCGGCAGGCGGGCCCCGGACGTCCCGCTGGCGGGCGAACCGGGACGGCTCTACGGGCTGCTCGGCGATGGGCGGTTCGTCCTGGTCGTCGCGGCGAACGACCCGGCCGTCACCTACCTGGCGACCCGGCGGTGGGCCGGGCGCGTGCACTGCGTGACGGCGGGCGGCGCGACCCGGACGACGGCGCTGGTCCGCCCGGACGGGTACGTCGCGTGGGCGACCGACGAGACCGCGCCGGACCGGCGGGCCGCGGCGATCAGGGACGCGCTGGACCACTGGTGCGGGCGGCCCGCCGACCACCCCGCCCACGACCCGCGCCCGGCCGAGAGCGTCCCCGGGGACGACCTGCCCCAGGACGGGAGGACCCGGTGACCGGGGGAGCCCTCGGCGTGGCCGGGAAGCTGATCGCCTCGCACCTGGTGAGCGGGGAGATGACGCCGGGCGGCGAGATCGGGATCCGCGTCGACCAGACCCTCACCCAGGACGCGACCGGCACGCTCGTGATGCTGGAACTGGAAGCCCTCGACCTGGACCGGGTACGTACGGACGTGTCGGTGCAGTACGTCGACCACAACCTCCTTCAGGCCGACGAGCGCAACATGGCCGACCACATCTTCCTGCGGTCCGCGAGCCGCCGCTACGGGCTCTGGTTCTCCAAGGCCGGCAACGGCGTGTCCCACCCGACGCACATGCAGCGGTTCGGCGTGCCCGGGGCGACGTTGGCCGGCTCCGACTCCCACACGTGCGCGGCGGGCTCGCTCGGCATGCTCGCGATCGGCGTCGGCGGGCTGGAGACCGCGATGGCGATGGCCGGCGAGCCGCTGCACGTCACGATGCCGGAGATCTGGGGCGTCCGGCTGACCGGCCGGCTCGCGCCGTGGCTGAGCGCCAAGGACGTCATCCTGGAGATGCTGCGGCGGCACGGGGTCCGCGGCGGCGTCAACCGGATCATCGAGTACCACGGGCCGGGCCTCGCCTCGCTGACCGCGATGGACCGGCACGTCATCGCCAACATGGGCGCCGAGCTCGGCGCCACGACGACGGTGTTCCCGTCCGACGAGCGGGTCCTGGAGTTCCTGCGCGCGGAGGGCCGCGAGGACGACTTCACCGAGATCGTCGCCGACCCGGGCGCCTCCTACGACGTCACCGAGGAGATCGACCTGGCGGAACTGGAGCCGCTGATCGCCCGGCCCGGCTCGCCCGGCGACGTGGTGCCGGTGCGCGAGGTCGCGGGCGAGGAGGTCCACCAGGTCGTCGTCGGGTCGTCGGCGAACCCCGGGCTGCGCGACTTCGCGTCCGTGGCGGCGATCGTGAGGGGGAGCCAGGTGCATCCGCGGGTCTCGCTGGACGTCAACCCGACGTCCCGGCAGATCCTCGTAGACCTCACCCGGATGGGCGCGACGGCCGACCTCCTCCAGGCGGGCGCCCGCATCCACCAGGCCGGCTGCCTCGGCTGCATCGGGATGGGGCAGGCGCCCGCGATCGGCCGCAACAGCCTCCGGACGTTCCCGCGCAACTTCCCCGGGCGGTCCGGCACCGAGGACGACCTCGTCTGGCTGTGCTCGCCCGAGACCGCGGCCGCCGCGGCGCTCACCGGCCGCATCACCGACCCCCGCGACCTGGACATGGACCCGCCCGCCGTCCGGCTCCCGGCGCGGTCCAGCGTCGACCGCGCGATGCTCGACGGCCCGCCGCCCGAGGACGAGGCCCGCCGCGCCGCCCTGGAGAAGGCGCCCAGCATCGGCGTGCTGCCCGACCTCGACCCGCTTCCCGACATCGTCGAGGTCCCCGTCGTCATCAAGGTCGGGGACGACGTGTCGACCGACGAGATCCTGATGGCGGGCGCGCGGGCGCTGCCGTACCGCAGCGACATCGCCAGGCTCGCGGACTTCGCGTTCGTCCGGATCGACGAGGGCTACCCCGGGCGGGCCCGGGAGGCCGGGCCGCACGCCGTGGTCGGCGGCCGCAACTACGGGCAGGGCTCGTCACGCGAGCACGCCGCGATCGCGCCCCGTCATCTCGGGCTCCGGCTCGTCCTGGCGCGCGGGTACGCGCGGATCCACTGGCAGAACCTCGTCAACTTCGGGATCCTGCCGCTGGAGTTCGCCGACGGCTCCGACCACGACCGGATCGGCCAGGGCGACGTGCTGCGCGTCGAGGGCGTCCGGCGCGCGCTGGAGGCCGGAACGGAGATCGAGGTCCGCAACCTCACCAGGGGTGAGACGTACCGGGCGCGGCACCGGCTGTCCGCACGGCAGCGGGACCTGGTCGCCGCCGGCGGCCAGATCCCGCTGCACCGCGCACGCGCGGCCGGTCAGTAGCGCCGCTCCTCCCTGCCGTAGCCGAGTTCCTCGGCCACGTCGGCGACGTTCTCGTACTCGCGCCTCGGCAGCCCGCGCAGCCGCTCGATCAGCTCGCCGGACGCGTCGGCCTCGGCCGCGTGCCGGACCAGCTCGTTCTGGCGGGCCGGGTAGCGGACGCCGGTGAGCATCCGCGCGAGCGCGCTGCGGGACTCGACGTCCTGCGCGCTCATGCCGGGCGGGGACCCCTCCCGCGCGTCGGCGGCGGCCGTGTCCGGGTCCGCGGGCGGATCGTCGGAGAAGGGCTCGGTCTCCTTGAACTCCTCGGCGTGCGTGGGATGCCCGCCGCTGACCATGCCCCGGGTCTCGCGGTCGATCTCCTCGTCCAGTTTCGCGCCGTGCTTGTCGCTCTTGTCTGGCATCGTGCGTCCTCCCTGCGCGCGTACCCGTCGATCGTTCCCGGGCGGGCGTGCCCAAACATGCGGGCGATCTCGCGGCGGGGGCGCGGTACGGTGTGGCGCATGCTGCCGGAGGAGGGCGTGAACGCCGTCAGGGTCGTGGTCGCGCTGCTCGTCCGGGGCGACTACGAGGAACTCGAGACGCTGACCGAGGGACGCCGGCTCAGCGCGTCCGACATGGCCGCCGCGCTCGCCGGGCACGACCTGCTCAGCCCGCCGGAGGAGGCCTTCGGCGAGCTGGAGGTGACCGGCGCCGAGCAGGTCTCCGCCGGCGGGCGCGCCTTCCACGTGGCCTTCCCGCTGTGGACGGCGCGGGACGGCCGCTCCGCGCTGACGCTGCGCCTCACCGTCACCGAGATCATGGCCGGCGTGTGGGCCGCGGACCTGGACGGCATCGGCCCCTGACCCCGGCCCGCGGTGGCCGGTCAGGACTGCGGGATGCGCATCAGCCGCAGCACGCGCCGCACCAGCGAGTTCGGCCCGGCCCCGGCCGGCGGGTCCTGCTCGGCGTCCTCTTCCGGCTCGGCGGGCGCGGGGGCGGGCCGCGCCGGCGCCTCGGCCAGCTCGTAGGTGACCGGCAGGGACCGCAGGCCGCGCATGATCGGCGACGACCGCCACGGGAGCTGGTCCTCGGGCAGCGCGAGCCGCAGCGTGGCGAACCGGTCGAACAGCCGCTCCACCGCGATGGTGATGATCGTGGTGGCGAGGTCGCGGCCGAGGCAGGCGTGCGGCCCGGCGCCCCACGCCAGGTGCGCGCGCGAGCTGTAGATCGAGTCGGGCGTGGTGGACGCGGTGAACGCCGGGTCCAGGTGCGCGGCGGCGGGCGACACCATCACCGGGTCGCCGGCCGCGATCTGGAACCGGCCGAGGCGCACGTCCGTCCTGGCCCAGCGGAACGCCATGTTCGCCATCGGCGGGTTGGCGGCCGCCGCGCGGTTGATCGCCTCCTGGAGCAGGCCGGCCGACAGGCTGTCGCGGGCGCCGGTGTCGCCGATGAGCACCTCGGTGATGGTGTTGCAGATCAGCGTCCCGGTCACGTCGCCGACGAGGCCGGTCATCATGGCCATCTCGGCGGTCAGCTCGTCGGCGGTCAGGTCCGGCACGGCGGCCAGCATGGCGGACGGCAGGTCGTCGCCGGGGGCCGCGATCCGCGCCGCGCACAGGTCCGCGACCCGGGCGGTCAGCCGCTCGGACGCCTCCTGCGCGCCCGGGCCGGCGTCCATCACCCGCCACAGGTCGATGATCAGCTCGTCGCCGCTGTCCGCCCCGGAGCCGAGCAGCCGCCCGATGACCATCAGCGGCAGGGGCCGCGCGTACTGCGCCGACAGGTCCGCCCAGCCGGACGGGCCGCCGTTCTCCGAGAGCACCGTGATCAGCTCGTCGGCGTACCGCCGGACGGCCTGCTCCAGCGCCTTCGCCTCGGGCCGCGTCCGGTCCTGGAACGGCCGCAGGCCCTCGCTCCAGGCGCCGCGCAGCCGGGTGGACTCGGCGCCGTCGCGGAACCCGCAGTTGTCCGACTCGACGACCGGCAGCATCGGCCAGTCCGCCGGTACCGCGCCGTCCCGGTAGGCGCGCCAGGAGCCGACCCGCCTGCTCCAGACGCCGCGCGTGTCGCGCAGGATGTCGAGCGTCTGCGCGTACCCGATGACGAGCCAGGCCGGGACGCCGAGGACGTCCACCGGCGCGACGGGCCCGTACTCCGCGCGGAGCCGCTCGAAGAACACCGCGGGCCGGGCCTCGTAGTCGCGGTTCAGCAGCGGCTGGACGGCCAGCGACTCCAGCGGCGGGTGGGCGGGGAGGGGCTCTGCGTGGGGTGTCTGCGGATCCACGTGCACAGACCCTAGGAGAGATCATTCGTCTGCGGCCGGTTTATGCTGGAATCTCCCACGATGATCTTGTGGGGGTGCACGAGTCCGCGGTCCACGCGGGGTATGTGACGCTAGGTGTGCCCGAACGAGAGCTGGAGGTCCGCATGGCCGACTCGGCAGGAGAGCCCGACGAGGGCGAGGACGACGTGAAGCGCAGGTTCCGGGAGGCCCTGGAGCGCAAGCGCGGAGCGGCGGGCAAGAACACCGGTGGCGGCGGCAGGAGCGGCTCGAAGGTGCGCGGTACGCACGACCGGGCCGATCACCAGCGCCAGTTCCGCCGCAAGAGCGGCTGACGGGGCCGGAGCGCCCCCGACCCCGCTGTGACCGACGACCCCCGCGTGGAAGGCGCGGGGGTCAGCCCTTGTACAGCAGTTTGGAGTAGTTCGCCTCGGTGTAGTGCTGTTCGAGCTGGTCCAGCGACTCCTCGGTGTACTGGACGTCCTTGACGATGCGGGCGTGCGGCGGCAGGGCCCCCGGCTCCCACGACTCCGGCTTCCACAGCTTCGAGCGCATCAGCGCCTTCGCGCAGTGGAAGAAGATCTGCTCGATCTCCACGACCAGCGCGAGCGCGGGCCGGTGCCCCTTGACGACCATCGCGTCGAAGAACGGCGCGTCCCGGACGAGCGTGGCCCGCCCGTTGATCCGCAGCGTCTCCCCGCGCCCCGGGATGAGGAAGATCAGCCCGACGTGCGGGTTGCCGAGCACGTTGAGGAATCCGTCGGCGCGGCGGTTGCCCGGACGGTCCGGGATCGCGATCGTCGTGTCGTCGATGACGTGGACGAAGCCGGGTGGGTCGCCCTTGGGGGAGACGTCGCAGTTGCCGTCGGCGTCGCTGGTGGAGATCAGGCAGAACGGGGAGTTGGCGAGCCACTCCCGGTCCCAGTCGTGCAGCGCGACGCGCTCCTTGTCGACCGCGCGCCGCATCGGCACGCCGAGAAGCTCGCGCAGCTCCTGCGCGGACGTGATCGCTGTGAACTCGGGGGCGACCGTCATCGCGCCCCTCCTTCCACCCGGGGGAACCGACGATCATCGTAACTCGGGCGTCCTCCGGCGCCCTGCCCGCGGTGCGTCAGCGCCGGACGGCGTAGCTGCGGACCCCGGCCGCCTCGTGGGCCTCCAGCACGCCCTGGTCCGTGAGGACGTCCAGGTGCGCGTCGATCTCCAGGACGGCCAGCATCCGGCTGAACGCGTCCAGGTCGTCGAGGCTGCGCCGGCGGCGCGTCCACGGCATGGCGGCCGCCACCTCGAACGCGGTGCCGCGGCCGGCGCGGACCTGCGCCGCCGCGATCTCCAGCCGCTCGGCGTGGTGCTCCAGCAACTGGTCGACCCGGGTGTGCACGCTCGGCGTCACGGGACCGTGCGCCGGCAGCAGCAGCGTGTCGGGCATCCCGCGGACCAGCCGCAGGGACTCCAGGTAGCTGCGCAGCGGCTTCGGCTCGGGCTCGGTCTCCAGCCCGATGGACGGCGTGATGTGGGGCAGGATGTGGTCGCCCGCGAACAGCAGCCCGGCGCCGGCGTCCCGCAGGACGATGTGCCCGCGCGTGTGCCCCGGCGTCGCGAAGACGTCCAGGCCCCGCTCGGCCAGGGTGAGCCGCTGGCCGTCGTCCAGCCACGCGTCCGGCATCGTGTGCGGGACGTCGCGTTCGGACCGGTCCACCGGCTTGCCCGCGATCTCGTCGGCGAGCTCGTGCGCGCCGCACCGGCGGAGCAGCTCGACCTGCCGGGGGTGCAGCCCGAGCCGCCGGTCGAACGCCTCGATCGACGGCTGCTCGCCGCGCCCGATCCGCACCCGCGTCCCGAAGGACTCCCGCAGGGCGAGGGCCTGCGAGTAGTGGTCCCAGTGGGCGTGGGTGACGAGGAACTGCGCGACGTCGTCCAGCCGGTGGCCGAGCGTGGCGAGGGCGCGTTCGAGCGCGGCGCGCGAGTCGGGCATGGCCCAGCCCGAGTCCACGACGACGAGGCCCTCGGGGTCCTCGATGACGTACACGTTGACGGCGTGCAGCGACGGGATCGGCAGCTCCAGGGGGACCCGGTGCACCCCCGGGGCCACCTGGTGAGCGCCCGGTTCGGTCCAGTCAGTCGGCTGCTCCACGACCGGTGCCGTCACCGCAGGCCCCCTCCGAAATCGAATCACGTTCGAAAACGAAGGTACTTCATCCCGTCCGACCGCCTGACCGGCGGGTGCCGAGGTCAGCCGTGGCGTGCGTCACGGTCGGCGACCCGCCGGGCGTCGGCGGCGGCCTCGCGCGCCTCCCGCGCCGCCTCCTCGGCGCGGGCCCGGTTCTGCTCGGCGCGCCCGGCCCGCCGGGACGCGGCGTCCCGCTCGGCGATCGCCCGGTCCAGCTCGTGCCGGAGCCGGCCCACCTCCGCGGACGCCTCCTCGACCTCGCGCCGGGCGGCGTCGGCGCGCTCCGCCCGCTCGGCCAGCTTCCGCTCGGCCTGCTCGGCGCGCTTGCGCAGCGTCTCGGCCCGCTTCGCCCGCGCCGCGCTCGTCCGGGTGACGTTCGACCTCGCCCGCTCGGGCTCCTTCTTCTCCCTGGGGCGCCGGGCGGGCTTCTCCTCGGGCCTCTCCTCGGGCTTCGGCTCGGGACGCTCCCGCTTCTCCGCCGGCGCCATCGGGAACCCGGCCGGGACGAAGCCGGTGTGGCTGCGCGGCTGCGGGAGACGTCCGGCGCGCACCTCCTCGGCGACGCCGGCGTCCACCGTCGCGGCCTGGAGGGTGTCCTCCACCTCGCGGACCGCCTGCTCCCGCAGCGGGCCGCCCGCCTCGGCCGCGAGGTCCGCGGCGCGGCGCACCAGCGCCCGCACCAGCCCGGCCCGGCGCTGCTCCAGGTCTCCGACGCCGCGGCCGGAGGACCAGGCCGCGCGCATCTCCTCGCCGACGTCCAGCAGGTCGTCGAGCTCCCCGGGCGCCGAGCGCGCCAGGAGGTTCACCGCCCAGGCCGACAGCGTCGGCCGCCGCAGCCCCCCGATCCGCTTCGCGAGCGCCGCGTCGCCGTCCGCCTTCGCCTCCTGGGCCAGGCGCTTCCGCCTTTCCACGAACTCGGCGGGCGGGACGCCGTAGAGCTCGCCGGTCGCGCTGGAGAAGTCCACGCCTGGTCTCTACCCGCCCGGCGTCCCGGTGATCTCGGACGCGATGATAGGGCGATACGTCCCCGCGGAGCATTGGCGGAACGTTCCCGGCATGTGACCATCCGCTCATGGACACCTCGTTGAAGGCCTTCCTGGAAGGCGGTCCCGCGGACCTGCCGCACCGGATCGTCGGGATCACCCCGCCCGGCGCCGAGCTGAGGCTCCCCTTCCGCGGCGGATACGAGCACTTCAGGGCGACGTCCCGGCACCGGGACACCCCGGAGGGCAGGCTCCCGGTGTTCCGCTGGTCCGGGCGCACGAGCGCCCCCGGCTCCCTCTAGCGGGTGTCGAGGAACCGGTCCAGCACGCGGGTGCCGAAGGCCAGCCCGTCCAGCGGCACCCGCTCGTCCACACCGTGGAACATCCCGAAGTAGTCGAGCTCCGGCCCGAGCAGCAGCGGCGCGAACCCGAAGCTCGTGATGCCGATCCGGTGGAACGACTTGGCGTCGGTGCCGCCCGCCATCACGTACGGGACGGGACGGGCGAGCGGGTCCTCGGCGCGGAGCGACCCGGCGAGCGCGGCGAACGTCGCGCCCGCCGGGTCGGCCGCCGGGGCCTCCTCGTAGTTGATGAACTCGCGGGTGACCTTCGGGCCGAGCAGCCGGTCGATCGTGGCAAGGAACTCCTCGCCCGTGCTGGGCAGGTAGCGGCCGTCGACCTGCGCGGTCGCCGTGCCGGGCACGACGTTGACCTTGTAGCCGGCGTCCAGGCGGGTCGGGTTCGCCGAGTTGCGGATCGTCCCGGCGAACAGCTGCCCGGCACGGCCGAGCCGCGCGGCCTCGGCGTCGAGGCGGTCGTGGTCGATGGTGGTGCCGAGTGCGTCCGCGAGCCCGTCCAGCAGCGCCCGCACGCCCGGCGTCAGCCGGACGGGCCACTCGTACGCGGCCAGCCGCGACACGGCGTGCGCGAGCTCCGCGACCGCGTTGTCGGGTGCCGGCTTGGAGCCGTGCCCGGCGGTGCCGCGCGCGGTCAGCTTCATCCAGGTGGTGCCGCGCTCGCCGGTCGCGATCGGGTAGACGCGCGTGCCGCCCGCGTCCACGCTGAACCCGCCGGACTCGCTGATCGCCTCCGCGCAGCCCTCGAAGAGCTCCCGGTGCTCGCGCGCCACGTACCGGGAACCGTGGTCGCCGGTGCACTCCTCGTCGGCCAGGAACGCCAGGACCAGGTCGCCGCGGGTGCGCCGGCCCTCCCGCATCCGCCGCCGGACGGCCGCGAGCGTCATCGCGAGGCTGCCCTTCATGTCGACGGCGCCGCGCCCCCACACGCACCCGTCGCGGACCTCGCCGGAGAACGGCGGGACGGTCCAGTCCGCCGGGTCGGCGGGCACCACGTCCAGGTGCCCGTGGATCAGGAACGCGGGATGGGACGGGTCGGTCCCGGCGACGCGGGCGAGCACGCTCGCGCGGCCCGGCGCCGACTCGACGATCTCGGCCGCCACGCCGGCCTCGTCCAGCAGCGCGGCGACGTGCTCGGCGGCCGGCCGTTCCGGTTGCGCCACGCCCTCCCCGCGGTTCGTGGTGTCGAACCGGATCAGGTCGGCGCAGATCGCCGCCGCCTCCGCCCCCGCCCGGTCGGTCCCCGCCCGGTCCGCCGCCGCCCCGTCCGGCATCTCGCGCAACTCCACCCCATCAGCCCCTTCCGCAACGAACCTTCATTTTGCTCCCGCGCTGACCTGTGTCAATGAATGATCAAAAACGTCTCGATCCGGTTTCGACTCCGTCAGCGGCGTACCCAAACCGTCAACGTGAGGACGACGCTGCCAGCAATCTAGGTGGCGGCGGGCGGCCAAGCGCCCGCGCGACGAAGCAACGGGGCCGAGGAGGAGCATGACCAGCCTGAGGGGTGCCGGAAGGGGCGTCCGCGTGAAGGTGGCGGGGCTCGCCGCGGTGGCGCTGGCCGCGTCGCTCGGCCTGTCGGCCTGCGGCGGCGACGACGCCGGTGCGGGCGACGGCGCCTTCACCGTGGGCCACAGCGAGCCCGATCACCTGGTGCCGGCCAACACCACGAGCAGCTACTCCTTCGACGTGATCACCGAGCTGTTCGACAACCTGGTGACGCTCACCGAGGACGGCAAGGCCGTCCCGCTGGCCGCGGAGTCGGTCACCTCGGACGACCAGAAGGTGTGGACGATCAAGGTCAGGCCGGGGCAGAAGTTCCACAACGGCGAGCCGGTGACCGCGCAGAGCTTCGCGGACGCGTGGAACAACGCCGCATACGGGCCGAACGCGATGGGCGCCAACGACTACTTCTCGTACATCAAGGGGTACGAGGAGATGAACCCCGAGGACGAGGACGCCAAGCCGGAGGCGGACAAGCTGTCCGGGCTCGAGGTCGTCGACCAGAACACGCTCAAGGTCACGCTGAACGACCCGTTCAACCAGTTCCCGCAGCTGCTCACCTATCCGGCGTACGCGCCGATGCCGAAGGCGGGGCTCAAGGACCTCAAGGGGTTCGACGACCAGCCGATCGGCAACGGCCCGTACAAGATCGAGGGCAAGTGGGAACGCAACAAGCAGATCAAGCTGGTCGCGTTCGAGGGCTACACCGGGCCACGCAAGCCTAAGAACAAGGGCGTGACCTGGAAGAGCTATTCCAGCGCGGACACCGCCTACACCGACCTCCGGGCCGGCCGGATCGACGTCCTCCAGACCATCCCGGCCGGGAAGGTGCCCGAGGCCAAGCGGCTGCTGGGCGACCGGTTCCTGCCGCGCAAGATGGGCACCATCGACTACCTCGGCTTCCCGCTGTTCGACAAGCGCTTCGCCAACGCCGACCTGCGCAGGGCGTTCTCCATGGCCATCGACCGCGAGGGCATCAACAAGGCGGTCTACAACGGCGACTACATCCCCGCCGACTCCCTGCTCCCGCCGATCATCTCCGGGTACCGCCAGGGCGCCTGCGGCGAGCTGTGCACCTACAACCCGGCCAAGGCCAAGGAGCTGTACGAAAAGTCGGGCGGCTTCGAGGGGACGCTGGAGCTGTACTTCTCCAATGCGCAGCCGACGTACGCGCAGTGGATGAGGATCGTCGCGAACTCTCTGCGAGACAACCTCGGCATCCAGAAGATCGAGTTCCGGCAGGTCCCCGCCTCCGACTACTTCTCCATGCTGAGGGCGCGCGAGGAAAAGGGCCCGTACCGGCAGAACTGGGAGGCCGACTACCCGAGCGCGCAGAACTACCTGGAGAACATGTGGCGCTCGGACGCCAACCGCATGGGCTGGGAGAACGAGGAGTTCGACGAGCTCATCGCCAAGGGCAACCGGACGTCCGACCAGCAGGAGGCCCTGAAGTTCTACCACCAGGCCGAGGACATCGCCATCCGTGAGATGCCGATGATCCCGCTGTGGACATGGGTGGGCCAGGGCGGCCGGTCGGAGAAGGTGGACAATGTCAAGATCACCCCGTACGCGACGGGGCTGGTCGCCACCGAAGTGACGGTGAAGTAGCCGGCGATGTGGCGCTACGTCCTCCGGCGGCTCCTGCAGGCGGTCCCGGTCTTCATCGGCACCACGCTGTTCATCTACGCGATGGTGTTCGCGCTGCCGGGCGATCCGATCCAGGCGCTCGCCGGGGACAAGCCGGTTCCGGAGAACGTCCTGCAGACGCTCCGGGACCGGTACAACCTGAACGACCCGCTGCTGGTGCAGTACGCGAAGTACATGTGGGGCCTCGTCCAGGGCGACCTGGGCGAGAACTACACCGGCCAGAGCGTGTCGGAGATGCTCAGCGGGCGCTGGGCGGTGACCGCGCAGCTCGCGGTCACCGCCTGGCTCTTCGAACTGGGCATAGGGATCATGCTCGGTGTGTGGGCGGGCCTGCGGCGCGGCAGGTTCGCCGACACCCTCGTCCTCGGCGGGACGACCCTGGTGATCGCGGTCCCGGTGTTCGTGCTCGGCTACCTCGCGCAGATCCTGTTCGGCCTGCACTGGAAGATCTTCCCGACGGCCGGGACGGACGACGGGTGGCCGATGAGCTACCTGCTGCCCGGCCTCGTCCTGGGCTCGCTCGGCCTGTCGTACGTGGCGCGGCTGACCCGGACGAGCCTCGCGGAGAATCTGCGGGCCGACTACGTCCGCACCGCCAACGCCAAGGGGCTGTCCCGGGCCCGGGTCGTCGGGCGGCACGCCCTGCGCAACTCCCTGATCCCGGTGGTGACCTATCTGGGCGTCGACTTCGGCAACCTGATGGGCGGCGCGATCGTGACCGAGGGCATCTTCAACCTGCCCGGCATCGGGCAGCAGGTGTTCACCTCGATCCAGCTCAAGGAGGGCCCCGTGGTGGTCGGCGCGGTCACAGTGCTCGTGCTGATCTTCTTGCTGGTCAACCTGATCGTGGACCTGCTGTACGGGGTGCTGGACCCGCGGATCAGGTACGAGTGAGGAGAACATGACGATCAAGGAGCCGGACGCCGGGCCGCCGGGCGCCGAGCCCGCGCCCGCCGCGGGCGCGGGGGCCCCGGGCACCGGCGCCGCGGCCGTCGCGGTCGCGGGCGGCGAGATCGGCAGGGCCTCGCTGTGGGACGACGCCTGGCGCGACCTGCGGCGCCGCTGGATCTTCTGGGGCTCGATGGTGATCCTCGCCGTGGTGGCGGCGATGGCCGCGTTGCCACGGCTGTTCACGGCCACCGAGGCCAACAAGGGATGCGACCCGAACATGGCCAAGCTCGGCCCGTCCGGCGACCACTGGTTCGGCACCGACCTCGCGGGCTGCGACTACTACGCGCACGTCGTGCACGGCGCCCGCCCGACCCTGCTGATCGGCGTCGCGGTCACGCTGTTCGCGCTGCTGATCGCGCTCGTGTTCGGATTGCTCGCGGGTTACTACGGCGGCGCCGTCGACGCACTGATCGCCCGGCTCACCGACGTGTTCTTCGGGCTGCCGTTCGTGCTGGGCGGCACGGTCATCCTCGTCGCCTTCCCCGGGCACGGCGTCGGCGCGATGACGCTGGTGCTGGTGCTGCTCGGCTGGACGACCATGATCCGCATCATGCGCGGCCAGGTCATCTCCGTCCGCGACGCCGACTACGTGCAGGCGGCGCGGCTGCTCGGCGCGTCCGACCGGCGGATCATGACGCGGCACATCCTGCCGAACGCGATCGCCCCGGTGATCGTGATCGCCACCCTCAACGTCGGCCATGTGATCGTGGGCGAGGCGACGCTGGACTTCCTCGGCGTCGGCCTGCAGTACCCGGAGGTCTCCTGGGGCCTGCAGCTCAACCAGGCGAAGGACTCCTTCATCGACCATCCGCACCTGCTGATCTTCCCCGCGGCGTTCCTGTCGGCCACGGTGCTGAGCTTCCTGATGCTCGGCGACGCCGTCCGCGACGCCCTCGACCCGAAGCTGCGGTGATCGGAGACATGAGCACGGAACTGAAGGACGACCCGGTACCGGCGCCCCGGCCGGGGGCGCCGCTGCTGGAGGTCGACGACCTGCACGTGCGGTTCCGCGTGCGCGACCAGGACGTCCACGCCGTGAACGGCCTGTCGTACACGCTCGCCGAAGGGGAGACGCTCGCGATCCTCGGCGAGTCGGGGTCGGGCAAGAGCGTCGCGGCGCAGGCCGTGATGGGCATCCTCGACGTCCCGCCCGCCCGGATCGAGCGCGGGTCGGTGAAGCTGCGCGGCGAGGAACTGCTCGGCCTGCCCGAGAAGCGCCGCCGCGCCTACCGCGGCGACCGCATCTCGATGATCTTCCAGGACGCGCTGACCGCGCTGAACCCCGTCTTCACGGTCGGCGACCAGCTCCGCGAGATGTACCGGGTGCACCGCGGGCTCGGCCGCCGCGCGGCCCGGGACAAGGCCGTCGAGCTGATGGAGCGGGTCCGGATCCCGTCCGCCGCCGAGCGGCTCGGCGACTACCCGCACCAGTTCTCCGGCGGCATGCGCCAGCGCATCATGATCGCGATGGCGCTGGCCCTGGACCCGGACGTGCTGATCGCCGACGAGCCGACCACCGCGCTCGACGTGACCGTGCAGGCGCAGATCATGCGGCTGCTCGCCACGCTCCAGGACGAGCTGCGCATGGGCATGGTGCTGATCACCCACGACCTCGGCGTGGTCGCCGGCGTCGCGGACCGGATCGTCGTCATGTACGCCGGGTCGGTCGCCGAGCAGGCGCCCGCCCGCGAGCTGTACGCGCGGCCCGCCCACCCCTACACCCGGGGGCTGCTGGCCTCGGTGCCGCGGCTCGACCGGCGGGACGCGGCGCTCGTGCCGATCAAGGGCTCGCCGCCGAACCCGGCCGCGCTCCCGCCCGGCTGCCCGTTCCAGCCGCGCTGCCCCCGCGCCGAGGCGGTCTGCGCCGCCGAGGCGCCGCCGCTCGTGACGGTCGCGCCCGGGCACGACGCCGCCTGCCACTTCGCCGCGGAGGTGCACGGTGCCGGAGCAGAGTGAGCAGCCGATCCTCCAGGTGGAGGGGCTCGTCAAGCACTACCCGGTGACTCGCGGCATCGTGCTCAAGCGGGCGGTCGGGCACGTCAAGGCCGTGGACGGCGTCGACCTGGAGCTGCGCCGCGGCGAGACCCTCGGCGTCGTCGGGGAGTCCGGCTGCGGCAAGTCGACGCTGGCGAAACTGCTGCTCGCCGCCGAGCGCCCGACGGCCGGGACGGTCCGCTTCGAGGGTCGCGACGTCTTCGCGCTTCCGAGGCCCGAGCTGCGGGCGCTGCGCCGCCGCATCCAGATGGTGATGCAGGACCCGTACTCGTCCCTCAACCCGCGCATGACGGTCGGCGACATCGTCGGCGAGCCGTTCGCGATCCACCCGGAGGCCGCGCCGAAGGGCGAGCGGCGCCGGCGCGTCCAGGAACTGCTGGAGCTGGTCGGCCTCGACCCCGGCCACGTCAACCGGTACCCGCACCAGTTCTCCGGCGGGCAGCGGCAGCGCGTCGGGATCGCCCGCGCCCTGGCGCTGCGGCCCGACGTCATCGTGTGCGACGAGCCGGTGTCGGCCCTGGACGTCTCGGTCCAGGCGCAGGTGATGAACCTCCTCGCCGAGCTGCAGCGCGAGCTCGGCCTGGCCTACGTGTTCATCGCGCACGACCTCGCCGCCGTCCGCCACATCTCCGACCGGATCGCCGTCATGTACCTGGGCAGGGTCGTCGAGACCGGCGACGAGGAGCAGATCTACGAGCACCCGACCCACCCGTACACGCAGGCGCTGCTGTCGGCGGTGCCGGTGCCCGACCCGGACGCGGCCGTCTGGACGGACCAGATCCGGCTGGAGGGGGAGCCGCCGTCGCCGATGGACCCGCCGTCCGGCTGCCGGTTCCGGACCCGGTGCTGGAAGGCGCGGGACGTCTGCGCGGAGGAGGAGCCCGCGCTCCGGGCGCGGGACGGTTCCGCCCATCCCAGCGCGTGCCATTTCGCGGCGGAGGTCACGCTGACGGAACGGACGTGAGGTACGGCGGGCCGCGCGTCGCGCGGTCCGTAGGGTGGAGGCCATGGCACGCAAGGGCAGGCACGGACCCCGGGCGCGAACCTACGAGATCGACGGCGGGGAGGCCGAGCTCCTGCGGGACGCCGACCGCGACGGCGGCTGGATGCTCCTCGTCGACGGCGTGCCGCAGTCGTACGTGAACCTGGCCGACCCGACCTACCTCGACTTCGAGTACATGCGGCTGATGGGCGACGTGGTCGACTCCCTCGGGCCGGACGGCGAGGCGTTCGACGCGGTCCACATCGGCGGCGCGGGATGCACGCTGCCCCGCTACATCGCCGCGACGCGGCCCGGCTCCAGGCAGATCGTGCTGGAGCCGGACGCGGAGTTGGTGCAGCTCGTCCGGGAGCAGCTGCCGGTCAAGGGCGTCCCCGGCCTGCGGATCCGCGTCACCGACGGGCGCACCGGGGTCGCGGCGCTCGCGGACGAGGCCGACGACCTCGTGGTGATGGACGCGTTCGCCGGGGCGTCGATGCCGCCGGAGCTCGCGACCCGCGAGTTCGTCCTGGACGCGGCGCGGGTGCTGCGTCCAGCCGGCGTCTACCTGGCCAACGTCGCAGACGGCTTCCGGCTGCCGTTCGCCCGGCGGGTGACCGCGACGGTCCGCTCGGTGTTCCGGCACACGCTGCTGATGGGCGATCCCGGCGTGCTGCGGGGCCGCCGCTTCGGCAACCTGATCGTCGCCGCGTCGCGCGAGCCGCTCCCGGTGGCGGAGCTGACCCGCCGCGCGGCGGGCGGCATCGTCCGGGCGCGGCTGCTGGAGGGCGGCGACCTCGCCGCCTTCTGCGCGGGCGCCGCGCCGCTGCGCGACGGCGAGGAGATCGTCACGCCCGTCCCGCCGCCGCAGGTCTTCGGGAGGCCCTGACCCGCGGCGGCGCCACGTTGAGATGGAGGAAACGATGATTCTCGTCACCGGAGCGAGCGGCACGCTCGGCACGCCGGTCACCCGGCTGCTCGCCGAGGCGGGCGCGGACGTGCACGGGCTGAGCCGCCGCGCGCGGGAACCCGAGGCAGGCGTGACCTGGCACAAGGGCGACCTGTGGAAGGGCGAGGGCATCGACGCCGCGCTCGAGGGCGTGGAGACGATCGTGCACTGCGCCAGCGACCCGTTCCACACCAAACGGGACCTGGCGGCCACGCGCAGGCTGGTCGAGGCCGCGCGCAGGCAGGGCGCGCCGCACCTGATCTACATCTCGATCGTCGGCGTCGACAAGATCCCCTACAGCTACTACCGGACCAAGCACGCGGTGGAGAGGCTCGTCGAGGACTCCGGCCTGCCGTACACGATCCTGCGCACCACCCAGTTCCACACGCTCCCGGACATGGTCTTCACCGTTCTCACCAAGATCCCCGGGGTGGTGGCGCTGCCCAGGAACCTGCGCGACCAGCCGATCGACGTCGGAGAGGTCGCCGAGCGCCTCACCGAACTCGCGCTGGCCGCCGGTCCCGCGAGGCGGGTGGATGACATGGGTGGCCCGGAGGTGCTCACCGCCGAGGAGATGATGCGGGACTACCTGGCGGCTCGCGGCCTGCGCAAGCCCGTGCGGCTGCCGCTGCCGCTGCCGGGGAAGGCCGCGCGCGGATTCCGGGAAGGCCTCCATCTGACTCCGGACCGGGCGGTGGGGAAGCGGACCTGGAGGCAGTTCCTGGACGAGACCCGCACGCATCGGTAACGGGCGGATTCCCCTCCCGTATCGGCCTCATCCGGCCGCGCCATGTCCCATAATCGAGCGATGGAGTCGTCCACCCGAATTCTCATTCTCGGCATGGACTCGTCGGGGAGAATTCTTCAGTTCGACCGCAATGCCGCCGCCGTGCTGCGCCCGGATCCGGACGACCTGCTGGGTGCGCACCTGGACGAGGTCATCCCCGGCGCCCGGGAGCCGCTGCTGGAGGCGCTGAAGGCCAGGCGGGAGCGCACCGCCATGCTCGCCGTGGAGAACCCCGCGGGCGGGTCGCTCGACGCGGTCGTAACGGTCCACCCGATGAACGGCGGCGCGCCCGACGTCGTCGCGCTCGCCGTCGTCCGGGTGCCGGTGCCGCTCGCGGACCGTTTCGTCGACCCGGCGGTCATCCGGCGGGCACTGCTGGACGACGCGCTGCCGCGGATCGGCTCGACGCTCGACCTGGAAATGCTGGCCCGCGGCCTGATGGACGTCCTCGTCCCGCATTTCTGCAATTCCGGCGCGCTGATGCTCCTGGAGAGCCATATCGACGCCGACGAGCCGCCGGAGGGCCCGGACGGCCCGCAGCTGCGCCGGATGGCGATCGGGTTCGACGACGAGGATCCGGCCTGGGACGCGACCTTCCCGACGGGGGAGTCCCTCGTCTACCCGGAGGGCACCCCGCACGTGCTGTGCCTGCAGTCGGGCGAGCCGGTGCTGCGCGCCCTCGGCGGCGAGGGCGCGGCCAGGCTCGCCGCCGCGTGGCGGCGGCCTCCCGTCGCCGAGCTGCTCAAGGGCGCCTCGATGCTGCTGCTGCCGATCGCGTCGGCGGCGGGTGTCCTCGGCTTCTTCGTGTGCACGCGCAACGCCGCGCACCGGCCGTTCGACGCCTACGACGTCGAGATCGGGATGGAGTTCGCCAACCGGGCGTCCATCTTCATCGAGAGCGCCCGGCAGTACTCGCGGGAGCGCGCGACGGCGCTGACCCTGCAGCGCAGCCTGCTCCCGACCGGGCTGTCGGCTCCGTCGCCGGTCGAGGTGCACCACCGGTACCTGCCAGGTAGCCGCCTCATCGAGGTCGGCGGCGACTGGTACGAGTCGATCGCGCTGCCCGGCGGCCGGGTCGCCCTCGTGGTCGGGGACGTGGCCGGGCACGGCGTGAAGGCCGCCGTCACCATGGGCCGGCTCCGCACCGCGATCCACACCCTCGCCGGCCTGGAGCTGCCGCCCGCCGAGGCGCTGGAGCGGCTCGACTGGCTGATGGAGACGCTCGGCGAGCGCGAACCGCACTTCGCCACCTGCGCCTACGTCGTCTACGACGCGGTCAGCGGCCGGTGCGAGGTCGCCAGCGCCGGGCACCTGCCGCCGCTGCTCGTCCCGCCCGGCGCCGACTCGGAGTACCTGCCGGTGCCGCCCGCGCCGCCGCTCGGCGTCGGGGGCGAGGGCCCGATCGTCAGCCGCGAGTTCACCGTCGAGGACGGCACGCTGCTGTTCCTCTACACCGACGGCCTGGTGGAGAACCGGGCCCGCGACATCGACGACGGGCTCGCCCGGCTGCAGGCGACCTTCGGCCCGGGCGCCGCGGCGCGGCCACTGGAGGACCTGTGCCAGGCGGCGCTCGACGGCGTCTACGACGACCAGCACCGCGACGACATCGCGATGCTCGTGGCGCGGCTGGCGCGCATCCCCGCCGACCGGCACGCCTCCTGGGAGCTGCCGGCCGAGCCCGCCGCCGTCCGCCGCGCCCGCGGCCTGATCCGCGACCGGCTGGCCCGCTGGGGCCTGGAGGACATGGCCTACACGACCACGCTGCTGGCGTCCGAGCTGGTCACCAACGCGATCCGGCACGCGGGCGGCCGGATCGTGCTGCGGCTGGTGCGGGAGGGCGGGCTGGTCTGCGAGGTGTTCGACTCCTCGGACGGGCGGCCCCGCATCCGCCACCACGACGAGGAGGAGGACGACGCGAGCGAGTCGGGTCGCGGCCTGCACGTGGTGGGGCGGCTGGCGCAGCGCTGGGGCGTCCGCCGCACCAAGGGCGGCAAGGTGGTCTGGTGCGAGCAGGAACTGCCGTGACCGGTCCCTAGCGCAGCACCGAGATGTGCACGTGGTCGTAGTGGTTCTGGGTGATGCTGCCGCGGTCCTCCATCGGCCGCCAGCCGCCGCCGCGGACGTTCCAGATCCGCTGCTTCCAGATGACGTAGGAGATCCCGAGCCGGCGCGCGTTGGCCACGGCGTACGCGGCGACCTGGTCGCCGTGCCGCTGGGCGCCCGCGCTCGGCATCCGGCCGCCGGTGCTCTCCATGAAGTCGCAGGCGCGGCCGTCGCCGTGGTCCTGCGGGTCGCCGGTGGAGCGGTGGCAGCCGATCACCGGGAACGGGCCGAACATGCCGGCGATCTCCAGCAGGACGGTCCGCATCGTGGGGGTCATCATGTTGCCGGTGATGGGCGTGCGGTCGCCGGACGCCCCGTCCGGACGCCCCGTGACCTGCGGCCGGTTCTTCCGCTTCCCGGAGCCGGCCGGGGTCTTCGGCGTCGCCAGCGCCGCCACCCTCGTGCCGCGCGGAAGGATCCGCCGCAGCCGCTTCGCCAGCTTCGCGGTGTCGGCCTTCGGGGCGCTGACGACGAGGCCGTTCCCGTCCGGCATGCCGAGCGCGCGGGCCTGCCGGCGCGACACGACCGCGTCGATGTCGCCGATGCCCATCGACGCGTAGGCGCCGACGCGGACCCGCCCCGGGCTCGTGCTGCGGCCCGCGGTGACGACCGAGCCCAGCGGCAGCGCGTCCCGGCCGTGCTCGAACGAGACGGCCAGGCCGCCCAGGGCGATGGTCTGCCACAGCTGGTCGGACTCGGCGGTGGGCCCGGGGGCGAACGCCCGGAACCCCGACGGGTCGACGCCGAGCAGCCCCATGCGGCGCCCGCCGACCTGCGCCCGCGCGGCGTCCACGACCGTGACCCCGGCGACGCCGTCGAGCCGCCTCGCCCGCTCGACCGCCTGGGGCGGTAAGGAGGACGGGCCCGCCACGAGCAGGTGCGGCGTGTACCGGCGGGTGAGCGGCGCGACGGTGGGCGTCCGCGGCGCCTGGTCCACCGAGACGAGGTTTCCGGCCTTGGCCGGCCCGCCGTCCGCCCGGTCGTGCACGATGACGCCGACGTCGGCCGCCAGGGTGAGGACGATTCCCGCCGCGATGCCCGCGCAGAGCCCCCTGCCGCCTCGCATCCGTCGCCGACCCCCTCGCCGTCCTCCGCCGCATCGTAGGGGAGCGGGCGGCACGGTGTGGTGTCAGGCGGTGTGGTGTCAGGCGGTGTGGTGTCAGGCGGTGTGGTGTCAGGCGGCGCCGCGGGCCCCGTCGCGGCGGAGCACGATCATCGCGACGTCGTCCTCGCGGTGCCCGAACTCGGCGAGCACGCGGTCGCTGAACCGTTCGAGGTCGTCCTCCGCGCGGCCGGCGACGGCCCGCAGCCGCTCCAGGTTGTCGCCCAGCGGGATGCCGCGGTCCTCGATCAGCCCGTCGGTGAGCAGCATGACGATGCCGCCCGGCGGCACCACGGTCTCCTCGACCGCCACGTCCTCCACGGGGAACCCGAGCAGCACGCCGCCGCCCGAGCCGTAGCGGGCCCGGCCGCCCGAGATGTGCAGCGGCGGGATGTGCCCGGCGTTGGCGACCTGCGCGGCGCCCGTGCGGGGATCCAGCGTCAGCAGGCACATCGTCGCGGTCTGGTCGCCGTGGTAGCGCTCCATCACGTCGTTCAGCAGCCGCAGGATCGTGACGGCGTCGTGGCCTTCGGCGGCGAAGGCCCGCAGCGCGTGCCGGATCTCCGCCATCACCGTCGCGGCGAGCAGCGAGTGGCCCTGCACGTCCCCGATGGCCACCAGGACCCGGTCGCCGCGGTCGAGGACCTCGTAGAAGTCGCCGCCGACCTCCGCCTGGTCGCCGGCGGGCGCGTACCGGACGGCGAAGGCCCAGCCGGGCACCGGCGGGGTCGCCGCGGGGAGGAGGCTGCGCTGGATGGTGAGCGAGACCGTGTGCTCCTCGGTGTAGGACCTGAGCGCCTCCATCGCGAGGGCCAGGGTCTGGCCGAGCTGGCGGAGCAGTTCGGTGTCGCCCTTCTCCGGGACGCCGCGGGCGTCGATCACGATCGCGGCGGCCGGCCGGTCCGCCTTGAGCCGCGAGACCGCGATCACGGCGTCCCCCTCCACCACCGTGTCGGGCAGCAGCTCCCGCCACGCGTGCGCGGGCACCCGCCTGACCTCGGTCCCGGTGTCGTCCGCGAGCCCCGTCATGCCGACCAGCCGGGGCAGCAGGCCGGACGGATGGTCGCGGTACTCCGGCCCGCCGCCGCGCTCCACGGTCCGCACCGGTCTGCCCTCCAGCGGCTGGGTGAACACCGCGGCCGGCGTCCCGAAGATCGTGTGGGCGCCGTGGACCGCGACCGCGGCGAGCTCCTCGAAGGACCCGGCGGCGTTGATCCGCAGGGACGTGCGGGTGAAGGCCGCCAGCCGGGAGGCCATCCGCTCGGCCCGGTGCAGCGCCCGGTAGTAGCGCAGCACCGCCTCCACGGTCGCGAGGAACTCGCCGGGGTCGATCGGGTCGGTCATGTAGGCGTCGGCGCCCCGGCGCAGCCCGTGGACGCGGTCCGCGATGTCCACGGCGTGCGCCGAGATGTGGATCACGGGCAGCGACCCCGTCCGCGGTGCGGACTTGATCCGCTCGCAGACCTCGATGCCGCTCATGTCCGGCAGCCGCACGTCCAGCACCACCAGCTCGATCTCGTGCTCGGCGAGCCGCCGCCAGGTCTCCGCCGCGGACGCGGCCTCCACCACGACGTGCCCGGCGCGGCGCAGCCAGCTGCCGATGATGTACCGCTTGGTGTCGTTGTCGTCGACCACCAGCGTCGTGCACGCGGGCGAGCCGGTCATGCCGGCCCTCCGGCGTCGCGGGGGCGGGCGGTGCCATCGGCCAGGGCGGCGCGCACCGCGTCGGCGAGCGTCTCCGGGCCGATCCTGTCCTTGGCCAGCACCGCGCCCGCGCGGGCCAGCCGCGGGTCGTCCGAAACCGTCACGTCCGCCGAGGTGACCAGCACGACCGGCGGCTCCGGGGGGAGTTCGGCGAGGACGTCGACGCCGTCCACTCCGGGCATGCGCAGGTCCAGCAGGACGAGGCCGGGCGGATCGGCGGCGACGGCGGCGAGCGCGGCACGGCCGTCGGCGGCCTCGCTGACCCGTTCCGCGGCCTCCTCCACCAGGCCGCGCAGGAGCCGGCGGGTCGCGTCGTCGTCATCGGCGATCAGCACGTGGCCGAGGCCGAGCTCGGCCAGCGGCCGGTAGGGCGGCAGCCGCAGCGTCACCGTCGTGCCCTCGCCCTCGGTGCTCTCCAGGAGGAGCTCGCCGCCGAGCGCGGTGGCGAGGTGGCGGGCGTAGGGCAGGCCGAGCCCGGTTCCCCGCGCCGTGCCGCCCGGCGCCTGGTAGAACTCCTCGAAGACCCGCTCCTGCTCGTCGGGCGGGATGCCCACGCCGGTGTCGGTGACGACGAACTCGGTGTGCCGGGACGTCGCTCCGGCGGCGAGGCGGACCTCCCCTTCCGCCGTGAACTTCAGCCCGTTGCCCACCAGGTTCCGCAGGATGCGGGAGAGCATCTCCCGGTCGGTCACGATGACGGGGGGCGCGCGGGACACGTCCACGGAGAGCGTGAGCCCGGCCTGCTCGGCCATCGGGCCCATCAGCTCCGCCAGGTGCTTCAGCAGCGCCGGGACGTTCACCGGCGCGGGCCGCGGCTCCAGCCTGCCCTGCTCGGCCTTCGCCATGTCGAGCAGCTCGTCGACCAGCGTGAGCAGGGTGCCGCCGGTCTCCCCGATCAGGATGATCTGCTGGCGCTGCTCCGGGGTGACCGGTTCGGCGGCGGGGTCCAGGAGCAGCCGGGACAGGCCGATGATGCCGTTCACGGGGGTGCGCAGCTCGTGGCTGATGTTGGCCCAGAAGCGGTTCTTCACCTCGACCGCCCTCCGCAGCTGGTCGGACTTCTCCTCCAGCTCGGCGTGCAGCGCCACCACGCCGCTGTTGGTCTCCTCCAGCTCCTCGGAGATCTCGTTGTAGAGGGCCATCACGCCGTGGTTGGTCGCCTCCAGCTCGGCGTTGAGGTTCCGCAGCTCCTCCAGCGCGGCGAGGAGTTCGGCGTTCTGCGTCCTGAGCTCCTCAAGGGCGGTGGCGGGCCGGAGCCGGCGGAGCCGGACCCGCAGGGCGGCCACGTCCTCGTCGGCCATCGGAGCGGCGCCGGTGGGCAGGTCCTTGCGCAGCCGGATCCGGTCGCGGTCGCCGGTCCGGTCCTCCTCGACCAGGGTCATCAGGCGGGCCGCCGCGTTCAGCGACTCCGGCGGGCGGTCCGGCCGGGCCCGCCCGAGATCGAGTTCGATCACCAGGCCGGGCCGCCCGCCGTCGTCGAGGCGGAACGCGACGGACACCCTCCCGGCGGACGCGTACAGCTGCCGCCCGGCCTCGCTGAGCGCGGTGGCGACCCGGACCTGGTCCTGGTGGTCGAGGCCGACCGCGGCGGCGACGTGCCGGCCGGCCTGGCGGACGGCGAACACGCCGTGCTCGTCCACGATCTCCATGCGGAGCAGGTCGCCGGCCATGCGGTCACTCCCATCCGGCCGTGGTGACGGCGAGCACCGACCGGTCGTCGCGCCGCACCCCGGCGTCGCGCAGCAGGGTCGCCGCGATCAGCATCGGGTCGCGGCGGCCGTGCTGGTCGGCGAGGTCCCACCGGCCGGTCAGGCCGTCGGAGTGCAGCACCACCGCCGCGTCCGGCGGCAGGTCGTAGGAGTGCTCCCGGATCCGGTCGGCATGGACGCCCGCGATCCCCGGGACGGAGATCATCCCGGTGCGGCGCTCCGGCCCGACGATCCACGCGCCGATGTTCCCGATCCCCGCGAACCGCACCCGCCCGGCCGCCGGGTCGACGGAGACGACGCCGACCGCGCCGCCCCGGGTGGCCGACATCCGCCGGTGGACGTGGCGCAGGACGTCGCCGGGCCGGGCCGGCGGCGCGGTCTCGTGCGCCGCCCTGACGGCCTCCCACGCCGCCCGCGCGGCCAGCGGGCCGTGCCCGAGGCCGTCGCAGAGCAGCGCGTGGACCGTGCCGCCGGCCAGGCGCGCCGTGTACGCGTCGCCGCACACCTCCTCGCCCTCGATCGTCACGGTGAGGCCGGCGAACGGCGGGTCCGCGGCGTCCCGCCCGGCGGGCGTGCCCGGAGGCAGGAACCGCGCGTACAGCACCGTGCCCGTCCGGGGCAGCGAGAACATCCCGCAGCGGTCGGCGAGCCGCTCGATCGACCCGAGCCCGAGCCCGAGGGTGCCGCTGGTCGAGTAGCCGTCCGCGCGTGAGGCCGGCACGTCGGCGATGCCGGGCCCGCGGTCCACGCAGACGAACTCCAGCAGCGCGGTCTCACCGGACCGGACGATCCGCACCACCATCTCGCCCTGCCGCGCGTGGTTGGCGAGGTTCGTGGCCGCCTCGGTCGCCGCGAGCTGGACCTGGCCGAGGCGCTCCCCGCCGAACCCGAGCCGCTCGGCGAACGCGGTGATCCGCCGCCGCACGCCCGCCGCCGCGCTCGGCTCCTCCACCCGCACCAGCAGCGAGTCGCCCGCCGGCGGGCTGGTCGTCCATCCGCCGCCGTTCAGCGGAGCCATTTGGCCACCGTCACCGTGGTGCCCTTCCCCACCTCGCTCGACAGGCTGAACTCGTCGCTCAGCCGGCGGGCGCCCGAGAGGCCGAGACCGAGGCCCGTCCCGCTCGTCCATCCCTCGCTGAGCGCCTGGTCCACGTCCGCGATGCCGGGCCCTTTGTCGGTGAAGACGACGCGCACGCCCCGGCGGCCTCCCTCGCCGGTGGCCTGCTCCACCCGCATCGTCCCGCCGCCGCCGTGCGCGTAGGTGTTGCGGGCCAGCTCGCTCGCCGCCGTGACGATCTTGGTCTGGTCGACCAGGGACAGCCCCGCCGCCGCGGCGGCCGACCGGACCAGGTGCCGGACGCGGACGACGTCGTCGTTGGAGGCGATGGGCATCTCGCCGCCGGGCGGCAGGGTCATGGGCCGCCCGCCGCGGCGGTGCGGGCGCCCGGCGGCCCGGCGCCGAGCAGCCGCATGCCCTCCTCCAGGTCCAGCGCGGTGCGCACCCCGCCCAGCGACAGCCCGAGCTCCACCAGCGTGATCGCCACCGCGGGGCGCATCCCGACGACCACCGTCTCGGCGTCCATGAGCCGCGACATGGCGGCGATGGTGGCGAACATCCGGCCGATGAACGAGTCGACGATGTCCACCGCGGTGATGTCGATCACGACGCCGCGCGCGCCGGTGCCGGAGACCCGCGCGGCGAGGTCCTCCTGCAGTGCCATGACGGTCTGGTCCTGCAGGTCGGTCTGGATCGACACGAGCAGGACGTCCCCGATCTTCAGGATCGGCACCCGTTCCATCAGTCCTCCCGCCCGGCGACCACCCGCACGCCGCGGAGCGCGAGCGTGTACGCCAGCGCGTCGGCCAGGGTCGGCTTGGTCACGATGTCGCCGAACTCGATGCCGAGCGTCACGATCGTCTGGGCGATCTGCGGCCGGATCCCCGAGATCACGCAGTGCGTGCCCATCAGCCGGGCCGCCATCACCGTCTTCATCAGGTGCTGGGCGACCTCGGTGTCCACGGCGGCCACGCCGGTGATGTCGATCACCGCGAACCGGCAGCCGGTGTCCACCAGGGTCTGCAGCAGCGTCTCCATCACGACCTGGGTGCGCGCGGAGTCGAGGGTTCCGACGAGCGGGACCCCGAGCACCCCGTCCCACAGCTTCACCACCGGCGTCGACAGCTCCAGCAGCTGCTCGGCCTGGTCGGCGATGACCTGCTCGCGCGCCGCCGCGTAGGTCTCGAACGTCGCCAGCCCGAGCTCGTCGACGTAGGCCGAGAAGTCGATGATCTCGCTGTAGGCGCGCTGGTCACGGGTGGTCCTGATCTGCTCGTACAGCGCCTGCTTCAGCGCGAACACGCTGATCGCGGTCTCGCGCGGGCTGAACCCCTGCCGGGCCCGGCTGCGCGAGATCTCCGCCAGCGTCGCCCGCAGCTCGCCCGAGGCCGCGTCGTCGCCCTCCAGGGAGCGCTCGACCAGCCCGTACAACTCGCCCAGCTCCGCCTGGACCTCATGCTCGGTGAGCCTGCCGCGGATGCCGGGGGTCACCAGCTCGACCCAGCGGGCCAGCACCGGCTCCCGCCAAGAGCGCAGCAGCTCCGTGATCCGTACATCGCCCGAGCCGTCGGTCATCGCCGCGCTCCCTCCGTGCCCCGGTCCGGACGGCGGCCGCTCGGCGGGGGTCGCCCGCGCGCATCATTCGAGGGGGTCGTCCCGGCCGCGCCACCCGGTGCTCACCCGCACCACGGTAACCGCGGAATCGGCGGGTCCCACCGGTACTGACCTGGACGTTTACGTGAGATGACCACCTTTTGGCTTTGGTGTCAGTCCCACCAGAATGACCAGTTGGTCTTGCCGCGGATCTCCTCGGCGTAGCCGGCCAGCGTCCCCGGGCCCTGGAACAGGATGTCCGGGCAGAACGCCCAGTGCTCGGCCGCGACGTGCACGGCGTGCCGGGTGGTGACGGGGGGCGCGGCGACGCTGAGCTCCAGCGTGTTGAAGCCGAGCCCGATGACGCGCGCGCCGAACCGGTCCTCCCAGCCTCGCAGGACGGCGGCGAGCGGCGCGGTCCACTCGTTGTGGTTCAGAGCGCCCTGCCAGCCGACGGCGGCGAGCGCGTCGGCGCCCCGGTCCACCGCCACCAGGCCGAGCGACAGGCCGCGGGCGGCGAGCGCGCGGGCGTGCCGGTCGGCCACGGCGTCCGGGTCGTCGACCGGGACGCCCGCCGGGGCCGGCCCGGGGCAGTGCCGGCCGAACGGGGCGAGGTCGTCGTGGTCGCCGTCCGCCTGCTCCGCCCAGTCGGCCCACACCTCGTACATGAACGCGTGGGGCTGGTAGTTGCCGACCTCGGCGACCGGCTCGGGGGCGATCTGGCCGGCCGCCCAGGGCTGGTCCGTCTCGTCCATCAGCAGGGGCCACAGGCCCGAGCGCGGGTGCTCGGCGCGGAACCTGGCCCACACCTGCCCGCCGACCGGGTCGTCGCTCAGCCAGAAGGCGGGCCGCATGAGGAACTGCCGCTGCGGGTAGCCGGGGTCGGGCCAGATCAGGTCCCCGTCGGGCAGCGGCGCCGACAGCGTCCGCCCGGCCGCGCCGTCCCCGGCGCCGCCGTCGAACAGCTGCGGCAGATCGCCCGGCAGGTGCCGGACCTCCACATCATCCATTTCACGCCGTTCCGGTACAGAGCATGCCAGTGGCGATCGTAACGGCGGCGGGGCCGCCCGGGGGACGAGCCGTGCGGTTCGTCCGTCCCGGGCGGCCGGGGCGGGGCGGGATCAGCGCTCGCGCCGCCCCCGGAGCAGGTAGTCGATCAGCACCGCGACGACGGCGGCGCCGGTCACGGCGCTGACGACGATCTGCAGCCAGGCGTCGCCGAGGACCACGTTGGAGATGACGTTGACGGCGATGAGGATCGCGAACAGGGTCCAGCGGGTGGAGTTGGTCATGATGACGTCTCCTTTCAGGAGAGGGAGGGGGAGGTGCGCCGGCGCAGGACCGCCCGCGCCGGCAGGAGGATCGCGGCGGCGGCGGGGCCCGCCGTGCCGAGCAGGACGGCCGCGCAGGTCAGCGGCGGGACCGAGGGGAGCGGGAGGCCGGTGACGGCCGCCGCGAAGGTCAGCAGCGTCACGGCCGCGATGAGCGTCCCGGCCGCGATGCCGGTGCCGAGCACGATCGCGGCCTCCAGCCGCAGCATCCGCAGCACCTGCCGGCGGGTCGCGCCGACCAGCCGCAGCAGGGCGAACTCGCGCCGCCGCGCCGCCGTGGCCACCGCGAGCGTCGTGACGAGCCCGATGAGGATGAACCCGGTGATCGCCGCGACGATCACGCGGCCGACGAACCCCTGCAGCCTGATCTCCTGCGAGAGGCCCGTCCGGAACGTGGCGGGGGAGACCACCCGGACGCCGGCGTAGGCGGCGGTGACGGCCGTCAGGTCCGCGTCTCCGCGGACGAGGACATGGTCGTCGAGCGGAGCCGACGAGTGCGCGGCGACCAGGTCGCGCGGGAGCAGCACGTCGCCGAAGCCGAAGCCCCGGCCGTAGACCGCCACCACGCGGGCGCGGACGCGCGTTCCGTCGGCGAGCCACAGCGCCGCCGTGTCGCCGACGTCGAAGCCGCCCGCCACGTCCCGGCTGAGCGCGACCGCGTTCCCGCGCAGGTCGGCGAGCCGGCCCGAGGAGACGTCGGGGTCCATGGTCGCCGCGGCGTCCGGGCCGATGCCGCGGGCGTCCAGCGAACGGAGGTTCTTCTCGCCCAGCTCCTTGACCGCCATGACGACGCCGGTGCGCCTGACCGGCGTCGCGGCCGTCACGCCGGGGACGCGGCGCACCGCCTCGGCGACCCCGTGCGGGAGGCCGGGGCCGGACGACACCACGACCCGGTCGGCGCGAAGGCCCTCTTCCGCCTGCACCCGCGCGGCGTGCGCGACCGTGGACTGCGCGAACAGCTGGACGCCCGCGAAGGCGACGGCCAGGGCGACCGGCGTGATCAGCGACCCGGCGCGCAGCGCGGCGGCGCCGGCGGCGTGCTGGGCCATCCGCCCGGACACCGGGGCGACGGTCCGGGCGGCCCGCCCGAGGACCCGGTTGCCGAACCGGGCCAGCAGGGGGCCGAGGAAGGCCGTCGCGATGATCAGGGAGATGACGAGGCCGCCGAGCGAGGCGTTCGCGGCGGGCCCGGTCGCACCGGCCGAGAAGCCGAGGGCGTTCAGGCCGATGACGAGGAACACCACGCCGGTGACGACGCGCCACCGGGGCAGGCCGCCGGGCTCGGCCGCGGTCTCGCCGAGCGCCTCCACCGGGCGGATCCGCGACACCCGCAGCGCGGCCACGAGCGAGGTCACGGCGGCGGCGAGGACCGCGGTCGCGACCGCGGCCAGCGCGGGCAGCGGGCTGAGCGACAGCCCGAACCCGTCCGGCAGCACGCCCTTGCGGACCATCGCGGCGTGCATCCCCGCGCCGAGCGCGAGGGACAGCGCGCCGCCGGTCAGCGCGGCCGGGACGGCGATGCGCGTCGTCTCCCGCACGACCGCGCCCCGGACCTGGCCCGGCGTCGCCCCGACCGCCCGGAGCAGTGCGAGCTCGCGGCCCCGCTCCCGCACCGACAGGACGATCAGTCCGCCGAGGACCACGAGCGCGGTCAGCACGGCCAGGCCGCCGAACGAGGCGGCCAGCTCCACGATGCCGGGGCGCGCCGCGGCCACGGCCGGGTCCTCGGCGTCGCCGCGCGCCGCCCCGGTCGCGACGGTGAGCCCCGGGGCGGCCGCGCGGAGCGCGTCCCCGTCCGCGTCGCCGACGACCGCGAGGGCGTCGGCCCGGCCCGGGTGCCCGCCGAGGGCGGCGGCGGTCGCCGTGGTGAAGAAGGCCGCGCCGGGACCGTCCGCGACGAGCCCGGACACCCGGTACGGGCGGGGCGTCCCGCCGGCCTGCACCCGGACCGGGTCGCCCGGCCTGACGCCGGTGGAGGCGCTCAGCACCACCTCGTCAGGTGCCTGTGGCGCGCGGCCCGCGCTGAGGCTGTAGGGACGCAGGGCCGCCGACTCCCAGCCGTGGCCGGTCACGGTCCGGCCGGTGGAGAGCAGGACGGGGAAGGAGACGTCCGCCACCACGGCCCGCACCCCCGGGACGGCGCGCAGCTTCGCCGCGACCGCGAGAGGGACCGGCGCGCGCTCGGTCAAAGGGCGGCTCTGTTCCTCCGGCTCGTCACCGAACCGCTTCATCCGGTCCTCGACGCTCTGCGGCCCTGTCACGATCGCCGTGGCGGCACCGAACCGCTCGACCGGGGCGTGCGCCCGCAGCGCCGACTCCAGCAGGACCCCGCACGCCCCGACGAGCGCCGCCGCGAACGCCAGCGCCACGAAGATCCCGGCGGACGGCCCCCTGCCCTTCACAGCGTCTCCCAGCGGGCCATGACGGCGGACACGGTCGGGGCGGCCAGCTCGTCCACGATCCGGCCGCGGCTGAGGAAGACGACCGAGTCGGCCCACGCGGCCGCCATCGGGTCGTGCGTGACCAGCACGACGGTCTGGCCGGTCAGGTCCACCGCCTCGCGCAGCATTCGCATGACGTCGCGGGCCGTGCGCGGGTCGAGCGCCCCGGTCGGCTCGTCCGCGAACACGACCTCCGGACGGGTGATCAGCGCGCGGGCGAGCGCGGCGCGCTGCTGCTGCCCGCCCGACAGCTCCGACGGCCGGTGCCGGAGCCGGTCCGCGAGCCCGACCCGCGCGACGACCTCGCCGAGCCAGGCCGGGTCCGCCTCGGCGCCGCCGAGCCGCAGCGGGAGCGTGATGTTCTGCTCGACGTCCATGGACGGGATCAGGTTGAACGCCTGGAAGACGAACCCGATCCGCTCCCGGCGCAGCCGGGTCCGCTTCGCCTCGCCCAGTCGGCCGAGCTCGACGCCGCCGATCCGGACGGTGCCGGCGGTCGGGCGGTCGAGCCCGGACGCGCAGTGCAGGAACGTGCTCTTGCCCGACCCGGACGGCCCCATCACGGCGGTGAACCCGCCGCGCGGGAACGTGCGGGTGACGCCGTCCAGCGCCCGCACCTCGCCGTAGGTCTTGCTGACCGCGTCCAGGCTGACCGCGTCCAGGACCGTCGCCGGCGCCGGGGCCCCGGCCGTCATCGTCGTCATGTCTTCCCTCCGGGGGACGCCACCTCTCACCTGGACGAACCTAGGTTCCGGAGGGGGCCGGGCACATTGCACCGCACTACCGAATCGGTGGTGTAGCGGGCTACACCACGGCATGGGTGCAGGCCCGGGTGCGCGGTGCCCCGGCGTCCCTTACGGTGTCCTGCGAGGTGACATGGACGGGGCTCTGAGACGCAGCGCGGACGCGACCGCGGAGCTGGTGCGCGCGCTGCGCACCGGCCTCCCCGCGCTGGCCGGGCTCGTCCCGCTGGCGGCCGTCCTGGCGCTGCTTCCGATCGCCCTGCCCTCGCTTCCGTCGGCCGTGAAGCCGCTGCGGGCGCTGGCGAGCGCGGAGCGGCGCCGCGCCGGCCGCGTCCTGGGGCGCGAGATCCCCGAGCCGTACCCGCCATCCCGTGGGGAGGGCCTGGCCGAGGCGCGCCGGCTGCTGCGGTCGCCGTCCACCTGGCGGGACGTGGCCTGGCTGGCGCTCCACGGCGTCACCGCCCTCGGGACGGCGATGATCGCGGTGGGGATCTGGCCGTCGATCCCGTTCACGCTGTCGCTGCCCCTGTGGTGGTGGGCGGCGCCGGAGGGCTCCCAGTCGGCGTTCATCACGCTGGACAGCTGGCCGAAGGCGCTGACGATGCCCTTCCTCCAGGGCGCCTTCGATCTCGCCGTCCTGCTGTGGCTGGTGCCGCGGCTCGTCCGCTGGCAGGCGCGGCTCGCCGAGGCCCTGCTGTCCCCGACCCGCCGCACGAGCCTCGCCGAGCGGGTCGAGGAGCTGACCGAGACCCGCGCCGAGGCCCTGGAGGCGCACGGCGCCGAGCTGCGCCGCATCGAGCGCGACCTGCACGACGGCACGCAGGCCCAGCTCGTCGCCGCCGCGTTGCGGCTCGGGCTCGCCGACCGCCGCTTCGACGGCGACCCGGAGGCCGCGCGGGCGCTGTTCCTGGAGGCCCGGGAGGGCATCGAGGAGGCGCTCACCCAGCTGCGGACGGTGATCCGCGGCATCTACCCGCCGATCCTGTCCGACCGGGGCCTGGCCGGGGCGCTGCGCGCGCTCGCCGCCGGGCAGCCGATCCCCGTCGAGATGGACGTCGAGGACGGCCGGGCGCCCGCCGCCGTCGAGGCCGCCGCCTACTTCGTCGTGGCCGAGGCCCTCACCAACATCGCCAAGCACAGCGGCGCCCGGCACGGCCGGGTCGCGGTCCGCCGCGAACCCGGCCGGCTGACGATCAGCGTGCGGGATGATGGCAAGGGCGGGGCGGACCCGGACCGCGGCAGCGGCCTCGCGGGCATCCGCCGCCGGGTGGCGGCGCTCGACGGGACGACCCGCCTCGACAGCCCCGACGGGGAAGGGACGACGCTCGAGGTGGAGCTGCCGTGCGGATCGTGATCGCGGAGGACAACGCCCTGCTCCGCGAGGGCCTCGTCATGCTGCTCGAATCCGACGGCCACGAGGTCGTCGCGGCCGCCGCCACCGGGCAGGACGTGCTGCCCGCGCTGCTGGAGCACCGCCCGGACGCCGCCGTCCTCGACGTCCGGCTCCCGCCCGGGTTCCGGGACGAGGGGCTGCGCGCGGCGATCGAGGCCCGCAAGAGGCTGCCGGACCTGCCGGTCCTGGTCCTGTCGCAGTACGTCGAGGAGACCTACGCCGCCGAGCTGCTCGCGGGCGGCGCCGGCGGCGTCGGATACCTTCTCAAGGACCGCGTCAGCCGCGTCGACGAGTTCCTGGACGCCCTGTCCCGCGTCGCCGCGGGCGGCACCGCCCTCGACCCCGAGGTCGTCTCCCAGCTGATGACGTCGCGCCACGACCCCCTCCAGGCGCTCACCCCGCGCGAGCACGAGGTGCTCGGTCTGATGGCGCAGGGCCTCGGCAACGCCACGATCGCGACCACCCTCGTCATCACCGAGCGGTCGGTCAGCAAGCACATCGGCGCGATCTTCGCCAAGCTCGGGCTGCCGCCGTCCGACAGCGGGCACCGCCGCGTCCTCGCGGTCCTCGCCTACCTGAACCCATGAGGGTCCGCCGGGCCGTCCGCGCCCTCCTCCTGGACGGCGACGCGCTGGTGCTGCTGCGCCGCACCCGTCCGGACCGTCCCGTCTACTGGACGACGCCGGGCGGCAAGATCGAGCCCACCGACGCGAGCCCGGAGGCCGCCCTGCGCCGGGAGCTGGACGAGGAGCTCGGTGCGACCGCGGGGCCGCTCCGCCAGGTGTTCGCGTGCGGCGAGCAGAGCCCCGAAGTGCACCGCCTGAACACCTTCTACGTGTGCCGCCTGGAGACGATGGACCTGTCCCGCAGGCACGGCCCCGAGTTCGACGACCCGGCCAAGGGCCGCTACGACGTCGACCTCGTCCCGTGCACGCCCGCCGGTCTCGCGGAGATCGACCTCATCCCCGAGACCCTCGCCGCCTACCTGAGCGAGTACGCGGACGACCTGCCCGGCCTCCTTCCCTAGCTGGGGCGGGCGGCCAGCGCGATCAGGTCGGCCAGCTCCGGGATCGGGATCGGGGTGTCGTGCAGGCGGCTCGTCGCGATCCGCAGGTGCGGCGCGGACGGGACGACCTGGTAGCGGCTGCCCGGCGCGGCGGCGACACCGTGCGCGGCCAGCGTGACCAGGGCGCCGGACTCGTCCGCGACGGGAACCCACAGCATCAGGCCGTCGCGGTTGCCGGTCGCGACGCCGCGTTCGGCGAGCGCGGAGGCCAGCGCGTCGCGGCGCTCGGCGTAGGTGCGGCGGGCATGGGCGACGACCTCGCGGGTGGCCGCGTCGGCCAGCAGGTACGCCAGGGCGTCCTGCAGGATGCGGCTCGTCCAGCCGGTGCCGAAGCTGCGCAGCACCCGGACCCGCTCGACCGGCTCGGCCGCGCCGCCGATCACGGCGATGCGCAGGTCGGGCCCGTGCGACTTGGAGTACGAGCGGACGAGGACGGTGCGCTGCGGCAGGTGCGTCCCGACGCTGACGGCGGGGGAGGCGGACACCTCGCCGGTGCCGTCGTCCTCGATCACGAGCGTGGTGACGCGGGCGAGGAGCGCGGCGAGGTCGGCGGCGCGGCCGGCGGTCAGCGCGTGCCCGCGGGGGGTGTGCGCGCGCGGCTGGTAGACGAACGCCGCGGGCCTGGACGCGAGGGCCTCGGCGAGGGAGTCCGGCACGGGGCCCTCGGCGTCGCAGGCGACCGGGACGATCTCCGCTCCCTGCGCCTCCAGGATGTCCAGCAGGCGGGCGCCGGTCGGGTCCTCGACGGCGATCCGGTCACCGGGGACGGCGACCGTCTGGCAGAGGAGCTGGACGCCCTCGTAGCCGCCTCCGGCGGTCAGCAGGCCGGGTGCGGGGAACGGCCAGCCGGGCTCGACCGCCGCGCGCAGCGCGGGCGTGATCGTCTCGCGGGTGTAGTCGTTCAGGTTCGCGGTGCGCGCGCCGGCGGCGAGCGCCGCGTCGAGGGGCGGCAGCAGGGCCGGGTCGGGCGCGGCGACGGCGAGGTCGATCGCGAGCCGGGTGCCGAACTCGCCGATCCGCTCGTACCGGGCCGGATGCGGGACGTTGGGCGGGCCGATCACCACCGTGCCGCGGCGCCGCTGCGCGCTGACGACGCGGTGCCGGCGCAGCGTCGTCCAGGCGTCGGCGACGGTGCCGGGGCTGACCCCGAGCTCGGCCGCGAGGCCCCGGACGGTCGGCAGCCGGGTGCCCGCCGGGATCTCCCCGCTGCGGATCAGGCTCGTCAGCGCGGCGGCGATGCCCCGGGCCGTCCGGTCGCCGATGCGCTCGGCCAGCCATGGCGCGTCGATCACGAACCCCTCCACCAAGTTTTGTGCAGTAACAAAAGCCCCATTGTACTGGCTACAAACAGACCCTAGAGTCGGGACGCGTCGCCCCCGAGGCGCCTTCGAAACCCCTCCCACATGCGGAAATGGAGCGTCGTGCCGATTCCACGGATACGCCTGGCGGTGCGGGACTGGGACCATGTCGTCCCGCTGCTGACCGGCCGGGCGCGCGCCCGCGGGGCGGCCCTGGAGATCGAGACCCGGGACATCACCCCCGACGTCCTCGCCGAGCCGGGCCTGCACGGCGGCGAGACGTCCTTCAGCCGGTACGCCCTCGGCCGCGCCGGCGGCGACGACCGCCTCGTCGGCCTGCCGGTCTTCCTGATGCGCGGCTTCCGGCAGCGCTGCGTGCTGGTCCGCCGGGACAGCCCGCTCACCTCGCCGCGGGAGCTCGCGGGCGCGACGATCGGCCTCACCGGCTGGCCCGACTCCGGCAACACCTGGACGCGGGCGCTGCTGCGGGCCGAGGGCGTCGACCTGTCCGCCGTCCAGTGGCGGATCGGACCCCTGACGACCGGCGAGACCGGCAAGGACCGCGTCGGCCCCCGCCCGCTGCCCGGCAACGCACGGGTCGCGGAGACCGCCCTCGTCGACGGGCTCGCCGACGGGACGTTCGACGCGATCTTCACGCCGTTCATGCCGCCGGAGATGTTCACCGCCCGCGGCCGGTTCCGCCACCTGTACGGGGACTACCGCGGCGCCGAGGCGGCGTACTTCGGCCGGACGGGCTTCGTCCCCGGGATCCACCTCCTCGCCCTCAAGCGCGAGGTCGTGGACGAGCACCCCTGGCTCCCCGAATCGCTCCAGGACGCGTTCGAGGAGTCCAAGCGGATGTGGCTGGAGCGCCGGCGGCTGCTCGCCGACACCACGCCCTGGCTCCTGGACGAGCTGGAGCGGCAGGCGCGGATCTTCGGTCCCGACTGGATGCCCTACGGGACCGCGGCCAACGCCGCCATGACCTCCGCGTTCTGCGCGGAACTGCACGAGCAGGGCATCGCGCCCCGCCCGATCAAGGCCGAGGAGCTCTTCGGATGAGGATCGCCGTGGGCCAGTTCGCCTCCACCGAGGACTGGCAGACCAATCTCAAGACCTGCATGGGGCTGATCGACGAGGCGGTCGAGGGCGGGGCGGATCTGCTGGTCCTCCCCGAGGACTCCCTCGCCCTGTTCATCGACGAGCCGGAGCGGATCGCCGGGGCGGCGCAGCCGCTGGACGGCCCGTTCGTGACCGGCCTGCGCGCCCACACCGAGGGTTCGCGGACGACGGTCGTCGCCGGCGTCCACGAACCGGCCGGGGACGGCAAGGTCTTCAACACCCTCGTCGCCGTCCGGGACGGCGAGCTGGCCGCCGTCTACCGCAAGGTGCACCTGTACGACGCGTTCGGGGCGCGCGAGTCGGACCGGGTGACGCCCGGCGACGGCGAGCCCGTCGTCCTCGACTGCGCCGGCTGGCGCGTCGGACTCATGACCTGCTACGACGTACGATTCCCGGAGATGGCCAGGCTGCTGGTCGACGCGGGGGCGCAGGTGCTCGCCGTGCCGGCGGCCTGGGTGCGCGGCCCCGCCAAGGAATGGCACTGGCAGGTCATGGTGACCGCCCGCGCGCTGGAGAACACCTGCTACGTCGCGGCCTCCGGCGAGTGCGGCCGCCGCAACATCGGATCGAGCATGGTCGTCGACCCGCTCGGCATCGTCCGCGACCGGCTGGGCGAGCGTCCCGGCCTGCTCTGGGCCATCGCCGACCGGGACGAGCTCGCCGACGCCCGCGGTCGGCTGCCCGTGCTCGCCAACCGCCGGTTCCGCGTCGACCCGTCCATCCGTCCCGTAGAGGAGTCCGCATGAGACGCGCCATCGCCGCCCTGTCCGCGGCGGCCCTGCTCGCGGGGACCGCCGCGTGCGGGGCGAACCCGCCGGAGGCGGAGGGCATCCTGAACGGCAAGTCGTCGCAGGGCGTCGACGAGGCCCAGCTCCGCCAGACCCTCGACCGCGGGCTGCACGACCGGCTGCCCGCGAAGACCAAGGCGTCGGGCAGGCTGGTGTCGGTCAACAACGGGTCGTTCCCGCCCTACGAGATCGCGGGTTCGGACGGGCGGTCGCTGAGCGGCGCGTCCGCCGACCTGACGACGGCGCTGAGCCAGCTGCTCGGCGTCAAGATCGAGCACGTCACCGTGGACGGGCTGCCCAGCCTGCTCACCGGGATCAAGGCCGGCCGGTACGACTTCGCGATGGGCCCGGTCGGCGACTTCCCCGAGCGCGAGGCCGCCAACGACTTCGTCGACTGGGTCCGCGAGTTCGTCGTGTTCGCCGTCCTGAAGGGCAACCCCAAGCACATCAACTCGATCACCGACACGTGCGGGACGAAGATCTCCGTGATGGCGGGCGGCTCGGCCGAGGACGTCGTCAAGAAGCAGTCCGCCAAGTGCGTCCAGGAGGGCAAGCCCGCCGTGGAGGTGCAGTCCTACAAGGACCAGCCGACCGCGATCCTCGCGGTCCGGTCGCACCGGGCCGACGGGTTCTTCTCCTCGCAGGCGCCGCTCAGCTACTTCGTCAAGCAGTCGGGCGACGACCTCGAACTGGCCGGGACCGGCAAGCCCAACGGGTTCGACGACCTGTACCAGGGCTCGGTGGTCGCCAAGGACTCGCCGCTACGGGACGTTCTCCTCGAAGGGTTCCGCAAGCTCATCGAGAACGGCACCTACAAGAAGGTCATGACCAAGTGGGGCCTGGCCTCCAACATGCTCGACAAGCCGGGCGTGAACCTGGCGCCCAGAGAGGGGTGAACCGGACGTGACCCTGACCAAGGAGCAGTCCCGCGACACCGTCGCCGACGTCGACGTGGCGGGCGCCGCCCACGTCCGGCACCCACTGCGGTGGGTCGCCTCGCTCGTCGTGCTCGTCCTGGCCGTCCAGTTCGCGCACCTGCTGTGGACCAACGACAACTTCCAGTGGGACGTCGTCGGCCGCTACATGAACGCCTCGATCATCGGCGACGGCATAGCCATCACGATCGAGCTGACCGTCATCGCGATGGCGGTCGGGATCGCGGGCGGCGTCCTGCTCGCGGTCGGGCGGCTGTCCGACAACCCGCTCCTGCGCACCGCCTGCGGCCTGTACGTGTGGTTCTTCCGCGGCGTGCCCGTCCTCGTGCAGCTCGTCATCTGGTACAACCTGTCGGCGCTCATGCCGCGGCTTTCGGTCGGCATCCCGTTCGGGCCGGAGTTCCTGCACGGCGACACCAACCACCTCATCACCCCGCTGATCGCGGCCATCCTCGGCCTCGGCCTGAACGAGGCCGCCTACATGGCGGAGATCATCCGCGGTGGCCTGCTGGCCGTCGACCCCGGCCAGACCGAGGCGGCGCAGGCGCTCGGCATGGGCGGCGCCCGCACCTTCCGGCGGATCGTGCTGCCGCAGGCGATGCGGTTCATCATCCCGCCAACCGGCAGCCAGGTGATCAACATGCTGAAGGCCACCTCGCTGGTCAGCGTGATCGCGCTCGCCGACCTGCTCTACACCGTCCAGTCGATCTACAACCGGACGTTCCAGACCATCCCGCTGCTGCTCGTCGCCTGCCTCTGGTACCTGGTGATCACCTCGATCCTGTACGTCGGGCAGTCGTTCATCGAGCACCACTACTCGCGCGGCGCGACCCGCAACGCCCGGCAGGGCTTCTGGGACTTCGTCCTGATGCGGCGCCGCCGCCCCGCCCCGGAGGTGTCGCCGTGACCGCCGCTGTGAAGGAGTCCGTGCCGATGGTGCGGGCGCGCAACGTCCGCAAGAAGTTCGGGCACCTGGAGGTGCTGAAGGGCGTCGACCTCGACGTGAGCCCGGGCGAGGTCGTGGTGGTGCTCGGGCCGTCCGGGTCGGGCAAGTCGACGTTCCTGCGCTGCGTGAACCACCTGGAGACCATCGACGGGGGCTCCGTCCACGTCGACGGCGAGCTGATCGGCTTCACCGCCGCCGGCGGCAGGGTCCGGCACCTGCGCAAGCGCGCCATCACCCGGCAGCGCCGCGAGATCGGCATGGTGTTCCAGCAGTTCAACCTGTTCCCGCACCTGACCGTGCTGCAGAACGTGATCGAGGCGCCCACCGGCGTGCGCGGCGAGCCTCGCGCCGAGGCCCGGGCGCGGGCCGGCGAGCTGCTCGCCAAGGTCGGCCTCGCCGACAAGTCGGGCAGCTACCCCCGGCACCTGTCCGGCGGCCAGCAGCAGCGCGTCGCGATCGCCCGCGCCCTCGCCATGCGGCCGAAGCTGATGCTGTTCGACGAGCCGACCTCGGCGCTGGATCCCGAGCTGGTCGGGGACGTCCTGGACACCATGAAGACCCTCGCCGAGGAGGGCCTCACCATGATCGTCGTCACGCACGAGATCGGCTTCGCCCGCGAGGTCGCCGACCGCGTCGTCTTCATGGACGGCGGCGTGATCGTCGAGTCGGGCCGTCCCTCCGACATCCTGGACAACCCCACCAACGAGCGGACGAAGGCGTTCCTGAGCAAGGTCCTCTAGGCCCTGACCGGGACCGGACCTTGCCAGGACCGCTGGCATATGTCAGCTTTGCGGGGCCTCTGTGATCAAGGAGCCCCGATGCCGCGCACCGCATCGCCGGTGGCGGGAGCCGCCCTGGCCGCCGCCCTGCTGATCCCCGTCGCCCTCCTGACCCCAGGTGCAGCGTCCGCCGCGACCGTCGGCGGACGAGGCATGTCCGCGACGATCCGCTACACCGAGTACGGCATCCCGCACATCACCGCCAAGGACTATGCCGGTCTCGGGTACGGCACCGGGTACGCGGCGGCGAAGGACAACGCGTGCCTCATCGCGCAGGGCGTCGTCACCCTGCGCGGGGAACGCTCCAGGTACTTCGGGCCCTCGGAGCGGCCGGACGGGTCGCTGTCCTCGGCGTCCACCAACCTGGCCAGCGACGCGTTCTTCACCGCCGTCAACGACAGCGGGATCGTCGAGCGGCTGGCGGCGGCGCCCGCCCCGTACGGACCCACCGAGGACGTGCGGCGGCTCAGCCGGGGCTGGGCGGCGGGCTTCAACCGGTTCCTGCGGGAGGGCAAGATCACCGACCCGGCCTGCGAGGGAGCCCGGTGGCTGCGGCCGGTCACCGAAAAGGACGTCTACCGCCGCGGCTACGCGCTGGCGATGCTCGGCGGCTCGGGCATGGTGACCGACCAGATCACCAGGGCCGAGCCGCCCGCTGAGAACGCGGTGAAGCCCTCGACGCAGCCGCCTGAGAAGGCCGCCGAGGGGGCCCGGAACCTCATGGCGGACGCCGGCATGGGCAGCAACGCCATCGCCGTGGGCGGCGGCGCCACGGCGAACGGCCGGGGCCTCCTCCTCGGCAACCCGCACTATCCCTGGCACAACGGGCGCCGCTTCTGGCAGACGCACCAGACGATCCCCGGCGAGCTGGACGTGAGCGGCGCCGCCCTCCTCGGCGCGCCCTCGGTCAACATCGGCCACACCTCGACGTTCGCCTGGAGCCACACCGTCGCGACGGGCGTCCCCTTCACGCTCACCGAACTGCGCCTGGTACCGGGCGACCCGACGTCCTACCTCGTCGACGGCAAGAGGGAGAAGATGACCCGGCAACGGGTCACCGTCCAGGCCAAGCAGCCCGACGGCTCGCTCAAGCCCGTCACCACCACGCAGTGGCGCACGCGGTACGGACCGATCGTCACGTCCGTGTCGTCCATCGACCTGCCCTGGACGACCTGGAACGCCTACGCGATCACAGATCCGAACGCCACGAACCTGCGCCTCGCCAACACCTCGCTCGCGCTGGGCAAGGCGCGCACCACCGATGACGCCGTCCGCGCGCTGAAGGGGACCCAGGGGCTGCCGTGGGTGAACACCATCGCCGCCGACTCGCGCGGCAAGGCGCTCTTCGCCCAGATCCAGGTCCTGCCGAACGTCACCGACGAGTTCGCGGACCGCTGCAACACCCTGCTCGGCCACCTGACGTTCCGGCAGGGCGGCCTGGCGATCCTGGACGGGACCAGATCGTCCTGCGCCCCCGGCAGGGCCCCGGGCACCGTCCAGCCGGGCATCCTCGACCCCGGCCGCTACCCGGTGCTGACCCGCGCCGACTACGTCACCAACTCCAACGACAGCTACTGGCTGTCGAATCCGGGCGAACCGCTCACCGGCTACGACCGGATCATCGGCGACGAGAAGGCCGCCCGCTCGCTCCGCACTCGCAGCGGCCTGGTCGCCGTCCGGGGCCAGCTCGCCGAGGGCCGCTTCACGCGCGCCGATATGCAGAGCCTCGTCTTCGCCGACCGGAACCACGCGGGCGAGCTCGCGGCGTCCGGCACGGTGGCCATGTGCCGCGACATGCGCCTCGGCGAGCCGTGCGACATCCTCGCCAAGTGGGACGGGACGGCCGACGCCGGCAGCCGCGGAGCCCTGCTCTTCGACCGCTACTGGCGCAGGGCCACCGACGCCTGGGACCTGTGGAAGACCCCCTTCGACGCGTCCGACCCGGTCGGCACGCCCCGCGACTTCAACACCGGTTCCTGGGCGGCGCGCAAGGCCCTCCTGGACGCCGTCGCCGAGCTGAAGTCGTCCGGCATGCCGCTCGACGCTCCGCTGGGCGACCACCAGTACGTCGTCCGCAACGGTGAGCGGATCCCGCTCGGCGGCGGCACGGAGGACCTCGGCATCCTCAACAAGATCGAGGCGCCGTGGACGCCGGGGAAGGGCTACACCGAGGTCACGACCGGCTCCAGCTACGTCCAGGTCGTCTCCTTCGACGGCGACGCCTGCCCCGACACCCGGACGCTGCTGACCTACTCCCAGTCGGCCGACCCCACCTCCCCGCACTACGCCGACCAGACCCGCCTGTTCTCAAGGAAGGCATGGGTGACCGAACGCTTCTGCGCCGATGAGATCAGCAAGGCTCCCGGGCTGGACGTCATCGGTCTCAGCGGGAACTGAGCCGGCCGAGACCGTCGAGAAGGCAGTTCAGCCCCTCGGTGAACGCGGCGTCCCAGCCGTCGTCGTTGAGATGGCCGTGTTCGGCGAGGCTCGGATACAGCTCGCGGTTGCGGGCGAGGTACTCTGCGGCGCCCTGCTCCCCGCCGGCGTCCTGACCGCGGGCGCCGACCTCCATCAGCGCTGAGCCGATGACGTAGTTGGCCACCGAGTACGCGGCGGTGGCCAGGCGCGCGCCGCTCAGCCCCAGGCCGGCGAGCCTCGCGTAGAGGAAGTCGGTCCGGGCGAGGACGTTCGGGCCGAGGAGCGGGCGCCCGCCGAGGACCGCCGCCGACCACGGATGGCCGAGCATCGCGCGCCGCCAGCCCGACATCAGCGCGACCACATCGGCGCGCCAGTCCGGTCCCGGCGCGGGGACGGGGACGTCGCCGAAGACGGCGTCGAGCGCCAGTTCCACCACGTCGTCCTTGGTCTCGACGTGCCAGTACAGGGTGGTCGACCCGGTGTCCAGGCGTTCGGCGAGCCGGCGCATCGTCAGCCGTCCGGCGCCCTCCTCGTCCAGCAGCGCCACGGCCTCGGCGACGATGCGCTCCCGCGTCAGCGGCGGCGCCTCCCGCCGGGGACGGCCTTCGCGCAACCACACGCTCTCGTTCACGGACCCAGGGTAGTACATTGGACGAGTACCGGATCAATGATCTGGTTATCGAACATTGTGCGAGGGAGGTCCCGTGGGGCATGTCGAAGTGAGCCGCCTGACCTACGCGCTGCCCGACGGGCGCCTCCTGCTGGACGACGTCTCCTTCCGCGTCGGTGAGGGCGCCAAGGCGGCGCTCGTCGGCCCGAACGGCGCGGGGAAGACGACGCTCCTGCGCTTGATCGCGGGGGACGTCCGGCCCTCGGACGGGTCCGTGGCCCGCACCGGCGGCCTGGGCGTGATGCGCCAGTTCATCGGCGGTATCCGCGATGACCGCACCGTCGGCGAGCTGCTGCTCTCGGTCGCGCCCGAACGCGTGCGGACCGCGGCGGACGAGCTGGCGCGGGCCGAGCGGGACGTGGGGGACGACGAGCGCAGCCAGCTCGCCTACGCGGAGGCCATCACCGCCTACACGGACGCGGGCGGATACGACATCGAGGTCGTCTGGGACACCTGCACGACGGCCGCGCTGGGGCTGCCGTTCGACGAGGTGAAGGCCCGCGGAGTGACCACCCTCTCCGGCGGCGAGCAGAAGCGCCTGGTCCTGGAGGCGCTGCTGCGCGGCCCGGACGAGGTGCTCCTCCTGGACGAGCCCGACAACTACCTCGACGTGCCGGGCAAGGAGTGGCTGGCCGGGAGACTGCGCGCCACGGGGAAGACCGTCCTGCTGGTGTCCCATGACCGGTGGCTGCTCGCCGAGACGGCCGACCGCATCGTCACCGTGGAGTCGCGCGACGTCTGGGTGCACGGCGGTGGATTCGCGGGCTACGCCCAGGCGCGCCGTGAACGCACCGAACGCCTCCACGAACTGCGCCGCCGCTGGGACGAGGAACATGCTCGTCTCAAGCGGCTCGTCCATACGCTCCGGCAGCGCGCGACCAACAACGACGCGCTCGCCTCGTCCTACCAGGCCGCCCGCACCCGGCTGCAACGGTTCGAAGAGGCAGGACCCCCGCAGAGCGCCCCGAAGGAACAGAACGTGAGGATCCGCCTGAAGGGCGGGCGCACGGGCAAACGAGCGGTCGTCTGCGACTCGCTCGCACTGGCCGAGCTGACGCGGCCCTTCGACACGGAGATCTGGTACGGCGAACGCGTCGCGGTACTGGGATCGAACGGCTCGGGCAAATCGACGTTCCTGCGCCTCCTCGCAGGAGAGCCCGTCCCGCACAGCGGCGCCTTCCACCTGGGCGCCCGCGTGGTGCCCGGCCACTTCGTCCAGACCCACACGCGCCCCGACCTGCGCGGACGCACACCCGCGGACATCGTCATGGCGGAGAAGGCGCTCACCCGCAACGACGCGATGGCGGCGCTCGCCCGCTACGAGCTGGCCCCCGCCGGCGCCCGCGCGTTCGAGACGCTCTCGGGAGGCCAGCAGGCCCGGCTCCAGATCCTGCTGCTGGAACTGTCCGGCGCGACGCTGCTGCTGCTGGACGAGCCCACCGACAACCTCGACCTCGCCAGCGCCGAGGCACTGCAGGAGGGCCTGGCGTCCTATTCGGGGACCGTCCTCGCCGTCACCCACGACCGCTGGTTCGCCGCGGACTTCGACCGCTACCTGATCTTCACGTCGGCCGGCCTTGTCCTGGAGTCCGCCGCCCCGCTCTGGACGGAGCCATGACCGGGCCGTGATAGCCCGGGGCGGGACGGGTATTTGATCATTCCGGCGGCGGGCGGGAGGCTGCGGGGGGATGGGGAGGGGTGCGGCAATGGACGACTGGCCGGGAAGCGGGCTCACCGATGAGGAACTGGACGTCGCCTACAACGTGCGGCGGAAGGCGGGCCCCGAGCTGTTCGAGAGGCACATGGCGCGGTACCGCGAGATGTCCGAGCAGGCGGTCGAAGGGCTTCCCGGGCATCGGGGGATCGTCTACGACGAGGCCAGCGGCGAGCGTCTCGACGTGTGGGGAGTCGGTGACGAACCGCGTCCCGTGTTCGTGTTCCTGCACGGCGGCTACTGGATGGCGCTGTCGCGGGACGTCTCGTCGTTCATGGCGCGGACGCTTTACGAGCAGGGCGTCGCGACGGTCGTGCCCGACTACACGCTCGCGCCGGCGGCGACGCTGGAGGAGATCGTCCGGCAGGTGCGGGCGTCCATCGCCTGGGTCCACCGCCACGGGCGCGAGCACGGGCTCGACCCGCGGCGGATCGTGGTCGGGGGCAGTTCGGCGGGCGGGCACCTCACCGGCATGGCGATGGTCGGCGGCTGGCAGGCGCCGCTCGGGCTGCCCGAGGACGTCGTGAAGGCCGCCATGCCGATCAGCGGGCTGTTCGACATCCGGCCGATCACCCGCGTCTACGTCAACGAGCACGTCCGGCTCGACCTGGAACGGGCGGCGGCGCTCAGCCCGGCGCTGCTGCCGGCGCGCTACCGGTGCCCGGCCGTCGTCGTGGCCGCCGAGCACGACGGGGACGGCTTCCTGGCGCAGTCGCGGCTGTTCCATCCGCGCTGGGACGCCGGCGACCTGATGATCGTGCCGGGGCGCGACCACTTCGACGTGGTCCTCGACCTGGCCGACGCCGCGTCCATGCCGGGCAAGGCGCTCATCGACCTGGTTCGCGCCGTGTGATCGCGGCGGCCTCGCGCCGCAGGTGGTCGAGCATGAGCCGGGCGGACGGGGTCGGCGCCCGGTGCGCGGGCAGCGTGACCCCCACCTGGCGGCGGACGGTCTCCAGCGGCACCGGGAGCGGCGCGATGTCGGCGTCGGTGCGGGCGACGAGCTCGGGGAGCGCGGCGATCATGTCGGTGTCGCGGACCAGCGTCCGGACGGTCAGGACCGACGTGCACTCGACCAGGTTCCCGGGCAGTTCGAGGCCCTCGGCGCGGAACACCTGCTCCAGCTCGGTGCGCAGCGCCGTCTGCTCGAGGGGCAGCACCCACGGGTAGGCGAGCAGGTCGGCCAGGCCCGGCTCCGGGAGGGACCGGGCCGGATGGCCGCGGCGGGCGACGAGGCGGACCGGCTCGCCGTAGAGGGTGATCTGGCGCAGGCCGCGCAGGTCGTCGATCGGATTAAGGCGGCCGAGGATGAGGTCGATCTCGCCGTCCAGCAGGCGCGGCACCTGGGCGTCGAACGTGGCCTCCTGGACGATGACGGTGATGCCCGGCCTGTCCTGCTTCAACGCCGCGATCGCCCGGGGGAGCAGGACGTTGGAGCCGGCCAGCAGCGTGCCGATGGCGACGGTGCCGACCGCGCCGTCCGCGAGCCCGGTGATGCGCTCGCCGGCGCGGCGCAGCTCGGCCAGGACGGCGCGGGCGTGCTCGACGAACGCGTCGCCGAACATCGTGGGCGTCACCCCGCGCGGGCCGCGCGTGAACAGGTCGACGCCGAGAATGCCCTCGACCTCGCGCAGGCTCCGCGTCACCGCGGGCTGCGCCAGGTGCAGGTGCTCCGCGGCCCGCAGCACGCTTCCCTGGTCGGCGATGGCGACCACGAGGACGAGGTGCCGCAGCTTCAGCCGCCCGTTGAGCAGATCGATCGCGCGCATGCCGCCTTACTATCACGAGTTCGTGATAGCTCCCAGGTCGTTTGGTATTTGCCAGGCATAGCCGGGCGGGCAGAGGATCGGGGGTGCCGGAGCATCGGGGAGGAGCTGGGATGAAGGCCGAGCACTACATCGGCGGGGTGTTCCGTTCGGACGGGCCGGCCTTCCCGCTCGTCGCGCCGGTGGACGGCACCGAGCTGGGCTCCGTCCCCGAGGCGACGCGGGAGGTCGTCGACGACGCGGTGGCCGCCGCGCGGGCCGCGCTGAAGGGCGCGTGGGGATCGGCGGGGACCGGCGGCCGGGCCGCCGCGCTGCGGCGGATCGCCGACGGCGTCCAGGAGCGGTTCGAGGAGTTCGTCGACGCCGAGGTCGCCGACACCGGCAAGCCGCGGGACCTCGCCTCGACCGTCGACGTCCCGCGGGCGATCGGGAACTTCCGCGCGTACGCCGACCTGCTGTACGGGCGCCCCGAACGGGCGTACACGACCCGGGTCCCCGGGTGGAGCGGCGGAACGGGCGAGGCGCTCAACTACACCGTCCGCAAGCCGCTCGGCGTGGTCGCGGTCATCTCGCCGTGGAACCTCCCCCTGCTCCTGCTCACCTGGAAGGTCGCGCCGGCGCTCGCGGCCGGGAACGCCGTCGTCGCCAAGCCGTCCGAGGAGACCCCGTCCACCGCGACCCTCCTCGCACGGGTCATCGACGAGGCCGGGCTCCCGGACGGCGCGTTCAACCTGGTGCACGGGCACGGCGCGGGCGCGGCGGGCGAGTTCCTCACCGGCCATCCCGGCGTGGACGCGATCGCGTTCACCGGCGAGTCGGCCACCGGCGCCGCGATCATGCGCAACGCCGCGGACCACGTCACGCCCGTCTCGTTCGAGCTCGGCGGCAAGAACCCGGCGCTCGTCTTCGCCGACGCCGATCTCGACGCGGCCCTGGAGGGAACGGTCCGCTCGTCCTTCACCCACTCCGGCCAGATCTGCCTCTGCACCGAGCGCGTCTACGTCGAACGGCCCGTCTTCGAGGAGTTCGCCGCAAGGCTCGGTGAGCGTGCCCGGGCGCTGGACGGCTACGGGCCGATGATCTCGGCGGAGCACCGGGACAAGGTCCTGTCGTACTACCGGCTCGCCCGCGAGGAGGGCGCCACGGTCGTCGCGGGCGGCGGCGTGCCGGAGTTCGGCGACGTCCGCGACGGCGGCTTCCACGTCGAGCCGACCGTCCTCACCGGGCTCCCCGAGACGGCCCGCACGGTGAAGGAGGAGATCTTCGGCCCGGTCTGCCACCTCGCGCCGTTCGACACCGAGGAGGAGGCCCTCGCGCTCGCCAACGACAGCGCGTACGGGCTCGCGTCCACGGTGTGGACACGGGACCTGTCGAGGGCGCACCGGGTATCCCCGCGCCTCGAAACGGGCATCGTCTGGGTGAACTGCTGGAACCTGCGGGACCTGCGCACGCCGTTCGGCGGTGTCAAGGCGTCCGGGATCGGCAGAGAAGGCGGAGAGTACTCCCTGGACTTCTTCTCCGAACCCGTCAACATCTGCGTCCAGATCTGAGAGCGAGCCCCGTGACCACCGACATCGACGCCGCCGCCGACCGGCTCCTCGGCGCCTACGCGACCGGCACCCCGTGCGCGCCCGTCCGCGACCTGATCACGGCCGCGGGCGACGCCTACGCCGTCCAGGACCGGCTCACCGAACGCTGGCTCGGGCAGGGCCGCCGCCTCGCCGGACGCAAGATCGGCCTCACGTCGCGGGCGGTGCAGCGGCAGATCGGGGTGGACAGCCCGGACTTCGGCATGCTGTTCGCCGACATGGCCGTTCCGGACGGGGAGGAGATCCCCGCCGGCGCCGTCCTGCAGCCGCGCGCCGAGGCCGAGGTCGCGCTGGTGCTCGACCGGGACCTGACCCACGAACGGCACACCGTCGCCGACGTGATCCGCGCGACCGCGTTCGCGCTGCCCGCCATCGAGGTGGTCGGCAGCCGCGTCCGCGACTGGGACATCACGCTCGCCGACACCGTCGCCGACAACGCCTCCTCCGGCATGTACGTCCTCGGCAACCGCCCCGTCCCGCTCACCGGCGTCGACCTGCGGCTGTGCGGGATGGTGATGGAGCGGCGCGGCGAGCAGGTCTCCACCGGCAACGGCGCCGCCTGCCTCGGCCATCCGCTGAACGCGGCGCTGTGGCTCGCCGACACCCTCGCCGAGGTCGGCCGCCCGCTGCGCGCCGGCGACACCGTGCTGACCGGCGCGCTCGGCCCCGTGGTCCCGGCCGCCCCCGGCGACGTGTTCGAGGCGCGCATCGACGGGCTCGGCGACGTCCGCGTCGCGTTCGGCAAGGAGGACTCGTGATGGCGGACGTGCACGCGCTGGCCGCGACGCTGGACGAGGCCGCCCGTGACGTGAGGGCGATCCCGAAGCTCACCGCGAGGACGCCGCTCGACGTCGCGACCGCCTACGCGGTGCAGCGCGCCGGCATCGACCTGCGGCTCCGGCGGGGCGAGCGCCTCGCCGGGGTGAAGATGGGCTTCACCAGCCGCGCCAAGATGGTCCAGATGGGCGTGGACGACGTCATCTGGGGCCTGCTCACCGACCGGATGACGGCCGAGTCGTCGGTGGACGTGTCGCGCCTCATCCATCCCCGGATCGAGCCCGAGATCGCCTACCTGATCGGGCGGGAGGTCCGCTCCGCCGCCGAGGTCGAGTCCGCCGTCGCCGGGGTCGCGGTCGGGTTCGAGGTGCTCGACTCCCGCTACACCGGCTTCGAGTTCACGCTCCCGGACGTCGTCGCCGACAACGCGTCGGCGGCCCGGTTCGGGTTCGGGGCCTGGCACCCGCCCCGCGACCTGTCCAACGCCGGGCTGCTCATGGAGATCGACGGGCGCCCCGTCCAGACGGGCTCGTCCGCCGCGATCCTCGGCGACCCGGCGCGGTCGCTGCGGGCGGCGGCGCGGCTCGCGCTCGGCGCCGGGATGGCGCTCGAACCCGGCTGGATCGTCCTCGCCGGCGCCGCGACGGCCGCCGTCCCGCTGCCGAAGGACGCCCACGTCCGCGTCACCGGCGCGGGCCTCGGAAGTGCGGAGGTCACCACCTGATGAGCGGAGCGAACCGGGGGGTGCGGGGGGTCGACCCCCGCAGGGGACAGGGATGAGCGGAGCGAACCGGGGGGTGCGGGGGGTCGGCCCCCCGCGGGGGACTGGGATGGGTGACGCGATTCTCGTCGAGGGCAAGGCCCGGCCGCGCGGCCGGTTCCCGCACGTGCGGCGGGCGGGCGACTTCGTGTTCGTGTCCGGGACGAGCTCGCGCCGCCCCGACGGCACGTTCGCCGGCGCGCGCGCCGACCCGATGGGGGTCACCGACCTCGACATCCGGGAGCAGACCCGCGCCGTCATCGGGAACATCCGGGACCTGCTGGAGGCCGCCGGCGGCGGGCTGTCCGACGTCGTGAACGTCACCGCCTACCTGGTGAGCATGAACGACTTCGGCGGCTACAACGAGGTCTACGGCGAGTACTTCGACGAGACCGGCCCCGCCCGCACGACCGTGGCCGTCCACCAACTCCCGCACCCGCATCTGCTCGTCGAGATGTCGTGCGTCGCGCACATGCCCCTCGGAACGTCGACCGGTGAGGAGGCCGGAGCATGACCCTGCCGCAGCTCTCGTATGGGCGCCCCTTCAATTTCGAGGCCTGGATCGACGAACACCGCGACCTGCTGAAGCCGCCGGTCGGCAACGTCCAGGTGTTCGACGAGGCCGGGCTGATCATCATGGTGGTCGGCGGCCCGAACCAGCGCACCGACTTCCACGACGACCCGATCGAGGAGTTCTTCTACCAGCTCAAGGGCAACATGGTGCTGCGCGTCATGGAGGAGGAGGGCCGCCCGCCCACCGACCTGCAGATCAACGAGGGCGACGTCTTCCTGCTGCCGCCGCACGTCCGGCACTCGCCGCAGCGGCCCGAGGCCGGGTCCATCGGCCTCGTCGTGGAGATCCCGCGCCCCGAAGGGACGAAGGAGGCGTTCGAGTGGTACTGCACCGAGTGCCACCACCTCGTCCACCGCACCGAACTGCAGGTCCGCTCGATCGTGGACGACCTGCCGCCCGCGTTCGAGGGCTTCTACGGCAGCGACCGCAAGTGCCCCAACTGCGGCGCGATCCACCCGGGCAAGAAGTGGCCGCAGACGATGACCCCGACCACGGCGCCCCGTGTCTGAGCACGCAGTGCCCGATGGCGGTCCAGTGAGGGTCGTCGACGTCCACGCCCATGCCTTCCCGCGCATCACGCGGGAGGAGGGACGCGTGCTCGGCGGCGCGGGAGCGCCGTGGCTGCGCGTCGACGGCGGCGGCACCGGCATGATGATGAGCGGGGACGACGAGTACCGCCCCGTCGAAGAGGCGCTCTGGGACCCCGCGCGCCGTGTCGCCGACATGGACGCCGCCGGCGTCGACGTGCAGGCCGTCTCGTCCACCCCGCTGATGTTCGGCTACGCGGCCGAGCCGTCCCGCGCCGCCGACTGGTGCGACCTGGTCAACGAGCGGATCCTGGCGCTCTGCGCGCACGCGCCGGACCGCCTGCTCCCGCTGTGCCAGGTCCCGCTCCAGGACACCGCCCTCGCCTGCGACGTCGCGACCCGCGCCGCCGCGGCCGGGCACCGCGGCGTCCACATCGGCACCCACGTCGGCGCCCGCAACCTCGACGACGACGGGATCACCGCGTTCCTCGCGCACTGCGCCCGGATCGGGCTGCCCGTCCTGGCGCACCCCTGGGACATGCTCGGCGCCGACCGGATGCGCGGCCACATGCTGCCGTGGCTGTCCGGGATGCCCGCCGAGACGCAGCTGAGCATCCTCGGGTTGATGCTGTCCGGCGCGTTCGAGCGCATCCCGGAGTCGCTGCGGCTGTGCTTCTGCCACGGCGGCGGGAGCTTCGCGTTCCTGCTCGGCCGGGCCGACAACGCCTGGCGCCGGCGCGACATCGTGCGCGCCGACTCGCCGCGCCCGCCGTCGGAGTACGTCGGCCGCTTCCACGTCGACTCGGCCGTGTTCGATCCGCGGGCGCTCCGGCTGCTCGTCGACGTCATGGGCACCGACCGGGTGATGCTCGGCACCGACTACCCGTTCCCGCTCGGCGAGGAGGTGCCGGGCGCGGCGATCCGGGCCTGCCCCGGGCTGGACGGCACCGGCCGCGCGCGGCTCCTCGGCGGCAACGCCCAGGCGTTCTTCGCCCGGCCGGACGTGCCCGCCCCCGCCGCGGCGGACCCGGCCGTCGCCGGGACCGCACCGTGAGGAAGGACGCAGTGAGCGACGAGGACGAGGCCCGGCGGCTCGACGAGACCGACCCGCTGCCCACGCTGCGCGGCGAGTTCCTCGTCCCGCCGGCGCCCGGCGGGACTTACGAGGAGGCCGCCTACTTCGCCGGCAACTCCCTCGGCCTCCAGCCGCGGAGCGTGGCCGGACGGCTCCGCGAGGAGCTGGACGACTGGGCGCGGCTCGCCGTCGAGGCGCACACGCGGGGGCGCCGCCCGTGGGTGGACTACCACGAGCTGCTCCGCGAACCCGCGGCCCGGCTCGTCGGCGCGCGGCCGCACGAGGTCGTCGCGATGAACTCGCTGACCGTCAACCTGCACCTGCTGATGGCGAGCTTCTACCGGCCCGCCGGGAGGCGGACCCGCATCGTCATCGAGGACACCGCGTTCCCGTCCGACTCGTACGCGGTCGCCAGCCAGGCCGTCCACCACGGGCTGGACCCGGACGCGACGGTCGTGCGGCTGAGGCCCCGCGACGGCGAGGACAACCTGCGCACCGAGGACGTCCTCGCCCGTCTCGAACGCGAGGGCGACACGATCGCGCTGGTCCTGCTCGGCGGCGTCAACTACCTGACCGGCCAGCTCATGGACATGGCGGCGATCACCAAGGCGGGCCGGGCCGCCGGCGCCGTCGTCGGCTGGGACCTCGCGCACGCCGCCGGGAACGTCCCCCTCCGGCTGCACGACTGGGACGCCGACTTCGCCGCGTGGTGCACCTACAAGTACCTCAACGGCGGGCCGGGCGCGGTCGCCGGATGCTTCGTCCACGAGCGGCACGTCCGGGACGCCTCGGTGCCGAAGCTGCAGGGCTGGTGGGGCACCGACCCGGCGGTGCGGTTCCGGATGGACCCCTGCATCGCGCCGCCGGCCTCCGCCGACGCCTGGCAGCTGTCCAACCCGCCGATCATGGCGCTGGCGCCCGTCCTGGCGTCCCTGGAGATCTTCGACCGGGTCGGGATGGACGCGCTGCGCGGCAAGAGCGAGCGCCTCACCGGCTACCTGGCGTCCCGGCTGCGCGCGGCCGGCCTGGAGACCATCACGCCGGCCGATCCGGTGGCCCGGGGCGCCCAGCTCTCGCTGCGGGTGGCCGACGCGGGCGGCCTCGTCCGCGCGCTCGCCGACCGGCACGGGGTGATCGCCGACGCCCGCGAGCCCGACATCGTCCGGCTCGCGCCCGTCCCGCTGTACTGCACCTTCCACGACTGCCACCGGGCCGCAGCGGCACTCGCGGATCTTGCCCAGGGTGTCGGTTCCCCCAACACGGGCCGCATCGGGTAGGTTCGGTGTGTTGCACGATGGCGTCCGGCCGCGGCCGGGAGCCAGGCAGTCTCGAAGCGTTTTCTCCGGGTGACCGGCGGGCGTGAGGGAGTCCGCTGCAGCCCGGCCCGCCGACCGGCGGGCCGGTGACGTCCACCCGGAAGGAAAGATCATGGCCGAAGGCACCGTGAAGTGGTTCAACTCCGAAAAGGGCTTCGGGTTCATCGCGCCCGACGGCGGCGGCCCGGACGTGTTCGTCCACTACTCGGCGATCGCCACCAACGGCTACCGCAGCCTTGACGAGAACCAGCGCGTCGCGTTCGAGATCACGCAGGGCCAGAAGGGCCCTCAGGCCGAGAACGTCTCCCCGCTCTAACCGCGGCGGAATCAGCGCACCGAGGGCCGGGGACGCTCGCCGTCCCCGGCCTTTCGCGTGCTCGCGGGCCGGGCGCCCCGGTCACCGGCGCACGACGTCGCCGGACGGCTCCGGCGCCGGGGCCTTCGGGTCTCCGCCGCGCGGGGCGAGCGCGCCGGCGGTCACCGACATCACCCCGGCCACGCACGTGATCAGCGCGAACGCGGCCGGATAGGACAGCGCGCCGGCCGTCCAGCCGGTCACGGCGGGCGCGGTGAGCCCCGACAGGTAGGTGATCGTCGCGACCCCCGCCACGCCCTCCCCGGGCGTCGCGCCGGCGTCGCCCGCCGCCGCGAACACCAGCGGCAGCGTCGTCGCCACCCCGATGCCGAGCAGCGCGAAGCCCGCGATGGCGGGCCACGGCGCGCGGGACGCCACGACGAGCACGCCGCCCAGCACCGCCACCACGCCCCCGTACCGGACGGTCCGCACCGGCCCGAACCGCCGCACCAGCCGGTCGCCGGCCAGGCGGGTGGCCGCCATGCACGACATGAAGATCGTGTAGCTCGCGGCGGCCGATCCCGGCCCCGCGCCCGCCACCTCGGTCAGGTAGACGGCCGCCCAGTCCGCGCTCGCGCCCTCGGCGAACGTCGCGCAGAAGCCGACGACGCCGATGGCGAGGACGGCCCTCGTGGGCAGTGCGAACCGGCGCGGGGCCGGAGCGGAGGCGGACGGCCGGACGCGCAGCAGACCCCGTCCCGCCACGGCGCCAGCGGCCACCAGCACGGCCGCGACGAGCCCGAGGTGCAGCCGCGCGTCCACGCCGGCGTGCGCGGCGAGGACGCCGGCCCCGCCGGCCCCGAGGCTGCCGACGCACCACAGGCCGTGCAGGCCGGACATGATCGGCCGCCGCAGGTGCCGCTCCACCGACACCGCGTGCCCGTTCATGACCACGTCGGACATCCCGGCCGCGGCGCCGAACAGCAACATCGCGGCGAACAGGAAGGCCGGCGCCGGGGCGAGGGCGGGGAGCGCCACGGCCGCGCACCACGCCGCGATCAGCAGGCGGGTGGCCCGGCGCTCGCCGATCCGGTGCGCGAGCCGGCTCGCGGTCGGCATCGCGCCGAAGGCGCCGATGGAGGGGCAGAGCAAGGCGAAGCCGAGAATGGTGGGGGACAGGTCGAGCCGGTCCTGGATCCACGGGATGCGGGTCGCCAGGGTGCCCGCGACGGCGCCGTGCAGGACGAACACGATCGCGATGGCGCGATGCTCACGCGAAGGCCGAGAGGTCATGGCGCAGAAACTAACAGGCAGGCTTCCTGATGAAAAGGGGATCAGGCAGGCTCCCTGCCTACTACCATGGGGCCGTGCAGACCGCCGACCCCACGATGGCCCGCGCGATCAACGACCGGCTCGCGCTTGACCTGCTGCTGGAGCGCGGCCCGCTGACCGCCCCGCAGCTGCGGACGCTGACCGGGCTGTCGCGGCCGACGGTGTCCGATCTGATCGAGCGGCTGCGCGCCGGCGGCCTGATCGAGGTCGCGGGGGAGACCGGCGCCGACCGGCGGGGCCCGAACGCCCGGCTCTACGGGCTGGTCGCCGACCGCGCCCACGTCGCCGGGGTGAACCTGCGCCGCGACGCCGTGCACGTGGGCGTCGCCGACATCGCGGGCGACCCGGCGGGGGCGGCGTCCCGTCCGCTGCCCGCCGCACCGGACCTCGCCGCGCTCGTCGCCGAGGCGGTCGCCGAGGCGGCCGGCGGCCGCGTCCCGCACACGGTCGTCCTCGGCGCCCCCGGCCTGATCGACCCGCGCACCGGCCTCGCCACCGACAGCGGCGTCCCGGGCTGGCGGCCCGACCTCGGCGCGGTGCTCCAGGACCGGCTCGGCGCGCCGGTGGTCATGGAGAACGAGGTGAACCTGGGCGCCGTCGCCGAGCACCGGGAGGGCGCGGCGGCGGGCCGGGACGACTTCGCGATGCTGTGGCTGGACGACGGCGTCGGCGGTGCCCTCGTCCTGGACGGGCGGCTCCGGCGCGGCGCGTCCGGCGGCGCCGGCGAGGTGGGGCTGCTGAAGTTCGGCGACGCGGACTTCTGCGACCTGCTCGACACGCGGGCGGTCGCGACCCTGGACGACGGGGAGATCGCCGCGCGCATCGCCAAGGCCGTGTTCGTGCTCGTCGCCGTCGTGGACCCGGGGCTCGTCGTGCTCGCCGGCGCGCAGGGGCGGGCCGGCGGCGACCGGCTGGCCGGGCTGGTCGCCGGCCGGCTCGGCGTCCTCAGCCCGGCCGCCACCGAGGTGCGCGCTGGCCGCGTCGAGGGCGACGCGGTGCTGCGCGGCGCCGTGCTGACCGCTCTCGACCTCGTCCGCGACGAGGTGTTCGGCCGGCGGCGCCCTACTCCCTCGGCAGCCGCTCGCCCGCGCGGAGCCGGTCCAGACCGAGCCAGATGAACTCCACGGCCATCTGCTCCGCGCGCTCGCGCGGGGTGTCCGGGTGCTCCAGCCACCACGACACCATCGACAGCATCGACCCGTACATCAGCGGGACGAGGAGCCGCGCCCGCCGCTCGTTCACCTCGAGCGCGGCGGGCGAGAGGGCCGGGTCGGCGCGGCGGCGGCGCAGCAGGAGGTCGGCGAACGCCGTGCCGAGCCGGTCGCGCAGCTCCCGCAGCTCCAGCCCCACCTCGGGCTTGTCCAGGTGCCGGACCACGAGCGCCCACGCGTCCGGCTCCTCGGTGGCGTAGTCGAACAGCACCCGGATCATCGCCCGGATGCCGTCGGCCGAGCCGTGCGCCGCCAGCACGGCCTCGTTCAGCCGGCCGGTCAGCTCGGCGACGATCGCCTCGGTGACCTCGGCGAACAGCTCCTCCTTCGAGGCGAAGTGCTGGTACAGGAGCGCCTTCGACACCCGCGCGGCGGCCGCCACGTGCTCCATCTGGGTGAGGTGGTAGCCGCGCCTGCCGAACTCCTCCAGCGCCACCTGGAGCAGCTGCTCGCGCCGCCGGGCGTGCGGCATCCGCCGCCGCACGCCCGGGTCCGGCGCGACCTCCCCCGCTTCACCGGTCATGTGCCGAGGTACTTGCCCAGCTCGGCGCGGGCCACGGACCGGACGTGGACCTCGTCCGGCCCGTCCGCGAGGCGCAGCGTGCGCAGGCCCGCCCACATGCCGGCCAGCGGCGTGTCGTCGCTGACGCCGGCGCCGCCGTGCACCTGGATCGCACGGTCGACGACCTCCAGCGCGACGCGCGGGGCGATCACCTTGATGGCCGCCACCTCCGACCTCGCCGCCTGGACGCCGTGCCTGTCGATCATCCAGGCGGTCTTCAGCGTGAGCAGCCGGGCCTGCTCGATCGCCATCCGCGACTCGGCGATCTGCTCGCGCACCACGCCCTGCTTGGCGAGCGGGCCGCCGAACGCCACGCGCGACACCGCGCGCTCGCACATCAGCTCCAGCGCCCGCTCGGCCATCCCGATCGCGCGCATGCAGTGGTGGATGCGGCCGGGGCCGAGGCGGGCCTGCGCGATCGCGAAGCCGCCGCCCTCCTCGCCGACGAGGTTCTCCACCGGGACGCGGACGTCGGTGAAGGTGATCTCGCAGTGGCCGTGCTGGTCCTGGTAGCCGAACACCGGCAGCGGGCGGACGACCTCCACCCCGGGCGTGTCCAGCGGGACCAGCACCATCGACTGCTGCCGGTAGGGGTGCCCCTCCGGGTCCGTCTTGCCCATCACGATCATGATCTTGCAGCGCGGGTCGGCGGAGCCGCTGATCCACCACTTGCGGCCGTTGATCACGTAGTGGTCGCCGTCCCGCTCGATGCGGGTGGAGATGTTGGTGGCGTCCGAGCTCGCCACGTCCGGCTCGGTCATCGCGAACGCGCTGCGGATCTCGCCGTTCAGCAGCGGCGTGAGCCACCTCTCCTTCTGCTCGGGCGTCCCGAACAGGTGCAGGACCTCCATGTTGCCCGTGTCGGGCGCCGCGCAGTTCACGGCCTCGGGCGCGAGGCTGGGGGAGCGTCCCGTCACCTCGGCGAGCGAGGCGTAGTCGGTGACGCTGAGCCCGTGCGCGGGGTCCTCGCTGTCGGGCAGGAAGAGGTTCCAGAGGCCGCGCTTGCGGGCCTCCACCTTGAGGTCCTCGACGACCTGCGGGACGTGGTGCTCGCGTCCGGCCGCGCGCAGTTCCGCCCGCTGGGCGGCGTAGACCGGCTCGGCCGGGTAGACGTGGGTGTCCATGAATTCCTGGAGGCGGCCGAGGTACTCCCCGGCCCGCTCGCTCAAACCGAAGTCCATTCCGCTAGAGTAACTGACGAGTCAGTTACTTCGGGAAGGAGTCCCCATGCCAGCCTTCGACGGCACCGGCAAGGTCGCGCTGATCACGGGTGGATCCAACGGCATCGGCGCCGCGGTGGCGCGCCGGCTCGCCGGCGAGGGCGCCCGCGTGGTCCTCGCCGACGTCGACGCGGAGGCCGGGGACGCGCTGGCGAAGGAGCTGGACGGGGCGTTCGTCCGCTGCGACGTCCGCGAGCCCGCCGCGAGCGAGGCCGCCGTGGCGACCGCCGTCGAGCGGTTCGGTGGCCTGGACGTGGCGTTCCTCAACGCCGGGGTCGCCGGGAGCGGCGGCGTGGGGGACGACTTCGACCTCGCCGCGTACCGGCGGGCCATGGGCATCAACCTCGACGGCGTCGTGTTCGGCGCGCACGCCGCGCTGCCGGCCCTGCGCGCCCGCGGCGGGGGCGACATCGTCGCCACCGCCAGCATGGCCGCGCTGACGGCGACGCCGTTCGACCCCGTCTACGGCGCGAACAAGGCCGCCGTCGTCGGCCTCGTCCGCGCCCTCGGCCCGACGTTCGCCGAGGAGGGCGTCCGCGTGAACGCGCTCTGCCCCTCTTTCGCCGACACCGACATCCTCACCCCGATGAAGGGGCAGCTTGAGGAGACCGGCTTCCCGATCCTGGACGTGGGCGACGTCGTCGAGGCGTTCATGCGCATCCTGAACGCCGACGGGACCGGCGAGGCCTGGTACGTCGTACCCGGACGCCCGTCCGAGCCGTTCGCGTTCCGCGGCGTCCCCGGCCCGCGCTGAGCGGGCTCCAGGCCTTCGAAGGAGAGTCATGCGCGCCATCCAGATCACCGAGTTCGGCGGGCCCGAGGTCCTGAACGTCACCGAGCTGCCCGACCCGGTCGCCGGGCCGGGCCATCTGCTCATCGACGTCGCGCGGGCCGGGATCAACTACGCCGACACCCACCAGGCCGAGAACAGCTACCTGTCGGCGTCCACGCTGCCGATGGTGCCGGGCGGCGAGGTCGTCGGCACCGCCGGGGACCGCCGCGTCGTCGCGCTCGTCGGCACCGGCGGCTACGCCGAGAAGGCCGTCGCGCCCGAGGCGCTGGCCTGGGACGTCCCGGACGCCATCGACGACGTCACCGCGCTCGGCATGATCGTCCAGGGCGCGTCGGCATGGCTGCTGCTGCGCCGCAGCGTGCACCTGGCGCCGGGCGAGTCCGTCGTCGTGCACGCCGCCGCGGGCGGGGTCGGGACGCTCGCCGTCCAGCTCGCCAAGGCCTGGGGCGCCGGCCGCGTCATCGCCACCGCGTCGTCGGAGGAGAAACGCGACCTCGCCCTCGACCTCGGCGCCGACGTCGCGATCGACGCCAACGAGCCCGACCTCAAGGACGCGCTCATCGAGGCCAACGAGGGCAGGCGCGTCGACACCGTGCTGGAGATGACCGGCGGCACGGTCACCGACCAGAGCCTGCGCGCCCTCGCCCCGTTCGGCCGCCTCGCCTTCTACGGCATGGCCTCGCGCAAGGAGCCGGCACCCGTCCGGCCCGCCGCGCTGATGGCGCACTCCACCACGATCTCGGGCATGTGGCTGGCGCACGTGTTCCGGCTGCCCGGCGACGTGATGGGCCAGGCCCTGGGCGAGCTGTTCGGTCTCGCGACGGAGGGCCGCCTGCGCGTGATCGGCGGCGGCGAGTACGGGCTCACCGAGGTCCGGCGGGCCCACGAGGACCTGCGCGCCCGCCGCACCACCGGCAAGCTCGTCCTCGATCCCTCGCGCTGAGGCCGGCCCCTAGCCGACCAGGCCGTTCTCGTAGGCGTAGACGACGGCCTGGGTGCGGTCGCGCAGCATGAGCTTGGTCAGCACGTGCCCCACGTGCGTCTTGACCGTCTGCTCGGCCAGCACCAGCTCGGCGGCGATCTCGGCGTTGGACAGGCCGCGGGCGATGAGCCGCAGCACGTCCAGCTCGCGCGGCGTCAGGCCGGCGGTGGCCTTCGGGCTCGGCCGCTGGTGCCGGCGGCGGCGGGCGAAGTCGCCGATCAGCCGCCGGGTGATGGACGGGGCGAGCAGCGCGTCCCCGGCCGCCACCACCCGGACGCCGGTCACCAGGTCGGCGGCCGACGCGTCCTTGAGCAGGAACCCGCTCGCCCCCGCGCCGAGCGCCTCGTAGACGTACTCGTCCAGGTCGAACGTCGTGAGGACGAGCACCTTCGGCCGCGCCGCCGCGGGGTCGGCGTCGGGGTCGAGGTCGCCCGCCAGCTCGGCGGTCGCGGCGAGGCCGTCCATCTCCGGCATCCGGATGTCCATCACGACCACGTCCGGGTCGAGCCGGCGGGCCATCTCCACCGCCTCGCGGCCGTTGCCCGCCTGCCCGATCACCTCGATCCCGGGATCGGAGGACAGCAGCGCCGCGAGCCCGTCGCGGATCATCACCTGGTCGTCGGCGATCAGCACCCGAATCGTCACGAACCAACCTTACGGGTCCCGGTGAAGGTCCCGGCGATCATCGGTCCGGATCCCCATAGGGCAGTTCGGCGGCGACCGCCCAGCCGTCGTCCAGCGGCCCGGCGTCCAGGCTCCCGCCGAGCATCGTCACGCGCTCGCGCATGCCGACCAGCCCGTGGCCGCCGCCCTGCGACTGCTCCGGCTCGCCGCGGGCGCCGTCGTCGGTGACCGACACCACGAGTGAGCCGGTGCCGTACTTCACCTCGACGTGCACCCGCGAGCCCGGCGCGTAACGGGAGGCGTTGCTCAGCGACTCCTGGACGATCCGGTACGCCGACAGGTCGACGCCGGCGTTCAGCGGGCGCGGCATCCCCACGACGACGGTCGCGACCGACAGCCCGGAGCGGCGGGCCGCGGCGACCAGGTCGTCCAGCCGGTCGAGGCCGGGCTGGGGGGCGCGCTCGGCGCCCTCGTCGTCCGCGCGCAGCAGCCCGACGACCCGGCGCGTCTCGGTGAGCGCCTCGCGGGCCGCGTCCCGGACCACCCCGAACGTCTGGCGGGCGGCGTCCGGCAGGTCCGGGATCTTGTAGGGGGCGGCCTCCGCCTGCATCGCGATCACCGACATGTGGTGCGCGACCACGTCGTGCAGCTCGCGGGCGATGCGGGCGCGCTCCTCCAGCACCGCCTGCCGGGCCAGGTCGGCGCGGTGCTGCTCCTCGCGCCGGCGCAGCTCCTCCACGGCCGAGTGCCGCCCGCCGACCGCGTCGCCGAACGTCAGCGCGAGCGCCGCGATCCCGGCGAGGATCATCCCGAACCAGCCCGGCATCCCGAGCAGCACCGCGGGCAGGAGCGCCGCGGCGATCGTCACCGCGCCGACGCCGACGGTGGTCTGCCGGTCGGCTCCGACGCCGGTGAAGAACAGGATGACGACCAGGGCCAGGATCGCGGTCACCGGCCACGGCATGAAGCCGTCGCCGTGCCGGACGATGACCGTGAGCACCAGCCCGGTCATCGCGATCCGCCAGGCGGCGAGCGGCCACCGCGCCGCGAAGATCAGCGGCGTCGCCTGCAGCACGCCGAGCGGCCACGCCAGCCCCGGATCGACGCCGTACATCTGGATCGGGATCGCGATGGACCCGCCGGTGAAGCCGACCGTCAGCGCCAGCAGGAAGACCAGGATCGGGACGCGCAGCGCGAGGGACCCGGGCAGCAGCATGACGGCCGGGTCGTCCCGTCCGGGCACGACTGCGGCGCGGACGCCGGCGACCAGCCGGGCCTTGCCGCCGGATGCGTGGTGGTCTGGTTCGTTCATTTGGTCGTGAGCCTAGAACGCGCGGCGCCGCACTGACCTGCCCCCCTGGAGGGAGATCCGGCCCGGCCCCTGGGTATCGGCTACCTGTTATTTCCGATTGACTTTATAGGGAATCTGGACCATCCTTGTCGCCGTGACAATCATCGGACTCCGCCACGAGCGCCTCCACGTCGACCTGCGCCGCCAGGCCAGCGCGCTGTGTCGCCGCCCGTCCTGAAACCGGCGAGGACGAACGGCCCACACCACGAGGAGAACGACCCGGATGACCGTCACCACGACCGATGTCGCCGTGCCCGGAACCGGGGACGGCCGCTTCGCCCCGCCGCGGCTCGCCGAGCGGGCCCGCGAGATCGCCGCCGCCCCGCACGAGTGGGTGCGCCGGGTCCGCCTCGACCCGGACGGGCGCTGGTACGAGCGCGTCCACCTGGACGCCGACCACGAGATCTGGCTGATCAGCTGGCTGCCGGGCCAGTCCACCGGGTTCCACGACCACGGCGGCTCCGCGGGCGCCTTCGCCGTCGCCCTCGGCACGCTGGAGGAGGACCGCGTCCGCACCCGGCAGGACATCGGCGCCGGGCAGGCCCGCGCGTTCGGCCCCGGCTACGTCCACGACGTGCGCAACACCGGCGACGCGCCCGCCGTGAGCGTGCACGTCTACTCGCCGCCCCTGGCCGCCATGCGCCGCTACGACCTCGGCCCGGACGGCGAGCTCGTCCGGCTGGCCGACGAGTCCGCCGACGACTGGTGACCGCGGCGCGCCGCCGCGCCGCGATCTTGCGGTGATCGCCGGGGCGGCGGACACTGCGGGGATGAGCGACCTGAGCCATCCGATCTTCGCCCGGCTCTATCCGCGGCTGGACGCCCAGTGCGCCAGGGCGGGCGGCGACGCGCACCGCGCCGAGCTGCTCGCCGGGGCGTCCGGCCGCGTGCTTGAGGTGGGCGCCGGATACGGGGCCAACTTCGCCCACTACCCGCCGGAGGTCACCGAGGTCGTCGCGCTCGAACCCGAGCCGCGGCTGCGCGCGAAGGCCGACCACGCGGCGGGCCGCGCCCCGGTGCCGGTGACGGTCCGTCCCGGCGTCGCCGAGGACCTCGACGTCGACGACGCGTCGTTCGACGTGGCGGTGGCGTCGCTCGTGCTCTGCTCGGTCCGCGACCCCGCCCGCGCGCTGGCCGAGCTGCGGCGCGCCCTCAGACCGGGCGGCGAGCTGCGCTACTACGAGCACGTGCGGGGGACCACGCCGGGGAAGGTCCGGTTCCAGCGCTGCGCCGACGTGCTCTGGCCGTTCTTCGCCGCGGGCTGCCACCTCACCCGCCCGACGAGCGAGTGGATCGCCCGCGGCGGCTTCACCGTGCGGACCGAGCGGCGCTTCGAGTTCCCCGAGCCGGGCCGGGGCAACCCGGCCTCACCGCATGTGCTGGGAATCGCCATCCGCGAGTGACCCGGGTCAAGCGTCCCGCATAAGGTTCCCTCTCCCGGGAAGATCCGCCCCCATGAGCGCACCGGGAAGCGGGACGGCGGCGGACGATCGGGCGGAGGGGCCGGCGCACTCGTCGGCCATCGCGGTGCTCCTCGCGGGCGCCGCGGCACTCGGCGGCTTCCTGTTCGGCTACGACTCCTCCGTGATCAACGGGACGGTCGACGCGCTCAAGGAGCAGTTCGGCCTCGGCGGCTTCGCCGTCGGCTTCGTCGTGTCCGCCGCGCTCCTCGGCTGCGCCGCCGGCGCCTGGTTCGCCGGGCCGCTCGGCGACCGGATCGGCCGCGTGCGGGTGATGCTGATCGCCTCCGTGCTGTTCGTGGTCAGCTCGCTCGGCTCGGCGCTGGCCTTCAGCGCGGTCGACCTCACCTTCTGGCGGCTGGTCGGCGGCCTCGCCATCGGCGCCGCGTCGGTGATCGCCCCCGCCTACATCGCCGAGATCGCCCCGGCCGAGCTGCGCGGGCGGCTCGGCTCGCTGCAGCAGATGGCGATCGTGCTCGGGATCTTCGCCGCGCTCGTCGTCGACTACGTCATCGCCCAGGTCTCGGACGGCGGCGCCACCGGGACGTTCCCCTGGGGCGGCGGCGCCTGGCGCTGGATGTTCGCCAGCTGCGTCGTCCCCGCCGTGATGTACGGCCTGATCGCCACCACCATCCCCGAGTCGCCCCGCTACCTCGTCAAGAAGCACGAGACGGCCCGCGCGCGGCAGGTGCTGCGGCGGGTCATGGGCCGCGGCGACGTGGACACCAAGATCGGCGAGATCGCGCGGTCCATCGCCGCGGACCGGCCCGTGCACCTGCGCGACCTGCGCGGGCCCCGGCTCGGCCTGCTGCCGATCGTGTGGGCCGGCATCCTGCTGTCGGTCTTCCAGCAGTTCGTCGGCATCAACGTGATCTTCTACTACTCGTCCTCGCTGTGGCAGGCGGTCGGGTTCTCCGAGGACGACGCGATGCTCACCTCGGTGATCAACTCGGTGGTCAACGTCGCCTTCACGCTGGTCGCGATCGCCCTCGTCGACCGGATCGGGCGGCGCCCATTGCTGCTCACCGGCGCCGCCGGGATGGCGGTCTCCCTCGGCGTCCTCACCGCCTGCTTCGCGACCGCGCCCGTGGTGGACGGCGACCCGCGCCTCGGCGGCCTCGCCGGGCCGGTCGCGCTCGTCGCGGCCAACGTGTTCGTCGCCTCCTTCGCCGCGACCTGGGGCCCGGTCGTGTGGGTGATGCTCGGCGAGATGTTCAACAACTTCATCCGGGCCTCCGCGCTGGCCGTCGCCGCGGCCGCGCAGTGGCTCGCCAACTGGCTGGTCACCACGACCTTCCCCGGGATCTCCGGCTTCTCGCTCGGCCTGGCCTACGGCATCTACACGCTGTTCTCCATCCTGGCGTTCGTGTTCGTGTTCCGCGCCGTCCCCGAGACCAAGGGGCGCGAGCTGGAGGACATGGACCGGCTCGAAGCCCCGAGAGCCCCGAGAGCGCCGAGGGCCCGCGCGTGACCGCGCGGAACCGCCGTGCCGCGCGCGTGCCCGTCGGCTACAGTGGTGGCATGCCGCTCGCGTGTTTCGAGACGACGACGCCGGGTCACTCCCGGCGCGAACGCGGCATGTCCTGACATCGCACGCGGAAGGGCCCCGGGAGCGTTCCCGGGGCCCTTCCGCTGTCCGGGGACGTGCCGGGCCTCCGCCCGACGAGAGGAGCGGCCGATGGAGCCGCATGCGTCCGGGGGACACCCCGAGTCGATAGCATCGGAACCCGCTGATCCCAACCCACCATCGCGAGGAGTACCCGTGTCCACCGTGTCTGAGCTGCGCATCACCCTCGACGGGAGCGAGCGGGCGGTGCCGGCGGGCACCACCGCGGGGCAGGCACTGGAGGCCGACGGCCGCACCGTGGTCGCCGCCCGCGTCAACGGCGAGCTGCGCGACCTCGCCGGCGAGCTGGCCGACGGCGACGCCGTCCAGCCCGTCGAGATCGGCTCCGACGACGGCCGGGCGATCATGCGGCACTCCGCCGCGCACGTGATGGCGCAGGCCGTCCAGGAGCTGTTCCCCGAGGCGAGGCTCGGCATCGGCCCGCCGGTGGAGAACGGCTTCTACTACGACTTCGACGTCGCCGAGCCGTTCACCCCCGACGACCTCAAGCGCATCGAGAAGCGGATGCGCGAGATCGTCAAGCAGGGGCAGCGGTTCTCCCGCCGTCCCGTCTCGGAGGAGGACGCCCGTGCCGAGCTGGCCGCCGAGCCCTACAAGCTGGAGCTGATCGGGCTGAAGGGGGCCGGGCCGGTCGAGGACGCCGCCGACGGCGCCGACGTCGAGGTGGGCGGCGGCGAGCTGACCATCTACGACAACCTCGACGCCAAGTCCGGCGAGCGGCGCTGGAAGGACCTGTGCCGCGGCCCGCACCTGCCGTCCACCCGCGTCATCCCCGCCTTCAAGCTGATGCGCAGCGGCGGCGCCTACTGGCGCGGCAGCGAGAAGAACCCGCAGCTCCAGCGGATCTACGGCACCGCGTGGGAGTCGCGCGAGAAGCAGGACGAGTACCTGCGGTTCCTGGAGGAGGCCGAGAAGCGCGACCACCGCAGGCTCGGCGCCGAGCTCGACCTGTTCTCCTTCCCGAACGAGATCGGCAGCGGCCTCGCCGTCTTCCACCCGAAGGGCGGCGCCGTCCGCAAGGTGATGGAGGACTACTCGCGCCGCCGGCACGAGGAGGAGGGGTACGAGTTCGTCAACACCCCCCACATCTCCAAGGGCCACCTGTTCGAGACCTCCGGGCACCTCGGCTGGTACAAGGACGACATGTTCCCGGCCATGGAGGTCGACGGCGGCGACTACTACCTCAAGCCGATGAACTGCCCGATGCACAACCTGATCTACCGGGCGCGCGGCCGGTCCTACCGGGAGCTGCCGCTGCGGCTGTTCGAGTTCGGGTCGGTGTACCGGTTCGAGAAGTCGGGGGTCGTGCACGGCCTCACCCGCGTCCGCGGCATGACCCAGGACGACGCGCACATCTACTGCACCGAGGAGCAGATGGGCGAGGAGATCAAGCGGCTCCTCGACTTCGTCCTCGGCCTGCTGCGCGACTACGGGCTGAACGAGTTCTACCTGGAGCTGTCCACCCGGGACGAGTCCGAGAAGTTCATCGGCTCGGAGGAGATGTGGGAGAAGGCCACCGCCGCGCTGCGGGAGGCCGCCGAGTCCACCGGGCTCGACCTCGTCCCCGACCCGGGCGGCGCCGCGTTCTACGGCCCGAAGATCTCCGTGCAGGCCAAGGACGCGATCGGCCGGACCTGGCAGCTGTCCACCATCCAGGTCGACCCGAACCAGCCCGAGCGGTTCGGCCTGGAGTACCAGGCGGCGGACGGCACCCGGCAGCGGCCGATGATGCTGCACCGGGCGCTGTTCGGGTCGATCGAGCGGTTCTTCGGCGTGCTGCTGGAGCACTACGCGGGCGCGATGCCGCCGTGGCTGGCGCCCGTCCAGGCGGTCGGCATCCCGATCGGCGACGCCCACGTCCCGCACCTGGAGAAGGTCGCGGCGAAGCTGCGCGAGCACGGTCTACGCGTCGAGGTCGACACCTCCTCCGACCGGATGCAGAAGAAGATCCGCAACGCGCAGAAGCAGAAGGTCCCGTACATGCTGCTGGCGGGGGACGACGACGTCGCCAAGGACGCGGTGTCGTTCCGGTACCGCAGCGGCGAGCAGAAGAACGGGGTCCCGATCGCCGAGGCCGTGGACGAGATCGTCAAGGCCGTCGAGGCGCGCGTCCAGATCTGAGCCGGGGGCCGTGCCCGTCCCGCGGGCACGGCCCGGTCCGGGCACCCTGACCGGGACGGAATTGGTAGCCTCATCGACCACGTGTGAGGACCGGGGAGACAGCGGAGATGAAGTCCAGGAGGCCGACGCGGACGGCGCGGTCGCTCTGGGCACGGATCGCCGGCTACACCGGGACGCTGGCGCTGGTCGCCGCGGCCGTCATCGTGCTGCTCATGCCGCTCACCGACGACGGCGGGAAGGGCACCGCCGGCGCCCAGGGGACCGCCGGCCCGTCCGCGCCGGCGGGCGGGGCGCCGAACGGTTCCGGGCTCCCGGCGACCCCGACGAACCCGGCGCCGCAGCAGGACGGGAGCGGCCGGCCGTATCCGCCCGGGCAGGACGGCGGCGGGTCCGGAGGGCAGGGCGGCGGGCCGGCGATCCCCACTCAGGGCTCCGGCGGCATCGGCTGGTGCCCGAAGGGGACGGCGTTCTACAAGGCCACCGCCACGGGTGTGGACGTCGTCGTCACGGTCGCCTCAAGCGGCGCGATCCGGGCCGAGCTGTCGCTGCGAGGGCGGGAGCCCCAGTCCCAGCAGACCACCGTGCGGAGCGGCGGGCCGCACGCGTTCCACTTCAGGGGCGTCGCGCCGCAGCTGGTCGAGCGAGTCAAGGTCAACACGGTCTCCGTCGGCGTCGCCATGCAGACGTGCTACGCCCGCGCCGGCACGTGACGTCCGGGGGACGCGACGGGCCGGGCGTGCTCAGCGGGCGGGCGGCGCCGTGTTCGGCGCGGCCGCCTTGCGGGCCCCGGACTTCTGCGCGGCGCCTCCCTGGGCGGGCGGCATGCGGACGTCCTCGACGGACACGTTGACGGCGGCGACCCGCGCCCCCAGCATCATTCCGGCCACCCGGGCCACGTTGCCCTTCACGACCTTCGCCACGTCCTTGATCACGACGCCGTAGTCGACGGCGATGGCGACGTCGACCGTCACCTCGTCGTCGTTCTGGACCACGCGCACCCCCGCGCTCGGCGTCTCGTCCCGGGCGGTGAGCGCGGCGACGCCCTCGACCTCCAGCGCGGCGAACGCGGCGATCTTCCCGATCACCGCGTCCCCGATCGTGATGCGGCCCTCCACCGGCGAGGTGAGGTCGCCGGACGAGCCGTGCAGCGTCATCGGCACCGCGTTCGGCCCGGACGACAGCACGCTGCGCGGGGGAGGGGCCGCCTGCTGCGCGGGCGGCGCGGAGAGCGGCGTCCCTTGCGGCGTTCCCTGCTGTGTTCCCTGCTGTGGCCCCTGGGGCGGTACCGACGCCTGGCGCCCGGCCCCGGGTCCGGAGAAGGCGGGCCTCGGCCCGGCCTCCGGTCCCTGCTCCGCGTTCGCGCCGTGCTTGTCGAGCCCGCTCATGATCGCTCCCTGCGTTCGGTCGGGTGACCATGGTGTCGGAACGGCCCGCCGGACGCCATGCCGGGCCGCCGGACGCGGGCGTCCGGGGCGGCGCGCGCAGGCCCGCCGCGGCGGTGCCTTCGGGGCTCCCCGGCTACAGCCCGGCGGGCGTCTCTCTCTATGCTGCTGGTCAGGCCGTGAACAAAAGGAGACCGCCGCCTTGACCGCAGAGCCGGAGGAGTCCGTGGTGCACCAGGGGCGCGAGGACGCGCCCGGGGCCGGCGCCGGGGACGAGCGCAGACCCCGCTTCGAGGAGGAGAGGGGCGGCGCGGGCGTGCCCGACAACTTCCAGCGGCTCTGGACCCCGCACCGGATGGCCTACATCAAGGGCGAGAACAAGCCGACGGGCGCGGGCGAGGGCGACGGCTGCCCGTTCTGCGAGATCCCGGAGATGACCGACGAGGAGGGCCTCGTCGTGTCCCGCGGCAAGTCGGTGTTCACGGTGCTGAACCTCTACCCGTACAACTCCGGGCACCTGATGGTCGTCCCGTACCGGCACGTCGCCGACTACGCCGACCTGGAGGAGCCGGAGTACCTGGAACTCGCCGCGTTCACCCAGCGGTCCCTGACGGCGCTGCGCAAGGCGAGCGGCGCGCAGGGCTTCAACGTCGGCATGAACCTCGGCCTCGTCGCCGGGGCGGGGATCGCCGCGCACCTGCACCAGCACGTCGTCCCGCGCTGGGGCGGGGACACCAACTTCATGCCGGTCGTCGGGCACACCAAGGTGCTGCCGCAGCTCCTGCGCGACACCCGCCAGATGCTCGCCGACGCCTGGCCCGCCTCATGACCGGGCCGGAGCGGCCCGGGCGGCCGGTGCTCGTGTACGACGGCGACTGCGGCTTCTGCACGTCCTCCGTCCGGTTCCTGGAACGGCACGTGCCCGTCCAGGCCACCGTCGTGGCCTTCCAGTTCGCCGACCTGGACGCGCTCGGCACCACGGCGGAGCGGGCCGAGTACGAGGTGCTGTGGATCGACCGGGCCGGACGCGTCAGCGGCGGCGCCGAGGCGGTCGGGCGGCTGCTGACCGCGGCCGGCGGCCCCTGGAAGGCGCTCGGGGTGGTCATGCGCGTCGCGCCGGTGAGCTGGCTCGCGCACGGCGTGTACCGCCTCGTGGCCGCCAACCGCCACCGGATGCCGGGCGGGACGGCGGCCTGCATGCTGCCGGCCGCGCAGCGTCCCGGCGCCCGCGACTGAGCCGCCGTCAGGAGGCGGCGGGCTCGCCCGCCTCCGGTGCCCGGCCGCGCAGCCGCTCGGGCAGCAGCACGGTGAGCCGCTCCAGCGGCAGGAAGGCGGCGAGCCAGATGGCGTGCGGCAGGAAGTGGATCGTCATCAGCGCGTAGGTCACGACGTGGAAGCCCGCGAAGAACAGCACCAGCAGATACAGGGGCCGCCCGCGCAGGAACAGCAGCACCGGTGAGATGGCCTCGGCCATGAACATGAACCACTGGCTGGCCTTCAGCAGCAGCGGATGGTCGATGAAGACGCGCCCGATCGGGGTACCGCGGCGGCTCAGTGCCCACTGGACGGTCGACCCGTTCGGCCACGCGGGGAACCCGCCGATGCGCACCTTCGCCCACGCGGACAGGAAGTAGGCCGCGACCACCGCGATCTGGATGCCGCGCACCGACCACGCCGACGCCTCGCAGCGCGCGGTGTCGCCGACCTTCGCGCGCCCGACGCTCGGCAGCACGAACAGCGCGACGACGAGCGCCAGGTGGTCGTGGTCGACCTTGCCGTACGACATGCTGACCGTGACCCACCACAGGTACCCGCACGCGGCGGCGTAGCCGCTCGCACGGGGCAGTAAGCGGCCGGTCGCGGCGACGAGGCCGGCCCCGATCGTCACCGCCAGCAGCGTGTACATGGCCCACGGGGTGGGCGCGGGAAGGTGCAGCAGCCGGCCGAGCAGGACCGGCCGGTACAGGTCGGCCGGCAGCCGCGCGTGCGCCAGCGAGCTGCTGGTCAGCAGCAGCATGTCGAACGGCAGGAACGCGTAGCCGATGATCCGCAGCCACGCGATCCGCGCACGCGGGACGGGCCCGAACCACCAGCGGTCCCACGCCGTGCGGGACGGGCCGGCGGCGTCCCGCGAGGACCGGACGGGACGCGGCGCCTCCGGGGTCGCGGCGGCGGTCATCGCACGTCCCAGACGACGCGGTTGCGCTTGGTCGTCGACACGACCTTGCCGTGCCGGAGCGTCCTGATCTCCTGCACGACGTAGATCCTGGTCAGCCTCGGCCAGTCCGGGTGCAGCCGGTGCTGCCCCTCGGCGATGCCCTGCAGCATGGCCGGGTGGTGGACGATCCGGTCCATCTGCCCCTCGATCTCGGCGCGCTTCATCCCCGTTCCCGCCGCGTCCCGGGACAACTCCACGTGCGTGCCCGCGGCGGTGTCGGCCTCCAGCCAGAAGGAGTTGATGGTGCCGCCGTCGTCCTTCACCGAGAACGCGTACTGCGTCATCGGCCCGAGCGGGAAATGGTCGTTGCTTCCGAACGCGCTGCTGCACAGCAGGGCGCCGACGACCGCGGCGCCGGAGAGGGACCGCCAGAGCCGCGCGCGAGGCGTGAGGCGGAGGACAGGAAGACTCACCGGACAAGCCTAGAGCCCCGCCCGGGGCGCCGGGCGGGGCATCGGCCCAGCCGGGTCAGCCGTCCTTGGCGGCGGCCACCTTCTCGGCGAGATGCGACGGGAGCGGCTCGTACCGCAGGAACGAGCGGCTGAACGTGCCGGTCCCCTGCGACATCGAGCGAAGGTCGATCGCGTACCGGATGATCTCCAGCTGCGGCACCTCCGCCTTGATCATGGTGCGGCCGCCGGGCACCGCCTGGGAGCCGAGCACCCGGCCGCGGCGGGAGGTGAGGTCGGACATGATCGGGCCCACGTACTCGTCGGCGATCAGCACGTCGACCTCGTCGACCGGTTCCAGCAGCAGGATCGGCACCTGGCCGGCCGCGTCCTTGAGCGCGAGCGCCCCCGCCGCCTGGAACGCCATGTCGGACGAGTCGACCGAGTGCGCCTTCCCGTCGTGCAGCGTGACCTTGATGTCGACCAGCGGGTACCCGGCCGAGACGCCGCGTTCCATCTGCTGCCGGACGCCCTTCTCCACCGACGGGATGAACTGCCGCGGCACGACCCCGCCGACGATCTTGTCGACGAACTCGAAGCCCTCACCGGAGGGGAGCGGCTCCACGTCGATGTGGCAGATGCCGTACTGGCCGTGCCCGCCGCTCTGCTTGACGTGCCGGCCGAGGCCCTTGGCCTTGCCGCCGAACGTCTCCCGCAGCGGCACGCGCAGGTCGACGCGCTCGACCTCCACGCCGTACCGGCTGCGGAGCCTCTCGATGAGCACGTCGGCGTGCGCCTCCCCCATGCACCACAGCACCAGCTGGCGGGTCTCGGAGTTGTTCTCCAGCCGCAGCGTCGGGTCCTCGGCGACGAGCCGGCCGAGCGCCTGGCTGAGCTTGTCCTCGTCGGCCTTGGACTTGGCGCGGATCGCCACCGGCAGGAGCGGGTCCGGCATCGACCAGGGCGCCATCACCACGGGCGAGCCCGGGTCGGACAGGGTGTCGCCGGTCTCGGCGCGGCCGAGCTTAGCCACCGCGCAGACGTCGCCGGCGATGCAGGACGACATGGTCCGCTGCGTCTTGCCCAGCGGCGAGGTGAGGGCGCCGATGCGCTCGTCGACGTCGTGGTCCTCGTGGCCGCGGTCCTCCATGCCGTGCCCGGAGACGTGCACGGTCGTGTCGGGGCGCAGCGTGCCGGAGAACACCCGGACCAGCGAGATCCGCCCGACGTACGGGTCGGACGTGGTCTTGACGACCTCGGCGACCAGCGGGCCCTCGGGATCGCAGGTGATCTCCCTGGGCGGCCCGCCCTTCACCGGCGTCACGGTCGGGATCCCGTGTTCGAGGGGGGACGGGAAGGCCTGCGTCATGACCTCCAGGAGCTCCAGCATCCCGATGACCGGCCCGGGGTGGTCGCCGTGCGGGACCGAGGTCGCGAGGACGGGGTAGAAGCTGCCGCGCGCCACCGCGGTCTCCAGGTCCTCGATGAGCGCCTTGACGTCGATGTCCTCGCCGGACAGGTACCTGTCCATGAGGCTCTCGTCCTCGCTCTCCTGGATGATGCCCTCGATCAGCGACGCGCGCTGCTCGGAGATCTGGTCCAGGTACTCCGGGTCCGGCATGCACTCGACGCGCTCCCCGCTGGAGTAGTCGAGGCAGCGCTGCGACAGCAGCCCGATCAGGCCCTTCAGGCCGTCGCCTCCGCCGGCCGGGAAGTACAGCGGCGCGACGCCCTCGCCGAACACGTCCTGGCAGGTGAGGACCACGTCGTCGAAGTCGCCGCGCTGCTGGTCGATCTTGGTGATGACGACCGCGCGGGGCATCTGCACCGCGGCGCACTCGTCCCAGATCATCCGGGTGAGCCCGTCGATGCCGTCCACCGCCGAGATCACGAACAGCGCGGCGTCGGCGGCGCGGAGCCCGGCGCGCAGGTCGCCGACGAAGTCGGCGTAACCGGGCGTGTCGATGAGATTGACCTTGACGTCCCCGTGCACGAGCGGGGCGAGCGCGAGGTTGACCGAGCGCTGCTGGCGCATCTCGACCTCGTCGAAGTCGCTGACGGTGGTGCCGTCCTCGACCTTGCCGGCCCGCTGCAGCGTGCCCGTGGCGGCGAGCAGCGCCTCGACGAGCGTCGTCTTGCCTGCCCCCGAATGGCCGACCAGCGCGACATTGCGCACCCTGTCGCACCCGCCGGCCTCCGGTGCCCTGCCGGGGGCTCCCGGGTGGCCTCCCTTGTCCGCCATGACTACCTCCTCGGACGGGCCTCTCGCGGAGGCCCGCGTGCGGCTGGGGCCCGGCCCGGCGGGCCCGGCCCTGACGTCCGAGTGCGGCGTCCGACCTCGTAGCGCGCGTGACCGACGTCACACCCGTGCCAACACCCTTTCCCGTGATGGCCGGGACCACAAGGGGTGAACGGCAATCAACCGTGATCTGTCCGTGCCGCGCGGCCCCCAAACCCCGCCCTGACCACGGGCCGGCGAGGTCCGCACTACGATGGGCGCGCCACGGCCGGCGGCCCGTCCCGCGTGCGGAGGCCGGCACCCCGGAGACCAGTCGAGAACGGACGGCGATGCTCAACAAGATCAGGCCCGCGCTGGGGCGCGTCCTCACCCCCGTCGGACAGGCGGTCGCGCGGACCGGAGTGTCGCCCAACGCCATCACCGTCATCGGGACCGCGGGCGTCGCCGCCGGAGCGCTCGTCCTCTTCCCGCGAGGGGAGTTCTTCTGGGGGACGATGGTCATCACCGCGTTCGTGCTGTTCGACATGCTCGACGGCGCGGTCGCCCGGGTCACCGGGAAGATCTCCAAGTTCGGCGCGTTCCTGGACTCCACCATGGACCGGGTCGCCGACGCCGCGATCTTCTCCGGGCTGATGATCGGGCTGTACCGGGACGGCCAGGAGCCCCTCGCCGCCGTCGCCCTGTACTGCCTCGTCTCCGGGGTCGTGGTGTCCTACGCCAAGGCCCGCGCCGAAGGGCTCGGCTACACCTGCGACGTGGGCATCGCCGAGCGCGCGGAACGCCTCATCGTCGCGCTGGTCGCGGCCGGGTTCGACGGGCTCGGCGTCCCCTTCATCCTCGCCGTCGCGCTGTGGGCGCTCGCCGTGCTCAGCACGATCACGGTCGGGCAGCGTTTCGCCACCGTCTACGTCCAGGCCAGGGACGGCGCGGGGCCGGGAGCGGGCGACGGGGCCGACAACGGTGCCGGCAACGGGGCGCAGAAGACGCCGGAGCCCCATCGATGACCACGCCCCGCCGCGGAGAGGCGACGCCGTCGCTTCGCGATGAGGTGACCGACGCCGTCTACGCCCTGGGCTGGACGGTCGTGCGCAAGATGCCGGAGAGCGCGGCACGGCTGGCGTTCGCCGCCCTCGCCGACCGCACCTGGCACCGCTACGGCGGCGGCGTGCGGCAGCTGGAGAAGAACCTGTGCCGCGTCCTCGGCAAGGACGCCGTCGACGACGAGGTCCGCGTCCTCAGCAAGAAGGTGCTGCGCTCCTACTTCCGCTACTGGCTGGAGGTGTTCCGGCTCCCCGAGTACGACCGGGCGCGGATCCTCGGCCGGATGCGCGTCACCGGCGAGAAGAAGATCTTCACCAACCTCGACGCCGGGCGCGGCGTGATCCTGGCCCTGCCCCACATGGGCAACTACGAGCACGCCGGGGCGTGGCTCGTGCACTGCGGCTACCCGTTCACCACGGTCGCCGAGCGGCTCAAGCCGGAGTCGCTGTTCGACCGGTTCGTCGAGTTCCGCGAGAGCCTCGGCATGGAGGTCCTCGCCCACACGGGCGCCTCGGCGTACGGGCGGATGGCGCAGCGGCTCCGCGCGGGGCGGCCGGTGTGCCTCGTCGTCGACCGCGACCTGACCGCGAGCGGTGTCGACGTCGAGTTCTTCGGCGCCACCGCCCGGATGCCCGCCGTCTCGGCCGCGCTCGCGCTGCAGACGGGCGCCGCGCTCATTCCCGTGACACTCTGGTATGAGGGCGAGTACTGGGCGGCGCGGGTCCACGAGGAGATCCCGGTCCCGGACGAGGGCGGCAGACAGGAGAAGATCCAGGCCATGACCCAGGAGCTCGCGCGGGTCTTCGAGGCGGGCATCGCCGCGCACCCGGAGGACTGGCACATGCTGCAGAAGGTCTGGGTCGACGACCTGGCGGGCGGCGGGGGATGAGGACCGGGCCATGAAGGTCGGCATCGCATGAAGGTCGGCATCGTCTGCCCGTACACCTGGGACGTCCCGGGCGGCGTGCAGCAGCACATCGGCGACCTCGCCGAGGCGCTGATCGCGCTCGGCCACGAGGTGTCGGTGATCACGCCCGCCGACGACGAGGCCGACCTGCCGGCCTACGCCGTGTCGGCCGGGCGCGCCGTGCCCGTCCCCTACAACGGCTCGGTGGCGCGGCTGGCGTTCGGGTTCCTGTCGGCCGGCCGGGTCCGGCGCTGGATCAACGACGGCGGCTTCGACGTCCTGCACGTCCACGAGCCCGCCGCGCCCTCGCTCGGGCTGCTCGCCTGCTGGGCGGCGGACGGCCCCATCGTCGGCACCTTCCACGCGTCCTACGAGAAGTCCCGCGTGGTGTCGGTCACCGCGCCGATCCTGCAGAGCGCGCTGGAGAAGATCACCGGCCGGATCGCGGTGTCCGAGGCCGCCCGCACCACCCTGGTCGAGCACCTCGGCGGCGACGCGGTGCTGATCCCCAACGGGGTCGCCACCGAGCGGTACGCGATGGCCGAGCCGCTGCCCGGCTGGCGCGGCAGGGCGGGGGCATCCGGCTCCGGGGACGGGGAGGCGCTCGGCTTCCTCGGCAGGATGGACGAGCCCCGCAAGGGGCTGCAGGTGCTGCTGCGCGCGTTCGAGATCCTCGGCCGCCGCCGGCCCGGGCTGCGGCTGCTGCTCGCCGGGCCCGGCGACGCCGGCGACGTGATGTCCCGGGTGCCGCCCGGGCTGCGCGAGCGCGTCGTCGTGCTCGGCATGGTCAGCGAGCACGACAAGGTCCGCGCCTACCACTCGGTGGACGTGTTCGTCGCGCCCAACCTCGGCGGCGAGAGCTTCGGCATCGTGCTCGCCGAGGCGATGTCGGCGGGCGCCCCGATCCTGGCCAGCGACATCGAGGCGTTCGACCGGGTGCTGCGCGGCGGCCGGGCCGGCGTCCTGTTCCCGGTGGGCGACCACGAGGCGCTCGCCGCGGCGGCGGCCGAGCTGCTGGACGACCCGGCCCGCCGCAAGCAGCTGTCCGCGGAGGCCCGCGCGGCCGTGCGCGCCTACGACTGGTCGTCCGTGGCCCGCGACGTGGTGAGGGTCTACGAGACGGTCACCGGCGGCCGCGCCGTCGTCGTCGAGTCCGGCCACGGCACCTAGGAGACCGCCGGATGTCCTACGACTGGATCATCGACGTCCTGTTCTGGGTCGCCGTCGCCTTCCTGGTCGCCGTGTACGTGTCGTGGCGCGCCACCCGGCTGGACCGGCTGCACGTCCGCGTCGAGACGGCCCGCGCCGCGCTGGACGCCGCGCTGGTCAGGAGGGCCGCCGCCACGCTGGAGCTGGCCGCGTCCCGGCTGCTGGACCCGGCCACCAGCCTGGTGCTGGCCACCGCCGCCCACGAGGCGCGCACCGCCGACGCCGACGCCCGCGAGTTCGCCGAGAGCGACCTGTCCCGGGCGCTGCGCGCGGCCGTCGACCAGCCCGGGTTCGTCGACACACTCTCCGCCCGGGGCGCCGGCGACGGGGGCGCGGTGCTGGAGGAGCTGTCGTCCGCGGCGGCGAAGGTCGCCTACGCCCGCCGCTTCTACAACGACGCCGTGTCCCAGGCCCGCATCGCGCGCCGCAAGCCGCTGATCCGGATCCTGCCCCTCGCCGGCCGCGCCCCCCTGCCGGACTTCTTCGAGATCGACGACGATCCGCCCGGAATCCGACCGCCGCGTTGATCACACCGGCGGCGCCGGCCCGTACCGCTGGGCGGGGCGGCGCATCCGACCACGTTCGCTACCCTCTGGCAGACCGTCCAAGGGAGGGGTACATCGTGCGTTCCGTATGGGGCACCGTCCCGGGCCGCGTCGCCGCGGGTCTCGGCGTCCTCGTCGCCGGCGCCGCGCTGCAGGCCTGCTCGGACTCCGGGGGCCCGAAGACGGCGCCGCCGCCGAAGAGCTCCGGCACGCCCCGGGAGAGCGGGACGCCCGAGCCCGCGACGCACCCGTTCACCGGCGGCCGCAAGGGCCTGGACAACCCCGTCCTCGCCGTCAAGATCGAGAACACCGCGCCCGCGTTCCCGCAGAGCGGCGTGAAGGACGCCGACATCGTCTACGTCGAGCAGGTCGAGGGCGGCGAGACGCGGCTGATGGCCGTCTACTCGTCCAAGCTGCCGAAGCGCGTCGGGCCGGTGCGCAGCGCCCGCATCTCCGACCTGCACATCCTGCCGCAGTTCGGGCGCCCCGCGTTCGCGTTCTCCGGCGTCCAGAGCAAGATGAAGAAGTACATCCGGAAGGCGCCGCTGTACGACATCTCGCAGGAGAAGGCGGGCGGCGCCTACTTCCGGTCCGGCGCCAAGCCCATCCCGTACAACCTCTACGCCGACCCCAAGAACCTGCTGAAGCGCGCCCCGAAGGCGGGCAAGCCGCGCGACATCGGGTTCCGCTTCGGGGAGGCCCCGGCCGGCGGCAAGCGGACCAAGTCCTTCACCGCCAGGTGGCCGGCCGCGACCATGGGGTTCACCTGGTCGGCGAAGGAGAAGCGGTGGCTCGCCAGCTGGGGCGGGCGTCCCGACCGCGCCGCCGAGGGCGGGCGCCTCGGCGGCAAGACCGTCGTCATCCAGTACGCCAAGACGACCCGGTCGAAGTTCCACGACTTCCTCGGCAGCTACACGCCCCTGATCCACACCACCGGCACCGGGCGGGCCGTCGTCCTGCGCGACGGGAAGTCCTACAAGGCCAAGTGGTCGCGGCCGTCCGAGGGCAAGGGCACCACCTTCACCGCGGCGGACGGCAAGCCCATGAACTTCGCCCCCGGCCAGGTCTGGGTGCTTCTCGTCAACGACGGCAAGCCTTACACCCCATAGCGCATGCGCGCACCGCCCGGTTCCGTCACTTCGTAAGCGGCGGGCGCCGCACGTTGACACTCTGCCGGGTCGAGAGGTCGTGCGAGCAGGCAATACCATGGAAAGCGACTTGTCGTCCGTCACGTGAGGAATGCCCGTGTCCACTTCCACTTCCGCTCCTGAGAACGCCGCGCCCGAGACCGGGACCGCCCGCGTCAAGCGCGGCATGGCGGAGATGCTCAAGGGCGGCGTGATCATGGACGTCGTCACGCCCGAGCAGGCGAAGATCGCCGAAGACGCCGGCGCGGTCGCCGTCATGGCCCTGGAGCGGGTCCCCGCCGACATCCGCGCCGAGGGCGGCATCTCCCGGATGAGCGACCCCGACATGATCGACGGGATCATCGCCGCGGTGTCCATCCCGGTCATGGCCAAGGCCCGCATCGGCCACTTCGTGGAGGCCCAGGTGCTGCAGGCCCTCGGCGTCGACTACATCGACGAGTCCGAGGTGCTCACGCCCGCCGACTACGACAACCACATCGACAAGTGGGCGTTCACCGTCCCGTTCGTCTGCGGCGCCACGAGCCTCGGCGAGGCGCTGCGCCGCATCACCGAGGGCGCGGCGATGATCCGCTCCAAGGGCGAGGCGGGCACCGGCGACGTCTCCAACGCCACGACGCACATGCGCAAGATCCGGCAGGAGATCCGCCGCCTGCAGAACCTGCCCGAGGACGAGCTGTACGTCGCGGCCAAGGAGCTCCAGGCCCCCTACGAGCTGGTCAAGGAGGTGGCGCAGGCCGGGAAGCTGCCCGTGGTGCTGTTCACCGCCGGCGGCATCGCCACCCCCGCCGACGCCGCGATGATGATGCAGCTCGGCGCGGAGGGCGTCTTCGTCGGCTCCGGCATCTTCAAGTCCGGCAACCCGGCCCAGCGCGCCGAGGCCATCGTGAAGGCCACCACCTTCCACGACGACCCCGACGTGATCGCCAAGGTGTCCCGCGGGCTCGGCGAGGCGATGGTCGGCATCAACGCCGCCTCCCTCGGCGAGGACCAGAAGTTCGCCGGCCGCGGCTGGTGACGCCCTGCCGCTGATCAGGGGCCGCTGAGCAGGCGCCGCTGAGCAGGCGCCCGCGAGGCGCGCGCCGCCCGGTCCGCGTGACCGGGCGGTCAGGTGGGTGCCCCTCTCCACAGCGGCCCCTGCCAGGGTTTACGCTGGCGGCGCGGCCGGTGCGGGCGGTGCCCGGCCGCGGGAGGGGAGAGCATGGCTTGGTCGGTCGCGCTGGCGTGCGCGAGCGCGGGTGAACCCACCGAGGTGTTCCGGCCGGGCCTGGTGCCCGATCCGGACGCCGCCGCGACGATCGCGCGCGGCCTCTATCCCGCGGCCACCCTCACCGAGACCGGCGACACGGTCCTGGACTTCGCGCTGTGGCCGTACGAGGACGAGCTGTTCGTCGGCGCGTTCGAGCGCGCGCTGCTGCTGTGCGACCGGCGGCTGTTCTGCCTCGACGACGACGCCCGCCGGATCGCCGACACCGCCGCCGCCGCGCTGCCCGGCTCCTGCTGCGGCGTGCTCGTCCTGCACAACGTCATCCGCGGCTGCTGGTTCCGCTGGTACGAGTCCGGCGAGCTGCGCCGCGACGTGTTCGTCACGGCCGAGGACGGCGTCGTCGTCGACCAGGGCGAGCGGCTGCCCGCCGAGCGGCCGTTCTGGCGCGCCATCGACGCGGGCGCCCCGGACGTCCCGCTGCCGTTCGACCCCGAGGAGTTCGGCCTCGCGCTCGCCGAGGCGCACATGTTCGGACGTGGCATCGCCGACCGGGGCAAGGACGGCTTCCTCCCGCTCGAACTCCCGGTGCGCCGCTTCAAGCACGCCTGATCGGCGAGGGGCCGCCCCCGCACCGGGGAAGAGCCGCCAGGTCGTGCGGGTTGTTAGAGGTCTAGGGTTGAGATGACCCCGCACCCCGGAAGGTTTCCACGTGACAGCTGTGCCCACGATCGGTGTCCTCGCCCTCCAGGGCGACGTGCGCGAGCACGCGCACGCGCTGGAGGCGGCCGGAGCGCGCGCGCTCGCTGTGCGCCGCCCCGGCGAGCTGGAGGAGGTCGACGGGCTGGTCCTGCCCGGCGGGGAGTCCACCACGATGTGGCGACTGGCGCGCTCGTTCGACCTGCTCGACCCGCTGCGCAAGCGGATCGAGGCCGGGATGCCCGCGTACGGCTCCTGCGCCGGCATGATCATGCTGGCGGACCGGATCCGGGACGGCGCGGCGGGCCAGGAGACCGTCGGCGGGATCGACATGACCGTGCGGCGCAACGCGTTCGGCCGGCAGGTCGACTCCTTCGAGGCCGAGGTGCCGCTGACCGGAATGGGAGACACGCCGTACCACGCGGTTTTCATCCGCGCACCCTGGGTGGAGTCCGTCGGCGGGGCCGTCGAGGTCCTCGGACGCGCGGAGAGCGGCCCGAACGCCGGTAGGATCGTCGCCGTCCGCCAGGGGCGCCTCATGGCGACCGCGTTCCATCCGGAGTTGACAGGCGACTTCCGCGTGCACCACTACTTCGCCGATCTGGTGCGCCGGACCACAGAGGAGGATTGACAGATGTCCGGCCATTCCAAGTGGGCGACGACCAAGCACAAGAAGGCGGCCCTCGACGCCAAGCGGGGCAAGCTCTTCGCCAAGCTGATCAAGAACATCGAGGTGGCCGCCCGCACCGGCGGCGGCGACCCCGACGCGAACCCCACCCTCTACGACGCCATCTACAAGGCGAAGAAGAACTCCGTCCCCAACGACAACATCGAGCGCGCCCGCAAACGGGGCGCCGGTGAGGAGGCCGGCGGCGCGGACTGGCAGACCATTACCTACGAGGGCTATGCCCCCGGCGGTGTGGCCGTCCTCATCGAGTGCCTGACCGACAACCGCAACCGGGCCGCGTCCGAGGTCCGCGTCGCCCTCACCCGCAACGGCGGCTCCCTCGCCGACCCGGGCTCGGTGTCCTACATGTTCGCCCGCAAGGGCGTCGTGATCGTCCCCAAGACGGGCACCAGCGAGGACGACGTGATGATGGCCGTGCTGGACGCCGGCGCCGAAGAGGTCAACGACCTCGACGACGAGAACTTCGAGGTCGTCAGCGAGGCCGGCGACCTGCTCGCGGTCCGCACCGCCCTGGTGGACGCCGGGATCGACTACGAGTCGGCGGAGAGCAAGTTCCTGCCGAGCGTCACCGTCCCGCTCGACGAGGACAACGCCAAGAAGGTCTTCCGCCTCCTGGACGCCCTGGAGGACTCCGACGACGTCCAGGACGTCTACGCCAACTTCGACGTGTCCGACGAGGTCATGGCCTCCATCGACGCCTGACCTCGCCGCACGCCGCGCGAACGCCGCCGCCCGCCCCGGGACGGCGGCGTTCGGTGTCCTGGGCTCGGTGTCTCAGGCATGGCCTACCGTTCTGGACCATGGAGATACGCGCGCTGGCGCCGGACGAGATGGACGCCGTCCGCGACATCCGGTCCCGCGCCTTCGGGCCGATGCCGGACGCGGCGTGGACGCGGAGCGTCCGGGCGGCGCTGCCGTCGGCGGAGGCGGGACGGCAGTTCGCCGGATTCGACGGCGGCCGCATCGTGGCCGCGGGCGTGCTGCTGGAGATGAGCCAGTGGTGGCACGGCCGGGCCGTGTCCATGGCGGGGGTCGGCGCGATCACGGTCGCGCCGGAGGAGCGCGGCCGCGGCCTCGGCCGCCGGTTGATGACCCACCTGCTGGAGCGCTGCGCCGCGTTCGGCCACCCGCTGGCCGTGCTCTATCCCGCGACGACACGGCTCTACCGCTCGCTCGGCTGGGAGCACGCGGGCGCTCAGCACCACATCGAGATCCCCGCCGACGCGCTGCGCACGGTCACCGCCGAGCCGGTCCCGGTGCGCAGGGCGGGGCCGGGGGACGCCGCCGAGGTCGCCGCGGTCATCGGCCGAGCGCACGAGTCCGCCCGCGACTGCGGCCCGGTGAGCTGGACGGAACCCAAGTGGCGCGGCCTTCTTGACGACCGCGACGCCTACTCCTACCTGGCCGAGGACGGTTTCCTCTCCTACCGCTGGGCCGAGGGCAACTCCGGGCTGGAGGTCAGCCGGCTCGTCGCGTCCTCTGAGAGCACGCTGAGGGCGCTATGGGCGATGGTCGGGTCCGGGTCGTCCACGGCCAAGACCGTCCGGGCCTGCGTCTCGCCCACGGACCCGGTGCTGTGGCTGCTCCGCGAACGCGAGCTCGAGACCGTCCACCGGCACCAGTGGATGCTGCGCGTGGTGGACGCGCCGGCGGCGATCGCGGCGCGCGGCTACCCGCCGGGCGTCACCGCCGACGTCCCCCTCACGATCGACGACCCGCAGCGCCCCGCCAACTCGGGCCACTGGCGCCTGAAGATCGCGAACGGCGAGGGGCGCCTCGAACGCTCGTCCGAGCCACCCGCCGCCGTACGCGTCGACCCTCGCGGCCTGTCCGCGCTGTATGCGGGCATCCCCGTCTCCACCCTGCGCCGCTCCGGGCTCCTGCACGGCGAGCGCGCGGAGGAACTCTCCTCCGCGTTCGCGGCCACGCCGTTCTCCCTGGACTACTTCTGACCGGCGACGCCGATTGATAGCGTTGTCCGGCCGAACAGGTGATCGAAGGAGTGGCCGTGCGGGTGATGGGGGTGGACCCCGGGCTCACCCGGTGCGGGGTGGGGGTCGTCGAGGGCGCTCCCGGGAGGCGGCTGCACCTGGTGCGCGTGTCGGTCGTGCGGACCGCGCCCGACGAGGACCACGCCCGGCGCCTGCTGGGCATCGAGGCGGGCATCGAGGCGCTCATGGACGAGCTGCGGCCCGACGCCGTCGCCGTCGAGCGCGTGTTCTCCCAGCACAACGTCCGGACCGTCATGGGGACGGCGCAGGCCGCCGGCATCGCCATGCTGGCGGCGGCCCGGCGCGGCCTGCCCGTCGCGCTGCACACCCCGAGCGAGGCCAAGGCCGCCGTCACCGGGAACGGCCGCGCCGACAAGGCGCAGGTGACCGCCATGGTGACCCGGCTGCTGTCGCTGGAGACGGCGCCGAAGCCCGCGGACGCGGCCGACGCGCTCGCGCTGGCCATCTGCCACCTGTGGCGCGGGGGAGCGCAGCAGCGCCTCGCCCAGGCCCGGCGGTCGCGGATCGAGGAGGCGGCCAGGGCCGAACGGGAGCGGCTCGCCGCCCGAGGCAGAGGAGGAAGCGTCCAGTGATCGCGTTCGTCAGCGGCCGGGTGGCCGCCGCGGGCCCCGACGGGGCGGTGATCGACGTGCACGGCGTCGGCCTGTCGGTGCAGTGCACCCCCGCCACCCTGGCCGGCCTGCGGGTCGGCGACGAGGCGAAGGTGCCGACCTCGCTGGTCGTCCGGGAGGACTCCCTCACCCTGTTCGGGTTCGCCGACGACGACGAGCGCACCGTGTTCGAGCTCCTGCAGACCGCCAGCGGCGTCGGGCCGCGCCTCGCCCTGGCGATGCTGGCCGTGCACACGCCGAACGCGCTGCGCCGCGCCGTGGCCACCGACGACATGACCGCCCTCACCAAGGTGCCGGGCATCGGCAAGAAGGGCGCGCAGCGCATCGTCCTGGAACTGAAGGACCGCCTCGGCGGTCCCAGCGGCGACGACGCCGGCGACCTGCGCGCGCCCGCCCGCGCCGAGCCGTGGCGCGACCAGGTCCAGATGGGCCTGGTCAACCTCGGCTGGTCCGCCAAGGACGCCGACGCCGCCGTGGACGCCGTCGCCGCCGACCTGGACGGCGGCCCCACGCCGCCCGTCGCCGCCCTGCTCAAGTCGGCGCTTAAGAAGTTGAGCAAGTGATGAGCGGTAGCGAACCGGGGGGTGTGGGGGGTCGCCCCCCACAGGGAACAGGGATGAGCGGTAGCGAACCGGGGGGTGTGGGGGGTCGCCCCCCACAGGGAACAGGGATGAGCGAGGATGCGGAGCGGCTTGTCTCGGCTGATGCCGTGGGGGCCGAGGAGCAGGTGATCGAGGCCGCGCTGCGGCCGAAGAAGCTGGCCGACTTCGTCGGGCAGGAGCGGGTGCGCGAGCAGCTGTCGCTCGTGCTGCACAGCGCGCTGCGGCGGGGCCGGACGCCCGACCACGTGCTGCTGTCCGGCGGGCCGGGGCTCGGCAAGACCACCCTCGCCATGATCATCGCGGCGGAGCTGGGGCAGCCGCTGCGGATCTCCTCCGGTCCGGCGATCGAGCGCGCCGGCGACCTCGCGGCCGTGCTGTCCACGCTCGCCGAGGGCGAGGTCCTCTTCCTGGACGAGATCCACCGGCTGGCGCGGCCCGCCGAGGAGATGCTCTACATGGCCATGGAGGACTTCCGCGTCGACGTCGTGGTCGGCAAGGGGCCGGGCGCGACCGCGATCCCCCTGGACATCGCGCCGTTCACACTGGTGGGGGCCACCACCCGGGCGGGGATGCTGCCCGGCCCGCTGCGCGACCGGTTCGGCTTCGTCGCGCACATGGACTTCTACGAGCCCGCCGAGCTGGAGGTCATCGTCCACCGGTCGGCGCGGCTGCTGGACGTGGAGATCGACGGCGACGCCGCGGCCGAGGTCGCCGGCCGCTCCCGCGGCACGCCGCGCATCGCCAACCGGCTGCTGCGCCGCGTCCGCGACTACGCCGAGGTCCGCGCCGACGGGGTGATCACGTGGGAATCGGCGCGCGCGGCCCTCGCGTTGTACGAGGTGGACGAGCGGGGCCTGGACCGGCTCGACCGTGCCGTCCTGGAGTCGCTGATGCGCAAGTTCGGCGGCGGGCCGGTGGGCCTGTCGACGCTGGCCGTGTCGGTGGGGGAGGAGCCCGAGACCGTGGAGGTCGTCGCGGAGCCGTTCCTCGTCCGGCAGGGGCTGCTCGCCAGGACGCCGCGCGGGCGGATCGCGACGCCCGCCGCGTGGGCGCACCTGGGCCTCGCCCAGCCGCCCACGGCTCCGATGGCGGGTACGCTGTTCGACCTGGGAGAGGACACCGGTGCGCCGGAATAGTGATCATCCGGTAACGGGTTGGGAACTTCCCGGCGTCGCCGATCGTCACGTCGTTGCCGGTGTCTGGCGTACTCTCTAGACTCCGGGACTTGGTTCACCGTCTCCAGCCGGCGGTCCCGTGAACGTGACCGGTCCGGTCACAGGCTGGGCAATCGACATCGGAAGGACGCCCCGGTAATGGGCAGCGAAATGATTCTCGCGGAGAGCGCGGGCGGCAGCGGGGCATTCAACCTGCTCCTCCTCCTCGCCGTTCCCCTGGTCTTCTACTTTCTGCTGATCCGGCCGCAGAGCAAGCGCCGGAAAGAGCAGATGCAGATGCAGAACGCCATGGAGCCGGGGGCCCGCGTCCTGACGACCAGCGGCATCCGCGCCACCGTGGTGGAGGTCGACGACGACGGCCTCGTGCTGGAGATCGCCGACGGCGTGGAGGTCCGCTTCGTCAAGCAGGCCGTCATGCAGGTCCTCAAGGACGAGGAGCCCGAGGACCTCGACGACGAGCTCGACGAGGAGGACGACGACCGGGACGAGGACGGCGAGGGCGTCGACCTGGACAAGGACGGGTCCGAGGTCGACCTGTCCAAGGACGGCGCGGCCGACGAGGCGGCGGAGACCGAGGACGAGGACGGCGAGCCCGAGTCCAAGCCGAAGGGGAAGGCGAAGGTCAAGGCGGACAAGACCGCCTGACCCTCCCCACGGCGACGACAAAGACGGGAAGTACGACGACAAGTGGCTCCGCCCAACAACGCTCCCAAGCCGGGGCGCACGCTCCTCGCGCTGTTCGCGGTCATGGCGGTCCTGGCGGGACTCGCGGTCTGGCAGGGGCAGAAGACCCCGAAACTCGGTCTCGACCTCGCCGGCGGGACGACCGTGACCCTCACGGCCAAGACGTCGAACGGCAAGAACCCCCCGGCCGAGCAGATGGACCAGGCCGTCAAGATCATGACGCAGCGCGTCAACGGCCTGGGGGTGTCCGACGCCGAGGTCACCAAGCAGGGCAGCAACAACATCGTGGTGAACGTCCCCGGTGAGGGGCAGGGCCGTGTCGTCAACCTGATCGGCACGACGGCGAAGCTGCAGTTCCGCCAGGTGTTCGCGGTGGCCGACGGGCGCCCGTCCGCCGGGGGCGCGCCGTCGCCGTCCGCGAGCCCGTCCACGAAGGGCCAGGGCGGGAAGGACGAGGGCAAGAGCCCGTCGCCGTCCGCGTCGGCCTCCCCGTCCGGGTCGCCGTCGTCCACGCCGCGCGGCCGGGCCCTGTCGGGCGCCCTGACCGCCCCGACCCCCTCCCCGTCCGGCACGGGGATCCCGTCGCCCTCGCCGTCGGCGTCGTCGCCGCTTGGCCAGCCGTCCGGGCAGCCGGCGCCCCCCGCGCAGGACTACCCCGGCGTGACGGACAAGGCCGTCATCAAGCAGTTCGAGGCGCTCGACTGCTACGGCGGCGACCGGCGCGCCCCCGGCGCCAACGACCCGAACCGCAAGTTCGTCGCCGCCTGCGACCAGGACGAGGAGAGCGACCAGGTCGCCAAGTACATCCTCGGTCCGGTCCGGGTGCTGGGCGAGAACGTCGACGAGGCCGCCGCGATGCCGCCGGACGCCTCGCAGGGCCAGGCCAGCTGGTCGGTCTCGCTGAAGTTCGACGGCAAGGGCGCCCGCCAGTTCGGGGCGGTCACCACCGACGCGTCCGCGGCCTACCAGCAGGACCCGTCCTCCCCGCGGGCGCAGGTCGCGATCATCCTGGACGGCCAGGTCGTCTCGGCGCCCTCGATCCGGGAGGGCCCGATCACCGGCGGCACCGCCAGCATCGACGGCCCGCCCGACAGCTTCGATCAGCAGTACGCCACCGACCTCGCCAACGTGCTCAAGTACGGTGCGCTGCCGCTGGAGTTCACGCAGAGCTCCATCGACGAGGTGTCGTCCACGCTGGGCTCCGACCAGCTGACCGGCGGCCTGATCGCGGGCGCGATCGGCCTCGGCCTGGTGGTGCTGTACTGCATGTTCTACTACCGGGGCCTCGGCCTGGTCGCGGTGTCCAGCCTGGTCGTGGCGTCGGCCGTCACCTACCTGTCGGTGGTGATCCTCGGTGAGGGGATGGGCTTCCGGCTCTCGCTGCCGCACATCATCGGCCTGATCGTCTCCATCGGCATCACCGCGGACTCGTTCATCGTCTACTTCGAGCGGCTGCGGGACGAGCTGAGAGCCGGCCGCAAGCTGCGCTCGTCGGTCGAGAACGCCTGGAAACGGGCGCGGCGCACCATCCTCGTCGCCGACGCCGTCACCTTCCTCGCCGCGCTGGTGCTGTACTTCCTCGCGGTCGGCGGCGTGGCCGGGTTCGCGTTCGCGATGGGCCTCACCACGCTCATCGACGTCGTGGTGGTGTTCTTCTTCACCAAGCCGCTGGTCGCGCTGCTGTCGCGGACGAAGTTCTTCGGGCGGGGGCATCCGCTGTCCGGGCTCGACCCGACCCGCCTGCACAAGGCCGGGCAGGGCACGTCCGCCGCGACCGCCCGCAAGACGAGCCAGGAGGCCTGAGCATGGGATCGCGTGCGGTCATCTCCCGGATCTACCGGGGCGAGATCAGCGCCGACATCGTCGGCCGGCCGAAGGTCTGGTACTCGATCTCCGGGCTGCTGCTGGCGCTCTCGATCGCCGGCCTGCTCGTCCAGGGTCTCAACTTCGGCGTGGAGTTCAAGGGCGGCTCCGTCTTCACGTTCAAGGCGCCGAGCGCCTCGATCGAGCAGGTGCGCGGTGCCGTCGCCGAGGGCGGCGTCCACCAGATCATCGTGCAGAAGGCGGGCGGCGACTGGCGGGTGACGACCGAGAGCCTCTCCTCCACGGAGGTCACCAAGGTCAAGTCGACCGTCGCCGAGGAGCTGAACGTCTCGGCGGACAAGGTCAGCACCCAGGTCGTCGGCGCCTCGTGGGGCGGCCAGATCCAGAAGAAGGCGTGGCAGGCGCTGCTCGTCTTCATGATCTTGATCATCGGCTACCTGTCGGTGGCGTTCGAGTGGCGGATGGCCGTGGCCGCGGTCGTCGCGCTCGTCCACGACCTGGTGATCACGGCGGGCGTCTACGCCTGGTCCGGCTTCGAGGTCACCCCGGCCACGCTGCTCGGCTTCCTGACCATCCTCGGCTACTCGCTGTACGACGCGGTCGTCGTCTTCGACATGATCAAGGAGGTCACCAAACCGCTCACCGCGACCTCCAAGACGACCTACAGCGAGGCCGCCAACCAGGCGCTCAGCAGCACCCTGGTCCGGTCCCTGAACACCTCGCTGGTCGCGATCCTGCCGGTCGGCGCGATCCTGTTCATCGGCACGACGCTGTTCGGCGCGGGCACGCTCAAGGACCTGTCGCTCGCCCTGTTCGTCGGCATGATCGTCGGTACGTACTCCTCGATCTGCGTGGCGACCCCGCTGCTCGTCCAGTTCAAGGAGCGCGAGCCGAAGTTCAAGCAGATCCGGGAGAACATCGCCCGGCGGGAGCAGAGCGCCAAGCGGCAGGCCAAGACGCTGAAGGTGAAGACCGGCGCCCGCGGGGCCGGCGACGCGTCCGACGACGCGCCGGAGGACACACCGGACGGCGCGCCGTCCGGTGACGCCGACGCGGCCCCGGACGTCCGGAGCACCGTCACCGTGCGGAAGGTCGTGCAGACCGGGACGCGGCAGCAACCGAAACGCGGCACCCGGCAGCAGCGCCGCGGCGGCAAGTAGGCGGGAGACACTCGGACGTGGACCTCGGCAAGCTGATCCAGGAGCGGATCCGCGACATCCCCGACTACCCCAAGCCGGGAGTGGTCTTCAAGGACATCACGCCCCTGCTGGCCGACCATGTCGCGTTCGCCGGGGTGGTCGACGCGGTCGTCAACCACCACGGCCGCGGCACCATCGACAAGATCGTCGGGATCGAGGCGCGCGGGTTCATCCTCGCCGCCCCCGTCGCCTACCACTTCGGCGCCGGCTTCGTGCCGGTGCGCAAGAAGGGGAAACTGCCCGCGGCGACGGACGGTGAGACCTATGATCTCGAGTACGGGACCGAGACGATCGAGATGCACCTCGACGCGCTCGACCCCGGCGACCGTGTGCTGATCGTCGACGACGTCCTGGCCACCGGAGGGACGGCCGGGGCTGCCGCCGACCTCGTCCGCCGCGGCGGCGGCGACGTCGTCGGGCTGTCGGTCCTCCTCGAACTGTCGTTCCTGCACGGGCGCGACAAACTGGGGAATCTGGACGTCCATTCCCTGGTTACGGTCTAGTACGAAATAGGTGCCGGATACACTGGCGCCATCAGGGGTCCGGTGGGGACGGGCGCGACCCGCGGGGCGGGCAGCACACGGCGTCCAAGCGATCAGGGAGGCTGAGTGCCCGGTGAGGTGGTATCGACCGACGCGGTGAAGGCGGCCGCGGACGAACGGCGCGCGCCACCGCGCGATGACCGGCCGCCCGAAGCCGGCGAACGGGCCGCCGCGGCGAGCCCGCCGAGCGCCCCGCCCGCGACCGAGTCCAAGACCCCCGCTCCTCCCGCCCAGGCCCCCCGGACCGACCCTCCCCCCGCCGAAGCCGCAGGAACTCCCGCGGACGCCGACGACGCGTCCGAGACCGCCGTCCCGTCCAGGCCCACGCCGGCCACGATTCCGCCGTCCGCCGCCCGGGTGCGCCGTAGGCTCGCCAGGTTGGGCGCCCAGCGCGGCCCCGCTATGAACCCGGTACTGGAACCACTGATCAAGACGGTCCGCAACACGCATCCGAAGGCGGACCTCCGGCTGATCGAGCGCGCCTACGACGTGGCCGCGCACTACCACCGCCACCAGAAGCGCAAGAGCGGCGACCCGTACATCACGCACCCCCTCGCGGTCGCCACCATCCTCGCCGAGCTCGGCATGAACACCGAGACGCTGTGCGCGGCGCTGCTGCACGACACCGTCGAGGACACCCCCTACACCCTCGACCAGCTGAGCGCCGACTTCGGCGACGAGATCGCCGCGCTCGTCGACGGCGTCACCAAGCTGGACAAGGTCAAGTACGGGGAGGCCGCCGAGGCCGAGACCGTCCGCAAGATGGTCGTGGCGATATCCCGCGACATCCGCGTCCTGGTGATCAAGCTCGGCGACCGGCTGCACAACATGCGCACGCTGCGCTACATGCCGCGGCACAAGCAGGAGAAGAAGGCCCGCGAGACCCTGGAGGTGTTCGCGCCGCTCGCGCACCGCCTCGGGATGAACACGCTGAAGTGGGAGCTGGAGGACCTCGCGTTCGCCACGATGTACCCCAAGCGGTTCGACGAGATCGCGCGGCTGGTGTCCGAGCGCGCCCCGCGCCGCGACGTGTACCTGCAGGAGGTCATCGAGAACGTCTCGACCGACCTGCGCGAGGCGCGGATCAAGGCCACCGTCACCGGGCGCCCGAAGCACTACTACTCGATCTACCAGAAGATGATCGCGCGGGACGTCTCCTTCGACGACATCTACGACCTGGTCGGCATCCGGGTCCTCGTCGACAGCGTCCGCGACTGCTACGCCGCCCTCGGCTCGATCCACGCGCGGTGGAACCCGGTCCCCGGCCGGTTCAAGGACTACATCGCGATGCCGAAGTTCAACATGTACCAGTCGCTGCACACGACGGTGATCGGTCCCGAGGGCAAGCCCGTCGAGCTGCAGATCCGCACCTGGGGGATGCACCGCCGGGCCGAGTACGGCGTCGCCGCGCACTGGAAGTACAAGGAGGAGACGGTCGGCGGCCGCAAGGCCGGTGACATGCAGTGGCTCCGCCAGCTCCTCGACTGGCAGAAGGAGACCGCCGACCCGGCCGAGTTCCTGGAGTCGCTGCGCTTCGACCTGTCGGTCTCCGAGGTGTTCGTGTTCACCCCGAAGGGCGACGTGATCGCCCTGCCGCAGGGCGCGACCCCCGTCGACTTCGCGTACGCGATCCACACCGAGGTCGGGCACCGATGTATCGGCGCCCGCGTCAACGGGCGCCTCGTCCCCCTCGAATCGACCCTCGACAACGGCGACACCGTCGAGGTCTTCACCTCCAAGTCGCAGGACGCCGGCCCGAGCCGCGACTGGCTCGGCTTCGTCAAGAGCGCCCGCGCCCGCAACAAGATCAAGCACTGGTTCTCCAAGGAGCGCCGCGACACCGCGATCGAGTCCGGCAAGGACGCCATCGCCCGCGCGATGCGCAAGCAGAACATGCCGCTCCAGCGGATGATGTCGGGCGAGGCGCTGCTCGCCCTCGCCCGCGACATGCGCTACCCGGACGTGTCGTCGCTGTACGCGGCCGTCGGCGAGAGCCAGGTGTCGGCGCAGCACGTCGTCCAGCGGCTGGTGGACGCCCTCGGCGGCGTGGAGAGCGCCGAGGAGGATCTCGCCGAGATCGCGCTGCCGACCCGCCGCAAGCGCGGCCGGCCCGCCGGCGACCCGGGCGTCGTCGTCGCCGACGATCCCGACGTGTGGGTCCGGCTGTCGCGCTGCTGCACCCCGGTGCCGGGAGACGGCATCGTCGGGTTCGTGACCCGCGGCCACGGCGTGTCCGTGCACCGCACCGACTGCGCCAACGTCGCCAGCCTCAAGTCGCAGCCGGACCGGCTGATCGACGTCAAGTGGTCCCCGGGCGAGGACTCGGTCTTCCTCGTCGCCATCCAGGTCGAGGCGCTCGACCGGCCGCGGCTGCTGTCGGACGTGACGCGCGTCCTGTCGGACCAGCACGTGAACATCCTGTCGGCGTCGGTCACCACCACCCGCGACCGCGTCGCCGTCAGCCGCTTCACCTTCGAGATGGGCGACCCGAAGCATCTCGGCCACGTCCTGAAGGCGGTCCGGTCGATCGACGGCGTCTACGACGTCTACCGGGTGACCAGCGGCGCCACCCAGTAGAAAAGCGGCCGCCGGAGCCGGCGGCCGCTCTCCTCGCGCTCCGGTCAGGTGCCGGCGGGCTCGTCCTCGGGGACCACGTCGACGCCGGCCTCGGTGCGCTGCTGCGCGGTGATCGGGGTCGGCGCCGCGGTCAGCGGGTCGTAGCCGGAGGCCGCCTTCGGGAACGCGATCACGTCGCGGATCGACTCCTGCCCGGCGAGCAGCATGACGACGCGGTCCCAGCCGAACGCGATGCCGCCGTGCGGGGGCGGGCCGAACTTGAACGCCTCCAGCAGGAACCCGAACTTCGACTCGGCCTCCTCCTTCGACAGGCCGAGCACGTCGAACACGCGCTGCTGCATCTCCGCGCGGTGGATACGGATGGAGCCGCCGCCGATCTCGTTGCCGTTCAGGACGAGGTCGTAGGCGTCGGCGAGGGCGCCGCCCGGGTCGTCCTGGAAGGTGTCGGCGAACTCCGGCTTCGGCGCCGTGAACGGGTGGTGGACGGACGTCCAGCCGATCTGCTCGCCCTTGTCGTTCTCGACCGGCTCGAAGATCGGCGCGTCCACGACCCACACGAACTTCCACGCCGACTCGTCGATCAGGCCGCGGCGGCGGCCGATCTCCAGCCGGGCCGCGCCGAGCAGCTCCTGCGTGGCGTGCCGCTTGCCCGCGCCGAAGAACACCGCGTCGCCCGGGGCCGCGCCGGTCTTCGCGGCGAGGCCCTCCTTCTCGGCGTCCGACAGGTTCTTGGCCACCGGGCCGCCGAGCGTCCCGTCCTCCTGGACGAGCACGTAGGCGAGGCCGCGGGCGCCGCGGGCCTTCGCCCAGTCCTGCCAGCCGTCCAGCTCCCTGCGGGTCTGGGACGCGCCGCCGGGCATGACCACCGCGCCGACGTACGGGGCCTGGAACACGCGGAACGACGTGCCGGAGAAGTACTCGGTCATGTCGGTCAGCTCGGTGCCGAACCGCAGGTCGGGCTTGTCGGAGCCGTACCTGGCCATCGCCTCGGCGTAGGTGATGTGGGGGATCGGGCGGGGGATCTCATACCCGGCGAGCTCCTGCCACAGCCGCGCCACCAGGTCCTCGCCGACGTTCAGGACGTCGTCCTGGCCGGCGAACGACATCTCGATGTCGATCTGCGTGAACTCCGGCTGCCGGTCGGCGCGGAAGTCCTCGTCCCGGTAGCAGCGGGCGATCTGGTAGTAGCGCTCCAGCCCGCCGACCATCAGCAGCTGCTTGAACAGCTGCGGGGACTGCGGCAGGGCGTACCAGTGGCCGGGCTTCAGCCGGACGGGGACGAGGAAGTCGCGGGCGCCCTCCGGCGTGGACCGGGTGAGGGTGGGCGTCTCGACGTTGACGAAGCCGTGCTCGCGCATCACCTCGTGCGTCAGGAACGACGCCTCCGAGCGGACCTTGATCGCCCGCGCGACGCCCTCGCGGCGCAGGTCGAGGTACCGGTACTTGAGCCGGATCTCCTCGTTGACGTTGACGTCGCCCTCGATGGGGAACGGCAGCGGCGCCGCGTCCGACAGCACCTCGATCTCGGCGGCGGCGACCTCGATGTCGCCGGTGGGCAGCTCGGGGTTCTCGTTGCCCTCCGGCCGGACGCGGACCTCGCCGACGACCCTGACGCAGAACTCCGAGCGCAGGTCGTGCGCCGCGTCCTCCTCCCGGAAGACGACCTGCGCGGTGCCGGACGCGTCCCGCAGGTCGATGAACGTGACGCCGCCGTGGTCGCGTCGGCGGCCGACCCAGCCGGCCAGCGTGACCTGCTGCCCGGCGTGCTCCTTGCGGAGCGTGCCCGCCTCGTGGGTGCGGATCATTTGGAGAGCCTTTCCTTCAACGTCGTGATGAGGTCGGTGAGCGGGACGGCGGTCTGCTCGCCCTCGGCCAGGTCCTTGACCTGGGCGACGCCGTCCGCGATATCTCGCTCCCCGAGGATCACGGCGTAGCGGGCGCCCGAGCGGTCCGCGTCCTTCATGGCGCCCTTCAGCCTCTTGCCGCCGAACGCCATGTCGGCGGCGATCCCGGCGCGGCGCAGGCCGGCGACGAGCCCGAACATGCGCCGTTCCGCGGCGTCGCCGAGCGCGACGCCGAACGCCTCGCAGCGCGGCTTGGCGGCGAACGCGACGCCCCCGTTCTCCTGCGACTCGGCGTCCAGGGCCAGGATCGTGCGGTCCAGGCCGAGCCCGAACCCGATGCCGGGCAGCGGCGGGCCGCCGATGTCCTCCGACAGGCCGTCGTACCGGCCGCCGCCGCCGATGCCGGACTGGGCGCCGAGCAGCGGGTGGTCGAACTCGTAGGTCGTGCGGGTGTAGTAGTCCAGGCCGCGGACGAGGGTGGGCGTGTCCTCCCAGGCGATGCCGAGGTCCGCGAGCAGCTCGCGGACCCGGTCGTGGTGCGCCTTGCACGCCGGGCACAGGTGGTCGGCCATCAGGGGGGCGCCGACGAGCTGCTCGCGCACCTTGGGGCGCTTGTCGTCCAGCACCCGCAGCGGGTTGATCTCGACGCGGGCGCGGGTGTCGTCGTCCAGGTCCAGGCCGCGCAGGAACTCCTGCAGCAGGGCCCGGTAGGCGGGACGGCACTCCTTGCAGCCCAGCGAGTTCAGCAGCAGCCGCACCCGCGTCAGCCCGAGGGACCGGTACCAGTTCCACGCGATCGCGATCGTCTCGGCGTCGACCTGCGGGTCCTCGCTGCCGATCGCCTCCAGGTCGAGCTGGTAGAACTGGCGGTAGCGGCCCTGCTGCGGGCGCTCGGCGCGGAACGCCGCCCCGGTCGTCCACACCTTCACCGGGAGGGCGCCCTTGTGCAGGTTGTTCTCCAAGACGGACCGCAGCACCGAGGCGGTGAACTCGGGCCGCAGCGTCAGCGACCGGCCGCCCCGGTCCTCGAACGTGTACATCTCCTTGGAGACCACGTCGGTGGACTCGCCGACGCCGCGCCGGAACAGGTTGGTGTCCTCGAACACGGCCAGTTCCAGATAGCCGTATCCGGCCAGCCTCGCCTGCTCGGCGAACGCCTCCCGGATGGCGTAGAAGAGGTCCGCGCGCGGCGGGACGTATTCACTGACCCCCTTGGGGGCCCTGAAGTTCGAACTCATGGTCTTTTAGGTCAGAATCCCTTGTTGGGTCCGTCCGCAGGCGTCAGCTCTGCGAGAAACGGATTGGTGGCCCGCTCACGGCCGATTGTGGTCTGCTCGCCGTGGCCGGGCAGGACGGCCGTCTCGTCGGGCATGGTCAGGCACACCCGGCCCAGGCTCGCGAGGATCTCCTCGTACGATCCGCCCGGCAGGTCGGTGCGTCCGATGGAGCCGGCGAACAGCAGGTCGCCCGTGAACATCACGTCGGGGACCTGCTGCGTCTTCGGCGTCCGGAAGGTCACCGACCCCGGCGTATGGCCCGGTGCGTGGTCGACGGTGAAGCTCAGGCCCGCCAGCTCCAGCACGGCCCCGTCCGCCAGCTCCTTCACGTCGTCCGGCTCCGACAGCTCCAGGCCGCCGAACAGCTGCTGCCCGGCGCCGAGCGACAGGCCCTTGGCCGGGTCGGTGAGCAGGTCGCGGTCGTCCGGATGGACGTAGGCGGGGACGTCCTTGGCGCCGCACACCGGGGCCACCGACCACACGTGGTCGATGTGGCCGTGCGTGAGCAGCACCGCGACCGGCTTCAGCCGGTGCTCGCGCAGGATCTCCTCGATCCCGTCCTCGGCGTCCTGGCCGGGGTCGATGATCACGCATTCCTCACCCGCGGCGGGTGCCACGACATAGCAGTTCGCGGCGAACGATCCGGCGGGGAACCCGGCGACGAGCACGGTCGTCCTTCCTTAGAACCATCTCGGTTGGGCCTGTCCGAGGGTACCGGCGCCGCCGCGGCCACCGCGAACGAGATAGCGCGGTCGCCGTGTCGGGCCAGGGGTCCCGCGGGCCGGTCCGGCCGGCGCACGGTCGCGGCGGGGCGGCGGGAAAGCGCTCCCTGAACGTCGAGACGCTTTTACTCCCCGGTACCGCTACTATGCGCTGCACGTTCACCTGATCACACCGGAGAGGCGAGGCACGTGGCGGGGAGAGACCGCAAGAAGCAGCTCGCGCGGCAACGCTACGAGCGCCAGCAACAGCGGCGGGCGCAGGAGGCGGCGAGGGCGCGCCGACTCAAGATCATCAGCGCGGCCGCCGGGGTGGCGGTCATCGTCGTCGGCGGGGTCGCCTTCATGGTGTTCACCGGCAAGGACGACGAGTCCACGGCCGCCGAGCCCGCGTGCACCTACAAGGAGGCGCCGGGGGAGGGCGCGCCCAAGGGGCTCGGCACCCCGCCGGCGACGCCCGCGCACAAGGGCGTCGTCCAGGCGACCGTGAAGACCAATCAGGGCGACGTGGAGATGCAGCTTTACGGCGACAAGGCGCCGTGCACGGTCAATTCCTTCACGTATCTGGCGCAGAAGAACTTCTTTGACAAGACCTCGTGCCACCGGCTCACGAGCGGCGGCCTGAACGTCCTGCAGTGCGGCGACCCGACCGCGAAGGGAACGGGCGGTCCGGGCTACCAGTACGCCAACGAGAACACCAATGGCGCCATGTACACCGAGGGAACGCTCGCGATGGCGCACAGCCAGCTTCCCGACTCCAACGGCAGCCAGTTCTTCATGGTCTACAAGGACTCGCAGCTCCAGCCGGACTACACCGTCTTCGGGAAGATCACGAAGGGGCTGGACGTGCTGCAGAAGGTCGCCAAGGCGGGTTCGGACCCGAAGGGCGACGGTAAGCCGAAGAAGAAGGTAGAGATCCAGGACGTCACGATCGCCGGGAAATAGGCGAACGGGATACTAAGGTGTGGAGGGTCCGGAAGGTGAGAGCCGTCCGGGCCCGCGATTCAGGAGGCAAGGGTGTCCAGCGCGACCGATCCCTGGGGCCGGGTGGACGAGGACGGCACCGTGTACGTCAGGACGGCCGGCGGCGAGCGCGTCGTCGGGTCCTGGCAGGCCGGTGCGCCTGAGGAGGCCCTGGCCTACTTCAAGCGCAAGTACGACGCGCTCGTCACCGAGATCGGCCTGCTCGAACAGCGGGTCCGCACCACCGACCTGCAGCCCGCCCAGGCCCAGCAGAGCATCGACCGGCTCCGCGAGGCCGTCGCCGACGCGCACGCCGTCGGCGACCTCGACGCGCTGACCCGCCGCCTGGACGCCCTCACCGAGGACGTGGGGCGGCGCCGCGAGCAGGTCAAGGCCCAGCGCGAGCAGCACCGCCACGAGGCCCGCGAGGTCAAGGAGCGGATCGTCGCCGAGGCCGAGCGCATCGCCGTCGAGGAGACGCACTGGAAGAACGGCGGCGAGCGCCTCCGCCAGCTGGTCGAGGAGTGGAAGGCGGCCGACCGCATCGACCGCCCCACCGAGACCGCCCTGTGGAAGCGGCTGTCGGCCGCCCGCAATGCCTTCACGAAGCGCCGCAAGGTCTACTTCGCCACCCTCGACGACCAGCGCGAGGAGGCCCGCAGGGAAAAGGAGCGCCTGGTCGCCGAGGCCGAGTCGATGTCCGGCTCCACCGACTGGGGCGAGACGGCCGCCGCCTACCGCGACCTCATGCGCCGCTGGAAGATGGCCGGGCGCGCCTCCCGCGACGCCGAGGAGGACCTGTGGGCCCGCTTCAAGGGCGCTCAGGACACCTTCTTCCAGGCCCGCAGCGCCGCGTTCGCCGAGCGCGACGCCGAGTTCCGCGAGCACGCCGAGGAGAAGGAGAAGATCCTCGCCGAGGCCGAGCGGCTGCTGCCCGTCCGGGACGTCCGGCAGGCCCGGCAGGCGCTGCGCGCGATCCAGGAGCGGTGGGAGGCCGCCGGCATGGTCCCCCGCGACCAGCGCGACCGCCTCGAAGGCCGGCTCCGCAAGATCGAGGAGGCCGTCCGCTCCGCCGAGGAGAACGAGTGGCGCCGCACCAACCCCGAGGCCCGCGCCCGCGCCGAGGCCACCGTCGGGCAGCTGCGCAGCTCCATCGAGCAGCTGGAGAAGCGCCTCGGCAAGGCCCGTGAGGCGGGCCGCGACAGGGACGTCCGGGAGGCCGAGGAGGCCCTCACCGCCCGCCGCGCCTGGCTGGAGGAAGCCGAACGCACCCTCGCCGAGTTCTCCTGACCTCCCAGGGGCGGCCCCTGGTCAGCACCTGCCGAGGAAGGCGAGCATCCGGGTCTGCTCGTCCGCGCCCCGGGGGGCCCGGAGGGGCGGGGCCAGGCGACCCGCGGCGCGCAGCGGCGCGGCGAGGACCTGGGCGGTGGCGAACGCGTGGTGGACGAGGTCGGGGTCGAGGCGGGACGGCTGGCCGGTGGCCACGGCCAGGTCCCAGGCGTGCACCAGCGGTTCCAGGAGGTAGCCCTCCAGATAGTCGCCCAGGGGGAGCTCGCCCAGCGCGCCGAACGGGATCAGCGCGCCCAGAGCGTCCGGGGTGAGGGCCGCGGCGCACTCCTTGCGGGCCGTCCGCCAGCTCATCAGCACGTCGCCCGCGACGAACCTGGCGGGGTCGCGGGCGATGTCGGGCTCGGGTCCGCCGGCGGCCAGCGCCCGGATCAGGTACTGCCCGCCGGCCACGTGGCCGGCGACGTCCCGGGCGGTCCACCCCTCGCAGGGCGACGGCGTGTCCCACCCGTCGCGGGGGACGCCGGCCACCAGGCCCTCGAAGAGGTCGAGGGCCCGATGGTAGCCGCTGAGGTTGTGAGCCATGGTGGTCAGTGACCCGCGATCCGACCCCGCTGTCAAGCGCTATCGCGAAGGTCGCCTGTCCGGGATCACGCCGCGGCGGCGCCGCGGGCGCGGAGCAGGGTGTTCATCTGCCTGATCTCCGCCTCCTGTCCTGTCACCATCGTCCCGGCCAGCCGGCGGACCCGGTCGTGGCCGGTGCGGGCGAGCACCGCCCGCGCCATGGCGACGCCGCCCCGATGGTGCGCGATCATCAGCCGCAGGTACAGCACCTCGGCGGCGCGGCCGGACGCCCTTTCCAGGTCGGCGAGCTGCGCGCGCGTCGCCATGCCCGGCATCGCGGCCTCCCCGCCACCCCGGTGGCCGCCGTGCCCGGACATCCAGCGCATCCGGCCGGACGGCTCCGCCTGCGGCAGGCCCCATTCATCCAGCCATGCCGTCATCATGCCGATCTGGGCGGACTGGGTGTTGATGATGTCGTAGGCGAGCAGCCTGACCTCCGCGTCGTCCGTCCGGTCCCTGACGATGAACGACATCCGCACCGCCTGGGCGTGGTGGGCGCCCATGTCGCGGGCGAACCCGGCCTCCGGGCCGTCGGTTCCGGGACGGCCGGAGCGCGCGACGGCCATCGCCACCAGGACGGCGCCGGCGAGCAGGACGAGCGCCGCGAGGACGACGGTGACCCGCCGTCCTCGCGGAGCCGGGGCGCTCCCGGTCACGCGGTGTCCTTGGCGCCGTCGCAGGCCGCGCCCGGCTCGGGCGTCTGGGGGCCCTTCACGAAGGCGCGCAGGAACGCGTCGACGCGGGGGTCGGTGGCGTTCTGGAGCTTGAGCTGCCTGCCCCAGGCGGTGAGCGTGACGGGAGAGTCCTGGGACGGGTACGGGCTCAGCAGCGTGTAGTCGGTGCCGGTGACCTTGCTGCGGAGCACCTCCAGCTGGTCGGGCGCCAGACCGGGGCGGTAGGTGATCCACACGGCGCCGTGCTCCAGGGAATGGACGGCGTTCTCGTTCTGCAGCGGCGCGTCGTAGACGCGGCCGTCGCAGTTCTGCCAGACGGGGTTGTGGTTCCCGCCCATGGGCGGGTCGGTGTCGTACGCGACGGTGCCGGCGACGTGGTCGCTGCTCAGGCCGTCCTTGGTGACCAGGCCGGAGATGGACACGGAGTCGGCGGACGACGTCCTGGTCTGCATGAACGCGTACCCGATGGCGAGGACGGCCACCAGGCCGATCACACCGAAGAAGGCGATGCTGCCCCAGGGGACCTCGCGCTGCGTCAACGCGTTCTTCCTGGGGGCGTTCTTCTTAGGGGAGTTCTTCGCGCGTGCGTTGCCGTTGTTGCGTGCGTTCTTGATGCGGGCGCTCTTGGACATGAGAGCGGTCCTCTCAGTGGTGCTGCGGATACGGACACGAGGGCAGCGCCGTATCGCGCGAAGGGCGACACGGCGGCGCGGGCGGCCTTACGGCCGGTCCGTCACAGCCGGAGGACCTGGAGGGCGGGGGCGCACGCGGCCGCGGCCGGGGCACCGGGCGGCGGCGCGAGCGCCCAGCCGGCGCGCGCCGGCAGACGCGAGAGCGGCCGGCGGAACCCGCCGGCCAGCCCGAGGAGCAGGAGGGACAGGAGCACGGCCAGGCAGAGGCAGGCCTCCGTCGGCACGGGCGCGGGGGGCTTGTCCGGGCTGGTCAGCACCGCGCCCGCGAGGCCGTGGAAGCCGCTGGACGGCCCGGCCCCTTCCCCCTGCTGCGCGTGGTCGCCGCCGGCGGAAACGGCGCCGACGGGGACGCTGACCGCGTGCTGGGTGCACACGCGCGCCGGAGCCCCGTGCCCCAGCCCGTAGCTGAAGATCAGCCCGCCCACGACGAACAGCGCCACGAGCAGACCGGCCAGCCCGTGGCGCCCACGTGGGGTCGAACCTGACACCGTCACGCTCCAGAACGCGCCTTCCGGGCTGTTCCAACGCCGGACCCCGGCCCCGGGTTCCCGTCCGGGAATGTCCGTGCCGCGAGATAGTGTCGGAGCGTGACCAGCATGGCGGAATCGGGCGAGCCGGAGGGCCTTTTCGACGCCCCGGAGACCGGCGGGACGGCGCGGCCGGCGGCCCCGGACGTGCCGGCCGCGGGCGGCGCGGCGCAGCCGCTCGCCGTCCGGATGCGTCCCCGCGGGCTGGACGAGGTCGTCGGCCAGAGCCACCTGCTCGGCCCCGGCACGCCGATCCGCCAACTCGTCGACCGCGACGTGCCCATGTCGCTCGTGCTGTGGGGGCCGCCGGGCACGGGCAAGACCACCCTCGCCACCGTCGTCAGCCACGTCACGTCCCGCCGGTTCGTGGAGATCTCCGCCGTCAGCGACGGCGTCAAGCGCGTCCGCGCCGAGATCGACCTGGCGCGGCGCGAGCTCGGCATGACCGGGCGGCAGACGGTCCTGTTCGTCGACGAGGTGCACCGCTTCAACAAGGCCCAGCAGGACGCCCTGCTCCCCGCCGTGGAGAACCGCTGGGTCTCCTTCATCGGCGCCACCACCGAGAACCCGTTCTTCTCCGTCATCAGCCCGCTGCTGTCGCGGTCGCTGCTGCTGACCCTGGAGCCGCTCGGCGAGGACGACCTGCGCGAGGTGGTCCGCCGCGCGCTCGCCGACGAACGCGGCCTGGGCGGCGCCGTCACCCTCGACCCCGCCGCCGAGGACCACCTGATCCGGCTGGCCGGCGGCGACGCCCGCCGCGCCCTCACCTACCTGGAGGCCGCGTCGCTCGTCGTCGAGGACGGCGGCGCGATCGACGCCGACGTGCTGGAGAAGGCCGTCGACCGGGCGGCCGTCCGCTACGACCGCGAGGGCGACCAGCACTACGACGTCATCAGCGCGTTCATCAAGAGCATCCGCGGCAGCGACGTGGACGCGGCACTGCACTACCTCGCCCGCATGATCGAGGCCGGCGAGGACGCCCGGTTCATCGCCCGGCGGCTGATCGTGCACGCCAGCGAGGACGTCGGCATGGCCGACCCCACGGCGCTGCAGACGGCCGTCGCCGCCGCGCAGGCCGTGGAGTTCGTCGGGCTGCCCGAGGCCCGCATCAACCTGGCCCAGGCGGTGATCCACCTGTCCCTGGCGCCCAAGTCCAACGCGGTGGTCATGGCGGTGGACGGGGCGCTCGGCGACGTCCGCCAGGGCCTCGCGGGCCCGGTCCCCGGGCACCTGCGCGACGCGCACTACAAGGGCGCCGCGAAGATAGGGCACGGGGCGGGCTACAAGTACGCCCACGACCACCCGGGCGGCGTGGTGAAGCAGCAGTACGCCCCCGACACCGTGGACGGTCGGGAGTACTATCGCCCGACCAGGCACGGAGCCGAGTCCCGGTTCACCGAGGTGCTCGCGCGGATCCGGTCCGTGCTGCGCGGCGCCGCGGACCGGTGAAGATGGATCTCCACCGGCCGGTGCTCCCGCCATGTGGCGTGGCGTAACGGTAAGGTCTGTCAAGCCATGCCCGGCCCCGGGCCGGACTCACGCGAACGGAAAGCCCTGATGCTTACTGGTGGACAGGTCGCAGGTCTCATCGTGGCCGTGTTCTGGGCGGTGCTCGTCTCGTTCATCGCGCTCACCCTGCTGAAGCTCTCCCGCCTCCTCGGCGAGGCCAGCAAGGTCGTCCACGACATCGGCGACCAGGCCGGCCCGCTGCTGGACGACATGACCCGGACCGTGCAGCGCGCGAACGAGCAGCTCGGCCGCACCGACGTCATCACCAAGCAGGTCGCCGGCGTCACCCAGAACGTCTCGGCCGTCACCACCGTGATGACCTCGGTGGTCGGCGGGCCGCTGGTGAAGGCCGCCGCGTTCTCCTACGGAGTCCGCAAGGCCCTCGGCAGCCGCGACGGCGACGGCCGGACCCACTCCGGCAAACCGGAGCTGCGGGCCCGGTCCTCGGGTAGGGGACGCAGATGAAGCGGCTGTTCTGGCTCTCGGTCGGAGCGGGCGCCGGCGTCTACGTCTCGCACCGCGTCAAGCGGCGCGTCGAGCGGTTCGCGCGCACCTGGTCCCCGGAGGGCGTCGCGGCGCGGGCCGTGTCGACCGGGCAGGGCGCCGGCGAGCGGTTGAGGCATTTCGCCGCGGACGTCCGTACCGAGATGCGTGCCCGTGAAGAGGAGCTGCGCGAGGCCGTCCGCATGGACCAGGAACCGCCGGACGCCGAGGGTCCCCGGCCCCGCCGGGTGCTCAAGGCGCGATACACGATCATCGAAAACGACAAGGATGGCCACTGATATGGAGTCGGCAGAGGTCGCACGCCGCTTCCTCGGATTCTTCGAGGAGCGCGGGCACACGGTGGTGCCCTCGGCGAGCCTGGTCGCCGAGGACCCGACCCTGCTGCTGGTCAACGCCGGCATGGTCCCGTTCAAGCCGTACTTCCTCGGCCAGCGCACCCCGCCGTCCCCGCGGATGACCAGCGCGCAGAAGTGCGTGCGGACGCCGGACATCGAGGAGGTCGGCAAGACCACCCGGCACGCCACGTTCTTCCAGATGCTGGGCAACTTCTCCATCGGCGACTACTTCAAGGAGCAGGCGATCCCGTTCGCCTGGGAGCTGCTGACCCGCCCCCGGCAGGACGGCGGCTTCGGGTTCCCCGAGGACAAGCTGTGGGTCACCGTCTTCACCGACGACGACGAGGCCCAGGACATCTGGCACGACAAGGTCGGCGTCCCCCTCGACCGCATCCAGCGGCGCGGCATGGAGGACAACTTCTGGTCGATGGGCGTCCCCGGGCCGTGCGGGCCCTGCTCGGAGATCTACTACGACCGCGGCCCCGAGTACGGCCGCGAGGGCGGCCCGGTCGCCGACGAGGACCGCTACCTGGAGGTCTGGAACCTCGTCTTCATGCAGTACGAGCGGGGCCCGGGGGAGAGCAAGACCGACTTCCCGATCCTCGGCGACCTGCCCGCCAAGAACATCGACACCGGCATGGGCCTGGAGCGCATGGCGGCGATCCTGCAGGGCGTCGACAACATCTACGAGACCGACACCCTGTGGCGCGTCCTCGACCGCGCCGCGGACCTGACCGGAACCTCCTACGGCCGCGACCACCGCGCGGACGTGTCGCTGCGCGTCGTCGCCGACCACGTCCGCAGCGGGACGATGATGGTCGCGGACGGCATCCGTCCCGGCAACGAGGGCCGCGGCTACGTGCTACGCCGCATCCTGCGCCGCTCCATCCGCAACCTGCGCCTGCTCGGCGGCCAGGACGCCGGGCTCATGCACGAGCTCACCGCGGTCGCGGTCCAGGCGATGGGCGAGCAGTACCCGGAGCTGGTGCGCACCGCCGCGAACATCCACACCGTCATCGACGCCGAGGAGGACTCCTTCCTCCAGACGCTCCGGACCGGCACCGCGATCTTCGACACCGCGGTGGAGGAGACCAGGCGGAGCGGCGGCGCGACCCTGGCCGGCGAGCAGGCGTTCAAGCTGCACGACACCTACGGCTTCCCGATCGACCTCACCCTGGAGATGGCGTCCGAGCAGGGCCTCCAGGTGGACGAGGAGGGCTTCCGCCGGCTCATGAAGGAGCAGCGGGACCGCGCCAAGAAGGACGCCCGCGACAAGAAGACCGGCAACCTCGACGTGTCCGTCCTGGACGAGCTGCTCACCGGCGCCGGCGGCAGCGTCGACTTCACCGGCTACGGCAGCCTCGCCGGCGACGCCCGCCTCGTCGGGCTGCTGGTCAACGGCGCCAACGCGCCCGCGGCCGGGGAGGGCACCGAGGTCGAGGTCGTCCTCGACCGCACCCCGTTCTACGCCGAGGGCGGCGGCCAGCTCGCCGACCACGGCCTGATCAGGCTCGGCAACGGCGCCGTCATCGAGGTGACGGACGTGCAGGCGCCGCTCGCCGGGCTCATCGTGCACCGCGGGCGCGTCCGCAGCGGCGAGGCGCAGGCCGGCGACACCGCCTACGCCGAGGTCGACGTCGAGCGGCGCCGCGCGATCTCCCGCTCGCACACCGCGACCCACCTGGTGCACGCCGGGTTCCGCCGGGCGCTCGGCGAGTCCGCCGCGCAGGCCGGCTCGGAGAACTCCCCGGGCCGGTTCCGGTTCGACTTCACCGCGTCCGGCGCCGTCCCGCAGAGCGTGCTCCGGGACGTCGAGGACGAGGTCAACGAGGTGCTGATCGGCGACCTGGACGTCCGCGCCTTCCACACCTCGATCGACGAGGCCCGCGCGATGGGCGCGCTCGCGCTGTTCGGCGAGAAGTACGGCGACGAGGTCCGCGTGGTCGAGGTCGGCGACTACTCCCGCGAGCTGTGCGGCGGCACCCATGTCGCCCGGTCCGGGCAGCTCGGCCTGATCAAGGTGCTGGGCGAGTCGTCCATCGGCGCCGGGGTCCGCCGCGTGGAGGCGCTCGTCGGCATCGACGCGTTCCGGTTCCTGGCCCGCGAGAGCGTGCTCGTCGCGCAGCTCGCCGAGCAGATGAAGGCGCGCAAGGAGGAGCTGCCCGAGCGCATCTCCGGGGTCGTCGGGCGGCTCCGCGACGCGGAGAAGGAGCTGGACAAGCTCCGCGCCCAGCAGGTCCTCGCGATCGCCGGGTCCCTGGCCGACGCCGCGAAGGACGTGAACGGCATCGCGTTCGCGAGCCACCGCGCCCCGGACGGCACCGGCGCCGACGACCTGCGCAGGCTCGCCGTCGACGTCCGCGGGCGGCTCATGGCCAGGCCCGCGGTCGTGATGGTCGCCGGCGTGCCGAAGGATCGTCCCGTCGTGGTCGTCGCCGTCACCGAGGGAGCCCGCGACCGCGGCCTCAAGGCGGGCGCGCTCGTCGGCCTCGCGGCCAAGGCCCTCGGCGGAGGCGGCGGCGGCAAGGACGACCTGGCGCAGGGAGGCGGCGCCGACCCGGGCGCCGTCGAGGACGCCCTCGCCGCCGTCGAACGAGCCGTAGGGGCCGCGTGAGGCCGGCACGACGGGGCATGGGTGCGCGGCCGCGCCGGACGGGGGCGGGGTCGTGAGGCAGGGCGTGCGGCTGGGCGTCGATGTCGGGAGCGTGCGGGTGGGGGTCGCCCGCTGCGATCCGGGGGGCATCCTCGCCTCCCCGCTGGAGACCGTGAAGAGCGGCAAGGGCGACATCGACCGGTTGGTGGAGCTCGTCGCCGAGCACGAGGCGATCGAGGTCGTCGTCGGCCTCCCCACGTCGCTGTCGGGACGGGAGGGACCGGCGGCGCAGGCCGCGCGCCGGTTCGCCGCCCGGCTCGCCGACCGGCTCCCCCCGGAGGCGGTCCGGCTGCACGACGAGCGGCTCACCACGGTGACCGCCGAAAGCGGGCTGCGCGCCGGCGGAGTGCACGGCCAGGCCCGGCGCAAGGTCGTCGACCAGGCCGCCGCGGCGGTCCTGCTGCAGGCCGCGCTCGACGCGGAGCGGTTGACGGGACGCCCCCCAGGAGAGATCGTCCGGGGGAGCTCATGAACGATTTGGACCTGTTCTCGGATCCGTACGGCGACGGGCCGCCGCCCGGCGAACGGCCCGGCAGGCGGGAGCAGCGGCGCGTCCGCAAGAAGCAGAAGCGGCGCCGGCGCAACGGCCGGGCCGCCGCCCTGTTCGCCATGGCGTTCCTGGTGGCGGTCTTCGGCACCGGCGGCGTCCTCGGCTACGCCTGGCTCGACAACAAGTGGCATCCGCCGGACTACGACGGCCAGGGCGCCGGGAACGTCACCGTCCAGATCAAGGACGGCGCGAGCGGCTCGGTGATCGGCGCGACGCTGGAGGAGCACCGCGTGGTGAAGAGCTCCCGCGCGTTCGTGAAGGCGTACAACAAGGAGACGAAGGCCTCCAGCATCCAGCCGGGCTTCTACCAGATGCGGCTGAGGATGTCGTCGTCCGCCGCGATGGCGCTGCTCCTCGATCCGAAGTCGCGGGCCGGGAACCAGATCACGATCCCCGAGGGCCGGCGCGCCATAGAGGTCTTCGAGCTGCTGGCGAAGAAGACCGGCATCTCCGTCAAGGAGTTCCAGGCCGCCGCGAAGAAGCCGCAGGGGCTCGGGCTGCCCGCGTACGCGAAGGGCAAGGTGGAGGGGTACCTGTACCCGGGCCGCTACGACCTGGACCCGAACGGCACGGCCGCGCAGATCCTCAAGCAGATGGTGGGGCGGTTCAACCAGGAGGCGTCGAGCGTCGACCTCGTCGGCAAGGCGCGCGAGGCGAAGATGAGCCCCGCGACCGTCATCACGCTCGCCAGCCTGATCCAGGCGGAGGGCGGCAAGCCGAGCGACCTGCCCAAGATCTCCCGGGTGATCTACAACCGGGTGGCGAGGGGCATGCCGCTGCAGTTCGACACCACGGTCCTGTACGCGCTCAACAAGCGCACCCTCACCGTGACCAACGAGGACCTCAAAGTCGACTCGCCCTACAACACCTACACGAACAAGGGGCTCCCTCCCGGCCCGATCGCCAACCCCGGGCCGGACGCGATCGAGGCGGCGCTCGCGCCGAAGGACGGGACGTGGCTGTACTTCATCGCCACCGACCCGACGAACAAGATCACCAAGTTCGCCACGACGGAGCCGGAGCGGCAGGCGATCGAGAAGGAGTTCCGGGCCTGGCAGAGAGCGCACCCGGGCCAGTGACGGAGGAGACGGCCCGCCGCCGCGCGGCGGTCCTCGGATCACCGATCGCGCATTCGCTGTCGCCGGTGCTGCACCGGGCGGCGTACGCGGCGATGGGGCTGGACGCGTGGTCCTACGACGCCTTCGAATGCGGCGAGGACGGTCTGGCCGCGCTGCTGGACGGGCTCGGCCCGGAATGGGCCGGCCTGTCGCTGACGATGCCGCTCAAACGCGTCGCGCTGAGCCTGGTGGACACGGTGACGGACCTGGCGGTGAACGTCGGCGGCGCGAACACCATCGTCCTGCGGGACGGGCGCCGGCACGGCGACAACACCGACGTGTACGGGATCGAGGCGGCGCTGGCCGAGGCGGGCGTGAAGGCGCCCTCGTCGGCGCTGGTGCTGGGCGGCGGCGCCACCGCGGCGTCCGCGCTCGCGGCGCTCGCCGGGCTCGGGACGCGCGAGGCGGTGCTCGCGGCGCGGACGCCGGAGCGCGCCGCCGGCGCCGCCGAGGCGGGGGAGCGGTCCGGGCTGGCGGTCCGGGTCGTGCCGCTCGACCGGGTGCCCGCGCACCTCCCGGCGGAGCTGGTGGTGTCGACGCTTCCCGGACGCGCCGCCGACGCGTTCGCCGAGCCGGTGGCCGCGTCCGCCGCCGCCCTGTTCGACGTGGTGTACGCGCCGTGGCCCACGGCGCTCGCGGCGGCGGTGGAGCGGGCCGGCGGGACCGTGGTCGGCGGTTTCGCGATGCTGCTGCACCAGGCCGTCCGGCAGGTGGAGCTGATGACCGGCCGCGACGACGTGCCGGTCGCCGCGATGCGCGCCGCGGGCGAGGCCGAGCTGGCCCGCCGGTCCTGAGCTCCGGCCGGGCCGGAGCTCAGGCCCGAGGCGGGGCGCCGGTCAGGGCGGGGGCGGGGCCCGCTGGGTGCGGCGCCGCTTCACCGACTCGTCGATGCTGGTGAGGATGATGGGCAGGATCACGCTCAGCCAGAAGTCCTTCCATCCCCAAAGGCCCGCGCCGACGCCCAGCAGGCTGCCCGCGCACACCAGGCTCAGCAGGCACGCCGCCCAGTGCCGCCGGACGAGCCCGACCGGGTCGATGAGCCGCCGCCGCGGCAGGAGGTCGGCCAGCGCGCGCTCCCTCGCGTGGGAGCGCTGCACGACCGTCGCGTCCGGCAGCCAGTGCAGGACGTCGGCGTTCCCGGCGAGCGGGAGCCGGGACAGCGCGATCAGGGTCTCCAGGCGCCACCACAGCGTCCACAGCGACGTCCGCCCGCTGCCGGGGTAGCCGTTCCAGCGCGGGTCGGCGATCTCTCCGCGCACGAGCGTCCGGAAGGCGCGGGCGACGACCGGGCCGTGCGGGCCCCGCGCGTCGCGCAGCAGCGCGGTGAGCGCGATCGGCAGCCCGTAGTGCCACAGGGCGAGCCGCCACACAGGCTCGGACCCGGTCCCGTGCGGCGAGACGTCGTAGGTCTCGATCCACGTGTGGTCGTCGTCCGGATCGAGGTGGCCGAGCAGCCAGTCGTAGGCGTCCAGCAGCCGCTCGGTGCGCAGCCCGGGGCGCGCCTCGGCGAGCGTCACCAGCGCGAACGCCGTGTGCGTGACGGTGGGACGGGACGCCTGCGTCGGCCCCCACGCGGGGCGGTGCGCGGTCCGGTCGGCCGTCAGCCACTCCACGCCCCGGTCCACCGCGGGGTCGTAGGGGTTGAGCTGGCTGAGCGCGCGCAGCGCCAGGCAGGTCAGCCACACGCGGGACGGGCAGCCGCGCAGCGAGCCCCATCCGCCGTCCGGGTTCTGGTTGTGCCGCAGCCAGTGGTAGGCGCGCTTGAGGTCGGGGGCGTCGTCGCGCAGGTCGCAGCGGGCGCGGGCCAGGAACCGCGCGATCCAGCCGGTCGCCTCGACCACCGGGATGCCGAGGCTCGTCTTGGTGGCCCAGCCGCCGTCCCGCAGCGGATCGGCGGAGGTGGTCTGCCGGTCGGCGAGGAACGCCAGCCCCTCGTCGAAGTACTCGAACGTGCGCCCCGTCTCCACGAACGCCAGCAGGCCGAGCGCGGTCGCGGTGGTGCCGGGTTCCGGCCGGGCCAGCTCGTGGTACCAGCCCCCGCCGGTGCCGAGCGCGGGCGCGTAGGTGTCGCGCAGGACGTCGAGCGACTCGTTCAGCCTGGTCGCGAGCACGGCCATGTCGATGACGGGGGCGTCGGCGCCGCGCGCCGGTGCGGGGAGCGGAGGTGTCTGGTTCACGATGGTGCCTTCGTTGAAGGTGTTCCCGCGGGGCCACGCTTTGTACCCCGCGGGTTCTTCGCCGCGGGGCGCCGGGAACGCTGGAGGACGAGGTCAGCGGGTCCGTGAGCTGGAGGAGGCGTGGCCGAGCCGGCGGTGGGGGAGGAGGCCGGTCACGAGTGCGTCCTGTGCCCGCCGCTGCGGTTCCGGTTCAACGCGATGGCCGGGCTGCCCGGCGAGACGGGCGTCATCGCGGCCGACCGCGACTTCCTCCTGATCCCGGACGTGGCGCCGCTGGCAGACGGGCACGTGCTCCTGGTGACCCGGGACCACCACCAGTGCGCGGGCGACTTCGGCCCCGAGATGTGGGGACGCGCACTGCGGTGGCGGGACCGCGTCGCCCGCCTTTACCGCGAGGCGTACGGCAGCGGCGAGCTGCTCCTGTTCGAGCACGGCCCGGCGACCTCGCAGGGCGGCGGCGCCTGCATCGACCACGCGCACTGGCACCTCATGCCCGGGACACCGGGCGTGCGGGCGGTGGTGGAGCGGGAGGGGCGTCCCGGAACGCCGGTCGATCACGCGACCCTGCGGGCCTGCTTCCGCACCGGCCGGTCCTACCTGCTGGTCGAGGAGAACGAGATCGCGACCGTCCATCCGGGCGACGGTGTGCGAAGCCAGTTCCTGCGCTGGGCCGTGACGGCTCCCGGCGAGCGGACGGCGTGGCGCTGGCAGGAGACGTTCGGTCTGCCCGACAGCAGGCGCCGTTTCCTGCGGACTCTCGCGGCGATGCGCGGCGCGACGGCCGCCCTGCCGGACGGGGGTCAGCCGCCCGAAAGCCACCAGTAGAGCTCGCACGCCGCCATCCGGTCACCGAACCCCGCGCGCTCCACACCGCTGGTGTAGCCGGTCGGGTACTCCATCGGCGACTGTCCCCGCCGGTGGGCGAGCACGCGTTCCAAGGACGACGGGCCGAACCGCAGCAGCCACAGCGGACGGCCCCGCACGGCCTCGTCGACCACCGGCAGCAGCGCCCTGAGTTCTCGTCCGCCGGACGGCGCCGGACACCCCAGCAGCCGCGCGAGCGTGTGCGCCTCCGAGATGACGAGGTCCGCCGACTCCAGCATCGGCTGCACGACGGACGCGGGGAGCCGCCCGTCGACGTCGTGCGGCACGAGATCGAACACGACCCGCGTGCCCGCCGCGCGGGCCACGCGCACCGCCTCGTGCAGCGCCTCCCGGGAGACCGGGGACAGCAGCGCGTACCCGTCCAGCGCCAGCACGTCGGCGCCCTCGATCCCGGCCGCGGCCGCGCGCACGTCGGCGGGAGCGAGGCGCCGCCCCGGCGGCTCGTCCTGGACGACCAGCAGCCGCACACCGGCCCCGCCGCCGCGGGGGCGGTCCCGCAGCATCACCGACACCCCGTTCGGGACGCCGCGCTCGACGCGCAGGTGGTCGTCCGCGCCGAGCCGGCGCAGCTCCTCGCGGATCACCGCCGTGTAGCCGTCGTCGCCGACCTTCGCCAGCACCCCCACCTCGCGGAAGTACTCCGTCGCGCACCGGGCCAGGTTCACCGCCGTCCCGGCGACCATGGCCCGGGCCGGGGCGTAGCAGAGCCGGTCGGCGCGCAAATCGGCGAACCGGACGTCCGGGAGTGACGCGCGTACCTCGATCCCGGCGTCGCCGATCACGAAGAGACGGAAGCGCCGTTCCGCGGCCCCGCCGAGACCCGGCCACTCGGCGGGCGACCGGGACGGGAGCATGGGCCGGGTCAGCCCGCCGGGCTCAGGAAGGCCCGCATGACCGGGCGCAGGCTCGGGATGAGGTCGTAGCCGCCGACCTCGTCCAGCGGCACCCAGGCGCACCCGTCCAGGTGGTCTCCGCCGTCCTGGTTCTCCAGCGTGGCGTCCAGCGTGACCGGCCGGCAGCGCCGCGCGACGGCCACCACCCGGATCTGCCCGCCGCCCGGACCGGTGCCCGGCATGAACCACTGCCACAGGTGGAACGGCGGCCCCGGATCGATCTTGAGGCCGACCTCCTCCCACACCTCGCGGCGGACGTGGTCGTCGAGGTCGAGGTCGGCCTCGGCCTCCAGCCGCCCGCCGGGCACCTCCCAGCGGCCGGGATGGAACGGGTCGGCCGCCGACTTGCGGACCATCAGCAGCCGCCGGCCGGACACGATGAAGGCCTTCTGGGCGAACTGCAGCGCGATCGGTGACAAGGCGGTGAGGGGGCCGGCGGCGCCGGCCTCGACCGAGGGCATCGCGGGGACTACCTCCCTGGTGCCGGCCCCACCGGGCCGTCTCCGCTCCACCGTAACAAGCCGGCGCCCGGGACGCCGAGAGGCCGGCCGCGCCAGAACACCGTCACCCGGCGCGCCCCGCCGCCGGGTTCGGGAATCACCGGGCGTTCCGGGCCGTTACGAGAAGCGGCGTATCCCACGCATGCTCCCTGTGCGGCGCACCGCCCCCGCACGGGTGATTCGCTATGGCGCATCAGGTCCCGCCAGGTGGTAGTCTTGGTGGCCGACCGGCCCTGTGCGCGCGATCAGATGGTGGCGCGTGCCGGGCGCGCAAGCGGAGGCCGCCTCCCACCTGACCGGCTCGAAGCCGGTGGGTTCTCGGTCCGGCGAGCGGGCGCTCGGTGCCCGCCCCGCCGTCGTCCCCGGATGGTCCGGCCGTCCTGGGAGACCGAAGGTGGCCCCGTGCGCGAGTCGTGCGGGGCTTTTCTCGTGGAAGCCTTGGGGTACGACCGGTCCAACGAACTTGAGAACGGCCCCAAGGAGGTCCCATCAGCGCCGAACCGCGTATCAACGACCGCATTCGCGTGCCCGAGGTCCGGCTCGTCGGCCCGAACGGCGAACAGGTGGGCATCGTGCCCATCGCCAAGGCCCTTGAAATCGCGCGTGAGTCGGATCTCGACCTCGTCGAGGTGGCGCCCACCGCGCGTCCGCCCGTCGCGAGGCTCATGGACTACGGCAAGTTCAAGTACGAGTCCGCGATGAAGGCGCGTGAGGCGCGGAAGAACCAGGCGCACACGGTCATCAAGGAGATCAAGCTCCGCCCGAAGATCGACCCGCACGACTACGAGACCAAGAAGGGTCACGTGGTGCGGTTCCTCAAGGCCGGGGACAAGGTGAAGGTCACGATCATGTTCCGTGGTCGTGAGCAGTCCCGTCCCGAACTCGGGTACCGGCTGCTGCAGCGGCTCGCCGACGACGTCGAGGAACTCGGCTTCGTCGAGTCGCGGCCCAAGCAGGACGGCCGGAATATGATCATGGTGATCGGTCCGCACAAGAAGAAGACGGCACGCGGGCAGGAGACCGAGACCGCCTGACGTTCCGTCCGGGGATCCGCCCCCGCGGCGGCCCCGACACCGCGACCTCGCGGATCGGCGGGGTCGCGGCGCACGTACATTGAAGCCTGACCCGGCGCGTCCGCGTACCACGTGTGATGTGCCGATCAGGTATGCCTCCGTGCTGGTCCGCACGGAGGCCGGGAAAGAGGGAGACGACGGCGACCATGCCGAAGACCAAGACCCACAGCGGTGCCAAGAAGCGCTTCAAGCTGACCGGCTCCGGCAAGGTGATGCGCCGCCGCGCCAACCGCAACCACCTGCTCGAGCACAAGCCCTCGAAGCGGACCCGGCGCCTCGACGGACCGGCCGTGGTGGCCGACGCCGACGCCAAGAACATCAAGAAGCTGCTGCGCAAGTAGCACTCGACCAGGCACATCAGCGACCGGCCGAGGCCCGTGCGGCCCCGGCCCCCACGAAGGAGTTCAGCACGTGGCACGCGTGAAGCGGGCGGTCAACGCCGCCAAGAAGCGTCGGGTCGTCCTGGAGCGGTCGAGCGGCTACCGCGGTCAGCGTTCGCGCCTGTACCGCAAGGCCAAGGAGCAGCAGCTCCACTCGATGACCTACGCGTTCCGGGACCGCAAGGACCGCAAGGGCCAGTTCCGCCGGCTGTGGATCCAGCGGATCAACGCCGCGGCCCGCGCCAACGGCATCACCTACAACCGGTTCATCCAGGGCCTGAAGGCCGCCGAGGTCGAGGTCGACCGGCGCATGCTCGCCGAGCTGGCCGTCAACGACGCCCCGGCGTTCGCCGCCCTGGTCAAGGTCGCCAAGGACGCGCTTCCGGCCGAGGGCTCGGAGGCCGCCTGATCCGGGTGGCCGGACATCGGGCGAACAGAGCGACATGGCGGGCCGCGAGCTGACCTCCCTCCGATCACCGCGGGTGAAGGCCGCTCGCCGGCTCGCCAAGCGCGCCTTCCGGCGCCGCGAGAACCGGTTCCTCGCCGAGGGGCCGCAGGCGGTGCGGGAGGCGCTGGAGATCCCCGGCGGGCTCGCCGAGCTGTTCACCACGGCCGAGGCGGAGGCCCGCCACCCCGAGCTGGTGCTCGCCGCCGAGCGGGCCGGCGCGCCGGTGCTGCGCGTCAGCGGCGAGGTCATGGCGGAGCTGGCCCAGACGGTCACCCCGCAGGGGCTGCTGGCGGTCTGCGAGTTCGTGGACGTCCCGCTGGAGAAGGCGCTGGAGGCCGCGCCCCGGCTGGTGACCGTGCTCGCGCACGTCCGCGACCCGGGCAACGCCGGGACGGTGCTGCGCACCGCCGACGCGGCGGGCTCGGAGACGGTCGTGTTCACCGACGCGTCCGTCGACCCCTACAACGGCAAGTGCGTCCGCGCCTCGGCGGGCAGCCTGTTCCACCTGCCGGTCGTCGTCGGCCCGCGGTTCGACGCGCTGATCCCCGAGCTGAGGAGCGCGGGCCTCACCGTCCTCGCCGCCGACGGGGCGGGCGGCCGCACCCTGGACGAGGCGATCGACGACGGCCTGCTCGCCCGCCCCACCGCCTGGGTGTTCGGCAACGAGGCGTGGGGGCTCCCGGACGAGATCCTGCGGCACGTGGACGAGGCCGTCCGCGTGCCGATCCACGGGCGCGCCGAGAGCCTGAACCTGGCGACGGCCGCGGCCGTATGCCTCTACGCGTCGGCCCGCGCCCAGCGCAGCGCGTAGGGAAGGCGGGCGCGGCGCGCAGGAGACGCGGGCGCCGCACGGGCGAACGGTCGCGGAGGTTCGATGCATTCCGTGATCGAATGGCCGCAAGCGGTCGCCAAGGGCGCCGTTTCCCGGCCGGTGAGCTGGGAGGATGGGGCTGCACGCGGACGGAGGGTGGGGGCCCGCCGCCGCGGGGGACTCGTCCGCGGGTAGGAGGGGAATCCGGGACCGGCGAGGGATCACGCCGTCCCTGTCCCGTGCCTACCGTGTTGATCAGTGGGTTGACCAGCGCGGCGACGATGCCGCACGGAGTTGGGGGCGTGATGATCGAGGAGACCGGGCGGGCCCGGAGGGCGGGCCGGCGGGCACCGGAGGTGCGATGCCGGCTCGGCGCGGTCCGGGCGCCCGCCGTCCCGGGCGCGCCCGCCCCGACCGGCGGGCTGCGGATCGAGATCGCCCAGGTTCGCGGCGACACGGTCGTCGTCGCGGTCGCGGGAGAGATCGACCTGCGCACGGCCGGTCCGCTGCGCGACGGGCTCGTCCAGGTGCACGGCGACATGCGGGGGACGGGCCGGCGCCGGCTGGTGGCCGACTTCGCCGCCGTCCCCTTCTGCGACGCGGCCGGGCTCGGCGCGCTGGTCGCCGCGCACAACCAGATCGCGGCGGGCGGCGGTGAGATCGTCCTCGCCGGGGTCCGGCCCGCGCAGCTGCGGCTGCTGCGCATCACCGGGCTGCACCGGCTGTTCGCGATCCACCGCGACATCGAGACGGCGCTCGCCGCCGAGGATTCCCCGACCACCTCGCGGTAGGCCGCGGACGCCCAGGTGAGACCGCCCTCCGGAGTGGGCGGCACCCCGCCCGAGGGCCACAGAACCCTTGCCGCGGGGCGGTTTCCGGGTCCCGCAAGGTGACCGACTCCGGCTAGAGTCTCTTTTCGACAGGCCGCGTTCTCATCGGTGTTGTGGAGGCCGCTGTGGGCGGAGAGGAACCCCCTCTCGTGGCCGCGCGCGTACCCGAGCAGGGGTCCGGGCCGGGGCCCGAGTGGGGTGCGGCGGACGACCTGCCCGATGGGCTGATGGTCGCCGGCCGGGACGCCCGCGTGACGGTGTTCAACGCCGCCGCGGTGCGCATCACCGGCGTCCCGGCGGCGTCCGCCCTGGGCCGCGACTTCCGCGACGTCCTGCCGCTGCACGACGCCGAGGGCCGCGACTGGTGGAAGTACCTGGCCCCCTACGACGGCCTGTGCACCCGGACGCGCCACCCCGAGCGCTCGCTGTTCCTGGCCGGCGGCGCGGAGGTGCTGGTCACGGCCGCGTACCGGCGCGACCGGGACGGCCGTGTGGAACGGTTCACGGTGTGCCTGCGCGACGCCCTGCACCGCGCCCGCCAGGAACGCGACCGCGCCGACCTCGTCTCCACCGTCGCCCACGAGCTGCGCTCCCCGCTGACGAGCGTCAAGGGGTTCACCGCGACGCTGCTGGCCAAATGGCACCGCTTCAACGACGACCAGAAGCGGGTGATGCTGGAGACCGTCAACGCCGACGCCGACCGGGTCACCCGGCTGATCACCGAGCTGCTGGACGTGTCCCGCATCGAGGCGGGCCGGCTGGAGATGCACCGCCAGGTCGTCGACCTGCCCGAGGAGGTCCGCAAGGTGATCGCGGGCCGGGTCGCGGCCGGCGAGCCGGAGGACCGCTTCCGGTTCGAGTCGCGCGGCGAGCTGCCCGAGATGTGGCTCGACCCGGACAAGATGGACCAGATCATCGGCAACCTCGTGGAAAACGCCGTGCGGCACGGAGCGGGTACTGTCACCATTGTGGTGGAGCCGGACGCGCACAAGGAGGGAGCCGCCGTGTCGGTGCGCGACGAGGGCGAGGGCATCCCGCCCGAGGCCGCCCAGCGCGTCTTCCGGCAGTTCTGGCGAGGCCCCGGCGGCAACCGCCGCGGCGGCACCGGCCTCGGGCTCTACATCGTCAAGGGCCTCGTCGAGGCGCACGGCGGCGTGATCTCGGTGCGGCGGGCGCCCGGCGGCGGCGCCGAGTTCCGATTTACCGTGCCCGCGGGGGCCCCCGACTACGCCGGCTGAGCCCGGCGCACGCGCCGGAGCACACCGGCCGGCGGATCCCCGACCGGGCCAGCGCGTCACGCGCACGCTTTCCGGATCTTCATCGCCCGCGGACTAGACTGCGGGCGTCCCACGCCGACCGGAGTCGATCACACCACCATGTCTGCACCCAACAAGTCCTATGACCCCGTCGAGGTGTCCGCGCTGCAGCCCGAAGAGCTGGAGCGGGCCCGTGACGAGGCGCTCGCGGCCATCGCCGCGGCGCCCGACCTCGACGCGCTGAAGCAGGTCCGCCTGGCGCACGCCGGCGACCGTTCCCCGCTGGCCCTCGCCAACCGCGAGATCGGCGCGCTGCCGCCCGCGGCCCGCGCCGACGCGGGCAAGCGCATCGGCGCCGCCCGCGGGGCGGTGTCCGCGGCGCTCAAGGAGCGCCAGGCCGAGCTGGAGGAGGAGCGCGACCGCCGCGTCCTCGTCGAGGAGACCGTAGACGTCACCCTGCCGTGGGACCGCGCCCCGCGCGGCGCCCGGCATCCGCTGACCACGATGCAGGAGCGGATGGCCGACGTCTTCGTCGCGATGGGCTTCGAGGTCTCCGAGGGTCCCGAGGTCGAGGCGGAGTGGTACAACTTCGACGCGCTCAACTTCCTGCCCGACCACCCGGCCCGCACGATGCAGGACACGTTCTTCGTCGAGTCGGAGGGCTCCGGCCTGGTGATGCGCACGCACACCTCGCCGATGCAGATCAGGTCGCTGCTGTCGAGGCCGCTGCCGGTGTACGTGGTGGCGCCCGGGCGCACCTTCCGCACCGACGAGCTGGACGCCACGCACGCCCCCGTCTTCCACCAGCTGGAGGGGCTGGCGGTCGACGAGGGCCTGACGATGGCCGACCTGCGCGGCGGCATCGGCGCCTTCGTCGCCGGGATGTTCGGCGAGGGCCTGAAGACGCGGTTCCGGCCGTCGTTCTTCCCGTTCACCGAGCCGTCGGCCGAGGTCGACATGCAGTGCTTCGTGTGCCGGGGCGCGTCGGCGGAGCCGGGCGCCGAGCCGTGCCGCACCTGCAGCTCGGAGGGCTGGATCGAGCTCGGCGGCTGCGGAATGGTGAACCCGCGGGTGCTGGTGGCCTGCGGCGTCGACCCGGACCGCTACAGCGGCTGGGCGTTCGGCCTGGGCGTCGAGCGGACGCTGATGTTCCGCCACGGCGTGGAGGACATGTACGACATGGTGGAGGGCGACGTCCGGTTCACCCTCCCGTTCGGGATGGAGATCTGATGCGCGCCCCGCTTTCCTGGCTGCGCGAGTACGCCGAGCTGCCGGCCGGCGTCACGGGCCGCGCGCTGGCCGCCGAGCTGATCGCGGCGGGCCTGGAAGTCGAGACCGTCGAGCAGGCCGGCGCCGACATCGCCGGCCCGCTCGTGGTCGGCGAGGTCCTGGCGATCGAGGAGCTGACGGGCTTCAAGAAGCCGATCCGCTACTGCCGGGTGGACGTCGGCGAGGCCAACGGCACCGGCGAGCCGCAGAACATCGTGTGCGGCGCGACCAACTTCGCCGTCGGCGACCGCGTGGTGGTCGTCCTGCCGGGCGGTGTGCTGCCGGGCGGCTTCGAGATCGGCGCCCGCAAGACCTACGGCCACGTGTCCGAGGGCATGATCTGCTCGGTGACCGAGCTCGGCATCGGCGACGACCACAGCGGCATCCTGGTGCTGCCGCCGAGCACCCCGGTCGGCACGGACGCGATCGAGCTGCTCGGGCTGCGCGACGACGTCCTGGACATCGCCGTCACCCCCGACCGCGGCTACGCCCTGTCGATCCGCGGCATCGCCCGGGAGGCCGCCACCGCCTACGGCGTGCCGTTCAAGGACCCGGCGGACGTGGACCTGCCGCGGGGGCCGGAGGACGGTGGGGAGGCGTATCCGGCGAGCATCGGCGACCCGTCCGCGTGCGACCGGTTCGTGCTGCGCGAGGTGCGCGGTTTCGACCCGGACGCGCAGACCCCCATGTGGATGCGGGTCCGCCTGCACCGCGCCGGGATGCGGCCGGTGTCGCTCGCGGTCGACGTCACCAACTACCTGATGCTGGAGCTGGGCCAGCCGCTGCACGCGTTCGACCGGGGCAAGCTCACCGGCCCGATCGTGGTCCGGCGGGCCGCTCCGGGGGAGAAGCTGGAGACGCTCGACCACGTCGAGCGGACCCTCGACCCCGACGACATCCTCATCACCGACGAGTCGGGGCCGATCTCGATGGCCGGCACGATGGGCGGGCTGGCCACCGAGATCGACGAGCGGTCGTCCGACATGGTCATCGAGGCCGCGCACTTCGACGCCATGGGCACCGCCCGGATGAGCCGCCGCCACCGGCTGCACAGCGAGGCGTCCCACCGGTTCGAGCGCGGCGTCGACCGCGAGCTGCCGCTGTACGCGTCCTACCGGGCCGTGCGGATGCTCGCCGAGCTCGGCGGCGCGGAGATCGTGCCCGGCGTCACGCACGCCGAGGCGCCGGTCGAGCCGGTCACGGTGACGATGCCCGCCGGGCACCCCGACCGGGTCGCGGGCGTGGCCTACGGGCGGGACGCGGTCGTCCGCCGCCTCGAGCAGGTCGGCTGCGCGGTGACCGGCGGCGACGTGCTGACGGTGACGCCGCCGTCCTGGCGTCCCGACCTGACCGCGCCCAACGACCTCGCCGAGGAGGTCATCCGGCTGGAGGGCTACGAGGACATCCCGGTCCGCGCACCGCGCCCGGCGGCGGGCAAGGGCCTGACCGTCCAGCAGCGGCTGCGCCGCCGCGTCGGCCGGGCGCTCGCCGGCGCCGGGTACGTGGAGGCGCTGGCCTTCCCGTTCGTCGGCGAGAAGGACCTCGACGGCCTCCAGCTCCCGGCGGACGACGCGCGCAGGCGGACGCTGCGGCTCGCGAACCCGATGTCGGAGGAGGAGCCGCTGCTGCGCACCACGCTGCTGCCGGGCCTGCTGAAGGTGCTGGCGCTCAACGTGGGACGCGGCTTCGCCGACACCGCCCTGTTCGAGCTCGGCGTGGTGTTCCGGCCGCGCCCGGACGCGCCGGAGCGGGCGGCGATCCTCGCGGTGGACCGCGGTCCCACCGCCGAGGAGATCGCGACCGTGGAGGCGGCGCTCCCGGACCAGCCGCACCGGGTCGCGGTCGTGCTGTCCGGGGACCGGGAGCCGTCGGGCTGGTGGGGCGAGGGCCGGCCGGCCCTGTGGGCGGACGCGATCGAGGCGGCCCGCACGGTGGCGCGCGAGGTCGGCGTCGAGCTGACGGTGAAGGCCGACCAGCACGCGCCCTGGCACCCGGGCCGCTGCGCCGCGCTCTACGCCGGCGACACGCTCGTCGGGCACGCCGGCGAGCTGCACCCGCGCGTCACGAAGGCCTACGGGCTGCCCGCCCGGACGTGCGCGATGGAGCTGGAGCTGCGCCGCCTGGGCGAGCCGGCGCAGGTCGTGGCGCCGCACGTGTCGTCCTACCCGGTCGCCGTGCAGGACGTCGCGCTGGTCGTCGACTCCGCGGTCCCGGCCGCCGAGGTCGAGTCGTCGCTCCGCGACGGCGCCGGCGACCTCCTGGAGGCGATCCGGCTGTTCGACGTGTACACCGGCGAGCAGGTGGGCGAGGGCCGCAAGTCCCTGGCCTACTCGCTGCGGTTCCGCGCCCCCGACCGGACGCTGACCGCCGAGGAGGCCTCCGCGGCCCGCGACGCCGCGGTGGCCGCGGCGTCCGGCCGTACCGGAGCCGTCCTCCGCGGCGCCTGACGATGTGATCGTGCCCCGGACCTGCCCGCAGGTCCGGGGCACGGCCGCCTGTCAGCCCGCGTAGTCCAGGCTCCCGTCGCGGCGGCCGACGGACACGAGCCGGTGCAAACCCCAGTACCAGCGATCCCCGGACGATCCGGAGCACGTCCCTCATGCGAAGCCCACCGTCCCTTCCCGGCGGGCCCGGTCCACGTAGCGGCGCGTCAGCGACAGCCCCGCCGCCATCGCCGCCGCGCCGAGCCCGGGGATCGCCGTGAACGGCCTGGCCCAGCCGTGCGCCTCACCGCGCACGGCGTCGCGCAGCAGGTCCGCGCTCCAGGACAGGAACGCGGCATGGTTGAGCGGATGCAGCCAGCCGGGCAGCGCTGTGACCGGGACGAGGATCCCGCCGAGGGTGTAGAACGGGTAGCCAAGCGAGTTCTGCAGAACCTCCCGCGCGCGACACCACGAGCGCCGCCGACAGCGGCGTCGCCGTCCCCACCGTCGCCAGGCAGGTGACCGCGACCGCGAGCGCGAGCAGCGCGGGGTCGGCGACCGTCACCACCCTGCCGAATCCGAGCGCCGCCACGGTCCACGACTCCGCGAACGCCGCGGCACCCACCAGCACCACCGTCGCGACCCGTCCGGCCACCACCGGGCCCAGTGGGACGGGCGCCGCGATCATCGGGGAGAACCGCCCGGCCCAGCGGTCCTCGGGGACGATGCGCCCGGCGTGGTCGAGCGCGGCGACCCAGAGCCCGTGTCGGCGACCACGTCGTGGCCGAGGATCCGCGCGGACCCGCCCGACGGCAGCAGCACGGTGGAGAGGATCTTGATGAGGGTGGTCCTGCCCGCGCCGTTCGGGCCGAGCAGGCCGTGGGTCTCGTTCTGCCCGACGGTCAGGGTCAGGTCGCCCAGGGCGACGACGGGGTCCCGGCGGCCGCGCTCGTAGGTGCGGCGCAGGCGGGAGGTGTGCACGGCGGCTTCCGTGCCTCGACCGTCACCGTAAGGAGGGGCGCGGAGCCATAAGGCGGCGCCTTATCTCACACCAGGCCGCGGTCGCGGGCGGCGGCTGCGGCCTCGCCCCGGGAGGCGACGCCGAGCTTGGCGAGGATGTTGGAGACGTGGACGCTGGCGGTCTTGGGGGAGATGACCAGCTCTTCGGCGATCTCCCGGTTGGACCGTCCGCGCGCCAGCAGCCGGACGACCTCCGCCTCGCGGGCGGTGAGCGGGCCGCCGGACGGTCCTGCGAGGCCGGCGCGGCGGGCGCGTTCGGAGATCCGCCGGGCCAGCGGCGCGGCGCCGAGGGCGGCGGCGATCCCGGCGGCGCGGCCCAGCCGGGACCTCGCGCTCGACCGGTCCCGGTCCGCCAGGTCGGCGCAGGCGGCGTCGAACAGGGCGGAGGCGAGCGGATACGGCCGCTCCAGCCGCTCCCAGATGCCGATCACCGTGTCCCAGGCGGCGGGGCCGCCGGTCAGGGCGGTCACGGCCGCCCGGTGCGCCTCGGCCACCGGGGTCACGGCGGACAGCCGTCCGGCGACCTCCGCGATCCGGGAGAGCGACGGGCCTCCGGCGCGGGCGGCGGCCTCCAGCAGCGGCCAGGCGTAGCAGGGCTGGACGGTCAGCCGCGGATGGCGCAGGGCGGCCTCGGCGGTGGCACGTGCCGCCGCCCGGTCGTCCGCCGACAGCCTCCACTCGATGATCATCTGTGCGAGGGGCAGCGCGGCCTGCGGGAACCCGGCGTCGGGCGGGACGGCCAGGGCCTCCGGATCGGGTTCCGGGCCGCCGCCCCGTGCGGCGAGCAGCGCGATGCGCCAGATCATCATCTGGAGCCGGAACGACGGGGCGTGATGGCGGTCGAGGTGCCGCTGGAGCGTGTCGGCGGCCTCGTCCCAGCGGCCCAGCCGGTACAGCGTCTCGACCAGGTTGGCGGCCAGCGGCAGGCCCCTGCTGTGCGTGAGCCCCGCCTGCTCCGCGGCGGCGAGGCCCTCGGCCGCGAGCGCCAGCGCGTCGGCGGAGCGGCCCGCGTTCATGGCGCAGTGCATCAGCGTGTTGAGCGCCCGGATGCGCTCCGGCGGGTCGAGGTCCCGATGCCGGAGCCGCTCCAGCCCGGTCAGGTCGCCGTCGCCGTCCCGCGCCGCCGCGGCGGCGACGGTGACCTCCAGACCTGAGCCTTCCACCGGCGGGCCTAGGCGGCGGGCCAGTTCCAGCCCCTCCCGGCCGAGCCGCGCGGCCTCGACGGCCTCCCCGCGCACCAGCAGCCGGGCGCTCAGCTGGGCGAGGACCCGGACGCGGACGGGCCCGGGCTCGGTGGCGAGGCGCTCGGCTTCGCGGAGGTCGGCCATCTCGTCGTCGCCGCTCTCCTGGAACCCGCGCATCATCGCCCGGAGGGCGAGCAGCTCCGGGGCGCTCTGGCCGGACTCGCGGAGCATCCGCTCGACGAGCGGGAGGCCGCGGTGCGGATCGCCCGCCGCTCCCGCGGCCTGGGCTGCGTTCATCATGACCTCGTGGCGGGTGCAGCCGGTGAGGGACGCCGCTTCCGGCACGCGGTCCCACAGGTCCAGGACGCGTTCCAGCATGCTCAGCACTTCGGCGTAGGCCGTGGCCGCGTGCCGCTCCCCGGCGGCCCGCCACGCCGCGGCCAGGGCCTTCGCATGGTCGCCGCAGCCCTGCCAGTGGACCGCCAGTGCGCTCTCCGGCGTCTCGCTGAGGTCGGGGGAGCGCTCGATGACCTCGGCATACCGGCGGTGGAGGGCGGAGCGTTCGCCCGGGAGAAGGTTCCCGTGGACGGCCTCGCGGATGAGCGCGTGCCGGAACGCGTACCCGTCACGGTCCGGGACGAGCAGACCGTGATCCACGGCCTGCCGCAGCGCCTCGCTCAGGGCGGGGTCGGCCTGGCCGGTGACCGCCGCCAGCAGCGCGTGCCCGACCCGGTCACCGGCGGCGCTCACCGCGCTCAGCGCCGTCCGGGCGCTGACGGGCAGCCGCCGGACGCGGTCGAGCAGCAGGTCGCGCAGGGACCCCGGCACCGTGTCGCCGGGGTTACCGGCGAGCGCCTCGACGAACAGGGGATTGCCGCCGGCGCGCGCGTGGGCGTGCCGCACCAGGACCGGGTCGGCGTCTCCGAGGATGCCGCGCACCTGGTCGCCCACCTCGGCCGCCGTGAGAGGCGGCAGGTCCAGCCGGGTGACGTGGGGGAGCCGGGCCAGCTCGGCGAACCACGGCCGCGCGTCCGGCTCCTCGGGGCGGAAGGTGACCACCGGCAGCACCCGGGCGCGCGGCGGGTTGCGGAACAGGAACGTCAGCAGGTCGCGGGTGGAGCGGTCGGCCCAGTGCGCGTCCTCCACCACCAGGACGGCCGGTTCGGCCGCGCCCGCCCGCTCGATCAGCGTGAGGACGTGCTCGAACAGGCGCATCTGGCCGGTGCCGTCGTCCGGCGGAAGCGCGGCGGCGGTCAGCGCGGGCATCAGGCGGGCCAGGTCCGGCAGGGCGGCCGCGGGCATCAGCGAGGTGATCGCGTCCCGGCCGAGGTGCCGCAGGATCGCGCTGAACGGGGCGTACGGCAGGCTCGCGGCGCCGAGGTCGAGGCACCCGCCGGTCAGCGTGCGCAGGTCGCGGGTGAACTCGGTGACCAGGCGCGTCTTCCCGCCGCCGGCCTCACCGCCGATGAGCACGGCGGCGGGCTCGCCGGCGCACGCCCGCGCGTGCGCCGCGCGTAACTCGCGCAGCTCCGCGGCCCGTCCGGCGAAGACGGGGCTGACGTTTCTCATCCGCACAGCATGGCGATTCTTAACGCTACTTGTGTTGCGATAAATCGTGGGGTAGTCTTCGACAGGTCACATTGCCGCCCGGCTGGGGAGTCCGTTGAGGATCTGAGGTCCGACACCGCGCAGTGGCCGCTGACGGCCCCGCGCACGTGACCTCAGTACGGACTCCGAACCCGCCGGGCTTTCTCATGCCCCGCCGGCGCGTCGCGCGATCCGCGGTGTCTCCATGCGTCCCGCACCTTCTCTTCCACCATGGAGGCCACCCCTATGTCTTTCGCGATCGTGTGCTCGGACCTGTCGTTCGCCTGGGAGGACGGCACCGTCGTCCTGGACGGCCTGGACGCCGCCTTCGGCACCGGCCGGACGGGACTGATCGGCGTGAACGGGTCCGGCAAGTCCACCCTGCTGAAGATCATCGCTGGGGAGCTGCGTCCCGGGTCGGGCGGTGTCGCCGTGGAGGGGGAGATCGGCTACCTGCCGCAGAACCTCGTCCTCGACGGCACGGCCACGGTCTCGGACCTGCTCGGCATCACCGCGACGCGCGCCGCGCTGCACGCCATCGAACGCGGTGAGGCCACCGAGGAGAACTTCGCCGCCGTGGGGGACGACTGGGACGTCGAGGAGCGCGCCCGCGCCGAGCTCGACCGGCTCGGCCTCGTCCACCTCGACCTGGACCGGACCGTCCCGACGCTGTCGGGCGGCGAGGCGGTGATGGTCGGGCTCGCGGCCCGGTTCCTCGCCCGTCCCGACGTCCTCCTGCTCGACGAGCCGACCAACAACCTCGATCTGGACGCGCGGCATCGCCTCTACGACGCGGTCGCGTCCTGGACGGGCGTGCTCGTGGTCGTCAGCCACGACCGCGAGCTGCTCGACCGCGTCGACGAGATCGCCGACCTGCGGGACGGTGAGATCCGGACGTTCGGCGGCAACCTGTCCGCCTATGAGGACCTGCTCGCCGTCGAGAAGGAGGCCGCGGAACGCACGGTCAGGGCGGCCGAGACCGACCTGCGCCGCCAGAAGCGCGAGCTGGAGGAGGCGCACGTCAAGCTGGCCCGCCGCCGGCGGTACGGCAAGAAGATGCAGGAGAGCAAGCGCGAGCCGAAGATCGTCATGGGGGCGCGCAAGCGGGCCGCGCAGGAGTCGGCCGGCAAGCACCGCATCATGCACGAGGAGCGGCTCGCCGACGCCCGGACGAGGCTCACCGAGGCGGAAGGGGCGGTCCGCGAGGACGCCGAGATCCGCGTCGAGCTGCCCGCCACCCGCGTCCCGGCCGGGCGGACGGTCATGACCGTGACCGGGCTCGCCGCGCCCGAGCCGGAGCCCGGCACGCTGACCGAGCTGATCGTCCGGGGTCCGGAGCGGATCGCGCTGGTCGGCCCGAACGGGTCCGGCAAGACCACACTCCTGCGGGCGCTCACCGGCGACCGCGTCCCGGAGGGGGTGGCCGTCAAGATCGGCGTGGACGGCGTCCGGTACCTGCCGCAGCGGCTCGACGTCCTGGACGAGGGGCTCAGCGTCGCCGGCAACGTCCGCGCGCAGGCGCCCTCGGCGTCGCCGCCCGAGGTCAGGGCGGGGCTCGCGCGGTTCCTGTTCCGCGGCGCGCGGGCCGACCAGCTCGCCGGGACGCTGTCGGGCGGCGAGCGTTTCCGCGCCGTGCTGGCGTCGCTGCTGCTCGCCGAGCCCGCCCCGCGGCTCCTCCTGCTGGACGAGCCGACGAACAACCTCGACATGGCCAGCGCCGCGCAGCTCGGCCAGGCCCTCGCCGCCTACGAGGGCGCGCTGATCGTGGTCAGCCACGATGTGCCGTTCCTGCGCACGCTCGGCCTCACCCGCTGGCTCCGGATGGACCGCGCGACCGGCCTGACCGAGATCGAGCCGATGGAGTGAGCCGCAGAGCGTCCGAGTGCGGAAAAATGCGGTGATCTCCGTATCCGCCGCTGTTACGGTCATGGTCGACACGAGGGGAGTGACGGGGTGCCGACCAAGCTGAACCAGATCATCGCGGTGGAGAAGGGCGTCAAGAGCAAGTCCTTCCAGGACCTGACCGCCGCGCACCACGCCGTCCAGAAGGCTCCGCTGCTGTCCGGCATCTCGCGGGCCTACCAGCCGAAGGACGAGGACGGCGAGCAGCTGCCGCCGGAGTCCACCCGGGTGCAGACCAAGGTGGACGACGTCCTGCGCGAGGTCACGGCCTCGCTGACGCGGCTGTTCGACGTGACCGCCACGAAGGACTGGGCGAACTGCACCGCCCGCGCCGACGTGACGGTGGACGGCACGACCCTCCTGCGCGACGTGCCCGTCTCCTACCTGCTGTTCCTGGAGAAGCAGCTGAAGGACCTGCACACCTTCGTCAAGAAGCTGCCGGTGCTGGACGCCGCGGAGACGTGGACGTTCGACCCCTCCACCGACGTGTGGCGGACGGAGGCCGTCCGCACCGTGAAGACCAGGAAGGTCCCGCGCAACCACGTCAAGGCGGAGGCGACGGAGAAGCACCCGGCCCAGGTCGAGGTGTACTACGAGGACGTCGCCGTCGGGCACTGGACGACGGTGAAGTTCTCCGGCGCCCTCCCGGCGCGGCGCGTCAACGAGCTGCTCGGCCGCGTCGAGCGGCTGCAGGACGCGGTCAAGTTCGCGCGCGAGGAGGCCAACGGCATCGAGGTGACGGACCAGCGCGTCGGCGAGGCGGTCTTCGGATACCTCTTCGCCTGATCCGCCGGCGCGGTGGATACGGGACAACTCAATAGGAACAAGTCGACAGGGGACAGGTCACCAGGATCCCTCCGCCATAGAGCGGAGGGTGCGCGAGGAGCGCAAGCTGAAGCTGAAGCCGAAGCTGATCAGGGCCGGCGACAGTGCGGGTTCGAATCCCGCCCCCGGCATCCAGGCCGGGGTAGCCCAACCGGTAGAGGCAGTCCGCCCGCTCAAACTCAGACTCTCGCTCCAGACTCAGCATTCACCGCCGATCGCCGGATCGCGCGGACGTGGACGATCACCCTTGAGATGCCGGTTCGAGTCCGGCTCGCTCCGCTCGTGGGGCGATGGCGTAACGGCAACGCGCGAGGGCTTCAGGCTGATCCGCGTCCATCCATGTGCCGGCGTGCCAAATGGGCGGTAACCACAGGGGCCCGGGGGGCGGCAAAACCCCCGGGCCCCGCTCCGCGCCCGGCGTCAGGTCAGCACGCGCTTGGTGAACGTGCGGGTCGCGGCCCACGTCAGCAGGACCGTCCCGCCGACGATGGCCACGAGGAACGCCCAGACCGGCATGTGCGGGATGTCCGGCGTGAGCGCGCTGCGCAGCCCCTCGCTGACGTACACCAGCGGGTTGAACAGGCTGGCGATCTGCAGCCAGCGGATGTTCTCCAGCGCCGACCACGGGTAGTACACGCAGCCGAGCATCGTCATCGGCAGCAGCACCATCGCGAACAGCACCTGGACCTTCTGCGGGTTCATCAGCGTCCCGAGCAGCAGGCCGCCCGACGCCGACAGCAGCGACCCGGCCACCATCACCAGGATCAGCACCGGCCAGTTGCTCACGTGCACCTCGGGCGACTGCCCCTCGGCGTGGATGAACAGCACGGCGGGGAACACCAGCAGCCCGCCGATCAGCCCCTGCACGGCCGCCGCGATGATCTTCTGGGTGGCCAGCAGCGGGATGGGCACCGGGGCGAGCGCCCGGTCGGTGATGGACTTCTGCCAGTTCAGCTCCATCATCAGCGGGAAGATCACCGCCATCATCGCCTGCATGATGATCGAGGAGCCGACGAGGCCGGGCAGCAGGATGGTGGAGAACGTCGGCCCGCCCGGCCCGCCCGCCATGGCGCCGCCGCCGAGCTTGGGCAGCACGTAGGCGAACACGAACACGAACATCACCGGCTGCACCAGCACCCGGACGAACGTCGACAGGAAGTTCTTGCGCATGACCCGCGCCTCGCGCGCCATCATCGCGGCGAAGGTGCGGGGCAGGGTCGCCCGCGCCGGCGGCGGCGGGGCCAGGACGGCGGGCGCGGCGGTCGCGGTCATTCTCGGTAGTCCCTTCCGGTGAGGGTGAGGAAGACGGTCTCCAGGCTGGGCCGCAGCTGCGTGGCGTCGGTGACGCCGACGCCGGCGGCCGACCCGATGGTGACGAGCTCGCCGAGGATGCCGTCGGGTTCGGCGGCGAACACGCGCACCTGGCCGCCGGTGACCTCGACCCGGCCGATGCCCTCCCGGTCGCCGAGCTTCCTGATCTCCTCCGGGGCGGCGGAGTCGTAGGTCACGGTGATGACGGTGTCGGCGCCCGCGCTGGACTTGAGCTGGTCCACGGTGCCGCTGGCGAGGATCTTGCCGTGGTCGACGACCGCGACCCGGTCGCAGAGCGCCTCGGCCTCCTCCATGTAGTGGGTGGTGAGGACGATGGTCTGCCCGGCCGCCTGCAGGCCCCGCAGCACCTCCCACAGGTTCGTGCGGGTCTGCGGGTCGAGGCCGGCGGTCGGTTCGTCCAGGAACAGCACCTCCGGCCCGTGCATGAGGGCCCGGCAGATCATGACGCGCTTGGCCTGCCCGCCGGAGATCTCGAAGGGGTTGCCGCCGCGCTGCTCGGTGAGCCCGAACAGCTCCAGCAGCTCGGCGGCCCGCGCGCGGGCGTCGCGCGCGCCCAGCCCGAAGTACCGGCCCCGGAACTCCAGGTTCTCGGCGACGGTCAGGTCGCTGTCGAGGGTGTTGTTCTGCGACACCACGCCGATGCGCCGCTTGATCTCGACGGCGTCCTTCACCACGTCCAGGCCGGTCACGTGCGCGCTGCCGCCGGTCGGGACGACCAGCGTGGTGAGCATGCCGATGGTGGTCGACTTGCCCGCGCCGTTCGGGCCGAGCAGCCCGAAGAACTCGCCGCGCGGGACGTCCAGGTCGATGCCCTGCACGGCGGGCACCGCCGGGCGCGGACCGGACGCGGGGTAGGTCTTCTTGAGGCCGACCGTGCGGACGGCGGCCTCCGGGGGTTCTGTCACGCGCCCTCTTCCTTCTCTTCCTCGTCGGGGGAGTAGTTCTCGAACTTGTCGATCAGCTTGAGCAGGAACCTGCGGACGGCCGCCTCGTCCTCCTCGTCGACGACGTCGTAGAGGCGGGCGAGATCCCGGCCGATGGGCGCGGACTTCTCCGCCAGCAGCCGCCGGCCGGAGTCGGTGATGCGCAGCATCACGCCGCGCCGGTCGCGGTAGGAGCGTTCGCGGCGCACGTGCCCGTTGCGTTCCAGGGTGTCGACCACCGAGGTGACCGTGGCCGGGGTGACGAGCAGGCGCTTGGCGACCTCGCCGGGACGCAGCCCGTCCTCGACGACGAGCAGCCGCAGCAGGAAGAACCCCGCGGGGCTGATGCCGTGCCTCTCGATGATCCGCCACACGATGGGGCCGGACATCCGGGCCGCGGCCCCGAACAGCCGTCCGATCGGCCACTCCTCCACGGGCCCGAAGAGCTTCAGGTCCTCGATGCTGGATTTCTCCATGACCGATGATGTTAGAGGGCTGATGATTAGAGGGCAAATCTTTAGACCTCTAACTACCTCGCATCGGCCCTGTGGCGCTCGTCTCAGCGGGCGGGAAAGGCGACCCCGTCGTTGAATAGACATCCAGCCTCATGCATACTCTTGCTTGATACGCATGAAGGGCGGGGACATGGGAATCCGGACGGCGGTCGCCGGCGCCAGCGGTTACGCGGGCGGCGAGCTGCTGCGCATCCTGGCGGGACATCCAGAGTTCGAGATCGGCGCGCTGACGGCGGGCTCCAACGCGGGCACCGAACTGGGCGCGCACCAGCCGCACCTGCGATCCCTCGCCGGACGCGTCCTGGAGGAGACCACCCCGGAGGCGCTCTCCGGCCACGACGTGGTGTTCCTGGCGCTGCCGCACGGGCAGTCCGGTCCGATCGCCGAACGGCTCGGCGCGGACGTGCTGGTCGTCGACTGCGGTGCCGACCACCGGCTCTCCGACGCCGCCGCCTGGGAGCGGTTCTACGGGACGCCCCACGCCGGCACCTGGCCCTACGGCCTCCCCGAACTGCCCGGCCACCGGGACGCGCTGCGCGCCACCAGGCGCGTCGCCGTCCCCGGCTGCTACCCGACCGCGGTGTCGCTCGCGCTCTTCCCTGCGTTCGCCGCCGGCCTCGCCGAACCCGACGTCGTCGTGGTCGCCGCGTCCGGCACCTCGGGCGCCGGACGGGCCCTCAAACCGCACCTGCTGGGCAGCGAGGTGATGGGCTCGGTGTCCGCCTACGCCGCCGGCGGGACGCATAGGCATACGCCCGAGATGATCCAGAACCTCGGCGCGGTCGCGGGGGAGCCGGTCACGGTCTCCTTCACCCCGACGCTCGCCCCGATGAGCCGCGGCATCCTCGCCACCTGCACCGCCAGGGCCCGGCCCGGCGTCACCGCCGCGGCGCTGCGCGCCGCGTACGAGGAGGCGTACGCGGACGAGCCGTTCCTCGGGCTCCTGCCGGAGGGGCGGTGGCCCGCGACGTCCATGACGCTCGGCGCGAACACCGTCCTCGTCCAGGCCGCCCTGGACGAGGCGGCCGGCCGCCTCGTCGTGGTCGCCGCCGTCGACAACCTCACCAAGGGCACCGCGGGCGGCGCGGTGCAGAGCGCCAACCTCGCCCTCGGCCTCCCGGAAGAACTCGGGCTGACCACGATCGGAGTGTCCCCTTGAGCGTCACCGCCCCCCGGGGTTTCCGCGCCGCCGGCGTCGTCGCCGGGCTGAAGGACAGCGGCAGCCGCGACCTGGCCCTCGTCGTCAACGACGGGCCGTCCCGCGCCGCCGCCGGCGTCTTCACCCGCAACCGCGTGAAGGCCGCGCCCGTCCTGTGGTCGGAGCAGGTGCTCAAGGGCGGCCGCGTCCGCGCGGTCGTGCTGAACGCGGGCGGCGCCAACGCGTGCACCGGCTCCGCGGGCTTCCAGGACACCCACGCCACCGCCGAGAAGGCGGCCGGCGTCATCGAGGACTCGGCGGGCGAGATCGCGGTCTGCTCCACCGGGCTGATCGGCGAGCGGCTCCCCATGGACCTGCTGCTGCCCGGCGTCGAGAAGGCCGCCGCGGAGCTGTCGCGCGGGGACGGCGGGCTCGCCGCCGCCGACGCGATCCGCACCACCGACACCGTCGCGAAGATCGCCTTCCGGCAGGGCGCCGGCGGCTACATGATCGGGGCGATGGCCAAGGGCGCGGGCATGCTCGCGCCGTCCCTGGCGACCATGCTGTGCGTCGTCACCACCGACGCCGACCTGCCCGCGGCGGCGCTGGACCGGGCGCTGCGCGCCGCCACCGGCGTCACCCTCGACCGGCTCGACTCCGACGGGTGCATGTCCACCAACGACACCGTCCTGCTGCTCGCCTCGGGCGCCGCCGGGGTCGTCCCGGACGAGGAGGAGTTCACCGCCCTGCTCACCGAGGTGTGCGGCGACCTCACCCGGCAGCTGCTCGTGGACGCCGAGGGCGCGTCCAAGGCCATCGCGATCGAGGTCGTCGGCGCCGCGTCCGAGGACGACGCCGTCACCGTCGGGCGCTCCATCGCCCGCAACAACCTGCTCAAGTGCGCCATCCACGGCGAGGACCCGAACTGGGGCCGGGTGCTGTCGGCGGTCGGCACCACCGACGCGGTCTTCGAGCCCGACCAGGTGAACGTCGCGATCAACGGCGTGTGGGTGTGCCGCGACGGCTCGTTCGGCGACGACCGCGACAAGGTCGACCTGCGCCCCCGCGACGTGACGATCACCGTCGACCTGTCCGCCGGCCCGCACAGCGCGACCGTCTGGACGACCGACCTCACGGCCGACTACGTCCACGAGAACTCGGCGTACTCCACATGAGCGCGGTCACTCCCGGCGCCGAGATGCGCAAGAACCGGCTCGGCGTCATGTCGAAGGCGGAGACGCTGATCAAGGCGCTGCCGTGGCTGGAGCGGTTCCACGGCAGGACCGTCGTGATCAAGTACGGCGGGCACGCGATGACCGACGAGGAGCTGCGGCACTCGTTCGCCGAGGACGTCGTGTTCCTGCGCTACGCGGGGCTGAAGCCGGTGATCGTGCACGGCGGCGGACCGCAGATCAACGAGGCGCTCGCCCGCAACGGCATCGACTCGACGTTCACCGCCGGGCTGCGGGTCACCACGCCGGAGGCCATGGAGGTCGTCCGGATGGTGCTGACCGGCCAGGTGCAGCGGGACGTCGTCGGGCTGATCAACCGGCACGGGCCGTTCGCCCTCGGCATGTCCGGCGAGGACGCGAACCTGTTCACCGCCGAGCGCAAGCACGCGGTCGTGGACGGCGAGGCCGTCGACATCGGCCAGGTCGGCGAGATCGTCGAGGTGCAGGTCGGCGCCGTCCGTTCGCTGCTGGACGACGGCCGCGTCCCGGTGATCTCCAGCATCGCGCGCGGCGACGACGGCGAGGTCTACAACGTCAACGCCGACACGGCCGCCGCCGCGCTCGCCGTCGCGCTGGACGCGGAGAAGCTCGTCGTCCTCACCGACGTCGAGGGCCTCTACGCGGACTGGCCCGACAGCGACGACGTGATCGACCGGCTCACCACCGACGAGCTGGCCGTCCTGCTGCCGGGCCTGTCGGCCGGGATGGTGCCGAAGATGGAGGCCTGCCTGACGGCCGTGCGCGGCGGCGTCCCGCAGGCCCACGTGCTGGACGGCCGCGTCCTGCACTCGCTGCTTCTGGAGATCTTCACCGACGAAGGGATCGGAACGATGGTGCTGCCCAGCCTCCCGGGTGCCGCTGCGGCGAAGCATGGAACAGAGGCAGAGACGGCATGAGCGGAGCGAACCGGGGGGTGCGGGGGGTCGTCCCCCCGCAGGAGACAGGCATGAGCGATCTCAGGGAGCGGTTCGAGGCGGCGTTCATGCCGAACTACGGCGTCCCGCCGGTGGCGCTGGCGCGCGGTGAGGGCTGCCGGGTGTGGGACACCGAGGGCCGCGAGTATCTCGACCTCATCGCCGGGATCGCGGTCAACTCGCTCGGGCACGCCCACCCTGCCCTCGTGGCGGCGGTGTCGTCGCAGGTCGCGACGCTGGCGCACACGTCCAACCTGTTCCTGCACGAGCCGGAGGTGCTGCTCGCCGAGCGGCTGCGGGACCTGCTCGGCGGCGGCCGGGTGTTCCTCGCCAACAGCGGCACCGAGGCCAACGAGTGCGCGCTGAAGCTCGCCATCAAGTACGGGAAGGCGAACGGGCGGTCGTACTTCGTCGCGGCGGAGAACGGGTTCCACGGCCGCTCCCTCGGCGCGCTGTCCCTGACGGGCAAGGCGTCGATCCGGGAGCCGTTCGGGCCGTTCGGCATCGACGTCAGGTTCGTGCCCTACGGCGACGCCGCGGCCCTGGAGGACGCGGTGGACGAGGACTGCGCGGCGGTCTTCCTGGAGCCCACGCAGGGCGAGGCCGGTGTCGTCCCGCCGCCGGACGGCTACTTCGCCGCCGCCCGCCGCGTCTGCGACGAGGCGGGCGCGCTGTTCGTCGCCGACGAGATCCAGTCCGCGATCGGCCGGACGGGGACCTGGTTCGCGTTCGAGCACGAGAACGCCAGGCCCGACGTCCTCACCCTCGCCAAGGGCCTGGGCGGAGGGCTCCCGATCGGGGCGTGCGTCGCGTTCGGGCCGAACGGCGACCTGTTCGCCAAGGGCGACCACGGCAGCACCTTCGGCGGCAACCCGGTGGCAGCGGCGGCGGCCCTCGCCGTCCTCACCACCATCGAGAAGGACGGCCTGCTCGCCCACGCCGCCGCCGTGGGGGAGACCCTCGCTGCGGAGCTCGACGCCATCGGCCACCCGCTCCTCGCGGGCGTGCGGGGCCGCGGGCTGTGGCGGGCGGCGGTCCTCACCGGCCCGCACGCGCCCGCCGTCGAGGCCGCCGCGCGCGACGCCGGCTTCCTGGTCAACGCGCTCCAGCCGGACGCCGTCCGCCTCGCCCCGCCGCTGATCCTCACCGCCGAGCAGGCGCGGTCGTTCGCCGGCGCGTTCCCCGCTATCCTCGACGCTGCCTCCCCTGAGCAGGAGAACTGACCGTGACCAGGCACTTCCTCCGCGACGACGACCTGACTCCCGCCGAGCAGGCCGACGTCCTCGACCTCGCCGCGCAGGTGAAGAAGGACCGGTTCGGGCATCGGCCGCTGGAGGGCCCCCGGTCGGTGGCCGTGCTGTTCGACAAGCCCTCCACCCGGACGCGGATCTCGTTCACCGTCGGCATCGCCGAACTCGGCGGCAACCCGCTCGTGATGGACGCCGGGACGAGCCAGCTCGGCCGCGGCGAGACCATCGCCGACACCGCGCGCGTCCTCGAACGGCAGGTCAGCGCGATCGTGTGGCGGACGGCCGGGCAGGAGCGCATCGAGGAGATGGCCGCCGGCACCACCGTCCCGGTGGTCAACGCCCTCACCGACGAGTTCCACCCCTGCCAGGTCCTCGCCGACCTGCAGACCGTCCGGGAGGCCAAGGGCGACCTGCGCGGCGTCACCCTCGCCTACTTCGGCGACGGCGCCAACAACATGGCGCACTCCTACCTGCTCGGCTGCGCCACCGCGGGGATGCACGTCCGCGTCGCCGCCCCCGCGCCGCTGCCCCCCGACCCCGCCGTCCTGGCCCGCGCCACCGAGATCGCCGGCGCCACCGGCGGGTCCGTGACCGTCACCGACGACGCCCGCGCCGCCGCCGCCGGCGCCGACGTCCTCGCCACCGACACGTGGGTGTCGATGGGCCAGCAGGGCAAGGACACCTCGCTGTACGAGCCGTACGCCGTCGACGACGTCCTGCTCGCACTGGCCGCCCCGGAGGCGGTCGTGCTGCACTGCCTGCCCGCCTACCGCGGCAAGGAGATCGCCGCGTCCGTCCTGGACGGCCCCCAGAGCAGGGTGTGGGACGAGGCGGAGAACCGGCTGCACGCCCAGAAGGCGCTGCTCGTCTGGCTGCTGGAGCGCGCCCGGTGACGACCCCCATGACCAAGGCCGCCCGGCACGCCCGGGTGATCGAGCTGCTGACCCGGCACCCCGTCCACTCCCAGGGCGAGCTGGCGAAGCTGCTCGGCGACGCGGGCGTCGAGGTCACCCAGGCCACGCTGTCCCGCGACCTGGTCGAGATCGGCGCGGTCAAGCTGCGCGCCGACGACGGCAGCCTGATCTACGCCGTCCCCGGCGAGGGCGGCGAGCGGATCCGGCGGGCCCGCACCGGCGCCGCCGAGACCTTCACCGGACGGCTCTCCCGGCTCGCCGCCGAACTGCTCGTCTCGGCCGAGGCGTCGGCCAATCTGGTCATGGTGCGGACCCCGCCCGGCGCCGCCCAGTACCTCGCCTCGGCGATCGACCACGCCGAGTGGCCGGCGATCCTCGGCACCGTCGCCGGCGACGACTCGATCCTCGTGATCGCCCGCGACCCGCAGGGCGGGGAGGACCTGGCGCAGGCGCTGCTCAGGCTGACCGGCGGCCGCGAGCGACGAGCCTAGGCCGGCGCGTTCGCCGTACCCTGTGGCGGACGCCACGAGCGCCGCGCCGCCGCGTGCCGCGTCCGTGCGCGGGGCGGCCGGACGGCGTGGTGAGATGGCAATGACCGAACGTTCAGCGGTGGGAAGAAGAGGATCTCCGTGACCAAGGCACCGACGCGGCTGTGGGGCGGCCGGTTCGAAGGCGGCCCGTCGGACGCGCTCGCGCGGCTCTCGGTGAGCGTCCAGTTCGACTGGCGGCTCGCCCCCTACGACCTGATGGGCTCGCGCGCGCACGCCCGCGTCCTGAACCGCGCGGGGCTGCTCACCGACGACGAGCTGGAACGCATGATCGGTGCCCTGGACGACCTGGAGACGGCGTGCCGCAGCGGCGAGTTCCGCCCCACGGTCGCCGACGAGGACGTCCACACCGCCCTGGAGCGCGGCCTGCTCGAACGCCTCGGCGCCCTCGGCGGCAAGCTGCGCGCCGGCCGCAGCCGCAACGACCAGGTCGCCACCGACCTGCGCCTCTACCTCCGCGACCACGCCCGGCAGATCGTCTCGCGGCTGGTCGAACTGGAGACCGCGCTGATCGCGCAGGCCGAGCACAACCTCGGCGTCGCCGCGCCCGGCATGACGCACCTCCAGCACGCCCAGCCCGTGCTGTTCTCCCACCAGCTCCTCGCGCACGTCCAGCCGCTCACCCGCGACATCGACCGGCTGCGCGACTGGGACCGGCGCGCCGCCGTGTCCCCGCTCGGCTCCGGCGCCCTCGCCGGGTCGTCGCTCCCGCTGGACCCCCAGGCCACCGCCGCCGAGCTCGGCTTCGACGGCGCCGCGCCCAACTCGATGGACGCCGTCGCCGACCGCGACTTCGTCGCCGAGTTCCTGTTCGCGGCGGCGCTCGCCGGCGTGCACCTGTCGCGGCTCGGCGAGGAGATCTGCCTCTGGGCGTCGCAGGAGTTCCGCTGGATCGAGATGGACGACACCTACGCCACCGGGTCGTCGATCATGCCGCAGAAGAAGAACCCCGACGTCGCGGAGCTGGCCCGCGGCAAGGCGGGCCGCCTCATCGGCCACCTCGTCGGCCTGCTCACGACCCTCAAGGGCCTCCCGCTCACCTACAACCGCGACCTGCAGGAGGACAAGGAGGGCGCCTTCGACGCCGTCGAGACGCTGCTGCTCGTCCTGCCCGCCATGTCCGGGCTCATCGCGACGATGCGGGTCAACACCGAGCGGCTGGAGGCCCTCGCCCCCGCCGGCTTCGCGCTCGCCACCGACCTGGCCGAGCTGCTCGTCCGGCGCGGCGTGGCGTTCCGGGACGCCCACGAGGTCGTCGGGCACCTCGTCGTCTGGTGCCAGGTCCACGACAAGGACTTCGACGACCTCACCGACGAGGAGCTCGGCAAGGTGTCGCCGCACCTGACGCCGGACGTCCGCGAGGTCCTGAACGTGCAGGGCGCCCTGGCCTCGCGCAAGGCCTACGGCGGGACCGCGCCCGACCGCGTCCGCGAGCAGATCGGCGCACTGCGCGCGCTCGTCAACGAGCACGCCGCCTGGGCGTCCGGCTCGGACTCCTGAGCCGGCGCGCGGCGCCGCGGGCCGGCCGGTGAACCGTTTCCTGGACCAGGATGAGGCGATGTACGGAGCGTTGCTGCCACGGGACTTCTTCGACCGCCCGGTGGACGAGGTGGCACCGTCGCTCCTGGGGCATGTGATCACGCATCGCACCCCGGAAGGCGAGGTGGCCGCGCGGCTCACCGAGGCCGAGGCGTACGCGGGTCCCCTGGACCCCGCGTCCCACGCCTACCGGGGACGGACGCGGCGCAACGAGGTGATGTTCGGCCCTCCCGGCCACGTCTACGTGTACTTCACCTACGGCATGCACTTCTGCATGAACCTCGTCTGCGGGCCGGACGGGACGTCCATGGCGGTGCTGCTCCGCGCCGGCGAGATCATCGTGGGGGAGGACATCGCCCGCGCGCGGCGGCCCCGCTCGACCGTCCGCGACCTGGCCCGCGGCCCCGCCCGGCTCTGCCAGGCCCTCGGCGTCGCCCGGGAGCAGAACGGCCTGGACGTGTGCTCGCCCGGCGGGCCGATGACCGTCCACGAGGGCGACTCCGCCGACCCCCGGCTGATCCGCAACGGGCCGCGCACCGGGGTGAACGGGGCCAAGGAGGTCCCGTGGAGGTTCTGGATCGACGGCGACCGGACCGTGTCCCCCTACCGGCCCCACGTCCCGCGGCAGCGCAGGAAGGCCCCCGCCGATGGCTGACCCCGCACCGCCCGCCGCGCTCGCCGGCGGCGCCGCGCCGGCGAGCCGCCGGCGACGTCCGGCGCGGCTGCTGTTCGCGGCCGCCCTCGCCGTGCTCCTGGTGCTCACCGCCGCGGTCATCCTCGACCGCCTGCTCGGGCGGACCTCCGTGGTCGGCGGCGTCCAGAAGCAGCCCGCCTCGGTGAAGTACCAGGACGGCCGCACGCACTACGCCGCGGTCACCCGCACCCGCAGCTGGGTATTCGACCGCCACGTGAACTACCGGCTGTACACGGGAAGCGATCCGAGCCTGCACTACGGATACTTCGTCCGCCTGGGCTTCGGGACGCCCGAGCAGCGCCCGGTCATCAAGGCCGTGAAATGGGACGACAGAGGCATCAGGGTGACATTCGCGTCGGGCCACGAGGTGTTCGTTCCCACCCGCTACTTCGTCGGCGGACGTTGAATATCGTTGGCGTGACACCCGCCCGCCGAGGCACCCTGGCGGGCACATGGAAAGCAAGCCGGAGACGAGGGAGACCGTGACCGACATCCTGGACGATCTCGCGTGGCGCGGCCTGATCGCGCAGTCCACCGATCTGGACGAACTGCGGGCGTTGCTCGCCGCGGGACCGGTCACCCTCTATTGCGGCTTCGACCCGACGGCGCCGTCCCTGCACCTCGGGAACCTGATCCAGATCCTCACGCTGCGCCGCTTCCAGCGGGCGGGGCACCGGCCCATCGGCCTCGTCGGCGGCGCCACCGGCCTCATCGGCGACCCGAGCGGCAAGAGCGCCGAACGCGTCCTGAACTCGGAGGACACCGTCGCCGCCTGGGTCGAGCGGGTCCGCGGCCAGGTGTCGACGTTCCTCGACTTCCATGACGGCCCGACCGGCGCCACCATGGTCAGCAACCTCGACTGGACGGGCCCGATGTCGGCCATCGAGTTCCTGCGCGACATCGGCAAGCACTTCCCGGTGAACCGGATGCTCGCCCGCGAAACGGTCAAGGCACGCCTCGAGACGACGGGGATGAGCTACACCGAGTTCAGCTACGTCCTGCTCCAGTCGATGGACTTCCTGGAGCTGTACCGGCGCCACGGATGCCTGTTGCAGACCGGCGGCAGCGACCAGTGGGGCAACCTCACCGCGGGCGTCGACCTCATCCGCCGCGTCGAGGGCGGCAGCGCGCACGCTCTGACCACCCCGCTGCTCACCAAGGCGGACGGATCCAAGTTCGGCAAGACCGCGGGCGGCGAGACCTACTGGCTCGACCCGGAGCTGACCTCGCCGTACGCGTTCTACCAGTTCTGGATCAACGCCGACGACCGGGACGTGGAGAAGTTCCTCAAGTTCTTCAGCTTCCGTCCCCGCGAGGAGATCGAGGACCTGGTCAAGCAGGGCGCCGACCGTCCGGCCGCGCGTGCCCCGCAGCGGGCGCTCGCCGAGGAGATGACCACGCTCGTGCACGGCGCCGACGAGACCGCCAGGGTCATCGCGGCCTCGCGCGCCCTGTTCGGCCAGGGAGCCCTGGAGGAACTGGACGAGCGGACGCTGAAGGCCGCCCTGGCCGAAGTGCCCCGCACTGAGGTCCCCCCGGGTGAGCTGCCGACCGTCGTGGACCTGCTGGCGGCGTCCGGCCTGTGCAAGAGCAAGTCGGAGGCACGCCGTGCCATCGCCCAGGGCGGCGCCTACCTCAACAACGCCAAGGTGCAGTCGGAGGACGCCGTACCGGCCGCCGCCGACCTGCTCCACGGCCGCTTCCTCGTCCTGCGGCGCGGCAAGCGCAACGTGGGCGGCGTCGAGGTGACGGCGTCCTGAACCAACCCGTCGCGACCGCCCGTCCGGCCTGTTCCGGGCGGGCGGTCGCCATGGTGAGGGAAAACTTCGGTAGATACACGTCACAGTGCGGTTACGAGCGACGGATCCGGGCATGTTCATAGGCCGGAAAACAACATGTGACCTGCGGAATCAAGCCCGGCCGAGTCGATTTGACGCTCCTGTCGGGTGGATCTAATGTTCTACACGCCCCACGGGGGAGCGGGACGCCGGAAGGCGGCCGGCCCGGTGAGGAACCCCTGACAGACCACTCGGCGGAGACTCGTCTCCGCTCAAATGGGACGTCTAGGGCCGTACCGTCCAGAGTTGGACGAAGAGGACGGATCGGGTACGATTGAAGGGTTGCCCCGGAGTCGGGACCGTGAGAGCGGGGTCCGGCGCGGTGGGTGTCCGTTTCTTGAGAACTCAACAGCGTGTTAAAAGCCAGTGCCTTTATCGGTTCGGCCTGTTGTGGCTGGACCGCCCCGTGACCGTCCCCGTGTGGGGGTGGTCTGGGATTTCTTTGAGGCAATGCACAGACCCTTGGGGTTTTGTGTTTGCTGGGATTTTCTTCGAGGTTTGGCCGGCTGGGGTTCGCGCCTTGGTTGGTCGTTAGGCCTTAATGGAGAGTTTGATCCTGGCTCAGGACGAACGCTGGCGGCGTGCTTAACACATGCAAGTCGAGCGGAAAGGCCCCTTCGGGGGTACTCGAGCGGCGAACGGGTGAGTAACACGTGAGCAACCTGCCCCTGACTCTGGGATAAGCCCGGGAAACTGGGTCTAATACCGGATGTGACGCACTCTCGCATGGGATGTGTGTGGAAAGTTTTTCGGTTGGGGATGGGCTCGCGGCCTATCAGCTTGTTGGTGGGGTGATGGCCTACCAAGGCGACGACGGGTAACCGGCCTGAGAGGGCGACCGGTCACACTGGGACTGAGACACGGCCCAGACTCCTACGGGAGGCAGCAGTGGGGAATATTGCGCAATGGGCGGAAGCCTGACGCAGCGACGCCGCGTGAGGGATGACGGCCTTCGGGTTGTAAACCTCTTTCAGCAGGGACGAAGCTAACGTGACGGTACCTGCAGAAGAAGCGCCGGCTAACTACGTGCCAGCAGCCGCGGTAATACGTAGGGCGCAAGCGTTGTCCGGAATTATTGGGCGTAAAGAGCTCGTAGGCGGTTTGTCGCGTCTGTCGTGAAAGCCCACGGCTTAACCGTGGGTCTGCGGTGGATACGGGCAGACTAGAGGCAGGTAGGGGAGAATGGAATTCCCGGTGTAGCGGTGAAATGCGCAGATATCGGGAGGAACACCGGTGGCGAAGGCGGTTCTCTGGGCCTGTACTGACGCTGAGGAGCGAAAGCGTGGGGAGCGAACAGGATTAGATACCCTGGTAGTCCACGCCGTAAACGTTGGGCGCTAGGTGTGGGGTTCTTCCACGGATTCCGCGCCGTAGCTAACGCATTAAGCGCCCCGCCTGGGGAGTACGGCCGCAAGGCTAAAACTCAAAGGAATTGACGGGGGCCCGCACAAGCGGCGGAGCATGTTCGACGCAACGCGAAGTTCCAAGGCTTGACATTGCCGGAAAACCTGCAGTGTGGGGTCCTTTTTGGGCCGGTGACAGGTGGTGCATGGCTGTCGTCAGTGTCGTGTGAGTTGTTGGGTTAAGTCCCGCAACGAGCGCAACCCTCGTTCCATGTTGCCAGCACTTCGGGTGGGGACTCATGGGAGACCGCCGGGGTCAACTCGGAGGAAGGTGGGGATGACGTCAAGTCATCATGCCCCTTATGTCTTGGCTGCAAACATGCTACAATGGCCGGTACAGAGGGCTGCGATACCGTGAGGTGGAGCGAATCCCTTAAAGCCGGTCTCAGTTCGGATCGAAGTCTGCAACTCGACTTCGTGAAGTCGGAGTCGCTAGTAATCGCAGATCAGCAACGCTGCGGTGAATACGTTCCCGGGCCTTGTACACACCGCCCGTCACGTCACGAAAGTCGGCAACACCCGAAGCCCGTGGCCCAACCCTTGTGGGGGGAGCGGTCGAAGGTGGGGCCGGCGATTGGGACGAAGTCGTAACAAGGTAGCCGTACCGGAAGGTGCGGCTGGATCACCTCCTTTCTAAGGAGCACACAACTGGCCAGGGCTGCTTCCCCTGTGGAAGGCCCGGGTCGGTGGCCGCCGTTGACGACGCACGTTCGTCAGGTGGCTGCTCATAGATGTGGAGCACTGGCTACTCAGCTCACCGCTCGTGTGAGCCGGCAAGTACCGCCTCCCAGACCCGTGAGGGTGTTGGGGGGAGTGGGAACGGCGGTGTCGGGCGGGTGGTGGGTTGGACACGCTGTTGGGTCCTGAGGGAACGGGCGCAAGCCCGGGTGACCTCTGGATCGCGGGACCAGGACCACATTCCTTTGTCGGGGGTGTGGTTTTGGTGGGCCCGGTTGTTTTTTGAGAACTGCACAGTGGACGCGAGCATCTCTGGTGAGGGATATGGCCTCTTTTGGGGTTGTGTCTCTTATCTGCGATTTGTTTTGATCGTTTTGTGTGTTCAAGTTTTTAAGGGCATACGGTGGATGCCTTGGCATCAGGAGCCGATGAAGGACGTGGGAGCCTGCGATATGCCTCGGGGAGTCGGCAACCAGACTTTGATCCGGGGATTTCCGAATGGGGAAACCTGGCACTCGTCATGGGGTGTCGCCGCCTGCTGAATGTATAGGCAGGTTGGTGGGAACGCGGGGAAGTGAAACATCTCAGTACCGCAGGAAGAGAAAACAATAGTGATTCCGTGAGTAGTGGTGAGCGAAAGCGGAGGAGCCTAAACCGTGCGCGTGTGATAGCCGGCAGGCGTTGCGTGTGCGGGGTTGTGGGACCATCCGGTCAGTGCTGCCGCGCTGGCGAGGAGTTACAAACTGCTCGGATAGTTGAACGGCTTGGGATGGCCGACCGTAGACGGTGAGAGTCCGGTAGACGAAATTCGAGTGGCTTCTGGGTGTGTTCCCGAGTAGCACGGGGCCCGTGAAATCCCGTGTGAATCTGCCACGACCACGTGGTAAGGCTGAATACTTCCTGGTGACCGATAGCGGACTAGTACCGTGAGGGAAAGGTGAAAAGTGCCCCGGTGAGGGGTCGTGAAATAGTACCTGAAACCGTGTGCCTACAAGCCGTCAGAGCGTCCTCAAGGGGGAACTTGTTTTTCCTTTGTTCGTGATGGCGTGCCTTTTGAAGAATGAGCCTGCGAGTTATGGTGTGTGGCGAGGTTAACCGGTGGCGGGTAGCCGTAGCGAAAGCGAGTCTGAATAGGGCGTTTTTAGTCGCATGCTGTAGACCCGAAGCGGGGTGATCTAGCCATGGGCAGGGTGAAGCGCCGGTAAGACGGTGTGGAGGCCCGAACCCACCAGGGTTGAAAACCTGGGGGATGACCTGTGGTTAGGGGTGAAAGGCCAATCAAACTCCGTGATAGCTGGTTCTCCCCGAAATGCATTTAGGTGCAGCGTTGCGTGTTTCTTGCCGGAGGTAGAGCTACTGGATGGCTGATGGGCCCTACAAGGTTACTGACGTCAGCCAAACTCCGAATGCCGGTAAGTGAGAGCGTGGCAGTGAGACTGCGGGGGATAAGCTTCGTAGTCGAGAGGGAAACAGCCCAGATCATCGGCTAAGGCCCCTAAGCGTGTGCTAAGTGGGAAAGGATGTGGAGTTGCCGTGACAACCAGGAGGTTGGCTTAGAAGCAGCCATCCTTGAAAGAGTGCGTAATAGCTCACTGGTCAAGTGATTCCGCGCCGACAATGTAGCGGGGCTCAAGCACACCGCCGAAGCCGTGGCATTGCATCCCTTTCGGGGGGTGTGATGGGTAGGGGAGCGTCCTGTAGCCGGCGAAGCCGCCGAGTGATCGAGTGGTGGAGGCTGCGGGAGTGAGAATGCAGGCATGAGTAGCGAATCACACGTGAGAAACGTGTGCGCCGGATGACCAAGGGTTCCTGGGGCAGGCTAATCCGCCCAGGGTAAGTCGGGACCTAAGGCGAGGCCGACAGGCGTAGTCGATGGACAACGGGTTGATATTCCCGTACCCGCTGGTATGCGCCAACGCTGAACCCTCTGATGCTAACCACCTGAACCGGGTTGTGGGCCTTCGGGCCTGTTGCTCGGCGAGCGTGGGACCCGAGGGGGTAGTAGGTGAGTGATGGGGTGACGCAGGAGGGTAGCTCAGCCCAGGCGATGGTTGTCCTGGGGTAAGCATGTAGCCCGCGCCATAGGTAAATCCGTGGCGTGTGAAGGGTGAGATGTGATGCCGAGCCGTTTTAGGTGAAGTGAGTGATCCCATGCTGTCGAGAAAAGCCTCTAGCGAGTGTACTGGCGGCCCGTACCCTAAACCGACTCAGGTGGTCAGGTAGAGAATACCAAGGCGATCGGGTGAACTGTGGTTAAGGAACTCGGCAAATTGCCCCCGTAACTTTGGGAGAAGGGGGACCACGTCTGGTGAACCGTCTTGCACGGGGAGCTGGGTGGGGTCGCAGAGGCCAGGGGGAAGCGACTGTTTACTAAAAACACAGGTCCGTGCGAAGTCGTAAGACGCTGTATACGGACTGACGCCTGCCCGGTGCCGGAACGTTAAGAGGACCGGTTAGATGCCTTTTGGGTGTCGAAGCTGAGAATCTAAGCGCCGGTAAACGGCGGTGGTAACTATAACCATCCTAAGGTAGCGAAATTCCTTGTCGGGTAAGTTCCGACCTGCACGAATGGCGTAACGACTTCCCCGCTGTCTCAACCACAGGCCCGGTGAAATTGCAGTACGAGTAAAGATGCTCGTTTCGCGCAGCAGGACGGAAAGACCCCGGGACCTTCACTACAGCTTGGCATTGGCGCCTGAAGCGTCTTGTGTAGGATAGGTGGGAGACTGTGAAGCCGGCACGCCAGTGTCGGTGGAGTCGTTGGTGAAATACCACTCTGGTCGTTTTGAGCGTCTAACCCGCACCCGTGGATCCGGGTGGGGGACAGTGCCTGGTGGGTAGTTTAACTGGGGCGGTTGCCTCCTAAAGTGTAACGGAGGCGCCCAAAGGTTCCCTCAGCCTGGTTGGCAATCAGGTGGCGAGTGCAAGGGCACAAGGGAGCTTGACTGTGAGACGGACGTGTCGAGCAGGTGCGAAAGCAGGGCCTAGTGATCCGGCACCTACGTGTGGAAGTGGTGTCGCTCAACGGCTAAAAGGTACCCCGGGGATAACAGGCTGATCTTCCCCAAGAGTCCATATCGACGGGATGGTTTGGCACCTCGATGTCGGCTCGTCGCATCCTGGGGCTGGAGTAGGTCCCAAGGGTTGGGCTGTTCGCCCATTAAAGCGGCACGCGAGCTGGGTTTAGAACGTCGCGAGACAGTTCGGTCCCTATCCGCTGTGCGCGTAGGAGAATTGAGAGGGTCTGTCCCTAGTACGAGAGGACCGGGACGGACGAACCTCTGGTGTGCCAGTTGTCCCGCCAGGGGCACGGCTGGTTGGCTACGTTCGGTCGGGATAACCGCTGAAAGCATCTAAGCGGGAAGCCTTCCTCGAGATGAGTTCTCCCACCCCTTTGTGGGTGTAAGGCCCCCGGTAGACGATCGGGTTGATAGGCCGGAGATGGAAGCGCGGTGACGTGTGGAGTCGACCGGTACTAATAGGCCGAGTGGCTTGAACACACATGACGTTCAAACCGAATCGCTGTTGTGAGTTGTTCGCGTCCCTGTGTGGTTCCTGGAAAACAACCGGGAACCCGCATTAATCAAGTGAATACCGAGCCTGGCTCGGACGTTGAGACTTGCACACCCCCGCTGGGGGTGGTGCGTTGAGGCGTTCGGTGGTTTTGGCGAGGGGGAAACACCCGGTCCCATTCCGAACCCGGAAGTTAAGCCTCTCAGCGCCGATGGTACTGCATGGGAGACTGTGTGGGAGAGTAGGACACCGCCGGACCTATATTGCAGGAAGGCCCCGCCGATTTCGGCGGGGCCTTTCTCATTTCTCCGGTGCGGGGCCGCCGCGTCCGGCGAAGGTGTCCCAGAGGATGGCGGCCGGTTCGGCCGTGGTGAAGAGCGATTCGATGCGGGACCGGTCGCCGTCCAGATGAGTGAGAGTCTGCACGCCGAGGAACATCGCGACGGCGATCATGCCGAGGTCGCGGGACGGGACCAGGCTCTCGAAGGCAGTCCCGGCGACGAGCCGGCGCACCGTGGCCGCGGCGAACTCCGACCACGACTCGACATGGGCGAGCAGCTCGTCACGCAGCCGAGGCGACGCCGACGACGCTCTGAACAATTCCTGGACGGCGTCGATGTGCCCCTGGTCTTGCATGTCCTCGGCGTACAGCTCGCGGAGACGGGCGAGCAGTTCGGTGGCGTCCGAGCAGGAGTCGAGGACCTCTTCGTAGCGTTCCCTGCGCGCCCGGCTCGTATGGCCGAGGGCGGCGACGAACAGGTCTTCCAGGTCCTCGAAGTGGTAGTAGATGACGCCCGGCGCGAAACCGCCCGTCCTGGCGATCGAGCGGGCGGTCGTCCCGCCGTAGCCTTCGACGGCCAGCGTCCTGATGGCCGCCTCGAGCAGACGTCTCCTCGCTTCCGCGCGGGGCGCCATCAAAACCTCCCGAGTGGACCGTGGCTTTCAGGCGACGGGTGTATCGGGGTCCCGGTAGGGGCTGGCCCGCGCCAGCGGGACAGGATCAAGCACGAAGTGCGCACTGGTTCATCCTTCCGACCTCGTTAGATAGGCAACGCTCGTGTAATGAGCGTGTGACTCGTCGGGTGCGCACTTCTCCCGGTGCGGCGTATGACCTCGGGTACCACGTGGTGTGGTGCGCCAAGTACCGCTGCCCGTCCTCGGCGGCCGGGTCAAGGACCGCCTGGAGGAGTTGATCCGCGCCAAGGCCGACGGGCACGGGTGGCAGATCGTGGCGCTTGAGGTGATGCCCGACCACGTGCATCTGTTCGTCAGGGCGCACCGCAACACCTCCCGCACGTGTGCCCGCTGCGGGCACTGCGCTGCGGAGAACCGCGTCACCCAAGCCGCGTTCGCGTGTACGGCGTGCGGGCACACCGCGCACGCCGACGTGAGCGCGGCGATCAACATCTTGAGGGCAGGGCTTGCCCTTCGCGACGCCGCGGAAGCGGCCTAGCGAGAAGCCGCTCCCTTCAGGGAGCGGAGGAGTCACGGCCGTCAGATCACCTTCCGCGGCCGTACTCCGGCCTCCGCGAGGACGGGGTCGAGGCGGCGGGCGAGCCGGGACAGATGGTGGCTCGGCACCTGCGGGTACAGATGGTGCTCCAAGTGGTACGTCAACTCCAGGAACAGGGCGGGAACGACGCGGCCGCGCAGGGTGTGGGTCTGCGTGAGCGGCGTGTCCCCGTAATGCCGGTGCGGCAGGTGGACGGTCAGCAGCGGATACACCCAGCTTCCCACGAGCACCATCACCGCGTACACGAGCAGGCCCCGGGAGAAGAGCAGCCCGGCGCCGACGGCCGCGAACGGCAGGGCCGCTTCGGCCAGCAGCCACGCCCGCTGGCTCACGGAGGCACGGCGGAACGCCCACCCCCACAGGCGGGCGAGGAACACCGGTCCGTACAGGACCGCGCCGACCGCCGACAGGTCCGCTGGATGGCCTTCCGGGTCCTCGTCGCTGGGGAAGGTGCGGTGGTGTTGCAGGTGGGTGGCGCGGTAGGCGTGGCCGCTCTCCAGCAGCACGGCGCCGAGGAGGAACAGGAACCACTCGGTCGACCGTCTCCCGAGCCCTAGTGACCGGTGGACGACGTCGTGCGTCGCGGTCACCACCGCCACGAAGATGCCGAAGGCGACCAGTGGGGTGAACCACCACCATCCGGCCGCCCACACGGCCGCGAACAGCACGATCCCGGCGTACGGCAGCGACAGGGTGAGGACGCGTCGCCGCCGCGTGGTGACGAGCAGGTCGGGGCCGAGTTCGGAAAGCCTGGGGATCATCGGGACACCCCCGTCCGGCGCGCGGTCCTGAGCACCTCGTCCGCGACTATCCTGCTGCCCAGCGCGCACGCGACGGTGCCCAGCCCCGGCCAGGTCGAGTCGCCGACGAGCCACAGGCCCGGCACGCCGAGCGAGTGCGGGATCGCGTTCTGGTTGGCGTTGCGCGGCGTCTGGTGCGCACCGCCGACCGCGCCGCCGGGCCGGAACGCGAAGCGCTCGTACGACCGGGGCGTGCCGACGTCCCACACCCGGGCACGCTCGCCGAGGTTCGGATGGACGCGGCGGGCCAGGCCGACGAGATGCTCCCCTGCGGCCCGTTTGCGGACCTCGTAGTCGGCGTCCGGCAGGCCCTCCCAGTCCGCCAGCGCGGTGTGCGTGGAGATCATCACGGCGCGGTCGCCCGGTGGTGCGCTGTCGGTGTCGCCCGGCGCGGACACCGACACGAACATGTTGTTGCCGTCGCCGAGCGGCCGGTCGTAGTCCTGGAGCAGCTGGTGATGGGTGAACTCCTGGCCGGCGACCTCGTCCTCCGGCACGCCGAGGAACACCACGATCGCGCCGCCCATGTCCTTCTCGTCCCGCTCCAGGTAGGGGCGCAGCGGCCGGGCGGCGTCCGGGACGACACGCGCGGTCGTCGGCGCCGGCAGGGCGCTCACCACCTGCCGGGCGTGGACGACGCCGCGTTTCGTGTGGACGTCGAACGCTCCGGCGCGTCCGGTGACCCGGTCGACGTGGCAGCCGACCCGGAGCCGGCCGCCCATACCGCGGTAGTGCGCGAGGAAGCGGCGCCAGAAGCCGCGCATCCCGCCGTCGGCGCGGGTGAGCCCGGCACCGCGGATGGTGACCCCCAGCGCGGCGTTGATCAGGGGGGCGCGGTCGACGGTGCTGTGCACCGTGTCCTCGACGAGCATCGACAGCAGCCCCACGAGCGGTTTGTCGCCGCGCAGGCCGTGCCGGACGAGGACGTCGCCGAGGGTCGTGTTCAGGTGCCGGGTGAGCGGGAGGCCCCGCGGCCCAAGGGCCCGCAGGTTGTGGGTCAGGTCGGCGGGACGCCGAACCGGCAGCCGTACCCCGGCGCGGCTCGCGTCCCAGAACACCTGGGCCAGGTGATCGAGCCGCGTCCAGAAGGCGCGGTGGGCGGGGCCGTCGCCGAGGGCCCGCAGCCGCTCTCGATGCCATGCCCGGGTGTCGCGGTGGAGGGTCACCGTGCGGTCGGGCAGCCAGCCGACGTAACCGGGCAGGGCCTCCCCGGGGACCGGGTCCATGCCGATCGCGTCGAGCAGTTCCGCTCCGACGCCGCCGGGCTCGAAGTCGACCATGGTCGTCGCGCCGACGTCGAACGAGAACCCCCGCCGCCGGTAGTAGCCGGCGCAGCCGCCCACGTGCCCGTGCGCCTCGACGACGAGCGTGGACACCCCGGCCGCCTGCAACCGGGCCGCCGTCGCCATGCCCGCCAGGCCCCCGCCGAGCACCGCGACCTCGCACGACACCGGAAACCGCGGCGCCGCCCTCGGCGGGCGTGCGTTTTGAACGCTTGTTCTGAACATACGTTCAGAGTCTGCCGATCATGTGTCGGCGTCAACGTGATGTGCCCGACATGGCCGGAGGCGGCCGCGTCGGCCGATGCGGCGAGAAGCGCGACGCAGGCCTGCGGGCGGGAAGTGCCAGGCTGCTGGGATGGATCTCGGCTGGCCCGGTCAGCTCGACTGGTACTGGCGGAACCGGTTGAGGTCGCGGCTGGAGGGGCTCACCCGATGATGAGTACTTCTGGGAGCCGGCGCCGGGAGGCTGGAGCGTCCGCCCACAGGGGGAGGCGACGAGCCCGATGGCGGCAGGCGCGGGGGGGGGTATGAGGATTTCCCCTTCGTCGCGCTCGTCCTGTACATCAACCGTGAGGTCGTCCACCACGAAGCAGGGATCGCGCTGCTCCGCGACCTCTACCTCCAGAGCCGGGCAAGGTCCGGGTGGGCGCGTCCTGGGGTGACGGTGGTGATGCGGTAGCGGGCGACCCCCGCCTTGACGAAGGGGTCCTCGGCGGCGACGTCCTCCGCGCCCTGGCGGTCGACGCCCGCGGCGATGATGAGCCCGCCCTGCGAGGTGGGGACGGTCTGGCCCGAGAGGACGAACGTGCCGGCGGCATGGTGCCGTTCGAGGAACGCCACGTGACCGGCGACATGCGGCTCGGCCGCCTGCTCCGAACCCGTGTACTCCAGCCGCAGCAGGTGCAGCATTCGACCTCCCCGATCCCCGTCCGCGACCGGACGAGTCTGCCAGAGGACGCGCGAGGCCCGGCGGACTGGACGGCCTCGGCGACGCGCGAGGCCGTCCATCCCGCTATCGTGCTGCCGCGTGACCTCTGCATTCAGAACCTGGAGGTGAGGTAGCGTGCCGCCGCTCTCAGCCCGGCTCGCCGAGATCGTGGACGCGCTGCCGCTCACGCCGGACATGCGCGTCCTGGAGATCGGGTGCGGACCCGGGGCCGCCGCCCGCGCTATCGCCGCCCGGCTGGACACCGGGCACATCCTCGCGATCGACCGCTCCGCCAAGGCGATCGCGCAGGCGGAGGCGTCCTCGGCCGAGGAGATCGCGTCCGGACGGATGAGCGTCCGGCGGGCGGCCATCGAGGGGTTCACCCCGGAACCCGGCGAAGGCCCCTTCGACCTCGTCCTCGCCGTGCGGGTCGGGGCGCTCGACGGCCGACACCCCGAGGCCGGGCGCAAGGCCAGGGAGCGCATCGCCGCCGTGCTGGCGCCGGGAGGCCGCCTCTTCATCGACGGCGGCGATCCCCTGCGGGAGATTCCTCTCTGACCCGGGCGGGCCCGGTCAGCGGCCGAGCGCCCGGTCCAGGGTGATCGCCCACTGCCTCAGCAGGCGGGTGCGGCGCGCCGAGTCGTCGGTGAGCAGGTCGGCGAGGCCGAGGCCGCGGACGAGGTCGAGGGTCGCCTGCACCGTCTCGCGGACGCCGGGGACGGACTCGTCCGCGCCCAGCGCCTCGACGGTGAGCCGGTGCGCCTCGCGTCCGACCTTGGCCTCCAGGGGCACGATCCGCGCGCGGAGCTGCTCGTCGGAACTGGCGGCGACCCAGAGCTGCAGGGCGGCCCGGAACAGCGGGCTGGTGTACATCTCGCCGAGCAGGGTCACCACGTCCAGCGTGGACGGACGGTGGTCGGCGAGCGCGTCCAGGCGCTCGCGCATCTGCGCCATCCGCACGTCCGACCCGTACTCGACGGCCGCCGTCACCAGTTCCTCGCGCGTCCGGAAGTGGTGCTGGGCGGCGCCCCGGGAGACGCCCGCGCGCTCGGCGACCACCGCGACGGTCGTCCCCGCCCAGCCGACGGACGCCAGGCAGCCGACGGCGGCCTCCAGGAGGCGCCGGCGGGTGGCGCGGCTGCGGTCCTGCTGGGGCTCGCGGGGGAGTGCCTGGGCGGTCATGCGGTCCTCGGGTCGGTGGCCTTCCAGTCAACCAAAGGATCACGGCGAGAAACAATCATGCGCGATTGATTTTTTCGGGACGGGCTGGCAGGGTTCTGGCATGAGCCAACCGTTGCGGGTGGGCAACGCCTCGGGCTTCTACGGCGACCGCTTCTCCGCGGTCCGGGAGATGCTGGAGGGCGGGCCGCTGGACGTCCTCACCGGCGACTACCTCGCCGAGCTGACGATGCTGATCCTCGGCCGGGGCAGGATGAAGGACCCGGACGCCGGGTACGCGACGACGTTCCTGCGGCAGATGGAGGAGTCCCTCGGGCTCGCGGCGGAGCGCGGCACGAAGATCGTCACGAACGCGGGCGGGCTCAACCCGCGCGGGCTCGCGGACCGGCTGCGTGAGCTCGCCGCCCGCCTCGGCCTCGACGTCCGGATCGCGCATGTCGAAGGCGACGACCTGCTGGCGCGGGCGGGCGAGCTCTGGCCGGCGGACGAGCGCTACGGGCCGCCGCTGACGGCCAACGCCTACCTCGGCGCGTGGGGGATCGCCGAGTGCCTGCGGGCCGGGGCCGACGTGGTGGTGACCGGCCGCGTCACCGACGCGTCGCTGGTCGTGGGCCCGGCCGCCGCGCACTTCGGCTGGGCGCGCGACGACTGGGACGCGCTGGCCGGCGCGACGGCCGCCGGGCACGTCCTGGAGTGCGGCGCCCAGGCGACGGGCGGCAACTTCGCCTTCTTCCAGGAGATCTACAATGTAAAGGCGCTGGGCTTTCCGATCGCCGAGATCCGCCCCGACGGCTCCAGCGTGATCACCAAGCACGACGGCACCGGCGGCGCGGTGACCGTCGAGACCGTCACGGCCCAGCTCCTGTACGAGATCGGCGGGCCGGTCTATGCCGGCCCGGACGTGACGACGCGGTTCGACACGATCGAGCTCGCGCAGGACGGCCCCGACCGGGTGCGGATCGCCGGGGTGAGGGGCGTCCCGCCGCCGCCGACCACGAAGGTGTGCCTGAACCACCTCGGGGGCCACCGCAACGAGATGACGTTCGTCCTGACCGGCCTGGACATCGAGGCGAAGGCCGAGTTCGCGAAGGCGCAGCTCGACGAGGCCTTCGGCGACGCTCGCCCCGCCCGGGTCGAGTGGACCCTCATCGGCACCGCCGAACCCGACCCGGCGACCCAGGGCGAGGCCACGGCCCTGCTGCGCTGCGCCGTCCTGGACCCCGACCCGGACAAGGCGGGCCGCGCCTTCAGCGGAGCCGCCGTGGAACTCGCCCTCGCCGGCTACCCGGGCTTCACGATGACGTCCCCGCCCGGCAAGGGCAGCCCTTACGGCGTCTACAAACCGGCGTTCGTCCCCAACGACATGGTCGACCACGTGGCGGTCACCCACGAGGGCACCCGCATCCCGATCGCACCGCCCCCCACCGTCACTCCACTCCCCACAGACGACTCCACCCCGGCTCCGGCCAGCGGCCCCGCCCCGGCCAGCGGCCCCGCCCCGGCTGCCGAGGGAGGGGAGGATCGAGGTTTCTCCGTCCAGTCCTCACCCGTCCAGTCCTCACCCGCCCAGTCCTCGGCTGCCGAGGGAGGGGGGGACCAAAGTGTCTCCGCCCAGTCCCCACCCGCCCGGGGGGTCCAGCCCAATCCCAGTGTCGAACGCCCAGGTCCCGGGTTGGGGGCCGAACCCGCATCTGTGGACAACCCCGGTCCGTCGGGCACCGTCCGTGAACCCCTGGGGCGGGTCGTCGGGGCGCGGAGCGGGGACAAGGGCGGGGACGCCAACATCGGCGTGTGGGCCCGGACGGACGCCCAGTGGCGCTGGCTGGAGCCCTTCCTCACCATCGACAAGATCCGCGAGCTGCTCCCGGAGACCCGTGACCACGTCGTCCGGCGGCACGTGCTGCCCAACCTGCGTGCGGTGAACTTCGTCGTCGAAGGGCTGCTGCAGGAGGGGGTGTCGGCCTCGACCCGGTTCGACCCGCAGGGCAAGGCACTCGGGGAGTGGCTGCGGTCCCGCCTCGCCGACATCCCGGAGACGATCCTGTGACGCTGAAGAGCACCCTGGACACCCACGGCCCGGAGTACCGGGAACGGCGCGAGGCCATGCTGGAGAAGCTGGCCGCGCTGGACGCCGAGCACGCGAAGGCGCTGGAGGGCGGCGGCGAGAAGTACGTCGCCCGCCACCGAAAGCGCGGGAAGCTGCTGGCCAGGGAACGCATCGAGCTGCTGCTCGACCCCGATTCGCCGTTCCTTGAGCTGAGCCCGCTCGCGGCATGGGGGAGCGACTTCCCCGTCGGGGCGAGCATCGTCACCGGCATCGGCGTCGTCGAGGGCGTCGAATGCGTGATCGTGGCGAACGACCCGACGGTCCGGGGCGGGGCGAGCAACCCGTGGACCGTGAAGAAGAGCTTCCGCGCGTCCGACATCGCCCTGGAGAACCGGCTCCCCCTCATCAACCTGGTCGAGTCGGGCGGCGCGGACCTGCCGACCCAGAAGGAGATCTTCATCCCGGGCGGGCGGATGTTCCGGGACCTGACCCGGCTCTCGGCGGCCGGCATCCCGACGATCGCGCTGGTGTTCGGGAACTCCACCGCCGGCGGCGCGTACATCCCGGGCATGTGCGACTACGTCGTCATGGTCAAGGAGCGCGCGAAGGTGTTCCTCGGCGGGCCGCCGCTGGTGAAGATGGCGACGGGGGAGGAGGCCGCCGACGAGGAACTGGGCGGCGCCGAGATGCACGCCCGCACGTCCGGGCTCGCCGACTACATGGCCGCGGACGAGACGGACGCGCTGCGCCTCGGCCGCCAGATCGTGAAGAACCTCGGGCACCGCAAGCTCGGCCCCGCCCCGGGCCCGGTGGAGGAACCCCTGTACGACGCGGAGGAACTGGCCGGGATCGTTCCCGAGGACCTGAAGATCCCGTTCGACCCGCGCGAGGTCATCGCCCGGATCGCCGACGGGTCCCGGTTCGACGAGTTCAAGCCCCTGTACGGGACGAGCCTGGTCACCGGCTGGACGCGCGTCCACGGCCACCCGATCGGGATCCTCGCCAACGCGCAGGGCGTCCTGTTCGGGGACGAGGCGCAGAAGGCGGCACAGTTCATCCAGCTCGCCAACCAGAGCGACACCCCGCTGCTGTTCCTGCACAACACGACCGGCTACATGGTCGGCAAGGAGTACGAGCAGGCCGGGATCATCAAGCACGGGGCCCTGATGATCAACGCGGTGGCCAACAGCAAGGTCCCGCACATCTCGATCGTGATGGGCGCCTCGTACGGGGCGGGCAACTACGGCATGTGCGGCCGCGCGTACGACCCGCGGTTCCTGTTCGCGTGGCCGAGCGCCAAGTCGGCGGTGATGGGGCCGCAGCAGCTCGCGGGCGTGCTGTCGATCGTCGCGCGGCAGGCGGCCGAGGCGCGCGGGCAGGTGTACGACGAGGACCAGGACCGCGCGATGCGGGAGATGGTCGAGGCGCAGATCGAGGCCGAGTCGCTGCCGTTCTTCCTGTCGGGGCGCCTCTACGACGACGGCGTGATCGACCCGCGCGACACCCGCACCGTCCTCGGGCTGTGCCTGTCCGCCGTCTGCAACGCGCCCGTGCGCGGGGCCGACGGCTTCGGCGTCTTCCGGATGTGAGCGTACAAATGATCAAGAGTCTGCTGGTCGCCAACCGCGGCGAGATCGCCCGCCGCGTCCTGCGCGCCTGCCGCGACCTCGGCATCGCGACGGTCGCCGTCCACTCCGACCCGGACGCGGGCGCGCCGCACGTCCGGGAGGCGGACGCGGCGGGACGGCTGCCCGGCGCGTCGCCCGCGGAGACGTACCTGTCGGCCGGGCGGATCCTCGCCGTGGCCGAGCAGGCCGGGGCCGACGCGGTGCACCCCGGCTACGGGTTCCTGTCGGAGAACGCGGACTTCGCGCGGGCCGTCATCGACGCCGGGCTGACCTGGGTCGGCCCGCCGCCCGCCGCGATCGCCGCGATGGGCTCCAAGATCGAGGCGAAGAAGCTGATGGCCGCGGCGGACGTCCCGGTCCTGCCCGACCTCGACCCCGCCGGCGTGCCCGGCGACGGCTTCCCGCTGCTGGTCAAGGCGTCCGCGGGCGGCGGCGGGCGCGGCATGCGGATCGTCCGGGAGCCGGGCGGGCTGCAGGACGCCCTCGCGGCGGCCCGCCGCGAGGCGGAGTCGGCCTTCGGCGACCCGACCGTGTTCTGCGAGCCGCTGCTGGAGGACGCCCGGCACATCGAGGTGCAGATCCTCGCCGACGCGCACGGCACCGTCTGGGCGCTAGGCGAGCGCGAGTGCTCGATCCAGCGCCGCCACCAGAAGATCGTCGAGGAGGCGCCGTCCCCGGCCGTCGGGCCGGACCTGCGCGCCCGGCTGTGCGAGGCGGCGGCGAACGCGGCCCGCGCGATCGGGTACGAGGGCGCCGGCACGGTCGAGTTCATGCTCGCCCCGGACGGCCGCTTCTTCTTCCTGGAGGTCAACACCCGGCTGCAGGTCGAGCATCCGGTCACCGAGTGCGTGTACGGCGTGGACCTCGTACGGCTGCAGATCGAGGTCGCCGAAGGCGCGCGGCTGCCGAAGGACGTGCCGGAACCCCGCGGCCACGCCATCGAGGTCCGCCTGTACGCCGAGGACCCCGCGCAGGACTGGCGGCCCGCCAGCGGCACCCTGCACACCTTCGAGGTGCCGGGTGCCGACGCCGCGTTCGCCGTCCCCGCCGCCCACGGGCTGCGGCTCGACAGCGGCGTCGAGAGCGGCACGGAGGTCGGCGTCCACTACGACCCGATGCTCGCCAAGCTGATCGCCTGGGCGCCGTCCCGGGCCGCCGCCGCCCGCAGGCTGGCCGCCGGGCTGCGCGGCGCCCGCATCCACGGCCTGACCACGAACCGCGACCTGCTCGTCCGGATCCTGGAGGAGCCGGCCTTCCTGGACGGCGACACCGACACCGGCTACCTCGACCGCGTCGGCCTCGGCGCCCTGGCCGCGCCGCTGGCGGACGAGGCGGCCGTGCGGATCTCCGCGCTGGCCGCCGCGCTCGCCCGGGCCGCCGCGAGCCGGGCCGGCGCCGCGGTGCTCGGCGGCCTCCCGTCCGGCTGGCGCAATGTCCGGTCCCAGCCGCAGCGCAGGACGTTCCACGGACCGCACGGCCGCGTCGACGTCGACTACGACCTGAACCGGGGCCGGCTCACCTCCGAGCGGTTCCCCGGCGTCTCGCTGGTGAGCGCCGCACCGGAGCAGGTCGTCCTCGACCGTGACGGCCTCCGCGAGACCTTCACCGTGACCGCGGCCGGAAACCGCGTGCACGTCGACTCCCGCCTCGGCCCGGTGACGCTGGACGTCGTCCCGCGGTTCGCCGACCCGAGCGACCAGATCGCCCCCGGCTCCCTCCTCGCCCCCATGCCCGGGACCGTCGTGCGCGTCGAGACGGAGGCGGGGGCGGAGGTCGCCGCGGGGCAGGTCCTCGTCGTCCTGGAGGCGATGAAGATGGAGCACCGCGTCGCCGCGCCGTCCGCCGGGACGGTCACCGAACTGAACGTCGCCGCGGGACGGCAGGTCGAGTCCGGCGCCGTCCTCGCCGTCATCGAAAGGACCCCGGGATGAGCTTCGTCGAGACCGAGGAGCGGCAGGCGCTGCGCGCGGCCGTCGCGGAACTCGGTGCCAAGTACGGTTCCTCCTACTACGTGGAGAAGGCCAGGGTCGGGCTGAAGACCGACGAGCTGTGGGCCGAGGCCGCGGGGCTCGGCTACCTCGGCGTCAACGTCCCGGAGGAGTACGGTGGCGGAGGCGGTGGCATCGGCGACCTCGCCGCCGTGTGCGAGGAGCTGGCCGCCGCGGGCTGCCCGCTGCTGCTCATGGTCGTGTCCCCGGCGATCTGCGCGACGATCATCGCCCGGTCCGGCACGGACGGCCAGAAGAAGCACTGGCTGCCGCGCTTCGCCGACGGCTCGGTGAAGATGGCGTTCGCGATCACCGAGCCCGACGCCGGCTCCAACGCGCACCGCATCACCACCACGGCGCGCCGCGACGGCGGGGGTTGGGTGCTGAACGGGCAGAAGACGTTCATCTCCGGCGTGGACGAGGCGGACGCCGTCCTGTTCGTCTCCCGCACGCAGGACCAGAAGGGGAACCTGCGGCCCTCGCTGTTCATCGTCCCGACGGGCGTGCCGGGCTTCACCTTCACCCCTATCGACATGGAGATCGTGTCGCCGGAGAAGCAGTTCGTCTGCCACCTCGACGACGTCCGGCTGCCCTACGACGCGCTCGTCGGCGACGAGGACGGCGGCCTGCTGCAGCTGTTCGCCGGCCTCAACCCCGAGCGGATCATGGCCGCCGCCATGGGCGCCGGGATCGGCCGGCTCGCCCTCGGCAAGGCGACCGCCTACGCGAGGCAACGGCAGGTGTTCAAGACCCCGATCGGCGCGCACCAGGGCCTCGCGCACCCGCTCGCCGCCGCGAAGATCGAGCTGGAGCTGGCCCGGCTCATGGCGCAGAAGGCCGCCTGGCTCTACGACCAGGGCGACGACATGGGCGCCGGCGAGGCCGCGAACATGGCCAAGTACGCCACCGCCGAGGCCGCGATCCACTGCGTCGACCAGGCCATCCAGACGCACGGCGGCAACGGCCTCACCACCGAGTACGGCGTCGGGATGCTCGCCGGGGTCGTGCGGCTCATGCGGATCGCGCCGGTCAGCCGCGAGATGATCCTGAACTTCGTCGCGCAGCACTCGCTCGGGTTGCCCAAGTCCTACTGACGCGGTGGCGGGGAGGCATCGAGCGCCCTACACTCCTGACCGTTCGGGACTTTTCGACCAACTTGACAACGCGACCCGAGGGACTCCCGTGTACGGTCCGCCGCCTGTTCCGCTGCCCAGCGGCCCCCCGCCCGTCCCTCCGCCCGACCAGCCGGAGGCGCCCCCGGCCGCGCCGCGCGGCCGGCGCCTCGCTGCCTGGAGCATCGACACCGCGCTCATCATCGGCGCCGCCGTCCTCCTGGGCATGATGACGTGGGGACGGCTGAACGGCGTCCTGGGCGACGGGCTGTGGTGGGACGCGCTGTCCGCGACCGGCGGGCTCCTGCTGTCGGGCGGCGACGTCCAGAACGCGGCCAAGGACTTCGGGCTGGACATCTGGCACGAGATCGCCGGCGCCATCGAGCAGGCGCTGCTGCTGCTCATCCTCGTCGAGTTCCTGCACCAGTTCGCGGGCCAGGCCATGACCGGGCGGACCATCGGCAAGGCCGTGCTCGACCTGCGCGTGGCGGACGCGAAGACCGCCAAGTCCCGCGCCCTGCGCCGCTCCCTGGTGACCACCGCGGGAGGGACCGGCCTGTACTGCACCGCATGGATCCTCCTCCTGCACGGCATGTTCTTCTTCGCCCTCGTGGTGTGGGCGGCCGCCGTGGCGGTGTTCCTGGCCAACAGCGCACCCGCCCTCGTCGGCGCCCGGCGGCGCACCCTCGCCGACCTGCTCGCGGGCACCGTCCTGGTCCGCGCGGGCGGCTACCGGCGTGCCGCCGAGGCCGCCCGGCAGGGCGCCGGCGTCGCCTGGGACGGGACGCAGGCGGCGGGCCAGGTCGCGGGCCGGGCCGTCCGCGACAACGCCGCCCGGCTCGCCCAGGCCGAGTCGATGCAGCGGGCCCTGCACTCCGAGCGCGGCCGGCAGGCACAGGAGCTCGGCCGCCGGTCCGTCACCAGGATGCAGGACGCGATGCACGGCGAACGGGCCCAGCAGGCCGGCGACATGGGCAGGCGTCTCGGAGGCCGCCTCAAGAACGCCTACAACGACCGCCGCGCGGCCTGCAAGGACGAACCGCTCCCGCAGCCCCCCGAAACGCCCGCGATCCTTCCACCCGAACCGCACTACGACCCGTACACCCGACCCGACCAGTACGCCCAGCCGAGCCCGTACGCTCAACCTGGCCCGTACGCCCAGCCTGGGCAGTATGCGCCACCGGGTCAGCACGCGCAGCCCGACCCTTATGCCCAGCCGGGCCAGTACGCCCATCCAGACCCGTATGCGCAGCCCGGCCAGCACCAGCCGGGACCGTACGGGCAGCCGGGCCGGCAGCCGCCGCCCGGCCCGTACGGTCAGCCCCAGCCGTACATTCCGCAGCAGCGGGACGAGCCGCCGGAGGAGCGCGTCTGAGCGGCCTCAGACGAGGAGAGCGTCGAGCTGTGCCTCCAGCGGGGCCGGCGCGGTCAGGCGGTTGTCCACGGCCACGTGGGGCACCGGAGGAGGCGTCTCCGGCAGCATCCGGGCGGCGAAGGCGTCGAAGTCCGCCAGCTTGCCGGTGTCGCGCGGGGAGCCCCGGTCCTCCAGGCGGCGGCGGAGGGTCGCGGCGTCCGTCCTGACCCACACCAGGCGCACCGGCGGGCCGCCCAGGGACGCCGTCCACTCCGTCCAGCGCGACGCGTCCCGGATCTGCCCGGTGAACGGGCCGCTCAGCAGCACCGGGCAGCCGCGGGAACGGATCTCCCGCGCGGTGGCGGTCATCCCCGCGTACTCGTGCGGCTTGACGTGCTCGTCGTACCACGGGCCCTCCCGCTCGCCCGGGTCCCGGGCGAACGCCGTGAGGGTCGCCTTGACGAACGGCCCGTACATCGTGTCCTTGTCCAGAAGCGCGGGGACGGGGAGCAGCCGCTCCAGCATCAGGTCCGACACGGTCGTCTTGCCGGAGCCGGGCGGGCCCGCCACCACCCAGACCGGGGCGGGCGTCACGTCGACAGGCGCATGCGGCGGGTCGCCAGCCGCTCGATGCGCGCCTCGTCGATCTCGTGGCCGAGGCCCGGCTGGGTGAGCGGGACCCCGACGACGCCGCCGGACGAGCGGACGGGCGGGGTGACGAACACCGGCCCGCCCGCGGGGTCGGACACGTCGCTCGGCAGCGTGCAGCCCGGCAGCGCGGCGAGGGCGACCGCGGCGGCCTGCCCGATGCCGAACGAGCCGCACCCGCTGCACCACACGTCCCATCCCGCCGCGTACGCCAGGTCGTGGGCGCTGCGGGCCGCGGTCAGCCCGCCGAGCCGGTCCAGCCGCAGGTGCAGCGCCCGGCCGGCCTGCAGCGACAGCGCCGCGTCCAGGGTGTCCAGGTCGCCGACGGCGGGGGCGACGGCGGTACCGACCCGGAGCTGGAGCCGGGCGTGCGCGGCGAGGTCCCCGGACGGGAACGGGCGCTCGATCGCCGCCAGGCCGTAGGCGTCCAGGGCCTCCAGCACCGCCATGTGGTCGGACGACTCGGTGTAGGCGTGGCCCGCGTCGGCGACCAGCGCCAGCGCCGGATACGCCTGCCTGATCGCCCGGACGGGCTCGATGTCCCAGCCGGGGCGGACGTCCAGCGTGACCCGGGTGTGGCCCGCCCCGACGGCCTTGTTGACGCGCAGGGTGACCGTGTCCAGCGCGGGCTCCGGGGAGATGCGCGACCCCGTCACGATGGACGTGCGGGTGCCGCCGAGCGCGTGCGCGAGCGGCAGGCCGCGCGTCCGGCACCACAGGTCCCAGCAGGCCGTGTCGACGGCCGCGGCGGCCTCGCTGGCGCCGAGGTCCGCGGCGGCGGACACGTCCTCGGGACGGTCCCAGTCGAGCCCGATCAGGGCCGGGCCCATGCGCTCCTCGATGTCGGCCCAGGCCGGGCCCGCGCCGGCCGCGCCGCCCGGGACGGGCATCTCGCCCCAGCCGACCGCGTCGCCGCCGCCGTGGAGGCGGACGAGGACGCTCTCCGGCCGCCTTCCGCGCGGCATCGCCACGTGGAAGGCGTCGCAGCCCTGGATCAGAGGCACCCGTACCAGCCCTTCGAGGTAGTCGTCTCCCTCAATGATCCCCCCTCGGCGGACCGGCGCGGACATCGGCGCGGGTCAGGACCGCCGCAGGAACGGGCGGAGCGGCCGCCGCTCGTATCCGCCGTCCGCGAGGCCGGCGAGGCGCTCGAACGGGTTGTAGGACGCCCAGTCCCCGCACAGCAGCATCGACACGCCCGCGCACGCCCCGTAGAGCGGGATCATGGCGACGCCGAGGCACCAGGCGTACTGCGTCGAATGGCGCCCCTCATGACGGAGCAGCCGCGACGTGTCGGACAGCCGGGACGCGTCGCCGCGCAGCAGGATCACGTTGCCGACCGTGAACGCGGACGCGACCGGCACCGGCAGCCGGTAGCCGCCCGCCACGATCAGCCCGTCCGGGCCCCTGCGGAACCCCGCGCCGCGCGCCGTGGTCGCGGCCAGCAGGAGCCCCAGCCCCGTGGACAGGTTGACCGCGTTGACCAACTGCCGCACCCGATGCGCCCGTTTCACGCGCCCAGTTTCCCCTGCCGCCCGGCGCCGGGAAACCCCGCGGGCGCGGGCGTTCCGGGCCGGCCGGGGCCGGCTCAGGGGCAGCTGCTCTTCAGGGAGACGGGCTTGCTGTCGGGCTTGGGGGACTCGGAGCCGTCCGGGGAGTCCGGCGACTGGGTCGGCGTTGTGCCCGGCGTGCCGCCCGGGGTGCCGCTCGGCTTGGCGCTGACCTGCCGGGGGTCGCTGTTGACGGCCTCGGACGTCAGCTTGCGGATCTTGTCGAAGTCGGGGTTGCCGGTGTAGATCAGCGGCGGGACGAACTGCAGGCTGCGGATCTGCGCGCCGTTCTTGACCTTGTTCGACAGCTTCACCAGCGCGGGCAGCAGCTCCTGCGGGATGTCGGTCGACAGCGTCCGCTTGGCCGCGGCGGCGAGCTTGTCGAAGCTCCGCAGGACGGTCTGCGGGTCGGCCTGCTCGGCGATCGCGCGCATCAGGCACTTCTGCCGGCTCATCCGGACGTAGTCGCTGCTGTTGGTGCGGGACCGCCCGTACCAGAGGGCCTCCTTGCCCGACAGCGTCCGGTCGCCGGGCTGCAGGACGGCGCCCTGGAGCCCGTACGGGATCGGCTCGGTGATCTTGATCTTGACGCCGCCCATGGCGTCGATGATGTCGGCGAAGCCGAACATGTCGACGAGGATGTAGTAGTCGACGCGCACGCCGAGGATGCCTGCGATGGTGGCCTTCAGCAGCTCGGGGCCGCGGTGGTTCTTGGCGACGCCGGGCACCACGTCGGGGTGGTTCTCGGCGTACTCGTACACCTCGTTGAGCAGGCCCGGGTTCTGCGGGCCGTCGCCGGTGAAGCCGTAGGGGAACCGGTCGCGGGCCGGGCCGGGCGGCATCGGGAAGCTCTCCAGGTTGCGCGGCAGGCTCAGCAGCACGGTGTCGCCGGTCTTGGTGTCGACGCTGGCCACCGTCATGCTGTCGGTGCGCACGCCGGTGCGGTTGGAGGCCGCGTCGCCGCCGAGGAGCAGGACGTTGACGCGGGGCTCGCCGTTGAAGGGGTCCTCGGCGTCGACCTTCTTGCCGTTCTCGCTGCCGCTGCGGAAGATGCTGGTGAGCGCGTTCCGGTAGACGTAGGTGCTGTGCGCCGACCACGCGACCGGCACGGCGACGGCGAAGCACATCACCGCGACGGAGGCCGCGCCGAGCGCCCGGGCGCCGACCGCGAGGCGGGCCGGGCGCAGCACCAGGTAGGAGCGGATCACCACGAGGATCCACACCACCCCGAGCGCGACGAGCCCGCCGGACATCCGCTGCAGCGCCGCCGGCTGGACCGCGAGGTGCACCAGGTCGGAGCGGTAGACCGTGGCCGCGCCCGCCATGGCGACGGCGACCGTCAGGTACAGGGCGAGCAGCAGCCCGCCGGCGATCCGGCGGCCCGCGGCGAAGTGGGCGATGCCCCACACCAGGGCGGACGCCAGCGTCAGCGCCAGCGCGCGAGGGAGACCCCCGGCTCCGCCGGAGGTGCCGTCCTCGTCCCTTCCCCGGGCATGCCGCCTCGCGGACCGACCCATGTACGCTCCGATTCCCACCCACGGTGATTTAAGCCCTGGCTCACATTATGGACGCGCGGAACCGGGCAAAGGTTGCGTGGGAGTCGACCGCATGCGAGCGGGTGTGGCCTCTGGTACAGCTGTGATCCAGGATATTGAATCCGTCCCCGTCAGGGAAGCCGGGATGATCTTCCGGACGGCGCCGGGCGCGAGCGCGCGGGCGGCGCCGAGCGGCGGGACGATCACCAGCAGGCACAGGACGGCGACGGTGGTGCCGCCGGCGAGGCGCAGCAGCGGCGGCAGCCCGTCCGGCACCAGCACGGCGTAGGCATGGACGATCAGCGCCGCCCACAGCGCCGCGAGCAGCACACAGCCGGCCGTGGCGGCGGCCGGCCAGACCGGCCCGGCCGGCGGGCCGTGCCCGGCGGCGAGGGCGGCGGCCGCCAGCGCGAGCGCCTGCCCGGCGAGCAGCGCCGAGCCGCACCGGACGCGCCCGGAGCGCAGGAGCGCGATCCCCGGCAGCGCCGGCGAGACCCCGGCGATCAGCAGCGCCTCGGCCAGGCCGCGCAGTGCGGCGTCCCCGGCCCGGGCGTCCCGTCCGGGGGCGGGAGGCGGCGCGCAGGGCGCGTCCTTCGGCCGCGCTCGCGTCGCGGTGCCCGCCGGCGCGCCGTCGATCATGCCCCGCCCCCTTTGCCGACGAAGACCCCTCTCCGTCCCGGAGTAAGAGCGTGCAGGTCAGCGCGGGGATAACGGCGTGCCGGAGGCGGCGTGTCGCGAATTGCGGCGCCGGCCGCCCGGTGCGAGAGGCGGCGTTTACCAGCTGCTGGACAGCGGCTTGCCCTCGGCGTAGCCGGACGGGCTCTGGATCCCGATCGTGGCGCGCTCGTGGAACTCCTCCAGGGTGCGGGCGCCCGCGTAGGTGCACGAGCTGCGCAGCCCCGCCACGATCGAGTCGATCAGGTCCTCCACGCCGGGGCGCTGCGGGTCCAGGTACATCCGGGACGTGGAGATGCCCTCCTCGAACAGGGCCTTGCGGGCCCGGTCGAAGGGGGAGTCCTCGGCGGTCCGCAGCCGCACCGCCCGCGCGGACGCCATCCCGAAGCTCTCCTTGTAGAGCCGCCCGTCGGCGGCGCGCTGCAGGTCGCCCGGGGACTCGTAGGTGCCGGCGAACCACGAGCCGACCATCACGTTCGCCGCGCCCGCCGCGAGCGCGAGGGCGACGTCGCGGGGATGCCGGACGCCGCCGTCCGCCCACACGTGCCGGCCGTGCCGGCGCGCCTCGGCGGCGCACTCCAGGACGGCGGAGAACTGCGGGCGGCCGACCCCCGTCATCATCCGGGTCGTGCACATCGCGCCGGGGCCCACGCCGACCTTGACGATGTCGGCGCCGGCCTCGATCAGCTCGCGGGTGCCCTCGGCGGTCACCACGTTCCCCGCCACCACCGGGACGGCGGGGTCCAGGCCGCGGACGGCGGCGAGCGCGCCGAACATCTTCTCCTGGTGGCCGTGCGCGGTGTCCACCACGATCAGGTCGGCGCCCGCCTCCAGCAGCGCCTTGGCCTTGCCCGCGACGTCGCCGTTGACGCCGACCGCGGCCGCGATGCGCAGCCGGCCCGCGGTGTCCACGGCCGGCGTGTAGAGGGTGGCGCGCAGCGCGCCCGTGCGGGTGAGGACGCCGGCGAGGCGGCCCTCGCCGTCCACGACGGGGGCGAGCCGGTGGCCGCGCTCGTGCAGCCGGTCGAACGCCTCGCGCGGGTCGACGCCGGCCGGCAGCGTCACCAGGTCGCGGGACATGATGTCGCGGAGCTGGGCGAACCGGTCGACGCCCTGGCAGTCGGCCTCGGTGACGACGCCCACCGGCCGGTCGTCCTCGACGACGATGACGGCGTTGTGCGCCCGCTTCGGCAGCAGCGCGAGCGCGTCCCCGGCCGTGCTGGACGGGTCCAGCCGGATCGCGGTGTCCACGACCAGGTCGCGGCCCTTGACCCAGCCGATGACCTCGGCGACGACGTCGGCGGGGATGTCCTGCGGGAGCACCGCGACACCGCCGCGCCGGGCGACCGTCTCCGCCATCCGGCGGCCCGAGACGGCCGTCATGTTGGCCACCACGAGCGGGATGGCGGTGCCGCTGCCGTCGGAGGTGGCGAGGTCGACGTCCAGCCGCGACCCGACCGAGGAGCGGCGGGGGAGCATGAAGACGTCGTTGTAGGTGAGATCGTGAGCGGAACGCCCACCGTTCAGCAGGTGCACGGCTGTACTACACACCAATCCCGGATCAGAGTGGCTGGGCCACCGAACATTGTCGGTCATACCCGGCGATGCTCCGGACACGCCGGTAGGGCCCGCCGCGCGCTGGCCCGCAGGGGCCGTACCCAGGGGTGATGACACGGTGTCCCCGCGGCGGCGCCGATGTGATCTCCGCCGCGGTGTCCGCCTCCTTCCAGGCACAACGAAAGTGACCGGGCAGACCTGGTTGAAAACGGTGCAACGTGGGGCTTGGCTCTCTGTAAAGTTACCTCTTGACGTAACTGCGCCCTCGATGCACTTTTCTTACATGTGCCTCATGCGGACGGTGGATCCGCCGGAGGGGGCGTGACAGCAGAACACCGGGAGAAGCGCATGCAGGTCACGCACTCGGCCCCGGTGTGCCCCGTCCGCCTGCGCCGCGGGCCGTCCCGGCCGCGCGGCGGTCGCCCGAGTGATCACCGCGCCCGCGCACGCCCGCCGCCCGCACGGCCGCGCCGCGCCGAGCGCGCGGCGCGGCCCGGCAGCGTTGCGCTCCCGCGCCGGTCGAGGCGACGTCGGAAACGTCGCCTGCCGGAACCGGTCGCCGACGCATCGACGGCCGCCGGGCATGGCGAACACGAGCAAGATCAATATTTGACGTCATACCGTCCTGAAATGGAATGATCTTGCAGTCGCTGGCAGAACGATTCACCACACGTCGAGGAGGAGAACCGTGCTGGATGCGGTCGACGCCGTGCTCGTCCGCGAGCTCCAGCGGGATGGCAGGGCGACGTTCCAGGCGCTCGCCGACCGCGTCGGGCTTTCCCGCACGGCCGTGCGGGCACGGGTGCAGCACCTTCTCGAAACGCAGGTCGTCCGGGTCGTCGGCATCGTGCACGCCGCCGTCGTCGGCGCGGAGGCGATCGGGCACGTGTCGGTCACCGTGGACGGCTCCGCCCGGGAGGTCGCCAAGGCGGTCGCCGAGCGGCCCGCCGTCAGCTTCGCCGCGCTGACCGCCGGCCCGTACGACCTCGTCGCGCAGGTGCGCACCCGCGACGACGCCGCGCTCGCGGCCGAGGTGGACCAGATCCGGTCCGTCCCCGGCGTCCGCGCGGCGGAGGTGTTCCGGTCGGTGTCCACCGTGCGCGACACGCACACGGTGGTGCGCGAGCTCGGCGAGGTCACCCTCGACGACATCGACTGGCGGCTCCTGCACGAGCTGCAGCGCGACGGGCGCGCTCCCTACACCCGTCTCGCGCACGTCATCGGCCTCTCCCAGGCGGCCACCCGGGCCCGGGTGGTCCGGCTCATGCGCACCGGCGTCATCCAGGTCACCGGCCTGGCCGACCCGCTGGCCCTCGGCGCCGCCGAGCTCGGCGGATTCGGGCTGGTGGTGACCGGCGGGCTGCGGGCCGTGGCCGACGCGGTCGCGGCCCAGGACGGCGTCCGGTACCTGGCGACCGGCTTCGGGCGCTACGACATCGTCGGGCAGGCCGAGGCGGCCTCGCGCGGCGAGCTGGTCTCCGTGCTCGACGCCATCCGGTCCGTGCCCGGCGTCACGGTGCGGGAGTCCTGGCACCACCTGGACGTGGTCAAGGAGTCCTACACGGTCGAGCTCCCCGCCCAGCCCCTCAACGGGTCGTCCTGACCCGGACCGCCGCCCCGGCCACGGCGCACCGTGGCCGGGGCCACCGCACGTCCCGCTAGTCGCGCTAGTCGCGGTTGAGGGCGACCTCCTCCAGGTCCAGCTCGTGCATGACACGGGTGAGCACCTCGTCGTCGATGCGCCGCTCGTCCCGCATCCGGACGAACACCCGGCGCTCGGCGTCCAGCATCTCCCTGCGCAGCCGCCGGTACGTCGCGGTCGGCACCTCCTCGCCCTCCGGGCCCGTCCCGCCGCCGAGCCTCTCCCAGGCCCGCAGCTGCCGCTGCTCGGTGAGCTGGCGCAGCCGCTCCACCACCGAGTCGTCCAGCCTCTCCGCGGCGTTCAGCTCCTCCAGCCGTTCGAGCGCGGCCTGCGCGGCGGCGTGCTGCGCGCCGGCCTCCGCCACCGTGTCGCTGTAGCGCTCGCCGTCGCCGCCGATGCCGAGCGCGCGGATGAGCGCCGGGAACGTCAGGCCCTGCACCAGCAGCGTCCCGAGAACGGTCGTGAACGTCAGGAAGAGGATCAGGTCGCGGCCCGGGAACGGGCGGCCGTCCGCGGCGAACGGGATCGCGAACGCCGCGGCGAGCGACACCACCCCGCGCATCCCCGCCCACGACACCACCACCATGCCGCGCCAGCCGACGTTCCCGCGGGCCCGCTCCCGCCGCGACAGCAGCCGGGAGAGCTGGGACGCCGGGAACACCCACGCGAACCGGGCGGCGACCGTGACGGCGAAGACCGCGATCGCCCACCAGGCCAGCTCCTGCCAGCTCCACCCCGACAGCCCGCCGACCACCGGCGGCAGCTGGAGCCCGATCAGCAGGAAGACCACCGACTCCAGGACGAAGACCAGCACCTTCCAGAACGAATGCCCGATCAGCCGGGTCACCGCCCCGGACTCGGTCTCCCGGTTGCCGAGGTACAGCCCGCTGACCACCACCGCGATCACCCCGGAGGCGTGCACGCTCTCGGCGATGAGGTAGGCCGCGAACGGCGCGACGAGCACGACGCCGTTCTCCACGAGCGGGTCGTCCAGCCTGGTCCGCAGCCAGTGCAGCGGCGGCCCGAGCAGCAGGCCCACGGCGGCGCCGGCGACGGCGGCGAACAGGAACCGCCAGACGCCGTCCACCAGCGTGAACCCGGCGCCGGTCGCCGCGATCAGCGCGACCCGGAACGCGGTGAGCGCCGTCGCGTCGTTGAACAGGCTCTCGCCGACCAGCACCGTCACCGTCCGGCGGGGCAGGCCGAGGCGCTGCGCGACGCTCACCGCCGCCACCGCGTCGGGCGGCGCCACGATCGCGCCGAGCACGCACGCCGCCGCCAGCGGCAGCCCGGGGACGAGGAGGGACGCCGCGTACCCGACGGCGAACGTCGTGAACAGCACCAGCCCGATCGACAGCAGCCCGATCGACCACGCGTTCTCGCGCAGGTTGGTGAACGAGCTCTTCCACGCCGCGGAGAACAGCAGCGGCGGCAGGACCACGTAGAGCACGAACTCCGGGTCGAGCTCGAAGTCCGGTACGCCCGGGACGAACGAGAAGCCCAGTCCCGCGATCACCAGGACCAGCGGCGCCGACAGTCCGATGCGGCGCGCCCCCGCGGCCACCATGAGGGCGCCGACCGGGACGGCCAGCAGCCACAGCGCGTGCGTCGTCTCCACCCGCCGAATCATGGCATGGCCGGCGGAACCCGGCACCGGCGAGGCGGCGGGTCAGCGGGCGTGGTGGTCGCGGGGCGTCTCCTTGGCGAACGTCAGGAAGTCGCGGGCCGCGGGCGGCAGCCGGCGGTGCGCGTGGACGAGGCCGATCATGCGGGTGAGGGGCGGCATGAACGACCGGACGGTCACGCCCTCGGTGTCGTCGATCTGGTTGCGGTACCAGAGCAGCGAGCCCATCCCGGCCCGCACCCAGCCGAGCCACGCGCCGCGCTCGTCGGACTCCACCGCCGGGACCGGCCGCGCGCCGATCCGCCGCAGCATCGTGTCGATCTCGGCGCGCGGGGCGCTGCCGCGGGCGGGCAGCACCAGCCGCATCCCGTCCAGCGCGGCCGGCGGCACCGGTTCGCGGACCTTCAGCGCGGGCGGCGAGATCAACACCACCTCCCGCTGCTCGAACGGGTGCGCGGTCATGTCGCCGGGGACGGGCAGGTCCGTGAGCGCCAGCTCGGCGCGGCCCACCCGCAGCGCCGCCGCGACCTGGTCGCGGTCCGCGCAGCGGATCACCCGGACCCGGACGGCCGGCTGGTCCCGGGCGAAGCGCGGGATGAGCCGGCCCGTCAGCTCCGGCTCCAGGGACGCGGTGACGGCGATGCGCAGCTCCGCGCCCCGCCCGTCGGCGCGGGCGACCGAGAGGCCCTCGATCGCGTCGACGGCGTCCAGCGCGACGCGGGCCTGCCGGACGACCTGCTCGCCGACCGGGGTCAGCGCGACGCCGCGGCCCGACCGCGCGAACAGCTCGACGCCGAGCTCGCGCTCCAGCTCGCGGACGGCCCGCGACAGCGCGGGCTGAGCCACGTAGAGGGCCTGGGCCGCCGACGTCATCGTGCCGTGGTCGGCGGTCGCCACGACATAGCGCAGCTGCCGCAGATTCATGCACCGACCGTATGCCAACGAACCGCTGCGGTCCTGGACATAGCCGGATTCGGACCGGGTGTGGCCGCGCCGGGACGGCCGATCAGGCCTTGGCGTCCGGTGCCGGGCCCGCAGACGGCGCCGCCGGGACGTTCTCCCGCTCGGGCTGCAGCTGCGGGGCGCCGACGCCGCAGTGGCGCCTGCACTCCGGCTCGACGGCCTCCCCGGACGGCGTGCGCAGCGCGTCGTCGCCCACGGTGAGGAAGGTCAGCACGGCCCCGGCGGCCAGGAGCGCGGCGCACGTCATCATCGCGAGCCGGAACCCCTGCGCGAACTCGCCGGGATCGTTCAGGGCGTCGCCCGTCAGCCCGGTCAGCGGCGGGATCGCCGCCACCGCCAGCAGCCCGGCCGCCCGCGCCACCGCGTTGTTGACGCCGCTGGCCACGCCCGCGTGCCGGGCGTCGGCGGTGGCGAGCACGGTCGCGGTGAGCGGCGCGACCACCGCGGACAGCCCCAGCCCGAACACCACCACGGCGGGCAGGACGTCCCGGACGTAGGAGGAGTCCTCCCCGATCCGGCCGACCAGCAGCATCCCGCCCGCCGCCACCAGCAGCCCCACGGTCATCGGGAGCCGCGGGCCGATCTTCTGCGCGAGCGCGCCCGCCCGCGCCGACAGCAGCAGCATCAGCACGGTGACGGGCAGCAGCGCCGTCCCCGCCGCGATCGGCGAGAACCCGCCGACGACCTGGAGGTTGAGCACGAACAGGAAGAACAGCACGCCCATGCCGCCGTACATGATGAACGTGACGACGTTGACGGCGGAGAACTGCCGCGAGGCGAACACGTCCAGCGGCAGCATCGGCTGCGGCGCGGGGCGTCCCGTCCGCGCGCCCGGCAGGTGCCGGCCCCGCCCCCGCAGCCGCTCGACCAGCACGAACGCCACGGCCGCCGCCAGCCCGGCGAGCGCGGCGGCGGTGATGACCGGCGCCGCCGCGCCCCCGCCCGGCGCCTCGGTGAGCGCGTAGGTCGTCCCGGCGAGCGCCAGCGCCGCCAGCACCGCGCCGAGGATGTCGAAGCGCCCGCGCGCCTGCGGGTCGAAGCTCTCGGGGACGTGCCGGGCCGCGACCAGCACCACGACGGCGGTGAGCGGGACGTTCAGCAGGAACACCCACCGCCAGCCGGCCGCCTCGACCAGCCAGCCGCCGGCGAACGGGCCGACCGCGCCCGCGACGCCGCCGAGGCCCGACCAGGCGCCGACCGCGCGGGGACGGTCGTCGGGCGCGAACGACGCCTGGATGATCGCCAGGGAGCCCGGGGTGAGCAGGGCCCCGCCCACGCCCTGCAGCGCCCGCGCCAGGATCAGCGTCTCGATGTTCGGCGCCACGCCGCACAGCACCGACGCGACCGCGAACCAGACCACGCCGACCAGGAAGATGCGGCGCCGCCCGAACCGGTCGCCGAGGGAGCCGCCGAGCAGGATGAAGCCGGCGAGGGTCAGCGTGTAGGCGTTGACCGTCCACTGGAGTCCGGCGACGTCGGCGCCGAGGTCCCGGCCGAGCGCCGGGAGCGCCACGTTGACGACCGTCGCGTCGAGCATCGCCACGCTCGACCCGAGCACGGTCGCCAGCAGGATCCACCGTCCGGGGCCGCTGCGCAGCCGGACGTCGGGCATCAGACGATCAGGTTGTCGGCGAAGCACCAGCGCCAGTCCTCGCCCGGCTCGAACGACCGGACGATCGGGTGCCCCTCCTTCTGGTAGTGGGCGGTGGCGTGCCGCATGGGGGAGGAGTCGCAGCAGCCCACATGCCCGCAACCCAGGCAGAGCCGCAGGTGGACCCACCGCGTCCCTTCGGCGAGGCACTCCTCACAGCCCTGCGGCGTGTTCGGGGACGGATCCTCTACCGGAACGGTCTGCACGTGCTCGCAAGTGGCCATGTCTGAATCGTGCCACGACGCCGGTAACCGGATCACCAATGATCGGGGCTGAAGGGCTCGTCCTCCGGGCGGGCGGACTCCGACAGCAGCCGAAGGTCCGACTCGACCATCATCGTCACCAGGCTCTCGAACGACACCACGGGCTCCCAGCCGAGCTGCTCGCGGGCCTTCTTCGGGTCGGCGCACAGCAGGTCGACCTCGGCCGGACGCGTGTACTTCGCGTCCAGGACGACGTGGTCCTCCCAGTTCAGGCCGGCCGTGCGGAACGCGAACTCCACCAGCTCGCGCACCGACTGCGTCTGGCCCGTTCCGATGACGTAGTCCTCGGGGGAGTCCTGCGCCAGCATCATCCGCATCGCGCGGGCGTAGTCGCCGGCGTAGCCCCAGTCGCGCCGCGCGTCCAGGTTGCCGAGCCGCAGCTCGGCGGCCAGGCCGAGCTTGATGCGCGCCGCGCCCAGCGACACCTTCCGCGTCACGAACTCCGCGCCGCGGCGCGGTGACTCGTGGTTGAACAGGATGCCGCTGACCGCGAACATCCCGTAGGACTCGCGGTAGTTCTGCGTGATGTAGTGCCCGTAGCTCTTCGCCACCCCGTACGGGCTGCGCGGGTGGAACGGCGTCTTCTCGTTCTGCGGGGTCTCCCGCACCATCCCGAACATCTCCGAGGACGACGCCTGGTAGAAGCGGATCTGCTCGCTGCCGGGCGTGCGGGACGGGCTGATGCCCGACACCACCCGGATCGCCTCCAGCATCCGCAGCACGCCCATGCCGGTGACCTCGGCGGTGAGCTCGGCCTGCTGCCACGACATCGGCACGTAGGAGATCGCGCCCAGGTTGTAGACCTCGTCGGGCCGGACCCGCTCGACCGCCGAGATCAGGCTGCCCTGGTCCAGCAGGTCGCCGGTGGTGATCTGCACGTCGCCGATGTGCTTGCGCAGCCGCGACACATGGGGGTTCGCCTGCCCCCGCACCAGGCCCCAGACCTCGTACCCCAGCCCGAGCAGATGCTCGGCCAGATACGAGCCGTCCTGTCCGGTGATGCCGGTGATGAGTGCTCGCCTGGACAGCGGATCCTCCATGGCTGAATTAGGTCCGACGCGGGCCCACCACGGGCAGAACCCGCAACGAGCGTGAAATATGAGGTTACCGACCAGGACATGTCCATGACGAGGGAGGGCGCCGTTTGAACCGAATTCCCTTCTGGTTCGCTCGCCGGCCCGCGCGTGTGCCACGGTGAGACCCATCATGAGCTCTCCGGACGCGCCGCCGCTGCGGCTGAACGGGCGTGAGATCGGCCCGCACGCGATCATGGCCGTGGTGAACCGGACGCCCGACTCGTTCTTCGACCGCGGCGCCACCTACGGCTTCGACGCGGCCCTCGCCGCCGCCGGCCGGGCCGTCGCGGCCGGCGCCGACATCGTCGACATCGGCGGGGTCAAGGCCGGCCCCGGGGAGGACGTCGGCGTCGCCGAGGAGCTGCGCCGGGTCGTCGACCTCGTCGCGGCGGTCCGGGAACGGCACCCGGACGTGGTGATCAGCGTCGACACCTGGCGCGCGGAGGTCGGCGAGGCGGTGGCGCGGGCCGGCGCCGACCTGCTGAACGACACCTGGGGCGGACCGGACCCGCGGCTCGCCGAGGTCGCCGCCGCGCACGGGATCGGGCTCGTCTGCGCGCACGCCGGCGCCCTCGCGCCCCGCACCCGCCCGCACCGGATCGGCTACGGCGACGTCGTGGCGGACGTGGTCGGGCACGTCACGGCCGAGGCCGAGCGCGCCGCCGCCCTCGGCGTCCGCCGGGACGCGATCCTCATCGACCCCGCGCACGACTTCGGCAAGAACACCCGCCACTCGCTGGAGATCACCCGGCGGCTCGGCGAGCTGACCGCCACCGGCTGGCCGGTCCTGGTCGCGGTGTCCAACAAGGACTTCATCGGCGAGACCCTCGGGCGCCCCGTCGACAAGCGGGGCGTCGGCACCATGGCCGTCCTCGGCGTCTCCGCGGTGCTCGGCGCCCGCGTGTTCCGCGTCCACGACGTCCCCGCCGCGCGGGCCGCCCTGGCCGCCGTCGGCCGCCTCGGCGCCGCGCGCTGACACCACGCGGGCGGGCTCAGTGCGGGCTCAGTGGGCGGCCTCGCGCCGGCGGGCCCGGTAGGCGGCCACGTGCATGCGGTTCCCGCACGTGCGGCTGTCGCAGTAGCGGCGGCACCGGTTGCGGGACAGGTCGACCAGCACCCGCGAGCAGTCCGGCGCCTCGCAGGTGCGCAGCCGGTCCAGCTCGCCCGCGGCCACCACGTAGGCCAGCGCCATCCCGCAGTCCGCGGCCAGATGCTCGCCGAGCGGGGCGCCGGGCGCGAAGAAGTGCACGTGCCAGTCGTAGCCGTCGTGGTCGGTCAGGTGCGGCGTGGCGCGGACCTCGCCGACGATCTCGTTGATCAGCCGGACCGCGGCCGGGACGCCCTCCGCGCGGAAGACCGCGTGGAACCGGGCGCGCAGGTCGAGGACCCGGGCCAGGTCCGCCTCGGTGAGCGCGCCGACGTCGCTGAAGGCGTTGCGCTCCACGAACCCGCGCAGGCCCGGCAGCCCGCCGAGGCCCTCCGCGCCGGACGCCGCCGCGCCGGTGTTGATCAGGTCGACGACGACGGCGAGCGCGTGCTCGGTGTCATGAGTGAAGATCACAACGACTCCAGTCTCCGTGGGCCGGGCGGTCGTGTTCCCGGCGGCGCCGCCGGGGCCGGCACGCGGCCCGCGGACCCCACCTTATGACGAGGAGCGCCTCCCTTTACTGGCACGCCGCCAATTTATGCCGGAGCGCGGGGAGAGCCTGGTCGGCCGGAACGGTCCACTTCCGGACGCGGGGCCCAACGGCGTGGTGGGGGCCTGGATGAAGCCGGTCCTCAGCGCTCGTAGTGCGGGTCGGCGACGACCGGGTAGAACGCGTCGGTGTGCTGGACCCGCATCGTGACCGCCGAGCCCTCCAGCGTGTAGTCCGCCTTCACCTGGCGGAACATCGAGTCGCTCGCCCACGGGTTGTAGAGCCGCCCGACCGTCGCGCCGTACCGCAGGTGGACGACGTCGTAGCCGCCGGACGGCATCGACTCCAGGGTCAGCCCGTCGGCGAGGGAGACCGCGAACCGGAACTCGGTGGGGGCGTCGGGGCCGTGGATGACGGTGAGGAGCCGCACCCCGCCGGCCGTCGTCTGCGCGACGATGTCGGTGTCGACGTCCACGCCGACGAACACCCGCAGGCTGGGACGCAGGACCTGGGCGACGGTGTCGGCGGCCGCCACGTCGATGCCGAAGTGGATCCGCTGCCCGTCCCGCGTCGGCACCCACACTCCGTCACGGGCCCGCTGCCCCCAGGCGACGTCGGGGTTCTCCATCTCCTGGGGCTCGTTCTTGCCCCGCGCGACCAGGATTCTGGAGGCGGCGTTCATCGCCGCGGCAGCCCCGTCCCGTGCATGCCTCATGGCGGGCCCCCTCGCCTTCTGTCATCACTTCCGCGGCCTCACGTTCGCCCTGGGTTTACCACGGGCGGTGCGGGCGGGACGCCCTTTGGCCTGCCCCTGGTCGATAAGCGACGTTCGCCCCGTGCGTCGTTGGACCTTACACCACGCTTATACGCCCCGGTCGGGGCGGGCGCCGATCTTCTCGGCGGCCGTTCCCGGCCGGGGCGGGCGCCGTCACCATCCGCGCGCGGAGCCTCACGCGGGCAGGCGTCCGCGGGCCGTCCCGGAGCGCTGGACGGCCCGCGGCGGGGACCGCCCTAGGCGAGCGCGGGCTCACCCACGGTGACGGAGGCCGGCAGGTCGGCGAGCACCTCGCCGAGCCGGTCGAGCGCGTCGGAGATCCACGGCAGGGACGCCGGGGCGGGCGCCGCGAGGGCCGCGAGGCGCTGCTCGTCGTCCTCCCCGTAGAGCAGGCTCGGCGCCACCCGCATGCGCAGCGCGGACGGGGCGTCCCCGAACGAGCTGCCCGGCAGGACGCCGACCCCGTAGCGTTCCAGCAGCAGGTGCGTGAGGTCGGCGGCCGTCCGGACGCCGTGGTTGGCCTCCAGGGCCTCCCGCATCGGCCCGAAGTCGGGGTAGAGGTAGAAGGCCGCTTCCGGACGCGTGACCCGCGCGCCCGCGGCGGCGAACCGGTCGGCGACCGCGCCGGTGATCGCGGCGTGCAGCCGCCGGCTGCGGTCGACGTGCTCGACCAGCTCGGGCGGCTCGGCGAACGCGTACGCGGCGGCGTGCTGCATCGGCGCCGGGGCGCTGGACCAGATCTCGCTCGCCACCCCGAGCAGGCTGCCGCGCAGCGCGGCGCCGAACGGCCCGTCCGGCAGCCGCGCCACCCCGATCCGCCAGCCGCCGGCCGCCAGATTCTTGCTCAGCGCGGTCGTCACCACGGTGCGCTCCGGCGCGTACAGGGCGGGGGACGGCACCGTCCGCCCGGGGGAGTGCACCAGGTCGCGGTAGATCTCGTCGGAGATCACGACCAGGTCCTGCTCGCGCGCGACCGCGCACAACCGCCGGACGGTCGCCTCGGACGCGAGCGTCCCCGTCGGGTTGTCGGGCAGCGTCACCACCACGGCCCGCACGTCGCGACCCCGAGCCCGCGCCCGCACCACGGCGTCGGCCAGCAGCGCGGGGCTCGGCACGCCGCCCTCGCCCGGCGGGGTGGCCACGCGGATCGGCTCCGCCCCCGCCAGGGACGTCTGCGCCGCGTAGCTCACCCAGCTCGGCGCGGCGACCACCACATCACCGCCCAGAGCGGTCAGCAGGGCGAACAGCAGCGGCTTGCTCCCCGGGCCGGCGACCACCATGGACGGGTCGGTGGGCAGCCCGCGGCGCGCCCAGTACCCGGCCGCGGCGGCTCGCAGCGCGGGCGAGCCGGCCACCGGCCCGTAGCCGCCGCGGCCCGCGGCCGCGCCGAGCTCGCGGGTCAGCGCGGGGTGCAGGGGGATCCCGGCCTCCCCGAAACCGAGGGGGAGCACGCGTTCACCGCGTCTCCGCTTGCGGGCCATGGCCTCGTTGACCGCGAGCGTCGCCGACAGCGGGACCGGGCGAGGGGCGAACGACACCGGACGGAGGGCCGCGGGATGGTTCTGGGCAGGCATGAACTACTCCAAGGCATGCGTGATAGACGGTGGGTGACCGTGGAAATCCCCGTGTGCTGCGACCCGGCCGGGTTCGCTTCATGCTTGCCCGCATTTAGCATCATCACAAGCGAGTCTCATCGATGGTGACCGTAAGATGGGCTGATGCTAGAGCTTCGCCGCCTGCGGCTTCTCGCCGAATTCGCCCGCCGCGGGAGCATCGCGGCGACCGCCGCCGCCCTCGGCTACACGGCCTCGGCGGTCTCCCAGCAGCTGGCCGCGCTCGAACGGGAGGCCCGCGTCCCGCTGCTGGACCGGACCGCCCGCAGCGCGGAGCTGACCGATGCCGGACGGCGCCTCGCCGACCGCGCCGAGGAGATCCTCAACCTCGTGGAGACGGCCGAGGCGGAGCTGTCGGCCCAGGCCGACGCCCCCATGGGCCGGGTCGTGGTCACGGCGTTCCCGACCGCCGCCGTCGCGTTCGCGCCCGCGCTGGCGCACAGCCTCGGCGACCATCCCGATCTCACGTTCGTGCTGCGCCAGACCGCGCCCGGCGCCGGGATCCGCCAGGTACAGAACGGCGAGGTCGACATCGCGCTCATCGACGACTGGACGGGAAAGGTCCCCGAGCAGTCGCCCGCCGCGCTGGAGTTCTTCCACCTCCGGCGCGACCCGCTCGTCCTCGTCGTCCCGGGCACGCACCCCATGTCGCGTCCGGACCGGGCCGTCGACCTGCAGCAGCTCCGGGAGGAGCCGTGGATGGCGGCCCCGCCCGGGGAACCGTCCCGGCAGGCCGTCGAGCGGCTGCTGGACGCCGTCGGCGGGGCCCGTCCCGTCCCCTGGGAGTTCGAGGGGCTGCACACGATCCTGAGCCTTGTGGCGCGGGGGATCGGCATCACCGCCGTGCCGGCGCTCGCGCTGGCCGCCGGCGACCAGGACGTGGCGGTGCGGCGCATCCCCGAGTGCACGCTCGCCCGCGAGGTGTACGCGGTGACCCGGTCCGCGAGCGTGCGGAGGCCGTCGGTCGCGGTCACCCTGCGCGCCATCTACGCCGCCGCCCAGGCCGTCCAGCCGGCCCCGCCCGAGGACTGACCAGCGGTTTTCCGAGGTCGGCGGAGGCTTGAAGGCGGAGTCCTCGGGCATGGCCGATTCCGGCCCGCATCCGCGGCGATGCGGCCCCGGTTCCGAACCAAACGGACGCCGGGCCCGAACTAAGGAGGGAACAAGCCGCGCGCTACGGATCGTTCGAAAACGGACGGCCACGTGCGGATCATCACGTACGGTGGTGCGAATCGTGAGCACATCCGAGTCCATGCACACCGATCGGGGAGCGCAGCGCTCGATGGAACGACCGGCGACCATGACCGCCGAACCGCCAGGGGCGGTTCGGGCGGAGCTGCCGCAGGACGGCCACGCGGGTGGCCACCACGTGTTCGAGCTGCCGCGGGTGACCGCGCTGCTGATGCACGCGCTCCCGCGGTTCGTCGAGGGGGTCATCGCGCCCGTCGCGGTGTTCTACGCCGCGCTCACCCTCCTCGGGCTGAACGGCGCGCTCGTGGCCGCCGTCGCCTGGGTGTACGGCGGGATCATCTACCGGTACGTCCGCGGGCACCCGGTGTCGGGGATGCTGATGCTGGCCGCGGTCGGTGTGACGGTCCGCGCGATCTTGGCCGCCGCGACCCACAGCGCGGTCGTCTACTTCCTCCAGCCGACGCTCGGCACGCTCGCCGTGAGCATGGCCTTCCTCGCCTCGGTGCCGCTCGGGAAACCGCTCGCGATGAAGCTCGCCAAGGACATGGCGCCGATCCCTGACGCGTTCTACAAGCACGCCAGGGTCCACCAGTTCTTCCTGCGCATCTCGCTGCTGTGGTCGGCGGTGCTGCTCGCCAACGTGGGCATCAGCCTCTGGATGCTGTTCAACCAGTCGATCAGCATGTACCTGTGGATCCGCACCGGCATCGTCGCCGGGCTGGGCGCGATCGGCATCGCGGTGTCGGTCTGGGGCTTCAAGCGCGTCGTCCGCCACGTGAACCGCGAGCCCGCGCGCGCGTCCGGCACCGGCTCCGCCGCCTGACCGGTCCCGCCCGCCCCGCCCGCACAGCGATTCCCGTCTCGCTCCGAACCCGCGGCCGGTTCGGAGCGTCTCCCTACACAGACAGATTTCACCGGACACAGGGTGAATTCACGGGGTTTGGGGGAGTTCGTGGCAAGCAAGGGTCGTTTGGGGCTTGTGGTGACCGGTGGCACCGGCGCGGTGGTGCTGCTGGTGACCGGCTGCTCGATCGGGAGCGCCGGCAAGCTCGCCTCGGGCGGGTCCGACACGGCGGTGACGATCACGCCGGCCAACGGGACCGCCCAGGTCAAGCCGGACGGGACGATCGAGGTGAAGGCCTCCGGGACCAAGCTGCGCACCGTCACCGTCCAGGGGCAGGGCGCCACCGTCACCGGCAAGTTCGGCGACGGCCGCAAGACGTGGCGGTCCACCCGCACCATGACGCCCGGCACGTCCTACACCGTCACCGCGCAGACCGATGGCGGGAAGTCCCGGACGGTCACCAGCTCGTTCACGACGCTGAAGCCGTCGCAGACGCTGTCGATCTCGGACATCACCCCGAACGTCACGGGGGAGAAGGTCGGCGTCGGCATGCCGATCATCGTCCGGTTCGACCGCCCGGTGACCGACAGGGCCGCCGTGGAGCGGGCGCTGCGCGTCACGCCGGACAAGCCGGTCGAGGGCGCGTGGCGGTGGGTCGGCAACGACCAGGTGATCTACCGGACGAAGACGTACTGGCAGCCCCACCAGACGGTCCGCTTCCAGGCGAACCTCGCGGGGGTGAACGCGGGCGGCGGCGTCTACGGGGCCAAGGACGCGAAGGCGACCCTCACCATCGGCGCCGCCCAGATCACCACCGGCGACATCGGCGGCCACCACATGACCGTCACCCGGGACGGCAAGAAGCTGCGGACGGTCCCGTTCAGCGCCGGCAACGGCCAGACGCGGGAGTACACCACCACCAGCGGCGTCCACCTGCTGATGGAGAAGGGCAACCCGGTCACGATGACGTCGCCGGGCCGCAAGGAGGGCGACCCCGGGTACTACAAGCAGGTCGTCAACTACGCGGTCCGCTTCTCCAACAGCGGCGAGTACGTGCACTCGGCGCCGTGGTCCGTCGGCTCGCAGGGCTCCGCGAACGTCAGCCACGGCTGCCTGAACGTCAGCCCGGCCAACGCCAAGTGGTACTACGACATCATGCAGCGCGGCGACGTCATCAAGCTGACCGGCACGGACCGCGAGGTCGAGCACGACAACGGCTGGGGCTTCTGGCAGCTCTCCTTCGGCAAGTGGCAGGAGGGCAGCGCGCTCCGCTGAACCGCGTCCCGAACCGCGTTCGGCCACGGCCCGGGGGGCCGGCGATCCGCGCTCATGCAACGCTTTGATCTCGGACGCCCGCCAAAACCCCGGGTCGTGGCATGATCGTCGACTTTTGTCGCTAATGTCTTTGTGATAGACGGCGGGGTTTCTGGAGGTTGTGGTGCAGCGGAGGGTTTCCGCAGGGGTTCGCGCAGGCGCGGGCATGGCAGGGGCCGTGCTGCTCTTGACGACGGCCTGCAGTGGGGGAGAGAAGGACTCCGGCGTCACGGTCGGGGAGAAGGGCGACGCCAATGCCCCGCAGGTGACGATCAACCCGGGCAACGGCAACACCAAGGCCAAGCCCGAGGACGGCGTCGTCGTCACCGCCGCGGGCGGCACGCTCGAGCAGGTGACCGTCACCCTGAGGGGCAAGCCGGTGGACGGCGCGATGGCCGCCGACAAGACCAGCTGGAAGTCGCGCACGCTGCGCCCCGGCACCAAGTACCAGGTCACCGCCGTCGCCAAGAGCCCCAAGGGCAAGTCGACCACGGTCAACGCCTCGTTCGCCACGCTGAAGGCGGCGAACGAGCTGGACATCGTGGACGTCACCCCGAGCAAGAACGAGAAGGTCGGCATCGGCATGCCGATCCAGGTGACCTTCAACCGCGCCGTCGGCGACAAGAAGGCCGTCGAGAAGGCGCTGGAGGTCAAGTCGGCCAAGCCCGCCACCGGCGCGTGGTACTGGATGAACGACACCACGGTGATCTTCCGCACCAAGAACGGCACCTGGTGGGCGCCCAACCAGAAGGTGACGCTCACGGCGAAGCTGTCCGGTGTCAAGTCGGGCAAGAGGACCTACGGCGTGTCGGACTTCACCCGCGGCTTCCGCATCGGCGACGCCCACATGGTCAACATCAGCACCAAGAAGAAGAAGGCGGTCGTCACCAAGAACGGCAAGAAGGTCCGCAGCTGGCCGATCAGCGCGGGCAAGGGCGGCCGCGTCGTCAACGGCGTCGACACCTACCTCACCACCAGCGGCATCCACCTGACCATGGGCAAGGAGAATCCGGCGATCATGACGTCGGAGTGGATGGGCGTCGATCCGAAGGACAAGAAGAACGGCGGCTACCGCGAGGTCATCCCGCACGCGGTGCGGATCTCCAACAGCGGCGAGTACATCCACTCCATGGCCGCCACCGTCTGGGCGCAGGGCCGGCAGAACGTCAGCCACGGCTGCGTCAACTCGCCGCCCAAGGACGCCCGCTGGTACTACAGCTGGTCCTACCGCGGCGACCCGGTGATCATCACCGGCAGCAAGCGGAAGCTGGACCCGCTGAACGGCTGGAGCTACTACCAGATGTCGTGGAGCCGCTGGGTCAAGGGCGGGGCGCTCGACCGAACCGTGACCACCGGGTGACGATGACCGGACCCGTCGCGGGTACGAGCCGGACAAAGGCCGTCTGCGACCGGAGGGTCCGGTGGAGAAGTCAGCGCGACCGCTGCGACTGAAGCGCCGCGTCCGGCGCAGGGCACACCGTGTCCTGCGCCGTTCGGCGCTCTGGGCGCTGCGCCCGCTGCGGCTGCGGCCCGTCCCGCCGCGCGGTGAGCGGCTCCGCGTCCGGATCCTCCTGCAGAACGCGCACGGCACGGGCGGGACGATCCGCACGGTGCTGAACCTGTCCGGGCACCTGGCCCGCGACCACGACGTCGAGATCGTCAGCGTCCTGAAGCGGAGCAGGAAGCCGTTCTTCCCCATCCCCGCCGGGGTGAGGGTGACCTACGCGGACGACGGGTTCGCCCCCAAGGGCAGGGCGGCGCGCCTGCTCTCCCGGCTCCCGAGCGTCCTGACGCCGGTGGACGAGGCGTCGTTCCGCCTGATGAACCTCTGGTCGGACCTGTGCCTGCTGCGCGCCGTGTACGGCAGCCCCGCCGACGTCCTCATGCCGACCCGGCCGTCCCTCAACCTGCTGGTCGCCGAGCTCTGCCCGCGCGGCGCCGTGACGATCGGGCAGGACCACATGAGCCTGGAGTCCTACCAGCCCTGGCTGCGCCGGGAGATCCTCCGCCGCTACCGGCGCCTCACCGTCGTCACCACGCTCACGGAGGCCGCCGGCGCCGGCTACCGGGCCGCCCTCGCCGGCTCCGGCGTGCGGGTGGTGCAGATCCCGAACGCCGCCCCGCGCCTGCCGTCCCGCCCGTCCCGGCGCGAGCACAAGGTCGTCCTGGCCGCCGGGCGGCTCGTGCACACCAAGGGCTTCGACCTGCTCATCCGCGCCTTCGCGCCGGTCGCCACCGACCACCCGGACTGGACGCTGCGCGTTTTCGGCGGAGGCCCCCGGCGGGACAAGCTGCTCGCCCTGATCGGGGAGCTCGGCCTCACCGGCCGGGTCGAGCTGCTCCCCCGTACCCGCGACCTGCACGGCGAGATGGAGCGGGCCTCCGTCTATGCGCTGTCGTCCCGCCGGGAGGGCATGCCGATGGTGGTCATCGAGGCCATGGGGATGGGCCTGCCGGTGGTGTCGTTCGACTGCCCGTTCGGCCCCGGCGAACTGATCACCCCGGGCCGCGACGGGCTGCTGGTTCCGCCGGGCGACGTGGACGCCTTCGCGGCGGCCCTCCGCACGCTGATCGAGGACCCCGGCCTGCGGGACCGGCTGGGCGAGGAGGCGCTGCGGTCCGCGCGCGCCCACCACCTGGACCGCATCGGCCCCCGGTGGTCCACGCTCATCTCCGCGTCCTGCCGGGACGGCGGCCGCCGGCGGCCCGCGGTCAGCCGGCGCTGAGCAGCCCCCGGACGTAGGCCGCCTGGCCCGCGTGCTGGAGGTCGTCGGAGATCACGCTGATCAGCCGCACGGCCAGCGTGACCGGCGGGTCCCACGACCGGTCGACGATCCGCTCCAGGTCGCCGTCGGTCAGCGCGGCCACGTACTCGACGGTCCTGTCGTGGACGGCGTCGTGGTAGCCCGTCAGCAGGTCGGCCGACTCGACCCGGACCGCGGCGACCTCGTCCGGAGTGTGCCCGTATCCGGTGTCGGACGTGCCGAGCGGCAGGCCGAACCGGTCGGCCCAGCCGCCGCCGGTCCACACCTGCGCGGTGCCGGCGGCGTCGGCGTCGGCGACGTGATCGTCCTGGATACGAGTGAGATGCCACACCAGCCACGCGATCGAGTTGGCGCCGCCGGCGGGCCGGTGGGCGAGCTGGTCCGCGGTGAGGCCCCGGGCCGCCCCGTGGACGACCTGCTGGATCCGGTCGAACGCGTCGGTGAGCAGTTGTGCACTGGTCATTGCCCCGACGCTACCTTGATCGCCACCGGCTCGCGCACCCGGCTCGGCAGGCGGGCGGTCACCACGAGGCCGCCGCCCTCGCGCGGCGCCGCGGTCACCGTGCCGCCGTGGGCGGTCGCGGTGGCGCGCACGATCGACAGGCCGAGCCCGGAGCCGCGGTCGGAGCGGACCCGGTCGTTGCCGAGCCGGCGGAACGGCTCGAAGATCGTCTCCACCTCGTAGGCGGGGACGGCCGGGCCGGTGTTGGTGACGACGACCTCGGCCCACCCGTCCCGTCCCCGGGTGGCGACGTGGACCTCGCCGCCCTCGTGGTTGTGCCGGACCGCGTTCTCGACGAGGTTCTGCACGAGCCGCTCGACGAGCACCGGGTCGCCCGCCGTGGGGGCCGGGCCGAGCCGCCGGTCGACGGTCACGTCGCGGGCCCTGGCCTCCGCGGCGGCCTGCTGGAGGACGTGCCCCGCCACGTCGGCCAGGTCCAGCGGCCCGGTGTCCATCACGACGTTCTCGGTGCCGGCGAGGGTGAGCAGCCCGTCGATGAGCCGCTCGTGCCGCCCGTTGACGACCAGGAGCGACTCGCCCAGCCGCTTGACGTCGTCGGTCGCGTCCGGGCGGCGCACCGCCACGTCGACCAGCGTCCGGTTGATCGCGAGCGGGGTGCGCAGCTCGTGCGAGGCGTTCGCGACGAACCGGCGCTGCCCGTCGAACGCCCGCGCCAGCCGGCCGAGCATCGTGTCGAAGGTGTCGGCCAGCTCCTTGACGTCGTCGCGCGGCCCCTCGTAGGCGATCCGCTCGGTGAGGTCGTGGCTGCGCGCCACCCGCCGCGCCGTGTCGGTGATCGCGTGGACGGGGCGCAGCGCCCGGTCGGCGAGCAGCCAGCCGAAGCCGAGCCCCGCCGCGGCGACCAGCCCGAGCGCGACGCCGCCCGGGGTGAGCAGGGCGTTGAGCGTCTCCCGCTCGTAGTCCTCGCGGCCCTTGACCAGGACCCCCTCGACCTTCGCGGCGGTGACCATGACGGTGTCGTCGGGCGCCGGGGCGGCCGCGCCCGCGGGCCCCACGGCCTTGAAAGCGCTGTTCAGCGGCTTGGCGTCGCCGGCCGGCTGCAGATTGTTCTGGACGAGCAGGTAGGTCAGGCCCAGGAGCACGATGCCGGCACAGACGAAGAGGCCGGTGTAGAGCAGCGTCAGCCGCATCCGGATGGTCGGCCGCAGCCGGTCGGTGAACGTCGTCATGGAATCCGGTACCCCACTCCCGGGACGGTCTCGATGACCGGGGGATCGCCGAGCTTGCGGCGCAGCTTCATCAGCGTCACCCGGACGGTGTTGGTGAACGGGTCGGTGTGCTCGTCCCACACCTTCTCCAGCAGCCGCTCGGCGGACACGATCGTCCCGTCGGCGCGCAGCAGCTCGGCGAGCAGCCCGAACTCCTTGCGCGCCAGGTGCACGTACCGGCCGTCGCGGAACACCTCCCGGCGGGCCGGGTCGAGCCTGATCCCGGCGCGCTCCAGCGCCGGCGGCGCAGCCGGGCGGGCCCGCCGGCCGAGGGCCTGGATCCGCGCGACCAGCTCCTCGAACGCGAACGGCTTGGTCAGGTAGTCGTCCGCGCCGATCCGCAGCCCGTCGACCCGGGCCGGGACCGTGACCGAGGCGGTGAGCATCAGCACCCGGACGAGCCCGCCCGACCCCACGACCGAGCGGCACACCTCGTCGCCGTGCACGACCGGCAGGTCGCGGTCGAGGACGAGCACGTCGTAGTCGTGCACCGCGAGCCGTTCGAGCGCGGCGTCCCCGTCGTAGACCACGTCCACGGCCAGGGCCTCGGCCCGCAGCCCCTCGGCGATCGAATCGGCGAGCATCCGCTCGTCCTCGGCGACCAGTATCCGCACGCGTCCCGTCCTCGTCTCCGCGGCGCGCCGCCCGGCGCGTCCTGCCGACCCAGCTTCGGGGAGGGGGCGTAACGCGGGCATAACGCGATCCGGTTACGCCGGGGTTACCCGCGCGCCGCTGGACTTGCGGTCACCGCCGGCGCTCCGCCCGGCGGACACGACAAGGAGACCGACCGATGCGACGACAGACGCTCGCGGCCCTGGCGCTGCTCCCGGCCCTCGCCCTCGGCGCGCAGGGCTGCGGGACCCTGGGCGGGAGCGCGGATGCGAGCGGTACCGCCAAGGCCGCCAGCGACCAGGACAAGATGCGGAAGTTCGCGCAGTGCATGCGCGACAACGGGGTCGACATGAAGGACCCGACGGGGGACGGCCGGGTGGAGATCCGGGCGTCCGCAGCACCCGGCCAGAGCGGCGGCCCCGGCCAGACCAAGAAGGTGGACGGCAAGGTCGAGGCGGCGCACAAGAAGTGCCGGCACCTGATGCCGAACGGCGGCAAGCCGCCCAAGCCCAAGCCGGAGGAGCTGGCGAAGATGCGCGCCTTCTCCAAGTGCATGCGCGACAACGGCATCAGCGAGTTCCCCGACCCGCAGCCCGACGGCGGCATGAGGATCGAGGCGGGGAAGGGCACCGGGCTGAACCCGGAGAGCCAGAAGTACCAGAAGGCCCAGAAGGCGTGTTCGAAGCACTCGCCGAACGGTGGCAGGGGCCCCATGCTGAGCACGGGTCGGAAGTAGTGGCCAGGACGCGCACCATCGCGCTCGGTGCGGCCGGGATGGTCGTGGCCGGTGGCGCGGGCCTCGCCACCGCCGGCCTCGGCGGCGGCGAGCCGACCGCCGCGCACAGCTCGCTGCCGCCCGCGACGGCCCCGGTCGAGCGGACGACGCTGGTCGAGACGCAGGACGTCGACGGGACGCTCGGCTACGGCGGCACCCGCACCATCGCCGGCACCGGCCGGGGGACCGTCACCTGGCTGGCCGGTCCGGGCTCGGTGGTCTCCAGGGGCCGGTCGGTGTACCGGGTGGACGACACTCCGGTTCCGCTCCTGTACGGAAGGCTGCCGCTGTACCGGGCGCTCGCGGAAGGGACCGAGGGCGCCGACGTCCTGCAGCTCGAACGGAACCTCAGCGCCCTCGGCTACACCGGGTTCACCGTCGACAAGACGTTCGGCTCCGCCACCACCGCGGCCGTGAAGCGGTGGCAGGAGGACCTGGGCGTGACCGAGACCGGCACCGTCCGGCCCGGCGAGGCCGTCGTCGCGCCCGGCCGGATCCGGGTGGCCGCGCGCAAGGCCGCCGTCGGCGACAAGGTCGGCGGGCCGGTGCTCACCTACACCGGGACCACCCGGGTCGTGACCGTCGACCTGGACGTCGAGCACCAGCGGCTCGCCAGGAAGGGCGCGGCGGTGGAGGTCGAGCTGCCGTCCGGCGACACCGTGAAGGGCAGGATCGGCTCGGTCGGGAAGGTCGCCGAGGCGGGCGGCAACGACCGGCCCGCGACGGTGGAGGTCGAGATCGCGGTCGCCGGGAGCAAGGAGCTCGGCTCCTACGACAAGGCGCCCGTGGTGGTGCACCTCACCGCGAGCCGGCACGCCGACGTCCTCGCCGTGCCGATCGGCGCGCTGCTCGCCCAGGGCGACGGCGGCTACGCCGTCCAGGTCGTGGAGGGCGGGCGGGTCCGCACGGTGCCGGTGGAGACCGGCGTGTTCACCGAGGGCATGGTCGAGGTCTCGGGCTCGGGCCTGTCCGAGGGCATGAAGGTCGGGGTCCCCTCATGAGCACCGTCGTCGAGTTGCGCGAGGTCACCAAGACCTACCCGGGCGGGGTCACCGCCCTGGACACCGTGTCGCTCAAGGTCGAGGAGCGCGAGCTGGTGGCGATCGTGGGGCCGTCCGGGTCCGGGAAGTCGACGATGCTGCATCTGCTCGGGACCTTGGACCGGCCGAGCGCCGGCACCGTCCTGGTCGAGGGGACCGACGTGTCGCGGCTGCCGGACCGGCGCCTGTCGGCGCTGCGCGCCCGCCGGATCGGCTTCGTCTTCCAGCAGTTCCATCTCGCCGGTGGCGTGAGCGCCCTCGACAACGTCGCGGACGGGCTGCTGTACGGCGGCGTGCCGCTGGCGGAGCGGCGCCGCCGGGCCCGCATCGCCCTGGAGCGCGTCGGGCTCGGGCACCGCCTCGGCCACCGGCCGCACCAGCTGTCCGGCGGCGAAAGGCAGCGCGTCGCGATCGCCCGCGCCGTGGTCGGGGACCCCGCGCTGCTGCTCGCGGACGAGCCGACCGGTGCGCTGGACTCCGCGTCCGGCGCGGGCGTCCTGGAACTGCTCGGCGAGCTGTCCGCCGCGGGGACGACCGTCGTCCTCATCACGCACGACCGGGACATCGCCGCGCTCCTGCCCCGCCAGGTGCGGATGCGCGACGGCCGGGTCGTCCACGACGACGCACTGGTGGAGGCGCCGTGACCGAGAAGATCCCGCCGCGGGAGGCGCCCGCGCGGCTCGGGCCGGGGGACGTGCTGCGCGTCGGCGCCGCCGGCCTGCGGTCCCGCCCGATGCGGGTGTTCCTGTCGGCCCTCGGCATCGCGATCGGCATCGCCGCGATGATCGGCGTCGTCGGCATCTCGACGTCCAGCCGCGCCCAGCTCCAGGCCACCCTCGACCGGCTCGGCACCAACCTGCTCACCGTGGGGCCCGGCCGGGACCTCTTCGGCGAGGACGCCAAGCTGCCGAAGGAGTCGATCGGCATGGTGGGCCGGATGCCGGACGTGGAGTCCGCGTCGGCGACGGCCAAGCTGGACGACACCAACGTCTACCGCAACGACCACATCCCGGAGGGGGAGAGCGGCGGGATCGGCGTCCTCGCGGCGCGCCTCGACCTCCCGAAGACCGTGGGCCTCACGATGGCCGCCGGCACGTGGCTGAACGCGGGCACGGCGAAGTACCCGGCCGTGGTGCTGGGCGCCGAGTCGGCCGACCGCCTCGGCGTGTCGGCGCCGAACATGCAGGTGTGGCTCGGATCGCGGTGGTTCACGGTCGTCGGCATCCTGGAACCGAACCAGCTCGCACCGGACCTGGACTCGGCGGCGCTCGTCGGCTGGGACGCCGCCGCCGCGCACCTCGGCTTCGACGGCCACCCCACCACCGTCTACACCCGCGCCCGCAAGGACGCGGTGGCGCAGGTGCGGGAGCTGCTCGCCGCCACCGCCAACCCGCAGGCGCCGAACGAGGTCGAGGTCAGCCGCCCCTCGGACGCGCTGGCCGCGGAGAACGCCACCGACCGGGCGTTCACCGGGCTGCTCCTCGGCCTCGGCGGCGTCGCGCTGCTGGTGGGCGGCGTCGGCGTCGCCAACACGATGGTGATCTCCGTCCTGGAGCGCCGCGCCGAGATCGGCCTGCGCCGCTCCCTCGGCGCGACCCGCGGCCAGATCCGGATGCAGTTCCTCACCGAGTCGCAGCTCCTCGCCGCGCTCGGCGGGGCGGGAGGCGTCGCCATCGGCATCGTGGTCACCGCGGTCTTCGCGGTGACGCAGGGCTGGCCGACCGTCGTCCCGCTCTGGGCCATGGCCGGCGGGATCCTCGCGACCCTCCTCATCGGAGGCGTCGCCGGCCTCTACCCGGCCCTGCGCGCCGCCCGGCTGTCCCCGACCGAGGCCCTGGCGGCACCGTGACCCGGTCGGGGGCCGGGCGGCCGGGGGCGTCCGACGCCCGGAGGCCCCCCGGCCCCCGACCGGGTCATCGCACGCCGTAGAGGTGTTCGAGCGCCAGCTGGTCGAGGTGCTCGAAGGCGGTGCGGCGGGCGCCGAGGGCCTCGGCGTCGGCGGTGGCGCCGCGGACGGAGCGCCAGTCCTCCCCGTCGGCCAGCGTGGGGCGGGCGAGCTCGTCCAGCTTGGCCTGGCGCAGGGCGTCCTGGACCTCGGGGTCGGCGCGGAAGGCGCGGACCTTCTCCCGCAGGATCAGCCAGTTGCGCATGCACGCCGTCGCCGACTCCCACACGCCCTCGTCGTCCTCGGTGCGCGGCGGCTTGAAGTCGAAGTGGATCGGGCCGTCGTACTCGCTCTGGTCGATCAGGTCGACGACCCAGAACGCGCCGCGCGCGTTGCCGGCGCCGAAGCGCAGGTCCTGGTCGTAGCGGGGGCCGTGCTGCCCGTTGAGGTCGATGTGGAACAGCTTGCCCTGCCAGAGGGCCTGGGCGAGGCCGTGCGCGTAGTTGAGCCCGGCCATCTCCTCGTGCCCGACCTCGGGGTTCAGGCCGACGCCGTCGGGGCGCTCCAGCGTCTGGATGAACGCGAGCGCGTGCCCGATCGTCGGGAGGAGGATGTCGCCGCGGGGCTCGTTCGGCTTCGGCTCGATCGCGAACCGCAGGTCGTAGCCCTGGTCGGCGACGTAGGCGCCGAGGACGTCGAACGCCTCCTTGTAGCGGTCCAGCGCCGCCCGGACGTCCTTCGCGGCGCCGGACTCGGCGCCTTCCCGCCCGCCCCAGCACACGTACGTCCTGGCGCCCAGCTCGGCGGCGAGGTCCAGGTTGTCCATGACCTTGCGGAGCGCGAAACGCCGGACGTCGCGGTCGTTCGCGGTGAACGCGCCGTCCTTGAAGATCGGGTGGCCGAACAGGTTGGTGGTGGCGGTGGTGACGACGAGGCCGGTCTCGTCCAGCGCCTTGCGGAACGCGTCGACGGCGCCCTGCCGCTCGGCGGGGGAGGCGTCGAAATCGAAGACGTCGTTGTCGTGGAAGTTCACGCCGTAGGCGCCGATCTCGGCCAGCTTGCGGACGGCCCGGTCGGCGGGCATCGGCGGGCGGGTGCCGGGGCCGAACACGTCGACGCCCTGCCAGCCGACCGTCCAGATGCCGAACGAGAACCGGTCCTCGGGTGCGGGTGTGTAGTCGGTCATCGGGTCCTCCTCAGATCTGCGGCGCGGAGTCGCGCAGCGCGGCGTAGCGCTCGCGGACCTCCGCCCCGGAGTGCTCGCTGGTGTGCTCGGTGGCGGGCGGTGCGGGCCAGGCGGGCGGCTCGGGCGTCCCGGTGAGGACCCAGGCGGCCTGGCGGGCGGCGCCGAGCGCGACGTACTCGGCCGGCTCGGGGACGGTCACCGGGGTCCCGAGGATCGCCGGGGCGAGGGCGCGCACGGCCGCGGAGCGGGCGCCGCCGCCGATCAGCAGCGTGCGGCGCGGCCGGACGCCCTGCGCGGCGAGGTGGTCGACGGCGTCGGCGAGCGAGCACAGCAGCGCCTCCACCGCCGCCCGCGCCAGGTTCTCCCGGGTGGCGTTGGCCGTGGTCAGCCCGGCGAGGACGCCGGTCGCGTCCGGGCGGTCGGGGGTGCGCTCGCCGTCGAGGTAGGGCAGCAGCGTCACCCCGCCGGCGCCGGGTCCGGCGGCGAGGGCCAGCGCGGACAGCTCGTCCAGCGAGGCCCCGGTCATCGCGGCGGCGGCCGACAGGATCCGCGCGGCGTTCAGGGTGCAGACGAGGGGCAGGAACCGGCCGGTGGCGTCGGCGAAGCCCGCGACGAGGCCGGACGGGTCGGCGGCGGGATCGGCGGCGACCGCGAACGCCGTCCCGGACGTGCCGATCGACACCACGACGTCGCCGGGACGCAGGCCGAGGCCGAGGGCGGCGCCCATGTTGTCGCCGGTGCCCGGCCCGAGCGCGGCGCCCCAGGCCGTCTCGCCGACCCGCTCGCCCGGGGCGGCGACGCGCGGGGGCTCCGCGTCGTGGCCGAGCGCCGCGCGCAGCAGCTCGGGCAGGTAGGCGCCGGTCGCGGGGGACCAGTAGCCGGTGCCGGACGCGTCGCCCCGGTCGGTGACCGGCTCGCGGGCGCCGAGCCTCAGCGTCAGCCAGTCGTGCGGGAGCATCACCCGCTCGGTGCGGCGCGCGTTGCCGGGCTCGTGCTCGGCCATCCAGCGCAGCTTGGTCACGGTGAACGACGCCAGCGGCACGCTGCCGGTCCGCTCCGCCCACGACTTCGGCCCGCCGAGCTCGGCGACGAGGGCGCGGGCCTGGGGCGCCGAGCGCGTGTCGTTCCAGAGCAGGGCCGGCCGGACGACGTCGCCCGCGCCGTCCAGCGCGACCATGCCGTGCTGCTGCGCGGCGACCGCGACCGCGTCGGCCCGTTCGAGCAGCTCCCGGACCTGGGACAGGGCCGCCCACCAGTGGTCGGGGTGGCACTCGGTGCCGTCCGGGTGCGGGGCGGACGCCTCCGCCACGACGGTGCCGTCCTCGGCGCGGCACAGGACGACCTTCGTCGACTGCGTCGAGGAGTCGACGCCCGCGACCAGGCTCCCGGTCATCCCGCCCCCCTTTCGTAAAGAGCTTGGACTAATTAACGTAGCAGAGGGCCTCCACCCTGCCTATACATGCGATTCATTTAGGGTTCATCCATGACGAAGTCCCCGAAAGGCCCGGTCAGGCACGCGACGATGCGGGAGCGGAACCTCGCCGTCGTCCTGGAGCACGTGGCGCGGCACCAGCCCGTCACGCGGGCCCGCCTCGCCGAGCTCACGGGCTTCACCAAGACGACCGTGTCCAATCTGGTCGCCCTGCTGGAGGGCGCGGGGCTGGTCCGGGACGGGGCGCCCGTCCACGAGGGGGAGCGCGGCCGCCCCGGCGTGGGCGTGTCCGTCCACGGCGGCGGCGCCGCCGGGCTCGGCCTGGAGGTCAACGTCGACTACCTCGCGGCCTGCGTCCTCGACCTGGCCAAGCAGGTCCGCTACCGGCACGTGGTCAGCGCCGACAACCGCGGCCGCGAGCCCGCCGCCGTCCTCGCCGCCCTGTCCGCGCTCGCCGACGAGGCGGTCGCCGCCGCCGCGGGGCAGGGGCTGGCCGTCGCCGGCGCGGCGGTCGCCCTGCCCGGCATGCTCGACCGCGAGAACGGGGTGGTGCGGCACGCCCCGAACCTCGGCTGGGCGGACGTCCCCGTCGCGGGCGCCCCCGGCCTGGCCACGGCCCTTCCCGCCGAGTACGACAACGAGGCCAACCTCGCGGCCCTCGGCGAGCTGTGGTTCGGCGGCGGCGCCCGCCTCGGCGACTTCGTGCACGTCTCCGGCGAGATCGGGATCGGCGCGGGCATCGTCGTGGACGGCCGGGTGTTCCGCGGCGCCCACGGCTTCGCCGGCGAGCTCGGGCACCTCGTGGCCGACCCGTCCGGCCCCGCCTGCTCCTGCGGCGGGCGCGGATGCCTGGAGCAGATCGCGGGCCAGGAGGCGCTGCTGCGCGCGGCGGGCCTGCCGGTCACGCGGCCGGCCGCGGGTCCCGGGGGCTCGGTGGGCCGCCTCGTCGCCCGCCTCGACGCGGGGGACGAGGCCGCGCTGGCCGCCGTGACCGGGGCGGGCCGGGCGCTCGGCGCCGCGCTCGCCTCGGTCGTCAACCTCCTCGACCCCGACGCCATCGTGCTCGGCGGGGTCTTCTCCCCGCTCGCCGCGTGGGTCCGGCCGCCGCTGCGGGCCGTCCTCGCGGAGGGCTCCGGGTCGCTGCGGCGGGGCGCGCCGCCGATCGAGGTGTCCGGCCTCGCCGAGGGCGCCGCCGTCCTCGGCGCCGCCGGGCTCGTCGTGGAACGGGTGATCGCCGACCCGGCGCTGCTCCTCTAGAGCGGGACGTACTCGAACCAGGCGAAGTCGGCGTGGTTCGTGCTCGCCCGGCCGTGCGAGGTGGCGTACAGGCCGATGTAGGCGCCGGTGAAACCGCCCGCGACCTGGCTGGTCAGGATGTCGCCGTCCAGGGGTTCGCCGAAGGGCGTCCAGGCCCCCGCCTCCACGGCGTACGACGCCCGGTACCAGCGGCCGTGGGCCTCGAACCCGAGCCGGACGGCCCCGTGGGCGGCGGGCCCCTTGGTGAGCACCGTCTCGACGCCCTGCTCCCGCTTGACGAGGCGGAGCCCCTGGCCCGTCGAGACCAGCAGCACGTGGAAGTCGTTGTTCTGGACGAGCGCGAGCCCCGCCCACTCGTCGTCGGCGGGCGCGAAGTCGAGGGCGGTGAAGGCGGCGAAGTCGTGGTGCCGCTGTCGCCGCCCGACGAACGACGGGTTGGCGGTGTCGGCGAGGGTCTCCGGGCGGACGCGCAGCCGCAGGTGCCCGGGACGCTCGGCCAGGCTCCACCACCGCTCGCGCGGAGGGCGCAGCATGTTCCACGCGGGGTCCAGTTCGGGCCCGTCGAAGTGGTCGCACGCCGGGACGGCCGGCCACGGACGCGGCGGCAGCGACGGGGCCGCGGGGGCCGGCTCGATCCGGCCGCCGGTGACCGGCCACCCGTCCTCCCAGGTGACCCGGGTCAGGAACGTCTCCCGGCCGAGGGCGCACCGGTCGCCGTGGTGCGGGCGCATCGCGAGGAGCACCATCCACCACTCGCCGTCCGGAGTCTCCACGAGGTCCGCGTGCCCGGTCCCGACGACCGGATGACCGGCGGCGAGGTCGCGGTGGGTCAGCACCGGGTTGCGCGGGTTCCCCTCGTAAGGTCCCGTGACGGCGTCGGCCCGCGCGACCATCACCGCGTGGTCGAGAGCCGTGCCTCCCTCGGCGGTGAGCAGCAGGTACCGCCCGTCGATCTTGTAGAGGTGCGAGCCCTCGGACCAGATCGCGCCCTTCACCGCCCCGTCCCAGATGACGTGCTCCTCCCCGGTCAGTTCCAGGGCGGACGGGTCGAACTCGCGCAGCCAGATCTCCGTGTGGCCCTCGTAGCGCCCGGTGAGCCGCGTGCCGGTGCACCAGGCGCGGCCGTCGTCGTCGAAGAACAGGGACGGGTCGATGCCCGCGCCCTCCAGCCGGTGCGCGTCCGACCAGGGCCCGGCGGGGTCGGTCGCGGTCAGCACGAAGTGCCCCGACCACTCCGTCCCGTCCACCAGGGTGCAGACCAGGTAGAACGTGCCGTCGTGGTGGCGGAGCGTCGGCGCGTACAGGCCGCCGGACGCGGGCACGCCGTCGAGCGGAAGCTGGTCGGGCCGGTGCAGCGCGTGCCCGGCCTGCCGCCAGTGCACCAGGTCGCGGCTGTGGAACACCGGCAGTCCCGGGAACCATTCGAACGTCGACGTCACCAGGTAGAAGTCGTCGCCGACGCGGCAGATCGACGGGTCCGGATGGCATCCGGGCAGCACCGGGTTGGCGAACCGGGTCATAGCGGTGTGACCTTCACGGGGACGGTGAGGACGCGGTCGGTGCCGAGTTCCCGGATCGGTCCCTCCAGCGTGAACGAGCCCCGCAGCGGCAGGTCGGCGCTCGACCGGCCGACCGCCACCTCGACCACGCCGGGCTCGACGATGCGCCGCAGGTCCGGGCCGGTGAAGGAGGTTCGGTCGGCGTGCACCTCGAACTCGATCCGGGCGGCCTCGCCCGGCTCCAGCCGGATCCGGGCCCACCCGGCGAGCCAGCGCGCCGGCCGCACCACCGACGCGACCGGGTCCGACAGGTACAGCTGGACGACCTCCGTGCCCGCGCGGTCCCCGGTGTTGCGGACGACGGCGCCGACCGAGACCGTCCCGTCGGTCGCCGCCCGCTCGCCCGTCCTCAGCTCCTCGTACTCGAAGGACGTCCAGGTCAGGCCGTGGCCGAACGGGTACAGCGGGACGGGGTCGACCACGCTCCAGTCGTGCCCGCCGTCCATCAGCGACCGCAGGTAGGTGACGGGCGGGCCGGACGCGCGGCGCGGCACGCTGATCGGCATCCGCCCGGACGGCTCCACACGTCCCGCGAGGAGCCCGGCGACGGCCCGGCCGCCCTCCTCGCCGGGGAAGAACGCCTGCACGACGGCGGCGGCCCGGTCGGCGATCGACTCGATCGCGTACGGGCGCCCGGTGAGCATCACGATGACCGTGGGGGTGCCGGTGTCCAGGACGGCCGCTGCCAGCTCCGCCTGCCGCCCCGGGAGCGCGAGCGTCTCGGTGTCGCAGCCCTCCCCGGACGTGCCGCGGCCGAACAGCCCCGCCCGGTCGCCGAGCGCGAGCACGCACACCTCGGCGTCCCGCGCCGCCGCGACGGCCTTGTCGATGTCGGCGTCGTCGGCGACGAACACGTCGTCGGAGGCGGCCACGCGGACGCCGGGCAGCTCCGCCCGCAGGGCGTCCGCCAGCGTCGGGATGTCGACGCCGAGCCCGAGCTCCGGATGCTCGCGGCCGACATGGCTGGGGAAGGTGTAGCAGCCCAGCATCCCGAACGGGTCGTCCGCGAGCGGCCCGGCCAGGACGACCCCGGAGCCGGAGCGCAGCGGCAGCACGCCGTCGTTGGACAGCAGGACGACCGACTCCTCGGCCGCCCGCCGCGCCAGCGCGCGGTGCTCGGGAGGGTCGAAGTCCAGGGCCGCCCCGTCGCCGTCCGCGGGGACCTCGTCCAGCAGGCCGAGCTCGGCCTTCAGGGTGAGGACGCGGGCGGCGGCGCGGTCGAGCAGGTCCGCGGGGACCTCGCCCTCCCGGATCTTCTCGATCAGCGGTGTGCCGTAGCAGCGGACGGTCGGCAGCTCCATGTCGATGCCGGCGCGCAGCGCGAGCGCGGCGGCCTCGCCCCGCGACCCGGCCACCCGGTGCCGGCTCTCCAGGAACGAGATGCCGAAGTAGTCGGCGACGACGACGCCCTCGAAGCCCAGCTCCTCGCGCAGCAGGGTGGTCAGCAGCCGCTCGTCGGCGGCGGCGGGCATCCCGTCCACGTCGGTGTAGGAGTGCATCACCGAGCGGGCGCCGCCCTCGCGCAGCGCCATCACGAACGGCTCCAGGACGACGTCGGCGAACTCGCGCGGCCCGATCGGCGTCGGGGCCATGTTCCGTCCGGCGCGGGAGGCGGAGTAGCCGGCGAAGTGCTTGAGGGTCGTGACGATGCCCGACCGTTCCAGGGCCTCGACGTAGGCGGTGCCGAGGACCCCGACCAGGTACGGGTCCTCGCCGATGCACTCCTCCGTGCGGCCCCAGCGGGCGTCGCGGACGACGTCCAGCACGGGGGCGAGGCCCTGGTGGACGCCGGCCGCCCGCATGCTCGCGCCGATCGCCGCGGCGATCTCGGCGACCAGCTCCGCGTCGAAGGTGGCGCCCCACGCGGGCGGGCTGGGGAACACGGTGGCGCCCCACGTCATGAAGCCGTTGAGGCACTCCTCGTGCGCGATCGCCGGGATGCCGAACCGGTTCCCGGCGGCGACGCGGCCCTGCAGCTCGCGGAGCCGGGCGGCGCCGTCCGCGGCCGCGACGGGCAGGGTGCCGAACACGCGGGTGAGCTGGCCGAGGCCGCGGTCCAGCACCTCCTCCAGGGGCGGGGCGGGCTCGTGCGAGTCGTCCTCCATCGGCGCCACGGGCGCGCCCGCCTCGGCGGGCATCGCCCAGAAGCCGGCGAGCTGGCCCGCCTTCTCCTCCGGCGTCATCCGGGCCAGCAGGTCGGCGACCCGCTCGGCGACCGGCAGCCCGCGGTCCCGCCAGGGCTCGCGGGCCGCGGGCGCGGCGGGGTCGGCTCCGGTCTGTGTCGCGGGCGCGGGGACGACCCCCCGGATCGCTTCGCTCACTTGGCATCCTCCGAAGGGGGCGGCGGGGCGGTGGAGGCGCGGACACGCAGGTCGGTGGCCAGCTCCACCCGGGGCGTCAGCGGCGGCCGCCCGTCCAGAAGCTGGAGCAGCGTGCGGGCCGCGACGCGGCCCATCTCCTCCAGCGGCTGGCGCACGGTCGTCAGCGGTGGCGACAGCCACTCGCAGGTCGGCAGGTCGTCGAAGCCGACGACGCTCAGATCCTCGGGGATGCGCAGGCCGGCGAGCCGGGCCGCCTGGTAGGCGCCCATGGCCTGCTCGTCGCTGCCCGCGAAGATCGCGGTCGGCGGGTCGGGCAGCGCCAGCAGCTCGCGGGTGCGGGCGAAGCCGCCCCGGTGGTGGAAGTCGCCGTACCGGACGAGGTCCTTGTCGACCTCGATCCCGGCGCGCTCCAGCGCCGTGCGGTAGCCGTCCACGCGGGCCTGCGTGCAGAGCATGTCGGCGGGGCCGCCGATCATCCCGACGCGGCGGTGGCCGAGGCCGATCAGGTGCTCGGTGGCGGCCAGCCCGCCCGCCCAGTTCGTCGCGCCGACGCTGGCGATCTCGGTGTCGGGCAGGTTCACCGGGTCGACCAGGACGAGCCCGACCCCCGCCCGTTCGAGCTGGTCGCGCTGGCGGCGCGTCATCCGGGACGTCACCAGGATGACGCCGTCGCTGTGGTGCAGCGCGGGCAGGTTCTGCCAGCTCGGGGGGCGCGCGTCGTCCTCGCGGACGAGCGACACGACGACGCCGGTGCCGTGCTCGGCGCACTCGGCCTCCACGCCGCGCAGGATCTCCACCGCCCACGGGCTGTCGAGGCCGGCCAGGACCAGGTCGATCAGGCCGGACCTGCGGGCGCGGCGCGCACCGCCCGGGCCCGGGTAGTTGTGGGTGCGCAGCAGCGCCTCCACCCGCTCGCGGGTCGCGGCGGCCACGTCGGTCCGTCCGTTGAGGACCTTGGAGACGGTGGCGGGGGAGACCCCCGCCTCGGACGCGATCAGGGCCAGCGTCGGCCGGGACGGCGGGTCCGGCATCTCGTCGGTGCGCACGGGCACGCTTCACTCCTCCCCGAGGAAACGATTGCGAACAGTATCGCAATGTTTCGCTCTCTCCTAGCCCCCGAGTGCCGCGTTCTTCAGGTTTCATTTCGGTCAACGCAGGGCGAAGCCTTGACCCTGGGGTGCCCCTTTCTTAGAGTTCCACGGCAACGGCACTCTCGAAGACTTTCGAAATTTTTCGAAGCGGGACGGTGTCTCGTCCCGCCGCTCAGGCCAAGCCCACCCCCCGATCCAGGAGGCCACCATGGGCATCCCTCACCTGTCGCGCCGTTCCTTCCTGACCGCGATCTCCGCGGGCGCGGTGGTGGCCACCGCCGCGCCCCTCCTCGCCGCCTGCGGCGACGGCGACTCGGAGGGCGGCACGGTCACCATCGAGTGGATGGACATCGCGACCACCGAGCCGTCCCAGACGCTCTATCCGCAGATCGCCAAGGCCTACGAGGCCTCGCACCCGAACGTCAAGATCAAGCTGACCAACCTGGAGAACGAGGCGTTCAAGTCGAAGATGACGGCGCTCACCGCCTCCGGGAAGCTGCCGGACATCTTCGTCACCTGGGGCGGCGGCGTCCTCAAGCAGCAGATCGACGCCGGCCTGGTGAAGGACGTCACCTCGGACGGCAAGGCCATCCTGAACACCATGACGCCGGTGTCGCAGAAGCCGTACCAGTTCGACGGCAAGACCTACGCCATCCCCTACGACATGGGCGGTGTGGGCTTCTGGTACAACAAGGCCCTCTTCAAGAAGGCCGGGATCGAGGGCACCCCCAAGACCTGGTCGGAGTACCTGGACGCCGTCCGCAAGCTCAAGTCCGCGGGGGTCACCCCCATCGCGATCGCGGGCAAGGACAAGTGGCCGGAGATGTACTACTGGGCCTACCTCGCGATGCGCATCGGCGGCCTGCCCGCGCTGCAGCAGGCCGAGAAGGCCAACGACTTCGGCGGCGCCGGCTTCGTCACCGCGGGCCAGAAGGTCAAGGAGCTCGCCGACCTGCAGCCCTTCCAGAAGGGCTTCCAGAACGCCGGCTACGACACCCCCGGCGGGCAGGCCGCGACCATGGGCGCCGGCAAGGCCGCCATGGAGCTGATGGGCCAGTGGGCGCCCGCGGTGCAGAAGGACGCCTCCGGCAAGGACCTCGGCGACGACCTCGGCTGGTTCCCGTTCCCGACCGTGGAGGGCGGCCAGGGCCAGGCGACCGAGGTGTTCGGCGGCGGCAACGGGCACGCGCTCAGCAAGGACGCGCCCAAGGAGGCCATCGACTTCCTGGCCTTCCTGATGAACCAGGAGAACGAGAAGAAGCTCGTGTCCTCGGGCGCCTTCATGCCGGTCGTGAAGGGCGCCGAGAGCGAGCTCGACAAGAACCGCAAACTGGTCGCCGACGCGCTGAACGCCTCCACCGGCTTCCAGCTCTACCTCGACCAGGCCTTCCCGCCCGCCGTCGGCCAGGAGGTCAACGACAGCGTCGCGGCGCTCATCGCCGGCAAGAAGACGCCCCAGCAGGTCACGGAGTCGGTCACCAAGGTGGCCAAGAGCCAATGACCCTGTCCGCCACGACCGACGACCGGCCGCGGCACGCCGCCCGGGCCCCGCGCAGGCGGGGCCCCAAGGCGTCGGTGGGGCAGCGGCTGCGCGCCTGGACCTCGACCACCTGGTTCCTGCTGCCCGCGCTGCTGCTGTTCTTCTTCTTCGTCCTGATCCCGATCTTCGTCGCGTTCTACACGAGCTTCTTCCGCTGGGGCGGCTTCGGCTGGCCCGAGGACTTCGTCGGGCTCGGCAACTACCGCAAGCTCGCCGACGACCCCGTCTTCCGCGGCGACCTGTGGCGCGGCCTGCTGATCATCGTGTTCTCGGTGGCCGTCCAGCTGCCGATCGCGCTCGGCACGGCCGTCCTGCTCAACCAGCGGATGCGCGGCCGGGCCATCTACCGGGCCGTCTTCTTCGCGCCCTACATCCTGTCCGAGGTGATCGCAGGCGTCCTGTTCGGCATCATCTTCCTGCCGGGCGACGGGCTGGCCGACAAGATCGTCGAGGACCTGCCGCTGCTCGGCGGCCTCGCCGGCAAGTGGTTCGCCGACCCCGACACCGCGCTGCCCACCCTCTTCGCCGTCATGACGTGGAAGTACTTCGGCTTCCACATGATGATCTACCTCGCGGGCCTGCAGGGCATCCCGTCGGAGGTGCTGGAGGCGGCCTCGATCGACGGGGCCAGCCCGTGGCGGCGGTTCCGCAGCGTCACGCTTCCGCTGCTCGCCCCGACGCTGCGCATCAGCGTGTTCCTGTCCGTCATCGGCTCCATCCAGTTGTTCGACCTCGTGTGGGTCACCACGACGGGCGGGCCGACGCACTCCACGGAGACGATGGCCGTCACCATGTTCCAGTTCGGCTTCAAGCGCTACCAGATGGGCTACGCGGGCGCGATCAGCGTCGCCATGTTCCTCATCTGCATGGCCTTCTCCCTGCTGTACCAGCGCTACGCGCTGCGCCGCGACCTGCAGGGCGCGGTCACCTCCGCGGGAGGCCGCCGATGAGGGCGAGCCTCGCACGGAGCCTGTCCCGGCACACGCTGGTGTGGGTGCTCGGCTCCTTCGTCGTCGTGCCCCTGCTGTACGCGGTGGTCTCCGGCTTCAAGACCACCGGCGACCTCACCTCGGACCCGTTCGGGCTGCCGGATCCGTGGAAGGTGTCGAACTACACCGGCATCCTGTCGTCCGGCGACTTCTGGCGGCAGATCGGCAACAGCGTCCTGGTCGCCGTGGCCACCACGCTGATCACCGTCGCGGCGTCGGCGCTCGCGGCGTTCGCGTTCGCCCGCTACGCCTTCCGGGGCCGCGAGCTGTTCTTCACGCTGTTCGCGGCGGGGCTGATGTTCCCGCCCGCGGTGGCGGTGCTGCCGCTGTTCGTCCTGCTGCGCTCGTTCGGGCTGCTGGACAACCCGCTCGGCATCATCCTGCCGCAGGCCGCGTTCGCGCTCCCCATCACGATCATCATCCTGAGGTCCTTCTTCCGGACGATCCCCGGGGAGCTGGAGGAGGCCGCCATCATGGACGGCTGCACCCGGCTCGGCTTCTTCTGGCGCATCCTGCTGCCGATGGCGAGACCCGCCCTCGGCACCGTGTCCGTCCTCGCCATCGTGACGAGCTGGAACAACTTCTTCCTGCCGCTGCTGGTGCTGGCCGACCCGAAATGGCAGACGATCCCCGTCGGCATCCAGCAGTTCCAGGGGCAGTACTCGACGGACTACGCGCTCGTCATCGCCTACATCGTGCTCGCCATGGTGCCCGCCATCGCCTTCTACGCGCTGGCCGAGCGGCAGCTGATCGGAGGGCTCACCGCGGGGGCGACGAAGGGCTGACCTCGATCTCCCCGACCTCGATCTCCAGGGACAGCAGGATCGAGCTGAGGCCCTTGCCGTGCGCGTCCAGGGCCAGCGACGTGGTGACGCCGCCGTCCAGCGACTGGCGGCAGACGAACAGCAGCGCGCACAGGTTCGGCAGCTCGTGGCGGACGACCTCGCCGCGCACGCGGTCCCCGAGGTGCCGCCGCACCGCGCCGGCGGTCAGCTCCCGGACGAGGTCCGGATAGTGCTCGTCGCGGTACGGGAACACCGACAGCGTCGAGGTGTCGCCCTTGTCGCCGGCGCGGGCGTGCGCGATCTCATGCAGTGGGGTGCGCCGGTTCGCCGGGACGCGCAACGGGGACCTCCAGGATCTCGGTGGCGGGGGCGACGGCCTCGCGGGGCAGCAGCGCCGACACGATGCCGATGACGTCGTCGACCCGCGTGCGGACGCCGCCGCCGCCCGCCGGGCCGTTGGTGTAGAGGGCCTCGACCTCGTGGCACACGTCGCCGGCGCGGCCCGGGTCGGGGGCCAGCGCGGCGACCCGCAGCCGGCACTCGCCCGCCCGGCCGTCCCGCGGCTCCGCGGGCAGGGTCCCGATCAGGTCCAGCCGCGGCCGGACGCCCGCGCGGGCGAGCCTCTCCTCGACGATCCGCGCGGCCAGCTCCGCCCGGCGCCGGGCGTTCGGCCCCACGTAGGAGATCTCGGCCTCGGCGCGGTGGCCGGCGTGGTAGCCGACGCTGACCTTCAGCGCCTCCGGGCGCGGACGCCCCGCGGCGCCCCGCACGAGGACGCGGTCGGGGCCGGTCTCCTCGACGGTGACGCCCCGCACGTCCAGCAGGACGTCCGGGGTCCGGTAGGCGGCCGGGTCCGTGATCTCGTACAGGAGCTGCTCCCGGACGGTCGCGCGGGAGACGACGCCGCCGGTGCCGGGCAGCTTGCCGATCGTCGCGGACCCGTCGGCGCGGACGTCGGCGAACGGGAAGCCGAGGTCGGCCAGGCCCGGGACGTCCTTGTACCCGGGGTCGGCGAAGTACCCGCCGGTGATCTGCCCCGCGCACTCCAGCAGGTGGCCGACCAGCGTCCCGGCGGCGATCCGCGGCCAGTCCGCGGCCTCCCAGCCGAGCCGGTGCGCGATCGGCGCGAGGAACAGCGAGGGGTCGGCGACCCGGCCCGTGATCACCAGGTCCGCGCCCGCGTCGAGGGCGGGCAGCAGGGCGTCGGCGCCGAGGTAGGCGTTGGCCGAGATGACCGGGCCGTGCTCGCCGAGCGGGCGGCCGTCCTCCAGCGCGGGCGCGTCCAGGTCGAGCCGGTCGAGCACGTCGTCGCCGGTGACGACCGCGATCCGCAGGCCGCCCAGCCCGAGCCCGGCCGCGATCTCCAGGGCGGCCCGCCCGGCGGCGCGCGGGTTGGCGGCGCCCATGTTGGACAGGATCGGCGCGCCGGCCCGCGACGCCGGAGGCAGCAGCGCCTCCAGGCGGGCGCGCAGGCGCGGGTCGTACCCCTGGGCGGGGTCGGCGAGGCGGCGCCGCTGGCCGAGCGCGATGGTCCGCTCGGCCAGGCATTCCAGGACGAGCGCGTCCAGGTTCCCGCGCTCGGCGAGGTCCACGGCCGGGGCGATCCGGTCGCCCTCGAAGCCCGCGCCGCTCCCGACCCGCACCGTGCGCGGGTCCTCCGGTCGTGTCATGGGGTCCCCCGAATCGCCGGTCACGCCGTGATGGCCCCGGTGAGCAGGGCCGCCGCGGTCATGACGATCGTCGTCCCGAACGCCCAGCCGAAGATGAACCGCTGGTGCGACCCCAGCTCGACCCTCGTCATCCCGACCAGGATGAAGGTGGACGCGGTCAGCGGGCTCAGCGGGAAGCCGGTGGTCATCTGGCCCAGCAGCGCCGCCCGGCCGATCTCGGCGGGGTCGCCGCCGAGGCCGGACGCCGTCTCCGCGATCACCGGCATCACGCCGAAGTAGTAGGCGTCCGGGGTGAAGACGAGGCTGAGCGGCATGCTCGTCACCGCCGTGGCGGTCGGCAGCAGGCCCCCGGCCCCGTCCGGGACGGCCGACACCAGCGCCTCCGCCATCCCCTTGATCATTCCGGTGCCGCCGAGGATGCCGGTGAACACCCCGGCCGCGAAGATCATCGTGGTGACCAGCACGACGTTCGGGCCGTGCCGGTCCAGCAGCTCCCGCTGCTGCGCCCAGGCCGGCCGGTTCACCAGGACCGCGATCGCGAAGGCCAGCACGAACAGCACCTCCAGCGGCATCAGCTCCGCGACCAGCGCGACGATCAGCGCGGCCGTCAGCGCCAGGTTGAACCAGAGCCGCCATCCGGCGGGCGCCCGCAGGTCGGCCGCGGCGGGGGTCCCCGGGCCGCCGCCGGGCACCCCGGTCTCCTCGCCGGGCTCGGCGCCGGGCTCCAGGACGACCTCGCCGCGGCCCTCCTCCCGCAGCCGCGCCCGCTCCCGCCGCCCGATCATGTACGCGGCGAACAGCACCCAGGCGATGCCGGCCGCCATCGCGGGCAGCAGCGGCACGAACAGCTCGGAGCTGTCCATCTTCAACGCGGCCATGGCGCGCGCCGTCGGGCCGCCCCACGGGACGAGGTTCATCACCCCAGCGCCCAGGCACACCACGCCGGACAGCACGAGCGGCCGCATTCCGAGCCGCTTGTAGATCGGCAGCAGCGCGGACACCGTGATGAGGAAGGTGGACGCGCCGTCGCCGTCGAGCGCCACGCACAGGGTCAGCACCGCGGTGCCGACGGTGATCCGCATCGGGTCGCCCGCGGCCCAGCGCAGCACCCGCCGGATCGCCGGGTCGAACAGGCCGGTGTCGATCATCAGGCTGAAGTACAGCACGGCGAACGTGATCATGATGGCGACCGGGGCCACCTTCACCACCCCGTCCGCGACCATCGCGCCGAGCTCGCCGCCGAAGCCGCCGATCAGCGCGGTCGCGACCGGCACCAGCACCAGGGCGAGCAGCACCGACAGCCGCCGCGTGACGGTCAGGGCGAGAAACAGCCCGATGGTCACGAAGCCCAGCGTGGCCACCATGGGGACCTCCCTTGTCCGGGTTGCCCACGAGTGTGAGCCACGGCACTCTTGTAGGTCCAACATCAATTGGACATGCATTGATGTGGTCGACGCATGAATCGGGTGGTGCGCATGGACCTGACCATCCAGCAGCTCCGGGCCGTGCTCGCGGTGGCGCGCGAGGGGGGCTTCACCGCGGCGGGGGAGCGGATGCGGCTCGCCCAGTCCTCGCTCAGCCGGACCGTCGCGGATGTGGAGCGCCGGGTCGGCGTCACGCTGTTCGAGCGGACGACCCGCCAGGTCCTGCTCACGCCGGCCGGGCACGAGTTCGCCGGGGTCGCCGAGCGGATAGTCGGCGAGTTCGACCGCGGCATCAACCATTTCAGCGGCTTCCTCGCCGGCACCCGCGGGCAGGTCCGCATCGCCACGCTGCCGTCCCTCGCGGCGACGCTGCTGCCGGCCGTCGTCTCCCGGTACCGGCGCGACCGGCCCGGGGTCCGCGTGCAGATCGAGGACGCCCTGCTCGGCCAGGTGCTGGAGCGCGTCGACGCCGGGCACGCCGACCTCGCGGTCACCGTGCTCACCGAGCCGCCGGGCCCGCTCGCCTTCCGCCAGATCGCCGCCGACCACTTCTTCTGCGTCTTCCCGCCCGGCCACCCGCTCGGCCGCGGCGGCCCGGACGAGCCCGTCCCCTGGTCCGCGCTCGGCGGCCACGAGTTCATCGCGTTCGACCGGGCCAGCAGTGTCCGCAGCTTCGCCGACCGCGGCCTGCGGGAGGCGGGCGCCCGGCCCGGCCCCGTCACCGAGGCCCGCAACATCGCCGCCGTCGCCGGGCTCGCGGCGGCCGGGCTCGGGGTGTCGGCCGTCCCCGGGCTGGTGCTCCCGCTCATCGAGTTCGCGCGGCTGGAGCGGCGGCGGCTCGAACGGCCCGCGCTCTCCCGCCCGATCGGCGTCGTGTCCGACCCGCGGCGGCCGCGGGCCCCGGCCGTCCGGCACTTCCTCGACCTGCTGGAGACGAGCCCGGGGCTCGGCCTCGACCTTCCCGAAGGCGCCGAATGGACCCCCGTCCCCGGACGGCCGGTGAAAGCCTGAAAGGGCCGTTCACGGGCCGGCGGAGGCGGAGCTAGCGTCCGCCTGGACAACGGTCTCCTCGGCCCGCGACGGGAGGAACATGGGAAAGCGAAGACGACGGGCGCTGGCGGCGGGGGCGGTGCTCGGCCCCGCGATGGTGGCGGGCGCGCTGCTCACCGCCCCGCCGGCGTCGGCGCACGGCGCGATGATGGTGCCCGGCAGCCGCACGTACCTGTGCTGGAAGGACGGCCTCAGCCCGACAGGGCAGATCACCCCGCACAACCCGGCCTGCGCGGCGGCGGTCGCGCAGAGCGGCTCCAGCTCGCTCTACAACTGGTTCGCCGTGCTGCGCTCGGACGGCGCGGGCCGCACCCGCGGCTTCATCCCCGACGGGGAACTGTGCAGCGGCGGCGCCGTCGTCTACGACTTCAGCGGCTACGACCTGGCCCGCGACGACTGGCCGGTCACCCACCTGACGTCGGGCGCCGGCATCGAGTTCCGGTACAACAAGTGGGCCGCCCACCCGGGGACGTTCCGCACCTACATCACCAAGGACACCTGGAGCCCGACGCGCCCGCTCGGCTGGGACGACCTGGAGGACCAGCCGTTCTACAGCGCCACCGACCCGCCGAGCGTCGGCTCGCCGGGCAACGAGGACGCCTACTACCACTGGAACGCGACGCTGCCGTCCGGCAGGTCGGGCCGCCACATCATCTACACCGTGTGGGAGCGCTCGGACAGCGACGAGACGTTCTACGGCTGCTCCGACGTGGTCTTCGACGGCGGGAACGGCGAGGTCACCGGCGTCGGCGAGGACGGCGGCGGACCGACGGACCCGCCGGGCGAGCCGGGCATGGTCTGCACCGCCGCGTACCGCTCCACCGGCAGCTGGGGCGGCGGCTACCAGGGCGAGATCACCGTCACCAACACCGGCACCCTCCCGCTCAACGGCTGGATGGCCCACTTCACCTTCGCCAACGGCGAGACGGTCGACAGCCTGTGGAACGGCACCTACACGCAGTCCGGGCCGGACGTCACGGTCACGAACGCGAACTGGAACGGCTCGCTGGCCGTCGGCGCCTCGACCACCTTCGGTTTCACCGCCAAGACAGCGGATGCGGCGACCGCCCTCGAACCGCACTGCATGACCTCCTGAGAAGGCCTCCGGCACACGACACGGCCCGCGGCGTCCGGCAGGGGACGCCGCGGGCCGCTCCCTTTCCCGAACCCCGCCCACGGACATGGAGAGGCCCCGTGACCGGAGCGTGTCACGGGGCCGTTTCCTCCTTGGCGGCGATTACTGGACGGGCGGGTCGGCGTTCCTGAGCAGCTCCTGGAACTGGGCGGAGAACCAGTGCCCGGACAGCGGCGCGTCCGGCAGCGCCCCGCTCATGTTGTTGTTGTTACGCGGGTTGCCCTCGTACGTCGGGTCGCACATCCGGTCGAAGCCCTTGCCCTCGTCGTTCGGGATCTCCTCGCTGGCCCCGTCCGACTCGCCCGGGGGCTTCATCCACACGTAGGCGTCGATACCGGACGCGGGGGCCGCCTTCGGCCGCTCGCCGAGGCCCGCTCCCGCCTGGTTGCACCAGTTGCCGAGGTGGATGCGCCGGTCGGTCCGGCCGCCGTCCACGTAGGCGTTCACGTCCGTCGTCGGGCCGGGGCCGGACGGGCGCTCGGACCCGCCCCAGCCGTTGCGGCTGGTGTCGATGAGCATGCCGATTCCGGAGTCGAACCCTTGGCCGACGAGTTCCTGGCGGAACGCCTGCGCGTAGGACAGCTCGTCCACGTACCTGTTCCAGTCCACCCACGTGGACTGGCGGACGGACGTGCCGTTCACGGTGTCGTTGATGGTGAAGTAGGGCTCGGTCAGCGCACCGTAGTTCGCGGTGTTGGTGATGAACCCGGCGACGTTGTCCTTCGAGCCGGACATCTCCGCCACCTCGGCGAGCAGCTGCGCGGTCGGGCTGAAGTTGTCGTCCCATCCGATCCAGCCGTGATGGCCGATGTCGATGTAGTTGTAGACGTTGGACAGGGCGCCGAGCTCTTGCAGCGCGTAGGCGATGCCCTTCTGGTAGTTGCCGTTCTCCTTCATGACGTTGCAGTTCTCGGTGGCGGTCGGCCGGTCGCCCGCGTTGGTGATCAGGTTGGGCAGCGAGTCGATCTCCACCACCGCGGCGATCCGCAGGCCGGCGTACTTCGCGTCGCCGAGGATCTCCGCGATCGGGTCGATGAACTGCGTCTTGTACTTGTCGAGCTCGGTCGGGCCCAGCTCGCCGTTGGAGGCGAGCGCCGAGCAGTCGCGGCCGGGCAGATCGTAGACGACGAGGTTGACCAGCCCCGCGCCCTGCTCCAGAGCCTCGTCCAGGTGGTCGCGCAGGCCCATCCCGCCGTTGACGCCCTCGATCGCGGCGATCCGGTCCAGCCACACACCGGTCGGCTGGTTCGCGATGGCGTCTCCGCCCGGCTCGGCCGCCGCCTTGGCCGACCACTCGGGGTTCACGTACGCCTTCACCCCGGCGTACGGGTTGTCGGCGCGGTCACCGGACGGCGGGTCCGTGGGCGGATCGGTCGGCCCGCCCGTCGACCCGTCGCACACGGTCCCGTTGAGCTTGATCTGAGTGGGAGCCGCGTTCGTGCCGGAGTAGGTGCCCTGGAAGCCGGGGTTGACCGAGGCGTTCGTGGCCAGCGTCGTGGCCCAGCTCGGATTCGTCACGGTGACGTGCTGTCCGGACTGGCCGAAGGTGCCGTTCCAGCCCGAGGTCACCTGCTGGTTCCCGGCGAAGTCCCACTCCAGCGTCCAGCCGCCGCTGATCGCGTCGCCGAGGTTGGTGACCGTCACGGAGGCGGTGAAGCCGGTGCCCCAGTCGTCGGTGGTGTACTCGACCTCGCAGCCGGCGGCCGCGCTGGCCTGGGCCTGGGCCAGCGCGACCGTGCCTGAGGCGAGCAGGAGCGCCGCCGAGGCGGCGGCCAGGCCGCGGCGGCGGGCGCCGGGTCTCCTGCGCGGGAGGGGGTGTCTCATCCGGATTCCTCCATCTGGTTGGGGTGGGCTGCTTCCGGAAGGTCAGGGGAGGGCCGGCAGGTGGTCGCGCAGGCCCGCGCCGTACGCGGTCGGCGTGCCGAGTCCTTGCAGTGGTTGAAGTCGTAGGAGTGCCACGCGGCGGCGAGGTTCCCGGCCGGGTCGGACGGCTTCCGCGCGAGCCACTGGCCGTAGTCCATGACCTGGAGGTTGTTCGGGTACGGCTCGTTGAACAGGTCGAACACGACGGCCGTGTCGGTCTTGTACGCGGTGGCGACCTGCCGCCAGAACTCCGGCGCGTGCTCGGCGTCCGGCATGGGCTTCTGGCAGTCGGCGTCCGCCGTCTCGCAATGGCTGTCGTAGCCGGTCCACGTCCCGTGGCTCCAGTGCAGTTCGAGGATGGGCGTGATGCCGTTCTCCTCGAGCAGCGCGACGTAATTCTTGACGGCATTCCGGTAAGCGGTGCCCCGGTAAGCCGGGTCGACGTTGTCCAAGCCCAGCCAGCAGTCGGAGTTGAGCGGCACCCGGACGGCGTTGACGTTCCAGCTCTTTATGGCGGCGACCGATGGCGCGTCCATCGGCCCGTCCCATATTCCGCTGCCCTGGACGCAGGCGAATTCGCCGCCGGACCGGTTCACGCCGAGGAGCCGCACCGTGTTCCCGCCGGAGTCGACGAACCTGTTGCCCGACACCGGCAGCTCGGGCGCCGGGCCGTCGGGCGGGGGAGTGGTCGGCGGGTCGGTCGGGTCGGCGCCTGTGTCGCATTCCGTTCCGTTGAGGGTGAAGGCGGCAGGGGGCGCGTTGGTGCCGCTGTAGGCGAACCGCGCGCCGGTCAGCGCGGCCACCGCGGCGGTGCGCGGGGAAAGCGATCTCATGTGATCTCCGCTTTCACATCGTGTCCGTTCATTTGGGAGCGCTCCCACTCCTGGACTGCGGCGAACGTAGAACGCTTCGGACGCGGCATGGAAGCCTTGTTCCATTCCTTTCACGATGTTTCACGCCGCCTCGCGCGCGCGGTGAGGGACGGGAGTCGCCGGGCGAATTCGATCGCGTCGCGACCCTTGACACGATCGGCGTCCGAACGGATTCTTGGGAGCGCTCCCACTACTCCCGACCCGGTCCCGCCCCCGCGAATGGCCGGGAACCCCCGAAGGGAGTGCCGAAAGCGTGACCATCACCCACCCCCCGCACGACCCCGCCCTCCCGGACCGGCCGCCGACCCTCGCGCACGTCGCGCAGCTCGCCGGCGTGTCCCCCGCCACCGCGTCCCGCGTCCTGAACGGCTCCGCCCGCGTCAGCAAGGCCGCCCGCCTCCAGGTCGAGGAGGCCGTCGAGCGGCTCGGTTACGTCCGCCGCCGGACCGGCTCCCCCGACCGCGAGTCCTCCGGCACGATCGCCGCCGTCGTCTGCGAGGACGGCTGCCGCGTCCTCGGCGACGCGTTCTTCGCGCGCCTGCTGTGGGGCGTGCGGCGGGAGCTGGACGGCCGCGCGCCGCTAGTCGTGCTCATGGCCGGCCGGGCGGAGGAGTGGCGGGCGACCACCGGCTACCTGCGCGGCGGCCGCGCCGCGGGCGTGCTGCTCGTCGGCGCCCGCCGCGACCAGGTCGCCCCGCTCGTCCAGGCGGCGGCCGGCGCCCCCGTGGTGCTCGCCGGGCGCCCCCTCGACGAGGTGGCGCTGCCCTACGTCGACGTCGACAACCGCGGCGGCGCGCACGCCGCGGTCCGGCACCTGCTGGCGTCCGGGCGGCGCCGCATCGGCACGATCGCCGGGCCCGCCGACATGGGCGCCGCCGTCGACCGGCTCGCCGGCTACCGGCTCGCGGCCCGGGAGGCCGGGATCTGCGTCAACGGGCTCGTCTGCCAGGGCGACTTCGGCCGGCTGTCCGGCGAGCGGGCGATGCGCCGGCTGCTGGAGCGCCGCCCCGACGTCGACGCCGTCCTCGCCGCGTCCGACCAGATGGCGGTCGGCGCCCTCGGCGCGCTGCGCCGGGCGGGCCGCCGCGTCCCCGACGACGTCGCGGTCGTCGGGTTCGACGACGCCCCGGTCGCCCGGCAGGTCCGGCCCCGGCTGACGACCGTCCGGCAGCCGGCGGAGGACCTCGGCGCCCGGCTGGCGCGCGAGCTGCGCGCCTGCACCGGCGGCCGCCCCAACACCGAGCGCGGCGTCGTGCTGCGCACCAAGTTGATCGTCCGGGAGTCCGGCTGACGGCCCCGGGCTGACGCGGGCTCCGTCCCGCATCCCCCGCGAACACCACCGCCGGGCTCCGCCGGCGGTGGAGCCCGCCATGCCCGGAGAACGGGCGCGACAGGAAGGAAGAACGGTGAGAAGACGTCATCGATGGCGCTCCCTCACTGCCGTGGGCGCGACGCTGACCTTGCTCTGCGGCGGCCTCGGCGTGATGGCTCCGGTACACGCCGCGGCGGCGGCCTGCAAGGTCGTCTACAAGACGAACGACTGGGGCGGCGGCTTCACCGCGAGCATCGACATCACCAACCAGGGCGATGCCCTGGACGGCTGGAAGCTGACCTACTCCTACTCGGGGAACCAGAAGCTCGCCGGCGGCTGGTCGGGCAAGTGGTCCCAGTCGGGGCAGCAGGTCGCCGTTGAGAACGAGGGCTGGAACGGGGCGCTCGCCTCCGGCGCCTCCGTGAACGTCGGCGCGCAGTTCACCTACAGCGGGACCAACGCCGACCCCACCGCGTTCAGCCTGAACGGCACGCCGTGCAACCAGAGCTCGTCCGCGCCGACGGTGGCTCTGACGAGCCCCTCCGCCGGAGCGACGTACTCGGTCGGCGCCTCGGTGCCCCTGGCGGCGACCGCGGCGGCCGGATCCGGCGCGTCGGTGTCGAAGGTCGAGTTCCACTGCCAGGACGGGCCGCTCGGTGACGCCGACACGAGCGCGCCCTACGGCCTGACCTGGACGCCGTCGCAGGCGGGCGATTACTCGATCTACGCCAAGGTGACCGACAGCACGGGCGCGACGGCCGAGTCGGCGCCGGTCGGCGTCACCGTCACCGCCGAGGCGAGCGTGGTGGCGAGCCCGGCCGCGCTGACGATCGCGCAGGGCGCCACGGCCACGTACGCGGTCAGGTTGTCGGAAGCGCCGTCCTCGGACGTGACGGTGACGACGTCCCGCACCGCGGGCAACAGCGGCCTGTCCGTGACCGGCGGCGGGACGCTCACCTTCACGCCGCGGAACTGGTCCACCGCGCAGAACGTGACGCTCACCGCGGATGACTCCGGGACGGGCCAGGCGACCTTCACCTCGTCCGCGCCCGGGTACACGGCGGCCGAGGTCACCGCTACCGAGGTGGCCGTCTCCGCAGACGGCTACACGCAGCGGTTCCTCGACCAGTACAACAAGATCAAGGACCCGGCGAACGGCTACTTCAGCCCCGAGGGCATCCCGTACCACTCGGTGGAGACGTTCATGGTCGAGGCCCCCGACCACGGCCACGAGACGACGTCGGAGGCCTACAGCTACCTCATCTGGCTGGAGGCCATGTACGGCAAGGTCACGCAGGACTGGGACCCCTTCAACGCCTCCTGGGCGCTGATGGAGAAGTACATGATCCCCACGCACGCGGACCAGCCGACGAACTCCTTCTACCGGCCGTCCGAACCCGCCACCTACGCCGCCGAGCACCCGCTGCCGAGCGACTACCCGTCCCAGATCGACGGCGACATCCCGGTCGGCCAGGACCCGATCGCGAGCGAGCTGAAGTCCGCCTACGGCACCGACGACGTCTACGGCATGCACTGGCTCCAGGACGTGGACAACGTGTACGGCTACGGCAACACCCCGGGAGGCGGCTGCGAGGAGGGCCCCGGCGCCGACGGCCCCTCCTACATCAACACCTACCAGCGCGGCTCGCAGGAGTCGGTCTTCGAGACCGTCCCGCAGCCGACGTGCGACCGGTTCGCGTTCGGCGGCCCCAACGGCTACCTGGACCTGTTCATCAAGGACTCCTCCTACGCCGAGCAGTGGAAGTTCACCAACGCGCCCGACGCGGACGCCCGCGCGATCCAGGCCGCGTACTGGGCGAACGTCTGGGCCAAGGAGCAGGGCAAGGGCGGCGACGTCTCGGCCACCGCGGCCAAGGCCGGCAAGATGGGCGACTACCTGCGCTACGCGTTCTTCGACAAGTACTTCAAGAAGATCGGCGACTGCCATCCGGCCTCGTCCTGCCCCGCCGGGACGGGCAAGGACAGCGAGCACTACCTGCTGTCCTGGTACTACGCCTGGGGCGGCGCCACGGACTCCAACGCCGGCTGGGCGTGGCGCATCGGCGACGGCGCCTCGCACTTCGGCTACCAGAACCCGCTCGCCGCGTACGCGCTGGTGAACGACCCCGCGCTCGCCCCCAAGGGCGCGACGGCCAAGGCCGACTGGGAGAAGAGCCTGACCCGGCAGCTCCAGCTCTACAAGTGGCTGCAGTCCGCCGAGGGCGGCATCGCCGGCGGCGTCACCAACAGCTGGGACGGCAGCTACAGCACCCCGCCCACCGGCCTCACCGAGTTCTTCGGCATGGCCTACGACTGGCAGCCCGTCTACCACGACCCGCCGAGCAACCAGTGGTTCGGGTTCCAGGCGTGGTCGATGGAGCGGGTCGCCGAGTACTACCAGGTCAGCGGTGACGCGGACGCCAAGGCGATCCTGGACAGGTGGGTCTCCTGGGCGCTGTCGGAGACGACGGTCGACCCGTCCACGGGATCCATCCAGATCCCGTCGACCCTGACGTGGACCGGGCAACCGGACGCGAACTGGTCGTCGTCCACCGGCATGCCGCCCGCGAACGACGACCTGCACGTCTCGGTGAAGGACTACACCAGCGACGTCGGCGTGGCCGCCGCGTACGCCAAGACCCTGACGTACTACGCCGCCAGGTCCGGCGACGCCGACGCCAAGCAGGCCGCCAAGGACCTCCTCGACGCCCTCTGGAAGCACGCCGACGCGAAGGGCGTCTCCGTCGAGGAGAGCAAGGCCGACTACCGGCGCGTGATCGACCCGGTCTACATCCCGTCCGGCTGGACCGGGACGATGCCCAACGGCGACCCCATCAACTCCAGCTCGACGTTCATGTCCATCCGCTCCTTCTACAAGAGCGATCCCGACTACCAGCGCGTCATGGCCTACGCCAACGGCGACAGCTCGACCGTGCCCGTGTTCACCTACCACCGCTTCTGGGCCCAGGCCGACATAGCCCTGGCCATGGCCGACTACGGCCGCCTCTTCGACGAGTGACCCACCCCAAGGGGCCCGTGCGCACAGCATCCGCCGCGTGCACGGGCCCTTGCCCTCACCCGGTCTCGACGCTGGGCCTCGGACCGGGGCTCCCTCCGGTTCTCCGCTCCGGCCCGCCGTCGTCCGTCGGGGTCGCCGATGGCGTCGTGGCCGGCGGCGCGACGGTAGGGGTCGAGGTGGGCACCGGGGTCTCGCCGCCCGGGGGGCGTCCGGACGGGATCGCAGCCGGAGCCCCCGATCGTTCTGCCGGGACTGCCGAACGGCGGACGCGAGGATCGCCCATGGGACACGTCGGCGCCGTGTGATGTGCTCCGGGCGAGCCGTTCGCGGCGACCTTGATCTTGAACTCCGTCGCGTCCCGGAGCGGGAGCCGGATGTTCCGGCTTCCTCCTGATGCGACGGTCCTGGTGACCACCGCGCCGCTGTCGGCTCTGAGGCTCCACACGCATCCAGGGGCGCCCCGGCCGTCGCCGTGCGCGCCGACGGTGGCCACGAACTCGGTGGACGCGACATCCAGCTTGTACCCGAAGGACAGGTCGCTCGCGGACATGGCGGCGACCTGCTCGGGGCCCACCTGCCAGCCGTACTCGAACTGCTGTCCCGCGATCGTGACGGATCCGAGGTCGGGTTCGAAGCCGGGGGTGTGGACCAGCTTCAGCCGGCCGAGCGGAGTGGACCTCCCGCCGGTCCCACCGGGAGGCGGTGTCCGATGCAGGGATGTCCCCGCGGAGGTGGTCGTCGGGACGTGCTCCGGTCGATTCGGTTCATGCGTGCGGCCCGCTTCGGGCGGCGGCGCCGGGCGGGGGCGTACTCCGTGGCCGCCCCAGAGACCCATCGCCAGGATCACCGTTGCCGCCGCCACCACGCTCCCCGCCAGTGTCCTGGGGCGCGGCCAGGACGCCGCGGCGACACCGCCCCGCAGGGCCTCGCGGAGGCGGCGGGAAGCGACCCGGGGCAGTGCGGCGCGAGGCGGCCGCACGCGGCGCCGGATGTCGGCCAGCGCGGCGTCGATGTCGATCTCCGGCGGCTCCGGCCGGTGCGCGTCACGGATCAGCCGGGTCAGCGCGTCGGTCTCGTGCCGACGGCGGCGGAACACGCTCACTGGCCGGCCTCCTCTTCGGTCTCGCCCGCCGCGGAGCGGTTTCCGCGGCGACGCCGCCTCGTCTCGATCGCGATCCGTTCCACCAGTTCCGGGTGATCCAGGCCGAGCCGGGCCATCAGCTCCTCGCGTGTGGCCTTGATGACCCGGTACACGGTCCGCTCGCTGATCCCCGTCGCGGCGGCGATCTCGGCGGCGGTCAGCTGGTGGGTGAAACGAAGCGTGATGATCTGCTGGTGCGACTTCCTGGGGGTCTTCGCCAGCTGGCTCCGCAGGGTGTCGCGGACGGCCTGGACCAGCGTGGGGTCGTCATCGGCGCGCGGGATGTCCGGGTCGGGAGGGGCCGCCAGCGCCCGCCGGTACCTATCGAGAGCCCGTTCGGCGCTCTTCGCGGTTCTGATCCGGCTGATGGTCCTGTTCCGGGCGGCCTTCGTGGCGTACCGCCGCAGGCGCTCGGCGTCTTTCCGGGAGTGCTTTCCCCAGTCTGTCCAGATGGCAGCGTAAACGTCATTGACGACTTCTTGGACATCCTCCTTCAAACCTGGAAACGCTTCGAAGGTCGTCTTATAGACATCTTCGTAGGTCTTCCGCGTGAACTCGATGAAGTCGGCTTCCGTGCGTTCTGCCGAATCCTCATCGTCGATGGTGGTGGGGTGCTGCGTTGGCGTGTCGCCGCCGGCGGCCTGATAGTGCAGGCTGGTCCGGGAGGACAGGGTGACCTGGACGGTGCTCCCCGGCGCGACCCGGAAGGCCATGGCGAGGGCGCAGAGCTCGTGAAGCGCCCTTACGAGGGTGAACAACACGCCCGTGATGAGCATGTGGGTGAGGGACATCGGTCTCGCTTTCTGTCGCGGGAGGCCGTGGCCGGCTCCGCTAGGAGAACGCGTCACGTCCATTGCTCCGCCACGCGCCGATCCGCGCGGCGCCCCCGACAAAATGTGCATGAGGTTCCCTTGCTGGAAAATCGGTGCGGAGCAAATAGGAACACATACCGGAAAACGCGCGCTCCAGTGTGACCCAGATCACGGGGGCCGCGGAGGGTTGGGCGCGGCCCGCAGGCATGCGAACATATGTTCGTGTCCGGTGGTGCTTCGATCCTGCATGCCGACCTGGACGCGTTCTACGCGTCGGTCGAGCAGCGGGACGACCCCGGGCTGCGGGGGCGGCCGGTGATCGTGGGGGCCGGGGTCGTGCTCGCGGCCAGCTACGAGGCCAAGGCCTTCGGGGTGCGGACGGCGATGAGCGGCGGGCAGGCGCGGCGGCTGTGCCCGCGGGCGGTGGTCGTCCCGCCGCGGATGAGCGCCTACAGCGAGGCGAGCAAGGCGGTGTTCGCCGTGTTCCGGGCCACGACGCCGCTGGTGGAGGGGCTGTCCATCGACGAGGCGTTCCTCGACGTGGACGGGCTGCGCCGGCCGCCCGCCGACATCGCGGGGCGGCTGCGGCGGGAGATCGCCGAGGAGGTCGGGCTGCCGATCACGGTGGGGGTCGCCCGCACCAAGTTCCTCGCCAAGGTCGCCAGCGGCGTCGCCAAGCCCGACGGGCTGCTGGTGGTGCCGCCGGACGGCGAGCTGGAGTTCCTGCACCCGCTCCCGGTGCGGCGCCTCTGGGGCGTCGGGCCGGCCACCGCCCGCAAGCTCGCCCGGTTCGGCGTCACCACGGTCGGGGACGTGGCCGCCATGCCGGAGGCCGCGCTCGTGTCGCTGCTCGGCCCCGGACCGGGACGCCACCTGCGCGCCCTGGCGCTCAACCGCGACCCGCGCCCGGTGCGCACCGGGACGCGGAGGCGGTCGATGGGCTCGCAGCGGGCGCTCGGCCGCCGCCGGCGATCACCGGAGGAGCTGGACGCGATGCTGGTCGGCATCGTCGACCGGCTGGGCGGGCGGCTGCGCAAGGCCCGGCGCGTGTGCCGGACGGTGACGCTCCGCCTGCGGTTCGGCGACTACGGGCGGGCGACGCGCGCGCACACTCTCGCCCAGTCGACCGCGGAGACCCCGATGATCCTGCGCACGGCGCGGAGCCTGCTCGCCGCCGCCGCGCCGCTGATCGAGGAGCGGGGCCTGACGCTCATCGGCGTGTCGCTCGGCAACCTGCACGACGATCGCGCCGTCCAGCTCTCGCTCCCGTTCGACCAGGCCATGGCCGTGGACGGCGCGGTGGACGGCGTCCGGGGGCGGTTCGGCTCGTCTGCCATCACCCGCGCCGTGCTAATCGGGCGCGATCCCGGACTGTCCGTTCCGATGCTGCCCGACTGACCGCCCGCGTCAAGACGGCCGCGGAGGGCTCACCGAGGGTCTCCGTGGGAGCACCGGGCGTTCCATGAGACGATCGTTTTCCCGGGGATTCGAGTGGAGTTGCGATGGCTGACGAGAGGTGGTCGCCCGCCGCCGTCGATCTGGAAACGCCGAACACGGCCCGGATCTACGACTACCTGCTCGGAGGCAAGGACAACTACGCCGCCGACCGCGAGGTGGCCGAGCAGCTGCTCGCGGTCATCCCCGAGGCGCGGACGGCGGCGCGGGAGAACCAGGCCTTCATCGGGCGCGCCGTGCGCTACCTCGCCGGCCAGGGCGTCCGGCAGTTCATCGACATGGGCTCCAAGCTCCCCGCGAAGGGCAACGTCCACGAGGTCGTCGCCGAAGTCGCGCCCGACGCCACGGTCCTGTTCGCGGACGGCGACCCCGTCGTCCTGGCGCACGCGCGGGCGCTGCTGGCCGGCACGGAGCGGGCCGCCGTCGTCCAGTGCGACCCGAAGCACCCCGACGCGATCACGAGCGACCCGCACGTGCGGGCGCTCATCGACTTCGGGCGGCCGGTCGGGCTCGTGCTCGACCGGGTCCTGCACTTCGTCGACGACACCGCCGAGGCCGCCAAGGCCGTGGCCCGCCTGCACGACGCGCTGTCGCCGGGGAGCCACGTCGTGTTCACGCACATCACCCGGGACCCCCAGCCCGAGTCCAGCGGCGAGGTCGGCAGGCTGTTCAAGCCGACCAGAGGCCACTTCTGGGGCCGCCGCCGCGCCGAGATCCAGGAGATCGTCTCCAGCTTCGACCTCGTCGAGCCGGGCCTGACCTTCACCTCCCTGTGGCGGCCGGACCGGCCCGGCGGGGGCGCCGCGCACCCCGAGCGCACCTTCACCCTGGCCGGTGTCGGCCGCCGCGGCTGACCGCGGTCAGGACGGCAGGAGCCGCCGGGCGCGCCCGCGCGCGCCGTACCTGCCGCGCACCCCGAGCCGCACCAGTGCCGGGCGCCGCGCGGCGGGCGCCGCCGCGCCGGTGGCGTCGTGCACCCAGCCCTGGTGGCTGCGGCCGGTGACCTCCAGCCGGACGAGCGGGACGTAGGCGTCGGCCCGGATCCCCGCGTAGCCGTGCCGGACGATGGAGTGGTAGATGTCCTCGGACACGACGAGGACCAGCGGCGTCCCCGCCCTCCGCAGCGCGCTCTTCGCCTCGGGCGAGTCCAGCAGCCGGAAGGCGACGTCGAGCGCCTCGCCGAAATTGCCGCGGCCGTCGTTGTGCACCTCTCCGGCGTGCACGACGACGCGCACGCGAATTCGCCGGTCGCGGTCCTCCTCCGCCGCCATCCTGGAATTGTATTCGGCCAGCAGAGCGGACAGGATCGGCACGACCGGGTGCAGCAGCAGCGTTTTCGGGACCTCGTCGAAAGGGTGCACGAGAACGAGCGCCCCGTCGCCCCGGTCGACATACTCCTCCCGGTAGCGCGCCTCGATTCCGGCGCGCAGGAAGGCCTCTTCCAGCAGCCGGTACAGCGTGCGGCGCAGCTCGGCCTTCACCGGGTCGGTGCGGGTGGTCGAGCCCTCGATGTCCACGGCCAGGATCGCGCGGTAGCGCGGGCGGACCCGGGCCCGGTCCACGACCGGGAGCGCCGGGGCGGACGCGTCGACGAGCACCGGACGCAGGGCCCCCGCCCGCGTCCCGCCCGCCGTGTCGGCCACCGCGTCGCCCGCCGCGGTGTCCGGTCCGCCGCGGGCCGGCCTCCCGGCCCGCAGCGCCGTCTCGTTGCTCATTTCCCCCGTGCCCCTTTCTTCCGATCCCCCCATGGCGCCGGCGGAAAACGATCCTGGCATTGAGCGGCCGGACCGGCAACCCAGGCTCTCCCGGGCGGCCTGCCGGGTTTTCCCGGTGAATGTCCTTTCCTTTCAACAGGTGATGAAAGGCCCGCCGGGAGGCGCGGTGGCCGGGTGCCGGCGCCGCGTCAAGGGGGACGCGTCCCGAATGGTCCTGATCATGCGGGGCCGGAGTCCCGCATGATCGGGACGGAATGGCCGGGAACGGCCTCGCATCGATCGGGTAACGGCGCCGCCGCCGGCCGCGGGACCGGGAAGACTTCCGGTGCGCCCGCGGACCGGGAAGCGGCGGGGCGGCCCCGCATCCGGGAAAGCACGGACCGCCGTCCCGGGGGTTTCCGGTGGCAGGACGCGGCCCGAGGTCCCAGCATGGAGAGGATGGTCGTGGTGATTTCCGCACCGCGGAGGCGCAGGTCGCCGCCGTGGTTCGGGGCGGAGACGAGGCGCGCCCTCGGCTCCGGGCTCGCGGTGGCGGGGCTGGCGCTCGGCGCGGGCTGGCCGTACTGGCGGGACCATCCGGCCGCCGCCGCGATCACGCTGGTGAGCTGTGCCGCGATCGCCGTGGTGGGGGTGCTGCTCGCGACCGGGGGGCGCACCCGCCGCACCGGCCTGCTGTTCACGGCCGCGTCCGTCTGCTGGGCGGCCAACTGGGCGGCGAGCTGGGACGCGACCGTCGGGCCGATCATGTCCCCGTACGCCCAGGCGAACTTCTACCTCGCGCTCATGATCGGCGTCCTGCTGTATCCGAGCGGGCGGCTGGAGTACCTGGTCGACCGGATCTGGGCGGTCCTGGCGTGCGCGATCCTCTGGCTCTGCCCGACCGCGCTGTGGACGACGTCGAAGCCCGAATGGGCCGCGTTCCGGGGCGAGTCGGTGTGGTGGCCCGCGCCCTTCCCCGATTTCGAGGTGTTCCAGGCCGTCCTCCAGGTCTCCGCCGCCCTCTACGTCTTTCTCGCCTTCTCGTTCGCCATCGTGCTGCTGCTGCGGCTGCCCCGGATGAGCAGGATGCGGCGCCTGCTCGCCCTCCCGGTGACCGTCGCCATCGCGTCCGTCGGCATCTCGGCCGCGCTCACCCAGAAGCCGATCATGGAGGCGTCCATCCCGCTGGACGACCTGCTGCACGTCTACGTGGTGCAGGGCGCGGTCGTCGTCCTGGTCCCGCTGACCCTGCTGGCGTCCGGGCTGCGCATCCGCCTCGCCGAGCTGACCGTCGCCGGGCGGATGCTCCGGCTGACCGCGCCCGTGTCGGTCGAGCGGGTCCGCGACGCGCTGCGGGACGTGCTGCACGACCCGACGCTGGAGCTGTGGTTCTGGGCGCCGATGGAGGGGACCTACGTCGACACCGCCGGGCGTCCGGTGGACGTCGACCCCGAGGACGAGGACCCGCCGGGACCGGACGGGGACCGCGCCGGCCGTGACGGGGGCCGCTGGCGGCGCCGGGTGCGCAGCGCCGCCGGGGACCCGCTCGCCGTCGTGGAGCTCGGCGGCGCGCTGCGCGACCACGGCTCGCTCGTGCAGGCCGCGCTCGTCGCCGGCGGCCGGGCGCTGGAGACCGCCCGGCTGCAGGCCAGCGTCCACGCGGGGCTCGAACAGGTCCGGTCCGCCTACCGGCGCCTCGTCCGCGCCGAGACCGTCGAGCGCGAACGCCTCGCCCGCGACCTGCACGACGGCGCCCAGCAGCGGCTGCTGGCGCTCGGCGCGATGCTCGGGGCCCTGGAGGCCGTCGCCGACGACCCCGCGGTCAAGGAGCACGCCCGGACCTGCCGCGCGGAGCTGATGGAGGCCCTCGCCGAGCTGCGGACGCTCGCCCGCGAGGTGCAGCCGGCGCTTCTCGTCCAGGACGGCCTCGGGCCCGCGCTGGAGGTGGTCGCCGAGCGTCTCGGCACGCGTGTCAAGCTCGACGTCACCTCCCGCCGCTTCTCCAGGGAGATCGAGTCCACGCTTTACTCGGCGCTTTGCGAGGCGTTGTCGTACGCTGTCGACCGCACGCGTGCGACCCAGGTGTTCGTGCGGGTCGGCGAGGAGGACGGCCGGCTGGTCGCCGAGGTGGGACTCGACGGCTCCGGCGCGTCCGCCGATCCCGGCGCGGAGCTGGCCGGGCTGTCCGGCCGCCTCCGGGCGCTGCGCGGCACTGTGGAGGTCGGGGGCGGTCCCGGCGAGGGCATGACGGTAAGGATGGACCTTCCATGCGAGTAGCCGTGGCGGAGGACAGCGGGATCTTCCGGCAGGCGCTGGTCACCCTGCTCACCACGGTAGGCATCGAGGTCGTGGTGTCGGCCGGCTCCGGCGAGGAGCTGCTGGCCCGCGTCGCCGGCGACCCGCCCGACGTGGCGATCGTCGACCTGCACATGCCGCCGACGTTCACCAACGAGGGCGTCGTCGCGGCCCGCCGGCTGCTGGAGCGCCATCCCGGCCTCGGGGTCCTCGTCCTGTCCGCCTACAACGAGACGCCGCCGGCGTTGGAGCTGTTCCGCGACGAGCCGCGCGGCGTCGGCTACCTGCTGAAGGACCACGTCACCGACGTGGAGAACCTGCGTTCGGCGCTGGAGCGGGTCATCCGGGGCGAGGTCGTCATCGACCCCGACGTGGTGGCCAGGCTCGTCGAGGCGCGGCACCGCGAGCACGAGCTGTCCCGGCTGTCGGAGCGCGAGCGGGAGGTGCTGGCGCTGATGGCGGAGGGCCATTCGAACGCCGGCATCGGCAAGCGGCTGCACCTGTCGGCCCGCACGGTCGAGGACCACGTGCGGGCCATCTTCACCAAGCTCAAGATCGCCTCGTCCGGCGGGCCGCCGGGGCCGCAGGACCACAACAAGCGGGTGCTCGCGGTCCTGACGTGGCTGCGCGCCGCCGAGTCCCGCTGACCGGATCCGGACGGCCGCGCGCCGTCCCGCGGCCGGCCGCGCCCGGCCGCGCATCAATCGGGTAACGGCCCCTCGCGCTCCGTGCTCGCCGTACGGAAAACTGACCGCGCGAGTCCGGTCGCGTCAGGCGGCCCGGTGGTGGCCCCCGCACGCCACCGGGACGCGCCACGGGCCCGGCGCCGGGCCCGTTTCGAGGACCGTGTCCGGCACGCTCCCATGTTCCCGGCGCCGTGCCCCCGCGCGCATCCGGGAAAACACCACTCCCGGACGGTGGTTTCCCGGGACGACGACACGGAAGGGACCGCGTGAGGCTCGTCTCCCGGTGGCCGCTCTGGCTCAGCCCAGGGGTCCGGCGCGCCCTGGCCGCCGGCACGGCGGTCGCCGCGGCGGCCCTCGTGTGCGGCTGGCCGCACTGGCGGGTGCAGCCGCCGGCCGCCGCGGTGACGCTGGTGTGCTGCGGCGGCTTCGCGATCGCGGGCGGATTGCTGGCCGCCGGGCGGCTCGGCCGGCGGACGGGCGCGGTGTTCGTGTTCGCGGCGGCGGCCTGGGCGGTCACCTGGTCGGCGGCCTGGAACGCCGGCGTGCTGCCGCTGGTGTCGGTGTTCGCCCAGTCGGTGTTCTTCCTCGCGATCGGCGTCGGCGTGCTGCTGTACCCGGGCGGCCGGCTGGAGGGCGCCGCCGTCCGGCTCTGGACGGCCGCCGCCGTCGTGATCATGGTCGGTGGCCAGGCGCTGCTGTGCGCGGTCTCCCGGCCGGGCTGGAACGGCTTCGCCGCCTCGGTCGCCTGGCCGGTGGTCCGCCCCGACCAGGCGGTGTTCCACGGCGTCCAGCGGGCGCTGACGGCCGCGATGGCGGCGCTGGCCGGCGTCCTGGTGGTCATCCTGGTGGCCCGGATGCCGCGCACCGGGCGGCTGGACCGCGCGCTCACCGTTCCGGTCGCGATCGCCCTCACGCTGGGGGTCACCGGCGCGCTGGCCGTCCAGGGCACGCTCGCCGGCAGCGGCGTGGGCCTGGACGACGTGCTCGACGTCTATCTCGTCCAGGGCATCTGCGCGACCGTGATGCCGGTGGCGTTCCTCGGCACCGCGCTGCGCGCCCGGCTCGCCGAGCTGACCGTCGCCGAGCGGATGCACCGGCTGCTCGCCGACCCGGTCTCCATGGCGAGGGTCCGCGACGCGCTGCGGGCCGTCCTGCGCGACGACACCCTCGACCTGTGGCTGTGGGCGGACGGCGGCTACGTCGACGTGGCGGGCCGCCGCATCCGGGGCGCGCCGGGCGCCGCCCCGGGGCGCTGGCGGCACGAGGTGCGGACGTCCGGCGGCGAGCCGCTCGCCACCGTCGACGTCGCCATCGCGCTGCGCGACCACGAGCCGCTCGTCGAGGCCGCGCTGATCGCGGGCGGCCGCGCGCTGGAGACCGTCCGGCTGCAGGCCGCGGCGCAGGCCAACCTCGAACGGGCCCGCGACGCGCAGGAGCGGCTGGTCCGGGTGCAGGCGGCCGAGCGCGAGCGGCTGGCCGCCGAGCTGCAGCACAGCGCCCAGCAGCGGCTCCGGGGCCTGGAGGAGCTGCTGGCGCGCCTGGAGGACGCCGCGGCGGACCCGCGGGCCCGGGAGCAGGCCCGCACGTGCCGCCGCGAGCTGGCCGAGGCGGTCGCCGAGCTGGACGGCCTGGCCCGCGGCGTGCACCCGGCGATCCTGAAGGACCAGGGCCTCGCGCAGGCGATCGAGCTGGTCGCCGCGCGCGCCGCGGTGCCGGTCCGCCTCGACCTGCCCGCCGGCCGGTTCGCGCCCGAGATCGAGTCGACGCTCTACTTCGCGCTCTGCGAGGCGCTCACCAACGCCGTCAAGCACGCGCGGGCGGACTCGATCACGCTCGCGGTCCGGCCCGGTGCGGACGTGATCGTCGCCGAGGTCCGCGACGACGGCGTCGGCGGCGCCGGTACGTCGCCGCGCGGCGGCCTGGCCGGCCTCACCGACCGCGTCCGCGCGCTCCGCGGCCGCGTCGAGGTGGAGAGCCCGCCCGGCAAGGGCACCACGGTCCGCATCACCCTCCCCGCCCACGGCGAGGACGGCCAGGCCCCCCGCCCGGAGGCCCCGCTCTAGCGGTCGCGACGCGGACGCCGGCCGGCGGCGTCAGGCCGGGGTGTTGCGGACGATCGGGAGCAGGTAGCGGCGGGCGAAGTCGCGGGCACCGTCGTCGTCGAGGGGGATGTGCCCCTCCGGGGTGAGGACGAGGGAGTGGGTGAGCCGCACGAGGATCTCGGCGACCACCTCCGGGTCGACGTCCGGCGGGGCGGCGCCGCGGCGCTGCGCGGTGCGCAGCCGGCCGGCGAGGTAGCCGCGGGCGGCGGCCAGCAGCGGCCCGGCCTTGACCGTGGAGTGCGGGAGGATCAGCTCGGGCTCGACGACCATCAGCCGGGTCACCAGCCGCTGCTCGCGGCTGATCCGCAGCGCGACCGCGAACCCCTCGACCAGGCGCTCCTCCAGGGTCGGCAGCGCCGCGACGGCCTCGTCCAGCTCGGCGAAGAACCGCCGCGCCTCCCGGAGCAGGACGCCGGTGACGAGGTCGCCCTTGGTGGGGAAGCGCCGGTAGATCGTGGCGCGGCCGAGGCCGGACTCGCGCGCGATGTCGTCCATGGTGGTGCGGCGCGGCCCGTAGGTCTCGAAGGACCGGAGCGCCGCGTCCAGGATGCGGTCGGTCTGCGGCTCGCTCTCCGGGACGCCGGTGAGGAGGTTGCGCAGGAGTTCGTCGCCGTCGCTCGTCATCTCCCGGCCGACTCTAGCCGCCGGGCGCCGCGCGGGCGCGGAGTCAGCGCGAGCCGAGCGCCTCCACGGCCTCGTCGGTGGTCGGGTAGGCGACGAGGTGCCGGTCCAGGCCGCTGCGCTCGATGATCGTCTGGAACCGGCGCCTCGGCCGCGCCAGCACGAGCTCGCCCCCGGCCTGGTGCGCGGCCTTCCAGAGGATGATCATCGCGTTCAGGCCGGAGGAGTCGCAGAAGCTGACCTCGCCGACGTCCAGGACGACCAGCGGCGGGCCGTCGTGGGTCCGCATCGCGGCGAGCGCGTGCTCGCGCAGCTGGTCGGAGGTCAGGATGGTGAGCTCGCCCTCCGCCTCGATGAGCAGGCAGGGCCCGCGGGCGCCGCTGCGGAGGCGCAGCGGATCGATGGGTGCGGCGCCCGATGGTCCGCCGGGCCCTGGCGGCATGCGATCACCTCGCGTCCTCGTCGGCATGTTGTCGCAGGCACGCGACGTACCCGCGAGAGGCGAGGTCATGCGGCGGGCCGGAGCGGGAGCGGCGGTCAGCACACCCGGATGTACTCGATGGCCGCGTCCGCGAGCGACCGCGCGCGGGCCTCGTAGCGGTCGCGCAGGTCCAGCAGCACCTGCTGGCCCCGGACGGCGGGCCAGCCCTCCGGCAGGTGCTCGACGGGCAGCCGCGGGTCGTCGCGGACGAGCTGCAGCCACTCGGTGGTCATCCACAGGTAGCGGGCGAGGTCGTCGGGGGCGTGGGGGAGCGGGTCGGGACGGTCCCAGCGGTCCAGGAAGGCCCGGTAGCCGGCGGCGAGGCCGTCCAGGTCGAACGCCTCGCGCAGCATGTGCGGGACGTCCGTCGGCTCCTCGGCCGGTCCGGCGAACACCTTCAGGTGCCCGTTCAGGCCGAGGCCCGCGACGATCGGCCGGACGTCGACCCGGGACGGCGCGATCCACGTGCCGTTGCCGAGCGAGCCGAACCCGGCCCAGGTGAGCCGGGCCCGCAGGTCGTGCCGGACGCGCTGCCACGACTCGGGCATGGAGAACGCGAGGACGGTCCAGTTGCCGTCCCAGTCGGTGTTGAGCACGCCGCGCCGCCAGACGCGCTCCTCGCCGTCGTGCAGGATGGCCTCGGACCGCGGCGTGAGCCCGAAGTGCATGCGCCTGCCCTCGCGGTGCCGCTCCAGCAGGCCGCGGCCGACCATGCGCGTCAGCGTCGACCGGACGGCGTGCTCGCCGACGCCGAGCCGGGCGAAGGTGTCGATGAAGCTGCCGGAGAACACCGCGATGCCGCGCCCGAGGACGTAGTTGCCGAGATAGGTCAGCATCAGCGACTGCGGGCGGAGCCGCGGGGACGGCCGCCCGGACGGCACCGGCCCGGCCTCGCTCTGTGCACTCACACTGCGGCTCCCGTCATCCGGCCAGCGTAACGACGGCGCGGGGGCGCCCCGCCGCCGTCGCGTCGATGTTGGGCAAAACATTGACTGTCGTGAAGAGTACGCCTAACTTCGGGGCACGCCCACCCCGGGAGGTCCCAGTGCGTCGCAAACTCGTCCCGCTTCTGGCCACCGTCGTTCTCGCCGCCGGGTTCACCGCCGCGTGCGGCGACTCCGGCGGATCGGGCGGCGGTTCCACGATCAAGGTCGGCTTCATCGAGTCGCTGACCGGCAACTACGCTCCGCTCGGCGGCGAGGCGAAGAAGACCGTGGATCTCGCCGTGGAACAGATCAACGCCGCCGGCGGCATCGACGGCCGCAAGATCAAGCTGATCACCCTCGACGACAAGACCGCTCCAGACCAGGGCGTGCTGCACTTCAACAAGCTCAAGGCGGAGAAGGTCACCGCCATCCTCGGCTCGACCTTCTCCAACGTCGGCCTCGCGGTCGAGCCGCTCGCCGAGCGGGAGCGGATCCCCTACATCTCGCTCTCACCGGCGGACGAGCAGGTCGACCCGATCCGCAAGTACACGTTCGTGGTCCCGGCGATCTCGTCCATGTACGCGCGGGCGATGCTCGGGTACTTCCAGGCGCACGACATCACCAGGGTCGCGGTCGCCTACGACACCAAGAGCGCCTACGCCAAGGCCGGCTTCGCGGGCATGAAGGAGCACGCGGGGCAGTTCGGGGTCCAGATCGTCAAGGAGGAGACGTACGAGACGACGGCGTCCGACTTCAGCCCGCTGTTCACGCACGTCCGCGATTCCGGTGCGCAGGCGCTCGTCGCGTGGGCCAGCGGCTCGCCCGGCGTGACGCTCGCCAAGCAGTACCCGTCGTCCGGCTTGAAGCTCCCGCTCTACATGACCGGCTCGCAGGCCAGCAAGCTCTGGCTCGACCCCGTCGGGAAGGCGGCCGAGGGCGTGTACGTCCAGTCGGCCATCGGCGTCGTCGGCGACCACCTGCCGGCCGGCAAGCTCAAGCAGGCCGTCGAGGAGATGTCCGTCCCGTTCAAGCAGAAGTACGGCTACGAGCCGCCGCAGTTCGCGATGGACGGCTACACGGGCGTCAAGCTCCTGGCCGCCGCGATCGAGAAGGCCGGCGGCACCGACCGGGAGAAGATCCGGGACGCGCTGGAGGGCCTCAGCCTCGTCACCCCCTGCGGCAAGTACACCTACTCCAAGACCGACCACTCCGGCCTGCGTCCCACCGACATCTCCATGAACCGGGTCAAGGACGGCAAGCTGGTCCCCACGGAATGGTCGGTGAAGCAGCTCGCCGAGACCGCGAAGGCCGCCGGATGACGCCGCTCCTGGAGATCGGCTCCGTCGCGCGCGCCTTCGGCGGCGTGTACGCCGTCCGCGACGTGGCCATGACGGTCGCGGAGGGCGAGACCCGCGGCGTGATCGGCCCCAACGGCGCGGGCAAGTCCACGCTCTTCAACCTCATCAGCGGGCACCTCGCCCCCGACCACGGCACCGTGCGGTACGGCGGGCGGCCCATCGACCGCCTGCCGCCGCACGCGCGGGCGCGGCTCGGCATCGCGATCGTGTTCCAGAGCGCCCGCCTCTTCCACGGGATGACCGCGCTGGAGAACGTCATGGTCGGCGCGCACGCGCGCACCCGGCACGGCTTCCTGTCGGCCACGCTGCGCCTCCCCGCGCACCGCCGCGAGGAGGCCGCGATCAGGGCGGACGCCCTCGCCGCGCTCGACCGGGTCGGCCTGCGCGACTGGGCGCACCGCTCGGCGGACGTGCTGCCCCTCGGCCAGCAGCGGTCGCTGCAGGTGGCGCGCGCCCTGTGCGCGCGCCCGCGGCTCCTGCTGCTGGACGAGCCGGCGTCCGGGCTGCGGGCCGGGGAGCGCGAGGCCCTCGCCCGGCTCGTCGAGGGCCTGCGCGCCGAGGGGCTCACCATCATGCTCGTCGAGCACGACGTGGCCTTCGTCGCGCGCCTCGCCGACCGCGTCAGCGTCCTGGACCTCGGCCGCCTGATCGCCGAGGGCACCCCGGAGGAGATCCGCGACGACCCCGCCGTCATCGGGGCCTACCTGGGTGATGCCGCATGACTGAACGCAGCGAGCGCAGCGAGCGGAGTGAGGGCGCGGCTGATCGCGGGGCGGCCGTGGTCGAGGTCAGCGACCTGGTCGTCCGGTACGGGACGGCGACGGCGCTCGACCGGGTCGGGCTGACCGTCGGGGCGGGGGAGCTGGTCGCGCTGATCGGGCCGAACGGGGCCGGGAAGACCTCGCTGGTCAACGCGATCGCCGGGGTCCTGCGCCCGGCGGCGGGACGGGTCGACCTGCGCGGGCGGGTGGCGCTCGTCCCCGAGGGGCGGCAGATGTTCGACGACCTGACCGTCGAGGACAACCTCGTCCTCGGCGCGTGGCGGCGCCGCCGCGCGAAGGGCGCCCGCGACACCGGCCGCGTGTACGACGTGCTGCCGCGGCTGGCCGAGCTGCGGAGGCGGCGCGCCGGGTCGCTGTCCGGCGGAGAGCAGCAGATGGTCGCGTTCGGCCGGGCATTGATGGCCGAGCCCGACGTGATCGTCGTGGACGAGCTGTCGCTCGGGCTGGCGCCCCTCGTCACCGCGGACCTCGTCGCGCACCTGCGCGCGCTGAACGCGGCGCGCGGCCTCGCCGTCCTGCTGATCGAGCAGAACGCGCGGCTGGCCCTCGACCTGTGCGGGCGCGGGTACGTCCTGGAGGCGGGCCGCATCCGCGCCGAGGGGCCCGCCGCCGAGCTGGCCGCCGGGCCGGAGGTCGCCGACGCCTACCTCGGCGGGCGCGACGGCGGCGGGACGGAGGAGCGGGCATGAGCGCCTTCCTGCAGTACCTCATCTCCGGGATCGCCGTCGGCTGCGGGTTCGCGCTGCTGGCCAGCGGCCTGGTCACGATCCACCGGGTGACCCGCGTCGTGAACTTCGCGCAGGGCATGTTCGCCGTCGTCGGCGGGATGACGGCGGGCTCGCTGCTGTCGGCCGGGCTGCCGCACGGGGCCGCGGAGGCCGCCGCGGTCGCCGTCGCCGGCGCCACCGGGCTCGCGGTCGGGTTCGTCGCCACCGGGCGGCGCGGCACGTCCCCCCAGGCGGCGCTGATCGTCACGCTCGGCCTCGGCTTCCTGGCGTACGCGGTGGAGATCATGATCTGGGGCGACACCCCGCGCTCCTTCCCCGGGCTCGGCGGCGCCGTGACCCTGTTCGGCGCGCACGTCCAGAAGCAGTCGTTCCTCGTCATCGCGGTCACGGCGGCCGTGTTCGGGCTGCTCGCGGTGTTCTTCGGGCGCACCTACGCGGGCAAGGCGCTCAGCGCGTGCGCGTCCAACCCGTACGCGGCGCGGGCCATGGGCATCGACCCGCTGCGGATGGGCCTGGTCGCGTTCGCGCTCGGCGGGATGCTCGGCGGCCTCGGCGGCGTCCTGCTCACCCCGCTGCAGCCCATCTCCTACAACAGCGACGTCCTGCTGATCACCAACGGGTTCGCCGCGGCCGTGCTCGCCGGGCTGGACCGGCCGGGCGTCGCCCTCGCCGGCGCGCTCACGCTCGGCGTCGCGGAGGCGATGGTCGCGGGCTACGGCGAGGCGTCCTACCAGACCGTCGTCGCGCTGGCGCTGATGCTGGCGATCATGCTGGTGCGGGCCTCGCGGAGGACCGCGCTGCAGGAGGAGGCCGCCCGATGAGCGTGTCCGTCCGCAAGTCCTCGCGCGCCTCCGGTCCCGCGGCCGGGCCGGCGCCGCGGCGGCGGCCCTCGCCCCATGCCCTCGCCGCGGCCCTCGTCGCCGTGGCGGCGCTGCTCGTCCCGGTGCTGCTCCCCGAGACGCAGGTGTCGGTGTACGTGCTGCTCGTGCTGGCCGCGACCGTGGTGGTCGGCCTGTCCATGCTGATGGGGTACGCCGGGCAGGTCTCCCTCGGCCAGGCGTCCTTCACCATGATCGGCGGCTACACGGCGGCGCTGACCGCGACGCACGGCCTGCCGACGGGGCTCGGCCTGCTGCTGGCCCCGCTCGCCGCCGCGGCGGCCGCCGCGCTCGTCGGCGTCCCCCTGCTGCGGCTGCGCGGCCACCAGCTCGCGTTCGCGACCCTCGCCATCCAGCTGATCCTGCTGAGCCTGGTCGGGCGGCAGGAGTGGACGGGCGGCGACATCGGCCTGCAGGGAGTCCCGCGCCTCCGGGTCGCCGGGTACGAGTTCGCGGGTGAGATCTCCTACGCCTACCTGGCGCTCGGCGCCCTCGGGCTGGCCGTGCTGATCACCCGGCACATCGTGACGTCCCGGCCCGGACGGGGGCTGCGGGCGCTGGCGACCAGCGAGGTCGCCGCCGCGTCGTCCGGCGTGCCGGTCGCGGCCTACAAGCAGGCGGTGTTCGCCCTGTCGGCCGGGTTCGCCGGGCTGGCCGGCGGGGTCTACGCCTTCTACATCGGGTACGTCGCGCCCGGCTCGTTCCCCGTCCTGCTGTCGTTCGAGTACGTCGTGATGGTCGTCGTCGGCGGCGCCGGGACGATCTGGGGCGCGCTCGCCGGCGCCACCGCGATCACCCTGCTGCTGCAGCTGCTGAACGACATCGGCACACGGGAGGGGATGCCCGCGTCCGCGCCTACCGTGCTGTCCTACGCGGTCTACGGGCTGCTGCTCGTCGTGGTCGTGCTGTTCCTGCCGAGAGGGCTCGTGCCGTCCGCCACCGGCTGGTGGGAGCGCCGCACGGCCTCGAAGACGATGGAGGGATGACGCGCATGCGCAACGAAGGACTCGGGTCCTGGCCGGCCCGCCGTGCCCGCAAGACCCCGCGGGCGGCCGCCCTGATCCACGAGGACGGGACGCTCACCTACGCCGGGCTGCTCGGCCGCGTCGCGCGTCTCGCCAACGCGCTGCGCGACCTCGGTGTCGAGCCGGGCGAGCGGGTCGCCTACCTCGGCGCCAACCACCCGTCCTTCATGGAGACGCTCTTCGCGACCGGCATGCTCGGCGGGGTGTTCGTCCCGCTCAACACGCGGCTGGCCGGTCCGGAGATCGCCTACCAGCTCGCCGACTGCGGCGCGTCGGTGCTCGTCCACGCGCCCTCGCACGCCGAGCTGGTGGACGGCGTCCGGGGCGGCACGCCCGTCCGGGAGCACATCGCCCTCGACGGCCGGTACGAGGAGCTGCTCGCCGCCGCGGACGACACCCCGCTCGACCTCCCGGTCGCGCTCGACGACCCCTGCATGATCATGTACACGTCCGGGACGACCGGGTCGCCCAAGGGCGCGACGCTCACCCACGGCAACATCACCTGGAACGCGATCAACGTCCTGATCGACCACGACCTGGTGGCGGGGGAGGTGGCGCTCGTGTCGGCGCCGCTCTTCCACACCGCCGGGCTGAACATGCTCACGCTGCCGGTGCTGCTCAAGGGCGGGACGTGCGTCCTCGTCGCCGCGTTCGATCCCGCCGCGACCCTGCGGCTCATCGAGGAGCGGCGGGTCACGTTCATGTTCGGGGTGCCGACGATGTTCCAGCGGGTCGCCCGCGAACCGGGCTGGGCCGGCGCCGACCTGTCCTCGCTGCGTATCCTGACGTGCGGCGGCGCCCCGGTGCCGCCGTCCCTGATCGAGACCTACCAGAAGCGGGGGCTGACGTTCCTGCAGGGATACGGGATGACCGAGGCGGCGCCCGGCGCGCTGTTCCTGGACGCCGAGCACGCGGTGTCCAAGGCGGGGTCGGCCGGAGTGCCGCACTTCTTCAGCGACGTCCGGGTCGTCGGGCCCGGCATGGCGGACGTGGCGCCCGGTGAGACCGGGGAGATCGTCGTCCGTGGCCCGCACGTCATGACCGGCTACTGGGGGAGGCCCGACGCCACCGCCGCCGTGTTCACCGACGGCTGGTTCCGCAGCGGCGACGCCGCCCGCCTCGACGAGGACGGGTACGCCTTCATCGTCGACCGCATCAAGGACGTCATCATCTCCGGGGGCGAGAACGTGTATCCGGCCGAGGTCGAGAAAGCGATCCTCGCCGACCCCGACATCCTGGAGTGCGCGGTCATCGGCGTCCCGGACGACCGGTGGGGCGAGGTCGGCCGCGCCGTCCTCGTCCCGCGGCCCGGCGCGGACGTGAGCCCGGAGAAGGTGCTCGCCTCCCTGGCGGACCGGCTCGCCCGCTACAAGATCCCCAAGTCGGCGGTGCTCGCCGCGGAGATCCCGCGCAACGCGGCCGGCAAGATCCTCAAGACGCGGCTGCGGGAGGAGTACGGCATGCCATGACGGCGCGCGACGAGCGGCGCCCGACGGTCACCAGCCGCGTCCTGGACATCCTGGAGGCGTTCTCCGCCGAGCGCCCGGCCCTCACCATCACGCAGATCGGGCACCGCGCCGGCCTGCCGCTGTCCACCGCGCACCGGCTGGCCGGCGAGCTGACGTGCCGGGGCGTGCTCGAACGCGACGCCGCCGGCCTCTACCGGATCGGCCTGCGGCTGTGGGAGGTCGCCGCGCTCGCCCCCCGCGGGCCCGTCCTGCGCGACGCGGCGATGCCGTTCCTGGAGGACCTCTACGAGGCGACGCACGAGAACGTCCACCTCGCCGTCCTGGACGGGCTGGAGGTCGTCTACATCGAGCGGATCTCCGCCCGCGACGCCGTGCACGTGTTCTCCCGGGTCGGCGGGCGCTGGCCCGCGCACGCGACGGGCGTCGGCCTGGCGATGCTCGCGCACGCCGTCCCCGAGGTGCAGGAGCGCGCCATCGCCGGGCCGCTGCGCCGCTTCACCGGCAAGACGATCGCCTCCGGCGCCGAGCTGCGGCGCGTCCTCGCCGAGGTCCGCCGCACCGGCGTGGCGATCAGCGACGGCCAGGTCGAGACGTTCGCGCTCTCGGTGGGCGCGCCGGTGTTCGGCCCGGACGACACGGTCGTGGCCGCCGTCGCGATCGTCGTCCCCGCGGACGGGTGGGAGGCGCGGGCGCTCGTCCCGGCCGTCCGCGCCAGCGCCCGCGGCATCTCCCGGGCCCTCGGGGCGCCGCGCGCGCTGCGTCCCCCGGAGACCGCCCTGCACGCCCGCTGACGGGCGTTCCTTCCGTTGGACGGAACCGGTGTGGCCCGCGCCGCCGCCACGCGGAGAGGGTCGTCCCATCCCCTCGTCCACCTGGGAGGAGAGATCCATGGTCTTCGCGCGCGACCAGTGGTACGTGGCGGCCTACGGCGAGGAGGTCGGCGACGGCCTGCTCGCCCGGACGATCTGCGGCGAACCCCTCGTCATGTACCGGACGCAGGCCGGCGAGGCCGTCGCGCTCGCCGACCGCTGCGTGCACCGCCGCTACCCCCTTTCCGAGAGCAACCGCGACGGCGACCGCATCGTCTGCGGCTACCACGGGTTCACCTACGCCCCCGACGGCGTGTGCGTCGCGGTGCCCGGGCAGACCCGCGTCCCCCGCACCGCCCGCGTCCCCGCCTACCAGGTCGTGGAGCAGGACTCGTTCGTCTGGGTGTGGATCGGCGACGGGCAGGGCGACGCCTCCGCGATCCCGCGCGCGCCGTGGTTCGGCTCGCCGGACTACACGACCGTCCGCGGGATGGAGCCGCTCGCCGCGCGGTACGAGCTGCTCGTCGACAACCTTCTGGACCTGTCCCACGAGACGTACCTGCACGCCGGCTACATCGGCACCCCCGAGGTGGCGCAGACCCCGATCAACACCGAGGTCGACGAGGACGCCGGCATCGTCTACGTGAGCCGCCGCATGAAGGACGTGGAGTGCCCGCCCTTCTACGCCGAGTCCACCGGCATCGAGGGGCGCATCGACCGCTGGCAGGACATCGAGTACCACCCGCCGTGCCTGTACCTCCTGCACAGCCGCATCGCGCCGACCGGGGTGGAGCCCGGCCCGGACGGCGACGACTCGCGGGCGTTCCACGTCGAGGTCGGCTACGCCATCACCCCCGAGACCGAGACCAGCACGCACGACTTCTGGCTCGTCGCCCGCGACTTCGCCCAGGGCGACGAGAAGATCTCGACGTTCCTGGCCGACAGCAACCGCACGGTCGTCCTGCAGGACGTGGAGGCGCTGAACATTCTGGAGAGGGTCATCGCCGCCGAGCCGGAGGGCTACCAGGAGCTGTCCATCAACATCGACACCGGCGGCCTCGCCGCCCGCCGCATCCTGCGGCGCCAGGCGGCCGGGTGAGCACCGGCCGCCTGCGCGTCGAGTGGACGCCGGGCTCCGACCGCCTCACCGGCATCTGCCACTGCGGCGCCCAGTTCACCGCCGAGGACCCGGTGGAGATCTGGGCCTGGCTCCTGGCGCATCCCGACCATCCCGCCGCCTGAGCGGGCTCAGCCGGCGTCGCGGCGCCGGAAGGCGGCCAGGCCCGCCGCCGTGAGCGCCGCGGCCGTGGCCGTCAAGGCGACGAGGGGGAGCGGGTCGGCGTCGCCGCCGGGGAGCTTCGGCGTGTGGGTGAACGGCGAGAGGTCCATGACGAGCTGGGGCAGTTCCAGGAGCGGCCCCACCTGGCCCAGGAGCAGGAACACGGTCAGGACGCCCCAGCCCGCGGCCGACGCGCGGGGCAGCGCGCCGAACAGCAGCACGGTGGCGGCGGCGACGACCCACACCGAGGGGAGCTGGACGAGCGCCGCGCCGAGGTCGCGGGGGAGCACACCGGCGAGGTCGCCGGAGCGGGCGCCGTGGACGAGGCCGATGCCGAGGCCGGTGAGGGCCAGCAGGACCACCGTGCCCCCGGCGGTGACCGCCAGGTTCGCGACGGCCCAGCGGGTCCGCCCGACGGGGGTGGCGAGGACGGGTTCGAGGCGCCCGCCGCTCTCCTCGGCGCGCATCCGCAGGACGCTCTGCACCGCGTAGGCGGAGGTGAACAGCGCCATGAGGCCCATGGCGGTGGCGAGGAACGCGTCCGAGAGATCCTGCTGGCCGCCGCCCATCCTGCGGATGTCGTCCAGGACGGCCTCGCTGCCGTTGACCAGGTCGTCGACGCCGTCCACGACCCCGCCGATCGACAGCCCGTACAGCAGGAACCCGGCGGCCCAGCCGAGCAGCGCGCCGCGCTGCAGCCGCCACGAGAGGGCCAGCGGGCCGCGCAGGGACGGCGCCGCCCGCGCCGGGCCGAGGGACGACGCCATGACCCCGGCGCCGAGGTCGCGGCGCTCGGTCAGCGCGTAGGCGGCGGCGACCAGCAGCACGAACGCGGCGGGCGGGAGCAGGAGGGCGGCCCACTGCTCGTCCGCGAACGGGCGCGCGTGCTGCGCCCAGCCGATCGGCGACAGCCACGACAGCCAGTGCGCCGACCCCGCGTCGGCGACCGCGCGCACCAGGAACGTGGCCGCCAGGACGGCGAGCGCCAGGCCGTTCGCGAGGCGCGAGGTCTCGGTGAGCTGGGCGGTGAGCGCCGCGACCCCGGCGAAGACCAGCCCGACGCCGAGCCAGGACAGGCCGAACGCGACCGACCCGGCCACCGGCAGCCCGAAGAGGACCATGACGAGCGCGGCGATGGCGCCGAGCGTCCCGGCGGCCGTCACGGCGGTCAGCAGCGCGGCGGCCAGCGGCGCGCGGCGGCCGACGGACGCGGCGCCGACGAGTTCGAGGCGCCCGGTCTCCTCCTCGGCGCGCGTGTGCCGGACGACGAGCAGGACGCACATGACGGCGACCATCGCGCTGCCGGTCGAGCCCACGCGCCAGGCGCTGACGCCGCCCACCGTGTGGTCGTTCAGGACGGGCCCGTAGAGCGCCCGCATCGAGGGGTTGTCGTTGATGCCCCGCGCGAAGCTCGTCAGGCCCGGCGTGTCGTAGCCGTACTTGAAGCTGTACACGGTGCTGGAGACCAGGGCGGTGAGCCCGTAGATCCAGGCCGGCATCATGATCCGGTCGCGGCGCAGCCAGAGCTTGAGCAGCAGGCCGGCGCCGGTCAGCCCGCCGTCCCCCGCCGTGGCGGGAGCGGGGGAGTCCAGGGTCGTGGCGGTCATGAGACCGGCTCCTTGGCGAGGTCGTCCTCGTAGTGGCGCAGGAACAGCTCTTCGAGCGTCGGGGGGCGGCTCGTCAGCGTCCGGACGCCGATCCGGGTGAGCTCCTTGAGCGCGGCGTCCAGCTCGGTCGTGTCGACCTCGAAGGCGATGCTGGTGCCGTCGATGTGCACGTCGTGCGCCCCGGGCAGCGGGACGCCGTCGGGCGGCGCCGCCAGTTCGGCGTGGATGGACGTGCGGGTCAGGTGCCGCAGGTCGGCGAGCGTGCCGGTCTCGACCGTCCGGCCCTTGCGGATGATGGTGACCCGGTCGCAGAGCGCCTCGACCTCGCTGAGGATGTGGCTCGACAACAGGACCGTGCGCCCGTCGCGCCTCTCCTCCCGGACGCACTCCTGGAAGACCTCCTCCATGAGGGGGTCGAGGCCGGACGTGGGCTCGTCCAGGATCAGCAGCTCCGCGTCGGACGCGAACGCCGCGACGAGGGCGACCTTCTGCCGGTTGCCCTTGGAGTAGGCCCGGCCCTTCTTCTTCGGGTCGAGCTCGAAGCGGTCGAGCAGCTCGGCCCTGCGCTCGCGGTCGAGGCCGCCGCGCAGGCGCCCGAGCAGGTCGATGACCTCGCCGCCGGACAGGTTCGGCCACAGCGTGACGTCGCCCGGGACGTAGGCGATGCGCCGGTGCAGGGCGGTGGCGTCGCGCCAGGGGTCGCCGCCGAGCAGGCTCGCGGTGCCGGCGTCGGCGCGCATCAGCCCGAGCAGGACGCGGATGGTGGTCGACTTGCCCGCGCCGTTCGGCCCGAGGAACCCGTGCACCTCGCCGGGTGCGACCCGCAGGTCGAGGCCGTCGAGCGCGCGCGTCCGGCCGAACGTCTTGACCAGGCCCTCGGCCCGGACCACGTCATTCATCGTCTTCTCCCTTGGAGAGTGTCGCCTCGTATTCGTCCATCGCCTCGTGCGCCTGGGCCACGAACTCGTCGCTGAGCAGCTTGTCGCTGAAGATCTCCAGGACGGCCCGGCGCAGCCGCAGCGAGCCCTCGGGGACGAAGGTGTCGGCGCCGAGCACGCGGGACAGGTGTTCGTGCAGGACCTCGATGCCGACGGTCATCGCGACCAGGGCCGCGGAGTAGGCGAGCGGGTCGCGCGTGCTGGGCGGGTTGAAGCCGGGCGGTACGTCGTCGAAGTACCGCTCGGTCGTGTCCACCAGGTCGTCGAACAGGTGCGCCGCGGCCGCGGACCCGTCCACGAGCGCGCGGGCGAGGTAGCGGCGGATCGGCAGGTCGGCCCGGACGGTAGCGGCCAGGAAGCCGGGGTCGTGGATGCCGCCGCCGGTGCTCGCCGCGCTGAGGTCGCGGACGACGTCGAGCGCGTAGGCGTCGCACGCCTCCCGCAGCGCCTCCTTCGAGCCGAAATGGTGTTGGACGAGGCCCACCGAGACTCCGGCGGCCTCGGCGATCCCGCGGAACGTCGCGCCCTTCACGCCGTGCTGGGCGAACTGCTCCAGCGCCGCCTCTCTGATCCGGGCGCGGGCCGTCAGATCCTCGGGCGCCGGGCTCCCGCGCCGGCCGGTCGCCGCCATCGGTCCCTCCCTCCAATGCAGATGTTCAACTTCCAATATGCATGTATACCATACGTCTGTATTGTTGCATGGCAAGGGGGCGGCCAGAGGTGACCTTGAGGGGTTGAGTTAGCTTAGGCTAGCCTTATCCGGTGCTGTCCCTCGCGCGAAGGCGCCCGCCGGTGCTCCAGGAGGAGGAGGTGGGGCGGCCACGCGACAGGCGGCTCTGGCGGCTCTGGTGGCCGGCCCTGCTGGCCGCGGCACTGCTCCTGACGATCGCGGCGAGCCTGGCGATCGGCGCCGGGCACGTCCCGCCCGGCCGGGTGCTGCCGGGGGTGTTCTCCCCGGACGGCTCGTCGCGGGCGGAGCTGATCGTCCACGAGCTGCGGCTCCCGCGCACCCTCCTCGGCATCGGCGCCGGAATGGCGCTGGGGCTGGCCGGGGCGGTGATGCAGGCCCTCACCCGCAACCCGCTGGCCGAACCGGGCATGCTCGGCGTGAACGGCGGCGCGGCGCTCGCGGTCGTCCTCGTCATCGGCCTGTTCCGCGTGGACGAGGTGCTCGTCTACGTCTGGGCGGCGTTCGCCGGCGCGGCCGGCGCGGCCGTCCTCGTCTACATGATCGGCGCGCGCGGGCGCGGCGGCGCGTCACCGGCCCGGCTGGTGCTCGCCGGCGCGGCCGTCAACGCCGTCTTCAGCGCGATGACGGCCGGAGTCATGCTGTTCACCCCGCACACCTTCAGCGGCTTCCGGTTCTGGCAGGTCGGCTCGCTCGCCGGGCGGGACGTGCCGGTGTTCCTGCGCGTCCTGCCGTTCATCGCGCTCGGCACGGCCCTGGCGCTGCTGCTCGCCCGCCCGCTGAACGCGCTGGCGCTGGGCGACGACGCGGGCCGCGCCCTCGGCTCGGACCCCGGCCGGACGCGGGCGCTCGGCGCGCTCGCGGTCGTGCTGCTGTGCGGGTCGGCCACGGCGGCGGCCGGGCCGATCACCTTCCTCGGGCTGGCCGTCCCGTTCATCGTCCGGGCGCTGGTGGGCCCCGACCACCGGCTCGTCCTGCCCTGCTCGCTGCTGCTCGCCCCCGTGCTGCTGCTCGCCGCCGACATCATCGGGCGGGTCGTCGCGCCCGGCGAGCTGGAGACCGGCATCGTCACCGCGTTCCTCGGGGCACCGCTGTTCGCGGTGATGGTCCGGCGGGGAAGGATGCGCGACCTGTGAAGGTCATCCGCGCCGGCGGGCTGTCGCTGCGGTGGGAACCGCGGAGCGCGGCGGTGTGCGTGGGGCTGGCCGCCTTCGCCGCCTGCGCGGCCGTCCTGGTCGTCGGCTCGGGGGAGTTCCCGATCTCGCCGCCGGACGTCGTGCGCGTCCTCGCCGGGCAGGGCGACCGGGCCACCGAGTTCATCGTCACCGCCCTGCGGCTGCCGCGCGCCGTGACGGGGCTGCTCGCGGGCCTCGCGCTCGGGCTGAGCGGCGCCATCTTCCAGAGCATCTCCCGCAACCCGCTCGGCAGCCCCGACCTGATCGGCTTCACCACCGGCGCGGCGACCGGCGCGCTGCTGCAGATCCTGGTGTTCGGCGGCGGCGCGGTCGCGATCACCGTCAGCTCGGTCGGCGGCGCGGTGCTGACCGCGCTGGCCGTCTACCTGGTCGCCTACCGGCGCGGCGGCGGCGTGCACGGCGTCCGGCTGGTGCTGATCGGCGTCGCCGCGGCGGCGATGCTGGAGGCGCTGAACTCCTACCTCATCACCCGCGCCGAGCTGCGCGAGGCGTACGAGGCCGCGTTCTGGCTGACCGGCAGCCTCAACGGGCGGGACTGGGACCAGGCGGTGCCGCTCGGCCTCGCGCTGGCCGTGCTCGTCCCGGCGGCGCTCGTCCTCGCCCGCTCGCTCGGCATGGGCGAGCTGGGCGACGACGCCGCGCAGGCGCTCGGCGTGCCGGTCCAGCGCACCCGCGCCCTCCTCATGGTCGTCGGGGTGGGGCTGGTCGCGGCGGCGACGGCCGCGGCCGGGCCCGTGCCCTTCGTCGCGCTCGCCGCGCCGCAGCTCGCGCGGCGGATGACCCGCCGTCCCGGCGCGCAGCTGCTGCCCGCCGCGCTGACCGGTGCCGCGCTGCTGGCCGTCAGTGACCTGATCTCCCTGCGCCTGCCGACGGCGGTGCCGGTGGGCGTGGTCACGGGCGTCCTCGGCGGCGTGTACCTGGCCTGGCTGCTCGCGGCCGCGGGCCGGCGGCGTTGACGGTGCCGGACCTCTAAATTAGGTTTGCCTTACCTAATTTGAGAGGAGTTCCGTGCTGACCTGGGATGAGCTCCACGCCGCGCTGACCGAGGTGCTGGGCGAGGACGCGGAGGCGGACGACAACCTCATCGAGCTGGGGATGGACTCCATCCGGCTCATGCAGCTGACCGGCCGGCTCCGCCGCCGCGGCATCGAGATCCGCTTCGCGGAGCTGGCGGAACGTCCCACGCTCGCCGGATGGTGGGAGCTGCTCGCCGAGAAGGGCCAGGTGGAGGCCGCGGCGGGCCCGGCCCCGGCCGCCGCCGCCGCGGCCGCGGGCGATCCGGACGCGGGTGACACGGCCGGCATCGAGCCGGACGAGCCGTTCCCGCTGGCGCTGATGCAGCACGCGTACTGGATCGGCCGGGACTCCGGCCAGTCCCTCGGCTCCGTCGCCGCCCACCTGTACGTCGAGCTCGACGGGCGCGAGATCGAACCGGCCCGGTTCGAGGACGCCGTCCGCGCGCTGGTGCGGCGGCACCCGATGCTCCGCGCCGCCGTGTCGGACGACGGGACGCAGCGGATCCTGCCCGAGCGCCCCGGGCCCGCGGTGACCGTCCACGACCTGCGCTCGGCGGGCGAACCCGCTGCCGAGCTGGAGCGGATCCGCGCCGAGATGTCCGAGCAGCGGCTCCCCATCGAGGAGGGGCGCGTCTTCGACGCCCGGCTCAGCCTGCTCCCGGACGGCGGGTCCCGCCTCCACCTGGACGTCGACATGGTCGCCGCCGACGCGATGAGCTACCGCGTCATGCTCGCCGACCTGGCCGCCCTGTACGAGGGCGAGACCCTCGCCCCCGTCCGCTACGGCTACGCCCGCTACCTCGCCGACGACCCGCGCGCCGAGGCCCGCGAGCAGGACCGGCGGTGGTGGGCCGAGCGGCTGGCCGACCTGCCGGGCCCGCCCGAGCTGCCGGTCGTGCCGGAGCCGGGGAACCGCGTCGAGCGCAGGCACCACTGGCTGGCGCCGGACGACAAGGACCGCTTCATCGCCCGCGCCCACGCCGAGGGCGTCACCCCGGCCATGGCCCTCGCCGCCGTGTTCGCCGAGGTCATCGGCGCCTGGTCGGCGACGCCGCGCTTCCTGCTCAACCTGCCGCTGTTCCACCGCGAGCCCGTCCACCCGGACGTGGACTCGGTCGTCGGCGACTTCACCGGGTCGATCATGCTGGAGGCCGACCTCACCGAGGACCTGCCCTTCATCGGCCGGGCCCGCGCCCTGCAGGCGAACCTGCACACGGCGGGCGCGCACAGCGACTACTCCGGGCTGGAGGTGCTGCGCGACCTGTCCCGGCTGCGCGGCGAGCAGGTCCTCGCCCCGATCGTCTACACGAGCGCGCTGAACCTCGGCGAGCTGTTCGGCGACCGCGTCCGCGCGTCGTTCGGCGAGCCGGAGTGGATCATCTCGCAGGGGCCCCAGGTGCTGCTGGACGCGCAGGTGACCGAGGTGTCCGGTGGGCTGCTGCTGAACTGGGACGTGCGCCGCCCCGCGTTCCCGGACGGCGTCGCGGAGGCGATGTTCGACGCCTACACGGCCGCCGTCACCCGCCTCGGCGCGCCCGGCGCCGACTGGGACGCGCCCCTCGGGATCGGCGCGACGCCGTCCCAGCTGGACGTCCGGCACCGGCTGAACGCGACCCCGGCCCCGCCGCCGCGCACCCTGGCCGAGGGCTTCTTCGCCCACGCCGGCAGCCGTCCGGACGCCCCGGCCCTGCACTTCGGCGACGACGGCACCCAGACCTACGGGGAACTGGCCGGCCGCGCGCTGCGCATCGCGTCCGCGCTGGCGGAGCAGGGCGTCCGGCCCGGCGACCGGGTCGCGATCGAGCTCCCCAAGGGCCCGGACCAGGCCGCCGCCGTCCTCGGCGTCCTGGCCGCCGGTGCCGCCTACGTGCCCATCGGCGTGGAGCAGCCGGAGGCGCGGCGGGCCAGGATCCGCGCGGGCGCCGGCGTCGCCGCGTCGCTCACGCCGGAGGCGCTTCCCGAGGCTGAGCCGCTGCCCGAGCCGGTGAAGGTCCGTCCCGACCAGGTGGCCTACGTGCTGTTCACGTCCGGCTCGACCGGGGAGCCGAAGGGCGTCGAGGTGTCGCACGGCGCGGCGATGAACACCATCGGCGACCTGGCCGAGCGGTTCGCGATCGGGGAGGACGACGTCACGTTCGGCGTGTCGGCGCTCGACTTCGACCTGTCGGTGTTCGACCTGTTCGCCGCCTGGCACGCGGGCGGCGCGGTCGTCCTGCCCGGCGAGGACGAGCGCCGGGACGCCGCGCGGTGGAGCGAGCTGGTGCGGCGCCGGTCGGTGACCGTCCTGAACTGCGTCCCGTCGGTCCTGGAAATGCTGCTCCACGCCGGCCGGGCGGAGAGCCTGCGGCTGGTCCTGCTCGGCGGCGACTGGGTCGGGACGCACCTGCCGGGGCTGCTGGCCGAGCGCGCGCCGGGCTGCCGGTTCGTGGCGCTGGGCGGCACGACGGAGACGGCGATCCATTCCACGGTGCAGGAGGTCGCGGGGGAGGTGCCGTCCGACTGGCACGCCGTCCCGTACGGGGTGCCGCTGCGCGGCGTCGCGTGCCGCGTCGTGGACGAACTCGGCCGGGACCGTCCCGACTGGGTGACCGGAGAGCTGTGGATCGGCGGCGGGGGCGTCGCCGACGGCTACGCCGGCGACCCGGCGCGCACCGCCGACCGGTTCGTCGTCCACGACGGGATCCGCTGGTACCGGACGGGCGACCTCGCCCGCTACCGGCCGGACGGGACGCTGGAGTTCCTCGGCCGCCGCGACCACCAGGTGAAGGTGCGCGGGTTCCGGATCGAGCTGGGCGAGGTCGAGGCCGCGCTCCAGGACCACCCCGGCGTCGGGCGGGCGGTCGCGCTGCTCGCCGGCGGGCGCCTGGCCGCGGCCGTCGTGGCCCCCGCGGGCCTCGACCGCGACGCGGTGCTCGCCCGCGCCCGGGACCTGGTGCCGCCGCACATGGTGCCGGAGCTGCTCGTCCGCGTGGACGAGCTGCCGCTCACCGCGAACGGCAAGGTCGACCGCACGGCCCTGGCCGCGCTGGCCGCCGCCGAGGCCGGTGAGGCCGCGGCGGCCTTCGTCGAGCCGCGGACCGCCCTGGAGAAGGTGCTCGCCGGGATCGCCGCCGGCGTGCTGGGCAGGGAGCGCGTCGGCGCGGACGCCGACTTCTTCGCCCTCGGCGGCGACTCCGTCCTCGCCACCACCGTGGTCGCGCGGATGCGGGAGGCGCTCGACACGACCGCGCTGCCGGTCCGGGTGCTGTTCGCCGAGCGGACGATCGAGCGGATCTGCCGCCGCTTCACCGAACTGGAGGAGACGCCGGGGCGCCTGGAGGCCGTCGCCGCCATCTGGCTGGAGGTCGAGGCCATGAGCGAGGAGGAGCTCACCGCCCGCCTCGGCTGACGCGTCAGCCCGGCTCGGGCTCCGGGCGCAGCGTCGCCGTCCGGAGCCCGGTGAGGGTGAGCGCGAGGGCCAGCGCGAGGACGGCGCTGACCGTCCCGTAGACGACGATGGCGGCGCCGGGCGCGAGGAGGCGGCCGAGGGCCCCGGCGCCGAGCGAGCCGATGGCGCCGCCGCCGGTCTCCTGGGCGGCCCACAGCGCGTTGACGCGGCCGAGGTGCGAGTCGGGCGTGTGGGACTGGATCAGCCCGTACCGCATGATCTCCTCGATCGACTGGACGAACCCGTACGCGAACAGGATCGCCACGGCGAGCGCGGGATGGCGGGCCAGGCCCAGGCAGGCGAGGGCGGCGAAACCGGTGACGGACGCGGCGAGCAGCGCGAGGCCCGGCGCCCGGGAGGACCCGGCCCAGCCGCTGGTGAGCGACGCGAGCACCGCGCCGCACGCCGGTGCCGCGAACAGCAGGCCGACCGTGGTGGGGCCACCGTCCAGGCTCCGCTCCGCGAACGCCGGCATCAGGACGGGGATGCCGCCCGCGACCATGAACAGCAGCCCGAGGAGCATGAGCGAGCCGACGACGCGATGGGAGGCGACGAAGCGGAAGCCGTCCGCGATGGCCCTCAACGGGTTGGCGTGCGTCTCCTCGCCCGCGGCCGGCCTGAGCGGCGGCAGGCCGACGAGCAGCCCGATGGTGCCGAGCGTCCCGGCCGCCGCGGCGGCGTAGTTCCACTCGACGCCGAACGCCGACACGACGAGGCCGCCGAGCGCCGGGGACGCCATCGACCCCAGCCGGACGGTCAGCGCGTTGAGCGCCCCCGCCGCGACGAGCTGGTCCGGTCCGACCAGCGCGGGCGTCGCGGCCAGCAGCGCGGTGATGCTGATGCCGGTCATGAGGCCGTCCCATGCCGCCAGCCCGTACAGTGCCGGGAGCGACGGGGACGCCAGGAACGCGTTCAGGGCGAGCAGGGCGAAACCCGCTCCGGCCGCCGTCCGCGCCCACAGCATGAGCCGCCGCCGGTCGTGCCGGTCGGCGAGGGCGCCGCCCCACAGGAACCCGATGAGGAGCGCGACGCCCTCGGCGGCCGAGACCCCGCCCACGTGCACGGTCGACCCGGTCATGTCGTAGACCTGCACGGGGATGGCGACGGCCAGCATCCCGATCCCGAAGACCGAGACGGTGCGGGCGATGAAGACGTGGCGGAACGGCCTGCTGTCGCGGAGCGGGCCGATGTCCATGACCAGACGCCGGAGCATCGTCGGGGTTCTCCTCTGCCGGGGGAGTAGCTAAGGTAAGCCTAGCCTTAGTTGTTCTTGAGAAAAGAGGGCGAACCGGTGCAGCGGACGCTGATGAACGGAAAGATCCACCGTGCGACCGTCACCCAGGCGGACCTGCACTACGTGGGCTCCCTGACGATAGACGCGGACCTCATGGCGGCGGCCGACATCGTGGAGGGCGAACAGGTCCACGTCGTCGACATCACGAACGGGTCCCGGCTCGTCACCTACGCCATCACCGGCGAGGCGGGCAGCGGCGTCATCGGGATCAACGGCGCGGCGGCCCGCCAGGTCCAGCCCGGCGACATGGTGATCATCATCACGTACGCGTCCGTGGACGACCCGTCCCGGCACGAGCCCCGCGTCGTGCACGTGGACGCCGCGAACCGCATCGTCGCGCTCGGCTCCGACCCGGCCGAGCCCGTCCCGGGCGCCCCCGCCCAGCTCGCCGGGCGGTGACCATGGACGGCTTCACCCCCTGGCCGGACGACCTCGCGGCCCGCTACGAGGCGGAGGGGTACTGGTCCGGCCGCGTCCTCGGCGACGTCCTGCGCGGCGAGGCGTCGCAGACGGCCCTGGTCGTCGGTGACGACCGCCTCACCTACGCCGACCTGGACGCCCGGGCCTCTCGCACGGCCGCCGGCCTCCTGCGGCTCGGCCTGCGCGCGGGCGACCGCGTGGTCGTCCAGCTCCCGAACACCACGGGATTCGTGGTCGCGTTCCTCGCCCTCGTCCGGATCGGGGCCGCGCCCGTCCTGGCCCTCCCGGCCCACCGGGAGAGCGAGATCCGCTACCTCTGCGAGCTCTCGGAGGCCCGCGCCTACGTCTGCGCCGACCGCGACGGCGACTTCGACTACCGCGCGATGGCCCGCACCCTGCCCGTCGAGCACGTCGTCGTCGACGGCGAGGCCGAGGAGTTCACGCCGCTCGCCTCCGTGGACGCCGACCCGGTCGAGGCGGCGCCCCCGGCGCCGTCCGACGTGGGGGTGTTCCTGCTCTCCGGCGGCACGACCGGCCTGCCGAAGCTGATCCCCCGGACGCACCGCGACTACGTCTACAACCTGGAGGCCAGCGCCGAGGTCTGCGGCTTCGACACCGACACCGTCTACCTGGTCGTCCTGCCCGCCGCGCACAACTTCGCGCTGGCCTGCCCCGGCATCCTCGGCGTCTTCGCCACCGGCGGCACGGTCGTGCTGTCGCCGTCCGGCTCCCCGGACGAGGCGTTCCCGCTGATCGAACGCGAGCGCGCGACCGTCTGCGCCGTCGTCCCCCCGATCGCCCTGCTGTGGCTGGACGCGGTCACCTGGTCCGACGAGGACATCTCGTCCCTGGATCTCCTCCAGGTGGGCGGCGCCAAGTTCGCCGCCGAACGCGCCGCCGAGGTCCCGCACGTGCTGGGCTGCAAGGTCCAGCAGGTCTTCGGCATGGCCGAGGGCCTGCTGAACTACACCCGCCTGGACGACCCCCCGGACCTCATCGAGCGCACCCAGGGCCGCCCCCTGTCCCCGGCCGACGAGATCCGCATCGTCGACGAGGACGGCGGGCAGGTCGCCCCCGGCGAGGTGGGGGAGCTCCTCACCCGGGGCCCGTACACCCTCCGCGGCTACTACCGCGCCCCCGAGCACAACGCCCGCTCCTTCACCCCGGACGGCTTCTACCGGACCGGCGACCTCGTCCGGCGGCTCCCGTCCGGCCACCTGATCGTCGAGGGCAGGGAGAAGGACCAGATCAACCGGGGCGGCGACAAGATCTCCGCCGAGGAGCTGGAGAACCACCTCCTGGCCCACCCGGCGGTCCACGACGCCGCCGTGGTCGGCGTCCCCGACCCGGTCATGGGGGAGCGCACCTGCGCCTTCCTGATCTTCAGGGACGGCGAGAAGGCGCCCGGCCTCCGCGAGATCAAGGACTTCCTCCGCACCCGCGGGGTCGCCGCCTACAAGTTCCCCGACCGCCTGGAGACCGCCGACACCTTCCCGCGGACCCCGGTCGGCAAGATCAGCAAGAAGGCCCTCGCCGCCCGCGTGACGTGACCGGCCCGGTCAGTCGACGACCACCTGGAAGTTCACCGGCCGGTTCCCCGGAAAGGCCACGTTCCCGGCGCCGTCGAGCATCTTGAACCGCACGAAGCAGAAGCCGGGCACGGGCGGCGCCGTCACCTGGGCGCGGATGTCGACGAGGCGGCCGGGCGGCGTGTCCGGGATCGGGACGTCCACGATCGTCTGGCACTGGTCGCGGCGCTGCGGCAGGTCGATCCGGTGCAGCGAGTAGCCGTACCAGCCGACCGAGCCCGTGTTCTTGAAGCGCCACACCTTCGTGACGGTTCCGCCGCGCGGCACGTGGGTGCAGTCGGGCAGGGTGATGTCGCTGACGAACGCGGCGCGGTCGCCCCTGTGCCGGGGCGGGGCAGGCGGCGGGTTCCGCTGCCGAACCGGGCAGTCCGCCGAGGTCGCCTGCCGCTCGGCGTGCGCATCCGGTGGGCGGTCGGCGCCGTTGCCCGCGGTGCCGGTCAGGAGGGTCGTCCCGATCACGGTGGCGGCCACCGCGGCGGCGACCAGCGTTCCCAGCGCGGCGTACCGGCGGCGGGAGCCGTCCCGCACCATGTCCGGGGCGAGCGCCGCGTCGTCACCCGGGGGCGCCGCCTGCGCCGCGCCCCGGACGACCCGGTTCGCCGCCTCCCAGCGACCGCGGAGGTCCTCGGGATCGGCGCCGCACGCCTTGGCGAACTCGACCGTCGTCGACCAGCTGGGCAAGCGGTGCCCCTGGGCCGCCTCGTGCAGGGTCGTGTGCGAGATCGCCCGTGAGTGGGCCGCCATCTCGCGGAACGGCGGGGTGCCGGCCGAGGCGCGCAGCGCCCTCAGCTCCGCGGCGAAGTCCGCGACCGCGCGGGCACGCTCCTTGCGCGGGTCTCCGGCCGACACGTCCAGCTCCCTCGTCTACCGCGCGACGGCGGCGTCGCGCGCCCGCAGATTATCCGGCGCGCAAGGGCCCGGACAGGGTCCTGCGACCCCCTCCCGGTAGGCCGTGGGGACTACGCCGGGGCCCAGGGGCGTTGCGCGCGAGCGCCCCGCCCGCCCATGATCGAGACCAACCGAGGCGAGGAGGAACACGGTGATCGAGGTCGACGTGGCGGACGGAATCGGCGTGGTGCGCCTGGCCCACGGCAAGGTCAACGCCCTCGATCTGGAGCTGTGCCGGGCGATCGAGCAGGCGATGCGCGAGCTCGACGACCCGGCGGGCGACGCCCGGGCCGTGGTGCTGACCGGGGCGGGACCCGCGTTCTCGGCGGGCGTCGACCTCAAGCGCGTCGTGGACGGCGGCGGCGCGTACGTGGCGGAGTTCCTGCCCGCGCTCAACCGCGCCTTCCGCTCCGTCTTCGACCTCGGCAAGCCGGTCGTCGCCGCGGTCAACGGCCACGCGATCGCCGGCGGCTGCGTCCTGGCCGCGGCCTGCGACCACCGGATCATGGCCGCCGGGACGATCGGCGTCCCCGAACTGCGGGTCGGAGTGCCGTTCCCGTACACGGCCCTGGAGATCACGGCGTTCGCGCTGGGCCCGGCCGGCGCCCGCAAGGTGATCATCGACGGCACCAACCACGAGCCGCGGGAGGCCCTGGCCCTGGGCCTGGTCGACGCCCTGAGCACCCCGGACGCGCTGCTGGACGACGCGAAGACCGTCGCCGCCCGGCTGGCCGCCGGCATCCCGTCCGACACCTTCCGCTACACCAAGAGCCAGCTCCGCCGCGAGATCCACGCACGGCTCGACGGCACCGACGAGCCCACCACCGTCGAACTGTGGACGGCCGCGGCGACCGACGGCCGCATCAGGGCCTTCATGGACCGGACGATGGGCTCCCGCGCGTAGGAACCGATCGGTCAGGAATCGAGAAGCGCGGATCATGGAGCCCCGCCTAGCGTCATCGGCATGACCTTCATCGAATCCGTCACCCTCGAAGTGGACGACCCCGCCGCCGCCGAACTCTTCTACAAGACCGCCTTCGGCCTGGACGATCAGATCCGCCTCCGGGCCTCCGAGGCACCGACGACCGGCTTCCGCGGGTTCACGCTGTCGCTCACGGTGTCCCGGCCCGCCACCGTCCGGGGTTTCGTCGACGCCGCGGTGGAGGCCGGCGCCTCGCCCGTGAAACCGGTCGCGAAGTCGCTGTGGGGACACGGAGGCGTCGTCCAAGCCCCGGACGGGACCATCTGGAAGGTCGCGACGTCCGAGAAGAAGGACACCGGCCCGGCCACCCGGGAGATCGACGACATCGTGCTCCTCCTCGGCGTCGCGGACATGGCCGCGAGCAAGCGGTTCTACGTCGACCACGGCCTGACCGTGGCGAAGAGCTACGGCCGCAAGTACGTCGAGTTCGACTCCGCGCCCGGCTCCGTCACCCTGGCCCTCTACGGGCGCCGCGCCCTGGCCAAGACCGCCGGAGTCCACCCCGACGGCACCGGATCGCACCGCCTCGCCATCGGCGCGGGCAGCGGCCCCTTCACGGACCTGGACGGCTTCGCTTGGGAAGGCACGCGCTGACCCATGTGCCACCCCTCATGGAGCCGCGCACGCGCCCACGCGCAGCACCTGCGCGACCTCGCGATCCTGCGCCGCGTCCGGGACCGGATCGACCGCGAGTACGCCCAGCCCCTGGACGTCGAGGCCCTGGCCCGCGGCGTCCACATGTCGGCCGGCCACCTCAGCCGCCGGTTCCGCCTCGCCTACGGCGAATCGCCCTACTCGTACCTGATGACCCGCCGCATCGAGCACGCGATGGCACTCCTGCTCCGAGGCGACCTCAGCGTCACCGAGGTCTGCTTCACCGTCGGCTGCTCGTCCCTCGCCACCTTCAGCACCCGCTTCACCGACCTGGCCGGCATGCCGCCCGGCACCTACCTGCGCCAGATGCCGATCAGGAATCGAGAAGCGCGGGCCACGGCACCCCAACTAGCCTGACCTGCATGGACATCACCATCCACACGACCTTCCTCCCGCACGACGACCCGGAGGAGTCCCTCGCCTTCTACCGCGACGTCCTCGGCTTCGAGGTGCGCAGCGACGTGGGCCAGGGCAAGATGCGCTGGATCGTGGTCGGCCCCGCCGGCCAGCCCGGCACGTCCATCCTCCTGGCGCCGCCGGCCGCCGACCCCGGCATCACCGACGACGAGCGCCGCGTCATCGCCGAGATGATGGCCAAGGGCACCTACGGCTGGATCGTCCTGGCCACCACCGACCTCGACGACACCTTCGAGAAGGTCGAGGCCGGCGGGGCCGAGGTCGTCCAGGAGCCGGTCGACCAGCCCTACGGCGTCCGCGACTGCGCCTTCCGCGACCCCGCCGGCAACCTGATCCGTATCCAGCAGGCCCGCTGAGACACGGTGCTGAGCACCGAACCGGACATCGTCCATGGGAAGCCGGCGCATCCGGGTCCACGCTCAGCCGCGTGGCAGGCCGGGCCACCGCCACCTGCGGCGCCGACCCGGCATCGTCGGGCACGAACCTCTGCCGTGGCGGCGTGCACGTTGAGCGGCCGACCCGATGTGCCAGGCGGTCATCCGCGGGCGCCGGGGAAGCAGGGGAAGTGCTCGTCGGGCAGCGGCTCGCCCGCGTCCAGGCCGAGCGGGTCGGTGACGGGGTGGGAGGGCCCGGATGCGAGGGTCAGGTCGGCGTCCACGTAGATGATGACGTGGGCGATGCGGGGATCGTCGGTGAAGTTGGGTGTGGCGCTGTGCGCGAGACGGGAGTGGTGAAAAGTGCAGTCGCCTGCCCGCAGGGGAATGGTGACGCGGTGCTCCCACTCCAGCTCGGGTGCCACGGCGAACATGTCCGCATGGTCGGAAAGATCCTGCGGGCGCAGCCCGTCCAGGTGCTGAGAGCCCGGGATGAACGTCATGCAGCCGCGGTCGACCGGGACGTCCACCAGCGCCACCCAGGCCGACAGCGCGTGCCGGGAGCCGGCGTGGGGCCAGTACGGCTGGTCCTGGTGGAACTCTGTGGCGGCTCCGTTGTGCGGATCCTTGATGAGGAGCTGGTCGTGCCACAGCCGCAGCGGGATCCCCGCCAGCCGGGACGCGATGGCCGCCAGGCCGGGGTGCAGGGTGAGCTCGCGCAGCGTCTCGTCCTGGCGCCACAGCTGGAGCAGCTGAGTGAAGATCATCCCGTCGTGGTTGTCGCGGACGGTGTTCCGTACCGCCAGCGCGGCTTCGGCGTACCTGGCGGCGTCCGTCCGGGAGATGACTCCCGGGACATGGACGAAACCGTCACGGCGGTAGGCGGAGACGATGTCCTCGGAGAGGTTCTCCGGGGTGGTGCGGGGGTGTGCGGCGACGGCGTCCATGCTCATCTTCCTCGTGTCCCGGGAGTCGGTCTCGACAACTGTCGCCATCACGAGGGGTGCGCGGCTAGCACGGGAACCCGGCAGATGTAGCACAATCTTGACGATCACCCGCGGAGGGAGGACCCGGTGCATCGCGTGCGGCGAGCGGAGGTCTTCCCGCCCGGTGGGCCGCCGGCCGTCGCCGAACGGTACGAGCTGCGGAACGGCGCCGCCCTCCACAGCCACGACTTCATCGAGCTGGCCGTGGTCAGCGGCGGCACCGCGACGCACGTCTCGGCCGCGGGCGAGCGGGAACTGGATCGCGGCTCGGTGACGATGCTGCGGCCGGGAGACTGGCACGGCTACCGGGACTGCCGCCGGCTGGTGGTCCACAACCTCTATGTCGGTCCGGAGGTGTTCCAGCGCGAACTGGCCTGGGCGCGAGCCGACCCGCAGCTCGGACGGATCCTGCACGATGCCGGCCGCTCCGGCCACCCGCTACGGCTGGACCCCACCACGCTGCGCATCGTCGAGACCGGCCTCACCGCGATCACCGACCGGCCCCGCCCCGAACCCCCGCATGCCGTACTGGTGGGCATGCTGCTCTGCCTGCTGGGAGGCACGGCCGCATCGCTTCCCGCCGATCCGGCCGGACGGACCCACCCCGCGGTGACGGCCGCGGCGCAACTGCTGGAGAACGACATCCAGCGCGCCTGGACCCTGAGTGAGCTCGCCGCGGCGGTGACCACGTCGCCGGCCTACCTGGCCCGCCTGTTCACCGCGCAGCTGGGCGTCCCGCCCATGACCCATCTGGGCAGGCTGCGCGCCGAGCGCGCCGCGGCCCTCCTCATCGAGACCGATCTGCCCGTCGCGGCGGTCGGAAGGCTGGTGGGCTGGAACGACCCCAACTACGCCAGTCGCCGCTTCCGGCACTTCTTCGCCTTCAGCCCGGCCGCCTACCGCACCCGTTTCGGGCGCGTCTGAGTCAGAGCCAGAGGATGGTGCTGACGGTCGGGGCGTGCATCAGAACGAAGGCGTTCCTCGCCTTGGACGCCGCGTCCGGCTGCCGCGGAGACACGGCGGTCGTGGAGACGACGTAGCGGTCCGGGCTGCCCGTCTGGCCGGAACGGGCGCCTCCCGGAGGGTCGATCCGGCCGCCCGGAACGAAGCGCAGGTCGGTGTGCCGCAGGCTCCGCTCGGCCTCGTTGGCGTAGCCCAGTTCGGGGAAGCGCAGGATGTGGCTGCTGACCAGCACGCCGTCCGTGGTCTTGAACGCGACCTCGATCCGGCCGGTACACCTGTTCTCCCGCAGGACCTTGCGGGCCTGCTCGCTGGTCGCGCCGGCGAGGCAGCCCTTCTCGTCGTCCAAGACCTTGAACGCCGTGCGTTCGAACGTCGCCGAACGCGTCCCGGACCGGACCTCGAACCGGGCGGCGTCCTCGTAGAAGGTGCTGACCTCGAAAGCGGGTTCGCCGCGGGACGGCTCGGCGGCCGCGAGCCGTCCCGCGGCGAACGGCGTGGGCAGGACGACCGCACCGAGAAGCCCGATGGCGGAGCCGAGCGCGATGCGCCGCGCGCGTTCCCGCTTCTCCCAGCGCCGCACGTGGTCGTGAGCGGCGGGTGAGCCGGAATCGGGTGACGCCAGCGCCGCAAGGCCACCGGTCTCCGCGGCCGCCGGTGGCGCCTGAGCCTGGACGACCACCGTCTTCGCGCGGCGGTCGTGCATGCACTGCCCCAGCCGCGTGTCGTTCCGCTGCTCCCAGGAGTCGCTGATCAACCCGAACGTCTGGGCGGACCTGGGCAGCGCGTACCGCCGACCGGACCGGCGCCAGCCCGGCGGCCGGATCCCGTCCTCCTCGCGCACCACCCGGATCCCGGCGACCCGCTGGCCGACGGTGCACCCCCACTGCGCGATCGTCCCGATGCGCAGCAGCACCGGACCGGCCATGCCGAAGATCAGGACCGGGACCACCAACCCGAGAATCGCCGAAGTGGAAGTGGAACTGTCGGCCACATGAAGGAAGACGTAGATCGGCGACACGGCCACCATGACCACCAGGAAGGCCGCGAGGAAGTCGAAGGCGCGAGCCGCAAGACGCTGTCTGGTACTCGCCAGAACACGCACCACGCCACCGTCGTCATGCATTCGCTCTGCAGAAGTTCCAACAGGGACATACCGGGGAGCCGCCACAAGCGCACATACAAGCACAACCAGCCGCCCCTCCGGTAGCGAGAATCCGCAGTAGTCCCCGTAAGTGAAGGGGCCGGAAACGCGCATCGGCTGAGCCAGTGCCCGGACAGAGCCCGGCCAACGGCTGGTCAGCCCAAACAAGGTGACAATTCCGGGTCAAACCCCTCCCACGCGCTTTTAGTCAGCCCCGACGTCCACCGCTCCTATGCGCGGCCATTCAAATCGACACATCCCCAAACCGGGGTCTCGATCAGGTCTGCCCGGCTGTACCGGCCGATCAGTACCCCTCGTTGGGTGCGGCCGCCTACGGCGTTGGCCGCCACGTGGGCGGTCGCGATCCCGGTCAGGTCCGGTAGGCGCTCGGGGGCGCGCGGGCCGCTCCACAGGACGTCCACGGTGGTGGTGCGCGTCAGGTCGGCGTGCTCGACGATCGCCGGGTGCGGCGGCTTGTCGCGCAGCGCCATCGTCGCGAGCAGTGCCGACCCGCGGTGCCGCTGAGGTGCAGGACCTCGCCGCTGCCGGGGAGCAGAGCGGCCAGCGAAACGTCCGGGCAGGTCATGAGGTTGCGCAGGGTGTCGGCCCGCTCGTCGCCGTCGCGCGAGGAGGATCCAACCGCCCTTACGCCCTGCCCTTGACCGGCCACCAGACCGAGATCATGGCACTCGTCTTCTCCCGGGACGGCACGACCTCACCAGCGTCGCCGAGGGCGGCACCGTCCTCACCCACGACCTCGGCCCGGCGCTCACCAAGGCGGGCCTCTGCCAGAACACCAGCGGCGGCCTCACCAAGAAGGAATGGAAGCAGAACGTCCCCGCCCTCGACTACCGCCCCACCTGCCCCGATGAACGCCGGGTGTCCCGGATACAGCGGGCGAGGACGCCCGGCTGGTCGGGGACCCGTCGTTGTCACGGGACGAGGCTCTTCAACAGGCCGGCGAAGATGTCCATTTGCTGCCGCTGTTCCGGGGTGAGCGGGCCGGGACGGAAATGCGCGACCTCGTTCCGGATCTTCCGGACGTCGTCCAGCTTCGCGAGGAACTCGTCGTACGACAGCGCCCAGTTGAGCCGCGCCCACCGCTCCTGCTTCCTGAACACGCGGATGATCTGTCCGATCGTGAGGTCGTGGGAAGCGTCTGCGTTCTTGTAGCCGGACGCCTGGCGCAGTTCCTCCACCGTGGGGCACATCCGATCGACGCATCTGCGCAGCCGCCGCTCGATCTCTCCGAGTCTCAGGAAGGGGCCGGTGAGGTTGCCGAACTCCTGGCTCAGGTCCGCGGCGTGACGCCGCGATCAGCGTTCGCGCGGAGGCGGCCCGGTACCGGACCGGTGAACCCGGTGACGGCGAGGTCGCCGTCACCGGGCACCGAGTGCTCGCGCCCGGTGGCGCCGTCGTCGTCCCGTGGGACACGCGCATCCGCTACACCGCCCGCGAGGGCGGCTACCACGGCGGCGTCTCCCTCGCCGAGATGGTCGTGTCGATCGTGGTGCTCCTTCCGTCCGAACGGCTCGTCCCGGACGGCTGGGAGACCTACACCTTCGCCATGCACGAACCTGTTTGGTGGACCCCGTTTACCGCCCCCCGGCAGACGGAGGCCCCGAAACCCGCGAGGAAACGCGCCGAGGAGCCGCTGTTCGACGTCCCGGCCTCCGGTGCCCTGCCCAAACAAAGGCGGACGGCGTCGGCGCCCGAGTCCTCGCCTCCGAGCTGTTCACCGCCCAGCGCGAACAGTTCGCCCGCCCGTCCGTCGAGGACGCCGGCCTCACCACGCTGCTCGATGCGCTCGCCGAAGCCGGCGGGAGATTGCCGGTTCCGGTCGCGGCCGAGCGCGCCGGGCAGATGCCCGCCCGCATGCACGGATACATTTCGACGGTGGCCAGGCTCCTCAACGTCGACGGGTACCAGGTGCTCGCCGTCACCGACGACGGCCGCACCGTCGCCCTTGACCTGCCGCTGCTGCGCGAGCAGTTCCTCGGCGGTGGCGGCTGATGGCGCCGGTCAGCGCCGCCCGGCGCCGCGAGGTTGTGGACGCGCTGCGCCGCGGCACCGTCCCGCAAGCGGGCCTCGATCTGTTCGCGGTAGGGCTCGGGCGGTTCGAGACGGCCATCGACGACGAACTCGCCACGGCGGAGTCCGGTGGCGCGGTGTTCAAGGCGATCCGCGGCGAGTAGGGGTCCGGCAAGACGTTCTTCGCCCGCTGGCTCGCCGAACGCGCCAAGCGCCGCGGCATGGCAGCGGCCGCGATCCAGATCTCCGAGACCGAGACACCGCTGCACCGCCTCGAAACGTCTACCGGCGGCTCGTCGAACGGTTGACAACGGCCTCCTATCCGCCGAGCGTCCTCCGCGATGTCGTGGAGGCATGGTTCTTCAGCCTGGAAGAGGAGGTTCTCGCGGCCGGCGCGATCCCCCTCGGAAAGGACGGGCAGCCCGACCTGGCGGCGCTGGCCGCCGGGGTCGACGAGCTGATGGAGCAGCGGCTCGCGGACGTCGCCCGCACCACCCCGCTGTTCGCGTCCGCGCTGCGCGGCTACCGGAAGGCACGGCTGGCCGGCGACCACGCCACCGCCGAGGCGCCGCTCGCCTGGGTGGGCGGGCAGCCGAACGTCGGCGCGTCCGCCAAGCACGCCGCCGGCATCAAGGGCCAGCTCGACCATTTCGGCGCGCTCGGCTTCCTGCAAGGGCTGCTGACCGTGTTGCGCGACTGCGGCCATCCGGGGCCACTGGTCGTGCTGGATGAGATCGAGACGCTGCAGAGGGTGCGATCCGATGTCCGGGAGAAGGCCCTGAACGCGCTGCGGCAACTCATCGACGAGGTGGACGGCGGACGGTTCCCCGGGCTGTTCCTCGTCATCACCGGCACGCCCGCGTTCTTCGACGGGCAGCAGGGCGCCCGGCGGCTGCCGCCGCTCGCGCAGCGACTCGCCACCGACTTCTCCACCGACCCGCGCTTCGACTCGCCTCGCGCCGTCCAACTCCGCCTCACCGGTTTCGACCTGCCGAAACTGGTGGAACTGGGGGCCACCGTCCGCGATCTGTTCGCCATGGGCGCCCGCCATCCCGAACGCGTCGCCTCCCTCGCCGACCTCGACAACGCTGCGCGTGCCCTCACCGAACCGCACCGTTTTACGACCCGGACCGGCTGACGGGCGGTTCAGGGGCGGGGGACTACGTAGGGGGCGATGCTGGAGAGCTTTTCGCAGGTTTCCTCGTATTCGCGGTCGGGGGTCGAGGCGCTGACTATGCCGGCGCCGGCGCGGAGCCAGGCTTGGCCGTTCTCGGCGTAGAGGGCTCGCAGGACTAGGGCCGCGTCCAGGGAGCCGTCGTGGGAGACGGTCACGACCGCGCCGGAGTAGAGGCCGCGGTGTTCTTCCAAGCGGGTGATGGCGTCGATCGCCTCGGGCTTCGGGATGCCGGAGGCGGTCACGCCGGGGAAGAGGGCGTCGAGGGCGTCCCAGGAGGTGCGGCCGGGGGCGAGGATCCCGCTGACGCTGGAGCCGAGGTGCTGGACGCTGCCGCGCTCCTTGACCGTCATGAAACCGGTGACCTGGACGGTTCCCGGCTCGCAGACGCGGTACAGCTCGTCCTGCGAGGTGCGGACGGAGACCGCGTGCTCGTAGATCTCCTTGGGGTCGGTCTCCAGGTCGTGGCGGGTGCGGGCGTCGGCGTCCGCGCCGAAGCCGAAGGCGCGGGTGCCGGCCAGGGGCTGGGTCATGACGCGGCCGCCGCCGTCGACGCTCGCGAGGACCTCGGGGCTGAAGCCGGTGGCCTGGAAGCCGCTCAGGGAGAGCAGGAACGAGCGCGCCGGGGTGTTGGCCCTGCGGCCGCGGACGTAGGTGGAGGCGAGGTCGACCGGGTACGGGATGTCCAGGCGGCGGGACACGATGACCTTCTGGTAAAGGCCCGCGTTGATCTCGGAGACCGCGGCGGCGACGCGCGTGCGGTAGCGGTCGCCGTCCACGCGGACGTCGACCGGGGAGGGTGTTCCGAGGGGATGGTTGTTCGTGTCGGTCAGGAGCGCTGCGATCCGGTCGGGGGCGTCGGTGCCGGTGATGGTGGCGCGGCCCTGCTCGATCCGGACCTCGGTGCGCGGGACGATCAGGTGCGCGATCCTCCCGGTGGGACGGGACGCGGCGAACTCGAAGGCGATCCAGCCGTAGGCGCTCCAGGTGGGGAGCGGGGCCTCGGCGAACGCGTCGCGCAATGCCTCCGCGGGGGAGCCCGTCCACGGGCGGGCGGTCGCGGGCCTTCCCGGCCACCGGGTGCCGACGGTGTCCGCGTCCAGCACCACCTCGCCGAGCACACCGCCCGCGAACGTCCATGATCCGGGACGTTCGTAGACCACGTGGTCGTCGAACAGGCCCGATCCGGCCAGGCGGGCCACGAGCGCGAGCGGGTCCGAGGTGTGCTCGACGACCAGCTCGGCGGGTTTCGCATCGGTGCGGAGACCAGAGGACAAGGCAGCCAACTCCCTTTCGCGACCGGAAGGTCAAACTTAGGTAAGGCTAACCTTGCACGATTTTCTCAGGCAAGGCTAACCTAACCAGCGGTGGCGAAGCCGACAACGAAAGAGTTGAGCGTGCAGGAGCAGAAGACGACGGCACGGCGACGCGAACTGATGCGGCGGATGATGGCGGAGGCCGGGCTCGGCTCGGACATCGCGCGGCTCACCCCCCGAGGCTCGGACGGGCCGGCGCCCCTCTCCTACGCGCAGCAGAGCATGTGGCTGCACCACCGTACGTTTCCGGACAGCCCGGCCTACAACGTCTGCCTGCTCGTGCGCATGTCGGGGCCGCTCGACACCGATGCGCTGCGGGAGGCGCTGCGTGGATTGATCCGCCGGCACGCCGTGCTCCGGACGGTCTATGCCGAGCGAGAGGACGGCACCGTCCAGATCGTCACCGATGACGACTCCCTGGGCCTCGCGCCGGTCCCGTGCGACGACGCCGAGGCGCGGGCGGCGGAACTCGCGGCGACGCCGTTCGCGCTGCGCGACGAGCGGCCGATCCGGCTGGAGCTGCTCCGGCTCGACGACGAGGAGTACGCGCTGGTCCTCGTCGTGCACCACATCGCCTGGGACGGCATGACCTGGGGCTCGCTGTCGCGGGACCTGTCCGCCCTCTACCGCGCGGCCGTGACCGGCGAGCCGGACGGGCTGCCGCCGCTGGACGTCCAGTACGCCGACTACGCCGGGTGGGAGCAGCGCCGGCCCCTTTCCGAGGACGACCTCGCGTACTGGCGGGCACGGCTCGACCCGCCGCCCGCGCCGCTCGACCTGCCCGCCGACCATCCGCGCGGCGCCGTCGTGTCCGCGCGCGGCGGCCGCCGCGCGCGGCTGTTCGACGACGCGGTGACCGAGGGGATGCGGAGGCTCGCCGCCGGCGAGAACCTCACCCCGTACATGGTGATGATGGCCGGGTACGCCGTGCTGCTGCACCGCTACACCGGTGCCGAGGACGTGGCGATCGGGTCGTCGGTGATGAACCGCGAGCACGCCGAGGTCGAGCGACTCGTCGGGAACTTCGGCAACACGCTCGTGCTGCGCACCGACCTGTCCGGCGCGCCGACGTTCCGCGAGGTGCTGCGCCGGGTCGGCCGGACGGTCACCGAGGGCTTCGCGCACCAGGCGCTGCCGTACGACCGGATCGTGCAGGAGCTCCGCCCGGCGAGAGGGCGGGGACGGTCGGCGTTCTTCGACACGATGCTGCTGTTCCTCGCCCAGGAGATCGGCGAGCTGGACCTCCCGGGGGTCACGTCCAGCTGGACGCACATCCACAACGGGACGACGCACTTCGACCTGTCGCTGGAGGCCTTCGTCCGGGCGCAGGGCATGACGGTCGAGGCGACGTTCCGCCGCGAGCTGTTCGACGACGCGCGCATCGACGCGCTGCTCGCCCACCTGGAGACGCTCCTGGCCGGCGCGCTCGCCGACCCCGACCGCTCCATCGGCGCGCTCGAGATCATGGACGCACGGGAACGCGCCCTGGTGGAGCGGGCCAACGCCACAGACCGCACCCTCCCGGAGACGAACGTCGTCGCGCTGTTCGAGGAGCAGGCGGCCCGCACCCCGGACGTGACGGCGGTCGAGGCCGGCGCCCGCGCCCTCACCTACGCGGAGCTGGACGCGCGCTCCTCCGCGCTCGCGGCGGAGCTGCGCGGGCGGGGCGCCGGGGCCGGGAGCGTGGTCGCGCTCGCGCTGCCGCGGACGGCCGACCTCGTCGTCGCCCTGCTCGGCGTCCTGAAATCGGGCGCCGCGTACCTGCCGCTCGACCTCGGCCACCCCGCCGACCGGCTCGCCTACATGCTGGACGACGCGGGCCCGCTCTGCGCGATCGTCACCGGCGAGACCGCGGGCCTGCTGCCGGACGGAACGGACCTCCTCGTCCTCGAAGGTCCCGGGGACGCACGCCATGACGCCGGGGCCGCCCCGCAGCCGGACGAGCTGGCGTACGTCATCTACACCTCGGGCTCGACCGGCCGCCCCAAGGGCGTCGCGATCCCGCACCGGGCGCTGACGAACTTCCTGATCGCGACGAAGGCCCAGCTCAGGCTCACCCCCGGCGACCGGCTCGTCGCGGTCACGACGATCGCGTTCGACATCGCCGCGCTGGAGCTGTTCGCCCCGCTGATCAGCGGCGCGACGATCGTCCTCGCCGACCGCGCGGACGTCCGGGACCCCGCGGCCCTCGCCGCGCTGCTGGAGGACGCGACCATCGTCCAGGGCACCCCGTCGCTGCTGGGCACGCTCGACCCGGCCGCCCTCAAGGGCCTGCGCGTCCTGGTCGGCGGTGAGGCGCTGCCCCCCGCCCTCGCCGAGTCCCTGGCGGACGCGGCCTCCCTCGCGACCGACATGTACGGGCCGACCGAGGCGACGATCTGGGCGACCTCGGCGGACCTGCCCGCGTCCGGCATCGGCCGCCCCTTCTGGAACACCCGGGCGCACGTCCTCGACGCGAGGCTGCGCCCCGTCCCGCCGGGCGTGCCGGGCGAGCTGTACCTGGCGGGGGAGCAGCTCGCCCGCGGGTACGTCGGCCGCCCCGACCTGACCGCCGAGCGGTTCGTCGCCGACCCGTTCGGCGAGCCCGGGTCGCGCATGTACAGGACGGGCGACCTCGCGCGGCGCGCCCGCGACGGGTCGATCGAGTACCTCGGCCGCACCGACGACCAGGTCAAGATCCGCGGTTTCCGGATCGAGCCCGCCGAGGTGCAGGCCGTGCTCGCCGCGCAGCCGGGCGTCGCGCAGGCCGCGGTCGTCGTCCGGGAGGACCGTCCGGGTGACGCGAGGCTGGTCGGCTACTACGTCCCGTCCGAAGAGGTGGACGAGCCGGCCCTGCGGGACGCGCTGGCGAAGGCGCTGCCCGAGTACATGGTCCCGTCCGCGCTCGTCGCGCTCGACGCGCTGCCCCGGACGGTCAACGGGAAGCTCGACCGCGCGGCGCTGCCCGCGCCGGAGGCGGAGGTCTCCGGGCGGGCGCCCCGCGACGCCCGCGAGGCCGCCCTCTGCGCGATCTTCGCCGAGCTGCTCGGGGTGGAGGGCGTCGGCATCGACGACGACTTCTTCGCCCTCGGCGGGCACTCGCTCCTGGCGACGCGCGTCGCCGCCAAGGCCCGTGCCGTCCTCGGCGGGTCGCTGTCCATCGCGGACGTCTTCGAGGCGCCGACCGTCGCGGCGCTGGCGCCCCGGCTGGTCGCGGCCGACACCGTCCGCGTCCGCGACGTGGAGAGGCCGGAGGTCGTCCCGGCGTCGGCCGCGCAGCGCGGCCTCTGGCTGGAGGAACGCCTCCGCGGCCCGTCGGCCTCCTACGCGCTGCCGCTCGGGCTCCGCCTGCACGGCCCCGTGGACGCGGACGCGCTCGACCGGGCCTTCGGCGATGTCGTCGCGCGCCACGAAGCGCTGCGGACCCTGCTCGTCGAGGGGCCGGACGGGCTGCCCGTCCAGAGCGTCCAGGGCCCGGACGTCCTCGCCCGCCTCGCCGTCGTCGACGCGCGCGCCGAGACCCCCGAGCGGCGCGCGGCCATCGAGAAGGACGCCGCCTCCCACATCTTCGACATCGGCACCGACCTGCCCGTCCGCGGCACCCTCGTCCGGACGGGAGACGACGACTGGTCGCTCGTCCTCCTTCTCCACCACGCCGCCGCCGACGAGTGGTCCTTCACGCCCCTGCTCGCCGACCTCGCGCACGCCTACGAGGCCCGCCGGGACGGAGGCGACCCGGGCTGGGAGCCGCTGCCCGTCCAGTACGCCGACTACGCGGCCTGGGAGCGCGAGGCCGCGCCCGACCCGGCGCCGCAGCTCGACTTCTGGGAGGAGACCCTCTCCGGGGCGCCGGAGGAGACGCTCCTCCCGTTCGACCGGCCGCGTCCGGCGGAGGCGAGCCACCGGGGCGGGCTCGTCCCGTTCCGGCTGCCGGCCGCCGGGGCGCGGCGCCTGGCCCGCGAGACCGGCACCAGCGTGTTCATGGTGCTGCACGCCGCCGTCGCGGCGCTGCTGCAGCGGTCCGGGGCGGGCGACGACATCGCGCTCGGCTCGCCCATCGCGGGACGCGCCGACGAGGACCTCGCCGGCCTGGTCGGCGTCTTCGTCAACCCGCTCGTCCTGCGCACCGACCTGTCCGGCGACCCCACGTTCGCCGAGCTGCTCGACCGGGTGCGGACCGCCGACCTCGCGGCGTTCTCGCACGCCGGCGTCCCGTTCGAGCGGGTGGTGGACCGGCTCGCGCCCGAGCGGTCGCTCGCCCGCAGCCCGCTGTTCCAGGTGATGATCGTCCACCAGCGGCTGGACGACGTGCGCCTCGCCCTGCCGGGCGTGCGCGCCGAGCCGTTCCTGCCCGAGACCGGCGGCGTGAAGTTCGACCTCGACCTGTACTTCGCCGAGGGCGACGACGACGTCGAGGGGTTCGCCGCGTTCGCCGCCGACCTCTTCGACGCCGCGACCGTCGAGCGGCTGCTGGACGACCTGCACGCGCTGCTCACCCAGGTCACCGAGGTGCCGGACCGGCGCCTGTCGTCCCTCGGGGCGCCCGTCGAGCACCCCGACACCGCCCGCGAGCTCCCCGCCCGGACGGTCGCCGCCCTCATCGAGGAGCAGGTCGCAAGGACACCGGACGCGACCGCGGTGGTGTTCGGCGACACCGTCCTCACCTACGCCGACCTGGACCGCCGCGCCGAGGCCCTCGCGGACCGGCTCGCCGCGGCCGGCGCGGGGCCCGAGCGGGTCGTCGCGCTCGCCCTGCCGCGCTCGGAGGAGTTCGCCGTGGCGCTGCTGGCCGTCCTCAAGACGGGCGCGGCGTACCTGCCGGTCGACCTGGGGTATCCGCCCGCCCGCGTGCGGATGATGCTGGACACCGTCCGCCCGCTGCTGGTCCTCGGACAGGACGAGCCGCCGCTGGACGCGCCTCGCCGCGCACGGCCGGACATCCACCCGGACCACCCGTCCTACGTCATCTTCACCTCCGGATCGACCGGCACGCCGAAGGCGGTCGTCGGCACGCAGGGCGCCCTCGCCAACCGGCTCGCCTGGGGGACGGGCCTCGCCGCCCCCGGGGTCCGCGTGGCCAAGAGCTCGCCCGCGTTCATCGACGGGACGACCGAGCTGCTCGGCGGCCTCGCCGCCGGGGACGCGGTCGTCATCGCCGACGACGCGACCGCCACCGACGCCGTCGCGCTGGCCGACTTCATCGAACGGCACCGGGCCGGGCTGGTCACGCTCGTCCCGAGCCTGCTCGCCGCCCTGGTGGAGAACGGCCCGCCCTCCTCGGTCACCACCTGGATCAGCAGCGGCGAGGCGCTGCCCGCCGCGCTCGCCGACCGGGTCCCGGGACGGCTGGTCAACCTGTACGGCTGCTCGGAGGCGGCGGGCGACAGCCTGATCGCCCTGCCGGGCGACGGGGACGGCGGCCTGCGCCCCATCGCCAACACCCGCGCATACGTCCTGGACGGCGCGCTCCGCGAGGTCCCGGTCGGGGAGCTGTACCTCGCCGGCGACGGCCTGGCGCGCGGCTACCTCGGCGACCCCGCCCGCACGGCGGAGCGGTTCGTCGCGAACCCGTTCGGCCCGCCCGGCTCCCGCCTCTACCGGACCGGCGACCGCGTCCGGCGCCGCGCCGGCGGCGGGCTCGACTTCCTCGGCCGCGCCGACGAGCAGATCAAGATCCGCGGCTTCCGGATCGAGCCGGGGGAGGTCGAGGCGGTGCTCGCCGCCCAGCCGGGCGTCCGGCGGGCGGCCGTCACCGCGCACCGGTCACGGCTCGTCGGCTACGTGGCCGGCGACGCCGACCCCGGCGCGCTGCACGACGCGCTGGGCACGCTGCTGCCCGACTACCTGGTCCCGGCCGAGCTGGTCGTCCTGGACGAGCTGCCGCTCAACCCCAACGGCAAGGTCGACCGGCGCGCCCTGCCCGAGCCGGGACGCCCGTCCGGCGGGCGGGCCCCGGCCACGGAGGCGGAGCGCGTCCTCGCCGCGCTGGCCGCCACCGTCCTCGGCCGCGACGCGGTGGGAGCGGACGACGACTTCTTCCGCACCGGCGGGGACAGCATCAGCGCGGCGCTCCTCGTCGCCCGCGCCCGCCGCGCCGGGCTGTCGTTCACCGTCCGGGACGTGTTCCGGCTGCGGACGGTCGAGGCCCTGGCGCGAACCGCCGGAACGCCCGCCGGCGTCGCGGGCGCGCAGGCCGCGGAACCCGCGAGCGAGCTTCCGCTGTCGCCGCTCCAGGAGGGCCTGCTCTTCCACCTGATGATGGCCGGGGAAGGCCGCGACATCTACGTGCAGCAGGCCGTGGTGACGCTGTCCGGCCCGGTCCACCCGGAGCGGATGGCGCTCGCGGCGCGGGCCGTGCTGGAGAAGTTCCCCAACCTGCGCGCCGGGTTCCGGACGGACGGCGACCGCGCCGTCCAGTTCGTCCCGGACGACTTCGACGTCCCCTGGACGCACGCCGACGTCACCCCGGACGGCCTCGGCGCGTTCGTCGACGCCCAGCGCGCCGAGCCGTTCGACCCGGCCGAGCCGCCGCTCATCCGGTTCGCCCTCGCCAGCCTGGCCGAGGACGACCACCGCCTGATCCTCACCTCCGAGCTGATCCTGCTGGACGGCTGGTCGGGCGGGCTCCTCGTCACCTCGCTGCTCGACTCCTACACCGACGCCGAGGCCGAGGCCGCACGTCCCGTCCCGTCCTTCCGCGCCTTCCTGGACTGGGTGAACGGCCGCGACAAGGACGAGGCCGTGGACGCCTGGCGCCGCGCGCTCGACGGCTTCGACGAGCCCGCCCTCGTCCGGCCCGGCCTGGTCGACGCCCCGGCCGACCTCGCCAACGCCGGGGAGGTGCACCGGGCATTGCCGGACGGCCTCGCCGCGCGCCTCGACGGCGTCGCCCGGGAGCAGGGCGTCACCCCCGGCACGCTCTTCGAGACCGCGTGGGGCCTCGTCCTGATGGGCCTGACCGGGCGCGACGACGTCGTGTTCGGCGCCTCGGTCTCCGGCCGCCACCCCGACGTCGACGGCGTCGAGTCCATGGTCGGCCTGCTGTTCAACACCATCCCGGTCAGGGTCCGGGCGGGGGCGGCGGACGCGCTCGCCACCGTGCTCGACCGCGTCCAGGCCGCCCAGTCGGAGCTGTTCGACCACTCCTTCGTCGCCCTCGCCGACGTCCAGCGCGCCACCGGGCTCGGCACGCTCTTCGACACGCTGTTCGTCTTCCAGAACTTCCCCGGCATGCCCACCGACCGCGGCTTCGGCCCCGGCGGAGCCCTGCGCGTCACCGGCCGGGAGGTCCGCGACGCGACCCACTACCCGATCACCGTGGTCGTCGAGCCGGGCGCCGCCCTGCGCGTCATGTACCGGGGCGACGCGTTCACCGGGGCCGAGGCCGAGCGGATCACCGACCGGTACGTCCAGGTCCTCCGGCGGCTCGCCGAGGCGCCCGGGGAACCGTGCCACCGCCTCGACCTGCTCGTCCCCGAGGAGCACGAGCGGCTCCGGCGGGACTGGGAGGACGCCTGGCACCCCGTCCCCGAGCTGACGGTCGCCGAGCTGCTCGCCGAGCGGGCCGCGGAGCGGCCGGACGATCCGGCGCTCGTGTCGCTGCCCGGCGTCCGGCTCACCTACGGGGAGCTGAACGCCGAGGTCAACCGGCTCGCCCGGCTGCTGCTCGCGAACGGCGCGGGGCCGGAGAAGGTCGTCGCCCTGGCGCTGCCGCGCTCGGCCCAGATGGTCGTCGCGCTGTTCGCCGTCCTGCGCACCGGCGCGGCCTACCTGCCGCTGGAGCTCGACTACCCCGCCGACCGCCTCGACTACATGCTCCAGGACGCGGCCCCGGCCTGCCTGGTCTCGCACCGCGGCATCGCCGCCGGTCTCACCTACTCCGGCCCGACCCTCGCGCTGGACGACCCGGAGATCGCCGCGTCCCTCGCCGCGCAGCCCGGCGCCGACCTCGCACCGGACGAGCCGCCCGGTTTCGCCCCGGGCACCCCCGGCCGGCTCGACCACCCCGCCTACGTCATCTACACGTCCGGGTCGACGGGCCGCCCGAAGGGCGTCGTGACGCCGTACCGCGGCCTCACCAACATGCAGTACAACCACCGCGCGAACATCTTCGACCCGGTGGTCGCCTCGGCGGGCCGCCGCCTGCGCATCGCGCACACGGTCTCGTTCTCCTTCGACATGTCGTGGGAGGAGCTGCTCTGGCTCATCGAAGGCCACGAGGTGCACGTCTGCGACGAGGACCTGCGCCGCGACGCCGAAGCCCTCACCGCCTACCTGCGGCAGCACCGCATCGACGTCATCAACGTGACCCCGACTTACGCCCAGCAGCTCCTGGACGAGGGGCTGCTGGACGGCGGGCACCGGCCGCCGCTCGTCCTCCTCGGCGGCGAGGCCGTCCCGGCGTCGGTGTGGGACCGGCTCGCGCAGGCCGAGGGCGTCCTCGGCTACAACCTCTACGGCCCGACCGAGTACACGATCAACACGCTCGGCGGCGGCACCGAGGACAGCCCCACCCCGACCGTCGGAAGGCCGATCTGGAACACGCGCGGCTACGTCCTCGACGGGTGGCTGCGTCCCGTCCCGCCCGGCGCGCCGGGCGAGCTGTACATCGCGGGCGCCGGGCTGGCGCGCGGCTACCTCGGCCGCGCCGACCTGACCGCCGAGCGCTTCGTCGCCGACCCGTTCGCGGGCGGCCGCATGTACCGGACGGGCGACCTGGTGCGCGTCCGCGCCGACGGCAACATCGACTTCCTCGGCCGCACCGACGACCAGGTCAAGATCCGCGGCTACCGGGTGGAGCTGGAGGAGATCGAGACCGCGCTCGCCGCCGAGCCCGGCGTCGGGCAGGCCGCGGTGGTGGCCGCAGAGACCGACGTCCCCGGGGTGAAGCGCCTCGTGGGCTACATCGTCCCGGACGGCTCGCGCGAGGGCGCCGCCGAGGAGCAGCTCGCCGAGTGGCGGCAGATCTACGACGCCGAGTACACCGAGGTCGGCACCGTCGTCCACACCGAGGAGTTCGCCGGCTGGGACAGCAGCTACGACGGCGCCCCCATCCCGCTGGACGACATGCGCGAATGGCGCGAGACGACCGTGGAGCGGATCCGCTCGCTCCGCCCCCGCCGCGTCCTGGAGATCGGCGTCGGCGCGGGCCTCCTGCTCACCCGCCTCGCGCCGGGCACGGAGGAGTACTGGGGGACCGACTTCTCCGAGCCCGTCATCGCCAAGCTGGTCCATGATCTCGGCGAAGCCGCCGGGGGGTCTGGGGGGTCGCCCCCCCAGGGGTGGCACGACATCGGGCCGGATTCGCCCGTGCGGCTCGCCTGCCGGCCGGCGCACGACACCGGCGGCCTGCCCGAGAACCACTTCGACACCATCGTGATCAACTCGGTGGTGCAGTACTTTCCCGGCGCCGCCTACCTTCAGGACGTCATCGGCAAGGCGATGCGGCTGCTCGCGCCGGGCGGGGCCCTGTTCATCGGCGACGTCCGCGACCTGCGCACGGTCCGCTGCCTGCACGCCGCCGTCCAGCTCGGCCGCGGCGGCGGCGACCTGGAGGCGATCGACCGCGCCGTCCGGATGGAGAAGGAACTCCTCCTCGACCCGGCCTTCTTCTCCGCGCTCCAGCACGGCGGGGACGTCCCGGCGCGGGTGGACGTCCTCATCAAGCGCGGCACGCAGCACAACGAGCTGACCCGGCACCGCTACGACGTCGTCCTCCGCAAGGAGGCGGCGCCCGCCCCGAACACCCCGGTCCGCGACTGGACCACCCTGGACGCGCTCGCGGACCGGCCGGCCGGTCCGCTGCGGGTCCGGCGGATCCCCGACCCCCGGCTGTCGGGCGAGGCGGCCGCCCTGCGGGTGCTCCGCAACGGCGGTTCGCCCGACGAGGCGCGGGAGGCGCTCGCCGCGGCCCCCGCCGGGGTCGAGCCGGAGACGTTGCACGCGCTCTTCCCGGACGTGGTCCTCACGCCGTCCGACCGGGCGGGATGCTACGACGCCGTGTTCGGCGGGGGAGCGGCTTGCCTTCCGGCAGAAGCCGGGCGCCCGCCCGCCTCCTATGCCAACAACCCGGTCGCCGCGCGCGACCACGGCGTGCTGGCCGCGCGGGTCCGGGAGAGCCTGAAGGGGCGGCTGCCCGGCTACATGGTGCCGAGCGCGATCATGACGCTGGACGCGCTGCCGCTCACCGTCAACGGCAAGCTCGACCGGCGCGCGCTGCCCGCCCCCGGCCAGGAGGGGCGGCGGCGCGCCGGACGGCCGCCCCGGACGCCCGTCGAACGCCTGCTCTGCACGCTGTTCGCCGAGGTCCTGGACGCGCCCGGCGCCGGCATCGACGACGACTTCTTCGACCTCGGCGGGCACTCGCTGCTCGCGACGCGGCTCGTGGGCCGGGCCCGCGCGGTGCTGGGCGCCGAGCTGGCGATCCGCGACCTGTTCGAGGCGCCGACCGTCGCCGAGCTGGCCGGGCGCCTGCACGGCCGCGCCGGAGCGGATCCCCGGCCGGTCCTGGAGCCCAGGGAGCGGCCGGAGCGGATCCCGCTGTCGTCCGCGCAGCGGCGGCTGTGGATGCTCGACCAGCTGCTGCGCGAGGACGACGGCCCGCGCGACGCCTACCACCTGCCGCTCGCCGTCCGGCTTCGCGGGCCCCTCGACCTCGCCGCGCTCGAAGCGGCCGTCGGGGACGTCACCGCCCGGCACGAGAGCCTCCGGACGGTGTTCGCCGAGCACGACGGCGCCCCCAACCAGCGGATCCTCGACCCCGAGGACGCGCGTCCGGTGCTGGAGGTGGCGACCTGCCCGCCGGAGGAGGTCATCGCCAGGCCCTTCGACCTCGCCAAGGACATCCCGCTGCGGGTCGCGGTGTTCCCCGAAGGGGAGGACGAGCATCTGCTGCTCGCCGTCTTCCACCACATCGCGTTCGACGAATGGTCGTTCGGGCCGTTCGCCCGCGACGTCGCCGAGGCGTACGCGGCCCGGCTGGACGGGGAGTCCCCCGGCTGGGAGCCGCCGCCCGTCCAGTACGCCGACCACGCGCTGTGGCAGCGGGAGCTGCTCGGCGACCCGCTCGACCCCGGGAGCGTCCACGCCCGGCAGCTCGACCACTGGGCCAAGGCCCTCGCCGGCCTGCCCGAGGAGATCCCGCTGCCGGTGGACCGGCCGCGCCCCGGCACCGTCGGGCAGCGCGGCGGCACCTTGACCGCCGACCTGCCGCCGAGCCTGGCCCGCGGCCTCGGCCGGCTCGCCCGCGACGCGAACGCCAGCATGTTCATGGTGTGCCAGGCGGCGGTCGCCGCGCTGCTGCACCGGACGGGCGCGGGCGACGACATCCCCCTCGGCAGCCCCGTCGCGGGACGCACCGAGGACGCCGCGCGCGACCTCGTCGGCTTCTTCGTGAACACGCTCGTCCTGCGCGCCGACGTGTCCGGCGACCCCACGTTCGCGGAACTGCTCGCCCGCGTCCGCGAGGCCGACCTCGCCGGCCTCGCCAACCAGGACCTGCCGTTCGAGGCCGTCGTCGAGGCGCTGCGTCCGCGCCGCGTGCCGGGCCGCAACCCGCTGTTCCAGGTGATGGTCGGGTACGAGAACCAGGGCGTCGGCGACGTGCGCTTCCCCGGCCTGGAGCAGCGGGAGGCGCGTTTCGGACCCGGCGCGGCGAAGTTCGACCTGGACTTCATCTTCCGCGAGGTCCCGGACGGGCTCCGCCTGATCGTCGACTACTCCGCCGACCTGTTCGACCGGGACACCGCCGCCGCGCTGGCGGACGGCGTGATCGCGCTGCTCGCGGCCGTCGCGGACGACCCCGGCACGAAGGTCGCCGCGCTGCCCGCCGAGCTCACCGCGCGAACCGTGACCGCGCAGCCGGCCGGCACCGCGTCCGGCACCGCGTCCGGCACCGCGTCCGGGGACCGGGAGGCGGCGCTGTGCCGGATCTTCGCCGAGGAGCTGGGCGTCCCCGAGGTCGGCCCGGACGACGACTTCTTCGACCTCGGCGGCCACTCGCTGCTCGCGATGCGGCTCGTCCGGCGCATCCGGCTGGAACCCGGCTGCGCGGGGCTGAAGATCGCGACCCTGATGGCGGCGCCGACCGTGGCGGGCCTGCTCGCCCGGCTGGAGTGAGGGGGCTCATACCGGCCCACCCATTGCGTAGTTAGGTGAGCCTAACCTAATATCCCTGATCGACAGCCCGGAAACCCCCCGCCCCTGAATCCGGAAGGACACCGGTCCTCTATGCGCAGAACGATGCGGCGCCTCGCCGTCACCGCCGCGCTCACACTGAGCCTCGGGATGACCGCCGCGTGCGGCGACGACGAACCCGCCGGCGGTTCCGGTGGTTCCGGCGGCGCGAGCGCCGGGGCGTTCCCGGTCACCATCACCCACAAGCTCGGCACCGCGAAGATCGAGTCCGCGCCGAAGCGGATCGTCGCGCTCGGCGAGGTCGACCAGGACGCGCTGCTCGCGCTCGGCATCACGCCCGTCGGCATGGCCGAGCTCACCGGCGTCCAGCCCGACGGGCTCGCCCCGTGGACCGCGCCCAAGCTGACGGGCGCCAAGCCGAAGCTGCTCAAGGCCGGCGAGGCCGGGTTCAACCTGGAGGAGATCGCCGCGCTGCGGCCCGATCTGATCCTCGCCGGCGGCGACTTCTACATCGACAAGGAGTACGAGAAGCTCTCCGAGCTCGCGCCGACCGTCGCCTACCAGACCGGCCCCGCCGAGGACGCCTGGCAGGCGATCACGATGCAGGCCGCGAAGGCCGTCGGCCGGGAGGCCGACGGCAGGAGGCTCGTCGGCGCCGCCGACACCAGGATCGCGGCGGTGAAGACGCGGCACCCGGAGCTGAGCGGCAAGGAGTTCGCCTTCACCAGCATCTTCCCGAACGGGAACATCGGGGTGATGAAGTCCCCCGAGGACACCAGCGTGAAGCTGCTCCAGCAGTTCGGCATGAAGCTGCCCGAGCCGATCGCGAAGCTGCCCGGTGAGGGGTTCGCCGCCGAGCTCAGCATGGAGAAGGTCTCCGCCCTGGACGTGGACGTCCTGATCAGCCACTACAACGACGACCCGGCCACGCAGAAGAAGGTCGAGGGCAACAAGCTCTTCGCGAGCCTCGGCGTCGTGAAGCGGGGCTCCTACGTGGCCCTCGACCTGAAGTCCTTCTGGCCGCTGCGCACCCCCACCGTCCTCGCCGTCCCCTACGTCACCGACCAGGTCGTCCCGAAGATCGCCAAGGCCGCCAGCGCGGCCAAGCCCGCCTGATGCCGGAGGAGCGCATGCAGACACCCGTCCACGACGTGGTCGGCATCGGTTTCGGACCGTCCAACCTCGCGCTCGCCGTCGCGCTCGACGAGGAGCACGGCGGCGGCGTGGACGCGGTCTTCTTCGAGAAGCAGCCGCGGTTCGGCTGGCACCGGGGCATGCTGATCGACGGCGCGACCATGCAGGTCCACTTCCTCAAGGACCTGGTGTCGCTGCGCAACCCCGCCAGCCCCTACTCCTTCCTCGCCTACCTGCACGCGCGGGGCCGGCTGGTCGACTTCGTCAACCACAAGACGATGTTCCCGACCCGGCTGGAGTTCCACGACTACCTCGAATGGGCGGCCGCCGCGTTCGCCGGGCGCGTCCGCTACGGGACGGAGGTCGTGGCGCTCCGCCCCCACGACGACGAGACGCTGGAGGTCGTCGTCCGCCGGGACGACGAGCTGGAGAAGCACCTCGCCCGCAACGTCGTCATCGGCGCGGGGCTCGAACCCGTCCTGCCCGAGGGCGTCCGGCCGGGGGAGCGGATCTGGCACACCGAGGATCTGCTCACCCGGCTGGACGAGCGCGGGCACTGGGACCCGCGCCGGCTCGTCGTGGTCGGCGCCGGGCAGAGCGCCGCCGAGGCCGTCGAGTACCTGCACCGGACGTTCACCGGCGCCGAGGTGTGCGCCGTGTTCGCCCGGTACGGGTACTCCCCGGCCGACGACAGCTCGTTCGCCAACCGCATCTTCGACCCGGAGGCCGTGGACCACTACTTCGCGGCGCCCGACGACGTGAAGCGGATGCTGTTCGAGTACTCGCGCAACACCAACTACTCCGTGGTGGACCTCGACCTCATCGACGAGCTGTACCGGCGCGCCTACGCCGAGAAGGTCGCGGGCGCCGAACGGCTGCGCATCCTCAACGTGTCCCGCGTCGTGGAGGTCCGGGACGAAGGCCCGGACGGCGCGCGCGTGCGGGTCGCGTTCCTGCCCACCGGCGAGGTCGCCGACCTGGACGCCGACGCCGTCATCTACGCCACCGGCTACCGCGAGCGCGACCCGTTCGACCTGCTCGGCGAGGCGGGCGCGCACTGCCGCACCGGCCCGGACGGCCGCCCGGTGGTGGAGCGCGACTACCGCATCGCCACCGAGCCCGGCCGCGAATGGGGCGTCTACCTGCAGGGCGCCACCGAGCACAGCCACGGGATCGCCTCGTCGCTGCTGTCCATGACCGCCGTCCGCACCGGCGAGATCGTCCGGTCCATGGCCCGGCGGTCCGCCCGCGTCACCCCGGTCGTCTAGGAAAGAGAGAGGCACGATGACCAACCCGTTCGACGACCCCGACGGGGAGTTCCGCGTCCTCGTCAACGCCGAGGGCCAGCACTCGCTGTGGCCGGCCTTCGCCGACGTGCCCGCCGGCTGGACGACCGTCTTCGGGCCGGAGTCGCGGTCCGACTGCATCGGCTACGTCACGGCCAACTGGAAGGACATCCGCCCGCGGAGCCTGTCCGCCTGACCCCGGGGCGGGCCTCGCGCCCGCCCCGCACGGTCACGCGTTCGGGAGGGACGGCCTTTCGGTGAAGAACCGGGCCATCAGGTCGCTCGCGTAGTCGGGCCATTCGTGCCCGCCGCGGTCCTTCGTGCACAGCGCGACGACGACCGGCCCCGGACCCGTCCCGACGCAGTCGTCCGGCCCGCCCGGCAGCGGCCATGACAGCGCGGGCAGCTTGTTCACCCACCGCCAGAACTCCATGACGACCTGGACGGCGATGAAGGGGAAGTGGACGTCGGCGTCCATGTTCCCGCCTCCCGAGTAAGGGACGGACGGATCCCACGTCCCGTGGAAGGCCAGCACCGACACCGGATGGTCCGGCGTGCACCCGATGGCGAGCGCGCCCGACACCACGGCGATCCCGGCGATCCGCCCGGACCGCTCGCACGCGTACCGGTAGGCCATGCCGCCGCCGTTGGAGAAGCCGGTCATGAACACCCGGCGCGGGTCGGCGACGCCCTGCCGCACCAGCGTGGCGATCAGCTTGTCGAGGAAGCCCATGTCGTCGATGCCCGCCCAGCGGGCGAACGAGCAGCAGGCCCCCGCGTTCCAGGTGCCGAGGAACCCGTTCGGGTAGGCCACGACGTAGCCCTCGCGGTCGGCGACCTCGTCCAGGCCGCTCTGCCTGCGGACGTACTCGGCGTCGTTCAGGCCGCCGTGCATGGCCACGATGAGCGGCAGCGCCCTCCCGGGCCTGCGTCCGGGCGGGACGTGCAGGAGGTAGGGGCGCTCCCAGTCGCCCATGGCGATCGTGTGCTCGGTTGTGCCTGGAGCGTCGTCGGACGCCCCGGCGGGCAGGGGGTGGGCGATGAGCGTCGCGAGGAGGGCCACGACCATCGCCGCCCGCGCGGCGATCTTCATGACCGTAGTTGTAACGCGGGTCACATCCCCGGGGCTACGCACCGGCGCGCAGAAAAGATCGGGGCGTTTTGGCGCGCGGCGCGTAGCGCGATGGGCGCGATCAGCGCGATCGTCGTCAGTGCCGTGACGCCGTAGAGCGGGCACCGCCAGATGATGCCGGTCCAGCGCCGGCAGGGCCGGGGCGATCGCCCGGCTCCTCGGCGGACGGCGAATCCATGCGCCGAGCCGTATCGGCCGCTCGCATAAAAGTCGGCTATAGATTCGCTTGGCTAAGTATCATGGTCTCGGTCACGTCCCTCGTGCACGACCGTCCCCTCGCCGCGAGCCTCGGCGCGGTCCTCGCCGGGCCGTCCTCCCAGGGGTCTGGACGAAGCTCGCCGTCCACATTGAAACCGACCAGTCGGTATGGTCTTATCGACGTGCGGATCTGCGGAGGAGACACATTGCGGGTATTCGATGACGTGGGCGTCCCCGGGCTCGCGCTGGACCGGTTCCGCGACTTCTTCGAGGCGGCCCGTCCCGGCGCCGTCGCCGGGCCGCTGCGCGCGCGGGTCATCGACGGCGGGCGGTCGAACCTCACCTACGAGGTCACCGACGGGCGGAGCTCCTGGATCGTCCGGCGGCCGCCGCTCGGCCACGTGCTCGCGACCGCCCACGACATGGCGCGCGAGTACCGGGTCATGACGGCGCTGGCCGGCACGGCGGTCCCCGTCCCGGAGACGTACGCGCTCTGCGACGACCCCGCCGTCATCGGCGCGCCCTTCTACGTGATGGAGATGGTCGAGGGCGTCCCGTACCGGAGCGCGTCCGAGCTGCGCCCGCTCGGCCCGGAGCGCGTGGCGCGGATCGCCGAGCGGATGGTCGACACGCTGGTCGAGCTGCACCGCGTCGACCCGGCGGAGGCCGGCCTCGCGGACTTCGGGCGGCCGGAGGGGTTCCTCGCCCGCCAGGTGCGCCGCTGGAAGAAGCAGCTGGACGCCTCCCGCAGTCGCGACCTCCCGGCCGCGGCCGAGCTGCACACCCGCTTGGAGTCGGGCCTCCCCGCGGAGGGTGCGCCCGCGATCGTGCACGGCGACTACCGGCTCGACAACCTGCTCGTCGACTCCGGCGACCGGATCGCCGCCGTCCTCGACTGGGAGATGGCGACGCTCGGGGATCCCCTGACCGACCTGGCGCTGCTGCTCGTCTACATGGGGCGCCAGACCCCGGTGCCGGGCACGGCCGACGCGTCCGGCGCGCCCGGCTTCCCCGCGCCGGAGGAGGTGCTGGCCCGCTACGCCGCCCGCAGCGGGCGCGACGTGTCGCGGATCGGCTTCTACGTGGGGCTGGCGTGCTTCAAGCTCGCCGTCATCTCCGAGGGGATCCACTACCGCTACATCCACGGCCAGACCGTGGGGGAGGGGTTCGAGACCGTGGGCGACGCCGTCGAACCGCTGCTGCGGTCCGGGCTCGCCGCCCTCGACGGGGCCCGGTAGGCGCTGGTCCCGAGGACGGAATGACGCCGCGTCCTCCCAGGTGGACCATGGTTCCGCGCTCGTGTGTGACACCTCACGGCCCGTAGGCGCTGTGCAGGGTGAGAGCCGGATCGCGGTGGTGCCGGCGGGCGTGCAGGAGGGGAGCCCGCGCGTCAGCCGCGCGCGCCGGTGACCCGCCGGCGGGCTGGACGGTTCCGCGGTGCCGGGGCGGACGCCGCCGGACCGCCCGGCCCGCCGGCCCCTGACCCTCCGCGGCGTTGCATACCAACTGGTCGGTATGTTGTGATCGGGGGCGTTGCCGCACAGTCGCGCCCGGCGCCGGGCCGGGCGCCGTCGGACGGAGGGCACCGGATGAGAACGTTCACCGGAGTGGACGAGTACGAGAAGGCCGTCGGAACCCATCTCGGCCACAGCGAGTGGCACACGATCACGCAGGAGCAGGTGAACCTGTTCGCGGACGCCACCGGCGACCACCAGTGGATCCACCTCGACACGGAACGGGCGGCGCGGGGGCCGTTCGGCACCACGATCGCCCACGGCTACCTCACCCTGTCGCTCATCCCCATGCTCCTCGCGCAGATCTACCGCGTGGAGGGCCTGCGGATGGGCGTGAACTACGGCGCGAACAAGGTGCGGTTCCCCGCGCCGGTGCCGGTCGGCTCGCGGGTCCGGGCGGGGGCCGAGCTCCTGTCGCTGGAGCGCGGCCCCGCCGGCGCCCGCGCCACCGTCCGGGTGACGATCGAGCGCGAGGGCGGCGACAAGCCCGTGTGCGTCGCCGAGACGCTCTCGGTGCTCGTCGACTGATCCGGTGCTCGTCGGCCGACCGACCGGCCGGTCCGGCATTGACGGCGGGCCGGAGGCCTAAATAAGGTGAACCGACCGGTCGGTATGTGCCCGCTTTGTGGTATTCCCGGCCCTTTCTCGCCGCGGGTCTTCTCGGAGAATTGCCATGATCCTCAGTACGATGCAGGACTTCCCGCTGTCGGTCGCCGCGATCCTGCGGCACGGAGCGCGGGTCTACGGCCGCAGCGAGTGCGTGACCTGGACGGGAGGCGGCGCGCCGCGCCGGGCGACGTTCGCGGAGATCGCCCGCAACGCCGAGCGCCTCGCGTCCGCACTCGCCAGACTCGGCGTGCGCGAGGGCGACCGGGTGGCCACGTTCTGCTGGAACGACCAGGAGCACCTGGAGGCGTACTTCGCGGTGCCCGCCATGGGCGCGGTGCTGCACACGCTCAACATCCGGTTGTTCCCCGAGCAGCTCTCGCACATCGTCAACCACGCCGACGACCGGATCGTCATCGTCGACGACAGCCTCGTCCCGCTGCTGGCGCGGGTCGCGCGGGAGCTGCCGGCCGTCGCGGCGTTCGTGGTCGTCGGCGAGGGCGACGCCGCGCCGCTGGAGGGCAACGGCGCCCCCGTCCTGCGCTACCACGAGATCCTCGCCGCCGAGGAGCCCGGCTACGCCTGGCCCGAGGTGGACGAGCGCTCCGCGGCGTCGATGTGCTACACCAGCGGCACCACGGGCGACCCCAAGGGCGTCGTGTACTCGCACCGCTCCACGTTCCTGCACGCCATGGCCGTCCAGTCGGCGTCGCTGATCGGCATCACCGAGGCCGACCGCGTCCTGACCATCGTCCCGATGTTCCACGTGAACGCGTGGGGCCTGCCGTACGGGGCGTTCCTGTCCGGGGCGACGCTGCACATGCCGGGCCCGTTCATGCAGCCGGAGCACCTCACGGCGTTCATCGCGCAGGAGCGCAGCACGCTCGCGTCCGCCGTCCCGACCATCTGGAACGGCATTCTCACCCTCGGGGAGCAGCGGGAGATCGACCTGTCGTCCCTGCGCGCGGGGACCTCGGGCGGCGCCGCGGCGCCCCGCGTCCTGCTGGAGCGGTTCGAGCAGCGGTACGGCCTGCGCATCATCCAGGGCTGGGGCATGACCGAGACCAGCCCGCTCGGCGGCATGGCGTTCCCGCCGCCCGGCGTCGAGCCCGGCACCGACGAGGACCTGGCGTGGCGGCTGAAGTCCGGCCGCGTCGCCGCCGGCGTGGAGATGCGGATCGTGGACGACTCCGGCGCCGAGCTGCCGTGGGACGGCGAGGCGGTCGGCGAGATCGAGGTCCGCGGCCCGTGGATCACCGGCGCCTACCACCGCGACCCGGCGCCGGAGAAGTTCGACGGCGGCTGGCTGCGCACCGGCGACATCGGCACCGTCGACGACCGCGGCTTCTTCCAGATCACCGACCGGGCGAAGGACGTCATCAAGTCGGGCGGCGAGTGGATCTCGTCGGTCGAGCTGGAGAACCATCTGATGTCCCACCCGGCCGTGGCGGAGGCCGCCGTCATCGGCATTCCGGACGCGCGCTGGGACGAGCGCCCGCTCGCCTGCGTCGTCCTGCGCCCGGACGCCGCCGCCACCGCGGAGGAGCTGGCGTCCTTCCTCGCGGACAGGGTGGCGCGCTGGCAGGTCCCCGAGTACTGGACGTTCCTGGACGAGATCCCGAAGACCACCGTCGGCAAGTTCGACAAGAAGCCCCTCCGCGCCCGCCACAAGGACGACGCCCTGAAGATCGAGCGCCTGGAACGCTGATAACGGGCGAGCCGGAGGGGCGCCGCCCCTCTAGCTCCTCAGTCCGTTGAGGAACAGGTCGACGTAGTGCTCGCTGATGGCGGCCGTCTGGAGGCGGCCGCCGGGGCGGTACCAGGTGCCGATCTGGTGGACGGTGCCGAAGAAGAAGTGGACGGCGATGTCCGCGGGCGTGTCGGTCCGGAACGTCCCCTGCCGCTGGCCCTCCTCGACCAGGGCGCGGAAGCGCTCGTGGTAGCGGCGGCGCTCGGCGCGGACGGCCTCGCGGCGGTCGCGGGGGAGCAGGTGCGTCGAGCGGAAGAAGACGGTGAAGTCGTCCAGGTAGAGGAACGAGGTGTTGAGGACGTCGACGGCCGCCCCGCGGAGGCGCTCCTCCGCGGTGCCGGGGCCGTCGGCGATCTGCTGGAGGCGGGACATCTGCAGGCCGAGGAGCCGGTGGTAGATCTCGTAGAGCAGGTCGTCCTTGGAGCCGAAGTAGTGGTACATGGCCCCCTTGGTGACGCCGGCGGCGTTCACGATCTCCTGGACCGAGGTGTTCTCGAAGCCCTTCTCGGCGAACATCCGGGTCGCCACGGCCAGCAGCCGGTCGGGTAGCGGCAGGTTGCCGGAGAGCCGGCCCACGGGCGCCTGCGTCATCACTCCACCTCCGTCCGGGAGTCACCGGGGTTCTCGCGCCGCCCCGGCACGGCCGCCCGCAGATCGCCGATCAGCCTACCGCCCGAAGATGATTCGGCGGACTAGGTAATCGGCGACCTGCGAATCGGCTGTTGACCGGAGCCGCCCGGTGATTCTATCTTCATGGAATCCGACCAGTCGGTATGTGCATTCTGGCCTCGGGGGATTCACGCTGATTCATCGGCGAGGTGAGGCGACATGTCCGGCTCCTCAGCAAAACTAGAACTTCAACGGGTGACCGTCCGCTTCGCCGGGCTGGTCGCCTTGGACGGCGTGTCGCTCACGGCGCCGAAGGGGCGGGTCACGGGAGTGATCGGCCCGAACGGCGCCGGCAAGACGACCCTGTTCAACGTCGTGTGCGGGTTCGTCCGGCCGCGGTCGGGGGAGGTGCGCTGGCGCGGCCGGGTGCTCGGCCGGCACCGGCCACACGACCTGACCCGGCTCGGGATCGCCCGCACCCTGCAGGGCCTCGGCCTGTTCCCGGGGCTCACCGTCCTGGAGAACGTGATGGTGGGCGCCGACCCGCACGCGAGGACCGGGTTCTTCTCCGGCCTGTTCGCGCTGCCCCGCGCCGACCGCGACGAGGCGGCCCTGCGCGAGCGGGCGCTGGCCCGGCTGGCCGAGCTGGGCGTCGAGGGCGAGGCCGGGCGGCTGCCCGGCCAGCTGCCCTACGGCGTGCAGAAGCGGGTCGCGCTGGCCCGCGCCCTCGTCGCCGAGCCCGACCTGCTCCTGCTGGACGAGCCGGCCGCCGGGCTGTCGGCGGCCGAGATGGACGAGCTGGCCGGCCTGATCCGCGGCCTGCGCGGCGGCCCCGCCGTCGTCCTCGTCGAGCACCACATGGACCTGGTCATGAACGTCTGCGACCAGGTCGTCGTGCTGGACTTCGGCAAGGTCATCGCGAGCGGCACGCCCGCGGAGGTCCGCGACGACCCGGCCGTGCTGGACGCCTACCTCGGCGAGGAGGTGCGGGGTGCTTGAGGTGAAGGACCTCACCGTCAACTACGGCGCCGTCCGCGCGCTCGCCGGGGTGGACCTGTCGGTGGACGAGGGCTCGGTCACCGCCGTGCTGGGCGCGAACGGCGCGGGCAAGACCACCCTGCTGCGCACCGTCTCCGGCCTGCTGCGGCCCCGCGCCGGACGCGTGGAGCTGGACGGCAAGGACCTGACCGGGCTGCCGGTCGAGGACATCGTCCGGCTCGGCGTCGCGCACGTCCCGCAGAGCGGCGGCGTCATCACCGAGCTGACCGTCGAGGACAACCTGCGGCTCGGCGGGCTCTGGCGGCGCGACCGGGCCGCGCTCGCCCGGCGGGTCGCCGAGATGTACGAGCTGTTCCCGCCGCTCGCCGAGCGGCGGGCGCTCGCCGCCGCCACCCTGTCCGGCGGCGAGCGGCAGATGCTCGCGCTGGCCCGCGCGCTCACCGGCGCGCCGCGGCTGCTGCTGGTGGACGAGCCGTCCCTCGGCCTCGCGCCGCGCGTCGTCGCCCAGCTCATGGCCGTGCTGCGGCGGCTGTGCGACGAGGACGGCCGGACCGTCCTGCTCGTCGAGCAGAACGCCCGCAGCGCCCTGTCGGTCGCCGACCGCGCGGTCGTTCTCGACCTCGGCGCGGTCGTGGCGTCCGAACCCGCCGCGACCATCGCCGCCGACGACCGCCTCCGCCACGCCTACCTGGGGTTCTGATGGTCCGTTTCATCAATCTCACGCTCGCCGGCATCACCTCCGGGGCCGTGTTCGCGGCGGTCGCGCTCGCGCTGGTGCTGATCTGGCGCTCCACCCGCATCGTGAACTTCGCGCAGGGCGGCATGCTGATGTTCACGACGTTCCTCGCCTGGAGCGTCATCGACGGCGGCGGCTCCTACTGGGTCGCGCTCGCCGTCGCGCTCGTGTCCGGGCTGGCGCTCGGCGCGGTCGTCGAGCGGGTCGTGGTCCGCCCCGTGGAGAACAAGCCGCCGCTCAACGCCGTCATCGTCACGCTCGGGCTGTTCGTGCTGCTGCAGGCGGGCGCGGGCATGATCTGGGGCGACACGCCGCACTCCTACCCGCCGGCGTTCACGATCAAGGGGCTGTCGGTGGGCGAGACGCGGCTGCTGCTGTCGCCGTTCGACCTGTTCGTCATCGGCGCCGTCGCCGGCGTCATGGTGCTGCTGACGCTGCTGTTCGTCCGCACCGACATCGGGCTGCGGCTGCGCGCGTCGGCGTTCGCCCCCGAGATCGCCCGGCTGCAGGGCGTGCGCGTCGGCCGGATGCTGACCCTCGGGTGGGCCCTCGCCGCGCTCGTCGGCTCGCTCGCCGGGGTGCTGATCGCGCCGTCGGTGTTCGTCGGGCCCGCCCAGTTCGACTCGATGCTCGTCTTCGGGTTCACCGCGGCCGTGATCGGCGGGCTGGACAGCCCGGCCGGCGCCGTCGTCGGCGGGCTGCTGCTCGGCTGCGCGCTGAGCTACGTGTCCGGCTACGTCAGCTCGGACCTGGTCACGTTCGGGGCGCTCGCCGCGCTCATCACCGTCCTGATGGTCAGACCCAACGGCCTGTTCGCCGCGAGCGTGGGACGGAGGGTGTGACCGTGACGATCGACAGGGTGAGCGCTCCCGTCCTGAGCGCCCTGCGCCGCTCGACCCTGACCCGGCACACGGCCGGGGCGGTCGTCGCCATCGTCGCGCTGTACTTCCTGACCACGGCCGTCGGGCCGTACCGCGACCTGCAGATCGCGCAGGCCGCCTACCTCACCTGCGCGGTCGCCGGGCTGACGGTGCTGACCGGGCTCGGCGGGCAGATCTCTCTCGGCCACGGCGCGTTCATGGCGGTCGGCGCCTACACCGCCGCGCTGGTCATCGGGAACTGGGGCTGGCCGCTCGCCGCGGTCCTCGCGGCGGCCGCCGGCGTCACCGCGGTCGCGGGCGTGGTGGTCGGCGCGGTCGCCGCCCGGCTGCACGGCCCCTACCTGGCGGGCGCGACGCTCGCCTTCGCCGTCGGGCTGCCCGGCCTCGCCAACTACAAGCCGCTCACCGACGAGCTCGGCGGGCAGAACGGGCTGACGCTCGTCCCGCCGATCCCGCCCGCCGGGCTCGGCGAGACGTTCCCGCTGGAGCGCTGGCAGGCGTGGATCTCCTGCCTCGGCGCCGTCATCACCCTGTTCCTGCTGGCCAACCTGACCCGCGGCCGGTTCGGGCGGACGCTGCGCGCCAGCCGCGACGACGAGATCGCCGCCGCGCTCAGCGGGGTCCGCGTCGCCCGGCTGCGGATCACCGCGACCGTCGTCTCGGCGGCCTGCGCCGGGCTCGGCGGCGGGCTGCTCGCGGTGGTCGCGACGCTGGCCGCGCCGGGCGCCTTCCCGCTCACGCTGTCCCTCCAGCTGATCGCCGCGATCATCATCGGCGGCCTCGGCAGCCTGCCGGGCGCGGTGTGGGGCGCGCTGATCCTGGTGTACGTCCCGACGTGGGCGTCCGACCTGTCCACCTCGTCCGGCCTCTCGCACAACATCGCGTCGAATCTGCCCCTCGCCATCTACGGCCTCGTCCTCATCGTGGTGACGCTGGCCTTCCCGCGCGGCCTCCAGGGGGGCCTGCGCGACATCGGCGGCGCCGTCCGGCGCCGTGCACGCACCAGGCGCGACCGGGCTCCCGGGCCGCGCGGTTCCGCACCAAGTGACACATCGGGGCCTACCACAACGCACCCAGGAGGAGCAGATGAAGCGACCCCGGACAAGGCGGGCGCTCGCCCTGATGACCGCGGCGACGCTGGCGGTCGCGGCGAGCGGCTGCGGCGGTGACGGCGGCGACGGCGGCGGGTCGGCCGCGCCGGGCGTGACCGCCACGACCGTCACCATCGGCAGCCACCAGCCGCTGACCGGGCCGGCCGCGCCCGGCTACAGCGCCAACTCCGCGGCCTCGAAGGCGTTCTTCGACTACGTCAACGCCAACGGCGGCATCCACGGACGCAAGATCGTCTACAAGTACGTGGACGACGCCTACAACCCGACCCAGACCGTCAGCGTGACCCAGAAGCTCGTCCTGCAGGACAAGGTCTTCGCGATCTTCAACGGGCTGGGCACCCCCACGCACTCCAAGGTGGTCGACTACCTCAACGCCCAGCGCGTCCCGGACCTGTTCGTCGCGTCCGGCTGCGGCTGCTGGGACCAGCCGGACAAGCACCCGCAGACCTTCGGCTGGCAGGTCGACTACATCCGCGAGGGCAAGATCCTCGGCGACCACGTCAAGAAGACCTTCGCCGGGAAGAAGGTCGCCTACTTCTTCCAGAACGACGACTTCGGCCAGGACGGGGTGAAGGGCCTCGACAAGTACATCCCCAAGGAGCAGGTCGTGTCCCGGCAGTCCTACCAGCCGGGCAACACCGACATCGGCGCGCAGGCCCAGGCGATCGCCCAGTCCAAGGCGGACGTCGTCGTGCTGTTCAGCATCCCCACCTACACGGCGCTGTTCCGGCTCGCCGCGCTGAAGCTGAACTACAAGCCGACGTTCGTCGTCAGCAACGTCGGGTCCGACCCGATCACGCTGACCGGGCTGCTGGAGAGCTTCGCCAAGGAGGGCGGCAGCGAGGTCAAGGGCAGCCCGCTCATCCAGGGCATGATCACCGACGGCTACCTGTCGGCGCCGGGCGACGCCTCCAACAGCTGGACGGCGCTGTTCAAGAAGATCCACGCCCAGTACATCCCGAAGCTGCCGTTCAACGGCAACATCGTCTACGGGATGTCGGTGGCCTACACCTTCGTGCAGGCGCTCCAGGCGGCCGGGAAGAACCCGACGCGCAAGGGCCTCGTCGAGGCGCTGGAGAAGTCGAAGTTCACCGGGCCGGGGGTCGTCCCGTTCGCCTACAGCGGGCAGTCGCACGCCGGCTACACCGGGGCGGCGATCGGCACGATCAAGGGCGAGAACGTCGTCCAGCAGGGGCAGCCGCTGACCACCGACGCCGGTGACGGCCCGATCCAGCCCTACACGACACCGCAGCCGCAGGCGCCCGCCAACGGCATCCCGCCCGCCGGCTGACGGGCACGCCCGCCGCCGTCCCGCGCACCGCCCCGGGCGCGGGACGGCGGCTCAGGCGCGCACCACCTCGGGCCCCTCGGCGGCGAGGTCGGCGGCCAGGTCGGTGTCCAGCCCGGTGTCGGTGATCAGCACGTCGATGTCGGACAGGTCGCCGAACCGCACCAGGTGGTCGTGCCCGATCTTGGTGCGGTCGGCGAGCAGCACCCGCCGCCGGGACGAGGCGATCATCGCCCGCTTCACCGCGGCCTCGGCCTGGTCGGACGTGGTCAGCCCGCGCTCGACCGAGCAGCCGTTGGTCGCCATGAACGCCACGTCCACCCACAGGTCGGCCAGCGGGCGCAGCACCCAGTCGTCGACCGTGGCGAGCGTCCGGCCGCGCACCCGGCCGCCCAGGATGATCACGGTGAGGTTGGGGCGGGTGGCCAGCACCGCGGCGTGCGGCGGCGAGTTCACGATCACCGTCAGCTCGCGGTCGGTGGGCAGCAGCTGGACGAACCGGGCGGTGGTCGTGCCCGCGTCCACGATGACCGAGCCGTCGGCGGGCAGCTCCTCCAGCGCGGCCTTGGCGATGCGCTGCTTCTCCTCGGTCATCACCGCGTCCCGCGCCGCCAGCTCCGGCTCGAACCCGAGCCGCTCGACCGGCATCGCGCCGCCGTGCACGCGCCGGATCGTCCCGGCGCGCTCCAGCACGGTCAGGTCGCGGCGGATCGTCTCGGTCGTGACCGAGAACTCCTCGGCGAGCGCGACCACGTCCACCCGCCCCTTCGAGCGCGCCAGCGCCAGGATCGCCTGCTGCCGTTCCTCGGCGTACATGACCGTCCCACCCGTCCCGTCTCCGTTGTGCCGCGCGTCCATTGTGAGGGGTCCGCGGGGACGGTCAGGCGGGCTCGGCGTCCAGGTCGCGGGCGAGCAGGCCGGCCAGCTCGTCCAGCGCGCGGTCCGCCTCGTCGCCGTCGGCGGACAGGGTCACCTCCGTGCCCTGCCGCGCGCCGAGCGACAGCACGCCGAGGATGCTGTTGGCCGGGACGGGCGCCTTGCCCCCGGCCCGGATCGACACCGGCACCGGCTGCCGCGCGGCGGCCTGCACGAAGAGCTGCGCCGGGCGGGCGTGCAGGCCCTGCGCCGCGGCGATGACGACGGTTCGTTCGGGCATGGCCGACTCCTTCGGGGTCAGGTTCAGGGCTCGATCGTGACCTTGATGGCGGCGCCCCGTGTGACGAGGTCCAGGGCCTCGTGCACGGCGTCCAGCGGCAGCCGGTGGCTGATGAGGTCCTCCACCGGGACCTGCCCGGAGCCGATCAGCTCCAGCGCGCGGGCGTTGTGCGCCGGGCTCGACCCGTTCGCGCCGACCAGGGACAGCTCCCGGTAGTGGACGCGGTTGGCGTCGACGGAGATGACCGGGTCGTCCTTCGGCAGCCCGCCGAACAGGCTCACCCGGCCGCCCGGCGCCATGAGCCGCTGCGCCTGCTCCTGCGCGGCGCCGGACGCGGCGGCGGTGATGGCGACGTCCGCGCCGCGCCCGCCGGTGAGCTCCAGGACCTGCTCGACGACGTCGGTGACGCTCCCGTCGATCGCGGCGTCCGGCTTGACGATCGCGGCGGCCTGGTGCAGCCGCTCGGCGTTGACCTCCACGAGGAACACGCGGGCGGCGCCGCGGGCCCGCGCGACCCGCACGTGCAGGCAGCCGACGGGGCCGGAGCCGAACACCACGACGTCGTCGCCCTCCCCGACGCCCGCCAGCTCCTGGCCGTTGAGGACGCAGGCGAGCGGCTCGGCCACCGACGCCTCGGCGAACGACACGCCGTCCGGGATCCGGTTCACCCCGTCCACGGCGAGCACCTTCGCCGGAACGATCATGTACTCGGCGAACGCGCCGTCGTAGTGGTACCCCATCGACTCCTGCGCGGTGCAGACCGTCATCCGGCCGCGGCGGCACTCCGAGCACGTCCCGTCCGGGATCGCGGCGATGACCTGCACGCGGTCGCCCGCCGTCCAGCCCTCCACGCCCGCGCCGGCCTCGGTGACCTCGCCGGCGATCTCGTGGCCCATCACCCGCGGCGGGACGATGTGGTGGTGCCCGAACCGGGAGATCTTGACGTCGGTCCCGCAGGTGGAGCAGTTCCGGACGCGGATCTTCAGCTCGCCGGGGCCCGGCGCCGGCTCGGGCGCGTCCTCCAGCCGGATGTCGCCGGGTGCGTAGAAACGGGCGACCTTCATACGGTGTGTCCCTGTTCTTCTCGGTTTTCGGTGGGTTCTTCTTCGGTCTCCGGCTCGAGCAGGGCGAGGACCTGCCCGGGGTCGGAGGCCTCGCGGAGCGCGCGGGCCCGGTCCGGGTCCATGAGCACCTGGGCCAGCTCGGCGAGGATCGCCATGTGCCCGTCGCCGCGCGCCGCGATCGCGATGCAGACGGTGACCGGGTTGCCGTCCCAGTCCGCCCCGTCGGGGAACCTGACGAAGGCGAGCGCGTCCCGGTGGATGAGGTCGCGGCCCACGGACGTGCCGTGCGGGATGGCCACGCCCTCGCCGAGGTAGGTGGAGATGGAGCGTTCCCTCTCCAGCATCGCGTCGATGTAGGCGGGCTCGACGGCGCCGGCGTCGACGAGCACCCGCCCGCAGACGCGGATGGCGTGGTCGCGTCCGGAGGCGCGGGCGTCCAGCCGGATCGCCTCGGGGGTGAGCAGGCCGGCGGCTCCCTCAGCCACCGACCTCACCGCCGTCCTTGATCGCCTTGACCAGCCGGTCGATCGCCGGGTCGCCGAGGTAGACCTCGAACGGGATCACCGGGATGTCCCCGGCGCCGCGCCGGGCGCGGGCGGCGAGCCCGGTGTGGCAGACGACCACGTCCGCGTCGGCGGGGATCGCGTCGACGGGCGTGTGCTCGACGGTCACGTCCTGCTTCTTCAGCGTCTTGCGCAGCTGGCCGGCGAGCATGACGCTGCTGCCCATGCCCGCGTCGCAGGCGATGACGAGCTTGTGGATGTCCTTGCCGTTCATGGTGGCCGTGCCTTCCGTCAGTGGGCGGTCGTTTCCTTGGCGGCGCCGTCGCCGGCGTCCTTCGACGCCTCGGTCTTGGCCGCCTCGTCCTTGGCGGTCTCGTCCGTGGCGGTCTCGTCCTTCGCGGTGCCGTCCTGCCCCTCGGCGGCCTCGGGGTCGTCGTCGGTGGCGGGCTCGGCGAGCTTGCCGAAGCCGAGCAGCGCGGCGCCGACGCCGAACGAGACGGCGGTGGAGGCCAGCATGCCGGTGTAGACGCCGATCCAGTTGCTCGCGCCGCGCGGCGTCTGCGCGAGGTAGGCGAAGATGCTGCCGGGCGACGGGGTCGCGACCAGGCCGGTGTCGAACGCCACGAAGATCGCCACACCGGTGACGCCGCCCGCCATCGCGGCGAGGATCATCCGCGGCTTCATCAGGATGTAGGGGAAGTAGATCTCGTGGATGCCGCCGAAGAAGTGGATGATGGCCGCCGCCGGGACGCTCGGGCGCAGCCGGCGCGGCCCGAAGAACCAGTAGGCGAGCAGGACGCCGAGGCCGGGCCCGGGGTTGGACTCCAGCATGAACAGCACCGACTTGCCGTGCTCGGCGGCCTGCTGGACGCCGAGCGGGCCGAGCACGCCGTGGTTGACGGCGTTGTTGAGGAAGAGCACCTTCGCGGGCTCGATGAGCAGCGACGTCAGCGGCAGCACGTCGTGGTCGACGAGCCAGCCCACCCCGTCCCCGGCCCAGTCGGAGAAGGTGTTCATGACCGGGCCGATGACCCGGTTGCCCGCCACCGCCATGGCGCCGCCGATGATCCCGGCGGAGAAGTTGTCGACGAGCATCTCGAACCCGGTCCGGACGCGGTCCTGGACGAGGTCGTCGAACAGCTTGAGCAGGTACGCGGTGAGCGGGCCGATCATCATCGCGCCGAGGAACATCGGCACGTCGGCGCCGACGATGATGCCGACGGTGGCGACCGCGCCGACGACCGCGCCGCGCTGGCCGTGCACCATCCGGCCGCCGGTGTAGCCGATCAGCAGCGGCAGCAGGAACTTGATCATCGGGTCGACCAGCTCGCCCAGGTCCTTGTTGGGCAGCCAGCCGGTCGGGATGAACAGGGCGGTGATCAGGCCCCAGGCGATGAACGCGCCGATGTTCGGCATCACCATCCCGGCCATCTTGCCGCCGAGCCGCTGGATGTGGGCGCGGAGCCCGCTCCCGGTGGGCTCCGGGGTGTACGTGGTGGCCATCTCGGGCCTCCTGTCGATCGGGGGTGGGTCGTACTGCTCGCGGGAATCAGGTGAGAAGGGGACGGGCGAGGTCGGGACGCGGATGGATGCGGACGTCGTCGCGCCGCACGTCGGCCGCGCCGGGCATCCGGCTCGCGGGCAGCCGCACGGCCGCCGCGCCCCAGGCGAGCGCCTCGGCGAGGGCGCGGGGGCCGCGCGCCCCGCCCGCGAGGAACCCGGCGAGCAGCGCGTCGCCCGCGCCGACCGTGCTGCGCGGGTGGGCGACGGGCGCCTCGCCGGTGAGGACGCCGTCGTCGTCGACGAGCACCGCCCCCTCCGCGCCGAGGCTGACCAGGACGGCGCGGGCCCCGCGCGCCCGCAGCTCCGCGGCCGCCTCCACGGCGTCGGCGACGGTGTCGACCGGGCCGCCGGCCGCCTCGGCGAGCTCCTCCCGGTTCGGCTTGATCAGGTCGGGGCCGGCGGTCACGGCCGCGCGCAGCGCGGGACCGCTGGTGTCGACCGCGACGCGGATGCCGTCCGGCGCGAACCGGCGGCACATGTCGGCGTAGGTCGCGTCGGGGACGCCGGGCGGGAGGCTGCCGCAGCCGACGACCCAGCTCGCGGCGCCGGCCTCGGCCGCCACGACGGCGCCGACCTCGTCCAGCTCCGCGGGCGACAGCGGGCCGCCGGGCTCGTTCAGCTTGGTGACGACGCCGCCGGGCTCGACGACCGTGACGTTCGACCGGGTGCGCCCCGCGACGCGGACGGCGCGGACGCGCATGCCCTCGGTCTCCAGCAGCCGGCGGAGCTGGTCGCCGTCGGCGCCGCCGACCGCGACGACCGCGGCGGAGGCGACGTCGTTGGCCAGCAGCGCCCGCGACACGTTGACGCCCTTGCCGCCCGGGTCCAGCCGCGCGGACCGGGCCCGGATCACCGCGCCGCGGGTCAGCACGTCCACCTCGATCGTCCGGTCGAGGCTGGGGTTGAGCGTCACCGTCACGATCATGTGCGCGCCGTTCCCCGGTCCATGTGGTTTCCCTCCCGTTTGAGTTTGTTTCCCTTGTATTTATGCCCGTTTGTCGCCGAGGTCAAGACCCTGGACGGGAGTTTCCGCAGGAAATCCCATTCCTGCGCGCGAAGACGGAAGAACCCGGCGGGTCATGGTCGTTCCGCCCGATCGTGGGGAGGATGATCGGTGAGGGCGGTGCGCGAGGCGGGAGGGGCATCGTGAACCGGAGCGGAGCGGTCGCGTCCGGGGCGGAGGACGGGGACGCGGGACGGGCCGCGTCGGCCGCGCGGGAGATAGCCGCCGCGCTGGCCGTCCTGGTGGTGTACCTGGTGTTCACGCACGCCTTCAGCGGGGACCGGGCCGCCAGCGACGCGCACGGGCGCGCGCTGCTGGAGTTCGAGCGCTGGGCGCGGCTGGACGCCGAGCGCCCGCTCAACGACCTGCTCGTCCGGCACGAGTGGCTGGGCGCCGTCGCCGCCTGGGAGTACGCGACGACGTACGTCATCGGGACCTTCGGGCTCCTCGCCTACCTGTGGTGGACGCGGAACCCGGCGTACGCGTGGGCCCGCAACACGCTGATCCTCGTCACCCTGATCGCGATCTGCTGCTTCGCCGTCTGGCCCACGACCCCGCCGCGGCTGCTGCCCGGCGAGGGCTACACCGACGTCATCGCCATCCACCACCCGCCCGCCACCTGGGGCACCACCGTGGTGTCCGCCGGCGCTAACCCGTACGCGGCGATGCCGAGCCTGCACATCGGCTGGGTCGCCTGGATCGGCGTCGCCGCGGTCCGGGCCCGGTGCGGCGCGCTCCTCGCCTGGCTCTGCGCCCTGCACCTGGTGGTCACGGGCCTGGTGATCGTCGCGACCGCCGCCCACTACGTCGTCGACATCCCCGGCGGGCTGCTGCTCGTCCCGGCCGCCGCCGGGGTCGAGCGGCTGCGCGCCGGCCTCGCGCCGGGACGCCGGCCGCCGGACGCCGCGCCCGGCGCCGGGCCCGCACGGGAGCAGCGCGTCGCCGCCGCCGACGCCTTCTTCCTGCACGTCGAGAGCGCGGAGGTCCCGCAGGTCGTGGGCGGCGTCGCCGAGTTCGCCGGGCCCGGCCCCTCGGCCGAGCGGGTCCGCGCCCTCATGGCCGAGCGGCTGCCGGACCTGCCTCGCCTCACCCAGCGGGTCCGGCCCGGCGGCGTCCTGCGGCGGCCGCGCTGGGTGGACGCCGGCCTCGTCGACCTGCGCGTGCACGTCCTGGACGTGGACCTGCCGTCGCCGGGCGGGCGCCCCGCCCTGGACGGCCTCGTCGCCCGCCTCGTCACCGAGCCGCTCGACCGCGACCGGCCGCTCTGGCGGTTCTGGGTCGTGCGCGGCGGGGCGTCCGGCCCGGACGCGGTCGTCATCCTCCTCCACCACGCCATCGCGGACGGGATCGGCGTCGTCGACATCCTGCGCGGCATCCTCGAACCGCGGCTCCCGGAGGTGGGCCCGGTGCGCGGGCCCGGGAGCCTCGCCCGCGCCGCCGCCGTCCTGCCCGGCCTCGTCCAGCTCGGGCTCGACGGCCGGGCGCCGACCGTGTCGGTCACCGGGACGCTCGCCCCGGACCGCGCCTTCGGCACCGCCACGCTGCCGCTCGGCGGGGTCCGGGACGCGGCCCGCGCGGCCGGCGCCCGCGTCACCGACGTGCTCCTCGCGCTGACCGGCGAGGTCGTCGCGGAGGTGCTGGCGGAGCGCGGCGAGCGGGTGGACGGCCGGCCGCTGCGCGCCGCCGTCCCGATGACGCTGCGCGCCCCCGCGCCGCCCGGCCGGGGCCGCACCGCCGTGCCCGGCAACCTGACCGCCGCGCTGCGGCTGGACGTCCCGGTGGCGCCGATGCCCGTCCGCGACCGGCTGGCCGCCGTGCACGAGGCGGCCGAACGGCGCCGCCGGTCGGGCCGGGCCGTCGCCAGCACCGCCGCGATGCGGCTGATGGGCGCGCTGCCGCCGCCCCTGCACGCCCGCGCCGCCCGCGGCACCTACCGGGGCCGGTTCTTCGGCGGCATCGTGTCCAACATGCCGGGACCGCCGCTGCCGATGTCGCTCGCCGGAGCGCCGCTCGGCGACGTCCACCCGATCCTGCCGCTCGCGGACGGCGTGCCGTTCGCCGTGGGCGCGTTGAGCTGGAACGGGGCGCTGCACGTCTCGGTGGCCGCCGAACCGCGGGTGCTGCCCGAGGCGGCCCGGTTCCCGGACGCGCTGCTGCGCGCGTTCGAGCGGCTCGCCGCCGAGGTCGGCGCGGGCAGCGGCGCGCAGAGCGGAACGGCCTGATGGCGTGGTCGGTCGGCTTCAGCCTGGTCGCGGCGTTCCTGTTCGCCGCGGCGGCGGCGCTGCAGTACCGGGCGGCGCGGCGCGCCGTGCACGGCGGATCGGACGCCTCCGCCGCGCACGGTCTGCTCCGCCGGCTGGTCCGCGACCCGGTGTGGCTGACCGGGTGGGCGGTGAACCTCGCCGGGTTCTGCGCGCAGGCGATCGCGCTGCACTTCGGCTCGACCGCCATCGTCCAGCCGCTGCTGGTCACCCAGCTCGTCTTCACCATCGCGCTCGGCACGGTCGGGACCGGCCGCCGTCCCGCGCGGCTCGACCTGCTCGGCGGCATCGCGGTGTCCGCGGGCCTCGCCGTCCTGTTCACGGTGCCGGGGGCGATCCCGCCGGAGGGCGAGCCGTCCCGCCCCCGGATCCTCCTCGCCGGGCTGATCGCCGCGCCGCTCATCGCCGTGCTGTCCCGGGCCGCGTGGCTGCGCGCGGGGCCGGTCCGGGCCGCGCTGCTCGGCGTCTGCGCGGGCCTGTGCTTCGCGGCGACCGCCGTGCTGATCAAGCTCACCACCGCCGACCTCGTCCACCGCGGCGTCGCCGCCACCGCCGTGGACTGGCCCGGGTACGCGCTCGCGGGCAGCACGCTCCTCGGCCTGGTCATCGAGCAGCGGGCGTTCGCGGCCGGGTCGCTGCCCGCGGCGATGACCGCGATGACGATGACGAACCCGATCGCGTCCTACCTCGTCGCCGTCCTGGCCTTCGAGACCCTCCCGCCCGGGACGGCCGCGGCGTTCGCCGCCGTCTCGGTCAGCGTCGTGTTCCTCACCGGCGGGGTGGCGCTGCTGTCACGGTCGGCGCACGCCGCCCGGGGCCGGGAGGCCGCCGCCTGACGCGTCGCGCGCAGGTGGGAACCACGGGCCCGCCGCCGCGTCCAATTCCCGAACTCCCAGGAGGAAGGACCCCGATTGGTCAGCAGACGCGCGTTCCTGCTCGGCGGGCTGGGCGGCCTCGGCGCCGTCGCCGCCGCGGGCGGCGCCGGGTACGGCCTCGTCGAGAGCGAGGTCCTCCCCGGCAAGGTCCGGCTGGACCGCGCCCTCGGCAGGTGCGGCGACCTGCCCGCCCCGCCCGCCGCGTCCGCGGACGTCCGGACGATGACGTGGCGCTCCGCGCACCGCCGCGCCACCGTCACCGCGACCGTCGTCACGCCCGCCGCGGGCCGCTCCCTGCGCGGGCTGCCGGTCGCCGTCGCGCTGCACGGCAGCGCCGAGACGGGGGCGTCGCTCGTCCGGAAGCTGGCACTGGACCACTACCTGCCGGACGCCGCCGCCCACGGCGTCCCGCCGTTCGCCCTCGCCGCCGTGGACGGCGGACCCGACTCCTACTGGCACCCCCGCGCGTCCGGCGACGACCCCGTCGCCATGATCGTGGACGAGCTCCTGCCGCGCCTGGAGGACGCCGGCGCGCGGACCGGCCGCGTCGGCCTCATCGGCTGGTCCATGGGCGGCTTCGGCGCCCTCGTCCTGGCCCGCCGGCTCGGCGCGGCGCGGACGGCGGCCGTGGTCGCCTCGTCCCCGGCCCTGTTCGCGTCCTACGCGGACGCGCGCGCCGCCAACGCCCGCGCGTTCGACGGCCCCGGCGACTTCGCCCGCCACGACGTCTTCGGCGCGGCGGGCCTCCAGGAGGGCGTCCCGCTCCGCGTCGACTGCGGGACGAGCGACCCGTTCGCCGAGCGGGTCCGCGAGTTCCGCGGCCGCGTCCATCCGGCGGGCGGGATGACCGGAGGGTGCCACGACGCCGCGTACTGGCGGTCCCGGCTCCGGCCGCAGCTCGCCTTCCTCGGACGGCATCTGGCCACCCGCTGAGCCCTCGGAGACGCCGGCCGGACCCCGGTCCGCGCGGCTAGGCCGTCCGCTCGGCGCGGCCCGTCCGCACCAGCCAGCTCAGCATCAGCATGACGTCCAGCCGTCCCTCGGGCTCGGTGAACCGGCCGCCGGTCAGCTCGGTGATGCGGCGCAGCCGGTACCGGACGGTCTGCTCGTGGATGTGCAGCCGCTCCGCCGCGATCACCGCGTTGTCGCCGCACCGCAGGTAGGTCAGCAGCGTCTCGGCGAGCGGCAGCCGGCGCGCGGGGGCCAGCTCCAGCAGCGGTCCGAGGACGGCGCCCGCGGTGGCGCCGATCAGCTCCTCCGCGGTGAGCGCGGCCAGCGAGGCGATGTGGTCGACGCACCGGACCGGGCCGTCGTCCGGCAGCAGGCCCCGCTCGATCAGCGTGAGGGCGTGCCGGGCCCACCGCAGCGAGACGGCGCCCTGACCGACCGGGACGGTCGGCCCGATCGCCGCCGTGCCGAGCCTGCGCAGCGCCGGCCACAGCCGGTCCTGCCCGGGGCCCTCGGGGTCGGGCACGACGAGGAAGGGGACCGGCGCCTCCCAGTCGGCCAGCACGGCGGGCGGCAGGATGCGCGCGCCGGCGGGCGCCCCGGGCGGCAGCGCCACCAGGGCGATGCTCCTCGGCAGGTCCCAGCGGGCCGCGACCGCCAGCTCGGCGATCGCCTCGTGCGCGGGGGCGGGCTCGGCGACCAGCAGGTCCCGCAGCCGTTCGCGGCGGCGCTCCCGCTCGGTCGCCAGCTGCCCCTGCTCCCGGGCGTACCCCTGCGCGGCGGCGTCGGCGACCCGGGCCAGCAGCATGAACAGCGAGTCGGTCAGCCGGCCGAGCGTCTCGCGCGACCAGCCGAGCCGGTAGGCGTCCTTGATGAACCGGCGGCAGGCGACCTGGCTGCTCACCCGCATCGCGTTCTGCAGGGCGGCCAGGCTGCGGCCCTGCCGGGCCTCCTCCTCGCCGAGCCGCATGTACAGCTCGGTGATGTTGCGCGCGTCGGCGTTCGGATGGTCGACGGAGTCGACGAAGAACGCGACGGTGTCGCTGACCGCCCGCTCCACCTTCCTGGCGTACTCGCCGCCGTCGGCGCCCGCGTACTCGGGCACCTGGTCGCGGATCTCCCGCTCCATCTCGTCGACGGCGGCCTGGAGATGCTGCCGCAGGACGTCCGGCAGCTCGGCGGGCATGGGCCCTTCTGTCATCCGGTGTCCGTTCGACGAGGTTCAGGAGCTTTGTCGTAAATCGGCCTCACTGTAAGCAAGAAAGCGGACGCTGTCATCACGGCGGCGGGACGTCACGCGGCGGCCCAGGTTCTGGGCAGGGCGCTCGACGAAGCGGTGCACGAGGCCCGCGGACGTCAGGACGGTGGCGAGCAGCACCACGCCCCAGGCCGCCCGGACGGTGACGGGCAGGCCCCAGGTGTCCCTGCCGGCCGCGTGCCAGATGCCCTGGACGACCAGCGGGTGCAGCAGATAGACCGAGTAGCTGATCAGCCCGAGCCACACGAGGAAACGGGGCATCGGGCGGTTCCGGAGCGCCAGGCCGGCCAGGAAGGTCAGCCACGCGGCGGCCACGGCGATGGACCAGTCCCGCCCGAGCGGGTTCGGATTGGCGTACAGGGCCCAGCTCGTCGGGGTGCGCATGCCCGCGGCCACCGACAGGAGGGGGACGACCGCGACCATCGCGGCGGCCCGCCGGCCCCGGAGCCTGCCGTTCTGGATGCCGCGGATCGCCGTCCCGGCGAACATGGTGGCGATGACGCACAGGCTCTCGATGGCGCCGATGCGGCTGTCGAGGACCAGCAGGCCGAGGGCCAGCGCGGCCACTACCGCGACCCCGGCGCGGCGCACCGTGCGCCGCCGGCTGACCATGGCGGCCAGGCCGCCGGCGAGGCACAGCGCGGCGGCGAGGATCGTCCCGCCGGGCCACCGGGAGGCCAGCAGCCCGGACGGCAGGGCCACGCCGAGGATCGCCGCGCCGACGCCGAAGCCGAGCGCCACCCGGGCGCTGGAGCGGTGGACGCCGGCGACGAACATCGCCGTCACGAGGAGGTAGAAGACCATCTCGTACGACAGCGTCCAGTAGACGTTGACGATGTTCGGGACGCCCAGCAGGTCCTGGAGCATGGTCAGGTGCGCCAGGGTGGACGCCCAGGGGCGCTCGCCGAGCGCGGCGGGGAGCCCGTAGGACAGGCCGGCCGACCCGAGCGCCAGGGCGAGCGCCGCCGAGACGAACCACGCCGGGTACAGCCGGAACACCCGCCCGGCCCAGAAGTGCCGGACGCTGCCGCGCCGCTCCAGCGAGAACGGCACCACGTAGCCGCTGACGAGGAAGAAGACGAACACGCCGTACCGGCCGAAGTCGAACCACGGGCTCGCGCCGCGGCGGACCTCGGGCAGCAGGACGTCCAGGGAATGCTCGAACACCACGACCATGGCGGCGAGGCCGCGCAGGGCGTCCAGCCAGCTCATCCGGGGCGCCCTCGCCGTGGGAGCGCCGGTCTCTGTATCCGGTGGGGTGAGGGTGTTCGTCGGCATCCGGGACACCCTAGGGGCCGAACCGTTATCGTTTCTAACGACTGAATGAGATTTCTCTCCGCGTGGTGCACCGGCGTCTGACGGAGCGTGACGGAGCCGGGCGGTCGGATGACCGGCGGCGGAAGGGCTGCCGCGGGCCCGGCACGGTGGGCGGCGGCGGAGCACCGGACGGCGTGAATGTGGTCAATGCCACATCCGGGACCGCCGGCCGTCAGCGTATCCCCACGACGCCGTACATGACCGGTTCGAACGGCGGCTCCGCCGGGCCGATCGGCGTCACGCCGGGCGGCAGCGGGCGGAAGGGCCCGAGGAGGCGGGCGATGTCGGCGCCCCCGCGCGGATGGACCGGGACGCCGCTCGCCTCGCGGTAGAGCCGGGCGGCCACGCCGACGGCGGCCGGGGCGAAGTCGCCGGTGGCGTGGGAGACGACCAGGGCGCTGCCCGGCACGGCCGCCGCGGCGAGCGCGGCGACGAGGTCGCCCGCGCCGGGCAGGAAGTGCAGGACCGAGGAGAAGACCAGCGCCACCGGCTCGGCCGGGTCGATCAGCCGGCGCACCTCGGCGCTGCCGAGGATCGCGTCGGGGTCGCGGAGGTCGGCCCGCAGCGCCGCGACGTTGCCGCCGTCGATGAGCAGGGCGCGGGCGTGCGCGATGACGAGCGGGTCGTGGTCGACGTAGACGACGCGGGGCCCGCCGACGTGGCGGGCCGCGATCTGATGCGGGTTGTCGGCCCGCGGCAGCCCGCAGCCGAGGTCGAGGAACTGCCGAACGCCGCGCTCGGCGAGCAGCCGGACGGACCGGGCGAGGAAGGCGCGGGCGGCGTGGGCCGTCGCGGCGGCGTGCGGGAGGAGCCGCAGGATCCGCTGGGCGAGCTGGCGGTCGGGCGCGTAGTTGTCCTTGCCGCCGAGGAGGTGGTCCTGGACCCGTGCCGGACCCGGCCTGTGCAGGGCGAGCCGCGTCTCCGGCGCCCTCGTGCCGGCCGTGGTCATGGTCATCGTCCTGTCGCCTTTGCCGAAGGGGGCGGTGCAATGGCTCACCTTCGACGGTAGGCGGCCCGGTCCGGCGTGCGGCGTGCGGCGGCCGGTGGTCCGGGCCGGAACCCGCGTACCGCCTGGCCGAATCGGGCCAATGCGTTTGCCGCCGACCGCCCGCCCGGCGGCCGGCGCCGACCGGCAGCAGGGACGCGGCGCGGAGCCGGACGGTCGCGGTGCGCCCATCTCCCCATGTGAGGCGCGAGCGCGGTTGGCCGCTTCCGGTCATGACAGCGGCTCGACCGGAGGGCCAGATCTCCTGTGGACGACCGGATCAGCGGTCCCGCCGGGGCTCCCGCCACATGAGCCATACGGGCGGGCAGCCCTTGCCCGGCAGGGTCAGCTCCCGCGTCACCCGGTACCCGAACCGCTCGTAGTACGGGACGTTCTGCTCCTTGGACGACTCCAGATAGGACGGGAGGCCTTCCGCGTCGCACCGGTCGAGCCTGGAGCGCAGCAGCGTGGCGCCCAGCCCGTTGCCCTGCGCGGGAGGATCGGTGCCGAGCACCGCCAGGTACCAGTGCGGCTCCTTCGGGTGGTGCTTCTCGATGGCGCCGAGGGTGCGCAGCATGGCGGACGTCCTCGTGCCCAGAGCGCGCAGGAGGGGCACCCCCTGCGCCGCTTGGCGGTGGAGGGGGATGCGCCAGCGGCCGGGCGGGGCCCACAGCGCCGCCGCCTGCGTCCCGTCGCGTCCGGTGGCCTCCGTGGCGCCGTGCGGCAGGTGCACCTGCCGCAGCATGATGCCGAAGAGCGCGGTCATCCGCCGCACCCGGGACGTGTCGTCCGGCAGCAGCCACCGCCACACGGGGTCGTCGTCGAACGCGCGCCCGAGGACCGCGGCGATCTCCGCGGCGTCGGCGTCCCGCGCGGTGCGGACCGGCGGGGACGGGCGGGACTGGGACGTCATGGCGCGGCCTCCTGGGGGACGCGCCGATCCTCACCGGGCCGCGGCACCGCGTCAAGCGGCCGCGTCACGCGCGGGCGCGCCGGTCCCTGCGCAGACAGCTCAGCTCGTCCAGGACCAGGGAGGAGCCGATGCCCACCAGCCAGATGTCCTTGGCGAGCGGGACGCCGGCCTGCGTCGGGCGCAGCCCGCCTTCCTGCCGCATCCCCGGGACCCGGAGGTACAGGCCCGCCAGGCCGGCGGAGAAGGCGGTGAGCGCCGCCCCCGCGAGCACGGACGGCACCAGCGGGATCAGCAGGGCGGCGCCCAGCGCCACCTCGGTCCGGCCGAGCAGGCGGGTGAAGTCCCGCGGATCCTGCGATTTCAGGAACGGGTAGGCGGTCGTGGCCAGGCCGTGGGTCTGCTCGGCCGTCTCCTCCAGGTTCTGGAGCTTCGACAGGCCCGAGTTCAGGACGAAGGAGCCGACGGCCAGCCGTACGGGCAGCTGGTGGGTGCGGGCGATGAGACGCATCGTTCCTCACTGGGGTCGGGAGAGACCTGCGCAGGGATCCCTTCCCGGCGTCCGTCCCCCGCACCTGATGGCCGGGTCAAGTCTCGGCCTACCGCCGCACCGGCTACCACGGGGGGAGCAGGCGCCGTGCCCCCGGCTGCTCCGGCCGGAGCAGCCGGGGAACCTCCGGTCGCCCGACGACGCCGCCCGTGCCCGGCCTGCATGCTCGGGCTGTCGCCGAGAAGATCCGGGAGTTCCGCCATGTCGGCCATCCAGTCGCGCCCCGCCGCCACCGGACAGTGGTGGCGGCCGGGCCAGTCCGTCCGCAAGACGATCGTCGTCGTGCACGTGGTCGCGTCCGTCGCGCTGCTCGGGGAGGTGTGGGGCCTGGTGCTGCTCAACCTCACCGCGACGCTGACCTCGGACGGGACGCTCGCCCACTCCGCCTACCGGCTGATGAGCGTGATGGTGTTCGGGGGCGGGATACCGCTCAGCCTCACCGCGCTCGCCTCCGGCATCGCGCTCGCCGTCGGCTCGCCGTGGGGCCTGACGCGCCACCTCTGGGTGTTCGCCAAGCTGGTCCTGCTGATCGCGGTGATCCTCGCCGGGATGCTGCTGTTCACCCCCGAGGCGCTGGCCGACGCCACCGCCGGCGGGGCCGACCCGTCCAGCGGACGCCAGTGGTGGCAGGTGACGGTCCTCTCCGGCCAGCTCGTCATGCTGCTCACCGCCACGGGCCTGTCGGTGTTCAAGCCGCGCCGCCGCCTCGCGTGGGGGCGTGCCGGGACGGCCGGGTCGCGGTAGCCTCGGCGGACGTGACGGCTTCCCAGGACGACCCGCCGACGGTCCCGGAGTGGGCGCCCGAGCACGAGGTCACCGCGGAGATCGCGGGCGCGCTGATCGGCCGGCGGTTCCGGGAGCTGCGCGGAGCCTCGGTGGAGCCGCTCGCGACCGGCTGGGACAACACCGTCTTCCTCGTCGCGGGGGAGTGGGCGTTCCGGTTCCCGCGCCGCCGGATCGCCGTCGCAAGGGTCGAGCGCGAGCTGGCGGTCCTGCCGGCCCTCGCGCCGCGCCTCCCGCTCGCGGTGCCCGTCCCCCGCTTCGCGGGCGAGCCGGGGGAGGACTTCCCGTGGCCGTTCTGGGGCGCCCGGCTGATCCCCGGCCGGGAGCTCGCCGACGTCCGCCCGCCGGACGGGGACCGGGTCGCCCTCGCTGCGGAGGCGGGGGCCTTCCTGCGGGCGCTGCACGATCCGGCGCTCGCCCGGGAGGCCGGCGCGGGGCTGCCGCTCGATCCGATGGAGCGCGCCGACCCCGCGCTCCGGGCGGCGCGGACCACCGGCCGCCTGGACGCCCTCGCGGCCCTCGGGGTGTGGGAGCGGGACCCGGCGCTGGAGGAGTTCCTGTCCGCGGCCCTCGGCTGGGAGGCGCCGGGCGGGGACCCGGTGCTCGTCCACGGGGATCTGCACGTCCGGCACCTGCTGCTGGATCCGGGCGGCCGGGCCGCCGGGGTGATCGACTGGGGCGATGTGTGCCTGGCCGACCCGGCGGTCGATCTCTCGTTCGCCTACGCCGGGTTCGAGGGCGCCGCGCGGGAGTCCTTCCTGGCGGCGTACGGGCCGGTGCCGGAGGAGCGGGCGGCGGCGGCGCGCACGCTGGCGCTGAACCTCTGCGCGACGCTCGCCGAGTACGCCGCGTCCACGGGACGGGACGCGCTGCTGGCCGAGTCGCTCGCCGGGCTCCGCCGGGCCCTCGGGGGCTGACGCGGCGCCCTCTCGTTCAGGCGCGCATGTAGACGCGGATCACGGTGCCGGAGGGGCCGGTGTGGACGCGCACCAGGTCGGCCAGGTGGTTGACCATGAGGATGCCCCGGCCGCCGTACGGGCTCATGTCCACCGGGCGGCGGCCGGCGAGCGGGTCGGTGATCGTCCCGGCGTCCCGGACCTCGCACACGACCTGGCCGTCCTCGGACCAGAGCCGGACGGTGCCCGCGCCGCCGCCGTGCAGGCACGAGTTGGCGGCGAGCTCGTTCACGGCGAGCTCCAGGTCGCCCACGGCGGCGGGCCCGAGGCCGAACCGCGCGGCCCAGCGGCACGCGAACTCCCGCACGAGGGGGAGCGCGTGGAGGTCGAAGCCCATCGTGACCGCGTCGGCGGGCTCCGGCAGCGGCCGGTTGTAGTCCTTGATGACGCGGTGCGGGGCGTAGTCGCCGCTGGCCCGCTCGCCGTCGCGGTCGATCACGACGGGATGGGTGGCGCGGGCGTCGGCGATGACGCCGGCGTCCAGCCCGGCGAGGTCGTAGGGGCACAGGATCGTCACCTCGCGGCCCTCGAACGCCAGGTTGATCAGCGCCTCGTGCTGGGCGCAGGCCGGGTACTCGGTCGCCGAGCGGCCCGGCCAGATCGGCTCGCCGATGATCCGCACCCGCCCGCCGGTGTGCCGGTCGGCGAACTCGCGCAGCACGCCGGGGATGATGCGGCCGGGGTTGCGGCCGGCCTCCGACATGTCGAGCCAGGTGACCCGGCCGGCGGCGTCGCCGAGCGCCGCGCGCAGCAGGGCGAGGCGGGCCGCCGGCACCGCGACGGCGACCGGCTCGCCCGCGTCGAGGCCCGCCCGGACGAACGGCACGGTGCCCGCGAGGTACTCCTCGTCGCCGAGGTAGAAGAGGGCGGGGTGGACGAACGGGCCGACCGGCGCCACACCCGGCTCGCCGGGCCTGAGGCTCATCGCGCGATTACTCCGTCCGTCCCGCTGCCACGATCACGTGCATCCGACCGAGGATACGCGCAGGCGGGCGGCCGTGCGCCCCGGCCCCCCGCGGACGTCCCCCGAGGTCAGCTGAACAATCATCCACCCCACGCGGTACCCCCGGACGGCGAAGGGAAAACGGGCGAAAGGCCGATAGGTCGGGTTCTGGGCGGTCGAACCGCTTCCGCGCGGGGGTCAGCGATCGCGCAGCAGGGTGGCGTCGACCACGTCGGTGAGCCGCCCGCGCTCGCGGTAGGCCTCGCGCTGCCGCTCCGCCCCCGTGCCGCCGGCCAGCAGGTGCCGCAGGCCGCCGGCGACGGCGTCGAGGTCCCCGGCGTCGCGCAGCGCGGGCAGCGCGTACGCTAGCAGGTCGCCGGCCAGCTCCCGGAATCCGGCGGGACGGCCCGTGCGCACGTCGACCCCCGTCCCGGCGAGGCCGTCCCGCGCGGCCAGCCAGTACGCCGCGCGCAGCATCTCCGGGGACGGGTCGGGCGCCGGCTCGCCCGCCGCGGCCGCGGCGGCCGCCGTCCCCACCAGCCCCCGGACCAGCGCCGCGAACACCGTGGCCTCGGCGGCCGTCGGGGCGACGTCCGCGAGCCGGACCTCCACGGTGGGCAGCCGCGCCGACGGCCGGACGTCCCAGAAGACCGTCCCGGTGTCCATGAGCGCGCCGCAGCCCAGCAGCGTGCCGACGAGATCGTCGTAGTGGGCGGCCGACGCGAAGAACGGCGGTGGCCCGGCGACCGGCCACCGCGCCCATGCCATCGCGCGCCAGCATGCGTGGCCGGTGTCGCGCCCCGCCCAGTACGGCGAGTTCGCCGTGAGGGCCAGCAGGGTCGGCAGCCAGGGACGCAGATGGTTGCTCACCTGGACGGCGAGCTCGCGGTCGGGCATCTCGACATGGACGTGGCACGAGCAGATGCTCTGCTCGTCGTCCAGCCCCCGGTACACGGCGAGGCTCTCGGCGTAGCGGGGACCGGCGCCGATGGGCGCGGGCACCACCGCGCCGAGCACGGGCGTCCCGGTCGCGGCCAGCCGGACGCCCTCGGCCGCCGCCGCGGCGGCCATCGCCGCCCGCATCGCCCGGATCTGCTCCGCGAGCTTGTCCAGGTCGTCGCACGGCGGCGTCTTGGCCTCGGCGAGGAACGCGACCAGCTCCGTGGACGCGCGGTCGCCGAGCGCCGCGCGCGCCCGCCGCACCACCGCCGGGGCGCGGGGGACGACCTCCCGGGAGACGGGATCGACGACGAAGTACTCTTCCTCGATTCCGAATCGCAGGGCCATCCACCACCTCGGGCTCAGGGGGCGACGCAGGCGGCCACGTTCCCTTCGACCGTACGTGCCCGCCCTTCCTTTTCGTACCTCCTGGACGGCCGGGAAACAGTGGCGCAGAACTCTCTTGACTTTCTTTTGGCCCGCTGCGCCCGGGGCAGTGTCAGGAGAGGAACACCCTGAAGAAGGAAGGTGAACTCCAATGGCCGGATCGACCGCGATGGGCGTGCTGGCCATCCTGGTCGCCGTCGGCGTCTTCGTCCTGGTCGGCCTGTTCTACCTTGGAGGCAGGCGGGAGGGCCCGCCCAACGGCTCGGACCGGGGCCGCTGATCTCAGGGGCCGGGATCGACGAAGTACATCGACAGCGCGATGAGGTGCGTCACCACGACCACGCCGATGCCGAAGAAGAACAGCATCTTGGCGGGACCGTGGGGGAAGACGGTGCCCGGCTTGAGCGGACCGCGCTCGCGCTGCCGCGCGGCGATCCGCTCCTCGATTGGCGGGCGGCCGAACATCGCTACTGGCGGGGGTCGTCGACGACGACGTCGGTCATGATGTCGACGGCCAGCGCGAAGATGCCGCCGATCACGGTGATCGCCGCGCCCACCCCGAACACCATCCAGTCGGGGCCGAGGGTGATGCCGACGCCGCCGATGGCGAAACCGATGAAGATGATGGCCACGGCGACCCAGGACTTCGGGCGCCCGGCGTGGCTGCCAGTCGACATGCGTTCGTCTTCCCTCTGCACGGTTCGGGGGTTGGGGATCTACGACCCGAACTCTAGCAACGCCCCTCGCCACAGGGCGTTCCGGGGTACCCCTCCGGGCCGCGGGGGGGCGGTCAGACGAACGCGCCGAGGCCGGTCGCGGCGCGCCCGACGATCAGCGTGTTGATCTCCCGGGTGCCCTCGTAGGAGTAGAGCGCCTCGGCGTCGGCGACGAACCGCCCGATGCCGTAGTCGAGGACGATCCCGTTGCCCGCCATCAGCTCGCGCGCCCAGCCGACGACCTCCCGCATGCGGGTGGTGCAGTACGCCTTGGCGAGCGCGGAGTGCTCATCGCGGTAGAGGCCGCCGTCCTGGAGCTGGGCGAGCCGCACCACCATGCCGAGCGACGCGGTGGCGTTCCCGAGCATCCGCACCAGCAGGTCCTGGACGAGCTGGAACTTGGCGATCGGCCGCCCGAACTGCTCGCGCTCCACCGCGTAGTCGCGGGCGATCTCGTACGCGGCGAGCATCACCCCGACCGCCTGCCACGCCACGCCGCTGCGCGTGCGGCGCAGGATGGCCGCGGTGTCCTTGAAGGTGTTCGCCCCGGCGAGCCGGTCGGCCTCGGGGACGCGGCAGCCGTCGAGCACGATGTCGGCGTTCTGGACCGTCCGCAGCGCGATCTTGTTCTCGATGCGGGTGGCGGTGAACCCCGGCGTCCCCCTGGCGACGACGAACCCCTTCACCTGGTCGTCGGCCTCGTCCCGCGCCCACACCACCGTGTGGTCGGCGAAGGTGGCGTTGCCGATCCAGCGCTTGGCGCCGTTCAGCACCCAGTGGTCGCCGTCGCGGCGCGCGGTGGTGCGCAGGCCGAGCGCGACGTCCGACCCGCCCTCGGGCTCGGTGAGCGCGAACGCGCCGATCTTCTCCATCCGCCCCATCGCGGGCAGCCACCGCGCCCGCTGCTCGGGGGAGCCGCACCGGCCGATGCTCCCCATCGCCAGGCCGCTGTGGACGCCGAAGAACGTCGCCATGGACGGGTCCACGCGGGCCATGTCCATCGCCAGGAACCCGGTGAGCAGACTGCTCGGCTTCTCGCCCGGGCACTCCTCGTGCGCGAGGCCCGCGATGCCGAGCTCGCCGTACTCGGGGATCAGGTCGAACGGGAACTCCGCCCGCGCCCAGCAGTCGTTCGCGATCGGCGCGACCTTGGCCTCCAGGAAGGCGCGGACCCGCCCGACGACCTCCTTCTCCCGGTCGTCGAGGAGTTCCTGCATGTGGTAGAGGTCGCCGGGGAGCGGATCGAGACTCATGACGGCCTCCTTCCCGGGCGGCGCACCGCTAACCGGTACCGCCCGGGGCCTGGTCACCGGGACCCGGTTTCGAGCGGGATTCGGTCGCTCGCCTACGATCCAGGACATGACGGTGCCGCCTGAGGAACTCGAACTGGCCGCCGCCTTCCCCCGAGCCGAGCGGGACCGGTGGCGGGAGATGGTGAAGGGGGTGCTGCGCAGGTCCGGCGCGGCGGACGAGGACACCCCCCTCGACGAGATCGAGGGTCTACTGACCCGCGAGTCGTACGAGGGCGTGCCGATCGCCCCGCTCTACACGCGCGACGATTCCCCGCCGGGACGCCCCGGGCTGGCGCCGTACGTCCGCGAGGTGCGTCCCGACGGGGAGGGCATCGCCGGCTGGGACGTCCGGCAGCGGCACGCCCACCCCGATCCCGCCGTCACCCGGGAGGCGATCCTCGCCGACCTGGAGAACGGCGCGACCTCGGTCTGGCTGCGGCTCGGCGACGGCGGCCCGCCGGTCGCCGCGCTGCCCGGGATGCTGCGCGGCGTCCTGCTCGACCTCGCGCCCGTCGTCCTGGACGCGGGCGCCTCCGCCGGCGAGGCGGCGGAGGCCTTCCTCTCCCTGGTCTCCGAGCGGGGGAACGCCGCGGACGCGTCCGGCGTCCTCGGCGCCGACCCGCTCGGGCTCCAGGCCCGCACCGGCACCGCCGGATCCCTGGACGAGGCCGCCGCGCTGGCCGTCCGGTGCGCCCGCGAGTTCCCCGGGCTGCGCGCGGTCGTGGCCGACGGCACCCCGTACCACGACGCGGGCGGCGGCGACGCCGAGGAGCTGGGCGCCGCCGTCGCCGCCGGTGTCGCCTACCTGCGCGCGCTGACCGGGGCCGGGCTGAGCGTGGACGAGGCGTTCGGCCAGATCGAGTTCCGCCTCGCGGTCAACGCCGACCAGTTCTCCTCGATCGCCAAGCTGCGCGCCATGCGCCGCCTCTGGGCGCGGGTCGCCGAGGTCAGCGGCGCCTTCGAGGGGACGTCGGCGCGCGTCCACGCGGTCACGTCGGCGGCGATGATGACGCGGCGCGACCCGTGGGTGAACATGCTCCGGACGACCGTCGCGGCCTTCGCCGCCGGGGCCGGCGGCGCCGACGCGGTCACCGTGCGGCCGTTCGACGCCCGCCTCGGCCTGCCGGACGGCTTCGCCCGCCGCATCGCCCGCAACACCCAGACGCTGCTGCTGGAGGAGTCCAGCCTGGCCCGCGTCGTCGACCCGGCCGGCGGCTCCTGGTACGCCGAGAGCCTCACCGAGGGCCTCGCCCAGGCCGCGTGGACGTGGTTCACCGAGATCGAGAAGGCCGGGGGCCTGGCCGCCGCCCTGGACTCCGGGCTCGTCGCCGGCCGGCTCGCCGCGACGTGGGCCCGGCGCCGCGCGGACATCGCGCACCGCAGGGCGCCGCTCACCGGCGTCAGCGAGTTCCCGAACCTCGGCGAGACCGTGCCGGAGCGCGACCCGGCGCCGCGGGAGCCCGGCGGCGGCCTCCCCGTCGTCACCTACGCGCAGGACTTCGAGGCGCTCCGCGACCGCTCCGACGCCCACGCGGACGCCACCGGCGCGCGCCCGAAGGTGTTCCTCGCGACGCTCGGGCCCATCGCCGTCCACACGGCGCGCGCGTCGTTCGCCGCCAACCTGTTCCAGGCGGGCGGGATCGAGACGGTCACCGGCGCACCCGAGGAGTTCGGGTCGTCCGGCGCGGCGGTCGCCTGCGTCTGCTCCAGTGACCGGGTGTACGAGGAGGAGGCCGCCGGAGCGGCGCGGGTTCTGCGCGACGCGGGCGCGGTGAAGGTCTGGCTGGCGGGTAAGGGAAGCTACGAGGGTGTCGACGCCGCCGTGTACGCGGGATGCGACGCGATCGAGGTGCTGGAGACCACCCTCCGCGATCTGGGAGTGAGCGAATGATCCCCGACTTCACCGAGATCGAGCTCGGGACGGCGCCCCCCGCCGACGGCGCCGCCAAGCGGTGGCGCGCCGCGGTCGCCGACGCCACGGGCGCCGACCCCGACGCCCAGACCTGGCAGACCCCGGAGGGCATCGGCGTCAAACCCCTGTACACCGGCGACGACCTGGCCGGGCTCGACTTCCTCGACACCTACCCGGGCATCGCGCCCTTCCTGCGCGGCCCCTACCCGGCGATGTACGCGACGCAGCCGTGGACGATCCGGCAGTACGCCGGCTTCTCCACCGCCGAGGAGTCCAACGCCTTCTACCGCCGCAACCTCGCGGCGGGGCAGAAGGGCCTGTCGGTCGCGTTCGACCTGGCCACGCACCGCGGCTACGACTCCGACCACCCCCGCGTGGCCGGGGACGTCGGCATGGCAGGGGTGGCGATCGACTCCATCTACGACATGCGGCAGCTCTTCGACGGCATCCCGCTGGACGAGATGAGCGTGTCGATGACCATGAACGGCGCCGTCCTGCCCGTCCTGGCGCTCTACATCGCGGCCGCCGAGGAACAGGGGGTGAAGCCGGAGGCGCTGGCGGGGACCATCCAGAACGACATCCTCAAGGAGTTCATGGTCCGCAACACCTACATCTACCCGCCGCAGCCGTCGATGCGGATCATCTCCGACATCTTCGCGTTCACCTCGCAGCGGATGCCGAAGTACAACTCCATCTCGATCTCCGGCTACCACATCCAGGAGGCCGGCGCCACCGCCGACCTGGAGCTGGCCTACACCCTCGCCGACGGCGTCGAGTACATCCGCGCCGGCCGCGACGCCGGCCTGGACATCGACGCGTTCGCGCCCCGGCTGTCGTTCTTCTGGGCGATCGGCATGAACTTCTTCATGGAGGTCGCCAAGCTCCGCGCCGCCCGGCTGCTGTGGGCGCGGCTGGTGAAGACGTTCGGGCCGCGCAACCCCAAGTCGCTGTCGCTGCGGACGCACTCGCAGACGTCCGGCTGGTCCCTCACCGCGCAGGACGCCTTCAACAACGTCGCCCGCACCTGCGTCGAGGCCATGGCCGCGACGCAGGGCCACACCCAGTCGCTGCACACCAACGCGCTGGACGAGGCCCTCGCCCTGCCGACCGACTTCTCCGCCCGGATCGCCCGCAACACCCAGCTGCTCCTCCAGCAGGAGTCCGGGACGACCCGCACCATCGACCCGTGGGGCGGCAGCGCCTACGTCGAGCGGCTCACCTACGACCTCGCGCGCCGCGCCTGGGGCCACATCACCGAGGTCGAGCAGGCCGGCGGCATGGCCAGGGCGATCGACGAGGGGCTGCCCAAGCTGCGCATCGAGGAGGCCGCCGCCCGCACCCAGGCGCGCATCGACTCCGGCCGGCAGCCCGTCGTCGGCGTCAACAAGTACCGCCCGGACACCGAGCAGGAGATCGAGGTCCTCAAGGTCGACAACGCGGCGGTCCGGGCGCAGCAGATCGACAAGCTCCACCGGCTGCGCGAGGAGCGCGACGAGGAGGCGGCGCGGTCCGCGCTGGAGGCGCTGACCCGCGCCGCCGGGGCCGCCGAGGACGGCACCCGGGCGCGCGGCCTGGAGCACAACCTCCTCGCCCTCGCCATCGACGCCGCCCGCGCCAAGGCGACCGTCGGCGAGATCTCCGGCGCCCTGGAGAAGGCGTACGGGCGGCACGCCGCGCAGATCCGTACGATCTCCGGTGTGTACCGGGAGGAGGCCGGGCGGGTGTCGAGCATCGAGAAGGCGCGGGCCGCGACCGCCGCGTTCGCGGAGGCCGAGGGCCGCCGCCCGCGCATCCTCGTCGCCAAGATGGGGCAGGACGGCCACGACCGCGGCCAGAAGGTGATCGCGACCGGGTTCGCCGACCTCGGCTTCGACGTCGACGTCGGCCCGCTGTTCCAGACCCCGGCCGAGGTCGCCCGCCAGGCCGTCGAGGCCGACGTGCACATCGTGGGCGTCAACTCCCTCGCCGCGGGCCACCTCACGCTGGTGCCCGCGCTGCGCGAGGAGCTGGCCGCGCTGGGCCGCGACGACATCATGATCGTGGTCGGCGGGGTCATCCCGCCCGGCGACTTCGCCGAGCTGCGCGCCGCCGGCGCCGCGGCGATCTTCGGGCCCGGCACCGTCCTCGCGGACGCGGCGGCCGGCCTGCTGGACGAGCTGTCCGCCGCGCTGGGGCACGCCGCCACGTGAGCGCGCCGGGCCTGGAGGACTACGCGGCCGGGGTGCTGGACGGGTCGCGGGCGTGGATCGCGCGGGCGATCACCCTCGTGGAGTCGGCCCGGCCCGACCACCGGGAGCTGGCGCAGAAGCTGCTCGTCGAGCTGACCCCGCACGCCGGGAACGCCCGCCGCGTCGGGATCACCGGCGTGCCCGGGGTCGGCAAGTCCACGTTCATCGACGCGCTCGGCACCCGCCTGACGGGGGAGGGCCACCGGGTCGCGGTGCTCGCCGTCGACCCGTCCTCCACCCGGACGGGCGGCAGCATCCTCGGCGACAAGACCCGGATGCAGCGGCTCGCCGCCGACCCGGGCGCGTTCATCCGCCCCTCGCCGACGGCCGGGACGCTCGGCGGCGTCGCCAAGGCCACCCGCGAGGCGATGGTCGTCATGGAGGCCGCCGGGTACGACGTCGTCCTCGTCGAGACGGTCGGCGTCGGGCAGTCCGAGACGACGGTCGCCGAGATGGTCGACTCCTTCCTGTTCCTCACCCTCGCCCGTACCGGCGACCAGCTTCAGGGCATCAAGAAGGGCGTCCTGGAACTGGCGGACGTCATCGCCGTCAACAAGGCCGACGGCGACCACGCGATGGAGGCCAAGCGCGCCGCACGCGAGCTGTCAGGGGCGCTGCGGCTGCTGCGCAGCGACGAACGCTCCCGCGCCATCCCGGTTCTGACCTGCAGCGCCAAGGAGGGCACCGGCCTGGACGAGGTGTGGGAGAAGCTCGTCGAGCACCAGGAGCGGCTCCGCGAGTCCGGCGAGCTGGAGGCGCGGCGGCGCCGCCAGCAGGTCGGGTGGACGTGGGCTCTGGTGCGCGACCGGCTCCTGTCCGACCTGCACGGGCACCCGGGCGTCAGGGGGATGGCGCCCGAGCTGGAGCGGGAGGTCGCCGAGGGGACCCTGACGCCCGCGCTCGCCGCCGAGCGCATTCTGGAGGCGTTCTCGCGGGACCGCTGAGCCCGGTTCCCGGCGTCCGAAACCACGGGTTAACCAGGGTCGCGGTCGCCGCGGACGGGGATCGGGTACAAAAGTCGGATGGACGTCATCGCGCTCGATGATCCGACCGACGCGCAGATCCGGCAGTGGCACGACGTGCTGGCCGCCGTCCACGCCGCCGACCCGGCGGCGGAGCCGGCGCCCGACCCGGAGCTGACGGCGCGGCGGCTGCTCGGCGCCGAGGCCGGGTCGCGGCAGCGGCTGTGGGCCGGCGCCGACGGAGGCGCACCGGTCGCGGTGGCGGCGCTCCGGCTGCCCGGGGCGCCCGGCGCGGGACGCCCCGGCGAGATCGACATCCGGGTCCGCCCGGAGCACCGCCGGCGCGGGTTCGGCAGCCGGCTGCTCGCCGTCGCCGCCGAGGGGCTGCGCGCGGACGGGCGCACCGGCGTGATCGCGCAGGTCCTCGCGGGCACGCCCGCCGTCCCTTTCCTGGAGTCGCACGGCTTCGAGTGCGTGCTGACCCTGCGCGGCCTGCTGCTGCGGCTGGACGACGTGCCCGCCGCCCGCGTCGAGGGACTGCTGGCCGCGGCGCCCGAGGGCTACCGGCTCGTCCGCTGGCGGGGCGCGGCCCCGGACGAGCACGCCGCCGCCCTCGCCCGCGCCAAGCACGCCATGGCGGACTTCGCCGAGTACGAGGGGACGCCCTGGGACGCGCACCGCGTCCGCGAGATGGCCGAGATCGTCGCCAAGCGCGGCGATGACCTGTACACCGTCGCCGCCGTCACCGGTGACGTCGTCGCCGGGTTCACCGAGGTCGTGGTGCCGGCCGGGGCCGCCGGCCGCGCCGCGCAGTACGACACGGCCGTCGTGCCGGAGCACCGGGGGCGCCGGATCGGCATCTGGGTCAAGGCGGCGATGCTGCGCTGGCTGGCGGAGGAACGCCCCGAGGTCCGGGAAATCGAAACGGACAATTCCGGCGACAACGCCCACATGCTCGCCGTCAACGAGGAACTCGGCTTCCGGGTCGAACGCGAGTCCCTGGAATACCTGGCCCCCGTCGCCGCCCTGCCCGCCCCCGGCCGCTGACCGGGCGCCCGCCGCCTCCCCTCTGCCCCGGTTTCGCGCCCGCCGGGCGGAAAATGCGTTGCCCGTGCCACCGGTGTATCGGCACTCTGATGGAGGCCTTCCGGGAAAAGCCCGGAAGGCGGAGAATTGCCGGAGCATTTCCTCGTGGTTCAACGGCAGAACGCCGCACTGTTAATGCGGATATCCAGGTTCGAATCCTGGCGGGGGAGCGGCACGGGCAGAGGAGGTGACCCGGTGAACGTGCTCGTCCTGAACGCGTCGTACGAGCCATTCCAAAGGGTGGACCTGCGGCACGCCATCCGGATGCTGGTGCGCGAGGTGGCGGTCGTCGAGGAGGCGGAGGAGGGCCGCACCTTCGGCCGCTTCCCGGTGCCGCGGGTCCTGCGGCTCGTCCGGTACGTCGCGATGCGCTGGCGCCACGGCCGGCGCCCGCCGTGGAGCAAGCGCGGCGTGTACCTGCGCGACAGGGGCACCTGCTGCTACTGCGGCAAGCGCGGGAACACGATCGACCACGTCCACCCGCAGTCGCGCGGCGGCGGCGACACCTGGGAGAACACGGTCCTGTCGTGCGGCAGGTGCAACAACCGCAAGGGGGACCGCACGCTCGCCGAGGCCGGCCTGCGGCTGCTGTCCGAGCCGCGGGTGCCGCGCTGGGAGGAGCTCGTCGGCATCTGACGGGCCGCCCGGCGCGTGGCGGGGACCAGGGGTCGGACCGCTTCGGTGGTCCGGCCCCTGAATCTTGTACCGTGACATCTTTCAGTAGCCTACGTGTGACTCTGTGTGTTTTCTGAAGCTTCTGAGGCTAAATGGGTGATTGTGGTAGCGTGCCGCCAATCTTGAGCTTTGTTATCTAGGAGAGATCTGTGGCGGCCCTCGATCCACTCGGCAGGACGGCACGCCCCTCGCGCGGGCGCACGGCGGCGCGGCGCCTCACGGCGATCGCCCTCGCGGCGGGCCTCTCGGCGGCGCTGCCGCCGGTGTCCGGAAGCGCCGCGGGGCTTCCCCAGGAACCCAAGGACCTGAAGAAGGAGTACGCCAAGCTCAAGGCGCGCTCCGAGAAGCTGTCCAAGGAGTACCGGGGCGAGCTGGTCTCCCTCGAGGAGGCGAAGAAGGCCGCCGAGCGCGCCGGCGCGGACGCCTCCCAGACCGGCCGGGAGTACGAGGCCGCCCGCACCAGCGTGGCCCGGCTCGCCTCCACCACCTACATGACCGGCCGGCTCGACACGATCCCGATGGTCTCCTCGGCCGAGCCGTCCGCCGCCGTCCGCGACGCCGCGGTCCTGGAGCACATCAGCCGCAACAACGGCCGCCGCATCCAGAGCCTGCAGGCCCTGAACGCCAAGGCGACCCAGTCGCAGGAGGCGGCGAAGAAGAAGCTGGCCGAGGTCAAGAAGGAGCTCGACGACCTGGAGGGCCAGCGCGCCCGCGTCAAGAAGCTGCTCGCCAAGTACAAGCCCGAGGTGACCCGCACGAGCGTCCCCGGCGGCGGCCGCCCCGACGGGGCGACCGGCACCAAGTCGCCCATCGTCGGCAACTCCATGACCTCGCGGATGCGCAACGTCCTGGTGGAGATCGACGGGAAGTTCGGCCCGTTCCCCACCATCGGCTGCTCGCGCCCCGGCGACCCCCAGGACCACGGCTCCGGCACGGCCTGCGACTTCATGGAGAGCACCGGCGGCAAGATGCCGAGCGCGTCCGCCCAGGCCCACGGCGACCGCGTCGCCCAGTTCGTGATCGACAACGCGTCCCGCCTGGGCATCAAGTACGTCATCTGGAAGCAGCGCATCTACGACATGCGCGGCAGCGGCGGCTGGCGCCAGATGGAGGACCGGGGCAGCATCACGCAGAACCACTTCGACCACATCCACGTCTCCGTCCTCTGACGGCGCGCCCTTCGACATCGAGCAGCCGTACGGCCCGCTGATCGAGACGACCCCCCGGGCCGCCTCCTGGAACGTCCGGGTCCGGTATGGCCCTGGGAGCGGCGCGAGAAGGCGATTCTCGGCCGGTCGGGCGAGCGGAGGCTCGGCGGCGCCGGCGGTACCGACGCGGGCCTGGCGGTGCACGCGCGGGCCGACGGACCCCGCGGCCGCGCCCGGCCCGGCACGCCGACCTGCGCTACTGAGCCGGAAGGTCCACGGTGGTGCCCTCGCGGGCGGAGCGGGCGGCGGCCTCGATGACCTCCAGGCCGGTGATCGCGTCCACGAGGGTGACCGGGGGCGGCGCGTCCTCCCGCAGGCTGCGCAGGACCCTCGCGTAGAAGTCGTGGTAGGCGCCGGGGGCGGTGGCCTCCGGAGCCGTGCCGCCGGGGGTGCCGAGCAGGCCGTACGACTCCGGCGCGGCGATGCCGTAGCCGGGGTCCTTCGGGGTCAGGCCCTCGTGGAGCTGCTCCTCCTGGACGTCCATGCCCGAGACCGTGTACGACGCGCGGCTGCCGAGGACCCGGAAGCGCGGGCCGAGTTGCGCGGCGGTCGCGCTCATCCACAGGTGGGAGCGGGTGCCGCCCGGGTGGGAGAGGGCGACGAACACGTCGTCGGGGGCGACGGCGCCGGGGCGGCGGGTGTCGACCTCGGCGTAGACCCGCGTGGGGCGGCCGAACAGGGTGACCGCCTGGTCGATGAGGTGCGAGCCGAGGTCGAACAGGATGCCGCCCGCGTCCCGCGGGTCGACGCTCTCCTTCCAGCCGTCCTTCACCCGCGGCCGCCAGCGCTCGAACCGGGACTCGAAGCGCTGGACGTCGCCGAGCGCGCCCGAGGCCGCCAGCCGCGACACCGTCCGGTAGTCGCCGTCCCAGCGGCGGTTGTGGAACGGGAACACCGGCAGGCCCCGCACGGCGCTCAGCGCGGCGAGGGACCGGGCGTCCGCGGCCGAGGCCGCGACCGGCTTGTCCACGACGACCGGGACGCCCGCGGTCATCGCCGCCCGGGCCAGCGGGACGTGCTGCCGGTTCGGCGCGGTCACCACGACCAGGTCGTAGCCGCCCGGCGACCCCCACAGCCGGTCGGCGCCGTCGATCACCTCCGCCTCCGGGTAGCGCTCCCGCACGGCCCGCTGCCGCCGGGGGGCGCCGGTGACGACCGCGGCCAGCCGCATCCCGGGGACGGAGGAGATCAGCGGGGCGTGGAACACCGCGCCGCCGGTGCCGTATCCGATCAGCGCAACTCGCAGGTCCATGCCACGATCATGACCGATGGCGCCCGGCCCGGCGGGCGGCGGGGTCCGCCGCGTGGCGGATTCGCCGGTTCCACGTAGGCTTTTGTCCTGGACGTGCCATGACGAGGGGGACGTGTTGCCCAAGCCAGTGCTGCTGACCGTCGACGACGACCCGGGCGTGTCCCGGGCCGTGGCGCGGGACCTGCGCCGCAGGTACGCCGAGTCGTACCGGGTCGTGCGCGCCGAGTCCGGGCGCCAGGCCCTGGACGCGCTGAGCGAGCTGCGGCTGCGCGGCGAGGACACCGCCGTGCTCCTCGCCGACCACCGGATGCCGGAGATGGACGGCGTGGAGTTCCTGGAGCGGGCGATGGACCTGTTCCCCTTCGCCCGCCGCGTGCTGCTCACCGCCTACGCCGAGACCGACGCCGCGATCCGCGCGATCAACGACGTGGACCTCGACCACTACCTGCTCAAGCCGTGGGACCCGCCGGAGGAGAAGTTCTACCCGGTGATCGACACGCTGCTGGACGCGTGGCGGCGCACCGACCGCCGCCCGCCCGGCGAGCTGCGCGTCGTCGGGCACCGCTGGTCGTCGCGCTGCTACGAGGTCCGCGACTTCCTCGCCCGTCACCAGGTGCCCTACACCTGGCTGATGGACGCCGACCCGGACGGCGCCGAGCTGATCGCCGCGGCCGGGTCGCCGGAGCTGCCGCTGGTCGTCACGGCGGACGGGACGACCCTGTCGGCCCCCTCCGACGCCGACCTGGCCGCCGCCGTCGGGCTGCCGAGCACCCCCTCCACCGGCTTCTACGACCTGATCGTCGTCGGCGGCGGGCCGTCCGGGCTGGGCGCGGCCGTGTACGGCGCGTCGGAGGGCCTGAACACGGTCGTGGTGGAGCGGCGCGCCCTCGGCGGCCAGGCCGGGCAGAGCTCCCGCATCGAGAACTACCTCGGCTTCCCCGACGGGGTGAGCGGCTCGCAGCTCGCCGACCGGGCCCGCCGGCAGGCCGACCGGTTCGGCGCCGAGCTGCTGCAGGCCGGCGAGGTCACCGCGCTGGAGTCGCGCGGCACCGCCCGCGTCGCGCGGTTGTCGGACGGCACGGAGATCGCCGCGCACGCCGTCATCCTCGCCACCGGCGTCTCCTACCGGCGGCTCAACGCCGACGGCGTGGACGACTTCGTCGGGCGCGGCGTGTACTACGGCGCCGCGCTCACCGAGGCGCCGTCCTGCAAGGACGAGGAGGTCGCCGTCGTCGGCGGCGCCAACTCCGCCGGGCAGGCCGCGGTGTACCTGGCCGGGTACGCCAGGAAGGTGCACGTCATCGTCCGGGCGGACGGCCTGGAGAGGTCGATGTCGCACTACCTGATCGAGCAGATCGCCGCGACGCCCAACATCGAGGTGCACACCGGCAAGACGGTGTGCGCGGCCGAGGGCGCCGACCGGCTGGAGCGGCTCACGTTCGCGTGGCCCGGCGGCAAGAAGACCATCGACGCGCACTGGCTGTTCGTGTTCATCGGCGCCGAACCGGGGACGGGCTGGCTGGACGGCTACGTCGAGCGCGACGCGCGCGGCTACGTCCTGACGGGCCCGGACCTCGTCGCCGGGGGGCGCCGCCCGGCCGGGTGGCCGCTCGCCCGCCAGCCCTACCACCTGGAGACCAGCGTGCCCGGCGTGTTCGCCGCCGGCGACGTCCGCTCGGAGTCGATGAAGCGGGTCGCGTCCGCGGTCGGCGACGGCGCGATGGCCGTCGCTCTGGTTCATCGCTATTTGGAGCAGGCATGAGCGAAGCGAACCGGGGGGCGCGGGGGGTCGCCCCCTCGCAAGGAGAACGCATGAAGACAGCGTCACCGGAGGAGCTGCGGGAGCTGTTCCTCTTCGAGGACCTCGACGACGAGAAGCTGGCCTGGCTGTCGCTGTGCGGGACGGTCGAGGAGTACCCGGCGGACGGCATCATCTGCGACCAGGGCGAGCCGGCCGAGTTCTTCTACGTGCTGCTGGACGGCGAGATGTCCATGACGCAGAAGGTGCGGGGCCACTCGGTCGAGGTCAGCCGGACGGACCGCCCGAGCACCTACGGCGGGGCCGTGCAGGCGTACCTGGGCGACAAGATCGAGCAGAGGTACCAGCACACGCTGCGGGCGACGCGTCCCTCGAAGCTCTTCGTGCTGCCGGCCCGCAAGTTCGCCAAGGTCGTCCGCAAGTGGTTCCCGATGGCGACGCACCTGCTGGAGGGCGTCTTCTTCGGGATGACCAACGCGCGCCGGGTCGTCGACCAGCGCGAGCGCCTCACCGCGCTCGGCACGATCACCGCCGGGCTCACCCACGAGCTGAACAACCCGGCGGCGGCCGCCGCGCGGGCGAGCGCGGAGCTCGGCGACCGGCTGCTCGGCGCGCAGAAGAGCCTGGCCGACCTCGCCGCGCAGGGCGTCGACTGCACCCACCTGAGCGCGCTGGTGTCGCTGCGTCCCGCGCTGCCCGCGCCGCCGGCGGGCCGGCGGAGCCCGCTGGAGGTCAGCGACGCCGAGGACGAGCTGGGCGACTGGCTGGAGGAGCACGGCGTCGCCGGGGCCTGGGACCTGGCGCCCGAGCTGGTGGCCGCCGGGATCGGGACCGAGCAGGCCGAGGAGGTCGCGCGGGCGGCGGGCGAGCACCTTCCGGCGGCGATGCGCTGGCTCGCGGAGGTGATGGAGGTGACCCAGCTCCAGGCGGAGATCTCCGAGGCGATGGGCCGCATCACCGCGCTGCTGGACTCCGCCCGCCAGTACTCCCAGCTCGACCGCGCCGCCTACCAGCGCACCGATCTCCGCGTGCTCCTGGACAGCACCCTGACCATGCTCAAGCGCAAGTTCGGCGAGGGCGTGACGGTGAAGACCGTCTACGACGAGGCGCTGCCGCCCGTCCCGGTGTACGCGGCGGAGCTGAACCAGGTGTGGACGAACCTGATCGTGAACGCGCTGTACGCGATGCGGGGCGCGGGCACCCTCACGATCCGCACCGCGCGCGAGAACGACTACGCGCTGGTGGAGATCGGCGACACCGGGGAGGGCATCCCGGAGGAGAACCTCGGCCGGATCTTCACGCCGTTCTTCACCACCAAGCCGGTGGGCCAGGGCACGGGCCTCGGCCTGGACATCTCCTGGCGCATCGTGGCGGGCCGGCACGGCGGCGACATCCGGGTGGAGTCGCTGCCCGGCGACACCCGCTTTCAGGTGCTGCTCCCGCTCACCGAGCAGGAGGAGACCCCGGCGCCCGCGGGCGCGCCGGGGCCGTGAACGACGCGGCTACTCGAACAGGTCGGGCTGCTCGCGGGTGATCTGGTCGTACAGCGGCTGGTAGTTGATCCAGCCGACCAGGTCGTTGCCGATCTGCCCGTGCGTCAGGACGGCGTTGTCGTGCTCGATCGGGACGACCTGCCCGGCCGCCTTCGCGAGGAGCTGCACCTGGCACGAGCGCTCCATCGTGATGAACCACCAGGCGGCGGCGTCCACGCTGTCGCCGACGGTGAGCAGGCCGTGGTTGCGCAGGATGACGGCCTTGTGGCCGCCGAGGGCGGCGGCGATGCGCTTGCCCTCCTCCAGGTCGGTGACGACGCCGGTGTAGTCGTCGAACAGGCCGTGGTCCTGGTAGAACGCGCACACGTCCTGCGTGATCGGCTCCAGCTTCTGGCCGAGCGCCGAGATCGCCCGCCCGTAGGTGGAGTGGCTGTGCGCGGCGGCGACCACGTCCGGGCGCGCCTGGTGCACCTGCGAGTGGATCGCGAACGCCGCCTCGTTGACCGGGTAGCGCCCCTGGACGACCTTGCCCTCGTGGTTCACCAGGATCAGGTCGCTGACCTTGATGTGCTTGAAGGACATGCCGAACGGGTTGACCCAGAAGTGGTCGGTGCGCTCGGGGTCGCGGGCGGTGATGTGGCCGGCCACGCCTTCCTCGAACCCGAACTTGCCGAAGATGCGCAGCGCGGCGGTCAGGCGCTCCTTGCGGTGCCGGCGCTCGTCCTCGACATCGTCGAACGTGGGCGGCAGCCGGAAGATCAGGTCGGTCGGCAGCTTCTCCAGGAACTCGTCTTCGTCGGACATCGCGACACTCCTTGGGCTCGTCTGCCATTACCGAACACCAGAACCCGGCGCTCCGGCTAGGGCGGGGCGGTCCAACGTCCGCCCGGACGGTTGTCCCGGCCGGACAACCGGTGGGCAGAATAGGGGGATGGAGCCCAGCGCGGGCGACCGGTTCCTGCGGTTGCTGATCGAGCACAGCGACGACCCGGTGCTGCTGGAGGCGGCGGTCCACGCCGCCCGGAGCAGGTCGGAGCTGGTGGCGGCGCTGCCCGAGGAGGAGACCAGGCGGCACACCCGCGCGCTCGTGCGGGGCGTGCTCGCCGCGCTGGAGGAGGGCGCGCCGGGCGAGGAGGTGCTGGCCGCGGCGGAGCGGCTCGGCTCGGACCGGGCCCGCCAGGGGGTGCCGGTCGCGGCCTTCCTGGACGGCTTCCAGGCGGGCCGCGCCCATCTCGTCCGCGCGCTCGTCGCCGACGGCCGCCGCAGGGGCGTGCCGGACGCCGCGCTGCTGGACGGCGTGACCCGCATCGACGAGATCACCACCATCCTCGTCCAGCGGATGGTGCACGCGCACCGGGTCGCGGAGCTGGAGATGGCGCGGACGGTGCGGGAGGGCCGCGTCCAGATGCTCCGGCAGCTGCTGCACGGCGAGGCCGTCCCCGTTTTCGCGCCGCTCGACCCGTCCGGCACGTACCACTGCGTGGTGTCCGACGTCAGCGACCCGGCGGTCGCGGCGGGGCTGGAGGCGAACCTGACCGCGGCGGGGCCGGGCCTGTGCGGGCTGGTGGACGGCCGGTTCGCCGCGCTCGTCGCCCGGCTGCCCGAGCCGCGGCCCGCCGGCCCGCTGCTGGTGGCGGCGCCGCCGGTGCGTCCCGGCGGCGTCGCGCCGATGTACGCGCTCGGGCGGCGGGCGCTGCGGGCGGGCGCCGGCGCCGGGCTGACCGGGACGCGGGAGCTGGCCGACCTCGCGCTGCTCACGGTCACCGAGGGCGAGCCGGAGCTGGGCGCGCTGCTCGCCGGCGCGCTGCTGCCCGGGCTCGACCCGGACGAGCCGTTCCACCTGGAACTGGCCGAGACCGCGCTGGCCTACCTCGACCACGGCGGCCGGATCGAGCCGACGGCGGCGGCGCTGCACGTCCACGCCAACACCGTCAAGTACCGGATCCGGCGGTTCCAGGAGCTGGCCGGACGGCCGCTGCTCGACCCGGCGGGCGGGGGCGCCGTGTCGCGCACCGCGCACTGGTGGTGGGCCCTGCGTCGATGGCTCGCCGACGCCACGGCATGATCTGTGGGGGCGTCCCGCGGCGGGGCGTTCTGGACGGGGATGGAGGTACCGGTGACCGCACCGAGGATCGGCGTCGTGATGTGGCCGATGCAGTCCTGGCCGGAGGCCGGGGAGCTGTGGCGGCGCGCGGAGGAGCTCGGGTTCCGGCACGCCTGGGTGTACGACCACATCGCCTGGCGCGGGACGACGCCCTGGTACGACGCGTACACGACGCTGGCCGCCGCCGCGGCGGTCACCTCCCGGGTGCGGCTCGGCACGCTGGTGACCTCGCCGAACTTCCGGCATCCCGTCCCCACCGCGCACGCGATCAAGACGATCGACCACGTCAGCGGCGGGCGGCTGTCGGTCGGCATCGGGGCGGGCGGCACGAACCGCGCCTCCGACGCCGGCATCCTCGGCGGGGACGACTGGAGCGCGGACGAGCGCGCCTCCCGGTTCGCCGAGTGGGTGGAGTTGCTCGACCGCCTCCTCTCCCAGACCGAGACCACCTTCGAGGGGGCGTACTACTCGGCCCGCGAGGTCGTGGAGGGGCCGGGCTGCGTCCAGCGGCCCCGCGTCCCGTTCGTCATCGCGGGCAACGGGCCGCGCGGGATGCGGGTCGCCGCCCGGCACGGCACCGGATGGGTGACCAGCGGCCGCGCGCCGGGCCGCCGCCCCGAGGACGTCGTCCGGTCCCGGCTGGACGCGCTGGACGCGGCGTGCGAGGCGGAGGGCGCCCGGATCGGCGACCGCATCCTGCTGACCGGCTTCTCCGGGGAGCCGTGGCTGGAGTCGGCGGGCGCGTTCGCCGACCTCGCCGGCCGCTACGCCGAGCTCGGCATCACCGAGATCGCGCTACATTGGCCCCGTGCCGGCACCCCCTTCGAGGCCCGCATGCCGGTCTTCGAGGCGATCGCCGCCGAGTACGGGGAGGAACCCTGATGCCGTTCGTGCTGCTCGCGCTCGCGATCGCCTTCGAGGTGACGGCCACGCTGGCGATGCGCGCCTCCGACGGGTTCACCAAGCCGGTGCCGATCGCCATCGTGGTGGCCGGGTACCTGATCTCGTTCGTCTTCATGGCGCGGGCGCTGATGTCGCTGAACGTCGGGCCGGTCTACGCGATCTGGTCCGCGCTCGGGACGATCGGCGCGTTCGTCGGCGGCGTCCTGCTCTTCGACGAGCCGGTCAGGCCGGTGGCCATCGCGGGCGCCGTCATCATCGTGATCGGCGTGATCGTGATGAACCTCGGCGGCGGCGTCCACCAGGGCTGACCCGTCACATCCGGTAGAGGGCGCCCGCCTCGCCCCACTCGCCGAACGCCGGCGGGGCGCCCCGTCCCGGCGGCGGCGGCCGGACGAGGACGAGCCTGACCACGCCGAGCCGCCGCACGGCCCGCGCGGTGGCCTCCGCGTCGCCCCTGGCGACGCCCGCGAACATCAGGTCGGCGCCCCGGGCCCACCCGGGCGGCTCGGCGAACTCCGGCGCCCACACGCACGTCCGGTGCCCGGCGGCGATCCGGTAGCCGTGCATCGCGCCGCCCCGGTGCGGGACCGGCAGCGGCTCGATGCGCAGCCCGCCCCGCCGGAACGGCGCGAGGACCGGCTCGGGCATGCCGCACTCCCGGGCGATCCGGCGGCGGGCGGGCTGGTGCGGGCCCTTCTCGTCGCGGACGAGCCACGCCGCGGAGATCTCGGGCGGCTCCGAGCCCGGGCCGCCGTCCAGCCCGATGTGCGCGTGCCCGTACTCGACCAGCAGCCCGGCCGGGGCGTGCGGCGACGAGCGGGCCGTTCCGACACCGAGCAGGATCAGGCGCGGCATGTCTCGATCGTCACCCCGCGTCCGGTTCACGTCCAGCCCCTGCCGAGCTCCGGGAGGGGCTCGGGCAGGACTCAGGAAGGATCCTCGGCCAGCGTGCTGACGCGCTGCTGCTCCAGCTGGCCCCCGATGAGCTCGGTCGGGGTGCAGCCGGACAGCGCACGGAACTCGCGGTTGAGGTGGGCCTGGTCGTAGTACCCGCAGGCGAACGCCGCCTCGGCGAGCCCGGCTCCGCGGCCGAGCAGGTCGACGGCGCGCCGGAAGCGCAGGACGCGCGCCATCACCTTGGGCGGGAGCCCGGCCTGCTCGCGGAACCGGTTGGTGAGGTGCTTGCGGCTCCAGCCGACGTCGGCGGCGATGCCGGCGACGGACACCGCGGAATCCTCGTTCAGCAGCCGCCACGCCCTGACGACCTCCCGGTCCGGGACGGGGCCGGCGTCGAGGCGGCGCAGCAGGAAGCCGTCCAGGATGGCGAAGCGCGCCTCCCAGGACGGGGCGTCGGCGAGGCGCTCGACCAGGGCGGCCGCCTCGCGGCCGAGCAGGTCGGGCAGCTCGACGGCCGCGTTGGCCAGCAGGCCCATCGGCACGCCGAGCAGTGTGTAGGCGCCGAGCGGGGTCACGTCGAGCTGGATGCCGCGCTGCCCGCCGGGGCTGAGGTACATGCCGTGGCCGTCGTGCATCCCGGCGACGAACGACCCGTACTCGCGGTCGCGGACGCCGGGATCGGGGACCGCCAGGCGGAGCGGCGGGCCCAGGTTGACGATCACGACCGTGGTGCGGGTGGGGAGCGTCCGCATCCGGGTCGGGACGGCCTCGGTCTCCCAGTAGCCGTCGTAGGAGCGCAGGAACGGGCGCAGCGCGGGGTGGGGGCGGCCCTGCGCGAGCCACCAGCCGCCCCGGTCGCTGGTCCGGACCGTCCTGTCGGGCATGCCGCCTGCTCCCTGTCGCGGGGGGCGACCCTCCACGCCTCCCGGTTCGCCGTGCTCAGTGCCAGTCTTACCACCCGGGACGGACAGGACACGCTACTCGTACATCTGCCCGCACACCGCGATGCGGGCGAGATCGTCCCAGGTCATCGTGGTGATGGTGCGGACATAGGACCGGGCCGGCGGCTCGCCGGGGCCGGTGGGCAGCGGCACCCGCGCGCCGTCGCCGGCGTCCCAGCCGCCGAGGCTGCCGGCGACCGCGCATTCCAGGTAGGTCGCGGGGTCGAAGTTGTACCAGCGCGCGGGGGTGGCGCGGGCGCCGGAGCCGGGCGGCCGGGGCGCGTCCACGCCGAACCGGGCCTGCGGGCCCGGGGGAGCGGCCAGGAAGTCCTCCAGGTCGGCGATCTGGGACAGCAGGACCCGCTCCCAGTCGGCGTAGCCGTGCGGCTCGCCGCCGGGCAGGGAGAGGTCCTTGCCGCTCCACGCGGGATCGAAGCCGGCGGGCGGGGTGGTGGAGGCCGCGGCGAACATCGCCGCCACGTCGTCGGGCTCCAGCCGTTCCTGGTCGCTGAGCGTGGCGCTCACCTTCCACAGCGAGCGCAGGAACGCCGACAGCGACCAGGACGCCGCCCGCGCCTCCTGGCCGAGATGCAGGAAGACCAGGTACAGGTCGCGGTTGGTGCGGACGGCCGGTCCCGGGCGGCCCCTCGACCCGGTGGGTCCGCCGGTTCCCGGTGCCGCTCTCCAGCACCATGACCTGCGCCAGGGGCCGAGATCCGCGAGTCGTGGGCGGCGACGTGGAACGTGTTGCCGAGGCCGTCCTGGCGCATGACGTCCCAGGTGTGCATCCGGCTCCTCCACGCTCGGCGGTGCGGTCACCACGCCCCCCGCCCAGAAAGTGTCCCATTCCGGTGTCGGACCGCCAGTAGTGGTGATGTCACTTTCCGGACTCGAAGTCGTGACTTTCCGCTCATGTAGTACGCGCCAGAAACGTGTAGGGGTCCGGCGGCAGGCCGCCGGACCCCCGCGCGCCGCCGCTCAGCCCTTCGAGCGGTGGATCACCTGGAGCTCGGTGAAGCCGTACAGGCCCCACGGCCCGTTCTCGACGCCGACGCCGCTCCACTTGAACCCGCCGAACGGCTGGTGCGGGGCGAGCGCCAGGTGCGTGTTGACCCAGGCGGTCCCGCACTCCAGCCGCCCCGCGACCTCGGCGGCCCGGTCGGCGTCGGCGCCCCAGACCGATCCGGACAGGCCGAAGTGGGTGCCGTTCGCGCGGGCGAGGGCGTCCTCCAGGTCGGTGTACCGGACGATCGGCAGCGCCGGGCCGAACTGCTCCTCGTCCACGATCCGGGTGCCGTCGGAGACGTCGGCGAGGATGGTGGGCTCGAAGAAGTAGCCGGGCCCGTCCTTCGGCCGGCCGCCCGCCGCGGCGCGCGCGCCGTTCGCCAGGGCGTCGGAGACCAGCTCGCCGACCCGCTCGTACTGCGGCCTGTTGTTGACCGGCCCGTACTGGACGCCCTCCTCCATGCCGTCGCCGACCTTGGCGGCCTTCGCCCGCTCGGCGAGGGCGTCCACCACGTCGCCGTAGAGCGCGTCCGGGACGTACACGCGCTTGATCGCCGAGCAGACCTGGCCGTTGTTCTGGAACGCGGCGCCGAACAGCAGGTCGGCGACCGCGGCCGGGTCGGCGTCGTCCAGCAGGATCGCCGGGTCGTTGCCGCCGAGCTCCAGGGTGACGCGCTTGAGGTCGGGCGCCGCGGCCGCCGCGACCCGCTTGCCGGTCGCCACGCTGCCGGTGAAGCTGATCTTGCGGGGGACGTCGTGCGCGGTCATCCAGGCGCCGAGGTCGTCGCCGCCGGTGACGACGTTGAGCACGCCGGGCGGCAGGACGTCCCGTAGCACCTCGCCGAGCTTCAGGCTGGACAGCGGGGTGAACGGGGACGGCTTGAGGACCATGGTGTTGCCCGCGAGCAGCGCCGGGGCGAGCTTCCAGATCGCGAGCAGCAGCGGGTAGTTCCACGGGGTGATCGCGGCGACGACGCCCATCGGCCGGCGGACGACCTCGACCAGCGCGTTGCCGTCGTCCTGAATGACCTCGCGGGGGAGTTCGAGGTCGGCGAAGTACTTCAGCCACACGCCGGCGCCGACGACCTCCATGGTCCCCTCGGCCAGCGGCTTGCCCTGCTCCAGCGTCAGGATCCGGCCGATCTCCTCGGACCTGGCGAACATGACGTCGGCCGCGGCGAGCAGGGCCTTGCGGCGCGCGGACTCGTCGCGGCGCCACTCGGTGTAGGCGGCCTGCGCGGAGGCCATCGCCGCGTCGAGCTGCTCCCGGGAGGCGTCGGGCGCCTGCTCGGCCACCTCGCCGGTGGCCGGGTTGATCACACCGAAGGCGCCGGGGGCGGTGACGGCCTCGCCGTCGATGGTCATCGAGAAGTTCTCGGGCACCTGGATCCTCCGCTCACGGGGTTACCGAATGAGATTCAGTATTCACCCTCGCCGGCCTCCTGACGAGCGGCCGGGGGCGGGAACACGGGACGGGCCCCATGCGCCGGGTCCGGCCGGACCCGGCGACGGGCGCCCCGGGTCCTTCCGCGGGGCGCCCGTGCGTGCTCGTCAGGCCGCGAAGATGCGGTCCAGGAGGTCGCGGTATCCGCGCAGCGCCTGGCGGAGCCGCTCGGTGTCGGCCTGCTCGCCCTTCTCCAGGGCCTCCGAGAGCGCCCCGCGGTGCGCGGCGATCGCGCGCCCGAGGGCGTCGACGGCCTCGGAGGCGAGTCCGTCCGCCTTGCGCACGGACTCGGCGGGGTCGTCCACGAACGCGGACTGCACCTCCCGCCAGCGCTCCCGGAACCGCTCGCCCTCGGCGGGGTCGAGCAGCGTGGCCGGGGTGCCGGACGGCGACCCGGACGGTGCCGCGGAGGGCGGCGCGGGGAATTCGGTGGCGACCGGGTCGCGCCCGGCGCCGGGAACCGGGATGGGGTCCGGAGCCGTGTCGGGGACGGGCTCCGGCGCCCCCGTCACGGGCGCCTCCGGCGCGGGACCGGCGACGTGCCGGTCACCGGGCACGCCCGGATCGGCCGTTGCGGCGGCGCGGGCGCGCTCGCCCGCGACCGGGCCGGCGTCCGCGGCCGGCGCTTCGGTGCCCGCTCGGCTGTCGTCCATCGGGGGTCAGCTCCTCGGGGTCTGGTCGTCGCGGCGGGGGGCCGCGGGGCCGGTGGCCGCGGCCGGGGCCGCGTGCGGAGCGGGGGCCGCCTCGCCGGCGGTCTCGTCCGTCGTGCGCCCGGTCGCCTGCTGGCCGGGCGCGGTCGCCTGGTCGTCCGGGGTGCGGCCGGTCGCGCGTTCCCCGCCGGGGGGCGTCAGCAGTTCCTCGAACAGGGCGCGGTAGTGCACCATCGCCTGCCGGAGATCCTCGGTGGACGCCTGCTTGGACGCCGTCCTGGCGCTGATCGTGTGGGCGTGCCGGTAGTGGTCCATCGTGCGCCCGTGCTCTACCGACAGGTGCGCGACCTTCTCCTCGAAGCCGTGCGTCGGGTATCCGCGCTCGCCCATCACCACCGTGACGAGCCCGTCCGCCTGCTCGACGGCGGCCTCCGGCGTGTCGACGAAGCGCTCCTGCACGCGGACCCACTGCTCGCGGTACTGCTCGCGCCGGCGGGGGTCGAGATCGCGCAGTTCGAGCTCCTCATGGCGCTGCTCGCGGGAGCGCAGCTCCCGCTCGGCGGCCGCCCGGCCGCCCTCGCGCTCCACGGCCCGGTCGTACTCGGGGCCGAACCGCCGCCGCAGCCGCGCGGAGCGGGACCGGGTCACCGCCAGGTACCCGGCCGCGGCGAGCGCGGCGACGACGGCAACGGCGATGACGACCCATATCGCGGTCGACATGGTGTTCCTCCAACGTGCGTCGGATCGAATGAACCGCCGATGCCCGGAGAGCCGCGTTCAAAACGAACCACCACAAAACGGCAAGGATTTCCTGCGCCGCGCCCGGGATGCGTGTTGTGATTGGTGCGCTACCGGAACCACGCGCGCCCGGCGGCGGGCGCGTTCGAATGGGATGTGATGCGCGGTGCGCCATGCGTTCGGCTTCGTCCTCGGCGTCCTGCTGACACCCGCGCTGGTGTACGGCGCCGCCTGGGGGTACGTCCAGGCGGGACAGTCCTTCGACGGCACCGGGCAGGAGATCACCGACCGCACCCGCATCTACGGGGCGTTCGCCCTGCTCGCCGCCGTGGGCCTGGTGATGGGCGTGGTGATCGTCGCCCGGTGGGCGTCGCCGCTGGTCTCGCTCGTCCCCGCGCTGGCGCTGCTCGGCCTGTCCGGCTACTTCCTGGTCGACCCCGGCCGGGTCCTCGACCTGCCGGGCAAGGTGCCGCCGGCGGGCGACATGGACTTCGGGCTGCGCATGCTGCTGGGGTCCGGCATCTACGGGATGATGGGGTTCGCGCTGCTGATGCCCACCTGGGCGCCGCGCCGCTGGGGCTCGGGGCGCTCGGACCACGACGCCGACGTGGACTTCTACTCCAGCATGCACCGCGATCGCATGGGCGGCCCGGGCCCCTGACCCGCGCGCCGGGGGCGGCGGCCCGGGGACGCCGACGGGCCGAGCCTCCGCGCAAGGCCCGGCCCGCGTCCCGGCGCCCGGTCCGGTCTCAGGTGCCGCGCGCCGCCGTCATCCCTGCTTCGCCTTGGCGACGAACCGCGTCGTGTAGGTCTCGGTCAGGTCGATCTCGTTCTTCTTCTCCGCCACCTCGGGCGAGAACTCCGCCAGCACCTTCAGGACGTTCTCCGCGGCGTCCGGCTTCATGACGCCGTCGCCGTTGAACATGCTGATCGAGTCGCCGATCGCCCTCTCGTACAGCTTCGGGTCGCCGCCCGCGTAGTCCGCGGGCATCTTCGCCGCGATCTCCGCCGGCCTGTGCCCCTTGATCCAGCCGAGGGTCTTGACGAACGCGTTCGCGAGCTTCTGCACCGTCTCGCCGTGCGACTTCACATAGGCGCAGTCCATGTAGAGGGAGCTGGACGGGTACAGCCCGCCGAGCGCCGCGCGGGTCCCCTCCTCGGTGCGCATCTCGACCATGACCTTGGCCTTGCCGGTGCTGACGAGCTTGGCGATGGTCGGGTCGGTCGTCATGCCGGCGTCGATGCCGCCGTTGTCCATGGTGGAGATGAACGTCTGGCCCGCGCCCGCCTTCACCGTCGTGTAGTCCGAGGTCTTCACGCCGTTCCGCACGGCCAGCGCGCGGGTGATGAAGTCGGTGGACGACCCCGGGCTGGTGACGCCGAGCTTCTTGCCCTTGAACCCGGCGGGGGACGTCAGGGAGCCCGCCTTGGACGCCGCGACCATCTCCGCCTCGCCGGGCACGTCGGCCATCTGCACGACGCTCTGCACGCACTTGCCCTTGGCCTGCAGGTGGATGGAGTGGTCGTAGAAGCCGACGACGGCCTGCACGTCTCCCGAGATGAGGACGTTCTCGGCCTGCGCCCCGGCGGGCTCGGTCAGCAGCTGGACGTCCAGGCCCTGCTCCTTGAAGTAGCCGAGCCGCTCGGTCAGCTTGGCGGGCAGGTAGATGACCTTGTCGATCCCGCCGACCATGATCTTGACGGTGCCGCCCGAGCCGCCGTCCCCGCCGGACCCGGCACGGGAGTCGCGGCAGGCCGACAGGGACGACAGGGCGGTGAGGGCGGCGAGCGCGGCGGCGCTCACCCGGACGGGGGTGCTGGGCATGGCGGTTCTCCTGGTCGGGCGGTTCTCCTGGTCGGGCGGAATCCGGGTGGGGGCGGTCAGATCTGGACGTCGTGCCCGGACGCGGCGGGACGCCAGCGCAGCAGCCGGCCCTCCAGCAGCGTGAGCAGGTACTCGGCGAGCAGGGCCAGCACCGTGATGATGATCATCCCGGCGTAGATCCCGGCCGAGTCGAAGGTGCCCTGGGAGTGGTTGATGAGCAGGCCGAGGCCCTTGTCGGCGCCGGTGTACTCGCCGACGATCGCGCCGATGATGGCGAACCCGAACGCCGAGTGCAGGGACGCGAGGATCCAGGACGTGGCGCTCGGCACCACGATCGTCCAGAGCACCTGGAACCGGCCCGCGCCGAGGATCCGGGCGTTGTTGACCAGGTTCCGGTCGACCTCGCGGGCCCCCTGGAAGGCGTTGAAGAACACCGCGAAGAACACCAGCACGAACGCCGTCGCGATCTTGGACTGCATGCCGAGGCCGAACCAGATGATGAACAGCGAGGCCAGGATGATGCGCGGGATCGCGTTGACGGCCTTGATGAACGGCGCGCACACGTCCGACAGGAACCGGCTGCGGCCGAGCACGATGCCGAGGACCACGCCGCCGGCCGCGCCGAGCGCGAAGCCCGCGACGGCCTCCTGCAGCGTGACCGAGATCTGCTCCCAGATCGACCCCTGCGAGGTGCCCTCGGTGAACCACCCGACGAGCCGCTCCCAGATCTTGGACGGCATCGAGTAGTAGAACGGGTCGATCCAGTGCCGGGCGGCCAGCTCCCAGGACCCGAGCCACGCCGCGACCAGCGCGACCCGGACGGCGTTGATGCCGAGGGCGCGCCGCAGCCCGGCGGTGCGCAGCCGCGCGATCGCCGCCAGGTCGCCGTCGTCGGCGGGCCGGCCCGGCGCGCCGGCCCCGGCGGGCGCGGCCCCGCCGATGGTCGCCGTGGCCCCCTTCGCCTGCACGTCACGCGGCATGGCCGGCTCCTCTCTCCCGGGTGATCTGGACCTCTTCGCGGAGCGAGTCCCACACCTCGCGGTAGATGTCGAGGAACGCGCCGGTCAGCCGGACCTCCTCGGCGTCGCGAGGGCGGTCCAGCGGCACGTCGAACACGCTCTTGATCGTCGCGGGGCCGGCGGTCATGACCACGACCCGGTCGGACAGCACGAGCGCCTCCTCCAGGTCGTGGGTGACGAACACGACGGCGGCGCCGGACCCCGACCACAGCCGCAGCAGCTCGTCCTGCATGAGGCCGCGGGTCTGGACGTCGAGGGCGGAGAACGGCTCGTCCATGAGCAGCACGGACGGCTCGTTCACGAGGGTCTGCGCGAGCGCGACGCGCTTGCGCATCCCGCCGGACAGCTGGTGGGGGTAGTAGCCCTCGAACCCGGCGAGGCCGACGCGGGCGACCCAGTCCCGGGCGCGGTCGCGGGCGTCCCGCTTGGACGCGCCCCGGTAGCGGGGGCCGGCCGCCACGTTGTCCAGGACGGACCGCCAGGGCAGGACGGCGTCGTGCTGGAACATGTAGCCGACGCCGTCCGGGATCCCGTCCACGGGGCGGCCCTGGACGAGGACGCGCCCGGCGGACGCCGGCTCCAGCCCGGAGACGAGGGACAGGGTGGTGGACTTGCCGCATCCGGTGGGGCCGACCACGGCGACGAACTCGCCGGGGCCGACGGACATGTTCAGGTCGCGGACGGCCGTGTGGACGCCGCCCGCCGACCGGAACCGCTTGGTGGCGTTCTCCAGCTCGATGACGGGCCCGGGGGGCCGCCCGGCTCCGTCTCGCGTGGGCGATGCTGTAGTGGACACGGCGGCACCGTACGAATGTGGCGCGCGTCACCGGAACCCTTGCCCGCGATGTGCTCGCAAGCCGCGAATCCCCACGTTGCGCGCGTTATCCCGGCTTTTGCTCGTTCTGCTCCCGCGGGGCTGGGCGGGCGGCCCGCCATCGATTACGGTGACGGGTCATGTCCGTGCGGCCGCGCATCACCTTCGCCCGCCAGGTGCTGATCTTGCAGGTGGGCGTGGTCGTCGTGGTGGCGGTCCTCGGATACGGGCTGACCGGCTGGATGCTCGACGGCAGGCTCCGCGACCAGTACGGCCAGCGGGCCCTCACGGTGGCGCGCACCGTCGCCGTCGACCCCGAGATCCGGGACGCGGTCGCGGCCGCCACCCCCGGCCGCCCCGTCCAGGGCGGTGCCGTCCAGGATGGTGCCGTCCAGGACGGCCTCGTCCAGGACCGGGCCGAGCGGATCCGCGTCCGGACGGGCGCGCTGTTCGTCGTCGTGACCGACAGCCGGGGCATCCGCCTCTCCCACCCGAACCCCAGGGAGCTCGGCCGGCACGTGAGCACCGACCCGTCCGACGCGCTCGCCGGGCGTGAGGTCGTCCGCGTCGAGCGGGGCACGCTCGGCCTGTCCGCGCGCGGGAAGGTCCCGCTGTACGGCCGGGACGGGCGGATCCTCGGGGAGGTCAGCGTCGGGTTCGACGCCCGCGCCATCGACCGGGAGCTCGGCCACGTGCTGCGCGAGATGTCGCTGTTCGTCGCCGGCTCCGTCCTGCTCGGCGTGCTCGCCTCCGTCGCGATCGGCCGCAGGCTGAAGCGACAGACGCTCGGCCTCGAACCGTACGAGCTGGTGGAGCTGGTCCACGAGCGGGAGGCCGTGCTGCACGGCGTCGGCGAGGGCGTCGTCGCCGTCGACTCCGGCGGCCGGACCGCGGTCTGCAACGACGAGGCGGCCCGGCTGCTCGGCGTCACCCCGGAGCGCGGCGCGCCCGCCGGGGACCTGGCCCCCGAGGGCGCGCTGCGGGACGTGCTGACGGGCCGGCGGGAGGCCACGAACCTGTTCGTCACCGCGGGGGAGCGGGTGCTCGTCGTCAACCGCCGGGAGGTCCGCCGGCACCGCCGCGACCTCGGCGCCGTCATCACGCTGCGCGACCGCACCGACCTGGAGACCCTCGCCCGCGAGCTGGACTCGGTCAGCACCCTCTTCGACGCACTCCGCGCGCAGCGGCACGAGTACGCCAACCGGCTGCACACCCTCTCCGGCCTGCTCCAGCTCGGCCACAGCGAGGAGGCCGCCGACTACATCGGGGCGCTGATGGAGGACGCCGCGCGCCGCGCCCCGGCGCCCGACAACCTCCCCGACCCGCTGTCGGACCCCTACCTGCGGGCGTTCCTGTCGGCGAAGGCCGCCGTCGCCGCGGAGAAGGGCGTCCGCCTCGACATCGGCGCCGCCAGCTACGTCCCCGGCCGCGTCGCCGACCCGCTCGACGTCACGACCGTCGTCGGCAACCTCGTCGACAACGCCGTCGAGGCCGCGCGGCTCGGGCGGCGGCGGCCCGCCCGCGTCGAGATCGAGCTGCTCGGCGACGGCCGCGACCTGCACGTCACCGTCACCGACTCCGGCGACGGGCTCGCCGACGGGCTCCGCGAGGCCGTGTTCGACGACGGGGTGTCCACCCGCGACCCCGCCGCCGGGCGGTCGCGCGGCCTCGGCCTCGGGCTGGCGCGCCGCACCGCCCGCGCCCGCGACGGCGACGTGACGTTCGTCGACGCCGGATCGGCCGGGCCCGGCGGCGGCGGTGCCGTGGCGGTCGCCCGGCTTCCCGGGGTGCTCGGAGCGGAGGCGGTGCGGTGATCGACGTGCTCGTGGTGGACGACGACTTCCGCGTGGCGCAGGTCCACGCCGGGTTCGTGGCCGCGCTGCGCGGGTTCTCCGTCGCGGGGCTCGCGCACACCGCGGCGCGGGCCCGGTCGATGGCCGCCGAGCTGGCGCCCGCCCTCGTGCTGCTGGACGTGTACCTGCCGGACGCCTCGGGCCTGACGCTGCTGCCCGAGCTGGACGCCGACGTCATCATGGCGACGGCCGCGGCCGACCCGGGCGTCGTGCGGGAGGCGCTGCGCGGCGGTGCCCTGCACTACCTGGTCAAACCGTTCACCGCCGCCGCGCTGAACGCGCGCCTCACCGCCTACGCGCGGTACCGGGAGGCGCTGTCCGGCGACGGCGAGGTGACCCAGGAGGCCCTGGACGGCGCCGTCCGCGCCCTCTACGCGCCGCTGCACGGCCAGCCGCCCGCGCCCAAGGGGCAGTCGCCGGTGACGACCCGGCTGATCTGCGACGCGCTGCGGAGGGCGGACGAGCCGCGGTCCGCCGCCGAGATCGCCGACCAGGTCGGCATCTCCCGCGCCACCGCCCAGCGCTACCTCGCCGCCCTCGCCCAGGCCGGGCGGGTCGTGGTCACGCTGCGCTACGGGGCCACCGGGCGCCCCGAGCACCAGTACGCGTGGTCGCCGCGGTAGAGCCCCGCCAGCACCTCCTCGATGCCGGCCTCCCGCAGCGAGATGTCCCGGACCTCGTGGTCGCGGGCGAGGGCGGCGACGACCGCCGCCGCGTTGGCGGTGCGCGGCAGCCGGAGCCACTGCCGGGGCCCCTCCACCCGCTCGGCCTCGATCCCGTCCAGCGCGATCGGCGGGCCGGGCCGCGCCAGCTCCACCACGAGCATCCGGTCGGCGTCCACGGTGCGGCGCAGCTCGTCCAGCCCGCCGTCGAAGGCGAGCCGGCCATGGTCGATGATCATGACGCGGCGGCAGAGCCGCTCGATGTCGCCGAGGTCGTGCGTGGTCAGCAGGATCGTGGTGCCGCGCTCGGCGTTGATGCGCTCCAGGAAGTCGCGGACGGTCGCCTTGCTCACCACGTCCAGGCCGATCGTCGGCTCGTCCAGGACGAGCAGCTCCGGATCGTGCAGGAGCGCCGCGGCGAGGTCGCCGCGCATCCGCTGCCCGAGGCTGAGCTGCCGGACCGGGGTGTCCAGGAACGGCTCCAGTTCCAGCAGCGCGGTCAGCTCGGCGAGCCGGGCCCGGTGCGCCGCCGCCTCGACCCGGTACAGCCGCCGGACGAGGGCGAGGCTGTCGCGCAGCGGCAGGTCCCACCACAGCGTCGTCCGCTGCCCGAACACCACGCCGAGGCGGCGCGCGAGCGTCGTGCGCCGCCGGGACGGGTCGAGCCCGCACACCCGGAGGGTGCCGGACGACGCCGTGAGGATCCCGGTCAGCATCTTGATGGTGGTGGACTTCCCGGCGCCGTTCGGGCCGAGGTAGCCGACGAACTCGCCCGGCTCGACCGTGAACGACACCCCGTCCACCGCGCGCAGCGTGGTCCGCGTCCTCCGCCGCAGCGGCCCCGAGCGCGCCCGCACGGTGAAGGTCTTGACGAGGTCCCCGGCCTCGATCATCGGCACCGGCATCAGCTCCCTGTCGATCGGTAGTGCCGCAGCCCCGCCCGCCACGCCAGCGCCGCCGCCGCGCACACCGCGGCGGCGACCGCCGGGGACGCGAACCGCGCCGCGTGGGGCAGCCCCAGCGGGTCGGGACGGTCCAGGACGTACAGCGCGGGCTGCCAGTTGACGAACGCCAGCGGGACGACGAAGGTCACCCCGCGGACGAAGTCGCGGGCGAACATCGTCATCGGGTACTGGGTCAGGAACGCGCCCCCGTAGGTCAGCGACTTGCTCGCCCCGTGGCTGTCGACCAGCACGCACTGCACGGCGCCCGTCAGCACCCACAGCCCGCAGAAGATCGCCGCGCCGGACGCCACCATGACGGGGATCATCGCCGCCCGGCCCGGCGTCCAGGAGACGTCCAGCCGGGGCAGCGCGAAGCCGAGGACCAGCACCGCCGGGACCAGCTTGCCGAGGCGGCGGGGTGTGAACCCCTCCGTCGCGATCTGGACCAGCGGGCTCACCGGCCGCACCAGCATCGCGTCCAGCGTCCCCTCCCGCACGTGGTGGCCGAGCCGCTCGGTCGTGCCGAGCGCGATGTCCGAGCACGCGAACGCCAGGGCGGACGTCCCGTAGAGGAAGAGCACCTCGGACACGTTGAACCCGGCGATGCGGGGCGCCCGCGAGAAAAGCACGAGGATGGCCGCCGCGTCCAGGACGGAGACGATCGCGGTGGCCAGCGCCAGCAGCACCATCGACACCGGGTACTGCGCCGCCGCGCGTATCCACGTCCAGGCGAGCAGCCCGTACATCCGTATCGGATCAGCCACCGTGCACCACCAGCCTCCGCCGCGCCGCCCGCGTGACCAGCGTGCCCGCCCAGAGCAGCACCGCCGCCCACCCCGCCTGGAACGCCAGCGCCCCGAGCAGCGCGCCGCCTGTGTAGGTGCCGAGGAAGACGTCCGCGGGCACCTGGATCTGCGCCGCCCACGGCAGCGCCCGCGCGACCTCGCCGAGCCATCCGGGGAACACCACGAGCGGCAGGATCATCCCCGAGAAGAACAGCGACATCACCAGGGTGACGGCGCTGAGGCCCCGGTCGTCGTGCAGCCAGAACATGCCCATGGCCACCAGGTACCGCAGCGCGAAGCCGACCAGCGCCGCGAGCAGCGTCGCGACCGCGAACGCGGCGGCGTGCACGGGGGAGGGCCACCGGAACGGGAACACCAGCGCGCCGGCCAGCAGCGGCGGGCCCGCGCGCAGCAGGAGCGAGCCGGCGGCGCGGCCGAGGTCGTCGGCGAGCCACCAGCCCTGCAGCCCGACCGGCCGGTACAGGTCGATGGCGACGTCGCCGTTGCGGATGCGCTCGGTGAGGTCCATGCCGCCGAAGATCTGCACCGGCCCGATCAGCGCCTGGGTGATGAAGCAGAAGGTGACGGCGTCGGCGGCCTCGTACCCGCCGAGGGAGGGGCGCACGTCCCACAGCGCGAGCAGGACGTAGGCGCGCATGAAGCCGAACACCGTGTTGGTCAGCGACTCGGTCAGCGAGCCGAGCGGGTACGCCGTGTGGCGCCGGAAGCCGTACCACCACACCCACGGAAGAACGCCCACTTACCGGGAGCTTAGACAGGCGCGGTGGGGGCGACCAGGTAATTTCGCACAGAACGGGCCCCGGCGGGTCGCGCCGGGGCCCGTCGAGGGCGAGGCCGTCGGTGGAGCGGGGGTCAGTCCTCGGGGATGGCGGGCTTGATCGGGGAGTAGAGCCAGTCCTTGAAGAACGGGCTCAGGTCCTGGCCGGAGATCTGCTCCGCCAGAGCGGTGAACTGCTCGGTCCTGGCGTTGCCGTGCTTGTGCTGCGCGTACCACGTCCGGAGCAGGGTGAGGAACTTGTCGTCGCCGATCTTCTCCCGGAGGAACTGCAGCATCATGCCGCCGCCGCTGTAGACGCGGTCGTTGAACATGGTGTCGCGCTTCGGGTCGGCGGTCAGCACCGACCAGTACGGGCGGCCCGCGGCGTCGGGGAACGGGCGGGCGGCGTACGTGGCGCGGGCCGCGTCGTGAACCGTGCGGCCGCCCGTCTTCTCCGTGTAGTACCAGGCGGACCAGGTCGCGAAGCTCTCGTTCAGCCAGATGTCCTTCCACCGGGCCGGGGAGACGGCGTCCCCGAACCACTGGTGCGCCAGCTCGTGGGCGATCGTGCCGGTGCTGCGCACCGCGGAGTACACCGGCTTGCTCTGCGTCTCCAGGGAGAACCCGAGCGGCTCGCCGTTGAAGCGGGCGTCGTCGGCGATGGCGCCGGTGCTGCTGAACGGGTAGCGGCCGAACGTCCGCGACCAGAGGTCGGTCACCTCGCTGGTGGTGTCGAAGAAGAAGTCCACCGCGTCCGGCTGCCCGGCGAGGAGGACCGGGTCGACGGCCGTGTAGTTCGGGACGCCGCCCGGCGTGCGCCCCTGCTTCACCTCCCACTTGCCGATGTCGATCGTGGTGAGGTAGCTCGCCATCGGGCTGTCCTCGCGCCACCTGAACACCTCGGCGCGGGTCCGCGCGGCGCGGCGGCTGAACGAGGCGGTGGCGGAGCGGTGCCCGGTCAGGCGCCCGTTGGCGACGGCCTTGAGCCCCGCGGGCACCGTGAGGGTGTAGTCGTAGGTCGCCTTGTCGCTCGGGTGGTCGTTGACGGGGAACCACGTGCGGGCGCCGTTCGGCTCGCCGCCGACGAAGGCGCCGTCCGGGGTGTGCAGGAACCCGTAGGGGGAGCCGAACACGATCGGCGACCCCACGATGGTCTGCGGCACGCCGCCGTACCTGACGACGGTCGTGAAGACCGAGCCCTTGCGCAGGCCCTTGCGCGGCGTGATGATCAGCTCCTGGCCGCGCCGCTCGTAGCGGGCCCGCCGCCGGTCGACCCAGACCTTCTCCACGTCCATGCCGGACAGGTCCAGGTCGAACCGCGAGAGGTTCTGGGTGGCCCGCGCGGTGATGGTGACGGTGCCGTCGAGCTGGTCGTGGTCGGGGTCGTAGCGCAGGTCCAGCGAATAGTGCCGGGCGTCGTACCCGCCGTTGCCCTCCAGCGGGAAGTACGGGTCGCCGACGCCGGGGGCGCCGGGGGTGAAGCGCCCGTGGTGGCCGTGCCCGTCCGCGGAGGCGGCGGGCGCGAGCGCGACGGCGCTCACGGCGGCGACGGCGAGCGGCAGCACCCGGCCGGGGATCGCCCGGGACCGGATGGACCGGGGGTGACGCGCCATCAGGGATCCTCTCTCCGAGTGATCAACTAGCGCGAACACGATGCGCCGATTATCGGGCGTTGTCGAGCCCCTAGCCGCATCCGGCCGCGGTGCGCCTCGCCGGACGGGGGCCCCGAGACGACCGGAAGGCCCCCGCGGGTGTAGGAACGCGGGGGCCTTCGGGGCCCGGGGATCGATCCGGAGCGGCGGGCCGGTGGCGCCGCCGGGAGGCTTAGTGGAACTGGCCCTCTTCCGTGGAGCCCTTCAGCGCCGTGGTGGACGAGTCCGGGCTGATCGCCGTGCTGACCATGTCGAAGTAGCCCGTGCCGGCCTCGCGCTGGTGCTTGACGGCGGTGAAGCCCTTCTCGGCCGCCGCGAACTCGCGCTCCTGCAGGTCGACGTAGGCGGTCATGCCCTCGCGGGCGTAGCCGTGCGCCAGGTCGAACATGCCGTAGTTCAGCGCGTGGAAGCCGGCCAGCGTGATGAACTGGAACTTGAAGCCCATGTGGCCGAGCTCGCGCTGGAACTTGGCGATGGTCGCGTCGTCCAGGTGCGCCTTCCAGTTGAAGGACGGCGAGCAGTTGTAGGCGAGCATCTGGTCCGGGTACTCGGCCTTGACCGCCTCGGCGAACCTGCGGGCCTGCTCCAGGTCCGGGGTGCCGGTCTCCATCCAGATGAGGTCGGAGTACGGCGCGTAGGCCTTGGCGCGGGCGATGCAGGGCTCGATGCCGTTGCGGACCCGGTAGAAGCCCTCGGCGGTGCGCTCGCCGGTGGTGAACTCGCGGTCGCGCTCGTCCACGTCCGTCGTGATCAGGGTCGCGGCCTCGGCGTCGGTCCGCGCGATGATCAGAGACGGGGTGCCCGAGACGTCCGCGGCGAGGCGGGCGGTGTTGAGGGTCTTGATGTGCTGCGAGGTCGGGATGAGGACCTTGCCGCCGAGGTGGCCGCACTTCTTCTCGGAGGCCAGCTGGTCCTCCCAGTGCACGCCCGCGGCGCCCGCGGCGATCATGCCCTTCATCAGCTCGAAGGCGTTCAGCACGCCGCCGAAGCCGGCCTCGGCGTCGGCCACGATCGGGGCGAGGAAGTGCGTGTCGCCCTCGCCCTCGGCCCACTGGACCTGGTCGGCGCGCAGCAGCGCGTTGTTGATGCGGCGCACGACGGCCGGGACCGAGTTCGCCGGGTAGATGCTCTGGTCGGGGTAGGTCTGCCCCGCCAGGTTGGCGTCGGCCGCGACCTGCCAGCCCGACAGGTAGATGGCCTTGAGGCCGGCCTTCACCTGCTGGACGGCCTGCAGCCCGGTCAGCGCGCCGAGGGAGTGGACGTAGTCCTCCTCGTGCAGGAGCGTCCAGAGCCGCTCGGCGCCGAGGCGCGCGAGGGTGTGCTCCTCCTGGACCGAACCGCGGATCCGGACGACGTCCTCGGCCGTGTAGGTCCGCTCGACGCCCTTCCACCGGGGGTCGGTCTCCCACTGTCGCCGCAGCTCGTCGGCTGCGCCCTTGAGGCGACCATCGCTCATCGTCTTGCCCTTCCGTGTCGTCCCCTGGGTGCTTGCCTCGACTATGCCCCGGCCGCCACCCCTGGATGAACTCGCAAGTAACGAAAGAAGCGCGAAAATTCCGGTATCATGAAGCGGTGACGACCTTGCGGACAGAAGAATCCCTCAACTTGACGAGTGACGTGGATCTCGTCACCTTCGGGCAGCGGCTCCGGCATCTGCGGCGCGGCCGCGGGCTGACGCTGTCGGAGCTCGGCGAGCGCGTCGGCCGCGCGCCGTCCCAGCTGTCCCTGCTGGAGAACGGGCGGCGCGAGCCCAAGCTCACGCTGCTGCAGGCCCTCGCCGCCGCGCTGGAGTGCCCGGTGGAGGAGCTGCTGCGCCGCCAGCCGCCGAGCCGGCGCGCCCAGTTGGAGATCCAGCTGGAGGAGGCGCAGCGCGACCCGCTGTACCGGACGCTCGGCCTGTCGCACCTCAAGGTCGGCAAGCGGATGCCGAACGAGGTCATCGAGCACATCCTCGCCCTGTACGGGGAGCTGAAGCGCAGCCGCACCAAGCCCACCGCGAGCCCGGAGGAGGCCCGCAAGGCCAACGCGGAGCTGCGCCGCCAGATGCACGAGCGCGGCAACCACTTCGCCGACATCGAGGACGTCGCGTCCCGGACCCTCGACGCCGTCGGGTACCGGCGCGGCGCCGTGTCCCAGGGGCTGCTGATGACGCTGGTGGGGCACTTCGGCTTCAGCCTGCAGTACGTCCAGGACCTGCCGCGCTCCGTCCGGTCCGTCACCGACCTGCGCAACCGGCGGATCTACCTGGAGCGCGAGCAGCTCGGCATGCACACGCCGCGGACGATCCTGCTGCAGACCCTCGGGCACATCGCGCTCGACCACGACCAGCCGCGCGACTTCGCCGACTTCCTGCGCCAGCGCGTCGAGGCCAACTACCTCGGCGCCGCGATCCTGATGCCCGAGCGGAGCGTCGTCCCGTTCCTGCAGGAGGCGAAGGCCGCGCGGGAGCTGTCGGTGGAGGACCTGGCGGACGTCTTCTCCGTCTCCTACGAGATGGCCGCGCACCGCTTCACCAACGTCGCGACCCACCACCTCGACCTCCAGCTGCACTTCACCAAGAACGACGAGAACGGCACGATCTACAAGGCCTACGCCAACGACGGCCTGGCCTTCCCGCAGGACGAGGACGGCGCGATCGAGGGCCAGCGGATGTGCCGGGAGTGGGCCGGGCGGCACGTGTTCGGCGCGGCGGACCGCTTCTCCGTCTACTACCAGTACACCGACACCCCCAACGGGACGTACTGGTGCCTGTCGCACATCGACCCCAGCCACGAGCGCGACTTCGCCATCACGCTGGGCGTCCGGTTCGAGGACTCCCGCTGGTTCCGCGGCCGGGAGACGACCCGGCGGGTCAAGTCCGCGTGCCCGGACGGCGACTGCTGCCAGCGGCCCCCGAAGGAGCTGTCCGACCGGTGGGAGGGCATGGCCTGGCCGTCGGCGCGGGCGCACTCCCACGTGCTGTCCGTCCTGCCGCCCGGGGCCTTCCCGGGGGTGGACGAGGCGGACGTCTACGAGTTCCTGGACCGGCACGCCGCCGAATGACCGGCGTGTTGTGGCGGTGTTAACTCTTCGGGTCGGTTCGTCCTGTGCTGCGCCGACAGTGAATGATCTGGGGAGATCTGGCGTTTCCTAGTAGGTGAGGGGACGCCGGTCCCGGAACACCGGTCGAGGACGCCCCGAACGGGAGGGAGAGCGCGTGCTGCCCGAGGTCGCGTCGTGGTTGGACCGCCGCACCAGCACGGCCGAGGACTGGCCGCCGCGCCTGCTGCTCGCCGCCAAGGGCGACACCAGGATCAGCGTCGTGCTGCCGGCGCGGGACGAGGAGGCGACGGTCGGCGCGATCGTCGCCGCCGTCCGCACCGACCTGGTCGAGCGGATCCCGCTGGTGGACGAGATCGTCGTGGTCGACTCCCGCTCCCGCGACCGGACCGCCGCCGTGGCCGCCGCCGCCGGCGCCGGCGTGGTGGCGCAGGACGCCGTCCTGCCGGAGCAGGGACGCATGTCCGGCAAGGGCGAGGCGCTGTGGAAGTCCCTCGCCGCGACGTCCGGCGACCTGATCGTGTTCGTGGACGCCGACCTGCGCGAGTTCGCCTCGTCCTACATCACCGGCCTGCTCGGGCCGCTGCTGACCGACCCGTCCGTCGGCTACGTCAAGGGCTGCTACGACCGGCCGCTGGTCGAGGGCGGGCGGCGCGTGGAGGGCGGCGGGGGCCGGGTCACCGAGCTGGTCGCGCGCCCCCTGATCAACCTGCACTGGCCGCTGCTCGCCGGCGTCATGCAGCCGCTCGGCGGCGAGTACGCCGGCCGCCGGGCCCTGCTGGAGCGGATGCCGTTCGTGACCGGCTACGGCGTGGAGCTCGGCCTGCTCCTCGACATCTACCAGGACTCCGGCCTCGACGCGATCGCGCAGGTCGACCTCGGCCGCCGGGTGCACGCCCACCAGTCCACCGAGGCGCTCGGCGCCATGTCCGGGCAGATCATGCTGACCGCCTGGTCGCGGCTGGAGCGGCACGGCCGGATGCTCCCGCTGGAGGCCCCCTCGACGGCGCTCACCCGGTTCCACCGCGCCGCGGACGGGCACGACGCCCGCACGACCGACGTCGCGGTGGGGGAGCGCCCGCCGATGATCGAGGTCCCCGCGTACGCCGCCGCGCGGTCCTTCTCGCCCGGCCGCAGGTGACCGCCCTCTCCGGGTGGCTGTGTTACCCGTGGTAACGCCAGATGGTGCTACCGTTGGTAACAGCGATATTGGAGAGAGGGTCAATAATCATGACGAGTGCGGAGCAGACGCCGTTCTCCCTGGAGCCCAGCGAGGACGTCCGCGAGGTCAGGGACTGGGTGCACGAGTTCGCCAGGGACGTCATCCGCCCCGCCGCGGAGGAGTGGGACGAGCGGGAGGAGACCCCCTGGCCGCTCATCCAGGAGGCGTCCAAGGTCGGCATCTACTCCCTGGACTTCTTCGCCACCCAGTGGCTGGAGCCGACCGGCCTCGGCATCCCGGTGGCGTTCGAGGAGCTGTTCTGGGGGGACGCGGGCATCGCGCTCTCCATCGTGGGCACCGGCCTCGCCGCCGCGTCCGTCGCCGCCGTGGGAACCGAGGCGCAGGTCGCCGAGTGGGTGCCGCAGATGTTCGGCACCACCGACGACGTCAAGCTCGGCGCGTTCTGCGCGTCCGAGCCCGACGCCGGCAGCGACGTGGGCTCGATCCGCAGCCGAGCCGTCTTCGACGAGGCCAAGGACGAATGGGTGCTGAACGGCACCAAGACCTGGGCGACCAACGGCGGCATCGCCGACGTCCACGTCGTCGTGGCCTCGGTGTACCCCGAGCTCGGCAGCCGCGGCCAGGCCAGCTTCATCGTCCCGCCGAACACCCCGGGCCTGAAGCAGGGCCAGAAGTTCAAGAAGCACGGCATCCGCGCCTCCCACACCGCCGAGGTCGTCCTGGACGACGTGCGCGTCCCGTCGCACCTGATCGTCGGCGGCAAGGAGAGGTTCGACGAGCGCATCGCCCGCACCCGCGAGGGCAAGAGCTCCAAGGGCCAGGCCGCGCTGAAGACGTTCGAGACCACCCGCCCGTCCGTCGGCGCGATGGCCCTCGGCGTCGGCCGCGCCGCCTACGACTACGCCCTGCAGTACGCGCGGGAGCGCGAGCAGTTCGGCAAGAAGATCGGCGACTTCCAGGCGATCGCCTTCAAGCTCGCCGACATGAAGACCCGCCTGGACGCCGCCCGCCTCATGGTCTGGCGCGCCGCCTGGATGGCCCGCACCGGCAAGGACTTCCAGAACGCCGAGGGCTCGATGGCCAAGCTGATGGCCAGCGAGATGGCGGTGCACGTCACCGAGGAGGCCATCCAGATCCTCGGCGGCAACGGCTACACCCGCGACTACCCGGTCGAGCGCATGCACCGCGACAGCAAGATCTTCACCATCTTCGAGGGCACCTCCGAAATCCAGCGCCTCGTCATCGGCCGCACCATCACCGGCCTGCCCGTCCGCTGACGTCTCGGCAGGCCGGTGCGCTCGTCAGGTGGTAGGGAACGGGAGCGCCAGAAGGTGGTAGGTGACGCACAGCTTGAAGAAGGGGACGGATAGGAGCACCAGGAGGGTGAACCCGATCCTGCCGGGGAGCCTCCACCAGTTCTTCCACCAGGCGCCGACCAGGGCCACGGGCAGCGGGAGAGCGGCCACGAACGAAGCGGTCGCGATGTAGGGCAGCACCGTCAGGCGGGGTGAGCCGAGTACCACGGCCTCCATCAGGGAGTTGCCGTCCGACATCGCCAGGGCCATTGCGACGAGGAACACGGTGGTCAGTGCGGCGGCCAGCCAGGCCTGGGCACGGGTCAGGCGGGCGGGGAGCGGATGCGCGGGCCGGTGCCGCAGACCCCGCACGAGCGCGAGCACCGGGAACGCGAAGAAGGCGATGATGAACGCGAACGCCCCGCCGATCAGCAGGGCGAGGTGCAACGACGGTTCGTCGTACCAGGCGAGCCGCTGGTAGGACTCGGCCGGGTTCGCGGACGCGACCAGCGTCTCGCCGTCGAACGCGAGGCGATCCTGCCCGCCCTTCTCGATGAACAGACCCTGCCGCACCTGCTTCCAGTGCTGGGTCTTCTTGGCCGGGTCCGGGGAGACGCCGGTGGTGGTGAGGGTGCCGTCCTTGCCGGCGCTCACCTTGATGTTGACGATCAGGCTGTTGAACCGGGTGAGGTCGGAGTTACTGGTGCGGTTGGCCCGGTACGTCCCGGAATAGCGGGTCGCGTCGCCAGGGGCCTTCGTCGCCGGTGCTGCCAGCGGCTGCGCTCTGGCAGCGGGGGTGTAATGGTCGGTGACGGCGTTCGCCACCCGCTGGGCCAGCCAGTTCGCGTCTCCGTTCGCGCCATCGCCGTTGTACACGACGTACACGCCGGCGCGCTGCTCGGGCATCAGTGCCAGCACGTTGTGGAAGCCGGGAACGTCCCCGTCCTTGTAGTAGCGGGGGTGGCCGTTTCGGGGCCGCTCCTCGAAGGTGAAGCCCATGCCGGGCATCGGGTCGATCTGGGTGTACTGGCGCGAACGCAAGGGACGGGTGACCGCGGCGCCGCCGAGGGCGGGGTCATCGCCGAGTTGCGCGATCATGAACCGGCCCATGTCGGCGGGTGTGGCGGCGGGCCCGGTGCCGCTCGGCGTCCACGGCCCGTACTGGCCGCTCTCGGCGGTGAAGCCGCTGCCGGAGGGGCGGTACCCCTTGGCCAGGCGCGCGGCGAACGCCCCGGGGTGGGGGAGCGCGACACTCGTCCCGGACATGCCGACCGGGCTCAGCACGTGCTCCCTGACGTAGTCCGCAAAGGGCTGCTTCGAGGCGACTTCGACCAGGAAGCCGGCGAGCGCGATGCCGTAGTTGTCATAGGCGACACGCGTCCCCGGCGGCCGGACCCGTTCGGGCTGCCACTCCTCGACGCTGCGCCCGAGGGACACCACGTCGTTCGGGTCGCGTTCCGCCAGGCCCAGCGTGTGCTCGTCGAACCCGGCGGTGTAGGTGAGCAGGTGCCGCAGTGTCACCGGACGCCCGGGATAGGTGTTCTTGATCTTGAACGTGGTGAGGTAGCGGTTGACGTCCTGGTCCAGGCTCAGCCGGCCCGCGCGGACGAGTTGCATCACGGCGGTCGCCGTGAACAGCTTGGTCGTCGAGCCGAGGAAGAACGCCGTCGACGCGGGGTCGACCGGCCTGCGGGACGCGACGTCGGCGACGCCGTATCCCTTCGCGAACACCTGCGCTCCGTCCTTGACCACGACGACGGACGCGCCGGGAATCCTGTTCTCGGCCAGCTGCGCCGGCACCAGTCCATCGATCAGCCGTGCGATGTCGCCATTCCGGGATCCACGCCCCTGGGACACGGCCGGGCCTTGATCGGGGGAAGACCGGCTCTGCGCACGCACGGCCGGACAGAAGGCGATGAGGGTCACGAGCGTGCACAGCAGCGCGAGCGGGAGCTTCTTCATGCGGCCAGGCTCGCCTGCGACCCCGCGGCGGCGACAGTGCCACGTGCACCACCTCACCATGCAGAATGCACGAACCGGACAGAACACCCTAGGATTCCCGCGTGGTCACCGCAGTGATCGCCGCCGTCCTGGTGGGCCTGGTGGTCTCGCCGGACGGACCGGTGCCGGATCCCGCGGCGGTCGCGATGCTCGTCCTGCAACTGGTGCACTGCCTGCCGCGGACCCGGCGGTTCCGCGACCGGTTCGGCGCCTGGACCCTCGCCGCGCAGGTCCTGCTGCTGCCGCTCGGTGGCCCCGCCGGATTCCTCGGCGCGTCGCTGCTCCTCATGCTGCCGCGCCCGGTGCGCGGGCCGCTGTTCGCCGTCGTGGTCGCCGCGGCCGGATCACTCAACACCGGCAGCCTGTACTCCTGCCTGAACGCCATGGGCAACGCACTGTGCCAAGGCCTGCTGGTGTACGCGCTGACCCGGCTCAGCGACCTGCGCGACGAGCTCGCGACGACACGGGGCGAACTCGCGGCCAGGTCCGTGGCCATGGAACGCGCCCGGGTCTCGGACGCGCTGGAGGACGCTCTCGGCACGGCCCTGTCCGAGATCATCCGGCTGGCCGCCGAAGGGCGGGCGGAAGGCGTCCTGGAACGCGCCCGGGCGGCCCGGGCCGAGGTCCGCCGCGCCCCCGAGCCGCCCGCGCCGGCACCGCTGCCGCCGCCCGGTGACCTCACGCCGCGGACCGCCCTGCCCATCATCGTCATCGGGCACCTCTGGTACCCGGTGATCGCGGTGATCTACCTGGTCTCGGCGGCGCCGCCGCCGACGCTGCTCGCCCTCTACATCGCCGACATCATCGCGGTCGTCGGATTGCAGGTGTACCACGTCCTGCCCCGGCCGCCTGGCGCGCCACCACGGCACGCGGTATGGACGCTCCCCGCGCAGGCGCTGCTGGCCACCGCGGCGCTGTTCGCGCCCGATCGCCCGTACCCGCAGCTCATGTGGCTGGCCGGCGGGGCGGTGCTGGTCATCCTGGCCGCGCGTCCCGGCCGGGCCTGGACCCTGTTCGCGGGGTATGTCGCGCTCGTCCCGGCGACGCTGCTCGTCCGCGGCGACGAGGGAGCCGGTGCGGCGTTGTGGACGATCGAAACGGCGAGCGGCGCGCTGATGTTCTACGGGCTGGCGCTGCTGACCCGCCTCGTCCACGAGATAGCCGAGACCCGGGCGGCGCTGGCGCTGACGGCCGTCGCGCAGGAGCGGCGCCGGATCGCCCGCGACGTGCACGACCTGCTCGGCGCGGGGCTCTGGGCGATCATGCTCAAGGCCGACCTGGCGACCCGCGACCCGGGCGCGGCGGACGAGGCGCTGGCGGACGCCGCGTCGGCCGCACGGAGCGCCCTCGGCGACCTGCGGGCCATCCCCGGCGACGACACGGGGCGGTTGTCGGCCGCGGCCGAGTTGGAGTCAGCACTCGACCTGCTCGCCGCGGCGGGCGTCGAGGTCACCGTGACGTGGCCGCCGGACTTCCTCCTCCCCCCGGCGACGGATGCGCTGTTCGCCACCGTCTTGCGCGAGGCCGTCACCAACGTGATGCGACACAGCGCCGCCCGCCACTGCCTGGTCGAGGCGGTACGCGACGACGACCGCGCCCGGGTGCGCGTCGTCAACGACGGAACCGAAGCCGTCCCGTCCAGCCCTCCGGGCCAGGGCCTCGCCAACCTCACGGCCCGGGCCGGCGCACTCGGCGGGGCGCTCACCGCCCGCCCCCTCCCCGACGGCCGGTTCGAGCTGTCCGTTGACGCGGCCCGATCCGCCCGCGCGACCAGCGGGACATCGCTCGGTAGCGGACCGCGCACACCTAGAATCCCCTGAGAACCCGGAGGAGCCGATGATCAGACTGCTGGTGGGCGAGGACATGCATCTCGTCCGCGGTGCTCTGGTCGCGTTGCTGGAGCGGGAGGACGACCTGACCGTCGTCGCCGAGGTGGGAAGCGGAGAGCAGATCGTCCCCGCCGCGCGCGAGCACCGCCCCGACATCGCGGTGCTCGATATCGGCATGCCGGGCGTCGACGGCATCGAGGCGGCGGCCCAGATCGCCGCCGAACTCCCCGGCTGCAAGGTGCTCTTGGTCACAGGCTCCGCGACGCCGACCATGCTGCGCCGGGCACTGGCCGCCAACGTGCACGGCTTCATGGTCAAGGACGCGCCGGCACATGAACTGGCCGAGGCGATCAGACGGATCGTCGCGGGCCGGCAGGTCATCGACCAGGCGCTTGCCACGCGCGCCCTCACCGCGCCGGAGAACCCTCTGACCGATCGCGAACTGGACGTGCTGAGGCTGGCGGCGTCCGGCTCCGACCCGTCGGAGATCGCCGCGCGGCTTCACCTGTCGCGCGGCACGGTCCGCAACTACCTCGGGGCGATCGTCACCAAGCTGAACGCCCGCAACCGCCTCGACGCCGTCCGAATAGCCACCGAAGCCGACTGGCTGTAGGAGGATCCGCATCAGCCGCCCGACCGGGTCGGCGATGACCTGCACGTTCAGCCGGTAGACCTGCGAGCGGGTTGAGCGCGCGGGCTGGACAGGGCACGACACGCCGCACGGCCCTGCCCGGCAAAGCTTGGTGCGTGCGGCGCGTTGTGTGTTGGGTTAGTTGGTGGGGTGGTTTGGTAGGAGTTGGGATGCGAGCGATCGTGCTGTGGCGGTGAGTGTGGTCGTGTCCAGCCCGGTCCGGCTCATGAAGACGAGCCCCTGTTGCGCGGCCAGGAGGGCCCGCGCTAGTGCGATCGGATCCGTTTCTGCCGGTAGATCGCCTTCGCGTTGGGCGCGGGCGACGCAGTCGGCGATCAGCGCGGTGGACGTCTCGTAGGCGCGGTGGGCGTGGTCGAGGACTTCCGGATCGGCGTTGCCTAGTTCGCAGGTGCTGTTGGCCAGGAGGCAGCCACGCCGCGTGTCGGTGTCGATGGGTGCCTCGAGGAGCATGCGTAGTGCGTCCAGGGCCCGTGGACTTTCGGCGAGGGCGTCGCGAAGGTGGCCATGGCTGTCGTCGGTGTAGCTGCGCAGCGCCCGGAGGAAGAGCTGGCGCTTGTCGCCGAACGCCGCGTACAGGCTGCCTTTGCCCAGGCCGCTGACCCGCATCAGGTCCTCTAGCGAGGTCGCGGCGTAGCCGGCGTCCCAGAACTGGTCACGGACGGCGTTCAGTACCTGCTTCTCGTCGAACGATCGCGGACGTGCCATGCGGACAGGATACGGAGTTCTTGACCGTGCGGTCCACCATCCTTATGGTGGACCGCACGGTCAAGAACTCCATGGCACGTTGCATCTAGGGAAGTGGGGAAGCACATGGGAAAGCTGGACGGCAAGGTGGCGATCGTGACCGGCGGGTCGCGGGGGATCGGGGCGGCGTCGGCGCTGGCGCTGGCCGACGAGGGCGCCGACGTCGCGATCAGCTACTCGTCCTCGGCGGATCGGGCCAAGGCCGTGGTCGCCGACCTGGAGGCGAAGGGAGTGCGCGCGGCGGCCTTCCAGGCCGACCAGGCGGACGCGGCGCAGGCGGCCGGCTTGATCGGGCGCGTGGTCGAGCAGTTCGGGAAGCTGGACATTCTGGTCAACAATGCGGCCGTGGGCGGTGGCGGCCTGCTCGACGGCGAGCCCGTCGACGAGGCCGCCGTCGAGCGGCAGCTCACCGTCAACTACACGAGCGTGGTGGCCGGGATCCAGGCGGCGTTGCCGTTGCTGCCCGATGGCGGGCGGATCGTCAGCATCAGCTCGGGTGTGGCCACCCGGGCGGGTTTCCAGGGGATGGCGTACTACACGGGCACGAAGTCGGCCCTTGAGGGCTTCAGCCGGGGCGCGGCCCGCGATCTGGCGCACCGGGGCATCACGGTCAACGTCGTCCAACCCGGGTTCGTCGACACCGAAGCAAACCCCGCCGACGGCCCGGCCGCGTCCATGTTCCTTCCGACCGCGGCGATGGGGCGGTACGGCAGGCCGGAGGAGATCGCCGCGGGCGTCGTCTTCCTCGCCAGCCCGCAGGCCTCCTACGTCACCGGCGCAGTGCTGAGGATCGACGGCGGATACGCCGCGTAGCCCGGCCGTGTCAGGTACCCGACACGGCCGGGCGAGCGGGTCGACGCCGAGCTGACGGACTGGAGGATCCGTTCCACATCGCCGCGGCCGGTGGCCGGTCTCCGTCCCGATCAGCGGGCGAGGCGCGTCCAGAAGGGGAGGTGGTGCTCGGCGGCGAGGTCGACCGGGCGGATGCCGCCCGCGCCGGGGGCGAGGGACTGGACGTGGGGAGTGCGGCCGCCGGTCGTGCGGAACAGCGGCCACCGGGGGCCGCCGGCCCTGCCGGGATCTCCGAAGGCCGCGAAGCTCGTCCAGTAGCCGATCATCTGCTGGGCGAGCCGCGCCTGTTCGGGGTCGAGCTCGGGCGGGAGGCCGCCCAGGTCGAACAGGTACCACAGCTCGGAAGCGTGCTGGGCGCCCATCGGCATCTTCGGGGGACCGGGGGTCAGCGCCGGCGGGTCGGGGTCGGCGAACTCGTACTGGTACACCGGCACCTGCCGGGACAGGGTGCGGGACATGGCGTTCTGCGCGTACACCCATTTGCGGTCGGTGACGATCGCCGACCACGCCAGCGCGGCCGAGTCGTAGGCCGACCGCGGATATTCGGCCCGGACCGCCTTCTCGTCCTCGCCGAAGGTCTCGCTCATCACCGTGTTGAAGGTCTGCTCGGTCATGGGCCGGCGCCGGCCCGCCGCGGCCTCGTCATAGATCGCCGTGGACTGGGTGGACTCGTCGCGGGTGTTGCCCGACAGGACCGGCACGTGGTGGAAGCGTCCGGCGCGCAGCGCGTCGGACGGCCGCATCGGCAGCACATCGGTGCCGTAGGCCGGGTGGATGTACTTGCTGAGCACGGGCATCAGCTTGTCGACGGGCAGCTTGCGCATGCAGGCGATGACCGCTGGGTCATCGCCGGTGCAGCCCAGGTCGGCGGCGGTCTGCCGACCGCGGGCCTGGACGGTCGCGAGCGGCAAGAGCACGTCGTCCGGCTTCTGGCCGCGGTAGTCGAAGTTCTTGAGCCAGCCGAGGGAGCATGAGCCGCTCTGCAGGATGGCCTTTCCGAACAGGCCCCTGGCGCCCGGCGACGTGAGCTGCGCGCAGCCGCTGACCCCGCCCGCGGACTGGCCGGCGAAGGTCACATTGCGGGGGTCTCCGCCGAACCGGGCGATGTTGCGGTTCACCCAGGACAGGGCGGCCTGCTGGTCCTTGAGGCCGTACGATCCCGATCCCTCCAGGCCGGGATGGCCGAAGAAGCCGAACACGCCGAGCCGGTAGTTGACGGTCACGACGACGACATCGCCCTGAGCCGCCATGCGGTCGGCGGTGTAGTTGCCGCCCGCACCCATGTAGTAGCCGCCGCCGTGCACCCACACGACCACCGGCCTCGGCTTGGCGGGATCGCCGGCCGGCGCGGTCACGTTGAGGTTGAGGCAGTCCTCGTTCTTGCTTCCGCTGGGGATCTCGCCGGGGCCCTGCGGGCACGCCGGAGCGGGCCGGGTCGCGTCCCGCGTGTCACCCCAGGGCGCCGGCGGCCGCGGGTCCTGCCAGCGAAGGTCGCCCACCGGCGGTGCCGCGTACGGGACGCCCTGGAAGACGCGGACGTTCCCGGTCGCCTTGCCGCGTACCGCACCGTACACGGTGTGCGCTACGGGCCCGGCGCCGTCGTGCGTCGCTCCGGTCCCTCCCGACGCGCTGAGCTTCGCGGGCTTGGCGTCGGCGCATGACGCCGTGGCCACCCCGGCGGTCAGGGCCAGCAGCGCCAGTGGCAGGCGCCGGTTCCGGGCTCTCATCGGTGACGTCCCTCCGTGTGCTCGATCGTCCGCTCACGAGTCCAGTGGACGGCGGGGAGGCCGCACTAGCGGAGAAGGCGGTGCGCCCTGTCCACGAAAGTTGATCGCCCCGCCGCCGCGTACCCTCCTTCGTCGGCTTCGCGGCCGGATCAGGGCCTCCTTCGCCGGGGCCGGACGTACCGTGTGCCGCATGGGACTCCTGGCGGCACCTGCGACGCGATTCGTCCGGGCATGGGGCCTGGACGTCGGGGTCCTCCTCGCCGTCGCCGGCATCACCTGGGCGCCGCCGTTCCCGGACGGCCCGGCCGACTGGGGCCCCCTGGCCGGGACGGCCGCCATGCTCGCCGCCGGCACCGTGATCATCGCGGGCCGCCGGATCGGGGCCGAGCCGGCGGCCGCCGCCGCGGCCGTCGCCGGCGTGACGGGGTGGGCGCTCGCGGCGTCCGGCCGGTTCGCCACCGCGGACGAGCTCACGAACCTGCTGATGTCGCTGGCCCCCGTCCTCCTGACCTACGGCGGCCATCTCTATGCCCGGGACCGGCGGCGGGCGTGGACCGCGGTGGCGCTCCTCACGGTCGCCGCCGCGCATCCGTGGTCGACGTCGATGCAGGCCGCCGCCGACGGGCTGCTGTACATCTGCGCCCCGATGCTGTTCGGGTTCTACCGCCAGACGCAGCGGATGCTCGTGCGGACCCTGACCGACCGCGCCCGCGACGCCGAACGCGAGCGGGACCTGTGCGCCGAGCAGGCCAGGGCCCAGGAGCGCACCCGCATGGCCGTGGAGCTGCACGACGTCGTCACCCACCGGGTCAGCCTGATGGTGCTGCACGCCGGGGCGCTGCGGATCACCACGGCCGACGCCGCCGTCCGGGACGCGGCCGAGAACGTCCGGGCGATCGGGTGCGAGGCGCTGGCCGAACTCCGTGAGCTGATCGGCGTGCTCCGCGGTTCCCGGCCGGCGGCTCCCGCGCCGGTGGCCGGACCTCCGGGTGATCCGGTCGTGGCCGGCACCGGGCCTTCGGCGGCGCCGCCGCGGATCGACCGGTCCGATCTGTGCTTCGCGGCGGCCGCGGGAGTGTGGACGCTGCTGCTCAGCACCCTCGTGGCCACCGCGCCGCCGGTCGGCAGCGGCGAGCCGGCCCTGCCCTGGCTTGAGATCGGGCTCCAGCTACCTCTCGCCGCCGCGCTCGTCCTGCGCCGCCGCCATCCCCATGCGGCCGCCGTCCCGACCCTGGCCGGAACGGTCGTCCTCCTCGGGCTCGCCGTGACCGGCTCGGCGGGCCTGCTCGCGACGGGCGACTCCACCAGGCTGCTCGTCCCGGCGGTCGCGCCACTGGTGGCCTACACGGTGGCCGCGCATTCCAGGCGTCCGGTCCTGGGGACCGCCGTGGTGCTGGCACTGCTGGCCCTGGCCGCCCGTCCGTGGGACCCCTATGCGGTGGTCGTCTCGGTCGCCGCGGTGTTCATCGGCCTGCCGGCGCTGCTGGGACTGTACGTCGGAGTGTGGCGCCGCCTCGTCGTGGCGCTCACCGAACGCGCCGAACGGGCGAGGCGTGAACGGCGGCTGCTCACAGAACGGGCGAGGGCCGGGGAACGGGCCCGGCTCACCCGGGAGATGCACGCCATCGTGTCCGGCCGGGTCCACGACATGCTGGACTGGGCGGACCGGCTGGGCGGTGCGGCCCCCTCGGCGGAGTCCGCGCAGGCCTCCGCGGAGCTGGCCGCGGCCGGGCGGCAGGCTCTCGACGAACTGCACGACCTGGCCGGCGCCTTCCAGACCGGTGACGGCGCCCCCGGGGCCGCCGGAGGTCCGGTGGACCTGGCCGGGCTCGCGGCGCAGTCCGCGTCGGTCGGCGTGCCGGTCGAACTCGTCGAGACGGGCGATCCGGCGACGCCGTCCCCGGCGATCGCGCGGACGGCCCGGCGCATCGTGGGGGAGGCGCTCACCAACGTCCGCAAGCACGCCTACGGCGCGCAGGTCCGCGTGGAGGTGCGGTACGACCCGGAGCAGGTGCGGGTCAGGGTCAGCAACGGCAGGCCGCCCGCCGGGCCCTTCCGCGGAGACCGGGACCTGGCGGCCGTGGGCTCCGGCACCGGGCTCCTCGGCGTGCGGCAGCGTGTCGACCTGGTCGACGGGACGCTGGTGGCGGGGCCCACCGGCGACGGCGGATTCGTGCTCGATGCGATACTGCCCGCATGCGTGCCCACCACGTCGCATGCCGCCTCGACCCGCACCGCGGAAGAGCCGGCTCATGAGCCCTGACCCGATCCGCGTCCTGGTCGTCGACGATGAGCCGATGGTGTGCGCGCACCTGCGGACCATCCTCGGTTCCGCAGGCGACATCGACGTGATCGAGCCGGCCCATGACGGGGAGGCCGCGCTGCGCGCCGTCGAACGGCACCGCCCGCACATCGTCCTGATGGATCTCCGGATGCCGGGGATGGACGGGCTGACCGCGACCGAGCGCCTCAGGGCGCGACCGGATGCCCCGGTGGTCGTGGTGCTGACCACCTTCGACGCCGACGAGTTCGTCCTGCGCGCCCTGCGGGCCGGCGCCGCCGGGTTCCTGGTGAAGTCGACGCCGCCGGAGGACCTGATCGACCTCGTGCGCGTGGCGTGCGACGGGCACACCGTGCTGTCGTCCGAGGCCGCGAAGCGGCTGGTCGCGGCCTCGACGGCCGGGGAGCAGCACAGGGAGCGCGCCCGGAGCCTGGTCGCCGGGCTCACCGAGCGCGAGACCGAGGTGCTGGCCTGCCTGGGCGAGGGACTGTCCAACGCGCAGATCGGCAGGCGGCTGTCCCTGACCGAGGCCACGGTGAAGAGCTACGTCTCGCGGATGCTGGTCAAGCTCGGCTGCGAGAACCGCACCCAGGCGGGGCTGGCCGCCCACAACGCGGGCCTGGTCTGATCGTCGAGCTCGGACCGGCCGACGCTCCCGTCCGGCCTCCGCCGGGTCAGCGGTGCGGCGCGCCGTCCGAGCAGCGGGTGGCGGCGCGGAATGCGCGGTGCAGGGCCGCGACCTGCTCGGTGCGGGCGCGTTCGGCGAGGGTGGTGGCGGGGAGCGGGGCGTCGTCGAAGCCGTGGAAGGCACCGGGCCACAGGTGGAACTCGACGGAGACGCCCGAGCGGACCAGGCGCATGGCGTAGTCGGCGCACTCGTCGCGGAAGACCTCCAGCTCGCCGACGTCCAGGTAGGCCGGTGGAAGCCCGGACAGGTCGGTGGCGCGGGCGGGGGCCGCGTAGGCGGGGACGTCGGGGCCGCCCGCGTCCGCGCCGAGCAGGGCCGACCAGCCGAAGACGTTGAAGGCGCGCGGCCAGGTGATCGCCTCGGTGAAGGCCTCGCTGGACGGGGTGGCGTCCCGATCGTCGAGCATGGGGCAGAGCAGCATCTGGAAGGCCAGGGGAGGGCCGCCCCGGTCGCGGGCGAGCAGGGCCGTGCCCGCCGCGAGGCCGCCGCCCGCGCTCATGCCGCCGACGGCCAGGCGCGCGGCGTCGATGCCGAGCGAGGCGGCGTTCTCCCAGGTCCAGACGAGCCCGGCGTAGCAGTCCTCCACCGGGGCCGGGTGGGGATGCTCGGGGGCCAGCCGGTAGTCGACCGAGACGGCCACCGCCCCGGTCTCGGCGACGTACCGTGACACCCGGGCGTCGTCCGACTCTGGGGAGCCGAGGATCATCCCGCCGCCGTGGATCCAGTAGAGGCAGGGGGCCTGCGGAGCGGCGGCCGGCGGCCGGTAGATCCGCACCCGGATCCCCGAACCGGGGAGGACCCTGTCCTGGACCCGCACGTCCGGCAACGGTGGCGCGCCGGCCTTCCTCCGCAGTTCCCGCAGGTCGCGCAGCTCGTCCGGGGACAGGAGGGTGTAGTCGACCCGGGTGAGGGGCGACCGGGTCAGGGCTTCGCGCAGCTCGGGGTCCAGGTTCGGATGCATGGTCAGTATGAGAGCACGATGGACAGGTCGAGCTCCCCGTCGTGCTGGACGAGCAGGATGTGGGTGCGCCGGGCGCCGTCCAGCAGATGGACCGACGACGACCTGAAGCTCACCGTCCGCGGCCCGCCCCAGCGGAACCGGACGACGCCCCCGCTCCGGTGCAGGTCCAGGCCGTCGGCGGTGGTGGTGACCGAGCCGCCGTAGGGAGCCCTCGTCCCATCGGTGAAGACGACGGTGTCGGAGGCGCGCAGCACCAGCGGGATCTGCTCACCGGCCGCCGAGGCCGCGCGGACCGACCTGGTCAGCCGCCCGTCGGCGGCCGTCACGGTGGTGACCACCGAGGAGGCGGGGGTGCGGAAGCGGAAGGCGTAGGGGGAACCGCCGAGGAACTCGACGGGCTGGGGGCCGTCGGCGTCGGCGACCTGGCCGGGGAAGACCGTCGCCCAGCAGCCATGGTCGTTGTCGTTCAGCGACTGGATCACCGTTCCGGCGACCGGGTGCCACAGGAAGGCCAGACCGGTGCGGGAGACGGTGGTGGCCCGGCGCGTCCCGAAGTAGCCGCCGAGGTAGAGGTCGCGCCGGCGGAGGAAGAGGAACTCCTGGCCGAGGTCGGCGCGGCGCTCGGTGAAGTGCTCCGAGGCCAGGTACGGCAGCCGCGCGATCGCCTGGTGCTTGGCCTTCCGGGTCGCGAAGCGCTCGCCGTAGAACCCGTGGGCGATGATGCGCGGCGAGGTGTCCTGCTTGACGAGGGCCGGGATGGGCGCGGGGTCGGCGGCCCAGGCCGCCCGGGCGGCGGCGAGGTCCTCGCGCGCCGACAGGAACGCCCCGAGCGAGGGGACGTCCGGGACGAACTGCCCGTTCAGCGCGGTCCGCTCCGGATCTGGCCGCGTGTCCTTGTAGAACAGGGTGCTGGTGCGGGACGACGGCGCGATGTTGGTGATCCAGCCGGATCCGTCGGGCTCGCGCAGCATGTTGTAGCCGAGCCAGTCCGTGTAGGCGGACGCCATGGCGACGAGCCGCGGGTCGCCGCTCTGCCGCCAGCAGTCGGCCAGCTCGGGCAGCATCACCTCGAAGTTGTAGTTCATGTCGGCCCCCGTCTTCTCATAGAAGAAGCCCGCGGGGCTCTGCCCGTCGGCGACCAGGCGGCCGATCGCCGCGGTGAACCGCGCGCGCAGGGCCGCGTCCGGGTCCTGCCTGAGGGCGAGGGCCGACCCGGCGAGCCCGGCGGTGACCTGGTTGGAGAAGGTCAGGTCGCTCTGCCAGGCGCTCCCGTTGGACGGGTCGAGGAGCCAGGTCATGGCCTTCCGCAGCGCCGCGGTGATCCGGGCGCGGCGGGCGGGCAGCGCGTTCGCCGACCGCAGCAGCGACTGGACCTTGCTGAGGTAGCCGAGCGCGAACCCCGTCGCGGCCAGGGAATGCTCGCCGGCGGAGTACTCCGGCCAGGAACCGTCGGGGTGCTGGAGCCCCAGATAGTGGCCGAGGGCCGCGTCGAGCCCCGCGAGGAGCGCGGGATCGCCGGCGTAGGGGTTCCAGGAGCGGGCCTTGGAGTAGAACCAGGCCAGGGTCAGCACGTGCTCCTGCACACGGGCGTTCGTGGCGCTGGCGGGCGTGCGCCACCAGCCGCCGGTGAAGAAGCCGTAGTCGGCGCCGGCGTCGGAGATGTCGTTGGTCATCGGGGCGAGCGACACCAGGTAGGACGCGACACGCTGCTCCGCCGGTGCGATGGCGGCCCGCGCGACCGGGCCGAGCGGGGCCAGGTCGGGCAGCGAGCGCGCGGCGGAGGCGCGGCGCGCGGGCAGGGCGGTGAGCAGCGCGGCCGCTCCGGCTCCGGTCAGCAGACCGCGACGGCTGAGGTCTCGGGGGTTCAACACCGTGCCAGCTCCTCGGGGGGTGGTGCGGCGACCCTCGCCCTGGGTGACGGCGAAGGTCCGGCTGGCCGCTGAGTCTCACCCCCTCCAAGATCGGTCGTCAAGGTGATAATGCGAATTACTACAGGGAAAATCAGCTCTTGACAGGTGCGGGAACGTCGTCTCAGACTGAGACCCGCCGACATGCCAATGCGCATTATCACCAGATTGGGCTGCTACCGACCGTGACCCCACCCAAGCGCCTCACGCAGCAGGACATCGCCCGGATGGCCGGCGTGAGCCAGACGACGGTGTCGATGGTGCTGAACAACCGCACCGACACCGAGGTGCGCATCGCCCCGGAGACCCGGGACCGGGTCCTGCGCGTGATCCGCGAGACCGGCTACATCGCCGATCCCGCCGCGCGCAGGCTCGCGGAGCGGCGCAACCGGATCATCGGCGTGTTCACCTACGAGGCGGTGTTCCCCTCGGCGAGCGCCGACTTCTACCACCCGTTCCTGCTCGGGATCGAGGAGCGGGCCGAGGACGCGGGGTGCGACCTGCTGCTGTTCACCAGTGCCAAGGCGGCCTCGGGGGAGCGGCGGCGGATCTTCAACGCCGACAGCCGGGTGCGGCTGGCCGACGGGTGCGTCCTGCTCGGCCGCACCGTCGACCGCGACGACCTCGCCCGGCTGCTGGCCGAGGGCTTCCCCTTCGTCTCGATCGGCCGGCGCGACGACGCGGGCGGCCCCGTCCCCTACGTCGGGGTGGACTACCCGCCCGCCGTCCGCGCCCTGGTCGAGCGGGTCAGGGCGCTCGGCCACACCCGGCTGGCCTATGTCGGGGCGGGGGAGGGCGGCGAGTCGCGGACCGACCGGATGCGCGGCTTCCGCGACGCCGCCGGTCCCGAGGCCCTGCACCTCCCCGTCGCGGAAGGCGGCCACGGCCGGATCCTGGACGAGCTGAGCGCGGCCGGCGTCACCGCCGTGTTCGTCGAGGAACCGGCCGACGGCGCCGGCCTGACCGAGGCCGCCGAGGCCCGGGGCCTCTCGGTCCCCGGCGACCTGTCGATCCTGGTGCTCGGCACCCCCGACCGGCGGCCCGGCTTCACCGGGTTCCGCATCCCGCGGCGCGAGATCGGCTGGCGCGCCGTCGAGCTGCTGACGGAGATCCTCGAACGCGGCGGAACGCCGCAGGAACTGCTGCCGTGCGAGCCCGTCGAGGGCACCACGCTCGCCGCCCCCCGCGACCGGAAGGCCTGACGTGCACGAGATCAACGCGGACGCGGTCGTCGTCGGCGGCGGGCTGGGCGGCGTGGCCGCCGCGCTGGCCCTGCTGCGGGCCGGACGCACCGTGGTCCTGTCCGAGGAGTTCGACTGGCTCGGCGGCCAGCTCACCAGCCAGGCCGTGCCGCCGGACGAGCCGTCGTGGGTGGAGGACTTCGGCGTCACGGCCTCCTACCGAGCGCTGCGCGAGGGCATCCGGCGCTACTACCGCGATCACTATCCGCTCACCGAGGCGGCGCGGGCGGCCCGCGAGCTCAATCCGGGCGGCGGCCATGTCAGCAGGCTGTGCCACGAGCCGCGCGTCGCGGTGGCGGTGATCGAGGCGATGCTCGCCCGCTACCGGGGGCCGGGCCGGCTGCGGGTGCTCCAGCCCTACCGGCCGGTCGCCGCCACCGCGGACGGCGACCGGGTCACCTCCGTGACGCTCGAGGGCGAGGCCGGCGAGGTGGTCGTCACCGGCGCCTACATCCTGGACGCGACCGAGACCGGCGAGCTTCTCCCGCTGACCGGGACCGAGTACGTCACCGGCTTCGAGGCGCAGTCCGAGACCGGTGAGCCGAGCGCCCCCGCCGAGTCCCAGCCGCTGAACATGCAGGCCGTGTCGGTGTGCTTCGCGATGGACCACGTCGACGGCGACCACACGATCGACCGTCCCGCCTCCTACGGTTTCTGGCGCGACTACCAGCCGCCCTTCTGGGGCGACAGGCTCCTGTCCTGGCGCTGCCCGAACCCGCGCACGCTCGAGATCATGGGGCGGTCGTTCACGCCCAACCCGGACGACGACCCGCTCGCCGTCCTGGCCGACCAGCGGCTCAGCCCCGGCGACGGCAACCTGTGGACCTTCCGCCGGATCGCCGCCCGCCGCACCTTCCTGCCCGGCACCTACGCCAGCGATATCACACTGGTGAACTGGCCGATGATCGACTACCTGGAGGGGCCCGCCTTCGGCGTCCCCGACGCGGCGGAGCACCTGGCCGCGGCCCGCGAACTGTCGAGGTCGGTCCTGTACTGGATGCAGACCGAGGCGCCCCGCCACGACGGCGGCACCGGCTACCCGGGCCTGCGGCTGCGCGGCGATGTCACCGGCTCCGCCGACGGCCTCGCCCAGGCCCCCTACATCCGGGAGTCGCGCCGGATCAAGGCGCTGTACACCGTCACCGAACAGGACCTGTCGCTGGCGGTGCGCGGCGACAAGGGCGCGGTCTCCTACCCCGACTCCGTCGGCATCGGGATGTACCGGATCGATCTGCACCCCTCGACCGGTGGCGACAACTACCTCGACGTCGCCTGCTCGCCGTTCGAGATCCCGCTCGGCGCGCTGATCCCCCGGCGCGTCGCCAACCTGCTCCCCGCGAGCAAGAACATCGGCACCACCCACATCACCAACGGCGCGTACCGCCTGCATCCGGTCGAGTGGAACGCGGGAGAGGCCGCGGGCGCGCTCGCCGCGTTCTGCCTGGACCGTGCCGCCACGCCCCACGCCGTCCGGGAGGACGAGGCTCTCCTGGCCGACTTCCAGCACCGCCTCGCCCGGGACGGCGTCAGCCTGCGCTGGCCCGAGATCGTCGGATACTGAGGAGACCCCCACCCCATGAGACTCCGCGCCCTCGCCGCCGTCGCGGCGCTGCTCGCCGCCACCGCCGCGTGCGGCGGCTCCTCGCAGGACGGCAAGGACCCGCACGCGCTGCGCATGACGATCTGGACCTCCAACGAGGCCCACCTGAAGCTGTTCAACGACATCGCCGCCGAATACAGGAAGACCCACCCCGACATCACCGAGATCAGGTTCGACCCGATCCCGGTCGAGTCCTACACCACCACCCTGACCACCCAGCTGGCCGGGGGGAACGCCCCCGACCTGGCCTGGATCCTGGAGAGCTCGGCACCCGACTTCGTGGCCTCCGGCGCGCTCGCCCCGCTCACGTCGAAGATCGAGAACAGCGCGGAGCTGGTGCCCTCCACCACCAAGCTGTGGCAGAAGGACGGCGAGTTGTACGCCTACCCGTTCTCCACCTCGCCGTTCGGCGTGTTCGTCAACACCGACGCGCTCGAGAAGGCCGGGCAGAAGTCCCCGCGCAAGCTGATCGAGTCGGGCGAGTGGACGTGGGAGAAGGTCGCGGCCGTCAACGCCGCCGTCGCCGCGAAGGGCGGCAACGGGCTCGTCATCCGCGACTTCGACTACAAGAACTGGGACAACCTCGCCTCGGTCTGGACGGGCTGGGGCGCCCGCGCCTGGAGCGAGGACGGGAAGACCTGCGGGTTCAACAGCCCGGAGATGACCGAGGCGATGACCTTCCTGCACAAGGCGATCTTCACCGACAAGGCGGTGCCGGGCCCCGGCACCACGGTCGACTTCTTCGCCGGCGACGCCGCCATGACGATCACCCAGATCTCCCGCGCGTCGCTGCTGAAGGACGCGAAGTTCGGCTGGGACCTGGTCCCGCTGCCGTCCGGCCCGAAGGGGGAGTACTCCGTGATCGGCCAGGGCGGGCTCGGCGTGCTGAAGAAGTCCGGGAACGCCGCCGCGGCCGCCGACTTCCTCGCCTTCTTCACCAACCGGGCCAACTCGGCCAAGCTCGCCGCCTACTTCCCGCCGCCGCGCTCCTCGCAGCTCAACGCCGAGACCCTGGCCAAGAGCAACCCGCTGCTCAAGCGCGACCAGCTCGACAAGGTCGTCGTGGCGGGGATCGGCAAGGGCGTCGTCAAGCCGAGCCACACCGGGCAGGCGGAGCTGGCGCAGACCGTCCGGGCGGAGCTCGACCCGCTGTGGAGGCCCGGCGCGGACGTGCGGCCGGTGCTCGACGGTGTCTGCGCGAAGATCCAGCCGCTGCTGGGATCGTGATGGTCGCGACCCGGCCGCAGACCCGGGAGGCGGCGGCCGAGGCCGCCCCCGGGGGCTCCTTCTGGACGATCAGGCGCCGCGACTACCTGGTCGGCTACCTGATGGCCGCGCCCCAGCTCGTCGGCACGGTGCTGTTCGTGCTCGTGCCGCTCGGGCTGGTGTTCTGGTACAGCCTCCACGAGTGGAACGTGCTGGCCGGGACGTTCGAGTTCACCGGCGGCGAGAACTACCGCAAGCTCGCGGCCGACCCGTCGCTGCGGTCGGTACTCGGCGCGACCGCGCTGTTCTCGACCGGGCTCGTCGCGCTCAACCTGACCCTGGCGCTGGCGCTGGCCGTCCTGCTCAACCAGCGGCTGCGCGGGACCGTCCTCTTCCGGACCCTGTTCTTCTCACCGGTCGTGGTCTCGCTGGTCGCCTGGACGATCGTCTGGCAGTTCCTGCTCCAGTCCAACGGCGGGGTCAACGGACTGCTCGACGCGGTCGGGGTGACCGGGCCGAACTGGCTGCGCGGCGGGTCGACCGCGATGGCGTCGGTCGTGGTCGTCCAGGTGCTGAAGAACGTGGGGCTGAACATGGTGCTGTTCCTCGCGGCCCTCCAGGGCGTCCCGCGGCAGCTGTACGAGGCCGCCGCGCTGGACGGGGCCGGCGCGTGGACCCGGTTCCGGCGGATCACGCTGCCGCTGATCAGCCCGACCGTCCTGCTGACCTCGATCATCACGATCGTGGGGTCGCTGCAGGTGTTCGCGCAGATCGCGGTGCTCACCCAGGGCGGTCCGGGGACGTCGACGACCGTGCTCGTCTACTACCTGTACCAGCAGGCCTTCCAGTTCCACCACTTCGGGTACGGGGCCACCCTGTCGGTCCTGCTGTTCGCGATCGTCGCCGCGCTGACCCTCCTGCAGTGGCGGATGCGGCGGAAGTGGGTCTTCCATGAGTCCTAGAACGAGACTGTCCCTGTACGGGCTGATGTGCCTGCTGTGCGTGCCGTTCGTCTTCCCGACCTGGTGGATGGTCACCGCCTCGTTCCAGCCGGCCGCGGAGGTGTTCGCGTTCCCCTCGTCGCTGCTGCCCGGCCGGTTCGACCTCACCGCGTACCGGCAGGCGTCGGAGCTCCAGCCGTTCGCCCGGCAGTACTTCAACAGCCTGTACATCGCGCTGGTCGTCACGGCGGGGACGATGGCCGTGTCGTCGATGGCCGGATACGCCTTCGCGCGGATCCGCTTCCCTGGGCAGAACGTCCTGTTCGTGGTGGTCCTGACCGGGCTGCTGATCCCGAGCGAGGTGACGATCGTCCCGCTGTTCCAGATGTTCCAGAAGGCGGGGATGGTCGACACGCACTGGCCGCTGATCCTCGTGCCGGTGCTGGGGGCCCCGAGCGTGCTGGCGACCTTCATCATGCGGCAGTTCTTCGTCAGCCTGCCCGACGAGCTGGAGGACGCCGCCCGGGTGGACGGCCTCGGCCGCTTCGGGACCTTCCACCGGGTCGCGCTGCCCCTGGCCAGGCCCGCCCTCGGCGCTGTGGCGATCTTCACCTTCCTGCACTCCTGGAACCTCTACCTGGAGCCCGTGGTGTTCCTGTCCTCGAAGGACATGTTCACCCTGCCGCAGGCGCTCACCCAGTTCGTGGACGCCTACGGCGGGCCGATGTGGAACGTCCAGCTGGCCGCGGCGACGATGTCGACCCTGCCGATCCTGGTGGTGTTCGTCCTGGCTCAGCGCCAGTTCATCGAGGGCCTGGCCCATTCGGGCCTGAAGGGCTGAGCCGCCGGACGGCGAACGCGAGAGCGGTCAGCCGCCGCGGGCGGTGGCCGGGCTGGTTCACAGGCCCGGCCACGCGTCGCGCTCCAGACGGGTGGGAGCGTTTGCGGTCATAACTCGTGGGACGGCACGGGGAGGGGTGTGTTCGTTCACGCATGTTCACAGGTATTGACCGAGGTGGGGGCGTAGGCGGTCCAGCGCCTTGGCGGGGTGGGGCTCGGCGGCGAGGGCGGCCATGAGCAGGAGCCGGGCCTTGGGGGCGTTGAGGGACCCGGCGAACACCGCGCCGGCCTTGGCGAGGTCGGCGCCGCCGCCGGCCCCGTACACCGGGGTCGCCGGTCCCTGAGCGCAGCGCGAGGTGACGAGCACCGCGATCCCCCCGCGGAGGCAGGTCTCCAGCTCGCGCAGTACGCCCGGGGTGGGATTGCCCGTGCCGAGGGCCTGGACGACCAGACCGCGGGCGCCCGCGGCCCGGCAGGCGGCGATCTGCACGCCGTCGGCGTCCAGGAACACCGGGACGATGTCCACGCGGGCCTCCAGGTCGCCCAGTTCGGCGAGCCGGAAACCGTCCGGCCGGGCCGGCGGACGGCGGACGTCCACGTGGGTTCCCCGTACCAGGCCGACCGGGCCCTGCCCCGGCGAGGCGAACGCCTCCAGCGCGAGCGTGTGGGCCTTCGTCGCGTACCGGGCGGCATGGATCTGCCCGCCCATGGTGATCACAGCGCCCATGCCGCGGGCCCGTGGATCGGCGGCGACGCGCAGGGCGTCGGCGAGGTTGCGGGGGCCGTCGGCGTCCGGCGCGGACGCGTGCCGCTGGGCGCCGGTGAGCACCACCGTGGACGCCGGCGGGAGGACGAGGTCGAGCAGGTAGGCCGTCTCCTCCATGGTGTCGGTGCCGTGGGTGACCACGACGCCCTCCACGGCGGGGTCTTCCAGCTCCGCCAGGATCCGCCGGGCGAGGCGGAGGACGTCCGCGCGGGTGAGGTTGAAGCTGTGCGCCAGCATCACCTCGTGGACCCGGACCGCCTGGCCGGGGACGAGCTCCGCGCCGTGGACGGCCACCCGGACATCGCCGTCCGGGGAGGGCAGGGAGGCGATGGTGCCACCGGTGGTCAGGACGCTGACGCTCATCAGGAGACCCTCTCGGCCGACACCGCGGCGTGCGCCGCCCGCCCGCGGGCACCGCGGGCCAGTGCGAAGTAGAGCCCGCCCGCGACCAGGCCGCCCGACAGCCAGGAGAAGTCGGTGTCGCCCAGCGTCCGCGCGATCGGCCCCTGCAGCGCCGGGACCGTGCCGAACTGCCACGCCCAGCCCGCCAGCAGCCCGGCCGCCAGGCTGACCATCGCCCTGCCGTTGACGCCGCCGTCCCGGTAGAGGGCCGCGACGTCGATCCGGCCGCGCCGGAGGACGAAAAGAAGTCGACGAGCACGATCGCCGCCCACGGACTGATCCAGACCAGGATGGACACCATCCAGTGGTCGAACGCCCGCGCGAAGCTGTCGGCCTGCACGAACACCGCCAGCACGGCCGAGGCCACGATCCCGGCCACCAGGGTCAGCTTCCACCGGGCGATCCGGATGCCGACCGACAGCGCGGCGAGCGAGCACGAGTACAGGTTCAGGATGTTGGTCGCCACCGGCCCGTGCATGATCAGCAGCAGGATCGGCACCGCCATGATCCCGAAGGACTCCGCCACCAGGCTGGAGGGGTCGGTGCCGCCGCCCGCGCTGGCCAGGCAGGCGCCCAGCGCGGCGAGCCACACGGTCGGGACGTACATGCCGAGCGCGGTGGACCAGAACACCGACCGGTCCGGGGCCGTGGTCCGCACGAAGCGGCTGTAGTCGGCCGAGTAGGGCAGCCAGCTGATGCCCCAGCCGATGCCGATGGCGGTGAGCAGCTGGGTGACCGCGGTGAACTTGTCGGCGGACGTGGTCGCGGTGCCGGCCGTCCAGTTCGGCTCCGCCTGCGCCAGCGCCAGCTCGGTCATGATCAGCATGACGACGACGGTGGCCGGGACGGTGTACTTCTCGAACGTGCGGATGGCGTAGAACCCGTACAGGGCCAGGACCAGCTGGGCGGCCATGATCAGTCCGGCGACCAGGTACCTCGTGCCGGTGCCGCCGTGCACGCCCAGCCGGGCGAGGATCGCGATCACCAGGTCGAGGACCACCCAGGTGTTGACCCCGACCCATCCCATGGTGAGCAGCCCCTGGATCAGGCCGGGGACGATCGCGCCGCGCCGGCCGAAGGGCCCGCGCCCGAGGACCATCTGGTTCACGCCGGTGCGGTGGCCGATGACGTTGAACAGACCGAAGATCGCGCAGCCCACCAGGTTGCCGAGCGCGACGACCGCCAGGGTCTCGACGAGGCTCAGCCCGAGGGTGACGCCGAGGGCGCCGAGCACCCAGTTGATCGGCGCGATGTTGGCGCCGCACCAGATCCAGAACTGCTGCCAGGGCGTGGAGTCCCGGGATCCGGCCGGAATGGGCTCGATGCCGTGCTCGTCGAAGCGCACCGGCTCAGGCCGGTCCGCGTGCGCGGGGTCGTTGATGGACATGGTTCCTCCGTCCGTGACGTACAGCACACGAAAGCACCGCGGCGCCCCGGCCAGAAGTAGAGGAAGCTCTACCATCAGGTGGTTTCCCTGGATAGATTCACAGGGTGTTCACGCTGAATTCCCTGCTGGACGACGAGTCCCTCCAGCTTCGGGTTCTTGTTCCGGGCCCGCCGGGGGCACTGGAGGAGCAGGTCGCCTGGGTCCACAACACCGAGCTGCCCGACCCCTCGGGCTACGTCCGCCGGCGCGAGCTGGTGCTGACCAACGGCCTGTGGGACGACCGGATCGCGGCCGCCGGGTTCGTCGCCAACGTCCGGCGGGCGCGGGCGGCGGGCATCGTGTTCGGCCTGCGCCCGGAGCGGCGCACCACGCCGGGCGAGCTGGTCGACGCCTGCCGGGACGCCGGCGTGCCGCTGCTGGAGATCTCGACGGAGGTGCCGTTCACCGCGATCTCGGAGGCGGTGGCCACGCGCTACGCCGAGGAGCGCCAGGGCGCGCTGGTCGGGATGGTCCGCCGCGGCGACGCGCTGGCCACGGCGATCTCCCGGGGCGCGGGCGCCTCCGGGGTGCTGCGGATCCTGCGCCGCGACCACGAGCTGCCGCTCGCGGTCATCGACCGGATGGGGCGCCTCCTCGCCTCGGCCGGGGCGGAGCTGAGCGCCGAGCAGCTCCACACGGTGGCCACCGGCCTGACGCGCCGCCCCCCGCCCCTGGAGCTTGACCTGGGGCCCGCCGGGCGGGCGGCGCTGTACCTGGTCGGCGCCGTCGGCGACGTGGACGCGGCGCTGATCTGCCTGCGTCCGGTGAGCGCCCTGACCCGCACCGAGCAGGACGCGCTGGACCAGGCGGCCCGCTTCCTCAGCCTGGAGGTCGCCAAGCAGCAGGCCGTGCAGGCGATCGAGCTGCGGTTCGCCAGCGAGCTGCTGGAGATGGTGCTGTCGGGCGGCAGCCGCGCCGCCGAGGTCCCCGGCAGGCTGCGCGCGTTCGGCGTCGATCCCGAGGGGCCGCTCGCGGTGTGGACGACCGCGTTCGCGGGAGCGGAACCGACCGTCCCCGGGCTCGCGGAGGTGGTCGGCGAGTTCTTCGTCTCCGCCGGGATCCCGGTGGTGGTCGCGGCCGGTTCGCAGGACGTGGTGACGGTCCTGTCGTGGCGGCACGACGAGGGCGAGGCGGCGCCCCTCGCCCGGCGGCTCGCCGCCGCCGTGGCCGGCCGGTTCCCGGGTCACCGCCCGGTCGTGGGCCTCGGGGGAACCGGCCGGGGACCCGCGGGGCTGCGCGAACCCCTCGTCCGGTCGCGCGAGGTCTGCAGGGCGCTGCGGCACGCCGGCGGCGGGCCCGGCGTCCGGTCCTTCGCCGAGCTCGGCACCCACCGGCTGCTGCTCGGCATGCAGGACGCGGACACCCTGCGGACCCTGGCCGACGGCGTGCTCGCACCGATCCGCGAGCGCGACGCCAGGCGCGGCGGCGAGCTGGAGGCCACGCTGCGCGCCTTCCTGGACCACGACGGCCACTGGCAGGCCACCGCCGCCGCGCTGAGGATCCACGTCAACACGCTGCGCAACCGGCTGGCCAAGATCACCGAGTTGACCGGCCGCGACACCGCCCGCACCGCCGACCGCGTCGACCTCTTCCTCGCCCTGCAGGCCGCCGACATGGCCTGAGCGTCACGCCGGGGCGGCACGGCCGGGGTGGCACGGCCGGTCAGTGCGGGTAGACGTCCGCGTCCACCTGGGGCGGGCGGTGCGGGCGCGGCCCGACCCCGGGGTCGGCGAGCGCCGCCTCCGCCACGTCCCTGCAGCGGGCGAAGCCCACGTCGCCGCACTCGCGCGCGTACTCGATGAACTGCCGCAGCGCCAGCGCCCGCCCCGGACGCCCGGACAGGAACGGGTGCACGCACAGGTTGAACAGGCACCGGTAGTGCCGCATGCCGTCGAGCTCGGCACGCCACAGTTCCAGCACCTTGCGCGGTGACTCGATGACCGACCCCACGTCGGGCTCGGGCAGGAAGGCGTACTGCTCCCAGTCGTCCAGCGACCAGTGCACCGGCAGCTCGACGATCTCGCCGGCGGCGGCGCTCACCCGGTACGGCCGGTCATCGCCCATCAGGGACGAGTCGTAGCGCAGCCCGTACTCGGCCACCAGCTCCGTCGTCAGCCAGGACGCCTCCCACAGCGCCGCCCGGTGCCCGGTGATCTCGATGCCCTGCTCGCCGAACATCTCCAGAGCGCGCACGAAATCCGCGCGCTCCTCCTCCGGGGTCATCGACGCGGCCGGCCGGTGGGCGTAGGAGTGGTGCGCCACCTCGTGGCCGCGCTCGACGATCGAGGCGGCGAGCCCGGGCCGCCGCTCGGCCACCCAGCCCGGCACGAAGAAGGTCGCCGGCACCTCCATCTCGTCCAGCAGGCCGAGGATGCGGGGCAGCCCGACGTCCGGCCCGTAGGCCTGGTGCGACATGGTGCCCGCGTGCGAGGCGTACCGGCCGCCCCGGGCGAGGACCGGGGTCTCGGCGTCCACGTCGAAGCCCAGCGTCACGACCGCGGCCGCCCCGCCGTGCCAGCCAGCGCTCATGTCCCGGCCCCTCCCGTCGTCCCGCCCGCCGCCTCAGGCCTCCGCACCGGCCGCCAGCCGCCAGCGCCGGACGTTGTCCAGGGTGACCATCGGCGACAGCATCCCATGGTCGAAGCGCTCCGGCGCCTTCCCCGCCGCCAGGCGCCGCGGCAGGTCGGGGTGGACGAGGGCGCCCCTGGCCACCGAGACGAAGTCGGCGTGGCCGTCCCCCAGGACCTGCGCGGACAGCGCGGCGTCCTGCATCCCGCCGTTGGCGATCACCGGCAGGCCGCTCACCCGGCGGGCCAGCCCGGTGATGGTGAGCCCGCCGGCCAGCCGCGCGGTGTCGAGCCAGTTCCGCCCCTCGCTGGCGATGTGGAGGTAGGTCGCGCCCGCCTCGGCCAGCGCGGCGAAGATCACTTCCGCGTCGTGGGAGCCGCCGGGCCAGCGGTACTGGAAGTCGTTCACCTTGGTCTGCGAGAGCCTGACGCCGACGCACCGGTCCGGTCCCACCTCGGCGCGGATCGCCGCGACGACCTCCGCCGTGAGCCGCACCCGGTTCGCGACCGGCCCGCCGTAGGAGTCCTCCCGCAGGTTGGTGTAGTCGGTGAGGAACTGGTCCAGCAGGTAGCCGTTCGCGGCGTGGACCTCCACCCCGTGGAAACCGGCCCGCTCGGCGTTCACCGCGGAGGCGACGAACCCCTCGACGGCCTCCTTGATGTCGGCGGAGCCCATCTCCCTGGGCGCCGGCCAGGGGCCGTGCCCGCCGTACTCGGGCATCTTGACCCCCTTCGGCACCACGGCGGACGGCCCCGCGGTCTCGTCGCGGTAGGGGTTGCCCTGCGACAGCGCGCCCGCGTGCATCAACTGGGCGACGATGGACCCGCCGGCCTCCCGCACCCCCGTGGTGACGTCGCGCCAGGCGGCCGCGTGCCGCTCCGACACCAGACCGGGCTGGTTGAGGTAGCCCTGGCTGTAGACGGCGTCGGTGTAGATCCCCTCGGTCACGACGAGCCCGAAGCCGCCGCGGGCGAACTCGCCGTAGTACTCGGCCATCTCGGGCGTCGGTGTGCCGTCCGGCGCGGCCGACACCCGTGTCATCGGCGCCACGACCAGCCGGTTGGCCGTCCGCAGGTCGCCGACGCTTCCCGGCTCCAGCGCCGGATGCGTTGCCGTGGTGCTCATCCTTCGTCTCCTTGCTCGTGGGTGGTCCGGGGTCCGCCTGGGGCCCCGTTCACAGGACGTCGATCGCCAGCGGCGTCAGGCCGCCCCCGTTGATGCCGGCCAGGTCCTGCGGGCATGCCGACAGCACGACCACGCAGTCCATGGCGGCCTCGAACGTGATCGCGTCGCCCGCGCGGCTCTCGGCCGTCAGCCACCGCAACCGCCCGGACTCCTCGACCGGGATCCGCATGAACACGTTGACCGGTTGCGGAGTGACGGGCACGGCCAGCCCCAGCTCGGCGAGGGCCAGGTCCAGGTTCCGGGCGCACGAGGCGTGCCCGGGGGCACCGAGGGCCTCGTAGCGCGCCGAGTCGCACGCGGCGATCAGCATGTCGTGCGATCCGGGCGAGGTGTCGTCCGCCAGGGCCAGGATCGGCCGCCGGCGGCCGGTGACGAACGACTCGCCCACCTCGGGGAACAGCCGGCTCGTCACGCTGCGGGTATGCGCGGCGCTCAGATGCTCGCGCGGGTCGTCCGCGGCGAAGGCGAACAGGTCGCCGACCTGCCCGCCTTCCACGTCCACCACCCGCACCCGCTGTCCGCTGCGCACCCGGACCGCCCGGCCCTCTCCGGCGGGTACCATCGTTCGTCCTGTCGTCGCCATGCCGGCAAGCAGATCACCGCCCACGCCGAGCGATCGATAGAGATATCTCTAGCATTTGGACCAAATGCTAGATGTTCCTCCACGCATCGGCGGGAATTCGCCGGTGACGGGCACGCGACTCGCCTTCGCGCGCTAGACGAATTGCTGGCCGCCGTCGATGTCGTAGGTGGCTCCCGTGAGCGCCGTGTTGGCCATGATGTGGACGGCCAGTGCGGCGACGTCCTCCGGGCCGACGACGCGGCCGATCGGGAGTGTGGCCCGCAGTTCTTCCCGGCGCTCGTCGAGCCGGTCTCCGAGGAGGGACGCCGAAAGCGGCGTGTCGACGAAGCCCGCGGCGATGAGGTTGACGCGCACCGGGGCGAGTTCGAGCGCGAGGGTCGCGGTGAACGGGGGCATGGCGGCGGTGGCGGCGGAGATGAGTCCGAGGCCGCGGCGGATACGGCGCCCGCCGGTGCCTCCCATGAGCAGGATCGTGCCTCCGGGCCGCATCCTCGGCGCGCCGTGGCGTGCCACGTGCAGCGCCTGCGCCATGTGCCCACCGACAGCCTGGCGCACGTCGCCGGCGTCCATCTCGATCAGGGGCTTGTAGTGCGGGCCGCCGGCCGTGATCAGCACGTGGTCGACCGGCGGCGGGAGGCCCTCGAACAGGCGCGCCACGGCGGGCTCGTCATCGGCGTCGAGCGTCATCGTGCCCTGCGCCCCGACGTCCAGTGCGGCCCGCTCCAGCCGGCCGGGGTCGCGGCCGGCGAGGACGGTTCGGGCCCCTTCGTCCCGGGCGAGCCGGGCGGTCTCGAGCCCTATTCCCGCGCTGCCGCCGATCAGGACGACCGTCTGCCCGTCCAGGTGCCTGGTCATGGGAGTCCTCCGAGGCGGTGAGCGATGGCCGGAGAGCGGACGGCCTCTCCCATCGCCGGACGACAACGGCCCGAAACCGGCGTTGTTCCGGCTTTGCGGACATTTAAGGTGGCCTTCGTGGAGGCGACGCGCGCGCTGTCGGAGGCCGACTGGGAGACCCACCGGCCGGCGGTCTTCGGGGCGGCCTACCGGATCCTGGGCACCGTCACCGAGGCCGAGGACGTGACCCAGGAGGTCTGGCTGCGCGCCGCCGCCGCCGACCTGTCCGAGGTGCGGGACCTGCGCGCCTGGCTGGTGACCGTGGCCGCCCGGACGTCCTACAACGTGCTGAACTCGGCGCGCGTCCGGCGCGAGTCCTATGTCGGGCCCTGGCTGCCCGAACCGCTGCTGACCGGGCCCGACGCCGCCGCCCGGGTGCTCATGGACGAGTCGGTCAGCACCGCGATGCTGGTGGTCATGGAGGCGCTCACCCCCGCCGAGCGCGTCGCGCTGGTGCTGCACGACGTCTTCGGCTTCCCGTTCGACCGGATCGCCGAGGTGCTCGGTGCCACGCCCGCCGCCGGCCGCAAGCTCGCCTCTCGGGCGCGGGCGCGGGTCGCCGCGGTGCGGGAGCGGCCGACGGCGTCCAGGACGGAGACCGAACGCGTCCTGAAGGCGTTCCGGGCGGCCGCCGAGGCGGGCGACATGGCCGGGCTCGTCGAGCTGCTGGATCCGGAGGCCGTCTATGTCGCCGACGGCGGCGGCAAGGTGACCGCCGCGCGCAAGCCCGTCCGCGGCGCCGAGCGCATCGCCGTGCTGGCAATCAGGCAGATCGGGCTCCGGCGCCCCGACGCGTTCTCGATCATCGAGGTGAACGGGCGGCCGGCCCTCGCGACCTACCGCGGCGGCGAGCTGGTCTGGCTCGACACCGTGGAGATCGCCGGCGGGCGGATCACGGCGTTGCGGAGACTGGCCAATCCCGAGAAGTTCGCGCACATCGGTCACATCTGACGCCGCCGTCTTGACTCCCTGCCGAACCCCTCCGATCCCCGGGGGGACGAGGCTGAGAGGACGGGACGATGGCCCACGTTGTGATCATCGGTGGCGGATTCGCGGGCGTGTGGAGCGCGGCGGGAGCGGCGCTGGCGCGCCGGACCGCCCGCGGAGACGCCGGTCTCCGCATCACGCTCATCGCGCCGGACGAGCACCTGGTGCTGCGGCCGCGCCTGTACGAGCCCGAGCCCGACCTGGCCAGGGTGGAGCTCGGCAGGATCCTGGAGCCGATCGGCGTGGAGCACCTGCGCGCCCGGGTGAGCACGATCGACACCGCGCGGCGAACGGTGGTGGCCGGCGGCGAGGAGATCGGCTACGACCGCCTGGTGCTGGCGGCGGGCAGCGAGCTCGTCCGGCCCCGGGACCTGCCCGGCGCCAGGCGGCTCTTCGACATCGACACCTTGGAGGGGGCCCGGCGGCTCACCGGCCGTCTGCGCGGCCGGAAGGACTACGCCGCGGTGGTCGTCGGGGCCGGGTTCGTCGGCCTGGAGGCGGCGACCGAGCTGGCCGCCCGCGGCCGGGTGCTGCTGGTCGACCGGTCGCGGGTGATCGCGCACCCGCTCGGGCCCGGCCCGCGCGAGGCGATCGAGGCGGCGCTGGACGAGCTGGGCGTCGAACGCCGCCTCGGCACGTCCGTGGCGGAGGTCGGCGACGGGCACGCCGTCCTGTCCGACGGCACCGAGGTCGAGGCGGACGCGGTGGTCTGGGCCGCGGGGATGCGGGCCGGCGGGCTCACGCGGCAGATCTCCGACCGGCTCGACCACCTCGGGCGGGTGCCGGTGGACCGGTGGCTGCGCGCCCTCCCCGAGGTCTTCGCGGCAGGCGACACCGCCGCGGCGGCGTTCGACGCCGACCACACGGTCATGCAGGCCTGCCAGCACGCCACCCCGCTCGGCAAGGTCGCCGGGTACAACGCGGCGGCCGACCTGCTCGGCGTGCCGCCGCGCGACTTCACCCCGGGGCCGTACGTCACCTGCCTGGATCTCGGTGCCGCCGGGGCGATCTTCACCCGGGGCTGGGACCGCCGGGTGATGGCCTCCGGCCCGGAGGGCAAGGAGATCAAGAGGCGGATCAACCAGGCCATCCACCCGCCGGTCGACGACCCCGCGAAGATCCTCGCCGCCGCCGACCGGGTGCACATCGCGCTCCCGTTCTTCCCCCGCGACGAGGAGGCCGCCGCATGAACCGGCGCCTTCCGGGAGAATTCGCCGCTAGGTTGTCGATTCACCGAGGCGCCGTTCGACCTCTGGTCGACGGTGTCCATCCTTCCCGGGGCCGCCGGCCCGGACGACCACAGGAGCATCCCGATGGGATTCATCAAGTCCAGCCTCTTCATCTCCCTCGACGGCGTGATCGAAGCGCCGGAGACCTGGCACTTCCCCTACTTCGACGACCAGATGGGCGCCGTCGTGGGCGAGCTGATGACCGAGGCCGAGGCGACGCTCCTCGGCCGGCACACCTACGAGGGGTTCGCCTCGTACTGGCCCGACGCCGATCCCGCCGACCCGATGACCAAGACCATGAACAGCGCGCGCAAGTACGTCGTGTCCAGCACGCTGACCGAGGCCACCTGGGAGAACTCCTCGCTGATCAACGGTGACGTCGCGGCGGAGCTGACCAGGCTCAAGGCCGGCACCCGGCTCGGCACGACGGGCAGCGCCGCACTGGTGCGCTGGATGCTCGCGCAGGGCCTGGTCGACGAGCTGCACCTGCTCGTGCACCCGATCGTCGTCGGGCACGGCGCCAAGCTCTTCACCGAGGGCGACACCGTGCCCTTGAAGCTGCTGTCCTCGACCACCTTCGAGGGGACCGGCGTGGTCCACCTCGTCTACACCGGCGCGGACGCCCCCGCGGCCTGACCCCCTCGGACGGGGTCAGCGGGAGGTGACCCGGAAGGCGGCGCCCAGCTTCGCGGTGGAGCTGTCACCGGCGTACACGTTGATGGCGCCGGGCTCCACCACGAAGCGGCCCCGGTTGTCGTAGAAGCCGACGTCCTGCCTGCCGAGCTTGAACGTCACCTTCCTCGACTGGCCCGGGGCGAGCGTCACCCGCTGGAACCCGCGCAGCCTGCGCACCGGCTGGGAGATGCTCGCGACGGGGTCGTTGACGTAGAGCTGGACCACCTCGTCCCCGCCTCGCCTGCCGGTGTTCCGCACGTTCACCGAGACCGTGATCTCGCCGTTCGACGGCATAGTCGCGGAGCTGAGCTCAAGGCCGGAGATGCTGAACGTGGTGTAGCTGAGCCCGTGGCCGAACGGGTAGAGCGCGTCGCAGTGCGGCAGGTCGCGGTACCGGGAATTCCACTTCACCGCCGGGTCGCAGGGGCGCCCGGTCGGCTCGCGGTTGTAATGGACGGGGATCTGCCCTAGCGTCCGCGGGAACGACACCGGCAGCTTTCCGCCGGGATTGACCTTGCCCAGCAGGACGTCCGCGACCGCGTTGCCGCCCTGCACGCCCGGGAACCACGCCTCCAGGATCGCCGGCGCCGTCGCGGCCACCTTGGACAGGGTCAGCGGGCGCCCGTTGACCAGCACGACGACGAACGGCTTGCCGGTCGCCTTGATCCTCTCGAGCAGCCGCTCCTGCAAGCCCGGCAGGCCGATGTCGCTGCGGGACGCGGCCTCCCCGCTCTGGTTGCTGTTCTCGCCGAGCACGAGCACGACCTGGTCGGCGTCCTCGGCCGTCTCGACGGCCGCGGGGAAGCCGGCGTCGGACCCGCACTCGTCTGCGGGCGTGTTGTCCGGCGGGTCCTTGGCGATCATCTCGCAGCCGGGGGCGAACGTGGTCCGCGGGTTCTGCGCCTTGACGCCCTCGTAGACCGAGACGGCGTCCTCGTCCCGGCCCTGCCCGGACCACGGGCCGAGCATGTCGTGCCGGGAGTTCCCGAGCGGCCCGATCACGGCGGTCTTCTTGGCCGGATCCAGCGGGAGCGCGCCGCCGTCGTTCTTGAGCAGGACCATCGAGCGCGCGGCGGCCTTGCGCGCGGCCGCCACGGCGTCGGGGCGCAGTTGCGCCGCCTCGGCCTTGGACGGGTCGACGTAGGGGTGCTCGAACAGCCCGGCGCGGAACTTGACCCGCAGGATCCGCCGCACCGCCTCGTCGATGCGCCGCATGGAGATCCGTCCCTGGGAGAGCAGTTTCCGGCCGTTGTCGCGGATGGTGGTGCTGACCATCTCCGAGTCGGTGCCCGCGTTCAACGCGATCTCGGCGGCGCCGGGACCGTCGGCGGCGACGCCGTGGCCGCACGGCCCCTCGTCGGGCGCCTTCGGCGGGCAGGCGCGCAGTTCCGCGACGGCGGTGTAGTCGCTCTCGATGAAGCCGTCGAACTTCCACTCGCGCTTGAGGATGTCGGTCTCGATGTACCGGTTGGCGCATCCGGGCACGCCGTTGAGGCTGTTGAACGAGCACATCACCGTGTCGGCGCCGGCGTCGATCGCCGCCTTGAACGGCGGCAGGTAGAGGTTGCGCAGCCGCTGCTCGGACATCTCGGTGGCGCCGTAGTCGCGGCCGCCCTCCGGCTGGCCGTACGCGGCGAAGTGCTTGGGGCTGGTGACGACCTTCCCCGGCCTGCCGTAGTCGCCGCCCTGCGCCGCCTTGACCCGCGCGGCGGCCATGACCCCGTTCAGGTACGGGTCCTCACCGCCGCCCTCGACGATCCGGCCCCAGCGGGGGTCGTGGGCGACGTCGACCATCGGGCTGTAGACCTGCTTGATTCCGACCGCGGCCGACTCCCGCGCGCCGTAGAAGGCGTCGTCGGCCGCCACGGCCGGGTCGAAGCTGCTCGCCGCGCCCAGCGGGACCGGGAAGACGGTGCGGTAGCCGTGGATGGTGTCGTAGGCGAACAACATCGGGATCTTCAGCCGGGACTGCTCCACCGCGATCCGCTGCAGCCGGTTGATCTTCACCGGGTCGACGAGGCTGAAGACCGAGCCGAGCCCCTTGCGGGCGTCCTCCTCGGTCACCTGCCCGTCGGAGAGCAGCTGGATCTGCTGCAGCTTCTCCTCCAGCGTCATCCTGGCGAGCAGCGCGTCCACCCGGCCCTCGATGCCCCGGCCCGCCGGCCGCTGCACCGGCTGCAGGAGCCGCTCGTTGCTCGCCCACGTCGTGGCCGAGGTCCCGCCGGCGGTGAAGGCGAGCAGCACCGTGAAGGTCGTCGTGACCGCTGCCAGGCGTCTCATCCGGCCCATGCCTGCTCCCGGCTCGGGGGCGCCGGTGCTGGGCGCGGCGCCCGGGTTCGTCCCCCGGAAACGGCTTGCGTCCACGCGAGTGGTCTAGGCCATTGGTCTAGCGAGCTTGATCGTGTGGAGCGAACCACGGGAGTCCGATGTGTGTCAAGGGACTGCCGGGCCCACTGGTGGAGCGGTGACCGCGCCGGCCGTGCGGAGGGAGGGGCGCGGTAACCCGTTGCGGGGCATCGGGCGTCTCCCTTCTAAAGGTGATCATGCAGGAATCCCCGCGGGAGAGGCGTTCATGAGCAGACGGCGAAGGATCGTGGGAGTGGCGGCGGCGGCCGTGCTCGCCGCGCCGGTGCCGGCGGGCACCGCCCGGGCGGCCGAGAACTGCGAGCTGCGGGCGGCGGCGGGCGACCCCGCCGCCGCCGTCGACGGGCAGGCCGGGGCCGGCGCGGTCCAGGTGTGGTGCGGCGACCGGTGGCTGTCGGTGCGGCAGGGCGCGGCCGGCCTGGACGACCGCCCCGAGGCCGGCGACCGGTTCGGCGCGTCGGTCGCGGTGGCCGACATCGACCGCGACGGCGCCGACGACCTGGTCGTCGGCGCGCCCGGGGAGAACGACGGCGCGGGCGCGGTGCACGTGGTCTTCGGCCCGGGGCGGGACGGGCAGCCCGCGCCGATCACCCTGCGGCAGGGCGGCGGCGGGGTGCCCGACCGGTCCGAGGCGGGCGACGGCTACGGGTCCGCCGTGGCCGCGATGGGCGGCACCGTGCTCGTCGGCGCGCCGGGCGAGGACCTGGGTGACAACGAGGCCAAGGCGGACGCCGGCGCCGTCCACGTCGTGTCGATCGACGACGGCCGGGTGGGCGGCGTGACGGAGCTGACCCAGGACCGGCAGGACTTCGACGGCACCGTGGAGGCCGGCGACCGCTTCGGCGCGTCGCTCGCGGCGGGCTCGTTCGACAAGCCGACCGCGGTGATCGGGGTGCCGGGCGAGGACGTCTCCGACAAGAAGGACGCGGGGATGATCCACATCGTCGAGGACCCGGTCGTGGCGATCGAGGAGACGGGGATCGGCCAGGACTCCGCCGGGGTGAGCGGCGCGTCCGAGCCCGGCGACCGGTTCGGCGCGAGCGTCGCGGCGGCCTGGGACCCCTCCCTGCCGGTGCGCGTCGCCGCCGGGGCGCCCGGCGAGGACCTCGGCGACGCGGCGGACGCCGGGATGGTGACCGTCCTCGGCTACGACGGCCGGCAGGCCACCGAGGTCCTGGCCGTGCACCAGAACACGGCCGGGGTGCCGGGGGCCAACGAGGACGGCGACGGGTTCGGCGCGAGCGTGGCCGCCGGCGCCGTCGAGTCGGCGTCGCTGCCGGGCCCGGAGCTGTCGGTGGCGATCGGCGCGCCCGGCGAGGACGTGGGCGACCTGGCCGACGCGGGCCGGGTGCACGGCGTGCAGGTCGGGGCCTTCCCGCGGGTGGACGGGGCGATCAGCCAGGAGACCGACGGCCTGGGCGAGGAGCCGCGCGCGGGCGCCCGGTTCGGCGCGGCGCTGGCGTTCGGCCCCGGCGCGGCACATGTCGTGGTCGGTGCCCCCGGCCATGCCGGCAAGGGCGCCGCACACGGGATCCCGTGGCGGGCGCTGTTCGGCACGGCGGTGGTGGCGGACAACTGGTTCGCCGGCCGCGACGGCGTGCCGGACGGGTCCGCGTTCGGATCGAGCGTCGCCTCGGACCCCGCCGGATAGCCGGCCGCCGAGGGCGGCGATGCGATACTCGGGGGCATGCGTGTGGGGTTGGCCCATCATTTCGGCTGGGCCGTGGCCGTCACGGCATCGGCCGGCCACCGGGTGGCGGACCGCCGGCGGGTCGAGCTGATCGAGCCCGGCGTGCCGGCGGCGCCCGTCCACCACCTGGCGGGCTCCGTCGGTGACGCCGAGGCCGCGGAACTGGTGGCGCGGGTCCGGTCGTCGGCGGCCCGCGCGACCGCGGCCTCGCTGGACGCCCTCGCGTCCGCGCTGGGGGAGCCGGTCGTCTCCGTCTCGCTCCGCGCCTGGCCCCCGGACTTCCCCGAGGACATCGCCGTCCAGCGCCGCGTGCCGTACGAGAGCCGCGCGGACTCCGTCATGTACCGCCAGGTCGTGGCCGAGGCGGCGGAGGCGCGCGGCTGGGCCGTCCACCTGTACGACGCCAAGGACGTGGAGAGCCGGGCGGCCGGGCTCCTGGGCGCGAGAGCCGAAGAGATCCTCCACGGCCCGCGGGCGAGGCTCGGACCGCCCTGGACGAAGGACCACCGGATGGCGCTCGCGGCGACGATCGTGGCCGCCGGGCGTCCCGTCGCGCCGGGTGCCCGGGAGGCGTCGCCATGACCGCGTTCGTCGTCGTCGGGGCGGGCCTCACCGGAGCCGCGACCGCCTGGCAGCTGGCACGGCGCGGCCACGAGGTGACCGTGCTGGAGCGCTCCGCACCGGCCAACGCCCAGGGCAGCTCCCACGGTTCCGCGCGGATCCTCCGCTACGGCTATCCCGACCCGTTCTACGCCCGGCTGGTGGTCGAGGCGCGGGCCGAGTGGGACGAGCTGGAGCGCCTCGGCGGCGAGCGGCTCATCACCCCAACGGGCTCGCTCGACTTCGGAGCGGGCCGGGCCCCGGAGGCCCTGGCCGCGGTGTTCGAGGACGCCGGAGTCGAGCACGAGCTGCTCACCACCGCCGGCGCGGCCGCGCGCTGGCCGCGGTTCCGCTTCGCCGACGACGGCGCCGGCGTGCTGTGGCACCCGGCCGCCGGGGTGATCGACGCAGAGACCGCGGTCGCGGCCATGCTGCGGCTGGCCCGGGACGGCGGCGCCCGCGTCGAGACGGACTGGCCGGTGGCCTCGGTCGAGCGGGCGGGCGCCGGCCATCGCGTGCTGAGCACGGACGGGCGTACCGAGGAGGCCGAGGCCGTCGTCGTCACCGCCGGCGGCTGGCTGCCCGACCTGCTCGGCCGGCTCCCCTTGCCGGAGGGCTTCCTGGCCGCGATCCCGCCGCTCCGGGTGATGCAGGAGAACGTCTACCACTTCCCCTACCGGGACGCCCCGGAGGAACCATGGCCGACGTTCATCCACAAGGCGTCGAGCATGCTGGTCTACGGCCTGCCCGGCGGGCGCGACGGCGCCCTCCCGGACGGCCGGGCGGGCCTGAAGGTGGCCGAGTACAACGGCGGCCGGCCGATCCGGAGCGCGGCGGTCCAGAACGGCGAGATCGACCCGGCCAACCGTGAGCGCCTCATCGCCTACGTCCGGCGGACCCTGCCCGGCCTCGTCCCCGAACCGTACGCCGAGACGACCTGCCTGTTCACCAACACCCCCACGGAGGACTTCGTGGTCGACGGCGCCGGCGGGATCACCGTGGCCTCGCCGTGCTCGGGGCACGGCGCCAAGTTCGCGCCGCTCATAGGCCGGATCGTCGCCGAGGCGGCGTCGGGTGAGCGTCCGCCCCCGAAGCGCTTCCAGGTGGGCGCGGCGGGGGAGAGCCTTCTGTAGCCGTGACGGCACGGTCGGTGACTCTACGCCGGGGCAGACTGTCGGTGGGGTCGGCGAGTCCAGGAGACCGTGGAGGCCCCGTGGCGGAGGACAGGAACGCGATCTTGTGGGGGGCGGCCCCCGAAAGGCTGAGCGGCTCGGACTTCCCGGCCATGGACCGGCGGTTCGGCCCGCTCACGATCAGGAGGAGCTACCAGCCGGCGGCCGCGGGGATGCCCGCGAGCTGGGCGGACTGCAACGGCGGCGCCGACGTCGGGAAGCGGGCCTCCTGCTGGTCGGGCAAGCCGCCCGTCGGCGCGATGGCCGACGGGTCCCTCGACCGGCGGACCCTGGCGTTCCTGCGGTCCATCCCGAGGAGCCACGTCGCGTTCGTCAGCATCTGGCACGAGGGCGACGCGAAGATCAGGCGAGGGGAGTTCTCGGCGGCGGCGTACAGGGCGGCGCTGCGGCGGTTCTGCCGGCTCGTCAAGCAGGTGCAGGCCGAGGGACGCCCGCGCCTGTACACCATCCAGATCCTCACCACCTGGAGCGGGACCTCCCCGTCCGCGGGCACGACGTACGCCGACACCTGGCCCGGCGACGGGCTGGTGGACTGCTTCGGGGTGGACGGCTACTCCCACGTCGGGAGCGGGGCGTCCCTGTGGGGGCCGGCCGTGCGGTTCGCCCGGTCCAAGGGCATCGCGTGGGCGGTCCCCGAGATCGGCTACGGCAGGACCGGCACCCAGGACGCGCGCTGGATGCGGGACCAGATCGCCTACCTGACCAGCACGCCGGGCGGCGGCGAGCGTTCGAGGGCCGCGTTCGCGTGCTGGTTCAACACCGACGGGCCGATCTCCACGCCGACACCGGGGAACAGGTCCTCTTGGCTCGCGGTGGCGAGGGCGGCCAGCCAGGCCTACCGCAGCGACTACACGTCCTTCGTGCTGTAGCCGCGGGATCGCGGACGTTGCCGTGACTTGAACCCGCCATGACCGGACGCGCGTTTGGCGGTGCGGGATCCTGCGTACGGTGACGGCATGGCGACCGTGGTTTCGCGGCAAGAGGTCATCGACGTGGCCACCCGGCTGTTCAGCGAGCTCGGCTACGACGGGACCTCCGTGCGGCTCATCGCGGACGCCGTGGGCGTCACGCCCGCGGCGATCACCGAGGTGGCCGGCGACAAGCGCGCGGTCTACCTGGAGGTGATGCGGCAGGCCTTCGAGGCCGAGCGCATCATGCTCGACGAGGTCGTGTCCGTGACCGAGCCCGGGCGCGGCGCCGTCCACCGCATGGTCGACGCCTACCTGGACTTCCACCTGGCGCATCCGCACAACCGCCTGCTGTGGGCCCACCGCTGGGTCGCCGACGCCGCCGACATCACCGAGCTGGAGGACCGGTACGCGAGGCCGCTGATGCACATCGCCGTCCGCCAGATCCGCGACGTGGTGCCGCCGGACGTCAACCCCTATTACCTGGTCGGCACGATGGTCTGGTGCGTGCACGGCTACCTGGGCTCGGGGCTGCTCCAGAAGTCGCCGGGCATGCGCAGGTCCGACGACCCCCGCGCGGTCGCCTCCTTCCGCACCCACATGCACGTGATGATGGACCGGCTCCTCGCCCCCCGGGACGCCGGAGAGCCCGACGCGTCCTGACGCCCGGCCGGACATGGCCAGGGTCCCCGCGGACGCGGCGCGGGACCGCGGCCCTTCCTTCGCCTAGCTCGCGAACCATGGCAAGCCGCCGCTGTCAACGGCGAAGATCGCCGCTGTGGGCGCCCACTTGACGTCGCAATCGCCGTGGCCGCCCTCCCGGGCTGCTGCTTGTCTCGTGATCGGCCGGATGATCAACCGGCCGATCCCCGGAGACGGGGGTCGTCCGCCGCCTCCGGGAGGCAAGGATGCCCAGGACCCGCCGGACCAGGGTCACCGCGCTGGCCGTCACCGCGACGCTCCTCACCGCCGGGCTCGCCGCCCCCGGCCGCGCCGAGCAGCCGCCGCCGCGCCCCGTGCCGCCCGGAGAGCAACCCGAACTGCCGGACCGGGACGCCCGGACCGGCAGCCTCGCCCCGACCGGCGGGCAGCGCGGCGCCGCCCGCGGCGTGACGGTGCGGTGGAACAGGCTCGGCACGCCCGCCGCCGTCACCGCCGCCGGGCCCCTCGCCACCGGCCTCCCGGACGACCCGGAGAAGGCGGCGCGCGCCTACCTGACCCGGCACCGCGACCTGTTCGGACTGGACGCCGCCGCCGTCGGCGCGCTGGAGAAGGTCGCGGTCAACCCCGTCGGCGAGGGCGCGGCCGTGCTCCTGCGCCAGCGCTTCGGGGATCTGCCCGCCGGGTACGACGGCCTCGTGGCGGTCGGCGTGACCGGCGGCGAGGTCGTCTCGGTCACCTCGACGCTCTCCCGCGACGGCGCCGCCCCGGCGCCGGCCACGCTCTCGGAGAAGGAGGCGGTGAACGCGGCCGGCCGCGACGCGGGGATCGCCGTCTCCGCGGACGACACCCGCAAGGTGCGGCTCGTGGCGGTGCCCACCGCCGGAGGCGTCCGCAGCGCGTACCAGGTGACGCTGATGGACCCCGCCGGCGCGGAGCCGAAGGCGGTCACGTCCTACGTCGACGCCCGCACCGGCGCGGTCCTCGTGCGGGAGAACCTCGTCGACCACGACAGCGACAACCCGCGCTGGGCGGTCTTCCCGGCCACCCCGCCCGGCGACTACTCCTCCCGCGACGCGCGGCAGGTCTGGTGCTTCGCCCCCGCGCGGGGCTGCCGGTTCGTCGTCGGCGGCGACCCGTCCAGCGGGCGGCCCTGGGACGCCGACCCGGCGACCGGCGCCTCGACCACGACCAGCCTCGGCAACGCGGCCCGCTCGTTCGACAACCGCGCGAGCGACGACCCGTTCACAGTCGGCACCCGTACCAGCGCGCCGAAGGCGGACCGCAACTACCTCTACCCCTGGAAGAACCAGTGGTACAGGAGCAAGTGCGACCCGGCGACGCTGGACAGCCCGCAGGAGGCGGACCTCGAACCGGCCATCTCCAACCTGTTCGTCCAGCACAACCGCATGCACGACTGGTCCTACCGGCTCGGCTTCACCGAGACGGCCTGGAACATGCAGGTCGACAACGGCGACCGCGGCGGCCTGGGCGGCGACCCGGAGCAGGGCAACGCGCAGGCCGGGGCCCGGTTCCCCACCATCCGCGACAACGCCAACCAGATCACGCCGCCCGACGGCACCCCCGCCATCACCAACATGTACCTGTGGCAGCCGATCGCCGGCGCGTTCTACTCGCCGTGCGTCGACGGCGACTTCGACATGAGCGTCATCGGGCACGAGTACACCCACGCCATCTCCGGCCGCATGATCGCCGGACCGGACGCCGGGTGGAACGGGCCGCAGGCCGGGGCGATGAACGAGAGCACCTCCGACCTGTTCGCGGTGGAGTACCTCAGCGAGTACGGGCTGCGGGCGCCCGGCCGGACGCCCTACGTCGTCGGCGGCTATGTCACGGGCGACCCGCGCAGCGGGATCCGCAACTACGACATGAGCCGGAGCCCCCTGAACTACGCCGACCTCGGCTACGACCTGGTCGGCACCCAGGTCCACGCGGACGGCGAGATCTGGAGCGCCACGCAGTTCGACCTGCGGCAGGCGTTCGTCAAGCGCTACGGCTCGGGCAGCGCCTCCCTGCAGCGCAAGTGCGCGGAGGGCGCGGTGCCGGTCGCCAAGTGCCCGGGCAACCGCCGGTGGGCGCAGCTGTCGTTCGACGCGCTGCTGCTCATGGCCACCGGGGCGGTCAGCTACGTCGACCACCGCGACGCCCTGCTGGCCGCCGACAGCATCCGCTTCGGCGGCAAGGACCACGAGCTGATGTGGAAGGTCTTCGCGCAGCACGGCCTGGGCGAGGGCGCGGCGAGCAACGGCCCCGCCGACGCCGACCCGGTGCCGAGCTTCGCGTCGCCGATGTCGCGCAACGCCGAGCTGACGCTCCGGCCCGGCGGAGACGCGAAGGGCGGCAAGGTCCGGCTGTACGTCGGCGACTACGAGGCGCGGGCCGTCCCGGTGGCCGACACCGACCCGGCGACGCCGCTCGGGGACGCCTTCTCCATGGCGCCCGGCCGCTACTCGTTCGTCGCGGTGGGCGAGGGCTTCGGGCACAAGCGGTTCACCGCCACGGTCAGCGGGTCGCGGAGCCTGCGGGTGGACATGTCCCGCAACCAGGCCGCGGGCGCCAACGGCGCGACCGCCACCGGCGACGGCCTGTCCCAGCCCTCCCTGCTGGACGAGACCGAGGCGACCAACTGGCAGTCGGTCGAGGCTCCGGTCGCCGGCCGCCAGGTGACCGTCGACCTCGCCGGCGAACGGGCGGTCAAGGTCGGGCGGGTGCAGGTCAGCGCGATGCTCCGGCCCACCGTCGCGGGTGACCCGGAGGGCCCGAACACCGCGCAGAACCGCTTCAGCGCCCTGCGCGCCTTCCGGCTCCTGGCGTGCGACGCCACCAAGGCCGACTGCTCGAAGGCCGGCTCCTTCCGCACCGTCTACACCAGCCCGCGCGACGCGTTCCCCGCCGACCGGCCGCGGCCGACCGCGCCCGACCTCACGCTGCGCTCGTTCGACCTGCGGGACGTGAAGGCGACGCACCTCCGGCTGCAGGTGGTGTCCAGCCAGTGCACCGGCGCGCCGGCGTACGCGGGGGAGCAGGACGACGACCCGCGGTCCAGCACCGACTGCGGCACCGCCAGCCCCCGGGCGGGCCTCGTCCGCGCCGCCGAGCTGCAGGCCTTCGCCAAGTAGCCGCACCGGACCGGCGGGGGCGGGGACGCGGTCCCCGCCCCCGCCGGTCCGGAGGGCGGCGGGTTCCGCGCAGGCGGGCCGTGTTGTCCCCGGGTAACACCCCGGATACCTTTCTGTCCATGACCACGACGGCGAGCAGGCCGGGGCCCGGATCGCGGCGCGACCCCGGCCGCCGCCGCGCACTGCTGGAGGCGGCCGACCGGGTGATCCAGCGGGAGGGCCCGGAGGCGTCCATGGCCGCCATCGCCGCGGAGGCGGGGATCAGCAAGCCGATCCTGTACCGCCACTTCGGCGACAAGAGCGGCCTGTACCAGGCGCTCGCCGAGCGGCACACGCGCAAGCTGATCAAGGGCATCCGGGACGAGTTCTCCCGCGGCGACCCGATCCGCGACCGGACCCGCTCCACCATCGACACCTACCTGGAGACGGTCTCCCGGAACCTCAACCTCTACCGGTTCCTCATGCACCGGGCGAGCGCCGAGGACACGGCCACGCACAGCGCGATGAGCACGATGATCCGGGACGTGAGCCGGGAGCTCGCCGAGGTGATGGTCGCCGAGGGCGAGATGACCGACCGCACCCGCGCCTACGTGTGGGGCCACGCGATCGTCGGCATGGTGCAGACCGCCGGCGACTGGTGGCTCGACCACGTCGACGAGGTGCCGCGCGAGACCGTCGTGGACGGCCTCGTCGACCTGGTCCTCGGCGGGCTCCCGGCGGCGGCGTCCGGCGCCCGCTCCGCGGACGGGCCCGGCTAGCGCGGCGCCGTCGTCCCCGCGGTGTCGGCGAAGTGGCAGGCGACCGCCTGGGGCAGCCCGTCCCGCCGGACGAGCCCGGGCACCTCCCGCTCGCAGACCTCGGCCGCCATGTAGCAGCGGGTCCGGAAGCGGCACCCGCTCGGCGGCGCGGCGGGAGAGGGCACCTCCCCGCGCAGCACGATCTCTCGCGCGGCGTCGTCCGGGCGGTCGCGCACGGACGGCGCCGCCGACAGCAGCGCCCGCGTGTACGGGTGCTGCGGGTCGCCGAACACCTCGGCGGCGGCGCCCCGCTCCACGATCGTCCCGAGGTACATGACGGCGACGTCGTGCGCGATGTGCCGGACGACGTCCAGGTCGTGGGAGATGAACAGGTACGCCACGCCCAGCTCGGACTGCAGGTCGGCGAGCAGGTTCAGGATCTGCGCGCGGATCGACACGTCCAGCGCCGACACGGCCTCGTCGCACACGATGAGCTTCGGCCGCAGTGCGAGCGCGCGGGCGATGCCGACCCGCTGGCACTGCCCGCCCGACAGCTCGTGCAGGTGCCGCGACCCGTGCTCCGCCGACAGCCCGACCAGGTCGAGCAGCCGCGCGATCTCGGCGTCCTCCCGCTCGCGCGGCACGATCCCGGGGTGGACGCGCCAGCCCTCGGCGATGACGGCGGCCACGGTCATCCGCGGGTTCAGCGACGTGTAGGGGTCCTGGAACACCATCTGCAGGTCGCGGCTCATCCGCCGGCGGCGCCGGGCCGGGACCGCCGCGAGGTCGGCGCCGGCGAACTCGATGGCGCCGGCGAAGGCGGGACGGAGCCCCACGATCGCCCGCGCCAGCGTGGACTTCCCGCAGCCGGACTCGCCGACGACGCCGAGCGTGCGCCCCGCGCGGACGGCGAGGTCGATCCCGGCGACGACGGGCACGCGCCGCCGCCCGAACCCGTGCCGGCCGGGCCGCTCGTATCCCGCCTCCAGGCCGCTGACCCTCAGCACGACCTCGGTGTCCTGCGCGGTGGCCGTCATCGGGGCTCCTCGGTGTCCTGGGAGGCGGTGACCTCGGCGGAGTGGTGACAGGCGACGGCGCGGTCGTCGTCCTCGGCGAGCGGCGGGTCCTCCTCGCGGCACACCTCCGTCGCGAACGGGCAGCGCGGATGGAACGCGCAGCCGCCCGGCGGGCGCCTCGGGTCCGGCGGGACGCCCTTGATCGGCTTGAGGCGGCCGTCCGCCTCCGCGTCCGGCACGGCCTCCAGGAGCCCGAGCGTGTAGGGGTGCGCGGGACGCGTGTAGACGGCGTCCAGCGGGCCCCTCTCGACGATCCGCCCCGCGTACATGACCGCGACGTCCTGCGCGACCCGCGCCACCACGCCGAGGTCGTGCGAGACCAGCAGCGTCGCGAGGTCGGCCTCGCGCTGCCGCCGGGCGAGCAGCCGCAGGATCTGCGCCTGGACGGTGACGTCCAGCGCGGTCGTCGGCTCGTCGGCGAGCAGGACCGACGGGCCGAGCGCCAGCGCCATCGCGATCACCGCGCGCTGCCGCATCCCGCCGGAGAACTCGTGCGGATGGTCGCCGTAGCGGGACTCGGCGTCGGCGATGCCGACCTCGCGCATCAGCGCGACGGCCCGCTCCCGGGCCTCCCGCCGGCCGAGCCCGAGGCGCCGCCGGAACGGCTCGGCGATCTGCCGGCCGACGGCGAAGCCGGGGTTCAGCGCCGCCATCGGATCCTGGAAGACCATCGCGACACGGCCGCCGCGCACCTCGCGCCACCGCCGCGCCGAGAACCCGCCGGTGTCCTCGCCGTCCAGGACGACGCTCCCGGAGGTGACCTCCGCGCCGGGCGGCAGCAGCCCGATCAGCGCGAGCGAGGTCAGGCTCTTGCCGCTGCCGGACTCGCCGACCAGGGCGAGCACGCGCCCGCGCCGCAGCCGCAGGTCGACGCCCCGCACGACGGGGGTGAGGCGGCGGCCGGACCGGAACCCGATGTGGACGCCGCGCAGCTCGGCGGCGGCGCCCCCGGCCGCCGGGGTCTGCGCGGGGTGGACGGCTGGAACGGTCATGTGCGCCTCTCAGGAACGTGCGCCATCAGATCTGGGCCCGGGGATCGGCCAGGTCGCGGAACGCGTCGCCGACGATGCCGACGCCGGTGACCACGGCCGCCAGCGCGAGCGCCGGCATCGTGGAGATCCACCAGGCGGAGCCGAGGTAGTCGCGGCCCGCCGAGACCGTCGCGCCCCACGACGCCTGGTCCGGCGGGATGCCGAGGCCGAGGAAGCTCAGCGACGCCTCCGCCACCATGACCAGGCCGATCTGCACGGTGGCGGCGACCAGCAGCGGCTGCCAGCAGGACGGCAGCACGTGCCGGAAGAGGATCCGCAGGTTCCCGGCGCCGAGCACCCGCGCCGAGTCGACGTACTCCAGGTCGCGGGTGGCGAGCGCGGACGCCCGCACCACCCGCGCGAAGATCACCCAGCGGGTCACGGCGAGGGTGATGACGATGTTGGTGACGCTCGGCCCGAGGACGCCCGCGATCAGGATGGCGAGCAGGATCGACGGGAACGCCAGCTGCATGTCCCCGAAGCGGGACAGCACGGTGTCGGCCCAGCCGCCGAAGTACCCGGACACGAGCCCCACCACCAGGCCGGCGGCCCCGCCGATCAGGACGGTCGCGGTGCCGACCAGCAGCGACACCCGGCTCCCGGCGAGCAGCGTGGTGAGCATGTCCCGGCCGACCTGGTCGGTGCCGAGCCACGCGACCGACCCGTCGCCGAGCCGCGACCCGGGCGGCAGCAGCCGGTGCGGCAGGTCCGTCGCGACCGGGTCGTAGGGCAGCAGCATCGGCCCGAACACGGCCGCAAGGACGAACACGCCGACGATCCCGAGCCCGGCCCACGCCCGCGCGGGCGGCCTCCTTCTCCGCCGCCGGACGTCCGGCGGCGGGATCGCGGCAGGAGCAATGGCACTCATGCGTTCTCCGGGGTAAGGCGAGGATCAAGCGCGACGCACAGGACGTCGACGAGCAGGTTCAGCGCGATGTAGGAGACCGTGATGGTCACGATCGCCGCCTCGACGACCGCGTAGTCGCGGTTGGTGATGGCGTCGACCATCAGCGAGCCGATGCCCGGCCAGGAGAAGACGACCTCCACGATCACGGCGTTGGCGATGAAGTTGCCCATCAGCAGCCCGAGGACGGTGACGACGGGCAGGGCGATGTTGCGCGCCACGTGCACGTACATCACCGCGCCCTCGCCGGTGCCCTTCGCGCGGGCGGTGCGGACGTAGTCCTTGCCGCTCTCCTCCAGCGCCCCGTTGCGGACGAGCCGCGCGAGCCAGCCGACGAAGGGGAGCGCGAGCGTCACCGACGGCAGGACCACCGCCTCGGGCCCGCCGCCCGCGGTGCTCGGCAGCCAGTTCAGCTGCCGGGCGAACAGCAGGATCAGCACGATCCCGAGCCAGAACGACGGCACCGCCTGCCCGATCAGTGAGCCGGTCGAGACGAGCCAGTCGAGGACGCCGCCGGGGCGCCGCGCGCACAGCATGCCGAGCGGGTAGCCGGCCGCGAGGGTGATGACCAGGGCGAGCGCGGCCAGGGACAGGGTGGCGGGGAACCGGTCGAGGACGGCGCCCATCGCGCCGCCGCCGAGCCGCCACGAGTCGCCGAAGTCGCCCCGCAGCACCTCGCCCATGTGCGCGAGGTACTGGCGCCACAGTGGATCGTCGAGACCGAAGTCGGCGCGGACCGAGGCGAGCTGCGCGGGGCTCGCGTCCGGTCCCAGGATCAGCGTCGCGGGGTCGCCGGGGACGACGCGGACGACGACGAAGACGAGAGCGATCGCGCCCCAGGCCACGATGAGCGCCTGGCCGGCGCGCCTGAGCAGGAACCGTCCCATCAGCCGCCTCCCGCACGGGACGACGCGCGGACGACGAGCTCGGCGGGCAGCAGCGTCTGCCGCGGGGAGCCCGCCGCGGCCTCGCCCGACATCCGTTCGAGGAGCCGGTCCACGGCCGTGGCGCCGACGTCGGCGGCCGGCAGCCGGACGGTGCTGAGCGGCGGCGCGAGGTAGGCGGCGAACGCGTGGTCGCCGTGCCCGGCGATCCGCACGTCCCCCGGGATGCGCAGCCCGTGCTCGGTGAACGCCCGGTACACGCCGAGCGCGAAGTAGTCGTTGCCGGCCAGGACGGCGGCGCCCGGCCCGATGCGCGCGGCGAGCTCCCGCCCGATCTCGTAGGAGTCGACGGGGTCCCACGGCTGCGAGCTGGCCTCGCGGCGCCGCGTCGGCACCTTGACCATGTGGTCGTCGCGGACCGTGACGCCGTGCTCGTCCAAAACCGTCCGGAACCCCCGGACGCGCTCCGCCACCGGGGAGATGTCCAGGTCCTCCTCGACCAGGTACAGGTCGCGGGCGCCGCCGGCCACGAGGTGCTCGGTCGCCCGCCGGGCGCTGTCGTAGTAGTCGACGCCGACGAGGTCGGTGTCCAGCTCCGGCAGGTCGCGGTTGAGCAGGACCACCGGCGTCCCCGACTTGCGGAGCCGCTCCCAATGGTCGGACCCGTGCTGGACGGGCACGGCGAGCACGCCGTCCACGCCCCAGCGCATCAGCTCGTCCACGACGCGGCGCTCGTTCTCCACGCTGTCCTCGGTGACCATCAGCATCAGCGCGTAGCCGTGCACCCGCCCGCGCTCCTCGATCGCGCTGATCAGCCGGGCGTAGAACGGGTTGGACGGGTTGGTGATCACCAGGCCGATCGTCATCGCGTTGCCCTGCACCAGGGACCGCGCCATCGTGTTCGGCACGTACCCGAGCCGCTCCGCCTCGGCCCGCACCCGCTCGCGGGTCTCGGGGCTCACCGCGTCCTTGCCGGCGAGGGCGCGGGACACGGTGTTGACCGACAGGTCGAGGGCGGCGGCGATGTCGCGCAGGGTGGCCCTGCGGCGGGGTGTCATGGGGTCCTCCTGACCGTGGACAGGTCGGGCTGGTTGTTCGCGGCCGGGGTGAAGCCGGTGATCCCGCTCCGCAACCCGTAGGCGGTGGTGAGCGTGGCCGGGAAGATCCCGACCGCGTCGTCCCAGATGGTCTCGCACGCCTGGGCGTACAGCTCCTCGCGCCGCTTCGGATCGGCGGACTGCCCGGCCTCGGCGAGCACCTTGTCCAGCGCGGGGTTCCTGTAGCCCATCCGGTCGGCCTTGGACGTGTAGAGCCGCCCGAGCGTGAACGCGGCGTCGCCGGTCGTCACGGTGTTGGTCTGCAGCTCCATATCCCAGTCGAGGGAGTTGAGGCGCTGCAGCCACTGGGCCTTCTCGATGCTCTGCGGGGTCACCTTCACGCCGACCTCGTCCCACGCGGAGATCATCGACTGGGCCAGCTCGCGGGCGAGCGGGCCGGTCGCGTCGAACCACATCATCGTGGTCTCGAACCCGTCCCCGAGCCCGGCGTCCCGCAGCGCCCTGCGGGCCGCGTCCGGGTCGTGCCCGTACGGCCGCTGCCCGGCGTGCCCGAACACGGTCGAGGGGATCGGCGCGCGCATCCGCTCGGCGCCCGCGCCGAACAGCCTCCCGACGATCTCCTCCAGGTCGAGCGCCTGCCACATCGCCCGCCGGACGCGCGGGTCGGTGAACGGCCTGCGGCCGCAGTTGAACCACGTCAGGTAGTAGGTCCAGCTCGGCACCGTCTCGACCCTGACGCCGCGCTCCCCCCGCACCTCGGCGAGCTGGTCGGACGGGACGGGCCACAACAGGTCGACGTCCCCGTTCCGCAGCGCCGTGATCGCGCTGGAGGCCTCGGCGATGAACGGCATCGAGATCCCCGGGAGCCCGGCCCGGCCGCCCCAGTACCCGTCGAACCGGGCCAGCTCCACGGCGGTCGACGGGGTGAACCCGGTGACGCGGAACGGCCCCGAGCCCACTGGCCGCCGCTTCTGCGCGGGGTCGGCGACGAGCCGCGCCGGGACGATGAACAGCAGCGTCAGGTTCACCGGCAGCGTGCCCATCGGCCCGTCCGTCACGAACGTGACGCGGTGGTCGCCGTCCGCCCGCGCGGACTTCACCGTCGCCCACAGCGCGGACTGCGCCGACTTCACCGCCTTGGTCCGCTCCAGGCAGGCGACGACGTCCCGCGCGGTGAGCGGGCTCCCGTCATGGAAGCGGACGCCGGGGCGCAGCTCGAACACCCACGTCGTCTCGTCCGCCCGCCGCCAGGATGTGGCGAGGCCCGGGGCGAGCCGCTCGCCGTCGTACCGGACGAGCGTGTCGAACACCAGCCGCTTGACGATCAGCGAGGCCTCGTCGACCGCCGTCCCCGCGTTGTAGGGGTCGAGGTCGGTGACCGGCTGCCCGAACGCGGCCCGCAGCGATCCGCCCGGCGCGGCCCCGGCGCCGCCCGGCCGGCCGCAGCCGCCGAGCGCCACCGCCGACGCGGCCAGGCCGGCCAGGGCGAGGAACTCGCGCCTGCGCACGTCCATGGCGGTCCCCCTCAGCTCTTCAGCGCGAGGTAGATCATCACCTTGGCCGCCGCCTCGGCGCCGTCGCCGGCCTCGCCCTCGACGGTGCCCTTCAGCCGCAGCCAGCCGCCGAACCCCGACGACTCCCAGGTGGCCAGGTCGCCGGCCACCTCCCGCTCGGCGTCGAGGTCGCACCAGTGCAGTCCGTCGGGGGAGACCTGCGTGGTCACCCGCATCCGGGTGCCGGTCCCGGTCCGCTCCAGCGTCCGGACGAACCAGCGCGCCTCGGCGGCCCACGCCACCTCGTAGGGCTCGGTCGCGAACTCGCCCGCCAGGGTGCGGTTGCGTTCCAGGACGGCCGTGAACGACTCGCGCATGCTTCCGGGGCTCCTCACCAGTCCACCGAGATCAGTACCGAGTCCAGGTACAGGAAGTTGCGCACGTCGGTGTGCGTCCTGACCGAGACGTAGAAGTTGAGCAGGTTCCGCAGGGAGCCGTACTCCTCGGCGTACGGCGGGACCGGCACGTCCCGCATGTCGTACACGGTGTCGTTGACCTGAAGCTCGACGTTCGACCTGGTGCTCGTGTCGATCGTCCAGCGCACGTAGTGCCAGTTCACCTTGGTCGGGACCTCGTTGTAGCAGAGTTCCTGCGGCCCGCCGAACGGCTTCCAGTCGTCCGGCTCCGGCGCGGTGAAGTCGGCGGTCGGCGGGAGCTTGATCCTGCCCTCGAAGTGCTCGCGCGGCGTCGGCTCCGGCACCGTCGGGTACACCCACTCCCGCCGCAGGTTGTTCTCCAGGTCGGTGTTCAGGTACCGGGCGACGCAGTGGTAGCGGACGCCGTCGCAGATGTCGGTCGCGATCGTGAACGCGCCGAACTGCTGCTCGGACGGGTGCAGGTTCGCGTCCCACGGCCCGGCGCCCGCCTTGTCCGCCGCCTGGTTCTCCTCGGACGCCGCCTCCGTCTTGAACGTCAGGTAGGCCTCGAACTGGACGCGGCCACGTCCCGCCATCGTCAGCCGGCGGATGGCGACGCCGGTGTGCCCGGCGAGCGGGCGGGTGGCGACCTTCAGCGCGTACGTCCCCGACATCGCGCCGTGCGTGCCGACGTCGAAGAAGTTGCAGGAGCTGAGCTGCGGCGGCCGGAAGTCGCGCATGTGGTCGTCGACGGTGTCGAGGTTCCCGTGCCCGTCGTAGTTGCCGAGCAGCTCGATCCAGCCGTGCGTCCCGGTGTTGAAGTCGTCGTGGACGAGGATCCTGTCCAGCGGGTCGAAACGGGACAGGGCGGGGTCGGCCCGGCGGAGTTCCGCGGCCGGTGACCGCTCGCTCGCGGGGGTCGTCATCGAGTGGGCTCCTGAATCCTGACGGTGGCGTGCATCATGTTGTGGTCGGAGCGCAGCAGGTCGCGCGGCTCCCCGGCCTGGGCGGTGGTCTGCGGGACGAGCGTCCACTGCAGGACGCGCGTGCCGTTCTTCACGAAGATGTGGTCGATCTTGTCCGCGGACCTCGGCAGCGGGATCTTGCCGCCGTTGAAGGAGGCGTACTCCTCGCCCGTCCGGCGGTTCGGCGGTGCCGCCTCGAACGCGTCGGCGTAGCCGACGTCGGCGAACGCGTCGTAGGCGCTGTGCCCCTCCTCCTTGGACGCGGAGTTCATGTCGCCGGCGAACACGATCGGGAGCCGGCGCGTGGACGCGTTGTCCCGGGTGAGGTACTCGGCCGTCCGGCGCGCGTCGAGGTAGCGGACCTGGTCCCAGTTCTTCGTCCAGCCGTTCGGGTCGGTCGCGCCGTTCTTGCGGTACTCCAGGTGCATGTCGACGACGACGAACCGCGTCCCGGTGCGCAGGTCGCGCAGGGTGTTCCACGTCATGGTCTTGCCGTAGATCTCGGTCGAGTCCGGCAGCCACAGCAGGTCGTGGGGGAGCGCCCCGCCGCGCTCGTCGAGGTGGGAGAAGCGGCGGGCGTCGTAGTAGGTGAACCGTCCGGCGCCCGACTTCAGCGGGTAGCCCTCCTGCGGGTGCCGCGTGCCGGCGTAGTCCGCGGGGGCCTCCGCGTACCCGCGGGCGCGCATCGCCGCGGTGAGCGGCGCGCGGAACGACTCGACGTCCACGCCCGGCTGCGTCGGGGTCGCGTTGTTGCCGATCTCCTGGGTGACGACCACCCCGGCGCGCGCCCGGACGATGTCGTCGGCGACCCGGGCGGCGCGCCCGTCCGCCCAGGGGGCCAGCTTGGTCGCGCAGTCGCGCCCGATCGTGTCGACGCACTCCTGCTCGGTCGGCAGGCAGCCGTGCCCGCAGGTGTTGTAGGTCGCGATCCGGAGGTCGAGTCCGCGGCGCCCCTTCTGGGCGGCCTGCGCCCCGCCGGCGGGGACGAGCAGGGCTCCGGGGACGAGCAGGGCGGCGAGGGCGGCGGTGACCGTCCTGAGCGCGGGGCGGGCGGGGGGACGAGAGGTCCTCATGCGCGGGGGCCTTCCGTTGTCGACTGAGTCACATTAACGTTAACGTGATCGTTCACAAACCATGGATGTCCACCCGTCCGCCTGTCAAGAGCCGAAAAGAAGACGACCCGGCCGTCCGCGTGAGCGGACGACCGGGCCGTCTGCGTGCCCGGCCGGTGCCGGTCAGGTGCTGGCGGACAGCTCCAGGTCCTTGACCTTCGGGTCGCCCTCGTCGGCCAGGTAGTCCGACCCGCGGGTCGCGTCCTCCCCGTCCGCGAGCTTGGCGGCCTTGCACACCACCGTGCCGGCGACCGCGACCACCACGTTGACGGCGAGCGCCAGCATGCCGGCGTAGACCGTCATCTTGGTGTCGAGGCCGAGGTCGCTCAGCGGGTAGGCCGAGCCGCCGAAGTGCTCCTTGCCCTTCGCCGGGTTCGGGATCTGGTACAGCATCCACAGGCCCGCGGCCATGCCGCCGGCCCAGCCGGCGATGAGCGCGCCGCGGTGGAACCAGCGCGTTATCAGCCCGAGCGCCACCGACGGCAGCGTCTGCAGGATGATGACGCCGCCGATGAGCTGCAGGTCGATCGAGAACTCGGGGTCGAGCGCGAGGATGCACGCCACCGCGCCGGCCTTGACGATCAGCGAGACCAGCTTGCTGACGGTCGCCTCCTCCTTCGCGTCGGCGTCGCGGCGGATGTACTCCTTGTAGATGTTGCGGGTGAACAGGTTGGCCGCCGCGATCGACATGATCGCCGCCGGGACCAGCGCGCCGATGCCGACGGCGGCGAACGCCACGCCGGCGAACCAGTCCGGGAACATGCGGTCGAACAGCACCGGGACCACGGTGTTGGTGTCGGCCTTGCCGTCGGTGCCGACGGGCGTCACGCCCGCGGCGATGGCCATGTAGCCGAGCAGCGCGATCAGCCCGAGCACGAGGCTGTAGGCGGGCAGCGCCGCCATGTTCCGCTTGATCACGTTGCGGTTCTTGCTGGCCAGCACGCCGGTGACGCTGTGCGGGTACAGGAACAGGGCCATCGCCGAGCCGAGCGCGAGCATGGCGTAGTTCAGCTGGCCGCTGCCGGCGATCGTGATGCCGTCGCCGGGCGCCGGCGTCTTGTCGAACTTGTCCTTCGCCGCGTCGAAGATGTCGCCCCAGCCGCCGAGCTTGGCCGGGATGTACAGCACCGCGACGATGATGACCAGGTAGATCAGCAGGTCCTTGACGAACGCGATGAGCGCGGGCGCCCGCAGGCCGGACTGGTAGGTGTAGGCCGCCAGGATCACGAACGCGATGATGATCGGCCAGTGCCCGTTCACGCCCATCGCCTTCAGCACCGCCTCGATGCCGACGAGCTGCAGCGCGATGTAGGGCATCGTGGCGACGATGCCGGTGATCGCGACGACGAGGGCCAGCGTCGGCGAGCCGAACCTGGCCCGGACGAAGTCGGCGGGCGTGACGAAGCCGTGCACGTGCGACACCGACCAGAGCCGGATCAGCACGAGGAACACCAGCGGGTACACGACGATCGTGTACGGGACGGCGAAGAAGCCCGCCGCGCCCGCGCCGAACACCAGGGCCGGGACGGCCACGAAGGTGTAGGCGGTGTAGAGGTCGCCGCCGATCAGGAACCAGGTGATCCAGCTGCCGAAGCTGCGCCCGCCGAGCCCCCACTCGTCGAGGTTGTGCATGGTGTCGGGCCGCCGCCACCGGGCGGCGACGAAGCCCATCCCGCTGACGAGCAGGAAGAGCACGGCGAATACGGTGATCTCGGTGATGTGGTCGCTCGCCATCGGCTCAGCCCCGCTTCTTCGTCATCTGGTAGACGATGACCGTGCAGGCCACGCCGAGCGGGATGAAGGAGAGCTGGATCCAGTAGAAGGCGGGGAAGCCGGCGAGCCGCGGGCTGTCGCTGTTGTAGAGGAGCGTCAGCAGCGGGACCACGACCGGGACGACCAGCAGCCAGTTCCAGGCGCTCCGGTCGGAGCGGGCGTCCCCCGGCGGGGGCTGGTCCGGGGCCGGTTCTTTGGATGTGTCGGGAGCCAAGGGGGTCCTCCTCGTCTCGCCCGCGCACGGTCCGTCCGGTTCGCGAAACGGGGGCCGTGCCCGGGTATGCGGCCGGGCGAGCCTACACACCCGCTGATCACAGCTCGATCTCGGCCGCGGTACGACTTGGATGGATCGGTCCATTTCAGGAACGTCCAGGTCAAGCCGGATCAACGGCCGGTCAGGGGACGGTCAGACGGTCCGGTCCGCGGCGGTCTTCGGCTCGTGCCGCACGTCGGTGGGCAGGTTCAGCTCCCGCGTCCACGCGGCGAACTCCACCAGGACGCCGTCGGGGTCCTTGAAGTAGATCGAGCGCACGAAGACGCCGTCGTGGTTCTCCGGCGCGACGCCGAACTCGCTGTCGTCGTGGTTCAGCAGGACGCCGACGTCGATCCCCTTGGCGATGAGGCGGTCGCGGTACTCCTCGATGCGCTCGGGCGGGACGTCGAACGCGATGTGGTTCATCGACCCGACGGCCGACAGCAGCTCGCCCCGGTCGGGCAGGCCCTTCGGCGCGGACACGCCGGGGACCGGCTCCGGGGCGTCGGGGAACCAGAAGAACGCCAGGGCGTCGCCGCCGCCGCAGTCGAAGAAGAAGTGCTGGCCCCAGCCCATCGGCAGCTCGATCGTCTTGATCAGCGGCATGCCGAGCACGCCCTCGTAGAAGTCCACCGTCCGCTTCATGTCGCTGCAGACCAGCGCGAGATGGTTGACCCCGCGCAGCTCGAACTCGGTGTTCTTCCTGGTCATGGGGCGCCGCTCTCCGTGCCGTAAGTGATCCCTTGCCGTGTCCCCATGGTAACCTCGCCGCATGCGAACCGCAGCCTCCCGGTGGTGGTGGCGCCGCTGAGGCGGCGCCGGTTCGTGCGTGTTCCAGACCAGGCGACCGTCCTCACCCGGCGGTCGTTTCTCGTTTCGCCTGGGTGGGGCCCGACTTGAGGGGCCACCAACGGTGGAGACCGTCTCACAGCAGCCGCTGACCAGCGAGTTCGTCACGGCCGGGGGCGTACGGGTGACCCGTACGGCGACCCCGGTCGACTCCGAGCGCAAGTCCAGCGTGCTGAACGCACTCGTCGCCGCCGTGGGCGAGCGGCGCGGCGGGGTGCTCAGCTCCGGCATGGAGTATCCGGGCCGCTACAGCCGCTGGCACATGGCCTACGTCGATCCCTGCCTGGAGATCGTCGCCCGCGGCCGGACGGTCGCCGTCCGGCCGCTGAACGGGCGCGGCCGGGTCGTCCTGCCGGCGCTGGCAGGGGCGCTGCGCGGCGCCGGCGAGGTGCGGGCGGACGAGCCCGGCCTGTTCGAGGTCTTCGTCCCGCCCTCGGAGGAGTTCTTCGCCGAGGAGGAGCGCAGCCGCCAGCCGACGGTCTTCACCGCCGTGCGCGCCGTGGTCGACCTGTTCCGCTGCGAGGACCCGCACCTCGGCCTGTACGGGGCCTTCGGGTACGACCTGTCGCTGCAGTTCGAGCCGCTGCGGACCCGCCTGGAGCGGCCGGACGACCAGCGCGACCTCGTCCTGCACCTCGCCGACGAGATGGTCGTCGTCGACCGCAAGCGCGAGACCTCGCACCGGATCTCCTACGACTTCGAGGTGGACGGGGCGGGCACCGGGGGGCTGCCGCGCGACACCGGGGCGACGCCCGTCCGGCCGCGGGCGGAATCGCCGGCCCAGCCCGTCCCCGGCGTGTACGCGCGGATGGTCCGGGAGGCCAAGGAGAAGTTCGTCCGCGGCGACCTGTTCGAGGTCACGCCCGGGCACGCGATGTACGGGCGCTGCGACGCGCCCGCGGCCTTCTTCGAGCGGCTGCGGGAGACCAACCCGGCGCCCTACGAGTTCCTGTTCAACCTGGGCGACGGGGAGTACCTGGTCGGCGCGTCGCCGGAGATGTTCGTGCGGGTCACCGGGGACCGCGTGGAGACCTGCCCGATCGCCGGGACGATCAAGCGCGGCGGCGACGCCCTGGAGGACGCCGAGCAGATCCGCGCGATCCTGTCGTCCGCGAAGGACGAGTCGGAGCTGACGATGTGCACCGACGTGGACCGCAACGACAAGTCGCGGGTCTGCGTGCCCGGCAGCGTGCGGGTCCTCGGCCGCCGGCAGATCGAGATGTACTCGCGGCTGATCCACACCGTGGACCACATCGAGGGCCGGCTGCGCCCCGGCTTCGACGCGCTGGACGCCTTCCTCACCCACATGTGGGCGGTCACCGTCACCGGCGCGCCGAAGGCGTGGGCGATGCAGTTCATCGAGGACCACGAGGAGTCGCCCCGCCGCTGGTACGGCGGCGCGGTCGGCTTCGTCGGCTTCGACGGCTCGATGAACACCGGCCTCACGCTGCGGACCGCGCAGATCCGCGACGGCGTCGCGACCGTCCGGGCCGGGGCGACGCTGCTGTACGACTCCGACCCCGACGAGGAGGAGCGCGAGACCCACCTGAAGGCCAGCGCGCTGCTGAGCGCGCTCGCCGCCGCGCAGCGGCCCGCCGGGGCCGCCGGGGCGGAGGAGGCGCCGCTTCCCGCGCATCCGGGCGACGGCCTGAAGGTCCTCCTCGTCGACCACGAGGACTCGTTCGTCAACACGCTCGCCGACTACTTCCGCCAGCACGGAGCCTCCGTGGTCACCCTGCGGCACGGCTTCCCGGTGCGGATGCTGGACGAGCAGGCGCCCGACCTGGTCGTCCTGTCGCCCGGCCCGGGGCGCCCCGAGGACTTCGGCACCCGCGCGCTCCTGGACGAGCTGGACGCCCGGGGCCTGCCGGTCTTCGGCGTCTGCCTCGGCCTGCAGGCGATGGTGGAGCACGCCGGCGGCGAGCTGACGCTGCTGGCCGAGCCGTCGCACGGCAAGCCCGGCCAGGTGAAGGTCACGGGCGGCGAGCTGTTCGCCGGCCTGCCCGACGAGTTCACGGCCGCCCGCTACCACTCGCTGCACACCACGCCCGACCGGGTGAAGGGCTTCCAGGTGACGGCGGTGACGGGGGACGTCGTGATGTCGGTCGAGGACCCGGAGCGGCGGCGCTGGGCCGTCCAGTTCCACCCGGAGTCGATCCTCACCGCGGCCGGCGGGGCGGGCCACCGCATCGTGGCCAACGTCCTGCGCCTGTGCCGGCCCTGACGGCGGCCGTCCCCCGAGCGGATCCGGCCCTAGTCCCAAGGCACTAGAGGACGGCGCGCGGAATGGTCCCGAGGGTCCTGTCGCGGCCCGGGGGCGCGGCGGAAGACTGGGTTCCGGCCACATCGCGCGGTTTCGGCCGGCGCGGATGATCGCCGTTATCCCGGACGCGGGAGGGAGGGGGCCACCCTCCCTCCCGCGTCTAAAACGGGCTTTTTAGACATCCAATATGAATTGGGTGTTTCTTGGCGTTCTCCAGGGGGACCCCCGGAGCCATGATGACAATCCTGTGGCTCATCGCGGTGATCCTGGTGATCGCCGGCATCTATGTGATCCTCGCCCGGCGCGACCTGCTCTGGGGCATCGTGCTCATCGTCGTCGGGCTGCTCGTCGGGCCCTTCGGGGTGAGCATCTTCACCTGACCGAAATTCGCGCGGCCGGGACGAAACCCTGACGTTACCTGTCAGGTTTCGATGCAAGCATCGTCCCTATGAGCCGTGCACTGACAGGAAAGACCGCACTGGTCGCCGGGGCGACGCGCGGGGCGGGGCGAGGGATCGCCGCCGAGCTCGGCGCCGCCGGCGCGACCGTGTACGTGACGGGACGGTCCACCAGGGAGCACCGGTCGGAGATGGACCGTCCCGAGACGATCGAGGAGACCGCCGAGCTGGTCACGGCGGCGGGCGGCGAGGGCATCGCCGTCCGGGTCGACCATCTCGACCCGGAGCAGGTCGCCGCGCTGGTGCGCCGCATCGACGCCGAGCGGGGCCGGCTGGACGTCCTGGTCAACGACGTCTGGGGTGGCGACCACCTCTTCGAGTTCGGCAAGCGGCTGTGGGAGCAGTCCCTGGAGGACGGCCTGCACATGCTCCGCCTGGCGATCGACACCCACGCCATCACCAGCCACCACGCCCTGCCGCTGCTGATCCGCGAGCCCGGCGGCCTCGTCGTCGAGGTGACCGACGGGACCGCCGACTACAACGCGAAGTACCGCCGGGACGTCGGGTTCTTCTACGACCTCGCCAAGAGCGCCGTCATCCGGATGGCGCTCGCCCAGTCCGAGGAGATCGCCTCCTACGGGGCGACGGCCCTCTCCCTCACGCCCGGCTGGCTGCGCTCGGAGGCCATGCTCGACCACTTCGGCGTCACCGAGGACACCTGGCGCGACGCCACCGAGAAGGTCCCGCACTTCGCGATCTCCGAGTCGCCGGTCTACGTCGGGCGCGCCGTCGCCGCCCTCGCCGCCGACCCCGACCGGGCGCGCTGGAACGGGGCCTCCCTGTCCAGCGGCGGGCTCGCGAAGGTCTACGGGTTCACCGACGCCGACGGCAGCCGTCCCGACGCCTGGCGCTACGTCGTCGAGGTCCAGGACAAGGACCTTCCCGCCGACGTCACCGGCTACCGGTAGCCGGACCGGGGGCCCGCGGGCCCGCCGCCCGGTACAGCTCCGCGAGCCGGGCGGCGGCACCCGCTATGCGCTCCCGCAGCTCCGGCGGGGCGAGCACCTCGACCTCGGGGCCGAGCCGCATCAGCTGGGACTCCGCGACGACCGCCGACTCCACGGGCAGGGCCGTCACCACCCAGCCCCGCTCATCCGGGCGGCCGGCCTCCTCGGCCGCCCGGCGGGCGGCGTAGGGCTCGACGGCGTACCGCAGGGCGCGCATCCCCGCCGGGCTCAGCCGCACGGTGACCTCCTCGCGCAGCAGCGAGCGCACGAACACGCCGGCCTGCTCGCCCCAGTGCGCGGCGAGGTCGAAGCCCTCGTCCCGGTCGAAGCGCTCACCCGTCGGCCGCACGGCGGTGACGCGGTCCACCCGGTAGGTGCGGGTCCTGCCGCCGACCCGCGCGACCAGGTACCAGGTGCCGTTCTTCAGGACGAGCCCGTACGGCTCGGCCGTCCGCGTGACCTCGGAGTCCTTGCGGCGGTAGCGCAGCTCCACGGTCTCGTCATCCCAGACCGCGCGGGCGAGGTCGCGCAGCAGCGGCGGCGGGCCCGTCTCGCCGAACCAGCCTGGCGCGTCCAGGTGGAACCGCTGGTTCGCGCGGGCGGGCGCGTCCCGCATCGAGGCGGGCAGGGCGGCGAGGACCTTCAGCTCGGCGGCGGCCAGCGCGTCCGCGCGGCCCATGTCGCCGGCCGGGCCGGGAAGCCCCGACAGGAACAGCGCCTCGGCCTCCTCGCGGGTCAGCCCGGTGAGCCGCGTCCGGTACCCGCCGACCAGCCGGTACCCGCCGCCGCGCCCCTGGTCGGCGTAGACCGGGACGCCGGCCGCCGACAGCGCCTCCATGTCGCGGTACACCGTGCGCTCGGAGACCTCCAGCTCGCGCGCCAGCTCCGCCGCCGTCATCGTCTCCCGCGACTGGAGGAGGAGCACCGCAGAGATCAGCCGAGCAGCACGCACGGCACCATCCTGCCCCATCGCCGAGCGTTCCTGACAATTTCCTGGGAGGTTCGCCCGGTTCGGCTGTCCCGGCAGGTCGGCGGACTGTTAGCTTCGCGGCGTGCCTACCGAGAACACCACCCTCGCGGCGTTCATCGACGCCCTCCCGAAGGTCGAGCTCCACGTCCACCTCGTGGGCTCCGCCTCCGTCCCCACCGTCCTCGAACTCGCCCGCCGCCACCCGGACGGGCCGGTCCCCGTGGACGAGCGCGAGCTGCGCGCCTTCTACGAGTTCCGCGACTTCCCGCACTTCGCCGAGGTGTACGAGGCCGTGTCCGGCCTCGTCCGCACGCCCGAGGACGTCGGGACGCTCGTCTTCGGCGTCGCCCGCGACCTCGCCGCGCAGAACGTCCGGTACGTCGAGCTGACCGTCACCCCGTACACCCACCAGCGGGCCGGGATGCCGATGCCCGCGGTCACCGAGGCGCTCGACCACGCCGTCCGCGAGGCCCGCGACCGGCTCGGCGTCCGCGTCGCCTACATCTTCGACATTCCCGGCGAGTTCGGCGCCGAGGGCGCCCGCGGCACCCTCGACCACGCGCTGCGGCACCCGCCGGAGGCGCTCGTCGGCTTCGGCATCGGCGGCATCGAGCAGGTGCGCCCGCCGCACCGGGACGCGTTCCGCGACGCGTTCGCCGCCGCCCGCGCCGCCGGGCTGCGCAGCCTTCCGCACGCGGGGGAGATGACCGGCCCGGAGACGATCTGGGAGGCCATCGAGGGGCTGCGCGCCGAGCGCATCGGCCACGGCATCAGCTGCGTGGACGACCCGCGCCTCATCGACCACCTGCGCGACACGCAGCTGCCGCTGGAGGTGTGCCCGACGTCCAACGTCTGCACCGGCCAGGTCGCCGACCTCGCCGCGCACCCGATGCCGCGGATGCTGGAGGAGGGCCTGTTCGTCACGCTGAACAGCGACGACCCGCCGATGTTCAACACGACCCTGACCGGCGAGTACCGCGTCGCGGCCGAGGTGTTCGGGCTGGGCCCCGCCGAGCTGGCCGCCCTGGCCCGCAACGCCGTGACCGCCTCCTGCCTGGACGAGGACGGCCGCAAGGCGATCATCGCCGACATCGACGCCCTCGGCTGACGGGCCGGCGGCGCGGTCAGCCCCAGGCCATGCGCCGCCACGGGCTGTCGGGGTCCTCGGAGAGGATGCGGTGGCCGGCGAGCGAGCGCTCGTACCACTCGCCGAACTCGCCCTCGTCGAACCGCAGCATCCGGCCGAGGACGTACCCCGCCGAGAACGACCCCCACGACGGATACACCTGGTTGGCGCGGTGCCCGGCCGTGAGGACGCACTTCTCGGCCTCCTCGGCGTCGCAGTACCCGGCGTTCAGGCCCCAGCGGGCCATGTTCACCGCGCGCCCGAAGTCGTAGCCGTAGACGCTCTCGACCCGGCCGTCCGGCGGGAGCAGGCCGTCCGCCCGGAACCGCGCCTCGTACCGCAGGATCTGGCCGGACAGCCCCACGACCTGCCGGACGGTCTCGTCGGAGATGTCGCGCTCGCGGCACCAGGCGGTGATCGCCTCGCGCCACGCGCGCTCCCCGGTGCCGCGCCCGCGCCGGTCGAGCACCATCTGGATGGCCGGGTCGCTGTTCTGCGCGTCGAGCAGCGCGTTCATCTGCTCGCGCCAGCCCTCGGCGCCGGTGATCCCCCAGTCGCGCTCCAGCAGGACACGGTCGTCGCGCGCGCCGCGGTCGGCGAGGGCGTTCCAGGCGACCCCGTTGCCGACGGCCAGGTGCGCCCCCACGGCCAGGGCGGCGGCGAGCCGCCCCCACGCGGCACTGCCCGGGTCGGTGACGAGGACGTCGTGGTCCCGGCCGGGCCGCCGTTCGGCGTCCGCGAGCAGCTTGGCGACCTGCCGGTGGTCGTCCCCGCCCGGCGGCATCTGCGCCAGCAGCTCGCGCAGCGGCCGCTCCGCCCCGCGCGGCCCGGCGTCCTTCAGGATGAGCCGCGCCGCGTGCACGCCCGCGGCCCCGGCCCGCTTCGGGTCGTGCAGCGCCCCGAACGCCGACATCGCCGACCAGGCGCGCCGCGCGGCCTCGCCCGTCCGCCCGGCCGCCGCGAGCACGTGCGCGGCCTGGGCGTCCAGGCCGGCCCGGACCTCGGCGGGCAGGGCCGCGGCGCCGCGGTCGAGCACGTCCAGGAGCCGCTGGGCCTCGCCGGTGGTGCCCGCCGCGGCGAGCGCGCGCGCCTGCCGGGCCCGCACCGCGACCGCGGACATCCGGTCGCCGTGCGCCTCCATCGCCTCGGCGGCCTTCGCGAACACCGCCGCGGCCTCCGCGGGCCTGCCCTGCCGCTCGTACTTGCGGGCCCGGTCGAGCAGGGCGCCGGTCTCGGCCTGAATCGTCATCGAACCCTCCGGACCACACCGTACCGGCCCGAAGGATCATCAGGCCTCACGTCGTCAGGACCGCCACGGCCAGTCGGCGCTCCGGCCCGCCTCCAGGAGCGGGATCATCCGGAACGTCGCGTCGGTCATGCCGCCCAGCTCGTGGCGCGTGCCCGAGCCGGTCGGCATGGCGCCGTGCCGGTATCCGGCCAGGTTGAACCCGTACATCGGGACGTGCTTCGGCGCGGCGCCGGTGACGTCGCCCACCCAGCCGCCGCCGAACGTCTGCATGTCCGACAGGATGACGACCCGGTCGTGGCCCGCATAGGTCGCCCGGACGGAGTCGGCGATGCGGGTGCCGTGCCCGACCTCGCCGATGCGGTCGACGAACCGCTCGACCTCGCGCAGCACCGACGCGCCCCGGCCGACGTCGTGCCGGAACGTTCCGTCGGCGAAGCCGTGCAGGTCGACCGTGTTGCCGCGCGCCGCGAGGGCGATGCCGAACAGGGCGGCCATCTGCGCGTACGTCATCTTCGACCGTTCCGAGACGCCCGCACCGGTCATCGACGCCGAAGTGTCCACCAGCACGAGGGTGCGGCCCCGGAACTCGGGGACGTTCGCCGTGGCGGCCGTGAGCGCCTTGTCCAGGGCGTGGCCCCAGCGCAGCGAGGGAGCCGCCAGATACGCCGAGAAGAACCGGAAGGGGAACTGCCGGGACCGCGCGACCCGCTCGGGGTCGGCGATGCGCGCCGCGACCTTGCCGGCGGCGGCGTCGCTCACTCCGGCCTCGTCGAAGTTGCGCAGGTTGCGCAGCAGCGCCATGTAGCCCATGGACGGGATGATCGCCTCCCAGGCCGCGGCGTCCATCGGACCCTGCAGCCAGCCGGCGAGCCGCTCCCAGGTGAACCCGGCACCCGCCAGGCCGCCCGGTGAGGTCACCAGCTCCGGGTTCAGCACGTGGTCGCGGCGCCGCTCGACGGGCAGGGCCGCGAGCGTCTGCGCGGCCTTGAGGGTCTCCAGGCGGTCGGGGATCGGCTCGTCGCGGCCGTGGCGGCGGTCGAGGGCGTGCTCGAACAGGTCGCCCTGCCACGGCTTGTCCGCCGCCGGGGCCGGGTGGACGAGGTCGATGACGTCGCCGAAGCGGAAGCCGCGCGCGCCCGTGTCGTACTTCAGCAGGGACCGCTCGGTGTAGAGCCGCTGGACGGCGTCGGCGACGCCGCGCTTGACCGGCTTGGGGATCGCCCGGCCGTAGGTCGAGGTCCAGTACGCCAGGGCCTCGCCCGGCTCGTCGGCCCGCTGCAGGACGCTCGCCACGAGCTGCCGGTTCTCGCCGGCCAGCCCGGCGGCCAGACGCGCCCGGACGGCCTCCAGGGCGGCGACGACGGGCGCCGAGCGCATGTTCGCCTCGCCGCGCAGCCACGGCAGGAAGCCCGCCATCCATTCGACGTCGTCGACCGCGACCCGGTGGACGAGATCGCGGAAGCGGGCGTCACGGTCGCCGGCGGACTCGTAGAAGGTCTTCTCGCCGACCATGTTGGCGACGGCGAGCAGGAAGAGCTCGCCCCTGGCGTCACGGGCGTAGCCGGGCGCGCCCTCGTGGGTGCGGCCGGACGGCGTCGCCTCGGTGCGGACCGGGCTGGAAACGGCCCCGCGGACCGCGGTGCGGTTGAACTTCGCCATGAGCTAGGGCTCCCTTCGACAAAATGGAGGGAGCCCTGGAGTCCGCGGAGGTGCCCGAGATCAGAGTCGGCGACGGCCATCGCCATTGCTCTACCGACTGAGCTACGCCGCACAAGGCGACGGTGGGAATCGAACCCACGACCCATGGATTAGAAAGGAAGTATCCGTTGCCTGCGCACCGGGCACCCGCGAAAAAGTGCTCCCTCCCGAGATCAAGTCGGCGTACGGCATGCCCGCCGGACGGGCACAGCCCCACGTGTGGAGCTGCAAGGAATCGAACCCTGAAGTATCCGTTCGCCTGCGCACCGGGAGGTGCGTGTTTTCAGTTATGGCCAGAGGTCGTGCCCGAGATCAGGACGGCGAAGGAGACGTCAGCGCTCTGCCTATTGAGCTACGCCCGCGCATGGCGCGTGCGGCGGGACTCGAACCCGCAACCTCTCGTTCCCGAAACGAAGTATCCCTCACCTGCGCACCGGGCACGCTCTGGAGTTGTCGAGCCCCTCCGAGATCAGACATGGCCTCGGGGTTGGGTTTCCTTAACAGGGAAGTAACCCGTGGCCTTCGCACCGGAAGGGCGATGGCTCTAGGAGATCAGCCGGGGGCCGGCGAATTCAACTGAATATTCGTGATCAGTCGGGAATAGCGGTGATCTCCACGCGGGTGTCGTGGAAGACGGGGCCGCCGCCGAGGTCGGTGTCGCGCTCGTCGACGACGGCGTTGGCGTTCGCGCCGCCGGACAGCTTCGCCCAGTGCCCTTTGCCGGTCGCGGCGACGCCCGGCCTGACCTGGTCGGTGACCTTCAGCACCGCCTCGAACGCGCCCCGGTCGTTGCCGACCCGGACCTGCTGGCCGTCGCTCAGCCCGCGCGCGTCCGCGTCGTCCGGGTGCAGCCGGACGGTGAGGCCGCCGGAGCGCCGCCTCAGCTCGGGGTTGTTGCCGAACTGGGTGTTGAGGAACTCGTGCGACGCCGCCGAGACCAGCGCGAGCGGGTATCGCCCGGCCCGCTCGGCGTCCGCCACCTCTACCGGTGGGACGTACCCGGCCAGCCCGGCGGCCGGGGAGCGGAACTGGAACTTGCCCGTTGGGGTCGGGAAGCCCCCGGCGTACGGCAGGAACGGGTCGGGGACCGACATGCGGACGAAGCCCTCCTTGCGGAGCCGGTCGAGAGTGATTCCCGCCATCCAGGGATGGTCAGAGGCGAGGAGCTGCTCGGCGAGGCTCTCGTCAGAGTCGTGGAGGGCCGGTTCGTCAAGGCCCATCCGCCGCGCCAGCCGCCGGAACGTCTCCGTCGTCGGCAGGCACTCGCCCGGCGGCGCCACCGCCGGCTCGTTCCACGTCAGGTACAGGTGCCCGTACCCCTCGTGCAGGTCGGCGTGCTCGTGCTGCGCCGTCGCGGGCAGCACGATGTCGGCGTAGTCGGCGGTGTCGGTGGGGAACTGCTCCAGCACCACCGTGAACAGGTCGTCGCGGGCCAGGCCCCGGCGCACCTTGGTCTGGTGCGGGGTGCTGCCCGCCGGGTTCGCCGCGATGACGAACAGGGCCTTCACCGGCGGATCCTGGACGTCCAGGAGTCCCTCGCCCAGCCGGCTCATCGACAGCGTCCGCACCGGGCCGGGCCGCAGGTCGTCGCGCCAGAGCGCGGCCTTGTCCAGCTTCACGTGCCCGGACGTGGAGAACGCGACCCCGCCGCCCCGCCTGGCCCAGTCGCCCGTCACGGCCGGGATGGCGGCGATCACCCGCAGCGCCGCGCCGCCGCCCGAGTGCCGCTGGAGGCCCTGCGTGGCGCGGATGCCGGTCGGGCGCGTCCGGGCGATCCGCTCGCCGAGCGCGACGATCCGCTCCGCCGGGACACCGGTGATCTCCGCCGCCCGCTCGGGCGGGAAGTCCGCGATCCGCTCCCGGAACTCCTCCCACCCGAGCGTGTGCCGCGCGAGGAAGTCCTCGTCCTGCGCGCCGAGGCGGACGATGACGTTGAGCAGCCCGAGCGCGAGCGCCGCGTCCGTTCCGGGCAGCGGCGCCAGATGCTCGTCGGCCCGCCGCGCCGTCCGCGTCCGCACCGGATCGATCGCGACCAGGTGCGCGCCGGTCCTCCGCGCGTCCTGCACGAACTTCCACACGTGGTGGCCGCTGGTCAGCGGGTTCGTGCCCCACAGCAGGACGAGCCCGGCGTGCGCGAGGTCCTCGGGGTCCATGCCGCCCGGCGACCCGACCGCCTCGGTCATCCCGGCGCTGCCGGCCGCCGAGCAGATGTTCGCGTCGTGCGCCGAGGCCCCCAGCACGTTGAAGAACCGGCGGCCCGAGCACCCCTCGAGGCCTTGCAGGTAGCCGAGCGTGCCCGTCCCCCAGTACGGCCAGATGGCCTCCCCGCCGTGCTCGCGGACGATCTCCTCCAGCCGCCCGGCGATCTCGTCGAGCGCCTCGTCCCACCCGACCCGCTCGAACCGGCCCTCGCCCTTGGCGCCCACGCGCCGCAGCGGATGCAGGATCCGGTCCGGTTGCGCGGCGCGCTCCAGCCACCGGTTCACCTTCGCGCACAGCGCCCCGCGCGTGTACGGATGGTCCGGGTTGCCCCGCAGCCCCACCGCCTCTCCGTCCCGGACGGTGACCACCCATGAGCAGCCGTCGGGACAGTCGAGCGGGCAGGCCCCCAGCACCTTCAGCTCCGACCGCATCCACCCTCCCTACCTGGACGAACCCCACTAGTCTGCGCCATGGACCATCATGAGCGTTGTTCCGGATGCTCATGACACGCGACCGCCGTCCCCGGGTCGCGGGTGCCGGACCGGGGTGGTTTCCTAGGGGCGACGGAAACGACCCGTGGGGAGATACGAGAGTGAAGAGCGTCGAGCCCGAGGTGTTCCTCGTTGCGCGCCCCGAACTGGACTACGACGAGGTCGCCCGGTACCTGCGGGACGTGGGCGGGGAGGGCTGGCTGGAGCGGCTCGACCGTGGCGAGCTCGACGACGAGCTGAACGACCCGCAGAACCTGGCGGAGTTCGCAGGCCGGCTCTGCTACCGCTCGTGGGAGCCGGGCCTGAACCCGAACGTGAAGAGGATCCGCACGGATTCCGGCGAGTACCTGCAGAACATCCTGCGCAGCCTGCACGGCTCGGTGCTGGAGCACGTGAGCTTCAGCTTCGTCCTGCACAACGTCAGCCGCGTCCTGACCCACGAGCTCGTCCGGCACCGGCCCGGCGTGGCCATCTCGCAGGAGTCCCTCCGGTTCGTCCGGCTCCAGGACATCCCCTTCTGGTTCCCCGAGTGGGCCCGCGAGGACGCCGAGCTGATGAAGCGCGCCACCGCCATGCTGGAGCAGATGGAGGAGTTCCAGGGCTGGATGGCCGCGCACTTCGGCCTGGACGACGAGGGCGTGCCGTTCAAGGAGAAGAAGCACAAGACCTCGTTCATGCGCCGCTTCGCCCCCGAGGGCGTCGGCACCGGCCTGGTCTGGACGGCCAACGTCCGCACGCTGCGGCACACGCTGGAGAACCGCACGGCGCCCGGGGCCGAGGAGGAGATCCGCCTGCTCTTCGGCAAGATCGGCGAGGTGATGCGCAGGGAGGCGCCGGACCTGTTCGGCGACTACGTCGTCGAGGACGGCTCCTGGATCCCCGAATGGCGCAAGGTCTGACCCTGCTCCGGGGCGGGTTGGGCCTAGGCGCGCGGTGTGGCCTGCGGCAGCATTCGACGGTATGTCTGATATCAGCATCCCGGCGGGCGGCCGTGAGATTCCCGGGTACCTCGCCGTCCCCGAGGGGGAGGGGCCCTGGCCCGGCGTTGTGATCGTGTTCGAGGCGATGGGGGCGAACGCGGACATGCGCGCCCAGGCCGACCGGTTCGCCGCCAACGGCTACGTCGCCGTCCTGCCCGACCTGTACGGCGGCGCGCCGTGGATCCGCTGCGTCACCAAGGCGATGCGGGACATGCGCGCCCAGCGCGGCCCCGCGTACGAGCACATCGAGGCGGCCCGCGCCTGGCTCGCCGGCCGGGACGACTGCACCGGCGACGTGGGCGTGTGCGGGTTCTGCATGGGCGGCGGGTTCGCGCTCGTCGCGGCGGCGAAGTACGACTTCACGGCCGCCGCCGCCAACTACGCGATCCTTCCGCGCAGGCCCGAGGAGTCGTTGCGGGGCGCGTGCCCGATCGTCGCCAGCTACGGCGGGGCGGACCCGACCCTGCGCGGTGCCGCGGCCAAGCTGGAGCGGGCCCTCACGGCCGCCGGCGTCGCGCACGACGTGAAGGAGTATCCGGGGACGGGGCACGGCTTCCTCACCGAGTTCACCCCCGGGCCGCCGCTCGGCCCCGTGGCGAAGATCGCCTTCGGGCTCGGCAAGGGGCGGGAGAACGCCGCCGACGGCTGGGACCGCATCCTCACCTTCTTCGCCGAGCACATCGCTAAAAAATCTACAACGTAAAGGTGCCGGGCTTGGAGCGGAGGACGGCCGCCAGGCCTTGCGATCCAGGCCCGGTTCTTCTCGCTGTGCCGATCGGAGGATCGTGGCGGACGCGGCCGACGGATCTCAGGGCGTCACGGGCGCAGCACCGCCTGTGTCTGGGTGACCTGGGCGACGCGGCGGCCGGCGGCGTCGAACAGGTCGGTCTGGACGACGATCGACGTGCGGCCGGCGTGCAGCGGGCGCGAGACGCCGCGGACCTGCCCGTCCTTCACCCCGCGGAAGAAGTTGGTCTTCGACTCCAGCGTCGTGGTGGAGGTGTCGGGGGGCAGGTTGAGGAACGCGCAGGCCGCGCCGAGCGTGTCCGCGAGCGCCATGAGCGCGCCGCCGTGCAGCACGCCTCCCGCTGTGCAGCGGTCCGGCGCCCAGTCCAGGTGCCCGGTGACCTCCTCCGGCCCGGCGGTGTCGATCTCCACGCCGAGCGCGCGGGCGAACGGCATGGCGTCGGTCAGCTGGGCGGGGGTGATCTGGACGGTCATTCGGCCTCCTCGGACGGGGTGGACGGGGGTCACTCTGGCGACCGGTCCCTCCCCTCGTCCATTACCCCGGGCGTAATCGCCGGGGCGACGAGGCGGCCGGTAGCGTCGGGACGTGACCACGATGACGACGGCGTTGAGCGACGTGAGACCGATCGGGGAGCAGCTGCGGGCGTGGCGGCAGCTGCGCAGGCTCAGCCAGCTGGAGCTGGCGTCCGAGGCGGACGTGTCGACCCGGCACCTGAGCTTCGTGGAGACGGGCCGGTCGGCGCCGAGCCGGGAGATGGTGCTGCGGCTCGCCGAGCACCTGGACGTGCCGCTGCGCGACCGCAACCTGCTGCTGGTGGCGGCCGGGTACGCGCCGGTGTTCGACGAGACGCCGATCGAGGAGCCGAGGATGGACACGGTCCGCGCGGCGCTGCGGCAGGTGCTGGAGGGGCACGAGCCCTATCCGGCGGTGGTCGTCGACCGGTTCTGGAACCTGATCGACGCCAACGGCGCGGCGGCGTTCTTCATGGAGGGCGCGCCGCCGGAGCTGCTGGAGCCGCCGCTGAACGTGCTCCGGCTCAGCATGCACCCCGACGGGATGGCCAGGAACATCCTGAACCTGGCCGAGTGGCGGGCGCACATGATCGACCGGGTGCGGCGGCACGTGGCGCTGACCGCGGACGCGGCGCTCGCCCAGCTCTACAAGGAGCTGCGGAGCTTCCCGGGGGACGTGGGGGAGGCGATCGCGCCGCCCGCCGGCCACGAGGTGTTCGTGCCGCTGCGGATGCGGCTGGAGGGCCGGGAGCTGTCGTTCTTCAGCACCATCGCGACGTTCGGGACGCCGGTCGACATCACGGTGGCGGAACTGGCGATCGAGTCGTTCTACCCGGCGGACCGGGAGACGGCCGACTTCCTGCGCGAGCGCGCCGGCATGTGATCCCGGGCGTCAGCCGCCGGCGGCGAGCAGGTCGTGGCGGATGCGGGCCAGCGGCACGCCGAGGCGCTGCAGTGCGGTGACCGTTTCGCGGACCATCGGGACGGGTCCGGCCACGTAGGCCTCGTGCTCGTCGCGGCCGCCGACGCCCTCCAGGAGGCGGGGCAGGACGTCCGGCACCCGCCCGCTCAGGCCGTCGGCCGCCGTGCCGCGCGACAGGACGGGCACGACCCGCAGCCGGGGGTGGTGGGACTCCAGCAGCCGCAGCTCGGGCAGGTCGTACAGGCCGGTCGCGTGCCGGGCGGCCACGAGGAGGTGGACGTCGCAGTCGCGGCCGGAGGCGATGGCCTGCTCGGCGAGCGCCTTCATCGGCGCGAGGCCGGTGCCGCCGCCGGCCAGCAGCAGCGGCCGGTCCGAGCCGGGGTCGAGGGTCATCCCGCCGTCGGGCGGGCCCAGCAGCAGCGTGTCGCCGGGCCCGGTGTGCCGGACGAGGGCGCCGCTCACCCAGCCGGCGGGACGGGCCCGGACGTGCAGGCGGACCAGCCCGTCCGGGCGGGGCGCGTTCGCGATCGAGTACGGCCGCCACACGCGGGGCCAGCGGGCCGTCTGGACCGGCACGTGCTGCCCGGCCGCGAACGGCACCGGCCGCTCGGGACGCAGCGTGAGCACCGCGAGGTCGGGGGCGCGGCGGTCGTGCTCCACGACCTCGGCGACCCACCAGGGCGGCGCGTCCTCCGCGTCCCGCTCCGCGGCGCGGATCATGGTGTCGGCGGCGGACCGGTAGGCGGTGCGCCAGGCGTCCTCGGCCTCGGGGGTCCACACGCCGGCGGCGAAGGCGCGGAGCGTGGCGGTCAGGGCCGCCTCGACGGCCGGGTAGTGCTCGGGCAGCACCCCGTACTTGCGGTGGCCGCGGCCGAGGCGTTCGAGGTGGGCGGCGAGTTCCTCCGGGTGGTCCTGGCCGGAGACGAGCCGCGTGAGCGCCCCGAAGAACCGGTCGTGCTGGTGGCCCATCGCGGGCGGGAACAGTGCCCGCAGCCGAGGCTCCGCCGTGAACAGGCGCCCGTAGAAGTAGTTCATCGCGCCCGCCGGATCGGTGTCGAGCCGGGCTAGGCACTCCTTGAGGATTCGCTGTTCCGGTGACATGACCGGCACGCTCCCTAGTCGAAGGCGGGACACCGGCGATCGCGGCAGGTCGGGTGCCCGGCTTGGTGAGATTCTCGCAGCGGGCTTCACGATCGCTCAAGGACGGGCCCGCCGGGGAGGCGGTGGTCGTCACGAAGAGTGAGCGATCTCTCCGCGTCCGTCACCGGAGAGTGGCGGAGTCGCGTAGGCATACTGATCGGTATTGCCGGTTGGTCCGGCATCCCGGTAGAGATCGGTGTCCCGGTGGTGGACGAATCCGGTCCAGGGTGGAAGATTTGGCGATTCTCCGGTACGCGTGGCCGGGACCGGCCTCCGCATCGCGCGCCCCCGGGCCGGATGCTCGCCGGTTCCGACTGCGAAGATCCGGGCCGTGCGGCAAGCTGGCCGGGAGAAGGCCGGGGGACGGGACGGTCCGAGGGGGCGGGTGAGGCACCATGAGGTGCAGCCAAAGGGGGGCGAATCACCCAAATCGGAAGGCGTCCCGTGGCCAGTGCTCAGCAGAGGGGGAACACGCATGTCCGAGACCGCCCGCGGGGCCCCGCGCCCCGCGCCCGATGACGGCGCGCCGCCGCTCATCGGCATCACCACCTACCAGGAGCCGGCCCGCTGGGGCGTCTGGGTGCGCGAAGCCGCGCTGCTGCCGGTGCCGTACGCGCGCTCGGTCGAGCGGGCCGGCGGCATCCCGGTCCTGCTGCCGCCCGCCTCGACCCTGCGCGGCGTGGAGACCCTGGTGTCCCGGCTGGACGGCGTCGTGCTGGCCGGCGGCGGAGACATCGACCCCGACCTGTACGGCGCCGCCCGGCACTTCGAGACCGGGCCGCCGCAGCCGCAGCGCGACCGGTTCGAGCTGGCGCTCGCCCGCGCCGTCGTCCAGGCCGACCTGCCGTTCCTGGCGATCTGCCGGGGCATGCAGGTGCTGAACGTGGCGCGCGGCGGCACCCTCATCCAGCACCTTCCGGAGGCGGTGGGGCACAAGGGCCACGCGCCGGAGACCGGGATCGTCGGCTCGCACCCGGTGCAGATCAGCGCGACCAGCCTGGTCGGCAAGATCCTCGGCGACGCCGCCGAGGTCCCCGCCTACCACCATCAGGCCGTCGGCCGGCTCGGCAAGGGCCTGTCCGCCGTGGCGTGGGCCGAGGACCAGGTCGTCGAGGCCGTCGAGCTGCAGGGGCACCGGTTCGGACTGGCCGTCCAGTGGCACCCCGAGGAGGGCGACGACCGGCGCCTGTTCGAGGCCCTGGTCGCCGAGGCCGCCGGTCGCTGACCCGGGGTTGACGGTCCGGTTCCGGGGGAAGGCGTTCCGGTAGATTCCGCCGCAAACCCGACCACCGGAGGCCGCCGCATGCCCTTGAACCCGCAGACCGCGCGCTTCCTGGAGCTGCTCGCCTCGTGGACGGCCCCGCCCCCGGGCCGGGAGGCCGGCGCCGAGCCCACGATCGAGGAGATGCGGGCGCGGATCGGCGCGGCGTTCCCCGCCGTCCGGCGGGAGCTCGCGCGGATCCGCGACATCACGGTGCCGGGTCCCGGCGGGCCCGTGCCGGTGCGGCTGTACCGTCCGGTGCCACCCGAGCGGGGACCACTGCCGGCGGTCGTCTACCTGCACGGCGGCGGCTGGGTGCTCGGCGGCGTCGACAACGTGGACGCGGCCTGCCGCGACCTCGCCGCCGCGGCGGGGTGCGCCGTGCTGAACGTCGGCTACCGGCTGGCCCCCGAGCACCCGTTCCCCGCCGCCGTGCACGACGCCTGGGCCGTCGTCGCGGCGGTGGCGCGGGAGCCGGGCGCCTACGGCGTCGTGCCCGGGGCCGTCGCGGTGGCCGGCGACAGCGCCGGCGGGAACCTCGCCGCGGCCGTCGCGCTGATGGCCCGCGACCGGGGGACGCCGCTCGTCCACCAGCTGCTCGTCTACCCGGTGACCGACACGGCGATGGACACCCCGAGCTGGCGGGAGTACGGCGCCGGGTACGGGCTGGACGCCGGGACGCTGGCCCGGTTCATGGACCTGTACCGGGCGGGCGCCGACCCGTCCGACCCCAGGCTCGCCCCGCTGCGCGCCCCCGACGTGTCCGGCGCGGCGCCCGCCACCGTCATCACCGCCGAGTACGACATCCTGCGCGACGAGGGCGAGGCGTACGCGGACCGGCTCGCCGCGGCCGGCGTCCCGGTCGGGCGCCGCCGCTACGACGGCGTCGTGCACTCCTTCTTCCTGCTCCCCGAGATCTTCGACGCCGGTGCCGAGGCGATGGAGTTCGCTGTGCGACGATTGCGCGCGGCATTCGACGACCACGCGCGGCAGGGGAGTGCGGCATGAACCGGTATGACGCCTACGAGCGGCTGAGGATCGACTGGGCGGCGGACGGGGTGCTGCGTGTCACCATCAGCACGCCCGGCAAGCTGAACGCGGTCGACACGGTCGGGCACCGCGAGCTCGCGGAGATCTGGCGGGACGCGGACGCCGACGACGACGTGCGCGCGATCGTCGTGCGGGGGGAGGGGACGGCGTTCTCCGCCGGCGGGGACATCGCCCTGATCGAGGAGATGATGACCGGCCACGCCGCCCGCCGCCGGATCATGCGCGAGGCGCGCGACATCGTGATGAACGTGGTGAACTGCTCCAAGCCGGTGGTGAGCGCCGTGCAGGGCCCGGCGGTGGGCGCCGGCCTGGCGGTGGCGCTGCTGGCCGACATCTCCGTCGCGGGCCGCACCGCGAAGATCATCGACGGGCACGTGCGGCTGGGCGTGGCCGCGGGCGACCACGCGGCGATCGTGTGGCCGCTGCTGTGCGGGATGGCCAAGGCCAAGTACTACCTGCTGCTCAACGACGTCCTCACCGGCGAGGAGGCCGAGCGGATCGGCCTGGTCTCCGTCTGCGTGGACGACGGCGAGGTGCACGAGCGCGCCCTGGAGATCGCGGGCCGGCTCGCCGCCGGCCCCGCCGAGGCCCTGTCGTTCACCAAGCACGCGCTGAACAACTGGCTGCGGCTGGCCGGGCCGACGTTCGACGCGTCCCTGGCGATGGAGTTCTTCGGGTTCACCGGCCCGGACGTGCGGGAGGGCGTCGCGGCGATCCGCGAGAAGCGCCCGCCCGAGTTCGGCTGAGCCCCCGGGCGTCCGCCTGGGACGGGCGGCGCCGCGCTCCCCGCGACCCGCACGAACGCGTGCGGCGCCGCGCGCATCGGTGCCTTCAGGCGCCCGCGCTGGTACGAGGTGGTCGAGGCCGTCCCGCGCAACCACTCCGGCAAGATCCGCATGAACTCCGGGCCGCCCACGACCCGGGTAAAGCCCGCCGCCTTCCGGAGGTCGGTGACGGGCTACTCACATAGCGTTACCTGTATGCGCCTATCCCGTAGGACGTTCCTCCTGGCCGCCGCGACCGCCGTGTCAGGCTGCGGGCGCATCGCGAGCGACTCCGCACTCACGCTCGCCACGGGGGAGGAGGGCGGCGCCTACTACAAGCTCGGGCGGCTCTTCGCGGAACAGCTCAAGGACCGAGGCCTGCGTGTCACGGCGGTCGCGACCAACGCCAGCCGGCAGAACCTCGAAATGCTGGCGGACCTCGGCTCGCAGAACCGCGCCGATCTGGCCTTCGTGCTCTCCGACTCCGCTCACTACAGGCTCGACCGGGGCACCGTGGCCGCCCTGGCCCGCATGTACCTCAACTACCTGCATCTGATCGTGCGCGCGGATTCCGGGATCGACCTGCTGGAGGACTTGGCCGGCCGCACGGTGTCGATCGGTGCCCATGGTTCGGGTACCTCGCTGACCGCGGGGCGTGTGCTGCGATGCGCAGGCCTCACCGCCCCTCCCCGCACCCTGGAGAAGCGCCTCGCCCCCTCGCTCGACGGTCTCCGCTCGGAGAGGATCGACGCCTGTTTCTGGTCGGGTGACGCGCCGACCCCCGCGATCGTCGACTTCGTGAAGGAGGGCACGCCGATCCGGCTGGTCCGGCTGGACGAGGTGGTCCCGGCGCTGACGTCCGAGCACGGCGCCGTCTACGAGAACGCGTCCGTACCGGCCGGCCCGTACGGTCTCGGGGAGGCGGTTCCCACCGTCGGGACGGCCAGCTACCTGCTCTGCCGGGCGGGGCTCGCCGAGGAACAGGCGGAGAAGGTCACCAGGACTCTTTTCGAGGCCCGCAACGAGCTCAACCCCGCGCATCTACCGGGCCGCTCATTGAACGAGCGCTATGCGATCGGCACGGGGTACGTGTCTCTGCACCCGGGTGCGAGGGAGTACTACTCCTCCGTCTACGACTAGCGGGAGCGCGCGCCGGCCGGGTCCGCCAACATCAGCTCGACCACCAGGCCGTGCGGCTCGTTCGGCGCCAGGCGCAGTGCCCCGCCGCCGGACTTCGCCAGATCTGCGGCGATCGCCAGCCCGAGCCCGCTTCCCGGGACGTTCTCGTGCGAGACGGCGCGCCAGAAGCGTTCCGTCGCCTCCGCGCACTCGCCGGCCGTCAGGCCCGGCCCGTCGTCGGCGAACCGGAGCGCGGTGCCGTCCATCCGGACCGCGACCGTGCCGCCTTCGGGGACGTACTTGCAGGCGTTGTCGAGCACGGTGTCGGTGATGCGGGTGAGGGCGTCCGGAACGGCGCGGACGCGGCGTTCGGCGGGAAGGTCCACCGTGAGCGTCAGGTTCCTGGCGGTGAGCGCCTCCTCCCAGGCCGCCAGCCTGGGCCGCAGTTCCTCGACGGCGTCGACGTCCTGGGCCGGGGGCCCGGAGGTGACGCGGGCCAGGGCGAGCATCCCGTCCAGCAACGCCGTGAGCCGGCCCAGCTCCGCCATCGCCTCCTCGTGCCCGGCGAGGCCCTCCGAGTCCATGTGCGGCTGCAGGTTCTCCAGGTGCAGCGAGAGCACGGCCAACGGGGAGCGAAGCTCATGGGAGACGTTGGCGACGAAGGCCTGCTGGCGGTCGATCGCGGCCCACACCGCCTCGGTCATCGCGTTGAACCGCATCATCAGCCGCCGCAGCTCCACCGGACCCGTGTCCGGGACGATGCGCGCCTCCAGACGCCCCTCGGCGATGTCGCGGGTCGTGGCGTCCAGCTCGCTGATCGGCCGCAGGATCCACCGGGCCAGGCCGTGGGCACCGGCGGTCGTGCAGGCCAGGGCCACCACCGCGGCGGCCGCCATGAGCGCCCACACGCACAGGATGTCCAAGCGGGCGCTTTCGGTCGACGCGAACAGCAGCACCGCGCCCGACACCTCGGCGTCGCGTCCGGCCGTCTCGGCCATCGCCACCCTGCCGGCGCCGAACGGGCCGAGTGGCGGCATCCGTTCGATCCTGCCGCCGCGCATCGTCGTGCCCGCGAGTTTCCGCGCCGAGGCCTCGGCGGCGGCGTCCAGGTCACCGGCGGCCAGGACGAGCCGCCCGCGTCGGTCGTAGACGCGCAGCACCGCGTCGTACAGGTCGGCGTAGCGCTCGATCTCCAGGAGCAGCGCGCACTCGCGTTCGACCTTTCGTGTCGTGCAGTCGCCCTCGTGCAGGCTGCGGTCGGCCATCGCGGCGAACCGGGTCACCTCCGGCCGCCGCTTGAGCAGCAGATGCTCGGTGCGGTGCGAGGCGTAGGCGAAGCCGAGCGGGACCGCCAGCGCGGTGAGCGCCGCGGCCATCAGCGCCGTGAACAGCGCGGCGAGGCGGGCCCTCACCGGTCGCCGGCCGTGTCGACGCCGAGGCGGTAGCCGACGCCGTGCACCGTCACCACGAGACCCGGCCGCGCGGTCTTGGCCCGGATCCCCGACACGTGGACGTCCAGGGACCGGGACGCCGGCTGGGACGTGTCGGCCCACAGCGCGTGCAGGATCTCCGCGCGGTCGCGGACGACGCCGGGCTCGCTCGCCAGCAGCGCGAGCACGTCGAACTCGCGCGGGGCGAGCCGGACGGCGCGGCCGGCCACGGTCACCGCCCGGCCCTCCAGGTCGATGCGGATGTCGCCGGCGACCGCGACCGGCTCGCGCGCCGGCAGCGGCCGGGTGCCGCGCCGCATGACCGTCCGCATCCGCGCGACCAGCTCCGCCATGAGGAAGGGCTTCACCAGGTAGTCGTCGGCTCCCGAGTGCAGCGCGCGCAGCAGGTCGCGCGGCTGCGCGCGGGCGGTGACCACGATGACCGGCACCGGGGAGACGCGCCGCAGGCGGCGCAGCGCGTCGAGGCCGTCCATGTCCGGCAGGCCGAGGTCGAGCAGGACGAAGTCGGCGCCGCCCGCGAGCCGGAGCGCGTCGGTGGCCATGGTGGTCCGCTCGGTCGTGTGGCCGTACCTCGCGAGGGCGCCCGCCAGCGCCCCGGCGAACCGGTCGTCGTCCTCGACCAGGAGCACCCGCATTCCTGCCACCCTAGACATGGGCGGCCACGTCGTCGGCGCTTTCGTCACTTTGCGTGAGTGCAGTGTCGCGCGTCTCGCGCATGAACACGTAGACGACCAGCGAGACGGCCGAGCAGCCCGCCACGTACCAGTAGAAGGCGGACTCGACGCCGCACTTGCGGCACAGCAGCGCCACGTACTCCGCCGTGCCGCCGAAGAGCGCGTTGGCGAGCGCGTACGGCAGCGCCACGCCGAGGGCCCGCACGTGCGTGGGGAACAGCTCGGCCTTCACGACCGCGTTGACCGAGGTGTACCCGCTGACGATCACCAGGCCGGTGAGCGACAGCGCCAGCGCGGACGCGAAGCCGGTCACCCGCGACAGCGCGGACAGCAGGGACACCGTGCCGAGGCTCGCGCCGAGCCCGAACGCGATCAGCAGCGGGCGGCGGCCGATGCGGTCGGACAGGGCGCCGAGGGCCGGCTGGAGCAGCATGAAGACGACCAGCGAGCAGAAGCTCACCAGCGACGCGGTCTCGCGGGACAGCCCCGCCGTGGACGACAGGTACTTCGTCAGGTAGGTCGTGTAGGTGTAGTACGCGACCGTCCCGCCCATCGTCAGGGCCATGACGAGCGCGGCCTCTCGCCGGTGCGCGAGGACGCGGCGCAGCGTGCCGCGCTCCGGGGCCGGCATGCCGTCCTCCTGCCCGGCGTAGGCCTCCGTCTCCGCCAGCAGCCCGCGCCGCAGGTAGTACACGGCCGCGGCGCCGAACGTCCCGACGAAGAACGGGATCCGCCAGCCGAACGACTCCAGTTTCTGCTCCGACATGGCCTGCTGGAGAACGATCTCCAGCCCGAGCCCGGTGAGCTGGCCGGCCGTCATCGACACGTACTGGAACGCCGAGGCGAGGCCGCGCCGCCCCGGCGGGGCCGACTCGGCGAGGTAGACGGCGCCCGCCGCGTACTCCCCGCCGACCGACAGCCCCTGCATCAGGCGGGCGACCAGCAGGATCGCCGCGCCGAGGTGCCCGGCCGAATCGTAGGTCGGGGCGACCGCGATGAGCAGCGCGCTGGCCGACATCAGCGACACACTGAGGGTGAGCGCCGGACGCCGTCCCCGCCGGTCGGCGAACCGGCCGAGCAGCCAGCCGCCGACCGGGCGCATGAAGAACCCGACCGCGAAGATGGCGGCGGTGTTCAGCAGTTGCGCGGTGGCGTTCCCGTGGGGGAAGAACGCCGCCGCGAAGTAGGTGGCGAAGCTGGCGTAGACGAACCAGTCGTACCATTCGACGAGATTGCCGATCGAGCCGCCGATCACCGCCCGCCAGGGCATGCGGTCCGGCGGTCCGCCGACCGGGGAACGTGTCATGGGAGCCTCCTGCGAGCGAGCCGTTGCAGATCAAAGACTCACCGCAGGCGAGTGATCGCGCAGCGTAATCGCCGGAGGTCTAACGTTCCCCTAACACTTCGAACGGGCGGAGCCCTGAGCAGAGCCCGGCGGAGGCCTGGACGGGGCGCGTCCGGGGCCCGGGCGGGTCAGTACGACTTGGGGAGGCCCAGCTCGTGCTGGGCGATGTGGGCGAGGACGAGTTCCTCGGCCACCGGGATGTTCTTGGCGATGCGGGCGTCGCGGAACATCCGGGCGACCGGGTACTCCAGCGAGTACGCCATGCCGCCGTGGGTCTGGAACGCGCGGTCGGCGGCCTGCCAGGCGGCGTCCGCCGCGGTGAGCTTGGCGATGTTGGCCTCCGAGCCGCAGGGGCGGCCCCGGTCCCACAGCCAGGCGGCCTTGTAGGTCATCAGCCGGGCCAGCTCCAGCTGCGCCTTGATCCGCGCGAGCGGGAACGCGATGCCCTGGTGGGCGCCGATCGGCGTGCCGAAGGGTGCCCGCTCGGCGGCGTACCCGCAGGCGATCCCCAGCACCAGGCCGCCGGACCCGACGCCGCCCGCCGCGGCCAGGATCCGCTCGGGGTTGAGGATGTCCCACAACACGGCGAACCCCTGGCCGACCTCGCCGAGGACCCGGTCGGCGGGCACGCGGACGCCGTCCAGGAACACCATGCTGGACGCGACGGTGTTGGTGCCGAGCTTGGGGATCGGCCGGTAGGTCAGAGTGCCGTCGGCGACGGCCCGCTCGACGTCCACCAGCAGGACGGTGAAGCCGGACGTGCGGGGACGCGCCTCGGCCGCCGGGGTCGTCCGGGTGACCAGGACGAGGAAGTCGGCGCGCTCCACCCCGGAGATCCAGATCTTCTGGCCGCTGACGACGAAGGAGTCGCCGTCGCGGCGGGCCTGGGTGGAGATGGCGATGGAGTTGCTGCCCGCGTCGGGCTCGGTGATGGCGAAGCAGGTCTCGATCTCGCCGGAGGCGATCCTCGGCAGGAACTCGCGCTTCTGCTCGGCGGTGCCGTGCCGGGTGAGGGTGAGCCCGCCGAACGCCGGCGTCAGCAGGTACATGAAGGACGCGGCGCCGCCCGCGCCGCCCTCGGCCAGGGCCTCCAGGGCGACCGCCAGCTCCAGCAGGCCCTGCCCGCCGCCGCCGTGCTCCTCCGGGATCGCCAGGGCGTGCCAGCCGCCGGCGACCAGCTCGCGCCAGACCTCCTCGGGCCAGCGCTTGTCCGCGTCGCAGCGGCCCCAGTAGTCCTGGTCGTACTTCCCGGCGATCGCCAGCACGCCCTCGCGCACCGCGGCCGCGCTCTCCGGCAGGTCGAAGTCCACCGCGCCTCCCTCGGAACTGTCGCGTGCGCCCCACGGTAGCCGATCGAAGTAAGTGGTCACTGACGCGGGTGGTCATTGAACACCGCGCCCGGGGGTAGGCGACACCGCGACGGGGAGTCTGGAGGGGAGCGCAATGCGACCGCGTGACAGGTGGACGCTGACCGGCGGCCGGTGGGGCCAGGGCGGCGGGGACGAGGTGTTCACGGTGACCGACCCGGCGACCGGCGAGCCGCTGGGAGTGGTGGCCGTGTCCACCGCGGCCGACGCGGACGCCGCCGTGGCGGCGGCGCGCGGCGCGGCGCCGGGCTGGGCCGCCGTTCCCGCCGCCGAGCGGGGCGCGGCCCTGCACGCCGCCTCGCGGGCGGTCGAGGAGCGCATGGGCGAGCTGGCCGCGCTGGTCACCGCGGAGATGGGCAGGCCGTCCGGTGACGCGCTCGGCGGCATCGAGGCGGGGATCGGGACGCTGCGCCAGTACGCCGAGCTGGGGCCGCTGCACGGCGGGCGCACCCTGCAGGGCGGACGGGACGCCGCCGACTTCACGACCCGCGAGCCGCTCGGCGTCGCGGCCGTCCTCACGCCGTGGAACGACCCGGTCGCCATCGCCTGCGGGCTCATCGGCGCGGCGGTGGCGACGGGCAACACGGTCGTGCACAAGCCGTCCGAGCGGACGCCCCACACCGGCGCCCTCCTCGCCGAGCTGCTCGCCGGAAGCCTGCCGGACGGCGTCCTGAACCTGGTGACCGGCGGCGCCGTGATCGGGGAGGCGCTCGCCGGGCACCCGGACGTGGACGTCGTCGCGCACGTCGGCTCCACCCGCGCGGGCCGCCGCGTCGCCGAGCTGGCCGCGCGGACCGGCGCGCGGACCCTGCTGGAGAACGGCGGCGCCGACCCTCTGATCGTCGACGCCGGCGTCGACCCGGCCTGGGCCGCGGAGCAGGCGGCCGCCGGCTGCTTCGCCAACGCCGGGCAGATCTGCACCTCCGTCGAGCGCGTCTACGTGCACGAGGCCGTCGCGGACCCCTTCCTGGAGGCGCTCGCCGACCGCGCCCGGAACCTGCGCATGGGACCGGGCGCGGACGTGTCCACCGAGCTCGGGCCCCTCGTCGACGAGCGGCACCGCACGCGGGTCCACCAGCAGGTCGAGAAGGCCCTCGCCGACGGCGCGCGCGCCCTCACCGGCGCGCGCATCCCCGCCGGGCCCGGCGCGTTCTACCCCGCCACCGTCCTCGCCGGCTGCACCGACCACATGGAGGTCATGGCGGAGGAGACCTTCGGCCCCGTCGCGCCCGTCCGCGCCGCGGCCTCGTTCGAGCAGGCCCTGGACGCCGCCCGGCGCTCCCGCTACGGCCTCGCCGCGACCGTCCTCACCCGCGACATGGCGCACGCGCAGGCCGCCTGGCGCGCGCTGAACGCCGGCACGGTCAAGATCAACGCGGTGTTCGGCGGCGCGCCCGGCGGCGCCGCCACCCCGCGCCGCGCCTGCGGCCGCGGGTTCGGTTACGGGCCCGAGCTGCTCGACGAGATGACGGCCGTCAAGGTCGTGCACCTCCAGGCCGTCGTCCCTTGACCGTCGCCCTTGAGCGTCACCCCTTGACCGTGAGCAGCGGCCGCAGCTCGGCGACCGGCGTCGCGACGCCCCCGCCCCGCAGGCTCGACACCACCGGGCCGATGTCCTTGTACGCCCACGGAGCCTCCTGCTTGAGGTCGCGCCGCCACGCGGCCATCACGTCGGACCGCCGCGCCACCACCGGGTTCCGGTGGTCGAGCGGGGTCACGACCCGGAACTCGCGCAGGAACGCGTCGAGCTCGGCGTCGCCGCCACGGGCGGACGCGCCGCGCGGCACCCGGCGGCCCGCGCCGTGGCATGCGCTGGCGAGCGTGCGCGGGTCCCCGTGCCCGCGCAGGACGAAGCTCGACGCCCCCATCGAACCGGGCACGATGACCGGCTCGCCCCACATCGCGTAGGGGCCGCCCGCCATCTCGGCGTGCCCGCCCGCCGGGGTCGCGCCCTTGCGGTGCACGACGCGGTCGCCGTCCCGCCAGAACAGGTTGTGGGGCGCGTCGTACAGCAGCCGGGACGCCATGTCGCCGTACTCCGCGGCGAGCCCGGCGCGCATCGTGAGCGCGAGGAAGAACCGGTTGCCGACCGCGAAGTTGGCGGCGTTGCCGAACGCGTCGAGGTACCCGCGCCGGAGCGGTTCGGAGCGCTCGTCCAGCAGGAACGGCAGGATCCCGTTGCGGGGACGGGGAAGCCCGGAGGGCCAGGCGGCGCGGAGGCGGTCCAGCGCGGTCGCGTTGGCCTGGTGCCCGAGCGACAGCGACCCGCTGTGCGCCATCGTCACGACGGTGCCGGGCGCCAGGCCCCACGCGTGCGCGGCGGCGGCGTCGTGCACCCGCGCGACGTACTGCAGTTCGGCGAAGTGGTTCCCGCCGCCGATCCCGCCGATGACGCTGTCGTGGCTCGCCCCGCCCGCGCCGCCGATCCAGTCGGCGAACGCCTCGGCCGTCCCGGCGGGGTAGCCGGAGGCGTGCACGCGGTCCAGGCCGTCCTCGGCGTCCTCGGGACGCAGGCCGGGCCAGCGCGGCTCGCCGGTGAGCAGCAGGCCGGGCAGGCCGTCGCGCAGGAGCCCCTCGCGCTGGGCGGGGGTGAGGGCGATCCGCCGCCCGCCCTCGAAGAACAGGTGCCGCAGCCGCCGCTCCAGCGCGTCCAGCCGCGGCCGGACGCGGTCGGCCCGCAGGGTGGTCACCTCCAGCCGCATCCCGCAGTTGACGTCGTTGCCGACCGCCTGGGGCAGCAGCGCGTGCTCGGTCTCCAGGACCGTGCCGATCGGGATGCCGGCGCCCTTGTGGAGGTCGGGGGTGAGGGCGGCGCGGGTGATGCGCGGCGCGGGGCCGTCGTAGCCGGGGGTCGCCTCGGCGAGGCGTTCCAGGGTGGCGGCGGTCTCCAGGAGCGCCAGCGCCTCGTCCACGGCGGCGGGCTCCAGAGGGACGTCATCGTTCGCGCAGATGTCGACCGGGACGCCGGAGGGGTTGGGGAGGGAGCACCAGTGCTCGCCCGTGCGGACGAGCCGGTGGTCTTGACGTGCGGGCATTCGCTGGATCCTTCATGGCTGCTGAGAGGCGCGCCGATGCGCGCGGGGGGAGAGCCGTTCGCGTGAAAGGCGCGACGGCGGGGGAGCGGGCGTTGCGGCGCCGCTCGGTCCTCGGGTTCAGCAGCCGCGAGGCGGTTCAGACGTTAGCGCGGGGGACCGCCTGCGGGCCAGGCGTTTTCGCGGAGCTCCCGGACGCGGCCATGTAGCGGGTCACCATGCGCGCGACGAAGTGGGCGAGGACCTCCGGCGGGCCGGACGGCAGCATGATGTGGCTCATCGTCAGCCGCACCGCCGCGTCCGCGACCTCGGTGAGGGCCTCGCGGTCCAGATGCGGCCACTGGCGCAGGGCGTGCTCGGCGATGCGGGCGCTCGCGGTGAACAGCACCGGCTCGGCCTGGGTGGTGAGCAGCGGGAGCATCTCGTCGCCGCCCGCGCCGGTCAGCACCGCCTTCGCCAGCTGGTCGTCCGCCGACATCTCCAGCGTGAACGTCACCGCCGCGACCACCGCCGAGTAGAGGTCGTCGTGCTCGGACAGCACCGCGTCGATGCCGTCGAGGTAGCGCTCGTTGTCGCGGACCACGACCGCCTGCGCCAGGCCCCACTTGTCGCCGAACTCGTTGTAAACGGTCTGCCGGCTCACCCCGGCGGCGGACGCGACGTCCTGCATGCGGACGGCCCGGTACCCGCGCTCCACGAGCAGGTGCGCGGCGGCGTCCAGCAGGGACTCGCGCACGGAACGGCCGGCGGTGCCCATGGGCGTCGTTCCTCCAGGGTGTCGGGCTGGGCGGCCATTATCCCCCGCGGGCCCCCGGCCGGGCCATCGCGCCCCCGGCCGGGTCGCCGCCGCCGTCGAGCAGGTGGGCGAGCGGGAGGGTGGCCGCGCCGACCGCGACGGCCTCCGGGCCGAGGTGGCACAGCTCGATCGCGGTCTGCGCGAACGGCTGCCGCAGAGCGTACGCGGCGGTGGCCGCCACGACCCGGTCCAGCATCCGGCCGCCGATCAGCAGGCCCGCCCAGCCGCCGATGATGATCTTCTCGGGGCTGAACAGGTTGACCAGGTCGGCGATGCCCGCCCCGAGGTGCTCGGCGATGTCGTCGCGCAGGGCCGCCGCCGTGTCCGACGGGTCGGCCAGCAGCCCGGCGAGGGCCGCCTCCTCGTCCGTCCCGGCCGGGCCGCCCGCCGCCCGGTACCGCTCCAGCAGGGCCGTCGCGCCGACGTAGGACTCCAGGCAGCCGCGGGAGCCGCACCGGCACGGCGCGCCGCCCACCCGGGACGTGGTGTGCCCCCACTCGCCCGCGCTGCCCGCCGCGCCCCGGTACGGCGAGCCGTCGATCATCACGGCGGCGCCGACGCCGGACCCGATCAGCGCGACGACGGCGTTGCGGTGCCCGCGGCCCGCGCCGAACCACATCTCGGCCTGGCCGAGGGAGGTCGCGCCGTTGTCGACGAACAGCGGCGGGGCGGGGCGCCGGCCGCCCATGCCGTCGCGCAGCATCCGTTCCAGCGGCACCCCGTCCCAGCCGATGGTCTGGCAGTGCACGACCGCCTCGGGGCCGTGCTCGATCACGCCCGGGACGCCCACCCCGACGCCGATGATCGACGCGGGATCGACCGACGCCCCCTCGATCACCGCGGGGAGGCCGTCCAGTATCTGCCGGACGACGGCGCGCTCGTCGTGCCCGCCGTCCCCGAGCGGCAGGTCGGCCTTGGCGAGCTGGGTCAGCTCCAGGTCGAACAGCTCGACCATGACCCGGGTCTCGCCGACGTCCACGCCGACGAGGTGGCCGTATCCGGCCGCGGTCTTCAGCAGCACGCGCGGCCGGCCCCCGTCGGACTCGACGCTGCCCGCCTCCACCACCAGCCCGGCCTCGATCAGCTCGCTGACCACGTTGCTGACCGAGGCGGGGCTGAGCCCGGTCTCGCGAGCCAGGTCCTGGCGGCTGAGCGGCCCGTCGAAGTACAGCCGCCGCAGCAGTACCGAGCGGTTGGTGCGGCGCAGGTCGCGCACGGTCCTCCGGCGCCGTTCCGGCATCGGCCCCCCTTTTCGCGCGGCCCGGCCGGCCGCGTCCCCCGCAGGTTCTCAGGTCTTGACCCGGCCATTATGTCACTGCTTAGATCACGTCGTGAAATAAGGTGTGATCTAACTCTCCGAGTGACCCCCGTCACTCTGACCGGAAGGCCGAGCCGATGCGTCATCCCACCTCGCGGGCGCACACGCCCGTCCCCGCCGGCGGCCCCCGGGCCCGCGCCCTCCGGCCCGCCGCGGTCCTGGCCTCCGCCCTGCTGCTCGCCGCCGCCGCGGCCTGCGGCGGCGGGACGGCGTCCGGTGGCGGCGACGGCGACCCGAAGACGCTGACGTACTGGGCCAGCAACCAGGGCACCGACATCGCCGCCGACCAGAAGGTGCTGAACCCCGAGCTGGCCAAGTTCGAGAAGCGGACCGGCATCAAGGTCAAGATGGAGGTCGTCCCCTGGACCGACCTGCTCAACCGGATCCTCGCCGCCACCACCTCCGGCCAGGGGCCGGACGTCCTCAACATCGGCAACACCTGGTCGGCGTCCCTGCAGGCGACCGGCGGGCTGCTGCCGTTCGACTCCGCGACGATGGCCAAGGTCGGCGGAGCGCAGCGGTTCGTCCCGGCCGCGCTCGCCTCCGCCGGGGCCAAGGGCAAGGACCCGGCCGCCGTGCCGCTCTACTCGCTCGCCTACGGGCTCTACTACAACAAGAAGATGTTCGCGGACGCGGACCTGGAGCCTCCCGAGACCTGGCAGGAGCTCATCGACGCCGGCCGCGAGCTCACCAAGGGCGGCAAGTACGGGATCGCGATCGAGGGCGCCAGCATCCCCGAGAACGTCCACCAGGCGTTCAACCTCGGCCAGATGTACGGCGCCGACTTCTTCACCGCGGACGGCAAGCCCCAGTTCGCCACCCCGCAGGCGGTCGCGGCGGTCAAGTCCTACGTCGACCTGCTCGCCAAGGAGAAGATCGCGGCGCCCGGCAACGCCGAGTACTCCGCCAACCAGTCGCTGAACGACTTCGCCACCGGCAAGGCCGCGATGCTGCTGTGGCAGGCCACCACCAGCGGCCTCACCAACCTCGGCATGAAGCCCGGCGAGTGGGGCGTCGTCCCCATCCCGAAGCCGTCCCCGACGCCGCCCGGGGGACGCGACGTCACCTCCATGGTCGCCGGCATCAACATCGCCGTCTTCAAGAACACCGACAACCGCGAGGGCGCGCTGGAGTTCGTGAAGTTCATGACCGGCGACGAGGAGCAGAAGATCCTCAACAAGGCCTACGGCTCGCTGCCCGCGGTCACCTCCGCGCAGAACGACCCGGCGTTCGACACCCCCGACCTGAAGGTCTTCAAGAACATCCTCGCCACGAGCGCGGCGCCGCTGCCGCAGGTGCCGGAGGAGAGCCAGTTCGAGACGGCCGTCGGCACCGCGATGAAGGAGCTGTTCGCCGACGCCGCCGCCGGGCGGCCCATCACCGAGGAGAAGGTGAGGCAGAAGCTCGCCGCCGCCCAGGAACAGATGGGCCAGTAGCGGATGGCGTCGGCCAACGTCTCGGCGCCCGGAGCGTCCCGCGCCGGGGGACCGGAGCGGGACCGGCCGGGTCGCGGCGGCGGGCCCCCCGCCGCGACCCGGCGCCGCCGCCGGCTCCGCCCGCCCCGGGGCGCGCTGCCCTACCTCCTGCTGGCGCCCGCGATCGTCGCCGAGCTGGTCGTCCACATCGTGCCGATCGCCGTCGGCGTCTGGATGAGCTTCAAGGAGCTCACGCTCTTCTACATCCGCGAATGGTCCAGGGCGCCCGGCAAGGGCCTCGGCAACTACCGCGTCGCGGTCGACCTCGACGGCGCCATCGGCGCGGACCTGCTGCGCTCGTTCCTCGTCACGCTCGCCGTCACGCTGCTGGCGGTCGGGCTGTCCTGGCTGCTCGGCACCGCCGCCGCCGTCCTGATGCAGGACCGCTTCCGGGGGCGGGGCCCGCTGCGGGCGATCTTCCTCGTTCCGTACGCGCTGCCCGTCTACACCGCCGTCATGACGTGGGCGTTCATGTTCCAGCGCGACAACGGCATGATCAACCACGTGCTGGCCGACCAGCTGGGCGTCACGGGCGGCGACCGGCCGTTCTGGCTGATCGGGGACAACAGCTTCTGGGCGCTGGTCACCGTCATCGTGTGGCGGTCCTGGCCGTTCGCGTTCCTCGTGCTCATGGCCGGGCTGCAGAACATCCCCCGCGACCTGTACGAGGCGTCCGCGCTGGACGGCGCGGGCATGTGGCGGCAGATCCGGCACATCACGCTGCCGGCGCTGCGCCCCATCAACCAGGTGCTCGTGCTCGTGCTGTTCCTGTGGACGTTCAACGACTTCAACACGCCGTTCGTCCTGTTCGGAAGGGCGGCGCCCGCCGGCGGCGACCTGATCTCGGTGCACATCTACCACGCCTCGTTCGTCACCTGGAACTTCGGGACGGGCTCGGCGATGTCGGTGCTGCTCCTGCTCTTCCTGCTGCTGGTCACGGCGTCGTACCTGATCGTCACCTCGAGGCGGAGGCCCGCCCATGGCTGAGACGCGCACGATCGGCGGACGCCGGAGGAAGGGCCGCGGGCCGACCGACCCGCCCGCCTCCTTCGTGTGGACGCGCCGCGTCGTGCTGACGCTGCTGACCGCGTTCACCCTCGTCCCCGTCTACGCGATGGTCAGCTCGTCGCTGAAACCCCTGGAGGACGTCCAGCGGCGGTTCAGGTGGATACCGTCGGAGCCGACGATCCGCCCCTACATCGACATGTGGTCGACGGTCCCGCTGGCCCGCTACTTCGTGAACAGCGTCATCGTCGCGGGCGGCGCCACGCTGGCCTCGGTCGCGATCGCGATCGGCGCCGCGTACGCGGTGAGCCGGTACCGGTTCGCCGGGCGCCGGGTGTTCACGGTGACGGTGCTCTCCACGCAGATGTTCCCGGGGATCCTGTTCCTGCTCCCGCTGTTCCTGATCTTCGTCAACGCCGGGAACGCGACCGGCCTCGCCCTGTACGGCAGCCGGGGCGCCCTCATCCTCACCTACCTGACCTTCTCGCTGCCGTTCTCGATCTGGATGCTCGCCGGCTACTTCGAGTCGATCCCGCGCGAGCTGGACGAGGCGGCCCGGGTGGACGGCTGCGGCCCGGTCGGCGCGCTGCTGCGGGTGATCGTCCCGGCGGCGCGGCCCGGCATCGTCGCGGTGACGGTGTACGCGTTCATGACCGCGTGGGGCGAGGTGCTGTTCGCCTCCGTCATGACCAACGACCAGACCCGGACCCTCGCGATCGGCCTGCAGGGCTACTCGACCCAGCACGAGGTCTACTGGAACCAGGTGATGGCCGCCTCCCTCGTGGTGAGCGTCCCCGTCGTCGCCGGGTTCCTGCTGCTCCAGCGCTTCCTGGTGGCCGGCCTGACCGCCGGCTCCGTCAAGTGACCCGCCGAACCCCCGACAGCCCGAACCACGGACCCGCCCGACCCACGAAGAGGGAGACCTGTGCCCATCGACGACCTGACCGCGTTCGGCCCCGACTTCGCCTGGGGGGCGGCCACCTCCGCCTACCAGGTCGAGGGCGCCGTCGCGGAGGACGGCCGCGCCCCCTCCATCTGGGACGCGTTCTGCCGCGTCCCCGGCGCGATCGCCGGCGGCGACACCGCCGACGTCGCCTGCGACCACTACCACCGCTGGCCCGAGGACCTCGCGCTGATGTCGGCGCTCGGCCTGCGCGCCTACCGGTTCTCGATCGCCTGGCCGCGGGTGCTGCCCGCCGGGGACGGCCCGGTCAACCCGGCCGGCCTCGCCTTCTACGACCGGCTGGTGGACGCCCTGCTGGAGGCCGGGATCGAGCCGCACCCGACCCTCTACCACTGGGACCTGCCGCAGGCGCTCCAGGACCGCGGCGGCTGGCCGTCCCGCGACACCGCCGAGCGGTTCGCCGAGTACGCCTCCGTCGTCGCCGCCGCGCTCGGCGACCGCGTGGCCTCGTGGGCGACGCTCAACGAGCCGGTCTGCGCGGCCTGGCTCGGGCACCTGCGGGCGGAGATGGCGCCGGGCGTCGCCGACGTCCGCGCGGCGGTCCCCGCCTCCTACCACCTGCTGCTCGCGCACGGCCTCGGCGCGCAGGCCGTCCGCGCCGCCGTCCCGGACGCCCGCGTCGGCATCGTCAACCTGCTCACCGACTGCGAGCCGGGAAGCGACCGGGACGAGGACGTGGCGGCGGCGCGGCGCGAGGACGGCCACCACAACCGCTGGTGGCTCGACCCGGTCCACGGCCGCGGGCTGCCCGCCGACATGATCGAGGAGTACGGGGTCGAGCCGCCGGTGCGCCCCGGCGACCTGGAGGCGATCGCCGCGCCGCTGGACTGGCTCGGCGTCAACTACTACCGCCGGTCGGTGAACGTCGCCGATCCCGCCGGGCCGCCGCCGCGCGCCCGGCAGATCACCCCGGCGGGAACGCCGCGCACCGGCATGGACTGGGAGATCCACCCGGACCGGCTGGAGCGGATCCTGCTGCGCGTCACCGCCGAGTACGCGCCGCGCAGCGTCATGGTCACCGAGAACGGCTCGGCCTACCGCGACACCGTGACGCCCGGCGGGGCCGTCCACGACGCCGAGCGGACCGCCTACCTGGAGGCGCACCTGTCGGCGTGCGCGGCGGCGATCCGCGGGGGCGTCCCGCTGGACGGCTACTTCGCGTGGTCGCTGCTGGACAACTTCGAATGGGCGTACGGGTACACCCAGCGGTTCGGGCTCGTGCACGTCGACTTCGCCACGCAGGAACGCGTGGTCAAGGACAGCGGGCACCGCTACGCGGAGATCATCCGCGCCCACCGGGACCTCGTCGCCGGCGCGGTCGCTCCCTAGAGTGGGGGCTCGGCGGCTCAGGCGAGGTGGGGAGGCCGGGTGGGCGGGATCCTTGTGGCGAACCGGGGGGAGATCGCGCTGCGGGTCGTCCGGGCAGCGGCGGAGCTGGGCCTGCGGACGGTCGCCGTGCACACCCGCGACGACACCGGCTCCCCGCACGCCCGCCGCGCCGACGCGGTCCGGCCCCTGCCGGGCGAGGGCGTCGCCGGCTACCTGGACGCCGACGCGCTCATCGCCGCCGCGAAGGAGACCGGTGCCACGGCCGTGCACCCCGGATACGGGTTCCTGAGCGAGAACGCGGAGTTCGCGGCGCGCTGCGCCTCCGCCGGGCTGACGTTCACCGGCCCCCGCCCGGAGCTGCTGGAGCTGTTCGGCGACAAGGCCCGGTCCCGGGACCTCGCACGCGCGGCGGACGTGCCCGTGCTGCCCGGCACGGGCGGCGCGGTGAGCGCGGCGGAGGCCGAGGCGTTCGCCCGCGAGCACGGCCCCGTCATGCTGAAGGCCCTCGCGGGCGGCGGCGGGCGCGGCATGCGCGCCGTCACCGATCCCGCCGGCGTGGCCGCGGCGTACGAGCGGTGCCGGTCGGAGGCGCTCGCCTCGTCCGGCGCCGGCGACCTGTTCGCCGAGAAGTACGTGCCGCGCGCCCGCCACGTCGAGGTGCAGATCGCCGGAGACGGCACCGGCGCGGTCACCCACCTGTGGGAGCGCGACTGCAGCGTCCAGCGGCGCCACCAGAAGCTGATCGAGATCGCGCCCGCCCCCGCGCTGCCCGCCGGCGTCCGGGACGCGCTGCTGGACGCGGCGCTGCGGATGGCCGCCCGGGTCCGCTACGACGGGCTCGGCACCTTCGAGTTCCTCGTCGCCGGCGCGGAGTTCTGGTTCCTGGAGGCCAACCCGCGGCTCCAGGTCGAGCACACCGTCACCGAGGAGATCACCGGCGTCGACCTGGTGAAGACGCAGATCAGGCTCGCCCTGGGGGAGGACCTGGCGGCCGTCGGCCTGGCCGCTCCGCCGCCGGCGTCGGGCTGCGCCGTCCAGGTGCGGGTCAACACCGAGACGATCGGCGCGGACGGCACGCCCCGGCCCCGGACGGGGACGCTGACCGCGTTCGCGCCGCCGTCGGGGCCGGGTGTCCGCGTCGACACCTGCGGCTACGCGGGCTACCGCACGAGCCTGCGCTACGACCCGCTGCTGGCCAAGGTCGTCGCCCGCGCGGAGGACCTCCCGTCCGCGGCCGTCCGCGCGCACGGCGCGCTCGGCGAGTTCGAGATCGCGGGCGTGGCGACGAGCATCCCGCTCCTGCAGGGCGTCCTGCGACACCCCGGCTTCACGGCCGGCGGCGCCGACACCTCCTTCGTCGCCGAGCACCTGCCCGAGCTGCTGGAGAGCGAGCACCGCCGCTACTACGTCGAGACGGCCCGGGACGCGGCCGAGCCCGAGGCCGCCGCCGCCCCGGACGCCCCTCCCGGCACGGTCGCCGTCCCCGCCCCGATGCAGGGGACGGTCGTGAGCGTCGAGGTGGCGGAGGGCGACCTCGTCCGGTCGGGGACACCCGTGCTGATCCTCGAGGCCATGAAGATGGAGCACGTCGTGCGCGCCGGGGAGCCGGGCATCGTGCGGGCCCTCGCCGCCGCGCCCGGCGACACCGTCGCCGAGGGCGCGCCGCTGCTGTTCGCCGAGCCCGCCGAGGCGGACGGCGACCACGCCGCCGAGGACGCCGGGACCGACCTCGGCCTGATCCGCGCCGACCTCGCCGAGGCGCTGCGCCGGCACGGGACCGGCCTCGACGCCGCCCGGCCCGAGGCGGTCGCGAAGCGGCACGCGCGCGGCCACCGCACCGCGCGGGAGAACATCGGCGACCTGTGCGACGCGGGCACGTTCACCGAGTACGGCGCCCTCGCCATCGCCGCCCAGCGGCGGCGCCGGTCCCTGGACGACCTCATCGAGCGCACCCCCGCCGACGGCATGGTCTGCGGCATCGGGGAGATCGACGGCGCGCGGGCGGTCGTCATGTCCTACGACTACACGGTCCTGGCCGGGACGCAGGGCCACCAGAACCACCGCAAGACCGACCGGATGCTCGACATCGCCCACCGCCGCCGCCTGCCGCTGGTGCTGTTCGCCGAGGGCGGCGGGGGCCGGCCCGGTGACACCGACACCTCCGGCATCTCCGGCCTGGACGTCACGACGTTCCACGCCATGGGGCGGCTCAGCGGCGTCGTCCCGTCCATCGGCATCGCGAACGGGCGCTGCTTCGCCGGCAACGCGGCCCTCCTCGGCTGCTGCGACGTGATCATCGCGACCCGGGACGCCAACATCGGCATGGGCGGCCCCGCCATGATCGAGGGCGGCGGCCTCGGCGTGTTCGCCCCCGAGGAGATCGGCCCGATCGGCGACCAGGAGCCCAACGGCGTCGTCGACATCGTCGTGGAGGACGAGGCGGAGGCCGTCGCCGCCGCCCGCCGCTACCTCTCCTACTTCCGCGGGCCGGCGGACGGCTGGGAGTGCGACGACCAGCGGATCCTGCGGCACGTCGTCCCGGAGAACCGGCTGCGCGCCTACGACGTCCGGCGCGCGGTCGCCCACCTCGCCGACCGCGGCTCGGTGCTCGAGCTGCGCCGCGCCTTCGGCGTCGGGATCATCACCGCGCTGGTCCGGGTCGAGGGCCGCCCGATGGGCCTGATCGCCAGCGACCCGGCGCACCTCGGCGGCGCGATCGACCGCGACGCCGCCGACAAGGCCGCCCGGTTCCTCCAGCTGTGCGACGCGCACGGCCTCCCGGTCGTGTCGCTGTGCGACACCCCCGGCTTCATGGTCGGCCCCGACGCGGAGAAGACCGCCACCGTCCGCCACTTCAGCCGGCTGTTCGTCATCGGCGCCAACCTGCGCGTCCCGATCATCACGATCGTCCTGCGCAAGGGCTACGGGCTCGGCGCGCAGGCCATGGCGGGCGGCGGGTTCAAGGCGCCGCTCGCGACCCTCGCGTGGCCCACCGGCGAGATCGGCGGCATGGGGCTGGAGGGCGCCGTCCGGCTCGGGTTCCGCAAGGAGCTGGAGGCCGCCGACGATCCGCGGGCCCTCTTCGAGGAGATGGTCGCCGCCGCCTACGAGTACGGCAAGGCCCTCCACGCCGCCACGGTCTTCGAGCTGGACGACGTGATCGATCCCGCCGACACCCGCCGCTGGATCACCGCCGTGCTGGCCGAGGCCCCGCCCCCGCCGGAGCGTCCCCGCCGGTGGATCGACACCTGGTGACGGGCCGCCCGTCCCGGTAGGCGTCCTTCACCCGGGGGTCGGCGCGGACCTCCGCCGGCGCGCCCGCCGCGATCACCCTGCCGCCGTCCAGGACGAGGAGGGCGTCGCAGACGCCCAGCACCGGCTCCAGCTCGTGCCCGGCGAGCAGGATCGTGAGGCCCTCGGCCGCCAGGTCGCGCAGCAGGACCTCAAGGGCGCGGGCGTTCCGTTCGGGCAGGTCCTGCCACGGCTCGTCCAGCAGCAGGACGGCCGGCTCGGTGACGAGGGCCCGCGCCAGGTCCATGAGCCGCGCCACGCCGGGCGGTGCCGAGCGCGCGCTCTCCCCGGCGTACTCCTCGATGCCGACCCGGGTGAGGAGCGCGTCGGCGCGCCCGGCCGCGTCCCGGCGGGCCTCCCACCGGAAGCGCCACCGGTCGCGCGCCGTCCGGCCCGGATACCCGCGGGTCATCGCGTGCCTCGCCGCGGCGGCGCGCACGGTCTCCCGGACGGTCGAGGCCCCGGCCCGCCGGGGCCGCTGGAACGTGCGGGCGATGCCGCGCCGGGCCCGCTCGCGCGCCGCGCTGCCGGTGAGGTCGGCGCCGCCCAGGTGGACGGTGCCCGCCACCGGCCGCCGCAGCCCCGTGATGACGTCGCAGAGCGTCGTCTTGCCGGCGCCGTTCGGGCCGATCAGACCGGTCACCGTGCCGGGCGGCGCGGCGAGCCCGGCCCCGTCGACGGCCGTCAGCCGACCGAACCGGACCGTCACGTCGCGGACCAGCAGGCCCTCTGCGGCGGCCATCGCACCTCGCGGCTCGTGTGATGTGGGTCACCAGGGGCTCCACACCCTACTGACGGGCGAGGGCGGCGGCAACGGGGCGGCAGGGTCAGGGCGCCGGGGGCTCCAGCCGCTCGCGGGTCCACTCCTTGACCCCCGCGACGAACGCGTCGACGTCGGCGGCCTTGCCCGACGCCATCTCGGCGAACCAGTCCGGCACGTACCGCTCGAACCGCCCGCTCTCCAGGACGCCGAGGACCGCGTCGGCCACCTCCCGCGGCGGCAGGGCTTCCGAGACGTCGCTCAGCGGCTCCTCGTTGCCGGGCAGGGTGAACAGCTCCGTGCCGGCGATCAGCGCGGGCTGGATCACGTGGACGTGCACGCCCGTCCCGTCCAGGTCGACCGCCATGCTCTCCCAGAACGCCGTGAGCGCCGCCTTGGCCGCGCCGTAGGCGGCCTCGTGCGGCGGCCCGAGCCGCGCCGCGACCGAGCCCATCGCCACCAGGTGGCCGCGGCCGCGCGCGACCATGCCGGGCAGCAGCGCGAGCGTCAGCCGCACCGGGGACAGGTAGTCGAGCCGCATCACGTCCTCGACCTCGGTGGAGGTGAGGTCCTGGACGCGGCGCCGCTTCGGCATCGCCGCGTTGTTCACCAGCACGTCGACGCCGCCGAACGCGCGCTCGACGTCCGCCGCGAGATCGGGGACCGCGTCCAGGTCGGAGAGGTCGGCCGTCCACATCGCCGAGCCGGGGGAGTGCTCGCGGCAGCGGGCGAGGACCTCCTCCAGCCTGTCCTTGCGCCGCGCGACCAGCCCGACCCGCGCCCCGGCGGCGGCGAGCGCCTCCGCGACGACGGCCCCGATGCCGGACGAGGCTCCCGTGACCAACGCGGACCGCCCGGTGAGTGTCAGCATGCCGCTCAAGGTCACACAGCCCGGCCCCGCGCGGCAAGGCGCAGCGCCGTCCGCCCCGCACGTCGCTCCGCCGTCCGCGCCCGTGGCGGTCCGGTAAGGTCGTGGGTTCGCCCTCTTCCACCCCTCGCCGCAGGAGGTCTGCCCGCATGCCCGCCGAGCCCGCCGAACCCAGCGAGTCCGCGGTCCTCGCCGCCGAGCGCGCTCACCTCGCCGAGTCGCGCGCCGCGCTGCGCCGGATGCGCGAGCACGCGAACAGCCTCACCGCCGACGTCGCCGCCGACTGGGTGTCCCGGCAGTTCCTGGAGTCGCTGCTCGACCAGCGGGTCGCCGCCCTCGCCGACCACCCGGACACCCCGCTGTTCTTCGGCCGGATGGACCGCGACGGCGACGGCGGCCCCGACCTGCCCGCCGTCATGTACGTGGGGCGGCGGCACGTCCACGACGGCGCCGACGGCCGCCCGCTCGTCCTGGACTGGCGCGCCCCCGTGGCGCGGGCGTTCTACCAGGCCGGGCCGGCCGACCCGATGGGCTGGCGGCTGCGGCGCCGCTTCGGGTTCCAGGCCGGCGAGCTGACCGCGTTCGAGGACGAGCCCCTGGACGGCGGCGACCTCGGCCCGTCCCGCATCCTCACCGAGGAGATCGAGCGGCCCCGCACCGGGCCGATGCGCGACATCGTCGCCACCATCCAGCCGGAGCAGGACGTGCTCGTCCGCGCCGACCTGGCCGGCACGGTGTGCGTGCAGGGCGCCCCCGGCACCGGCAAGACGGCCGTCGGCCTGCACCGCGCCGCCTACCTGCTGTTCACGCACCGGGAGCGGCTGTCGCGGTCGGGCGTCCTCATCGTCGGGCCGAACCGGGCGTTCCTCGCCTACATCTCGGCGGTGCTGCCAGCGCTCGGCGAGGTCAGGGTCGAGCAGGCCACGATCGACGACCTGCTCGGGGAGCCGCTGGGAGAGGAGCCCGCGGCCGTCGCCGCCGCCAAGGGCGACGCGCGGATGGCGGACGTGCTCCGCAGGGCGCTGTGGCTGCACGTCCGCAAGCCCGAGGAGGGCCTCGTCGTCACCCGGGGCGCCGCCCGGTACCGGCTCGCCGACCACGAGGTCCGCGAGATCGCCGCCGGCCTGCGCGGGACGACCCGGTACGGCTCCGGGCGCGCGGTGTTCGCGCAGCGGCTCGCCCACCAGATCCTCGTCCGGATGGAACGGCGCGGCGAGGCGCCCGACGACCGCGTCCAGGACCAGGTCGCGCGCAGCAAACCCGTCAAGCAGGTCCTGGACGCGGTGTGGCCGAAGGTGACCGCCGAGCAGGTGCTGCACCGGCTGCTGTCGGACGGGGAGTTCCTCGCGAGGGCCGCGAAGGGCGTCCTGGACGCGGACGAGCAGGCCGCGCTCCGGTGGGAGAGGCCCGCGCTCGCACCGGTCGGCCCGGTGGACCGCCGCCGACCGGGCCCTGCTGGACGAGCTGAACGACCTCATCGAGCGCACCGCCTCGCTGGGCCACCTGGTCGTCGACGAGGCGCAGGACCTCTCCGCGATGCAGCTGCGGGCCCTCGGACGCCGCTGCGCGACGGGCTCGGCGACCGTCCTCGGCGACCTCGCGCAGGGCACCACCCCGTGGTCGGCGCGGTCGTGGAAGGAGGTCCTCGCCCACCTCGGGCAGGACGGGGAGGTCACCGAGCTGACCCTCGGCTTCCGCGTCCCGGGGACCGTCCTGGACTTCGCCGCCCGGCTGCTCCCGCACATCGCGCCCGGCCTGGAGCGGCCGCGCTCGCTGCGCCCCGGCGCCGGCGCGCTGGCCGTGCGCCGCGTCCCCGACCCCGCCGCGGCCGCCGCCGAGGCCGCCCGCGAGGCCCTCGCCCGCGCCGGCTCGGTCGGGCTGATCGTGCCCGACGCGCGGGCCGCGGCGCACGCGGCGGCGCTGGAGGCGGCCGGGCTGGACCACGAGGTCCTCGGCGCCGCCTCCGACGGCACCGGACGGCTGCTCGTCGTCCCGGCGACGCTCGCCAAGGGCCTGGAGTACGACCACGTCATCGTCGCGGAGCCCGCCGCCATCGCCGCCGCGGAGGAGCGCGGCCTGGCCCGCCTCTACGTCGTGCTCACCCGCGCCGTCACGTCCCTCACCGTCCTGCACCGGGAGGGGCTCCCGGCGGAACTGGCCTCATGACGCGGGGGCGGGCGGCGCGGGGGCCCGGCCGTCGCGCGGGCGCAGGCCGTCGAAGGCGATTCGCAGCACGTCGTCGCGGGCGCCGGCGCGGCCGGCCGCGTAGGACATCCCGGCCAGCAGTGCCATGACCTCGCCGGGGCCGACGTCCGCGCGGACGGCGCCGGCCTCCTGCGCGCGTCGGAGCAGCACGCCGACGGCCGCCCTCAGCCCGGGCCCGGCCCGGCCGGTGGCGGCGCGGGCGTCGACGCCCGCCTCCGCCAGCGCCTCGGTGACGGCCTGCTTGGCCGTCGCCTGCGCGACGACCCGCGAGAAGAAGCCGAAGAACGCGGCGCCGGGGTCGCCGGCGGCGCACAGGTCCTCCGCCTCCGCCGCGAGCCGCTCCAGCAGCGCGACGAGGACCGCCTCCAGCAGCGATTCCTTGGTCGGGAAGTGCCGGAACACCGTCCCGATCCCGACCCCCGCCTTCCGCGCGACCTCCTCGGTGGAGGCCGAGGTCCCCTGGACGGCGAAGACCTCCTCGGCCGCGGCGAGGACCTTCGCGCGGTTGCGCTGGGCGTCCGCGCGAAGGGGCCTGCCGGACGGCGGTGATGTCATCGCGGCCTTCCGTTGACAAGTGGAGTTGTCGCTCCGTATTTTCTCATGCGGAGCACGTACTCCGATTGTAGGGGAGAGCCATGTCCGAGTTCGCCAGCCCCCGGGCCGTCTTCCAGCGGCTGATCGACGGGATCACCGCCCGGCGGCCCGAGGGGCTGCCGGAGCTGTACGCGCGGGACGCCGTGGTCGTGCACCCGTTCGCCCACCCCGCCTCGCGCCTGGAGGGCCGCGAGGCGCTGCGCGAGCACTTCGCCCGGCTGACGACGTGGCCGATGGAGCTCGAGGCGCGCAACGTCGTCGTCCACCAGACCGCAGACCCGGAGGTCATCATCGCGGAGTTCGAGTACCAGGGCCGCAACACCGAGACGGGGCGCGAGTTCGTCGTCCCCAACATCTTCGTCCTCCGGGTGCGCGACGGGCACATCGTCGAGTCCCGCGACTACGCCCACCACCGGGCGTTCGACGAGGCGATGGCATGACGCGCCCCGCGCCCGCGTCGCCCCGCGAGGTGTTCGCACGGCTCAGTGAGGGCATCTCGGCCGGCCGCTGGGGCGAGCTGGCGGCCCTGTACGCCGAGGACGCCGTCGTCGAGCAGCCGTTCGCGCCCCCGCCCGCGCCGCCGCGCCTGGAGGGGCGCGCGACGCTCGACCGGCACTTCCGCAGGGCCGGCGCCGGGCCGCTGGAGCTGCGCGTCCGCGACGTGGTGGTGCACGACACCGCCGATCCGGAGGTGATCGTCGTGGAGTACGGCTACGACGGCCGCGTCGCCACCACCGGCCGGACGTTCACCGTCGCCAACATCCTGGTGCTGCGGATCCGGGACGGCCTCATCGTGGAGTCCCGCGACTACCACGACCACCCGGGGCTGGCGCGGGCGCTGGCACCTGGCTGATCCGGCCGCTCGGGCGGTTGACTCGCCGTCCCGGCGGTTCCTAGGCTGGACCGGTCATACCGACCGGTTGGTATGTTCGTTGCGGGTGGCCCGGCCGCCACCCTCGCCACGCGCGGAGGTTCGCCCTGTGAGCACAGCACCGCCCGACGCCGACGAGCTGAGCAGGCGGGTCGGCGAGTTCCTCGCCGCACACGACCCCTCGGCGACCGAGCCCCTGGAGTTCCTGCGCGCCCGGTTCGACGCCGGGCTCGCCTGGGTCCACTACCCCGAAGGGCTCGGCGGGCTCGGCGCCCCGCGGCACCTGCAGCCCGCCGTCGACCGCCGGTTCGCCGAGGCGGGCGCGCCGGCCAACCACCCGGAGCGCAACGGCATCGGGCTCGGCATGGCGGCCCCGACGATCCTGGCGTTCGGCACCGAGGAGCAGAAGCGCCGCTTCCTGCGCCCGCTGTGGACCGGCGAGGAGCTGTGGTGCCAGCTGTTCAGCGAGCCCGGCGCCGGCTCCGACCTCGCCGCGCTCGCCACCCGCGCCGTCCGCGACGGCGACGCCTGGACGGTCGACGGGCAGAAGGTCTGGACGTCCATGGCCCACGAGGCCCGCTGGGCGATCCTCGTCACCCGCACCGACCCGGGCGTCCCCAAGCACCGCGGCATGACCTACTTTGTCTGCGACATGACCGCGCCGGGCGTCGAGGTCCGGCCGCTGCGGCAGATCACCGGCGAGGCCGAGTTCAACGAGGTGTTCCTCACCGGCGTGCGGATCCCCGACGAGCACCGGCTCGGCGAGGTCGGGGAGGGCTGGCGGGTCGCGACGACGACCCTGATGAACGAGCGGGTCGCGATCGGCGGCAGCGCCGCGCCGCGCGAGAGCGGCATGATCGGGGTGGTCGCCGGGCTCTGGCGGGACCGTCCCGAGCTGCGGACCCCGGCACTGCACGACGCCCTGCTGCGGGCGTGGGTGGAGACCGAGGCGGCCCGGCTCACCGGGGCGCGGCTGCGCCAGCAGCTCGCCGCCGGGCGTCCCGGCCCCGAGGGGTCGGGCGCCAAGCTGGCCTTCGCCAGCCTCAACCAGGAGGTGTCCGGCCTGGAGCTGGAGCTGCTCGGCGAGGACGGCCTGCGCTACGACGACTGGACGATGCGCCGCCCCACCGAGGTGGACTTCACCCGCCGCTCGCCCGGCTACCGCTACCTGCGCGCCAAGGGCAACTCCATCGAGGGCGGCACCTCGGAGATCCTCCGCAACATCATCGCCGAGCGCGTCCTCGGCCTGCCCGGCGAGATCCGCGTCGACAAGGACGTGGCGTGGAAGGACCTGCCCAAATGAGCGACCTGCTGTACGGCGAGATCGAGAACGATCTGCGTGCGAGCGTCCGCGACGTGCTCGGCGACAAGGCCCCCTGGACCTCCGTCCTCGCCGGCACCGAGAAGGACGAGCCGTACGACGCGGATCTGTGGCGGGCCGTCGCCGGGCAGCTCGGCTGCGCCGGGCTGCCCGTCCCCGAGGGCCTCGGCGGCGCGGGGGCCACGTGGCGCGAGACGGCCGTGGTCATGGAGGAGCTGGGCCGTTCCGCCGCGCCCGTCCCGTTCCTGACCAGCTCCGTGATCGCCACCGCCGCCCTGCTGGCCGCCGGGGAGCGGGACCTGCTCGCGCGGCTCGCGGCGGGGGAGCGGATCGCGGTCCTGGCCGTCCCGTTCAGCACCGGACCGGGCGAGGCCGCCGAGACCGTCCGAGTGGAGGACGGGACGCTGACCGGCGAGGTCACCAGCGTCGCCGACGGCATGGCCGCCGACGTCCTGCTCGTCCCGGCCGGCGGCGCGCTCTGGGCGGTGGACGCCGGCGCCGCCGGCCGCACCGCGGTGACCTCGCTCGACATGACCCGGCGGCTCGCCGACATCACCCTGTCGGGCGCCCCCGCCCGCCGCGTCGCCGAGGGGACCGGTGCCGTGCGCACGGCCCTGCTCACCGGCGCGGCGCTGCTGGCGTCCGAGCAGCTCGGCCTCGCCGAGCGCTGCCTGGACGACACCGTCGCCTACGTGAAGACCCGGTACCAGTTCGGCCGCCCGGTGGGCTCCTACCAGGGCCTCAAGCACCGGCTCGCCGACCTGTGGACGTCGGTCACGCAGGCCCGCGCGGTCGCTCGCCACGCGGCGTCGTGCGTGGCCGCCGGCGACGAGGACACGCCGATCGCGGTCGCGGTCGCCCAGGCCCACTGCTCGGCGGTCGCGGTCGAGGCGGCCGAGGAGTGCGTGCAGATGCACGGCGGCATCGGCTTCACCTGGGAGCATCCCGCGCACCTCTACCTCAAGCGGGCCAAGGCCGACTCCATCGCCCTCGGCACCCCCGACCGGCACCGCGCCGCCCTGGCCGCGCTGGTCGACCTGCCCCCGGCCTGACGCTCAGCCGGACGGTCCCGCGCCGCCGGCGGGGCCGTCCGGGCGGCCGGTGAGGACGGCGAGGATCCGCGTCCCCTCGGGAAAGGCGCCCCGGCCGGCCAGCGCGAACAGCCCGGCCATCATCTTCGCCGTGTAGATCCGGTCGAGGACGATCCCGTGCCGCTCGGCGAAGTCGCCGATGAAGGCGTCCAGCTCCGGGGTCCTCCTGGCGTAGCCGCCGAAGTGGAAGCCGTCCTCGACGTGCCAGGTCCCGCGCCGCCCGCCGTAGGTCTCGCGCTGGAGGCGCTCGACCTCGCCCTCCATGAAGCCGCCCTTGAGGACGGAGAACCCGACGGCGCGCCGGCCCGGGGCCAGGCCGGCGGCGAGGCCGGCGAGGGTCCCGCCCGTGCCGCACGGGCAGCACACGACGTCGAAGCCAGGGACCTCCGCCCCGAGTTCCGCGCAGCCACGGACGGCGAGGGCGTTGCTCCCTCCCTCCGGCAGGAGGTAGAAGTCGCCCCATTCCCGCCGGAGCGCGGCGATGACGTCCGGTTCGTCTTTGCGCCGGTACGTGCCGCGGTCCATGTAGGTGAGGCGCATGCCCATCCGGGCGGCGTAGGTGAGCGGGTCGTTCAGCGGCAGGTGCTCCTCGCCGCGGACCACCCCGATCGTCGCGAACCCGTAGATCCTGCCGGCCGCCGCCGCGGCACGGAGGTGGTTGGAGTAGGCGCCGCCGAACGTCAGGAGCGTCCCGTGCTCGCGCGCGGGACCGATGTTGTGCTTGAGCTTGCGCCACTTGTTGCCCGGCAGCTCCGGGTGGACCAGGTCGTCCCGCTTCAGGAACAGCCGCAGGCCGCGCCGTGCCGCGCGGTCGTCGTCCAGCTCCAGGACCGGCGAGGTCATCGCGGCATCGGCAGGCCGAGCCTCTCCCGGATCTCGCGCTGCACCTCGTCGATGCCCGGCCGCGCGTCCACCGTGACCACGTACTCCTTGCGGCCGAACAGCTCCAGGATCGGGTCGGTCCTCTCGTGGTAGTCGCGCATCCGCTCGGCGAGCGCCTCTTCGGTGTCGTCCTCGCGGGGGACCAGCCCGCCCCCGCACACGTCGCAACGCCCCTCCACCGTCGGGCGGTCGGCGATCAGGTTGTAGTCCATCCCGCACCGGGAGCAGAGCCGGCGCGCCAGCGCGCGGCGGCGGACCTCCGCGTCCGGCAGGTCGAGGTGGATCACCCCGTCGATGTCGTAGCTCTCCAGGAAGAACTCCGTCTGCCGGCGGCTGCGCGGGAACCCGTCGACGACGAACCCGTAGTTCCAGTCGTGCTGGTCGAGCCGCTCCCGCACGACGCTCTCGGCCAGGTCGTCCCCCACCAGCTCCCCGGCCGCCATGATGCGCCGCACCTGCGCGCCCAGCTTGGTGTGGTTCTTCACGTGCCAGCGGAAGACGTCACCGACGCTGATGTGCACGATGTCCAGGTCCCGCGCGAGCAGCTCCGACTGCGTCCCCTTGCCGCTGCCGACCGGGCCGATGATGACGTACTTGCGCATGGTCGGCCGCCTGGTCAGAGCGGGAGGCGCAGGCGGCGGCCGAGCCTGCGGAACCGCGAGTCGGGGGCATGACCGGGCGCCTCGCCCGTCGCGGTCAGGCTCTCCAGCAGCGTGTCGAACGCGGGCGGGCGGACGCACACCAGCGTCGCGCGGGCCCTGCGGGCGCAGTGCAGCCGCACGGACGGCCGCAGCAGCCTCGAGAACGGCCCCCGCGCCCCGTGCCCGACGACCAGCAGGTCGTCCTCGCCGGCCAGCCGGACCAGGGTGGCCCCCGGCTCCCCGACGAGCGCCAGCGCGGTCATCTCCACGCCGTCGGGCGGTCCGTCGCACACCTCCGTCAGCAACCGGGCGATGAGCTCCGCCCCGGACGCGCGCAGCGCCTCGGTGATGCCGCAGCCGAGCTGCCCCGCCGCCGACACGTGCGGGGGCAGCGGCGCGGCGTGCGCGACCAGCAGCGGCAGCCGGCGCAGCCGCGCCTCGCCGATCGCCCAGGACAGCGCGCAGCGCGCACCCGCGGAGTCGTCCACCCCCACCACGACGCGGGGGCCGCCCTCCGGTCTCGCGATCACGGTCGGTCCCTCCTGTGGCCGCCGGGTGACAGCAGTCTAGACAGAAGGCATACCCGTTCCAGCGCCGAAGTTCTACGTTCTGGAAACACCTGTTTGCGATAAGGCGTGGCCCCTGGACCGGCCGCCGCCGCGCGGGGCAGACTTTCCGGTATGGCCACACCGCACGCAGCCGACCCCTCCTGCGACGTCGCGCACGGCGACGTCCCGCCGCCCTCCGAGGAGCGGACGCTGGTCGCGGTGTTCGCCGGCGCGGTCGCCGACCACCTCCTGCGCTACGGCGCCGACCTCGGCTACCGGTCGTTCCTCGTCGACCCCGACAAGTCGCGCGAGGGGGCGACCGACCTCCCGCCGCTGGACGCCACGGCCGACGTCGTCGTGACCGACCACCACCGGCCCGAGCTCGGGCCCGTCCTGCGCGACGTGCTGACCCAGCCCGTCCGGTGGGTCGGCGTCATGGGCAACCCCCGGCACCCGGCCCCGCACATCCCGGCCCTCACCGAGCTCGGGGTCCCCGCCGCCGACATCGCCCGCGTGCACCGCCCGATCGGCCTGAACATCGGCTCCCGGACCCCGGCGGAGATCGCCGTCGCCACCCTCGCCGGCCTGATCGCCGACCGCAACGGCCGCCCCGGCGGCTTCGAGTTCTAGCAGTGCAGACCTTCCAGCAGTGCGAATTCTCTAGCAGGGCGGGTCGTAGGGCTTGGACGGCAGGTGGCGCCGCCACTCCGCCTCGGTGACCGGCGTCCCCGCCACGGCGCAGATCTGCGCCGCGACCCGTTCCGGGTCCATGTCCCACAGCCTGACCTCCCGGCCCACCCCGGTCGTCACCAGCAGGGGCCGGCGGGAGTCGGCCACGTCGAAGTACAGCGCCTCGGCCGAGCCGGTGAGCGTCGCCGGCGCCGACGGCCGGGACGGCTCCGAGACGTCCCACAGCCAGACGGTCCCGTCCCCGGCCGCGGCGGCGAGCACGCCGCCCGGGCCGTGGGCCAGCGAGTAGATGTAGTTCGTCGGGCCGCGCAGCCGCCGCGGCAGCGGACGCGGGCGGGAGCGGTCGGCGAGGTCCCACAGGATCACGGTGTTGTCGGCGCCGGCGGTTGCCATCGTGCGGCCGTCCGGGCTGAAAACCACGGTGAACACGTAGTTCTCGTGCTCGGTCAGGGCCCCTCCGAGCCGCGCCGGGTGCCGCGGGTCGGACACGTCCCACAGCAGGACCTCGTTGTCGGCCGTGCCGTAGGCCAGGGTGCGGCCGTCCGGGCTGAACGCGGCCTGGTACGCGTAGTTGGTCGCGCCGGCCAGCACGGCCAGGCGCACCGGCCCGCGCGGGTCGCGGACGTCCCACAGCCACACCTTCGCGTCGTTGCTCGCGACGGCGAGGAGGCGGCCGTCCGGGCTGAAGGTGAGCCCCTGGACGAGGCCGGCGGGGCCGGTGAGCCGCGCGGGGATCGCGGCGGGGCGGCCGGGGGAGCGCACGTCCCACAGCTGCGTCGGGCCGCCGACGCCGCCGATGGCGAGCGTGCCGGCGTCCGGGCTCAGCGCCGCCGCCCCCGACGCCCGGCCGTCCCCGGCCGCGTGCCGGATCACCGGCCCGAGCGGCGCGGGACGGCGCGGGTCGGCGACCGACCAGAGCCGCGCGGTCCCGTCCTGGCTCGCGAGCGCGAGGACGCGGCCGTCGCGGCTCAGCCCCGCGGCGAAGATCCCGGCGCCGGGCCCCTGGACGACCGGGCCGGGCAGGTCCCAGATCCTGGCGGTGCCGTCCGCCGCGGCGGTGGCGAGCGCGCCGGACGGCAGGAACGCCACCGCCGTCACCGGACCCGGGTGCGGCAGCGAGGTGCGCGGGCTCCCCCCGGCGAGGTCCCAGACCCAGACCCGGCCGTCCGAGCTCGCGGCGGCCAGCGACCGGCCGTCCGGCGCGAACGCGACCCCGTTGACCCATCCCTTCGGGCCGGTCAGCGGCTCGCCGGACGGGACGGCCCGCGCACCGGACACGCGCCACAGCCGGACGTTCCCGTCGGCGTTGCCCGCCGCGAGCGTCCTCCCGTCGCGGCTGAACGCCACGGCGAACACGGTCTTCGAGCCCGCCTTCAGGGGATCGCCGGCGGGCTCGCGGCGGACCATGTCCACCAGCCGGACCGTCCCGTCTTCGAACCCGACGGCGAGCGTCGTCCCGTCGGGGCCGAACGCCGCGGTGTGGGCGGCGGCGCCGCCTTCCAGGAGGATCCGGCCACCGGCCTCCGGACGGGCCGGGTCCCAGGACCGGACCGTCCCGTCGGCGCTCGCGGCGACGAGCGTCCTCCCGTCCGGGCTGAACGCCACCGCGTACACGGTGGAGCGCGGTCCGGTGAGGGCTCGGGAGGCCCCGCCGATCCGCCTCAGCATGACCGTCCCCCCGCCGCCGCCGTCCGCGACGGTCCGGCCGTCGGGGCTGATCGCGACGCCGTACACGGTGTCGCGGTGCCCGCCCAGCGGCTCGCCGATCGGCGCGGGGCGCCCGCGTTCGGCGATGTTCCACAGCCGCACGGCGCGGTCCGCGCCGCCGGTCGCGAGCGTGCGGCCGTCCGCGCTGACGGCCACCGACTGCAGGACGCCGCGCGGTCCGGCGATCCGGGTCACCGCCGGGCCCGCGTAGGACTCCAGCAGGGCGGAGCGGGCCTCCGGAGTGGGCGACACCCGGTACGCGGCCAGGGCGGTCTGGGCCGCGAGCGCGACGTCCTTGCCGCGCAGCTTGCCGGACTCGACCGCCACCTGCCGCGACACCGCCTCGTCGCGCTGCTCGTCGGCGGCGCGCCGCTGGCTCACCGTGACCGCCGCCAGCCCGAGCGCCAGCAGCGACACGACCGACAGGACGGCGATCAGCCGCCGCCCGCGCCGCACCAGCCGGCGCAGCGCCCGCGCCTCCGCCTCCCGCCGGTGCACCGACTCCCGCAGGAACCGGATCTCCAGCTCGTTCAGGCCGGCTCCGCGCCGCGGGTCGGCGGCCAGCTCCTCGCTCTCGGCGAGCCACACCCCGCGCAGCAGCGTGCCCGGGTCGCGGCCGGACTCCTCCCACGCCTCGGCCGCCGCGGTGAGCCGGCGGTGCGCGCGCAGCCCGGCCCGGTCGGTCTCGACCCACGCGCGCAGCCGCGGCCACGCGGCCAGCAGCGCTTCATGGGCGATCTCGACGCCGTCGGCGCGCGCGGTGACGAGCCGCTGGTCGACGAAGCGGGCGAGGACGGCGCTCGTCCCGTCCCCGAGCTCCCGCTCCGCCACCCGCCGCCGCGTCACCCCGGTGTCGCCGGTGAGGTGCACCAGCCGCAGGAACAGCCTCCTGGCGATCTGCCGCTCGGTCTCGCCGAGGTCCCGGTAGGCCTCCTCGGCGGTGGCGGCGACGGCCCCCTGGATCCCGCCGCTGTCCCGGTAGTCGGCGATCGTGAGCATGGCGTGCCGCCGCCGCTCCCACGTCGACAGCAGGGCGTGCGACAGCAGCGGCAGCGTTCCCGCGTCGTGGGCGGCGCCGGGCGCGGCTCCCGGCGCCGGGCTCACCTCGCGCAGCAGCAGGTCGACCAGGCCCGGCTCCAGCTCCAGCCCGGCCCGCTGCGCCGGCATGACGATCGCCCGGCGCAGCTCGTCCTCGTTCATGGGGGTCACGAGCACCTGGCCGGTCTGGAGCACCCCGGCGAGCCCCGGATGGCGCAGCGCCCGCCCGTAGAAGTCGGCCCGGAGCGCGAGGACGACCGCGGCGGGGAGCTCCAGCAGCCCGGCGATCAGGTCCTCCTCGCCGGCTCCGGCGCGATCGGCGAGGATCTCCTCGAGCTGGTCGACGGCCAGCACCGCGGGGGCCCGGGCGCGCAGCGACGCCAGCGCGCCGGCGTCGATCTCACCCGCCGTGTGCAGGACGGCGCCGGCCTCGTCCCGCAGCGCCGGGATCAGCCCGGCCCTGATCAGCGACGACTTCCCGGCGCCGGACGGCCCGACGACCACCAGGGCGCCCTTGCCGCCGAGGCCCCGGACGCGCTCCAGCAGGGTGGCCGTCAGGGCCTCGCGCCCGAAGTACCAGCCGGCGTCCTCGGCCTCGAAGCGGGCGAGGCCGCGGTAGGGGACGACCGCGGGACGGCGTCCCGGCGTCCGGCGGACCCGGCGCAGCGCGTCCAGCCAGGACTCGGCCTCGGCGCCGGTCACCCCGCAGGCCCGCAGCAGCGCCGGGAGCCGGTCGGGCCGCGGCGGCGGCAGGTGGCGGCCGGCGAAGTAGTCCCCGGCGCTCGCGTCGGGGATCCCGGACGCCCGCGCGACCTGCCGGACGGTCAGGCCCGCGGCCTCCCGGAGCAGGGTGAGCTGTGCCGCGAAGTCCTGCCGGGTCACGATCCGCCGGGGATCGGGTCCGCCAGTCCCGTTTCCTGCCGGGTTGCGCGCCGCCATGTGCACCCCCGAGGTGAGCCCGGTGCCGTCCGCCGCACCGATTGACACACGGAGTCAGACGCCTGTCTGGGGCGGATGATACACATCGTCCGCTCCCGGCCACGACTCTCCGTGCCCGGGTGGCGGGGGTCGCGTGACGGCCGCTGTACGGGCTTGTACGGGCATTCCGGGCGCCGTTGTCATCGCCGCAGGCCGGGCGGTCTGCTGAGGAGGACCCCGCTCATGACAGGTGAGGCCGCACCCGGCCATGAGGAGGCGACGTGATCGACGCCACGGACCCCGACGACGGCGCGGAGACGGCGCCGGACAGCCCGCACGCCCCGGTGCCCCGCCCGGCCGCCTGCTTCCACGACCAGGTCCACGCCGACGACATCGTCGCCGGCGACAAGATCGTGCACTATCCGGCGCCGCGGTTCGCGCCGCCGATCCGGCAGCTCCCCGCGGCGCCCCGCGACTTCGTCGGGCGGGAGGACGAGCTCGCGGTGCTGGACGCCGCCTTCGCCTCGGCCCGGGAGGCCGGCTCGGTGACCGTGGCCCACATCCACGGGATGGCGGGCGCGGGGAAGACCGCGCTCGTCCTGCACTGGGCCCACCAGCACGCGGACCGCTTCGAGGACCAGTTCTTCCTGGACATGGGCGGGCCGGCCGCGCGGACGCCCGGACGGGCGCTGCGGCGGTTCCTGGAGGACCTCGGCGTCGCGGCCCGCGACATCCCGTCCGACGAGGCCCGGTGCGCCGCGCTCTTCCGCTCCCTGGTCGCCGTCCGCCGCGTCCTCGTCGTCCTCGACGACGCGGCGGACGCCGACCAGGTCGTGCCGCTGGTCCCGGGCGGTGCCGGATCCCTCGTCGTGGTGACCGGGCGGACGCGGCTGGAGGCGCTGATCGCCCGGTTCGGCGCCGTCTCGATCCCGGTCGGACCGCTGTCCATCGCCGACTCGTGGCGGCTCCTCGCCCGGCTGCTCGGCGGCGAGCGCAGCAAGGAGGAGCCGCGGGCGATCGCCGACCTCGCGGAGTCCTGCGCCCGGCTGCCGCTGGCGATCAGGATCGCCGCGGTCGGGCTGGAGGCGGGCCCCTTCGACTCCGTCGCCTCCCTCGTCGGGGAACTGACGTGCGGGGGCAGGCTGGACGCGCTGGTGCTCGACGGCGATCCCGAGCTCGCCCTGCGCTCCGCCTTCGACCTGTCCTACGACAACCTGACGCCCCGCGAGCAGGCCGCGTTCAGGCTGCTCGGCCTCATGCGCGGCCTCGACTTCGGCGCCGAGAGCCTCGCCGCGCTCCTGGCCGTGACCGTCCGGGAGGCCCGGGGCGTCCTTCGGGGCCTCATCCGCAAGCACCTCGTCGAGCCGGGCACGGCCGGCCGGTTCCGCCTGCACGAGCTGCTGGCGGAGTACGCCGCGGAACGGCTCGCCCGCGAGGACCGGCCGGGGGCCGAAGCGGCCACCGGGCGGCTCCAGGACTGGTACCTGGCCCGGCTGCGCGAGGCCGCCAAAGCGATCGCGCCCACGGCGGTCGGCCCCGCGTCCGGGGCGGTGGGGGGAGCCCCGCGCCCGGCCGAGCCGGAGCTCGCCTGGTTCGAGCGGGAGCGGGCGGCCGTCGTCGCCGTCGCCCGGCGGGCGGCCGAGGGCGCCGGGCCGCACCTGGCCTGGCAGTTCGCCGACGCGCTGTTCCAGCTGCTCAGGCGCGACAAGCACGCCGCCGACAACCTGGCGGTCCACCGGCTCGGGCTGGCCGCGGCGCGGGCCGCCCGGGACCGGCACCCCGAGGCGCTGATGCTCGACCAGCTCGCCGTCGTCCACTGCGACGCCGGGGACCACGTGGAGGCCGCGAAGGAGGCCAGAGAGGCCTACGAGATCTTCACCGAGCTCGGCGACCACCGCCGGGCGGGCTGGGCCCTCAACACCCGCTCGCGCGTCGAACGCCAGTGCTCCCGCTACCAGGAGGCCCTGGAGTACGGGGAGCGGGCGCTCGCCGTCCTGACCCGGGAGGGCGACCGGCAGGGGATCGGCCAGGCACTGGAGCAGATCGCGCAGGTGCACTGGCGGCTCGCCCACTACCGGACCGCGCTGCGTCACGCCCGTGAGTCGCTGCGCGTCCACCGGGAGCTGGGCGGCGGCGCGGGCGAGGCCGACGCCCTGGAGATGATCGCCCGCATCCTGCGCCGGCTCGGCCTGACGGGCCACGCCCTCCGCTACGCCGAGCGGGCGCTCGCGGTCCGCCGCCGCCTCGGCAACCGCCGCGGGCAGGGCGCGGTCCTCGACGGGATGTGCCGCGCCCTGCGGCGCGGCGGGCGGCTGAAGGAGGCGCTGGCGTGCGCGCGGGAGTCGGTCGCCGTCCGGGAGGACATCGGCGACCTCACCGGGCTCGCGGTCAGCCTGCTCGGGCGCGCGCAGGTCCTGGAGAACCTGGGGGACTGCCCGGCGGCCTTCGACGACGCCTCCCGCGCCCTGCGGATCTGCCGGGACGTCGGCGACCTGTACGGGGAGGCGGAGTCGCTGTGCACCATCGCGGTCTTCCACCACGACTCCGGGCAGTACCAGGCGGCGATGAGGCACGCCCGGCACGCCCTGGCCATCAGGAAGCGGATCGGGGACGAGCACGGCGTCGCCTCCGTGCTCAACCTCATCGCCCTCGTGGAGCGGCGGCTCGGCCGGCACGCCGACGCCCGCCGCGACGTCGAGTCGGCCCTCGCCCTCCAGCGGAGGATGAAGGCCGGCTCCGGGCTCGGCAGGACGCTGAACAACCTGGCCGAGATCGAGCGCAGCGCCGGCCGGTACGGCGAAGCCCTCGTCCACGCCCGCGCGGCGCTCGAACGGCACACCCGCAAGGGCGCCGGCCGCGCCGCCCGCATCGGCCAGGGGGAGAGCCTCGCCACCATCGCGCGGATCCAGTGCCGGATGGGCGATCACAGGGCGGCCCGGCGCCACGCGGAGGAGGCGCTGCGCCTCCAGCAGAACACCGGTGACCGGCCCGGCCAGGGCGTGACGCTCGACGTCCTCGCCCGGCTCGGGATACGCACCGGCCGGTACCGCGAGGCGGCCCAGCACGCCAAGGAGTCGCTGCGGATCCGGCGCGAGATCGGCGACCGTCGCGGGGTCGCCGAGAGCATCGCCAAGATCGCGCTCGTCCGCTGGCACCAGAGCCGCTACGACGAGGCCCTCGCCCGCGCCGAGGAGGCCCTGGCGATCCAGCGCGAGATCGGCGACCTCGCCGGGGCCAGCCACGCCCTGTACGTCCTCGCCCGCATCCACGCCCGCACCGCGCGCTACGCGCGGGCCCGCGAGTGCGCCCAGGAGTCGCTGGAGATCTGCCGCCGGACCGGTGACCGGCACGGGGAGACCGATGACCTGCTCACGCTCGCGCACATCGACCGCAGGCAGGCCCGGTACGCCCGCGCGCTGCGGACGGCCCTCGGCGTCCTGGACGCGAAAAGGGAGATGGACGACCGCGCCGGGGAGGCCGAGGCGCTCACGCTGATCGGACGGCTGCAGGAGCACCTCGGCCACCACGGCGAGTCGCTCGCGCGCCTGGGCGAGGCCCTCGCCATCCAGCGGGCGGCGTGCGACCGCTACGGCGAGGCGGAGACCCTGGAGGCCATCGGGTTCGTGCACTACCGGCTGGCCGACTATCCGGCGGCCCGCCGCGTCCTGAAGAGCGCGCTGCGGATCGAGCGGGCCATCGGCGCGCCGGCCGCCGAGGGCAGGACCCTCACCCTCCTCGCCAGGGTGTGCCGGCGGCAGGCCGCGCTCCGGGCCGCCGTCCGGCACGCGCGCAGGGCCATCAAGATCGAGCGCAGGATCGGCGACCTCGACGCCGAGAGCGCGGCCCGCGACGTCCTCGCCGGGGTCTACTACGTCCTCGCGCGGTACCGGAAGGCCCTGCGCCACGCCGGCCTCGCGCTGCGCATCCGCACCGAGACCGACGACCGGCCCGGCCAGGCGGAGAGCCTGGACACCCTCTCGCGCGGCCACCGCAGGCTGGGCCGCAACGACCGCGCCGTCGGCCTCGCCGAGCGGGCGCTCGGCCTGCACCGGGAGATCGGCGACCGGCGCGGCGAGGCCGACAGCCTGAACACCCTGGCCCACGCCAGGTGGCGGCTCGGCGAGGAGGAGGCCGCCCTCGCCGCGGCCCGCGCGGCGCTGCGCCTTCACCGCGAGACCGCCGACCAGTACGGGGAGGGCGAGGACCTCGACCTGCTCGCCCGCATCCACCGCAACGCCGGGCGGTACTCCGAGGCGCTCGAACACGTGACCCGGGCCCTGGCGCTCCGCCGCGAGATCGGCGACCGGCGCGGCGAGGGGGACAGCCTGAACACCATGGCCCGGCTGAAGCGGCGGCTCGGCGACACCGGCGAGGCGCTCGGCTACGCGCGCCGGGCGCTGGCCATCCGGTACGAGATCGACGACCGGCGCGGCGCGGCCGACACCCTCGACAACATCGCCCGGGCGCACTCCGACGCCGGGGACCACGAGGAGGCCCGCCGCCACGCGCTGCGCGCCCTGGAGATCCAGGCCGGCATCGGCGACCGGTGGGGCCGCGGCCTGAGCCTGCTGCTCCTCGGCCGGATCCACCTGGCGCTCGGCCGGCCCGAGGAGGCGCGCGAACATCTCGCGCGGGCGGAGATCGTCTGCCGCCGGACCGGTGACCGGACCTCGGCCGGCGAGGCGCGGAGCCTGCTGGAACCGCTGCTCGGACGAGGTGCCGGGCGTACCATCGAAGGCGTTGCACGTGTTCTGTCGGTGGGGTCGCCTACGGTCGGGGGCGACGGGGCCCGCCGTCCGGGCGATACCGCCGAGCAGAGGTGACGACCACCATGGCGAACAGCACCATAGAGACAGACCGCGACTTCCAGGAACTCGCCGATCCGTACCGGCGCGAGCTGCTGGCGCACTGCTACCGGATGCTCGGCTCGATCCACGACGCCGAAGACCTCGTGCAGGAGACCTACCTGCGCGCCTGGCGCTCGTACGGCGACTTCGAGGGGCGGTCCTCGCTGCGGACGTGGCTGTACCGGATCGCCACGAACGTCTGCCTGACGGCGATCGACCAGCGCGGCCGGCGGCCCATGCCGACCGGGCTCGGCGGGCCGAGCGACGAGCCGGAGCGGCCCGTCGTGGCGTCCGACGAGGTGCCCTGGCTGGAGCCGGCCCCCGACGACGTCCTCGGCGCCGACGCCACCGACCCGGCCACGATCGTCGCCGCCCGCGAGAGCACCCGGCTGGCGCTCGTCGCCGCCCTGCAGCACCTGCCCGCCAAGCAGCGGGTCGTGCTGATCCTGCGGGACGTGCTGAAGTGGAAGGCCGCCGAGGTCGCCGAACTGCTCGACACCTCCACCCCCGCGGTGAACAGCGCGCTGCAGCGCGCCCGGGCGCAGCTGGAGGAGCACGCCCCCGTCCGGGACGAGCTGGTCGAGCCCTCCGACCCCGACCAGCGCGACCTGCTGGAGCGCTACGCCAAGGCGTTCGAGGACGCCGACATCACCGGGCTCATCGAGCTGTTCAAGAAGGACGTCGTCTGGGAGATGCCGCCGTTCCCCGAGTGGTTCGTCGGCGCCGACCACGTCGTCCGCCTCATCATCGCCCAGTGCCGCCCCGCACCCGGCGACATCAGGATGGTCCCGGCCGCCGCGAACGGGCAGCCGGCGTTCGGGATGTACAAGCTCGACGAGAACGGCGTCCACAGCCCGTACCAGCTCCAGGTGCTCAGCATCACGGGCGACGGCGTCGCGCACGTCTCGGTGTTCTTCGACACGAGCCTGTTCTCCCTGTTCGGGCTGCCCGAGCGGCTCTGATCACGCCTCTTCCCTTCCGCTGACCGGAAACCCGGTGACGGGGCACCCGGTGCCGGCTGCCAGTGTGGTGGGCGGCGGTCCCGTGGGTACCGTCGCCGAGCGGGAACAGAAGGGAAAAGAGCGCATGACGCATCCGCCGTACCTGTACCCGGGCTACAAGAGCACCGTGCTCCGCGCGCCCTCGCAGGAGCTGATCATGCCGAAGCTCGGCCCGGACAGCGTCGAGCTGACCTCCCCGGTCTTCGGCCACCAGGAGCTCGGCCGGCTGGACGAGGACCTCACCGTGCAGCACAGCGGCGAGCCCCTCGGCGAGCGGATCATCGTGACCGGGCGGGTGCTGGACGGCGCCGGGCGCCCGGTGCGGAACGCCCTCGTGGAGGTCTGGCAGGCGAACGCCGCGGGCCGCTACAACCACCTCGGCGACATCCACCCCGCGCCGCTCGACCCGAACTTCACCGGGGCCGGGCGCTGCCTGACCGGCGACGACGGCCGCTACCGGTTCGTCACGATCAAGCCCGGCGCCTACCCGTGGGGCAATCACCACAACGCCTGGCGGCCCGCGCACATCCATTTCTCGGTCTTCGGCACCGCGTTCACCCAGCGGCTCGTCACCCAGATGTACTTCCCCGGCGACCCGCTGTTCGCCTACGACCCGATCTTCCAGTCGATTCCGGACGAGAAGGACCGGGAGAAGCTGGTCTCCCGGTTCGACATGGACACCACCGTGCCGGAATGGGCGCTCGGCTACCAGTGGGACATCGTCCTCGGCGACACCCCGACGGAGGCCTGAATGAGCACGCCTTCCCTCACCACGCCGTCCCAGACGGTCGGCCCCTTCTTCGGCTACGCGCTCCCGTACGCGGCGGGGCCGGAGGTCGTCCCGCCCTGGCGGCCCGACGCGGTCCGCATCCGCGGGCGGGTGCTGGACGGCGCGGGCGCGCCGGTGCCGGACGCGCTGCTGGAGATCTGGCAGGCCGACGGGGACGGCGAGATCCCGCGGCGCCCCGGCGGGATCGCACGGGCCGGGCACGGGTTCTCCGGTTTCGGCCGGTGCGCCACCGACGCGGCCGGCGGCTACTGGTTCAGCACCGTCAAGCCCGGCGCGGTCGGCGACGGCGCCCCCTACATCGCCGTGCTGGTCTTCGCCCGGGGGCTGCTCAAGCCCGTCTTCACCCGCCTGTACTTCCCCGAGGACGAGGCCGCCCACGCCGGCGACCCGCTGCTCGGCGCCGTCCCGGAGGACCGCCGCGGCACCCTGGTCGCCGAACGCGAGGGCGAGCGGGAGTACCGTTTCGACGTGCGCCTGCAGGGAGAGGGGGAGACGGTCTTCCTTGGCTTCTGAGGAGCGCGGCCCGGCGCCGGACGCGGGGCTGCTGTCCCCCGTCCGGGCGGGCACGGAGGCGGAGGCCGCCACGAGCGACCTCGCCTACCTGACCGCGATGCTGGACGCGGAGGCCGCGCTGGCGCGCGCGCAGGCCCGCCTCGGGATCATTCCCGGCGGTGCCGCCGAGGCGATCACGGGGGCCGCCGAGGCGGGCCGGTTCGACCTCGCCGGGATCGCCGGCCGGGCGCGCGCCTCCGGCAATCCCGTGGTGCCGCTGGTCGCCGACCTGCGGGTGCTCGCCGGAAGCGCCGGCGAGCACGTCCACAAGGGCGCCACCAGCCAGGACATCCTCGACACCGGCGCCATGCTCGTCGCGGCCCGCACGCGGCGCGTGGTCCTCGCCCACCTCGACCGGGCCCTGGACGCGCTGGCCGGGCTCGCGGCGCGGTACCGCGACACCCCGATGGCGGCGCGCACGCTCGGCCGCCAGGCGCTGCCGACGACGTTCGGCGCCAAGGCCGCGGGCTGGCTCCTCGGCTGCCTGGAGGCCCGCGAGCGGCTGGCCGCGGCCGTGCTGCCCGTCCAGCTCGGCGGTCCCGCCGGGACGCTCGACGCGTTCGGGGACCAGGGGCTCGACCTCGTCGCGGCCTACGCGGAGGAGACGGGGCTGGCGCGCCCCGTCCTGCCGTGGCACACCCGCCGCACCCCGGTCGCCGGCCTCGGCGCGGCGCACGCGCTGGTCGCCGGCGCGCTCGGCAAGATCGCCACCGATGTGTGGCTGCTGGCGCAGAGCGAGGTCGCCGAGGCCGCCGAGGGCGCGGGCGGCGGCTCGTCGTCGATGCCGCACAAGCGCAACCCGGCGCGGTCCGCGCTGATCCGCTCCGCGGCCCTGCAGGTTCCGGCGCAGGTCCAGGTGATCCTCGCCGCGCAGGCCGCCGCGCACGAGCGGCCCGCGGGGGAGTGGCACGCCGAGTGGCAGCCGCTGCGCGAGTGCCTGCGCCTCACCGGCGGCGCCGCCGAGACGGCCGCCGAGCTGCTGGACGGCCTGGAGGTGTCCACCGAGCTGATGCGGGCCGACCTGGACGACCTGCTCGACGTCCTCGGCGGCGACCCCGGGCCGGGCGCCGCCGCCGTCCTCGTCGGCCAGGCCCTCGACGCCTACCGCAGGAGCCGCACATGACCGCCGCGCCGCCGCGGTACCGCCTGGACGGCCCGCCGGACGCGCCCGTCGTCGTCCTCGGCCCGTCCCTCGGCACGTCCACGGACCTGTGGCTGCCGCAGCTGCCCGCGCTGACCCGCGAGTGGCGCGTCCTGCGCTACGACCTGCCCGGGCACGGCGGCGCGCCCCCGCCGGACGGGCCGGTGACCGTCGAGAGCCTCGCCGACGGGATCGCGGCGCTCCTGGACGGGCTCGGCGTGGGCCGGGCCGCCTATGCCGGGGTGTCCCTCGGCGGCGCGGTCGGGACGGCCCTCGCGCTGCGCGCCCCGGAGCGCGTCGCCGGGCTGGTCCTGTGCTGCACCTCCCCGCGCTTCGGCGATCCGGGGCCGTGGCGGGACCGGGCCGCGCTCGTCCGCCGGGAAGGGGTCGGCCCGGTCGCCGACACTGCGGCGGGACGCTGGTTCACGCCGTCCTTCACCGGGGCGGAGCCGTACGTCGAGATGCTCCGCGCCACCGCCCCGGAGGGCTATGCCGCCTGCTGCGACGCGCTGGCCGCGTTCGACGCGACCGCGCGCCTCGGCGAGATCTCCGCGCCCACGCTGGTGATCGCCGGGGCGCAGGACGGCCCCACGCCGCCGGAGGGCCACGCCGCGCGGCTCGCCGCCGGGATCCCGGGCGCCCGGCTGACCGTGATCGAGGGCGCCGGGCACCTGGCGAACGCGGAGCGCCCGGCGGAGGTCACCGCGGCGATCACCGCGCACCTGGACCGCGTCCGGAGGGGAGCAGCCCGATGAGCGAGGGCATGACCGACGAGGGGCGCCGCGCGCGGGGCATGCGGACGCGCCGCGAGGTCCTCGGCGACGCGCACGTCGACCGCGCCGAGGCCCGCAAGGACGAATTCACCGCCGACTTCCAGGACATGATCACCCGGTACGCGTGGGGCGAGATCTGGACCCGCCCGGGCCTGGACCGCAAGACCCGCAGCTGCATCACGCTGACCGCGATGGTCGCCGGGGGCCACCTGGAGGAGCTGGCCATGCACGTGCGCGCCGCCCTGCGCAACGGCCTCACCCCCGACGAGATCAAGGAGGTGCTCCTGCAGACGGCGATCTATTGTGGAGTACCCGCCGCGAACTCGGCCTTCGCCGTCGCCCAGCGGGTACTCACCGAGCAGGAGTGACGGGCGGGAGCCCGGGCGGAGGGGCCACGTGACAGGTCACAGGGCGGAGCGGGCGCGGCCGGTCAGCGTGGCCGGCAAGGTGATGGCGATCCTGAACGCCTTCGCGCAGGGCGGCGTCCGCCTCAACCTGAGCGAGATCTGCCGGCGGGCGGGGCTGCCGCTGGCGACCGGGCACCGGCTCGTCGGCGAGCTGGTCGCGGGCGGGTTCCTGGAGCGGGTCCCGGACGGGACGTACCGCATCGGCACCCGGCTGTGGCGCATCGGCAGCCAGGCCCCCGCCGTCACCGGGCTGCGCGAGCTGGCACTCCCGCACATGGAGGACCTGTACGAGGCCACGCACGACAACGTCCAGCTCGGCGTGCTCCGCGAGGACCGCGTGCTCATCGTCGAGCGGCTGCGCGGCACGCGGTCGGTGCCGGTCGTCACGCAGGTCGGCGCCATGCTGCCGCTGCACACCACCGGCGTGGGCAAGGTGCTGCTGGCGTACGCGCCGCCCGAGGTGCGGGAGAAGGTGCTGGACGGGGAACTGCCCCGGTACGCGGTGCGCACCATCACCGACCCCGCGGAGCTGCGGCGCTGCATCGAGCGGGTCCGCCGCGCCGGGTACTCCCTGACCCGGGACGAGATGACGCTCGGCGCGTCGTCCGTGGGCGCCCCGGTGCGGGACGGGGCGGGCGAGGTGGTGGCGGCGATGTCGCTGGTGGCGGGCTCCCGCGGCGCCGACCTGCGGCGGCTGCTGCCGCCGCTGGCCACGGCGGCGCGGGCGCTGTCGCGGGACGTGGCGGCGCACTGGCACGGCCATCCCGACATGTTTTCCGCCGAGCGGAAGACCGGCGCCTGAAGCGGCCGCGACGGGCGCGAGCATCGGCGGGTGAGCTGCGCGGACCACGAGGAGGATCGATGCGTACACAGGTGGCGATCATCGGGGCCGGCCCCGCGGGGCTGCTGCTCTCCCATCTGCTGCGTCTCCAGGGGATCGACTCGGTGGTGCTGGAGAGCCGGGACCGCGGCTACGTGGAGCACCGGCAGCGGGCCGGGATGCTGGAGCAGGGCACGACCGACGTCCTGCGGGAGAGCGGGGCGGGGGAGCGGCTCGACCGCGAGGGCCTCGTCCACCACGGGCTCGAACTGCGGTTCGGCGGCGCGGGGCACCGGATCCCGCTGACCGACCTGACCGGCCGGACGGTCACCGTGTACGCGCAGACCGAGATCGTCAAGGACCTGGTCGCCCGGCGGCTGGCGGACGGCGGCGACGTGCGGTTCGAGGCGGAGGCCCTGCACCTGGACGCGTCCGCGCCCAGCGTGACGTTCCGGAGCGGCGGTGCGACGCACACTCTCGACTGCGACTACATCGCGGGCTGCGACGGCTTCCACGGCGTGAGCCGCCCGGCGGTGCCGGGGCTGCGGACGTTCACCCGCGACTACCCGTTCGCCTGGCTCGGCATCCTCGCCGACGTCGCCCCGTCCACCGAGGAGCTGATCTACGCCCACCACGACCGCGGGTTCGCGCTGCACAGCCTCCGCTCGCCGCACGTCAGCCGCCTGTACCTCCAGGTGGCGCCGGACGAGGACCTCGCCGCCTGGCCCGACGCCCGGATCTGGGACGAGCTGGCGGCGCGGTTCGCCACCGACGACGGCTGGAAGCTGCACGAGGGCCCGATCACCGACAAGGCGGTCACGCCGATGCGCAGCTTCGTGGCCGAGCCGATGCGCCACGACCGGCTGTTCCTGGCCGGGGACGCCGCCCACATCGTGCCGCCGACGGGGGCCAAGGGACTGAACCTCGCGGTGTCCGACGTGATCGTCCTCGCGCGGGCGTTCGCCGAGCGGTACGCCACGGGGTCGGAGACGCTGCTGGACGGCTACTCCGCCGCGTGCCTGCGGCGGGTCTGGCGGGCCGAGCACTTCTCGTACTGGATGACCACGCTGCTGCACACCGACCCCGCCGCGAGCGACTTCGAGCGGCGGCTCCAGCGCTCCCACCTCGACTACGTGGTGTCCTCGGAGGCGGCCAAGACCTCGCTGGCCGAGAACTACGTGGGTCTTCCGATCACCTAGGAAGGACGCTCGCGCCCGGTTTCGTGCCGCCTTCCGGTGAGATGCACGTCACGTAATTTGGCAGCTTCTGCATTTTTGCCGACCAAGCAAACTTGATCTATCGTTGGCGTGTCACGCGTCGTTTCGAACGTGGGCGTGGAAGGTGAGAGGCTTCGGCATCTCCCCGACGACGCCGATCCGCGAAGGACACGCAGTGAGCCTCCTCGACCAGCCGCGCAGGGCCCCCGGCGCGCTGACCCGGCTGCGCCGACCCGCGCGCCCCGGGGCGTCCGGGATCCGTCCCGGCGGGCGGCCGCGGCCCGTCCGCGAGCTGCTGCTGATCATCGTGCTGTTCGGCGCCTACAAGCTCGGGCGGCTGCTGGCCAACGGGCGCGTCACCGAGGCCTTCGACAACGCCCACCGGGTGTGGCGCCTCGAACGCGTCCTCGGCCTTCCGGGCGAGACCGGTGTCCAGCACGGCCTGCTGCACAGCGAGTTCCTCGTGCACGCGGCCAACTCCTACTACGCCTACGTCCACTTCCCGGCGACGGGGCTGTTCCTGCTCTGGATCTACCTGCGCCGGCCCGTCCACTACCGGTGGGTGCGGCGGGTCATCGTGGCGCTCACGGCCGTGGCGCTCGTCCTGCATCTGCTCGTCCCGCTGGCGCCGCCGCGGATGATGCCCGCCACGGGGCTCATCGACACCGCCGCCCGCTTCGGCCCCGCCGTGTACGGGGCGCCCGAGACGGACACGGTCTCCAACCAGTACGCCGCCATGCCGTCCCTGCACATCGGCTGGGCCGCCGTCATCGCCGTCGGGCTCGTCCTCACGTCCCGCACGCGGTGGCGATGGCTGTGGCTCCTGCACCCGGTGACCACCTTCGCGGTGGTGGTCGCCACCGCCAACCACTACTGGATGGACGGCGTCGTCGTGCTGATGCTGCTGGCCGTCACCGTCCTGCTGCTGCGCCCGCCGGCGCCGGACGCCCCGCCCGGCACTAGCCGGCCGGCTCCGCGCCCAGCGTCTCCAGCAGCTCGGTGACCGGCTCCAGCTTCTCGTACAGCAGCAGGACCGGCTCGCCCGGCCCCGCCATGTCCAGCGCCGACGTCAGCGCGCCCTTCAGATCGCCCGCCGGGTGGTGGCGCACGTCCGGGCGCCGCTCCCGGAGCCCCTGGACGATCAGCCGGGTCATCTCGCCCGAGCGGCGGCCCCGCAGGTCCTCGTCCTCGTAGACGACGACGCGGCCGAACGTCCCCGCCAGCGCACGCGCGGTCTCGCCGACCAGCTCGTCGGACCGGTCGCCCGGCAGCGTCACCGCGGCGACGCCCGCGGCCCCCCAGCGCCGCTGGACGAACGCGCCCACCGCCGCCACCGCCGCCGGGTTGTGCGCGTAGTCGACCAGGACGGGGTTGTCGCCCACCTGGTAGACGCAGCCCCGGCCCGGATTGCGCGTGTGCGGGTCGAACGAGCGCAGCGCCCGCGCCACCACCTCGACGGGGACGCCGAGGGCGCGGGCCGCGGCGGACGCGGCGAGCGCGTTGGCGATCACGTGGTCCGCGCGCCCGCCGGAGGAACCCGCCACCTCGTGCGCCGGCAGGATCCGGGTCGCGCGGTCGCCGCGGGCCTCGGTCAGCCAGCCGTCCGCCACGTGGTAGCCGGTGCCTCCGGCGCGGACGTGGTCGGCGAGGACGGGCGCGTCCGCCGCCGGCGCGAAGAACCGGAGCACCGGGTCGCGCCGCAGCACCGCGGGCCGCCGGGCCAGGCCGGCCGCCGCCTCGTCCGCGGCGTTGAGGACGACGTGGCCGCCGCGCCGGATCTCCTCGGCGACCAGGGCCTTGATGTCGACCAGGTCGTCCAGCGACTCGGTGCCGTCCATGCCGAGATGGTCGCGGGTGATGTTGGTGACGACCGCGACGTCGGCGCGGTCGTAGCCGAGGCCGCGGCGCACGATCCCGCCCCGCGCGGTCTCCAGCACCGCCGCCTCCACCGACCGGTCGCCCAGCACCATCTCGGCCGAGCGCGGCCCGGACGCGTCCGCGGCGTGCACGAGCCGCCCGCCCACGTACACGCCCTCGGTGCCGGTCATGCCGGTCCGCCGCCCGTCCAGCTCCAGCATGTAGGCGATCATCCGGACGGTCGTGGTCTTGCCGTTGGTGCCGGTCACCGACACGACCGGCACCCGCGACGGCGTCCCCGGCGGGTACATCAGGTCGACGATGTCGCCGGCGACGTCCCGTCCCGCTCCCTCGTGCGGCGCCAGGTGCATCCGCAGGCCCGGCGCCGCGTTGACCTCCAGCACGCCGGCGGCGCCGGGCTCGGCGGGCGGCGGCGAGGCGATGTCGGGCAGCCGCAGGTCGATGCCGCACACGTCCATGCCGACGGCCGCCGCGGCCCGCACGCACATCGCGGCGACCTCGGGGTGCACCTCCCCGGTCACGTCCCGGCTCGTGCCGCCGGTGGACAGGTTCGCGTTGCGCCGCAGCCACACCCGCTCCCCGGCCGCGGGCACCGACCCGGGGCCGTGGCCCTGCCGCGCCGCCGTCGCCAGCTCGGCCGGGCCGAGGACGAGCCGCGTCAGCGGCCGGCCGTGCCCCTCGCCGCGCGCCGGGTCGGCGTTGACCCGCTCCACCAGCGCCGCCACCGTGCTCGACCCGTCGCCGGTCACGCACGCCGCCGTCAGCTCGGCCGCCGCCGCGATCCGCCCGCCGGCCACCAGCACCCGGTAGTCCCTGCCGGGGATGTAGGACTCCACGAGGACCTCGCCGGCGTCCCCGGCCGCGGACGCGAACGCGGCGACCACCTCCGGCGGCGTGGCCAGCTCGATGTGGACGCCCTCGCCCTGGTGCCCGGCCAGCGGCTTGACGACCACCGGCCCGCCGATCGCCCGCAGCGCCTCCAGCGCCTCGGCCGGCGACGCCGCGACGCGCCCCTCCGGCACGGGGACGCCGGCGTCGGCGAGCACCCGGTGCGCGAGCCGCTTGTCGCCCGCGACCTCCATGCCGATGGCCGACGTGGCGTCGGTCATCGCCGCCCACACCATCCGCCGGTACCGCCCGTACCCCAGCCGCAGCAGGTTGAGGTCGCCGACCCGGCGCACCGGCACCCCGCGCTCGCGCGCCGCCCGCGCCAGCGCCGCGGTGCTCACCCCGAGCCGCTCCTCCTCGTGGACGGCGGCGACCCGCGCCAGCTCGCCGGACGGGTCGGGCACGAGCCCGGCGAGCGCCCCGTTCACGAGCCGGATCGCGAGGGCGATCAGCCGCTCCACCACCGGGCTTCCCGCCGGCTCGTCGTCCGGGCACTCCAGGATCACCTCGTAGTCGCCCGGCCCGCCCGCGCGCACGGTGCGGCCGAAGTACACCTCGCGGCCGATCAGCCCGGACAGCTCCAGCGTGACGTGCTCGGTGACGTGGCCGAAGTAGGTGCCGCGCGCCATCGCGTCCAGCAGCCCGCCGGGGCGGCCGGCCGAGCAGTGGTGCCCGGACAGGCCCGGCAGCGCGTCCACGAGCCGCTCGGCGAACCCGGGGTGGTCGGTGGTCTCGTGACCGGTCAGGCCCTGCAGGTCCAGCCGCGCGATCGCGACCGGGCGGGGGAGGTAGACGTTCGGGCCGCCCAGGCGGCGGACGTGGTCGAGGCGCACCGCTACCCCTCCTCCGGGCCGCGCATGGCGCCGATCGCCGGGAGCTTGTCGTTCATCTGGAACACGCAGCCGGCGGGCAGCAGGTGCAGCGACACGTCGAACATCGCCATCGGCTCGTCGTCGGAGGCGGCGTAGGCGACCGTCGACTGCCCGGCGTCCACGACCGTCACCACGCCCGTCCCGACGACGGCGAACTGGCCGTCGCCGACGACGATCGCGGTGTCCTCGTCGATGCCGACGCCGAGCAGCCGGGTGTCCAGCGCGATCCCGCTCATCAGCCTCGGCAGCCGGCCGCGCTCGTTGAAGTGCATGTCGATCAGCACGTTGTCGAGCAGGCCGAGCCCCGGCCCGACCTTCACGCTGGAGGCGGCGACCTCGTGGCCGTTGCCGCCGAGGATCATCCAGTGGCCCATCGCGGTGGCGCCCGCGCTCGTCCCGGCGATCACCAGGCCCTCCTGGTCTAGCCGCCGCTTGAGCAGGTCGTTGGTCCGCGAGCCGACCAGGGTGCGGATCCGGGACTGGTCGCCGCCGCTGAACAGCACCCCGGTCGCCGTCTCCAGCGCCCGCAGCGTGGCCGCCGCGTCGGCGGCGGCCCGGCCCAGCAGCCGCAGCTCCCGGACGGAGGACACGCCGAGCCGCCCGAACACGGCGGTGTACTCCTCGGCGACCTCCTCGGGCACCTCGGTCGCCGTCGTGATGACGACGATCCGCGCGTCCTCGCCGCCCGCCAGCTCGGCGAACGTCTCCAGCGGACCGGCGCCGCACGTCCGGTTCTCGGCCCCGCCGATGATCAGCAGCCGGCCCTTGCGTCCGGCGCCCCCCTGTTTCTCGTTCACACCTGCCCATTACCCCCGTTCACCCCTGGTAGTCGTCCGATCGCGACATGTCATCGGATCGGCCGCCGCCCCGCCTGTGACATGCTGTGCGGATGAGCGGCCTCGCAGCTCCGGGCGACCACGTCCGGCCGCCGTCCGCGCCGTCCGGCCGCCCGGCCGGGCCCGCGGCCGCGCTCGCCGCCGCCTCCGCCCACTACCTGCGCGGCGAGCCGATCGACATGTCGGCGCTGGCCGCCGAGCTGGGCGTCGGGCGGGCCACCCTCTACCGGTGGGTCGGGAGCCGGGAGCAGCTCCTCGGGGCCGTCCTCGGCGAGATGACCGAGCGCACCTACCGGGTCGCCGCGCGGGGCGTCGGCGGCTCCGGCGCCGGGCGGATCCTCGCCCTCCTCGACCGGTTCATGCGCGCGGTGGTGGAGGCCGAGCCCCTGAAGGCGTTCACCGAGCGCGAGCCGCGGCTGTTCATCCGGCTGGCCACCATGCCGGGCACCATCGAGGACCGCGCCACCGAGCTGCTGACCAAGGAGCTGCAGGCGGAGATCGACCGCGGGGAGCTGCGCGTCCGGCTGCCGACCCGGACGATCGCCCAGGCGATCGTCCGGGTCGCCGACTCGTTCATGTACGCGCACTACCTGGGCGGGAACCGGCCGGAGATCGACCAGGCGCTGGAGGTCGTCGAGCTGCTGCTGCGCCCGTGCGGCACGTCCGGGTGCCGGGAATCCCCGGGCGCCTCCGAACGCTGAATCCTTGACGGGGGCGGGCCGTTTCCCGGTGATCGCCTCCGTGAGAGGCTGTATTCATTGGACGCATCGTCGAAAAGAGGACGGCCGGGCCGTGAGTGACATCCCCCGCCGCGCGGTGACGCGCACCGCCAAGCTGGCGACCCTGCCGCTCGGGTTCGCCGGGCGCACCGCCCTCGGGTTCGGGAAGCGGACGTTCGGGCGGCCCGCCGAGGCCGTCGCGCTGGAGGTGCAGCGCCGCACCGCCGAGCAGCTGTTCGCCGTGCTCGGCGAGCTGAAGGGCGGCGCCATGAAGGTCGGGCAGCTGCTGTCGATCTTCGAGGCCGGGCTGCCCGAGGAGATCGCCGGGCCGTTCCGCGCCAGCCTGACCCGCCTGCAGGAGGCGGCGCCCCCGATGCCGGCGTCCACCACCCACCAGGTCCTCGCCGAGGGCCTCGGCGAGGACTGGCGCGAGAAGTTCGCCGAGTTCGACGACCGGCCCGCCGCGGCGGCGTCCATCGGCCAGGTCCACAAGGCCGTCTGGCACGACGGCCGGACGGTCGCGGTCAAGGTCCAGTACCCCGGCGCCGCCCAGGCGCTGATGAGCGACTTCAACCAGATCTCCCGCCTCAGCAGGCTGTTCACCCCGCTGTTCCCGGGCGTCGAGGTCAAGCCGGTCGTCGCCGACCTCAAGCGGCGGCTGGAGAAGGAGCTGGACTACGTCGACGAGGCCCGCGCCCAGACCGCGTTCCACGACGCCTACGACGGCGACCCCGACTTCGTCGTCCCCGCCGTCGTCGCCCAGTCGGGCAACGTGCTGGTCACCGAGTGGCTGGACGGCACCCCGCTGGCGAAGGTCATCGCCGAGGGCGACCAGGACCGCCGCGACCGCGCCGGCCTGCTGCTGTTCCGCTTCCTGCTGTCCGGCCCGGCCCGCTGCGAGATGATCCACATCGACCCGCATCCGGGGAACTTCCGGCTGCTGGACGACGGCCGCCTCGGCGTCATGGACTTCGGCGGCGCCGCCCGCGTCCCGGCCGAGCTCCAGTGGTCGATCGGCCGGCTCACCCGCATCGGGACCCTCGGCGACCCCGCCGAGATCGTCGACGCGCTCCGCGAGGAGGGCTTCCTCGTGCCGGACGCCGACGTGGACCCCGAGGAGGTCGCCGACCTGATCGGCCCGCACGCCGCCCCGTTCGCCGTGGAGCGCTTCCGCTACTCGCGCGAGTGGCTCCGCGAGCAGACCGCCCGCGGCATCGGGATCGCCTCCGACATGCGCCCGAACGCCCTCGCCCGCCAGTTCCGGCTGCCGCCGCAGTACCTCGCCGTCAGCCGCGCCCTGTCCGGCTGCGGCGGCGTCCTCTGCCAGCTGGAGGCCGAGGGCCCCTTCCGCGCCGAGGTGGAACGCTGGCTCCCCGGCTTCGCCGACGACGACGGCCCCGACCTGGACGACCGCACCGAAGCCACCGCCTAGCCCCTTTCAGGTGAGGGCTTCGGCTTCTTCCTGGTCCATTTGGCGGTTGAAGTCGCGCTTGCCGGCCTGCCAGCCGTCCTCGTCGCGGCCGCGGCGCCAGTAGCCGGAGATCGAGAGGCGGTCCATGGGCAGGCCTCGCTCGACGCGCAGGTGGCGGCGCAGCGTCTTGACGAAGTTCGCCTCGCCGTGCACGAAGGCGTGCACCTCGCCGTCCGGGAAGTCCAGCTTCTGGACGGCCTCGGCCAGCAGGTCGCCGACCTGGCCGCCGCCCCGGTGCAGCCAGACGATCTCCGCGGCGCCGGGCGTGGGCAGCTCCTGCTCCTCCTCCGGGCCGGCGACCTCGACGAAGGCGCGGACGGGGGCGTGCTCCGGGACGCGTTCGAGGGAGGCGGCGATGGCCGGCAGGGCGCTCTCATCACCGGCGAACAGGTGCCAGTCCGCCTCCGGGCTCGGGGCGTAGGCGCCGCCGGGGCCGTTGAAGAAGAGGTCCTCGCCCGGCCGGGCGGCCGCCGCCCACGGGCCGGCGATGCCCTTGTCGCCGTGGTGGACGAAGTCGATCGTCAGCTCGGCGGACGCGGGGTCCCACGCGCGGACGGTGTAGGTCCGCGTGACCGGCCACTGCTCGCGCGGCAGCTCCGCGCGGATCCGCTCCACGTCGAACGGCTCCGGATACTCGACGCCGGGACGGCGGAAGAGCAGCTTCACGTAGTGGTCGGTGAACTCGCCGGCACCGAACTCCGCGAGCCCCTCGCCGCCGAGGACCACGCGGATCATGTGCGGGGTGAGGCGCTCGGTGCGCAGCACCGTCCCCCGGTGGAGCCTGCGTCCCCTGCGTGCCGGTTCCGTCGCCATGCATCCTCCGATGATCCAGATCACAGTACTTAGGTCACCCTAACCTGTGATCCGCCCGGAATGTTCCTCCTGGGGCGGGCGGGGTTCATCCGCGGGTGCGGGCGACCTCGGCGGCGAGCGCCTCGAACGCGGCGTCGGTCTCCTCCGCGCCGAGGAGGGTCGCGAGGGTCGACTTCACGATGACGACGCCGTACCGGGGGGAGACCCAGATGTGCTGGCCGCCGAGGCCGTTGGCGGAGAAGCCGCCGTCCTTGCCGAGCCACCACTGCAGCCCGTATCCCTGGTTGAAGGGCGCCGACGGGCGCGTCGACAGCGCCACCCAGGAGGCGGGGACGACCTGCCGCCCGTTCGCCTTCCCGCCGTTCAGGTACAGCAGGCCGAACCGCGCGAAGTCGCGGTCGGTGGCGTAGTAGCAGCAGTACCCCATGCTGTTGCCGTTGGAGTCGTTGCCCAGGTACGCCTTGGACGCCATACCCGCCGGTCCCCAGATCTTCTTCTGGACGTAGGCGTGGTACGGGACCCCGGTCGCCTCGGTCACGACCCAGGAGAGGACGAACGAGTTCATGCTCGTGTACTCGAACCGCGTCCCCGGCTCCCAGCCGCGCTTCTGCCGCCTGGCCAGCTCGGGCAGCGGGTACCCGAGGCTCGCCGCCACGTGCACGAACGGGACGTCGGAGGTCTCCTCCCAGGCGATGCCCGACGACATCCGCAGCAGGTCCCGCAGCGAGACGCCGTCGTAGCCGGACCCCTTCAGCTCCGGGAGGTACCGGGTGACCGGGTCGTCGATCGAGTCGATGAAGCCCTCGCCTAGCGCGATGCCGACGGCCGCCGACGTGAACGACTTGGCCATCGACCACGACTGGAACAGGGTGTCGCGGTTCGTGGTGACGTAGCGCTCGAAGACGATGTCGTTTCCGTCGAGGACGACGAAGCCCTGCGTGCCCGTCCGCGCCAGGTAGTCGTCGAGCGTGTGCTCGCGGCCCTCGTAGGTGTAGGTGACCGAGAGGGGCCGGTACGCCTCGCGCAGCTCGACGGGGTCGGACGAGGGGACCAGGGGGTCGAAGCCGGCCGGGCGCTCGGTGACGGAGGCGGGCGGCGGCGCGGGCGGGGCGGGGGGAGCGGGGGGAGCGGCGTGGGCCGGGGGAGCGGTGAGGGCGGCGGTGACGGCGGCTGCGGCGAGCGCGAGCGTCCAGGGCCTGCGGCGCATCGGACCTCCGTGGGGCATGATCGGCCGGGGTTCCGCCCCCGATGGTGAGCGCGCCGCGACGCTGCGTCCATGGCGTGATCACACGAAAAGCGGAGCCGGACGTGGGTTTCGGTGAACACCCGGGAGCCTGCGTCGGGTGACCCTCCGAACAGGGCCATCTGCGATACGTTCGTGGAGCCCCGCGCGCCCCCTCAGCCGCTCGTGCCGCCCGGAGGAACGATGTCCGTGCTCGCCCAGTTGCTCACCGCCGTCGCCGACGGCTCGGTGGAGATCGTCGACCTGACCGCCCCCCTGTCGGAACGGACGCCGATCCTGCGGCTGCCGGAGCCGTTCGCCAACACCGTCCCGTTCAGGCTGAAGGAGATCAGCCGGTACGACGACCGCGGCCCCGCCTGGTACTGGAACGACATCGAGACCGGCGAGCACGTCGGCACCCACTTCGACGCGCCGGTGCACTGGGCGACCGGCCGCGACGGCGAGGACGTCTCGCAGGTGCCGCCGGGCCGCCTCGTCGCCCCCGCCGTGGTGCTGGACGCCTCCGCGCACGCCGCCGCCGACCCCGACTTCCTGCTGGAGATCGACCACGTCCGCGACTGGGAGAAGGCGAACGGCCCGCTCCCGGACGGCGGCTGGTTGCTCTACCGGACGGGCTGGGACGCGCGCTCCGGCGACCAGGAGTCCTTCCTCAACGCCGACGAGAACGGCCCGCACACGCCGGGGATCTCGGCGGAGTGCGCCCGGTGGCTCGCCGAGGAGACCCCCGTCCTCGGGCTCGGAACGGAGACCGTCGGCACCGACGCGGGCGGCGCCCACGCGTTCGACCCGCCCTTCCCGTGCCACTCCTACTTCCTCGGCGCCGGCAAGTACGGCCTCACCCAGCTGCAGAACCTCGAACGGCTGCCGGCCCGCGGCACCGTGCTGGTGGCATCGCCGCTGCCCATCGTCGGCGGCTCGGGCAGCCCGGCCCGCGTGCTCGCGCTGATCGAGCGATGAACGTCGCGCAGGCCGTGGGGGAGGCCCTCGCGCGGCTCGGCGCCGGCACCGTCTTCGGGGTCGTCGGCAGCGGGAACTTCCACGTGACCAACGCCCTCGTCGCGAGCGGCGCCCGGTTCGTCGCGGCCCGGCACGAGGCCGGCGCGGCGACGATGGCCGACGCGTACGCGCGGGTGAGCGGCGGCCTCGGCGTCGTGACCGTCCACCAGGGGCCCGGCCTCACCAACGCGGTCACCGGCATCGCGGAGGCCGCCAAGAGCCGCACGCCGCTGCTGGTCGTCGCGGGCGAGGTGGCCGCCGCGGCGGTCCGCTCCAACTTCCGGGTCGACCAGGCGGCGATCGCCGCGGCGGTCGGGGCCGTCCCCGAGCGGGTCCACTCGCCGCAGACCGCGCTGGCGGACGTGGCGCGGGCCTGCCGGACGGCGGTCGCCGAGCGCCGCACCGTCCTGCTGGGGCTGCCGCTGGACGTCCAGGGCGCCGACCTCCCGGACGACGCGCCGCCCCCGTCCGCGCGGAGCCGGGGGAGGCAGGTGCCGCCGCTGCCGGTCCCGCCGCCCGCCGCGATCGCGAGCCTCGCCGACGCGCTGCAGGCGGCGCGCCGGCCGGTGTTCATCGCCGGCCGGGGCGCGCGGCTGTCGGGCGCCCGGGACGCCCTCGCCGAGCTCGCCGCGCGCTGCGGCGCGCTGCCCGCGACATCCGCGGTCGCGCGCGGCCTGTTCACCGGCGACCCGTTCGCCCTGGACGTCAGCGGGGGGTTCGCCACCCCGGCCGCCGCGGAGCTGATCCGCGGCGCCGACCTGGTCGTCGGCTGGGGCTGCTCGCTGACCATGTGGACGACGCGGCACGGCGCCCTCATCGGCCGGCGGACGAAGGTCGTGCAGGTCGACGTGGACGCCCGTGCCCTCGGCGCGCACCGCCCCGTCGACCTCGGGCTGATCGGCGACGCCGCCGAGACCGCGCTGGCCGTGACCGCGGAGCTGGCGGCGCGCGGCCACCGCGCCACCGGCTACCGGACGCCCGAGGTCGCCGAGCGGCTCGCCCGGGAGGGCCGCTGGCAGGACGTCCCGTACGAGGAGCATCCCGAGGCCAAGGACGGGGACGGCCCGCGCATCGACCCGCGGACCCTGACGATCGCGCTCGACCGCATGCTGCCCCGCGAGCGCACGGTCGCCGTCGACTCCGGCAACTTCATGGGGTATCCCGCGATGTTCCTGGACGTCCCGGACGGCGACGGCCTCGTGTTCACCCAGGCGTTCCAGTCGGTCGGGCTCGGCCTCGCCACCGCGATCGGCGCCGCGGTGGCCCGCCCCGACCGCCTCACGGTCGCCGCGCTCGGGGACGGCGGCGCGCTGATGTCCGTCGCGGAGCTGGAGACCGCCGTCCGGCTGGGGCTGGGAATGCTCGTGCTCGTCTACGACGACGAGGCCTACGGGGCCGAGGTGCACCACTTCGGGCCCGCCGGGCATCCGCTGGACACCGTCACGTTCCCGCCCGCGGACCTGGCCGCCATCGGCCGCGGGTTCGGCTGCGCGGCCGCGACCGTCCGGCGCCCGGCCGACCTCGCCGCGGTGGCGGACTGGCTCGCCGGCCCGCGGGACCGTCCCATGCTCGTGGACGCCAAGGTCACCCGGGGGCGCCCGGCCTGGTGGCTGGCGGAGGCGTTCCGCGGCCACTAGCGCCGACCTGCGATGACACTGTGTAGTTGCGCGCTCACTGGGAACGATCCCTCTCACGATGATCTTCCAGGGGGTGTGATGGGCGGCTCAGGGTGTCCGCATCGTCGTCAGGAATCCGTTGACCCGTCCTGCCGGGCGTACGTACGTTCACGGCGGCTGTGTCTCACGTCACACGGGCAGGAGGAGGAGACATGACCCGACGGCCGAGAGTTCCCCAGCTCGCCGTGGAGATGTCCGCGGAGTTCGCCGGCACGATGATCCTGATCCTGTTCGGCGTGGGCGTCGTCGCGCAGGTCGTCGCCGGTGGCCCCGCGCTGGGCGACCACGACAGCATCTCCTGGGCCTGGGGTCTGGGCGTGACGCTGGGCGTCTACGTCTCCGCCCGGATCAGCGGCGGCCACATCAACCCGGCCGTGACCCTGGCCCTCGCGGTGTTCAAGGGCTTCCCCTGGCGCAAGGTCATCCCGTTCTGGTTCGCCCAGTTCCTCGGGGCGTTCGTCGCGGCGCTGATCGTCCGGTGGAACTACACCGAGGTCCTGCACAAGTTCGACCCGGGCCTGACGATCAAGTCGCAGTTCGTGTTCTCCACGCTGCCCGGCAACGGCGCGCTGCCGATCCACACCTGGGGCGCGTTCCGCGACCAGATCATCGGCACCGCGATCCTGCTGTTCCTGGTGCTCGCCCTCACCGACCTGCGCAACGCGCCTCCGCTGGCCAACCTCGGCCCGTTCATCATCGGGCTGGTCGTCGTGGCGATCGGGATGGCGTGGGGCACCAACGCCGGCTACGCGATCAACCCCGCCCGTGACCTCGGCCCCCGGCTGGCCCAGTACCTCACCGGGTACGGCGGCGCGTGGCGCGACCAGTACGGGGACTTCTACTTCTGGGTGCCGATCGTCGCCCCGCTCATCGGCGGCGTGCTCGGCGCGGGGCTGTACCTCCTGCTCGTCGGCCGGCTCATCCCCGAAGAGGAGGAGGGCCCCGGCGGGGCGAAGCCGGAGCCGGAGTACGACGTTTCCTGACGGGGTCCCGTCCCCTCCAGCAGAAAGGGAGAGACCATGCCCGACTTCGTCGGAGCGCTCGACCAGGGCACGACCAGCACCCGTTTCATGATCTTCGACCACGGCGGCAACGAGGTCGCCCGGCACCAGCTCGAGCACGAGCAGATCCTGCCGCAGGCCGGCTGGGTCGAGCACAACCCGACCGAGATCTGGGAGCGCACCCGCGCCGTCATCCAGTCGACGCTGAACAGGGCGAACCTGAGCCACAGCGATCTGGCGGCGTTCGGCATCACCAACCAGCGCGAGACGACCGTGGTGTGGAACCGGCGCACCGGGCGCCCGTACTACAACGCGATCGTCTGGCAGGACACCCGCACCGACCGCATCGCCTCCGCCCTCGAACGCGACGAGAAGGGCGACACGATCCGGTACCGCGCGGGACTGCCGCCGGCCACGTACTTCTCCGGCGGCAAGATCCAGTGGATCCTGGAGAACGTCGAGGGGGTCCGCGAGGCCGCCGAGAACGGCGACGCGGTGTTCGGCAACATCGACACCTGGGTGCTGTGGAACCTGACCGGCGGGACGGACGGCGGCGTGCACGTCACCGACCCGACCAACGCCAGCCGCACGATGCTCATGGACCTGGAGACGCTGGGCTGGGACGACGAGCTGCTGTCGTTCTTCGGCATCCCGCGGTCGATGCTGCCGGAGATCAAGCCGTCCTCGGCACCGGACGCCTACGGGGTCACCCGCGCGGACGGCCCGCTCGGCGGCGAGGTCCCGCTGACCGGCATCCTCGGCGACCAGCAGGCCGCGACGGTGGGGCAGGTGTGCTTCGCGCCGGGCGAGGCCAAGAACACCTACGGCACCGGCAACTTCCTGCTGCTCAACACCGGTGAGGAACTGGTCCGGTCCAAGGCGGGGATGCTCACCACCGTCTGCTACAAGTTCGGGGACAACGCTCCCGTGTACGCGCTGGAGGGGTCGATCGCGGTGACCGGGTCGGCCGTGCAGTGGCTGCGCGACCAGCTGGGCATCATCTCCGGCGCGGCGCAGAGCGAGTCCCTCGCGCGTCAGGTGGACGACAACGGGGGAGTGTACTTCGTCCCGGCGTTCTCGGGGCTGTTCGCCCCGTACTGGCGGTCGGACGCGCGCGGGGCGATCGTCGGGCTGTCGCGGTTCAACACCAACGCGCACCTGGCCCGCGCCACCCTGGAGTCGATCTGCTACCAGTCCCGCGACGTCGTCGAGGCGATGCGGGAGGACTCCGGCGTTTCCCTGGACGTCCTCAAGGTCGACGGCGGCGTGACCGCCAACGAGCTGTGCATGCAGATGCAGGCCGACATCCTGGCCGTCCCGGTGTCGCGGCCCGTCGTCGCCGAGACCACCGCGCTCGGCGCCGCCTACGCCGCCGGCCTCGCCGTCGGATTCTGGAACAACACCGACGAGCTCCGCCAGAACTGGAACGAGGACAAACGCTGGGAACCCACATGGAGTGAGGAGCAGCGGCAGCACGGCTACGCGGGCTGGAAGAAGGCCGTCGAGCGCACCTACGGCTGGGTGGACGTCGACTGATGGGAGGGATCCGGAGGCTCGGGCGCCTCGATGTTCTCGTACGGGGGGCCGCGGCCGTGCTCGCCGCCGGGACGCTGGCGGGCACGGGCACCGCGGCGGCCGCCGCCGAGGCCGCGCCCGCGCCCGCCCCGCCGGAGGCGCCCGGCACGCACCGGGCGGACGTCGACTTCACCGGGATCGTCGCGCTCAGCAACTGCTCGGGCTCCCTCGTCCGCGGGCCGCGCTCGCGGGACACCGACGCCGCGCTGGTGCTGACCAACGGCCACTGCCTGGAGTCGGGGATGCCGAAGGCCGGCGAGGTCGTGGTGGACCGGAGGTCGTCGCGGACGTTCACGCTCCTCGACCCCTCCGGCGGGCGGACCCTCGGCTCACTCCGGGCGACGAAGATCGAGTACGCCACCATGACCGACACCGACGTGACCGTCTACCGGCTGGACACCACCTACGCCGCGATCCGGCGGCGGTACGGGATTCCCGCGCTGCGCCTGTCGACGGCCAGGCCGGCCGACGGCACGCCGATCCGCGTCGTGTCCGGCTACTGGCGGACGATCTACGGCTGCGCGATCGACGCGACCGTGTACCGGCTGCGCGAGGCCGGCTGGACGTGGAAGGACTCCATCCGCTACACGCCGCGGTGCCGGACGATCCACGGGACGTCCGGGTCGCCGGTCATCGACGTCCGGACCCGCCACGTCGTCGGCGTCAACAACACCGGCAACGACGACGGCGGGCGCTGCACGTTCAACAACCCGTGCGAGGTCGACCGCGACGGCGCCGTCACCGTCCGGCACGGCTCGCACTACGGCCAGCAGACGTACCTGCTCGCCCGCTGCCTCGGCGCCGGCAACGACGTCGTCCTGGGAGGCGGGTGCGCCCTACCCCGGCCCTGACGGGCGGGCGGTGCCGGAGAGAGGAGCCGTTCCGCCGGCCGACGAGGTCACGACTCCGCCAGCAGGCCCGTGCGGAGCCGGTCCAGGGTGGCGCGGAGCAGCCGCGAGACGTGCATCTGGGACAGGCCGATCTGGTCGGCGATCTGCGTCTGGGTCTTGTTGCCGAAGAACCGCAGGAGCAGGATCGTCCGCTCCCGCTCGGGCAGCTCGTCGATCAGGGGGCGGAGGGCGTGGCCGTCGATGAAGGCGGCGAGGGCCGGGTCGTCCGATCCGAGGTACTCGCCGACGGTGCCGTTGTCGCCGCTCTGCGACCCGTCGGCCGGCGCCTCCAGGGACAGCGGCCGGTAGGCGTCGCAGGCGATGAGGACCTCGGTGGTCTCCTCCTCGGTGATGTCCATGCGGCCGGAGATCTCGGCGGTCGTCGGGGACCGGCCGTGCTCGCGGGTGAACTCCTGGACCGTGCGCTGCAGGACCGGCCGCAGCTCCTGGATGCGGCGCGTCACGCGGATGCCCCACGTCTTGTCGCGGAAGTGCCGTTTCACCTCACCGGTCACGACGGGGTAGGCGTAGGTGACGAACCGGTCCCCGATTTCCGGGTCGAATCGGTTGATGGCCTTGACCAGGCCCAGATAGGCGACCTGCTGGAGATCGTCCAGGGGCTCCCCGCGGTTGGCGTACCGGCGCGCCACCCCGCGGATCAGGGGCCCGTGGAGGCCGACGATGCGCTCCCGCAGGCGTTCCCGCCGGGGATCGTCCTCCGGGAGCCGGTTCATCTCCGCGAGGAGGAGCTCTGTCTGTCCGTCGTCGAACCGGTGGGCGGACTGCGCCGACGTCATGCGGATGCCTTCCTGAACGGAGGAGGCGGGCGAGTGTAAGGGGCGATCGCTCGGTGCGGTCGCCCTACCCGACGATCGGCGCCTCACACGGACGGCCCGCTCCACCTGGGACGCCGGATGAACGGGGCCTGCACGGGTACCCGTCGGGAAGGGGCAGGAGGTGGGCCGTGAGCACGATCAGCGAGTCGGTCAACGTCACCGTGCCGATCCGCGCCGCCTACGACCAGTGGACGCGCTTCGAGACGTTCCCGCAGTTCATGAAGGACGTCGAGGAGATCAGGCGGCTCGCCGACGGCACGCTGCGCTGGACCGTCCGGATCGCCGGCGTGACGCGCGAGTTCACCGCCCGGATCACCGAGCTGCTGCCCGACGGGCGCGTCGCCTGGACCTCCCTGGACGGCCCGACGCACGCCGGCGTGGTGACCTTCCGCCGCCTGGACGAGACGACCACCCGCGTCACCGTCCAGCTGGAGATCGACCCGGCGGGCTTCGCCGGGCGGACCGGCGACGGGCCCGGTCCCCTCGGCCGGCGGGTGAAGGGGGACCTGCAGCGCTTCAAGAGGTTCATCGAGTCCCGGTACGCGGCGGGCCGCGGGTAGGCTGCGAGGGGTCCGGGCGACCGGACGGCGGCGGTGGGGCCCGCCGCGCCTGAACCGGGTGAACCGCGGAGCGATCCGCCGACGGTCCCTACCGGTGATGTCGTCGCTACTGGTAGGAGTGGGCCCGTGTCCGTGCCCGGACGTCCCGTCGACCCCGACGTGGATCTTCATGACCCCGCACAGCGCCGCGAGGTGCGCGAGGCGCCCTGGCGGACGCTCGCGGCGATCTCCGCCGGCGGGGTACTGGGGGCGCTCGCAAGGTTCGGGCTGAGCGACGCGTTCCCGTACCGGCCGGGCGGCTTCCCGTGGGTCGTCCTCTGGGTGAACGTGTCGGGGTGCCTCCTGATCGGGGCGCTGATGGTGCTCGTCACCGAGACGGGGCGGGCGCACCCGCTGGTGCGGCCCTTCTTCGGTGTCGGGGTGCTCGGAGGCTTCACCACGTTCTCGACCTATGTCGTCGACATCCAGGACGCGGTGACCGCCGGCGCGCCGGTGGTGGGCCTGGCGTACCTCGCCGGGACGCTCCTGGCCGCGCTCGCGGCCGTCCTCGCGGGCGTCCGCCTGACCCGCTTGGCGGCACGCCGGGCGATCGGGGCGGGGAGCGGCGCGTGACCGTCCTGCTCGTCGCGCTGGGCGCCGCGCTCGGAGCCCCGCTGCGCTACCTGGCCGACCGCGCCGTCCAGGCCCGGCACGACTCGGTGTTCCCGTGGGGGACGTTCACCGTCAACGTCGCGGGGTCGTTCCTGCTCGGCCTCCTCGCGGCCCTGCCGGCCGGCGACGGCGTGCTGGCCTTCGCCGGGACGGGCTTCTGCGGCGCCCTGAGCACGTACTCCACCTTCGGCTACGAGACGCTGCGCCTCGCCGAGGACGGGGCGCGCTCGTACGCCGTCCTCAACGCGGCGGCCTCCATCGCGGCGGGGCTCGCCGCCGCCTACGGCGGAATGATGATCGCCCGGTCGATCGCGGGCTGAAACGCCTGGTGCGGCCCAGGCTCGCAGCTGGGGGCACATGGCTCCGAGCTCGCGAGTGGGCCGCGAGGTCACTCTCCCCCTTCGCGCCGGTCGGTAAACCGGTAGGTGTCTCAACTGTCACCGTGCGGGGAGCGCCCTCCCGTCCCGGCGTGCGCGGCACATGGGCCGGACGCCACCGGGTAGCAGCCGGGGGAGACGGCGGAAGGCGGCTGGGCGATGCGCGTGCTGGTGACGGGATGGCCGAGCTTCCTGCACGGTGAGGCCACGGCGGGCGACGTGCTGGCGATGGAGGCGGTGCGGGCGGCGCTCGCCGGGGCGGGGGTCGACTGCGACCTGGCGTGGAGCCCGGTCTTCCGTCCGGGCGGTCTCGACCTCGACCACGCCGATCCGGCGTCCTACACGCATCTGGTGTTCGCCTGCGGTCCGCTGCACGGCGGCCAGATCGAGGACCTGCACCGCCGTTACGCGCAGTGCACGCGGGTCGCCGTCGGCGTGTCGGTGATCGAGCCGCGCGACCCGGCGGTCACGGGCTTCGACGCCGTCCTCGCGCGGGACACCCCCGTCGAGGCGCCGCGGCACGACCTCGCGGCGCTGCCCGCGACGCCGTCGGTGCCCGTGGCCGGTGTCGTCCTCGCACCCGGCCAGTCCGAGTACGGGCGGCGCCGGCGCCACGGGCAGGTCGAGCGCGAGCTGACGGAGTGGCTCGCGTCGCGCGGGTGCGCGCGGCTCCCGCTGGACACCCGGCTGGATCCGCGCGACTGGCGCCTGTTCACGACGGCGGCCGAGCTCGAATCGGTGCTGCGCCGGCTGGACGTGGTGGTCACGACGCGGCTGCACGGCCTCGTCCTCGCGCTGAAGAACGGTGTCCCCGCGCTGGCCGTCGACCCGGTCGCCGGCGGCGCCAAGGTGGCGGCCCAAGCGCGGGCGTGGTCGTGGCCCGCCGTCCTGACCGTGCCCGCTCCGGCGCCGGACGGGCGCCTCTTGGACGTGCGGGAGCTGGACCGCTGGTGGGACTGGTGCCTGTCGGCCGAAGGGGCCGGGCGGGCCCCCGCGCTGCCGCCGGACGGGTCGGTGATCGGCGAGCTGCTGGACGTCCTCGGCGCGCGTTAGCCGCCGGACGATTCGGGCAGCCTCTGCATTTCACACGTAGAGAGGAGCGTCCGACATGCGGCACGAAGAGTTCATCGGACAGGTCCAGGACCGGGCGCGGCTCGGGGGATGGGGCGAGGCCGAGCGGGCGTCCCGCGCGACGCTGGAGACGCTCGGCGAGCGGGTGCCGGAGGGGCTCGCCGACAACCTCGCCGCGCAGCTGCCGCACGAGATCGGCGAGCACCTCCGCCGCACGGAGGTCTACGGCGGCGCGGGCTCCGGGGAGCGGTTCGACAGGCACGGGTTCATCGAGCGCGTCGCGATCAGGGCGGGCACCGACGAGGCGAAGGCCGCGTTCCTCGCGCGCAGCGTCCTCGGGGTGGTGGACGACGCCACCCAGGGCTCCATCACCGCCAAGGTGCGCCACGCCCTTCCCCCCGACATCCGCGACCTGCTGCCCGCGGGAGGCTCCGACTGATCAGGCGGGCTTGGCGACGGGCAGTTCCCGGGTGAACCACTCGATCGTGGCGCGCAGGCCCTCCTCGATCGTGAGACGCGGACGCCAGCCCAGCACCTCCTCGGCCAGCGAGGTGTCGGGCCGCCGGACGCGCGGGTCGTCCTCCGGGCGGTCCACGAAGCGGATGCCGGACGGCGAGCCGGTCAGCTCGATGATCAGCCGCGCAAGCCCGGCCATGGACACCTCGTACGGGCTGCCGATGTTGACCGGTCCCGGGTGCCCGGACGCGGCGAGCGCGAGGATGCCGCGGACGGTGTCGTCGACGTGGCAGATGGAGCGGGTCTGCGAGCCGTCCCCGGTGACGGTGAGATCCTCGCCGGTCAGCGCCTGCCGCAGGAAGGTCGGGATGGCGCGGCCGTCGTCGGGGCGCATCCGCGGGCCGTAGCTGTTGAAGATCCGCACGATCGCGGCGTCGAGGCCGCGGGCGTGCCGGAACGCCGACGTCAGCGCCTCGCCGAACCGTTTGGCCTCGTCGTACACGCTGCGCGGCCCGACGGGATTCACGTTGCCCCAGTACGACTCGGGCTGCGGGTGCACCAGCGGGTCCCCGTACACCTCGGAGGTGGAGGCGAGGACGAACCGGGCGCCCTTGGCCTCGGCGAGGTCCAGCGCGTTGCGGGTGCCCCGGCTGCCGACCTCCAGCGTCTGGATCGGGTACCGCAGGTAGTCGGCCGGGGAGGCCGCCGACGCCAGGTGGAACACGTAGCCGACCTCGCCCGGGACGGTCACCGGCTCGGTGAGGTCGCGCCGCAGGAACCGGAAGTCCCGCCGCCCGGCCAGGTGCGCGATGTTGCGCGACGTCCCGGTCAGCAGGTTGTCCAGGCACACCACCGAGACGCCCCGGGCGAGCAGCGCCTCGCACAGGTGGGAGCCGAGGAAGCCGGATCCTCCGGTGACGACGGCGCGTGGATGTCGCATCATGGTCCCTTCATCGATTCTGGCGGGCGAGGGCTCTCCCGGCGGCCTCGACGACCCGCTCCGCGGGTATCTCCAGCAGGCCGGGACAGGGCTCGCGCCCGTGCGGGTCGCCGCGGCGCCCCGTCCACAGGACGTGGTGCTCGGCGCGGTCGGGCGGTCCCCACCGGCCGGGCGGCGTCGGGCCGAACAGCAGCACCGACGGCGTGCGGAACGCGGTCGCGAGGTGCGCGACGCCGGTGTCGCCGCAGACCAGCAGCCGGGCGCCCGCGACGAGCGCGGCCAGCTCCGGCGGCTGCGTGCGGCCGGCGAGGTCGGCGGCCCCGTCCAGCCCGGCGAGCCGGACGACGCGGCGCGCCAGGGACGCCTCGCCGGGCCCGCCGGTGACGACGACGCGCTCCCCTCCGTCCCGCAGCGCCGCCGCCACCGCGGCGAACCGCTCGGCGGGCCAGCGGCGCGCCGGGAACGCCGCGCCCGGATGGACGACGGCGGCGCCCGGCGCGGGCGACGGCACGGCGGGGACCGGCAGGTCCAGGTCGCCGGGGTCGGCGTCGAACCCGTACGCCGCGACGAGCCGGCACCAGCGCTCCACCTCGTGCTCGGCGGGGTCCCATTCCGGACCGCCGGGGTGGGACGGGCGGCAGGCGAACGCCAGCAGCCGGCCCGGGGAGAGGCCCGCGAGGAGCCGGTGGCTCCGCGGGCCGCTGCCGTGCAGGTTGACCGCCACGTCCACGGGGCCGGCGGGCCGCGGCGGGGCGTCCAGGCCGGACGCGGGCAGGACGCCGTCGACCGCGCCGGTGGCGCGGGCGAGGGGCGCGAGCGCGGCCGGCGCGGCGAGCGCGATCTCCGCGCGCGGCAGCCCGCGCCGCAGCGCCCGCAGCGCGGGCACGGCGGTGAGCAGGTCGCCGAGGCCGAGCGCCCGCAGCACGAGCGCCCGGTCGGCGGTGCCGAGGCCTTCTACGGCCACGACGGCTCTTGGGAAGGGCACACGACCAGCTCGCGCACCTCGCAGCCGGCCGGCTGGGAGAGCGCGAACGCGATGGTCGCCGCGACGTCCTCCGGGCGGTTCAGCCTGGCGTCCGGTCCCGGCCTGTACCGGTCGGCGCGGCCGTCGAAGAACGCGGTGTCCATCCCGCCGGGCACGACCATGGTCACGGCGACCCGGCCGGCCATCTCGGCGGCGAGCGCCCGGGTGAACCCGACGACGCCGAACTTGGACGCGCAGTACGCGGTGGCGTCGCTCACCGCCCGGAACCCGAGCGTCGACGCGACGGTGACGACCCGCCCGTGCGGCTCGTTCTCCATGTAGGGGAGCGCGGCCCGGACGACGGCGGCGGTGCCCAGCAGGTTCACCTGGACGACCCGCTCCCAGTCCTCGGCCGGGACGTCGCAGAGCGTCCCGCACGCGTCGATCCCGGCGGCGGTGACGACGGCGTTCAGCCCGCCCGCGGCGCGCGCCAGGCCGTGCACGGCGCGCTCCGCGCAGCGGCGGTCGGCGAGGTCGGCCTGCATGTGCTCGACGTCGTCCTTCGGCGGGTGCCGGTCGAGGACGAGGGGCCGCCCGCCGTCGTCGGCCACCTTGCGCGCGACGGCCGCGCCGAGTCCGGAGGCGCCGCCGGTGATGAGGACGTTCATGACGCGTTTCCCTTCGTCGTGGACAGCAGGCGCGTGGTGGAGCGCCCTTCCAGCAGAGGCAGCAGGACCACCTCGCCGTCGTGGGCCCGGACGATCTCGGCCTCGGGCAGTGTCGTCCCGGCGTAGTCGGCGCCCTTGACCCATACGTCGGGGCGCAGCCGCTCCAGCAGCGTCGCCGGGGTGTCGTCGTCGAACACCACCGCGGCGTCGACGTCGCTGAGCGCCTCCAGCACCCGGACCCGGTCGGTGGCGGGCGTGACCGGGCGCGTGGGCCCCTTGCGGCGCCGCACGGACGCGTCGGAGTTGACGCAGACGATCAGGCAGTCGCCGAGCCGCCTTGCCTGCTGCAGCAGGCTGACGTGGCCCGCGTGCAGCAGGTCGAAGCAGCCGCCGGTCGCCACGACCGTGCCGCCCGCCCGCCGCGTCCGCTCGACGACGTCCCACGCGTCCTCGCCCCGCTCGGGCACGAGCCGGGCGGTGCCGGACTCGGCGAGCTGCGCCGCGACGGCCGCGGCGGCGCCGGCCCGGACGAACTCCGAGGCCTGGCGGACGCCCTCGGTGACGGCGGCGGCCAGGCCCGCGCCGTCGGCGAGCGCCCCGGCGGTCCCGGCCGCGAAGCTGTCGCCCGCCCCGCACGTGTCGCCCCGCGCCGGCCGGGCGGGGGCGAGGAACGGCGCCCGCGACCCGTCGCACAGCAGGGCGCCCGCGGAGCCGAGCGTGACGGCGACGCCCTCGATGCCCCGGGAGCGGCCGAGGTACCGGCCGCGCCGCCCGGCGGCCGACAGCCCGGAGCCGGTGATGTCGGCGCCGTCCGCGGCGGCGAGCCGGGCAGCCTCCTGCTCGTTCGGGGTGAGCAGCCGGGTGCCCGGCACCGGCGGCTCGCCGCGCGGATGCGGGTCCCACACGATGGGGACGCCGCCGGGCAGTTCCTCCAGCAGGGATCGGACGGCCCGGTGCCGGGCGACGCCGCGACCGTAGTCGGCGACCAGCACGGCGCCGGCCCCCGCGATCGCGTCGGTGACGCGCGGACCGACGGGCCCGTCGAGGGCCTGCCCTTCCCCGGCGTCCAGTCGCGCCACCGACTGGCCTCCGGACCGGATGCGCAGCTTGCAGGGCGTGCCGCCGTGCAGGTGGAACGCGGCGACCTCCACGTGGTCCTCCAGCATCGCGCGCAGCCGCCGGCCCGGCTCGTCGTCGGCGAGCGCGGTGACCAGCACCACCTCCCGCCCCCCGGCCGCCGCCAGCAGCGCCGCGAGGCCCGCGCCGCCCGGGCGGGGGCGCTCCTCCGCCTGCTCGACGACGGGGACCGGCGCGTCCGGGCAGAGCCGGCTGCTGCTGCCGACGATGTCGACGTCCAGCAGGACGTCGCCGACCACCACCAGCGGCGCGGTCACGGGGTCGCCCCGAGGGCCTCGTCGAGCACCCCGCACAGCAGGTGGATCGCGGCGAGGTGGACCTCCTGGACGGTCGAGGCGGCGGTGGCCCGCACGATGACCGCGTCGTCGCAGGCCTCGGCGAGCGGGTTCGGGCCCGGCCCGGTGAGCGCCCACGCGGTCATCCCGAGCAGCCGGGCCCGGCGCGCCGCCGCGACCACGTTCGGGCTGCGCCCGCTGGTCGACAGGCACACCAGCACGTCGCCGGGACGGCCGTGCGCCCGTACCTGCCGCTCGAACACGCTGGCCGGACCGTAGTCGTTGCCGATCGCGGTGAACGAGGAGGTGTCGGCGTGCAGCGCGATCGCCGACAGCGGGCACCGCTCGTTCTCAAAGCGGCCGACGAGCTCGGCGGTCAGGTGCTGCGCCTCGGCGGCGCTGCCGCCGTTGCCGCAGGCCAGCAGCCGCCCGCCGGCGCGCAGCACGAGGGCCAGCCGGCGCCCCCAGGCCTCGATCGCGGGGACCCGCTCGCGGAACAGCAGCGCCGCCTCGGCGAGCGCCTCCAGCCGCCGGTCGTGGACGGTGGACGCGCGGGTCGGAAGGCTCGGCTCGGCGGTCATCAGGCGGCCACCCCGCTCAGGGCGGCGGCGTGCCGGTACACCTCGGCCGTCCCGGCGGCCACGCGCGCCCACGAGTACCGCTCGCGCGCCCGGCGGGCGCTCGCGGACCCCATCGCGGCGCGCGCGGCCGGGTCGTCCAGCAGCGCCCGGATCGCGGCGGCGGCCCCTTCCGGGTCGCGCGGCGGGACGAGGGTCCCGGTGACGCCGTTCACGACGGTGTCGAGGTGGCCGCCGACGGCGCTCGCCACCACCGGGACGCCGCAGGCCATGGCCTCCAGCGGCACCATGCCGAACGGCTCGTACCAGGGCAGCGTGACCACGAGACTCGCCGACCGCAGCAGCGGCGGGACCGCGTCCCGGCCGAGCCTGCCGAGGAACTCCACCCGCGTGGACACGCCCGCGTTCCGCGCCGCCTTCCGCAGCCTGCACACCTCCGTGTCGCGGGTCAGCCCGCCCGGCGGCGGGCCGCCGGCGATCATGAGTTCGGCGTCCGGGAGATGGGCCAGCGCGCGGATCGCCGTGTCGACGCCTTTGCGCTCGACCAGCCGCGACAGCACCACCAGCCGGTGCCGCCCGCCCTCGCCGGACGCGGGGCCCTCGGGGGTGAACAGGTCCAGGTCGACCCCGCACGGCACCACCCGGACGCGGTCGCGGGGAACGCCCATCGCCGCCAGCTCGGCGACCTCGTCCGAGCAGGTCGCGATGACGGCGTCGGCGGCGCGCCCGATCGCGCGTTCCAGCCGGACGCGCGAGGCGGGGCTGGTGTCCCCGCCGACCTGGTGGCGGCGCTTGACGGTGCCGAGCGCGTGGTAGGTCTGCACCACCGGCACGCGCCGCACCCCGGCCGGCTGCGCGGCCTGGATCGCGGCGAGGCCGCTCATCCAGAAATGGGCGTGCGCGACGTCCGGCGGGTCCGCCGCCCAGCGCCGCTCCAGGTACGTCCCGAAGTCGCGCATCCAGGGGAGCAGATCGTCCTTGCCGACGTGCTCGGGCGGGCCCGCCGGCACGTGCTCGACGGTCGCACCGGACGCGAGCCGCACCCGCTCGGGCAGGTCGCGGGAGTCCCGCCGGGTGTAGACGGTGACGTCGTGCCCCTGGCGGCCGAGCTCGGCGGCCAGTTCCGCGACGTACACGTTCTGCCCGCCGCCGTCGGCGCCGCCGAGGCCGCCGTCGGCGGCGAGCGGGCTGGCGTGCTCGGAGATCATGGCAATCCTCATCGCGTCACCTCCTGGAGAGTTCGCCGCCAGTCCCGCAGGAAGCGCGGCAGGCCGTACCGGTCGACGGCGAAGGCCCGCGCCTCCTTGCCCATCTGGCGCGCGTGCGGCGGGTCGGCGGCCAGGGCCCGCGCCGCGTCCGCCAGGGCGGCGACGCGCGTGGACAGCACCCCGGCCTCGGGTGGCACCGCCTCGACCGCCTCGGTGGTGGCGAGCGCCACCACCGGCAGGCCGAGCATCATGGCCTCGATCAGGGCGAGGCCGAGGGACGTCCACCGATAGGGGTGGACGTAGACGCGGCGGCGGGCGAGCTCCTCGTGCATGCTCGCCTGCGGCAGGTCCTCGAACGTCCAGAGCGACTCGGGCGGGATGCCGAGGCGTTCGGGGACGCCCGCGACGTTCATGCCGAACAGGTCGAGGGGGACTGCGGCGGCCAGCTCGGCGAGCAGGTCGGTGCCGCAGACGCGTCCCCGGCGCAGCGGGTCGTTGATGACGACGCCCGCCCGCGGCATGTCGGCGGTGTACCGGTAGCCGGTGTCGACGACGCCGTGCTCGATGACCGTGGTCGGCGCGCGGCCGCAGTTCCAGAACAGCTGGTTGAAGTGGGTGACGTGTACTACGGGGATGTCGGAGCGGTCGTGCAGGAAGTGTCGGCTGTCCGGGACGACCTCCTCCGGGAGCCCGATGTCGGACGGGGTGCGGCGGGGCGTGTCGTGCTCGACGTAGACGGCGGGGACGTCCTTTCCCGGGCGGCGCCCGAGCCACTTCTCGGCGAGCCGCAGCTCGTGCGGGCGCTGCAGGACGACCGCGTCGACGTTCTCGTCGCGGAGCCGCTCCGGCGGGACCTCGATCGCGCGGCCCGGCCAGTGGAAGGAGCCGGGGCGGCCCTTGCCGTCCGGCCCGCGGTCGGGCGTGACGGGGACGAGCGTGGTCTGCGGGCCGTGCACGAACGACGTCGCCCACGAGCCGTGCACGTGCCACATCAGGACTCTCATCGGGCGGGCACCTCCTCCTCCGCCGCCGGCGGGGCCTTGGCGACGACCTCGACGGCCGCCGCCACCTCCTCCGCGCCGACGGACGCCAGGCACGGGTGCCCGTCGACCGGGCACTCGCGGGCCCGGCTGTCCCGGCACGGAGCCCGCTGGTCGCCGAGCAGCGCCAGCGGGACGCCGAACGGCGCCCACCGCGCCGCCGGCACCGTGGGCGCGAACAGCGACACGACCGGCGTGCCCACGGCCGCCGCCAGGTGCGCCGGGCCGGTGTTGCCGGCGACGGCGGCGCGCGCGCCCGCCAGCACGGACGCAAGCTCCGGCAGGCTCGTGCGCCCGCCGAGGTCGAGCCCGTCCTCGCCGGCGACGTGCGCGGTCAGCTCCTTCTCGTCCCGGTGGCCCGTCACGACCACCCGGTGCCCCGCCCCGGCCAGCAGCCGCACCGCCTTGGCGCAGTGCCCCGGCGGCCAGGCGCGCGCGGGCACCGAGGTGCCCGGATGCACCACCACGTACCCGGGCCCGCCGGTGAGGTGGCCGGTGTCGGGCAGCGGCTCCCGGACGCGCAGCCGGGTGTCGGCGGGGGAGGGGAAGCCGGCGTCCTCGGCGAGCGCGAGCATGCGCAGCGGCTCGGGGACGTCGGAGTCCGGCCGGTGCCGCAGGTCGAGCAGCGAGCCCGGGTAGTCCTCGCTGATGCCGCCGATCCAGGGCGTCCCCGCGAGGCGCAGCAGCAGCGCGAGCGGCAGCGGCGACTGGTGGAAGGAGGTGAGGATCAGCGCCCGGTCGAACCCCCGCAGGTCCCGGACGAGGCCGTCGATCGCGGCCCGCTCGACGGGGACGTGGTCGGGGTCGATCCACGGCGCGCGCCATTCGATGACGCGGTCGACGCCGGGCAGCAGGCCGGCGGCGGCGCGCCCGCGCGGACCGCACAGCAGCACGACCTCGTCGGCGCGTCCGGCGACCGCCCGCACGGCGGGACCGGCGAGCAGCACGTCGCCGAGGTTGTCCTGGCGTGCGACGAGGACCCTCATCGGCGCCGCCTTCCGCCGAGGACCAGGTCGACGGCGGCGTCCAGCGTCGGCGCCGTCTCGGCCGCCAGGGCGATCTCGGCGGCGCGGGTCCGGCCGGTCGGGACGAGGATGCCGCGCGCCCCGGCCGCCGCGGCGGCCTCGACGTCGCCGCCGATGTCGCCGATGACGGCGCAGTCGGAGGGCGCCACGCCGAGCCGCTCGGCCGCGCGCTCGATCAGGCCCGGGCGCGGCTTGCGGCACCCGCACCCGTCGCCGCCGTCGTGCGGGCAGAACTCCCACACGTCGATGCGGCCGAGGAGCTCCTCGACGCGGGCGTTGACGCGCCGCACGTCGCCGGACGTGAGGCGCCCCTTGGCGACGCCCGACTGGTTGGACACGACGCCGATCCGCACGCCGTGCCGCCGGAGCCGGTCGAGGGCGCGGCGGGCGCCGGGCATCGGGTCTACGCGGGCCGGGTCGCCGTTGTAGGGGACGTCCCTGATCAGGGTGTCGTCGCGGTCGAACAGCACGGCCCGCGGCCCGCCCCAGACCCGTGCCCGGCGGTGGACGGCGAGTCCCCGGAGCCGGTGCCGGACGGCGACCGGCGGGATCACGGCGCTGGTGACGAGCATCGTCGTGACCTCGCGGGGTGTCTTCGGGCCCGGCCGGATCCGCTCGGCGGCGAACCGTGCCGTCAGCGCGATCCAGGCGGCGCCGGCGGCGAGCGCGACGGCCGCGCCGCCCCTGGCGCGCGGTGCGGCGGGAACGGCGGCCAGGGCCGCGAGCCCGGCCGCGGTGGTGAGGACGTGTCGGCGGAGCAGCCCCCGGCCCTCACCGGCCCTGGTACGCCACGACGTGCCGTGCACGCGCCACATGAGGACGTCGTCGGCGTTCCCGGCCTGGGCCCGCACCGACGCCCAGAACCCGGCCGGACGGACCGGGTGGGTCACCCGCCGCTCCCCGCGGACCAGCGCGTGGCCGGCGTCCAGCGCGCGGAGCGCGAGGTCGGCGTCCTCCCGGTAGGCGCGGCGGAACCGCTCGTCGAAGCCGCCGAGGCCGGCGAGGACGCGGCGGCGGTAGGCCATGTCGGCGGTGATCCAGTCGGCGTCCGCGAGCCCCGCGGTGTTGCGCTCCCAGTCGGTCGGCGGCCGGTCGTCCGGCAGCGGGACGGTGACGCGGCCCTGCGAGCCGGCGGCCTCGGGCGGCAGGGCGGCCAGGTCGGCGGCCATCCTGGCGGGCCACCCCGGTTCGGGCACGACGTCGTCGTCCAGGAAGGCGACCCACGGCGTCGTGGCGGCGCGCCAGCCGGCGTTGCGCGCGGCGGCGGGCCCGCGGCCCCCGGACCTGATCACCCGGATCTCCGGCCCCGCGGACGGCGGCAGCGGCAGCGGCGCGCCGGGCGCGGGGCGGTCGTCCACCACGATGATCTCGCGCGGCGCGGGTCCCGCCCCGCCCTCCGGGGAGGCGAGCAGCGCGTGCAGGGTCAGCCGCAGGCTCTCCCTGCCGAGCGTCGGGATGACCACGGTGATGACCACGGTGTGGTTCATCGGGCGTGCACCTCCCGGCGCCGCACCACGAACGGTCCGATGGCGAGCAGATCGACCGGCGCGGAGCCGAAGCACTCCAGCGCGTCGCGCGGGTCGTCCACCATGGGGCGGCCGGCGGTGTTCAGGCTGGTGTTCACCAGGACGGGCAGGCCGGTGCGGCGGCGGAACTCCTCCAGCAGGCGGTGCGCCGGCGGCTCGTCCTCCGCGGCGACCGTCTGGACGCGGGCGGTGCCGTCGACGTGGACGACGGCGGGGATCCGCGCGCGCCACTCCGGTCTCACCCGGTGCACGAAGAGCATGTAGGGGCTCGGCAGCGGCCCCTCGAAGATCTCGGCCGCGTGCCCGAGGGCGACCATCGGCGCGATCGGCCGGAACCGCTCGCGGCCCTTGACGTCGTTGAGGCGCTCGACGTTGCCCGCGTGCCCGGGGTGGGCGAGGAGCGAGCGGTGCCCGAGCGCGCGGGGGCCGAACTCCGAGCGGCCCTGGAACCACGCCACGATCTCGTCGCGGGCCAGCGCCTCCGCCACGGTGGCGGCGAGGTCGTCCGGCCGCGCGTAGGGGATCCCGGCGGTGTCGAGCCGGGCGGCGATCTCCCGGTCGTCCCAGTGCCGGCCGAGGTCCGGGCCCGGCATCGCCGCGAGCGGGTCGCCCCCGGACCGGGCGACGTGGAGGGCGGCGCCGAGCGACGTGCCGGCGTCCCCCGCCGCGGGCTGGACCCAGATGTCCTCGTAGGGGCCGGCCTCGGCCAGGCGGGTGTTCGCGACGCAGTTGAGCGCGACGCCACCGGCGAGCATGAGGCGGCGGGAACCGGTCCGCCCGTGCAGCCATGCCGCGAGGTCGAGGAGCACCTCCTCCAGCCGCGCCTGGACGCTCGCCGCCAGGTCGGCGTGGTCGCGGGTCCATTCGCCGCCCGGCGCGCGGGCCTTCGCGAGGGCGCCCCAGTCGATCGGGGCGGCCGCGAAGCCCCCGTCGCCGGTCGCGCGCACGTGCTCGCGGAGCTCGTTCAGGAAGCGCGGCTCGCCGTAGGACGCCAGCGCCATGACCTTGTACTCGTCGCTGGAGCGCAGGAAGCCGAGGTGCTCGGTGAGGTCCTCGTACATGAGGCCCAGCGAGTGCGGGAGGCGCTGGGCGCGCAGCGCTGTCAGGGCGCCGCCCTCGTACGTCCCGGCCAGGTGCGAGTGCGACTCGCCGCGGCCGTCGAGGACCAGCACGTCCCCGTCGCCGGGCCGGGGGGCGGCGAGCGCCGCGGACGCGGCGTGCGCCACATGGTGCGGGACGTACCGGACGATCCCGGGGTCGAGCCCCGGCAGGGCCGTCGCCAGGAAGTTCGGCGCGCGCCGCGCGTACAGGGTCCGCAGCCTTTCCCACTGCGTGTCGTGGCCGTCGAGACCGGGCTCCACAAGAGCGGGGTCGTAGGAATAGGCGACGGCGTCGAGGTCGCCGGGTTCGAGCCCGGCGGATTCCAGGCACCACCGGGCGGCCTGCTCCGGCAGTTCCCATCCGGAGAACGGCACCGGGCGTTTCCCGTGCTTTCGGCGGCTGAAGCGCTCCTCTTCGGCCGCGGCGACGACGGTACCGTCCGACACCAGCGCGGCGGCCGGGTCATGGAAGATCGCATTGATTCCGAGCACGCGCATGGGAGCCCCGTTCCAGTGCAGCGTTCGGTGATCCGGCGGGTGCCTTCGTCGTAGACACCGGCCTCTGGCGGTCTCGCCGGGGAAGTGAATCCCCTATAGGTGATTCGACATTGCCGGGAACCATGGACCTAAACTCCGAAGTCAGAAAAGTCGCAGTTAGTCGAAGTAGCAGGTCACGCGGTATTTGCACACATAGATCGGAATTCGGCGGGTACGCGCGGATCCATGCGCTTCACCACCGTCGTGATCACCCGGGACCGCCGCCGGTCCCTGCGCGCCGTCCTCTCCCGCGCGCGGGAGATCGGGGAGCGTGCGCCGGTCGTCGTGGTGGACAACGCCTCGCGGGACGGGACCGCCGGGGCCGTCGCCGCGGAGTTCCCGGAGGCGACGCTGATCCGGTCGCCGCGCAACCTCGGCGCCGTCGCCCGCAACCTCGCCGCCGACCACGTCCGCACCCCGTACATGGCGTTCTGGGACGACGACACCTGGTGGGAACCGGAGGCGCCCTCCCGCGCCGCCCGCCTGCTGGACGCCCACCCGCGGCTCGCCGTGGTCACCGGGCGGATCCTGGTGGAGCCCGGCGGGCGCGAGGACCCGATCGTGCCCGAGCTGCGGCACTCGCCCGTCCCCGGGCCGCCGTGGCTGCCGGGCCCCGCGCTCGGGTCGTTCCTCGCCGGCGCGTCCATGGTCAGGACGGACGCGTTCCGCGCGGCCGGCGGGTTCTCCGCCCGGCTGTGGCTGGGCGGCGAGGAGGAACTGCTCAGCGCGGACCTGATGGCGCTCGGATGGCACCTGTGCTTCGCCGAGGACGTCGTCGTCCACCATGAGCCGTCCCGGCTCCGCGAACCCCATCTCCGGCGCCGCCACGGCATCCGCAACACGCTCTGGTTCACCTGGCTGCGCCGCCCGCTGCCCACCGCCGCGCGCCGCACGGCCGGCCTGCTGCGCACCCTGCCGCGCGACCGCGTCACGGCCGCGGCCCTCGCCGAGGCCGCCGCCGGGTTCGCCTGGGTGGCCCGCGAGCGCAGGACGCTGCCGCGCGACGTCGAGGCCCGGCTCCGCAGCCTGGAGACGTCCCAGCGAGAATCCACCGCCCGCCGCTACGTCAGCTAGGAGACCGGCCGTGCCCGACGCGAATGACGCCGATGTGACCGTCGTGGTCGCGACCCGCGACCGCGCCGGGGAGCTGCGCCGCAGCCTCCGCCGCCACACGGCCCCGGTGATCGTGGCCGACAACGCCTCCCGCGACGGCACCCCGGCCGTGGCCGAGGCCGCCGGGGCCACCGTGCTCCGGCTGCCGCGCAACCGGGGTGCCGCCGCCCGCAACGCGGGGGCCCAGCGCGCCTCCACCCGCTACGTCGCGTTCGCCGACGACGACTCATGGTGGGCGCCCGGCGCACTGAAGCGGGCCGTGGAGATCCTCGACGCCCATCCCCGGACGGCGCTGCTCGCCGCGCGGGTGCTCGTCGGCGAGGAGGAGCGGCCGGAGCCGGTGTCCGAGGAGATGGCCCGCGCGCCCCTCGGCCGCCCGGACGGGCTCCCCGGACCGGCCGTCCTCGGCTTCCTCGCCTGCTCCGTCGTCGTCCGCCGGGACGCCTTCCTCGACGCCGGCGGCTTCTCCGACGTCCTGCACTTCGGCGGCGAGGAGGAGCTGCTCGCGCTCGACCTGGCCGCCGCCGGGTGGGGGCTCGCCTACGTCCCGGAACTGCTCGTCCACCACCATCCGTCCGCGCTGGGCCGCGACCCGGCCGCCCGCCGGCGCCGGCAGGCCCGCAACCGGCTGCTGACCGCGTGGCTGCGGCGCCCGCTCCCGGTGGTCGCGCGGACCGCCGCGTCCGCCCTCGGCAGCCGGGACGGCCGCGCCGCCCTGGCCGGCGCGGCGCGGGCGCTGCCCGCCCTCGCCCGCGCCCGCCGCCCCGTCCCGCCGGCGGTGGAGGCCGCCCGCGCCCGGCTGAGCGGGTACTGACGTTCGCCGCGGCCGCCCGGGGGTATCCGCCGCGGACAGGCTCGCCGGAACCGGAGGGAGGCGCCGATGCGCGCCGTAGTGATCAACTGCACCCTGAAACGCTCGCCCGAGACGTCCAACACCGAGGCCCTCGCCGCGGTGGTGGAGCAGGCGCTGCGGGACCGGGGCGTCGAGGTGGAGGGCATCCGGGCCGTGGACCTCGACATCCCGCCGGGCGTGGAGACCGACCTCGGCGACGGCGATCCCTGGCCCGCCGTGCACCGGTCGCTGCTGGAGTCGCAGATCCTCATTCTCGCGTCGCCGACGTGGGCGGGCCAGCCCTCCTCGATCGCCCAGCGCGTCATCGAGCGCATGGACGCGATGCTGTCGGAGACCGACGACGCCGGCCGCCCCGTCACCTTCGACCGGGTCGCGGGCGTGATCGTCACGGGCAACGAGGACGGCGCGCACCACGTGATCAACAACCTGAGCGGCGCGCTGAACGAGTTCGGCTACACGATCCCGGGCCAGGCGTGGACGTACTGGAACCGCGGCCCGGGCCCCGGCCCGAGCTACCTGGAGAGCGAGGAGGGCAGGGATTGGTCGCAGAGCACCGGGCGGGCGATGGCCTCCAACCTGGTGGCGGTCGCCAGGGCGCTGGCCGAGAACCCGATCCCCGCCCCGCCCTCCTGACGGTCACGCGCCCTCCTGACGGTCACGCCGCCGCCCGTCCGCGGGCCAGGGGCAGGGCGCACACCGCGCCCACCAGCGTCGCGCCCGCGAGCGCCCAGCCGGTGCCGTACTCGGCGTGCCCCGTCGAGCCGCCCGACTCCGCCAGGCCGAGGAACAGCGTCCCGGCGGTGGCGATGCCGATCACCTGGGCCAGCTGTATCAGCGTGAGCAGCAGGCCGCTGGCGTCCGCGGCGTCCTCGGGGGCGACGTGCCGCAGGGCCGTCGTCATGATGACGGGCATCACGCCGAGCCCGGCACCGATGACCACGGTGAGCGCCTCGTAGGGCACGCCGCCGCCGGAGAGGGGGCCGATCCACACGTAGCCCGCCGCCGCTACGGCGAAGCCGGCCGGGACGGCCCGGCCGTGCCAGCGCGCGGGCAGCCGCTGCCAGTTCAGCCCGACCAGCGCGAACGCCGTCACGCACGGGACGAACGCCAGCCCCGACTCCAGCGGCGACAGCGCCAGGTCGCCCTGCAGGTGCAGGGTCGTGGTGAACAGGAACGAACTCCAGCTGCCCGGTGCGAACACGACAGCGACGCAGGCCGGGACCAGCAGCGGGGCGCGCAGGACCCGCGGCGAGATCAGCGGCCGCCCGCCGGAGGCCGCGACGCGGCGCTCCACGACGGTGAAGGCGGCCAGGAACGCGGCGCTCCCGGCCAGCGAGGCCCAGCCCCACAGCGGCCACCCCAGCTCGTGACCCATGATCAGCGGGGTGACGAACAGCAGCACCGCCGGAGCGAGGGTGAGCAGGCCCGGGACGTCCGGCCTGGTGCGCGGCGCCCCGGCGGGGGGCGCGGTCTCGTCGCGGGGCAGGACGCGCGGCCCCGCGAGCAGCAGCGCGACGCCGATCGGGACGTTGACGAGGAAGACCGTCCGCCAGCCGGTGCCGAAGAGGTCCGCGCTGACCAGCAGCCCCCCGGCGACCTGCCCGACGACGGAGCCGCAGGCGATCACCGCCGAGTAGAGGCCGAGCGCCCGCGCCCGGGCGGCCCCGGTGAAACCCCGCTGGATCATCGACATCACCTGCGGCGTCAGCAGCGCGGCGCCGGCGCCCTGCAGGAACCGGAACACCACCAGCGCACCGGTGGACGGCGCCAGCCCGCACGCCAGCGACGCCGCCGCGAACACCGCGAGGCCGAGATGGAACATCCGGCGGTGGCCGGCGATGTCGCCGAGCCGCGCCCCCGTGATCAGCAGCACGGCGTAGGAGATGATGTAGCCGGCCACGACGAGCTGCAGCCCCGAGCCGGAGGCGTGCAGGTCCGCGCGCATCGTCGGGAGCGCGACGTTGACGATGTTCACGTCGAGGATGGCCATGAACTGGCCGAGCAGGATCACGGCGAGCGCGAGCCGGCCGGACCCGTCCCGCGGCCTCCGGCCGGGAACAACTCCCCGCAGGTCGGTTGTCTGTGTCATGTGTACGAGCGTGCGGGCGGACCGGTACCGGTAACGAGAGCCTGCCGATACTGGTACTGACAGCACCTGGATGACAGGGCCGTCCAAAGGGAGGCTGGGGGAGTGAACACGACGACCCTCGACGGCACGACCACCGCACGGCGCCCCCGCGGCGGGGCCGGACCGCGCCGCCGCACCGAGCTCGCCGCGTTCCTGCGCAGCAGGCGCGAGCGGATCACCCCCGAGGACGTGGGGATGCCGCCGGGCCCGCGGCGCCGCACGCCCGGCCTGCGCCGCGAGGAGGTGGCGCAGCTCGCCGGGGTCGGCGTCACCTGGTACACGTGGCTGGAGCAGGGCCGTCCGATCAACGCCAGCACGCAGGTGCTCGACGCGGTGGCCCGCACCCTGCGGCTGGACGGCGCCGAGCGCGAGCACCTGTACCGGCTGGCCGACGTCCCCGACGCCGCGGTCGACGAGGGCGCGCCGACCCTGCCCATGGACATGCAGGCGATCCTGGACGGGCTCCTGCCGATGCCCGCGACGGTGTCCAACGGCCGCTGCGACGTTCTCGCCTGGAACTCCGCTTACGCGGCGATGGTCCCGCACGTGGCGACGGCCGGGCCGTGCGAGCGCAACTCGATGTGGATGGCGTTCACGCTCCCGCCGTGCTGCAACCCCGTCGTGAACCTCGAGGAGACGGCGCCCGGCCTCGTCGCGGTCTTCCGGCACCGCTACAGCAGGCATCTGGACGAGCCGGGCTGGAAGGAGCTGGTCCGCCGGCTGCAGGCGGTGAGCCCCGAGTTCGCGCGGCTGTGGGCGTCCCAGGACGTCGCGCTGCCCGGCGGGGCCGTCAAGGTCTTCCGGCACCGGGCGGTGGGGGAGATCCGCACGCGCACCACGAGCATGGACATCACCGCGTCCCCGGGGGCGCGGCTCGTCGTCTACACCCCGACCGACGACGAGAGCCGCGACCGGATCGGCTGGCTGCTCGCCAACCCCGAGGCCGCCGCACCTGAGCACCGCCACTGAGCAGCGACATTGAGCAGCGACACTGAGCCCCGCCGCCGGCGGCGGGGCGGGTCAGTGCCGGGCGCGCCGGGCGATCACGACGAGGTCGATCGCGGCGATCACGGCGACCGCGGCGCAGATGCCCGCCGCCGCCCACGTGCCGTCGTCCTGCGCGCCGACGGCGAACACCATCGCGGCGGCGACCGCGGCCACCAGCGCCACCGCGGACAGGACCGCCCGCAGCCGCAGCGGGCTGCGGGCGTGCAGCGGCTCGTCGCCCCGCGGCCCGCCGTCGCGCGGTCCGTCGTCGCGGTGCTCCATGTGCTGGTCGTGCCCCGTCACGCCGGGTCGATGCACGCCGGAGCGGTCATCCGGCGCTGGAGGCCGCCCAGATGTTGATGCCCGCCTCGACCGCGTCCCGGTCGATCGCGGCGAGCTCGTCCGCGGTGAAGTCGAGCCGGTCGAGGGCCGCGAGGTTCTCCTCCAGCTGCGCGACGCTGCTCGCGCCGATCAGCGCGGAGGTGACCCGCCCGTCCCGCAGCGACCAGGACAGCGCCATCTGGGCGAGCGACTGCCCGCGCCCCTTGGCGATCTCGTTCAGCGTCCGGACGTGCCGCAGGTTCTCCTCGGTGAGCAGGCTGGACGAGAACGAGGTGCCCTTGCTGGCCCGGGACCCCTCCGGGATGCCGTCGAGATACCTGTCGGACAGCATCCCCTGCGCCAGCGGCGAGAACGCGATGCAGCCGACGCCCTCCCGCTCGAGCGTGTCGAGCAGCCCGCCCTCGATCCAGCGGTTGAGCATCGAGTAGGACGGCTGGTGGATCAGCAGCGGCGTGCCCATGTCGCGCAGGATCGCGGCGGCCTCCGCGGTGCGCTCGGGCGAATAGGACGAGATGCCCGCGTACAGCGCCTTCCCGGACCGGACGGCCCGGTCCAGCGCGCCCATCGTCTCCTCCAGGGGCGTCTCCGGGTCGAACCGGTGGCTGTAGAAGATGTCGACGTAGTCGACGCCCATCCGGCTCAGCGACTGGTCGAGGCTGGAGAGCAGGTACTTGCGCGACCCCCACTCGCCGTACGGGCCGGGCCACATGTCGTACCCGGCCTTCGTCGAGATGATGATCTCGTCCCGGTACGGGGCGAGATCCTCCCGCAGGATCCGGCCGAAGTTGATCTCCGCGGATCCGTACGGCGGGCCGTAGTTGTTGGCCAGGTCGAAGTGCGTGACGCCGAGGTCGAACGCGCGGCGCAGGATGGCCCGCTGGACGTCCAAGGGCCGGTCGTCGCCGAAGTTGTGCCACAGGCCGAGCGAGATGGCCGGCAGCAGCAGCCCGCTGCGCCCGCACCGCCGGTAGGGAGTCCGCTCGTATCTGTCCGTGTTCGCCACATAGGTCATGGTCACGAGTATTTCAGCAACGGGCGCTTGCCGGACGCGGCCCGCGTCCGTCATGATCGACCCCATGATCTCCAGGAAGGGCGGTCTCCGCCCGGGCCGTTGAGCCCCGCCGAGCCGGTCCTGGAACCGGCCCTCGAATCCCTGCCCTGCCCGCTTCGCACGCGGGAGCTGGCCCTTCGCGCCCGGCGCCTCGCCGGGACGCCCGAACTCCGCGACCTCCTCGCCGCCCTGTCCGCGGGCGGCCGCCACGAGCGCCGCACGGCCCTGCACATGGCCATGGCGGCGCGCGATCTCCCGTACGTCGAGGGCGTTCTCGCCGGGCCCGACATGGCGCTGAGGCGCGCGGCGCTGCGGGCCGTCCGCACGCTGCCCGTCTCCGACGGCGCCGCCGCGGCGGTGCTGGACGACGCGCCGGCCGACCTGCGCCGCGCGTTCTACCGGACGCTCCGCCACTCCCGCCGCGCGGCGCTCGCCGACCGGCTCCTACCGGGCGTCCGCGCCCGCTGGGGCGACCGGGAGGCCGCGGCGCTGCTGCCCGCGTGCACCGGCGGGACGGTCGCGCGGCTCCTCCCCGAGCTGGAGCACGCGGTCACCGCCTGGCGGGCCCTCGCCGACCGCCACCCCGGCCCGTTCCTGGCCCGTGCCCGCGACCGGGTCCCGGAGTGGTCGTTCTGGCGCCGGTGCAAGTCGGGACTCCAGGCGCTGGGCCGCCAAGACCCGGCCGGACTGCTGGAGCTGCTGGAAAGCAACCCGTCCCCGTGGGCCGTGCGGCAGCTCCCGCAGGCGCTCGTCACGTCCCTGTTCCGGGTGGACGTGGTCCGGACCGCCCGGGTGGTGCGCCGCACCGGGCGCCGGGGCCGCCTTCCGCGCGCGTACTTCGAGAACGTCGGCGGCCTCCCGCCGGAGGATCTCGGCGAGTTCCTCCTGGGCGACCCGCACCGGTTGCGGGATCTGCTCCAGCACGTACCGCCGCGCCGCAGGGCCGAGGTGTACGACGCCGCGAAGGAACGCCACGCCGATCAGTACAGAGGGCTGAGAGCCCTCCCTCTGCTGGCCCTGCTGCCGCCGGAGCGGGCGGCCGGTGAGGCGCTCCGGATGCTCGAATGGCACGGCTCGGTGTGGCACTCCGCGCGGTCGAGGCTGGACGATCCGGAGATCCCGCTGAAGCTCACGGCCCACCTCCCCTACGCGGAGGCGGTGGGACCCGTCCGGGAGGCGGCGTTCGAGGGAGACCCGAGGCGGCGCGGTCTCGCGCGCGGCCTGCTCGTCGATCTGACCGTCCGCACCGGTGACCCCGCCCTCCTGCACGACCTCGTCGCCGAGCTGGTGCGGCGGACGCGGAACGAGCGCGACCCGAACCGCGAGCACCTGCTCGCGGCCCTGGCCTCCGTGCCGGCCGGGCTCCTTGACGACCCGCTCGCCGGGCCCTTCGCCGACCTCGCCGCCGCCGTCGTCGACGCGCGCGACTCCTCGCCGTCGGCCCGGCGGGAGCTGCGCGGCCTCGCGGACCGGGTCCTGGCTCACGCCGGGTCGCCCGCGCTCACCCGCTGGGCGCTCGACGTCTACGCGCGGCTCGTCGCCAGGTACGGGGCGGAGGCGCTCGACGGCCACCGCCTCGACCGCGTGCTGCCGCGCGGGCGGGAGCGTGACCTGGTCGACGTGCTGCGTCCCCACCTGCGGGGCCATGCGGCGGCGGTGGCGCTGGCGGGAGCGCTCGGCCGGCGGGCGTTCGCGCTGCCGGACGTCCAGGACGGCCTGCGCGCCGCGGTCCTGGACGCGCCCGGAGACGTCGCCCGCCGGGCCGCCGCCCTGTGGCTGGCCGATCCCGCCCGCCGCGAGCGACGGGCCGTCGAGCTGCTCGCGGCCGACGCGTCCGCCGTCGTCCTCCCCGCCGTCTGGCGAGCCGTCGCCCGCCACCGCACCGACCTGCTCATGCCCGTCCTCGACGGCGACCGCACGGGACGGTTCGAGACGGCGGAATGGGCGCCGCGGGTCGAAAGGCAGGACGCGGGCCGCTGGACACCGGCCCAGGTCGAGCGGGTGCGCGCGGCGCTCGCCTCGGCCGTGGGGGACGAGCGGCTCCCGGCCGGCGTCAGGACCGAGGCGGTGGCGTCCCTCGGCCTGCTGCCGGGCGGCCTCCCGGATCTCGTCGCCCTGGCCGACCGGAGGGACGACACCGTCCTCGCCGAGGCCGCCCTGGCGGCGATGGCGGCCGCCGACCGGCCCGCCGACGCCCTGCCGGTGCTCGTGCGGCACGCCAGGGGAGACCGCTCGCCGGTGGCGACCGCCGCCCTGGGACAGTGCTGCGCCTCGGTCCGGCCCTCGCTCCTCGGGCCGGTCGTCGCCGAGGCGCTGACCGGCCCGGTCGGCAAGGTGACCGCGCGCAAGCAGGCCGCCCGGCTCCTGGAGAGGCTGCGGCCGCCGGGCGCCGCGGACGCCCTGCTCCAGGCCTGGAACGACCCCGGCCTGCACCGGGACGTGCGGATCGCCGTCGCGACCGCCCTGCGCCACATGCCCGAGGATCCGCGTGCGCTGGCCGCGCTCGGCGACGCCGCAGGCCCGTACGCGTCGGAGCCGATGCTGCGCGCGCTCTTCCAGGCCGCGCCCTCGGAGTACGCGCCCGCGCATCGGCCCGCCTTCGCCGCCCTGGTCCGGCGCCTCGGCACGGCGGCGGACGGCCCCGGCGTGCGGTTCCGGGCGTCGAAGGCGTTCGCCGTGTGGGCCCAGTGGTACGCCGGCGGCTTCGACACGGTCTTCACCGCCGTCGCCGATCCCGCCGACCCGGCCGGAGACGCGGAGCTCTCCGTCCTGAACGCCCTGGTGAGAGCGGGTTCGGTGGGCGAGGAGGCCCTGGACGTGCTCGGCTCCCTCCTCGCCGCCGGGACGGACGGCCGGGCACGGTCGCGGGCGGAGTCCATCGCGCAGACGATCAGCAATCTGCCGGCCGGGCACCGGCACGCGCCGCTGGCCCGGCGCCTGGTGCGGATGCTCGCGGAGCATCCGCTGTACATCGCCCAGGCCGTCGACGCCGCGCTGGATTCCGCCCGGCTCGCGGGGGACGGGGCCGGCGCCGAGCGGATCGCGGACGTGCTCGTCGCCGTGGCGGACCTCCTCCGCGACCGTCCGGCCCTGACCGCGAGGATCGCCGACCGGCGCCTGTTCTACGCGCTCGGCGGCCACGGCGTCCGCAGGGAGGGCGGGACCGCGCGGCTGCTGCCCGCGGCCCGGCTCCTCGCCGGACGCGACGATGTCGCGTCGCACCTGCTCGCCGTCGCCCTCGTCCGGCAGGCGGGCCCGGCCGCCGAGTGGCCGGACGGATGGCGGGACCTCCTGGACGGCCTGCGCCGCTCCGCCCACGTGGAGGTCCGCCAGGACGCCTGGGACGTCGCGCCGCCCCCGGCGGCGCGCGGCTGAGGGCAACGAGTACACAAAGCGCCCCCGGCCCGGCTGTCATCTCTGCGATGCGTGAACGAGGCCGGGAGGTGGCAAGAATGGTCTGGAGATATGGACGAGGAGGTCCCAGTGGTCGTGCTGCGCAGTTATGTGTCGGGTTCATGGCGTGCACCGGAGGACGAGGGGGCGCCGCTGCATGACGCCGTCACCGGGGAGGAGGTCGCCCGCGTCTCCTCGGCGGGGATCGACATGGGCGCCGCCCTGGAGTACGGGCGGTCGGCCGGCGGCCCGGTGCTGAGAGAGCTGACGTTCCACCAGCGCGCGGCCCTGCTGAAGGCCCTCGCCTCCCACCTGAGAGAGCACCGCGAGGAGCTGTACGCCCTGTCGGCCAGGACGGGCGCCACGCTGAACGATTCGAAGTTCGACGTGGACGGCGGCATCGGCGTCCTGTTCGCCTACGCGAGCAAGGGCAAGCGCGAGCTGCCGAACGACAGGGTTCTGGTCGAGGGGGACGTCGAGCCGCTCGGCAAGGGCGGCACGTTCGTGGCGCAGCACCTGTGCACGCCGTCCCACGGCGTCGCGGTGCAGATCAACGCCTTCAACTTCCCGGTGTGGGGGCCGCTGGAGAAGCTCGCCCCCGCCTTCCTCGCCGGGGTGCCGAGCCTGATCAAGCCGGCGAGCCAGACCGCCTACCTGACGGCCCGGTTGGTCGAGCTGATCGTCGAGTCCGGGATCCTGCCCGAGGGCTCGGTGCAGATGGTGTGCGGCGACCCGCGGGACCTGCTCGACCACCTCACCGAGCAGGACATCGTCGGGTTCACCGGGTCGGCGTCCACGGCGCGGCTGCTGCGCACCCACCCGGTGATCGTGGCGAACGCGGTCCGGTTCAACGCCGAGGCCGACTCGCTCAACTGCTCCGTCCTCGGGCCGGACGCCGCGCCCGGCACGAAGGAGTTCGACCTGTACGTCCGGCAGCTCGTCACGGAGATGACCGTGAAGGCGGGCCAGAAGTGCACGGCGATCCGGCGCGCGCTCGTCCCGTCCGAGCTGATCGGCGACGTCACCGAGGCGGTCCGCGAGCGGCTGGGGAAGGTCACGGTCGGGAACCCGGCCGACCCGGACGTGCGGATGGGCGCCCTCGCCACCCTCGACCAGCGCGACGAGGTGCGGCGCTCCCTCAAGTCCCTCATGGACGCCGGGCGCGTCGTGTACGGCGACCCCGAGCGCGTCGAGGTCGTGGGCGCGGACGCCGAGCGCGGCGCCTTCATGTCCCCGATCCTGCTGCGCGCCGACGGTCCCGGCCGCGCCGAGCCGCACGAGGTCGAGGCGTTCGGGCCGGTCAGCACGCTGCTGCCGTACGACGGCGCCGAGCAGGCGGTCGAGCTGGCGGTGCGGGGCCGCGGCAGCCTCGCCGGGTCGATCGTGACCGGCGACGCCGAGTTCGCCCGCCGGGTCGTCCTCGGCACCGCGCCCTGGCACGGCCGGCTGCTGGTGCTGAACACCGAGGACGCCAAGGAGTCGACCGGGCACGGGTCGCCGCTGCCCCCGCTCGTGCACGGCGGCCCCGGCCGCGCCGGCGGCGGCGAGGAGATGGGCGGGATCCGCGGGGTCGTGCACCACATGCGGCGCACCGCCGTCCAGGCGGGCCCGGCGATGCTCACCTCGATCACCGGGCGCTGGGTCCCCGGCACCGACCGGACCGTCACCGACGAGCACCCTTTCCGCAAGCACCTGGAGGACCTGCGCGTCGGCGACACCGCCGTCGGCGGGCCCCGCACGGTCACGCTCGGCGACGTGGAGCACTTCGCCGAGTTCACCGGCGACACCTTCTACGCCCACATGGACGAGGAGGCCGCGAAGGCCAACCCGTTCTTCGGCGGGCGCGTCGCGCACGGCTACCTCGTCGTGTCGTTCGCGGCCGGGCTGTTCGTGGAGCCCGCCCCCGGGCCCGTCCTCGCCAACTACGGGCTGGAGAACCTGCGGTTCCTCACGCCGGTCAAGCCGGGCGACGAGCTGACCGTCACGCTGACCGCCAAGCAGATCTCGCCGCGCGAGGGCGCCGACTACGGCGAGGTCCGCTGGGACACCGACGTCACGAACCAGGAAGGGGCGTCCGTCGCCAAGTACGACGTACTGACGCTGGTGGCGAAACGGCCGCGGCACGGGTGAGTATTGAGCGAGAGGGAGGACGTCCGCGGGGGAGACGGTCACGTTCAGAGATGAACGGGGTGCGCATCTATTCTCATGATCAGTCCCCTGCACATCCAGACGGTGCGAGAGGTCGTCCGCACCGGGTCGTTCGCGGACGCCGCCCGCAACCTCGGGTACACCGCGTCCGCCGTCTCGCAGCAGATCGCCGCCCTGGAGCGCGCCTGCGGCCTGGTGCTCTTCGAGCGCCGGGCCCGCAGCGTGCGGCCGACCAGCGCCGCGTTCCTGATGGTCAGCAAGGGCAACGACGTGCTGTCGGCCCTCGACACGCTGGAGCGCGAGCTGCGCACGGTCGCCAGCGGCGAGCGCGGCGCGCTCCAGCTCGGCAGCTTCCCGACCGCCAGCGCCCGCATCCTGCCGCGGGTGCTGGCGGAGCTGTCCCGGGTCCGGCCCGGCATCGAGATCACGCTGTCGGAGGGCGAGCCGGACGAGCTGCTGCCCGAGCTGCTCGACGGCGACCTCGACCTCCAGCTCGTCTACCGGTACGACCTGTTCCCGCGCACCTGGCCCGACCAGATCGTGGAGACGCCGGTGATGGACGAGAACCTGGTGCTGTGCGTCCCGCGGGAGCATCCGCTCGCCGGGGGCCGCACCGTCCGGCTGCGGGACCTGCGGACGGAGACGTGGATCGCGAGCCGCCCGGAGAGCTCCGGCGCGCAGGCGCTGCTGCGGCTGTGCAGCACCGCCGGGTTCACCCCCAACATCGCGTTCCGCAGCAACGACTACGCCGTGGTGTGCGGGCTCGTCGCCTGCGGTCTCGGGATCGCGCTCGTCCCGGCGCTCGGCTGCGTCCCGTCGCCGGGCCTGAAGATGCTCAGGCTCAGCCGCCGCAGCCCGCAGCGGCACGTCACCGTGCTGCGCCGCACCACCAACACCAACCCGCTCGTCAAGGACGCCATGCGCGGCCTCACCGAGGTCGCCCGCGGCGTCGAGGCGGAGATCAGCGGCGCCACCGGCCCTTGAGCTCCATCGCGGCGCGGACGCGCTCCTGCGCCAGCGCGACCGCCGCCCGGTGCGTGGTCGTGCGCTGCGCGCGGGCGGCGTCGAGCACCGTCACGGTGTTCTCCCGCATCTTCGCCGAGACCGCCGTGAACACCGCGTCCGGATCGGGGCGGAACGCCGAGTGGCGGGCGTCCATCGCGAAGCCCGCCGCGACGACGCCGCCCGCGTTGGCGACGAAGTCCGGGACGACCGTCACGCCCCGCTCGGCGAGGACCCGCTGCGCCTCCGGGCCGGTCGGCAGGTTCGCGCCCTCCACGACGATCCTCGCCTGGACGTCCGCGGCCACGCGCTCGTCGACGACGTCCTGCAGCGCGGCGGGCACGAGGACGTCCGCCGGGACGGTCAGTTCCGCGCCCACGTCCAGGAGCCGGCCGCCGTACTCCTGCACGGCGGCGTCGCCCGCCTCGGCGCGCAGGCCGAGCAGCTTGCCGACGTCCAGGCCGTCCGGGTCGTACAGGGCCCCGTGGACGGTCGAGACCGCCACCACCGCCGCGCCCAGCTCGTCCAGCCGCCGCGCCGCCGCGTGCCCGACCGCCCCGAACCCCTGCACCACCACCCGCGCGCCCCGCAGGGACGTGCCGGCGTGCCGGGCGGCGGCGTCGGCGGCCTCCGCGACGCCGAAGCCGGTCACGCCCAGCTCGTCGTAGGGCATCCCGCCGAGCGCGTGCGGGCTGCCGACCGCCGCGCCGCGGTCGTCCAGCTCGTCCTGGACGATCGCCGCGTCCCGCTCCGACAGCCCCATGTCGAGGCCCGCCACGTACCGGCGCGGGATCTCCTGCGCCAGCGCCCGGACGAACGACCGCAGGATCGCCTCCCGGTCCGTCGACGCCGGGTCCGCCGCGATCCCGGCCTTCGCGCCGCCGAAGAACAGGTCGACGCCGGCCCACTTGTAGGTCATGACGCGGGCGAGCCGCGCCACCTCGGCGACGGTCACCGTCGGGCTCATCCGCATGCCGCCCTTGCCCATGCCGCGGGCGGTGTTGTCGATGACGAGGACGCCCCGCATCCCGGTCCGGGTGTCGGAGACGCACACGACCCGCTCGGGGCCCCACTCGTCCATCAGCGTGAGCACGTCAGACACGGTTGATCTCCGGGCGGAGGAGGTCGCCGGCGAAGCGCGCGGCGTGCAGGGGCGCGATGTCGGTGAACGGCTCCCGGCCGAGGTACAGGTCGCGGACGACCTCGCCGACGGCCGGGCCCTGGAGGAAGCCGTGACCGGAGAAGCCCGTCGCGTACAGGAACCGGGACACCGTCTCCTCCTCGCCGATGAGCGCGTTGTGGTCGGGCGTGACCTCGTACAGGCCCGCCCAGCCGCCGGTCAGCCCCACGTCGAGGAGCCGCGGCGCGCGGGCGCCGATCGCCTCGGTGAGCCGGGGGAGCCAGGCGTCCGAGCGGTTCAGCAGGAACCCGGGCCGCTCGTCCGGGTCGGACATGCCGAGCATCAGCCCCTCGCCCTCGGCGTGGAAGTAGAACGACGTGGTGAAGTCGATGGTCATCGGCACCGGGCGGGGCAGGCCGGGCATCGGCTCGGTGAAGACGATCTGGCGGCGCAGCGGCTCCACCGGCAGCTCGACGCCCGCCATCCGGCCGACCGCCGCCGACCAGGCCCCGGCCGCGCAGATCACGGCGGGCGTCTCGACGCGGCCCCGGGTCGTCCGGACGGCCCGCACCTCGCCGCCGTCGGTCTCGATCCCGGTGACCTCGCAGTGCGTGCGGATCGCCGCGCCGTGCCGCCGCGCGCCGGCCGCGTACCCGAGGACCACCGACTCGGGCGTGCAGTGTCCGTCGTCGGGGGAGAACGCGGCGGCCAGCAGCCCGTCCGCGCTGATCATGGGGGAGAGCCGCCGCGCCTCTGCGGCCGGGATCATCCGGCTGGGGACGCCGAGCGCGTTCTGCAGGGCCACGCTCCGCTCGAACGACGCGACGTCCTCCGGCCGCGACAGCAGGAAGAGGTAGCCGACCCGGTGCAGGTCGATCTCCTGCCCGGGGCGGTCGCGGAACCGGCCGAACGCCTCCAGGCTGCGGGCGCCGAGCCGGATGTTGACCTCGTCGGAGAACTGGGCGCGGACGCCGCCCGCCGCCTTGCACGTCGAGCCCGACCCCAGCTCGTCCCGTTCAAGGAGGACCACGTCCCGCACGCCCGCCTCGGCGAGGTGGAAGGCGATGCTCGTCCCCATCACGCCGCCGCCGATGACGACGACCTCGGCCGTGCTCTCCACATGCCCTCCTACAGCCGGAAGCCGAGGTCGGGGGAGATCTCCAGCACGTCCATCTGGGCCTTCTGCAGCCGTCCGGAGGTGTCCCAGTTCATCGACTGCCAGCGGGTGAACTGGTCCAGCACCCACACGCCGGACTGGCGGCTGCCGTTGCCCGACCGCCCGTTCCCGCCGAACGGCAGGTGCGCCTCCGCGCCGGAGGTGGAGTTGTTGACGCTGACCATCCCGGCGGTGATCCGCCGCCGGAACGCGAACACCTTGGCCGGGTCGGTCGTGTAGATGGACGCGGAGAGGCCGTAGCCGGGGGCGTTGGCGAGCGCGATCGCCTCGTCCAGGGTGCGGTACGAGGCGACGCCGATGATCGGGCCGAACGTCTCGTTCATGAACAGCTCGTCGCCGGGGCCGACGCCGTCCACGATCACCGGGTGGTAGTACAGGCCCTCCGCGGCGTCCCCTGTGAAGCCCTCGCGCGGCGCGGCCCCGGTGATCCGCCCGGTGGCGGACGACCCGTGCACGGTGTGGCCCGGCCCGATCCAGCCGAGGACCTTCTCGAACCCGTCCGCGAACCGCTCGCCGATCAGCGGGCCGTACAGGACGTCGCCCGCCGGGTCCCCGACCACCGCGGCCCGCGCCGCCTCGTCCAGCAGACGGAGGAACTCCGCGTGCACCGACTCGTGGACGATCGCGGTCCCGAGGGACGTGCAGCGCTGCCCGGCCGTGCCGAACCCGGAGAACAGGGCGCCCTCGACGGCCAGCGGCAGGTCGGCGTCCTCCGCGACGACCATCGGGTTCTTGCCGCCGAGCTCCAGGCACGGCGTCTGGAGGTGGCGCCCGCACAGCTCGCCGATCCGCGACCCGACCTCGGTGGAGCCGGTGAAGCCGACCTTGTCGACGAGCCCGCCGTCCAGCGCCCGCTCCAGGCCGCGGAACGTCTCCGCGCCGTCGGCGTACACGACGTTGAGGACGCCGTCCGGCAGGCCCGCGTGCGCGAACAGCGTGTAGAACGCCTCGGCGCAGGCCGCCGCGTACTCCGCCGGCTTCCACACCACCGCGTTCCCGCACAGCAGCGCCGGGACGATGTACCACGACGGCACCGCGACCGGGAAGTTCCCCGCCGTGATGACGGTGACGACGCCGACCGGGTCCCGGAACGTGAACAGCTGCTTGTCGGGCATCTCGGACGGGACGGTCTGCCCGTACAGCCGCCGTCCCTCGCCGAGGAAGAACGCGCACGTGTCGGCGATCTCCTGGACCTCGCCGAGCGCCTCGGCGTACGGCTTGCCGACCTCCCGGGTCACGACGCGGGCGAGCGCCGCCTTGTTGGCCTCGACGAGCCGGCCGACCGCGGCGACCGCCTGCCCGCGGACGGGCGCGGGCACGTCCCGCCAGGCGTCCTGCGCGTCGCGGGCGGCGCGGCAGGCGCGGACGAGGTCGCCGGCGTCCGCGAGGGACACCTCCGCGACCGTCTCGGACGTGCGGGACGGGTCGGTCGAGCGGTATTTACGCGGCCCCGCCGGGATCCGGGCGCCGCCGATGACGGAGGAGAGCACGCCTCCAGCCTGAACGGACCGGCGCGCCAGAGCCAAGATCGGGCAGAGCGCGGCTTCCTAATCGCGAGGCCAAGCCGGGCTGAGGCTCTCGCCGGGACGTCGTTAAGCGATCCTTGGCCAACTCCCAACCGGTTCGCGGCCTCCCGCGGGTTGGCTCCGGCCGGCCGGCGTCCGATGCTCGACACGCATCTCCCTTCCCGCAGGAGCGCGCATGCCCGAGCCCGCCGACGCCCACTTCCTGGAGACGGCCGCGACCCTTGAGGCGCCCGCCTCGCCGGCCCCGGACGGGCCGCTCACCGGCGAGCGCTGCCTGGAGCTGTTCGACGCCCAGCTCGGCAGCCGGCACCTGGACCTCGCGGCCCGGCACCTGCGGGCAGAGGGCCACGGCTACTACACGATCGGATCGTCCGGCCATGAAGGGAACGCGGCCGTCGCGGCCGTCCTGCGCCCGGACGACCCGGCCCTCCTGCACTACAGGTCGGGGGCGTTCTTCCTGGAGCGCGCACGCCAGGTCCCCGGCCAGAGCCCGCTGCGGGACGTGCTCCTCGGCCTGGTCGCCGCCGCGGAGGAGCCTATTGCGGGCGGGCGCCACAAGGTGTTCGGGAGCCGCCCGCTGCACATCATCCCGCAGACCTCCACCATCGCCTCGCACCTCCCGCGCGCGCTCGGCGTGGCCTTCGCCATCGAACGGGCCGCCCGCCTCGGCCTGGACTCGCCCTGGCCGCGCGACGCCGTCGCGGTGTGCTCCTTCGGGGACGCCTCCGCCAACCACTCGACGGCCGCGGGCGCCGTCAACGCGGCGATCAACTGCGGGTTCCAGGGCCTGCCCCTGCCGCTCCTCCTCGTCTGCGAGGACAACGGGATCGGCATCAGCGTCCGCACCCCGCCCGGCTGGATCCACGCCGCGTACGGGTCCCGGCCCGGCCTCCCCTACTTCCACGCCGACGGCTGCGACCTCGCCGACGCCTACGCCGTGGCCGCGCGGGCGGCCGGCTGGGTCCGCGAGCACCGCCGTCCCGCGTTCCTGCACCTGCGCACCGTCCGCCTGATGGGCCACGCGGGCTCCGACGTCGAGTCGTCCTACCGGACGCCCGCCGAGCTGGCCGCCGACCTCGACCGCGACCCCCTCCTGCGGACCGCGCGCCTCCTGGTCGAGCGCGGCGCGGCGACCGCCGAGGACGTCGTCGGCCTCTACGAGGCCAAGCGCGCAGAGGTCATGGCCCTCGCCGGGAAGGTCGCCGGTGCTCCTCGCCTCGGCTCCGCCGCGGAGGTCATGGCGCCGCTCCGGCCCGCCGCGGCAAGCCGGGGCGAGGCGCCGCGTGCGGAGGGGGAGCGGGTCACGCTGGCGCAGGCGATCAACCGGACGCTCGGCGAGCTGCTGGACGAGCGCCCGGGGATGGTCGTCTTCGGCGAGGACGTGGCGCGCAAGGGCGGCGTCTACGGCGTCACGCGCGGGCTGATGAGGCGCGCCGGGCCCGCGCGGGTGTTCGACACGATCCTGGACGAGCAGTCGATCCTCGGCCTCGCACTCGGCTTCGGGACGGCCGGGATGCTGCCCGTGCCCGAGATCCAGTACCTCGCCTACCTGCACAACGCCGCCGACCAGATCCGGGGCGAGGCGGCGACGCTGCCGTTCTTCTCGTCCGGGCAGTACGCCAACCCGATGGTCGTGCGGATCGCCGGCTACGCCTACCAGAAGGGCTTCGGGGGCCACTTCCACAACGACAACGCCGTGGCCGCGCTTCGCGACATCCCGGGCCTGGTCGTCGCGTCACCGTCCCGCCCCGACGACGCCGCGGGGATGCTGCGCGCGTGCGCGGACGCCGCCGAGCGCGAGGGCAGGGTGTGCGCGGTGCTGGAGCCGATCGCGCTCTACCACGTCCGCGACCTGCACGAGGACGGCGACGGGGGCTGGCTCGCCCCGGCGGGCGGGACGGTCCCGATCGGGCGCGCCCGCTCCTACGGCGACGGGCGGGACCTCACGATCGTCACGTTCGCCAACGGCCTGCGCATGAGCCTGCGCGCCGCGCGCCGCCTGGAGGCCCGCGGTGTCGGCTGCCGGGTGCTCGACCTGCGCTGGCTGGCCCCGCTGCCCGTCGAGGACCTGCTGCGCGAGGCCCGCGCCACGGGCGCCGTCCTGGTGGCGGACGAGACCCGCCGCACCGGAGGCGTCTCCGAGGGCGTCCTGGCGGCCCTCGCCGACGCGGGCTTCCAGGGGAAAGCGGGCAGGGTCGCCGGCGAGGACAGCTTCATCCCCCTCGGTGACGCCGCCTACCACGTCCTGCTGTCCGAGGAGGCCATCGAGGACGCCGCCGGGAAGCTGCTCACGTCGTCTCGATGACCGGGTCGCCGCCGAGGTAGGCGGCCTTCACCCGGTCGTCCCGCGCGAGCTCCGACGCCGGGCCGGAAAGGACGATCCGGCCCGTCTCCAGGACGTAGGCCCGGTCGGCGAGCCGGAGCGTCTGGTGGGCGTTCTGCTCCACGATCAGGATCGTGGTGCCCTGGTCGCGGATCTCCCGGACGACCCGGAGCACCTGCTGCGCCGTCTGCGGCGCGAGACCCATCGTGGGCTCGTCCAGGGCGAGGAGCCGGGGCCGCAGCATCAGCGCCCGGCCGATCGCGAGCATCTGCTGCTCGCCGCCCGACAGCAGCCCGGCGAGCTGCCCGCGGCGCTCGCCGAGGCGCGGGAACATCGCGTAGACCTCCTCCCGGCGGGCCGCGACGGCGGCCTTGTCGCGGCGCCGCAGGTACCCGCCGAGCAGCAGGTTCTCGGCGACGCTCAGCGCCGGGAACACCCGCCGCCCCTCCGGGACGTGCCCGAGCCCGGCCTCGACGACCCGGTGCGCGGCGAGCCGGGTGATGTCGCGGCCGTCGAACTCCATCCGCCCGGACCGGGCCCGGTGCAGGCCGGTGAGCGTCCGGAGCGCGGTGGTCTTGCCGGCGCCGTTGCTGCCGAGCAGCGCGACGATCTCCCCCTCCCCGACCTCGAACGAGATCCCGGCCAGCGCTTCGACCTGCCCGTACCGGCTGCGCAGGTCCTCCACGGCCAGCAGCGTCACCGCAGCACCTCCGTGACGAGGTCGGTCTCCGGGTCGTCCGGCACGCCGAGGTAGGCGGCGATCACCCGCTGGTCCTCCCGGATCTCGGCGGGCGGCCCGACGGCGATCGTCCGCCCGTACTCCAGCACGGTCACCCGGTCGGAGATCGACATGACCAGGGCGACGTCGTGCTCGATCAGCACCACGGCGGTGCCGAGCGCGCTGATGCGGGAGATCAGCTCCATCAGCGCCCGCTTCTCGGTCGGGTTCGCGCCCGCCGCGGGCTCGTCCAGCAGCAGCACCCGCGGGTCGCCCGCGAGCGCCCGCGCGATCTCCAGCCGGCGCCGGTCGCCGTAGGGCAGCCCGCCCGCCGGGCGGTCCGCGGCGTCCAGCAGCCCGGTGAAGTCCAGGCAGCGGCGGACGGTGTCGAGGTCGGCCCGCGACAGCGGCCGCAGCAGGCCGCGGTCCCGGGCGAACCGGCCGATCAGTACGTTCTCCGCCACGGTCATCTCGTCGAACAGCCGGATGCTCTGGAACGTGCGGGCCAGCCCGGCGGCGGCCACGCGGTGCGGCGCGAGGCCCCGGACGCTCCGCCCGCCGAGCACGACCGTTCCGGCCGACGGCGCGAGCATCCCCGTAATGCAGTTGAACGCGGTCGTCTTCCCCGCGCCGTTCGGGCCGATCACGCTCACCACCTGCCCGGCGCCGGCGCGCAGCGCGAACCCGTCCACGGCCGTGACGCCGCCGAAGGTCCGGGACAGGCCGTCCACCTCCAGCAGCGTGCCCGCCGCGGCCGGGAGGTCCGGCGCGGGCCCCGGCTCGGCGGGCAGCCGGAAGCGGCGCGGCCGGTACGGCCACACCCCCTGCGGGCGCAGGATCACGATCAGGATGAGCAGCAGCGCGAAGAACAGGCCCCGGTACTCCTGGACGGTCCGCAGCACCTCCGGCAGCGCGACGATCACGACGGCGCCGATCATCACGCCGGGCCGGCTGCCCATCCCGCCGATGATCACCACGAGCAGGATCATCAGCGAGGTGAGGAAGGTGAAGCTGGACGGGTCGACGGTGCCGAGCTGCGCGGCGTTCAGCGGCCCCGCGACCGCCCCGGTCACCGCGCCGAGCACGTAGGCGAGCAGCTTCACCCGCCGGGCCGGCACGCCGACCGCCTCGGCGGCGGTGTCGTCGGCCCGGATGGCCCGCCAGGCGTAGGCCAGCCGCGACCGCGCCAGCAGCGCCGTCGCGGCGAGGACGACGGTGAAGAAGGCGAGCGCCAGGTAGAAGAAGTCCCGGGGCGTGACGATCTCGCGCCCGCCGACCGTCACCGGCGGGATCCCGGTGAGGCCGTTCGGCCCGCCGGTCACCTCCAGGTTCACCACCGTGATCCGGATGATCTCGCCGAAGCCGAGCGTGACGATCGCGAGGTAGTCGCTGCGCAGCCGCAGCGTCGGGTACCCGATGACCACGCCGGCCACCGCGGCGGCGGCGACCGCCGCCGGCAGCGTGACCCAGAAGCCCCACTCCAGTTCCAGCATCAGCAGGCCGGAGGCGTACGCCCCGATCGCGAAGAACGCCGCGAACCCGAGGTCCAGCAGGCCCGCGTAGCCGACGACGATGTTGATGCCGAGCCCGAGGATCGCGTAGATCAGGATCGTGCCGGCGACGGTCAGCGCGTAGTCGTCGAGGGTCCCGCCCGCCACCAGCGCCGCCGCGATCAGCAGCGGCCAGCCGCCGTACCGGACCGCAGCCTCCGCGCCCGCCGGCCGCGCCGCGAGGGACGCCCGGACCCGGGCCCTCACGCGCGCTCCACGACGCGCTCGCCGAACAGGCCGGTGGGTCTCAGCGCCAGCACGGCGATCAGCAGCCCGAAGATGATGACGTCCGTCCAGCGGGACGAGACGTACCCGGCGGAGAACGACTGGACGAGGCCGATGGCCACGCCCGCGACCATCGTCCCCGGCAGGTTCCCGATGCCGCCGAGGACCGCCGCGGTGAAGGCCCGCAGCCCGATGAGGAAGCCCATGCCGAAGCTGATCTGCACGTAGTACAGCCCGTACATGACCCCGGCCGCGCCGGCGAGCAGCGAGCCGATGAAGAACGTCGTGAGGATCAGCCGCTCGACGTTGATGCCCTGCAGCCGGGCGGCGTCGCGGTCCATCGCGAGGGCGCGCATCGCGGTCCCGGTCACGGTGCGGGTGACGAACAGCCACAGCGCCGCCATCAGCGCCACCGACAGCACGACCAGCGCGAGCTGGCCCCAGGTGACGCGGACGGCGCCGCTGAAGATCCGGCCGCCGTCCAGCGCGTGCGGGTAGGACTTGAACCGGGCGTCGGTGAGCACCTTCACGCCCTCCTCCAGCGCCAGCGAGACCCCGATCGCCGCGATGAGCAGGGCCAGCCGCGGGGACGCCAGCAGCGGGACGTAGGCGGCCCTGGCGATCCCGGTGCCGATCACGCCGGTGGTGAGGGCGCCGATCACCACCGCGGCGACGATGGCGGGCAGCGCCATCCCGCCGGTCGCGCCGAGCGTGGTCAGCGTCCCGAACCCGGCGAACGCCCCGATCATGAACACGTCGCCGTGCGCGAAGTTGATCAGCCGGACCACCCCGTAGATCATCGAGTAGCCCAGCGCGATGAGGGCGAGGAAGGCCCCGATCGTCAGGCCGTTCACCAGGTACTGGACGAACTCGCTCATGGAACCCCGTTCGGCTGCGCCCGGTCAGGAGGCCTTGGCGTCCACCCAGGTGGAGCCGCTCTGGTCGAGTTTCTTGTAGGCGGTGAACCCTCCGTCCTTGACCTGAACGGTGATGTAGAGGGGGTCGGTCCGGTCGCCCTTGTCGTCGAACGTGATGGGCCCGGTGATGCCCGGGAAGTCCTTGATCTTGTGGAGGGCCTCGGTGATGGCGGTGCCCTTGGTCGAGCCGGCGTCGTCGATGGCCTTCGCGACGACCTTGACCGCGTCGTACTCGTACACCGAGAACGGCCCGGGGTCGGCGTTGTTGGCCGACTTGTACGCCGAGACGAACGTCGCGGCGGCCGGCAGGTCCTTGGCCAGCGGCGCGGTCGTGGCGATGTAGCCGTCGGCCGCCGAGCCGGCGGTCTTCAGGACGGTCGAGTCGGTCGTCGCGTCCCCGCCCATCAGCGTGAACGTGAGCCCGAGCTGCTTGCGCTGCTTCATCAGCAGGCCCGCCTCGGCGAAGTAGCCGGTGAAGTACAGCACGTCCGGTTTGGTGGAGGCGACCTTCGTCAGGACCGGGCTGTAGTCGGACTGGCCGGGCTGCAGCGCGTCCTCGTAGACCACCTGTGCGCCCGCCTGCTTGACCGAGTTCGCCGCCGCGTCCGCGAGGCCCTTGGCGTAGGTCGTGTTGTCGTGCAGCAGCGCGACCCGCTTCGCGCCGAGGGGCCCGGTCATGAACTTGGCCGCCACGAGGCCCTGGTTGTCGTCCCGCCCGCAGGTGCGGAAGACCTTGCCCTTGCCGGAGTCCGTCAGCGACGGGTTGGTGGAGGCGTCCATCACGAACGGGACGTTGCGCCTGCCGTAGATCGGGATCGCGGGCACCGCGGCGCCGGAGCAGTAGCCGCCCGCCACCGCGACGACGCCGCTGTTGAGCAGCTTCTGCGCGGCCTGCGCGCCCTGCTGGGCGCTGCACTGGTCGTCGGCCTCGACGATCTCGATCTTCCGGCCGTCCACCCCGCCGGCCTTGTTGATCTCGTCGGCGGCGACCTTGGCGGCGGCGAGGATGTCCTGGCCGGCCGAGGCGGAGTCGCCGCTCAGCGGCGCCGGCACGCCGATCTTGATCGCGCCGTCGCCGCCGGAGTCGCCCGAGCCGCAGGACGCGGCGAGCGGGGCGAGCAGCAGCCCGGCGCCGGCGGTGGCGATGAGGCGGAACCGGCGTCCGCGGTCCCGCGGGGTCAGCAGGGTCATCGGCGCCTCTCCGTCACTCGCGGCCAGGGATGGTGAAAGCGTGAAACGTCCAGGCACGGGCGTCGAGACGGGCAAGCATGCGATCTCATGTAGTGATCGGTAAGCACCGCTTGCCCTTTCGGTCTCGACAGCGCGGCGGCGCGGTCGCGAGGATCTCCCCATGGCAGGTGTCCTGCTGCTTTCCGCCGCCGACGTGGCCGCGGTGTTCGACCTGCCCGCCGCGATCGCCTCGCAGCGGGCCGCGTTCGCCGCGCTCGGCCGCGGGGAGGCGCGGCTCGCGCCCCGCGTGCTGCTGGACGGGCCGGACGGCGAGGTCGCGTTCAGCTACGTCTCCCGGCTGCCCGACACCGGCGCCGTCGCCAAGTTCGGCAGCGTCACCCCGGGGAACGCGGCGCGCGGCCTGCCGACGGTGGCCGCGCTCGTCACCGTCCAGGACCCGGTGGACGGCCGGCCCGTCGCGGTCATCGAGGGGGAGGCCGTGACGACGCTGCGCACGTCCGCGGCGAGCGCGGTGGCGGCCGGGCACCTCGCGGCGCCGGACGCGTCCCGGCTCGCGGTGATCGGCTGCGGCGTCCAGGGCCGCGCGCACGTCCGGGCGATGGCGGCGGTCCGCCCCCTCGGCCGGGTCACGATGACCTGCCGCCATCCGGACACCTGCACCGCCGCCGCCGACCTCGCCGCCGAGCTGGAGCTGCCGGTCGAGACGGCGGCGTCCGCCCGCGCCGCCGTCGAGGACGCGCAGATCGTCGTCACCGCGACCACCAGCGCCGAACCGGTCGTCTCGGGTGCGTGGCTCCGCCCCGGCTGCACGGTCGTCAGCGTGGGCTCCTTCGCGCCGGACCGGACGGAGGTGGACGGCGAGACACTCACCCGCGCCGCGTCCGTCGTGGTGGACGACGTGCCGACCGCGCTGGAGCACGCCGGCCCTGTGGTGGCCGCCGTCCGCGACGGCCTGCTGGACGCGGGCGCCGTGCGCCCGCTCGGCCCGGTCGTCGCCGGCCTCGCCCCCGGGCGCGCGTCCGCCGCCGACATCGTCTTCTACAACAGCGTCGGCGTCGGGGTGCAGGACACGGCGGCGGCCTCCGTCATCGTGGCACGCGCCCGCGAGGCCGGGGTCGGGAGGCTGGTGGACCTCTGAGCCCGGCCGAGCCCCACCCGGTACACTGACCGTTCGATAGAGCGAACGGCTGGACAGGTGATGGGACGGGGGCGGCGAGCGTGGACGCGTCAGGGGACTCGGTGCGGGACGTGCTGGCCGGCAACCTGCGCCGCGCGCGGCTCCACCTCGGCCTGTCGCTGTCGGAGCTGTCCCGCCGGTCGAGGATCGGCAAGGCCACGCTGTCCCAGCTGGAGGCGGGAGCGGGGAACCCCACCATCGAGACGGTGTTCAGCCTGTCCCGCGCGCTGGAGGTGCCCATCTCCGACCTGCTCGACCACCGGGGGCCGTCCGGGCTCACCGTGGTCCGCGCGGCCGAGGTGGAGCCGCTGAGCGGCGAGGGCGTCGACCTGCGGCCGCTGCGGGGCATCGAGTCCGGCGGCGCCATGGTCGAGGTGTACGACCAGGTCGTCCGGGCCGGCCGCCGCCAGGACTCGCTCGGCCACGTCGGGGTCGAGCACACGATCGTGCAGGCCGGGCGCCTCGCCGTCCGGGTGGACGACCGCGACGTGGAGCTCGGGCCGGGCGACTACGTCTGCTTCGACGCGCGGCTGCCGCACCGCTACACGGCCGCCGAGGGGACCGTCCGCTCCGTGCTCCTCCTGGAGTACAGCGCCGACCAGCGGCTTCACGCGTCCCCGGCCGCTCCGTCGCATCTGGTCGAGACCCCCTGACACCGGCCGCCGCACCCTCGTTGACAGCGCGCGCGGGGCCCGCTTACGCTCGAAATCGTTCGGTTTAGCGAACGATTGGCGGGCGGTCGCATGCGGGTCGTGGTGCTGGGCGCCGGGATCGTCGGCGCGGCCTGCGCCCGCGAGCTGGCCCTGGCGGGCTGCGCGGTCGTCGTCGCCGACCGCGGCGGGCCCGCGGCCGGGACGACCGCCCACGGCGAGGGCAACGTCCTGGTCTCGGACAAGGGGCCCGGCCCCGAGCTGGAGCTGGCGAAGCTGTCGCGGGAGCTGTGGCCCGCCGTCCTGGACGGCGCCCCCGGCGCGGCCGGCGCCGAATGGGACGCCAAGGGCGGCATCGTCGTCGCCACCACCTCCGCCGGGGCGGACACCCTGGCGGAGTTCGCCGGCGCCCAGCGCGCGGCGGGGGTCACCGCGGAGGACCTGGACGCCGCGGCCCTCGCCGCCGCCGAACCCCAGCTCACCAGGGACGTCACCGGGGCCGTCCACTACCCCCAGGACGCCCAGGTCCAGCCCGCCGGGGCGGCGACCGCGCTGCTGGCCGCCGCGGCGCGCGCCGGGGCCGCCGTGCGCACCGGATGCGAGGTGCTCGGCGCGGTCCGGCGCGGCGGCCGCCTCACCGGGGTGCGGACCACCGGCGGGACGATCGAGGGCGACGCCTTCGTCAACGCCGCCGGGCCGTGGTCGGGCCGGGTCGCCGCGCGGCTCGGCGTCCGCCTCGGGGTCGCGCCGCGCCGCGGCGAGGTCCTGGTCACCGCGCCGATGCCGCCGACCGTCTTCCACAAGGTCTACGACGCCGGCTACGTGGGCGCGGTCGGGAGCGGGGCCGGGGATCTGCAGGCGTCCGCCGTCGTCGAGTCGACCCGGGCGGGGACGATCCTGCTCGGCTCCTCGCGCCGCCGCGTCGGGTTCGACGACCGGATGCGCCCCGAGGTGCTGTCGGTCATCGCCGCCAAGGCCCTGCGGCTGTTCCCGTCGCTGGCCGGCGTGCCGGTCATGCGCGCCTACGGCGGGTTCCGCCCGTACGTCTCCGACCACCTGCCCGTCATCGGGGCCGACCCGCACCTGGACGGCCTCTGGCACGCGACCGGGCACGAGGGCGCCGGGGTCGGGCTGTCCACCGGCACCGCCGCCGTCCTGCGCGACCTGATGCTCGGCCGCGGGCCGGCCGTCGACGCGGAGCCGTTCCGCGCCGCCCGGCCCGCCGTCCAGTGCGAGGACGATCCCGTATGAGCCCGCTGCGCATCACCGTGGACGGGGAGACCCTCGCCGGCAGGGAGGGGCAGACGATCGCCGGCGTGCTGCTGGCCTCCGGCCGCCGGTCCTGGCGGCGGAGCCCGTCCGGCACACCGCGCGGCGTGTTCTGCGGGATCGGCGTGTGCTTCGACTGCCTGGTGACCGTGAACGGGGTCCGGGACGTGCGGGCCTGCCTGCGCCGCGCCCGCGACGGCGACGCGGTCACCACCCAGTCCCGCGCGGGGGAGGGCGGCCGATGACCTGGCACGTCGTGGTCGTGGGGGCCGGTCCGGCCGGGCTGTGCGCGGCGGCGGGAGCGCTGCGCGCCGGGTCGGAGGTGACCCTGGTCGACGCGGCGCCGGAACCCGGCGGCCAGAACCGCGCCTGGCACGGCTACGAACGGCTCCGCGACCACGTTCTCGGCCATCCGCGGTGCGACTGGTGGCCGCAGAGCGCGGTCTGGTCGATCGACCGCGCGGGGGACGGCCCGCCGCACGTCCACGTGCTGCGCGGGGAGATCGACGGGGCGGAACGGGACCGGCACGTCCTGCGCCCCGGCGCGCTGGTGCTCGCACCGGGCGCGCACGACCGCGTCCTGCCGTTCCCGGGCTGGGAGCTGCCCGGCGTCTCCACCGCCGGGGCGGCGCAGTCGTTCGTGAAGAGGGAGGGGCTGCCGCCGGGCGACCGGACGCTGATCGCCGGCTCCGGCCCGTTCCTCCTGCCCGTCGCCGCGTCGCTGCTGGAGGCCGGGGCGAGCGTCCGGGCGGTGCTGGAGGCCAACCCCGCCGCGACCGTGGCGCGCGGCTGGACGCGCCGGCCCTGGGAGCTGGCGGCCCAGACCGGCAAGGCCGCCGAGCTCGCCGGATACGCCGCGCTGCTGGCCCGGCACCGCGTCCCGTACCGGACGGGCCGCGCCGTGATCGAGGCACGGGGCGACGGCCGAATCGAAGAGGCGGTCACGGCACGGCTCCGTGCCGACTGGTCGGCCGTCCCTGGCACCGAGCAGGTCGTCGCTGTGGACGCCCTGTGCGTCGCCCACGGGTTCACCCCCCGGCTCGAACTCCCGGTCGCGGCCGGGTGCCGCCTGCGCGGCGGCGCGTTCGTCGAGGTCGACGCCGACCAGCGCACCAGCGTCCCCGGCGTGCACGCCGCGGGGGAGATCACCGGGATCGCCGGGGCGCCGGCCGCCCGGGCCGAGGGCCTCCTCGCCGGCTGGACCGCCGGCCTCGGCTCCCCGGACGCGCCCGCCGCGGTGGCCGCGCGCCGCCGCCGCGACCGGGCGCGGGCCTTCGCCGCGCGCCTGGCCGCCGCCCACTCGATCGGCGCGGCCTGGCCCGGCTGGCTGCGGCCGGACACGATCGTCTGCCGCTGCGAGGACACCCCCTACGGCGCCCTGCCGCGCGCCCTTGGAACGGGCTCCGCGCACGCGGTGAAGCTCGCGACCCGCGCCGGCCTCGGCCCCTGCCAGGCCCGGATCTGCGGCCCGACGGTCGCCGAGTTGCTGCGGAGCGGGCACCCCCACCACCGGCCCATCGCCCAGCCCGTCCGGCTGGGCGAACTCGCGAGGCCGCCCGTCGAGGACCCCGGCACGAAGGAGAGCTCCCCATGAGCGACACCCAGACGCAGAGCGCGCCCTCGCCCCTGGGCGGCGTGATCGTCGCGGCGGCGCTGCCCTACCGCGAGGACGCCGCGGCCCCCGCCGGGCTCGCCGTCGACCACGACCGGTACGCCGAGCACTGCCGCTGGCTGGTCGGCAACGGCTGCCGCGGCGTCGGCCCCAACGGCTCGCTCGGCGAGTACTCGGCGCTGACCGACGAGGAGCGCCGCCGCGTCGCCCGCACCGCCGTCGAGGCCGTCGGCGGGGACGCCGTCGTCGTGGCCGGCGTGCACGGCCCCGGCTCCCACCAGGCGAGGCACTGGGCCGAGATCGCCGCCGAGGACGGCGCGGACGGCGTCCTGTGCCTGCCGCCGACGATGTACCGGGCCGACCGCGGCGAGGTCGTCGCGCACTACGAGGCGGTGGCGTCCGCCGGCCTGCCGGTCATGGTCTACAACAACCCGATCGACACCAAGGTCGACCTCACCCCGGACCTGCTCGCCGAGATCGCCCAGATCGACGGCGTGGTCGCCGTGAAGGAGTTCTCCGGCGACGTCCGCCGCGTCCTGGAGATCAAGGAGAGGGCGCCGGGCCTGGAGGTCGTCGCGGGCGCCGACGACGTCGTCCTGGAGTCGCTGCTGATGGGGGCGACCGGCTGGTTCGCGGGGTTCCCCAACGTGTTCCCGGCCGAGTCGGCGCTCCTCTACGACCTGGCCACCGCCGGAAGGCTCGCGGAGGCGCGGGCACTCTACGAGCCGCTCGTCGCGGCGTTCCGGTGGGACTCGCGGACCGAGTTCGTCCAGGCCATCAAGCTCGGCATGGACCAGGTCGGCCGGTACGGCGGCCCCTGCCGCCCGCCGCGCGGGCCGCTGACCCCCGAGCACCGCGCCGCCGTCACCGCCGACATGGCCCGCGCGATCGACGCGCTCGCGCGGCGGCGGGCCGCCTGATGCGGTCGGCCCGGTCGATCAGCGCGGTCGACTCGCACACCGAGGGCATGCCGACCCGCGTCGTCACCGGCGGCGTCGCGCCCATCCCGGGCGCCACCATGGCCGAGCGGCGCCGGTACGCCGTCCGGCACCTGGACGGGCTGCGCCGCTTCCTGGTGGACGAGCCGCGCGGCCACCCCGCGATGAGCGGCGCGCTCCTGCAGCCGCCCACCCGGCCGGACGCCGACTGGGGCGTCGTGTACATCGAGGTCAGCGGGTTCCTGCCGATGTGCGGGCACGGAACCATCGGCGTCGCCACGGTCCTGGTCGAGACCGGCATGGTCGAGGTGACCGAGCCCGAGACGGTCGTGCGCCTCGACACCCCGGCCGGGCTCGTCGAGGCCCGCGTCGCCGTCCGCGACGGTGCCGCGGAGCACGTCACGCTCCGCAACATCGCCTCGTTCGCCCTCCGGCGGGACGCGGTCGTGACCGTCCCGGGGCTCGGAGACGTCCGCTACGACATGGCCTACGGGGGCAACTTCTACGCCATCACCGATCTCGAACCGCTCGGCCTGCCGTTCGACCGGGCCCGCAAGGACGACATCCTCGCCGCCGGGCTCGCCGTCATGGCGGCGATCAACGAGACCGACCCTCCCGTCCACCCCGGCGATCCGCTGATCGCGGGCTGCAAGCACGTCCAGTTCCTCGCGCCGGGCTCGGACGCGAAGCACTCCCGCAACGCGATGGCGATCCATCCCGGCTGGTTCGACCGGTCGCCGTGCGGCACCGGCACGTCCGCCCGGATGGCGCAGCTGCACGCGCGCGGCGAGCTGCCGCTGTACACCGAGTTCGTGAACGAGTCGTTCATCGGCACCCGCTTCACCGGGCGGCTCGTCGGCACCGCCGACGCCGGCGGCCTGCCCGCGGTGATCCCCGAGTTCACCGGGCGCGCCTGGATCACCGGGACCGCCACCTACCTGCTCGATCCCGACGACCCGTTCCCCGAGGGCTTCGTCCTCTGAGGGTCAGCCTTCCCAGACGGTCTTGGCGTTGCAGAAGGCGCGCAGGCCGTCCGCCGACAGCTCGCGGCCGTAGCCGGAGCGCTTGACCCCGCCGAACGGCAGCTCGGGGTAGGACGTCACCATCCCGTTGATGAAGACCTGGCCCGCGTCCAGTTCCCGGACGAACCGGTCCCGCTCGATGTCGTCGCGCGTCCACGCGTTCGAGCCGAGCCCGAACCCGGTCGCGTTCGCGACCTCCACCGCCTCCGACACCCCGCGGACGCGGAACAGCGACGCGACCGGCCCGAAGACCTCCTCGTGGTACATCCGCATCTCGGGCGTCACCCCGGAGACCACGGTCGGCGGGTAGAACCAGCCCGGACCGTCCGGGCGCTCGCCGCCGCACAGCACCGTCGCGCCCTTGGCCACCGCGTCGGCCACCAGTTCCTCGACCTCGGCGCGCCCCTCCTCGCTGACCAGCGGGCCGACGTCGGTGGAGCCGTCCATCGGGTCGCCGACCCGCTTCGCCCGCATGTGCTCCACGAAGCGCCGCTCGAACTCGTCCGCGCAGCCGATGTCGGCGATGAAGCGCTTCGCGGAGATGCAGCTCTGCCCGTTGTTGAGGCAGCGGGACTCCGCCGCCGTTCGCGCCGCGGCCTCGATGTCGGCGGACGGCATCACCACGAACGGGTCGCTGCCGCCGAGCTCCAGCACCGTCGGCTTGATCTCGTCCCCGGCGATGGCCGCGACGGACCGCCCCGCGGGCTCGCTGCCGGTGAGCGTCGCCGCCTTCACCCGCGGGTCCCGCAGCACCCGCTCGACCTCGGACGACCCGATCAGCAGGGTCTGGAAGACGCCCTCGGGGAACCCGGCCCGGCGGAACAGGTCCTCCAGGAACAGCGCCGTCTGGGGCACGTTCGAGGAGTGCTTCAGCAGCCCCACGTTCCCCGCCATCAGGCCGGGGGCGGCGAACCTGACCACCTGCCAGAGCGGAAAGTTCCACGGCATGATCGCCAGTACCGGCCCGAGCGGCTGGTAGCGGACGTAGGCGTCCCGCGCGCCCACCTCCCGCGCCTCGGCGGGACGCCGGTCGGCGAGGAACTCCGCCGCGTGCCCGGCGTAGAACCTGCACGCCTTCGCGCACTTGCGCACCTCGGTGACGGCGGCCTTCAGCGTCTTGCCCATTTCCGTGGTGAGCATGGCGCCGATCTGGTCGGCCTCCCGGTCCAGGACGTCCGCCGCCGCGTTCATCCACTCCGCCCGCTGCTCCAGCCGCGTCGTGCGGTAGGAGGCGAACGTCTCCGCCGCCCGCGCGATGCGCCGGTCGACCTCCTCGTCGGCCAGCGCGTCGAAGGTCTTCTCGACCTCACCCGTCGCCGGGTTGGTCGTGGCGATCGTCGTCATGTCGGGATGCTCCCTGCTCGTCCTCCTGTTCTCGGGGGACGTGCCCGTGGCGGGCGGCAGGAAACGCCCTTACGCCGCGGGCCCGGCCGGGATGACGCAGACCGGCGAGGGGACGCGCAGGGGTGTCCCGGCGGGCGCCGGGACACCGTCCGGGCCGATCCGGAACGTCGCGATCGTGTCGCTCCGCTCGTTGGCGACGTGCATCCACTCGCCGTCCACGTACAGGTCGCGCGGCCAGTGCCCGCCGGACGGGACGTCGGCGATCGGCTTGAGCGCCGCGCCGCCGTCCAGCACGCGGTGGGCGGTGACGACGTCCGTGCCGCGCATGGAGGTGTAGGCGTACCGGCCGCCCGCCCCGAGTCTGATCGCCGCGCCCTGGGCGGGATCGCCCGCCGGATCCGCCGTCGCGGGCGACTCGGCCACGAGCTCCAGCCGCGCGTACCCGTCCACCGGCCGCAAGACCAGCACGGACGGGACCAGTTCGGCGAGCACGTGCACGCTGCCGCCCGGATGGACGACCAGGTGCCTCGGCCCGTGCCCGGCCGGCACGGGCGTCTCCCCGACGAGGCGCAGCGCGCCGTCCTCGATCCGGAAGGAGCGGATGAGGTCGGCTCCCAGGTCGGTCGTGAGGACGGTCCCGTCCGGGGCGTGCACCGACGCGTGCGCGTGCGGGCCTTCCTGGCGATCGGTCCGGGGCCCGGTTCCCTGCCCCTCCGCCACCGCGGGGTCGCCGGTGAAGCCTCCGTCCCGGCCCAGCGGGACGGCCCGCACCGTCCCGGAGCCGTAGTCGGCGACCAGCAGATGCCCGGCGTCCGGTGCCACGGACAGGTGGCACGGCAGCGCCCCCGCCCGGCGTGTCCCGATCTCCCGCAGCTCTGAGCCCGCCACGTCGTAGGCGAGGACCCCGCCCTGCTCCTCCTCCCGCACGGCGTAGAGGACGTTCCCGGAGGGATGGGCGGCCAGGTACGACGGGGACACGGCCTCGGTCCGGAGTTCCGGCCCCTCCAGCTTCCCGTCCGCCCGCCGGGTCACCCGGTAGATCCCGGCGCCCCGACCGGCCTCACCGGTGTACGTGCCCACCCAGAACGCCCGCTCGCTCACCCCGGGACTCCCTCCTCACGCGATCCACCGCCCCTGGTGAGGCGGCCAAGACCGAGCCTAGTCCCGTCGCCGGGCGGCGCCGGTGAGCGGTCAGGACCGCGCGGCGAGGCGGGCGCGCAGGTCGGCGGCGCTGTCGAGGACGGATCGCCATTCGTCGTCTTCGGCGTCGACCTGCCGGTGCGCGGTGAAGTACGGGTTCAGCTCGACCTCCCGGTCCCCGGCGTGCCGGCGGACGGTCTCCAGCATCCGCGGCACCGGGTCGTCCCCGCGCCGGCGGCCGAGCGTGGAGACCACCTCGTCGAGGGCGGCGACCGGGTCGCGGGCCGGGACGGTGACCGCGCCCTCGCAGCGGGCGAGCTGCTCCTCGTACCGGTCCTCCCAGAACTCCACGCGCCATCCCGGCCACAGCTCCTCCAGGGCGGGGACCAGCCCCGTGCAGGACGCGCCCACCCAGGCGCCCGCCGTGCGAGCGGGCACGTCCACATGGAGCCCGCTGACCGGCACGGTCCCCAGATCCCGCCGCGGAAGCCCGCCGGCGGGCGGCCGGTCCGCCAGGCCCGGTCCCTGCCAGGCCGTGTGGAGCTCCCAGTACAGCGGGTAGACGGTGATCCCCTCCGCCGTCCGGACCGTGAGCAGGTGATGCATGTCGTCCGGGTCCGTCTCGGTCTCTTCCGGGACGGCGCGCTCGTCCCGGTCCGGGCTGCGGACCAGCGACCGGTCGAACCCGGCCGCCGCGGCGAGATCGCCGATGCCGTCGTAGGCCCACCGCACCGTCCAACCGGGCCAGGTCAGGCCGAGCAGTGCCAGGAAGGCCCGCTTGCACGGGATCTCCAGCATCAGCTGGTCGCCGTAGAACACCAGCCGGCGGGCCGTGTGGTCGACGACCGCGCCGCCCTCGGCCCAGCGGTCGTCCAGCCAGTCGCGGGCCGGGTCGGCGCAGCGGTGCTGTGCGGCGATGAACCGCCTCGCCGCCTCCGGGCCCGCGACCAGCGCGGAGCACACCCCGTCCGCGCCCCAGTGGGAGTAGTGCAGGCTCAGGCCGTCCGCGTCGATCAGGACGTAGTTCGCGCGAGCTCCCATGGACCGGGACTCTAGTCCGCGACCCTAGTCCGATGCCGGGCGCAGGAGCGCCTCCTGGGCGATCGATGCCAGGAGCGTCCCGTCCTCGGTGTGGAGGGTGCCGCGTGCCAGGCCGCGGGCGCCGTGGTTCGTGACCGGGTCCACCGAGTACAGCAGCCACCGGTCGGCGCGCGGCGGCCGGTGGAACCACAGCGCGTGGTCGAGCGTGACCGCGGTCGCGAGGCGGCGCGGCGAGCCGGGGGCGCGGGCGCTGCTGACGACGCCCATGTCCGACAGGTAGGCGATGACGCAGGCGTGCAGCGCGGGATCGTCGCCGACCGGGGCCGCCATCCTGATCCAGTACGGGTGCGCGATCGGGAACTCGCCCTCCCCGGGCGGGTTCACCACCCGGATCTCGAACCCGGCCGGGTGCCGGAAGAACGCCGGCGGCTCCGCCTCGGGCACCCCCTGCGGGCCGGGCGTGCCGGACGGCGGGGCGGCCTGCCAGTCGAACCCGGCCTCGGGGTCGTGGAAGGAGGCGATCAGCTCCAGGATCGGCTTGCCGCCCTGGCTCGCGGTCACGTGCCGGGTCGAGAACGAGCGGCCGTCGCGGGTGCGGGCCACCTCGAAGGTCAGCGGCTCGTCCGGCGTCCCCGGACGGATGAAGTAGGCGTGCATCGAGTGCGGCGGGCGCCCGCCGGCCGTCTGGCACGCGGCGCGCAGGCCCTGCCCGGCGACCTGCCCGCCGAACAGCCGGGGCCGGCCCACCGGCGGCGACGTGGCCATGAACGAGTCCTCGCCGAGCGGCGCGAGGTCGAACATGCTCGTGATGCCGTGCGGGGCGTCGCTCATCCCGGAAAACCTCCTGCCAGCCTGCGGGCGACCCTACTCGCGGGCCATGCGGGCCCCGGCGGCCGGGGCGGATCCCTGCGGCGCCGCGGACGCCCTGATACGGTCACGCGCGGTCCGCCTATGATCGCCGGATGGGGAACGGCGGGGTGCCCGGGGGACGTTCGGCGCTCGCCCCGCGAGGAGATGAGAGAGGCAATGGCTGATATCACCGAGTCGCCCGAATGGTCCGCGCTGGCCGAGCACCAGGCGGCGCTCGCGGGACGGCACCTGCGCGAGCTGTTCGCGGACGATCCGGGGCGCGCCGCCCGGATGGCCGTGACCGCGGGGGACCTGTACCTGGACTACTCCAAGCACCGGGTCACCGACGAGACGCTGAGGCTGCTCACCGCGCTCGCCGAGCGCGCGGGGCTGCGCGCCCGGATCGAGGCGATGTTCGCCGGGGAGCACATCAACGTCAGCGAGGACCGCGCCGTCCTGCACACCGCGCTGCGCCTGCCGCCCGGCGAGGCCCTGACGGTGGACGGCCAGGACGTCGCCGGCGACGTGCACGCCGTCCTGGACAAGATGGCCGACTTCGCGGGCCGCGTGCGCTCGGGGGAGTGGACGGGCTTCACCGGCAAGCGCATCACCACCGTCGTCAACATCGGCATCGGCGGCTCCGACCTCGGCCCCGCGATGGCCTACGAGGCCCTGCACGACTTCGCGGGTCTCCCCGACCAACCGACCCCGACCGACCGCCTCGGCGCCGGGATCGCCTGCCGGTTCGTCTCCAACATCGACCCGGCCGACATCCTCGGCAAGCTCTCCGGCCTCGACCCCGAGCAGACGCTGTTCGTCATCAGCTCCAAGACGTTCGGGACGCTGGAGACCCTCACCAACGCCAAGGTCGCGCGGCAGTGGCTCGTCGAGCGGCTCGGCGACGACAAGGCCGTCTCCCGGCACTTCGTCGCCGTCTCCACCAACGCCGAGCGGGTCGCCGGCTTCGGCATCGACACAGCCAACATGTTCGGCTTCTGGGACTGGGTTGGCGGGCGGTACTCCTTCGACGGCGCCATCGGCCTCTCCCTGATGATCGCCATCGGCGGCGAGGCGTTCCGGGAGATGCTCGCCGGGTTCCGCGAGATCGACGAGCACTTCCGCGGCGCGCCGTTCGAGGCGAACATGCCCGTCCTGATGGGCCTGCTCGGCGTCTGGTACACCGACTTCTTCGGTGCGCAGACCCGGGCCGTCCTGCCGTACAGCCAGCGCCTGTCCCGGTTCCCCGCCTACCTCCAGCAGCTCACCATGGAGTCCAACGGCAAGTCGGTGCGGGCCGACGGCGCGCCCGTCGTCGCGCAGACCGGCGAGATCTTCTGGGGCGAGCCCGGCACCAACGGCCAGCACGCCTTCTACCAGCTGCTGCACCAGGGCACCCGGCTCGTCCCCGCCGACTTCATCGGCTTCGCCGAGCCGTTCGAGGACCGCGCCGGCATGCACGACCTGCTCACCGCGAACCTGCTCGCGCAGACGTCGGCGCTCGCGTTCGGCAAGACCGCCGAGGAGATCGCCGCCGAGGGCACGCCGGCCGCGGTGGTCCCGCACAAGGTGATGCCGGGCAACCGCCCGACCAGCACGATCCTCGCGCCGAAGCTGACCCCGAAGACGCTCGGGTCGCTCGTCGCGCTCTACGAGCACGTCGTGTTCGTGGAGGGGACGGTCTGGGGCATCGACTCCTTCGACCAGTGGGGCGTCGAGCTCGGCAAGGTCATGGCGATGGACCTGGCCCCCGCGCTCACCTCGGACGAGCCGCCCGCGCAGGCGCCCGACCCGTCCACGGCCGAGCTCGTCCGCCGGTACCGGTCGCTGCGGGGCCGCCGCGCCTGACCCCGCCGTGCCTGACCCCGCCGCTCCTCACCAGGCCGCGCCTGATTCCGCGGGGACGGGCGGGAACGGGCCCGCCGGCCGCGCCGGCGGGCCCGTCGTCTTCGGCGTGATCAGGCGCGCGCGCCGGGCAGCGGGCCCTCGGCCCAGCCCTGGGAGTCCAGGATCGCGCGGAACTCCTCATAGGAGATGAACCCGTCGAGGTTGCCGTCCGCCTTCTCGAACCTGTCCTGCGTCTCGGCACGCGTCCAGGCGAGCCCCAGCTCGTCCAGGACGAGCGTGAACTCCATCAGGTCGAGCTTCTGATCGCCGCCGAGGTCCGCGCGCGTGAACACGGCTAGAAGGTCGTCCCCGGTCGGTCTGGTCGTCATCTCGCTCCTCGTTCCGGTCCGATGTAAACCTCGCATCCTGTCATAGGGGACGAGCCGGACCATAATGAGAAACGCCGTGGGGCCGGGCGGGGTTCCCCGGCTAGCCGTCCCCGGCCAGCTCGGGGACGCGGTGCCGGTAGCGCTCCAGCAGCGCGGCGTTCGCCTCGTCGCCGCCGGGGACGTTCGCGCTCGTCCAGCGCGGCAGGTCCACCCCGCGCGCCGCGGCGAGGTCGTCGAGCTCGGCCAGCACCCGCGACCACGCGTACGCGGCGAGGATGGTGGAGACCGCCGCCGTCCGCGGCGCCGCCGCCGGGTGCAGCACGTCGCCGGGCGGGACGCGCGTGTCCAGCACGATCGCCGCGTGGTCGGCGAGCGCCGTGCCCGCCCGCGCCTGCGCGCCGCGCGACGCAGGCGCCGAGGTCACCGCGACGACCGGCACCCGCCGCGCCGCGCACTCCTGCGCGACCTCCACCGGGTACGGGTTGCGGCCGCTGGTGGAGAAGACGACCGCCACGTCGGGCGGGGCGGGCGCCGCCTTCTCGACCACCGCGCGCCCCACCCCGGCCCGCCGCTCCGCGCGGGTGCTGCGCACGGCGTGGTCGAGGGGGAACACGGCCGGGTCCCAGATCGGGCGGACGGCGGCCAGCCCGCCCGCCCGGTAGAACGTCTCGAACACCATCGCCAGGGAGTGCCCGGCCCCGGCGACGTGCACGATCCCGTCCGCCTCGACCGACCCCAGGATCAGGGCGGCGGCGTCACCGGCCGCCTTCCCCGCGGCGGCGTCGAGCTCGTCCAGCAGGTGCCGCACCCGGTCGGGGAACCGCGGCGGGTCAGTCATCGGGGAGGGCCTCCTTCAGGTCGCGGGCCAGGCCGTCCTCGCCGGACGCCGCGCGGAGCCGGTCGGCCAGGCCGCCGGACAGCGCGCGCGCCAGCGCGGACAGGGTGCCGACGTGCGCGTCCGCGTCGGGGGTGCAGAACGCGAGCAGCAGGTCGACCGGGTCGTTGTCAGGATGGCCGAACCCGACCGGCGCCGCCAGCCGGGTCACCCCGACGCCGACGGCGAGCCCGCCCTCCTCGGGGCGGGCGTGGACGAGCGCGAGCCCCTTGGCCAGCACGATGTACGGGCCGTTCTCCTCGACGACCCGCACGCACGCCTCCGGGTAGCCCTCGCCCGCCGCGCCCGCGGCGACCAGCGCGGAGGCCGCCTTCCGGACGGCCTCCCGCCAGTCCGCCGCGGTCACGGCGTCGGCCGCCGCGAGCACCGTCACGGCAGCCATCCCTGCTCGGTCAGGTGCTCCCTCAGCCGCGCCTCCAGCCCGTCCTTGTCGAGGAAGTCGCTGATCGTGATCACCACCGGGGCCAGGTCGGCGATCTCGCCGGTGTGCATGCCCTGGCCGATCACCACGTCGGGCGACATCCCGCGCGCCGTGGACACGTCGGTGTTCTCCACCCGTGCGTCCACGCCGAGCGAGCGCAGCGCGTCCTCGGCGGTCATCTTGAGCATGAGGCTGGAGCCCATGCCGACCCCGCAGACCGCGAGGACTTCCAGTTGCCGGTCCAGTGCCATGTCGGCTCTTCCTTCGTTGTCGTTCGGTCAGGCGGCGTCGGTTCGGTCAGGCCTTCGCGGGGGCCTGGTCCCCGTCCCCGGGCACCGCGTCCGACGCGGCGGCCCGGCGCTTCTCGGCGCGGCCGAGGAGCAGCAGGGTGGCGACCATCGCGGCCAGCGCGACGGCGGGCACGAGCCAGACCGAGTTCTCCCCGACGACGGGGTCGACGGCCTTCAGCAGCCACGCGATCGCGTACCAGTCGGGGTCGGCGAGGGTGGCCAGCTCGGGCGCGGTCCGCTCGTACAGGTCCCAGGTGACGGCCTGCCCGACCGCGAGGATCAGCCCGGTGATCACACCGCCGAGCACCGCGCCGCGCCAGCCGGCCACCACGTTGCCGAACAGCGCCGCCGCGCCGCCCACGAAGAACAGCATGATCATGGGCGGGGCCAGGGTGAACCAGCCCGCGGCGGCGAACACGCCGAGGCACGCCAGGAACACCGCCGTGGACGCCACGAAGCCGACCATGACGGCGGTCGGCGCGACGGGGAACACGGTCGGCGCGTCCAGCGCGGGACGGGTGCCGGGGATGACGCGGTCGCTGAAGCCCTTGAACGCCGGGACGATCTCGCCGAGGAACATCCGCACGCCGAACAGCAGGATCGCGATGCCGCCCGCGAACCGCAGGCCGACCAGCAGCGCCCACACCCACGGGGACAGTTTGTCGTCCATCTCCGCGGCGGCCTTGGCCACCACGCCGTCGTCGGCCAGCGCCACCCCGATCAGCATGATCACCGAGATGATCAGCGCGGTGCTGACGTTGACGTCCTTGAAGAACGACAGCTGCCGGGGCAGCCTCAGCTTCTCGGTGTCGTGCCGCTCCCGGCTGCCGAGCGGGCGGGCCGCGTACCCGGTGACCAGGCAGGCGAGCGAGCTGGTGTGCGCGAAGCCGAACCGGTCGTCCGGCATGACGCGGCGCATCAGCGGCCGCATCCACAGCGGCTGGACGGTCCAGTACGCGGCGACGAACCCGGCACCGCACAGCACCAGCGTGAGCTGGTCGGCGCCGGGCGCGATCGTCACCAGCGACGCGACCGTGACGGTGCTGATCCAGAACATCAGGTGCCCGGTCAGGTACAGGTACCTGGCCGCCGGGAAGAGCCGGACCACGAGCACGTGGAGCAGGAACGCGACCGTGATGACGAGCGCGACCGTCCCGCCCTGGTCGGTGAGGAAGTCCGCGAGGGTCTTGTCCGCCTTCGGCGGCGTAGTGCCCATCGCGCTGGCGAGGACGGTCTGGAAGCTCGTCAGCCCTCCGGTGAACACCTCCACGCCGATGAACAGGATGACCACGCCGATGGTGGCGCGCAGGGCTCCGGCGAAGACGTCCTCGAACCGCTTGCGCTGCAGGATCAGCCCGATCAGGGTGATCAGCCCGATGAGGATGGGCACCTGGCCGAAGACGTTGTCGGCCAGGAACGTGAGGATCTCCTTGATGAAGTCCATGGTGATGTCGCCTCACATCTCGGGGGATTGGTCCTGCGCTGTCGCCCCCGTCAGCGCGGATGGACGGTCGTGCGCCCGGGCGCGGTGCCCGGCGCGGGCGGTCAGTGGTTGGGGGGTCGCAGGTCCAGTTCCAGCCGGTACCGGTCGCCGCGGTAGACGGACCGGACGTACTCCAGGGGCCGCCCGCCCTCGTCCCTGGTGACCCGCTCGAACAGGAACGCCGGCGTGTGCACCGGGACGTCCAGCTCGGCGGCCTCCTCGGCGGTGGTGACGGTCGGCTCGATCGTCTCGGTGCCCGAGGCGATCACGACGCCGTGGCCGCGCAGCAGCTCGTAGAACGACCGCCCCTCCAGGTCGTGCCGGCGCAGGCCCGGGATCAGCGCCCGCGGCAGGTAGAGGGTCTCGATGGCCATGGTGGCGCCGTCCGCGAGCCGGAGCCGCCGAATGGTAAATACCTCTTCGGCCGGTGACAGGGCCAGCCGCCTGCCGATCCGCGCCCCCGCCGGCTCGGTGCGGAACGACAGCACCCGGCCGCCCGGCTTCATGCCGCGCCGGAGCATGTCCTCGGTGAACGAGGTCATGGTCAGCGACACCGCGATACGGGGCTCGGCCACGTAGGTGCCGCTCCCGTGCCGCCGGTCGAGCAGGCCGTCGGCGACGAGCCCGTCGATGGCCTGGCGCAGCGTCGGCCGGGACACCCCGAGCTCCTCCGCCAGCCGGCGCTCGGACGGCAGCGCGTCCCCGACGTCGAGCCCGTCCATCATCACGAGCAGTTCGCGGCGCACCGCCTGCCGTTTCGTGCTCATGGAGCGGGACTCGCCAGCGGATGGCACGCACGTCACCTCCTTCGGCGCTGTTCCTGTCGCCGCACACGGTATGTCCCATTGTGGCGACTGGTCAATACCACTTTTGGCGATGTTCGCCGTGGTCACGGCCGCCGGGCCCGCTCTACCGTCACGGAAGATCGTCCTGCGCGTCGATCGTGACCGTTCGAGGCCGCGCCCCGGGTGCGCGGCGAGGAAAGGCGGCGAGATGAGGAAGTTCGTGCGCGGTGCCGTGGCGCTGGCGCTGCCGGCGCTCATGCCGGCGGCGCTGGCCGCGGCCCCGGCGAGCGCGGAGCCGGCCCCGCCCGGTTCCCGCGACGGATGGCGGCTGGTGTCGGCCGAGCCGTTCGACCGGCGCCTGGACGACGCCGGATTCCCGTGGAAGCCGGACGGCGACGGCCCGTCCAGCCCCTACAACGTCGACATCTACGACAACGACGGCGCCTTCTTCGACACGGTGGGCGGCCCGGCGTTCCGCACGCAGCTCGCCACGATGAAGACCTACCGCAAGTCCTTCTCGTTCGGGAAGCACGGCTGGCTCACCGCCGAGCTGGCCGCCCGCGACACCGACGGGGACGGGAGGCCGGACGCGCCCCCGTCGCTGACGTCCCGCGACGGCGTCGCGCGGCTGGACGAGCCGGCCCACCAGGCCGGAGTCGTCATCCGCTCCACCCGCGACCTGCCCGCCGAGTACCGGGTGGAGATGACCCTGCGCGGCCTGGACTTCGGCGGCCAGCGAGGCGGGCTCTGGGACTATCCGGACGGCCGGATCAACGGCTACTCGCCCGAAGGCTGCAAGACCAACTTCCCGTGGGCGTCGGGCGGCGACTTCGCCAGGCCGGAGTGCGAGTGGGCCGACGTGCGCACCGACTCCAACGGCTTCTACTACATGTCGATCATGGACTACCGGCGGGTGGCGCCGCACAACAACGTCTTCATCCACGGCCACCGCAAGGTCGCGATGGACGGCTACAACCGCTACAAGTACACCGGCACCGGCCTGCTGTACTGCAACCCCGCCACCGGGCAGTACGAGCCGTACTCCGCCGGGACGGGCAACGGCGTCAACGCGATCTTCATGACCGACGACCGCCGGTACCCGACGATGCCGGGCACCGAGTACCTGATGGAGAGCGAGTGCGGGTTCAAGAAGGCCGGCGCGATCGTCTCGACCGTCGACCTCCGGCCCGAGCTGCTGCCCCGGGAGCCCTACACGTTCGCGGTCGAGCGGCGTGGCGGCGCCTACACGATGGAGATGTCCGGGGTCTTCGCGCACGTGGGCAAGGCGACCTTCCGGTACACGCGCTCGTTCGTCCAGGACGGCGAGCCGATCTGGCACTACAACCAGCGCCCGGACGAGTACGACGGCCGTTTCAACGCCGACTGGACCTGGACCGGACCGGGCGGCACCCTCGTCGACCGCGACACCTGGCCCGCCGGGTCCGCCTACCCGGACCGGTTCATGATCGGTGACCCGCACATGAACTTCTACGAGGGATCCGCGCAGGTGGACGACATTCGGCTGTACGTTCCGAGGTAGGTGTCGTTGTCGGTGGCGCGGGCTAGGGTCCGTGGGAACACGTGCCCGAGCCGCGCCATGGGGGGCCTCGTGACTCAGCAGACCGCGCCGGGCCGGGCGCCCGAGCCGTCCCTCGCCGATCCCTGCGCCGAGCGGGAGCCGGCGGGGGAGCGGCTGCGCGCCCCGGGGGAGCGCCCGGGGCTGGACGTGTTCCTGTCCGGCCAGGTCTTCATGGACATGATCTTCACCGGGCTGCCGGGGCTGCCGCCGCCGGGCACCGAGATCGTCACCGACGGGCTCGGCTCCGCGCCCGGCGGCGTCGCCAACATCGCGGTCGCGATGAGCCGGCTCGGCCTGCGGGTCGGGCTCGCGGCGCCGTTCGGCGACGACATGTTCGGCGCCTACCTGTGGCGCACGCTCGCCGAGCAGGAGGGCGTCGACCTCGGGCTGTCGCGCCGGGTGCGGGGCTGGTCGACGCCGGTCACGGTGTCGATGGCCTACGACTCCGACCGCAGCATGGTGACGTTCGCCCGGCCGGTCCCGTCCCCGCTGGACGACCTCGGCGCGCCGCCGCCGGCCGCGCGGGCCTGCTTCGTGGACGTCGACCGGCCGGTGCCGGCGTGGGCCGGCCGGATGCGCGAGCGCGGCGCGCTGGTCTTCGGCGACCTCGGCTGGGACCAGACCGGCGCCTGGCCGGCCGAGGTCCTCGACCGGCTCGCGCACGTGGACGCGTTCCTGCCGAACGCCGCCGAGGCGATGTCCTACACCCGCACCCGCACCCCGGCGGACGCGGCCGAGGCGCTCGCCGCGCGGGTGCCGGTCGTCGTGGTCAAATGCGGCGGCGACGGCGCGATCGCCATCGACTCCCGGTCGGGGGAGCGGGCCGAGACGAGCGCGCTGCCGGTCGAGGCCCTCGACCCGACCGGCGCGGGCGACGTGTTCGCCGCCGGGTTCGTGTTCGCCACCCTCGCCGGACTGCCGCTCGCCGAGCGGCTCCGGTTCGCCAACCTGTGCGCGGGCCTCTCGGTCCGGCACCGCAGCGGGTCGCTGGGCTCACCCTGCTGGGGCGAGATCGCCGCGTTCGGCGAGTCGGGGGAGGTGCCCGAGGCCGTCCTGGCCGAGTACGCGTTCGTCGTCCCGTTCATCCCGGACGCGGCCGACGACTCGCCCGTCCGCGCCGAGCCCACCCTCCGCCCGCAGCACTAGGCGTCCGGCGGCACGCGAAACTGGCCGACGGGGACCGCGCCGGTCCGGTACTCCTGCGGGCTCACGCCGTGTACCCGCTTGAAGGCGGTGCTCAGCGCGAACGCGTTGCCGTAGCCGACCTGGCGCGCCACGGCGTCCAGCGTGGCGTCGCTCTCCCGGAGCAGGTCGGCGGCCTGGGCGAGGCGGACGCCCGTCAGGTACGACATGGGCGGCTCCCCGATCTCCCGGGTGAACCGCTGCGCGAGCGCGGCGCGGGACACGCCGACCCTCGCCGCCAGGTCGGCGACCGTCCACGGGTGCGACAGGTCCTCGTGCAGCAGCCGCAGCGCGGGGCCGACGACGGCGTCGCCGTGGGCGCGGTACCAGCCGGGCGCCTCGGCGTCCGGCCGGGAGAACCAGGCGCGCAGCGTCGCGATGAGCAGCAGGTCGAGCAGCCGGTCGAGCACGACGTCCTGGCCGGGCTCGTCCTTGCCGATCTCCTCCTGCAGCACGCCGACGAGCGGCGACCGCCAGGTGTCGCCGCGGACGACCGCCATCGCCGGCAGCGCGGACAGCAGCCGCCGCGTGACGGCGCCGCGCATCTGGTAGGCGCCGATCAGCATCACCGTCGACCCGTCGGGGTCGTTGCCCCAGGCGCGGACGCCGAGGTCCATCGCCCCCGACAGGCTCGTCCCGTCGGGGGTCGTGCAGCGCTGCCCGGGGTGGATGACGATCTGCGGCTCGGTCGCGGGGTCGTCGCTGACGGTGTAGTGGTCGGGTCCCCGGAAGATGACCATGTCGCCGGGGACGACGCGCTGCGGCTCCCCGTCGTCCGGGAGCAGCCACGCGTCGTCCCTGATCATCGAGAGCAGGCACAGCGGCGCCTCGTCCTGGATCCGGATCGACCAGGGCGGCGCCAGGGCGACGCGCAGCATGAACGCCCCCCGTGCGCGCGGACCGTCGAGGAGGTCGGCCAGAGCGTCCATGGCATCAGCGTAGACGCTCGCGTATGGAGGCGAGCTTCTCAACGATGGTCGTTGGCAACGGCCGGCTGTTGACTCAAGGGCATGACGAACACGACGGAGAACATCATCGAGAGCGGCCTCACCCTGGTCCTCGGCGGGACCGGGAAGACCGGCCGCCGCGTCGTCGAGCGGCTGGAGGCCCGGGACGTCCCGGTCCGGATGGGCTCGCGGTCGGCGTCGCCGGCCTTCGACTGGGAGGACGAGGGGACCTGGGCGCCCGTCCTGCGGGACGTCGAGAAGGTCTACCTGTCCTACTACCCGGACCTGGCCGCCCCCGGAGCGCCCGCGGCCGTCCGCGCGTTCACGGGCGCCGCGGTGGAGGCGGGCGTCCGGCACGTTGTCCTGCTGTCGGGGCGCGGCGAGCCGGAGGCGCAGGAGTGCGAGCGCATCGTCCAGGAGTCCGGCCTCGCGTGGACGGTCGTGCGGTCGAGCTGGTTCGCGCAGAACTTCAGCGAGGACTACCTCCTCGACGCCGTCCTGGCCGGCGAGGTGGCCCTCCCGGCGGGCGACGTGCCCGAGCCCTTCATCGACGCGGGCGACATCGCGGACGTGGCCGCCGAGGCGCTCACCGGCGACGGGCACGCCGGCGAGGTCTACGAGGTGACGGGCCCGCGGGCGCTCACCTTCGCCGAGGCCGCCGCCGAGATCGGCCGCGCCTGCGGCCGGGAGATCGCCTACGTCCGGGTCGGCGCCGAGGACTACGCGGCGGCGCTCGCGGAGCAGGGCCTGCCCGAGGAGCTCATCGGGTTCCTGACCTACCTGTTCACGACCGTCCTGGACGGCCGCAACGCCCGGCCCGCCGACGGCGTCCGGCGCGCCCTCGGCCGCGAGCCGCGGGACTTCGCCGGCTACGCGCGGGAGACCGCCGCCAGCGGCATCTGGAACCCCTGACGCCACCCCCTCCCACGGATTGGAGACAGATCATGAGATCGGCTCTCGCGGGCGTCTCGGTGACGCTCTCCCTCATCATGGCGGCCGGCATGGCCGGGACGTTCTTCGGCTTCTCCACCGGCGTGATGCCGGGCCTGAACGCCGCGAAGCCCGCCTCGGCGATCGACGCGATGCAGGGCATCAACCAGAAGATCCAGAACCCGGTCTTCATCGCGATGTTCATGCTGGTGCCGGTCGTGGCGATCGCGGCGGGGGTGTTCCTGCTGACCTTGGACCAGAAGGCGGCGGCCCTGCTGTTCTTCGTCGCCGCGGGCGTGTACTTCGCGGGCGCGCTGGTCCCGACCTTCGCGGTGAACATCCCGATGAACAACGCCCTGGACGCCGTCACGATCCCCGCCGACACGGCCGAGGCGGCGAAGATCTGGTCGGACCACTCCGGGCGCTGGACGGCCTGGAACACGGCGCGCGCGGTGTTCAGCTGGGCGAGCCTCCTCGCCATGAGCCTGGGGGTGTACCTCTGGGGAAGGAACAACTGAGATCACGCAAGGCGGACGCGGCCCGTGCCCTGGCAAGGAGCACGGGCCGCGTCCGTCACGGCAGCAGCACCCCCCAGTGCAGGCCCCACGGGACGAGCACCGCGCCTGCGGCGATCAGGAGGCCGAGCCGGACCCGCTCGCCCGGCGGGACCGCCGCCGCCCGCCGCCACGCCACCGCGCTGCCGGCCGCCGCCACGACCGCGGCCACGGCGAGCGCCTGCAGGATCAGCCACGGCAGGGGCCGGCCGCCGAGGACGGGCCCCGGGTCGGGCGCGGAGCCGGCCACCAGGTAGAACAGGTAGACGACCGGGCCGAACGCGGCGGCGAGACCGGCGGCGGCCAGCACGCGCGGCCAGCGGCTCACCGGCCGCACCCTCCGCCCGCGCACCCTCCGCACCAGCGCCACCAGCGGGTACGCGGTGAACGCCACGAGGAACAGCACCGCCGCGGCGAGCTGCGCCCACCGCGACTCCCACCACCTCAGCGGCGGCAGATCGACGCTCGCGTGCTCCTGCCGGGGCGGCGTGGCCGCGTCGGCCTCCGGCGCCTTCCCGCCGGTCACGTCCCGCACCCAGGTCGCGACGAGGTCGGCGTAGCCGGGGGCCAGTTCGGCGCCGCGGGTGATCCCGCGGTCCGGCGTCCTGTGCGCGCCGTGGTCGGCGTCGGGGAAGAACCGGAACGTGTAGCGGGTGTTCCCGCCCTGCCGCAGCGCCCGCGCGAACAGCGGCGGGTTCTCCTCGGGCGGGGTCTGCAGGTCGTACTCGCCCCAGATGCCGAGCAGCGGCTGCCGCACGCGCCGCAGGACGCCCTCGGCGTCGAAGTGGGCCTCGGCGAACAGGCCGACGTCGCCGGCGAGGCGCGCGAGGGCGGGCTTGCCGCGGTCCGTCAGCGAGCCGGAGACGCCTTCCCGGCGCAGCGCGGAGGTCTCGTTCCAGTTCTGCTGGCGGATCGGCGTCATGGCGTTGCCGCCCACCACGATCACGAAGGCCGCCTCGGCCGAGCGGGACGCGGCCAGCGGCGCGACCCAGCCGCCCTCGCTGAGCCCCCACAGGCCCACCTTCGCGGGGTCGACGCCGGGCTGCGCGCGCAGCGCCCGCAGCCCTCCGAGCGCGTCGCCGGCGAGCTCGGAGTAGTCGCGGCGGAGCTTGGTGTACCCCTCCGACCTCTTGTCGTAGATCAGCACGGCGAGTCCCCGCCGCGCGAACTCGACGGCCTCGGTGCGCAGGTGCTCGCGCGGCACGCCGGCGCCGGACCCGGTGACGAGGACGACGCCGGGCCGGGGCGGGCCCTTCGCGGCCGGTGCCAGGACCGAGCCGTGCAGGGTCAGCCCGCCGGACCCGGTGAAGCTCACCTCGGTCGAGGTCAGGCCGGGCGGTGCCGGGACAGGGCCGGCCCCCGGCGGCCCGGCCTCCGGCGGCGCGGCCCCGGCGGGCGCCGCGCTCAGGGCGCCGAGCAGGAGCGCCACGAGGAGGGTCATCGCTGTCTTCATGCCGGTGACCCTAGAACTACAGAGAAAGCTCTGCAAAGAGTTCTCTGCAAATATCCGTCTGCGGTACTAGGCTTCTCCCCATGAAGGACGACGAGGAGCCCGTCATCCTGGACGACCCGGGGCGGATGAAGGCGCTGAGCCATCCGCTGCGGCGCCGGATCCTGCACCGGCTGCGGGTCCACGGCCCCGCGACGTCCACGACGATCGGCGAGGCGCTGGGCGCCAACACCGGCACGACCAGCTACCACCTGCGGCAGCTGGAGAAGCACGGGTTCATCGAGGAGATCCCGGAGCGGTCCACCGGCCGGGAGCGCTGGTGGCGCCGGGCCGAGGGCCCGCGGGACGTCCGGATGCCCGACCCCGCCTCGCTGCCGCCCGAGGACCGCCCCGTCCTGGACGAGCTGCTCAGGGCCGGCCACGCCGAGGACATGGAGATGCTGCGCGGGCTGCCCGGCGCCTACGAGCGGGAACGCTCCTGGGCGCTGCTGTCGCGCGGCTTCGCCCACATGACGGAGGAGGGGCTGGCGGAGTTCTTCGAGGCCTACGTGCGGCTGCTGCACGAGCACGCCCACGGCCGCGAGGACGCCCCGCCGGGGGCCCGCCCCGTCCACATCCGCCTGTTCACCCTGCCCGCCGACGGCGGCTGAACGGCGGGAAGGGCGCGGGGAATACGATCTCTGGATGGGCGGCGTCTATGCGATCAGCGATCTGCACGTCGGATTCTCCGAGAACCGCGCGTTCGTCGAGGAGATGCGGCCCGGGTCCGAGGACGACTGGCTGATCGTGGCCGGCGACGTCGCCGAGCGCTTCGCCGAGATCGAGTGGGCGCTCCGCGCGCTCCGCGACCGCTACGCGACGGTGCTGTGGGCGCCCGGCAACCACGAGCTGTGGACCATCAAGGACGACCCGGTCCAGCTGCGCGGCGAGGCCCGCTACCGCGGGCTCGTCGACCTGTGCCGCGACCTCGGGGTGCTGACCCCCGAGGACCCGTACCCCGTCTGGGACGGCGAGGGCGGCCCGGTGACGATCGCGCCGCTGTTCGTCCTCTACGACTACACCTTCCGGCCGGAGGGGACGTCCACCAAGGAAGAGGCGCTCAAGGTCGCCCACGAGTCGGGGGTCGTGTGCACCGACGAGGTCTACCTGCACCCCGATCCGCACCCCACACGGGACGCCTGGTGCGACGCCCGGATCGCCTACACCGAGCGGCGCCTGGCCGAACTGGAGCCGGGGACGCGGACCGTGCTCGTCAACCACTGGCCGCTCGTCCGCGAGCCCACCCGCGTCCTGTGGTACCCCGAGTTCGCCCAGTGGTGCGGCACCGAGCGCACCGCGGACTGGCACGCGAGGTTCGGCGCGGTGTCCGTCGTGTACGGGCACCTGCACATCCCGCGGACGATCTGGACCGGAGCCGTCCCGCACATCGAGGTGTCGGTCGGCTACCCGCGCGAATGGCGCCAATGGGCCGAGGCGCCCCGCGGCCCGCGGCGCATCCTGCCCGACCCGGAGACCGGCCGCCCGTACCCGGACTTCCCGAGCCTCTAGCGCCCCTTGCCCGGCGCCACCCCCGTGGCCGCCAGCGACAGCAGCCGCCCGGCGGCCTCCGGCTCGCGCTCGGTGACCGCCGCGATCGCGCCCGCGAGCCTCAGCACGTCGGTGAAGGGGACGCCGGCGGGCGCGTCGCCGGCCCGCTGCGCGCGGGCGAACAGCGCCCCGCCCGCCTCGTGCATCGCCCGGCGGGACGGCGACGGCTCCGGGCCCTCGCCGCGCAGCGCCACCATCGCCGACGCCGCCATCCCCGGGAACGCGGTGACCTCCGCGATGAACGTCCGCAGCCAGGTCATCAGCGCCTCGCCGGGCGCGGGAGAGGCCATGAGGCCGCGCGCCTCCGCGGCGAGCCGGTCGTAGACGTCGGCGAGCACCGCCTCCAGCAGGTCCTGCCGGGTCGGGAAGTGCCGGTAGAGCGTGCCGATGCCGACGCCGGCGAGCCGGGCGACGCCCTCCAGGGACGCGCCGGCCCCGTCGCGCTGGAACGCCTCGCGCGCCGCGGCGAGCAGCCGGGCGCGGTTGCGGCGCACGTCCGCCCGTACCGGCCGGGCGCGGGCCTTCGGCGTGTCGTCGCTGGTCACCTGAGTCGTCGGTCCTTCCCGGCGGGTAGGGCGGGCCTGCGGCGAGTCGAGGGGATCCGCGGCTTTGGAACGGTCCCTCGATCCTAGCCGCGGCCGTCCCGCGACCTCCCGCCGGGGAGGTGCCGGGGCGCGCGGGGGCCGCGGCGCGCGGCGCCGCGGCCCCCGCGGCGGACGGTCAGGAGCCGCCGGGGGAGATCGGCAGGTAGACGCGCCCGCCGCCGGCCCTGAACTCCTCGGCCTTCTCCCGCATCCCGGCGGTGAGGGCCTCGTCCTCGGCCAGGCCCCGCTCGCCCGCGTACCGCCGGACGTCCCGCGTGATCTTCATCGAGCAGAAGTGCGGGCCGCACATCGAGCAGAAGTGCGCGGTCTTCGCGGGCGCCGCCGGGAGCGTCGCGTCATGGAACGCGCGGGCGGTGTCCGGGTCGAGGGACAGGTTGAACTGGTCCTCCCACCGGAAGTCGAATCTGGCGTCCGACAGCGCGTCGTCCCAGGCCTGCGCGCCCGGATGGCCCTTGGCGAGGTCCGCGGCGTGCGCGGCGATCTTGTAGGCGATCACGCCGGCCTTGACGTCGTCGCGGTCCGGGAGCCCGAGGTGCTCCTTCGGCGTGACGTAGCAGAGCATCGCGGTGCCGTGCCAGCCGATCATCGCGGCGCCGATCGCCGAGGTGATGTGGTCGTAGCCGGGGGCGATGTCGGTGGTCAGCGGCCCGAGCGTGTAGAACGGCGCCCCGTCGCACCACTCCTGCTGCAGGTCGACGTTCTCCTTGATCTTGTGCATCGGGACGTGCCCCGGGCCCTCGTTCATCACCTGGTTGCCGTACTCGGCCGCGATCCTCGTCAGCTCGCCCTGGGTGCGCAGCTCGGCGAACTGCGCCTCGTCGTTGGCGTCGGCGATCGAGCCGGGGCGCAGGCCGTCCCCGAGCGACCAGGTGATGTCGTACGCGGCGAAGATCTCGCACAGCTCGCGGAAGTGCGTGTAGAGGAAGTTCTCCTCGTGGTGCGCCAGGCACCAGGCCGCCATGATCGACCCGCCCCGCGACACGATCCCCGTCTTGCGCCGCGCCGTCAGCGGCACGTACGGGAGCAGCACCCCGGCGTGGACGGTCATGTAGTCCACGCCCTGCTCGGCCTGCTCGATCACCGTGTCGCGGAAGACGTCGTAGGTCAGCTCGGCCGGGTCGCCGCCGACCTTCTCCACCGCCTGGTACAGCGGGACGGTCCCGACCGGCACCGGCGAGTTCCGCAGGATCCACTCGCGGGTGGTGTGGATGTCCTTCCCGGTGGACAGGTCCATGATCGTGTCGGCGCCCCAGCGGGTCGCCCACGTCATCTTCTCGACCTCGTCCTCGATCGAGGACGCGACCGCCGAGTTGCCGATGTTCGCGTTCACCTTCACCAGGAAGTTCCGCCCGATGACCATCGGCTCGATCTCGGGGTGGTTGACGTTGGCCGGCAGCACGGCCCGCCCGGCGGCCAGCTCGTCCCGGACGAACTCCGGCGGCACGCCCTCGCGCAGCGCCGCGAACTCCATCTCCGGCGTGATCTCGCCGCGCCGCGCGTACGCGCGCTGGGTCACCGCGCCGCCGGTCGCGCGGCGCGGCCGGCGCGGCAGGAACCCCTCCCGGACGGGCGCCGACCGGCGCCCGTCGTCCTCGGGACGCGCCGCGCGCCCCTCGTAGGCGGCGGTGTCGCCGCGCTCGGTGATCCACGCCTCCCGCAGCGGCGGCAGGCCCCGGCGGACGTCGGTGTCCTGGCCGGGATCGGTGTACGGCCCGGACGTGTCGTACAGGACGACGGCGTCGCCGCTGGTCAGCGGCACCTCCCGCATCGGCACGCGGATGTCCGGGCGCGAGCCCTGGAGGTACGTCTTGCGGGCAGCTGGAACCACAGGTTCGGTCATGACGACTCGATCTCTCCCTACGCCGGCATTACCCGGTCAGGTTCATGCGGTCAGCGGCCGTCCCAGCCGCTATCTCAGCCCGGTTCGCCGGGCCCCCGCGATCTGTCGTCCACGACGCTAACCCGACGGCCCCCGCTTGCCGCAACCACCGTCCGTGAGGTAGGGGGCCGCGGTCCGGGGGCCGCCGCGGGTCAGAGCTGGCGGGCCATCCGCACCATCATGGGGAGCGCCAGCACGAGGGTCCGGAGCGGGTCCGGGGCGGACGGCGAGCGCTCGAGGTACATGCGGCTGTCGTCGGCGGTGGATCTGGTCCGCAGCGTGGCCGACCTGCGCCCGTCGACGCCGGTCACGGCGTAGCCGTCGCCGGACGGCCGGGTGCTGCCGAGGAGCATGCCGTCGGTGGTGTGGAAGGACGGCTCCTGCCCGCCGCGCAGGATCCCGAGGAGGCGGCCGTCCGCGTCGAGGACGCGCATGGCGCCGCGGCCCAGCAGCCGGGACCGCCGCCTGAACACGAGGAGCGTGCGGGCGTGGGGGTCGCGCAGCACGATCGTCCGGCGCCCTGCGGCGGGGTTCATCGGGAACATGCCCGACCTTCCCCCCGGCCGCTTGGCGAGCCTCCCGCAGGCGACGGCGAGGAGGGCCCCGCCGCGCTCGTCGCGGTACCGCCCCCTGCCGTCCACCAGGACGCGGCGGGCCGAGGACAGCGCGTCCGCGCCTGGCGCCGGCACCTCCTCGCCCTCGTCGTCGACGACGCGCCAGGCGACGCCGAGGGTGCCGGTGGTCGCCTCCCGCACGGCCTCCAGCCATCCGGAAGGGAGCGACCCGCTCCGCAGCAGCGTGACCGTGCGGCCGTCGGTCCCGGCGACGGCCGCCACGTCGGGGGCCGCCTCGGACTCCAGCCAGAGCGTCCAGACCGGGTCGGTGACCGGCCACGTGATCCCGACCGCTCGCAGGGCGCTCACGGGCACGGCGGCCTCCCGTCGCCCGCGGCGGAGGGTCACGCCCTTCTCGCCGATGGTCACGATGAGGCGGGTGCGATGGATCCGGACGGCCCAGAGCACGGCGGCGAGGGCGACGAGCGCGGCGCCGCCGCCGTAGGCGGTGATGACCTGGCGGGCCTTCTCCGGGTCCCAGGCCTCGGCGTTGGAGCGGGTGGACAGCGAGACGGCGAGCCCGGCCGCGAGCGCGGCCAGGAAGATCCGGAACGGCCATCGGTACGCTCTGCGGCCGAGCGTCATGCGGAGGTCGGGCGGGGGGACGGCGGGCGGGGGGACGGACAACTGTCAGCCCTTCGTGACGGGGTGTTGCAGAACTATAGGGCGGGGTGGCGGAACGGGGCGGAGCGCACGAAGAGAGAGATCATTTCCTCCAGGAGCACGGGGTGATGCACGGGGGGCCGGGGGCTCCTGGAGAATGGGCGCGTGGTGACGGTGCCCCGGTCCGGTGTGACGGCGAAGGACGCTCTGCTCGCGACGCTCCTGGCGGGGGTCGCGGCCGCGGTCGCGGTGCTGTGGCCGGGCGTCCGAGGCCTCGACGCGCCCGGGGCGCTGCTGCTGGCCGCGGCGCACCTCCCGCTCGCGGTGATCAGGCGGTGGCCGGCGCCCGGCCTGGTCGCGCTCGTGGCCCTGGCGCTGCCGTACCACCTCGCGCAGTACCAGCACCACGCGCTGGTCCCCGCCGAGGTGATCGCGCTGTTCGCCTACGCCGTGCTCGGGCGCCGGGTGCGGGTCGTCCTCAGCGTCGCCGCGGTCCTGCTCGCGGTGTGCGTGGCCGCCATGGCGATGCGGGCGGGCGGCGGCTCGCTGCACGAGCAGATCGCCGTCATCGAGGCCGTGGTGTCCGTCGTGATCGCCGTCCAGGTGTGGCGGGTGCACCGGGCGCGGCTCGCGACCATCACCGAGCGGGCCGAGCGCGCGGAGCGGACGCGCGAGGAGGAGGCGCGGCGCCGGGTCGCCGAGGAGCGGCTGCGGATCGCCCGCGACCTGCACGACCTCCTGGCGCACAGCATCACCCTGATCGGCGTCCGGGCCGGTGCCGCGGCCCATCTGGTGCGCGCGGACCGGCCGCTCGACCGGCAGGAGCTGGCCGACGCGCTCGCCTCGATCGCCGACACCTGCCGGGACGCCCGGACGGAGCTGCGCGGCACCCTCCAGGTCCTGCGGGGCACCGACGTGCGGGCGCCGGGGACGCTGCCCGGAGCGGACGGCATCGCCGGGCTGGCGCGGGACGCCCGCGCCGGCGGGCTCGAGGTCGACCTCCGGGAGGGGGACGTGGGGACGCTGCCGCCGGAGATCGGCGTCGCGGCGTACCGGATCGTCCAGGAGGCCCTGACCAACGTTGTCAAGCACGCCGCCGCGACCCGCGTGGAGGTGAGCCTGGCCCGGGACGGCGGGGGCCTCGTCGTGCGGGTCGCCGACGACGGGAGGGGCCCGTCCGGCGACACGCCCGGGGGTTTCGGGATCCTCGGGATGATCGAGCGGGCGCGCAGCGTCGGGGGGACGCTGGACGCCGGTCCGGGCCCGGAGGGCGGATTCGCCGTCACCGCCGTGCTCCCGCTCGCCGGCGCCGCCGCGCCCCAGTGACGGGGCGGAGCCTCCGCCGGCGCCGCGAGCGGCCGCCCCGAGGGCTTTCCAACCCTTACCGGTAGGGTCAGGATCAAGGGGGACCAGGGGAGGCGAACGCGTCGGTGAGCACACTGCAGGAGGCCCCGCAGGACCGGATCTTCACGGTGCCCAACATCCTGAGCCTGGCCCGGCTCGTGGGCGTTCCGTTCTTCCTGTGGCTCGTCCTCGTGGAGGCGGACTGGTGGGCGCTCGGCCTGCTGGTGTTCGCGGGCCTGTCGGACTGGCTGGACGGGAAGCTGGCCCGCGCGCTCGACCAGACCAGCAGGCTCGGCACGGTGCTCGACCCGGCCGCCGACCGGCTCTACATCCTGGCGACGCTCGTCGGGCTCACCATCCGCGACATCATCCCGGTGTGGCTGGTGGCCGTGCTGGTCGCCCGCGAGGTGGCGATCCTGCCGATCGCGCCGATCGTGCGGCGGCTCGGGTACGGCGGCACGCTGCCCGTCCACTTCATCGGCAAGGCCGCGACGATGTGCCTGCTGTACGCGTTCCCGCTGCTGCTGCTCGGCGACCACGACGGCGGCGCGGCGACCACGGCGAAGATCGTCGGATGGGCCTTCGCCATCTGGGGGACGGGGCTGTACTGGTGGGCGGCCGTCCTGTACTGGGCGCAGACGCGGCAACTGGTGCTGGCCGGCCGCGGCGCGCCGCCGGCCTCCGGGACGGATGCCGTTCACGGTTCCGGCGGCCGGGGCGAGCCGGGGCCGCCCGATCCGGGCGCGGAACCGCCGGCCGGCGACCAGAAGGGAGCTGAGACCCCCCGATGAAGGCCGTCGTGATGGCGGGAGGCGAGGGGACGCGGCTGCGTCCGATGACCGCCAACCAGCCCAAGCCGCTCCTTCCGCTCGTCAACCGGCCGATCATGGAGCACGTGCTGCGGCTGCTGAAGAGGCACGGGTTCAGCGAGACCGTCGTCACCGTCCAGTTCCTGGCCGCGCTGATCCGCAACTACTTCGGCGACGGCGAGGAGCTCGGCATGTCGCTGAGCTACGCGACCGAGGAGGTTCCCCTCGGCACCGCGGGCAGCGTCAAGAACGCCGAGGAGGCGCTGCGCGACGACCGGTTCCTCGTCATCTCGGGCGACGCCCTCACCGACATTGACCTGACCGACATGGTGCGGTTCCACGAGGAGAACGGCGCGCTCGTCACCATCGGCCTGAAGCGGGTCCCGAACCCCCTGGAGTTCGGGATCATCATCGTGGACGACGCGGGCCGCGTGCAGCGGTTCCTGGAGAAGCCCACCTGGGGCCAGGTGTTCTCCGACACCGTCAACACCGGCATCTACGTCATGGAGCCCGAGGTCCTGGAGCACGTCGCCGAGGGCGAGCCGGTCGACTGGTCCGGGGACGTGTTCCCCAAGCTGCTCGCCGAGGGCGCCCGCCTGTTCGGGTACGTGGCCGACTGCTACTGGGAGGACGTCGGCACCCACGAGAGCTACCTCAAGGCCCAGGCCGACATGCTGTCCGGCCAGGTCGGCATCGACCTCGGCGGGTTCGAGGTGTCGCCGGGCGTGTGGGTCGCCGAGGGCGCGGAGGTGGACGCCGAGGCCGTGCTGAAGGGCCCGCTCTACATCGGCGACTACGCCAAGGTCGAGGCGGGCGTCGAGCTGCGCGAGTTCACCGTCCTCGGCAGCAACGTCGTCGTGAAGGAGGGCGCGTTCCTGCACCGGGCCGTCGTGCACGACAACGTGTTCGTCGCGCCGTCCACGAACCTGCGCGGCTGCGTCGTCGGCAAGAACACCGACATCATGGCGGGCGCCCGCGTGGAGGAGGGCGCGGTCATCGGGGACGAGTGCGTCATCGAGGCCGAGGCGTACGTCTCCAGCGGCGTGAAGGTCTACCCGTTCAAGACCATCGAGGCCGGCGCGGTCGTCAACACCAGCGTGATCTGGGAGTCGCGCGGGCAGCGCAACCTCTTCGGGCCGCGCGGCGTGTCCGGGCTCGTCAACGTGGAGATCACCCCGGAGCTGGCGGTCCGGCTCGCCAGCGCCTACGCGACGACGCTGAAGAAGGGCAGCACGGTCGTCACGGGACGGGACGTCTCCCGCGCCGCCCGCACCCTCAAGCGCGCGGTGAACAGCGCGCTGACGGCCAGCGCGATCAACGTCCACGACCTGGAGGCGACGCCGCTGACCGTCGCCCGGTTCGAGACCGGCCGCGAGGACGCCGTCGGCGGCATCTACCTCCGCACCACCCTCGGCGACCCGCAGGGCGTCGACATCCTGTTCCTCGACGCCGGCGGCGCCGACCTGTCCCAGGGCGCGCAGCGCAAGCTGGAGCGGGTCTTCGGCCGGCAGGAGTACCGCCGCGCGTTCCCGGGCGAGATCGCCGAGCTGGCCTACCCGCCGCGGGTCGTGGAGACCTACACCCGCGACCTGCTGCGCCGCGTCGACATCCGCGGGGTCCGCGAGGCCGGGCTGAAGATCGTCCTGGACTGCGCGGGCGGCGTCGCGTCGCTCGTCCTGCCGAACCTGCTCGGCAAGGTCGGCGTGGAGGTCCTCACCCGCAACGCCGGGCTGGACGAGGCCAACCCGACCGAGACGCTCGCCGAGCGGATGCGCGACCTGGAGCGGCTCGGCGAGCTGGTGTCGTCGTCGCGGGCCGCGTTCGGCGTCCGGTTCGACCCGGTGGGGGAGCGGATCTCCCTGGTGGACGAGAACGGCGAGCTGGTCGGCGACGACCGGGCGCTGCTGGTGATGCTGGACCTGGTGGCGGCGGAGCGCCGCGGCGGCCGGGTGGCGCTGCCGGTGACGACGACCAGGGTCGCCGAGCAGGTGTGCCGGTTCCACGGCGTGCAGGTCGAGTGGACGTCCACGTCCCAGGACGTCCTCACCAAGGCCGCCGCGCAGCCCAGCGTGGTCTTCGCCGGCGACGGGCGCGGCGGGTTCCTGATGCCGGAGTTCAGCGGCACCGTCGACGGGATCGCGGCGTTCGTCCGGCTCGTCGGCCTGGTCGCGCGGACCCGGCTGACGCTGTCCCAGATCGACCGGCGGATCCCCGACGCGCACCTGCTGCGGCGTTCGGTCCCGACGCCCTGGGCGGCCAAGGGCGGCGTGATGCGGCACGTCGTGGAGGCCGCCGCGGACCGCGCGATCGACACCACCGACGGGGTCCGCGTGGTCGAGGACGACGGCCGCTGGGTCCTCGTGCTGCCCGACCCCGCCGAGGCCGTCACCCACCTGTGGGCGGAGGGGCCGGACGCGGATGCCGCCCAGGCGCTGCTGGAGGAGTGGGCGGTCGTGGTGGAGCGCGCCGGTTCGTGACCCGGCTCCCGGCACCGGGGCCCGGTCAGTCGACGGAGGCGTCGTCCGGGCTGCCGGCGGCGATGCCGGCGAGGACGCCGAGCGCGCGGGCCAGGGCGTCCGGGGGCGGTGAGGCGAGGCCGAAGCGGATCGCGCGGGGGGCGGCGGCGCCACCGACGACGAACGCGGCGGCGGGCGTGACGGCGATCCCGTGCCGCGCCGCCGCCGCGACGAACGTCTCCGCCCGCCACCGGGTCGGCAGCTCCCACCAGCCGAAGTACGAGCAGGGGCCCCACCGGACGGCCGCGCCGCCGAGGCGGCCGGCCGCGATCCGCCGCCGGGCGTCGGCGTCGGCGCGCTTGGCGGCCGTCACCGCCTCGACCGTCCCGTCGGCCATCCAGCCGGCCGCCGCGTCCAGCGCGAAGCCCGCCGGACCCCAGCCGCCCGAGCGCAGCGCCGCGGCGAGGCGTCCCGACAGCTCCGCGGGCGGGATTGCGAACCCGAGGCTGAGGCCCGGCGCGAGGCGCTTGGAGAGGCTGTCGACCAGCACGGTGCGCCCCGGGGCGAACGCGGCGAGCGGCTCGGGCGCGTCCTCTGGGAGGAACGCCCAGACGCGGTCCTCGATCGCGTGGAGGCCGAGCCGGTCGAGGGTGCCGGCCAGTTCGGCGCGACGCCGCGGTGGCATCGTCGTCCCGTGCGGGTTGTGCAGTGTCGGCTGGACGTACACCGCGCCGAGCGGTGCGGTGCGATGGACCTCGGCGAGGGCGTCGGGGCGCAGGCCCTCCTCGTCCATCGCGACGGGGACCAGGGTGACGCCGAGCCTGGCCGCGACGCCCTTGATCACCGGATAGGTCAGCGCCTCGACGGCGAGCCGCCCGCCCGGCGGCACGAGCGCGGCCACGGCGCCCGCGATCGCCTGCCGGCCGTTGCCCGCGAACAGCACGCCGGCCGCCTCTGGCCGCCATCCCGGCGTGGCCAGCAGTTCCGCCGCGGCCTCCCGCGCGGCGGCGGTCCCCGCGACGCCGGCGGGCCCGAGCACCGCGTCGAGGACGTCCGGCCGCCGCAGGCGTTCCAGCCCCGCGGCGAGCAGCGCGCTCTGCCCCGGGGCCACGGGGTAGTTCAGCTCCAGGTCGACGCGGGCGTCCGCGGGCTCGGCGAGCGCGGGGCCGGGAGGGCGCTCCGCGGCGCGGACGAACGTCCCGCGGCCCACCTCGCCCACCACGAGGCCCCGCCTGGCCAGCTCCCGGTAGACGCGGGCCGCGGTGGAGGCCGCGATGCCGCGGCTCCGCGCGAAGGCCCGCTGCGGCGGCAGCCGGTCGCCGGGCCGCAGCCGCCCCGCCGCGATGTCGGCCGCCACCGCGTCGGCGGCCCGCCGGAAGTCCTCCATGCGAACTCCAAATTGCACCGAGAGCAATATAATTATTGCACTGAGAATACTCCGGCTTCTAGATTGAGATCATCGCTTTGACTGGAGTCCCGATGATCTCGTACACGGCCGCCGCGGCCATCGCCCTGTTCGCCCTCGGCCTCGTGCTCACCCCCGGGCCCAACATGATCTACCTGGTGTCCCGGACGGTGACGCAGGGGCGCCGCGCCGGCCTGGTCTCCCTCGCCGGCGTCGCCGCGGGGTTCCTGGTCTACGTCGCCGCCGCCACCGCCGGCCTCACGACCGTGTTCGCGCTCGTCCCGGCCCTCTACACGGCGATCAAGCTGGCCGGGGCCGGCTACCTGCTGTGGCTCGCCTGGCAGGCGCTGCGGCCCGGCGGCACGGCCGCGTTCGCCCCCCGGGACCTGCCCGCCGACCCGCCGCGCCGCCTGTTCGCCATGGGCCTGGTCACGAACCTGCTGAACCCGAAGATCGCGGTCCTGTACGTGTCGCTGCTGCCGCAGTTCGCCGACCCCGGCCGGGGCGACGTCGCCGTCCAGATCCTGCTGCTCGGCCTCGTCCAGATCGCCGTCGCCGTCACCGTCAACGCCCTCATCGTGCTCGGAGCCGGGGCGGTCGCCGCCTTCCTCGCGAGCCGGCCCGGCTGGCGGCGCGTCCAGCGGTACCTCATGGGCTCGGTGCTCGCGGGGCTCGCCGTGCACATCGGCCTGCACCGTCCCGCCACGGCCTGACCGGCCCGTCAGAGCGATGCCCGCGCTTGCCATGATGGGGCGGTGATCGCACGACGGAACACCCCGGGCCGGCGGCCGGACGCCACCATGTCGCTGCTCGCGGACCTGGTCGCCGGGCGGCTCGACCCCGGCTACGCCGAGGCGGCCGCGCGCCGGGCCGCCGCCGGCGCCCCGCCCCGCCGGGGCCGGCTGCGGGGCGGGGGCGTCCTGCTCGTCCTGGTGCTCACCGGGACCCTCGTCGCCGTCGCCGGCGCCGAGGCCCGCCGCGGCGAGCCCGTCGCGGCCGAGCGGCGCTCCCGGCTCATCGGCGAGATCCGCGCCCGCACCGCCGAGACCGACGCCCTGCAGGACCGCCTCGGCCGGCTGCGGGCCGACACCGAGCGCCGCCGCGCCGCCGCGCTGGCCCGCACCGACGCCGGCCGCCGCCTCCGGCTGGACCTGGCGCGCGCCGCCGCCGCGGCCGCCGCCACGCCCGCCGCGGGGGAGGGCGTCGTCGTCACCCTGGACGACTCGCCGCGCGGCGGCGCGTCCGGGAACGCCGAGTCCGGGAACGCCGAGTCGGGAAACGCAGCGTCCGGCCGCGCCCCCTCCGGCGGCCGGGTCTATGATCAGGACCTCCAGGTGCTGGTGAACGGGCTGTGGGCGGCCGGCGCCGCGGCCATCGGCGTCAACGGACTGCGGCTCACCCCGACCACGGCGATCCGCACCGCGGGCGAGGCGATCCTGGTCGACTACCGGCCGCTCGCCGGGCCCTACGAGGTGACCGCGCTGGGCGACCCCGGCCGCCTTCGGGACGCCTTCACGGGCTCGGCCGCCGACCGGCGGCTCGACGCGCTGAAGGAGCGGTACGGCATCAGGTACGACGTGCGCCGGGCGCCCCGGGCGCGGCTGCCCGCCGCGGGGACGTCCCGGCTGCGGTACGCCGTCCCGGGCGACGGGGCCGGCCGGTGAGCGGGGGAGAGGTGACCCGAGGATGATCGCGCTGATCGGGCTGGTGATCGGCGTGGCGCTGGGCCTGGTCCTGCGACCGGACGTGCCGCTCTGGCTGCAGCCCTACCTGCCGATCGCCATCGTGGCCGCCCTCGACGCGATGTCCGGCGGCGTCCGGGCCCGGCTGGAGGGCGTCTTCGACGAGAAGGTCTTCGCGGTCTCCTTCGTCGGCAACGCCGTCATCGCCGCGCTGATCGTCTTCCTCGGCGACGAGCTCGGCGTCGGCTCGCAGCTGTCCACCGGCGTCGTGGTCGTCCTCGGCATCCGGATCTTCTCCAACGCCGCGGCCATCCGGCGGAAGCTCTTCGGCGCATGACCGGCGGCGAGCGGGCGCGCGGGGAAGAGCCCGCGGAGGACCGCGAGGAAGAACGCGAGGAGAAGAAGCCCGCGGAGGCGCCGGCGGAGCCGGGCGGCCTGCCCGCCCTCGCCGCGCTGCTGCGCCCCCGGACCGGCTCCGGCCAGGTCATGGCCGGGCTGCTCTGCCTGCTGCTCGGCTTCGCCTTCGTCGCCCAGGTGCGCTCGACCGAGCGCGACACCACCTTCGCCACCGCGCGCCAGGACGAGCTCGTCGGGATCCTGTCCGACCTGGGCCAGCGGTCCGAGCGGCTGCGGGGCGACCTGCGCGACCTGGAGCAGACGAAGGCCGAGCTGGAGCGGGACGCGCGGGGCGGGACCGCGCTGGAGGACGCGCGCGAGCGGGCGGCCACCTACGGCCTCCTCGCGGGCACGCTCCCGGCCGAGGGGCCCGGCATCGAGCTCGTCATCGGCGACCCCGGGGGCCGGGTCAGGGCGCTCGGCCTGCTGGACGCCCTGGAGGAGCTCCGCGACGCCGGCGCCGAGGTCATCCAGGTCAACGACGTCCGGGCCGGCGTCGACACCCACTTCGTCGACGGCCGGGACGGCGTCCGGGCGGACGGCACGCTCCTCGCCGCCCCGTACCGCTTCCTCGCCATCGGCGACCCGCACACCTTGACCACGGCGCTCAACATCCCGGGCGGCGTCGTCCGGACGCTGGAGGGGGCCGGCGCCACCGTCCTGATCGCCCGGCGCGCGAAAGTGACCGTGGGCGCGATACGGTCTCCCTAGAGGGAACGGGGGAGACGTGAACCGGACGCCCGGCTGGGGCGTCGCGATCGCGGCCGTCCGCGCGGCGGCATGGACCTGCGATCATCGGCGAATGTAGTTTGGTGCAGCCGGTTCACCGTTCCAGTTGACCCCTCGGGTGATAGCCGCGTAAGTTGCGGCGACCGTCGCGACAGCGGGCGGTGAGCAGGACCGTGGCCGGGGGGCGGTTCCCCGGCGCGTGGGTTGGGTGAAGGATGCGCGTGGCGCAGGCGGCTTCCGTTGCGGCGGGACGCCGCGGGCGGCACGCCGATGGTAGGAGGCCGAGCCGATCGATGCCGAGCGTCTACTGCACGCAGTGCGGTCACGCCAACCCGGATGATGCCCGCTTCTGCTCGAACTGCGGCACTCCGCTGAGGAGCGCGGGGCCGCCGCCTCCCCGCGAGTCGCCGGGCGAGTCCACGTCCACGATCTCCATCGGCGGGTTCGAGGCCCTCGACACCGACACCGGCGCCGAGGAGCAGGTCGGCCCCGACCAGATGGCCATGGAGGCGCTCCCTCCGGGCACGGCGCTGCTCGTGGTCAAGCGCGGCCCCAACGCCGGCAGCCGCTTCCTGCTCGACAAGGACCGCACGTCCGCCGGGCGGCACCCCGAGAGCGACATCTTCCTGGACGACGTCACCGTCTCCCGCCGGCACGCCGAGTTCGCCCGCCAGGGCGGCACCTTCTCCGTCCGGGACGTCGGCAGCCTCAACGGCACCTACGTCAACCGGCAGCGGATCGACCAGGCCGGGCTGTCGGGCGGCGACGAGGTCCAGATCGGCAAGTTCCGGCTGGTGTTCCTGACCAACCCGGCGCACGGCTGACGGTACGGGGCGACGATGGGAGGGCCCTTGAACGCGGAGCCGGCCCGATCCCCGATGACGATCGGGGACGTCCTCGGGCTGCTCAGGCCGGAGTTCCCCGACATCACCATCTCCAAGATCCGGTTCCTGGAGTCCGAGGGCCTCGTCGAGCCGGAGCGCAGCCCCTCCGGCTACCGCAAGTTCTGCGACGCCGACGTCGAGCGCCTCCGGTTCGTGCTCACCGCGCAGCGCGACCACTACCTGCCGCTGCGCGTCATCAGGCAGCGCCTGGAGGCCCGCGACCACGGGGAGAGCGCCCCGGCGCCCGCGGTCCGCGACTCCGCTGCCTGCGACTCCGCCGTCCGCGCGCCGGAGCGGCGCCGTCCCCGCACCCTGGTCGCCGCCGACACCACCGCCGCCGACCCCGCCGTCCGCCTCACCCGCCGCCAGCTCCTGGACGGCGCCGGGATCGACGAGGCCCTCCTCGCCCGCCTGGAGGAGTACGGCCTCGTCCGCCGCGCCGGCGGGCACTACGACGGCGACGCGCTGAACATCGCCCGCGTCGCCGCCGCGCTCGGCGAGTTCGGCTTCGAGGTCCGGCACCTGCGCGCCGTCAAGGCCGCCGCCGACCGCCAGGTCGGCCTCATCGAGCAGATGGTCGCGCCGCAGCTGCGCCGCCGCGGCAGCGGCGCCCACGAGCAGGCCGCCGAGACCGCGCGGGAGATCGCCGCGCTGTCGGTCCGGCTGCACGCCGCGCTGGTCAGCGCCGGTCTACGCGAAAGCCTCGACCCCTGATCATGCGGGCCGCGGAGGATTTTCCCGCCCTCGCCGCACCACGAGGTGTCCGGGCCTGGGTGTACGTTGGCTACATGGTTCGGTCAGAATTCGATCCGCTGCACGTGGTGATCGAGACAGCGAGAACCAGCAGGGAGCCGCAGTGAAGCAGATGGAGGTCGTCGGCGTCCGGGTCGAGATGCCCTCCAATCAGCCGATCGTCCTGTTGAAGGAGACGGAGGGCGATCGCTACCTGCCCATCTGGATCGGGGCGGTCGAAGCGACCGCGATCGCCTTCGCCCAGCAGGGGGTGCTGCCCGCCCGGCCCCTCACCCACGACCTGTTCCGCGACGTGCTCGACGCCCTCAGCGTCCAGCTCCGCACCGTCAACATCACCGACCTGCGCGAGGGGATCTTCTTCGCCGACCTGATCTTCTCCAACGGCGTCGAGGTCAGCGCCCGCCCGTCCGACTCCATCGCCCTCGCCCTGCGCACCGGGGCCACCATCTTCGCCAGCGAGGACGTGCTGGAGGAGGCCGGCGTGGCCATCCCCGACGAGCAGGAGGACGAGGTGGAGAAGTTCCGCGAGTTCCTCGACACGATCTCCCCGGAGGACTTCGGCAGGGCCGGCTGAGGCCACCGGGGCCGGCCGGAGGCGCGCGTCCGCGGGTTTCGCCTGCTCCGGGCGCCGCCGCGGGGTGTGGGGAATGTCACGGTGGAGCCCGGGGTCATGCTCTGGGGTGATTGGTCGCGCATGGCCCTGGACCTGGCGGTTTTCTTTAGGGGACCATCGGGGTATGGAGTGCGTTGGCGGCGAAGGTGCGCAGTTTGCCCACGTGAAGCCGGTTCATCCGGGCATGCGACGCGCCGACGGTGAACGTTGACCACGCCCTGACCGGCACCTACCGTGCTGGTGGAACACCCGTGGTGTAATTCGTCAAACCCCCTTGACGAAGCGCCACGGGATGATAGGAGCCGGAGGTCCGCGTGGCGGTGAGCAGCGGCGAGGGCAAGGCGACCCCCGAGAGGCATGTCGCGTCCCGGCGCGCCGGAGAGCAGGGCCTGCTCTTCGACACGCAGGTGTCGGCGCCACCGGAGGATGTCGGCTACCGCGGCCCGACGGCGTGCGCCGCGGCGGGGATCACCTACCGGCAGCTGGACTACTGGGCCCGCACCAAGCTGGTGGAGCCGGGCGTGCGGTCGGCGCACGGGTCCGGCAGCCAGCGGCTCTACAGCTTCCGCGACATCCTCGTCCTGAAGGTCGTGAAGCGGCTCCTGGACACGGGCGTGTCGCTGCAGCAGATCCGCACCGCCGTCACCCACCTGCGCGACCGCGGCGTTCAGGACCTCGCGCAGATCACCCTGATGAGCGACGGCGTCAGCGTCTACGAGTGCACCTCCGCCGACGAGGTCGTCGATCTCCTCCAGGGCGGGCAGGGCGTGTTCGGGATCGCCCTCGGACGGGTGTGGCAGGAGGTGGAGGGCAGCCTGGCCGAACTACCCGGTGAACGCGCCACCGCCGACGAGGCGGACCCTAACGGACACCCCCACGACGAACTGGCCGACCGCCGGCGCGCCCGCCGGACCGGCTGACCCCCGGAGCGCCTCGCCGCCCCCTAGAGCGCCTCCTTGCGCTGCAGGTAGGCGAACGCCCCCCAGCCCGGCAGCACCGGCAGCCACAGCGTCAGCAGCCGGTAGAGCAGGACGGCCGACGTCGCCGTCTCCGCCGACAGCCCCGAGATCGTCAGGGCCAGGGTGAGGGCGCCCTCGACGGCGCCGAGACCGCCCGGCGTCGGCGCCGCCGACCCGACCGCGTTCGCGGTCAGGAACACCAGCACCACCGTCGTCCACGGCAGCGACCCCCCGAACGCGCGGATCGAGGCGTCCAGGCACAGCGAGAACGCCAGCGTCAGCAGCAGCGTCCCGCCCATCCCGGTGGCGAGCTTCCGCGGCGACTGCAGGACGTCCACCAGCCGCGGCACGACCCCGGAGAACATGCTCCGCAGCCGGGTCGTGACCACCCGGCGCACCCGCGGGACGGTCATCGCCAGCCCCGCGAGCAGCCCCAGCACCAGCACCGCGATGACGATCGTCCGGGACGGCGCCAGGTCCTGCGTCGCCTTCGCCGTCGACCCCGTCAGGAACCCGAACAGCACCAGCAGCAGGATGTGCGTCACCAGTCCGACCAGCTGCGACGCGCCCACGCTCGCGACCGCGAGGGCCGGACGGACGCCCGATCGCTGCAGGAACCGGGTGTTGACCGCGACGCCGCCCACCGCCGCCGGGGCCACCAGCTTCACGAACGACGCCGCCAGCTGCACCAGCACCGTCCGCCCCAGCGGCAGCCGCTCCGGGACGAAGCCCGCGAGCATCATCGCGGCCGCGACGTAGGTCAGGGCCGCCCCGCCGAGCGCCGCCGCCGCCCAGTGCCAGCTCGCCGTCGACGCCAGATGGCCGAGGTCCAGGCTCGCCACCTGCGGGATGACGATGTACGCCGCGACCGACAGCGCCACGATGCTGAAGATCGTCCGGGGCCTGAACCGTTCCAGCCGGGCCGGCGGCGCCTCCGTCTCCGGCTTGAGCCGGACGATCTGCTCCCGGATCCGGGTGAGCAGCTCCCGGTCGTGCCGCAGCGCCGTGCGCGTCGCACGCGACAGCGCCACCCGCTGCAGCAGCGGCACCGCCGAGCCCAGGGCCTCCTCGCCCAGCACGGCGGCGGCCGTGCGGACCGCCCGCTCAGGCCCGGTCCGCAGCGCCAGCGTGGTGAGGAGCTGCGCGAGGTCCAGCCGCAGCGCCAGGTCGCCCGCCGCCGTCTCGCCGGACCGCAGGTCCGTGATGTAGGCGAGGCCGTCCTCGCCGACGAGGACCGCCTCCTCCTGCAGCCGGCGGTGGGCGAGCCGCCCCGCCTGGAGGGAGCGGAACTGCCGCCACACGTCGGTCAGCAGCTCGTCGGTGATCTCCTCGTCAAGGACGTCCCCGAGCCGCCGCCCCGGCACGTGCTCGTAGGCCAGCAGCGCCGCCTCCGTGCCGACCTCGCACGTCCCGGCGAGGCGCGGGGTCCGGACGCCGGCGGCGTCCACGGCGTAGGCCATCAGCGACTCCAGTTCCAGGGAGCGGCGCAGCGACCGCAGCGTCCGCCCGGTGGTGGCGCCGCGCAGGCGCAGCATCCGCCAGATCCGGTAGAGAAGGCCGGCGGTCTGCTGGTCGCGGTCCAGGACGCGGACCTCCAGATCCCAGTCGCCGTGCGCGCCCCGTCCGAGCGGCACCCGGCCGCCGCGCCCGCCGCCGAGGCCGCCGGCCGGATCGCGGGCGAGGACGACGCCGTAGCGGCGGGACTCCTCGGCTCCGTCGGCGGGCTCGTCCAGCCGCGCGCCGCGCTTCGGGCGCAGCCCGAGCCGTTCGAGCGCCGCGACGACCGTCCGGCCCGACGGGCGCGGGTTCGGCGTGCCGACCGCGTACAGGGTGCCGTGCCCGATGGCCCGGCCGAGCGCGTAGGTGGCCGCGAGCGCCGCGACCGACGCGTAGGACGCGGTGAGCCCCGTCAGCGCCGCCAGACCGATCATCGACCAGGTCGCCGCCTGCCAGCGCGCGCGGCCCGCCATTCCGACCGCGCTGACGAACGCGATCACCGGCGCGATGTCGGTGTGCACCGGGGCGGTCTCGGTGCCGCCCCAGATCAGCGAGTTCAGCACGCCGCCGGGCCCCGCCCGCACCACGAGGTCGTCCAGGCCCACCGTGATGCCGAACGCGATCACGGCGGCGAGCAACGCGATGGCGACCCGCGTCCCGTCCTTGTGGAACAGCCGCTCGACGGCGAACGCGACCGGCACGGCCAGCACCCCGAAGCTCGACACCAGCGTCGCCAGCGTCAGCAGCAGCCGGGGCGCGTGCGCGGTGCCCTCGGCGATGTCGGTCTGCAGGCCGTGCGTGGTCTGCTGGGCGATCGAGACCAGGAGCATCACGACGGCCAGCCCCACCACCGACGCCGCGAACCTCATCGCGTCGGAGGGCCGGCGGATCCGGTCCGGCTGCGCGGGCTCGTCGACGGGCACGCCGGCCGCCGCGCCCTGCCTCGGCCGCACCGCGCCGCCGCGGGTCTGTGTCACGCCGTACCGCCGCCCTGACCGTCCGTCATCGTGATCAGCGTCCCAGAACCGGCGGCGGGCCGTCGAGCGACGGGCCGCCGGTCCGGCCGCGCGCGTCCACCCCACAGCCCATCTCCGCCCCCGGGCTCGAGCCCGTCCCGTCCCAGGTGAGTGTGCACAGCGTACTCGGGGGTACCGGGGCGGCGGAGCGGGGCCGCTCCCCTCCGCCACCGGGCGGAACGATCGCGACATCCGGTCTTTGGGTAGGGTTTCTGGAGGAAATGCCGTCGACCCTGTGCGGGAGAGACCCCACGCCGCCAGCGTGGGGCGCCGAAGGGGCAACCTCCCCGGAACCTCTCAGGCAAAAGGACCGCGCGGGCGAGGCACCTCTGGAAAGCAGGCGCCGCTCCCACCGCGGGAGGGCGGCTCACCGAAGGGGAAACCCCGCTGCGCGGGCGAAGCTCTCAGGTGCCGATGACAGAGGGGGAGACGGCCGCCGGCCCGGGTGCCGGCGGTGGCCCTGAGCGACCGCAGCAGCCAGGAGGCTCTCCATGACCGCCCAGTTCTTCGCCCCCGTGGCCTCGCCGCAGCATCCCCGTTCCGCGTTCGCCGACCGGCACGTCGGCCCCTCCCCGGACGACCAGGCCCGGATGCTGGCCGCCATCGGCTACTCCGGCGTCGAGGCGCTGGTCGACGACGCGGTCCCGGCCGCGATCCGCACCTCCCGGCCGCTGGACCTGCCGCCCGCGCTGAGCGAGACCGCCGCGCTGGACCGGCTCCGCGAGCTGGCGTCCCGCAACACCGTGCTGACGTCCATGATCGGGCTCGGCTACCACGGGACGATCACGCCCGGCGTGATCATGCGGAACGTGCTGGAGAACCCGGGCTGGTACACCGCCTACACCCCCTACCAGCCGGAGATCTCGCAGGGCCGGCTGGAGGCCCTGCTGAACTTCCAGACGGTCGTCGCCGACCTGACCGGGCTGCCGGTCGCGAACGCCTCGATGCTGGACGAGAGCACCGCCGCCGCCGAGGCCATGGCCCTGGCCCACCGCGCGTCCAGGCGCAAGGAGCCCGGGACGTTCCTCGTCGACGCCGACGCGCTGCCGCAGACGATCGAGGTCGTCCGGACGCGCGCGGTCCCGCTCGGCATCGAGGTGGTCACCGCCGACCTGTCCGGGGGGCTCCCGGACGGCGACTTCTTCGGAGTCCTGCTGCAGTACCCGGGCGCGTCCGGCGCCGTCCGCGACCTGGAGCCCCTGATCGCGCGGGCGCGCGAGCGCGGCGCCAAGGCGGTCGTGGCCGCCGACCTGCTCGCGCTGACGCTGCTGCGCCCGCCGGGCGAGTCCGGCGCGGACATCGCGGTCGGCTCCGCGCAGCGGTTCGGCGTCCCGTACGGGTTCGGCGGCCCGCACGCCGGCTACATGGCGGTCGCCGAGGGCCTCCAGCGGCAGCTTCCCGGACGGCTCGTCGGCGTGTCCGTCGACGCCGACGGCGCCGCCGCCCACCGGCTGGCGCTGCAGACCCGCGAGCAGCACATCCGCCGGGAGAAGGCCACCAGCAACATCTGCACGGCCCAGGTCCTCCTCGCCGTGATGGCGAGCATGTACGCGGTCTACCACGGCCCCGAGGGGCTGGCCGCGATCGCGCAGCGGACGCACCGCCGCGCCGCGGAGATCGCCGCGGGGCTGCGCGCGGGCGGTGTCGAGGTCGTCCACGCCGAGTTCTTCGACACCGTGCTCGCCCGCGTCCCCGGCCGGGCGGCGGACGTGGCCGCCGCGGCCCGCGAGCGGGGCGTCAACCTGCGCCCGGACGGCCCGGACCTGGTGGGGATCGCCTGCGACGAGACGACGCTGCCGGAGCACGTCGCCGCCGTCCTCGGCGCGTTCGGCGTCCCGGAGGCCGGCGAGCCCGCCGAGGCCGTCCCGGCCGGGCTGCGCCGCGAGAGCCCCTACCTCACCCACCCGGTCTTCCACGCGCACCGCTCGGAGACCGCGATGCTGCGCTACCTGCGCAGGCTCCAGGACAAGGACATCGCGCTCGACCGGTCGATGATCCCGCTCGGCTCCTGCACGATGAAGCTGAACGCCACGGCGGAGATGGAGCCGATCACCTGGCCGGAGTTCGCGAACATCCACCCGTTCGCCCCGCTCGACCAGGCCGCCGGCTACGTCGAGCTGATCGGCGAGCTGGAGCGGAACCTCGCCGAGATCACCGGGTACGCGAAGGTGTCGGTCCAGCCGAACGCCGGGTCGCAGGGCGAGCTGGCCGGCCTGCTCGCCATCCGCGGCTACCACGCCTCCCGCGGCGAGGAGCACCGGGACGTCTGCCTGATCCCGTCGTCCGCCCACGGCACCAACGCGGCCAGCGCCGTCATGGCCGGGATGCGCGTCGTCGTCGTCGCCTGCGACGAGGGCGGCAACATCGCCCTGGACGACCTGCACGCCAAGATCGCCAAGCACGGCGACCGGCTCGCCGCGATCATGGTGACGTACCCGTCCACGCACGGCGTCTTCGAGGAGACGATCACCGACGTGTGCGCCGCCGTGCACGACGCGGGCGGCCAGGTCTACGTCGACGGCGCCAACCTCAACGCGCTCGTCGGCCTGGCCCGTCCGGGCGAGTTCGGCTCGGACGTCTCGCACCTCAACCTGCACAAGACGTTCTGCATCCCGCACGGCGGCGGGGGCCCCGGCGTCGGCCCGATCGGCGTCCGCGAGCACCTCGCCCCGTTCCTGCCCGGCCACCCCCTCCGCGCGGAGGCCGGGCCGCGGACGGGCCCCGGCCCGGTCTCCGCGGCTCCGTGGGGCTCGGCCGGCATCCTGCCGATCTCCTGGGCCTACATCGCGATGATGGGGCCGGACGGCCTGCGCGCCGCCACCGAGGGCGCCATCGTCGGCGCCAACTACCTCGCGGCCCGGCTCGCCCCGCACTACCCGATCCTCTACACGGGCCGCAACGGCCTCGTCGCGCACGAGTGCATCGCCGACCTGCGCCGGATCACCAAGGAGACCGGGATCACCGCCGAGGACGTCGCCAAGCGCCTCATCGACTACGGCTTCCACGCCCCGACCCTGTCGTTCCCCGTCGCCGGCACCCTGATGATCGAGCCCACCGAGTCCGAGGACCTCGCCGAGCTCGACCGGTTCTGCGACGCCATGATCGAGATCCGCCGGGAGATCCGGCGGGTCGCCGACGGCGGCTACGACCGGGAGGACAACCCGCTCAAGAACGCCCCGCACACCGCCGGCTGCCTGGTCTCCGACGACTGGAAGCACCCCTACACCCGCGAGGAGGCCGCCTACCCCCTCCCGTCCCTGCGCGAGGGCAAGTACTGGCCCCCCGTCCGCCGCATCGACCAGGCCTACGGCGACCGCAACCTGGTCTGCTCCTGCCCTCCCCCCGAAGCCTACGAAATGTGATCTTGCCGGGCTTTCGAGTGTCGCCGCGGGACGCGGCGGGGGGCGGGTCGCTACGCTCGTCGCGGACCCCGACCCCCAGAGGGCAGAAGAGCGATGAGCGAGTCCCCGGATCCGGTATCCGACGACGCGGTGCGGCTGTGCGAGGAGGCCCGCGACCTCGCCGAGAACGGCGACGCGGTGCGGGCCGCGCTGCTGTTCGAGAAGGTGCTCGCGCTCGGCGACACGCCGTGCCGGGCCCAGGCCGCGCTCGGCCTCGCGGTCGTCCTCGACGACGCCGGGGAGGTGGAGCGGGCCCGGGAGGCCGACCGGGCCGCCATCGCGACCGCCGACCCCGAGTACGGCCCCCGCGCCGCCTACCACCTGGCCCTGACCCACGAGCGTGCCGGCGAGCCGGAGCGGGCGGCGCCGGCGTGGCGGGTCGTGGTCGACTTCGGCAACCCCGCCTACCTCCCGCCGGCCCATCTCGCGCTGGCCAGGATCGCCGACGACGCCGGCGACTTCGACACGGCGCGCGACCACTGGGAGGCGGTCATCGGCACCGGTGACGCCGAGTACGGGCCGCCCGCCGCCCACGACCTGGGGCAGCGGCTGCTGGAGCGGGGCGATCCGGCGCGGGCGCAGCGGATCCTCGCCGCCGGGCTGCGGCTGATCGACCGCGGCGCCGCCCCCTACGCCTACGCCAGGCTCGCGGTCGCGCTCGGCATCTCCTACCTCGACCAGGCGATCGGCGCGTTCGGCGCGGCGCTGGAGGAGGACCCGTCCGACCCCGAGGTCGGGCCGCTCGCCACCGAGCTGCTCGCGCGGACGCTGCCGCTGCGGGGGCGCGCCGGCGAGGCGGGCGAGGTGTGGCGGCGCGGCCTCGGCGACCCGGGCGTGGCCGGGCAGGTGCGGGCGCGGCTCCGCCGCGACTTCGGCGACGCCGAGGACGACGACGGCGGCTCCGGCGACCTGTGGTGGGAGCCGGTCGTCGAGCAGGCCGTGTCGGACGGGACGCTCCCCGCCCTCACCGGCGAGGCGTTCGGTGCCCTGGACCACATGTACGCGCTGCTCGCCGTCCGGTACGCCGACGAGCCGGGGGAGCGCCGCCCGGGGGAGACGCACGAGGTGCTCGGCAAGGCGGTGCGGGTCCCGAGCGGCTATCCGTGGGGCCCGCTGCTGCACGAGAGCTTCGCCGAGCGGCTCCGCCTGGCCATGGGCACACCCGCCCCGAACTGGCCCGAGGGCTAGTCGGAGACGGCGCGCTCGGCGATGACCTTGGTGATGCGGGCGCGGACGAGGTACTCCGACGGGACCGCGTTGCGGCGCCCGAACTCCTCGGCCCGCTCGGGCCCCATATAGCGGGCGCCGATGGCGGTCGCCCAGCGGAGCGACTCGTCCAGGTCCTCGACGATCTCCGCCTCGGCCTGGATCAGCACGTACGAGTAGGGCGGGGTCTGGTCGTCCACGCAGATGGAGACGCGGGGGTCGCGGGCGAGGACGCGGCCCTTGACGCTCTGGCCGCTGGTGTTGAACATCAGGGCGTCGCCGTCGAGGACGAACCAGATCGGCGTGACGTGCGGCGTCCCGTCCTTGCGGGTGACGCCGGCCTTGCCGGTGCGGGTGCCCTCCATCACGAACGCGCGCCATTCGCCGTCGGTCATCTTCTCCATGCGCCCAGTCTGCCGCAAAGATCGATCCGGCCGGGGGCTACGGTGGCCCGTATGGAGGTCGCGACGTCGCACGGGCCGGCCGAGGTGACGGTGGACGAGGTCCCCCGCCCGGAGTTCCTGCTGGTCCTGACGCACGGGTCGAACGGCGGCGTGAACGCCCCCGACCTGCTGGCGGTGCGGGAGACGGCGCTCGGGCTGGGCGGCGCCGTGGCGCGGGTGACGCAGCCGTTCCGGTTCGCCGGGCGCCGCGCGCCCGGCCCGGTGGCCAAGCAGGACGCCGCGTGGCTGGAGATCGTCGGGATGCTGCGGGAGCCGTTCGGGGACGTCCCGCTCGTGCAGGGCGGCCGGAGCAACGGCGCGCGGGTGGCGTGCCGGACCGCGGCGGCGGCCGGGGCCGCCGGCGTGCTGGCGCTGGCGTTCCCGCTGCGCCCGCCGCGCAACCCGGAGAAGACCCGGGTGGACGAGCTCCGCTCGGCGGGGGTCGAGGTCCTCGTCGTCAACGGCGACCGGGACCCGTTCGGGGTGCCCGACCCCTCGGACGCGGCGCAGGTGACGGTGCTGGCCGGGGAGCGGCACGACCTGAACCGGGACCCCGGGGCGGTCGGCCGGGCGGTGGAGCCGTGGCTGAGAAGATGGACGGCCCGTCCGGTGCGGACGGGCCGGAGGTAGGTTTCGCTCCGGGTCCGGTGCGGACCCGGAGTCGAAGGGCAGGTGGCCGTGCCCCCGAGGATGATCACCCGTTTGAACTAGTCCCCCGTGGGACCGCTCAAGCGGCGGACGGCGCAGGCAGGTCCGTCGGCCGGTGCGGTGCGATGACTCCCCCGTCGGGCAGCAGCTCACCGGTGTCCTCGAAGAGCACGACACCGTTGCACAGAAGGCTCCACCCCTGCTCGGGGTGCGAGGCCAGCGTGCGGGCGGCGTCGCGGTCGGGTGCGTCGTGGGAAGGACAGGGCGGCTGGTGCGGGCACATCGTGTGCCTCCGGTCTCAACTACTGGTCGGTCGTGATGCTTTCCTGTATGACGCACCCCAGTGTGATGTGGTTCGCCCCACACCGGCCATAGCCCGTTGGGACGGTTGTCCGTTGGTACCGGAGTACCGGACGGCTGTGATCCCTCTCACCCCGAGGTGCCAGGCACAGCACTACCTCCCGCGCGATGACAGGCGGAGAACGACACGCCGCCGGGGGTCGAAGCCCCTACGATGTTCGGCGGGGAACGGGCTTGCCGGGCGCGTGGGGGGAGTGAGGCCGGTGAGGGTCGCGCTGTCCGTCGCGTGCTTCGACGACGCGCTGTTCCCCGGAACCGGCAAGGCCGCCACCGTCCTGCTGGAGCGGCTCGGGCACGAGGTGGTGTTCCCGCCGGGGCAGACCTGCTGCGGCCAGATCCACTGGACGGCCGGCTACCACCGCGAGGCCGCCGGCCTGGCCCGCTCCTACGCCGCCGCGTTCGAGGGCTGCGAGGCCGTGGTCGCCCCGTCCGCGTCGTGCGCCGCGACGGTCCGGCACGCCTACCCGAAGATCGCGCGGGCGGCCCGCGACCCGGCGCTGGCGCGCGCCGCCGAGGGCATCGCCGTCCACGAGCTGTCGGAGTTCCTGGTGGACGTCCTCGGCGTCACCGACGTCGGCGCCTACTTCCCGCACCGCGTCACCTACCACCCGTCCTGCCAGTCGATGCGGACGCTCGGCGCCGGCGACCGGCCGCTGCGGCTGCTGCGCGCCGTGCAGGGCCTGGACCTGGTCGAACTGCCCGCCGCGGGAGAGTGCTGCGGGTTCGGCGGGGCGTTCGCGATGAAGAACGCCGACGTGTCGGTCGCGATGGTGGCCGACAAGGTCAGGCACATCCGGGACACCGGCGCGGACGTGGTCTGCGCGGTCGACGACGCGTGCCTGGCCCATATCGGCGGCGCGCTGTCGCGGCTGCGGGCCGGCGTCCGGACGATGCACCTGGCCGAGATCCTCGCCGAGACGAGGCCCCCGTGACGGCCTCCTCCCCGGGGACGACGCCGTCCTCCGCGAGGACGAGCGGGCCCGCCCCGCCGCGGCCCAAGTTCGCGGCCGCCGCGCGGTCCGCGCTGGCCGACACCCGGCTGCGCCGCAACCTGCGCGGCGCCACCGCCGCGCTGCGCGAGCGGGAGGCCGCCGCGGCGGCCGAGATCTCCGACTGGGACGACCTGCGCGAGGCCGGGCGCGCCATCAGGGACCGGGCCCTGCTCGACCTGGACGTCCACCTGGAGGAGTTGGAGCGGGCCGTCACGGAGGCGGGCGGCACCGTGCACTGGGCGGCGGACGCGGCGGAGGCGCGCCGCATCGTCACCGGCCTGCTCCGGGAGACCGGGGCGAGGGAGGTCGTCAAGGCGGCGTCGGCGACGCTCCGGGAGATCGGCCTGGTGGAGGCGCTGGCCCGCGCGGGCGCCACCGTCCGCGAGACCGACGTCGCCGGGATGATCCTCCAGCTCGGCGAGGACGCGCCGTCCCACCCGCTGTCGCCGGCCGCCCACCGCGACCGCGCGGAGATCGGGGAGCTGCTGAGGCGAGAGATTCCGGCGGCGGCCCCGGGGCCCGCCGGCGACCCGGAGGCGCTGGCCGCGGCGGCGCGGGCCCACCTGCGCGAGCGGTTCCTGGGCGCCCGGGTCGCGATCACCGGGGCGAACTTCCTGGTGGCCGAGACCGGCACGCTCGTGCTGCTGGAGTCCGAGGGCAACGGGAGGATGTGCCTCACGCTCCCCGAGACGCTGATCACGGTCGCGGGCATCGACAAGGTCGTCCCGGCATGGGAGGACATGGAGGTGTTCCTCCAGCTGCTCCCGCGCTCGTCGTCCGGTGACCGGATGACGCCGTACGTCTCGTCCTGGACGGGCCTCACGCCGGGCGACGGGCCGCGCGCGTTCCACCTCGTCCTGCTCGACAACGGCCGCACCCGCGCGCTCGCAGGCGACACCGGGCGCGAGGCCCTGCGCTGCATCCGGTGCTCGGCGTGCGCGAACGTCTGCCCGGTCTACGAGCGGGCCGGCGGCCGGCCCTACGGCCCGGTCCATCCCGGCCCGATCGGCGCGATCCTGACCCCGCTGACGCGCGGGGTGGAGAGCGCGGCCGACGCGTCGCTGCCCTACGCGTCGACGCTGTGCGGCGCCTGCGCCGACGTCTGCCCCGTGATGATCGACATCCCGGACGTCCTGGTGCGGCTGCGCGGCATGGTGGTGGAGTCGCGGCGGCGGCGCCCGGTGCCGACGCCCGAGATGGTGCTGATGCGCGGCCTCGCCTGGACGATGGGCGACCCGCGCAGGCACGAGGCGGCCCTGCGGCGGGGCGCCCGGTGGGCGCGGCTGCTGTCGCGCGGCGGGCGCATCCGCCGCCTGCCGGGGCTGCTCGGCGCGTGGACCGAGGCACGCGACCTGCCGGCGCCGCCGGCGGAGAGCTTCCGCGCCTGGTGGGCGAGGACGCGCACATGAGCGCGCGGGAGGAGATGCTGAGGCGGGTCCGGGAGGCGCTCGGCGGGGACCGCGGAGCGCGCCCGCCGGTGCCGCGCTCCTACGCCCGCCGGCTGCCCGAGGCGGAGGCCGGGAGCCGGGCGGACGTCCTCGCCCTGTTCACCGAGCGGGTCGCCGACAACCGGGCCGCGGTCCGGCACGTCGGCGCGGACGAGCTCGGCACCGCCGTGGCGGCGGCGCTGTGGGGCCGCGAGGCCAAGCGGATCGTCGTCCCGGCGGACCTGCCGTTCGGGTGGCTGGCGGAGCTGGACGGCGTGCGCGCGCTGGCCGACACCCCGCCGGTCGATCTCGGCACCCTCGCCACGGCGGACGGCGTCGTCACCGGCTGCGCGGCGGCGGTGGCGCGGACGGGCACGGTCGTCCTGGACGGCGGCCGGGCGCAGGGCAGGCGGGCGCTCACGCTCGTCCCGGACTACCACCTGTGCGTGGTCCACGCCGACCAGATCGTCGGGACGGTCCCGGAGGCGGTCGCGCGGCTCGACCCGGCGCGTCCGCTGACGTGGATCAGCGGGCCGTCCGCCACCCACGGCGTCGAGGCGGCGCGGGTCGAGGGCGGGCACGGCCCCCGGCACCTGGAGGTCCTCGTCGTCGAGGACCAGCCGTCCTGACCGGGGCGGCCGCGGGTCAGCGGACGCCGGCGATCACGAGGTCGAGGCCGGCGGCGAACCGGGCGTCCCAGTCGACCGCGCGGTCGGCGCCGTCCTCGGCGGTGCCGCGCACCTCCAGGGCGGTGTGGCCGATCACGTAGCCGAGCAGGGCGTGGGCGGCGACCGCGGCCGGGTCCTCGGGGACGCCGCCGCGGCGCAGCACCTCCCGCAGGGAGGCGGCCGTCGCGGTGAGCGCGGCCGGGTTGCGGCGCGTGACGACCAGCGGCAGGACGCCGGCGTGCGCGAGCAGCCGGTCCCGGTAGTCGCGGGCCCACGCGCGCAGCGCGTCCTGCCAGGGGCCGGCGGCCGCCTCGGCGGCGGGGGAGGAGGCGACGTGCGCGACGAGGCCGTCCAGGAGCTGCTCCTTGCCGCGCGGGAGGTGGTGGTAGATCGCCATCGCCTCGACCTCCAGCGCGTCGCCGAGGCGGCGCATGGTGAGGCGGCCGAGTCCCTGGCCGTCCACGATCTGGAGCGCCGCCTCGATGATCCGCTCGGTGGTGAGCGGGGCGCGGTGCTGGGCGTTGATGCTGGGCTGCCGGACCATGAGCATGCACCTTACTACGTAAAGGGCCGAAGCCGGGTGTCCACCGTCACAACACGCCTGACCGCCGCGTACGCTTACCTCGATCGAACACAGCAGGACCGGACATCGCACGACCGTCGAGGGAGTACCACCATGCCGCTGGGCCGCCGGGTGAGCAAGGACGTCGCGGAGCCGTACGAGGCCGACCAGCGGCTGGCCGCCGAGTACGACGAGCGGCTCGCGGCGGCGGGCGAGGCGGAGCGGGCGCTGCGGGACGCGCAGGCCGCGAACGCGCCCGAGCCGGAGCTGAGCGAGCTGACGCTCGCCTTCGACAAGGCGCTGACGGCCGTGCTCGCCGCCGCGGAGGCGGCCGAACGGGTCGCGGCGGGCCCGCGGACGTACGTGACGGAGGCGCAGGACGCCAAGGCCCGCCGCGCCGCGGAGCTCGCCTACCGCAAGGCCAAGGCGCGCCCGGCGGTGCGCCCGTGGACGGACGAGGTCGACCGGCTGCGCACCGCCCGCGAGGCGCACCGGCTCGCCTTTCGGACGCGCCCGGCGGTGCGCGTCTGAGAGGTTCCCGGCGTGTGACGACACAGCGCCACCCGGTGGCAGCGGCCGCCGATCTTTGACAGTCTGCCCTCTCGGGGAACGCCGGGGGCGCCCCGCTCCGCACGCCGCACCGGCGTGGCGTGCGCGCGGTCGCGCCCGGCGGGGAGGGCACACGGTGCTCTGGACGTTGGGGGAAGTCAGGTGGAGCGCACGCCGCCGGACCGGTGCCGCGTACTCGAGTCCTACCAGGACGGGGTGCGGGCGATCCGGGCGCTGGCGGAGGCCGTCGCGGACTGGGACGCGCCCACGCCCTGCGCGGACTGGCGGCTGATCGATCTCGCGGGGCACCTGCGGTGCGTGGCGGAGAACTTCCTGGAGTACCTCCAGGACGCGCCCGACAGCCGGCTGGCGAAGCTGTTCGCGCAGGACGCGGCCACCGCGGTGCTGATCAGGCAGCAGGCGCGGCAGAACGCGGCGGAGCTGGCGGTGCTCCCGCCGGACCCGGGCCCGGACCGGATCCTGGCGTTCGGGGTGTCGGCGGGCGCCTACGCCGACCTGATGCCCGACATGTGGGACCGGACGCATCTGATCTACCGCGGCACCAAGTACACCGTCGGCGACCACGCGGGCGCGGCCTGCGTGGAGTGGCACCTGCACGCCTGGGACATGGCCCGCGCGGCCGGGGCGGACTACCGGCCGCGGGACCCGGACCTGCTGGTGTCGGCGTGGCACTGGGGCGTCCCGCACCTGCCGCTGGAGCGGGGGGACGCGTGGGAGGCGGTGCTGCGCTCGTCGGGCCGCTCGCCGCGCTGGCCGGACCCCGGTGAGGGGCCCGGCCGGACGCGGCGGCGCCGCGCGGGGCGGCAGGCGGTCAGACGCCCGCCGGCTTCCCCGGGCGGATCCGCAGGTAGACCAGCCAGGTGAGGACGCAGCACAGGCCGTAGAAGGCGATGAACGCGACGTAGGCGCCGTCGCCGGTCCCGTAGGTGAGGAACGACTGCCGGAAGGCGACGTTGACCAGGACGCCGCCGAACGCCCCGACGGCGCCCGCGATGCCGATCAGCGCGCCGGCGAGGCGGCGGGCCTCGTGCTCGGCGGCCACCGGGTCGCCGCCGTTGGCGACGCCGAGCTGGGCCTTCGCCCGGAAGATCGCCGGGATCATCTTGTAGGTGGAGCCGTTGCCGACGCCGCTGAAGACGAACAGCAGCACGAACCCGGTGAGGAAGAGGGCGAGGGATCCGCTCTGCGAGGCGGCCAGCACGAGGCCCGCGGAGGCGGCCATCGCGACGAACGTCCAGAAGGTGACCCGGGCGCCGCCGACCCGGTCGGCGAGCCAGCCGCCGGCCGGGCGGATCAGCGAACCGAGCAGGGGGCCGAGGAACGTCAGGTAGGCGGCCTTGATCGGGGTGTCGAAGTCGGCCTTGAACTGCACCTGCAGGACCTGCCCGAACGCGAAGCCGAACCCGATGAACGACCCGAACGTGCCGATGTAGAGCACCGACATGATCCAGGTGTGCGCGTCCTTGCAGACGTCCCGCATGGCGCGCCGGTCGTTGCGGGCGTGCGAGAGGTTGTCCATGTAGAGCGCGGAGCCGAGGGCGGCGAGGACGATGAGCGGGATGTAGACGCCCGCGACGAGGCCGGGGTGGTCCCTGCCGGCGGTGGCGAGGACGAGCAGCCCGACGAGCTGGACGACGGCGACGCCGAGGTTGCCGCCGCCCGCGTTGATCCCGAGCGCCCAGCCCTTGAGCCGCTGCGGGTAGAACGCGTTGATGTTGGCCATCGAGGACGCGAAGTTGCCGCCGCCGACGCCGGCGACGGCGGCGAGGAGCAGCAGGGTGGTGAACGAGACGCCCGGCTCGATGAGGAACGCGGCGAGGACGGCCGGGACGAGCAGCAGCGCCGCGCTGAAGATCGTCCAGTTGCGGCCGCCGAAGCGGGCGACGGCGAAGGTGTAGGGGATCCGCAGCGCGGATCCGATCAGCGCGGGCACGGCGGTGAGGGTGAACTTCCCGGCCGGGTCGATGCCGTAGGCGGGGCCGAGGAACAGCACGATCACCGACCACAGCGTCCACACCGAGAAGCCGATGTGCTCGGAGAAGATCGAGAAGATGAGGTTGCGGCGGGCGGTCCGGGCGCCGCCGGCCGCCCAGAACTCGGGGTCCTCGGGCCGCCAGTCGTCGATCCAGCGTCCCTTCAGGGTAGGTGCCCGTCCGGGGCGCGCGGTTTCGGTGGTGACGGTCATCAGGCGGTCTCCTTGGGTCGCTCGGACGGCCCGACCGTAGGAATCCGGCGTTTCGCACGTGTGTGTCCGGTCATACGGCAGTGATAACTCCGCTGCACAGCGTGTCCCGCCGGGCTGTGAGGTGCGGGGTAGAGCGGGGCCGGTCAGGGTAGGACCGGACCGCGAGGGCGGCGGGGGAACGGAGACTGGAGCGATGGCGACCTGCGAGGTCTGCGGCAACGACTACGCGATGGCGTTCGAGGTGCACGCGCAGGGCGAGGTGCACACGTTCGACTCGTTCGAGTGCGCGGTCACGAAGATGGCGCCGATCTGCGAGCACTGCCAGTGCCGCATCATGGGGCACGGCGTGGACGTGGGCGGGCACTTCTACTGCTGCGCCCACTGCGCCCGCGCCGAGCAGCCCGAGCGCGCCCGCTCGATCCAGGACGCGGTCCCGGCGTAGCGTCCCGGTGTGAGCGGGGCTCGGCTCGGGCGCCGGGCTCAGGCGGCGCCGGGTTCGGGGGCGGGGGCGCCGAACGGCTGCTCGCGGCCGTCCTCCAGGTAGACGGCGCGGCCGGTGGACATGGCCCGCAGGCTGGGGTCCATCCGGCGGGCCACGTGCGGCGGCGCCAGCTCGGGGACCTTCTCCGGCGCCACCAGCATGTGGTCGGACAGCTCCTCGGGCGGCAGCCGGATCGCGGCGATCTGCTCGCCGGTGATGGCGCCGTGGAAGACGAAGACGTTGACGGCGTCCACGCCGTCGTCGCGCGGGGGGCCCCAGTCGACGCAGGCCAGGCCGTCGAGCCGGGGGACGAGGCCGAGCTCCTCCTCGCATTCGCGCACGCACGCCGACAGCGGGGACTCGTCGGCCTCGATCACCCCGCCGGGGAGGTACCAGCCCTCGCTGTAGGTGGGTTTGACCAGCAGGACCCGCCCGAGTTCGTCCAGGAGCAGGGCCGCCGCGGCGCCGCGGGCGCGCGGCAGGGAGGCGTAGTAGGCAAGGTCGGGCATGTACCGAGGTTAGGCGTGATCACCGTGCGATGATCCGGGGCGTACCGGGGCGGCGCCCGCATTCACCGCGAGATCGCCGGGTCACCATGAATCCGTTCGATAGGCGGGCAAATGACGACGAAAGGGCCATGACAGGGCTCGACAACGCTTGACACGCGTTCGTCAAGGTCGCCGGGGCGCCGCCATGCTGGGCTTTTGACCTCGGCGGACGCGCGGGGGTGAAGCGCATTTAACGCCGGAGTCACCTCCGGGACTCGCCGGCGAAACGGCGCCCGCCGAGTCTCGGCGCATGATCGGGACTCCGACGCACTGCCCGTACTGTGCCCTGCAATGCGGCATGACGCTGCGGGACGAGAAGGACGTGGGCGGTCTGCGGGTGGCGCCCCGCGACGACGTGCCGGCCAACCGGGGCGGGCTGTGCCAGAAGGGCTGGACGGCGGCGGAGCTGCTCACCGTCCCCGACCGGCTGACCACCCCGATGATGCGCCGGAGCCGGACGGCGCCGCTGGAGCCCTGCACGTGGGACGAGGCGCTCGACCGGATCGCCGCCGGCATCACGCGGCTGCGGGACCGGCACGGCCCCGACGCCGTCGCGGTGTTCGGCGGCGGGGGGCTGACGAACGAGAAGGCCTACCAGCTCGGCAAGTTCGCCCGCGTCGCGCTCGGCACGTCCCAGATCGACTACAACGGCCGGTTCTGCATGTCGTCGGCCGCGGCGGCGTCCGCGCGGGCGTTCGGGATGGACCGCGGGCTGCCCGGACCGGTCACCGACCTGGCGGCGTCCGGCGCGGTCCTGCTCGCGGGCGGCAACGTCGCCGAGACGATGCCGCCGTTCATGCGGCACCTGACCGAGATGCGCGAGGGCGGCGGCGCCCTCATCGTCGTCGACCCGCGCCGCACCGCCACCGCCCGGCAGGCCGACCTGCACCTGCAGCCGACGCCCGGCACCGACATCGCCCTCGCCAACGGGCTGCTGCACCTGGCGCTCGCCGAGGGCCTCGCCGACGAGGAGTACATCGCCTCCCGCACCGCCGGGTTCGACGCCGTCCGGACGGTCGTGAACGCCTACTGGCCGGACCGGGCCGAGCGGATCACCGGGGTGCCCGTCCCGCTGATGCGCGAGGCCGTCCGGCTGCTCGCCCGCGCCGGCCGCGCCCACGTCCTCACCGCGCGGGGCGCCGAGCAGCACGCGCGCGGCACCGACATGGTCGGCGCCTTCATCAACCTGGCCCTCGCGCTCGGGCTGCCGGGCCGCGAGGGCTCCGGGTACGGCTGCCTGACCGGGCAGGGCAACGGCCAGGGCGGGCGCGAGCACGGGCAGAAGGCCGACCAGCTGCCCGGCTACCGCAGGATCGACGACCCGGCGGCCCGCGCGCACGTCGCGCGGGTCTGGGGCGTCGATCCCGGCTCGCTGCCGGGACCCGGGCGGTCGGCCTACGAGCTGCTGTCGGCGCTCGGCACCGCCGACGGGCCGAAGGCGCTGCTGCTGTTCGGGTCCAACCCGGTCGTGTCGGCGCCGCGGGCCGCGGCCGTGGAGGAGCGGCTCGGCGCGCTCGACCTGCTGGTGGTCGCCGACTTCGTGCCGTCGGAGACCGCGCGGCGCGCCGACGTGGTCCTGCCGGTCGCGCAGTGGGCCGAGGAGTCGGGGACGATGACGAACCTGGAGGGCCGGGTGCTGCGCCGGCGGCGCGCCGTCCGGCCACCGGACGGCGTCCGCACCGACCTGGAGGTCCTGGGCGCGCTCGCCGGGAGGCTGGCGGCGCCGGGGGAGTGGAGCACCGACCCCGAGGCGGTGTTCGGCGAGCTGCGCCGCGCCAGCGCCGGCGGCGCCGCCGACTACTCCGGCATCACCTACGAGCGGATCGAGGCCGAGGGCGGGGTGTTCTGGCCGTGCCCGTCCGCCGGCCACCCGGGGACGCCGCGCCCCTACCTGGACCGCTTCGCCACCCCGGACGGGCGGGCCCGGTTCGTCCCGGTCGAGCATCACGGCGCCGCGGAGGACGTGGACGCCGACTTCCCCGTGTACCTGACGACCGGTCGGGTCCTGGCGCAGTACCAGTCGGGCGCGCAGACCAGGCGCGTCCGGCAGCTGGCCGAGGCGGCGCCCGGGGCCTTCGTCGAGCTGCACCCCGACCTGGCCGGGCGCCTCGGCATCGAGGACGGCGCCGAGGTGCGGGTGCAGAGCCGCAGGGGCGCGGCGACCGTCCGGGCGCGGCTCACCGACGCGATCCGCGACGACACCGTCTTCATCCCGTTCCACTGGGCCGGGGAGGGGCGCGCGAACCTGCTGACCAACCCCGCGCTGGACCCGGTGTCGCGGATGCCGGAGTTCAAGGTCTGCGCCGTCCGGCTGGCCCCGGTCGAGCAGGGCGAGGAGGACGCCGGGCCGCGTTCCGCCGGCGCGTCCCCGGCGCCGGCCGTGAGCCCCTTTTAACACGCCGGTGACAAAGGGGACCCAACCGCGAAACGGCCTCTGCCGAGGATCGGACCATCGACAGTTCCCGCCAGGAGGTTGCCGCGCGATGACCACTTCACCCGATGCGACGATCGTCAGGGAGCGGGCGGTCCGGCCCGCGGTCCGGTGGTTCGACATCTGCTCCTACGCCGCGCTGACTCCCGAGCGCGGCGCCTGCGCGATGGTGCAGGGCACGCAGGTGGCGATCTTCCGGACCTTCGACGGCACCCTGTACGCGCTGTCGAACCTCGACCCGTTCAGCGGCGCGTGCGTGCTGTCGCGGGGGATCCTCGGCACCCGGCACGGGACGCCCACCGTCGCGTCCCCCATGTACAAGCAGGTGTTCGACCTGCGCACCGGGACCTGCCTGGACGATCCGCGGGTGGCGGTGCCGGCCTTCCCGGTCCGCCGCGCCGGCGACCGGGTGGAGGTGGCGCTCACCGATGAGCACCGGCAGTGAGCCGCTGGCCGGGTTCGCCGTGGGCGTGACCGCGGCCCGCCGCCACGAGGAGCTCGCGACGCTGCTGGAGCGGCGCGGCGCCAGGGTCGTGCTCGCCCCCGCCATCCGGCTGGTCCCGCTCGCCGACGACACCGAGCTCCTGGAGGCCACCCGCGCGTGCGTCGACGCCTCCCTCGACCACGTCGTCGTCACGACCGGGATCGGGTTCCGGGCGTGGCTGGAGGCCGCCGACGGGCACGGGCTGCGCGACGGGCTGATCGCCCGGCTCGCCGAGACCGACATCGTGGCGCGGGGGCCGAAGGCGCGCGGCGCGATCCGCTCGGAGGGCCTGCAGGAGCGCTGGTCGCCGGAGTCGGAGGAGTGCGCCGAGGTCATCCGCCACCTGCTGGAGAAGGACCTGGCCGGGGCGCGGGTCGCGGTCCAGCTGTACGGGGAGCGGGAGCCGGAGCTGACCGGCGCGCTGCGCGGCGCCGGCGCCGAGGTGATCGAGATCCCGGTGTACCGCTGGTCGCGGTCGGAGGACTCCACGCCGCTGCGCCGGCTCGTCGGGCAGGCGGTCGCCGGCACGGTCGACGCCATCACGTTCACCAGCGCGCCCGCGGTCGCCGCGACGCTGGCCGTCGCCGCCGAGGACGGGCTGGAGGAGGCCCTGCTGGAGGCGATGCGCACCCAGGTCGTCGCGGCGTGCGTCGGCCCGGTGACCGCGCAGGCGCTCACCGACCGCGACGTCCCCACCGTCCAGCCCGAGCGCGCCAGGCTGGGCGCGCTCGTGCGGGCCCTGGTCTCGGACCTGCCGAGGCGCCGGTCCCGGCGGCTGTCGGTGCGCGGGTTCTCGCTGGAGCTGCGCGGGCACGCCGTCGTCCTGGACGGCCAGCTGCGGCCCATCGCGCCCGCGCCGATGGCGATCCTGCGGGCGCTCGCGCGGCGTCCCGGGCACGTGGTGTCGCGGGCCGAGCTGTGCGGGGTCCTGCCGAGCCGGCTGGTCGGCGCGCCCGCGGGCAGGGACGCCTGGACGCGGGACGGGCGGCCGCGGGAGGCCCGCCCGCAGGCCGACGAGCACGCGGTGGAGATGGCGGTGGCGCGGCTGCGGCGCGGCCTCGGCCGCCCCGGCATCGTCGAGACGGTCGTCAAGCGCGGCTACCGGCTGGCGTGCGACCCGCGCCTGGCCGACCGGCTCGCGGCGGGCGCCGGTGGCTGAGCCCGCCCTGCTGGCCGTCGCGCACGGTACCCGCGATCCGGCCGGGCCCGCCGTCGTCGGCGCGCTGCTCGCCCGGGTGCGGGCGATGCGGCCGGGGCTGCGGGTCGCCGAGGCCTACGGCGAGCTGTCGCGGCCGTCGCTGGAGGACGCGGCCCGCGGGCTGCGCGGCGGCCCGGTGGTCGTCGTCCCGCTGATGCTGGCGCGCGGCTACCACGCGCTCATCGACATCCCCGACCGGGCGGGGCGGCTGCTGCCGGGATCGGTGACCTCCCGGCCGCTCGGCCCGGACGCGCTACTGGCGGGCGCGCTGGCCGACCGGCTGGCGGCACCGGCCCGCCCGGCCGGGGAGCGCGGGGGACCGTCTCCCCGTGGAGGGGAGGACCGGGCCCCGTCGCGCCGTCCGGACGCCGTCGTCCTGGGCGCGGCGGGGTCCGCCGATCCGGCGGGCATCGCCGACGTGCGGAGGGCCGCCCGCCTGCTGGCGCGGCGGCTGGGGCGGCCCGTCCCTTGCGGGTTCGTCGCGGCGGGCGGCCCGTCGCTGGACGAGGTCGTCGCGGGTCTGCGCGCGGGCGGCGCCCGGCGCGTGGCGGTGGCGTCCTACCTGCTGGCGCCCGGCCGCTTCCACGACCGCATGGCGGCCTGCGGCGCCGACGCCGTCGCGCCGCCCGTCGGCGCGCACACGGCCGCCGCGCGGCTGGTGCTGCGCCGCTACGACGAGGCGCGGCTGCGGCTCGAGACCCCGGTGCCGGTCTGCTGACCGGGCGGTTCCAGAGCGCCGGTGAACCGCTCGTCGTGATGGGCGAGGATCCGCAGCAGCATGTCCCGGAACAGGTGCCGCTCCTCCGGTGACAGCGGTTCGAACAGCATCTCGTTGAGGCGGACGCGGGCGTCCAGGGCCTCGCCGAGCTTGAGCCGGCCGTCCTCGGTTGCCTCCAGCGCGTAGCGCCGCCGGTCCTCGGGGTCGCGGCGGCGCCGGACGTGGCCGGCGTCCTCCAGGGCGTCCACGATGCCGACGAGGTCGCCGGCGTCCATCCGCAGCCGCTCGGCGACCTCGCGCTGCGACAGCGGCCCGTGCCGCGCCGCGCACCACAGGACGAGCAGGTGCGGCAGCCGCGGCTGGCCGGGGAACATCCGCGTCGCGGTGCGCCGGACGAGCCGCACCGTCTCGAACATGAGGTAGGTCGGCGAGTCGTACAGCGGATCGGGGCGGTCCTCCACGTCCGGCTCCTCGGACTTCGTTGGCGCTTCTAATCTCTCTTGACGTGAGAGATAGGGTACACCTAACGTTGGATGGCCCAAAACATGGGCTCGTGCTCCACGCGGAGGGAGGCCCCATGCCGGACGGGGGACCGGCCGTCGAGGTCGACGGCCTGACGAAGAGGTTCGGCGACGTGGAGGCCGTGCGGGGGATCGAGCTCTCGGTGCGGCCGGGAGAGATCTTCGGTTTCCTCGGCCCGAACGGCGCGGGCAAATCCACGACCATCAACATGCTCTGCACGCTGCTGCGCCCGAGCGGGGGCAGCGCGCGCGTCGCGGGCCACGACGTGGTGACCGAGCGCGACGCCGTGCGCCGCAACATCGGCCTGGTGTTCCAGGACCCGACGCTCGACGGGTACCTGTCGGGGGAGCAGAACCTGCGCTTCCACGCCGAGCTGTACGGCGTGCCGCGGTCGGCGACCGCTGGCCGCATCCGGCAGGTCCTGGAGATGGTCGGGCTGTGGGACCGGCGCGGCGACCTGGTGCAGACCTTCTCCGGCGGCATGAAGCGCCGGCTGGAGATCGCCCGCGGCCTGCTGCACTCGCCGCGGGTGCTGTTCCTGGACGAGCCGACCGTCGGCCTCGACCCGCAGACCCGGGCGTCGATCTGGGAGTACATCCGGCAGCTCCAGGCGGCCGAGGAGATCACGATCTTCATGACGACGCACTACATGGACGAGGCCGAGTTCTGCGAGCGCATCGCGATCATGGATTCGGGGCGGATCGTCGCGCTCGACACCCCCGAGGCGCTCAAGGCCGGCGTCGGCGAGGACCGGATCCGGATCCAGACCGCCGACGACGAGGCGGCGATCGCGGCGATCAAGGACCGGTTCGGCCTGGAGGCGGTGGTGTCGGAGGGCGCGGTCACGTTCTCGGTCGCCTCCGGAGAGGCGTTCGTGCCGCGGCTGTTCGCCGAGCTGGGCGTCCCGATCGTGGCGGTGAACGTGGCGCGGCCCTCGCTGGACGATGTGTTCATGTCGTTCACCGGCACGACGATCCGCGACGCCGAGGCGTCGGCGAGCGACGGGATGCGCACCGCGATGCGCGCGATGAGGAGGTGACCATGGCGAGCACCGCCGAGCCGGCGGCGACCGAGGTCGTCCGGGTCCGGGTGCCCGAGCGCGGCCTGCGGCAGGACCTGCGCGCCGTGAAGATCGTCCTGCACCGGGAGCTGATCCGGTTCTGGCGCGACAAGCTGCGGATGGTGTCGGGCCTCGTCCAGCCGGTGCTGTGGCTGCTGGTCATGGGCACCGGCCTGTCCAACCTGATGGCCAGCGGCGGCGGCACCGCCGGGACCGTCGACCTGAAGACCTTCATCTTCCCCGGCGTGTGCGCCATGTCGGTGATGTTCACCGCGATGTTCTCCGCCGGGTCGATCGTGTGGGACCGCGAGTTCGGGTTCCTGCGCGAGATGCTCGTCGCGCCCGTCAGCCGCAGCGCGATCGTGGTCGGCAAGTGCGTCGGCGGCGCGCTGGTGGCGACCCTGCAGGGCGCGGTGATCGTGCTGCTGGCGGGCCTGGCCGGCGTCCCCTACGACCCGCTGCTCCTGCTGGAGATGCTCGCCATCATGTTCCTCGGGGCGTTCGCCCTGACCGGGTTCGGCGTCATGATGGCCGCGCGGATCACCAGCATGCAGTCGTTCTTCGGCCTCATGCAGATGGCGATGATGCCGATGATGTTCCTGTCCGGCGCCCTGTACCCGCTGAGCGGGCTGCCGACCTGGCTGACCGTTCTCACCCGCTTCAACCCGCTGACCTACGCGGTCGATCCGCTGCGGCACGCGGTGTTCACCCGGCTGGACGTCTCGCCGGAGCTGATGCGGACGTTCGACCCGGGTGTCACCTGGGGCGGCTGGGTCGTGCCGATCTGGCTTGAGCTCCTCATCGTCCTCGCCATGGGCGTCGGCCTGATGGGCGTGGCCATCTGGGAGTTCCGCCGCGCCGACTGACGGAACCGCCGCCGTCACCCGCCGTGATGACGCATACTGACCGTGCGCGACGCTGCGCGCTCGATCGGATGCGAAGGGTGACGATGGGCGATCTGAACGGGGACGGGACGATGTGGCGCGGGGCGGCGGCGACGGCCGCCGTGCTCGCGGCGATGGCGGGTGCCGCGGTCGTGGACGCGCGGACCGCCGCGCGGGCCGCGGACGCGGCGGCGGGGCCGCGGGCGGTGCGGAACGAGCTGCGGATCACGCGGTTCCTCGGCGAGCGGCGCCTCCCGCACATGACGAAGGTCGCCGGTACCACGCTCGGAGGGCTGTCGGGCCTCGACCGCGATCCGCGCACCGGCACCTGGTACTTCGTCTCCGACGACCGGTGGCGGTACGACCCGGCGCGGTTCTACACCGGGCGGCTCGACATCGACCCGGCGACGGGCGCGTTCACCGGTGTGCGGATCAGCGGCGTGTCGACGCTGAGGCGGCCGGACGGCGGCCCCTACCCGGGGTTCGGCAAGCCCGGGTCGGTCGACCCGGAGACGATCCGGTACGACCCGCGGTCGCGGCGGGTGCTCTGGGGCAGCGAGGGCGACCGCCCCGACGAGACGCACCCGGACGTCCCGCTGTCGCAGATGTCGCTGCGCTGGGCGTCCCGGGACGGCCGGTACGCCGGCCGGTTGCCGCTGCCGCCGGGCCTGCGGCTCACCGGGGAGCACCGGGGCCCGCGCCGCAACTCCGGCTTCGAGGCGCTGACCTTCACCTCCCACGGCATCGCCGCGATGGTCGAGGGGCCGCGCTACGAGGACGGGGCCCCGCCGGCCGCCGGGCACGGCGCCCTCACCCGGCTCACGCTCTGGAGCCGCGCCGGCCGCGTCCGCGCCCAGTACGCCTACCCCGTCGACCGGCTCCCGGCCGCGCCGCGGCCGCCCTCGGGCATCGCCGACAGCGGGGTCTCGGAGATCCTCGCCGTCGACGGCCACCGGTTCCTGGCGCTGGAGCGGACCTGGCTGGAGGGCGTCGGCTACCGGAACAGGCTGTACGAGTTCGACGTGCGGGGCGCCACGGACGTGCTGCACCGCGACCGCCTCGGCGAGGGCGTGCGGTTCCGTCCGGTGCGCAAGCGGCTCGTCGCCGACCTCGGCCGCCACGCCGCCCCCGAGCAGAACCTGGAGGCGCTGGCGTGGGGGCCGCGGCTGAGGTCGGGCGAGTGCACGCTCGTCGCCGGCTCGGACGACAACTTCGACCGCCGGGAGGTCACCCAGTTCCTCGCGTTCGCCGTCCGGGGCTGCTGACCCGCGCCCGGGGAAACGCGAAGGGCCCGCCGAGCCGGGATGGCTGGGCGGGCCCTTCGCGTGCCGGCGGGACGCCTCAGACGGCGAAGTCGAGCAGCGGGCGCGCGTTGCTGGGGTGCCGCAGCTTGGACAGCGACTCCTTCTCCAGCTGGCGGATCCGCTCCCGGGTCAGCCCGAGGGCCTTGCCGATCTCGTCCAGCGTGCGGGGCGTCCCGTCGTACAGCCCGAACCGCATCGCCATGATCTTGGCCTCGCGCGGGGACAGGATGTCGAGGGTGCGGCGCAGCTGGTCGGCCATGAGCTGGCGGTCCACCAGCTCGGACGCCTCGGGGCTGTCGGTGTCCTCGATGAGGTCGCCGATGCGGGTCTCGCCGTCCTCGCCGATGGTGGAGTCCAGGCTGATCGGCTGCCGGCTGGTGCGCAGCAGCTCGCGGACCTGCTCGGGGCTCTTGTCGAGCTCGGCGGCCAGCTCCTCCGGGGTCGGCTCGCGGCCGAGCCGCTGGTGCATGTCGCGCTCGACGCGGCTCAGCTTGCTGAGCATCTCCAGCACGTGCACGGGCAGCCGGATCGTGCGGGCCGAGTCGGCGAACCCGCGCTGTATGGCCTGCCGGATCCACCACATCGCGTAGGTGGAGAACTTGTAGCCCTTGGAGTAGTCGAACTTCTCCACGGCGCGGATCAGGCCGAGGTTGCCCTCCTGGACGACGTCCAGCAGCGACAGGCCGCGGTCGGAGTACTTCTTGGCGACCGACACCACGAGGCGGAGGTTGGCCTCCAGCATGTGGGCCTTGGCGCGGCGCCCGTCGGCGGCGACCCACTCCAGGTCGGCGCGCAGGGCGGGGGAGAGGTCCTCGGTCTCCAGCTTGTACTCGGCGTACAGGCCGGCCTCGATCCGCTTGGCGAGGTCGACCTCCTGCTCGGCGGTGAGCAGCTGCCGGCGGCCGATCGCCTTGAGGTAGGTGTGGACGGAGTCGCCCATCCCGGTGGTCTGGTCGTCCAGGTCGGCCTGGCTCTCGTCGGCCTCGACCTCGGTGACCTCGAACCCCCCGTCGGCGGGGGCGTCGGCCTGGGCGGCCGCCCGCGGCGCCCTGGCGGCGGACTCGCCGGTCCCGGCGTCCTTGGGGGAGGCGGTCTTCGCGGCGGCATTGCGGGAGGCGCGCTTCCCGGCGGTCCTCGCGGTGCCGGGCGTCTTCTGGGCGGTCTCCCCCGTGGCGTGGTCGGCGGCGTGGTCGGCGGCGGCCGCCCGCTTGCGGGCGGTGTCGGACTCGCCGGCCAGGCTGATGCCGGCCTCGGACAGCTCGCGCAGGATCGAGCGGCCCTGGGCCGGGCTGAGCCCGGCGGACTCGAAGGCCCCCCTCACCTCGTCGAGCGAGAGGTGCCCTTGGGCACGGCCACGCTTCAGGAGGTCGTTGAGCGCGGGGCCCGCCGACTCCGTGAGCGGGGTCTCGACGGCGCTTCGCGGCATGGAGACACCCCCCTCCCTTCGGTGTGTGAGTGCGGCGCGGATTGTGTTCGCTCGTGGCGCACGCACTTAACGGAACGTCGCAGGACCGGGTTCTTGTTCCCGGTGCCGTGGGCGGCGGCGCTCCGCACGGGATCGGGGAGGACCGATCCAGGAGGTCGTGGTGCCCCTGACCGGCGCTTTCACACGGCCCGATCCGATCCTGCCCTACTTTACTACGTAAAGGACGCTGGTCGAAGGCAGCGTGATGAAGACCACGGGGTCAGGGTGCCGGGGTGCGCAACCGGGCACGGTCGGGCTTGCCGGACGCCAGCAGCGGGATGGCGTCCACCAGCTCCAGCTCGCGCGGCGCGGCGTGCGCCGGCATCGTCTCCCGGACGAACGCGCGCAGCTCGGCGAGGTCCGGCGGGCGGGGCGCGGCGGGGACGACGACGGCGGTGACCCGCTCGCCCCACTCGGGGTCGGGCCGGCCGACGACGACCACGTCGCGGACCTTCGGGTGCCGGGACAGCACGGTCGCGATCTCGCCGGCGACGACCTTCTCCCCGCCGGTGTTGATCACGTCGTCGAGGCGGCCGCGGACGCGGAGCCGGCCGTCCTCGATCGCCCCGAGGTCCTGGGTGACGAACCACTCACCGTCCCTGACCTCGGCGGACTCCTCGGGCCGCAGCCGGTAGCCGGTGAACAGGGACGGCCCGGCGAGGCGGATCCGGCCGCCGGCGCCGAGCCCGACGCGCATGCCGTCCAGCGGGACGCCCTCGTAGACGCAGCCGCCGCACGTCTCGCTCATGCCGTAGGTGGTGAACACCCGGGCTCCGCGGGCGCGGGCCTCGGCGAGCAGCCCGGGCGTGGCGGCGGCGCCGCCGAGGACGATCGCGCCGAGCCGGGACAGGTCGGTGCCGGTGTCGAGGATCCGGCGCAGCTGGGTCGGGACGAGCGAGACGTGCGCGCCCTCGGTGGCGGCGACGGCGGCGGCGTCGAAGCGCGGCATGATGACCGGGTCGGTGCCGGCGACGAGGGCGCGGACGAGGACCTGGACGCCGGAGATGTGGCTGGTGGGCACGCAGCACAGCCACCGGTCGCCGGGGGCCGCCTCGATGCGCGCGAGCGTCCCCGCGGCGGAGTGGCGCAGCGCGCCGGCCGGCAGCTCGACGAACTTCGGCGGGCCGGTGGAGCCGGACGTGGCGATCAGCACCGCCGTCTCGGCGTCGGCGGGGACCTGGCCGCCGTGCGGGCGGTGGGGGGCGAGCCCGTCCGGTGTGCGGACGGCGTCCGGGCTCAGGGCGTCCAGGAGGTCGCGGAGCGCGGGCTCGGGCAGGTCGGGGGAGAGCGGGCAGATCGCGGGACCGCCGTCGAGGGCGTCGGCCAGGGCCTGGAACAGGCGCGGACCGGGCGGCAGAACGGCGGCGTGCAGTGGGCGATCCATGATCTGATCAGGGTAGACGACCCCGCTGAACGCGTTCAAACGCGGGACCGGTTGAATGGGTCACGCGCGCCGCGGACCCGGCCGCGGCGCGGTCGCCGACGGGAGAGGATGACATGGTCTCGGAGCTGTTCGACGCGGACGCGTGGAAAGAGGTGGAGGGGTTCGGCTTCACCGACATCACCTACCACCGGGCCGTGGACCACGGGACGGTGCGGGTGGCGTTCGACCGTCCGGAGGTGCGCAACGCGTTCCGCCCGCACACGGTGGACGAGCTGTACCGGGCGCTCGACCACGCGCGGATGTCCAGCGACATCGGGTGCGTGCTGATCACGGGGAACGGGCCGTCGCCCAGGGATGGCGGCTGGGCGTTCTGCTCCGGCGGCGACCAGCGGATCCGGGGCAAGGACGGCTACAAGTACGCCGAGGGGGAGACCTCGGAGACGATCGACCCGGCGCGGGCCGGACGGCTGCACATCCTGGAGGTGCAGCGGCTGATCCGGTTCATGGGCAAGGTCGTCATCTGCGTGGTGCCGGGCTGGGCCGCGGGCGGCGGGCACAGCCTGCACGTGGTGTGCGATCTGACGCTCGCCAGCCGAGAGCACGCGCGGTTCAAGCAGACCGACGCGGACGTGGCGAGCTTCGACGGCGGGTTCGGGTCGGCGTACCTGGCGCGGCAGGTGGGGCAGAAGTTCGCCCGCGAGATCTTCTTCCTGGGCGAGGCCTACGACGCCGAGGCGGCGCACCGGATGGGCATGGTCAACGCGGTCGTCCCGCACGCCGAGCTGGAGGCCGTGGCGCTGGAGTGGGCGCGCAAGGTCAACGGCAAGAGCCCGACGGCGCAGCGGATGCTGAAGTACGCGTTCAACATGGTCGACGACGGTCTGGTGGGGCAGCAGGTGTTCGCCGGAGAGGCGACCCGGCTCGCCTACGGCACCGACGAGGCGGCCGAGGGACGCGACGCGTTCCTGGAGAAGCGCGATCCCGATTGGTCGCGTTTCCCGTGGTACTACTAATTGTTCGTACGGACGGTGTGATCCGGAATACGTTGATTCAGCGGGCAGGTCAGGGGGTCGGCGCGTGCGGGTGTTCTCCATCCCGATGCGGACGCGGTTCCGCGGTGTGACGCGGCGGGAGGGCGCCCTGATCCAGGGCCCCGCCGGCTGGGGGGAGTTCTCGCCGTTCGCCGAGTACGGCCCGGCCGAGTGCGCGCGGTGGCTGGCCGCCGCCCGCGAGGCGGCGTGCGAGGGCTGGCCCGCGCCCGTCCGCGACCGGGTCCCGGTGAACGTGACGGTCCCGGCGGTCGGCCCGGAGCGGGCGTTCGAGATGGTGAAGGAGTCCGGCTGCCGGACCGCGAAGGTGAAGGTCGCCGAGCGCGGGCAGGGAGAGGCCGACGACCTGGCGCGGGTGGAGGCGGTCCGCGCGGCGATCGGCCCGCAGGGCAGGGTCCGGATCGATGTGAACGGCGGCTGGGACGTCGACCGCGCGGCGCGGATGATCCGGGCGCTGGACCGGTGGGAGCTGGAGTACGCCGAGCAGCCCTGCGCGACGCTGGAGGAGCTGGCGCGGCTGCGGCGGCTGGTGGACGTCCCGGTCGCGGCGGACGAGTCGATCCGCCGCGCCGAGGATCCGCTGAAGGTCCGGGCGGCGGGCGCCGCCGACATCGCGGTGCTGAAGGTGCAGCCGCTCGGCGGGGTCGCGGCGGCGCTGCGGGTGGCGGAGGCGTGCGGGCTGCCGGTGGTGGTGTCGAGCGCGGTGGAGACGTCGGTGGGGCTGGCGGCGGGTCTCGCGCTCGCGGCCGCGCTGCCGGAGCTGCCGTACGCGTGCGGGCTGGGGACGCTGGCGCTGCTTGAGGGCGACGTCGTGCGCGATCCGCTGCGGCCCGTGGAGGGTGAGATCGAGGTGCGGCGGCCGGTGGTGGACGAGGAGGCGCTGCGGCGCTGGGAGGTCCCCGGCACGCGGTGGCGCGGCCGGGCGCTGGAGGCCCAGGCGTACCTGGACGGCCCCGCGGTGATCGAGGAGGGGCCGTGAACCCGGCGACCGCGCTGGCGACCGTCCTGGTCGACGAGCTGCTGCGGTGCGGGATGACCGACGTGGTGCTGGCGCCGGGGTCGCGGTCGGCGCCGCTGGCGCTGGCGCTGCACGCCGCCGAGGAGGCGGGCCGGGTCCGCATGCATGTGCGGATCGACGAGCGTTCGGGGTCGTTCCTCGGGCTCGGCCTGGCCAAGCGGTCGGGCCGTCCGGTGGCGCTGGTGTGCACGTCGGGGACGGCGGCGGCGAACTTCCATCCGGCGGTGGTGGAGGCGCACGAGTCGGGCATCCCGCTGCTGGTGGTGACGGCGGACCGTCCGCCGGAGCTGCGCGACACCGGCGCGAACCAGACGATCGACCAGGTGAAGCTGTACGGGACGGCGGTGCGGTGGAGCACCGAGATCGGTGTGCCTGAGAACCGGCCGGGCATGGTGGCGTACTGGCGGTCGCTGATGAGCCGCGCGTGGGGGCTGGCGCAGGCGCCGGTCCCGGGGCCGGTGCATGTGAACGCGTCGTTCCGGGAGCCGCTGATCCCGGACGGCGACGAGACGTGGTGCGAGCCGCTCGACGGTGACGCGACGGGCGCGTGGACGAAGGTGCGGCCGGCGACGCCGGGGTCGGTGCTGCACGTCCCGCCGACGCGGCGCGGCGTCCTGGTGGTCGGGGACGGCGCGATGAACGTCAAGCGGTACGTGGCGGCCGCGTCGATGGCCGGCTGGCCCGTGCTGGCCGAGCCGAACGGCAACGCCCGCTACGGCGACCACGCGCTGTCGTCGCACCATTTCCTGCTGGGCGTCCCGGAGTTCGTGGAGCGGCACCGTCCCGAGGTGGTGGTGACGCTGGGCAAGCCGGGGCTGTCGCGCCCGCTGCTGTCGCTGCTGCGCCGGGCCGAGGAGCACATCGTGCTGGCGCCGGACCTGGCGCACTGGCCCGACCCGGTCCGGTCGGCGACGCAGGTGGCTCCGGAGGTGGAGATCCCGGTGGTGTCGGGTGACGACGCGTGGCTGAAGTCGTGGCGGACGGCGGACCTGGCCGCGGCGGCGGCGGTGGACGCGGTGCTGGACGCGGTGCCGGAGGTCAGCGAGCCGCGGTTGGCGCGGGACCTGGTCGCGGGGCTGCCGGGCGGGTCGCTGCTGTTCACGGCCGCGAGCATGCCGATCCGCGACCTGGACCAGGTGATGCGGCCGCGGCGCGGCATCCGGATCATGGCGAACCGGGGCGCGAGCGGCATCGACGGGCTGGTGTCGTCGGCGATGGGGGCGGCGCTGGCGCACAGCGGCCGCTCCTACGCGCTGCTGGGCGACCTCGCGTTCCTGCACGACCAGAACGGGCTGATCGTGGGGCCGCGGGACCGCCGGCCCGACCTGGCGATCATCGTGGTGAACAACCGGGGCGGCGGGATCTTCTCGCTGCTGCCGCAGGCGGCGCTGCACGGCCCGTTCGAGCGGGTCTTCGGCACCCCGCACCAGGTGGACCTGGAGGCGGTCGCCGCCGCGCACGGCGTCCCGTACCGCCGCCTGGACGCGGCGGCGGACCTGCCGAAGGCGATGGCGGGGGAGGGGCTGCGGATCGTCGAGGCCCGCACCGACCGGGAGGCGAACGCGGCGCTGCACGCCGACCTCCGCCAGGCCGCCCAGGCCGCCGTCCGCGCCGTCCTCACCTGATCGACCGAGAAGGCGGGAAGCCCCCGCGCCGTCTGCCGTCTTTCTTTGAAACTTACAACGTAAAGGCGCCGAGTGGATTGCCCAACCTCCCACCTGCAATCCCAAAAACCCATCATCTAGCATCAGCCGAGATCCCCAGCGTGCGGGCGGGTCGAGGATCGCGGCACGCGTGCGGGCTGTGAGTGGGCGGTGTGGGGGTCACTCAGCCGAGGAGGCGGTCGCGGAGCGCTCGGGTGTCGTCGTCGGTCCAGCCGTGGCCGGCCAGCCAGCCGAGGCTGCCGCCGTGTTCCTCGTCGATGCGGGCGAGGAGCTTGTCCATGATGGCGGCGTGGGGCTGGTGGGTGTCGGCCGGGCGGGAGTCGAGGTCGGCGGCGTAGGTGTCGCTGCCGCGCAGGCGCCGCAGGATCGCGTCGAGGCGTTCGCCGGTCTGGGCGTAGTCGGCGACGATGGCCTCGCGGGTGACGCCGGCGGCGTCGAGGGCGAGGGCGCAGACGACGCCGGTGCGGTCCTTGCCGGCGGCGCAGTGCACAAGCGCGGATCCGTCGGTGCGGGTCATCACGCGCAGGGCGGCGACGACGGAGTCGCCGCGGTCGGTGAGGTAGCCGAGGTAGTGGCCGATGGAACGGTCCTGTTCGGCGCCGTCGGCGGGGCGTTCCTGCCAGGGCAGGGCCTTGTCGACGTCCACGTCGGCGGCGACGTCGGTGTGGCGGCCGCCTTCGGGGAACAGCGACAGCTGGTGGATGGTCACGGACGGCACGCGGGTGAGGGGGCCGGGTCCTTCGAGGCGTACTTCGGCGTCGCTGCGCAGGTCGATGACGTTCTTGAGGGCGTAGCCGTCCAGGAGGAGCCGGACGTCGGCGACGGTGAGGTCCTGGAGGTTGTCGGAGCGCAGGACGCGTCCGCGGCGGGTCGTGCGGCCGTCGGTCGTGGGGAGGCCGCCGAGGTCGCGGGCGTTGACGGCACCGTCCAGTTCGATCCACCGAGAGTCGTCGTCCATGACTTGTGACCTTATATCGGGGCGTAGCAGGCGCTTTCGCGCAGGGGTGCGGGTTCCATCGATGATCATTCAGGGGAGCGACGGGTCGCGGTGGGAACCGGGACCTGCGAGCCAGACCCGGGATGGCTCTTTGGCGGGGCGACCCCTGGGGCTGACCCTCCGTAACTTCGGGGGATCGTGTCCCCGCTCCCGTTGGAGGCTTCATGCCCGCGGCCCTGCACGCTCCCTCCCGACCGTCCCGGCAAGGGGCCGGCAGTGATTTCGCGCCGCTGGCGCGGCGTGTCCGTGACAGCGGGCTGCTCGATCGGCGTCGCGGCTATTACGTGCGGGCGATCGGGCTGAACCTGGCGGCGACGGCCGCCGTGTGGGGGGCGGTGGCGTGGGCGGGGGACAGTTGGTGGACGGTGCTGCTGGGTGTTCCGCTGGCGGTGTTGGCGGCGCGGACGGGGTTTCTGGGTCATGACGCGGGGCATCGGCAGATCGCGCGGAGTGCGCGGGTGAATCGGTGGCTGGGGTTGGTGCTGGGGAATCTGCTGCTGGGGATGGGGCACGGGTGGTGGAGCGATAAGCACAATCGTCATCACGCGAACCCGAATCATGTCGGGAAGGATCCTGATGTGGGGGAGGGGGTGCTGGCGTGGACGGCGGAGCAGGCGGGGCGGCAGCGGGGTGTGCTGCGGTGGGTGGCGCGGCACCAGGCGGTGTTGTTCTTCCCGTTGCTGACGCTGGAGGGGGTGAACCTCAAGGTCGGCAGTGTGCTGTTCTTGCGGGGGCGTTCACGCCGTGACCGGGTGGTGGAGGGCGGTCTGCTGGTCGCCCATGCGGTCGGGTACCTGGTGCTGGCGCTGTCGCTGCTGCCGGTGGAGAAGGCGGTGGTGTTGATGGTGGTGCAGCATGCGCTGTTCGGGCTGCATCTGGGTGCGGTGTTCGCGCCCAACCACAAGGGGATGGCGATGCCCGAGCCGGGGCAGCGGTGGGGTCATCTGCGCCGGCAGGTGCTGACCTCCCGCAATGTGCGCGGTGGCCCGGTGACCGACTGGGTGATGGGCGGGCTGAACTACCAGATCGAGCACCATCTGTTCCCCGGCGTCCCCCGGTGCAACCTGCGCAAAATGCAGCCGATGGTCCGCGAGCACTGCGCCGCGGTCGGCGTCCCCTACACCGAGACCGGGCTGGTGGCGTCCTACCGGGAGGCCCTTGGTCACATGCGGCAGATCGGCGAGCCGCTGCGGTAGGTGCGGGGCTATGCTCCGGGCCATGCCCGAGGGACACACGATTCACCGTCTGGCCGCCGAGCATCAGCGGATGTTCGGCGGCCTCGCCGTTTCCGCGTCGAGCCCGCAGGGGCGGTTCGCGGAGGGGGCGCGGTGGCTGGACGGGCGGGTGCTGACGGCGGCGGACGCGCATGGCAAGCATCTGCTGCTGGGGTTCGACGATGAGCGGACGCTGCACGTGCATCTGGGGATTTACGGGAAGTACGTGTTCGGGGAGGCGCCGGTGCCCGCGCCGGTCGGGGCGGTGCGGTTGCGGCTGGTGGGCGGCGGGCGTTACGCGGATCTGCGGGGGCCGAACGCGTGTGCGCTGTTGGAGCCGGGGGATGTGAAGCTGCTGCGTGATCGGCTGGGGCCGGATCCGCTGCGGGGTGACGCGGATCCGGGGGTGGCGTGGCGGCGGATCAGCCGGTCGCGGACGCCGGTGGCGGTGCTGCTGATGGATCAGTCGGTGGTGGCGGGTCCGGGGAACATCTACCGGGCGGAGGTGCTGTTCCGGCAGGGGGTGGATCCGCGGTTGCCGGGGCGGTCGCTGCCGGCGGAGCGGTGGTCGGCGATCTGGGACGATCTGGTGCTGCTGATGGCGGAGGGTGTGCGGGCGGGGCGGATCGACACGGTGCGGCCGGAGCATACGCCGGAGGCGATGGGGCGGCCGCCGCGGGTGGACGGCCACGGGGGCGAGGTGTACGTGTACCGGCGGGCGGGGCGGCCGTGCCTGGTGTGCGGGACGGCGGTGGCGGCGGCCGAGCTGGCGGGGCGGAACCTGTTCTGGTGTCCGGGGTGCCAGCCGCCGGCGGTGTAGCGGGCCGGGGTGCAGGGTCAGGGGGTGCCGGCGGTGTCCTCTTCGCTGATGCGGATGGTCGCGGGTGCGGGGACGTCGGCGTCGGTCTGGGCCGTGCGGCGGTGGGCCCGGCGGGCGCGCAGGCGCGCGGCGAGGGGTTCGGCGCTGCGGGCGAGGATGGGTCCGGCGACGGCGAGGATGAGGACGTAGGCGGCGGCGAGGGGGCCGAGGCGGGAGTCGGCGCCGGCGCTGACGGCGAGGCCGGCGATGACGATGTTGAACTCGCCGCGGGGCGTGAGGGCGGCGCCGGCGCGGAGGCGTCCGGTGGCGGCGACGCCGGCGCGGCGTGCGGCGATCCAGCCGGTGCCGAGTTTGGTGAGGATGCCGGTGGCGGCGAGTGCGGCGGCGATGCCGAGGACGGGCGGCAGGTCGCCGGGGTCGGTGTGCAGGCCGAAGAAGACGAAGAAGACGGCGGCGAACAGGTCGCGCAGGGGTGCGAGGAGTTTCTGGGCGGTGTGGGCGAGGCTGCCGGACAGGGCGATGCCGACGAGGAAGGCGCCGACGGCGGCGGAGACCTGGAGTTGCTGGGCGATGCCGGCGACGAGGAGGGTGAGGCCGAGGACCTTGAGGAGGAGGACCTCTTCGCTGGGGCTGGCGACGAAGCGTTCGACGAGGGTGCCGTGGCGGAGGGCGATGTAGAGGATGACGCTGATGGTGGCGGCGGCGATGGCGAGGGCGGCGGCGCCGCCGAGGAGTCCGGCGCCGGCGAGGAGGGCGGTGAGGATGGGCAGGTAGGCGGCCATGGCGAGGTCCTCGAAGACGAGGACCGACAGGACGGCGGGGGTTTCGCGGTTGCCGAGCCAGCCGAGGTCGCCGATGACCTTGGCGGTGATGCCGGAGGAGGTGACGTAGGTGATGCCGCCCATGGCGACGGCGGCGACGGGGCCCCAGCCGAGGAGGAGGGCGGCGGCGACGCCGGGGGTGGCGTTGAGGGCGATGTCGGCGAGGCCGACGGGGGCGGAGGTGCGCAGGGTGCCGACGAGTTCGTCGGCGGTGTATTCGAGGCCGAGGGTGAACAGCAGGAGGATGACGCCGACTTCGGCGCCGGTGGCGACGAAGTCCTCGCTGGTGGTGAGGGGGAGGATTCCGCCGGATCCGAAGGCGAGGCCGGCGATGAGGTAGAGGGGGATGGGGGAGATGGAGAAGCGGACGGAGACGGCGCCGAGGAGGCCGAGGGCGAGGATGATGGCGCCGAGTTCGATGAGTTGTACGGCTGTGTGCATGCGGGTCAGCCGTCGGAGAGGATCTGGGCGACGGCGGCGGTGCCTTCGCCGGTGCCGACGACGACGATGATGTCTCCGGCGTGGAAGATGAAGTCGGGGCGTGGGCTGGCGATGACCTGGCCGTCGCGGACGACGGCGACGATGGAGGCGCCGGTGCGGGTGCGGGAGCGGGTGTCGCCGAGGGGGCGTCCGTCGTAGGGGGAGCCGGGGGCGATGGGGATCTGTTCGGTGACGAGTCCCTCGACCTGGCGGTGGAGTTCGGCGAGGTGCTCGATGATGCGGCCGGTGCCGAGGAGTTCGGCGATGGCGTTGGCCTCGTCGGGGTTGAGGGCGACGGTGGCGATGCAGCTGTCGGGGTCTTCTTTGTCGTAGATGACGAGGTCGCGGCGGCCGGTGCGGTGGGAGATGACGCCGATCTGGCGGCCTCGGCCGGTGGTCATGATGTGCTGCAGGCCGATTCCGGGCAGGGCGGTCCGTTCGACGTCCACGGTGGTTGTTCTCCGTCTCGGGGTGGTATTTCCGTGGATGACCGTACCGGGTTGGTGGGGGTGTCGGTGCAGTTGGGGACCGGTGTGGTCGGGTCGGCCGTGGGGGGGCGTTCAGCCGTGGAGGGCGTACTGCATGGGGCGGAACTTGGTGCGGGCTTCGGCGAGTTCGGCGTCGGGGTCGGAGTCGGCGACGATGCCGCAGCCGGCGAAGAGGCGGGCGCGGGTGCCGTCGATCTCGGCGCAGCGCAGGGCGATGCCCCATTCGCCGTCGCCGCGGGCGTCGACCCAGCCGACGGGGCCGGCGTAGCGGCCGCGGTCCATGCCTTCGAGTTCGCGGATGAGGTCCAGGGCGGTGCCGGTGGGGGTGCCGCAGACGGCGGGGGTGGGGTGGAGGGCGGCGACGACGTCCAGGACGGAGCGGTCGGCGGCGAGGCGTCCGCGGAGGGGGGAGGCGAGGTGGGTGACGTTGGGGAGGGTGAGCAGTTCGGGTTCGGTGGGGACGGTGAGGTCGGCGCACAGGGGGGTGAGGGCGTCGCGGACCATCTCGGCGGCGTAGCGGTGTTCTTCGCGGTCTTTGGGGGAGGCGAAGAGGCGGGCGGCGCGGGCGCGGTCGTCGGCGGGGGTGTCGCCGCGGGCGGTGGTGCCGGCCAGGACGAGGGATTCGATGTCGCCGCCGGTGCGGCGGATGAGGAGTTCGGGGGTGGCGCCGACCATGCCGGCGCAGGAGAAGGTGTAGCAGGCGGGGAAGCGGGCGGCGAGGCGCTGGAGGAGGACGCGGGCGTCGATGGGGGCGTCGGCGCGGACGGTGAGGTCGCGGGCGAGGACGACCTTGCCGAGGCCGGTGCGGCGGTGCGGGGGGCCGGCGGCGAGGTGGCCGGCGCGGATGCGGTGGACGGCGGCGGCGACGGCGTCCTTCCAGGCGTGTTCGGGGAGGGCTCCGTCGCTCCAGTGCAGGCCGGTGGGGGGTTGGGGTGGGGTGGTGAGGGTGAGGGGGTCGGTGTCGTCGCCGATGGTGGTGAGCCAGGCGCGGCCGTCGCGGCGGCCGAGGACGCGGCGGGGGACGATGAGGGTGGAGTCGGGGGATTTGGGGTCGAAGCCGAAGGTGCCGAAGGCGACGGGGCCGGAGCCGGGGACGCCGACGGGGTCGTCGACGGCGGCGGCGCCGAACAGGTCGCCGAGCATGCGGGCGGCGGCTGTGAAGCGGTCGTCGCCGCCGGGGAGGGTGAGGCGGGCGGCTTCGCCCCAGCCGACGATTCCGTCGCCGTGGCGGATCCAGGCCAGGGCGGAGGGGTGCGGGAGCCGTGCGATGAGGTCGCCCGGGTCGGGGACCGGGACGGTGCGGACGGTGAGTCGGTCCGGTGCTGTCACGGCGAGCTTCACGCAAGCCACTGTACGACAGATTTGAACCTGTTCAAACGGGCGGGGTGGCGGTGCGCGGTGAGGTGTGCGCCACATCCGGTGGGGTGTGCGCCGGTTCGGTGCGGGGCGGTGGCGGTCTTCGCGGGGGCGTGTGCCCGCCCGTCCGGTTCCCATGCGCGGGTGCGGGAGCGAGACGGGCCGGGGCCGGGCGGGTCAGCGGCGGGCGGCGCGGGTGATCTTCCATGCGGCGGGCAGCAGGGCGGCGGCCAGCAGGACCTTCAGGGCGTCGCCGGCCAGGAACGGGGTGACGCCGAGGTGGAGGGCCCTGGCGAGGTCGATGTTCAGGGCGGCCATCAGGTAGGGGACGCCGGTGGCGTACATGACGAGGGTTCCGGTGAGCATCGTGGCGGCGGTGCGCAGGGGGGTGCGGTCGCCGCCGAGCTGTGCGAGCCGTCCGACCAGGGTGGCGGCGGCGACGAAGCCGATGACGTAGCCGAGGGTGGGGGATCCGGTGCCGGAGGTGCCGTCGGTGAACCAGGGGACGCCCGCCGTGCCGGCCAGCAGGTACACCAGCATGCCCAGGGCGGCGCGGCCGGGGCCGAGGGCGGCGCCGGCGAGCAGGACCGCGAAGGTCTGGCCGGTCACCGGGATGGGGGTGCCGGGCAGTGGGACGGCGAGCTGCGCGGCGGCGCCGACGAGGGCGGCGGAGCCGGCGACGAGTGCGGCGTCGCGGGCCAGGGAGCCGGGCAGCAGGTCGCCCAGGACGGCGGGGTGCCGCTGGGCTGCGTGGGCGTGAGCCACAGATCCTCCCAAAAGGTTTGTTCAGTCCGAAACCTAGCGAACTGGTCTTCCGGGATGGACGGCGCACCCCTACAGAAACGGGTCGCCGCGCTTTGTCGGCTCACTCATTGATCGGGGCTCACTTGGGGGTGGGCCCGGCGGCAGGGCGCGGTTCGGCGGCGAGGTAGACCACGTCGGGTTCGCCGCGCGGCACCGGCACCGGGCGGGCCTCGACGCGGGCGAACCGGTCGCGCAGCAGCGTCTCGAACGCCGGCGCGGCGTTCGCGCTCCACACCGCCAGGACGCCGCGCGGGGTCAGCAGCCCGGCGAGGGCGTCCAGGCCGCCGCGCGCGTAGAGGCGGGCGTTGCCGGGGGTGACGGTCCAGTCGGGGCCGTTGTCGATGTCCAGGCACAGCGCGTCGAACCGCCGGTCGCCGGGGTCGGCGACGAAGGCGAGCAGGTCGGCGCGCTCGACCGTGACGCGGGGGTCGTCCAGGGCGCCGGCCGACCAGGGCCGCAGCGCGGTGGCGTGCCAGCCGATGACGGCGGGCTCGCGTTCGACGACGGTGACGTGCTCCACGCCGGGCAGGGTGAGGGCCTCGGCGAGGGAGAACCCGACGCCGAGCCCGCCGATGAGGATGCGGACCGGCCCGTCCAGCCCTTCGGCGGCGGCGCGGACCAGCAGCCGCTCGGACTCGCCGTTGCGGGTGTCCATGAGGAACACGCCGTTGCTGATGATCTCGTAGTGGGCGCCGTCGCGGCGCAGCACCAGCTCACCGCCGGCCCCGGCGGCGCGCTCGACCACCACCGGCTCCCCGGCCGTCCCCGCCGCGCGTCCCGTGCCGTGCACCATGCCCGCACCCTAGCCGGGACCGGACGGGGGCTGGGCGGGGGAGGGCGGTGTCGACTACGGTGCCGATCATGCCCGAGACTCCACCCCCCGGCGGGCTGCTCGCGGGCCGCCGGGTCCTGGTCGTCGGCGCGGGGACGCGGCGCAGCGACGACCCCGCCGCCCCGGTCGGCAACGGCCGCGCCATCGCCGTCACGGCCGCGCGGGAGGGCGCGATGGTGGCGTGCGGCGACATGGACGAGCACGCCGCGGGGGAGACCGCCGCGATGATCGCCGCCGAGGGCGGGCAGGCGTGCGTGGTCGTCGCGGACGTGACCGACCCCGAGTCGTGCGACCGGGTGGTGACGCGGGCGGTCGAGGGGCTCGGCGGGCTGGACGGGGTGGTGTTCAACGCCGGGATCGGCATCGGGTACGGGCTGGCGGGCACGGCGCTGGCCGACTGGGACCGCGTGCTGCAGGTGAACCTGCGGGCGCCGTTCCTGGTCGGCAAGGCCGCGATGCCGGCGCTGGAGGGCGGCGGCGCGCTGGTGTTCATCGGGTCGCTGGCCGGGACCAAGCCGGGGTCGCGGTCGCCGTCCTACGACGCCTCCAAGGCGGGCCTGACCGGGCTGGTGCGGCACATCGCGGCCGAGGGCGCGCCGCGCGGCGTCCGCGCGAACGTGGTGGCGCCCGGCCTCATCGACACCGTGATGGGGCGTTCCGTCTCCGCCGGGAACGCCTCCCGCGACCAGGTCGCCCGCCTGATTCCGATGCACCGGCAGGGGACGGCGTGGGAGGTCGCCGACGCCGCGGTGTTCCTGCTGTCGGACCGCGCGTCCTACGTCACCGGGCAGGTCCTGCACGTCGACGGCGGCCTGTCCACGCTGCGCTGACCCCCGGGGAGGGGCCCATGACCGACGAGGTGGAGCTGCGGCCGGTCGCCGAGGACGACGTGGCCGTCATCGAGCGGCTGCGGACCGACCCGCGGCTGGCCGGGGAGTTCCTGTGGCAGGGGTGGCACGACCCGCGCCGCTACCGGCGGCGGTGGGAGGACAACCGGATGCTCGGCGAGGACCTCGGCAACCTGGCCGTCGTCCGCGGCGGCCGCCTGCTCGGCATCGTGTCCTACCGCAAGATCGCCTACATGGAGCAGTCGTGGTTCTGGAGCGTCGGGATCTCGCTGCTGCCGGACGCGCGCGGGCACGGCGCCGGGAGCCGCGCCCAGCGGCTGCTGGTGGAGTACCTGTTCGCGCACACCGCGGTGCACCGGATCCAGGCCGAGGTCGAGGTCGACAACATCGCCGAGCAGCGGGCGCTGGAGAGGGCCGGTTTCACCCGCGAGGGCGTCATGCGGGGCGTCGGGTTCCGCGGCGGTGAGCACCGCGACGAGGTCCTCTACAGCATCCTGCGCACCGACCTGGCCCCCGGCCTGAACGGCGGCCCGAACGGCGGCCCGGGCTCCGGTCGGGCGTAGCGGGAACACCTCTTCACCTCCCGGCGTTGCCATGTAACGATGTAATCATCGGGGGTGCGATGGTCCCCCACGAGAGCGAGCCCCGGGAGGGCGAGCCGCTGGACGCCTACTCCCGGGTCGTGTCCGCCGTCGCCCGCGAGCTGACCCCGCGCGTGGCGGCGCTGCGCGTCCGGCACGGCCGGGGGGAGGGCTCCGGGTCGGCGGTGGCGTTCACCGGCGACGGGTTCCTGCTCACCAACGCCCACGTCATCGGGTCGGCGTCCGGCGGGCAGGCCGCGTTCGCCGACGGCGACACCGGCGCGTTCACCGTCGTCGGCACCGACCCCCTGTCGGACCTGGCGGTGGTCCGCGCCGACGGGCCCACCCCCGGCCCGGTCACGCTCGGCGACGCCGACGACCTGGTGGTCGGGCAGCTGGTCGTGGCCGTCGGCAACCCCCTCGGCCTGGCCGGGTCGGTCACCGCCGGGGTGGTGTCGGCGCTCGGCCGGTCCCTGCCGACCGCGCGCACCCGCTCGGGCACCGGCGTGCGGGTCATCGAGGACGTCATCCAGACCGACGCCGCCCTCAACCCCGGCAACTCCGGCGGCGCGCTCGCCGACGCCCGCGGCCGCGTCGTCGGCGTCAACACCGCCGTCGCCGGGATCGGGCTCGGCCTGGCCGTCCCGGTCAACGCCACCACCCGCCGCATCATCGGCGCGCTGATGCGCGAGGGCCGCGTCCGCCGCGCGTTCCTCGGCCTGGCCGCCGCGCCCGTCCCGGTCCCCGCGGCGCTGCGGGAGCGCATCGGGCAGGACGAGGCGCTGCGCGTCGCCGAGGTCGTGCCCCGCAGCCCCGCCGACCGGGCCGGGCTGCGCCGCGGCGACCTGGTCCTGACCGCCGGCGGAACGCCGGTCTCCCACGCCCAGTCGCTGCAGAAGCTGATGTTCGCCGACGCGATCGGCAAGCCCCTGCCGATCACGGTGCTGCGCAACGGCGCCATGGTCGACGTCATCGCCGAACCCGTCGAGCTCGACACCGAACACGCCTGACCGTCCCGGACAGCGCCCCGATCTCAGCGGCCTCGGACGTCAGCGGCCCTGGAGGCCAGGGCCGCGGAACGTGGCGCGGTACGCCGACGGCGACACCCCGACCGCCGCCGCCAGATGCTGCCGCAGCGAGGCCGCCGTCCCGAACCCGGCCCGCTCGGCGACCCGGTCCACCGGCAGGTCGGTCTCCTCCAGCAGCCGCCGCGCCCGCTCCACCCGCTGCGCCGCCAGCCACACCTGCGGCGACACGCCCGTCTCCTGCCGGAACCGGCGCGTGAACGTCCGCACGCTCATCGACGCCCGCGCCGCCATCCCCGCCAGCGTCACCGGCCGGTCCAGCCGCTCCAGCGCCCACGCCCGCGCCGCCCCGGTCGAGGACGCCCGCGGCTCGGGCACCGGCAGCGCGATGAACTGCGCCTGCCCGCCCTCGCGGTGCGGCGGCACCACCGTGCGGCGCGCCACGTCCCCCGCGACCGCCGCGCCGTGGTCGCGGCGGATCATGTGCAGGCACAGGTCGATGCCCGCCGCCTCCCCCGCCGAGGTCAGCACGTCCCCCTCGTCGACGAACAGCACCGCCGCGTCCACCCGCACCTCCGGGAACATCGCCGCGAACCGGCCGCACGACAGCCAGTGCGTCGTCGCGCGCCGCCCCTCCAGCAGCCCCGCCGCCGCCAGCACGAACGCGCCCGTGCACACCGACGCCACCCGCGCGCCGCGCGCGTGCGCCGCCGCCAGCGCCGCCGGGACCGGCCCGTCCCCGGGGCGGTCCTCGTCCAGCAGGTGCGAGGCCGGGACCACCACCGTGTCCGCCGCCTCCAGCGCCCGCAGCCCATGCCGGACCGAGACCCCGAAATCGGCGTCCGCCCGCACCGTCCCAGGCTCGACCGCGCACGACACCACCTCGTACAGCGGCGCCCCGCCCGGCGACCTGGCCTGCCCGAACAGCTGATGGACGATCCCCAGCTCCATCGGCAGCACACCCTCGCGCACCAGCACCGCCACCCGCCGCAGCCCGTCACCGCCCATGGCCCGATCCTTGCACATATTGGCCTGCCGGCCACTTACGGGCGCGGCGGACGCCCGGCAGCATCGAGTCCACCGAAAGGAGACACGCCATGAACGTCCTGTGGATCTTCGCCCACCCCGAGGGCCGCTCCCTCAACGGCGCGCTGCGCGACCACGGCGCCGCCACCCTGCGCCGCCACGGCCACCACGTCCGCCACTCCGACCTGTACGCGATGGGCTGGAACCCGGTCGTCGGGCCCGAGGACTTCGGCCACGACCCCGCCGCCCGCCTCGTCGTCGGCGCCGAGTCGCAGCGCGCGCACGCCGCCGGCGCCCTGGCGCCCGACATCCGCGCCGAACAGGACAAGATCGCCTGGGCGGACGCGCTGATCGTGCAGTTCCCCCTGTGGTGGTACGGGATGCCCGCGATCCTCAAGGGCTGGTTCGACCGCGTCTTCGTCCAGGGCTTCGCGTTCGGCGTCACCGACGACCGCGGCCGCACCCTGCGCTACGGCGACGGCGGCCTGGCCGGGCGCCGCGCCCTGGTCGTCACCACCGCCGGCGCCCGCGCCACCGGCCTGGGCCCCCGCGGCGTCCACGGCGCCGCCGAAGACGTGCTGTTCCCCCTGCTGCACGGCACCCTCTTCTACACCGGCATGGACGTCCTGCCGCCCCTGGTCATCACCGGCGCCGACCGCGCCACCCCCGCCGACCACGCCGCGCACACCGCCGCCCTCGACGAGCGCCTGCGCGCCCTGCCCACCGCTCCGCCCATCCCGTACCGGACCGAGCACGGCGGCGACTACGACGACGACCTCGTCCTGCGCCCCCACCTGGCCCCCGGCCGCACCGGCCTGCGCATCCACCACCACCCCGCCCCCCGCACCACGACCGACGCCGACACCGACGCCGCCTGACCCTGCAGTGCGAAGTGGTGACGTCCGCCTCCGCCCACGGATCACCCGGCCGTGGGCCCAGCCCCGCGATCTGCCGGGCAGGCCTCAGAGAGGACACCGTCGGCGACGACATCCCCCGACGCGGTGACGACCGTGCACAGGGGAATCCTTGGACCGATTGCGGTCATGGAGGCGATGCCGAGCGGCGCACCACTCTCCACGGCGATCCCGCCGATCGAGATATTGCGGGTTATCGCCGGACCGATGATGTGGAAGAGCCGAGTTCGCTCACGCAGGCCGCCTCGGAGCCGGATCGTGGCGACCGGCACATTGGCGGGGGTTCGTGGGCCCTCCCGCACGAAGTTGAATCCGAAGTGGAGGAGGCAGTCGCTGATCACGTCCAGGATCTGTGGATCTGAGTTCGAGAACCGCAGGATTCCCCTGCTGCACGACCCCTCGGCGTCGAAGACCCCGGCAAGGAAACCCTTCCGCCAATTCTCAGGCGGTGCTGACTCCGGCCAGCGTATGATGCCCTCGATCGTCGCGACCGCCATCGCGCTCTGAGCGCGGACGGCCCTGATCTCTCTCCGGTTCTCCGTTGCCCTGGAGAATATGAACTCCCAAGTGGGGACACCGAACCCGGTGAGGTAACGGCGACTTCTCTCCAAGGCTTCGAGGTCGGCCAGAGCGAGGCGAAAACGATGGATTCTTGCATGGGGGCGATCCGGAACTCCTGCGGAATAGACCTATGTGCCCGTCGCCTCGTATCAATCCACATAGATATCCCCTGCGATAATCCACGTCCCGTGCGGGCGGGTCGCCGAATTTGCCCATCCCGATCAGACTGTTGTTGGCGGTGAGATGTGGCCGCCGCCGGGAACCCTGTTCAGTCCCGGTGACGTGCTTCCAACCTCGCTCGGTGAGCAGACGATGACCGGGCCCGGCCGTGAGCCGGGTGCCGTCCTCAAGGGTCACCAAAGGGGCGGAGCCGACGACCCGCCGGTGTTCTCTGACCTGCGTGATGAGGTAGCGGCCGACCATCCGCGTACGCGTAGACGCGGTCCGACGCCCGTGACGATTTCAAGGGTTTCGTGCGGCCGTCCGCCATCAGGACCGGCGTGTCCCCGGCGAGACCGGTGGCATCCGGTGCGCGCGTCAGCCGCACCGCCTCCGACCGTGGATGAATCCCGTGCGAGGCACCTCCTCGAACACATTGGCGAGTCGCATCGTCACGCAGTGTGCAGCGCGTGTTCGAAGATCGCAACGTGCGGACCAGGGTAAATGGGACGGAAAGGGATCACACGGGCATCGGCGTTTCGGTCCGAGCATCGCAACGGGTGCGTAACAATGGGCCGCTATGGCATGGCGAACCAGGACCCGGGCAGTGGCGGCGATCACGGCGGGAGCGGCGATGAGCGCGCTCGCCGCCTGCGGCATCCCCGCCTTCGGCGGCTCAGGAGAGCGCGACGCGCGCGGGGGCGGGCCCGTCCCGCCCGGCGCGAAGGCGGAATGCCCGCAGATCGCCGCACCCCGCGACACCGGCGGCCGGCAGCTGCGCGCCATGTGGATCACCACCGTCGGCAACACCGACTGGCCCGAGGGACCGGCCGCGAAGCAGAAGAAGCGCTACACCGAGCTCCTCGACACCGCCGCGTCGATGAACATGAACGCCGTGTTCGTCCAGATCCGCCCGAACTCCGACGCGTTCTACGACTCCCCGTACGAGCCGTGGTCGCAGTGGATCACCGGCACGCAGGGCAAGGACCCCGGCTACGACGTCCTGGCGTTCATGCTCAAGGAGGCCCACGCCCGCAACCTGGAGTTCCACGCCTGGTTCAACCCCTACCGCATCTCCCGCCAGGACGACCTGAAGAAGCTGTCGCCCAAGAGCCCCGCCCGCCAGCACCCCGACTGGGTCCGCAAGTACAACAAGGGCCTGTGGTACGACCCGGGCCTGCCGCAGGTCCGCGACCTGGCCACCAAGGCCGTCATGGACGTCGTCAACAAGTACGACATCGACGCCGTCCACTTCGACGACTACTTCTACCCCTACCCCGAGGACGGCGACTTCCCCGACGGCGCCACCTTCAAGACCCACGGCAAGGGGATGGACAAGGGCGACTGGCGCCGCAAGAACGTCGACACCCTCGTCGAGTCGCTGTCGGGCAAGATCCACGAGGCCAAGCCGTGGGTGCAGTTCGGCATCAGCCCGTTCGGCGTGTGGCGCAACAAGAGCAGCGACCCCGCCGGGTCGGCCACCAGCGCCCTGCAGAGCTACGACGACATCTACGCCGACACCCGCACCTGGATCAAGAAGGGCTGGCTCGACTACGTCACCCCCCAGCTGTACTGGCCGATCGGCGACCCCCGCGCCGACTACGCCAAGCTCGCCGCCTGGTGGGCCGGGCAGGTCAAGGGCACCGGCGTCCAGCTCACCATCGGGCAGGCCGCCTACCGCGTCGGCGCGGACGCCGCCTGGAAGGACCCCGCCGAGCTGTCGCGCCACCTCGCCCTGAACGCCAAGCACCCCCAGATCAACGGCGACGTGTTCTTCAGCGCCCGCGACGTCGCCGCCAACCGCCGCGGCTTCGCCGCCCGGCTCCGCGACGACCACTACGGCCGCCCCGCCCTGCGGCCCGTCCCGGCCCGCCGCGGCGGCGCCGCGCCGCCGCCCGTCCAGGACACCAAGGCCGCGCCCGCCGGCGACGGCAAGGGCGTCAAGGTCACCTGGCGGCCGTCCAAGGGCGCCACCTCCTACGCCGTCTACCGGGTCGAGGGCGAGCGGCCCGGCTGCGCCCCCGTCGACGCGCGGCGCCTCATCGCCGACGTCCGCGGCGGCGGCATCGTCGACCCCGGCGCCAAGAAGGGCCGCGTCTACACCTACTACGTCACCGCCCAGGACCGGCTCCACCACCAGAGCGCCCCCGGGCGCGGCGCGACGGTCACCGCACCCGAGGGATAATGATCATGGTCCGTGGGGAGGAATCAGACACCTGACCACCCCCCGGAGGTATGAGCATGGCGCTGTCGATGGAGGAGCAGCGGATCCTCACGCAGATCGAGGTCCGCCTGAGCGAGGACGACCCGCGGCTGGCCCAGCGCCTGGCACGGCTCGGCGCCCCGCGCGGCCGCCGCCGCACCGTCGTCCTCACCGTGGCCGCCGCCATCCTCGTCGTCGCCGCGATCGCCGCCGGCATCGCGGCCGCCGTCCTGTAGACACCCGAAGCAGCGCGCCGTAAACCGGCCACCGCCCACCGCGGCGTCCCCGGGGCTCCCGCCCGGGGGCGCCGCGGCGCGCGGTCAGGCGCTCCTGCGGTCGTACTCCTCGCGCGCCCGGTCCACCTCGGGCATGTGCTCCTCCGCCCACGCCTTCATCCGGCAGATGGTGTCCAGCAGCGACCGGCCCAGCGGCGTGAGCTCGTAGTCGACGCGGACGGGCACCGACGGGGTCACCGTGCGGGTCACCAGCCCGTCCCGCTCCAGGTTCCGCAGGGTCTGGGTCAGCATCTTCTGGCTCACGCCCGCGATCCGCGCGGACAGGTCGCTGTAGCGCGACCGGCCGTCCAGTCCCAGCGCCGCGATCACCAGGCTCGCCCACTTGTTGCCGATCGTGTCCAGCAGCCGCCTGCTCGGGCACGAGGCGGCGAACGCGTCGAACCGCCCCGCCGGAACCTCGGCAGAGCCCACGTCCGAGCCCACGTCCATGGCCCACCTCCGGGTGCGTACCCCACCTCAAAGTGCCTACTTCCCAAAAGAGAGTAAGTCACCGATGGTGGTGTCGTCCATCGACGGCAAGGAGCCCACCATGACGTTCGCACTCGTGTCCAAGCCCGGCACCGCCGCGCCCGCCCTGGAGCAGGTGACGCTGCCCCCGCCCGGAGACGGCGACCTGCGCGTCCGCGTCACGGCGGCATCGGTCGACCCCGTCGACACCCTCGTCGCCGCCGGCCCGGCCCGGCAGATCTTCGGGCTCACCGGCACGGTCGGCCTCGGCCTGTCCCTCACCGGCGTCGTCACCGCGACCGGCGCCGCCGTCACCGGCTTCTCGGCCGGGGACGCCGTCGCCGCCGTGCACGCCGACTTCACCGCCCCCGTCCGCGCGCACGCCGAGGAGACCCTCGTGCCCGCGGCGGCCGCCGCGCCGCTGCCGGCCGGCCTCGACCCGGTCGCCGCGGCCTCCCTCCCGGTCAACGGCCTGACCGCCGCGCAGCTGCTGGACCGGCTCGGCCCCGCCCGCGGGCGTACTCTGCTGGTCACCGGAGCCGCCGGCGCCGTCGGCGGCTACGCCGTCGCCCTGGCCGCCCACGCCGGCTGGACCGTCACCGGGCTGGCACGCGCCTCCGACCGCGACTTCGTACTGCGGGCAGGCGCCCGCGAGCTCGTCACCCGGATACCGCAGCGCTCCTTCGACGCCGTCCTGGACGGCGCGGTCCTGCACGCCGAGGCCCTCGGCGCCGTCCGCGACGGCGGCGCGTTCGCGGGCGTGCCCGCCGCCGCCCCCGCCACCCCCGAACGCGGGATCGAGGTCGCCGTCGTCAGCGTCGAGCCCGACGGCGCCAGGCTCGCCGGCCTGCTCGCCCTCGCCGCCTCCGGCGTCCTCGAACCGCGGGTGGCCGGACGCGTCCCGCTGGCCGACAGCGCCACCGCCTACGACAAGGTCGCCGGCGGCGGGCAGCGGGGACGATGGCTCCTGGTGCCGTGAGCCGTTCTACATGCGAAACGCCGAAGCCCCGGCGAGACGGACTCGCCGGGGCCACGGCGTTCACGCCGGTGTGGTGGTCGCCTCACGGCGAAAGGCACAACGAAGCTCCAGCCCGGACCGCATGGGACCGGCGGTATTCCCCGAAGGCGTCAAGTAGAGCCCGGGGGACACATGCCACACCGACGCACCCACTGTAACGGCTCCGCGCGGGTGCCACCGCCACCGGCACCCCGCATGTGAAGTTCACCTCACCTCCGGGTGAGGGTTGCCCTACGGCCGTGCACCGGCCCGCCCGCCGACGCGTCACTTCCTATGAACCAGTGCGGGGAACGCCCGGGAGCCACCGGCCGGCGGTGCGGGGACCACCGGCCCGGCCGCCACGCCCCGGCGTCCCCGGACGCGGCCGCGACGGGACACGGCCGCGCACCGAGGGCCGCCGAACCACGGGGGACCGGCAGAGGGTGAGGAGACGGGGCAGTGCACACCACGGGGACCAGCACCACACGACCCGCAGCAGGCGACGACGCGACCATCAGCGCCATCGGGGGCGCCCACGACACCGTGAACGACAGGCCCGGCGCCGCCGCGGGCTGGGACCTGGACCCCGGCCCCCGCGCCGCGTCCCGGGCCCGCGCCCTCACCGGAGAGGCCCTGCGCCGCTGGCACGTCACCGACCCCGCCGCCCTCGACGACATCGTCCTCATCGTGGACGAGCTCGTCACCAACGCCGTCGTGCACGGGTCCGGACCCGTCCGCCTCACCCTCCGCCTGGACACCGCCCCGGACGGCACGGTGCCCGGCGAGCCGGTCCGCGCGGCGGGCGGCACGGCGGACGGCACGGCGGGCCCCGCCCCCGGCGGGGCGCCGGCGGGCACCCGGCAGCCCGTGCGGCTGGTCGGGGAGGTCAGCGACGCCGCCTCCGCCGTGCCCCGCGTGCCCGCCGAGCCGCCCCGCGTCCTGGACTGGTCCGAGGCCGGCCGCGGGCTGCTGCTGGTCGCCGCCCTCGCCACCGAGTTCGGCGCCCGCCCCGGCCCGTCCGGCAAGACGGTCTGGTTCACCCGCCACCTCTCGCGCCCGCCCGGCCACCCCACCGCCAACGGCAGCGGCGCAGTCAACGGCACGGCCGGCGGCACGGCCGGCGGCGCCGCGCGGAACTGACCCGCCCGACCGGGTCAGGCCTGCAAGGGGCAGCGGTCCACGACCCACGCCTCCTCGTCGTCGCCCGGCGGGACCGGCGGCTCGTCGGTCAGCCGGTCCAGATGCCACTCGATGTGGGCCAGCGGGCCGCGCCAGCCCGCCAGCAGGTCGGCCAGGAAACGCGGCGGGCCCGGCGGCCCGTAGGGGCGGGGGTCGGGCAGCTCGTCCTCCCACAGCGCGTCGTCGCAGCCGGCCGCCCAGTGCCCCACCGCCTCCAGCACCTCCTGCAGGTCGCGGGCCAGATCGCCCAGCGACCGCAGCGCCATCGCGTCCTGGATCATCCGCTCCCGCGCGTCATAGGGCATCTCCCGCCCGAAATCGGGCGGGAACGCGGGCGGGCGGCCCGCCAGGACCGGGTCCTCGCCGGTCGCCGCCGACCGGATCGCCGCCGCCTGCCACCGTGTCCACTCCGCCAGGTGCCCCAGCACCCCGCGCAGCGCCGCGGCCCCCTCGCCGCCGCCGCGGACCTCGGCCGCCGCGTCCCGCAGCCGCGACCGCACCAGCTCCAGCCGGTCCAGCGTCCACGCCCGCGCCCGCGCGGCGCCCGCCGGACCGCGCGGCGCCGGCTCGGCCGGGGGACGCGGCATCGGCACCCGCAGCGCCGCCAGCAGCTCGTCCAGGTCGCGGACCTCCGCGCCGCGCCCCGACAGGAACGCCGCGCCGATCCGGTCCAGGCGGAACATCCGCGGCCCGTCCCGCATCCGGCACCACCCCACCAGGTACTCCCCGTAGGGGGCGATGACCAGGCCGTGCGCCTCCACGTCCCGGAAGCTGCGCGCCCCCGCCTGGTCGGTGTAGGCGAGCCGCACCACCCGGCGGGTGCGGACGGCCTCGGCCAGGGCGTCGCGCACCGGGCCCGTCAGCGACCCCGCCTCGGTCAGCGGCGCCGGCGCCTCGGGTTCGGGCAGCACGTACCCGCGGCCCTTCTCCGCCCGCACCGGCAGCCCGCCGTGCGTCAGCATCTCCAGGTCGCGGCGGACGGTCCGCTCGCTGACCCGCAGCCGCGCCGCCAGCACGGCCGGGTCGAGCGGCTCGGGGGAGGCCGCCCTCAGCTCCGCGATGAGCTCCAGCAGCCGGTCTACACGGTCCACGTCACCCATCGTGACCTCGCCCACCGACATTCCGCCGCCGGGCAGGGGCCCAAATCCCCCGCGGGCAAGGGGAATCGGGCCCGCGGGGTCGGGCCCGCGGGGTCGGGCTCGGCGGGGTCAGCGACCGGACAGCTCGGCCGCCAGGCCCTCGAAGTCGGCCGCCGTCAGCGACAGCGCGCTGCCGATCGCCTGCGTCGCCTCCGCGCTGCCCAGATGCCGCGTCGCCGCCCGGTCCAGGTAGGCCTCCACCAGCCGCGCGCCCGTCAGCCGGCCGCGCGGGCGCAGCGACCCCACCTCGCGGTCCACCACCGCCCAGGCGTCCGACCCGAGGCGCAGGCTGCGCTCCTCGGCCAGCAGCCGGACCAGCGCCGAGCGCGCCTCCGGGGCCGCCAGGTCCGGCAGCCGCACCGCCCGCAGGTCGGTGACCAGCTCCGGTGACGCCGCCGACAGCTCCCCGACCCGGTCCGGCTCGCACGTGGCCAGCAGCGCGGTGTCGTTCACGCCCTCCAGCCGCGTCCGGTACAGCACCGACGCGTACGCCGCGCCCTGCGCCTCGTCCAGGATCAGGCCGTCGAGGCCGTCCAGCAGCAGCACGTGCCCGGCGTGCTCGTCCAGCGCGGCGCGCAGCCCGTCGGGGCCCTGCTCGCGCAGGTCCTCGGCGTGGACGGCGTGGACGTCGCCGCTGGAGGCCTCCACCTCCGCCAGCGCCCGCGCCACCATCCGGGCCAGGCGCCGCTGGCCGCTGGACGGCGCGCCGATCAGCAGCAGCGCCGGCGCCGACGCGCTCGACACCTCCTGCCCGCGCAGCCGCCGCGCCCACTTGCCGCGCCGCCGCACCTCGGTCACCACGCGCTCGATGTCGTCGGCGCCGCACAGGAACCGGATCCCGTACGCCTCGGCGACCTGCGGGCTGTGCTCGGGGACGGGCGCCGGCGGCACCGGGGGCGGCGGCTCGGGCACCGGCGCGGGCGGCGGCGGAAGATCCGCGTGCGGCGCCGGCGACGGGGCGGGCGCCGCCGGGGCCTCCGCGCCCGGCCACGCCGGACCCGGGTCGAGCTGGGTCCGGAACGCGTCGTCCAGCTGCGTGTTCTGCGGCTCCGAAGGCCACGCCGGCCCGGGACCGGCCTGCGGCCACGCCGGTGCGGCGGGCTCGGCCGCGGGCGGACCCGGCGGCGGGGCCGGCGGCGCAGGCGGAGGCGGCGGAGGCGGGGTGGACTGGCGGCCGGGGGCAGGCGTGCGCCGCGTCGGCGGCGCCTCCTCGAACAGCAGGTCCGCGGAGGCCTCGGGGGGCGGGTCCGCCGCCGGAGGAACCGCCGGGGGAGCGGGCGGCGGGGGGATCCGCGGCGGCGGCGTGTCGGAGCCGAACGGGTCCGCCGAAGGGGCTGGTGGGGGCGGGGCGGGCGCCTCCTGCGGAGGGGGCGGCTGCGGGCTCGGGAACGGCGCCGGCGACTCCGGCGGAGGCGCGGGCCGGGCCGCATGCGGGGCGGGCGGTTCCGGGGCCGACGGCGGCGGGACCGGCGCGGCCGGCGGCGGGACCGGCGCGACCGCGGGCGGCGGGCCCGGGGCGTCCTGCGCGGGCTCGGGCACCGGCGCGACCGGCTGGTCGGTGCCGGAGGTGGCGCGCTCGGCGGCCATGTGGGCGCGGGCGGCCTTGATGATGTCCCACGCCGACAGCTCGTCGGTGGAGGGCGGCGTGTGCATCGCCGGGGACGTCAGCTCCGCCGCGACCGCCTGCGGCACCGCGAACCCCGTCGCCGGCGGCGGCACCTGCGCCAGCCGGCACCACGTCAGCCCGAGGGTGTAGGTGGTGGACAGCAGCGCGGCGAGGGCGTCGGGGTCGTCGCTGCGCAGGGTGTCGGGGAGCCGGCCGTCGCGCGGCCACAGCGACCGCAGCGGGTTGGCCGGGTCCGACAGCACCGCCTGCAGCGTCCGGGCGCTGTCGGTGTCCAGCCAGCGCTGCAGCGCCGGCAGCGCGCCCGGCGCCGCCTGCAGGTCGGCCGCCAGCACCGCGATCCCGGCGCGGCGGACCTCGTCGTGGCCGCGGCCGGGCGCCGCCGGGCGCGGCCCGGTCAGGCCCGCGACGATCTCCTGCAGGTCGTACAGGGCCAGCCGCAGGTACTCGCCGGGGGCGGTGTCGCGGACCATCGGGGTGGCGTACTCGGCGGGGCAGCGGCGCCGCCACTCCTGCAGGATCGCCTCGGGCCCGTACCGGACGGTCGCCAGGTCCTGGTTGACCATCCGCAGCGACGCCGCCGTCACCGCGGCCAGGGCGTCGGCGCCGGGACGGAACCGCGGGTCGGCCTGCAGCCCGGCGGCGACCTCGTACATGACGCGGGCGATGTGGGCGGCGCCGCCGCCGTCGCCGGCGCCGAGCCGGTGGACGTAGTAGCCGGCGAGGGTGCCGAAGTCGGGCGGCATCATCCAGTGCAGCTGCTCGGCCGAGGTCGTCAGGAACGGGATGAACGACTCGATCAGCGGGTGCTCGGTCAGCACGACGGGGGACCCGGCGCACCACAGCAGCGCGCCCCACGCGGCGGCGACGGTGCTGGGCGTCCCGGGCTGGAACATCGGGTCGCGCTGGGCGAACTGCTGCGGGTTGACCGCCAGCGCGGTGGTGAGGGCCTGGGAGATGCGGGCGACGACGGCGGTGTCGGGGACGGGCCCGAGGAACCCCAGCGGCGCGACGCGCCCGGCGGCCAGGTCGGGGCCGGTCGGGAACAGCTGCGGCGGGACGGGCGGTGTCCCGGCGCCGCTCGGCGCGGGGACGGCGACGCGGCGGTCCTCGAACTGCGCGGGCGGCGGGCAGGGGTGCCAGGTGCCGTCCAGGCCGCACCGGTACCAGCGGCCCCACGCGCCGTAGAGCCACCATTCGCCGGCGCCCCACAGCATCCGCGCGGCGATCTGGGCCGCGCGGTCGGCCGGCGGGGCGGTCTGCCACCACGGTGAGGCCACCAGCTCGCGCACGTTGCCCTCGACCGAGGCGAACAGGTCGCCGCTCGGGCCCCCTCCGGTTCCGCCGGGCGCCGCCCCGGCCGCCTGCCAGCTCATCCGGCGAATAGTAGTCGCAGCGGACGGTTCGTCCGGCATCGCGCACGTTACGGACAGGTGGCCGGCGCTCTGTGAGGGGACGATCCGCCACACCCCCCGGCTCAGGCCTGTGCTCTGTGGGGCGACGCCCCCCACCCCGGCCCGGGCCCGCGCCATCGACGTGTAAGGACCGTTATGGAAGGATGCTCATTAGCCCGCCGGGGGTGGGCGCATCGGCGGACCACGCGACCCGGGGGTGAGGATGGACGCCGCCGCACGTGACGGCGCCGCGCGGACCCGCGCGTGGGGCCTTTTCCTGGCGCTGTTCTCCTCGGTGTGCTTCGGCGCGTCCGGGCCGTTCGGCAAGGCCCTGATCGAGGCCGGGCTCGGCCCGCTGCAGGCGGTCTGGCTGCGGATCGCGGTGGCGGCGCTGGTGCTGGTCCCGGCCGCGGTGATCTGGCGGGGCCGGGCCGCGGCCCGTGGCCTGCGCCCCCACCTGCGCGCCCTCACCGTCTACGGGCTGACCGGTGTCGCGGGCTGCCAGGCGTGCTACTTCGTCGCGGCGTCCCGGCTGCCGGTGGGGGTGGCGATCCTGCTGGAGTTCAGCGGCCCGGTCATCGTGCTGGGATGGCTGCGGGTGGTGCGCCGCGCCCCGGTGCACCGCACCGCCGCGGCCGGCGTCGCGATCGCGATGACCGGCCTGGCCCTGGTCGTGCAGGTCTGGACGGGCCTGTCGCTGGACCCGGTCGGCCTGGCCGCCGGGCTCGGCGCCGCCGCCTGCCAGGCCAGCTACTTCCTCATCGTCGACCGGCTCACCGGCCGCGTCGACCCCCTGGTCATCACCTGCGCCGGCAGCGTCGTGGCCGCGGCCGCCCTTGCCGGGCTCGCGGCGCCGTGGGCGCTGCCGTGGGACGTGCTGGGCGCGGCCGTGCCGGTCGCCGGTCACACCGCGCCCGGCTGGACGCTCGTCGCCTGGATCGGGATCGTCAGCACCGTCCTTGCCTACCTCACCGGGGTCGCGGGCCTGCAGCGGCTGTCGGCGCAGGTCGGCGGCGCGATCTGCTACACCGAGGCCGTCGCCGCCGCCCTCATCGCCTGGGCCGCGCTGGGCGAGCGGCTCACCGCCGTGCAGATGCTCGGCGGCGCGGTCGTGCTGACCGGCGCCTACATCGCCCAGCGCGCCGCGGTGCCGCCGGCGGGTCAGGCGCTGTCGCCGCGGAACCGGCGGACGCCCAGGAACACCGACACCGCCGGCAGCACCACCGCGACCAGCGCGCCCTCGGCGACGGCCGCCGAGGCGTAGTCGCCGAGGAACGCCGCCCGCGCCGCGTCCACCACGTACCGGAACGGGGTGAGGCGCGACAGCGCGTCCAGCCATCCCGGCGCCAGGCTCATCGGCAGCAGGATCCCCGACAGCAGCATCAGCGGCAGCGTCACCGCCGACAGCAGCGGCGCGAACGCGTCCTCGGTGCGCGTCCTCATCGCCAGGACGTAGGACAGCGACGCGACACCGACCGTCAGCGACACCACCAGCAGCAGACCGGCGGCGATACCGCCTGCGGGGGCGCGCAGCCCCAGCGCGAGCCCGGCCGCGACCAGCAGCAGCCCCTGCACGGCGATGACGGCGGTGTCGCGCAGGACGCGTCCCAGCAGCAGCGCGGTCCGGCTGGCCGGGGTGACGCGCAGCCGCTCCACCACCCCCGACCGCAGGTCGGCGATCAGCCCGAACCCGGCGAACCCGGCGCCGAACAGCGCCAGCTGGATCAGCACGCCGGGCACGAACACCTGCCAGGCGCTGCCCGCGCCGAACCCGCGCACGTCCACCAGCTCCGACAGCAGCGGCCCGAACAGCACCAGGTACAGCAGCGGCTGCATCAGGCCGAACACCACCGCGACCTTGCTGCGCAGCGTCTGCCGCATGTACCGCAGGAAGATCAGCCGGGTGTCGGACACGGTCCGGGCGGCAGAGGACATCGGGGGCACTCCTTGGTTCGGGCGGGTCGGCCGGGGGAGGGGGAAGCGGGGGCGGTCAGGCGGCGTCGCGCAGGGAGCGGCCGGTGACGGCGAGGAAGACGTCGTCGAGGGTGGGACGGGCCAGGCTCAGCGACGCCAGGTCCACCCCGGCGCCGTCCAGCGCCCGCATCAGCGGCATCAGCGCCTTCTCGCCGTCCTGGACGGTGAGCCGCACCGCGCCGCCGGCGACCGCGGCCTCGCGGACTTCCGGCAGCGCCGACAGGGCGGCGCGGGCCGCTCCGGCGGCCGAGGCGTCGGCCAGCGCCAGCGTGACGACGTCGCCGGCGACGCGGCGCTTGAGGGCGGCGGGCGTGCCCTCGGCGACGATCCGGCCCCGGTCGATGATCAGCAGCCGGTCGCACAGCGCGTCGGCCTCGTCCAGGTAGTGGGTGGTCAGGAACACCGTCGTGCCGTCGCGGTCGCGCAGTGAGCGGACGTGGTCCCACAGGTTGCCGCGGCTCTGCGGGTCCAGCCCGGCGGTCGGCTCGTCCAGGAACAGCAGCGGCGGCCGGTGCACCAGCCCGAGCGCGACGTCCAGGCGGCGCCGCTGCCCGCCCGACAGCGACCCCGCCGGACGCGCCGCGAGGCCGTCCAGGTCCAGCCGCGCGCACAGCTCGGCGATCCGCGCCCGGCGGCCGGTGACGCCGTGCAGGCGGGCCTGCAGGTCCAGCTCCTCGGCGACCGGGACGGCCGGGTCGGTGCCGCCGCCCTGGGCGACGTAGCCGATGCGGCGCCGCACCCCCGCCGGGTCGGCGCGCAGGTCGCGGCCCGCGACCCGCGCGGTCCCCGCGGTCGGCGCCAGCAGCGTCGTCAGCATCCGCAGCGTCGTGGTCTTCCCGGCCCCGTTCGGGCCGAGGAACCCCACGATCTCGCCGGCCGCGACCGACAGGTCCACGCCGCGGACGGCCTCGACCGTCCCGTGCCCGGCGGTGAAGGTGCGGGCCAGCCCGCGCGCCTCGATCACGATGTCCTCCCTCAGAGCGATGTCCACAGAGTAACCACAATTTTGCAGTCACACCAAATTTATAGTGACATCAGTGAAGGTATATTCGCCGGCATGGGCGAGCACACCCTGCCGGGCGCCGGGACAGAACCGGAGCTGGGGCTGCGGGAACGCAAGAAGCGCCAGACGCGGCGCCGCATCTCCGACATCGCCACCGGCCTGTTCATGACGCGCGGGTTCGACGCCGTCACCATCGCCGACGTCGCCCGCGCCGCCGACGTGTCGGTCAACACCGTCTTCAACTACTTCAAGACCAAGGAGGACCTGTTCTTCGACCGGCAGGACGAGATGATCGAGGCCGCCGGACGCGACTTCCGCGACCGCCGCCCCGGCGAGAGCGCCGCCGCCGTGTTCCGCCGCCGGTTCTTCGAGGGCCTGGACGCCCGCTCCTACCAGACCGCCTTCCACGAGGGATCGGAGGTCTGGACCCGCACCGTCCGCGACAGCCCCGCGCTCACCGCCCGCAGCCGCGAGATGATCCGCCGCGCCGAGGACCACCTCGCCGGGCTGCTCGCCGAGGACACCGGCGCCGGCCCCGGCGACATCGCCCCCCGCGCCGCCGCCGCGATGATCCTCGCCGTGCAGACCTCCCTCGTCGAGCACATCGCCGACCGCAAGAGCGCGGGGGAGACTCTGGAGGAGATGCGCGAGGACGTCTACGCCGCCGCCGCACGCGCCTTCGACCTGCTGGAGCACGGCCTCGGCGGCTACGCCGCCGCACCCCCCGCCCACGGGACGGGGGAAAGCGACGGCGGGCCGCCGGCCGCCGGAAAATGAGTGTCGGACCGCTCCCGGTCGTTCCTACACTCCGTGATTGCGGAGGCCGACAATCATGGACATCCCCACACTGCTCACCCACCTGCAGCACCACGACACCGCGCTCACCCTGCCCCGGGGCTCGGCCCCGCGCTGGGACGACGCCGACCTGCACCGCGCCGCCCACACCGACGACGCCGAAGGCTACGCCCTGCTCGGCCTCGCGCCCGGCGTGCGGCCCTGGCAGCGCGCCCGCGTGCTCCTGCAGATCCTGGCCGCCTCCCAGGCCGGGCTCGGCGACCGGGCCCGCGCCGTCCAGGCCCGCACCGCCCGCGTCCTGACCCTCGGGCTGCCGCCCGGCCACGTCATCACCGTCCTGCTCACGCTGCGGCGGCTGCGCGCCAACCACAAGCACACCACCCGCACCGCGCTGCGGTTCGTCCTGGAGCACCCCGGCGCCGACGCGCTCATCGCCGCCCGCCGCCCCGCCCTCCTGGACTGCTTCGAGCACGCCCTCGGCACCGACACCGCCCGCGGCTGCGCCCGCCGCATCCACGGCGGCGACACCGGCTCGGACTACCTGCGGCGCCGCCTGCTGCGGTTCCTCACCGACCCCGCCGCCGCGCCCGCCCGCGTCCAGGCCCTCTACGGCACCACCCGCGAGCCCGCGCACCTCCCGGTGCCGGACGAGCCCGCGCTCGCCCTCGACACCCTCCGGGAACGGCCCGCCACCATCACCGCCACCAACCGCGGCGACATCGCCGCCACCCTGGTCCACCTGTACCGGGGCGGCCCCTCCGAGGACCTGTACGCCGCGCTCGGCCGCCAGGTCGACCAGGCCGCCCGCGCCTTCCCCCGCTTCGCCGGCACGCTCGCGCTGGTCCTGGACGCCTCGGCGTCGATGCGCGGCTACGGCGACCGCGAATGGGCCGTGCTGTCGCAGGCCGCCGCGCTGCGGATGGTGCTGTCCCAGGTGTGCGACCGGCTGGAGGTCATCGAGACCGGCGGCGACGAACGCGCCCCCCGCGGCGCCACCGACCTGGCCACCGGCGTCCTGGACGCCCTCGGCGCCGACCCCGACCTGGTCGCCGTCGTCTCCGACGGATACGAGAACGTCTTCCCCGGCGACCTGGCCCGCGTCGTGGCCGGCATGCCGCGCGCCGGCATCACCACCCCCGTGGTGTTCTGCCACGCCATGTTCACCGGCGGCGACGACCTCGCACTGCGGCGCCCCGCCCCCTCCCTCCCGCAGCGCGGGTTCTGGCACCAGGACGACTTCGACGAACTCCTGCCCTGGATGTTCGGGCACTGCGACGCCGGCGCGCCCTGGCTGCGCACCGCCCTGCACGCCCGCCTGGACGCCCTGGAGCGGCGGGCCGACGCCCTGGCCGCCCGCCTCGCCGCCTGAACACCCCGCACGAACAAGCCGGGCCCGCACCGACCGAAGGGAGCACCGCATGACCGAGATGACGGCGCTCGACACCCTCCTGCCCGGCCCGCTCAGCCTCGCCGGGCACCGCCTGGGCACCCCCCAGCAGGCCGGCGCCCTCACCATGGTGCCGATCTCCGGGCCCTCCCACCCCGGCCTCGTGCCGCCCCGCACCGGCCTCAAGCTGACCGGGGTCCCCACGTACGGGCAGGTCGAGCTCACCAACGCCGCCTCCTCCGGCGTCGCGATCGTCCCCCTGCACATCGGCTACATCCAGGACGGCGCCCAGAACCACGCCCTGTGCCGGTCGGCGTTCCTGGCCGCCGGGCAGACGCTCCGCTTCGAGGACGCCTGCTGCGTCCAGCAGGGCCAGGGCGGCTACCTCGCCGGACGCGACCAGTGGTTCTTCGTCCTGCCCGTCGAACTGCGCGCACGCGCCCTGGAACTGCGCGGCGTGAGCAGCTACACCAAGCTGTGGCACGACATCGCCGACCTCAACGTGCGGCACGGCCTGCCGCGGCGCGGCCACCTGGAGCAGATCCTGTCCCGCAAGCGGCCCGTGCTGACCCGGTTCCAGTCCCGGCTGGAACCGCAGCCCGGCCAGATCGGCGCGCTGTTCTTCGTCTCCGGCGCGTTCGCCGGCCTGGAGATCACCCCCGACCCCGGCTACTTCGCCGAGATGTGGACCGCGCTGGCCTGCTTCGCCTACGGCGTCGCCGCCTGGCACGCCGAACCGGCCGCGCCCACCGCCCCCGACCCCCTCGACACCGGCGGCCGCACCGGGCTCGCCGCGCTGCGCGGCGCCCTGGACCACCACCGCGCCGCCCGCCTCGCCGAGATCGGCGGCCGGATCGCCGACGCCTTCACCGACCCCGCCGCCGACCTGGTCGAGGAGGACCGCTACCTGAACCTGCGGCTGTCCACCGTCACCGGCCCCCGCCTGGCCGGGCAGGTCGTCACCGACGGCGACCGCACCGTCTACGCCTCCCTGTTCGCCCGCTGACCCCCGGGGCGACCCCGCGGAAAAAGGGGTTGCCCCGGGGACGCGGCACCCGCTTCAATCAAGACGGCCGCGGGAACTGTGCCGGGCACGTCAGGCGGAACCCCGATTCCACATCGGAAACGCGCGACGCTGAGGCCGTCGTTACGGCGATCAAAAGCCTGACGAGGCGCCGGCCGTCTGTCCCGCCCCGTCCAGATAGGGCTCCAGCGCCGACCTGACCTGCGGCGGCATCTCCCTCTTGGCCTTGGACGGCGGGTCGATGAACACATGCCGCACCTCCCCGTCGGCGATGAGGCGCCCACCCACCCGGAACACCGGACGCACGATCATGCTCGTGGTCCCCAGATGCGCCAGCGGCATCGACACGTCCAGCAGATCGTCGAACCGCGCGCCCTCCCGGTAGCGGATCCGCGCCTCCGCCACCACCAGGTCGTAGCCCTGCGCCACCATGTCGGCGTAGTCGCCGAACAGCTCCCGCCACATCTCCGTCAGCGCCACGTCGTAGAAGAACAGGTAGTGGCCGTTGAACACCACGCCCTGCTGATCGCACTCGCTGTACCGGACCCGCAGCCGATGCGTGAACACCTCACCCATACCGGATCATCCTGCACCATCCCCGCGACCGTCCCGCGTCGTCCATAACGCTCGCTTCTGGCTTGGAGAAGAACCATCTCTTGGACTTCTGGACGGGCGGCGACCACGATGGGAGACGCAAGCCGCGCACATCGGGGAGGAACCCATGACGGAACACGACAAGGCCATGCGGCCCGAGGACATCACCCGCCTGTTCGTCGAGCGCTCCAACGCCGGCGACGCCGCCGGGGTCGCCGCGCTCTACGAGAAGAACGCGGTCCTGGCCTACCCGCCCGGCTCCCAGACCGTGGGACGCGACGCCATCCGCGAGCTGTGGGAGAAGGTCCTGGCCGGCCGCCCCCGCTTCGAGCCCGAGGAGCCGCTGCCGACGCTGGTCAACGGCGACATCGCCCTCACCTCCACACCGCCCCGGGACGGCGCCGGCGCCCGCGCGCAGGTCGTCCGCCGCCAGCCCGACGGCAGCTGGCTGCGCGTCATCGACCAGCCCGAATTCGTCCCACCCGCCGACGCCTAGAAGCCCACCCGCGGCCCGCCGTCAGATCATCGGCCGCGACCGATGTCCTGATCAGGGGGCCCGTCCAGGAGGATGTCAGGTGCGTCGTCCGGGGTGGCTCGCTCCAAGCGCGCTCCAAGCGCGCTCCACCAATCGGAGAAGGCGGGGATGACGCAGAAGTCCGCGTGGATCGTGCCGGGGAGCCGCGCCGGCTCGACGCCGTACAGTTCGGCGGTGCGGGCTCGGGCCAGCGGCCCGTCCAGCAGTGCGTCCGAGTCGCCGGACTCGCAGACCAGCCCCTCGTCCACCGGGAGCTCGGTGTAGGTTCCGCTGGCCTTCAGGAGGGAGTCGGTCCAGTCGCCGGGCCCCGCGTCGTCGGTGACGGCGCACCGGTCACGCGGCTCGGCGGAGATGTGCCCACATGCGCCTGGGCCTGCTCGGCCAGATCCGGAGCGACAGGGATGCAGGACGTCCCGCCTGTCGAGGATTGCCTGAGCAATGTCGTCACCAGCCACGACCACATCCTTGTCCGTCGGGTCCAGACGACTAACGGTGCGACTCCGGAGATCTGCGGGACTGATGTTCCTCCGGAAGGAGACACAATCTGCCGAAGCGAACCGACAATCGACGCCGTTGGAGATGGAGGTCGAGGCGGCCGGTCACTCGCGGGTCGTCGCCGGCTGCTTCTCGGGGCCGGCGCCGGCCTCCGCCGCGGGTGCGGGCTCGGGTCGGACTGCACCCGCCGTGGTGCCCGACGCGGCGGACGCCGGAACGGCGTCGCTGAGGCCCAAGTTGAGGTGCTCGACGTGGTAAACGGCCTGGTCGAGGAGTTCGGCGACGTGGTCGTCGTGCAGCGCGTACACCACTGAGCGGCCTTGGCGGGTGCCGACCACCAGGCCGAGGTTGCGCAGCAGCCGCAGCTGGTGGGAGCAGGCGGACTGCTCCATTCCGACCTCGGCGGCCAGCTCGGTGGCGGGCAGCGGGCCCTCGCGCAGCCGAGCCAGGATCAGCAGCCGCGAGGGGGTGGCCAGCGCCTGCAGCGTGGTCGCGACCCGGGCCGCGGACGCGGCGTCCAGCCGCGCGCGCGACGCCCCGCCGGCGGCGGTGCCGGACCGTTGCGGCGCTCCATGACCCATGCGGGCCATGCTACGACACCCATGAAAGCATGAATTGTTGTTCATGTGTTCCTGATGCGGTGGACGCCCCGGCTGTAATCCGGCCGTTTCCGGCTTCCTGCTCATGAAGGACGCTGCCCATGACTTCCCCCCTGACCCCGGCCGGCCCCACCGCTCCGGGCGAGGGTGCGGCGCCCCGGCGCCGCACCCGGGTGCTGGCGCTGCCGGAGGCGCGGTGGGCGGCGGCCGCGCTGGTGCTGTTCACGGCCGGGCTGCCGGTGTACCTGCTGGACGGTCCGGCGTGGGCGTGGGGGGCACTGTTCGCCGCGACCTATGTCACCGGCGGGTGGGAGCCGGGCTGGGCGGGGCTGAAGGCCCTCACGGGCGGGACGCTGGACGTGGACCTGCTGATGGTGGCGGCCGCGTTGGGCGCGGCGGCGATCGGGCAGGTGCTGGACGGGGCGCTGCTGATCGTCATCTTCGCCGCCTCCGGGGCACTGGAGGCGGTCGCGACCGCCCGCACCGCCGACTCGGTCCGCGGCCTGCTCGACCTGGCCCCCGCCACCGCGACCCGCCTGGCCGATGACGGCGCCGAGCACACCGTCCCCACCGGCCGGCTGGCCGTCGGCGAGACCATCGTGGTGCGGCCGGGAGAACGGGTCGGCGCCGACGGCCGCGTCCTGGACGGGGCGAGCGAGGTCGACCAGGCCACCATCACCGGGGAGCCGCTGCCGGTGGCCAAGCAGGCCGGGGACGAGGTGTTCGCCGGCACCCTGAACGGGACCGGCGCGCTGCGGGTGAAGGTCGAGCGCGACCCGTCGGACTCGGTGATCGCGCGGATCGTGGCGATGGTCGAAGAGGCGTCCGAGACCAAGGCGCCGACTCAGCTGTTCATCGAGAAGGTCGAGCAGCGCTACAGCGTGGGAATGGTCGCCGCGACACTGGCGGTGTTCGCCGTCCCGCTCACGTTCGGCGCCGGGCTGACCGAATCGCTGCTGCGCTCGATGACCTTCATGATCGTCGCATCGCCGTGCGCGGTGGTGCTGGCCACCATGCCGCCGCTGCTGTCGGCCATCGCCAACGCCGGACGGCACGGCGTCCTGGTCAAGTCCGCGGTGGTGATGGAACGGATCGGACAGGTCGACCAGGTCGCCCTCGACAAGACCGGCACCCTCACCGAGGGCGTCCCGCGGGTCAGCGACATCCGCCCGCTGCCGGCGGCGGGCCTGACCGAGGAGGAACTGCTGAGGCTGGCGGCGGGAGCCGAGCATCCCAGCGAGCACCCGATCGCCCGCGCCATCATCGACGCGGCGGGCGCCCGCGGCCTGGACGTCCCCGCCGCGGCCGACTTCGCCTCCACGCCGGGCACCGGCGTCACCGCCACCGTCGATGGCCGCCGCGTCGCGGTCGGCAGCCCGGCCCGGCTGCGGACCGGCACCGGCGGCCACCCCGCCGCCGCGGTCGCCGAGCGGCTGGAGGAGCAGGGCCGCACCGCGGTGCTGGTCGAACTCGACGACACCCCGGCGGGGGTACTCGGGATCACCGACCGGCTCCGCCCCGACGTCGCGGCCACCGTCACCGCCCTGACCGTCCTCACCGGCGTCCGCCCGATCCTGGTCACCGGCGACAACCCGGCCGCGGCCGCCCGGCTGGCCGCTGACGCCGGCATCGGCGACGTCCGCGCGGGCCTGCTCCCGGCCGACAAGGTCACCGCCGTGCGGGACCTGCACGCTCAGGGCCGCAGAGTGCTGGTCGTCGGCGACGGCGTCAACGACGCACCAGCGCTGGCCGCCGCGCACACCGGCATCGCCATGGGCCGCGCGGGATCCGACCTCGCGCTGGAGACCTCCGACGCCGTCATCGTCCGCGACGAACTGGCCGCCATTCCCGCGGTCATCTCCCTGTCGCGGCGGGCCCGGCGGCTGGTAACGCAGAACTTGGTCATCGCCGCGGTGTTCATCACCGGCCTGGTCCTCTGGGACCTGGTCGGCACGCTGCCGCTGCCGCTGGGCGTCGCCGGCCACGAGGGCTCCACCGTCATCGTGGCGCTCAACGGGCTGCGCCTGCTACGCGGCGCCGCCTGGCGCCGGGCCGCGGGCGAAGCGGCGACCGAACCGTCCTGACCACCACCGAGCCCCCTACACCGACCGGCAGGCACCGGCGCCGCCGGACCCTGACAGCCGACGGCGGCGGCCGGACCGAGCACAAGGAGTCAGCTATGACCCCCAGCCCATCCGATGCCCCCCTGTCCCATCCGGTGGGGCGGGACATAGTGCGGGAAGCGGTCGCCCAGGCCGACGCGAGGCTGAACGGCCGGTTGACCGCGGCGTTCGCGATCGGCAGCCTGGCGCACGGCGGCTTCGTCCCCGACGTCAGCGACGTGGACCTGGCGCTGATCGTCGACCAGGCCGACCAAGCCCTGGCGCCGGCCATCGACGCCGTTCACCGGGACACCGTCCAGTGCTACAGGGGCTCGACCCACTACGCCCTGGCCGAACGACTATCGATCTTCTGGAGCGACTGGGAGCACTTGGCCCACGGCACCGAGGCCGGTCGCTTCCCCGCGACCGACCGGCTCGACCTGCTCGACTCCGGCGTCCTGCTGCACGGCACCGACCAGCGCGCCCGATGCGCCCGGCCCAGCACAGAAGATCTTCTCCTCGACAGCGCCACCTTCGCCTTGGCCAAGTTCGGCGATCCCGCCTATCTGCGCATGCTCGGCGACTCCGCGGCACTGGCCGGGCGAGGTGCCCGCGCCGTCACCAAGGCCGTGCTGTTCCCCGTGCGCCTGCTCTACACCGCCACCACCGGACGCCTCGGCCGCAACGACGACGCCGCACGCTGGTACACCGCCACACCGAACATCTCCAGGACCCTGGTGACCTGCGCCGCACGCTGGCGCGCCAACGGTATCGACGATCCCGCAGCCGCCGGACTGCTCCAGCGAGAACTCCTCCCGCTGTATCAGCACTGCGCCGACCAGCTCAGCCGGAAAACCGCGGCATCCGGTCACCCGGGCCTGGCGACACGCCTCGCCCGGCTCCACGCGGCACTCACCCCGGACAACGAAACCCGAAACGCGTGACCACCGGAGATACCGGCCTGGGACCCGTCATGCGCGAGTGGAGCGACCGCGACACTGCCCGAACGGCCGATCCATCGCCGCGACCGATGGTCCTCGAAGTCCGGGAGCCCGCCGCTCAGCGGACGGGCTCCCGGACTGGCGGTTCCTCGCTCAGACCTCGTCGATGTTCATCGCGCCCTCGTTAGGACGGCGGGACAGGTCGATGCCGAGCTCCTCCGCGGCGCGGAAGACGTCCTCGTCGGTGTCGCGCATCTCGATGGACATGCCGTCGCTGGAGAGCACCTCGACGTTGAGGCACAGCGACTGCATCTCCTTGATGAGCACCTTGAAGGACTCGGGAATGCCGGGCTCGGGGATGTTCTCGCCCTTGACGATGGCCTCGTACACCTTCACGCGGCCGAGGACGTCGTCGGACTTGATGGTCAGCAGCTCCTGCAGCGCGTAGGCCGCGCCGTAGGCCTCCAGGGCCCACACCTCCATCTCACCGAAGCGCTGGCCGCCGAACTGGGCCTTACCGCCGAGCGGCTGCTGGGTGATCATGGAGTACGGGCCGGTCGACCGCGCGTGGATCTTGTCGTCCACCAGGTGGTGCAACTTCAGGATGTAGATGTAGCCGACCGAGATCGGGTCCTTGAACGGCTCACCGGACCGGCCGTCGAACAGCCGGGCCTTGCCGCTCGGCATCACCATCCGGCCGCCGTCCCGGTTGCCGATGGTGCTGCCCAGAAGACCGATGATCTCCTCCTCGCCGGCACCGTCGAACACCGGCGTGGCGACGTTGGTGCGCGGCTCGACCCGCTCGAAGCCCTTCTCGCGCAGCCGCTCCGCCCACTCCTCCCGCACACCGCCGATGTCCCAGCCCTGGGCGGCGATCCACCCCAAGTGGGTCTCCAGGACCTGGCCCACGTTCATGCGCCCGGGGACGCCGAGGGGGTTCAGGACGATGTCGACGGGGGTGCCGTCCTCCAGGAACGGCATGTCCTCCACCGGCAGCACCTTGGAGATGACGCCCTTGTTGCCGTGCCGGCCCGCGAGCTTGTCACCATCGGTGATCTTGCGCTTCTGCGCCACGTACACCCGGACCAGCTCGTTCACCCCGGGCGGCAGCTCGTCGCCGTCGTCGCGGGAGAACACCCGCACACCGATGACCTTGCCCTGCTCGCCGTGCGGGACCTTCAGCGAGGTGTCGCGCACCTCCCGCGCCTTCTCACCGAAGATCGCGCGCAGCAGCCGCTCTTCGGGGGTCAGCTCGGTCTCGCCCTTCGGCGTGACCTTCCCGACCAGGATGTCACCATTGACGACGTCGGCGCCGATGCGGATGATGCCGCGCTCGTCGAGGTCGGCCAGCACTTCCTCGGAGACGTTCGGGATGTCCCGGGTGATCTCCTCGGGGCCCAGCTTGGTGTCGCGGGCGTCGACCTCGTGCTCCTCGATGTGGATCGAGGACAGGACGTCGTCCTGCACCAGCCGCTGGGACAGGATGATGGCGTCCTCGTAGTTGTGGCCCTCCCACGGCATGAACGCCACCAGCAGGTTCTTGCCCAGCGCCATCTCACCGTCGTCGGTGCACGGCCCGTCGGCGATCACCTGCCCGACCTCGACCCGCCGGCCCTCGTCCACGATCGGCTTCTGGTTGTACGACGTGCCCTGGTTCGACCGCCTGAACTTCGTGACGCGATACGTCGTCCGGGTGCCGTCATCGTTCATCACCGACACATAGTCGGCCGAGACCTCCTCGACGACGCCGGCCTTCTCGGCCGTGATGACGTCGCCGGCATCGGTCGCCGCCCGGTACTCCATGCCCGTGCCCACCAGCGGCGCCTCACTGCGCAGCAGCGGAACGGCCTGCCGCTGCATGTTGGAGCCCATCAGCGCCCGGTTGGCGTCGTCATGCTCCAGGAACGGGATCATCGCGGTCGCGACCGAGGTCATCTGCCGCGCCGAGACGTCCATGTAGTCGATCTCCGCCGGACGGACGAGTTCGACCTCGCCGCCCTTCCTGCGGATCATGACCCGGTCCTCCGCGAACGACCCGTCCTCGTTCAGCGGCGAGTTGGCCTGCGCGACGACGAACCGGTCCTCCTCGTCGGCGGTGAGGTAGTCGATCTGGTCCGTGACGGCACCGTTCTCGACCTTGCGGTAGGGCGTCTCGATGAACCCGAACGGGTTGACCCGGCCGAACGCCGCCAGCGACCCGATCAGGCCGATGTTGGGGCCTTCCGGGGTCTCGATCGGGCACATCCGGCCGTAGTGCGACGGGTGGACGTCACGGACCTCCATGCCCGCCCGCTCACGCGACAGACCACCCGGACCCAGAGCGTTCAACCGCCGCTTGTGCGTCAGGCCATCGAGGGGGTTGCTCTGCTGCATGAACTGGGAGAGCTGGCTCGTGCCGAAGAACTCCCTGATGGAGGCCACCACCGGCCGGATGTTGATCAACGTCTGCGGCGTGATCGCCTCGACGTCCTGGGTGGTCATCCGCTCCCGGACGACGCGCTCCATCCGCGCCAGCCCCAAACGCACCTGGTTCTGGATCAGCTCACCCACCGTGCGCAGCCGCCGGTTGCCGAAGTGGTCGATGTCATCGACCTCGATCGGCACCGGCACCGCCCCGAGAGTGGCCTCCTCCTCGCCGGCGTGCAGCCGCACCAGGTACTCGATCGTGCCGACGATGTCGTCCTTGGTCAGCGTGCCCTGGTTCATGTCCAGGTCCAGACCGAGCTTCTTGTTGATCTTGTAGCGGCCGACCTTGGCCACGTCGTACCGCTTGGGATTGAAGTACAGGTTCTCCAGCAGCGTCTGCGCCGACTCCCGCGTCGGCGGCTCCCCCGGACGCAGCTTGCGGTAGATGTCCAGCAGGGCATCGTCCTGACCGGAGGTGTGATCCTTCTCCAGCGTGACATTGATCGACTCATACGAGCCGAACCGCTCCCGGATCTGCGCCTCGTCCCACCCCAGCGCCTTCAGCAGCACCGTCACCGGCTGCTTGCGCTTGCGGTCGATGCGCACCCCGACGTTGTCGCGCTTGTCGATCTCGAACTCCAGCCAGGCACCCCGGCTCGGGATCACCCGGCACCCGTAGATGTCCTTGTCCGACGCCTTGTCCAGCGCCCGATCGAAGTACACCCCCGGCGAGCGGACCAGCTGGGACACCACCACCCGCTCGGTCCCGTTGATGATGAAGGTGCCCTTGGGCGACATCAACGGGAAGTCACCCATGAACACCGTCTGGCTCTTGATCTCACCGGTGGTGTTGTTGATGAACTCCGCCGTGACGAACATCGGGGCGGAGTAGGTCATGTCCTTGTCCTTGCACTCCTCCACGGAGTACTTGGGCGGTTCGAACCGGTGGTCACGGAACGACAGCGACATCGTCCCGGAGAAGTCCTCGATCGGACTGATCTCTTCGAAGATCTCCTCCAGCCCCGACTGCGTCGGGACACTCCTACTACCGGCCTTCTGGGCCGCCTCGACCCGGGCCTTCCACCTCTCATTGCCCAGCAGCCAGTCGAACGAGTCGGTCTGCAGAGCGAGAAGGTCGGGAACCTCAAGCGGCTCGTCAAGGCGCGCGAACGACACGCGACGAGGACCAGCGGGTACGGCGGAGGCGTTGCGCGAGGCTGCTGCCAACAGATGTCCTTCCGAGGGCTCGCGGCGGACTGAACACGCGCGCCGGACGCCATCACAGCCAACGCAGGGGAGTGGGGCATCGAGGGCAAGCGCGAGAGGGCAGCATAAAGCACGTGAACAGAAATGTCCACGTGCCGCATTCATTGTCAACTTCGATGCCGTGGCCAGGATCGCACGCGCACGTGGACCACGTCAAGTCGCATCGGACGGAGGCGGCCGGCCCGCTCAGGCGGTGGCGGAGGCGGGCTGGAACAGCTCGATCAGGTTGCCGGCCGGATCGGCGAGCAGGATCTGCCGCCCGCCGGGTCCGGCGACCACCTCGCTGCGGAAGGCCAGGCCCGCGCCGCGGAGCCGCTCGATCTCGGCGGCCAGGTCGTCGACGACCAGGTGGATGCGGTTGCGGCCCGGGGCGGCCGCGTCGGCGGGCGTGGCGCGGGCCCCGGAGCTGGCGGGCCCCGACAGCAGCAGCCGCAGCGGGCCGCGCACCACGTCGGCGAAGGCGGGCACGGCGTCGCGCCCCAGGGTGAAGCCGAGGTGGGTCGTGTAGAAGTCGACGCACGCCTGGACGTCGTCCACGAGGTAGCGGACGCCGGCGTACTGGTCAGGTGCCGTCATGATGGGCCTCCGATGTCTGGGCGATGACGGGCAGCAGGTGGCGGACGCGGGCATCGATGACCGCCCCGGCGCGGGCGAACGCGGCGTGCTCCGCCCGCCCCGCGGGACCCGCCGCCGGGTCGCCGATGCTCCAGTGGACGCGCCGCGGGTCGCCGCCGAACTCGGGGCATACCTCGCGGACCTTGTCGCACAGAGTGATCACGTAGTCGAACCGGTGGTCGCGCAGGGTGTCCAGATGGCGGGGCCGCCGGCCGGCGATGTCGATGCCGTACTCCTCGCACAGCATCCGCACCGCCTGCGGGTGGACGGACGGTCTGGGCCGGCTCCCGGCGCTGGCCACGGTCACGTCCCCGGCGGTGTGGTGGCGCAGCAGGGCCTCGGCGATCGGCGAGCGGGCGCTGTTGCCGGTACACGCGAACAGCACCGACACGCGCGGCCACCGCCGCGGGCCGGCCGGGGGCGGCGGGGCGGGGCGCAGCGCCGGATGCAGGACGGCCCCGGTGTCGGCCAGGGCCTGCGCGCAGCGGTCCAGATCCAGCCGGTAGTAGCTGTCGCGGCCGTCGAAACTGCTGCGGGAGGCGGTGACCAGGCCGCCCTCGCGCAGCAGCCGCAGATGGTAGGAGACCGCGTTCTGCGGCGCGTCGACCAGCGCCGTCAGCTCGCGGACCCGCAGGTCGCCCGCGGCGAGCGCGGTCAGCAGCCGCCAGCGCAGCGGGTGGGCGGCCAAGCGCACGAACGCCGGGGCGGCTTGACTCGATGACCCCATGCCACCGACGATACATCAAACCGGTTTGATGGAATAGCGCCGAGGGATGACGGCGCCGAGGAACGACCCAGCCCGAGGAGACGCGCCATGGCCGAACACCTCACGCGCCGGCTCGGCACCGGCGACGCGGTGGTGATCGGGCTCGGGTCGATGCTCGGGGCGGGGGTGTTCGCCGCCTTCGGCCCCGCCGCCCGCGCCGCCGGCACCGGCCTGCTGATCGGGCTGCTGGCCGCCGCGGTGATCGCGTACTGCAACGCGACCGCCTCCGCGCAGCTCGCGGCCGTCTACCCCACGTCTGGCGGCACCTACGTCTACGGACGCGAGCGCCTCGGCCACTGGTGGGGCTTCACGGCCGGGTGGGGGTTCGTGGTCGGCAAGACCGCCTCGTGCGCCGCCATGGCGCTCACGTTCGCCTCCTACGCGGTCCCGGGCCCCTGGTGGGCGCAGCGCGCCGCCGCCGTCGCGGCCGTGCTCGGGCTGGCCGCCCTCAACTACCGCGGCGTCACCAGGACCGCCATGCTCACCCGGGTGCTCGTCGCCGGCACCCTGACCGCGCTGGCGGTCGTGGTGGCCGGCATCGCTGCGGGCGGCGACGCCGGCGCCGCGAACCTGGGCGGGTGGGCGTCCCTGCGGGCGGGCGGCGCCTACGGCGTCCTGCAGGCCGCGGGGCTGCTGTTCTTCGCCTTCGCCGGCTACGCCCGCATCGCCACCATGGGGGAGGAGGTCCGCGACCCGCGCCGCACCATCGTCCGCGCCATCCCGATCGCCCTGTTCCTCACGGTCGCGATCTACCTGGTGGTGGGGACGGCGGCGCTGCTGGCCGCCGGGCCGGACCGGCTCGCCGGCTCGGCCGCGCCGCTGGCCACCGCCGTCGAGGCGGCCGGTGCCCCCGCCCTGGCCCCGGTGGTGCGGGCCGGCGGGGCGGTGGCGGCGCTCGGCGCGCTGCTGGCCCTGATCGCCGGTGTCGGCCGGACCGGCCTGGCCATGGCCCGCCACGGTGACCTGCCCGTCCGGCTCGCCGCCGTCCACCCCCGCCACCGGGTGCCGCACCATGCCGAGATCGCCCTCGCGGCCGCGGTGAGCGTGCTGGTGGCGACCGCCGACCTGCGCGGCGTGATCGGCTTCTCCTCGTTCGGCGTCCTGGTCTACTACGCCATCGCCAACGCCGCGGCGCTCACCCAGCCCGCCGCCGACCGCCGGTGGCCGCGCGCCCTGCACCTGCTCGGCGCCGCCGGCTGCGTGACCCTGTCGGCCGCGCTGCCCTGGCCGTCCGTCCTCGCCGGCGCGGCGATGTTCGCCGCCGGGCTGGCCGGCCGGTGGCTGGTGCTGCGCCACCGGGCATCCGGCGCGGGGCGCGAGGGGTGAAATCTCGGCAAAGGCCGGGCACGCGCTTGGGCAGGACGTCCGGGAGGACCCCGGCGGTGCCGTTAACGTGCGGGAATGCCGCCCACGTCCGGCAGCGCACCCGGCGAGGCACCCGGTGAGACGTTCGCCCCCGCGTCCGTCTACGGGCCCGCCGACGTCCCGCCCGACGACCACGCCGCGCGGGCCGCCGCCGGCCCCGCCCACCGGATGCCGCCGTGGCTGCCGAAGGCGTTCGTGCTGGCCGGCGCGGTCGTGCTGGCGTTCATGGCGGGGCTGTGGCTGCTGGAGCGGCTCCGGGAGCTGCTGCTGCTCCTGCTCATCTCGCTGTTCCTGGCGTTCGCGATCGAGCCGGCGGTGAACTGGCTGGCGCGGCGCGGGTGGCGGCGCGGTCTGGCGACCGGGGCGATGTTCCTGGTCATCGGCCTGCTGCTCGCCGGGTTCCTCGGCGGCATCGGGTCGCTGCTGGCCACCCAGACCACCAACCTCATCGACGGGTTCCCCGGCTACGTCCGCAGCCTCATCGGCTGGGTGAACGACACGTTCGGGACGAACCTGTCCCAGGAGACGCTGTTCGAGCGGCTGCCCACCGTCAGCGGCGCGCTGACCCGCCACCTGTCGTCGATCGCGGGCAACGTGTGGGGGATCGGCACCACCGCGTTCGGCGTCATCTTCAACACCCTCGGCGTGCTGCTGTTCACCTTCTACCTGTCGGCGGAGGGCCCGCGGTTCCGCCGGACGGTCTGCTCGGTGCTGCCGCCGCAACGCCAGCACCAGGTGCTGCGCGCCTGGGAGATCGCCGTCGACAAGACCGGCGGCTACATCTACTCGCGGGGCCTGCTGGCCCTCATCTCCGGCATCGCCCACTACGCCGCCATGGCCGGGCTCGGCGTCCCCTACGCGGCGACGCTGGCGCTGTGGGTCGGGGTGGTGTCGCAGTTCATCCCGGCCGTCGGCACCTACCTGGCGGGGGCGGTGCCCGTGCTCATCGCGCTGACGAAGGGGCCGTCGACGGCGCTGTGGATGCTGCTGTTCGTCCTGGCCTACCAGCAGCTGGAGAACTACCTGCTGCAGCCGCGCATCACCGCGCGGACCCTCGACATGCACCCGGCGGTCGCGTTCGGGCTCATCCTGGCCGGAGCGGCCGTCGCCGGGCCCATCGGGGTGCTCCTGGCGATCCCGCTCGGCGCCACCATCCAGGCCTTCGCCACCGCCTACGTGCGCCGCTACGACGTGGAGGTGCATCCGCTGACCGAGCCGGACGCGCCCGCCGGACGCTGGTGGCGGTGGCTGCGCCGCGACTGACCCGGTGCCGCGACTGACCCGCACCCCGGCGCGGCGGGCTCAGGCGACCGCGCGGAGTCGGTCGTCCAGCGCGTCCAGGTCGGGCACGAACCACACGTGGCCGGCGGTGCCGGACTCGTGGACGAGGGCGCGCAGCGCCGGGCTCGCCGCCACGTGCGCGGAGACGTCGCCGACGACCGCCAGCCGCAGCCGGTAGTTGGCGAACTTCTGCATGATCTCGCCGGCGAGGCGGGTGCCGAGCGAGAAGAACCGCTCGTCCAGCCGCGCCACGGGCACCGCCACCGCCTCGGCGCCGAGGAACGACGCGCCGATCAGGTCGAGCGCGTCCTGGACCGTGGCCACCGGCGGGCCGTCCGGATCGCACATCAGCACCGCGACGCCGGCCCGCTCCCGGATCACGTCAGGCATCGCCGTCCTCCCCGTTCGACAGACCGCCGAGTACCGAATCCAGCAGCCGCAGGACGTCGGCCGTGGCGGCCGCGCCGCCCATGATCACCAGTTTCATCCGGTTCCGTTCCTCGTCGTGGACGACCTGGACGCGCAGCGGGTGCGCCGGGTCGCCGGTGCTGATCCCGGCCAGGACGAGCGTGCCCAGCCGGTCGGCCGCGGCCCGGCCGACCCCGTCGATCTGCACGATGCTCGACACCTCCACCGCGCCGGGCCCCGGAAGCGGGGCGGCGCGGCGGGCACGCCCGGTCAGCGCCTCCAGGTCCGCCGGGGCGATCCGGTACTGCTTGCCGATCCGCACCGCGTTGAGCCGGCCGTCGCGGATGTAGCCGCGCACCGTCCGCACATGCAGCCCGAGGAGATCGGCGACCTCCTCGACCGAGTACATTTTCTGCTCCATCACTCCCTAAACTACTGTATATAGAGAGTGATGCGGATGTTTATGGCATGCCCGGCTTGCCAGGGCCGGGCGGGGCCGGTTCCCGGGCGGATCGTCGACCATTGCCATGGACGGGCGCGCCCGGCCGGTCTAACGTGCCAGGAGGAACCTTGATCATCGGGCCGCTCGGGGGCGGGAGGGAGCCGACATGTACCGTCCCAGGACGCGCCGCCGCCGGTGGCTCGCCGGCCTCACGGCGGGAGCCCTCGCCGTGACCGGCCTGGCCGCACCGGACGCCGCCGCGGCGCCCGCCGCGGCGGCGCAGGCCGCGCGGCACGGCGGCAAGGACCCGCGGCTGCTGCGGCTCCTGCGCTCGATGTCGCTGGAGGACAAGGCCGCCCAGCTGTTCGTCCTGCAGATCTTCGGGACCAGCGCGACCACCACCGACCCCGCCGCCGTCGCCGCCAACCGCAGGCTGTACGGGGTCGACGACGCCGCCCAGGTCATCGCCCGCTACCACCCCGGCGGGATCATCTACTACGGCGAGAACGTCCGGGACCCGCACCAGCTCGCCGCCTTCTCCAACGGCATCCAGCGCGCCGCCGCGGCGACGCCGCTGAAGATCCCCGCCACGATCGCCACCGACCAGGAGGGCGGCATCGTCGCCCGCGTCCAGCCGCCCGCCACGCAGTCGCCCGGCGCCATGGCGCTGGCCGCCGGGCGACGCACCGGCGACGCCCGCGCCCTGGCCCGCATCACCGGACGCGAGCTGCGCGCCATCGGCGTCAACCAGGACTACGCGCCCGACGCCGACGTCAACGTGAACCCGGCCAACCCCGTCATCGGCGTCCGGTCCTTCGGGTCCGACCCCGCCCTGGTCGCCTCCATGGTCACCGCGCAGGTCGGCGGATACCGCTCCGGGGGAGTGACCCCGACCGTCAAGCACTTTCCGGGACACGGCGACACCACCACCGACAGCCACACCGGCGTCCCGCACATCGACCACACCCGCGCCGAATGGGAGCGGCTCGACCTGCCGCCGTTCCGCGCCGCGATCCGGCACGGCGTCGACTCCATCATGACCGCGCACATCGTCGTCCCGTCGCTGGACCCCTCCGGCGACCCCGCCACGCTGTCGCGGCCCATCCTCACCGGCATCCTGCGCGAGCAGCTGCGCTACCGAGGCGTCGTCGTCACCGACGCGCTCGACATGCAGGGCGTCCGCGACAAGTACGGCGACGAGAACATCCCCGTCCTCGCCCTCAAGGCCGGCGCGGACGTCCTGCTCAAACCGCCGGCGGACGCCCAGGGCGACGGCGTGTTCCCCCGCCAGCTCGCCGCCGTCGTCAACGCCGTCAAGACCGGTGAGCTGACGCGCGAGCGCCTCGACGAGTCCGTCTACCGGATCCTGGAGCTGAAGCGCAAGCGCGGCCTGTTCCGCGACCCCTACGCCGACGAGTCGAAGATCGACCAGATCGTCGGGACACCCGCGCACCTGGCCGCCGCGCAGCGCGCCACCGACCGCACCACCACCCTGGTCAAGAACGGCGCCGGGATCCTGCCGCTGCGGCCCGGCGCCCGCGACGTGCTGGTCACCGGCTGGGGGGTGTCCACCACCGCCTCCCTCGGCACCGAGATCGCCCGCCGCGGCGCCGTCACCACCATCCGGCAGACCGGCATCAACCCCGGCCAGGCCGAGATCGACCAGGCCGTCGCCGCCGCGAAGGACAAGGACCTCGTCGTCGCCGTCACCAACCGCGCCTGGGACGTCAAGGACGAGCCAGGCCACAACGGGCCCGGCCAGACGAACCTCGTCAAGGCGCTCATCGCCACCGGCCGGCCCGTCGTCGTGATCGCGCTCCGCGACCCCTACGACATCGCCTGGTTCCCCGAGGCGACCACCTACCTCGCCACCTACTCCTACACCGCCGAGGCGCTGCGCTCGGCCGCCCGGACGCTGTTCGGCGAGCTGAACCCGCGCGGCCGCCTGCCCGTCGCCATCCCCGTCAAGGACCAGCCCGGCTCCGTCCTCTACCCCTACGGGCACGGGCTGGGCTACTGACCGCCGCATCCGCGGGCGCCCGGCCTGGCCGGCGGCCGGGCGCCCGCGGACGCGGCGGCCCGGTCCCGGGTCGGCAGCCGCAGCCGCACCGGAACCGGGCCGGGTTCTGGTTCATGTCGGGCCAGGGGGCGCCGTCCGCGGAGGCGGCGCCCCGGCGTCACGCCTTCCGCGCGCCGAGCGACTTCATCAGCGTCGGCCAGATCGCCGCCGCCTCACGGATCCACGCCGGCCAGTTGTGGCGGCCGTCGCCGTAGATGTGGGCGGTGTAGGGGATCTTCAGCTCGTCCAGCCGCTTCTTGAAGTCCTTGTTGTTCGCGCCCACCGCGATCTCGCTGAGCAGGCCGATGTCCCACGGCGCCACGTCCGGGTCGCCGGGCCCCGGGCGGCCGGTCGTGCCGGCGGAGAAGAACAGCCCCGTGCCGCGCAGCTTGGGCGCCAGCGAGGACGGGTCGTGCGCCGCCCAGTTGGCGTCGTCGGCCCACGGGACGCCCCAGATCGCGAACGGGTCCTGCCCGTTGCCGGCGTTCAGGAACATCAGCATCGCCGGCATCCCGATCGAGCGCATCGACAGGATCCCGCTCAGCGACGCCGCGTACTTGAACAGCCCCGGATGCCGCGCCGCGTACGACATCGCGCCCGCGCCGCCGGAGGAGTTGCCGATCGCCGCGCGCAGCGCGCCCGCGTGGTAGTTGCGCTCCATCAGCTGGCGCACCTCGGCGGTGTGGAAGGTCTCCCACTTGGGCGACCCGCCCTTGCCGTAGTTGTACCAGTCGGTGTAGGAGCCGTTCTCGCCCTCCGGCATGACGACGATGACGTTGTACTTCGCCGCCCACGCCTCGATGTCGCTGTTCTTGGTCCAGGAGGTGTAGTTGTCCTGCCCGCCGTGGAAGGCGTACAGCACGGGCCACGTCGCCGTCGCGTTGCGCGACCAGTTCGCCGGGAGCAGGATGCGGGCCTTCACCGACTTGCCCAGCGCGGGCGAGGCGATCGTGATGTCGACCGCGCGGGAGGCGATCTTCTTCTCCGCGGTGATGCGCGCGCCGTCGTCCGCCTTGACCGGGCCCGCCAGCGCCCGCGCCGGCCCCGTGCCGACCGCGCCGAGGCCCGCGGCCACGACGACGGTGATCGCCCCGGACGCCAGCGAGCGCCGCCGGTGCACGCGGTGTGATCGATGGCGGGCGGTGGGTGTCATCTGCTCACCTCGCGGATCAGGCCCGACCCCCGTGGCCGCGCGACTTCCGCAGAGTGTCCTCGACCCGGCCGGAATGATCTACATGGGCGGGTAACAAGAAACGCCCGTGCGGCTGTGGAGAAGTGAGTGCTTCAGGAGCCGCCGGCGGCGACCCCGGCCAGCAGCGCGGCGAGCTCGCGCGGCGCCGACAGCATCGGCCAGTGCCCGGTCGGCAGCTCCCGGTAGGTCCAGCCGGGCCCGGTCATCAGCGAGAAGACGGGGTGGCCGCTGTCGCCCATCTGCCTGACCGCGTCGAGCGGGATCGTGGTGGCGATGAGCGTGCGCGGCGTCGCCGGCAGCGGGTCGGGGCGGGTGAGCGCCTGCGTCGCGGTGCCGAACGGCTGGGGCGTGCCGCGCCCGCGCATGGCGGCCAGGTGCTCCTCGGTGAGGCCCGCGAGGTTGACCGGGTCGGCGGCGGCGTCGAACGGCGGCACCGGGATGCGCCATCCGCCGCCCTGCTCGGCGACCGCCTTCTCGAGCTCGGCGCGCGCCTCGGCGTCGTGGAAGTCGATGCCGGCCATGCCGGACGGCATCGGCCCGCTGTCGACGTACACGACGTTGGCGATCCGCTCGGGGATCCGGTCGGCGGCGCCGGTGACGGCCATGTTGGCGCCGCTGTGGGCGACGAGGACGACCTCGCGCATGTCCGCGTCCTCGATGAGCCTCACCAGGTCGGCGATCTGGGTCTCGACGTCGGCGCCGGGCGCGGACTGCTCCGCCCGCTCGGCCTGCCCGGCGGGGGTCACCGCGTGGACGGCGTGCCCCGCCGCGCGCAGCTCCGCCGCCACCGCGTCCCAGGCCCAGGCACCGAGCCAGTAGCCGGGGACCAGCACGAACGTCGCCTCGCCGGAGGTCACGGTGTCAGAAGTCCCGCTGTCAGAAGTCACGGTCGGCCGTCCTTTCTCGTGGATGTGATCCCACGCTACGGTCGATACCGGACAGAAACCGCCCGGATTTATGGAGTGGCCTGTGTCACATCCTCCACCGTCGCATCCGACCACCCGTGTCCTGGCCATGCTGGAGCTGCTGCAGGCCAACCAGCGCATCGGCGGCGCGGAGCTGGCGCGGCGGCTCGGCGTGGACGAGCGCACCGTCCGCCGCTACGCCGCCCGGCTGGAGGACCTCGGCGTCCCCGTCACCGCCGAACGCGGGCGCCACGGCGGCTACCGGCTCATGCCCGGCTACAAGCTGCCGCCGCTCATGCTCACCGACGACGAGGCCACCGCCGTGGTGCTCGGCCTGCTGGCCGGACGGCGGATCGGGCTTCCGGGGCAGGCCACCGAGAGCGCCCTCGCCAAGGTGGAGCGCGTCCTTCCCGCCGCGCTGCGCGACCGCGTCCAGGCGCTGCGCGACACCCTCGGGTTCACCGCCCCCGCGCGGGACGCCGCCGTCCGCGGTGCCGCCCCCGACACCGGCGCCGTCCTCACCCTCGCCGCGGCCGCCCGCGAACGCCGCCGCGTCCGGCTGCGCTACCGCTCCTTCCGCGGCGCCGACACCGAACGCGACCTGGACCCCTACGGCCTGGTGTTCCACTCCGGCCGCTGGTACGTCACCGGCCACGACCACCGCAGCGGCGAGATCCGCACGTTCCGGATCGACCGCGTCGCCTCCGCCGAGCCCGGCACCGCGCGCTTCGAGCCGCCCGCCGGCCTCGACCCCGTCCAGCACGTCACCCGGTCACTGGCCGCCGTCCCCTACGCCCACGAGGTGGAGGTGCTGCTGGAGACCACGATCGCCGAGGCGCGGCGCCGGATCCCCGCCGCGACCGCGACGCTGGCCGAGGACGCCGGGGGAGTGCTGCTGACCACCCGTGCCGAGCGCCTGGACGGGATGGCGCGGATGCTGGCCGGACTCGGCTTCCCATTCGTCATCCGCCGCCCCGGCGAGCTGCGCGGCCACGTCCGCGACCTGGCCCGCTCACTCCAGGAGCAGGCCGGGCGGTGACCCGCGGCGCGGGTCAGAAGGAGGTGCGGGCGTCCCACTCGTGGCGGAGCATCGCGTAGATGACCTCGTCGCTCCACTCGCCCTTGACGATCTCGTTCTGCATCAGGTGCGCCTCGCGGCGCATGCCGAGCCGCTCCAGGACGCGGGCGGACGCGGCGTTGCGGCCGTCCAGCCGGCCGCACACCCGGTGCAGGTCCAGCCCCTCGAAGCCCAGCCGCAGCACCGCCTCGGCGGCCTCGGTGGCGAACCCCTTGCCGTGGTAGGCCGGGTTGAAGATGTAGCCGATCTCGCCCTGCCGGTGCTCCCGGCTGCGCCACTGCAGGTTGACCTCGCCGATCAGCTCGCCGGTCTCGCGCCACTCGACGGCCAGGACCAGCCAGTCGCCTTCCTTCTCCACGGTCGCCGCGCTCATCTTCTGCTTCAGGAACGAACGCGACTCCTCCAGTGAACGCGGTTTCCAGTACAGGTACCGCGCCACCTCCGGCAGCGACTGGTAGGCGTACAGGCCCTCAAGGTCGTCCTCGCGGAACGGCCGCAGGATCAGACGCTCGGTCTCGATCGGATAGGCGGGACGGAGCATGCGATGATCCTATTCACGGTAATCGCCCTTATGCGACCCGTGATTCCCCGGGACGGCCGCCCTAGGACCGGTGGGCGCCGCTCCCGTGCTCCCGCCGCCCGGCCTCCGCGGCCTTGTCCCCGGTTCCCGCCTCCTCCGGCGTCCCGGTCTCCCCGACACCGGTCTCGCGCCGCTGGTCCTCGTCGAACGCGCGGGTGTCGCGGAACTCCACGTACGGCTCCTCTTTGGCCGACTGCCCGCCGGCGATCGCCCGGCCGCGCTCGATCTCGGCGTTCAGCTCGGCGCCCAGCAGGATCGCCAGGTTGGTGATCCACAGCCACACCAGGAAGATGATGATCCCGGCCAGGCTGCCGTAGGTCTTGTTGTAGGAGGCGAAGTTCGCCACGTACAGCGCGAACAGCCCGGACGCGGCCAGCCACAGGACGATCGCCAGGACACCGCCCGCCGTGACCCACCGGAACCCGCGCCTGGCGTTGGGGGAGGCCCAGTACAGCAGCGAGAACAGCAGGCTCACCACCAGCACCAGCACCGGCCACTTGGCGATGCCCCAGATCGTGACCGCCTGCGAGCCGAGCCCGAGAATCTCGCCGATCTCCCGGGCCAGCGGCCCTGACACCACCACCGCGATCACCGACGCCGACAGCAGCACCAGCGTCAGCAGCGTGACGCCGACGCGGATCGGCACGGTCTTCCAGAACGGCCGGCCCTCGGGCACGTCGTAGACGACGTTGGAGGCGCGCATGAACGCCCCTACGTACCCCGACGCCGACCACACCGCGGCGCCCAGGCTCAGCACCGCGACGACGCCCGCGCCGCCGCTGCCGCCCTCCAGCTGCCGGATGCTGCTGATCAGCAGGTCCCGGACCGATCCGGGCGCCAGGTCCCCGACGCTGTCGATCAGGTCGTCGGTGGCCGACTGGCCGGCCAGGCCCACCAGCGACACCACCACCAGGATCGCCGGGAAGATCGACAGGATGGAGTAGTAGGTGAGCGCGGCGGCCCAGTCGGACAGGTTGTCCTTCTTGAACTCGCCGGCGGTGCGCTTGAGCGCCTGCCCCCACGACCGCACGGGCAGATCTGTCGGCGCGCCGGGTCCTCTGCGCAGGAACGCGCTGGTTCGGCCGTGCATGAGTCCGTCCTCTTTCCCGGCCCTCTCAGAAGAACTTCCGGCGCCGGCGGCGCACCTCGATGGCGCGCTTCTGGCCGGTGCGGAACCGGACCTGGACCGGTGCCCTGCGGCCGCGGCCGAGCCGCATCCGCGGCGTGCCGCCGAGCCGCATCCGCGGCGTGCCGCCGAGCCGCATCCGCGGCGTGCCCCGGCGGCGCATCCACAGGGCGGCGCCGGCGACGGCGCCCGCGGAGCCGATCACGATCCCGCCCCGCCGCGCCCTGGACACCGTCTTCTCCGAGCCGGCCGCCCGCCACGCCGACGCGGCCGCGTCGCGGGCCCTGCCCCGCGCGTACTCGGCCTTCTGCCGGGCCATCGCCCTCACATCGGCCTTCGCGGCCAGCTGCTCCACCGTGTCACCGAGCTCGTGGCGCGCCCGGTCGACGTCCTGGCGCAGCTCCTCGGTCCCGGCGGCCGCGCCGTGCTTGCCCTGCGTGGTCATCGGTGCGTCGCCCTCTCCTTCAGCTCGGCCACGGCCTGCCGGGCCTCGTCCATCGCCTTCTCCGGCCGGGGCGGTGTGGCGCGCCTGGTCTGCGCGCGGCCCAGCATCGCCAGCACACCCGCCACCAGCATCAGGAACCCGCCGATGATCAGCGCCGCGGCCCACACCGGCAGCGTCACCGCGATCCCCGCGATCGCCGCGGCCAGCAGCGCCCCCAGCCCGTAGAGGGCGACCAGGGCCGCGCCGCCGAACATGCCCGCGCCGGTGCCGGCGTGGCGGGCCTTGTCCTTCAGCTCGGCCGCCGCCAGGCGCATCTCGGCGCGCATCAGCTCCGACACCTGCTGCGCGGCCTGCCGGACCAGCTCGCCCGTGCCCGCCCCGTGACGCCCGTCACCGGACTCCGGTGCGCGCCCGAAATCCTGCCGGTGTGCTCCCAGCGTCCCGGTCTGGCCCTCACCATCGTGTTGCCGACGCGCGATGCTCATCGCTCCAGGCCTCCTCCGCATATCGTTACGAAGCCTGGTGGTGGCGTTCCCTCAGCTCATGGGCTAAACGTGTCCGCGCCCCGACCCGCGGTGAACGCGGGGGTCAGCCGCGGCCCACGAACGAGGGCATCGTGGTGGCCATCACCGTCAACGACTGGACGTTGGCCTCCAGCGGCAGCCCGGCCATGTAGAGGACGGCGTCGACGACGTGGCGCACGTCCATCCTCGGCTCGGCCTTCACCGTCCCGTCCGCCTGCAGGGTGCCCGCGCCGAAACCGCCGGTCAGCTCGGTGGCGGCGTTGCCCACGTCGATCTGCCCGCAGGCGATCCGGTACGGGCGGCCCTCCAGCGACAGCGTCTTGGTCAGCCCCGTCACGGCGTGCTTGCTGGCGGTGTAGGCCACCGACCGGGGACGCGGCGTGTGCGCCGACAGGGACCCGTTGTTGATGATCCGGCCGCCCTGCGGGTCCTGGTCCTTCATCATCCGGAACGCCTGCTGCGCGCACAGGAACGCGCCGGTCAGGTTGGTGTCGACCACCGTGCGCCACTCGTCGTGGGAGAACTCCTCCACGGGCGCGGACGCACCGAACACGCCCGCGTTGTTGACCAGCAGGTCCAGGCGCCCCCACCGGTCGCGGACGGCGCCGAACAGCCCCTCGACCGAGCCGGGGTCGGTGACGTCGGCGGGCACCGCCAGCGCCTCCCCGGCCCCGCCGCGCGCCGCCGCCTCCTCCAGGCGCCCGGCGCGGCGCCCGGCCAGCGCGACGCGCCAGCCGCCGTCCAGCAGCGCCGCCGCGATCGCGGCGCCGATGCCCGATCCGGCGCCCGTCACCAGCGCGACCCGTCCCTCCATCGGCGACCTCCCGTCCGATACCGCCCGCCTGTCAGCTCAGGCGTACCAGCTCAGACGTACCAGCTCAGACGGTGGCGAGCCAGTCGACGCGGTGCGCCTCGGTCGGGTCGGGGGTCTCCCAGCGGCGGACGAGCCGGTCGATCACCGCGTCCGGGACCGGCGCCGCCCGCGCCCGGTTGCGGTCCCGCAGCACCCGCGGCGGCGCCTCCAGCGCGACCACCTCGACGCGCCCCCGGTAGCCGGCGATGAGGCCGGTGCACAGGTCGCGCTGCGTCCGCGACACGTTGGTGGCGTTCCACACGAACGACCGCCCGGCGCGCAGGTGCCCGCGGGCCAGCTCGTGCGCGGCGGCGGCCACGGCGCGCTGGTCGCCGGCCGGGCCGACGCCCATCTCGGCGCGGAGCCGGTCGAGGCTGACGACCGGCACGTCCGGCCGGTTCGCCTCGATCCAGTGGTCCTTGCCCACGCCCGGCAGGCCGGACAGGACGGTCACGGTGCAGCGCGTGTCGTCGTAGGCGGCGTACCCGGGGTCGCGGCCGGGCTTGCGGAAGTACCAGAACCGGGCGTGGTCGGACGGGAACGCGCGCGGCCCGTCCAGGCAGTCCTGCTCGGCGCAGTACTCCCCATACAGGGCGACGTTCTCCAGCAGCTCCTCGGTGTCGGGGCAGATCCGGCCGAGGATGTCGGCCGACGCCAGCAGCACCAGGTCGTCGTTGCGGGCCAGCAGGCTGACCCGGAACGCGATCTGCTGCAGGTCGGGGCGCTCCAGCGCCCAGAACGGCACCTGGTGGTGGCGGATCAGCGCGGCCACGTGCTCGCGCCACGCGACCGGCGCGCCCAGCTCCCACAGGATGCGGCGCACCATCAGGTCGCCGCGCCGGGAGTGGCCGCGGGCGGTGATGCGGCCGTCGTCGTCGACGGCGGTGCAGTGCGGCTTGGCGATGTCGTGCATCAGCACGGTCGTGAACAGCCGCACCCGCTCGGCCGCGGGTCGCGCCCGCCACTGCGGCAGCGACGCCAGCGCCTCGCACGCCAGCCGGGTGTGGACCTCGACGTCGCCCTCGCCGTGGTAGACCGCGTCCTGCGGGACCCCGGCCATGTCGCGCACCCAGTCGAAGGCGTCGCGGATCCGGTCCCAGGGGACGGTCCAGTGCGGCGGCGCCGGGCACAGCTCCTCAAACACCCGCATACAACACCTCCGGGTCGGCGAGCCCGTTGGCGACGATCGGCCGGTCCTGCCAATGGGTGCCGGAGTCCAGGATCGCGGTGAGGAAGCTCGGCCGGACCCACTTGTAGCGGCCGACGGTCTGCCCGTCCTCCTCCACCTTGATGTAGAGGCCCTCCATCTCCTCGGAGGTGTCGGTCTCCTCGGTGACGCGATCGGGGTCGGCGCCGCCCGCCCGCGCCGCGTCCCGCAGCGCGTCCCGCCACGCCGGGGTGCGGCACGTGGACGGCCCCGCGAGCGCGGTCAGCGCGGCCACCTCCGGCAGGGGGCCCTCGTGCAGGACGGGGACCGGCACTACCGGCGTCCCCTCCAGCAGCTCCCGGCGCCGCGCGGTCGACAGGAACGTCCCGTCCGCCAGGTCGAGGACGTCGAACTCGCAGAAGTAGTGGGGGAGCGCGTCGTAGAAGACGGTGTGCTTGGCGTACAGCCACTCCCCGTACAGGACGTAGCGGTCCCGCAGACGCTCGCGCAGGACGTGCTGGACCGACGCCGCCCACGCCTTGAACGGCCCGAACTGGCGCTCGCGCGGCCCGCCGGTCAGGTAGTGGCCGCGGCTCTGGAGCCGCAGGTCACCGTCCGGGGTGAAGCTGATGCCGGCGTTGGCGCCGTCGAGTTTCTCCTCCACCACCAGGTACCACCCGGCGATGGCCGCGAACGGCACCGCGGCGAGATCGTGGTCGCCTGGCTGGAGCCGGGAGCCCTCGATGTGCCGGGTCCGGGGGTACTTGCGAAGCATGCCGACCGTTGTAGGCGAGCGCGCCCGATCATGTCGACCGGTTTTCGGCGCCTCAGCGGGCCGGGACGACGCGGGTCAGCGCGAGCGCGGCCAGCCACAGCGCGATGCTCGCCCAGGCCAGGGTGTGCAGGCCGGAGGTGAACGCCGGTCGCGGCGCGGGGCCGGCGACGGTCCCGTACACCGCGACGCCGAGCGCCGTCCCGATCTGGCGGGCGGTGTTGCTGAAGCCCCCGGCCAGGCCGGCGTCCGCGGGCGGCGCGGCGCGCATCGCGGCGGCGACCACGGCGGTGACGATCAGCCCGTCCCCGATCCCGATGCCGAGCAGCGCCGGAAGCAGCGCCGCGTACCCGCCGGGCCCGGCGCCGAGCAGGGACACGCATCCGGCGGCGGCGATCGCGGCGCCCGCGGCTATCGGCACCCGCGTCCCGTACCGGGCCGTGAGCCGCCCGCTGACCGGGGCCAGGAACGCCAGCGGGGCGGCCATCGGCAGCAGCATCGCGCCGGCGGTCAGGGCGGAGCGGTGCCCATCCTGCTGGAGCCACAGCGTGGCGACGAACAGCACCCCGTTGGTGACCAGGTTCATGATCAGCGCGATGGCGCCCGCGCCGAGGAACGCCGGGGCGCGCAGCAGCCCGCGCGGCACGATCGGCGCCGCCGCCCGCCGCTCGGCGACCACGAACGCGGCCCCCGCGGCCAGGGTGAGGACGGCGGTGCCGGCGGCCGTCCCCGGATGACCGTGGCCGGCGGCGATGACGGTCCAGACCAGGCCGCCCAGGGTGAGCGGCGCCAGAATCAGCCCGGCGCGGTCCAGAGGGACGTCCTGTCGCCGCCCCGCGTCACGGCCCTCGGGCGGGCGGACGAGGAGGCTGACGCCGATGATCGCCATGGCCGTGATCGGGACGTTCAGCAGGAAGATCCAGCGCCAGCCCGCGGTGTCGGCGAGCAGCCCGCCCAGCAGCGGTCCCGCGGGCAGTGCCGTGGAGGAGATGCCAGCCCACGCCCCGAGCGCCCGCGCCTGCTCCGCGCGCCCCGGGTACATGGCGGTGACGAGGGCGAGGCTGCCGGGCAGGAGCAGCGCCGCCCCGGCCCCCTGGGCGACGCGCGCCGCGATGAGCGGCCCGGCTCCGGGCGCGGCCCCGCAGGCCAGCGACGCCAGCCCGAACAGGGCGAAGCCGGCGAGGGTCGTCCTGCGGTGGCCGATCCGGTCGCCGAGGGCGCCGCCGCCGAGCAGCAGCCCCGCGATCGCGACCGCGTACCCGTCCACGACCCCCTGCAGGCCGGGCAGGCCGGTGCCGAGCGCCCGTCCGATCCCTGGAAGCGCGACGTTGACGATCGTCACGTCCAGCAGGACCAGGAACATCCCGGCGCACAGGATGGCCAGTGCCGCCCCGCGCCGGGGGACGGGCACGCGGGTCTCGGGACCGGCGGTGGCATGTGTCGTGGAACCCATGCCCCCACGGTGGCGGCGGGATGCTTCGGTGTGGCCCGAACCGTCCGCGGCGGCAGGGAAGCGGTCAGCTGACGGCGACGCGGGCGATGGCGCCCGTCTCCAGGGCGACCCACAGCGCGCCGTCCGGCCCGACGGCCAGGCCGTGCGGCTCGGATCCGGGCGTCGGCAGCGGATGCTCGTCGATCCGCCCGTCGGGGGTGATCCGCCCGATGTGCGCGGTGCCCCACTCGGTGAACCACAGGTCGTCGCCGGGGCCGGTGACGATCGCGTGCGGGCGGGAGGCGGGGTCGGGCAGCGGGAACTCGGTGACCTTCCCGTCGGTGGTGATCTGCCCGATGTGCCCGGTGCCGATCTCGACGAACCACAGCGCGCCGTCCGGCCCGGCGGTGATGCCGACCGGCGCGGACCCCTCGGTGGGCAGCGCGTGGACGGTGACGTCCCCGCCGGGGGCGATCCGCCCGATGGCGTTGCCCTGGTTGAGGGTGAACCACAGGGCCTCGTCCGGGCCCGCGGTGATCATCGACGGCATCGTGCCCTCGCCCGGGACCGGATGGTCGGTCACCCGCCCGTCCACGGTGATCCGGCCGATGCGCCCGGTGTGCATCTGGGTGAACCAGAGGGCGCCGTCCGGCCCGGCCGCGATCCCGCAGGGGCCGCAGCCCTCGGGGACGGCGAACTCGGTGATCTCGCCCGCGGTGCTGATCCGGCCGACCACGGAGCCCTGGAAGGCGGTGAACCACAGCGCGCCGTCCGGGCCCGCCGTGATGATCATCGGGCCGCCGGTGACGGGACCGTGCAGGGTGAGGTCCCCGCCCGGCGTCAGGCGCGCGATCCGGCCGTCGTGGACGAGCGTGCACCACAGCGCCCCGTCCGGCCCGGCGGCGATGCCGTACGGGCCCGCGTCCGGGCCCGAGACCGTGAACTCCCTGATCGTGGCGTGCGAACCCTGCGGCATGATCGTCCCCCCTCGTCCTCCACTGCTGTTTCCGCCCAGCGCCGAGGTTAACGCAACCGGTGTTGCGTTACGATCGGGGCGTGGGAAGCAGCCGACACCGCCCGGACGCCCGGTGACCGCCGCGGGGCCGGGCAGCGTGCGCCCCGGCGGCCGCACCGCCCGGGTGCGCGACGCCGTCCGGGAGGCCACCCTCGCAGAGTTGGCCGAGCACGGCTACCGCGGCCTCACCGTCGAAGGCGTCGCCGCCCGCTCCGGCGTCCACAAGACCACCGTCTACCGGCGCTGGCGCAACGCCGACGGGCTCGTCGCCGACGCCCTCGAACGCGCCGCCGCCGAACCCTGGCCGATCCCCGACACCGGCACCCTCGCCGGCGACCTGCGGGCCATCGCTCGGCTCGTCCAGGCCGGGTTCGCCGACCCCCGCGAGGGCCCGGTCTCCCGCGCGTTCGTGCTGGCCGCCGCGCAGAGCACCGACGCCGCCCGCGCCCTGAACGCCTTCTTCGCGCGCCGCCACGAGCAGGCCGCCGCCGTCGTCGAACGGGCCGCCGCCCGCGGCGAGGTCCCCGCCGGGACCGACGCGGCCGAGGTCGTCCGGGTCGCCGTCGCCCCGCTGTACTACCGGCTGTTCATCACCGGCGAACCCGCCGGCCGGCAGGCCGCCGACCGCGCCGCCGCGGCCGCCTGCGCCGCGGCCCGCGCCGGGGCCCTCCTCACCTGAGCCGCCTTCTGGACGGCCCCGGCGGGCGTCAGGCGAGGCCGGCGTCGTGGGCGAGCAGTGCGATCTGGGTGCGGTTGTCGAGGTCGAGCTTGGTCAGGACGCTGGAGACGTGCGCCTTGACGGTCGCCACGCTCATGAACAGCTCCTCCGCGATGTCGGCGTTGGACGCCCCCCGGGCGATCGCCAGGACCACCTCGTTCTCGCGCGGGCTGAGCCGGGCGAGCGCCGCACGGGCCCGCTGGTAGGCGCCGGCCTCCACCGCGGCGCGGTCCATGAGCCGGCGCGTGATCCGCGGGGACAGGATCGGGTCGCCCGCGGCGACCTGCCGGACGGCGTGCACGATCTGGTCCGGCGGCGTGTCCTTCAGCAGGAACCCGCTGGCCCCGGCGCGCAGCGCGTGCAGGATGTTCTCGTCGGAGTCGAACGTCGTCAGCACGATCACCTCCGGCGGGTCCGGCCGGGCCCGCAGCCGGCGGGTCGCGGTGATGCCGTCCACGCGCGGCATCCGCAGGTCCATCAGGACGACGTCGGGGGCGTGCGCGTCGGCGGCGGCCGGCACCTCGGCGCCGTCGGCGGCCTCGCCGGCCACCGTGATGCCGCCCGTCCCGTCCAGCATCATCGACAGTCCGGCGCGGACGAGCGCGTCGTCATCGACGATCAGGACGCGCAGGGGCCGGGTCACGCGGGCCATGGTAGCCAGGCGCGCAACCGGAACTCGCCCGCGACCGCCTCGTGGTCCAGCCGCCCGCCGGCCAGCCGGACCCTCTCGGTCAAACCGACCAGGCCCGTCCCGCTGCCCGGCGCGACCGGCCCCGCGCCGCCCCCGGCGAGGGGGTTGCGGATGTCGATGACGAGCCGGTCACCGGGCCGCCCGTCCAGCACCACCTGGACGGGACGGCCCGCGGCGTGCTTGCGCGCGTTGGTCAGTCCTTCCTGCACCACCCGGTACGCGGTGCGGCCCGCGGCGGCGGGGAGCGCCGGCGCGTCCGACGTGTCGTCGCGCAGCTCCACGGGGGTGCCCGCGTCCCGGGACTCCTCCACCAGCCGGGGCACGTCCGCGAGGACGGGCTGCGGACGGTCCTCCTCGGCGGCGTCGTCGGCGCGCAGGAGCAGGATCACCTCGCGCAGCTCGTCGAGCGCCTGATGCACCCCGGCGCGGACCACCCCCGCGGCATGGGACAGCTTCTCCGGCGGCGCGTCCGGACGGTACTCCAGCGCGCCCGCGTAGGTGGCCAGCAGCGACAGCCGGTGCGCGAGCACGTCGTGCATCTCCCGCGCGATCCGCGTCCGCTCCATCATGCGGGCCTCGGCGACCCGGCGGCCCTGCTCGGCCTCGGCGCGGCGGGCCCGCTCGCGCAGCGACTCCAGCAGCTCGCGGCGCGCCCGCGCCCACGCGCCCCAGCCGACCAGCGCGCCGTAGCCGGACGCGATCAGCAGCAGCCACCAGCCGAAGGAGATCCCGCTGTTCGGCTGCCACAGCCCCTGGACGACGTGCGCCGCGACCCCCGCCGCGCCGACCCGGGCGGCCAGCGGGAACGGGCGGCGCTGCGCGACCTGCAGGACCCCCATGCTCGCCGGCGGGGTCGCCGCCGGCGACAGCGCCGCGAGGGCCGTCAGTGCCAGCGCCGCCGCGACCGGCCGCCCCACCAGCAGCGGGGACAGCAGGCAGCTCGCCGCCCCGACGGCGATGTCCAGGGCGAGACGCCAGCCCGCCACGTCGTCGGCGAAACGGCCCAGGACCGTCGCCACGACCAGCGCGGCGGAGCAGGCCGTCACGGTCGCGGCGGTGAGCCTCGGGCGCTCCCGCGCGCCGGAGGCACCTCGTTCGGGCAGGTGGGGGGTCGTTTCGTCCACCGGACCGAGGCTAGCCCCGACGCCCCGCGGCCCGACACCGACCAAAGTCGGTGCCCGCCCGTTCCCCGGTCGGGGCGGCTCCCACCGCGCGCCCGATGCGGCAGGCGCGCCGCGGCGGCGACGCTACGTGCATCGACCGCAACGAAAGGACGAGCACATGTTCGCTGGGAATCGCGCACGCCGGGCGCTGACCGTCGCGGGAGCGGTCGCCGCCGCCCTCGCCTTGTGGGCGCTGACCGGCCCGGTCGCGGGGCTCGACCCGTCCGCCGAGACCGGCGGGCAGCTCCGCACGGTCGGGGCCGCCCCGGTCATCGCCGGGAGCCTGATCGCCGGCCTGGCCGGCTGGGGACTGCTCGCGCTGCTGGAACGCACCACCGCCCGCCCGGGACGGATCTGGACCGCCCTCGCGCTGGCCGTCCTCGTCCTGTCGCTGGGCGGACCGCTCGGCAGCGCCGGCGACGGGACGTCCATGGCGGTCCTCACCGGCATGCACCTGATCGTCGCGGCCGTCCTGATCCCCGGGCTCGGCCGGACGGCCCGGGCGGCGCGCTCCACCGAGCGTCCCGAAGCCTCATTGTCACAGCGCTGAATTGCCGGCGCAGCGGGGGACCGGTCCCGAGATCGTCATGTGGGAGACTGGGCCGTTCTTCGGGCGAGAAGCGGACTGGAGCGGTCGGTGGGGGATGTGCTGCGGATCTCGCGGCCCAACGCGCGGTTCCAGCAGTGGGAGGCGCTGCTGCGGAACCGGAACAAGCGGCAGCGGGCGGGCGAGTTCCTGGTGCAGGGCGTCCGGCCGATCAGCCTGGCGGTGGAGCGCGGCTGGCCGGTGCGGGCGCTGATCTACGACGCCGAGCGGCCCTTGTCGCGCTGGGCGGCCGGGATGCTGGACACGGCCGGGGCCGAGCGGGTGGCGATGGCGCCCGCACTGCTGCGCGAGCTGAGCGGCAAGGAGCAGGAGGTCCCCGAGCTGGTGGCGGTGGTGGCGCTGCCGGACGACGACCTGGCGCGGATCGCGGTGGGGCCCTTGTTCCTGGGCGTGGTGTTCGACCGGCCGGCCGGCCCCGGCAACATCGGCACGCTGGTGCGTTCGCTCGACGCGTTCGGCGGTGCCGGACTGATCGTCACCGGGCACGCCGCCGACCCCTACGACCCCAAGGCGGTGCGCGCCTCCACCGGGTCGCTGCTGGCGTTGCCGGTGGTCCGCGTCCGCTCCCACCGCGAGGTGCTGGACTGGGTCCGGCGGGAGCGGGCCGCCGGACGGCCGCTCACCGTGGTCGGCACCGACGAGCACGGCGCCGCCGACATCGCCGAGGTCGACCTGACCGGCCCCGTGCTGCTGGTCATCGGCAACGAGACCGCCGGGCTGAGCGCCGGCTGGCGGGAGGGCTGCGACACGATGGCGCGGATCCCGATCGGCGGCGCGGCCAGCTCGCTCAACGCCGCCAGCGCCGCCACGGTCGCGCTGTACGAGACCGTCCGCCAACGCGGCGGCCGGCCCTGACCGCCATGGCCTACCGTTACGCGGTCGTCCGGGAGAACTACGAGGACCTGGCAAGCGGCGGCGTCCTGCATTCGGCGCCCGGCTTCCCCGCCTTCCCGGTGCGGCTGGCCAGCGAGATGTTCCAGCGTGCCCTGGCGATGCGCCAGGACCACGCGGCGATGGTGTGGGACCCGTGCTGCGGCAGCGGCTACATGCTGACCGTGCTGGGACTGCTGCATCCCGGCCAGATCACCGCCGTGGTGGGCACCGACATCGATCCCGCCGCGCTACGGCTGGCCGGGCAGAACCTGGCCCTGCTGGACGAAGCCGGGCTATCGGCCCGCGCCGCCGATCTGGACGCGCAGGCCGAACGCTGGGACAAACCCTCCTACGCCGCCGCGGCCCAGGCGGCCCGACGGCTCGCGCGCCGGCTGCCGTCGGGGCAGGGCCCTGCGCCGCACCTGCACCAAGCCGATGTGTTCGACCCGCGGCAGCTTCGCCAGGCGCTGGACGGCCGCCGCCCCGGCCTGGTGATCACCGACGTCCCCTACGGGGAGCAGACCGGCTGGCGCGGCCCCGGCGGCGCGTCCGGGACGGCGGGCATGCTGCGGGCCCTGGGAGAGCTCCTGTCCGAGGACGCCGTGATCGCCGTCGCCGTCCGCGGCCGGAAGCTGCGGCTGGACGACGGCCCCCGCGCCGACGCCACGTTCCGGATCGGCACCCGAACCGTCGGCCTTTTCCGCGTCCGCCCCACCACGGCCCCCTGAGCGCCCGACAGACCGGAAAGCGGCAGACGGCGCCGAACACGCAGGTCATCGCCATCGATCGCATCCGATCGGGTGAGGCCGAATTCACTCACCCACAGGTCGGGACAGGGGCAGGCGCACGGTGGCGGTGAAGCCCTCGCCTGGAGCGGTGTCCACGTTCACTGTGCCGCCGTGCGCCTCGACCGCCGCTCGTACGATCGCCATGCCCAGGCCGCTGCCGTTGTGCGCGTCAACGCGCTCCCTGGAAACGGGCCCCTTGTCATCGCGCTGCTCGTTCCTGCGTGCGCGGAAGAAACGGTCGAACACGTGCGCGGCGTCGCCGGTGTCCATGCCCGGCCCGTCGTCGGCGACCTCCAGCACTGCCTGGTCGGCCTCCGGCCGCAAGGTGATCTGCACGGCGGCGTCCGGAGGGGTGTGGGCGCGCACGTTGGCCAGCAGGTTCGCGACGATCTGCGCCAGCAGACCCTCGTCGCCTTCGGTCGTGAGGTCTTGCTCGGGGACGTCCACCCGCAGCGGCCGTGCGGGCTGCACGGCGCGCAGGTCCGCTGCGGCGTCGCGCACGACGCGGTTCAGGTCCACCGGCACCGGGTGCATCTCCGGGTGCTGGTCGAGGCGGGCGAGGGCGAGCAGGTCGTCCACGAGCCGGGCCATCCGGTCGGCTTCGGCGGCCATGCGGGCCACCGCCCGGTCGCGCTCCCCGCCGTCCAGCATGCCCTTGCCCGACAGCTGCAGGTAGCCGCGGATCGCGGCGAGCGGGGTGCGGAGTTCGTGGGAGGCATCGGCGACGAACCGGCGCAGCTGCGCCCCGCTGCGCTCGCGCATCTCGAAGGCCGCCTCGATCTGGTGCAGCATCGTGTTCAGCGCCCCGCGCAGTTCCGCCACCTCGGCGCTGGCCGGGGATCGGACGGTGACGCGGCGCGCCAGGTCGCCCTCGGCGATCGCCGACGCGGTCTGCACCATGTCGCCGAGCGGGCGCAGCCTGCGCCGCGACTCCGCCTGCGACACCGCGGCCAGGACCAGCAGCAGCACACCGCCCGCGCACGCGTTCAGCAGGAGCAGGCGCCGCACGGTGCGTTCCACCGGTTCCAGCGACATCGCGAGCAGCACGTAGGTGCCGTCGGAGAGCCGCACGGTCGTGACCCGATAGGCGGTTCCCTCGCTCCTGACGGTTCTCGGTGCGCCGTCCGCGTGGCGGGAGGGGCCGCCGAGCGCCCGGGCGAGGGCCCGCTGGCGCTCGTCCGGGGACTGGGAACGGCCGAGCGCGAGTGCCCGGCCACTACGGGAGAGCGGGATCAGGACCAGGTCCCGTTCCGTGGCGGGTTTCGCCGCCGGGGCGGCACCGGCCGCGACGCCGAGGTCCGCGTAGCGCTGGATGGCGGCCATGTCGGCGTTCATGCCTGCGACCGCGCGCCTGGCGTCGCGCAGGCTGTCGTCGACCGCGTTCACAAGGAACCGGTCCAGCCCTTCCAAGCCCGCTACGCAGAACAGCGCGAGCCCCACCGCGAACAGCAGCACGTTGGCGGTGGTGAGTTGCGCGCGCAGGGACCGCGGACGCGCCCGCCTCCGGATCATTCCGTCGCCCGCAGCTGATAGCCGCGCCCGCGCCGCGTCACGATCAGCGGTGTCCCGAGCGGGTCCAGCTTGCGCCGCAGGTAACCGACGTAGGTCTCGACCACGGTGGTCTCGCCGGAGAAGCCGTACTTCCACACCTCGCGGAGGATCTCCTCTTTGGTGACGACCCGGCCGGCGTTGAGCATCAGGTAGCGCAGCAGCGCGTACTCGGTCGGCGTGAGGTCCACCGGAGTGCCCGCGCGCCGCACGGTGTACGTCGCCTCGTCCATCTCGACGTCGCCGTGCCGCAGCACCGCGGGTGGCGGGCTCTGCAGGCGGACGCGGCGCAGCACTGCCCGCACCCGTGCCACCACCTCGTCGATATTGAACGGCTTGGTGATGTAGTCGTCGCCGCCCAACGCGAGGCCGCCGACGATGTCGGCCGGGGCGTCCCGGGCCGTCAGGAAGACCACGGGAACGTCCTCGCGTTCGCTCCGGACGGTCCGGCACACCTGCCAGCCGTTGCCGTCCGGCAGCATCACGTCCAGCAGCAGCAGATCCGGACGGTGCTTGCGGGCCATCTCCACCGCCCGCGCCCCGGTCGCCGCGCGCAGCACCCGGAAGCCGTGGAACTCCAGGGTGATCCGCAGGATGTCGGCCAGGCTCGGCTCGTCCTCGACCACGAGCACGGTCGGTGCCTCCAACGACGGCCCCTGTTCGTCCGGTTTCTCGCTGCCGCCCTCAGTATCGGGCAGGCCGGGGCGCCGCCGGCTGCGAGCGGCTTCGGAGGACCTTGAGAATCGGTTGTGAAAGGCGCCGAGCCCATGGCCGGGGGCGCGGGCGGCGGCCGAAGCTGAGGCCTCCCAGCCCCGCACCGAACATGACAGGAGCCTCGCCGTGGTCCCTCTGGCGCGCTGGTGCTTCCGGCATCGCCTCATCGTCCTGCTGCTCTGGTCCGCCGCGCTCGGCGGCGCCGTCCTGGCCGGACGGCTGGCGGGCAGCGCCTACTCCAACGACTTCAAGCTGCCCGCCTCGGAATCGGTCCGGGCCGCCCATCTGATGCAGGCGGCCTTTCCCGCGCAATCCGGCGACACCGACGCCGTCGTCTGGCAGGTCGACGGTGCGGGCACCGTCAAGGACGCAGCCGTGCGTGACCGCATGCAGTCCGCTCTCGACAGAATCGCCGCGCTGCCGGACGTCGGCCGGGTGGTGAGCCCCTACCGCGCCGAAGGGGCGGGCCAGATCAGCTCCGACGGACGCACCGCCTACGCGCAGGTCACCTACTCCCGTCCGTCCGACGACCTTGCCGCGGACCAGGTCGAACGCGTCGTGGACACCGCCAGGTCGGCCGCGACGGTCGGACTGCGGGTCGAGGTGGGCGGGCCGGCCGCGGGCACCACCGACCAGCCGCCACCCCACCTGGCGGAGTTCGTCGGCCTCGCCGCCGCCGCGGTCGTGCTCTTCCTGGCCTTCGGGTCGTTCCTGGCCATGCTGCTGCCGCTCGTCACCGCGCTGTTCGGCGTGGGGCTCGGGCTGCTCGGGATCGGGCTGCTCAGCCACACGATGGCCATCCCGGATGCCGCCCTGCTGCTGAGCACCCTCATCGGTCTGGGGGTCGGCATCGACTACGCCCTGTTCATCGTCTCCCGGCACCGGGCCGGTCTCCATGACGGACTGTCGCCAGAGGAGGCCGCGATGGGCGCCGCGCGCACCTCCGGCCGGTCCGTGCTGCTCGCCGGAGCCATCGTCTGCGTCTCGCTGCTCGGGATGTTCGCGATGAACCTGGAGTTCCTGAACGGCGTCGCCGTGGCCACCAGCCTGACCGTCCTGCTGAGCGTCGCCGCCGCGCTGACACTGCTGCCCGCGTTGCTCGGCCTGCTGGGCACCCGCGTGCTGAGCCGTCGCCGGCGTCGCCGCCTGCTCGCCGCCCCGAGCAACAGCGAAGACGCCGTGCGCAGCACCGCCGTGCGCTGGGCCGACACCGTGCAGCGCCGTCCGAAGACCTTCGCGGCCGCCGCACTGGTCCTGGTCGCCGTGCTGTCGCTGCCCACGTTCGCGCTGCGGCTCGGCATGAGCGACCAGGGCACACTGCCGGAGTCCACCACCGCGCGCCGCGCCTACGACCTGCTGGCCGAGGCGTTCGGGCCGGGATTCAGCGGGCCGCTGCAACTGGTGGTGCGCCCCCGCGGCGGCACGGTGCCGCCGGCGGCGCTGCAGCGGCTCGTCGACGACGTCCGCGAAACACCGGGCGTGGCAAGGGCCACCACGATCCCGCTCCCCGGCCAGGCCGGCGAAGGCTCCGCGCGTTCGGCGGTCGTGCAGGTGATACCGGCGACCTCACCACAAGACGCCAGAACCGACACGTTGATCGACCGACTCCGCGCCGGCCCCGCGGCGCGTGACGGCTCCCTGGAAGTGCTGGTGGGCGGCGGCACAGCGCTCAACAAGGACCTGGCTTCGACGCTGACCTCCCGGCTGCCGCTCTTCCTGGCCGCGCTCGTCGCGCTCGGCTCGGTCCTCCTGCTGGTGGCCTTCCGCAGCCTGGCGGTGCCGCTGCTGGCCGCCGTCCTGAACGTGGCCGCGACGGGCACCGCGCTGGGCATCACGGTGGCGCTGTTCCAATGGGGCTGGGGCACCGGCGTCCTCGGCATCGGCAAGCCGGTGCCCATCACCTCGTTCCTGCCGGTGATCATGATCGCGATGCTCTTCGGCCTGGCCATGGACTACCAGGTGTTCCTCACCGGGCGGATGCGCGAGGAGTGGCTGCGGACCCGGCACGCGCGGCAGGCGGTGCACGCCGGCCTGGTCCGCGGCGGCGGCGTGATCGTCTCGGCCGCCGTCATCATGATCTCGGTGTTCGGCGCCTTCGTGCTGAGCGGCGACATGGAGGGAATGCTGGTCGGCGCCGGCCTGGCGGGCGCCGTGGCCGTGGAGGCCTTCGTCCTGCGCACCATGCTCGTCCCCGCCGTGATGACCCTCCTCGGCGACGCCGCCTGGCGCCTCCCCACACGCCCCGCCCGCCCGAAGACAGACGCCGACCCTAATAACGACCAAAGCGAGGCGAGAGGCCTCCGCACAAGCCGCCCCTCCCTAGCCGGTCGAAACCGACGCCCAGACCGGCGGTGAGGTCAGCGAACACAAGGAAACGAGCTTGCCTGAAGCACAGGCATCCCACCACCCGCTCGCACTCACGTCGGTCAGGACAGGACGCGGGATCCGGTGTGGCGGCGGGCAAGGATGCGGGTGAGGTCGGTTTGTTCTCCAGGTTGCGGAAGGAGGCTGCGTTGCACGTGTCGTCGGCTGCCCGTTGTCTGCCGTAGTGGGCGCGGGCCGCAAGGGGATTTGTGATGACGGCGAAGCCGCACTGGTGGCAGGCGTCGGCGAGGCGGTCGTCGCGGAAGCAGGGCGCCGAGACGATCCTGGATTTGACTGGGGCGCGGGGTGATGCCGAGCAGTCCGGCGGCGGCCACGCCGAGTTCCTGCTCGATGGATTCCCGTAAGCCGACCCCACCGAAGCCGGGGCACATCAAAGGACTTCACCAAACCCGGTACGGCTCAGCCGGTGGTCCAGGCGTTGTGTGCTTCTGCTTTGTTGGCGCAGGACAGGTCTTGGGCGGGGAGGATACCGGTGTCGAGGTAGCGGTTGACTTGTCCATCCACGCAGGTGTTTCCGTAGTTGCCATACACGGCGTGGATGGTGGCGTCGTTGAGGGTGAGTAGGCGTGAGCGGGTCATGAATCGGTGGAGTGCTTGACCGTGCTGGTAGATGGTGCGCGGGTCGCCGGTGGCGGCGACGATCAGCGCGGGCGTGTCGTTGTGAATGTGGGTGGGCTGTTCGCGGGGCGGTTCGGGCCAGTAGGCGCAGGGGCTGATGTTGTTCACCGCAGGCCCGGAGACCGGGAAGTGCGGGCGGCTGCGCTGGATGTCATGCCAGTAGGTCTCTGGATCGCGGGAGCCGGCCACGTCGCCGCAGATGATGGAGATTTGCTGGCTGCCATAGGCCGATTCGGCCCCCGTCAGCAAGAATCGCAGGCCTTCGTCCAGTTCCGGCGTCGGCTCGGCGTGTCCCCGGGTGGCGGCCCGGTGGAGGACGCGGACGGTTTCGGCCAGAGCGGTCCGTGGAGCGGAGCGGTCGTCGGCGAGGGCATTGACGATGACCATCGGCGTTATGTGCGCGTCGACCTGATAGGCCCCGATGTGCAGCGGCTGCCGCGCGGACGCATGGATGATCTGATCGATCGTGGCCAGCACGGCGCGGCGGGTGGAGCCGAGATGGTAGGTGGCATCGCGTTCGGCGGCCCAGGCCGCCCAGGCGTGCAGGGCCCGCTCGTTGGCCGGGGCCGCGTCGGCCAGTAGCAGGGGCCCGAACTTGCGGGGGTCGATGGCGCCGTCCAACACCATGCGGTCGATGCGTTCGGGGAACATCTGCGAGAAGACCGCGCCGAGGTAGGTGCCGTAGGAGTACCCGAGGTAGGAGATCTTGCGCTCGCCGAGGATCTGCCGGATGAGGTCCATGTCGCGGGCGGTGTTACGGGTCGTGACGTGCGGGAGCACATCGCCCGCCTTCTGTGCACAGCGGTGCGCGAGGTCGCGGGCGAAGGCGGCCGAACGGTCGAAAGCCGCCCGGTCCAGGCCGGGGGAGCGCATCCAGTGGCCGGTGGGCCAGCCGCAGTCCAGCGGCGTGCTGCGGCCCACAAACCGCGGGTCCATTCCGACCAGATCGTACTTGCCTCCGGTGCTTCCCATGATGGTGCGCCAGTCCGGTGGCATGTCGATGGCGGTTCCGGCGGGTCCGCCGCTGTTGAGCAGCATCGTGCCGATCCGCCCGGCGGTATCGGTCGCCTTGAGCCGCGACATCGCCACCTTGATCGTCCGTCCGCCGGGGTCGCCGTAATCCAGCGGCACCGTGACGGTGGCGCATTGGGCTCCGGCCTGGTCGAGTTTGGTACCGGTCTGATCGCCGGGACCCTGGCGGCACCGGGACCAGGCCGGATGCTGGTGGGAGTAGCGGGCCAGGTCGTTGGGCGCGGAAGCGGCGGTTGGGAGGGCGAAGATCAGTGATAGGGGAGCGGTAGCTATCAGGCCCACCGCGCGGAGTGCGTTGATGACAGACATTGGCTTCTCCGGGAAGATCGGGTCAGCGGCTTTCGCACAGGACGGTCTGGACGGTGTCCAGGAAGTCGTTTTCGGCCTGTTGAGTGGAGGGGACCTGGGTGAGCGCGAACGCGGCGTGACGCCCGTCGATGGTCGTCGCCTCCCAGGCCCGATGACCGCCTGGCACGGTGCCTCCGTGCCCCCACCACCAGCCGCCGCACTCCAGCGGGCTGGCGATCAACCCCAGTCCGTAGCGGGCACCCGGCCACAGCCGCTCGGCATCCGCCGCAACCGTGGTCATCATCTGCCGCAACTGCGCGGCGGGTAGCAGGCCGCCGCTGAACAGGGCGGTGAAGAAGCTGTTCATATCGAGTGGGGAGGAGATCAGCGCACCGCCCGCGTCGCCGAAGGTCATGTTCCACGCCGTGCCGTCGACGCGGACCGGCACGCCATCGTGCTCTTGGACGAAGTAGCTGTGCGAGTGGGGCCCGAGGATGCGTAGCGAGTCGCCCGGCCAGTAGGTGTCGCGCAGCCCCAGCCGCCGCACGATGCGCCGGGTGATCTCAGATCCGATCGAGTGGCCGGTGACCTTCTTTACGATCAGGCCCGCGATGACGTAGTTGGTGGTCGAGTAGCGCCACCCCCCATCGAGGGGAGGCTGCGCAAGGGCGAGTTCCACCAGCTCGCGTGGCTCGTAGTGGCGGTAGCGAATCTGTGCGACATGGTCCCAGTCCATGGCATCGACGTGGTCTGGCAGACCGCTGGTGTGCCGAAGCAGATCCCGCACGGTGATGGTCTGGGGATCGTACCCGCCGCCATGGATCAGGCCAGGAAGGTAACGCTCCACCGGCGCGTCCAGCACCACCTGCCCCTCGGCGGCCAACTGCAGGACGACCGTTGCGGTGAACGTCTTGGTGATGCTGCCAATCCGCAACCGCTCAGCAGCGCTCATCGGCCGGCCACTGGCCAGGTCGGCCACTCCCCTGGCCCTCGACCAGCGGCCACAACGCGGGTCGTCCACCTCCACCGCCACGCCCGCCAGCCCGTGTTCACCGGTGAGCACATCCAGCGCCCGCTCAGTAGGTCTGTGATCGCAGTTGCCGCGCGGCGCCGCCGCGGCCGGAGCCACCGTGGCCACCGCTCCCGCCACAAGCGCCGACAAGAGCACAAGGACCCACCTGGCCCGGACACTCAGAACCATCGTCATGCGCGACAAAGCTAGCCACAACACACCCCGCGAACACTATGGGCAACACACCACGCCGCCGGGGGCACACCCCACCCCCCGCCCACCGGCCAGCCCCACCGACTCCCAGCATCACCAACCAAAGAACCACCTTTGTCCTCAAGCCTTTTCAATCCTCAACTCGAGGTATCCCGCTGACGACCGACCAGCAACATCCACACGGTTCTCGATTGCGGCTCAGCCACCATGTTCGAGCCAGGTCGCGGGGGCAGTGACTCCAGAATCGTCGCGACCTTTGTCGTGGCGAAGGCACGGCGCCCGGAACCATCCAGGTCAGCTGCCGGTTGGTCGGTCTTGATGACGGCCAGGCGTTTGGAACAGGGCGGTCAGCGGCGGGGTTCAGAGCGTCGTCTCTGGTGGCCGGGTCAGCCAACTCGCGAATCAGCCGTCAGCCCGCGCCCGTGATGGGCGCTCAGGCCACCTAACAGCCATTATGAGAAACGGTGCTGACCCGCTCGTCGCGAATCGATCGTGGACAGTCGCCGACACTCAGTCGGTGTGGAGGATCTAGAGACGCAGGAGTCCGAAGAATCTCGACTTCGTCTGTACGGCTCCGCCGATGACGGTGTCGGCGACACGTGAAAACCGGCTCTGGCGCACATTCCGTGAAGGCGCTGGCCCGGTGGGTCACGGTTCGGGGGTTCTGGCCGGTAGTCGGCGTCGTGATCGCGAGCATCGCCGGTGCGTCGATCAAGGAACTGGTGACTGTGCTGTTCCCTCATCTGGCCCGCGTGTGCGTGGACCGGGTGACCCGCTGTGGGACCTCGGTGCAGATCAAGGCTGGAACGACGACGCGTGAGGCCGGATGCCCGGAGGGCGGGACGGTGTCGCGGCGCAGGCACAGCCACTACGAACGGCGGCTCACCGACACCGCGGTCGGCCGGCAGGAAGTGCTGATCCACCTGCGGGTTTACCGGTTCCGGTGTGGCAACGACGCCTGCGCCAGGCAGACCTTCGCCGAGCAGGTCCCGGGCTTGACGGTCCGCTACGGCCGTCGCAGCACCGGGGCCGGGGAAGCGTTGCGGTCGTTCGCGCTGGCGCTGGGTGGCCGGGCGGGTGCCCGCCTGGCCGAACGGCTGTTGGGGCGGTGAGTCGCACGACGCTGACCCGACTGAGCCGCGGCCTGCCCGAAGCCGCGGCGCAAACACCCCGTGTGCTGTGCGTGGACGACTTCGCACTGCGCCGTGGACGCGTCTACGGCTCGATCCTCATCGACATCACCACCGGCCGACCGGTCGAGGTCGCGCTCGACCAATGTGGCACTCCTACTTGCTGGGCGGCGGTCGTGTTTGCTCCACAGCCCACGGTGGCAGGGGTGGTGCGACCTGCTGGAAGTCCGCGAGCGAGGGGGAGCGGCTTACCCGGTTCATCTCGGTGCAGAATGTTGGTCCGGGCATGCGGCCAACCGGCCGCCACCGCTCGATGCGCATCGTGAAATTCTCATCGAGCAACAAGGGGTGGTAATGGACGTGTTGCCCATCCCCGATGACCAGCATGCTGGCTCCCAAGTCCACCACCGTATGCAGGGTGCATTCGAAATTGACCGCGGCCTGGAGGATGCGGGGAGCTGCAACGGTGACGCTCGGGACGGGGGTAAGGCTGGCGACGTCGAACTCATCCACGGTGATCGGGAATTCCAGCGATGTCGTGACCAGCGACTCGAGTAAGTCGACCGTCGCGATGTTGACGACGAACTCCTTGGTTCCTGAGATACAGCGTAGCGTGTCCTTCTCTTCCAGGCCATCCGTCTTGGTCTTGTCGATCGAGATGCCAAGCATCGGAGGAAATGGCGACACAATGTTGAAGAAGCTGAATGGCGCGATGTTGCGGGCGCCGTCTGCCGCCGCGCACGACACCCAGGCGATCGGGCGCGGAATCACACTGCCGACTAGAAGTTTGTATGTGCGCTTTGGATAGATCAGAGATATGAACTGAGGGCGTCCAGATATCCTTGTCAGTTGTGCGCTCAGTGTGGTATGGGTGTTGCCCTATCCCAAGTTACCGAGCGATGCTGTGGACGGGTTCGCTGACTCGCCGTTGTCCTCACCGAGGTAGGCGGCCACGACGTCAGGTCTGCGTAAAACATCCCTCGGAGGCCCCTCGGCGAGGTTCTCGCCGTCGCTGAACACGGTTATGCGGTCATAGATGTCTGTGACGACTCGGACATTGTCCTCGACGATCAGTACGGACATCCCGCTTTCGCGCAACTGCTTCAACCGGTGGAGCAAGATCTCGATCTCGTGGTCGTTCATGCCGGATGCCGGTTCGTCCAAGGCGAGCAGGCAAGGACGGGCCATCGGCGCCCGGGCAATGTCGATCATCTTAAGGTCGCCGCTCGCGATGGTACCGAGCTCACGATCAAGCATATCGGGCTGAGCCCGAGCGAGATCAGTGCTCAGCGGAGAATTCGTTTCGGTATGCCCATTTGATAAGCGGGGCGAGGAAACCCGATTTCACAGGTTTGATCAGCTCGAACGGCGTGGGCAGAGCCACGATGTTCGCCATCATGAGCCGCAGCTACGACGCCGCGTCCGGGAATTCCGACCGGTTCTGGCTCGGCCAGCACCGGGCTCGCGCACTGAGGCCGGAACCCAAATCGGGTCGACGATGGGGGTGGTGAGAGCCAAGAAGACCGCTATGTGTTGACATTATCAACAAGATGGTGAGCGGCTCGGCCGGACGGCTCAGCGGGTCGGCACGTTCCAGGGCACGGTCAAGGGGGCGCCAACTTGCGCAACGTGGAGTCGAAAACCTCCTGTTCAATCGGGGGCAGGCAAGCGGGGAAGGCGTCGTTGTGCTCGTTCACCGCGGCGACGAGTCCGCTGTAGAGCGAACGCCAGAGCGTGCGTCAGGGGGGTGAGTTGAGTCGAGTACCTCGGTCCCGGCGTCAGTTGCACCAGACCGCATCACGGTCAGCCAGCCCCGACGCCCGGCTCGCTGAGCCTTGTCCAGCCCAGCCAGCCGGAGGAGCCGCTTGAGCGGCGAGCAGCTCATTGGAGCGGAACCGTGCACTCGCGCGGACTGACGCCGAACCACTGCCTCTGACGCAACGCAGCGCTGGGAGACAGGGCATTGGTCATCCGGTGTAGGTGATACGGCAGCGGCGCGTCGCGGTGTCGACCATGGACGGCTTCCGCACGGGAGACCGGGTCTGCGCTGGCACGCGAAGGGGTCGGACGGGCGTTCGTGGCCCACTGTAAGGCGATGCCACGTGAAGTTGGCTGTGGGCTAAGTGTTGACAGCACAACATCCGATAGTGAGACTGAGTCATCCGAAACCACCACCGACGTCACACGGCACGCCAAGGGCGCGCCGACCACCCTTGCTAGGAGCGCACGAGATGTCCATGGAGCCGTCCGCGGACCCACGGCCACCCTTGATGATCGACGGTGAGTGGCGAACGGGGACGTCGAGCTTGGACATGGTCGCCCCGAGGAAGATCACATCCCGCACCGATGATCATCAGAAACGGTGGACACCCTCGCGCGGGTCGGTCTGTGAATCCGTATGAAATCAGGGAGGCAGTTGTGGGTTGTCGAGCGGGTAAGGGCACCAGGGTCGTGGCCATCGGTCTGATCGCGGCCGCGGCCGCGGGCTGCGGCATCGGCAATTCCTCGGGCGGCGACGGCACACTGACCTTCGTGTCCACCGGAAGTCCGTTCCAGGACTACCAGAAGAAGGCATGGCAAGAGCCGTTTACCAGTGAGACGGGCGTCAAGGTCCGCAACGACGGGCCGGTGAACGAGGCGAAAATGCGGGCGATGGTCGAGGCCGGCAAGGTCACCTGGGATCTTGTCGACACGAGCGCCGCGGCCACCGAGCAGTACTGCGGCAAGTACCTGGAGAAGCTTGACTTCTCCATCATCGACAAGAAAATCTTCCCGCCGGGCACCGTCAGCGAGTGCGGTGTCCCCGCGTACTTCTACAGCCTCATGTTCATGTACGACACCCAGAAGTACGCCAACGACCCGCCCACCACCATCGCCGATTTCTTCGACATCAAGAAGTACCCAGGTAAGCGGATCGTGCCGCCCGAGATCGCGGTCGGCCTGCTGGAGGCCGCGCTGCTGGCCGACGGTGTCCCCCCGGATAAGCTCTATCCGCTGGATCTGGACCGGGCGTTCAAGAAGCTGGGGCCGATCAAGAAGGTGACCATCTTCGCCCAGACCTACGGCCAGATGCAGCAGATGCTCGTCGATCGCCAGGTCGACATGGGTCTGGTGTTGACCGCACGGGCCTACCAGGCGCTCAAGGCTGGGGCCCCGTTCCGGCCCGTTTGGGACAAGACGATCGTGAACTGGGACGACCTGGTCATCCCGAAGGGCGCCCCGAACAAGGCGAACGCCATGAAACTCATCGCCTTCGCCGCCCGGGACAAGCCGTCGGCCGAATTCGCGCGAATGGCGTCGGTGCAGCCGGTCAACGAGCAGATCAAGCCGAGCTTCGACAGCATCCAGCAACAGATCGACGCGTTTTCTTCCGATCACCGAAACAGCGTGGTCCGCAGCGACGCCGCGTGGTGGGGCAAGAACTTCGACGAAGTTAGCAGGCGTTACACGGCATGGCTCACCGGGTGATCCTGCGATGTCGACTTTCACGAAGTCCACGTCCCCGGTGACCATCACCGCGGTCCCCGCCTCCTCCCGCCCGCACCGGGCGAGGCGGGGCATGCCCGGCTGGTTCATCCTGCCGTCCGCCGCGTTGCCGCTGTTGTTCTTCCTCTGCCCGATCGGCATGGTCGTGTGGCGCGCCGCTGCCGGCCATGCCCGGTGAGTCGGTCACGCTCAGCTGAAACCCCGACCAACAGGCGGTCGTCGCCGACACCGGTGTCGCAACACCAGCTGACGCCGCGGCCTGGTCCCCCAGCGCCCGCCATCGCCTGATCATGTTCATGAGCCGCAACGCGACAGACCCCGAAAGGAGCGTGCGTTGAACGCGCAGACCCAACTGGCGGCCGATGAGCCCGACGAGCGATACGAGCGGATCACCGCCGGCGCACCCGAGATGAGCCATGACCTGGCGCGCGCCGTGCTGCGCGAGCACTTCGGGTTGCGCGCGGACTCGCTGCGTACGCTGCCCGGTGAGACAGACCGCAACCTGCACGTCGTGGACGACTCAGGCGAGCAATACGTCCTCAAACTCACCCGCAGTACCGAAAAGCGGGCTCTTGAGTTCCAAACCGCGTTGCTGCGCCATATAGCGCGCCGAGATCCTGACCTGTCGGTGCCGCGGGTGGTGACCGGCCCCGGCGAGGACGCGTTGGTCTCGCTGCCGGACGACCTGGTGGGCCGCGTTCTGACCTGGGTGCCCGGCACGCCGCTGGCCGACATGGCAGCACGGTCGGCCGAGTTGCTAGCCGATGTCGGCACGGTGGCAGGCCGGCTGGCCGCGGTCACCGCCGCGTTCACCGATCCCGCCCCGCCCGCGCCGCACTACTGGGAGTTCGGGCATGTCGCCACGGTGCTGGAGCACGCCCTGCCCAGCGTTGCCGACAGCGCGCTGCACCGGGCGATTACCCGGCTCCGCGACGCCGACCTGGAGGTTCTGGACCGGTTGCGCGACCTTCCCACAGCAGTGGTGCACCATGATCTCAACACGTTCAACCTTCTCACGCGGCATGACGGGGTGCGCCGCCGGGTTTCGGGGGTGATCGACTTCGGCGACGCGCTGCCGACCGCGCGGATCGCCGACCTGGCGGTGCTGCTGTCCAGCGCGCTGCGTGATGCAGCGCGCCCGCTGGAGGCGGCCGCGCGACTGGCCGCCGCCTATCACGCCGCCTGCCCACTGACCGAGGACGAATTGAACGTCGTGTTCCCGCTAACCGGGCTGCGGGCGGCCGCCGTCGCGGCGACCACCGCAAGGCTCAACGACGAACACCGGCACGGCGACCCGCGGCACCGTTCGTCCGCGACCGCCGAACTGGTGCTGGCTCTGGCCGCCCTACCGCCCGGTCTCGGGACCGCGATGATCAGAAATGCCTGCGGCCTCCCCCCGCATCCTGCCAGCACAGCTGTCACAGGCTGGATCGCCGATCAGACCCCCACGTCGGCACCGGTCGCCGGCCGCCTGTGCCCGATCGACCTCAGCGTGACCGGCGACTGTTTCGACGGCGTCGACCCCGGGCGTCCCGACCTTCTTCGCGCCGCTGCCCGCGCGGCCGTCACCACCGCTGCGACGCCTGCCGACGGGGACCCTGCCCGCAGGGTACCGGTAGGGCGATACGGGGAGCCGCGGTTCCTCGGTCCGGTCAAACGCAGCACCGGGTCGGGGCCTCATGCATCGGTGCATCTGGGAGTCGACCTGTTCGCCAGGGTGGGGGACGCGGTGAGAGCACCATTGGCCGGGCGGGTCGAGGCGACCGGCACGGCCGGAGTGGACTTGGTCCTCCTGCATGAGCCTGCCGACGGGCCGACATTCAGGCTCCTCTACGGCGGGCTGCGCACCGCACTGGTGCCGGGTGAGGCGGTGGCCGCAGGCCAATCACTGGGCACAGTGGCCTGGCACGGAACCGATGACCTGTCGCCGCACGTGCGGATACAGGTGTCGTGCGTCCCCGTCACCGGGTGGGCCGAGATTCCCGCAGACGTCCCAGATGCAGAGTTCGAGGCTTGGCGAGGTTTGTTCCCCGATCCCACGCCTCTGCTGGAGGTGGCAGGTGTGGCGGGGCGGGTCGCCGCCTGGGAACCTGCGGTCGGCCGGGTACTGAGCGGGCGGAACGAGCATCTGCCGGTCAGCCACCCCACCTACTTTCGGCAGCCGATCGCAATGGTGCGGGCGCGGGGCTGCCGCTTCTACGACGAACGCGGCCGGTCGTATCTCGACGCGCTCAATAACGTGACCCTCGTCGGGCACGGCCATCCCCGACTGGTGGAGGCGGCCGCCCGGCAACTGGGCCGGTTGAACACCAACTCTAGATTCGTCTACGACGTGCTAGGCGAATATGCCGAGCGTCTCACCGCGACGCTGCCCGACGGGCTGGACATCGTGTACTTCGTCAACTCCGGAAGTGAGGCCAACGACCTGGCGCTGCGGATGGCGCGGTATCTGACCGGGCGGCAAGACGTGGTCATCATCGACGACGCCTACCACGGCTACACCTCAGCGGTCGCTGACGTGAGCCCATCGCGCTACAAGCATTACGGCAAGCCGGACACCACGCATCCGACACCGGTTCCCGACCGCTACCGCGGCCCCTACGGCTACGGCGATCCCGGGGCGGGCGCGGCGTACGCCGACCACGTGATCGAGACCTTCGACCGGATCACCGCCGGAGGACGCCCGCCGGCCGCGTACCTGTTCGAGGGGCTGCTGGCCGGGGGTGGGCAGATCGTGCTGCCGCCCGGCTACCTAGCGCCGATCTTCGCCGCGGCGGCCGAGAGGGGAGTCCTGACGATCGCGGACGAGGTGCAGGTGGGATTCGGCAGGCTGGGCGAGGCATTCTGGGGTTTCCAGACCCAGAGCGTAATACCCGACTTCGTCACCATGGGCAAGGCGATGGGTAACGGCTTCCCGATGGCCGCGCTGGTCACGACGCGAGAGATCTCCCAGGCGTTCGACACCGCCGGGCGGTTCTTCTCCACCTACGGCGGTAACCCCGTGGCCTGCGCGGTGGGCCTGGAACTGCTGGACATCGTCCAGGACGAGGCCTTGCAGCACAACGCCCTGGTAGTGGGCGAATACCTTCGGGACAATCTCGGCGCTCTGGCTGGCCGGCACCCGCTGATCGGCGACGTTCGCGGGCAGGGCCTCTACAGCGGGGTCGAGTTCGTGCGAGACCGCGACACCAAGGAACCGGCCGCCGACGAGACGTTGATGATCTGCGAGCGCCTCAAGGACGAGGGCATCCTGGTATACCCGACCGGACCGCACTGGAATGTTCTTAAGCTAAAGCCCCCGCTGACCTTCAGCGTCGAGGATGCCGACGAGCTGGCCCAGACGCTGGATGAGGTCCTGACACGAGGCTGGTGACCTGTGCGCCGCGGTTGGCGGCGACAACTGGTGACGAACGGTTCCAGCGGCCGCGCCGCGGACCGGGGGTGTGGGGCGCCGGCGGCTCGCGCGCTCCGGTCTTGCCGCCCGGCCGGCGGCGCCACATCGCGACTGATCGTAAGGGCCTGCCACGGCGGTGTTACAAGGCTGCTCAGTCGTACAGAGACTCGCAAACGCCGTCAAGTACTGCTCGATCAGTGGCGTATCTCCTCACCGAATGTCGCCGCCGCGAGCCGCGGCCCGCAGCGCCGCCGTGCCGATAAGTTACGGCAGCGAAGGCGTCGGCCATTGCGCAGGTCGGCGCCTTCATGTGGTTGCGGGCGGTCAGGCGGTGGTGTGGGCGAGTCGCCTTTCGTTGGCCTGGCAGCAGCAGGTGACGCCCTTGGCACCACATGCGGCTGAAGCCTGGTGGCGGTAGGCGGCGACCTTCGCGGCCCCGCGGCGTACCGCGGGGGCGGTGGTCGTGGATGCGTCATGGACGACCTCGCCGCTGATGATGGTGCCCGCGACGTCCAGGCCTGTGATCTCCTCAGCGGTCTTGGCGTTGAGGATGTCTCGGTTGAGGATGGACACATCTTCCAGGTAGCCCACCCGGAGTTGGCCTTTCCAGTGTTCAGCGTGGTCCTGCCAGGCGGGGGTGCTGGTGTAGGAATGCAGGGCTTCTTCGATGGTGATGGCCTGTTCGATGCCGCCGGCCTTGCCGTCGAAGCCGAGGCGGGTGACGGCTCCGGCGACGCCGATGAGCCAGTCGGGTGTGACGACAGCCGCGTCGGAGGCGCTCGACGCCTGGACCCCGGAATCGAGCGCCGTACGGAAGGGCCATTGGTAGTCGACGCGTTCGGGGCCGAGAGTGGTGTCGAAGAAGCGGCCGTAGACCTGTTGATTGTGGGGTTGAAGCTGACACCGATACCGTTGCGGGCCATCTTTTTCAGTGTGCCGCGCGGGGGTCAGGTCGCCGTGGATGACGTAGTGACGCAGCTGGTTGGTCCTGGTGGCGAGGTATCCGGCGACGACGGCATCGATGGTTGCGTCGCCAGTAGCGGGGGTGCCTACCTGGAAGCCGCGCCGGGCGGCGAGCTTGATGATCGCATCATCGGTGCCTCGATCGCCAAGACGTTCGAGGAGATCCGATCGATCGAGCTCAAGGTCGGCGCGCTGCCGCAGAACCCGACCGGGTTGCTCGGCTACGCGATCAACTGGTCGCCCGAGGGTGTGGTCAACGAGTACCTCAACGACTGCGAGGTGCTGCGGTCGGGGCACCGCCAGATGGTGCCCGCGATGACCGAGAAGGAGCGCGTCGTGATCGGCGGCGTTGAGCTTGAGGCCGCGCTGACCTCGGGCGGCCTCGGCACAATGTGCGGGACCTACGAGGGCTCGGTGCACCGGCTCGACTACAAGACGCTGCGCTACCCCGGGCACTTCGACCAGATGCAGTTCCTGTTCGACGAGCTTAACCTCCGCGACCAGCGCGAGCTGGTCGGCCGCATGCTGGTCGATGCCAAGCCGCCGGTCTGGGACGACGTCGTCTACGTCCACGCGGCGGTCGAAGGCGTCAAGCACGGCGCCCCGCTGAGAGAGAACCACGTCCGCGGTTACAAGCCACTGGTGATCTCCGGACGCGCCTGGCGAGCCATCTCGTGGACCACCGCGGCGTCGGCGGTCAGCGTCGTGGAACTGGTCGCCGACGGCGTGCTACCGCGGGCCGGGTTCATCAAGCAGGAGGACATCCCGCTCGAGCGGCTGTTCTCCACTAGGGCCGGGCACCACTTCGCCGAGCAAGGACAGATCTGACATGACCGACATCGCCACCCGTGCGCACGACATCCTCAACCGTCTCGGTGCGGCCGAACCCTTCACCCCCGACAGCGACCTGGTCAGCCGCTCGCCGATCGATGGCAGCGAGATCGGCAGGCTTCGCTCGCACACGCCCGAGGAGGCGGCCGAGGTGATCGGCAGGGCCCACGCGGCGTTCGAGCGGTGGCGCACCGTGCCGGCCCCGGTGCGCGGGCAGTTCGTCCGTGAACTCGGCGAGCTGCTGCGTAAGCATAAGGACGACCTCGGCGCGCTGGTCTCGATCGAGGCGGGCAAGATCGTGTCGGAGGGCCTCGGCGAAGTCCAGGAGATGATCGACATCTGCGATCTCGCGGTCGGTCTGTCGCGCCAGCTCCACGGCCTGACGATCGCGACCGAGCGCCCCGGCCACCGGATGATGGAGCAGTGGCATCCGCTGGGCGTCATCGGCGTCATCTCGGCGTTCAACTTCCCGGTCGCGGTCTGGTCGTGGAACGCCGCGCTGGCGTTGGTGTGCGGCGACGCCGTGGTGTGGAAGCCGTCGGAGAAGGCGATCTTGACGGCGCTCGGGTGCCAGGCGCTGGCGCTCGAGGCCATGCCCGCCCAGACCGAGATCGTCAAGGCCGAGACCTTCGGCCCGCTGCTGTACGTGCTGACCTACGCCGACTTCGACGAGGCGCTCGCCCTGCACAACCAGGTCGCGCAGGGCCTGTCATCGTCGATCTTCACGCTCGACGTGCGCGAGGCCGAGACGTTCCTGTCCGCCCTGGGCTCCGACTGCGGCATCGCCAACGTCAATATCGGTCCCTCGGGCGCCGAGATCGGTGGCGCGTTCGGCGGTGAGAAGGAGACCGGCGGCGGCCGCGAGTCCGGCTCCGACGCCTGGCGGGCCTACATGCGACGGTCGACCAACACCATCAACTACTCCACCGGACTGCCGCTCGCCCAAGGCGTCGAATTCGTGTGAACGACGACTCGGTCCTGTGAACCGGCCGACTCAGCGGGGCAGGGGCTCCACCGCCGCGGTGAGCCTCCCGGCCGCGTCGTCGGCGACCGGTCCGAGTCCCGGTTGCTCACTCACCGTGGCCATGACCTGGGGACACCGAGGCCCAGCAGGAGTTGGCCGGTGCCTTCCGGATCTCTTCCATCCCGACTCTCGTGGTCATCCGCGGCCGGGTCGTGCTGTACGCCCAGCCCGGTGCGCTGCGCGAGCCGGAACTGGAGAAGCTGATCGAGGAAGCGCGGGCCGTGGACATGGACGACGTGCGCCGCCGCGCCGCGGCGCAGGAGCGCATCGCCTGAGAGGAGGACGGCGAGGTCGGAGGTGGACGAGCGATCCCTGGCCGAGCTCACCGCGCCGACCGCTCGTGTCAGGGGACGATGACCGCTCGTCCGTTGAGGTTTCCTGCCTCCATCTGGCGATAGGCGTCCATTGCTCGGTTCAAGGGGAACTGGACGATGTCGGGGCGGAGCAGCCCGCGCGAGGCCAGGTCAAGGAGTTCGACCAGTTCAGGCCTGGCCCCCCAGTACGTGGTCTGCAGAGACACCTCGTAGGGGACGGAGAAGAAGGACCGCGGCAGGGTGCCCCCGCCGATGCCGACGATGGTCACGTCTCCGAGCGTCCTGGCTGCGGCCGCGGCCATGGCGAGGGTCGAGTCGGAGCCGACGAAGTCCAGGACGACGTCGGCGCCGCGTTCCCGGGTGGCCTCGCGGATGCCCGCCGCCGTGTCGTCGCCGGACGGGACGGCGAGGTCGGCGCCGCTCTTCAGCGCCAGGTCAAGGGCCTCGGCGCGGGTGTCGACGGCGATGACGTTCGCGGCGGTGGTGGCCTTGAGGATCTGGACGGCCATGTGGCCGAGCCCGCCGGCACCGATCACGACCGCGGTGGCGCCGGGCGGCAACTTCCCCCAGGAGCGCCGGACGGCGTGGTAGGGGGTGAGGCCGGCATCGGTGAGCGGTGCCGCGATCAGCGGGTCCAGGCCGTCGGGCAGCGGCACGAGGAACCGTGCGTCAGGGATGAGCATGTATTCGGCCATGCCACCGTCGAGGCCGAGTCCGCCGCCACCGCTCGGCACGGGGGCGTTCGCCGGGTCCTCGCAGTAGTTCTCCGAGCCGGGGCGGCAGCGCGCGCACGTCCCGCAGCCCCATGGCCCGTACACGGCGACCGGCTGCTCGATCTCGAGCCCGGTCACGCCGTCGCCGAGGGCCAGCACCCATCCGGCGTTCTCGTGCCCTAGGGTGAACGGCGGCTCCCACGGAAGTAGCCCGCCTTCGAACTCGCGCATGAGATGAAGGTCCGAGTGACACGCCCCCGCGCCGCCCACCCGGATGACGGCCTGCCCCGGCCCGGGCTCGGGATCGGGGACGTCGGCCAGCACCGGATCGGACTTCCATGCCTCCAGCCGTAAGGCTCGCATCAACCTTCTCCTCTCCGACGTTCTTCAGCACATACCCACGTGCGGCCGGGCCACAATGGGAGAAGGTCCCGTCCTGGGGCCGCGGAGGAGTCGCCCTCTACGCTGCTCTTCGAACTGGTCCGCGATGGCATGCCGACCCTGGGCCCCTCCGCGGTCCGAGAGGCAGACCGGTCTGCGACGTCAAGCTCACCTCGGGGTAGGCCGAAGAACCAGAACAGGTGCTGCTATGGCCGCGCGCCACCGTTCGCCGGGTCATAGATGTGGGGCGTTGAGCTTGTGGTCGCCCCGCACCGCAGCCAGGGCGGCTACCCGCCGATCGCCGACTGCTCGGGGGTGATGCGGTCCCAGGCGGCTATCGGCAGGATGATGATCGATGCTGGGAACAACCCGTGCTCCTCGCGGTCGATGTGATCACGCAGCTTGGCCAGCGCCTCCAGCACGGCCGGCCAGTCCGGAGCCTGGCGGTCGATCGCACCGAGCACGGTGTGGATCTCGTCGTGCTCGGCGCAGAGCCGCTCCACCTCTTCGGTCAGCGAACCTTCGGCGCGCAGCTCGGCGAAGAGCCCGCCTTCCTCTGTGGCGGTATGCGGCAGCAAGAGGGCGAGCAGCTCGTCCAATAGGTTCGCGGCATCGCCGTATCTGTTCTGGATGATGGCTCGGCGCAGCGCGCCGGCGCACTCCTTGATCTTCCAGTGTTCCCGTGAGAGTTGGCCGATCAGCGGGAATTCCCGGCAACCACAGTAATTGCACATTTGTGCCCTACCTCGAATTCATTCCCACCTTTTGATTAGGTGTATCGATGCCTTTTGGTCGGCGTCAGTCGTATGGGCGGACGACGGCGACGGTGCAGCGGGCATGGTGGATCACACCGTGGCTGACCGAACCGAGCGGGAACGATCGTCCGCGGGAGCCGACGACGACCAGCTCGGCGGTGGCGCCAGATTCGACCAGCTCGTCGACCGGGTGTCCGATGACGACGTCCCCGACGATCTCGATGTCCGGGTGCCGGTCCTGCCAGGGGGCCAGGACGGCGGCCAGGTGGTTGAGAAGAGTGCGGGCGGCGCCCTGTAGATCCACGCCCGCTTTGGCTGCGAGCGGTGCGGGCCGCCAGGCGTGCAGCGCGCGCAGCCGGGTTCCTCGGGCGGCGGCCGCGGCGAAGGCGTAGTCGAGTGCCGGTTCCGGGTCCTCGGTCAGGTCCAGCCCGACCACGACCTCGCCCGCGGTGGTGCCGGCCTGGTCGCGCACCACGATCACCGGGCCCGGGTAGTGTCCGGCCAGCCGCAGTCCCGTGGAGCCGAGCAACAGTTCGGTGAACCCACCGCGTCCACGATGGCCGATCACGACCTCGACGGCCTCGCCGGCGTACTGGCGCAGCCCGGCCGGCACGTCGCGGTCATGGACGAGCACGGTCTCGACCTTGAGCCCGGGTTGCCGTTGCAGGGCAAGGGCCAGCCCGTTCCGCAGGATTTGGTTTCCCGACTCGACGAGCCCCTCCGAGATGCCATCCGTCGTGTGTCCCGGCAGGTCCAGGGCGGAGGTCTCGACGACATGGAGGATGCGCAGGATCTTGCCGTATCGCGCGGCCTCATCCGCTGCCCAGCCGATGGCGCGGTCGGACGGAGCGGAGCCATCGCTTCCGACCAGGATTGTCGAGCGTTGATCGGACATGTGTCTTCTCCTCGGGGAGGGGGCCGGCCATTCCAGCGTCGGCCGCGAAGCGGCACGTCGGTAGGGACCTTCGTCCCCGGCGCCGCTGCTCGACCCGTCTGCAGCGCTCGCAGATCGCCCTGATTCGCAAGTCCCTCAGCACCCGGTCAGGTCGCCGGGTCGGTGAGGCCTGTGCTCGGCTGCGGTGGTGTTGAGGGAGATGCCCCGGGGCCTGCCTCCATCAGTCCCGGTGAAACCGTCTGCGGCGTGTGCGTGGCGAACCGTTCAGTCGGCTGACGCGGCGTTGTGGTGCGCCTTTCGGTGTGCTTCTCGATAGCGGATCAGGTGCGCTATCCGGGCACGTAGGCGAGCACCGGCCAGATTGATGGCTTCGGGCATTGAGGCCGCAGCGGCATAGGCAGTCACCGCCAGGCCATTGAGGTCGATCCGGAAGGAGACCAAGTTCGGCCTCGGGATCGCGGGGTCTGGAAGAACGTTGAGCGTGACCTTGGCGTCCAAGATCGGACGTGGGGCATGTGCCAGCACCCGGACGATGATTTCGCGGGCACGCTCCACGTCCTCCTGCGGCACCTTCCTGATGGTGGTGACCCGAACGGGGAGCTCGTTCGAAAGTGTGCCAGGCACCGTGTGCCTCCTCGGGGGGAAGGGATCAATGCCACCAGAATTCGTCTGCTTGAGGCGTCCGCTATAGGGACTTTCGGTCTTCCCGTGCCGCCGTAAGGCCCGGCTCGCCGCCGTGGGAGATCCCGGTGGTGGTCGTTCACGCGGCGCCGCAGAACGTGGACGCGTGGCCGTCCCGCTCAGACAGGAATGGGAACGAAGGTCCCAGCCGCAGGTGACCTTGGGGCGCGCCCAGCGGGACGAGGCGTTGGCAAGCCTGGGAGCCGTCCCGCTGAACCCGGAGGCGGCCAACGCCTCGCGTTTCGTCAGCCGCGACGGGCTGCGCTACTCGCTGCGTTCGCTGGCGCAGTACGCGCCGTGGTGCGGCACATCTGGCTGGTCACCGCGGGTCAGGTCCCCGGATGGCTGGACGTCCGCGTCCCCGGGCTCACCGTCGTGGACCACCGGGACATCTTCGGTGGGCGGGGGAGGCTGCCGACCTTCAACTCCCACGCGATCGAGTCGCAGCTCCACCACATCGACGGCCTCGCCGAGCACTTCCTCTATGTCAACGGTGAGATCGGGCGGGACTCAGTTGGACTGAGGTTCTGTCCGGTTCTTGGGTGTCTGTGCTGGTCAGCGGCTTGATTGCGCTGATCCTTGAAAGGTGCCCCTGCGGGGCGCACACAGTATCTACGCGGCCACGACCAAGCCTAACGCGTGGCCGTCTGGTCGTAGAGGCTCAGATATCTCTGAAGTGAAGGGAGCTTGTAACTCGAAGTGTGTAATCTTGTGGTGGGTCTGGTTGTCTTTACTGGATGCGGTCTGGGTAGGAGCCGGTTTCCTCCATGGTGGTGTGCTGGAGGAGGGCCTCGGTGCTGGGGAAATACCAGTACACGGTTTGCCGGGTGACGCCGAGGTCCTGGGCGATGTTGGCGATGTGAATGGCGCGGTTGCGCTCATCGATATGTCGTCGGGCGGTCGTCAGAATGCGCTCGATGGCTTCCTCGTCGCTGATGGGGGTGTCGCCGACCTATTCCGTGGGTGCGCATTAGGGGCCGCCGAGAGTGCAGTTGAGACTGGTCACGCGGTCACCGTACAGCGGGCGTCGCGATGACTTCCTTCAAGGCGTGCCCGGCCTCGGGGTACGGGCCTCATGGGAGTGGGATGGTTTCGAGCACGTGGACCGGTGTGGTGTCGTCCCAAGGTTGGCGAGTCACCATGTCGGCGACGTTGATGTATCCGCGTTCGAATTCGCCGACTGCTGCGTCGACGAGCCGGTAGTCCTGGCGCTGTCGGTGGAGGGGTTGGGCATCGATGAGCACAACGCGTACCTCGCCGGGTTCGAAGTGGCAGCGCGCATGCAGGGCGGCGATGAGTTGCTCGTTGTGCATGTGGCCGTCGCCGAAGTTCCACCCGACCGCGGTACTGCAGATCCGTTCGCCGTCCATCAGCACGTAGCCAGCCTCGTCGTGTCCGGCCATGGCACGGTGGGCGAGGCTGAACATGGCTCTGCCGTGGCTGTTGAAGCTGCGGAACGCATACCCCATGTAAAGGTACACCTCGGCGGTTTCAGGACTTCCGTAGAACTTCTCCATCTGCGCTTGGGGCATGCTCGCTATGGATGCGACGTTGGCGTCCATTTTGGCCATCGCCGACGGCGTGATGCACCACAACGTGGTGTCCCAGTTCCCCGCGTAATAACGCATCCCGGGAAGGAAGGAGATCTTACGGGGGAACAGGTTGCCGATGATGACTACGGCGGCCACAATCGTGAAGAGAACCAGCGGGAACGGAGTGGTCATTTCACTGAAACCGACCTCGTTGTGGCCTATGAATAGCGCCATCACGCTGAACATCATGAAGACGTTCCATTCCAACGGCACACCCATCGGTATGGACGACAGGATACAGAAATGGAAGCAAAGCATGAGCGCAGCCGCCAGCGTGGTGAGCCGGCCGCCGTGGCTGAAGAAGAGGAGTAGCGGTACGAATCCTTCGACGGCGGTGGAGGTGTGAGCCAGGAGCCGGGAGGGGCGTCCTGGGCGTAGGTCGTCGGGGAAGTTCTCGAAGAAGCGGCGCTTGATCCAGCGTGGCCGGAGCACCGGGTTGTTGCTCATCATCGTGGAGATGACGAAGGGGAAGTGCTTGGTGAGCTTTGAGGTGGCGGCACCGAGCCAGATCATCAGGCAGACCAGCTTGGCAGCGAGAATGAAATCGAGGACGGAGTGGCTCGCGAAGAGGAAGGCGACCGTGAACGGTGCGTAGACCTCCCCGCGGGCGGCGAGGAAGATCACCTTGTCGCGCAGGCCGAGGACCGCCAGCAGACCTAGAACGATCCAGATCTGCCAGGCGGGCAGCAGCCCGACGTCAGAGGACAGCCCGGAAACGGTTTCCGTGGCATCGGAGAACAGTGCTATCACCAGGACGATCAGCAGCGCCGCATAGAGCAGGGCGTCGAACGGGGTCCGCGTGTCCCCGCTGGTCAGCGGTATGTGTCGCGGCCACGGGGGGAGGCGGATGGTCCCGGGACGCAACCAGTACAGGATCGAACCCATCGGCGGGAAGAATCGGTTGTTGAGCGGGCCGAAGCCGCAGCCCAAGCCGACCACTTCGAAGAGCATCGTGAACAGCACGATCTTCTGGAACACGACGGGCTCGTCGTACCATTGCGACACGTTGGTGAAGCCGTCGACGCCGTCGGTTGCCAGGACCAGCAGCCAGGCGGCGAGGACATAGACCGCGATCTTGAAGACGTAGAACAGGTGCAGTATGACCGGGGTTCCGAAGCCGACCTCGGCCCAGTGGCGGGCCATCGGCTTTATCTTCTCCGAGCGCGTGCCCTTGGTCCATTCCGCATATTCGATAACGGGTGCGTCTTGGGTGAGAAAACCCATGGGACCTCCGGCCGCGGGGATCAGCTGAGACCAGACATATCAGAAGAACTTCCAGTCTGGTTGGGCGGATGTCAGCGCAGATCCGCCAGTGCCATCCGAGCGGCGTGGTACCCGCACATGCCATGGGTCCCGGCGCCTGGTGGAGTCGAGGCGGAGCATAGGTAGACCCCGGGGAGCGAGGTCGCGTAGTTGTTCGTTGACACCACGGGTCGCCCAACAATGCCCCGCGGGGTATTGGAATCTCCGGCGATGTCTCCGCCCACGTAGTTGGGGGTTCACGCGCTCGAAGGCGCCCGGCGTAGTCACCCACACCTGAAGGATCCGCTCACCGAAGCCGGGCGCGAACCGCTCGATCTGCTCGATGATCGCCGGGGCCGCATCACCGGTGTACGCGTCCGGCACATGCGCGTAGGCATACACCGGGCACACATCGCCTGAGGTGCGGCTTGGGTCGGCGATGTGCTGCTGGGCCACCAGGACGAACGGCTGTTCGGGCGTCACGCCCCGGCACACCAGTGCTTCGGCCTCGGCGATCTCGGCTGCCGACCCGCCGACATGCACAGTGCCGGCCCGGCCGGCCGCCGGTGCGCTCCAGGGGACGCCGCCGCTTACGGCCAGATCCAGCTTGAAGAACTCAAACGAACCGATCGATTCCGCATCGTCACATCCGGGCCGCGAACGCCCAGCACACCCGGCTTCGTCCTCACCACGTTGTCGCACACCAAACCGGACAGCAACCACGCCACCCCACGGGCCCGTCCTAACACTCAACGACCAACTACCCCAGCTACATCCTCATCTTGAGTGGCGGGGAACACCTGGTAGCGGGTGATCGCCTCCTCCGTGGTGACTTCGTCGCAGAGTTCGGTGACGAGCTGGGCGAGTTCCTCGGCCGGGCTGGTCGGGATGACCGCGGCTGGTTCAGTCAATGCGGGCTCCCCTCGTTGCGGGTCACGGGCGCCATGCGTCCCGGTAGCCCGGGTGGGCGGTGTAGGGCAGGGCGAGCAGCTTGGCGACGTCTGCGAGGTACTGCGCGCCGTAGTGCGCGCCCTCGTGTTGGCCTGCCCAGGTCTCGGTCTCCTCGAAGAGATCCAGGATCCGCCGCTTGGCCTCGACCTCGCCCCAGCTGCGGGTCGCGGCTCGGACCGGCGGATGAATGCCGGTCCTGGCCGCCCGTATCCAGCCACCAACTGGCCGCAACGACGACCGGTGGACACCGGCCGCCCTGGGAGGGCGGGAAGGCCGGGCCGGACTTGCGGCGGCCATAGCCCCGCGCGCCTGGCCGCCCGGCCGGTTCGGTCAACCTGTACACGCCCCGGCCGGCATGACCTCCGCGCCGAGGGATCCCGCGACGGGGCGCCAGGAGGGGAGAGCCGTGGCTAGCTCGTCCAGCGGCTCAGCGTGTCAGGGCTGACCCGCGCCTCGCTGGCGGCGCGGGCCCACGTGAGGGTGCGGGCTCTCAGGTGCTCCACGGTCGAAGCGCGTAGCCGCTCGACCACGCTGGCCTCTTCCGCGCGCAGCAGGGCGCGATACTCGCCCAGCGGGCGGATCTCCTCGGCGGCGTCCTCGGTGCGCACACACCGCAGGACTCGGGGGTCATGCCGCGGAGTACCTCGGCGTCTGCGGGAAACTCCGCGATCATCGCGGGAGGTGGGTTCAGCTGCGCGCTGGCGTGGCGCACGGCCGTCTCAGCGAGTGCGACGAACTAAGCCACCGCCTGTCGGTCGTCGGACGAGATCTCGACCGACGTTGTCATCCTCGGCGGGCCGGTGCTGCAGGGCTGGCAGGCAGCGGCGGAAGGCTGGCGCGCTCCGCGGCCCTCCACTTCATTTCGAGGTGGTCATAGAAGGCGTTCTCACCATCGTCCTCGGTGAATCGAGGCCGAGGTCCGCGTTGCTCGACGGGGAGGTGGGACGTCCGGCGCGGAGCTCAGCTCGTTCCTTGTCGGGCCGTCGCAGATCTAGCTGGGCATCTGTGGCGTCATCAGTCGCCCTTCCCCTCAAGTGGGGTGGGTGCCTATGGAAGCCCTTCTGTGGGGGGCTCTGCACGTTGTTCGGCGGCGGCAGCGCGCTCGCGTTGCGCGGCGACTTCGGCGTGTGCGGCGGCGAGTTCCTTGCGCAGGGCGGCTAGCGTGACGGTGGTCTGCTGGTTTTCGGTTTCGGCTCGTGTGGCGCGGTCGCGGGCCGCGTCGGCCTCCGCGCGGGCGGTGCGCTCGGCCTCCTGGGCGACGGCTGCGGCGGAGCGCTCGTGCTCGGCCTGGGTCAGGGCGGCCTGCCGTTCACGATCTAGTTCGTCGCGTTCGGTGCGTAGCGCGGCAAGCTGGTCGCGGGTCTCGGCCAGGGCACCTTCGGTCCGAGCCGCGCGAGCGGCGGCCTCCTCCGCGGTGGCGCGGGCGGTGGCAAGCTCGTTGCGCGCGGTTTCGAGTTGCGTGGTCAGGTCGCGGATCGTCTCAGTGTCGGTGACGTGCTGCCGGTCGAGCTCGGCCTGTGCAGCGCGGGCCGCATCGCGGTCAGCGGATGCCTGACGCAGTTCCTGGGTGATGGTGCGGAGCCGGTCACGGGCGTCCTCGCCGGCCTGAACCGCCAGTCGGGTCTCTCGCTCGGCGGCTTGGCGGGCCTGATCGGCCTGCTGGGCGAGGCGCTCTGCGGCGGTGGCGCGTTCGTCGGCACGCTCTTGCCCGGCGGCCGCCTGGTCGGCGGCGGTGCGGGCTTCGCCGGCCTCGGTTCGCGCGGCTTCGGCGGCGCGCTCGGCGGCCTGTTGCTCTCGAACAGCCTGCCTGGCCCGTTGCTCCAGGGAGGCGTTGCGTGTGGCGATGGTGCTCTGGAGTTCCTCCAGCGTGGTGGCGAGGCGCTCATCGCGGGCTGCGGCGTCGGTCAACCGCCCGCTCAGTTCCGTCAGTGCGACTGCGTGTGCGCGCCGGGCGGCGGCCTCCTCACCGGCCGCTGCGATGAGGGTGGTCAACGGCTGCTCGATGGCGATGCCGGTTTCGGTGCCGCGGGCTCGGCGGGCGGCCTCCCTGCAGTCGATCCCGCCAGGGCCGTGGCCGCGTGCGTGATACTCGCGCGGCCGCCCGGTGGCCTTCGGTGGCGGCAGTGGACCGAGGCAGTGCAGGCAGCGGCCGTGTGGCGCGGCCGGATCGGGAACCGCAGGGTCGGCCACGCCTGAGCCGCCGTCCGTCGGTTCCGCGTCGACGTCGGTCATTTCGCACCTCCGGTCACCCGACAGAGGGCGGCAGGCGCGGCGGCCGCGGCCAGCACTTCACCGGTTCCGAGCGCTACGGCAGCGGAGTGACTGGGGGAGTGGGCGGGGCGGTCACCGCGTGCGGAAGGTCGAGCATCCACGGCCGCAGACATGATCATGATCGCCATCCTAGCGTTTCGCGGTCCGGAAAACCCAGAAACGCGAAACAGTTTTGCGGATTTATCGATGACGAAAATCTATCGGTTTCGTAGGGAAGTATTAGAAGTTCTTCCCTACCTTGATGATCATGCTTGGGTAGGATCGGCTGTCGAGCGGCCGTCGGCGACGGCCTTGCCCGATGGGAGCACTGCTACATGACGCCTACCGACCACCCCGCGACCGAGTCGGCGGCCGACGCCGATGTCCCAGCGCTCGGTCGCACACCGGCCATCTCCGGGTGGGCGACGCCGCCGATCGAGGCCGGGCAATTGGGCGAATCGAGCGTGCGCGCCGCGTACCAGGACGCTTCGACCGTGCTGAGCGGTGTGCCGGTGCGGGCACCCCGACCGGCCGCCGTACCGGCTCCCGAGACCGAGGCCGATCTCGACGCCACCGGCCAAGCCGGCGACGAGGCCGCGCACTGGAATCAGCTCGACCGGACGCTGTCGGCGGGCGCCACCGAGCGAATCGAACGGTCGCTCGCGGCCGGAACCCGGGCGGTGTACGCGCGCGAGTGGGCAGCGTTCGCGCGCTGGTGCTGGCTGACCGGCCGCACCACGCTGCCGGCCAGCGCCCAAACCCTGGCGTCCTACCTCGACCACCTCACCCGGACACCGACCAGCCGCGGCACCCCGCCAGCGCCCGGCACCTTGAACAAGGTGCTGGGTGCCCTGCAGGGTGTACACAAGGCCACCGGGCACTCAGTCGACGTGCGGCTGGCCCGCAGCGTCCTCAAGGATTACGCGCGCGAGCGCAGCGCCGCCGGGCACCGGCCTCGTCGCTCGGCACCGATCACCGCCCAACGGGTCCTGCCGCTGCTGGTGCACGCGACACTGGACGCGGTCACCACCCCCCGACTGGCCGACCGGATCAGCCCGCTGCGCGCACAGCAGACCATCGTGTCCCTGGTACTGGGGCTGGTGCTGGGCGGTCGCGCCAGCGAGATGGCCGCCCTGGACATCGCCGACGTCACCTTCACCGCAGACTGGATAAGCGTCACCATCCGTGCCTCCAAGACCGACCAGAACGCCGGCGGCTCGGTCCAGCACGTCCAACGGGGCAAGCATGTGGAGACCTGCCCGGTCCGCCTCACACAGGCATGGATCGACACCTTGGCCGCACAGGGCGTCACCGCCGGGCCGTTGATCCGAGCGGTGGACCAGTACGACCGGCTGTCGGGCACGCCGGGCTACGCCGCCCGCGCCAACGCCGACGGCCGGGTCGGCAAGAACTACCTCACTGACCTGGTCCGCGACGCGGTAGCCCGCGCCAACGCCGACGCGGTAGCCCGCGGCCGCAAGCCCCCACTTGGCGACCCGCGCACCTACTCCGCCCACGGGCTCCGCGCGGGCCTGGCCACCAGCGCCGGCGAGGCCAACATCCCACCGACCACCATCGCCGACCGTGGCCGCTGGAAGACGCTGCTGATGGTGATGCAGTACTGGCGCGACGGCGCAGCGCTGGCCCGCCAACTGGAGGCCGAGATCGGCCTGTAGCCGTAAGACTCGTTGCCCACCCGCACGCTGCCATTGACGTCGCGGCAGCGCCACGTGACCACCCAGGAGGACACGACACCATGCGCTTCCAACACGGCCTGGGAGTCCTAAAGCTGCGGTGAGCCGCCTGCGGCCACTCGGACAGGTCCCCGACGGCCGGGTAGACGAGGACGCGTGTAACCCCGGCACGGGCGGCGATCAGTCCTTGCGATCCGTCGTTGCCAGGCACGTGACCGTGGGAAGGACGACCGTATGGACGCGGCGCCGGCCGGGCAACGACGAACAGGCAGGCGCCGACGGCGCAGATCGGCCCTGCGGGTCTGGACGCTGACCATCACCGAGACGACTTGACCGGCCGCTCGCGTACCTGGCGGCCGGGGATACGTTCCGGAAGAAGGACGTCGGCCAGACGGCCCGGTGGCGTCCGCTGGACGGATGAAAACATGACACAAGATGTCAGGCTTTGAAGCGATCATGGGTTCACCGGTCGGCGCCGATGGTGGACGCGGACCGGATCCCACGAACAGACAAGGAGGAGCTGCATGCGCGAAACGCGAGAAGATCTCAAAGAGCTGCAGGCCCTGCTGGACGCCTCTCTGTCCCGCTCCACCTCGCACCTCCGCTCGATCATCAACACCGAGAGCACACTGACCGCGGAGCAGCTCACCGGGGTCCTCACCGGCATGTGCACCCTGGCCCTGTCCACCGTGACGGCGAAGGGCGAACCGCGGATCAGCGGCGTGGACGGGCATTTCCTGCACGGCAAATGGCACTTCGGCACGGCGCGCGGTGCCGCCAAGGCCCGTCACCTGGCCGCCCGCCCGGCCGCCAGCGCCGCGCACATGCGCGGTGAGGATCTGGGTGTGTTCACGCATGGCACGGTGGAAATCCTCAATCCCCAGGACGGCGAGCCGGCCGCGGACTGGCCGGATCTGCTCGCCTACTTCAAGGACTTCTACGGCGCCGACTCCTTCGACTGGGACAACGACGTGGTCTACTACCGGCTGCGTCCGCACTGGATGAGCGTCTACGCCGCCGATATCGCCAAGCTCACTGCGGTGTCCCGGTCCTGATCGGCGGCACGGGCCGTATCGGGACGGCCACGTGCTGGATGACAGATCTGGTGAAGCGGCCGCTCGACGCCATTGGTGACGAGCGGCCGTCGCGTAGTGGCGTGATCGGTTTGTTCGGCTCGGGTGGGGGCCTGCCCGCCATGTCCTGCTGCGTTGCGAGAGGGTGGACGAAGGGTTGACCGTATTCGGGGTGCCGTTAAGGACCGCTACACCGGGGGCGAGGTAAGGGTGATCAGCGGGTGCGTCGGCGGGCGGCGGGGTCGGCGTAGGCGGTGACCTTGGCGGAGGTGGCCTCGCCGAGGCGGACATAGGTACCCAGGCTGGCCAGGTGGGCGTGGCGGGACTTGGCCTGGAGTTCGGCGGCGGTGCGGCCGGCGGCCGCCAGGTGCTGCAACGCCGAGTGGCGCAGCTGGTGCAGGGTCCATCCCTTGCCGTGCGGGTCGAGTGCGCGGGTGGCGGTCTTGAACAGGTACTCCGCGCGCGGGTACGACAACCGGCCGCGGCCGGTGGCGGGGCAGATGTCGGCGGCCGCGGGCGCGCGGGGGCCGGAGGCGGGGGCGTGGCGGTCGGCCAGGAACACCGGCCCGGTCGTGCGGCCCTTGAGCAGGCGGGGCAGCAGGCGGGCGGTGCCGGTGGCCCAGTGCACGTACTCGATCGCGCCGCCCTTGGAGGTCACCCGGGCGCGGCGGAGCTCCAGGTCCAGGTCCTCGAAGTTGAGGGAGAGGATCTCTTCGGCGCGGGGCGGCGGTCTCGTAGAGCATCCGCCACAGCACCCGCTCGCGCAGCCCGTGCGCGTCCTCGCCGAACAGCTTCTCCAGCCGGGCGAGCGGGACGGCGCGGGCGCCACGGCGGGCCGGCTTGCGGCGAGTCAGCCGCCGGGCCGGGTTGGTGGCCAGGAGCTCCTGGCGCTGCGCCCAGGTGGTGAAGGAGGTGAGCGCGGACAGGTGCCGGTTCCAGGTGGCGGCCGCCGCGGTGTTCCACCGCTGCATCACCGCGGCGAAGTCGTCGGGCGTCAGGTCGGCGACCGGACTGGCGCCGCCCGCGAGGTCGATGAGGCGGGCGAGGGTGTCGTCGTAGCTGGCGCGGGTGGTGGCGGCCGGGATGGAATCCAGGTAGCGGTCGACGGCGGCCGCGAGCGTCGCCGCGCCGGTCGGGCCGAGGCGGCCAGGGAAGGCGACGACGGACACGGCGGGAACCTCCACGGCGGTGATGTGACACATAACGTTGCCGAGTCACCTGCGCCGCGGCGGGCGGCGAACTGGGCGGACGCGGCCCGACGCCCGTCAGTGTGACAGGTAATCGGAATTCTGTGTCACACCCTGCCCGCGGGTTGGCGGGTGGCGGGTGGTCAATCCAGGAACGCCTGCAGTTGGGTCGCGAGCGCGGCCGTGCTGGAGAGGTCGGTGATGCGGGTGCTCTCGCGGCCGGCGGTGAACAGGATCAGGGTGGGCAGGGTCATGATCTGGTAGCGCCGGGCGAGGTCGGGGGCGTCGTCGAGTTTGACGGTGGCCACGCGCAGTCGCCCGGTGTGCTCGGCGGCGAGGTCGCGCAGGATCGGCATCAGGGCCTGGCATGGCCGGCAGCCGCTGGCCCAGAACTCCACCAGCAGGGGCTGGGATGCGGCGGTCAGGTACTGGTCGAAGTCGGTGCTGCTAAGGGCGGTCAGGGCGGGTGGCGGCGTCACGATCGTCCTTGCCTGTCGGGAACGGTGGGGTGGGCGTCGGGGCGGGTGGCGGTGCCCAGGATGTGCGGGGTGAACGGAAGCCGCCGGCGGGTCTCGGGCCAGTTCACCCGGCGGAGCCGCCGGTGAGTGAAACCGGCACGGTCGATCGCGGTGTCGGTGTTGGTGGCCAGATGGCACCCGCCGTTCAGCAACGGCCACACGGTGGCGTCCAGCATCCGCTGCGCGCGGCGCAGCGCGGAGGTCTCAGCGCTGACGTGCTCGAAGACGTGCAGTCGCCCGCCGGGTCGCAGCACGCGGTACATCTCGGCCAGGGCGGCGTCGCGGTCGCCGATCGAGCACAGCACCAGGCAGGCCACCACGGCGTCGAAGGCGGCGTCGGGCGCGGCCAGGTGCTCGGCGACGCCGTCGATCACGGTGACCGGGACCGGGGCGTCGGGCGCGGCGCGTTCGGCCAGGGCGCGCAGACGGGGTTCGGGCTCGACCGCGACCACGTCGGTGACCTGCGGCGGGTAGTGGGCGAAGTTGGCGCCGGTGCCGGCGCCGACCTCCAGCACCCGCCCGGCGATGCCGGTCAGCAGTTCCCGGCGGTACATGGTGACGCCGCCGTCTTCCATGGCGGGGGCGAGGCGGGCGTACATGCGGGCGAACAGCGGGTGCCCCTGCCTGCGTGGCGCGGCCGGGGTGCTGCTGCGGTCCATCGGTGTCGCCTCCTTCTACGGGTCCGGGCGGGACGCTACGCTCGATTCCGGAGGTTACGACATAGTGAAGCAACTTCACAATGATGCAGGCTCAGAATCTGTGGATGAGACGCCGGGTGCCGGGGCGGGGCATGCGCTGGAGAAGCTGTTCGCGCTGGCGGTGGTGACCCACCAGTTCATGGAGGCCGGGCTGGCCGATCGGGGGTTGTCGCGGGCGCGGGCCACGGTGCTGTGGAACCTGCGGCACGGTGGGCCGATGACCCAGCGCGCGCTGGCCGAGGCGATCAGTGTGTCGCCGCGCAACGTGACGGGCCTGGTGGACGCGCTGGAGGCCGACGGGTTCGTGGCGCGCGGCCCGCACCCCAGCGACCGGCGGGCGACGCTGGTGGCGCTGACCGGAAAGGGCGAGGCCACCATGGACGGCCTGCGCGGCGAGTACGACGCCGGCGCGGCGCGGCTGTTCGACGGGGTGGCGGCGGCCGACCTGGAGGGATTCGTGGCCACGGTGGACCATCTGCTGGAGCGGATCGCGCAGGAGACCTGCTGATCGTCGCGTCTCCGGCCACCGCCTGCGGCGGCTGGAGGCTATCGGGCGGCCGCCGGGTCGGCCAGGAGGCGGTGGACGGTGACGGCGATGGCTTGGGCGGCGTGGTCGATATCGGCGCCGGTGGTCCAGCGGCCCACGCTCAGCCGCAGCGCCGCCAGCGCCTGGTCGCGGTCATGGCCCATGGCCAGCAGTACCGGGGAGGGTTCTGGGGAGCCGGTGTGGCAGGCCGAGCCGGTGGCGGCCGCGACGGCAGAGGTGGCGGCCAGCACGTCGTCGCCGCCGACGCCGGTGATGGTGAGGTGCAGGGTGCCGGGCAGCCGCGGCGCAGGGTGGCCGGTGACGGCGAGGCGGCCGGGCAGCAGGTTCTCCAGCCGCCGCTGCAGCAGGTCGCGCAGCCGCGCGTGGTGGTCCAGGGTGCCGTCAGTCAGGTCGGTGCGGGCCAGATCGGCGGCGGCGCCGAGCGCGACGGCCAGCGCGACGTTCTCGGTTCCGGCGCGCAGCCCGCGCTCTTGGCCGCCGCCGGGCACCATCGGCTCCAACGGCACACCGGTACGCACGTACAGGGCGCCGATGCCCTTGGGCGCGTACAGCTTGTGCCCGGCCAGGCTGAGCAGGTCCACGCCCAGCCGCGCCACGTCCAAGGGGATCTTTCCGGCGGCCTGGGCGGCGTCGGTGTGCAGCAGCGCGCCGTGCGCGCGGGTGAGGGCGGCCAGCTCGGCCAGGGGCTGCAGCACGCCGGTCTCGTTGTTGGCGGCCATGATCGACACCAGCGCGGTGCGGGGGGTGAGCGCGGCGGCCAGGTCGGCGGGGTCGACGCGGCCGCGGGCGTCGACGGGCAGGTAGGTGATGCGGGTGCCGTGGCGGCGGTGCAGCGCCCGGCACGCCTGCAGCACCGCCGGGTGCTCGGTGGCCTGCGTGATCACGTGCGCCTCGCCGGGGCGGCGGGTCAGCGCGGTGCCGAGGACGGCCAGCGCATCGGCCTCCGACCCGCTGCCGGTGAACACGACCTCCTCAGGGGCGGCGCCGACCAGCGCGGCCACCTGTCGGCGGGCCAGGGCGAGCGCCTGCCGGGGCCGGGCGCCGTAGGGATGACCGCTGGAGGGGTTGCCGAAATGGGTGGTCAGATAGGGCAGCATCGCCTCGGTCACCCGCGGGTCCACCGGTGTGGTGCTGTTGTAGTCCAGGTAGACCGGCCCGCCGGCCAGCCCTGGATGCGGCGGCACCGGGCCGGTCACGCCGGCGCCCCGACGGCCACGGGCAGGTCGGCCAGCCGCCACTCCAGCATGCCATCGTGCAGCCGGATCGCGCGGCGGCCGCGGCCGGTCAGCAGCCGCACCGCGTCGTAGGCCAGCACGCAGTACTCGCCGCGGCAGTACACCACGATCTCGACCTCGTCGGGCAGCTCACCGATCCGGTCGGCCAGCTCGGCGACCGGGACGCTGACCGCGCCGGGAATGTGCCCGGCGCGGTACTCCTCCATCGGCCGCACATCCAGCACCAGCACCTCGCCCGCCTCGGCCCGGACGAGCAGCTCCTCGCGGCTCATCTCCACACCGCCGTCGTCGCCGAGGTAGGCGCCCCGGGCCGCCGGGACGGCGGGCTGGTGGGTGTCGGCGACCTTGCGCAGCAGTGCCAGCAGCTGCGCTACGTCGTCGCCGGCGAGGCGGTAGTGGATGCGCACGCCCTCGCGGCGGGTGGCCACGAACCCGGCCTGCTTGAGCGTCTGCAGGTGCGCCGAGGCGGTGGTCAGGTTCAGCCCGGCCGCCTGCGCCAAAGCATCGACGGTGCGCTCGCCCTGGGCCAGGAGGTCCAGCAACTCCAGGCGCTTTCCGCTGGCCAGCGCCTTGCCGCTGGTCGCGAACGCCTCGTACAACCGCGCCTTGGCCTGGGGGGCCGTGTTCTCCACCATGACATCCTCCATAAATCCATGGAATATTGTAGTCGATGGCGGGTGCTGCCACCAGCATCCCCGCCACCGTGCCGCACTGCCTTGGGAGGACCGCCGTGGGCTTCGCCGACGATCACCTGATTCCGCTGGTCGATGAGGGGCTGGGCAACAGCGCCTACCTGGTCGATCTGGGCGACGGCCGTGCCCTGGCCGTGGACGCCAGCCGCGATCTGCGCGCGCTGCGCGCCGCCGCCGAACGTCGCGGCCTGAGCGTCGCGTTCGCCGCCGACACCCACCTGCACGCCGACTTCCTGTCCGGCGCCGTCCAGCTCGGCCACGACACCGGTGCGACGGTGCTCGCCTCGGCCGCCGGGCGCCGCGCCTTCCCCCACCGGGGCCTGGCCGACGGCGACGAGGTCGACCTGGGCGGTCTGATCCTGCGGGTGCTGGCCACGCCCGGGCACACCGACGAGCATCTTGCGTTCCTGCTGCTGGACGGGAGCCGGGAGCTGGGGGTGTTCACCGGTGGGTCGCTGATCGTGGGCTCGGCCGCCCGCACCGACCTGCTCGGCGCCGACCGCACCCAGGCGCTGGCCCGCGCGCAGTACCTCTCGCTGCACCGCCTGGCGATGCTGCCGGACGCCACGGCGGTGTGGCCCACGCACGGGGCGGGCTCGTTCTGTTCAGCCCCGCCCGGCGCCGAGCGCACCACCACCATCGGCGCCCAGAGGCGCACCAACCCGCTGCTGGCCGCGCCCGACGCCGACACCTTCGTCCGCGACCTGGTCGCCAGTCTGGGCTCCTATCCGGCCTACTTCGCCCGCCTGACCGAGGCCAACCGGCGCGGCCCGGCCGTGCTCACCGCCCCGCCTCCGCTGCCCGGGCTGGACGCCGCGCAGGTCAAGGCACTGCTGGACGACGGCGGGTACGTGGTCGACGTGCGGCCGGCGGCCGAGTTCGCCGCCGGGCACATCCCCGGCGCGATCTCGATCCCGTTGCGCGAGCAGTTCGCCACCTGGCTGGGCTGGCTGCTGCCCGCCACCGCCCCCCTCGCCTTCGTCACCGGCCCCGGCCAGGACCTCAACGAGATCGCCTGGCCCGCCTACAAGATCGGGTACGAGCGGCTCGCCGGGCACCTGACCGGCGGCATGGCCGCCTGGACCGCGACCGGGCATCCGGTGGCCACCACCGCGTTCGTCCCCGCCGACCGGGCCCCGGACGGCCCCTACATCGACGTGCGGCAGCAGGCCGAGTACACCGCCGGGCACGTTCCCGGCGCCCTCAACCTCGAACTCGGCGACCTGCCCGGCCACGCCGCCGGCGCCCCCGCGGGCGCGATCGTGGCCTGCGGGCACGGCGAGCGCGCCATGACCGCCGCCAGCCTGCTGGAGCGCGCCGGCCGCACCGACGTGACCGTCCTGGACGGCAGCCCCGACCAGTACGCCGCCGCCCGCGACCTGAGCCTGGAATACGGCCCGCAGGGAGACGCGGCGTGAGCGCGACCGCCAAGGCGCCGCAGGCCGGGCGCCCGGTCCGGCTGGGTTTGCGGGAGAACTGGCCGCAGTTCACCGTGCTGGTCATCGTCAACGTCTGCGTCGGCGGCCTGGTCGGGCTGGAGCGCACCACCGTCCCGCTGATCGGCAGCCAGGTGTTCGGGCTGACCAGCGACCTGGTGGTGTTCTCCTTCATCATCGCCTTCGGCATCACCAAAGCGGTCACGAACCTGGCCGCCGGGGCGCTGACCGCCCGGTTCCGCCGCAAGCAGCTCCTGCTGGCCGGATGGCTCGTCGGCGTCCCGGTGCCGTTCGCGCTGGCGTGGGCACCGTCCTGGTCCTGGATCATCGCCGCGAACGTGCTGCTGGGCGTCAACCAGGGCCTGACCTGGTCGATGACGGTCAACATGAAGATCGACCTGGTCGGCCCGGCTCGCCGCGGCCTGGCCACCGGCCTGAACGAGGCCGCCGGCTACGTCTCCGTCGGCGCCACCGCCCTGGCCACCGGCTACCTGGCCACCGCCCACGGCCTGCGCCCGGCCCCCGAACTCATCGGGGTGGTGTTCGTGGCCGCCGGGCTGGCGCTGTCGCTGATCGTCCGCGACACCGCCGCGCACGTCGCCGTGGAGCTGGCCCAGCACCCCCGGCCCGCCCCGGCCGGAGAAGCACCCGGGCTGGCGACCGCGTTCGCCCGCACCTCCTGGCGGAACCGGTCGCTGCGCGGCGCCAGCCAGGCCGGCCTGGTCAACAACCTCAACGACGGCCTCACCTGGGGCGTGTTCCCGCTGCTGTTCACCGACCACGGCCTCGGCCTGGCCGCCGTCGGCCTGATCAAGGGCCTCTACCCGATCCTGTGGGGCCTCGGCCAGATCCCCACCGGCCACCTCGCCGACCGCATCGGCCGCAAACCCCTCATCGTCACCGGCATGCTCGTCCAGGCCGCCGGATTCGTCCTCGCCCTTGCCCTGCTGGAGTGGCCACTGCTGGCGGGCGTCGGCTCGGCGATCGCGCTCGGGATCGGCACCGCGATGGTCTACCCGGCGCTGATCGCCGCCGTCTCCGACCACGCCCACCCCACCTGGCGCGTCAACGCCCTGGGCACCTACCGGTTCTGGCGCGACATCGGCTACGCCGCCGGCGCCCTGCTCGCCGGCATCCTCGCCGACCTGGCCGGACTCAACACGACCGTCATCGCCGCCGCCGCCCTCACCGCCGCATCCGGCCTGCTGGCCGCCCGCTGGATCACCGACCGTCCTGCCTCCACAACGATCGCGAGATAGGTGACGACGCCGCCCGGACGTTCACGGTGCCTTGCCCGCGGTCGCAGGTCCTGGCGGCGCGTCCAGCGCGGCCCCCAGGGACAGCCGTTTGCCAAGATCGAGGTGAACCTCGCCGTAGGGCAGGACGTGGGTCCAAAACAGCGGAGTCAGGCCGTGGCGGTCGGCGTCGGTGAGCGCGTCGGCCCACTCGGGCTCGCCGAGCACGTCCTGGATCATGAGCGTGTTGATGTAGACCAGGGCGGCCTGCAGGATGTGCGGGCACAAGATCTCCAGCTCCTGCTCGTCGCGGCGGTTGGAGGCGATGTCGCCGCGCTTGCCGAAGTGGATGATTGGGATGGGAGGCGCTGCGGGTGAAGCGGCGCGGGATCGCCTCGGTGGAGGCGGTGCCGGTGCGGATCGCGGAGGCGTACTTGACCATCTGGTCGTACTGCTGGGGCGATCAGGTCCCAGCGGATCGGGCGGGGCGCCAGCGCGGGCGCCAGCCGCGGGTAGTCCTCACGCGTTCCGGGGCTAGGCAGGTACAGCTCGCACCGGTTGATCTGCTTGATCCGCGGCATCAGCTTGAACCCCAGCATTCGGGCCACGCCGAACCCGATCTCAGTCTGGCCGTGCGGGTCGACGTAGGCCTCGTTGATGGTCATGTCAGTGCCGTGCCGCACCACGCCCTCGATCATCGCGGCCACCTCGGACGCCGAGCATTCCAGCAACTGGCTATGGACGGCGACCGACCCGTCTCGATGTGCCAGTAGATCAAGATGCCGCGGCCCCCGTACCGGGAGTGCCACTCGGTGAAGATGTTCTGATCGAACGCCGAGAAGTGGGTGGAGTCGGCCGCGACCGCCGTACTGCCCTCGCCCCACAGCCAGGCCTGCCGGGCGGCGAAGGTGGCGTTGGCGATCGCAGCGGCGACCAGCCGGGCGGCCTCCTCGCTCAGGTAGCAGCGCCGCACGTACCGCAGACGGCGGATCTCCCGGATGAACGCCTGCTCGACCCGCTTGGTCGCGCGCGCCTTGATCCGGTGCACCGCGGAGATCAGCAACTCCACCAGCGTGTCGGTGATCTCCCGCTGCCGCGGGTACACCAGCGCGGCCAGCAAAACCAGCCGGACCGGCTCCGGGTGGGCGCGCAGGTGGCTAGGCGACTCGGCGAAGGCCCGGTCCCGCCACCCCTTCGATCTTCGGGGAGATCCCTGCGAACAAGCCGTCCGGCAGCTGGAGGCCCCGCGTCAGGTCCAGTTTGGAGATCTCGGTCAGCATCGAGTTCAAACTGACGTCGACCGGCGCCTGCTTGATCTGTCCCAGGACGCCGGCGGCCTCGTCCTCAACCTCCTCCCGGTCAGCCTGCTCACCACTCGCATCGCCGTCACCGCTGCCGGGACGGGCCACCAGAGCAAGGATCCGCTGTCGCGCCTCCGGCCCGGACCGCGCCTGCACGCGGGCGATGAGCGACTGATCCCCCTGGCGCAGCGCCGACCGGACGATCGTGTCGATGCGCAACGCAGTCGACGGCTCTATCTTGTCGGCCCTGCAACGGGACAACAGCTCGACGCGGACCTGCTCGGGACGGCGTTCCTTGGTGCACAAGTCCTCCGCCAGCGACGTGGTGAGCTTCTCAGCGTCGGGCACGCCGCACGGACGCCACCCCAGCGCCTCGCGCAGCTCCCTACGGTGGCCCTTGATCGTCCGGCCGCCGAAGTCGTAGAAGGCGATGTCGGTCGCCGACACCTTGACCTGCCTGGCCACGAACTCCACCATCTCGTCCGGCAGGTCCGACCGTCCCCGCGGGAACCGGCCCTCCACGGCAGATACCTGGCCATCAGGGCGAAGCCCAGCCTGGTCGCACCGGTCTTGTTCCGCAGCAGCGCCAGATCCTCCGGCAGCAGCGTGAAGTGCTCAACCAACTCGTCCAGGTCCAGCGGCTCAGCCACCTCGCCAGCTCCTATCCAGGAAGCAGACCCCGCCGAGCACCGAGCCCAACAAACCCAGCGCCACTCACCCCCGAATACGGGGCAATGCTGGCGGTAACACTCTCCCCGTGTCCCCAAAACTGCCCAACTGCGGTGGCAGGAAGCGGCCTACCGCCACTTCGCCCCTGATGCGGCGATCCTTAACGGCACCCCTATTCGTACGGGACGTCGCGAGTATGGAGCGCGAGACCATCGATGTGGTGAGGGCTCGTACCAACAATCTGCGCGCGCCGACCGACGCCAGGCAAACCGGACTTCATCGAACCCGGTGGGCTTCATTTTACGGGGTCGGTGTATCCGGCGGTGTGGAGTTTCCAGCTCGCTGCCCCGGACCTTCGGGCCGGGCGCTTGTCTGGTCGCCGCTCACCTCCGCTATGCCGCCGAGCGGATATCCTCGGCCTGCTCGACGAGGGCCGCCGGGTGGGCGACATAAGCGGGGCTGTCGGCGCACAGATCCCTATGCAGAGGTGGTCGGGTGTCTTGTCGCCTAACCAGGTTTGATTGGTGATGGCGGGTGTGGTGGTGATAGTGAGGCCGGTGGTAGGGGTGCCGGTAAGAAGCGTGTCATGAGCCCCAAACGAGCTGCTGGCCCAAGCTCGCGCTTGGCTGACTCTCTTCAGGAAATGCCCCTTCCGTGAAGTAATGTGGCTGCATGCTGTCCTCCACCCCCAGTTCGGCGTCCCTGCTCGCCGGGCAGGATCACGCCGAAATCACTTCACGAAAGGTGGTCGGGCTTCCCGAACGCCTCGATCCGGCCGACGACAGCCTCCCGGTCTGGACGGAGCGCTACCTCGATCTCGCCGTGCGCGGAGTCCGCTCAGCTGAGGTCACCGCCAAGATCTCCCGGCACCTGGAGCGCTTCGGCGCCTGGATCACCGACGGCCTCGGGCACAACCGGCTCTCGGCCGTCACCCCGCGCGAGATCACAGCCTGGCGCGACCACCTGGCCGCCGCCGGCAACCGCGGCCGCGACAACATGCCCGCGCCGATGGCGCCAGCGACCGTCAACAACCACCTCGCGCACCTGTCAGCGCTGTTCACCTGGATCACCGCGCACGCCCCCGAAGGGCTGCTGCGCCACGGCGACCCGACCAAGAAAGTCCCCCCGCTACCACTGCCCGCCCCGCAGCCGCGAGCGCTGGCCGTCGCCCAGGTGCGCACCGTCAAGAACGTCGTGGACCGGATCGAGACCTTCCACGAGCTCAGGGGCCGCCGTCACCGCGGCGCCGCCACGGCCCGGGTGCACGCCCACGCTCGCCCGCTGCGCGACCGGGCCATCATCTACCTGCTGTTCGGCACCGGGCTGCGCCGCGCGGAGCTGGTCGGCCTGGACCTGGACCAGGTGGAGCCGGCCGCCCCCGAGCGGCTGCGCCAGGCCAAGAAGGCGCGCCTTGTCGGCGTGCGCGGCAAGGGCCGCACCAGCCGCACCGTGTTCCTGGGCCGCGACGCCCGCCAGGCGCTGGCCGACTACCTCGACCAGGAGCGGCCCGGCGACGCCGCCGCCAGCGCCGGCCCGGCCGCGCTGCTGCTATCGGCCGCCTCCATCGCCGCCCGCCGCCCCGACGGCCGCCTCTCGGCCCGCTCCATCAACACCATCGTCGGCGAGATCGGCCGCCTGCACGACGCCCAGATGCCCGACCCCGACCGCAAGCTCGGCACCCTGCGCCCGCACGACGCCCGGCACACCTTCGCCTACGGCCTGTCGCAGGCCTCCGGCCACAACCGCGCCGAACTCGAGCGCCGCCTCGGCCACGCCAACGACCGCTACCTGCGCCTGTACACCAACCCACCCGACGACATCGCCGCCGACTACGTCGAAGACCTATGACCGCGAGACCTGGTCACACCTCAACACGACGGGCAGCGTAGCCATCCGCCCAGTCGACGATCCGGTCGGCGAGTGCTATGACGGCAGGCGCGACGCCGGGAGCGCCTGGACCGCCGGCTGCGTCGATGACGCTGAGTGTGACGCGGCCACCATCGCCAGCGCCGTTGCGTTGCTTCCTGGACTTCCCGGTGGCGCCTACGACCTCCGTAGCCGATACTCGGGCGCGACGCTCAGGAGTCGCGGCGGGTATTCCTTCGCGGCGCGATGAAGACGGCCCAGACAGCCACACCCAGGGCCGGACCTAGCGCGATGCCGAGAGCGACGTTGTCGAAAAGACCTCCGACGAGGAGGCCGAAGGCAGCGCCAAATGCGATCCAGATCCCGAGATTTGCCCAGATCCCGAGACCTGCGGGCGGGGGCGTGTTGCTCGTCATTGCATCTCTCCTAAGGACGCGGGCGGACAGGGCTGACAATCTGGCGGCCCATCACGGCGGATGTTGGTGTTCGCGTTGTCCGGTGGTGCGGAGCGGCCGAGTGCCCGCCGCGGCTACGCCGTGGCACGGCGGATGACCCTGTACCCGCCGACGGCGAACGCGGCGGCGACCAGGACCGGCCAGCCGGCGAGCAGCGCCGTGGGGGACTGGTCGAGCAACCAGCGGCCGATCGCGTGCCATTGCCGGGTCCACGTGATCGGCGCGGCGGCCAGCCCGAGCGCTGTGAAGGCCAGGGTGAGGCTGGCGAGGACGCCGGTGGTGCCCCAGCGCAGGTACAACGTGCCGAGCAGGATCCCGAGGTGGGTCACGACCAGTATGGGAACCGCGTACCCGAGCGGGAGCAGCACCGGGTTGGCGTCATCCATGAACGGCAGGCCGAAGAAGCGCATCCCCATCCCCCAGTAGCCGGTGGCCTGTTCCACGGCGCGCAGCAGGCAGAGCACCAGCGCGTAGACCACCGACTGGACGACCGCGAGCAGCGACCAGGCCAGGTAGAACTCCCGGCGGGTCACGCTCATGCCCAGCGCGTACGGGAAGATCTGGGTGACCGAGACGGTGGCCATCCCGATCGCAACGCCGCACAGGCTGACCAGGCCGCCGGTGTTCCTCACGCCGTCGCCCGGGTCGTAGTTCGCCATGAAGGTCAACAGGTTGATGCCGAACGTGACGGCCGTCATGCCCCACGTCCAGCCCAGGATCTGCGGCCAGGCCGGCATCTGGAGACGGGCTACCTGACGGATGCGGTTCATCGGGCGGCCTCCCGGTCCGCCGGCGCCGTTGTCGTCGGCCCTGCGGTCAGGCGGACCACGAGTTGCTGCAACGACAGCGGCTCCAGTTCGACGTTCAGCGTCTGCGCGAGCGCCTTCGCGTGCGGTCCGAGCCCACCGAGGATGGTCGACCGGACCAGGCCGCTCAACCGCTCGCGGTGCAACTCGGTGCGTCCGGCCGCGAACCCGTCCACGGCCTCCGCCCGACCGGTGGCCGCCACCGCCCGCCCGCGCAGGTCGTCGGCGTCCTCATCGAGCAGCAGCCGGCCACGGTCGATGAGCAGCACCCGCTCGACCAGATCGCTCACCTCGTCGATGAGGTGGGTGGAAAGCACCACGGTGCGGGGATACCCGGCGTAGTCGGCGAGCAGGCGGTCGTAGAAAAGCTGCCGGGCGGCCGGGTCGAGCCCGAGGTACGGCTCGTCGAAGAACGTCAGGGGCGCCCGCGCGGCCAGCCCGACGGTCACGCCGAGGGCCGACAGCATGCCCCGCGAGAGCCTGCGGACCAGCCGCCCGGCCGGTAGCTGGAAGTCCGCGGCGAGGCCGTGCGCGAACGTGTCGTCCCAGTTCGCAAACAGCCGGCGTGCGGTGCGAAAGACGTGGCGCACGGTGTAGACGTGGGGGTAGCGCTGGCTCTCCCGGACGAAACAGACCTTCGACAGGACGGCCGGGTTCTCCACCGGTGGCGCGTCGAAGACCGACACGTTCCCCGACGACGCGAACGCCTGCCCGGTGAGGATCTGCATCAGGGTGGTCTTGCCCGCCCCGTTGCGCCCGAGCAGGCCGTAGATCGTGTGCTCGGCCAGCGCGAAGCTCACGTCGTCGAGCGCCGTGACGTCACCAAAGCGCTTGGTCACCCCGTGTGCGGTTACCACCGCCGTCATCTCAGGTCCCTCCCGGCAACCGCACCGAATGAATCGATCATCTTCATAAGCTCGTCGTGGCCGATGCCGAGCTTGCGCGCCTCGGCGAGCAGGGGTTCCACGTACTGTTCGGTGAACCGTTCCCGTCGCCGCTCGCGCAGCCTGGCCCGGGCGCCACCGGCGACGAACATGCCGATGCCGCGTCGCTTGTAGAGCGTTCCCTCCGACACGAGCTGGTTGACGCCCTTGGCCGCGGTGGCCGGGTTGATCCGGTGAAAGGCGGCAAGCTCGTTGGTGGATGGGACCTGGGCCTCCTCCACCAGCGACCCGTCGATGATCGAGTTCTCGATCAGCTCGGCGATCTGAAGGAAGATCGGTCGGTCGTCGTCCATCTTTGGCTTAGCCGCCCAACTGGTTAGCTACTTGTGTAGCTAACCATGCAATCTTGCGCCGCGGCCGTCAAGCAGCCGGGCGTCCCGCGACCTCAGTCGGCGGCGGCGCCGGGACCCGTTTCCCAGGGGCGCGCACGCCCTACCACGATCATGAAGCTAATCCGGGTTGCCCGCCTCCGGAGCTTGCGCAGCGCCGCCGAGCGAAAGGCGCTTGGCCACATCCAGCCGTACCTCGCCGTAGGGCTGGACATGCTGCCAGAACAGCGGGGTCAGCCCGCGCCGGTCGGCGGGTTTGAGCATGGTGGCCCATTCGGGGTCGGCCAGGACATCTTGGAGCATCAGGGTGTTGATGTACACGAGCGCGGCCTGCAGAATGCGCAGGCACAACACGCTCATCTCTAGCTCCTCGCGCCGGTTGGTGGCGATGTCGCCGCCCTTGCCGTAGAAGATGACCGAGTTCGCTCCGTTGGAGGACTCCACCACGTTGAGCCCTTCCTGGATCTCTCGCTGGAGCTCGCGCAGGCGCAGATAGCGGGCGACGAAGATGGTCTTCTGCGCCCGGCCGACCTCCAGCATGGCCTGGTAGGTGGGATGGGAGGCGGACTCGGTGAAGCGGCGCAGGATCGCCTCGGTGGAGGCGGTGCCCTGCTTGATCGCGGTGGCGTATTTGATCATCTGGTCGTAGTTCTGTTCGATCAGGTCCCAGCGGATCGGCCGGGTCATCGCCGGCGTCAGCCGCGGGTACAGGTCGCTTTCGCCGCTCTCGATCCGGTAGAGCTTGACCTTGTTGATCTGCTTGATGCGCGGTAGCAGGTCAAGGCCCAAGAGCCTGGTCACGCCGAACCCGATTTCGGTCTGGCCATGGGAGTCGACATAGTTTCCCTCGACCTTCATGGTGGTGCCGTGCCGGACCGCGCCCTCGATCATCGCGTGCACCTCCGAGGCCGAGGCGCGCAGAGTCTGCGAGTGCACCACCATGGACCCGCGCTCGATGTGCCAGTAGATGAGGATGCCGCGGCCGCCGTACCGCGAATGCCACTCAGTGAAAAATTCTGATCATAGGCGCGCACATGCGTGGAGTCGGAGGCGACCGTGGTCGTCCCCTCGCCCCACAGCGCCACGTCCCGGGCGGTGAAGGTGGCGTTCGCGATCGCGATCGCGATGTCGGTGGCGACCTGCGGGGTCAGATAGCGGCGCCGGACGTAGCGGATATCGTCTTCGCTGTGGGCGTGGCCACCGGAGGCCACGGCCCGGATCCCGGTGTTGGTGCCGTACCCGAAGATCGCGAGCATCAGCCGCTCGGCCAGCACCTCGGGCTTGAGGCTGGAGCCGCCCACCACCGAGGTGACCGCCTTCAGGCAGCCGGTGCGCAGCACCGCCTCCTTGAGCATGTCGATCAGCGGGACCGATCCCCAGCGCTGGCCCACCTTGTTCTTGATCTTGCGCAGGTTCCGCGGCTCATCCGCCGGGCCGAGCTTCGTCAGCTTGATCGCGCCAGACTTACGTTCGGAGATCGCCAGCCAGTCCAGCTTCGGCAGCGCGGTGTCGAGCGACTCCAGCTCGGCGCGCATCTCGGCCTTCAACTCGGCGATGAAGTCCTTCGGGTCCAGCGGCTTGCGCAGCTCGGCGTAGTTCTCCACGCGGCGGGCGACGAAGTCCTTGGGCAGGTCCTCCTCCGGGTCGCGGAAGGAGTGGGCGCCGACCACCCAGATCTCCTTGCACCGCAGGGCCTCGCGCAGCGCCTGGAAGGTGACGATCTCATACACCATCCGCACCACCCGCCGACGCCCGCGCTTGTCGTCCTTGAACACCAGGTCCTCCCACTCACCAGCGGTGCCGCGGTGTTCGGGCACCACCTCGCCGCGCGGGTAATAGGTGGTGTTGCCCGCCTTGGCGTGGCGGCGGATCAACTTCAGCGCCTCGATCACCGGCTGGAAGGCGGTGTTGTTGCTCTTGAACTCCAGGCTGTCCAGCAGCGCGATCAGGCCGCGCCGGTAGTGGTTGGTGTAGGAGGCGCGCAGCGTGGTCTGCACCGTGGTTCGGTAGGCCGGGCCCTTGGTCTTGAACTCGTGCACCAGATCCCGCAGCGTATGCTCGCCGCCGCTGACAGCCGGGAAGATGACCTGGCGGACCGAATCGTCGGGCTGGCCGAGCGCGGCGTCGGCGACCTTGAACAGGATGTTCTCCTTGCCGGTCACCCGCTTGAACGCGTTGATCAGCTCCTTGGTCACCTTGCTGTCGGCCCGCGCCTTGATTCGGTGCACGGTGGCGATCAGCAGTTCCACCAGCGCGCGTCGGTGATCTCCCGCTCCCGCTCCTGGACCAGCGCCGCCAGCAGCAGCACCGTCAGCTCGCGCGGATGCGTGCGCATGTGGGAGGGCGCTTCCACCGCCGCCCGGGCCCGCCAAGCGGCCAGCACTTTGGGCGCCACGTCGACGAACAACCCGGGCGGCAGCTCGATCGAGCGCGCCGCCGCCAGCTTGCGGATCTCGGTCATCATCGACTCCAGGCTCACGTTGCCCGGCGCGGACTTGATCAACGCCAGGAGGCCGGAGTCGACGTCGTCATCGTCCTCGGCAGGTGCCTCACCTATAGGTTCCTGACGGTCACCGGCCCCCTCGTTCACCGCGCGGCTCGCATCTTCGATGCCGACCAGCGCGTAGATCCGCTGCGTGGTCTCGGGACTCAACCGGGAGGCGATCCGCACCGACCAGGCGACCTCCGCGTTGTACAGGGCCGAGGCCACGATCCGGGAGATCCGTCCAGGCGCCGGCGGTTCGATCCGCTCCTCGCGCAGATGCTTGAGCAACTCCTCCCGAACCCGTTCAGGCCGCCGCTCGGCGCGCGCGACCTCCTCGGCCAGCCACACCGCCAGCTTCGTTGCGTCCTCGGTCGTGCAGGTGCGAAAGCCCAGGTGCGTACGGATCTGACTGCGGTGGTACTCGATCGTGGAGCCGGACCACTCATAAAAGCCGAGCTCCGAGGCAGGAACCCGGACCTGCTTGGCCACGTGCTCAACCACGTCTTCCGGCAGCTCTGAACGGCCGCGCGGGAACCTGCCGTGCTGCGTGTAGAACTTCAGCAAGATCGCGAAGCCGAGTCGCGTGGCGTCGCGCTTTCCGGCGATCAGGTCGCGCTCTTCATCCAGGATCGTCCAGTGCTCGACCAACTCGTCGATGTGCATCGGGGGGTGTTTCATGACCACCCAGCATTGACCAGGCAAGTTACAGCAAGATCAACGCCGTTTGGGGCTCATGACACGTCTCTTACCGGCACCCCTGGTAGTGAGGCACCGTCGATCACGCCGGGGTGGTGCTGAATGACTTTGAGTCGGTGCTTGATCATGCGGGTGAGGTGGTCCAGGTCGGTGGCCAGGAAGTTGGCCATGGAGCGTTTCATTAGCGACCACACGCTCTCGGCCGGGTTGAGTTCGGGGGCGTAGGCCGGCAGGTAGAACACCGACAGCCAGTCGGCGTGGGCGTCGATGAACGCCCGCATCGCCGCCGAGTGGTGGATGTTCAGGTTGTCCCAGATCAGCACGATCTTCCCGCCGGGCAGGTGCTGGTGGGCGCCGTTCAGCATGCTCTTGTACTCGTTCAGGGTGAAGGCGGCGCGTTCGCCTTTGCGGCGGCGGTAGTGGTGCAGCCGGTAGATCAGCCGGGACCGCTCGCCGGGCCGGTAGCAGACCATCCCGGCGACCGAGATGCGGGCACCGTGTTCGCCGCCGTGCACCCTCACTTGCGGCCACACCTGGTCCTTCCACACCTGCACGGCGTGATCGTCGCGTTCGACGGCGCGGCGTCCGGCCACCTGTACCGACCAGCCGTTGCGGCGCAGCAGCAGCGACACCCCCGGCAGGGTGTAGTCGATCCCGAACAGCCGGCGAATCAGCGCGGCCACCCGGCCCAGCGTCCGCCGCTGGTCATCGGCATACCCGTGCGCGGCCGGACCGCGGTTCAGTTCGGCCTCCAACCGCGCGAAGGCGGCCTGGTCCAGCCGCGGCCTGCGGTGCGGGCCCTTGGACCGCAGCGCCTCGGCCCCGCCCTCACGCCAGGTCCGCCGCCACTTCTCCACCTGCCGCAGCCCGACTCGGAGCTCGGAGGCGATCCATTAGTGCTACCTACTCTTGTGATCTCATCGCGTTGGCCAGTTGCGCGATCGGGTCGGCGGTGACGCGATGACGAGACCGTCCGGTGGGCCAGGTCGAGAATTCGTCGTCCGGCCAACGCGGGATCAGATGGAAGTGCAGATGCGGAACCGATTGCTCCGAGTCGGGCCCGCTGGCATGAAGAATGTTCACACCGCTGGCATCAAGGGTGACGCGTATGGCCTTGGCCAGGCGCTGGACCAATGCCATGGCTTCGGCAAGCGGCCCGGACGGCGTGTCGAAGATATCGGTGTAGTGATCTGTCGGGATGACCAGCGCGTGTCCTGGCGCGAGGGGGCGTAGCGGCGCGAACGCGGCGGCGGAGGACTCACGAGCGACCCAGCGCGCGCTGTTCGACTTGAGTAGGTCACAGAAGACGCACTCCATGAGGAGCGATACTGCCGCTTTCGGATAATGAAGGAAACTCAGCCGCGTACGGGTGAACGTATCGGGACCAGCCCAGCCAACGCGACCGGTCGAGGCCGCCGAGAACCCGTGGGGTCGGGTCAGGTTGGATGTGGCGCGCTGTTAGGTGGTCGGGTCTTTCTGCCAGATCGATACGTGTTTGGTGCTCTCAGCAGTGAGCTTCGAGCGGTACCAGTCCGCCCAGCGGTACTTCAGGCTCAGCCCGGCGATGCGCGCCATGAGGTCCATCTCGGACGGCCAGGCATACCGGAAGGGAATGCGGCGGAACCGCCCCGTCCCGCCTGGCGACACGGTGACGTGGTTCGACGTGAACTCCTGCGTGACGACGTCGTACTGGTCGAACCCGACATAGCCGCCGCCGTCGGCGTCGGGCGCCACCGCGAACGGGACGACGTCCTGTCCGGGTGGTAGGCGACGCAGATCCGGCAGGCCCACCTCGATGAGGAACAGCCCGCCCGGCCGCAGGTGCGCAGCCGCATTGCGGAAGACGTTGACCTGCCCGTCCTGTGTGGTCACGTTGCTGATCGTATTGAACACCAGATAGACCAGCGAGAACTGACCGGCCACCCGCTTCGTCGTCATATCGCCGATCGTGACTTCGACCGCGTCGCCCCCCGGTTTGCCCGCGATCCGTGCCGCCATCGCCCGGCTCAGTTCGATGCCGCTCACTGGAACCCCGCGAGCGGCCAGCGGCACGGCGATCCGCCCGGTGCCGACGGCGAACTCGAGTACCGGGCCCTCGGCAAGGTCTTCGAGGACGTCCACAGCGGGCGTCACCACCTCGGGTGCGTTCGCGCCGCCCGGAGCGTCGTAGCGCGCGGCCACGCTCTCGGGGAACCAGCCGTCCGCCGGGTCATCTCCCGTGTTCGCCTCACTGGTCATGGTCGCCGACGCTACGCCCATAACCGTGCGCTCCTCACCCCATTTTCGACGTCCAGTAAGGCCACGACATCCGATCGCCTGTCATCGCCCCGATCATGGGGGTCGGCTTCAGCCACCGGCCACCAACCGTATCCAGATCGCCGAGCGGGCGATCGAACTAACCCCATACGCGAGCACGCTGGTCAGTACGCCGACAGTGGGCACCGACTCCTTTGGGACGCGTCGGAGTTCCCTCCGCTTGACCAGGAGAAACAGAACGAAAAACGAACGGCAAGATAAATGACTGAACGGGACACGGTGGCATGACCAGTACCCGCCCGGCGAGCGTTCATCAAACGGATAGCTAGACGAACGTCCCGATGCCCGAGCCGGTCACCTGTGGTGTCTTTCTGCCGTTTGTCCGGCCACGCCCTACAGTGTCGATCATGGGTGCCGACTTGCATGAGAGCGCGGTGGTGGCCGACGCGCACAACGACCTGCTGATGGCGGTGGTGGCCCGTCCGCCCGCACGGTGGGCGTCCTTCTTCAGGGAGCGGTGGCTGCCGCAGCTCCGCGCCGGCGGAGTCGATCTCCAGGTGCTCCCGGTGTTCATCGACGGCCAGTTCAGGCCCGAGGGGGCGCTGCGCGAGACGCTGCGGATGATCGAGTGCGCGCACGCGATCGCCGAGGGGAACGCCGAGGACGTCCGGCTCTGCCTCGACGGGCCGCAGATCGACGCGGCACTGGTCGAGGGGAAGATCGCGCTGGTCCTGGCCCTGGAGAGCATGCCCGGGCTGGACGCGAACGTCGAGCTCCTCGCGACCGTGCATCGGCTGGGCGTCCGGGTCGCCTCGCTGGCGCACTGGGGACGCACCCCGCTCGCCGACGGCAGCGGCGAGGACGCTACCGCAAGCCGTCTGACCGCCGCGGGCGTCGAGGCCGTGGGTGAGATGGAACGGCTCGGCATCCTGCTGGACATCTCCCATCTGGGCGCGAGCGGCGTGGAGCACGTTCTCGAGATCGCGTCCCGGCCGGTGATCGCGACCCATTCCAGTGCCCGCGCCCTGCGCGATCACCACCGCAACCTGACCGACGACCAGATCCGGGGCGTAGCGGCGTCCGGCGGCGTGGTCTGCGTGAACTTCCTGCCGGGCTTCCTGGCCGACGATCCGTCCGGCTACACCGTCGCCCGGCTGGCCGACCACATCGAGCACGTCGCGTCTGTAGCGGGCCTCGACCACGTCGGCCTTGGCCCGGACTTCGTCCGCGAGGTCTTCACCGACCTCACCCCGCCCTGCTGCGAGGACCCTGCGGCGACCGTCGACTTCGACGTCATGGCCACCCTCCCCGGCCTGGCCGGCCCCTCGGGCCTCCCCCTGCTCACCCGCGAACTTCTCGCCCGCGGCCTGCCCGAGCCCGACATCCGCAAGATCCTCGGTGGCAACCTCCACGAGCTGCTCACCACCCATCTCGCCTGACCTCAAGACCTGCCGGCTCCGTCCCGTTCCGGCTGAACGAGCAGTTCGCCAAGCGGTCGGCATGTCGATCCGCGCCCTGGGCGTCCCCGTACACGGCAAGGCCGAGGGGCACCAGGGCCCCATGGTGGACGTCCGTCACCGGCGGCGCCGGTGGATTAGGGCCGCCATCACGACAGCGGGCAGGGTAGTCAGGGGTCCAGAAGAACAATGGTCGGCACCATCGGAACGTGGTGGAACGTAGTCGTAGCACGGTGTGGGCGCGTTGCCAGTGCGGGCCGTCGGGCAGGGGTGGCGGTCGGTGTTCGATGGCGGCCTTGGGTGCTGGTCTACAACGCGCAGTTCAACACGTGGTTGCCGTCCAGGCCGTTGTAGAAGGGCGCGGCGATCAGCCCTTCGGCGGCCAGCACCCTAGTTCCGGCGGTGAACAGGTCGGCGGGCAGTGCCCGAGCACGGTCGGGGGCGGGGCCGTCGAAGGTACGGGTGACCAGTACCGCGCACCCGGGCTCGGCCACCTCACGGTGCACTGGGGTGCTGCCGCCAGGTGCGCCACCCTATTCGCTCGACTGGCCAAGCGAGTGCCTTTGCGTGGGCCATCCAGGCGGCGGGGGTCCTGCCTACGGCCGTTTGGCTTGTGGCTGCGAGGGTTGTGGTGCGGGAAGTGGGAGGGCCAAGCCGGTTTTGATGGTGTCGAAGACGACCAGGGTCTCGTACCGCTTGATGTTGTCGTCCGCTTTGAACAGGCGGTCGCCGAGCCGGCTGCAGTCGCGCATGCTCCGCGCGGCTAGAACGACCACGTAGTCCCACGGTCCGGCGACCCGGTAGGACTGCTGGACCTGGGGTTCTGCGCGCATCCGTTCGGCGAATTCTCGGTGGTGCTCGAACGACTCCTGGGCCAGAGTCACCAGGACCGTGGCCAGGATGGTGGGGCCGAAGCGGTGCGGGTCGAGGACGGTGACCTGCCTGGTGATGAGGCCGTCCTTGCGGTAGCGGGCGATCCGGCGCTGGACGGCGCTGGGGGAGAGCCCGACCTGTTCGCCCAGGTCGTGCAGGGTGCGTCCGGAGTCGTGTTGGAGAAGGTCCAGCAGGAGTGCGTCGATCTCGTCGAGACGCGGGGGTGGCGGTTCGGGCATGCAAGATTATTGCGTGGCGGTGCAAGAATTCTCAATCGGTTCGATCGGGGGTTCCATTAGCGTCGGGCAGGTCCGGGAGGCCCCGAAGGAAAGGTGAGGCGCGTGGATCTGGACCTGGCGCGGATCGAGAAGGCCATGCAGGTGATCGATCCGGTGTTTCTGCACACCCCGCAGTACGTCGACGAGCAGTTGTGCCAGGCGCTGGGCGGCCGTGCGGTGACGGTGAAAGTGGAGACGGCCAATCCGGTGCGCAGTTTCAAGGGCCGAGGCGCCGATCTGATGCTGAGCACGCTTGCCCCCGGCACGCCTGTGGTGTGCGCGAGTTCGGGCAACTTCGGGCAGGCCATCGCTTATGCGGGACGGTCTCGCGGGATGCCGGTCGAAGTGTTCGTGTCCGAGACGATCAATCCCCGCAAGCGGGAACGGATGGAGACGTTCGGCGCCGAGGTCATCGTGGCCGAGGGCGACGGGGCCTCGGCGCGAGAAGCCGCGGCCGCTCACGCTCGGCGCCATCCCGACCGCGTCTACCTGCAAGACGGTGTCCAGGCCGCGATCTCCGAAGGCGCCGGGACGATCGGGGTCGAACTGACCCGTGGCGGACCGGGCGGCGCTGGTGGTCCGGGATTTGACGCCGTCGTGCTTCCGGTAGGCGACGGCGCGCTGATCAACGGCGTGGGACGTTGGATGAAGGAGCACGCTCCCGGCACGCGGATCGTGGGGGTCAACGTCGAAGGCGCCCCCTCGATGCTGGAAAGCCTGCGCGCCGGCCGCGCGGTCTGCATCGAGCGCACTCGCACCTTCGCTGACGGCATCGCGGTGCGCAACCCGCCGGAGGCCTCGGTGCGGCGGGCTCGCACCCTGGTGGACGAGATCATCCTGGTGACCGACGAAGCCATCGCCGCCGCCATGGAGCTGGCCGCGCACACGCTCGGGATCGTCTTGGAACCGGCGGGAGCGGCGGGCCTGGCGGCGATCGCCGAGGGCATGGTTTCCGGCGATCGATTGGCGACGGTGTTGACCGGCGCCAATCCGCGTCCCGAACAGGCATTGGGGCGGTTGAGGGCGAGCGAACAGGAGGCGCGCTGAAGGGGCGGGGCGCAGAGGAACAGGAGCAGGTTCATGTCGGTATCAGTGCTTGACATGTCGATGTCGCTCGACGGGTACATCGCGGGCCCGAACGACAAACCGGGCAACGCCGGTGGCGACGGCTTCGTCCGGCTCCACGAATGGGGCCTCACGGCGGACGGGGAGTTCCGCCGGTCCGGTCCGGCCGGGGAGGTGCTCGGCGAAATGGCGACGTCCGGCGCGGTCCTGGCGGGACGGCGTACCGCGGAGCAGGTCGATCACTGGGGCGGTGATCACAACGGCCAGGGCATCCCGATCTTCGTGGCCAGCCATCGGCCACCCGACCCGTCCGTGGCGAACTATCCGCTGGTCACCTACGTGACCGACGGCATCGAAAACGCGATGGCGCAAGCCAAGGCCGCCGCCGGGGATCGGCACGTGCACGTGATCGGCGCCTACACGGCGCAGCGGGCGATCGAGGCCGGGGTGCTGGACGAGGTGCAGGTCCATCTGGTGCCGGTGCTGTTCGGAGGTGGCCGGCGATTGTTCGACGTGCTGCCGTCGCGCGTGGAGCTCGACGTCGTCCGGGTGATCGACACACCGGAGGCCACCCACATCCGCTACCGCATCCGCCGCTGAGCCGTTTGGAGACGCTGGGCCGGGCCAGGACGGCCCCCCATCCGGCAGCGCTTCTGGCCACCACTGCCGTGGACGAGGGTCGCGGCCGGTGAGACCGGCTCTACTGATACCGACTTATCGTCGCCGACCCGGACCGATTTGGGTTATGACCACCACACAACAATGGAGGTAAGCGCAGTGAAGCGCATCGGCATCATCGGAGTGGGCGAGATCGGCCGGGCCATCGTGACGGGCTTGTGTGACGGGCACGACGAGCCGCCGGAAATATTCCTCTCACCTCGAGGAACGGGCACGGTCGCGGAACTGTCCGAGCGCTTCGAGGGCGTGTGGGTGTGCGCCGACAACCAGGATGTGGTGGACCGGTCCGAGGTGGTGATCATCGCCGTACGCCGCCAGGACCGGGACGAAGCCCTCACCGGCCTCAGAGTGGAGGGCGACAAACCGGTGGTCAGCGTGATGGCCGGCGTTGGCATCGATGATCTGCGTCAGACACTGGCCACCGACGTCCCGCTGGTCCGGGCCATTCCTCTGCCCGCCGTACGCGAACGCCGCTCCGTCACGGTGACGTGCCCGTCGCATCCGACGGTGGACGCCCTCTTCGAGCGCCTGGGCGGAGTGCTTCCGGTCGGGGACGAGGCGGCCTTCGACGTCTTCTCCGCGCTGACGGGCACGCTGACCACCCACTACTGGTATCTCGCCACCCTCACCTCGTGGGCCGCCGGCCACGGCATCGCCCCCGACGACGCTGACAGTTACGTTCGCGGCCTCTTCCAGGGCGTCGGCCGCGCCCTGGGCGACAAGACCCGCTCCCTGCACCAGCTCGCCGCCGACCACGAGACCCCGAACGGAATCAACGAACGCATCCGCACCACATGGTTCGACCAGGCCAATTCCGAAGCCCTTAACAAGGCCCTCGATGACCTCCTCACCGACCTTCAGGGACAACGGGACAGCGGTCAGCGATAACAGCAACTTCACATCCCGTCTCTCGCAACGATTCATTCGGCACGTGGGACGTGACGAGGCCAGGGCACGCCTGCGATCGATCAGTCGTCGAAGTAGGCCCTGGCAACGGCGTAGGTGTCCTCGTAGAGGTGGTAGCGGGTGATCCGCCCCTCCCGGACCGTGGTGTGCAGAGCGAACGCGGTGTCGATTTCCCGGCCCGTCTTCTTGACCTCGGAGAGCATGCGCCCAATGAGCACAACGTCGTCGCCTTCGGCGATTACCTGATGGAGCTCGAACTCCTTGGCCTGCACATGGGTCTGGAGCAACTCGAAGAACGTCCGCATGTCCTCCGCCGAGCCGACCTCCGGCACCCATGGAATGCCCGGCGGATGCGGGATCGAGAACGACACCGAGTCAGCGAACAATGCCGCCGCCTCCGCGCTCTTCCCCTCGGCCAGCAGGGGGAACAAGCGTTGTACAGTCTGCGCCGGTGACTCTGCCGTCATGGGCGTCGACTCTACAGGTCGAACATTTCCTGCAAGCCCATCATGTCCCGATTCATCGATGAGCTCAACCGCGCTGAGAACCCAGTAGTGGCGCCCGCCAACAGGTGTGTGCCGACTCCGGCAGCCCCGGGCGGTGGCGGCGAGTCGCATCACGCGACGCCGGCGCTTCAAGGTCGACCATTGCGGGAGCCGTTGACCGACGTGTCACCAGCCGCAAATGAGGACGATGTGGGCAGCCGAGTTAGACCGGGTGCGGGGAGCCCGGCAGGCGGTGAGGACGGTCAGCGCTGCTGCGGCGGGCAGAGGGGCGGCGTGTCGCCGGGGTGCGCCGTCCGGAGGTGGGGGCGCGCGACGGTCGGTCATGTATGCCCACCCGGTGGTGCGGCCTTTGGGCAGGCGCGGGAGGACCCGGACGGTGCCGAGAGCCGAACACGCAATCGACCGCGCCACCCTTGGAGGCCCCTGGGCGAGGCGTGTTACCTCATCGTCGTGCGGTGCGTCCTGGTGGTGACACCGTCGTAGACCGGGGGACCGGTGACCGAAGAGGAACAGCTCGCTGCGAAGTTCGATGGCCAGCGCCCTTACCTCCAGGCGAGCTCGAGTCCACGAACTGACCGGCTCCTGCGCATCGAAGGGCCGTCCCTTCGGGCATGACCGCACCGTGCGGCGGTGCGCGCCCGTCGGAGGCCGCGTTGCCGTCGGGAGGTGGAGCCGGGCGGGCACGAGTGGCCCGCCCGGCTCCACCTTCGCTAGTACCCGGCCATCAGGGTGAAGGTGAAGCCGGTGCTCGTCGTGCGGCGCAGCGGAGTGTCGCACTTGATCCGCCGCAGTACCTCGTTCCTGCTGAGGCCGAGCCCGCGCGCGATGAGCCGATCCGGGCGGACCGGGACCGGGTCCTCGAGGACGACCTGCACCTGTACCGGCCACGCCTCGTCCAGCGGAACCGGTGTGGTGTGCAGCCTCCAGGCCCCCCTCCAGTCCAGGGTGTAGCGGTTGCGTCGGGCGAGCAGCGGATCCAGCAGCCTGGACGCCACCATTTCCGGATCGTTGACGCGGTAGGCGTGGAGTGCGGCCGGATCGAAGGATCGGACCGGTACTCGCTGGTGCACGGTGAGCTTGCTCGTCCGGTTGCAGGACACGCATTGGACCAGCAGCCACACGTCCAGCAGCTTGCCGTTGGCGTTGACCCGGAACCTGCCCTCGCCGGTCGTGGCCGTCTCCGACCGGCAGTCCACGCACCGTAGGGACAGGAGAGGCAGCCTGGTTCGGCGGACGACCCAGGGCAGCCCAATATGAGGTTGTGAAGACATGATCTCTCTAGACCTGACACGAGGCCGATTACGCGCGGCCTCGAACGCTGTATGACCGGGCGCGCCTGGGCAGCCCGGCGGAACCGACGGCAGCGTCGGCTACAGGTGAGCGGAAGAAGGTGTCAGGTTTAAAGAGCAGGCGGGGTCACGCGGTCTGTCCTCTGTCCTCACTACGACGGGCCGTAGGCAACCTATGGGAGCGCGGAAGGAAGCATCAAACGGTTTATGGCCGAGGTTCCGTCAAGGTCAATGGAGGTCCCTCTGCGCGAAGGCGGCTCAGCTCCCGGCCCGGCCGAGGACGCAGAACTCGTTGCCCTCCGGGTCCGCTAGGACGGTCCACGGGACGTCGCCCTGGCCGAGGTCGATGTCGACCGCCCCGAGGGTTCGCAGGCGGGCCACCTCCGCCTCCTTGCCGTCAACGGGGTCCGGTAGAAGGTCGAGATGGACGCGGTTCCACCATGACCTCTCGCCAGGTGCGCGGAGGAACTCCAGGTAGGGTCCGATGCCCTCGGAAGAACGCAGCACCGCGTGATCGTCGGTCACCTCGTGCAGGGTCCAGTCCAGCGCCTCGTCCCAGAACCGGGCCATGGCCCGCGGGTCCGCGCAGTCGACCACCACCACGGCGATCGGCCCGGTGTCACGGTAGATCTCCCGGGGCTCCAGCACGCAGAACACGTTGCCCTCCGGGTCGGCCAGGACCGTCCACGGGACGTCGCCCTGGCCCACGTCCGCGGGCGTCGCCCCGAGATCCTTCAGGCGCGAGACCAGCTCCGCCTGGTGGGCCTCGGAGGTGGTGGCGAGATCGATGTGCACGCCGTACTTCACCGTTTCGGGGTCCGGGACGGCGACGAAATCGATGCAGACGGCGCTGGGGTCCGGCCAGGAGAAGCCCACGGGTTCGACGTTGGTCACACCCGGTCCCTCGCTGGAGACGCCCCAGCCGAGCGCCTCCGCCCAGAACCGGCCGAGGCGCGAGTCGTCCCCAGCCTTGTAGTTCACCTGAACAAGTCGCAGCGTCATAGCGCCCAACCTATGCCCAGACGAATGAGCGATAGGTATCGGCCAGCGGGCCCCACCCCCTGGACTTGATCTTCCGTGTCCTCCCCGGCGGGCGCTCATGCCCTCGTGGTCCGTCCGACACGCCAGGGACACGGTCGCCACCGCCGACTCGGCGCCGGGTCGCGTTCACCGGTTGGCGGCTAGTACTGCCGCGAGGCCTTCTTGCAGGTCCTTGACGAAGTACTCGGGAACCTCCAGCGACGGGAAGTGCCCGCCTTTTGCGGGGGACCTCCACCGGACGATCTGTCGGTACCGCTCCTGCGCCCAGGGGCGCGGGCACTTCTCGATGTCGCGGGGATAGATGCTGATCGCTGACGGGACGTCGACCCGAAGTTCCGGGTCCATTGAGGCGTGGCTCTCGTAGTAGATGCGGGCTGCCGATGCGCCGGTCCGGGTCAGCCAGTACAGCGTGACATCGTCGAGAATTCGGTCTCTGGAGATCGTCTCGAACGGGCTGTCTTCGGTATCTGACCAGTCGGCGAACTTGTCGAGGATCCAGGCAAGAAGCCCGACCGGTGAGTCGACGAGCGAGTAGCCGATGGTCTGCGGTCGGGTCGCCTGCTGCTTCGCGTACGCCGCCCGGTGGTGCCAGAAATGGTGGGTTTCCTCAGTCCACCTGCGCTCGACCGTTGTCAGCCCGTCCGTTGTCAGCCCGGGTGGTCCCTCCGCGAAGGTGGTGTGGATGCCGAGAACCTGCTCCGGGAACCTGCCGCCGATGACCGTGGTGATATTTCCTCCCCAGTCACCGCCGTGGGCTGCGAACTTGCTGTAGCCGAGCCTTCCCATCAGCTCCACCCACGCGGCCGCGATCTTCTCGGTTCCCCATCCGGTGGTGGCCGGCTTGTCGCTGTAACCGAAGCCTGGCAGCGATGGACACACGACGTGGAACGCCGGCGTGCCCGCGTCTTTTGGATCTGCCAGTTCGTCCACCACGTCGATGAACTCGGCGATGCTGCCCGGCCAGCCGTGCGTCAGGATCAGCGGCGTGGCGTCTGCGCGCGCGGATCGGCGATGCAGGAAGTGGATCCCCAGATCGTCAATGGTCGTGCGGAACTGGCCGATCTGGTTGAGGCGCTCTTCGAACGACCGCCAGTCGTACCCGGTGCGCCAGTAGTCCACGACATCGACCAGGTCGGCGAGAGGAACGCCCTGGTCCCATCGGCGAGGGTCAGGCGCGGCGCGATGCACCGTCTCGGCCTCTGGCAGGCGCGCCGCGGCCAGTCGCCCGCGCAGATCGTCGAGGTCAGCGTCAGTCGCATGGGCTTCGAATGCCTGGACGTCGCTGGTCGGACGGAACATGAGACCTCCTGGCTTGGCGGAACCGGCTAAGACGGTTCTAGTGTGTCTTCATACCCGCGCGCAACCCGCCGGCCCCGGGATCCTTCAGGAAGCCCCACCCCGGGGGCGGGGCGTTCGCAGCGCAACCCGTGACGAGCCGCCGGCTCGCATACACGCCCGCCTGCCCCCGCGGCTTCGGGGTGCCGGATGGGCGATCGAGGCTAAGGTGGTTCCATGCGTGCTGGGTTCCCTGACTTTCGCCTCGGTAGCGTGCTGGCGACCAGCTTCACGGGGACTCTGACAGAACGTAATGGCACCCCATTGGAGCGCATTCCCACACCGCAGCGACTCGTCGACTGGCTGGCAGTGAACGACCTAGCCGTGGACTCCTGCACCACTGCCCAACTCGAGCGTGCTCGGGAACTGAGGGAAGCGATCCACGCCGCCGCGACGGCGGCCGCGCTTCAGAGCGCTCTCCCTGTGTCGGCGATCCAGATCATCAATGACTGCAGCATTCAGGGTCGGGCCGCGGCCGTCCTGACGCCCGACGGTGATCGTCAGTGGCGTTTCGGTGCGGATTCCTGTGTAGAAGATGCCCTGAGCGTGATCGCCGCCGATGCGATCAGCATCCTCGCAGGTGAGCGAGACGGAAAGTTGGCCTTGTGCGCGTCGCCAACGTGCCAGGCCGCCTTCTTCGACACCAGCCAGAGCCGCACCCGCAAATGGTGCGACATGAACACGTGCGGGAATCGCCAGAAGAAGGCACGCTTCCATGCCAACCACCGCAAGAATGAGAAAGCCACGCCCACGGGTGTCATCTAACCTCCTGAGACGCTAGACAGCGTGGAGATTGTGACTTCTCTGCGGCATAGGTGTTCGCCGTCTGATCAGCGTTCCAGGTGGAGCAGGCGGAGCACGTTCAACCCGAGTGCATGAGGATCGATAGTTCGACTCTGCCATCATGGGATATGCATGCGCCGTCGAGGTCGGGGGCCGGGACCCGGCGCGCCAGGTTGTGCGCGCCGTGGTCCACAGGACCCGATCAGATGGCCGGTCGGCAAACGGACCCAGGGAAACGCCGGGGTCGCCATCGCGGCGGCCTGCTGCGACCCCCGTGTCGACGGCTCAGCGGCTCAGGGCGGTCTCCTGCTGCACGCGTGACAGCTTCTCGGGGTTGCGGACGAAGTAGAGGCCGGTGATCAGGCCGTTCTCCACGCGCATCGCCAGGACGCCGTCGAGTTCCCCGTTCAGGCGGATGATGAGGCCCGGCCAGCCGTTGACCTGGACCGGCTCGACCGACGCGTCGTGGGTGAACCTGGTCAGGCCGGCGGAGAGCACGCGTCCCACCTTGCGGGCTCCCACGATGGGCCGCGGAACGGCCTGCTTGAGTCCGCCGCCATCGCTCAGGGCGACGACGTCGGGCGCGAGGATGTCGAGGAGGTCCTGCAGGTCGCCGGTTTCGACCGCTTTCTGGAAGGCGGCGAGTGCGGCTCGGGTGTCGGCGGGGGAGACGACGACGTCACGCGGGCGGCGAGCCGCGACGTGCGCCCGTGCCCGGTGCGCGATCTGGCGGACGGCGGCCGCGCTCTTGTCGACGGCCTCGGCGATCTCGTCGTAGGCCAGATCGAACACCTCGCGCAGCACGAACACCGCCCGCTCGGTCGGGGAGAGCGTCTCCATCACCAGCAGCATCGCCATCGAGACGCTGTCGGCCAGCTCCACGTCCTCGGCGACGTCCGGCGTGGTGAGCAGCGGCTCGGGCAGCCAGGGTCCGACGTAGGACTCCTTGCGGCGGCCGAGCGTGCGCAACCGGGTGAGCGCCTGGCGGGTGGTGATCCGAACCAGGTAGGCACGCTGGTCCCGGACGGTGTCCAGATCGACGCCCGCCCATCGCAGCCAGGTCTCCTGGAGGACGTCCTCCGCGTCCGCGGCCGAGCCGAGCATCTCGTAGGCCACGGTGAACAGCAGGTTGCGGTGGGTGACGAACGCCGCGGTGGCGGAGTCCACCTGATCGCCGGGAGTGCGAGGCTCGTCCGCCCCCGTGGTGTCCTCGCTCATGGCCCGCTCCTTCGGTCTCGACTGTGCCACACGCACAAGACAGCGGTACCCACTGATTTGTGACGGTGGTGTACGACACATCGCGGCGCTGTCACAGGGATCGGACCGCCGGCATCTCCATGTGCGTCAGGACGCCGCGCCGACGATTCGCGCGGCACGCACACCTCGCGGACAAGGACGCACTCATGGCAACCACGAAGGCGCCGGGCCCGGCGGTCTCGCCGCGCCGCTGGGCCGCGCTTCTCTTCATCGGCCTGGGCCAACTAATGATCATCCTGGACGCCACCGTGGTGAACATCGCGCTGCCGTCGCTCCAGCGGGACCTCGCGATCTCCGACGGCGACCGGCAGTGGATCATCACCGCGTACACGCTGGCGTTCGGCAGCCTGCTGCTGCTCGGCGGCCGGATCGCCGACTACACCGGCCGCAAGCGGGCCTTCCTGGTCGCGCTGCTCGGCTTCGCCGCCGCTTCGGCGCTCGGGGGCGCGGCGGCGAACGTCGAGATGCTGCTGGTGGCCCGTGCCCTGCAGGGAGGGTTCGGCGCGCTGCTCGGGCCGTCCGCGCTGTCGCTGCTGACGGTGACGTTCACCGAGCCGAAGGACCGCGCCAAGGCGTTCGGGATCTGGGGCGGCATCGCCGGAGCGGGCGGTGCGGTCGGCCTGCTGGTCGGCGGGGCGCTGACCGACTACCTGGACTGGCGCTGGTGCCTGTACGTCAACATCCCCATCGCCTTGCTCGCGGCGGTCGGCGGGTTCGCGTTGCTGGAGGAGTCGCGGCGCGACGGCAAGGCCAGGTTCGACGTCCCCGGCGTGCTGCTGGTGACCGGCGGGCTCGTCGCGGTCGTGTACGGGACCGGCCAGGCCGAGTCCGACGGCTGGGGCTCGGCGAAGGTCGTCGGCCTCCTGGCCGCCGGCGCGGTGCTGCTCGCCGCGTTCGCCTTCGTCGAGAGCCGGGTGCGGCAGCCGCTGCTGCCGCTGCGCGTGGTCGCCAGCCGCACCCGCGGCGGCGCCTACATGGCCGTGGGCATGGCCGTGATCGGGATGTTCGGGGCGTTCCTGTTCATGACCTACTACATGCAGGTCGTCAAGGGGTACTCGCCGGTGAAGACGGGCGTGGCCTTCCTCCCGATGGCCACGGTGGTCCTGCTCTCGGCCGGCGGGCTCACCACCCGGCTGCTGCCCAAGGTGCCGCCCCGGGCGCTGATCGTGCCCGGGATGGTCATCAGCTCCGCCGGCATGCTGTGGATGCTCACCCTGGAGACCGACACCGGGTACGCCGCCGGCGTGCTGGTCGCGCAGCTGCTGCTCGGCTTCGGCGCGGGCATGATCATGCCGGTGGCCATCAACTACGCCACCCACGGCGTCGCCAGGGACGACGCGGGCGTGGCCTCGGCCACCGTCAACACCGCGCAGCAGATCGGCGGCTCGATCGGCACCGCCCTGCTGAACACCATCGCCACCAGCGCGACCGTGGACTACCTGGCCTCGCACGGCACCAGCCCCGTCACGGCCAGGCAGGCGGTGGTGGAGGGGTTCGCGACGGCCAGTGCGTGGGCCGCGGGCATCATCCTGGTCGGCGCGCTGGTCGTGGCCGTGCTGATGAACACGCCGCGTCCCGACAACGCGCCCGTCGAGGACGCCGACGGCGCGGTGGACGCCGACAGCGCCGAGGCGCTGCTCGCCCACCCCTGATCCTCGGCGGATCACCCCGATGCGGCGTGGTCAAGGAATCACCGGATACGCGGTTCCCTGACCGCGCCGCCGGCGTGCCCGCCGTCGGCTCAGGCGTCGGGGCCGCCGGGCTTCACAGGCGGGAGGTTCGCGGCAACGTCCGCGAGGGCGCGGATGCGGGCGTTCTCGCGGGCGGTCACCCAGATGGGGCCGATCGGAACCGCGGGCAGATCGCGGATGGGAATGAGCTTGAGGTCGTGGCGGTGGGTCAGCAGCGAGGTGAAGGCGTCGACGCTCGGGTGGACGAGGTGCCCCCGGGCGACCGCGGCCGTCATCACGCCGTAGTCGTCATCACCGAGGTCGTAGGTGCGGTGGATCGGCTTGCCCGAGGGGGTGGCCGGCGGCACGAAATGGTCGAAGAGGACGCGGGGGAACCGGGGCGGCAGCGCGCTGGTGCGGCGGCCGGCGAGGTCTTCCACCGAGATCGAGTCCTTGGCCGCCAGCGGGTCGGCCGCCGCGGCCACCAGCACCCGGGCGGTGTGGTCGATCGCCGGGCCCGCGGTCAGGTCGGACTGCTCGTCGCGATCGAGGATGAGATACGAGATCAGGACGTCGATCTCGTTGCCGCGAAGCGGCTCGTAGAGGTCGGCGTACGGAACGTTGCTCAGGGAGAGGCGCCTTCCGGGGTGGCGGGCCTCGTAGGCGCGGATCAGATGGCTGAGGGCCTCGCCACCGGTTGGCAGCAGGAATCCGACGCGCAGCGTTCCGCCGGCCTGGCGGGCCTCGGCGCGGGCGTCGCGGAGAGCGTCCAGCAGCAGGCGGTAGGCGGGTTCGGCCTCGGCGCGGAGGCGGCGGCCCAGCGGGGTGAGGCGGACCCGGCGGCTGGTGCGCTCGAACAGCGGGGCGCCGATGTGGCGCTCCAGTGCGGCCACGGCCCGGCTCACCTGCGGCTGGGTGAGATGCAGCCGGTCGGCGGTGTGGCCGAAGTGCAGTTCGTCGGCCAGCGTCAGGAAGACCTCCAGCTGCCGTAAATCCATCGTCGACGTCTCCGGCCAGGTCGGTCACTATCCATGCGGCGTCCGCATCGATCGTTGCACAGATCGGTGTTGCCGGTCGATCCCGCCGATGCCCACCCTCGTAGGCAGTACGGGCTGCTCCTCCAGGTCTGAAGGTCTCCATGACACATGTGCTCAAGTCTCCGGTCACCGCCGCCGGCGGGCTGCGGCTGTCGCAGCCCGCCGGCCGGTGGGTGGTCGTGGCCACCTCGCTGGGGGCGGGCCTGGTGCTGCTGGAGACCACGGTCCTGAACGTCGCGCTGCCGGAGATCGCGCGCGAGCTGGGGACGGGCATGGCGGGCATGCAGTGGACGGTGAACGCGTTCGCGCTGGCGCTGTCCGCGCTGATCCTCGTCGGCGGCGCGCTCGGGGACCGCTACGGGCGGCGGCGGACGTACCTGGCGGGCCTCGTCCTGTTCGCGGTCGCCTCGCTGCTGGGCGGCTTCGCGCCGACCGTCGGCTGGCTGGTGGCCGCGCGGGCGCTGCAGGGCGTCGGGGCCGCGCTGCTCGTCCCGGGGTCCCTGGCGCTCATCCAGGCCTCGTTCCGGCCCGGCGACCGGGCGCGGGCGGTCGGCGCCTGGTCGGGCATGAGCGGGGTGGCCGGCGCGGCCGGGCCGCTGCTCGGCGGCGTGGTGGTCGATGTCGCGGGATGGCGCTGGGTGTTCTGGATCAACATCCCGATCGCGGCGGTGGTGGCGGGACTGGTGCTCCGCCACGTCCCCGAGACCCGCGACGAGGCGGTGCCCGGCCGTTTCGACGCGGCCGGGGCCGCGCTGGCGGCGATCGGTCTCGGCGGCCTGACCTACAGCCTCACCGACGCTTCCGGCGGCCTGCCGGTCGCCGTCGCGGCGGCCGCGGTCGGCATGCTCGCGATGGTCGCCTTCGTGCTGGTCGAACGGCGCGCCTCGGCGCCCATGCTGCCGCTGGGACTGTTCTCCGCCCGGGAGTTCAGCGCGGCGAACCTGGCATCGTTCTGCCTCTACGGGGCCGTCGCGGGGCTGTTCTTCCTGCTGCCGATGCAGCTCCAGATCACCAGCGGCTACTCGCCGCTGGCCACCGGGACGGCGCTGCTGCCGATCACGGTCGTGGTCCTCGTCCTGTCGCCCCGCGCGGGCACGCTCGTCACCCGCGCCGGCTCCCGCGTCCTGCTCACTGCGGGGTCCGTGGTCTGCGCGATCGGGGCGCTGATGGCGGTGCGGGTCGGCCCGGACGCCTCCTATGTGCCCGACGTGCTCCCGGTCATCGTCGCCACGGGGCTGGGCATCTCGGCGATCACCGCGCCGATCAGCGTGACGGTCCTGTCCGCCGTGCCGGACGGTCGCGCCGGCATCGCCAGCGGCGTCAACAACGGCGTCGCCCGCGCGGCGGGGCTGCTGGTCGTGGCCGCGCTGCCGCTGCTCGCGAACCTGCCCGAGGACGCCACTCGCAATCCAGAGGCCTTGAGCCAGGGGTTCGGTGTGAGCATGTTCGCCTGCGCCGCGCTGTTCCTGCTCGGTGCCCTGGTGGCCTGGTGGGGGATCGGTCGCGCGCCCCGTTCGCGGTAGCCGGAGGACGCCTCACTCGGGCATCTGCCGTCCATGGTGTTCGGCGACGGCGGTGAACGCCTCGGAGCCGAAGCGCGCGTTGCCGACCGCCCCCTCGTAGACGATCCCGGTTTCGTAACTGATGCCTCTGGCCCGCATGTCACTCCCCATCAATAGGTACTAGCCGTACCGCCGCTGGCCGAGCCGCGTCGTGCTCGGGATTTGCCGCTTACCGGCGGCCGGCCACGACGGTGCGGCCGCCCGACACCGGCAGTCTCCGCGGCGACGCCGTGCTGCTGCTGCGCAACCAGTTCGTGGTGCGCGGGGTCCCGAACGCGCCCCGTCCGGCCCGTCAGCGGGCGAGAAGGCCGTCGATCACCCGGCGGACCTTGGTCATGGCTCCGGCGTCGCCGACGCGCAGGGCGGTGTTGGCGGACATCAGCACCGCGTCGATCTGGAAGGCGGCCAGGTCGGCGTCCAGGTCCGCGATCTCGCCGGCGTCGGCGGCGTGCCGCAGCTCGCCGGCGAGGACCGACAGCCACTCGCCGTGCTGGCGGAACAGGGCTTCGCGGACGGGCCCGGGGCGGCTGTCGAACTCGGGCAGGTTCGCCGCCCAGAAGCAGCCGCCGGTGAACAGCGGCGTCTCCGCGTAGACGATCCAGCGCTCGATCAGGGCGCGGAGCCGGGTCACGCCGGGAGACGCGGCCAGGGCGGGGCCGACGACCGCGTCGGCGAACTGCTCGCGCGCCGACTCGACGGCGGCGAGCTGCAGGTTCTCCTTCGTCCTGAACAGCGTCTGGATACCGCTCTTGGACAGCCCCAGGTCGCCGGCCAGCCGCCCGAGGCTGAGCCCGTTGAGCCCTTCGAGGGACGCGACGTCCACGGCATGGCGCGCGATGGTCCGCCGCGTCCGCGCACCGCGCACCAGGCGCCCGTCCGTCACCGCTGCTTCGTTCATCGGCGCCATCCTGCCACATCCCGCCAAACTAGACATACGACCGATCGTATGTTTAACTCCGAGCCCGGGCAACGGCCGCACACCAGAGGGAGAGCCGATGAACGGAGATCGGATGTTCGAGCTGGCGCAGGCGCTGGCCGTGGCGAAGAGCCGGCAGGACGTGCCCGCGGCCATGCGGCTTCTCCACCGCGACATGGTGCTGGAGACCCCCGCCCTCGGTACCAGGGCGAGGGGCACGGCCGAGAACGAGAAGGTGCTGACCCTGTTCTTCAGGGCCTTCCCGGACTACGACGTCGAGCTGGAAGGACACGCCTCCAACGCGGACTCGCTGGTCTGCTGGGGGACGGTGCGGATGACCATGACCGGTGACCGGTTCGGCGTGGTCCCGAACGGCCGCCGCGCCGAGCTGCCCGTGTTCATCCGGTTCACCTTCAAGGACGACCTGATCGCCGGTGAACGGTTCTTCTTCGACCTGGCGACGCTGTGCGCTCAGAGCGGCGTGTCGACCGACGCCGTCCGCAAGCTCCTGTTCGGGGACGCCGCGATGGGGGAGGAGCGGTGACCTTCGACACGCGCGTCAAGCCGATCGGCGGCATCGAGACGGAGCACCTGTTCGACATCGTCGTCGACCTGGATCCTCCGCTGGTCATCGGCGGACCGTCCGGCCAGCGGGTCGTGTTCGGCAGCGCCGGGGGGACGTTCGAAGGCCCCGACCTGCGCGGGGACGTGCTGCCCGGCGGCGGCGACTGGGCGGTGTTCCGCCCGGACGGGTCCATGACGCTGGACGTCCGGCTGACCCTGCGCACCCACGACGGCGCCCTGGTGCAGATGACCTACGGAGGACGCTGGATCGTCCCGCCGGAGCTGCGAGCCGACATCGCCGACCCGGAGAAGCGGCACCGGATCGACCCGGCCCGCTACTACTTCCGCACCAGCCCGCTTTTCGAGACCGGCGCCGAGCAGTACGCATGGTTGAACGGCATCGTCTGCGCCGGCTCGGGATACCTGGTCGAAGGCGGCGTCGCCTACAAGGTCTCCCGGATCCTCTGACGGCCCGTCAGCCGTAGCTCAGCGGCAGCGACGGCCACACGAAGGCATGCGCGTACCAGGCGCCCGCGTCGCCGCGGGCGGGCCGCCTGCCGTAGGTGACCGCGATGGCGGCGATGTGGGCACCGCGGCCGCCTTCGCCGTCCGCCGCGTCGTCGCCGGACGGCCCCGCGGTCGTCTGCTGCAGGATCTCGCCGAGCAGCAGGCGGGTCGGCGCGTGCAGCTCCAGCCGCAGGACGAGCGATCCGCGGCACCGGGCGGTCGCCCGGGCGACGAAGTCCTGTAGCAGCGGCGCGAGCCGATCGGTGAGACTCGCCGCCGCCGGACCCGGCTCCCATACATGCAGGGCGTTCTGGACGATCGAGCGGACGTGGCCCGCCGCGGCCCGCCCGCTCGGCAGCTGCCATCGGCCCGTGTGCGGAACCGGCCGCGATGCACCAGGGCCGGGAAGGATCGTCATGTGCTTTCTCCGATCACGAACATGCTCCGGGCCCGCGGACCCTCGCCCGGCGTCGCCGGGCGGCACGCAGTCGTCACCTCATCGGATTGGTGCCCCGCGTGCCCGCGCTCATGCCACCGGCAGGGCGCGGATCACCCGGCGTACCGCAGGTCAGGTGTTCCTCGACGATACGCCCCGCCGGCGCCGTCCGCCGGAGCGGTTCCGGCGTGGCTCGCCGACCGGTGCCGGGGCGCCGGCGGCCGGGGAACGGGCGCCGGTGATCCTGGCGAGCTCGCCGTCACCCGGCCGCACCTCGGTCGCCCGCGGGGTGATGCCGGCCGCGGCCATCAGCGCGTCGGTCTCCCGGCGCTGGTGCGGCAGGACGAGGGTGACGACGGTGCCGGGCCGCCCGGCGCGGGCGGTGCGTCCGCCCCGGTGCAGGTAGTCCTTGTGGTCGGCGGGCGGGTCGACGTTGACGACCAGGTCGAGGTCGTCGACGTGGATGCCCCGCGCGGCGACGTTGGTCGCGATCAGGACGGCCACGTCGCCCGTCCGGAAGCCCGCGAGGGTGCGGTTGCGCTGGGACTGGGTCTTGCCGCCGTGCAGGGCCGCGGCGCGGATGCCGCGGGACGCCAGCTTGCGGGCGAGCCGGTCCGCGCCGTGCTTCTTGCCGACGAACATGATCACACGGCCGTCCCGGGCCGCGATGTGCGCGATCGTCTCGTGCTTGTCGGTGTCGCTGAGGTGCAGCAGGTGGTGTTCCATCGTGGTGACGGCCCCGGAGGGCGGGTCGACCGAGTGCGTCACCGGGTCGGTGAGGAACCGCCGGACCAGCTTGTCGACGTCGCCGTCGAGCGTCGCGGAGAACAACATCCGCTGGCCGTCGGCGGGAGTCTGCTCCAGCAGGCGGGTGACCTGCGGCAGGAACCCCATGTCGGTCATCTGGTCGGCCTCGTCCAGCACGGTGATCTCCACCTGGTGGAGGCGGCAGTCGCCGCGGTCGATCAGGTCGGCGAGCCGTCCCGGGGTGGCGATCAGGACGTCCGCCCCCTGCGCCAGAGCGGCGGACTGCCGTCCGATCGACATTCCGCCGACGACGCTGAGCAGGCGCAGGCGGAGGGCGCCGGCGTACGGGGCGAGGGCATCGGTGACCTGCTGGGCCAGCTCACGGGTGGGCACGAGGACCAGGGCCAGCGGGCGCCGGGACTCGGCCCGCCGGCCGGTGAGGCGGGCGAGGAGTGCGAGACCGAAGGCGAGGGTCTTGCCGGACCCGGTCCGGCCGCGTCCGAGGACGTCCCGGCCGGCGAGCGCGTTCGGCAGCGTCGCCGCCTGGATGGGGAACGGCGCGGTCACGCCCTCGCGGGTCAGCGACGCCAGCAGCTCCGGCGGCATCCGCAGCTCGGAGAAGGACGTGACCGGGGGGAGGCCCGGAGTCGCGGGCGGCCGCCCGCCGTCACCGTCCGGGCGGGTCCCCCGGCGGTGCCGGCCGGGGCGGGACCGCGCGGTGCGGCTCCGGCCTGATGATCGATTCGATCGGTCGGGAAACGGCAAGGTGGAACCTTCCTCGCAGATAGCACGTGTCGAGGAGTGCTCCGCTGCGCGACAAGGCGACGCAACGGGGGCCCTCACGGGGCCGCCCGCTGCGCCGCCGGGGAGATTCAGGCGGGGACGATGTTCTCCGCCTGCAGCCCCTTCTGGCCCTGAGTGATGTCGAACGACACCTTCTGGCCCTCCTGGAGCTCGCGGAAGCCCTGGGCCGCGATGTTGGAGTAGTGGGCGAAGACGTCGGCGCCGCCGCCGTCCTGCTCGATGAAGCCGAAGCCCTTTTCCGCGTTGAACCACTTGACGGTGCCGGTGGCCATGGTCATCTCCTTTTGGCTCGGTCCCGGTCCCACACCTTGTGGGTCCGAGGACGCCGCGATGACCCATCCGGAAGATCCAGAAAACAAAAAGTGCGCCTGTGGTTGATCCGCAGGCGCACGCAAATGCTTGGGAACCGCAACTGAACCGAACGTTACCACATACCTCGGCGATGGCCAGGGCGCGGGGACGGCGCGGCGCGGGAAATTCCAGATCAAAAGCGGATCCGGTTCCCGCCACGCCCCGGAGAGGCGCATACTGGCGGTGATGAAACCCCCTCGAGCCGCACGGCGGCGACACCTGCCCACCAGCCCCTTCGAGCCACCGCCGCCCGCCCCGCCCGTCAAGGTCTTCGACGTGGCGGACCGGGTCACCCACGACAAGTACGGCCTCGGCCGCGTCACCGAGGTGGAGGCGCACGCCGTCCTCGTCGACTTCGGAGCGCGCACGGTCCGGATCCTCGCCCCCTACGCCAAGCTCTTCCCGCTCTGACACGCGGTCGCCCGCGTCACGGTCGTCCACGGCCGCCGTCAGGAGGTCGCGTGCGCCCCGTCCGCCGGCGCGGGCCCGGCCGCACGCCGCTCCTCGGCCAGTTCGATCAGCCTCGCCCCGAGGTCGGCGAACAGCAGCAGGTCCCGCGCGAGCGCGGCGGTGAACGGCGGTGCCCCCGGCGAGCCGGCGACCGCGAGCACCCCGCGGATGGCCTCACCCGTTTCCAGCGGCAGCATCAGGATGGGCCCGGCCGGCAGCTCGCTGAGCCCCTGGTCCACCGCGACACGCGATGACAGGGGCCGCCGCGAGCTGAACGCCCGGCCGATCATGGAACGGCCCCGGCGGACGGTCAGGCCGCGGATCCTGTCGGCGGCGGGTCCCACCGCCACATCGATGCGCAGCGTCCCGCCGCCCTCCTCGGGCAGCGCCACGAACGCGAGCGGCACGCGTGCCATGGCGCGGGCGTGCTCGGCGAGAAGGGCCAGGGCCTCCACCGGATCGGCGCCGGCCAGGACGGCCGCCATCAGGTCGAACGACGCGGCCAGGCGGTGCCGCCCGTCGGCCGGCCGTGGCCCTGCGGGGGGCCGCCACCTGATCGGCGGGCCCTCTTCCCCGATGATGGCACCACTGCGGGGGGCCTCCCGGGGAGCGTCTCGCTCCTGCGATGCTGCGGGATCCGCCATGTTCAGGCCGCCGCCGATCCGCCGGCGAGCCGGGCGGCCGGGGCGGGAGGGTCTTTGATGATCATGTCGGGTCTCCGATCCGAGGTCCGCGGGCGCCGCGGGCCGGTGCGGCCGGACCCGCGCCGGCACTGAGGAGCACCCGAATCCGGGTGATGTGATCGTGCGGCGTCATCGGCGCCGGGCCTGTCCGGGCCCCCGAAGGAGACCAAGTAGTGGGAACCAGGGGGACGCAGGCCTGGTCGCCGACATCGAGAACCCCTCGCTCGCCGCCGAGTGTACGCTCTTCAGGTCCGGTCTGACGGCAGGGCGCTGGCGATGCAGTCCAGCACGCGGTCCAGGCCGTAGCGGAACTGCTCCTCGGTGGTCATGTGGGGCAGGCGCGCGTCCACGACGATGCGCTTGAACATCGGGTACCGGCCGCTGTCGAGGAGCTTCCTGACGTAGGGAGCGCTCTCCAGCATCCAGTGCTCCGGGGTCATGCCGCGCTCGCTCTCCCGTCTCCAGGCGATCTCGCCGCGGACGGCGCGCTCGACATAGCCGTTCAGCATTTCGAGCAGGGTGAGCATGTCGTCGATGGGGATGCCGACGTCGAGGGCGCCGAACGCGAACTCCATCAGCCGCAGCCGGTTCGGGCCGAACGTGGCGCGCGGGCGGACCAGTCCGGCGAGCCAGGGGTGGCGCAGGCCCACCGCGCGGGTGTTCTCGGCGATCAGCGTCAGGTCGGCGCGCCAGTCGCCGCTCGGGCGGTCGGGGACGTCCATCTCCAGCGCGGCGTGGTCGACCATCAGGTCGATCAGGTCGTCGCGGGACGGGACGTAGCGGTACAGCGACATCGCGCCGGTGCCGAGCTCGGCCGCGATCCGGCGCATCGACGCCGCCTCCAGGCCCTCGGCGTCGGCGATGCGGATCGCCGCCTCGGTGATCTGGGCGCGGCTGTAGGCGGGGCGCGGTCCCCGGCCCTGCCGTTCGGGGATCGACCAGATTCCGCCGGACCGCTCGCCGCCTGCCACCTGACCTCCTCGCCGTCCGCCTCCGAGCATCCTAGTTGCGTACATCGTACCCAGTTGTTTACCGTAGCTGCGTACGCCGTACTCAGAAGGAGGGATCGTGACGGACGAACCGATCGTGGTGGCCGAGGCGCTGCGCAAGCGCTTCGGGGACACCCGGGCCCTGGACGGCCTCGACCTGGCCGTCCCCGCCGGAACGGTCTGCGGGGTCCTCGGCCCCAACGGCGCCGGCAAGACCACCGCCGTGCGGATCCTCGCGACGCTGTCGGACGCCGACTCCGGGCGTGCCCGCATCGCCGGGTTCGACGTCGCCCGCCGGCCCGACCAGGTCCGCGCCCGCATCGGGCTGGCCGGGCAGTACGCGGCCGTGGACGAGAAGCTGACCGGGCGCGGCAACCTGCGCATGTTCGGCCGCCTCTACCACCTGCCGCGCCGCGAGGCGCACCGCCGCGCGGACGAGCTGCTGGAGCGGTTCGGGCTGATGGAGGCCGCCGACCGGCAGGTGGCGGGGTACTCCGGCGGGATGCGCCGCCGCCTCGACCTGGTCACCAGCCTGATCCTGCGCCCGCAGGTGCTGTTCCTGGACGAGCCCACCACCGGCCTCGACCCGCGCAGCCGCGGCGAGATCTGGGACGCGATCCGGGGCCTCGTGGCGGACGGCACCACCGTCCTGCTCACCACGCAGTACCTGGACGAGGCCGACCAGCTCGCCGACGACATCGCCGTGATCGACCACGGCCGCGTCATCGCCACCGGCACGCCCGACGAGCTGAAGGCCTCGATCGGCGACCGCCTCGACGTCGTCCTGGCCGACCCGGGGATGGCCGGCGCGGCCGCCGAGCTGCTGCACACCCTCGCCGGCGCGTACCCCACGCTGGACGGCGACCGCCTCTCGGTGCCGCTGCCGCCGGGGAGCGTGCGGCTCGCCGACGTCGTCCGCGACCTCGACCGCGCCGGCGTCGCCGTCGGGGACGTCGCGCTGCGCCGCCCCACTCTCGACGAGGTGTTCCTGCGCCTCACCGGAAGCGGCGCCGACACCCCCGAACGTGAGAAGGAGACCGTCCGATGACCGCCCTCACCGCCCCCGCGTCGCCGTCCGGACGGCTGCGCTGGGCGCTCGCCGACGGGCTCACCCTCATCGGCCGCGAGATCAGCCGCATCCGCCAGGAACCCGGCGAGCTGGTCGCCGCGCTGATCTTCCCGGCGGTGATGGTGGTGCTGTTCGGGTACGTGTTCGGCAGCGCCATCTCCGTGCCCGGCGGCGGCAACTACCGCGAGTACCTGATGCCGGGCCTGTTCGCGATGGTCACCTTCACCGCGACCATCGCGGTCACCATGCGGGTCGCCACCGACGCCTCGCGCGGCGTCATGGACCGGTTCCGCTCCATGCCGATGGCGCGCTCGGCCGTCCCGTTCGGGCAGACCGGCGCCGAGATCCTCAACGGGATCCTCGGCATGGTCATCATGGCCGTCGCCGGGCTCGTCGTCGGCTGGCGCGCCCACAACGGGGTCTGGCAGACCGCCGAGGCGTTCCTGCTGCTGGCGCTGATGCGGTACGCGCTGAGCTGGGCCGGCTGCTACCTGGGCCTGGTGGTGAAGAACGAGCAGACCGCCGACCAGCTGATCCCGCTGGTGTTCCCGGTGACCATGCTGTCCAACTCGTTCGTCCCCACCGGCGGCATGCCGAAGCCGCTGCAGGTCATCGCCGACTGGAATCCCGTCAGCGCTCTCACCGCCGCCTGCCGGGAGCTGTTCGGCAACCCCGGCGTGTCCACCGGGGACGCGGCGTGGCCGGTCGCCCATCCCGTCGCCGCGACCATCGGCTGGTCGCTGGTCCTGCTGGCGCTGTTCGTCCCGCTGTCGGTGCGGACGTACCGGCGCCGCGGGCGCTGAGGGCCCCCGGCCCGCGGACGGACCCGCGGGCCGGGGACCCCGGTGGTCAGACGCCGAACGGCGCCGGATACCCGACCGTCCCGGACGGCACCGGGCCCGGCCCGTCCAGCACCAGCGCCATCAGCGCCTCGTCCGGCACCTGGAACGGCGCCGTGACGCCCAGGCCCGACGCGCGGACGAACCCGAACCGCGGGTAGTACTCCGGATGCCCGAGCACCACGACCAGCCGTTCGGCGCCGGCCGCCGCCCGCCCGGCCGCGGCGTCGAGCCCGGCCCGGACGGCGGAGGCACCCGCGCCCCGCCGCTGGAACTCCGGCAGCACGGCCACCGGCGCCAGCGCCAGCGCGGCCTCGCCGCCGACCGTGCACCGCGTGAGCAGCGCATGGCCGGCGACGCGCCCGTCCGGGGTCTCGGCGACCACCGACAGTCCCGGCACCCACGCGGCGTCCTCGCGCAGCGCGTCCACCAGGTCGGCCTCCTGGACGGTCGGGAACGCCGCGGCGACCACCGCGCGGATCGCGCCGGCGTCGCGTGCCGTCTCCGGCCTCGTCGTCCACCTCATCGGTTCCGCCCCCGCTCCCGGTACATCTGCCGCTGCCAGCGGCTGATCGCCTTGCGCTGGTTCTCCCGCTCGGCGCGCAGCCGCTCGTCGGTGCGCGACGCCGCCCACGCGTTCTCGCGCAGGAGCCTGCGGTAGCTGTCGAAGCGGCGGCGCGGCAGCGTCCCGTCCTCGACCGCGGCCAGGACGGCGCACCCCGGCTCGGTGCGGTGGGCGCAGTCGCCGAACCGGCACGCGGCGGCCAGCTCCTCGACGTCGGCGAACGTCCGCTCCAGCCCGCCGGACGCCTCGAACAGCCCGACGCCGCGCAGGCCGGGGGTGTCGATGAGGACGCCGCCGCCGGGCAGCGGCAGCAGCTCGCGCCGCACCGTGGTGTGCCGGCCCTTGCCGTCGGTCTCCCGGACGGCCCCGGTCGCCAGGACCTCGCCGCCCAGCAGGGCGTTGCCGAGCGTGGACTTGCCCGCGCCCGACGGCCCGACCAGCACCACCGTCCCGGCGAGGACGGCCCGGACGGCGTCGACGCCGTCCCCGGTCGTGGCGCTGCACGCCACGACGTCCACGCCCGGCGCGGCGGCGGAGACCTCGATCTCCGCCTCGGCGGCGCCGGCGGCCTGGTCGGACTTGGTGAGGACGACCACCGGCCGCGCCCCGCTCTCCCAGGCCAGGGCGAGCAGCCGCTCGACCCGTCCGAGGTCGAGGCGGGTGGCGAGGGAGACGGCGATCGCGACGGTGTCGACGTTGGCGGCGAGCACCTGGCCGCGCGAGTCGCGGGACGCCGACGACCGGACGATCGCGGTGCGGCGCGGCAGGAGCGCCGCGACGGCGGGCCGCCCGTCCGGTCCGGACGGGTCCAGGGCCGCCCAGTCGCCGGTGCACGGCGCCGCGAGCGGATCGTCGACGGCGGCCGGGCCCGTGGAGGCCCGGACGGGGCCGTCCTCGGTGACCACGTCGCACAGGCCGCGGTCGACGGCGGCCACGCGGCCCGGCGTCAGGCCCGCGGCGCGATGAGAGGTGAACTCGTTCTCCAGGGTGTCGTCCCAGCCATAGGCGGCCAGACGGGACGAACCCGTGAACATTGAAGACAACGGAATGGAACCCTTACGTGAAGGGGCCCCGGCGTGGACGTGCCGCGGATGCGTGAGCGCGGAGGTCAGCCGGCGGCCAAGGGAAGAAGGACTGGCTGAGTGCTGCGGGCAGCAACCACCGCGGCGACGGCCATACGTCCTCACCTCCCTTTCGGTTCCGGGCGCGACTCTACCGCCCCCGCCCTGCCCGGCCAAGCGGATTACCGGGCCGAGCAAGCCATGGGTGTTCCCCCGCGCGGGGGAGGGGGATCGGCCACCGCGGGGAGGCGTGGGCCCGGCCGCCACGCGCACGATCGTGCTCATGGTCACCACGTTCACCGGCCGCGCGACCGGCAGAGGCCGCGCCCTCGGACACCGCCTGCCGGCCGTCGCGCTCGCCTGGGTCACCGCCTACGGGATCGTGCGCGTGTACTGGGCGTCCGGTCACCAGCCGGATGACCTGTCACCGGTCGGGGACGACCTCGTCGCGTTCACCGGGTGGGGAGGCGTCGCGTTGTGCGGTGCCGCCGCGGCCGTCCTGGCCGTGCTCGCGCTGCCGCGTGCGGACCGTCTCGGCCGCGTGCCCCGGCTGGCCGTGACGGCGACGGCCTGGGCGACCGCCCTGTGCCTTGTGGCCTCCGGCGCGCTGCTGCTGCTCGACGTGGTCGGCGGGATCCTTCCCGGGCTCGGCATCGGGTTCTACCCGCTCGGCGCGCTGTCGCGGGCCGCGGTCGTCGGCGCCGGGATCATGACCGGCCTGTCCGCCCGTGCCTACACCGCCCGTGCCCGCACCGGATGCGCCGCCTGCGGACGTCCCGGCACGGCGCCCGGCCCCCTCGCCCGCACGCCCGCCTGGGCGTTCTGGGCCGCCTACCTCGCGGTCGCCGGATGCGTCGCCCGCATCGCCGCGCAGGCCGCGGTGGGGTTCGGGGAGTCGCCGATGTCGAGCGGCCCGTCGGTGGTCCTCTTCGAGGCCGGGTTCGTGCTGGGCGGGAGCCTGCTGCCGCTCGCCCTCGTCCACTCCTTCGGGCGGGTGTGGCCGCGCTGGGTCCCCGGTCTGGCCGGACGGCGCGTCCCCCGCCGGCTGGTGCTGTGGCCCGGCGCGGCGATCTCCGGCGGCCTGGTCGTCTACTTCGGGCTGATGCTGCTGCAGATGTGCTGGGAGCGCCTCCACGGCCGCAACCCGTTCCCGCCCGAAGGGGGGCTCGACCTGCCGGAGGCGTTCTTCTGGGTGGCGGTCCCCGCCTACTTCGCGTGGGGCGCCGGCATGGCCGTCGCCGCCCGCGCCTACGCGCGCCGCACCCGCACCCCCTGCGCGTCCTGCGGGCGGTGACGGTCAAACCGGGGGAGTGACATGGTCAATCGGAAGTTATGGTGAGTATGGGCGGATCGCGATGAGGGGGCGTGACCGTGGAGGACAACGACGAACGGCCGGGCGGGCTCGCGGAGCGGGCCGGCAGGGCCGACCGGGCCGCCGCCGAGCGGCTTGAGGAGATCTGGGACGGGCTCGCCCCGGCCGCGGCGTCCGCCGCGCGCGCGGCCGTCTCCGCGGGCGAGCCCCTTCGCGACGCCGCCCGCGACACCGCCGCGCTCGCCGCCTCCCGCATCGTTGAGCGGCTGGCGGGGACGCCCGCGATGAAGGCCGTCGAGCAGGCCGCCCGGGACGCCGCCGTCAGGGTCGCCCGGGGCGCCGCCGAGCGCGCCGTCACCGAGGCCCGCGCCGCCGCGGCGGCCAACCCCGCCACCGCGGGCGCGGTCGAGGCCGCGACCGCCGCGATGGTCCTCGCCGAGCAGGCCGCCCGCCACCCCATGGCCGCCGCCGCGCGCCGCCTCGCCGCCACCAGCCCGCTCGCCCGCGCCGCCACGGCCACCGCCCTGGACGTCGCCGGGCGGACCGTCACCGCGACCGCGTCCCAGCCCGTCGTACAGGCCGCCACCAAGGCCGTCGTGGACGCCGCGGTGGACACGGTCGCCGACGCGGCGGTCGACGCCGCCATGACCGCGGGCCGCGACGTCGTCGCCCGCGTCGTCCGCGAGACCGCCGAGCAGGCCGCCCGCGACCTGGCCGCCGCGCTGCGCGACACCGCCGAGGAGACCGGGGTCGCCGCCGAGCTGGCCCCGCTCACGGGCGCCGCCGCCGACCTGGCCGCGCGCGCCCGCCGGTCCGACGCCGCCCGCGGCGCCGGGGAGCTGCTGGCGGTCGCGGCGGGCAGCGCCGTCGCCCGCACGGCCCGCGACCTGGCCGTCCGTGCCGCGGCCCGCGCCGCCACCGCCGCCATCGAGGCCGTCCTGCGGGAGCTGCTGCGCGACGCGCTCAAGCTCGCCATGCAGGACACCCTGCGCGGCATCATCGTCGACGTCTCCCGCGACGTCGTCGTCGACGTCGCCAAGACCACCTGGGCCACCGCCACCCGCCCCGCCCCCGTCCCGGGCGGGGGCGCCGTCGTCGTCCAGGCGAGCGTGGAGAGCACCGACGTGTGGGCCGAGGTCACCGGCGAGACCGGCGCGCCCGGGGACCGGGCCTCCTGAACCGCCCCTCAGAAGATTCTGAGAGAACCATGAGAAAGGCCCTCCGGCGGTCAGGGCCCCCACCGGCGGTGCTTACCGTGAGTACATGGAGCTTGGCATGCGGGGGGCGCGGCCTGCGCGGATCCTGGTGGTCGACGACGAGCCCGCGGTGCGCGAGTCACTGTCCAGCAGCCTGGAGTTCGAGGGATACCGGGTCGCCGGCGCCGCCGACGGCGTCATGGCGCTCGACCAGGTCGAGAAGGAGGCCCCCGACCTGGTCGTCCTGGACGTCCTCATGCCGCGGATGGACGGCCTGACCACCTGCCGGCGGCTGCGCGCCCTCGGCGCCACCATGCCCGTGCTCATGCTGACCGCCCGCGACATGGTCGGCGACCGCGTCACCGGCCTGGACGCCGGCGCCGACGACTACCTCGCCAAGCCGTTCGAGCTGGACGAGCTGCTCGCCCGCGTCCGCGCCCTGCTGCGCCGCGCCGCCATGAACACGGCCGCCGCCGGCGACGGCGAAGCCGAGGACGTACTCGCCTTCGACGACCTGCGCATGGACACCCTCACCCGCGAGGTCACCCGCGCCGGCAGGCCGGTCGAGCTGACCCGCACCGAGTACATGCTGCTGGAGATGTTCCTCGCCCACCCCCGCCAGGTCCTCACCCGCGAGCAGATCCTGGAGACCGTCTGGGGCTTCGACTTCGAGCCCGCCTCCAACTCTCTGGACGTCTACGTGATGTACCTGCGGCGCAAGACCGAGGCGGGCGGGCTGCCGCGGCTCGTGCACACCGTCCGCGGCGTCGGGTACGTGCTGCGGACGGCGGCGTCCCCGTGACCACCCGGGCGCCGGTCACGCGGCGGCTGACGCTGCGCGCCCGGATGGCGCTGCTGACCGCCGCCGCGGTCGCGCTGGCCGTGGCCGCCTGCGCCACCGCCGGGTGGCTCCTGACCCGCAACCAGCTGTACCGCGAGCTCGACCGCCGCCTCGGCGCCGTGTCCGGCGGCCCGCCCGGCGAGCGGGCCGGGCCGTTCCGCGAGCCGCGGCTGCCCCGCGGGGTGCAGGCCGAGGGCACCCTCGGCGTCTGCGCCTCCAGCCCGACCGGCAGCCCCGGGCAGACGCTGCCGCCGGGCCCGTTCGAGATCCTCCAGCTGGTCGACGCCGAGGGGCGGCGCTGCACGGTCCCCGGCGCGGGCGCCCTGGCGGTCACCGCCGAGGACGCCGAGGTCGCCCGCGGCGAGCGCGAGTACGTCTACCACGACGGAAGCGGCGTCACCGCCGCCGGCGCCGAGGACGACGTCCGCATCCTCACCCGCTCCTTCCTGACCCGCGACGGCACCCCCGCGGCCGTGTCCTACGCGATCTCCCTGGACGAGGTCGACGGTCCCCTGGGCAACCTCGCGCTGCTGCTGACCGCGGTCACCGCCCTCGGCGTCCTGGCGTCCGCCGGGGCCGGCCTCATGATCGCCCGGGCGGCGCTGCGTCCGGTGGACGAGCTGACCGGCGCCGTCGAGCACATCGCCCGCACCGAGGACCTCGGCACCCGCATCCCGGAGGAGGGCACCGACGAGATCGCGCGGCTCAGCCGCTCCTTCAACAGCATGACCGCCGCGCTCGCCGCGTCCCGGGGGCGGCAGCAGCAGCTCATCGCCGACGCCGGGCACGAGCTGCGGACCCCGCTGACCAGCCTGCGCACCAACATCGATCTGCTGCTGCGCTCGGAGGCGACCGGCCGCGACCTGCCGCGGGCCGCCCGCCGCAACCTGCTCGTCAGCGTCAAGGCGCAGATGCGGGAGCTGTCCAGCCTGGTGGGGGACCTGCTCGAACTCGCCCGCCCCGCCGAGGCCGAGCCCGTGCACGAATCTGTCGCGCTCCACGACGTCGTGGCCCGCGCGGTCGACCGCGCCCGGCTCCGCGGCCCCGGCCTCGACATCGAGGCCGACACCGAACCGTGGCACGTGCTCGGCGACCCGGCGTCCCTGGAACGCGCCATCGTCAACCTGCTGGACAACGCCGTCAAGTTCAGCCCGCCCGGGGGGACCGTCGCCGTCCGGCTCAAGTCCGGTGAGCTGACCGTCCGCGACCACGGCCCCGGCATCCCCGCCGAGGACCTCCCGCATGTGTTCGAGCGGTTCTGGCGGTCCCCGTCCGCGCGCAGCCTGCCCGGGTCCGGGCTCGGGCTGTCCATCGTCGCGCGGGTCGTCGCCGAGTGCGGTGGCCGCGTCGCCCTGGAACCCGCCCCCGGCGGCGGCGTCCTGGCCCGCGTCCGGCTGCCCGGAACCTCCGCCCCCGCCGACTGACGGCCGCCCGGCGCCTTTCTCATGCGGCGTTAATGGACGGCTCACGGCCCTCCCACGCCCGCCGCCGAACCTCGGTCACATGAGTCACCTTGCCACCGAACGGGGCACGCCCGCCGCGCCGCCTCCGCCCCCGCACGGCCACGGGGGACGGGGACGGCTCGTCGAGGTGGTGGTCCCCGTCCACAACGAGGAGCGCGTCATCGCCGCGAGCGTGGAGCGCCTGCACGCCTACCTGGCCGGCACGTTCCCCTACCCGTTCCGCATCACCGTCGCCGACAACGCCAGCACCGACGCCACCTGGCGGATCGCCGAGGAGCTGGCGGCGCTGCACCCCCGCGTCCAGGCCGTCCGGCTGGAGGCCAAGGGACGCGGCCGGGCGCTGCGGCACGTGTGGGGGACCAGCGACGCCGACGTCGTCGCCTACATGGACGCCGACCTGTCCACCGACCTGGACGCGTTCCTGCCGCTCGTCGCGCCGCTCATCTCCGGGCACAGCGACCTGGCCATCGGCTCCCGCCTCACCCGCGGCTCGGCGGTCGTGCGCGGCCCCCGCCGCGAGGTCATCTCCCGCTGCTACAACCTGCTCCTGCGCACCGCGCTCGCCGCCCGCTTCACCGACGCGCAGTGCGGCTTCAAGGCCGCCCGGACCGAGATCGTCCAGGCGCTGCTGCCCTCGGTCGAGGACGAGGAATGGTTCTTCGACACCGAGCTGCTGCTGCTCGCCGAACGCAACGGGCTGCGCATCCACGAGGTCCCCGTCGACTGGGTCGACGACCCCGACAGCCGCGTGGACGTCCTGCGCACCGCCCGCGACGACCTGCGCGGCATGGCGCGCGTCGCCCGCCGCATGCTCACCGGCGCGTTCCGCGCCCCCGTCGGCGGGCGGCCCGGCCCCGCCACCGCGCTCCCGGACGGGATGGCCCGGCAGCTGCCCGCCTTCGCCGTCATCGGCGTTCTCAGCACCCTGGCGCAGCTAGTGCTGTTCGTCCTGCTGCGCCTGGTCATGGGGCCGCTGGCGGCGAACGCGCTCTCCCTGGTGATCACCACGATCGGGAACACCGCCGCCAACCGGCGCTTCACCTTCGGCGTCACCGGCACCCGCCGGGCGTTCCGGCAGCAGCTCGAAGGGGGGCTGGCGTTCCTGCTCGGCCTGGCCCTCAGCACCGGCGGCCTGGCCGTGCTGCACGCCGCGGCGCCCGGCGCGTCCCGGGCCGTGGAGGTCGCCGCGCTCGTCACCGCCAACGCCGCCGCGACCCTGGTGCGGTTCCTGCTGATGCGCGCCTGGATCTTCCACCCGCGCCGCCTCGGCGGGCGGCCCGCCGGCGGGGACTCGGTCCCGGCGGCCGAGGAGACCGGAGGGACCCTCTGATGACCTCGACGATGGCGCCGCCCGGCTCCGCGGCACGGTCCGCCGCGCGGGGAGACCGCGTCCGGCGCGTGCTCCTCGGTCGCGACGGCGACCCGCGCTGGGCCAGGCCCGCGCTCTGGATCATCCTCGCCGCCGCGTGCGTGCTGTACACCTGGGGGCTGTCGAAGGCGGGATACGCCAACTCCTACTACTCGGCCGCGGTCAAGAGCGGCACCCAGAGCTGGAAGGCGTTCTTCTTCGGTGCCCTGGACGCCGGCTCCTTCATCACCGTCGACAAGCCGCCCATGGCCCTGTGGGTGATGGGCCTGTCCGCGCGGGTCCTCGGATTCTCCACGTGGAGCCTGCTGCTTCCGCAGGTCGCCGAGGGCGTCGCCGCCGTCGCCGTCCTGTACGCCACGGTGCGGCGCGCCTTCGGGCACGCCGCCGCGGTCATCGCCGCGGCCGTGCTCGCCCTCACCCCGATCACCGTCGCGATCAACCGCGACAACAATCCCGACACGCTGCTGGTCCTGCTGATGGTGGCCGCCGCGTGGGCCTGCGGACGGGCCATCGACACCGGACGGCCGCGGTTCCTGCTGCTCGCGGCGTTCTTCGTCGGCTGCGGCTTCAACACCAAGATGCTGCAGGCGTTCCTCGTCGTCCCGGCCCTGGGCCTGGCCTATCTGGTGGCGGCCCGGCCGGGCCTGGTGCGGCGCGTCGTGCACCTGCTCGCCGCCGGCGCCGTCCTGGCCGTGTCGTCGTTCTGGTGGATGCTGGTCGTGGACGCCGTCCCCGCCAGCTCGCGCCCTTACGTCGGCGGCAGCACCGACGGCACCGCCTGGGACCTGGTCATCGGGTACAACGGGCTCGGCCGCGTCTTCGGCGAGAACGGCGGACCGGGCGGACGCGGCGGCCCCGGAGGCGGAGGCGGTGGCGGGTTCGGCGGCCAGTCGGGCGCCGGGCGGCTGTTCAACGACATCCTCGGCGGCCAGATCTCCTGGCTGATCCCGTTCGCCGTTCTCGCGCTCGCCGCCGGGCTGATCCTGCTGCGGCGCCGTCCCCGCACCGACACCGCACGGGCCGCGCTCCTGCTGTGGGGCGGATGGCTCGCCGTCCACTACGTCGTCTTCAGCTTCGCTGAGGGCATCTTCCACCCCTATTACGCGACCGCCATGGCTCCCGCGATCGGCGCGCTCACCGGCGCCGGGGCCGTCCTGCTGTTCGGGGCGCACCGGCGGTCGGCCGCCCGGGCGTGGGTGCTGCCCGCGGGCGTCGCCGTCACCGGCGCGTGGGCGTTCGTGCTGCTGGACCGCACACCGTCCTGGCATCCGTGGCTGCGATGGGCCGTCGCCACCGCCACCGTCCTGGCGGTGCTCGGCCTGCTCGCGGGACGGTTCGGCGGCCGCGCCGGGACGCGCGCCGCCGTCGCCGGGCTCGCTCTCGCGGTGGCCGCCGGGCTCGCGGGACCGGGCGCCTACGCCGTCTCGGCCGCGTCGGCCGTGACCAACGGCACCAACCCGCTGGCCGGACCGTCCTCGGGGAGCGGCCCCGGCGGCCCCGGGCGGGGCGGGTCTCCCGGCGTGCCTGGCGGGCAGGCGCCCGGCGGTCTCCGGCCGCCAGGGCAGCCGTCCGGTCAGAACGGGCCGCCCTCGGACGGGCGCGGTCAGCGCCCCGGGGGCTTCCGCGGCGGGCCCGGCGGGCAGGTGGACGCGGGGATGATCTCCTACCTGGAGAGGAACCAGGGCGGCGCCGGCTGGCTCGTCGCGGTCTCCAGCGCCCAGGAGGCGTCCTCGATGATCCTGCGGACCGGGCGCCCGGTCATCGCGATGGGCGGCTTCACCGGCAGGGACCCGGCCATGACCGTCGCCAAGCTCCAGCGGTACGTCGAGGAGGGCGAGATCCGCTACATCCTGCTCGGCGGACGCATGGGGCCCGAGGGCCGCGACGCCGATGTCACCGCCTGGGTCGAGCGGAACGGGACCCTCGTCGACGCGAGCGAGTACGGCGGCACGTCGTCCGGCACGGCGTCCAGCGCCCAGCTGTACAGGCTCGGCTGACCGCAGGGAGACGACATGACCTCCACGACCCACGACGCCCCGCCCACGCCGAGCGCCCCGCGAGGGTGGGGCGGCCTCCCGCGCCGGCTGCTGCGAGGCCCCGCCGCCGATCCCGCCTGGGCCCGGCCCGCACTCCTGGCGCTGCTGACCGTGACCGGCGTCCTGTACGTCTGGGGGCTCGGCGCGTCCGGCTGGGCCAACGCGTACTACTCCGCGGCCGTCCAGGCCGGCGCCACCGGCTGGAAGGCGTTCTTCTTCGGCTCGTCCGACGCCGCGAACGCCATCACCGTCGACAAGGCGCCCGGTGCGCTGTGGCCGATGGCGCTGGCGGCGCGCGCCTTCGGCGTCAACTCCTGGAGCATCCTCGTCCCGCAGGCGCTCATGGGCGTCGCGACCGTGGGCGTCCTGTACGCGGCGGTCCGGCGCCGGTTCCCCGCCTGGGCGGCCCTGCTCGCCGGCGCGGCGCTGGCGCTGACGCCGGTGGCGGCGCTGATGTTCCGCTTCAACAACCCGGACGCGCTGCTGGTGCTCCTGCTCACGCTCGGCGCCTATGCGCTGCTCCGGGCACAGGAGACCGCGAGCACCCGCTGGCTGGTGCTCGCCGCGGCCTGCATGGGGACGGGGTTCCTGGCGAAGATGCTGCAGGCGTTCCTGGTCGTCCCGGTGTTCGCGCTGGTGTACCTGGTGACCGCGCCCGCGCCCGTCCGGCGGCGGCTGTGGCAGCTGATCGCCGCCGGAGGCGCGCTGCTGGTGTCGGCCGGGTGGTGGGTCGCGGTCGTGGCACTGGTGCCGGCCTCGTCCCGTCCCCATGTCGGCGGGTCGCAGCACGACTCCGTGCTGGAGCTGGCGCTCGGCTACAACGGTCTCGGACGCCTCAACGGCGACGAGACCGGCGGCCTCGGGAACCTGAACCAGGACGCCGGGTGGGGCCGCATGTTCGGCACCGTGATCGGCGGCCAGATCTCCTGGCTGCTGCCCGCCGCGCTCGTCCTGCTGGTCGCGGGGCTGTGGGCGACCCGGCGCGCGCCGCGCACCGACCCGGCCCGTGCCGCGCTGGCGCTGTGGGGCGGGTGGCTGCTGCTCACCGCCGCGGTCTTCAGCTGGATGCAGGGGATCTTCCACGAGTACTACACGGTCGCGCTGGCGCCCGCGATCGCCGCGCTCACCGGCATGGGCGCCGCGCTGCTGTGGGAGCGGCGCCGCACGCCCGAGGCCGCCGCGATCCTGTCGGCGACCGTCGCGGTCACGGCCGTGTGGGCGTACGTGCTGCTCGGACGCTCCCCGGACTGGCACCCCTGGCTCGCGCCCGTGGTCGCCGCCGCCGGGCTCATCGCGGCAGCCGGACTCGCCGCCGTGCGGCTGCTTCCCGGGCGGCTCCTCGGCGGGGTCGTCATCCTCGCGGTCCTGTCCTGCCTTGCCGGGCCCGCCGCGTACGCGGCCGAGACGGTCCGGACGCCGCACACCGGCGCCATCGTGACCGCCGGCCCGGGGACGTCCGGCGGCTTCGGACCGGGTCGCCGCGGTCCGGGCGGCGGATTTCGCGGTCCGGCCGGCAGGCCGCCCCAGGGCTTCGGCCCGGGCGCGGGGATGCCCGGTGGCCCCCGGGGCGGCGGCCCCAATGCAGGACGGCCGGCCGGGGGCGGTCCGGGCGGGCTCCTGGACGCCGGGACCCCGAGTGCCGCGGTGGTGTCCGCGCTCAAGGCAGGTGCGGCCTCCTACACCTGGGTCGCGGCGGCCGTCGGGTCGAACACCGCCGCCGGCCACCAGCTCGCCACCGGCGAGCCGGTGATGGCGGTCGGCGGCTTCAACGGCACCGATCCGGCGCCGACCCTCGCCGAGTTCCAGCGCCTCGTCCGGCAGGGGAAGATCCACTACTTCGTCGCGGGCGGAGGGCGCGGCGGCCCCATGAGGGGCGGCGGCAGCGGCAGCGACGCCGCGCAGAGGATCAGCGAGTGGGTCGCCGCCGGCTTCCCCGCCACGACCGTCGACGGCACCGTCCTTTACGACCTGTCGTCCGGCATCGGGTGACCGGGCGGGCCGCGGTGGGAAGGGAGAAGGTCATCAGCGCCCACGACCAGGGAGTGACCCGATGGCCGACACGCTCGACGACGCCGCGGTCGCCGACCGCCTGCGCGACCTGCCCGCCTGGAGCCGGGACGGCGACGAGATCCGCCGGCGGGTGAAGGCGCCCTCGTTCCTGGCCGGGATCGACGTGGTCACCGATGTCGCCCGCGCCGCCGAGGACGCCGACCACCATCCCGACATCGACATCCGCTGGCGCACCCTGACGTTCGCGCTGACCACCCACAGCGCGGGCGGCCTCACCGGCAAGGACTTCGACCTCGCCGCCACGATCGACGAGATCGCGGCCCGGCACGGCGCGGAGTAGCGCGCCGTGGCCGTCCAGGTGGCGGTGTGCGGGCCGGGCGAGTGCACCGAACGGGAATGGGACCACGCCTACGAGACCGGCCGGATCCTCGCCGAGCACGGGGCCGTGGTCGTCTGCGGCGGCCACGGCGGCGTGATGGCCGCCGTGGCCGCCGGCGCCCGCACCGCCGGCGGGACGGTGGTCGGCGTGCTGCCCGCCGCCGACCGCGCCGCCGCCGGGCCGGACCTGACCGTCGCGGTCCCCACCGGCCTCGGCCAGGCCCGCAACAACGTCATCGTCAACGCCGCCGACGCGCTCATCGCCGTCGGCGGATCGTGGGGGACGCTGTCGGAGATCGCCCTGGCCATGCGCGCCGGCCGGATCCCCGTGGTGCAGCTCGGCGGATGGCGCGTCCACGACGAGGACGGGCGGCCCGCGGGCGGCATCGTGCACGCCGCCGACCCGGCCGCCGCCGTCGAGGCCACCGGCCTGTTCGGCCGGACGGCCCGGGGCGCGGACGCGGGCTAGTGGGCGGAGAAGCCGCCGTCCACGAAGATCGACTGGCCGGTGACGTAGGCCGCCGACGGTGACGCCAGGAACACCGCGGCGCCGGCGAAGTCATCGGCCATCCCGTTGCGGCCGACCATCGTCCGCTCGGCGAGCGCGCTCACCATCGCCGGATCAGACGACAGGCGGGCGTTGAGCGGCGTCATGACGAACCCCGGCACGAGGGTGTTGGCGGTGACGCCGCGGCTCGACCACGCCTCGGCCTGCGACCGGGCCAGCGCGACCAGGCCCGACTTGGAGACCCCGTAGGCGCCGCTGGTGACCGACGCCCGGAACGCCTGCTGCGAGGCGATGTGGATGAGCCGCCCGAACCCGCGCTCGGCCATGCCGGGGCCGAACCGCTGGCCGAGCAGGAACGGCGCGTCCAGGTTCACCGCCATCGTGGCGTCCCACACGTCGGTGCCGAGCTCGTCCATCGGCGGGCGCAGGTTGATCCCGGCCGCGTTGACCAGGATGTCCGGCTCGCCGAACGCCGCGGCGGCGTCCTCGGCCGCCCGCGCGACCGCGTCCCGTGACCCGAGGTCCGCGCTGACGGACGCGGCGCGGCAGCCGTAGGCCTCCAGATCCTGGACGGTCGCGGCCAGCTCGGCCTCCCGCCGCGCGACGACCACGACGGACGCGCCCGCCCGCGCCAGGGCCTCGGCGATGGCCCGGCCGATCCCGGAGGTGCCGCCCGTCACCACCGCGACCCTGCCCTCCAGCGAGAACAGCTCCGACAAGTACGAGGCGGTGGACGGCCGATCGCTCATGATCGCAGAGTCTACGCAGCGCCGGGATCGTCCGGCGGTGGCCCCGGCGGTGGCCCCGGCGGTGGGTCGTCGTCGCCGCGGCGGCGGTCCCGCCACACCACGAACACGATCACCGCGACGACGATGAACGTCGGCACGAAGAACGGCACCGCGGTGATGATCGGATGGGACGCCAGCGTCCCTTCCGCGACCGTCATGCGCCCGCCTTCGCGCGCTCTCCGGACGCGGCGGGGGCGGCCGGCTCGGGGAGCCGCCGCGCGATCCGCGACACGCCCCAGCCGAGCGACAGCACCAGAGCCAGCGTGCACAGCAGCACGACCGCCGAGCAGGCCGCCCACAGCCAGCCGGGCACGTCGGTCTTGAGCTCCCTTTGCAGGACGGTCCGCTCGCCCTGCAGGTCCCGGGTGAAGCGCTGCGGGGCGGGCAGTTCCCGCGCGCCGATCGCCGGGTCCTCGGGCATGTAGACGGGGACGCCGGCCAGCGTCCGGCCGTCGTGGACGCGGATCAGCGTCTTCCAGTCGCCGTGCAGCGGCATCGGACCGCTCGTCCGGTAGACGCCGTCGCGTTCCTTCACCAGGTGGGCGACGTGCAGGCCCTGCCCCTGCCAGCCGGTGACGGTGACCCAGGCCGGGCCGTCGATCGCGTCCGCGGGCGCAAACTCGATACGCGCCCCGGCCGTGCGGTGCGCGGCGTCGCCCCGCACATCGGTGAGCGTGACCGTGGCGGTCCGGTCGGGCGGGACGGAGATGATCAGCCCGTTCGCCACCGCCGCGGCCACCGCCAGGATCGCCCCCGCCAGGATCCCGCGCGCCACCGCCGGACGCGGCGTCCGACCTTCCAGGCCCTCGGCCAGCAGCGCCCCGCACAGCCCGCCCGCGACGCCGCCCACGACGGCCATGGCCATGCCCTCGGCGAGGATGTCGGGCGTCCACGGCAGCCGGAACGCGATCTGGGAGAAGGCGTACTCGCCGCCGAACCCGGCGGTGCCGATCAGCACGCCCGACACCGCGCCCAGGGCCAGCGGGCGCCGCGCCAGCAGCAGCGCCGCCGCCTCCACGCACAGCGCCTCGGCGAAGTACAGCGGCACCGCCGCCCACAGCTCCCCGATCGCCCCGCCGACCAGGACCGAGACCCCGCCGCGCACCAGCATGTAGAACGCGACGGCGAACACCGCGCCGCCGCGTCCCGCCCACAGCCGCACCGCGACCAGCGCGCACCCGGCCGCCAGCGCGATGAGCAGCGGCTGGTGGACGAGCCGGAACTGCGGCACCCCGAAGTCGTACTCGGCCTGGAACACCGACAGCCCGATCAGCAGGCCGCCCCCGTGCATGCAGCGCCGCACGTACCGCACCCAGCCGGACGGCTGCTCCAGGTCCGCGCCGGCGCGGCGGCCCTCCCGCTCCAGGATCATCATCGCGACCAGCGACAGCCCGGCCCCGCCGATCAGCATCAGGTGCGTCGGGCCCCACAGCGTCACGTCCTGGCCGAAGATGCGGTGCCACACGTCGTCGAGCGGGAAGCCGAGCAGCGCGTAGAAGCCGGCGCCGGCCAGGAGCACGCCGCCCGCCGGGGCGTGCCAGTCCCGGGTGATCCGCACGGACGCGGCGCCCGGACGCTCGCCCTTCGGCAGCACCACGGCCAGCACGCCGGCGGTGAAGATGCCGAACAGCCCGATCAGGATCGGGTAGTGGGCGATGTTGGCGAGGGGCCCCTCGTCCCGGCCGTGGGATATGTGCAGGGAGATGTCCCAGTACATTCCGAGCAGCGCGGTGAGCAGGGACACCATGGCGACCGGGGTCGGCAGCGCCGCCCAGCCGGGCGTGCCGCGGCCCGGACCCCGCGCGGCCGCCTCCGCCAGGCGCGCCAGGAGCGTGACCCGGCCGGTGCGGTGGCCCCAGCCGAGCACCAGCAGCACCGCGGTCAGGACGGCGGCGCCGCCGGAGGCGATGAGGATCTGGTCGAGTGCCGCACCGCCCGCGGGTTTGGCGGGCGCCCCTGCGGCGAAAGGCACCGCGAACGCCGCCTCCATGCCCGTGAGGTGATCCAACACCGCTCCTCCCTCGCCGAGCGAACCCGGACAGAACGGGGGCGAACACCCCCGCATGGAGTATGTCACTTTCCAATGTGTCATTGTCTAGTGTCACAATATGTGGTGTGGGACACCGGGACGGAAGGGGCACGATGAGGCTGCGGACGCGGGCGAGGTCGATCGCGGGGGCGGTCGTGGCCGCGGCGGCACTGGCGACGGCCGCCGGCTGCGGGGAGCCCGCGCCGTCCGGATCGTCCAGCACCGGATCGTCCAGCGCCCCGGCCACCGGGCCGGGCGGTGGTCCGTCGGCGTCCGCGCCGTCCGCGATCCGCATCAGCGCCACGGTGACCGGCGGGAAGGTGCGCACCGCGCACCGCCGGGTGAAGGTGCCGCGCGGCGCCACCGTCGAGATCACCGTCACCAGCGACACCGCCGACGAGTTCCACCTGCACGGCTACGACCGCGAGCTGGAGCTCCCGGCCGGGCGCCCCGCCACCCTGCGGTTCACCGCCGTCACCCCGGGGGTGTTCGAAGCCGAGCTGCACCATTCCGGGGCCCGCGTCTTCGAACTGCAGGTCGGGTGACCCGTGCACGTCCTCGCCCACGGGCTCGGCGGCCGGACCGACCTGCCCCTGGACGCCGTCGCCGCCATCGTGGGCGGCGGCGCCGCCGTGGCCGCCTCGTTCCTGGCGCTCACGGCGGCGTGGAGACGTCCCCGCCTTCACCCGGCGGCCGGGCGCCCGCTGCCCGCCGCCCTCGCCCGTGCGTTGGACGCGCCGGCTCTCACCGTCTCCGGCCGTGCTCTCGCGCTCGCCGCGGCCGCCTTCGTCGTCACGGTCGCGTTCGCCGGACCGCCCTCGGAGACCGCGAACCTCGCGCCCTGGGCGCTGTTCGTGACGTTCTGGGTCGGTCTCGTGCCCGCCAGCGTCCTGCTCGGCCCCGTGTGGCGGCGCGTCAACCCGCTGCGGACGCTGCACGCCGCCCTGTGCCGCCTCACCCGGACCCCGCCGTCGGGGCGCCGCGCGCTCCCGGCCCGGCTCGGGTACTGGCCCGCGGCGGTGTGGCTCGCCGGGTTCGTATGGCTGGAGCTGGTGGCCCCGCACCGCTCCGACCCGCGCGTCGTCGGGACCCTCGTCGTCGCCTACGCGTCCGTCAATCTGGCGCTGGCCTGGTGGTTCGGCCGCGACTGGTTCGCCCGCGGGGACGGGTTCGAGGCCTACTCCAGCCTGCTCGCCCGGCTCTGCCCGGTCGGGCGGCGCGGCGACGGGACGCTCGTCCTGCGCACGCCGCTCACCGGGCTCATGAACGGCGCCGCCGAGCCCGGCCTCACCGCGACGGCGTGCGTGCTGATCGGCTCCACCGGGTTCGACGGCATCACGCGCACCACCTACTGGCGCGACACCGTCGACCCCTCCAGCGTCCCCGCCGGAACGCTAGGACTCGCCGCCGCGATCGCCGCCGTCACCGGCCTGTACGCCGCGGCGCTGCGGCTCAGCGCCCGGCTGACCGGCCAGGACCCGGCCGCCCTCCCCGGACGGTTCGCCGCGACCCTGCTCCCCATCGCGCTCGGCTACACCGTCGCGCACTACTTCTCCTTCCTCGTCCTCGAAGGGCAGACCACGTTCATCCTCGCCAGCGACCCGTTCGGGACGGGCCTGAACCTCCTCGGCTCCACCGGCAACCGCGTCGACCACGACCTCGCCGGCCCCACCCTGACCGCGCAAGTCCAGGTCAACGCCATCGTCCTCGGGCACATCGCCGGGACGATCGCCGCGCACGACCTCGCCCTGCGCGGCCCCGGCGCGACCGCGCGCGGGCAGCTCCCGATCGCCGCCGTCATGGTCGCGCTCACCTGCGCCGGGCTGTTCGCCCTGCTGAGCGGCTGACCGCTTGCGGCGCTCCACCTCCTTGGCCGCGACGCCCACCGCGACGAGGATCGGCACCGCGTACTTCGCCGCCGCCAGGATCGCGCCCACCCACGGTGGAACGGACACGTCCGGCAGGTCGGGCCACGGAACGTCGGGCTAGGGGATGTCCGGCCACGGGATCGACGGCGGATCGAGGTCGGGGAACCGGACGTCGGGCCACGGGACCCAGTCCAGCAGCACCTTGACCAGCGCGCCCAGCCCGAGCAGCGGGAACAGCACCTGCCCTGTCGCGATCGCCACGTGCCGGGAGGCGTACAGGGTCGGATGGGCCCGCGCGAACGCCTCGCGCCGAGCCGCCCGAGTCCCCGCAGGCGGCTCGAACGTCACCGGATCGGCGGGCGACTCGTCTTCCTCGTCCTTCTCCTCATCCTCGGCGTCCTCGCCGGGCTTGGGCGGGCGCAGCTCGCAGTGTGCGGCCTGTCCGTCGAGCAGGCCCCTGGCGTCGAACGCGACCACCACGCTCAGCTCCCCGTAGGCCAGCGTGGCCTTGGGGAAGCCCGTGGCCTCCTCCGTGCGGTCGCCGTCCACGTACAAGCGCGCCTTGTGGTCCCAGCCGGCGCGTTCGGTCTCGACCTCCAGCCGGTGCCCGTCGTGGACGAGCGTCCAGCGGCCGGCGGGCGCGCCGCTCGGCGAAATGCCCCCTGTCATGCCGCCAGTCTTTCCAGCGCCCGCGGCCGGTCCATCGCCCGATGGGCCACGGCGGGTAGACCAAAGTCGGTACCGGGGGCCGACCGTCAGCTCTCGAACTCCCACCGCATCGCGCCGAACGGTTCCACCGTCCCCACCGTGAACACCGTGTGGAAGGTGATCCGGTAGAGGTACCAGGGCGGAGGTCCGGCGCTCTGCGCGCTGAAGGGCGCGGTGAAGGCGTCGCCGTCCACCTGCGCGGGCCAGCCGCCCTCCCGGTATCCGGCCGCGACCGGCTCCAGGACGGCCGGGTCGGCGACGCGCTCGGCGTCGCCCTCCAGCACCACGTCCCCGATGGGCGTGCGGACCGAGATCGTGCATGCCGGGTTCGCCGCGAGGTTGCGGGACTTGCGCGTGCCGGGGCCGCTGACGATGTACAGGTCGCCCTCGTACCACAGCGCGCCGACGCCCGCCGAGTGCGGGCGGCCGTCCGGCCGGACCGTGCCGAGGTACACCGGCGTCTCCGGCTTCGGAAGCGCCGCCGTCAGCGCGTCGCGGACGGTGTCCCAGGCCAGCTCGCCGCTGCCGTAGATGTCGAGGTTGCGCGCCCGGACGGGTTCACGGTCACTCATCGTCGTCCTCCCTGGATTCGGCTTCGATGGGTAGACGGGCGACCGCGCGAGAACTCATCGGTGCGGGGGTCCGTAAGGTTGCGGCATGGCTCCTTCGATCGCCACCGCGAACCGCGTCGACCGTCCCGAACTGCTGGAATTCCTGCGTCCCCGGCATCACGCGCTGCTGTCCACCGCCCGGTCCGACGGGCGCCCCCAGATGTCGCCGGTGACCTGCGGGGTCGACGATGAGGGTCGCATCGTGATCTCCACCTACCCCGAGCGGGCCAAGGCGCGCAACGCCCGCCGGGACGCCCGCGTGTCGGTGTGCGTGCTGTCCGACGAGTTCAACGGCCCCTACGTGCAGGTCGACGGGACCGCCGAGGTCATCGACATGCCCGAGGCGGCCGACGCGCTGGTCGACTACTACCGGTGCATCGCCGGGGAGCACCCCGACTGGGACGAGTACCGGGAGGCGATGCGCCGCCAGGACAAGTCCCTGATCCGCGTCACCATCGAGCGCTGGGGCCCCATCGCGACCGGCGGCTTCCCCGCCCGCCTCGTGGACTGACCGGCCTCGAAACGAGAACCGCGGCCACCGCCCTCTTCGGAGGGGGTTGCGGCGGTGCAGCCCGATGCCTATCTTGGAACGATCGTTCCAAGATAGGGGAGGGGTCGTGCCCGACGTCAAGCACTTCGATCCCGAGCACGTGCTGGACCAGGTGGTGGAGCTGTTCTGGCGGCGCGGGTCGGCCTCGACCGGAGTCGGTGACGTGGTGGCGGCGACCGGACTCAGCCGCTCCAGCCTGTATGCCACCTTCGGCGGCAAACAGGAACTCTACCTGGCGGCGTTGCGGCGCTACGTCGAGCGGCGGTCCCGGCCGGTGCTGGAGGCGCTGGCCGCCGACGGCCGCGGCCTGCCGGCGATCGCCGCCTTCTTCGACCAGCTGATCCGGGCGCGCTGCGAAGGCCCGCACGCCCGCTGGGGCTGCATGGTCTCCAACGCCCACGCCGGGGCCGGCGGTCCGGATGAGCTGGACGGCCAGGACGCCCAGGTGCGCAAGCTGCTGGACGAGCACCACGCGCGGCTGCGAGCGGCCATGGCCGCGGCGCTCGGGACCTCGCGATCCCGTTCCCAGCTGCGGCGCGGCGTGGAGGTGGAGGCCACCGCGGACGTGCTGGCACTGCTGGCCTACGGGGTGAATCTGCGGTCGCGGGCCGGGGCGCCGGCGGCCGATCTGAAGGCGACCGTGACGGCGGCCCTGCAATCGCTGAGCCTGCCGGAGCCCTCCGAAGGAGAATGAGAATGGCCGAGTTCACCGTCCATGACGAGACCACCGCGCCCGAAGCGGCCCGTCCCCATCTGGAGGCGGCGAAGAAGCGGATGGGGTTCGTGACCTCCCTCAACGCCGTGATGGCCGAGTCGCCCGAGTTGCTGGCCGGATACAACGCGCTGGCCGAGCTGTTCGGCAAGTCCTCGCTGCCGGTGAGGGCCAAGCACGTGGTCTGGATCACCGCCAGCGTGGAGAACGGCTGCGAGTACTGCGTGGCCGCCCACTCCACCATGGCGCTGCGCTCGAAGGTGTCACCCGAGGTGGTGGAGGCGCTGCGGGCCGGCAAGTCGCTGAACGACCCCGCCTTGGAGGCGGCGCGCCGCTTCACCCAGCTGATGGTGTCGGGCCGCGGCTGGGTCGAGGAAGCCGAGGTGCAGGCGTTCCTGGACGCCGGATACACCCGCCGCCACGTCATGGACGTCATCCTGGGCGTGGGGATGAAGACGCTGTCCAACTACACCAACCACATCGCCCACACCCCGCTGGACCCCGCCTGGGCCGACCAGCAGTGGACCCGCACCGGCGGCTAGGTCAGTGTGCCTGAAAGTGGTAGGTGTCGGTGGCGCAGGCGGTGACGCGCCAGCCGCCCGGCACTTTCACCGTTCGCATCGACGTCATGCCGGACGTGGTGAGATCGGGGCGGGTTTCGCCCGGTATCCAGACGTCCAGGCGGCAGTTGCCGGACGGCCCGGTTGTGCCCGTCAGTGACAGGCGTCGTGGTGAGGACGAGGACGACAGCGCGGTCAGCCGTCCGGGCGCGGCCCGTGGGAAGGGGCGCGACAGCGGTCCGGTGAACGCGGCCGGGCGGCCGAGCGGCGTGCCGTCCGGGCAGCGCAGCCGGTTCAGGCCGCCGGCCGTCGTCGTCCCGCCGTCGCCGATGCTGTGCGGGTCGCCGCACGCCTGCCGCCACACCCACCAGGCGCCGCCGGCGCGGTGCGCGTCCTCGGCCGCCGCGTACCGGACGACCTTCGGCCCGTCGGTCCCGGGGTCGCCGAACCAGCCCCACTCGCCGCTCCACAGCGCCGCCCCGTAGTGGTCGGCGGCGGCGCGGGCGAGCGCGAAGCCGCGCTCGATCGAGATCAGCGCGCCCGAGTTCTCCAGCGTGATCGACTCGTTGTACAGGTGGGGGGAGAACACGAGCCGGTCGTCGCGCAGCGCCTCCCGGGGCGGCAGCGCGTCGATGCCGAAGGCCGACCACAGCGCGGACGGTTCGACGATCATCAGCCGCCGGGGCGCGCCCGCCGCGTCCTCGGCCGCGCGGATCGCGGCGATCGCGCGGCCGTAGAAGCGGCCGAGCTGCGCGGCCGCGGTTCCGGGCGGTCGCAGGCCCGGGTTGGGTTCGTTGAGCAGGTCGTACCCGGCGACGCCGGGTTCGCGGGCCAGCGCGGACGCCAGCCGCGCCCAGGTGCGCACGAGGTGGCTCTGGACGCCGTCCTTGTCGTCGTAGAAGTTCTGGAACGCCAGCGCGACGGCGGGGGACACCTCCCGGATGCCACCCAGTGTGCAGGTGGTGACGCCGCCCGTGAGCGTGGCCCACGCGGGCGCGCCGTCCCAGCCGCGGGCCCTCTGCATGAAGGGCGGGCACGTGGCGTCGGGCGGTGTACCGACGGCCTTGCCCCACGCGTCCTGGTGCATGTCCAGCACCGTGTACATGCCGTGGTCGGCGGCGTCGCGGACCGCTTTCCGGATCTTGGCGACGTAGCCGGTGGCGAACGCGTCCGGACGCGGCTCCAGCGCCGACCACGACACGTTCAGCCGGACCACGGTGAACCCGAGCGTCGCCATCTGCGCGAAGTCGTCGCGGGTCAGCGGCACGACGGTGGGGAGGGCGGGGTCGTTGACGGCGTAGTCGACGAGCTGGTTGACGTTGGCGCCGCGCAGCAGCACCGTCCGGTCCCGGGCGTCGACGATGTCGCCGTGGGCGACGCGCAGCGGTGACGGCTCCCAGGCCGCCCCGGCCCAGGCGGGGCTGCCCAAGGTGGGAACGGCCGCCAGTGACGCGGCGAGGGCGGCGGAGGTCGCGAGCGCGGACGCGCGGCGGCGCAGGGTCATGATCGGATCCTCTCCGTCCGGAGATCGGATCCGGCCCGCGGGCGTTACACCGCCGCGGCGGGCAGCCGGGCGAGGTCGCGGCGCAGGAAGCCGGCCGTGACGGAGGACGGGGCGTCCGGCAGCTCGGCGGGCGTCCCGGAGAAGACGATCTCGCCGCCGTGCCGGCCGCCGCCGGGACCGAGGTCGATCACCCAGTCGGCGTGCTTGACGACGTGCAGGTCGTGCTCGACGACGATGACGGTGTTGCCGGCGCCGACGAGGCGGTCCAGGAGGGCGAGGAGGGCGTCGACGTCGGACATGTGCAGGCCGGTCGTGGGCTCGTCCAGGATGTAGACGGTGCCGGTGCGGTGCAGCCGGGTCGCCATCTTGATGCGCTGGCGCTCGCCGCCCGACAGGGTGCCGAGCGGGCGGCCGAGGGGCAGGTAGCCGAGCCCCACCTCGTCGAGGGCCCGCAGCCGGGCGGCGATCCCGCGTTCGTCCGGGCCGGTGAAGAAGTCGCGGGCCTCCTCGGTGGTCATCGCCAGCACGTCCGCGATCGTCCGGCCGCGCAGGGTGTGCGCGAGGGCCTCCGCGCGGTACCGGCCGCCCCGGCAGGCCTCGCAGGTGGTGGTGACGGGGTCCATGAACGCCAGGTCGGTGACGATGACGCCGTTGCCGTCGCAGTCCGGGCAGGCGCCCGCGGAGTTGTGGCTGAACAGGGCGGCCTCGACGCCGTTGGCCCGCGCGAACAGGCGCCGGAGCGGGTCCATCACGCCGAGGAAGGTGGCGGGGGTGGAGCGGCGGGACGCCGCGATCGCCGACTGGTCCACCACGACCGCGCCGGGGTGGCGGGCGGCGAACTCGCCCAGGACCAGGCTGGTCTTGCCCGACCCGGCCACGCCGGTGACCACCGTCAGGACGCCGGCGGGGAACCGCGCCGTCACGTCCTTGAGGTTGTTGGCGCGGGCGCCGGCCACCGCCAGCCAGCCGGACGGCCGCCGGAACCCGGTCTTGACCGGCGCGGTCCGCCGCAGTGCGCGGCCGGTCGGCGTGGCGGCGCCGCGCAGCTGGGCGACCGTGCCGGTGAAGACCACCTCGCCTCCGTGCACGCCCGCGCCGGGCCCCATGTCGATCACGTGGTCGGCGGCGCCGATCACGTGCGGGTCGTGCTCGACGACCAGCACGGTGTTGCCCTTGTCGCGCAGCCGCCGCAGCAGCGCGTTCAGCCGGTCGACGTCGCGGGGGTGCATGCCGGCGCTGGGCTCGTCGAAGATGTAGGTCAGCCCGGTCAGGCTCGACCCCAGGTGCCGGACGACCTTGAGGCGCTGCGCCTCGCCGCCCGACAGGGTGCGGGTCGCGCGGTCCAGGGTGAGGTGGCCGAGGCCGATGTCCTCCAGCCGCCGCAGCCGGGTGACCGCGGCGCCGGCGACCCGCGCCGCGACCGGGTCGGTGATCTCGCCCAGCGCGGCGATCAGGTCGGCGGTCTCCATCCCGTGCAGGTCGGCGATGGTGCGGCCGCCGATGCGGGACGCCAGCGCGGCCGGGTTGAGCCGGGCGCCGCCGCAGGCGGGGCAGGGGTCCTCGCGGGTGACGCGGCGGGCCGCGTCCCGCGCCTTCGGCGGCAGCGAGCCGATGTCGCGCCGGATGTAGAGGCGGTGGAACCGTTCGAGCATGCCCTCGTAGGCGTTGTGGCCCATCGAACCGGTGCGGTTCAGGCGCGGCACGCGGAACCCCTTGCCGTGCAGGAGCAGGTCCCACTCCTCGTGGGTGAAGTCGCGCAGCGGCTTGTCAGGGTCGAACAGGCCCGACTCGGCGTACAGCTGCCACACGAACGTGCCGACGCCGAACGGCGGGAAGTCGACCGCGCCCTCGTTCAGCGACCGTCCGGTGTCCAGGAAGCGGTCCAGGTCGACGCGGACGACGGCGCCGAGCCCGTCGCACTCGGCGCACATGCCGCGCGGATCGTTGAAGGAGTAGGCGGCGGCCTCGCCGGCGCTCGGCGTCCCGTGCCGGGAGAACAGCACCCGCAGGACGGGCGAGATGTCGGTGATCGTGCCGACCGTGGACCGGGCGTTCCCGCCGATCGGGCGCTGGTCGACCACGACGGCGGGGGCGAGGTGGTCGATGGCGTCGGCGTCCGGCCGCTCCCGCTTGGGCATCCGGTCGCGGGCGAACCAGCTGAGCGTCTCGCCCAGCTGCCGCTGCGACTCCGCCGCGACCGTGCCGAACACGATCGAGGACTTCCCCGACCCCGACACTCCGGTGAACGCCACGAGGCGGTTCTTCGGGATGCGCAGCGACACGTCCTTGAGGTTGTTGTGCCTGGCCCCGGTGATGACGATGTGGTCCGTGCTCATGACCGCGACGCTAGGCGGCAAGGAGGTCAGGACCTGGCCTCATTGCCGCGCATACTGGGGTCATGTCGTCGGAACGCCTGCTGCGGCTGCTGTCCCTTCTGCAGGCCCGCCGCGAATGGAGCGGCCCGGAGTTGTGCGAGCGGCTCGGCGTGAGCCCCCGCACCGTCCGGCGCGACGTGGAGCGGCTGCGCGGCCTCGGCTATCCGGTGCACGCCACCCTCGGCGCGGCCGGCGGCTACGGGCTGGAGGCGGGGGCCGCGATGCCGCCGCTGCTGCTGGACGACGAGGAGGCCGTTGCGATCGCCGTCGGGCTGCGCGCCGCCACCGGGGGAGCGGTCGAGGGGATCGGGGAGGCGTCGGTGCGCGCGCTGGCCAAGCTCGAACAGGTGCTGCCGGCCCGGCTGCGGCGCCGCGTGAGCGCCCTGCACGCCGCCACGACGCCGCTGACCGGCCCGCCCGCCGGACCGGTCGTGGATCCGGCGACGCTGACCGTGCTGGCCGCCGCGTGCCGCGACCACGAACGGGTCCGCTTCGCCTACCGCGACGCCGGTGACGGCGAGACCCGCCGCCACGTCGAGCCGCACGGGCTGGTGTCGGCCGGGCGCCGCTGGTACCTGGTCGCGTTCGACCTCGGGCGCGAGGACTGGCGGACGTTCCGCGTCGACCGCGTGTCGTCGCCGCTGCCGACCGGCGTCCGGTGCCCGCCGCGCGAGCCGCCCGCCGCGGACGCGGCCGAGTTCGTGAGCCGCTCGCTGGCGCTGTCGCGTCCGTTGCAGCGGGCGGTGCTGCTGGTGCACGCGTCCGCGGAGGAGCTGGCCGACCGCTTCCGGGTGACCGGCGCCGAGGTCGAGCCCGTCGACGACCGCACCTGCGTCCTGCGCACGGCGCCCGGGTCCCTGGAGTGGACGGCGCTGCGCATCGCCTACCTCGACATCGACTTCGAGGTCCGCGAGCCGCCCGAGCTCCGCGACCTGCTGGCCGCCATGGCGGAGCGCCTGTCCCGGGCCGTCCGGTAGGGCCGCCGGGAGCGGCCGGTCACAGGACCCGCACGGGCAGGCCGCCGCGGGGCCGCATGGCCGTCACGCTCGTGGGGGTGACGGCGGGCGAGACCAGGCGCAGCCGGGTGCGGCGCAGCAGGCACGCCAGCATGGTCTTGAGCTCCGTCGTCGCCAGCGTGGAGCCGATGCAGCGGTGCGGGCCGCCGCCGAACGGCAGGAACGTCGCCGGGGTGGTGGGGCGGTGCAGGTCCGAGGACGGGTCCCACCGCTCCGGGCGGAACCGTCCCGCCTGCGGCCACACCTCCGGCATCCGGTGGGTGACGAACGGGGAGTAGAACACCATCGCGCCCGCCGGGATCCGGTGGCCGGCGTACTCGAAGTCCTCGACCGGGACGCGGGCGCTGAGCACGGCGGGCGGGAACAGCCGCAGCGTCTCGTTCACCACGCCGTCCAGGTAGGTGAGCGCGGGCAGGTCGGCGGCCTCCACGGGGCGGTCGCCGACCACCTCGGCGACCTCCCGCCGCGCCCGCTCGGCCGCCTCCGGATGCGCCAGCAGCGCGTACACCGCCCACGCCATCGCCGCGCTGGTGGTGTCGTAGCCGGCGGAGATGAGGCTGATGACCTGGTCCTGGAGCTCCTGGCGGGTCAGGCCCGTCCCGTCCTCGTCGCGGGCCGCCAGCAGCATGCCGAGCACGTCGTCGTGCTCGCCGCCCTCGGCCTTCCGCCGCTGGACCTCCTCGTCGACCCGGCGGACGACCAGGTCGCGGGACGCGGCGACGCGCCGCATGTACGGGTTCGGCACCGACCGCAGCATCATCTGCAGGACGAAGTTCTGGTCGATGGCGGCGAGCGCGACCTGCAGCCGCCGGCCGATCACCTCGGCGTCGGCGGCGAGCCGGTCGCCGAACAGCACCTCGACCGTGTTGCGGCGGATCACCGCGCGCAGCTCGGCGTAGGCGTCCAGGGTCTGGCCAGGGCGCCAGGAGTCCAGGGCCGCGTCGGTGTTGGCGGCCATCCGCGCCACGTAACCGGCGACGCGGCGGTGGTGGAACGCGGGCTGGACGAGCCGGCGCCGCCGCCGGTGGTCGGCGCCGTCGCTGACGATGAGCGCGGTCTCCCCGTTCACCGGGACCAGCAGGTCGAACGCCTCCCGCCACTGGAACAGGGCGGAGTTGGCGAACACGAACGCGTTGGCGTCCGGGCCGAACAGGTGCACGAACGGCTTGCGGCGCGTCCCGATCGCCGCGACCGGGCCCGCCTCGGCGTACAGGCGCAGCAGGCTCGCGCACGGGTTCATGGCGAACCCGATCCCGTGCCGGACGGTCAGCGACGGGGACGGGGCGCGCGCCGCCCCGCGGACCCTGTGCGGACTGGACGCGCGTACCGGGGTGTCGGGTGCCACGTGCCCACTATGGCACGCCCCCTGCGGCCGTCCCGCCCGGACGCGGTGGGAGGATGGGTCCCGTGACGGACGAGCGCACGGAAGGGACTTACCACCCCAAGCCGGGCACACAGACGGTGGACCGGTCGGTGGCCGTGCTCCGCTCCTTCGAGGGCGCCGCCCGGCAGACCCCGACGGAGATCGCGCACCGGCTCGGGCTGTCGGTCAGCACCGCGCACCGCATCGTGCACGCGCTGCACGCCACCGGGATGCTGGCGCAGGATCCGGCGACCGAGCGGTACTTCCTCGGGCCCACCACCGCGATCCTCGGCCGGCTCGCGCTGGAGCGGATGGGCGCCACCCTGCTGCAGCCCGAGCTGACCGCGCTGCGGGACGGGACGGGCGAGGCGGTCAGCCTCGGCGTGCGCGCCGGCGACGAGGTCGCCGTGCTGATGCACCTGCCGTCGGTGCACCCGCTGCGCTACGACCAGCCGCCGGGCGACCGCAACCCGATCCACACGTGCGCGATGGGCAAGGCGCTGCTGGCCTACGACGACGACCCGGTCGCGATGGACGAGCCGTTCCCGCGCTACACGCCCGCCACCATCGTCGCCCGCGCGGACCTGGACGCCGACCTGGAACGGGTCCGCGAGCGCGGCTACTCGGTCAACGACGAGGAACGCCTGGCCGGCGTCCGCGCGGTGGCCGCGCCGGTCCGCGACGGCGGCGGGCGGGTGTTCGCGGCCCTGGCGCTGCAGGGCCCGTCGGTGCGGTTCGGCGACGACCGGCTGCCGGGCCTGACCGAGGCCGTCCGCGCCGCCGCGGGCCGCCTCACCGACCTGCACCGCCACCTGTCCTAGCCCGCCGGGGAGGGCGCGGAGGAGGCGGCCAGCTCGTCCAGCAGCGCCGCCACCGCCGGCGGGCGCGGGCCCGCCGGGACGATCGCGCTGATCGTGCGGCCGCCGACGTCCGGCACGTCGGGGACGGCGACGCCGGGCTCGGCGTGCAGGTCGAGCGCCAGCCCCGGCAGCGTCGTGACGGCCAGCCCCCGCGCGACGAGCCGCTGGATCGCGACATGATCCTCGGTGGCGAAGGCGATGTCGGGGGTGAACCCGGCCTTCTCGCACGCCCACCGCAGATGGTCGCGGCACCGCGCGCAGCCCGACGCCCACGTCTCGCCGGCCAGGTCCGCGAGCCGCGGCCGGCCGGACGAGGCGACCGGGTGCGCGGCGGGGACGAGCAGCCGCAGCGGGTCCTCGCGCAGCACGATCTCGCGGAACCGGGAGTCGGTCTCGGGCGGCCTGGACACGTGGCGGAACACCACCGCGATGTCGGTCTCCCCGGCGCGCAGCAAGGCCAGCGCCTCCGCCGGCTCGGCGTCCACCAGCGTGACCGACACGCCGGGCGCGCGGGCGCGCAGCCGGGCCAGCGCGTCGGGAAGCAGCCCGCCCGCGGCGGTGGGGAACACCGCGACCCGGACCCGGCCGGCGCGCAGCCCGGCGATCGCGGCGATCTGCTCCTCGGCGTCGTCCATGCGGGCCAGGACGTCCTCGACGTGCTCGACCAGGATCCGGCCCGCCTCGGTCAGCCGGACGCCGCGGCCGTGCCGGACCACCAGCGGGGTGCCGACCTCGGCCTCCAGCCGCGCGACGTGGTGGGAGACGGCGGGCTGGGTGTAGGCGAGGGACTTCGCGGCGGCGGTCATCGAGCCGAGCCTGGCCACCTCGCGCAGGATCCGGCCCCGGTGCAGGTCCAGCATCCCCGCAAGCTATCAACCGCACTGATGAGTGGCCAAGAAAACCGTACTTTGTGCTATGGGTCGTTCGTCGCCGACCATCAGTACATGAGCCTTTCCATCCAGGAGGCGCAGCGCGAGTTCACCGCCGGCGTCACCTACCTCAACACCGCCACCTACGGGCTGCCGCCGCGCGCCGCGCACGAGGCGATGCTGGCGACCGAGCGGGACCGCGCCGCCGGGCTGATGACCTCCGGCGCGTTCGACGAGGCGGTCACCAGGTGCCGGGAGGCGTTCGCGCGGCTGCTCGGCGTCCCCGCCGCCCGCGTCGCGTGCGGGCCGCAGGTGTCCTACTTCGTGGGGCTGGTCGCGGCGTCCCTGCCCGCCGGCGCCGAGGTCCTGGTCGCCGACGGGGACTTCACCTCGCTGCTGTTCCCGTTCGCGGCCCGCCCGGACCTGGCCGTCCGGTCCGTCCCGCTGGAGCGGATCGCCGAGGAGGTCCGCGCGGGCACGAGCGCGGTCGCGGTGTCGGCGGTGCAGTCCGCCGACGGCCGCGTCGCCCCCATGGACGACCTGATCGACGCCGCCCGCGGCCACGGCGCCCGGATCCTGCTGGACGCCACCCAGGCCGCCGGCTGGCTGCCGCTGCCCGCCGAGCGGGTCGACTGGCTCGTCGCCGGCGGCTACAAGTGGCTGCTCGGCCCGCGCGGCACCTGCTTCCTCACCGGCACCCGGGAGGCGCTGGACGACCTGCCCGCGGCCGGGGCCGGCTGGTACGCCGGCGCCGACATCTGGGACTCCATCTACGGGCTGCCGCTGCGGCTGGCCGCGGACGCGCGCCGCCTCGACCTGTCCCCGGCCTGGCAGTGCTGGGCCGGGCACGCCCCCGCCCTGGAACTGCTCGAACGCGTCGGGGTCGCCGCGATCCACGACCACGACGTGGGGCTGGCGCGCCGGTTCCGCGCCGGCCTCGGCCTGCCGCCGGGGGACTCGGCGATCGTGCCGGTGCCCGTCCCGGACGGCACCGCCGACATGCTGCGCCGCAACGGGGTGGTCGCCACCGTGCGCGCCGGGAGGCTGCGCTGCGCGTTCCACCTCACCACCACCAAGGCCGACGTCGACAAGGCCGTCGGCCTGCTCGCCCCGGTCGTCGGCGGGGCGGTCGCCTGACCGCGGCGGGGCCCGGGTGAAGTTCTTACAAGGTTCGAACAAGGTGCCTTGACGGGCCCCTTCGCGGCGCTGCGGGCGGGACCGGCGGCCTACGTTCATCCGCATGAACGTACTGCTCACCGGGTCGGCCGGATTCATCGGCTCGCACATCGCCGAGGCGCTGACCGCCGCGGGCCACCGCGTCCGCGGCCTCGACCTGCGGCCGGACGGGCTCGGCGGAGGGCCCGCCGACGTCCGCGACCCCGCCGAGGTCGCGCGGCGGCTGGAGGGCGTCGACGCCGTGTGCCACCAGGCCGCCAAGGTCGGCCTCGGCGTGGACGTCTCCGACCTGCCGGACTACACCTCGGTCAACGTCCAGGGCACCGCCGTCCTGCTGGCGGAGATGGCGCGCGCCGGCGTCGGCGTCCTGGTCCTGGCGTCCTCGATGGTGATCTACGGGGAGGGCGCCTACTCCTGCGACGTCCACGGCCCCGTCCGGCCCCGGCCCCGCCCCGAGGACGCGCTGCGCGCCGGGCGGTTCGAGCCCGGCTGCCCCGCGTGCGGGCGGCCGCTCGCGCCCGGCGCCGTCGGGGAGGAGGACCCGCCCGGCCCCCGCAACGTCTACGCCGACACCAAGCTCGCGCAGGAGCACCTCGCGGCGTCCTGGGCGCGCTCCACCGGCGGGTCCGTCGCGGCACTGCGCTACCACAACGTCTACGGGCCGCGGATGCCGCGCGACACCCCCTACGCCGGGGTCGCGGCGATCTTCCGGTCGCGGCTGATGCGCGGCGAGGAGCCGCTGGTGTTCGAGGACGGCGCGCAGCGGCGCGACTTCGTCCACGTCCGCGACGTCGCCCGCGCCAACGTGCTGGCGCTGGAGCGGGTCGCGGCCGGGCCGCCCGAGCCCGCCGGGCTGCGCGCCTACAACATCGCCAGCGGCGAGCCGCGCACCATCGGCGACATGGCGGACGCGCTCGCCGCCGTGTTCGGCGGCCCGCGGCCGCGGGTGACCGGCGGGTACCGGCTGGGGGACGTCCGCCACATCGTCGCCCGGCCCGACCGCGCCCGCCGCGAGCTGGGCTTCTCCCCGTCGGTGCCGTTCGCCGACGGCGTCGCCGAGTTCGCCCGGCGGCCCGTCACCAGTTCGTAAGGGTCATCCTCCCGTCACGGAAAGTAGCGTCAGAGCTGTGATCGATGTGGTTCTTCCCTGCCTCAACGAGGCCGAGGCGTTGCCCTGGGTGCTGACCCGGATGCCCGAGGGCTTCCGGGCCCTGGTGGTCGACAACGCCTCCACCGACGACTCCGCGCGCGTGGCCGCCGAGCACGGCGCCCGCGTCGTCCCGGCGCCGGCCCGCGGCTTCGGCGCCGCCTGCCACGCCGGGCTCCTGGCCGCCGAGACCGAGGTCGTGTGCGTCATGGACGCCGACGCCTCGCTCGACCCGGCCGAGCTGCCCCGGCTGACCGCCGCGCTCGGCGTGCTGGAGTCGGACGGCGGATCCGGGCTGGTGCTCGGGCGGCGGCGGCCGTCCGGGCGGGGCGCGTGGCCGCCGCACGCCCGGCTCGGCAACGCCGTCCTGGCCCGGTCGCTGAACCGGCGCGCCGGGACCCGGCTGCACGACCTCGGGCCGATGCGCGCCGCCCGCCGCGCGGATCTGCTGGCCCTCGGGCTGGAGGACCGCCGGTTCGGCTACCCCCTGGAGATGGTCCTGCGCGCCGCCCGCGCCGAATGGCGGATCGGGGAGATCGACGTCCCCTACCTGCCCCGCACCGGCGCCTCGAAGGTGACCGGGACGGTCGGCGGGACGGTCCGCGCCGTCCGCGACATGCGCCGCGTGCTGGCGGAGGTCGCGCCATGACGGGTACCGCGCAGGCCGACCTGATCGTCATCGCCAAGGAACCCGTCGCCGGGCGGGTCAAGACCCGCCTGACGCCCGCCTACACGCCCGCCGAGGCCGCCGCGCTGGCGCGGGCGGCCCTGCACGACACCCTCGCCGCGGTCGCCGCGGCCCCCGCCGCCCGCCGCACCCTCGCGCTCGCCGGGACGCCCGGCGCGTGGCTGCCGGACGGCTTCGCCGTCACCGCCCAGCGCGGCGCCGGCCTGGACGAGCGCCTGGCCGCCGCCTTCGACGACGCCTGGGACGGCCGGCCGATGGTGCTGATCGGCATGGACACCCCGCAGGTCACGCCCGCCGTGCTGGCCCGCGCCGCCCGGGAGCTGGGCCGCGGCGACGCGGTGTTCGGCCCCGCGGCCGACGGCGGGTTCTGGCTGCTCGGGCTGCGCCGCCCCGACGCGCGGCTGCTGCGCGGCGTCCCGATGTCGCGGCCCGACACCGGGGCGGTCCAGCTGGCGCGGCTGCGCGCGGCAGGGCTGCGGGTGGCGGCGCTGCCCGAGCTCACCGACGTCGACACCCCCGCCGACGCCGAGGCCGTCGCCGCGTCCGCGCCCGGGACCCGGTTCGCCGCCGCCGTCCGCGAGCTCGGGGTCAGGACCGTCCCGGCATGATCGGTGAGCTGTACGAGGAGGCGCTGCGCGGCAGCGCCCCGGTCGAGATCGAGCACGCCGACGGGCGCCGCCGCCCGCTGCCCCTCCAGGACTGGCTGGCGGTCCGCCCCGGCGACGGCGGCCTGCTGGACCGCTGCGCGGGCCCGACCCTCGACGTCGGCTCGGGGCCCGGCCGGCTGACGGTGGCGCTGGCGCGGCGCGGGCTCCCGGTGCTGGGCATCGACGTGGCCCCCTCCGCGGTCGCGCTGACGGTCGCGGCGGGCGGCCCGGCACTGTGCCGGGACGTCTTCGGCCGCGTCCCCGGCACCGGCCGCTGGGGCACCGTGCTGCTCGCCGACGGCAACATCGGGATCGGCGGCGACCCGGCCGCGCTGCTGCGCCGCGTCCTGGCGCTGCTGGCGCCCGGCGGGCAGGTGCTGATGGAGGTCGAGCCGCCCGGCGCCGGGTCGCGGGTGGAGCCGCTGCGGCTGCGCTCGCCCCGGTCGGTCGGCGAGTGGTTCGCCTGGGCGCACGTGTCCGCCGACGCCGCCGCGGGCCTGGCCGCGATGTGCGCCGCGACCGTCACCGAGTTCTGGGAGGAGGCGGGCCGATGGTTCGTCGCCCTGCGGTCGTGAGACCCGCGTTCGTGAAGCCCCCGGCGGTGCTGACGACGCTCTCGGGGCGGTTCACCAGCCGCCTGCACGACGAGCGCGTCGCGTCCTGGCTCGGCATCGCGCTCGGCGTCTGCATCCTGGTCTCGTTCGGGACCGGGCTGGTCAGCCACTTCATGCAGCAGCCCGCCGGGTGGATGCGCTGGCCGTCCCGGCCGGTGAACCTCTACCGGGTCACCCAGGGCGTGCACGTCATCGGCGGGGTGGCGACGGTGCCGCTGCTGCTGGCCAAGATGTGGACGGTCTACCCGAAGCTGTGGCAGTGGCCGCCGGCCCGCTCGGTCGTCCACGGGGTGCAGCGGCTGCTGGTGTTCGTGCTGGTCGGCGCGGCGCTGTTCCAGTTCGTCACCGGGGTGCTGAACATCGCCTATTGGTACCCGTTCCGGTTCTTCTTCACCACCGCGCACTACTGGACGGCCTACATCCTGGTCGGCGCGCTGGTCATCCACGTGACCGAGCGGTGGTCGAAGGTGCGCCGGACGGTGATGACCCGGCCGCAGGACTCGGTGGGCCGCCGCGGCTTCCTGCTCACCGTCGCCGGGGCGAGCGGTGTCATCGCCGCGACCACGGTGGGAGAGGCGTTCACCCCGCTGGCGCGGCTGGCGGTGCTGGCCCCCCGCCGTCCGGGCAACGGGCCGCAGGGCGTCCCGGTCAACAAGTCGGCCGCCGCGACCGGCGTCGGCCCGATGGCCCGCGACCCCGCCTGGCGGCTCACGGTGACCGGCCGCGTCGCCCGGGAGGTCAGCCTGTCCCTGGACGAGCTGCGCGCGCTGCCGCAGCACACCGCGCGGCTGCCCATCGCGTGCGTGGAGGGTTGGAGCGTGGAGGCGTCCTGGCGGGGCGTCCGGCTGCGGGACGTGCTGCGCATGGCCGGCGTCTCCGACGACGCGCAGGTGCGGGTCGAGTCGCTGGAGCGCTACGGGCTCTACCGCACCTCGCGGGTCGCCCCGCCGCACTGGCGCGACCCGCTGACCCTGCTGGCCCTCGGCCTCAACGGCGAGCCGCTCGCGCTCGACCACGGCTACCCCTGCCGCTTGATCGCGCCGAACCGGCCCGGGGTCATGCAGACCAAATGGGTGCACCGGCTGGTGGTCTCGTGAACGCGCGGACCGCCGCGCTGGCGGCGGCGTACACCGCTGGTCTGGCGCTCATCGCGCTCGGGCTCCGCGGGATCGTGATGGAGGTGCCGGTCGCCCGGTGGGCGGCGTGGTTCGCCGGGGCGGCGATCCTGCACGACGGGGTCCTGGTCCCGGCGGTGCTGGCGGCTGGGCTGGTCACCGGGCTCCTGCCCGCGCGGTTCCGGCGCGTCGTGCGGGCGGCGCTCGTCGTCGCCGCGTGCGTCACGGCGGTCGCGCTCCCGCTCGTGCTGGGGTACGGGCGCCGCGCCGAGGAGCCGTCCCGCCTGCCGCTGCCCTACGAGCGCAACCTCCTCATCGTGCTGGGCGCCATCGCCGCGGTGGCGGTCTGTACCGCAGTGGCGCGCGCCGTCATCGGGCGCCGCCGCCTCCGGGGCGGTGGAGCGACCCGCGCGCCCCGGCCATCTGCGAAGGGACCGAGCCGATGACCCTCACCGATGTCCGCAAGCGCCCGGCGGCGACCCTGTCCCCGAGACGGCGCGGATGGCCGGGGTGGATCGCCGTCGCCGTGTGGGCGTCCGGGATCGCGGCCGCGTTCGCGGTGGGCTGGTACCTGCGGCGCGCCGGGCTGGCGACCGAGGACCGGCTGCCCCCGCTGCACGCGCGGGCGCGGGGGTGGCCCCTGACCTGGCAGATGCTGCCCGCCGCCGCGGTCGCCGCCGCGGCGGTGGCGGCCCTGCCGGTGCTCGCGGCGCGGCTCCCGTGGCGGGCGCTGCCGTCGGTCGCCTGGGCGGGCGCCGCGCTGTGGACGGTCGCGCTGGCGGTCTCCGGCGGGTGGGGCGCGCCGGCGGCGCCCTTGGACGCGCCGACCGAGTATCCGGCGGGCCTGGCCCAGCTGCGGCCCGACCCGCTCCTGTGGCTGCAGACCTTCACCGAGCGGCTGGGCGGCTACACCACGCACGTGCGGGGGCATCCGCCGATGCCGATGCTGGTGCTGTGGGCGCTGGAGAAGGCCGGGTTCGGCGGCACGGGATGGGCGGCGGCGTTCATCATCGCGGCGGGGACGTCGGCGGTGGCCGCGATCGCGGTCACGGTGCGGTGCGTGGCTGGGGAGCAGGCGGCGCGGGCGGCGCTGCCGTTCCTGGTGCTGGCGCCGATGGCGGTGTGGGTCGCCACGTCGATGGACGCGTTCTTCCTGGCGGTGGGCGCGTGGGGCACGGCGCTGGCCGCGCTGGCCGCACGCCGGGCGGGGACGTGGGCGCTTGCCTGCGCCGTCGCGGGCGGGGTGCTGCTGGGGTGCCTGCCGTATCTGAGCTACGGCCTGCTGCCGCTGTTCGCGGTGCCGCTGGCGGTGCTGCTGCTCGCCCGTCCAAGGGTCCGGGTGCTCGTGGCGCTCGCCGCAGGCCTGGCGGTGGCGCCGGCCGCGTTCACGCTGCTGGGGTTCTGGTGGCCGGACGGTGTCCGCGCGACCCTGGACACCTACCTGGTCAGCCGCGGGTCGGCGCAGCGCTCCTACGCCTACTTCGCGGTCGCGAACCTGGCGGTGCTGGGCCTGCTCACCGGTCCCGCGGTCGCGCACGCCCTGCCCCGCGCGCTGGCGACGCTGTGGCGGGACGGCAGGTCGCGGACGTTGTCGCCCGCGGGTCCGGTGGCCGCGCTGGCCGGGGCGGCGCTGCTCGGCGTGCTCGCCCTGGACGCCTCCGGGGTCACCAAGGGCGAGGTCGAGCGGATCTGGCTGCCGTTCGCGGCATGGGCGATGGTCGCCGCGGCCCTGCACCGGTCCCGGCCGCGGGCGTGGCTGGCGGCGCAGGCGGCGACCGCGGTGGCCGTCCAGGCGCTCGTCCTGTCGCCCTGGTGAGCGGCGGGGGGCGGCGGGGCGGTCACATTTCGGCGGGCGCCGAAACGACCCCGGGTTAGCGTCCGGGGATGAGCGACTCCGAGCTGAAGGCGCAGCTGGCCGAGCGGTTCCGGGAGGTCAACGGCGACCATCCGATGACGCCCGAGGACGACGCCTACGTCACCGCGTGGTTCACCGAGCTGGAGGACCTGTGCGCCCGCACCGGCCGCGACGCCGGACGGGTCCGCCGCCTGATGCTGGACGGCGGGCTGCCCCTGCCCGGATACCTGCGCTCCGACGGCGCGGAGATGGTCCCGTCCGACCTGTTCGCCCTCGCCGACCGGGCCGGTGGCGTCGACGCGCTGGAGGAGTGGTTCCTGGCGCACTGGGACGACGAGGCCGCCGGCAAGGCGGAGTGGAACTCCTACCTGAGCGGCCAGTACGTGTGCCTGCGCTCGGTCACGCCCCAGACGATCCAGTACAAGGACGCCCTGGTCAGCGCGATCGATGCGGCGCCGGGGGAGCCGGACGCGGGGACGCCGGCCTGGACGCATCGGCTGCACGCCCTGATCGACGAGCTGGACGCGCTGGCGCCCCCGTTCACCGCCTACGACCGGCTGCGTTTCGGCGGGCCCGTCTCCCGCGACCGGTACATCGACGCGATGCGCGCCCGCTACCCCCGCGCCGCCTGACCCGGAGGACGGCTCACCAGGGGACGGTTCACCAGGGGACGGGGCCGTCGTCGTGGAAGAACCCGCCGGTCGGGCCGTCGTCGCCGAGGGTGGCGAGCCGGATCGCGATCGCGGCGCCCTGCTCGGCGGTCCGGTCGATGGTCCGGCCCGTCAGGCGGGCGAACTCCACTGTGAAGTCGGTCGCGCAGGCTCCGGGCGCGGCGGCGTTGACCAGGATGCCGGTGTCGCGCAGCCGCTTGGCGTACTGGATGGTGAGCATGTTCAGCGCCGCCTTGGACGCCGGGTAGGCGGCGGAGGCGGCGGCGTTCCAGAAGTAGTGGTCCGGGTCGGTCATCGCGGTCATCGACGAGGTGCCGCTGGAGATGTTGACGATGCGTCCGGCGGGCGAGCGGCGCAGCATCGGCAGCATCGCGTTGGTCACCCTGATCACGCCGTACAGGTTGGTGTCGAACACGCGGTGGACGGCGTCGAGGTCGGCCTCGTCGGGCAGGTGGTCGGCGCCGCCGGAGATGCCGGCGTTGTTGACCAGGACGTCCAGGCGCCCGGTGGTGTCGCCGACCCGCCGGGCCGCCGCCTGCACCGTGGCGGGATCGGTGACGTCCAGGGTGACGGCGCGGGCGTCGTGCCCGGCGTCGCGCAGCGACGCGGCGGCCTTCTCGCCCAGGCCCGGGTCGCGGGCGCCGATCAGGACGGTCATGCCGCGTGCGGCGAGCCCCGCGGCGATGGCGTACCCGATGCCCTTGTTCGCCCCGGTCACCAGGGCGGTCGTGGTGTCGTTCATGCCTTTCACCCCACCACCGGCGGGGCCGCGGGCTCCAACACCGATCGGCGCGCGATCAATACCCTGGGGGTATGGACGTGGTGGAGACGCGCGAGCTGACCTACTTTTTGGCGGTGGCGCGGGAGCTGCACTTCGGGCGGGCGGCCGAGCGGCTGGGCATCGCGCAGCCGCCGCTGTCGCGGGCGATCAGCCGGCTGGAGCGGCGGCTGGGGGTGACGCTGCTGGAGCGGACGAGCCGCCGGGTCGTGCTGACCCCGGCCGGGGAGACGCTGCTGGCGGAGGGGGCCGCCGCGCTGGAGGCGGTCGCGGCCGCCGTCCGCCGCACCCGCCGCGCCGGTGACACCGGGCCCCGGCTGGTCCTGGCGCTGAAGCCGGGCGGGGACGGCGGCGGGCTGCTCCCGGCGATCCTGGCCGCCTACGAGCGCGAGCCGGACGCGGTGCCGGTGGAGATGCTGCTCGGGTACGGGGCGGATCGGGCGGTGCGGGAGGGCCGCGCCGACGCCGCGCTGCTGTACACGCCGCGGCAGGACGTCACCGGACTGGCCACCGAGGACCTGCTGACGGAGCGGCAGGTCGCCGTCCTCCCGAGGAACCACCGGCTGGCGGGCCGCGCCGAGGTGGCGATGGCCGACCTGGAGGGCGAGGCCCGGCCGCACGCCCCGTACGGGACGGGACCGGGCGACGGCCCGGCGATCAGCGACGGCGGGCAGCTGATGCAGCTGATCGCGCTCGGCCGGGCGGTGGCGATCCTGCCGGCGTCGATGCGGGGGCTGCTGCGCGAGGACCTGACGGCGGTGCCGGTGCGGGACGCCGAGCCGACCACGCTGGTGCTGGCGTGGCCCGAGACGTCCCGGTCCCGGGCGCTGGCGGCGTTCGTCCGCGCGACGGCCGCCGTCGCGGCCGAGGTCACCGCCTCTCACCTGGGGTGATACGGCGGCGGAAAAACTTCTGAAGAAAAATCCGGCGGGATGTCGATCCGGCGGCCGGCCGCGCGACGCGTCAGTGAACGGCCGATGAGACACCGCACGGAAGGACCCCGATCATGAGCACCCAGACCCTCACCACCGCCCAGACCGGCACCGCCCAGACCGCTCCCGGCGAGCGCCGCACGCTCCGCAGGGTGCTGTGGGGCGCGCAGATCTTCATCGCCGCGTTCCTGCTGTTCGCGTCGGCGCTGCCGAAGTTCGCCGGGCAGGCCGAGGCCGTCCGGACCTTTGAGGAGATCGGCTGGGGCCAGTGGTTCCGGTACGTGACCGGCGCGGTCGAGGCCGCCGGCGCGATCGGGCTGGTGGTCCCGCGGCTGGCCGGGCTCGCCGCGGCCGGGCTGATCGGCCTGATGGCCGGTGCCGCGCTCACCCAGCTGCTGGTGCTGGAGCCGGCGTGGGCGCTGATGCCCGCCGGGCTCGCGGTCGTGTTCGCGGCCGTCGTCTGGGACCGCCGCGCCGAGTCCCGGGAGGTGCTGCGCTCGCTGAAGCGCTGACGGCGGGCCGGCGCGGGCGCGCACGGCTCCCGAACGGCGGACGGCCCGGCGGCCACCAGGCCCCGGGCCGTCCGCCGTTGCGCGGCGGCCTCAGCCGTCGCCGGGCAGGAGGGATCGGAGTTCGGCGCTGAGGGCCTCGGCGGCCTCGGGGCGGCCGTGGTAGGCGGCCGGGGTGGTCTGGAACAGCGCGACGCGCCACTCGCCCATGAGCTGGGACGCGGTGAGCGTCTGCACGCTGTTGGCCTCGGGGTCGATGTCGGAGGATCCGGGCGGGACCATGCCGGCGACGGCGCGCAGGACGGCGGCGCCGGGTCCGATCACCCGGACCTCGCGCACCCGGCCGATGTAGCGGGCGGTCCGGTGGTCGGCGAAGATCGCGTCGAGCTGGGCGGCGATGCGGTCCCGGCCAGAGTGCAGGGTGCCGTCGAACCCGATCGTCTCGCCGTCGTCGCGGAACGGAGCGGCGAACGCGGCGCCGTCCCGGGCGTTCCAGCCGTCCAGGATCCGCCGGTAGAGGGCGCGGACGGCGTCCAGGGCGCCGAGCCGTTCGGCGTAGCGGTCGTGGTGGACCTGCCAGCGGTCGGTGGTCCAGCCGGCCCAGTCGACGCGGGAGCCGTCCAGGGCCTCGGCGAGGTAGTCCAGGTGCAGGTGCCATCCGGCGAGCGTCTGGACGAGGTACTCGCCGGGTGGCTGGACGTCGCTGGTGAACACCAGGTGCGTCCCTTCGGGGGAGGGGGCCAGCTCCCAGCGCAGCCGGCCGTGGATGTCGGAGTCCAGCTCCAGCAGGCGGGGCGGGTCGAAGGCGGTGACGGTCCCGCGGGCGACGGTCTCGTCGGCGGCGTCGCCGGTGTTGAGCCACCGCAGCGCGAACTTGCCGCCCACGGCGGGTTCCAGGACGGCCTCGGCGAGCCAGGCCGACAGTTCGGCGGGGTCGGTGAGGGCGCGCCAGACCCGTTCGGGCGGGTGGCGCAGGCGGCGCTCGAAGCGCAGCAGGGTCCGCCCGTCCCTCTGGGTGGCCGTGCCGTCGGGGTGCTGCTCGCCGGTGCTCATCTCGCCTGCCTCCTCGGTCGCGTTCTGCCCGGACGTGCGGCGGGCCACGCGCCGCGCGCCGCCGCCTCCGAACATAACCCCTTTCGCATATAACTTTCAAGGCATATACGGTGGAGAGGTCAGGCGGGCGGCCAGGTGATGAGCGTGTGTCCCCAGGTCAGGCCGGCGCCGAAGCCGGCGAGCAGCACCAGGTCGCCGGGCCCGATCCGGGACGTGCGGACGGCCCTGTCGAGGGCGAAGGGGATGCTGGCGGCGCCGATGTTGCCGACGTCGTGCCCGACGATCGCCAGCTGCCGCGGTTCCAGGCCTGCGTCCGGGGCGAGCGAGGCGACCAGCCGCGGGTTGGGCTGGTGCGGCACCACCAGGGCCAGGTCGGCGGGCTTGATCCCGGCGCCCTCGGTCGCTTCGGCCACCAGCCGCGGGAAGATCGCGGTGATGAAGTCGCGGACGGCGCGGCCGTCCATGTGGATGGTGTGGCCGAGCGCGGCGAGGGTCTCGGGGCTGGCGGGCAGCCGGCTGCCGCCCGCGGGGATCAGCACGTCCTCGGCGCCGGAGCCGTCCGAGCCGAGGGTGATCGGGCCGATCCCGTACGGCGCCGGGGCGGGCCCGACGACCGCGGCGGCGGCGCCGTCGCCGAACAGCGCGGCGGTGGCGCGGTCGGCGCGGTTGAGGAACCGCGAGTACACCTCGACGCCGACGACCAGCGCGTACGGGGCGGAGCCGCGCTGGGTGGCCAGCCAGCCGATCGCGGTCTGCAGCCCGAAGACGAACCCGCTGCAGGCGGCGGAGATGTCGAACGCGGCGGCGTTGCGGGCGCCGAGCGCGACCTGCACGCGGCAGGCGGTGGAGGGGGCGATGACGTCGGGGGTGGAGGTGCCGACCACCAGCAGCCCGATGCCGGCGGCGTCCAGCCCGGCGGCGCGCAGCGCCCGGTCCGCGGCGGCGGCGGCCAGGTCGGAGGCGGCCTCGCCGGGCGCGGCGACGTGCCGGCGCGCGATCCCGGTGCGCCGCTCGATCCACGACGGGTCCAGGCCCAGCGCGCGGGACAGCTCGTCGCTGGCCACGTACTCGCGGGGCAGGTGGGCGCCGGTCCCGCGGATCGCCCATCCGCGGCCGGCGTCCGCGTCGTGCCCGCCCGGCCGGGTCCGTCCGGGCGCGTCCGGCACTGTCATGCGCGCACTCCCCCCTGCTCACAGCACTGACGGTTGTCAGCCCCATCCCATGAGTGAATAATCCCATTTCAGGGTTTATGTTCCATATCTGTCTATAACGCAGCATTTAGTCGAATAGAGACGTGAGCCTTCCTTCCAGGTAAGGAGACCCCGCGTGCCGTCCCCCCGAGTCAGCCCGGCCGAGGAGCTCAAACCCGACGACGTCTGCGCCTTCCTTTTCCCAGGTACCGGCTCCGCCGGCGTCCCCGACCTGGCGGGCCTCGCCGCCACCGGACCCGCCGCCGCACGCGCCGTCACCGACGTCCTGGACGCCGTCCAGGAGGGCCTGCCGCGCACCGGATGGCCGTCATTGCGGTCGATCCTGCTGGTGGATCCGCGCGGGTACCGGGCCGCGGCCCGCACTCCCGGCGTCGCCCAGCTCGCCTCCTACGCCGCGTCCGTCGCCGCGGACCGGGCGCTGCGCGCGCACGGCGTCCACCCCCGGTTCGCGGTCGGGCAGAGCTTCGGGGAGATCGCCGCGCTGGTGTGCGCGGGCGCGTTCTCGATCGCCGACGGCGCCCGCATGGCGGTCGCGGCGGTCGGCGTGCTGGCCCGGCGCGGCCGGGGCGGCGGCATGGGGCTGCTGGAGGCCGGTGAGGACGCCACCCGGGCGTGCATCGAGGCCGCCGGCGCCCCGGAGGTGGTCGTCGCCTGCCTGAACGCCCCGGAGGTCACGGTCGTGTCCGGACCCGACGGGCCACTGGACACCGTCCTGGACGCCGCACGCGGCCGGGGCGTCAACGCCGTGCGCCTCGCCGTCCCCTACCTGTCGCACCATCCCTCGATGGCCGGCGCCGACGACGAGTGGTACGCGATGATCCGCGACTTCCCGCAGCGGCCCCTGGAGCTGCCGGTGCACTCACCGGTCCGGGGCCGCGCCTACCACGACGGCGACGACCTGCACCGCGCCATGGCCGACTGCATCGTCCGGCCCGTCCGGCTGCCGGAGGCGCTGCGCGCCGTGCACGCGGCGGGCGCGACCGTGTTCACCGAGGCCGGCGCGGGCAACGCGCTGTGCCAGTGCGCGCGGCTGACCCTCCCGGGGGTGCGGACCCTGGCGCCGCTGCGCGACCGCCCCCGCCACGGGCTCACCGGCAAGGCCGCCTCCGGCGTGGCCCCCTCTCGCGACCGGGAGGACGGCTCATGAGCACCGCCGCCGATCTGCTCGGGTTCGTGCGCGGCACGTCCCTGGACGCCAAGGCGCGAGCCAGGGTGCGGGAGGCCGTCCCGGAGGAGTTCTTCACCGTCCCCGGCGGGCTCACCGCCCGCGACCGGCAGGCGCTCACCTACGAGCGGCTGCGCCGGGCCGGGCTCGCCGCACCGCCCGCGGGCGAGCTGCTGGCCGACCCGCCGGCGCTGTGCGCGCTGCTGGAGCGCGCCGCGATCGCCGACCCGCCGCTGTTCCACCTGATGCTGCTGCACTACACCCTCGCGCTCGGCCCGGTCCTGCGGTTCGGCGCGGACCAGGACGGGACGCGGGCGGTCCGCGACTCCCTGGAGTCGATGGCGTCGTTCGGCACCCTGCTGATGACCGAGGTGGGGCGCAGCAACAGCCACCTGTCGCCGCGGACCGTCGCCCGCCACGACCCGGCCACCGGAGGGTTCGTGCTGAGCACCCCGGACGGCCAGGCGGCCAAGTTCCCCACCAACACCGCCCATCCGGACGTCCCCAAGACCGCCGCCGTCTACGCCACCCTCGTCCACGGCGGCGAGGAACGCGGCGTGTTCGTGTTCGCGGTGCCGCTGCGGGGCCCGGACGGCTCGGTCCCGCCCGGCGTCCGGATCGTCGCGGCACCGGAGACGACCGGGCTGCAGATCGACTACGCCGCCGTCCTGCTCGACGACCTGCGCGTCCCCGGCGAGGCGTGGTTGCGCGACGGCGCCCGCATCGAGGCGGACGGGACCTTCCACGACCCCGCCGGGACCGCGGCGGCGCGGCTGACCCGCTCGATGGGGATCGCGCCGCCGGTGTGGCGGGCGGTCGTCTCCGCCTCCGCCGCGATCACCCGGGCGTCGGCGGGGATGCTGCTGGCCCATTCGGCGGGCCGCACGACGCTCGGGCGGCTGGCGCCGCGCCGTCCGCTGACCGACTACCGCAACCAGCAGGAGGCGGTGCTGGGCGCGCTGGCCTCGGCCTACGCCCTCACCGCCGTCGCCGCGCACGTCACCGCCCCCCGGCCCGCCGCCGCCGCGGACGCCCCGGCCGGTCCGGCGACCGCGTGGGCGCCCTGGTCGGCGGTCGACCGCGACCTGGCGCTGCTGAAGGCCGCCGCGACCGTCCAGGCGCAGGAGACGGTGTCGGCCTGCCGCGTGCACAGCGGCGCGCCCGGGTTCGCCGCGGTCGAGCGCCTCAACGCCTACCGGGGCCTGGCGCACGCCTACCAGAACGCCGGCGGCGACAACGAGCTGATCCTCTACGACACCGCCCGCGCGATGGCCGACCTGGACCGCTACGTCCCGCCCGAACCCGAGGCCGGGCCGCCCGACGACGGCGACCTGGAGTCCCCGCGCGTCTGGCTGTTCCTGGCCCGCGCCACCGAGCGCAGGATGCGCGACCGGCTCGCCGCCCGGGTGAACGACGCCCTGCAAAGCGGCGAGGACGCCTTCACCGCATGGAACGGCAACCTCGTCCTGGCCGCGCGGACCGCCACCGCCTGCGCCGACCGCATCGTCCTGGAGATCCTGGCCTCCGCCCTGGAGAGCGGGCCGCGCGCCCTCGGTCCCGTCCTGCGGCTGCACGCCCTCGACCGGCTGGAGCACCGCGCCGCCGACCTGCTCAACGAGGGCGTCGTGCCGCCCGGCATGCTCGACGAGCTGTGGGCGGCACGACGCCGGACCTGCGACGAACTGGCCCCCGGCGCCCAGGATCTGGCCGCCGCGCTCGACCTGCCCGCCCCGGTCACCGCACCCGCCTCCTTCCTCGCCTGAGCACCCGGCCGCGGCGGGGCGAACCGGCACGCCACGCCCCGAATTCGCCAAGGAGCAAGGGGAACCAGCGGAGAGTGGCTACCGTTCTGGTAAGACAGACTGCACGCGGGTGCCCTTCACCCGCTGGCCGATACGGAGGTAGACAGTGGGAGTCAGTCTGAGCAAGGGCGGCAACGTCTCGCTGACCAAGGAGGCCCCCGGACTGACCGCCGTCGTGGTTGGTCTGGGCTGGGACGTTCGGACCACGACCGGAACCGATTTCGACCTGGACGCCAGCGCCCTGCTGTGCTCGGCGGAGAACAAGGTCCTCTCGGACCAGCACTTCGTGTTCTTCAACAACCTCAAGAGCCCGGACGGCTCGGTCGAGCACACCGGCGACAACCTCACCGGCGAGGGCGAGGGCGACGACGAGCAGATCAAGGTGAACCTCGCCTCGGTCCCCGCCGAGATCACCAAGATCGTCTTCCCGGTGTCGATCTACGACGCCGACACCCGCCAGCAGAACTTCGGCCAGGTCCGCAACGCGTTCATCCGCGTGGTGAACCAGGCCGACAACGGCGAGATCGCGCGCTACGACCTGTCGGAGGACGCCTCGACCGAGACCGCGATGGTGTTCGGCGAGCTGTACCGCAACGGCGCCGAGTGGAAGTTCCGCGCGGTGGGGCAGGGCTATGCCTCGGGCCTGTCGGGCATCGCGTCCGACTTCGGGGTGAACGTCTGAGCGTCCGCCGCATGTGACGGGGGCGTCCCGGGTGTCCGGGGCGCCCCGTCGCGTTCTCCGGTGTCGCGTTCTCCGGCGGTGCCGCGTTGCAGGTGGGGTGCCAGCGGGTCCAGCCGCGCGGCCTCCGCGGCGCGGGTGCCGGGCCCGGGGGCAGGCGGGCCGCCGGCCAGGCCTGGACCGCGGGGATGAGGAGCCGGAACCGTTCGGGGGCGCAGTGGGTGGCGCCGCGCACGAGCCACACGGCCGTGCCCGGGATCTCCGCCAGGCCGGTGGTGTCGCCGTCCGGGACGGTGACGAGCTCCCGGCGGAACCGGGCGCGGAAGCCCGGCGCCGCCTCCAGGTAGCACTCCAGTTGCCGCCGGTGCGCGTCGCGGCGGGCCGGGGTGGCCGGGCAGGGGAAACGGGCGGCGCCCCAGCACAGCGAGGCCGCCAGCGGCCCGTGCTCGCGGGCGGCCCGTTCGGCCTCGGCGGCCCAGACCGGCACCCAGCCCCTGGCGTGCGAGCGCCGCCCGCCGTCCCGCAACACGTCCCGCAACACCTGACATCTTGCGGCGGGCGGGCTAGGCGGCGGGGACGACGGCCATGGCCTCGATCTCCACGAGCAGGTCGTCGCGGACCAGGCGGGACACCTCCACCAGCGACGCGGCCGGGGACACGCCCTCGGGGACGAACTCGGCGCGCACCGCCCGCACGACGCCGACGCCGCCCGCGTCCCGCAGGAAGTACCCGAGCCGCACGACGTGCTCCCAGCGGGCGCCGGCCGCGGTCAGCGCGGCCTCCAGGTTGGCGAACACCTGCCGGGTCTGGGCCTCCAGGTCGCCGGGGCCGACGAGGTTCCCGGCGGCGTCCAGGGCGATCTGCCCGCTGAGCACGACCAGGCGGCCGGGGACGTCGACGGACACGGCGTGGCTGTAGCCGGGGCCGGGCACCAGGCCGGGCGCGTCGATCTGCCGGATGCCGGTGCGCGGATCGTGGTCGCTCACAAGATCACGATACGCGGCGTCCGGTGGTGGCGGTGCCGCCGGGTCAGCCGAGCAGTTCCTCCCGCAGCCGCGTCTTGAGGATCTTCCCGCCGGGGTTGCGGGGCAGGCCCTCGTCGCGGAACCAGAAGTGCACCGGCACCTTGAACGCGGCGATCCGGCCGCGCAGGAAGTCCTGGATCTCCTCCTCGCCCGCCGCGGCGCCGGGGCGCAGCACGACCACCGCGCCGACCTCCTCGCCGAGGACCTGGTGGGGGACGCCGATGACCGCGCAGTCGGCGATCGCGGGATGCTCGTACAGGGCGGCCTCGACCTCGGCGCAGTAGATGTTCTCGCCGCCGCGGATGAGCATGTCCTTGGCGCGGTCGACGATGTAGACGAACCCGTCCTCGTCCAGGCGGGCCAGGTCGCCGCTGTAGAACCAGCCGTCCACGAACGCCCGCGCGGTCGCCTCGGGCTTGTTCCAGTAGCCCTTGATGATGTTGGGTCCCTTGATGAGCAGCTCGCCGACCTCGCCGGGCGGCAGCTCCTCCCCGGCGGGGTCGACGACCTTGACGTCGCAGACGGCGACGGGCGGGCCGACGCTCTCGGGCCGCTCCAGGTAGTTCACCCCGCCGTTGTAGGTGGTGACCGAGGAGGTCTCGGTGAGCCCGTATCCGTTGCCGGGCATCCGCTCGGGCAGCCGCTCCTTGATCTTCTCGACGAGGGCGGGCGCGGCGGGCGCGCCGCCGTAGCTGACGCCGGTGAGGCTGGAGGTGTCGTACTCGCCGAAGTCGGGGGAGGTGAGCACCTGCCAGGCCATGGTGGGCACGCCGCCGAACCCGGTGACCTTCTCCCGCTCGATCAGCTCCAGCGCCTGCCGGACGTCCCATTTGTACATCAGCACCACGGTGCCGCCCTGCAGGGCGCTGGCGACCAGCACCGAGTGGCAGCCGGTGGCGTGGAAGAACGGGACGCTCAGCAGCGTCACCCGCGGCTGCGGCGCGGCCAGCTCCTCGACCGTCCGGCCGGCGCGGACCCCGGCCGACATGATCCCGTAGGCGAGGCTGACGGGGTTGGTGGCGATGTTGCGGTGCGTGCCGAGGGCGCCCTTGGGCCGGCCGGTGGTGCCGGAGGTGTAGAAGATGGTGGCCTCGTCCTCGGGGTCGAGCGCCACCTGCGGCAGCGAGGCCGCGGCCGGGTCGCCGGTGTCGCCGAGGGCGTCCTCGAACGCCTCGGCGCCGTCGGGCGGCGGCCCGTCCGGGCGGGCGACCAGGCACGGGACGTCGAGCTTCGGCAGCACCCCGGCCAGGCGCTCGGCGCGCTCGGCGTCGGCGATGAGGACCTTGGCGCCGCTGTCGGCCAGCCCGTACTCCAGCTCCCCGGCGCTCCACCAGGCGTTCAGCGGCACCACCACCGCGCCCGCTGCGGCGGCGCCGAAGAACGCCACCGACCATTCGGGGTAGTTGCGCATGGCGATCGCGACCCGGTCGCCCTTGGCGATCCCGTACCGCTCGATGAGCCGGCGCGCGAACGCCGCCGCCCGCGCGTAGTGGACGGCGAACGTGAGCCGGTCGCCGCCGTAGACCAGGTAGTCCTTGTCGCCGTGCGCGCGGGAGATCTCCAGGATGTCGCGCAGGGTGACGGGGGCGTTCTTCCAGACGCGGGTCCGCACGCCGCGTATCTCGGTCTCGGCCATCTCGAACAGCTGCCCGGGGGCGGTCATCGCCGCCCGGACCTCGGCGATGGCGGGCAGCCCGCCGCCGTCCTGCCCGGTGCCCTGCGCGTTCCGGTCCTCCACGTCACGGTCCTGCACGTCGCGCCTCCCGCGGGGTCACGGCGCGCCGCCGCGCGGGCCTCTCCGCCGAACACGGTTCGGTGCGCCGTGCTCGAAATCTATGATCCACATCACGCGCGGGTCAACGCCCCCGCCGCCGCGGGCGGATTCGCCCGGATGGTCCGTCGGATGATCCCTGCCTGCGACAATGGGGGCATGACCGAGCGCAAGCCGATCGAGTACTGGCTGTCGGACATGGACGGGGTGCTGGTCCACGAGGGCCGTCCCGTCCCCGGCGCGGAGGAGTTCATCCGCCGCCTGGCCGCCTCCGGAAAACCGTTCCTCGTCCTGACCAACAACTCGATCTACACCCGCCGGGACCTGTCGGCCCGCCTGGCCGCGGCGGGGCTCGTCGTCCCGGCCGAGTCGATCTGGACGTCGGCGCTGGCCACCGCCCGGTTCCTGGCCGACCAGCGGCCCGAGGGGTCGGCGTACGTGATCGGGGAGGCGGGGCTGACGACCGCGCTGCACGAGGCGGACTTCGTCCTCACCGACATCGATCCCGACTACGTGGTGCTGGGGGAGACCCGCACCTACAGCTTCTCCCAGATCACCCGCGCGATCCGGCTGATCGAGAAGGGCGCCCGGTTCGTGGCGACCAACCCCGACCCGATCGGCCCGTCCCCGGAGGGGTCGCTGCCGGCGTGCGGCGCGGTCGCCGCGATGATCACCCGCGCGACGGGCGTGGAGCCCTACTTCGTCGGCAAGCCGAACCCGCTGATGATGCGGACGGCGATCAACGTCGTCGGCGGGCACAGCGAGAGCACCGCCATGATCGGCGACCGGATGGACACCGACATCGTCGCGGGCATCGAGGCCGGGCTGGAGACGATCCTGGTGCTGACCGGGGTGACCGGCAAGGACGAGATCGCGCGGTTCCCGTTCCGGCCGCACCGCGTCGTGGCGTCCATCGCCGACCTGATCGAGCTGGTCTGACCGGCGGCGGCCGGGCCCGCCCGCGGGCCGGGTCTGTCAGCCGGGGACGGCGACGGCTCCGAGGGCGGTCATGAGGCCGAGCGCGTCCGACACGACCCAGTACTCGGCGAACCGGCCGTCCTCGGCGCGGAAGATGTCCTGGCCGCTGAAGGAGACGGGCGTGCCGGGCTCGGCGGTGGCGCCGGGGATGCCGCCGCGGTAGGAGCCGTGGAAGCTCCATCCGGCGGCGACCATCCCGTCGCCGACGACCGGGCCGACGTCCAGGGTGGTGCGCACGCCGGTGAAGTAGGCGTGGGAGCGGCGGACCTGCTCGGCCGCCTCGGCGGGGCCGTGCACCTCCAGGTTCGGCCAGTGGCCGGTGAAGCCGGGGGTGAGGATCTCGGCGGCGACGGCGTGGTCGCCGCCCCACACCTCGAACAGCCACCTGCGGTAGAGGGCGTCCAGTGCGTCGTCCATGCCCCGGGTGCTGCTCGCGGGCCCGCCCGGCCAAACGTAGAATCGGGGTCGACCATGCGCATGATCAGGCAGGGCGGGTCGCGCGAGCTGGAGATCCGCAGGTCGCGGTTCGTCTGCACGCTCGCCCGCGCGGCCGACAAGGCCGAGGCGGCGGCGTTCGTGGCCGCGCACCGGCGGGCGCACCGCGACGCCACCCACAACTGCACCGCCTACGTCGTGGGCGAGCACGGTGAGATCACCAGGAGCAGCGACGACGGGGAGCCGGCCGGGACCGCGGGCGTCCCGATGCTGGAGGTGCTGACCCGGCGCGGGCTGACCGGCACGGTCGCCGTCGTCACCCGCTACTTCGGCGGGGTGAAGCTCGGCGCGGGCGGCCTGGTCCGCGCCTACAGCCAGGCCGTCGCCGACACCATCGACGCCGTCGGGGTGGTGGAGCTGCGCCCGGTGGTGACGGTCACCGTGGGGGTGGAGCACGCGCTGGCGGGACGGTTCCTGGGCGATCTGCACTCTAGTGGGCACCAGCCCGCCGGCGTCCGCTACGGGGCGGGCGTGGAGGCCGACGTGGCGGTGCCCGTGCCCGAGCTGGAGGCGTTCGAGGCGTGGGCCGCGCAGGTGACGGCCGGGCGCGCGTCGGTCCGGCGGGGCGCGCCCGGCCACGTCGAGGTCCCGGTGCCGTGACCCGCGGCCGGCCGGGCGCCTCACCGGGCGCCTGATCGGGCGACCCGGCAGCTCCCATCAGGCGGCGAGGAAGTCGGCCAGGACGGGCGCGAGAACGGCGGGCGCGACGTCGTGGGTCTGCCCGTCCAGGGTGCGGTGCGACCCGGCGGGCAGGAGCGCGGCGGCGCGGCGGGCGGTGTCGCGCATCCAGTCGGGGCTCTCGCCCCCGTCCAGCACCAGTGCCGGGACGGTGACCCGGGCGAGCAGGTCCTCGGGGAGCTTGGCGCCGGTGGCGGCGTCGTCCATGACGGCGGAGTCGTAGGCGAGGGTGGGCGCGAGCGCCTCCAGCGCGGGCCACATCGGCGCGTGCCGCATCTGCCCGACCATCTCCGCGGGCATGCCGACGTTGGTCATGAACAGCGCGAGCGCGTCGCCGCGGCGGTCGTCGGCGAGCAGGCCGGTCAGCTCGGTGTGGTAGGCCCTGGCCCGGGTGAGGTGGTCGTCGTGCGCCGGGTTGAACGGCGGCTCGAACAGCGCGAGCCGGGTGATGGGCAGGCCGTGCGCGGCGGCGCGCAGGGCCAGGACGGCGCCCGAGGACATCCCGTAAACCGCGGCGGACCCGCCGGCGGCCTCGATGACGGCGGCCAGGTCCTCGATCTCGCGTTCGACGGCGTAGGGCGGGGTGTCGCCGCTGTCGCCGCGGCCGCGGCGGTCGTAGGTGAGGACGGTGTGGACCGGGGCCAGCAGCTCGGCGAGCGCGGCGCCCGATCCGCGGTCGTTGAGGGCTCCGCCGACATGGACGACGGCGGGGCCGGTTCCGGTCCGGTCGATGGCGATGCGGGTGCCGTCTTTGGAGTGCACGGTTTCCATGGGGGGTTCCTTCCCAGGTCGCGGCGGTCTTGGCGCGGCGTTCCACGTGCGGCGGCTCCCCAGTATCCGGTCCGGGTCCGACAGGGAGACAGGCTGTCTCCCGCACGGGGCATGGTGTCGCTTCAGGGGACGGTGGTGTAGCCTTCCCGGCGATGAGCAGGAGCACGGTCATCCGCGACCACGTCAGGGCGGGGATACTCGAGGTCGCGGCCGGCGTGCTGGCCGAGCGCGGCGAGTCGGCGAGCATGACCGACATCGCCAAGGCCGCCGGCGTCGCGCGGGCGACGCTCTACCGCTACTTCCCCAGCCGCGAGGCGCTCCTGTACGCCCTCTACGAGGCCGCCCTGACCGACCTCACGGACCGGCTGGAGGACGCCCGCCTGGACGCGGTCCCGATCGAGGAGGCCGTCGCCCGGATGACGCGCGCGACGATCGCCGCGACCAGCAGGTACCGGGCCCTCGGCCTGTTCGAGAAGAGCCCGGCCGAGGCGCGCCGCGTCGAACGCCAGCTCGCCGGCCCGCTCCGCGCGGTGTTCGAGCGCGGCGCCAAGGGCGGCTGCTTCCGCGGCGACCTGCCCGTCCACACCCTGGCCGAGCTGTACTTCAGCCTGCTGGAGGGCGTGGTCTCGCGCGTCATCCGCCACCGCCTGGGCGTGGAGGAGGCCAGCGCCGCCGTCACCACCGTCTTCCTGTCCGGTGCCCTGGCCCCGCCGCCCGACGGTCCAGCCCGCCGATACTGAACCGGTCTCGTCGCCGTCGCCGGGGAAAAGCGGTCATGTCCTGACCGCTTCGCCTGCCAGCGTTGCGGTATGACGATCCACGACGATGACGTGATGGCCTCGGGCGCCGGCGGTGCCGGGTGACCGTCCTGAGCGTCCGGGCGCTGAACCGTGCGACGCTGGCGCGGCAGCTGCTGCTCGAACGCGCCGAGATGCCGGTCCATGACGCCGTCGCGCACCTGTGCGGGTTGCAGGCGCAGGAGCCGCAGGAACCGTTCACCGGGCTCTGGTCGCGCCTGCGCGCGTTCGGCCCGGCGGTGCTCTCGGACCTGCTGGTCCGGCGGCGCGTGGTGCGGACCCACCTCATGCGGCGCACCGTCCACCTCCTCACCGCCGAGGACGTCCTGGCCTGGCGGGCCCGCCACGACGCCATGCTGCGGCAGCGGGTCCTCGGGACCTACCGCCGCGAGCTGGACGGGGTGGATCTGGAGGAGCTCGCGGCGGCGGGCCGGGCGGTGATGGCCGACGGCGAGTCCCGTTCGATGGCCGAGCTCGTGCGGGCGGTGGCCGGGGACCTGCCGGCGCCGCAGCGGCGGGCGCTGGGCGAGCTGCTGGTCGGCGCGCTGGTCCCGATGGTGCAGGCGCCGCCGCGCGGGCTGTGGCGGGAGCGGTCGGGCGTGCGCAACGTGCTGCTGTCCTCGTGGCTGGGCCGCGAGGCCGACCCGCCGGCCCCGGAAGGCTCCCACCCGGAGAGCGCCGACCCGGCGGGCGAGGCGCTGGTGCGCCGCTACCTGGCCGCGTACGGGCCGGCGGCCACGGCCGATCTGCGGGCCTGGTGCGGCCTGACCGGGCTGCCGGGCGCGGTGGCCGCGATCCGCGGGGAGCTGGTCGCCTTCCGCGACGAGCGGGGCCGGGAGCTGCTGGATCTGCCCGGCGCGCCCCGTCCCGATCCCGAAACGCCGGCGCCGGTGCGCTTCCTGCCGGCGTTCGACAACGCGATCCTCGGCTATCACGACCGGCGCCGGATCATCGATGACGTCCACCGCGGCCTGTCGGTCACCGGGGCCCGCGTCGTGCTGGTGGACGGGCGGGTCGCCGCCACGTGGGACGTCAGGGACGGCACCGTGTCGGTCACGCCGCTGCGCCGCTTCTCCCGGGCCGACCGCGAGGCCGTCGCCGAGGAGGGGCGGGAGCTGGCGTCGTTCCTGTCGGACGGGGCCGGTGAGCGTGTGCACGTCGCCGCCTCGCCCCGCTGAGTGCCGCCCTCGGCGGCGGGCGGGCCCTTCGCCGGGAGCGCGGTGCAGAGCGGCGCCAAGGGCGCGACCGCTCGCGGCGCGGCGCAGGGCCCCGGGCGCCGGTCGAGCGCGGGCGGTGGCCGGGCGTCGGCCGCCGATGGCCGTGGTGCCTGGTCGTTCGGTCACCGTGGGGGCTCCTTCGCCGCGTGCGGCTGACCATCCCCGTGTGCGAGGACCCCGCGGAGCCGTTGGGACGGGGCCCGGGCGGTCGTACGCTGGGGTGGCGGAACAGTGGCGGAAGTCGGCGGGGCGGGAGTCGGCATGAGCGATGCGCGGGCGGGGTGGGTGTCGTCGAGTCCGCGGGCGGAGCGGGCGCGGCGCGCGGCGGAGGTGCTGCGCCGCGACATCGCGGGCGGGACCTTCGCGGACGGCCCGCTGCCCGACGAGCGGGTGCTCGGGGCCCGGCTCGGCGTGTCCCGCAACGCGGTCCGGGACGCGCTGGCGCTGCTGCGGGACGAGGGGCTGATCACCCGGCGGCGGGGCGTGGGGACGATGGTGGTGGCTCCCCGGTACGGGCACGGCCTGGACCGGCTGGAGGGGCTGGCCGAGACCCTGGCGGGGCATGGCGCGGTCACCAACGAGGTCCGCGCGGCCGGCCGCGTCGCCGACCCGCCGGGCGGGGTGGCCGCGCGGCTGGGGCTGGCGCCGGGCGAGGGCGCGGTGCGCATCGAGCGGCTGCGGCGGCTGGAGAGGGAGCCGCTGTCGCTGGACGTCAGCTACCTGCCCGCGGACGTGGGCGCCGCGGTGCTGGGCCTGGACCTGGCGGGGCGCGACCTGTTCGCGCTGATCGAGGAGGTGGCCGGGCAACCGCTGGGGCGGGCGGAGGTGACGCTGGACGCGGTCGGCGCCGGACCGGGGCCGGCGGCGCTGCTGGGGGTGGCGGAGGGCGCGGCGGTGTTCGCGGTGGGCCGGCTGACCCGGCTCGCCGACGGCCGCCCGGTCGACTGCGAGGACATCCGGATCCGCGCGGACCGGCTCACCTTCCACGCGACCCTGTACCGGGGCGCCGCCGCGCGGCGGGAACCGGAGCCGTGACGGGGCTGGAGCCGGGGGTGCTGGCGGCGCTGGTGCTGCTGGGGCTGGCCGCCGGGGTGGGGATCACGGCGGTCGGGCCGGGCGGGGTGCTGGTCACGGCTGGGCTGTTCGCGCTGACGGGGCTGCCGCCGGCGCACGTGGCGGGGACGGCGATGGTGACCAATGTCGCGACCGGGGTGCTGGGGACGGCCGTCTACACCAGGTCGGGGCAGCTGCGGGAGCCGGGGACGCGGCGGACGGCGGCGCTGCTGTGCGGGGGCGCGGTGGCGGGGACGCCGCTGGGGGTGTGGCTGAACGGCCTGGTGACCGGGCGGGTGTTCGGCGTGCTGCTGGGGGTGCTGGTCGCGCTGTCCGCGGTGCTGGTGCTGTGCCGCCGCGGTGAGGGCTCGGGGTCGCCGGGTGCGGGGTGGCCGGTGGTGCCGGCGGCCGGGGCGGCGGTGGCGGCGGCGGGCGCGCTGTTCGGGGTCGGGGGGCCGATGCTGTGCGTCCCGCTGCTGGTGGCGCTCGGGTCGCCGGTGCTGGCGGCGCTGGCGGCCGCGCAGGCCCAGTCGGTGGTGATCGCCGGTGCCGGGACGCTGGGGTACGTCGCGGCGGGGGCGGTGGACTGGCCGCTGGCGGCGCTGGTGGGGGTGCCGGAGCTGGCGGGTGTGGTGGCGGGGTGGGCGATCGCGCGGGCGGTCCCGGCGGGGGCGCTGAAGGGCGCCCTGGTGGTGAGCCTGCTGGCGTTGGCGCCGTACGTGGCGCTGCACGGCTGACCGTCGCCCTCGGCCGTGGAGGCAAGGGCCCGCGGGCGGCGGGTCAGGGTCGGGCGCGCAGGCGGCGGAGCATGCGGGCGTCGGTGAAGCCGACGGCGCGGGCGGCGGCGTCGGCGGTGGCGCCCTGCCCGATGAGGTGCTCGGCGCGTTCGAGCCGCAGTTCCTGCTGGTAGCGCAGCGGGGTGAGGCCGGTCGCGGCGGCGAAGCGGCGGGTGAGGGTGCGCTCGCTGACGCCGGCCTCGGCGGCGAGGGCGGCCAGCGGAAGGGGGCGGGTGTAGCGGGCGTCGATGAGGTCCTGGGCGCGGTGGACGGTGTCGGACACGTGCGCGCGGTGCCGCAGGAGGGCGCTGGCCTGGGGTTCGTCGCCGTTGCGGCGCGCGTAGACGACCATCGTGCGGGCGATGCGCGCGGCGGCGGCGGGGCCGTGCCGGGCCGCGACCAGGTGCAGGGCGAGGTCGATGCCGGAGGCGATGCCGGCGGAGGTGATGACGCGGCCGTCGGTGACGTACAGGACGTCGCGGACGACGGTGGCGCGGGGGTGGCGGCGGGCGAGGGCGTCCTGGAGCTCGTGGTGGGTGGTGCAGCGGCGTCCGTCCAGGAGCCCGGCGTGGGCGAGGGCGAACGCGCCCGCGCAGACGCTGGCGACGGTGCCGCCGGCGGCGTGGTGGCCGGCCAGGCGGCGCGCGGCGTGGCCGGAGACCGGCGGGGCGTGGGGGCGGCCGGTGCCCCAGCGCCATCCGGGGACCAGGACGATGTCGTCGGCGGTCAGGGCGGGCCAGGCGGTGGAGGCCTGCAGCGCGATGCCCTGGGCGGTCGGCACGTGTTCGGGGGGCGCGGGTTCGGGCGGGTGGTCCGGCTCGTCCCCGGAGCGGGGCCGGTCGGCGACGTAGGCGAGCCGGTAGGGCAGGCCGGCGCCGGCGGCGGTGGAGAACACCTGGGCGGGGCCGGCGAGGTCGAGCAGGTGCAGTCCGGGGACGAGCAGGAAGGCGATGCGTGTCACGATCCGGTCAGCCTACCGGGGCCGCTCAGCCCACCGGGGCCGGGGAGCCGCCGGCGGGGGCGAGGTCGTCGAGGGAGGCGATGGCGGCGAACCGTCCGGCCAGAGCGTACTCGGTGCGGGCGATGACCTGGTCGGCGGGCAGCGTGGCGGGGTCGGCGAGGATCTCGGCGAGGGGGCGACCGGGCGTGGCGTCGCGGTGGGCGATGGGGAAGGTGGCGGTGGCGTCGGTGACGAAGGTGACGCGGTAGCCGAGGTCGGCGGCCAGGCGGGCGGTGGTCTCGCAGCACTGCTCGGTCTGGATGCCGCAGACGGTGACCTCGCCGATGCCGCGGGAGGTCAGCAGCTGCTGCAGGTTGGTGGTGGTGAAGGCGTTGCGGGAGGTCTTGGTCAGGACCGGTTCCCCGGGGGCGGGCCGCAGGCCGTCCATGAGGCGGACGTGGCCGAGGGCGGGGTCGAACACCCCACCGCTGCCGGGTTCGGCGTGCAGGATCCACACGACCAGGTCGCCCGCGGCGCGGGCGGCGTCGGCCAGGCGGGCGGCGCGGGCGGCGATGTCGGGGGTCGAGACCGCGGCCCAGAGGGGGCGGTGGCGGAAGGACTCCTGGACGTCGATGACGAGAAGCGCTCGGTTCATGCGTCCGATGCTGGCGGGGGGCCGCGCCGAGGGGCAGGCATCATCGCGGCGCCGTGCGGAACGATCCGGTCACCGCGGGACCGCCCGCCGTAAAGGATCTTGCCCGGGGGCGGGAGGGGGCGTTCCGGACGGGCATCTGCCCGGGGTCAGGGGTCTGCGCGAGCGAGGGGGCACGGGCATGGGCGGAGATGAGCCGGTCGGGGACGGCCGCGCGCCGGACGCCGGGACGGCGGGCGGGAGCCTCGGGGTGGAGGAGGAGTTCCTGCTGGTGGACGCGGAGTCGGGAGAGTGCGTCGGGCGCGCCGAGGAGGTCTTGCGCGCGGCGGGCCCGCACCGGTGGGCGGGAACGGGCGGCTCGTTCCAGGGCGAGCTGCTGGCCTCGCAGGTGGAGGCGACGACCGGGGTGTGCCATGACCTGGCGGGCCTGCGGGCGCAGCTGCGGTACGGGCGGGCGCGGCTGGCGGAGGCGGCGCGGGAGTGCGGCGCGCTGCTGGTGTCGGCGGGGACGCCGGTGCTGGGCGGCCCTGCGCCGCCGATCGCGCGGGGGGAGCGGTTCGGCGCGATCGTGGCGGCCTACGGGGAGGTGGTGCGCGACTACCAGGCGTGCGGGTGCCATGTGCACGTCGGGGTCCCGGACCGGGACACCGCGGTGGCGGTGGTGAACCATCTGCGGCCGTGGCTGCCGGTCCTGATGGCGCTGTCGGTGAACTCGGCGTTCGACCGGGGCCGCGCGGCGGGGTATCCGGGCCGCCGGCAGGTGGAGATGTCGCGGTTCCCGGGGGCGGGGGTGCCGCCGTGGTCGGCGTCGGCGGCCGAGTACGACGCGCGGGTGGCGGCGCTGGTGGAGGCGGGGGCGCTGGTGGACGCGGCGATGACGTTCTGGCTGGCGCGGCCGTCGCCGCGGTGGCCGACGGTGGAGGTGCGTGCGGCGGACGCGGCGGCCACCGCCGACGAGGCGCTGCTGCAGGCCGCGCTGGTGCGGGGGCTGGTCGGCGCGGCGCTGGACGACCTGGCGCAGGGGCGGGAGGCGCCGCGGGCGGACGGGCAGGTGTGCGCGGCGGCGCTGTGGAACGCGTCACGGCACGGCATGGACGGCCCGATGGTGGACCCGGTGGCGGGGCGGAGCGTCCCGGCGTGGCGGCGGGTGGACGATCTGGTGGCCCGCGCGGGCCCGGCGCTGGCGCGCTCGGGTGACCTCGACACGGTGCTGGCGCTGGTGGAGGGCGTGCGCAGGGCCGGGACGGGCGCGGAGCGGCAGCGCCGTGCAGCCCGCCGGGGCGGCCCGCGCGCGGTGGTGGAGATGCTGGCGCGGCAGACCGAGTCCGGTGGGCTGGCGGGCGCGGGCACCGGCTCGGACGGGCCGGGCGGGCCCGCGGAGGGGCCCGGTGCGACATCAGGGGAGAAACCGTGCGTATGGGACGCGGGTGAGCGGGTACCGGAGCCGGACGCCCCCTGATGACGGAGGAGACATGAGCGTTCAGCAGGACCTGCCGCCCGCACGGCGGCCCGCCGGCGACCCGCTGATGCCGGAGCCGCGCGGGCCGCTGTCGCGCGCCGTCGCGGCCGCCCTGGAATCGGGCCCGGCCCCGGGCCCGGGCTTACACGCGCCGGCGCCGCCGCTTGCGATCGCCGGGGTGCCGGGCGCCGAGGTGGCGGGCGCGGACCCCTACGGGGAGGACCTGCAGCTGGCGCTGCACCTGTGCTACGAGCTGCACTACCGGGGGTTCGCCGGTGTGGATCCGGACTGGGAGTGGGATCCGGGGCTGCTGCGGTTGCGCGGCGCGATGGAGGCGGGGTTCCTGGCGGCGCTGCGCCGTGACGTGCCCGGTGGCGGCGACGTGGTGGAGGCGCTGGAGGATCTGCTGGTGGAGCCGGTGGACGCGCGCGGCGTGTCCCAGCACCTGCGCGACGAGGGCGAGTGGTGGCAGCTGCTCGAGCACGCGGCGCTGCGGTCGGTATACCACCTGAAGGAGGCCGATCCGCACGCGTGGGTGATCCCGCGGCTGCGGGGCGGGGTCAAGACGGCACTGGTCGCGGTGGAGAACGACGAGTTCGGCGGCGGCCGCCCGCGGATGATCCATCAGGGCCTGTACGCCGATCTGCTGGACGACCTCGGCCTGGACCCCTCCTACGGCGCGTACGTGGACGCGGCTCCGGCGGTGATGCTGGCGACGGTGAACATGATGTCGCTGTTCGGGCTCCGGCGGTCGCTGCGGGCCGCGCTGGTGGGGCATTTCGCCGCGGCGGAGATCACCACGGCGCCGTCGGCGCGGCGGATGGTGCGGGCGCTGGAGCGGCTGGGCGCCGGGCCGCGGGCCCGGTTCTTCTACACCGAGCACGTCGAGGCCGACGCCGTCCACGAGCAGGTGCTGCGGCACGAGGTGGTCGGCGGGCTGCTGGAGTCCGAGCCGGGCCTGGCGGGGGACGTGGTGCTGGGGGTCCGGGCGACCGGGCTGCTGGAGGACCGGCTGGGCGCGCATCTGCTGGACCGGTGGCGGCAGGGGCGGTCGGCGCTGCGGCGCCCGCTGCCGGGCTGGCTGCCGGGCTCGCCCGCGGGGCTGCGGGCCGCTGGGTGAAGGGGGACGGGTGAAGGGGGGACGGGGAATGCTGCTGTTCAGGCCGCCGGGGGTGTACCGGCCGCAGTCCGACACCTCGCTGCTGGCGGGGGAGCTGCTGCGGGCGCTCGGCCAGGTGGGGGCGCCGCCGGGCGCGCGGGTGCTGGAGCTCGGCACCGGGACGGGCGCGGTGGCGCTGGCCGCGGCGCGGGCGGGCTGCCGGGTGGTGGCGGTGGACGTGTCCGCGCAGGCGGTGCTGGCGGCGCGGGTGAACGCGCGGATGCGGGGCCTGCCGGTGCGGGTGCTGCGCGGGGACCTGTTCGCGCCGGTGGCGGGCGAGGAGTTCGACGTGATCGTGGCCAACCCCCCGTACGTGGCGGGGGACGCCGACCCGGCGTCGGTGCGGGGCCGGGCGCGGGCGTGGGAGGCGGGGCCGGACGGGCGGGCGCTGCTGGACCGGATCTGCGCCGGCGCGCCGGGGCACCTGAGCCCGTCGGGGACCCTGCTGATGGTGCACTCGTCGCTGAACGGGGTGGCGGCCACGCTGGTGGCGCTGCGCGGCGCGGGCATGCGGGCGTCGGTGGTGGCGCGGCACCGTGAGCCGTTCGGCCCGGTGATGCGGCGCCGCGCGGCCGCCTTGCGGGCGCGCGGCCTGGTGGATCCGGACCAGCGGTATGAGGAGCTGGTGGTGGTGCGCGCCGCCCGGATCGAGGAGGGGAGGGGACGTGACAGCGCCCGGCGGGCCGCCTGACACCGCGCCCGGAGCCGTGCCCGCGGGGGCGGGGGAGCGGCGACGGGTGCGGATGGTGCCGGGCGGGCCGGTGCTGGTGGAGGGCCCGGTCGAGGTCGTGCTGGAGGACGGCACGACGGTGGTGTCGGACCGGTGGCTGGTGGCGCTGTGCGCGTGCCGCCGCAGCCGCGCCTACCCGTTCTGCGACACCAGCCACCGGCGCCGCCGCCGCGAGTGATGATCCCCCATGGCCGCCTGGGCGCCCCTGCCCCGCGGCCCGCCGAGCCAGATCGCGGGGCAGGGCCGTTCATGCCGGAGTGCGAAGAGGCGCGGAAGTCAGCCGCCTAGGCTGTCGAGGGCGACGTCCAGGCGCTGGGCGAGGCGTTCGATCTGCTCCTCGTTGGCGCCGGTGTCGAGTTCGGCGATGACGGCGTCCCGCGTGGTGATGACCAGGGCGTCCTCGGGGCCGTCGCCGCGGCCGGGGTCGGCGGGGACGACGGTGGCCTCCCCGCCGATGACGACGAGCGCGGCGCCGCGGTCGGCGGAGGCCAGCAGGGCGTACAGGTGGTCGGGTGTGATCGTCGGCATGGGGTGACCTCCGGGTCGGGGCCGCGGCGTGTGGGCCGGTGGCGTCAGGGCTTCGTATCGGGTTCGCGGGGTCAGGGTGTCCGGGTGTCAGGGTTTGCGGCCGACGCCGGTGCTGAACTCGCGGGCGCGCATCGGCCCGCCGGTCCCGGGGGACAGCGGCGGGGTGTCGCGGCCGGCGCCGGTGCGCAGGCCCTCCAGGAACTCGGTGATGGCCTCGCGGGCGGTGTGCCGGGGCGTCCAGCCGAGTTCGGTGCGGGCCCGCGCGGTGTCCATGAGCGGGATCTGCAGGGCCAGGTCGAACAGGCCGGGTGAGGCGGGGACCAGGTGCAGGCCCCAGGCGGCGGCGAGGGCGGCCCGCACGCCGCGGGCGGGCAGCCGCACGGTGCGGGCGCCGAGGAGGCCGGCGAGCTCGGCGGCGTCCAGGACGGGGTCGGCGGCGATGTTGAAGGGGCCGCGGGCGTCGCCGGTGGCGGCCAGGCGGAACGCCTGCCCGGCGTCGGCGGAGTGCAGGACCTGCAGGCGGAGGCCGGGCAGGTCCGGGACGATGGGGATGAGACCGGGGCGTGCGAGCCTGCCGGGCAGCAGCGGCCCGGCGAACAGGCGCCGCTGCTGGGCGGCGCTCTGGCGTTCGAAGATGAACCCGGGCCGGATCCGCGCGACGCGGCAGCTGGGGTTGGCGGCCTCGAAGGCGTCCAGGAGCCGTTCGACGTAGGCCTTCTCGCGGCTGTAGGCGGCGCCGGGCCAGCCGTGGGTGGGCCAGGACTCGCCGACCGGGCGGTCCTTGGGGCCGGGGGAGTAGGCGCCGACCGAGGAGGAGTACACCAGCGCGGGCACGCCGGCCTCGGCGGCGGCGTCGAACACCCGGGCGCTGCCGATGACGTTGGCGTCCCAGGTCACCGCGGGGCGGTGCGTGGGCTGGAACAGCCAGGCCAGGTGGATCACGACGTCGGCGCCGCGCAGGAGCGGGACCAGGTCGGTGTCGGTGACGTCGGCCTCGGCCCACTGGAGCCTGCCGGTGCCGGACGGGTCGGTCTCGCTTTCGGCGCCGGGTCCGGGCGGGCGGCGGGCCAGTCCGGTGACGGCGGTGACGGCCGGGTCCTGCGTGAGCGCGCGGATGGTGCTGGTCCCGATGTTGCCGGTGGCGCCGGTGACGACGACGCGCATGGCGATCTCCCCCTCGTCGGCGGTTCCCGCGGGATTCCCGCAGGTGGACGGCCCCATTCCCGTCCCGTGCCGTTCTATGCCCGCGCCGGCTCCGCGAAGCCGGGCGCGCCGGGGCCGGCGGGGTTCAGGTGCGCTGGCGGGCGCGGAACGCGGCGGCCTTGGCGCGGTTGCCGCATTCGCGCATGTCGCACCAGCGGCGGGTGCCGCGGCGGGAGGTGTCGAGGTACAGGCGGGTGCAGGTGCCCGATCCGCATTCCTTGAGGGTGCCGGGGACGGCTCCGCCGAGCAGGTCGATCGCGGCGCGGGCGACCTGGGACAGGGCCGCGCGGACGTCCCCGGCGCGGTGCACGGGGTCGCCGGCGGCGCCGGGGCCGGGGAGGGAGGGGACGGGGGGCGGCGGTGCGGCGGCGGCGTTGATCGTGGCGCGGTCGTCGTCGGCGGGGGGTTCGCCGCGGATGGCCGCGACGGCGGCGCGGAAGATCGCCTCGCGCAGCGCGACGGCGCGGTCCAGGTCGCCGGGCCGCAGGGCGGGGGTGCCGGTGACCAGGCCGGCGGCGGTCGTCCAGGCGAGCAGGTCGGCGGGGTCGCGCAGCAGTTCGCGGCGGTCGTGCCGGCGGTGCTGGAGGGTGCCGGCGAAGTCGAGGGCGAGGTTGCCGCTGACGAACCTGAACGTCATCCCCCCATCATAACCGGCTTGACAGGTTACGTGGCCGGGACCCAGACTCAGTAACCGTCTTGACCGGTTACCAAGGGGGGTCCGATGGCCGTGGACACCGGGCGGGTGAACACCGGGCGGCGGGACGCCGGTACCGGCTCGCCCACCGCGAACCACGCGGGACACGCCGCCGTCCCGGCCCCGCCCGTCTCCGGCGGGCGGGCGGTGCGGGCCGTCCCGGCGGTGTTCGTGCTGCTGTGGAGCAGCGCGTTCATCGCCGGGGTCGTCGGAGTGGACGCGGCCCCGCCGCTGCTGCTGCTGTTCGCCCGGTTCGGGCTGGCGGGGCTGCTGCTGGCGGCGTTCGCGGTCGCCGTCCGGGCGCCCTGGCCGCGCGGCCGGGCGCTGGCGCACGTGGCGGTGAGCGGGCTGCTGATCCAGGCCGTCCAGTTCGGCGCCCTCTACACCGCCATGGACATGGGCCTGCCCGCCGCGGTCGTCGCGCTCGTCCAGGGACTGAACCCGGTGGTGATCGCGGCGCTGTCGGCGCTGCTGCCTGGGCAGCGGGTCACCGCCCGCCAGTGGGCGGGGTTCGCGCTCGGCGGCGCCGGGGTCGTGCTGGCCGTCGCCGGCCGCCTGGCGTTCTCACCGCTCGGGGTGGCGCTGTGCGCGGCGGGCCTGCTCGGCCTGAGCCTGGGCACCCTCTACCAGCAGCGGTTCGTCCCGGCCATGGACGTCCGGACGGGCACCGCCGCGCAGTTCCTCACCGCCGCCGTCCCGCTCGGCGCGCTGTCGCTGCTGACCGAGGCGCCGCGGGTGGCGCACTGGGCGCCGTTCGGCGCCGCGCTCGGCTGGATGGTGCTGGTCAACTCCATCGGCGCGTTCGTGCTGCTGAACCTGATGCTGCGGCGCGCCCCGGCGGCCCGGGTCGCCACCCTGTTCTTCCTGATCCCCTCGGTCACCGCGGTCATGGCGTGGCTGACGGTCGGGCAGTCGCTGAACGCCATGGCCGTGGCGGGCCTGCTGCTGGGCGGCGCCGGGGTCGCCCTGGCCGCCCGCCGCTGACCGGGGAACGCCCTCTCACGGCCCGGGCCGCGCCTCCTTCCCTTGTGCACGGGCGTCGCCGGTGCCGGGCCGGCGCGCGCGGGGCGCCGCCGGGGCGCCTTCGGCCCGGGCGGGGACGGCCGTCGCCGGCGTGGTGAGGTGGCGGGAGGCCGTGCGGGTATGGCCCGCCGGGTTGCCGCGCCATCGCGCCCGCGGAGGGACCTGCTCGCCCTTCATGAGGAAGGAGTCGGCGTCGAGCGTCGCCCCCTGCCCCATCGTCACGCCGTAGTGCACGAAGGATTCGACGCCCAGGGTGCAGCCGGCGCCGAGTGTGGTCCGGTCGGACTTGAAGACGCCCTCCTCCAGCGAATGGCACTGGATCACGCTGCCGGCGTTGAGCGTGGCGTCGTCCCCGATGGTGACCAGCGTCTTCTCCGGCACCGCGCAGCCGTCGTCGAAGACCCGGTGGCCGATGCGGACACCGAGCAGGCGCCAGATGAGGTTCTTGAACGGGGTTCCGCTGAACGGTGCCGGCGCGCCCAGCTTCCACAGGCGTTCATGCCACCGGAAGTACGGATCGTAGATCGAGCACAGCTGGGGGCTGAGCGGACGGAACCGCGTGACGGCACGCTCGACCAGCACGGCGTAGCCGACACCGAACAGCAGGGTGGCCAGGACCGCCGCGACGATCCCCAGCGCCCGCCGGCCCTGGGACACCTCCTCGGCGAGCAGCCACAGCGTGATCACCACGGCGGACCCGAACCACTTCACCAGCAGGAACAGGCCCATGGTGGCGAGGTTGTGGCGGTTCTTGGCGGCCAGGCGACGGTGGAACTCCCCGGTCTTGTCCAGGGTCTTGTCCAGGTGTGCGGGCCCGTGGTCGCGCCGCACCGACCGGGGGATCTCGAAGCAGGGCGAGCCCAGCAGCCCGACGTTCTCCCGCAGCCGCCCGCCGACGGGGACCGCGACCTTCGTGCCGAGCAGGACGTTGTCGCCGACGCGGGCCCCGGCGGGGAAGGCGATGGCGTTGCCGAGGAAGTTGCGCGCCCCGATCGTCACCAGCGACACCCGGAAGGACGTGCTGGAGAAGTCGGCGTTCATGATCGACAGCCCGTCGGAGACCATCGTGCCGCTTCCCACCGTGGTCAGGTAGGGCGAATGGTGGCTCAGCTCGGTGCCGAAGTTCGTGCCGGTCTGCACGATCGGCCGCGCGAAGCGGTACCCCAGGGCGCGCAGGTAGGGGACGATGTAGGAGCTGTCGCCGAACAGGTCGGTGTAGAACTTCGCGTTCGTCGCGCGCTTGATCGCCGTTTGGGCCCAGTAGTGGATCCCGTAGAGCGGATAGACCCGGTCCCGCCTGACCAGGAGGGTGAGAAGGCGCGGGACGGTCACCACCACCAGCAGTCCGGTGAGAGCGCCGCCGAAGAACAGCACGGTGGACAGCAGCAGGGCGTCCAGGTAGAACCCCGGGCTGCCGAGCCCTTCCGGGTGCGGGCCCAGCACCTCGTCGAGCACCGGGAACCGCGTGAAGAGCACGGTCAAGACCATGGCCGCCAGTGGCAGGGAGACCGCGAGCAGGACGAACAGCTGGGTGAATGCGTAGGCGAATCTCCTCAAGGTGCCGCAGCGTGCCGGGGGAACCGGCATGTAGTCGGCGTCGGTACGCCGGGCCGGGCATCCGTGCCAGCGTTCGTCCTCCGGCACGCTCTGGGAGGCGTGCAGGGACGAGGCGTGCCCGAGCTGGGACCGGTCGCCCATGGAGGTGTCGATGTCCAGGACGGTCTGGTCGCCGACGAAGACGTCGTCGCCGAGGGTGATCGTGCCGGTCCGGATGACGCCCGCGTCGGCGCGGTATCCGGACATCGCGCAGTTCTCCCTGATGATCGTCCCGGCGCCGATCCTGAGCAGATCGGTGCACAGCGGCGTCCTGGAGAAGATCACGGCCCCCTTGCCGATCTTCGCTCCCAGCATCCTGAGGTGCCAGGCGTAGAGCGGTGATCCGGTGAAGAGCGCCATGGGGCTGGCCCGTACCAGCGTCTTGACCGTCCAGAAGCGCACGTACGACAGGCTCCACACGCGGATCTCCCGGGGCTTCCAGCGTCCTATGAGCGCCCACTTCGCCAGGATCGGCAGGACGCACAGGTACCCGTAGACCGCACAGCCGTAGACCAGCCCCCGCCGGTAGAGGTCGAGCGGTCCGCCCGCATGGGCCACCCACCGGTACCCGAGGGCGACCTGGGCACCGAGGTAGACGATCCCGAGGAACAGCAGCAACTGCAGGAGGCCGCACAGCACGTACTCCACCGTGCGCCCCGGTGCCTTCGCCGTCGCCGGGACCGGCGCCGCCACGTACGGCTGTTCTGGCGGCTGTCGTGGCGGCTGTCGTGGTGGTGGTTGGGCGGGCGCGGGGGCCGTGGCGTCCATCATCGCGGCCAGGTCCCTGATCGTCGGGTTCTGGTAGATGTCGGCCATCGACAGTGCCGTCAGGTCCGTCCGCTCCCGCAGCGAGGCGCAGAAGCGGGCCATCACCAGCGAATCGGCGCCCAGGTCGTCGAAGAAGTGGGCGTCGGCCGGCGCGCCTTCCAGCCGCATGAGATCGGCCAGCGCGTCGGCGAGCAGCCGCTCGGTGCCGCGGGCCGGGGCGGAGCCGCCGCCGGCGGGGGCGGCGAGGCCGCGCGGACCCCTCGGTGCGGGGAGCCTGCCGCGGTCGGCCTTGTCGCTCGGCAGCATCGGGATGGCGTCGAGCTCCTCGAAGTACGCCGGCACCATGTAGCGGGGCAGCCGCTCTCGCGCCCGCCGGTGCAGGCGTTCACGGTGGCCGGCGCCGTCCCCGTCGCATTCGCCTCGGCCGTTGCCGGACCGGCGGGTGTAGTACGCGACGAGTTCGACCACGCCCGGTTCTGGCTCGTGGACGCCGACCACCGTCTGCGCGATCCCCGGCACCTCCGACAGGACCGATTCGATCTCGGTCAGCTCGATGCGGTACCCGCGGATCTTGATCTGGGTGTCGATGCGACCGTGGTACTCCAGCTCGCCGTCGGCGTTGATCCGGCCCAGGTCCCCGGTGCGATAGATGCGGCCCGACGGGTTGTGCTCGATGCCGAGGAAATCGGGCACGAACCTGCTGCGGGTCAGGTCCTCGCGGTCGACGTACCCGGCGGCCAGCCCGACCCCCGCGATGCCGATCTCGCCCGGCCGGCCGGGCTCCAGGGCACGGTCCTCGGCCGGGTCCAGGACGACCACCGAGTAGGTGGGCAGCGGAACGCCGATGGTCACCGGCCGGTCGGGGTGGAGCGTCGTCCAGGTGGCGGTGACGGTGGTCTCGGTGGGCCCGTAGACGTTCAGAAATCTGCGTCCGGGTCGGTGCCATCGGGCGACCAGGTCCTGCGGGCACGCCTCACCGGACACCAGCAGGAAGCGCAGGCCGGGAAGGTCCTGGTCGAGCGTGGCCAGGAGCGTCGGGACACAGCACAGGGCCGAGACCCGCGCGTTTCGCAGGAAGTCGCTCAGCTCGGCGCCGACCAGCGCCGCCCCGCTCGGCCGGGGGACCAGGGTCGCACCCGCGACCAGGGGCACCCAGATCTCCTCGACGGAGAAGTCGAAGGCGATCGTCATGCCCTGGTACATGCGGTGCTCCGGCTCCACCCCGTAGACCTCGACCGCGACGCGGACGAAGTTGCAGACGGCGGCGTGCTGGATCGCCACGCCTTTGGGCCGTCCCGTCGAGCCGGAGGTGTAGATGATGTAGCACAGGTCGTCGGCCGGGGCGCCCTTCTCCGTGCTGGTGAGGCGGTGGCCGGGAAGGGCGGCGACCTGCGGCTCCGCCTCGTCCAGGCACACGACCTCCGCCTTGGCGGGCGACAGGTGTTCGCGCAGGTGCGAGAGCGACAGCACGGTCCGCACGCCCGCGTCCGCCGCGATGTAGGACAGCCGGTCGGGCGGGTAGCCGGGATCGAGCGGCACGTACACGGCGTTGATCTTCAGGGCGGCCAGCATGCCCGCGTAGGAGGGCGGGGCCCGGTCGAACAGCAGCCCGATCCGGTCGCCCGGGCGGATTCCCCGCGCCAGCAGGTGGCGGGCGAGCCGGTTGGCCCTCGCGTCGAGGTCGTCGTAGGTGAGGGCGGTGCCGTCGGCGTCGACGGCGGGATGGTCGTGGGAGCCCTGCGCCCGAAGCCGGTCGCACCGCTCCTCGAACAGGTGCTCCAGGCGCTCGCCCCGCTGCCAGCGCGTCCTGTGCTCGCGTCCCGCGCAGACCAGGACGCGGTCCGCGGTGACATGGCCGACCGCCTCGCCGAGGGTGGCCCGGCCCGTGCCGTTCGCCGCCATTCTCGCTCCCCAGATCGGTGAACCACCTGACCATTCATTTCCCGCGATGTCGTCGGTGCCCGTGCATGATGCCCGCCAACACCATCACGAGTCCAACCTGGTCTGGCCAGATTCTGGCTTCATCGAACCGTGGGGCATTCTTCACATCAACACAATTTCGCTTTGACGATTACAACGACCCGTTTTTCCTTTTCTTGGATGGCCCGGCGGCGTCACTGCCCGGCCATGACGTGCACGTGACCGATCCCGGTGGCGGCAGCGGACGATCCAGCGGGCAGCTGCGAACCGAATGGGCGACGCCGCCCTGGCGAACACCGCTCGACGTCAACTCCCGGCGCTCGGCATGGATATTTTCGAGCAACTCGAATCAGAGGTAAAAGCTATTCTAGGAGCTGGTCCGTGGCCTTCGACGTAGCCGGCAGCCGTCTGCGCGAGAAGGCAAGAGCGAATGACCGGGATCGCCGCCCGCCGCCGACCGGTACGCTCACGCGGGCCGGGGGTCGGGGTCGCCGGGGCGGCAGTGCAGGCACGGCCGGTACCCGGCGGCCCGCGCCGCGGCCAGGTCCCGGAACCCGCGGCGGTGCCCGGGGCTGATCCGGCGGGCGTCACCGCAGGTGGGGTAGCACACGATCCCGGTGGTGTCGGACCCGACGAGCCGCACCCCGCGCCGCGCCAGCTCGGCCGCCTCGTCGACGTCGACGTCCTCGGCGCGCAGCAGCCGCTCCTTGGCGCCGGCGCCGAACACGTAGTCGCCGAGCGCGCCGTCCGACCGGGTCACCCGGTGGCACGGGATCAGCAGCGGGACGGGGTTGCGGCCCAGCGCCGACCCGACCGCCCGGACCGCCTTCGGCCGTCCCGCCTGCCGCGCCACCCACGCGTACGGGCGGGTCTGCCCGCGCGGGATCCGCGCCGCGGCGCGCAGCACCGCGGCCTCGAAGTCGCTGAGGCCGCGCAGGTCCAGCCGCAGCCCGCCGAGCCGCCCGGTGCGCAGCGCCGGGACCAGCCCGGCCGGCGGGCGGGCGGCGGGCAGCAGCGGCCGCGCGAACCGGGCCCGGAACGCCGCCGCGAACTCCTGCTCGTCCATCCCGGCGCGCAGGTAGGCGACGCCGTGGTCGGTGAAGGCGACCTGCAGGCCCTCCAGGGGCCCGGGGACGTGGACGCGGCGGGCGGCGATGCGGTCCAGCAGCGCGGGAGGCGCGTCGGCGGCCAGCGCCGCCAGCTCCCGGGCGAGATCGCGGTCGGGCTCGGCGCCGGCCGGGCCGCCGGCGGGATCGGTGCGGGTCATCGGATGCCCCCTTTCTGCGGAGGGTCGCTGCGGTGCCGTGCGGCCGGCCCGGATGTGGGCGGCCCGGCGGTGCGGAGCCGGCGGAGGCGGGCCAGGCCGCGGGAGATGTGGGACTTGACGGTTCCCTCGGGCACGTCGAGGATCACCGCGATCTCGGCGACCGGAAGGTCGGTGACGTGCCGCAGGACGACGGCGGCGCGCTGGGACCAGGGAAGTTCGGCCAGCAGCGCGGCCAGCTCCCGGCCGGTCTCGTGCCGCGCCACGGCGTCCTCCACACCCTCGCCCGGGTCCGGCGGGTCCGGGGCGTCCTCGATCGGGCCCGGCGGCGGGCGCCGCGCCGCGGTGCGCAGCCCGTTGCGCCACACGTTGGTCAGGATCGTCAGCAGCCACGCCCGCGGCCGGAGCTCGGCGATCCGGTCCGCCTCGTATCCGGCCAGCGCCCGGTAGGCGCGCAGGAACGCCTCGGCGGACAGGTCCTCGGCCTCGGCCCACCGCCCGCACAGCCGCAGCGCCGTGGAGAACACCGCGCCCCGGTACGCCTCGTACAGGACGGCGAACCCGGCGTCCAGGTCGTCGGCCAGCGCCGCGACGACCTCGCCGGCGGCGCCGTCACCGCCCGCGCCCGGACCGGTACCGGCGCCGGTGTCGGGCGGGGTGTGGGCAAGAGCTTCGTCCGTGACCGTCACATCCGTTCAACACCGCCGTGACCGGCCCGGTTGCAGCCCCGTTGCAGCCCCGGGGTCAGCCGAGCCAGCCGGGGCGGATCATTCCCGTCTCGTAGGCCAGCACCACCAGCTGCGCCCGGTCCCGTGCCCCCAGTTTCGACAGGATACGGCTGACGTGGGTCTTGGCGGTGGCGGGCGACAGCACCAGCCGCCCGGCGATCTCCTCGTTCGACAGCCCGGCCGCGACCAGCTCCAGCACCTCGCGCTCCCGGTCGGTGAGGGAGTTCAGCTCGACGGCCGGGGGCGGCGCGGTGATCCGGGACGCGAACTCGGCGATGAGCCGCCGGGTCACCGTGGGCGCCAGCAGCGCGTCGCCGCGCGCCACCACCCGCACCCCGTGGATCAGCTCGGGCGGTTCGGTGTCCTTCACCAGGAACCCGCTGGCCCCGGCCTTGATCGCGCCGTAGACGTAGTCGTCCAGGTCGAACGTCGTCAAGATCACCACGCGGACGTCGGCGAGGCGCGGGTCGGCGATGATCCGGCGGGTGGCCTCCAGGCCGTCCAGGACGGGCATGCGGATGTCCATCAGGACCACGTCGGGCCGCAGCTCCCGGGCCCGCGCCACCGCCTCCTCGCCGTTCCCGGCCTCGGCGACGATCTCGATGTCGTCCTCGCCCTCCAGGATCGACCGGAACCCCGCCCGCACCAGTGTCTGGTCGTCGGCCAGCATCACCCGGATCACGCCTCGTCCTCCCGCTCGCCAAGTTCCGCGGCGCCGTCCAGCGGCAGCCGCGCCCACACCCGGTATCCGCCCGCCGGGCCCGGCCCGGCGGTCAGCTCCCCGCCCGCGGCGGCCGCCCGCTCGCGCATGCCCCGCAGCCCGTTCCCGCCCTCGGCGGCGGGTCCGGGGCCCGTCCCGTCGTCGTCCACCCGCACGATCACCTCGCCGGGCAGCCGCCGCACCTCGACCGTCACCGACGTCGCGCCCGAATGCCGCACGACGTTGGTCAGCGCCTCCTGCACGATCCGGAAGCCGGCCAGCCCGACCGGCACCGGCAGCCCCGCCAGCGCCTTCAGGGCCTCCTCGCCGGGTCGGGCGAGGTCGCCGACGCGCCGGACCGACAGGCCGGCCGCGGCGGTCCGGTCCAGCAGGTCCCCGATCCGCTCCAGCGACGGCACCGGTGACGGCGGCGGCACCGTCCCCCCGTCACCCCGATCGCTTCCATCGACCGCGCCCCCGGCATCGGGGGCGTCGACCTGCCGCAGCACGCCCAGTACCTCGCGCAGCTCCCGCAGCGTCTCCTTGCTCGCCGCCTTGATCGCCTCCAGCGCCGTGTACGCGCGGTCGGCGTCGTCGCGGCGGTGCAGGGCCGCCCCGGCCTGCACGTTGATCAGCGAGATCTGGTGGGCCAGCACGTCGTGCAGCTCCCGCGCGATCCGCAGCCGCTCGGCGACCGCGCGGCGCCGCGCCTCCTCCTCGCGGTCGCGCTCGGCCTGGGCGGCGCGCCGCAGCGCGGCCTCGGCCATCTCCCGCCGGCTGCGCACGTACTGCCCGAGCCCGACCGCGAGCAGCAGCCCGATCGACAGCGACGCCACGCCGCGCGCGTCCACGATCGCGTCCGGGTCACCGCCGCCGCCCCGGGTCACCGCCACCGTCAGGAACTCGGCGTTGACGACGATGACCGCGCCCAGCGACACCAGCAGCCGGCACTCCACGGCCGCGGTGAACAGCGCCACCCACAGCACCGCGCCGACCGGCCCGTCGGGGTACCCCAGCGGGTAGTACAGCGGCGGCACCACCACCCCGATCAGCAGCACCGCGACCGGATGCCGCCGCCGCCACGCCAGCGCGGCCGCGCCGACGACGATCAGCGCCAGCCCGCCCGGCCACAGCGGGCGGTCCTCGGGTTTGGCGGCCGCGGCGCTCATCGACAGCGTCACCACCAGCACCAGGCCCGCCAGGACCGCGTCGGCCAGGTCGGCCGCGCGGCCGCGCGGCCACCACGTCCGGCCCGGCACGGCGGGCAGGCGTCTGCGGTGTTCCGGGGGCGCTGTCACGGCCCAACCGTATTTCAGGTCGCCGCCCGCGCGCGCCCCGCCCTGATCTTTTCCGGTGCGGCGGCGCCGCCCCGGGCCCTGACTTTCGTCAGTAACGCCGCAGATCATCGGCCAGTAGCGTGGACCGCGTGAACGACTCCGCCGCCCCCGGCTCCGTCCCGCCCGCCCGCCGCCCGGCGATCCGCCGGGCGGCGCACGCGCTGACGCACGCGGTGAGTGGTGCGGTGCGGGGTGTGGTGAGAGGTGCGGTGTTCCGGCGGCCCTCCCGCGCGGCCCTGATCAAGGACGCCCTGCTGTTCGGCGCGCTGGCCCTGCCCGTCGTGGCCAACCTGATCTCCCCGCTGGAGCCCGCCTCGGCCTCCTGGTGGGCGCAGGTGGCCGGGCTCGGCGTCCTGGCGGCGGCGATCGCGGTCTGCCGCGCCTGGCCGGCCGCCGCGCTCCTCACCGCCATCGCGCTCATCCTCGTCCACGGCAACTTCGTGTTCGCCATGCCCGTGATGTCCTGCCTGGCGGGGCTGCGGACCGCCCGGGCACGGCCGCTGCTGTGGGGGTTCACCGCGGTGTTCGTCGGCGGCTCGCTGCTGTCGGCCGCCCGCGGCATGGACGTCACCACCTGGTTCCCCTCGACGGTGTGGCTGGTCCTGCTGGGCGTTCTGCCCTGGCTGGTGGGCCGCTACTGGCGCCAGTACCAGGAGCTCCTGCGCGCCGGCTGGGAACGCGCCGAGCACCTGGAGAACCAGCAGCGCATCATCGCCGAACGCGAACGGCTCCGCGAACGCGCCCGCATCGCCCAGGACATGCACGACTCCCTCGGCCACGAACTGGCCCTCATCGCCGTCCGCGCCGGCGCCCTGGAGGTCGCGGCCGACCTCGGCGACCGGCACCGCGCGGCCGCCGCCGAACTGCGCACGGGCGCCGCCGACGCCACCGAGCACCTCCGCGAGATCATCGGCGTCCTGCGCGACGACGCCCCCGGCGAGAACCCCGCGGACTCCGGCGGCACCCTCCCGGCCGCGGGCACGGCCGGGGGAGCGCCGGTGCCGCCCGCCCGCGAGAGCATCCCCGAGCTGGTCGCCCGCGCCCGCGCCTCCGGCGTCCCGGTCTCCCTCACCACCACCGGCCCCGCCGGCACCTCCGCGGACGCGCCGCCCGCACCGGCACCGCTGACCGCGCTGACGGCGCACCGCATCGTCCAGGAGGCCATCACCAACGCCGCCAAGCACGCGCCCGGCGCCGCCGTCACCGTGACCCTCGCCCACCGCGACGGCGACCCGGCCACCGTCACCGTCACCGTCGCCAACGACCCTCCGCCCGGCGGCCCGCCCAGCGGGGGAGCGGGGCTGGCGTCCGGGGGCCGCGGGCTCACCGGCCTCACCGAACGTGCCCGCCTGCTCGGCGGCGTCCTGCACGCCGCCCCCACACCCGGCGGCGGCTTCCGGGTCTCCGCCGACCTCCCCGACACCCCGCACCTCCCCGCGCACCCACCGGCCGACATGGCCGACATGGCCGGTGCGGCCGGGCCGACGGGCCGCGACGCCCTGCGCGCCGCCCTCGGCCTCACCCCGCCCGGCCCCAGCTCCTCAAGCCACGCGACCTCCTCAAGCCACGCGGCGCCGGGGGAGCGGGCCTCCGAGGGAGTGTGGGCCTCCGAATCCGCCCGGCACCTGGCCCGCAAACGACGCCAGGCGCGCCGCGGCCTCATCACCGCCATCGCCGTCCCCACCGCCCTCATGGCCTTCCTCGGCGCGCTCATGCTCGGCTACCACGTCTACGCCACCCTCAACTCCGTCCTGCCGCCCGACGACTACGCCGCGCTGCGCGTCGGCACCCCCCAGGACCGCGTCGAGGAGGCCCTGCCGCCCAGGGAGACCACCGGCACCGGCGTCGTCCGCGCCGCCGTCCCCGAACCCGCCCGCGCCGACTGCCGCTACTACCGGCCCGACGCCGACCTGCTCGGCACCGGCCGCGTCTACCGCCTGTGCTTCACCGGCGGCCGCCTCACCGCCAAGAACTCCTACGACACCCACCAGCTCAGCGTCCAGAACCGCGACGACCGGGAGGACCAGTGATCCGGGCACTGCTCGCCGACGACGAGGCGATGATCCGCGCGGGCGTCCGCGCGATCCTCACCGCCGACCCCGGCATCGAGGTGGTCGCCGAGGCCGCCGACGGGCACGAGGCCATCGACCTGACCCTGCGGCACCGCCCCGAGGTCACCCTCCTGGACATCCGCATGCCCCGCCTCGACGGCCTCGCCGCGGCCGCCGAGCTGCGCCGCGTCGCCCCCGGCACCGGACTGATCATGCTCACCACCTTCGGTGAGGACGAGTACATCGCCCGCGCCCTGTCCGGCGGCGCCAGCGGCTTCCTGCTCAAGTCCGGCGACCCCCGCGAGCTCATCGCCGGCGTCCGCGCCGTCGCCGGCGGCGCCGCCTACCTGTCCCCGAAGGTCGCCCACCGCGTCATCACCGAGATCGGCGGCGGCCGCCTCGCCGGCGGCGCCCGCGCCCGCCGCCGCACCGCCGCCCTCACCCCCCGGGAACGCGACGTCCTGGCCCTGCTCGGCGCCGGCCTGTCCAACGCCGAGATCGCCGTGCGCCTCCACGTCGTCGAAGGCACCGTCAAGGCCTACGTCAGCGCCATCCTCACCCGCCTGGACGTCCGCAACCGCGTCCAGGCCGCCGTCATCGCCTACGAGGCCGGCCTCGTCGACACCACCGACGAAACCCCCTGACACCCCGCCCCCGCCCCCGAGGTGCGCACAGCGAACGGGCCGCCTCAGGCGATGCCGAAGCACCACCCCGAGGCGGCCCGCACGACCGACCACACGATCCGGTCAGGGGACACGGCCCGGCCCCGACCCCGGACGCGGCGGCACACCGCCCATCACGTCCGGCATCGTCACCGACGCGTCACCCGCCCAGGCCCCGCCCGACGGCGCCGGCTGCGCCATACCGGCCGCACCCATCACCGGCGCCGCACCCCCCGGCGCGACCCCCGCGGGCTGCGGGACCCCGGCCCCGCCGGCCGGACCCGCCGCCACCGGCGAACCCAGCAGCACCGCACCCGCCGCCACACCCCGCAGCGCCTCCACCAAAGGACGTAGCGCCCGCACCAGCACCAGCGCCGCCACCGGCGCCACCACCACGCCCACCAGGAAACCCGCCGCCACGTCATGCGGGTAATGCACGCCCACGAACACCCGCGAGAACGCCATCAGCGCCGCCAGCGGCAGCACCACCGGCGCCATCACCCGCCACGCCACCACGATCGCCGCCGCCGACGCCGCCGCGATCGTCGCGTGGTTGCTCGGGAACGACCAGTCACCCGGCGCCGGGCACGCCGCGATGTGCACCGCCCCCGCCACCGCACGGCACGGCCGCTCCTCCTGGATGAAACTCTTCGACACCTCGCTCACCAGATACGCCGCCACCACAGCGAACGGCGCCGCCAGCGCCAGCCCCATCTCCCGCGCGTCCCGCCCCCGGGCCCGCCACCAGCCCGCCACGAACAGCGCGGCGAACAGCAGCAGCCCCCCGTCGGTCCCCACCTCCGCCGCCGAATGCACCCACGACGGCGTGCCCTCCGCGAACTCGGTGATCTCCCGGTACAGATCAGCGCTGAAATCCGGCGCTCCCATGCTCTCCCTCACGTCCGAAGGCAACCCATGCCCGACATCTTTCAGACACCAGACGGACCGCCGAAGTTCAACCTACGGCCACCCGAACGCAACCCTTTCACCTCAGCGCGGTCACCCGCCGGACAATGGCCCCACCGGATCCGGCTCCCGCGCCCCGTCCTGCGCCCCGCCGGCCCCGTCCACCGGCCCCGCCGCGCCGGCCGCCCCGCGGGCACGCCGGTGCCGCACGTAACGCACGGCCTCCACCACCACCGTCACCGACAGCGCCAGCCCCAGCCCGACCGCCACGCCCTTCACCGGATCGTGCTCGAACGCGACCCCGCCGACATAACCCAGCAGCGCCCCGTACACCGCCCACGACACCGCCGCCACCACCGCGAACAGCGAGAACGACCGCAACCGGTAACCGACCGCGCCCATCGTCACCGTCACCGCGGTCCGCCCGCCCGGCACGTACCGCGCCACCACCAGGATCAGCCCGCCCCGCTCGGCCATCGTCCGCCGCGCCCACCCGAACGCCGCGTCCCGCCGCGACCCCGGCCGCGCCCCCCGCACCAGCCGCCCGCCCGCCCGGCGCCCCACCAGGAACGACACATGATCACCGGTGAACGCGCCCAGCGCCGCCAGCACCACCACCCACCCCAGCCGCGGCTCACCCGACGCCGCGTACACCCCCGCCGTGATCACCAAGCTCTCGCTCGGCACCACGGGGAAGAACCCGTCGATCGCCGCCACCGCGAACAACACCAGGTAGAACCACGGCGACGTCACCGCCGTGTCCACCACACCCATGATCCCGTCCATGGGTCACGACGCTAGGAAAACACCACCGCCCGGCGGATCCCGCGAAAGGCCACCGCCATCCCCGACTTTCGGCAGGGGAGGACACCCCATCCTGCGAACGAAGTACACCCCGATCCTCACCCCGGAGGACGACCCGCCCCCCGAACCCACGCGACCCTGGAAGGAGAACCCGCCGGCCAGAACCGCCCACCGACAGGAAACCCGCCATGGACCACCCCACCGGAACAGACCACCGGACCGGCGACGACCACGTCCGCGCCTCCGACCAGGACCGCGACCGCACCGTCCAGCAACTCACCGACGCCCTCACCGACGGGGCCCTCGACCCCGCCGAACACGACCGCCGCCTCCACCACGCCCTCACCGCCACCACCCACGGCGACCTCACCCCCCTCACCGCCGACCTGCCCCCCTCGACGACCGCCCGCGACCGCGCCGAAAAGGCCCGCCGCGCCGCCAAGGCCGAAGCCGACCGCCGCGCCTGGAACAACGAATGGGGCTACTGGGCCGGCGGCGCCGTCATCATGACCGCCATCTGGGCCGTCACCTCACTCCGCGCGGGGGAGTGGACGCACTTCTGGCCCGTCGTCCCCCTCGGCATCTGGGCCGCCATCCTCGTCTCCTACGCCATCTGGCCCTCAGACGACTGACCCCCGAAACGGTTCGCGGCCCGGCCCGCCGATCGGCCACACTTCACACATGTGACACACCTGCACATCTTCGACATGGACGGCACCCTCCTGACCGGCACCACCGCCAACCTCGAGATCGCCCGCCACCTCGGAACCCTCCCCGAACTCCACGACCTCGAAGCCCGCTTCGCCGCCGGCACCCTCGACACCCGCGGCTTCTCCACCGGGATCCACCGCCTCTGGCGCCACCTCACCCCCGGCCTCGTCGCCACCGCCTACCGGGCCGCCACCTGGATCACCGGCATCGCCGACGTCTGCGCCGACATCCGCGCCCGCGGCGAGCACTCCGCCGTCATCACCATGTCGCCCGACTTCTTCGCCCGCCACCTCCTCGACCACGGCTTCGACGACGTCATCGCCTCACGCTTCCCCCCGATGCCCTTCACCGGCACCCTCGACACCGCCGGCATCCTCACCCCCGACGACAAGGTCCGCCTCACCGACGACCTCCTCACCCGCCACGGACTCACCACCGCCCACTGCACCGCCTACGGCGACTCCATGTCCGACGCGCCCCTCTTCCGCCACCTCACCAACACCGTCGCCGTCAACGCCGACCACCACCTCACCGACATCGCCGCACTCGACTACCGCGGCACCGACCTCACCGCCGCCTACACCCTCGGCCGCACACTCCAACCCCACTGACCCCCCGGCCCGGGGCGCCCGCTCAACCGCCCCGCTCAGCCGCCGCGCCGGCCCTCCACCGGACCCAGCAGCGGATGCACCCGCATCGCCGCCTCCAACTCACCCGGAAGCTCATCCCGGTACCGGCCCAGCGTCGACAGATCCGCATGCCCCAGCACCCGCCGCACCGCGTCCATGTCCGTCGCCGCCGCCAGCAGATGCGTCGCCGTCGTATGCCGCAGCCCATGCGGCGTCACACTCCGCCGCCGCCCCGGCTCCACCCGCTCCAGCACCCGATCGATCACCCCCTGCACATCCCCCCGCGCCAGCCGCCGCCCCCGCCACGACAACAACAGCGCCTTCGGCTCCCGCCCCCGATCCAGCAGCACCCGCCCCTCCGCCAGATACGCGTCCAGCACCTCCACCACCGGACGCGGCAACGGCACATCCCGCGTCCGCCCGCCCTTACCGAAGATCCGCCAATACCGCGTCCCCGCGTTGACGAAGAAATCCTCCGCGTTCGCCGCCGTCAACTCCGACACCCGCGGCCCCACCGCCGCCAGCAACAACACGATCAGCCCGTCCCGCAACTCCGTCCGCTGATCCGCCCGCCGCCGCGCCGCCACCGGCTCCTCCGCCAGACCCCGCGCCGCCCCCAGCAACCCCTCCGCCTGCTCCGCCGTCAACGCACGACGCTCCGCCCGCAACCCGCCCCGCTGCTTCGGCCGCACCGTCACCGCCCGCATCGGATCCAGCTGCACCCACCCCGCCACCACCGCATACCGGAAGAACGCCGACACCGACCGCCGGAACCGCGCCTGCGACGCCGCACTCTGCGCCCCCGCACCCCCCTCCGCCCCCCGGCGCCGCCGCTCGTCCGGCTTCCGCGCGAACCGCAACAGCACCTCATCGACGTCCGCACCCGCCAGATCGTCCAGCACCCGCTCCGGACCCGCCAGCGCCGCGAACGTCACCACATCCCGCGCGTACACCTCCGCCGTCGCCGGCGACAACGCCCCCGTCGACGTCTTCGCCCGCACCAGCTCCGCATAACGATCAACGCACTCGGCCACCGACAGACGCTGAACATCGACAGGACGCACCCGCCGGACGCTACCCCCCGCCACCGACAGAACCGCCCTAAAATCAGGGCACGATGACGGACTGGGCACTGTTCGACCAGGTCGGCGAGATCATCCGGGGCTCCACCCCACCCGGCCTCGGGCCCCCGCACGTCCAGGTACGCGGCAACGGCGTCAAGGCCTGGTTCGGCGACCCCGCACCCCAGCGCGAACACTACGAAGCCCAGATCATCTCCGCCGACATCGCCCCCGGCTGCCGCACCCACGCCATCGAGATCGGCTTCCACGCCGAACACCGCGCCGAACCCGACAACCAGGCCGCCCTCACCCGCCTCCTCGCCACCGAACCCGCCTGGCGCGCCGAACTCGGCGACGAACCCCAGGCCGGCGCCTTCCTCGGCCCCACCCCCTGGCGCCGCATCTCCGAAACCTGGCCCGACGCCGACCTCACCACCCCCGACCTGCCCTTCGAGATCGGCGTCCGCCTCGTCGACTACATCCGCGCACTGGAACCGCACCGACGGGTATGACCACGAGCACGGACCACCAGGCAGGGGAGGGGCCGTGCTCATCGGCACATCAGGATGGAACTACGCCGACTGGCGCGGCGTCCTCTACCCGCCCGACCTCCCGCAGCGACGCTGGCTGCACCGCTACAGCGAGGTCTTCGACACCGTCGAGAACAACAACGCCTTCTACCGGCTGCCCTCACGCGAAGCCTTCGAGCACTGGCGCGACGCCACCCCGCCCGGCTTCGTCATGGCGGTCAAGGCCAGCCGCTACCTCACCCACATGAAACGCCTCAAGGACCCCGAGGAACCCGTCGACCGCCTCATGAACGCCGCCGCCGGCCTCGGCCCCACCCTCGGCCCCGTCCTGCTCCAGCTCCCGCCCACACTGCGCGCCGACCCCGACCGCCTCGCCGCCTGCCTGGACCGCTTCCCCGACGGCGTCCGCGTCGCCGTCGAACCCCGCCACCCCACCTGGTGGACGGACGAGACCCGCCACGTCCTGGGACAACACGGCGCCGCCCTGTGCTGGACCGACCGCCTCGGCCGCGCCCAGACGCCTCTCTGGCGCACCACCGGCTGGCTCTACCTGCGCTTCCACGAGGGCTCGGCGGACCCCTGGCCGGACTACGACGACGAGACACTCCAGACCTGGGCCACAGAGATCGGCCGCACGGACGACGCCTACGTCTACTTCAACAACGACCCAGGCGGCGCCGCCGTCCGCAACGCCCTCCGCTTCGCCACCCTCATCGACCAGCACCGCCCCCACGCCACCACGGGGTGAACGGCCGCCAAGCGCCACGTCCACCATGGACCGGCCAGGACCTGTACCCACCGCTTCACGTCGATCACTCTCCGAAGTCACCTCGGATATGTCGGTAGCGCAAGCACACCTGCACAAGATCACTCCCCGGCCGCCCGGCCGCCCGGCCGCCCGGCCGCCCGGCCGCCCGGCGCCCGGGGGAGCGGGGGAGCCGGCCCCACCCTGGAGTGCAAAGGCCCTGATAAGGCGGCCTTCACCGTCACTCGCCAAAGACTGAACTCGGGTCGGCGGAGATCCCGTCGCGCAGGTTCGGTCATTCGGCCAGGAATCCGTCAACAGATCACAAACCAGACAGAATCCTGCTTCTGTCTGGTTTGAGGGGAAGAAGAGTTACCGGCCCGCGCGGAGGAGGGGGTGGCGCGGGCTCGTCGCCCGCGCCACACGCCCCCTGTCATTTCTTGTACGGACCCACCTTCTCGCGCAGTTCCTGCATGGTGCCCTGGAGGAGCTGCCTGAGCCGGTCACGGTCGGCGCCGTCGGCGTCGGCGTAGTCGTCGATGTCGATCAGCTGCTTCTTCGTCGCGGTGACCGAGTTGAGCTGGTGGTCGAGCTTGATGTCGCCGAACCACGGGCTGCGCAGCATGTTCGCCATGTCGGTCCGGAACATGGCCACCAGGTCGTCGGGGTCGGCGATGTGGTTCTTCACCTCGGCGACGAACGTGAGGGTCGCCTTGCTGCCGAGGACGGCCTGCTGCAGCGCGCTGTCACCGGTCTTGCGGTCCAGCACGATCGTGAAGCTGTACAGGACCGGGTCGCCGACCGGCTTGAACCGCACGTACTGCAGGTCGCCGCCGGACTTGATCCCGATGACGGGGCACCCGAGGTGCGCCATCGTGAACACCATCTCGCCGATGAGGGCCTCGTCCTTGCTCTCCCGCGCCTCGGCGTTGTTCTTGAACTTGTTGATCATCGAAAGCATGGCGGTGTCCTCCGGTTCAGGCGGCGATGCGGCCGTGCAGGTACTTCGCGCAGGCCTGCGTGACGGCGGCGATGTGCTCTTGCAGGACGGGGTACTTCACCGTGTAGTGGTCGGCGAAGTACTGGTCCAGGTCCAGCAGCAGCGGCACCTGGACGTAGACGTAGCCGCTGCCGAGGTCGGCGTCGACGGTGAGCACGCCGGGCTCGCCGACGTCGAGGAAGCTGCTCTTGACCTCGGATTTCAGCGCCTGCCACACCGTCCGCGCGTCCTGGACGTACTCGCCGTAGGCCATCGTGACCGCGGCGTGCTGGCCCAGGGTCTTGGCCGCGGTGATGGTCCCGGCGCGGTGCGTCAGCTGGAACATCAGGCGGTGCTTGCGCTCCCGGTGCTGGAACCGCAGGTAGTGGTGGTTGCCGTCGGAGTTCAGGTCGATGAGTGCGTTGCCCTGGGCGACCGCCGCGGTGATGACGGCGCCGACGAGCAGATCGTCGATCTCGCGGGTGTGGAGTTCCTCGGAGAAGCGCTGCCAGCTGCGCTGCACGAGCTGTCCGAAGACCTGGTCGAGGTGTTCGCTCACGGTCACCTTCCGTCGCATGGATCAGGTACAGGGGGTGAGACTCGCGCATTTCGCCGCTGGTTTCATCGTTTTTCCGGCGAGAATGGGGCGGGTGGACGATCCGAGCCGAGTGCCGCGCCTCGTGCCGCCGACGGTGGTGGTCCGCGAGTCGTTCCTGGCCGGGGAGCTGGCCGACCTGGCGGCGTCCGGTGGCCCCGGGGACTGGCTGGAGGGCGCCGAGGAGGACTTCGAGGCGTTCGTCGCCGAGCGGCGCGGTGTCCGGCGGCGCTGGGGCGTGCCGTGCACGACGTACTGGTACGTCTCGGGCGAGGACTACATCGGCACGCTGATCATCCGGCACCGGCTGACGCCTGAGCTGGCCGAGGTCGGAGGGCATGTCGGGTACCACGTCGTGCCGGCCTGGCGGCGGCAGGGCCACGCCACGCGGATGCTGGCCGCGGGCCTCACCGAATGCCCCGGCGTCGGCCTAAGACGTGTTCTGCTGACGTGCGCGGCGGACAACGAGCCGTCACGCCGGGTGATCTTGGCGAACGGCGGTGTGCACGACGGCCGGGCCCGCGGTGAGGACCGTTTCTGGATCGATCTCGGCACCGAGCACACGTCACGCAACACCTGACGGCACCGTTCCGGACGGCGATCCGCCCCACTTCGCCCGGTTCACACGTGGTCGATAATGAACATTATGTTAAGTAAGATCGCCGAATGCCGGATGGAGGCGGCCCAGCCTCATGGGCTGCCCGACAGCGGACACCGCGCACAGGATCCCGCGCCGCCCTGGGCGGGAGCATCGTCGCGACGCGTTCCTCGGCGACCCATGTCCGCCGCACCGCGAAAGCCGGAGGGTGCGCCGGACGAAGGACGGTGCCTCGCGCCTCGCTCGCGTCGATACGGGACGTGCCCGCCCGCGTAGATCAACGGTTCCATCCGGACGTGCCCGGCTGGTTCAGTGAGACGGGCCCGGCCAGCACTACTGCGCGACCTCGCCCGCGCCGCTCCACGGGTGGTCGTGCTCGGCGTATCGCCCGCCCCAGTACTCCTGGTGGGTGGTGGTGTCGTCCGAGCCCGACGCCGTCGTCGTCCAGCAGGGTCACCGGCTAGAGCCCGGCACCGCCCTCGGAGAACGAGACCGTCGAGTTGTGCTTACCGCCGCAAGCCCGTCCTGAAAAGCGGGGCCTGGACGACTCCCCCGCGTCACGGTCTAGTGCGCCGTTGGCGCAACAACGCCGGGCTTGAAGACCTGTCGCCCAGGGCCCAGGTGGGTAACCACGGCTTGCGAGTTGCGGGGCTGGAGGGCCTGAGTTCGACCGCTCCGCTTGTGGCACTCCCCCGGATTCGAAAGTATTCCTTGACACGAATATTCGTAGCGAGGAATACTTCTGGCCATGGAGGAACTTCTCGCCGCGTTGGCGGATCCGGCTCGTTGGCGGCTGGTGGGTTTGTTGGCCGAGCGGCCGCGCTCGGTCGGGGTTCTCGCCCGGCTTGCCGGTGCGCGCCAGCCGCAGACGACCAAGCACCTGCAGACGCTGGAACGTGCGGGCGTCGTCACGTCCCAGCGCTCAGGGCAGCGCCGCGTCTACGCGCTGCAGGCCGCTCCCCTGCGGGATCTGGCGGCAGAGCTCGGCCGGTTGGCCGATACCGCGGACCTGGCCGGCGGGGCGCGGGAGACGTTCGACCGCTACGGGCTCAGTCTCGAGGCGGAGCGGTTGGCGGCTGGGGAGGCGGGGTGGGCCGATGGCCGCTCGTTCCGGTTCCACCGGTCGTTGGCGGGAGGTCCTGAGCTGGTGTGGCGCCACCTGACGGAGTCTCCCCTGCTCGCCCGCTGGTGGGCGCCGGAGGACCTGCGTGTCTCGGAGCTGGTGTTCGAGGCGCGGCCGGGTGGGCGGGTCGTCCTGGAGTACCGCGATGTCGAGGACGAGGACGGTTCCGACGCGGTCGCCGGGCGTGCGGAGGGGGTGGTCGAGGAGGTTCGCCCTGGTGAGCGCCTCGCCTACCGGAGTTCGCCGCTGCTTCCCGGTGGCGGTGTGGCCTTCACCGCGCACGTCGACTTCGGCCTTCGGGACACCGGCACGGGCACGGATCTGGACGTTCTGTACCGGATCACCGACAGCACGGTCAGCTCCGCGGACTTCATCGCGGGCATCGAGATCGGGTTCGGGCAGAGCCTGGACAAGCTCGTTGCGCTCGTGGCCGCGGATGCCGGCGGCACTGAGCACGACACCGACAACACGACTCAGGGAGCATGAGATGACGGAGCAGACCGGCGGCCGCAGGGTGATCGCCAACATGAACTTCTCGCTCGACGGGTGCTATGCCAGGAAGGACGCCCCGGAGGACATGGGCTGGGTGATGCCGTTCGCCGTGACCGACGTCGCCCGGGACCACATGAGCGGTCTCTGGGAGACGGCGACGACGGCGCTGCTGGGGCGGGTCAACGCCGAGGGGTTCATGGGTTTCTGGCCGACCGTGATCGGCATGGAGGGCGCCGATCCGCGGGACGAGGGCTTCGCGAAGTGGCTCGTCGGCGCGGAGAAGGTGGTGCTGTCCTCCACTCTCGGGGAGGCTCCGTGGGAGCGGACGAGGGTCGTCGACAGGCCGGCCGCGGACGTCGCCGCGGAGCTGAAAGCGGGCGAGGGCGGCGACATTCTCGTGCCTTCCAGTGCGAGCGTCATCAAGGCGCTGCTGGCGGCGGACATGGTCGACCGGCTGTCGATCATGATCTTCCCGGTCTTTCTCGGCGGCGGGCCGCGTCTGTTCGAGGACGGGCTGCCCGAGGCGCGGTGGACGCTCGCCGGGCAGGCCGCGGGTGAGCACGGCGTGCTGAGCCTGGTCTACGACCGGATCCGCTGAGCGGGGTGTGCGGTTTTGCGGCCGAGGCACGTGGGCGTGTCTCGGCCGCCTGCTCCCCCGGTGTGGAGCAAAGAATCGTCAGTCGGGGCGCTTGGCCATGACGACCAGACCGGGTCCGCTGTACTCCTCCGGGGGGAGCCGCAGTTCGGCGACCGGGTTCAGGCCGGCCTGCTCGATCAGGCTGACGAGTTGTTCCGGCCGCCACTTGTGCGTCGTCCAGCGGACGGGTACGCCTCCGTAGGCCTCGGTGCGGACCGCGTCCTCGTCGCCGACGTGGGTTGCGGTGATGAAGTGTCCGCCTGGCTTCAACGCGCGCGCGAACATGGCCAGGACCTGGGGTAGGACGTGCCGGGGGAGGTTGAACAGCGACCACCATCCGAGCACGCCTCCCAGGGACGCTTCGGAGAGGTCGAGTTCGGTGGCGGAGGCGACGGCGAAGCGGCACTCCGGATGAAGCCGGCGGGCGTTCTCGATCATGCGAGGAGAGAGGTCCACCCCGGATACGTCGAGTCCGCGTTCGGCGAGGTAGGCGGTCACCGTCCCGGGTCCGCAGCCGACGTCGAGGACGGGCCCGAGCCCGCGCACGCTGTCGGCGAAGGCGTCGATCGATGCCTTGTGCCATGGGTGCCGGCGGATGTCGCCGATTCCTGTCGTGACGACCATGTCGGCGTAGTTGCCGGCCACTCGGTCGTAGGAGTCGCGTACGACGTCGAGATCGGCCGGGCGGTCGATGGGGTGTGCGTGCATCAGCAAACGATAGGGCTGTGCCGGGGACGGTCGTGGGCCGGATGCGGGTGTTGAGTTCGGTCAGGCCGGGCCTGGGCGGCGCGGGAGTGGTGGTCTGCTTGGCCATGGCTTTGATGCCGGGTTCGCGGCCGTCATGACGTCCAATGCCGACTTGGGCTGAAGTGCATAGATAGATTTGATGTGTGCTGAATTTGACGCATCTGCGGGTGTTGGAGGCGGTCGCGCGTCATGGGTCGGTGACGGAGGCGGCCAGGGAGCTGCACTATTCGCAGCCGTCGGTGAGCCATCATCTGGGCCGGTTGGAGGCGGCGACGGGTGCGCGGCTGGTGCAGCGTGTGGGGCGGGGCATCCGGCTGACCCCGGAGGGTGAGCTTCTGGCGCAGCGGGCCAGGGAGATCGTCGGGCGGGTGGACGCCGCTTCGGCGGAGCTGGAGGCCCAGGTGGGGCTGCGGGCCGGGCGGGTTCGGGTCGCCGGGTTCCAGACGGTGCTCAGCACGATTGTGCCGAGGGCGGCGGCCGAGCTGGCGGCGTCGTATCCGGGTGTGGAGCTGAATCTCGTCGACGTGCATCCGGTCGAGGGGTTGCGGATGCTGCGTGATGGGCGTGTCGACGTCGCGCTGGTGTTCCGGCATGCCGACACCCCGGATGAGGAGGAGGGGTTCCGGTTGACTCCCCTGCTGGAGGACCCGCTGTACCTGATCGCCCGGGAGCCGGACGCGAGGCTGGAGGATTACCGGGATTCGGCGTGGGTCGGGGGGTGCGAGCGGTGTCGGGCGGCGATGGTGGCGGTGTGCGAGCGCGCCGGGTTCACGCCGCGGATCGCGTTCTCCAGTGACGACATGGTGGTGGTGCAGTCGCTGGTGGCGGCGGGGATGGGGGTGGCGACGCTTCCGGGGCTGGCGTTGGAGGCGCACCGGGAGCCGGGGGTGCACGCGACGGAGATCGAGGGCGGTGCCCGGCAGGTCTTCGCGGTCGCCTACGGCGAGCCGCCGGATCCGCCGGCGACGGCCGCGTTGATCAAGATCTTGGTGTCGAGCGTCTAGCGCGGGCCGGTCGTGGCCATGGTGGCGGGGCGGGCGGTGGCGGTCGTTACATTGGCGGGGCCGCCATGGCGGTGGCGGGCATGCGGTGTGTGGGCGTCGGGAACGGGATGTGGGCGTCGTGGTTCCAGAGCAGTTCGTCCGTGCGCTGGACGGTTTCGAGGCGGTGCTGGCGGCGACGCCCGCGGATCGGTGGCTTTCGCCGTCGCCGTGCGAGGGGTGGGCGGCGGTGGATGTGGCGGGGCATGTCACGGCGGGTCTGCTGGTGGTGGAGCTGCGGGCGGCAGGGCGTCCTCTCCCCCGGGAGGATCCGGACTGGCGGGCGGTGGCCGGTGCGGATCCGCTGGCGTCGTGGCGGGAGGTGCGCGGTCGCATGATGGCGGCGCTGACGCCCGAGGCGCTGGATCGGCGGATCGGGCTGGCCATCGGTGTGGAGATGACGATGCGTGAGTGGCTGGAGCGGTATCCGCTGGAGCTGCTGGTGCACACGTGGGATCTGGCGCAGGCGACCGGGCAGAGGGTGGTGTTCGACGCGGATCTGGTGGGTCCGGCGCTGGAGACGGCGGAGCGGATGGCGCCTCGGGGGCGTGAGGTGGGCATGGTGGGGCCCGCGGTGGCCGTCCCCGACGATGCCGACGGTCAGGCGCGGCTGCTGGCGCTGTTCGGCCGCTCCCCCGCCGCGGCGGAGGGTGCCCCGGAATGACGGGGGTGCGGGAGCGGGACGGTGGGGTTAGGGTGCGGGGTATGCGACGTCGACATTGATCTTCACCTGAGGCGGGGCTCGCGCGGAGGCTGTACGTCTACGCGTTCCTCGAGGATTTCGTTGTTCTGTACCCGGTGTACGCGGTGCTGTTCGCCGAGACCGGGTTGTCGCCCGCTGCGATCTCGTCGTTGTTCGTGATCTGGTCGGTCACGACGTTCTCTCTTGAGCTGCCGTCCGGTGTGTGGGCGGATGTGTTCTCGCGCCGGTTGCTGCTGGTGGTGTCTCCCCTGCTGGCGGGTGCGGGTTTCGGGTTGTGGGTGTTGTTCCCGTCGTATGCGGCGTTCGCCGTGGGGTTCGTGCTGTGGGGTGCGGGGTCGGCGCTGCGTTCGGGGACGATGCAGGCGCTGGTGTACGAGCGGCTGGAGCGTGTGGGGGCTGCGGGTGCGTACGCGCGTTTGATGGGGCGTTCTGAGGCGGTGTCGCTGCTGGCGGTGGTGGCGGCGTCGGCGGTGGCGTCGCCGGTGCTGGCGGCGGGGGGTTACCGGGCGCTGGGGTTGGCGAGTGTGGCGGTGTGCGCGGTGTGTGCGGTGGCGGGGTGGTTCCTGCCGGAGTCGCGGGGCGGCGGTGAGGATGAGCCGGAGCCGTCGCTTGGGTCGGTGGTGCGCCAGGGGTGGGCGCAGGTGCGGGGTGAGCCGGCGGTGCGGTGGGCGCTGCTGCTGGTCGTGGCGGTGGAGGGTGTGACGGCGCTGGACGAGTACGTGCCGTTGCTGGTGCGGTCGACGGGGGTGGCGGCGGCGTCGGTTCCGTTGCTGGTGTTGGTGGTGACGGTCGGTGACGCGGTGGGCGGCTGGCTGGCGGGGCGTGGTGTGCGGTGGCTGGCGCCGGTGCTGGCGGTGGGTGCGGTGTGCCTTGCGGTGGGGTCGTTGAGCGGGCGGCCGGGTGGGCTGGTGCTGGTGGCGGTGGCGTTCGGGGTGTTCCGGTGGGCGATGGCGGCTGCGGACGCGCGGTTGCAGGACCGGATCGGTGACGGGGCGCGGGCGACGGTGACGTCGGTGGCGGGGTTCGGGTCGGAGACGGTGGCGGTGCTGGCGTTCGCCGGGTATGCGGTGGGTTCGCGGTGGGCGGGCGCGGGGGTGCTGATGGGTGCGGCGGCGGTGCCGTATCTGCTGACGGCGGTCGTCCTGGGGGCGGGGGCGCGGCGGGGGCGCGTACATCGGGAGATGTAGGCGGGCGGGGGGTGCTGCGCCAAAGGCGCAGGGCGGTTGCACGCTCGCGTCCGATTCGGTGGCGGGGTGTGCGCTTTGAGGATCGTGGGGTCGTTGCGGATCGATTCTTGGAGCGTGTGCTGATGGGTGGGGACGCGCTGGTTCTGGCGCGGGTGCAGTTCGCGTTGACGGCCGGTACGCATTTCCTGTTCGTGGCGTTGACGCTGGGGCTGGCGACGCTGGTGGCGTTGACGCAGACGCGGGCGGCGGTGTCGGGCAGTGCGGTGCATGCGCGGATGGTGCGTTTCTGGGGGCAGCTGTACGTCGTCAACTATGCGGTGGGGATCGTCACCGGTCTGGTGATGGAGTTCCAGTTCGGGTTGAACTGGTCGGGTCTGTCGCGGGTGACGGGGAACGTGTTCGGGGCGCCGCTGGCGCTGGAGACGATCGTGGCGTTCTTCGTGGAGTCGACGTTCCTGGGGTTGTGGATCTTCGGGTGGGATCGGCTGAACCGGTGGGTGCATCTGGCGCTGATCTGGGTGGTGACGCTGACGGCGTACCTGTCGGCGTACTTCGTGCTGGTGGCGAACGGGTGGATGCAGCGTCCGGTGGGGTTCGAGATGGTGGACGGCGCGGCGCGGCTGACCGATGCGGGGGCGCTGCTGGCGAATCCGACGGCGGTGCTGGCGTTCTTCCATGTGCTGTTCGGGGGGCTGCTGACGGCGGGGTTCTTCATGGCCGGGGTGAGCGGCTATCACCTGCTGCGGCGGACGGGTGAGGTGGAGTTCTTCCGGCGGTCGATGCGGATCGGGCTGGTGACGGTGATCGTGTCGGTGATGCCGGTGGTGGTCTTCGGCGGGACGCAGTTCGAGTACGTGCAGCCGACGAAGGGCGGCGGGGACGACGCGGCGGCGGCGGTGGCCGATTTCACGGCGCGGTTCGGGCCGGACGACTACATGCCTCCGGGGCTGGCGGGCGCCGGTGAGGCGCTGATGACGACGATGTGGCTGCTGATGCTGATCGTGGCGGCGGTGGCGCTGGTGAAGGTGCCGTTCGGGCGGTGGCTGGTGCGGGGCCGGGTCTTTCACGTGCTGGTGATCGCGGCGGTGCCGCTGCCGTATGTGGCGATGCTGTCGGGGTGGGTGTTCCGCGAGGTGGGGCGGCAGCCGTGGATGGTCTACGGGGTGCTGAAGACGCGGGACGCGGTGTCGCCGGAGGTGGGTGCGGGGGCGGTCACGGCGTCGTTCGCGGCGTTCTCGGTGCTGTTCGCGGTGCTGTTCGTGGTGAACGCGTGGCTGCTGGCGCGGTTCGCGCGGCGCGGTCCGGAGGGTGCGGGGCTGGGGGCCGCTCCCCCGGCGGGTCCGGCCGAGCCGGTGTTGAGCGCGACGTTCTGACAGGAGCTGTTCGATGGAGTCTCTCGCGGTGGTGTTGCTGGCGGTGTTCGCCGGCGGGTATCTGGTGCTGGGCGGTGCCGATGTCGGGGTGGGGATGCTGCTGCCGTGGCTGGGCCGTGACCAGCGGGAGCGGCGGCTGGTGATCGCCTCGTTCGCGCCGTTCTTCCTGGGCAACGAGGTGTGGCTGGTGGCTGCGGCGGGCCTGGTGGCGGGTGCGTTCCCGGGGCTGGAGCACCGGCTGCTGGAGGAGCTGTTCCCGCTGTTCGTGGTGCTGCTGATCGGCTGGGTCGTGCGGGACATGGGGCTGTGGCTGCGGGGCCGGGTGGACGCGGCGGCGTGGCGCGGGGCGTGCGACGCGGCGGTCGTGGCGGGCAGTTGGGCGCTGGCGCTGGCGTGGGGGTCGGTGCTGGGGTCGGTGCTGGCCGGCGGCGGGCTGAACGCCGGGAGCGTGCTGGGGCTGCCGCTGGCGGCGCTGTTCGCCTGGCACGGCGCGGGGTTCGCGCGGTGGCGGCTGCCGGCGGGGCCGGCGGAGCGGGCGGGCCGGTTCCCGGCGCGGTACGGGCTGTCGGCGCTGGTGATGGCGTGGGCGCCGGTGGTGGCCGGTTCGCAGGTGCCGTGGTCGCAGGTGGTGGCCGAGGGGGCGGGGCTGACGATGACGGCGGTGGTGACGGTGGCGGTGCTGCCGCTGCTGGTGGCGTCGCAGGCGCTGGTGTGGTGGACGTTCCGGGGCCGGGTGCAGGCCCCCTCGTACCTGTAGCGGGGCCGTGGTGAAGAAGGTCGAGCGGCGGCTGCTGGGGCTGTTGCCCCGCGGGGTGGTGGCGGCGCTGGGGGTGCTGGCGGCGGGGCAGGGCGTGCTGCTGGTGGTGCAGGCGGAGCTGCTGGTGCGGGCGGTGGCCGGTGTGGACGCCGGTCCGCTGCCGTGGCTGGCGGCTGCGGTCGCGGGGCGGGCGGTGCTGGCGTGGGCGGCGGCGCGGATGGCGGGCCGGGCGGCGGCGGGGGTGAAGCGGGGGCTGCGTGAGGGGCTGCTGCGCGGGCGTCCGGGTGAGGAGGGGCGGGCGGGGGCGCGGGTGACGCTGCTGACGCGGGGCCTGGACGCGGTCGACCCGTTCTTCACCGGGTATGTGCCGCAGCTGCTGGCGGCGTGCGTGGTGCCGGTGGTGGTGCTGGCCCGGCTGGCGTCGGTGGACTGGGCGTCGGCGCTGGTGGTGGCGGTGACGGTGCCGCTGGTGCCGGTGTTCGGCGCGCTGGTGGGGTTGCGGACGGCGGCGCTGACGGGGCGGCAGTGGGGGCTGCTGCACCGGCTGGGCGGTCATTTCCGGGACGTGCTGGCGGGGCTGGGGACGTTGCGGGCGTTCGGGCGGACCGGGCACCAGTCGGTGGTGGTGCGGGAGCTGGCGGGCGAGCACCGGCGGGCGAGTGTGCGGGCGCTGCGGGTGGCGTTCCTGTCGTCGCTGGTGCTGGAGCTGGTGTGCGCGCTGTCGGTGGCGGTGGTGGCGGTCCCGGTGGGGTTGCGGCTGCTGGAGGGCGGCATGGCGCTGCGGGCGGGTCTGCTGGTGCTGGTGCTGACGCCGGAGGTGTATCTGCCGTTGCGGGCGCTGGGGCAGCGGTTCCACGCCAGCGCGGAGGGGGTCGCGGCGGCGGAGGCGGCGTTCGCCGCGCTGGACGCGCGGCCGGGAGCGGCGGCGGGCGGTGCCGTGCAGGGGCGCGGGGCGCCGGAGATCGTGCTGGAGGAGGTGACCGTCCGCTATCCGGGGTCGGAGCGGGCGGCGCTGGAGAGGGTGTCGCTGCGGATCGCGGCGGGTGAGCGGGTGGCGGTGACGGGGCCGTCGGGGGCGGGCAAGTCGACGCTGCTGCTGGTGCTGGCGGGGCTCGTGGCGCCCGATTCGGGGCGGGTGCTGGTCGACGGGGTGGATCTGGCGGAGCTGGACGTCGCGGCGTGGCGGTCGCGGCTGGGGTGGGTTCCGCAGCGTCCGCACCTGTTCGCGGCGTCGGTGGCCGACAACATCCGCCTCGCGGACCCCGGCGCGGGGACGGGCCGGGTCGCGGAGGCGGCGCGGGCGGCGGCGGTGGACTTCGTGGACGACCTGCCGGACGGGTGGGACACGGTGCTCGGGGAGGGCGGTGCGGGGCTGTCGGCGGGGCAGCGGCAGCGGCTGGCGATCGCGCGGGCGTTCCTTTCGGGCGGGCCGGTGATGCTGCTGGACGAGCCGACGGCGCGGCTGGACCTGCACAGCGAGCGGGTGCTGGTGGACGCGGCGGTGCGGCTGCTGGCCGGGCGGACGGCGGTGCTGGTTGCGCACCGTCCGGCGCTGCTGCGGGCGGCGGACCGGGTGGTGCGGCTGGAGGGCGGCCGGGTCGTGCCGCGGGTGGCCGAGGAGGCGGCGTGACAAGCGCGGGCGGTGTGCAGGGCGGGGGTGTGTGGGGGGCGGTGCGTCCGCACGCGGTGCGGCTGGCGGCCGCGGCGTTGGCGGGCGCGGCGGCGGAGCTGTGCGGGCTGGGGCTGATCGCGGCGGCGGCGTGGCTGATCGCGCGGGCGTCGCAGCGGCCGGAGCTGGCGGCGCTGTCGCTGGCGATCGTGGCGGTGCGGGGGTTCGCGCTGGCGAAGGGGTCGCTGCGGTACGTGGAGCGGCTGGCCGGGCATGACGCGGCGCTGCGAGTGCTGGCGGAGCTGCGGGGGCGGGTGTTCGACGCCCTGGCGGCGGCGCGCGCGGACGCGCGGCGGCGGGTGCGGGACGGTGACGCGCTGACCCGGATGGTGTCGGACGTGGAGGCCGTCCAGGATCTGCTGCTGCGGTGCGTGCTGCCGGCGGTGGCGGCGGTGGTGTGCGGGGCGGCGGGCGTGGCGGTGTGCGCGCTGGTGCGGGCGCCGGCCGCGGCGGTGCTGGCCGGTGGCCTGCTGGTGGCGGGGGTGGCGCTCCCGGTGGTGGCGGCGGTGGCCGGGGGGCGTGCGGCGGCGCGGACGGCGGCCGGGCGCGAGGCGCTGGCGGTGCGTGCGCTGGACGTGCTGGAGGGCGCGGCGGACCTGGCGATGGCAGGGGCGTCGGCGCGGTACGCGGCGCGGGCGGGTGACGCGGCGCGGCGCCTGGAGCGCGCCGAGCATGCGGCGGCGCGGGTTTCGGCGCTGGTGGCGGGCGCCGGTTTCGCGGTGCAGGGCGTCACCGTCGCGGCGGTCGCCTGGGTGGGCCTGCGGGCGGGGGTGGACGAGGTCGGCGCGGCGGTGCTGGCGCTGACGTCGCTGGTGGCGGTGGAGTCGGTGCTGCCGCTGGCGGGCGCGGCGCAGCGGCTGCGGGAGGCGGCGCCGGCGCTGCGGCGGGTCGCGGCGGTGCTGGCCGCTCCCCCGGCGGCCGCTCCCCCGGCGGCGGGGCGGGAGCGTCCCGCGCCGCTGCCGGCCGGGCCGCTGGAGGTGGAGCTGCTCGGCGTCACCGTCACCTACGGCGGCGGGCGGGGCGCCGGCTGGGAGGGGGCGGCGCTGGACGGGGTGGATCTGCGGGTGGAGCGGGGCCGGCGCGTCGCGGTGGTCGGGGCGAGCGGCGCGGGCAAGAGCACGCTGCTGGCGGCGGTGTGCGGGGAGGTGGAGGCGGCGTCGGGCGCGGTCGTGCTGGGCGGCCGTCCGCTGGGCGAGTACGCGCCCGGGGACGTGCGGGCGGCGGTGCGGGGGCTGGCGCAGGACGCGCACGTGTTCGCCGGGTCGGTCCGGGCGAACCTGCTGCTGGCGCGCCCGGACGCGAGCGAGGCGCGGCTGCGGGAGGCGGCGGCGCGGGCGCGGTTCGCCGAGGTGGTGGAGGAGCTGCCGGAGGGGTGGGACACGGTGGTCGGCGCGGGCGGGCGGGGCCTGTCGGGCGGGCAGCGGCAGCGGCTGCTGCTGGCGCGGGCGCTGCTGGCCGACCCGCCGGTGCTGGTGCTGGACGAGCCGGCCGAGGCGCTGGATCCGTCGGTGGCGGACGCGCTGACGCGCGATCTGCTGGAGGCGCCGGGCGGGGGGACGCTGCTGCTGGTCACGCACCGGCTCGCGGCGCTGCCGGCGGCGGACGAGATCGTGGTGCTGGACCGGGGGCGGGTGGTGCAGCGCGGCCGGCACGCCGACCTGGTGGCCGTGCCGGGCGCCTACCGCGACCTGTGGGACGCCGAACTCCTGTCCGCCTGACCCGCTCGGGGGGTCGTTTCGCGCAGGATGCGCCCGAGGATCGCGATGCCCTCGGTGAGGGCGGACCCGGGGACCGCCGCGTAGCCGAGGACCAGCCCGGGCGGGTGCGGGCGCTGCGCGTGCCAGGACAGCGGATGGGTCTTCACGCCGTGCTCCAGCGCCGCCGCGGCGAGGTCGGCGTCGCCGGTCCCGTCGCCGGTCCCGTCGCCGAGGCCGCCGGGGAAGGTGACGGTCAGGTGCAGGCCCGCTGCGGCGCCGTGGACGCGGGCGCCCGGCAGGTGCGCGCCGATCGCGGCGATCATGGTGTCGCGGCGGTGGCGGTGGCGGCGCCGCAGCAGCCGCAGGCCGCGTTCCATCTCCCCCGAGGCCATCAGCTCGGCCAGCACGAGCTGGGGCAGGGCGGCGTTGCCGAGGTCGGCGAAGCGCTTCTCGGCGACGACCGCGTCCAGGTGGGCGGGCGGCGGCAGGATCCAGCCGGTCCGCAGCGCCGGGGCCAGGAGCTTGGACACGCTGCCGGTGTGGAAGACGCGGTCGGCGAGCATGGACCGCAGGGCCGGGGCGGGCGGCCGGTCGTAGCGGTGCTCGGCGTCGTAGTCGTCCTCGATGACCAGGCCGCCGCCGGCGGCCCAGCGCATCAGCTCGCGGCGGCGGCGCCCGCCGAGCACGACCCCGGTCGGGAACTGGTGGGCGGGGGTGAGCAGCACGGCGGGGGCGCCGGTGTCGCGGAGCAGGTCGACGCGGATCCCGTCGGCGTCGACGGGGACGGGCGGGGTGGCGGTCCCCCAGTGCCGCAGGTGCTGGCGGACGCCGAGCGAGCCGGGGTCCTCCACGGCGACGGCGCCGATCCCGTCCCGGGCCAGGACGCGGGCGATGAGGCCGATGGCCTGCGCGGTCCCGGCGGTGACGACGAGCGCGTCAGGGTCGGCGCGGATCCCGCGGGTGCGGGCGAGCCAGGCGGCGATGGCGGTGCGCAGCGCGGGGACGCCGCGCGGGTCGCCGTAGCCGAGGGCGGCGGCGGGCAGGTCGCGCAGGACGGTGCGTTCGGCGCGCTGCCAGGCGGCGCGCGGGAACGCGGCCAGGTCGGGCAGGCCGGGTGTCAGGTCGATGCGGGCGGGCCGGTCGCGCAGGACGTCGAAGACGTCCGCGCCCGGTTCGCCGGGGAAGGGCGCGCCGGGCGGCGGCGCGGGCGAGGCGGCGGGCGGGACCGCGGAGGCCGGGACGGCCGGGGCCGGGGCCGGGGCGGGGGTGAGCGGGGCGGCGACGACGACGGTGCCGGCGCGGCCGCGTCCGGCGAGGTGGCCTTCGTCGGCCAGGCGCTGGTAGGCCTCGGTGACCACGCCGCGGGAGACCCGCAGTTCGGCCGCCAGCACGCGGGTGGCGGGCAGGCGGGACCCGACGGGCAGGCGGCCGTCGGCGATCGCGTCGCGCAGGCGCCCGGCGAGCCAGTCCGACAGGCCCCGCGGCGGGGCGTCGGAGGGGTCGAGCTGGAGGAAGTCCGACCCCCGAGTTATGGACCGTTCGGGTTGCTCGCCATTGGACCTGTTCACCAGGCCATTGTGGGGCCACGGTGAACCCCATGGAGACCACGACGGCAGCCGCCGGGCCAGGGGGCGGACCGGGCGGATACGTGCACGGCTACTCGGGGCGGGAGGCGCGGCGGCTCGCCGACCAGGCCGACGCGCTGGCCGCGCTGCTGCACGACGGCACCGCCTACCCGGCCGGGAGCCGGGTGCTGGAGGCGGGCTGCGGCGTCGGCGCGCAGACGGTGCACCTGCTGGGCCGCTCCCCCGGTGCGCGGCTGACCGCGGTGGACGTCTCGGCGGCGTCGCTGGACCAGGCGCGCGCCCGGGTCGCCGCCGCCGGGCTCCCGGCCCCGGGCGGCGGCGGGCGGGTGGAGTGGGTGCGGGCGGACCTGCACGACCTGCCGTTCGCCGACGGGGCGTTCGACCACGCGTTCGTGTGCTTCGTGCTGGAGCATCTGCCCGACCCGGGGGCGGTGCTGGCGGGGCTGCGGCGGGTGCTGCGGCCCGGCGGGACGCTCACCGTCATCGAGGGCGACCACGGGTCGGCGTTCTTCCATCCCGACAGCGCCCACGCCCGCGCCGCCGTGTCCCACCTGGTGGCGCTGCAGGCCGCCGCCGGCGGCGACGCGCTCGTCGGGCGGCGGCTGCGGCCGCTGGTGACCGCCGCCGGATACGCGCGGGTCACCGCCGGTCCCCGCACCGTGTACGCCGACGAGGCCCGGCCCGATCTGGCGCGGGCGGTCACCCTGGACACCTTCACCACGATGGTCGGGGCGGTGCGCGACGACGCGGTCGCCGCGGGGCTCTCCACCGCCGCCGACTTCGACCGCGGCATCGCCGACCTGCGCCGCACCGCCGCCGAGGGCGGGACCTTCCACTACACGTTCTTCAAGGCGACCGCGGTGAACCCGCCGGTCAGTCCTCGGGCAGGAGCGGGCCGAGGGGTCCGAGGTCGAGGTTGAGGTCGTGGTCGTCGAGGCCGAAGTGGTCCTTGAGCCGTCCCATCGCCTCCTCCAGCCGCATCAGCGCCAGGCCGAGCGCCTCGACCTGCTCCTCGGTCAGGTCGCCGCCCTCGGCGCGGCGCAGCGCCTGCCGCTCCATCAGCTGCCGGACCAGCTCGACCAGGGTCAGGACCAGCTTCACCAGGTCCCGCTCGACCGTCTCGGGGTCGGACCGCAGCCGCTGCATCGTCCGCGACGACCGCTCCCGCGGCCCCATCTCCCTGGCGGGCGCCGCCCGCACCGGCACCGCCCCCTCGGAGGGAGGCCAGTCAGTGCCGGTCAAATCAGTGCCGGTCAAATCAGTGGCAGTGCGGTACGAGGCGGTGCGGCCCGCGAGGATGTCGTCGGTGAACGGGTCCCCCTCGGCGGGGTCGTGCACCGACACCTCTCCCGTCACCGGCTCCCGGCCGGAACCGGAACGCGTCGGTCGGCTCATGAGCGGTCCTCCTCACCGAGCAGTTCGTCGCGGACGGTGGTGATCAGCGCGCGCAGCGACACCTGCACCAGGTCGACGTCGGCGACGGAGATGACCAGGTCCCCGGCGATGACGACGCCGCCCGCCAGGAGGCGGTCCAGCAGGTCCACCAGCGCGATCCGCTCCAGCGGCGCGTCGCCGCCGTGGTCCAGGACGGCCGTCACGCCTCCCCCGCCTCCCGCGCCTTCCGCGGGGGCGTGGCCGCGCCGGGGCCGGAGGTGTCGATGAAGGAGTAGGGCGGCCAGGGCCCGGTCACCTCCACCTCGATGCCCTCCAGGCGTTCGGCCGCGGCGCGCGTCACCGCGAGGAACCCCTCCACCTGCTCGTCGTCCAGCAGGTAGGCGACGTTGAGGATCTGCGTCCCGGGCCGGCCGGACAGGCGGGGGTCCTGCGGCGGGTGGTGCCGCGAGGCGACCGCGTGGTCGGCGAGCTCGGCGTGGACGGCGTCGGCCTGCCCGGCGATCCGGCGTCCCGCCTCGGCGCGGCGGCGCCGTTCCTGCTGCCGGCGCCGCAGGTAGGCGGTCCCGACTCCGCCTGACCCGGTGTCGCCCGACCCGGTGTCGCCGGTGGTGGGGTGGGGGTGGTGGCCGGTGGGGGGCTCGGCGCTCGGCGCGACCCCCCCACCGGAATCCTGGGCGGGTCCCTCGCCGCGAAGCGACTCGGGGGCGGCGTAGGCCTTCACGCCCCATTCCGAGCGGCCGGAGACCAGGTCGAGGACCTCGGCGAACCGCTCGCCCTGGGCGGCCAGGACCTCGGCGACCCGGGCGTCGTCGCGGTAGATGGTCGCGATCCGCACCGGCGCGGTGGGGGCGGCGTGCGCGGCGCGGTCGACGACGTCGTGGTGGGCGCGGGCGGTGGCCTCCAGCCACGCCAGGTCCTCCAGGTTGGCGCGCAGCGCGGCCTCGCCGTACTCCTCCAGCCGGACGGTGCTGACCAGCGCGGTCAGCCCGGCGGCGCGCACGCCGCGCACGGGCGCGCCCGCGACTCCGGCGGCGTCGCCGAGCGCGGCGGGGTCCAGGCCGCGCGCCACGCCGTACAGGTAGACGGCGGTGCCGCCGGCGAGCGGTGCGGCGGTCATGATCGGGTCTCCTTCCCGGTCCCGGCGCCCGGCCGGTCGGCGTGGTCGCCGTCGTCGCCGGTGTCGCCGGTGTCGCCGGTGTCGCCGGCGGCGGCCTCCAGCGCGGCCAGGCGCTCGCGCAGCCGCCGGTTCTCCTCCCGCAGCTCGCGATCCCCGCCCGCGTCGCCGTCGATCTCGTCGCGGCGGGCCTTGGACGACAGGGACGGGTCGTGCTCCCACCAGTCGATGCCCATCTCCCTGGCCCGGTCGACCGAGGCGACCAGCAGCCGCAGCTTGATGGTCAGCAGCTCGATGTCCAGCAGGTTGATCCGGATGTCCCCGACGATCACGATTCCCTTGTCGAGGATGCGTTCCAGCAGGTCGGCCAGGTTGGCCGACTGCCGCTCCCCGGCCATCGAGCGGGCCGGGGAGCGGCCGCCGGTCCAGGAGATCTCACTCAATGCCCCTCAGTCCCTCTCCACTCGTCCGCGGGGATAGCGGCGGGCGCGCCGGTAGGCGACCAGCTCCCCGTCCGCGTCCACCTCGGTGTCGTAGACCGCGAGGATGTCGGCGGAGTCGGGGATGCGGCGGGTCTCCACGACCTCGACCGTGATCCGCCAGCCGTCCTCGCCGGCGCGTTCCACCCCGACCACGCTCTCGGCGCTGCGGCCGGTCATCGCGGTGACGTGCTCGACCGCGCACTCGGCGGCCTTGGACGCGGACAACATCTTCGGCCTCCTGTCAGCCGCCCGGCTGGTAGCCGCGGGCGCGGCCCTCGTTCAGCCGGCGGATGAGGTCCTCCTCGCGGGCCGCGGCCTCCTCCTCGGTGATCTCGCCCTCGGCGACCTCGTCGGCGATCTGCTGCATCTCCGCGGCGATCCGGCCCGGGTCGTACAGCTGCGCCTCGGCCTGCTCGGTGAGGGTCTCGGCCAGCCACATCACGCCCCGCACGGGCGCGAGCGGCAGCGTGACCAGCCCGGTGAACAGCCCCATCGCCTCACGCCTCCGGGACGAAGTCGTAGGGCGGCAGGGGCCCGATCAGCCGGATCCGGATCCGGTCGCCGTGGGTCTGGCCGAGCTTGTCGACGGCCTCCTCGAACTCGGCGCGGCGGTCGGCGCGGACCAGGAACGAGGCGTCCAGGACGTCCTCCTCGCGGGCCGGGGACTTGCGCACGAACGCCTCGGCGGCGGGCGCGGACCCGTCCAGGAGAACCTGCCCGTCGACCTCGCGGCGCCGGTCCATCGCCTGGGCGATCAGCTCGCCGAGCCGGACCCGGTCGTAGTAGACGGCGTCGGCGGCGTCGGCGGGCACCTCCCGCACCCGCCGCGACAGCTCGGCGATCTCCGGCTCGGCCGTCATGATCTCGCGGAGCACGGCGTCCTGGACGTAGGTGGCCTTGAGGCGCAGCTCGACGCGGCCCTCCAGCTGGTCCAGGACCTGCCCGAGGCGGTCGGAGTTGCCGGCCAGCAGTTCCTTCTCCACGGCGTCGCGGTCCGACAGCGCGGCGCCGAACCGGAACGGCAGCACCACGGTCCCGGCGTCGACGAGCGCGTTCAGCACCCGCTGGTGCGCGACCAGGTCGGCGCGCTCGCCGAGCGCCCTTCCCTGCGGCAGGTCGCTGACGACGGCGGCGCACACGCCGCCGTCCTGGACCAGCGACACCGGCCGGTCGTCCAGGCCGGCGACGTCCTGCGGCAGCGCCGCATCCGAGCGGACCACCCCGTACACGTACTGCGGGACCCGGTCCCCGGAGCCGCCGGGGGTCTGCGGCGTGGTCATTCGTCCTCGTCCTCCTTCTTGCGGGAAGAGCGGCGCCGTGCGGGCTGCTTGTCGTCGTCGGAGTCGTCGTCGGAGCCGCCGAAGGTCTCCTTCAGCCGTTCCTGCGCGCCTTCCAGGGCGCCGCGGGTCTTCTTCTTGGCGCCCGACTCCTGCGCCTCGCCCAGGAACTGCGGCAGGCCCTGGGAGGTGCCGTCGTGGGCGATGTCGAGACGGTTCACGGCCTCGGCGAAGCGCAGGTAGGTGTCGACGCTGGCGACCACGATCCGCACGTCCACCGTGAGGATCTCGATCCCGACCAGCGACACCCGCGCGTACAGGTCGATGACCAGTCCCTTCTCCAGGATCAGGTCGACGACGTCGGCGAGGCTGCTGCCCGAGCCGCCGCGCTGCACGGTGGTGCTGCCCGACGTCTGCTGGGCGATCGGCCCAGTCATGTCATCTCCTCGTCTAGGGGGTCTTGCTTTTGCACGAACCCCGGTGTACCCGTGCTGACCTTCCTAAACGGGCTGCCCGGTTCCGGTCACCCCCGGTTCAAGGCGGCGGGGGGTGGTCCAGGACGCCGCAAACCCCCGGGAAACAGGCGTTTTCCGGGGGTTTGCTCGACGGGTCAGCGTTTGCGGGCGGTGATGCGGCCGACCACGACGCCGGCGGCGGCCGCGCCGACCACCGGGACGGCGCGCAGCAGCCGGCCGAGGGTGAGGAGCTTGGCCAGCCCCGCCACCTTCCCGGGCAGCGCCGTGACCTGGGCGCCGGCCTTGGACGCGCCCCGCGCGGCGGTCGCCGCGGTGTCCTTGGCTCCGGCGCCGGCGTCGCGCGCCGCGCCCTGCGCGCCGCCGGCCGCGCCCTTGGCGGTGCCTCCGGCGGCCTTCTGGGCGGTGCCGGCCGCCCTGCTCGCGTGCTTGCTGACCTTGCCGGACCCGTTGCCCGGCGTCGAGGGGGTGTCCATCGTCGATTCCTTTCGTCGAGGGGTGTGCGTTGCTTCGGGTGTGCGTTCGGGGGGTGCCGGCGCTCAGCCGCCGCGCAGGAGCGGCAGCACCTCACCGGCGTAGAAGTCGAAGAATCCGTCCTGGTCGGGGCCGATCTGCGTGACGAACACGTCGTCGTAGCCGGCGTCGGCGTAGGCGCGCAGCGCCCGCGCGTGGACCTCGGGGTCGGGGCCGCACGGCACCCGCTCGGCCACCATGTCCTCGGTGACCAGGTCCGACAGCTGCCGGAACTGCCGCGGCAGCGGCAGCAGCTGGTTCGCCTCGCCCGGCAGCAGGTCGCTGGCCCACAGCCGCCGCGCCGTCCGGCGCGCCTCGGCCGGGTCGGGGGCCCAGCACACCTTCAGCCCGCCCTGGACCGGTCTGCCCTCGCCGCCGCCGTGCCGGTACTCGGCCACCAGCGCGGTGTCGGGCATCATGCAGATGAACCCGTCGGCGATCCGGCCGGCCAGCCGCGCCGCCCGGTCCCCGAACCCCGACATGAAGATCGGCGGCGGTTCGTCGGGGCGGGTGTACAGCCGGGCGGTGTCGAGCCGGTAGTGCGCGCCGCGGTGGGTGACCAGCTCGCCGGTGAACAGCCGCCGCATCAGGGCGACGGCCTCCTCCAGCATCTCCATCCGCTCGGCGGCCGGCGGCCACCGCGAGTCCACGATGTGCTCGTTGAGGAACTCGCCGGTCCCGACGCCGAGAGTGAAGCGGCCGCCGGTCAGCACCGCGCACGTCGCCGCGGCCTGCGCGACGACCGCCGGGTGCGTGCGCACCAGCGGGCACGTCACCGCCGTCCCGACCGGCAGCGACGTCGCCTGCGACAGCGCGCCCACCACCGACCACACGAACGAGGACTGCCCCTGCTCGTCCAGCCACGGATGGAAGTGGTCGGATATCCACAGCGCCTCGAAGCCCGCGCTCTCGGCGAGCCGCGCCTGCCGCAGCAGCTCCCGCGGCTCGTGCTCCTCGGCGGACAGGAAGTACCCGAACCTGGTCATCCGCGTCCGCGCCTCCCTGCTCGTCGGCCGCCACCCGGGGTCCGCGCCGGCCCGTATCGCGGCCTACCCCGCCCGAACGCCGCAAACATGCCGCGGCCAAGGCGGACGCGCACTGGCGGCGGGTGCGGTGGCGGGTGCGGTGGCGGTTGAAACCGTCCGTCCGGGTATTGCGAGGGTCATGCCGGCCCGCGCATCCGACCCCGCACCCGCCCGCGCCCCCTCCCCCGCCGAGCCGGTGGCCTGGTGGGCGGTGCTGCTGGGGTGCTACCTGGCGCTGGTGCCCGCGGTCTCGGTGACCGAGATCACCGTGGGGGCGGTGGCCGCCGCGGCCGGCGCCGCCGCCGCGGTCGCCGCGCGCCGCGCCCTGCTCGCCACCGGCGCCCCCGAGGGGGACGGCGGTCGCGGTCGGGGCACCGTCCCGCCCGCCAGGCTCATGCGGCCGATGGTGCGGCTGCCCGCCCAGATCGTCGCCGACACCGCCCGCATCGCGGTGCGCGGCGCGTCCGGCGGGCGGTGGGTGACGCTGGCCGCCGCGCCCGGGACCGCCGGCCGCGGTGTCGCGACCCTGCTCTTGTCGGCCTCTCCCGGCACCTACGTCGGCGGCGTCGACCCGGCGCGCGGGGCCGTGCGCGTGCACCGCCTCGCCGGGGACCCGTCACCCTTCGAGCGGCGCCTGCGCGACGCCGGGCTGATCGGCGAGCACACCGAGCACACCGAGGATCGCGGGGACCGTGGGGGCGACGGCGGGGAGCGGTCGTGACGGCCGCCGCGGCCGGTGCCGCCGTCCCGGCGGTGGTCCTCATGGCCGGTGCGCTGCTGCCGGCGCTGGTGGCGACCCTGCGGGGCGGTCCGGCCGGGCGCCTGGCGGGGCTGATCGCCGCGGGGCCGGTGGTGACGCTCGTGCTGGTGCTGCTGGCCGCCGCCTACGGCCGTCCCGCCTACCTCGACGTCGCGCTGGTGATGGCGCTGCTGTCGTTCGCCGGGTCGCTGGTGTTCGCCCGGTTCCTCAGCCGGACCCTGTGAAAGGAGGGACGCCGATGACGCTCGCGCTGCTCGCCGACGTGCTGATGTGGGCCGGTACCGGTGTCGCCGTGGTGGCCGGGCTGCGGCTGCCGCTCACCCGCGGCGCCGCAGCCCGCCTGCACACCGTCGCTCCCCTCACCGTGCTGGCCGCGCCGCTGCTGGTCGCCGGGATGGCGCTGCGGCCCTGGTCGTCGTGGCACGACGTGGCCAAGCTCGCCGTCATCGCGGTGCTGCTGGCCGCGACCGGCCCGGCCACCGTGGTCACCGCGGCGCAGGCCGTCCGGCGCACCGCCGGCGGATCGGAGTGACCCCGCGTGGACGCCCTGGTCCCCGCCGCGCTCGCTCTGGCGGCTTTCATGGCCACCGCCGTGGTCCTCACCCGCGACACCGTCCGGCAGGCGATCGCCCTGTCGGGGTACGGGATGGTGCTGGGCCTGCTGTTCCTGGTCCTGCAGGCACCCGACGTCGCGATGTCCCAGATCGCCGTCGGGACCGTGCTGGTGCCGCTCATCGTCGTCCTGGCCCTGTACGCCACCCGCCGCCACCTCGGCGCCGGCGCCGCGCGCCGCGACGACGGCGCGGGGCCGGGCGGGCGGGAGGTGGACCGGTGAGACCCCGCACCCGACTGCTGGTGTTCGGTTTCGGCGCGGCCGGCACCGCGGCGCTGTTCACCGCCGGGACGCTCGGGCTGCCCGGGTTCGGCGGCTCCGTGCACCCCTACGCCGACCGGGCCGTCGCGCAGGCGGTGCGGCAGGGCACCCCCAACGCCGTCGCCTCGGTCACCTTCGACCAGCGCGCGTTCGACACCCTCGGGGAGGAGCTGATCCTGCTGGCCGCCGCGGTCGCCGCGGTGGTGCTGCTGCGCGCGGTGCGCCGCGAGGAGGAGGACGAGGGCCCCGCGCCGCGGCGCGGGCCCGCCGAGGTGTCCGACGCGCTGCGCATCGTGGGGTACCTGCTGCTGCCGCTCACCCTGCTCACCGGCGTCTACGTCGTCGCGCACGGGCACCAGTCCCCCGGCGGCGGGTTCCAGGGCGGCGTCGTCCTGGGCACCGCAGTCCACCTGCTGTACCTCGCGGGCGACTATCCGGCGCTGCAGCGGCTGCGGCCGCCGCCGGTGTTCGAGGCCGCCGAGGCCGTGGCCGCCGCGGCGTTCGTGGTGCTGGTCCTGGCCGCCGCCGGGGCCGCGGCGACCGGCCGGGTCCCGGCCCTGAACACCGCCGTGGGCGTCGAGGTGGGGTGCGCGCTGGTGCTGCTGCTCGGCAAGTTCTTCGACCAGGCCCTCCTCGTCCGCGAGCAGCGTCCGCCGGCGTCGAGCCCCGGGGCCGGGGGCGGCGGGGAGGCGCGGTGAGCCTGGTCCCCTACCTGGCCGCCGGCTGGATCATGCTCGCCGGCGTCTACGGCATCGTCACCAGCCGCGACCTGATCCACGCGGTGGTGTGCCTGTCGGTCACCCAGTCCGGCACCTACGTGCTGCTGCTGGCCGTCGGGTACCGGTCGGGCGGGACCGCGCCGGTGTTCTCCGACCGGCCGCCGCCCCCGGCGGGCGGGCCCGTCACCGACCCGGTCGTGCAGGCCATGGCCCTCACCGACATCGTCGTCGGCGCCACCGTCACCGCGCTGCTGCTCGCCCTGGCCGTGCAGGTCGCCAAGCGCCGCGGCACCCTGGACCCCGGCGCGCTGCGCTCCCTCGAATCGTGATCCTGCAGGTCACCGTCGCGGTGCCGGTCCTGGCGGCGGCGCTGCTCGCCGCGGCCGGGCGGTGGCTGCCGCGGCCGGCCGTCGACGTCACCGCGGTGGCGGCCACCGCCGCCGTCACGGCGCTGACCGCGCTCACCCTCGCCCGGTCCGGCCGCGCCCCGCAGGTCACCTGGCTGGGCGGGTGGGGTCCCGGCACCGGCGTCGGGATCCCGCTGGCCGCCGACCCGCTCGCCGCCGGGCTCGCCTGCGTCACCGCCGCGCTGACCCTGGCGGCGCTGGTGTTCTCCTGGCGGTACTTCACCGAGGTCCAGGCGATCTTCCACGTGCTGGTGCTGCTGTTCCTGGCGGCGATGTGCGCGTTCGTGTACACCGGGGACCTGTTCGACGCGTTCGTGTTCTTCGAGCTGATGAGCGTGGTGGCGTTCGCGTTGACCGGCTACCGGTCCGAGGAGCCCTCGACCGTCCACGGCGCCCTGAACTTCGGCATCGTCCAGTCCCTCGGCGCGTACCTGACCCTGGCCGGGATCGCGCTGGTCTACGGCCGGACGGGGCAGCTCGGCCTGGCCGCCGCCGGCCGCGCCCTGGCCGGAACCGGCGGCGACACCGGCACCCGCGCCGGCGCCCTGGTCACCGCCGCGTTCGTGCTGATCTGTACCGGCTACCTGGTTAAGGCGGCGGCGGTGCCGTTCCACTTCTGGCTCGCCGACGCGCACGCGGTGGCGCCCACCCCGGTGTGCGTGCTGTTCTCCGGCGTCATGGTCGAGCTCGGCGTGTACGGGGTCGCGCGGACCTACTGGGCGGTGTTCGACGGGCTGGTCCCGCTGCGGGGCGTCGCGGTGCTCGGTGCCGCCGCGGCGCTGCTCGGCGCCGTCATGTGCCTGCTGCAGCACCACGTCAAGCGGCTGCTGGCCTACTCGACCATCAGCCATGTGGGGCTGCTCCTGGTGGGGGTGTCGGCCGGCACCCATGACGCGCTGTCGGGGACCGCGTACTACCTGGCCGGGCATGCCGGGGTGAAGGGCGCGCTGTTCCTGGGCGCGGGGGCGCTGCTGAACCGGCTCCAGACCGTCGACGACCGCGAGCTCCGCGGACGCGGCCGCGGTATGCCCGTCACGGGCGCGACGTTCCTGGTGGGTGCGCTGTGCCTGGCCGGGCTGCCGCCGTCGGGCCTGTTCGCGGGGCACGCGGTGACCGAGCACGCCGTGCTCGCGCTCGGCTGGTGGTGGTACGCGCCGCTGTCGGTGGCGGTGTCGGCGCTCACCGCCGGCGCGGTGCTGCGGGTCTGGCTGGTGGTGTGGCGGGGCGACCCGCCGCACCCGGACCCGGGCGAGGCGGGCGGCCGTGGGCCTGGTCGGGGGCCTGGTCGTGGCGGCCCGGGCGGCGGGCACGAGGACCCCGAGACCCGCGTGGTCCTCGGGTCGCTTCCCTGGACGATGCTCGCGCCCGGCGTGGTGCTGCTGGCCGGCGGGCTGGCGGCCGGGCTGCTGCCCGGCGGGCCCGTGGCGCGGGCCGCCGAGGTGTTCGCCGGCCGCGACGCCTACGCGGGGCTCGTGCTGGAGGGCCGCCTCACCCAGCCGCACGCGCCGCCGGCCGACCCCTGGACCTGGGCGGGGCTCGCCGGTTCGGCGGTCACGCTGCTGCTTGCGGCGGCCGTCGCCGCCGCCGGCGCCCGCCGTCCCGCCCCGGCGCGGATCCGGGGCCTGGTCCCCTCCGGTGCGGGGGCGTCAGCCTGGCGCGCCGCCGGACGTGGCGCCGGACGTGCCGCCGGTGCGGTGTCGCGCCGCCTGCACGACCTGCATTCGGGCGACATCGGCGACTACGCCGCCTGGCTCACCGCGGGCGTCGCGGTCCTCGCCCTGCTCACCGCCCGTTTCTGAGGTCAGGCCGTCCGGGTCGGGGGCCCGAGCGGAGCCGATCGGGACGGAGTTGATTCGCGAGGGGCGGCGCGCGACCCTGTTCACCCGCCCGCGGCGTGCGCCCGCGGCGTGTGCGCCCGGCGGGGTCGCCGGGGAGGGAGGCATCGTGGTCCGGCGTCTTCCCCGTCCCCGCGCGGTGCTCATCGCCGCGGCGTCGGCGGTGCTGCTCGCGGCGGCCGTCGCGGTGGCGGCCGGCACCTCGCGGACCGCGCCCCCGCCCGCGGGGGCCGCGCCGCCGGCGCGGGTGCTGTCGCGCTACGAGACCGCGGCGCCCGGGAACGCCATCGACCGCGACTGCGGTTTCAGCGCCCCGCTTCCCGGCCGTCCCGGGCGCAGCGTCTGGCTGTTCTGCGACACGGTCTGGACGGGCGCCCGGCGGGGGCTGTGGCTGGGCGCGACCGCCGCGACCGGGCCCGCCGTCCCCGGCCGTGTCCCCACCGGCCTGACCGAGCTGCCCACCCCGGCCGGCGCCGGGATCGCGGCCGCGTCCTCGCCGCCCGGTCCGGGGGCGGCGCCGCAGGGGTTCCTCGGCACCCCGCCGGGGCTGGTCCTGCCCGGCGGCGCCCCCTGCCGCGTCCCCGGCAGCGCCTACAGCGCCTCGTGGGTCTCCGGCGCCGCCCGCCCGCCCGGCACCGGCGCGCTGCTGGTCGCCTACACCGACGTGTGCGTCCACGGCACCACCATCAGCACCCAGGGGTTCGGGCTGGTGGAGTACCGGCCCGGCGAGAACGCCCTCACCGGGCGGGCGAGGGTGTTCTCGCTCCCGGCCGGGCTGCCGTTCCAGCAGAACCTCGGGTCGCCGGTCTTCAGCGGCGGGTACCTGTACCTGTTCGCCTCGGTCTGCGACGCCCACGGTCCGGGCGCGTGCCTGGGAGGCCGCGTCACGCTGGCGCGGGTGCGGGCCGATCCGAGCGCGTGGCGCGACCCCGCCGCCTACGAGTACCGGGTGGGCGGCGGCTGGACCCGCGACGCGTTCCAGGCCGGCACCGTCGTCGCCGGCGCCGCCCCCTACGCCGTCCACGTCGCCGACTACACCGCGCTGGGCCGGGGGCTGGTCATGGTCGAGCAGCGCGGCCTGGACGGCCGGTTCCGGCTGTGGCGCGCGCCCGCTCCCGAAGGGCCGTGGCGGGCGGCCGGGGACGGGATCGTGCCGTGCTCGGGCGGGTCGGGGCTGGACCAGTGCCGCGCCCTCATCGGGCATCCCGGGCTCAGCACGCGCGGTGCGCTGCTGCTGTCGTACTACGACCCGGCCGCCGACCACGTCACCGTCCGCGCCGTCCCCTGGTGACCGCCCCGCATCCCCAAAGCCTTTCTGTCCAGGGCCCTGCGCGGGCCCCGGGTCAGATGCTCCAGAGGCGGCGCTTGCGGTAGCGGGGCTCCCACATCACCCGGTTCAGGTTCCGCAGGGAGCGGGGCAGCGCGGTGAGGACGCGGCTGCGCTCCACCGGCGCGATGCCGTCCACCACCCACGGGACGAACAGCGGCGTGCCGGACCCCCAGTCGCGTCCGGTCTCGGCGGCCGCCGCCTTCCACTCCTCCTCGGCCAGCACCGTCTCGGCCAGCGGCAGGGCGTTCATCTCCTCGTGCCGCAGGTGGGCCCCGAGTTCGCGGCGCAGCTCCTCGACCGCGTCCGGCAGGTCACCGGTGCCGGCCATCGCCGCGTCGACCGCGGCGATCAGCGGGCCGAGCCGGGCGTGCTCGGCGCGCATCTCCTCCAGCACCGCCTGCTCGGCGCGGCGCCCCGCCGTCGCGCGCTGCACCCGCGACCACAGCCACCCGTCCTCCAGGCCGTGGTGCAGCCGGATCTGCTCCTTGAGGTTGTCCCAGCCCGCGCGCACGTACGGCGCCCGTCCCTTGCCCGCCGCCGCGGCCGCCGCGAGCCGGTCGAGGTCGCGGCGGAACGCGTCGTGGGCGGCGTACAGCAGGGTGTGGCACGTGGTGTCGCGCGGCTGGACCGCGAAGGTCTCCATATGATTAATGAGGCCGCGGAGGTCCCCCGATGTGACACCTCCGGGCCCGGGAGAGACACACTTCACACCCTCCGGCCACCGCGGGTGCCGCCGCCGGCCGGTGGGCAGGTCAGCGGGCGGGTCAGCGGGGCGCGGCCTTGGCCAGGATCTCCAGGTAGTGCGGGTTGGACATCACGCCGAGGATGTTGCCGAACGGGTCGACCACCGACGCGGTCGTGAACCCGTCGCCCCGCTCGGTGATCCCCTCGTGTTCGCGGGCGCCCAGCGACAGCAGCCGCGCCACCGCCGCCTCCAGGTCGTCCACGTGCCAGTAGATGATCGCGCCGGCAGGCCCGGCGGTGGCGGCGCCGCCGCCGGGCCGGAACCGCGCGTCGACGAGCCCGAGCTCGTGCTCGTAGTCCCCGACGCGGAACTCGTAGTAGGCGGTGCCGCCGTCCGGGCCCGGGGCCGAGAAGTACGGCGGGATGCCGAGGAGCCCGGTGTACCAGTCCTTGGCCGCCTCCAGGTCGTCCGCCCAGTGGCTGATGGTGGCGAATCCTCGCAGCATGGTGGGTCTCCGTTCCTGACCGGGCCGGACGGTTCCGGCCCCGGTCCCACCCACGCTAGGAGGCCAATAGGTCAGTGAACGTCCTAGTGGCGCGGCAGGATGGGAACCATGCGTGATCCGTCCGGGCGGCTGCTGCGGCTGCTGTCCCTGCTGCAGACGCCCCGCGAGTGGCCGGGCGGCGAGCTCGCCGCCCGGCTGGGCGTCACCGCCCGCACCATCCGCCGCGACGTCGAGCGGCTGCGCGACCTCGGCTACCCCGTCCACGCCACGCACGGCAGCACCGGCGGCTACCGCCTCACCGCCGGCACCGCGATGCCGCCGCTGCTGCTGGACGACGAGGAGGCCACCGCCATCGCGATCGGCCTGCGCACCGCCGCCGCGGGCGCGGTCGCCGGCATCGAGGACTCCTCGCTGCGCGCGCTGGCCAAGCTGGAGCAGGTGCTGCCGCACCGGCTGCGGCACCGGGTGGCCGCCCTCACCGAGGCGGCGGTGCCGCTGCCGCCGCAGGACGGCGCGCCGCCCGCGGCCGACCCCGCCGTCCTGGCGCTGCTGGCCGCGGCGTGCGTGACCGGCGAGAAGGTCCGCTTCACCTACACCGACGCGGGCGGCCGCGCGACCCGGCGACTGGCGCAGCCGCACCGCCTGGTCACCGCCGGCCGCCGCTGGTACCTGGTCGCCCACGACGAGGACCGCGCCGCCTGGCGCACGTTCCGCGCCGACCGGGTCACCGCCCCGCACCGCACGGGCGTGCGGGGGCCGCGGCGGGAGCTGCCCGGCGGCGCGGACGCCGCGTCCTGGGCGATGGACGCCCTGGCCGGGGGGTCCGGGACGATCCGGGCGCGGGTGCTGCTGCACGTCCCCGTCCAGGAGGCCGCCGAGCACGTCACCGCCTGGCAGGGCGTCCTGGAACCGGCCGGCGACCGCACCTGCGTGCTGCACACCCGCTCGGACTCGCTGCGGTTCCTGGCCTACCGCGTCACGCTGCTGCCCGTCGACTACACCCTGCTCGACCCGCCCGAGCTGGCCGGGCACCTGGCCGGGATCGCCCGCCGCGCGAACCGCGCCGTCCGCGCGTTCGGCCCGTCCGATGCGGAGAACTGACGCCGCTGACCACAACCGGTCCTCGACAGCCGCCCATCCGCGCTGCGATAAACGAACCAGACCATCATCGACATGTAACGGTGTAATCGTGAAAACACTGTTCGAGCATGCCGGCGGATACGAGGGCCTGCGCCGGCACATCGAGATCTTCTACAGCAGCGTCCTGGCCGATCCGCTGCTCCAGCCGCTGTTCGGCGACGGCGACCCCGGCCACGTCGGCCACCTGACCGCCTTCACCGCCGAGACCTTCGGCGGCCCCGACACCTTCACCCGCGAGATGGGCGGCTTCGCGCACCTCATCGACGTCCACCGGCACCTGAAGATCACCGAGGAGCAGCGCCTGCGGTTCGTCGAGCTGTACATGGCCGCGGCCGACGCCGCCGGGCTCCCCGCCGACGCCCCCTTCCGGCAGGCGCTGCGCGAGCACGTGGAGTTCGGCACCGAGGTCGCCCGGCAGAACTCCCACGCCGAGACCGACGACGAGCTGCACCCGCTGCGCGAGGTCCCCCGCTGGGACTGGCCCGCCTCCTGACCCCTCCCCCGCCGGTGTCCAGAGGAATGCCGCTCGTCGTGGGTGCCGTGGATCAGGCCGACCGGGGTGGTGAGCACCGCGTGCTCGGCCTCGCGGCTGCGGTGGAAGGCGCCGACGATGTCGATGCCGCGTCCCTGATCACCACGCTGCTGCGCGGGGACGCCGCCGACACCACGGCCAGGAACAACACCATGCCGACCACGCGGCCGAAGGAGTAGCCGGGCGGGCGCCCGGTCACCGTGAGGACGAGGCAGAACACGAACACATAGGCCCGGAAGGCCGCGGAGACGGCCAGGAGGGCCAGGGCACGTCCGCTCCGCGGGTTCATGGCTTCCCGCACGCGCGCCAGTGCGCCGCGACGCCCCGGCCTGGGGAGCGCCGCCCCGCCGACCGTCCGCTTCAGGCCATCAGGAGCCGGGCCGCGCCGGTCCGGGCGCATCGTCCTTCCGCCGTCGAATTGCCAAATGGGGAACTCCCCGCTTACTGTTTTCAGGCGAAAAGCGGGGAGTTCCCCGTTTTGTTGGGGAAGGGACGGTGGGGCGTGATCAGGTGTGAGGACAGGGCGGCCATCGGGGAGCTGATCGCGCTGCACGGGCATCTGTGCGACGACGGCGAGCTGGACCGGCTGGGCGAGGTGTTCACCGACGACGTCGTCTACGACGTCAGCGACCTGGGGAGTCCGCCGCTGCACGGGGTGGCGGCGTGTGCGCAGGCGGGCCGGGAGCTGGGCGAGCGGAACCCGGTCGGGCATCACGTGACCAACGTCGTGCTGGCGCCGGTGTCGGCCGATGAGGTGCGGGCGCGGTCCAAGGCGATCGGGATAAGCGCCGACGGGACGGCCGCGAGCCTGGTCTACGAGGACACGGTGGTGCGGCTCGCGGAGGGCTGGCGGATCAGCCGCCGCCGGATCCTGGCACGGCGGCGCCCGCTGGGCGGCTGACCGCCGAGGGGGTTCAGGGGGCGGCGGCGCGGGCGGCGCGGGCGGACAGGTCGGCGAGGTGGTCGCGCAGTTCGGGCGGGTGGTGGACGCGCAGGTCGCAGCCGAGCATGAGCAGCCGGGCGGCGAGCCATTCGAGGGTGTCGGCGCGGGTGGTGAGCAGGCAGCGGTCCCGGTCGAGGGGGCGGACGTCGGCGGGGTCGGCGCCCAGGCGGGCGGCGGCCCGGTCGGCAGGCAGGTGGAGGGTGACCTCGGCGCGATGGGTGGGGGCCAGGGAGTACAGCTTGTCCTGGAGGAACGCGGCGGCGTCGCCTCCGGGGACGTCGCGGGGCGCGGCGCGCTGCCCGGTGGGGCGGGGGGCGGTGACGCGGTCGGCGCGGAACACGCGCCAGTCGTCGCGGTCCAGGTCGTAGGCGATGAGGTACCAGCGGCGCCCGGCGGCGACGATGCGGTGCGGTTCGGCGTGCCTGCGGGTCTCGGCGCCGGCGGCGGGGCGGTAGGTGAAGCGGACGCGTTCGCGGGCGGCGGTGACCGTGGCGAGGACGGCCAGGCAGGCGGGGTCGACGGCGGTGTCGCCGGGGGGCGTGGTGAGGGGCTGGGTGGCGGCGCCGAGGGAGGCGACGCGGCGGCGCAGCCGGGACGGCAGGACCTGTTCGAGCTTGGCCAGGGCGCGGGCGGAGGCCTCGCCGATGCCGTCGACGGGCTGGGCGGCGGCGGTGCGCAGGCCGACGGCGATGGCGACGGCCTCCTCGTCGTCCAGCAGCAGGGGCGGCATCGCGGTGCCGGCGACGAGGCGGTAGCCGCCGTCGGGGCCGCGGGCGGCCTCGACGGGGTAGCCGAGCTCGCGGAGCCGGTCGATGTCGCGGCGGACGGTGCGGGCGCTGACGTTCAGCCGGTCCGCGAGTTCGGCGCCGGGCCATTCGCGGGGCGTCTGCAGCAGGGACAGCAGGTTCAGCAACCGGGTCGCGGGATCGGCCATGCCGCCCAGCATGCCGGAGGTTCACGACGGGATCCGGCCTGACCGTCTGCGCTGCCCGGACGCCGACCGGAACGGTCTTGGTGGGTGGGGCGTTCACCGGGGACGCGGCGAAGGGAGGATGTGCGATGGGTGTGCCGGGTGTGCGGCTGGTGCGGGACGTGGGGCTGACCGGCGCCGTCGGGTACGCCTACGCGGCGGTCGCCGACACGCCGCTGCGGGCGGTGTGGGTGGCGGGGGCGTGCCCGCTGGACGAGGCGGGCGCGACGGTCGCGCCCGGCGACTGCGCCGGGCAGGCGCGGCAGGTGATGGCGAACCTGGAGGCGGCGCTGCGGGGCGCGGGCGCGTCGCCGGCGGACGTGGTGAAGACCACGGTGTACGTGGCGTCGTCGCGGCGGGAGGATCTGGGGGCGGTGTGGGAGGCCTACCGCGACCGCATGGGCGCCCACGACGTGCCGAGCACGCTGCTGGGGGTGGCGGTGCTGGGGTATGACGACCAGCTGGTGGAGGTCGAGGCGACGGCCGTCATACCCCGCTGACACCGCCCCGGGCGGCACCGGGTCGGTCGGGGCGGCACCAGTCGGGGCGGCACCGGTCGGGGCGGGTCGGTCAGGCGGGCGGGAAGTCGCGGCGCTTGAGCTTGGCCATCCGCCCGTCGGGGGCGTGCCACACGATGCCCTCGTAGGGGTGGGCGCGCAGCCACGCGGCCAGGCCGTCGTAGTCCAGGGGGACCTCGCCGAGGTCGTCGGCGCCGTGCGGGACGAGGGCGTGCTCGTCGCGTCCCTCGGGGTTGCCGTTGACGCGCGGGCCGATCAGCTCGTAGGTGCCGGGCGCCCAGGCGGTGTCGCCGATGGCGGCGCGCAGGTGCTTCCAGAACGCGGACCGCTCGGCGGGCTCCCACCCCATCGTCTTGCCGGTGGCGGCGTCGGTGGACAGGGCGATGAACCCGGGCGGCGCGGCACGGCCGGCCTTGACCTCGCGGCGGGCGAGCCACCGGCCGCCGTCGAAGCGGACGCAGGTGCCGTCGTACTTGCGGGTGGCGCGGCCCTCTCCGGCGAACACCCACGCGCAGGCGGGGTCTGGCTCGCGGGTGACGTGGCGGGGGTCGCCGTCCCAGTCGCGGACGAACACGGTGGGGATCTTGCGCATGGCGGCTCCTGGTGCGGGGGCGGGCCCGGACGTCTCCCCGGCAGGGATCGAACCTGCGGCTCCCGGCTTCGGAGGCCGGCGCTCTGTCCGCTGAGCTACGGGGAGGGGCCGTCCCGTCCCCAGGGTGACTGCGGGGACGGGACGGGAGACGCCGGTGGGAGTCGAACCCACCTGAGACGGTTTTGCAAACCGCCGCCTGTACCGCTCGGCCACGGCGTCACGGGCCCGCGGGTGCGGGCCGTGCGACCCCGATGGGATTCGAACCCACGGCGTCCGGCGTGACGGGCCGGTGCTCTGACCGCTGAGCTACGAGGTCGTGAAGAGAAAGAGGGCGACACTACTGGGCGACGCTGCCGGGCGGGGGCCGCCGCAGGGGGCGGCGCGCGGGTCAGCGCGCCGCGCGCCGGGTGGCGCGGGTCCGGGTCCGGGGGCGATCGCCGCGGTGACAGCTCAGACAGCTCATCTGCGTCCCCTCCCTCGTGTCCGGCCTTCGCGTCGCGCCCGGCCGTCCGGGCGCCCGCGTGATCAGAGTGCCCCGCCGCGGCCGCCGCCCGCAACGGGTTTTCCCCCGTCGCCGGATGTTTCCGCTGAGCGGAATGATGATGTTCCTTGACGGACCCGCCATGGTGAGGGTGGGGTCGGGGACGTGCGCCCCCGTGCGCGGTCCCCCGTCGCGCGGACCCATCCGAGGAGGAACGATGACGTTGCTCGACCCCGGCATCTGGACCAGGAAGATCTTCGACGGCGGCTGGACGGCCGGGGACGGCGGCGTCTACGACGTCACCGAGCCCGCGACCGGCGGGACGCTCGGCACGCTCGGCGAGGCGTCCGCCGCCGACGTGGCGCGGGCCGCGCGGTCCGCGGCGGCGGCGCAGCGGGACTGGGCCGCCCGCACCTACGAGGAGCGCGCCGCGGTGCTGCGGGAGGCGGGGCGGCTGTTCGCCGAGCACGCCGCCGAGATCGGCGGCTGGATCGTGCGGGAGACCGGGGCGATTCCCCCGAAGGGGGACCTGGAGACCCACTTCGCGGAGAGCCTGTGCTACGAGGCGGCGGCGCTGGCGTCGCACCCGCAGGGGCTGGTGCTGCCGTCGGCGCAGCCGCGGTGGAGCCTGGCGCGGCGCCGTCCCGCCGGGGTCGTCACCGTGATCGCGCCGTTCAACTTCCCGCTGATCCTGTCGATGCGGTCGGTGGCGCCGGCGCTGGCGCTCGGCAACGCGGTGCTGCTGAAGCCGGACCCCCGCACGGCGGTGTCCGGCGGGGTGGCGCTCGCGCGGATCTTCCAGGAGGCGGGACTGCCCGAGGGGCTGCTGCACCTGCTGCCCGGCGGGCGGGAGACCGGTGAGGCCGTGGTCGCGGCGCCGGAGGTGCGGGTGGTGTCGTTCACCGGCTCCACCGCCGCCGGACGCAAGATCGGCGAGGTGTGCGGGCGGCTCCTCAAACGCGCCCACCTGGAGCTCGGCGGCAACAACGCGCTGATCGTGCTGCCGGGCGCGCGGGTCGCCGACGCGGTGTCGGCGGGCGCGTGGGGCGCGTTCCTGCACCAGGGACAGATCTGCATGACGGCGGGGCGGCACCTGGTGCACGAGAGCCTGCACGAGGAGTACGTGGCGGCGCTGGCCGACAAGGCCGACAAGCTCCCGGTCGGCGACCCCTCGACCGGGCAGGTCGCGCTCGGCCCCATCATCGACGCCGGGCAGCTCGCCCATGTCGACACGCTGGTGAAGGACACGGTCGCGGCGGGCGCCCGGCTCGCGGCGGGCGGCACCCACGAGGGCCTGTTCTACCGGCCGACCGTCCTGGACGAGGTCACCCCCGACATGCCCGCCTACGCGCAGGAGGTGTTCGGGCCGGTCGCGCCGGTGGTGCCGTTCTCCACGCCCGAGGAGGCGGTGGAGCTGGCGTCGGCGACCGAGTACGGCCTGTCGCTGGGGATCCTCGGGGACGTCGGGCAGGCGATGAGGATCGCCGACGCGGTCCCGACGGGCCTGGTCCACATCAACGACCAGACCGTCAACGACGAGCCGGTCGTCCCGTTCGGTGGGGTCGCGGCGTCGGGGAACGGGTCGCGGTTCGGCGGCCCGGACGCCAACATCGAGGCGTTCACCGAGACGCAGTGGGTCACGGTCCGCGACGAAATCGCCACCTACCCCTTCTGACCCCCGTCTGCCCTGGGTGCTCTGGGTGCTCTGGCGTCCGACCGGCCACTGGGTGGCCGGTCGGACGCCGGCCGGGTCACCAGGGGTGCAGGACGCGGGCGAGGGCGATCCACTGGTCGGGGTGGACGTGGGCGACGATCGTGCCGCGGGGCAGGTCCGCCGCCCGCAGCGCCGCGTCGACCCGGTGGCGGGGGTGGGCGGTGCGCAGGGAGGCGTGCAGGGTTCCGCCCCTGCCGGTGAAGCCCACCTCGACGCAGTGCAGGTAGCCCGGCATCGCCTCGGGCGGCACCAGCGGCCGGTCGCGGCGGTCCAGGTGCAGGACGGCGGCGTCCACGCGCGGGACCGGGCGGAACCGGTCGCGGGGGACGCGGGCGCCGAGCCGCCAGGAGAACCGCGGCCAGGTCCGCACGGTCAGCAGGCTCCACCGGCCGTAGTCGCCGGTGCGTTTGCGGGCGTACTCGCGCTGCGTGATCAGCGTCGCCGACTCCATCGACGGCGCCCCCAGCGCCCAGCCGACGATCCGGGACGTGGCCGCGAACGGGATGTTCCCGGCCAGATGGAACGCGGCGTCCGGGGGCCGGGCGGCCAGAAGGTCGCCGGTCACGCACGTCACGTGCGGCAGGGCGTGGCAGCGGCGCCGCAGCCGCGCGGCCGGCACCGGGTCGATCTCGTAGGCGATCACCCGGGCGGCGTGCGCGGCGAGCGCGGCGGTGATGCGGCCGTCGCCGGCGCCGGCCTCCACGACCAGGCCGCCGGGGACGGCGGCGGTCCGGGCGTAGCGGGCGATGACTCCGGCGTCGGCCAGGAGGTTCTGGGACAGTTCGCGGCGGGCACGGCCGCGGGGCATGGTGCGGATTCGGTGGTTCACGGTCGCCGTCCTGGGCTTCCGGCCGCGCGGGGCCGGCGGGACGGGCCGCAGGAGAATCCGCGGGAACGCGCGGCGGGGCCCGTCCACGATGGTCAGGGACATCGGATGAAGCCCAGGACGGTCACCGGCTCACGGCGCGAAGGGAACCGCGCGGTCACAAAGACGCGGCGCCGGGGATGCGGCCCGTGACGGGGCCGCGTGACGACACCCGCGCGGCGCGCGGGGACCGGTCGCCTGCGGAAGGTCAGGCGGCGGCGCGCACCCGGTGGTCCAGGGCGGGGCGACGCTCGCGCGGCCGCGCGTTCGCGGCGGCGGAGACGGTCACCCGCGCCGCGCTCTTGGTCATGGCGCACATGCGCGCGATCCTAGGACCCGCGCACGGCCGCACCCAACAGGTTTTCCGCCGGCCCGCCTCGTAGGCTCGGCGGTGGAGGTGCCGATGGGCCGCGATCCGCAGTACCTGGCGTTCATGCGCGACCGCCTCGCCGGTCCCGCCGACGGCACGGCAGGCGGCGGGACCGGCGGCGGGACCGGCGGCGGCGCGGTCGAGGACGCGCGCCGCGCCCATGCCGCCGACCTGGCCCGCTCCCCGCGCCCGCCCGCCGGCACCGTCCAGGACCTGGTCGTGGACGGCGCGGCGGGCCCGCTGCCCGCGCGGCTGTACCGGCCCGCGTGGGACGGCCCGGCGCCCGTCCTGGTGTACTTCCACGGCGGCGGCTGGATCCTCGGCGACGTCGACTCCTACGACCCGGTCGTGCGGGCCCTGGCCGCCGCCAGCGGTGTCGCGTGGGTGTCGGTCGGGTACCGGCGCCCGCCCGAGGACCCGTTCCCCGCCGCGGTGGACGACGCGGCCGCCGCCGCCCGCTGGGTCGTGGCGAACGCGGCGGGCCTCGGCGTGGACGCCGGGCGGGTCGGCGTCGCCGGCGACAGCGCGGGCGGGCAGATCGCCGCCGCGGCCGCGGGACGGCTGCGGCACGCGGGCCCCGCCCGCCCCGTCCTGCAGGTCCTGCTGTACCCGGCCGTGGACCTGCGCGAGGCCCCGCCGCCGCTGCCCGACCCCGACGGGCTTGACTTCGGGCCCTCCCGCATCGACCGGGCCCTGCGCGCCTACCTGCGCGACACCGACCGCACCCTGCCGGAGGTGTCGCCCCTGCTGGACCCCGACCCGGCGACGCTGCCCCCGGCGGTCATCGCGACCGCCGAGTACGACCGGCTGCGCCCCCAGGCCGAAACGCACGCGGCGCGGCTGCGCGCCGCCGGCGTGCCCGTCACCCTCGTCCCCGGGACCGGGCTGGACCACGGCTTCCTCGGCTGGGGCTCGTTCGCGCGCCGCCCCGCCGCCGCGATCGCCGGGATCGGCGCCGCCGTTCACCGCGCCCTCACCGCCACCGGGGTTCCGGCCCGTCCGCAACCACCGCGGCCCCGACCTTAAAGCCGCTTGCCCATGCCGTTTAACCGGCTTGACGTCGGCAATCACTATTGCGCGAACCGATTAACCGCCGACGGTCGAGGAGGCACCGTCTTGTATCGGACGCACGAAATGAGGAAGGTCCGGACACAGGAGTCAGGGCTGGAAGAGTGGGCGTGCCCCACCTGCGGGCGCCGCATGCTGCTGCGGTGGCCGCCCGACTACCAGAAGCGCGTCATCGAGCCCGGCGACGAGGAGGCCTGCCACGTCGGCAGCACCCCCCAGGACACCGGCGCCCCCGACGAGCTCCCCGCCGCCGGCCAGGCCGACGTCATGCAGATGCGCAACACCCGCCGCTGGCTCCGCGAGACCGGCGTCGACGCCAGGGAACGCCTGGGCCACCTCCCGGTCCCGCCCGAACCCGTCTGACCCGCACCCCGCCGACCGCGCCCCGGAGATCTCAGAAACGGGCGAGTTCGGCGCGCAGCCGGTCCAGGCCCATCGGCCCCAGATCCAGCGCCCGCCGATGGAACTCCTTCAGATCGAAACCCGCACCCGCCCGGCGCCGGGCCTCCTCCTGCGCCTCCAGCCACACCTTCTCCCCCAGCTTGTAGGCGATCGCCTGCCCCGGGCGCCCCAGATACCGGTCTATCTCGAACGCCACCGCCGCGTCGGGGTCGGGCCCCTTGCGCGCCCGCAGGAACTCCCACCCCAGCTCCGGCGTCCACCGCTCCCCCTCGTGAAAGCCCGTCCCCGCCGGGATCGGCAGCTCCAGGTGCAGCCCGATGTCCAGGATCACCCGCGCCGCGCGGAACCGCTGCCCGCCCGCCAGCATCCCCAGCCGGTGCGCCGGATCCCGGTAGTGGCCGAGCTCGTCCATCAGCCGCTCGGCGTACAGCCCCCACCCCTCGCTGTGCCCCGGGTGCAGCTCGCTCGACAGCCGCTGGAACCGGTTCAGCGCCGGGTTCAGCGCGGTCACGCCCAGCTGCAGGTGATGGCCCGGCACACCCTCGTGGAACATCGTCGTCGGGACCGTCCACGTCACCACATCGGCGGACGGGTCCCCCAGCGTCCACCACACCGTCCCCGGACGCGACAGGTCCTCCGCCGGCGCCAGATAGTAGATCCCCGCCTCCACCGGCGAGATCCGGCACTCGATCCGCCGCAGCGGCTCGGGGATGTCGAAATGCACCCCGTCCAGATCCGCGATCGCCCGGTCCGCCAGCTCCTGGATCCACTCCCGGAACGCCTCCGCGCCCCCGATCCGGTACGCGGGGTCGGCGTCCAGCGCCGCCGTCACCGCCGGCAGCGGCTCACCCGGCAGGATCTCCGCCGCCGCGGCGGCCATCTCCGCCTCGATCCGCGCCAGCTCCTCCCAGCCCCACGCGTAGGTCTCCGCCAGATCCAGCTCCGTCCCGAGGAAGTCCCGCACCCCCAGCCGGTACCGGTCGCCGCCCAGCGCGTCCCGCTCCGGCGCCCGCCGCGCCAGCTCTCCCGACAGGAACGACGCGAACTCCGCCAGCGCCGCCGACGCCGCCCGCGCCGCCTCCCCCAGCGCCCCCGCCAACGGCCCGTCCCCGTACCGCCCCGCCAGACCCACCAGATACGCCGGGACGTCCCCGCACTCGCGGGCGTTGCGCAGCACCTGCCGCCGCGCCGCCACACTCCCCCGGGCGCACGCCCGCTCCAGCGACACCCGCAGCCCCGCCAGCGCCGCCGGCAGCGCCCGCATCCGCGCGTGCACGGCCTCCCAGTCGGTGCCGGCGCCCCGGTCCAGCAGCTCCACCGCCATCCGCAGCCGCTGGACGGGCCCGTCGGTGGTGTCCAGGAACCCCTCCCGCACCCCCGCCTCGTCCAGCGCCACCTCCACCTCAAGGCGCTCGCGCAGCACCGCAGCCGCGATCCGCCCCGCCTCACCGGCACCGGCCGCGGCGCCGCCGAGCGCCGCCAGCGTCCGCCGCGACAGATCCGCGCGGGCCGCGACCCCGTCCGGCCCGTAGTCGGTCAGCCGCGCGTCCTGCCCCGCGATCCCCATCAGCGCCGCCAGGCACGGGTCCAGCGCCGCGAACTCCTCGACGTACCGGCCGGCAAGGTCATCCAGTTCGGTCACCGCACCAGGCTACGGCCACCACCCCGAAAAGCGATCATGGAAATGTGCCAAACCGGCGCGCCGTCAGCGCGCCTCGGCCGCCAGCCGCACACCCAGCCCCACCAGCACCACACCCGACAGCTGGTCCAGCCGCCGCCGCACCGCGGGGCGCCCCAGCGCCCGCCGCGCCGCCGCGACCGTCCACACCACCGCCGTGTACCAGACCAGGTCGATCAGCGCCCACAGCACCGAGAACCCGATGAGCACCGCCGCCACCGGCCACCCCTCCGGCACGAACTGCGGCAGGAACGACACCGCGAACACCCCCGCCTTCGGATTGGCGAAGTTCGTCACCAGCCCCAGCCGGAACCACCGCCACCCCGCCGCCCCGCGACCGGCATCCGCCCCGTCCACGGTGTCCCCAGTGTCCCCAGTGTCCCCAGTGTCAGCGGTGTCAGCGGTGTCAGCGGTGGGGCGGCTACCGCGCCGCGCCTGCCACAGCGCCCGCACCCCGAACCACACCAGCACCACCGCGCCCGCGATCCGCAGCCCCTCGTACGCCAGCCGCGACGCCGCCAGCAGCGCCGACAGCCCCACCGCCGCCGCCACGCCCCACGCCAGCACGCCCGCCTCGTTGCCCAGCGCCGTCACCACGCCCGCGCGCCGCCCCGACCGCATCGACGCACGCATGATCACCACCGTCGACGGGCCCGGGACCATCGCGATCAGCACCGCCGCGCCCGCGAACGCGACCAGACTCTCCAGCATCCCCCCATGCTGACCGGCCTCCGCACCCGCCCGCAACGCCCTTCACCGGCCCGCAGACCCCTACCGCAGCCCCCTACTGCGGGGACCTAGAGCGGGGCGCCGTCGTCACCGCCCGTCCCCGACGGCGACGGAGACGGCGTCCCCGGAGACGAGGGCGGCTGCGACGGGGACGGTGTCGGCGACGTCGGCGACGGCGTCGGCGACCGTGACGGCTGCTGGAACGTCGGCGTCGGCTCCGGCGGCGGAGGCGGCGGCTCCTCCGCCGTCGGCTGGCACGCGAACAGCAACCCCATCAGCAGCGCCAGCACCGCCAGCACCGCCGCCAACGCCAGCACCGCCGCCACCAGATTCCGCTCCGGCGGACGCTCCCCCACCGGCCCGGGAACCCCCACCGGCCGCGGCCGCTCCAACGCCGGCTCCCCCGACCCCAGCCAGTACGGCTGGAACTGCGGCCCGCGCCGCCGACCGCCCCACCAGGCCCGCCCCGACCCCTGGAACACCACCGGCTCCAGAAACCGCTCCGCACCCGCACGATCCGACTCGTACAGCGTCGCCACCCACGGCGCCGGACCATCCGGCTGCGCCGCCACCACCGGCGCCGCCCCGCCCGCGTCCCCCACCGGACGCCCCGGACCCGGCACCGCCGCGTTGATCGCGGCACGGAACCGGTCCCGCGCCGCCGCATCCCCGGCGGCCCCCTGGTTCAGCACCGCCACGCTCGCGCGCCGCCCCTCACCGTCCACCCCCAGGAACACGATCCCGGCGGCGGACTCCGACAAACGCGCCGACAAACGGAACGGCCCCAGCTGAGCGGGATCCCCCGGCGGCAACGGCCTCGACATGGCCGCAACACTAACAACCACGCCCTACCATCAGGGCCAGGACGGCCCCACCCCCGCACACCGGGCACACCGGACCCTCAACCGATCACCGGCGACGCGCACGTATCCCGAACGAACGGGTACAAGTGATCGCGTAGGGTCGAAACGCGTCACCTGGCACACCAGAACGGGGCTACCGAGGGACAGTGAGGGACACCCACATGACCATCGCCGCCACCGACGTCGACGAGGCCGCGGCACTCCTGCAGAACACCCTCGCCGAGGTCAAGAAGGTCATCGTCGGCCAGGAACACATGGTCGAACGCATGATCGTCGCGCTCCTCGCCCGCGGCCACTGCCTCATCGAAGGCGTCCCCGGCGTCGCCAAGACCCTCGCCGTCGGCACCCTCGCCCAAGTCGTCGGCGGCACCTTCGCCCGCCTCCAGTTCACCCCCGACCTCGTCCCCTCCGACATCGTCGGAACCCGGATCTACCACCCCTCCACCGAGCAGTTCGACGTCGAACTCGGCCCCGTCTTCGTCAACTTCGTCCTCGCCGACGAGATCAACCGCGCCCCCGCCAAAGTCCAGTCCGCCCTCCTGGAGGTCATGGCCGAACGCCAGGTCTCCCTCGGCGGCAACACCTACCCCCTCCCCAACCCCTTCATCGTCCTCGCCACCCAGAACCCCATCGAATCCGAAGGCGTCTACCCCCTCCCCGAAGCCCAGCGCGACCGCTTCCTCATGAAGATCGACGTCCACCACCCCGCCGCCCACGAGGAACTCCAGATCCTCCAGCGGATGAGCGTCGACCCGCCCGAGGCCGCCCAGATCCTCGACACCGCGGGCCTCGCCGGCCTCCAACGCGCCGCCGAAGAGGTCTCCGTCCACGAACTCATCGCCGACTACATCGTCCGCCTCGTCATGGCCACCCGCGAACCCGACCAGTACCGCCTCCCCGACCTGCGCGGCGTCATCGACATCGGCGCCAGCCCCCGCGCCACCCTCGGCCTCGCCTCCGCCGCCCGCGCCCTCGCCCTCATCTCCGGACGCGACTACGTCCTGCCCGACGACGTCCGCGCCGTCGCCCGCGACGTCATGTCCCACCGCCTCGTCCTCACCTTCGACGCCCTCGCCGACGGCGTCGACACCGCCGAGGTCATCGCCCAGATCCTCGCCGCCGTCCCCCCGCCCCGCGTCGTGTGGAACCACGGAGCGGCGGCGGTGACCACCGCATGAACCCCCGCCCCACCACCACCCGCCGCCGGCGCAGCGGCAAACTCGCCCACCTCGCCCCCGAACGCACCCTGCGCCGCCTCGAACTCCAGGTCACCCGCCGCCTCGACGGCCTCCTCAACGGCGAACACCTCGGCCTCCTGCCCGGCCCCGGCACCGAACTCGCCGAAGCCCGCCTCTACCAGCCCGGCGAAGACGACGTCCGCCACATGGACTGGGCCGTCACCGCCCGCACCACCACCCCCCACGTCCGCGACCTCATCGCCGACCACGAACTCGAAGCCTGGATCCTCGCCGACCTCACCCCCAGCATGGACTTCGGCACCGACACCATGATCAAACGCGACCTCGCCGTCGCCGCCCTCGCCGCCATCGGCTTCCTCACCCTCCGCCTCGGCGACCGCGCCGGCGCCTACCTCCTGCACCCCGACGGCATGCGACGCTGGCCCGCCCGCACCGGCAAAGCCGCCCTCTACGCCCTCCTCCAAGCCGCCCTCGACGCCCGATCCGTCGACGACGCCACCCCCGGCAGCGGCTCCGCCCGCACCGCCACCACCACCCCGCCCCGCGACCTCGCCACCGCCATCACCGCCCTCGACCGCGGCCAGACCCGCCGCGGCCTGCGCGTCGTCATCTCCGACTTCCTCCACCCCGACGGCGCCGACACCAGCCCCGACGGACCCCACGGCCAACCCGCCTGGGAACGCCCCCTGCGCCGCCTCACCGCCCGCCACCAGGTCCTCGCCATCGAGATCATCGACCCCCGCGAACTCGACCTCCCCGACGTCGGCCTCGTCGAGATGACCGACCCCGAGACCGGAACCGTCCACGAGATCGTCCTCAGCCGCCGCGTCCGCGAACAATACGCCGCAGCGGCCGCCGCCCAGCGCGAGCACACCCGCGCCGCCCTCCGCCGCAGCGGAGCCCACCACCTCATCCTGCGCACCGACCGCGACTGGATCGCCGACATCGCCCGCTTCGCCCTCCGCCAGCGCCGCGCCGCCGGCCGGCCTTTCACCACAGCGGGAGTGCGCCCATGACCTTCCTGTCACCCGAACGCCTCTGGATCCTCGGCCTCCTGCCGCTCCTCGCCGCCGCCTACACGCTGCTGCAACTCCGCCGCCGCAGCTACGCCGTCCGCTTCACCAACCTCGCCCTGCTCTCCCAGGTCGCCCCCAAACGACCCGGCTGGCGCCGCCATGTCGCCGCCACCCTCTTCCTCATCATGATCGCCCTCATGATGATCGGGTTCGCCCGCCCCGCCAGCTCCGTCAAGGTCCCCCGCGACCGCGCCACCATCATGGTCGCCGTCGACGTCTCCCTGTCCATGATGGCCAGGGACGTCACCCCCAGCCGCCTCGACGCCGCCAAGACCGCCGCCAAGAACTTCATCGACGAACTCCCCGGACGCTTCAACGTCGGCGTCGTCGCCTTCGCCGGCAACGCCAACCTCGTCGCCGCCCCCTCAGCCGACCGCGACGCCGCCGTCGCCTCCCTCGACCAGCTCGCCCTCGCCAAGCGCACCGCCATCGGCGAAGCCGTCTTCACCTCCCTGCAGGCCGTCCGCTCCTTCGACGCCGAAGCCCGCCAGGACCCCCCACCCGCCCACATCGTCCTGCTCTCCGACGGCGACAACACCACCGGACGCTCCGTCCAGGAGGCCGTCGACGCCGCCCGCACCGCACAGATCCCCGTCTCCACCATCGCCTTCGGCACCCCCTACGGCACCGTCGACATCGAAGGCGAGACCACAAGCGTCTCGGTCAACAAGGAGACCCTCAAGACCCTCGCCGAAAGCACCCAGGGCAAGGCCTACGAGGCCGCCGACGGCGGACAGCTCCGCGAGGTCTACCGCAACATCGGCACCTCCCTCGGCTTCAAGACCGAGCACCGCGACGTCGCCGCCCGCTACATCGGCATCGCGCTGTTGTTCGCCCTCGCCGCAGGCGGCACCTCCCTCGCCTGGTTCTCCCGCCTCCCCTGACACCCGCACGCTCAGGACGGGCACGCTCAGGACAGGCACTCCAGCGCCGCGCGCACGTACGCCTCCGACCGGTCCGAACCGATCACACCCGGCGCCATCCGGTTCATCATGTACGCGATCGTCGTCCGCGACTCCAGATCCATGATGATCAGCGAACCGCCCCAGCCGCCCCAGTAGCACACCCGCCCCCGCGGCACGTACGGCACCGTCTCGGTCTCCGGAAGCGCGTACCCGACCCCGAACCGCAACGGGACGCCCAGCACCAGATCGACCCCATGGCTCTGCTCGTCGAAGACGGCCTCCAGCCCGCCCGCCGACAGCAGCCGCACCCCGTCCACCGTCCCGCCCAGCGACACCGCCGACAGGATCCGCGCCACCGACCGCGCGTTCCCATGCCCGTTCAGCGCCCCCAGCTCCGCGCGCCGCCACGCCCCGGTGTTGGCCGCCTCCGGATCGGGCACCGGCCCCGTGAACACCTTGAACGCCACGCTCCCCTCCTCCGGAGCGCCCCCCTCGGGCGGCGGCGGGACGACCGGCGCGATCCGCCCCCAGTCGCCCTCCACCGCCCCCACCTGGAAGTCCGCGCCCAGCGGACCGGCGATCTCCGCCGCCACGAACTCCCGCAACGACCTGCCCGACACCCGCCGCACCAGCTCCCCCACCAGATGGCCCTGGTTCTGCGCGTGGTACCCCGACGCCGTGCCCGGCTCCCACCACGGCGCCTGCGCGGCCAGCCGCGCCGTCGCGGCGTCCCGGTCGTACATGTCCGCAAGCCGGAACGGCGCCTCCCAGCCCGCCACACCCGAGGTGTGCCCGAGGACGTGGCGGACCTCGACGCGCTCCTTGCCGTTCTCGGCGAACTCCGGCCAGTACTTCGCCACCGGCGCGTACAGGTCCAGCAGCCCCCGATCGGCCAGCATCAGCGCGGCGAGGTTGGTCACCGTCTTGGTCGTCGACCACACGTTGGTGATGGTGTCCCTTGTCCACGGGGTCCGGCGCCCCGTGTCGCACCACCCGCCCCAGATGTCGACCAGGGTGCGCCCCTCGACGTCGACGACGAGGCTCGCCCCGAGCTCCTCACCCGAATCCAGCCGCTGCGCGAACACGTCCCGCACCTGCTCCAGCGCGGCGTCGACCTTTCCCTGCACCTCGACCACGGGGGGCTCCTCCCTGCGCTGAACGCAACGTTGGGATATCATCGCTGCATCATGCAACATTTATGGGTCTGTGTTGCAGTTTGGCATCCCCTCCCCACCGGTGCAACCCTGGCGGCACGGCCGAACACACGGACGGCGGCGAAGGAGTCTGCACGGTGACCGAACGACCAGGCACCACGGCCACCGGCGGCACCGCCCTGCAGCGCGCGCTCGGCCAAGGCCCTGCCCGCCGCCGGCCCACCGTCCTGGACGCGTTCGCGGCCGCCCGCCGGCGGTTCGCCGCGGGCGGGCGCATCGAAATGCAGAGCCTCGCCGACGAAGTCGGCGTCAACCGCGTCACCCTCTACCGGTGGGTCGGCTCACGCGAGCAGCTCATCACCGAGATCCTGTGGTCCGCCACGCAGAAGAGCTTCGAGGCCTACCGCGGGCAGATCGCCGACGGCCCCCGCGCGGCGGCCGCGCTCACCATGTTCGTCCGCGACGTCAACGACCACAGCGGCATGCAGCGCCTCCTGCACGACGAGCCGGAACTCGCGCTCACCCTGCTGACCAGCGCGTCCGGCGAGTACGAGTGCCGCTACCTCGCCCTGGTCCGCGACCTCATCGCCGAAGACCGCGCGGCCGGGCTGATGTCGGACGAGGTGCCGCTGGACGATCTCGCCTACGCGGCGGTGCGCATCACCGAGTCGTACATACATACACGCGTCATCACCGGCGAAGAGCCCGACGCCGAACGGGCCGGAGCCGTCCTGCGCGCCCTCCTGCGCTGACTCCGCATCGGGCCGCCGCCGCTGGTACGGTCGGCGGACGTGGGGGAACACTACTTCGTCGAACGCCCGGACGCCGCGAGCCACCGCCGCACCGTCGACCTCGTCCTGCCCGACATGCACCTGCGGCTGACCACCGACAGCGGCATGTTCTCCCCCGAGCGCGTCGACCCCGGCACCCGCGTCCTGCTGGAGACCGTCCCCGATCCCCCCGCCACCGGCGACCTCCTCGACCTCGGCTGCGGGTACGGCCCCATCGCCCTCACCATGGCCAAGCGTTCGCCCCAGGCGAGGGTTCTGGGAGTGGATGTGAATCGGCGTGCGTTGGACGCCGCTGAGGGGAATGCCAAAACCGCCGGCCTTGACAATGTAAGGTTCAGCTTGGCGGACAGCGCCGACCCCGCGCTGCGCTTCGCCGCGATCTGGTCCAACCCCCCGATCCGCATCGGCAAGGCCGCCCTGCACGACCTCCTCCTCTCCTGGCTCCCCCGCCTCACCCCCGGCGGCCTCGCCCACCTCGTCGTCCAGAAGCACCTCGGCTCCGACTCCCTCCAGCGGTGGCTCGGCGGCCAGGGCTTCCCCACCGAGCGGATCGCCTCCCGGTCCGCCTACCGCGTCCTGCGCGTCGCACCCCGCACGGAAGGCCCCACCCGATGACCACCCCCGACCCCGCGCAGGGACGCCGCCAGCTGCGCCCCACCGACGTCAAGCGCCTCAACCGCGACTGGCGCCGCCGCACCGGCGCCCGCCTCGGCCTGCTCGTCGAATCGGTCACCCAGCCGTTCAACATCGGCTCGATCGTCCGCAGCGCCGCCGTCTTCGGCGTCGAGCACCTCTGGCTCGCCGGCAACGCCACGCCCCCAACCCAGCGCAACGTCGCCAAGACCGCCCTCGGCACCGAACGGCTCGTCCCCTGGGAACACGCCGGCACCCCCGCCGAGGCCGCCGCCGCCGTCCGCAAGGAAGGCCTGCGCCTCATCGCCGTCGAGCTCACCGCCGACGCCGTCCCCCTCCACGAGGCCCCCCTCGACGGCGACGTCTGCCTGGCCGTCGGCGGCGAGGACCACGGCTGCTCCCCCGCCCTGCTCGCCGCCGCCGACGCCGTCACCTACATCCCGCAGATCGGGCGCGTCGGCTCCCTCAACGTCGCCGTCGCCACCGCCATCGCCCTCGCCGAGGCCCGCCGCCGCGAGTGGAGCGCCTGACCCCACTGCACCCGCGCCCCCTTCACAAATGGGTGCCGCCACCCATGGCCGGAAGCGTCCCCTTCGCCCATGGTGGAGGTTCGCCATGCCCTGTCCCCGAAGGCCGAAGGGAGCCCACAGCGATGACGGTCAACAGCGCGGTCAACGGTGCGCCCGGCGGGTACCCGCCCGGCGGAGCGGCGGCCCGGCGGGCACGCGACCTGCTGGAGCGGGAGCGCCGCACCCGCGTCGCGCAGCTGGCCGTCCTGGAGCACCGGCGGGGGCCCGAACCCGACGAGGGCGCCCACGCCCGCCGCGACACCCTCCAGGACGCCCTGCGGGAGATCGACGCCGCCCTCACCCGCCTCGCCGACGGCGCCTACGGCCGCTGCGAGGACTGCGGCGGCACCGTCCCCGAAGGCCGCCTGGAGATCATCCCCTACGCGCGCCGCTGCGTCGGCTGCCAGCAGCGGCGACGCTGACCGCCATGCCCGCCGCGGAACCGAGCGCCGGCCTCGACCTCGGCAGCAGCCGCGTCCGCGCGGTCCTGCCCGCCCTGGACATGATCATCGACCGTCCCGCCACCACCGCCGGCCGCCTCCAGGCCGCCGGCGGGGACGTCCGGACGGCCGCCGCGCGCCCCATCGAGCACGGCATGGTCACCGACGCCCGGGCCTGCACCCGCCTCACCCGGCTCGTCCTGCTGGAGGCCGGCCCCGGCCTCGCCCTGCGGCAGATCCTGCTCGCGGTGCCCTCCGCCGCGAGCAGGGTCCAGCTCGGCCGCGCGACCGGCGCCGTCCGCGCGGCCGCCGGCTGCCCCGTCCGGACCCTGGAGGCCCCGCTCGCCGCCGCCGTGGGCGCCGGGATCGGCCTCGGCGACCCGCGCCCCCGCCTCGTCGTGGACATCGGCGCCGGCATCGTCGAGACAGCCGTCGTCATCAGGGGCCGCGTCCACTCCGTCCGGTCCATCCAGTACCTGCCCGAACACCGGCCCGGCCACCCCCTGCCCCGGCTGCCCGAGCACGTCCGCGCGCGGCTCACCGCATGCGTCCGGCACCTTCTGGACGACCTGCCCGCACCGCTGCGGCGCGCCGCCCGCGACGGCGGGCTCGTGCTCACCGGCGGCGGCGCCCGGCTGCCGTCCCTGCCCGGACGCCTCACCGCCGAGATGGGGCTCACCGTCACCATCGCCCGCGACCCGGCCCGCGCCACCGTCCGCGGCCTCGCCCACGCCTGCCGCGCCCCGGACGCCTGGCGCCTCACCGACACCTGACCCGCCCGCGCCGCCGCGCGCTATGATCATCCCGTGCAGTTCCTCATATTTGCGTAGGACGCCCCCGCCGTCGCACATGTGACGGCGGCCTCCGGCATCCCCGCAGTCCGCCCCCTCCGGGCCCCTTCTGAGGAACTCCCCCGTGACATCGTCGTCGTACGCGGCCGTCCTGCGCACACCCCACGCATCCCGCACCTTCGCGCTCGCCTTTCTCGGACGCCTGTCCTACGGGACGGTCTTCCTGTCCCTGACCCTGGCGCTCACCGCCTCCACCGGCTCCTACGCCCAGGCGGGCGCGCTCGTGGCCCTGGAGGGCCTCACCGTCTCCGTCCTGTCGCCGGTGCGCGCCGCGCTCATCGACCGGCACGGGCCGCGCCGCGCCCTCCCCCCGATGACCGCCGCCTACGCCCTCGTCCTCACCGCCTTCGCGGCCCTCACCTGGCGCCCGGGAGCGCCCCTCGCGCTGCTCGCCGTGCTGGCCGTGGCCGCCGGTGTCACCGCTCCCCCGGTCGGCGTGGTGATGCGGACGCTGTGGAGCGGCCTGCTGCCGGCCGGCCCGCTCCTGCGCCGGGCCTACAGCCTCGACACCGTCTCCGAGGAGCTGGTGTTCGTCGCCGGGCCGCTCCTGGCGGGGCTGCTGGCGGCGGCCGCCGCGCCGTCCCTCGGGATCCTGGTCAGCGCCGTCCTGATCGCCGCCGGCACCGCCGGCATGGTCACCTCACCGGCCGCGGGCCCGCGGCCGGCACCGCGGCCGGTGACACCGCGCCGGGGGCCGCGCACCCGGATCTTCCCGGCCGCCCCGGCGGTGGCCGCGGCGGCGACCGGCGTCGTCCTCGGCTCGACCGGGCTGCTCGCCATCGCCTTCACCGAGCGCCACCACCAGCCCGGCGCCGTCGCGTGGGTCGAGGCCGCGGTCGCCGCCGGGAGCACCCTCGGCGGCCTGGGCTACGGCGCCCTCGGCCTTCCCGCCCCCGGGCGGGCCCGCCTCGCCGTCCTCCTCGTCCCGCTTGGGCTCACCCTCGCCGCCGCGGGCCTGGCGCCGTCCACCGCGGCCCTGGCCGCCCTGGCGTGCGCCGCCGGGCTGTTCGTCGGCCCGGCCCTGACCACCGCCTACCTCCTGGCGGACGAGGCGGCGCCGCCGGGCGCCCGCACCCGTGCCATGGCCTGGGTGAACACCGCGCTCAACCTCGGCGCCGCGGGCGGGACCGCGGCCACCGGAGCGGCCCTGGACACCTTCCCGCTGCCGGCGTGCTACGTCCTCGCCGCGGCCCCCGCCCTCCTCGCCCCGGCGCTCCTGCTCGCGTTGCCGAAACGGCAACACGATTCGCGGAAACCGGCCGGTGCGGCGCACGATCAGGGCATGGACGACACCACCACCCACCAGGAGTACTGGGACGGCCGATACTCCGAGCACCACCACCTGTGGAGCGGCGACCCCAACGCCGTCCTCGTCGAAGAGGTCACCGGGCTGGAGCCCGGCACCGCCCTGGACCTCGGCTGCGGCGAGGGCGCCGACGCGATCTGGCTGGCGCGGCGGGGCTGGCGCGTCACCGCCGCCGACATCTCCGGCGTCGCGCTCGAACGCGCCGCCCGCCACGCCGCCGAGGCCGGCGTCGCCGACCGCGTCGACTGGCAGCGGCACGACCTCGCCGTGTCCTTCCCCGAGGGGACCTACGACCTGGTCTCGGCGCAGTTCCTGCACTCCCCCGCCGACATGCCGCGCGAGGAGATCCTGCGGTCGGCCGCCGCGGCCGTCGCGCCCGGCGGGGTCCTGCTCATCGTCGGCCACGCAGGTCCCCCGCCCTGGGACTCCGACGCCCACGGCGGCGTGCACCTGCCGACGCCGGAGGAGGTCAGGCTGTCCCTGCGGCTCCCGGACGGCGGATGGGAGGTCCTGCGAAGCGGCGAGCACGAGCGCGTCCAGACCGCGCCGGACGGGCGCACCATGACCCGCACCGACAACGCCCTCAAACTACGGCGCCGGACAGGCTGACCGGCCGGGCCGCCGATGTCACCGGGACGCGGTCCGCTCCATCAGCTCGGCGAACTCCTCCAGGGAGATCCTGCCGTCCCGGTTGGCGTCGGCGGCCACGACCACCTCCACGGCGCGGGTGTCGGTGACGTCCTGCCCGAGCCTGGTCATGAGGTTCTTCAGCTCGTCGGTCGAGATGTAGCCGTCGCCGTCCACGTCCACCAGCTCGAACGTCGCCCGGTACTCGTCCACGTCCGCCATGCGCGTGCTCCTTCGTTGATCGATTGCGGCGCCGACGCTAGCACTGGGCCTTCACCGCCCGTGGCCTTTACACAGTAAGGTCAACCTGGGGCGCAAGGTCCGCCATAATCGGTCGGGTGCGGCGCTCGTACGAATTCCTCGACCATCCCGGCCCGATCCCCTTCGCCCACCGCGGCGGCGCCGGGCGCCCGGAGAACTCCATGGCCGCGTTCCAGCGCGCCCTCGACCTCGGCTACCGCTACCTGGAGACCGACGCGCACGCCACCGCCGACGGCGTGGTCGTCGCCTTCCACGACCGCACCCTGGACCGCGTCACCGACCGCACCGGCGCCATCGCCCGGCTCCCCTTCACCGAGGTCCAGAAGGCCCGCATCGACGGCGCCGAGCCCATCCCCCGCCTGGAGGACGTCCTCGGCTCCTTCCCGGACGCCCGCGTCAACATCGACCTCAAGGACGCCCCCGTCATCGGCCCGCTCGCCGAGACGCTCCACCGCACCAACGCCTGGCACCGGGTGTGCATCACGTCGTTCTCCACCCGCCGGCTGGCGCAGATGCGCGCCCGCCTCCCGATGTTCACCGACCGCGAGGTGTGCATGGCGCTCGGCCCGCGCGGGCTGATGGCGCTGCGCGCCAAGTCCTACGGCGGGCCCGCCGCCAAGCTCGTCCGCCTCGCCGCCACCGGCGTCGCCTGCGCCCAGGTGCCCTACGGCCTCGGGCCCGTCCCCTTCGTCACCGCCGCGTTCGTCGACCACGCCCACCGGCTCGGCCTGCAGGTCCACGCCTGGACGGTCAACGACCCCGCCGCCATGGAGCGCCTGCTCGACCTCGGCATCGACGGCATCATGACCGACGAGCTGATCACCCTGCGCCGCATCATGTCCGCCCGCGGCCTCTGGCCCGGCCCCGCCGGCGCGTCCTGACCCGGCGCGCCTCCCGCCCGCGGCGGGCGACGCTCAGGGCCTGAAGCCGGGCGGGCGGTACTCGGCCGCGACGCGCATCGGCCGCGCGGGCTGCTGCGGCCGCTCGGCGGGCCGGGACGGCTGCCCCGGCGGAACCGTCCCGCCGACCTGCAGGTCGAGGCGCTGGGACCGGATCGTCTCCAGGAGCTCCAGGTCCTCCGGGGAGACCAGGGCGGCCATCACCCGGCCGCGCCGCGTCAGCTTCACGGGCTCGCCGGTGTAGGCGACCCGGTTCACCAGGTCCGCGAACTGGGCACGTGCTTCGGTTACCGGAACATCCACGTGATTCATCGTATAGCGAAATACCCGATCTTCCTCTGGCCGCCCGCGTCCCACGGGTCTAGAGTCCCTCCGTACGTAGCGTACGAAATGTACAGATGATCAAGGAGGAGCACGGTGAGCGTCGAACCGAGGCGGGAAGACGGCGGCCGGAGGCCGGAGACGTTCGCCGGCAGGTCGCGGGCCAGCGTGACGGAGATGCCGCGCCTCGCGGACGCGCAGCTGTACGAGCGGCTCCTGGCGCAGCGGATCGTGTTCCTCGGCACCGAGATCGACGACCGGACCGCCAACCAGATCAACGCCCAGCTCCTGCTGCTCGCCGCCCAGGACGCCCGGCGCGACATCACCATCTACATCAACTCCCCCGGCGGGGTCGTGGACGCCGGGATGGCGATCTACGACATGATGCAGTTCGTCCCGAACGACATATCCACCGTCGCGATGGGCATGGCCGCGTCCATGGGACAGACGCTGCTGTGCGCCGGGACGCGGGGCAAGCGGTACGCGCTCCGGCATGCGCGGGTGATGATGCACCAGCCGCACGGCGGCATCGGCGGCACCGCCTCCGACATCAAGATCCAGGCCGAGCAGTCCCTCTACCTCAAGCGGACCCTGGCCGAGCGCACCGCGTTCCACACCGGGCAGCCGCTGGAGCAGATCGAGGCCGACGGCGACCGGGACGCGTGGTTCACGGCGGAGGAGGCGCGCCACTACGGTTTCGTCGACCATGTCATCGACAGCACCGACCGGGTGGGCACATGACACGCGCGGAAAGGCGCTCCCTCGTCCCCCAGTTCGAGGAGCGGACGAACTACGGGCGCAAGGACACCGACCCCTACAGCAAGCTGTTCGAAGAACGGATCGTCTTCCTCGGGGCGCCGGTCGACGACATCAGCGCCAACGACGTCACGGCGCAGATGCTGGCGCTGGAGGGGATGGACCCCGACCGGCCCATCTCCCTCTACATCAACTCGCCGGGCGGGTCGCTGACCTCGATGCTGGCGATCTGCGACACCATGCGCTACGTCCGGCCGGAGGTCGAGACGACCTGCGTCGGGCGGGCCGGGTCGGCCGCGGCGGTCCTGCTGGCCGCCGGCTCCCCCGGACGGCGCCAGGCGCTGCGCGGCGCCCGGATCCTGCTGCACGAGCCCGCGATCGAGGTGTCCCGCGGCTACACCACCGACCTGGACATCCAGGCGCGGGAGGTGCTGCGGCTGCGCGCGCAGACCGAGGCGATCCTGGCCGAGGCGACCGGGCGGACGCCCGAGACCGTCCGGCACGACCTGGACCGCGAGCGGTACTTCACCGCCGAGGAGGCCAAGGACTACGGGCTGATCGACGCGGTGCTCACGTCCCGTAACTAGCGGGGCGCCGCGGGACTGTGCGGCACGGCCGGAAACGGCAGGGTTGGATCACGCCGGGCGCGGGAATCTTGTCACGGTATTCAGCGTTGGTCAGGGCAAGACCGCAAGCCGTCTGGGAGGCACGTGACGATGGCCGAGCGCGCACTTCGCGGCACCCGACTCGGAGCGACGAGCTACGAGAACGATCGCAACACCGATCTGGCCCCTCGGCAAGAGGTGGACTACACCTGCACGAAGGGCCACCGGTTCACCGTGACGCTCGCAGCCGAGGCCGAGGTGCCGATGACCTGGGAATGCCGCAACTGCGGCGCCACGGCCCTGCGAGTGGATGGGGAGCTGCCGCAGGCCAAGAAGGGCAAGCCGCCGCGGACCCACTGGGACATGCTCATGGAGCGCAGGACCCTGGAAGACCTTGAGGAGGTTCTGGCCGAGCGCCTGGAGATCCTGCGGGCGGGGCGCAGGAAGTCCGCTTGAGGGGCTGAGAGGTTTCGGCGGTTCGGGCCCGCATCGGGTGACGGTGCGGGCCCGAACCATGTCCGGAGGCCGTCAGCGGCCCGAGCGCGGCAGGACCAGGCCGCTCTCGTAGGCGACGACGACGGCCTGGACGCGGTCCCGCAGCCCGAGCTTGCGCAGGATCCGGCTGACGTGGGTCTTGACCGTCTCCTCCCCCACGACGAGGCGGTCGGCGATCTCGGCGTTGGACAGGCCCGCCGCGACCTGGCGCAGCACGTCGGTCTCGCGCGGCGTCAGCGCGTCCAGGACGTGCGGGGCGGGCGGACGGGGCCGCAGCCGCACGAACTCCCCGATGAGGCGCCGGGTCACGGCCGGCGCGAGCAGCGCGTCCCCGGCGGCCACGACGCGGACGGCGTCGAACAGCCGCTCGGCCGTGACGTCCTTCAGCAGGAACCCGCTGGCTCCGGCGACCAGCGCGTCGTAGACGTGCTCGTCCAGGTCGAACGTGGTCAGCATCAGGATCCGCGGCGGGTCCTCCCCGGCGGTGATGCGGCGGGTGGCCTCGATGCCGTCCATGGCGGGCATCCGCACGTCCATCAGCACGATGTCGGGCCGGTGCTCGCCGCAGACGCGGATCGCGGCGGCCCCGTCGGCGGCGGTCGCCACCACGGCCAGGTCGGGCTGGGTGCCGAGCAGGGCGCTGAACCCGGCGCGGACGACCTCCTGGTCGTCGGCCACCACCACGCGGACGCTCACGGCCCCTCCCCGGGCGTCCCGCCCAGCGGCAGCGTCGCCTCGACCAGGAAACCGCCGACGGGCCCCGGGCCGGTGCGGACGTCCCCGCCCGCGGCGGCCGCGCGCTCGCGCATGCCGAGCAGCCCGTGCCCCGCGGTACCGCCGCCGGGGCCCGGCCCGTTGTCGCGGACGGTGACCCGCAGCGCGTCGGCGGCGTAGTCGAACTCCACGTCGACGGCCGCGCCCGGCGCGTGCCTGCGGGCGTTGGTGAGGGCCTCCTGGACGATCCGGTACGCGGCCAGCTCCAGGCCCGGGTCCAGGGCCGCCACGTCCCCGCGCACGATCAGCCGGACGCCCGCCGCGCCCGAGTCGCGGGTCTCGTCGATCAGGTCCAGCAGCTGCCGCAGGCCCGGCTGCGGGCGCCGGGCGGGCCCGGCGCCGGCGTCCTCGCGCAGCACGCCGAGCAGCCGCCGCATCTCGGTGAGCGCGGTGCGGGCGGTGTCGCCGATGGCCAGCAGCCGCCGGGCGCCCTCGTCCGGCATGCCGGGGACGGCGAGCCGCGCCGTCTCCGCCTGCACCGAGATCATCGAGATGTGGTGGGCGACGACGTCGTGCAGCTCGCGGGCGATGCGGGCGCGTTCGCCGCGCGCGGTGTGCTCCAGGAGCGTGGCCTCGAACGCCCGGCGGGACGCGTCCCGCACGGCCGCCTCCGCGCGGCGGCGCAGGACCCGGCGCCGCACCAGCACCGCCCACACGGTCGCGAACGCGGTGAGCGCGGCGGCGGCGAGCCCGCCGTGCAGGACGCACGCCGCCGCCGCGGCCCCGGTGATCGTGGCGGCGGCCAGGGTGCCCCGGTCCCGGACGAGGACCAGCGGGAGCGTCGCGCACACGTCCACCACGAGGGCCAGCGGGAGGATCACCCCGGAGTCGTGGGACCGGTAGACGGCCTCGGCGACGGCGGCCGCGGCCAGGCAGCCGCCGGCCACGGGCCACACCGGCCGCCCGGCGCCGTCGACGCTGTCCTTCACGGACGCCATTGTGGCGGGAACGGCGCGCCGCGGCGTCCCTCCTCAGAGGGACGCCCGTCCCCCGGGCCCGGGCGCCGAAGACGCCTCCACGGCGTGATGACCCCGCGCCGCGGCGGTCCGTAGCCTCCCAGGTCATGGATGCGACCATCGAAGTGCGGGACCTGCGCAAGAGATACGGGCCCACCGTCGCCGTGGACGGCCTGTCGTTCACGGCCGGCCCCGGGCGGGTCACCGGGTTCGTCGGCCCGAACGGGGCCGGGAAGTCCAGCACGCTGCGGATGATCATGGGGTTGGACCGGCCCGACGGCGGCACCGCCCTGGTGGGCGGCCGCCCCTACCGGTCGTTGCGCACGCCGCTGTGCCGGCTCGGGGCGATGCTGGACGCGTCCGCGGTGCATCCCGCCCGCCGCGCCCGCGACCACCTGCTGTGGCTGGCGCACGCCAACGGCCTGCCGGTCCGCCGGGTGGACGAGATGATCGAGCTGACCGGGCTGGCGGGCGCGGCGCGGCGCCGCGCGGGCGGGTTCTCCCTCGGCATGCGCCAGCGCCTCGGGATCGCCGCCGCGCTGCTCGGCGACCCGCCGGTGCTGATGTTCGACGAGCCCGTCAACGGGCTGGACCCCGAGGGCATCACCTGGATCCGGGGGCTGCTGCGGTCGCTGGCCGCCGAGGGGCGCGCCGTGCTGGTGTCCAGCCACCTGATGAGCGAGCTGGAGGGCGGAGCCGACCACCTGGTGGTGATCGGGCGCGGCCGGCTCATCGCCGACACCAGCGTCGCGGACCTGCTGGACGTCGCGTCCGGCGGCCGGGTCGAGCTGCGCACCGCCGAACGGCAGGAGGCCATGACCGTCCTGGCGCGGGCGGGCGCCACCGTGACGGCCACCGGCCGGGACACCGTCACCGTGGCGGGCCTGCCGTCCGAGCGGATCATCGCCCTGCTCACCGGCGGCGGCGTGGCCTTCAGCGGCGTGTCCGCGCACCGGGCGTCGCTGGAGGAGGCCTACATGGAGCTGACCAGGGACGCGGCGGAGTTCCAGGCCGCGACGGGACGGAGGGACGGGTGACCGCCCCGGCGCCCTACCGCAGCACCGTTCAGGCCGAGGCCCGCGACGGGTTCGGGCGGCTGCTGATGGCCGAGTGGACCAAGCTGCGGACCGTTCCGCGGTGGATGCTCACCCTGCTGACGGCGGTGGCCCTGACGGTGCTGGTCGCGCTGCTGTCGGCCGCGGGCAGCGAGACGACCGGGCCGGGGACCGGTCCGGCGGACCCCGCCCGGCTGCAGGCCGTCGACCTGGGGCACCTCACCTACCGGACCATGGCCGGCGACGGCACGGTCGTCGCACGGGTCACCTCCCAGGAGGGCGGCGGCCGGTGGGCGAAGGCCGGGCTGATCATCAAGAGCGGCGCGGAGCCGCACCGTCCGTACGCGGCGCTGGTCGTCACCCCCGGGCACGGCGTCCGGCTGCAGACCGGCTATCAGGGCGGCGGCGCTAGCGGCGGGACCGGCGGCCTGCCGCGCTGGCTGAAGCTGACCCGGTCGGGGACGACCGTCACCGGCCACGAGTCGGCGGACGGGCGCGCCTGGCGGCGCGTCGGGTCGGTCCGGCTGGAGGGCCTGCCGCGGGAGGCCCTGGCGGGCATGGTCGTGGCCGCGCCCGACGACATCCGTGTGGAGCGGCGGTTCGGCGGCGAGAGCGTCTCGGGGCACCCCGTCTCCACCCGCGCCGCCTTCGACCACGTGTCGGTGTCACCGGCGCGGCCGGGCGAGCCGTGGCGCGACCGCGGCGCGCCGGGCGGGCCCGGCGCCGACCCCTCCCTGGACGGGTCGGCCGAGGCCGGCGGGGTGTTCACGCTCAGGGGGGTCGGCGACGTCGGCCCCAACCTGTTCGCCGACGACGCCACCGAGCTGACCCTCACCGGCGTCCTGATCGGGCAGGCCGCCGTGATCGCGCTGGCGGTGCTGTTCGTGACGGCCGAGTACCGGCGCGGCATGCTGCGCACGACGTTCGCGGCGTCGCCGCGGCGCGGCCGGGCCCTGGCGGCCAAGGCGGCCGTGGCGGGGCTGGCGTCGCTGGCGGCCGGGCTGGCCGCGGCGTTCGGCGCGATGCTGCTGGCGCGGCCGGTGCAGCGGTCGCACGGGCTGACGCCGCCGCCGCTGTCGGACGCCACCGTGCTGCGGGCCGTCCTCGGCACGGCCGCGCTGCTCGGCGTGGTGGCGGTGTTCTCGCTGGCGGTCGCGGTGATCGTGCGGCGCAGCGCACCCGCGATCACCATCGTGCTGCTGCTCCTGCTCGCCCCGCAGATCGTGGCGACCGGGCTGCCGCTGTCGGCGGCGCGGTGGCTGGAGCGCCTCACCCCGGCGGCGGGGTTCGCGATCCAGGAGACCGTCGTCCGGTTCGACCGCGCGATCGATCCGTGGGCGGGGTTCGGGGTCCTGTGCGCGTACACGGCGGCGGCGCTGGCGGCGGCCCTGTGGCTCGTGCGGCGGCGGGACGCGTGATGGGCCGGGGAACTGTGCAGGACCGTAGAGCCGTGATGGGCCGGGGAGCATTGACGACCGTGCACGCGGCGCACGCCGAGTGGACGAAGCTGCGGACGCTGCCGGGCATGGTGTGGCTGCTGCCCGCCCTGGCGGCGCTGGTCGCCGCCGTCGGCGCCGCGGTGACCGGGGCGGTGGACACCTCGCACTGCCCCACGCCCGCCGCCTGCGCGGAGGACACGCCGAAGCTGGCGCTGTCGGGGGTCCAGGTGGGGCAGGTCGCCGCGGTCGTGCTCGGCGTGCTGGCGGTCGGCGGCGAGTACGCCACCGGCACGATCGCCCCGACGCTCGCCGCGGTCCCGCGCCGGGCCACCGTGCTGGCCGCCAAGGCCGCCGTGGTCGCGGGCGCCGTCGCCGCCGCCGGCACCGCCGGGGTGCTGGCGGCGCTGGCGGCGGGGCGCGCCATCCTGCCCGGCAACGGGTTCACCACCGCCGCGGGATATCCGCCGCTGTCGCCGGCGGACGGCCCGACGGCCCGCGCCGCGGTCGGGACCGTCCTCTACCTGGTGCTGGTCGCGCTGATCGCCCTCGGCGTGGGGACGGCGCTGCGCGAGCAGGCGGCGGCGATCACGGCGGTGCTGGCGCTGCTGTGGATCGTCCCGGTCGTGACCCGGCTCATCGGCGACCCGGTGTGGGAGGAACGGCTGGAGAAGATCGCGCCGATGACCGCCGGGCTGGCCGTGCAGGCGACGCGCGGGCTGGACCGGCTGCCGATCGGGCCGTGGGAGGGGCTCGGCGTGCTGGCCGCCTACGCGGCGGCGGCGCTGCTGGCGGGCGGTGCGGTGCTCGCCGTCCGCGACGCCTGACCGGGGCTCAGGCGCGGGAGGTGGTGTCGTCGTCCTCCTCGATGACCTCGCCGCGGACCACCGGTCCCGGCGGGGTCTCGACACGCTCGGGGCCCGGACGGCCGAACGTGTCGTAGCCGCCCCCGCCCGGCGGGAACACCCCGGGCGGGAACATCGTCGCGGCGCGTTCCTCGGCGGCCCGCATCCGCCGGGCCGCGAAGGCCGACAGGGCGCGCCGGACGAGGGGACGGGTGAACGGCAGCACGAACGCGAACCCGAGCACGTCGGTGACGAATCCGGGGAACAGCAGCAGCATCCCGCCCGCCATGACCAGCGCCGCGTCGGCGAGCTCCCGGTCGGGCAGCACGCCCCGCTGGACGGTCTCCTGCAGGGCCCGCCACGCGCGGCGGCCCTCCCGGCGGACGATCCACACGCCGAGGACGGTCTCGGCGACCAGCAGCCCGACCGTGGGCCACGCGCCGATCACCTCGCCGACCTGGATCAGCACGAAGATCTCCAGGACCGGCACCAGCAGGAACGCCAGGACGATCAGCAGCGGCAGCATGGCTCCATTTTCGGGGTCGTCGAAAGCCTCACCCCGTACAACGCACGGGCGCCCCGAACGTTTCCCGCGCGTCCACCGGGACAGGTGGTCAGCGGGGCGGGCGGTTCTTGCCGACGCGGTCGGACACGCCCCACTGGGTGATGCGCAGCGCGGCCTCGGCCATCACGTCCCGGCTCATCTTGCTGGTGCCGTGCTCGCGCTCCACGAAGGTGATCGGCACCTCCACCACGCGCAGGCCCTGCCGCACCGCCCGCAGCGCCAGGTCGATCTGGAAGCAGTAGCCGCGGGAGTCGACCTCGTCCAGCCCGATCTTGTCCAGGGTCGCGGCGCGGAACGCGCGGTAGCCGGCGGTGGCGTCGTGCAGGTGGATGCCGAGCATCAGGCGGGCGTAGGTGTTGGCGCCCCGTGACAGCGCCTCGCGCCGCTTCGGCCAGTTGCGCACCTTCCCGCCGGGGACCCAGCGGGCGCCGATGACCAGGTCGGCGTCCTCCAGCGCCGACAGCAGCCGCGGCAGCTCCTCGGGTTGGTGGGAGCCGTCGGCGTCCATCTCGACCATGACGTCGTAGCCGTGCTCGGCGGCCCATCGGAACCCGGCGATGTAGGCGGGGCCGAGCCCCTCCTTGCCCTCCCGGTGCAGCACCTTGACCTGCTCGTCGCCGGCCGCCATCGCGTCGGCGACCTCGCCGGTGCCGTCGGGGCTGGCGTCGTCGACGACCAGGACGTCCGCCTCCGGGACGGCCTCGCGCACCCGCCCGGCGATGCGCTCGATGTTGTCCCGCTCGTTGTAGGTCGGGATGATCACGAGCACCCGGCCGAGCCCGGCTGGGATCTCCATCGGCGTCATTTCCCCTCGTTCTCCGATGCCGTGTTCGGGGCGGTCCCCCGGGCCGTCCTGCGGGCCGTCCACGCCGCCGCCCCGGCGGCGCCGAGCCCGAGCAGCGCGAGCGCCCATTCGGGTCCTTCGCCCAGCCGGTCCGACAGGGTTCGCGAGGTGCGCGCCGGGACGGTCGCGACCTGGATGTCGGGCACGAACTCCCGGGACCGGTCGATCACCCTGCCGTCCGGCGCGACGATGGCGCTGATCCCGCTCGTCGCGGCAACCAAGATCGTACGGCCATGTTCGACCGCCCGCAGCCGCGACATGGCGATCTGCTGCGGCGGAAGGCTCGTCCGGCCGTAGGTGGCGTTGTTGGTCTGCACGACCAGCAGGTCGCCGCCGGCGACGTCGCGGACCTCCTTGTCGTAGGCCACCTCGAAGCAGATCACGTCGCCGACGCGCACCGGGCCGAGCTCCATCACGCCGGAGCGGGTGCCCTTGGCGAAGTCGCGCGGGATCCGCTCGAACCGGGTGATGAGCTTGGTGAGGATGTCGCGGAACGGCAGGTACTCCCCGAACGGGACGGGGTGCCGCTTGACGTAGTAGTCGCCTGGACCGGTCGTGGGGTCCCACACGATGCCGCGGTTCTCGACCTTCTTCCCGTCGGGCGTGTCGGTGAGGGCGCCGACGAGCACGGGCACGCCGATGTCCTTCACCGCGGCGTCGATGGCGGTGTAGGCCTCGGGCTCGGTGTAGGGGTCGAGGTCGCTGGCGTTCTCCGGCCACACCACCAGCTCGGGCTTGGCGACCCGCCCGGCGCGGACCTGGGCGGCCAGGTCGTGGGTGACCTTGACGTGGTTGCTCAGGACGGCCTTGCGCTGCCCGAGGAAGTCCAGGCCGGCGCGCGGCACGTTGCCCTGGACGACGGCGACGGTGACGGGTCGCCCGGTGGCGGGCGTGGGGATCAGCAGGCCTCCGCCGACGACGGCGGCGGCCGCGGCCAGGCAGACCGCGGCGGGCACCAGCGCACGCGCCGCCCGAGGGGGCCGCGCGGCGCCCTGCGCACCGTCCCCCTCGGCGTCCTGCGCCGCGGCGGCGCGGGCGCGGTGGGCGCGGAGGGCGCGGTGGGCGGACACGGCGGCGCAGGCGAGCAGCGCGCCGATCAGCGCGGTCAGGAACGTGACCAGGGGGGCGCCGCCGTAGGACGCGTACGGGGTCAGCGGCGTGGCGGTCTGGCTGAACGCCAGCCGCGCCCAGGGGAACCCGCCGAACGGGACGCGGCCGCGGATCAGCTCCTCCCCGACCCACAGCGCGGCCGTCCACACCGGCCAGGCGGGCAGCCGGGCGACCACCGCGACGCCCGCGCCGAGCGGCAGGAAGTAGGCGGCCTGGACGAGGCTGAGGATGATCCACCCGTCCGGGCCGACCGCGGAGATGCCCTCCAGGACCGGGATGAAGAACGCGGCGCCGCCGACGAAGCCGAGCCAGGCGCCGGTGCGGGCGGGCAGGCCGCGCAGCGCGAGGGTGAGCAGCGCGACGCCCGCCGGCGCGAGGGGCGTGAGGTCGGCGGGCGGGAAGGCCAGCCACATCAGCAGCCCGGCGGCCACGGCCAGCAGGGTCCGCGGCCAGCCCGCGCGACCGCCGGTGCGCAGGCCCCGGCGCAGGCGGCCCGGCTCCCGGCGAGGCGCGCCGCCGGGGTCCTCGTCCGGGCCCTTGGCCGGCGACCGGTCCGGAAGGGTCTCCTGGGCCACGTCCCACCTCGTTCGCTCGTTCCCTTGCCGGAACGCTACCGGGCGCGGCGGCCGACGGCGACCACGGACGGCGCGGAACCCGGCGGGCGAGCGGGCGGTTCACGCTCGGCGGAAACGGGACCGGGACCGGGACGGCGGCGGCCGGACACGGAGGAGGGCCCGCGACATCCGTCGGGCCGGAGTCGTCCCACAGGCGGTGAGAGCGAGGCTCCGTTTTCTACTGGATGTCCGGGCCCTTCCCGGGTCCAACCCCCCGCGCGATCGGACGGCTCCGCCGGGGCACGGCCCCGGCTCACCGCGCTGGCTCGGGCGGGCACGATGCCGACCACTCGCGTGATCCCCGTCCCCGTCGCGGCGCGGTGCCCGGCGGCGCCTCGGGCGGCCGATCGGTGAGTCCCGTGCTGGACTGCAGCAAAACTACCGGCTTCCGCCACCTTGTCAACCGCCGCATGTTCTGCGGCGACTCCCTGTTTCCCCAGCTCAGCACCATGATCACAGGCTGCCCGTTTTCCCGGGCGGGCGGCGCGCGGCGGGCGCGGGTCAGCCGCCCGGCGCGGACACCACGACGGTGCCGGACGCGGTGACGGCGACGACCGGCTCGGGCAGCACCTCCGCGGCCGACTCCCCCTTGTCGGGGCGCCCCCGGCACACCACGCGCGCCTCGAAGGCCATGACGCGGCTGCGGGTGCCGGCGCGGGTGAGGACGGCGGTGGTCTCCAGGACGTCCCCGGCCCGGACGGGCGCGCGGAACTGCACGTCGGAGTAGGAGGCGAACAGGCCCTCGTCGCCGTCGGTGCGGATGCACAGCTCGGTCGCGGCGTCCCCGAACAGCCCGAGAACGTAGGCGCCGTCGACCAGGTCGCCGGCGTAGTGGGCGTGCGAGTAGGGGATGTAGCGGCGGTGGGTGACGGTCGTCCCCTCGCGCGGGTCACTCATCGTCGTCCTCTTCTCCGTTACGGGCGGGCAGCAGGGCGTGGACGAGATAGCTGGCGACCTCGGCGGGCGTGGTGCCCTTGCCGAAGATGCGGTCGACGCCGAGGTCGGCCTCGGTGACGGTGTCGAACCGGGGGCCGCCGACGACCAGCAGCGGCCGCCCCATGCCGCCGGCGACGGCGGTGGGGTACTCGGCGTGGAACGCGGCGGCCATCTGCTTGGTGTTGTGCAGGTGGGCGTTGCGCTGGGTGACGACCTGGGAGACCAGGACGGCGTCGGCGTTCTCTGCCTTGGCGCGCTCGACCAGCTCCTCCACCGTCACCTGGGCGCCCATGTTCACCACCTGGATCTCCCGGTAGTACTCCAGGCCCTTCTCCCCCGCGAAGCCCTTGACGTTGAGGATCGCGTCGATGCCGACGGTGTGGGCGTCGGTGCCGATGCAGGCGCCGACGACGACCAGCCGCCGGTTCAGCGCGCCGCGGATCGCCAGGTTCACCTCTTGGGAGGTCAGCAGCGGGTAGGCGCGCTCCTCCGGGGCGGGGATGGAGGCGTAGTCGATGAGGTGCCGCACCTTCCCGTACACGATGAAGAAGGTGAAGTCGGGGCCCATCGGCTTGGCGTGGACGACGCTGGCGGGGTCCAGGCCCATCTTCCCCGCCAGCTGCAGCGCGGCGGCGTCGGCCCGCTTGCCCGCGGGGACGGGCAGCGTGAACGACATCTGCACCATGCCGTCGCCGGTGGTGTCGCCGTAGGGCCGGATCACCTGGCGGGTGTCGGCGGGCTCGGCCGGGGCCTGCGTCCCGGTGCCGGTTCCGGGGGTCTCGGCCGTCATGCGGGCACCTCCTGCTCAGCGGTACGGGCGGCGTGCGGGTCCTCGGTGTCGAGGATCTCGATGGCGGGGTTGACGTAGCCGTCGGCGCGGGGGACGACGCCGTCCAGGCCCTTGCCCCCGTCGGCGGGGCGGCGGGTGACGCCGAACGTCCCCTCGGCGATGGCGTTCAGCAGCCCGTCGCCGGCGACGCGGTCCAGCAGCTCCACCGACTCCGACAGGACCTGCTTGGCGCGCTGGACGACCATCCCCCCGGGGCGGGGCACGAAGTCCTCGGCGAGGTTCCCGCAGGCGTCGCGGACGTAGCGGACGTTCTCCAGCGCCAGGTCGCGGTCCGACAGCCACGGGGTGTGGATGCCCTCGGTCATCATCCCGATCAGGATGATCGACTGCCCGGTCATCACGCCGGCGAGGTTGAAGAAGGCGTCCAGCAGGTAGCCGGCGAAGATGTTGCCGGTCATGTGCTTGGTCGGCGGCATGTACTTCAGCGGCGCGCCGGGGAACAGCTCCCGGACGAGCTGGGCGTGCGCCAGTTCCAGCCGGAACGACTCGGGGATCGCCGGGTCGATCTCGAAGGCGTGGCCGAGGCCGAGCTGGGCGTCTGAGAGCCCCGCCTCGTGCCCGAACCGCTCGTTGAGCAGCTGGCTGACGATCACGGTGTGCGCGGCGTCGACCGCGTCGGCGGTGGTGAGGTAGTTGTCCTCGCCGGTGTTGATGACGATGCCGGCGCGGGCGTGGATCTGCCGGGAGAACCGCTGGTCGATGAACGTCCGGCGCGGGTTGATGTCGCGGAAGATGATGCCGTACATGCAGTCGTTGAGCATCATGTCCAGGCGCTCCAGCCCGGCGAGCGTCGCGATCTCCGGCATGCACAGCCCGGAGGCGTAGTTCGTCAGCCGCACGTACCGGCCGAGCTCGCGGGACACCTCGTCGAGCGCGGCGCGCATGAGCCGGAAGTTCTCCCGGGTGGCGTAGGTGCCGGCGTAGCCCTCGCGGGTGGCGCCCTCGGGGACGAAGTCCAGCAGCGACTGGCCGGTGGAGCGGATCACCGCGACGACGTCGGCGCCCTCCCGGGCGGCGGCCTGCGCCTGCGGGATGTCCTCGTAGATGTCGCCGGTCGCGACGATGAGGTACACCAGCGGCCGCGGCGTCGGCGCCGTGTCGGGGGCGGGCAGCTCGGCCAGCAGCCGGTCGCGCTCGGCGCGGCGCCGGTCGATGCGCGCGATGCCGGCGCGGGCGGCCGCGGCGGCGGCCTCGCGGGCGTGCGCGGCGTCGGTGCCGGACGGCAGCCGGAACGACGCCTTCCCGCGGGCGGCGGCGCGGGCGAGGTCGCCGAGGCCGGCGTGCGGGCCGGTCAGCAGGGCGTCCCAGACGGGCAGGGCCACCCCGTGCTCCAGGCCGACCTGGTCGCGGACGGCGTCGGCGAGGTGGTTGACCCAGGGGCGCCCCTCATCGTCGGCGCCGGTGAGGCCCGCGAGGCGCAGCAGGGCGCGCTCGACGGAGACGGTGGTGTGGGAGCGGGCCATCCCGATGATGGGCTCCGCGGCGCGGGCGGCGAGCCGCCGGGCGGTGCGCACCACCTCCGGGTCGAGGTCCAGCTTTCCCTGCGGCGCCATTGCCGTCTCCCCTCACGCAGCCGCCCCTCTCAGGCCGGGCCCGAACAATCATCCTTCATACCGAGTTCTCTACGAGAGATCTTCCGGTATGAACACCGTATTTCACAAGAACTGGCAGTACATCTTCAGCGACCCCTCCCCCACCGGCGACCACTCCCATCTTCCCTGGCGGGGCGGCCGCCTCACCCTCCGGTGACGGCAATCGGAGAACTCGCCGGTAGCCACGCTGGGTAAAGCTACGCTCACCCGAGGTAATGACGGGTTCCGCATTCAGGAGGGGCATGTTCGTTTACCTTGCGGCCGCCGCGTGCGCGGCCGGCGTGGTCATCGTCGCGAGCCGGCTGGTGCGGCGGGCACGGGCGGGCGTGGACGACCCCGACCCGGACGGCCCCACCTCCGCCCACACCGGCGCGATGCTGTCGGCGCTGTTCCTGCTGGCCTTCGCCATCGCCGTCGTGGTGCCCTGGACGTCGGCGGACGCCGCCCGCTCCAACACCTACGCCGAGAGCCAGGCCATCGCCGAGACGTACTGGGCCGCGGCCCGGCTGCCCGCGCCCGAGGCCCGGCGCGTCCAGGAGGGGCTGAGCGCGTACGTCGCCACCGTCCGCGGCCCCGAGTGGCGGCTCATGGCGCAGGGGCGCCTCAGCTCCCGCGGCTGGGCGCAGCTCGACCGGCTGCGCCGCGACGTGATCGCGGTCAAGGCCGGCGACGACGAGCTCAAGGACGCCCGCAACGGCGTGCTGGAGCACCTCGGCGAGGTCTCCGCGGCCCGCCGGCAGCGCGCCGCCGACGCCCGCGCGACGCCGCCCGCCGCGCTCGCCGCCGTCACCGTGCTCACCGGGATCGTGGTCGTGCTCCTGCCGTTCCTGGCGGGCGCCCGGCCGCGCGGCATGACGCTGGTCCCGCTGGCGCTGATGGCGGCCCTGCTGGCCGCGGGCACCTACCTGACGTTCGACATCGCGCACGTGTTCGACGGGGCGCTCGCCGTCGGGCCGGAGGCCTACACCAGCCTGCAGTCGGACCTGCAGCGCATCGCGGGGGGTCGCTGACCGTGCGCCTGCCCTCCGCCCCGGCCCGCACGCTGCCGGCGGTCCTGCCCGCCGCGGTCGCCGGCGCGCTGGCCCTCCCGTCCGGCGCGCTGGCCGACCCGGAACCGCCGCCGCCCTCGATCAGCGTGTGCGTCGACATCGAGATCGGCGACGCCGGCGCGTCCGGCTGCGCTCCGCCGCCGCCCGAAGCGCCCCCGCCGCCGCCCGAGGAGGTCCCCCCGCCCGAGCCGCCGGAGCCTCCCGTCGAGCCCGGCGAACCGGAAGAACCCGAGGAGGAGCCGCCATCCGAGACCGCCGGCCCGCCGGCACCGCCGCCCCCGCCCGGTCCGCGCACCGCGGCGCCCGCCGCTCCCCCGCCGCCGCCCCGGACGCGCCCCGAGCCCGCGCCGCCCGAACCGGCGCCCAGCGAACCGGAGCCGCCCGCGCAGGCGTCCCCGGAACCGGCGCACACCGCACCGCGCGCGAAGGAGGAGGCGCCGCGGCGCCGCAACCCGCTCAGCACCTCGCTGGTCCTGGTGGTGCTCGCGGTCGTCATCAGCGCGGGAACGGCCATCGCGTTCGCCCGCTGAGCCGCGTTCGCCCGCTGAGCCGCGCCCGCCGAGCCGGATCAGGGCAGCCGGCCGACCCCGCCGAAGACCAGGAACCGCTCGGGGTCCCGCACCGCCTCGCCCTCGTCCGGACGCCACAGCGGCACGTACACCAGGCCGGGGTCGAGCATGTCCCAGCCGTCGAAGAAGCGCAGGATCTCCGCGTGCGAGCGGGGCACGGCCGGGGACGTGGCGCGGTTGTAGAGCTTGCCGATCGCCGCGGTCTTGCCCGGCTGCGCCTCGTCGGTGAAGTGGGAGATCACCAGGTGGCTGCCGGGCGCCGCGGCGTTCCGCAGCGTCGCGACGATGCCCGCCGGATCCTCCTCGCGCTTGATCAGGTGCAGCGCGGCGACGAGCAGGAACGCCACCGGCTCGGACAGGTCGACCAGGCCCTTCAGCCCCGGGTCGGCGAGGATCGCGCCCGGGTCGCGCATGTCGGCCTGGATCACCGCCGCGCGCTCGTTGCCCGCCAGGATCGACCGGCTGTGCGCCACCGCGACGTCGTCGTTGTCGACGTACACCACGCGGGCGTCCGGGTTCACCTCCTGCGCGACCTCGTGCACGTTGCCCTGCGTCGGGATGCCCGACCCGATGTCGACGAACTGGGAGATCCCGGCGCCGGCCACCGTGCGGACGGCGCGGCGCAGGAACGCCCGGTTGGCGTGCGCCAGCTCCCGCGCCTGCGGCTCGACCCGCAGCAGCCCCGTCGCCAGGTCACGATCCGACGCGAAATTGTGGGCTCCGCCGAGCAGAAAGTCATACACCCGTGCGACGCTTGGCCTCTGACTGTCGACCTCGGGTGGAATCCACTCGGAGTCCATTCATCGTCTCCCTTTGACCGAAGGGGTGCCGTCCGCGGGGACCTCAGCGTAACGCGAGACACCCTGGCGGCCCCCGCTTTACGGGACAGTGAGGACCGATGCCCGACAGACCCGGACCGCCCGGCGCGGCGACCGTCCTGCTCACCCCGGAAGGCACGGTCACCGGGTGGAGCGAGGGTGCCGAGCGCCTGTTCGGCCACGACGCCCGCACCGCGGCCGGGGCGCCGCTGCCCGACCTGCTCGGCCGTCCCGACGCCGCCGAACCGCTGCTGGTCGCGCTGAAACTGGCCGGGTCCGGCCGCTCCTGGTCCGGGATGCTGCCGCTCACCGCCGAAGGCCTGCCGGCCGCGCTGGACCCGATGACGGGCGGCGACGGCCGCGTCCAGGTGCTGCTGACGGTCTCCCCGCCGTGGACGGGCGGCCTGGACCTGCTCAACGAGGCGGGCCGCCGCATCGGCTCCACCCTCGACCTGCACCTGACCGCACGCGAGATCGTCGCCGTCACCGTCCCCCGGTTCGCCGACGCCGGCGCCATCTACGTGCTCGAACGGCTCCTCGCCGACGACGACCAGCCCGCCACCGAGGCCGACGGCTCGGCGGTCGTGCGGCGGCTGGCCATCGCGTTCGCCGAGGACGACCCGCGCGGCTGGGCCCGCGAGTTCCCCGTCAACGAGGTCATCGTCTACCCGCCGACCACGCCCTACGCCCGCTGCCTGGCCACCGGAGCCATGGTCGAGTTCGGCGGGGACGCCATCCAGGACACCCTCGCCCACCGCACCGGCCGCATCATCGACGGCCTCCTCGACCACGTCTCCCTGCTGGCGGTGCCGCTGCTCGCGCGGGGCCGGTCGCTCGGCTTCGCGGTGTTCAGCCGCAAGCGCGGCCGGCCGCCGTTCTCCGCCGCCGACGCCGCGCTGGCCGCCGAGCTCGCCGCCCGCGCCGCGACCTGCGTCGACAACGCCTGCCTGTACCGGCGCGAGCACAGCACCGCGACGGCGCTGAAGGCCGGGCTGCTGCCGTCCGGGGTCACCGCCCCGCCCGGACTGGAGATCGCGCACCGCTACCTGCCGGCCCGCAGCGGCGTCGGCGGCGACTGGTACGACGTGGTGCCGCTGACCGGCGACCGGATCGCCGTGGTGATCGGCGACTCGGTCGGGCACGGCGTCACCGCTGCCGCCGCGATGGGCCAGCTGCGGGTCGCGGCGCACACCCTCGCCAGCTGCGAGTTCCCGCCCGGCGAGGTCCTGGAGCGGCTCGACGCCATCGCCCAGGACCTGGACGCCGCCCAGTTCGCCACCTGCCTGTGCCTGGTGTGCGACCCGGTGACGCTGCGCTGCGAAGTGGCGCGCGCCGGGCATCCGCCGCCGCTGCTGGCCATGCCGGACGGGTCCGCGCGGCACTTCGCCGTCCCGAACGGGCTGCCGCTCGGGGTGTCCGACCCCGAGCACCCGCCGGCGTACGGGCAGGTCCCCGCGGTGCTCCCGCCGGGCGCCACCCTCGCCCTGTACACCGACGGCCTGGTGGAGAGCCGGATGCGCAACGTCGACGAGGGCATCGCCCGCCTCGCGTCCGCCCTGGTCGCCTCGGACGACGGCACCCTGGAGGAGACCGCCGACGGCGTGCTGGCCCTGCTGGCGGACCAGCCGGGCCACGACGACATCGCGCTCCTGCTGATCCGCGCCGTCCCTGACCAGGCCCCCGCGCCCGGCCATGCGGCCGGTCTCTGACCAGGCGGCCGGTTGGGGCCCCGCCGCTACAGGCCGGGGATCTCGTGGTTGCGGAAGGCGTCCACGAACAGGGTGTGGTCGTCGCGGACGATCTCGGCGTAGCGGGTGCCGAACTCGACCATCGCCTCGACGAACGCGGACTCGTCCGGGCCGATCGCCGCGTTGATCGCGTCCTCCACCTGGAACCCGACCAGGGTGTGGTCGGAGTCGGTGTCGGACACGCAGTGCACCTTGGCGGTGGCGCGGCCGAGATCGTCCAGCACCGACAGCATGTCCTCCGGCTCGGTCAGGCCGCCCCAGTCCAGGTCCTCCTCGTAGGGCGACAGCTCCTGCACGACGTACCCGATGCCGTCGATCTGGGTGTGGCCGAGCCACGGATCGCTGTTGGCCTGCAGCGCGCGCCGGGACACCGCCGTGCGGTGGCCGTGGTGCTGGAAGTAGTCGCGGATGCGGGGGTCGTCGACGACGCGGCTCGGCGCGGCGACGTTGCCCTGCTTCATCGACAGGACGACGTCGTTCTCCAGGGCCTGGGTGTTGCCCTCCACCAGGATGTTGTAGGCCGACAGCCCGGCCGAGCCGATACCGAACCCGGACGCGCCGACGATGTCCTTGACCTCGTAGGTGAGGCTGCCGAACCGCTTCTCCGACGGGATGGTCGCGAGGTACTCCTGGTAGGCGGCCTCGACCTTGGCGCGCTCGGGGGCGTCCAGGCGGCGCACACCGGGGCGGTCGCGGAACCGGCGGTCGGGCCCGTCCACGACCGTCATGCCCGACAGCAGTCCGATGCGGGTGCCGCCCATCGCCGCGACCAGCACGTCCCGCACGTAGCCGTCGGTGGTGTCGAGCGTCAGCGCGAACCTCTCGTCGCCCTCGTGCGCGGCGAACCTGCGGACCTGGTCGACGTAGGCGCGCACGTAGGTCTCGATCAGCCGGCGGATGTCGGCGTCGGAGATCGCCTTCTGCCAGGCCAGCAGCGCCAGGCTCGCCACCAGGCGCTTGACGTCCCAGGTGAAGTGGCCGACGTAGGCCTCGTCGTAGTCGTTGACGTCGAAGACGAACACGCCGTCGTCGTTCATGTAGGTGCCGAAGTTCTGCGCGTGCAGGTCGCCCTGGATCCACACGCGGGAGGTGCGCTCGTCGGCCCACGGGTCGTCGTCGTGGACGATGTCGGCGTAGAACAGGCAGGCGCTGCCCCGGTAGAACGCGAACGGGTCCGAGGCCATCTTGCGGAAGCGGCGGCGGAACTCGGCGGGGCTGCGCTCCATCAGGTCCGAGAACGCGTCGACCAGGACGTCGACGATCTGCGCCCGGCGCTCCTTGGGGTCCCGTCCGCGCAGGTCCTCGGTGATGCTCGCCATGCTCTCTCCCTCGATGATCGGGTGGCCCCGCCGCTGTGGGGCGTTCCCGGTCATTCTGCCGAATCCGCACCGGTCCGGGAGGTGAACAGCGCGCGCACGGCGGGGTCGGATCGCACCAGTTCCAGGGCGGTCCGGGCGTGCCCGGGGACGTAGCCGTTGCCGATGAGCATGGTGACGTCGGCGGCCAGCCCCTCGGCGCCGAGCGCGGCGGCGGGGAACGAGGTCGCCATCGAGAAGAACACGACGGTGCCGCCGGGGGCGGTGGCGAGGATCGCGCCGTGCTCGCAGCCGGGGACGTCCACGCACACGACGGTGACGTCGACCGGCTCCCCGATGGCCGCGGCGACGGCGACCGGGTCGCGCGCGTCGGCGCGGACCACGGTGTCGGCGAGGCCCGCGGCGGCCAGCCGCTCCTCCTCCTCGGCCGTCGGCACGAGCCCGATCACGCGGGACGCGCCGGCGCGGCGCGCGGCCGCCAGCGACAGGCACCCGCTCTTGCCCGCGGCGCCGAGCACCGCGACCGCGGGCGCGCCCTTCCGCGCGGACACGACGCGGTGGGTGAGGGCGGGCGCCCCGCACACGTCCATGACGGCGAGGGACAGCGGCACCGGCAGGTCGTCCGGCAGGACCGCGGCGATGGACCGGGCGAACAGGATGGCGTGGCCGCGCGCGGGCACCTGCTCCGACCGCCCGTCCCAGCGGGCCAGGCCGTCGGTGACGGCGAGCGGCGTGAGGGTGAGGGACACCAGCGTGGCGACCCGGTCGCCGGGCTCCAGCCCGAGCGGCGACTGCGGCCCGGCCTCCTCGACCACGCCGACGAGCATGCCGCCCGACCCGGTCACCGGGTTGTGCATCTTGCCGCGCTCCCCGATGATCCGCAGCACCTCGGCCCGGATGGCGTCCGGGTCGCCGCCGTGCGCGGTGTGCAGCTGGCGGTAGGACGCGGCGTCCAGGTTGAGGCGCTCGACGCCGATGCGGACCTCGTCGGGGCGGATCCGCGGGTCGGTGTCCAGCCTCCGCGCGGCCTGCGGGAGGACGCCCGGGGGGTCCAGGACCCGGTGCAAGCCCACCGCCGTGGCCGTCCCGCCGTCGGTCATCGCCGTCCCGCCTCTCCCGTGAAATGCGCCGAGGTTGCGCAAGATATACAGGGCACCACTGGTTTCATCGAAAGTCTTCCCGTAACGTCAGCACTACACAAGACTTTTATGCGATCAATGTGAGGCGAGGAGGCGGTCGACGATGACCACTGCCCTGCACCCGGACGCCGTCCTGTCCGAAGAGACCGCACGCCAGCCGTACGTCTACCGGCGCCGGCCTCTGGAGGAGCCCGACTGGCGGCGCCTGCCCGGGTGGCGGGACGTCACGGAGGCCGAATGGGAGTCGGCGCAGTGGCAGCGCGCCCACTGCGTGAAGAACCTGCGGCAGCTCCGCCAGGTCATGGGCGACCTGCTGGACGAGTCCTTCTACGCCGACCTGGAGCGCGACCAGGCCGAGCGCGCCACGATGTCGATGCTGCTGCCCCCGCAGATGCTCAACACGATGGACTCCTCCTCGACCGAGGCCTTCCACGCCGACCCCGTCCGCCGCTACATGCTCCCCGTCCTCAGCGACCGGCGCACCGACTGGCCGTCCCACCCGCACGCCTCCCGCGACTCCCTGCACGAGGCGGAGATGTGGGCGGTCGAGGGCCTCACCCACCGCTACCCCACCAAGGTGCTGGCCGAGATCCTGCCGACCTGCCCGCAGTACTGCGGGCACTGCACCCGGATGGATCTCGTCGGCAACTCCACGCCGGCCGTCGACAAGCACAAGTTCACGATCAAGCCCCCGGACCGGCTCGGCGCCATGCTCGACTACCTGCGCCGCTCCCCCGGCGTCCGGGACGTGGTCGTCTCCGGCGGCGACGTCGCCAACATGCCGTGGCCGCGGCTGGAGTCGTTCGTCGACGCGCTGCTCGACATCGACAACATCCGCGACATCCGCCTGGCCAGCAAGGCGCTCATGGGCCTGCCCCAGCACTGGCTGCAGGACGACGTCCGCGCCGGGATGGAGCGCCTGGCCGCCAAGGCGCACGGCCGCGGCGCGCAGATCGCGATCCACACCCACGTCAACGCCGCCCAGTCGGTGACGCCGCTCGTCGCGAGGGCCGCGCGCGCGATGCTGGACACCGGCATCCGCGACGTCCGCAACCAGGGCGTGCTGCTGCGCGGGGTGAACGACTCCCCCGCAGCGCTGCTCGACCTGTCGTTCGCGCTGCTCGACGAGGCCGGGATCATGCCCTACTACCTCTACATGTGCGACATGATCCCCAACAGCGAGCACTGGCGGCTCGCCGTCTGGGAGGCGCAGGAGCTCCAGCACGCCATCATGGGCTACCTGCCCGGCTTCGCCACCCCGCGGATCGTCTGCGACGTCCCCTACGTCGGCAAGCGGTGGGTGCACCAGCTCGCCGACTACGACCGCGAGCGCGGCATCTCCTACTGGACGAAGAACTACCGCACCGGCCTGGAGCAGTCCGACCCCGACGCGCTGACCAGGCGGTACGAGTACCACGACCCGATCTACACGCTCCCGGAGGAGGGGCGTCGGTGGTGGCGGGAACGTTCCGCGTGACGTGATTCGGCTGTATGAGCCAACCAACCCGGCGCCTTTACATTGTAGATCCGTAATGTGGCGCATAGGGTCGGTCGGGTGATGGCTTCCGACCTGACGATCGCGCAGCTGGAGGACGACCCGCACCCGCATCTGGCCCGGCTGCGGGCCGAGGAGCCCGTCGCGTTCGTCCCCGCCCTCGGCGGCTGGCTCGTGACGTCCCGCGACCTCGCGCTGGCGGTCATGCGCGACTCGGCCGCGTTCACGGTCGACGACCCGCGCTTCTCCACCGCGCAGGTCGTCGGGCCGAGCATGCTGTCACTGGACGGACCCGTCCACGCCCGGCACCGCGACGCGTTCTCCCGCCCGTTCCGCCCGGCGCGGACCCGCGAGCGGTTCACCGCGTTCGTCGAGGCCGAGGTCGGCCGGCTCGTCGGCGGGCTCGCGCCGGCGGGCGCTGCGGAGCTGCGCGGCGACCTCGCCGGGCCGCTCGCCGTCGCCGTCGTGACCGAGGCCCTCGGGCTGCACGGGGTGGACGCGGCGACCGTCCGCTCCTGGTACGGCGCCTTCGTCGAGGCCGTGTCCGCCATCACCGCGGGCGGCACCGCCCCCGGGCACGCCGGGGAGGCGTACCGGCTGCTGCGCGCCGCGGTCGAGGAGGCGATCACCGCGTCCCGCCCCGGTTCGCTGCTCGCCGAGGCGGCCCGCGGCGACCTCACCACCCCCGAGGTCGTCGCCAACGCCGCGATCCTGATGTTCGGCGGCATCGACACCACCGAGGGGATGATCGCAAACGCCGCGCTGCACCTGCTGGAGAACCCCGGCCAGCTGCGGCTCGTCCTGGACGACCCCGACCTGCTGCCCGGCGCGATCGAGGAGTCGCTGCGGCTGGAGCCGTCGGCCTCGGTCGTCGACCGGTACGCCACCCGCGACACCGACCTCGGCGGGACCACGGTCGGGGCGGGCGACCTCGTCCGCGTGTCGATCGCGGGCGCCAACCGGGACCCCGCCGTGTTCGCCGACCCCGACCGGTTCGACGTGCGGCGGCACAACACCGCCGAGCACCTGGCCTTCGCGCACGGCCCGCACTTCTGCTTCGGCGCGCCCCTGGCCCGGCTGGAGGCCCGCACCGCGCTGGCCGCGGTGCTGGACCGGCTGCCCGGGCTGCGCCTCGACCCGTCCCGTCCCGCGCGGCCCCGCGGCCTGGTGTTCCGGAGACCGCCCCGGCTGGACGTCCGCTGGGACGCCTGACGGCCGGTTGAGGACCGTCCCCGGCGTCCCCTCCGGCCGCGCCGTTATGGGACCATCTCCCAATGATCGTGGAACGCCGGGTCGAGCTGCGCTTCGGGGTGGAGAGCCGTGAGGCCGAGACGCACACCAACCTGTCCGCCGTCCGCCAGGACGGACGCTGCCTGTGGGTCGCGGGCGACGAGACCGCCACCATCGAGCGGCTGACGGCCACCCTCGACGGCGGCCGCGTCACCGGGTACGGCGGCCAGGCCACGATCGCGCTCGCCGACCTCGTCCCGCTGCCCGCCGGCCCGGACGAGGAGGCCGACATCGAGGGGCTCGCCCGCGCCAACGGCTGGCTGTGGGCGATCGGCTCGCACAGCCTCAAGCGCAAGAAGATCAAGCCGGGGCACAGCGACGCGAAGGCGCGCAGGCGCCTCGCCACGGTCGTCCGCGAGGACAACCGCTACATCCTCGCCCGGCTCCCGCTGGCCACCGGCGAGGACGGGCTGCCCGGCGTCGTCCGCGAGGACGGGGACCGCACCGCCGCCGTCCTCGGCCTGGACGGCGACTCCCTCACCGACCTGCTGCGGGACGACCCGCACCTCGCGCCGTTCCTGCCCATCCCGAGCAAGGACAACGGCATCGACATCGAGGGCATCGCCGCGCACGGCGACCGGCTCTACATCGGGCTGCGCGGGCCGGTGCTGCGCGGCTGGGCGGTGCTGATAGAGATCCGGCCGGGCACCCACCCCGACGACCCGCGGCGGCTGGTGGCGCTGCCCGTCGGCGACGGGAAGGACCGCTACCGCACGCACTTCCTGGACCTGGGCGGCCTCGGCATCCGCGACCTGTGCCCGCACGGCGACGACCTGCTGGTCCTCACCGGCCCGAGCATGGACCTGGACGGCCCGGTGCGGGTCGTGCGGTGGCGGGGCGCGGCCAGGGTGGACGCCGGCGAGATCGTCACCTCCGCCGAGCTGGAGGTGCTCGGCGACCTCCCCCACGGCGACGGCGACGACCACGCCGAGGGCATCGCCGTCCTGGACGAGCCGGGCACCCGCCTGCTCGTCGTCTACGACAGCCCCTCCCCCGAGCGCCTCACGGCGGACGGGGGCGTCCTCGCGGACGTGGTCGTCCTCGGCTAGCACCGGGGGCGAACCCGAATAAGCGCTCGCTTGCACCGTCTGCTTGGATGGGCCCTGCAACCGGCAGGAGTTCGAAGGGGCAGGACAGCGCATGATCGAGTGGTCCGAGGAAGACCTGATGATCCGGGACGCGGTGCGCGGCTGGATCGACGCCGAGGTCCGGCCCCGCCTGGACGCGCTGGAGTCGGGCGAGCTCCCGCCGTACGACCTGCTCCGCGGCCTCTACAAGACGTTCGGGATGGACGAGATGGCCCGCTCGTCCTTCCACGCCCGGATCGCCAAGGAGCGCGACGGCGGCACGGGCGGCGACGAGGAGGGCGGGCACGGCGGCAACGCGGCGATGACCATGCTGCCGATCATCGAGCTGTGCAAGGTGGCCCCCGGCCTGGTCTCGGCGATGGGCGTCGGCCTCGGCCTCGCCGCCGGGACCATCATGAAGCGCGGCACGCCCGAGCAGAAGGAGCGCTGGGCCCTGCCCCTGCTCACCATGGAGAAGGTCGGCGCCTGGGCGATCACAGAGCCGAACTCCGGGTCGGACGCGTTCGGCGGCATGCAGGCCACCGCCAGGAAGGTCGGCGACGAGTACGTCATCAACGGCGCCAAGACCTTCATCACCAACGGCCCCTACGCCGACACCATCGTCTTCTACTGCAAGCTCGACGACGGGCGGGACCCGCGCGACCGCGAGATCCTCACCTTCGTCCTCGACCGCGGCATGGAAGGCCTTGAGCAGAGCAGGCCGCTGCGCAAGATGGGGCTGCACTCCTCCCCCACCGGCGAGCTGTTCCTCAGCGACGTCCGCGCGGGCGCCGACCGGCTCCTCACCTCCGGCGCGCAGGGCGGCAAGGAGTCCGCCCGGCAGAACTTCGTCACCGAGCGCGCGGGCGTCGCCGCCATGGCGCTCGGCGTCATCGAGGAGTGCCTGCGGCTGTCGGTCGAGTACGCCAGGACCCGCGAGCTGTGGGGGCGGCGCATCGGCGACTTCCAGCTCATCCAGCTGAAGCTGGCCAAGATGGAGGTCGCGCGGCTCAACGTCCAGAACCTGGTGTTCCGGCACATCGAGATGCAGCGCGCCGGCCGCGCCCCGACCCTCTCCGAGGCGTCGGCGATGAAGCTGTACGCCGCGCAGGCCGCCAGCGAGGTCGCCCAGGAGGCCGTGCAGCTGTTCGGCGGCAACGGCTACATGAGCGAGTACCGGGTGGAGCAGCTCGCCCGCGACGCCAAGTCGTTCCAGATCTACGCCGGCACCGACGAGATCCAGGTGACCCACATCGCCCGCGACCTCCTCTCCCGCTGACGCTTCCGCCCGTCCGCTCCGGCGCCGAACTTCCAGGCGGTCCCGCGCATCGAACAGGTGGGGGGCGGGTGAGGGCGATCGCCCGCCCCCCGGGGCCTCCGGGCCTTTCTGGACAGCCGACGATGGGGACTGGATACTCACGACTATGGACGGACAGCCCTCATTCCCGGTGAGAGCGTCCGACACGGAACGGGACCGGGTGCTGCGCGTCCTCAGCGACCGCGTGGCCGAGGGGCGGATGTCCCACGAGACGTTCGAGCGCCGTGTCGACCAGGTGCTGCAGGCGCGCAGCCAGGCCGAGCTGGCCGACATCGTGCACGACCTGCCGCCCGCCGGGCGCGTCGTCAACCGCCTGACCGGCCTGATCTCCCAGGTGTCCCAGGTGACCGCGCGGATCGAGGCCGCCTGGCGCGGGCCGCGGCTGCCGCGGTTCATGCTGCCGCCGCGCGAGCTCGGCCGGATCGTCGTCGGCCGCGCCCCCGGCTGCCAGTTCATCCTCACCGACCTGACCGTCTCGCGCTTCCACGCCGAGATCTACCGGGCCGACGAGGGCTGGATGATCTCCGACCTCGGGTCGATGAACGGCACCCGCGTGAACGGGTGGCGGCTGACCGGCCCGGCGCGCGTCCGGCCCGGCGACGAGGTCGGGTTCGGCAACTCCATCTTCATCGTCACCGCCCCCTGACCCGGCACCGCCCGCTCCCACCGCCGGCGATGCGCGATGCGTGCCGGGGCCGGCCGAACCGCGAAGATGGAGCCCATGACGCAAGATCCGACGCACGTCCTGCTGGCCGGCGACTGGCACGGCAACGCCGCCTGGGCGCGCGGCGTCATCCGGCGGCTCCCCGAACTGCTTCCGGACGAGTCCCCGCGCATCGTCCTCCACGCGGGCGACTTCGGGATATGGCCCGGACCGCAGGGGTGGGCCTACCTCCGCGGCCTCGACCTCGACCTGGCCCGTGTGGACGGCGTCCTGTGGTTCGTCGACGGCAACCACGAGGACCACCCCCGTCTCGCCGAGCTGCCCGATGCGGGTCATCAGGGCGGGCACGGCCGGGTGAGCGACCGCATCTACCACCTCCGCCGCGGTCACCGCTGGACCTGGCACGACCGGACCTGGCTGGCCCTCGGCGGGGCCGTGTCCCTCGACCGGGCCGTCCGCGCGGAGGGCATGTCCTGGTGGCCCGAGGAGGAGATCACCGCGGAGGAGGCCCGGCGCGCGATCGCCGGCGGGCCCGCCGACGTGATGCTCACCCACGACTGCCCCGCCCGCGTCGCGCACGAGTTCCCGCCTCTGCCGGGCTTCTGGGACGGCGAGGACCTGAAGCGGTCCGACGCCCACCGCGAACTCCTGCAGACCGTGGTCGACGCGGTCAAGCCCGGCCACCTGATCCACGGGCATCTGCACAGGGCCTACACCAGGGACGTCGCGATGCCCCACGGGCAGGTCCGGGTGACCGGGTTCGACTGCGACGGCGTGGACGGCAACTGGGGCGTGCTCGACGTGGCGGCGATGAAATGGGACCGGCCGGTCGCGTAGGGTTCCCTGGACCGGCACCGCCCTTGACGTTGTAAGGTCCGGTCGGAAAAGGGAGGCAGTGTGGAGATCGGGTTCGCCGTTCCGACGTCGGGTGCGTGGTCCACCCCCGCCAATCAGGTGACCGTCGCCCGGCGCGCCGAGGAGCTCGGCTACCGCTCGCTGTGGACGCTGCAGCGCCTCCTCAACCCCGCCGGCTCGGACGACCGCACCTACCGCAACGTCCCCGACCCGCTGATCACGCTCGCCTACCTCGCCGGGCACACCACCCGGGCGCGGCTCGGCGTCGCCATCGTCAACATGCCGTTCTACGCCCCGCCGGTCCTGGCCAAGCTGGCCGCCACCCTCGACCACGTCAGCGGCGGGCGGCTCGACCTCGGCCTCGGGAACGGCTGGATGCGCGAGGAGTTCGCCGCGACCGGCGCCCCCATGGAGCGGCGCGGCGCCCGCGCCGAGGAGTTCATCGCCGCGCTGCGCGCCCTGTGGAGCGGCGGGCCCGGGGACGCGGCGCGCTTCCACGGCGAGTTCTACGACATCCCGCCGGTCACCATGGACCCGCGGCCGCTGCAGTCCCCCGGGCCGCCGATCCTGCTGGGCGGCGCCGCCGAGTCGGCGCTGCGCCGCGCCGGGCGGCTGGCGGACGGCTGGGTCAGCTCCAGCCGCACCGACCTCACCACGATCGGCCGCTCCATCGGCGTCGTCCGGGAGGCCGCCGAGCGGGCCGGGCGCGACCCGGCCGCGCTGCGGTTCGTGTGCCGGGGCGCGGTGCGGGTCCGTCCCCCCGGGCAGGCCGGCCGCAAGCCGCTGACCGGTTCCCCCGAAGAGGTCCGGGACGACTTCGCGGCGCTCGCCGCGCAGGGCGTCACCGAGCTGTTCATCGATCTGAACTTCGACCCGGAGGTGACCGGCCCGGAGGCGGGCCCGCGCGCCTCCCTCGGCCGCGCCCTGGAGGCCCTGGACGCGTTCGCGCCCGCCGGGGACGCCGGCTAGAGGGGCGGGCGGCGCGCCTCCCAGGGGGTGCTGAGGACGACCGTCGTCCGCGTCGCGACGTTCGCGGCGGCGCGGATCTGCTGCAGCAGGTCCTCGAGCTCGTTCGGGGACGCGACCCGCACCTTCAGGATGTAGCTCTCCTCGCCCGCCACCGAGTGGCACGCCTCGATCGCCTGGAGATGCGCCAGCCGTTCGGGGGCGTCGTCCGGGGCGGCCGGGTCGGTCGGCTTGATCGACACGAAGGCCGTCAGCGGCAGCCCGATCCGCTGGGTGTCCAGCTGGGCGGCGAACCCGGTGATGATCCCCCGCTTCTGCAGCCGGCGGACGCGCTGGTGCACCGCCGACACCGACAGCCCGGTCTCCTTGGCCAGGTCGGTGAAACTCATCCGCCCGTCGTCGGCCAGCAGCGCGATGATCTGACGATCGATCTCCTCCACGCGGGAAATCTAGCGTGCCGCGGCGGGTGCGTGGGCCCGCTCAGGCCACGGAGCGGGGCGATCCGCCGTTTTTCAGCGGCGGCCGGGGCGAAGCGGGCCGCAGCTGCCGCGCACGACGAGCTCGGCGGGCAGCAGGACGGGCCCGCCCCTCCCCCGCCGCGCGGGCTCGCGCAGCAGCAGCTCGCAGGCGCGGTAGCCGATGTCGTGGCCGGGCCGGGCGACGGCGGTGAGCGGCGGATCGCACAGCTCGGCCCAGGCGACGTCGCCGACCATCGCGATCGACACGTCGGCGGGGACCCGCAGGTCCAGCTCCCGGGCGACGAGGACGGCGGCCTCGCCGAGCAGGTGGCCCGCGGCCAGCACGGCGGTGACGTCCGCGCGGCGCTGCAGCAGGCCGGCGGCGGCCGCGTAGGCGGCGTCGCGGGCGGGGCGGGCGGCGACGACCAGGTCCTCCTCCACCGGGACGCCGAGCTGGGCGAGCGTCTCGCGGAACGCGCGCTCCCGCACCCCGGACGGGCGTCCCGGGGCGCCGCCGAGGAACCCGATGCGGCGGTGGCCGAGCCCGGCGAGGTACTCGGTGAGGGACCGGACGCCGCCCGCGTCGTCGGCGAGGACGGACGGGATGTCCGGCCGCCCCGGCAGCACGCGGTCGGCGAACACGACGCTGGAGCACACGCGGGCGGCGGCGGCCCAGTCGGCGGCGTCCCCGGCGGGCAGCGCGATGATCCCGTCGACCCGCTGCTCGACGAGCCGCTCGACGATCTCGGCCTCGCGGGCGGGGTCGCCGTGCGCGGCGTCCACGATCACGTGCTCGCCGAGGCTGCGGGCGCAGGCCAGGACGCCCGCGACGAGCTCGGCGCAGAACGGGTCGGTGACGTCGGGGACGATCAGGCCGATGCCGCCGGTGCGGCGCAGCTTCAGCCCCCGGCCGAGGGCGCTCGGGCGGTAGTCCAGCCCGGCGGCGGCGGACAGCACGCGCTCGCGGGTGGCGGCGCTGACCGAGCCCGTCCCGGAGAACACCCGCGACACCGTGGCGATGCCGACGCCCGCCGCCGCGGCCACGTCCTTGATCGTCGCGGGCCGCCGTGCCGTCATCCTCGGACCGTCCTTTCCGGGCGCCTTCCGATCATCTTCTCACGGCCCCCTCTCCCCTGGAAACGATTCCATGATGTTTACTCCAGCCAATGCAATGAAAGCCCTGCTCGGCAGAGGGTAAGGGAAACGTTTCCAACAAGGGGTACCGGATGGCCAAGATCGTGCTCGACCGGGTCGACAAGGTGTACAGCGGCGGCGTGAAGGCCGTGGACGGCCTCGACCTGGAGGTCCGCGACGGCGAGTTCATGGTGCTGGTCGGGCCGTCCGGCTGCGGCAAGTCCACCGCGCTGCGGATGATCGCCGGCCTGGAGGAGATCAGCGGCGGGAAGATCTCCATCGGCGACCAGGTCGTCAACGACCTGGCGCCGAAGGACCGCGACATCGCGATGGTCTTCCAGAACTACGCCCTCTACCCGCACATGACGGTCGAGCAGAACCTGGCGTTCGGCCTCAAGCTGCGCGGCACGCCGAAGTCGGAGATCAAGCAGAAGGTCCACGAGGCCGCCAAGATGCTCGGCCTGGAGCAGTACCTGTCCCGCAAGCCGGCCGCACTGTCGGGCGGGCAGCGGCAGCGCGTCGCGATGGGCCGCGCCATCGTCCGCCAGCCGCAGGCGTTCCTGATGGACGAGCCGCTGTCGAACCTGGACGCCAAGCTCCGCGTGTCCATGCGCGCCTCGCTCAGCCAGCTGCACGAGCGGCTCGGCGTCACCACCGTCTACGTCACCCACGACCAGATCGAGGCCATGACGCTCGGGTCCCGGGTGTGCGTGCTGCGGGAGGGGAGGCTGCAGCAGGTCGACACCCCGCAGCGGCTCTTCGACAACCCCGTCAACCTGTTCGTGGCCGGGTTCATCGGCTCGCCGGCGATGAACTTCGTCCTGGCCGACCTGACCTCGGCCGACGGCGGCCCGCAGGTGTCGTTCGCCGGGTACACGCTGCCGGTGCCGGCCGCGGTGCTGGACGGCAAGCCGGGCCTCGCCGACTACGTCGGCCGCCAGGTGATCCTCGGCATCCGCCCGTCGGACTTCGAGGACGCCGCGCACGCCGACCCCGAGTGGGCACCGATGGCGGTGCGCAGCAGCGTCACCGAGGAGCTCGGCAGCGAGATCAACGTGATCTTCACCATCGACGCGCCGCCGGTGGAGCACAAGGACACCGCCGACCTCGCCGAGGACGCCGCCGAGGGCGAGGGCGAGATGGCGATCCCGCTGATCGACAACAAGGCGCTGTGGACGGCCCGCGTCAACTCCCGCTCGCACGTGCGGCCGGGCCAGGACGTGAACCTCGCCGTCGACACCCGCCGGCTGCACTTCTTCGACCAGTCCAGCGGCCTGGCGATCGGGCACCCCGACGCCGGCGGCCGGCAGGGCGCCGCGGACCTGCGCAAGTCCGGCTGACCCCGCCCCGGACGAAACGGTGCCCACGGCCTGGAGAAGGCCGTGGGCACGTTTCGTTGTCCGGTCGTTGTCCGGGGGCCTACTTCACCGAGCCGGCGAGGACGCCCTGGACGAAGTAGCGCTGGAAGGCGAAGAACACGACCAGCGGGACGATCAGCGACAGGAACGCGCCGGGCGCGAGGATGTCGATGTTGCCGGTGAACTGCCGCATCTGGGACTGCAGCCACTTGGTCATCGGCTGCGCCTCGGTGTCGGCGAACACCAGCGCGACCAGCAGGTCGTTCCACACCCACAGGAACTGGAAGATGCCGAGCGAGGCGATCGCCGGCCCGCCCAGCGGGAAGATCACCCTGCGGAAGATCGTCCACTCCGAGCCGCCGTCCATCCGCGCCGCCTCCAGCAGGTCCCGGGGGATCGCCGCGAAGAAGTTGCGGAGCAGGAAGATGGCGAACGGCAGGCCGAACGCGACGTGGAACAGCACCACGCCGGTGACCGACCCGAACATCTGGAACCCGCCGAAATCGATCTTGCCGTACAGCTTGGCGACCGGGATCAGCGCCACCTGGACGGGCACGACCAGCAGCGCGACGACGACCATGAACAGCCAGTCCCGGCCCGGGAACTCCATCCACGCGAACGCGTAGGCGGCGAGGGCGGCGATCGCGACCACCAGCACCGTCGCCGGGACGGTGATCAGCACGGTGTTCCAGAACGAGTCGACGAAGTCGCTCTTGTCCAGCAGCGCGCTGTAGGACTCGGCGGTCAGCTGCGTCGGCTTGGTGAAGACCTGCCACCAGCCGCCCGCGCTGTTGTCCTCGTTGGAGCGCAGCGAGGCGACCAGCAGGCCGAGGGTCGGCACCAGCCAGAACAGCGCGATCAGCACGAGCAGCGCCTGGGCGGCGCCGCCGCCGAGCCTGCCGACGATCCGGGCGGCCACGCCGCGCCTCGGCGCGCCCGCCGCGCCGTCGCCGCCCCTGCCCCCGTTCCCGCCGGCCGCCGGGGACGGTGCCCCGGCCTCCTTCTCCGCGGTGCTCATGAGCGCTCCTGCCGCAGTCGCCGGATGTTGAACAGCATGGCGGGCAGCACGAGCACGAACAGCAGCACGGCGATGGCGCTGCCGGCGCCCTGGTCGTTGCCGCCGCCGAACGACTCGGTCCACATCTGCAGCGCCAGCACGCTGGCGTCGGGTTCGCCGCCGCCGATGATGTAGACGAGGTCGAACACCTTCAGGACGTTGATGACCAGCGTCACCAGCACGACCATCAGGACGGGTGCGAGCAGCGGGATCGTCACCCGCCGGAACACCTGCCACTCGGTGGCGCCGTCGACGCGGGCCGCCTCCAGCGCGTCCCGCGGGATGGCGGCGAGCCCGGCGGCGATCAGCACCATCGCGAACCCGGACCACACCCACAGGTACGACCCGATGATCGCCGGTGTGATCAGCGTGCCGCCGAGCCACTCCGCACCGCGGTAGGCGGCGGTGAAGTTGTCCTTCGGGAGCCGGATCATGAACGCCCCGTCGGGCACGTCCCTCATCGTGAAGGTGCCGTCGGCGCTCGTGGTCGCCTCGGCGACCACCTTGCCGTTCTGCACGACCTCGACCTTGATCCCGGGCAGCCCGGACTCGCCGGCGTTCGGGACGTTCTGCTGGCCCCCGCCGCCCTTGGTGAAGTCGAACCAGACCGCGCCGGTGAGCTGCCCCGGCTTGGCCGCCGGCGGCTGCGCGGCGGGCTTGGCGTCCTCCGGCAGGTACTCGGGCTTGACCTTCAGCAGCGGGAGGAGCGCGGTCTGGCCCGCCGAGTACGACCGCACCGAGCCGACGGAGCCGTCCTCGTCCTGCCGGACGACGGCGTTGCCGCCGCTGCGCGGTCCCGCGCCGGGGTAGGTCGTGTCCTTGGCGAACGTGTCGTGGATCGCGACCATCGCGGCGTTGGCGATGCCCTTGTCGGGGTCCTGCTGGTACACCAGCCGGAAGATCACGCCGGAGGCGAGGAACGAGATCGCCATCGGCATGAACACCACGAGCTTGAACACCGTGGCCCACCGGATCCGCTCGGTGAGCACGGCGAACAGCAGGCCGATGACGGTCACCACGGTGGGCGCGACCACGACCCAGATCGCGGTGTTGCGCACCGCGACGAGGTTGTCGTGTCCCTTGAAGACCCCGGTGTAGTTGTCGACGCCGACGAACGAGTCGCCCGAGGCGTCGAACAGGCTGCGGATCACCGAGTACACGATCGGGTAGACCACGAGGAAGCCGAGCAGCACGAGCGCCGGCAGCAGGAACATCATGGCCAGCCACGACGGCGGGGTCAGCCGCTCGCGTCCGGGGCGGGCCGGGGACGCCGCGGCCGGCGGGCCGACGGCGGCGGCGCCGCCGGCCGTCGCGGCCGGCGGCACCTCCTCATTCGGAGCCTTCATCCAGGGATTCCCTACTCGTCGGCCCTACTTGTAGGCCTTGGCGGCCTCGGCCTCCAGCTTGGCCTGCGTGCCCTTGACGTCCGTGGGGTTCTGCACGAACTGGCGCAGCGCCTCCCACTCGCCCTTGCCGGGCGTCGCGCCGAACGCGGCGGGCGCCAGGTCGGACATGTCGTAGCGGGCCGCGTCGCCGGACTTCTGCAGCTGCTCGATCAGCTGCTTGGCGATCGGGTCGGAGTAGGCGCTGGAGGGCACGTTCTTGTTCGGCGTCAGGTAGCCGCCGAGCCCGGCCCACACCTTGCCCGCCTCGGGGGAGGCGAGGAACTTCATCAGCTCCTGGGCGCCCTTGCCGTCCTTCAGCGCGACCGCGACGTCGCCGCCGAGGATCGCCGGGGCGGTGTCGCCGGCCTGCGGGAACGCGAACACCTTGGCGTCGGTGCCGACCTTGGCCTTGGTGGTGGCGATGTTGGCGGCGGCGAAGTCGCCGCCGTAGACCATGGCGGCCTTCTCCTGCCCGAAGACCTGGGTGACCGACTCGTCGAACTTGGTCTTGGTCGCGGTGGCGACGCCGCCGTTCAGGAAGTCGGGCTTGCCCCAGATCTCGGCGAGCGTCTGCAGCGCCTTGCCGACCGTCGGGTCGGTCCACTTGATCTCGTGCTTGGCGAGCTTGTCGTAGTTCTCCGGCCCGGCCTGCGACAGGTAGACGTTCTCGAACCAGTCGGTCAGCGTCCAGGAGTCCTGCGGGCCGGCGGCCAGGGTGACCGGGGTGGTGCCGGCGTCCTGCAGGGTGCCCGCGGCCTTGGTCAGGTCGGCCCACGTGGCGGGCGGCTGGACGCCGGCGTCCTCGAACACCTGCGGCCGGTACCACAGGATCGACTTGTAGGCGGCCTTGACCATCACGCCGTAGGTCTTGCCGTCGGAGGAGCCGAGCTCCTTCCAGTACGGCGCGAAGTTCTTGCCGACCTCGGCCACCACGTCGTCGCCGAGGGGCTTGAGCGACCCCTTCTCGGCGTACTGCTGCATCAGGCCGGGCTGCGGCAGGATCGCCACGTCCGGCGGGTTCTTGGCCTCGATGCGCGGGCCGAGGTAGGCGTCGGTGTTCTCACCGGTGGAGGCGTAGTTGACCTTCGCGCCGGTCTTCTTCTCGAACGCCTGCAGGACCTTGCGGAAGTTGGTCTCCTCCGGGCCGGTCCACTTGGCCGCGACCTCGATGGTGGTGCCCTTGAGCGCTCCCCCGCCCGCGGGCTCGGATCCCTCGTCGCCGTCGTCGCCGCCGCACGCGGCGGCCGCGGACAGGAGCATCGCCGCGGTTACGGCGATGCCTGTCAGCCTGCTGACCCTCATTCCTCATCCTCCCTGAGCGGACCGGCGTCGTCGGATCCCCAGATCGACGCGCCGGACTCGATATCGAAGAAGTGCAGGCGGCCGGTGTCGACGTGGATCGTCACCGGGTCGCCCACCTTCACGCGGGTGCGCGGGCTGAACCGCGCGACCAGGTCCGTGCGGGGGCTCTCCAGGTGCCCCAGCACGTCGGTGCCCGCGTCGCGCGCGAGTTCCTTGGTGTCCTCGGTGACGACCTGGGACGCCTCGACCGCGAAGTGGACCAGCACGTCCGAGCCCATCGCCTCCACGAGGTCGGCGGTGGAGGTCAGCCCGGACCCCTCGGGCGTGTCCACCAGCTCGGAGTCCTCCATGTCCTCGGGGCGGATGCCGACGACGACGTCGCTCCCGAGGCGGGACGCGAGGGCGGGGCGCTCGGTCAGCACCGCGGCCGGCAGCGTCAGGGTCTGGCCGCCGATCTCCAGGCGCGGGTTCTCCGCGTCGCCGGACAGCGTGCCCTGGATCAGGTTCATGGCCGGGGAGCCGATGAAGCCGGCGACGAACAGGTTCGCCGGCCGGTCGTAGAGCTCCTGCGGCGGGGCGACCTGCTGCAGCTCGCCCTTCTTCATCACCGCGACGCGGTCGCCGAGCGTCATCGCCTCGGTCTGGTCGTGGGTGACGTAGATCGTGGTGACGCCGAGGTCGCGCTGGATGCGGGCGATCTCGGCGCGCATCTGCACCCGCAGCTTGGCGTCGAGGTTGGACAGCGGCTCGTCCATCAGGAACGCCTGCGGCTCGCGGACGATCGCGCGGCCCATCGCGACGCGCTGCCGCTGCCCGCCCGACAGGTTGCGGGGCTTGCGCGACAGGTGCTCGGTGAGGCCGAGGATGTCGGCGGCGCGGTCCACCTTCTCCCTGATCTCGGCCTTGGGCAGCTTGCGCAGCGACAGCCCGAACCCGATGTTGTCGCGGACCGACAGGTGCGGGTAGAGCGCGTAGCTCTGGAAGACCATCGCGACGTCGCGGTCGCGGGCGGGCACCCGGTTGACGACCCGGCCGCCGATCGTGACCTCGCCCTCGGAGATCTCCTCCAGCCCGGCGACCATCCGCAGCGCGGTGGTCTTGCCGCAGCCCGACGGGCCGACCAGGACGAGGAACTCCCCGTCGTCGATGTGCAGGTTCAGGTCGGTCACGGCCCGCGTGCCGTCGGGATAGACCTTCCCGACGCCGATCAGGTCGACCTCTGCCACGGCGTCTCCTCTTCGTCACGGCACGTCGATGCGGAGGAACACGATTTACCCCCGCGTAACAATGCAACAAGGAGGTACAGGGCAGACCGCCCGGACCGCAATACGCAGGGTGCGGGCTGACGCATTTGGTACGTAGATCGTTACCGACCCGTTTCCGGGTCAATTTGCGCCGTCCGAAAACGAGGCGAGGGCGCGGAACGAAACCCGTCCGCGCCCTCGTCCGGCGTCCGCTCCCGCGGTGGTCAGTCCACGATGACCAGGCCGCGCCCGGTGACGTTCAGCGGCTCGTGGCCGTCCTCGGTGCACACGACGATGTCCTCGATGCGGGCGCCGTGCGGGCCGGGGTAGATGCCCGGCTCGATCGAGAACGCCATGCCGGGCTCCAGCGGCTCGCGGTTGCCGGCGACGATGTAGGGGTCCTCGTGCGACTCCAGCCCGATGCCGTGCCCGGTGCGGTGGAAGAAGTGCTCGCCGTACCCGGCGGCGGCGATGATGTCGCGGCCCGCCGCGTCCACCGCCTCGGGCGTGGCCCCCGGCCGGACGGCCTCCGAGGAGGCGCGCTGCGCCTCCTCCAGCACCCCGTAGTAGGCGAGGTACTCGGCGGGCGGCTCGCCGACGCAGTAGTTGCGGGTCGAGTCCGAGCAGTATCCGCTCGGCATCGTCCCGCCGATGTCGACCACGACGGGCTCGCCGTGCCGGATGGCGCGGTCGGAGAGCTCGGCGTGCGGGTTCGCGCCATTCGGGCCGGACCCGACGATCACGAAGTCGACCTGGGCGTGCCCCTCGGCGATGATCGCGTCGGCGATGTCGCGGCCGACCTCCCGCTCGGTGCGCCCGGCCTCCAGCAGGTCCGGCACGCGGCGGTGCACCCGGTCGATCGCCGCGCCGGCCTCGCGCAGCGCGGCCACCTCGGCGGCGGACTTGCGGATCCGCAGGCCGCGCAGCACCGGGCCCGCGGCGACCTGCTCGGCGTCCGGCAGCGCGGCGCGGAACCGCAGCGCCATCACCGCCCACATCCGGTCCGCGACGGCCACCTTCGCCCGCCCGCGCGGCAGCCGGGCGGCCGTCAGGGCGTAGGGGTCCTCGGTCTCGTCCCACGGCACCAGCTCGATCCCGAGCGCCCCGGCCGGCGACGCCTGCGCCGCGGGGACCTCCAGCCGCGGGACGACCAGGAACGGCTCGCCCTCCGCGGGCACCGCCAGGCAGGTCAGCCGCTCCAGCTGCTTCGCGTCGTAGCCGGTGACGTAGCGCAGGTCCGGCCCCGGCGTCAGCAGCACGGCCCCGAGGCCCGCCTTCGCCACCGCCTCCCGCACCAGCCCGACGCGCTCCCGCGGATACAACTCCGTCGTCACACCCGTCTCCATTCCTCTGTCCCGTCCGATGACCCGGTCCTGTCCGATGACCCGGTTCCAGGATCGCAGGAGCGGCGGAGCGGCGCGGCGTCGGACCCGCGTGGCAGCATGTGCGTCATGGGTGGGCTGATGCTGCTGGACACGCCGTCGCTGTACTTCCGCGCCTTCTTCGGGGTGCCCGAGTCGGTGAAGGCGCCCGACGGCACGCCGGTGAACGCGGTGCGCGGCCTCATCGACATGATCGCGCGGCTCGTCCAGGACCGGCGACCCGACCGCCTTGTGTGCTGCATGGACGCCGACTGGCGGCCCGCGTTCCGGGTGGCCGCGCTGCCGTCCTACAAGGCGCACCGCGTCGCCGGCGACGGCGGCGACCAGACGCCGGACGCGCTGGAGGCGCAGCTTCCGATCATCGACCAGGTGCTGGACGCGTTCGGGCTGGCGCGCGCGGGCGTCCCCGGCTACGAGGCCGACGACGTGATCGGGACGCTGGCCGTCCGGGGCGGCGCGCAGGGGCCGGTCGACATCGTGACCGGCGACCGCGACCTGTTCCAGCTCGTCGACGACGCCGGTCCGGTCGCCGTCCTGTACACGGCGCGGGGCATCCGGAACCTGCAGGTGATGGGCGAGAAGGAGGTCGCGGCCAAGTACGGCATCCCGGGCCGCGGCTACGGCGACTACGCGACGCTGCGGGGCGACCCGAGCGACGGGCTGCCCGGCGTGCCGGGCGTCGGCGACAAGACCGCGGCGGCGCTGGTCACCCGGTTCGGGTCGGTCGGCGGCATCCTCGCGGCCCTCGACGCGGGCACCGACGAGGGGTTCCCGGCGGGCGCCCGCCGCCGGATGGAGGCGGCCCGCGAGTACCTCGCCGCGGCCGAGACGGTGGTCCGGGTCGTCACCGACATCGACGCGCCCGAGCTGGCGGGGCTGGACGACCGGCTGCCCGCCGAGCCGCGCGACGCCGCGGCCCTCGTGGAGCTCGCGGACCGCTGGAACCTCTCCAGCCCCGTCAACCGCCTGCTGAACGCCCTCTCCCGCTGACCGTCCGAGATTTCACTGCAATTTACGCCAAAAGTGTCAGAAGACGCAGACAGCGCGTTCCCCGGCGTGCAGCATGCGGAACAGTGAGGGGTTCTCATAGGCACATGCAGGCGACCGGTACCCGCGGCACTGGGCCTCACCGCCCCACTCCCCCCATCTGCCGCGGGTGCCGGTTCACCCCGAACCCCGGACCGGAGACGGACGTGCCGTGAGTGAGCGGACCATTCCCCGCGGCGGTCCCGCCGCGAGCCCCGGCGGCGGATTCTGGGACGCGCTGGACGTGCCGGAGCGCGCGGCGCTGCGCGCCTCCGGCCGGTCGCGGACCTACGCCCCGCGGGTGCCCCTGTGCTATCAGGGCGACGATTCCGACCACATCATCATCATCGAGTCGGGCTGGGCGAAGGTCACCTCCGCCGGCGAGGACGGCCGCGTGGTGGTGCTCGCCGTGCGCGGGCCCGGCGACCTGGTCTGCGAGAGCGCGGTGCTCGGCCGCCGGGAGCGGTCGGCGACCGTCCAGGCGCTCGACCACGTCCGGGCGCTGGTGGTGCCCGCGGCCCGGTTCACCGCGTTCCTGGACGCCCATCCCCGCGTGTGGCTGCTGGTCAGCGGCACGTTCGTGCGGCGGCTCGACGACGCCGACCGCAGGCTGCAGGCGCACGTGTCGGCGCAGGGCGCCCGGCGGCTGGCCCTGCTGCTGGACGGGCTCGCCGAGCTGTCGGCGCGGCACGTCCCGCCGGGGCCGGACGGCGCCATCGCCATCGGTCCCCCGCTGTCGCAGGAGGAGCTCGGGAGCTGGATGGACGCCTCCCGGGAGACGGTGGCGCGGGCGCTGGCCACGCTCCGGCGCGAGGGGCTGGTCAGCACCGGCTGGCGCAAGATCACCGTGGAGGACCCGGCGCGGCTGCGGGCGTTCGCGCAGAGCCCCGAGGACTGAACCCGCTCGCGCGGCGCCGAGGGTGGGTGCGCACCGGGCGCACGCCTTTACATTGTAGATTCGGATTAGGACGGCGCGTCCGTCCCGTACGCTCGGTTCTGTGCCGCGCCGACCGCTGCGACTGCGTACCGCCGAGGCCGACGCCGAGGTCCGCGCGGGGCTCGACCGGATCCGCGCCGAGTACTCGGTGCCCGGCGCGTTCCCGCCCGCCGTCCTCGCCGAGGCCGCGGGGGCCGGCGTGCCGGCCGACGGCCGCGCCGACCTGCGCGACGTGCCGTTCTTCACCCTGGACCCGCCCGGCTCGATGGACCTGGACCAGGCGATGCACCTGGAGCGGCGCGGGTCCGGGCACCGGGTGCGGTACGCGATCGCGGACGTGGCCGGGTTCGTCACGCCGGGCGGCGCCCTGGACGCCGAGGCCCGCGCCCGGGGCGTCACGCTCTACCTGCCGGACGCGAACTCGCCGCTGCATCCGCGCCCCCTGTCGGAGGGCAGCGCGAGCCTGCTGCCGGGCCGGGACCGCCCGGCCGTGGCGTGGACGATCGACATCGACGACGCGGGCCGGATCACCGGCGTGGACGTGCGGCGCGCGATCGTCCGCAGCCGCGACCGGCTCGACTACGCCACCGCCCGGCACGACGACGGCGACCCGCGGATCGCGCTGCTCGGCGAGATCGGCGAGCGGCTGATCGCGGCGGAGGCGGCGCGCGGCGGGGTGAGCCTGCCGCTGCCCGAGCAGGAGGTCGTGCACGCCGGCGGCGGGTGGGCGCTGAAGCTGCGCGGCGACCTCGCGACCGAGGCGTGGAACGCGCAGATCTCGCTGCTGACCGGGCGGGCCGCGGCCCGGCTGATGCTGGCCGGCGGCGTCGGGCTGCTGCGCACGATGCCGCCCGCGCCCGCCGAGGCGGTCGGGCGGCTGCGGCTGGCGGCCCGCGCGCTCGGCGTCGCCTGGCCGGGGGACGCCTCCTATGGTGACATCGTCCGCGCGCTCGACCCGTCCCTGCCCCGGCACGCGGCGTTCCTGCATGACGCGGCGGCGCTGATGCGCGGCGCCGGCTACACCGCGTTCGACGGGGCGCCGCCCGAGCAGGCCGTGCACGCCGCGGTCGCGGCGCCGTACGCGCACGTCACGGCGCCGATCCGGCGGCTGGCGGACCGGTACGCCTCCGAGGTCTGCCTGGCGCTGGCGGCGGGGCGCCCCGTGCCGGGCTGGGCGCGGGAGGCGCTGCCGGGCCTGCCCGAGGTGATGCAGCGGGCGCTGCGGCGGGGCGCCGACGTCGACCACGCGTGCGTCGACCTGGTGGAGGCGCTGCTGCTGCGCGACCATGTCGGCGAGGTGTTCGACGCGGTGGTGGTGGACGTCAGCGCCGACGGCTCCGGCGGGCGCGTCCAGCTCGTGGCGCCGCCGGTGTTCGGCCGCTGCGAGGGGGCGGGGCTGCCGCTCGGCGAGCAGGTCAAGGTGCGGCTGGAGGAGGCGGACCCGGCGCGGCGCCGGGTCCTGTTCTCCCCCGTGGCGTGACCGCGGGGCGGGTCACCGGCGGCGGCCGGAGCGGCGCGGGCGCCAGTTCGTGCTCGTCCCGACGCCGGCGAAGTGCAGCGCGATGAGCAGCAGGCCGAGGACGGTCAGCGTCCCGTTGTTGATGGCGTCGGACGCGTAGTCGGCCAGGTCGAAGAGCAGGGCAAGGGCGAAGACGATCGCGGCGACGATCGCGAGCATGTCGGCCTCCGTGGGTCGGGGGCCCTGGCGCGGGCCCCTCGGCTGCCTACCGGATCTCCCCGGGCCGGTCGGGCAAACCGCCGGCGCTTTTCGGTCACCCGATACCGGGCACGACAGCCCGTCCCCGGTCGCTACGCGGCGTCGAGGCGCAGGTGCTCTCCGAGTTCGGCGGTGACGGCGGCGTTGAGCCGGTAGGCGGCCTTGACCTCGGCGATGACGCGGTCCTGCTCGGCGGCGTCCCAGGGGGCGGCGTCCAGCAGCGCGCGGTAGCGGTCCTTGTAGGCCTTGGGCTTGCCGGGGAAGCGGTAGAAGCGCACGCCGTCGTCGCCGGCCGACAGCTCCAGGGTCTTGCGCACCTGGACCCCGATGTACTGCCCGCCGGACAGGTCGCCCAGGTAGCGGGTGTAGTGGTGCGCGACGAACCCGCCCGGCCAGTCGAAGCACACCTCGCGGAGGCGGTCGCAGTAGCGGGCCGTCGCCTCGTTCGGCCGGACGCGGGTGCGCCAGCGCGGCCCGTGGAAGTGGGCCAGGTCGGCCTCCAGCGCGTCGCGGCGGCGCAGGCCGGCGAGGTCGAACGGGCCGGCGACCGGGTCGCGGGCCATCCGGTCGGCGGCCCGCTCCAGCAGGTCGTAGACGGGGTACAGCTGGGCCACCAGGGCGGCGTACTCCTCGCCGCCGAGCCGGCCCTCGACCAGCGCGCTCATGTAGGCCGAGGTCTCGTTGTCCCCGTGGTCGCTCCAGGTGGCGGCCCGCAGCCGCGCGGAGAACGACGCGTTTTCCGACGCCATGTCGGCTACGTTACCTACGCACCGTCGGGAACGTCCAGTGGGGCGCCGAGCGCCGCGCGCGCCTCGTGGGTCATGCGGACGACCTCGTGGCGCACCTGCGGCCGTGCGGTGAGGTGCTCGCTGAAGGGGATCCGGACCGGGTGCTCGGCGCCGCCGTCGGTGACGGCGAACTCGATGCCGGTGGCGTCCATTCCGGTCATCCTGGCCGCGGTCGCGCCGGGCCGGTCGCCGAGCGCGCGGCAGATCGTGAGGCAGTCGGCGGCGTGGTCGTCGTTCATGTGCCGCTTGATCTGCTCCACGACGTCGTCGCCGAAGGGGTCCGCGTCGGTCATGGGTGGGGTCCTTTCCGGTGGGCGGCGGCTAAACGGACAGGCCTTTGTAGACCCGCAGGGCGTTGCCGCCGAGGACGAGGGCCAGGGTCTCCTCGCCGAGGCCGAGGGCGGCGACGGCGCGGGCGTTGCGGGCGACGCCGGGGACGCCGGGCCAGTCGGTGCCGTAGACGAACTTGCGGGCCAGGCGCTCCAGGTCGTACCGGGCGTAGTACTCGGGGAGCCGGCGGGGCGGCAGCCCGGACAGCTCGATCCACACGTTCTCGCGGGACAGCGCGAGGAACGCGGCGGCGTCGTACCACCAGCCGCGCCCGCCGTGCGCGAGAACGAACGTCAGGCCGGGGAACAGCCGCAGCACGTCGTCGACCGGCGCGGGGTCGGCGTACCGGTTGGCGGAGCCGGGGAACGAGCTGGTGCCGCAGTGCACGACGACGGGCAGGCCCGCGTCGCGGCACACCTCGTAGGCGGGGTAGAGCTCCGGGTCGGCGACGCTGAACCCGCCGTGGACGGGGTGCAGCTTGAGCGCGGCGGCGCCGAACCGCAGCTGCCGCTCGACCTCGTCGCCGATCGGGTAGTGCAGGTGCGGGTTGACGTTGGCGATGGGCCTGAAGCGCCGCGGGTTGTGCTTGAGGAGCGGCACCAGGTCCTCGATGGGCTGCGTGCCGGTGGTCTTCGGGCTGTACTCGCACAGCAGCAGGGCGATGTCGACGCCCTCGCCCTCGAAGTAGGCGTCGACCCGCTCGGGCACGAGGGTGCCGTCGGCGTCGTAGAGGTCCTGCCAGGGGTGGGAGGAGCCGAACTCCTCGGCCCACTGCCGCCAGGCCGGCGGCAGCGTCGGCAGCCGGGCGGTGTGCACGTGCGCGTCGACCAGCGGGCGTCCGTCGAGCATCAACGCCTCCGGGTCAGGGCTGGATCCGGGTGAGTTCGGCGGCGTAGCGGCGGCCGTTCCCGACGTACATGGCGACGGCCTCGGCGTGCCATTTCTCGTCGATCCCGCCGGGGCGGGCGCGGGCCGGGACGCCGAGGGCGGTGTGCTCGGGCGGGACGGCGCCGCCCTCGGTGAGGACGGCGCCGGCGCCGACCACGCCGCGGGTGCCGACGCGGGCGCGGTTGAGGACGACGGACCCGGATCCGACGAGGCAGCGGTCCTCGACGACGCAGCCCTCCAGGTGGGCGTTGTGGCCGATCACGCAGTCGGCGCCGATGACGGTCGGCCACCGCGCGGTGGTGTGCACGACGGTGCCGTCCTGGACGGACGTGCGGGCGCCGACGGTGATCGTCCCGTAGTCGCCGCGCAGCACGGCGCCGGGCCACACGGTGGCGTCCTCCCCGAGGGTCACCGACCCGATGACGGTCGCGTCCGGGTGGACGTACGCGGACGGATGGATGTCGGGTACCTGGTCTCCCAGCGCGTAGACGGCCATGCGGCGGAGCCTACCCGCGCCGTGTCAGGCGGCGTCCATCGAGTCCCGGGTGCCCGCCGGGTCCTGGGCGTCCACCGAGTCCTGCTCGTCGAGCCAGGCGACGATGCCCTCCACGGCGCCGCGGCAGCTCCCGCAGCCGGTGCTCGCCCGGGTCTCGCGCGCGATGTCGGCGGCGGTGCGGGCGCCGGCCTGCCAGCAGGCGCGGATCTGTCCCTTGCTGACGTTGTTGCACTGGCAGACGGTCGCGGCGTCGGGCATCCGCAGCGGCGATTCGGCCTCGGCGGCGGCGCCGACGCCGGGGAACAGCAGGCCGAGGCGCTCGGCGGGCAGCGGCGCGGCCCGGTCGTACAGCTGGGTGAGGGTGCCGGCGGTGGAGGTCTCGCCGAGCAGGATCGCGCCGATCAGCCGGCCGTCGCGGATGACGGCCTTCTTGTAGGTGCCGCGGGCGGAGTCGGTGAACCGGACGACCTCCACGTCGTCGTCATCGTCGCCGAAGTGGGTCTCCCCCATCGACGCCAGCTCGATGCCGGCGGCCTTGAGGCGGGTGATCTGGCGGGCGCCGGTGAACCGGGCGCCGGGGTCGGTGCCGGCGAGGAGACCGGCGAGCACGCCCGCCTGCTCCCAGGCGGGCGCGACCAGCCCGTAGACCTCGTCGCGGTGCTCGGAGCACTCGCCGATGGCGCGGACGGCGGGGTCGGTGACCGAGCGCAGCTCGTCGTCGACGATCACGGCGCGGCCGATCGCCAGTCCCGCGTCGCGGGCCAGGGACACCTCGGGCCGGACGCCGCACGACAGGATCACCAGGTCGGTGTCGATGACCTCCGTGCCGCCGCCGGGCAGGGCCAGCTCGACGCCGGTGACCGCGCCGCCGGCGGTGCGCAGCGCGGCGACGTTGGACTGCAGGCGGGTGCCGATGCCGAGGGCGGCGAGGGTGCGGGCGAGGACCTTCCCGGCGGCGGGGTCGAGCTGGCGTTCCATGAGGTGCCCGGCCAGGTGCAGGACGGTCACCTCCAGCCCGCGGCCCATCAGCCCGCGGGCGGCCTCGATGCCGAGCAGGCCGCCGCCGACGACGACCGCGCGCCGCGCGGAGTCGGCCAGTTCGGAGATGCGGCGGCAGTCGTCGAGCGTGCGGAACACCAGCGCGCCCTGCGGCAGGCCGTCCTCGAGGCCGGGCATCGGCGGGATGAACGCGGTGCTGCCGGTCGCGAGGACGAGGGTGGCGTAGGGGGTGGCGGTGCCGTCGGAGGCGTGGACGGTGCGGGCCTCGCGGTCGATGCGGGTGACCTCGACGCCGAGCCGGGCGTCCACGCCGTGCGAGGCGTACCAGGCGGTGTCGACGAGGCTGATGTGGTCGGGGCGGGTCATCCCGGCGAGGACGTTGGACAGCAGTACCCGGTTGTAGGGGCGCTGCCGCTCGGCGCCGAACACCGTGACCGGGGTCGCGGTGTCCCGGGCGCGCAGTTCGCCGACGAACCGCGAGCCGGCCATGCCGTTGCCGACGACGACGATGCCGGCGTCGCGGCCCGCCGCGGCTGCGGTGCTCACCGCTTCACCTCCAGGGGAAGGGGTTTGATCTGGTCGCGCTCGACCGCGAAGGCGATGCTCGGGTCGGGGGTGTGGGGGGCGTTGACGAACGAGACGAACCGGCCGAGCCGCTCGGGGTCGTCCAGGGTGTCGCGCCATTCGTCGGAGTAGGCGGCGACGTGGCGCTCCATGGCGGCGTCGAGGTCGGCGCAGATGCCGAGCCGGTCGTCGACGATGACCTCGCGGAGGTAGTCCAGTCCGCCGTCGAGGGCCTCCAGCCAGCCGGCGGTGCGCTGCAGCCGGTCGGCGGTGCGGATGTAGAACATCAGGAACCGGTCGATGTAGGTGATCAGCTCGTCGTCGGTGAGGTCGGTGGCGAACAGGTCGGCGTGCCGGGGCCGCATGCCGCCGTTCCCGGCGAGGTAGAGGTTCCAGCCGTTCTCGGTGGCGATGACGCCGAAGTCCTTGCTCTGCGCCTCGGCGCACTCGCGGGCGCATCCGGACACGGCGGACTTCAGCTTGTGCGGGGCGCGCAGTCCCCGGTACCGCAGTTCCAGGCGGATCGCCATCGCGGCGGAGTCCTGGACGCCGTAGCGGCACCAGGTCGACCCGACGCACGACTTCACGGTCCGCAGCGCCTTCCCGTAGGCGTGCCCGGACTCGAACCCGGCGTCGACGAGCCGCCGCCAGATGTCGGGGAGCTGCTCGACGCGGGCGCCGAACAGGTCGATCCGCTGCCCACCGGTGATCTTGGTGTAGAGGCCGAAGTCGCGGGCGACCTCGCCGATCACGATGAGCTTCTCGGGGGTGATCTCCCCGCCGGGGACGCGCGGGACGACCGAGTAGGTGCCGTTCTTCTGCAGGTTCGCCAGGAAGTGGTCGTTGGTGTCCTGAAGGGCGGCCTGCTCGCCCTCCAGGATGTGGCCGTTGCCGAGGCTGGCGAGGATGGAGGCGACGGCGGGCTTGCAGATGTCGCAGCCGCGGCCGGTCCCGTGCTCCTCGACCAGCTGGGTGAAGCTGGTGACCTGCCCGGCGCGGACGATGTCGAACAGCTCGGCGCGGCTGTAGTCGAAGTGCTCGCACAGGGCCTTGCTGACCTCGATCCCGGCGGCGGTGAGCTCGGCGTCCAGGATGCGCTTGACGAGGGGGACGCAGCTGCCGCAGCTCGTCCCGGCGCGGGTGCAGTCCTTGACGCCGGGGACGTCGGTGAGGGAGTGGTCGGCGATCGCGCAGCGGATGCCCTCGGCGGTGACGTTGTTGCAGGAGCAGATGACGGTGGCGCCGGGCAGGTCGCCGCCCGCGGTCTCGGTCCCGCCGAACAGCATCTGCTCGGGCGCGCCGGGCAGGCCGCCGCCGACGTAGGCGCGCAGGGTCCCGTACGACTCGGCGTCGCCGACGAGGACGCCGCCGAGCAGGGTCTGCGCGTCGTCGCTGACCAGGAGCTTCTTGTAGACGCCGGCGACAGGGTCGGTGTAGGTGACGCCGAGCGCGCCCTGCTCGGGTCCGGCGAACGGGTCGCCGAAGCTGGCGACGTCCACGCCCATCAGCTTGAGCTTGGTCGACATGTCGGCGCCCTCGAACACGGCGGTGCTGGTGTCGGACAGCAGCCGGTCGGCGACGACCTCGGCCATGGAGAAGCAGGGCCCGACGAGCCCGTGGACGGCGCCGCCGACGAGGGCGCACTCGCCGATCGCCCAGACGGCGGGGTCCTCGGTGCGGCAGGAGTCGTCCACCACGATCCCGCCGCGCTCCCCGACCGGCAGGCCGCAGCCGCGGGCCAGCTCGTCGCGGGGGCGGATGCCGGCGGAGAACACCACGACCTCGGCGTCGATCTCCGCGCCGCCGTCGAGCACGACGCGGCGGACCGCGCCGTCGTCGCCGGCCTCCAGGGCGCGCATCGGGGTGCCGGCGTGCACGGCCATGCCGAGGGCCTCGATGTGGCGGCGCAGCATCGCGCCGCCGCCCTCGTCGAGCTGGCGGGGCATCAGCCAGGGCGCGACCTCGACGACGCCGCTGCGCAGCCCGAGGCCCTGCAGGGCGCGGGCGGCCTCCAGGCCGAGCAGTCCGCCGCCGACGACGGCGCCGGTGGTCCGGCCCCGCGCGTACTCGCGGATGGCGTCCAGGTCGTCGATGGTGCGGTAGACGAACACGCCGGGCAGGTCGCGGCCCTCGACGGGCGGCACGAACGGCGCCGACCCGGTGGCGAGGACGAGCGCGTCGTAGGGCTCCTCGCGTCCCGCCGAGGTGGTGACGGTGCGGGCGGCGCGGTCGATGGCGGTGACCCGTTCGCCGGTGCGCACGGTGACCCCGCCGCCGTGCGCCGGGTAGGCCAGGTCGGCGCCCTCCAGGTGGGTCGTCAGCGCGACCCGGTCGTAGGCGGGGCGGGGCTCCTCGCCGATCACGGTGATCGTCCACGTCCCGGCGGCGTCGCGTTCGCGCAGGGCCTCCACCAGGCGGTGCGCGGCCGGTCCGTGGCCCGCCACGACCAACCGTTTGTCCGGTTTGCTGTCGGCTCCCATGAGCCCCGATCTTCGGCGGCCCGTATTTCCCGTATGGATCCCGGATGTCACCCACACGTTAACTGGCCCTCACTCCGGCCCCGCCCGCCAGGCGGGGCGGGGACGGTGGCGGCCGGCCGGGCGGGCGCGCGGACCCGGCGAAGTCGTGCGCCGAATCCGTTTCCTTCGGGGGATCTGTACGAGAAGGTCGGATGATGAAGGGCAGGACAGTGCGACGGATCATCGGTGCGTCCCTCATCGGCCTCGGCGTGTTCCTCCTCGCCGCCGCCGTCCTCACCCGGTTCTACGTGGCCCCGACGCTGATCGGCGCGCCGCCGGACGTGTACCAGGTCACGCGGCTGAGGGCCGAGAACGCCTCCTATCTGGACGCCGCGTCGGCCACGCCGCGCTCGGGCGCCACGGTGGTGGCGACCAACACGATCCGGGGCGATCCCGGCTCCACCCATGACGGGGTCGCCGTCTGGGACACCACGACGATCGTCCAGGACGTCGGCCGCGGCACCACGATCGAGATCCAGAAGCAGCGGTACGCCTTCGACCGGCGCACCGGGCAGCTGCGGAACTGCTGCGGCGCGGCGGTGCAGGGCGACACCGGGGTGCGCATGTCGGGGATCGGCCTGTTCTGGCCGGTGGACGCCCGCAGGCGGGGCCTGGAGCTGTTCGACCCGGCGACGCGGCGCACGTGGCCGGTCTCCTTCGACGGGGAGGAGCGCGTCGCCGGCGTGTCCGCCTACCGCTTCGTGGCGCGCATTCCGGAGACGAAGGTGACCGGTGAGCTGCCCCCGGTGCCGGGCGAGCTGCTCGGGCGTCGCGGAGTCGGCGCGGCGGTGCCGGTGGACCGCTACTACCAGGCCGAGGCCACGTACTGGGTCGATCCGCGGACGGGCGCGCCGATCGACCAGCGGCAGCGGGTGCTGTCGACGCTGCGTCCGAAGGAGGGGCCCGGCCGCCTGGTGGTCGCCGACCTGACCCTGCGGATGACGCCCGAGTCGCGCAAGGCGCTGATCGGCAGGTCGGATGACGGCGCGCGGAAGATCCGCCTGCTGGAGACCGTGGGGCCGCTCGCCGCCGGCGGGGGCGGCCTGCTGCTCGCCGTGGCGGGCCTGCCGCTCACCCTGCGGGGCGGGCGGCGGGAGCGGCGCCCGCGCGGGGCGGTCCACCACCGGCGGCCCGCGGGCCCCCGGGCGGGCCGGTAGGACGGCGCCCGGCCACCCGTCCCGGTCGTGCACCATGGAGTGGTGACTGAGGTTGCTGAGGACGGGACGGGGACCCGCCTGCGGGTGCTGGCCGACCTCGTCTCGGACGGCGACGTGGTGGTGCTGAGCGGCGCGGGCCTGTCGACCGAGTCGGGCATTCCCGACTACCGCGGGGAGACGGGGCGGCGCCGGCGCGCGGAGCCGATGACCTACCAGGCGTTCACCGGGAGCGAGGCGGCGCGCCGCCGCTACTGGGCGCGGAGCCATCTCGGGTGGCGGCACATCGCGCGGGCCCGCCCGAACGCCGGGCACCGGGCGGTCGCCGCGCTGCAGCGGCGGGGGCTGCTGTCGGGGATCATCACGCAGAACGTCGACGGGCTGCAGCAGGCCGCCGGGGCGGACGGCGTGATCGAGCTGCACGGCGCGCTGGACCGGGTCGTGTGCCTGTCCTGCGGCGAGCGGACCCCGCGGGTCCGGCTGGAGGAGCGCCTGCGCGCGGCCAATCCCGGCTGGGAGGAGCGGGCCGCGGCGGTCTCCCCCGAGGCGGTCAATCCCGACGGCGACGCCGTCCTCGCCGACGCGGCGGTCGAGGAGTTCCGCATCGTGGGCTGCGAACGGTGCGGCGGCCCGCTCAAACCGGACGTGATCTTCTTCGGGGAGAACGTGCCGCCGGCCCGCGTCCAGGACTGCTACGCCCTGACCGAGCGGGCGGGGGCGCTGCTGGTGCTCGGGTCGTCGCTGACGGTGCTGTCGGGGTACCGGTTCGTCCGGCACGCGGCGCGGCACGGCGTCCCGGTCGCGATCGTCAACCGGGGCGCGACCCGCGGCGACGGGCACGCCCTGGTCACCGTCGACGCGCCGCTCGGCGCGACCCTCGGCGCCCTGCTCGGCGAGCTGGACGCCTAGCGCCCGCCGCCCAGGACGGTGGTCACGGGCGGCGCGGGGCTCGCGGCCCGGCCCTGGTTGGCGGGCGGCGGCGCGTCGGTGACCCGCGGCGGGTCGGGCAGGGTGTCGCCGGTGACGAAGCCGGTGCCCTCCAGGAGCTTGAGGTTGGCGCGGACGAACGGCTCGGCCTGCTCGGCGAAGGTCCGCATGAGGGTGTTGCGGGTGCTGCCGCGGACCGCGCCGATCATCGTGTAGGTCTGGCCCTGCGCGGTCCGCATCCGGGCGACGGCCGTCCGGTCGTACTCGTTGCCGGACTTGCCGCTGATCTCCGACATCCAGCTCTGCTGGTCGGGGGTGGGCTGGTTCGGCAGCGGGACGTTCAGCCGGGCGGCGACGTTGCGGTCCAGCGTGTCGAGCCGGACGTGCCGGCGGGCGATCTCGGCGAGGTTGCGGCGGGTGGCGGCCCGGGCGGCGCGGCGCTGGGCGTCCCGGGCGACGGGGATCTCCCACAGCGCGGCCTGCCGGATCGACACGATGAGGGCGCGGTCGGCGGGGCCGAGCGGACCGAAGCGGGTGTTGACGGTGGACTGGGCCGCGTCGTCGTTGCCGGCCTGGGGCGCCACCGCACCGCCGTCGGTCGCCTGGCGGCCCACCGGCGTGCAGGCGCCGAGGAGCAGCGCCGCGACGAGGCCGCTCGCCGCGATGGCCGGTCGGGGGGTGCGCATCGGCGGCCGCCTTTCGGATCGGTCGAGAGTTCGGGCGTTACGCAGCGGTACGCGCGTCCGGGCCGGACGGTTCACCGCGGGGCGGTCAGGTCCAGCCGAGCTGGACCAGGGTGGGCACGCGGGGTTCGCCGCCGGCGTCGGTGAAGGCGCGCAGGGCGTCGACGAGGACGTGCCGCTGGCCGACCGGCATCCGGGACACCACCGCGGCGATGTCGGCACGGCGGCGGGCCGTCACGTCGTCGACGATGGCGCGCCCGGCGGCGGTGAGCTGGATGCGGATCTCCCGGCCGCTGTCGGGGCTGGCCTGCCGGTCGACGAGCCCGGCGGCGGCGAGCCGGTCCACCATCCGCATCGCGGTGGACGGGTTGACCTCCAGCAGCCCGGCGAGCGTGACGAGCTTGGCCGGCCCCTGGGAGGACAGGACGACCAGGAGCCGGAACTGCGGCAGCGTGACGGCGTCCTCCACGGCGGCCAGGGAGCGCACGGAGATGGCCACCAGCAGCCGGGACGCGGTCAGCAGCGCCGAGGTGACCTCGTCGACGCCGTCGTCCGCCCGCTCGCTCATGACGACTTTCTACAACGCGGGGCCGGGTGGGCGCCAACCCCTCCACGGAACGCTCCAGTCAATGGCGGGTCAGGCCACGCGGTAGGCACCGGCCTCCTCCGCGCGCAGCGTGAGGCCGTTGCCGGGTTCGTCGCGGGGGCGGACCGTCCCGCCGGCCGGGGACAGGCATCCGTCGAAGAGCGTCGCCTCGACGCGGACGTGGTCGTGGAACCACTCGATGTGCCGGGCGTTCGGGATCGCCGCCATGACGGCGGCGTGCAGGTGCGGGGCGCAGTGGGCGGACAGGTCGCGCTGGTGGGCGCGGGCGAGGGCGGCGACGCGCAGGAACCCGGTGAGGCCTCCGCAGCGGGTGGCGTCGGCCTGCGGGCAGTCGACGGCGTCCATCAGCGGGACGAAGTCCGGCAGGTCGTAGCCGTACTCCCCCGCCGCGACCTCGCAGGCCGCCGCGGCGGCGACGGCGCGCAGGCCGGGCAGGTCGTCGGAGGTGACCGGTTCCTCGAACCAGCGCAGCCCGGTGCCCTCGGCGAGGCGGGCGACCCGGATCGCCTGCTTGACGGTGTAGGCGCCGTTGGCGTCGGCGTACAGGTCCGCGCCGTCGCCGACGGCGGCGCGGGCGAGGCGGAGGCGGGCGAGGTCGCGGTCCTCGGCGCGGCCCCACGACTCCCCGATCTTGATCTTGACGCGGGGGATGCCGAGGTCGGCCGACCAGTGCCGCAGCTGCGCGCGGGTCCGCGCGTCGTCGTAGGTGGTGAACCCGCCCGACCCGTACACCGGCACGGTGTCGTGGACGGTGCCGAGCAGGCGGTGCAGCGGGAGGTCCAGGAGCCGGGCCTTGAGGTCCCACAGCGCGGTGTCGACGGCGGAGACCGCCATGGCGGCGGTGCCGGGGCGCCCGGCGTTGCGGACGGCGCGCCGCATGGCCTCGTGGGCGCGCGGCACGTCCATCGGGTCGGTGCCGCGGACCGCGGGCTCCAGCAGGCCGCCGATCAGGTCCGCGGCGGCGGCCGGGCCGTAGGTCCAGCCGAGGCCGGTGCGGCCGCCGTGCCGGGCCTCGGCGAGCACGAGCGTGGTGGAGTCCCACGCCAGCGTGCCGTCGGCCTCGGGCGCGTCGGTGGGGACGGTGTAGGCGGACGCGGCGAGCGCGGTCACCGGCCGTCCTCCGGCAGCAGGCCGGCGAGGAGCTCGGCGAGGTGGCGGGGGCGGGCGGCGGTGCCCGCCTCGATCTGGGTCCGGCAGGAGAACCCGTCGGCGAGGACGGCCGTCCCGGGGGCGGCGTCCCGCACGGCGGGCCACACGCCCTGCTCGGCGATGGCGGTGGACGTCTCGTAGTGGCCGGCCTCGAAGCCGAAGTTCCCGGCGAGTCCGCAGCACCCGGCGTCGAGGACCTCCGCCTCGACGCCGGCGCGGGACAGGACGCGGCGGTCGGCGCCGAAGCCCATGATCGCGTGCTGGTGGCAGTGCGGCTGGGCGATCGCGCGCACCCGGGGGGTGTCGAGCCCGGCGACGGCGCCGTGGGAGGCGAGGGGCGAGGCGCCGCCGGTCTCCTGCTGGTGCTCGTCGAGCAGTTCGGCGAGGGTCCTGGTCTGGTCCCGCAGCCGTCTCACGTCGTCTTCCAGGGGGTCGCCCTCCATCAGCTCGGGGGCGTCGGCGCGGAACACGGCGGTACAGCTGGGCTCGAGCCCGACGACGGGGACGCCCTCGCGCAGCCGCGGGGCGAGCGCGCGGACGGTGCGCCGCAGGACGCGGGCGGCGATGCCGAGCTGCCCGGTGGAGATCCAGGTCAGGCCGCAGCACAGCGGGACGGGCGGCACCTCGACCCGGTATCCGGCGGCCTCCAGGACGCGGACGGCGGCCTCGGCGATGTTCGGGTGGAAGGCGTCGGTGAAGGTGTCGGGCCACAGGACGACGCGCCGGCCGCCGCCGCGCGGGGGGCGGTCCTTGAACCGGTCGGTGAACCGGCGGCGGGCGAAGCGGGGCAGGTCGCGGCGCGGGTCGATGCCGCCGGCCCGTTTGGCGATCGCGGCCAGGACGGGCAGGTGCAGCGCGGTGTTGGCGGCGCCGGGCGCGAGCGCGGCGATCCGGGCCCACAGCGGCAGCCAGCCCATGGTGTAGTGCGCGGGCGGCCGGATCCGGTGCCGGTAGTGGTGGGCGAGGAACTCGGCCTTGTAGGTGGCCATGTCCACGTTGACGGGGCAGTCGCTGCGGCATCCCTTGCAGGCCAGGCACAGGTCGAGGGCGTCGCGGACGTGCTCGGACCGCCACCCGGCGGTGATGACGGCGGCGCCGGCCGGTCCGGGCGCGGACGGGTCCGGCAGGCCGTCCCCGGTCAGGCCGTCCCCGGGCGGGGCGCCGGCGGGCATGCCGCGCATCATCTCCATGAGGATGCGGGCCCGGCCGCGGGTGGAGTGCTCCTCCTCCCCCGTGACCCGGTAGCTGGGGCACATCACCCCGCCCGACGACGCACGGCACCTGCCGATGCCGACGCAGCGGGCGGCGGCGTGGGTGAACCGGTGGCGGTCGCCGGGGAAGGAGAAGTGCGTGTCCGGCTCGTCCGGGTGGTAGGAGAGGCGGTCGAGGTCCTCGTCGAGCCGGTACGGGTGGACGATCTTGCCGGGGTTCATCCGGTCGCCCGGGTCGAAGATCGCCTTGAGGCGCTCGAAGAGCCGGACCACCTCCGCGCCGAACATGACCGGCAGGAGTTCGCCGCGGGACTGGCCGTCGCCGTGCTCTCCGGACAGGGAGCCGCCGTAGGAGGCGACGAGGCGGGCGGCGCGCCCGGCGAACTCCCGGTACCGCGCGGCGCCGGACTCGTCCGCCAGGTCGAACGGGATGCGGGTGTGCACGCAGCCCTGCCCGAAGTGCCCGTAGAGGGCGACGGGGTCGTAGCGGAACTCGCGGATGAGGGCGCGGAAGTCGCGCAGGTAGTCGCCGAGCCGGTCGGGCGGGACGGCGGCGTCCTCCCAGCCCTCGTGGGTGTCGGGGTGCCCGGGCGGGTAGGCGGTGGCGCCGAGCCCGGCCTCGCGGACCTTCCAGAGCCGCTCCTCCTCGGTGGGGTCGTGCAGGAAGCCGCAGCGCGGCGGGTCCGGCCCGTCCTGCATGTGCCGGATCAGGGCGCGGGCCCGCTCGTCCGCCTCGTCCTGGGTGGCGCCGCCGAGGCGGACCATGAGCCAGCCGGCGCCTTCGGGCATCTCGGCCAGCACGTCGGGTCCGGCGAGGCGGTCCTGTTCGGCGAGGTCGAGGAGGGTGTGGTCCATGCCCTCCAGGGCGAGCGGCCGGGACGGCAGGACGCGGGGGACGGCGTCGCCGGCGGCGGCGATGTCGTCGTAGCCGAGGACGACGAGCGCCTCGTGCTCGGGGACCGGCACGAGGCGGATCTCGGCGCGCAGCACGGTGACCAGCGTGCCCTCCGAGCCGACGAGGGCGCGGGCGACGTCGAAGTGCTTCTCGGGCAGCAGCGCGTCGAGGTTGTAGCCGGACACGCGGCGGGGGATGTCGGGGTAGCGGGTGCGGACGAGCTCCATGCCGTCGTCGCGCAGGGCGCGCAGCGCCCGGTAGATCTCGGCGCGCCGCCCGCCCGCGGCCTGGATGGCCTCGTAGTCCTCGTCGGAGGTCTCCCCGACCCACATGCGCAGCCCGTCATAGGTGAGCACCTCGAGCCGGGCGACGGAGTCGGCCGTCTTCCCGTACGCCTGCGCGGACGCGCCGCAGGAGTTGTTGCCGATCATCCCGCCGATCGTGCAGGTGTCGTGGGTGGACGGCTTGGGCCCGACCATGAGGCCGTGCGCGGACAGCTCGCCGTTGAGGTCGTCCAGGCAGGCGCCGGGCTCCACGACGGCGCGGCGCGCGTCCGGGTCCACCGAGAGCAGGCGGTGGCAGTACTTGGACCAGTCGATGACGACGGCCTCGTTGACGCACTGCCCGGCCAGGCTCGTCCCGCCGCCGCGCGACAGGACGGGCACGTCGTGCTCGGCGCAGACCCGGACGGTCTCGGCACCGGCCTCGACCGTTCTCGGCACCACCACCCCGATGGGGGGCCGCCGGTAGTTGGACGCGTCGTGGGAGTAGGCGGCGCGTGATCCGGGGTCGAACCGGATCTCGCCGTCGACCCGCTCGGCGAGCGCGCGCCGCAGGCCGTCCGCCCCGCGGGCGGTCGCGCCCGCGCGCCGCCGGTCCCTCCTGGTCTTCTTCACCGAAACCGCCATGGCGGTACGACTACCCGGGCTCCGCGGTTCAACCGTGGACCGGCCCCGTTTATTCGGCGGACGTGGTCAGCCGGTCCGCTCGCGGACGAGGGCGGCCAGGTCCATGCGGGCGAGGGCGCGCAGGCCGGGGCGCTGCGCCAGCCAGGCGACGGCGATCACGATGAGCGCGGACCAGGCGAAGGTGGCGGGCCGGATGTCGGTGCGGAACGCCATCAGGTCGCTGTTGAAGGCGCCGAGGAACGCGCCGGTGGCGAGCCGCCCGGCGATCAGGCCGGGGACGGCGCCGGCGGCCACGACGAGGAGGTTCTCCGCGGTGACGAGCCGGGCGAGCCGCCTGCGGCCGACGCCGGAGGCGCGCAGGGTCGCCAGTTCGGTGCCGCGTTCGGCGAGGTTGACCGACAGGGTGGCGAACAGGACGGTGAAGGCGAGCAGGCCGCCGAAGACGAGCATGACGGCGACGAACACGTAGAACAGGTCCATGTAGTCGTCCATGGTCTGCTCGAGCGCCCGGGCGTCGGTGTAGGCGAGGACGCCGGGCCGCGCCGACAGGGCGCGTTCGACGGCGGCGCGGTCGGCGCCGGGGTCGAACCGGACGAGGACGGTGCCGGGTCCGGCTGTCGGCGCCCACGCGGCGACCTGGCCGAGGGTGGCGTAGGCGCGGGTGCCGAGCGGCTCGTCGACGAATCCGGCGACGGTGGTGGTGACGGTGCGGCCGTCGCCGAGGCGGAGGCCGACGCGGTCGCCGGTGTCCAGGCCGAGCCTGTCCTTCAGGGCCGCGCCGATGAGGGCGCCCTCGCCGGGCAGGGTCCGCTCACCGCCGCCGGGGGTGAGGAACCGGTGCATGCGGGTGTGGGCGGGCAGCCCGACGACGGTGGTGGAGTACTCCCGGCCGCCCGCGTTGATCGTGACGGGGACGTGGGCGGACGGTTCGGCGGCGCGCACGCCCTTCGTCCCGGCCAGGGCCTTGAGCGTGGCGGCGTCGGCGGGGCGTGCGAGGGTGAGTTCGGCGTCCTGCCGCTGGACCTGGTCGAACTGCCGGGAGACGGTCGCCCGGGAGGAGTCGAGCATCCCCCAGGAGACCAGGATCAGGACGAGCGCGAGGACGACGCCGGCCATCGTGTAGAGGGTGCGGCGGAGCTGGCGGGTGGGTCCGCGCAGCACCAGCCACGCGCCGGCGGGCAGCCGTCCCGCGGCGGGGACGGATCGCTGGAGCCGGGCGAGGAGCCCGCCGCCGCGGGTGGAGGGGACGGTGCCGCGCATCGCCTCGGCGGGCGGGACGCGCGCGGCCGACGCCGCGGGGGCCAGGGCTGCGAGGGCGCCGGCGGCCACGCCGAACGCCAGGCCGGCCGCCACGGTGGACGCGCGGATCGACACCAGCGTCTCGGGCAGGCCGATCGCGTCCGCGTACATGCGGGTGACGGTCCCGGCGAGCAGGAGCCCGGCGGCGACGCCGAGGACGGAGCCGGCGAGCCCGACGGCGACCCCGGTGGCCAGGTAGTGCGCGACGAGCGTCCGGCGGCGGAACCCGCTGGCGCGCAGCGTCCCGATGACGACGCGGTCGCGTGCGACGCGGCGGGTCAGCACGACGTAGACGGCGACGCCGGCGGCGGCGAGGAACATCATCGGGAACATGACGGCCAGTTCGGAGAACCCCTTGATGTCCTCGGTGAGGGTGGCGTTGCTGGGCTGCTCGGCACGGGTGAGTGCCGCCCCCGCGCCGTGGCCGCGGGCGGCGGCGGACAGGGCGGCGTCGAGCCGGGCGGCGTCGCGGCGCCCGGCGCCGGTGTAGAACACCGCGACCTGGTTGGGGGCCGCGGTGCCGGCGATCCGGCGGGCCAGCGGCTCGGGCACGAACAGGACGCCGAACGATCCGGGCGCGGGCAGCACGTTCTGGCGGTCGGCGGCGGGCCACAGGTACTCGGGTGAGGACGCGGTGCCGCGCACGCCGAGGTTCCGCCAGGCGCGCCCGTCCCACACGGCCACCTCGGAGCCGGGCTCGAGGCGGGCGTGGTCGGCGAGGTGCTTCTCGGCGAGGACGCCCGCGGGGGCGGCGGGGTCGAGGTAGCGGCCGTCGAGGACCTTCACCCGGTTGACGGCGGGCTGCGCGGCGGCGGGGAGCCCGACGACGCGCCCGACGAGGGTGGCGCCGTCCGGCATGCGCAGCGGGACGTCGGCGACGGTCCGCGCGGTGACGGCTTGGACGCCGGGGCGGGCCCCGGCCCGCGCGGCGATCGCGGCGGTGTCGCCGCCGGTGACGGTGAGGTCGGCGAACCGGTACTTCCCGAAGAGCGCCTCGTACCCGGTGTCCAGGTTCCGGTAGGCGTCGTAGGAGGCGCCGAACAGGGCGACGCCGAGCATCACCAGCACCGCCGCCGACACCAGCTGGGCGGGGCGGCGGCGCAGGTCGCGGCGGAGTTTGACGGTGAGGGTGCTCACCACGTCACCTCGGCGGCGGTGGCGGGGGAGGCCTGCGCGGTGACGTCGACGACGGTGCCGGAGCGCATCCGGATCGTGCGGTGCGCGAGGGCGGCTATCGCGGCGTTGTGGGTGACGACCAGGACCGTGCGGCCCCGCCGGTTGAGGTCCTGCAGGACGCGCAGGACGCCGCGTCCGGTCTCCAGGTCCAGCGCGCCGGTGGGCTCGTCGCACAGCAGCAGCGCGGGGTCCTTGGCGATGGCGCGGGCGATGGCGACGCGCTGCTGCTCGCCGCCCGACAGCTGCGCCGGGAAGTGGCCGGCGCGCTCGGCGAGCCCGACGGCCGCGAGCGCGGCCCGCGACCGCTCCCGGTCGCCGCGGCCGGTCAGCTCGGCGACCAGCCGGACGTTCTCCAGCGCGGTCAGCGACGGGACGAGGTTGAAGAACTGGAAGACGAACCCGACGGTGTCGCGCCGGTAGGCGGTGCGGGCGTCCTCGCCGAGGCCGGTGATGTCGCGGCCGCCGGCGATGACCTCGCCGGCGGTGGCGGGCTCGATCCCGCCGATGAGGTTGAGCAGGGTCGTCTTGCCCGATCCGGAGGGGCCGAGCAGGACGGCGAACTCGCCCCGCCGCACCTCCAGGTCCACGTCCCTGAGCGCGTGGACCTCGGCCGGGCCGGTGCCGTAGGTCTTGCGCGCCCCGCGCAGCAGCACCGCGGGCGGCGGCTCGCCGTGCCCGCCGCGGTCGTCCTGGACGGCCGCCCGCTCATGGCCGTGTCGCGTCATCGCCGCCTCCTTCGTCGTCGTCTTTGTTGTCGTCTTCGTGGTGGTCTTCGCCGTCGCCGGGCCCGGGCACGGCGGCGGGTGCGGCGGGCGGCCGGAGCAGCGCCGTCAGCCCGGCGATCGACGCGCCGGCGTCGGTGCGGGGGGCGATCAGCGCGTGCAGGAGCAGCCCGTCGATGAGCGCGGTGAGCACGACCGCGAGGGCGGCGGGGTCGGCGTCGGCGCGCAGCAGCCCGGCCGCCCTGTCCTCGGTGAGCCGGGAGGCCAGCAGGTCCCGGAACACGCGGATCTGCCGCTCGCTCTCGGCGCGCAGCTCGCCGTCGCGGAGGCCGTGCATGAGCGCTTCCATGACGACGCGCCGACCGGGGGTGTCGGCGGAGCGGCCGGTGAGGTCCCGGACGGCCTCGGTGATGCCTTCCAGGACGTCGCGTGCCCTCAGGATCGCCTCGACGGGGCCTTCCAGCTCCTGCTCCACGGCGTGCATGACCGCGGCCCGGCGCAGCGCGCCGACCGACCCGAAGTAGTAGTGCACGAGGGCGTTGTTGGCCTGTGCCCGGTCCGCCACCACCCGCGAGGTGACGGCGGCCCAGCCGCTCTCGGCCATCACCGCGACGGCCGCCTCCAGCAGCCGCAGCCGCGTCGGCACCGCGTCGTCCGCCATGTCCGCTCCCCCCCCGGATCACCGTTTTGGGCACTCGCTTAAAGCGACTGCCCAAACGGTAGACCGGATCTTTGCAGTATGCAAACGTCAGGTCTGCGAAACGCCCCCGGGCTGGGCCTCGGGGGCGGAGATGAGGGTGCGGGGCCGTCCCCGCGGGCGGCTCACGCGGGGACGGTCCGGCCGGTGTCAGGCGTCGCGGCGTTTGAGGAGGAACGCGGCGAGGGCGAGCAGCGCGACGGTCCACAGGGTGAACACGCCGTAGCCCTGCCAGGGGGTGAGCAGGTCGTCGGGGCCCTGGTGGGCCTTGGCGATCAGGGTGCCGGCCTCGGAGGGCAGGTAGGCGTGAACGTGCTCGCCGATGCTGCCGGGGAGCAGCGCCGCGAGCGGCGCCAGCACGAGGACGAAGCCGATCACGCCGGTGATGCCGCCGGCGGAGTGCCGCACGATCGCGCCGATCGCCAGCGCGAACAGCCCGAGCATGGCCAGGTAGAGGCCGCCGCCGATGACGGCGCGCAGCACGCCCTCGTCACCGAGGGACACCTCGACCTTGCTGCCGAGGAAGGCGGCGCCGATGAAGAACGACACGAACGACACGGCGATGCCGAGGACGAGGACGACCAGGGAGAACACCAGGGCCTTGGCCCACAGCATCGGCAGCCGCCGCGGCACGGCGAGCAGGCTGGCGCGGATCATGCCGGTGGAGTACTCGGAGGCGATCACCAGGACGCCGAGGACGCAGACGGTGAGCTGGCTGAGGAAGAACCCGCTGCCGAGGATCATGCTGACCGGGTCGGCGGTGACCTGGGCGCGGTCGCCGGGCTGCATGTCGTCCCACTGCGCGACGGTGAGCCCGACGAACAGCGCGGTGAACCCGAGGTCGAGGATGACGAGCAGGATCAGCGACCACAGCGTGGACCGGACCGTGCGGATCTTCGTCCATTCGGCGATGAGGAGCCGCCCGAAGCCGGGCCGGGGGTGGGCCTGGGCGCCCGCGGCGGGCTCGGTGGTGGCCGTGGTCATCGGGACTCCCCCTCCTCGGCGGGGACGGGCGGCGCTTCGGGGACGGCTCCGGGCGGGGCCGCGGGAACGGCCGCGGGGGCCGTCGCGGGAGCGGTGCCGCCGGCCGCGCCGTACTCGACGCTCTCGCGGGTCAGCTCCATGAACGCCGCCTCCAGGGAGCCGCGGCTCGGGGTGAGCTCGTGCAGGACGATGCCCTCGGCGGCGGCGAGTTCCCCGACGCGCGGCGCCTCCATGTGGGTGACGGTGATCAGGTCGTCCTCGCCCGGGGCGACCTTGCCGCCCTCGGCCGCGACGGCGTCGGCGAGCCGCCCGGCCTCGGGGCTGCGGACGGTCACGGTCTTCTCGGTCGAGCGCTCGATGAACTCCTCGGTGGAGCAGTCGGCGATCAGCCGGCCGCGGCCGATGACGATGAGGTGCTCGGCGGTGACGGCCATCTCGTTCATGAGGTGGCTGGAGACGAACACGGTGCGGCCCTCGGCGGCGAGGTGCTGCATGAGGGTGCGGATCCAGACGATCCCCTCGGGGTCGAGGCCGTTGACGGGCTCGTCCAGGACGAGCACGGACGGGTCGCCGAGCAGGGCGGCGGCGATGCCGAGCCGCTGCCCCATGCCGAGGGAGAAGCCGCCGGCGCGCTTGCGGGCGACGCCGGTGAGCCCGACGAGCTCGACGACCTCGTCGACGCGCTTCTTGCCGATGCCCTGCGTCTGCGCCAGGCACAGCAGGTGGTTGTAGGCGCTGCGGCCGGTGTGCACGGCGCGGGCCTCCAGCAGCGCGCCGACGACGCGCAGCGGGGCGTTCAGGTCGCGGTAGTGGCGGCCCTGGATGCGGGCGTCGCCGCGGTCGGGGCGGTCCAGGCCGAGCAGCAGCCGCATGGTGGTCGACTTCCCGGCGCCGTTCGGGCCCAGGAACCCGGTGACCCGCCCGGGTATGACCGTGAACGACAGGTCGTCCACGGCGGTCTTGTCGCCGTAGCGCTTGGTGAGGTTCTCCGCCTCGATCATGCCCTCTTCCCAGGCTCGTCCATCACGAATACAGGTGATCGCGATCACACTAGCGCGGGGCGGTGCGGGCGCGGATCCTCCTGCAAGCCGATCCGTCTCCGCCTCCGGCATGAGGCCGGAAAGACGAGACGCCCTCCACGCGGCGGGGAGGGCGTCTCGTCCGGCTTTCCGGGCGGGGTCAGGACGCGGTGACGCCGTCGGCGGCGTTGACGTCCTTGTGGAACCGCTTGTGGACGTACAGGCGCTCGCCGAGCGTCTCGCACCGCCACCACAGGCCGCTCGGGGGGCCGATGCGGGTGTTGCGCGGCAGTTCGCGCAGGACCTCGTTGACGGGGGTCATGCGCATCCGCCCGGACCGGCACACCAGGATGCGGCGGTCGGTGACCACGACGACCCGGTAGGCGTTGCTGAAGATGATGATCCAGTACGAGATCAGGGCGAAGTACTGGCTCGTCGTCTGGGCGCCGAACACCGCCTGGATGTTCTCGCCCGGCTGCAGGACGTGGGCCGCGTTGGCGCGCATCTTGTCGCGGATGGCCACGGTCGGGACCTTTCTCGGGGTAAACATGGGGGTGCCCGGCTCCCACGGTCTCATGGCGGCCGGGCGTCCCCGATTGTCGCATCGGATCGTGGCGGCCCGTGCCGGTTTCGCATCATCGGCGAACTTCGGGGCTGGACAGACGGATCCCCCGTTATTGACCGTCTGTCAATAGGTGCGGGAGGATGGCGGGGCAGGCTCCGACCCCCGGGAGGTTCCGTGCCCGCCACACCCCGCATCCCGACCGAGCGCCCCGCCGCCCGTCCCGGCGCGGGGTCCCCCGGCGAGGCCGGGGACCGGCTCGCCGGCCTGCTCGCCGACCGGGACGTGCTGCGGGCGCTGGCGTCCGAGCCGCTCGTCGGCCTCGCCGCCGGGCGGGCCCTGCTGATGCAGCTGGCGCATCCGGCCGTGGCGCGCGGCGTCGCCGAGCACAGCGACTTCGCCGACCGCCCCCTCGCCCGCCTGTTCGGCACGCTCGACTTCCTGCTGATCACCACCTACGGGACGCCGGAGCAGGTGGCGCGGGTCGCGGCGAAGGTCCGCGGCATCCACACCACCGTCCGCGGCGACGGCTACACCGGCGACGACCCCGGCCTGCAGCTGTGGGTCAACGCGACCCTCATCGACTCGGCCCTGCACGTCCACGAGCGCCTCATGCGCGGCGGCGGCGACCCCGGCTTCGCCGAGGCCTACTACCGCCAGGCAAGGATCGTCGCCGACGTCCTCGGCTGCCCGCTGGAGTCGCAGCCGCCGGACCTGGCCGCGTTCCGCGCCTACATGGCCGAGACGCTCGCGGCACTGGAGGTCACCGGCACCGCCAGGGAGGTCGCCGCCGCCGTCCTGTGGCCGCGGCGGCTGCGCCCCCTGTTCCCCGCGCTCGCCGTGTTCCGCCTGGTCACCGCCGCACTCCTCCCGAAGGAGCTGCGCGAGGGGTTCGGGCTGCCGTGGACCCCGGCCCGCCGCCGCGCGGCCGGGGCGCTGCTGCGGACGGCCGCGCTCGCCCACCGGCTGACGCCCCGCCCGCTGCGGCGCCCGCCCGAGCCGCTGCTGGTGCGCCTGGCGGCCTACCGCGTCGACCGCACCCTGTCGGCCCGCCGGGCCCGGCGCCGCGCGGGCTGACCGCCCCGGCGGCACCGGCCGCGGCGGCGCCGGCCGCACGCCGGACGCGTTCTAGGCGACCGAGGAGTACGCCACCACACCGCGCCGCATCGCGTCCATCGCGCGCCGCGCGGTCTTGCGGAGGTGGCTGTTCGGCGGCGCGGCGTCGGTGACCTGGCCGAGCAGGTCCAGCAGCTGCTTGACGGCGCGGACGAAGTCGCCGGCGGTCAGGTCGCTCTCCAGCAGCACCTCGTCGAGGTCGTCGCCCTTGGCCCACCGGTAGGCGGTCCACGCGAACCCCAGGTCGGGTTCGCGCAGGAACGACACGCGGTTGTCGCGCTCGACGGCGTCCAGCTCCCCCCACAGCCGCACCATCGAGGCCAGGGCGTCCTGCGCGGCCCCGCCGGGGGTGCGGGGCGGGGCGGCGTCGTCGGGCTGCCGCGACTCGTAGACCAGCGCGGACACGCACGCGGCCAGCTCGGCGTGGTCGAGCTTCTCCCACAGCCCCTCGCGCAGGCTCTCGGCCGTGAGCAGGTCCAGCTCGTTGTAGATGCGGCCGAGGCGGCGGCCCTCATCGGTGACGGAGTCGCCGTCGAGGTAGCCGAGCTGCTGCAGGACGGCGCACACCCTGTCGAACGTCCGGGCGATCACCTGGGAGCGGCCCTCGACGCGGCGGCGGAGCTGCTCGGTCTCCCGGTCGAGGCGGTGGTACCGCTCGGCCCAGCGGGCGTGGTCCTCGCGCTTGTCGCAGCCGTGCACGGGGTGCCGCCGCAGGTCGGCGCGCAACCGGGTGATCTCGGCGTCGTCGGTCGCGGCGGAGTCGCCGCGCGCCCGCCGCCGCTCCCGGACGTCGTCGGGGACCTTGTTGCGGAGCGTGGACGCCAGGTCGCGGCGGTCCTGCGGGTTGCGGGGGCTGAACGACTTCGGGATGCGGATCCGCTCGACGGGCTCCACGGCGCGCGGGAAGTCCTGGATCGACAGCCGCTGCACCGACCGGTTCACGGTCAGCACCAGCGGCGCCGGGCCGTCGGAGCGGCGCCCGACGCCCGGGTCGAGGACCACCGCGAGGCCGGACCGCCGCCCCGACGGCACGATGATCACATCGCCGGGCCGCAGGTGCTCCAGGGAGCGGGCGGCCTCGGCGCGGCGGGCGCCGGCGCGCTCGCGCGACAGCTCCGACTCGCGGTCCGACAGCCGCCGCCGCATCGCGGCGTACTCCATGAAGTCGCCGAGGTGGCACTGCGCCGCCTTCGCGTACCCCTCCAGCGCCTCCTCGTTCTTGTGGACCTGGCGGGCCAGGCCGACGACGGCGCGGTCGGCCTGGAACTGCGCGAACGACTCCTCCAGGAGGGTGCGCGCGCGTTCGATGCCGACGGCGCCGACGAGGTTGACGGCCATGTTGTAGGACGGCCGGAAGCTGGAGTTCAGCGGGTAGGTGCGGGTGCCGGCGAGCCCGGCGACCGACGCCGGCTCCACGTTCGGGCCCCACACCACCACGGCGTGCCCCTCGACGTCGATGCCGCGCCGCCCGGCCCGCCCGGTCAGCTGCGTGTACTCGCCGGGGGTGAGGTCGACGTGCGCCTCGCCGTTCCACTTGTCGAGCTTCTCGATCACGACGGTGCGGGCGGGCATGTTGATGCCGAGCGCGAGCGTCTCCGTCGCGAACACCGCCTTGATCATCCCGCGGGTGAACAGCTCCTCGACGATCTCCTTGAACGTCGGCAGCATCCCGGCGTGGTGGGCGGCGACACCGCGCTGCAGGGCGTCCAGGAAGTCGCCGTAGCCGAGGATCCGCAGGTCCTCGGGCGCGATGTCGGCGGTGCGCAGCTCGGCGTGCGCGCGGATCTCCTCCGCCTCCTCCTTGGAGGTCAGCCGGATCCCGGCGTGCAGGCACTGCAGGACGGCCGCGTCGCAGCCGGCGCGGCTGAAGATGAACGTGATCGCCGGGAGCAGCCCGGCACGTTCCAGCCGCTCGATCACGTCCGGCCGGGCCGGCGGACGGAACCGCTGCGGGCGGGGCGCGCGGCGGCGTCCCGTCCGACGCCCCTGGTTGACCTTGGCGCGGCGGACCTCCTCCACCGCCATCCGGGTCAGCTGCGGGTTCAGGCGGGCCTGCCGGTCCTTGCCCTTGCCGGTGTCGACGAACAGGTCGTACAGGCGGGTCCCGACCATCATGTGCTGGAACAGCGGCACGGGACGGTGCTCGTCCACGATCACGGCGGTGTCGCCGCGCACCTCGTGCAGCCACTCGCCGAACTCCTCGGCGTTGCTGACGGTCGCCGACAGCGCCACGATCCGCACCGAGTCCGGAACGTGGATGATCACCTCTTCCCAGACGGCGCCGCGGAACCGGTCGGCCAGGTAGTGCACCTCGTCCATGACGACGAACGCGAGGCCGGCCAGGGTCTGCGACCCCGCGTACAGCATGTTCCGCAGGACCTCGGTCGTCATGACGACGATCGGGGCCTCCCCGTTGACGCTGTTGTCGCCGGTGAGCAGCCCGACCTTCTCCGGCCCGTACCGGCGGACGAGGTCGGCGTACTTCTGGTTCGAGAGCGCCTTGATCGGCGTGGTGTAGAAGCACTTGGTGCCGCCGGTGAGGGCGAGGTGGACGGCGAACTCCCCCACCACCGTCTTCCCGGATCCGGTGGGCGCGGCGACCAGGACGCCGCTGCCGTCCTCCAGCGCCTGGCACGCCTCCAGCTGGAACTCGTCCAGCTCGAAGTCGTACAGGGTGCGGAAGTCCAGCAGGGCCGGGCCCTGCCCCGCGGTGCGCCTGCGGTAGGCGGCGTACCGCTGGGCCGGGCTCTCCCCGGCCGACGTCGTGTCGGGGGTGGTCATGCCTTCGAGCCTACGGTTCCGACGGCCCCCACCACCAATCCGGCCCGCCCGGCGGGGGCGGGACGGCGCGGGCGGTGGTCGGACGGCGCGGTCGGTCAGACGGCGCGGTCGCCCCTCTCCAGCTCGGCGTCGATCCGCTCCAGGTCCAGCGGGGACGCCTCGTCGTCCGACAGGCTCTCGTAGGGGTCGGGGCGGCGGGCGATCCGCCGGTCGTGGAAGAACGCGAGGAGCTCGGCGACCTCGAACAGCACGATCGTCGGGAGCGCCAGCGCCAGCATGGTGAACGGGTCCTGGCTGGGGGTGGCGACCGCCGCGAAGACGAACACTCCGAAGATCAGCATCCGCCGGGACCTGCGGATCCGCTCGTGGGTGAGGACCCCGACGAGGTTCAGCATGACCACGAACAGCGGCAGCTCGAACGTCAGCCCGAAGATGAACAGCATCGCCTGGGCGTAGCCCAGGTAGTCCTGCACGCCGACCAGCACGGTCGTGTCGCCCGGCGCGAGCCCGATGAAGATCTTCAGGCCCTTGTCCATCGTCAGGTACGCCAGCCCGCCGCCGAGCACGAACAACGGCACCGCCGCCGCCAGGAACGTGTACGTCCAGCGGCGCTCCTTCTGGTACAGGCCCGGCGCGACGAACGCCCAGATCTGGTACAGCCAGACCGGAGACGACAGGACCGCCCCGACGATCAGCGCGACCTTCAGGTGGATGAAGAACCCGTCGAAGATCCCGTGCACGACCAGGTCGCACTTGCCGTTCAGGCAGTGCTCCGGCGGGATCCGCGTGTAGGGCTGCTTCAGGAAGTCCCAGATCGGGTCGAACAGGATCCACCCGACCAGCGCACCGGCCAGCAGACCCAGGATCGCCTTGATCAACCTGTTCCGCAGCTCACGGAGGTGCTCCATGAGGGGCATGCGGCCGTCGGGGGCGGCGTCGCGCCTGCTCAGCTTCATCGTGGGCAATCAGGCTCGGTGTTCGGCGACAGGAATCGGGGGGCGGGGCCGGGGTCAGCCCTTGTGGATCCGGCCGGGGTCCGACACCGGCACGCCCTGGATCGGCTCGCCCGAGCCGAGCGCGCCGCGCGGACGCTGCCCGCCGTCTCCGGCCGCCGCCTCGCGCTCCAGCCGCGCCGCCTCCTCGCGGAGCCGCGCCGCCTCCTTGCGCGCCTCGTCACCCTGCCCGGCCTGCGCCGTCTCACCGGACTTGTCGGACTTGTCGTCCTCGTCGTCGTGCAGGCCCTTGGTCTCGGCCTTCAGGATCCGCGCCGACTTGCCCAACGACCGCGCGAGCTGCGGAAGCTTCGTCGACCCGAACAGCAGCAGGACGACCGCAAGGATGATCAGAATCTCGGTCGTGCCAAGTCCAGCCATGTCAATCCTCTTCAGCAGGGGCCCGTTCAGGACGATCGTACGCCCTACCCGGGCGGTTGTGACGACCGAGCCTCATCGAGACGGGACAGTTCATCGCGCAGCGCCGACTGTTTCGGCTCCAGCCGGCGCCTGGTGCGTTCCAGTTCACGCCCGAAGCGCCGCACGCCCAGCCACACCTTGAACGCGCACCAGGCGAGCACGGCCATACCGGCGAAACCGAGCGAAACCGACACCGAGACCCACGACACGCCGCCACGCTATCCGATCCGCCCCACCCACGCCCACGCCCACGCCAGCGCCGCCACCACCCAGGCCCGCACCGCTTCGCTAGCGTTCACGCCCAAGCCCTGGCAGCGGATGACCCTTCACACCCCCGGTTCGCTGCCGCTCCGGCCCGTGCCCTGTGGGGGACGACCCCGGTTCGCTTCGCCTAAGCGAGGCCGTAGCGGGCCAGGGCCTGGAGTGCGTCCTCGCGGACGCCGTCCGCGAGGTGCGGGGGCGCCACGACACGGCCCTGGTCGCCGAGCCGCAGGGCCAGGCCCCGCACCCAGCGCGGGTCGGGGGTGCGCAGCACGACCCGCAGCCGCCCCTCCCCCAGCTCCTCCACGCTCTCGCACGGGTAGTAGTCGGCGACCCACCGGCCGCGCGGGGACAGCTCCAGCGTCACCGCCTCGTCCTGCGGCGACGGGCGGAAAAGGCCCGCGTCCACGTCGATCGGCTCCGCGTCGTCCGGCACCTGCGCGGGGACGTCCAGCACGGACAGGTCGGCGATCCGGTCCAGCTTGAACAGCCGCACCGCCTCCGCCCGGCGGCACCACCCCTCCAGGTAGGTGTTGCCCTCCACGACCAGCAGCCGCATCGGATCCACGTCGCGCTCGGTGTTCTCGTCCCGCGCCGGGACGTAGTAGGTCAGGTGGACGCGGCGGCCGGCCGCGATCGCGTCCCGCAGCACCCCGACCGCGGTGCGGGCCGGGTCCGCCGTGCCGCCGTAGGTGTCGACCTCCACCGCGACCTGGCTGGACACCGCCGCGGCGGCGCCCGCCGCGCTCTCCAGCTTCGCGATCACGCGGCTGAGCGCGTCCCGGTCGTCCAGGCCGGGGATCCCCGCCAGCATCCGCAGCGCCACCAGCAGCGCGCTCGCCTCGTCCACCTTCAGCCGCAGCGGCCGCGCGATCGACTCGGCCTCCGCCACCGTGATCTCCCCGCCCTCGTAGGACAGGTCGATCGGGCAGTATGGGTCCGGCGCCCGCAGCTCCACGCACCACAGCAGGTTCAGGTCGTCGATCAGCTGCTTCTCGGTCACCCCGAACGCGGCGGCGGCCTCGCCGAGCGCCACCGAGTCGCGGTTCACCACGTACGGGACGAGCGCCAGCAGCCGCCCGAGCCGGTCCGTGGACGTCGTCGCCGCCGTCTTCGCGGCCGCCTTCGCCGTCATCGGCCGTTCATCTCCCCCAGGTCCGCGTGACCGCCCGCCGGGTGCCCGCCGGCGGCGGCCAGCACCGACTTCAGGTGCTGGATCACCGCCTCCCGCAGGTCCGGCGGATCCAGCACCACCACATCACCGGCGAACCGCGCCAGGTACGGCGCGAACCGGTCCACGTCGCGGAACGTCAGGACCGCCTCGTCCCACTCCCCGTCCCACTCCGGGTCGTCGACCGGGCGCACGTCCCGGGCCCACCGCCGCGTGCCCTGCGCCGCGCCGCGCCGCAGCCGCACCGCCGCCGGCCGCGGCTCGCTCACCGGGTCGCCCCAGTCGAACGCGATCCGCCGCACGTCCACCCCGTCCGGGACGGTCACCGACCCGGCCGGGCCGTCCGCGGCGACCTCCCCGACGATGCGGCTCAGCCGGAACACCCGCTGCTCGTCGCGGTCCCGGTCGAACCCGACCACGTACCAGCGGCCCCGCCGGCTCACCACGCCCCACGGCTCCAGATGCCGCCGCGCCACCGACGTCCGGCCGATCCCCTGGTAGTCGAACGCGACCGGGCGCCCGTCGCGCACCGCCTCCCACAGCGCCGGGAACGACGGGTCCTGGGTGTTCACGCGCGGCTCGATGCCCACGGCCGTCGCCGCGTCGGTCTCCACCCCGGCCGCCCGCAGCTTCAGCAGCGCCCCCGACGCCGCCTCCGCCATGCTCGCCCGCTGCCACACCCGCGCCGCGAGGCCGAGCACCGCCGCCTCGTCCGGGGTCAGGTGGATGTCGGGCAGCTCGTAGGCCTGCGGCGGGATCCGGTACCCGATCTCCTCACCGCCGCCGCCCTGCTGGTCGCTGCCCACCTCCAGCGGGACGCCGAGCTCGCGCAGCTCCTCCTTGTCGCGCTCGAACATCCGCTTGAACGCCTCGTCGGAGTCCGGGTAGCCGGGCACCGCACGGCGGATCTGCTCCGCCGTCAGATAGCGCCGGGTGGCGAGCAGGCAGACCACCAGGTTCAGCAGCCGCTCGGTCTTGCGCCGCGACACTTCGCCACCACCTCGTTCCTCCGTGAGCCCGGCCCGGCCGACGTGCCGATCGTCCCCGCGTGCCGTCGTCCAGGACGCTACCGTTTCCCGGTGTGATCCGATGGCGCAAAGGCACAGTTGAGGACATCCGCCGTGAATGGCCCGGGGCGGTCGAACTGAACGTCTCGATCGGGGGCGACGGCACGCACCGCGCCCTCGCCTACCCCGCCCTGGTGGGGCGGCCCGAGCCGGGCGACACCGTCCTGCTCAACACTACGGCCTTGGCGATGGGCCTCGGCACCGGCGGCTACGCCATGGTCGTCGCGGTCCCCGACCGGCTCCCGCCCGACCCGGCCGGGCCCGGCCACCTCGTCAAGGCCCGCTACACCCCCCTGCAGGCCACCGTCCTCGGCGCCGACGAGCAGGACTCCCCCCACCACGACGCCCTGCGCGACGCCGACTCCCTCGACGGCATGCCCGTCATCATCGCCGACCTGCACTCGGCGCTCCCGCCGATCCTGGCCGCCCTGCTCGCCGCACGGCCGTCCACCCGCGTCGTGTACGTCATGCCGGACGGCGGCGCGCTGCCGTCCTGGTTCTCCATGTCGATCGCCCGCCTGAAGGACGCCGGCGCCCTGGCCGCCACCGTCACCGCCGGGCAGGCGTTCGGCGGCGACCTCGAGACCGTCACCGTCCACACCGGCCTGCTGGCGGCGCGGCTCGTCCTGGACGCCGACGTCGCCGTCCTCGCCCAAGGCCCCGGCAACCTCGGGACCGGCACCCGCTGGGGGTTCTCCGGCGTCTCGGCCGGCGAGGCCGTCAACGCCGCGTCAGTGCTCGGCGGCCGCCCCGTCGGCTCCCTGCGGGTCAGCGAGGGCGACAAGCGCGAACGCCACCTCGGCCTCTCCCACCACTGCCTCACCGCCTACGGCCGCGTCGCTCTCGCCGCCGCCGACATCCCGGTCCCCGAGCTCGGCGGCCCCTTCGGCGCCCGCGTCGCCGCCGAGTCCGCACCGCTCGGCGACCGCCACCGCCTCGTCCCCGTCCCCGTCGACGGCCTCCACGACATCCTCCGCGCCGCGGAGAAGGACTGGGGCGTCCGGCTGTCCACGATGGGCCGCCGCCTGGACGAGGACCTCCCGTACTTCCTCACCGCCGCCGCCGCGGGCCGCCACGCCGCCGCCCTGCTGGACTGACCCCTCACACGGCCGCGGGCTCGGCCTCGCCGGCGCCCGCGGCCTCCTCCGCCGTGTAGGACGAGCTGAACGTGAACGCGCGCGGCGACGGCCCGTTCGCGCGCAGGTGCGCGAGGCGCTCCAGCGCCTCACCGACCGTCGGGACGTGCCCCGCCGGGATCCACCACAGGACCAGGTGCGCGTCCACATGCCGCCGGAACCACTCCCGGCGGCGCCGCATCGTCTCCAGGTGCGCGCTGCGGTAGACGAAGTCCCACAGCGCCTCCGACGACTCCCACACCGAGAAGTTGATGATCACGTCCTCGCCGGCGGGACGCATCCCGGTGGCGTCGGCCTCCCCCTCCTCCACCAGCCGCCACACGAACCCGGGCGTTCCGTCGGCGAGCGCGTTGACGGGCTCCAGCAGCGCGACGAAGTCCGCCATGCGCGGATCGTCCAGCGGGTGGTGGAGCGTGGCGACGTTGAACTGGGCGAGGTGGTACCGGGCGTCTTCGCTCATGGCCTCACCTCACCACGCCGGCCCCTCTATGTCAATCTTCGTTGTTTTTAGAAGGTTCGGCCGCGACACAGCACCACCCCGGCCGCGGATCCATCCGGACCCGCACCCGCGACCCCTCCACCAGCCCCTCGAGCAACGCCAGATTCATCCCGCACACCAGCGGAGGGAACTGCTCCGCCACCGCATGGAACGGGCAGTTCCGCATCCGCACCACCGCCCCGCCCTCGTCCCGCACAGGCTCATACCCGCGACCGGCCAGCACCTCCGCCACATCGTCCAGATCCCCGCACGGCCCGCCCCCGCCCCGCAGAGCCCTCCCCCTGCGCCGCGCCGCGTCCTGAAGCTCCATGTCCAGACCGGCCGCCTCCGCCGCCTCCGCCAGAAGCCCCGCCGCCGTCCGGTAATCCCGCGCCGGCACCGACACGTCCCGCTCCACCGCCGACCGCCGGTACACCTTCGCCGGACGCCCCGCCCCCGGCCCCGAACGCCCCGTCAACCGCCTGCTGCCCGCCTCCAGCAGCCCCGCGTCCACCAGCTTGTCCAGATGGAACGCCGCCAGCGTCCGCGCCACACCGGCGGCCTCCGCCGCCTCGTTCCGCCCCACCTCACGGCCCTGCGCCGCCACGAACTCGTACAACCGCCGCCGCAGCGGATCCTGCAGCAGCGCGATCGCGTCGATGTCCTCCACCCCGCCATTCTATGAACAACGAGGATCCCGTTTAGAAAGCGCACCGGCCACGGACAGCCTGGGCGTTCGGCGCGCGGTGCGGGTCAGCGCGTCAGTGCCGTCAGTGCGTCAGTGCGCGCCCAGCAGGTCCACGACGAACACCAGCGTGTCGTTCCCCTTGATCCCGAACTGCGCCAGGCCCTTCGACCCGTACCCCAGCGACGGCGGCACCACCAGCAGCACCCGGCTCCCCACCCGCTGCCCCACCAGCCCCTGATCCCAGCCCTTCATCACCTGACCGGTCCCGATCATCGCCCCGAACGGATGCCCCTCCGACCACGACGAGTTGAACACCTTCCCGTCCCGCCAGAAGTACCCCGCATACTGCAACGCCAGCAACTGGCCCTTCCGCACCGCCGGGCCGTCCCCCTTCACCAGCACCCGCACCTGCAGCTTCCGCGGCGGCGCCGAACGCGGCATCGTCACCACCGGCGCCTGCCCCGCCGCCGCCTCCGCCACCCTCGGCAACCCCGGATCACCCAACGGCGCCTGCTTCACACCCCGCGCACCCGCCGTCCGCGGATACACCGCCCGGACGTCCAGCACATACACGAGCGTGTCGTCCGCACCCACCTGGTGCTTCGGATCCCCCTCATCCCCGAACCCGTCCTTCGGAGGAATCCGCGCCACCACCCGCGACCCCGGCCGCGCCCCATCGAACGCCTTCGTCAACCCCGGCACCAGCTGACCCGTCGGGAACGCCCCCGGCTGACCCTTCGCGTAACTGCTCGCCAGCAGCTTCCGCCCGCCCTTGTTCCACCGGTAGCCCACATAATCGGCCACCACCAGATCACCCTTGCGCGCCGCCGTCCCCTTGCCCTCCTTCACGGTCTTCACCGCGAACGAATCACCCGGCTCCCCCTTCGGGAACCGCACCTGCGGCAACCTCCCGAAATCCCCGCTCACATCGACGTCCACCCCACCGCCCGAACAGGCGGACAACGCCAACGGCGCGGCCAGCACGACGACCACGGACAACAACCGAACACGACGGCGCATACACGGTCCTTCGGGGGGTGACGAGCGTTACTGCGCGCTCACCCTACCGCCCAGGTGACCTGCCAGTAGCGTCCGGCGCGCACAACACCCCCGCGCCGGAACACCACGCACACCGACCCCCGCTACATACCGGCGATCAGCTTGTCCACACGCTCGTCCACCGACCGGAACGGGTCCTTGCACAACACCGTCCGCTGCGCCTGATCGTTCAACTTCAAATGCACCCAGTCCACCGTGAAATCACGCCGCTTCTCCTGCGCCTTCCGGATGAACTCCCCCCGCAACCGCGCCCGCGTCGTCTGCGGCGGCACCGACTTCGCCTCGAAGATGTCCAGATCCCGCGACACCCGATCGACCGACCCCCGCTTCTCCAGCAGGTAATACAACCCACGATCACGATGCACATCGTGATACGTCAGATCCAGCTGCGCCACACGCGGCGACGACAACGGCAGATCGTACTTCCGCCGATACCGCTCGATCAGCTTGTACTTCGTCACCCAGTCGATCTCACGCGACACCAGATCCAGATCGCCCGTCTCCACCGCACGCAGCGTCCGCTCCCACAGCTCCAGCACCCGCTTCGCCGTCGCGTCCCCGCCGCGCGCGTCCACGAAATCGCGCGCCTTCCCGAAATACTCCTTCTGGATCTCCAGCGAACTCGCCTCCCGGCCGTTCGCCAACCGCACCTTCCGCCGCCCCGTCATGTCATGACTGACCTCCCGGATCGCCCGGATCGGGTTCTCCAGCGTCAGATCACGCATCACCACCCCGGCCTCGATCATCCGCAGCACCAGGTCCGTCGCCCCGACCTTCAGCAGCATCGTCGTCTCACTCATGTTCGAGTCACCGACGATCACATGCAGCCGCCGGAACCGCTCCGCATCCGCATGCGGCTCATCCCGCGTATTGATGATCGGACGCGACCGCGTCGTCGCCGACGACACACCCTCCCAGATGTGCTCCGCCCGCTGCGACACGCAGTACACCGCACCACGCGGCGTCTGCAGCACCTTCCCCGCCCCGCAGATGATCTGCCGCGTCACCAGATACGGAATCAGAACATCCGCCAGACGGCCGAACTCCCCGTGCCGCCCCACCAGATAATTCTCATGACACCCGTACGAGTTCCCCGCCGAGTCCGTGTTGTTCTTGAACAGGTAGATGTCGCCGGCGATGCCCTCCTCACGAAGCCGCCGCTCCGCGTCCACCAGCAGACCCTCCAGGATCCGCTCCCCCGCCTTGTCATGCGTCACCAGATCCACGACACTGTCGCACTCCGGCGTCGCGTACTCCGGGTGACTCCCCACATCCAGATAGAGCCGCGCCCCGTTCCGCAGGAACACGTTGCTGCTACGACCCCACGACACCACCCTGCGGAACAGATAACGCGCCACCTCATCCGGTGACAACCGCCGCTGCCCGCGGAACGTACAGGTGACGCCGTACTCGTTCTCAAGCCCGAAGATGCGCCTGTCCACACCATGACCCTATGCGGCGCAGCCCCCACTTGGCAGTCTCAACAGCCCACCGTTTCCCCGCCGCCACCCCACCCCGCAAACGCCGCAGGCCCGCCACGGCAAGGGCACCACACCACCCCGGCCACGACGGGCCCGCCACCGGCACGCCACCCCACCGGGCGACGCGCCGGCCGACCTCACTCCTCGTCCGCCCCCGAACCGGCACCGGCCTCACCGGCACCCTCAGCCTCACCCTCGGCGTCACCGGCCTTCCCGCCACCCGACGTGATCCCCGACCCCCCGTCGTCCCCCGCCGACAGCAGATCACCGATCCGCGCCGCCGACAGCCGCCGGAACAACCGATGCTCACGATTGCGGTCCAGCACCGCCACCTCCAGCGACCGCGCCTCCAACCGCCGCTCCGAATCCTGCGCCTCCAGCGCCCGGACCGCCGTCCGCAACGCCTCCTCCAGCGACGAACCCTCCCGGTACCCGTCCTTCAGCGACTGCGCGACCGCCTCGGCCTGCCCGCCCATCGCGACATAGCCGTGCTCATCCGCCACCGAACCATCGAACGTCAACCGGTAGATCTGATCCGTCTCCGCGTCCTCCCCCACCTCCGCGACGACCAGCTCCACCTCATACGGCTTGTTCGTCTCCGTGAAGATCGTCCCCAGCGACTGCGCGTACACGTTCGCCAGACCCCGCGCCGTCACATCCCGCCGGTCGTACTGGTACCCGTTGATGTCCGCGTACCGCACACCGCCCAGCCGCAGATTCTCGAACTCGTTGTACTTCCCCACCGCCGCGAACGCGATCCGGTCATAGATCTCACTGATCTTGTGCAGCGCCCGCGACGGATTGTCCGCCACGAACAGGATGCCGTCGTCGTACTGCAGCACCACGACACTGCGGCCCCGCGCGATCCCCTTACGCGCATAGTCCGCCTTGTCCTTCATCTGCTGTTCGGGCGACACATAGAACGGCATGGACACCGGTCAGGATCCCTTCTATCGCAGCGGGGCGGTCGGACCGCCCGGCGAGTCGTAACGTCCATCGACGACGGCCTGCGCCAACGCGCCCACCTCGTCCTCGCCCAGCCGGCGGTACCCGTCCGACGTCACCGACGCCACCACGGGAAAGATCCGGCGGGTCAGATCGGGACCACCCGTCGCCGAATCGTCATCGGCCGCGTCGTACAGAGCCTGCACGCACACCAGCGCCGCATCCTCCCCCGACAGATCCGGCCGGTACAGCTTCTTCAGCGCACCACGCGCGAACACCGACCCCGAACCGATCGAATGGAAGTCCCGCTCCTCGTACCGGCCGCCCGCCGGATCGTAGGAGAAGATCCGCCCCTCGTCCCGATCCTCGTCGTAGCCCGCGAACAGCGGCACCACCGCCAGACCCTGCATCGCCATGCCCAGGTTCTGCCGCACCATCGTCGCCAGCCGGTTCGCCTTCCCCTCCACCGACAGCGTCCGGCCCTCACGCTTCTCGTAATGCTCCAGCTCCACCTGGAACAACCGCACCATCTCGATCCCGATCCCGGCCGTCCCAGCGATCGCGATCGCCGAGAACTCATCCGCCCGGAACACCTTCTCGATGTCGCGCTGCGCGATGACGTTGCCCGCCGTCGCACGCCGGTCCCCCGCCATCACCACCCCGCCCGGGAAACCCACCACGACGATCGTCGTCCCATGCGGGATCTCGTCACCCGCACGCGACGCGGGCGGCGTCCGCCCACCGGGCAGCAGCTGCGGGGAGTACGCCCCGAGGAACTCCGTGAACGACGACGTGTCCGGGCTCGCGAACAACCCCGGCAGACGTCCGGTGTACGAATCGTGGGACGCCACGCGACTCCCTTCCCCTCCACATGCGCCGGATTCTCGACCCCCCGGCGCGGACGTCTACGACCCTACTGTTCAAGGTCGCCCGCGCGCATGCCACGCGATCCCCGGCCCGATCAGCCCACGGCGAACCCGCCCCCTCCGCGTAAGGTCGAGAGGCTTACCACAGCCCCTCAACGCGCTCGGTCCTCGACCATGAGCGCGTAGGAATCCTGGATCTTCTTCAGGCACTGAGAGAGCCAAGTCGGTCCTTCGTGATCGTCGTCAACCACCCACACCGTCCTGCGGTGGCGTCCGTCCGCTTCTCGATGACGTTCCCAGTCGGTCTCCGCCAACCTCCGTGGATCCGCGTCGGGGACCGTGAACGACAGCCGGATCCCCCCATCGCCCGAGGGCATCTCCCTGACCAGCTCGCCCAGCAGATAGTCCGCCGCCCGTCTCAACGAGACCGGATCGTCGCCGAACTGGCCCATCCCGGTATTGCAGCCACTGCACGCGATCCCTCGCACGGCACCGGTATCGTGATCATGGTCGATGTGCTCTGCCGGGAACTCGAAGCAGACCGCGCAGTAACCCGCCTGCATCGTGAGCAGCCACTCTGCATCCGCGTCGTCGATCCCGTACCTTCGGCGCCGATGCTGTTCGCGGGGGCCGTTAGCGGGCCTTACCTTCCTCCACCACTCGCGCTCTCGCAGGTACCGACGCCCGACGAAGACGGGCATGCCGAGATCGAGGATCAAGCTCCGCGCATGTGAGCCCTCGAGTTCGAGGTATTCGGCGGCGAGCCGAAGGCGTTCCGGATCGTCTCCGAACTGCCCCAGACCCCCATTGCACTTGAAGCACAGGATGCGGCGGACGAGCCCTGTTCTGTGATCGTGATCCACCTGCTCCGCTGCGGACCGCACGCAGATGACGCACATGCCGCCTTGATCGGCGATCATCTGGCTGACCTGATCATCGGTCAGGCCGTAGCGATGCTTCAGCAGGTAGTTGCGCGCACTTCCATGTTTGCGGTCCCTGTTCTCTGCCATGACCCTGGCGTGACATGGGCGACAGTAGTGGGTCAGCCCCGACCGGGATGCTCGGTTCCGTCCGAACTCATCGACCGATTTGATCTCTTTGCACTGCGGGCAGTACTTCATCCCATCGGGCACATCCGAATGCCTGCGGTACGGTCGAGCTTCTTTGCCCAGACTCGTCTGTTTCTTTCGGTATGAACGGCTGTTGCGCAGACCGAAGCAGATTTTGCAGTAGTAGGCCAGGCCATCGCTGGACGACTTGTTCTTCCAGAACTCCGTCGAGGGCTTGACCACGCCGCAGTCGCGGCACCTTTTCGAACGCATGGGCGAGACCTTAACGGTCTCGCCCATGCCTTCGATGCCGCTATTTGATTATGCGGAGAATGTCCACATCCGTTGCCCGATCAAAGTGGTCGAGCAAATCGGACATATAGGGTCATTCCCCCCCTTTTTGGATATACGCACGTACGAAGTCTTCTGCGTTCTCTTCCAATACTTCGTCTATTTCGTCCAGAATTGAGTCCACGTCGTCCGTGAGCTTCTCCTGGCGCTCCTGCACGTCCTCGGTGGTCGTGGCCTCGGTCTCTTCGACCTCTTCCGTGCGCCGGGTGGTCTGCTTCTGACCGCCGGTGTCCTTCGTGGCCATTCGGTACCTCCGCTCTGCCGGTCCTTCGACCCTATCTCCGATCTTCGGCCGCCAGCGGATCTTGAAGACCCGTTTCGCCGCCTCCACCCCGGGGGCCGGGGACTTGCTCGGGTTATCGCCGGTCGGCGCACCAGCGAAACGGGCATAGCGGTCACGAAACCGAGACCTCGGCCGTCGGCGCAGGTCAGCGAGGTGTGTTCGAATTCGATAGCGGCACTATCCGACGGGCGCGCGAACGGGCCGGGCGGCGTTGTCGCCGCCCGGCCCGGAGGAGGTCTGGTTCAGCTCTGGCCGGTGAGGGTGGCCACGAGGTCGGCCGCGGTACGGCAGCGGTCCAGGAGCGCGCCCACGTGCTGCTTGGTGCCGCGCAGCGGCTCCAGGGTGGGGACGCGCTGCAGCGACTCCCGGCCGGGGACGTCGAAGATGACGGAGTCCCAGGAGGCGGCGGCGACGGATTCGGCGTACTGGCGCAGGCAGCGGCCGCGGAAGTAGGCGCGGGTGTCCTCGGGCGGGTCCTCGACGGCGTCCTGGACCTCGGCCTCGGTGATGACGCGGTCGATGCGGCCGCGGTCGACGAGGCGGTTGTAGAGGCCCTTGTCGGGGCGGATGTCGGTGTACTGAAGGTCGACGAGCTGCAGGCGCGGGTGGGACCAGTCGAGGCCGTCGCGGCTGCGGTAGCCCTCCAGGAGGGAGAGCTTGGCGACCCAGTCGAGTTCGCGGGAGAGCTGCATGGGGTCGTCGCCGAGGCGGTGCAGGACGGACTCCCAGCGGTCGAGGACGTCCCGGGTCATCTCGTCGACGTCGGCGCCGAAGCGGTCCTCGACGTACTTGCGGGACTGCTCGAGGTACTCCATCTGGAGTTGGACGGCGGTCATCTTGCGGCCGTCGCGGAGGGTGAGCAGGTGCTTGCAGGACGGGTCGTGGGAGACGGCGCGGAGTGCGGCGACGGGCATGTCGACGGAGAGGTCGACGGTGAGGAAGCCGTCTTCGATCATGGCGAGGACGAGGGAGGTGGTGCCGAGCTTGAGGTAGGTGGAGAGCTCGGCCATGTTGGCGTCGCCGATGATGACGTGGAGGCGGCGGTACTTCTCGGGGTCGGCGTGGGGTTCGTCGCGGGTGTTGATGATGGGGCGTTTGAGGGTGGTCTCGAGGCCGACTTCGACTTCGAAGAAGTCGGCGCGCTGGCTGATCTGGAAGCCGTCGCCGCGGCCGTCGACGCCGATGCCGACGCGGCCGGCGCCGCAGACGACCTGGCGGGAGACGAAGAAGGGGGTGAGGTGGCGGACGATGTCGGCGAAGGGTGTCTCGCGGCGCATGAGGTAGTTCTCATGGCAGCCGTAGGAGGCGCCCTTGTTGTCGGTGTTGTTCTTGTAGAGCTGGATGGGGTGGGTGCCGGGGACGAGGGCGGCGCGCTGGGCGGCGTCGGCCATGACGCGTTCGCCGGCCTTGTCCCAGATGACGGCGTCGCGGGGGTTGGTGCATTCGGGTGCGGAGTATTCGGGGTGGGCGTGGTCGACGTAGAGGCGGGCGCCGTTGGTGAGGATGACGTTGGCGAGGCCGAGGTCTTCGTCGGTGAGCTGGGTGGGGTCGGCGACCTCGCGGGCGAGGTCGAAGCCGCGGGCGTCGCGGAGGGGGTTCTCCTCCTCGAAGTCCCAGCGGGCTCTGCGGGCCCGTGCGGCCGATGCCGCGAGGTAGGCGTTGACGACCTGGGAGGAGGTCACCATCGCGTTGGCCCCTGGCTGGCCGGGTACGGAGATGCCGTACTCGGTCTCGATGCCCATCACCCGCCGAACACTCATATCGTCGAGCCTATCGGGGCCTGGAGGGTGGAGCCATGGGGCCCGCTGTTCGCGGCGGGTGTGGCGTGGCAGGCGTAGGCGGCGGCCCCTGGTGCGGGGGCCGCCGCGTACGGTGTCACGGTCCGGGCCGGGTTACAGGTATTGGCCGGTGTTGGCGACGGTGTCGATGGAGCGTCCGGCTTCGGAGCCCTTGGTTCCGGAGACGAGGGTGCGGATGTAGACGATCCGCTCGCCCTTCTTGCCGGAGATGCGGGCCCAGTCGTCGGGGTTGGTGGTGTTGGGCAGGTCCTCGTTCTCGCTGAACTCGTCGACGCAGGCGGCGAGGAGGTGGTTGACGCGGAGGCCTTTCTGGCCGGTGTCGAGGAACTGCTTGATGGCCATCTTCTTGGCGCGGTCGACGATGTTCTGGATCATCGCGCCGGAGTTGAAGTCCTTGAAGTAGAGGACTTCCTTGTCGCCGTTGGCGTAGGTGACCTCCAGGAAGCGGTTCTCCTCGCTTTCGGTGTACATGCGCTCGACGGTGCGCTGGATCATGGCCTCGATGGTGGCGTCGGTGGAGTTGCCGTGTTCCTTGAGGTCGTCGGGGTGCAGGGGCAGTCCGTCGAGGATGTACTTGGAGAAGATGTCCTTGGCGGCTTCGGCGTCGGGTCGTTCGATCTTGATTTTGACGTCGAGGCGGCCGGGCCGCAGGATCGCGGGGTCGATCATGTCCTCGCGGTTGGAGGCGCCGATGACGATGACGTTCTCGAGGCCTTCGACACCGTCGATCTCGCTGAGGAGCTGCGGGACGATGGTGTTCTCGACGTCGGAGGAGACGCCGGATCCGCGGGTGCGGAAGATGGAGTCCATCTCGTCGAAGAAGACGATGACGGGGGTTCCGGCGGAGGCCTTCTCCCGGGCGCGCTGGAAGACGAGGCGGATGTGCCGCTCGGTCTCGCCGACGTACTTGTTGAGGAGTTCGGGGCCCTTGATGTTGAGGAAGAAGCTCTTGCCTTCCTGGCCGGTCTTCTCGGCGACCTGTTTGGCGAGGGAGTTGGCGACGGCCTTGGCGATGAGGGTCTTGCCGCATCCGGGGGGTCCGTAGAGCAGGACGCCCTTGGGTGGCCGGAGCTGGTGCTCGCGGAAGAGGTCGGCGTGCAGGTAGGGCAGTTCGACGGCGTCGCGGATCATTTCGATCTGCGATCCGAGGCCGCCGATCTCGTTGTAGGAGATGTCGGGGACCTCTTCGAGGACGAGTTCTTCGACCTCGGCCTTGTGGATCTTCTCGTAGGCGTATCCGGAGCGGGGTTCCAGCATGAGGGAGTCGCCGGCCCGGAGGGGGACGCCGCGGAGGGGTTCGGCGAGCTTGACCACGCGTTCCTCGTCGGCGTGCGCGATCACGAGGGCGCGTTCGCCGTCGTCGAAGAGTTCCTTGAGCATGACGACTTCGCCTTGCTCTTCGAACTCGAGTGCTTCGACGACGTTGAGGGCCTCGTTGAGCATGACCTCTTGGCCGCGCTGGAGTTCGTCGACGTCGACGGCGGGGCTGACGTTGACGCGGAGTTTGCGTCCGCCGGTGAAGATGTCGACGGTTCCGTCGTCGCGTGTCTCGAGGAAGACACCGAATCCGGAGGGTGGTTGTGCGAGCCTGTCGACCTCCTCCTTGAGCGCGACGATCTGTTCGCGAGCCTCTTTGAGGGTCGCTACGAGTCGCTCGTTCTGCCCGGTTACCGCGGCCAGGTTGGCCTGTGCCTCGTGGAGGCGTTCTTCCAGTACACGTACTTGGCGGGGGGATTCCGCGAGCTTGCGGCGCAGCACGGAGATCTCCTCCTCCAGGAAGGAGATCTGCGTTTGGAGGTCTCTGACCTCCTTTTCGTGCTGCGCCCTGCGCGCCCCAGCATCGTCACGAGCGGCCACGCCCCGTCACCTCCTCACGAAGAGAGCCGACGACCTACTGAGACCCTACCTATCTGGAGGGCTTCCGTAACCTGCCCATTCGGTGTTCGTGTCGTGCGGGGGTGTTCGGGGAGGGTTGCGGGGGGTGTCGTGAGGGTGGTGTGGGGTGGGGTGTTACGGCGCTTGGACCTGCGGTTTCGTGGTTGTGGGCGGGGTGTGGCGCGGGGGTGGGCGGCGGGGGTCGCGGGAATGTGATCTAGGACTCTGCGGTGGGGCCGGGCGTGGCGTGTCCGTTGGGGGCGGGGTGGGCGCCCTTGGCGGGGCGGCGGCGGCGTGCGGGCGGGGTGACGCCGTCGGCGAGGCGGCGGGCGGTGACGAGGAAGCCGGTGTGGCCGATCATGCGGTGGTCGGGGCGGACGGCGAGGCCGTCGACGTGCCAGGTGCGCAGGAGGGTTTCGACGGCGTGGGGTTCGGCGAAGGCGCCGTGGGCGCGGAGGTCTTCGACGATGCGGGACATCTGGGTGGTGGTGGCGATGTAGGCGCAGATGATGCCGCCGGGGTTGAGGGCTTTGGCGACGGGGTCGAGGGTTTCCCAGGGGGCGAGCATGTCGAGGACGACGCGGTCGGCGCCGGTGTCGGTGAGGGCGTCTTCGAGGGAGCCGACGGTGAGGGTCCAGGAGGGGTGGGGGGCGCCGAAGAACTTCTCGACGTTGGCGCGGGCGATGTCGGCGAAGTCGGGGCGGCGTTCGTAGGAGTGGACGTGGCCGTGTTCGCCGACGGCGCGGAGGAGGAAGCAGGTGAGGGCGCCGGATCCGGCGCCGGCTTCGATGACGCGGGCGCCGGGGAAGATGTCGGCCATGGCGATGATCTGGGCGGCGTCCTTGGGGTAGACGACGGCGGCGCCGCGGGGCATGCGGAGGGTGAAGTCGGTGAGGAGGGGGCGGAAGGCGAGGTATTCGGTGCCGCCGGTGGAGCGGTAGACGGTGCCTTCGGGGCTGCCGATGATGTCGTCGTGGGGGACGGAGCCTTTGTGGGAGTGGTAGTGCTTGCCGGGTTGGAGGGTGATGGTGTTGATGCGGCCTTTGGGGTCGGTGAGCTGAACCTGGTCGCCGGGGCGGAAGGGGCCGGTGGAGGCGCGGCCGGGTGTGGGGGTGGTGCGGTGCGGCGTGGGTTCGCTCATGGAGGTCAAGGCTAGCGGCGGGTGGGGGCGGGTTCGGCCGTGCCGCGGGCGGGGGTGGGGGGTTCAGATGCCGGTGAAGGCGCGGTCGACGTCGGTGGTGGCGAGGACTCCGTAGACGCGGCCGTCGGGTTCGGTGAGGAGGTATTCGGTGGCGGGTGCGCGGCGGAGGGCGTCGATGAGTTCTTCGCCGGTGAGGGTGGCGGGGAGGATGAGGTCGTCGTCGATGCCGCGGGAGAGTTCGCCGGCGGTGATCCAGGGGCGGCGTTGTTCGGGGGTGGCGGTGACGGCCTTCTCGTTGACGAGGCCGAGGGGTCTGCCGTCGTGGTCGGCGATGACGATGGCGCCGGCGTGGTCGTCGTGGGCGCGGCGGATGGCTTCGGCGAGGGGGGTGTCGGCGGTGACGAGGGTGGCGCGGCGGGCGAGGTGGCGTGCGGAGAGGAGGGGGATGCGGTCGCGGACGCGTTCGGCGCGGATGGCCTGGGTGGCGCCGACCCAGATGAAGGAGGCGACGAGGGCGGACCAGAGGAGGGCGAGCCAGCCGATGCCGCCGTCGTCGGCGGTGGTGTAGGTGGCGAGGTAGGCGCCGGCGATGAGGCAGGCGATGGCGACGGCGCGGCCGACCCAGCCGGCGAAGACGGCGCCGTTGCGGCTGTTTCCGGTGGCTTTCCAGACGGCGGCGCGGACGAGGCGGCCGCCGTCGAGGGGGAGGCCGGGCAGGAGGTTGAAGAGGCCGACGAGGAGGTTGGCGAAGGTGAGGGCTTCGAGGAGGAGGAGTGCGACGTCGGGGAGGGTGAGGGTGGCGTGGGCGAGGAGGCCGGCTCCGGCGAGGAGGAGGTTGGTGAGGGGGCCGGCGAAGGCGATGAGGAATTCGCGGCCGGGGGTGGGGGCTTCGCGTTCGATGGCGGTTTCGCCGCCGAGGATGTGGAGGGTGACGGAGCGGACGGGGAGGCCGAAGGCGCGGGCGGTGACGGCGTGGCTGAGTTCGTGGACGAACACCGAGCCGTAGAGGAGGGCGGCGTAGGTGAAGGCGACGAGGTAGCTGGCGGGGCGGGTGACGACGTCGTGGACCTGTCCTTCGAACATGATGGTGACGAGGGCGGCGACCAGGAACCAGCTGGGCGAGACGTAGACGGGGACGCCGAGGATGCGGCCCATGCGGAGGCCGGGGCGTTCGGGGCCGTCGCCGTCGGGGCCGGGGGCGCCGGCGGGTTTTCTGCCCTGGGTCGGGGGCGCGCTGTGTGTCACGTCTTCGATGCTACGGCCCCGGGTGGGGCGGGGTGGTGGCGGGCGTGCCGGGTTGTGGGGCGGGTGCGGGATTTTCGTCGGGGGTGTCGCCTACGCTGCTGTGCCATGACGACGACGGAGGCGGATGGCGGGGTTTCGGCTGTGGCGGTGGTGGGGTCGTTGTCGCCGTCCCGGGCGGGCGATTTCATGACGTGTCCGCTGTTGTACCGGTTTCGGGTGATTGATCGGATTCCGGAGCGTCCGAGCGCGGCGGCGGTGCGGGGGACGCTGGTGCACGCGGTGCTGGAGCGGCTGTACGACCTGCCGACGGGGGCGCGGACGCCGGAGGCGGCGCTGCGGATGCTGGGGCCGGAGTGGGAGCGGCTGCTGGAGGCGGAGCCGCAGCTGGCGGAGCTGTTCGAGGACGGCGAGGCCGGGGACGCCGACCGCGAGGAGTGGCTGGGCCAGGCGCGGCGGATGGTGGAGCGGTACTTCACGCTGGAGGATCCGCGGCGGCTGGAGCCGGCGGAGCGCGAGCTGTTCGTGGAGACGGTGCTGGATTCGGGGCTGAAGCTGCGGGGCTACATCGACCGGGTGGACGTGGCGCCGAGCGGCGACGTGCGGATCGTGGACTACAAGACGGGCACGGCGCCGCGGGCGGATTTCGAGGCGCGGGCGCTGTTCCAGATGAAGTTCTACGCGCTGGTGCTGTGGCGGTTGCGGGGGCGGGTCCCGCGGTTGCTGCAGCTGATGTATCTGGGCAACGGGGAGATCCTGCGGTACGAGCCGGACGAGGCGGATCTGCGGGCGACGCAGCGGAAGGTGGAGGCGCTGTGGGCGGCGATCCGGCGGGCGATGGATTCGGGCGAGTGGCGGGCGCGGACGGGGCGGCTGTGCGACTGGTGTGACCACAAGGAGCGGTGCCCGGAGTTCGGGGGCACTCCCCCGCCGCTGCCGTCGGCGCCGGTGGACCGCCCGTCGCCCGCGGACCTGGAGGGGGCGCCGGCGGGGGCGGGTACGGCGCTGGTGCGGGAGCACGACGATCTCTAGGGTGGGGCGGGCGGCGCCCGCGTCATCCTTGGGGAGGACGGCGGATCCGCGTCCAGGAGGGGGCTGGACCTGCCGCGGCCTCCTAGGGTGAGTGTCGTGTCACCCCGCATCCGTGGTCTTCATGCCGTCCGCGCCTGGTTGCAGGCGCGTCCGACGGCGGCTGACGCGTTGCTGGCGCTGGGGCTGCTGGTGGTGGGCCTGCCGCAGGTGTTCGTGGGCGAGTTCCCCCGGGGCGACGGCCTGGAGGACTTCCGCGACCCGGACGTGTGGGACGGGCTGCTGGTGGCCGTGGTGACGCTGGCGCTGGCGTGGCGGCGGCGGTATCCGATGCCGGTGCTGATCTTCATCATCGGCGGGGAGCTGGTGCTGTCGGCGGCGCAGTATCCGCCGTCGGTGCCGGACGTGGCGGCTTTCCTGATCGCGGTGTACAGCGTGGCGGCGCATCGGGGGCTGGCGCAGAGCGCGCTGGGCGGCCTGACGGCGTTCGTCTATTTCGTGGTGTATCTGGTGATGCTGCCGTTGGCGATCTCGCCGGTGGTGGTGATCACCGACTGCGCGCTGGTGATCGGCGTGTGGGTGCTGGGCCGGAACCTGCGGCTGCGGCGGGCGTACTTCGCGGAGCTGGAGGACCGGGCGGCGCGGCTGGAGCGGGCGCGGGGCACCGACGCGCGGGCGGCGCGGATCGAGGAGCGGTCGCGGATCGCGCGGGAGTTGCACGACGTGGTGGCGCATCATGTGAGCGTGATGACGGTGCAGGCGGGGGCGGCGCGGCGGATCATCGACCGGGACTCCGACAGCGCGCGGGAGGCGATGTCGACGATCGAGGAGGTCGGGCGGACGGCGCTGAGCGAGATGCGGCGGATCGTGGGGGTGCTGCGGACGGACCGGGACGCCGAGCAGGCGGGGCGGGAGCTGGCGCCGCAGCCGGGCCTGGGCGATCTCGGGGAGCTGCTGGACCATGTGCGGGAGACGGGGCTATCGGTGCAGCTGTGGATCGAGGGTGAGGCGCGGTCGCCGTCGCCGGGGGTGGACGTGGCGGCGTTCCGGTTGATCCAGGAGGCGCTGACGAACACGCTGAAGCACGCGGGTCCGCAGGCGCGGGCGTGGGTGCGGCTGTACTACGGGGACGACGATCTGACGGTGGAGATCGAGGACGATGGGCGTGGCACGGCGACGTTCATGGCGGACAACGGGGACAATCCGGGTCATGGGCTGGTCGGCATGTACGAGCGGGTCGCGCTGTACGGTGGCGAGTTGAAGATCGGGCCGCGGGTGGGCGGCGGGTTCGGTGTGCGGGCCCGTTTCCCGCTGGAGGCGTGAGCGGGCCGGCCGCCGGGCGGCGGGTCCGGCGGGGCCGTAGGGTTGGCAGGGGCGCCGTGGAGCGGCGGTCCGGTGAGGCGAGGAGCTGGGCGATGATCGGTCCGGGACTGCGGCGGGCTGGGGCGGCGCGATGACCGCGGTGCGGGTGCTGCTCGTCGACGACCAGCCGCTGCTGCGGACGGGGTTCCGGCTCATCCTGGAGGCGGAGGCCGACATCGCGGTGGTCGGCGAGGCCGGGGACGGCGCGGCGGCGGTGGAGATGACGCGGTCGCTGCTGCCGGACGTGGTGCTGATGGACATCCGGATGCCCGGGGTGGACGGGATCGAGGCGACCCGCCGGATCATCCGGGAGGGCGCGGCGTCGCACGACCCGAAGGTGCTGATCCTGACGACGTTCGACCTGGACGAGTACGTGATCGAGGCGGTCCGGGCGGGTGCGAGCGGGTTCCTGCTGAAGGACTCCCCGCCGGAGGACCTGGTGCAGGCGATCCGGATCGTGGCGGAGGGCGACGCGATCGTGGCGCCGTCGGTGACGCGGCGGCTGCTGGACAAGTTCGCGAACCGGCTGCCGTCGGTGCGGGACGCGGCGCCGCCTCCGGGGCTGGACACGCTGACCCAGCGGGAGCGCGAGGTGCTGGCGCACGTGGCGCGCGGCCAGTCGAACGCGGAGATCGCGGCGGAGCTGGTGGTCAGCGAGACCACGGTGAAGACGCACGTGGGGAACGTCCTGGCGAAGCTGGGGCTGCGCGACCGGGTGCAGGCCGTGGTGTACGCGTACGAGACGGGGCTGAGCAGGCCGGGCCAGAGCTGACCGGGCCGGAGCCCGCCGTACGCCGCGGGCCGCGGGCCGAAGGCCGAGGTCCCGGTGTGGATCTCAGGGTGGACCCCTGAGACACCCCTGGCGTACGGGGGGTCGGGGTCTACTCCGGTAGGACGACTGGACGCCGGATCCTCCTGCCGTGGGTGGACGGCCAAGTCCGTTCCTTGGGTGCATCACACGGAAGGAACGGGCTTCTACTGTTTCAAGTGTCGGACCGCCGGGGGTCAACAACGCGGTCCGGGCCCCCTTTCCTGGCTCACTCACACACGGGAGTTTCACGTGACGAACACCGCCCCATCGACCGCCGGCGCGCAGACCGCGCCCGGGGCGGGCGACTTCGCCGCTCGTGCCCAGCAGATCGCGAAGGTGTACGGGCGCGGCGACGCCCAGGTCGTCGCGCTCGACGGGGTCACCGTCGGCATTCCCCGCGGCCGGTTCACCGCGATCATGGGCCCGTCCGGGTCCGGGAAGTCCACCCTCATGCACTGCATGGCGGGGCTGGACTCGGTGGACTCCGGGCAGGTGTTCATCGGTGACACCGACCTGACCCGGCTGAAGGACAAGCAGCTGACCCGGCTGCGCCGCGACAAGATCGGGTTCATCTTCCAGGCGTTCAACCTGGTGCCGACGCTGACCGCGCTGGAGAACATCACGCTGCCGATGGACATCGCCGGCCGCAGGCCGGACAAGGACTGGCTGGACGGCGTGATCGACACGGTGGGGCTGCGGCCGCGGCTCAAGCACCGGCCGAGCGAGCTGTCGGGCGGGCAGCAGCAGCGGGTGGCGTGCGCCCGCGCCCTCGCCTCCCGGCCCGAGATCATCTTCGCGGACGAGCCCACCGGGAACCTGGACTCGCGGTCCGGCGCCGAGGTCCTCGGCTTCCTGCGCGAGTCGGTGCGGCGGATGGGCCAGACCATCGTGATGGTCACCCACGACCCGTCCGCGGCGGCCTACGCCGACCAGGTGCTGTTCCTGTCCGACGGGCAGATCGTCGACACGATGACCGGGCCGACCGCCGAGCGGGTCCTGGAGCGCATGAAGGGCTTCGACTCCGCCGGCCACAACACCCGCCCCGCGGGCACGCCGGAATCCGGGGTGTCGGCGCGATGATGGGCAAGGTCACGCTCCGCAACCTCGCGGCGCACAAGATCAGGCTGGTGCTGACGGCCGTCGCGGTGATCCTCGGCGTCGCGTTCGTGGCCGGCACGCTGATCTTCACCGACAGCATGAACAAGCAGTTCGACGAGCTGTTCAGCCGGGTCGGCACGAACGTCGCCGTGGACGTGCGGGCCAAGAAGGTCGTCGACGGCGACGACGACGGCATGGCGGCGCAGCCGGTGCCGGCGACCGTCCTGAAGTCGCTGCAGGGCGTCGAGGGCGTCAAGGACCCGCAGGGCAACGTCAACGGGTACGCGGCCGTCGTCGGCAAGGACGGGAAGATCGTCGGGACGGCGCAGGACGGGCCGCCGCAGATCGGCGCGAACTGGACGGGCGGCGGGTCCTACGACCTGAAGTCGGGGCGCGCCCCGCAGGGCCCGGACGAGGTCGTCATCGACGCCAGGACGGCGGAGAAGGGCAAGCTCGCCGTCGGCGACACCACGCGGGTCGTCACCGCCGGGCTGCCCGCCGACATGCGGATCGTCGGGCTGGTCGACACCGGGAACCTGATGGGCGCGACCCTCACCGCGTTCGACACCCCGACGGCGCAGCGGCTGATGCTGAAGCCCGGCTACTTCAGCGACATCGAGATGGGCTCGGCGGGCGTGCCGGAGGCCGAGCTGCGCGACCGGGTCGCCCGGGTGCTGCCGGCCGGCATGGAGGCCGTCACCGGTGAGCAGCTCCGCGAGGAGTCCAAGAGCGACATCGCGCAGATGATGAGCTTCTTCCGCACGTTCCTGCTCGTGTTCGCGCTCATCTCGATCTTCGTCGGGTCGTTCATCATCTTCAACACGTTCTCGATGCTGGTCGCGCAGCGGACCCGCGAGCTGGCGCTGCTGCGCGCGATCGGCGCGGCCCGCGCGCAGGTGACGCGGGCGGTGATCGGCGAGGCCGTCGCGGTCGGCGTGGTCGGGTCCACCCTCGGCCTCGCGGCCGGCGCGGGCCTGGCGTCGCTGCTGCAGTCGCAGATGGGCGACGCCGGGCAGGGCGGGCTGACGTTCACCGCGACCCCGGTGATCTGGTCGTACGCGGTGGGGATCCTGGTGACGGTCGTGTCGGCGTACTTCCCGGCCCGCCGCGCCGCGAAGATCCCGCCGGTGGCGGCGATGCGCGACGACGTGGCGCTGCCGCAGCGGTCGCTGCGGATCCGTGTCGCGCTCGGGTCGCTGCTCACCCTCGCCGGTGCCGGGCTGATCGGCGTCGGGCTCGCCGGGAACGGCGGGAACCCGGCGATCCCGGTCGGCGCGGGCGCGTTCGCGGTGTTCATCGGCGTGACGATGCTCGCCCCGGTGATCAGCGTGCCGGTGATGAAGGTGCTGGGCGCGCCGTTCGCGCGGCTGCTGGGGTCGCCCGGCCGGCTCGCGCGGCAGAACGCGCTGCGCAACCCGCGCCGCACCGCGGCGACCGCCGCCGCGCTGATGATCGGTCTCGCGCTGATCACCACGGTGAACGTGCTCGGCGCGACGATGCGGGCGTCGGTCGACAAGCAGGTGGACGCGCAGTTCGGCGCCGACTACCTCGTCCAGGCCGAGGGCGCCGGCGGCGTCGGCGCGGAGGTCGCGCAGAAGATCGGGTCGACGCCCGGGGTGACGGCGGCGTCCGCCACCTACGAGGGCGACGCGAAGATCGCGGGGAAGAAGGCGTCGTACATGTCCGGCGACGTCCCGGCGATCGTCAAGGGCGCCAAGCTGGACATCACCTCCGGTGGGGCGTCGATCGGCGGCACCGGGATGATGGTGGACGAGAAGACCGCGGAGGACAACGGCTGGAAGGTCGGGACGGCGGTCCCCGTGCAGTTCACCGACGGGAAGACCGAGCGGCTGACGGTGACGGGCGTGTACGCCAAGAGCGACCTGATCGGCAGCCGCATCATCTCCCAGCAGGCGTACCTGCGGCACACGGTGAAGCCGTCGGTGGACGTGATCGTGGTGGACGCCGCGGCGCCGTCGGCGGCGACGAAGACGGCGATCGAGTCGACGCTGAAGGGCTACCCGAACCTGAAGGTGTCCGACCAGGCGTCGCTGAAGGAGGACGCCCGCAAGCAGATCGACGGGTTCGTGACGTTCCTGACGATCCTGCTGGTCATGTCCGTGATCATCGCGGCGGTCGGGGTCATCAACACCCTCGCGCTGTCGGTGATCGAGCGGACCCGCGAGATCGGGCTGCTGCGCGCGATCGGGATCTCCCGGCGGCAGCTGCGCCGCATGGTCCGGCTGGAGTCCATCATGATCGCCGTGTTCGGCGCGGCGCTCGGCATGGGCATCGGGGTGGCGTTCGGCGCGGCGCTGCAGAACGCGCTCGCCGACCAGGGCCTCGGCGTCCTCGCCGTCCCGTACGGGACGCTGCTGGTCTACCTGGTGGTGGCCGCGGTCATCGGCGTCCTCGCGGCGCTGTGGCCGGCGTGGCGGGCCGGGCGCATGGACGTCCTCAAGGCGATCTCCACCGAGTGACCGGTACGCTGCGGCCGTGAGCCGGCAGGCCGTGACGGAGCGGCCGCGACGGGAAAGACCCGGTCCCCCCCGAAAGGGCGGGGCCGGGTCTTTCCTCGTGCGGGAGGCACGCCGGGAGAGGCTACTCCGCGGGCTCCGGGGCGTCGGCCGCGCCGTCGCCGGCGGGGGCGGGCGCCACCGCGGCCTTGGCGACCGCGTCGGTCGCGCTGACCGTGGTGTTCTCCGGGAAGTGGCAGGCGGCCTGGTGCCCCGGGGACAGCTCCACCAGGGGCGGCTCGACCTGCTTGCAGATGTCCTGCGCCTTCCAGCAGCGGGTGTGGAACCGGCAGGCGGGCGGCGGGTCCAGCGGGCTCGGCACGTCGCCCTGCAGCCGGATCCGCTTGCGCTCGCCGCGCTCGCTCGGGTCCGGGATCGGCACCGCCGACAGCAGCGCGTTGGTGTAGGGGTGCATGGGCCGCTCGTACAGGTCGGCCCGGTCCGCCAGCTCCACGATCTTGCCGAGGTACATGACGGCGACGCGGTCGGAGATGTGCCGGACCACCGACAGGTCGTGCGCGATCACCACGTAGGTGAGGTCGAGCTCGTCCTGCAGGTCCTCCAGCAGGTTGACGACCTGCGCCTGCACCGACACGTCCAGCGCCGACACCGGCTCGTCCGCGATGATCAGCTTGGGCTTCAGGGCCAGGGTGCGGGCGATCCCGATGCGCTGCCGCTGCCCGCCGGAGAACTCGTGCGGGTACCGGTTGTAGTGCTCGGGGTTCAGGCCGACCAGCTCCAGGATGTCCTGGACGGCCTTCTTCACGCCTTCCTTGGCCTCGATGTTCTGCAGCCGGAACGGGGCCCCGACGATCGCGCCGACCGTCTTGCGCGGGTTCAGCGACGAGTACGGGTCCTGGAAGATCATCTGGAGGTCGCGGCGGAGCGGCCGGAGCCGGCCCTGCGACATGTGGGTGATGTCCTCGCCCTCGAAGGTGATCTTCCCGAAGCTCGGGTCCAGCAGCCGCATGATCATCCGGCCGGTGGTGGACTTGCCGCAGCCCGACTCCCCCACCAGCCCGAGGGTCTCGCCCTTGCGGACCGAGAACGACACCCCGTCGACGGCCTTCACCGCCGCGACCTGGCGGCGCAGCAGCCCCGCCGTCACCGGGAAGTGCTTGCCGAGGTTGTCCACCTCCAGCAGCGGCTCCCCGTCCCGCGGGGCGCGGGTCCCCTCGTCCGCGGCGGCCTGCCCGGCCGGCGTCTTGGTCGTGTTCACAGTCTCGTTACCACCCGTGCTCGTCACAGCTTCGCCCGGATCTCGTCGTTCCAGATCTTCCGCCGCTTCTCCAGGGAGAGATGGCACGCCGCCTTGTGGCCCGGCTCGACCTCCAGCAGCTCGGGCCGCTCGGTCGTGCTCTTGCCGTCGTTGAGGTCGGCGTAGGGGCAGCGGGGATGGAACGCGCACCCGGACGGCACGTTGATCAGGCTCGGCGGCGACCCCTCGATCGGCAGCAGCCGCTCCGACCGCTCCCGGTCCAGCCGCGGCATCGAGCCGAGCAGCCCCCACGTGTAGGGGTGCAGCGGCCGGTGGAACGCGTCGTCGACCGAGGCGTACTCCGCGGCGCGGCCCGCGTACATCACCAGGATGTCGTCCGACAGCTCCGCGACCACCCCGAGATCGTGGGTGATCATGATGACGGCGGAGTTGAACTCCTCCTGCAGGTCGCGGATCAGATCCAGGATCTGCGCCTGGACGGTCACGTCCAGCGCCGTCGTCGGCTCGTCGGCGATCAGCAGCTCCGGGTCGCACGACAGCGCCATCGCGATCATCGCGCGCTGCCGCATGCCGCCGGAGAACTGGTGCGGGTAGTCGTCCACCCGCTTGTCCGGCCTGGGGATGCCGACCTTGCCGAGCATGTCGATGGCGTGCTTGCGGGCGACCGCCTTCGACACGTCGTTGTGCACCCGGTAGGCCTCGATGATCTGGTGGCCGACCGTGTAGAAGGGGTGCATCGACGACAGCGGGTCCTGGAAGATCATCGCCATGTTCCGGCCGCGGAGGCGGCGCACCTCGGCCTGCGAGGCGCCGACGATCTCCTTGCCGTCCAGCCAGATCTCGCCCGACACGTCGGCGTTGCGCCGGTTGTGCAGGCCGAGGATGCCGAGGCTGGTGACGCTCTTGCCGGAGCCGGACTCCCCCACGATCCCGAGGGTGCGGCCGCGCTCCAGCTGGAACGACAGCCCGTCGACGGACTTCACCAGGCCGTCGTCGGTCGGGAAGTGGATCTTCAGGTCGCGGACCTCGAGGAACGCCGTGGGGGCGTCGCCGGTGCCCGCGGTGTCCGCGGCGGGCGCGGTGCCGGTCATCAGCCCAGCCTCACTCTCGGGTCGACGATGGCGTACAGCATGTCGACGACCAGGTTGATCATGACGATGGAGGTCGCCGTGAGGAGCGTGACGCCGAGCACCATGGGCAGGTCACCGCCCCGGATCGAGCTGATCGCGAGCTGCCCGAGCCCCGGGATCCCGAAGGTGTTCTCGGTCAGCACCGCGCCGCCGAGCAGCAGGCCGAGGTCCAGACCGAAGATCGTGAGGATCGGGGTCAGCGACGCGCGCAGCGCGTGCTTGGTGACGACGGTCCTCTCCGGCAGCCCCTTGGCGCGGGCGGTGCGGATGTAGTCCTCGTTCATCGTCTCCAGCATGCCCGCTCTGGTGAGCCTCGCGTACATCGCCGCGTAAAGGAACGCGAGCGTCACCCAGGGCAGCACCAGCGCCTGGAACCACCGCACCGGATTGTCGGTGAACGGGGTGTAGCTGCCGCCGCCCGGGAAGATCTTGAGTGTGTAGGAGAACAGCGCGAGGGACACCAGGCCGGTGAAGTAGATCGGGAGCGACACACCGCTCAACGCGATGATCATTGTCGTTCTGTCCCAGATCGTTCCTCTTCGCAGCGCCGACACCACGCCGGTGGTGATGCCGCCGGCGAGCCAGACGATCGCGGCGCCGAGCGCCAGCGACGCCGTCGCCGGGGCGCGGTCGAGGAGGGTCTCCAGGACCGGCTGGCTGCTGCGGAAGGAGTACCCGAGGCACGGCGCGGGACAGTGGTCGGTGACCGGGCCGGCCTTGTAGTCCTTGCCGACCGCGATGGCCTTCAGGTAGTTGCCGTACTGCACGATGACCGGCTTGTCGAGGCCGAGCCGTTCCTTGGTGTCCTGGATGGCCTCGGCGGTCGGGGCCTTGCCGACGTAGGACGCCGCGATCTGGTCGGTGGTCTGCCCCGCCAGCTTCGGAAGCCAGAAGAAGATGCCGAAGGTCACCAGGCTGACCAGCAGCAACATGATGACGGCGCCGATGAGGCGCCGGATGATGTATGCGAACACATTGCTCGGCCCCACCCGCCGGCCGGCGGGACCTGTGGGTCCCGGCCCGGCCGGCGGGCGTCGCCTTCACCTGCCTTCAGATGGACGCACGGACGAGCGGAGTGTCACTCCACGCCCATGTTCAGGTAGTCGTACATGCCGCCGTAGGCGTAGGTGATGCCCGCGTTGGTGACACGCTTCGGCCGGTACATCAGGGCCTTGGCGTAGATCAGCGGCACCTCCATGCCGGACTGCATGACCAGCTTGTCGATCTCACCGTAGGCCTTCATGCGGGCGGCCTTGTCCGGGTTGGCGATCGCTTCGTCGAGCGCCTTGTTGATCGCGGGGTCGTCCAGCTCGGCGAGGTTGTTGCCGCCGGACGGCTTGATCGCGTCACCGTGGACGATCTGCGCCAGGAAGCCGTAGCCGGTCGGCCAGTCCGCGGCCCACGCCATGATCATCATACCGATGCCGTGGTCGTGGACGTACTTCGGCACGCCGACGTACTTGTTGAAGTAGTCACCGGCCGGGAACTGCACGATGCTGACCTTGATGCCGACCTTGGCGAGGCTCTGCTGGATCGCCTCGGCCATCGCGACTTCCTTCGGCCGGTCGGACCGCGCCGAGATCTTGCTGCTGAAGCCGTCCGGCTTGCCGCAGGCCTGCAGCTCCTGCTTGGCCTTGTCGAGGGTGGCCTGGTCGAGACCGCCGCCCTCGGCCTGCTTCTGCGGGTACAGGTCGAACTTGGTGTAGCCCTCCACCGACGGCGGCAGCACCGTGGTGGCGACGTCGCCGCCGGCCAGCGGGCCTCCGTAGGCGGTCTGCGCGGCGACCTTGTCGGTCGCGTACTGCACGGCGAGCCGGCAGTGGATGTTGTCCAGCGGCTTGACGTGCTGGTTCAGCGACATGAACCGCAGGAAGCCCTGGACGGGGTTGTCGACGTACGGCTTCTGCTCGGGGGTCAGCACCTTCGGCTGGGTTCCCGACTGGACGCCGACACCGGTGATGTCCATGTCCAGCGCGCCGGACAGCAGCCGCTGGTCGATGTCGTCCGCGTTCTGCTTGAGCTGGATCTCGATCTTGTCGGGCAGCGCCTTGCGGATCGGGTCCGTGCTCTGGTTCCAGTGCGGGTTGCGCGACAGGGACATCGACTTGCCGCGCGTGTAGTTGTCGACCTTGTACGGACCGCTGGAGAGGATGGAGGTCTCGTACTTGGTGCCGGTGTCCTTGGCCTTCGGCACCGGCATGGTCTGCGACATCGCGACCAGGTAGTCGAACTCCTGGAACGGCGTGTTCAGGTGGAAGACGATCGTCTGGTCGTCGGGGGTCTCGATCGACTTCAGGCCGGCGTCGCTCTTGTCATCGTACGGGCCCTTGTAGGCGGGCTTGTTGTCGACGAGGTACTGCTTGAAGTACTTCGGCCCGAGCTGCAGCTCCTTGGTGTAGTTGCTGCGCTCGACCGCGTACTTGACGTCCTTGGAGGTGACCGTGGTGCCGTCGGCGTACTTGACGCCGGTGCGCAGCTTGTACGTCCAGGTCTTGCCGCCGTCGCTGGACTGGCCGAGGTCGGTGGCGAGGTCGGGGACGACCTCGTTGCTCTCCTGGCCCGCGGCGGGCTTGAACGTCGTCAGGGCGCGGCCGTACTGGCGGGCGATGTTCTGCGAGAACGCGTAGTACGTGTTGCCCGGGTCCGGCGAGTCGAAGTCGTCGGAGTCGCCGAGCTTGAGCGTCCCGCCCTTCTTGTCCGACTTGTTGACGACCTCGTTGACGCCGGCGTTGTAGCCGGGCCCGCTCCCGGATTCTCCGGAGTCTCCGCCGCCACAGGCGGCGAGCCCCGCGGCCGCGACCACCCCGGCCGCGAAGACCGCGATTGGTCTCATCTTGTTCATGTGCAGGCGCACCCCTTCAAATAGACGGGTCGGATGAACCCGAGTCACTTGCCCCGAGGGTCGAGAGCGTCCCGCAGCCCGTCACCGAAGAGGTTGAAGGCGAGGACGGTGATGAAGATGGCCATACCCGGGATGATCATGTACATCGGGTCCGAGGAGTAGATCGGCACCGCGAGGGTCAGCATGCCGCCCCAGGACGGGGTCGGCGGGATGACGCCGACGCCGAGGAACGACAGCGCCGCCTCGAACAGGATGTTCGTCGGGATCAGCAGGGTCGAGTAGACCAGGATCGGGGCGACCAGGTTCGGCAGGACCTCTTTGAACAGCACGTAGCCGTTCCGGGCTCCCATGCTGCGGGCCGCGTCGACGAACTCCCGCTCCCTGAGCGACAGCGTCTGGCCCCGGATGATGCGGCCGATGTAGGGCCAGTTGAAGAACCCGATGACGACGACCAGCACCGAGATCCGCAGGCCGTTGCCGTTCAGCCCGAACGCCCCGTCGGACACCACGCCGACCAGCGCGATCGCGAACAGCAGCAGCGGGAACGCCAGGAACGCGTCCATCGCGCGGCTGATGAGGTAGTCGACCCAGCCGCCGAAGTAGCCGGCGGTGATCCCCATGACCGTGCCGATGACCACCGACAGCAGGGTGGCCAGGAACGACACCAGCAGCGAGATCCGGGCGCCGTGCACGATCCGGGCGAGCATGTCGCGGCCGGTGCCGGGCTCGACGCCGAGCCAGTGCTCACCGCTGATGCCCGAGTGCCAGAACCCCGACTTCGGCCGGTTGTAGGTCGGGTCGATGAGGTTCTGGTGGTAGGTCAGCGGGTTCTGCACGAAGTACGGGCCGAAGATGGCGATCAGGATGAGCAGGATGACGATCAGTGCGCCGGTCAGGGCGACCTTGTCGCGCTTCAGCCGCATCCAGGCGATCTGCCCGAGGGAACGCCCCTGGATCTTCTTTCGGTCGACACCGGCGAGGACCGATTCCGGTTGCGCCTCGGTGTCGGATCCGCTCACCTCGATGGGTGCGGCCACGCTCCATACCTCCTACCGTCCGGCCACTGGTTCGGCCACGCCGCCGGCGCGTGACCGGCGGCCGCGGAGATCATCCGCTGCCTCCATGCCCGTTACGCCGCGTTTGCTGAAGGGAAACGTAGTCCTTCGGGCACGACTGTCCATCCGTGAAGCGACCTTCGCCAGTACCCGTATCTGACTTGTGATCTCGTCGTCATCTGGGCAACACGCGCTCGCACAACACGCCGGACAAATCGTGCGAATAGTACGTACGCGTCAAGCTGGACAGGCAAGCCGCGGGCGGTCTAGACCGGCAAAGTTTACCGTACTGAGTCCGTTCCGAGATCGAACGTCCGCAGGTCAGCGCCCCGGCGCACAGAAACGGCGGGCCGGGACGCGCCCCCGGAAAGGGGACGTCCCGGCCCGCCGCCGCCTCGTGCGCGGTGGGACCGCGGTCCGGATCAGGAGATGCCGCGGTCGCGCAGGATCTTCTCGATCTCCGCCATCTCCGGGTCGCCGCCGCCCTGCGCCGGGCCCTCCACGGCGCGCTTCTGCTTCTTCGCCGACCGCCCCGCGGCCTTGGACTCCGCGCCCCGCTCGGCGGCCTTCCCGCCGCCCTCGGAGCCGGCGCGGCGGCTCAGCATCGCCCCGGACGTCATGTAGAGCACGACGGCCAGGCCCGCCACCACGACGCCCGCCCACTTCACCGGGCTGAACACCAGGTCGGCGAAGAACTCGGTCACCCCGGTCATCGCCGCCGCCAGCGGGACCAGCGACAGGGACGCACCCCGCAGCCCGGCGCCGGCGCCCCGGCGGCGGAAGGCACCCCAGCTGATCACCAGCCCGACCAGGGTCACCCCGATACTGATCGCGTAAATGACTTCGTCGCTCATACCGGCCCCTCATTCCGTGCGGTGGTGCTCCCTCCATCGTCACACGCGAGGCGGCGGTCCTGCTCCTCCCGGCGGACGGTTTGCGTCCGCGGCCGTCTCCTCCCGCGGCGGTAGCCGTCCCCTAGGGTCCACCCCGCGGGTATCAGGCGGAACGGCCGGCGCGGGTATCAGCCGGCCAGCGAGCGCAGCATCGCCAGGTCCACCTCGCGCAGCGAGGAGACCACCGTGCGTCCCGGGGCGGGCGGGATCGGCAGGACGCCGGGGACCGCGACGGTGACGCAGCCCGCCGCCTCCGCCGCCGCGACGCCGTTCGGGGAGTCCTCCAGCACCACGCAGCGGGCCGGGTCGGCGCCGAGCCGGGCCGCGGCCGCCAGGTAGGGCTCCGGGTCGGGCTTGACGCGCTCCACCTCGTCGCCGGCGACGCTGAGCGCGAAGTACTCGCGGCCGACCGCGTCCAGCACCGGCTCGATCAGCCGCCGGTGGCTGGAGGACACCAGCGCCGCGGTCACCCCGGCCGCGCGGACCTCGGCGAGCAGCTCCTTGGCGCCCGGCATCAGCGGCACGCAGGCGCTCAGCCGCTCGGCCATGCCGTCCAGCATCCGGCGGCCGACCTCCTCGCGGGAGGCCGGGGCGCCGGTCAGCTCCAGCATGTAGTCGGCGGCGACGTACAAGGAGCCGCCGACGAGATGCTCCTGGTGGGCGGTGCTCCACTCGCCGCCCAGCCACGCCATGACCTCCGTCTCGACCTCCAGCCACACGCGCTCGGAGTCGATGAGCAGGCCGTCCATGTCGAACAGCACGGCCTGCAGGCGCCCACGGGTCACGTTTCTCCTCACCTGGTCGATATCCGGTCGATATGCGGCCCTCCACCCTAGCCGCCGTGATCAGCGCCTCTTCTTGGACGGACCGTGCAAGAAGGCCGTGACGGATGGGTCGGGGGACCGATACCGTTCCCCCAGTGACTACCAACGGGTAAGGAACGGCATGAGCGCGTACCGCATCGTCCTCGTCGGCACCGACGGCTCCGATTCCTCGTTCCGCGCGGTCGACCGCGCCGCGCAGCTGGCCGCCGCCACCGGCGCCACGCTCCTGCTGGCCTCCGCCTACAGCCCGATGCCCGAGCGCGAGCGCGCCTCCGCCGCCGACCGGCTCGGCGACCTGGCCTACAAGGTGCAGGGGTCCACGCCCGCCGACGACGCGCTGCGCGCCGCGCGGGAGCGGGCGGTCGCGGCCGGCGCCACCGACATCCAGCAGGCCGCCGTCGAGGGCGACGCCGTCGACGTGCTGTCCAAGCTGGCCAAGGAGCGCGAGGTGGACCTGCTGGTGATCGGCAACCGGGGGCTCAACAGCCTCGCGGGCCGCATCCTCGGGTCCGTCCCGGCCAACCTGTCGCACCGCTCCCCCTGCGACGTGCTGATCGTCCACACCACCCCCAAGGGCAAGTGACCCGATCGTGACGTGGTTCCGCCGCGGGCGTACAGGGCGGGGTCTGCCCTGCGGAGGGGTGGGGTAGGTCACTGTCAGGACGTAGGCTGACAGCCACCGATCATGACCGGGGCCCCCGCCCCGGGAATGACGGCCCCCGTCGGTGACGCTGTACCAGGGCGTCGGAAGGAGGCAGCGCGTGGTCGAGCTCGAAAGCGTGCCGGAACTCGTCGATCCTGTGCTCGTGGCCGCCTTTGAGGGGTGGAACGACGCCGGCGAGGCCGCCAGCGGGGTGATCGCCCACCTGGAGTCGACCTGGGAGGCGGTGCCCATCGCCGAGCTCGATCCGGACGACTACTACGACTTCCAGGTCACCCGCCCGATCGTGGAGATGAGCGACGGCGAGACCCGCGGCATCACCTGGCCCACCACCCGGGTGTCGTGGGCGCGGCTGCCGAACGGCAAGGACGTCGTGCTGGTGCACGGGATCGAGCCGAACATGCGGTGGCGGTCGTTCTGCCGCGAGCTGGTCGGGCTGATGCTGGAGCTGGAGGTCCGCAACGTCGTGCTGCTGGGCGCGCTGCTCGCCGACGCCCCCCACACCCGCCCGGTGCCCGTCACCGGTGCCGCGTCCGAGGCCGGGCTCGTCAACACCCTGCACCTGGAGCCGGCCCGCTACGAGGGCCCGACCGGAATCCTCGGCGTCCTCCAGGACGCCTGCGCCAAGGCCGACCTCGACACCGTGTCGCTGTGGGCCGCGGTCCCCCACTACGTCGCGCAGCCGCCGTCGCCCAAGGCCACTCTGGCGCTGCTGCGGCGCGTCGAGGACCTGCTGGACGTGACCGTCCCGCTCGGCGAGCTGCCGGAGGAGGCCCGCGCCTGGGAGCACGGCGTCAACGAGCTCGCCGAGGAGGACTCCGAGGTCGCCGAGTACGTCCGCACCCTGGAGGAGCAGAAGGACGCCACCGAGCTGCCGGAGGCGAGCGGCGACGCCATCGCCCGGGAGTTCGAGCGCTACCTCCGCCGCCGCGACCCCGGCTGATCCCCGGCGGACCCGCCGTCTCGCCCTGGGCGGCTCCCGGCCCGCGCGGCTACACTCGGCCGTGTCCGTGTCTCCCCCGGCGATGGCCCGCGCACGCCGCGAAGTGCGCCCCTCATGATCTCTTCTTTCTCGGAGGGCGGTAGCGCCCAGGGCTGGTGAGCCCCCGCCCGGCGGCCGCGTCGATCCGCGTCCGCACGCCGCGAGAGCTGCGCCGCCAGCGCCGCGGCCGCGGCCACACCTGCTGGGACCACCTCGTCGTGGCGCCCCTGTGGCCCCTGCACGGCGCCAACCTCGGGACCCTGCTGCGCACCTGCGACGCCGTCGGCGCCTGCATGGCCGTGCCCCGGTACCCGTGGGTGCCGGAGGCCCTCGCCCGCGGCAACACCCTCCGCCGGCCCGCGTGCGTCCACTGGGTGCGCGACCCGCTCGGCTGGCTGGAGCGGCAGCGGGAGGCGGGCTCCCAGGTCGCGGGCGTGGAGCTGGCCGACGAGGCGGTGCGGCTCGCCGACCTCCCGGCGGCGCGCGCCCGGACGGTCGTGGTGCTCGGCCACGAGCAGACCGGCATCCCGCCCGAAGCACTGGACCTGCTCGACCTCGCCGTCGAGATCCCTATGGTGGGTACCGGCAGCAGCCTCAACGTGGCGGTCGCCGGCTCGCTGGTTCTGTACAGGCTGGCGGGCCTGCTGTGACGCCCCGTGACCGCCGACCGACCGAAGGGAGCGCGAGATCTTGCCGGAGCCCCGGCCGCTGAACGCGCACGACCCGAGACGGCTCGGCGGCTACGCGCTGCTCGGGCGGCTCGGATCCGGCGCCCAGGGCACCGTCTACCTCGGGGAGGGCGCCGACGGGCAGCACGTCGCGGTCAAGCTGCTGCGGGTCCAGTTCGAGGAGGACGACACCGCGCGGGCCCGGTTCGTCCGGGAGGCGGAGGTCGCCAAGCAGGTCGCCCGGTTCTGCACCGCCCAGTTCCTGGACGCCGAGGTCGCCGGGGACAGCCCGTACCTCGTCAGCGAGTACGTCCCCGGCGAGGCGCTGAACCGCCTCGTCGCGCGGGACGGGCCGATGCGCGGCGGCGCGCTGGACCGGCTCGCCGTCAGCACCGCCAGCGCCCTCACCGCCATCCACCGCGCCGGGATCGTGCACCGCGACCTCAAGCCCCACAACGTGCTGCTCGGCCCCGACGGGCCCCGCGTGATCGACTTCGGGCTGTCGCGGGTGCTGGACGCCGCGAGCGCGGTGAGCAGCCGCGCCGTCGGCACCCCCGCGTACATGGCGCCCGAGCAGGTGTCCGGCGGAGAGATCGGCGCCGTCGCGGACGTGTTCGCGTGGGGGGCGACGATGGTGTTCGCGGCGACCGGGCGGCCGCCGTTCGGGTCCGACTCCGTCCCGGCGGTCATGTACCGGGTGCTGCACCACGAGCCCGACCTCGGCGGCCTGGACGGCGAGCTGCGCGAGCTGGTCGCGGCGGCGCTGGACAAGGACCCCGCGCGGCGGCCGACGGCGGCGCAGCTGCTGCTGCGCCTCGTCGGGCACGAGGAGGCCTTCGAGCCGCCGCCGGCCGGGCCCGGCCCCACCGGCCCCCCGCCCGCACCGCCGGAGCCCCCGGCGGACGGCCCGGCGGACGGCCCGGCAGACGGCCCGGCAGAGGGCGCCCCCGAGGGCGCGGGCGACGGCGACGCGACGCTGCCGCCCGCGGCCACCGCGCCGAACCCGGACGGCGGCCGTCCCGGCGGGCGGCGCCGGCTCGGCCGGACGCTGGCCGCCGCCGTCGCCGTCGCCGTGGTCGCGGCGGCCGCGGGGACCGCCGGGTACGTGCTGCTGGACCGGCGGGGCGGCGAGCCGTCCGGGACGGCCGGGGCCGGCGGCGGGCGGGTCACCGCGCCCACGACGGCGGGCGGTCGGTCGTCCGCGCCGCCGTCCCCGCCGTCCCGGAGCCGGACGTCCCGGCCGCCGGGCACCACGGCACCGGGCCGCCCCGGGCAGGGTGAGGGGACGCGGCCCGGCGGCGGCGGGGGCGGCCGTCCGACGCGCACCGACGACCCTCCGCCGAGCCCCGTCGTGCTCGGCTCCCCCGACCCCGGCAAGTACTGCGGGGCCCGCGGCCGCGACGCCGAGTTCCGGTCCGGCGACTGGTACTGCGTCCCCCGCGGCGGCGACATCGGCGTCGACACCCAGATCACGATGACGCAGGTCTGCGCGGCGCAGTACCGGCCGGACGCAGAGGCGCGCCTCGACGGCGACGCGGGGAACCCGTCGGCCTGGGACTGCTACGTCATGGAATGAGACGCCGCCGGACCGGCTCCGGGGCCGTGCTCAGGGTCGTGCCCAGGGTGCGCCGGGTCAGAGCGCGACGCCGAGCAGGGCGTCGGCGATGGCCCGGGCCTGGGACGGGGCGGCGGGGTCGGTGCCGGCGGAGGCCGCCCAGGCGTCGACGGCCGCCAGCGCGGCGGGGGCGTCCAGGTCGTCGGCCAGGTGGCCGCGCACCGCCGCGGCCAGGCCTTCGGCGGGCGGGCCGGACGGGCGGGCCACGGCGTCGCGCCAGCGGCGCAGCCGCGCGGACGCCTCGTCCAGGGCCCCGGGCGTCCACTCCCAGTCGGCGCGGTAGTGGTGGGCCAGCAGCGCCAGCCGGATCGCCATCGGGTCGGTGCCGGCCTCCCGCAGCCTCGACACGAACACCAGGTTGCCGCGCGACTTCGACATCTTCTCGCCGTCCAGGCCGACCATGCCGGCGTGGACGTAGGCGCGGGCGTGGGGCCGCTCCCCCGTGGCGACCTGGGCGTGGGAGGCGCCCATCTCGTGGTGCGGGAACGCCAGGTCCGAGCCGCCGCCCTCGACGTCGAACGCCATCCCGAGGTACTCGACGGAGATCGCCGAGCACTCCACGTGCCAGCCGGGGCGGCCCTCGCCGAACGGCGACTCCCAGCCCGGCTCGCCGGGGCGGCGCGCCATCCACAGCAGCGCGTCGAGGGGGTCGCGCTTGCCGGCGCGGTCCGGGTCGCCGCCGCGCTCGGCGGACAGCGGCGCCATCTCCTCCCGGGTCAGGCCGCTGACCTGCCCGAACGACGGGTCGGACGCGACCGGGAAGTACACGTCGCCGGCCACCTCGTAGGCGGCGTCCCGGCCGCGCAGCTTCTCGATCATCTCGACGATCAGCGGGATCGCCTCGACCGCGCCGACGTACTGGTCGGGCGGCAGGATCCGCAGCGCCGTCATGTCGCCGCGGAACAGCTCGATCTCCCGGTCGGCGAGCTCCCGCCAGTCCTCGCCGGTCTCGCGGGCACGTTCCAGAAGCGGGTCGTCGACGTCGGTGGCGTTCTGGACGTAGTGGACCCGGTGGCCGAGGTCGCGCCACACGCGGTTGACGAGGTCGAACGCCAGGTAGGTGTTGGCGTGCCCGAGGTGGGTGGCGTCGTAAGGGGTGATGCCGCACACGTACATCCGGGCGGTGGCGCCCGGGGACGTGGGACGCGCGGTCCCCGTCGCGGTGTCGTGCAGGCTCAGCGGCCGGGTCGCGGCGGGCAGTCCCGCGTCGGACAGGCTCGGGACTTCGGAGGCGGGCCACGATCGCATACCGAAAGCTTATCCATGCGCACTTAGCGGCAGGAATCCGAGATCACCCCATCTGACCGGGGGGCACCGCCGCCGGGGTGGCCCTCAGCGCAGCCGCACGCGCGGGTCCAGGACCGAGTAGCCGATGTCGACGACCAGGTTCGCCGCCACCACGAACAGCGTCACAAGGAGCGTCACCCCGATGATCACCGGGGTGTCGCCGAGCGCGATGGACTGCTGGACGAGCTGCCCCACGCCCTGCAGCCCGAACACCTTCTCGGTGACGATCGTGGAGCCGATCAGCGCGCCGAGGTCGATGCCGAGCTGGGTGACGACCGGGGTCAGCGCCGCCCTCAGCCCGTGCCTCCACACGACGCGGCGCCGCGGCAGCCCCTTCGCCCACGCCGTCCGCACGTAGTCCTCGCTCAGCGCCTCCAGCATCGCGCCGCGGGTGAGACGCGTGTAGGCGGCGAGCATGAGGAACGCCAGCGCGATCCACGGCAGGACCATCCGCCGCAGGAAGTGCTCCTGCAGGGGCGGCCCCGCCTCGAAGAGGTGGACGCCGTGCTCGCCGGGCCTGGTCGCGCACAGGTGGAGCAGCGCGAGCGCCATCACGAACGGCGGGGTGGACAGGCCGATCAGCGTGACCACGGTCGAGGCACGGTCCCACAGGCTCCGCGCCCGGGTGGCGCTGAGCACCCCGAGCGTGACGCCGCCGGCGAACCACAGGACCCCGGCGCCGGCCACCAGCAGCAGCGTCGTCGGGAGCCGGGCGCCGATCAGGGCGGTGACCGGCGTCCCGTTGACGTAGGAGTCGCCGAGGTCGCCGCTCAGCAGCCGCCCGGTGAACCGCCAGTACTGGACGAGGACGGGCCGGTCCAGGCCGAGGTTCGCGCGGATCTGCCGCAGCGTGTCGGCGGTGGCGCGGGGCCCGCCGATGACGCGCTCCACCGGCACCGGCGAGACGTGCAGGAACACGAACACCAGCGTGGACACCAGCCACAGCACCACGGCCGCGTACAGCAGCCGGCGGACGGCGAAGCGCGCCACGGGCGCTCACCCGCCCCCGGCTGACCGGTCGCCGCGCGGGTCCAGGGCGTCGCGGACGCCGTCGCCGAGCAGGTTGAACGACAGCGTGGTGAGCAGCAGCAGCACACCGGGGACGGCGAGCAGCCACCAGGCGGAGCGGTACACGTCGCCGCCCTCCCCGAGCATCGACCCCCAGCTCGGCATCGGCGGCCGCACCCCGGCGCCGAGGAACGACAGCGTCGCCTCGAACACGATCGACGCCGGGATCAGCAGCGAGGTCAGCACGGTGATCTGCGCCACCAGGTTCGGCAGCAGATCGCCGACGACGATCCGGGTGCGGGACGCGCCGAGCGCGCGGGCCGCCTCGACGAACTCGGCGCGGGTGAGGGCGAGCACCCGGCCGCGGATGATCCGGCCGAACGAGGCGAAGGAGAAGAACGCGATCACCGCGACGGTCATCGTCAGGCTCGCGGCGGCCGAGCCGATCTGGAACGTGGTGGACAGCGTGATCGCGACCAGCAGGTACGGCAGCGCGAGCGTCATGTCCATCAGCCGGGCGAGGACGGCGTCCACGGCGCCGCCGGCGAACCCGGCGAGGGTCCCCGCGGCGGTCCCGGCGACGGCCGCGAGCAGGGCCGCGAGCACGCCGACGGCCAGGGAGATCCGGGCGCCGTACGCGGCCCGGACGAGGACGTCGCGGCCGAGCTGGTCGGCGCCGAGCGGGAACGCGGCGCAGGGCCCGCGGGGCCGCCCGCCGGCGTCCAGGCCCGTCTCGGGGAACGTCGCGTGGTAGGGGTGGCCGGTCAGGTGCGCCCACAGCGGCGCCAGTGCGGCGAACGCCACGATCAGCGTGAGGACGCCGAGGGCCGCGACCGCGGCGCGGTCGCGGCGGAACCGGCCTAGCGCGAGCTGGAACGGGCTGCGGCCGGGCACCGGGGCGGCGGGGCCGGCCGGCGACTCCGGGGCCGGGGCGGCGGGCCGGTCGCGCACCGGTGCCGGGCGTGCCGCTGCTGCCATCCGCCCTCCCGTGCGCCGGTGACCGGTCTCCGCGGGCGGCCGGCGCCCCGGCGAAGATCGCGTCGAGTAGCCAACCTAGCACCGAGAGTCATGCTCCGCAGCCACACTTGTCAGACCGGGCGTCACCCGTCCCTCACCGCACGCGCGTCCAGGCCTCCCCGTCGCCGGGCGCGGCGCTGAAGTCGTACCGGACGCCGTCGCGGCGGATCGCGACGAGGCTGACCGAGGTGGTGCCCCAGACGCGGCCGTCGCCCAGGTCGAGCAGGGGGAGCAGGGACCGGTGGTCGGCGCGGGGCAGCCCGTCGCCGTTCACCAGCGGCAGCCAGGCGCCCCACGCCCGCTCCGGCGGGTCGTCCGGGCCCGGCTCGGGGCGCGGCGCGGCGGCCAGGCGCGGCCGGAAGTGGGCGAGCCGCGCCTCCATGTAGGCGTCCTCGGTGTCGCCCTCCGGCTGGTCCAGGCCCTCCAGCCCGCTGTTGACGATCAGGTGCAGGCCGGGGCCGAGGTCGCGGGCGGTGAGGGCCTCCCCGTCCCAGCTCCACAGCCGCACCCTGTCGGGTTCGGCGACGGCGAGGTGGAAGGGGTCGAAGGCGGCGAGGTCGGGGCGGCCGAGCTTGCCGTCGGCGGCGACCCGCAGCGGCAGCTCCCCGCGCGACGCGCGGCCGGCCTCGGGCGCCATCCGGCCGCGACCGTTCAGCACCACCGCGGCCCGCGGCGCGTCCGGGTCCACCGCGAGCCAGGTGCCGCCCGCGCGGCGGTCGCGACCGCCGACGAGGCCGGGCCGCTCGGGCCAGTGCCGGCCGGGCGGGTCCCAGTCGCGGGCGAGGAACTCGTCCCGCACGCCGACGAGGAGGACCGGGACCGGGGAGGACGGGTCGACACTGATGATCGCCGTGCACATGCCCCCAATTGGAGCATTCCACCCTTTCCGCCCGCCCGGCGGGGCGCGCGTTACGGCCCCGGGGTCACAGCGGCGGCCACGGGATGGCGGGCCAGTCCTCCGGCGGGTAGGGGTGGATGCGGTGCTTGAGCATCAGCTCGACGCGCCTGCGGGTCGCGTCGACCTCGTCCGCGGTGAGCAGCTCGGCCAGCCGCGCGCCGAGGGCGCCGCCCCGCAGCCCCGCGTCGACCCGGCCGAGCACCTCCAGGGCCTCGGGGGTGAGGGGCTTGCCGCGCCACTGCCACAGGACCGTGCGGAGCTTGTAGTCGGTGGAGAAGCAGACGCCGTGGTCGCAGCCGTACACGTGGCCGTCGCCGGGCGGCAGCAGGTGCCCGATCTTGCGGTCGGCGTTGTTGACGACGGCGTCGAAGACGGCCATCCGCCGGATCGCCTCGTCGTCGGAGCGCGACAGCGCGACGAGGTCGACGTCGGGGTCGGGCTCCACCCACAGCTGCACCATGCCGGGCCCGTAGGGGCCGTCGCGGTGCACGGTGGGCGGGACGGTGCCCCAGCCCATCGCCTTGGAGACCTCGTAGGCGGCGACCTCTCGCTCGGCGAGGGTGCCGTCGGGGAAGTCCCACAGCGGGCGCTCCCCCGCGACCGGCTTGTAGACGCAGTTGGCCGACAGCCCGTCGTGCTCGATCGAGCAGTAGAGGGTGGCGTTGGAGGCCTGGACGAGCCGGCCCTCCACGGCCAGGCGCCCGGCCGACAGCAGCCGCTCGGCCGCGGCGGCGTCGCGCGGCGAGACCGGGCGGCCGCCCCCGCCCCGCCCGGCGACGTCGCCGGCGGGGGCACGGTCCCGGGAGGACTGCGTCATGCGCTCATTCTCCCGGCCGCGACGTGCATGATCCAGTACATCTCAGCCGAGGTATCCGTTCTGCCGGGGGCACACGTGCCCCTCGGTGTCGAGGGGCAGGCCGCACAGGGGGCACGGGGGGCGTCCCGCCGCGACGACCTTCAGCGCGCGCTCGGCGAACGCGCGGGCCTGCGCCGGGCTGATCCGGACCCGCAGCACCGCGATGGCGGGGTCGTCCTCGCCGACGTCGGGCTCCGCCTCGGACTCGGTGACCTCCTGCGCCTCGATCACGACCTGCTCGTCCTCGGGGTCCCAGGCCAGCGCCATCGTGCCGACCTTGAACTCCTCCTCGACGGGCTGGTCGAGGGGGCCGTCGTCCTGGAGCTCGGACGGGGCGGCGGCCGATACCGCGCCCTCGCCGCCGCTGCGCCGCAGCACCTCGTCCAGCAGCTCCTCGAGCCGCTCGGCCAGCAGCGTCACCTGGAACTTCTCCAGGCCGACGCTGGTGACGCGGCGGCCGGAGCGGGCCTGCAGGTAGAAGGCACGGTCGCCGGGCCGCCCGACGGCGCCCGCGACGAAACGCTCCGGCGGGTCGTAGGAGATGACGGGCATGACACCGACCCTACGCGCCGCCGCCGACGACCGCGTCCCCCGGACCGGGTCCGTCGCCGCCGGAGCCCTCGGCCGGCGGTTCGGGAACCAGCCCGGCGACATCGCCGCCGGTGTCGTTGACGCGGACCGCGAACGGGCGCGTCTCGGTGTAGCGGATGACGGTGAGGGACGCGGGGTCGGCCTGGATGCGCTGGAACTGGTCCAGGTGCAGGCCGAGGGCGTCGGCGACGACCGACTTGATGATGTCGCCGTGGCTGCACACGGCGTAGAGGGCGTCCGGGCCGTGCTCGGCGACGATCCGCCCGTTCCAGTCGCGGACGGCGGCGACGGCGCGGTGCTGCGCGTCCGCCAGGGACTCCCCGGCCTCGCCGGGGAACCGCGCGGCGCTCGGGTGGGCCTGGACGACCCGCCACAGCGGCTCCTCCACCAGCTCCTTGAGGGGGCGGCCCGTCCAGTCGCCGTAGCGGACCTCGCCGAACCGCTCGTCGGTCTCCACCTTCCCGGCCGGGCCCGCGCGCCCGGCCGCGATCGCCTCGGCCGTCTCGGCGCAGCGCTCGAGGGGGCTGGACACGACGGCGGCGAGCGGGAGGGACGCCAGGCGGGCGGCGAGCGCGGCGACCTGCGCCCGGCCGCGCTCGTCCAGGCGCACGCCGGGCGTCCAGCCGGCCAGCACCGGGCCGGTCATCGCGGTCAGGCCGTGCCGGACCAGGAGAAGCGTCGTCACACCGGCCACTCTAGGAGATCACCGCGGTCCGTTCGCGTCCCGGATGCGGGAGAATGCGTGGTGTGATCGTCGACAAGGCCATCTACGCGGGTGGCGTGCGCCACGACATCGACGGCGACATCAGCGACGCCTTCGACGCCGCCCGCGCGGACGGCGACTGCTTCCTGTGGATCGGCCTGTTCGAACCCGACGAGGACGAGTTCGAGCTGGTCAAGGACGAGCTGATGCTGCATCCCCTCGCCTCCGAGGACGCGGTCTCCGCGCACCAGCGGCCGAAGATGGAGCGCTACGACGACACCCTGTTCATCGTGCTGAAGACGCTCGCCTACATCGACGAGACGTCCGACATCGAGGTCGGCGAGATCATGGTGTTCCTCGGCCGCGACTTCGTGGTCACCGTCCGGCACGGCGCCGGGAACCCGCTCGGCCCCGTCCGCAAGCGGCTGGAGGAGTCGCCGGAGCTGCTCAAGCACGGCGCCACCGCCGTCCTGTACGCGGTGTGCGACGAGGTCGTCGACCGGTACGGGCTGGTCGCGCACGAGGTCGAGGTCGACATCATCGGGCTGGAGCGGGCCGTGTTCGACCCGGGCGCGCGGGACGTCACCGCCGACATCTACTCCCTCAAGCGGGAGGTGCTGGAGTTCCGGAGCGCCGAGGATCCGCTGGTCCCCGTGCTGCAGGAGATCGTGAAGGGCCGGGTCGCCGAGTGCGGCACCACCCGCGAGTACTTCCGCGACGTCCTGGACCACCTGCTGCGCGTCGACGGGCAGGTCGACGCGCACAACGAGCTGCTCAACAGCGTGCTGACCGCGCACCTGGCGCTGCTCGGCAAGCAGCAGAACGAGGACATGCGCAAGATCTCCGCGTGGGCGGCGATCATCGCGGTGCCGACCGCGATCGCCGGGATCTACGGGATGAACTTCGACCACATGCCCGAGCTGCACTGGACCTTCGGATATCCGCTGGTCATCGGGGTGATGGCCGTCATCTGCGTGCTGCTGTTCCGGCGGCTGCGCAAGAGCGGCTGGCTCTGAGCGGCCGGCCCTAGCCGTCCTCGCCGGGGGCCGCCTCCGGGGCGGGGGGCGCCTCCCGTCCGGCGGGCGCGGGCGCGGCCAGCAGCACCGCCCACAGGTGCGACTCGGCGCCCCGCTCCTCCAGCCGGCGCCGCATCCGCTCGACGCCGCCGCGCGTGGGCAGCACCAGCCACACCAGCAGCGGGTAGCCGAGGACGAACGCCGCCGCGAACACCAGCTCGCTGTGCCCGACCATCGCCAGCGGCAGGCCCAGCAGGATCACGCCCTCGGCCAGCGCGAACCGCACCAGCACCGCCTGGCGGAACGCCATCAGCACCGCCGGCGGCGCCGCCTCCGGGCCGCCGTCCGGCGGGATCGGGCGCGGCACCCGCGGTCCGGCCACCAGCACGAACAGCGCCGCCGCGACCGGCGGGAGGAACAGCCACGGCGCGGCGTCCTCGCGGCCGTCCTGCACGATCAGCGGCGTGAGCGCCAGGATCAGCACGGGCGCCGCCAGCAGGGCCAGCATCATCAGGCGCGTCCGGCCGAGCACGGTCTCGCCGCGCAGCGAGGCGATGTAGCCGGGGTCGTCGGAGGGCCCGGCGCCGAACACCGGCGCCATGTCGGGCCCGCCGTCGCCGTCCGGCGACTTCGGCGAGTACATCGAGAACGGGGGTGGCGCCATGGCTGCGCACTCTAGCCGGGCCGCGGCGCCCGGCAATAGACCTCACCAGGATCTTCGCGGGACGGCGGGGACCGGGACGCGGCCGGTCCTCGCTTTCCGCCGCGATCGCGCGGACCGCTACATTGACCGCCTATGAAGGAGCGTCACCTCGGGCGGAGCGGGCTGCTGGTGTCCCGGCTGGGTCTCGGCACCATGACCTGGGGCCAGGACACCGACCCGGACGAGGCGGCGGCGCAGCTCGTCGCGTTCGCCGACGCGGGGGGCACCCTGGTCGACACCGCCGACGTCTACAACGACGGCGCCGGCGAGCGGATCCTCGGCCGGCTGCTGCGCGACGTCGTCGACCGGGACGCGCTGGTCATCGCGACCAAGGCGGCGATCAGGCCGAACGGCCGCTACGACGGCTCCCGCCGGCACCTGCTGCGCGCCCTGGACGCCTCCCTCGACCGGATGGACCTCGACCACGTCGACCTGTGGCAGCTGCACGTCTACGACCCGGCCACGCCGCTGGAGGAGACGCTGTCGGCGCTGGACGAGGCGGTCGCCTCCGGGCGCACCCGCTACGTCGGCGTGTCCAACTACGCGGGCTGGCAGGTCTCCAAGGCCGCCGCCTGGCAGCGCGCCTGGCCGGGCCGCGCGCCGGTGGTGTCGGCGCAGCTGGAGTACTCGCTGCTGCGCCGCGACATCGAGCGGGAGGTCGTGCCCGCCGTGCTGGACGCGGGGGCGGGCCTGCTGCCGTGGTCGCCGCTCGGCCGCGGCGTCCTCACCGGCAAGTACCGCACCGGCATCCCGGCCGGGTCGCGGGCCGCCGCCCCGCACTTCGCCGAGTTCGTCCAGCCCTACCTGGACGAGGAGTGCGCCCGCATCGTGGAGTCGGTGGTGACCGCCGCCGAGGGCCTCGGCCGCTCCCCGCTCGCGGTGGCGCTGGCGTGGGTCCGCGACCGGGAGGGCGTGGCCGCGCCGATCGTCGGCGCCCGCACCGCCGCGCAGCTCGGCGCGATCCTGGAGAGCGAGGACCTCACGCTGCCGAACGAGATCCGGCACGCGCTGGACGACGTCTCCGACGTCTCCGAGTCCGCCGCGCAGCCGTGATCCGCGACCGCCCCGTGGTGCGTCCGTGATTACCGGGACCGTCCGTGGCACGCTCGGGACGGTCCACCGCCAGCCGTGAAGCCGCGACGGGAAGCCCGTGACCGACACCCCTGACCAGACCCCCTCCCCCGCCGAGCGGGCGGCGCGCGCCGCCGAGGCCATGCGCGCCGCCGAGGCCGCCGCCGGCGCGCTCGACCGGCGCCCCGCCGGCGGCCCCGCCGCCGATCCCGCCGCCGCGCCGCCGCCCGGGGCGGGCCCCGCCCCGGGCGAGGGGCTGCGGGCGCTGACCGGGCTCTTCGCGGAGACGGGCGTGCCCGCCGCGCTCGCGGCCCCCGCCGTCACCCGCCTCGGGCCGGACGCGGCGCGGCGGCTGCGCGCCGACCCGTGGCGGCTGCTGGGCGTCCCCGGCGTCCGGCCGCGGCAGGCCGACCACTTCGCCCGCGCCCTCCTCGGCGAGGACGCCCGGCCGGACGACCCCCGCCGCGGCGCCGCCCTCGTCCTGCACCTGCTGACCGAGGCGGCCCGCGCCGGGCACACGGTCACGCCCGCCGCCGACGTGCTGTCCGGGCTGGGGCGGCTGGCGTTCCCCGACCCGCGCGCCGCCGTCGAGGCAGCCCTGGACGAGGCGGAGGTCCTGTCGCTCACCGAGGAGCCCGAGTTCGACGAGGAGGCCTTCGGCGAGGACGCCGAGCCGCCCGAGCCCGAGGAGACCCTCGGCCCGGCGCGGTGGGCGCTGGCCGAGGAGGCCGCCGCCGAAGGGCTGCGGCGGCTGACGCTCACGGCGGTGCCGCTGCTGGACGACGCGGCCGTCAAGACGCTGCGCGACGGGCTGCCCGAGGACCGCTCCCTCGCGCTCACCGCCGCGCTGCGGACCGGCGTGAGCATCCTGCGGGGCACGCCGGACGGCCTCGCCCGCACCGCCGCCGGGATCGCCGCCGCCGCGGCGTCGCAGGGGGCCCGCACCGCGATCGCGACGCCCACCGACCGCGCCGCCGCCGATCTGGCCGCCGCCGATCCCGCCCTGGACGCGGCCGCCGTCACGGTCACCAGCCTGCACCGGCTGCTGGAGCCGCGGGACGACCCGTCCGCCGCGCCGGGCGCCGTGGTGTACGGGCGCGGCGAGCAGCGCCCCTTCGACCTCGACCTGGTCATCGTGACCGACGGCGCGGCGCTGGACGTCGAGCTGTGCGCGGTGCTGGCCGAGGCGTGCCCGGACGGCGCCCACCTCGTGCTGTGCGCGGAGCAGGGCGCCCCGCCGCCGGCCGGCCCCGGGCGCCCGCTGGACGACCTGGAGGCGTCCGAGACGGTGCCCGTCGTCGCGCTCGACGCCGAGCCGCCGTCCGGCCCGCTCGGCACGCTGGCCGAGGCGGTGCGCGGCGGCGAGCTCATCGCCGTGGACGCCCCCGGGCGGGAGGTCGTCGTGGTGCCCGCGGAGGGCGCCGCCGAGGCGGTGCACCGGGCCGTCCAGCTCGTCGCCGACTCGATTCCCCGGGCGTTCGGGCTCGAGGCGGGCGACGTCCAGGTCGTCGCGCCGGCGGCGGGCGGCGAGGCGGGCGCCGCCGCCCTCAACGCCGCGCTCAAGGCCCGGCTGAACCCCGGCCCCGGCGCGTTCCGCGGCATGGACCCCGGCGACCGGGTGGTCGTGGCGGCGCCGCTCCCGCACGCCCCGCTCGGCGAGACGGGCGTGGTGACCGGCGGCGGCCCGGACGGGCTGGAGGTCGCCTTCCCCGCCGGCGCCGCCGTCATCGCCCCCGCCGACGCGTCCCGGCTGCGGCACGGCTGGGCGGTGCCCGCCGCGCTGGCCCGCGGGACGCGGCGGCCCGCCGTGGTCGCGGTCCTGTCCGGCGGCGGGCTGACCCGGCCGCTGGTGGCCACCGCGTTCGGGCTGGCGCTGCGGCACCTGTCGGTCGTCCAGGCGGCCGGACCCGCCCTGGCCAGGGCCGTCCGCGAGGGCGGGTCCCCCGCGCGGCGCACCAGGCTCGGGAGACTGGTGGTCCAGTGAGGTAGGACGGGGGGAAAGAAACCCGCGTGCCGTGGTTTACGCACCCGCCCGTATGGGACACGATGTCGGCAGGGTCAGGAAACAGAATACGGTTCGGGTGGAGGAGCGACATGCCCCAGCGGCTCAGGCGGCTCGGTACGGCGTCGGCGGCGGTCTCGGCGGGGGCGCTGGTGCTGCTCCTCGCCGCCCCGGCGGAGGCCGCCGCGGCGGAGACCTGCAAGAAGGGCGTCGACCCGGAGACCACGATCGAGAACTGGAAGTGCAACCTCGGCAACCTCCGCGAGGCGCTCACCCCGAAGAGCCCCGCGCCGACGCCGAAGCCCACCCCGTCCAAGACCGTCCGGCCCGCCCCGGAGAAGACCTCGGTGAAGAAGCCGGGCAGGGCGCCCGCCAAGGCCCCGCGCAAGCCGTCCTCGAAGCCGGGCGGCGCCGGAGGGGACGCTCCCGCTCCCATGACGGGCGCGGGCGGGCTCAAGCCGTACTCCGGGCAGGCCCCCTCGGCGGCGTCCGGGCAGCCCGGCGTGCTGCCGACCCCCGAGATCGCCGCGAACCCCAACGCCTACCGGTACGCCTCCACCGGGACGGCCGCGGTGCCGCAGACGCGGCTCATCTCCCCCGTCGCCGCCTCCGGGGCCGACGACGGCCGGATGCTCCTCGTCGCCGCCGCCGCGGGCGCCGCCGGGGCCGTCGGGGCCCTCAACGTCAGCGTCGCGGGCCGCGCGCTCCGCCGCCGCCGCGAGGCCCGCTGAGACGTCACCCCGAAGGGATCGCGCCGAAGGGATCAGGCGGACAGGATCAGGCGGACAGGATCACGACGGGCCGCCGACGGAGTGCAGGCCGCCGTCGACGTGGACGATCTCCCCCGTCGTGGCGGGGAACCAGTCCGACAGCAGCGCCGCGCACGCGCGGGCCGTGGGCTCGCTGTCCTTGACGTCCCAGCCGAGCGGGGCCACCTGCGGCCACATGTCCGTCATGCCCTCGAAGCCCGGGATGCTCTTGGCCGCCATCGTGGCCAGCGGCCCCGCGGCCACCAGGTTCACCCGGATGCCCTGCGGCCCCAGGTACTTGGCCAGGTAGCGGGCGCACGACTCCAGGCCGGCCTTCGCCACGCCCATCCAGTCGTACACCGGCCAGGCCTTGCTGGCGTCGAAGTCCAGCCCGACGACCGAGCCGCCGTCCTTCATCAGCGGCAGGCACGCCATCGTCAGCGACTTCAGCGAGTACGCCGAGGTGTGCACGGCGGTCGCCACGTCCTCCCACGGCGTCTCCAGGAAGTTGCCGCCGAGCGCGGTCTGCGGCGCGAAGCCGATCGCGTGGACGACGCCGTCCAGGTGGTCGAAGCCGTTGTCGCGCAGGTTCCCGGCGAGCGCGTCCAGCTGGTCGGAGTCGGTCACGTCGAGCTCCAGCACCGGCGGCGGGGAGTCCGGGCCGGACGGCAGCCGCTTGGCGGTCCGCTGCGTGAGCGTGGGCCGCGGGTAGGCGGTCAGCGCCACCTCCGCGCCCTGCTCCTGCGCGATCCGCGCGACGTGGAAGCCGATCGAGGCGTCGGTCAGGACGCCGGTGACCAGGATGCGCTTGCCCTCGAGGATTCCCATGACTGTCAGTGCCCCATTCCCAGGCCGCCGTCGACCGGGATCACGGCCCCGGTGATGTAGGCGGCGTCCTCCCCGGCCACGAACCGGACGGCCTTGGCGATCTCTTCCGGCTTCGCGATCCGCCCCAGCGGGATCGCGGCGGTGATGGCCTTCTGCTGGTCCTCGCTCAGCACCGACGTCATGTCGGTGTCGACGAACCCGGGCGCCACCACGTTCACCGTGATGCCCCGCGACCCGAGCTCGCGGGCCAGCGAGCGCGCGAACCCGACCAGGCCGGCCTTGGACGCGGCGTAGTTGGACTGCCCCGGCGAGCCCATCAACCCCACGACCGAGGAGACCAGCACGATCCGCCCGGAGCGCTTGCGCATCATGCCCTTCACGGCGCGCTTGGCCACCCGGAACGAGCCGGTCAGGTTGGTGTCGAGGACGGAGGTGAACGAGTCCTCGCTCATGATCGCCAGGAGGGTGTCCTTGGTGATCCCGGCGTTGGCGACGACCACCTCCACCGGGCCCTGCTCGGCCTCCACCTTGGCGAAGGCCGCGTCGACGTCCTCGGCGCTCGTCACGTCGCAGCGGACGCCGAACAGGCCCTCGGGCGGCTCGCCCGACCGGTAGGTGACCGCGACCGCGTCGCCCGCCGCGGCCAGCTCGCGGGCGATGGCGAGGCCGATGCCCCGGTTACCGCCGGTCACGAGGACAGAGCGACTCATCACGACCCTCTCGTTGTGGTGGTGGGTGACTGCTGCACGACACTAGCGGCCCGGGGCGGGCCGTGAAGATGTGCCGAACCGACAAGATCCCCCACCCGGGTTTGTTCGGGCCCGCGCTGGAGCGCGGAGGGTAGGTTGCGGAGGGTGCATGACATCGATCCCGCCTTCACCGCGCTGCCGCTACGCGCGCTCGCCGACGCGGCCCTGTCCCGCGCCAGGGAGCTGGGCGCCGAGCACGCCGACTTCCGCCTGGAGCGCATCCGCAGCCAGACCCTCCGCCTGCACGACGCCGCGCTGGAGACCGCGCTGGACGAGGACGACGTCGGCCTGTCGGTCCGGGTCGTCAAGGACGGAACCTGGGGCTTCGCCGCCGGCATCGACCTGACGCCCGAGGGCGCGGCGCGCGCCGCCGCGCAGGCCGTCGAGGTCGCCGGCGTCGCCAGGGCCGTCAACCGCGAGCCCATCGAGCTGGCGCCCGAGCCCGTGCACGGCGAGCGCACCTGGATCTCCGCGTACGAGACCGACCCGTTCGACGTGCCGACCACCGAGAAGATCGCGCTGCTGGCCGGGTGGAGCCGCCGGCTGCTCGGCGACGACCGCGTCGACCACGTGGACGCGACGCTCCTGCAGGTGAAGGAGAACAAGTTCTTCGCCGACCTCGCCGGGACCGTCACCACCCAGCAGCGGGTCCGCCTGCACCCGGCCGTGAACGCCGTGGGCCTGGCCGGCGGCCTGTTCGACACGATGCGGACGCTCGCGCCGCCCGCCGGGTACGGGTGGGAGTGGATGTCCGGCGAGCACTGGGACTGGGACGGCGAGCTCGCCCGCATCCCGGAGCTGCTCGCCGAGAAGCTCGCGGCCCCGTCGGTCGACCCCGGGGTGTACGACGTCGTCGTCGACCCGTCCAACCTGTGGCTGACGATCCACGAGTCGATCGGGCACGCCACCGAGCTGGACCGGGCGCTCGGCTACGAGGCCGCCTACGCGGGCACCTCGTTCGCCACGCCCGACAAGCTCGGGGCGCTGCAGTACGGGTCGAAGGCCATGAACATCACCGGGGACCGGACGGTCGAGCACGGCCTGTCCACCATCGGCTACGACGACGAGGGCGTGCAGACGCAGTCGTTCGACATCGTCTCCGAGGGGCTGTTCACCGGGTACCAGACGGACCGGCGCATCGCCCGCCTCACCGGCGCCGAGCGCTCCAACGGCTGCGCGTTCGCGGACGCGCCGTCCAGCATGCCGATCCAGCGGATGGCGAACGTGTCGCTCAAGCCCGCCGAGGGCGGCCCGTCCACCGACGAGCTGATCTCCGGTGTCGAGCGCGGCATCTACATCGTCGGCGACAAGAGCTGGTCGATCGACATGCAGCGGTACAACTTCCAGTTCACCGGCCAGCGCTTCTACCGGATCGAGAACGGGCGCCTCGCCGGGCAACTCCGCGACGTCGCCTACCAGGCCACCACCACCGACTTCTGGAACTCGATGGAGGCCGTCGGCGGCCCGCGGACGTACGTGCTCGGCGGCGCGTTCAACTGCGGCAAGGGCCAGCCGGGGCAGGTCGCGCCGGTCAGCCACGGCTGCCCGGCGGCGCTGTTCCGCGGCGTCAACATCCTCAACGCGCTGAAGGAGGCGGGCCAGTGAGCACGATCAGGCCGCAGGAGGCCGTCGAGCGGGCGCTGTCGCTGTCGCGCGCCGACGACTGCGTCGTCATCGCCGACGAGGCGAGCACCGCGAACCTGCGGTGGGCCGGCAACACCCTCACCACCAACGGCGTCACCCGCTCCAGCCGCCTCACCGTCATCGCGCTGCGCCGCACCGCCGACGGCGTCGCGGCGGGCGTGGTGTCGCGGTCGGCGGTCGGCGCCGACGGCATCGAGGACCTGGTCCGCGCCGCCGAGGCCGACGCCGCCGGCAACGAGCCCGCAGAGGACGCCCGCCCGCTGGTCACCGAGGGGCGGGGCGGCGCGGCGTGGGACGCCGACCCGGCCGAGACCGGCATCTGCGTGTTCGAGGGGTTCGCGCCCGCACTCGGCGAGGCGTTCGCCGCCGCGCAGGCCGGCGACCGGCGCCTGTACGGGTTCGCCAACCACGTCCTCACCTCGACGTTCCTCGGCACCTCGGCGGGGCTGCGGCTGCGGCACGACCAGCCGTCCGGGCTGCTGGAGCTGAACGCCAAGGGCGCGGGCGGCTCGGCGTGGGCGGGCGTCGGCACCCGCGACTTCACCGACGTCGACGTCCCCGCCCTCACCGGCGACCTCGCCCGGCGGCTGCAGTGGGGGGAGCGGCGCGTGGACCTGCCCGCAGGGCGCTACGAGACGATCCTGCCGCCGTCCGCCGTCGCCGACCTGATGATCTACCTGTACTGGTCGGCGGGCGCGCAGGACGCGCACGACGGCCGGACGGTGTTCAGCGCCCCCGGCGGCGGCACCCGCGTCGGGGAGAAGATCGCGAACCTGCCCGTCACGCTGTCCAGCGACCCGGCCGCGCCCGGCATGGAGTGCGCCCCGTTCGTCATCGCGCCCTTCTCCGACCGCGACTCGTCGATGTTCGACAACGGGCTGCCGCTGCAGGCCACCGACTGGATCGGCGACGGGACGCTCAAGGCGCTCACCCAGACCCGGCACTCGGCCGAGCGCACCGGCCTGTCGGTGACCCCGGCCGTCGACAACCTGGCGATGAGGGCCCCGGACGGCGGCGCCTCCCTGGAGGAGATGGTCGCCCGGACCGAGCGCGGGCTGCTGCTGACCTGCCTCTGGTACATCCGCGAGGTCGACCCGCAGAGCCTGCTGCTGACCGGCCTCACCCGCGACGGCGTCTACCTCGTCGAGAACGGCGAGGTCGTCGGGGCGGTGAACAACTTCCGCTTCAACGAGAGCCCCGTCGACCTGCTGTCACGGCTCGCCGAGGTCGGCGCGACCGTGCCGACGCTGCCGCGCGAGTGGTCGGACTACTTCACCCGGGCCGCCATGCCGCCGATCAGGATCGGCGACTTCAACATGTCGACGGTGTCGCAGGCGTCCTGACGTCCCGGGCCCGCCCGTCCGAGGCCCGCCCCGCGGCAGGGGCGGGCCTCGGACGCGAGGGGACCCGCCCGCGCCCTCGCCGAGCAGCCGGGCCGCGGTCAGGCGTCCTCCAGGCGGAAGCCGACCTTCATCGTGACCTGGATGTGGGCGACCTCGCCGTCCTGGATGTTCCCGCGGACCTCGGTCACCTCGAACCAGTCCAGGTGCCGCAGCGTCTGCGAGGCGCGCCGGACGCCGTTGCGGATCGCGGCCTCGACGGACTCCGGCGACGTCCCGACGATCTCCGTTACCCGGTACGTGCGATCGGTCATCTGTTCCTCCCATTGTTTCGACCCTGCGGCGAAGTTCCGGCCCGTTTCCGAGGTTTGACCCGTACCGCCGTCGCAGGCCGGCCCCCTTGGGCTTACCGTGGAATGGTGAAGGTCAATCACCGTCACCACCGGGAGCCGGCGGTCTACACGGTCACCGACGCCCCCCGCCCCATGTCGGAGGACATCGGCAACCGCCAGCGGCGCTACCTGATCTCCATGGGAGTCCGCACGGCATGCTTCCTGGGGGCGGTGGCGGCCGCCGTGGCCGGCGCTCCGTGGTGGCTGGCGCTGCTCATGGTGGTGGGGGCCGCCGTGCTGCCCTACGTGGCGGTCATCTTCGCCAACGGCGGGCGCGAGCCGACCGCGTCCGCGGCCTTCGACGACCCCGCGCGCCGGGCACAGAAGCCGGTTTCCGGACAGCGACCGGAAATCCGGTCGTGACATTCTCTTGACTAACCGCGGGGGGTTTCGGTGTACGATTTGTACCGGCGCTCTGGTCCCCCGTCGGAGCGCCCGTGCCGGTGTTCCGGGCCCCCGTCGGAACACCGATGATGCGGCGCCGGGTGGATTGCCCCCGTATCCACCCGGCGCCGCTTTTCAATGTCCGGGCACGTGGCAGAGGCTCCGCGGAGCCGCGGACGCCCTCTCCGTGACCCGCGCCTGACCCTCCACCGGGAGGCAGGCACATCCTGGCGAGAAAGCAAGCCCTCGGCCGTGGCCTGGTCCGGCCACGGCCCGAAACCGGGTCACTCCGAACCTTTCGCCTCCGAATCCGTGCGGGGGCGCGGTGTTCCCGGCCGGACACCCTCCGTCAGAACCTCCCGGCCACGACCGATCCGATCCGGGACGCGCTGCGTACTGCTGTGCGGTGACAACCATCCCCCGCGCCAGAGGGGAGGTCCCGTGGAACCGGGATTCCGGCTGGAGGACCGCTACCGCATGGAGCACCGCGTCGGCCGGCGCGGTCCGGCCCAGGTGTGGCGCGCGCACGACGAGCTGCTCGCCCGCGGCGTCGCGGTGACGCTCGTCGGCGTCCCGCACGGCCGGCGGCGGACGCGGCGGCGCCTGCGCGACGCGGCCCGCGCCGCGGCGGCCCTCACCCATCCGGGCATCGTGACCACCTACGACTACGGGGAGGCCGAGGGCTCCGGCGGCGACGCGCTGACCTACGTCGTGACCGAGTACCTGAACGGCGAGTCGCTGACGGCCCGCCTCGCGCGCGGCCTGCCCGGCCCCCAGGAGGCGGCCGGCGTGTGCGCGCAGATCGCCGACGCCCTCGCCGCCGTCCACGCCTGCGGGGTCGTCCACGGCGATCTGAGGGCCGGGCAGGTGTTCCTCGCCGCGGGCGGCGTGAAGCTCCTCGGCCTCGGCGTCGCCGGCCCGGCCGCGGACGCCGCGGACGAGGGCGCCGCGGAGGCGTCGCAGGGCCGGGAGGGGCCGGACGCGGAGGCGGGGCAGGCCGCGGACGTGCTGGCGCTGGGCGCGATCCTGGCGGCGTGCCTGCCCGAGACGGCGGACGGGGAGCCGGACGGCGCGGTGGCGGAACTGGCCGAGCTCGCGGCCCGGTGCCGCTCCGCCGATCCCGCCGCGCGGCCGCCGGCCGCCGAGGTGGCGCGCACGCTGGCGGCGCATGCCGGTGAGACGGCCGTCCTCCCCCTCCCCGCCGGCGCCGCGGACGCGGCGGAAGCAGCGGGCGCCGGGCAGCGGGCGCCCGTCCGGCGCAGGCCGGGAGGCGCCCGGCGCGCGGGCGTGCTCGGCGCCGCCGCGGCGGCGCTGGCGCTCGCGCTCGTCCCGCTGGCCGTGACCATGTCCGCGCTGCCGGACCCGGCGGCGGGCGGCGTCACCCTGCCCGTGCCGCCGCGCCCGTCCGCCGAGGGCCCGTCCGGCTCGGCGCGGGACCCGGGCGCGCCGCCGGGACCGCCGACCCGGCGGGCGAGCCCGGCGGTCCCGGCGGCGGACGCGCGCACGGCGGCGGTGGGCGCCCTCACCCGGCTGCGCCGCGCGATCGACGTGGGGATCGCGCTCGGGGAGGTCGGGCCGCGGTTCGGCTCCGAGCTGGCCACCGAGGTCACCACGCTGCTCAACGAGGTGGACCAGGGCCGGCCGGTGGACCTCGGGCGGCGGGTGGCGCGGCTGCGCGCGGCCTTGGACGGGCGGACGGCGGACGAGGTGTCCCCGGCGCGCGCCGCCGGATTGGCCGCTCTGCTCGCCGAGGTGCCCGTCCCGCCCTCCTGACCGCTTCCGATCCAGTCCGGACCCGCCGAAACCCTTGACGGAAGACGCCGATGAGACGAACATCACACCTGGCCCCGCCGAGACAGATCATTGATGTGTCTCACCCGCGGGCCGTCGAGACATGGCGCGACGCGGCCCGGCGCCCCGCCCGTCCGGGCCGCCCGGGAAACGGAGAACGGCGATGAGCGGACACGACGACGTGCCCGACTGGGCACCCAGGAACCTGCCGGAGCCGGACGACCCGGAGACGCCCTACACCTTCCTCGGCGCCTCGCAGCCCGGCGGAGCGCCCGCGCCGCACGGTCCCGGCGCACGCCCCGCCGGCCCGGGGCCCGCAGGGCCCGAGGCGCCCTTCGACGCGTTCACCCGGCCCGCCCGCGCGTCCCGCCCGCCGGGGCCGGCGCACGCCGCCGCCAAGCCGCCCCGGGGCCGGTGGCTCCCCGGCCGGGGACGGCCGCCGAGGCGCGTCGGCGGCATCCTGCTCGGGCCGCTCGCGGGCGCGGTCGGCCTGGTGCTGCTGACCGGCCTCGGCGCCTACGCGGTCGCCGCGGCCGGCGACGGCTGCTCCGGCGACGGCGCCCTCACGCTCACCGTGGCGGCCGCGCCGGACATCGCCCCCGCGGTCATCCGGGCGGCGGGCCGCCTCAACGACGCCAAGGACGAGGTGGACGGGCGGTGCGTCCGCGCGCGGGTGCGGGCCACCGAGCCGGCGGCCGTCGCGACGCTGCTGTCCGGCAAGGGGGTGGCCGGCGTCACCGAGCGGCCGGACGTCTGGATCCCCGACTCCTCGCTGTGGACCAAGCTCGTCGGCAGCTCGGACCGGCCCGGGGCGGCCGGGTCCTTCACCGACCTCGGCGGCATGGCCTCCTCCCCCATCGTGCTGGCGATGCCCCGCGGGCTCGCGACGCAGCTGCGCAACCTCGGCGCGCCCGAGCAGCCGTCCTGGAAGGAGCTGCTCGCCGCGGCGGGCGCGTCCTCGGACGACGGGCAGGACCCGGACGCGGGCGGCGGCGTCATCCCGGCGCGGCTGTTCCGGCTCCAGGTCCCCGACCCCGACCGCAGCGCCACCGGGATGGGCTCGCTGATCCTGGCCGGCGCGCTGCTGGCCGACTCCCCGGGCGGCCAGGCGCGGTTCGCCGGCGTGGTCCGGACGATCCGCGAGGGCATCGCGGCGTCGGTCGCGGCGGAGTTCGCCGCGTTCGGCAAGGGCGACACCGACCGCTACCCCGTCGCGCTGGCTCCCGAGCAGGCGGTCTTCTCCTACAACGCGCGCCGTCCGGCCGAGCAGGCCGTCGCGGTGTACCCGGCGGAGGGGACGATCTTCCTCGACCATCCCGTCACCGTCCTGTCCGGGGACGCGGCCAAGGCCGGCGCGGCGCGCCTGCTCGGGCGGGCGCTGTCGGACCGGGCCACCCGCGACGACGTCCAGCGGCTCGGGTTCCGCACCCCCGGCGGCGCCGCGCCCGCGGCGTTCTCCGCCCGGACCGGCCTGAACCCGCGCGCGCCGAAGGCGCTGCCGCCGGCGCCCGCCGCCGACGTGCGGCGCACCATGCAGTCGTGGGCGCAGCTGTCGCTGAGCATCCGGATGCTCAGCATCATCGACGTGTCCGGGTCCATGGACCAGAAGCTGGCGCCGGGCGTCACCCGGCTGCAGGCCACGGTCCGCACCGCGCAGAGCGGGCTGTCGCTGCTGCCGGACGACAGCGAGCTCGGCCAGTGGGTGTTCTCCACCAAGCTGGAGGGCGGTCAGGACTGGCGCGAGCTGGTCAGCGTCGGGCCGCTCGGCGAGCGGCTCGGCTCCGCCACCCGGCGGCAGCAGATGCTGAGCGCGTTCGCGCAGATCAGGGTGAAGAAGCGCGGCGACACGGGCCTGTACGAGACGGTCATGGCGGCGTTCGACTACATGAAGCGGACCTACAAGCCGGAGTACGTGAACTCGGTGCTGCTCTGGACGGACGGCCGGAACGAGGACCCGGGCGGCCCCTCGCTCGCCGAGACGCTCGACCACATCCGCCGCGAGTACGACCCGGAGCGCCCGGTCCTCATCAACATGTTCGGCAACGGCGACGATGTGGACGTCAACGAGCTGCGGCAGATCGCGCGGCTCACGCGCGGGGACGCGTACGTGGCCGAGACCCCCGAGGAGGTGCAGACACTCTTCCTCAAGGCGCTGTCCCAGCGGGTCAACCCCTGACCTCCGCGGCCTCCGCCTCGTATTTGATTCTAGAACGCTATTCGAGTTAGGTTAGCGTTCCGTTAGATACGCAGGCGAGAGGGGCACGGCGTGCGCCGCACCGTTTTCAACGAGGACCATGAGGCGTTCCGGGACATGATCCGGTCGTTCATCGAGGCCGAGGTCGCCCCGGTCTACGACGCGTGGGAGGAGGCCGGCCACCCGCCGCGCGAGTTCTACGGCAAGCTCGGCGAGCTGGGCGTGTTCGGCGTCCAGGTGCCCGAGGAGTACGGCGGCGCGGGCGAGACCAGCTTCAAGTACCAGGCGGTGATCTCCGAGGAGTGCGCCCGCGCCGCGGTGAGCTTCGGCGGCTACGGGGTGCACGTCAACCTCGTCCTGCCCTACCTGCTCAAGTACGGCTCGGACGAGCAGAAAAAGCGCTGGCTGCCGCCGTTCGTGTCCGGCGAGATGATGACCGCCATCGCGATGACCGAGCCCGGCACCGGCTCCGACCTCGCCGGCATCCAGACCACGGCGAAGCGCGACGGCGACCACTACATCCTCAACGGCGCCAAGACGTTCATCACCGGCGGCGTCCTCGCCGACCGCGTGCTGGTGGTGGCCCGCACGTCCCCCGCCACGCCCGAGAACCGCCGGGCCGGCCTGTCGATCCTCGCCGTCGACACCAAGAGCGAGGGCTACGCCGTCGGCCGCAAGCTGGAGAAGATCGGCCTGCGCAGCTCCGACACCGCCGAGCTGTCGTTCACCGACGTCCGGGTGCCCGTCGAGGACCTCCTCGGCGAGGAGGGCCGCGGCTTCGAGTACCTCACCCACAACCTCGCCGAGGAGCGCCTCGGCATCGCGACCAGCTCCTACGCGTCCGCCGCCGCCGCGGTCGAGTTCGCCCGCGCGTACGTGCAGGAGCGCACCGTCTTCGGCAAGACCGTCTCCTCGTTCCAGAACACCAAGTTCGTCCTCGCCGAGTGCGCCACCGAGGTCGAGGCGGCCCGCTCGCTGGTCGACCGCTGCATCGAGGCCCTGGACGCCGGGGAGCTGACCCCCGCCGACGCCGCCGTCTGCAAGCTGTTCTGCACCGAGGTCCAGGCCCGCGTCGTCGACAAGTGCCTGCAGCTGCACGGCGGCTACGGCTACATCCTGGAGTACCCGATCGCCCGCCTGTACACCGACGCGCGGGTCACCCGCATCTACGGCGGCACCAGCGAGGTGCTCAAGACCATCATCGCCAAGGACATCCAGGTCTGACGGAAGGGCTGCTCACATGACCGAGAACCGGGTGGCCGTCGTCACCGGCGCCGCGCGCGGCATCGGCGCCGCCACCGCCGTGCGCCTCGCGAAGGAGGGCTTCGCCGTCGCGGTCTGCGACCTCGACGAGGCCGCGTGCGCCGGCACCGTGGAGACGATCGCCAAGGACGGCGGCACGGCCCTCGCCGTCGGCGTGGACGTCGCCGACTCCGCGGCGGTCTCCGCCGCCGTCGCGCGCGTCGCCGCCGAGCTCGGCCCGCCCGTCGTGCTGGTGAACAACGCCGGCATCACCCGCGACAACCTGCTGTTCAAGATGTCCGACGACGACTGGGACGCCGTCATGTCGGTGCACCTGCGCGGCTCGTTCCTGATGAGCCGCGCCGCGCAGGAGCACATGACGAAGGCGGGCTGGGGCCGGATCGTGAACCTGTCGTCGGTGTCGGCGCTCGGCAACCGCGGCCAGGTCAACTACGCGGCCGCCAAGGCGGGCCTGCAGGGCTTCACCAAGACCCTCGCGATCGAGCTGGGCCGGTTCGGCGTGACCGCCAACGCGATCGCCCCCGGCTTCATCGCCACCGAGATGACGGCCGCGACCGCCGCCCGGATCGGCGTGGAGTTCGAGGACTTCAAGGCCGCCGCCGCCAAGGAGATCCCGGTGCGCCGCGTCGGCGTCCCCGAGGACATCGCCGGCACCGTCGCGTTCCTGGTCAGCGACGACGCCTCGTTCGTCTCCGGGCAGGTCATCTACGTGGCGGGCGGTCCGCGGGCATGAGCCGGGCGGTGCGCGTGGCCGCGCCCCCGCGGGGGCACGGCGGGTGACGCCGCCGCGGGCGGTCCGCAAGGACGGCCAGGCACGCGACCGGGAGGGGACGGAGGAGTCGCTGCGCGCGGCGGCCATCGCGCTGCTGCGGCGCGGCGGCGTCCTCGCCGGGCTCAACCTGCGGCAGGTCGCCGACGAGGCGGGCGTCAACCGCGGGCTGGTCTACCAGTACTTCGGGTCGCGGCGGGCGCTGCTGCGGTCGGCGCTGTTCCACCGGTCGCGGCTGAACGCGGAGGACGCGGTCGACGCGGCCGGGCTGCCGCTGCGCGAGCGGCTGGCGCGCCTGTTCTGGACGAGCCTGCGCAACCCCGAGCCGGTCCGCCTGGCGGCGCTGCTGGTGCTGGACGGCGACGAGCGGCCCCGGGCGCTGCTCAACCGGGGCGCCGACAGGGAGGACCTCGCGGCGGAGGCCGCGGCGGGCGGCCTGCCCGTCGAGGACGTCGAGGCCGTGCAGGCGGCGATCGCGTCCACGATCTGCGGGTACACGCTGCTGCGCGAGCATCTGGCCCGGGAGACCGGCGTGCCGGCGGCGGAGCTGGACGAGCGCATGGCCCGCTGCGTGGAGGCCATGTTCACCGGCCGCGCGCCCTCACCGGAGGCGGCCGACGGGCACGGCTAGCGGGCACGATTAGCGGGCGCGGGCCTCGTCGAGCCGCCGTGCGAGGGCGGCCGGGGCGCCGACGAGGGACGGGCCGTACCAGGTGAGGTCGCGCCCGCTGACGAGCGCCACGTCGATGCCGGGGAACGCCTCGGGACCGTCGTGCTCGGTGAACGCGTACGGCTCGTCCGGCAGGACGACCAGGTCCGCGCCCGACGCGTTCAGCTCGTCCAGCGGGATCTTCGGGTACCGGTCCAGGTGACCCGCGTACACGTTGGACACGCCGAGCCGGGACAGCACGTCGCCGGTGAAGGTGTCCCGGCCGACGACCATCCATGGCCGCCGCCAGATCGGGATGACCGCCGCGCGGGGCGCGCGCGGCGCGACGTCCGACCAGACGCGCGCCGCCTCGTCCAGCCAGGCCGGGACCGGTATCCGGCACGCCTCGGTGAGCATGCGGCGCAGCGACGTGAGGGCCTCGCCGACGGTGCGGATCTCGGTCATCCACACCGGGACGCCCGCGGCGCGCATCGCCTCGACGTCGGCGGGGCGGTTCTCCTCGGTGTTGCCGAGGACGACGTCCGGCCCCAGCTCCGCGATCTTCTCCACGTCGGGGTTCTTCGTGCCGCGCACGCGCGGCACGTCCAGGCCCTCGGGGTGGGTGCACCAGTCGGTGGCGCCGGCGAGCAGGCCCGGCGCCGACACCGCGACCGTCTCCGTCAGCGACGGGACGATGGACACGACCCGGCGCACCCGGTCCGGAACGGGAACCGGGGCGCCGGTGTCGTCACGCGCGGTCATGAGTCGGACGATCAGACGTTGCGGCGGTACTGGCCGCCCACCTCGAAGAACGCGTCGGTGATCTGCTGGAGGCTGCACACGCGCGCCGCGTCCATCAGCACCGCGAACACGTTCTCGCCCGCCCGCGCCGCCTCCTTGAGCGCGGCGAGGGCGGCCCGGGCCTCGTCGCGGTGCGCGGCCTGGTAGGTGTGGACGCGGTCGAGCTGGGAGCGCTTCTCCTCCTCGGTGGCGCGGGCCAGCTCGATCTTCTTCGGCGTGCCGTCGCCGGAGTCCGGGGTGCGGAACGTGTTGACCCCGATCAGCGGCAGGGAGCCGTCGTGCTTGCGCTGCTCGTACAGCATCGACTCGTCCTGGATGCGGCCGCGCTGGTAGCCGGTCTCCATCGCGCCGAGGACGCCGCCGCGCTCGCTGATCCGGTCGAACTCCGCCAGCACCGCCTCCTCGACCAGGTCGGTGAGCTCGTCGATGATGAACGACCCCTGCAGCGGGTTCTCGTTCATCGCGAGTCCCCACTCGCGGTTGATGATGAGCTGGATCGCCAGCGCCCGCCGCACCGACTCGGCCGTCGGCGTGGTGACGGCCTCGTCGTAGGCGTTGGTGTGCAGGCTGTTGCAGTTGTCGTAGATGGCGATGAGCGCCTGCAGCGTGGTCCGGATGTCGTTGAAGTGCATCTCCTGCGCGTGCAGGGAGCGCCCGGACGTCTGCACGTGGTACTTGAGCTTCTGGCTGCGCTCGTTGGCGCCGTACCTGTCGCGCATGGCCACGGCCCAGATGCGGCGGGCCACCCGTCCGAGGACGTTGTACTCGGGGTCCATGCCGTTGGAGAAGAAGAACGACAGGTTGGGCGCGAAGTCGTCGATGTCCATGCCGCGCGCCAGGTAGGACTCGACGTAGGTGAACCCGTTGGCGAGGGTGAACGCGAGCTGGCTGATGGGGTTCGCGCCCGCCTCGGCGATGTGGTAGCCGGAGATGGACACCGAGTAGAAGTTGCGGACCTTGTTGGCGATGAACCACTCCTGGATGTCGCCCATCATCCGCAGCGAGAACTCGGTGGAGAAGATGCAGGTGTTCTGGCCCTGGTCCTCCTTGAGGATGTCGGCCTGCACGGTGCCGCGCACGGTCGACAGGACGCGCGCGCGGATCCGCGCGGCCTCCTCGGCGGACGGCTCGCGCCCGTTCTCCTCGTAGAAGGCGTCCAGCCCCTGGTCGATGGCGGTGTTGAGGAAGAACGCCAGGATCGTGGGCGCGGGGCCGTTGATGGTCATCGACACCGACGTGGTCGGCGACGACAGGTCGAACCCGTCGTATAGGGCCTTCATGTCGTCCAGCGTCGCGATCGACACCCCGGACGTGCCGACCTTGCCGTACACGTCGGGACGCTCGTCGGGGTCGCGCCCGTACAGGGTGACCGAGTCGAACGCGGTGGACAGCCGCGTGGCGGGCTGGCCCTCCGACAGGAGCTTGAAGCGCCGGTTGGTGCGGAACGGGTCGCCCTCCCCCGCGAACATGCGCGCGGGGTCCTCGTTGTCGCGCTTGAACGGGAACACCCCGGCGGTGAACGGGAACCGTCCCGGGAGGTTCTCCGACCGGAGGAACCGCAGCAGCTCGCCGTGGTCGGTGTAGCGCGGCAGCGCGACGCGCGGGATGCGGCTGCCTGACAGGGACTCGCGGGTCAGCTCGGTGCGCAGCTCCTTGTCGCGGATCTTCACGACCTGCTCGTCGCCGGAGTACGACTCCACGACGGCCGGCCACTCCTCGATCAGCCGGGCGCTGTCCGGCGCCACGTCGCGGCGCGCCCCGTCCAGCAGCACCTCGACCTCGGAGGCGTCGGTCAGCTCCGCGCGGACCTCGGCCAGCCGCTGGACGCGCCGCACCGCCTCCATCTGCCTTGCCGTGTCCGCGTGGTAGCCGCGCACGGTCTCGGCGATGTCGGACAGGTACCGGACGCGGCCCGGCGGGATGACGGTCGCGGCGCCGGTCGACACCTTGGTCGCGGCCTCGGGCAGGGTCCCGTCCTCCAGCCGCAGCCCGTGCTCGCCCAGGAGGCCCCCGAGGTGCTGGTAGAGCGCGGTGACGCCGTCGTCGTTGAAGGTGGCCGCGCTGGTGCCGAACACGGGCATGTCATCGGGACGCTGCCCGAACGCCTCCCGGTTCCGGACGAGCTGGCGGCCCACGTCCCGCAGTGCGTCGGCCGCGCCGCGCCGCTCGAACTTATTGATCGCCACCACGTCCGCGAAGTCGAGCATGTCGATCTTCTCCAGCTGGGACGCGGCGCCGAACTCCGGCGTCATCACGTACAGCGACACGTCCACCAGCGGGACGATCGCGGCGTCGCCCTGCCCGATGCCGGGCGTCTCCAGGACGACCAGGTCGTATCCGGCGGCCTTGCAGGCGGTGACGATGTCCTCGATGTTCTCGGGCAGCTCCCGCGCGCCCCGGGTGGCCAGCGAGCGGAAGAACACGCGGTCGCCGTCCAGGGAGTTCATCCGGATCCGGTCGCCGAGCAGCGCGCCGCCGCCGCGCCGCCGGGTCGGGTCGACCGCCAGCACCGCGACGCGCAGCCGGTCGCCCTGGTCGACGCGCAGCCGCCGCACCAGCTCGTCGGTGAGCGACGACTTCCCGGACCCGCCCGTCCCGGTGATGCCGAGCACGGGCACCCGGCGCGCGGCGGCCGCCTCGGCGAGCCGCGCCCGGTCACTCTCCGGCAGCTTCCCGGCCTGAAGGCAGGTGAGGGTCCGCGCGAGGGCGCGCCGCCCGCCCGCCAGGACCTCCTCCACCGGGGCGGGTTCGGCGGCGAGGTCGACGTCGCAGTCGCGCACCAGCTCGTTGATCATGCCGGGGAGGCCGAGCCGCTGCCCGTCCTCCGGCGAGAAGATCCGCACCCCCGCGCCGGAGAGCCGGTCGATCTCCTCGTGCACGATGACGCCGCCGCCCCCGCCGAACACGCGCACGTGCTCGGCGCCCGCCTCCTTGAGGCTGCGCGACAGGAACTCGAAGTACTCGACGTGCCCGCCCTGGTAAGAGCTGATCGCCACGCCCTGCGCGTCCTCCTCCAGGACGGCGTCGACGACCTCTCGGACCGAGCGGTCGTGCCCCAGGTGCACGACCTCGGCGCCCTGGGACTGCAGGATGCGCCGCATGATGTTGATCGCGGCGTCGTGGCCGTCGAACAGCGCGGCCGCCGTCACGAACCGCACCGGGTGCACCGGCGCGTGCAGCTCCCCCGTCACCGTCCCCACCCCAAACCTTGGACTTCCAATATTTGGAAGTTAAAATAGTTTCCGTGCGCGACGCGGTCAAGACCACATACGGTGGCCCGGTGCCCGACATACCCGATCCGATCGCCGAGGCCCACCGCCAGTGGAGCGCCCGCTGGCCCGAGCACGCCGACCACATGGCGGCCGTCACCTCGGTGATGCGGGCCCAGCAGCTCCTGCTCAGCCGGATCGAGGCCGTCCTCAAGCCGTTCGGGCTGACGTTCGCCGCCTACGAGGCCCTGCGCCTCCTGGCCTTCGCCCGCACCGGGACGCTCCCCATGGGCAAGATGGGCGCGCGCCTCATGGTGCACCCCGCGTCGGTCACCAACGTGATCGGGCGCCTGGAGCAGCGCGGCCTCGTCGGCCGCCGCCCCTCCCCCGACGACCGCCGCGTCGTCCTCGCCACCATCACCCCGGCCGGCCGCGACCTCGCCGAGGAGGCCACGCTCGCCCTCAACGAGTCGGCCTTCGGCATCGCCGGCCTCCCCGCCGCCGAGGCCGCCGAGCTCACCGCCGCCCTGCGCCAGGTCCGCCTGACCACCGGCGACCTCGGCTAGCCCCGCCCGCCCGGTCCCGGCGGCCGGTCGCGGAGGGCCCGGCGGAGCAGCTTCCCGGTGACGGTCTTCGGGATCTCGTCCAGGATCTCGACGACGCGCGGGTACTTGTAGGCCGCCATGCGGTCGCGGCAGAACCCGATCAGCTCCTCCGGCTCGGCGTCCGCTCCGGGCCGGAGGCTGACGAACCCCTTGACGGTCTCGCCGCGGTACTCGTCCGGGACGCCGACGACCGCGGCCTCGCGGACGGCCGGGTGCTCGTACAGGACGTCCTCGACCTCGCGCGGCCAGATCTTGTAGCCGCCCGCGTTGATCTGGTCCTTCTTGCGGTCCACCAGGTAGAACCAGCCGCCGGCGTCCATGTAGCCGACGTCGCCGGTGCGCAGCGCGCCGCCCGGCAGGGCCGCCGCGGTCTCCTCCGGCTTGTTCCAGTAGCCGGGGACCACCTGCGGGCCGGAGGTGACCAGCTCGCCGATCTCGCCGGGCGGCAGCTCCCGGCCGTCGTCGCCGACCACTCGGACGACCGTGTCGAACACCGGGACCCCGACGGACAGCGCCCCGGTCACCGGGTCCACCGGCGCCTCGGCGCCGAGCGGGACGGCGTGGGACGGCGAGGTCGTCTCGGTGAGGCCGTAGATGTTGTGGATGTACTGGCCGAAGACGTCCCGGAACGCCGCGACCGTGCTCGGCGGGATGGGCGCGCCCCCGGAGTAGATCCTGGTGAGGGTGGCCAGCGCGTCGCGCGCCGCGTTCGGGGCGTTGAGCAGCGCGATGAAGACCGTGATCGAGCCGACCGTGAAGGTGGCGCGCTCGGCCCGGATCGTGTCGATCGCGCGCGCCGGGTCGAAGCGGTTCATCAGCACGAGCCGCGCGCCGGTCAGCAGCGACAGCGCGACGTGCCCGACCATGCCGGTGATGTGGAACAGCGGCGCGACCCCGAGGATCACGTCGCCCGGGCCGATGCCGATCCAGTCGCGGTAGGTCTGGGCGTTGAAGACCAGGTTGCCGTGGGTGTTCATCGCCCCCTTGGGCGGCCCGGTCGTCCCCGAGGTGTAGGTGAGCAGGGCGACGTCGTCCGGGGAGGGGCGGGCGGGCTCGGCCGGGGACCGGTCCGCGAACCGGTCGACGAGGTCCGCGAGGTCGCGCGTGCCGGCGGCGGGACGGTCCGGCTCGGCCACCGTGACGACGGTGCCGACCCCGGTGCCGGCGATCACCTCGCGCGCCACGTCCTCGTAGAGCCCGCTGAGGGCCACCAGGGCGCTCGCGCCGGAGTCGCGCAGGACGAGGTCGAGCTCGCGGGCCTTGTTCATCGGGTTCACCGGGACGGCGATGCCGCCGGCCTTCCAGACGCCGAGCAGCGCGATCACGAACTCCGGGACGTTCTGCAGGTACAGCGCGGCCCGGTCGCCGGGCCCGAACCCCTCGGCCGCGAGGGCGGCGGCGAAGGCGTCCGAGCGGCGGCCGAGGTCGCGCCAGGTGATCCGCTCGCCGCGGCAGCGCAGGGCGTCGGCGTCCGGATGCGCGGCCGCGGTGACGGCGGCCATGTCCAGGGCGCTCGCGTACTCGGGCTCGATGCCGGCCGGTATCCCCTCGCCGTAGCGCGCGAGCCACGGGCGGGCGTCGACGCTCATGTCTCCAGGGCTCATGCCTCCAGGCATATCCCAGATGTTTGTGCAGGTCGAGAAGGGTCGTTTGTTGACTTATCGGACGGCGATGTCACGGTGGAGGTGGTACCGGACTCGCGGAGGTGGCGTGATGGCGGCGACGAGGCTGCATGTGCTCGACTGCGGGGCGATGAGCTGCGACCTGACGTGGCTCCTGCTGAAGGCGGGACGGACGATCCGGCCGCGCGGCGAGAAGGGCGAGCCGAGCGAGTGGGTGCGCTGCACCACCCACACCGTCCTCGTGGAGACCCCGGAGGGCACGCTGCTGTGGGACACCAGCTGCCCGCGCGACTGGGAGACCCGCTGGGAGCCGAGCGGCCTGCAGGAGTTCTTCCCTTATGACCAGGTCGAGGAGGAGCAGTACCTCGACCGGCGGCTCGGCCAGGTGGGCGTGAGCCCCGAGAACCTCGACTTCGTCGTGCTGTCGCACCTGCACTTCGACCACGCGGGCAACGTCCGGCAGTTCGCGGGGACCGGCGCGCGGCTGGTGTGCAACCAGAAGGAGAAGGACTTCGCGTTCGGGTTCGAGGGCGAGTTCGAGGGCGCGCACCTCAAGGCCGACTACGAGGGCCTGGACTTCGAGACCGTCTCCGGCGACACCGAGTTCCTGCCCGGCGTCATCCTCATCGAGGCACCGGGCCACACCCCCGGCACGATGGCGATGAAGGTCGACCTCCCCGACACCGGCACCATGATCTTCACGTCGGACGCGGTCTACCTCGGCGAGTCCTACGGCCCGCCCGCGACGCCCGCCGCGATCGTCAGCGATCTCGGCGATTGGTACGCATCGGTGGAGAAGATCCGGGGAATCGCGGAGAAGAGCGACGCGACGGTGGTGTTCGGGCACGACGCGGAACAGCTGGACTCGCTGCGGCGGGCGCCCGACGCCTTCTACACCTGAGGACGGTCATGACGAACGAAACGGTCTTCACCTACGGTGCGCCCCAGCTGAAGTTCGGCACGGGAGCGGCCGACGAGCTCGGCTTCGACCTCACGCAGCTGGGGGCGCGCCGGGTGCTCGTGGTGACCGACCCCGGGGTCTCCGCGACGGGCGGCCCGCAGCGGATCGCCGACGCGATGAAGGCGTACGGCGTCGAGGCGGCGGTCTTCGACGGCGTCCGCGTGGAGCCGACGGACGCGAGCCTGCGGCACGCCGTCGAGCACGCGCGGGAGACCGGCCCCTACGACGCCTACGTGGCCGTCGGCGGCGGATCGAGCATCGACACCGCCAAGGCGATCAACCTGCTCACGACGAACGACGGCGACCTCGCCGAGTACCTGAACCCGCCGATCGGGGACGGGCGGGCGCCGGAGCGGCCCCTGCTGCCGCTGGTCGCCGTCCCCACCACGACCGGGACCGGCGCGGAGAGCACGACCGTGTGCGTCCTGGACGTCCTGGACCTGCGGGTCAAGACGGGCATCAGCCACCCGCGGATGCGCCCGACGCTCGCGGTGGTCGACCCCGAGCTGACGATGTCGCAGCCGTCCGGCGTGACCGCGTCCGCCGGGATGGACATCCTCTGCCACGCCCTGGAGAGCTACACCGCCCGCCCCTTCGACGACTTCGAGCGCAAGAAGGCCGAGCAGCGGGTGCCCTACTGCGGCGCCAACCCGGTGTCGGACATGTGGGCGGAGAAGTCGCTGAGCCTGCTGTCCCGGTCGTTCCGCAAGGCCGTCCAGGACGGCGACGACCGGCGGGCCCGCGCCGACATGGCGCTCGCGGCGACGTTCGCGGGGCTCGGCTTCGGCAACGCCGGGGTCCACATCCCGCACGCCAACGCCTACCCGATCGCCGGGATGGTGAAGGACTTCCACCCCGCCGGCTACCCGGACGGGGAGGCGCTCGTCCCGCACGGGATGTCGGTGTCGCTGACCGCGCCGGAGGCGTTCCGGTTCACCTACCAGGCGCGCCCGGAGCAGCACGTGCGGGCGGCCGAGCTGCTCGACCCGCGCCTGGACCGGCCGAACGACCCGGCCGAGCACCTGCCGCGGGCGGTGCTGAACCTGATGCGCGACATCGGCATCCCGGACGGGATCGGGGGCGTCGGCTACACCGAGGGCGACATCCCCGGCCTGGTGGAGGGCACGATGAAGCAGCAGCGGCTGCTGGCGACCTCGCCGCGCCCGGTGGACGAGGACGCCGTGGCGGAGATCTTCAAGCGCTCGCTGCGGCTGTGGTGAGGCGGCCGTGCCGATCTACGAGCTGCGGTGCGAGGCCGGCCACCGGTTCGAGGTGATCCAGTCGTTCACCGCGCCGCTGCCGGCCTGCGCGTGCGGGGCGGCGACGGTGAAGGTCCCGGCGCGGTGCGGGCTGCTCGGGACGGCGTCCGTCCCCCCGCCGCCGGAGATGATGCCGCAGACGTGGCGCGGCACCCGCGAGGGCGACCGCGAGTACGTCACCGAGCTGCGGCGGACGGCGCAGGAGCGGCGGGCGCTGGAGGAGCGGCATCCCGAGCTGGCCGGCGACCGGCGGCCGGTCCTCGCCCACGAGGGCCGCTACGAGCACGCGCCGCTCCGGGCCGGCGACCCGCGTCCGGGGCCGGGCCCGGAGAAGCCCGCCTAGTGGTCGCGGACCCAGGCGTCGATGAGGTCGGCGGCCCAGGGCCGCGAGCGCGGCAGGTAGTGGGTGTCCTTGATGAAGTCGAGCGTCTTGTCGGACGCGGCGAGGGCGTCGAAGATCGCGCGCGCGTCGCTGTCGTGGACGCCCTCGTCGGCGGTGGCGTGGACGACCAGGGACGGGACGGTGATCCGCGCGAGGTGCGGCGCGGCGGAGCACTGCGACGTGCGCAGGCTCCACATCGACAGCCACGACCGGAGCGTGCAGAGGGAGCCGATGCCGAAGACGCCGTAGTTGGCCTTGACCGGCTCGCCCAGGTAGCAGCGGTTGGGTTCCCGGTCGGACGGCTCGATGGACGGGTCCATCATCCGCAGGTCGGCCCACGTGCGGTGCACGGTGAACAGCTCGTCGCGGGCGCGGGTGCCCTTCAGGGCGTCCAGGCGGGCGAGGACCCGGTCGGTGATGCGCTCGTTGCGGGCGCGCTGGGCGGCGCGGTAGCGGGCCTGGAACCCAGCGCCGTAGGGCGGCCCGTTCGCGGGGTCGAACGGGTCGAGGGACGGGTCGGCCGACAGGGGATCGGTCTCGTCGGTCACCGACGGGTCCATCCACGCTGTGAGGACCTCGGGGCGGCCGGCGTGGGCGGCCAGGGCGATGAACAGGTCGCCGGCCGGCAGGTCCTCGATGGCCGGGACCGGGCGCATCCCGGCGACGGGCGTGACGCTGGGCCGGACCGCCTGGGACTGGTAAGCGGCCATGAGCGACCCGCCGCCGGAGTTGCCCAGCAGGACGATCCGCTCGGCGCCGGCCCGCTCGCGGAGCCAGCGGACGCCGGTGCCGATCTCGGCGAGGGCGTGGTCGAGGAGGAAGTGGGCCTCGTCGCCGCGGAAGCGGGTGTTCCAGCCGAGGAAGCCGTACCCGCGGGCGGCGAGGTGCTCGGCGAGGTAGTGCTCGGAGAAGTCGACGCTGTAGTGGGTCGCGATGAACGCGGTCTTCGGCGGGGCGCCCGCCGGGCGGTGGTAGACGCCCTGGCACGGGTGGCCGCCCGCGCCCGCCCGTCCGGCCAGGGGCGACGGCAGCCCCACGAACTCCCTGACGATCCCGCCCATCCCGTACCTCCCGGAGCCCGATACCGAATAGCGTTCTGATCGTAGGGGGTGCCGGGAATGTGCGGCCAAGGGCCACCCATCCCCTGGATGGGCGGAACGATCCCATATGCTGCGGACCACATCCGTTGTGTCGCAAGGAGGCGTGATGGCGGATTCGCCGACGATGACGTACGGCGGCTACCTGAAGCTCGACGAGCTCCTGGCCTGCCAGGAGCCGAAGACCCGGGCCCACGACGAGCTGCTCTTCGTGATCATCCATCAGGTCTACGAGCTGTGGTTCAAGCAGATCCTGCACGAGGCGGCGCTGCTGCAGCGCCGGCTGGAGGAGGGCAACAGCGCGGGCTCGCTGCACACCGCGCGCCGCATCGCCAAGATCCTCAAGACCGTGGTCGGCCAGCTCGACGTCCTGGAGACCATGACGCCCCGGCAGTTCGCCGCCTTCCGCGACGCGCTCGGCAACTCCAGCGGCTTCCAGAGCGAGCAGTTCCGCGAGATCGAGGCCGTGCTCGGCCGGCGCGGGTTCCCCGCCTCGGACCTGCGCGGGGACGGGCGCCTCCAGGCGGCCGTCACCCGCCCGTCGATCTTCGACTCGCTGCTGCGCTACCTCGCCGGTCGCGGGCTGCCCGTCCCCGCGGAGGCGCTGGAGCGCGACGTCTCCCGGCAGTGGGATCCGCACCCCGGCGTCCAGAAGGTGCTCCTCACCGTCTACGCCGACGAGTCCGGGCCGGCCGCCGAGGTGTGCGAGGCGCTGGTCGACGTCGACGAGGGCATCCAGGAATGGCGGTACCGGCACCTGAAGATGGTGGAGCGGACGATCGGCGCGAAGATCGGCACGGGCGGGTCGGCCGGCGCCGACTACCTGCGCCGCACCCTGTTCGCCCCCGCCTTCCCCGACCTGTGGGAGGTCCGCTCGCAGACCGAGGAGGTCCCCGTCCATGGCGGGTGACCGGGACCGGGTCGCGATCGTCGGCGCTGGCCTCGCGGGCTGCCTGCTCGCGGTGCTCCTCGGCCGCCGCGGCATCCCGGTGACGGTGTACGAGCGGCGCCCCGACCCGCGCGTCGCGGGCGCCGAGCGCGGCCGCTCGATCAACCTGGCGATCTCGGCCCGCGGGCTGGCCGCGCTGGAGCAGGTCGGGCTGCGCGACCGGTCGCTCAAGCGGGCGCTGCCCATGCACGGGCGGATGGTCCACCCCCTGCGCGGGGCGCCGAACTTCCAGCCCTACAGCGCGGACGGCGAACGCGCGATCAACTCCATCAGCCGCGCCGAGCTCAACCGGTCGCTGCTGGACACCGCCGAGGCGACGCCCGGGGTCACGCTGCGCTTCTCCCGGCGCGTCACCGGCGTCGACACCGCGGCCGGGGCCGTCCTGCTGGAGGACGGCGACCCCGAGCCCGCCGGCGTCGTCCTCGCCGGGGACGGCGCCTACAGCGCGGTCCGCCGGTCCCTCGGGCCGGGCGAGGACGCCGACTTCCTGGAGCACGGCTACAAGGAGCTGACCGTCCCGCCGAAGGACGGCGGGTTCGCCCTCGACCCCGACGCGCTGCACATCTGGCCCCGCGGCACCTCGATGATGATCGCGCTGCCGAACCTCGACCGGTCGTTCACCTGCACGCTTTTCTGGCCGAAGGACGACCTCGCCGCCCTCGACTCGCCGGAGAAGATCACCGCCTACTTCGAGCGGCACTATCCCGACGTGGCCGGCCTGATGCCCGGCCTGGTCGACGACTACGCGAACAACCCGGTCGGCTCGCTGGTCACCGTCCGCTGCTGGCCGTGGACGGTCCGCGGGGACGGCGCGACCGTGGCGCTGCTCGGCGACGCCGCGCACGCGATCGTCCCGTTCTTCGGGCAGGGCGCCAACTGCGCCTTCGAGGACTGCATCGAGATCGACCGGTGCCTGACCGAGACGGGCGGCGACTGGGCCCGCGCGCTGGCCCTCTACCAGGAGCGGCGCAAGGCCAACACCGACGCGATCGCCGAGATGGCGCTGGACAACTTCGTGGAGATGCGCGACCGCGTGTCGTCCCCGGTGTACCGGGCGAAGCAGGCCGCGACGCACGCCCTGGAGCGGCGCCTGGCCGGACGCTACGTCTCCCGCTACGAGCTGGTGTCGTTCTCGACGATGCCGTACGCGGAGATCCCGGCCCGGATCAGGCGGCAGAACCTGGTGCTAGCCGCGGCCGTCGCCGGTGCCGCGGCGGCTCTCGGTCTCGGCGCGCGCGCCCTCCGCCGCCGGCGCTAGCGCGGCGCCGCGGCGCCGCTCGCGGCGGCCGGCGGCGAGGTCCGCGCCGGCCGCCGCCAGCGCCGCCAGCACGAACACCAGGATGACGATGAGCCCGTGCCGGAACGCCGCCGCCCAGTCCCCGCCCGTCCCGGCGACCGTCGCGAAGAACACCGACCCGGCGGCGGCGATGCCCATCGCGGTGCCGACGCGCTGGCCCGTCTGCAGGACGCCCGCCGCGCTGCCGCCCTCGGTCGAGTCCACCTGCGACAGCGTCAGCGTCTGGTTCGGCGAGATGACGAGGCCCGTGCCGACGCCGGCCACCGCCAGCGGGGCCGCGGTCGCCCAGGCGACCCCGGAGCCCGGCACCAGCTCGACCGCGACCCAGGCGGCGCCGAGCCCGGCCAGCACCAGGCACAGGCCGGCGGCGACGAGCGACCGCCCGTAGCGCGTCACGACCCGGCCGCCGGCCGCGGACGCCGCGCCGGACCCGACCGCGAACGGGGTGATCGCCAGGCCCGCCCCGAGCGCGCTGTAGCCGAGGCCGTTCTGCAGGTAGAGGGTGAAGATGAAGAAGACCGCGGTGAACCCGGCGAAGAACAGCAGCGCGATCGCCGCGCCCAGCGTGTAGGAGCGGAGCCGGAACAGCGCCAGGTCGACCATCGGCGCCGCGGCCCGGCGCTCCCACAGGGCGAACAGCGCGATCAGGACGGCGCCCCCGAGGACCAGCAGCCACTTCAGGTCCGTCCTCCACTGCTGCTCCTGGGCGAGCGGCAGCAGCACGCAGAAGACGCCCGCGCCGAGCAGCAGCACCCCGAGCGGGTCCAGGCCCTGCCGCTCCCCGTAGACCGGGGCGGGCAGCAGCCGCCACGCCAGGAACAGCGCCGCGACCCCGACCGGGATGTTGACGTAGAACACCCACCGCCAGCCCTCCTCGGGCCCGGACAGCGCGATCAGCGCGCCGCCGAGCAGCGGTCCCACGGCCGTGGCGATCCCGATCACCGCGCCGAGGGCGCCGAACGCGCGCCCGCGCTCGGCGCCCTGGAACAGCTGCTGGATGAGCCCCGCGACCTGCGGGTTGAGGATCCCGCTCGCGACGCCCTGCACGAGCCGCGCCAGCAGGAGGAACAGGACCGTCGGGGCCATGCCCGCCGCCGCGCTCGCCACCGTGAACAGCGCGAGCCCGGTCATGAACACCGCGCGGCGGCTGCGGGCGTCGCCGAGCCGCCCGGCCGGGACGAGGACGAGCCCGAACGTCAGCGCGTACCCCGACACGATCCACTGCAGCTCCGCCGGGGACGCGTCCAGGCCCGCCCGGATCGAGGGGAGCGCGACGTTGACGATGCTGACGTCCAGCAAGGTCATGAACGCCGACACCAGGCAGACCGAGAGCGCCCGCCAGCGCCGCCGCCCCTCCTCGCCGTGCTCCGCGGCCGCTGTCCGCACGGGACCCTCCTATCCGGGGCCCGGCCCGGCGAAACGCGGGGCCGGGCCGTTCCGCACCGGCGCCCTGTGCCACAGTGGCCGGATGACCGACTCCGCTCCGGGGACCGGCCCCGAGGAACTGCTGTGCTCCGCCAAGGGATGCCGCGCCGACGCCGTGTGGGCGCTGCGCTGGAACAACCCGAAGATCCACACGCCGGACCGGCGGAAGATCTGGCTGGCCTGCGACGAGCACCGCGAGAGCCTGTCGGCGTTCCTGTCCCGCCGCGACTTCCTGAAGGACGTCGTGCCGGTCGCCGAGCGGAACGCCCCCGCGGACCGGGGCTAGGCGTCGTCCAGCGCGGGCTCGCCCGCCGGCGCGGGCACCTCGGCCTGCCAGCCCTCGGCCATCTCGGTCAGCCGGGCGGCGGCGTCGCGGGCCGGCGCGCCGCGCCCGACCGCGAGGCCGAGCAGGTACGCCGTCAGCGGCGCGCCGGGCCGCGCGACCCCGTGCGCGACGTCGCGGGCCAGGTCCAGGACGAGGCCCTGGTCGATGTCGCCGCGCTCCAGGCCGAGTTCGCGGCAGGCGGCGTTGATCCAGTCGTCGAGCACCGGCATTGGGTTCCCCCTTCGCGCATGGTCCTGGTGACCTGCCCACTCTCGCACCATCAAAGCAGCCGGCCGGCGGCGGCCAGCTCCTCGGGGGTGTCGCAGTCGTACCAGGGGGGACGGGCACCGGCCGGCAGCGCCACCGCCGCCGGCTCCAGCGGGCCGAGCAGGCCGCGCAGCGCGGCGCCGTCGTGGCCGTCCAGCGCGGCGCGCAGGGCGCCGGTGCGCCAGCAGCCGGCGAGCCACTGCTCGCGGCCCGCCTCGTCCACGAGCACCGCCCCGGGCCGCTCCCCCATCGCGTCGAGGAGCCGGGCGATGTGGACGGGACGCAGGAACGGCAGGTCGGCGGCCAGCAGCGCCAGCCTCGGCGCCCGCACCCGCGCGAGCCCGGCGCGCAGCGCGGGCACCGGCCCGGCGCCGGGCGGGTCCTCGCGGACGACGACCGCGTCCGGCAGCACGTCCCGCGGCGGCCCCACCACGACCAGCCGGGCCGCCCCGGCGACGGCGGCGGCCGTCCATTCGATCAGCGCGCGCCCGCCCACGGCCGCGGCGGGCTTGTCGGCCCCGAACCGCCGCGCCCGCCCGCCGGCCAGCAGCACGGCGTCGAACTCCGCGCCGCCGCGCACCGCGGTCAGCCGCCGATCGCGGACATCGGCCGCGCGGGCTGCAGGAACGACGGGTCGTCGATGCCGTGCCCGGCGCGCTTCGCCCAGACCGCCTTGCGCCAGCGCTCGGCCAACTCGGCGTCGGTGGCGCCGTCGCGCATCGCGTCCCGCAGGTTGGACTCCTCGGTGGCGAACAGGCAGTTGCGGATCTGCCCGTCGGCGGTGAGCCGCACCCGGTCGCAGGCGCCGCAGAACGGCCGGGTCACCGAGCCGATCACGCCGACGGTCTCCGGGCCGCCGCCGATCAGGAACGACTCGGCGGGGGCGCTGCCGCGGTCGTGCGCGGTGTCGGGGGCCAGGTCGAACTCGGCGGACAGCCGGTCCAGGATCTCGTCCGCGGTGATCATGTTCTTGCGGGTCCAGCCGTGCTGGGCGTCCAGCGGCATCTGCTCGATGAACCGCAGCCGGTAGCCGTGCTCCAGGCAGTACCGCAGCAGCGGGACGGCCTCGCCGTCGTTGATCCCGCGCATCAGCACCGTGTTGATCTTGACGGGTTCCAGTCCGGCGGCCCTGGCCGCCTCGAGCCCGCGCAGCACGTCCTCCAGCCGGTCGCGGTGGGCGAGCCGCTGGAAGGTCTCGCGGTCGAGGGTGTCGAGGGAGACGTTGACGCGGTCGAGCCCGGCCCCGGCCAGCGGCGCCGCCAGCCGGTCGAGCCCGATCCCGTTGGTGGTCAGCGAGATCTGCGGGCGCGGCGACAGCTCCGCCGTGCGCCGCACGATCTCGGCGAGGCCGCGGCGCAGCAGCGGCTCGCCGCCGGTGTAGCGGACCTCGGTGACGCCGAGGTCGCGCACCGCGAGGCCGACCAGCCGGACGACCTCGTCGTCGGTGAGCTGCTCCGGCTTCGGCAGCCAGTCCAGCCCTTCCGGCGGCATGCAGTACGCACACCGCAGGTTGCACCGGTCGGTGAGGGAGACCCGCAGGTCCGTCGCGGTACGGCCGAAGGTGTCGACCAGCACGGGCGCCCCTTCCTGATGCCCGGCGGGCCCGGCTCGCGGGCCGCCGGTGGGTTGCGGTCTGTCACTCCACCCTATTGCGGTGGTTGACGATCCGTCCCATCGCGAGAGACCGTTACGTTCCGTCGAGCGAGAGGGAGGCCGGAGTGACGACGTCGCGGGAGTGGGAGTTCGCCGGGACGCGGGGCGCGATCACCGTCCGCAGCTGGGCGGACGGCGAGCCGCGCTACATCGCGGTCCTCGCGCACGGCTACGGCGAGCACCTCGGCCGGTACGAACACGTCGCGGACGTCCTCGTGCGGCACGGGGCCGTGGTGTGCGGGCCCGACCACATGGGGCACGGCCGCTCGGCCGGCGAGCGCGTGCTGATCGAGGACTTCGAGGACGTCGTCGCCGACCTGCACACCACCGTCGAGGCGGCCCTCGCCGACCATCCCGGCCTGCCCGTCGTCCTGATCGGCCACTCGATGGGCGGGCTGATCGCCACCCGCCACGCCCAGCTGCACGGCGACGTCCTCGCCGCGCTCGTGCTGTCCGGGCCCGTCCTCGGCCGCTGGCACGTCGCGGAGCAGCTGCTGCCGCTGGAGGAGATGCCCGACGAGCCGATCGACACGTCCACGCTGTCGCGCGACCCCGCCGTCGGCAAGGCCTACACCGAGGACCCGCTCATCTGGCACGGCCCGTTCAAGAAGACGACGGTCCAGGCGCTCGACACCGCCCTCCGGCGCATCGACGAGCACGGCTCCCTCGGCGCGCTGCCGACCTTCTACGTGCACGGCGACGCCGACGAGCTCGTCCGTCCGCAGGACACCCGGATCGGCATCGAGACCGTCCGCGGGGACGACCTCACCGAGCGCCTCTACCCGGACGCCCGCCACGAGGTCTTCAACGAGACCAACCGCGACGAGGTCCTCGCCGACGTCACCGCGTTCATCGACCGCGCCCTCTCCTGACCTCTCGCCCCGTCTCTAGCCCTTGACGCAGATGAGCTGGCGCAGGTGCGCGACGACCTCCACGAGGTCGGACTGCGCCTCGATCACCGTCTCCAGGTCCTTGTAGGCGCCCGGGATCTCGTCGATGACGCCGCTGTCCTTGCGGCACTCGACGCCCCGGGTCTGCTCGACGAGGTCCTCGACGGTGAAGCTCTTGCGGGCCTTGTTGCGGCTCATCCGGCGGCCCGCGCCGTGCGAGGCGGAGTTGTACGCGCTGTCGTTGCCGAGCCCGCGCACGATGTAGGTGCCGGTCGCCATGGACCCCGGGATGATCCCGAGGTCGCCGCGGCCGGCGCGGATCGCGCCCTTGCGGGTGACCAGGAGCTCGACGCCGCCGTACTCCTCCTCGGCCACGTAGTTGTGGTGGCAGGAGATGACCTGGTTCCACTTGCAGCGCTTCTCGCCGAACCGCCGCGTCACGACGTTCTGCGCCAGCGCCATCATGACGGCGCGGTTGCGGCGCGCGTACTCCTGCGCCCAGAACAGGTCGTGCCGGTAGGCGTCCATCTTGGCCGTCCCGGTCAGGAACACCGCCAGGTCGTTGTCCGGGAGGTCCTGGTTGTGCGGGAGCCTCCGGGCGGCCTCGATGTGCTGCTCGGCCAGCTCGTTGCCGATGTTGCGCGAGCCGGAGTGCAGGACCAGCCAGATCGCGCCCTTGTCGTCCGCGCACAGCTCCAGGAAGTGGTTCCCGCCGCCGAGGGTGCCCATCTGGGACCGCGCGCGGCCGAGCCGGGACCGCACCGCCGGGTGCAGCTCGTCGAAGGCCTTCCAGAAGTCGTACCAGCCGCGCTCCTTCAGGTTCGGGAGCCCGGACGGGTCCACGGCCTGCTTGTGGGAGCCGCGCCCGACCGGGATCGCCTTCTCCAGGCGGCTGCGCAGCCCCGCCAGGTCGTCCGGCATGTCCTCGACGGTGAGCGACGACTTGGCGGCGGTCATCCCGCAGCCGATGTCGACGCCGACGGCGGCCGGCGACACCGCGTCCTTCATCGCGATCACCGAGCCGACGGTGGCGCCCTTGCCGTAGTGGACGTCGGGCATCACCGCGAGGCCCTCCACCCACGGAAGGGCGGAGACGTTGCGGAGCTGGTCGAGGGCGAGGTCCTCGACGGTGCCGGGGTCGGTCCACATCCGGATGGGGACACGGCCGCCCTTCAGCGTCTGGTACGGCATGCCACTCCTTCGTCGACGGGATCCGAACCGTGATCTATGACGCCAGAACCACCGATCGCGGTTCAACCGGTTTTCCCGCCGCCGCGCGGTTCATGACCGCCGCTTCATTACCGCCGCTTCATGACCGCCTATGACCGCCCGCTTCATGACCTCTCGGCGCGGCGCCGTTCGGTGAGGCCGAGCCGGTCCAGGTGGCGCAGCAGCGCCACGGCGACCCGGCGGCTGGTTCCCAGGGCCTCCCCGGCCTGCGCGGGCTTGAACGGCTGGGGCAGGCCGGTCAGGACGCGCAGCGCCTCCCGGTCGGCGCCGGGGAGCAGCACGATGTCGCCGTCCTCGTCCTCGATGCGCACGACCGCGCCGGCGCGCTCCGCCGCGGCGAGCACCTCGCCGGTGAGGCCGAGCTCGCCGAGGCGCTCCGGGGACGGCGGGTCGAACGGGGAGTCCGCGAGGTCGGCGCGCAGGCGCTGCACGCCCGCCGCCCAGGGCGGGGGCGGCGTCGCGGCGATCGCGGTGGCCGGCGGCTCCGGTGCCGGGGCGGGCGCCGGCGGGGGCACGGGGCCGTAGACGCGCCCGGCGTCCACCCGCAGCGGCGGGCGGACCAGGGCGGTGACGAGCTGCCGGGCCGGGAGCCCGAGGCGGAGCCGGACGGTCTCCAGCGGGATGCCCGGGGCGCGCGGGCTCGCGGCGGCGTGCCGGGAGGTCTCCTCGGCGAGCCGCTCGAACAGCGACTCCCAGTGCGCGGGGTCGGCGACCCACTCGCCGTTCAGCGCGACCGCGTCCTCCGGCGGCGCGCAGCCCATCAGCGACAGCTCCGACCGGCGGAGCACGCCGTGCCGCCGCAGCACGATCGTGCCGTCCGGGCGGTCGGGCCAGGACGCCAGCTCCCGCGCGCGGGCCGCCCCGGCGCCGCGCCGCACGAGCGTCGGCGGCCGGACGTCGAGGACGCTCACCCCGGCGATGGAGCGGCGCTCGGGGTCGCGCAGGACGCCGGTGTCGCCGAGGTGCAGGGCGACCCGGGTGTTCAGGGTCAGGCGGGCGGTGTCGGGGCCGAGGGGGCGCAGCCCGACCGGGACGGCGGCGGACCCGAGGTGCAGGGTCATCCGGCGGGCCAGCCGGCCGGACGCCTCACCGAACCTGGTGCGCACGTCGACGCAGGTGGTGTGGGTCCACGCGCCGGGGGTGACCAGGGCCATGCCGGCCTCCACGCGGCCCGCGTCGCGCAGGGTCAGCACGACGCGCGAGACGCCGCCGACCGACGTGCGGGGCTCCCCCGCGCAGCCGATCGTCCGCACCCGGACGCGCTCGCCGGCGGGCATGAGGAGCAGCTCGTCCCCCACGCCGACCGTGCCGGCGGTGAGGGTGCCGGTGACGACGGTCTGCCGCCCGGCGGTGAACGCGCGGTCGGCCCACAGCCGCACCGGGGCGGCCGGGTCGGGGACGGGCAGCCGGCCGGCGAGGCGGTCGAGCGCGGCGGTCAGCTCGTCGATCCCCGCCCCGGTGACGGTGCTGACGGGGACGGCCTCCATGCCGCGCAGCGCGGTGCCGGCGAGCTTGTCGCGGACCAGGCGCAGCGCGAGCTTGGGGTCCGCGGCGTCGGCCTTGGTGACCGCCAGGACGCCGGACCGGACCCCGAGCGCGCCGAGCGCCTCCAGGTGCTCGGCGGTCTGCGGCATCCAGCCCTCGTCGGCGGCGACGGCGAGCAGGACGGCGGGCGCCGGGGCGGCCCCGGCGAGCATGGCCGGGACGGACCGCTCGTCTCCGGGGACGTCCACGAAGGCCACGCGCCGCCCGGACGGCAGCTCGGTCCAGGCACCCGGTTCGCCGGGCTCCGTGCCGGTGAGGGCGCGCACGAGCGCCGACTTCCCGTGCCCACCGTGACCGGCGGTGGAGACGACCTGCATCAGCGTCCTTTCCGGACCTGACCGCGGCAGGCGTCACGAAGACGAGCCGTGCCGGGGGGACGAACGACGGGGGCCGCGCAGACGAAGGTCCACGGAAGGCAAGCTTATGGAGGCCGGGGCCCCGCACCAAAACCGGACACGCGAGCGGCCCGCATTCCACCTGCGATTCCTCCCCGTCACCCATGGGGTGACATGGCGGGGAATAACCACCCCCGCCGTACACTTACGTTCGCTAAGTAAATGGAGCGCCGCGCCGGCCCCCGGCGACCGGCCGACGCGGGAGGTTCGCATGACCGGCGCCCCGGCCAAGGCGCGCGAGGAGACCGGGCGCCCGCCCGCGGACGCCCGGCACACCGGGATCACGCTCCTCGCGCTGGCCGCCGCGGGGATGGTCGTGTCGGTGCAGCAGACCCTCGTGCTGCCGCTGCTGCCGCGGCTCATGGAAATCTTCGACGTCTCGATCACCGCGGTGACGTGGGTGTTCACCGCGTCGCTGCTGGCCGGCGCGGTCGCGACCCCGCTGCTGACGCGGTTCGGCGACATGTACGGCAAGAAGCGGATGGTCCTGCTGACCCTCGCCCTGCTGCTGGCCGGCTCGGTGCTGTGCGCGGTGTCGGGCTCGCTGCCGGTGCTGATCGGCGGCCGGGCGCTGCAGGGCGTGTCCGCCGCGCTGATCCCGCTCTCGATCGGCATGATCAGGGACACGTTCCCGGCGGAGCGCGTCACCACCGCGATCGGCATCGTCAGCGCCACCATGGGCGTCGGCGGCAGCGCCGGCATGATCGTGACGGGGCTGATCGCGACGCGCACCTCCAGCCACCATCCGGTGTTCTGGGTCGCCGCCGCGCTCGCCGCCGCGGTGCTCGTGCTGGTCGCGGTGACGGCCCGGGACGTCGGCGTCCGCGCGGGCGGGCGGCCCGACGTCGTCGGCGCGGCGGTCCTCGCGGTCTGGCTGGCCGCCCTGCTGCTCGGCATCAGCCAGGGCAACGCGTGGGGCTGGACGTCCGGCCGGGTCCTCGGCCTGTTCGGCGGCGCCGCCGTGCTGTGCGCGGCGTGGGTGGTGATCGAGCTGCGCGTCCGCGCGCCGCTGGTCCGGCTGAACCTGCTGGTCGGCCCGCGGTCGCTGTCGGCGAACGTCATCTCGGCGCTGCTCGGCTTCTCGATGTTCGCCGCGTTCACGCTGATCGCCGGGTTCGTGCAGGCGCCGTCCGCGGAGCTCGGGTACGGACTGGACGGCTCGGTCCTGGACGTCGGCCTCTACATGCTGCCGAGCACCGCGACCATGCTCGTCTTCTCGGCGATGGCCGGCCGGATCGCGGCGCGGATCGGCACCGCCTACACGCTCGCCACCGGGTCCGCCTTCGCCGGGCTGTGCTACGCGTGGCTCGCGGTGTCGAACTCCCACCCGTACGACATGCTCGCCTTCAGCTCCATCCAGGGCATCGGGTTCGGGATCGCCTACGCGGCGCTCGGCACGCTCGCCGTCCGGCACGTCCCGATGGACCAGAGCGGCATCGCCAGCGGGATCAACTCGCTCGTGCGCACCACCGGCGGCAGCATCGCCGGCGCCGCCACCGCGTCGATCCTGGCCGGGCGGGTCGTCGCCGGCTCCGGCGCGCCGACGCTCGGCGCGTACGAGACGTGCTTCTGGATCGTGGCCGCGGGGGCCGCCCTGGCCGCCCTCATCGCCGTCGCGCACGCCGTGCGTCACCCGGTGTGACGGCGCGGGCCCTTGACGAACCGGGCCCGCGCCATGCCCTATAGGTGTGCGGCCCGAATCACCGATTGGGGCCTCAAGGGCACACTCGGGCGAGGACCCGGCACCGGGAGGACGACATGGGCGCCTACGCGGCCGCGTACGAACGCAGCATCGCCGATCCGACCCGTTTCTGGGGGCTGGCCGCGCGGGACGTCCGCTGGCTCGTCCCGCCCGACCGGGTCCTGGACGACGGGGCGCCGCCGTTCTACCGGTGGTTCACCGGCGGCGAGCTCAACACCTGCGACAACGCCCTCGACCGGCATGTCGAGGAGGGCCGCGGCGAGCAGGCCGCGCTGGTCTACGACAGCCCGGTCACCGGGACCGTGCGGACCTACACCTACCGGGAGCTGACCGGGCTCGTCGCCCGGTTCGCCGGGGCGCTGCGCGCGCAGGGCGTCGACCGCGGCGACCGGGTGGTCATCTACCTGCCGATGGTCCCCGAGGCGGTCATCGCGATGCTGGCGTGCGCCCGGATCGGCGCGGTGCACTCGGTGGTCTTCGGCGGGTTCGCGGCGAAGGAGCTGGCGGTCCGCATCGACGACGCGCGGCCCAAGGCGGTCGTGTCGGCGTCCTGCGGCATCGAGGCCGGCCGGATCGTCCCCTACAAGCCGCTGCTGGACCAGGCGCTGGAGCTCGCCCGGCACAAGGTGGAGCGGTGCGTGATCCGGCAGCGCGAGCAGCTGCACGCCGACCTCGTCCGGCCCCGGGACGTGGAGTGGGACGAGGCGGTCGCCGCCGCCGGGCCCGCCGAGTGCGTGCCGGTCGCCGCCACCGACCCGCTCTACATCCTGTACACGTCCGGGACGACCGGGCGGCCGAAGGGCGTCGTCCGCGACAACGGCGGGCACGCGGTCGCGCTGCGCTGGTCGATGGAGAACGTGTTCGGCGTCGGCCCCGGCGACGTGTTCTGGGCGGCGTCCGACGTGGGCTGGGTCGTCGGGCACTCCTACATCGTGTACGCGCCGCTGCTCACCGGCTGCACCACGGTCCTGTATGAGGGCAAGCCGGTGGGCACGCCGGACGCGGGCGCCTTCTGGCGCGTCGCCGCGCAGCACCGGGTGAAGGTGCTGTTCGCCGCGCCGACCGCCATCCGGGCGATCAAGAAGGAGGACCCGGAGGGCGCGCTGCTCGCCGGGCACGACCTGGCCGCGCTGGACACGCTGTTCCTCGCCGGGGAGCGGCTCGACCCCGACACCTACCGGTGGGCGTCGCGCGTCCTGGACCGCCCCGTCATCGACCACTGGTGGCAGACCGAGACCGGCTGGCCGATCGTGGCGAACCTGCGGGGGCTGGAGCCGATGCCGGTCAAGGCGGGCTCGCCGTCGGTCCCGGTGCCGGGCTACGACGTGCGGGTGCTCGCGCCGGACGGGTCGTCCGTCCCGCCCGGCGGGGACGGCGACATCGCGATCCGGCTGCCGCTGCCGCCCGGCACGCTGCCCACGCTGTGGCAGGACGACGAGCGGTTCGTCGAGTCGTACCTGACGAAGTACCCGGGGCACTACCTCACCGGCGACGGCGGGCACATCGACGAGGACGGCTACGTGTGGGTGATGGGGCGCACCGACGACGTGATCAACGTGGCGGGGCACCGGCTGTCCACCGGGACGATGGAGGAGGTCATCTCGTCCCACCCGGCCGTCGCCGAGTGCGCGGTCATCGGCGTCCACGACCAGCTCAAGGGGCAGGTGCCGCGCGGCCTCGTCGTCCTCAAGAGCGGCGTGCTGGCCGAGCCGGGCGAGCTGTCGGCAGAGCTCGTGAGGATGGTGCGCGACCAGGTCGGGCCGGTCGCCGCGCTCAAGGAGATCTCCGTCGTGCCGGCGCTGCCCAAGACCCGGTCGGGCAAGATCCTGCGCGGGGTGATGCGGGGCATCGCCGACGGGCAGGAGGTGGCGGTCCCGTCCACGATCGAGGACCCGGACGTGCTGGACGATCTGCGCCCGGTCCTCCGGAAGGCCTAGCGCGCCGCCGCTAGGGGTGGTGGGTCCGTTCGGGCCAGACGATCGCCACCAGGGACACGCCGACGGCGGCGAGGGCGATCTGCAGGAAGGCCTCCCAAAGGCTCCAGCCTCCCTCGGTCAGGCCGGTCAGGTTCGCCAGGCCCGTCCCGGCGAACGCCGCGACCACGCCCGCGGCCATCAGCAGCCAGGCCGGCATGCCGGGCCGTCCCGGCACGACCAGCCGCCCGAGCGCGCCGATCGCCGCGCCCACGACGACGGCGGCGGCGAGCCCCCCGATGGTCATCAGCGCTCCCTTTACTTCCCCCGTAGCGTCCCTTCACGGGTCCCTACCCCGGACCTGGTGTCCGGAACACCCGGCCGCGGGTCAGCGGATGACGAGGGCGTGCCGCCCCCGGCCGACCAGCTCGCCGACGACCGGCGCGCCCGGGACCTCCCCGGCGACCAGCAGCCCTCCGGAGGTCTGGGCGTCGGCGAGGAGCAGCCGCTCCTCCTCGGCGATGCGGCGGAAGTCGGTGTGCGGGGACACCCAGGCCAGGTTGCGGCGGGTGCCGCCGGGGACGAACCCGTCCCGCACCGCTGCCCGCGCGCCGTCCAGGTACGGGACGGCGGAGGCGTCGACCACGGCCGTCACGCCGCTCGCCCGCGCCAGCTTGTACAGGTGGCCGAGCAGCCCGAAACCGGAGACGTCGGTGGCGCAGGTGGCGCCGCGTTCGAGGGCGGCCAGCCCGGACTCGGCGTTCAGCTCCGTCATCGCGTCGACCGCGTGGGGGAACACCTCGCCGGTCGCCTTGTGCCGGGCGTTGAGGACGCCGACGCCGAGCGGCTTGGTCAGCGTCAGGGGGACGCCGGGACGGCCCGCGTCCAGCCGCAGCAGCCGGTCCGGGTCGGCGATGCCGGTCACCGCCAGCCCGTACTTCGGCTCGGGGTCGTCGATGCTGTGCCCGCCGGCGATCGCGCACCCGGCGAGGGCCGCCATGTCCCGCCCGCCGCGCAGCACCTCGCGGGCCAGCTCGGCGGGCAGCGCGTCGGACGGCCAGCCCAGCAGGTTGAGGGCCATCAGCGGCTCGCCGCCGACCGCGTAGACGTCGGAGAACGCGTTGGCCGCGGCGATGCGGCCCCAGTCGTAGGCGTCGTCGACGACCGGGGTGAAGAAGTCGGCGGTCGACACCACGGCCCGGCCGCCCTCGATCCGCAGCACGGCCGCGTCGTCGCCGTCCGGGCCGCCGACGAGCAGGGCGTCGTCCCCGCCGGTCAGTCCGGCCACGACCCGCTCCAGCTCCCCCGGCGGGATCTTGCACGCGCCGCCGCCGCCGTGCGCGTACTGCGTCAGGCGGGCGACGGGGGCGAGTCGGGTCACCGCAAGATTTAACGCACAACTACCGCAAATGATCAACAAACGGACAGTACGGGGGCGGTCACGGTGGGCCGAACACACCGCCCGACCAGCACGGAAATCAGCGAAACGGCTTGTCCGAACATCGTTCGGCATGATGCGATTCCCCTCTGCAAGTTATCACTTACTTTCAAGGGGCGACATGGGGATCCAGGAACAGGCCGCACTCGACCCGGCCCTCGCGGGGAGCACCGTCTGCACGGTCCTGGCCGAGACCGCCGAGCGGCACGCCGGCAGGCCCGCCTACTCCGACCGCGCCGACGGCGGATGGACGACCCTCACCTGGGCGGACACCCGGCGCCGCGCGCTGGAGACGGCCGCCGGACTCGCCGCGCTCGGGCTGGAGCCGGGCGAGGTCGTCGCGCTGATGATGCCGAACCGGTCCGAGCACGTCCTGGCCGACCTCGGCGCCGTCCACGCCGGCGGCGTCCCGACCACGGTCTACGCGACCCTCGCGCCCGACCAGGTCGCCTTCGTCGCCGGCCACTGCGCGGCCCGGTACGCCGTCCTGGACGGCAAGGACCAGCTGGACCGCTGGCAGCCCGTCCTCGACCGCCTGCCCGACCTGCGCAAGGTCATCGTGGTGGACGCCGGCGCCTGCCCGGACGGCGACCGCTACCTGTCCTGGGACGCCCTCACCGAGCTCGGCCGCGAGCGGCTCGCCGCCGACCCCGACGAGATCGACCGGCGCTGGCGGGCCGTCAAGCCCGCCGACACCGTCACGCTCCTCTACACCTCCGGCACCACCGGCGACCCCAAGGGCGTCCTGATCACCCACTCGATGGTGCTGCACGAGGCGGAGATGGTGCGGCGCACCTCCGTCCTGCCCGAGCACCCGGCCGGCGTCTCCTACCTGCCGTTCGCGCACATCGCCGACCGCGTCCTCAGCTACTACCTGCCGATCCGGCTGGCCTCCCACGTCCGCTTCTGCCCCGACCCCGCCCAGCTGACCGGCGTGCTGGGCGAGGTGCGGCCGCACTCCTTCTTCGGCGTCCCGCGCGTCTGGGAGAAGATCATGGCCGGCATCCAGGCCGTGCTGTCCGCCGAGCAGGACGAGGAGAGGAAGCGCGCCGTCGCCCAGGCCCTCGACGCGGGCCGCGCCCACGTCACCGCCCAGGAGTACGGCAACACCCTCACCCCGGAGACCGCCGCCGCGTTCGAGGCCGCCGACCGGGCCGTCCTCACCCCGATGCGCGCCCTGCTCGGCCTGGACCGCGTCCGGCAGGCCTCCAGCGCCGCCGCGCCGCTGCCGGTCGAGGTGGCCCGCTTCTTCGCCGGCCTCGGCCTGAAGATCTTCGACGCCTACGGGATGACCGAGACCACCGGCGCCGTCACCGCCAACCTCGCCGACTCCTTCAAGCTCGGCACCGTCGGCCGCCCCTTCCCCGGCGTGGAGCTGAAACTGGCCGCCGACGGCGAGATCCTCGTCCGCGGCGCCACCTGCACCCCCGGCTACCTGCACCGCCCGGACGCGACCGCCGACCTGATCGACGCGGACGGCTGGGTGCACACCGGCGACGTGGGCCGCCTGGACGACGACGGCTTCCTCACCGTCGTCGACCGCAAGAAGGAGCTGATCATCACCGCCGGCGGCGAGAACATCGCCCCGTCCCTGATCGAGAACCACCTCAAGGAGCACCCCCTCGTCGGCCAGGCCCTCGCCTTCGGCGACCGCCGCCCCTACGTCGTCGCCCTCATCACCCTCGACGGCGAGGTCGCCCCCGTCTGGGCCGCCGCCCGCGGCGTCGACGCCACCGACCTGGCCGCCCTCGCCGCGCACCCCCTCGTCCTGGAGGAGGTCGCGAGGGCCGTCGACGACGCCAACACCCGCCTCGCCCGCGTCCAGCAGGTCAAGAAATGGCGGCTGCTCCCCGCCGAGTGGACCGCCGAGAGCGAGGAGCTGACCCCCACCCTCAAGCTGAAGCGCCGCGTCGTGCACACCAAGTACTCCGCCGACATCGACGGGCTCTACACCGGCTAAGATCGCCGGCGGAGGCGTGTGAGCGCCTGGTGGCCTCCCCGGCCTTCAAAGCCGACGGTCCCGAGGATCTCGGGACGGCGGGTTCGATTCCCGTACGCCTCCGCCACCTCCGTTCCCTGCGCCTCTCCCCGGCGCGGGCGCCGCGTACGGTGAGGGCATGAGGCATCGCAAGGCCGCGTACGGGGTGATGATGGGGACGTGCCTCACCCTGTTCGTGCTGGCCTGGGCGGTGGTGCGGTTCTACTCGCACGCCGCGGCGATCGCGATGTCGGTGGCGGCGCTGGTGATCCCGCCGTTCGCGGCGGTGGTGGCGAACTGGAACATCGACCGGACGGACCGCCGGGAGTGACGGGGCCGGGCGTCGCGGCCCTGCTGGACCTCGCCGGGATCTTCGTGTTCGCGGTGTCCGGCGCGCTGGCGGCCGTCCGGCAGCGGCTGGACGTCGTCGGGATGGTGGTGCTGGCCGAGATCACCGCGCTCGGCGGCGGGATCATCCGGGACCTGGTGATCGGGGCGGTGCCCCCGGCCGCGTTCACCGACCTCGGGTACGTGCTGGTGCCGCTCGCGGCGTCGGCGCTGGTGTTCTTCTGGCATCCGCAGGTGACCCGGCTGCTTCCGGCGGTGCTGCTGTTCGACGCGGCCGGGCTCGGGCTGTTCTGCACGACCGGCACGGTCAAGGCGCTCGACCACGGGCTGTCTCCGATCCACGCGGTGTTCCTCGGGGTCGTCACGGCGGTGGGCGGCGGCATCCTGCGCGACGCGCTCAGCGGGCAGATCCCGGCGGTGCTGTACGACCGGCAGCTGTACGCGCTGCCCGCGCTGCTCGGCGCCGCCGTCACGGCCGCCGCGGACGAGGCCGGGCTGCACGGCGCGGCCTTCGTCGCGGGCGGCGCCGTCCTGGCGTTCGGGCTCCGGGTGACCGCCATGCGGTACGGCTGGCGGGCGCCCCGGCCGCGCGGCATGCCCGACTGACCGCGGCGCCCGTTCATTACCGGCGCGTATCCGGGTACCGTCCACATCATGGGGCGGATCACCGTGCGACGGCCCGTGCTGCGGGTGAGCACCTCCGGCACGCGCGGCCGCAGGCCCGACACCCTCGCGGTCGAGGAACCGCTGGAGATCCGCGTCGCCGGCAAGCCGCTCACCATCACGATGCGCACGCCCGGCCACGACTTCGACCTCGTCGCCGGCTTCCTGGCGGCCGAGGGCGTGATCGCGGGCGCCGGCGACCTGGCGACCATGCGGTACTGCGCCGACACCGCCGAGCAGAACACGCTGGACGTCGCGCTGGCCCCGGGCGTCCCGCCGCCGGACGACTCCATGACCCGGGCGTTCACCACGACGAGCGCGTGCGGGGTCTGCGGCAAGTCCAGCATCGAGGCGCTGCGCTCCGACCGGCCCTACGAGGTGGCCGGCGATCCGGTCCTGCTCACCCCGGACGTCCTCGCCGCGCTGCCCGGGCGGCTGCGCGAGGCGCAGCGGGTGTTCGACCGGACGGGCGGCCTGCACGCGGCCGGCCTGTTCGACGCGGGCGGCGAGCTGCTGGCGCTGCGGGAGGACGTCGGCCGGCACAACGCCGTCGACAAGGTCGTCGGGTGGGCGCTGCGGCAGGGCCGGCTGCCGCTGGCCGGGACGGTGCTCATGGTGAGCGGGCGCGCGTCGTTCGAGCTGACGCAGAAGGCGATGACCGCGGGCGTGCCGGTGCTGGCGGCGGTGTCGGCGCCGTCGTCGCTGGCCGTCGACCTCGCCGAGGACGCCGGGATGACGCTGGTCGGCTTCCTGCGCGGCGAGACCATGAACGTCTACGCGGGTGCGGAGCGTATCGCCCTGTAGCGCGGCGCCACTTGTCATCACGGGCCGAAAACCAACCGGTAACTTGTTGGATCGGCCTCAAGAAACCCATCGCTTCACTGCAGTTGACTGCTTTCCCGATGCATACGCGTGCGGGCGCCCCGCGCCGCGCGGCTCCATGCGTGTGGAAGGCGAGGACGGTATGACGAGGCCCCTGGCGGACGGCGCGGCGGCGTCCATCGACGAGCGCCATCCTCCGATCAAGCCGCGGCGCGTCACCTTCGACTGGTCGAAGACCCCGCTGCACTGGGTGCCGGGCGACCCGGTGGCCACGCACATCATCAACTCCTTCCACATCGTCCTGCCCGAGGGCGAGAAGTGGTTCATCCAGTGCGTGAAGGACGCGCGCCCCCACATCAAGGACGAGCGGCTGCTGGAGGAGATCAAGGGGTTCATCGGGCAGGAGATGGTGCACGCCCGCTCGCACCAGGGCGTCCTCGACCAGATCCTGGAGCGCGCCGGGATCGACGTCTCGAAGATCACCGACGCGGCGGCGCGCGGCAACGCCGAGCGGCCCGCGCAGATGGCGGCGCTGAAGGAGCGCAACCCGCGGGCGTGGCGGCGCCGGCTGCGGTTCGAGCTGGCCGCGGTCGCCTCGATCGAGCACTACACCGCCGTGCTCGGCCAGTGGATCATGGACAACGAGCGGTTCGAGAAGTCCGGCGTGGACCCGACGATGCTGGACCTGCTGCGCTGGCACGGCGCCGAGGAGGTCGAGCACCGGTCGGTGGTGTTCGACGTCTACAAGGCGATGGGCGGCGGGTACGCCACCCGCGTCGCGGCGTGGACGGTGTCGCTGTTCTTCCTGTACTGGGCGCTGATCGGCGGCTCCCTGTACCTGCTCAAGCACGACCCGACGATCAAGCGGAGGGTGACGCCGCTGCGGGTCTACCGCTCCTACCGCAGGTCCGTCCGGCTCGGGCACGTGCCGGGCATCTTCAAGCTGCTGCTCGGCGAGGCTCCGGTCTACCTCAAGCCGAACCACCACCCGTCGAAGGTGTGCTCGACGCCGCGGGCGCTGGAGTACCTGAAGCGGTCCCCGGCCGCGAAGGCCGCGGGTTACGACCCGTACTAGCCCCGCCCGCGGCGGGCGTCACGGCGCGCGGAACCGGTGTACGGTTCCTCCAGACCACACAGGAGACCGCCATGACACCCCCCGCACCACCCGCCAGCACGAGGCGCGTCCGGGGCGACGGTGTCGACCTCGCCGTGTACGAGCAGGGCGACAGATCGCGCCCGACCGTCCTCCTGGTCCACGGCTACCCCGACACCCACGCGGTCTGGGACGAGGTGGCCGGACGCCTCGCCGAGCGGTTCCACGTCGTCCGGTACGACGTGCGGGGCGCGGGCGCGTCGTCCCGGCCGTTCGGGCGCAGGCGCTACACGTTCGCCTACCTGATGTCGGACATGCAGGCCGTGCTGGACGCCACCGCACCGGAGCGCAAGGTGCACCTCGTCGGCCACGACTGGGGGTCGATCCAGGCGTGGGAGGCGGCCTGCACGATGCCGGACCGCTTCGCCTCCTTCACCTCGATCTCCGGGCCGTGCCTCGACCACGTCGCGCACTGGACGCGGCGCAACCTGGCCCGCCCGACGCCGTCCAACCTGCGGCGGGCCGCGGGGCAGGCCGCCCGGTCCTGGTACATCCACCTCTTCCGGACACCGCTGCTGCCGGAGCTGCTGTGGCTGGCCGGGCTGTCCAAGCCGTTCACCAAGGCGCTGGAGCTGGGCGAGGGCGTCACCCCGCGCGACGGCCACCCGGCGAGGACGATGGCCCGCGACGCCGCGGCGGGGGTCGGGCTCTACCGGGCGAACGTGCTCCAGCGCCTCCGCAGGCCCCGCGACCGCCGCACCGACGTGCCGACGCAGGTCATCGTCCCGACGAAGGACCTGTTCGTCTCGCCGCACCTGGTCGGGCGGCTCGCCGAGCGGGTCCCGAACCTCTCGCTGCGCCCGATCGCGGCCGGGCACTGGGTGCCGCGCAGCCACCCGGACGTCGTCGCCCGCTGGATCACCGAGCACGTCACCGGCGTCCAGGGCCACCCGCTCGGCGCCGCGGAGTCCCGCGCCGTCCGGCGCGCCCGGGTCGGCCAGGACCGGCGCTCCTTCGAGGGCTCCCTCGTCGTCGTCACCGGCGCGGGCGGCGGCATCGGCCGCGCGACCGCGCTCGCCTTCGCCGAACGCGGCGCCGAGGTGATCGCCGCCGACCTCGACCCGGCCGCCGCGGAGCGCACCGCCGAGCTCGCCGGACGCGCGGGGCCGCCCGGCCACGCGTTCCAGGTGGACGTCTCCGACCCCGCCGCGATGGAGGACTTCGCCAAGTCCGTCCTGCACGCGCACGGGGTGCCCGACGTCGTCGTCAACAACGCCGGGATCGGCATGGCCGGGTCCTTCCTGGACCACACCGCCGGCGACTGGCGCGAGGTCCTGGACGTCAACCTGTGGGGCGTCATCCACGGCTCGCGGCTGTTCGCCCGGCAGATGGTGGAGCGCGGGCAGGGCGGCCACATCGTCAACACGTCGTCGGCGGCGGCGTTCACGCCGTCCCGCGCGCTGCCCGCCTACTCGACGAGCAAGGCGGCCGTGCTCATGCTGTCGCAGTGCCTGCGCGCCGAGCTGAAGGGCGAGGGCATCGCCGTCAGCGCCGTCTGCCCGGGGATCGTCGACACCGGCATCACCCGGACGGCCCGGTTCGTCGGCAAGGGCGGCGCCGACGAGGCGCGCAGCCGGGAGCGGGTGGCGCGGGCCTACGCGCGCCGCGGCTTCGGGCCCGAGCGCGTCGCGGAGCGGATCGTCGCCACCGTGCGCCGCGACCGCGCGGTCGTCCCGGTCACGCCGGAGGCGCGCCTCGCCTCCCTGACGTCCCGGGTGGCGCCGGGCGTGCTGCGGCTCCTCGCCCGCCTCGACGTGGGCTGAACGCCGCCCGCCCGGGTACCCGTAGGGTGATCACCGGGAGGCGGTGCTTCATGGCGGACGCCGTGGTCGTCGGCGCGGGCCACAACGGGCTCGTGGCGGCCAACATGCTGGCCGACGCGGGCTGGGACGTGGAGGTCCTGGAGGCGCAGCCCGAGCCCGGCGGCGCCGTGCGCAGCGACCGGGGCGTCCACCCGGACTTCGTCAGCGACCTGTGCAGCGCGTTCTACCCGCTCGGCGTGGCGTCGCCGGTGATGCGGGCGATGGAGCTCGAACGGCACGGGCTGCGCTGGCGGCACGCCCCGGCCGTCCTCGCCCACCCGCTGCCGGACGGGCGCAGCGCGGTCCTCGAACGCGACCGGGACGCCACGGCCGGCGGCCTCGACGCGCTCGGCGGCGGCGACGGGGAGGCCTGGCTCCGGCTCTGCCGCATCTGGGATGAGATGGGGGAGGACGTGCTGCGCGCCCTGTTCACCCCGTTCCCCCCGGTCCGGGCGGCGCTGCCGCTGGCGGTGTCGGCGCGGCGCGCGGGCGGGCTCCGCGTCCTGCGCTCCCTGCTGGCGCCCGTCCGCACGCTCGGGGAGCAGGAGTTCACCGGACCGGGCGGCCCGCTGCTGCTCGCCGGATCGGCGCTGCACACCGACATGTTCCCCGAGACGACGGCCGGGTCGGTCTTCGGCTGGCTCCTGGCGATGATCGGCCAGCGGGACGGGTGGCCCGTCCCCGAGGGCGGCGCGGGCGAGCTGACGGCCGCGCTCGTGCGGCGGCTGGAGTCGCGGGGCGGGCGGATGCGCTGCGGCACCCCCGTCGCGTCGGTCGTCGTCCGGAACGGGCGCGCGCTGGGCGTCCGCACCGCGTCCGGCGAGCCGGTGCGGGCCACCAGAGCCGTGCTCGCGGACGTGTCGGCGCCGGCCCTGTACGGCGGCCTCGTCGGCTGGGAGGACCTGCCCGGCTCGCTCCGGGCGGACATGCGCCGCTTCGACTGGGACCACGCCACCTTCAAGGTCGACTGGGCGCTGTCGCGGCCGATCCCCTGGGCCTCCCCCGGCGCCGGACGCGCCGGGACGGTCCACCTCTCCCCCGGCGTCGACGCGCTGACCGACTACAGCGCGCACCTCGCCACGGGGCGCGTCCCGTCCGAGCCGTTCGCGCTCCTCGGCCAGATGACGACCGCCGACCCCGCCCGCTCCCCCGCCGGAACCGAGTCGGTGTGGGCCTACACCCACGTCCCGCACCGGGTGAGGGCCGACGCCGGCCCCGACGGCATCACCGGCGCCTGGGACGAGCGCGAGCGGGCGGCCATGGCGGACCGGCTGGAGGACGCCGTGGAGCGCCTCGCGCCCGGCTTCCGCGCAACGATCCTGGACCGCCGCGTCACCGCCCCGCCCGGGTTCGAGGAGCACGACGCCAACCTGCGCGGCGGCGCGCTGAACGGCGGGACGGCGATGATCCACCAGCAGTTCGTGTTCCGCCCGGTCCCCGGCCTCGGCCGCGCCGAGACACCGGTCGCGGGACTCTACCTGGCCTCCGCGTCCGCGCATCCCGGCGGCGGCGTGCACGGCGCGTGCGGCGCCAACGCGGCCCGCGCGGCGCTCGCCCACGCGGGCCCGGGGGGACGCCTCCTCACCCCCGCCCTCAACGCCCTGTCCCGCCTCCTCGCCCCCTAGCGACCGCGGGCCGGGGCGAAAACCGGACGACGGCCCGCCTTCCCGGCGCGGGAGCCGGAGGTTTACCGGCTCGGGGTTTCCCCGGACGCCGGAACATGCGACCTTTGCAGGAACAAGCCCGGCGACCGGCCCCCGCCCCCGGCGGCCGTCGTCCCAGGTCCGAACCGGCACCGGAGCGTGAGGCATGCGGATTCGCGACATCCTGCGGAGGAAGGGAGACGCGGTGGCCACGGTACGGCCCGAGGCCACCGTGCGGCAGCTGCTCGCCGTCCTGGCGGAGCACAACATCGGGGCGGTGGTGGTCTCGCCCGACGGCGCGTCGATCGCCGGCATCGCCTCCGAGCGGGACGTGGTGCGGCGGCTGCACGAGCACGGCGCGGCGCTGCTCGACCGACCCGTCTCCGAGATCATGACCTCCGAGGTCCGCAGCTGCGGGCCCGCCGACAAGGTGGACGACCTGCGGCAGGCCATGACCGAGCACCGGTTCCGGCACGTGCCCGTCGTCGACGGCGGCCGGCTCGCCGGGATCGTCAGCATCGGCGACGTCGTCAAGAGCGCCATCGACGAGCTGGAGAGCGAGCGCGAGCACCTCGTGGACTACATCCAGCGCGCCCCCTAGCCCCGGTCGGACGCAGGCGGGCGGTCAGACGTAGGCGGGCAGGGGCCGGGCCGCCGGCGCCGCCTCGACCTCCCGGAAGGCGAGCGCGATGCGCTCGGCGGCCTGCCGGAGCGTGTCCGGCGGCAGGACGTACGGGAGCCGCACGTAGTCCTCCAGGACGCCGTCCGCGCCGAAGACCGGCCCGGCGACCACGCGGACGCCGAGCCGCTCGGACGCCTCCGCGAGCCGCGACGCGACGGGCGCGCCGATCCGCGCCCACAGCGACATGCCCCCGGCGGGGAGCCGGAAGTCCCAGCCGGGCAGCAGCTCGCGCAGCGCCCCGGCGAGCGCGTCCCGGCTCCGCAGCAGGGTCTCGGCGCGCTCGGCGCGCACCTCCTCCACCCGCAGCAGCAGCTCCCGGACGATCAGCTGGTCCAGGACCGGGCTCGCCATGTCGAACGGCTCGCGGGCGAGCACCAGGCGGCGGGCCAGCGGCGCGGTGGCGCGGATCCAGCCGATCCGCAGCCCGCCCCACAGCAGCTTGGACGCCGACCCGATCGTGACGACCCGCCCGCCGGCGTCGAAGGAGGCGAGCGGCGGCTCGCGCGGCGCCCGCGGATCGTGGGCGAGGTCGGCGAAGGTCTCGTCGGCGACGAGGAACGCGTCGGCCCGGCGCGCGGCGTCGACGAGCGCGGCCCGCTCGTCCGCGGACATCAGGTACCCGGTCGGGTTCTGGAAGTCGGGGATCAGGTACGCCATCCGGACGGCGGCCTGCCGCATGGCGCCCGCGACGAGCTCGACGTCCCAGCCCTCGTTGACGCCGACGGGGACGAGGCGTGCGCCGCGCCGGCGGAGGGCGCCGAGCGCGTGCGGGTACGTGGGCCGCTCCACCATGACGGCGTCGCCCGCCTCCACCAGGAGCTGGGTCAGCAGCGTGAACGCGTGCTGCGCGCCGGTGGTCACGACGATCTGGTCGGCCCGGGTAGGGACGCCGCGCGCCGTGTAGCCGTCCGCGATGACCTGCCGCAGGCCCGCCAGCCCGGCGGGCTCGTAGCCGGGCCCCGCGCTGTGGCGGGGCAGCTCCGCCACGGCCGCGGCGACGGCGTCGCCGAAGACGGCCGGGGCGCCGGGGGCGGCGCAGCCGAGGTCGATGAAGGACGGGTCGTCGGGCGTCGGGTGGGCCATGCCGTACCGCCGCCCGGCCGGGACGGCACCGCCGGGCGGGGCCGGCTCACCGGCGGACGACATGCGCACGGGCGGCAGCGCCGTCCAGCTCCCCGCCCCCTGCCGGCTCTCGATGTAGCCCTCGTCGCGGAGCCGGTCGTAGGCGGTGGTCACGGTGGTGCGGCTGACGCCGAGCGCGGCGGCCAGGTCGCGCTCGGCGGGCAGCCTGGTCCGCAGCGCGAGCCGGCCGTCCAGGACGAGCCCGCGCACGGCCCGCGCCAGGGCCGCGTAGACGGGGCGTTCGCCCGACAGGTCGCCCAGCAGCCGGGCCAGGTTCGGACCGCTCACGTAACGCGTGCTCATACAGGCCACTTTCGCATATTGGTCCTACATTTTCCAGTCCACTTTCCCGCAGAGTAGGACGAAATAATGGCCACTAGCGGGGGAGAAACGATAATGGCCTTGATGGCGCGCCGTCTGGTGCAGCTCTTCATCGGATTGGCCTTGTACGGGCTGGGGATCGCCCTCCAGGTGTCCTCCGGCCTCGGCAACGATCCGTGGGACGTCTTCCACCAGGGCCTCTCGCGGCGTTTCGGGCTGTCGATCGGGGCCTGGATCATCATCGTGGGCGCGGCCGTGATGCTCGCGTGGATCCCGCTGCGGCAGCGCCCCGGCATCGGGACGATCAGCAACGTCGTCCTCATCGGCCTGTTCGCCGACCTGTTCCTGTGGCTGCTGCCCGACCCGGGTCCGCTCGCCGCGCGCTGGGCGTACCTGGTCACGGCCGTCCTGGTGGGCGGCTTCGCGACCGCCTGCTACATCGGCGCCGGGCTCGGCCCGGGGCCGCGCGACGGCCTGATGACCGGGTTCGCCGCGCGGGGCCGCTCGATCCGCGCGGTCCGGACGGCGATCGAGCTGACCGTGCTGGGAGCCGGCTGGCTGCTCGGCGGCACCGTCGGCGTCGGGACGCTGCTGTACGCGGTCGCGATCGGGCCGCTGACCCACGTCCTGCTGCCCGTTCTGACGATCAAGCCTCGCACCGCCGAGCCCGTGCGGGAACCGGAGCCGGAGCCGGCGGGCGTCCCCTAGCGGAGGTAGAGGCGGACGGCCTGCTCGGCGAGCGCGGCCAGCAGCGGCGCGGCGTCCGCCTTCAGCTCGGCGAGCGTCCGCGGGCCGTCGGCCAGGCTGAACGCGGCGGTCAGGCCGAGCGCGTGCAGGTCGTCCAGCGGCCCCGCCACCCCGCCGGCCAGGGCGACGCACGGCGCGCCCCGGTCGCGGGCGAGCGCCGCGACGGCCGAGACGACCTTGCCCGCGGCGCTCTGCCCGTCCACCCGGCCCTCCCCGGTGAACACCAGGTCCGCGCCCGCGAGCGCGGCCGGGAGGCCGACGGCCTCGGCGACGAGGGCGGCGCCGCCCGACGGCTCGGCGCCGAGCACGGCGACCAGGCCGCCGCAGGTGCCGCCGGCCGCGCCCGCGCCCGGCAGGTCGTGGACGCGGACCCCGCCGTGCTCGGCCAGCACGTCGGCGAAGACGGTGAGGGCGGCGTCGAGCTCGGCCACCTGCCCCGGGGACGCGCCCTTCTGCGGGCCGAACACGGCGGCGGCGCCGTCCGGCCCGACGAGGGGGTTGGTCACGTCGCAGGCGACCCGGAACCGGGCGTCGCGCACCTCCCGCGGCAGCCCGGAGTCGTCGACCGACGCGAGCCGGGCGAGCGCGGCACCGCCCGGCGGCAGCTCCTCGCCGGCGGCGTCCAGGAAGCGGACGCCGAGGGCGCGCAGCAGCCCGGCGCCCCCGTCGGTGCTGGCGCTGCCGCCGATGCAGACCAGGACGTCCCGGGCACCGCGCCGGACCGCGTCCGCGATCAGCTCGCCGGTGCCGGTGGTGGCGGCGCTCATCGGGTCGGGCGGGACGTCCTCGACCAGCGGCAGCCCGGACGCCGCCGCGAGCTCCACGACCGCGGACGTCCCGTCGCCGGAGAGGGCGTAGCGGGCCTTGACCGGGCGTCCGAGCGGGTCGGTCGCGGCGACCTCGACCGCCGCGCCCGCGCGGGCGCGGAGGAAGCAGTCCAGGGTGCCCTCGCCGCCGTCGGCCATCGGGACCGCGACGACCTCGGCGGCGGGCGCGGCCCGGCGGACGCCCTCCTCCACGGCGGCGCACACCGCCGCGGCGGACAGGCTGCCCTTGAACGAGTCGGGCGCGACGACGACCCGCATCACCGCTCGGCCGCGAGCGTGGCCAGCACGGAGGCGAACTCCTCCGGCAGGACCATCGTGTCGCCCTCGTAGCGGGTCGCCAGGTACGTCAGCTCCCCGGCGCGCCACCAGTACAGGTGCGGGCTGAGCGACCCCGGCCCCTCCTCGTAGGCGCGGTGGGCCTGCGCCTGCAGCTCCGTCGCCGCGGCGACGGCCTCGCGGTAGCGGGCCCTCGGATGGCCCGCGGAGATCTGGAGCGGGTGGGCGACGATGAGGCTGCGGTTGGGGGCGATGACCAGCGCGCCGTACGGGCCGATCGGCAGGTACTCCTCCAGCCACGCCAGGTGGGTGACGGCGTAGAAGGTCCAGCCGTGCAGGACCGAGACGCGGACGCCGCCGAGGTCCTGCTCGTCCAGCTGGAGCGGTCCGTCGGCGCGGACGTTGGCGCGGCCCAGCATGAACAGCGCGTCGCCCGACACCGGCCAGCCGTTCATCTCCTCGGTGGTGACCGTGCGGACGGTGGTGGGCGTGTCGACCACCACGACCTCGATCAGGCCGGGCGCGAACGGCCGCGCCGCGAGGACGCCGTTGTCGGCCTCCGCCGGGTAGATGCGGGTGCGCAGCAGGTGCTGGGCGAGGTCGAAGTCGCTGAGGTCCAGAGGCTCCTCGACCGCGGTGACGATCGTGGTGACGTGGTCGGAGACCAGCGCCGGCCAGTCGTCGCGCGGCACGAGCCGGGCGAGCTGCCGCAGGTCGCGCAGGCTGACGTGCAGCCGGTTCGCGCCCTCCAGCAGCATGACCTCGCCGGGCGCGCGGCTGCAGGCGTAGCCGAGGCTCTCGGCGACCAGGACGAGCAGTGAGTCGAGGGTCCCGTCGTCCCAGGACTCGGGACGGGCGTGGCGGCCGCTCATCGCGCACCTCCCGAGGGCGCTTCGAGGGTGAGCGCGCCGGGGTCCGGCACGGCGGGGTGCGGATCTTTCGCTGCGGGGTCTGCTGGGTCGGGTGCGTGCAGGACGGCGGGGGCGCCGATCTCCAGGCTGTGCTGGCGCGGCCCGTGCCCGGCGGGGAGGCCCGCCAGGACCGGGACGCCGAGCGGGCCGAGCCGGGCCGCGAAGACCGAGTCGAGCTCGGCCGGGTCTCCGCAGTCGGTCCAGGTGCCGAGCGCCACGCCGGCCGCCCCGTCGAGCCATCCCGCCTGGAGCAGCTGGACGAGCATCCGGTCGACCCGGTAGGGCGCCTCGGTGACGTCCTCCAGGAAGACGATGCGGCCCGCGGCGGGCGGCGGGGCGTACGGGGTGCCGAGCAGGGCCGCCAGGAGCGAGAGCGTGCCGCCGGTGAGCGGGCCCTCCGCGCGTCCGGGCCGCAGCGCGCGGGTGCCGGGCAGGGTCACGGGGCCGCCGAACAGGGCGGCGCGCAGGGCGTCCAGCGATTCCCGCGGCGCGACCGGGTCGGCGATCAGGCCGGCCGGCATCGGGCCGAAGGACGTGGTGACGCCGAGGCGCGCGCCGAAGGCGGTGTGCAGCGCGGTGACGTCGCTGGAGCCGTGCAGGATCTTCGGGCCGGCGCCGGACGCGAGGGACTCCTCGGTCGCGGCGCGCAGAGCGTTCCAGTCGAGCAGGTCCAGAAGGCGGGTGGCGCCGTATCCGCCGCGTGCGCAGATCACCGCGCCGACCCGGGGGTCGCACCAGGCGTCCTGCAGGTCGGCGGCCCGGTCGGCGTCGCTTCCGGCCAGCCGGTGCCAGTCGTCTCGGACGGGCCCGGGCACGCCCAGGTTGACACGGTCGAGGGCGTGCTTTCCGACCACCGCGTCAAGGCCGAGGTCGCGCAGGACCGCGCAGCCCGCCTCCAGGCGGGCGGGCTCGGCGGGGCCGCTCGGAGCGACCACCACGACCCGGTCGCCCGGCCGCAACCGCCGGTACCTGTGGGCTTCTCGCGCATGCGGCAGGCCGCCGGGCATGCCGACGGCGGGCGCGTCGGACGGCCCGCCGGCCACCTCCGCGCGGGCGCCCCCGCTGTTCAACCCGATCCCTCCTCGCACCGCGACGGATAGAGCTTGTCAGGATCCGGACGCCAGCGGAAGGGGCGACCGGTCACGACCCGCCAACAGATCATCGCCCCGTGCCGAGCGCGAGGCCGGCGAGGCGCGGCAGCGTCTCGCCGATCGGCCGCCGCAGCACCGCGTCGGCCACGCCATCGTACGGGGTCTCCTCGGCGTTGATGATCACCAGGCGGGCGCCGTGGTCGACCGCCTCCAGGCAGAGCCCGGCGGCGGGCTGGACCGTCAGCGAGGTGCCGACGGCGAGGAACAGGTCGCAGGAGCGGGCGGCGGCGATCGCCGCGTCCAGCACGTCCTGGTCGAGGGCCTGGCCGAAGGAGATCGTCGCGGACTTCTGGATGCCCCCGCACTCCAGGCAGGGCGGGTCGTCCTCCCCCGCGTCGACGCGCGCGAGGATGTCGGGCATCGGGGTGCGCAGGGCGCAGGACAGGCAGACGGCATCCCGCATGGTGCCGTGGATCTCGATGACCTTCTCGCCGGACGACCCGGCGCGCTGGTGCAGCCCGTCGATGTTCTGGGTGATCAGCGCGCGCAGCCGCCCCGCCCGCTCCAGCTCGGCCAGGGCGGTGTGGGCGGCGTTGGGCTCGGCCTCCCAGACGGGGTTGTCGCGGCGGGCCCGCCAGGCGCGGCGCCGCACCTCGGGGTCGGCGAGGTAGGCGCCGATCGTGGACATCGCCTCGGCCGCCGGGTCCTTCGTCCAGACGCCCTGCGGGCCGCGGAAGTCGGGGATCCCGCTGTCGGTGGAGATGCCGGCGCCGGTGAGCACCGTGATCGAACCGGCCTTCGGCAAAAGCTCGGCGAGCGTCAGGGGAGCGTCCACCCTCCACATGGTAAGCGCCAGGAACGCTCCCCGTGGTTCGCGCAACGAACCGGTCCGCAGCGGCTAACGGATGGGTATCGGGCCGCCCCTTACGGAGGGTCACGGCCTGACCGGGCCTCAAAAGGTGACAAACTTGGCCCGGTATGAGATCGACGCCGCACATCTTGGTGATCAACGGCACCAAGGTCCGCCGCCCGGTGTTCATCCTGGGCGCTCCGCACTCGGGTGCGGAGCTCCTGGCGCGCGCGGTCAAGCGCTCCCCCGGCTTCCACCTGACCACCGGCCGGCCCGGGGTCCTGCGCGTGACCTACGCGTTCGCCCGGCAGCCGTCGATCGCCTCCGAGCGCGGGAAGGGCGCCGCGCGGGTGCTGCGGGACGCCTACGCGCAGGCGTGGCAGGTCTCGGCGCGCGCCTGCGCGGAGTGCCCGGACGAGTGCCGGGAGCTGGCCGGGCTGCCGCCGCGCCCGCCGGCGCCCCCCGGCCGCCCGGTGCCCGACGCCGACCTGCCGGGGCCCTGCGTGGAGCCGCACGGGCTCGCCCGGTTCGCCGACGCCTCCCCCGACCTGATCTACAGCGCCGACGTGATCCTGGACGCGTTCCCCGACGCCCAGCTCGTCCAGCTGATCCGGGACGGCCGGGACGCGGTCGCCGACATGCTCGCCGACGAGCGCTGCCTGGCCTGGTTCAAGCCCGGCCTCGCCAACCTCGACACGGTGTTCCCGAACCCGTTCTTCGGCGTCGAGGACCACACCGAGCGCGACCGGTGGCCCCGCGCGGCCGCCGCCGTCAAGTGCGCGCTGCGGTGGCGCGGCTCGGTGCGGCTCAGCGCCAGGCTGCGGCTCCAGGTGCCCGAGGACCAGCTGTTCACCGTCCGCTACGAGGAGCTCGTCGCCAAGCCGCGCCACGTCGCCGCCGACCTGGCGGAGTACCTGGACGCGCCGCTGTCCAAGACCGCTCTGACGGGCCTGGTGCGTGCCGGGGCGCGCGACGCCGCCGACCCGGGCGTCGGGTCCTGGCGCGAGCGCCTCACCCCGCGGCAGGCCGCCCAGGTCGAGAAGGTCGCCGGCACCGAGCTGCGCCGGCTCGGCTACCGGCTCGGCTCCGACGCCTGAGCGCCGTCATTCGGCGCCGAGCGGCTCGGTCTCCCGCTCCTCCTCCTCGCGGCGGCGGGAGAACTGCGTGCGGTACAGCTCGGCGTACAGGCCGCCCTCCAGCAGCAGCTCCTCGTGCCGGCCGCGCTCGGCCACCCGGCCCTCCTCGATCACCAGGATCTGGTCGGCCTCCCGGATCGTGGACAGCCGGTGCGCGATCACCAGGGACGTCCGGCCCGCGAGCGCGGTGCGCAGCGCCCGCTGGACGGCCGCCTCGGACTCGGAGTCCAGGTGCGCGGTCGCCTCGTCGAGGACGACCACCGAGGGCGCCTTGAGCAGCAGCCGGGCGATCGAGAGGCGCTGCTTCTCCCCGCCCGACAGCCGGTAGCCGCGATCGCCGACCACGGTGTCCAGGCCCTCGGGCATCGCGCCGACGAGATCGCCGATCTGCGCGGCGTCCAGCGCGGCGAGGATCTCCTCGTCGGTGGCGTCCGGGCGCGCGTAGCGCATGTTCTCGCGGATCGAGTCGTGGAACAGGTGCGCGTCCTGGCTGACGACGCCGACCTCGGCCCGCAGCGATTCCAGGGTGACGTCGCGGACGTCGGCGCCCCCGATCCGCACCGCGCCGCCGGACACGTCGTAGAGCCGCGACACCAGGTGCGTGATCGTCGACTTGCCGGCGCCGGACGGCCCGACCAGCGCCACGAGCTGCCCCGGCGCGGCGCTGAAGGACACGTCGTGCAGCACCTCCCGGCCGGGCGCGGTGTCGGTGCGCGCGATCGACTCCAGCGAGGCCAGCGACACCTCCTCCGCCGACGGGTAGGCGAACCGGACGCGGTCGAACTCGATCGCCGGCGCCTTGGTCAGGGCGGGCCCGCCGCCGTTCCCCGAGGAGCGCGCCTCGGCGAGCGCGCGGGCGCCGTCGCGGTCGCGGATGAGCGGCTTGAGGTCGAGCACCTCGAAGACCCGGTCGAAGCTCACCAGCGCGGTCATCACGTCGACGTGGACGTTCGACAGGGCGGTGAGCGGCCCGTACATGCGGGTCAGCAGGGTGGCGAGCGCGACGAGCGTGCCCAGCTGGAAGGTGCCGTCCACGACCAGGTAGCCGCCGACGCCGTAGACCATGGCGGTGGCGAGCGCGGCGACCAGCGTCAGCGCGGTGAAGAAGACCCGCCCGTACATGGCGGCCACGATCCCGACGTCGCGGACGCGGGCGGCGCGCCCGGAGAAGTTCTCCTCCTCCTCGGCGGGGCGACCGTAGAGCTTGGCGAGCATGGCGCCGGCGACGTTGAACCGCTCGGTCATCAGCGAGCCCATCTCGGCGTCCAGCACCATCTGCTCGCGGCTGACGCGCTGGAGCCGCTTGCCGACCCACTTGGCCGGCAGGATGAAGATCGGCAGGAGCAGCAGCGCGATCAGCGTGACCTGCCACGACAGGATCAGCATCGTCACCAGCACCAGGACCAGGCTGATCACGTTGGACACCACCGACGACAGGGTGGTGGTGAGGGCGCGCTGCGCGCCGATGACGTCGTTGTTGAGGCGGCTGACGAGCGAGCCCGTCTGCGCCCGCATGAAGAACGCGACGGGCTGCCGCTGGACGTGCGCGAACACCTGGCTCCGCAGGTCGTAGATCAGTCCCTCGCCGACGCGCGCCGAGTACCAGCGCTGCACGAGGCCCAGCACCGCCTCGACCACGGCGAGCCCGGCGACGGCGGCGGCGAGCCAGATGACGATGCCCTGCCGTCCGGGCACGATGCCCTGGTCGATGATCCCCTTGAGCAGCAGCGGGTTGGCGACGACGATCAGCGCGGAGATCGTGTTCAGCCCGAGGAACAGCACCAGCTCGCGGACGTAGGGCCGGGCGTAGCCCGCGATCCGCCGCACGGTGCCGGGCTTGAGCTTCTGCCGGGTGACGGAGCTGTCCTTGCGGAACGAGGCCATCACCTGCCAGCCGTTGCCCGGCATTCCCGGCATTCCCACGAGCGCCTCCGGATGTCGACGTAATCAAGTAAGCATCTCAAGTGTCCGGCCGGGTCAACGCGCGCCCGGCCTCGTGCCTTCCCGGCTCCGCTCACGGCGTAACCGCCTCTGGACAAGGCGTCCCGCCGGTGCGAGCGTGATCGTCACCGCCAGGCTCACACCCCCCAGGAGCCCCCATGAGAAGACGCCTCGCCGGCGGCGCCGGCGTGATCACCCTCACCGCCGCCCTCGCCGCGACCGCGGCGCCCGCGGCGGCGGCCGGACCCACGAGGCCGGCCCCCGGCGCGCACCAGGTGACCGTGCGGGGCGGCGAGACCCAGCCGGTGTTCTCCCGCGCCGACGCCGTCACCCAGACCGTCATGATCGAGACGACCGCCGACAGCGACCGCGACGGCGTGCGGGACCGCGTGCAGATGCGGATCATGCGGCCGAAGGAGACCGCCACCGCCGGTCTCAAGGTACCCACGATCCTGGAGCCCAGCCCGTACTGGGCCGGCATCAACGACGTCCCGAACCACCCCGTCGACATCGGCGACGCGCGGGCGCGCTCGCTGACCACGACGCACCGGAACCTCGCGGAGATCTTCCCCGGTTACTACGACAACTACTTCCTGCCGCGCGGGTACGCCGTCGCGAACCTCGACAGCATCGGGACGGGCGGCTCGACCGGCTGCCCGACGTCCGGCGACCGCAGCGAGCAGGCGGGCGCCAAGGCCGCCGTCGACTGGCTCAACGGCCGCGCCCGGGGCTGGTCGCCCGACGGGAAGCCGGTGAAGGCGGCCTGGTCCACCGGCGACGTCGGCATGATCGGCCAGTCCTACAACGGGACCCTGCCGAACATGGCCGCCGCCACCGGCGTGCGGGGGCTGAAGGCGATCGTCCCGATCGCCGGGATCTCCAGCTGGTACGACTACTACCGCGCGAACGGCGGCGTCGTCGCGCCCGGCGGCTTCCAGGGCGAGGACCTGGACGTCCTGGCCAAGGCGGTGCTCACCCGGCAGAACCCCGAGGTCTGCGCGAAGGTCATCGACGACATCGAGGCGACCCAGGACCGGGAGACCGGCGACTACTCCAAGGTGTGGGCCGAACGCGACTACGTCGGTCAGGCGCGCGACGTCCGCGCCGCGGTCATGGTCGTGCACGGGCTGAACGACTGGAACGTCAAGGTCAAGAACTCCGTGCAGTGGTGGAACGCCCTCAAGAAAGCCGGTGTGCCGCGCAAGCTGTGGCTGCACCAGGGCAACCACGCCACGCCGTTCCGGTGGCGCGTCGAGGAGTGGCTGCGGCAGACGCACCACTGGTTCGACCGGTACCTCTACGGCATCCGCAACGGGATCGAGAAGGAACCGCGCGTCGACGTCGAGCGCGCCGACGGGACGTGGGAGACGGCGAGGGACTGGCCCGTCCCGGGCACCCGCACCGTCCCGGTGAGCCTGAACGCCGGGCCGGCCGGACAGCCCGGCACCCTCGGCCCGCGCCCGGTGCCCGGCGGGCCGCAGTCGTTCACCGACGCCGGCAAGACCCGCACCGCCGAGCAGCTCCTGGTCAACGAGAATCAGGCCGACCCGAACCGGCTCGCCTACCTGACCGGGCCGCTGCCCCGGCCCGTCCGGGTGGACGGCGTCCCTTCCGTGTCGCTGCGGGCATCGCTTGACGGGGTTCCGGGGGGTGTGGGGGGGCGTCCCCCCACACGGGACTGGGAGCGGTCGCCGTACCTGACGGCGCTGCTGGTCGACTACGGCACCGACGCCCGTCCCACGGGCGCCCGCGACGGCACCGGCCAGGAGGTCTGCTTCGGGCAGAGCGTGCCGGGCGACTCCGGCTGCACGACCCGGCAGGTGCTGCGGACCGAGACGGCCCCCTACAAGATCGTCACGCGGGGGTGGCTGGACGCGCGGAACCGGCACGGCCTCGGCCGCACCGACCCGGTCGAGCCGGGCCGCACCTACACGTTCCGGTGGGACCTCGAACCCACCGACTACGTCGTGAAGGCCGGGCACCGGCTCGGCGTCGTCCTGCTGTCGACCGACTACGACTACACGCTCCGCTACCCGGCGGGGACCGAGGTCACCGTGCGGCCGGGCGTCAGCAGGGTGCTGCTGCCGCTGGCGCGCGGCGGAGCGGAGTCCCTCAAGTAGATCTCGGACGGGCCGGGGGCGTGCGCGTCTCCGGCCCACCGGTCATTTGCCGAAGAGCTCGCGGAGCCGGCCGATCTGCTCGCGGCGCTCGGCGGCGCACTGCTCGTCGAGGGAGTTCTCGGCCGCCTCCCACAGCAGCCGCTTGGTCGCCACGGCCGCCCCGGGGTTGACGGCGAGCAGCGCGCCGACCAGGTCGCGGACGGCGGCGTCCAGGCCGTCGCGCGGCACCAGGGTCTCGGCGAGGCCGATCCGCGCCGCTTCCTCGGCGGGGACGGTCCGGGCGGTCAGGCACAGCTCCAGGGCGCGTCCGATGCCGACGATCTCGACGAGCGGCTTGGTGCCGGTCAGGTCGGGGACGAGCCCGAGCGCGGGCTCCTTCATGCAGAACTTGGCGTCGTCGGCCACGACGCGGATGTCGCAGGCCAGCGCGAGCTGGAAGCCGGCGCCGATGGCGTGGCCGTGCACCGCCGCCACACTGACGATGCCGGGGCGCCGCAGCCAGGTGTAGCCCTCCTGCAACTCGGCGATGAAGCGGTCGGTGCCCTCGGCGTCGGCGCCGTCGGCGAAGCCCTCGCCGCCGCCCGAGAACATGCCGAGGTCGATGCCCGCCGAGAACGACGGGCCCTCGCCCCGCAGGACCACGACGCGCACGTCCGGGGGCAGGGAGCGCCCGATCGCGGCGAGCCCGCGCCACGTGGTGAAGGTCATGGCGTTGCGCCGCTCGGGCCGGTTCAGGGTGACGGTCGCGACCGCGCCGTCCACGTCCAGGCGGAGCCCCGCCTCTTCGAGGTCCGCCGGTGCGGGGCCCTCCTGGGAAGGGCCGGTGGCCGTTTCCGGCCGCACGCCGGTCGTCGCGTCCCCCATGGGCCGTCCTTTCGATGAGCCAAGCCGGGCCCGCCCCGCCGTCCACGGGGCGGGACCCGGAACCTGTCCGCCGCCGCGACCGAACCTTACTCGGCCGGTCGCGGCGCCGGGTCAGGCGGTGCGCTCATCCGGGGGCCGGTGTCCGTTCAGGACTTCTTGCCCCGGGTCGCGCCACCGCGACCGCGCAGGTTGACGCCGGACTCGGTCAGAATCCGGTGGATGAAACCGTACGAGCGGCCGGTGGCGGCTGCCAGGGCGCGGATGCTCTCGCCGGAGTCGTACCTCTTCTTCAGGTCCGCCGCCAGCTTGTCGCGCTCGGCACCGGTCACGCGGGTGCCCTTCTTGAGGGTCTCGGCCACGAGTACCTCCCGTAGTGATGTGGTGACCGCTGCGTTATCCCCCGCCATGATCAGTCATTCCCGCCGGTTCGGCTACCCACTCGGCCAGAAAAGATCTGCGGAAGTCACCCCGCAGGTCACGCGAGCGCCACCAGATCGGCAAACTCGTCACTCCAGATATCTTCCACACCATCCGGGAGCAAAATCACTCTTTCCGGCGCGAGCGCCTCGACCGCGCCCTCGTCGTGGGTGACCAGGACGATGGCTCCGGCGAACGTCCGCAGCGCCCCGAGGATCTCCGCGCGGCTGGCCGGGTCGAGGTTGTTGGTGGGCTCGTCCAGCAGCAGCACGTTGGCGCTGGACACCACGAGCATGGCCAGCGCCAGCCGGGTCTTCTCGCCGCCGGACAGCACGCCCGCGGGCTTGTCGACGTCGTCGCCGGAGAACAGGAACGAGCCGAGGATCTTGCGGACCTCGACCGGCATCATGCCGGGCGCGGCCGACTGCATGTTCTCCAGCACGGACCGCTCGACGTCCAGGGTCTCGTGCTCCTGGGCGTAGTAGCCGATTCGCAGGCCGTGGCCGGGGACCACCGCGCCTGTGTCGGGCTTGTCGACGCCCGCCAGCAGGCGCAGCAGCGTCGTCTTCCCGGCGCCGTTAAGGCCGAGGACGACGACGCGGCTGCCCCGGTCGACGGCCAGGTCCACGTCGGTGAAAATCTCCAAAGATCCGTACGATTTCGACAAACCCTCCGCGGTGAGGGGGGTCTTGCCGCACGGAGCCGGGTCCGGGAAGCGGATCTTGGCGACCTTGTCGGCCTGCCGCTCCCCCTCGACGCCCGCCAGGAGCTGCCGGGCGCGCCGGTCCATCTGCTGGGCGGCCTTCGCCTTGGTGGCCTTCGCGCGCATCTTGTCGGCCTGCGACAGCAGCGCCGAGGCCTGCCGATGCGCGTTGGCGGACTCGCGCTTGCGGCGCCGCTCGTCGGTCTCGCGCTGGTCGAGGTACTTCTTCCAGCCGACGTTGTAGATGTCGACGACGCACCGGTTGGCGTCCAGGTGGAACACCCGGTTGACCACCGCGTCCAGCAGCTCCACGTCGTGGCTGATCACCACGAGGCCGCCCTGGTGGCCCTTGAGGAAGTCGCGGAGCCACACGACCGAGTCGGCGTCCAGGTGGTTCGTCGGCTCGTCCAGCAGCAGCGTGTCGGCGCCGGAGAACAGGATGCGGGCCAGCTCGACCCGGCGCCGCTGGCCGCCCGACAGCGTCCCGAGCGGCTGGGTCATCACCCGGTCGGGGAGGCCGAGGCTGGAGGCGATCGACGCGGCCTCCGCCTCCGCGCCGTAGCCGCCGAGCACGTGCAGCCGCTCCTCCAGGCGCCCGTACCGGCGGACGGCCTTGTCGCGGTCGGCGCCCGTCGCGGTCGCCATGGCGTCCTCCGCGGCGCGCAGCTCGCGGATCACCTCGTCCAGCCCGCGGGCGGACAGGATCCGGTCGCGGGCCAGCTCGGCCAGGTCGACGCCGCGCGGGTCCTGCGGCAGGTAGCCGATCGTGCCGGAGGACGTCACGGCGCCCTGCGCGGGCAGCGCCTCCCCCGCCAGGACCTTGGTGAGGGTCGTCTTGCCGGCGCCGTTGCGGCCGACGAAGCCGACCCGGTCGCCGGGGTTGACCCGGAACGTGGCGGCCTCGATCAGCAGCCGGGAACCGGCGCGCAGCTCGACGTCTTTCGCGATGATCACAGTGACTGGGCTCCCCTGGAGGGACGGCTCGATGGACGGACGCACGAAACAGCGCGCCGCGCGGTCGCGTGACCGGGGCGCGCTGTGCGGCCTGTCAGTTCGGGAGCGGAACCATCCGTCCAGTGTACGTGACGGCCGGGCCGGGCTCGTCCGCCCGGCCGCGGCGGGTGGGGGCCGGAGAACGGCGGCCGGACCCGGCCATGCCGGTCCCGGCCATGCCCATGGTGCCCGGCGGATGTGTGAACGGGGCTCGCGGGGCGAGGATGGACGGTGGGGGACGTGCGACGGGACGACATCGGGGCCAACGGTCCCAGCACGAAGGAGTGTGAGTCGGATGACCCATGTCACGGGCAACGTGCCCGACGGGACGCCCAACTGGCTCGACATCGGCGTGCCCGACCTCGACCGGGCCAAGACGTTCTACGGGGAGCTCTTCGGCTGGCGGTTCGAGGACACGGGGCCGGAGGGCGGCCACTACAACCTGTGCACCCTGCGCGGCGAGCCCGTCGCCGGGATGATGACGAACCCCGAGGACGAGCCGGACGTGTACTGGTGGGACGTCTACTTCGCCGCCGACGACTGCGACGGGACCGTCAAGCGCGTCACGGACGCGGGCGGCGAGGTCGTCGTCCCGGCCATGGACGTGATGGACCTGGGGCGCATGGCGATCGTCAGGGACCCGCAGGGCGGGCAGTTCGGCCTGTGGCAGGGCCGCAACCACCCGGGCTCGCGGATCGTCAACGACCCCGGGTCGTTCGTCTGGAACGAGCTGGTCACGCAGGACTCGGCGGCCGCCGGCGAGTTCTACACGGCGGTGTTCGGCTACGAGCCGGAGGCGGTGCCCGGCATGGACTACACCGCCCTGAAGCGCCCCGGCGACGGCCGCTACATCGGCGGCATCCTCGGCGGCTCGACCATCGTCCTCGGCGGCGGCGGGCCCGTCTCGTCCTGGACGACGTACTTCGCCGTCGACGACGCCGACGAGGCGGTCCGCAAGGTCCGCGCGGGAGGCGGCACGGTCGACGCCGAGCCGCAGGACAGCCCGTACGGGCGGTCGGCGGCCGTCCGCGACCCGTTCGGGGTGCCGTTCCACGTGATGAAGCCCGCGCCCGACCCCGAGGCGTGACGCCTGCCCGGGGGCCCGGCGTCCGGGCCCCCGGGGGGCTCAGCCCTGGCGCTCGGCCGACAGCCGCCGGGTGATCGTCTGCTGGAGCCGCTGGAGGCCGGACGTGCCCACCAGCCCGATCTGGCCCTCCAGGTCGCGCAGCAGGACGTCCTCGTTCATCACGACCTCGGACGACTGCATCAGCACGGTCCCCTGGCCGGTGAAGTCGAACTGGTGCTCCTCGCCCGACGAGCCGCCGATCCCGAAGACCATCCGGGCGGCGCCGAACGCCCCGCGCATGTAGGAGTGGTCGTAGTGGTGGCACGGGGAGGGGCAGTCGGCCCAGCCGAGCAGCGCCTGCGGGTCGACCCGGATCGGCGGCTCCACGAAGTGGACGGGCCCGTTGGAGGCGGCCACGAACCGCCCCGTGCCGATCAGCGTCAGGAACCCGGGGATGATCGACTGCTTGAGCTCCAGGCCGGGCTCGAACGCCAGCAGGTTCCCGGCCCGGACGGTCAGGTTGCCGTTCTCCAGGTCGAAGGAGTTGACGTCGAACCCGCGGTCGGCGAGGACGAGCTTGCCCTGCCCCTGCGCGACGATCCAGTCCTGCGCGTACAGCGGCGAGTTGAAGGCGTGCGCGACGAGGGAGTCCAGCGGGCCCGCCGACAGCGCCTCGAACCTGATCTGCCCGTAGTAGGCGATCATCTTGCCCTTCTGCGCGAACCACTGCCCGTTGAGGTCGACGCTGAAGGCGTAGGGGTTGACGTTGTCGTTGGCCGGGAGGGTGTGCGGGTTCCAGGTCTGCGTGCCGAACGTGCTCACGGTCAGATCTTCCTCTCGCTGGCCTGGACGTAGACGACGCCGGAACCGCTCAGCTGCAGCTGGAACGCCTCGCCGGAGCCGCGACCGACCAGGTCGCGCAGGCCCGCCGCGGCGGTGAGCTTGTTCTCCACCTGGCCGCGGTGGGCCACGTAGGCCTGCGGGTCGACGTGCACGGGACGCTGCGGGCCGATCGGCAGCTCCATCACGCCGCCGTGCGACAGCAGCGCGCACGAGCCGTGCCCCGTGAGCGTCGTGGTGAACAGGCCCTGCCCGGTGACCGCGCCGCGGACGATCCCGCGGACGCCGCCCTGCTCGCCCATGAACATCGTCCCGACCTGCAGGGTCGCGTCGTGCACCAGGAGCCGGTCGGCCTCGGCGTACAGGGTGTCGGCGCCGTTCAGGTCGATGACCGTGACGTGCAGGCCGCCGTGGCCGAACATGACGGTGCCCTGCCCGGTCACGTGCATCATCGCGCTGCGTTCGCCGGCGACGGCGCGCCCGATGGCGCCGCCCATGCCCTGCCCGGCCGTGGTGGACGGGGCGAACGACACCGGCCCGGTGTAGGCGAGCATCGCGCCGCGCTTGCTGTAGACCTCCTGCCCCGGCCCGATCGGCACCTGGAGCATCTTGGAGTTGATCGACTGGTAGCCCGGCATCAGATCTCCAAGATTCCACCGCGTTCAGCGGGCTGGACGTAGACCAGCCCGTGCCCCTGATACCGGAACTGCACGCTCTCCCCCGATCCCTGGCCTATCACCGTCCGCCAGTTGACGTCGGTGACCACGTCCTGCTGGAGCTGCCCGTGATGGCAGACGTAGGCGTGCGGGTCGACGCACAGCGGCGTCTGCGGTGTCACCTCCAGCGCGATCGCGGGCCCCTGGGAGAGGATCGCGACCGTCCCGTGGCCGTCCACCTTGGTGGTGGCGAGCCCCTGGCCGGTGCCCATGCCCCGCAGGCCGACGAACTGCACGCCGGTCTGCAGGTTCCCGTCGAGGGCGAGGAGGCTCTCCGACTCCACGAAGAGCGTGTCGCCGGTGAGCTGGACGAGCGTGACCTCCGTCGCCTCGCTCGCCAGGTAGACCGTCCCCTGCCCGGTGATCTCCATGAGGGTCATGCCCTCGCCGGCGATCCTGCGCTTGAGAGCGCCGCGCAGGCCCTCCCCGCCCGTCATGCCCTGCCGTTTGAACGCCATCTGCCCCTCGTAGGCGACCATGGAGCCGTTCAGCGCCCTGATGGTCTCCCCGCCGAGGTCGACGGCGAGCATCTTCGAGCCGTTCAACCGAAATTGCGCCACGATGCGAGAAGATACCGCCCGGCGCGTTGACGGTCCGCCGCACGCGCGGATCAGGGAGGATGAGCGCCATGTGGATCGCTCCCGAACGCCGCAGTCTCAGCCGCTGGGCCGTGCCAGGGCTCGTCCTCGGCGCCGGTGTGGTGGTCGGGGCCGTGCTGGCCGCCGACGGGCGGTCGGGAACGGCCCTGGTCGCGCTCGCCGCGCTCGCCGGGTACGCCGCCTACCTCGCGTACCGGCGCAACGAGCCGGCGCTGCCGTTCAGCGAGTCGTTCGGGTCCGGCACCCGGGCCCGCGCGCACCTGCGCGCCGCCGCCATGACGGGCGACATGCTGACCGTCGCGGTCGTCGCCGCGCTCGTCGTCCAGGCGCTGCGCGGCGCCGACGTCGCCCCCTACGCGTGGCTGGCGGCCGTCGCCGGGGTGACGTACCTGCTGTCGGCGGCGGCCGCCGGCCGCGGGCTGTGACGCTCCGCCTCCCGTCCGTCGTCCAGCCGTCCGTCGTCCATGGCCGCGACCTGGAAGAACTGTCGGTTAACTTCTCCTGACAGGTGTGGTTTCGTCGTCGTATGGGGGTCATGATGCGCGTGTGTCCGCCACCGACACCCTCGATGCGCTCCTCCCGGCCCGGGCGGTCTTCCATCCCGTCGTCGACCTCGGCACGGGCGCCGTCGTCGCCGTGGAGGCGCACGCCGCGCCGTCCCGGGCGCCGGTGCGATCCGACCCCGCCTCCGAGGACGTGCGCCGCGCGGTCGAGGCGGCCCGCGCCGCCGCCGGCCTCGGCACGCCGCTACCGCTGCAGATCGGGCTGCGCGCCGAGACCCTCGCGGCGGGCGAGGACCTGCTGGGCGAGCTGCACCGCGGGCTCGGCCGCACCGGCCGGCGCCCGCAGGAGATCATCCTCTGCGTCACCGGCGGGTTCCCGCCCGCCCGGCGCCCGCCCCTGAACGCCGCGCTCTCGGCGCTGCGCCGCACCGGCTACCTCGTCGGGCTCGCCGGGCTCGGCTCCGCGCACGCCCCGCTGGACCTGATGGCGGACGGCGCGTCCTATCTGCTCAAGCTCGACCCCGAGCTGGCCCGCGCCGCGCTCACCGAGCCCCGCCGGTCGGCGCTCGTGGCGGGCCTGGTGGAGCTGGCGCACCGGCTGGAGACGCACGTCCTCGCACCCGGGATGGCGACGCCCGACCAGGTGATGCACCTGCGCGCGGCGGGCGTCCGGCTCGTCCAGGGGCCGGCCCTCGCGCCGCCGGAGTGGCGCCCCGGCATGCCGGTCAGCATCCCGGTGACGGCCGGGCACGCGGCGCCCCCGCGGCCCGGCGCCGACCTCGGCCCGCGGGTGTCGGAGTTCACGCTGCCCGCGGTGTCGCTGCCGCACACGGCGACCGCGGGCGAGGTCCTCGACGTGCTGACCGCCGAGACCGGCGCGACCTGCGTCGTCCTCGTGGACGACCGGCAGCGTCCCCTGCACACCGTCCACCGGACCCGGTTCCTGCTCCAGCTGTCGGGCGCCTACGGGCACGCCCTGCACGCGCGGAGGCCGGCCGCGCGGCTCGCCGACCCGCCGCGGCCGGTGCCGCGCACCGTCCCGGCGGTCGCCGCGCTGCGCGCCGCGGGGGCGGACGACGACCGCGTCTACGACGACCTGGTCGTGGTGGACGAGGTGGGGCGCTGCCTCGGCATCGTCCGCGTCGCCGACCTGATCCGGGCGATGTCGCGCTGAGATCGCCGCTGCGGGCTCAGGACGCCCCGGATGATCCTTTATGTGGATCAAGGGGGAAAAGGCCGCGAGCGGCCGTCTCCTGGGCGAGGATGGCCGCCTGGACGCGGCTGGCGAGCCCGAGCTTGCCGAGGATGCGGCTGACGTGCGTCTTGGTGGTCGTCTCGGCCATGGCGAGGCGGGCCGCGATCTGCCCGTTGGACAGCCCCTCGCCGAGGCACCGGAACACCTCCCGCTCGCGCGGCGTCAGCTCGTCCAGGCCCGGCGTCTCCGCGGGCGCGGCGGGCCGGGACGCGAAGGCGCCGATGAGCCGCCGGGTGACCTTCGGGGCGATGATCCCCTCCCCCGCCGCCACGGTCCGCACGGCGTCCACCAGCCTGTCGGCGTCGACGTCCTTGAGCAGGAACCCGGCGGCCCCCGCCCGCAGGGCGCCGAACACGTACTCGTCCATGTCGAACGTCGTCAGCACCAGGACGTCGGTGAAGCCCGCGATCTCCCGGGTGGCGGCGATGCCGTCCAGGCGGGGCATGCGCACGTCCATGAGCACCACGTCCGGGCGCAGCTCCCGGGCCAGCTCCACCGCCCGCGCCCCGTCGGCGGCCTCCCCGACCACCCGGACGTCGGGGGCGGACCCGAGGATCAGCACCAGGCCCGCCCGCACCGCCGCCTGGTCGTCGGCGACCAGCACCTCGATCATGACGCCCTCCCACCCTGCAGATGGTCGACGGGCAGCTCGGCGTGCACGCGCCAGTGCGCGCCGTCCGGGCCCGCGTCGAACTCCCCGGCGAGCATGACGGCCCGCTCGCGCATCCCGACCAGGCCGCTTCCGGTGCCGGGCAGCCGCGAGCCGTCCGGCCCAGCGGGCTGAGCACGTCGATCACCACGCGCCTGCCGCCGTAGGCGACCCGCACGTCGGCGTGGCCGGGCCCGGCGTGCTTCAGCGCGTTGGTCAGCGCCTCCTGGACGATCCGGTAGGCGGCCAGCTCGACCGCCGCCGGCAGCTCGGGCGGGTCGCCGGTGACCTCCAGCCGCGCCGACAGGTCCGACCGCGCGCTGCCCCGGACGAGCCGCCCGAGCTCGGCCAGCCGCGGCTGGGCGGCCGGGTCCTCCGCGCCGCCCTCCCGCAGCAGCCCGATCATCCGGCGCATCTCGGCCAGGCCCTGGACGCTGTTCTCCCGGATGACCTCCATGGCCCGGTTCACCCCGTCCCGGTCGAGGTCGGGCACCTTCAGGACGGCCGAGGAGTGCAGCGCGACCGCGCTCAGATGGTTGGCGATCACGTCGTGCAGCTCGCGGGCCATCCGGGCGCGCTCGGCGGTCACCGCGGCCCGCCGGTCCATCTCGGCCAGCCGCGCGACCTGCTCGGCCCGCTGCCGCTCCGCCTCCGCCCGCTCCCGGTGCTCCCGGACGGCCATCGCGGTCAGCACCGGCGCCACCCACACGACCCCGGCGACCGAACCGCCCACCACCCCGACGGCGACGCCGTGCAGCGCGATCGCGACCCCGGCCGCCACCGCGAGGCTGCCCGCGAGCGTCACGCCGAGCAGCCACTCCGCGGTGCGGCGGCGCCCGTACAGGCTCGCCGCGTACAGCGCGTCCCCGTAGATCATCGCGGTGGCCAGGCTCGGCCCGAAGACCACGTCGGCGACGTTGAACGGCGTCGCCACCAGCAGCCCGGTGATCGGGGCCGTCCGCCGGAGCAGCATCGCGAGGCAGAGCCCGGACAGTGGCACGAGCCGCACCCACAGCGACACGTCCCAGTCCTTGGACCACAGCGTGTACCCGTGCGCCGCCAGCACCGCCAGCCCGCCGGCGAGCGCGGCCGCGGCGATCAGGGCGTCCTGCCGGGTGGTGAGACGTCGGAGCCTGTGCACGCCTCCATCACAGCATCCCCGCCGGGGTCCGCCGTCCACCCGCGTGAGGAGCCCCCGTACATCCTTCGGAGGACCCGCGGAACCTCACCCCAGAGGACGATTCCGCGCGCTGACCGGACAGACGATGGAATCCGGTGTCCAGCAGGGAGGTCACGTGCTGATAGGGATCATCGCGGCGTGCGAGATCGGGTTCTGGGTCGTGCTGGCGGCCGGTCTCGCCGCCCGCTACCCGCTGCGCCTCCGCCGCACCGGCGCGGCGCTCCTGCTGTGCGTCCCGCTGATCGACCTGGTCCTGCTGGCCGCCACGGTGATCGACCTGCGCGGCGGCGCGACCGCGGGCACCGGCCACGGCCTGGCCGCCGCCTACCTCGGATACTCCGTCGCCTTCGGCCACAGCATGGTCCGCTGGGCCGACGAGCGGTTCGCGCACCGCTTCGCCGGCGGTCCCCCGCCGCGCGGCAGGCCCAAGTACGGGGCGGCCCGCGTCCGCTACGAGTGGCGCGAGTTCGGGAAGGCCGCCCTGGCGACCGCGATCGCCTGCGGGCTCCTCCTCGGCATGATCGCCCTCGTCGACGACGGCGACCGCACGGAGGCCCTCGGCGGCTGGCTGGGGCGCCTCGGCACGGTCCTGGCGATCTGGTCCCTGTGGCCGATCACCACCACCCTCTGGCCGCCCAGACCCAAGGACGCCGCGGAGCACGCCGAGCACGCGCGGCCCCGATGACGCGTGAGGCCGCGCCCCGGGCGGGGCGCGGCCTCACGGTGCGGTGCGGTCAGACGTTGAAGCCGAGGGCGCGGAGCTGGTCGCGGCCGTCGTCGGTGATCTTGTCGGGGCCCCACGGCGGGAGCCAGACCCAGTTGATCTTGACGTCCTTGACCAGGCCGTCCAGGGCGGAGTGCGCCTGGTCCTCGATCACGTCGGTGAGCGGGCAGGCGGCGCTGGTCAGCGTCATGTCCAGGGTGGCGACCTCGTCGGACAGGTCGACGCCGTAGACGAGGCCGAGGTCGACGACGTTGATGCCGAGTTCGGGGTCGACGACGTCCTTCAGCGCCTCCAGGACCTCCTCCTGCTCGGGGGACAGCGCCTCCTCGAGGGGCGCGTCGGTCGCCGGGGTGTCGGTCGCGGGCGTGTCGGTCATGATGCCTCTCCGAGAGCGCGGGCGGTCGCGTCCTTCCACGCCATCCAGGCGAGCAGGGCGCACTTGATCCTGGCGGGGTACTTGGAGACCCCGGCGAAGGCGATGGCGTCCTCCAGGACGTCCTCGTCGGGCTCGACGTCCTGGCCGCGGGACTGCATCAGCGACAGGAACTCCTCGCCGACCGCCATCGCCTCCTTCACGGACTTGCCGATGACCAGGTCGGACATCACCGAGGCGCTCGCCTGGCTGATCGAGCAGCCCATGGCGTCGTAGGAGACGTCGGCGACCGTGGCGGCCTGGCCCTCGCCGTCCAGGTGGACGCGCAGCGTCACCTCGTCGCCGCACGTGGGGTTGACGTGGTGCGCCTCGCCCTCGAACGGCTCCCGCAACCCCTTGTGGAGGGGGTTGCGGTAATGGTCCAGGATGACCTCCTGGTACATCGCCTCCAGCTGCATGTCGTCCTTTCCAAGCCTTTCCTCGCTACAACCAGGGCCCGGCCCGGCCTGTTCCTGTCAGGCGGTCCCGAAGAACTTCTGGGCCTGCCGGACCGCGTCGGCGAGCGCGTCCACGTCGCCGAGGGTGTTGTAGAGGTAGAACGTCGCGCGGGTGGTCGCCGGGATGCCGAAGCGGCGGCAGATCGGCCACGCGCAGTGGTGGCCGACGCGCACCTCGACGCCCAGGTCGTCCAGGACCTGGCCGACGTCGTGCGGGTGGATGTCCTCGACGGTGAACGACACCGCGCCGCCGCGGGCCTCGGTGGTGCCGGGCCCGATGATGCGGACGCCGGGGATCTCGCCGAGCCGCTCCAGCGAGTAGGCGACGAGGGCCTCCTCGTGGGCGTGCACGCGGTCCATGCCGATCTCGGCGAGGTAGTCGCAGGCCACGCCGAGCCCGACCGCCTGCGCCGTCATCGGCACGCCGGCCTCGAACCGCTGCGGCGGCGGCATGAACGTGGTCTCCTCCATCCGGACGACCTCGATCATGGAACCGCCGGTGATGAACGGCGGCATGGCCTCCAGCAGTTCGCTCCGCCCCCACAGGACGCCGATGCCGGTCGGGCCCAGCATCTTGTGCCCGGAGAACGCGAGGAAGTCGGCGCCCAGCCGGGTGACGTCCACCGGCTGGTGCGGAACCGACTGCGCGGCGTCCAGCAGCACGAGCGCGCCGACGGCGTGGGCACGCTCCACGATCCGCTCGACCGGCGGGACGGTCCCCAGCACGTTCGACTGGTGCGTCAGCGCCACGATCTTCGTGCGCTCGTTGACCAGCTCGTCGAGGTTCGCGAGGTCGAGCCGGCCCTCGTCGGTGATGCCGAACCAGCGCAGCGTCGCCCCGGTCCGCAGGCACAGCTGCTGCCACGGGACGAGGTTGGCGTGGTGCTCCATCTCCGACACCACGACCTCGTCGCCGGGGCCGACGGCGAACCGCCCGGCCTCCGGGCCCGCGGTGGCCGCGTTGCTCATCGCGTACGCGACCAGGTTGATGCCCTCGGTCGCGTTCTTGGTGAACACGATCTCGCCGGGCGTCGCGCCGATGAACCGGGCGATCGAGGCGCGGGCGTTCTCGTAGGCCTCCGTCGCCTCCTCGGCGAGCAGGTGCGCACCGCGGTGCGGTGCCGCGTTGTGCTGCTCGTAGAACGCACGCTCGGCGTCCAGCACCCGGACGGGCTTCTGCGAGGTCGCGCCCGAGTCGAGGTACACCAGAGGACGCCCGCCGCGCACCGTGCGCCCCAGCAGCGGGAAGTCCTTCTTGATCTCCTCGGGCAGCAGATCGCTCATCGGGAAGCGCCCGCCTTCGAGTACTTCTCGTAGCCCTCGTTCTCCAGCTCGTCGGCCAGCTCGGGCCCGCCCTCGGCGACGACGCGGCCGGCCGCGAACACGTGCACGAAGTCGGGCTTCACGTACCGCAGGATGCGGGTGTAGTGCGTGATGAGCAGGACGCCGGTGTCACCGGAGGCGAACCGGTTGACGCCCTCGGAGACGACCTTGAGGGCGTCGACGTCGAGGCCGGAGTCGGTCTCGTCCAGGATCGCGACCTTCGGCTTCAGCATCTCCAGCTGCAGGATCTCGTGCCGCTTCTTCTCGCCGCCGGAGAAGCCCTCGTTCAGGCTCCGCTGCGCGAACGCCGGGTCGATGGACAGGCCGTCCATCGCCTGCTTCATCTCCTTGGAGAACTGGCGGAGCTTCGGGGCCTCGCCGCGGACGGCGGTCACGGCCGAGCGCAGGAAGTTGGAGACCGAGACGCCCGGCACCTCGACCGGGTACTGCATCGCGAGGAACAGCCCGGCGCGGGCGCGCTCGTCGACCGACATGGCGAGGACGTCCTCGCCGTCCAGCGTGACCGTGCCGGAGGTCACCTCGTACTTCGGGTGGCCGGCGATCGCGTAGGCGAGGGTGGACTTGCCGGAGCCGTTCGGCCCCATGATCGCGTGGGTCTCGCCGGCCTTCACGGTCAGGTCGACCCCGCGCAGGATCTCCTTCGCCCCGTCGGAGCCGTCGCCGACGGAGACGTGGAGGTCGCGGATCTCTAGCGTGGCCATAGTGCGTGTAGTCCTTCGTCGTGCGGTCAGTCGCCGGTGAGCGAGACGTAGACGTCCCCGCCCTCGACCTTGACCTTGTAGGTGGCGACCGGCTGCGTGGCCGGCGGGTTGGTGGGCTTTCCGGTGCGCAGGTCGAAGCAGGACCCGTGCAGCCAGCACTCGATCGTGCCGTTGTAGATCTCGCCCTCGGACAGCGAGACCTCGGCGTGCGAGCAGATGTCGCTCAGGGCGAACACGTCGTCGCCGCTGCGCGCGATGGCGACCGGCGTGTCGTCCACCTCCACGGCGAGCGCCCCGTCCGGCGGGACCTCGTCCAGCGCGCACACCTTGACGTACGTCATGCGCCCGCTCCCCGGTCGAGCTCGGCCTCGATCGCCTCGCTCACCTTGTCGCGGACCTCGGCGACCTCGATGCGCTCGACCAGCTGGCCGAGGAAGCCCCGGACCACCATGCGGCGCGCCTGGTCGAAGGTGATGCCGCGCGCCTGCAGGTAGAACAGGTGCTCGTCGTCCAGCCGGCCGGACGCCGAGGCGTGCCCCGCGCCGGTGACCTCGCCGGTGAGGATCTCCAGGTTGGGGACGGAGTCGACCCGCGTCCCGTCGGTGAGGACGAGGTTGCGGTTCAGCTCGTAGGTGTCGGTGCCCTCGGCCTCCGCGCGGATGATCACGTCGCCGATCCAGACGGCGTGCGCGTCCTGGTCCTGGAGCGCGCCGCGGTAGTCGACGCGGCTGCGGCAGTGCGGGACGGCGTGGTCGACGAGGAGCCGGTGCTCCAGGTGCTGGCCGCCGTCGACGAAGTACACCCCGTACAGCTCGGCGTCGCCGCCGGGCCCGTCGTAGGCGACCGACGGCGAGATCCGCACGACGTCGCCGCCGAGCGAGATGTTGTGCGAGACGAACCGGGCGTCGCGGCCGAGGCGGGCGTGCTGGTGGGAGACGTGGACGCTGTCGTCCGACCAGTCCTGCAGGCTGATCACCGACAGCCGGGCGCCGTCGCCGACGACGAACTCGACGTTGTCGGCGTAGGTCGCCGAGCCGCGGTGCGCGAGCACGACGGTGGCCTCGGCGAACGGCTCCAGGACGACGGTCGTGTGCCCGTAGGCGGCGGCCGAGGCGTCCTCGCCGCGGAGCCGCAGCACGGTCGGCACCGAGGCCACGGTCTCCTTCGGCACCGTGACGACGGTGGCGTGGGTGAAGGAGTCCCACGCCTGGGCGCTCACCCGGTCGGCGGGGACGTAGGCCCTGCCGAGGCGCTCGTCGTCGCGGCCGACGGTCTCGACCGTCACCTCCGGCGCCGCCTCGGCCTCCAGCAGCACCTTGCCGCCGTCCTCGGCGGTGCCGTTGTGCAGGCCGCGCAGCCGGCGCAGCGGGGTGAACCGCCACTCCTCTTCGCGGCCCGTCGGCACGTCGAAGTCGCCCACCTCGAAGGACGCCTTCTCGTGCAGCGTCGAGAGAGGCTTCTGCTCCAGCCCCATCAGCCGACGGCTCCTTCCATCTGCAGTTCGATGAGCCGGTTCAGCTCGAGCGCGTACTCCATCGGCAGCTCGCGCGCGATCGGCTCGACGAACCCGCGCACGATCATCGCCATCGCCTCGTCCTCGGTGAGGCCGCGGCTCATCAGGTAGAACAGCTGCTGCTCCGACACCTTGGAGACGGTCGCCTCGTGGCCCATCTCGACGTCGTCCTCGCGGACGTCGACGTAGGGGTAGGTGTCGGACCGGCTGATCTGGTCGATGAGCAGCGCGTCGCACTTGACCGTGGACTTGCTGTGCTCGGCGCCCTCCTGGATCTGCACCAGCCCCCGGTAGGACGTGCGGCCACCGCCGCGCGCCACCGACTTGGAGATGATGCTGGAGGAGGTGTTGGGCGCGGCGTGCACCATCTTGGCGCCGGCGTCCTGGTGCTGGTCCTCGCCCGCGAACGCGATCGACAGGGTCTCGCCCTTGGCGTGCTCGCCGAGCAGGTACACCGCCGGGTACTTCATGGTGACCTTGGAGCCGATGTTGCCGTCGACCCACTCCATGGTGGCGCCCTCGTAGGCGACGGCGCGCTTGGTCACCAGGTTGTAGACGTTGTTGGACCAGTTCTGGATGGTCGTGTAGCGGACGCGGGCGTCCTTCTTCACGACGATCTCCACGACTGCGGAGTGCAGCGAGTCCGACTTGTAGATCGGGGCGGTACAGCCCTCGACGTAGTGGACGTAGGAGCCCTCGTCGGCGATGATCAGCGTCCGCTCGAACTGGCCCATGTTCTCGGTGTTGATCCGGAAGTAGGCCTGCAGCGGGATCTCGACGTGCACGCCCGGCGGGACGTAGATGAACGAGCCGCCCGACCACACGGCGGTGTTGAGCGCGGCGAACTTGTTGTCGCCGACGGGGATCACCGAGCCGAAGTACTCCTGGAAGATCTCCGGGTGCTCGCGCAGGCCGGTGTCGGTGTCGACGAAGATGACGCCCTTCTCCTCAAGGTCCTCGCGGATCTTGTGGTAGACGACCTCCGACTCGTACTGCGCGGCGACGCCGGCGATGAGGCGCTGCTTCTCGGCCTCGGGGATGCCGAGCTTGTCGTAGGTGTTCTTGATGTCCTCCGGGAGCTCCTCCCAGGAGGCGGCCTGCTGCTCGGTGGACCGCACGAAGTACTTGATGTTGTCGAAGTCGATGTCCGACAGGTCGGAGCCCCAGGTGGGCATCGGCTTCTTGCTGAACAGCCGCAGCCCCTTGAGGCGCAGGTCGAGCATCCACTGGGGTTCGTTCTTCTTGCCCGAGATGTCGCGGACGACGTCCTCGTTCAGCCCGCGCTTCGCCGAGGCGCCGGCCTCGTCGGGGTCGGCCCAGCCGAACTTGTACCTGTCGAGCCCTTCCAGCTCTGGGTGGGCTGCCGTAGTCATAGAACAACTCCAGAGAGTGATATGTTAGTCACGTCGCGATAACCAAGCGGCCGGCGGCAGGGCATGCCGTCGCAGGACGTGGAGACTTCGCCGTTAGGCGGTCTGTGAAGCGTCAACCTCGCCCCCCGGGTCGGATCCCTCGGCCTCGGCCGGTGGGTGGATGTCAAAGGGAGGTCCCTCCGGACCGTCACCTCGGGCCCGGTCGGCACACAAGTCGACCGGGCTGACGTGGGTGGTGCAGATGCCGTCGCCGTGGGCGATCGTCGCCAGCCGCTGCACGGGAGTGCCGAGCAGCCGGCTGAACGCCTCGGTCTCGGCCTCGCACAGCTGCGGGAACTCCGCGGCGACGTGCGCGACCGGGCAGTGGTGCTGGCACAGCTGCTCGCCGCCGCCCGGCTGGGGCGCCTTCGCCGCGGCGGCCGCGTAGCCGTCGCCCGAGAGCGCCTCGGCGAGGATGCGCACCCGCTGGTGGGGCGGCGCGCCCTGCACGACCGGCCGGTACCGCCGCTCCAGGTCGGCGATCTGCCGCCGGGCGAACTCGGCGACCGCGTGGTCGCCGGCCGCCTCGGCGAGGAACCGCAGCGCGCTGGTCGCCAGGTCGTCGTAGGCGTGCACGAAGGCGCTGCGCCCGGCGTCGGTGATGGCGAACCACTTGGCGGGACGCCCCCGGCCGCGCCGGGTCTGCGGAACCCGCGCCTTGCGGACCTCGATCATGCCCTCGGCCAGCAGGGCGTCCAGGTGCCGGCGGACCGCGGCCGGCGTGAGCCCGACGCGCTCCCCCAGCGTGGACGCCGTGACCGGCCCGTGCTCGAGGATCAGCCGGGCCACCCGCGCGCGCGTGTCGCGCTCGGTGCGGCCAGGCGCCGACGGCACGCCGAACGGCCGCGCAGTGGCGGCCGGCGCGCTCGTCTGATCCTCGCTCACGTTTTTCACAACATCAGTGTGCCGTAATTACTTCCCGCGAAACACCGGAATCCCGATGTCGTAGCTCACGCAGGTAAGCCTTACCTAACCTGGGCTTTCGTCCTCCGGCGGCACGGAGCGCCGCCGCCCTGTATACCGCGTCCTCAGAGGTGTACCGCGTCGTCAGAGCGTGCTCGCGAGCGGCCAGGTGGCGTTCGGCGTGACGATCGTGCCGGCGGTCCCCTCGAGGATCCGCTCGCACTGGTCGAGCAGCCCGATCGCGGCCATGTCGCCCGTCCGCTCGACGAAGCTCGCCGCCGCCTCGGCCTTCGGGCCCATCGACCCGGCCGGGAAGTCCTCGGCGCGCAGCTCGTGCGGCGTGGTGTGCGCGATCTCCTCCTCGTCCGGCGTGCCGAAGCCGCGCAGCACGCGCGGCACGTCGGTGAGGATGAGCAGTGCGTCGGCGTCCATGCTCTCGGCCAGGACGGACGCGGTGAGGTCCTTGTCGATCACGGCCTCGACGCCCTCCAGCCGCCCGACGTCGTTGCGGACCACCGGGATGCCGCCGCCGCCCGCGCAGACCACGACCGTCCCGAGCCGGACCAGTTCCCTGATCAGCCGGGTCTCGATCACCCGCTGGGGGCGCGGCGACGGCACCACGCGGCGCCAGCGGTCGCCGTCGGGGCGGACCGTCCAGCCGTACTCGGCGGCGAGCTTCTCCGCCTCGTCCCGGTCGTAGACCTGGCCGACGAACTTCGACGGGTTCCCGAACGCCGGGTCCACCGCCGACACCAGCGTCTGGTTGATCATCGCCATCACCTGGCGGCCCGGCAGCGCGTTCTGCAGCGCCTGCAGCAGCCAGTAGCCGATCATGCCCTGGGTCTCGGCGCCGATCGTGTCCAGCGGGTACGGCCGGGACAGGTTCGGGTCGTGCACGCTCTCCAGCGACAGCACCCCGACCTGCGGCCCGTTCCCGTGCGTGATGATCAGCTCGTGCCGCTCGGCGAGCGGCGCCAGCGACCGCACGGCCCGGTCGACCCCGGCGCGCTGCAGCCCGTCGTCGGGCGTCTCGCCCCGCTTGACCAGCGCGTTCCCACCGAGCGCGACGACCACGCGCATCGTGCCCTCCCGTCCCCCGGCGGTCCGGCCGGGCGTCCGGGGCCGCTCCGCGACACGTCGGCGATTCCCCTGGGCGCGGCCGGCGAAACCGGATCCCCTCCACCCGGCGCTCCGACCGCGCCCGGCTCCGGCCCGGCGGCGGGACCGGGCGCGGAGTCCCGCTCCCCCGGACCTAAACTCGTCTCCATGACAACCCCCGGAGACGGCGCCGTCGAGCTGGACTCGCTCGTCAAGCGCTACGGCGCGGCGGGCGCCGCACGGCCGGCCGTGGACGGCCTGACGCTCACCGCCGCCCGGGGCGCCGTCACCGCGCTGCTCGGCCCGAACGGCGCCGGCAAGACCACCACGATCGAGATCTGCGAGGGGTTCCGCCGCCCCGACTCCGGCACCGTCCGCGTGCTCGGCCTCGACCCGCTCGCGGACGGGCGGGCGCTGAAACCGCGGGTCGGCGTGATGCCGCAGTCCGGCGGCGTCCCGGGGACGGCCCGCGCCGGCGAGTTCCTGAACCTCGTCGCGTCGTTCCACGCGAGGCCGCTCGACACGTCCGTCCTGCTGGAGCGGCTCGGCCTCACCGAGCACGCCCGCACCCCGTTCCGCCGCATGTCGGGCGGGCAGCAGCAGCGGCTGTCGCTGGCGGTCGCCGTGGTCGGGCGGCCCGAGCTCGTCTTCCTGGACGAGCCCACGACCGGGCTCGACCCGCAGGCCAGGCACGCCACCTGGGACCTGATCGGGGAGCTGCGCGCGGCGGGGGTCTCGGTCGTGCTCACCACCCACAACATGGAGGAGGCCGAGCGGCTCTCCGACCATGTCGTCATCGTCGACCACGGCAGGGTGGTCGCCGAGGGCGCCCCCGAGGAGCTGACCGGCGCCGAGCGGCAGCTGCGGTTCCGCGCCCGTCCCGGCCTCGGCCTGGAGGAGCTGCTGTCGGCGCTGCCCGCGGGGAGCGCGGCCAAGGAGTCGCCCGCCGGGCACTATCTGATCGAGGCGGACGTGCGGCCCGAGCTGCTGGCCACCGTCACCGCCTGGTGCGCCTCGCACGGCGTCATGACCGAGGACCTGCGGATCGAGCGCCGCACCTTGGAGGACGTCTTCCTGGAACTGACCGGACGGGAGCTGCGCTCGTGACCGCCGCGGAGAACGCCGCCTCGCCCGAGCCCCCCGCCCTGGACCTCGCCCCCGCGCCCGGCTCGGTCCCGCTGCCGCGGATGATCGCGTCGCAGGCGGGCTACGAGTTCCGGGCCGTGCTGCGCAACGGCGAGCAGCTGCTGCTCACCCTGATCATCCCGGTCGTGCTGCTCGCCCTGTTCAGCGGCACCTCGCTGCTCGACCTCGGCGCCGGCCGCCGGGTCGACTTCCTCGCGCCGGGCATCCTCGCGCTCGCGGTCATGTCCACCGCGTTCACCGGCCAGGCCATCGGCACCGGCTTCGAGCGGCGCTACGGCGTCCTCAAGCGGCTCGGCGCCACCCCGCTGCCGCGCGGCGGGCTCATCGCCGCCAAGACGCTCAGCGTGGTCGCCGTCGAGGGGGTCCAGGCCGCGGTGATCTGCGCGGTCGCGCTGGCGCTCGGCTGGCACCCGCGCGGCGACCCCGCCTCCGTGGTCGTCCTGCTGCTGCTCGGCACCGCCGCGTTCAGCGGGTTCGGGCTGCTCATGGCCGGGACGCTGCGCGCCGAGGCCACGCTCGCCGCGGCGAACCTCGTCTACGTCCTGCTGCTGGCCGTCGGCGGCGTCGTGTTCCCGCTGGACAGGTTCCCCGGCCCGGTGCAGGGCGCCCTGGAGCTGCTGCCCATCTCGGCGCTCGCCGACGGGCTGCGGCAGGTCCTGCAGGACGGCGCCGCGCTTCCCGGCGGCCCGCTGCTCGTCCTCGCGGTCTGGGCCGTCGCCGGCCTGGCCCTCGCCGCCCGGTTCTTCAGGTGGGAGTGACGCATGGCATTGGCTGAGGCGGCCAACCCGAGCGAAGCGAACCGGGGGGTGTGGGGGGTCGTCCCCTCACAGGGCACAGGCTCATTGGGTGGCGTTTCGCGGGCGTCCGGCCGGCTGCGGGCGCTGTCGCTGGGGTCGGTGCCGCCGCCGGCGCTGATCCTGCTCGGCATCATCTCCCTCCAGGTCGGGGCGGGGCTCGCCAAGCACCTGTTCGACCGGCTCCCGCCGAGCGCCGTCGTGACGATGCGGCTGCTGACGTCGGCGATCGTGCTGGGGTTCCTCGCCCGCAAGGCGCTGCGGACCGTTCTGCGCGACCACTCCCGCTCCAGCATCGCCATCGCCGCGGGCTTCGGGCTGGCGCTGGCGCTGATGAACTTCTCGATCTACCAGTCGTTCTCGCGGATCCCGCTGGGGGTGGCGGTCACGATCGAGTTCCTCGGGCCGCTGACGGTGTCGATCGTCGCGTCCAGGCGTCCCCGCGACGCGCTGTGGGTCGTCCTCGCGGGGGCGGGCGTCGTCCTGCTGGCCCGGGGCGGGACGGGCGCCGTGGACCCGGTCGGCGTCGCGTTCGCGCTGCTGGCCGGGGCGTGCTGGGCGGGGTACATCGTGCTCACCGCCGCCACCGGCCGGCGGTTCTCCGGCTCCACCGGCCTCGCGCTCGCCAGCGTCGTCGGGACGGTCGCGATCCTGCCGCTCGGGGTGGCGTCCGCGGGCACCGCGCTGCTCGACCCGCAGCTGCTGCTGATCGGCCTCGGGGTGGGGCTCCTGTCGTCGGTGATCCCGTACTCGCTGGAGCTGGAGGCGCTGCGGCGGATGCCCGCCCGCGTCTTCGGGATCCTGATGAGCCTGGAGCCCGCCGTGGCCGCGCTCGTCGGGGTGGCGCTGCTCGGCGAGATCCTCACCTTCCGCCAGTGGGTCGCGATCTGCTGCGTCATCGTGGCCTGCGCGGGCGCCACCCGGAGCCAGCAGAACCCGCCGGAGGCGCCCGAAGCTTGAGCGAAGCGATCCGGGGGGTGTGGGGGGCGTCCCCCCAAAGGGCATGGGCGCGGGCGGCGTCGTGTCGCGGGATCCTGTGGCAGGGTGAAAGGATCAGGCGTCGGATCAGCCAGCCGGAGAGGAGCCGCCCGTGATCGGCCGGACCGAGGACCAAGGGATTCCGCCCGAGTTCTTCGAGGCGGGGTCGGCGTCGTTCGTCGACTTCCTGCGCGTCCACTCCCCCGAACTGCTTCCCGTCAACCGGGTGCCGGAGGGGGACGCCCCGGAGCTGCCGCACGGGACGACCGTGCTGGCGCTGACGTTCCCGGGCGGGGTCATGATGGCCGGCGACCGGCGCGCAACGCAGGGCAACCGCATCGCCTACCGGGAGCTGGACAAGGTCCAGCGGGCGGACGAGTACTCCGCCGTCGCGTTCGCGGGGACGGTCGGGCTGGCGCTGGAGATGGTGCGCCTGTTCCAGGTGGAGCTGGAGCACTACGAGAAGATGGAGACGGTTCCGCTGTCGCTGCCGGGCAAGGCCCGCCGGCTCGGCGCCGTCATCCAGGCCAACCTCGCCCAGGCGCTGCAGGGCCTCGCGGTCGTCCCGCTGTTCACCGGCTACGACCCGGAGTCGGGCGGGGGGCGGATCTACACCTACGACATCACCGGCGCCCCGCAGGAGGCCCGCGACTTCCACGCGGACGGCTCGGGCTCTCCCTACGCGCTGGGCGCCCTGAAGAAGCTCTACCGGAACGACCTGTCGCTGGAGGACGCGGCCACGGTCTGCGTCCAGGCGCTCTACGACGCGGCCGACGACGACGCCGCCACGGGCGGCCCCGATCCGACGCGGCGCATCTACCCGACGGTCGCGGTGGTCACCGACGACGGCTACCGGCGCCTCCCCGAGGAGCAGGTCTCGGCCATCGCCGACGAGGTCGTGCGGGGCCGGATGGACCGTCCCGGAGGGCCGGCCGCGCCGCTGCGCTGATCTCCGGGAACGTCGGACCCGGCTTCTAGACTCGGCCGTATGGCACGGGCGAACGACGAGGCTGCGGCCCTCATCCAGGAACTGGCCGACCTGCTCTCGATCACGGGCGGGGACGCCTTCAAGATCAGGGCGTACGAGAAGGCCGCGCGGGCGATCGCCGGCCATCCCGACGACATCTCCGAGCTCGACCTCGCCGGGCTGCGCAAGATCCCGACCGTGGGCGAGGCGATCGCCAAGAAGGTCCTCGATTACACCGCCACCGGCACGATCCGGCAGGTCGAGGAGCTGCGCACGCAGATCCCGGCCGGGGTGCGGGCGCTCACCGCCATCCCCACGCTCGGTCCGAAGAAGGCCCTCGCCGTCTACGAGGAGCTCGGCATCTCCTCGGTGGACGAGCTGGGCACCGCGATCAAGGAGGGCCGGCTCCGGGGCCTCAAGGGCTTCGGCGCCAAGACCGAGGAGAACATCCTGCGCGGCATCGAGCTGATGGAGAGCTCCGGCACGCGCGTCCTCGTCGACGCCGCCGCGAGCGTCGCCGACGAGGTCGTCGCCACGCTCTCCCGGCTCCCCCAGGTCGAGCGCTGCGCCCATGCCGGGTCGCTGCGCCGCATGCGCGAGACGATCGGCGACGTGGACGTCCTCGCCGCGTCCCGCGACCCGCGTCCGATCATGGAGGCGTTCACCGCGCTCCCGTTCGTCGCCGAGGTCATCGCGGGCGGCGACAAGAAGACGTCGGTCCGGACGGCCAAGGGCCTGCAGGTCGACCTGCGGGTCGTCCCGCCCGAGTCGTGGGGCGCGGCGCTCCAGTACTTCACCGGCTCGCAGGCCCACAACATCCGCACCCGGGAGATCGCCGTGAAGGCGGGCCTCAAGCTCTCCGAGTACGGCCTCTTCGACGCCGAGACCGGCGAGCTGATCGTGTCGGAGACCGAGGAGGAGGTCTACGAGCGCCTCGGCCTGCCCTGGGTGCATCCGGCGCTCCGCGAGGACACCGGCGAGATCGAGGCCGCTCTGGAGGATGAGCTGCCGCGCCTCGTCACCGTCGAGGACCTCCGCGGCGACCTGCACAGCCACACCGACCTGACCGACGGCGTCGCCTCCCTGGAGGACATGGTCGCCGCCGCGCACGCCCGCGGCCTGGAGTACTACGCCATCACCGACCACGCGCCGAACCTGGTCATGCAGCGGATGACGGACGAGAAGATGCTCGCCCAGCGCGTGAAGGTCGCCGAACTCCAGAAGGAGTACCCCGGGCTGAGGCTGCTGCACGGCACCGAGCTGAACATCGACCCGGACGGCGGCGTCGACTGGGACGCCGGCTTCCTCTCCGGCTTCGACGTGTGCGTCGCCTCGGTCCACTCCCACTTCACCCAGGACCAGGACGCCATGACGCGCCGCCTCGTCCGGGCCTGCGAGAACCCGCACGTGCACGTCATCGGGCACCCCACCGCCCGCAGCATCGGCCGCCGCCCGCCCGTCGACGCCGACTGGGACGAGGTCTTCCGCGCGGCGGCGCGCACCGGCACCGCCATGGAGATCGACTCCTTCCCGGACCGCCTCGACCTGCCCGCCGACCTGATCCGGCGCGCGAAGCGGTTCGGCGTGAAGTTCTCCATCGACACCGACGCGCACTCCCTCGGCCACCACCGCAACATCCGCTACGGCGTGGGCACCGCCCAGCGCGGGTGGCTGACCCCCGACGACGTCATCAACACCTGGCCGCTGGAGCGGCTGCGCGAATTCCTGCGGAAGCGCTGACGTCCCCGGGTACCGGGACCCGGGTCAGACCGGCTGCGGCGCCTCGGCCCGGCAGGTGACGGGAGGCGCCTCCTCGGCGGGGACGGGCCCGCGGTCGCGGAGCGCGAAGAAGAGGCGGAACGCCGCGATCCACATCAGGACCGCGCCGAGCATGTGCAGGAGCACGAGCCACTCGGGAACCCCGAGCGCGTACTGGACGTAGCCGACGGCGCCCTGGGCGAGGATGATCCCGGCCAGCTCGAAGGCGCGGCGGCGGGCGGGGCCCAGGTCGCGGCCGGCCGCGGCGCCCGACCGGTACAGGGCGATGATGACGGCGGCGGTGAGCGCGATGGTGGCCCAGGCCAGCTCGCCGTGGATGCGGGCGACGTCGGTGATGTCGAAGCCGTAGCGGCGGGCCTCGGCGTCGCCCGCGTGCGGGCCGGTGCCGGTGACGACCGTGCCGGCGACGAGCACGGCGGCGCACGAGACCAGGAGCGCGGCGGCCAGCGCGCGCGTCCGGGGGCCGGCGAGCCGCCGGGGCGGCGCGTCCCCCTCCCCCGCGCGGACCCACAGCGCCACGCAGCACACCAGCAGGGCGGGCGAGACGAGGAAGTGCAGGGAGACGGCGGCCGGGTGCAGCTCGGTCAGCACGACGATGCCGCCGATGACCGCCTGCGCGACCACGCTCATCGGCTGGGCGAGCGCCCACCGGACCAGGTCGCGGCGGCGCGGGCGCAGCCGCAGCGCGGCGACGAACACCAGCACGCCGATGCCGAGCACCACGAACGTGATCAGCCGGTTGCCGAACTCGATCGACATGTTGAGCACGTGGTGCTCGGGATTGTGCGTGGGGACGAGGCTGTCGCCGGTGCAGCGCGGCCAGTCGGGGCAGCCGAGGCCGGACTTGGTGACCCGGACGGCGCCGCCGCTGACGACGATCACCACGTTGCCGATGACGCCGAGGAGGGCGAGCAGCCGCAGCGACCCGGGAGTCGGACGCCACACGGCGTTCCAGGTCCGGATCAGGGGGTTCACCGACGGTCGCTCAGCCACGGTGACCATCGTATGGGCGGGTCGCGGTGGCCGTGACCCGCCCCCCGGTTACGCCGGCCCGGTCAGCCGTACGGGCCGGGCGGCTGCGGCGGCAGGAACCCGGACGGGCCCTGCGCCGCCCACGGCGGGCCGCCCGCCCGGCTCGTCCCCGGGCGCTGCGGGGTGCGCAGGAACGCCTGCTTGGCCAGCGACATCAGCTCCAGCAGCGAGTCGCGGCGGGTGCCGAACCAGTGCGGGTCGGCGACGCCGCGCTCGGCGCGCTGGTGCAGCAGCGCCAGCTCGGTCGCGGCGAGCTGGTAGTCGGTCATGGCGCGGGCGGCGGGCGCGCCGCCGACCGAGCGGGCCCAGCGGCGGGCGGCGCGGCGCGACGGGATGGAGCGCAGCATCCGCACGTCCTGCGGCGTGACCAGGCCCGTCCCCGCGTAGGTCGGCAGGTAGGCCTCGATGCGGCGGACGGTGTGGCGGCGCTCGGCGAAGACCACCACGATCAGCGTGACCAGGACGCCGAAGTCCAGCAGATAGACGATGCCGAGGCCGCCGAGCCCGAACGCGGCCGACCCGTTCCACAGGCCGTGCAGGATCATCGCGCCGAGCAGCCCGGCGAGCGGCGCGAGGAGCTGGCCGCGCCGGTGGGTGGCGGCGTAGGCGACGCCGAGGCCGGTCATCGAGGTGAACAGCGGGTGGCTCAGCGGCGCGATCAGGCCGCGCAGGATGAACACCGCCTGGAGCTGCTGCGCGCCGCCGTCCTCGAACGCCCGCATGTAGTAGGTGACGTTCTCCATCATGGCGAAGCCGAGGCCGACCATGGCGGCGTAGATGATGCCGTCGGCGAAGCCGTCGATCTCGTTGCGGCGGAACCAGAGCAGGCCGAACAGAACGGCGCCCTTCAGCGTCTCCTCGATGACGGGCGCGCCGAACGTGGCGCTGACGAAGTGCCCGTCGGTCTCCCCGAAGATCGGCACGGTCACGTACAGCAGGCCGGCGGTGTTGAGGACGAGGGCGCCCAGCACGGCGACGCCCGCGCCCCACATGAACGCGAAGGCGAGCGCGCGGGGCGGCTCGGGCTCCAGCCGGTCGAGGGTGAGCGCGAGCGCGATCAGCACGGGGATCGGCAGGATGGCGAGCAGGACGCCCACCCAGAAGCCGGCTCCGCCGAGCGCGGCGTCCGCGCCGAGCGCGACCACGGCGCACAGCCCGGAGACGGTCATGCCGAGGATCAGGCCGACCGGGGGGCGGCCGGGGATCCGGCCTTCGAGCACGGCCTTGGGGTCGATGGGCGCCATACCGCGAAGGGTAACGGCAGGTGGGACCGGGCCGTACGGGCATGCGTGACGGACGGTGTCCGCCCGGCGGCGGCCCGCCCCCGTCAGTGCAGGAGCGGGTCGACCGCCACGGCCGTGAACAGCAGCGCGAGGTAGACGTTGGAGAGGTGGAAGAACCGCATCGGCCGCAGGTGGACGCCGGTCACCCCGGCGCGGACCGCCTTCAGCAGCCGGTGGCCCTCCGCGAGGAAGACCGCCCCGAGGACGACCGCGACGGCCCCGTACACCGGGCCCATCCCGGCGACGGGCCACAGCAGCAGCGAGCAGGCGACGGTGGCGTAGGTGTAGGCGAGGCTCTCGGTCACGACGCGGCGCTCGGACGCGACGACGGGCAGCATCGGGACCTTGGCGATCGCGTAGTCCTCGCGGTACCGCATCGCGAGGGTCCACGTGTGCGGCGGCGTCCAGAGGAACACGACGCCGAACAGGACGAGCGGCGTCCAGGCGACGCCGCCCGTGATGGCGGCCCAGCCGATGAGGACGGGCATGCATCCGGCGATGCCGCCCCACACCACGTTCTGCGCGGTGCGCCGCTTGAGCAGCAGCGAGTAGACGAAGACGTAGAACAGGATCGCGAACAGCGACCCGGCCGCGGCGACCGGGTTGACGGTGAGCAGGAACCCGGCCGTGGACAGCACGGCGAGCGTCACCCCGAAGATGAGGGCGCGGGCCGGGGTGACCTGGTGGCGGGCCAGCGGGCGGCGCCGGGTGCGGCGCATCTTGGCGTCGATGTCGCGGTCGATGTAGCAGTTGATCGCGTTCGCGGCGCCCGCGGACATGGTGCCGAACGCCAGCGTCAGCAGGACGGCGGGCAGCGGCGGCACGCCCCGCTCGGCGAGGAACATCACCGGGATCGTGGTGATCAGGAGCAGCTCGATGACGCGCGGCTTGGTCAGCGCCACGTAGGCGCGGACGCTCGCCGCGGGCGTCCACCGGGCGGCCCGCTCGGCGGGCGAGGGCACGAGCGTGCCCACCGGCACGTCCGGCACGTCCGGGACGTGCTCGTCGAGCTCGATCCCGCGCTTGTTACTCAGCACCGTCACAATCGGGTCCACGTCTGACTAGGGATGAGAAAGCCGCCGCCACCCTCGGCGATGCCCCCGCGATCCGGGCCGGCCTCGGCATGGTGCGACTTCGGGCTTGGTCGTGTTGCCGCGGCCACTGCCGTCAGCCGCGCAATCACTGTAGTCCGCCCCCTCCGGGGGGCGCGCACCGGGTCGCCGGACGCGCCGTGGGGCCCGCCCGCGCGCCCGCCGAGGGTGGGGCGGCGGGGTGCGGCGGAGGGACGCGGATCACCCGCGGGATCACCCGTGCGGGGGGTTAGCCCGCGGGGCGTTCGGGCAAGGGTGCATGAGCGGTGCGGCCGGGTGTCCGGTCCCACCGCCGCGCGCCCCGCTCTCCGCCTGCGGCGGCCCTCCCGCGCGATAGGCTCGCGACGAGCGCACATGATCGTCGCTGGGCCGCGGACGGGGCGGCCGCGCGGGGCGGGGGAAGAGGCGCCGCGCCGCCGGACGTTGTCCTCTGCGGGCCCCGCGGGCCGTGCACGGCGCTCAGCGCCGGGCGGGGCGCGGCGCACGAGTACGGCGAACAACGTACAGAGTGGATTCTGACACCGGTTCGAGAGGAGCCTGGCGTTCCGTGAGCAGGAACAACAGCACGTTTGAATGGTCCGACCAGGACCGGCGGGCGGTGGACGTCATCCGCGCCCTCGCCATGGACGCCGTCGAGGAGGCCGGATCGGGTCACCCCGGGACCGCGATGAGCCTCGCCCCCGCCGCCTACCTTCTCTTCCAGCGGTTCCTGAAGCACGACCCGACCGACCCGCACTGGCCCGGGCGGGACAGGTTCGTGCTCTCCTGCGGGCACTCCAGCCTCACCCTCTACATCCAGCTGTACCTGTCGGGCTACCCGATGACGCTGGACGACCTGAAGTCGTTGCGCAAGTGGGGCAGCCTCACCCCGGGGCACCCCGAGTTCGGGCACACGGCCGGCGTGGAGACGACCACCGGGCCGCTCGGGCAGGGCATCGCGAACGCGGTGGGCATGGCGATGGCGGCCCGCCGCGAGCGCGGCCTCTTCGACCCCGACGCGCCGCAGGGCGAGTCCCCCTTCGACCACACCGTCTGGGCGTTCGCGTCCGACGGCGACATCGAGGAGGGCATCAGCCACGAGGCGAGCGCGCTCGCGGCCCACCAGCGGCTCGGCAACCTGGTCCTGCTCTACGACGACAACCACATCTCGATCGAGGACGACACGGCGATCGCGCTGTCGGAGGACGTGCGGGCCCGCTACGCGGCGTACGGCTGGGACGTCCACCACGTCGACTGGACCGAGAACGGCGACTACGAGGAGAACGTCGCCGCGCTCGCGGCCGCCTTCGCCGCGGCGAAGGCGGAGACGGCGCGCCCGTCCTTCATCGCGCTGCGCACGATCATCGGCTGGCCGGCGCCGAACAAGAAGAACACCGGGAAGATCCACGGCTCGGCGCTCGGCGCCGACGAGGTCGCCGCGACCAAGCGGATCCTCGGCATGGATCCGGCGGAGAGCTTCCACGTCCCCGAGGACGTGCTGGCGCACGCCCGCGCCGTGAGCGACCGGGGCCGCGCGAGCCACGCCGAGTGGACCAAGACGTTCGAGGCGTGGCGCGCCGCGAACCCCGAGCGGGCCGCCGAATACGACCGGATCTCCTCCCGCACCCTCCCCGACGGCTGGGACGCGGCGCTGCCGACGTTCGCGCCCGGCAAGGACCTCGCGACCCGCGCGGCGTCCGGCGAGGTGCTGGCGGCGCTGGCGCCGGTGCTGCCGGAGCTGTGGGGCGGCTCGGCCGACCTCGCGGAGAGCAACAACACGACGATGAAGGGCGAGCCGTCCTTCGTCCCGGAGGAGTTCCAGACCAAGGAGTTCCCCGGCCACCGCTACGGCCGGACGCTGCACTTCGGCGTCCGGGAGCACGCGATGGCCGCGATCTGCAACGGCATCGCGCTGCACGGCGGCACCCGCCCGTACGGCGGCACGTTCCTGATCTTCAGCGACTACATGCGCCCGGCGGTCCGGCTCGCGGCGCTGATGAAGCTGCCGGTCGCCTTCGTCTGGACGCACGACTCGATCGGCCTCGGCGAGGACGGCCCGACGCACCAGCCCGTCGAGCACCTGTGGGCGCTGCGGGCGATCCCCGGGCTGGACGTCGTCCGGCCGGCGGACGCCAACGAGACGGCGGTCGCGTGGCGGACCGTCCTGCGGCACACCGACCGCCCGGCGGGCATCGCGCTGACCCGGCAGAAGCTGCCGACGCTGGACCGCGCGGGCGACCTCGCGTCCGCGGAGGGGGTCGCCCGGGGCGGGTACGTGCTGGCGGACGCCGAGGGCGGGCACCCCGACGTGATCATCATCGCGACGGGCAGCGAGGTCCGGCTGGCGCTGGAGGCCCGCGAGACGCTGGAGGCCGAGGGCACCCCGACCCGTGTCGTGTCGATGCCGTGCGTGGAGTGGTTCGAGGAGCAGACCGACGCCTACCGGCAGGAGGTCCTGCCGCCGGGGGTGCGCGCCCGCGTGTCCGTGGAGGCCGGGGTCGCGCTCGGCTGGCGCGGCTACGTCGGCGACGCCGGCGAGTCGGTGAGCCTGGAGCACTTCGGCGCCTCCGCCGACTACAAGACGCTGTTCCTGCAGTTCGGGCTCACGTCCGAGCGGGTCGTGGCGGCCGCCAAGGCCAGCCTGATCAAGGCGAACGTGAAGCACGCCGGGCGCGGCGAGACCACCGGCAACTGAGAACGGGCCGCGAGGCGGGCGGGGCTCCGCGCGCCGGGGCCCCGCGTCCCGCCCGGCGCACTGACGAAGACGAGGAGAAAGCGATGAGCGACAACCTGAAGAGGCTCTCGGACGAGGGCGTGTCGATCTGGCTGGACGACATCAGCCGCGAGCGCCTGCGCACCGGCAACCTGGAGAAGCTGGTCCGGGAGCGGAACGTCGTCGGCGTCACGTCCAACCCGACGATCTTCGCCAAGGCGCTGAGCAAGGGCAGCGCCTACGACGACCAGGTCCGCGACCTCGCGGCGCGCGGCGTGGACGTCGAGGAGGCGTCCCGCGCGATCACCACCTACGACATCCGCTGGGGCTGCGACGTGCTCCGCCCGGTGTACGACCGGACGGAGGGCCTGGACGGCCGCGTCTCGATCGAGGTCGACCCGCGGCTGGCCCGCGACACCCGCCGGACGCTCGCGGAGGCGCGCGCGCTGTGGTGGCTGGTGGACCGGCCCAACCTGTACATCAAGATCCCGGCGACGGAGGAGGGCCTGCCGGCCATCACCGCGGCGCTCGCGGAGGGCATCAGCGTGAACGTGACGCTGATCTTCTCGCTGGAGCGCTACGGCCGGGTCATCGACGCGTTCTTCGCCGGCCTGGAGCAGGCCCGGGAGAACGGCCACGACCTGTCGAAGATCGCCTCGGTGGCGTCCTTCTTCGTCAGCCGGGTCGACACCGAGATCGACAAGCGCCTGGACAAGATCGGCTCGGACGGGGCCGGGGCGCTGCGCTCCAAGGCGGGCGTCGCCAACGCCCGGCTCGCGTACGCGCTGTACGAGGACAGGTTCGGCACGGACCGGTGGAAGGCGCTGAAGGACGCCGGCGCCCGTCCCCAGCGCCCGCTGTGGGCGTCGACCGGTGTGAAGGACCCGGACCTCCCCGACACCCTGTACGTCGTCGAGCTTGTCGCGCCGGGGACGGTCAACACGATGCCGGAGGCGACCCTGGACGCGGTCGCCGACCACGGCCAGGTGCGCGGCGACGCCGTCCGGGACGCCTACGACGACGCCCGCGCGCACATGGCCGCGCTGAAGGAGGCCGGCGTCGACTACGACGACGTCGTGAGGGTCCTGGAGGAGGAGGGTGTGGACAAGTTCGCGGCCTCCTGGAAGGAACTGCTCGACACCATCACCGGCGAGCTGGAGGACAAGAAGGACGACGCATGACCTCGGTGGTGACCGCCGGGGGGATCTCGGTCACCATCCGCGGCGCGGTCGTCGACGAGAGCGAGACGGTCCTGGACCGCCTCGTCTCCGACGGCGTGCCGGGGTCGCTGACGTCCCGGAACGCCAAGCTGTGGGGGCCCGACGCGGCCCCGCTCGCCGCCCGCCGGCTCGGCTGGCTGGGCCTGCCGGAGACCTCGCGCTCCCTGCGGGACCGGCTGGCCGGCCTGGCGGCCGACGCCCGCGGCGCCGGCCTCGACCGGATCGTGCTGGCCGCGTCCGGGGGGACCGCGCTGGCCGCCGACGCGATCTGCCGCACGGCGGGCGCCGGGCTGACCGTCCTCGACACCACCGATCCGCACGAGGTGTCGGGCGTCCTCGCCGGGGACCTGGACCGGACGCTGGTGGTGGTCGCGGACGACAGCGCCGAGGCCGGGGCGCTGCGGCGCGTCTTCGGGCGCGCGTTCTCCGCGGCCGGGCTGCGCGGCGCGGATCTGGCGCGCCGGTTCGTCGTCGTCGCCGAGGAGGGGTCCGCGCTCGAACGCGCCGCCCGCGAGACCGGCCACCATCTCGTCCTGGCCGAACCCGACGTGGACGGGCGCTTCGGCGCTCTCGGCGCCCGGACGCTGGTGCCGGCGATGCTCGCGGGCGTGGACGCCGACGTCCCGCTGGACGAGGCGTCCCGGTTCGCGGCGGCGCTGCGGCAGCCCTACGACAACCCGGCACTGGCGCTCGGCGCGGCACTGGGATCGTCGGCGCTGGGGGCCCGCGACAAGCTGGTGATCGCCGACCTCGGTTCCGGCCTGGCCGGGTTCGCCGCGTGGGCGGAGCAGCTGGTCGCCGGAGCGATGGGCAAGGACGGCAAGGGCCTGCTCCCGGTGGCGGTGGAGAGCGTCGACTCCCCCGGGTTCGAACTGACCGACGACCTGCGGCGGATCGTCCTCGGCCGGCGGCCGGACGACCCGGGCCCGGGCCGGGAGGCGGGGGTGACCGTCGCCGGGCCGCTCGGCGCGCAGTTCCTGCTGTGGGAGTACGCGGTCGCGGTGGCGTGCCGGGTGATCGGCGTCGACCCGTTCGCCGAGCCGGACGTCGGCGAGTCGCGGGAGAGCACGGCGGCGCTGCTGCGGTCGGAGGAGGGCACGGCGCCGACCGTCCTGCGCAGGCCGCCGGAACTGGTCGAGGGCGCGGTCGAGGTCCACGCCCCGGAGGGCGGGCTGCGCGGCGCGCGGACGCTGGCGGAGGCGCTGGAGACGCTCCTGGAGGACGTCCGGGACGGCGGCTACCTCGCCGTCCTCGCGTACCTGAGCCGTCAGGGCGATGCCGCGGCCGCCGGGCTGCGGCCGCTGCTGGCCGCACGCGGCTCCGAGGTCCGCAAGCGCGCGGTCCCGGTGACGTTCGGCTGGGGGCCCCGCTACCTGCACACCGCCGGCCAGTACCACAAGGGCGGGCCGCCCGGCGGAACGTTCCTGCAGATCACGGGCGCGGTCGCCGAGGACGTCCCGGTGCCGGGCCGGCCGTACACCCTGGGCGAACTGCAACTGGCTCAGGCGTTCGGCGACCTGCGCGTGCTGCGCTCGCTGGGGCGCCCCGCCGTCCGGCTCCACCTTCGCGACCGGACGGAGGGCATCGCGCAGCTCACCCGGGCGCTCGGCTGAGCCCGCTTCTCCCGCCGGCCCGGACGCAGGGCGAGCGGTCCCGTCCGGGATGCGACCAAGAAGATCGAGGGAGATGGTCGCGGATGCCCTTTCTCTCCTGAAACGATGGGGGCCGGGAGGGAACGGTGTCCGGATTCGACGTACTGACGCGCGGCGAGGTGCTGGACTCGGCGCTGCAGGCGAGGGACTACCTCGTGAGCTGCGGCGTCCCCGGCGCGCTGGCCGCCAAGGACCCCCGGCTGTGGGGGCGGCGGGCGGTGGACCACAGCCGGCTGGGCTGGCTCGACCTGCCCTTCGCCTCCCGCGGCCTGCTGAACCAGGTGAACGGCCTGGTCTCGGAGGCGCGCTACTCGGGCCTCGACCACATCGTGCTGATCGGTGTCGGCGCGGAGAGCCTCGCCGCCCAGGCGATCATGGAGGCGCACGCGCCCGCGCTCGCCGGCGCCGCGGCGGGCGCGGCCGGCCCCGGCGAGGGCGACCGCCCGGCGGGCGAGCTGACCGTCCTGGACGGCGGCGACACCGCCGCGCTGGCGTTCGCCATGGAGCGGCTCGACCGGACGCTGGTCGTGCTGGCGAGCAAGGCGGGCGTGTCGCTGGAGGGCGACGCCTACCGCAGGATCTTCTCGGCCGCGTTCCGCGAGCGGGGCCTGTCCGAGCGGGAGATCGCGGGGCGGTTCCTGGTCATCACCGACCACGGCAGCCCGCTGCACGACTTCGCCCGGCAGTGCGGGTACCGGATCGGGCTGACCGACCCGTACCTGCCCGGGCACTACGGCGCCCTGTCGGCGTACGGGCTCGTCCCGGCGGTGCTGGCGGGCGCGGACGCCGACCGGCTGCTGGAGGAGGCGGCGTCCCTGGTGCCGTCGCTGGCCAAGGACGAGGACAACCCGGGCCTGCTGCTCGGCGCGGTCCTCGGCGGCAGCGCGCAGCAGGGGCCCGACGGCATCGCCCGCGACAAGGTGCTGCTGCGCGAGCCCGGCGGCTCGGGCGCGCTGACCTCGTGGATCACCCAGCTCCTCGCGGTCGGCACCGGCAAGCGGGGCCGCGGCGTGCTGGCGTTCGAGCCGCCCGGCGGCAAGGGCGACTTCCCCGACGTGCACGGCGTGTCGGTCAACCCGCGGTCGGCGGCGCAGGACGAGTCCGACACGTCGGTGTGGGCGCCGCTCGGCGCGCAGTTCCTGCTGTGGGAGTACGCGACGGCGGTCGCCGGGTGGCTGCTCGGGGTGAACCCGTTCGAGGCGGGCAGCACGGTCGTCCAGGAGGCCGAGGACGACGCGGCGACGCTGCTGCGCACGGCCGGCGGCGGGCCGCTCACCTCCGAGCGGCCCGTGTACGTCGAGGACGACATCGAGGTGCACGCCGACTTCCCGTGGCCGCCCGGGGCCGAGCTGCGGACCGTCCTCGGCGGGCTGGTCGCGGCCGTCCCGTCCGACGGCTACCTGGCGGTGATGACGTACCTGTCGGGCGACTTCTCCGGCCGCTACCTCGCGCCGTCGCTGGCCCGCGCGTCCGGCCGCCCGGTCGCCTACGGGCCGGGCCCGGGATACCCGCACGCGACGGGGCCCGTCCACAAGGACGGCCCCGGCAACGGCGCGTTCCTGATCATCACCGGCGACCCGGCGCCGGGCGACGAGCTCGCCGCGCATCCCGTGCCGGGCCGCCCCTACAGCCTGGCGCAGCTGCAGATCGCGCGGGCGCTCGGCGAGCTGCGGGCGCTGCGCGAGCGCAGGCTGCCGGTGATCCGGCTGCACCTGCGCAACCCGGTGGAGGGCACGGAGCGGCTTCTCGAGGCGGTGCGGGCGGTCGCGGGGGCGCGCCGGCCGTGAGCTTCACCGCCGTCGTCTCGGGGGAGACGGCCATCACCGCCCGCGGGCCGCTCAAGGAGGACGCCGAGCGGGTGCTCGGCCGGCTCTGGATCGACCAGGTCCCGGTGCGCCTGGCGTCGGAGGACGCGTCGCTGTGGCCGTCCGCGGCCACCGCCGGGGTGGACGGCCGTCCGCTGTGCTGGCCGGGCCAGCCGGGGCCCGGCCGCGCCGTCCTGGACCGTGCCGAGGAGCTGCGCGCACACGCGCGCGAAGCCGGGCTGACCGAGGTCGTGCTGCTCGGCGGCGGCGCCCCGGCCCGCGCCGCCGAGCTGATCGTCAACGCCCACCGGGGCGCCGCCGGCCAGGGCCCGCCGCCGCTCACCGTGCTGGACGGGCCCGAACCCGGGCCGCTGCTGCGCATCCGGGAGGACGGGGAGCGGCTCGACCGGACGATGGTCGTGGTCACCGGCGACGACGCCGGCACCGAGACGCTCCGGCAGGTGTTCGCGGAGGCGCTGGCGGACCACGGCCTGTCCCCCGCCGAGGCGGAGCGCCGGTTCGTCACGGTCGCCGAGCCGGGCGCCGCCGCCGCCAAGCACGCGATGGAGGCGGGGCACCCGCTGGTGGAGGCGCCCGCCGCCACCGCGTTCGGCGCCCTGTCCCCCTACGCGCTGGTGCCGGCCGCGCTGGCCGGGGTCGGCGTCCGGACGCTGCTGGAGGAGGCCACCGCCGTCCTGCCGTCGCTGACCCGGCCGGAGAACAACCCGGGCCTCGTCCTCGGCGCGATCCTCGGCGGCGCGGTCCGCGCCGGGCGGCGGGCGGCCGTGCTCGGCGGCCGGCCGGAGGCGCTGCCCGGCATCGCCGGGTGGGTCGCCGCGCTGCTGGAGGAGACGACCGGCGGCCTGCTGACCCCGGTCGTCCAGACCGGCGGCATGCCGATCGTCCCCGCCGACGACCTGTTCCTGGTGGCGTTCGGCGGCCGCCCCCACCAGGACGACGCCACCGTCGCCGGGCCGCTCGCCGCGCTGCTCGTCGTCTGGGAGTACGCCGCCGCCGTCGCCTGCTACCTGCTGGACGCCGACCCGCTCGTGCCGGCGAGCCGCCCGGCCCCGATGACGCTGGACGACGGGACCGGCGAGCCGCTGTTCGCCGACGGCGACCCGGGCCGGGCCGTGGAGGTGCACACGACCGTCCCCGCGCTCGCCGGCGCGTCCGGGCTGGAGGAACTGCTGGACGCGCTGGCCCGCGGGGTCGGCGCGGGCGGGCACCTCGCGCTCGTCGCCTACCTGGATCCCGGCGAGGCGGGCGGCGGCCAGGGCGCGCAGGTGCGCCGGCTGGCCGCGCTCCTCGCGGCCCGCTGCGGCCGCCCGGTCACGGTGGGCTGGGGCGCCCGGCCGCCCGCGCCCGGGAATGATCGACCCGACCCGGGCGTATACCTCCTCGTGACCGGGAACGTCGTCCGCGACGTACCGGTCCCCGGCCGGCACCACCGGCTCGGCATGCTGCAGCTCGCGCGGGCGCTCGGGGACGCCCGCGACGCGCGCGCGGCGGGCAGCCCGGTGGTACGGCTCCATCTGCAGAACCGCTGGGCGGGGCTCACCCGGCTGCTCGACGCGGCCCGGGGCGACGGGTGAGCGCGCGCCGCGGGCGGCGGGCGGGGCCCCGGACGGGGAGTCGACGATTGCGGCCCGCCGGACGAGTTGGGGCAGGATGCTTGCAGCAGTACTAGGAGCAGAAGCAGAAGAAGGCGCAGTGCTAACTGAGGGGGCCACGTGACCAACACAGCCAATCCGCTCCGCGACCCGCGGGACAAGCGCCTGCCGCGGGTGGCGGGGCCGTGTGTGCTCGTGCTGTTCGGGGTCACCGGGGACCTGTCGCGCAAGAAGCTGCTCCCCGCCATCTACGACCTGGCGAACCGCGGGCTGCTGCCGCCGGGCTTCTCCCTGGTGGGCTTCGCGCGCCGCGACTGGGAGCACGAGGACTTCCGCCAGATCGCCTACGAGTCGGTGAAGGCGCACGCCCGGACGCCGTTCCGCGAGGACGTGTGGACGCACCTGTCGGAGGGCATGCACTTCGTCCCCGGCACGTTCGACGACGCGGGGGCGTTCGACGCCCTGTCGATGGCGGTCAAGGAGCTGGACGAGAGCCGCGGCACGGGCGGCAACTACGCCTTCTACCTGTCGATACCGCCGAGGGCGTTCCCGCAGGTCGTCGAGCAGCTGCAGCGCAGCGGGCTCGCCGACCGCGAGGAGGGCGCCTGGCGCCGGGTCGTCATCGAGAAGCCGTTCGGCCGCGACCTGAAGACCGCGCAGGAGCTGAACGACACCGTGCACCGCGTCTTCCCCGAGGAGTCGATCTTCCGGATCGACCACTACCTCGGAAAGGAGACGGTGCAGAACATCCTGGCGCTGCGGTTCGCCAACACGATGTTCGAGCCGATCTGGAACCGCTCGTTCGTCGACCACGTGCAGATCACGATGGCCGAGGACATCGGGATCGGCGGCCGGGCCGGCTACTACGACGGCATCGGCGCCGCCCGCGACGTCATCCAGAACCACCTGCTGCAACTGCTGGCGCTGACCGCGATGGAGGAGCCCACCTCCTTCCAGGCGGAGGCGGTCCGCGCGGAGAAGGCCAAGATCCTGTCGGCGGTGCGGGTGGCCGGCGACCTCGCCGACTCGACCGCGCGCGGGCAGTACGCGGCCGGCTGGCAGGGCGGCGTGAAGGTCAACGGGTACCTGGACGAGGACGGCATCCCCGCCGACTCCCGCACCGAGACCTACGCCGCGGTGAAGCTGGAGATCGACAACCGCCGCTGGGCGGGCGTCCCGTTCTACCTGCGCACCGGCAAGCGGCTCAGCCGCCGGGTGACGGAGGTGGCGATGGTGTTCCAGCAGGCGCCGCACCTTCCGTTCTCGCACACCGACACCGAGGAGCTCGGGCAGAACGCCCTGGTGATGCGGGTGCAGCCGGACGAGGGCATCACGGTCCGGTTCGGCTCGAAGGTGCCCGGCACCTCGATGGAGATCCGGGACGTCAACATGGACTTCGCCTACGGCGAGTCGTTCACCGAGGCGTCCCCGGAGGCCTACGAGCGGCTGCTGCTGGACGTGCTGATCGGCGACCCGCCGCTGTTCCCCCGGCAGGAGGAGGTCGAGCTGTCCTGGCGGATCCTCGACCCGATCGAGGAGTACTGGGCGAGCCGGGGCGGCCTCGACCAGTACAAGTCCGGCGGCTACGGACCCGACAGCGCCGACGAGCTGATGGCGCGCGACGGGCGCACTTGGAGGCGGCTCTAGATGAACATCGATCTCACCGGCACCACCACCCGGAAGATCCAGGACGCGCTGACCCAGTCCCGGCATCTGATGGGCGGCCCGGCCGTCGGGATGGTGCTCACCCTGATCATCGTGACGGACGAGTCGGCGCAGTACGACGCGGTGCGGGCCGCGACGGAGGCGGCGCGGGAGCACCCGTGCCGGGTGCTGACCGTCATCTCGCGGGACCCGCGGGGCAACTCCTCCCGGCTGGACGCCGAGATCCGCATGGGCGAGACCGGCCCCGGCGAGACGGTGCTGCTGCGCATGTACGGGCCGCTCGCCGAGCACGCCGACTCGGTCGTCGTGCCGCTGCTGATGCCCGACACGCCGGTGGTGACGTGGTGGCCGGGCGGCAAGGTGCCGAAGGTCCCGGCGAAGGACCCGCTCGGCGTGCTCGCGCAGCGCCGGGTGACCGACTCCTACGCGGCGCGCGACCGGCTCGGCACCCTCGCCCAGCTCGCCGAGGGGTACCGGCCGGGCGACACCGACTTCACCTGGACGCGGCTGACGTCGTGGCGGTCGCTGCTGGCCGCGGCGCTCGACCAGGACCACGACGAGATCACCGGCGGCGAGGTGCTGGCCGAGCCGGACTCGCCGAGCGCGGAGCTGCTCGCGGCGTGGCTGTCGATCCGGCTCGGCGTCCCGGTGGACCGGACGGTCTCCGAGGGGCCCGGCATCACCGGGGTCCGGCTGGCGACGTCCGGCGGCGACATCGTGATCCACCGCCCGGACGGGCGGGTGGCGACGCTGTGCCGTCCCGGCCAGCCCGACCGGCAGGTGTCGCTGATGCGGCGCCCGATGGCCGAGCTGCTGGCCGAGGAGCTGCGGCGCCTGGACCCCGACGAGGTCTACCAGGAGGCCGCCGCGCGGTTCGCCAAGGACCTCGCGGGCGGGACGGAGGAGCCGGGCGTGGCGAGCGAGCCGGTGTCGGCGACCGCCGAGGCCGCCGGGAAGGAGGCGGCCAAGCCGCCGCGCTCCAGGTCGGCGGCGAAGAAGCCGCGCGGCGGGTCGGGGGCCGGATGACCCCCCCGGCGGTCCTGGTCCACCGGGACCAGGACGTCCTCGCCGAGGCCGCCGCGGCGAGGCTGGTGACGCGGATCGCCGACGCCCAGGCGGCGCGCGGCTCGGCGTCGGTCGTGCTGACCGGCGGCGGCGTCGGCACGGCGGTGCTCGCCGCGCTGGCCGCCGCCGGCGCCCGGGACGCGGTCGACTGGGGCCGGCTCGACCTGTGGTGGGGCGACGAGCGGTTCGTGCCCCGCGGCGACCCCGAGCGCAACGAGACCGGGGCCCGCGCGGCGCTGCTCGACCGCGTGCCGGTCGACCCGGCGCGGGTGCACGCCATGCCGGCGCCGGACGACCCCGGCGGCGACGACCCGGAGGCGGCGGCCGAGCGGTACGCCGCCGAGCTTCGGGCCGCCGCGGGCGCCGGGGGCTCCGTGCCGCCGTTCGACGTGCTGATGCTGGGCGTCGGCCCCGACGCGCATGTGGCGTCGCTGTTCCCCGACATGGCGGGACCGCGGGAAGAGAAGCTCTCGGTGGTGGCGGTGCGGGGCGCGCCGAAGCCGCCGCCGACCCGCATCTCGCTGACGTTCCCCGCCCTGCGGGCCGCGCGGGAGGTGTGGATCCTGGCGGCGGGCGAGTCGAAGGCGGAGGCCGTCCGGCTGGGGCTCTCCCCGGAGGCGGAACCCGAGCGGGTCCCGTGCGCCGGCGCGCGCGGCCGGGAACGCACCCTGTTCCTGCTGGACAACGCCGCCGCATCCGGCCTCCCACCAGGCAGGGAAGGCGCGGCATCCGCTTGACCCCCCACTGGGGAACGCCCGCGCTTCCTGAGAGAACGGTGAACAGTCCTCGCGGTTTCGCATGCCTCGCGTAAAACCGTGCATACCCTGACCAAGGGATAGCCCGCGTCGAGCGTGAGGAGTTCTCAGGTGCTCAAGGGTCGGACCGGGACGGCAGGTGCGGCGATCATCGGCGCGGTGGTGATCGCCGCGGCGGGCTGCTCGTCCGGCGGAGACGGCGGCAAGGGCGGAGACGGCGGCGGCAAGGGCGGAGACGCCGTGAAGCTGGCCATCGCGCCGGCGACCGGCACCAAGCAGGCCGCGCCCGACAAGCCCGTCACGGTCACCGCCGCCAACGGGAAGCTGACGAGCGTGACCCTCACCTACGGCGAGAAGAAGACCAAGGCCGAGGGCGCGCTCGCGCAGGACCGCACCTCGTGGAAGTCGGCGTGGACGCTGCGGCCCTCGACCACCTACACGGTCACCGCGCAGGGCACGGGCGACGACGGCAAGCAGGTCACCGCCACGTCCACGTTCACGACCCTGACGCCGCAGAAGAAGCTGGAGAGCGGCATGTCGCCGCTGGACGGCGAGACCGTCGGCGTCGGCATGCCGGTGCAGTTGCTGCTGTCCAGGCCCGTGAGCACCAAGGCCGGCAAGGTGGCGGTCGAGAAGGCGCTCGAGGTCCGCATGTCCAAGCCGGTCGAGGGCGCCTGGTACTGGGTCAGCGACAAGGAGGTCGACTTCCGGCCCCGCGAGTACTGGCCGTCCGGCCAGAAGGTGGAGGTCGTCGCGCACCTGGCGGGCCTGAAGGCCGGCGAGGGCATGTACGGGATGAAGGACCGCAGCGTCGGCTTCACGGTGGGCCCGCGGCACGTCACCACGATCGACGCCAAGAAGCACCGCGCGACGGTGACCGACGGCGGCAAGACCGTGCGGACGATGAGGGTCAGCCTGGGCAAGCCGGGCCACGACAGCTACAGCGGCACGATGATCGCCCAGGAGAAGGCGGCGAAGATCATCATGGACTCGGCCACCACCGGGAACCCGGGCGAGTACCGGATCCCGACCAAGTGGAACGTCCGCCTCACCTACAGCGGGACGTTCGTCCACTCGGCGCCGTGGTCCACCGACTCGCAGGGCAACGACAACGTCAGCCACGGGTGCGTGAACGCCTCGCCCTCGGACGCCAAGTGGTTCTACGACTTCACCAACCGCGGCGACATCGTGAAGGTGACCGGAACGTCGCGGCAGCTGCGGTTCGGGAACGGCCCGACCCCGTGGGCGAAGGACTGGGACGGCTGGCTCGCCGGCAGCGCGACCGGCAAGCCGGTCACGGGCGCTCCGTTGAAGTGAGGTGGGCCAGGCAGGCGCCGGGTTCGGCGAACGGCTCCAGCCGGTCGGCCGCGACGGGGGCGTCCAGCTCCGCCAGCGCCCCCTGCATGATCCCCAGGTGGACGTCGCAGACCAGCGGCCCGTACTCCTCGGCCAGCTCGAGGAACGGGCAGTGCCGGAGCCGGATGACGTCGCCGTCGTGGCGCGGGGCGAAGTCGAGGTCGTCCAGAAGCGCGGTGAGGCGGCCGGTGGCCTCCTCACCCGTCATCGGCCGGAACGGCGGAGGACGCTCCACGAGGTAGCGGCCCCACTCCCGTCCGGCCCGAGCGGCGTCGCCGCGGGCGGCGGCGCCCTCGGAGGCCAGCCGGCTGAGCAGGATCTGGGCGAGCAGGCGGTAGCCGCGGGCGCCGCCGCGGTCCATGCCGGGCCGCGGGGCGTAGACGGTCCGCGGGCGGCCCGGACCGGAGGCCTGCTCGACGGTGCGCTCGACCGCGCCCTCGGCGGCGAGGGCGTCCAGGTGGAAGCGCGCGGTGTTGACGTGGACGCCGAGGCGTTCGGCGACCTCGGTGACGCCGAGCGGGGCGCCCTCGTCGCGCAGGACGTCCAGGACCTCTCGGCGGCGCGAGGACTGCTCGGGGCGGGGGCGTTCGGACGGCATGCCGCTCATCCTCCCCCCGCCGGCGGCAGCGCCGCGATCAGGGGGTGGTCGCGGTCGAGCGCGCCCAGCTTGCCCGCGCCTCCGGGCGAGCCCAGGTCGTCGAAGAACTCGGCGTTGGCGGCGGTGTAGGCCTTCCACTTCTCCGGGAGGTCGTCCTCGTAGTAGATCGCCTCGACCGGGCACACCGGCTCGCACGCGCCGCAGTCGACGCACTCGTCCGGGTGGATGTAGAGCATGCGCTCGCCCTCGTAGATGCAGTCGACCGGGCATTCGTCGACGCAGGCGCGGTCCTTGACGTCCACGCACGGCTCGGCGATCACATAGGTCACGGCGCCCTCCTCGCGAATTAATACAATACTACATGTATTAATTGTGCGAGCGAGGGCGCCGCCCGTCAGCCACCCGCGGGGCAGGCCAGGTCGCCGGCGGGCAGCCGGCCGGTGGCCAGGTAGCCGTTGACCGTGTCACGAACGCAGGTGTTCGGGTATCCGCGCTGGTAGGGCGCGTGCACGTCGGCGTCCAGCGTGATCATCCGGGAGCCCGGCAGCAGCCGGTGGAGGGCCCGGCTGCTCGCGTAGGTCGTCCGGGTGTCGCCGGTCGCCGCGACCATCAACGCCGGCAGGCGCCCGCCGACCGAGGTCGGCGGCTCGGCGGGGCGCACCGGCCAGAACGCGCACGGGCCGACGTTGCGGGTGAGCGGCGCGAACACCGGGCTGGCCCCCCGGTTCCGCTGGATGTCGCGCCAGTAGGCCGCGGGGTCGCGCGGCGCGGCCGCGTCCCCGCAGATGATCGCGCTCTGCCCGCTCCCGTAGCGGGACTCGGCGCCGGTCAGCAGGAACGCCAGTTCCTCGTCCAGTTCCTCGGTCGGCTCGGCGGGCTCGCCGCCCGCGGCCTTCGCGAAGACGCGCACCGACTCCGCCAGGACGGCCCTGGCCCGGTCCTCGTCGGTGCCGAGGTTGTCGAACAGGACGACCGGCAGCGTCGTGTCGTCCACCCGGTACCGGCCGACGGCGAGGGGCTCGCGGGCGGACGCCTCGACGAGCCCGCGCACCGTCCCGAGGACCTCCGCGCGGGAGGCGCCGAGGCCGTACTCGCCGTCGCGCTCCGCCGCCCACGCCGCCCAGGAGCCGAGCGCGTGGTCGTTGGCCCGCTCGGTCCCGGCCAGGAGCCGCGGGCTCCACGCGGCCGGATCGACCGAGCTGTCCAGGACGACGCGGTCGAGCCTGCCCGGGAACATCGTCGCGTACACGGACCCGAGATAGGTGCCGTAGGAAGCGCCGTTGTACGACACCTTCCGCTCCCCGAGGACGCCCCGGACGACGTCCATGTCCCGGGCGATGTCGCGCGTGCTGATGTGCGGGAGGAGGCCCGCGTTCGTCCGCGCGCACCGCCGGGCGAGGTCCCTGGCGAACGCGGTGGACCGGGCGAAGGAGCGGCGGCTCTCCCCCGCCGACCTGATCCAGGTGGCGGCGGGCCAGCCGCAGTCGACCGCGGCGCTGCGGCCGAGGGAGCGCGGGTCCATGCCGACCAGGTCGTACCGGGGCCCGGCCGCGCCCATGAGGTCGCGCATGTAGGGCGGCATGTCGATGGCCGGGCCCGGCCCGCCGCCGTTGAGGATCATCGTCCCGATCCGGTGTGCCCGGTTGGACGCCGCGAGCCGGGAGATCGCGATCTCGATCGTGCGCCCGCCGGGGTCGGTGTAGTCGAGCGGCACGGTCACGTCCGCGCACTTCGCCCCGGCCTTGTCGAGCTCCTCGCCCACCTGGTCGCCGGGCCCGAGCGTGCACGCCTTCCAGGCCAGGCGCTGGTGGTAGAAGCGGTCGAGGCCGCCCTCCCCCGGTCTCGCCGCCGGTTCCGCCGCCGCCGATCCGGCGGGCACCGCCAGTGCCGCCGCCACGGTCAGTCCCGCCGCGGCGGCCAGTCTCCTCGTCATCGTCGCTCCGTTCATCGCGGGTCGCAGAAGGCCGTCTCGACGAGCCTCATCTGGTCGTCGAACGTCTCCTTGGTGGTCACGTTCTCGTTGAGGACGACGGAGGCGCGGCGCCCCGACGGCGCGACGCCGGAGACCGTGATGTAGCCGCCGATACCGCCGGCGTGCCCCCACCAGGAGCCGCCGCAGCGCAGCGGCGTCCCGATGAAGCCGAGGCCGTAGGACGCGCCCTCCCACAGGCGGTCCGGATCGGCGGGCACGGTGCGCTTCATCTCCGCGAGCATCGCCGGCGGCAGCAGCCGGCCGCCCAGCAGGGCCGCGAAGAAGGCGTTCATGTCCCGGGCGCTGGAGATCAGCGCGCCGCCCGCCCACCCGACGCTCAGGTTCATCGCGGTGTAGTCGGACCGCCGGACGGTCCCGCCGCGCTCCTCGCGGACGTAGCCGCGCGCGTGCGGCCCCCTGATGCGCGTCTCGTCGCCCGGCCAGTAGGTGTCGCGGAGCCGCAGCGGCCCGATGATCCGGTGCCGCACCTCGTCCTCCAGGGTGCGCCCGGTCACCTTCTCGACCAGGAGCCCCGCGATGATGTAGTTGGTGGTCGAGTAGTGCCAGCGGGTCTCGGGACGCGGCAGCGCCAGCGCGCGCTCCACCAGTACGGCGGGTTCGAAATGCCGGAAGCGGAACTCCTCGATGGTCTCGAAGGCGTCCATGTGGTCGGGCAGGCCGCTGGTGTGCCGCAGCAGGCTCCGCACGGTGATCGTCCGGCCGTCGTAGCCGTTGCGGTCGATCAGGCCGGGCAGGTAGCGGTGCACCGGGGCGTCCAGCGAGATCCGGCCCTCCCCGGCCAGCGCGGGGCGGTCGGCGCAGCCGGACGTCCCGCCCGGCGCCGCGACGGCGGCACCGGTCACCGCGGCCCCGGCCGCGAGTACCGCGACCGGCCGGCCCGCCGTGCGGTGCCACCGCCTGGTCTCTGTCGTCGTCATGTGCGCTGACGCTAGGCGGGCGCGTCCGGCGAAACACTCCGGTGATCACCCGGAACCGGGCTCCGGGCAGCGGTCCGCCGCACGGTGGGGGCTACCCCATGGAGAAACCCGCGGCGGGGGGTTGACGTGTATTGATTGGTGTATCAATAATGAGCCCATGGCGACGACACGAGGCAGCCGCAGACCCACCGCCGAAGAACGCCGCGACCAGGTGCTCGAAGCCGGGATCAGCGTGTTCGCCGAGTTCGGGTACCACGCCACGAAGACCGCCGACATCGCCAAGTGGGCCGGCATCTCCCAGCCCTACATCTACGCCCTGTTCGACGACAAGAAGGCCCTGTTCCTCGCCTGCCTGCAACGCTCGCGCGAGCAGATCAGGGACGCGTTCGCGGCGGCCTGGACGCCCCGCGACACCCCGGAGGAGACGCTCGCCGTGCTCGGCCGGACCTACCGCGGCCTCCTCGGCGACACCGACGCGCGGCGCCTCCAGATGCAGGGGTACGCCGCCTCCGCCGATCCGGAGATCCGCGAGTTCATGAGGCGCGGTTTCATGGAGGTCTCCGACATGCTCAGGGAGCGGACGGGGGCCGACCACGCGACGGTGGCGCGCTTCATGGCCGCCGGCAACCTGCTCAACCTCGGCGCGGTGCTCGACCTCCCGTCCGAGTACATCGACATGGTCTTCTGACCCCCCGTCCCGCCACGGCAGGACTCCTTTTCGGACCGTATTTATAGGTCTATCAATCAATAGGAGCCCGCAGTGTCCTCCCCCACCACATCGCTCACCGCGCCGAAGAGCGCATCGCCCATCGGGCAGGCGCCCGCCGCCTACCCGCGCCGCTGGTACACGCTGGCCGTGCTGTGCCTGTCACTGCTGGTGATCGTCGTCGACACGACGATCGTCAACGTAGCGATCCCCACCCTGGCCTCCTCGCTCGGTGCCGGCGCCGGGGCGCTGGCCTGGATCGTCGACTCCTACACCCTGGTCTTCGCCGCCCTGCTGCTGCCCGCCGGAACCCTCGGCGACCGGTTCGGCCGGCACCGCGCGCTCACCGCCGGGATGCTCGTGTTCGGCGCCGGATCGGTCGGCGCCGCGGTGTCGTCCACCGCCGCGCAACTGATCGCCGCCCGCGCGGTCATGGGCGTCGGCGCCGCACTGATCATGCCCGCGACGCTGGCGCTGCTGACCGCCGTGTTCACCGACCCGCGCGAGCGGGCCAGGGCGATCGGCCTGTGGTCGGCGGTGAGCGGCCTCGGCGTCGCGATCGGCCCGACGGCGGGCGGCTGGCTGCTCCAGCACTACTCGTGGGGCGCGATCTTCGCGGTGAACCTGCCGGTCGTCCTCGTCGCGCTGGTCGCGGGCCGGTTCCTCGTGCCGGCCTCGTCGGCGCCGCACCGGCCGCGGATCGACGCGACCGGCGCGGTCCTCGCCGCGGCCGGGCTGGGTTCGCTCACCTACGCGGTCATCCAGGCGGGCGAGAGCGGCTGGGCCACGTCCGGGACGCTGCTGCGCTTCGCGGCCGCGCTCGTCCTGCTGGCGGCCTTCGGCGTCTCGCAGGTGCGCGGCGCCCACCCGATGCTGGATCTGAGCCTGTTCCGGGACGGCCGGTTCACCGCCGCCGCGGTCTCGGTGATGGTGCTGTTCTTCGGGCTCGCCGGAGTCACCTTCGTGCTCACCCAGATCTACCAGTTCGTCCTGGGCTACTCGCCGCTGGAGGCCGGGGTCCGGTCGCTGCCCGGCGCGCTCGCGCTGACCGTCGCGTCCCCCGCCGGGACCCGGCTCGCCGCCCGGTTCGGGATCCGCGCCGCGATGACGTCCGGGCTGCTGGCCGCCGCCGCGGGGCTGGGGTTCTTCGCCACCGCGTCCGGCGGGACCGGCTACGTCCACTACATGACCGCGTCGGTTGTGCTGTGCGCCGGGATCGGGCTGACCATGGCCCCGGCCACCCAGTCGGTCATGTCCTCGCTACCGCCCGCCAAGACCGGCGTCGGCTCGGCGGTCAGCAACACCACCCGCAACCTCGGCACCGTCCTCGGCGTCGCGGTCGTCGGCAGCATCGCCGCCACCGCCTACTCCGGCTCCATGCCGGACGGCGCCGCGGGCGAGTCGGTCGGCTCCGCCGCCGGGATCGCGCGGCACCTGCCCGCGCCCGCCGCGGCCTCGCTGCGGGAGACCGCCGCGCAGGCGTTCGTCCACGGCGCCGGCCTCGGCGTGCTGGTCACGGCGGCCGTCATCCTGGTCACCGCGGCGCTCGCCGTCCGGTACCTGCCCGGCCGCGGCTGAGCCGACCGCCCGGAGGGGCCGCGCGGCCCCTCCGGCACGCCCGCATACCAAAGTCGATGGCGCCGCGACCTGCGGCCACTGCCGGAAACGGGCCGCCTGGCTACCGTTGGGCCCGTGACCCCAAGGCGATCGTGGCGCGAATGGCTGGACGACGCGGCGCTGGCCGTCATCGCGGCGCTGCTCGGCGCGCTGCTCCTCCTCGGCACGGTGGAGGACCCGCCCTCGGGCGAGACGATCTCCGTTCCGCGCGACCTGGCGTTCGGCGGGCTGCACTGCGTGGCCCTCCTGCTGTTCCGCCGCCGCTACCCGGTCGCCGTCGCGGTGACGATGACCTTCACGCAGTGGTCCGCGACCTCGGCCCTCGGCGCCACCGCCATCGCGATGTACTCCCTGGCGATGCTGCGCCCCTGGCGGACGCTCCTGCCGATCGCCGCGGCGAACCTCGCGCTGATCCTGGCGCTGTTCCGGATCACCTCGCCCGACCACCAGTTCCGCCAGGGCGCCGTCACGTTCGCGCTCCTGTACGCGGTGCTGATCACCGCGGGGATGCTCGTCCGCTCCCGGCGCCAGCTGATCGCGTCGCTGGAGGAGCGGGCCCGCGCCGCCGAGACCGAGCAGCGGCTGCGGGTCGAGGAGGCCCGGCTGCTGGAGCGCGAGCGCATCGCCCGCGAGATGCACGACGTCCTGGCGCACCGGATCTCGCTGCTGGCGGTGCACGCGGGGGCGCTGGAGTTCCGCCCGGACGCGCCCGCCGACCAGCGCGAGGCGGCCGGGATCATCCGGCAGAGCGCCTACGAGGCGATGGAGGACCTGCGCGAGGTGATCGGCGTGCTGCGGGACGACGCGGCCGGCGCGGAGCCCGAGCGGCCCCAGCCGACGCTCGGCGACGTGGCCGCGCTCGTCCAGGAGTCGCGGCGCGCCGGGGGCCGCGTCACGCTGGAGGAGGACGTCCCGAAGCCGGACCGGATCCCGTCCCGGGTCGGGCGGCACGCCTACCGGATCGTCCAGGAGGGGCTGACCAACGCGCGCAAGCACGCGCCGGGCGCCCGGGTCAGGGTGACCCTCGCCGCCGGGAGCGACCTGGACATCGAGATCGTCAACGCCCTGCCGCCGGGCCCGCCGGCGCTCCCGCTGCCCGGTTCCGGCGCGGGGCTCGTCGGGCTCGCCGAACGCGTGGCCCTGCTGGGCGGGACGCTGGAGCACGGCCGCACCGGGGACGGCCGGTTCCGGCTGCGCGCCCGCCTCCCGCTGGAGACCGCGCATGGCGCCGGGGCCGCTGGGAAGGGTGATACGCATGGCAGCGAACTCCTCTGAGCGGCCGGTGCTGGAAGAACTCGACCGCGCCGAGTGCCTGCGGCTCATCTCCGGGGGCGCCATCGGCCGCGTCGCGTTCGACGACGGCGAGGGGCCGACGGTCATCCCGGTGAACTACGCCGTCGCCGGCGACGCGGTGGTCTTCCGGACGTCGGTGTCCGGGCGGCTGAGCCACAGCCTGCTGACGTCCGTGGTCGGCGGCGAGGTACGGGCGGCGTTCCAGGTCGACCGGTTCGACGAGGCGAGCCACGAGGGCTGGAGCGTGCTCCTGCGCGGCGGCGCCCATCCCCTGACGGAGGAGGAGAAGGCCGAGGTCCCGCGGCTCGAGTCCTGGCCCGGCGGCGACCGGGAGGCGTGGTTCCGGCTCGCGGCGACGGAGGTCAGCGGACGCCGCCTGCGCCGGCCCTGACCCGGCCCGCGGGCCGTAGGGTGACCGGATGGACTCCCCTCACGTCCGGGTGCTGATCGTGGACGACGACGCGCTCGTCCGCGCCGGCCTGTCGATGATGCTGTCGAGCGCCGAGGACCTCGAGGTCGTCGCCGACGTCTCCGACGGCGCCGAGGTCGTCGCCGCGGTCAACCAGCACCGTCCCGACGTCGTGCTGATGGACATCCGGATGCCGCGGGTGGACGGTCTCGCCGCGACCGGGCTGCTGCGCTCCCGCCGCGACCCGCCCGAGATCATCATCCTGACGACGTTCGACACCGACGACCACATCCTGCGGGCGATGCGGGCGGGCGCCAGCGGGTTCCTGCTGAAGCACACCCCGCCGCCGGAGATCGTCCGCGCGATCCGGCAGGTCGCGGCGGGCGAGCCGATGATGTCGCCGGCGGTGCTGCGCAAGATGATGTCGTACGTGGCCGAGAGCGGCGCCGACCCGCGCCGGGCCCGCGCCCGCGAGCTGCTCGGCAGGCTGAGCGACGGCGAGCGGGCGGTGGCCGCTCTCGTCGGCCGCGGCCGGACCAACAGCGAGATCGGCCGGGAGCTGTCACTGAGCGTCGCCACCGTGAAGGCGTACGTGTCGCGGCTGCTCACGAAGCTGGAGCTGAACAACCGCGTCCAGATCGCGCTGCTCGTCCACGACGCCGCGCTCGACGACTAGTCCGGCGGGGGCTTCGCGGGTCCGCGCGGGGCCAGGGGGACGTGCCTGAGCAGCAGCGCCGCGGCGAGGCCGGCGGCGAGGACGGGCAGCGCCGCGACGAACAGGGTGGAGAAGGCGTCCGCGAACGCCTCGGCGACACCGTCCCGGACCGGGGCGGGGAGCGAGCCGAGCACCTCGGGGCGGACGGCGTCGGCGTACGCGGGCGCCCGCCCGTCCGGGACGTGCCGGACGACCTCCTCGGCGAACCGGTGGGACACGATGGCGCCGAAGACCGCCATCCCGGCGGCCGTCCCGAGCATGCGGGTCGCGAACACCCCGGAGCCGGCCGCGCCGAGATCCCCGGGCGGCGCCGCGTTCTGCGCGATGAGCAGGACGACCTGCTGGGACAGCCCGGCCCCGAACCCGAGGACGGCCATGAAGCAGCCGGCGGTGAACGGGCCGGTGCCGGTGTCCATGGTCGCCAGCAGCGCGACGCCCGCCGCGCTGATCGCCATGCCGGCGGCGGGCAGCCGGTGGTAGCGGCCGGTCCGGTGGATGCGGCGCCCGGCGGCCGTCGAGGCGATGAGGAGCGCGGCCATCATCGGCAGGAGCAGCAGGCCCGATCGGGTGGCGTCCACTCCCTTGACGACCTGGAAGAACATCGGGAGGTAGGTGGCGAGGCCGAACCCGGTGGCGCCGCCGGCGGCGGCGACGGCGCAGGCCACGCTGAACGACCGGTCGCGGAAGAGGCGGGGCGGGATGACCGGCTCGGCCGCCGTCCGCTCGGCGAGGACCCACACCGTGAAGAGCACCGCCGCCGCGGCGGCCAGCCCGAGCACGACCGGCGAGGTCCACGCGTGGCGCGTCCCGGCCCAGCTGGTGAACAGGGTGAAGCAGGTGACCGCCGAGCCGAGCAGGACGATGCCGGTGACGTCGATCCGCGGGCGGCGGCGGGGTTTCGGCAGGCGCAGGAACAGCACGGTCGTGGCGGTGGCGGCGAGGCCTAGCGGCATGTTGACGTAGAACACCCACCGCCAGGAGGCGTGGTCGGTGAGGAACCCGCCGGCGAGCGGGCCCGCGATGCTGGAGACGGCGAAGATCGCCGCCGAGTATCCCTGGTACCTGGCCCGCTCCCGCGGCTCGAACAGCTCGCCGGTGAGCGCGAACATCGAGCTCATCAGGCACCCGGCGGCGGCGCCCTGGACGGCGCGGAACACGATCAGCCAGGTCATGTCCGGCGCGGCCCCGCAGGCCGCCGACCCGGCGAGGAAGCCCAGCAGGCCGGTCAGCAGGACGGGACGGCGCCCGAACAGGTCCCCGAGCCGCCCCGACAGCGGGACGGTCACGCTGGTGGCCAGCACGTACGCGGTGGACACCCAGGCGATGCGGCCGAGCCCGCCGAGGTCGCCGACGATCGCCGGCAGCGCGGTGCCGAGCACCGTCGCGTCCAGCGAGGACATGAGCCCGGCGAGCATCAGCCCGCCGAAGACCAGCAGCCGCCGGCGGTGGGTCATCGGCGCCGTCGTCGTCACCATGAATGCACCTCGCAGTCATATGCTTTGAACAAGTGAATGCTAGACGCATACAGATGAGCGAGGCAACCTAGCTAGACTGGCCGCCATGGGCGACGAGGCACTGGACGCGGTCGAGCGGAGCATGGTCAGGCTGCGCCGGGGCATGTCGCGGCAGCGGCTCGGCAAGGCGGCGATCCGCGACCACAACCTCCCCGTGGACGTGCAGGTCCTGCATGTCGTGGACGTCGTGGACGAGGGCCCCGACCGGCCCGGGGAGGAGATGAGCGTCGGGCTGGTCGCGTCCCGGCTCGGCGTCGACGCCTCGCGCGGCAGCCGGATCGTCGCCGAGGCGGTCAAGTCCGGCTACGTCCGCCGCGTCGCGTCCCAGGAGGACGGCCGCCGCATCCACCTGGAGCTGACCGGTGCCGGGCGGGCCGTCGTGGAGGCCACCCGCCGCACCCGGCAGGAGCATTTCGCCAAGGCCATGAGCGGCTGGACGGACGAGGAGCGCGCCGAGTTCGCCCGCCTCCTCGCCCGCTTCGTCCACACCTACGAGGGCTGAGCGTCCCGGGTGCCGAGCCGCCGCAGGGCGAGCAGGCCGCCGATCCCGGGGACGACGGCGCGCAGCCGGGCGCCCGGCACGGGCGGCTCCAGCAGGGTGAGCGCGATCACGGCGAGATAGGCCGTGCCGTGCAGCGGGCCGATGAGGGAGGAGACCGCCGGCGCGTGCACGGTGGCCAGGTTGACCAGCAGGACGACCAGGGAGACGGCCTCGGCGGCCGCCGCGATCCGCAGGGCGCGCACCGGCCTCACGCTCCCGTGGTGGAGCCGGGGCGGACGATCATGAGCACGACGACGATCGCCCACAGCAGGTTGAACGTTCCGGTGAGCCCGGCCAGCCGCGCCACCGCCGAGGCCGGGACGTCCCCGCCGGGCGCGAGGGCGAGCAGCCTGCGCTGCCCGGGCAGGATCGCCAGCGCGAGCAGCGCGGCGGCGATGGCGGTCAGGATGATCGACGCGATCAGCCACGCGTCGGTGAGCACCCCCATCTTCGCGCCCGTCGCGAGCCCGAAGGCCGGGACGGCGGCGCCGAGGACCGTGTAACCGCGGCAGATGCGGTGCAGGAACGCGGCCGTCCCGTCGCCCGGTTCCGCCTGGCGCACGCAGCGGGGGAACACCGAGGCGGCGACGGCGATCGGGCCGATCGCCAGGATCGCCGCGAGGACGTGCACGGACAGCAGCACCTTGGTCATGACTCGCCCCTCCATAGGTCGGCTCTCAATATGTTTGCTGCCAATAGGTACCACGCCTACGCGGGCCATGTGTAGGCTGCCTACTCATGAGGGGCGGATCATGAGAGCACGGACATGAGGGCGGACGCGGTGCGCGGGCATCTGGACGGCCTGCTGCTGGCCGTGCTGGAGCACGGGCCCCTGCACGGCTACGCGATCATCACCGCGGTGCAGCGCCGCAGCGGCGGCGCGCTGGAGCTGCGCACCGGCACGATCTACCCGACACTGCAGCGGCTGGAGCGGCTCGGGTTCCTGCGCAGCAGCTGGGACGCGGTCGGCGAGCGGCGGCGCCGCCGCTACGAGCTGACCGACGCGGGGCGGGGCGCCCTCGCCGACGAGCGGGCGGCGTGGCGCGAGTTCACCGCCGCGATCGGCTCCGTCCTGAACCCGGCCACATGACCGCGCCCGGAGCCGACCCCGTCGAGGCGTGCGCCGAGGAGTACGCCGCCGCCCTGGCGGGCGCCCTGCGCGGCCCGGCACGCGCCAAGGCGCGCATGGTCGAGGAGATCCGCGACGGGTTCGCCGACACCGTCGCCGCCCACGCCGGTGCGGGACTCCCCCACGAGCACGCCGTCCGCCGGGCGGTGCACGAGTTCGGCACCGCCGAGGAGCTGGCCCCCTGCTGCCAGCGGGAGCTGACCATCGCCCAGACCCGCCGCACGGCCCGCGCCGCCGCGCTGGCCGTCCCGTTCCTGACCCTGTGCTGGCTGCTGATCTGGGCGTCCGGGCCCGGCCACGGCTGGCCGCTGCGGCTGCTCGCCGTCCATGTCGCCTGCGTCGCCGTCACCGCCGGGCTGCTCGCCGCCGCCACCCTGGCCGCCACCGGCCCGGTCGCCCGCCGCGTGCCGGTGCCGGCCCGGCTGCCCCTGGCGGTCGCGTGGACCGGCACCGCGTCCGCCGTGGCCATGGGCCTCGCCGCGCTCGCCCTGGTCGTCTCCTCGGCGCTCGCCGGGGACTGGCCGCTGATGGTGCTCTCCGGCGGGTTCACCGCCGCGTCCCATGCGGTGGTCGCGGGCTCGTCCCGCGCCTGCCGGGAGTGCGCCCGGCTTCCGGGGTCCGGCGCCGCCCACGCCTGACGCCCCGCCGCATCATCCTCTGGTCGCGGCCGTGGAGCGTCCGCCTACACCAGCGGTTGCAGGTGCGGGCCGGGGCGTTAGCCCGGGCGGAGGACGGTGCCGGACGTGCGGCGCGCCTACGCTGGTCGCATGGGTGGTGGCGGTCCCCTGCAGCGCGGCCGTGTCCGGGACGCGGCCCTGGCCGGCGGTGTCCTGCTGGTGGTGTCGGTCAGCAGCCTGAACTCGGTCATCGGCGCCGGCGACGAACCGTGGCCGCGCACGGCGCTCGGCTGGGCGCTGATCCTCCTCACCTGCGGGGCGCTGTACTTCGCGCGCCGGTACCCGGTGACCGTCGCCGCCCTGTCCCTCGTCACGACCGGGCTGTACTACGTCGCGAGCGTCCACGACGGCGGCCTGATGATCGCGCTCATCGTCGCCCTCTACATGGTCGCGGCGGGCGGCCGGCTCCAGGCGGCCGTCGTCCTCGCCGCCCTCACCGTGATCTGCACCGGGACGGGGACGCTGCTCGGGAACGAGGACGTCAACGGCGTCGCGCTGTTCATGCTGACCGGATGGGTGGTGGCGATGGTCGCGCTCGGCTGGGTCCGGCACAGCCGCCTCGCCTATCTGAGGGAGGCCGAGCGGCGCGCCGCGGGCGAGGAGCGGCTCCGCATCGCCCGCGAGCTGCACGACGTGGTCGGGCACCACCTCTCGCTCATCAACGTCCAGGCCGGGACGTCGCTGCACCGCTTCCACCGCGACCCGGCGCAGGGTGAGGCCGCGCTGGCCGCCATCAAGGAGTCCAGCCGGGACGCCCTGCGCGACCTGCGCGCGACGCTCGGGGTGCTCCGGCAGGCCGACGAGGAGGCGCCGACGGCTCCCGCCCCGGGCCTGGACGCGCTCGGCGACCTGATCGGGTCCGCGCGGTCGGCGGGGCTCACCGTGCACAGCCGCGTCACCGGTGCCGCGTCCCCGCCCACCGAGGTCGGCCTGGCCGCCTACCGGATCATCCAGGAGTCCCTCACCAACGTGTCGCGGCACGCCGCCGCCGCGGAGGTCACCGTGACCGTCGAGCACGGCCCCGGTGAGCACGGGCGGGGCGAGCTGCTGATCGAGGTCGCCGACGACGGCCCCGGCCAGGCCGCCGCCCCGGGCGCGGGCAGCGGGGTGGACGGCATGCGGGAGCGGGCCCGCGCCCTCGGCGGCGAGCTGACCGCGGGACCCGGGCCGCACGGCGGCTTCCTCGTCCGGGCCCGGCTGCCCTACCGGAACGAGGTGTCCGCACGGTGATCGAGGTACTGCTGGCCGACGACCAGGGCCTGGTGCGGGCCGGGTTCCGCTCCATCCTCGACGACGAGGACGACATCACGGTGACCGGGGAGGCCGCCGACGGCGAGCGGGCCGTGGCGGCCTGCCGCGAGCTGCGCCCCGACGTGGCGCTGCTGGACGTCCGGATGCCCCGGATGGACGGCCTGGAGGCCGCCCGGCGGATCACCGCCGACCCGCGGCTGGACGGCGTCCGCGTCGTCATCCTCACCACGTTCGACCTGGACGAGTACGTGTACGGCGCGCTGCGCGCGGGTGCCACCGGCTTCCTGCTGAAGGACACCGAGCCGGCCGAGCTGATCCACGCCGTGCGGGTCGCGGCGCGCGGCGACGCGCTGATCACCCCGTCCGTCACGCGGCGGCTCATCGGCGAGTTCGCCGGGCGGGTCGAGGTGCCCGAGCCCGGTCCCCGCCTGAGGTCCCTCACCGACCGCGAGCGCGAGGTCATGCTGCTCGTCGCCGCCGGGCAGAGCAACGACGAGATCGCCGACCGGCTCGTCCTCAGCCCCGCCACCGTCAAGTCGCACGTCAGCCGCATCATGGCGAAGGTGGACGCGCGCGACCGCGCCCAGCTGGTCGTGCTGGCCTACGAGTCGGGCATGGTCAACCCCCGCTGGATGCGACCCGGGAGGTAACCGGCCCGCCCGCCCCGCAACCGGTGGGGTGGCCCGGATGCCGACCGCGGGCCGATGCGCGGCGGCCTCCCGCGCCCGGACGCTGAGGCCATGAACGTCACCGGCGCCTTCATCGGGTTCTTCGTCGGCGGGGCCGCGGGCTTCCTGCTGACCGAGACCGTGGGCGCGTTCTTCACCTTCGTCCTGGACCGCACGCTCGACGTCGACGGCACGCCCGTGCTGCTCGCCGCCTTCGTCGCCGTGCCGGTCCTGTCCGCCCTGATCGGCGCCGCCGCCGGCGCCCGCATCACGAAGCGAGGTTGACATGACCACCCCCGGCACTCCCCCGGCCGGCCGTTTCGGACGCCTGGCCGCCTGGTCGCAGCGCCACCGCTGGGCCGCGCTCGCGCTGTGGGCCGTCGTGGTCGCGGTGATCACCGTCGGCTCGCAGGCCGCCGGCACCGCCTACCACAACGACTTCGCGCTGCCCGGGACCGATTCGCAGGCCGCCGCCGACCTGATGACCGAGCACGGCTCCCGGGAGGCGGGCGCCACCGTCCAGATCGTCGCCGAGAACCCGCGGGGCCTCGCCGGCGACCGCCCGGACGTCGACGCGATGCTGGCCGGCGTGCGCGGGCTCCCGTCGGTCGCCGCCGTCGGCCCGCTGACGATCTCGGAGTCCGGCACGATCGGCTACGCCACCGTCACGCTGGACGGGACGGCGCAGGACGTTCCCGCGGACCGCGTCACCAAGATCATCGATACCGCGCAGGCCGCGTCCGGCGACGGCCTGCGGATCGAGCTCGGCGGCGACCCGGTCCGCGGCGCCGAGGAAGGCGGGGGCGGCGGGGCCGAGGGCGCGGGGATGCTGGCCGCGCTGGTCATCCTCGTGCTGCTGTTCGGCTCCCTCGTCGCCGCCGCGCTCCCGCTGGTCACCGCCCTGTTCGCGGTGGGCGGCGCGATCGGGCTGATCGCGCTGGCCTCGCACGCCTTCACGGTCGCCGACTTCACCCCGCCGATCATGATGCTGATCGGGCTCGGCGTCGGCGTCGACTACGCGCTGCTCATCTTCTACCGGTACCGGCAGGAGCTGCGCGAGGGCGCCGATCCCGCCGCCGCGACCCGCCGGTCCCTGGACGCGGCCGGGCGGACGGTGTTCTTCGCCGGCTGCACCGTGATCATCGCGCTGCTCGGCCTGATCGCGCTCGGCCTCGGGTCGCTCCAGGGCGTCGCGCTGGCCGTGGCCCTGACCGTGCTGGTCACCATGGCGGCGTCGCTGACGCTGCTGCCCGCGCTGCTGGGCGTCTTCGGCGAGCGGATCCGGCGCCACGTCCTCAAGCGGGCCGCGAAGGAGCGTCCGCGGGAGGGCGGCTGGCGGCGGCTGGCCTCGGCCGTCCAGCGCCGCCCGCTGCCCGCGCTGCTCGTCGCCGTCGCCGCGCTGCTCGCCCTCTCGGCGCCCGCGCTGGACATGCGCCTCGGCTTCGCCGACGCCGGCAACGACGCCCCGTCCACGACCAGCAGGCAGGCCTACGACCTGCTGGCCGAGGGGTTCGGCCCCGGCTTCAACGGCCCGCTCATCGTGGTCGCCCAGGGCGACCCCGGGCCGCTCAGGCAGACCCTGACCGGGACCGCGGGCATCGCCGCCGCGACACCGCCGCTGCCGTCCGGGGACGGGGCCGTGTCCGCCGTCATCGCCTACCCCACCACGGCGCCGCAGGACGAGGCCACCACCGCCCTCGTCCACGAGCTGCGCGAGGAGGTGCTCCCGTCGCTGTCGGCCCGCACCGGCACCGGCTACCTGGTCGGCGGCCCGACCGCCGCCGCGCAGGACTTCTCGGACTCGGTGTCGGCGCGGATGCCGCTGTTCGTCGCCGTCGTCGTCGGCCTGTCCGCCCTGCTGCTGATGGTGGTGTTCCGCTCGCTGCTGATCCCGGTCAAGGCCGCGCTGCTCAACCTGCTGTCCATCTCGGCCGCCCTCGGCGCGATCACCCTGGTGTTCCAGGACGGCCGGTTCGGCGCGCAGAGCGGCCCCATCGAGGCGTTCATCCCAGTGATGATCTTCGCGATCGTGTTCGGGCTGTCCATGGACTACGAGGTGTTCCTGGTGTCGCGCGTCCACGAGGAGTGGGAGCGCACGCGGGACCCGTCGCACGCCGTCCGGGAGGGGCTGGCCGCGACCGGCAAGGTCATCACGGCCGCCGCCGCCATCATGATCGTCGTGTTCGCGGCGTTCGTGCTCAGCCCCGACCGCATGCTCCAGCAGTTCGGGCTGGGCCTCGCCGTGGCCGTCCTGCTGGACGCCGTGGTCATCCGCTGCCTGATCGTCCCGGCCGTCATGGGCCTGCTCGGCCGGCACGCCTGGTGGCTGCCCGCGCCGCTCGCCCGGCGCCTGCCGAAGGTCGCGCTGGAGCGCCCCGCCGAGGGCCGCGCATAGGGGCGCCGCTTCGGGAAGGATCGTCGCATGGACATCGATCTCACCGGACGGACCGCCTTCGTGAGCGGCTCCACCCAGGGCATCGGCCGGGCCATCGCCGCGGGGCTGGCCCGGTCCGGCGCCACCACAGTGATCAACGGACGGTCCGAGAAGAGCGTCACCGAGGCCCTCGGGGCGCTCCGGGACGAGCTGCCCGGCGCCGGCCTGCGCGGCGTGGCCGCCGACGTCGCCACCGCGGAGGGAGCGCGGGCGCTTCTCGCCGAGCTGCCGTCCGCCGACATCCTGGTCAACAACCTCGGCATCTTCGAGCCGCGTCCCGTGCTGGAGCTCGACGACGCCGAATGGCGGCGGTACTTCGAGGTCAACGTCCTGTCCGGCGTGCGCCTCACCCGGCTCTACCTGCCCGGCATGATGGAGCGCGGCTGGGGCCGGGTGCAGTTCATCGCCAGCGACTCGGCGGTCGTGATCCCCGAGGAGATGGTGCACTACGGCATGTCGAAGACCGCGCTGCTCGCCGTCTCCCGCGGCTACGCGAAGGCCGCCGCCGGAACGGGCGTCACCGTCAACACGGTCATGGCCGGCCCGACCCACACCGGCGGCGTCGAGGACTTCGTCGCCGGCCTCGTCGGCGACGACCTTCCCTGGGACGCCGCGCAGCGCCGCTTCATGGCCGAGCACCGCCCGAACTCCCTCCTCCAGCGCCTCATCGAACCGGACGAGATAGCGAACATGGTCGTCTATCTGAGCTCCTCCCACGCCTCGGCCACGACCGGCGGCGCCGTCCGGGTGGACGGGGGCTACATCGACGCGATCCTCCCCTGACCCCGCTCTCTCCTCGGGCGCCTCATCTTCCTTTACGACCAGGGCTTTCAACCGCACGGTTTACAGGCGCGCGGCCTGCGGGGTAGCGTTGTTTCAACCGTTGAGTTGAAAGTGGGGGCGATGGCCACGGACACGCTGTCCCAAGTCTTCGCGGCCCTCGCGGATCCGACCCGGCGCGACATGGTGGCCCGGCTCTCGGAGGGCGACGCGACCGTGAGCCGGCTGGCCGAGCCGTACCGGATCTCGCTGCAGGCCGTCTACAAGCACCTGCGGGTCCTTGAGGACGCGGGGCTCGTCAGCCGGCCGCGCGGCCCGCAGCCCCGGCCGGTGCGCCTGGAGGCCGGCGCCCTCGACCTGATGGACGCCTGGATCGAACGCCACCGGCGCCGCATGGAGCGGCGCCACCGCCGCCTTGACACCGTCCTGGCGGAAATGGAGGGAGACGAAAGTGAGCGATCTCAGAGAGACGGTCATCGAGGCCGACCCGAAACTGCCGATCATCCGGATGACCCGTGACTTCGCGGCGGCGCCCGACCGGGTGCTCCGCGCCCACACCGACGCCGCGCTGTTCGCCAGGTGGATCGGGCCCGATGGCATGAGCACGCGGATCGAGCATTGGGACGCCACCACCGGCGGCAGCTGGCGGTTCGTCTCGGCGCGGGACGGCGAGGAGTACGGGTTCCACGGCTGCTTCCACGAAGTGGGGCCGGGCCGCATCGTGCAGACCTTCACGTACGAGGGCGAGCCCGATGGAGTCGCGCTGGAGACGCTGTGGTTCGACGACCTCGGGGGCGGCCGGACACGGCTGCGGACGCAGTCGCTGGTCGACAGCTTCGAGGGCCGCGACGCGTGGCTGCGCAGCGGCATGGAGGTCGGTGTCGACCAGGGTTACGCGAAGCTGGAGAGGATGTTCGCCGATGGCACTGTCTGATGACCCGCCCGAGCGGCACCGGCAGGTCGCCGGGCTGTTCACCGACCGCGTCCTCGGCACCCGGTCCTGGGACGCGCCGTCCCCGGTCGCGGACTGGACCGCGCGCGACGTCGTCCGCCACCTGACCGACTGGTTCCCCGGGTTCCTCGCCTCCGGCGCCGGGATCGACCTCCCCCGCGGACCGTCCGTGGACGAGGACCCGGCGGCGGCGTGGCGGGTTCACCGCGACGGCGTGCAAGCGCTGCTGGACGATCCGGAGACGCCGGACCGGAAGCTCACCAACCCCCACATCGGCAGCCTTCCGCTGGACACCGCGATCGACCGGTTCTACACGGCCGACGTGTTCATGCACACCTGGGACCTCTCCAGGGCCACCGGCCAGGACGACCGCCTGGACCCCGGCTTCTGCGCGCAACTTCTCGAGGGGATGCGGCCGATCGAGGACGTTCTCCGGTCTTCCGGTCAGTACGGACCTCGCGTCGAAGTCCCCGCAGATGCGGATGTCCAGACCCAGATGCTCGGATTCATCGGACGCGACCCGTTCTGGCGGAAACCCGGTCCGAACGGCCCGTGACCCACCTCCAACGCGTGCTTCTGGGTCGCCCCTATACCCGCTCTCTGTAGTCACTTGATCACAGTGCGGGTAGAGCTGGTGAGGACACACGGGCCCGGTGCCCTTACCACTGGAGGAAGCATGAAGATTCGGACTCCGCTGCGCTCGGCGGCGCTCACCGCCGCCGGCCTGCTCATGGCCTCTGGCCTGGCCGCGTTCGGGCCCGCCGCGACGGCGAGCGCCACGCAGACGACCGCGGCCCAGGCCGCGGTGTCCCACACGTGCCCCTACGGGACGCACTGGAGTTTCCTTCTTCACAGGTGCGTGCGTCACCACGGACACCACCACGGTGGTCACCACCACGGCCACCACCAGCACGGCCACCACCACGGCTGGCACCACGGACACCACCACGGTCACCACCACGGTGGTCACCACCACGGCCACCACTACCACGGCCGCTAAGAGGTAGAGCCTCGCGCGGAATCCGCCGTCTCGCCCACATGGAGCGGGACGGCGGATTCATGCCGTCGGTGAGACGCTCCGGCCGCTCAGGCGAGCGCCGTGCACAGCGCGTCAAGGGCCGGCGGATAGGCGGCGGCGAGTGGGGTGCTGTAGCCGATGATGAATCCCCGCGGCCGTCCCTCGGAGTTCTGCCAGTGGCCGCGGAGGGGCATCAAGGCCAGCCCGAGGGACGCGGCGCGGCGCATGGTCTCGGCTTCGTCCGGACCGCCGGCCGGGAGCAGGATCAGGGCGTGCAGGCCCGCCGCGACGCCCTCGACGCGGACGCGCGGGACGCGCGCACGGAGCGTCTCCACCAGGAGGTCGCGCCGCCGCCGGTAGCGGAGGCGGGAGGCCCGGATGTGGCGGTCGTAGGCGTTCGTGTCGATGAGGTCGGCGAGGACGAGTTGGGCGAGCGACTGGGTGTGGGCGTCGGCGAGGCGCTTGGCCTCCACGAAGGGCTCGACCAGGCGCGGCGGCAGCACCGTCCAGGCCAGGCGCAGCGCGGGGGCCAGGGTCTTGGACGCGGTTCCCCCGTAGACGACGTGATCCGGAGCGTTCCCCTGCAAGGCGCCGACGGGCCGGCGGTCGTAGCGGAACTCGCCGTCGTAGTCGTCCTCCACGAGAAGGCCACCGGTGTCGCGCGCCCAGGTGACGAAGGCGCGGCGGCGCTCCGGGCGGAGGGTGGCGCCGGACGGGTACTGGTGCGCCGGCGTGAGCACGGCCGCGCCGGCCCGTTCGAGCGCCCCGGGTCGTGCGCCCTGGTCGTCCACCGGGAGCGGCACGACGTCCATCCCTGCCCGCCGGACGATCGCACGGTGGAACGGGTGCCCCGGCTCCTCCATCGCGAACGCGGCCGCGCCCGCGTCCCGCAGGACGGAGGCAAGGAGGCCGAGGGACTGGGCATAGCCGGAGGTGATCACGATCCGCGCCGGGTCGGCGTGGACGCCCCGGGCCCGTCCGAGGTAGCCGGCCAGCGCCTCGCGCAGCTCGGGACGGCCGCGCGGATCCGTGAGCGCGTGCGCCTCGGGCGGCGCCGTCGACAGGACACGGCGGGTCGATCGCAGCCACGCCGCGGACGGGAACGTGCTCAGGTCGGGCCGTCCGGGCAGCAGATCGTGTGCCGGCGGCTCCGTGCGCGGCCGGTCCGCCGAGGCGGGAAGGCCGGCCTCGGCGGAAGCGAGTCCGGCCCAGACCGGCGGGGCCGGAGAGCCCCCGGGGCGCACGTGGTCCGCCACGCGCGTGCCGGAGCCGGGGACGGCGACGATGTGGCCTTCGGCGGTGAGCTGGTCGTAGGCGGCGCTCACGGTGCCGCGCGAGAAGCCGAGTTCCGCGGCGAGGGCGCGGGTCGAGGGGAGCGGTGCGCCGGGGGCGAGGCGTCCGGTGCCGATGGCGGCGCGGAGGGCGCGTTCCAGACCGGCCCGGCGGCCGCCGGACGCATCGATGTCCAGATGCAGGTCGACGGAACCGGACCAGGATTTCGGCATGTGACCGGATCTTAGTTCTGGTCCGGTGGCGGCCTAGATTCGCCGGCATGATTGTTATCGCCCAGCTCAGCGACACGCATCTGGACGGCGGCCACCGGAGCTTCGAGCGCACCGCGCGGGTCATGGACCACGTGAACGCCATGCCGGTCGACGCCGTCCTCGTCACCGGAGACATCGCCGACCACGGCGAGCCCGCCGAGTACGTGCGGGCCCGGAAGGTTCTGGCGTCCCCGCATCCGGTGCTCATGTGCCCCGGCAACCACGACGTGCGCGGCCCGTACCGGGAGGTCCTCCTGGACGAGCCGCCCACCGGCGGCCCGGTCAACCGGGTCTACAAGATCGCGGGTGCCACGTTCGCGATGTGCGACTCGTCCGTCCCCGGAGAGGATCACGGGCTCCTGGACGACGAGACGATCGGCTGGCTCGACCGGCGGCTCGCGGAGGCGCCCGGAGAACCGGCGTTCGTCTGCTTCCACCATCCGCCGGTGAAGCTGGGGATCCCGTACGTGGACGAGATCCGCCAGTTCCAGGAGGAGCGCCTGGCCGAGGTCATCGCCCGCCATCCGCAGGTGGTGGCGGTGCTGTGCGGGCATGCCCACACGGCGGCGGCCACGGCCTTCGCGGGACGGCCGCTGCTCGTCGCGCCGGGTGTCGTGTCCACCCTCACCCTGCCCTGGCAGGGCGGGGACATCGCCGACCACGGCGCTCCCCCAGGCCTGGCGTTCCACGTCCTGGACGACGAGGGCCGCCTGACCACGCACTACCGCACCGTGTAGCGGTGCGTCGTCCAGGTCCGGGTGATCTGCTCGGCGGCGTCGCGGACGAGCGTCCGGTAGCGGTCGACGGCCTCCGGGGTGAAGCGGTGCCGCGGGCCGCACACGCTGATCGAGCCGTGCACCTCGCCGTCCGGGCCGAAGAGCGGCGCGGCGACGGATCCGGCGTCGGCCTGGCGTTCCCCGAGGGAGACGGCGACTCCCTCCCGGGACGTCGCGGCGAGCTGGTCCCGCAGGGCCGCCTCATCGGTGACGGTCCGCTCGGTCAGCGCCGCCAGCGGACGGGCCAGGATCGCCTCGCGCCGCTCCTCGGGCAGGAAGGCGAGGATCACCCGGCCCGAGGAGCCGGCGTGCAGCGGGAAGCGCCGGCCCACCTCGACGGTCATCTTGACCTCGCGGGGGCTCTCGAACTGGTCGAGGTAGACCCGCTCGTCCCCGACGAGCCCGGACAGCGTGGTCGTCTCGCCGGTGTCGTCCCGCAGGCGGCGCAGGACGGGCGCGGCGGCCTGCCGGACGTTGAAGGCGCGCAGCGCGCTGACGCCGAGGGCGACGGCGGCGGGCCCGAGCCGGTAGCCGGACGAGCCCGCCTCCAGCATCTCCCGCGACACCAGCGACTGCAGGATGCGGTAGACGACGGCCTTGGAGATGCCGAGCTCGCGGCTGATCGCGGTGACGCCGAGGTGCTCGGGGCCTCCGGCGAACAGCAGCAGCACGTCCGCGACGCGCCCGGCGACCTCGGTTCCCCCCGAGGGTGGAGCGGCGGTCTGATCGGTCACTGGACGATCCTAGGGAACGGGCTCACCGGCCGCGGCGCAGGTAGCGCCCGACCGGGTCGCCGGCGACGCGGCCGCCCGCGTACACGTGGTGGCCTCGGACGAAGGTGTCGGTGACCCGGGCGGTCATGGCGAACCCCTCGAACGGCGTGTACTCCTGCGCGGACTCGGAGTCGGCGGCGCGGACCGTCCAGGAGGCGTCCGGGTCGACCAGCGCGATGTCGGCGTCGTAGCCCTCGGCGATGGCGCCCTTGCGGAGCAGGCCGTAGCGGCGGGCCGGGTTCCAGGACGTCAGCCGTGCGACGCGCTGGAGCGGCAGGCCGCGCTTGAGCCCCTCCCCGACGAGCCCCGGCAACAGGTACTCGGCGCCGCCGAAGCCGGACTTGGCGAGGAAGACGTCGTCGCGGTCGGCGCCGAACTTCATCTCGTCGCGGCAGCAGGCGTGGTCGCTGACGACCCAGTCGACCTCGCCGGCGAGCACGTGCCGCCAGAGCGCCTCGACGTCGGCGCGGTCGCGCAGCGGCGGGTTGACCTTGCCGCCGAGTCCGTGCGCGGTGTCGACGTCGGCGAGCAGGTGCCCGATGGTGACCTCGCGGCGGAAGTCGACGTGCGGGAACGCGGCCGCCATGGTGAGCGCGGCCGACAGCGCCTTCTCCGACGACAGGTGCAGGAGGTTGATGTTGGGCAGGCCCGTCTCGTGCGCGAGGTAGGACGCGATCGTGACGGCGAGCCCCTCCGAGTGCGGCGGGCGGGACGCGCTGTAGGCGCGCAGCCCGCTGAGGGACCCGTCGTCCTCGACCATCCTGGTGTAGGCGGTCATGATCTCGGCGGTCTCGCAGTGCAGCGACAGCGAGATGTGCGGCGCGTACTCCGCGAGCCGCTCCCGGGCCTTCTGGACGCCGCGCATGACGAACTCGAAGTGCGCGAGGTCGTAGCGCTCGTCCGGCGGCGTCATGAGGAAGTCGCTCTGGCTGGACGAGCGTCCGTGCAGGCCGTGGCTCCCGTAGAACATGAAGATCTTGAACGAGGTGACGCCGTGCTCCTCGACGAGGTACGGGATCTCGCCGATGTGCTCGGCCATCATCGGCGCGAGGTGGAAGGCGTAGTCGACGTGGGCGTTGCCCTGCGCGGCGCCCAGCACCTCGGGGAAGAACTCGCGGTACGGCCCGCCCTTGTTCAGGTAGTACTGCCCGGTGCGCATGTAGGTCAGGGACGTGGTGACGCCGCCCTGGGCGCCGGCGCGGCTCTCGCTGCGGGTGTCGGTGGCGAGGTCGTTGTAGATGCCCCAGTGCTGGTGGGCGTCCACGACGCCGGGGAAGGCGAGCCGTCCGCCCCCGTCGACCACGGTGGCGGCGTCGTCGTCCGGCAGGCCGGGCGCGACGCGGACGATGGTGCCGTCGTTCGCCGCGATGTCCGCGAGCTCGGGCTCGGTGCCCTCGGGCGCGTCGGGGCGGACCACCCGCACGTTCTTCAGCAGCAGCTCGGTAGTCGCCATGAGATCTCTCCTCAGTTCTCGCGGGTGGTCATGTGGGCGGCTCGCTCACGGGCGACGGCGCCGGCCGCGAGGTAAGCGAGCCCGAAGGCGGGCAGCAGGCCGTTGCCGGGCAGGTACCCGCCGGCTCCGTGGCCGGAGATCCCGGCGGCGGCGCCGCCCGCCGCGTACAGGCCGGGGATGGGGCGGTCGTCCGGGTCGACGACGGCCGCGTCCTCGTCGACGAGCAGCCCGCCCTGCGTGTGGAACAGGGCGGGGACCACGCGGACCGCGGCGTACGGAGGGGCGAGCGGCCGTTCCCAGTGGGTGCGGCCGTGCTCGTCGGGACGTTCGCCGCGCGCGGCGGAGGCGCTCGCCGCGAGCTCGGCGGCGAGGGCTCCGGCGGGCAGGCCGGTGGCCTCGGCGAGTCCCTCGGCGTCGTCCGCCCGGACGAGCACCCCCGACTCGACGGTGTCGCGGAAGTCCTTGAACCGCTCGCACTGCCCGGCGACCGTCTCGTCCAGGACGATCCAGCCGGTGCCGCCGGGCCGGGCGGCCAGCTCGGCGGCGTACTCGGAGTAGCCGCGGGTCTCGTTCCCGAACCGGCGCCCGCCGAGGTCGACCATGATCGCGCCGTGGATGACGGTGGCCCAGCCGACCAGGGTGCCCGCGCCGGCGGCGACGGCGCCGTGGCCCTGGTAGGCGTCCAGGTAGCCGGTGGCGGCGCCGAGGCCGCGGCCGATGCGCAGCGCGTCGCCCAGGGACTGGTCACCGCCCTGGTAGAGGGCACCGGCGATCTCCGGCAGGTGGCGTTCCACGAGCGCGCGGTCGGCGCCGAAGCCGTTGGTCGCGAGCAGCACGGCGCCGGTCGGGATGTCCTCGCGCGTCCCGTCCGGGTACTGGACGACGGCGGCGCGCACCGCGCCGTCCGGGCCGGTGCGCACGTCCACGAGCCTGGCCGGGACGAGCAGGTCGATGTCCGGATGGTCGCGGACGCGGCGGGCGAGGTGGTCGATCACGGTGGAGCCGTGCCGTCCGGGCACGGAGTGGCAGCGCGGTACGGAATGCCCGGGGTAGTTGAAGTCGGTCACCAGGGACAGCGGCAGCCCGGCCGAATCGGCGAGCCATTCCACGAGGGGGCCGCTGACGCCGGCGAGCGTCCGGGCGAGGTGGGCGTCCGCGTGTCCCCCGGTCTTGGCCATGATGTCGGCCACGAAGCGCTCCGGCGAGTCGCCCACACCTTCGGACGCCTGCCAGCGGGAGCCCGCGCCGGGGAACATCGCGGTGGACATCGAGGTGTTGTTGCCGCGCCGGAAGTGCTCGCTCGCCTCGACGACGAGCACGGTGGGGCCGAGTTCGGCGGCGCGCAGCGCCCCGGCGAGGCCGCCGCCCGCGCCGGCGACGACGAGGTCGGGACCGCCCGTCACGCGCTCCTCCCCATCGTCGTCAGGGTCATCAGCTTCAGTGCGAGGGCCGTGGGATCGACGACGCGGGCCGCGAACCGGTCCTCCTCGACGTCGACGGCCGAGCAGCCGTTGATCACGGCGGCGGCGCCGGCGGCGGCGAGCGCGTCCACGGCCTCGGCGAGGGCGGCGTTCCAGGCGTCGGCGTCGGCGATGGCGTCGAACGGCAGGTCCAGGACCGCGATCCCGGCGACATAGGCCTCCAGGCCGTAGTCCTTGAGACGGCGCCCGAGCTCCGCGCCGATCGCCTCGTTCCGCACCACCGTCCCGAACCGGACGTTCGCCGTGGCAAGGTGCATACCGCTCAGCTTAAGCAGCCCGTTGACCGGAACGCCCTGGTCAGAAGCCGGGCCGTCCGGGACGGCCGGGTCGAGCACGCAGTCGGGGAACGCGACGTCGAAACCCTGCCCCACCCCCGCCAGCGCGGCGGCGACCTCCCGTTCGGACGCCCGGACCGACGCCTCGTCGTCCAGGGATCCGGGCGCGGCCGGGCCGACGTCGCGCAGCTCGACCGCGAGGCCGGGCGGGGCGAGCCGGTCGTAGCGGGCCTGCCTGCGCCGGATCTCCTCCGGCGGCAGGTGGATCGGCGTCACCGCCAGTGCGCGCATCAGTGCGGCTCCTTCGTCTCGTCGCCGGCGAGCCCGCGCAGGGGCTCGCCGACGTGGTCCAGGGCGGGCAGGGCGCGGGCGAGGGCCGCCGCGCGGTCCACCAGGCCGGCGCGTCCGGGCAGCCAGCCCTTGAGCAGCGCCAGGACGTCCTGTTCGCCCAGCGGGTCGTGGTCGGCGTCGCCGACGGGGTTCGGCACCTCGCGGGTGCGGGTCGTCCCGTCGTCCAGCGAGACCGTGACGCGGGCGGCGCGCTCGTCCGGGAGGCGCGCGGTCAGGTCGGCCGCCTCCGCCAGCCGGACGCGCCGCGCCAGCGCCCGCAGGGCCGGGTCGCCGGGGTCGGTGCGCGGCCCGACCTCGCCGTGAAGCAGGGCCGCGGCGACGGCGAACGGCGTGGAGAACATCGCCGACAGCCGGTTGTCCCACTCCGCCGAGGCCAGGCCGGCGCCGAGCGCGTGCGTCTCGACCAGGATCCCGGTGATCCGGGACGGATCGAGGCCGCCGCGCAGGCCGAGCACCGCGTCGGCGGCCGGGTGGGTGAACGAGCAGGAGGCGTGCCGCTTGAAGTAGCCGCGCGTGATGTCCCAGCGCTCGCCGAGGCCGCCGGTCAGCTCGGACGGCTCGAACCCGCCCAGCAGGCTCCCGAGGGAGAGCGCCGCCGTGCCGGTGTTGCGGGCGATCCCGGCGGCCGCCATCCGCGCCGCCACCAGGCCGGACATGTTGGCGGCGCCCATCCACGCGTCCCGCACCGGGTTGCCGTCCGTCGCGGACGCGAAATGGCCGGCGACCGGCAGCCCGGCCCCCGTGTCGATCGCGGCGGCGACCGCGTCCGGGCCGAGGCCGAGCAGCCGCGCGCACCCGGCGGCGGCGCCCGAGACGCCCCAGCTGCCGTGCGGATGCGCGCCGGGCCGCAGCCGCGTCGCCCGCCCGAACCGGGACGCGACCTCGTAGGCGGCGAGCAGCGCGGCGGCGGTGTCGGGTCCCGAGGCGTCCAGCTCGCACGCCAGCGCCAGGACGGCCGGGAAGCCGTGCGCCGCGGGATGCCCCTTGGCGTACTTGTTGCCCTCGTCCAGTTCGAGGCGGACGAGGGCCATCGCGTTCAGCCAGGCGGCGGCGTCCACCGGCACGCACCGGCCGCCGCCGATGAGCGGGGCGGGCCCGCCGGGAGCGTTCCAGGACGAGCGCACCGCGCGCATGCCGTCCTGCCCGGCGCCGAGGGCGGTCACGCCCGCGACGTCGAGCAGGACGAGCGACAGCCGGTCGAGCACCGGCGCCGGAACGCCGGCCGCGTCCAGGCGGGCCGCCCACTCCCCCAGCCGGGCCGTGGCCGTCCGCGCGTCCGTCGAAGCCGCGTTCCTCACAGGCCCAGGTACGCCTTCCTGACCTCGGCGGACCCGGCCAGCTCGCCGCCCGTGCCGTGCAGGACGGTCGACCCGCTCTCCATGACGTAGGCGCGGTCGGCGATGCCGAGGGCCTGCTTGGCGTTCTGCTCGACGAGCAGCACAGCCACGCCGGAGTCGCGGATCCGCTTGACCGCGTCCAGCACCGCCCACGTCAGCTTCGGCGACAGGCCGGTGGACGGCTCGTCGAGCATCAGCAGCTTCGGCCGGGCCATCAGCGCGCGGCCGATCGCGAGCATCTGCTGCTGCCCGCCGCTGAACGTCTGCGCGACCTGCGTGCGGCGCTCGGCGAGGACGGGGAACAGCTCGAACACCTCGCGCAGGCCGGCGGCGGTCTCGGCGGGGCACGTCCAGGCGCCCATCCGCAGGTTCTCCTCGACGGTGAGCGTGCCGAACAGGGCCCGCCCCTCGGGGACGTGCACGAGCCCGTCCCGGACGAGCTGGTCGGGGCGCCGCCCGGCCGTCGCCGTCCCGCCGAACGTGATCGTGCCGGACTCCGGGCGCAGCTGGCCGCAGATCGCGCGCAGCGTCGTGGTCTTGCCCGCGCCGTTCGCGCCGACGAGCGCGACGATCTCGCCCTCGTCGAGCCGCAGGTCGACCTCGTGCAGGATCCGCATCCGCCCGTAGCCGGCGCAGAGCTTGTCAAGCCTCAACATCGCCGGGCTCCTCTCCGAGGTACGCCTCGATCACCCGGGGATCGGAGGTGACCTCCTCGGCCGTTCCGGTGGCCAGCACCCGGCCCTGGTCCAGGACGAGGACCCGGTCGGACAGCCGCATCACCGCGGCCATGATGTGCTCGATGAACAGCAGCGTCGTGCCGTCCTCCGAGCGGAGCGCCGCGAGCAGGTCCAGGACGGGTTCGCGCTCGGCCGGGACGAGCCCGGCGAGCACCTCGTCCAGCAGCAGGACCTTCGGCCGCATCGCCAGTGCCCGCGCGAGTTCGAGGCGCTTCAGCCCGGCGGTGGGCAGCTCGGTGGCGTTGCAGTGCGCCCACGGCCCGAGGCCGACGCGCTCCACGACGTCCAGCGAGCGCCGGCGCAGCCGGTGCGGCGACTGGCGCCGGTGCTGGGCGGCGAGGCCGACGTTCTCCAGGACGGTCATGCTCCCGAACGGCCGCATCAGCTGGAACGTCCGGACCATGCCGGCGCGGGCGATGCGGTCGGGCGAGGACCCCGTGACGTCCCGGCCGCCGAACACCACCCGTCCCGCGTCGGGGGCGAGGGCGCCGGAGACGACGTCGAACAGCGTCGTCTTCCCGGCTCCGTTGGGGCCGATGATGCCGAGGATCTCGCCCTCCCCGACCTGGAAGTCGATCTCCGACAGCGCCCGCAGGCCCCGGAAGCCCTTGCCGACGCCGGTCACGGTGAGGATGCTCATCTGCGCCACCTCTCGGCGATCGTGCCGACGATGCCCTTGGGCAGCAGCCGGACGATCAGGATCAGCAGGACCGCGTAGACGGCGACGTCCAGCCCGCTCCGTCCCTGCAGGAAGCTCAGGGAGTCGGGCGGCGTCCGCAGCAGGGTGGCGGTGACGTCCGACAGCGCGCCGAGGATGACCGCGCCGACGACCGGGCCCCAGATCGTGCCGATGCCGCCGATGACGACGGTCGCGATCGCCTGGATGGACACCGCCGACCCGAACGCCAGGTCCGGGTTCACGAACAGGTAGTACTGCGTGTAGAAGGCGCCGGCGACCGCGGTGATCGCGGCCGACAGGGCGACCGTGACCAGCTTGTACCGCATCACGGGCGTGCCGAGGGACGCCGCGGCGAGCTCGTCGTCGCGGATGGCGGTGACGTAGCGGCCGGTCCGCGAGTGCAGGAACAGGATGCTGACGAGGGCGGCCAGGCCGGCCAGGCCGAGCGCGATCCAGAAGTAGGCGGGCGAGTCCGCCGCGAACTGGATCTTCCAGAACGACGCGCCCTGGATCAGCGGGACGGTGAACCCGACCGCCTTGTTGGTGAACTCCGTCGTCGTGACGACCAGCCGGAGCATCTCGGCGAACGCGAACGTCGCCAGCGCGAAGTAGGCGCCCTGCAGCTTGTAGCGGAACGCGAAGAAGCCGATGACGACGGCGACCGCGGCGGCGACCGCCATCCCGGCGAGCATCCCGATCCACGGCGACACGTTGTGCTCGACCAGCAGGTAGGCGCTGGTGTAGGCGCCGAGGCCGAAGAACGCGGCGTGCCCGAAGCTGAACATCCCGCCGAACCCGCTCATCACGTTCCAGCCGATGGCCATCAGCGCGAAGATCAGGATGCGAACGGCGACGGCGCCCTGCGCGGGCGGCAGCACCAGCGGCAGCGGGATCGCGGCCACCAGCAGCACCGCGAGGACGGCGACCTGCCGGTTCTGCGGCCGCAGCGGCGGCGCCTTGGCCGGGCGGGCGGCGCCCGCGCCGGAGCGGCCGGTCAGGGTGATGCCCGTCATGACCGCCTCCCGAAGAGCCCCTGCGGCCGGAGGAACAGCACGACCAGGAAGACGGCGAACACGCCGAGCAGCGAGCTCTGGCCGTCCATGTAGATCGTGGTGAGCTGCTCGACCAGCCCGATCAGCAGCCCGCCGGCGAGCGCGCCGGCGACGTTGCCCATGCCGCCGAGCACCACGACGACGAACGCGGTGATGTTGAACTGCTCGCCGAGCGTCGGCGTGACCGTGACCAGCGGCGCGGCCAGCACCGCGGCGGCCCCGGCGCAGGCCGTCCCGATCGCGAACGTGAGGGTGTGGACGCGCCGGACGTTCACGCCGACCAGTTCGGCGCCCTGCCCGTTCGCGGCGACCGCGCGGATCGCCGTCCCGAGCCGGGTGCGGCGCAGCAGCCAGAACAGCGCCGCGCCGATCAGGATCGCGCCGAGGAAGGCGTACAGCCGGGCGCCGGGGACGACCGCGCCGAACAGCGAGAACTGGAAGTCGCCGGGCAGCGCGACGTTCTTGGGCTCGGCACCGAAGAACATCAGCAGCCCGTTCTCCAGCAGCAGCGACAGGCCGAGCGTGATGAGCAGCTGGTTCTCCAGGGACGCGCCGCCCGTCCCGCTGAGCAGCCCGCGGTGCGCGACCGCGCCGATGAGGAACAGCGCCGGCACGGCGACCAGCAGGGTCAGGTAGGGGTGCAGGCCGGTGCCCTGCACGACGCCGAACGCGATGAACATCGCGATGGCGAGCAGCGCGCCGTGCGCGAAGTTGACGATGTCCAGCACGCCGAAGATCAGCGTGAGGCCCATCGCGATCAGGCCGTACAGCCCGCCCATCAGCAGGCCGGTGACCACCGACTGCCAGACGACCAGGCCGCTGCCGGACTTGACCAGGGCGACCGCGATCGCGGCGGCCACCAGGCCGCCGGTGACGGCGGCGCGCTTGAGGAGGGCCCCGGTCCCGTCGCCGCCGAGGAGGGGGCGGCGGGGGGCAGCGGGGGCGGGAGGGGACTGGGCCTTCGTTCCTGTGTCGCTCATGACCGCCACGTCACCGAGTAGTTGGGCTGGGATTCGGCCTTCTCCTGCGGATAGACCTGCTTGACCTGGCCGCCCTGCACCTGCATGAGGACGGGCAGGGCGTTGCCGTTGTCCCCGTTGGGGGCGAAGGTGATCGGGCCGGCGCCGACCGTGAGGGGCTCGACCTTCGAGGACGCGATGGCGTCGCGCACCTTCTCCGCGTCGGTGGTGCCCGCGCGCTCCACGCCCTGCGCGATCACCTGGACCGCGTCGTAGGCGAGGACCGCGCCCGTGCGCATGGGGGCGCCGTAGCGCCGCTGGTAGTCCGCCCGCAGCCGGGCCGTCTTCGGGTTCCTGGCGTCGAAGTGGTAGTTGGTGCTGAAGATCCGCTCGGCGGTGGCGCCGCCGTCGGTGACGAACTTCGGCTGGTCGTAGGCGCCGTTCGAGACGCCCCAGACCGCGTTCAGGTCCGGTTTCACCGCGGCGACCGCCTTGGCGGCGAGCAGGCTGTCGCGGTAGTAGCCGGCGACGGCCAGCACGTCCGCGCCGGACGCCTTGACCTGGGTGACCTGCGCGGTGAGGTCGGACACGGTGAGCGCGTCGTAGCTGATGTCGGGGCCGACCTCGATGCCGAGCCTTCCCGCCGCCTTGGCGAACGCCTCGGCGGCGCCGCTGCCGAAGTCGGTCTGTTCGTGCAGGAACGCGACCTTCCGCACGGGCCTGCCCGCCCGGTCCGACACCTCCTTGAGGTAGCGGGCGGCGGCGCCCGCGATGGCCGCGCTGCCGGGCTGGACCCGGAACGAGTACCGGTAGCCGTTCGCGAAGATCGCGTCCGAGGCGGTGACGTCCATGACGAACGGCACCCGGTTGCGTTCGGCGACGACCGCGACGTTGGTGCTGACGGCGCTCTGGTAGGTGCCGACGAGCCCGACCGCCCCTTCGGAGATGAGCCGCTGGGCCTCGCTCTGGCCGACCTCCGCCTTGCCCTGGGTGTCGCCCGTCTCCAGCTCGACCTCGCGTCCGCCGAGGGACCTGATGCCGCCCGCGGCGTTGATCGCCTCCACCGCCATCTGCGCGCCGCGCCGCATCTGCTGGCCGTCGACCGCGTTGGCGCCGCTGACCGGATGCAGCGCACCGATCTTCACCGGGCCCTCGTCGCGTCCGGCCGCCACTCCGGCCGCGCCGGACGGCGCCGAGCCGCCGCAGCCGGCCGCGGCCAGCAGGACCGCGCACGTCGCCAGCCCGGCGGCGAGCTTTCGAGCCGACATTCATCTCTCCTGCCGCTCTGCCCGATGCTCCACCCTCGTGTGTTCCGCTAGGAGGAACAGCAGGTCACTGATGCGCCATCGTGGCACCCGTCACGCCGCCCGGTCAATATCTGGGGCTAACTTGACGTAACTCAACAGGCAGTGCCAATTTGGAAAGTCCGGGGCGCGTCCGCGAACCGGCCGAATCACCGACAACCGTTTCTCCCAGCGGAACGATCTTCCTGTGAAGGCGGTACCGTCCATGACCGACGCCCACGCCCTGTCCGGAGTCCGGGTCCTCGACGCGGCCACGCTGTTCGCCGGCCCGCTCGCCGCGACGCTGCTCGGCGACTTCGGGGCCGAGGTCATCAAGATCGAGCACCCGAGGGGCGACCCGGTGCGCAGTCATGGCGCGCGGCGGGACGGCGTCGGGCTCTGGTGGAAGATGCTCGGCCGGAACAAGAAGGCGATGACCCTCTACCTCGGCTCGCCCGAGGGCCAGGACCTGTTCCGCCGCATGGCCGCCGACGCCGACGTGGTGATCGAGAACTTCCGGCCGGGGACGCTGGAGCGCTGGGGCCTCGGCTACGACGAGCTGCGCAGGACCAACCCGCGGCTCGTCCTCGCGCGGGTGACCGGGTTCGGGCAGACCGGACCGTACGCCGGGCGGCCCGGGTTCGGGACGCTCGCCGAGGCGATGAGCGGGTTCGCCGCGATCACCGGGGAGCCGGACGGCCCGCCGACCCTGCCGCCGTTCGGCCTCGCCGACGGGATCGCCGCGCTGACCACCGCGTTCGCGGTGATGACGGCGCTGCGGGCGCGGGAGGCGACCGGCGAGGGGCAGGTGGTCGACCTGGCGATCATCGAGCCGATCCTCACCCTGCTCGGCCCGCAGATCATCACCTACGACCAGCTCGGCGAGCTGCAGGCCCGCACCGGGAACCGCTCCCACAACAACGCGCCGCGCAACACCTACCGGACCCGCGACGGCGGCTGGGTCGCGATCTCCACCAGCGCCCAGTCGATCGCCGAGCGCGTGATGCGGCTGGTCGGCCGGCCCGAGCTGATCGACGAGCCGTGGTTCGGCACCGGGGCCGAGCGCGCCGCGCACGCCGACGTGCTGGACGAGGCCGTCGGCTCCTGGATCGCCGCGCGCGACCGGGACGAGGTCGTCACGGCCTTCGAGGAGGCGCAGGCCGCGGTCGCGCCCGTCTACACCGCCGCCGACGTCATGGCCGACCCGCAGTTCGAGGCGCTCGGCACCATCGCGACCGTCCCCGACGACGAGCTCGGGCCGGTGCGGATGCAGAACATCCTGTTCCGGCTGTCGCGGACCCCGGGGCGGATCGCGTCGGCCGGGCCTCCGCTCGGCGCGCACACCGCCGAGATCCTCGCCCGGTACGGGGTGGACGAGGCCGGCCTGGACGACCTGCGCGGCAAGGGGGTGATCAGGTGACGCCCCGCTCCTGGCTGTACGTCCCGGGCGACCGGCCGGACCGCATCGGCAAGGCGCTCGCGTCGGGCGCGGACGCGGTGGTCCTCGACCTGGAGGACGCGGTCGCCCCGTCCGCCAAGTCGGGGGCGCGGCGCACCGTCCTCGACACGCTCACCGCCGGGCACGCCGCCCACGTGCGGATCAACGCGCCCGCCACGCCGGACGGCGCCGACGACATCGCCCTGCTCGCGAGCGCGCCGGGCGGGCTCGCCGGGGTCCGGATCCCCAAGTGCGAGGACCCGGGCGAGCTGCGCCGCGTCGCCGGCGCGCTCGGCGTCCCGGTGTTCCCCCTCCTGGAGTCGGCCCTCGGCGTCGAGAACGCCCTGGCTCTCGCGACCGCGCACCCGCTGGTCGCCGGGATCTCGCTCGGCGAGGCCGACCTGGCCGCCGACCTGCGGGTGTCCGGCGGCGACGCGCTGGCGTGGCCGCGGTCCCGGGTGGTGGTGGCGGCGCGGGCCGCCGGGCTCCCGTCCCCGCCGCAGAGCGTGTGGACCGCCGTCCGCGACCTGGACGGGCTCCGCGCCGACACCCTCGCCGGGCGCCGCGCCGGGTTCTTCGGCCGCTCGGTGATCCACCCCGCGCAGATCCCCGTCGTGCACGAGGCCTGCGCGCCCGACCCCGGCGACGTCGCCTGGGCGCGCGAGCTGATGAGCCGGCTGACCGAACGCGGCGACGCCGCGTGGATCGACTCCACCGGCCGGTTCGTGGACAGGGCCGTCGTCGAGCGCGCCGCCTGGGTGCTCGACGCCGCCGCCTCCGCCGAGTCCGCCGCCCGCCCCCTCAAGGAAGGCCGCACCCCATGACCGACCCGCTCCTCGCCGCCGTGGCCGGAGGAGTCCGGCTCATCGAGCTGGGCCAGCCGTTCTTCACCGGCATGCCCTGCTCCCCCAACCATCCGGGGTTCCGGATGACGCTGATCCGGCGGCACGGCGACATGGAGCGCCCCGACGGCGGCTCCGCCGCCAACGAGATCATCGTGACGGGCGGGCACGTCGGCACGCACATCGACGCGCTCTCGCACGTCAGCCACGACGGGGAGCTGCACGGCGGGGTCTCCGCGGCCGACGCGCAGCGCGGGGGCGTCTTCACCCGGCACGGGGCCGAGAACCTTCCCGGCCTGCTCCGCCGGGGCGTCCTGCTGGACGTGGCGGCCGTCCACGAGGTGGCGACGCTGCCGCCCGGCCACGGCGTCACGGCCGAGGACCTCGACCTCGCCGCCAAGCGCGCGGGGGCCGAGCCCGGGCCGGGCGACGTGGCGCTGATCCGCACCGGATGGGCCCGCACCTTCGGCGACGCGACCGCCTACCTCGGCGAGGAGACCGGCGTGCCGGGCGCGACGCCGTCCGCCGCGCGGTGGCTGGCCGAGCGGGGGGTCGTCGCGACGGGCGCCGACACGACCGCCTACGAGCAGATCCCCGAGGGCGCGGGCCACGCGGTGCTGCCCGTGCACCGGATCCTGCTGGTCGAGTCGGGGATCTTCATCCTGGAGCACCTGAACCTGGAGGCGCTCGCCGAGGCCCGGCTGCACGAGTTCGTGTTCGTGCTGGCCCCGCTGCGGATCAAGGGCGGGACCGGCTCTCCCGTCCGCCCCCTCGCCGCGGTGTCGGCATGACGCCCGTCCAGCGGCTCGCGGACCTGGCGGCGTCCGCCGCCTCCCGCGGCCTGCCCGCGGAGCTGCGCGCCGACGCCGCCCGCCGCGTCCTGGACGCGCTCGGCAACAGCCTGGCGGCCACCGGGGAGCGCCCGGCCAGGGCCGTCGGGGAGCTGGTCGCCGAATGGGGCGGGGCCGGCCGCGCCACCGCGATCGGCACCGGCGCGCGGCTCCCCGAGCCGAGCGCCGCCCTGCTCAACGGGACGCTCGCCCACTCGCTGGACTTCGACGACACGCACCTGCCGTCCGTCCTGCACCCGTCGGCGTCCGTGGTGCCCGCGGCGCTGGCCGTCGCGGAGGCGCGGGGGGCGGGCGGGGCCCGGCTGCTGGACGCGGTCGGGGCCGGCGTCGAGATCACCGTGCGGCTCGGCATGGCCGGGTACGACCGCGAGCTCGGCAACTCGGTGTTCTTCGAGCGCGGCCAGCACGCCACGGCGATCTGCGGGGCGGTCGGCGCCGCCGCGTCCGCCGCCGTGCTGTCCGGCCTGGACGCCGCCGGGATAGCCGACGCCATGGGCATCGCGGCGAGCATGGGCGCGGGGATCCTGGAGGCCAACCGCACCGGCGGCACGGTGAAGCGGATTCACTGCGGGTGGGCCGCGCACGCCGCCGTGACCGCCGCCGGGCTCGCCCGCACGGGGATCACGGGGCCGCCGACCGTCCTCGAAGGCCGGTTCGGCCTGCTCCAGGCGTTCTGCGGCGACCGGGTCGACCTGGACGCGCTCACCTCCGGCCTGGGCGAGCACTGGGAGCTTCCCGGCATCTTCTTCAAGCCGTATCCGTGCAACCACTTCACGCACGCCGGCATCGACGCCGCGCTGCGGCTGCGCGCCCGCGGCCTGGACCCAGGCGACGTCGAGTCGATCGAGCTGGGCGCGCCGGGCCCCGTCCTGCGGACGATCGGCGAGCCGCACGAGGACAAGGTCCGTCCCGAGTCCGGGTACCACGCCGCGTTCTCCGGCCCGTACACCGTCGCGGCGGCCCTCCTCGGCGGCGGCGGGCTCGGGGTCTTCCACGAGGACTTCACCGACGAGGCCGCCGCGGACCCCCGCCGCCTGGCGCTGGCCGCCAAGGTCCGCTGCGTGCCGGACGCCCGCTGCGACGAGATCTTCCCGCACCAGTTCCCGGCCGTCCTGCGCGTCCGCACCCGGGAGGGGGCGCTCCTGGAGGAGCGGGTGGACGCCAACAGGGGCGGGCCGGACGACCCGCTCTCGGCGGACGAGCTGGCGACGAAGTTCCGGCTGAACGCCGTGCGGCGTGTCACGGAGTCCCAGGCCGAGCGGATCACCGACATCGCCTACGGTCTCGCCGGCGTGGAGGACCTGCGCTCGCTGACGTCCCTGCTGGCCTGACCTCGGATCCCGGCCTGACCTCAGATGTGCTCCATCAGGTAGATCGCCGAGGTGCCGGGGGCCAGGGCCTCGAAGACGTGCGGGGCGTCGCCGGGGTAGGTGATGTAGTCGCCGGGGGCCAGTTCGACCGGCTCGGCCGAGGGCCCGGCGAGGGCACGGCCCGCGCTCAGGACGACGTGCTCGGTCGTGCCCGGTGGATGGGGATCGGAGAGGCGCGGCGTCCCGGGCTCCGCGGTGACGCGGTAGAGGTCGCGGCGGGCGTTCGGCGGGCAGGACGCGAGCAGCGCGGCCGTGTAGTCGGACGTGTCCGAGTGCGCGGCGGGCCCCTCCCCCGCGCGGATCACCCGGACGGCCGGGCGCGGCGGATCGACCAGGCGGCTGAACGGGACGTTCAGGGCCGTGCCGAGGGCCCAGAGGGTCTCGACGCTCGGGTTGCCGGTGCCCGACTCCAGCTGGGAGAGCGTCGACTTCGCCAGCCCGGCCCGCCTGGCCAGCTCGGTCTGGGAGAGCCCGGCGCGCTCGCGCTCGCGGCGGATCGACGCGGCGATCCGTGCGATGAGGTCCATGCGTTCGCTCCAGACGTCCACATATTCGGTTCGACGAACATTCTCGGGTATGTTCAGGCTACTGGACGATTGTTCGCCATATCGAACGGGAGCGGGCCCATGAGGCATCTCGGCATCCTCGCCCACAGCGCCGAAGGCGCCGCGCTGTGTTTCCGGACCTTCTGCCAGGAGGGCTTCCGGGAGCTCGGCCCCGACGACCATCCGGATGTGACGCTCGACCTCATCGCGCTGGCGCGCAGCATGCCCGCGTGGGACGCCGGGGACCACGACTCGATCCGGGAGACCCTGGCCGAGAGCGTCCGGCGGCTCGCCGCGGCGGGCGCGGACTTCTTCGCGTGCCCGGACAACACCGCGCACATGGCGCTGGAACGCCCCGGCGGCGACCTGGCGCTGCCCGGACTGCACATCGCGCGGGTCGTCGCCGACCGGGCCGCCCGCGACGGCCGCACGCGCGTCGGCGTGCTCGGCACCCGCTACACCATGGACGGCCCCGTCTACCCGCGCGAGCTGGCCGCGCGCGGCATCGCCGCCGAGGTCCCCGAGGCCGCCGACCGGGAGACCGTCAACCGGATCATCTTCGAGGAGCTGGTGAACGGGGTCGTCACCGAGGACTCCCGGCGCGAGTACGTCCGGATCATCGGCCGGCTCGCCGAGCGCGGCTGCGACGCCGTCGCGCTGGTGTGCACCGAGATCCCGCTCCTGGTCGCGCCGGAGGTCTCGCCGCTGCCGACGCTCGACTCCACGCGCCTGCTGGCCCGCGCCGCGTTCGACGCGGCGGTGGGCCGCCGCGCCATCCCTACCTGGCGCGGCGGCCCGGCTCTCACCGCCTGAGCCGCCTCGCCAGGGTCGGCAGGAGGCGCAGCGCGTTCTCCCGGACGACGGCGGCGCGCGCCCGCCGGCTCAGCGACGGGTCGCGGTCGAGCAGCGCCGTCGTCCTGTCCACTTCGGGACGCTCGACCTGCGGCCAGTCGGTGCCGAAGAGCAGGCGCCCCGCTCCCGCTGCTGCCAGCAGGCTGGGCGTCGCGTACGGCGAGGCGGGCATGGCGGTGTCGTAGTAGAAGCGCCGCACGGCGCGCCGGAACGCCCCGGGGCTCGGCCCCTCGCCCTGGCGGCCGGCGTGCTCGACCCGTCCGCCAAGGTAGGGCAGGAAGCCCCCCGCGTGGGAGAGGATCACCGACAGGCGCCGGTGCCGGTCGAGGGTGCCCGCGTTGATCAGGCTGAGGGCGGTGCGGGTGGTGTCGAGCATGAAGTCGGCGATCCACTCGTCGATCCCCGGGACGGGCCGCGCGTCGGCGAGGCCCACCGGGTGGGTGAACACGACCGCGCGGCGCCGGTCCAGCTCGGCGAACAGCGGCTCGAACACGGGGTCCCCCAGATAGCGGCCGCCGGCGTGGGTCATCAGTAGGACGCCGTCGGCGCCCAGCTCGTCCAGGGCGTAGGCGGCCTCCTTGATCGCCACATCGACGTGGAACAGCGGCAGGTAGGCGAAGAAGCCGAACCGGGTGGGATGGTCGCGGACGAGGCCCGCCAGCGACTCGTTGACCACGCGCGTCCCCGAGACGGCGGTCTTCCGGTCGCGCAGCGCCTCGGGCGGCGCGGGCGCCGAGGCCACCCCGGCGGCGATGCCGAGGGCGTCCATGGTGTCCAGGGTCCGGTTCAGGTCCCACCGGCCCCAGTTCGGCCCGCCTTCGGGCGGCAGCAGGCCGTGCTCGATCGCCCACTCCCTGAGCGCGGGCGGCAGCGCGTGGTGGTGGGTGTCGATCCGTCCCCTCCGCTGGCCGCTCCCCGGCGCCGCGGCGGCACCGGCCGGACCCAGCCCGGTCACGGCGGCGGCGGCACCGGCGGCCGCGGCCGACGCCAGCACCCGCCGGCGGCTCGGCCCGCCACTCGAACGGTCGTCGTCCTCGGCGCGCATACGTGCCTCCAACCTCTCGTCGAAGCGGCCACTAGGATCATACGAGAACATCTTATATGAGACTATATGATCGGCCCCTAATATCTGGAGGGTGGACACCCAATCTCCGGAGCCGACCGCGCTCGGCGACCCGCGGACCGACGACGCCGCGCTGGGCTTCCTGCTCGCCTCCGCCCACCAGGCCGCGCGCGGCGCGCTGGGCGACGAGCTGCGGCCGCTGGGGATCGAGACGAGGCATTTCGCCGTGCTGTCCGCGCTCGACCGGCTCGGGCCCACCAGCCAGCGGCGCCTCGGCGCGCTCCTCGGCCTGGACAAGTCCGCGGTCGTCCGGATCATGGACGAGCTGGAGCGGCTCGGGCTCGCGGTGCGCAACAGAAGCGCCCACGACCGGCGCGCCTACGCGATCGAGCTGACCGCCGAGGGCCGGCGGCGCGCGCGCTCGTCCGCGGAGACGGCGGGCGCCGTCGGGGGGCGGCTGTTCGGACGGCTCTCCCCCGCCGACCGCGAACGGCTCGTCGCGCTGCTCGCCGGCATCGTGGAACGCGCGGCGGCGCCGGCGTCCGGCGAGGAATCCGGGCGCTCCTGACCTTGGGCGGGCGCCTCGTCAGTGGCCGGTGATCCGGTCGGCGAGGAGGGCCAGGGACGACGTCCGCGCCGACCCGGCGGACGACTCGCGGGCGTCGGCCGCGCGGTAGAGGGCGTACATCGCGTGGACGCCGAGCCAGCGCAGCGGTTCCGGCTCCCAGCGGCGGACGCGCCGGTCCACCCAGGGCAGCGCGGTCAGCTCGGTGTCCTCCCCCAGGACGAGGTCGCGGAAGGTGCGGCCCGCGAGGTTCGCGCCGGCGACGCCGTGCCCGGTGTAGCCGCCGGCGTGGCCGAGGCCGGTCGCGGGGTCGAGCACGACCGTCGCGCACCAGTCGCGGGGGACGCCGAGAACACCCGACCAGGCGTGGTCGACCCGCCCTTCGTCGGCGACGGCGGGGAACATCGCGGTCAGCGTCGTCCAGAGCGCGTCGATCGTGGACGGCTCGGTGCGGCCCCCGTCGTCGATGCGGGACCCGTAGCGGTACGGGCGGCCCCGGCCGCCGAACGCGATCCGGTCGCCGGCGGTGCGCTGGGCGTACATGTAGTAGTGCGCCATGTCGCCGAGCAGCTCGCGGCGCTCCCAGCCGATCGCCTTCCAGGTCCGGGCGGGCAGCGGGGTGGTGACGATCATGGAGCTGTTCATCGGCAGCCAGTCGCGGCGGTGCCCGGGGAGCCCGGCGGTGAACCCCTCGGTGGCGCGCAGGACGTACCCGGCGGTGACGGTCCCGTACGGCGTGACCGCGGCGGCGGGCCCGCCGGTGCGGCGGGGGTTGATGCGGACGACGGGCGTCCCCTCGTAGATCCGCACGCCGAGGTCCCGGACCGCCCGGGCGAGGCCGCGGACGAGCGCGGCGGGCTGCGCGCGGGCGCAATGCGGGCTCCAGGCGGCGCCGGTGGCGCCCTCGACGCGCAGCCGGTCGTCGCGCTCGCCGGCGGGCAGCGGGACGAGGTCGTCGTCGGTCCAGCCCCAGCAGCGGGCCTCGGCGACCATGGCGGCGAGCCGGGCGCGCTGGGCGGCGTTGCGGGCGACGTGCAGGACGCCGCCCTTGACGAGCCCGGCGTCGATGCCCTCCTCGGCGGCGACCCGGACGACCTCGTCCACCGCCCCGAACATGGCGCGCTGCAGCGCGATCGCGGCCGGCCGGCCGTGCCGGGCGGCATAGCGCTCCCGGGACCCGGCGATCTCGCCCAGCACCCAGCCGCCGTTGCGGCCGGACGCGCCGAACCCGGCGAACTCGCGCTCCAGCACGACGATCCGCAGGTCGGGGCGGGCTCGCTTGAGGTAGTAGGCCGTCCAGAGCCCGGTGTACCCGGCGCCGACGACGCACACGTCGGCGGTGCGCGGGCCCGGCAGGCGGGGCCCGGGGACCGGGCGCCCGGCCTCCCGGTACCAGAAGGACACGCCGCCGTTGACGAAGCCGGGGGCGAGCGGCACCCGGCCCGCAGAGGAACTCATGGGCTCATACTGCTGTATTCGGCACCAAAATCAACCGTTGACAACGGAATCTATGGGACCGCGTCGACAATTCGACGGGATCCGATCCAGCGCGACCGGTCGGCCGCGTAATAGGCGGCGCCGTCCGGACCGGCCGGCCCGTCCCGCCACCGGCGCATCCCGAGCTGCAGGGCGATCTCCGCCGACGCGGCGTTGGCCGTGTCGATCTCGGCGGTGATCCGGTGCACCCCGACCACCCCGAACGCGTAGTCGAGCACCGCGCGGGACGCCTCGGCGGCCAGGCCCTGCCCCCAGTGGTCCGGCTCCAGGCTGTAGAGGATCTCCACGTCCACGCCGTGGCCGAGCGGCCCCTCGTGGTGGCTCAGCCCCGCCACGCCGACCAGCGGGTCGCCCGGCACCGGGTCGTCGACGCCCGCGGACCAGCGGGCGGGGCGCAGCGCCCACAGCCCGTACCCCTCGGTCGCGAAGTCCCGCTCGCTGGCCTCGATGATCTCGCTGACCTGGACGGGCGTGACCATCCGGTCGTCGAACAGGTGGCGCCGGACGAGCGGCCCCGTCCAGTGCGTCAGCAGGGCGCGGTGGTCGCGCATCGACACCGGGTGCAGGACGAGCCGCACCGTGCGCAGCACCTCAGTCATCAGTCATCGCCGTCCCCCGCGGCGGGTTCCGCGGGCCATTCGGGCGCGGGCTCGCCCTCCGGGACGCCGACCCGGAAGACGCGCAGCTGCAGCGCGAGCGCCTGGTAGTAGCCGACGAGCGCGACCAGCTCGACGACGGCCGCGCGGCCGAGCGTCGCGGCGGCCTCGGTGAACACCGCGTCGGCGAGGTCGCCCTCGGCGGCGAGCTGCCGCGCCGCCTCGTACACCACGCGCTCTCGGACGTCGGCGAACATCGGCGCGCGGCCCTGGCGCAGCGCGTCCATCTCGTCGTCGCCGAGCCCGTGCCGGCGCCCGATCCGCTCGTGCGCGTACCACTCGTAGTCGGACCGGGCGTGCGCCGCGACGACCAGCGTCGCGATCTCCCGCTCGCGCTTGGTGAACCCGGTCCGGAAGCGCAGCGCGGCGCCGAGGTCCTGGAGCGGGAGCCCGACGGCCGGGCTGTACAGCATCGCGTTGAACGGGCCCTGGAGCCGGCCGATGTCGTCGGCGAGCCCGAACGGCGGGGTGCGGCCGGCGGCGCGGGGACCGCCCGTCACCGCCTCGTACACGGCTCGCTGCTCGTCGCTGAGCGAGCCGGGGAGCAGCAGCGGCAGCCGCGTCGTGGACGGGCCGGGCCGCGGTCGATCGTTGACGTGCTCACCGCTCACGGGGTCGATCACTTACCGCACGCTAGGCGGTCGGCGCGGGCGGCTCAACCCCCCGTCCGGAATGTGAAACCCCTGGCACACGATGACGTAGCGGTCGCGTAACACGGGTCGGCGAGCCTGGTCGGCGACCGCACCGGGCACGAACGGGGCTCCCGGACCCCGGAGGGAACGTTCCCATGCCGCTGTTCCGCATCCGCACCGAGATCGAGGACCGGCCCGGCCGGCTGGCCCTGCTCACCGCCGCGCTGGGCCGGCGCGGCGCCAACATCCTCGGGCTGTCCGTCCAGCTCGACGCCGACGGGGTGGTGGACGAGTTCATCGTGGACGTGCCGCGCGGCGGCGCGGACGCGCGGACCCTCGCCGAGACGCTGGGCGCGGCGGGCGGGGCGCGCACCGCGGTGCTCCCGGCCCGGCCGCACGAGCTGGTGGACGAGCCGACCCGCGCCCTCGCCCTGGCCGCCCGCCTGCGCGCCGAGCCGCACGCGGTGCCCGAGGTCCTGGGCGAGCTGCTGCGCGCCGACGAGGCGCGGTGGGCCGCGCCCGCGGGTGCGGCCCCGGAGGGGCGCGACCCGGACCGGTGCGTCCTGGACGTGCCGGTCCGCGGCCGTTCCGTGCGGCTGCGCAGGTTCGGGCTGCCGTTCACCGCGACCGAGGCGGCGCGGGCGGACGCGCTGGTGCGGGCCGCGCTGCCCGCCGCGCCCCGCCGCCCCGCGTCCCGCCGGATCGTGCTGCGCGACGGCACGCAGGTGGTCGTCCGGCCGATCGAGCGGCGCGACGCCGAGGCCGTCCGGGCGCTGCACGAGCGCTGCTCGCAGGACAGCCGGAGGATGCGGTACTTCAGCCCCGAGCCGTACCCGCCGCGGCGGGTCATCGAGCGGTTCTGCGACCGGTCGCGCGGCCTGACGCTGGTCGCGGAGGGACCGGACGGGTCGCTGCTCGCACTCGCCCACCTCATCCACGTCGTCGATCCGGGCGTCGCGGAGCTCGCGTTCCTGGTCGAGGACGCCTGGCAGGGGCGGGGGCTCGGCCGCGGGCTCGCGGGGCTGCTGCTGGCGCTGGCCCGCGACCGCGGCCTGGTCGAGGTGCGCGCGACGGCGCTCAGCGAGAACGCGCGGATGCGGCGGCTGCTGACCTCGCTCGGCGGGCGGACGCGCCGCACCGGGGACACCGCGGTCGTGGAGATCAGGCTGCGGCTCGACGGCCGCCCCGCCGGGACCGACGGCGCGCTGGCAGGATGGGCGGGTGAGCGGCATCTATGACGACCCGTGGGCGTACGAGCTGGCGTGCTCGTTCCGCGACGTGCCGGCCGAGGTGGAGGTGCTCCTCGCCTGGTGCGCCGAACGGGGCGCGGCGCCCGCGACGGTGCTGGAGCTGGCCGCCGGGCCCGCCGAGCACGCCCGCGAGTTCGCCCGCCGCGGGGTGGCCGCGACCGCGCTCGACCTCAACCCGCGGATGTGCGCCCACGCCGCCCGCCGGGCCGAGCGCGGCGGCGTCGGGCTGGAGGTCGTCCAGGACGACATGACGCGGTTCGACCTCGGCCGCCGGTTCGACCTCGTCGTGACCATGCTGGACTCCACGTCCCACCTGATGACGCTGGACGCGTTCGTCGCGCACCTGCGCCGCGTGGTCGCGCACCTGGCGCCCGGCGGCCTCTACATCGTGGAGATGTCGCACCCGCGGGACCGGCTGGGCGACGAACCGAGCGTCAGCACGGGGTGGACGGTCGAGCGGGACGGCGTCCAGGCGAGCGTGCGGTGGGGCGAGCCGTCCGACCGGCTGGACCCGGTCACCCAGATCGCCGACGACCACGTCACCATGACCATCACCGGGGACGGCGCGACGCGCGTGATCCGCGACGTGGTGCCCTACCGGTTCTGGAGCGCCACCGAGCTGGACGCCGCGGTCCGCCTCGCCGGCGGCCTGGAGGCGGTGGCGCGGTACGGCGACTTCGGGGCCGGCGAGGACGCGGTCGCCCTCACCGACCCCGAGGCCTGGCGCATGATCACGCTGCTGCGCCCGAGCTGAGGCCCTCCCCCGCCGGGGTCAGGGCGCGGGCTTCCAGCCGGGCATCGGGTAGGCCGCGAGCATCTCGCGGACCTGCCCGGCGACCCGATCCACGACCGTCTCGTCCTGCTTGGCGGCGGCCTGGACGACCTCGTCGATCCACGCCGCGATCCGCGGCATCCGGTCCTCCCCGACACCGCGGGTGGTGATCGCGGCGGTGCCGAGCCGCAGCCCGGACGGGTCGAACGGCTTGCGCGGGTCGAACGGGACGGCGTTGTAGTTCAGCTCGATCCCGGCGCGGTCGAGGGCCTGCGCGGCGGGCTTGCCGGCGACGCCCTTGTTCGTCAGGTCGATCAGGATCAGGTGGTTGTCGGTGCCGCCGGAGATCAGGTCGTAGCCGCGGTCCAGCAGCGCGGCGGCGAGGACCTTGGCGTTCGCGACGACCTGCCGGGCGTAGCCGGTGAAGTCCGGCCGCGCCGCCTCCTTCAGCGCGACGGCGATCGCGGCGGTGGTGTGGTTGTGCGGGCCGCCCTGCAGGCCGGGGAAGACGGCCTTGTCGACCGCCTTGGCGTGCTCGGCGGTCGACAGCACCATCGCGCCGCGCGGACCGCGCAGCGTCTTGTGCGTGGTCGTGGTGATCACGTCGGCGTGGCCCACCGGGGAAGGGTGCGCGCCGCCGGCGACGAGGCCCGCGATGTGCGCGATGTCTGCGGCGAGCACCGCGCCGGCCTCGCGGGCGATCTCGGCGAACGCGGGGAAGTCGATCGTCCGCGGGATGGCGGTGCCGCCGCACCAGATCAGCTTCGGGCGCTCCTTGAGGGCGAGGTCGCGCACCTGGTCCATGTCGACCCGGCCGGTGTCGGCGCGCACGTCGTACCGGACGGGGCGGAACCACTTCCCGGTCGCCGACACCGACCAGCCGTGCGTGAGGTGGCCGCCCATCGGCAGCGACAGGCCCATCACCGGGTCGCCGGGCTCCAGGAACGCCATGTAGACGGCGAGGTTGGCGGGCGAGCCGGAGTAGGGCTGGACGTTGGCGTGCTCGACGCCGAACAGCTCCCTCGCCCGCTCGATGGCGAGCAGCTCGATCGGGTCGACGTTCTGCTGGCCCTCGTAGTACCGCTTGCCCGCGTAGCCCTCGGAGTACTTGTTGGTCAGGACCGTGCCGGCGGCCTCCAGGACCGCCGCCGACACGTAGTTCTCCGAGGCGATCAGCCGGATCTTCTCGTACTGGCGGCGGGCCTCGGCCTCCACCAGGCCGGCGATCTCGGGGTCCTGGCCCTGCAGATGGGGTACGGCCGGTTCGTGCATCGCAAGCCTCCGCGCTGTTGGCGCCGGGACTTCGGGCGCCCCGGCGACGGGGACCCGTACACCCAGGCGCGCGGTGTGCGGACTACTTTCGCTCCCCGGTGGTCGTCTCCACCTTGACTGCGCCAGTCGCGTGCCAGCCATCATACCGAGCCGGCTCCTCCCGGCGCCGGGCCTTCGCCGGGACCGAGACGACGAACAGGCCGCCGAGCAGGAGCAGCGATCCGGCCGCGACCGGCGCCGACAGCCGTTCCCCGAGGACGACGATCGCGAGCGCGGTGGCCACGAGCGGCTCGGCGAGGCTGAGCGTCCCCGCGGTCGCGGCCGTCACGCGGCCGAGGCCGGCGACGAAGGACATGTACGCGACGGCGGTCGCGGCGACGCCGAGCCAGGCCACCAGCGCCGCCGACCGCGGCTCGGCCAGGGCCGGCAGCTCGGCGAGCGTCCAGGGCAGCAGGGCCGCTCCCCCGGCCAGCAGCGTGACCGACACCGCGGCGGCCATGCCGACGTCCCGGCCGGTCAGGACCTTGGCGGAGACCGTGTAGACGCCGAAGCACGTGCCGCCGACGAGGCTGAGCGCGATCCCGGCCGGGTCGGCGTGGACGGCCGACGCCGGGACCATCAGCAGCGCGACGCCGCCGATCGCGCAGGCCGTGCCCGCCCACCAGCGGCGGCTGAGCCGGGTGCCGAGGACGAGCCGCTCGCAGAGGCCGGTGGAGACGGGGGCGAGCCCGAACACTACGGCGGTCGCGACGGCGGCGCCGGTCCGGTCGACCGCGCTGAAGAACGACGCCTGGAAGATCCCGGTCGCGGCCGAGGCCGCCAGCACCGGCGGCCAGGCCCGCCGGGTCAGCGCGCGGTAGGCGCGCCGGTCCGTCGCCAGCACCAGGACGGCGAGGATCAGCCCGCCGGAGAAGATCCGGGCGCCGCCGACCGCGACGGCGCCGGCGGAGGAGTCGGCCAGCACCTGCGCCGGCCCGACCGTCCCCCACAGAACGCCCGCTGCCAGGACTGACCACGCGCCAAGGGAGGTGTTTCGTCGGTGCATGCGACCGACGCTAGGAAAACGTGCGGCCCATCGTCCGACGGGACGTCGTTCGTTCGACTCTCCTACTAGGTGCCGGTCGATCGTTCGGCCTGAGACGCGGTTATCGTCGATCAGCTGTACGGCGTTCGGCTCTCGGGCGGCCCTGCCGACGGAAGTTCGGACTGCTCCACCGGCTGGACGTAGTCGTACACGACGATGGTCCGGACGTCCACGTACTCCTTGCGGCGGGCCAGCCGGTCGAGGACGAAGTCGCGCAGGTAGGCGGTGCTCGACACGGCCACGTGGACGAGCAGGTCCTCGTTCCCCGTGACGACGAAGACGCCGATCGTCTCGGGCATCGACGCCATGCTGTCGCGGGCGGACTCGATGGCCTCGCGCGACTGCGGCCGGATCCTGATCGAGATCAGCGCCTGGACTCCGCGCCCCAGCCGCTCCAGGTCGACGGCCGCGTGGACGCCGGTGATGACGCCCCGGGCGCGCAGCGCCCTCGTGCGCTCAAGGGCGGTGGACGGCGCGATCCCCACCGCCTCGGCCAGTTCCCGGTTGGTCTGCCGCCCGTCCCGCTGCAGGCGCCGCAGGATCGCCTGGTCGATCGCGTCCACGTCCCCGCCTCCCGAACTCGCCGCCGGACGCCGAACTCCCGCGCGGAAAACGCGCCCGGACGTCCCGTACACCGAAGATTATTCGACGCCGCGGGTCACGGGCCACGGGTGCCGATCGCGGCGGCGAGCGCGAAGGCGCCGACCCCGAGCAGCGCCCCGGCCGCGCCCGCCGGGCCGAGGTCGAACAGCCGTCCGATCACCAGGTCCCCCGCGAACGCGAACATTCCGGCGCAGAACGCCAGGACGCCGTAGTACGAGCCGAAGCGCCCGGACGGCGCGTGCCGGGCGGCGCGCTGGAAGATCGCCGGCTGGATGAGGCCGTTCGCCACGCCGTTCAGGACGGCCGCGAGCATCAGCGGGCCGGTCTGCGTCCCGTCCAGCGGCGCGAGGACGCAGAACGCCGCCGCCGCGCAGAGCAGCCCGAGGCGCAGCACCCACGGCCGCTCGCCCCGGCGCCCGGCGGCCACCAGCGGCTGGAGGGCCGCCGCGACCGCGGCCAGCACGCAGAAGCAGAGGGTCGCCGCCCCGGAGGTGAACCCGAGGAGCGGCACGGCGGTCATGATGTGGTTGGCGAGCAGCGTCGTGGGGGCGGTCATCAGCGCGAACAGCAGGAACGAGCGGTCGCCGAGCGCCGCCCGCGCTCCCGCGGCGATGGCGCCGAACCGCGCGGGCTCCGGCCTCCCACCGGACCGGGGCAGGAGGAGGAACAGGCCGCCGGCGATCGCCCACAGGGAGGCGGCCGTGCCCGCCAGGGCCCCGAACCCCGGCCCGATGGTGACCAGGGCGAGCCCCAGGGGCGGGCCCGCGACCGTCGCGATGTGCTGGGTCGCGACGTAGGCGGCGAAGCCGCCGGACCTGCGGGCGGGGTCCACCCCGGCCAGCAGGCTCTGGGCGGCCGGGTTGTAGAGCGCCCCGCCCACGGCGAGGACCACGGCCGCGCACAGCAGCGCGCCGACCCCGTCGGCGGCGCCGAGCAGCGCGAAGCCCGCCGCGCGGACGGCGCAGGCGATCGCCCCGGTGCGCCGCGCGCCGATCGCGTCGGTGACCGCCCCGACGGGCAGCAGGAGCGCGAACTGCAGGCCGACCCGCACCCCGAGGACGAGCCCGACCGTTCCGGCCAGCAGCCCGAGGTCGTGCCGGAGATGCGCGACCAGGTGCGCCATCACCGAGAAGAACCCCAGGCAGGCGGCGAGCTGGATCGCGACGACGGTCACGACCACCCGGCGGCCGGAGGGGGCCCCGGCGGGCGCCGCGGCGGCGGGAGCGGGAGCGGCGACGGTCATGGCCTTCTCACTTCGCGGCACGCCCTAGGCGAGGTCGGCGACGATCCGCCTGGTGGCCGCGGCGATCAGCGCGTCGTCGGGCCGCGCGTCACGGCCCGGCCGGTCGGACAGGACGGCCACGACGAGCGGGGCCGCACCGGGCGGCCACACGACCGCGATGTCGTTGGCCCTGCCGTAGTCGCCGGTTCCGGTCTTCTCCGCCGCCTTCCACCCTCCGGGCAGCCCGGCCCGGATGCGTTTGGCGCCGACTGCCGTGGTGCTGCGTTCGAGCCAGTCCTTGATCAGAGCGCGCTTGTCCGGGGGCAGCGCGGTCCCCAGCACGAGCCTGCGGTAATCCTCGGCGATCGCCCGCGGCGTGGTCGTGTCCCGCGGATCCCCTGGGCGGACCCTGTTCAGCTCGGGCTCGTAGTCGTCCATGCGGCTGACGCCGTCTCCCAGTTCGCGCAGGTAGGCGGTCAGCCCCGCCGGGCCGCCGATGTCGCGCATCAGCAGGTTGCCGGCCGTGCCGTCGCTGAAGCGGATGGCGGCGTCGCACAGCTGCCTGATGGTCATTCCGGTCGCGACGTGGTCCTCGGTGATCGGTGAGATGGAGTCGATGTCGGCCCGCGTGTAGGTGACGCGGTCCTCCAGGTGGGCGAGCGGATGGCGGTGCAGCACCGCCGCCGCGGCGAGCGTCTTGAAGGTGGAGCAGAACGCGAAGCGCTCGCCCGCCCTGTAGGCGACCGTGGCGCCGGTACCGGTCGCCACGGCGAACACGCCCAGGCGGGCGCCGTGCTCGCGTTCGAGCGCCGCGTAGCGGGAGACGTCCGCCGTCCGGGGCGCGGTGCTCTCCGGCGCCGTGGGCGTCGCGGAGGCCGGCCGGTCGTCCCCGCCGCATCCCGCCAGCGGCAGGAGCGCGGAGGCCACCAAAAGGGCGCGGCGCGACGGGCCGGGCTGCTCGAACGGCATGCGGTGGCACCTGCTTCCCCCGGGAGGTGGTTCCGACGCCGCCCAGCAGACCAGAGTCGATCATGCGGTGTCCAATATGGATATCCACCCGGAACCGATAGGGAAGCCGATATCGAACCAGGTCGCACACCCTGGTCGGCCGGGCGCCACGCCCCTGGAACGGCAAGTGGCCCGCACCCCTCAGCGGGGCCGGGCCACAGGGTGCGGGCGCGTCGTCAGCGGGCCGCGGCCTGCATGGCCTGCTTGACGGCGGCGCGCTTCTCGCGCAGCTTGGCCAGCGCCTCCTCGAGGATGGCCTCGCCGTCCTCGTCGCTGCGGCGCTCCTTCACGTACGCGAGGTGCGTCTTGTACGGCTCGGTCTTCGGCGGGGCCGGAGGGTTGTCCGCGTCCTGCCCGGCGGGGAACCCGCAGCGCGGGCAGTCCCAGGTCTCGGGAACCGCGACGTCCGTCGCGAAGCTGGGGCGGGTCTCGTGCCGGTTGGCGCAGTAGAAGGTCACCCAGACGCGGGGGGCGGCGTCGCCGCGCTCCGCCTCTCCCATCGGACCGGCCCCGACACGGCTGCCCCGGATCGCGTTGCCACTACCCACGGATTACTCCTCGCTTGGTGTTCCGCCGCCGCCCGTGACCTCCGAGGACGGCGCGGCGCTCGCATGTGTTGGACGGGCGGCTCAGACGCCCTTGTGCGTGAACAGCAGCCCGAGCACGATGATCGAGGCGAACCAGACCACCCCGACCCCTACGGTCAGCCGGTCGAGGTTGCGCTCGACCACCGACGACCCGCCCAGGGACGACGAGACCCCGCCGCCGAACATGTCCGACAGCCCGCCGCCCTTGCCCTTGTGCATCAGGACGAGGACCACCATCAGCAGGCTCGTGACGATGAGCACGATGGAAGATGCGATGATCACGTTTCTTCAGCGCCTTGTCTGTAGTTCAGGACCTGGGGGCCGGGCCGGGCGGTTTACCCGTCAGCTACGAAGGGTACGACGAAGTGCCCGCTGGTTCGGCAAGAACCCCCAGTTCACGCAGAATTGATCAGTTTTGATCAGGCGGGCAGATCCCGGTACCGGCAGATTTTGACGAACTCTCCCGGGTCCAGGCTGGCACCACCGACCAGGGCGCCGTCCACATCGTCCTGCGCCATGATCCCGGCGACGTTGCCGCCCTTGACCGAACCGCCGTACAGGATACGCACTTCGTCGGCCACTCCGCCGTCGTAGAGCTCGGCGAGCCGCGTCCTGACGGCCGCGCAGACCTCCTGCGCGTCCTGCGGGGTGGCGACCTCGCCGGTGCCGATCGCCCAGACCGGCTCGTAGGCGATCACGGTGCGCCGGACCTGCTCGGCGGTGATCTTCTCCAGCCCGCCGTCGAGCTGCTCGACGCAGTGCGGGACGTGGCCGCCGGCCTTGCGGACGTCCAGGCCCTCCCCGATGCACAGGATCGGGGAGATGTCGGCGGCGAGCGCGGCCCTGGCCTTGGCGTTGACGGTCGCGTCGTCCTCGGCGTGGTACTGGCGGCGCTCGGAGTGCCCGACGGTGACGTGGGAGCAGCCGAGCTTGGCCAGCATCTCGGCGGAGATCTCGCCGGTGTAGGCGCCGGAGGCGTGCTGGGAGACGTCCTGCGCGCCGTACTGGATCCCGAGCTTGTCCGCCTCGATCAGCGTCTGCGCCGAGCGGAGCGCGGTGAACGGCGGGAGCACGACGACGTCCACGGCGTCGTAGTCGGCGTCCTTGAGCGCGAACGCCATCTTCTGGATGAGCGCGATCGCCTCGAGGTGCGTCTTGTTCATCTTCCAGTTGCCGGCCATCAGCGGCTTGCGGCCGCTCTGCCTGCCGGACGGTGTCGCGGGGGCCATCGGTCAGTCCTCCAGAGCCTGCAGGCCCGGCAGCGTCTTGCCCTCGAGGTATTCGAGGCTCGCGCCGCCGCCGGTCGAGATGTGGGAGAAGGCGGCCTCGTCGAAGCCGAGCCGCCGGACGGCCGCGGCGGAGTCGCCGCCGCCGACCACGGTGAACGCGCCCGAGTCGATGAGGCCCTGCGCGACGGCACGCGTGCCGTGCGAGTACGGCTCCATCTCGAACACGCCCATGGGGCCGTTCCAGAAGATCGTCCTGGCGTCGGCGAGACGCGAGGCGAACAGCTTGCCCGACTCCGGGCCGATGTCGAGGCCGAGCCGGTCGGACGGGATCGCGTCCGCAGCCACCACGTCGTGGTCGGCGTCGGCGGCGAACGCCGCGGCCGCGACGACGTCGACGGGCAGCACGAACTCCACGCCCGACTCCCCGGCGCGCCGCAGGTACTCGCGGACGGTGCCGAGCTGGTCCTCTTCCAGGAGGCTCTTGCCGACCTCGTGGCCCTGCGCCTTGAGGAAGGTGAACACCATGCCGCCGCCGATCAGGATGCGGTCGGCCTTGCCGAGCAGGTTGTCGATCACCCCGAGCTTGTCGGACACCTTGGAGCCGCCGAGGGCCACCGCGTAGGGGCGCTCGACGTCCTCGGTGAGCCTCCTCAGCACCTCGACCTCGGCGGCGATCAGCCCGCCGGCGGCGTGCGGGAGCCGCGCCGGAACGTCGTAGACCGAGGCGTGCCTGCGGTGCACGGCGCCGAACCCGTCGCCGACGTAGAGGTCGGCGAGGGCGGCCAGCCGGTCGGCCAGGGCGCCGCGCTCGGCGTCGTCCTTGCTCGTCTCGCCCGGTTCGAAGCGCAAATTCTCCAGCAGCGCGACCCCGCCGCCGGAGAGGCCCTCGGCCGCGGCGCGGGCGGAGTCGCCGACGACGTCCGCGGCGAACGCCACGTCCGTGCCCAGCAGCTCGCCGAGCCGCGCGGCCACCGGGGCCAGCGAGAACTCGGGCTTGACCTGGCCCTTGGGGCGGCCCAGGTGGGCGCAGACGATGACCTTGGCGCCCCGGGTCCGCAGCGTCTCGATCGTCGGCAGGCTGGCCCGGATCCGGCCGTCGTCGGTGATCCGGCCGTCCTCCAGGGGGACGTTCAGATCCGCGCGGACGAGGACGCGCCGGCCGGCGACGTCGAGATCGTCAATGGTGCGCATCGGGTTGCGATGTCCTTCCGTGCACGGCCGCGCCGTGGCCGCGGGTTCGTGCGCGGCCACGGCGCGGGTGGCGGTCGATTACAGCGACGCGCCGACGAGCTTGACGAGGTCGACGAGGCGGTTGGAGTAGCCCCACTCGTTGTCGTACCAGCCGACGACCTTCACCTGGTCGCCGATGACCTTGGTCAGCCCGGAGTCGAAGATGCAGGACGCCGGGTCGGTGACGATGTCGCTGGAGACGATCGGGTCCTCGGTGTAGGTGAGGTAGCCCTTCAGCGGGCCCTCGGCGGCGGCCTTGAACGCCTCGTTGACCTCCTCCGCCGTCACCTCGCGGGACAGCGTGGCGGTGAGGTCGGTGGCGGAGCCGGTCGGCACCGGGACGCGCAGCGCGTAGCCGTCCAGCTTGCCGTTCAGCTCGGGCAGCACCAAGCCGATCGCCTTGGCGGCGCCGGTGGAGGTCGGCACGACGTTCAGCGCGGCGGCGCGGGCGCGGCGCAGGTCCTTGTGCGGCGCGTCCTGCAGGTTCTGGTCCTGCGTGTAGGCGTGGATCGTCGTCATGAGGCCCTTCTCGATGACGAAGCTGTCGTGCAGGACCTTCGCCAGCGGGGCCAGGCAGTTGGTGGTGCAGGACGCGTTGGAGATCACCGTGTGGTTCGCCGGGTCGTACTTGTCCTCGTTCACGCCGAGGACGACGGTGAGGTCCTCGTTCTTGGCCGGCGCGGAGATGATCACCTTCTGGGCGCCGTTGTCGGCGTGCACCTTGGCCTTGGTGGCGTCGGTGAAGAAGCCGGTGGACTCCACGACGACGTCGGCGCCGACGTCGCTCCACTTGAGGTTCGCTGGGTCGCGCTCCTCGAACGCCTTGATCGCCTTGCCGCCGACGACGATCTCGTCGGAGGTGGCGCGCACGTCCTCGGGGAAACGGCCGAGAATGCTGTCGTACTTGAGCAGCTGGGCCAGCGTGGCGTTGTCCGTCAGGTCGTTGACCGCCACGACCTCGATGTCGGCCCCGGACGCCTTCACCGCGCGGTAGAAGTTACGGCCGATCCGGCCGAACCCGTTGATGCCTACTCGGATGGTCACGGAACGGCTCTCCTCGTACATCGTCAGCTACTGTCGATCCGGGGTTCTCCCCCACCTCAGACCCTATCCAATGACCCACGGGTAGCCCGACACCGGTCGCGTGGGATTCCAGGGTGATCCACCGCTCCCCCGATGGGGGGATCGGGCACGATCATCACTACACTCCCCGACCATGTGGCGCGGGTGCTTCGTCCTGTTCGTGGGACTTGTGGGGGCGATGTTGGCTCCTGCCGCTTCGGCGGCGCCGAAGCCCGCCAAGCCGGTGAGCAGGGCGGACCACATCGCCGCCGCGCTCCGCCGCGATCCCGTCTACGTGACCGACCACGCCCCGCGCGGCCTGCCCGCCGACGCGGCCGCACGGATAAAGGCGTCCGTCGCGCGGCTCGGCGTCCCCGCGTACGTGGCGGTGACGCCCACCTCCGGGCTGGGGGAGGACGACCCCACCGACTCCCTGGTGTCCCTGCTCCGGGACCGGCTGCGCAAGGACGGCGTGTACATCGTGGTCTCTCCGTCCAGCGGCTACGGCGAGGCGCGGCAGTTCGGCGGGGGACGGCGGCTCGCGGTCGACGACGCCTGGTGGGCCGCGAAGTTCGAGCTCCCCTATGACGCGAGCGCGGCCGAGATGATCGAGCGGTTCGTGGAGATCGCCCTGTCGGGCCGGGCCAGAGAACGCCGCGACCATCCGCGTCCGAGGCCCGAGTCCGAAGTCAGGAAGGCGCTGGACGCCGACGACGCGGCCGACCGGCGCGCGGCCTACATCGAATGGGGCGTGTTCAGTGCCGGGACGGCCCTCAGCGGAGGGACCATCCTCGCCCTGCTCATCGGCCACCGCGTCCGCCGCGCGAAACCGAAGAAGAAGAAGAAGACACCGGCGAAGGGGCGCCGATGAGACGGATCTGCCTTCTGCTCGCCGCCATCGTCCTCGCCGCGTGGCCCGCCGCGCGGCCGTCCGCCGCCTTCGCGGAGGAACCGCCGCACGCCTACCACCGGCTGGACCGGGTCGGTGCGGCGCTCGCCAAGGACCCGCTGTTCGTCGACCCGGACGTCTCCGCGGCGCTCGGCGGGCCCGACCGCGCACGGCTCCACGCGGCCATCGGCAGGACCGCGAAGCTGATCGGCACGCCGGTGTACGTCGTGGTGATCCCGAACCCGAGCGAATCGGAGTCGCAGGGCCGCGACAGGGCGTTCCTGCACATGCTCCACGACCGTTCGGGCCGCGACGGGCTCTACCTGATGGTCAACGGGCGCGGATACCTGGAGTCGGTGGCCTTCCGCGTCCCCCGCCGGCTCCCCTACTCCTCCCTGGACGAGGACGATCCGGGCGGCTACGAGCCGGCCGACCCCGAACGCCCGTTCACCGGGCTCGCGGACCGGATCTCCCAGCGCCTGGACGGTTACGCCACGGCGCCCACGGCGTCGCCGGAAACGCCGGAGCTGTACTCCACCCCCGACCCGTTCGGGAAGGAGAACGAGCTGACGCCGGCCGACCCCGAGATCCAGGCTCCGCTCCTGACCGGCCTCCTCCTCGCCGGCCCGGCCGGCGCCGCGGTCCTGTACTGGCTCGGCATCGGCGTCCTCGCCCTCCTCGGCCGCCGCCGCGAGGGGACCGAGGTCCGGCGCCGTTCCTGGGCGAGCCGCACCCCGAGCATGCGCCGCCTCCGGCGCGAGGCGGCCAAGGAGGTGGCGCGGCTGAACCGCCTGCTCGCCGCCACGGACGAGGGGCGCGGGCGCCGCTACGCCGTCTCCGCCTACGACGCCGCACAGATCCTCTACGACGACGCCAAGGACGACCAGGACAAGGCGATCGACCTGGTCGGCGCCATCGTCCTCGCCCGGCAGGGTCGCCTCGCGCTCGACCGGGACCTCGCGTCCCCGCCCTCGCCGTGCCTGGTCAACCCCCTCCACGGGGAATCCGCCCTCCGCAAGCGCGTCCGGAAGCTGGAGGAGCACGGCCTGCCCCGGGAATGCCCGCTCTGCAGGAACTGCCACGAGTTCGACAAGCGGTACGGCCTCGGCGAGCAGCACCTCCTCAAGATCCCCGGCCCGGACGGCCGCCGCCCCCACACCCTCGTCCCCGGAGTGTGGCAGGACACGGCGTGGGGCAGCCGCGGCAAGAACTTCCTCCCCCGTGTGATGAGGTACCTCGGTGTTGACTGAACCGTCCCCTGGCGAGCGGCTGGCCGCGTCCCTCCGCCGCTCCCCGATCCACGTCGACCCGTCCCTCGCCTCCGCGCTCCCCGCGGCGGAGCGCCGCAGGCTCCTCTCCAAGCTGAGGAAGGCGCCGACCCGGGTCTTCATCGTGCTGGTCCCCATGGTCAAGGGCGGCACGTGGACGGACGCCGACCAGCTCGCGACCGTCGTCCACGACCGCCTCGGCCGCGACGGCGTCTTCATCACCTTCGACGACGACACCGAGAACCTGACGGCCCGGGAGTGGGGCGGCGACCACAGCGCCCGGGACGCCACCGGCGCCGTCACCATCGACCGCGCCATGGACGACGCGCCGCTCGCGGCGAAGCTCGGCCGCGCCCTCGACCTGCTCATCTCCGGCACCGCCGCACGGGAGTACGACCGCCTCTCCGACGAGCTCGACAAGCGCGTCAACGCACGCCGCAGCACGCGACCCGAGGCAGCCGAGGAGGAGGGCGACGGCTCACTCGTCCCGCTCGGCGCGGGGGTGGCCGGCTTGGCCGTCCTCGGCGTCGGCGGCTTCCTCCTGTGGCGCCGCCGCCGCATGCCGTCCGTCCGCCGCGAGGCCGAAGGCCTTCTCATGCCGCGCACGGTGTTCGCCACGGCGAACCGCGCCACGGAGGACCAGCTCCGCGAGCAGGCCTCCCGCGAGGTCATCGCGTTCGGCGAGCTTCTGGACGAGACCACCGTCCCCACCACCGACGAGCGGACCCGCACCCTGATGGCCACGGCCCTGGACGCCTACCAGGCCGCCGGGAAGACCCTCGACGCCGCGGAAGGCGTCCCCGACCTGGCCGGCGTCCTCGTCCTGCTCGACCAGGGCCGGGACGCGCTCGCCTCCGCCCGGTCCCTGGCGAACGGCAAGCCGGAGATCCCGCCGGTCCCCCTGTGCTTCTTCAACCCCCTCCACGGCGACGCCACGAACAAGCTCGACTGGCGCCCCGTCGGCTCCCGCGAGCGCCTCCGCGTCCAGACCTGCCGCCCGTGCGCCCGCGCCACCCGCGAAAAGCAGACCCCCGACGTCCTCACCGACCGCCGCGACGGCCGCAAGGTCCCCTACTACGAGGCCGACCCCGCCCAGAGCGTCTGGGCCGAGACCGGCTACGGCCAGCTCCGCGAAGACCTGATCCCCCGGATCCTCAGAGGCGACTGACCCGGACCTACGGCGCCAGCATGTCCGCGGTGAGGTTGGCCTCGGTGCCGGGGATGCCCTGGTCGCCGGCGCGCTTGTCGGCCATGGCGAGGAGGCGGCGGATGCGGCCGGCGATGGCGTCCTTGGTGAGGGGCGGGTCGGCGAGCTGGCCGAGTTCCTCCAGGGACGCCTGCTTGTGCTCCAGGCGGAGGCGGCCGGCGTTGACGAGGTGCTCGGGGGCGTCGTCGCCGAGGATCTCCAGGGCGCGGGCGACGCGGGCGCCGGCGGCGACGGCGGCGCGGGCGGAGCGGCGGAGGTTGGCGTCGTCGAAGTTCGCGAGGCGGTTGGCGGTGGCGCGGACCTCGCGGCGCATGCGGCGCTCCTCCCAGGCGAGGACGCTGTCGTGCGCGCCGAGCCGGGTGAGCAGGGCGCTGATGGCGTCGCCGTCGCGGACGACGACGCGGTCGACGCCGCGGACCTCGCGGGCCTTGGCGTGGATCTTCAGGCGGCGGGCGGCGCCCACGAGGGCGAGCGCGGCCTCCGGGCCCGGGCAGGTCACTTCGAGGGACATGGACCGGCCCGGTTCGGTGAGGGAGCCGTGCGCGAGGAAGGCGCCGCGCCAGGCCGACTCGGCGTCGCAGGCGGCACCCGCGACCACGTGCCGGGGCAGGCCCCGGACGGGGCGGCCGTTGTTGTCGATGAGGCCGGTCTGGCGGGCCAGCGACTCGCCGTCCCGGAAGACGCGGACCACGTAGCGGTTGCCCTTGCGCAGGCCGCTCGGCGCGAGGACGACGACCTCGGAGGTGTGCCCGAACACCTCCGCGATGTCCTTGATCAGGCGCCGGGCCGCGACCCCGGTGTCGATCTCGGCCTCGATCACGATGCGGCCGCTGACCAGGTGCAGGCCGCCCGCGAACCGCAGCAGCGTCGAGACCTCGGCCTTGCGGCAGCACGGCTTCAGCACCGTGAGCCTGCTCAGCTCGTCCTTGACCACACCGGTCATCGCCATCTGATGAACCCTCCCCCTATCGGACTTCCAGCAGTCTGGCCGATGACGGCCGCGCCGGTCGTCACTCGGCGAATATCTGTACGAAGGCTTGGGCCAGGCGGGCGGGTTCATGACGCGGCGAGCCGTCGTCGGCGGCGACGTCGGCGAGGACGAGGCGCCCGCCGAGGTCCTGGACGGCCTTGTCGAGCGCCGCGGTGTCGTCCACCACGCCGCGGTCGGCGAGGACGACGTCCACACGAAGGTCCGGCGCGTGCGCCTGCAAGACCTCCAGGTGGGTCTGCGGTGAGAAGTCGTCGGTCTCGCCGGGCTGCGGCGCGAGGTTCAGCGCGACGGCGCGGCGGGCGCGGGAGGTGGTGAGGGCGCGGGCCAGCGCGGGCACCTTGAGGTGCGGCAGGACGCTGGTGAACCAGGAGCCGGGCCCGAACACGATCCAGTCGGCGTCGTCGACGGCGGCGAGCGCCTCCGGGCAGGCGGGCGGGTCGGCGGGCACGAGCGACACCCCGAGCACGCTGCCGGGCGTCTTCGCGCAGGCCACCTGCCCCTTGACGTGGGTGATCTCGTCGGGGCGGGACGGGTCGGCGCCGCGCACGTCGGCGACGATGTCCATCGGCACGGCGGCCATCGGCAGGACGCGGCCGTGCGCGCCGAGCAGGCGGCCGACCCAGTCGAGGCCGGCGACGGTGGAGCCGGGCGCGGCGTCGCCGCCGAGCAGTTCCCACAGCGCGACGATGAGGAGGTTGCCGACGGCGTGGTCCTGCAGGTCGCCCTGGCTGCGGAAGCGGTGCTGGACCACGTCCCGCCAGGTCTGCCCCCATTCGTCGTCGCCGCACAGGGCGGCGAGCGCCATCCGCAGGTCGCCGGGCGGCAGCACGCCGAGTTCGCGGCGGAGCCGTCCGCTGGAGCCGCCGTCGTCGGCGACGGTGACGATCGCCGTCAGCCGGTCGGTGACGCGGCGCAGCGCCGACAGCGAGGCGTAGAGGCCGTGGCCCCCGCCGAGCGCGACGACCTTCGGGCCTGGCGGCTTCACCGTGCCGTTTCTCTCCTCGTCCGGGAGCCCCGCCGGGGCCCGGCGCGGGCTGTCACTCGCGGCCGAGGTCACGATGGGCGACCTGCACCTCGAGGCCCTCGTCCCGCAGCCGGGCGGCGATCTGTTCCGCCATGGCCACACTACGGTGTTTTCCGCCCGTGCATCCCACGGCGAGGGTCACGTAGTGCTTGCCCTCGCGCTCGTAGCCGTCGGCGAGGAGCCGCAGCACCTCGGAGTAGGCGTCCAGGAACTCCTTGGCGCCGCGCTGCCCGAGGACGTAGTCGCGGACGGCGGCGTCGCGGCCCGTCTTCGGCCGCAGCTCCGGCACCCAGTGCGGGTTCGGCAGGAACCGGCAGTCGACCACCAGGTCGGCGTCGACGGGCAGGCCGTACTTGTAGCCGAACGACACGACGGTCGCGCGCAGGCTGGACTCGCCGGTGTCGTTGCCGAAGAACCCGATGATCTTGTTGCGCAGCTCGTGCACGTTCAGGCCGCTGGTGTCGATGACCAGGTCGGCCTCGGCGCGGACCTCGCGGACGAGCTCGCGCTCGCGGGCGATGCCGTCCACCAGGCGCCCGTCGCCCTGCAAGGGGTGCGGGCGGCGGACGCTCTCGAAACGGCGCACGAGGTCGGCGTCGCCGGCCTCCAGGAACACCACCCGCGGGTGGACGCCGCGCGCCTCCAGCTCGGCGATCGAGGAGTGCAGGTCCTCGGTGAACGCGCGGCTGCGGACGTCGACGACCACGGCGATGCGCGGCACCGCGTCCTTCACCCGGCCGCCGAGGTCGGCCATCGTGGCGAGCAGTCCCGGCGGCAGGTTGTCGACCACGAACCAGTCGAGGTCCTCCAGGGACTTGGCCGCGGTGCTGCGGCCCGCCCCGGACATGCCGGTGACTATCACGATGTCCGGGATCTTCGTCTCGCTCGTCATGACCGTCTCCCCCTGTGCTCCCCGTCGCCCGCGCCGCCCGCCGGGACGGCGCCGCCGTGCAGCGCCGCGACGATGCTCTCGGCGCTGCGCATGCCGATGCCCGGGACCTCGGCGACCTGCTCGGGCGTCGCGTCCTTCAGCCGCTTGAGCGAGCCGAAGTGCTTCAGCAGCGCCGCGCGCCGCGCCGGGCCCAGACCAGGAACGTTATCGAGTTCGCTGACCGTCATGGACTTCGACCGCCGCTGCCGGTGGAAGGTGATGGCGAACCGGTGCGCCTCGTCGCGTACCCGCTGGACGAGGAACATGCCCTCGCTGTTGCGCGGCAGGACGACGGGGTCGGCCTCGCCGGGCAGCCAGATCTCTTCGAGCCGCTTGGCGATCCCGCAGACCGCGATGTCGTCGACGCCCAGCTCGTCGAGGGCGCGCTGCGCGGCGGCGACCTGCGGCGGGCCGCCGTCGACGATCACCAGGTTGGGCGGGTAGGCGAACTTGCGCGGCCGGCCCGTCTCCGGGTCGATCGGCTGGTGCGCGCCCTCGTCCGCCTCGCTCTCCGGGGAGCCGCCCTCGGCCGCCTCGGCGGCCGCCTCCGAGGGATCGCCGAGCGTGTCCAGCTCGCCCGTCTTCTCGCTCTCGGCGAGGTAGCGGCGGAACCGGCGGGTGATGACCTCGTGGATGGACCGGACGTCGTCCTGCCCCTCCACGGCCTTGATCGTGAAGCGGCGGTACTCGCTCTTGCGGGCCAGGCCGTCCTCGAACACGACCATGGACGCGACCACGTTGGTGCCCTGGAGGTTGGAGACGTCGTAGCACTCGATGCGCAGGGGCGCGTCGTCCAGCTCCAGGGCGTCCTGGATCTCCTGGAGGGCGCGGCTGCGGGTGGTGAGGTCGGACGCGCGGCGCGTCTTGTGCTGCTTGAGCGCCTCGTGGGCGTTGCGGGCGACCGTCTCCAGCAACGTCTTCTTGTCGCCCCGCTGCGGGACGCGCAGCCGGACGGGCCCGCCGCGCTGCTCGGACAGCAGCTCGGTCATGGCGTCCTCCTCCGGCGGCAGGGCCGGCACGAAGACCTCGCGGGGCACCGACTCGCTCTCGCCGTAGACCTGGATGAGGAAGTGCTCGACGAGGTCGGAGGTGGTGACGTCCTCGACCTTGTCGACGACCCACCCGCGCTGCCCGCGGATGCGGCCGCCGCGCACGTAGAAGACCTGGACGGCCGCCTCCAGCTCGTCCTCGGCGAAGGCGATCATGTCGCAGTCGGTGCGGTCGGGCAGGACGACCGTCTGCTTCTCCAGGGCGCGCTCCAGGGCGCGGATGTCGTCGCGCAGGCGGGCGGCGCGCTCGTACTCCTGGGCCGCGGCGGCCTCGCGCATGTCGCGTTCGAGGCGCTTGATGAAGCGGGAGGTGGTGCCCGCCATGAAGTCGCAGAAGTCCTCGGCGAGCAGGCGGTGCTCCTCCGGGGAGACGCGGCCCACGCACGGCGCGGAGCACTTGCCGATGTAGCCGAGCAGGCAGGGGCGGTCGAGCTGGTGCTGGCGCTTGAACACCCCGGCGCTGCACGTCCGGACGGGGAACACGCGCAGCAGCTGGTCGACCGTCTCCCGGATCGCCCACGCGTGGGAGTACGGCCCGAAGTAGCGCACGCCCTTCCGCTTGGCGCCCCGCATCACCATCACCCTCGGGAACTCCTCGTTCAGGGTGACGGCGAGATACGGGTACGACTTGTCGTCGCGGTAGCGGACGTTGAACCGGGGGTCGAACTCCTTGATCCAGGAGTACTCCAGCTGGAGGGCCTCGACCTCGGTGCCGACGACCGTCCAGTCGACCCTCGCGGCCGTCTGCACCATCGTCTGGGTTCGGGGGTGCAGCGCGGAGAAGTCGGCGAAGTAGGAGTTCAGGCGCGAGCGCAGGTTCTTCGCCTTGCCCACGTAGATGACCCGGCCGTGCTCATCCCGGAATCGGTACACCCCGGGGGATTCAGGGATGGAGCCCGGTGCGGGTCGGTAGGTCGCCGGATCTGCCACGTTCAGAAGCCTAATGGGCCGTACCGACAGGCGTGCGCCGGTGCGCGCCCGTTCTGTCGCCGTACGTCGGGGAGTGATGTAGATCTCCCGTTTAATGCCGGATGACCGCAAAGTACGCGGAAAGGGAAGGTCAGACGCAGGTTGAGCATCGTTCCCCGGCAGCACGGGAAGGGGGTCGTTCCGCAGATGTCCGCCCTCTGGGCATGGATCGTCCTGGCGGCCGTCGTCGCCACGTCCGTGATCATCGTGGAAGGAGGCCGGCGGCTGCTCGCGGGCCGGCTGTCGGCGCGCTGGCCCGGCGCCGGACGCGTCGCCCGCCGCTGCGCCGCGCCGGCGTTCGCCTTCGCGGCGGTGGTGAGCTCCAGCGCCGCGATGCCGTACCAGCTCGTCGACGGCCAGGCCGAGGGCGCCGTCCGGCACGCGCTGCGGATCGCGGCCATCGGCGCGACCACCTGGCTGGTGCTGCGCATCGCCTACGCGCTGAGCGACCCGCCGCTGGCGCGGCTGATGCGCATCGAGGGAGAGCGCAACCGGCGGGCCAGGCGGGCCCGCACGCAGATGCTGCTGCTGCGCCGCATCACCGCGATGATCATCGTGGTCCTCGCGGTCGGCGCGGCCCTGTTCACCTTCCCGGCCGTGCGAGCGGTCGGCGCCGGGGTGCTGGCGTCGGCGGGCGTCGCCGGACTGGTCGTCGGCATCGCGGCGCGGCCGACGCTCGGCAACCTGCTCGCCGGGCTGCAGCTGGCGTTCAGCGACGCGCTGCGGCTGGACGACGTCGTCGTCACGCAGGACATCTGGGGGCGGGTCGAGGAGCTGACGCTGTCGTACGTGGTGCTCCAGCTCTGGGACGACCGGCGGATGATCTTCCCGGTGTCGCACTTCACCGAGCAGCCGTTCGAGAACTGGACGCGCCACTCCAGCCGGCTCCTCGGCTCGGTGGAACTGCACGTGGACTGGACGGTCCCGGTCGAGGAACTGCGCGCCGAACTGTACAAGGCGCTGCAGGAGAACCCGCTGTGGGACCGCCGGGAGTGGATGCTGCAGGTGGTGGACGTCCTGCCGAACGGCGTCGTCAGGCTCCGGGCGCTGATGAGCGCCGCCGACTCGGCCAGCACCTGGGACCTGCGCTGCGACGTGCGGGAGCACCTCGTCTCCTATGTCCGCGACCATCACCCGGAGGCCCTCCCCCGGTTCCGCGTCGGCCCCGACCCCGTCGCGGACGGCGCGGAACCCGCGCAGCCCGCCGGGCCCGCCGGGCCGCCGGCGGACGGCGCCGTCGCGGAGGGACGGCACGCCGACGGCGCGCGGGCCGTCCCGCGCGAGGACGGCCCGGCGCACGCGGAGACGCTCAGGCGAGCATGATCTGGTCCCCCTGGACGGTGATCTTCTTCTCCTCCAGGGGCTTGTCCGCGGGCGGGGCCACCACCGACCCGTCGTCGATCTTGAACTTGCTGCCGTGGCACGGGCAGTTGATCGTGCCGCCGGACACCGACCCGACGCTGCACCCGCGGTGGGTGCAGGCGGCGGAGAACGCCTTGAACTCGCCCTGCCGGGGCTGGCACACGACGACCTTGGCGTCCTCGAAGACCTTGCCGCCGCCGACCGGGATCTCGCTCGCCGCCGCCAGCGCGCCACCGCCGGACCCGCCCGAGCCGCCGCCCGAGCCGCCCGAGTCGCCGCCGGAGCCGCCCGCGTCATCGTCGCCGCCGGACCCGCCGCACGCCGCCGCCAGCCCGGCCACGCCCGCGAGCCCGGCACCGATGAGCAGGCCTCTGCGGGTCCCGCCCGCGGCCGGCGCCTCCCCCGGCTGCTGCTCCGATTCGTCCGCCTGCGTCTCGGACCTCTGTGGCATTCTCGCCCTCCGGTGACATGTTCGTCGGTATCTGTCCGTCACCAGGAAGCACGGATGCGCGACCAAGGTGGTTCAAAGCGAAACCAAATTCTCATGTACGCGGGCGGTCAGGTGACGACGACGGCACCGCCCTTGACCTGCACCGGATACTCCTTGAGCGGCTCCTTTGCCGGGCCGCGCCGCACCGATCCGTCCGCGATGGCGAACTCGCTGCCGTGGCACGGGCAGTTGATCAGCCCGCCGGCGACGCCGCCCACGGTGCACCCCTGGTGCGTGCACACCGCCGTGAACGCCTTGAAGGCGCCCTGGGTCGGCTGCGTCACGACGACCTTGCGGTCCCCGTAGACCTTCCCGCCGCCGACCGGGATGTCGGCGGCCTTCGCGATCTCCTCGCCCTTCAGGTCGGCGGCGGGCGTCGCCCCGCCTCCCCCGGCGCAGCCGGCGAGCACGGCCGCACCGGCCGCACCGGCCCCGCCGCACAGCACGGCCCGCCGTCCGATCCCCCGCTCGCCGGAGGCGCGCTCGACCCCGGGCGTCACATCGTCTCCCATGGTCCCATCTTGGTGGACGGCCCACGGGCGCCCCGCGCGGGGAGGGGTCAGAGGATCTTCTTGAGGAACTGGCCGGTGTGGCTCGCCTCCACCGCGGCCACGTCCTCGGGCGTGCCGGTGGCGACGACGGTGCCGCCGCGCGAGCCGCCTTCGGGACCCATGTCGATGATCCAGTCGGCGGTCTTGATGACGTCCAGGTTGTGCTCGATGACGATCACCGTGTTGCCCTTGTCGACCAGCCCGTTCAGGACGCCGAGGAGCTTGCGGATGTCCTCGAAGTGCAGGCCGGTGGTCGGCTCGTCCAGGACGTAGATGGTGCGCCCCGTGGAGCGCTTCTGCAGCTCCGAGGCCAGCTTGACGCGCTGCGCCTCGCCGCCGGACAGGGTGGGGGCGGGCTGGCCGAGCCGGACGTAGCCGAGGCCGACGTCGTTGAGGGTCTTCAGGTGCCGGTGGATCGCCTTGATCGGCTCGAAGAACCCGGTGGCCTGCTCGATCGGCATGTCGAGCACCTCGGAGATCGTCTTGCCCTTGTAGTGGACCTCCAGGGTCTCCCGGTTGTACCGGGCGCCGTGGCAGACCTCGCACGGGACGTAGACGTCCGGCAGGAAGTTCATCTCGATCTTGATGGTGCCGTCGCCGGAGCAGTTCTCGCAGCGGCCGCCCTTGACGTTGAAGGAGAACCGGCCCGGCTGGTAGCCGCGCACCTTCGCCTCGGTGGTCTGCGCGAACAGCTTTCGGATGTGGTCGAAGACGCCGGTGTAGGTCGCCGGATTGGACCGCGGGGTGCGGCCGATCGGCGACTGGTCGACGTGCACGACCTTGTCGAGCTGGTCGACGCCGTTGACGCGCTTGTGCTTGCCGGGGACGGTCTTCGCCCCGTTCAGCTTCTTCGCCAGCGCGCTGTAGAGGATGTCGTTGACCAGCGTCGACTTGCCGGACCCCGACACTCCGGTCACGGCGGTGAGCACGCCGAGCGGGAACGAGACGTCCACGTCGCGGAGGTTGTTCTGCTGGGCGCCCTTGACGGTGACCTCCCGGCCCCTGGTCCGGGGCCGGCGGATCTGCGGGACGGCGATCTCGCGGCGCCCGTCCAGGTAGGCGCCGGTCAGGGAGCGCTCGGACTTCTTCAGGTCCTCGACCGTGCCGGACACGACGATCTCGCCGCCGTGCTCGCCCGCGCGGGGGCCGATGTCGACGATCCAGTCGGCGGAGGCGATGGTGTCCTCGTCGTGCTCGACGACGATCAGGGTGTTGCCCATGTCGCGGAGCCGGAGCAGCGTCTCCAGCAGCCGGTGGTTGTCGCGCTGGTGCAGGCCGATGGACGGCTCGTCCAGCACGTAGAGGACGCCGACCAGGCCGGACCCGATCTGCGTCGCCAGCCGGATGCGCTGGGCCTCGCCGCCGGCGAGCGTCGCCGACGCCCGGTCGAGGGTGAGGTAGTCGAGGCCGACGTCCAGCAGGAAGCCGAGCCTGGCGTTGATCTCCTTGAGCACGCGCTCGGCGATGTGCCGCTCGCGCTCGCCCAGCTCCATCGCGAGCAGGAACTTCGCGGCCTCGCCGATCGGCATCGCGGCGACCTCGGCGATCGACCGCCCGCCCATGGTGACGGCGAGCACGACCGGCTTGAGCCGGGCGCCCTCGCACGTCGGGCAGGGGATCTCCCGCATGTAGCCCTCGTACCGCTCCCGGCTGGAGTCGCTCTCGGACTCGGCGTGCCGCCTCTGGATGTAGGGGATCACGCCCTCGTACGCGGTGTAGTACGACCTCGTCCGCCCGTACCGGTTCTTGTAGCGGACGTGGACCTGCGTCTCGTGCCCGTTCAGGATGGCCTTGCGCGCCTTGGCGGGCAGCTTGTCCCACGGCGTGTTCAGGTCGAAGCCCATCGCGTCGCCGAGGGCGGACAGCAGGCGCAGGAAGTAGTCGCTCACGTGCCCGTTGGACCACGGCTGGATCGCGCCCTCGCCGAGGGTCAGCTCGCCGTCCGGGATGACGAGCTCGGGGTCGACCTCCATCCGCGTCCCGAGGCCGGTGCAGTCGGGGCAGGCGCCGTAGGGCGAGTTGAACGAGAACGACCGGGGCTCCAGCTCCTCGAACGACAGGTCGTCGTAGGGGCAGTAGAGGTGCTCGGAGTACATCCGGGTGCGGTGCTCGTCGTCCTCGGGCAGGTCGACGAAGTCGAGAACGATGGTGCCGCCCGCGAGCCCCAGCGCCGTCTCGACCGAGTCGGCGAGGCGCTGCCGGGCGGAGTCCTTCACCGAGAGCCGGTCGACCACGACGGAGATGTCGTGCTTCTCCTGCTTCTTGAGCTTGGGCGGCTCGTCCAGGCGGACCATCTGCCCGTCGACAAGCGCCCGCGAGTAGCCCTTGGACTGCAGCTCGCGGAACAGCTCCAGGTACTCCCCCTTGCGCCCGCGGATCACCGGCGCGAGGACCTGGAAGCGGGTGCCGGGCTCCAGCTCCAGCACCCGGTCGACGATCTGCTGCGGCGCCTGCCGGCTGATCGGCCGGCCGCACTCGGGGCAGTGCGGGTGCCCGATCCGGGCGTAGAGCAGCCGCAGGTAGTCGTACACCTCGGTGATCGTCCCGACCGTCGACCGCGGGTTCTTGCTGGTCGACTTCTGGTCGATCGACACCGCCGGGGACAGCCCCTCGATGAAGTCGACGTCGGGCTTGTCCATCTGGCCGAGGAACTGCCGGGCGTAGGCCGACAGCGACTCCACGTACCGGCGCTGGCCCTCCGCGAAGATCGTGTCGAAGGCCAGGCTGGACTTCCCGGAACCCGACAGACCGGTGAACACGATCATGGAGTCCCGCGGGAGGTCGAGCGAGACGTCCTTCAGGTTGTGCTCGCGTGCTCCACGCACGATGAGTCGGTCATGCACGGTGTACTTCCGGTTCCTCTTCTGGGGCGCGGCTGTGTGGAGAGACAGGTCGGTCTCAAGGCTAGCCACGGGGTACGACAGAATCCCCCGAGTCCTCAACAGCGGCGCTCGCCGCTGCATTTCATGAAGCTACCCGTCCGTCCCGAGAGGTCCGGACGGCACTCCGACCGTACACGTGTTCGAACACCCCCCGCCACCGGAACACCCCGAGCATCATCAGCGGGCACCTTCAACGGGCACGGAGGGCGTCCAGGACGAGGGCCAGGACCGGGCCGCGATCGCAGAGGCGCTCTGCCGAGTCACTCGTCGTCGAGCGCGAAGTCCAGGTAGCGGTCGGCGGAGCGGCGGACGGCGCTCTTGCCGTCGGTGTGGACGATCTTCCGCCACCAGGCGCCGTAGACGCGGTCGAAGTCGTACGGCTCCAGCAGGCGCAGGGCACGCCGGATGGTGCGGGGACGCTCCGGGATGAAGTTCGGATAGCTGTACATGAAGCTCACCCAGTCGCGGTCGTTGACGACCGTGAGGATGTCGCCGGAGAAGAGCGCGCGGGCGTCCCGCCAGTGCAGGACCTGGCCGCCGTCGAAGTGGACGCCCGCGTTGATCAGCGTGAGGCCGTCGGCCAGCTCGTGGGTGTCGCCCGTCCAGTAGACGACCGAGTCGTCCGGGCGGGCCGCCCATTGGCGGTCGGCCTCGTGGATGTAGACGGGGGCGTCGAACGCGTGCGCCCACTCGATCATGCTGCCGTAGAAGTGCGGGTGGCTGACCGCGACGGCCGAGACGCCGCCGAGCTCGGTCACCTGGCGGACCAGGTCGTCGTCGATGTAAGTGATCATGTCCCACAGGACGTTGCCGGACGGGGTGCGCGCCAGCAGGGCGCGCTGGCCGATGGCGGTGGACGGCTCCGCGCCGATCCCGATGACGTCCGGCCCCTCCTCGGCGACCCGGCCCCGGTGGCCGGCGCGCAGTTCCTCCAGCGTCGTCCATTTCTGGCCGTCCCAGCCGACGTACTGCCGCTCGTCCTCGCAGATCGGGCAGTCAGCGCGAGGTCCCCCGTACTGGACGCCGCAGGTCACGCAGATCGGTAGCTCCATGATCACCACTCTCTGGCACGGGCCGGGCCCGTGCGAAAGGATGGAGGGCCGTCTCGCTGAGGAGGGGTCATGGACTGGCGCGATGCGCTCGACGAACTGGACCGGGGCGTGCTGGCCGTCGTCGGGACGCTGGAGAGGCTCTCCGACGAGGAGATGCGTGCCCCCTCGGCCCTGCCCGGGTGGAGCCGCGGGCATGTGGCCACGCACGTCGCACGGAACGCCGAGTCCCTGTGGAACCTGCTCGAATGGGCGCGGACGGGCGTGGAGATCCCGCAGTACCCGAGCATCGACACGCGCAACGCCGATCTCGACGCGGGCGCGGGACGCGGCCGCGCCGAGCTGGTCGAGGACGTCATGGCCACGGCGGCCCGCTTCTCCGAACAGGCGCGCACGCTCCCGGAGGACGCCTGGAACGCTCCCGTGCGGTCGATGATGGGGTGGTGGCACCCCGCCTGGTACTCGGTGTACCGCCGCTGGAACGAGGTGGAGGCGCACCATGTCGACCTCGCCGCCGGGTACGGGCCGGCCGACTGGCCGGAGCCCTACGTCCGGTGGTCCGCGGCGGCCACGCTGACGGACATGGCGGCGCTGCCGGAGGAGCTGCTCGGCGGGCTGGCCGGGTACCGGATCACCGCGACCGACTCCGGGGAGTCCGCCGACCTCGGCTGGGCGCCCGGCGGGCCGGAGGCGTCCGGGTCGGGGCGGGCCCTGCTGGGCTGGCTGAGCGGCCGGTCGGACGGCGCGGGCGTGAGCGTCCGGCCGGAGGGGCCGCCGCCGGTGCCGCCGCCTTGGCCGCACGCGCCGGCGGGCCTCTAGTCGAAGTCCCTCTGGTCGGAGTCGTGCCCGGCGAGGCGGTGCAGGGCGTCCACCGAGCGGACGACGATCGCGCTCCGGGTGAGGGTCAGCCCGCCGCGGACCGGCTCGGCGGCCAGCAGCTGCGCGACCTTGCGGCGGCCCATGCCGGCCCACCGGCCGAGGTCCTGCTGGGAGACGGGGACCCGGACGTGCACGGCCTCCTCGGCCACGCCGTCCGGACCGTCCTGCTTGGCCGGGGAGCCGAACCGGGCGACCAGCCGCAGGAGCCGGCCGGCGAGGCGGCGCCCCGGGTCGTCGGGGAAGTGGGCGACGCGCAGCTCGTTGGAGTCGCGGAGCCGTTCGGCGAGGACGGCGGCGACGGCCCACGCCGCGCCGGGGTGGGCGTCCAGGACGCGCCGGAACCGGGCGGCGGGCAGCACGAGCGCCTCGACGCGGGTCAGCGCCTCGACGTTGGCGTGCCGGACGCCGCCGTCCGCCGCCTCCAGCTCCCCGACCAGGTCGCCGGGGCCGAGGACGTCGAGGATGGCGATCTCGCCGTGCCGGTCCACCCAGACCCTGACCGCCCCGGAGCGCAGCACGAAGACCTGGGAGGCGCGGGTGTGCTCGCGCATGAGGAACGCGCCCGGCCTGATCACCACGGGCGCGCCCGTCCGCCGCAGCTCCTCCCGGACGGGCGGGGCCAGCGCGTCCCAGAAGCTGGTGATCTCCATCTCGTCTCCTCACCGGGACCGGATCCGGGCAGGGGTCACCCATGATCGGGGCCGCCGGGTCCAGTGAACGCGGCGCTGCGCCGATGGACCAGGTCGTTCGTCACATGTCGAGCGATCTTTCCGATTCCAGCAGGTTGTCGAGGGCGCGGACGCGCCGGACGCAGTCCGCCGCCGCGGCCTGGTCGCCGAGCGCGAGGTGCGAGTCGCGCAGCAGCTCCAGCGCCTGCCGCAGGCCCCGCTGGTCGTCCATGTCGCGGCGGATGACGATCTCGGCGTTCACGTGCTCGACCGCGCGGGCGTGCTTGCCGATCAGCTGGGACGCGCGGGCCATGGCGTGCAGCGCGTACGCCTGCTCGCGGGCGGCGCCGAGCTCGGCGGCGAGGTCGAGGCCGCGCCGGCCCGTCTCCAGCGCCTCGTCGGCGTGCCCGAGGTCGAGGTGGATGGCGGCGAGGTGGACCAGGCCGGTGGCCTCGCTGTGCCGGTCGCCGACCTCGCCGAGCAGGCGCAGCGCCTCCAGCTCCCGTTCCAGCGCCTCCTCGTGCCGCCCGGCGCGGCGCAGGACGGCGGCGAGGGTGTCCATGCCGACGCCGAGGCCGTACCAGTCGCCGCCGGACTCGCGGATGCCGAGCGCCTGCCGCGCGGCGCGCTCGGCCTCGGCGGGCAGGCCGAGCCGCGAGTACGTGCGGGCCAGGCTGCCGAGGGTCCCGGCCATCCGGCCCTGCGCGCCGAGCTGGTGCCACAGGTCGAGGGCCTCCAGGCCGAGCACGAGCGCCTCCTGGTGGCGGCCGAGGCGGCGCATCACGACCGACAGGTGCTCCAGGTCGTTGGCCTCGCCGTGCTGGTCGCCGATCTCGCGGCGGATCTCCAGCGCCCGGAGCAGGTGCTCGCGCGCGTCCCGGTACCGGCCGAGGCGCCAGTGGACGATCCCGATCTGCGCGAGCGCCTCGGCCTCGCCGTGCCGGTCGCTGATGTCGCGGTGCAGCCGGAGCGCCTGCCCGCAGTAGGTGAAGGCCTCCGCGAACTTCGTCGCCTCGCACATCAGCATGCCCAGCGTGGTCAGCGCGCGCGCCTCCCCGTGGCGTGCGCCCAGTGCCCGGTACGTGCGGAGTGCCTGTTCGGCGTCCTGCTGCGCCATTCCGCGCAGGCCGAGCGAGGCGTTCATGCGGGCCAGTTCCGTCAGGGCCTGCGCCGCGCCGTGCATGTCGGCGAGTTCCTGCCGGATGTACAGGGCTTCCAGTGCGTGCGACACCGCCTCGTGGACGTTCCCCTGGCGGCGATGGACCCCCGCCACGGTGAGCAGCGTCTCGGCCACGCCCGCCTGGTCGTTCAGCCGGCGGCGGACGTCGAGCGCCAGCGCGGCGTGTTCCAGTGCCGTCTCGTAGTCGCCGAGGCCCAGATGGGCGCGCGCGAGGGTGCTGCGGCTCTTGGCCACGCCCGCGTCGTCCCGCAGGTCCTCGTGGATCTCCAGGGACCGCCGCGCATGGTCGATCGACGTGAGGTAGCGGCCCAGCACCACGTGGACGTCGGCGAGGGTGGCCAGCGTGACGGCCTCCCCGTACCGGTCGGGCGGGTCGACCGCGCGGAACCCCCGCCGCGCGTCCTCCCCGTACCCGATGGCCTGGACGGAGCTGCCCATCTCGAAGTGCGCAACCGCCAGGTTGTGCAGCATGACGGCCGCCGCCGCCCAGTCCTCCTCGGTCCGGGCGGCGTGCAGGCCCGCCTGGTGGACGGCGATGTTGTCCTCGCTGTAGCGCCGGAAGTCCTGGAAGTCGAACAGCGCGTCGGCGAGTTCCCAGCAGGTCCGGTGCAGGCCGAGCCGCGCGGCCTGGTGCACCGCCGCGACCAGGTTGCGGCGCTCGGCCTCGAACCAGGCGAGGCCCGCCGCGCGCTCGGCCGCGTCCGGCGGCCGGCCGCGGGCCTCGGCTCGGTGCACGGCCGGGCGCGGCCGTCCGGGCAGGGCCGCGCCCGCCCGCCGCGCCTCGGCGAGGTACCCGGCCAGCAGCCGCCGCTGCGCCGCCTGCAGCTCGCCGTCGGAGTCCTCCCCGAGGCCGCGCTCGCGGGCGAACTCGCGCAGCAGGTCGTGCATGCGGTACCGGCCGGGGCCGACGTCCTGGACGAGGTACGCCTGCCGCAGCCCCTCCAGGCATTCGCGCGCCTCGTCCACCGTCAGGTCCTGCAGCGCGGCGAGCGCGGCGGGCGTGAAGTCGGGGCCGGCGACGAGGCCGAGCCTGCGGAACGCCTCCCGCTGGTGGCGGCGCAGGCTCCGGTAGGCGACGTCGAAGGTCGGGTTGACGACGGCGCTCAGGCCCGGTCCGGACGCGCCGTGCGCCGCGCCCTCGCCCAGGCCGGCCCCCGCGAGGCCCGTCCCGTACGGCGCGGCGCCCTGCACGTCCCGGGCGGCCAGCTCCCGGACGGTCCCGGCGATCGACTCGCCGGGGTTCTCGGCGAGCCGCCCGGCCATGACGCCGAGCGCCAGCGGCAGGTGTCCGCACTCGCGGGCGAGCCGCACGACCGCCTTGTGCTCGTCGCGGACCCGGGCGTCGCCCGGCCCGAGGACGTTGGAGATCAGGTCGACCGCCTCCTGCGTCGCCATCTCCCCCAGTTCCAGGGTCCGGATGTCGGCGCCTTCGAGCAGGGCGGGCAGCCGCCACCGGCTGGTGACGAGCACCAGCCCGGACGACACCGCGGCGAGCAGCGGCCTGATCTGCTCGGGCCGGACGGCGTTGTCGAGGATGAGCAGCATCCTGCGGTCGCCCAGCAGCGACCGGCACTGCGCGGCCAGCTCCGACTCGGTGCGCGGGAGCTGGTCGCCGGGCACCCCCGCCGCGCGCAGCACCTGGCCCATCGCCTCCGCGGGCGTGACCGGGCCGCCGCTCGTGCCGCGCAGGTCGGCGAACAGGACGCCGTCGGGGAAGCGGTCCACGACGCGGTGCGCCCAGTGCAGCGCGAGCGTCGTCTTCCCGACCCCCGCCATGCCCTGGACGACCACCGCGCGCGGCCACACCGACTGGCCGACGAGCAGGTCGAGCTTGCCGAGGCTCACCGTCCGCCCGGCGAAGTACGGGTTGTCGGCGGGCAGCCGCACGGCGGGCCGGCCGCCCGGGGGGTCGAGGCGCACCGGCTCGTGCGCCGCGATGCCGGCCCCCTCCGGCCCGCCCTCGGCGGCGGCGCGCTCGGGCTCGGTGACGGGCCACTCGTCGCCCCAGGGGCTCGCGGCGCGGCGGAGCCGCTCGACGTCGAGGATGGTCAGCGGGCGGGCCCGCCGGTCGAGGATCCCCCGCGCCCGCCACAGCCGGAACCAGCGGACCAGCGTCTCGCGGGAGATCCCCGCCCAGTTCGCCAGCTCCGCCTGGCTGAGCTTCAGCGGGATCCGCGTCCCCTGCCCGGGACGGTGCTCGCCGAACCGGTGCGCCAGCTCCAGCAGGTGGTAGGCGAGCCGCTGCGGATGGTCGGCCGCCCGCACCGCGTGCCGCCGGCCGCCGAACGTGACGCTCTCGGAGATCGCGTGCATCATCGCCTCGGCGACCTGCGGGCTCGCCGCCAGCAGGCTGCGGAACTTGCGGCGGTCCACGCGCAGCGCCGTGACGTGGTCGAGCGCGGCGACCGTGCCGCGCTGGGGGTGCCCCCAGGGGCCGAGGACGCCGACCAGGTCGCCCGCCCCGAACAGATCGATGATCGACTCGTCGCCGTCGCTGGAGTCGACGAACTCCTTGGCGACCGCGTTGCTCGCCGCGCGCGGCGACGCCTTGAACACCACGTACACGGCCGGCGCGACCGAGCCCTGGTGGCACAGCATGCCGCCGGGCGGGATGTCGGTGCGCCGGCCCATGGCGCGCAGGGCCTGCCGGTCGGTGGGCGCCAGCCGCTCCCAGAAGCTGCCCGGCCGGACGTCCAGGGCGGCGCCCTGGCCCGTCCCCCCGCCGGCGATGTCGCCGATCACCCGGTCATCCTCCCGCCATCGCCGCCGCCAGCGTCCAGAACAGGAACAGCACGCCGGTGGCCGCCGACCAGGCGACGGCCTGCCAGGACAGCTCGCCGCAGCGGTGGGCCGCCGACAGCAGCCGGCGCAGCTCCGCGTCGCGGACCCGGTCGTCCAGCGCGACCGCGGAGGCGAACGGCGTCCACGGCACGGCCGGGTCGAGGGGCGAGCCGGTGCGGCCGCGCACCTCGCCGAGCACCGCCACCAGCGTCCGGCGGGCCCGGACGGCGTGGCCGGCGGAGACGGCGAACGCGCCGGCCAGCACCGGCAGCAGCGCCAGCGCGGGGAGGCCGGGCACGCCGGCCGCGAGCCGGGTGGCGGTCCCGGCCAGCACGAGTGCGAGGAACACCGCGGCGATGGCGGAGTCCCGGCCGCACAGCCGGACCAGCGTGCAGGCGTGCCCGAGGAGGTCCTCCGGCGTCTCCCTGTCCGGTCCGGGACGGAAAGCGGTCACCAAGGCGTCACCGTCCTCACGGAGTCGATCCTGATCTTCCATTCACCATGGTGCGGTGGCAAGGAGAGAATTTCCGTCCGCGAGCACACGTTCCGGCTGCGTCTGGTGACTCATTTCCGTTTCCAGGGTCCCCGCGCGGCGGGATCACCCCCGCCGATGATGGAAGATGGTCTCCGAACCACCGACGGGAGGACCCCATGACCTACACCGGGAACGTGGAGACCGGCGGGCGTCCCGACGTCCGGGAGCTGCCCGGGCTGACGGTCACGAAGGTGGCGGTCGGCCCATACGACAACAACGCCTACATCCTGCGCTGCACCGCCACCGGGGAGCGGCTGCTCATCGACGCGGCGAACGAGGCGCCCCGGCTGCTTGAGCTGATCGGCGACGGGCCGCTGGCGCGGATCGTCACCACGCACCGGCACGAGGACCACTGGATGGCGTTGAGCGAGGTGGTGCGCGCCACCGGCGCGCCCGTCGCCGCCAACCCGCGCGACGCCGGCGCCCTGCCCGAGCCGGTCGCCGAGCCCGTCGAGCACGGCGACACCGTCACCGTCGGGCGCGCGTCCCTCGACGTCATCCACCTGCGCGGCCACACGCCCGGCTCGATCGCGCTGCTGTACGACGCCGGCGGCGAGCTGGCCGACGGCCCGCACCTGTTCACCGGCGACAGCCTGTTCCCCGGCGGCGTCGGCAACACGTGGGGCGACCCCACCCGGTTCAAGCAGCTGCTGTCGGACGTGGAGGAGCGCGTCTTCGACCGCCTCCCCGACGCGACCTGGTTCTACCCGGGCCACGGCAAGGACTCGACGCTCGGCCGGGAGCGCCCGTCGATCCCGGAGTGGCGCGCCCGCGGCTGGTGACTCCCCGGCGCGGGACGGAACAAGCGGTGTGGGGTGTTCGTTGGCCCCAACACACTTCCGCCCGAGCCCAGGAGTCGACATCCGCGAACCCCACGAGGTGGATCCGGGACCCGCCCTGCGCTACCCCGCGGGTTCCCTGGTACTGGTCGCCGGCCTCCCAGGGGCCGGCAAGAGCACGCTGCTCAACCGCCTGTACGGGCTGCACGGCGACGAGACGGCACCGGTGTGCGCCGACGACGTCCTCGTGATCGACTCGCGGCAGGCCCGGAACTGGTGGGCGCGGTTCCTGCGCCCGCTGCCCGTGCGGATGCGGACCCCGCTCGTGCACGCCACGCACGTGTGGCGCATCGGCCGCGCGATCGTCGCCGGGCACGCCGTCGTCGCGCACACCCGCGGCACCTGGCCGCACATCCTCTACTGCTTCGCCTGGCTGGCGCGCCGCCGGGGCCGCACGCTGCACCTGATCCTCATCGACGTCGCCCCCGAGACGGCCCGCGCCGGCCAGTTCGCCCGCGGCCGCGTCGTCACGGCCACCACGTTCGCCCGGCACTGCCGCCGCTGGCGGCCGCTGATCGACCGCGCCCGCAGCGGCGACCCCCTCCCGCCCGCCGCCGGCGTCACGGTCCTCGACCGCGACGCCGCCGACAAGCTCCAGGCCATCCGCTTCAGCTGAGCGCGCCGAACCAGCGGACGATCATCGCGGTGCCGGCCAGGTTCGCGCCGAGATGGCGGGAGCCCTCGTAGACCGTGTCGCCCACGTCGACGACCGGGACGTCCGCGCCGCGTGCGCGGAAGCCCGCGACGCAGGCGGGGGTGTTGGCGTCGACGGCCTGCTCGTCATCGCTGATCTTGTAGAGGCGCACGGGGACCCGCGGGGTCCATGCCGTGCACACCTGCGCGTCCACGCGCAGCGCCTCGGCGAACGTCCCGGACGGGTGGCGCAGGAGCCGGAATCCCCGAGGGGTGAGGAGCTGGCCGAGCTCGTCGGGAAGGCCCTCCAGCATGACCTGCCCGGGAGTCGTGCCGTCGAAGAACTTCTCGACCCGGCTCGCGTACGGCTCCTGGAACACATCGGACGGTTGCCTGTAGATACCGCCGTGGATGCGGTTCCACGCCGTGAGCAGGTAGGAGGTGTAGGCGACGGCCAGTTTCGGGGCCACCTCGCCGTTCACCAAGGCCGGAAGCTCGGCGCCGCGGAAGTCGTAGGCGCCGCTGATCGGGGCGGCGGCACGAAGCCGGAAGTGCGGGTCGGCGCCCTCCTGCAGGGCCCGGGCCAGGCCGAGCGCGGACGAGGCGCCCTGCGAGAACCCGGTGACCAGCACCCGGCCGTCGAGGACCCGGCCCTCCCGCGGCACGAACTGGCGGGCCGCGCGCAACATGTCGAGGGACGCGGACGTCTCGGACGGCACGTCCTTCCACGGGTGCGCGCCCGGCCCCTTCCCGAGCCCGAGGTAGTCGGGGGCGACGGCGGCGAAGCCCGCGGCTCCGAAGGTCACGGCCGGCCCCGGCCCCCAGACGTCGCCGGCCGTCGACGGGGCGTCCGGCTTGTAGTTCATGGTCCCGTGCGCGTAGGAGACGGTGCGCAGGCGGCGGTCGTCGTTGCGGGGCAGCACGAGCAGGCCGCTGGCCGTCGTCGCCCGGCCGCGGGTGTCGATCGTCCGGTACACGAGCCGGTAGGTGTCCACGCCGTACCGGACGGACGCGGCGTCGAACCCCTCGGTCGCCAGCCAGGCGCGCACCTGGCCGGCCGGCATGGTGCGCAGATGGACGGCGGAGACGAGGTGCCCGCGAGCGGTGTGCTCGTGGCCGACGGCGGGCCGCTCGGGGACACCGGCGGACGCGGTGGCGGGCATGGTGGCGGTCACGGTGGCGGTGACGGCGGCGACCGCCAGGCCGGCCGTCAGGGCGGAGATGGTGCGTTTCATGGGGTCCAGCGTTCGTTCCGCCCGCCCGAACCCGCATCGCGCACGCAGGTGATCTCCCACCCCCTACCTGAGAGGGCCTTCCAGGCAACAGAAGGGCACGGGCGGGCCGGAGGCGGGATGGATAGGGTCGGGAAAGATCGAGGCTATGAGAGGCGGGAGCATGGCGCAGCAGGTACGCGGGGTCGTCGCACCGGGCAAGGGACGGCCGGTGCGGATCGAGACGATCATCGTTCCGGACCCCGGGCCCGGGGAGGCGGTCGTCAGGGTCCAGGCGTGCGGGGTCTGCCACACCGACCTGCACTACCGCGAGGGCGGGATCAACGACGAGTTCCCGTTCCTGCTGGGCCACGAGGCGGCCGGGGTCGTCGAGTCGGTCGGCGACGGGGTGACCGAGGTGGAGCCCGGCGACTTCGTGATCCTGAACTGGCGGGCGGTGTGCGGCCAGTGCCGGGCCTGCCTGCGGGGACGTCCCTGGTACTGCTTCAACACGCACAACGCGAAGCAGAAGATGACGCTCGAGGACGGCACCGAGCTGTCGCCCGCGCTCGGGATCGGCGCGTTCGCCGACAAGACGCTCGTCGCGGCCGGGCAGTGCACGAAGGTCGACCCGGCGGCCCGGCCCGAGGTCGCGGGCCTGCTCGGGTGCGGCGTGATGGCGGGGCTCGGCGCGGCGATCAACACCGGCGGGGTCGGGCGCGGCGACTCGGTCGCGGTCATCGGCTGCGGCGGCGTCGGCGCGGCGGCGGTGCTCGGCGCCCGGCTGGCCGGGGCTGCGACGATCATCGCGGTGGACCTGGACGAGCGCAAGCTCGCCACCGCCTCCTCGCTCGGCGCGACGCACACCGTCAACGGCAAGGACAAGGACGTCGTCGAGACGGTGCGGGAGCTGACCGGCGGGTTCGGCGCCGACGTCGTCGTCGAGGCGGTCGGCCGCCCGGAGACCTACGAGCAGGCGTTCTACGCCCGCGACCTGGCCGGGACCGTGGTGCTGGTCGGGGTGCCGACGCCGGAGATGAAGCTGGAGCTGCCGCTGCTGGAGGTCTTCGGGCGCGGCGGGTCGCTCAAGTCGTCCTGGTACGGCGACTGCCTGCCCTCGCGCGACTTCCCGATGCTGATCGACCTCTACCTCCAGGGCCGCCTCGACCTCGACACGTTCGTGTCGGAGACGATCGAGCTGGACGGTGTCGAGGCCGCCTTCGAGAAGATGCACCACGGCGACGTGCTGCGGTCGGTGGTGGTCCTCTGATGGCGGCCCGCGTCGACCACGTCGTCACGTCCGGGACGTTCTCCCTGGACGGCGGGACATGGGACGTCGACAACAACGTCTGGATCGTCGGCGACGACAGCGAGGCGATCGTCATCGACGCCGCGCACGACGCCGGGGCGATCGCGGAGGCGCTCGGCGGCCGGAGGCTGGTGGCGATCGTGTCCACGCACGGGCACGACGACCACATCGACGCCGCGCCCGCGCTGAAGGCCCGCACCGGCGCGCCCGTCCTGCTGCATCCGGACGACCTGATGCTGTGGAAGCAGAAGCACCCGGACTCCTCCCCCGACGGCGACCTGTCCGACGGCCAGGTCATCAGCGTCGCGGGCACGGACCTCACCGTCCTGCACACGCCGGGCCACAGCCCCGGGGCCGTGTGCCTGCACGCGCCCGCGCTGGGGACGGTCTTCTCCGGCGACACCCTGTTCAACGGCGGTCCGGGCGCGACCGGGCGCTCGTTCTCCGACTTCCCGACGATCATCACCTCGATCCGGGAGCGCCTGCTGACGCTCCCGGCGGACACGGTCGTCCGCACCGGGCACGGCGACTCGACCACCATCGGGGCCGAGGCACCGCACCTGGAGGAGTGGATGGCGCGCGGCCACTGACCGCCGCGGCGAGGTGGCGATAGGGTCCGCGGTGGCGGGCGAGCCGTCCCGGATTCCACCGCGGCCCTAGGGGGTGCGATGCGGCGCAGGGCACCCCTGGCGCTCCTGCTGTGCGCGGCCGTCGCGGGCTGCGGCCAGAGCGCTCGCGGCGCGGGCGCCGAGCCGCCGGCCGTGCCCCCGCCGACCGTCCCCGCATCGAGGGTCCCCACATCGACCGTGCCCGCGCCCACCTCGGCCGTCCCGGCGTCGCCGCCCTCCTCGTCGTCGTCGGCTCCGGCTCTGCTCGGGCGGCAGGGCGGGTGGCGCATCACCACGTACTACACGGCGCTGGAAAGCCTCTACCGCGGCAAACGGAAGGCGGTGCGCGGCTGCACCCGGTTCCATTGCTCGCATGGGAAGACACCGCTCGGCAGCTATCCGGCGGACTTCCTGAAGGTCGTCCAGACCGAGGGCAGCGGACGCATCACCGCGGGCCCGCAGCGGGGCCGGTACCTCAACTGGTCGCACAGCGTGGGCTTCTGGCTGGACGACACCACGCGCGACTCGCGAGGGCGTCCCCTCAAGCCGTGGGTGTCGGCGGCGGCCGACAAGTCGGTCCTCGCGCGCGGGCAGCGGTTCGCGATCGCCGGGTGCGGCGGGGACGGGAACGGGCGGCCGATTCCCGCCGAGGTGTGCGAGAGGTTCCGGAAGGCTCGCTGGACGGTCACCGATCTCTTCCGTCCGGGATACGGCGGCGAGAACCACGCCGACGTCTACCTCGGCGAGGAGAAGGGATCCCTCATGTCCGGCTCGCCCTTCTACACCACGCTGAAGGGCGCCACCCTCGTCCCGTCCTAGGACGGGACGCGGTCGCCCGGACGGGGTGAGGCGAGCCGGGTGGCCCGGGTCCGGCCCCGCAGGGTGACCTCGTCGCCGAGCGACCAGCGGGCCGCCTCCCCCGGGGAGGCCTGCGAGAGGAGGGAGCCGGCCGCCAGGACCCGCGCCGCGGTGGTCTTGGCCATGTCGGTCAGGCGGGCGGCCTCGTTCACCGGGTCGCCGATCACGGTGTACTCGAAGCGCTCCTCGGCGCCGATGTGCCCGGCGACGGCCTCGCCCGCCGAGACGCCGATGGCCGCCTCCAGCTCGGGGACGTCCGCGCGCAGCCGCCGGTCGAGCTCCCGGGAGGCGGCGAGCGCGCGGCCGGGGGCGCCCTCCAGCGCGAGCGGCGCCCCGAACACCGCCAGCGCGGCGTCGCCCTCGAACTTGTTGATCCACCCGCCGTGCGCGCCGATGACCTCGACGACCACGGCGAAGAAGGCGTTCAGCAGCCGGACGACCTCGCCGGGCGGCCGGTCGGCGGCCAGCCGGGTGGAGCCGAGCAGGTCCACGAAGATCACCGCGACCTCGCGCAGCTCGCCGCCGAGGTCGATGCCGCGCTCCAGGGCGACGCGGGCGACGTCCGCGCCGACCTGGCGGCCGAACAGGTCCTGGAGCCGCTCGTGCTCGCGCAGCCCGGCGGCCATGTGGTTGAACCCGGCCTGCAGCAGCCCGACCTCGCTGGCGTCGTAGACGGGCACCTCGACGTCCAGGTCGCCGCGCTCGACACGGGCGAGGCCGAGCCGGACCGACTCGACCGGGTCGGCGATGGCGCGGGCGGCGCCGTAGGTGACGCCGAGGCCGACGATCAGCGCGATGCCGCCGAGGGCGAGCACGGCGACCGCGAAGTCCCGCACGGTGATCTTCGCGATGAGGAACGAGCCGATCGCCAGGGTGATCAGCCCGAGGATCGGGACGGCGGTGCCGAGCCCCCAGGCCAGCACGGAGCGGGCGACGACGCCGGGCAGCCCGGTGCGGCGCGGCATCTCGCTGCGCAGCGTCGCGGTCACCGTGCGCCGCAGCAGCCGCTCGGTCAGCAGGTAGACGACCGTGCAGGTGGTGAGGCCGCCGAGCAGGCTCGTCAGGCCGAGCTTGACGGCCAGCAGCGCGGAGAACGGGGCGTTGATGACGACCCAGCCGACCGTCCCGATCCCCCAGAGCGTCAGGTGCAGCGCCATCAGCCGCAGCGGCCCGTACAGCAGCAGGAGGCGCTCGTGCCGGTCGGGCTCGTCGTGCGCCTCGGCCATGCGCCGGACGCGGCGGAAGAACCGCTCGCCGAGCAGGAGCCCGACGGGCACCGCGGCGGCGACGTAGGCGGCGAAGACGATCAGGTTGACGAGCCGGAGCCGCTCGGAGACCTCGCCGACCGGGTCGGGGACGACGACCGCGAACGCCAGCACGACCAGGGCGCCGCCGAGGTTGGCGAGGCCGGTGGCGACGGTCACCAGGATGCGGGCCCGGCGGGCGATGCGGGCGCGCGAGTCGCCGGGCGCCCCGTCGACGAAGCGCCACAGGGGGCCGAGCCAGGGCCCCCGGCGGGGCGCCTGGGAGGAGGCCGGGGCCGGGCCGCCCGGCCGGCCGCCGCCGGTGGCGAGACCGATCGGGGTCCGCCCCGGTCGCGGCGCGGGCTCCGCCTGTTCGGTCTCCATGAGCGTGCAGGTTATCCGGTCGGATCGGCCGTATCGCCACGCCCGCGGAGCGACCTCGGGGAGGGATTGCTCACTCAGGTGCGGATCGGGTCGAAGAGCCGGTGCGGGGAGCGCAGGATCATGCTGACCGGGTCGGTGCGGCGGCGGACGCCGGGGCCCGCGTGGATCTCCAGATCCTCCGGCTTCACATGGCGCCCGCACGCGGCGCAGGTCCCGTCCGGGCCCACCTGGGTTCCGCAGGCCACGTGCACGAACAGGCGGCACGGTTCGGCGGACAGGTGGTCCTCCGCCCAGCGGGCGAGGGAATGGACGACGGGCCACAGATCCTTGCCCTTGTCCGTCAGCACGTAGTCGTGGCCGTCCTTGACGAGGACGCCGGTGTCGACGAGCGCCTGGAGGCGCGCGGACAGCACCGCCCGGGGGATGTCCAGGTGGACGAGGAAGTCGCTGAACCGGCGGACGCCGTAGAAGGCGTCCCGGACGATGAGCAGCGTCCAGCGCTCCCCCACGACCTCCAGCGCGCGGGCCAGCGAGCAGTCCTGCGCCGCGTAGTCCTTGCCGAGTGCCATGCGCACCACACTACCCACTCCGAGGTTCGTTCACTGAACTCCGCGTGCTACCGTCACCCCATCAGTTCGTTCACTGAACCTGGAGACCGGATGACGACCCTGGCGACCCCCCGGACCGCACGGCGCGCGCCCGGCTCCGCCGCCGCGCTGACGCTGACGGCCGCCGCCACCCTGCTGGCGCTGATGAACTACTGCGCCCCGGCGGCGACTCTGGCCGAGACCGCCCGCGGGCTGCACGCCGGGCCGACCGCGCAGATCTGGCTGATGAGCTCGATCAGCCTGGGCCTATCGGCGGCGCTGCTCGCCGCCGGCAGCCTGGCCGACGACCACGGCCGCAAGCGGACGTTCGTGATCGGCGCGGCGGCGCTCGCCGTCTCCAGCGTCGCCTGCGCCCTCGCGCCCAACGCCCCGGTGTTCATCGCGGGCCGGATCGCGCAGGGCGCGGCGAGCGCCGCGCTGCTGGTGACCGGCCTCGGCATCCTCGGCGCCTCGTTCGAGTCCGGCCCCCGCCGGGCGCGCGCCACCGGCATGTGGGGCGCGATGGTCGGCCTCGGCATCGCGCTCGGCCCGATCGCGGCCGCCGGGCTGACCGTCGCCGCCGGCTGGCGGTCGTGGTACTGGGCGACGGTCGCCGCGGCGGTGCTGCTCGGCGCGGCGGCGGCCCGCGGGCTCGGCGAGTCCCGGGCCGAGCGCCCGCGCGGGCTCGACGTGCCGGGTCTGGTCACCATGAGCCTGGGCGTGGCGGCACTGCTGGCGGCCATCACCTGGGGGCGCACCGGCTGGACCGCCCCGGGCGTGCTCGCGCTGTTCGCGGCGGCGGCCGTCCTGCTCGCCGCGTTCACCCTGGTCGAGGCGCGGCGGCGGGAACCGATGGTCGACCTGGCGCTGTTCCGGCGGCCCGCGTTCCTGCTGTCGGTGTCGGGGGCGCTCGTCACCGGGCTCTCCGTGATCGGGATCATGACCTACCTCGCGACGATGATGATCCTGGTGATGGGCCTGTCCCCGGTCGGGGCGGCGCTGGTGCTCGCGATCTGGTCGGCGCTGTCGTTCGTCGTCGCGCTGCAGGCGCACCGCCTTCCCGCGCGGCTGCCGGTCCGGCGGCTGCTGGCCGGCGGGTTCGCGCTCGCCGCCGGCAGCGAGCTCGCGATGGCGGGCCTGGCGCCCGGCGCGCACTGGTGGCGGCTGGCCCCCGGCCTGGCCGCCGCCGGCGTCGCCAGCGGCGTGACCAACGCGATGCTCGCCCGGCTGGCCGTGGAGAGCGTCCCCGCCGGCCGCGCGAGCATGGGCGCGGGCGCCAACAACACCGCCCGCTACATCGGCGCGTCGCTGGGCGTGGCGATCGTCGGGGCCATCGCGACCGGGTCGGGGCACGACCCGTCCGCGCTGGCGCACGGCACGAACGTCGCGCTGGTCGTCTCGGCCGCCGCCGCCCTCGCCTACGCGGGACTGGCCCTGGTGATCCGCGAGCGGGCCTGAGCGGGCCGGCCGGCTAGGCGAGTTCCTCGACGAACGCGGCGAGCTGCGTCAGGTTGCGGCACTCGTACATGGGGACGAGCTCGCCGTAACGGGACGCGGCCGAGTCGCCGGTGTCCCACTGCCTGCGCGGCTCGGGGTTGAGCCAGTAGGCGTGGCGGGCGCGGTCCACCAGCGACCGCAGGATCGGCAGCGACAGCTCGCCGTAATTGGAGCGGGCGTCGCCGAGGATCAGCAGGGACGTCTTCGGCGTGATCGCGTCGCGGTACCGGTCGTCGAACACCTTGATCGCGTGCCCGTAGTTGGACCGCCCGGTGATCCAGACCAGGTCGGCCTCGGCGGCGAGGCGGGTCATCGCGTCCGCGACGTCCACGCCCGGGGCGAAGTACTTGGTGATCTCGTCGGTGGCGTCGATGAACGCGAACGCGCGGACCTTGCTGAACTGCTCCCGCAGCGCGAACGTCAGCAGCAGCGTGAAGTGCGCGAACGCCGACACCGAGTCGCTGGCGTCGCACAGCACGACCAGTTCGGGCTTGTGCGGGCGCCGCGGCCGGTGGTGGGTGGTGAGCGGCACTCCCCCGCTGGCCAGGGACGCGCGGACCGTCCGGCGGAAGTCGAGCCGCCCGCGCCTGCCGTGCCGCTGCCTCTGCACGAGCCGGGAGGCGAGCTTGCGCGCCAGCGGGTACACCTCGCGGCGCAGCGCCTCCATCTCGGCGCGGGTGGCGCCGGCGAAGTCGAGCCGCTCCAGCGGCGGCCGGACGGCGATCCGGGCGGTCCGCTCCACGCCGGTGTCCTCGGCGATGCGGCGCCGCACCTCGCCCGCGACGAGGTCCTGGAACCGGGCGATGCGGTCGCGGAACGTGCGGCGCGCGACCCGCTCGGCCATGCCGCCGCGCTCCTGGCCGCCGAGGACGGCGCCGAGCAGCCGCGCCATCAGCGTCTCCGGCGACAGCGCGTTCAGGACGCCGGACGAGAACCACGATTCCTGCCCGGGCGTCCGGCCGAACTCGGCGACGGCCAAGCGGGCGAACTGGCGCAGCCCGGCGTCGTCCCCGGCGAGCAGGAGGTCCGCCAGCTCGCCGCGGCGGGCCTGCACCCGGGGGTCCAGCGCCGGCGGGACGGGACGGCCGTCGTCGTCCAGCGTGCGGGCGTCCCGTCCCGGAGCGGGCCCGGCGCCCGCGCCGTCGCCGACCGCCGCAGGGAACCACAGGTCGAAGAGCGTGTCGAACGTCGGGCGGTGCTGGGGCCGTTTGACGACCGTCGCCGCGTAGGCGGCGCGCAGCGACTCGCGGTCGAGCAGGTCGACCGCCTGCATGGCCCGCACCGCGTCCAGCCCTTCGGCGACCGACACCGGCAGCCCGGCCCGCCGCAGCTCCGCGACGAACCCGGTGTGCCGGTCGACCAGGGACGCCATGTCAGCCCTTCAGCCCGAGTTCCCTGGCCGCGCGTTCCTGGTCGGAGACGTGCTTGAGGACGACGCCGAGGGTCCGGCCGACGGCGGCCTCGTCCAGGTCGTCCAGCCCGAGGGCGAGCAGGGTGCGGGCCCAGTCGACGGTCTCGGCGATCGACGGCGCCTTCTTGATCTCCAGGTCGCGCAGCGTGCCCACGGTCCGGACGAGCTGCTCGGCCAGCTCCGCCTCGATCCCCGGGACCTGGGCGAGGACGATGTCGCGTTCCCGGTCCGGCGCCGGGTAGTCCAGGTGCAGGTAGAGGCAGCGGCGCTTGAGGGCCTCCGACAGCTCCCGCGCCGCGTTCGAAGTGATCACCACGAACGGGCGGCGGACGGCGGCGACCGTGCCCAGCTCGGGGATCGTGACCTGGAAGTCCGACAGGACCTCCAGCAGCATGCCCTCCACCTCGACATCGGCCTTGTCCGCCTCGTCGATCAGCAGGACGGTCGGGTCCGCCCGCCGGATCGCCGCCAGCAGCGGCCGTTCGAGCAGGAACTCCTCGGAGAAGATGTCGTCGTGGGTCTCCTGCCACGCCCGGTCCGCCGGAGCGGCCTGGATGGCGAGGAGCTGCTTCTTGTAGTTGAACTCGTAGAGCGCGCGGGCCTCGTCCAGGCCCTCGTAGCACTGGAGGCGGATCAGCTCCGCGCCGGTCGCGGTCGCGACGGCCTTGGCCAGCTCCGTCTTGCCGACCCCGGCGGGGCCCTCCACGAGCAGCGGCTTGCCGAGCGCCTGCGCGAGGTAGACGGTCGTCGCGATCGCCTCGTCCGCGAGGTAGCGGACGCCGGCCAGCCTGCGCTCCACATCGGCGGGCGAGGCGAACATCCCGTCGGTCATCCGTTGCCCCTCTTCGTGGCGCGCGTCTTCACCGCGGCCTTCTTGTAGGTCTGGTTGGTGCCGGCGAACACGAAGGACGTCTTGTTCTCGCTCAGGGCGACCCCCCAATAGGACGCGGTCTGTGGGTCACCGCCCTTCCAGGAGAAGCGGTACTTCCCGCCGCCTTCGGGGATGACCGAGCCGCTCCACAGTTTCTGGCCCGCCCGTACCCACACGCCCCTCCCGTCGGCCGTGAACTGGAAGTAGTCCTTGGCCGCGCCGACCCAGCGTCCGACCAGCGGCTTCATGTCCGCGGGCCGGACCGCGGGCAGCGGCGCCAGGGTGGTGGGCGGCGCGGACGAACCGGCGGCGTCCTTCTTCTCGCCGCCGCCGCACCCCGCGAGGAGCAGCCCCGCCACGGCGGCGCAGACGGCGAGGGCGGTCGAACGGGCCCGCACTGTCACGGATACCTCCGGATGTTCTGGGGCGAAAGCGGAAGTTTACCGACGAGTCCGCTCACACCTGAGGGTGAGCCGAGAGCTCGCCCGGCAGGGTGACGCGGCGTCCGAGCGAACCCGCCTATAACGGAACCATGACGCCCCCGAAACTGCCGCGCGAGGACATCACGGCGGCCATGGCGGCCCGGCGCGAGCTCGGGCCCGACTACGACGACGCCTTCATCGAGACGGTCGTGGACCGCATCGAGGAGGCGCTGGACGCGCGTGCCGCCGCCGCGCCGCGGCCGCGGTCCCGGGCCTGGCCTGAGCCGGAGCCGCGGCGCGAGGGCGGCGACCGCGATCACAGTCTCGCCATGGCCGTGCTGTCGCTGCTCGCCGCGATCCCGCTGAGCGCGATCGGGGTGGTCAACGCCGGCCTGCCGGGGCTGCTGCTCGCTCTCGCCGCCATCGTGCTGGTGAACTTCACCTACACCTTCCGGCCGCGCCGCTAGCGCTCGGTCACCTACCGGGCTCGGGGTCGCGGGGGAGGCCCAGGATGCGCTCGCCGATGATGTTGAGCTGCACCTCCGTGGTCCCGCCGTAGATCGTCATCGCGCGGCTGAACAGCATGGCGCGGCCCACGATGCCGCTCTCGGCCATCGGCACCTCCGTCGCCGCGGCGGTGCCCTGGGCCGCCCAGCAGTAGTCGGCGACGTCCTGGTTGAACTGGACGCCGAGGAGCTTGCGGACGCTGGCCTCCGCGCCCGGCTCCACGCCGTTCAGCTGCTTGAGCGTCGTCCGCAGGCCGAGCAGGTCGATCGACTGGCCCTGCGCGACGAGCCGTCCGACCTCGGCGGCCGCGATCGCGTCCGGCTCCCGCCGGGCGAAGAACGCCAGCAGCTCGGGGACGCCCATGCCGAGGCCGCCGCCCGTGGACAGCGACACCCGCTCGTTGGACAGCGTGTTGCGCGCGACCTGCCAGCCCCGGTTCACCTCGCCGACCACGTGCTCGTCCGGGACGAAGACGCCGTCGAGGAACACCTCGTTGAACAGCGCGTCACCGGTCAGCTCGCGCAGCGGGCGAACGTCCACCCCCGCCGACTTCATGTCGATCAGGAAGTAGGTGATGCCGTCGTGCTTCGGCGCGTCGGGGTCGGTGCGGGCGATGCAGAAGCCCCACTCGGCCTGGTGGGCGAGCGACGTCCAGATCTTCTGGCCGGTGAGCTTCCAGCCGCCCTCGACCCGCTCCGCCTTCATCGACAGGGACGCCAGGTCGGAGCCCGCGCCCGGCTCGGAGAACAGCTGGCACCAGACGATCTTCCCGCGCAGCGTCGGGCGCAGGAACCGCTCCTTCTGCTCGTCCGACCCGTACCGAACGAGGGAGGGCACCAGCCAGGCGCCGATCCCGAGGTTAGGGGTCTTGACCTTCGCGGCACGCAACTCCTGCTGGATGAGGATCTGCTCGACCGGCCCGGCCTCCCGCCCCCACGGCTCGGGGAAGTGCGGGACGGTCCAGCCCTCGTCCCCCAGCCGGGCGTGCAGTTCGGCCTTGTCCTCGATCGCGGCCAGCTCGGCGACCTCGGCGCGGATGCGCTCGCGCAGCGGCGCGGCGTCCTCGTCCAGCTCCAGCACGACCTCGCGGCGCCCACCGTCCAGCGCGAGCCCGGCGACCTTGGCGGCCCACTCCTTGGACGGGCCGAGCAGCGCCCGCAGGGTGAGGGCGCGGCGCAGGTAGACGTGCGCGTCGTGCTCCCAGGTGAAGCCGATGCCGCCGAGGATCTGGATGGCGTCGCGCGCGGTCTGCACGCCCGCGTCGAGCGCGATCACGGCTGAGACCGCGGCGGCGAACCCGGCGTCCCCGGTGCCCTCGTCGAGCGCGCGGGCGGCGTCCCACGCGGCGGCGCGGGCCTGCTCCAGCGCGATGAGGCTGCGGGCGGCCTTGTGCTTGACGCCCTGGAACTGCCCGATCGGGCGGCCGAACTGCTCGCGGACCTTGGCGTACTCGGCCGCGGTCGACACCAGCCAGCCGGACAGGCCCGCGGCCTCCGCGCCGAAGAGGGCGGCGGCGATGTCCCTGACCCGGCCGGTGGTGAGGCCGTCCAGGACGCGGTCGGCGGCGACGGCGACGGCGGAGGCCTCGACGGAGGCGACGCGGCGGACCCGGTCCAGGCTCACGACCGGCGTGACGGTGAGGTCGGCCGCGTCGACCGCGACCCAATGCTCGCCGTCACCGTCCGACACCGGCAGGACGAGCACGTCGGCGAGCGCGGCGCCGAGCACCGTCGCCGACGTCCCGGAGACCACCAGGGAGTCGCCGTCGCGGCGGCCGGTCAGCTCGCCGTCCAGCGCCACCGCGGCCGTCCTCGACCCGTCGGCCAGCCCCGGCAGGAGCTCCGCGCGCAGCTTGGCGTTGCTGGAGGCGTCGATGACCGCGCTCGCGAGCACGGTCGGCAGGAACGGGCCCGGCGCCGCGGCGCGGCCGAGCTCCTCCAGGACGACCGCCAGCTCCAGCAGGCCGAAGCCCTGCCCGCCGTGCTCCTCGTCAAGGTGCAGGCCGAGCAGGCCCTGCTCGGCGAGGGCCGGCCAGAACGCGGGCCTGGTCTCCTCGTCGGCGTCCAGCGCGGCCCGGACGGCCGTCGCGGGGATGTTGCGGTCGGCGAAGCCGCGCACCGATTCGGCGAGCGCCTCGTGCTCCTCGGTCAGCCCGATGGCCATGCGTGAACCCTCTCTCAGACCTTTTGACCGCGATTCTAGAACAGCATTCGGATGTCTGGGGGAGGTGATCCCGCTCTCATCCGTCGCGTGTCGTCTCCGCGGCGGGCTCGGCCGCGGGCCCGGTCACGGCCGGCTTGCCGCCGGACCGCTTCGGCCCGGCGGCGAGGCTCGCGACGGTGGTGGCGGCCAGCGTCCCGGCGATCACCGCCAGGGACAGCCAGATCGGCACCTCCGGCGCCCACGCGACGCCGTACTCGTGCAGCGCGTGGAAGATCAGCTTGACCCCGATGAACCCGAGGATGAACGCCAGCCCGTGCCCGAGGTAGACCAGCCGGTCGGTGAGCCCGCCGAGCAGGAAGTACAGCTGGACGAGGCCCATCAGGGCGAACGCGTTGGCGGTGAAGACCAGGTACGGCTCGGTCGTCAGCCCGAAGATCGCGGGGATCGAGTCCAGCGCGAACAGCACGTCGGTGGAGCCGATCGCGATCATGACGATGGCCATCGGGGTGACCAGCCGGCGCCCCGACCTCCGGGTGACGAACCGGCTGCCGTCGTACTCGTCGGACGTGGGGATGACGCGCTTCGCCCAGCGCAGCAGCGCGTTCTCCTTGAACTCGTCCTCGTCGCCGCCGCGGACCAGGCCGATCGCCGTCCAGATGAGGAACGCGCCGAAGATGAAGAAGACCCACGTGAAGGTCGCGATGGCCGCGGCGCCGACCGCGATGAAGATGCCGCGCAGCACCAGCGCGATCACGATGCCCGCCATCAGCACGGTGTGCTGCGCGTGCTTCGGCACGGCGAACCGGGTCAGGATCACCATGAACACGAACAGGTTGTCGACGCTGAGGCTCTTCTCGGTGACGAACCCGCCGAAGTACTCCGCGGCGTGCTCACCGCCGGAGAACGCCCACACGCCGAGGCCGAACAGCGCGGCGAGGCCGATGTAGACGGTGGACCAGAACGCGGCCCTGCGGGTGGTGAACTCCCGCGTGTCGTTGCGGTGGATCAGGAACAGGTCGGCCGCGATGATCGCGAGAATGCCCGCGATGGTGAGGGCCCAGACCAAGGGTGGAACAGACAACGTGAACCCCTCCGGCGGACACGAAACGAGCGCCGGAGGTCTCTCCCGCCCAGAGTGCGCGAGGGCCGCGGAACCCGGGCAGGTATGGACCGGCCGTATTGACGGGAACCGCGCGCAGGGATACTCCCCTCCGATTACCTCCTTGAACGCGGCCCGGGGCGGTGTGGTTCCCGGGCCGGCGAAAATTCTTGATCCCGTTCCGAACCGGAGCGCCGGACGCGGCGTCTAAGGTCCGGTCACCTCCCACCCCCGCGGGGGTCAGCGGCGGGTTCCCACCAGTTCCAGGTAGAGGGCCGTGAGCTGATCGGCGGCGTCGTCCTCGTCCGGCAGCAGCGCCGACCGCTGGGCGGCGGCCGAGGCGAGCCGCGCCGCGAGCGACGGGTCGTCCAGGACGCGGTCCACCGCGCGGCCGAGCGCCTCCGCGTCGTTCGGCGGCACCAGCAGGGCCGCCTCGCTCTCCGGCCCCTGGAGCAGCGGCTCCTCCCCGCCACGCTCCGCCGCGCCGAGCATCCCGGGGATGCCGCCGACCCGGGTCGCCACCAGCGGCCGCCCGGCCCGCAGGATCTCCTGGACGATCAGCGGCTGCCCCTCCCACACGCTCGGCACGACCGCCACGTCGCAGGCGGCCAGCAGCGCGGCGACGTCGGAGCGGCGGCCGAGCAGCCGGACGGGCAGGTCCTCGGCCTCGACGCGGGCGCGCAGCTCGTCCTCCAGCGGCCCGTCGCCGGCGATCGCGACCAGCGGCGGCGGGGTGCGCCCCGTCCAGCCGCGCGCCGCGTCCAGCAGGGTCGGCAGGCCCTTCTGCCGGGCCAGCCGCCCGACCGTGACGATCAGCGGCCGCTCCCCCACGCCCAGCTCCGCCCGCAGGTCGGCGCGCACGGCGGGGCCCGGCTGGGCCCGCGGCGCGGGGGCGGGGACGATCGCATGCCCGACCGAGCGGGCGCCGAGGCCGCGCATCCGATCCTCCAGATCGGGTGAGACGCCGAGGACCCGGGCGGCGCCGCGCGCCACGACGCGCTCCAGCAGCCCGTAGACGGCGGCGGTCCGCCCGCCCGCGATGACGGCGTTGTGCAGGGTGACGACCAGCGGCGGCCCGCCCCGCGCGAAGCGCAGCGGCCCGGGCGCGACGCGCGCGCACGCCGCGACCGCGAGGGCTCCCGCGCGCAGGCCGTGGGCGTGGACGACGTCCGCGTCGCGCAGCAGCCCACGCAGCCGGGCGGCGGCCCTGGCGTCGCTCACCGGGCGTGCCCGGTCGGCGAGGTCGACCTCGGCGAAGCGGGCGCCGCCCTCGGCGAACCCGAACAGCTCCTCGGTCGACGCCGGGCCGCAGACCAGGACGCGGGCGCCGCGCCCGGCCAGGCGCTCGGCGACCGACCGGACGTGCCGGCCGACGCCGCCGGCGCTGGTGCCGAGGACCAGCGCCACGCGCAGGCCGTCCAGATGCTCATCGGACATTGCGGGTGACCTTCCGGCTGAGGACGGCCCGCAGATCCCGGCCGTCGATCACGAATGCGATGATCAGGAACACCGCGGCGGCGACGAGCGCGGCGAGCGCCCCCGTCCCGGCGTTGCGCAGCTCCCCCGCCGGGCCGGTCCCGCCGAGGCCGAGCAGCGCGGCCGTCGCGTATCCGGCGGCCCCGCCCGCGGCGGCGCCGAGCAGCCCGGCGGCCAGCGCGCGCGGGAGCCCGCGCACGGACGCCGCGCCCCGCGCGCGGGCGAGCGTCCCGAGGAGCAGCACCCCGGCGACCGTCATGCCGGCCGCGTTGCCGATGCCGAGCGCGGCGACCACCCATTGCCGGTCGACCGACAGCACCAGCGCGACGTCGGCGACCATCACGACGAGCCAGCCCACGACGATCGCCGAGGCGCCCATCCGGCCCTTGTGGCACGCGAACAGCACCCGCTGGAGATGCGCGACGAGACCGTATCCGAGCAGGCCGGGCGCGAACGCGAGCACCGCCTTGGACAGCACGTCCTGCTGGCCGGGGTGGCCAGGGTTGAACACGGCCCCGACCGGCGGCGCGACGGCCGCGAGCACGGCGGCCCCCGCGCACGACACCAGGACCACCGCGCGGGTGGTGGACGCGGTGACCTGGTCGAACCGCTCCCGCTCCCCGGCGCTCATCCGCGCCGACAGCATCGGAAACGCGCTGGTCGCGATCGGCACCGCCAGGATCGCCCACGGCAGCAGGTAGATCGCCCACGCGTACTGGTAGTTCGCGAGCGCGCCGCCCGTCCCCTCGTAGCTGAGCCGGACCACGAGCAGCGCCGACAGCTGCTGCACCGCGACCGTCGCCAGGCCGGCGACCGCGAGCCGCCGCACCCGCGGCGCCACCCCGTCCGGGAAGCGCAGCGTCGGGCGCAGCCGGAGCCGCAGCCGCCAGGCCGCGATCCCCGCGGTGGCGGCCATCGCGACACCGCCGAGCGCCGTCCCGACCGACAGCGTCAGCATCGCGCCCGTCGGGAGCCCTGCGAGGTCGTTCTCGAACCCGCGGCCGAGGGGCGCGTACGCGACGTAGGCGCCGATCACCACCAGGCTCGACATCAGCGGCGCCAGCGCCGGCGCGACGAACCGGCGGTGCGACTGCAGCAGCCCGTACAGCACGACCGCCATCCCGTACATCACCATCTGGACGGACTGGATCGCGAGCATGGTCGAGCCGACGTCGACGATCTGGCCGCGCGAGCATCCCTGCAGGTCGCCGCCCGCCAGCAGCTCCATCACCGGGCGGGACGCGAGCGCCATCAGCGCCGACAGCGGCACCATCAGCACGACGATCCAGGTGAGCAGCGCCGACCCGATCCGGCGGACCTCGTCCCGGTCGCCGCGCTCGGCGGGGCCCGCCAGCACCGGCACGACCATGCTGGCGAGCGCGCCGCCCGCGACGATCTCGTACACGATGCTGGGGAACTGCGTGGAGGTGAAGTACGCCTGGCTGAGGCAGGACGTGGTGACCGTCTGCGAGAACGCGTAGGTGCGCCCGAACCCGGCGAGCCTGGACAGCACCGTGATGACCGCGATGACCAGGGCGGCACCGGCGAGCCCGCCGGTCAGCCTGCGCATGGCGGACGCCGGCCTGGTCGGCGGGGACGCTTCGGACGAGGGCACGGTGGAGGAAGGCACGCTGCGAGAGGGGCGGGGGGCCGTCCGCGCGCTAGGCCGGGTCGGCGGCCACGCCGTTGCCCGCCGGGCCCGCTTGCGGCGGCACGGACGCGTGGAACGCGTCGTCCGTCACCGGCTTGTCCGCCTCCGCCGGGGCGGGGACGGGCACGGCGGCCGGGCGGCGGCCGAGCATGTCGATGCGGTTCAGCACCGGGTTGCCGGCGATGACCTTGGTGAAGCTGACGAACTCGCTGGCCGCGTTCAGCCCGGCGATCCCGGTGAGGACGGCGAGCCGCGGCCCCCGCCCGAGGCGGGTCGCGGCGAGGCCGAGCAGCGCGCCGAGCGCGTTGGCGCCGGTGTCGCCGAGCATCGCGCGCTCGCCGAGGTCCTCGGGGAGCAGCGCGGCGGCGGCGCCGAGCGGCGCGGCGACGACCGCGGAGCCGGACCGGGTCAGCGCCAGCGGCGTGCCGGCGATGAGCCCGACCTTGACGGCGCGGCCGGGACGCAGGTCGAACAGGTTCATCAGGTTCGCCGACCCGGCGATGATCGAGCCGTTGAGCAGGGTGTCGAACGCGCGTCCCGTCCGGGACGGGGCGGGCGACCCGGCGACGGCCGCGACGGCCAGCCCGGTCGCGCCGATGCCGAGGATCTTCACCGCGCCGCTGGTCACCTCGCCGCGGGCGAGGGCGGCCAGGTGGCCCTTGAAGCCGCGGGACGAGCCGGAGCCGGCGAGGTCGTCATAGCCGCCGAGGACGCCGGAGCCGGCGCCCGCGAGCAGGGCCGCCGCGCGCATCCGGCCGGGGACCCCGGGCGCGACCAGCCCGGCCGCGGCGGCGCCCGCGACGACGGCGGGCCCCTCCAGCAGCGTCACCGGTTCGCCGCGGTGGTTGGTGCGGCCCCAGACCTCCTCGCCGGGCAGGCCGTTCAGGCCCGGAGGGCGGCGCGTCAGCGCGGCGTAGGCGGCGCGTGCGGCCACGGCGCCCAGGCCGAGCCCGGCCGCGAACCGCGCACCGGTGGCGATGCCTCGTCTCATCAGGTCACCCGTTCTTCCCCGCCGTGGGCGCGGGCGAGGGCAGGTAGCCGCTCACGCCGGCGCCCGTGCCGTACTGCCCGGACTTGCCGCCGATCTCCTTCTGCAGCGCCAGGATCGCCACGACCTGGCCGGACGCGGTGTCCACCACGTCGACGGCGGAGACCGAGTCGGCGGCGTCGGAGTCGCGCAGCGCCGCGATCAGCCCGCCCTCCTGCGCGGAGGTCGGCGGGCCACCGACGACGGTACCGCGCCCGGCGCCGTCGAGTGCGGAGGCCAGCGAGATCAGTGCCTTGTTGTCGTCGCCGCCGCCGTCGTAGGCGTAGGGCGCGGAGGGGGCGACCATCACCGCGAGCGTCGCGTGCTGGCCGGGCTTGCCGCTGGTGGTGACGTACCCGGCCTCCTTGAAGCCGTTGAGGACGGCGCCGCCGGCGGCGTCCTCGCGGCCGGACTTGGCGGGGTCCTTGGTGACGAGCGCGTTGGCGAGGACCGCGCCGGCCTTGGTGTAGGCGTTCGCGTCGTCGGGGAACGTGACGTCGTCGGCCTTGAGCTGCGTGGCGAGCTCGTCGACGGTGGTCTGCTGGTCGTCGTCCAGGAACTTGGTCTGGATCGTGACACGCCCGGTGACGGCGGCACCGGCGTTCTTGGCGAGCTCGCTGACCTGCTCGATGCTGTCGTCGCCGGCGCCCGGCGTCTCGACCAGGACCACGGACTGGCCCTTGAGCCGGTTCTCGACGAGCTGCGGCGAGAGCACCTCGGTGAACTGCTCCTGCCCGTTCACCTGGTGCTGCAGGTCGCGCTGCGCCAGCCGGGCCTGCTGGGCGGTCTTGGCCGCGGAGTTCGCCTGCTGGCGCAGGGTGTCGCTCACCGAGTTCGACAGCGTGGTCGAGCCGAGCACGATGCCGAGCGCCAGCGCGAGGAAGATCGCGACGATGGAGACGAGGTGGTAACGGAAATCGATCACGTGAAGAGTCCGGTCAGCCAGAAGACGAAGGCGTGCCAGCGGTCGGCGAGCAGGGGACTGATGACGTCCCCCGCCGGGGACATGGCGACGGCGGTGACGATGGCGATGAACGCGCCGAGGACGAGGAACAGCAGCGACCAGGTGGAGATGCGGCTGCGGTAGAGCCGGCTCACGCCCTTGGCGTCGACGAGCTTGCTGCCGACGCGCAGGCGGGTGAGGAACGTGCTGGCCATGCCGGCGCGCCCCTTGTCGAAGAACTCCTCCATGTTGGCGTGCGTGCCGACCGCGACGATCAGCGAGGCGCCCTTGTCGTCGGCGAGCAGCATGGCGATGTCCTCGCTGGTGGCGGCGGCCGGGAAGACCACGGCCTCCTGCCCCAGCTCGTGGACGCGCTTGAGGCCGGGCGCCCGCCCGTCCCGGTAGGCGTGCACGACGAGCTCGGCGCCGCTGGTGAGGGCGTCGTCGGAGACCGAGTCCATGTCGCCGACGATCATGTCGGGGCGGTAGCCGGCCTCCATCAGCGCGTCGGCGCCGCCGTCCACCCCGATCAGCACGGGCCGGTACTCGCGCAGGTAGGGCCGCAGGGTCGCGATGTCCTCGCGGTAGTGGTAGCCGCGGACGACGATCAGCGCGTGCCGCCCGCTGATCTTCGTGGCCACCTCGGGGACGCCGACGCCGTCGATGAGCAGGTCGCGCTCGCGCTTGACGTACTCCATCGTGTTGGCGACGAACGCCTCCAGCTGGGCCGACAGCCCCGCCTTGGCCTCGGTCAGCGCCTCCTCGACGGACTCGGCGGTCTGCTCGGTGCCCTTGGCGACGACGTCCTCGCCGCGGTGCACGGCGCACCCCTCGACGCGGACCTGGTCGCCCTCGTGCAGCTTGCCGAAGATCTCCGGGCCGACGTCGTCCACCAGCGGGATGCCGGCCTCGATCAGGATCTGCGGGCCGAGGTTGGGGTACCGGCCGGAGATGCTGGGCGCGACGTTGACGACCGCGCCGACCTCGCGCGACACCAGCGCCTCGGCGCTGACCCGGTCCAGGTCGACATGGTCGATCACCGCGACCTCGCCGGGCTGCAGCCGCTTGGTCAGGTCCTTGGTGCGGCGGTCGAGCCGGACGGTGGCGCAGACCCCCGGCCGGCCGTCGTCGCGGCCTCGGCCCAGCGTGAGCACGCGCCGCGGCAGTTTTCCGGTCAGCCGGACGCGGCGCTCAGTGGCGGGTGACGACTCGTTCATCACCAACCATCCTGCCAGAGCACGGCGGTGGCCGCCGGAAAGATCGACTGTCCTGGCGTGTCCGTTCGCGCACTCTCTGTAGTCTTTGCCGGGACGGCCGGTGCGGGCTCCGCCGCGGCGCCCGGGTGGGGCGGTCAGTCCTCCTCGGCCGCCATGGCGAGGAGCTCCTCGGCGTGGGCGCGGCCGAGTTCGGAGTCCTCCAGCCCGGCGAGCATCCGGGACAGCTCCCGCACGCGGCCCTCCCGGTCCAGCGCGGTCACGCCGCTCCTGGTGACCGTCCCGTCGTCGGACTTCTCCACCAGCAGGTGCTGGTCGGCGAACGCGGCGACCTGCGGCAGGTGCGTGACGACGATCACCTGCGCGTTGCGGGCCAGCCGGGCCAGCCGCCGCCCGATCTCCACCGCGGCCTTGCCGCCGACGCCGGCGTCCACCTCGTCGAACACGAACGTCGGCACCGGGTCGGCGCCGGCGAACACGACCTCGATCGCCAGCATCACCCGGGACAGCTCGCCGCCCGAGGCGCCCTTGTGCAGCGGCAGCGGCGGCGACCCCGGATGCGGCGCGAGCCGCACCTCGACCTCGTCGACGCCGTGCGGGCCGTAGTCCCCGGTCGGGGTCACGGTGACGACGACGCGGGCGTGCGGCATCGCCAGCGCGGTCAGCTCCTCGGTGACGGCGCCGGAGAACCGCTCGGCGGCGCGGGTGCGGACGGCGGTCAGCTCCGCCGCCTCGGCGGTGAGCCGCTCGGTCAGCTCGGCGTGCTCGGCGCGCAGCTCGTCGATGCGGTCGTCGTCGCCCTCCAGCTCCCCGAGCCGGGACGCGGACGTGCGGGCCCATTCGAGGACCTCGGCGACGCTCCCGTCCGTCCCGCCGTACTTGCGGGTCAGCGCGGTCAGCTCGGCGCGCCGCTCCTGGACGGCGGCGAGCCGCGCCGGGTCGGCGTCCACCGACTCGGCGTAGGAGGCGAGGTCGGTGCCGACGTCGGAGACGAGGTAGCCGGCCTCGGTGAGCCGGTCGGCGAGCGCCGCCAGCTCCGGGTCGTGGTCGCGGACGGCCTCCAGCGCGTTGCGGGCGGTGCCGAGCAGGCTCGTCACGTTCGCGGCCTCGAACGCGGCGGCCGGGTCGCCGAGCAGCGCCTCGTGCGCGGTGTCGGCGGCGCCGCGCAGCGCGTCGGCGTGACCGAGCCGCTCCTCCTCGGCGGCGAGGTCGGTGTCCTCGCCCTCCTTGGGGTCGACCTTCTCGATCTCCTCCAGGCCGAAGCGCAGCAGGTCCGCCTCCTGGGCGCGCTCGCGGGCCCGCGTGGTCAGCTCCTCCAGCAGCGCGCTGACCTGGCGGTGCCGCTGGTACGCCTTGGTGTAGGCCCGCATCGGCTTGGTCAGCGCGCCGCCCGCGTACCGGTCGAGCGCGCCGCGCTGCCGGGACGACTGGAGCAGCCGCTGCTGGTCGGACTGGCCGTGCACGGCGACCAGGTCGTCGGCCAGGTTGATCAGCACGTTCACCGGGACGGACCGGCCGCCGAGGAACGCGCGGGAGCGGCCCTCCGCCGACACCGACCGGGTGACGATCAGCGCGCCGTCGTCCAGCTCGCCGCCGGACTCCTCGACCCGCTCGACCACCCGGCCGCCGGGATCGACGACGATCCGGCCCTCGACCGTGGCGCGGTCCGCGCCCGGCCTGACCCGCTGCGGGTCGGCGCGGCCGCCGAACAGCAGGCCGAGGCTGGTGACCACCATGGTCTTGCCCGCCCCGGTCTCCCCGGTCACCACGTTGAAGCCCGGCGACAGATCGAGCACGGCCTCGTCGATCACACCGAGGCCCTGGATCCGCACCTCATCGACCATCGGACGCACCAGCGTCACAACCCTCCGCAAACAGATCCCCGATCAGCGCCTGTGGAGATTATCCCCTCTGCCCGCCGGACGCCTCCCCGTCCCGCTCCGGGGGCACGCCCTCCGGGGCGAATCCGGGGCCCGGGTACTCGGCGATGCCGCCGGCCGCCGGGGCGTCCCCGACCTGCGAGTCCCCGAGCGGCGGGGACGGGCGGGAGGGCTGCCTGACCCGCCCGCGCCACCCCGTCACGGGCAGCCCGAACTTGGTGACCAGCCGGTCGGTGAACGGGGTGAGGTGCAGCCGCGCGAGCCGCACCGGCTCGGCGCCGCGGCGGACCTCCACCCGCGCCCCCGGCGGCAGGTCGAGGGTGCGGCGCCCGTCGCACCACAGGACGGCGCGGGGCGTGCCCGGCAGCACCTCGACCGCGACCGACGACCGCGGCGACACCACCAGCGGCCGCGCGAACAGCGAGTGCGCGCTGATCGGGACGACCAGCATCGCCTCCACCTCGGGCCACACGACCGGGCCGCCGGCGGAGAACGCGTACGCGGTGGAGCCGGTCGGTGTGGCGCACACCACGCCGTCGCAGCCCCAGTTCGACAGCGGCCGGCCGTCGATCTCGGCGACGACCTCCAGCATCCGCTCCCGCTCGGCCTTCTCGATGCTCGCCTCGTTCAGCGCCCAGGTCGTGCCGAGGACGGTGCCGTTGCGGCGCGCGATGACGTCGATGGTCATCCGCTCCTCGACGTCGTAGCGGCGGGTGCACACGCGGTCGACGGTGGCGGCGAGGTCGTCCCGCTCGGCCTCGGCGAGGAACCCGACGTGGCCGAGGTTGACGCCGAGCAGCGGGGTGCCGGACGAGCGGGTCAGGTCGGCGGCGCGCAGCAGCGTCCCGTCGCCGCCGAGGACCATGACGACCTCGGCGCCGTCGGCCGCCGCGGCGGTGCCGGGCATCACGTCCACGCCCGTGCAGCCGATCTCCCCGGCCTCCTCGTCCAGGACCCGGACGCAGATCCCGGCCTGGCTGAGCCGCTCGATGACCAGCTGCGCGCTGCGGACCGCCTCGGGCCGCCCGGTGTGCGCCACGACCAGCACCGACCTCTTGCTCATGCTCTCGCCCCACTCCCCGACGCGCTACGGCGTACAGACGTCTGGACGAACGTCCCTCGCTGGGACGTTCCCGGTTCGGACGTCCTCTGTACGTTCCGGGGACCGCCGCCGCTCATTGCGGACCCGCCTCGATGGCCTTCCGCAGCGCCTCGTCGTCGAGCGGCGGGGCGCCCGCGCGCAGCCACAGGAAGTACTCCACGTTGCCGGACGGGCCGGGCAGCGGGCTCGCCGTCACCCCGAGGACGCCGAGGCCGAGCGTGGCCGCGTGCCCGGCCACGCCGCGCACGGCGCCGGCGCGCAGCTCCGGGTCGCGTACGACGCCGCCCGCGCCCACCCGGTCCTTGCCGACCTCGAACTGCGGCTTCACCATGACGGCGTAGTCGGCCTCGGGGGCCGCGCACCTCTGGAGCGGCGCGAGCACGAGCTTCAGCGAGATGAACGACAGGTCGCCGACGACCAGGCCCGGGGGCGGGCCGCCGAGCATGCCGGGTTCCAGGTCGCGGACGTTGACCCGTTCAAGGACGGTGACCCGGTCGTCGGTGCGCAGCGACCAGGCGATCTGCCCGTAGCCGACGTCGACCGCGTACACGCGCGCCGCGCCCGCGCGCAGCAGGACATCGGTGAACCCGCCGGTCGAGGCGCCCGCGTCCAGGCATACGCGGCCCTTCACGCGCAGGTCGCCGAACGCCTCCAGCGCGCCGGCGAGCTTGTGCCCGCCGCGGGAGACGTACTCGGGGCCGCCGCCGGCCTCGTCCACGACGATCGCGGCCCCGGCCTCGACCTGCGTCGCCGCCTTCGCCGCGGTCTGCCCGCCGACGCGGACCCGGCCGTCGCCGATCAGCTGCCCGGCGTGCTCGCGCGACCGGGCGAGGCCGCGCCGCACCAGCTCCGCGTCCAGCCTGCGCCTGCTCATCGCCGGGCCTCCGCCCGGCGGCCCGGCGGGCGCGCCGGGCCCCTCGCACGGCTCACGGGCGCGGGCGCAGGGCGCCGGGGAAGGCGGGACGGGGCGGCTCGGGCCGCTCGGGCCGCTCGGCTAGGCCGGGCCCCTCGTCCTGGCCGGCGGACGCGAGGAGCTCCTGGAGCCGCTGGTGGACGTCCTCGAAGATCTCCACGTGCTCGGGGACGGGCCGCCCGCCGAGCTCGCCGAGGCGCGCCACGGCGGCGTCCACGCGGGGGTCGCCGGTGGGGTCGGGCGGCGGCACGGCCGGGAAGCCCGGCTCCTCCGCGGCCTCGTCGGACATCACGTTTTACCTCCCAGTGCTCCCGGAGCGCCCGTGACGAGTCGCCTCCGGCTCACCATGAACGCTACCGTCCCTGAACGACATCGTTGCCGGACGAACGGGGAACGGCCTGACCATGGCGAACGAGGAGGACTGCCGCGCGGCGCTGGAGCGCGTCGCGGCGCGCCTGGCGGAGGTGGACGCCGACCGGCTCGCCGAGCACGTCGTCGAGCGGACGATCAGCTGCCGGGTGCCGGACCTCGGGCTGGCCTACCGCACCCGCCTGCACGCGGGCGGCCTCGACCCGTTCGAGCCCGACGGCGACCCGGGGGCCGCGCAGGTGCGGCTGACCATGGACAGCGACGACCTCGTCGCGATGGCCAACGACGAGCTGAACCCGGCCAAGGCGTGGGCGGCCGGGCGCCTCAAGATCGAGGCGAGCATCTTCGACCTCCTCCGCCTGCGCAAGTTCCTCTGACCCGCGGTCCCTGCGATCCGCGGGGGCGCGCGGCGGCGGGCTCAGAGCGCGAGGGTCTCCAGCGCCTCGCTCAGGGCTTCGGCCGACGGGGGCGCTGCGGTCTCCCAGGCGGCGGACGCGAGGGCGCGGAGGCCGTCGTAGGGGTCGCCGGATCCGCTGACCGCGAACGCGCCGCCGTCGCGGCGGGCCGTCCAGCCGCCGCACCGGTGGCCGCCGTCCTCCCGGACGGGCTCCGGGTGCGGGACGAGCAGCCCGGTCAGGTCGGCGGCCAGGTAGGTGGGCCGCCGCTCGGGCGGGGCGGTCAGGGCCTGGAGGGGGTCGGTGACCCCGGTGAAGACGAGGAGGCTGTCGGCGCCCCCGTTGTGCGCGCCCTCGATGTCGGTGTCGAGGCGGTCGCCGACCACCAGCGGGCGCTCGGCGCCGGTCCGCAGGATCGACTCGTGGTGCAGGGGCCGCTCGGGCTTGCCGGTGACGATCGGCTCGACCCCGGTCGCACCGCTGATCACGCGGAGGAGGGACCCGTTGCCGGGATGGGGCGGCCCGTCGCCGCCCGGGATGGTCAGGTCGCCGTTGGACCCGACGAACAGGGCGCCCATGCTGACCGCCTGCGCGCCCTCGGAGAGGAGCCCGTAGCCGAGGTCGGGGTGGTAGCCCTGCACGACCGCGGCGGGACGTCCGGCCGCCGTCGACACCGGGCGCAGGCCCTGCTGGTACAGGGCGTGGCGCAGCCCCATGCCGCCGACCACGAGCACCTCCGCCCCGGCGGGCAGCCGTTCGGCGAGCAGGCGCGCGGCGGCCTGCGCGGAGGTCACCACGTCCCGCGGGTCGGCCGGGACGCCGACGTCGGTGAGCAGGGCCGCGACCGCCGACGGCGTCCGGGAGGCGTTGTTGGTCACGAACGCGAGCCGCTGCCCCGCCGCGCGGGCCTTGGCGAGCGACTCGACCGCCGCCGGGACGGGCCTGCGGCCGATGTAGACGACCCCGTCGAGGTCGAGCAGGGCGACGTCGTACGCCTCGCTCAGCGGACGCTCGCTGCCTTTCATGGGGCTCCTCATGCCTGCGATCGTAAGGGGGCGGTACCGGCTGGTAACGGCCGGGTCAGCGCCGTGACGCGAGCGTGGCCCTGGCGTGCCGCAGCGCCTTCGCGTAGTCCTGGTTCTCCGGCCGCATGGCCGCCGCCAGCGCCAGATGCTCGACGGCGCCCTGGAAGTCGCCCATGCGGCTGAGCGCCAGCCCGAGCCCGAACCGCGCGTAGTCCTCCGCGGGCTCCTCCTCCACGATCCCGCGGAAACTCTCCGCCGCCGCGCCGAACTGCCGCGCGCCGAACTGCGCGCGGGCGAGCGCCTCCCGGATGCTGTGCGACCGCGGCTCGGCCTCGGCGGCCCGCGCCAGCAGCTGCAGCGCCGCCGCGGCGCTGCCCGACCTCAGCAGCTCCAGGCCCCGGGTGTACCACTCGTAGACCCCGCCTCCCGGCGAGGCCGCATGCTCGCCGGGATCGTCGCCCGGGGAATCCTCGGGCCGTCCGGTCCCTTGATCACTCACGTGGACCTCCCCTCGGACACCGACCACTATGAACGTACCCGGCACGCCGCCGGACGCCACGGGGTGCATACGATGCCCCCCGTGGACGACGACCTCCCCTCCGGGCTCGGGCCGGAGGAGTTCAGCGCCAGGATCTTCGGGACGGCGGGGCCGCGGACGGGTGGGGGCCTGGAGCTGGCCCCGTTCCGCGGCGTCCGCTTCGTCCCCGAGGTCGCGGGCGATCTGGCGTCGGTGACCATGCCGCCCTACGACCTCATCGACGAGGCGGCGGCGATGCGGCTGCTGGCGGGCGGCGGCCACAACATCGTCCGGCTCAACCTGCCGCGCGCGGCCGGGGAGGGCTACGACGCGGCGGGCGACCGCCTGCGCCGCTGGCTGGCCGAGGGCGCGCTCACCGTCGACCCCGTCCCGGCCCTGTACGTCTACGAGGCGGCCCGCGGCGGGACGGTCCTGCAGCGCGGCCTGATCGGCGGGCTGGGCCTGCGCGCGGAGGCCGAGCGCGTCGTCCTGCCGCACGAGAACGTCTTCCCCGGCCCGGTCCGCGATCGGCTGGCGCTGATGGCGGCGGCGAACGCGAACCTGGAGCCGATCTTCCTGGTGTACGAGGGCGGCGGGGACGCGGCCCGCATCGTCGACGGCGCCGCGGCCGAGCCGCCGCTGCTGGAGTTCGGCGCCGACGACGGGCTGACGCACCGGCTGTGGCGCGTCACCGACCCCGCGCTGCACGCCCGGGTGGCCGCCGATCTGCGCGGCAGGCAGGCGCTCATCGCGGACGGGCACCACCGCTACGCCACCTACCGCGCCCTCCAGGCCCGCCATCACGCCGCGGGCGACGGCCCCGGCCCCTGGGACGCGGGCCTCGCCCTGCTCGTCGACTCCACGCGGTACCCGCCGCACCTGGGCGCGATCCACCGCGTCCTGCCGGGCCTGCGTCCGGACGAGGCGCTGAGCAGGGCCCGCAAGGTGTTCCGCGTGACCGGCTTCGGGGACGAGGGCGCGGCGCTCGACGCGCTCGCGGCGGCGGACGGCCCCGCCTTCCTGCTCGGCGGCGGCCCGCTCCACCTGCTGACCGACCCCGACCCGGACGCGCTGAACCGGTCGATGCCGTCCGAGCACTCACCGCGCTGGCGGCGGCTCGACACGGCGGTCCTCGACCATCTGCTCATCGGGAACGTGTGGAACGTCCCGGAGAACGAGAACGCCATCGAGGTGGTGCACGACGACCCGTCCGCCGCGATCGTCCGGGCCAGGCGCGTGGGCGGCACGGCGGTGATCCTCAACCCGCTCAAGACGGAGGACGTGCTGGCCATCGCCGGACAGGGCGAGCGCGTACCGCGCAAATCCACCTCGTTCGGCCCGAAGCCCCGCACAGGCCTCGTCCTGCGCCTTCTCGACCCAGCCCTGGACGAGAGGCCATGATCGGGGGATGGACACCACGACCACGGTCACGCCGCTCGGCGGGGACGTCTACGAGATCGACACCCGGATGGCCGGATACAGCGGCATCACCGCCGGATACCTGATTCTGTCCGACCGGCCATGCCTGGTGGAGCCCGGCACGTCCACCTCCGCCCCCACCATGCAGTGGGCGCTGCGGGAGCTGGGCGTCGGGCCGGACGATCTCGCGAGCGTGGTCGTGACCCACATCCACCTGGACCACGCGGGCGGCGTCGGCGACATCGCCCGGCTCTACCCGCGCGCCGAGGTCGTCGTCCACGAGAAGGGCGCGCGGCACCTGGCGGACCCGTCCCGGCTCCTGCGCAGCGCCCGGATGGTGTACGGCGACGCCCTCGACACGCTGTTCGGGGAGCTGAAGCCGACGGAGGCGGCGCGGATCCGGGCCGTCGAGGACACCGGCGTGATCGACCTCGGCGGCGGGCGCCGGCTGGAGTCGCACTACTCCCCCGGGCACGCCAAGCACCATGTCGGGCTGATGGACTCGCAGACCGGCGACCTGTACGTCGGCGACGCGGCCGGCGTCTACATCCCCGAGACGGCGGACGTGAAGCCCTCGACGCCGCCGCCGGACTTCGACCTCGACACGGCGCTGAAGTCGCTCGGGATGTTCCGGTCGCTGGGCCCGCAGCGGCTGCTGTTCGCCCACTACGGGCCCGTGGCGGAGGTCGACGACACGCTGGAGCGGTCCGCGGAGGAGCTCCGGGTCTGGGTGGACGCCGTCCGCGACGCCAAGGACGAGGGCCTCGACCTCGACCACGCCGTCGCGATGGTCGTCGAGCGCACCAAGGACCGCTACGCCATCCTGGGCGACGACATCGACCCCGAGCTGGCCGCCAGGTACGAGGTGCTGAACAGCGCCGAGAGCAACGTCGCCGGCATCCTGCACGCCCTCAGCAGGCCCGCCTAACGGCGGAGCGGGCCGGGCAAGCCCGCCTAGCGGAGGAACGGGCCGGGAGGGCCTCAGCGGCGAAACGGGCCGGTGACCTCGAAGGTGTAGCCGTCCGTGCCGCCGATGAACCCGCTCTTACCGCGCTGGGACGAGAAGTAGAGGCGCGATCCGTCCGGGCTGAACGCCGGCCCGGTGATCTCCGACTCGTCGTGGCCGATGATGCGCAGGACCGGCGCCACCACCCCGTCCGTCGTCACGATGTTGATCTCCATGTTGTCGCCGTCCTCGGCGACGTAGAGGTCGCCGGACGCCGTCGCGGTCAGATTGTCGACGCCGTGCAGCGGGGCCTCGCCGGTGGTGACGAGGTCGTCGTCGTACGCGATGTCGAGGCGCTGGGCTGCCGCGTCATACGCCCAGACGCGGTTGTCCCCCTTGGTGGTGAAGTAGCAGACGCCGTGCGTGTAGTAGCAGCCTTCACCACCGTCGAAATGCATGGCGCCCTCCACCTGCTCACGGGTAGGCGTGAGCCAGAACTCGGGATTGGGCACCTTCGCCCACTGGACGGGACCTGTCCCTGAGCCGACCAGCACTTCGAGCGTGCCCGACGACAGATCACCCCACGTGTTCGGCCGGAACCGGTAGAAGCAGCCGTCCGACTGGTCCTCGGTCAGGTAGATGACCTTCCGATCGGGGTCGGACGCCGCAGCCTCGTGCTTGAACCGGCCCATCGCCGGGCGGGCCGTGGCCTCCATCTGCCCTGTCGGGTCCGTCTCGTGGACGAGCCCGATGTCATGCTCCTCGCAGGACAGCCACGTGTTCCACGGCGTCGCCCCGCCCGCGCAGTTCAGCGAGGTGCCGTTCAGGATCCGGTAGGCGGACGTGACCTTCCCCGACGCGTCGAACCGCACCGCGGACACACCGCCGACGATCGGGACCTCCGAGTTGCTCACGTAGATCCAGCCATCCCCGGCGGGGAAGCACGCGCCGCCGTCGGGCGCCGGATGCCACGTGTGCCTCGTCCCCTCGACGCGTTGCAGGGAACGCGCCACGATCCTGCTGGTGAACCCGTCCGGCAGTTGCAGCCCGTTGCCGTCGGCGGCCCGCAGCGGACCGTACGGGCTGGGTCCGGGCTGTGCCGGGCCGGACGCGAACGCCCGCCCCCACAGGGCGCCTGAGAGGGCGGTCGTGCCTCCGGCGACGGCGGTGACGCGCAGGAACGAGCGGCGGTTCAGGGGCATGGCACTCCTCGGGGGTCGATCATCGCCGGGCTGTTCCGGCGGCCCCCCGAATGGCGCGGTCCCGTGGAATATCCGGGAAAGCTACCCGCCAGTCAAGTACCGGGCGTCACTCCGCGGGAGGAGGCTGCTCCTCACCGGCGGGCTTCGGCTCCAGGAAGACCGCCGCGGCCTCGGGCGCGTCCTCGTCTAGGGCGTCCTGCACCTCGGGTTCGGCTGGCTTGAACGCGATGTCGGTCGCCGAGACCTCGCCGGGCTCCGCCCCGTGGTCGCCGCCGGCCTGCTCTGCGCCGGTCTGCGCTTCGCCGGTCTGCGCTTCGCCGGTCTGCGCTTCGCCGTCTTCCTCGGTGTCGAGGATGTGGAGGCCCTCGATCTCGGCGTAGCGTTCGGCGGCGTCGGTGTCGCCGTCCCGGTCGGCCGCCGCGGCCCGCGCGAACCAGTCGGCCGCCTCCCCCTCGCGTCCCGCCTCGACGAGCGCGTCCGCGTAGGCGTAGAACAGCCGCATCGACCACGGCCTGAGCCGGCGGTCGCGCAGCTCGGGGATCTGCAGCGTGACGACGGCCGCGTCGTACTGCCCGAGGTCGCGGCGCACGCCCGACTCCACGATGCGCAGCTCGACGCGTCCCATCGGGTCGAGTTTCTCGGCCTCTGGTGACTTGACGAGGTCGAGGGCCCGCTCGGGACGGTCGAGGCCGCGCTCGCAGTCGGCCATCAACGGCAGGTAGGCGTCGTCGCCGGCACCCAGTCGGCGCGCGGCCCGCAGCTCGGCGAGTGCCTCCGCCCACTCCCCGGCGTGGTAGGCGGCGATCCCGGCGGCCTCCCGGACGATGCCGACACGGGACGCCAGCCGCCTTGCGGCCTTGGCGTGCCGGTAGGACAGCTCCGGCTCCTCCTCGGCGAGCCGCCCGGCCATCACGAGGTGGCGGGCCACCTTGGCGGCCAGTTCCTTCGGCAGGGTGCGCAACTCGACGCGTGCGTCCGCGTCCAGCTCGTCACCGGTGACCTCGTCCGGCAGCAGCGGATCATCGTGCTTCGGCGCCGGGCGCTCACGTTCCTCGAACCGGGCCTTCCGGCCGTCTCGCTCGCGAGGAGGCCCGTAGGAGCGGTTGCCCGCGCCCTGCGCGCGCCCGTCCTGCCGACGCCGGTCCTGCGGACGCTTCGGTCCGCCACGGCCCTTGAACGGCTTCTCGCGCTCTCCCGGACGTCCTTCGCGCTTGCCCTCGAACCGCCGCCCGCCGGAGCGGCCATCGCGCTTCCCTTCGAACGGACGCGCGCCGGGGCGGCCTTCGCGCTTCCCCTCGAACGGACGCGCGCCCGGACGTCTTTCGTCACGCTCATCACGGCGTCCCCTGGCGGGGCGGTCCTGCGGACGTCCCTCAAAGCGCCGCTCACCCTGGCCGCCGCGGGCCTGGGGACCACCCGGACGCCCGTCGCGACGCGGCCCACCGCCTTGACCCGCACGCGGACCACGGGGTCCGGCCGGGCGCCCCTCTCGACGCTCGCCGCCCTGGCCTCCGGAAGGCCGTCGCTCTCCCGGCCTTCCCTGACCGGCACGGGGACCATCGAAACGACGCTCGCCGCGCTGACCGCGGTCATCACGCTTGCCGCGCGCGTCCCACTCCTTGCCACCACCGGGACGACCGCGCCCGCCCTGCGGGCCACCGGCGCGAGGAGCACCACCGCGAGGAGCACCGCCACGGGGGCCGCCGCCCTTGCGGGGTCCGGAAGGCGACGCTCCCTGACCGCCGCGGGGGTATCCCCCGCGCCGCGCCGGCGCGTTCCGCCGCCCGTTGTCGCCCCGCCGCTCGCGGCTGTCGTCGCCGCGGCCGTCCTCTTCCGCGCTCATCACGTCCGTCACTGTTCTCGATGGAAGTTCGGTGGACTCTTCACCCTACTTTGAGAAGACCACCACATGCGTCGAGGGCCGCCCCGGGAAATCGGGGCGACCCTCGACCAATATGAGTCCGGCGGTGTCCTACTCTCCCACACAGTCTCCCATGCAGTACCATCGGCGCTGAGAGGCTTAACTTCCGGGTTCGGAATGGGACCGGGTGTTTCCCCCTCGCCAAAACCACCGAACGCCTCAACGCACCACCCCAGCGGTGGTGTGCAAGTCTCAACGTCCGAGCCAGGCTCGGTATTCACTTGATTAATGCGGGTTCCCGGTTGTTTTCCAGGAACCACACAGGGACGCGAACAACTCACAACAGCGATTCGGTTTGAACGTCATGTGTGTTCAAGCCACTCGGCCTATTAGTACCGGTCGACTCCACACGTCACCGCGCTTCCATCTCCGGCCTATCAACCCGATCGTCTACCGGGGGCCTTACACCCACAAAGGGGTGGGAGAACTCATCTCGAGGAAGGCTTCCCGCTTAGATGCTTTCAGCGGTTATCCCGACCGAACGTAGCCAACCAGCCGTGCCCCTGGCGGGACAACTGGCACACCAGAGGTTCGTCCGTCCCGGTCCTCTCGTACTAGGGACAGACCCTCTCAATTCTCCTACGCGCACAGCGGATAGGGACCGAACTGTCTCGCGACGTTCTAAACCCAGCTCGCGTGCCGCTTTAATGGGCGAACAGCCCAACCCTTGGGACCTACTCCAGCCCCAGGATGCGACGAGCCGACATCGAGGTGCCAAACCATCCCGTCGATATGGACTCTTGGGGAAGATCAGCCTGTTATCCCCGGGGTACCTTTTAGCCGTTGAGCGACACCACTTCCACACGTAGGTGCCGGATCACTAGGCCCTGCTTTCGCACCTGCTCGACACGTCCGTCTCACAGTCAAGCTCCCTTGTGCCCTTGCACTCGCCACCTGATTGCCAACCAGGCTGAGGGAACCTTTGGGCGCCTCCGTTACACTTTAGGAGGCAACCGCCCCAGTTAAACTACCCACCAGGCACTGTCCCCCACCCGGATCCACGGGTGCGGGTTAGACGCTCAAAACGACCAGAGTGGTATTTCACCAACGACTCCACCGACACTGGCGTGCCGGCTTCACAGTCTCCCACCTATCCTACACAAGACGCTTCAGGCGCCAATGCCAAGCTGTAGTGAAGGTCCCGGGGTCTTTCCGTCCTGCTGCGCGAAACGAGCATCTTTACTCGTACTGCAATTTCACCGGGCCTGTGGTTGAGACAGCGGGGAAGTCGTTACGCCATTCGTGCAGGTCGGAACTTACCCGACAAGGAATTTCGCTACCTTAGGATGGTTATAGTTACCACCGCCGTTTACCGGCGCTTAGATTCTCAGCTTCGAGAAACAAAGTTCCTCTAACCGGTCCTCTTAACGTTCCGGCACCGGGCAGGCGTCAGTCCGTATACAGCGTCTTACGACTTCGCACGGACCTGTGTTTTTAGTAAACAGTCGCTTCCCCCTGGCCTCTGCGACCCCACCCAGCTCCCCGTGCAAGACGGTTCACCAGACGTGGTCCCCCTTCTCCCAAAGTTACGGGGGCAATTTGCCGAGTTCCTTAACCACAGTTCACCCGATCGCCTTGGTATTCTCTACCTGACCACCTGAGTCGGTTTAGGGTACGGGCCGCCAGTACACTCGCTAGAGGCTTTTCTCGACAGCATGGGATCACTCACTTCACCTAAAACGGCTCGGCATCACATCTCACCCTTCAGCGGTGTACGGATTTACCTGCACACCGGGCTACATGCTTACCCCAGGACAACCATCGCCTGGGCTGAGCTACCCTCCTGCGTCACCCCATCACTCACCTACTACCCCCTCGGGTCGACCGCTAGGCCCAGGACAAGCCCGAAGGCTCAACCCAGGATTCAGGGTCTTAGCATCAGAGGGTTCAGCGTTGGCGCATACCAGCGGGTACGGGAATATCAACCCGTTGTCCATCGACTACGCCTGTCGGCCTCGCCTTAGGTCCCGACTTACCCTGGGCGGATTAGCCTGCCCCAGGAACCCTTGGTCATCCGGCGCACACGTTTCTCACGTGTGATTCGCTACTCATGCCTGCATTCTCACTCCCGCAGCCTCCACAGTTGAATCACTTCACTGCTTCGCCGGCTACAGGACGCTCCCCTACCCATCACACCCCCCGAAAGGGATGCAATGCCACGGCTTCGGCGGTGTGCTTGAGCCCCGCTACATTGTCGGCGCGGAATCACTTGACCAGTGAGCTATTACGCACTCTTTCAAGGATGGCTGCTTCTAAGCCAACCTCCTGGTTGTCACGGCAACTCCACATCCTTTCCCACTTAGCACACGCTTAGGGGCCTTAGCCGATGATCTGGGCTGTTTCCCTCTCGACTACGAAGCTTATCCCCCGCAGTCTCACTGCCACGCTCTCACTTACCGGCATTCGGAGTTTGGCTGACGTCAGTAACCTTGTAGGGCCCATCAGCCATCCAGTAGCTCTACCTCCGGCAAGAAACACGCAACGCTGCACCTAAATGCATTTCGGGGAGAACCAGCTATCACGGAGTTTGATTGGCCTTTCACCCCTAACCACAGGTCATCCCCCAGGTTTTCAACCCTGGTGGGTTCGGGCCTCCACACCGTCTTACCGGCGCTTCACCCTGCCCATGGCTAGATCACCCCGCTTCGGGTCTACAGCATGCGACTAAAAACGCCCTATTCAGACTCGCTTTCGCTACGGCTACCCGCCACCGGTTAACCTCGCCACACACCATAACTCGCAGGCTCATTCTTCAAAAGGCACGCCATCACGAACAAAGGAAAAACAAGTTCCCCCTCGAGGACGCTCTGACGGCTTGTAGGCACACGGTTTCAGGTACTATTTCACGACCCCTCACCGGGGCACTTTTCACCTTTCCCTCACGGTACTAGTCCGCTATCGGTCACCAGGAAGTATTCAGCCTTACCACGTGGTCGTGGCAGATTCACACGGGATTTCACGGGCCCCGTGCTACTCGGGAACACACCCAGAAGCCACTCGAATTTCGTCTACCGGACTCTCACCGTCTACGGTCGGCCATCCCAAGCCGTTCAACTATCCGAGCAGTTTATAACTCCTCGCCAGCGCGGCAGCACTGACCGGATGGTCCCACAACCCCGCACACGCAACGCCTGCCGGCTATCACACGCGCACGGTTTAGGCTCCTCCGCTTTCGCTCACCACTACTCACGGAATCACTATTGTTTTCTCTTCCTGCGGGTACTGAGATGTTTCACTTCCCCGCGTCCCCACCAACCTGCCTATACATTCAGCAGGCGGCGACACCCCATGACGAGTGCCAGGTTTCCCCATTCGGAAATCCCCGGATCAAAGTCTGGTTGCCGACTCCCCGAGGCATATCGCAGGCTCCCACGTCCTTCATCGGCTCCTGATGCCAAGGCATCCACCGTATGCCCTTAAAAACTTGAACACACAAAACGATCAAAACAAATCGCAGACAAACAACAACACCCCACAACGACCAACCCCCAAAAAGGCCAACCGTTCCGAGACATCATCATTCGCCAGAGATGCTCGCGTCCACTGTGCAGTTCTCAAAAAACAACCGGGCCCACCAAAACCACACCCCCGATAAAGGAATGTGGTCCTGGTCCCGCGATCCAGAGGTCACCCGGGCCTGCGCCCGTTCCCTCAGGACCCAACAGCGTGTCCAACCCACCAGCCGCCCGGAGCTCACCGTTCCCACTCCCCACGCCCCCTGTGACAGGTTCGTCGGGCGGTACTTGCCGAGCCGCACGGCCAGCAGGCTGAGTAGCCAGTGCTCCACATCTATGAGCAGCCACCTGACAGACATCCGCTGTCAACAGTGGCCACCGACCCGGGCCTTCCACAGGGGAAGCAGCCCTGGCCAGTTGTGTGCTCCTTAGAAAGGAGGTGATCCAGCCGCACCTTCCGGTACGGCTACCTTGTTACGACTTCGTCCCAATCGCCGGCCCCACCTTCGACCGCTCCCCCCACAAGGGTTGGGCCACGGGCTTCGGGTGTTGCCGACTTTCGTGACGTGACGGGCGGTGTGTACAAGGCCCGGGAACGTATTCACCGCAGCGTTGCTGATCTGCGATTACTAGCGACTCCGACTTCACGAAGTCGAGTTGCAGACTTCGATCCGAACTGAGACCGGCTTTAAGGGATTCGCTCCACCTCACGGTATCGCAGCCCTCTGTACCGGCCATTGTAGCATGTTTGCAGCCCAAGACATAAGGGGCATGATGACTTGACGTCATCCCCACCTTCCTCCGAGTTGACCCCGGCGGTCTCCCATGAGTCCCCACCCGAAGTGCTGGCAACATGGAACGAGGGTTGCGCTCGTTGCGGGACTTAACCCAACATCTCACGACACGAGCTGACGACAGCCATGCACCACCTGTCACCGGCCCAAAAAGGACCCCACATCTCTGCAGGTTTTCCGGCAATGTCAAGCCTTGGTAAGGTTCTTCGCGTTGCGTCGAATTAAGCAACATGCTCCGCCGCTTGTGCGGGCCCCCGTCAATTCCTTTGAGTTTTAGCCTTGCGGCCGTACTCCCCAGGCGGGGCGCTTAATGCGTTAGCTACGGCGCGGAATCCGTGGAAGAACCCCACACCTAGCGCCCAACGTTTACGGCGTGGACTACCAGGGTATCTAATCCTGTTCGCTCCCCACGCTTTCGCTCCTCAGCGTCAGTACAGGCCCAGAGAACCGCCTTCGCCACCGGTGTTCCTCCCGATATCTGCGCATTTCACCGCTACACCGGGAATTCCATTCTCCCCTACCTGCCTCTAGTCTGCCCGTATCCACCGCAGACCCACGGTTAAGCCGTGGGCTTTCACGACAGACGCGACAAACCGCCTACGAGCTCTTTACGCCCAATAATTCCGGACAACGCTTGCGCCCTACGTATTACCGCGGCTGCTGGCACGTAGTTAGCCGGCGCTTCTTCTGCAGGTACCGTCACGTTAGCTTCGTCCCTGCTGAAAGAGGTTTACAACCCGAAGGCCGTCATCCCTCACGCGGCGTCGCTGCGTCAGGCTTCCGCCCATTGCGCAATATTCCCCACTGCTGCCTCCCGTAGGAGTCTGGGCCGTGTCTCAGTCCCAGTGTGACCGGTCGCCCTCTCAGGCCGGTTACCCGTCGTCGCCTTGGTAGGCCATCACCCCACCAACAAGCTGATAGGCCGCGAGCCCATCCCCAACCGAAAAACTTTCCACCACCAGACCATGCGACCAGTGGTTACATCCGGTATTAGACCCAGTTTCCCGGGCTTATCCCAGAGTCAGGGGCAGGTTGCTCACGTGTTACTCACCCGTTCGCCGCTCGAGTACCCCCGAAGGGGCCTTTCCGCTCGACTTGCATGTGTTAAGCACGCCGCCAGCGTTCGTCCTGAGCCAGGATCAAACTCTCCATTAAGGCCTAACGACCAACCAAGGCGCGAACCCCAGCCGGCCAAACCTCGAAGAAAATCCCAGCAAACACAAAACCCCAAGGGTCTGTGCATTGCCTCAAAGAAATCCCAGACCACCCCCACACGGGGACGGTCACGGGGCGGTCCAGCCACAACAGGCCGAACCGATAAAGGCACTGGCTTTTAACACGCTGTTGAGTTCTCAAGAAACGGACACCCACCGCGCTGGATTCGCTTTCGCGTTTCCCGCTCCGGGGCGACTCGTCTTACTTTATCGGATTCTTCCGGGCTGTCAATTTCCCGGCTTCTCCGATACGCCTTTCCGTTGCCACTTGCGCGGCGCCTTCCGGGCGGTGGAGCTATTTCATCAGATCCGGCCCGATTGTCAAAACGAGCCTTTTCTGACCCAACACAACACAGCAGACACGGCAAGACCGCGTCGGCTGATCGAGTGGTGGTTTCCCCGTTGTTCGGCCGGCCGCCATGTGGGCGTCCTGCATCCGTGTGGGGACGAGGGGTTAACTTACGTGATCGACGCGCCGTCGTCAACTCGACGCCGATTCGGCGTGACCTGGCAGGATCTTCGTGTTTGAGTGGGAACCCGGCGTACCTGATCGCCATCTATCTACTTGAGTCAACCCAGCCCAAGTACCGGAGGACCGAACATGGCCTACCCGCCCGCGCCCCCGCCCGGCCCCGCCCACAGTGCCGGACCGCCCCCGAACCACCTCCCGTGGGCGATCGCGACCACGATCCTCTGCTGCCTGCCCGCCGGGATCGTGTCCATCGTCTTCGCCGCCCAGGTCAACTCGAAGTGGATGTCGGGCGATCAAGCGGGCGCGTACAAGGCGTCGAACAACGCGAAGACGTGGGCGATCGTGTCCGCGGTGCTGGGCGTGATCGTCGGCGTCATCTACTTCTTCATCGCGATGGCGAGTTCCAGCAGCACCTGACCATGACCGCCGAGCAGCGGCCCGCCCTGCGCACGCCGGGCGGGCCGATCCCTGAGCAGTCGGGCGGCAGCCGTGACCGGACACCGGTCGCGGCCGCCGTCCGGCTGCTTCAGCCTGGCGGTGTGCTGTTTCTCACCGTCGCGGCCGTCTCCCTTGTCGCCGTCGTCGATCCGAACGAGGAAGGGCACTACCCGACCTGCCCGTTCCTCTCACTGACCGGGTTCCAGTGCCCTGGGTGCGGTTCGATGCGCACTGTCCACGCGCTGGCGCACGGCCGGGTCCAAGAGGCATTCGCCTTGAACGTCCTGACCGTGGTGATGCTGCCGCTCCTCGCGTTCTTCTGGCTGAGGTGGGCGCGAGCCCGCACCCTCGATCGGCCGGCGCGCACGAAGGCGGGTCACCCGGCCCTGATCTGGCTCCTGTTCGGAGCGATCGTCGTCTTCTGGGTGGTCAGAAACCTCCCGTTCGGCGCGTTCCTGGCCGCATGACTCGTGGAGCGAAATCCCCAAGGTCACCCTCGCAGGCCAGCAATGCATGCTGACCGAGGCCACGGACCGCATCCCGCCAAAGCTCGCCCGACATGGGCAGGCGGACGCATGTCGACCGTCGACGGCACATCGAACTGTCGGACGGCAGCCTCTCGATCGCGACGCTGGTTTGGAACGCAGGGAGTCAGACCCCGGTCGTCCCGCAGAGCGACCTGCCCCTGACAAGCACGACCGAGTGAAGGTCGCCGGATACCTCACCGTCGACGGCCACGAGTGACAGCGATCGTCGTCCGACACACCGGCCGTAGATCTCCATGGCTCGCCCTCGGCTCGAATATCGGCGTCCCGCTCGCCGAACCTCGCGACTGGGTGTTGCGCTCGCCGCTCGCGATCTGGACGTCTGCCAGGTGTGGGCGATGCCCTTCGGTGGACGTTCCCCAAGCAAGCCGACACCGTCGCGGACGTCGGCAGCGCTAGCTCACGATCGACCGCCGCCCACGGCCCACGCAGCCGCCGAACCGGCCTGGGCGTCCGCCACGACGGCGGACCGACGGCGGTGAGCGCGCAGCCGCCCAGCGCAGCTCGGCCCATCCCATCTGCGGCAGCACCCGCCACGCCCGCCACCTCGCCGACGCGGTCCCAATCGAGAGGATCAGCCCTGCAGCCCGCGGCCCCCGCGGGACACCAAACGACAACCATCGGCAACCTCTCTGGGTGAGCCGGACGGCCAACGCGACACAGACCGTACACAGACAGCCACGCCATTGCGTTCGGCCGCCATCGGCAGCCTCCGGAGGCAAGCGGAAAAGTCCGCGCGACGTACAACGCACCGAGGCGGGACGGCCACACCACCTAGCCGGACCACCACCGACACCCAACGACCCAGCAGACGACGAACCAGACTCAGTAAGCGGAAACCGCCCGCGGCCTCCGAAGACGAGACGGCCACCCACCGCGCTTGGCCTCTCGCGGCGCCTAGCGACACAGCCAGCGACGAACCCAGTAGAACGTCATCTTGTTCGGTGAGTCGGTGGTGGCAGATCAGCGCGACGGCGACGAAGGCCATGAAGGGCTCGGGCTGGTGTTCGTAGCGGCGGTGTAGGCGGCGGCAGCCGCTCAGCCAGCACACCGTGCGTTCCACGACCCAGCGGTGCCGTCCCAGCCGGTCGGAGGGCTCGGCGGGCGACGTGCGGGCGCCCAGCTCGTCCTGACACCGGCTGGTGACCCTTGGCCCACGCCCGCGCGGCGCCCCACTCGGTGAAACGTCGGTGCGCGGTGGGACTCGACGGCCCGAACACCGGCGGCATCTGCTGCCAGGTGCAGGCGGTGGTGGCCACAAAGGTGATCGCCCCAGCACCTCACGATCCCCGTACCGGCGCCCTGCGGCTCGGAGCGGGCGGCACCACCTGCTAGAACACTCCCACAACTCCAGTGGCGTCTAACAACGAGGGTGGCTGGCCTTGGACGGGTGAGGGCGTGCGGGATATCGCGGTGCTGGTCGAGGGGGCTGGGGAGACAGCCCTGGACGGTTCCGCTCTCGCTTGTAAGCAAATGGCTCTATGTTGACATTCATTAGTTCGCAGCCATTGGGAGGCTCTGGTGCCAGCCAGCCTGAAGCGGATCCGCGAGACCATGGACGTCAAGCCCACTCCTCGGAACAAGGGTCTGACGCTTACGTTGAAGCTCACTGCCTACGACAACGGCATGCTGGAGCTCGACACAGTGCCATTGAACGATCACAAGAACGACGATGACGTCACCGGATGGTTGGCTGCGGCGGAGGTCATCACCGCGACACTCAACGAGTTTCACCGTCAGGTGGCGGCTCGGGCGGATAGTGCGGCCGGCTAGCCGAAGGTCAGCGAGATGGCAACTGTGCTGCTCGTGGTCAGCGAAGTGTGGATGGTCTGCGCGGCGGCGGTGAGAGAGCCCAGGCCGGTGGTTGGACGCCTTGAATTGTCATTGCTGGATTGATCAGGTATAGGCGATAGACCAAGTCCCGAAAGTCTTCGCTGACGCTTCCAAAAGCGGGGTTACGGTACCTGCGATGTGGATCGAGAAGGTAGGTCGCTTGCCACATCCGGAGCCCTCCGCCGTTCCAGCGGACCCGTGCGAAGCCGAATCCCCCGCGGGCGTGCGCGGGGACGTTGATCTCGTTGATGCGCCGCACATCGACAACGATGCGCCGCCCCAGGGTGGTGATGGTCAGCCCACCATCGCCCGTCAACACCACTTTCTGCGCGAGGAAGAAGTTCGTGACAAGGACCGTCGCAACGGTGACCGCCGGGAGGGCCACGTAGGACAGACGCCCTGCTTGCACGGCCCACCCATACAGCGGAGAGAAGGCCAACGCCACCAGAACCCCGGGGATCCAACGGATTCCCACCGGCAGGTGTGACCGATAGTGCAGAGAAGTCCGGTACATGTCGTCACTCTGCGCCATCGGCCCCGGCTCCACCGTGTTCGATTATCACCCCGACCTTCAGTGTTACATTCCAGAATCCCTTCGCCAAGAGGATGGTGATCGGAGACGACCGGCGTCCCCAGTGTCCTCGGCGCTTGCCCATGCGTACGGTCCGGCCATGGCAGAAGAGTCCTCGATCACCCCTGTGCGGGGGGGGCGCGTCCGAGCAGGCACCGGATCTGCTTCCCCCGCAGCACGGTGGCCGTTGACGCAGCGGTCCGCCTTGCGCGAGGGTCAGGCCGTCGCTTGGTCGCTGGCGCTGACCCGGTGATGCGGCCGCTTGTCAACGAGTGGGGCGGGCGGTGGTTCAGGTGGGGTTGGTGAAGGTGGGTGGGCGCTTTTCGAAGTAGGCGTGGACGGCCTCTACCTGGTTGGGGGTGCCGCGCAGGGCGCCTAGCGTGCGGGATTCTTCTAGGTACTGGCCGGCCAGGTCGACGTCGCCGGCGCGGTTGAGGAGGCGTTTGGCGCCGCGGACGGCGTCGGGGCTGTTTCCGGCGATCTCGCGGGCCAGCTCGGTCGCCGCGGTGTGCGGGTCGTCGGCGGTGCGGGTGGCCAGGCCGATCCGGGCGGCCTCCTCGCCGGAGACCATCCGGCCGGTGAAGGTGAGCTCCTTCGCGACGTCCTCGCCGACGAGGCGGATCAGCGCGGCGGTGCCGGTCATGTCGGGCACCAGGCCCCAGCGGATCTCCAGGATCGACAGCTTCGCGTCCGGGGCGACGATGCGGATGTCGGCGCCGAGCGCGATCTGCAGGCCGCCGCCGAGGGCGTGGCCGTGCACGGCGGCGATGACGGGCTGCGGCAGCTCCCGCCAGACGTGGGCGGCCTGCTGGCCGAGGTTGGTGATGCGGCCCGGTTCGCGTGCCGTGATGTCCTGCGCCAGCCGCCTGAACCGCTCGCTGCCGCTGTCGGGGGCGCCGTCGCCGGCCATGGCGGCGAAGTTGGCGAAGTCCAGGCCGGCGCTGAAGGCGCGTCCCTCCCCTGAGAGGACGACGGCCCGCACGGACGGGTCGGCGGCGAGGGCGTCGCCGGTCTGGGCGAGCGCGTCGAACGTGGCCATGTCGAGGGCGTTGAGCTTGTCGGGCCGGTTGAGCCGCACGTCGGCGACTCCTTCATGGACGTTCACGGTGACGCGGTCTGTCATGCGGGACTCCTTCCGTGTTGGCGCCCCGCCAGTCGAGGGCGGGATCAGGTTACGGGAACGATCCGGGCCCCGGTGAGCCGGCCGTCGTGGACGTCGAGGAGGCCGAGGGTGCCGTGCGGCTGGCGGCGCCGGTCGGTGGGCGACCCCGGGTTGAAGATGCGGACGCCGTCGCCGGTCTCGTCCAGCGGGATGTGGGAGTGGCCGAAGACGACCAGGTCGGCGTCCGGGAACCAGCGCCGCATCCGGGCCGTGCGGCCGCGGGCCTGGCCGCTGTCGTGGACCATCGCGACGGCGAGGCCGTCCAGGTCGAGTTCGAGGCGTTCGGGGGCGCCCCACGCGGCGACGTCCGGGCCGTCGTTGTTGCCGAGGACGGCGTGGACGGGCGCGTACTCGGCCAGCTCGTCGAGGACGGACGCGGTGCACACGTCTCCGGCGTGCAGGATCACGTCCGCGTCCCGCAGATGCTCGGCCACCCTCGGCGGGCACGACTTCCAGCGCCGCGGTGCGTGGGTGTCGGAAATGGCCACCGCTCTCACACGTCTCATTGTCCCGCACGCAGCGATGGTCTCTGGATGCCGGCCCGCCACGACGGGTGCCGGGGTCGCCAGTCGAGGCGGCGGCGGGCACGGCTGTTGTCGGCGCCGCGCAGCCCGTTCATGAACGCCGCGCTCCAGGAGCCTTTGGTGAGGCGGGCGAGGATAGCGGGGACGTGCTTGGGGGCGGGGGCGTCCAGCAGTGCGGCGTACTCCGGGAGGAACTCGCCCATGGTGACCGGTGTGTCGTCCACGACGTTGAGGACGCCGGTGACGTCCTTGTCGAGCGCGGCGACGACCGCGGTGGCGGCGTCGTCGGCGTGGGTGAACGAGAGGGTGGAGTGCCCGCCGCCCAGCAGGGGGACCTTGCGGGCGCGGACGCGGGCGGCGAAGGACCCGTCCGGCGCGTAGGGGGATCCGGGTCCGTAGAGATGGCCGTACCGCAGGACGAGTCCGCCGGCCTCGGCGGTGAGGCGTTCGAGTTCGATGAGGGCGTGCAGGACGGGCGCGAACCGCTTGGGCGTGCGGTCGGTCCAGAGCGGCGCGTCCTCGTCGGCCAGGCCGGTACCTGGTTGGTAGGCGTAGGCGAGGCTCTGGGCGAGGACGCGGGTTGCGCCTGCCCGCTGCGTCGTCTCGTAGAGGGTGCGGGTGCCCTCGGTGTGGAACCGCTGGGGGGCGGTCAGGAGGTTGACTACGGCGTCCGGCGCTGCCTTCGCCACGGCGACGGCACTCGCGGGCGGGCGCGCGAGGCAGGACACCTCGTGCCCGACGGCCTCCAGCAGGGGGACGAGCCTGCGTCCGATGACGCCGGTCGAGCCCACGACGAGAACACGCATGCCGGCTCCCTGGTCCGTCCCGGCCGTGCCGCCGGGAAACGACGGTTTCGGGAACAGGACGGGCCAGGTGCCCGCGGTGTGACGTCGCCGCGCCGGGGCCGGGTGATTTTGCCACGCCGGAATCCGGACACGAGTGGGAAACAACTGTAAGCGCGGTGTCATTACGCGGTGCTGACCAGCAGAGTTAGTCTCGGAGTTCCTCGCGTTCGTCCAAAAGGATTCCGGCCGTACGCCCCCGGTCGTTCCGACACGGCGACCCAGCACCGCGAGGGCACAGTGAGGGCGGCCGGGCCCCGAGGTGGATGACCACTCCCTTGCACCGGCCTCGGGGACCGGCCGCCGCTCCGCGTGCGCTACGAGGTCAGGTAGAGCTTGCGGTCGAAGACCCCGGAACCGGGCGTGCTCTCCCCGCGGGCGATGGCGGCGCCGCTGCCGGTGCCGTTGGACGGGCACAGCCCGCTGCTTCCCGACTGCCGCACGAGCGTGATGTTGTCAGAACGGCCCTGGGCGTCGTCCCGGTCGGGCAGCGGGCGGTTCGGGTTGTCGCGGTTGTAGACGTCGAAGACGAGCCCTTCGGTGTCACCCGTGCGGAATCCGTAATAGCAGGTGACGGTGAGTCCGAGGACCTTTCCCTCGATCTTGAACCGCAGGTCGCCGTTGATGGACAGGGTTCCGTCGCGTCCTCCGGAGACGGGGTCGTAGGCGACCTGGCCGCTGTTGTCGGGCAGGTCGCCGAGGTCGAGATCGGTCGGCGGGGAACTGAAGCCGTTGGACGTCTGGCAGGCGCCGATCGACGCGGCGGTCAGTTCGCCGGCGCCCGTGGGCACGACGGTTCCCTGCAGTTTCGCGCTCTCGCACGAGCCGGTCACCTTCGAGCCCAGGAAGTCGATGGAGAAGTCGAGCGTGCCGACGGTGGAGACCTGCCAGTTGCCGGTGTAGGGCGCTCCGGTGGCGTTCTCCTCACGGATCGTGGTGGTGGCGGCGGACGCGGCGGGGACGGCCAGCGCGAGCGCGGCGGACGCGGCGGCCAATGGCGCGGCCAGCTTGATGGGAGCCTTCACGGGGGTGCCTCCTCGGGGAGAGGGATTTGGTTTTTTCTACCCGAATGGCCACGGAAATCAAGACCCGATCAGCAGTATTACCCCAATTTATCGCGATCCGCTAAAACACCGGGTCCGACCACTAAGCACAACGTGATATCGCCCGCCGAAATTGGGCGTCCCGTGCGTAGATATCGGGAAGGCGCGCGGCCGGGGTGGGAGGTATGGACGGAACCCGGCCGCGCGCCTGGTCTGGTTAGCGGAACACCGGCTTCATGGCGTACACGCGGTTGGGCTTGTTGTAGCCGAAGAAGACGCGGGTGCCTCGCCCGGCGGGCGCGACGGCCAGGCCTTCGCTCTCCCCGGTCAGCGGGATCGTGATCGCGTCCAGGATCGTGCCGGCCCGGTCCAGCACCGTGATGGTGTTGTTGGTGTAGTAGAGGACCTTGTCCCCGGCCATCTCCAGCCCCTGCGGGACGCCCTGGTAGCCGAGGTCGAAGGTCGAGCGGACGTTGCCCTTGAGGTCGGTGAACGCGAACACGAACGGGCCCCGGTCGCCCGGCCCGGCGTGCACGAGCAGGCCGTCCCGCCGGTCGTCGACCGCGGCGAGGCCGGAGTTGCCGAGGGAGGAGAAGTCGATGGTGCGGACGATCTCCGGCTCGCCGCGCCAGTCCACGACGTTGACCTTCGTCGGGTTCGTGCCGCCGCCGGTGGCGACGTAGAGGAGGCCGTCCCGGTCGCGGATGCTGATCTCGGCGGCGTGCCCGACGGCGAGCGGCGCGCTCTCCTTGATCGTGTTGCCGTCGCGGTCGTACTCGCGGATGACGCCGTTGCCGCCGCCGACGTCGAAACCGACGTAGAAGCTGCCGCGGGCGTAGGCGAGGCCCTGCATGTTGTCGGTGTGGGGGACGTTGAAGAGCAGGTCGAAGGTGTAGGACGGTCCGGCGGCCGCGGCGGGGCGGGCGCCGGCCAGCAGGGCGGCTCCGGCGAGCGTGGCGGCGCCCGCGTAGCCGAGGACTCCGCGGCGGGTGAGAGCGACCTCGCCGAGTCCGGGTGTGCGCATTCGTGCCTCCTCGTGGTGGGGGTTTCGCGGGGCTCTAGGGGCGGGCCGACCGGGCGGCCTGCCGCACCTCGGGGTTGGCGCAGTGCAGGAGGGGCTCGCCGCGCAGGTGGCGGCCGACGTCCTCGGCGATGATGCGGGCGGCGTTGGCGGCGGTCTGCTTGCTGGCCCCGGCCAGGTGCGGCGTCACGATGATGTTCGGGGTGGTCAGCAGCCGCGACCCGGCCGGGATGGGCTCCTCGGGGAAGACGTCGAAGGCGGCGGCGAACAGGTGCCCGGACTCGGCGGCGTCGCAGACCGCCTCGTAGTCCAGCAGCGATCCGCGGGCGCAGTTGACGATGATGGAGCCCTGCGGCATGGCCGCGATCTGCGCGGCGCCGATCATCCCGGTGGTCTGCGGGGTGGCGCGGGCGTGCAGCGAGACGATCTGCGCCCGCGCCAGCAGCTCGTCCAGGGTCACTTGCTCGGCGATGCCGGACAGGTCGCCGAGGTCGTCCAGGTACGGGTCGTGGACGAGGACGCGGGCGCCGAGCGCGGCGAGCATCCGCGCGACGCGGCGGCCGACGGCGCCGCAGCCGACCAGGCCGGCCGTGCTGCCGCGGATCTCGACGCCGACGTCGTCGTAGCGGTAGTAGTCGCCGCGCCACTGCCCGGCGAGCAGGTCGGCGTGCGTCTGCGGGATGCGGCGCACCGCGGCGAGGATCAGGCCGAGGGTGTGCTCGGCGGTGGCGTCGGCGTTGCGTCCGGGCGCGAAGCAGACGGCGACGCCGTGCTCGGTGGCGGCCTCCAGGTTGGCGTTGACGGGCCCGCCGCGGCTGATGCCGAACAGCCGCAGGGCGGGCGAGGCCTCCAGGATGCGGCGGGTCAGCGGCGCCATCTGGGTGACGCAGACCTCGGCGCCGCGCAGCGCCTCGATGAGCTGCTCCTCGGTCCCGGACGCCTCGTCCACCTCGGCGACGCGCCCGAACGGCTCGACCGGCCACGGCAGCGTGACCTCCGAGAACTCCAGGTTCCCGGGCGCCTCGGCGCGCAGCGCCCCGATGAGCAGCTCGTTGCGGACGAAAAGGTCACCGGCCGCGAGCACGCGGGTACTCATTCATCGCTCCAGTGGGGTGTTGAACTCCAGGAGGGCGGCGTCGCCGTCCCGGAGCCGGATCTCGGTCAGTGCGCAGTTGCCCAGCGACGGGAACCGCCGCCGGTAGTCCTTGAGCGGCACCCCCAGCAGCCGGCAGAGCGCCAGCCGGATCGCCGTGGAATGCGCGACGACGAGGACGCGTCCGCCGGGCGTCCGGCGGGCGATGTCGTCCAGGCAGCCGGTGAAGCGGCGCGCGGCGGCCGCCGGGTCCTCGCCGCCGGGCAGGTGGCCGGCGACGGGATCGGCCAGGAACGCGCGCAGCGCGGCGGGGAACTTGCGCTCCATCTCGGCGCGGGTGAGGCCCTCGCCCTGGCCGAAATCCAGCTCGCGCAGCCGTTCGTCGACGTGGAGCCGCCCGCCGATCGCCTCGGCGGACAGCGCGGCGGTGCGCCGGGCGCGGGTCAGGTCCGAGCACCACACCGCGTCGGGCCGCGCGTCGGCCGCCCATGCGGCGAGCTGACCGGCCTGCTCCATGCCGCGCGGGGTCAGCGCGACGTCGCTGGTCCCGGCGTACCGGTTCTCGGCGTGCCACTCGGTCACCCCGTGCCGGACGAGGACGAGGCGCGTCATCGGGATGTCCTCTCGCGTGCGTGCCCGGCGGTCTCGGCGGGCAGCCAGCCGCGCCCTTCCAGCTCGCCGACCAGCCGCAGGTAGGGGGCGTCGAACACGCCGGCCCGGTCCGGGCGCGGGTCGATGACGGTCCGGACGGCGACCATCCGCCCGGCCGCCTCCGCGACGTCGCGGCCGGGCGCGGCGGCGAGGACGGCGGCGCCGAGCGCGGGCTCGGCCTGCCGGGGCAGCACGACCGGGCGCCCGAGGATGTCGGCGCGCAGCTGGCACCAGTAGTCGCTGCGCGCCGCGCCGCCCGTCAGCGTCAGGTCGCCGCCGGTGGGGGCGCCGAGCAGGTCGAGGTGGTCGAAGCAGAGCCGCTCCAGGTAGCCGACGCCCTGCAGGACGGCGGCGAAGTCGTCGGCCTCGTCGCCCGTCCCGCCGAGCCGGAACCCGCGGGCGTCCGGGGCGAGGAACGGGAACCGCTCCCCCGCCGGGACGAGCGGGTAGGCCAGCGCCGCCGCGGGCTCGTGGGCGGCGGCGCGCCGGTCCAGGTCGGCCAGGTCGCGGCCGGGGAATTCGCGGGCGATCGCGCCGGCGCCGGTGCTGGAGGCGCCGCCGGGCAGCCACCGCCCGTCCGGTGCCTTGTGGGAGTAGACGACGCCGAACGGATCGTGGACGAGGTCGTCGGTGACGCCCTTGAGGACGAGCGTCGTCCCGAGGACCGAGTTCCAGGAGCCGGCGGTGAGCCGTCCCGTGCCGAGCTGCGCGGCGCACCCGTCGGTGGCTCCCGCGATGACCGGGGTGCCCTCCGGGAGGCCGGTGGCCTCGGCGGCGGGGCCGCACACCGTCCCGAGGGGCGTCCCGGAGCGTTCCAGCGGCGGGAGCAGGTCGGCGGGGACGTCCAGGGCGTCGAACACGTCCCGCGGCCACGCCTCGGCGATGAGGTCGGCGCCCGTTTTCAGCGCGCTGCTGAGGTCCGCGGCCACCGGATGGCCGGTCAGCCGCCGGTTGACGAAGTCGGTCTGGTGGGCGAGCCGGGCTCCGCCGCGCGGGCGGCCGTCCAGGAGCCAGAGCAGCTTCGGCAGGGCCCAGGCGGGCTGCATGCGCTGGTAGCCGAGCCTCCGCCACACCTCACCGCCGGCGTCGTCGACCCGCGGCACGTATCCGGCGGCGCGCGTGTCGTCGTACATGAGCGCCGGGGTGAGGGGCCGTCCGCCGGTGTCGGTGAGGAGGATCGTCCCGGACGTGCCGTCGACGGCGACGCCCTGGACCGCCGCGGGCGGGACGTCCCGCAGGGCCTGCCGGCACGCGGCGGCCATGGCGGTCCACCAGTCCTCGGGGTCCTGCTCGTGCCGGGGGCCGTCCCGGTGCCCGGTCAGCGGACGGCTCCCGGAGCCGGCCACGGTCCCGGACTCGGTGACGGCCAGCGCGCGCACCCCCTGCGTCCCCAGGTCGACCCCGACCCACACGGCCTCCGCGTCGGGCACGGCGCTCACAGGCCCGCATCCTCCGGCCGGGCGTCCTCATCGGGCGGGCGGGGTGTCCCCGGGGCGGTGCGGGCGCGGGCGGCGGCGAGAGTGGGCCAGGCGCGGGCCGTCGCGGTGCGGACGGCCAGGAAGTCCTCGTACGCCTGCGCGTAGTGGGCGGCGCGGGCGGCGTCCGGGGTGTAGGAGTCGCCGGGGCGGATGTGGGCGTCGGCGGCCTCGCGCGCGTCGCGGGCCCGGCCGGTCGCGAGGATGCCGACGATGAAGGCGCCGCGGGCACCGGACTCGGCGTCGGCGGACCGGACGACCGGGACGCCCGTGACGTCGGCCAGCATGCCCAGCCAGATCGGGCTCGCCGAGCCGCCGCCGCTCACCCGCAGCTCGGTGGGCCGGGTCTCGGCCGCGGTCAGGCAGTCGCGGACGACCAGGCTCAGTCCCTCCAGGACGGCGCGTGCCAGGTGCTCCCGCTCGTGGTCCACGGTGAGGCCGTGGAAGGCCCCGCGGGCCCGCGGGTCGAGGAACGGTGCGCGCTCCCCGGCGGGCGACAGGTACGGCAGGAAGACCAGGCCGCCCGCGCCCGGCGGGACCCGCACCGCCAGCTCGGCGAGGTCGGCGGGGGCAGTGAGGCCGAGGATCCGGCAGGCCCAGTCGACGACCTGCCCGCCGGCGAGCGTCGGGAAGGCCCGCAGGTAGCGGCCGGGCAGGCCCATCGCGACCGTGAGCCCGGACGGTTCGCCGGCGAGGCGGGGCCCGTCCACGACCATCTCCGTGCACAGCGTCGTGCCGAGGATCGTGCAGGCCTGGCCGGTGTCGACGGCGCCGGCGCCGATCGCGGTGGACGCGATGTCGTAGGGGGCGAGGACGACGGGGACGCCGGCCGGCAGGCCCAGCTCGGCCGCGGCGTCCGGGGTGAGCGGGGCGGTGCGCCGGTCGTCGCCGCGCAGGCCGGGAAGCAGGCGCCGGGCCCATTCCATGCCGTACAGGCGCAGCAGGTCGTCGCTGTAGCGGAGCGCGGCGATGTCCATGAACGGCGCGGACGCGTCCGAGCCGTCCACCGCGATCTCCCCGGTGAGGCGGGAGAAGATCCAGCCGCCGCAGGTCAGCGACGCCGCCGAGCGGGCGAGCCGGTCGGGGTCGTGCTCGCTCAGCCAGGTCAGGATCGCGTTCGGCAGGCCCGCGAAATGCAGCGAGCCGTTGACCCGGAACGCCTCCTCCAGCACCCCGGACGCCGCCCAGCGCTCGACGGCCGCGGCGGCGCGGCCGTCGTTCCACAGGATCGCCGGGCCGGTGGGGGCGCCGTCGCCGTCCACCAGCCAGCTTCCGTCGCCCTGCGCGGTGAGCGCGAGCAGGTCGGCGCCGGTGCCGGTCCGGGCGAGGACCTCGCGGACCGCGTCCACGACGGCCCGCCAGACCTCCGCCATGTCCTGCTCGGCGTGGCCCGGCGCGGGCCTGGTCACCGCGGTGGGCCGCCGCGCGACGGCGAGCTCGGTCCCGTCCCCGGCGTACCCCACCGCCTTGATCATCGTGGTCCCGGCGTCGACGCAGACGACCGTCATCGGCTCCCCCGTCCGTTGCGTAGTGATCCCATCGTGCGGTCAGGCGCGCCCGTGCGTGGCGCGCGACCTGCGGGCCATCGAGTCCAGCGCCACGGCCAGCAGCAGGACGGCGCCGGTGACCATGAAGCGGTAGGACGAGTCGAGGTTCAGCAGCGTCAGCCCGCTGGAGATCGACTGGATGACCAGGATGCCGAGCAGCGCCGCGAACGCGTTGCCGCGCCCGCCGAACAGGCTCGTCCCGCCGATGACCGCCGCCGCGATCGCGTTCAGGTTGACGTCCCCGCCGCCGCTGCTCTGGTTGGCCGCCGCGAGCCGCGCCGCCGCGAGGATGCCGCCGATCGCGGCGAGCGCGGTGCACATGACGAACGCCGAGGTGTAGATCGTCTTCACGTTGATGCCCGCGCGGCGGGCCGCCTCGACGTTCCCGCCGACCGCGTACATCGACTTGCCGTACTTCGTCCTGGAGAGGGCGTAGTGCGTCACCAGCACCAGCGCCAGGAAGAGGACGAACATCCACCCGACCCCGCGGTCCCGGTTCAGGTACCAGACCGCCACGCCGAGCCCGGCCAGCAGCACCGCCGCGCGGAGGATCAGCGTCCGCTCGGACGTCGCCGGCAGTCCCGCCCCGCGCCGCCGCGCGGCCCGGTTGTGGCCGGTCAGGTAGAGCGCGGCCGCCGCCACGACGACCAGCGTGTAGGCCAGCCACGGCGGGAGGAAGTCGAGCTGCGCGAACGTCACCATCCGCGAGTCGAACGGCAGGTTGATCGACCCCTTGGGGCCGAGGATCCACAGTTGCAGGCCGAGCCAGCCGAGCAGCCCGGCCAGGGTGATCACGAAGCTGGGCACGCCGAGCCGGTTGAACACCTGCGCGTAGAACCAGCCGAGCGCGACGGCCAGCGCCACCGCGGCCAGGACCGCCAGCCAGGACGGCCAGCCGTGGTCGACGAACAGCACCGCGACCACGGCGGCGCTGAGCCCGCTGATCGACCCGACGGACAGGTCGATCTGCCCGACCAGCAGCATGAACACCACGCCGAGCGCGATCACGCCGACCGGCACGCACTCCAGCGCCAGGTTGACGAGGTTGGCGCTGGACAGGAAGACCGGGTTGAGGATCTGCATCACGGTCCAGATCACCACCAGCCCGGCGACGACCGGCGCCACGCCGAGGTCGCCGCCGCGGACCCGGTCGGCCATCGCCGCCAGCGCACCGCGCACGCCCCGGTCACCGGACGCGTCCGGCGGCCCGCCCTTCATCTCCGGCGGCGCCAGGAGATCACTCATCACCGGCTCCCTTCCTCACCCTGCCCCGCACGGCCCGCTCCCCCACCCCGAAGTCACCGATCCCCGCACTCTCACCCGCCGCCTCTTGACCCCCCGCGCCTCCCCCAGGCTTCGCGCCTCCCCGGGCCTGCGCGCCGCCTCGGGCCACCGCGCCTCCTCGCGACGCCGCGCCTTCTTCAGGCGCCGCGTCCTCTTCGGGCGTCACGTCCTGTCCAGGCGCCGCGCCGCCTTCGGGCGCCGCGTCTCCTCGGGACGCCACGTCATCTCCGAGCGGCATGCCCCCTCCAGGCGCCGCATCTCCTCCAGGCCCCGTGTCCTCTCCGGACGCCGCGCCGCCTCCAGGCGCCGCGTCTCCTCGGGGCGCCACGTCCTCTCCGGACGCCGCGCCGCCTCCAGGCGCCGCATCTCCTCCGGGCGCCACGTCCTCTCCGAGCGGCATGCCTCCTCCAGGCGCCGCGCCCCCTCCAGGCGCCGCGCCCCCTCCAGGCGCCGCGCCCCCTCCAGGCGCCGCGCCGCCTTCGGGCGTCGGGTCTCCTCCGGGGGTTGCGGCTTCTTGGGGGGTTGCGTTGTCGTCCGCGGCGGTGCTTTCCGTGGCGGTGGTGGCCTTGCCGGCGCGGCGGCTCACCACGTTGTCCGTGGCGCCGGTGATGGCGGCGACCAGTTCCTCGGCGGATGTCGTCCGGGCGTCGAACACGCCGTTGTTGCGGCCGAGGCGGAGCACGGCGACGGTGTCGGCGACGGCCGTCACGTCCGCCATGTTGTGGCTGATCATGATGACGCCGTGCCCGCGCTCCCTGAGCCGCTCGATCAGGTTGAGCACCTCGGCGGTCTGCGCGACGCCGAGCGCGGCGGTCGGCTCGTCCAGGATGATGACCTTCGGGTCGCCGAGCAGCGAGCGGGCGATCGCCACCGTCTGCCGCTGGCCGCCCGACAGCGCCGCGACCGGCACCCCCACCGAGGGGATCTTCGCCGAGAGCTGGGTCAGCAGCTCCCGGGAGCGGACCTCCATCGCGACGTCGTCCAGGCGCAGCGCCCGCATCTCGCGGCCGAGGAACAGGTTCTCGATCACGTTGAGGTTCTCGCAGAGCGCGAGGTCCTGGAAGACGGTCGCGATCCCGAGCTGCTGCGCGGCGGCCGGGGTGGGGATGGTCACCTCCCGCGACTCGAAGGTGATGGCCCCCGCGTCCGGCGCGTGCACGCCGGACAGGACCTTCACGAGGGTGGACTTCCCGGCCCCGTTGTCGCCGACGAGGGCGACGACCTCGCCGGCGGCGACGTCGAGGTCGACTCCGGTGAGCGCGGCGACCGCGCCGAACGACTTGCTCACGCCGCGCAGCGACAGCAGGGTGCCCGCCGCGCCGGCCGGTGGAGTGGGCGATGGTGACATGACGAACCTTCGGGAGATCTCTACTGGAGGCCGAGCTTCGCGCAGGCCGCCGCGTACTCGGCGGTGCAGACCTTGTCGGTCTTGAGGGCACCGTCCGGGCCGAGCAGGACCTTGCCGATGTTGTCCTTGGTGACGACGGTCGGGGTGAACAGCTCCGACGGGGTGCCGAACAGCGTCGTGTTGCCCTTGGGGGTCTCGCCCTGGACGAAGGCGTGGGCGGCGTTGGCCGCGGCCTCCGCGACGATCTTGATCGGCTTGGAGATGGTGTTGTACTGGTCGCCGGCGATGATCCGCTGCGCGGCGGCCAGCTCGGCGTCGTTGCCGGTGACCGGCGGGACGTCCACGCCGGCGGCCTTGAACGCGGCGATCGCGCCGCCGCCCGTGCCGTCGTTCGCCGCGACGACGCCGGCGATCTGCCCGCGGTACTTGCTGATCTGGCCGCTGACCCACGCCTGGGCCTTCGCGGGCTCCCAGCCGGGGGTGTCGTACTCGGCGAGCAGCTTGAACCCGCTCGGGTCGACGGCGCTGTGGATGCCCTTCTTGATCAGGTTGGCGGCGGCGTCCGTCGGGGAGCCGTTGACCTCCAGGATGCCGCCCTCGGCCTTCTCCTTCTTCAGGTGGTCGACCAGCGACCGGCCGATCAGCGCGCCGATCTTCTCGTTGTCGAACGAGACGTAGTAGTCGGCCTTGGCCGCCGGGATGGGGCGGTCGTAGGCGATCACCTTGACGTCGCGGGACTGCGCCATCCGGACGATCGAGGCCGCCGCGGCGGAGTCGACCGGGTCGATGACGATCACCTTGGCGCCCTGGGCGAGCACCGAGCTCGCCTGCTGCTGCTGCTTGGACGCGTCGGCGCCGGCGTTCTGGTACAGCACCGTGCAGCCGCCGCACAGCTCCTTGGTCTTCGCCTTGAACAGGGGGGCGTCGTACAGCTCGTAGCGGGTCGAGGCGATGTCCGGCATGAGGAACGCGATCTTGGCGTTCTTCGCGTCGCCGCCGCCGGATCCCGGGCTCTTGGACGAGCACGCCGCTATCGGGGCGAGCACGGCGAGCGCCGCGGCCGTCGCGGCCGCCGTCCTGAGGGAGTGCTTCTTCACTGAGTTCTCCTCGGTGTACGCCCGTGAAGAAGGGCGGGGAGCCGATGCGGCGGCCGTGTGACCGGGGCCACCGCCCGTCGCGGTGAGAACGTAACACTAGAAACGTTAGAACTGTCAACACTCGGACGTTAAGTAACTTGGTCTTGGGTGTTAGTTCTAACGCCCGGTCAGCGGCGCGAGCGGGCGGCGACCGCGTACTCCACCTGGCGGTTCGCGAGGTCCCCGAGCGCGGCGGGCGAGGCACCGTCGTCCACGATCACGCGGTCGAAGGCGGAGAGCGGGGCCACCCGGTGGAGCGCGGTGCGGCCCAGCTTCGTGTGGTCCACCAGCAGGACGCTGCGCACGGCGCTGCGCAGCATGGCCCGCTTCACCCCGACGACCCGCTGCTCCTGGTGGCAGACGTCGCCGCCCGACACCGCCGACGCCGACACGAAGCACAGGTCGGCCCGCAGGGACTCGATCATCTCCACGCACGAGACGCCCATGAACGAGTTGTGCAGGGGGTCGTGGTCGCCGCCGAGGGCGATCAGCCGGATGCCCTCCGCCGCGGCCAGCAGGTTGAGCCCGTCGAGGAAGTTGGTGACGATCGTCAGCGGGGCGAGGTCGCGGAGCCGCCGGCCGACGGCCAGGGCCGTCGTCGAGTCGTCGAGCATGACCGCCATGCCGGGTTCGACCAATTCCACGGCCGCCGCGGCGATGGCCTCCTTCTCCTCGCGCATCGACAAGGCCCGGTAGGCGACGCTGCTCTCGAAGACCCCCGACCGCAGGGCGGTGACCCCGCCGCGGTACTTGCGGACGACGCCCTGCCGTTCCAGCTCGTCCAGGTCACGGTGGATCGTCATGAGGCTGACGCCGAACCGCTCGGCGAACTCCGCCGCCGTCCCCGAGCCACGGGCGAGCACCGCCTCGGCGATGGCGTCCCGCCGCTCGGCGGGCGCCCGCCGATGCCGGTCGCTCATGCCCCGCTCCTCCGTCCGGACGGCGCTCGCGCGCGACGCCAGGACAGAAAGTTAACATCATGAATGTTAAGACCTCAACTCCCCCGGTCATCGACCGGCGGGTCTGAATGATCACCGGGTGAGGTGCTCGCGGTCGTGCGGGGCGTCCCAGTCGGCCTTGTACGGCTCCACCCCGATGCGCAGCGGGCCGTCGTTGAGGAAGGGCGGCTTGTCCACGTGGAAGGCGGAGAAGTCGGTCGTGTCGCGGAAGGCGGGCCGCTGATAGAGGTCGCGGGCGTAGCCCCACAGGTTCGGGAAGTCGGTCAGCCCCCGCTCGCTGATCCGGCCGAGGGGGTTGTAGAGCAGGTCGAAGCGCGCCAGGGTCACCCACAGGCGGACGTCCGATTCGGTGATCGTGCCGCCGTGCAGGAATCGGCGGGAGTCGAGCCGCTCCTCCAGCAGCTCCAGCGCCGTGATGAGCCCTTCGCGGGCGTCCTCGTAGGCGTCCTGGGTGGTGGCCCCGGCGACCTTGTAGGTCCCGTCGTTGACGTGCTCGTAGATGTAGGCGTTCAGGTAGTCGATCTCGGGGCGGAGTTCGGGCGGGTAGAGCCGCACCGACGGATCGGCCCACTCGGTGAACGCCGTGCCGAGGTCGATCGTGATGTCGGGGAAGTGGTTGCTGACGATCCGTCCCGTCTCGCGGTCCCAGAGGACGGGCACCGACAGGTGGCCCGGGTAGCCGGGCTCGGTGGCCTCGTACGCCTCCTGCAGGAACCTGAAGCCGTTGACCGGGTCGGCGCCGCGCCGCTCGCGGAACGCCCAGCCGCGAGCGTCCCGCTCGTCGTCGACGTAGGAGAGGGAGACCACGTCGTCCAATCCGGTCAGGATGCGGACGATGGCGGTGCGCTGCGCCCAGGGACAGACCCATGCCACGTACAGGTGGTAGCGGCCGGGCTCGGCGCGGAATCCGCTGGCCCCGTCGGACGTGATGCGGCCCTGGAATGGGTAGAGCGGCCGTTTCCATCCGTTCTTCACGTCGACTCGGCCCGGCCCGTAGGCACCGTAGGCGCCGACGTCGGCGGGGCTCGCGTAGGCGGGCCCGGTCTTCGGCGTGGTCATGGCGTCCCCTCCAACTGATTACAACCTTCAAAGTAGGAAAACTGAATTTTGACGTCAACCGGGTGGCGGGACGGGGGGCGCGCGTGATCCACGTCACCTCGGGCAGGGGTGGCATCCGCGGCCCATTTCCTATCTAGTTGGTAGGTAATATCGAGTTATGGCCCGATCCGGAGGAACGACCTGATGACCGAGATCCTGCCGGCCCAGGCGGTGGACCCCGCACGGTTCCGCCGGGCCCTCGCCCTGCACGCGGCCGGCGTCGTCATCGTCACCGCCCGGTCCGGCGGCGCGCCGGCCGGCCTCACCGCCACGTCCTTCTCCTCGGTCAGCCTCGATCCGCCCCTCGTCTCGTTCTATGTCGACCGCGCCTCCACGACCTGGCCGGCCATCCGCGCCGCCGACCGCTTCGCGGTGAACATCCTGGCGGGCGACCAGGCCGCGCTGGCGTCGCGGTTCGCCCGGCGCGGCGTGGACCGGTTCACCGCGCCCACGGCCTGGCACGCGGGCGAGGACGGCGTCCCCCTGCTGGACGGCGTCTGCGCGCACCTGCACTGCGTCCCGCACACCGTGATGGACATCGGCGACCACATCCTCGTCGTCGGTCTCGTCACGCGCGCCGAGCCGAGGGACGACGATCGCCCGCTGCTCTACCAGCGCGGGCTCTTCGGCCACTTCCTCCCCCACTCCTGAGCCGCCGCGACGCCGAGGCCCCCCGGATCCGGGACGGGCTCGGCGGGCGGGCCGTCAGCGGGCGGCGAGGAAGCCGGTGACCTGCGGGGCGATCCGGGCGATCCAGGCGCCGACCACCTCGTCGGCGTCCGGGATCTGGGACTCCAGCAGGGCCAGCCCCGGGGTCGGGACGTGCGCGCCCAGCTCGACCAGGAGCGGGCGCAGGTGCGTCTCCACGGCGAGGGAGTGCTTGGCGTCGCCCATGACCAGCAGCGGCAGGGCGGCCGTGGACGCGAGCGAGCCCGCGCCGAACCGGTCGAGGAACACCTTCAGCAGCCCGGTGTAGGTGGCCTTGTAGGTCGGGCTCGCCACCACCAGCACGTCCGCGCCGCCGACGGTGTCCAGCGCGTCCCGCACCTCGGGCGGCGGGTCGGCGCTGAGCAGGCCGGACGCCAGCGCCGACAGGTCGACGGTCCGTGCCCCGCCCGCCTTCTCGATCCGCTCCTGCACCGCCCGCACGGCCGTGTGCGCCACCCCGAGCGTGCGGGACCCGGGTCGCGGGTTGCCCACCAGCGCGACGACGCTCAACGGCCCGCTCCCCCGGTCGTCGGGAGGCCCGCCGCGCGCCACGCCTTGAACCCGCCGACGACGTCGGTCGCGCGGGCCAGGCCGAGGTCGTGCAGGGACGCGGCGGCGAGGCTGGAGGTGTAGCCCTCCGAGCAGAGCACGATGACGCGCAGGTCGTGGCCGGTGGCCTCCGGCAGGCGGGCGGCCGAGGACGGGTCGAACCGCCATTCCAGGACGTTGCGCTCGACGATCAGCGCGCCGGGCACCTCGCCCTCGTCGGCGCGCTGGGCCGACGGGCGGATGTCGACGAGGACCGCCCCGTCGCGCGCCTCGGCGTGGGCCTGGTCGGGGTGGACGCGTTCCAGCCTGCCGCGGGCTTCGGCGAGGATCTCATCGATGGTGCGAGCCATGGGATCCAGGATGGCAGGCTATTTCCTATGAAGCCAATCGGGAATCTGCGCTAACCCGCCAGCTGGGCCTCGGCCGCGGCGAGGACCTCCTGGATCCGCAGGCCGTGCGCGGCGTCCAGCAGCGGGCTCGGCCCGCCGCGGACCGCCGCCGCGAACTCCGCCACCATCGTCGCGAACGCGTCGTCGCCGAGCTGCGACCAGTCGAGCTGCGCGTGCCCGTTGCGCCCGTACACCTCGACACGTGCGGGCGGCAGTTCCCCGTGTCCCGCCATCGACACCGACGCCTGGCTGACCGCGCCGCCCTCGTGCTCCAGCGTCAGCCCGACCCAGCCGAGGGGGTCGCCGTGCGCGCGGACGCCGGCGACCCGGCCGAGCGAGGCGTCCAGCAGGTCGACGATGTGCGGGCCGAGGTCGAGCAGCGCGCCCTTCTCCAGCCGCCACGGGGTGGCGAAGGGCCCGCCGCTCAGCACGGAGGAGACGAACGACCCGTAGCCGCCGAACGGCTCCAGCTCCGCCGCGCGGGCGAGGAAGGCGCGGGCCGCCCGCGAGTAGCGCAGCGTGAAGACCATCTGCGAGACGACGCCCGCCTCGGCGATCGCGCCGGCGACCCGGCGGGCGCCGTCCAGGTCCATGGCGAGGGGCTTCTCCAGCAGGACGGCCTTGCCCGCCCGGGCGGCCCGGGCGGCGAGGCCGGCCTGGACGTCCGGCGGGACGGAGAACGCGACGGCCTCGCAGGCGTCGAACAGCTCCTCGATCCGCGCGAACGAGGGCGCGCCGTGCTTGCCGGCCAGCTCGGCCGACGCCTCCGGACGCCGCGCCCACACGCCCGCGAGCCGGGTGGCCGGCCCCGCCGCCAGCGCGGGCGCGTGCACCATCCCGGCCCAGGGCCCCGCCCCGACCAGCCCCACCGCCACAGAATCGCTCATGGGGCAAACCTAGACGATCTACCCGCGGGTCAGTTCCCGGAAGAAGGCCCGGACGTCGGACACGAGCAGGTCCGGCTGCTCCAGCGCGGCGAAGTGGCCGCCGCGCTCGAACTCCGTCCAGCGGACGATCTTGTCGGTCCGCTCGGCCAGCGCCCGGACGGGCAGCGCGGCCTCGTGCGGGAAGACGGCCACCGCGGTCGGGACGGTCGAGGCCCCCTTGCCGCCCCAGGTGCGGGACGCCTCGTAGTAGAGCTGCGCCGAGGAGCCCCCGGTGTTGGTCAGCCAGTAGAGGGTGACGTTGGTCAGCAGCGCGTCGCGGTCGACGCCGTCCTCGGTCCATTCGGTGAACTTCTCGGCGATCCACGCGAGCTGCCCGGCCGGGGAGTCGGCGAGGCCGTAGGCGAGGGTCTGCGGGCGGGTCGACTGGATGGCCATGTAGCCGCCCATGTCGGATGTGAAGCGCTCCAGTCCCCCGAGCCGCTCCCGGTCGGCCTCGTCCAGCCCCTCCGGCGAGCCGAACGTGAGCAGGAAGTTCACGTGCACGCCGATCAGCCGCTCGGGCGCCACGTGGCCGAGCTCGCGGGAGATCCCCGACCCGTAGTCGCCGCCCTGGGCGCCGTAGCGGTGGTAGCCGAGGCGCTCCATCAGCACCGCCCACGCCTCGGCGATGCGGTGCAGGTCCCAGCCGGTGCCGGCGAGCGGCGAGGAGAACCCGAAGCCGGGGATCGAGGGGATGACGAGGTGGAACGCGTCCGCGGGGTCGCCGCCGTGGGCGCGCGGGTCGGTCAGCGGGCCGATGACGTCGAGGAACTCCACGACCGAGCCGGGCCAGCCGTGCGTGAGGATCAGCGGCGTCGCGTCCGGCTCGGGCGAGCGGACGTGCAGGAAGTGGATCCGCTGGCCGTCGATCTCGGTGACGAACTGGGGGTGCTCGTTGAGCCGCGCCTCGTGGACGCGCCAGTCGTAGCCGCCGGCCCAGTAATCGACCAGCTCGCGCAGGTGGTCCTCGGGGACGCCGCGCTCGGCGCCGGTGCCGGGGAGCCGGCCCGGCAGCCGGGTCCGGGCCAGCCGGTCGCGCAGGTCGTCCAGGTCGGCCTGCGGGATGTCGATGCGGAAGGGGCGGATGTCTTCGCTCATGACCCCAGCATTTCCCGCAATGCGGCAAGATCCTTGCAGCGATCGGGAGGAGAATCGGGACATGCTCGAAGCATCCGCCCGCCTGCTGCGCCTCCTGTCGCTCCTGCAGACCCGCGCGGACTGGACGGGCGCCGAACTCGCCGAGCGGCTGCAGGTCAGCGTCCGGACCGTCCGCTACGACATCGGCAAGCTGCGCGACCTCGGATATCCGGTGCACGCGGTGCCCGGAGCGGCCGGCGGCTACCGGCTCGGCGCGGGCGCCGCGCTGCCGCCGCTGCTGCTCGACGACGAGGAGGCCGTGGCCGTGGCGGTCAGCCTGCGCACCGCCGCCGGCGGCACCGTCGCCGGGATCGAGGAGACGAGCGTGCGGGCGCTCGCCAAGCTGGAGCAGGTCCTGCCGTCCCGGCTGCGGCGCCGCGTCGGCGCGCTGCACGACTACACGACGCGGCTGACGCCGGGCGGTCCGACCGTCTCGGCCGACGTCCTCGCCACGGTCGCCGCGGCCTGCCGCGACCACCGGCGGCTGCGGTTCGGCTACCGGAAGCACGACGGGAGCGAGACCGCCCGCGACGTCGAGCCGTACCGGCTCGTCCACACCGGCCGCCGCTGGTACCTGACCGCGTGGGACGTCGCCCGCGACGGCTGGCGGACGTTCCGCGTCGACCGGCTCACCCCCCGGACCCCCGAGGGCCCGCGGTTCACCCCGCGCGAGCCGCCTCCCGAGGACCTGGTGCCACGCGGGGTGGACGCCGCGCTGGCGCGCTTCCAGGCGCGCGTCACCGTCCACGCGCCGGCCGCGGAGATCTCGGCCCGGGTACCGGCGTCCGTCCTCGTCGAGCCGCTGGACGGCGGGCGCTGCGTGGTCCACGCGAGCGGCGACACCCCGCACCGGCTCGCGCTCAACGTCCTGATGCTCGACGCCGGGTTCGAGGTGGGCGGCCCGCCCGAGCTGCTGGACGCGCTGGAGCTGCTCGCCGGACGCTGCCGGCAGGGCGTCAGCAGCCGCCGTGCGTGATCATCCAGTCGTCCAGGAAGGTCTGGACGTGGTGGTCGTACAGCCCGCCGTCCGTCAGGTACTCGCGGGCGGACTCGTAGTCCTGGCCGCAGGTCGCGTTGCCGGCCTCGATCGCCCAGTCGTCCGGCGCCGTGATCCCGTCCGCGGCGATCATGGCCAGGAAGTTCTCGTCCGCGTCCCCGGTCACGGGCGGCTCCGCAGGCGGCTGCGGCCGCACGGTCCGGTGCTCGGTGATCGTGACGGTCGGCCGCGGCGCGGTCCGCGTCCGCTCCTGCTCCTGCGTGGGCGTGTTCGCCGGCGCCGAGGTGCCGGTCTCGGCGACCCGTCCGGCGTCGCGGGAGTCGTCCGGGTTCAGCTTGAAGAACGCGACGGCACCGCCGAGCACCAGGACCGCCGCCGTCAGCGCCGCTGCCGCCACGAGCATGATCTGCCTCATGTCGTCCCCTTGATGGGCAGCCGCGAGGGAGGATCAGGAACGGGTCTCACCCGTCCCTCGCGCCGGGCGGGGCCCACCTTCCAGCGTGGGCGTGACCGCGCGACCACGGAAAGGGACGATGGTCCCGACCCTGGTCGTTCCGGCGTCCCGGGAGGTGCGGGACACTTCCGGCGATCAGCCGAGCTGGACGCCGAAGAACAGCGCGGCGAGGGCGCCCAGGGCCCCGAGCGCCCCCCACACGGCCAGCCCGGCCTTCGACGTGGCGCGGGTGTGCAGGAACGCGGCCACCCCCGACAGCAGCACGAACGCCAGCTTCACCTCCAGGGTCCGCTGCGCGGCGCCCCCGATGTCGCCCGAGGTGATGTTCCAGACGCCGGTGAGGACGAGCACGGCGAACGCGGGCCAGGCGACCGCGTTGTAGCGGCGGGCCGCGACCTTGGTGACGCCCTCGTAGCCGCGCAGCGCGGGCACGAGGGCGCCCAGCGTGATCTGCCCGCCGACCCAGATCGTCGCGGCGAGCACATGCAGGAAGATCCGTACGTCGGCGGTGGTGACGGCGAGCACGAGGGGCCTCCGAGGGCGGACCGGGCGGTGATCGGTATCGGTCGCTCCGGACGTTACCGCCCTCCCCCGCGACCTCCCGCAGAACCCCCCGCCATCCAGCGACCCGCCCCCGCAACGGCGATGGCCGCCCGCTCTCCGACGGAAAGGCGGGCGGCCATTGCGGGGAGTCAGGAGATGATGAAGGAGCTCGCGACGTTGTCGAAGGCCTTGTTCTTCGGATCGGTGTGGTAAAGGCAGGTCGACGGCTGGCTGAGCCGGCGGCAGTAGTCGGCGAACCCGGTGCTGCCCCGCTGGTTCGCCGTGAGGTCATGCCCGTCGTACAGCTTGATGTTGCAGTTGGTGGCGTCGTTGCTCTGCACGGAGCTGATCCGGTTGTCCCAGAAGTCGTTGTGGGCGATGTTGTACGGGTATTCGACGTCGAACGGCCCCGAGCACTTGCTCACGCCGTTCGGCAGGTAAAAGGTGACCTCCGCGCCCTCGTAGTACGGGTGCTGGTGCACCTTGATCGCCCACGGGCCGGCGGCGGCGCGCTGGGCGGCACTGCCGCAGTCCGCGCCGCCGCCCGCCTTGAGCACGCAGACGCGGGCCCCCTCGGCGGGTGCGGTGTCCTGGGCGAAGGCGGCGGGCGCCGCCGCCGCGGCGAGCGCGGCGGACGCGCCGAGGACGGCGGCGCGGGCGGTCGCGCGGGTGAGCTTGTTCCGCATGAGATCCCCTTTTCTCCGGGAAGATCGGTACGCGCCGCACGCTAAGAATGCCGCGTACATCCGCCGTATACGCGGCGTAGATCATCGCGAGAACGGCGATTGACCGAACGGCTGATCATCAAAGAGGGCATGCGGAACGCCGGAAGCGGAGCAGGTCGCGTGTTATGGTCCCGGCACGGGGGATGGGGGACGGGGGTCTCTTCATGCGTTTCGGAATATTAGGGCCACTCTCGGTCACCGAAGGCGGGCGGACCTTCGAGTTGACATCGTCCAAATCGCGTGTCGTGCTCGCGGTTCTGCTCCGCTATGCCAATACCCCGGTCTCCGACGATCTGCTCGCGGACGCTCTCTGGGGAGACCGGCCGCCCCGGTCGGCCGCGGCGAACCTCCGCATGTACGTGCACACGCTGCGCAGGACGCTGGAGAGCGCGGACCGGATCGCCAGGGTCCCGCCCGGCTACGCGCTCACCGTCCGTCCAGGGGAGCTCGACGCCCAGCGCTTCGCGGATCTGGTCCGGCAGGGCCGGGAGGCCGGTGAACGGGCGGACGCGGCCGCCGCGCACGCCGCGCTGAGCGAGGCGCTCGCACTCTGGCGCGGGGACGCCTACGCGGGGCTGGACGACCTCCCGCCGCTGCGCGACGAGGCCGTGCGGCTGGAGGAACTGCGCCTGGCGGCCGTCGAGGACCGCGTCTCCGCCGGCCTGGACCTGGGCCGGCACGGCGAGCTGGTGCCCGAGCTCCGCGCCCTGGCCGCCGAGCACCCGCTCCGGGAACGGTTCCGGGCGCAGCTGATGCTCGCCCTGTACCGCTCCGGCCGGCAGGCCGAAGCCCTGCAGGTCTACCGCGACACCCGGCGCGTGCTCACGGAGGAGCTGGGCATCGAGCCCGGCCCCCGGTTGCGGCGGCTGGAGGATGCCGTGCTCGCGAACGACCCGTCACTGGACCTCGCCGTTCCGGTCTGGGCCGTCCCGCCGCCCGGACAGCCGGCGTGGCCCGCCCCTCAGCAGCTGCCCCCGGGCGTGGCGGGGTTCACCGGCCGGGCCGAGGAGCTCGCCCGGCTGACCGGCCTGGTGCCGGAGGAGGGCGCGTGCCCGAGCACCGTGGTCATCGCGTCGATGTCGGGGATGGCCGGGGTGGGCAAGACGACCCTCGCCGTGCACTGGGCCCACCGCCTGCGCGATCGTTTCCCGGACGGGACGCTGTTCGTGGACCTGCGGGGCTACGGCAGGACCGGCCCGCCCGCGCGGCCCGACGAGGTGCTCGACGGGTTCCTGCGCGCCCTGCGAGTGCCGCCCGCGGCGATCCCCCCGGCACTTGAGGAGCGGGCGGCGATGTACCGGTCACGGCTCGACCGGCGGCGCATGCTGATCGTGCTGGACAACGCCGCCTCGTCGGAACAGGTCGGCCCGCTCCTGCCGGGGACGGGCGACTGCATGGCGGTCGTGACCAGCCGCGGCAGCATGTCCGGCCTGGTCGTCCGGACGGGCGCGCACCGGATCCCCGTCGGTCTCCTGTCGCGGGAGGAGTCGCTGGCGCTGCTGCGCGAGGTGATGGGAGCCGGCCGCGTCGACGCCGAGCCCGAGGCGTCGGCGGAGGTGGCGCGGCTCTGCGCGTACCTGCCGCTGGCGCTGCGCCTGGCCGCGGAACGCGCCGCGGTGCGCCCGCACCTCTCACCGGCCGAGCTGTGCCGGGAACTCCAGGACGAGCGCGGCCGGCTGGACCTGCTCGCGGCGGCCGACGACGACAGTGTCGCGGTGCGCGCGGCGTTCCGCTGGTCCTACCGCGCGCTGCCGCCGGACGCGGCCCGCACCTTCCGTCTCCTGGGCCTGCACCCGGGACCCGACATCAGCCTGGACGCGGCCGCCGTCCTCACCGCCCAGGAGAGGCGGCGGACGAGGGAGCAGCTGGAGGCGCTGACCGACGTGCACCTGCTCCAGGAGACGACGCACGGGCGGTACCGGCTGCACGACCTGCTCCGCGTCTACGCCAGGGACCGCGCCGCCGCCGACGAGCCGGAGCCGGAACGGGACGCGGCCGTGCGGCGGGTCCTCGGCTGGTACCTGTCCACGGCCGACGCCGCCGACCGGGTCCTGATGCCCGGCCGCCGGCGCGTCCCGATGGACCCGCCGCCGCCGGAATGCCGCCCCGCGGCCCTGGACTCCGCCGCCGAGGCGCTGGAGTGGTGCGAAGCGGAGAGGCTCAACCTCGTGGCGGCGACACGGCACGCCGCCGAGACCGGCATGCACGACGTCGCCTGGAAGCTGCCGTTCACGCTCTGGAGCTATTTCAGCCTCCGCACCCGCTGGACGGACTGGATCGTCACGCACGACATCGGCCTCGGCTCCGTCCGCGAGAGCGGGGACAGGTACGGCGAGGCGCACCTGCTGACGAGCATCGCCAACGCCTACCGGGAGGTGCGGCGCTTCGACGAGGCGTTCGAGCGGTTCGCGGCGGCCATCGCCATCGGCCGTGAGATCGGCGAACCGTGGATCGAGGCGTCCGCCCGCACCCTGCGGAGCGTGGCGCTCGCCGATCTCGGCCGGTTCGGCGCCGCGATGGTCGACTGCGAGGACGCGGAGGAGACCTTCCGCGCCATCGGCGACCGGTGGGGCGAGGCATGGGTGCGCTACCAGCTCGGCGAGATCTGCGGGAAGGTCCGCCGTCCCGCCGAGGGCATCGAGCACTCCCGGCGGGCCCTCGCGCTGTTCGAGCGGGTCGACGACCGCTGGGGGGCGAGCCGGGCGCTGTGGGCGCTCGGCCGGGCCTACCGCGACCTCGGGCGCCGGGAGGAGGCCGAGGACCACTCGCGGCGGGCCCTGGACGCCGCCCGCGCGATCGGCAACCGCCTCGGCGAGGGCTTCGCCCTGCTCGACCTCGGCAAGATCAAGGAGGACGCCGGCGACGGCGCCGCCGCGCGGCGGCTCTGGCGACAGGCGCTCGGCATCTTCGAGCAGCTCGGTGCCCCGCAGGCGGAGAGGGTCCGGGCACGCCTGGCGGCCTCCCCGGCGGCGTCGCGGGCCGATGACCTACCGTTGTCACCGTGACCGACCATCGTGAGCAGGGGGAGCTGGCGGGCGCGCTGCGGCGGGCCGGGGTGAGCGGGGTGGACGATTCCGCGCTCGCGCGCTCGATGTACTCGTCGGACGCCTCGCTGTACCGCGTGCCGCCGCAGGTCGTGGTGACGCCCCGGGAGGCCGGCGAGCTGCCGGCCGTGCTGGAGGTGTGCCGGGACGCCGGGGTGCCGCTGACCATGCGGGGCGGCGGGACGTCCATCGCGGGCAACGCGGTCGGTCCCGGCGTCGTCGTCGACGTGAGCCGGCACCTGAACCGGGTGCTGGAGATCGACCCGGAGGCCGGGACGGCGCTGGTCGAGCCCGGGATCGTGCAGGCGCGGCTGCACGAGGTGGCGGCGGGGCACGGGCTGCGGTTCGGGCCCGACCCGTCCACCCGGACGCGGGCCACGCTCGGCGGGATGATCGGCAACAACGCGTGCGGGTCGCGGGCGCTCGGGTACGGGCGGACGAGCGACAACGTGCTCGGGCTCGACGTCGTCGCCGGGTCCGGGGAGCGGCTGCGCCTCGGGGACGTGCCGGGCGCGGCGACCGGCGGCGCGCTCCTCGACCGGCTGCGGGAACTGGCCGGCGAGAACCTCGCGCTGATCCGGACGGAGTTCGGGCGGTTCGGCCGCCAGGTCTCCGGCTACTCGCTGGAGCATCTCCTGCCGGAGAAGGGGTTCGACGTCGCGCGGGCCCTGGTCGGCACCGAGGGGACGCTGGCGCTGACCTTGGCGGCGCGGCTGCGGATGGTGCGCGAGCCCGCGTGCCGGCTGCTCGTGGTGCTGGGGTACGGGTCGATGGCCGAGGCCGCCGACGCCGTCCCGGCGATCCTCCCGTACGGGCCGGTCGCGTGCGAGGGGCTGGACTCGCGGATCACGAACGTCGTCCGGGAGCGGCGCGGCGCGGACGCGGTGCCGCCGCTGCCGGCCGGCTCGGGCTGGCTGCTCGTCGAGCTGGCCGGGCCCGAGCCGGGGGCGCTGCGGGCCACCGCGGGGAAGGTTGTCGGCGAGTCCGGCTGCACCGGTTCGATGCTGGTCGAGGACATGGCGCTGGCCGACGCGCTGTGGCGGATCCGCGAGGACGGGTCCGGCCTCGTCGCGCGCACGCCCGAGGGAGAGCAGGCGCACGCCGGGTGGGAGGACGCGGCCGTCCCGCCCGAGCGGCTCGGCGCCTACCTGCGGGAGTTCGAGACGCTGCTCGGCGAGCACGACCTGTTCGGCGTCCCGTACGGGCACTTCGGCGACGGCTGCATCCACGTCCGGATCGACTTCCCGTTCGGGCGCGCGGACGGGACGCGGGTGTTCCGGGACTTCCTGAACGAGGCGGCCGCGCTGGCGGCCCGGCACGGCGGCACCATGTCCGGCGAGCACGGCGACGGGCGGGCCCGCAGCGAGCTGCTGCCGCACATGTACTCGGCCGAGGCGCTCGCGCTGTGCGCCGAGGTCAAGGACGTCTTCGACCCCGGCGGCGTGCTGAACCCGGGCATCGTGGTGCGGCCCGCTCCCGTGGACGCCGACGTGCGCGCCGTGCAGCTGATCCCGTTGAACCGGGGCCTCGGTCTCGCCTACCGGGACGATCGCGGCGACCTGTCCCGGGCCGTGCACCGGTGCACGGGCGTGGGCAAGTGCCGCGCCGACAACACCGGCGCGGGCGGCGTGATGTGCCCGTCCTACCTCGCGACCCGGGAGGAGAAGGACTCCACGCGCGGCCGGGCCAGGGTCCTGCAGGAGGTCGTCAGCGGGAAGCTCGGCCCGGACGGCTGGAGGTCCGAGGCCCTGCACGACGTCCTGGACCTGTGCCTGTCGTGCAAGGGCTGCGCGTCCGACTGCCCGACCGGGATCGACATGGCGTCCTACAAGGCCGAGGCGCTGCACCAGCGCTACAAGGGCAGAATCCGGCCCCGCGCCCACTACGCCCTCGGGTGGCTCCCGCGCTGGACGCGGCTCGCGGCCAAGGCGCCCGCGGCGATCCGGGCGATGAACGCGGCGATGCGGTCGCGGGCCTTGAGACCGCTGGTCGCGTGGGGCGCGGGGATCGACCGGCGGCGGACGCTGCCGGCGTTCGCGCCGGTGACGTTCCGGCGCTGGTTCGCGTCCCACCGCAGCCCGGAGGGCCGCAACGGCGACGTCGTGCTGTTCGTGGACAGCTTCACCGACGCGTTCTCCCCCGAGGTGGGGCGGGCGACCGTGCGGGTGCTGGAGCACGCCGGCTACCGCGTCACGGTGACCGAGCGGCCCGTCTGCTGCGGGATCACGTGGATCTCGACCGGCCAGCTGGACGGGGCGCGTGCGCAGGCCCGCCGCACGGTCCGGGCGCTGCTCCCCCATGTGCGGCGGGGCGCGAAGGTCGTCGGGATGGAGCCGTCCTGCACCGGCGTGCTGCGGTCCGACGCCGAGGAGCTGCTGCGGGGCGTGGACGCCGCTGCGGCGCGCGAGGTCGCCGCCGCGACCCGCACCCTGGCCGAGCTGCTCGCCGAGACCCCCGGCTGGGCCCCGCCCGACCTGTCCGGCGTCACCGGGATCGCGCAGCCGCACTGCCACCACCACGCCGTCATGGGCTGGACGAGGGACGCCGCCCTGCTGCGGGAGGCGGGCGCGGACGTCGCCCGGCTCGGCGACTGCTGCGGCCTCGCCGGGAACTTCGGCGTCGAGAAGGGCCACCACGACGTGTCGGTCGCGGTCGCCGAGCACCGGCTGCTCCCGGCCGTCCGCAAGACCGGGACGGGCGAGGTGGTGCTCGCCGACGGGTTCAGCTGCCGGACGCAGCTGCGCGAGCTGGCGGAGCGCGACGGGGAGCACCTGGCGCAGCTGCTGGCCCGGCACCTGCCGGAGGGCTAGCCGCCGAGGGTGCGCGACAGGGTGAGCGCGGCGGTGTGGACGGCCGGCGCGACCGCCGGGAGCCGCATCGTGGCCGACCAGCCCGACACCGACAGGGCGCCGAGGGCGAGGCCGTCGGCGCCGAGGACGGGGCTGGCCGCGCACACGATCCCCGCGCCGGACTCCTCCCGGTCGTAGGCGACGCGCTCGCGCCGGATCCGCTCCAGCTCCCTGGCGAGCAGGCCGGGCGCGGTGACGCTGCGCTCGCTGGTCTTGACCAGGCCGGACTCCAGCACGCCCTGCACCACCTCCGGCGGGGAGAACGCCAGGATCGCCTTGCCGACCCCGGTGACGTGCGCGGGCAGCCTGCCGCCGACCTGGGACGGGAGCCGCGGCCCGCCGGAGGAGCCGAGGATCTCCACGTACACCACCTCGCCGCCCTCCAGCACCGCCAGGTGGACGGTCTGCCGCGTCGCCTCCCGCAGGTCCGACATGTAGGGGACGGCGGCGTCCCGCAGCACCCGCTGGCGCGGCACCCGCTGCCCGATCTCGAACAGCTTGAGCCCGAGCCGCACCCGCGTGCCCTGCCGCTCCAGCAGGCCGGCCTCGACCAGGTCGACGGTGATGCGGTGCGCGGTGGACCGCGGCAGGCGGCTGCGGCGGGCGAGCTCGGCGGCGCCGAGCGCGTCGTCGTCGGCGCGGAACGCGGTCAGCACCGCGACGGCACGGCGCAGGAAGCTGTCGTCCGACGGCATGCAAGAAGTGTCTCACCACACGGGACGAACGCGTTGCCCGCGGTGCCGCGGGCGGGAGAGGCTCGCCCTGCCCATACGACGAAAGGACCGCCCATGGACCCCGGTTCCGTGGAGAAGGCCGCGGCCGCGCTGCTCGACGCGTACGCCACCGGCACTCCCATCGCGCCGCTGACGAAGGACCATCCGGATATGTCGGTGGCCGACGCCTATGCGGTCCAGCTCGCCCAGGTCGAGGCGTGGACCGCCCGCGGCGCGCGGATCAAGGGCCACAAGGTCGGGCTGACCTCGGCCGCGATGCAGCGCCAGATGGGCGTCGACCAGCCGGACTTCGGCGTGCTGCTGGACACGATGTTCCTGCCGGAGAGCGGTCCGATCGACACCGGCCGGTTCCTCCAGCCGCGGATCGAGCCGGAGATCGCGTTCGTGCTCGGGCGCCCGCTGGCCGGGCCCGGCGCGACCGCGGCGGACGCCGTCGCGGCCGTCGAGTACGTGCTCCCGGCGCTGGAGGTCATCGACTCCCGCATCGCGGACTGGAAGATCACACTGCCGGACACGATCGCGGACAACGCCTCCAGCGGCGGCGTCGTGCTCGGCACCCGCCCGGTCCGGCTGGACGACCAGGACCTGTCGCTCATGGGCTGCCTGCTGCGCCGCGACGGCGACCTGATCGACACCGGCGCGGGCGGCGCGGTGCTGGGCTCGCCGATCAACGCGCTGGTGTGGCTGGCGAACGTCCTCGGCGAGCGCGGCGTGTCGCTGGAGGCGGGCCACGTGGTGCTGCCCGGCTCGATCACCGCCGCCGTCCCGGTCGCACCCGGGGAGACGCTGACGGCGACGTTCGCCGGGATCGGGTCGGTGACGGCACGGTTTGGAAGGGAGGAGCTCAAATGAGTGAAGCGGCCCGGGGGGCGCGGGGGGTCGCCCCCTCGCAAGGTGCAGGGCGCAAGCTGACCGCGGCGATCGTCGGGCCCGGGAACATCGGCACCGACCTGCTGGTCAAGCTGGACCGCAGCGAGCTGATCGACGTCCACTCGATGGTAGGCGTGATCCCCGAGTCGGACGGGCTCGAACGCGCCCGCCGGATGGGCGTCCCGGCCTCGGCGGAGGGGGTGGACTGGCTGCTGAAGCAGCCGGAGCTCCCCGACATCGTCTTCGAGGCGACCTCGGCGAAGGCGCACCTGGCCAACGCCCCGCGCTACGAGGAGGCGGGGATCACGGCGATCGACCTGACGCCCGCCGCGGCGGGCCCGCTGGTGTGCCCGCCGGTGAACCTGGACTCGCTGTCGGACGCCCCCAACCTCAACATGATCACGTGCGGCGGGCAGGCGACGATCCCGATCGTGCACGCGGTGTCGTCGGTGGTCCCGGTGCCGTACGCGGAGATCGTCGCGTCCATCGCGTCCCGCTCGGCCGGGCCCGGCACCCGCGCGAACATCGACGAGTTCACCGAGACCACGGCCCGCGCGATCGAGCAGATCGGCGGCGCCGGGCGGGGCAAGGCGATCATCATCCTGAACCCGGTCGACCCGCCGATGATCATGCGGGACACGGTGTTCTGCGCGATCCCGCCCGACGCCGACGCCGCGGCGGTCGCCGAGTCGATCGAGAAGATGGTCGCGGAGGTCGCGGCCTACGTCCCCGGCTACACGCTGCGGGCCGAGCCGCAGTTCGACGAGCCCCGCGACATCTGGAACGGGATGGCCCGCGTCGCGGTGTTCCTGGAGGTGCGCGGCAACGGCGACCACCTGCCGCCCTGGGCCGGGAACCTCGACATCATGACCGCGGCGGCGGCCCGGGTCGGCGAGCAGCTCGCGCGCAGGAAGGCCACCTCATGAGCGAAGACAAGATCAGGATCACCGACTCGACGCTGCGGGACGGCAGCCACGCGATGGCGCACCGCTTCACCGAGGAGCAGGTCCGCGGCGTCGTGCACGCCCTCGACTCCGCCGGGGTGGAGGTCATCGAGGTCACGCACGGCGACGGCCTCGGCGGCTCGTCGTTCAACTACGGCTTCTCGCTGGAGGACGACGTCAAGCTCGTCGCCGCGGCCGTGGACGAGGCGACCCGCGCGAAGATCGCCGTCCTGCTGCTGCCGGGCTGCGGCACCGTGCACGACCTGCGGATGGCGCACGACGCGGGCGCGTCCGTCGCCCGGGTCGCGACGCACTGCACCGAGGCGGACGTGTCGCTGCAGCACTTCGCCGCCGCCCGCGACCTCGGCATGGAGACCGTCGGGTTCCTCATGCTGTCGCACCGGATCGGCCCCGAGGAGCTGGCGAGGCAGGCGCGGATCATGGTGGACGGCGGCGCGCAGTGCGTCTACGTCGTCGACTCCGCCGGCGCCCTGGTCCTCGGCGAGGCGCAGGAGCGGATCAGCGCGCTGGTCAAGGAGATCGGGCACGAGGCGCAGGTCGGGTTCCACGGCCACCAGAACCTGTCGCTCGGCGTCGCGAACTCCGTCCTGGCGCAGCAGAACGGCGCCCGGCAGATCGACGGGGCGCTGTGCGCGCTCGGCGCGGGGGCGGGCAACTCCCCCACCGAGGTGCTGGTCGCGACGTTCGAGCGGCTCGGCGTCCCGACCGGCGTGGACGTGCAGGGCGCGATGGCGGCGGCCGACGACGTGGTGAAGCCGTTCCTGCACCGGCTGCCGTTCGCCGACCGCGGCGCGATCACCCAGGGGTACGCGGGCGTGTACTCCAGCTTCCTGCTGCACGCCGAGCGCGCCGCCGAGCGGTACGGCGTCCCGGCGCACGAGATCCTGCAGAAGGTCGGCGAGGCCGGGTACGTGGGCGGCCAGGAGGACATGATCATCGACGTGGCCCTCCAGCTCGCCGCCGAGCGGGAGCGCGCGTCCTGACCGCCCGGGGCCCGCTCGGCCGGGCGGGCCCCGGGCGCCGGGAGGCGTCGGCCGCGGCCTTCGCGATCTTTGCAGCATGCAAGCGTTGGGATAGCTTGAACGGCATGACCCCCGAGGACCATCGCGCGTCGACTCCTCGCGGGCGGGCGCGCCGCGACCAGCTCGTGCGGATCGGCCTCGATCTGCTCGCCGAGGGCGGATGGCCCGCGATCACGGCGCGGGCCGTCGCGGACCGGGCCCGCATCCGGCCGGGCCTGCTGCACCACTACTTCAACGGGCTGCCGGGCCTGCACGTCGCGGTCGCGCAGCGGGCCAGCGAGATGATCACCGATCCGGTGGTGGACGCGCTGGTCGACGCGCCGGACACCGAGGCGGCGCTGAAGGCGCTGCGCGACCTCGTCCCGCGCATGATCGCCGGGGAGCGCAACCTCCGGCTCGCCGCGGAGCTGCTCGTCCGGGCGCTGCGCGACCCGCGGATGGGCGCCGAGCGGCGGGACTGGTCGCGGGCCGTCCGCGGCCGGATCGCGGCCCGCCTGGAGCAGCTGTGCCCGGCCTGGCCCGCCGAGCGCCGCGAGGGCACCGCCATGCTCTTCACCGCCATGCTGGACGGCCTGATGCTGCAGCTGATCCTCGACCCGGACCTGCCCGCCGGTCCCGCCCTGCACGCGACCGAGGCCCTCGTCGCCGACCCCTGACCCGTCAGCGCGGGCAGGACGGCACGATCGCCACCGCGCAGCGGGCGTCCCTGAGCATCCGCGAGCTGGTCGAGCCCAGCCCGCCGGTGGCCGCGGCCCGGTCGCCCAGCACCAGCAGCCCGGCGTCGCCGGCCGCGCTCCGCAGCGCCTCGGCGGGCCGCTCCAGGAGCAACGAGACCTCGATGTCGAGCTTCGGGTACCGTTCCCGCCACGGCCCCACGGCCTCCTCCAGCTCGGCCGCGCGGGTCTTCTCCAGCAGCTCCCTGTCGGTGAACAGCGACAGCTCGTACTCGTCGACCGCCGCGGGTTCCCAGCACCCGTAGACGACGTGCACGTCCCAGTCGCGCATGGCCGCCTCGCCCATGGCGAACCCCAGTGCCGCATCGCACCACGCCGACCCGTCGGCGCCCGCGACCACCCGGCGCGGGCCCGTCCCGTCCCGGACGACGATCACCGGCCGGTCGGCGCGCGCGGGCAGCTCCAGCGCCGTCGCGCCCTCGTCCAGCCGCTCGCGCGCCCCGATCACCACCACGTCGGCCCGGCCGGACGCCTGCAGCAGCGCCCTCGGCACCGGGCCCCGCATGAGGAGCGTGTGCACCGTCCCGGGCGCGCCCAGCTCCTTCGCCCTCTGCACGCCCTGCTCCAGCAGGTTCTGCCCCGCCCGCTTCATGACCGCCTCGCCGTGCGGGTCGGTGTGCCCTTCGGGGTAAGGCCAGTGCCAGCAGTGGCACAGGATCAGCTCCAGCCCGCGCAGCCGCGCCTCCTCGACCGCCCAGCGCAGCGCCGCGTCGTTCTCCGCCGTCCCGTCATAACCGAAAAGGACGTGCGTCCCCTGGTTCCTCTCTAAGCGCTCCATGTGCCTGCCCTCCTCCCGCCAGTCTGCGCGCACTTCGCGCGGACCAGAAGAGGCGTTGGTCCCTGGCCGTGTGCGTGACCACTTTCCCGAGCCATTACTGTCACGGGGAAGGAGGAGGCGATGAGAAGGTTGGGACGGGTCCGGCGCCGGTTCGGCTTCGACCGCAACGAGCTGCGACGCACCGTGGACCGCCGCCAGCGGGCGGCCGGCGCGGCGACGGCGGCCCTGTTCGTCGTCCTCGCCCCGCCCGTGTCGGCGAGCCTGGCCGCCGACGCCTACCAGAGCGGGGTCCGGGCCGAGCACCACCATCTCCGCCGCGTCACCGCGCAGATCATCCACACCGCGCCCGGCGGCGGCGCGGGCGTGCGCCACACCTACGCCGAGCTGGCGTGGACGTCCCCGGAGGGCGTCCCGCGGACCACCGTCGTCCCGGCGGACAAGTCCGTCCGGCCCGGCATGGGGCACCGCATCTGGGTGGACGCCGAGGGCAACCCGATCCGCCGCCCCCAGACCCACGCCACCACGGTCACCACCACGGCCGTCGCCGCGGCCATGGCGCTCGTCGCGGTCGGTCTCCCGCTGCTCTCCCTGTACCTCCTCGTCCGGCGCGGATGCGACCGCCGCCGCTACCTCCTCTGGGACGAGAGCTGGAGCGCCCTGGCCCGCCGCAAGGCCACCTGAAACTCCCCGCGTTCCATCGCGCCCATTCTGCTTAATACCGCGCGCCCGGCCGTTGTCACATCCGGGAAACCACGCATGTCCCACTCTGGACAAAGCCCTCGATTACTCGCCGGTTTCCTATATAACTGTTTCTCACGGGGACAAAGGATCTGCAAGATCCATTCTTTCGACGGGGGTCGGCAATGAGCGAGGCGCGCACGGCGAGCATCGTCGAGGTGCGGCAGAATGCGCTGTGGTTCGGCAATGAGCAGGTCTACCAGATCCGGAACATCGTCCGGGTCCAGGAGCAGGAATGGACGACGCAGCTCGACTACGCCGAGCCGGCGACGTTGCGCAGGCGGCTGGCCGTCGTGGGGGTCTTCGGCCTGGTCGCCATGCTGGTGGCAGCGGCGGCGGGCGGCGGCATGTGGGCGGGGCTCGTGTTCCTGGCCACGGCCTTCCTGGCCGGCCGGATCCTCTACCAGCTATGGCGCATCTACACCAACGAACCGCGCCACGCGGTGGTCGTGCAGACGACCGGGACGCCCATCGGGATCTTCACCACCAATGACGAAGGAACGGCGCACAAACTGTTCCATCTCATCGTCGCCGCGATCGAGGATCCGACGCACGCCCGGCGGGAGACGATCAACATCACCATCGAGGGCGACCAGATCAACCAGGTCGCCAATGACTCCAGTTCGCTTATCGGGAAACTGGTCGGGGCGAAGGCGTGAACAGCGACGAAAGGCCCGTCAACTACACGCGGCAGGGCGACATCATCAACATGCGGGCGCAGCACGGCGGAGTGGCCGTCGGCAAGGTGGTGGGCAGTCCCGACGATCTCCGCGAGGCCGTCGGTGCGCTGAAGGACCTCCTGGAGCACCTCAAGGAGAACGGGGCGGTCGACGAGGACGGCGAGATCGTCGACGAGGACGCCGTCCGCGCCGAGACGGCACGCCGGGGCGGGCGGTTCCGGGCCCTTCTCGGCCCCGTCACGCGGGCGACGGGTCAGCGGATGCTGGAGTCGGTGCACGACCAGGCCGCCGCCACCGTCGTCGACACCCTCGTCCATCTCCCGGGGTAGGGCTCGCGACCGGGGGGTCAGAGACCGCTGCGTCCCCCGGGCGCGGTGCGCCGCCCGCTGCCGGTCCGGAGCGGGCGGCGCACGACATTCCTCAGTCGGTGCCGGACTCCATGGCGGCGCGGTCGAGGACCTCGGCGTCGCCGGAGTCCTGGCCGCGGGAGGCGATCGCCTGGGCGCCGCCCGCGTCCATCGCGCCGATGAGGCCGGTGGACGCGGCCTGCGCCGCACCGATCAGGGCCGGGTGCGAGCTGCCGACCATGCCGAGCCCGGCGTACTGCTCCAGCTTGGCGCGGGAGTCGGCGATGTCGAGGTTGCGCATGGTCAGCTGGCCGATCCGGTCGACGGGGCCGAACGCGGAGTCCTCGGTCCGCTCCATGGACAGCTTGTCCGGGTGGTAGCTGAACGCGGGCCCGGACGTGTCGAGGATGGAGTAGTCCTCGCCCCGGCGCAGCCGCAGCGTCACCTCGCCGGTGACGGCCGTCCCGACCCAGCGCTGCAGCGACTCGCGGAGCATGAGGGCCTGCGGGTCGAGCCAGCGGCCCTCGTACATGAGCCGGCCCAGCCGCCGCCCCTCGGCGTGGTAGGTGGCGAGGGTGTCCTCGTTGTGGATCGCGTTGACGAGCCGCTCGTAGGCCGCGTGCAGCAGCGCCATGCCGGGCGCCTCGTAGATGCCGCGGCTCTTGGCCTCGATGACGCGGTTCTCGATCTGGTCGGACATGCCCATGCCGTGCCGGCCGCCGATGGCGTTGGCCTCCAGCACCAGGTCGACCGCGGTCCCGAACTCCTTGCCGTTGATCGTGACCGGGCGGCCCTGCTCGAAGCCGATCGTGACGTCCTCGGCGGCGATCTCCACGGCCGGGTCCCAGAACCGCACGCCCATGATCGGCTCGACGATCTCGATGCCGGCGTCGAGGTGCTCCAGCGCCTTGGCCTCGTGGGTCGCGCCCCAGATGTTCGCGTCGGTGGAGTAGGCCTTCTCCGTGCTGTCGCGGTAGGGCAGGCCGTGGGCGAGCAGCCACTCCGACATCTCCGTCCGGCCGCCGAGCTCGGTGACGAAGTCGGCGTCCAGCCACGGCTTGTAGACCTGCAGGGCCGGGTTGGCGAGGAGCCCGTAGCGGTAGAACCGCTCGATGTCGTTGCCCTTGAAGGTGGACCCGTCGCCCCAGATCTGGACGTCGTCCTCCAGCATCGCGCGGACCAGCAGCGTGCCGGTGACCGCACGCCCGAGGGGCGTGGTGTTGAAGTAGCTGCGCCCGGCGGACCGGATGTGGAACGCGCCGCACGCCAGCGCCGCGAGCCCCTCCTCGACGAGGGCGGCCCGGCAGTCGACCAGGCGCGCGACCTCCGCCCCGTAGGTGGCGGCGCGTCCGGGCACCGAGGCGATGTCGGGCTCGTCGTACTGCCCGATGTCGGCGGTGTAGGCGCACGGCACGGCGCCCTTGTCGCGCATCCACGCGACCGCCACCGACGTGTCGAGGCCGCCGGAGAAGGCGATCCCGACGCGCTCGCCGACGGGCAGGGAGGTCAGCACTTTCGACATGAGTAGAAGTATGCACCCTCCTGCATGAACATGCAAAGCCTCCCGGCCGTGACGACGGCCACGCTGGTCACCGCCGGGCGGCCGGTACGGTTCGGGGCATGACGGTCGTCCGGTCCCTGGTCCTGTTCGTGCTCGCGGCACTCGCCGAGATCGGCGGGGCCTGGATGATCTGGCAGGGCGTCCGCGAGCACCGGGGCGGCTGGTGGATCGGCGCGGGCCTCGTCGCCCTCGGCCTGTACGGGTTCGCCGCCTCGCTCCAGCCGGACGCCCACTTCGGACGGGTGCTGGCCGCGTACGGCGGCGTGTTCGTGGCCGGCTCCCTCGGCTGGGCCGTCGTCATGGACGGGTTCCGCCCCGACCGCTGGGACGTCGCCGGGGCCGCCATCTGCCTTCTCGGCGTCCTGACCATCATGTACGCGCCCCGCTCGTGACTCCCGGTCCCGGCGCCGCGCGGTCGGCGTCCTCGAACAGGGACGCCGCGCGGTCGGCGGTGGCGAGGGCCCGGCGGCCGGTGCTGAGGAGCGCCAGCAGCACGATGCCCGCGCCGAGGGCGAGCACCAGCCACCACACGGCGTGTTCCGCGTCGGTGAAGGACGCCCCGCCGTGGGCCGGGGACGAGCCGACGAGCGTCCCCGCGAGGGCGACGCCCAGGGTGGTGCCGGTCTGCCGTCCGGCGGAGGCCAGCGAGGCCGCGACCCCGGCCATGGAGCGCGGCATGCCGGACACGGCCGTGTTGGTGATCGGCGGATTGACGGTGGCCAGGAAGACGCCGAACAGCAGGTAGATCGCGAGGACGGCCGGGAGCGGCGTGTCCGGGCCGAGCCAGAGGGACGCGCCGCCGCCCAGTGCCAGGGCCGTTCCGGCGATCATCAATGGCAGGCGGGGGCCGCGGGCGCCGATCATCCGGCCGGTGGCCGGGGACAGCACCACGACCAGTGCCCCCACGGGGAGCAGGCACAGCCCGGCCGCGAGCGCGGGCATGCCGCGCACGTCCTGGAGGTACTGGGTGGTGACGAACAGGAACGCGCTGAAACCGCAGAGGCCGCCGAGCGCCATCAGGATCGCCGAGCTGAACGGCACGCTGCGGAACAGGCGCAGTTCCAGCAGCGGGTCGGCGCGGCGGGGCTCGTACGCGAGGAGGCCCAGGATCCCGGACGCGGCGACGGCGAGCAGGCCGAGGATGATCGGGGACGTCCAGCCCAGCGTCCGGGACTCGATGATCGCGTAGACGCCGCTTCCCAGGACCAGGACCACCAGGGCCTGCCCCACCGGATCGAACCGGCGCGCTCTCGGGGCGCGGGACTCCGGCACGAACAGCGCGGTGCACACGAGCGCGGCGGCCGCGACCGGCACGTTGACCCAGAAGATGGAGCGCCAGCCGAGGCCGTCGACGAGCCCGCCGCCGAGGATCGGGCCCAGCGCCAGCGACAGGCCGGTCACCGACCCGAGGACGCCGATGGCCCGCGCCCGCTCCCCCGGTTCCGGGAAGGTGTTCGCGACGATCGCCATCGCGACCGGGTTGAGCATCGTCCCGCCGGCGACCTGGAGGGCACGCGCGCCGATCAGCCAGCCGATCCCCGGCGCCAGCCCGCACAGCAGCGAGCCGAGGCCGAACGCGGCGAGGCCGATCTGGAAGACGCGCCGGCGCCCGGCCCGGTCGGCGGTGGATCCGGCCAGGACGAGGAAACCCGACAGCACCAGGGTGTACGCGTCGACCGTCCATTGCAGGCCGGACACGGAGGTGCGCAGGTCATGGCGGATCGCCGGCAGCGCGACGTTGACGATGGAGATGTCCATGACGACGACGAACACGCTGGCGCAGCAGATGGCGAGCACCAGGCGGCGCCGCGCCGCGGGCACCGGGAGCGTTGGGTCACTCATGGCACCGGACGCTAGAATTTAGAGTGTGCTCGAAGTCAACAAGCCGGTGGCCGAGGCGGGCGTGACGATCGCGGAGGCGGCCCGGCGCACCGGGGTCAGCGTGCACACGCTGCGCTATTACGAGCGCGCGGGGCTGGTCGTCACCCCGATCGACCGCACGGCCACCGGACGGCGCCGCTACCACCGGCTCGACCTCGACTGGATCAAGATCTGCACGAGGCTGCGCGCCACCGGGATGCCCGTCAAGAGCATCCGCCGCTACGCCGAGCTCGTCTCCGCGGGACGCGGCAACGAGGAGGAGCGGCTCGCCCTGCTGGAGTCCCACCGCGCCGACGTGACCGCGAAGCTCGCCGAGGTCGAGGAGAACCTCAAGCTCATCGACCACAAGATCGACGTTTACCGGGGCCGCCTCGAAGCCGGGGACGCCGACCGCCTCTGGGCCCCCACCCGCGAGACCGGCACCGGCGCGTAACTCCGCCCCCGCTCACCAGCGACTTCACCGCCGGCACGGGAGACGACGGTTCCACCGGGGTCGAGGGTGCCGCCACTGGCGGCACGGGGCGCTTGAGGCATGATCCACCCCCGGTGCACACCGGCGGGCTCACCGCGTATACGGTCAGCGGTTGAGGCGGCTCGTACACGTCCCCCGCCGGGACGTTCGGAAAGAGAGAAGGCTGAACCGTCCGCGCCTCGATCATGCCCCCCGAGGGGCGACGCACCGGTTGTGACAGCGACGTCCGTCGACCGCGCCGCAAGCGGCCATGGCTGGTGGGCGAGTTGGTGATCGTCTACGTGCTGGTCGAGGTCTACGGCCACGTCCGGAAGCAGGCCCACACCCGGTATGACGCAGCGCTCGCCCACGGTCGCGGCATCCTGCACATGGAAGGCCACCTCGGCCTGGACTTCGAACTTCGCGCCAACCTGTGGCTGACGCGGCATCATGATCTGTCGCAGGTGACCGTCTGGATCTACCAGCACATGCACACCGGTCTCACCATGTGGGTCCTGCTGCTCTGCTACCTCACCGGACCGGGTGTCTACAGGCCCGCGCGCAACGCCCTCGTCCTGATCAACCTGGTCGGGCTGGCGGTGTTCTTCGCCTTGCCGGTGATGCCGCCGCGCCTGCTTCCGGACGAGGGGTTCGTCGACTCGGTGGCCCATGCCGGGTTCGGCACCACCCACAGCCCTCCGCTGCCCGCCGACCAGTACGCGGCCATGCCGTCCCTGCACCTGGCATGGGCCGTGTGGGTCGCGATGGTGGGCCTGACGCTGCTGCGGCCTTTCCGCGTGCGATGGGTCGCCGTCCTGCATCCGATCACCACGGCCGTCGTCGTGGTCCTGACCGCCAACCACTATGTCCTCGACGTCGTGGCCGGGGCGGCGGTGGCCATGGCGGCGCTGTCGGCGACCGGACTGATCTGGGCGGGCAACGGGACGCTGTACGCCGGTGGCCAGCTGATCCGCCGCAAGCGGCCCGTCCCGGGACCGGACGCCGGCTCCGCCGGGGACGGGGCTTCGCGCGTACCGGACGTCGAGGACCTCACCGAGGCCGAAGCGGCGGGAAGCGGCGGCCAGAGCTCCCCTTGAACGGCTGCCCGTCACGTGGGCCCGCCGCGCAGATCGGCGGCGCCTCACGTCCGCCCGCGGGTGTGCCGATCGCCGAGGATGAACGGCCGGTCGTCCCGCCGCGCGATAAAACCGTCCCGACTCCCTCTGCAATGTCCGGAAAACCACCGGGTTTCGCCCTAGAATCGGGCGATCATTCGCGCAGGGGAGGTTCGTCCGTGAGCGGTGAACACCATCCGGAATGGGTGATCGACCCCGACACGCCCAGCGTGGCCCGGATGTACGACTACTACCTCGGCGGGAAGGACAACTTCGCCGCCGACCGCAGGGCCGCCGACCAGGTGGTGGCGGCCATGCCGAACGTCCTGGAGTTCACCCGCGCCAACCGCGGGCTGCTGTCCCGAGCCGTCACGATGATGGCCGCGGACGGCGTCCGGCAGTTCATCGACATCGGCTCGGGGCTGCCGACGCAGGAGAACGTGCACGAGGTGGCCCAGCGCGCCGCACCCGGCTCCCGGGTCGTCTACGTCGACAACGACCCGATCGTCCTCACGCACGCCCGCGCGCTGCTGACCGACAATCCGCACACCACGGTCATCCAAGGCGACCTGCGCGAACCCGACGGCATCCTCGACCACCCCGTGATCAAGGAACGGATCGACTTCGGCCGGCCGGTGGGCCTGCTGATGCTGGCCATCCTGCATTTCGTCCTGGACGACGACCGTCCGGCCGACATCGTGGCGAGGCTCCGCGCGCCGCTGGCCCCCGGCAGCTACCTGGCCATCTCGCACGGCCACCGGGGCGCGATCACCCGGGACGTCGAGGACCAGGTCCGGTCCGCCTACGGCAGGACGGGAGCGGGCGACATCGTCCCGCGCGGCATCGACGAGGTCGCGACGTTCTTCGAGGGCACCGAGCTGGTCGGGCCCGGCCTGGTCCAGGTGGCCGACTGGCGGCCGGACGCCGAGCCGCTCACGTCCGACCTCTCCAAGCCCGGCTTCCTCGCCGGCGTCGGCCGCGTGGTCTGACCCGCCGCACCACCGGAAAAGGCACCTCCCACCCGCCGAACAGGGACGCGTTCGGACAGGGCGTCGGCATGCCTTGGTTTTAGTAGCGTCTGATACTGTCTCAATTGAGACCATTACACGGTGGGCGGCCGTGCGAGACCGACCAGGAGAGCTGTTCATGCCCGACCCGACCCCGCGGCGCGCACCCGAGATCCCCGCGCCGCACACGCACCACCACGCCGCGACCGCTCCCCCGGCGGCCGGACCCCGGTCCGGCGAGCCGGTCATGGTCGCGGCCGACGTGGTCAAGACCTACGGCGCCGGCGACGGCGCGGTGACCGCGCTGCGCGGGGTGTCGGCCGCGTTCCCCCGGGGGCAGTTCACCGCGATCATGGGGCCGTCCGGCTCCGGGAAGTCGACGTTCCTGCACTGCCTCGCCGGCCTGGACACGGTGACCTCCGGCACCGTCGCCCTCGGCGAGGTCGACCTCACCCGCCTGTCGCGGACCAGGCTCACCGAGCTGCGCCGCGACCGGCTCGGGTTCGTGTTCCAGTCGTTCAACCTGCTGCCGATGCTGACGGCGGAGGAGAACATCCGGCTGACCGGCCGGCTCGGGAACCGCCGCGCCGACCGGGCCTGGTTCGACACCATCGTGGACGCCCTCGGCCTGCGCGAGCGGCTGTCGCACCGCCCCAGCGAGCTGTCGGGCGGCCAGCAGCAGCGGGTCGCGGTGGCACGCGCGCTGCTGACCCGGCCCGAGGTGCTGTTCGCCGACGAGCCGACCGGCAACCTCGACTCCCGCTCCGGCGCCGAGGTACTGGGATTCCTGCGCCGCGCCGTCGACGCCTACCGGCAGACCGTGATCATGGTGACGCACGACCCCGGCGCCGCCGCGCACGCCGACCGGGTGCTGTTCCTCGCCGACGGGACGATCGTCGACGAGCTGGCGGCGCCCACCATCGACGCCGTCCATGCCCGCATGCGCCGGATGGAGGGCTGACACCGTGGGGAACCCCTTGTGGCTCATCGCGCGCCGCTCCTTCGCCGAGGGCTGGCCCCGGCTCACCGCCACCCTTCTCGCGGCGCTGGGCTCCATCGCGCTCATCGCGGGCTCGCTCCAGTTCGCGCTGCGCGCGCAGGACGCGGTGGCGGGCAGCGACGCGAGCGAGTACTTCCGCGCGGACGTGCTCGTCCAGGGCGGGACGGTGGAGCCCGGCGACCCGGCCGCGGTGCCCGACGGCCGGATCCGCCTGGACCGGGTCGCGTCCCGGCCCGGGGTCGCGGCGGCCGCGGGGGACGCCGCGGTGGAGGTCACGGCCGCGCGCGCCGACGGGCGGGCGGTCACGGCGTCGGCCGAGGGCCGGACGCTGCTGCGCCCCTGGGTGTCCGACCCGCGGCTGAACCCCTACCGGCTGGAGGCCGGGCGCGCGCCCGCGGCGGACGGTGAGGTGGCGGTCGTCCAGTACATGTCGCGTGCCGGGAACGTGCGCGTCGGCGACACACTGACGCTGACACTGCCCCGCCAGACGCGCCGGGTGCGGGTCTCCGGGGTGGTCAGCGTGCAGGGCCGCGACGCCGTGGCCTTGGGGAACCTGGTGCTCGCGCCGCCCGAGACCGTCCGCCGTGCCGCCATGCTGCCCGCGGGCACCTGGCAGAGCGTCTGGGTGAAGGCCGCCCCGGGCGTGCCCGCCGACCGGCTGCGCGGCGAGCTGGCCCGGGACCTGGGCGGCGCGGCCACCGTCCGGACCGCGGCGTCGGTGCGGGACGCGCAGACGTCCGCGGCGGCGGGCGAGGGCGCCTCGGTCGCCGGCGTCATCGGCATGCTCTCCTCAGTGGCGATCTTCGTCGGCCTGTTCGTGGTGGCCAACACGTTCGGCACGCTGGTGCGGCAGCGGACCCGGCGGCTCGCGCTCCTCGGGGCGATCGGCGCCACTCCGCGGCAGATCAAGCGGCTGATCCGCCTGGAGGCGCTGGTGCTGGGCGCGATCGCCGCGGTGGGCGGGACGGCCGCGGGCGGGCCGCTGTCCGGGCTGATCATCCGGCTGTTCGCACGGGACGGCTTCGACGTCTCCGCCGCCGCCCCCCGGGTCGACTGGGTCTCGCTGGGCCTCCCGGCCGCGGCCGGAGTCCTGGTCACGCAGCTGGCCGCCTGGCGGGCGGCGCGCCGCGCCGCGGGCATCTCGCCCGTCCAGGCGCTGCGCAGCACCGTCGCCGAATCCCGGGAGCGCCGCTGGCCGCGAGTCCTGGGCGCCCTCGTGATCTTCGCCGGAGCGGGCTTCTGGTGCGCGGTCGGGGTAGCGGTCCGAGCGAGCGACCCCCCGGGCCAGGACCGCACCTTCGGGGTCTCACTCATGATCGTTTTCGGTGCGATGCTGGCCGTGACGGGGCTGGCCGTCCTCACCCCGTTCTTCGTCGGGCCGCTCGGCGGGTTCGTGGGCCGCGTCGGGACGCTGGTCGGCGGGGAGACCGGCCGGCTGGCGCACGCGACCATCACCCGCAGCCCGCGCCGGGTGTCCTCGGCCGCCTCGTCGCTGATGCTGGGCGTCGCGCTGGTCGCCTCGGTGGCGCTGGTGACGCTGTCGGTGAACGACCGGTTCCGGGAGACGGGACGGCAGGTCATGGCCGCCGACCACGCGATCACCGCGACCGCCCGGACCGCCGAGGGCGCGCCCGCGCCGGTGGCCCGGGACGTGGCGGACCTGGTGGCGGGCACGCCTGGGGTGTCGCGGGCGACCGCCCTCACCCGGACCGAGGTCACGCTGGTGTCTCCGGACCGTGCCGATCCGGAGGAGGAACCCGAGCCGTTCCGGTTCCTCGTCACCGGCGCCGAGCAGATCGGGCTGCGGGACGTCCTGCGGCTGGGCGGTCGGCCGCCCGCCCTGCGCACTGGGCAGATCGCGCTGTCGTCGACCGTCCTGAAGGAGCGGGGCCTGCGGCGCGGGCAGCAGATCGTCGTGCGGGGCGCCCAGGGCCGGGTGACGCTCACCGTGGCGGACGCGTACCACGACCCGTCCCACCTGTTCGCCGAGCAGGCGCTCGTGGCGCCCGCCACGATGGACCGGCTCGACGTCAACGCCGCGACCCAGGCGGTCCTGGTGCGAGGCGGCTCCCAGCGGGACCTGGCCCGGGCCGTGGCCGGGGCGCCCGGCGTGCGGGTCCTCGACCGCGACGCCTACGTGGACGCGGCGTCGGACTCGCTCACCCGGGCGCTGCGGGCCACGTACACCTTCATCGGCATGGCGCTGCTGCTGTCGCTGTTCGGGATGGCGACCACGGTGTCGATGAGCGTCGCCGAACGCACCCGCGAGTTCGGGCTGCTCGGCGCCGTGGGCGCCACCGCGAGGCAGATCCGCTCGATCGTCCGCTGGGAGGCGGCCACCGTGGTCGTCCTCGGCACGCTCCTCGGCCTCGGGATCGCGATGGGAACCCTGGCACTGCTGCACGTGACGACCGGCAGCTCGTTCCTGCGCCCGGACCCGCCGTGGTGGCTGTTCCCGGCCGTAGCGGCGGGCGCCGCGGTGGCGGCCTTGGCGACCTCGTCACTGCCCGCCCGCCGCGCCGCGGCCGTCCCTGTTCTAGAGGCCGCCAAGGCGGAGTGAACCCCCGACACACGAAACCCCCGGCCCGTGGACGTCGATCGGGCCGGGGGCCTGCCTCGCCGGGATCAGCCCAGGTCGAGGCTGCCGCTCTTCACCCGGACCGCGAACGCCTGCCACGCGGACGGCCCGAACACCAGCTTCGGCCCATCCGGGTCCTTAGAGTCCCGCACCGCCACCGCCGCCCTCCAGTCCGCCACCTCCACGCACTGCCCGCCGGTGTTGTCGCTCTGGCTGCTCTTCCGCCAGTTCGACTCGGGCGCAGGCACCATCGGCGCGACCTCCACACATTGGGCTCCGGTGTCATCGCTATGACTGCTCTTACGCCAGCGTGCTGGCACCCAGGCAATCTCGACACACTGCCCACCAGTGCTGCCACCGTGTCGGCTCTTGCGCCACTCCATCGCGGACACGCCTTGCGTGTTCACAGGCCCTCCAAGATCGTATGGAGCACGTTCAGGGAGTCATCTGCGGACATCGCCGCACCCCTGATCAAATCGAAACGTACCCCATACTTCCGGACAGCATCGAGGTGATCGACGAGTTGTACTCCCACGTGGCTCCCAACGCTCACGATGTCCGCATCCTCCCGGAAACTCATGATCGTGAATGGTCCTGGCAGCCCGGCGTACGCCCCCTTGGAGGCGGGAACGATCTGTAGGGTGACGTGATGCTCGTCCGTCAGGGCGATTAAATGCTCAATCTGTCCTCTCATGACCTGACGGCTTCCGATGGGTCGACGGACAGCACCCTCGTCGAAGATCGCTACGATGTTCGGTGGGACCTTCTGAGCCAGAATCAACTGACGCTCGATCCGAGTTGCAACGAGCCGCTCCGCCGTTTCGGACGCCTTGTCTGATTTGATCACTTCGTATGCGTACTCCGGGGTCTGAAACAGTCCCGTGACGACCATGTTCTCGAAGACATGCATCCCTACGGCCTCTTGCTCCCGCGCGATGAAGTCGGGGAAGCCTGGGGGCAGGACGGCGAGGCGTCCGAAGTCTCGGATCCACTCCCAGAGGCGGTAGAAGGTCCCGTTCGTCTCGAAGTAGGTGTCGCACGCCCTCGCGAAGTCGTCGGACGGTGCCGAATTGCCCGATTCGACCTGTCCGATCCACTGCGGCGTAAATCCTAGCCTTTCAGCGAACTGGGGCCGGGACAACTGGGACGCTTCGCGATAAGCCCGAAGTTCCGTGCCGAAGTACTCGGTAGGCGAGGACGGGACGCCTGGGTCAGCGGGGCGACGGGGCATGGGGGCCTCCATTCGAAAGCGGTGCGGATTTCGAACCGCACGCGGGGGTGTTTCTCTCTCCGGGCTTCTTGCTCTTCCAGAAGATAACGCGATCACAGGAAGATGTGGAGCGGTAACGGAGAGAAATCGCACTGAAAGTTCGAACCGATCATGAATACGCCCTGCAACGCCGCTGACCAGGCGCTGGATCGGCTCCGGGAGGACTTCCGGGGTCACCGGATCTGGCGCGCGACACGCCACGACGGAAGGCTGGGAGACTGGGTCGCCACTCTGCACGACCCAAAGGCCGGTGTGGATCCGACCGTTGTACGCAACACCGCAGAGGAACTCCGTAAGGCGCTAACCATCGAACAGGGTCGCGCGACCAATCGCACTACGCGCGAACCAAGTAAGTGGGTGCGCTGGTAATGGGATGGGTAGAACCGAAGAAACTGAACGCCGGCGCCCCAATTTCCTGTACTACGGTCTACCTTGACCAACTTGCGCATGAAATCATCCGGCAAGGCTGGAAGGCCGTCCCGCGCTACGACGGTCCGCACCCGCTGCTGCGCGTCTTCGATCCGGCCGTGCCGGATTTCGGGGAGAGCATCACGCTCGTCCCCGGAACAACTCCCGACGTGTGGTGGTACCGATCGAGCACGGGCGAGAACCTGGCCCCGCACACCAAGCCGGCCCGCGCAGCCGAGCGGATCACCCGGATCCTCCTCCCCTTCGTGACGGCCGCACTAGCCGCCCGGACCCACCAGCGGCAAACGAGCGAGACCGGACTCCCCACTCCCCCGTCCGACCCGGACCCGATCCGCGCCCGGACGATCGCCGAGCTCCACGCACGCTTCGGCGTCATCTCCTGGTGGGGCACCCACACCAAGGAATGGTGGGCACTCCTCCCCTCCGGGACGCAATGGAGACTCCTCAACGCCCCCACCCCGGCAGCCCTCACCGAGGCCATCCTCCACGCCCGCGCGACCCGCTGACGCCCCAAGCCGCCGCGCGGCGGAAGGCCACTCCCGTCCCTCCCGCCGCGCGGCTTCACCCGTTGAGTGCGGAGACGGATACCCATATCGGACGGGCGGTCGCCGGATGTGGACAAATCCAGCTGACTGAACGGCGACCTACTCGACCAGGTTTACGCTGAGGCTCCTTTCCGGCACAGGGCGCCGCCGCATAAGGGGGAACTTCATGGCGTGGTACGAGCGGGTTCGGTGGCCGGATGGCGGCGTGCTCATGGTGATGCCATACGATCCCGAGCTTCACGCCTCGGGCAGCGCGGGGCGCCAGGGAAAGTGCAACTGGGCGGATCACAACATCGAGGCCCGCTGGTCGGTGGTGTGGCGGGGCGATCGCTGGGCGGTCTGCGACGATGACCTCGTCGCTTTCGCACGATACGAGCTCGGCGCGGAGGAGCCGCCCTAGGCGAAGTGTCCGATGGCCGACCTCGAATCACAATTCCGCGACCACGTGGTCAGCAGGTTGATGAAGCTGAAGGCGCGCAATAGGGCGTGTATCGAAGCGCCGGTCACAGTCACCCGTTGCTTTGAGGCAGGGGTAAACCGCTACTTCGGCGGGGGATGTGGTGGGTATGGTGTGGCTGGTGGCCGGTGATCGCGTGCAGCGGCGGCTCACGGAGACAGACGCGCGGACACGAAGGGGCAAATGGTGCCAGGCGCTGTACTGCGAGGGGTGACTTTGGACTGTGCCGACCCGCAGGTGCTGGCGGGCTTCTACGGTGCGTTGACCGGGATGCGCGAGCTCTTCAGTAGCGACGAGTTCGTCGCTCTGACCGACGGCTCCGGCTGTGATCTGGGATTCCAGAGGGTCGACGAATACCGGGCTCCGCAGTGGCCGGGTCAGGACGTGCCGCAACAGCTCCACCTGGATTTCCGCGCTGACGACCTCGATGCGATGGAAGAGGTGGCACTGGAACTCGGTGCGGCCAAACCTGCCCATCAGCCCGGCGACGGACGCTGGCGGGTACTCCTGGATCCGGCCGGCCACCCCTTCTGCCTGACGTCTTCCTGACATCCCCGGCGTTGACGGGTGCCCCCGGTCAGGCCCCGTGGCGCTCAGGCGTGAGCGCACGGTTCAGCCGCCCGGCCGTGATCACGATGGACATGGGCTTCTGGCCCTGTTCGACAGCAGGTGCAGCTTTGGTAGTCGGACCGCCGCGCGAGCGCCATATGCCGCCGATCAGCTGCCGCCCGGTCCACGTCGGCGACCGGCCGGGCTCCTTGGGCTGACGAGGACGATCCAGAAAACGCCGGCGGCCTGCCCGGCGGCGATCTTGCGATCCTGAGCCGCCAAGCGGACGGCCACAAACGTGGCAAAGGCCGCGGCAAAGGCGAGCCGAACGTCCAGGACGACACCGCTGGTAGTGCTGGGAGACGGCGCCAGCACGGAGAGAATGTCGATCGAGGGCATGGTGCCTCCATCTCGTTCATGGACGAGGACCTCCCGTCCGCCCGTTCCGCGGCTCCGGCCGTGCTTTGACAGCAACGCGGTTCATAAAATCCGGCCGATGGGGACGTCGTCTTCATCGGACGAGGTCTGGCGGAGGACTACGCCGCAGACGTCTGCCCCCGGCGTCGACGGGCATTTCACCTCGTACCTGGCCGACGCCGACCTGATGCGCGAGGACGACTTCGACGCCTTCTTCATCGGCCGCCGACGGGCCCTGCTCGGCAAGATCGCGACAGCGATGGGCAAGGTGATCGACGAGACCGCCGCGTCCCCGGACACGCTGGAAGGCGACGACGACACCGACGACCTGTGGCCTCAGTGCGGTAGGTCGAAGGCGAGGGTGAGGTTGTCGATTTCCATGACCAGGATTCCGTCACCGATCGTGACGTCGTTCTCGAATGCCACGCTGTCGGTCTGATACCTCGGTGGCGGCCAGATGACGTTCGTCAGGGTCCGGCTCACCGTGCCTTGCTTCGTGTCGAGGACCTTCAGTCCTCCGCTGGGGTCGGGCCCGTACAGGCTGGTGCGATGGCGTGGTGCGTATTCGGTGTCCAGGCCGCCTGGGACGTCGACCGACCAGAGTGGCGAGCCGTCGCTGAGGTTCAGGGCCTGGACGTGCGAGTCGGAGAGGAAGGTGTCGCCGACCAGCAGCCGGTCGTCCAGGAGCCGCCATCCCGGCATGCCCAACCCGGTGACTGGCCGCCGCCAGCGACGCTGTCCGGTGCCGAGGTCGTACGCGACGATCCAGGAGGAGTCGTTGGAGCCTTCCTCGACCAGTACCCGGCCGGCCCCGACACCTATGACCCTCTTGATCGGGCCGGTAGCGCGCCACAAGAGCGTCGCGTCGGGCAGCCGGCGCACATGCAGCCCGGCGGGAGCGGTGTTGGTGTCGTAGGCCAGCACGCCGGCTCCGGTCGCGGTGGTGTCGAGCTGCGCCGGGATGTGCCAGCGCGGCTTGCCCGTCCGCGCGTGGAGGCTGGTGATCGACGTGCCGATGTCGAGCACATCGCCGTGCTCGGTCACGACGGTCTCGTTGTCGAGTCCCTCGGGAAAGCGGCCGGACCGTTGGGCGCACCACAGGTTGCGGCCTGTGGTGATGTCGAACGCCGCCACATGGTCACTGCTGCTGAGATTGAGGATGCCGGGCGCGCCGGCGGCGCCCGGCGGTGTCGTCCCCCTCCGCTCCCACACGGTCGCGCCGTCGGAGGCTCGCATCACCCTGACGACCGGCCACTCACGGCCGTCGCCGCGCTCGGGGGGAAGGTTCACCGCGACCAAGCCGCCCTTGACCGGTCCTAATCGGACCTCATCGCCGGCCGGGTGGGCGGTCGCCCAGCGGAGTCGTCCCAGGTGCCGATCGCCTGGGAAGTTCCGGGCCTGGACGAGGGCGCGTTCCGCGACCGAGGTCGGGCGGGCCGTGCCCTCGTCCGCCGGGACGAAGTCTTCCAGGCATCGATTCGGCTGGGCGGCCGTATCGGCCATGGGCACCACCGCGGCCAGTATGAGCGCCAGCGCGGCCCAGATCCGCGCGGGCCGCGCCATGCTGATCATGCGGCCGAGGCTAGGGACGCTCGCTTCTTCCCGCAAGCCGCCAGAGTCAGCTCATGAGCCGAGGTACGACCTGTCACGCATTGGGCGGCAGGTCGGTTCCGGCGCCGCGGTGGCGCATCGCCACCAGGTCGGCGCGGGCGTGTTCGCCGCTTCGGTGTTCGGGCAGCGTGGTCGTGTCCGTTTGCTCCACCTCGAAGCCGGCGTCCGCGATCATGTCCAGGTCGGCCTTGCCCGCCTGGCCTTCGCTGGTCAGGTAATCGCCCAGGAAGATCGAGTTGACCACGTGCAGCGCGAGCGGCTGGAGCGTCCGCAGGTGGATCTCCCGTCCTCCGGCGAGACGGACCTCCACATCCGGGCAGACGAACCGCACCATCGCCAGGATCCGCAGGCACCGCTGCGGGGTCAGGGCCCAATCCTCGGCCATCGGAGTTCCCTTGAACGGGATCAGGAAGTTCACCGGGACCGAGTCCACGTCCAGCTCACGCAGCGCGAACACCACGTCCACCAGGTCCGAGTCACTTTCGCCCATTCCCGCGATCAGACCGGAGCAGGCCGAGAGACCTTCCGCCTTGCTCTTCTGTACGGACGCGACGCGGTCGGTGAAGTCGTGCGTCGTGCAGATGTCCGCGTACACGGCCTCGGCGGTGTTGAGGTTGTGGTTGTAAGCGTGGGCGCCTGCCTCCCGCAGCCGCGCCGCCTGCCCGTCGGACAGCAAGCCGAGACAGGCGCAGATCTCCACGTCCTCGTTGCGCTTCTTGATCGCCGCGATGGTGTCGGCGACCCGTTCCACGTCCCGGCCGGTCGGGCCGCGCCCGCTGGCCACCAGGCACACGCGTTTGGCGCCGCCGGCCACGCCCGCCTCGGCGGCCGCGGCCGCCTCATCGGGCTTCAGCCAGGTATAGGTCAGAACGTCTGCCTTCGACCCCAACCGCTGCGAGCAGTACGAGCAATCCTCGGGGCACAGCCCCGACTTCAGATTGACCAGATAGTTCAGCTTGACCCGGCGCCCGAACCAGTGCCGGCGTACCTTCCCAGCCGCGGCCACCACTTCGAGCAGGTCGTCATCGCGGGTCCCCAGCACCGCGAGCGCCTCGTCCCGAGTCGGCGGCTCACGCCGCAGCCCCTTGTCAACCAGAGTGTCCAGCAGATCCATGCCGCCGATCCTCGCCTGACGCGCAGGCCCGGCCAAGGCACGAACCCCACAAGACGAACCGATCAAGATCTGTCCACAACGACGGTCCGTCGGCGCGGCGGGGCAGCCGATCAGAAATCGTGGGTGGGAAGCACGCCTTTTAGAGGCTCCGGGATGGAGAGGTCTTCACCGAGGACGACAGAGGCGCTGTGAGTGTAGTCGTCACCGCGCGGCTCGGAGAAGATCGTCGCCTTCCCCTCCAGCCGGTCGATCAGCAGGTAGAGCGGGATGTCGGCGGCGGCGTAACCACGGCGCTTGGGCCCGCGATCACGCTCGGCGCCCTTGCGGTCACGAGCACGGCCGGACGTCACCTCCAGGACCATCGCCACCCCGTCCGGTTTACTGTGCCATTCGCATCCCGCGAAGGCGCCCTTGGGCGCTGCGATGCCGTCGGGGACGTACTCCCCTTCCGGGCTGATCAACGTCAGGTTCCGGTGCAGCCGCAGCCCATGGACCTCTCGAACCCAATCGTCAACGGCTACGACGATGGTCTCGTGCTGTCCGTCTGGGGGCGGCGACACGATGATCTCTGCATCTATGAGTTCGGCGCGGAAACCCGGCATCACGTCGAGCACGGCAAATGCCTCGCGCAAGCCGTCATTTTCGCGTGGTGGCAAGGGAGTGTCAGAGGGGTGAGGGGACGGGGCGGATGGTGAGGGTGTTGACGTCGACGCCGTCCGGCTGCCCGATCGCCCACACGATGGCGTCGGCGATCCGGTCGGCGTCGATCATCGCCCGGTCCGGCGGGCCGCCGTCCGCGTCGAAGAAGTTGGTCTCCGTTGCTCCGGGATTGACCAGGGTCACTCCCACTCCGTCATGGGTCACCATGCGCCGGGTGTTCTCGGCGAGCCCGGTCACCGCCCATTTGGTCGCCCCGTAGATGTTGCCGGGGCTGTAGACCACTCCCGCGACACTTCCGATGAGCACGATCCGTCCGTGCGTCCGCTTCAACTCGGGCAGGGCGGCCCTGATCAGCAGCGCCGGTCCGAGCACATTGGTCAGCACCATGTCGCGCCATACGGCGGGGTCCCCATCGGTCACGTCGTCGAAAGAGGCGAAGCCTGCATTGGCCACGACCGCGTTGAGCCGCCCGAATTCCTTGACCGTGGACTCGACGGCGGCCTGCACGTCCTCGTAGTCGCTCGCGTCGCCGACGAACGTGCGCAGCCCTGCCGGGTGGCCCATCGACTCGGCGAAGCGATGGAGACGATCCGCGCCCCGTCCGGTGATGCTCACCCGGTACCCCCGGCTCAGGAGCAGGCGGGCCGTGGCCGCCCCGATTCCGCTTCCGCCGCCGGTGATCAGGCAGACAGGAGAGTCACTCACGTGCAGCCCCCTCGTGGATCTCGTCGTACGGGTCAGGGTTTGAGGGCTACGCCGCCGTAGGCGCCGGCCTGGGAGGAGGCGAGGGCGGCGTCCTTCGGGTTGCCGTCGGGGCGCCATTCGGTGACGGGGACCACGCCCGGGTCGACCAGGTTCCAGCCTGTGAAGAACTCCTCGACCCGGTCGCGGGAGCGGACGGTCAGGTTCACGCCGGACGCGGTGTAGGTGCTCACCACGGCGCGGGACTCCTCCGGGTTCTCCACCAGGTCGGCGGTCGCGTGCGAGAAGATCATCACACTGCCGGGCGGCAGGACCCCCTTGTAGCGCTCCAGGATCTCGCCCGGTCCGTCCTCGTCGGGGACGAAGTGCAGGAGGGCGACCGTGAGCAGCGCGACGGGCCGCGTGAAGTCGATGAGCTCCGCCGTCTCGGGCGCGGACAGGATGCGCTCGTGGTCGCGGAAGTCGGCGTCCAGGTAGGCGGTGCGGCCCTCGGGGGTGCCGGCGAGCAGCGCGCGGGCGTGCGTCAGGACGATCGGGTCGTTGTCGACGTAGACGACGCGCGAGTCGGGAGCGATGGCCTGGGCGACCTCGTGGGTGTTGTCGGAGGCCGGGATCCCGGTGCCGATGTCCAGGTACTGGCGGATGCCGAGGTCGGCGGCGAACCGCACGGCGCGGCCGAGGAAACGGCGGTTGGCCTGGGCGGCCACGGCGATATCGGGGAAGATTTCGAGCGCCTTCGCGGCCGCTTCCCGGTCGGCCGCGAAATTGTCCTTGCCGCCCAGGTAGTAGTCGTACATGCGCGCCGAATGGGGGACGTCCGTCCGCAGGTCCGAGGACGGTGCGTGATCGCCCTGCCACTCCGACGACACCATTGGCGACTCCCCCGGTCCGGCATTTTCTCGCCCCGGCTTTCCCGCCGGTAACTTTGATCCTATCCGGGCCCGGGGGGCGTCACGGCCGTTTCAGGAATCGCGTTCCTTAAGCAGGGCCTTGTGGATTTTGCCGACGGGGGTGAGGGGCACCTCCGCGGTGATGACGAACTGGCGGGGGACCTTGTAGTCGGCCAGCCGGTCCCGGCAGTAGGCGGCCAGTTCGTCCTCGGTGGGCGGACCGCTCTCGGGGCTCGGGACGATGTAGAAGCGCCCCACCTCGCCGAGGACGTCGTCGGGGACGCCGATGCCCGCGGCCATCGCCACCTTGGGGTGGGCGGTCAGGACGTTCTCGATCTCGACCGGGTACACGTTGAAGCCGCCCTGGATGTACATCTCCTTCTTGCGGCCGCGCAGGACCAGGTGGCCGTCCGGTTCCATCTCGACCATGTCGCCGGTGGCCAGCCAGCCGTCCGGGGAGAAGACCTCGGCGGTCTCGGACGGCATGTCCCAGTAGCCGGCGGCGACGCACCCGCCGCGGATCTGGAGCTCGCCCGCCTCGCCGGGCGGGAGGACGCCGCCGTCCGGGCCGACGACCCGGGCCTCGAAGTCGCCGATGATCGCGCCGAGGGTCCGGGAGACCGTCTCGGGGTCGTCGTCCAGCGGGGACAGCACGCACGCGCCGGAGGACTCCGACAGGCCGTACAGGCCGTAGACCGGGGCTCCCGGGAAGCCCTGGCGGATGGCGTCGGCCAGCGCGGGTTCCACGTTCGAGCCGCCCGCCACGCACATGCGCACGGACGAGACGTCGTGGTCGGCGAAGTCGGGACGGCCGAGCATCAGCACGTACATGGTCGGGACGGCGCCGAGGTACGTCACCCGGTGGCGCTCGATGGCGCGCAGGGCCGCGTCCGGGGAGAACGCCGGGAGGAGGGCGACCGAGCCGCCGCTGACCAGGGCGGTCATGACGGTGCAGGTGATGCCGCCGACATGGTTGAACGGAAGGTGCCCCAGCAGGACGTCGTCCTCGGTCATCCCGCAGTGGTCCGCCTGCGCGTGGGCGGACGCCAGGATGCCGCGGTGGGTGATGACCGCGCCCTTGGGCCGTCCCGTCGTGCCCGAGGTGTAGAGGATCATGAGCGGGTCGTCGGGACGCACCGCGCCGGCGGCCGACGCGAGCGCCGCCGGGTCGGCGGAGGACGCCGTCAGGTCGTCGAAGCCGGCACCGAAGTGCACGGCCGGGATCTTCGCCGACTCGTAGAACGCCGCGAAGTCGAAGCCGGGCACGGAGTCGAGGCTGATGACCAGCCGGGCGCCGCTCTGCCCCAGCATGTAGGACAGCTCCCGCTCCCGGTAGCGGACGTTGAGCGGGACGACGACCGCGCCGATCCGGGCCGCGCCGAAGAAGGCCGCGAGCCACTGCGGGGTGTTGAGGCCCAGCAGGCCGATCCTGTCCCCGCGGGAGACGCCGCGGGCCAGCAGGCCGGCCGCGACCCGCCCGGCCAGCGCGTCGAACTCGGCGAACGTGATGGTGCCGTCGCCGTCGCGCAGGAACGTCGTGCTCCGTGCCGCGGCGTGCTCAAGCGTCGCTCCGACCGTCTCTGCCCGCATCTCGCCCTCTCTCGTCACGATTCCTGGTCATGGGAGCGGGGTTTGCGCACACCTCAGAGCTTGCGGCCGACGCCGGCGTAGAACCAGATCGGCAGGGCCTCCTCCAGAGCGACCTCGCGGTCGGGACGCCACAGCGGCGCCCACACCAGGCCGGGGTCGACGAGCTCGAAGTCGCCGAACAGGGCCGTCACCTGGTCGCGGTCCCGGGGCGTCCCGGGCGCGTTGGTCTTCTTGTAGACCTCGACCACCTTGGCGACGATGTCCGGGACGCCGTCGGCGGAGGCATGGGTGATCGCCATGTGGCTGCCCGGGGCCAGCGCGGCGCGGAGGGCGGCCATGATGCCGGGCGGGTCGTCCTCGTCGGCGATGAAGTGGAGCGTCGCGATCGTCAGCAGCCCGACCGGCTTGGTGAAGTCCAGCAGCGGCGTGATCTCGGCGTGCTCCAGGATCTCCCGGGGGCGGCGGATGTCGGCCTGGACCATTCGCGTGCCCGGCGAGTCGGCGAGGATCGCGCGGCCGTGCGCGACGACCTGGCCGTCGTAGTCGACGTAGGCGACGCGGGCGGCGGGGTTCACCGACTGGGCGATCTGGTGGACGTTCTGCTGGGTGGGGAGCCCCGTGCCGATGTCGAGGAACTGGTCGATGCCCTGCTCGGCCATGTACCGCACAGCGCGGCCCATGAACGCCCGGTTCTCCTTGATCAGGGTGATCAGGGTGGGGTCGGCGGCCTTCGCCTCCTCGGCACGGAGACGGTCGGCCTCGTAGTGGTCCTTGCCGCCGAGGTAGTAGTCGTACATCCGGGCGATGTTCGGGACGGTCGGGTCGAATCCGCCTGGCCGGAACCCCTCGCCTGCCACCGTGTCTCCTCACCGGCCGCTCATGATCTTCGGTACTACCTTACGGTGCCTTGCCCGTCCCTCGAACCGTTCCAAGCGGGCGCACCGATCACGATTCGGTTCCGCGCCTGGTCAGCTCGTCCTGTTCGAAGATGGTCGTCATCGGGAGGCCCGGCCGGGGTTGGCGGGCAGCCCGCCGAACCGCGCCGGCCGGACGCGCCGGTAGGCGTCCAGCACGGGGGCGAGCTCGGCCGGCGTCGCGCCGTGCAGGATCACGCTGTCGGCGCCCGCGTCGAACTGGGAGAGCACGCGGGCGGCGCACCGCTCGGGCGTGCCCGTGGCGGACGCGGCGAGCCACTCCTCGGGGAGGAGTCCGGCGACACGCCGCAGCTGCTCGGTGGTGCCGATCGCGTCGAAGGCGCCCGGGTAGCCGGAGACGAGGTCGTCGGCGCGGAACCGGGCCAGCACCGCCGGGTCCCAGCCGTTGACCCTGACCAGCAGGTCGCCGTAGCCCTGGAGGTAGGTGGCGAGGCGGCCGACGAGCTTGCGCAGCCGCGGTTCCTCGTCCAGGTGGTCGCCGACCGTGGCGAGCACCGACCAGATCCGGACGGACGCCGGGTCGCGCCCGGCCTCGTCCGCACCGCGCCGGACCGCGGCGACGGCTTTGGCGAGGGTCTCGTCGGTGAAGAAGGTGTGCAGGACGACGCCGTCGGCGACGCGCCCGGCGAACTCCAGCGTCCGCTCCCCCATCGCGGTCAGGATGACCGGGACGTCCTCGTCGAACGCGGGATCCTGGCTGAGGTAGGGGAAGGTCCCGGCGGGCCCGTCGTGCCCGGCGACCGCTTCGCCGTGCCAGAGGCGGCGCAGGATCCCGATGACGTCCTCGAGCTGCGCGGAGGTCACCCGGGGCAGGCCCATGACGTCGAAGAGGGCGTCGAATCCGCGCCCCAGGCCCAGCGCGAACCGCCCACCGGACATCCGGTGCATGGTGGTCGCGAAGGTCGCCGTCAGCAGCGGGTGCCGGGTGTTCGGATTCGTCGCCGCGGTCGCGATCCCGATCCGCTCGCTCACGGCCGCGGCGGCCCCCGACAGCGCGGCCGCCTCCTTGGTCGTGAAGCGCTCGGACAGGAAGACCGCCCCGAGGCCCAGCCGCTCGCCCTCCGCGACCTCGGCGAGCAGGTCCCGGGGGCTGTCCGAATGCCCGGCAAGCCCGTAGAAGCCCAGCTCGGGAAGATCACTCATGAGCGGACCTTAGTCTGGACAGGTGTCCACATCAAGGGAGGGGCGCGGGGACGGCGTTCGCGCCGGCGCCGTGCCGCCCGCGCGGGCGCAGGTCAGGGCGACGACGGGCAGCAGCGTGACGAGCCCGAAGGTGACGAGCCGGATGCCGTAGTCGTTGACGACCGCGCCGATCACGCACGTGGTCAGCACCGCCGCGAGGGTGGGGCGCAGCGCCGGCCACTCGCGCAGGGCGGCGTGCGACCAGGCCGGAGCGAACCGCTCGGGCCGCGCCACCGCCAGGACCAGGAGCGCGAGGACGAGCACGGTCCCCCACGCCACCGGGCCGCCCGCCAGCGAGCCCAGCGCGTAGCCGGCCTTGCGCTCGACGAGCTGCCAGGCCTGCCCGTCGAGCACCTCCTGGACGAAGCGCCCGGCATGCGTCCGCGAGGCCGGCGGGCGCAGCCAGTCGGCCGCGCCCACGGCCGCGACCACGGCGACCGCCGCCGACCCGACCGCCGCCAGCCGCACCGGTGTCAGCCGCACCCCGGCGATCGTGAGCGCCAGCACCGCGACCCCCGGGATCAGGGCCAGGCCCCCTCCCACGTCGGCGCCCCAGCCGGGCCAGGTGTCGACGGCGACCGCGACGGCGCCGATGGCCGCCACCGCCGCGGTCGCCGCCCGGCGCCGCCCGCGGGCGGTCAGCTCGGCCGCGGCCGCTCCGGCCAGCACCAGCGCGGCGACGGAGAAGACGGCGAAGGTGGAGTTGCCGAACCCGTAGTACCGGCCGCCGTACAGTGCGGACGGGCCGAACGGGCTCGCACGGTGCAGCAGGGTGCCGGTCGCCGCGTCCACGACCAGCACGCTGAAGGTCAGCAGGCCGACCGCCAGGGGCACGTGCCAGAGCGGGCGCGCGGGCAGCAGCGCCACCGGCACGACCGCCACCGCGACGGTGACGGCCAGGGCGCCCCACAGCGTCGCGTCCGGGAACGGGCTGTGCCACCACCGTGTCAGCGACACCAGATACATCGAGACCGGGATCACCGAGAAGACGAGGGCCGCGCCGGCGAAGGCCCGCCTCCCCCTGTCCGACGATCGGCGCCGCGCCATCGCTGCGGCGGCGAACAGCACGAGCTGCGAACCCGCCACGATGACCAGGAGCAGCCCCGCCCAGCGCCGCAGCGTCTGGTCGGTCGTGGTCACGGCGCCCAGCTCGTGCACGGTCCTCGTCGCGTCGGTGGGGCGCGCCCGGCCGAGGGAGATCGGCGCGCCGCTGAACTCCGCCGGCTCGGGGGCGCCGGCCGCGTCCACGAGGGTGCTCGGGACGTCCAGCAGCCGCACCACCCCGCCCCAGCGGGTCGAGGTGACCGTCAGCAGCGCGGGATCGGGCCGGGACGCCGTCACCGGGCCGCGGACCATGCTCACCGCGAGGTGGGGCGTCCCGCCCGGCGGCTCGGTGACCCCCTGGATCAGCACGGTGACCTCGCCGCCGAGGCGCCGCAGGACCTCGCCCGCGAACGCGTCGATCCTCGCCAGCGAGGCGAGCCGCCCGGATCCCGACTCCACGACCTGGCCGCCGTCGATCACCGTGACCGGGCAGCGGAGCGCGGCGCCGTCGACGGTGGCGCGGTAGCGCCCGACCGTACCGTCCGGACGCGCGAGGGCGATCGCGGCGCCGGGGCCGACGGCGGTCTCGCACCCCTCGTGCTCCGCCAGCGCCCTGCCGAGCACCCCGGGGAGCGGTGAGAACTCCGACCGGCGCTGGGCGTCGACGAGCCGGTCCCACCGCGTCACCCGCGCGCCACGGCCGGTGTCCCGCACCGCCGGGAGCGGGACGCAACCACCCGCGCCGGTGCGCGGGCCCACGGCGGCCTGCCCCGCCGACAGCGACAGCCACCCGTCGGACGCGCACGCGGACCCGCCGGTCGTGCGCACGGTCGCCGCGCCGGTCGCCGCACCGCCGGTGAGCAGCCGCCACAGGTGCGGCGTCTGGTTCGCGCGGATGTCCCCCCACGCCAGCCCGGCGACGCCGATGACCACCACCGGCGCGCGGACCGGCCGGGCGTCCGCTCCGGCGCGGCCCATGATCTGCACCGCCGCCGATCCGATGACCAGGCAGACGAGCACGGCCGCCCACCCCACCGCGATCCCGCCGCGCCTGCCCGCCCCATCGATCATGTACGCCAGGGTCCAGCGGGACGCCGCGGCGGGCAACCGGTCGCCCCGGATCGGGACCGGCCGGTCAGGCGTCCAGCCCGGCGGCGACGCGGGCGGCCGTCTCGCGGAGCCAGATGTGGGCCGCGTCCTGCGTGTGGACGGGGTGCCACCACAGCGCCTCCTGGACGGGCACCGCCTCGAACGGGCACGGCAGGACGCGGACCTTCGCGACCGGGCGCAACAGCTCGGCGAGGCGGCGCTGGATCAGGGCGATGCGGCGGGTCCCGGCGACGAGGCTCGGGAGGAGCTGGAAGCTCTGCACCGACACCTCGACGCGCGGTTCCAGGCCGAGCATGCTGAGCTGCCGCGCGGCCGGGGCGTCGTAGGGGCGCTGGAAGACGACCCAGGGCAGGGTGGCGAGGTCGTCCATGGTGAGGCGGTCGCCGACGTCGGGGTGGTCGTCGGCGACGACGCAGACCCACTCGTCGCGGTACAGCTCGACGGTCGGGAAGCCGCTGACGATGCCGTGCGGCATGAGCAGGCCGTCGACGGCGCTGAGGACGGCGCCGGTGTCGTCGACGATGTCGGGGGAGAACTGCTGGAAGACCAGGCGCGTCCCCGGGGCGTCGGTGTGCAGGGCGCGGGCCAGTCCGGCGCCGAACACCGCGACCGCGTAGTCGGACGCGATGATCGTGAACTCGCGGCCGGCGGTGGCGGGGGCGAACTCGGCGCGGCTGGTGAAGAGCCGCTCCAGGAGGGCGCAGGCCGTGTCGGCGGGTGCCCGCAGCGCCGCGCCGAGCGGGGTCAGCTCGTAGGTGTTGCCCGCCCTGACCAGCAGGTCGTCGGCGAAGTGGCGGCGGAGGCGGGCGAGGGCGGCGCTGGTGGCGGGCTGGCTGAGCCCGATGCGCTGCCCGGCCCTCGTGACGTTGCGTTCCGTCAGCAGCGCGTCGAGGGCGACCAGGAGGTTGAGGTCGAGGCTCGCCAGGTTCATCGGTCATCCACGGGGTCGATGGGTGGCATACGAGGAATCTATTTCCCAGATCCAGATGGGCGCCTCAAGGTTAGGGGCACAGACCGAGAGGACTCCTCCGTGGACTCACCTTCACCGCCGTTCGCACTCGGCACCTTCTCCGGCCGGGACGGGACACCGTTTCCAGGCCTCGTCCGCGACGGACTGGTCACCGACCTGCGCTCCCTGGCGGCGACGACGCGGGACCTGCTCGAACGCTGGGACGACGCCCTGCCCCTGCTGCACTCGGCCGGCGGGGACGCGGTCCCGCTGGACGGGCTGAATGTGCACGCGCCCATCGAGCCGCGCCAGCTCCTCCAGTCGGGCGCCAACTACCGCACGCACGTCATCGACCTCGCGGTGGCGCACGAGCCGGAGGGCGGACGGCCCGCCGAGCAGGTCCGGGCCGAGACGGCGGCGATGATGGACCGCCGCGCGGCCGAGGGCCGTCCGTACCTGTTCACCGGGCTGCCGTCGTCCATCACCGGCCCCTACGACGACGTGGTGCTGCCGTCGTGGTGCGAGAAGCCGGACTGGGAGCTGGAGCTGGCGGCGGTGATCGGCCGCGGCGCGTTCCGCGTCCCGGAGGACCGGGCGCTGGAGCACGTCGCCGCCTACACGATCGCCAACGACCTGACGGCGCGGGAGGCGGTGTTCCGGCGGGACATGCCGGAGATCGGCACCGACTGGCTGCGGGCGAAGAACGCTCCGACGTTCACACCGCTCGGCCCGTATCTCGTGCCGTCGCGGTTCGTGGCCGACCCGGGCGACCTGCGGATCACGCTGCGGCTGAACGGCGAGGTCATGCAGGACGAGACCACGAAGGACATGCTCTTCGGCGTGGCGCGGCTGGTGGCGGAGGCGTCCCGGACCGTCCGGCTGCTGCCCGGCGACCTGGTCCTGACCGGAAGCCCGGCCGGTAACGGCCTGCACCTGGGGCGGCTGCTGCGGCCCGGCGACGTCATGGAGGGCGCCATCACGGGTCTCGGCGTCCAGCGCAACCGGTGCGTGGAGGAGGCATGACGCCCGACCGCACCGATCCCGAGGCCGCCGTCGCCGAGGCGGCCGCCGCGTGCTCCAACTGGGGGCGGTGGGGCGAGGACGACGCCCTCGGCACCGTGAACTTCATCGACGAGGCCAAGCGGCGGGAGGGCGCCGCGCTCGTCCGGCAGGGCGTCTCCTTCTCGCTCTCGCAGCGGTTCGACATGGACGGGCCGCAGAAGGGCTGGCGCCGGCGCACCAACCCCGTCCACACCATGCTCGACACCGGGGCGGACGCGGCGCTCGGCAACCAGGGCTTCCCGCACGGGATCGGCGGCGCCGACGATGTGATCGCGATGCCGTTGCAGTGCTCCACGCAGTGGGACGGCCTGGGCCACATCTTCGACCACGGCCGGGCGTGGAACGGGCGTCCGGCGGAGAAGGTCGTCACCTCCGAAGGCGACCTGGTGACCGGCATCGAGCATCTCGCCCCGCACGTCGCCGGCCGCGGGGTGCTGCTGGACGTGGGCCGCGTGCTCGGCGACGGCGGCGAGCTGCCGGACGGGTTCGCCATCACCGAGGAGCACCTGCGGACGACGATCGGCGCGCACGGCGTGACGGTCGGGCGCGGCGACATCGTCTGCGTCCGGACGGGGCGGCTGGCGCGCGCCCGGCGGGACGGGTGGGGCGACTACGCGGGCGGGCCCGCGCCGGGGCTGTCGTTCACCACCGCCGGATGGCTGCACCGCACGGAGATCGCCGCCATCGCGACCGACACGTGGGGCTTCGAGGTCCGGCCGAACGAGTTCGACGAGGCGTTCCAGCCGCTGCACCAGGTCGTCATCCCGCACATCGGGCTGCTGGTCGGCGAGATGTGGGACCTGGACGGCCTCGCCGCGCACTGCGCGGGCGACGGCCGGTACGACTTCTGGCTCACCGCCGCGCCGCTGCCGGTCACCGGCGCGGTCGGCTCCCCCGTCAACCCCATCGCGATCAAGTGAGGCGTCATGAAGGTACTGATCGTCGGCGGCGGCACCGCCGGGTCGGCGCTGGCGATCCCGCTGGCGCGCGGCGGCGTCTCGGTCGATGTCGCCGAGATCGCGGCCGGGCCGGTCGGGTCGGGCTCCGGGATCACGCTACAGGGCAACGCGCTGCGCGTGCTGCGCGACCTCGGCGTGTGGGAGCGGGTGGAGGCCGCCGGGTACGGGTTCGACATGCTCGGGCTCCGGGCGCCGGACGGGGCGCTGATCGCCGAGATCCCCGGCGCCCGCACCGGCGGGCCGGACCTGCCGGCGACGGTCGGGATGAACCGCCCCGAGCTGGCCGCGATCCTCGCGGAGGCGGTGCGGGACGCGGGCGCCCGCGTCCGGTACGGGCTCACTGTGTCGGCCCTTGAGGAGGGCGGCGCGGGCATCACCGCCCACCTGTCGGACGGGTCCTCCGGGGCCTATGACCTCGTCGTAGGCGCCGACGGGATCCGCTCCGCCGTGCGCCGGCTCATCGGCATCCACGTCGAGCCGGAGCCGGCCGGCATGGGGATCTGGCGGATCCACACGAGCCGCCCCGAGAGCGTCGAGCGCACCGACCTGATCTACGGCGGGCCGTGCTTCATCGCCGGGTACTGCCCCACCGGGCCGGACACGATGTACGCGTACCTGGTCGAGAAGGCACGGCCACGAGAATCCAGTAAAGAAGCGGACAAGGCCTCTCATATGCGGGCGCTCGCCGCCGGGTACGGCGGCGTGTGGGACGAGATCCGCACCGGCATCACCGACCCGGACCGGATCAACTACACCTGGTTCGAGTCGCTGCTGGTCCCGCGCCCGTGGAACCGGGGCCGGGTCGTGCTCATCGGGGACGCTGCGCACGCGTGCCCGCCGACGCTCGCCCAGGGCGCGGCGCAATGCCTGGAGGACGCCTCCGTCCTCGCCGAGCTGCTCCTCGGCGGCGCGCCGGCCGGCCAGGCTCTCTTCGACGCGTTCATGGACCGGCGGTTCGAGCGGGCCGGGGCGGTCGTCGACGCGTCGGTGCAGCTCGCGCGCTGGCAGCTCGACCCCTCGCCCGACGCCGACGTCCCCGGGCTCATGGGACGCATCGCCGCCCTCGTCACGGAGCGGCCGTGAAGACCATCGACGTCCACGCGCACGTCCTGCTCCCAGAGATCGAGGAGACGGTCGCCGGGGAACCGGGGCACGCCGAGCACCGGGCGCTGGACGCGCGGCGCAACGGGGCCGCGTCCCTCCAGGTCAGCGGCCGGATGGTCGGCGAGCGGATCGGCCGCCTGACCCGGGTGGAGGAGCGGCTGGCCGTCATGGACGCCGCCGGGATCGACGTGCAGATCGTCAGCCCGTCCCCGTCGCACTACCACTACTGGGCCCGCCGCGACCTCGCCCGCACCGTGTACCGGCTGGCGAACGAGGGCGTCGCCGCGCACTGCGGGCGGGCCCCCGACCGGCTGTACGGTCTCGGGCTCGTCCCGCTCCAGCATCCGGATCTGGCGGTCGCCGCACTGGACCACGCGCTCGGTCTCGGGTTGCGCGGGGTCGAGATCTCCTCCTGCGCACCCGGCCTCGAACTGTCGGACGAGGCACTGGAGCCGTTCTGGACGCGTGCCGAGGCGTCCGGCGCCGTGGTGTTCCTGCACCCCTTCGGCTGCACGCTGGACGAGCGGCTCGACCGGTTCTACCTGTCCAACATCGTCGGGCAGCCGGCCGAGAACGCGGTCGCCCTGTCGCACCTGATCTTCTCCGGCGTGCTGGACCGGCATCCCGGCCTGAAGATCGTCGCGGCGCACGGCGGCGGCTACCTGCCCACCGGCCTCGGACGTTCCGACCACGGCTGGCGGGTGCGCCCCGAGGCCCGGTCGTGCGCCGAACCGCCGAGCGCCTACCTGCGCCGGATCTGGTTCGACTCCCTCGTCTACGAACCCGGTGCCCTGCGCTCGCTGGTGGACGCGGCCGGGGCGGCACAGGTCGTCCTCGGCTCGGACTACCCCTTCGACATGGGCGTCGAGGACCCGCTGGACCGGCTGCGCGCCGCGCTCCCGCCCGGCCCCGTCCTCGACGCCGTGCGCGGAGGCAACGCCGCCGCGCTCTTCGACATCAAGGAGTGACCATGCCCGACCGTCTCATCACCCATCTGCGGCACGTCGACCTCGCCGTCCCCGACTACGAGAAGCAGCACCGGTTCTACACCGGTGTCTGGGGCCTGACCGAGGTGGCCGGCGACACCGGGATCTCCTTCCTCGCGGCGGAGGGGTCACCCGAGCAGTACGTCGTCCGGCTCCGGAAGGCGGAAGACAAACGCCTCGACCTCGTCTCCTTCGGCGCCGACTCCCCGGCGGACGTGGACGCCCTCGCCGAACGGCTCGCCGGCGCCGGGGTGAGGCAGGTGAGCGAGCCCGGGAAGCTGTCCACGCCGGGCGGCGGCTACGGGTGCAGGTTCTTCGACATCGACGGCCGGACGGTCGAGGTCTCCGCGGACGTCGCCGCCCGCCCCCATCGCAGGATCGAGCCGCGGGAGGCCGTGCCGGTCCGGCTGTCGCACGTCGTCCTCAACTCGCCCGACCTGGACGCCACGCGCGCCTGGTACGAGCGCCACCTGGACTTCGCGCTCTCGGACACGCTGACCTCCCGGCACATGGGAAAGGTCATGCACTTCATGCGCTGCAACCCGCAGCACCACAGCGTCGCGATCGCCAAGGGCCCGCACACGTCCCTGCACCACGTCTCGTTCGAGATGCGCGGCATCGACGAGTACATGTACGGGACGGGACGGCTGCTGCGCGCCGGAGTCCGCATGATCTGGGGCCCGGGACGCCACAAGGCCGGGGACAACACCTTCTCCTACTTCCTCGACCCGCACGGCAACACCGTCGAGTACACCACCGAACTGGAGAACCTCGACGAAGACGCCTGGCACCCGCACCTGTACGACTTCTCCGACCCCGACGTCACCGACCAGTGGGGCACGGCCAACCCCATGAACGAACTCATCGCCAAGGAATCGTTCAACGACCCCGACCGCGGCGTGTTCGTCGCCCCGCCCGTCTAGGACGAGCATGCGACTCGCCACCTACGCGCATCTCGGCCTGCGGCGCTGCGGAATCGTCGACGGCGACGCCGTGGCACCGTTCCCGCTCGGCACGGAACTGCTCGACATCGTCCGCTCGGGTCCGCTTCCCCAGGCGGCGGAACCGGTGCCCCTGCGGGAGGTGCGGCTGCTGCCGCCGATCGAGCCGCCGTCCGTCCGCGACTTCGTGACCTTCGAGGAGCACGTCGAGGGCGTCCGGCGCAGCGTGTCCGGGGAGGCCGGAGTCCCGGACGCCTGGTACGACGCGCCGACCTTCTACTTCTCCAACCCGCACGCGATGGTCGGCGCCCACGACGCGGTGCCCGTCCCGCCCGGATCGTCCGCGCTGGACTTCGAACTGGAGGTCGCCGCGATCGTCGGCCGTCCGGGCGCCGACCTCACCCCGGAGCAGGCCCGCGACCACGTCTACGGATACACGATCTTCAACGACTGGTCGGCGCGCGACCTCCAGGCCCGCGAGATGCAGGTCGGTCTCGGCCCCTGCAAGGGCAAGGACTCCGCCACCACCCTCGGGCCGTGGCTGGTCACCGCCGACGAGCTGGAGCCCTTCCGCGACGCCGAGGGCTTCCTGCGGCTCGCCCTCACCGCCGACGTCAACGGCGAGATCGTGGGACGCGACCTGCTGTCCAACATGGGCTGGCCCTTCGAGGACCTGCTCGCCTACGCCTCTCGCGGTGCCACCCTGCGCCCCGGTGACGTCCTCGGGTCGGGCACCTGCGGCAACGGCGGCTGCCTCGCCGAACTGTGGGGCCGCGACCGCGGCGGCCGAACCCCGCCCCCGCTCAAGCCGGGCGACACCGTCACCCTCACCGTCGAAGGCATCGGCACGGTCTCCAACAAGATCGTCCCCGGGCGCGACCCCGTCCCGGTCCCCCGCGCCCGCAAGCGTCCCCGCGAACGGCCCTACCCGTCCAAGTAGGTCTGGTGCGCCAGGTAGTCGAGATCTTCGCGTTCGGCATGGTGGCGGAGCAGGGCGATCGGAACGCTGAGGGGCGCCCGCCCCTGGCGGTAGCTCTCGATGGCGTTCAGGACGTCATGCCGGCGCGTGTCGTCGAGCCGGTCCCTCAGCAGCCCGAAGGCGTGCTGGAGGGCGTTGGTGTGGCGGCCCCGGTCCGGGCGGACGGCCAGCGCCGCTTCGAACGTCCGGCGGTAGGCGGCCTCCACCTCGCCGCGGGGCCGGGTGCCCGCCCGCGCGACGATCCGGCCCAGCTCCCGGTAGGCGGGCGGCTCGTGGGCGAGCACCTGCAGCTTGTGGCGGCTGTGGAACTCGACGAGGTCGCGCGGGCGCCAGCCGGCCTCGAAGAACGAGTGAAGCCGGGCAACGGCCTCCGGGTTCACAGCAGCTCCCTCATCCGGTGGAGCCCGCGGGCCGTGCGGGCCTTGACGGTCCCGAGCGGGACGCACAGCCGGTCGGCGATCTCGCGTTGCGTGAGCTGCCCGAAGTGGGCCAGCACGATCGCCTGCCGCTGCAGGACGGGCAGGGCGGCCAGTGCCTTCCGGACGTCGCACGCGGCGTCCACGGCGGGGGTGGCGTCGGGCTCTCCCACATCCTCCAGCGGCGCCCACCGGCGGTGATGGCGCGCCTCGGTGCGCAGCTGGTCGATGGCGCGCTTGCGGGCGATGGCCAGCACCCACGGCTCCAGCTCGCGGGCGGGGTCGAACCGGCGGCGCGTTCTCCACAGCTCCAGGAAGACCAGCTGGACCACGTCGTCGACGGCATGGCCCGGAACCAGCCGGAGGACGTGCCGCCGGACCAGCGGCGCGAGCGTGGTGTAGCACTCGTCCAGGGCCGTCTCGTCCCCCTGCGCGAGGCGCGTTCCCAGTGTCATGCCTCCGCCCTTGCCCGAGGAAATCGCGTCAAAACTTATTCATAGTTGGGATTCCGGGCAGAAGCCACCTCGGTACCGCAAAGAGGGCGGAAACGTTTCGCGCAGGTCAGGACGGGTCGAACGCGGACCTGATCTCGGCCACCGCGGCGGGAAGGCTCGTCACCGGGCGGACACCGGCCGGGAGGCGGTCACGCGCCCAGCCCGGCCCGCCCGCCAGCAGGCGGGCCGCCGGGCGGGAGCCGGGCAGCCCGTCCAGCCAGCCGGGATCGCCGGTCCCGGCCGTCTGCGACCACACGAACACCGCGCCGGGCCCGGTGCGCCGGATCGCGGCGGCCAGCGCGTGCTCCGGCACCCGCGCCCCCAGCAGGCGCACGCCGACGCCCTCCTCGGCGAGCGCGGCGGCCAGCGCGTGCACCGGCAGGCTGTGCTGCTCCTCCGGCGCGCACGCCAGGAGCACCGGACGGACGTTGAGCGGCTCCGCGGGCGCCGGCACCTCCGCCAGGCAGGCGAGCAGCACGGTCGACAGCAGGTGCTCGACCTCGACGCAGTCGCCGGTGGCCTCGTGCTTGCGCCCGATCCCGGTCAGCACCGGGACGATCAGGCCGTCCCAGGCCCCCGCGACCGCGTCCCGGGCGATGGCCGTCCGGACGAGCCGGGTCATCGCCGGGACGTCCAGCGCCATCGCCGCCCGCGCGAGGCCCCGGGCCTCGGCGGTGTCCGCGCCGGCGGGCACCTCGCCCAGCGGCACCCGGCGGCCCCCGGCGCCGTGCGCGTGCGGGCGGAGCGGCGCGCCGGGCGGGCCGTCCAGCGCGGCCCGCGCCGCCTCCCCCGGCGGCGCGCCCGCGAGGATGAGCCGCTGCATCGCCTCTAGCCGCGCCAGATCGGCGACCGTGTAGCGGCGGTGGCCGCCGGCGCTGCGCCCGCTCGGGCCGATCCCGTACCTGCGGTCCCACGTGCGCAGCGTGGCGGCGGCCACGCCCAGGCGCCGCGCCACCGCGCCCACGCCCAGTCCCGCCGCCGGTTCCATCGAGCCACCCCGCGTTCCGGTCTCCGGTGTCACTCCGATCGCACAGCGTACGATCCACCAGGCCTTCGCCGGAACCGCTCCCGCCGGTTGCACCGCGGCGCCGGGCGCGCAACCGGTCCGGGGCGTCCGTCCGAAGACCCTGTGATGGACACCTCGATCATGCTGTTCACCCGGGACCTGCGAGTCCGAGACAACCCCGCCCTGGCCGCGGCGTGCCGGGCCCGCCGGGTCGTGCCGCTCTTCGTCTTCGACGACCGGATCCTGGGCGGGCGGTTCGCCCCGCCCAACCGCGTCCGGTTCCTCCTTGAGAGCCTTGCCGACCTGCGGGAATCGCTCCGGGAACTGGGCGGCGACCTGGTGCTGCGGCGCGGCGACCCGGTGGCGGAGGTCGCGCGCCTGGCCAGGGACGCCGGAGCGGGCGCGTTGTTCCTGGCCGACGAGCGTTCCGCGCACGCGGACCGCCGCCTCGCCGGCCTCCGCGGGCTCGGCCTGGAGGTCTCCGCGTGCCCCGGCATCACGGTCCTCCCGCCCGGGGACCTCACCCCCGCGAGCGGCGACCACTACCGGGTGTTCACGCCGTACTGGCGGGCCTGGGAGGCCGCCCGCCCGCGTCCGCTCGCCGGCACGCCCGAGGCGGTCGGCCTGCCGCCCGGCCTGGATCCCGGCCCGCTGCCCGACCTGGCCGACCTGACCGCCGGCTCGGCGTCGCCCTGCCCGGCGCCCGGCGGCGAGCGGGCCGGGCGCGCCCGCATGGCGGCGTGGCTGCGCGAGGACGCCGGGTCCTACGGGCACGTCCACGACGATCTCGCCGCCGACCGCACGTCCCGGCTCAGCCCGTACATCAAGTTCGGCTGCGTCTCGCCGCGGGAACTGGCGCGGGCCGGCCCGGACGGGTTCCGGCGCCAGCTCGCCTGGCGCGACTTCCACCACCAGGTCGCCGCGGCGTTCCCCGCGCTCGCCAGGGAGGACTACCGGCCGCGCGAAGGGCGCTGGAACCGGGACGAGGACGCCCTGGACGCCTGGCGCGACGGCAGGACCGGCGTCCCGATCGTGGACGCGGGCATGCGGCAGCTCGCCCGCGAAGGCTACATGCACAACCGCGCCCGCCTCATCACGGCGTCGTTCCTGACCCGCGACCTCGGCATCGACTGGCGGCAGGGCCTGCGCCACTTCAACGACCTGCTCATCGACGGCGACATCGCCGACAACGCCGGGAACTGGCAGTGGGTGGCGGGCACCGGCAACAGCACCAGGCCCGACCGCGTCATGAACCCGCTCCGGCAGGCGTCCCGCTTCGACCCGGGCGGCGACTACGTCCGCCGCCACGTGCCGGAGCTCGCCGGCATCGAGGGGCCGCGCGTCCACCGCCCCTGGAGGCTGGCGGACGACCGGAGGCGCGCCCTGGACTACCCGTCCCCCGTCATCGGCCCGAAGTGATCATTCGACCGGAGGAGGCTCATGGACACCGGCGCCACGCAGGGGCGGTTGTGCCTGGTCACCGGAGCCAGCGGCTACATCGGGGGCCGGCTGGTGCCCGAACTGCTGGACGCCGGCCACCGGGTGCGGTGCATGGCCCGCTCCGCCCGGCGGCTGCGCGACCAGCCCTGGGCCGGGCGGGTGGAGATCGCGGAGGCCGACGCCACCGATCCCGGCGCGACCCGCCGTGCCCTGGAGGGCGTGGACGTCGCCTACTACCTCATCCACGCGATCGGCGGCCGAGGGGGCTTCGCCGAGAACGACCGCCGCGCGGCCCGCACCTTCGCCGACGCCGCGCAGGAGGCCGGCGTTGGCCGGCTCGTCTACCTCGGCGGCATGGATCCCGAGGAGGAGCTGTCGCCGCATCTGCGGTCCCGCGCCGAGGTCGGCGAGATCATGCTCGCCGGCGGGGTGCCCGCGGCATGGCTGCGCGCGGCCGTGATCATCGGTTCGGGGTCGGCCTCCTTCGAGATGCTGCGCTACCTGACCGAGCGCCTGCCGGTGATGGTCACTCCGCGCTGGGTGCACACGCGCATCCAGCCGATCGCGATCCGGGACGTCCTGCACTACCTGGTGGGGTCCGCGGACCTGCCCGCGGACGTGAACCGCGGCTTCGACATCGGCGGCCCGGACGTCCTCACCTACACCGACATGATGCGCCGCTACGCCGCCGTGGCGGGGCTCAGGCGCCGGATCATCGTGCCCGTCCCCGTGCTGAGCCCGCGGCTGTCGAGCCTGTGGGTGGGGGCGATCACCCCCGTCCCCGGCGCGCTGGCGCGCCCCCTCGTGGAGTCGCTGCGGAACGAGGTGGTCTGCCGCGAGAACGACATCGCCGAGCACGTGCCCCCGCCGCCCGGCGGACCGGTCGGCTTCGACCGGTCGGTGGCGCTGGCCCTGCGCCGCATCCGGGAGGCCGGCGTCGCCACCCGCTGGTCGTCGGCCGCCACCCCGGGCGCCCCCAGCGACCCGCTGCCCACCGACCCGAACTGGGCCGGCGGCAGCCTCTACACCGATGAGCGGACGTGTGTCACGCACGCCCCGCCGGACCGGCTGTGGGAGGTCGTCGAGGGCATCGGCGGGGACCGCGGCTGGTACTCCTTCCCGCTCGCCTGGCGCGTCCGGGGCCTTATCGACCGCCTCATCGGCGGCGTCGGCCTGCGCCGCGGCCGCCGGGACCCGCGGCGGCTGCGCGTCGGCGAGACGGTGGACTTCTGGCGCGTCGAGGAGATCGAGCCGGGCCGGCTGCTGCGCCTGCGCGCCGAGATGCGGCTGCCGGGGCTGGCCTGGCTGGAACTGGCCGTCCACCGGAGCGGCGGGCACACCGTCCTCGGCCAGCGGGCCCTGTTCCACCCGCGCGGGCTGGCCGGGCACGCCTACTGGTGGGCGTCCCGCCCCTTCCACCACCGCGTGTTCAAGGGCATGTGCCAGGGCATCGCCCGTGCCGCCGAGCAAGGGGCCTCGGCGGGCGCGGACCGGTCCGCGCCCGCCGGGCACCACCGCTAGGCGGAGCGGGAGACGATCGCGACGCCGCTGAAGTGCGGCACCTCCGGCACCGGCCACGGGGACGGGTCGGGACGCCAGCGCGAGCACGACACGACACCGGGCTCCAGAAGGCGCGCTCCGTCGAACAGCTCCGCGATCTGCTCGGGCGACCGGGCCCGGATGGGCGTGCCGCCGCGGTCCATCACCTCGCGCACGGCGCGGCGCATCGCCTCGCCGTCCAGCTCGTCGGTGGTGGCGTCGCAGGTGTGGGAGATGACGAGGTAGCTGCCGTCCGCGAGCTCCTTCAGCAGGTCGGCGACCAGGCCCCTGGCCGCGTCGTCGTCCACCACGTGGTTGAGCACGCCCAGCATCATCAGCGCGATCGGGCGGTCGAAGTCCAGCGTGCGAGCGGCCCCCGCGAGGACCTCCGCCGTGTCGCGGATGTCGGCCTGGATGTAGTCGCAGGCCCCCTCCGGGGTGCTGGTCAGCAGGGCGCGGGCGTGGCTGAGCACCAGGGGGTCGTTGTCGACGTACACGATCCGGGATTCCGGCGCGGCGCGCTGCGCGACCTCGTGGGTGTTGTCGACGGTCGGCAGCCCGGTCCCGAGATCCAGGAACTGCCGGATGCCCTGGGAGGACACGAACCGCACCGCGCGGCCGAGGAACGCCCGGTCGTTCTGCGCCGACTTCGCGATCACCGGCAGGACCCGCAGCACGGCCTCGCCGGCCTCGCGGTCCACCGGGTAGTTGTCCTTGCCTCCGAGCCAGAAGTCCCAGACGCGCGCCGAATGCGGCACGCTGGTGTCGATCTGTGGCTCCGGTCCAGACTCCCCGGACATGGCCCCACCTCCTTCTCTGATAATCGCAGACGAACAGCGGCGTCGACGTCAAACCCGCACGGGAAGAGAGACCAGGCCGCGGACGATCGAGCCGGTGCGGTGATGGCGGAGGTCGGCGGCCGGCACGGCGAGCGCGAGACCGGGGAAACGGTCCAGCAGGCCGCCGATGGCGATCTGGCCCTCCAGGCGGGCCAGCGGGGCGCCGAGGCAGAAGTGGATGCCGTGGCCGAACGCGACATGGCGCTTGGGGGCGCGGGTGACGTCCAGCCGGTCGGGCGCCTCGAACACCGCCGGGTCGCGGTCGGCGGCGCCGAGGGAGACGTGCACCCAGGCGCCCTTGGGGATCGGGGTCCCGGCGATCTCCATGTCCTCCAGGGCGATGCGCTGGCTCGCCCACGCCAGCGGCCCGTCGAACCGGAGCAGTTCCTCGACCGCGGACGGCAGCAGCTCAGGCCGCCTCCGGAGCAGGTCGAGCTGGCCGGGGGCCCGGAGCAGGGCCAGCACACCGTTGCCGATGAGGTTGACCGTGGTCTCGTGGCCGGCGATGAGCAGCAGCCCGATGCTGTTGACCATTTCGGCCTCGGTGAGGGCGGCGTCCCCGTCGCGCGCCGCGATCAAGGCGCTGACCAGGTCTTCCTCCGGACGGGCCCGCCGTTCGGCGATCACCTCGCCCAGATAGCCGGTGAAGGCCCGTGCCACCTCGCGCCGGTGCGCGCGGGCCTCGGCGGTCAGCGCCGGCACCGTCAGCACGGCCGTCCACTCGCGGAACCGTCCCCGGTCCGACGCCGGCACGCCGAGCATCTCGCAGATGACCTGGATCGGCAGCGGGACCGCGAGATCCTCGATCAGGTCGGCCTCGCCGCGCGCCGCGACGCCGTCCAGCAGGGCGCCGGCGATCTCCTCGACGCGCGGGCGCAGCCGCTCGACGCGCCGGGCGGTGAACGCCTTGGCGACCAGCCCGCGCATGCGGGTGTGGTCGGGCGGGTCCATGGCGAGCATCGTCCCGCCGAAGAACATCTCGCCGTTCACGGGCACGGCGCTGTGGGCACTGTCCTTGGAAAGGCGCGGGTCGTTCAGGGCCGCGCGGCCATGCTCGTGGTCGACCACCAGGAAGGCGGTGGCCCCGGGAGGGAAGTCGATCGGGTGGACCGGTCCCGACTCCCTCAACTCGGCGTAGACCGCGTACGGGTCCTCACTGAACGTCCGGCTGAACAGCAGTCGCTGCGGGAGCATCGGTCCACCCTACCGACGGCGATGAAAGGATGATCCGCATGGGACAAGTCGTGGTCACCACAGAGCGAACGCTGAACGCCGGCCCGGACCGGGTGCTCGCCGCACTCGGCGACTACACCGGTGTCCGATCCCGCATCCTGACCGAGCACTTCAGCGAGTACGACGTGCGCGAGGGCGGCCAGGGCGAGGGCACGGTGGTGCACTGGAAGCTGGCCGCCACGAGCAAGCGGGTGCGCGACTGCCTCTTCACCGCGAGCACGCCCGGCAAGGATCGGCTGGTCGAGCGCGACGCCAACTCCTCCATGGTCACCACGTGGACGGTCTCCCCCGCCGGTGACACCTCCCGCGTGCAGGTCACGACCACCTGGGACGGAGCGGGCGGCATCGGAGGGTTCTTCGAGAAGACCTTCGCCCCCAAGGGCCTGCGGCGCATCTACGACGCGCAGTTGGAGAAGCTGGACACCGAGCTGGGCACCTGACCGGCGCGCGGCCGCCTCACCCGGCCGGAGTGCCGTAGACGCTGACCTCGGTGAGGTGGAAGGTGAGGTTGGCGGTGTTGCCCAGGCCGACCACCCGGACGTAGCGGGCCTTGGCCTCGGTGTTCATGGTGTCGCCCGCGTCGGCGGCCGGGCGGGGCCCGTTGCGGCCGCCGATGGTGAACCAGCGGGCGCCGTCGAGGCTGCCCTCCAGCCGGTAGGTGTAGTAGCGGGTGCCGTCGACGTAGTTGCGGACGTTGACGCGCGACACGTCGTTGACGGCGCCGAGATCGACCCGCCACCAGTTCTCGCCGTAGGTCATCCGGCCGCCCCAGTACGGCGAGTTGGCGCGGCTGCCGTCGTTGGCGGCCTCCGGCGGCCGTCCGGGCTCGGAGGAGAGCGCCGTCACCGGCTTGCGGAGGCTCCGCAGCAGGTCGCCGGAGCCGTCGCGGGACGTGTCGGGCGCCGCTACGACGCCGCCGCCGAAGAGGGCGATCGCCTCCTGGCCGGTGTCGCGGTTGACGGCGCTGGCGAACAGGCCGACGTCCTGCGCACCGGCCGCGCCCGGGACCGTCCCCGAACCGACCACGGCCCAGTTCTTACCGTCGGAACTGCACGATCCGGTCATCCGGTCGCCGTCCCTGCGGAGCCGCACGTGGACGGCGCCCGCGGTGAACCCGCCGACCTCGGTGACGTGGTCGAGCCGGCCGTCACCGTCGCCGTCGTAGGAGAAGACGCACCCGTGCTCCGGCGTGACGGCGATGGCGGCGTACCCGGCCGAGCCGGTCTCGGCCAGGTCGTCGCTCGCGACCAGCCCGGCCCGGGTCCAGGGGGACGAGCCGTCCAGCCTGGTCACCTTCGTGGACACCGCGGTTCCCGGGGCCAGCCCGCCATCCTTGTAGACGGTCGCGAACTCGTTGGTGCCGCCCCACATGTCCCTGCCGCCGGCGGCGATGCCGATCGTGTCTCCCGCCCGCGCGAACTCCGCCTCGGTGGACGCGGCGGTCTTGTAGGGCTCGTCGAACGTGCTTCCACCGACCATGAGGAGGGAGCGCGCGCTCACCTGGCCTGACGCGCCTCCCGCGGTGCGCCAGGAGACCGTGGCGCGCAGGTCCGGCAGCGTGCCCGGCTCAGCGCCGGACGGCGCGGTCACCGTCCAGGTCGCGGTCCCCGTCTTCCCCGGGCCGACGTCGTCCCCTCCGGTCGACTGCGGCACGACCTCGTATCCGCGCGGCGCGTCCAGCCGGAAGCGCACCCCGCGGGCCGCGCTGAGCGCCGACTCGTTGGTGAAGGTCGCGGTCACCCGGACGGTGCCGCCCGGCTCGATGCCCTTCCGGCCGGTGGCGAGGGCCAGCGCCCCCGCAGGCTCCCCGGCCACCCGCTCCGCCAGCCGGTACGCGTCGCCGCGCGGCTCGGCCGCGTAGCGGGTGCCCGCGCGCGCCCACGTCTCGGCGACGGCGCGCCAGTCGATCCGCCGCGGCTCCTCGCCCGTCTTCAGCGACCGTCCCAGCTCGTCGAAGAACATCCGCCAGCGCCCGGCGTAGTAGCCCCCGACCAGGCCGTTGAACTCGCGGCGCGCGTAGTCCTGGAGCCCCGGGCTGTCGCTCTCCCACAGCGTGACCAGCGACTTGAGGTTGTAGTCCAGCGTCGCGGCCTCCTCGCGGCTCGCCGCCTGCCGGGCCGCCTCCCGCTGCCAGGTGCCGAGGAGGAAATGGGGGTCGGTGCCAAGGACCTCGTCCATGAGGCGGAGCTCGCCCATCCACCGGCCGGTGAGCTGGGCGAAGGCGGCGCGGTCGCCGTCCCGGTAGGCGACCCGGATCTTCGGCAGGAGCAGCCTGCTCCGGTTCGCCAGCACCTGGCGGGAGACGTCGACCAGGTCGTAGCGGTACGCGCCGGACCGCCGCAGCCGCCGGTCGACCTTCAGCAGCTCGCCCAGGGCCTTCTCGAACTCGGCGGGCTCGTACTGGAGGGGCGTGCCGGTGTTGGCGAGGTTCGGCTCGTCGTCGAACAGACCCGTCACGTGCCGGGTGTCCTTGCCCGCCGGCCAGGCGTAGGCCGTCCCGCCGATGATCCGCCAGGCCGCGAGAGCGTGCGGGTCGGCGGCGCCGTAGCGGGCGGTGGCGTACTGATCGAACCAGGCGTCCATGTCGACCGGCCCGTCCCGCCACGGCATGTCGGCGAAGAACGCCACCGCCGCCGGGTTGTTGTCGATGGCCTCGGGCATCAGCGCGATGCCGTCCATCGCGGTGCCGGGCTTGGCGCGCCACGCGTGGAACTTCTCGTTCCAGACGGTGAGGCCGGCGCCGAAGTTCTGGTGGCCGCCGAAGTTCCAGATGGTGCCGAAGGCGTACGGCGTGCCGAGGAAGTCCTTCTCCCGGTCGGTGATGTTCGGCTGCTCGGTGATGCCGTCCACGATGAACATCCGCGACCGGTCCACCGCCTGGAGCGTCTCCTCGCGGGGGTTGTTCTGCCAGCCGAGGATCACCCAGGTCGCGCCCGGATGCGCGGCGTCGAGCGCGTCCTGCACGGCCCTGGACGCCGCGGGCACCGGCACGGACCCGGCCCGGCCGCCCTCGTGCAGCAGGTCCATCTTGTACATCGTGCTCGGCCCGTACAGCTCGGTCTGCGCCTTGTAGAACGCCGCCGCGACCCTGCCGAACTCCGGCCCCGTCGGGTCGAGCCAGTCCGGGCGCTCCAGGCCGTTCCAGGTGCCCTGCGGAACGGTGTTCGCGCCCGGGTTGCGGGTCTCGAAGTCGGTCGGGACGGTGCCGTAGTAGCCGGGCAGCACCGGCGTCATGCCCAGCTCGCGCAGCCGATCGACCATGCGCCGGGCCAGCGCGGCGCGCCGGTCGATCAGCTGCTGGGAGATCGGCCCGTCGGTGCAGCACATGTTCTGCAGCAGCCACCACGCCTGGTGGCCCGGCTGCGGGATCCACGCGCGCATCTCCGCCGCGCTGTAACCGAACCGCTGGAAGGTCCGCTGGTAGACGGCGTCCTGCCCTTCGTACACCAGCACCTCGTTGATGCCGAGCAGCGCGAGCGCGTCGATGCGGCGCTCCCACTCCTCCCAGCTCAGGTAGGCGCCCGCGTAGCCCTCGTTGGTGTCGTTGAGCGCGAACCGGTGGGCGACCGACGCGTCCGCCTCGATCGGCTTCGCGGGAAGCGGCAGCCGCGCGGGCAGGTCGAGCTGCGTCCCGCCGATCGCGACGTCGGCGTGCGCGACCTCGCGCAGGTACCGGCCGAACCCGGTGAGCTGGACGGCCGGGGAGGTGCCCGCGATCACCAGCCGCCCGCCCTCGGCGGAGACCCGGAAGCGGTCGCCGCCGGCGCCCTTGCCGATCGTGCGAAGCCTGACCTGGGCGGCCTTGCGCTTGCCGAGGATCCGCTGAAGCGCGCGGGCGGCGGGCCCGGACCCCTGCTCCGGAGCGGCCACCGGGGCGGCGGGGTTCCCCTCGGCCGCCGCCGGCACGGCCGCGGCGAGCGGCGCCACCAGCAGCACCGCCATCGCGATGATGACCGGCCAGGAGCGGCCGCCCCGTCCTCGTCGTCCGCCCACCGGCATGCCGGACACCTCCACCGAGGTTCGTTAGGCCCGTTAAGAAGAAGGCGGCCTTCATCATGATCATGCAGAGCCCCCCGGTCAAGGGATGCCCGTGATCTTGTGGAGAGGCAAGGGAGCGGAGCGCGCGGTCGGCACGCCCGGGCCGCGCCTGTACGTCGGACTGGCACCCGCCCCTTCAACCCGGCACGAATTTCGACAAACTGGCCAATTTACGGCACCTCCCAGAGCCATTCCCGTGCAGGTATCCGGGCCACAGGTAGAGGAATTTACTCCATCGAAGGGACGGCCCTGACGAGAGCACGTTGTGTCCGCAGATCTTGTGATACAAGTTTGGAACGGGCTTATTCCCAGAAGTGATCTAGATAAGGGCAAGTGCGACCAGAGGCGGGGGTCGGGTGGGTTTCAAGGCAGCCAAGAAGGTCGCGAAGCGGGCGGCGGAAGTGATCCTGCTCAACCTGCCCATCACCGTGCTGCTCGCGGTGTCGGTCTCGGCCCTCCCGCTGGCCGCGAATTCCACGTCGGGCGCGCCCCGCGCCGCGCTCATGGTCGCGCTCCTGGTCTGCGCGGGACTCGCGGGTGCCTCGATATGGCTGCGCAGTTCGCATTCCGGTACCTACAAGGATATTGCCGAACGACTCGCCCGCACGCTGTCCGGGGGAGGCCTGCCCGTGATCGTGGCCCTCGGCCTCCTGGCCAGCAAGACCGATAGCGGTCAGGCGCAGGTCGCCCAGCGCGATCTGGTGCACCATGTCCTCGTCGCCGCGAAACGGACCAGCAGCCACGCGAAGGAGTCGAGCCAGACCAGAACCGCCTTCTACCAATTGAAGAAGGACGACGGTCTCCTGCATTTGATCAATGCCGAGTGGGGCGGCGCCGCCCCCCGCCGGACGATGGGAGACCAGGGTGAGCACGATGGCGATCTCCTGCAGTTCACGCTGAACCCGTTGCGAGGCAAACGCGTAGATGACCTGAGAAAGCAAGAATCATTTCTGGACGTGCTGGAGATGGGGTCATTGCAGTACCGGAGCTGCATCGCCGTGGCCGTTGGGATTCGCGATGTCAACGAGGTCGCCGGGCTGCTCGTCGCCGTCTCCCCCGAACCCAAGGCGTTCGCGGAAACCGATCTGGAGGCGCTTCGCCTGCTCGCGGGAATTCTGGCGGCGGCTCTGGCGCACGTGCACAGTCTGTGAGAGTCTGATAACGGCGGGTGTGCGCCCGAAAGGACGATCGATGACCGGTAGAGATCAGGAAGGGGCGGGATCAGTGACCAGCGACGAAATGGTCGAGCGAGCCGAACGCGTCGCCGAGAACCAGCTCGACGCCGACGAGTACTACGAAGACGTCGAGCGGCGCGCGGTCCTCCTGGTCGAGTCCGAGGCCAAGCGCAGGCGCGCGCCCAAACCCCCCCGGCACGGCAGCTGAGCCCCGTCGGGGCGGGTTCGGGCGGGCGGTGCGGCCCGGGTCAGGCCTGGCGTTCGAAGACGGCGGCGAGCCCCTGGCCGCCGCCGATGCACATGGTCTCCAGGCCGTAGCGCGCTTCCCGGCGGTCCATCTCGCGCAGCAGCGTGGCCAGGATCCGCGCCCCGGTGGCGCCGACGGGGTGGCCGAGCGAGATCCCGGAGCCGTTGACGTTGAGCCGGTCGAAGTCGGACTCGGCGAACTTCCACTCGCGGGTGCAGGCGAGCACCTGGGCGGCGAAGGCCTCGTTCAGCTCGACGAGGTCGATGTCCGCCAGGCGCAGGTCGGCGCGGCGCAGGGCGCGTTCGGTCGCGGGCACCGGGCCGATGCCCATCGTGCGGGGCGGCACCCCGGCCACGGCCCACGACACCAGCCGCGCCAGCGGGCGCAGGCCGAGTTCCTCGGCGCGTTCGCGGGTCGTGACCAAGCACGCCGCCGCGCCGTCGTTCTGGCCGCTGGCGTTGCCCGCCGTCACCGTGGCCTCGGCGTCGGCGTTCCGCATCACCGGCCGGAGCGCGGCGAGCCGTTCCAGGGTCGTGTCCGCCCGGGGGTGCTCGTCGCGGTCCACGACGACATCGCCCTTCCTGCCGCGGACGGTGACCGGGACCATCTCGTCGTCGAACCGTCCCGCGTCGGCGGCGGCGACGGCCCGCTGGTGCGACCGGAGGGCCAGCCGGTCCTGCTCCTCGCGCGGGATCGTGTACTCGCGGCGGAGGTTCTCGGCGGTCTCCACCATCCCGCCCGGGACGGGGTGGTTCGCTCCCCCGGCCGTCACGCGCGCGCGGGCGAGCCGGTCGTGGAGCCGCACGTCCGGGCCCTTGGCGCCCCAGCGGACGTCGGTCGCGTAGAACTCGGTCTGGCTCATGCTCTCGACCCCGCCCGCGACCACGACGTCGGCGCCGCCCGTCTGCACCAGCATGGCGGCGCTGATCACCGCCTGCAGCCCGGATCCGCACCGGCGGTCCACCTGGAGGCCCGGCACGCTGACCGGCAGGCCGGCGTCCAGCCCGGCGACACGGCCGATGGCCGGCGCCTCGCCGCTCGGGTTGCAGTGCCCGAGTACCACGTCGTCGACGTCGTCGCCCGGCACGCCGGTGCGGTCGAGCAGCGCGCGGATCACCGTGGCGGCCAGGTCGGCCGCCGGGACCGAGCGGAGCGCTCCCCCGAACCGGCCGACCGGGGTCCGCAGCGGCTCGCAGATCACCGTTTCACGCACAATCTTCTCCTTCACGGGCGAATGGCACGTCGAGGCGGCGGGCGAGGTCGTCCGCGCCGATGCCGAAGGTCTCCACCAGCCTGACCTCCGGCGGGCCGATGTGGAAGACGGCGTGGCGCGTGTAGACGCGGCTCACGCACGAGCGTCCGGTCAGCGGATAGGTGCAGGCCGGGACGAGCTTCGGGCTGCCGTCCCTGGCGAACAGGTCCATCATCACGTACACGGACTTCGCGCCGATGGCCAGGTCCATCGCGCCGCCCACGGCGGGGATCGCGTCGGGCGCGCCGGTGTGCCAGTTGGCCAGGTCGCCGTTGGCGGCCACCTGGAAGGCGCCCAGGATGCACACGTCGAGGTGCCCGCCGCGCATCATCGCGAAGGAGTCGGCGTGGTGGAAGTACGCGGCGCCGGGCAGCTCGGTGACCGGGATCTTGCCCGCGTTGGTCAGGTCCAGGTCGATGTCGGCGCCGTCGGCCTCGGGACCCATGCCGAGCATGCCGTTCTCGGTGTGCAGGACGATCCCGGCGGCGGGGTCGAGGAACTTCGCGACCGTCGTCGGAAGGCCGATCCCGAGGTTGACGTAGGCGCCGTCCGGGATCTCGCGGGCGACGAGGGCGGCGAGCTCCGTCCGGTCGAGGGGGCCGCGGCCCAGGTGCTCGGCGACCGTCATGCCGGCACCTCGGCGGCCCGCCGCGCGACCACGACGCGGTCCACGTGGATCGAAGGGGTCACGACCGCCTCCGGGTCCAGCGCCCCGACGGGGACGACCTCCCCGACCTCGGCCACGGTGAGCGCGGCGGCCGTGGCCATGACCGGCCCGAAGTTGCGCGCGGTCTTGCGGTAGACGAGGTTGCCCATCCGGTCCGCCCGGTGGGCGCGGATCAGCGCGACATCGCCGCGGATGGGGTGTTCGAGGACGTGCTCGCGGCCGTCGATCATCCGGGTCTCCTTTCCCTCCGCCAGGAGGGTGCCGGCGCCGGTCGGCGTGTAGAACGCGCCGATGCCGGCCCCGGCGGCGCGCATCCGCTCGGCGAGGTTGCCCTGCGGCACCACCTCCAGCTCGATCCGTCCGGCGCGGTACAGCTCGTCGAAGACGAACGAGTCGTGCTGCCGGGGGGAACGAGCAGATGATCCTGCGGACCTGCCCGGTGGCGAGCAGCCCGGCGAGCCCGGTGGTGCCGTTCCCGGCGTTGTTGCTGACCACCGTCAGGTCGCGGGCACCGCCGCGCCGGAGCGCGTCGATCAGCGCGACGGGCAGGCCGGCGCGCCCGAACCCGCCGATCAGCACGGTGGAGCCGTCGGCCACCCCGCGGACGGCCGCGTCCGGGTCGGCGGCGATTTCCAGCCGGTCGTTCACCGTCGTCGTTCCTCCTGCCGCGTGCTCTACTTGATCGCCATGGCGTTGGGCGGCGAGCCGACGCCGCCGACGAGGTTCAAGGGCTTGGCGGTGAGCATGAACTCGTAGGTCCGGTCGGCGCGGCAGTCCTCGGCCAGCGCCTCCAGGTTCCACAGCTCGCCGAGAAAGAGGCCGAGCAGCGCGATGAGCGGGCGGTGCATCATCCCGTTGTGGACGACGCCGCGTTCGGGCCGCGGCTCGTCCGGGTCGACCAGGCCCGAGTCCGGGTTGACCGGATGGGCCTCCACGCCCAGGTCGTCCGAGGCGACCATCGCGAAGCGGTGGTCCCAGAGCCACGCGATCATCTCCTTCGACTGGATGAGCCCGGGGTGCCGGATCCTCTTCTTGAAGGCCTGCCGGTCCTCCTCGCCGACCTCGTCCAGCCAGTACGAGGCCCAGCCGACCCGCAGCAGGAGCACGTCGCCCGGCCGGAACTCCACCCCCTGGGCCGCGGCCACCTCGTCCAGGTCCTCCGGGGTGATCATGTAGTTGCCGGCCAGGTCGAGCGGGGTGCCGCGTTCGGCGAAGTGCCGGGCCACGTCGAGCAGGACGCCCCGGGCGACGATCCCGCGCTCCGCGACCGTCTGGATGCCGAGGGCCGGCGTCTCCTCGCCGATCTCCTCGTCGGGCACGCCCCCGTAGAAGCCGTGGCGCGGGTGGCGGATGTGCCGCAGCCCGTCGATCTGGGACGTCGACTGCAGGTAGAACGAGTCCAGCCAGTCGTCCCGGTGGTTCGGGTTGTTGGCGAAGATGTGGTGCACGGTCGCCGGCCTGGTCCCGGCCGGTGCCGGGACGAAGGTGTTCAGCGGGTAGTCGAGGTTGAACACCTCACCGCGGCGGACCAGCCCGACCGCGTCCCTCACCTGCCCCGGGCCGAGGAAGTTGAGCGTGCCGAGCTGGTCGTTCTCGCCGAAGATCCCCCAGGACGAGCCGGGCGGCGCGTCCTGCCGTTCGAGCAGTTCCTTGTAGGTCGGGATGCCGTCCTGTGGACTCATCCGAGCGCTCTCCTCTCCGTCCCCGGTCTCGTTCCGCCGCCCAGTTCGGGCAGCACGGCGGTTCCGACCAGCCGCAGCGTCCGCCCGGCCACCTCGGGCGGCGTCCCGTGCGGCGCGACCCTCAGCTGGACGGACGTGACGCCCGTCGACGCGTACCGCCGGAGCGCCGCCGCGACGTCGGCCGGGGACCCGACCAGCGGGAACTCGGGCGTCACCGGCCCGTCGGGCCCCATCCACGCGCGCCGGGCGGTGTAGTAGTTCAGGACGGACGCGAAGTACCGGTCCGCCATCTCCCGCGCCTGCTCCGCGTCCTCGGCCACCAGGCACAGGCGGGTGACCGCCACCTCGCCGCCTGCTCCGCCGCGGGCGTCCCAGTACTCGGCGGCGCGCGCCGCCAGGAGTTCGTCGCCGTAGTTGGTGGCCGCGTAGTAGCCGTCGCCGAGGGTCGCGGCCCGGGCCGCCGCCGCGCGGGTGCGCCCGCCGAGGAACATCGGCGGGCCTCCCGGCCGCGCGGGCGGCGGCGCGACCGGCACGGCGCCCGTCCCCGCCGGTCCCGGTCGAGGCCGACCAGGTCTCGCGCAGCGCGGCGACCAGGGCGGCGAACCACTCGCCCGGGCTCCGGCCGTCCGTGCCGCCGCCGAGCCGCTCCGCCAGGTCGGCGTTGCCGAGGGCGAGGCCGAGGGTGAACCGGCCGGTGCAGAGCTGGTCGAGCAGCGCCGCCTCGTAGGCCAGCCGCCGCGGCTCGTACGCGCGGGCCAGCAGCACCGCCGTGCCGAGCGGCAGGTCCGTGCGCCCGGCGAGATGCGCGAGCACGATCAGCGCGGCCGGCAGGTGGAACGGCTCGGGCCGGACGTGGTAGCTCTCGCCCAGCCAGGCCGACGACAGCCCGTTCGCCTCGGCCGTCTCCAGCAGCCGCGCGGCGCGATCGACCTGGGGACGCGTCGCCGCGGCCGAGCCCAGGTCGATCGCCACCCCGAGCCTCATGCGCCCCCCATGTCAGGCCGCCTTCTTCGCGGCGGCGCGAACCTCGTCGTAGGAGAAGGCGTTGATCTTCGCGATCAGGTCGTCGGTGTAGATGTCGGTGGCCGGGAACTCCTTGTCGATCAGCCCGGCGGTGGTCATGAACTTGACGGTGCCGGTGACGGCGGCGGGGTCCATCCGGCCCCAGGGGCCCTTCTCGCCCTCGGCGATGTTCATGCCGTCGAGCCGGACCTTCAGGACCTTGACCTGGCCGGCCAGCAGCTGGTCCTCCGGGACCGAGGACGACCCCTTCGTCTCGGGGTGCAGCTTCCAGAGGTCGCCCACCGCGGCCTCGGGACTGGCCTGCGCGAACACCGCGCCCTTGGCGAACGCCCTGCCCAGCCGGACGAGCAGGTCCTCCTTCTTCTTCAGGTTCTCCTTCTTCACCGCGAAACCGCCGCCGAACAGGTTCTCGGTGCCGGGCACTGGCAGCGGCTTCAGCTTCACGCCCGCGTTCTCGACGATCTGGTACTGGGTGTCCCAGAGCGCCAGGGCGTCGACCTTGCCGCTCTTGATCGCGTTGAGCTGCTCGGCGCCGGCGCCGATCGGGACGAGCTTGACCGATTCCGGATCGAGGCCCTGCATCTTCATCGCCGTGCGGGCGAACGTCCCGCCGGAGCTGGCCACGGCGGTGACACCGACGCGCTTGTCCTTGAGGTCGGCCACCGAGGTGATCGGGGAGTCCTGCGGGATCTTGAGGGTGTAGATCCAGCGCGTCCAGTACTGCGCGAAGTACGTCAGATCGGTGTTCCTGGCCTGCCCGATCGCGACGGGTTCCGGCGTCACCAGCCCGACGTCGATCTGGCCGGAGACCACCTGCTGGGCGGCCTGGGTACCGGACGGGAACAGCTGCACGTCGACGTCCAGGTTCTCCTGGGCGAAGAAGCCCCTGGCCTCGGAGACGGCGAGGGTGGCGAATCCGGCGTTCCAGCTCGGCGTGCTGATGCCGAGCCGGATTCGGTCACGGCCGTCGGCCGACTTGCCGCCGGACGAGCCGCCGCATCCGGCGAGCGCGAGCGCGGCCGCGACCAGCGCCGCGATCGGCGCCAGCCGGGCATATCCGTTGGTTTTCACGAGGTCCCCCTAGCTGTGGACTGCTCGGATGGGGTGGGGAGGGAGGCGGGGGGAACTGCACACCGTTCAGCGGGCGCGACCGTTCACTTCGCGTCCTTCGCCGCCGCGCGGATCTCGGCGAAGGAGAACTTGTTGATCTCGGGGATGAGGTCGTTGGTGAAGATGTCCGTCGCCGGGAAGGTCTTCTTGATCAGCCCGGCCTGCTGCATGAAGGACACCGTGGCGGCGACGTTCTTCTCGTCCATCTCGCCCCAGCGGTCGTGACCGGGCTCGACGCCCTGGCCGTCCATGCGGACCTGGAGTACCTTGACCTGCCCGTCCAGCACGGCGTCCTCGGACGTGGACGCCGGGCCCTTGGCCTCGGGGTGCAGCGTCCACAGGTCGCGGACGGCGGCGCGCGGGTTCGCCTGGGCGAACACCATGGCCTTGGCCATGGCCCGGCCGAAGCGGACCAGGTCGTCCCGCCGCTTCTCGACGACGTCGTCCTTGACCGCGAAGCCGCCGCCGAACAGGCCCTCCGTCGAGGCGACCGGCAGCGGGGTGAGGCCGATGCCGGCGTTGCGCACGATCTGGTACTGGGTGTCCCAGAGGCCGAGCGCGTCGACCTTGCCGGTCTTGATCGCGTTGATCTGCTCCGATCCCCCGCCGATCGGGATGAACTTGACCGTGCCGGCGTCCAGCCCCTCCATCTTCATGGCGGTCCGGACGAACGTGGTGCCCGAGCTCGCCACGGCGGTGACGCCGACGCGCTTGCCGGGCAGATCCCGGATGCCGCGGACGCTCGACCCGGCGGGGACCTGGATATTGGAGATCCACTTGGGGTAGTAGCCGGCGAAGTAGACGAGCCTGGTGCCCTTCTCCCGCCCGATGCCGACCGGTTCCGCGGTCATCAGGCCGATGTCGGTCTGGCCCGCGATGACCTGCTGGGCGACCTGGGTACCGGAGGCGAACGTCGAGATCCGGACGTCCACCTTCTCCGCGGCGAAGTACTTGCGCGCCTCGGCGACGGCCAGCGTCGCGAACCCGGAGTTCCAGGTCGGGGTGGCGATCGCCAGCTTGAGCACGGTCCGGCCGTCGGCCGTGGTCTCCGGCTCGGACGACCCGCACGAGACGGCGGTGGTCGCCGCCAGGATGACCGCGGCCATCCCGGCCAAGGGCTTGAGTCTCATGTCCCGTCCTTCCGTCAGGAGGGGGTGGTGTGGTCGTCGGGGTTCAGTCGTCCAGGCCCAGCAGGTACGCGGGGTTGACGCAGGTGATCTGCCGCAGGGCCGCCTCGCCGAGCCCGAGGTCGAGCAGCGCCGACCCGACCCGGATGAAGGCGTCGACGGGCAGCGGCCGGTTCGCCTGGCCGAGGTCGGAGGCGAGGACGGTGCGCTCGGGCCCGATCGTCTCGATCCAGGTGAGCAGGGTCTTCGGGTCCCACTTGCGGTAGCCCTCGGGGTCGTACATGCCGACCTCGTGCTCGACGTAGGCCCCGCCGCGCACGAGGTCCAGGCACTGCTCGGGCTCGGCGCCGATGACGAAGTTCGGATGGTTGATGACCATGCGGTTGACCCCGCGGTTCCTGCCCTCCTCGAAGAGCTGGGCGATGGTCTCCGGCGGGAGGTGGCCGCCGCTGAGCATCGTGTCGGTCTCGGCGATGAGGTCGAGGACCTCGTGGACCTCGGGGATGAGGCCGCCGGCGTCGTCGAGGACGTCCACCCGCGCGGACGGGACGTCGACGGTCGCGGTCGGGAACCCGCCGCCCTCCGGATGGCACTCGATGTGCCGTCCGGAGGAGAAGGTCGGGAACCAGACGGCCTTCCCGCCCATGCGCAGGCACATCGCCACGGCGAACGGGTTGATGCCGCCGACCTGGCTGTTGAGCGCGATCCCCCCGAACACCCGCGTCGAGCTCCTGGCGAGCCTGTCGCCCATCGCGAGCAGGTCCATCACCGTGTTGTGGTGGTGCGACTTGACCAGGATCGCCCGCATCTCCAGCCGTTCGCCGTCGGCGGCGGCGTCCGCATGGTCGAAGCGCCGGGGAAACGGGTTCGGCCCCGAATGGCAGTGCAGGTCGATCGCTCCGCGCAACACGGTGGTGATCGCGCTGGGTCCGGGCATCGGCAACCTCCTCGATGTTCGCGATGCACACTAACTGCCCACTTTGTGAACGTCAACGGTCGACCTGCGAATTCGCGTCCGCCCCCGACCGCGCGCCGTCTCTTCTCATCCAAGAGGGGCCGAGGCCTCGGTTTCAGCACGCACGCTTGAGCGGAACGCGATCGATCCAGCGACCGGAAGGACGGCCTCGCCGCACTCTTGCGTGAGGCAGGTCACTTTGCTACTCTCCCGGGCCATACATAATGTGAACATCAAGTGCGGATGTTGACCGAAGCGCCGAGCGCGTGGCCAAGGGGGAAGTGCATGGCGGAGCAGGGCCAGTCCGACATCCAGGCCGTGAGCCGGATGGCCCAGATACTGCGCCTGTTCGGGCCCGACGCGCCGGAGCTGTCGGTGTCGGAGGCGACCGAGCGGCTCCAGCTCAACCGGACCACGGTGCACCGGTATCTGACGTCGATGACCGCGGCCGGCCTGCTCGACCGCGGCAGCCGGCCGGCGAGCTACACCCCGGGCGGGCTGATCGTCCAGCTCGGCGCCTTCGCCATCGGGCAGCGGCGCATCATCCAGCTCGCCCCCGACTACCTGCGGGAGCTGACCGAGCAGACGGGCGTCACGTCCGTGCTGTCGCTGTGGGGGCCGTCCGGCCCGGTGGTGTCGCTCGTCGAGGAGGACGTCGTGCACGGGACGATCGTCACGGTGCGCGTCGGCTCGCAGCTGCCCCTCGTCACCGCGCAGGCCGTCGCGTTCCTCGCCTACCTGCCCGACCAGCTCCAGGTCGACCGGCTGCTGGCGTCCCTGCCGGTGGCCCAGCGCGCCGGGCTGATCGACCGGATCGCCACCACCCGCGAGATCGGGCTGAGCATCTATCCGGCCAACCGCCGCGGCATCAGCGTCATCGCGGCGCCGGTGTTCGCCGACTCGGGGGTCTGCGCCACGATCGCGGCGATCGGCACCGACCGGATGCTGCCCTCGGCCCCCGACGCCCGGGCGCCCCTCGCCGTCCGGGAGACCGCCGTGACCCTGACCAAGGAGATGGGCGGAGCGTGGCCCGTCTCCGACAGCGAACCGAGCGACTAGCCCGAGCGATTAGGACGACAGCATGCCCACCCCATCGCACCCGCCGACCGTCACCGACGTCGCCGTCGAACTCCACAACGTCTCCATGCGCTACCGCGCCAAGCGCGGCCGGACCGTCCTGGCGCTGGACGATGTGAGCCTGTCCGTCCCCGAGGGGCAGTTCGTCTCGATCGTCGGCCCGAGCGGCTGCGGCAAGAGCACCCTGCTCAAGATCGTCATGGGCCTCACCCGGCAGACCGAGGGCGAGGTGTCCTTCGGATCCGCCCGCAGCCACGAGAACCTGCTGGGGATGGTCTTCCAGCAGCCGCTGCTGCTGCCGTGGCGCACCGTCGCGAAGAACATGATGATCTCCCACGACGTCGGGCCCAAGCGGCCCCGCGCCGACCTCGACAAGCGCGTGGCCGACCAGCTGGACATGCTGGGCCTGCGCGACTTCGCCGACCAGTACCCGACCGAGCTGTCCGGCGGCATGCAGCAGCGCGTCGGCATCGGCCGCGCCCTCCTGCACGACCCCCGGATCCTGCTGATGGACGAGCCGTTCGGCGCCCTGGACGCGATGACCCGCGACCAGATGGGCCTCGACCTGCTCGACATCTGGGAGCGGGACCGCAAGACCGTCCTGTTCGTCACCCACAGCATCCCGGAGGCCGTGCTCCTGTCGGACCGGGTCGTCGTCATGACCCCGCGGCCCGGCCGCATCGCCGAGGTCATCGACGTCGGCCTGGCCCGTCCCCGGCGCCTGGAGGACATCAACACACCGGAGTTCGGCGACATCGCCTCCCGCATCCGCATCCTGCTCAACTCCGAGCACAGCGCTCACTAGGGGTGATCATGAAACACGGCAACACGCGGGCGGCCGAACGGGTCCCGTCCGGCACCAAGGCGGACGACGGCGCGAACCGCGCACCCCTGCGCCGCACGGCGGCCGGGCAGGCGCCCCGGCGCCAGGTCCCCGGATTCGTGCTCAGCTGGGGGCTGTTCCTCATCCTCATCGGCCTGTGGCAGTTCGTCGTCCGGGCCTTCGACGTGTCGATCGTGCTCGTGCCGGCCCCGTCCGACGTCGTGCGCTCGCTCATCGACGGCCTGGAGAGCGGCTTCCTGCTGGAGCACATGTGGGTCACGCTGAAGGAGATCCTGATCGGCTTCGGCCTCGCCATCGGCCTGGCGCTGGTGTCGGCGGCGCTGATCACCCAGTTCCGGATCGTCGACAAGGCGTTCCTGCCGATCCTCGTGCTGATCCAGACCATTCCCAAGGTCGCCATGGCGCCGCTGCTGCTGATGTGGTTCGGCATCGGGATGACGTCCAAGGTCCTGACGATCGCGCTGATCGCCTACTTCCCCCTGCTCGTCAACTCCATCCTTGGGCTGCGCTCGGCCGAGCCCGAGCAGATCGAGATGCTGCGGTCGTTCGGCGCCGGCGAGTTCCAGATCCTGCGCCGGCTGCGGCTGCCCTCGGCGCTGCCGCACATCTTCGCGGGGCTCGACGTCGCGGTGATCCTCTCGGTCACCGGCGCCATCGTCGCCGAGTTCGTCGGCGCCACCGCGGGACTCGGCTACACGATCCAGGCCACCAACTTCAACATGGACGTGGCCAGGACGTTCGCCGTGGTGGTGCTGCTGTCGGTCATCGGCATGAGCCTGCACGCGGTCGTCGTCACGGCCAACCGCTGGCTGGTGTTCTGGGCGCCGTCCAGGAAGGAACACGCCCGCGACCTCTGACCTCCCGGCCCCCTCCCCCGCTGAGACTCCCGGCCGGGGTCGATGCGAGCATTGCTCCATTGGAGCGGCGCGTCGAGCATCGGAGGCATCGATGCGGGTGATCTCGGAGGAGCGCCTCGGCGCCGTCCTGGCGGACCTGCCGGGACGGCCCAGGGTGGTGGCCGGCGGCAACTTCGCCACCCCGCGGCGGATCCTGTCGATCCTGGACGGGGCACTCCCCGAGTACCGGCTCTTCATGCTGAACGCCCAGGGCGACCTGCCGGACCGCGACGGGGTGGTGCTGGAGACCCCGTTCGTCGGAGCCGGGATGCGCGGCCGGAGCAACCTGCGCTACTTCCCGTCGCGGCTGTCCCTGGTCCCGAACCTCCTGCGCGACTCGCTGCCGCCGGAGGTGGTGGTGGTACAGACGTCCGTCCCCTCGGACGGCACGGTCTCGCTCGGCATCGAGGTGAACATCCTGCCCGCCGCCATCGAGGCCGTGCGGGCCCGCGGCGGGCTCGTGGTCGCCCAGCTGAACCCGCGGATGCCCTACACCTACGGGGACGCCGTCCTCACCACCGACGAGATCGACTACGCCGTCGAGAGCGACGAGCCGCTCGCCGTCCCCGCGACGCGCCCGCCCGGCGAGGTCGCGACCGAGATCGGGCGGCGGGTCGCGCGGCTGGTCCCCGAGCACGCGACGCTGCAACTCGGCATCGGCGGCATCCCCGACGCCGTGCTGGCCTCCCTCCTGGACCGGCGCGGCCTCGGGGTGTGGTCGGAGATGTTCAGCGACGGCGTCCTGTCCCTGGAGAAGGCCGGGGCGCTCGACACCGCCACCCCCATCACCGCCTCGTTCGCCTTCGGCACCCGCGAACTCTACGACTGGGCCGACCGCAACGAGCGCGTCCGGATGCTGCGCACGGAGAAGACCAACGACCCCAGCCTGATCGCCCGGCGGCCCCGGCTGATCTCGGTGAACTCCGCCCTCCAGGTCGACCTGTACGCCCAGGCCAACGCCAGCCGGGTCCGCGGCGTCATCTACTCGGGCTTCGGCGGCCAGACCGACTTCGTCGTCGGCGCCCTGCACTCCCCCGGCGGGCACGCGATCATCGCGCTCCCGTCCTGGCATCCGCGCGCCGACGTCTCCACCGTCATCCCGAGGCTGGCCGGGCCGGTCACCTCGTTCCAGCACAGCTACATCGTCAGCGAGCAGGGCACCGCCACCGTCTGGGGACGGGACGCCGCGTCCCAGGCCCAGCAGATCGTGGACGAGGTCGCCCACCCCTCCGCCCGCGACGGCCTCCGCGAGGAAGGCCGCCGGCTGGGCTTCCCCCTCCGGTGACGTCCCGGTGAACGGCCTGGCCCTCTCGCTCGTCCTCGTCGCGGCCGTGGTGCACGCGATCTGGAACTTCTCCGCGAAGCGGGTCGGACGGGGCGGAGCGGAGTTCGTCTTCCTCTACTACACCGTCTCGGCCCTCGTGTTCGCGCCGGCGGCGGCGGTCTTCCTGATGGCCGAGCCGCAGCGCCCTAATTGGACGTGGCTGCTCGCCGCGCTGGTCACCGCGGCCCTGCACGTGGCGTACGGGGTCGTGCTGCAGCGCGGGTACGCCACCGGCGACCTGTCGGTGGTGTACCCGCTGGCCAGGGGCACCGGGCCGCTGCTGTCGGTGCTGGTCGCGGTCCTCTTCCTCGGTGAGCGCCCCGGCCGGCCCGGCCTGGTCGGCGCACTGCTGGTGATCGCCGGTGTGCTGGTGGTCAGCACCGGCGCGCCCGCGGCGGACGACGCCTCGCCCGCACGGCGCCGTGCGGGTGTCTTCTACGGCGTGCTGACCGGGTTCACGATCGCGGGCTACACGCTCTGGGACGCGCACTCCGTCACGACCCTGGCGGTCCCGCCGCTGGTCTACTTCGGCTCCGGGGCGCTCGCCCAGAGCCTGCTCCTCGCGCCGTACGCGCTGCGCAACCGGGCGCGGACCACCGGGCTGTGGCGGGACCACCGCCGCCAGGTGCTGACCATCGGCCTGCTGTCGCCGGTGGCCTACCTGCTCGTGCTCTTCGCGCTCCAGATCGCGCCGGTCAGCCTGGTCGCCCCCGCACGGGAGCTGAGCATCGTGCTCGGCGGGCTGGCGGCATGGCGCGTGCTGGGCGAGACCAACGCCGTCCGGCGCCTGGCGGGCTCCCTGGTGGTGCTCGCCGGGATCGCCGCCATCGCGATGGCCTGACCCGCCGCCGCCCGCACGGCGGCGGGCCTCCGCCGTCAGGTCACCAGGTCGGCCATCGCCGCGGTGTGCCTGCCGCGCCGCAGCGTCCCGACCGCCACCCCGGCCGCGAAGACGGCGAACGGCAGGGCGACCAGGAACCACCCCAGCGCCGACAGCCCCCACGACTGGGTCGCGGGGTCGACGCCCTCGGCCGCGGTCCCGGCCAGCAGGCCGAAGCGGGACACCAGGAGGTACATCCCGAGGGCTAGGCCGGCGATGGCGGCGACGGGCGCGACCAGGGTGCTCCACAGCCGCCCGGCGCCGTCCCGCCGGAAGTAGGCGATCACGGCGATGGACACGAGGATCTCCACCAGCACGATGGCGAGCACCGCCAAGGCGCTGAACCAGGTGAACAGATGCACCACCGGATCGCGGCCGGTGACCCGGAACAGGACGATGACGACCAGCGACGTCGCCGCGACCGCGGCGGTGCCGACCACCGGCGCGCCGCGCCCGTTGACCCGGCCGAGGGCGGCGGGCAGCACCCCGGCGCGCGCCATCGAGAAGACGTAGCGCGCCGCGCTGTTCTGGAACGCGAGCAGGCCCGCGAAGAGGCTGGACAGGACCAGCCAGCTCATCGTCGTCGCCAGCCAGCCGCCGACGTACTCCTCCGCGACCGAGAACAGGACGGCCGCGGGGTTGGCCAGCGGGGTCCCGTCCACGGACGAGATCTGGGCGGTGCGGTCCCCGACCGCGTCGCTGCCGAGGCCGCTGACCACCGCCCAGGAGGTGAACGCGAACAGCAGCGCGATCAGGGAGACGGCGATGTAGGTGGCGCGGGGCACGCTGCGCTTGGGGTCGCGGGTCTCCTCGCCGTAGATGGCGGTCGCCTCGAAGCCGATGTACGACGCGAAGGCGAAGGTGAGCGCGATGCCCGCCGAGCCCGCGAAGCCGCCGGCGAAGACGTTGCCCGGCGAGAACGACGCTCCCGGCGCCAGGCCGTCCGGCCCTCCGCCCTGGAGGAGGACGGCCACCGCGACGGTCGCGAGCGACAGCACCTCAAGGATCATCAGCAGGCCCAGGACCTTGGCTCCGATGTCCACGCTGAGCGCGGACAGGCCGAGCACCAGGGCCCAGGCGATGAGCGCCCACACCCACCAGGCCAGCGTGATGCCGAACTCGGCGTCCATCTGGCCGGCCATGACGGCGCCGAAGAACCCGAAGACCGCGAGCTGGACCGCCACGTAGGCGAGCAGGGAGACGAAGGCCGAGCCCACCCCGGGGACGACGCCGAGCCCTCGTCCGACGTAGGCGAAGAAGGCGCCCGTGTTGGTCACCCGGTGGCTCATCGCCGAGTACCCGACGCTGAAGACCAGCAGGACGATGCCCGCGGCGAGGTAGGCGCCGGGAACTCCCGCGCCGTTGCCGAGGACGATCGCGATGGGGACGGCGCCGGTCATGCCGACCAGCGGGGCGGCCGCGGCGACGACGAAGAAGACGATGCCCGCGACACCGAGCCTGTTGCGTGCGAGGCGGCTCTCGCTCTCGCCCGCCGGGGTGTGCCGCAGCCCCGTCCCGCCCTGATCGGTCATGCCTCTCACTGTCCTTTCCGCCGGCCGCGCACGGCCGTTCGCACTCCAAAGGCCATATGGGCCCAAACGATTTAGAGGAAGGATCGCCCGTCCGCGGCGGGGACCCGCCCGCCGCCCGCGCCGGGCGGTCAGGCGAGGGTGACGGTGACCGGCATCTCCTTGACGCCGTTGACGAAGTTGGAGCGCACCCGGCGGACCTCCCCCGCCGGCCGGATGTCGGCCAGTCTCGGAAGCAGCTCCTCGAACATGATGCGCATCTCCAGGCGCGCCAGGGCGTTGCCCAGGCAGAAGTGCGGACTGCCCTTGCCGAAGGTGACGTGGTCGTTGGGGCTGCGCGTGACGTCGAAGCGGTAGGGGTCGGCGAAGACGTCCTCGTCGCGGTTGCCGGAGGCGAACCACAGCACGACCTTGTCGCCCTCCCTGATCCGCTTCCCGCGCATCTCCACGTCGCGGGTGGCGGTGCGGCGGAAGTGGTAGACGGGCGAGGCCCAGCGCAGGAACTCCTCGACCGCGGTGGGCATCAGGTCGAGGTCCTCGCGCAGCCGCTCGGCCTCGGCCGGGTTCTCGATGAGCGCCCGCATGGAGTGGGTGATCGCGTGCCGCGTCGTCTCGTTGCCGGCCACCACGAGCAGCAGGAAGTAGTTGTCGAAGTCGCGGTCCGACAGCGGCTCGCCGTCGCCCGGAACCTGGTTGACCAGCCTGCTGACCAGGTCGGTGCCGGTGCCGCCGCGCCGGCGGCCGCCGAGCTCCCGGCCGTACTCGAAGACCTCCAGCGCGGCGGGGCTGCGGAAGGGCAGGTCGCGGTAGCGCTCGCTCTCCTCGCTGTGCAGCAGGACGTCGGCGTAGTCGGGGTCGGTGTTGGCGATGATCCGGTTGCCCCAGTCGATGAGCCGCCGGGTGTCGCCGTCCGGGACGTCCAGCATCCGGGCCAGCACGTTGATCGGGAAGTCGGCGGCGATCTCGCCGACGAAGTCGAAGGTGCCCTTCGGCAGCGCGGCGTCCAGCGTGCGGGCGGTCAGGCCGCGCAGGAACGTGGCGTACCCCGCGACCGCGCGGGGGGTGAACTCGCGCTGGAGCAGGCGCCGCAGCGCCATGTGCCGCGGCCCGTCGGTCTCCAGCATGGAGCGGCGGATGGCCGCCTGGCGCTCGTCGACCTCCTCCAGGTTCACGAACCGGGTGGAGGTGAAGGTGGCCGCGTCGCGGTCCACCGCCACGATGTCGGCGTGGCGGGTGACGGACCAGAAGCCGCTGCCGCCGTCGGTCTCGGGGTTCCAGTGCACGGGCTCGGTGCGGCGCAGCTCGTCGAACATCCGCCAGGGCGTCCGCCCGTCCAGGAAGTTGTCGACGTCGGCGAGGTCCACCGGGAGGGTGTCGGTTGGCAAGGCTGTCTCCTCACAGATGCCGGGCGTACTCGCGCAGCTCCCAGTCGGTGACGTGCCGCTGGAACCGGGCGATCTCGTCCCGCTTGTAGGCCAGATAGGAGCCGACGAACCGGTCGCCGAGCACGCCGGCGAGGTCCGCGTCGCCGGCCAGGGCGTCCAGCGCGGCCGTCAGGTCGCCGGGCAGCCGGGCCGCCTTGGCGGTGTCGTAGCCGTAGCCCTCCAGCGGCGGCGGCGCGGTCAGCTTGTCGCGGATGCCGAGGTAGGCGGCGGCCAGCAGGGCCGCGATGCCGAGGTAGGGGTTGGCGCCGGCGTCGCCGAGCCGCACCTCCAGGCGGGTCGCGCTGCCGCGTTCGGGAGGGACGCGGACCATGGCGCTGCGGTTGTCCAGCCCCCAGTCGATCAGCCAGGGAGCGAGCGTGTCGGGGCCGAAGCGCTTGTAGGAGTTGACCGTCGGGTTGAAGACCGCGGCGAGGGCGGGCGCGTGCGCGATGACGCCGGCGATCGCCTGGTGCGCGAGCGGGGACAGCCCGTCGGGACCGGCGTCCGGCCCGTCGAAGAGGTTGTGGCCGGTCTCGTCCGTGCAGGACAGGTGCACGTGGAATCCCGAGCCGCCGTCGTCGTTGAACGGCTTGGCCATGAACGTGGCCATCCGTCCCTCCGCGCGGGCGATCTCCTTGACGGCCGACTTCAGCCGGAAGGCCCGGTCGGCGGCGTCGAGCGCCCCGGAGTGGTCGAGGTTGATCTCGAACTGGCCGCTGGAGAACTCGTGGTTGCCCATCGTCACGCCGAGCCCGAGATCGCGCAGGTTCCGCAGCGCGCCCAGCAGATGCCCGCCGGGGTCGCTCCCCCGCCCCACGGTGTACACGTTGCCGGGGCCCCCGCCGTAGCGGCGCCACCCGGCGGGCGAGGCGGGGTCGGGCTCGCACAGGTAGTACTCCAGCTCGGGCCCGACGACGGGGACCAGCCCGAGTTCGGCGAGCCGGCCGATGGCGCGCCGCAGGACCTCGCGCGGCCCCTCGGCGCACGGTTCGGCGCCGTCCGGCTCGTAGGCCTCGCCCAGGCACTGCGCCACCCCGGGCTCCCACGGGATCGCGGCCAGCGTGGACAGGTCGGGCCGGACGCAGATGTCGGGCAGGCCCGCGTCGAGGCCCCCGGCGATGTCGACGACGTCGCCCTGGGGGCTGGTGTGGAAGACCGCGCGGCAGAAGGCCAGCCCGTGCTCCATGACGGACGGCAGCCGGTCGACGACGACGTCGCGGCCGCGGTCGACGCCGATCAGGTCCGGGTAGGAGACCCGGACGACGTCGATGCCGTCGGCCGTCAGCCGCTGCACCACGTCGTGGACGTCCGCGGAGTGCTGTCCGGGCACTGGGGCTCCCCTCGGGACGGCGGAACTTCGTTTGGGAGCAAACAATATGGTCGGCGTCCTGGTCTGACAAGGGTTAGCCGCGACTTGGGCAAACATTCGCCCGCGAGATGACAAAGCCGTCCGGACTCACATATCGTACGGACCCAAACGATCTGAGGGAGGGTGCCATGGCACCGGTGCGAGGCTTCCTGCATCCGAGGACGGCGACCGGCCGCTCGTCCCTGATCCCCGACCCGCCCTGGCACTACTCGGGCGACCTGCTCACCGTGGAGTACCGGACCGACCCGGCGCGCGTCGCGGAGCTGCTCCCCGACCCCCTCGAACCCGCCGCCGAGGACCCCGGGGCGGTCGCGATCATCTGGGCCGACTGGCAGTCCTGCTCGGAGTCGGCGGAGGAACTCCTGGACCCGGTGCGGGCCCAGTACAAGGAGTGCTTCGTCGTGGTGCGCTGCTCCTTCCAGGGGCGCACCTACAGCCGGTGCGTCTACATCTGGGTCGACAAGGACTTCGCCATCGCGCGGGGGCTCCACCAGGGTTATCCGAAGAAGCTCGGCTCGATCCACCAGACCCGTCCCCACCCGTACGGGCGGGCGGCGCCGCGCATCGGGGCGGGCGGCCGCTTCGGCGCGACCCTGGCCGCCGCGGACCGGCGGCTGGCCGAGGCCGTGGTCACCCTGCGCGAACCGTCCGCCGGCAACGGGTTCGTCAACGGCCACCCGATGGCCCATCACCGGTACCTGCCGTCGGTCGAGCCGGGCGGCCCGCCGGCGCTCGACGAGCTGATCGAGTCGGGCGGCGCCGGATTCGAGGGCGGGCCCGCCTGGTCGGGCGAGGCGGAGCTGCGGCTGTTCGGCTCGCCGGCCGAGGAGCTGGCCAGGCTGGAGGTCGGCGAGGTGATCGGCGCGTACTACCGCCAGGTCGGCGTCGTGTGGAACGGCGGCAGGCGCCTCTGGGACGGCACCGGCGGTCGATGACGCGCATCACGGCGGCCGTACGGGCGCGAACGATGGTGGCGGCGGTAGATTCGAGTTCGCCCCACCCGCCGGGGCCGGGGCTCCGCGCCCGGCGCCGGGGCCCGCGAGAGGACGCACGTGACCGGTCACCACACACTGCGCGAGACCGAGCAGGCCATCCAGCGGCGGCTCGGCGACGTTCCCCTGCGCCACGACGCGATGATGGCGGTCTCCAACATCTACCGGGCCGCCGCCGCGGTCCGGCAGCACTTCGAGAGCTCCGTGCTGCGCTCGGCCGACCTCACCTGGACGTCGTTCGTCGTGCTCTGGGTGGTGTGGATCTGGGAGGAGATGGAGACCCGGCACGTCGCGGAGGAGGCCGGCATCTCCAAGGGCACCCTCACCGGGGTGGTCAAGACGCTTGAGGGGCGCGGGCTGATGGAGCGCGGCCCGCACGACACCGACGGCCGCCTCGTCGTCCTCCGGCTCACCGACAAGGGCCGCGACCTGATGGACCACCTGTTCCCGCAGTTCAACGCCGAGGAGGCGTTCGTCGTCGAGGGGCTCGACCAGTCCCAGAACGCGTCGCTGGCGCACCTGCTCGGCACGATCGTCGAGCATCTGGAGAGCGAGGGCGAAGCCCGCCGGGCCGGTCTGCGCGATGGCGCCCCCCTGCCGCCCCGGCGCTCCGGCCGCCGCGCACGCACCTGACCCTCCCCGCAGGTCTGGACGACCCCGCCTCCTCGTTCGAGGCGGGGTCTTCGCGTTCCGGGTCGGTGACTCTTCTCCGCCGCCCTTGACAGATTGTTTGAGCCCGAACATTCTACATACCGTTTGGGACCGAACATCTTCGGGGCCGTGGGAGAGGAGCGTTCATGGAGCACAGCCCGCTGAGCCGTCGAGGACTGCTGCGGGGAGGAGCCGGCCTGGCCGTCGGTGCCGCGGCTCAGCCCCTGACCCACGCGAACGCCTGGGCTCAGGACACCGGCCGGCCGACGGCGGCGGCCGATCTGGTGCTGCACAACGGCCAGGTACTGACCATGGATCGCGGGTTCCGCATCGTGTCCGCGCTGGCGATCAGGGCGGGCCGGATCGTCCACACCGGCGACGACCGCTCGGTGCGCCGCCTCGTCGGGCGCCGGACGCAGGTCCTGAACCTGCGCGGACGCACGGTGCTGCCCGGCATCAACGACTCCCACCTGCACGGTCTGCGCACGGGACTGGCCCTGCCGCCGTACACCGTCGATGTCGGCGTCGGCTCCATCGCCGACGCGGCCCAAGCGGTCGCCGAGGCCGTGCGGGAGGCGGACCCGGGCGCCTGGATCCGCGGCAAGGGATGGAACGAGGACGCGTTCGCCGAAGGCCGTCCGCCCACCCGCCGGGACCTGGACCCGGTCTCACCCGACCACCCGGTCGTCCTGCTCGACTGGTCGAACCATGTGCTGTGGGTGAACGGCAAGGCCCTCGAACTGGCCGGGATCGACCGCGACACCCCGGACCCGAGCGGCGGCGTCGTGGTGCGCGACTCCTCGGGCGAACCGACCGGTCTCCTCCGCGAGACGGCCATGGACCTGGTGAACAGGCACGTTCCGCCCTACACCGACGAGGAGCAGGCCGATGCGATCGATACCGCCGTCGCCCTGCTGCTGAGCCATGGCATCACCAGCTTCACCGAGCCGGGCATCGGCACCTCCGCCCAGCGGATCTACGCGGACAAGGCCCGCCGCGGCGCGCTGGGCATCCGGGTCACGGCCCTGCTCAGCAGGCCGGACGACACGTACCCGACCTCTGCCGGGCACGTGCGCGAACTCCTCGCCGCCCACCGTCCTCCGGACGATGTGGACCCCCGGTTCTTCGCCGTCACCGGCGTGAAGCTACGGGCGGACGGCGTCCCCATCGCCAGCCGCACCGCGTGGATGCGCGAGCCCTACACGGGCGGAGGCCGGGGCGGCCTGGTGACCGACGGCGCGACCGACCGGGAGAAGGTCGACGAGCTCACGGCCATGATCGGGCTGGTTCACCAGGCCGGAATGCAGGTGGGGACGCACGCCACGGGCGACGCCGCGATCGACGCGGTCGCCGCGGCGTACGCGCGGGCGCTCGGGCGGCGGCCGCGCGTCCACCCGCGGCACTACGTCATCCACGGCGACTTCACCTGGCCTGAGACGCTGCGCGTCCTGGCGGAGAACCACTGCGGCATCAGTCTCAACCCGAACATCAAGCACCTGATCGCCGACGGCCAGCCGGACATCGTGGGAGCCGGGCGGGCGGCCTACCAGGCGCCCTATCGTTCCGCGCTGGAGGCGGGTCTGACGGTGACGAGCGCGTCCGACTCGCCGAACGTCGCGCCGGACTGGCGGCAAGGGCTGGAGACGATGCTCCTGCGCGAGGGCAGGTCGGGCGAGGTGTCCGGCCCGGATCAGGTCATCGGCATGCGGGACGCGCTGCGCACCTACACCACCGCCGGCGCGTGGCAGGACCACGCGGACCGCTGGAAGGGCACGCTGTCCCGCGGAATGGCCGCCGACCTGTGCGTCCTCGAAGGCACCCTGCTCGACCGGCACGGACGGCCGGCATCCGACGCGCACGACATCACCGGCATCCCGGTCGCGCTCACCGTGGTGGACGGCGACATCGCCTACGACGCCGGGAACCCGTCCCATCGCACCGCCGCCCGGCATGGTCAGGCCGTGAGCTGGGCGCGGCGCCCCGACCCCCGCCAGGTATGTGCCCACTGCTCGTGAAAGGAAGGCCCTGACATGGGGAACAGACTCGGACGACGCCGGTTCCTGCAGGGGTCCGCCGCCGCCGCGGCCGGCCTCGCCCTCACCGAGGCGGCGGCCCCCGGGGCCGCCGCGGACACCGGGAGGGGCGGGCCCGCCGACCTGATCATCCACAACGGCACGGTCCTGGTCCTGGACGGGCGCTTCCGCACCGCCGGCGCGGTGGCGATTCGCGACGGCGTCGTGATCGGCGTCGGACGCGACGGGGACATGCGCCGCTTCGCGGGCCGGCGCACGCAGACCCTCGACGCGAACGGCGGCACGGTGCTGCCCGGCATCAACGACTCCCACCTGCATCTCGGCGGCTTCGGGCTCGACTACCCGCCGTTCACCATCGACGTCGACACCGCGACGATCGAGGAGCTGGTCGCCGCCGTGCGCACCGCGGCGTCCGACGCGGCCCCCGGCGCCTGGATCCGCGGGCAGGGGTGGAACGACAACCGGCTGCCCCGGCCGCCGCGCAGGACCGACCTCGACCCCGTCTCCGGCGACCATCCGGTGATCCTCAGGGACTTCTCCGCCCACGCGGTGGCGGTCAACTCCGTCGTGCTGAGGATGGCCGGCATCACCCGCGACACCCGGCCGCCGACCGGCGGGGTGATCGAGAAGGACTCCGACGGCGAGCCCACGGGCGTCCTGCGCGAGACGGCGCGGGACCTCATCGCCCCGCACGTCCCGCCGTTCACCGACGACGAGGTCTCGCGAGCCCTCGACCGCTCGATCGAGGTGCTCCACGGCCTCGGCATCACCAGCGTCACCGATCCGGGGATCGACCTCGGCCGGCTCGCCCTGTACCGGGAGAGGGCACGGGCGGGGACCCTCGGCCTCCGGCTCAACGTGCTGCTGTCCGCGGGCACGTCGCCGGACACGCTGCGCGATGTGCTCGCCGCCTACGAGCCCCTGCGGGACGTGGACCCCCGGGTGCTGCGCGTCGCCGGAGTCAAGATCTTCGGTGACGGCATCCCGACCGCGGCCCAAACCGCGTGGCTGCACGAGCCGTATCTCGACGGCAGCAACGGCAGCCTCATGACGGAGGGAGACACGGCCGCCGAGCAGGTGGCGAGCCTGCACGAGCTGGTCCGGATCGCTCACGACGCGGGACTCCAGGTCGGGACGCACGCGACGGGGGACGCCACGATCGACGCGGTGGTGGCGGGCTACCTCGCGGCGATGCGGCGGAACCGGCACCGCCGCGACCCGCGGCACTACGTCATCCACGGCGACCTGACACCCCGCGCGACACTGCGGACGATGGCGCGCCATGACATCGGCGTGAACATGAACGCGACGATCAAGTACCTGCTCGGCCGGACGCTCGATCCCGTGCTCGGACCGGAGCGGACGGACTACCAGTGGCCGTACCGCAGCGCCCTCGACCTGGGCGTGCGGGTGAGCAGCGCCTCGGACGCGTCGGTAACCTTCCCGAGCTGGCTCCAGGGGGTGCAGTCCGCCCTCCTGCGCGAAGGGAAGTTCGGCGGGGTCGCGGGTGAGGCAGAGCGCATCACGCTGGAGGAGGCCCTGGCGACCTACACCCGGACGCCCGCCTGGCAGGACCACGCCGAACGTTGGAAGGGGACGCTGCGGCCCGGAAACGTGGCCGACGTCTGCGTCGTCGACGCCGAACTGATGGACGCCGACCCGCACAAGCTGGTCGACCTGCCCATCGCCGCCACCGTCCTCGGCGGCAGTGTGGTCTGCGACGGCAAGGCCGGCACCCGGACGAAGAAGATCGTGAAAGCCGGAATGTCCCGCGAACGGCACGACCACCGTGTCGCCGCCCTGCAGGGCGGCAGGTGCTGCTGCGACCTCGCCGTCTGAGGCCGTGGCCCAGAGGGCCCCCGATGCCGGATCCGGCATCGGGGGCGCCTCGGCGTTCTCCTAGGAGGCGGGAACCCGGACGTCGTCCAGCAGCAGCTTGCGGTAGCGGGCTTGGGAACGGGTGCAGCCGAGCATGACCACACCGACCAGCCTGCCGTCGCGGTGGTATCCGACCACCGCCTCGCCGCCGAGGTCGCCTTCCAGTACGCGGATGTCGTCGCCGCCCAGGCCCGGCGCGCCGAACGACTGCAGCCGCATGTCGTACTGGTCGCTCCAGAACGAGGGAAGCGGCATGAACGGCCCGCCCTGCTCCCCCAGCAGGGCTCGCGCCGCGCGCTTGGCGGTGTCGGTGGGGATGCTCCAGTGCTCCACCCGCCGGGGGACGTCGTCGTACCGGGGGTTGGGGAAGCGGGCGACATCGCCGACCGCCACCACCTCGGGGCGTCCCTCGACCCGGAGGGCGCCGTCGCACAGCACACCGTCCGACAGGTCGAGCCCGTTGCCCTCCAGCCATTCCACGCACGGCACCGACCCGACCGCCTCGACGACGACCTCGGCGCGCACCATCGAGCCGTCCGACAGCTCCAGCCCGGACTCGGTGAACCGGGCGACCGTGCGGCCGAGAAGGAACCGCGTTCCCCGCCCCTCGTGCCGGCGGCGCAGCTCGGCTCCGAGAGCGGGGCCGAGCGGACGGAGCATCGGCTCGCTCTCCGGCGCGACCACGGTGACGTCCGCGCCGAGCGTGCGGGCGGTCGCGGCGACCTCGCATCCGATGAAGCCCGCCCCGACCACGGCCACCCGGGCTCGCGGACGCAGGCGTGCGCGCAGGGCCGCCGCGTCGTCCAGCGTCCGCACGACATGGCGCGCGGGCCCCGTTCCCGGGACGTCCAGCCGCCGCGGCCGCAGCCCGGTCGCGATCACCAGGCCGTCGTAGGAGACCTCCGTCCCGTCGTCCAGGCGCACGGTGCGCGCGGCGAGGTCGGCGCCGGTGACGGCCGTCCCGAGGCGCCAGCCGACGTCGTCGACGCCGGACCGCATCCTGAACGCCACCCGGTCGAAGGACACCTCGGCGGCCAGGACCTCCTTGGACAGCGGCGGTCTGTTGTAGGGGCGGTGCGGCTCGTCGCCGATGACCACCAGCTCGCCGGCGTGGCCCGCGGCGCGCAACTGCTCGGCGGCGCGCAGCCCGCCGAGGGACGCGCCGACCACGACGATCCGTCCCCCTGCTCTGCCGGGCACCGCCTAGTCCTGGACGGTGATGGCCTGGAGCGGGCAGACGTCCGCCGCGTCCTCGACGGCCTCGCGCAGGGCGTCGTCGGGCTCGCTCTCGTACTCCAGGTGCCCCTCGTCGTTGAGCCGGAAGACCTCGGGTGCGGAGAACACGCACTGCCCGTGGTCCTGGCACGTGTCCATGTCGACGATGACCTTCATGTCACTTCCTCCTCGGTGCGCGGACGCCGCGGAACTCCCAGTCACCGCCGAGCGCGGTGGAGACGACCTCTTCGGACTCGGTGGGCTGCGCGCCGACGTCGTCCCGGACGGGCACCGGGCCCGCCACGATCCGGTTGCGCAGCCGTCCCAGCCCCTCGGCCTCGACCTCGACCACGTCGCCCGGACGGACGGGGCGCGACCCGGCGGGCGTGCCCGACAGCAGCACGTCCCCGGGGAAGAGAGTGATGGTGCGGGCGATGTCGGCGACAAGGTAGTGCATGTCCCAGGCCATCTCGCCGGTGTTGCCATCCTGGACCAGCTCGCCGTTGACGTAGGTGCGCAGGTACTTGCCGCGGAAGTCCCAGCCGGTGACGAGGCCGGGGCCGAGCGGGCACAGCGTGTCGGACCCCTTGACCCGGAGCATCGAGCCGGCATCGGTGTCGCGGAAGTCGTGCAACCCGTAATCGTTGGCCACCGTGTAGCCGGCGATGTACGCGGCGGCGTCCGCCGGGGCGATGTTGCGGCAGGTCCGGCCGATGACGATCGCGATCTCGCCCTCGTAGTTGAGGTATCTGCACCGTTCCGGCCGGACGACCGCACCGCCGTGGGCGTTCAGCGCCGAGACCGGCTTGTGGAAGTAGGTCGGCGCGGCGGGCAGCCGGGCCCGGAACTCCTCCACGCGGCTGCGGTGGTTGAGATGCACCGCGACCACCTTGGTCGGCCGGCACGGCGGCAGGTGCACGGCCTCCTCGGCGGGCACCCGGCGGCCGTCCGCGGCGACCAGGTCGTCGCCCTCGCGGACGACCTGGACGTCCGCGCCGTCCAGCAGGATCCTGCGGTATTCGGGCATCAGGCCGTCCATCCGTTCTCGGGCCGGTCGAACCAGACGTGCACCTGGCCCGTCCCGACGGAGTTCTCGTACGCGCTGTACAGCCGTCCGGGGGCGGTGCAGGCCCGCTCCCCCAGGGCGCCGATCATCATCAGGTAGTGCCCGAACCGGGCTTCCGGCTTGAACCGGAGGAACTCCGGCATCGTGTCGAGGACGCGGGCGTGGTCCCCCCGCGTCAGCCACGCGATCCGCTCCTCGTCGGCGGCGCGTGCCTCGGGGGTGAAGATGTGCGCCGGGTCGGCCGCCTCGTGGTCGCGGATCTGCCGCAGCGGCCAGAACGTGTGCGACAGCGCCCCCGAGGCGATGAGCAGGACCCGCCGGTCGGTGGCCGCGATCGCGTCGCCCAGGGCGCGCCCGAGCCGCAGGAAGTCCTCGGTGTCGGCGGTCTGGCACACGCCGATCGACATCCACCGCTTGCCCGGCAGCTCCAGGTACGGGTCGTCGCGGACCCCCAGGTACGTCCACAGGTTGACGGTGGCGTAGAAGATCGGCAGGTACGGGTCGTCGATCGGGGTGATCCAGGTGCCGTGCGCGTCGGCGTGGCTCGCGACGGCGCGCGCCAGTTCGGGGTCTCCGGGGAAGTCGTAGGGCACCCGGCACATTCCGCGCGGCAGTTCCTCGGACGTGTACAGCCCGGCCCGCCGGTCGTGCGCGGTGGTCACGAACTCGACCGTCGTGGCCCAGTGGGAGTCGAGGACGACGACGGTGTCGTAGTCGTCCACCCTGTCGAACACGTCCGCCCTCAGCCGCCTCAGCCCGTCGACCAGGGTGGAGTCCTCGCCGCCGTTCAGCTCGCGGCGGGTGACCTCGGGCAGCACGATCGTGGGGACGTGGGCCAGGAGCCCGGCGCCGGTCACTTCTCCCATGGCGCCGTCACCGTGTTCTTCAGGTCGCAGTAGAAGTCGAAGCTCCAGTCGCCGCCCTCGCGGCCGATGCCGGACTCGCGGGACCCGCCGAACGGCGCCCGCAGGTCGCGGACGAAGAAGCAGTTGACCCACACCGTCCCGGCGACCAGGCGCTCGCTGACGCGGGCGGCGCGCTCGGGGTCGCCGGTGGCGAGGGTCGCGGCGAGACCGAACCGGGTGCCGTTGGCCATCGCGATGGCCCGCTCCTCCGAGTCGAACGTCTGGAGGGTCAGGACCGGGCCGAAGACCTCCTCGGTGAGGATCTCGCTGCCCTCGGGGGCGCCGGTGAGCAGCGTGGGCCGGTAGTAGAGGCCGCCGAGGTCGGTGTTAGGGCCGCCTCCGGCCGCCACCCGCGCACCGTCCTCGACCGCGCGCCGCACGAACCCGTCGACGCGTTCGAGGTGCCGGCGGTGGATCTGCGGCCCGATGCCGGTGACCTCGTCACGCGGGTCGCCCTGGACGAGGCGCCCGATCCGGTCGAGGAGCCGCTCGGTGAACTCGCCGGCGACCGGCTCCTCCACCAGCAGCCTCGTCGCGGCCAGGCAGACCTGCCCGGCGTTGTCGTACTGCTCCGCGGCCAGGTCGGCGGCGAGGTCCAGGTCGGCGTCGGCGAACACCAGCAGGGGCGACTTGCCGCCGAGCTCCAGCGACAGCGGGGTGAGGTTGGGGGCCGCCGCGGCGGCGATGCTCCGCGCGGTCGGGACCGAGCCGGTGAAGCTGATCCTGCGCACGCCGGGATGCGCGACGAGGGCCGCGCCCGCCTCCGCCCCCGTCCCCTGGAGGACGTTGAGGACGCCGCCGGGCAGCCCGGCCTCGGCGGCGATGTCGGCGAGCAGCGAGGCCGTGAGCGGCGCCCACTCGGCCGGCTTCAGCACGACGGAGTTCCCGGCGGCCAGTGCCGGGGCGACCTTCCAGGTGGCCAGCATGAGCGGCGCGTTCCACGGGGTGATCAGCGCGCAGACGCCCGCGGGATCCCAGCCGACGTGGTTGCGGTGCCCGCGGGTCTCGAAGTCGTCGTGGCCGAGCCGCAGCAGCCGGTCGGCGAAGAACCGGAAGTTGTGCGCCACGCGCGGCATCACGCCGCGCCGGTGGGACCGGATGAGCGCGCCGTTGTCGGCCGTCTCGACCTGCGCGAGCTCCTCGGCGCGCTTGTCGACGCCGTCGGCGATCGCGTGCAGGATCCGCGCCCGGTCCTTCCGGCTCGTGCGGGCCCATCCCGGGAACGCCCGCGCGGCGGCGGCCACCGCCGCGTCGGCCTCCGCGGCCCCGCCGCGCGCGACCTCGGCGAGCGGCCGCTCGTCGATGGGGGAGACATCGGTGAACGCGACGGCCGACCCGACCCGTTCACCGCCGATCCAGTGGCCGGTGTCGACGGTGACGCCCGCGACCTCTGCCATAGCGGCACCTCCAGTTCGTTTGGTCCCAAATAATCTAGGAGAACGGGCCCGCCAGGTCAATTCCCGGCGGGCGTGCCTTGACAGTTCGTTTGAGCCCGAACATTCTGGGTGCCGTTCCGAGGACGATGTCTGAGAGGGGACGAGGGTGCAGCCACCGCGCCTGGTGCTCGTACTGAGCGAGAACTGGACGATGACCTCCGGCCGGGACCTGCCGGCCCTGGTCCGCTGGGCCCGCGAGGCCGAGGACGCCGGCTTCGACGCCGTCATGATCAGCGAGCACATCGTCCTCGGCCCGGACTCCGCCGCCGGCGGCGTCATGGGGAACCCGCGGGAGTACGCGCTGCCCGGCAACCAGGACCCGCGCACGCCGTGGCCGTCCTCGCTCGTGCTCCTCGCGGCGATCGCCTCGGTCACGTCCCGGCTGCGGCTGGCCGCGGCGGCGGTGCTCGCCCCGCTGCGCCACCCGCTCGCGCTCGCCCGCGACCTCGGCACGCTCGACCTGGTCTCCGAAGGGCGCCTGGTGGTGCAGCCCACGGTGAGCTGGAGCCGCGACGAGTACGCCGCCCTGGGCGTGCCGTTCGGCGGGCGGGGCGCCATCCTGGACGAGCAGCTCGAAATCTGGAGCATGCTGTGGCGCGGGTCCCCGGTCTCCTACCGGGGGCGGCACTTCGGCTTCGAGGACGTGTACTTCGAGCCGCGCGCCCATCGGCCCGACGGCCCGCGCATGTGGTTCGGCGGGCAGCGGCTGCACGACAGGCTCCTCGACCGCCTGGTGCGGTACGGGCACGGCTTCCATCCGCTGGGCAGGCCGTCCCCGGAGGAACTCGCCCGCCTGCGCACCGCCCTCGCGGACGCCGGACGCGACGCCGCCGACCTGGAGATGATCGGCGGAACCCGCCCCGTCTTCCCCGACGACCGCTCCTGCGCCCCGCTCGCCCCCGCCCTGGAGAGCATCCCGGAGCAGGTCGCGCAGGGGTTCACCACCTTCTGCGTCAAACCGTCGCAGTTCATCGACGACCCGGACGGCGTCGGCGCCTTCTGCCGCGAGGTCGTCAAGCGAACCGGCGCCCTGCTCGGCCCCTGAACGGAGAGCGACCATGACCGACGTCCCGTACGAGGAGTGGCGCGGGCGGGCCGCCCGGCTCGCCCCGCGCACCCGCCATCACATCGGGGGCGCCTTCGTGCCGAGCCGGGACGGCGCCACGTTCCCGGTCGTCTCGCCGCGGGACGGCCGCGCGATCGCCGACGTGGCCGCCGCCGGCCCCGCGGACGTCGACCGCGCCGTGGCCGCGGCGCGGCACGCCTTCGACGAGGGGCCGTGGCCCCGCCTGTCCCCCGCCGGACGCAGGGCCGCCCTCCTGCGGCTGGCCGATCTCGTCGAGCGCGACCGCCAGGCCCTGGCCCTGCTGGTCTCGCTGGAGATGGGCAAGCCGGTCACCGAGGCGGACGGCATCGAACTGCGCGCCCTCATCGGCTGCCTGCGCTGGTACGCCGAGGCCGCCGACAAGCTCATCGACGAGTCCCCGCGCACCGGCGCCGACTCGCTGGCGCTGGTCACCCGGGAGCCGGCAGGGGTGGTCGGCGCGGTCGTCCCGTGGAACTTCCCGCTCACCATGGCCGCCTGGAAGATCGCGCCGGCGCTCGCGGCGGGCTGCGCGGTGGTGCTCAAACCCGCCGAGGAGTCCCCGCTGTCCGCATTGCACCTGGCCGCGCTGGCGGCCGAGGCGGGCCTGCCGGACGGCGTGCTCAACGTCGTCAACGGGCGCGGGGAGACCGCCGGGCGGGCGCTGGGCGAGCACCCCGGCGTCGACGTCATCGCCTTCACCGGCTCCACCGAGGTCGGCCGCCACTTCCTGCGGTACGCGGCCGGCTCCAACCTCAAGCGGGTCTGGCTGGAACTGGGCGGCAAGTCGCCCAACATCATCCTGCCCGACGCGCCCGACCTGGACGCCGCCGCCGACACCGCCGCCTGGGGCGTCTTCTTCAACGCCGGCGAGATGTGCACCGCCCCGTCCCGGCTGCTCGTCCACCGCTCCGTCGCCGGCCGGGTGCTCGACCGGATCGTCGCCCGCGCCGGCTCCCTGGCCGTCGGGGACCCGCTCGATCCCGCGACCGAGATGGGCCCCCTCGTCTCGGCCCGCCAGCGCGACCGCGTCCTGTCGTACCTGGAGGCCGGGGCCGCCGAGGGCGCCCGGCTGCGCGCCGGGGGCTCCGCGATCGACGGGGACGGGCACTACGTGCGCCCGTCCGTGTTCGACCAGGTGAAGCCCGGGATGAGGATCGCCCGGGAGGAGATCTTCGGCCCGGTGCTGGCCGTGCTGGAGTTCGACGACATCGACGAGGCCGTGCGCCTGGCCAACGACACCGAGTACGGCCTGGCCGCCGCGCTGTGGACCTCCGACCTGACGACCGCGCACCGCGTCTCCCGCGCGCTCCGGGCCGGCACCGTGTGGGTCAACTGCTACGAGGAAGGCGACATGAGCGTCCCGTTCGGCGGCGTGAAGCAGTCCGGCAACGGCCGCGACAAGTCCCTGCACGCCCTGGACAAGTACCTCGACCTCAAGACCACCTGGATCGCGCTGTGAGCGCCCGCCCGCTGATCGCGATACCGGCCCGGTTCTCCGCGAGCGCGTCGGCGCTGCGCTACACCGCGGAGGTCGCCGCCCGCGCGCTCGTCGAGGCGGTCTGGCGCGGCGGGGGCGAGCCGTTCATCATGCACCCGGCCGACCCGGCGGACGCCGCCGGGCGCCTGGCCCGCTGCGACGGCGTCCTGCTGCCGGGCGGCGGCGACCTGCGCCCGCACCACTACGGCGCGGCGGACGAGCACGAGGCCCTCTACGACGTCGACGACCAGCAGGACGCCTTCGACCTCGCCGTCGCCGCGCACGCCCTCGCCGCGGGGACGCCGCTGCTGGCGATCTGCCGCGGCCTCCAGGTCGTGAACGTCGTGGCGGGCGGGACGCTGCGCCAGCACATGGAACCCGACCACCGCCACGTCGTGCACCGCGTCACCGCCGAGTCGGGTTCGCTGCTGGCCAGGACGACCGGCACCCTCGCGCCGGCCGTCTCCTGCTACCACCACCAGGGGATCGAGACGCCCGGCGCCGGGCTGGCCGTCACCGCGCGGGCGGCCGACGGGACGATCGAGGCCATGGAGTTCCCCGGCGCGCGCGGCTGGTTCCTCGGCGTCCAGTGGCATCCCGAGGACACCACCAGCGACCCGGCCCAGCAGGCCCTTTTCACCGCGCTCGTCCGGGCGTCGGGCGAGGCGGCGGCCCGCTCACCGAAGGCGGACGTGGCGTAGGAACGCGTCCACGAAGCCGTGCGCGCGGCGCTCGGCGGCGGGAGCCAGCTCCCGGGTGCGGGCGAGCACGGCGCCGGGGTCGAGCCCCAGCCGCCGCATGTCGTCCCCGGCGCCGTTGGCCAGCCACGACTCCAGCTCGCGCACGGTGATCTCGGGATGGAACTGGACGCCGAGGCTGCGCCCGACCTTGAAGGCCTGCGGCCCCACCTCGTTGCGGGCGATCTCGATCCCGCCGGGCGGCATCACCCAGCGGTCGAAGTGGTACTGGAACCAGGGCCCCGGCCCGACGAGGCCGGGCTCGCCGGTCTCGATCCCGACCCACCCGATCTCGGGACGCCGTGCGCGCTCGACCCCGCCGCCGAGCGCCGTCGCCAGCGCCTGGCCCCCGAAGCAGACGCCGAGGACCGGCACCCCGAGGGTGTGCGCCTTGCGCAGCATGGCCAGCTCGCCGGTGATCCAGGTGCCGATCGCCGCCTCGTCGTCGACGGACCACGGCGCGCCCATCGCCACGACGAGGTCCCACTCCGACGGCTCGGGAAAGTCGATCTCCACGCGGGGGTCGTCGTGCCGCCCGGCCGGCACGACGACCCGCTCGGTGACCTCGAACCCGTGCTGGACCAGCCGCTCCCCGACCGGCCCGATCGGGGACAGGGCGTCATGCTCGATGATCAGCGCGCGCATGCGACCTCCGAAGAATGTTTGTCCCCAAACAATATCCGAAGGGCGGCCTCTCTTCTCTGTGGCGATGGCCACGTGAGCCCAGCGACTGATGCACGCCCGACTCTCCTTCGGGACGGGTGATACCTTCACGGCATTATGTTCTCCTTCGAGCAACTCCGTGGCTTCGTCGCCGTGGCCGAGGAGCTCCACTTCGGCCGTGCCGCCGAGCGGCTCAACATGACCCAGCCGCCGCTGAGCCGGCAGATCCAGAAGCTGGAGCGGACGATCGGCGTCCAGCTGTTCGAGCGCGACAACCGCAGCGTCGAGCTGACGGCGGCGGGCGCGGCGTTCCTGTCGGAGGCCAGGCGGCTGCTCGCGCTCGCCGACCACGCCCCCGACCTGGCGCGCCGGATCTCGGCCGGGTCGGCCGGCACGGTGCGGATCGGCTTCACGGCGGCGTCGACGTTCGCGGCCCTGCCGGCCGTCCTGCGCCGGATCGACGAGACGCTGCCCGACATCGACGTCGACCTGTACGAGATGGTCACCCGGGAGCAGACCGAGGCGCTGCTCGGGCACGAGCTCGACCTCGGGCTGGCCCGGCCGCCGTTCGACCGGGAGGTCTTCGACTCGCGCCCGCTCAGCCGGGAGATGCTCATGATCGCCGCGCCGGCCGGTCACCGGCTGGCCCGGCTCGGCCGTCCCGTCCGCCCGGCCGACCTGGCCGGCGAGCCGCTGATCATGCACTCGCCGGACAAGGCGGCCTATTTCTACGATCTGATCGTCAGCCTCGTCCCGATCATGCGCGAGAACGTGGTGCACAGCGTCAGCCAGGTCCTCACGATGATCTGGCTCGTCGCCGCGGGCCGGGGGCTCGCGTTCGTGCCCGAGGCCGCCACCCGCCTGGGCGTCGAGGGCGTGGCGTACCTCCCGTTCGCCAGGCAGGCCGGCAAGCCGGTGGAACTGCACCTGCTCTGGCTGAAGGACGCGAAGAACACGGCCCTGTGGCAGGTTCTCGACCGCCTCGACGGACTCACCCTGTAACGCTGCGGGCGCGGTGCCCGCGGCGGTCTACCGGCCGTTGCGGAGGGGGACCCTCCAGGTGAGCATCGTCCCGCCGCCCGGACGCGACTCGGTGGTGCACGCGCCGCCCAGCCCCTCGGCCCGCTCGCCGAGGTTGCGGAGCCCGCTGCGGCGGCCTCCCGGAGGGATGCCGATGCCGTTGTCCTCGACGCAGACCGTGACCTCGTCCCCGACGCCGATGTTCACCGCGGCCTCGGTCGCCTTGGCGTGCCGGGCCACGTTCGACAGCGCCTCCCGCACCACGGCGAGCAGATGCTCGGCGACGTCATCGTCCACCGCCGTGTCCAGGAGGCCGTCCAGCCGCACCGAGGGCGCGAACCCCAGGTGCTCCGACGCGGCGTCGACCAGGACGTGCACCCGGCTGCGCAGCGACTCGGTGTCGGTCGGCCCCTGCAGCGCGAAGATCGTCGAGCGGATCTGCCGCATGGTGTCGTCCAGGTCGTCCACCGCCCGCTGCACCCGGACCGCCACCTCCCGCTTCTGCGTGATCTTGATCGCGGCCATCAGCCCCATCGCGGTCGCGAACAGCCGCTGGATCACGGTGTCGTGCAGGTCCTTGGCGATGCGGTCGCGGTCCTCCAGCAGCGCGAGGCGTTCGGTGTCGCGGCGCCGGTCGGCCAGCTCCAGCGCGACGGCCGCCTGCCCGGCGAACGCCTCCAGGAGCCGCTGCGTCCCCTCCGCGAACACCGGCCCGCCCGGCACGTTGGCCACCGAGATGATGCCGCGCGCCGACGAGCCGAGGCCCAGCGGCACGATCAGCAGCGGGCCGATCGGCACCTGCGTCGGCACGTTCGCCTCGCGCGCCGCCTCGCCGCCGTCGGCCAGCCGCAGCGCCGCCCCGCCGGCGAAGACCGGCCCGGCCACCGAGTGGTGCAGCGGCACCCGCAGCCCCTCCAGCCGCTCGGCGCCCTCGCCGTCGGCGGCCTCCACCGTGAAATCCGTGCCGGCCTCCCCGATCAGCGCCACGGTCGCCAGGTCGGCACCGGCGATCTCCCGGGCGCGCCGGGCCAGCAGGGAGGTCACCTCGTGCGGGTCGGTGCCCGACAGCAGCGCCGTGGAGATCTCCCCCGACGCCTCCAGCCAGCGCTCCCGCCGCCGCGTCTCCTCGTACAGCCGGGCGTTCTCGATCGCGACGCCCGCGGCCGTGGCCAGCGCCGTCACCACGACCTCGTCCTCGTCCTCGAACCGGCCGCCGCCCGCCTTCTCGGTCAGGTAGAGGTTGCCGAACACCTCGTCGCGCACCCGGATCGGGACCCCGAGGAACGTGCGCATGGGCGGGTGGTGCGCCGGGAAGCCGCTGGAGGCGGGATGCTCGCCCAGGTTCGGCAGGCGGATCGGGTGCGGCTCACGGATCAGCAGCCCCAGGATCCCGTGGCCGTGCGGCCAGTGCCCGATCGCGTCGATCTCCTCGTCGCTCACCCCGACCGTGACGAACTGGACCAGCCGCTCCCCCTCCTCGCCGATCACGCCGAGGGCGCCGTACCGGGCGTCCACCAGGGTCGTCGCGGCCTCGGTGATGCGGCGGAGCACCGACTCCAGGTCGAGCTCGCTGCCGATCGAGACCACCGCCTCCAGCAGCGCGTGCACGCGATCCCGCGTCGACCGGGCGGCCTCCAGCCGCGCCTGCAGCTCCGCGAGCAGATCGTCCAGCTGCAACTGCGGGAGGATCAGCCGCGCCCGGTCCGGACCGGTACCTGACTCCTCAGCCACACCGCCAGTATCGCGCAGCATGCGCCCAGGGGGCAGGCCGGGCCCCGCCATTTCCGGGACCTTGGTCCCTAACGGTCCCCGCCGCGCCCGCGCCACTCTGGAGCCATGCAGCGCGACCAGAGCGGCCTGGAGATCCTGGACGAGGGCGAGTGCCGCGACCTTCTGGCGGGAGCCCGGATCGGGCGCATCGTCTTCACCCACCAGGCGCTGCCCGCCGTCCAGCCCGTCAACTTCGTCCTCAGCCGGGACCACATCGTGATCAAGACGTCGCGGACGTCGAGGCTGGCCACGGCCGCCGCGAACACCGTCGTCGCGTTCGAGATCGACGAGTTCGACACCGCGGCCCGGACGGGCTGGTCCGTGGTCGTCGTCGGCCGCGCCCGGCGCGTCACCGACCCGCGGGAGCTCGCCGCGCTCGCGGCCCTCCCCCTGCGGAGCTGGGCCCCCGGGGAGCACGACGCCTTCATCCTCGTCCAGTGCGAGCTCGTGACCGGCCGGCGGATCGCCGAGCCGGTCGTCACGCCCTGAGCGCTCCGTTCCGCTGGGCCGTCTCGGAGAGCTCCATCAGCCGTGCCTGGGTCGCCTCAAGGCGTTCCACGACGAGTCCGGCGAAGCGGCGGGTCAGCTCGTAGCCCATGGACGGGTCGACCGCGCTGAGCGTCCGGACCAGGCGGCCGTCGAACTCGATCGCCCGGACCGGCGTGCCGGCGACGCCTCCGAACCGCCACCGGTGCGGCCCGAACAGCCAGGACCAGCCCAGCACGGATCCCGGGCCGAAGGTCTCCACGACGACGGGCCCGCGGCCGGGCGTGTGCAGATCGACGGCCACGGTCCCCTCCTGGATGAGCCAGAACCGCTCGGCGGGCTCGGACTCGTGGAAGATCCGCCGTCCCGCCGGTATCTCGGTGTAGCGTGCCGCGGTCGCCAGCCTAGCCAGGCCGGTCGCTCGCATGCCGCTCAGGAACGGTTCACGGGCGAGATCTGCTCCGGTCACGATGCCCACCTGTCTCACCCCAGATTCCTTCTCATCCGCTGATTGCCCTTCCATCCCACCCTCCGGGGGAGCCGCTCCACAGGGCCGAACGGCCTTCATGGACGGGACCTCCGCCGCGCCCCTGATCACCTGACCGTGCGACCACGCGCGAGGACGCCCACCGACAGGGTGGGCGTCCTTTGCGGTCTTTGTCGGCTACTTGAGGATGGGGAGGCGCTTGGCCAGGCGGGTGTTGCCCCACCAGCGGCCCAGCCCCAGGGTGTCGCCCGCGCTGACCAGCGCCAACCCGACCAGAACGATCGCGTAGACCAGGTGGTCGTCCATGAACACGTTGTTCTCCGGAGGCAGCACCGCCGTCCACATCATCACCAGCAGCACCGCGCCCGCGGCGGCGGCGATCCGCATCCCGATGCCCAGGACCAGCGCGGCGCCGATCCCGCCCAGCCCGATCATGAACAGCCAGTCCGCCCACGCCGCACCCGCGATGTCGTGGTAGAAACCGGCGAACGGACCCGTCGGGGAGTTCTTCAGGAACCCCTCGGTCGGGCTGCCGCCCTCGATCCACGCCTTGGCGGCCGGAGTCGCGTGCCCCAGCCCGAACATCTTGTCCAGGAACGCCCACACGAACACCCAGCCCAGCGACAGCCGGGCCAGCGCCCAGACATAGCGGGCCGCGGGCGACTCGGTCAGTGGCTTGGGGGTCACCACCCGCACCAAGGTGTCCCTCCGGACGTGCGTCTTGTGCTCGGAGAGTGCCATCGCCACTCACCTTCCATCCCATCGCTGATCTCTTCACCCCTCACTCAACGCCACCCCGACGGCCCGGCCCCAGATCCGTTCGGCCCACGATCATCGAGACGGAGGTCCCCCGTCCTTGCGCCCTATCGAGGCCTTCCGGCCCAGGAGAAAGGACCTTCGGCTCTGCAACCACCCAATCCGGGACTTCTAACGTCGTTTCCGGCGGCAATGGAAGGAACGACGCATGAAACCGGTCAAGGTGCGCGCGCGTGCGGACCGCTGGCGCCGCAGGTTCGGCTTCGACGGCAACGACCTGCGCCGGCACGTGGACCGCCTCCAGTGGAAGGTGGGCCTCTTCCTCCTCGTGCTCTTCCTCAGCGTCTCTCCGCCTCTCTGCGCCCACGTCGTCCAGACCGTCCACGACTCGGGCACGCGCACCGAGAAGGAGGCGGCCGCCACGCGGCACCGGGTCAGCGCCACCGTCGTGAAGATCGAGGAGCTGAAGAACCGGCACCGGGTGACCGTCGCCTGGACCGAACCGGACGGGACACGGCGGACGGACGACTACACCGCCTGGGGCGCACCCGCCGCAGGGGACCGCCTCACGGTCTGGGTCGGCCCCGGCACCGTGTCGACCTCGCCTCCCCCGGGGCGCGGGTGGACGATCACCCGCACCGTGACGGCGGGCGCGGGAACCCTGCTCGCCGCGGGCCTGCCACCGCTGGGCGTCTACCTGCTGGTCCGGCGGCGGTGCGACCGACTCCGCTACCGGCTCTGGGACGCCGCGTGGACCCGATTCGACAACCACCACATCGGTCCGTGACCCGGTCGCACGGCGATCCGGGCGCCGTGCCTCTTTCAGGACGTTGGTCCCGCGATCTACGGACGTCCGGTCCGGGTCACGGCGGCCCGTCGCGGGTAACGTCCAGGGCATCATCTGCGAGCAGAGGACGTGCGATGACGAGCGGTAAGGAAGAAGGCGCCACGGCCATCCGGGTGTTCCTCCTCGACGATCACGAGGTGGTCAGGCGGGGCGTGGCCGCGCTGCTGTCCGCCGAGGGCGACATCGAGGTCGTCGGCGAGGCGGGCACCGCCGCCGACGCGCTGGCCCGCATCCCCGCCGCCAGGCCGGACGTGGCGGTCCTGGACGTCCGGCTCCCCGACGGCGACGGCGTCACCGTCTGCCGCGAGATCCGCTCCCGGCTGCCCGACCTGGCCTGCCTGATGCTGACCTCGTTCGACGACGAGGACGCCCTGTTCGAAGCCGTGATGGCGGGCGCCGCCGGCTACGTCCTCAAACAGATCCACGGCTCGGACCTGGTCGGCGCCGTCCGAACCGTCGCCACCGGCCAGTCCCTGCTCGACCCCCGCAGCACCGCCCGCATGCTCGAACGCCTCCGCAGCCGCCAGGAGAAGAAGGACCCCCTCCAAGGCCTCACCGACCAGGAACGCCACATCCTCGAACTCATCGGCGAAGGCCTGACCAACCGGCAGATCGGCGAACGCCTCTTCCTCGCCGAGAAGACGGTCAAGAACTACATCTCCAGCCTCTTCGCCAAACTCGGCATGAGCCGCCGCACCCAGGCCGCCGCCCTCGCCGCCCAGATCAAGGCCGACTCCGCCCATTCCGCGAAGCGGCGCGAGTAGCACGCCCCGGACCGCCTGTGTCCGGTGATGAGGTCAGATCCAGCCCATGTTGGAGGGCTGGGGGAAGCCCCGGTACCAGATGCCGTAGGCGGTGAGCATCGCGACGGCGGGGGCGAACGCGGGGAGCAGGACCCGGCCGAGACCGTCGCGGGTTCGCCAGCCGTAGACGGTGAAGGCGGCGGCGACGGCGATGCCCATGAAGGCCGTGGTGCCTTCGATGGAGTTGGTGGTCCAGGTGATGGCGACGCCGAGGCTGAGCGGCAGGTAAAGCCGGGTACGCGGCGCGGGCGTGCGGGCGAATGCGGTGGTGAGAGCGGCGAAGACGAGCGCCGTTCCGGCGTACCAGAGGTAATGGCCGACGGTTTCGTCCCAGAGGTGAGCGGTCGGGCCCGGTTGGACGTTGTAGACCGAATTGGCGGAGAGATGGATCCCGTGGCCTTCGGTGTAGGTAATGGCGCCGATGAGGTAGAGGACCCAGGTGCGGGGGCGCGCGTGGGCGACGTGCAGAGCGGCCGCGGCGGTGAGCAGGACGGCGTACGGGGTGAGGATGTCGATCCAGTCCGCCCAGCTGGTGTGGCCGACGCTGCCGAGCGGAGCGAGGGCGAACCCGAGATGGTGGGTGAGGGTATAGAGGGCGACGGTGGCCACGAGCCATCGCCGTGCGTATGGGCGGTCGGGAATGGTGGTCATGCCCAGCAACGTAAACGTCCTGCCCGCACCGGAGGTGAGCGATGGTGAATGCCGCGGCACTGGCAGCCGCAACCGGCCGCGACCGTCACCGCCGCACGCGACGAGCGCGGGGTGGCCGTGACGGTCGGCGGCGAGCCGGTCAGGAGGCCGACATGCGCGTGAGCGCGCGACGGCTCTTCCGATGAGGGTGTTCCTCGACCGTCCGCTCGGGGACGCCCTTCGGCGGGACGCGCACCTCGATGCGGCCGTCCTGGACGCGCGTCTCGTAGCAGGGCTGCTGAGCGCTGGCCGGGCCGCGCACGATGCCGCCGTCGGCGAACCGGAACGTGCTGCCGTGCCACGGACACACCACGCAGCCCTCCTCGAACGTCCCCTCGTCCAGCGGGCCGCCCATGTGACTGCAGGTCGCGGCCAGGGCGTACACCTCCCCGGACATCCGGTGGAGCAGGACCCGCACGCCGCCCACGTCCACCGTGCGGTGCTCGCCGTCGGACAGCTCGGCCTCCGCCAGCGTCGGCGTCCACTCCTCCGGGCCCTGCAGCCATGCGGTGCGGTTGACGTTGACGCCCCTGACGAACGACAGGTGACCGCCGAGGTAGGCGCTCGCCGCCAGGACACCCCACCCCACGAACCCCAGCACCTTGCCCTGCCGGCGCTTCCCGCGGGCACGCGCGACGGCCGACGCCACGTACAGGCCCAGCGCCGCGGAGTTCGACGCGGCGTGGACCAGCCCCACGCGCCGCTCCGGTCCCAGCGTGTCGGACCAGTCGTTCAGCCCGGTGATCGCGGTGGGCAGCGCGGCGACCACGCCGGTCCGCACCAGCAGATCGGCCGCCGGCTCGGCATCGCGTCCCCCGGCGATGTCCAGCAGCGCGGCCATGCTCCACGCGCCGATCGGCACGTCGGTGAGCGTCGGGTGCAGCGGGTGCCCCAGGTTGGTCCCGCTGAGCAGATTGCGGACGAGGCGCGGCCGTACCGCCCGCTGCACCGCCTTGCTCACCGGCTTGGCGGCCCCGTCGAGCGCCTCCGCCCTCTCCAGCCGACGCATCATCTTCTGCGGCATGCTCATCTTGCCTCCCCCAAGGCACGACATCACTAATCCGCTCCTATCCCCCGCACACCTCCGAAAACCCCACTCCCTCAACCCGCACACCCGGTGACCTTGCAGAGCGCGCTCAGGTCAGCAGTTCCAGCAGGTGGCCCAGCGTTTCCTCGGGCGCCTCCTCCGGCAGGAAGTGGCCGCCCCGGACGGGGCCGCCACGCACGTCAGCGGCCCAGACCTTCCAGACGTCGAGCGGTTCGTACCACTGCCCGACCGGGCCGGTGGCGCTCCACAGCACCAAGGTCGGGCACTCGATGCGTCGGCGGCCGCGGTCGGCCTGGTCGTCGGCCACATCCAGGGTGGCGGCGGCGCGGTACTGCTCGCATATCGCGTGGACGGCGTCCGGATCGGCGAAGGTCGCCCGGTAGGCGTCGCGCACTCGGTCGGGGAACACGCCGGGTACCTGGGACCAGGCGTCGAGCATGTGGTCGACCAGCACCTGCGGCGCCGCCGCGATCAGTTCCTCCGGCACCGGGCTCGGCGCGGCCAGGAACGACCAGACCCAGTACCCGAGGCTGAAGTCGGCGTCGGCGCGGGCGTAAGCATCGCCGGTGGGCACGACGTCCAGGACCGCCAGGTGGCTGACCGCGGCCGGGTGGTCCAGTGCCATCCGGTAGGCGCACCGGGCGCCCCGGTCGTGGCCGGCCACCGCGAAGCGGTCGAACCCCAGCGCCGCCATGACCTCGACCTGATCGGTCGCGAGCGCCCGCATCCGGTACGGCCCGTGGTCCGGCGCGCTGGGCGGCCTGCCGCTCGCGCCGTACCCCCGCAGGTCGGTCGCGACCACCGTGAACCGTTCGGCCAGCGCCGGCGCGATGCGGTGCCACATCAGGTGCGTCTCGGGGATGCCGTGGAGCAGCAGTACCGGTGGCCCCGCCCCACCCCGAACACCATGGATCGTCGTCTGCGACGTCGAGATGTCGAATTCGTCGAAACCCTCGAACACCACGGCAACGCTACTCCTGCGGCCCGGAATGCCGCGGCTACAGTGCGCACGTGACGGAACTCGAAAGGCTGCTCGCACTCGTCCCGCCGCCCCGGCCCCGGTGGATTCCGATGCCGACTGGACGCGGGTGGAGGACGCGCTCGGGCTGAGCCTTCCTCGCGATTTCATCGAGATCGCCCGGAGGTACGGGCGCGGCGCGTTCTGCGGTCCCCCGAACGCTGGAAGAGCGTCCACTGGACGCGCGACGACGAGTTCGAGTACCCCGAAGGCGGGGTGGCCGCCGTACTCTCCACTCTCATCGAAGGCGCGCCACCGTACGAGGAGAGACTCCGCGCGCTCCGCGAGAGCCTGGCACCGACCAGCGCACGCGGCGGCTTCCAAGGCGCAGATGGCACCCGGCAGGATCACTTCGCCGCGGCCGACGGCCAGTGGACCTTGACCTACGAGACGGCCTACGAGCACCAGCTCCGGGTCGCCCTTGGCTGCTTGTCGCGACGGCCTGCAACGATGATAGGGCCCGGCAAAATAGGCACGGTAAGCCACATTGGGCCGGCGGCGCGGCATCCGACGTCAGCCCTGGCGGGTGGGGCGGATGGTGAGGTCTCCGATCTCGACGTCTTCGGGCTGGTCGATCGCGAAGGCGATCGCGCGGGCCACCGCCTCGGGGGCGATGCCCAGCGTGGCCATGTTCTGCCGGGCCTGCTCGCGCACGGCCGGGTCGTCGACGGCGTTGTCGATGAGTTCGGTGCGGACATAACCCGGGGAGATCGACGTCGTCCGCAGGACCCCGTCGGTGCTCTCCTGCCGCAGGCCCTCCAGGAGGGTGCGGACCGCGTTCTTCGTCCCGGCGTACACCGCCTGCGTGGGGACGATCTTCAGGCCGGACGTCGAGACGACGGTGACCAGGTGACCGCCGCCCTGGCGCCGGAACACTGGCAGGACTGCGGCGATCCCGTGCAGGATCCCCCTGAGGTTCACATCGACCATCGCCGACCAGCCCTCGACGTCCAGGTCGGCGAGCGGGCCGATCCGGCTGATCCCGGCGTTGCCCACCAGGACGTCCAGACGGCCGAAGCGCTCGACGGCGGCGGTGACCAGCGCCTGGACGTCTTCGGGCCGGGTGACGTCGACGCGCAGGGCGGCCGCCTCGCCGCCGGCGGCTTCGATCTCGGCGGCCAGCCGGTCCAGCCGGCCGGTGCGGCGGGCGCCCAGGACGACGGCCGCGCCGAGGGAGGCCAGGTGGCGGGCCGTCGCCTCGCCGATTCCGCTGCTGGCGCCGGTGATGGCGACGACCTTGCCGTGGATGGTCACGGGATCCCCCAACTAGAGTGGACACATGTCCGGTTATACCGAGGACCGTAGCGGACACGTGTCCGGTTCTGTCAAGGGCGATGGAGTCCGGCGTGCGGACGCGCAGCGCAACCGCGAGCGGATCCTGCGGGCGGCGCGCGAGCTCGTGCGCGAGCCGGGAGAGCTGAGACTCAACGCCGTCGCGAAGGCCTGCGGCATCGGGCAGGGCACGCTGTACCGACACTTCCCGACGCGTGAGGACCTCCTCGCCGAGGTGTACCGCCGAGAGGTGGACGAGCTGGTCGCCGCGGCTCCGCAACTGCTGGCGACCCACCCGCCGGTGGACGCCCTGGCGGCGTGGTTCGACCGGGTGGCCGCCTACGCCCGGGTCAAGCGCGACGTCTTCGCCGCAGTCGAGGCGGCGACCGGGCATGACCTCGCCGCCCACAGCCTCGGCCCGATCGGCGAGGCCGTGGAGCTCCTGCTGGCCGCCGGCCGCTCGGCCGACAGCGTCCGCCCCGACGCCGAAGCGCGCGACGTCATCGTGCTCATCAGCTGGTTGTCGCGGCTGGACGACGCCGAACTCGACGCGCGGGGACCCCGGCTGCTGTCGATCCTCGTCGACGGTCTCCGCGCGCGGCGTCCACCGGCAGCGGGCGACCAGGCCGGTTCTCCCGAAGGACGATGATGGAACGGCCAGGTGCGATCGACCGCCGGACGCTCGCCCATCACATCGCCACCGACGTCGACCGGGCGGCGCCGCTCTTCGCGCGAATACTGCTCGTCCGCGCGATCTGGAACCTCCGCCACCATCGGGGCGACCATTCTCTCTGGGTGGCCAAGGATGTGGCCTCCGACTGCCCGGAAGCGCTCACGGCGGCGGGAGGGACCGCGCGGGAATCGGCCCGCATCTTGGTTCCCGGACACGATGCCGAGCACGACCTCAGCACCGCGGTCGCCGGCGCCGATCGGCTGAGTTCGGCCGTCCGACGTGAAGGCGACGCGTACGCGAGATACCAGCTGGCCACCGACCCGGACATCTCCATCGACAAGAAGCGTGCCGGTGAGCTGGGCGACGAGTGGCAGGACCAGAGGGGCCACGTCCGCGATGCCCTGCGTGAACTGCCTGGTGACCTGGGCAGGGGCGAGACCGGATCACTGCTGCTGGACCGCGCCCTCGACCGCGTCTTCAAGCGTGGCCTGTACTACCAGACCCGCCACTACCTGTTCAGCGGGGAGCCGGAGCGCGTATGGCGCCGCCGGGTCGCCGGCGTCCTGCAGAACGCCGCACGCGTCCGCGGTAGTGCGGCGCCCACCGGCGACCTGGCCGACAGCGTCCGCGACGGGCGCCGGGCATTCGACGGCGCCGCGCCGGACACGTGGGCACGGCAGGCCGCCGGCCGTCTCGAAGAGGTCGCGATCCCGGTATTCACCGAGCGGGAGCCGCTCACGGCCGGCAAGATCACGGCGATCCGGTTGGCGGCGCTGTGCCTGGCCTGCGAAGTGGACGGCGCCCGAACCGCCGACCCGTTCCGCGGCATCGTCACGGGGATCACCCTTTTGGAGCGGGCCGCCGTTGGCCAGGGCCATGGAGGACCGCCATGACCCTCGTCAGGTCTCGGTGCGCGGACGGGTGGCCTGGACGAAGGTGACCCGGCCGAACCTGTGGTCGGCGTGCGCGACCTCCCGGGCGTCGTCGAATCCGGCCTCGGCGAGCAGCGTGACGATACCGTTCGCGTGGTTGCGGGCCACGGCCGGGCTGTTCGCCACCCTGGCGCGCAGGGGGCGCGGCAGGTGCCGGAGGGCATGGGCCGGGCCGTGGCCGTGGGGGGCGTGGTCGGTGCCGGACGAGGGGCCGCCGAAGTCGACGACGGTGACCTTCCCGTTCGGGCGGAGGGCGCGCAGCGCCTCGCGCGCGAACGCCGTGCGGCCGTCGTCGTCGAGGTGGTGCAGGGCCAGCGAGGAGAGCACGTGGTCGAGCGTGGCGTCCTGCGCGGGGAACCGGTCGGCGTATCCCTGCACCAGGGTGAGGGGGACGCCGCGGCGGCGCGCCTTCCGCGCCGCCCTGCGCAGGGCCTGCCCGTCGGGGTCCAGGCCGGTCACCCGCGCGTCCGGCTGGACGGCGAGGACGGAGAGCGACAGGTTGCCGGTACCGCAGCCGACGTCGACCACCGCCTGGGCGGCCTCGATGCCGGCGAGTTCGACCGCACGCTCGTGGAGTGCGCGGACGCCGCCCAGCCGGGTGAAGGCGTCGTAGAACGGCAGAAGCCAGGTCTTGCCCGCGCCCGGCAGGAAGGCCCGGTCCCGCTCCTGCGGGGTTCGCTGGTCCAGGATGCGTACTTGAGCGGAAGCTCCCATGAGTGCCCTTTCGCCGTTGTCGGTGTCGGGTCCGCCGCGCGGCGGACCCTGGGTCGTCACCTCTTCAGTCTTGGACATTCCGCGGTCGCCGAGCAGCACATAACGTGGACGCCATGGGACATCCTTTAGGCGATGGGACGCCGGTGTACCGCTACCGGCGGCGTCCCGGCCTGCCCGCCGTGTCGGTGATGCGCTTCAACACCGAGACCGCCCACGCCGATCTCCCTCCCGGCCACCGGCACGCCCACGACTTCCTCGTCCTGGTCTACATCGAGGAAGGCGCGGGTTTGGTCACCGTCGACGGCACCGAACGGCCGCTGCGCGCCGGCCAGGTCCACGCCGTGGCACCCGGGCAGGTCATCGGCATCACGACCGTGGCCGAACTCTCCCGCGGCCGCGCCTGGGCGGTCGCGTTCACGGCGGACGCCGTCCCCGCCCTGGCCTCGGTGTCCCCGCTGACCTGGACCCATCACCCCCTCCTCGCGCTGTTCGCTCCCGGCGCCGGGCACGCCCGCGTGGCCGAGCCCGACCGGGCGGCCTGGTCGGCGTGGCTGGCCGACCTCGACGGGGAGCTCGCCGACCCGGTACGCCTCGGCGCCCGCGAGGCCGCCGCCGCCGCGCTCACCCGGCTCCTGGTCGCCGCCGCCCGGCTGGCGCCCGCCGCTCCCGGCTCCCCCGACCCGCTCGTCGAGCGGGTCTTCACCGAGATCGAGGCGAGGTTCCGCGAAGCGGTCTCCGCCGCCGACATCGCCCGTTCCCTCGGCTACACCCCCGGATACCTCACCACCGTGCTGCGCAGGCGCACCGGCCGCCCGCTGCTCGACTGGATCACCGAACGGCGCATGATCGAAGTCCGGCGGCTGCTGCGCCGCACCGACCTCCCGCTCGACGCCGTCGCCGCCCGGACCGGGCTGGGCGACGCCACCTACCTCGTCCGCCGCTTCCGCAACCGCTACGGCGTCACCCCGCAGCGGTGGCGCCATGCCGAACGCCGAGGACCATGACGGCGGCCGCCGGACCGGACCGCTCGTCCGGCCGGATCTGACGCCCCGGCCCCGCCGGGAATGTCCGGCTAGTGGCCGGGGGCTTGCCTGGTGCGGTCCTGGCCCTTGCTGGAGGCTCGGAGCCCAGCCAGCAGTGATCGCCGAGGGGGCCGGGCATGCCGCCTGTGACGTCGGAGACCGTCCGGGACGAGACCGATCGCGCCGAGCGCGTGATCGTCGTTTCGATCATGAAGTCCGGGACGCATCTCATCCAGGAGCTGATGGTCGCCCTCGGGTACGGCGTCTACGGCCAGTCGCGCGTCACGCCGGACATCCGGCCGGTCCTGGACGACGACACCCGCCGGCGCCTGATCCGCGCGGTGCACGAGCCGGCGGACGCCGAGAGGCTCGCATCGGCGGGCGGGCAGACGTTCCGCGAGGCGTCGGACGAGGCCTGGAGCGCGCTGGCGTGGTCGTGGCAGGCGAAGTTCGGGATGCCGCTGGAGAACCGCTACGGCCGCGAGATCGTCAACGGCCCCCTGGTCGAGCGGGCCCTGCACCGCACGGCCGGCTCCGACTTCGCCGAGACTCCGGCGAACGTGGCCTGGATCCTCACCGAGTTCGACGTCCCGAAGATCGACGGCCATTTCCTGCGCGAATGGTCGGAGACCGGGAGACCGCGCATCATCTTCAACTACCGCGATCCGCGCGACGTGCTGCTCTCGGCGGTCAACTTCCTCGCCGGCCGCACGAAGAACGGGTACGGCAATTTCGCCGAGTTCAAGGTCTTCAACAGGATCCTCCGGGCCCTTCCGACACTCGGCGACCGGCTCCTGTACGCGATGACCGATCCGTCGTTCCCCGGCCATGACGCGTACGAGAAGGCGCTCTGGCTGCTGCACCATCCCGACGTCTGCAAGGTCTCCTTCGAAGAGCTGGTCGGCCCGCAGGGCGGCGGTTCGGCCGAGGCGCAGCGGGAGGCGGTCGGCCGGGTGCTGCGATTCCTCGGAGTGGACGACACTCCCGAGAACATCGCACCGCACCTGTTCAAACCCGACGCCTTCTCCTTCTACAAAGGACAGATCGGTTCGTGGCGGGACGCGTTCACGCCCGAGCACGAGAAGCTCTTCGCCGACCGCTACGGCGAGATGCTCTCCGCCTACGGCTATCTGGACGCCGTGTGATGGAGGTCGTCGATTCAGAGCGGGTCCGCGCCTGCTTCGACGGCGGGCGGCCGGACATCGCCGCGCTGTGGGAGCTGTGCGTCCATTTCGAGTGGCCCGACCGGGCCGCGGCGGTGGACGGGATCGCCGCCTGGCTGGGGCCGGCGGACGGGCTGAGCGTCCTGGACCTGGCCTGCGGCACCGGCTTCCCCGCCATCGAGCTCGCCGCCCGCGGATACGACATGACCTGCTCCGACGGCAGCGACCTCATGCTGGAGCACTTCCGCGCCAACGCCGCACGAGCGGGCGCCGATCTGGACGCCGCCCAGGTCCTGTGGCACGACCTGGGCGAGTTCTACGGGCGGACGTTCGACGTCGTCATGTGCCGCGGCGGAGGTTCGTACCTGTACGCGGGCACCTGGGACAAGGACGCCGAGCCCGACCCCGCCGCGCTGCGCGAGGCGATCGGGCAGTTCGCCGCGATGGTGCGTCCCGGCGGGCGGCTCTACCTCGACATCATGCACGCCGACGACCTGGCGCGGCGGGAGCCCGCGCGCACCGAGCACCCGCCGGTGTCGATCGGCGGGCGGGTGGTGCGGCTCAGCGAGACCACCGTCAACCACGTCGAGAGCGGGACACGGACCTGGCGCAGCACCCTCGTGGTCGACGGGTCGGCGTACGAGTTCGAACGCCGCTCCCACCACATGGACCACCCGGCCCTGGTCGAGATGCTCACCGGCGCGGGCCTCACCGACGTCCGGCCCGAGGCGATCCCGGGCGAGCACTACCAGGTGTTCACCGCGAGGCGCCCCGAGCTGTGAACGGCGTGCGGCAGAAGGTGCCCCGGCCCGCGGTGTTCCTGTCGGGCGGCATCTTCGCGCTCAGCATCTGCTCGTTCGCGATCGTCCCTCTGCTGGCGCTGTACCTGTCGAGGGAGCTGCACACTCCGGCCGGACGGATCGGCATCGTGCTGTCGGTGCTGGCGGTCTCGAACCAGGGGCTGCAGGTGTTCGTGGGCATCGCGGCCGACCGGTTCGGCACCCGGACGATCCTCGGTGTGGGGATCCTGTGCGCGTCCGCCGGGTATCTCGGGTTCGCGGCGCGGCCGGTCTTCTGGGCCCAGCTCGCGTGCGCGTTCGCGCTGGGCATCGGCAGGGCGACGCTGTCGCTCGGCGGGAAGGTGCTGCTGACCCAGGAGGCCGGTGCCGCGCAGGCGTCCGCGCTCACCCTGCGCAGCGTTGCGGTCAACGCGGGCGCGGCGCTCGGGCCGCTCGTCGGCGGGCTGCTGCTGACGCGCTTCACCGTGGCGCTGGTCGGCGCGGTGGCGGTGCACGCGCTGTTCTGGCTGGCCCTGGTCCGCCTGGTGCCGCCGCGCCCCCAGGGCTCCGCGCCCCCGGACCGGCCGCCGCTGCGCGCCCGGTTCGCCGTCCTGCTCACCAACCGCCCGCTCGTCGGGCTGACCGCGGCGAGCGTCGGCTTCTGGTTCCTGTACGCGCAGCTGACGTTCACCTTCCCGCTCTACGCCGACGACCGGTTCCACCTCGGCGGACGGGTCGGCCTGCTGTTCGCGGTCAACGCGGCCCTGGCGGTCGCGCTGCAGTACGCCGTGGTCGGCACGCTGACGCGGCGCACGGACGGATGGTCGGCGACCTGCCTCGGCTGCGCCGTCGGCGGGCTCGCGTTCGCCGTGCTCGCGACGGTCCCGGCGGGCTGGTCCCTGCTCGCCTTCGTCGTGCTGTTCAGCCTGGCCGAGCTCATGGTCGTGCCGATCCTCGACATCGTCACCGCGAAGATCACGCCGGACGGGGCGGCGGGCGGCACGTTCGGGTTCGCCTCCCTCGGCTGGGCGGCCGGGGGCCTGCTCGGCAGCGCGCTCGGCGGCGTCGCCTACCAGGCGGCGCGGGACGCCGGACGGTTCGAGGTGTTCTGGGCGTTCAACGGGCTCGTCGGGTTCTGCGCGGCGGCGGGCTTCCTCGGTCTGCGCATGCGATTCGGACGGGCGGTGGCACGAGCGTGAAACCGGTGTTGATCGTGGTCGGCGGCGGCCGCAGCGAGTACCGCGGCTACATCCTGGAGCGGATCTCCCGGAAGTACGCGCTGGTGCTGCTCTCTCCGCAGCCGCCGACGTGGGAGCGGCCGTACGTCATCGACCATCTGCCCATCGGGGCGGGCGAGGACGACGAGATCCTGGCGGCCGCGGCCGAGGCCGCCCGCCGGTATCCGGTGGGGGGCGTCGTCACCTACCACGAGGCGTGCGTGGAGCTGGTGGCGAGGATCGGCGCCGCGCTCGACCTCCCGCAGTGCCCGCCCGAGGCGGCGGCCCGCTGCCGGGACAAGCACGCGGCGCGGGAGGCGATGCGGGCCGCCGGCGTCCCGGTCGCCCGCGGCGTCCTCGCCGCCTCGGCGGACGAGGCGAAGCGGGCCGCCGACGAGATCGGCTACCCGGTCGTCGTCAAGCCCCGGGCGCTCACCGCCGGGTTCGGCGTCTCCCTCGTCACCGGCCCGGCCGAGCTGGAGGCCGCGGTGCGCACCGCGGAGGCGAACGCCTTCCCGGAGCCGTGGCGCTTCCGTCCGGGGATCCTGGTCGAGGAGTACCTCGACGGACCGGAGATCAGCGTCGACTGCGCCGTGCGCGAGGAGCGCCCCGAACCGGTGATCTTCGCCAGGAAGCTGCTCGGGCACGCGCCGTACTTCGAGGAGATCGGGCACATCACGGCGCCGGCCGAGGCGGTGGCGCCGGATCCCGGGCGCGTCCGCGACGTCGTCGTCGCCGCGCACCGGGCGCTCGGCATCCGTTCGACCGTCACCCACACCGAGGTGCGGCTCACCGCGGCCGGCCCGAAGGTCGTCGAGGTGAACGGCCGGCTCGGCGGCGACGTCATCCCGCTGGTCGCGCAGGTCGCCTCCGGGCTGGACCTGCCGGCGGCCTCGGCGGACATCGCGGCCGGCGCCGAACCCGATCTGTCCGCGCCGCGGGACGGCGTCGCGGGGATCCGGTTCTTCTATCCCGACTCCGCCGGGCGGGTGACCGGGCGCGGAATGACCGCCCGCCCGGCGGGCCTGCACCAGGTGACCTGGCTCGTCGGCGCGGGCGACGAGCTGCGCCCCGAGGCCGGGCGGCTGCACTTCGCGCGGGCCGGCTACGCGATCGTCACCGCGGACGACGTCGACCAGTGCGCGGCCCGGCTGGAGGCCGCCGACCGCGCGCGCTACCTGCACGTGGAAGGGGCCTCCGAGTGAACCGGTGGGACGTCGAGGTGCTGGCGATCGGCGCGGGACCGTCCAACCTGGCCCTCGCCGTCGCGCTCGAAGAACTCGCACCGGATCTGGCGGCGCGGACGCTCCTCGTCGAGCGGCACGACTCGGTGGTGTGGCAACGCGGGATGCTGCTGCCGTGGGCCCGCAGCCAGGTGTCGTTCCTCAAGGACCTGGTGACCCTGCGCAACCCGCGCAGCGAGTTCACCTTCCTCAACTATCTGCACGCGGTCGGCCGCCTGGACCAGTTCGTCAACCTCGGCACGTTCCAGCCGTACCGGACGGAGGTGTCCGACTACCTCCGCTGGGTCGCCGGATCCCTCGCGGAGGTGCGCATCGAGTACGGGCGCCGGGTCGTCGCCGTCGAGCCGGTGTGGGACGACGGCTCCCTCGACGGCTGGTGCGCCAGGTTCGCGGACGGACCGGACGTCACGTGCCGGCATCTGGTCGTCGGCGTGGGCCGCGAGCCCCGCGTCCCGGACGTGTTCCGCTCACTGCCCGGCGGACGCGTCGTCCACAGCAGCCGATTCCAGGAGCGCGTCGACCGTCTCGATCCGGACGCGGCGCACCGGTTCGCCGTGGTCGGCGGCGCGCAGAGCGCCGCGGAGATGCTCTGGGAGACCTACCGCCGCTTCCCGCGCGCGGAGTGCGTGATGGTGACCAGGTCGATCGGCCTGAAGACCTACGAGCACAGCCGGTTCGCGAACGAGCTGTACTACCCGTCCTTCACCGGCGACTTCCACGCCGGCGCGCCCGGCTTCCGCGCGCGGACGCTCGCCGAGATGCGCGGCACCAACTACGGCGCGCTCGACCCGGACCTGCTGGACGCGCTCTACGACGAGCTCTACCGGCTGCGCCTCACCGGTTCGAACCGGATGCGGATCCTCCCGATGACCGACGTCGTCCGGGCCGGGACGGACGGCACCGGCGCGCTGCTGACCCTCGCGGACCGGCGCACGGGCGACGAGAACGACCTGCCCTGCGATCTGGTTCTGCTCGGCACCGGCTTCCGCGGGGAGATGCCGCCGCTCGTCCGCCGGATGGCCGAGGCCGTGTCGGGCGGGCCGGTCGCCGTGGACCGGTACTACCGGATGGCGCTGCCCCCGTCCGCGACGGCGACCTGCCACCTCCAGGGAGTCAACGAGGCCACCCACGGCATCGCCGACTCCCTGCTCAGCGTCCTCGGCGTCCGGGCCGAGGAGATCGTCACCGATCTCCTCAAGGCGCGCTGATCCCCTGGGCGGTCCGGCGGGCGTGCTCGCGCACCAGGGTGTGGAAGCGGAAGCGGTCGGGCGTGGGCTCCTGGAGGAGATGGGCGTCCAGCAGCCGGTCCAGAAGCCACCTCGTCCGCGCCACCGGCGTCTCCAGCATGGCCGCGGCGGCGTGCACTCCGAAGTCGGTGGTGAGGTGCGCGCCCAGCGACCGGTAGGCGGACCGCTGGTCGGCCGGAAGCCGCCGGTACGACAGGTCGAGGGCCGCGGCGACGCTCTGCGGCCCGGCCCGCAACTCCCCCGGCCGGTCGTCGTTCAACCGGTCCAGCAGGTCACGCACGGTCCACGCGGGGTGCGTGCGGAGCCGGACGGCGGCGATGCGGACGGCGAGCGGGAGCAGCCCGCACCGTTCCACGATGTCCGTCAGCACCGCCGCCGGGGCGTCCTTCACGCGCGCCGGCCCGGCGGTGCGGGTGAACAGGGCGACCGCCTCGTCCGCCGCCGGCACGTCCAGCGGGACGGTCCGGACGCCGTCCAGGCCGATCAGGCGGCGCCGGCTGGTGACGATCAGCCGGCAGCCGGCCCCCGCCGGAAGCAGCGGGCGGACCTGCTCCTCCCCGGCGGCGTCGTCCAGGACGATCAGGACCCTGCGGCCGGCCAGGACGCTGCGGTACAGCGCGGCGCGGTCGTCGAGATGCTCCGGTACACGCCCGCCGGTGACGCCGAGGGAGCCGAGCAGGCGGGTGAGGGCGGCGCCCGGTTCGGCCGGTTCGGTCTCCCGGCGATGGCCGTGCAGGTCCAGGTACAGCTGCCCGTCAGGGAACCGGGGCATGAGCCGGTGGGCGGCGTGAACGGCGAGCGCCGTCTTGCCGACTCCGGGCATCCCCTCGATCGAGACCATGGACGGCATGCCGGCATCGTCGTCCCGTTCCAGAGCGAGCAACTCCTGTGCTCGTCCCTCGCAGACGTCCACCCTGGCGGGGAGTTGGCGCGGGATCACCGTTTCACCCCCCGCCGGGGAGCTGACCGGGCCTCGAACACCGGCGACCAGGATCGCCCGCTCCTCGCTGTTCAGGCGCAGCGCCTCCGCCAGGAGCAAGATCGACGTGGGCCGGGGCTTCTGCAGTTCCCGGCTCTCCAGCCTGCGGATCGTCCGGACGTTGAGGCCGGTGCGTTCGGCCAGCTGCTCCTGCGTCAGCAGCGCCCTCTCCCGCCACCAGCGCACGAGCACGCCGACGGGCGGCTCGTCGCCTGGGGCCCAGAGGGCGGCGATCGAAGCTCGTTCGACACTGCTCAACGACTCGCACTCCTCAGACTCGCCGCGGTCCCGTGCCCGGTCGCCGTCCGCTCCGCGCCCGGTCCCCGCCAGAAATATCGTCACGGCCATCAGACATGCGTCCGGCCTGTTCAGCCCACGGTCGGACGAAATCGGACGGAATCGGACCCTCTGCGGCACATGCCCGCCGCACAGCGGCTCAGCGGTACCCGCACAGACCACAGTCGAGGACCGCCTTGTCCTGGGCGTCCCACCGGTCGCCGCCGGGCCACGACGGCAGGGCGTCCGTCACCGGTAGCGCCGCCGTCCGAGACGACCCCGGGCACGCCGCCGCCGTCGAACCAGACACCCCCGGACATCCACCGGACGCCCGCCAACCGAAGCCCAAGTCGTACCGTCCCAGATCTCCCTCGCCTCAACGGTCCGCTTCATCCGCGCCAACTGGGCCGACCGGTGAGCCCGATCCCCGTGCGCGACGTTCCTAGCCTGGGCCGGACCAGACGAGGCGACGAGCGACGTACACCCCGGAGCCCACTCGTACGTCCTGCTGCTGTGCACCGTGCTGTGGCGGCTGGACCTGGTACTCGTCTCCGTCTGCGCGATCGGCTTGGTGACGGCGATCGGCGCCCCGCTGTGGACCCGCCTGGTGCCCGACCTGGCCATCCGCGTCGACCGCTGGGTCCCGGCCGACCGGCACACCGCGTGGGCCACCGGCGCGTCAAGGCTTACCTACGGTAACAGTCCACCTCGAAATGGCTGGTCAGAGGCGATTTCAAGGAATTTCGCCGGAGAGCGATGAGTATTGCGCGGGGCCGCGGTCTCAATTGTCGACTCACTTACCCGAAGGAGAGCGACCATGACCGTCCAGCAGAGCATCGCCCCCGCCACCTCCCAGCGCCGCGCCGCGGCCCCGGCCGTGAACGGCACCACCGCCACCCGCGATGTCCCGCTGTGGCGTACCGGCGTGCTCGCCTGCATCGCCGCCGCCGTGGCCACCACGATCGTCGCCGCCGTCGCGAGATCGGCGGGCGTGCCCGTGGAGATCGACGGCGAACCAATTCCGGTGCTGGGCTTCACCCAGTTGACGTTGCTGTTCAGCGCGATCGGCGTGGGGCTGGCCTACCTGCTGCGCCGCCGGGCCGCCTCACCCAAGCGCGCCTTCCTGACGGTCACCGTCGCCCTCACCGCCCTGTCGATCGTCCCGGACCTGCTCGTCTCGGCGACGATGGACACCCGGTTCACCCTGATCGCCACCCACCTCGTCGCCGCGGCGATCGTCGTCCCGCTGGTCGCCGGCCGCCTGCCCGCCCGCTCCCGCCGCGCGTCCTGAACGGGCACCGCCGCAGCCCAGGCCCATCACCCCCTGACCGCACCGAGCATCCGCCGACGCCGGCACCCGCATTCACGGGTGCCGGCGTTCGCTTCGGCGCCACCACGGTCGACGTATCGCTGGCGTATCGAAAACCGCATACGGCGCCGCAACGGCCTCCCGCTTTCAGTTGAGGCATGGACCACAGCGGATCACCGTCAGCACCGGCCCGCCGTAGGCGCAGGTTCGTGCCAGACAGTCCGGCGTTGCTGGCGGCCGTCACACGGCTCGCCGGGGTGCTGCTGGTGCCGGTCGCCTTCTGCCGCGCACCGGGCCGCGCCCGCTTCCTGGCCTGCCAATGGGCGCTCTGCCTGCGCTTCCCCGCCGAGGATCTCCGCGGGCTGGCACCGGAGACGCTCGCGGCGTTCACGCACGCGCGGGCCGAGGCGTTCTGGCGCGACGGGCAGTTGATCGGGCTCACCTCGGGCCATCGCGACGCGGCGGAACAGCGCCGGATCTTCGCCGCCGAGGTGCGGCGCACCGGGTCGGTGTCCGCGGCGCGGCGCCGGGTGCTGCCACCGGAAGAGTCCGGCCACGTGCGAGGGCTCGCGCTCGACGTCCGGCCGACCGAGGGCGCGCAGTGGCTGGAACGGCACGGTGGGCGTTACGGGCTCTACCGCGTCTATGAGAATGAGTGGTGGCACTTCGAGTACCGCACCGTTGAGCCCGTCCGGGTGCCGCATCCGGGGTGCGCGGCGTCGTTGTCCGGGCGCACGCACGGGCCGCGGGTGCGGCCGTGAACGGTGCTCCGGTCGCCCCGTTGCATATGTCGGCGATATGCCGGGTTGCCTAGGCTTTCGGCATGCGTGTGCTGATCGTGGAGGACGAACCGTACCTGGCCGAAGCCGTCCGGGACGGACTGCGGCTGGAGGCGATCGCCGCCGACATCGCGGGCGACGGCGACTCCGCGCTCGAACTGCTCGGCGTCAACTCCTACGACCTGGCGGTCCTGGATCGCGACATCCCCGGCCCGTCCGGCGACGAGATCGCCCGGCGGATCGTCGCCTCCGGCAGCGGCATGCCGATCCTCATGCTCACCGCCGCCGACCGGATCGACGACAAGGCCTCGGGGTTCGAGCTGGGCGCCGACGACTACCTCACCAAGCCGTTCGAGCTCCGGGAGCTGGTGCTGCGGCTGCGCGCACTGGACCGCAGGCGGGGCCACGCCCGGCCCCCGGTCAGGGAGATCGCGGGCCTGCGGCTGGACCCGTTCCGGCGCGAGGTCTTCCGCGACGGCCGCTACGTCGCCCTAACCCGCAAGCAGTTCGCCGTGCTCGAAGTCCTCGTCGCGGCCGACGGCGGCGTCGTCAGCGCCGAGGAGCTGCTGGAGCGGGCCTGGGACGAGAACGCCGACCCCTTCACCAACGCCGTCCGCATCACCGTCTCCGCCCTGCGCAAACGGCTCGGCCGGCCCTGGCTGATCGCCACGGTGCCCGGCGTCGGCTACCGCATCGACACCGGCCCCGCCGACCCCGGCGATACCCATGGATAGGCAACCAGGGCTCAGCACCCGACTGAAACTCACCCTCAGCTACGCCGGATTCCTCATGCTCGCCGGCGCCCTGCTCCTTGCCGTGGTCTGGGTGTTCCTCCTGCGCTACGTGCCGCCCGACACCACGTTCCCGACCGGGCCGCGGGACGAATGGTCCGGCGGGCCGCACCCGCCGTTCATCCCCAACCGCACCGACCTCCAGCGGGCCTTCGTCCCCCGCGCGACCACGGCCATGGCGTTCCTGCTGGTGTTCGGCCTGCTGGGAGGATGGCTCCTCGCCGGACGGATGCTCGCGCCGCTCACACGGATCACCGACGCGGCACGGATGGCCGCCAACGGATCGCTGTCCCACCGGATCCGGCTGGAAGGCCCCAAGGACGAGTTCCGCGAACTCGCCGACGTGTTCGACACCATGCTCCAGCAGCTCGAATCCCACATCACCGAGCAGCGGAGGTTCGCCGCCAACGCCTCCCACGAACTGCGGACGCCGCTGGCCATCTCGCAGACGCTCCTGGAGGTCGCGCGCAACGAGTCCACGGGAGACCACGGGGAACTCATCGAACGCCTTCGCGCCGTCAACACGCGGGCGATCGACCTCACCGAGGCGCTCCTGCTGCTCAGCCGCGCCGACCGCGGCGGCTTCGCCCGCGGGCCCGTCGACCTGTCCCTCCTCGCCGAGGAGGCCGCCGAGACGCTGCTTCCCCTCGCCGAACAGCGCACGATCGCCCTCGACGTCACCGGTGAGCCGGCGCGGACCGTCGGCTCGGCGGCGCTCCTCCTGCGGATGGTGACCAACCTCGTCCAGAACGCCATCGTCCACAACCTCCCCGCCGGCGGCACCGTCAAGGTCCGCACCGAGACGTGGCCGGACGCGAGCGTGCTGCGGGTCGAGAACACCGGCCATCCCGTCCCGCCGGAACTCCTGCCGACCCTCACCGAGCCCTTCCAGCGCGGGACGCAACGGGTGCGCACCGACGAACACGCCGGCGTCGGCCTCGGGCTGGCCATCGTGAACAGCATCGTCCAGGCACACGCCGGAAGGCTCGACCTCGCACCCCGCCCCACCGGCGGACTCCGAGTAACGATCCGGCTCCCCCACGGACCAGGATCGAATTCCGTGGTCGTACCGGGCGTTCAGGCCTTCGGGGACATCCCTCGTGCGTCACATGGTCTCAAGGGCGGCCATCATGAGGAGGACTGAGAACGTGCACCCGCCGAACAGAAGGACTCCCGAGGTCACGAGCGCGAGCCCCGCCGAGGTCAGCCGCCGCAATATCAGGTAGGCCACCACGGCGCCCAGGAAAGCGAGCACGGGGAGATAGGGGATGAAGAGGCTGGTGGCGGCGACGAGGAGCGCGCTGCCCAGAGGAACCCCCACCTTGCTCGCCCCTTGCAGGTCACGACGCGTGACCACGGCGGCGACGCCCCCGGCGAACACAGCACATGCCGCGATCATCAGGATGATGAAGTAGTCCACGAACAGCCTCCGTATCGGGCGGGATCGTTGAGAGCGTTGATCAACACCTACGATCCAGCCCGAAGGCGAAAAGTTCGGTCGAGAACGACTCGACCGTCAGCGCACGGGGGCAGCCGCCCGCGACGACGTTCGAGTTAAGGGTGCCGAGGAGGCCGGGCGTCGGGATATGGAATTTTCTCCGGGTGACTCGGCGCCGTCGCCGACCGGGCCTGCTTCCGTAGATTCCGCTCGTGGCGTACGCCGAGGACGGCTATGCCGACGAACCCCAGTGCTCCCGTCCCAAGGAATGGACCCATGAAGAAGATCGTCATCCAGTCGTTCTGGTTCTCACCGGCAACATACGCGGATTCGTTGTTCAGGTAGGCTCTGGCGGTCTTCCCGCGCTTGCAGGGTCCGTCCGACTGCACCTCGACATCAGTCGATCCGCGGCCGCCCGCATCCGGACGGAAAGACCCGTGGCAGGTCGACTTGCCCCGGGTACCGCTCACCTTTTCGGTGATCGTGACGGTGCCCGGCGTTCCGGCCGCGCCCCGAGTCACGAGGTATTCCTCGCGGGCCATGAGGCCCACGGCGACGGTGGCATAACCGAACATGATCCCAAAGGCGCCGAAGAACAGGTAGAGGATCAGGAACTTCGTGCTCGGAACCCGCTTTGCGGGCGCCTGAATCCGTCCCGGAGGAGGAAGCTGATAGGGCGTATTCTGCTCTTCCACGCCCGTGACTTTATGGCCGGGCCGGCAGTTTTGGCAAGGCAGGGAATTCGGTGGCGCCGATCGGGACAAGCACCGGACATTTACCGGACAGTTCATGGACGACTGGTTTAACAGACCGACCCGATGTTTGCGTCAGGTCGCCCTCACCGGGGACTCCTTTGCCGAAGCTCGCCTCTGCCGAGTCCAGATACCGGTTGCCACGCGGAGAGACGGGCTGTGAGGATCGAGGCGCAGGCTGGTTCCGGCATTATCGATGGAGGGAGGCGCCCGGTGACCTCGCAGCTCAATCCGTACATCAGCTTCGACGGCAACGCCCGGGAGGCGATGGAGTTCTACCAGGACGTCCTCGGCGGCGAACTGACGATGCACACCTTCGGCGAGTACGGCGACCCGAGCGCGCCCGAGGCCGAGAAGATCATGCACGGCATGCTGCAGTCCGATCTCGGCTTCACGCTCATGGGTGCGGACACCCCGCCCGGCATGTCGTACAACCCCGGCGACAACATCGCCATCAGCCTGAGCGGCGACGACGCCGACACGCTGCGCGGCTACTGGACGAGGCTGTCCGACGGCGGCGACGTCGCGGTCCCCCTGGAGATGCAGATGTGGGGCGATGAGTTCGGCCAGTGCACCGACCGCTTCGGCACCTCCTGGCTGGTCGACATCAGCGGCTCGTCCGCCTGATCACCACCCGCACGTGAGCCGCCGCTGGTCGGGACGGCGAGGCCTCGTCACGAGCGGAGGCGCTCGGTTCGCACCGGACGCAGCGGTCCACGCTCACCACTTCGATCATGCCGGTACCTCCCGGGGTTCCGCGGCGGGCTCGGCGGCCGTCCACACCTCGTCCAGGCCGCCGACGAACCGCCGGTGGTCGAACTGCCGCGGTCGCGGAAGGTTCTCCAGCCGGTGCATGCCCCGGGCTTCGGGACGGGCCAGGGCCGCGCGGCAGCACCACCGGGCGTGCGCCGCATCATCACCCCCGGCCTGTGCACCCGGCGCCGCATCCGCTTCATGTACTCGGGTCCCTGGAGGCTGCCGCGCCGCTCGGCGCCGTCCTCGCCGCCGTCCGTACCGTCCGGCGGGACGTACCACAGGCTGTTGCCGCCCGACGCGGTCGCCCGCTCGTGCCGCAGTAGCCCTTGTCCGCGAGGACGACCCGGGCCCCGGCGGGTCCACCGCCGAGGACGAGGACGTCGGCGTCGAGCCCGGTCATGTCCGGGCCCCGGGCGCGAGCCAGGAGTCGAGCGTGTAGTCCTTCTTGATGAGCGCCTGCTGGACGAGGAAGGCCTTGGTCCCTTCGAGCAGTTTCAGCCCCTCAGCCGGGAAGGGCTCGTCCGGCAGCTGGTCCTTCAGCGTCGTCTTGATCGAGATGTCGGGGGCGTATCCGCCGGTCTTGCCCACGTACGCGGTGTAGTTCGCCCAGTCGGCCTTGGAGGCCCGCGCGGCCTTGGTCTCGGCCTTCTGCCACACCTTGACGATGTCCGTGTGCCCGGCCAGGTACTTCTCCGTCACGACCGTGACGGACGTGCCGAGCAGGTCCGGGTGGTCGCGGGACGCGACGTCGATCGACCTGTAGCCCTTCTGCTCCTGCGCGACCTGGTCGGCGGAGACCAGGCCGCCGGCGTCGATCGAGTTCTTCTCCAGCGCCGCGATGATCGCCGGCGTGTACATGTGGATGATCTCCTTCGGCCTCACCCCGGCCTGCTCCAGCGCGCCGAGCAGGTAACGGTGGATGTAGGAGCCGGTCTGGACGCCGATCCGCTTGCCCTCCAGGTCCTTGAGGGACGCCGGCCCGCCGTCCTTCCTGGCGACGATCGCGGCGTCCAGGCGGACCGAGTTGAGCGACAGCAGCCGGGTCGGCAGGCCCTGCCCGCGGCCGATGAGCGCCGGGGTGTCCCCGTACATGCCGATGTCGAGGGAGCCGCCCGCGAGGGCCTGGTTCAGGTCGGGGCCGTTCGGGAACGTCGCCACCTTGATCTTGGTGATCCCGGCGGCCTTCAGCTCCGGGAGCAGCTCGCCGCGCTGCTCCAGGAACCCGACGGCGCGGATCAGCTTGTTGCCGACGCCCGAGCCGATCACTCCGATGCGCAGCGTCCCGGAGCCGCTGTCGGCCTCGGACGAGGCGCATGCCGTCGCGGTGAGGACGAGCAGCCCGGCGGCCAGAAGTCGGGGGAGTTTCACGTCGGTGCCTTTCACAGGGGTGCTCAGGGGTTCTTCACGGTGTTTCAGGAGGTGAGGCGCGGGCCCGCCCGGTCCAGCGACGGCCCGACCGCGAGCTTGGCGCCGGGGGTGCGTCCCCGGCCCCAGCCGATCTGCGCGCGGTAGGTGCCGAGCGCCCCGTCCGCGGCGAGCGCCGCCTCGTCCGGGGGCTCGGGCAGCGCGTGCGAGCGCGGGTCGACGAACAGGGCGTCGACCGGGCAGTACGCCTCGCACATGAAGCAGGTCTGGCAGTCGCTCTGCCGGGCGATGACCGGGAAGCCGTCCGCGCCGCGGTCGAAGACGTTCGTCGGGCAGACGTCGATGCACTTGTCGCAGGCGATGCACCGGTTCCGCGAGACGATCTCGATCACGACGCCACCGCCAGCGCCGCGGTCTCGGGACGGGTCCAGACCTCGTCCAGGCCCCCGGTGACGAGCCTGCGGTGCTGGGCGGGGTCCTGGTCCGGCAGGTCCTGGCGCTTGTGCATGCCCCGCGTCTCGGTCCGGGCGAGCGCGGCGGTGTACATCCAGCGCGCGTGCGCCGTCATCGCGGCGGCGGACCGCGCCCGCACGACCCCGGCGCCCTCCTCGCGGAGCGTGCCGCGCAGCTCGCGCCACGTCCGGTCCAGGGCGTCCAGTGCCGGGGTGAGCCGGTCGCCGTGCCGCAGCAGGTTCTTCTCGTAGGGCAGCACTTCGGCCTGGACGGCGGCGACGTAGTCGGCGTGGCCGCCGGCCGCGGGGCCGGCCGGGTGGAGGCCCGCCTCGCCGAGCGCGCGCACGGTCCGTTCCCCGGCGCGACCGCCGAGCCGGGCGGCGTACCGGGCGGCGCCCTGCCCGGCCCAGGTCCCCGACGACATCGCCCAGGCGGCGTTGTGGCTGCCGCCGCCGGTGAAGCCGCCGCAGACCAGCTCGCGGGTGGCGGCGTCCCCCGCCGCGTACAGGCCGGGCACCGAGGTGGAGCAGTCGGGGCCGGTGAGGCGGATGCCGCCGGTGCCGCGCACGGTCCCCTCGGCGAGCAGCGTGATGGGGAACAGGTCCGTGAACGGGTCGATGCCCTGCCGGTCGAACGGGAGGAAGAAGTTCGCCTGCGCGAGGCGCATCGCCCGCTGGTCCTCGGGCGTGGCGCGGTCGATGCGGCACAGGACGGGCTCGCTGAGCAGCGTCCGGGCGATCACGGACCGGCCCTTGCGGCTGCCCGCGCCCTCCAGCACGGTCCCGTCCGCGCGGTAGAAGGTGGCGAACGAGTAGAACGCCGTCTTGGTCACGGACGTGAAGGCGGGGGCGATCGCGTAGGCGTTGGAGAACTCCATGCCCGACAGCTCCGCGCCGGCCTCCGCCGCGAACAGCGCGCCGTCCCCGGTGTTGACGTCGCAGCCGAGCGCCCTGCTGAGGAAGGCGCACCCGCCGGTCGCGAGGACGACCGCGCCCGCCCGCACCCGGAACGGCCGGTCGTCGCGCAGGTGGTACCCGGCGGCTCCGGCGACGGCCCCGGCGCCGTCCGCGAGCAGCTCGGTGACCGGGCTGTGGTCGAGGACCCGCACGCCCGCCCGGCGGACCCGCACCCGCATCCGCCGCATGTACTCCGGCCCCTGGAGGCCGCGCCTGATCTGCCGGCCGTTCTCACCCACCGGGAACGGGTACCTGGAGATCTCGGCGAGCTCGTTCATGTTCGCGTACGTCTGGTCGAGGACGCGCGCCATCCACTCGCGGTCGGCGAGGTAGCCGCCGAGGCCCTCCCGTCCGGCCATGGCCGCCTCCCGGGCCTCCGGGTCCGGCTCGACGTACCAGACCCCGGTGCCCGCGGACGCCGTCGCGCCGCTCGTCCCGAGGTACCCCTTGTCGGCGAGGACGACGTCCGCGCCGGCCTCCGCCGCCTTGATCGCGGCCCACGCTCCGGCGGGGCCGCCGCCCGCGACGAGCACGTCGGCGGTCAGGTCGTTCATGATGCCTCCTTGGCAGTGGCGACAGTTCGTCGAGCGGAGCTCGTCGGTTGAATGGCGGTGGGTGGGGGCTGGAGGGCGGTTCGGACCCCGAGCCCGTCCAGCAGGTCGCGCCGCAGCGCGATGAACCGCGGGTCGTCCAGCGACCGCGGCCTGGGAAGGTCGACGACGTACTCCCGCGCGATCCGGCCGCCCGCGAGCAGCAGCGCGCGGTCGGCGAGCAGGAGCGCCTCCTCGACGTCATGGGTGACCAGCAGCACCGCCGGCCGGTGCTCGGCCCACAGGTCGGCGACGAGCGCCTGCGCGTTGAGCCGGGTGAGCGCGTCGAGCGCCCCGAACGGCTCGTCGAGAAGCAGCAGGTCGGGCGTCCGCACCAGCGCCCGGGCCAGCGCGACGCGCTGCGACTCGCCGCCGGACAGGGTGAGCGGCCACGCGTCGGCGCGGGCCGTGAGCCCGACCTCGGCCAGCGCCGCCTCGGCCCGCTCGCGCAGGCCGCGCCCCCGCAGGCCGAGGACGACGTTGTCCCACACCCGGCTCCATGGGAGGAGGCGGTGCTCCTGGTAGACGACGGCGCGCCTGCCGGGGACGCCGATCTCGCCGCTCCCCTCGCCGTCCAGCCCGGCCAGGGCGCGCAGCAGCGTGCTCTTCCCCGAGCCGCTCGCGCCGAGCAGCGCGACGAACTCGCCGGGGACGATGTCGAGATCGACGCCGTCCAGGACGGCGCGCTCGCCGAACACCCGCCGGAGACCGCGGACGCGCACCCCCTTCTCCATCGTCGCCGTCATCGCGCCACCAGCCCCCTCCGCCAGGCCAGCGCGCGCCGCTCGATGAGCCGCACCAGCAGGTCCGTCGACACGCCGAGCAGCGCGTACACCACGAGGACCAGGAAGACCGTCTCCATCTGCAGGAACTGGGTGGCCTGGTTGATGACGAAGCCGATGCCGCTGGCCGTCGCCGACTGCTCCACGACGACGAGCGTCAGCCAGGCGACGCCGAGCGACAGCCGCAGCCCGACGAGGATCTGCGGGAGCGCGCCGGGCAGGATGACCTTCCGGATCAGCCCGAACCGGCCGAGGCCGCAGGTGCGGGCGGACTCCACCAGCCGCTCGTCCACGCCCCGGATGCCGTGGAACACGTTGATGTAGAGCGGGAACACCGTGCCGACCGCGATCAGGCCGACCTTGGACGTCTCGCCGATCCCGAACCAGATGATGAACAGCGGGACGAGCGCGAGGTGGGGAAGCATCCGGACCGCCTGGACGGGCGCGTCGATGATGTCCTCGCTGATCCGGAACAGCCCGGAGAGCAGGCCGAGGGCGAGGCCCGTCGGCAGCCCGATCGCCAGCCCCTTCAACACCCGCACGAGCGAGACGCCGAGGTTCTCGAACAGCGCGCCCGACGCGAGCATCTCCCGGCCGCGCACGGCGACGTCGCTGAGCGGCGGCGTCGTGCTGCCCAGCCAGCCGGCCCGGGCGCCGATCTCCCACAGCGCGAGGACGGCGACCAGCCCGCCGGCCTTGCGCACCCGGCGCAGCAGCGACAGCAGCACGGCACCGGAACGGGCCGCGGTCGAGACCCGCGCCACCACGGGAATCGCCGAGCGGGGCGGATCGAGCAGGTCGGTGGACACAGAGCACCTCCGGGCAGGGGGAAGCAGAACGAAAGACGGCAGGAATCGGCCCCCGAGAGGGCGCGGGTGAGAGGAAGAGGGGCCGGTCAGTGGCCGCGGCGTGCGGAAGAGCGGTTCAACAGGACGCGCTGCACACGCGAAGGAGGTCGACGTGGCGCCTCGCCACCAGGACCTCCGCTGCGTTCATGTCCCCAGGATGCACACGGCACCGGGTCCCTGTGAAGCCCTCAAGAAGCTGCCTCCACCTGCGAAGACATCCGCGGATGGGCAATTTTCCGACAAAACCTACCGATTTACCTGGGAATATGCCGGTGACGGCCTCCCGCCGCGATCGCCGCGAAGGTTACGCAGATCACACCGTCCGGAAACCCCAGGTGGACGGACCGTAACACCCCCTCCACCGAGGGTCCCCGCCCGGTCACAGTTTCCGGTTGAGTACCTCGCCGACGTGCATGAGCGAGCGCGGACTCGTCATGTGGTTGTGGTGGCAGTCGACCTCATGGCCGTCGAACTCGCCGTCGACGAAGGGTCTCCAGGCGTTCGGGTCCCAGCCCCGCTCCTCCCTGCTGTGCTTGGAGCCGAAGAAGATCAGCGTCCCTTGGAACACTCCCGGCGTGAAATCGCGTTGGAGTCGCTGGTTGTGCGCGAACATCCTGGTGAAGGCTTCGACGGTCGCACGATCCACGCCCTCCGCCCCGGTGGCCGCGGCGTCGAGGAGCCCGCTCTCCTCCAGTTCGGCGCCATCGCCGATGACGTCCGCCACCACGTCCAGCGCGTCGGGTCCGGCGGGATCGGCGGCCGCGTCCAGTTCCGGAAGGCTGGGGTAGCTGTCGAGTATCACGACGGTCTCGACGTCGGCGCCTCGCGCCTGCATGAGAGTGGCCACGAGGTGCGCCATAACTCCCCCGAACGACCATCCGAGCAGCCGATAAGGCCCGGACGGCTGGATGGACCGGATATGCCGGATGTAGTCGTCGGCCATCTCGTCGAGGCTGCCGGCCGGACGTTCGGTGCTCTTTAGGCCACGCGCCTGCAGCCCGTAGATGGGGACGTCTTCGTCCAGGTACCGGAGGAGACCCGAGTAGGTCCAGCTGATGCCTCCTGCGGGATGCAGGCAGAACAGCGGCGGCCGGTGCCCTTTCCTGCGGATCGGCAACAGGGGCGCCAGCGGGTCGTCGTCAGGGTCGGCATCGGTCCGTGCAGCCAACTCCGCCACGCTCGGGGCGTCGAACAGGTCGCGGATCGCGACCTCGGCGTCCAGGACGGACCGAATCCGGCTGACCAGGCGAGTCGCCAGCAGCGAGTGCCCGCCCAGGTCGAAGAAGCCGTCGTCGATCCCGACTCGGTCCAGGTTCAGCGTCTCGGCGAACAACTCACACAAGACCTGCTCTCGCGGAGTCCGCGGCCCCCGGTCGGTGGTGGAGGCGGCGAAGTCAGGTGCGGGTAGCGCCTTGCGGTCGAGCTTGCCGTTGGGCGTCAGCGGAAAGGCGTCAAGCGAGACCACTGCGGCCGGAACCATGTGATCAGGCAGCATCAAAGCAACCGCCTGACGCAGCCGAGCCGGATCGCATCCGGCCTCCGGGTCGGGCACGACGTACCCGACCAGTCGCCAGTCACCGCGACGATCCTCACGCGCGACAACGACCGCCTGCGCGACCCCCGGTTGCCGTGCGAGCACCGCCTCGACCTCGCCCGGCTCGATGCGGAATCCCCGGATCTTGACCTGGTCATCGACCCGGCCAACGAACTCCAGATGCCCGTCCAACCGCCAGCGCACCAGATCCCCGGTCCGATACATCCGCTCCCCCGGAGCCCCGAACGGACACGCCACAAAACGCTCCGCCGTCAACCCCGGACGGTCCAGGTACCCGCGGGCCAGGCCGGCGCCGGCAATGTACAACTCACCGACCACACCCACCGGCACCGGCGACAACCCCGCATCGAGCACGAACAACCTGGTGTTCCAGATCGGACGACCGATCGGGACGCTGGTCTCCGCTGTCTGTGGGGTGATCTCCACTCCGCTGACATCGATCGACGCCTCGGTCGGCCCGTAAAGGTTGTGCAGTTCGGCATCGAAGACGTCCCGGAATTTGTGTACGAGCTCCAAGGGCAACGCCTCACCACTGCAGATCACTCGCCGCAGACTCGTACAATCCCGCATCGCCGGCTCCGCCACCGCCGCAGCCAACATCGACGGAACGAAATGCACAGTAGTGACCTGCTCCGCACGGATCAGACCGGCCAAGTAGGCCGGGTCGGTATGGCCTTGTGGCTTGGCCAGGACCATTGTGGCGCCGACTTGCAATGGCCAGAAGAACTCCCACACCGACACATCGAAACTCGCCGGCGTCTTCTGCAACACCCGGTCATCCGCACCAAGCCGATAGCGGTCCTGCATCCAATGCAACCGGTTCACCAACCCAGCATGCGTACTCACCACACCCTTGGGCCGCCCAGTCGACCCCGACGTGTAGATCACGTAGGCGGGGTGTAGATGGTGGAGAGGATTGATTCGGTCGGCATCGGTCACGTTGGTCGTCGACCGGCCCGCGAGTTCTTCCTCCGAGGGCAGCGCGGTGAGCTGCACGACCGGCCGGGCGTCATCGACCATGAACCTGAGCCGCTCAGCCGGATAATCCAGATCCAACGGAAGGTAAGCACCACCGGCCTTCAAGACCCCCAGCAGCGCCACCACCAGCTCTACCGAGCGTGGAAGCGACACCGCAACGACCCGGTCGGGGCCCACGCCCTGGTCGATCAGGTACCGGGCCAGCCGGTTCGCCCGCGCATTCAACTCCTCGTAACTGATGCCGACGCCCTCGGACACCACCGCGACCGCATCGGGCGATCGCCGTGCCTGCGCCTCGAACAACTCCGGCACAGTCCCCCAGGCCACACCGTGGTCAGTGGTGTTCCACTCGACCAGCACCTTGCGACGCTCATCGGCTCCGAGGACGTCAACACTCCCGATCGGCCGGTCAGGGTTGGATGAAACCGCGCTCAGAAAGCGTACGAACCGATCCGCAATTTGTTCGGCGGTCTCCCCGTCGAACAAGTCGGCGGCAAAGTCGATCGAGCCTTCCAAACTACCCGGCGCATCATCGCCGGCCGACCGTTCGGACAGGCTGAACAGCAAATCGAACTTGGCAACCGCAATGTCGGCGGCCTGGACATCCACTTGAACGCCAGGCAGCGTCAGTTCGGCCTGCGGTGCATTGTTGAAGGCAAGCATCACCTGGAAGAGCGGATGCCGACCCAGCGACCGCGGTGGATTCAGCACCTCCACCAGACGCTCGAACGGAACATCCTGATTCGCGAACGCCCCGAGGTCGACCTCACGCACCCGCCCCAGCAACTCACGGAAACTGGGATCACCGGAAGCATCGCCGCGCAGCACCAACGTATTGACGAAACACCCCACCAGATCGCTGAGCGCCTCATCTACCCGGCCCGCCACCGGACTACCGATCGGGACGTCCGTCCCACACCCCAGCCGCGTCAACAGACCGACCAAACCAGCCTGCACCACCATGAACAACGTGACGTCGTTGTCCCGCGCCAACGCCACCAGCGACCGATGCAGATCACCGTCCAACGCGAACCCGACCGAACCACCCCGATACGTCGCCACCGCCGGACGCGGCCGATCCACCGGCAGATCAAGCTGATCAGGCAACCCCGTCAACGCCTCACGCCAATACGCCACCTGCGCACCGACCACACTCCCCGAATCGCCCTCATCCCCCAGCCACTCCCGCTGCCACAACGCATAATCCGCATACTGCACCGAAAGCGGAGACCACTCCGGAACCCGATCGGCCGACCTCGCCGCATACGCCGCCGCCACATCCCGGGCCAGCGGCGCCAACGACCAACCGTCGCCGGCGATGTGATGCACCACGACCAGCAACACGTGATCGTCCGGGCCAAGGCGGAACAACTCGGCCCGGAAAGGCCGATCGGCCGTCAGGTCGAAGCCTCGGCCCGCCGCATACGCCACTGCTCCGGCGAGTTCGTCCTCACTCACCTCGGTCGCGTCCAGCGCCGGAGGTCGCGCATCGAGCACCACCTGATGCGGGACGCCCTCATGCTCCGGGAAGACCGTCCGCAGGCTCTCGTGCCGGTCCACGACATCGCACAGAGCTGCGGTGAGAGCCGTCCGGTCAAGCGGACCTCGCAACCGCAGCGCGACCGGAATGTTGTAGGTGGCGCTGGGGCCTTCCAACCGGTTGAGGAACCACAAGCGCCGCTGCGCGAACGACAGCGGCACCCTGTCCGGACGACGCCATGGCTCCAGCACCGGCCGCGCCCGCCCCGCGCCGCCGAGCCTGTCCGCCAGCCCCGCGACGGTCGGAGCCTCGAACAGGTCCCGGATCGACACCTCGACCTCCAGCACGGACCGAATCCGGCTGACCAGACGAGTCGCCAACAGCGAATGCCCGCCCAGGTCGAAGAAGCCGTCATCGATCCCGACCCGCTCCAGGTCCAACGTCTCGGCGAACAGCCGGCACAGCGTTTGCTCGCGAGCGTTTCGCGGTTCCCGGTCGGTCATGGAGGCGGCGAAGTCAGGTGCGGGTAGTGCCTTGCGGTCGAGCTTGCCGTTGGGCGTCAGCGGAAAAGCGTCAAGCGAGACCACTGCGGCCGGAACCATGTGATCAGGCAGCATCAAAGCAACCGCCTGACGCAGCCGAGCCGGATCGCATCCGGCCTCCGGGTCGGGCACGACGTACCCGACCAGTCGCCAGTCACCGGGACGATCCTCACGCGCGACAACGACCGCCTGCGCCACTCCCGTCTGCCGTGCGAGCACCGCCTCGACCTCGCCCGGCTCGATGCGGAATCCCCGGATCTTGACCTGGTCATCGACCCGGCCAACGAACTCCAGATGCCCGTCCGACCGCCAGCGCACCAGATCCCCGGTCCGATACATCCGCTCCCCCGGAGCCCCGAACGGACACGCCACAAAACGCTCCGCCGTCAACCCCGGACGGTCCAGGTATCCGCGGGCCAGGCCGGCGCCGGCAATGTACAACTCACCGACCACACCCACCGGCACCGGCGACAAGCCCGCATCGAGCACGAACAACCTGGTGTTCCAGATCGGCCGACCGATCGGAGGCCTCTCGTCACCGTCGTGACGATCGGCACCCAGGTCGTCGGCATGCCACGCCGCCGCGTACACCGTCGCCTCGGTCGGACCGTAAATGTTCGCGATTCGCGCCTCGGGCCACGCCGCCCTGATCAGGCGGACCGTTTGGGCCGGCAGCGCCTCACCGGCCAAGGTGACACACCTGGGCGCCATCGCCGGACGGCCAGATCTCAAGATCTCGGCAATCGCCGACGGCACGGCACTCACTAGACCGACCGGCCCGGCCGCACGATCAGTCAGCGCAAGCACGTCGCGCACGACTTCGACACGACCACCGGCCATCAACGGACAGAAGATCTCGAACACCGAAACGTCGAAGTTCAGCGAGGTCGAGGCCACCACATGCGACAACCCCACCGGCCCGAAAACGGCGGCAGCCCAGCCACATAGGGCAACGACATTGTCATGGCCGACCACAACCCCCTTGGGCCGCCCGGTCGACCCCGACGTGTAGATCACGTAGGCGGGGTGCAGGGAGTGCAGCGGAGCGATCCGATCGGCGTCCGTCACATCCGACGTCGACCGGCCCGCGAGTTCCTCCTCCGAGGGCAGCGCGGTCAGCTGCACGACCGGCCGCGCGTCATCGACCATGAACCTCAGCCGCTCAGCCGGATAATCCAGATCCAACGGAAGGTAAGCACCACCGGCCTTCAAGACCCCCAGAAGGGCCACCACCAGCTCTACCGAGCGCGGAAGCGACACCGCAACGACCTGGTCCGGCCCCACGCCCTGGTCGATCAGATACCGAGCCAGCCGGTTCGCCCACACGTTCAGCTCTCGGTAAGTCAGCTCGGTACCTTCGGACACCACCGCGACCGCCTCGGGCGACCGCCGCGCCTGCGCCTCGAACAACTCCGGCACAGTCCCCCAGGCCACACCATGGTCAGTGGCGTTCCACTCGACCAGCACCCTGCGGCGCTCATCGGCTCCGAGGACGTCCACACTCCCGATCGGCCGGTCAGGGTTGGATGAAACCGCGCTCAGAAAACGTACGAACCGATCCGCAAGCTGCTCAACGGTCTCCCGATCGAACAAGTCAGTAGCGAAATCGACCGAACCTTCCAAACCACCCAGATCACCGTCGCCAGCCGACCGCTCGGAAAAATTGAACAGCAAATCGAACTTGGCAACCGCAATGTCGGCGGCCTGGACATCCACCTGAACGCCAGGCAGCGTCAGTTCGGCCTGCGGTGCATTATTGAAGGCAAGCATCACCTGGAAGAGCGGATGCCGACCCAGCGACCGCGGCGGATTCAGCACCTCCACCAAACGCTCGAACGGAACATCCTGATTCGCGAACGCCCCGAGGTCGACCTCACGCACCCGCCCCAGCAACTCACGGAAACTGGGATCACCGGAAGCATCGCCGCGCAGCACCAACGTATTGACGAAACACCCCACCAGATCATTGAGCGCCTCATCCGCCCGACCCGCCACCGGACTACCGATCGGGACGTCCGTCCCACACCCCAGCCGCGTCAACAGACCAACCAAACCAGCCTGCACCACCATGAACAATGTGACGTTGTTGTCCTGCGCCAAGGCGATCAGCGACCGGTGCAAGTCGCCCTCCAGAGCGAACCCGACCGAACCACCCCGATACGTCGCCACCGCCGGACGCGGCCGATCCACCGGCAGATCAAGCTGATCAGGCAACCCCGTCAACGCCTCACGCCAATACGCCACCTGCGCACCGACCACACTCCCCGAATCGCCCTCATCCCCCAGCCACTCCCGCTGCCACAACGCATAATCCGCGTACTGCACCGGAAGTGGCGACCACTGCGGAACCGAAGCCTCCCGACAGCGAACCGAATACGCCACCGCCAGATCACGCCCCAGCGGACCCATCGACCACGCATCACCGGCGATGTGGTGCACCACCACCAACAACACGTGGTCGCACTCCGACATCCGGTACGCGTGGGCCCGGATCGGGAGTTCTTCGGCCAGATCGAAGCCCTTTTCGGCATCCGCCGCGAGTGCAGTCGGCACCTGCGTGGCGTCCATCTCCGCCACTGTCAGTGCCACCCGCGCATCCGCGCCGTCCAGCACCTCCTGATACGGCGCGCCGTCCGCCTCCGGGAAGACGGTCCGCAGCGACTCGTGCCGGGCCACCACGTCGTTCAGCGCGGACTCCAACGCCCCTAGGTCCACGGCGCCGCTCAGCCACAGCGGGATCACCATGTTGTAGGTAGCGCTGGGGCCTTCCAGCCGATTGAGGAACCACAGACGCCGCTGTGCGAACGACAGCGGCACCTTGTCCGGACGACTCCGTGGCCGCAACGCAGGCCGCGCCGCCCTGCCCGCAGGCTCAATCGCCTCGGCTAATCCCGCGACTGTCGGAGCCTCGAACAGGTCGCGAATCGTGACCTCGACGTCCAGCACGGACCGAATCCGGCTGACCAGACGAGTCGCCAACAGCGAATGCCCGCCCTGGTCGAAGAAGCCATCGTCCATCCCGACCCGCTCCAGGTCGAGGATCTCGGCGAACAGCTCGCACAAGATCTTCTCCCGGGGCGTTCGCGGCTCCCGGCCCGTGGCAGCGGCGGCGAAATCTGGTGCCGGAAGCGCTCTGCGGTCGAGCTTGCCATTCGGTGTCAGCGGGAAAGAATCCAGAACGACGATCGCAGCCGGGACCATGTAGTCGGGCAGGACCTCCGCAGTCGTACGACGCAACCGCATCGGGTCACAACCAGCATCCGATGCAGGGGCTACATAGCCGACCAACTGCGGGTCACCAGGCCGGTCTTCCCTGATCGTCACGGCGGCTTGAGCGACCCCCGGTTGCCGTGCGAGCACCGCCTCGACCTCGCCCGGCTCGATGCGGAATCCCCGGATCTTGACCTGGTCATCGACCCGGCCGACGAACTCCAGATGCCCGTCCGACCGCCAGCGCACCAGATCCCCGGTCCGATACATCCGCTCCCCCGGAGCGCCGAACGGACACGCCACAAAACGCTCCGCCGTCAACCCCGGACGCCCCAGATACCCACGAGCCAACCCGGCACCGGCAATGCACAACTCACCGACCACACCAACAGGAACCGGCGACAACCAGGCATCGAGCACGAACAATCGGGTGTTCCAAATCGGACGACCGATCGGGACGCTAGTTTCCGCGGTCTGTGGGGTGATCTCCACTCCGCTGACATCGATCGACGCCTCGGTCGGCCCGTAAAGGTTGTGCAGTTCGGCATCGAAGACGTCCCGGAACCTGTGCACGAGCTCCAAGGGCAACGCCTCACCACTGCAAATCACTCGCCGCAAGCTCGCACAATCCCGCATCGCCGGCTCCGCCACCGCCGCAGCCAACATCGACGGAACGAAATGTACGGTGGTGACCTGCTCCGCACGGATCAGACCGGCCAAATAGACTGGATCGGCTTCTCCCCGCGGCCTCGCCAGAACCAATATGGCGCCGACCTGCAATGGCCAGAAGAACTCCCACACCGACACATCGAAACTCGCCGGCGTCTTCTGCAACACCCGATCATCCGATCCGAGCGAGTACCGGTCCTGCATCCACTGCAACCGATTTACCAACCCAGCATGCGTACTCACCACACCCTTGGGCCGCCCAGTCGACCCCGACGTGTAGATCACGTAGGCGGGGTGCAGGGGGTGCAGTGGAGCGAGCCGGTCGGCATCGGTCACGTCCGATGTTGAACGGCCCGCGAGTTCCTTCTCGGAGGGCAGCGCGGTCAGCTGCACGACCGGCCGCGCGTCATCGACCATGAACCTTAGCCGCTCAGCCGGATAATCCGGATCCAACGGAAGGTAAGCACCACCGGCCTTCAAGATCCCCAGAAGGGCCACCACCAGCTCTACCGAGCGTGGGAGCGACACCGCAACGACCCGGTCCGGCCCCACGCCCTGGTCGATCAGGTACCGGGCCAGCCGGTTCGCCCGCGCGTTCAGCTCTCGGTAGGTCAGCTCGGTGCCTTCGAAGACCACGGCGACCGCCTCGGGCGACCGCCGTACCTGGGCCTCGAACAACCCCGGCACAGTCCCCCACGCCACACCATGGTCAGTCGCGTTCCACTCGACCAGCACCCTGCGACGCTCATCGCCACCAAGGACGTCCACACTCCCGATCGATTGATCAGGATCGGAGACAGCCGCGCTCAGAAACCATACGAACCGATCCGCAAGCTGCTCAACGGTCTCCCGATCGAACAAGTCAGTAGCGAAATCGATCGAGCCTTCCAAACCACCCAGCTCACCATCGCCAGCCGACCGTTCGGACAGGCTGAACAGCAAATCGAACTTGGCGACCTTGGTATCGATATCCTGCAATTGAGCGTCGATACCGGGCAGTTCGATTCCGGCGACCGGCGTGTTATCGAAGGCGAGCATCACCTGGAAGAGCGGATGCCTGCCCAGCGACCGCGGCGGATTCAGCACCTCCACCAGACGCTCGAACGGAACATCCTGATTCGCGAACGCCCCGAGGTCGACCTCACGCACCCGCCCCAGCAACTCACGGAAACTGGGATCACCGGAAGCATCGCCGCGCAGCACCAACGTATTGACGAAACACCCCACCAGATCATTGAGCGCCTCATCTACCCGGCCCGCCACCGGACTACCGATCGGGACGTCCGTCCCACACCCCAGCCGCGTCAACAGACCAACCAAACCAGCCTGCACCACCATGAACAACGTGACGTCGTTGTCCCGCGCCAACGCCACCAGCGACCGATGCAGATCACCGTCCAACGCGAACCCGACCGAACCACCCCGATACGTCGCCACCGCCGGACGCGGCCGATCCACCGGCAGATCAAGCTGATCAGGCAACCCCGTCAACGCCTCACGCCAATACGCCACCTGCGCACCGACCACACTCCCCGAATCGCCCTCATCCCCCAGCCACTCCCGCTGCCACAACGCATAATCCGCATACTGCACCGGAAGTGATGACCACTGCGGAACCGAAGCCCCCCGACAGCGAACCGAATACGCCACCGCCAGATCACGCCCCAGCGGACCCATCGACCACGCATCACCGGCGATGTGGTGCACCACCACCAACAACACGTGATCGTCCGGGCCAAGGCGGAACAACTCGGCCCGGAAAGGCCGATCCGCCATAAGGTCGAAGCCCCGCCCCGCGGCCTCCGCCACCATCCGGGAAAGGTCTCGCACCTCGGCGTCCACCGTTTCCAGCACGAACGGCTCCGGATCCAGCACCAGCTGATACGGCTCCCCGTCGCTCTCCGGGAATATCGTCCGGAGGCTCTCGTGCCGGTCCACGACGTCGGCGAGGGCAGCGGCGAGCGCCGCGCGATCGAGCGGACCGCGCAAACGCACCGCGAGTGGGATGTTGTAGGTCGGGCCAGGCCCCTCCAACCGGTTGAGGAACCACAGACGCCGCTGCGCGAACGACAGCGGCACCCTGTCCGGACGACGCCATGGCTCCAGCACCGGCCGCGCCTGGCCCGCGCCGCCGAGCCTGTCCGCCAGCTCCGCCACGGTCGGAGCCTCGAACAGGTCCCGGATCGACACCTCGACCTCCAGCACGGACCGAATGCGGCCGATCAGGCGGGTCCCCAGCAGCGAATGCCCGCCCAGGTCGAAGAAGCCGTCATCGATCCCGACCCTGTCCAGATGCAGGATGTCGGCGAAGAGATGGCACAGGATCTCCTCGCGGGGCGTCCGCGGCGCCCGCCCCGTCACCGCGGCGGAGAAGTCGGGCGCCGGGAGCGCCTTGCGGTCCAGCTTCCCGTTCGACGTCGTCGGCAGTTCGTCCAGGATCACGAACGCCGCCGGGACCATGTAGTCCGGCAGGCGGGTCCGGGCGTGCGCCCGCAGGTCCTCGGTGAGCCGGTCGGGGCTGTACCACCGCCGGCCCCCGTCGTCCGGTTCGGGTCCCGGACGCACAGGGGCGTCGGGACGCACGGCGTAGACGCAGTACACGCCGGTGCCCGCGAAGTGGGGGGCGGTCTCGACCGTCGTCCGGAAGCCGTGGTCGCGCAGCAGCCCGGTGACGATGCCGAGCCGCCCGCCGATGTCGTGCACCTCGGCGACGACCTGGCGGACGATCGGCCAGTGCGCGGGCTCGATGCCGAGCAGGACGTCCAGCTCGCTCTTCTCCGCGTCGATCTTGAGCAGGTCGATCCGGGTGATGCCGTGCTCCCGGATCATCTGGGAGAGCGTCCGGACCTCGACCTCGACGTCCTCCCCGCGCAACCGCTCGGTCAGCAGTTCGGCGAGTCCCTCGGCCGGCTCGTCGCGCAGGTACCGCTCCAGCACGCGGCGTTCCTCGCGCTCGTCGGCGAACCGCCCGGACAGCAGCGACATGTCCGGGTAGTAGGTGAACCGTGCGGTGCCCGCCTCCCGCCCGAGGCCGCGGGTGGTGACGGCCGCGTCGAGGCCGTGCAGTTCCGCGTTGATCCGGAACATCCCGGCCAGTGCGGGGATCGGCTCGAACGCGTGGACGCGGCAGCCCGGCTGCCGTGTCCCGACGAAGAGCGAGAACAGGCCGACGTGGCCGCCGACGTCGACCACGCACGCGTCCTCGGGCAGCGTCACCCCGGCCCTGAAGTACTCGTTCCGAACGAAGATCTCGTCATAGAGGAAGGCCGTGTTCGACCGGTTCCGGGCGCACACCATCATGCCGTTCGGCAGTTCGTGGAGTTCGTGCCCATCGAGCCGGCCCTCGCGCCGCAGGCGGCACAGGTTCGCCACGGCCGCGGCCGTGCCGCTTTCCGGGACGACGTACCCCACCAGCCGCCGTCCGCCCGCGGCGACCTCGCGGTCCGCCACCACGGCGCGTCCGACGCCCGGATGATCGGCCAGCACGCTTTCGATCTCGCCCGGCTCGACGCGCAGCCCGCGGATCTTGACCTGGTGGTCGCTTCGGCCGAGGTACTCGATCCGGCCGTCGAGGTTCCAGCGGGCCACGTCCCCGGTCCGGTACATGCGGCTGCCGGGCGGGCCGAACGGGTCGGCCACGAACCTCTCCGCGGTCAGCCCGGCCCGGTTCACATAGCCGCGGGCGAGCTGGTCACCGGTGAGATACAGCTCGCCCGCGACACCCGGTGGTACCGGCGCCAGCCGCGCGTCCAGGACGTAGACGCGGGTGTTCCACACCGGACGGCCGATGGTGACCGGCCCGCCGTCGGGCGGGCACGGTGCGGCGGTGACGTCGACCGCCGCCTCGGTGGGGCCGTAGAGGTTGTTCAGCCGGGCGCCGAGGACCGCGTAGTACCGGTCGCGTAGGTGGTCGGGCAGTGCCTCGCCGCTGCAGACGACCTCGCGCAGGCTCGTGCAGCCGGTCGCCGCCGGTTCCAGGACGAACGCCTCGAGCATGGACGGCACGAAGTGCGCCATCGTGACCCGGGCGTCCTGGATCAGCCCGGCGAGGTAGGCCGGGTCCCGGTGCCCGTCCGGCCGGGCCAGGACCAGTGCAGCGCCACTGATGAGCGGCAGGAACAGTTCCCAGACCGACACGTCGAAGTCGAGCGGGGTCTTCTGCAGGATCCGGTCGGCGGGGGTCACCCGGTAGTGGTCCCGCATCCACAGCAGCCGGTTCACGATCGCGGCGTGCTCGACCGCGACGCCCTTCGGACGTCCCGTCGACCCCGACGTGTAAATGACGTACGCCGTGTTCCCGGGCGCCGGGGGCGTCGCGCGGACGGCGGCGCCGTCCGGGCCGGCCACGTCCGGCGTGGTGAGGGTCAGCAACGGGCGGGCGTCGTCGTGGACGAACGCGATCCGGTCGGCGGGATGGGCGGGGTCGATCGGCAGATACGCACCGCCGGCCTTCAGGACCGCCAGCAGCGCGACCACCATCTCCACCGAGCGGGGCAGGGGCACCGCGACCACCGTCTCCGGCCCCACCCCCTGGGCGGCGAGGTGCCGCGCCAGCCGGTCGGTGCGGTTCGCGAGCTCGGCGTAGGAAACGGACCGGCCCTCGAACACCACGGCCGTCGCGTCGGGGGTGCGGGACGCCTGCTCCTCGAACAGCCCGGGGACCGTGGCGGCCGGCACGTCGTGCGCGGTGTCGTTCCATTCCAGCAGGACCCTGCGGCGGTCGGCGGTGCCGAGGACGTCCACGTCCTCGATCCGCTGTCCGGGGTTCGCGATCGCCGACTCCAGGAGACGCCGGAACCGGCTCAGATGATCGGCCAGCTCCCGGTCGGCGCAGGCCGCGAGGTTGGCGTTGGCGTCGATCCGCATCCCTTTGAGGTCCGCGCCGTAGTGGACGGCCACCATCGTGTCGGTGATCGGCCCCGTCACCAGATCGTGCGCGGTGGTGGCGTTGCCGTCGAACTCGACGTCGTACTCGAACGGCAGGATGTTGATCTCGCTGCCCCACAGCCGCCGGCCGTGGACGGGCATACCGCGGTCGCGGCGCATGTCCTCGGCCCGGTAACGCTGGTGCCGCAGGATCTGCCTGATCTCGCGCGACACCTGGTGGGTGAGATCGGCGAACGTCGTGGCGCCGGTGACCCGCAGGCGCAGCGGCAGGACGTGCGCCGTCATCGACGGTGTGGCACGCGACGTGCGGGTCTTGCGTCCGGTGACCGGCAGCCCGAGGACCACGTCGTCCTCTCCGGACATCCGGTGGACGTACGCGGCGAACGCCGCCACCATCAGGGCGGGCCAGCCCGTGCCGACCTCGCGGGCGGCGTCGCGCAGCCGCGTGATGTCCGCGTCGGACAGGTAGGTCGTGTGACGGGTGAACCCGCTGGACGCGCCGCCCGGGACGCTCGCACGGCCCGTCAGCGAGGCGGGCGCGGCCTCGTCCTCCCCCACGCGGGCCGCCCAGAACTCGCGGTCGCGCTGGAACTGCTCCGACGCGAGATACGCCGTCTCTTCCTCTACGAGGTCGCGTACGGACCCGAATGCGGCGGGCGGGGGGTCGTCCCCCTTTTTCAGAGCCGTGTACACCTCGGCGGCCCGGGCGACGAACAATGCGGCGCTGTAGCCGTCGATGACGATGTGATGTGCCGTGAAGTAGAGGAGGAAAAGGTCGGGGGCCACCCTGATCAGCGCGGTTCGGAAAGGGACTCCGTAGGTGAGGTCGAAAGGCCGGCGCTGGTCTTCCCGCATCCAGGCGTCCGCCGCACGTCCCGGGTCCGGTTCCCCGGTGAGGTCGAGATAGGGCACCGGCCAGTCGTCCGACACGTCGATGATCTGATGGACGCCGTCCTCGTCTTCCACGAAGCGGGCGTGAAAGGACTCGGCCTCCATGCCCGCACGCCTTATCGCGACCGCCATCAACCCGGCATCGACCGGACCTCGGATTTCGATGTACTCGCTGATGTTGAACATCGGGTCGCCGACGTCCAGTTGCTGCGCGTACCACACGGCGGACTGGGCCGCCAGCAGCGGCAGACGCCGCACCTCGCGTTCCATGACCGATCAACCCGCCTTCGCGTGGAGGCGGCACGATGCCGCATCGTGCCGGGTGACTGTTCCGAATGGCCGGGCGCGCTTCGGATGACGATCCGGTCGTATCAATGGGACTCTGCGGCCTCGGGCCGCCTGATGGTCGGGAGAATCGCCGCCGTTTCGGAGAGCAGGCGGTGCTTGCGACCGAACGCGATCACCTGCGCCAGGGCGCGGGTCAGCACGTCGACGAGAACCGGCCCTTCGGTGACGCGGGCCATGACGGTGTCGGGAATGCCGAACTCTTCCTTCAGGCGGTTTCCCGGCAGGAGAATACGAGCGCCGAGTGCGCCGGTGAGGACGTTCAAGTATCGGCCCAGCAGCCGTCTGTCGGCGTCCGTGAGCACATCCATGTGAGTGCGGAGCCACGCCCGCGCGAACGACTTGTGCCGGGCCTCCTCCGTGACATGGATCGTGAACAGCACCCGGAGGATCGGCGGGATCGGCTCGATCTTGAGGCGCCGCCGCTGGATGTGGTCGAAGATCTCCTCCCCGACCAGGGCCTCGGTGAACACGATGTGCGGGAACGAGCTGGACGCCCTGATGAAGCGCTGACGCGACCGGTCCAGCCGCCCGGGGAACGCCTCGGGATCGATCCCCGTCCGGTTGATGAACTCCTGGAACATCAGCGTGTGCTGCGTCTCCTCGGCGATCTCGTGGTACAGGTACGTCAGCTCGGCCGACCGGTTCGGCAGCGTCGCGGCGTACTGCAGGAGACCGCGCTGCAGGACGTTCTCGAACTCGATCGCCATCTTGATCATGTCGGCGGTCTTGCTCAGGCCGATGCGCCGGCGCTCGTCGGGCGGCCGCCGCCGGTACCAGTCGTCCGCGCCGAGCGGGTCCTCCGCGGTGAGCTCCCACCCCGGATCGGACACCTCGACCGCCATCTCGGGGTCGTCCCAGGCGATGTCCTTGAACGCCTGGTACTGCTTCTTCGCCGAGCTCCGGTTGAGCCGGTCCAGCAGTTGGCCGTACGAAGCGACGACATCGCTCACGTCTTCCCCTTCGACGTCGGATCTGACTTGACGGCCGCGCCGATATTCGCGCTCACGACGAGGACGCGAACGAAACGCTGAAGCTATTTACGGACCGACTTTATGGAACTACCCACGGCTTTCACAGAACCACGAGTAGTGAACCCGGTGTCCACTTTCCGGACTCCGGGATCACATCATGAAGATAGGCACGCTCCCCGCGGCGCTGTCAAGAGGCGATCTCGACAGCGGGCCGAACTCCGATCGATGACAACGGTCATCCGCACGCCTTCGCCACAAAGTGTGAGACGAGGTTGCGAAATGTGTTCCGCCGCAGGTCAGATGATCGTCACATCGCCGTTCGCCGAGGCCCCGGCCCGCGGCCAATGGGCGTCCGCGCGCCGCGGCGGGAGGGCCGTAAACGCTCTTCGTCCTGACCGGTATTTCACCTGGCCAATGGGGCGGCGGCGCCGTGACCGGCTCCGGACCCGGCACTGCGCGGCATGGTCGGGACCGGCTCTTGGCCGGAGCCGAGAATCATGTAAGACTGAGCCCCAGGTGAGAAAGCTGCGATAATCAACGATCCGGTGAGCAGGACGAAGACTTTCACATTGGCTGGTGATGATGCTCTCGCGGCACCCGGTTATCGCGATCGTCGATGTGAGCAAATCGTATGGTGACGTCCCCGCTCTTCGCGGCGTCGACCTGACCGTGTCGGCCGGCGAGATCGTCTCGCTGATCGGCCCCAACGGGGCGGGAAAGACGACGCTTGTCGCCATTATCGCGGGCCTCAGACGAGCGGACGAAGGCTCGGTCCACATTTGCGGATTGAACGTCGCGGACCGTCCCGAGAAGGCCCGCGAGTTCCTCGGCCTCGCCCCGCAGGAATTGGGCATCGTCCCGGTCGTCACCGTACGGGAGAACCTCCGCTTCAGCGGAGAACTCCACGGCCTGCGCGGTCGCGCCCTGGCGGCGCGGATCGACGAGGTGGCCGGGCAACTGCTCCTCACCCCGCTGCTCGGCCGGTTGGGACGCGACCTGTCCGGCGGCGAGATGCGCAGGCTGCACACCGCGCTCGCCCTGCTGCACCGTCCCCGGCTGCTGCTGCTGGACGAGCCGACCGCCGCCGCGGACGTGCGGACGCGGCGGCGGATCCTCGACCTGGTCCGGCAGGCCGCCGCCGACGGCACCGCCGTGCTCTACTCCACGCACTACCTGGACGAGGTCGAGTCCCTCGACACGACGGTCGCCATCCTCGACCGCGGCCGGCTCATCGCCTGCGACCCACCGCAGAAGATCATCGAGGCGCACGGCACGACGGTGATCGAGGCGGTCTTCGACGGTCCCGCGCCGGACCCGACCGCACTCGGGCCGCTGAACGTCACCCGCAGCGGCTCCAGGCTGGCGATCACCGACCCCGATCCGGAGTTCACCATCGGCCGGGTGCTGAACGCGCTGGACACCGCCGACGCGGGCCGCCTCCGCTCGATCGACGTCGTCCGCCCCAGCCTGGAGACCGCGTTCCTGGCGCTGACCGGACGGCGGTACGGAGCCACCGGGAACGAGGTGTGAGGTGTCCGCACGACGGATCATGGTGATCTTCCGCCAGGAGATGCGCATCCTGCGCCGGGACCCCCTGCCCGTCCTCAGCCTGGTGCTGATGCCGCTCGTCCTGATGGCCTTCCTCCGGCCGGAGCGGGGCTTCGTCCTGGCCAACCAGGGCTACTCCGACGCCAACGGCGCCGAGGAGGCCGTCCCCGGGATGACCGTGCTGTTCGCCTTCTTCCTCGTCTCGTTCGTCCCGTTCGCCTTCTTCCGCGAACACGGCTGGGGCACCTGGGACCGGCTCAGGGCCAGCCCGGCCCGGCCCGCCGAGATCGTGGTGGGGAAACTGGCACCGGTACTCGCCATCTCACTCGTCCAGCAGGCGCTGCTGTTCGCTCTGGGCGCGGCCCTGTTCGACATGAGGACGCGCGGCTCCCCCGTCGCGCTGGGACTGCTGATCATCGCCCTGGCGTGCTGCCTGACCACGCTCGGCCTGATGCTCACCGCCGTCGTCCACACGTTCCAGCAGGTCAACGCGTCCGCCAATGTCGGCGCACTGGTCCTCGGCGGCCTCGGCGGCGCGCTGACACCGGTCACGCTGCTCCCCGACTGGGTCCGGGCGGTCGCCCCGGCCAGCCCGGCCTACTGGGCGATGCGCGGCTTCCGGTCGGTGCTGCTCGACGACGGCGGGATCGGCGCGGTGGCGCTGCCGATCGCCGTCCTCACCGCTTTCGCCGCCGCCTTCACCGCGATCTTCCTGCTCCGCTTCAGGTACGACGAGACCAAGGTCTCGGTGGCCTGAGCATCCGGGGCCCGCGCTGATCCCGATGACGAGTACCGGAGGTGATCGCATGACCGTGCACTGGTCGGCCGGGCCGGTGGAACTACCGGGCGCGGTGCGGTACACGCTCACCACCGGCGACGACCCCACCGACCGGTGGCACGTCGACGTGGCCGTCCCACCGGCCACGTCGCGGCAGGACCCCATCCCGGTGCTGTACGTGCTCGACGGCTTCCTGACCTTCCTGACCACCGCCCAGATCGCGCAGAACACGCTGGCGTTCTCGCTGGGGCAGCTGCGTCCCGTGGCCGTCGTCGGCATCTCACCGGCCACCGACGACCGCACCCACCTGTTCACCCGGCGCCCACGCGACCTGACGCCCACGGTCGCGGCACCGGGCTACCACCGCGGAGAGACCCCGCACGGGACGGGACGCGCCGGCGCGATGCTCGACCTGATTCACGAGGTGATCGCACCCCATGTGGAGGCGGCGCACCGGCTCGACCCGTCCGACCGGGGCATGGCGGGCTTCTCCCTGGGCGGGCTGTTCACCTGCTGGACGCTCGTGTGCCGCCCGGAGGGCTTCCGCAGGTTCCTGGCGGTCAGCCCGTCACTGTGGTGGGACGACCGGCTGCTCCTGGCCCCTCACCGAGCACGCTTCGCCGACCGGGAAGCGAGCGACGTCTACCTCGCCGTGGGCGAGCGGGAGGACAGCCCCGACCGGAGCTGGCCCGTCATGCCCGCCGCGATGCGCCGATCCCTCTCCGGACTCGACATGGTCGCCGATCTGTCCGCCTTCACCGAGCGACTGCGCGCCCAGGAGAAGATCGACGTACGCAGCGAGGTCATCCCCGACGAGCAGCACGCAACCATATGGCCGACCGCCGTGACCCGAGGCCTGCTCCACCTGTACCAGACCACCCCACCCTGACCACGGGCAGCCACGAGGTCCCCCCGAGAAGACCCGCGAGGATCGACCACTTGTTCGCGATCTGGTGATGATCGCACGGCTCGCTGGGATCTTCCGGATCCGTCATGCGCGAAGCTTGGTCATTCCGGGTCCTCAGTCCGTTCGATGAACTCGACCGCGCTCCAGCTCGGGTCAGTCCCCTCGCCGCCCACGACCCCATTAATGGACGGTCGCCGCGGCCCGGAAGGCGATACTCACGCCTTCCGCACTCACCGCCCCTGCGATTCTGCGGTGTTCCTCATGCCAGAATCTTGTTGTCTGTATTGCAGAATCCTCGCCATGGTGGGGTCACCTGGTAGCGCGTACGGAAGGGCTTCAACCATGACCGTCGCCGAGGGGTCGCCGGTGACCATCGTCGCGACCGACGCCGAGAACCAGCCGGTCCGCACTCCGCAGCTTGAGGCGCTGTACCGGGGCTTCGAGGCCGAGTCGCTCGTCCCGCTCTGGACCGAGATCGGCGACCTCATGCCGCCGTCCCCCAGATCGAAGGCGGTTCCGCACCGGTGGCAATGGGACGCGTTGCTGCCCATGGCAGAGCGGGCCGGGGAACTGGTGCCGGTCGGGCGCGGGGGCGAGCGCCGGGCGATCGCACTCGCCAATCCAGGCCTTGGCGGCAGGCCCTTCGCCACGCCAACGCTGTGGGCCGCGATCCAGTACCTCAACCCGGGTGAGGACGCCCCCGTGCACAGGCACACCCAGAACGCCTTCCGGTTCGTCGTCGAAGGGGAGGGCGTGTGGACGGTGGTGAACGGCGATCCCGTCGCCATGCGCCGCGGTGACTTCCTCCCGCAGGCCGGGTGGCACTGGCACGGCCACCACAACGTCACCGACCGACCCATGGCGTGGATCGACGGGCTGGACATCCCGTTCCAATACCTCGCCGAGTCGACGTTCTTCGAACCCGGGCCTGACGAGATCGAATCGCGGGAGGCCCCGGAGCGGTCACGGTCGGAGCGGCTGTGGGGTCACCCCGGCCTTCGGCCGCTCACCCACCTGAGTCCGGCGCCGTCGACGCCGCTTCTGGCCTACCGGTGGGAGTACACCGACCGTGCGCTGGCGGACCAGGTGGCGCTGGAGGCGGAGGGAGACCGCGCCACGGTCGAACCCGGGCATGCCGCCGTCCGCTACACCAACCCCACGACGGGCGGCGACGTCATGCCCACTCTGCGCGCCGAGTTCCACCGGCTGACACCTGGCACGGAGACCGCGACGACCCGCGAGGTCGGTTCCTCGGTTTACCAGGTGTTCGACGGCACCGGGCAGGTCACGGTGGGGCAACACGGGTGGACGGTCGAGCGCGGCGACCTGTTCGTCGTGCCGTCATGGCAGCCGTTGACACTCGCCACCGAGCAGGGCCTGGACCTGTTCCGGTTCAGCGACACTCCGATCTTCGAGCGGCTGCACCAGCACCGCGTCCAGCACGACACGGCAGAGGGGAACGCGCAGTGAGGCTCGCGACCGTCCGGACGAACGAGGGAACCCGCGCCGCACGGGTTTCCGCTGACGGATGCGTCCTCCTCGACGCTCCCGATGTCGGCGCGTTGCTGGCGCGGGACGACTGGGCCGGCGTCGCCGCGTCCGCGACCGAGATGCCGCGCCCCGTGGACGACGCCGCGTTCGCGCCCGTCGTGTCACGTCCGGGGAAGGTGCTGTGCGTCGGGCTCAACTACCGCCCCCACATCCTGGAGATGGGACGGGACCTGCCCGAGTACCCCACTCTGTTCGCCAAGTTCCCCGAGGCCCTCATCGGCGCCCGGGACCACATCCAGCTCGCCCCCGAGTCGTCGGCCGTCGACTGGGAGGCCGAACTGGCCCTGGTGATCGGACGCCCCGTCCGGCGGGCGTCCGAGGACGAGGCGGCTCGGGCGATCGCCGGGTTCACCGTCATGAACGACGTCACCATGCGGGACTGGCAGTTCCGTACCAGGGAGTGGCTGCAGGGCAAGACCTTCGAGGGCACGACGCCGCTCGGCCCCGTTCTCGTCACGCCGGACGAACTGCCCGGCGGTGTCCGCCCCGTCCTGCCGCTCACCTGCCGCGTCGACGGGGAGGTGATGCAGAAGGCCGACACGTCCGACCTGGTCTTCGACCCGGTGGCCCTGGTGCGGTACGCCTCCACCATCGTCACGCTGCGGCCGGGCGACGTCATCGCGACCGGCACGCCCGGCGGAGTCGGCCACGCCCGCAAGCCGCCCCGCTACCTCGCGGACGGCGTGACCGTGGTGACCGAGATCGGAGGCATCGGCCGTCTGGAGAACGCGGCGAGGACGCCGTGAGCGCCCGCTCCTGGATGGACGAGGGCACCAGGCTGTTCCTCGGCGTCGTCGACCGGCTCACCGACGACGAACTGTCCGCGCCGACCGCCCTGGACGGCTGGACGCGCCGCCACGTCATCGCCCACGTCCACGGCAACGCCGAGGCGCTGCGCCGCCTGCTGAGCTGGGCCGCCACCGGTGTCGAGAACCGGATGTACGCCAATGCGCGGCAGCGGGCGTACGAGATCGAGGCCGCGGCGTCGCTGCCCGCGGACGATCTGCGCGCGCTCGTCCATGGGTCGGCGCGCTGCTTGGCGGAGGACGTTGACGGTCTGCCGGAGGAGACATGGCACCGGTCCGTGGTGACCGCCCAAGGACGGACCGTCCCCGCCACGGAGATCCCATGGATGCGGGCGAGGGAGATGGCGGTGCACGCGGTCGACCTCCAGCACGGTGTGTCCTTCGCCGACCTGCCGGAGGCCTTCAACACCCGCCTGGCCTCGGAGGCCGCGGCCAGACACGCGGCATCGGGACAGGCCGCCGACCTGGCCGCGTGGCTGACCGGACGCACCCGCGAGGCCCCGAGCCTCGGCCCCTGGTTGTGAACCGGGCCCGACCGCCCGTTCCGCAGTATGGATTAGCATTCTTCTGTGAAGAACATGAAGGAGAAGCCGACCTATGCGCTGGGGTCCGTCGACAACGCCCTGCTGATCCTTCACATGCTGCGCGACCAGGGCAGCCTGAAGGTCAGTGACGTGGCCCGCGAGCTGAACATCGCTCGTTCCACCGCGCACCGGCTCCTCGCCATGCTCGTCTACCGCGACTTCGCCATTCAGGACGAGAGGCACTCCTACCTCCCGGGGCCGTTCCTGTCCTCTACCCCGGCCGGCATGGACGGCTCGACACTACGGGAGCTGCGGAGGCTGGCCACCCCGCACATGGAGACGCTGTGCGGACGCGTCCAGGAAACCGTCAACCTCGTCGTGCGGACCGGCACGGAGGTGCGTTTCCTTTCGAGCGTGGAGTCATCGCAAGTCCTTCAAGTCGGGGACCGCCGCGGCACGATCCTGCCCGCGCATCTGGCCTCGGGCGGCAAGGCCATGCTGGCCGAGCTGCCGATCGAACAACTGCGAGAGTTGTATCCCGACCTGACCGGCCCCGAGTGGACGAAGCTGACGCGCGAACTCGCCAACGTCCGCACGCACGGCCACGCGCTCAACATCGAGGGCACCGAACGCGGTGTCGCCGCCATCGGCGCCGCCGTGCACGACGGGAGCGGCACCACCGTCGGCGCCCTGTCGATCGCCGTACCGCTGGCCCGGTTCGGCCCCGAACAGATGGGCCACCTCGCCAGAGAACTGCACCGCACCGTCAACAAGATCGAGCACACCCTGACGCACTTCCCCGGCGCCTGACGGTTCGTTCAGGCCCAGGGGTCGAGGAGTACTCGGCTCGTGTGCGCACGTTCGCGGGTGGTCGTCATGGCCTTGGCGGCCTCGTCCAGCGGAAAGGTCCGGGCTGGAGTCGTCGCCAGATCGTCCGCCAAGGCGAACAGCCGAGCGAGGTGGGCCTCACAGGCCGCGCGGTCGTGGGTGTGATCCATCAACCAGAACCCGGTGACGGTGCGAGAACCGACAATGAGCGAACGCGGGTCGACGGTGGCCGCTGCACCGGAGGCATTGCCGAAGGTCACGAGCCTGCCGCGGGGCGCCAGGGCGCCGAGCGAGGCCTCCAGCACGGGCCCTCCGATGGGATCGAGCACCACGTCGACGGGCCGGCCGCCGCACGCGGCGCGGATGCGCTCGGTCAGGCCGTCCGGCTCGGCGTCGATCACCGTTGTGCCGTCGCGGGCGATCCCCTCACGGGATCGCGGAGTGGACGCCGAGGCGATCACCCGGCAGGGACCTCCGCGCAGCAGGCGCAGCAAGACCCTGCCGACGGCCCCCGACGCGCCATGGATCACCACCGACGTATCCGCGGCAGGCAACCCCGCGACGTCGAGCAGGAACGCGGCGGTGAGTCCGGGCACGAATACGGCCAGCGCCGCCTCGTCCTCGATCTGTTCGGGGACGGGGAAGACGGCGTCCTCCGAGGCGACGGCGAATTGCGCGTAGCCTCCTGTGCGGCATAGCGCGACGACGCGTTCGCCGGTGTCGCGGCGCGTTCCGACGATTTCCCCGCCCGGTACGAATGGCGGCGGATCCACTCGGCCGGTGAAGTGGTTCACTCCAGTACGGCACATCCGATCGTCGGCGAAGTTCACCACGCTGCGGGAGACGCGGATGAGGAGCGCACCCGCCCCCGGTTCGGGGATCGCCGTCCGCTCGGGCCGCAGCGCCTCGGGGCCGCCCAGCTCGCGCACGACGACCGCCGACATCTCATTCATCGCAGGCCCGTGCCGCCGTTGACCGGCAGCACCTGCCCGTTGATCCAGGATCCGTCCTCGGAGAGCAGGAACGTGACGGCGGCGGCGATGTCCTCGGGTTCGCCGAAGCGCGGGGATCGCAGCATCTCCAGCACGGCAGTTCGCTCCTGTTCGCCGATCATCGCCATCGAGTTGTCGGTGAGCACCATGCCCGGCGCGACCACGTTGCAGCGGATGCCCTCCTTGCCCCAGCGGGTCGCGATGTGCTTGCTCATCGCGAGCAGCCCGGACTTGGAGGCGCCGTAGGAGACCCGTCCCCGGTCGCCGTTGAGGACGAGGCCGGAGATCGTGTTGACGATCGCACCGCCGCCGCGTTCCAGGAGGCGCGGTACGGCGTGCCGGGCGGTGTAGAAGTACCCCGTCAGGTTGACCGCGAGGCTGCGGTGCCACACCTCCACCGGTACGGAGAGGAGGTCCGCATCGCGGCCCAGGGTGTCGGCGGACAGGTCGGCGGCCGCGTTGAACAGCCCGTCGATCCCCCCGAAGGCCTCCACCGCCGCCGCCATGAGCGCGGCGCAGGACTCCTCGCCGGCGATGTCGAACTCGTGGGCCACGGCGTGGCCGCCGTGTGCGCGGATGTCCTCCACGGTGTCCTTCGCCCCGGTCGGGTTGATGTCGCCGACGACGACCTTCGCGCCCTCCTCCGCGAGCCGACGCGCGGTGGCGGCGCCGATCCCCGTGGCTCCGCCGGCGACGACGATCACCTTGTCCTGCAGACCTCGCATCAGGCTCGTTCTCCCTTTCCCGTCAGTACTTCATGGAACAGCCGCTGCTCCAGGCGAAGCCCCTCCGCCATCGGGAGGCGCTGAGCAGCCAGCAGCGCGCGCTTGATGCCCACCAGGGACGCACGCGGTTTCGAGGCGAGTTCACCGGCCCAGCGCGCCATGCCCGCGGCCACGTCGGGGCCCTCGATCACCGCGTCGACCAGCCCCATGGCCAGCCCCTCCGCGGCGCCGACCGCACGTCCTGTCATGATCATGTGTGCCGCGCGGCCCGCGCCGATCAGCCGGGGCAGGCGCTGGGTGGCGCCGGCGCCGGGCATGGCTCCGCGGTCGATCTCCAGCTGGCAGAAGGATGCCTGCGGCCCGGCGATCCGGAAGGTGCAGGCGAGCGCGATCTCGCAGCCGCCGCCCCGGGCCGGCCCCCGCACCGCGGCGACCACCGGTTGCGGCAGGTCCTCGATGGCCAGCAGGGTGGTCAGCCATTCCTCCAGCCGTCCGGGCCCGCCCTCGCGCATCGCCTTGATCTCGCCGCGATCGGCGTGCCCGATGAAGCCGCCGGGCCTGGCGCTGCCGAGCACCACGACCGAGACGTCCTCGTCGGGTGCGAGCGCGGTCAGCGCACCGCGCAGGTCGACGAGATCGTCGAAGCGGACCTGGTCATCGGGTGGACGGTCGAAGGACAGCCACGCCACTCGCCCGTCCCGCCCGCACGTCCAGTTGCTCACGGTCTCAGGCCGCCGTGATCGTGACGGGCAGGCTGGACCAGCCGCGCAGGGTGTTGTTCAGCAGAGGCACCGGTGTGCCGGCGAACTCGATGCCCTTGACCCGGCGGGCGAACGTGGACAGCAGCGTGTCCGCCTCCAGCCGCGCCACCGGCGCTCCCGCACACTGGTGGACGCCGCGGCCGAGGGCGAGATGCCCGCCGGAGTCGCGCGTGATGTCGAAGACGTCCGCGCTCTCGCCCCAGCGCTCCGGATCCCGGTTGGCCGCGCCGGGCACCAGCATGATCTTCTGCCCCTCGCGGACCGGCACTCCGTCGATCTCCAGATCGCGCGCCGGCGTCCGGAAGTTCTGCCGCACCGTGGTCTGGTGGCGCAGCGCCTCGTCGAAGGCGAACCTTCCGCGGCCCGGTTGATCGCGCAGGAGCGCCCACTGGTCCTGGTGCGACACCAGCAGGTGCAGCGTGACGGCGAGGCTGTGGATGGTGGTGTCGATACCGGCGCCGAGCAGGGAGCGGACGAGGTTCGGGGCCTGCTCCTCGGTCAGTTCCCCGCGGTCGACCGCTTCCCAGATCAGTGCGCCGAAGCTGCCGGGTCTGACGTTCTCGCGCCGGCAGGAATCCCGCACCCAGGCGATCGCTCCCTCCACATCGGGCAGTTGCTCCAGGACGCGGCGGGCGCGCGGGGTGCGCGGCCCCATCGACTCGAACAGGAAGACGCTGTAGCGCAGCAGGTTCTCCCGTCCTCCCTCGGGCGCTCCCATGACCGCGTCCGGAACGACTCTGAGCGGGAAGGCCTCGGCGAACTCCTTCTGCGCGTCGAAGGTCTTCAGGTCCAGCAGCCGGTCCACGAGATCGTCGGCCGCGGCTTGGAAGCTCGCCCGCAGCCCGCGGACGTGCCGCGGCGAGATCACGTCCGCCATCACCGTCCGCACCGCCGTGTGCGCGGGCGGGTCATGCTCCAGCAGCAGGCCCGGTTCGCGGAACGGCTCGTCCCGTTGCAGGTCCAGGACGCCCGAGCCCCGGCTGTTCAGGAAGTTCTCGTGATCGGCGTAGATCTCGCGCACATCGCGGTCGCGCCCCACGGCGACCAGGTCCAGGCCTTCGCTCTGCCGGACCTTCACCGCCGGGCCGGCGGCGCGCAACCGGCGGTGGAAGTCCGTGGGGTCGGCCAGGACGTCGTCGGTGAACGGGTCGATGTCCAAGGCCGGCATCGTGGTGGTCATCGTGACTTCCCTTCGCCTACTTCGAAACACGCCCTAGGCGCGGATCGGGTCCCATTCCAGGTCAAGCCGTTCCAGCCCGGGGGTGAGCATGCTCGGGATCCAGCGTTCGGGCGGCGCGTCGGGCGCCAGGCGCAGGTTCGGCAGCCGGTCGATGAGGCATTCCAGCGCCACTCGCGCCTCCAGCCTCGCCAGGGGCGCGCCGAGGCGGGTGTGGACGCCCCGGCCGAACGCGAAGTGCCGCTTGACGTTCGGGCGATGCACGTCCAAGGTGTCGGGGTCGTCGAAGATCTCGGGGTCGCGTTGCGCCGCCGCGTAGTGGACGTAGAGGTCGGCGCCCTCGGGCAGGTCCACTCCCCCGAGCGTCACCGGACGGGTGGTCGTGCGCGTCACACCGTGCACCGACGTGCGATACCGCAGCACCTCCTCCACCGCCCGTTTGAGCACGCCCCTGTCGGCCGCGACCTGAGCCCACTGGTCGGGATGCGACAGCAACTCCCGGACCATGAGCGGCAGGAAATGCGAGGTGGTGCTCGACCCTGCCGACAGGATCGTGCCGATCATCGTCACGGTCTCCGGGGTGCTCAGCACCGGGAAGCCCTCGTCGGTCGTGGCATGCACCAGCGCGGAGGCCAGATCATCGCGCGGGTTCTCCCTGCGCTCCTCCACGAACTCGCGCAGCCATGTGCTCATCGCCACCACACGGCGGGACAGTTCGGCACGCTGGCGCTCGTCCAGCCGAGGGGCACCGAGCAGCAGGGTCACCCGGTCGATGCCCCATTGGTAGAAGTCCTCCGACTTCTCCAGGGGCGCACCGACGAGCCGTGTGATCGCCTGGACGGGCAGCCTCTCCGCGAATTCGGCGGCCAGGTCGCAGCGTCCCCGATCGGCGAAACCGTCGATCTACCGGTGGCACAGCGCCCGGATCTCGTCCTCCCGCTCGTTGACCAGCTTCGGCGTGAAGGCGGTCTGGGCCAGCGCCCGCAGCCGCGTGTGCTTGGGCGGGTCCGTCGACACCAGCACCTCGTCGGGCGGGCCGTCGGGGAAGGCGTCGAGGAGGTCGGCATCCAGCTGAGCGAGGCGGATGACCTTGCGTGAGGAATAGGTCTCGGTGTCCCGCAACACCTGGACCACGTCCGCATAGCGCGTCACGCACCACATGTTCTGTTCCGGCATGTAGAACACGGGGCATTCCGCCTGGGCGGCGCGCAGCCAGGGGTACGGGTCCCCGGACTGACCGGGGTCGAGGGGGTTGAAGGCCTGGCCGTGCGCGACCGGACACGTCGGGGGTGGGTCTCAGTGGTCATGGTGATACTCCGCTGGCAGGTGCCCATGGACCGGTTGCGCCGATGCTAGGGCGGGGTCCACGCCATACCTCCCGGTCCGGCCGTCGATTCCTCATAGGGGAATCGACCCGGTGACCTGGGACGGCGCGGCCGGTTCCGCGGTGCGGAATCGGGGCACGCGGCCCGGCTCGGTCCGGCGCACCGGTTTTACGCTGGCCCCGAACCAGCCTGTTGAAGGAGATGCGCACCATGCAGTCGGCGGTGAAAGCTCCGCGCTTCGCGGTGAATTCCTACTCGACGCCCCACAACACGATCTACCAGGACGTCGAGCAGGTCGCGGCGATCGGCGGCGCCGCGGTCGGCCTGTGGGAGGGCAAGTTCGCCGACGGCGACGACGAGCGGATCGCACGGTCCATGAAGGAGCACGGGCTGGAAGCGGCCTTCTGCGTCCCGCGGATGCATTCGATCTTGGGGATCCCCTTCGACAAGCCGGGGACCCCGCAGGATCCGCGCGAGCGCACCGAGCTGATCTGCCAGAGCATCCACCGCCTTGCCCGGTTCTCCCCCGCGGTGATCGCCATCGCGCCCGGTACCAGCGGGGATCCGGCGAACCCGGTCGGTCCGGCCGAGGCGGTGGCGGAGAACCTCCCGGCGATCGCGGACGCGGCCGCCGAACACGGCCTGCGGGTCGGGCTGGAGCTCCTGGCCGAGCGCCGGGGGTCGCCCGTTCACACGCTCCCCGCGATGGCCGGGGTCATCGCGGAGGCGGGCCGCGACAACGTCGGGATCATGTTCGACGTCTTCCACAGCTGGTGCGAGCCCGACCTGCACTCCCGGATCGCCGAGTACGGCCACCTCATCAACAGCGTGCAGGTGTGCGACGTCCGCCTGGAGGAGCGGAGCGGCTTCGACCGCGAGCTGCCCGGACGCGGTCGCGGCGTCGCGGCCGAGATCATCGCCGACCTGCTGGACGCCGGGTACGACGGGCTCTGGGAGCTGGAGGTGTTCTCCGACGACGGCACCTACGGCAACGACTTCCCCGACTCGTACTGGAAAATGCCGCACCAGGAATTCCTCGCACAATCCAAGCAGGCGTTCGAAGAGTGCTACGAGCAGGCTCTCGGCATTCTCGAGCAGCGAGCGAAGGCCGGCCCATGAGTGAGGCCTCCTTCGCCGCCTCCCTGCTCCACCCGGGCTTCTACAAGCTGGGCTACGTCACCAACGACCGGGAGCGGGCGATCGACGTCCTGACCAAGCAGCTGGGCGTCGAGGAGTTCGTCCCGTTCGAACCGTCCTTCACGGTCACCACCGCCGACGGCCGGACCGGCCCCGCGAGTCTGCGCTGCGCGTTCTCCGCGGGCCGCGAGCTCTTCCTCGAAGTCCTGCAACCGGTCGACGGCCACGTGGACGTCTTCACCGAGTTCCTGACCGGCGGCGAGGACTTCCAGCTCGTGTTCCACCACGTGGCGGTCATCGTCGACGACCTCGCCGCGGTGAAGAGCTCGGCGGCCGCGCTGGGCATGACCCCGGCGATCGAGGCGCATCTGCCGACGGGGATGTCGTTCACCTATCTGAAGCTGCCGGGGCTCGGCCACTACGTGGAACACGATCAGTACGACGGAGACAGCCGAGCGTTCCTCGACAGCGTCCGGGACCGGAAGATCGCCCCGGGATAGCCGGGGCGGTGCTCAGAACGGCACCTTGATGGCGCCGGTCATCCCGCCGTCCGCGGTGACGACCTGGCCGTTGACGTAGCTCGACAGGTCGGAGATCAGGAAGAGGACGGCGGCGGCGATCTCGGCGGGGGTGCCCGCTCTGCCGCGCGGGATGCCGGCGCCGACCTCCTCCCACTGGGACTCGGTGAGCAACCGGTTCAGCCGAGGCGTGCGGGTGAACCCGGGGGCGAGCACGTTGGCACGGACCTGCTGCGGGCCGTATTCGTGGGCGGCCGACGACACCAGTCTGTGCAACGCGGCCTTGGCCGCGCCGTACACGGCCTGGCCGTGCGCGTGGGTGTGCCCGGAGGTCGAGCCGACGAACACCATGCTGCCGCCCCCGGCCTCGGCGATCGCGCGGCCACCCACCTGCACGGCCAGGAACGCGTGGCGCACGGTGAGATCGAACTGCCGATCCCAGTCGGCGTCCGAGAAGTCCCGGACGGGTTTGATGGTGGCGATCCCGACCACGTCCACCAGGCCGGTCACGGGGCCGAGGGTGCCCGCTCGCTCGAACACGCGCTCCATCTCGCCGCGGTCGGTGACGTCCGCGGTGATCGGCGTCCCGCCGATCTCGGAGGCGACCTGCCGGGCGAGTTCCTCATCCCGGTCCACGCAGGCCACCCTGCCGCCGAGTTGCGCCAGGGCATGGGCCGACTGGCGTCCCATGCCGGCGCCCGCGCCCAGGACGACCACGGTCCGGCCGTCCAGCCGCAGGAGGCTCGTGTAGTCGGGGACGATGTCGGGATCGAAGCTCATCGCGCCACCAAGCCCAGGGGGCGGATCCGCCTGAGCCGCTCCTGGGCTTGCGGGTCCATCATCTCCGGCATCCACTCGGCGAGGTGATCGACCTCCACCCGCACATCCGCGACGTCGGGGAGCCGCCGCAGCGCCTTGCCGATCTGCTCGCTCATCAGGCCGATCTGCATGCAGAAGGGGCTGGTCAGCCGCAGGGTCACGGTGACCGCGCCGGCGGTGACGTCGATGCCCTGGATCAGCCCCATGTCCACGATGTCCACCGGGGCGCCGGTGGCGATCGCGCAGGGGTCGGCGACCCCGCGCAGGGCCGCGCGGACCTCGTCGATCGTGATCATCGCCGCTCCAATCCCAGCAGGAAGTCCACGGCCAGCCGGTTGAACCGTTCGGCCCGTTCGATGTTGAGCAGGTGCCCGGCCTCGTCGAACACCTCGACGCGCGCACCCGGAATGCGTCCCAGAGCCCGGTGATAGCCGGGCTCCCGCAGCCGGTCCTTCGCACCCGCGAAGGACAGCGTCGGCACGGTCACGTCCTCGTAGGGGATGGTGTCGGCCTGGCCGAAGTCCGAGCGCGGCGGCAGGTTCGGCGCCTTGAGCCGCGTCGCGGCCACGGCCTCCCACGCCCCCGGGCGCAGGCTGGCCTGAACGCGCCGGGCCACATAAGCCTCGTCCTCGGCCCATCGCGGATCGTTCAGGCACGCGCGCAGGATCGCCCGCATGCCCGCGGGAGTGCCGTCGTAGTCGAGCAGCACCCGCCGGTCGGGATTGTCGGGGACGAAACCGCCACCGGACACCAGCACCATCGCCGTGATCGGCAGCCGCGGCGAGGGCCGCGCCGCCTCGGTCACCAGCCTCGTGGCGCCCATCGAGGCGCCCACGAAATGGGCTTCGTCGATGGCCAGCACTCTCAGGAATGCCGCCATGTGCCGCATCATCCGGTCGGATTTGGACACGAAATCGTGGAGCTTGTCGGTCTCCCCGAAGCCCAGCCAGTCCGGTGCGACGACCCGGAAATGCTCGGCGAACGCGGGGATGTTGCGCTCCCAGCACAGTTCCGCGCTCGCCCCGAACTCGCCGGAATGCAGCAGCACCACCGTCCTGCGGGCGTCGCCCGCCTCAAGGTAGTGGGTGCGGACGCCGCCGACGTCGACGAATCGGCTGCGGATCTCAGTAGGCGACATCGGCGACCGCGGTGGTCGAGTAGGGAGCCGGCGGTTCGGTGCCGTCCGGACGGTGCAGGTCGAACGCGTCGCCCTTGATCCGGTTCAGCCGTTCGGCGAGGTCGATGCCGTGCAGCCGGGCATAGTTCCGCGCCAGGACGTCCCGCCGCACCTCATCGGTGATCTCCGGAAGCCCGAACCGCTCCACCGTCTCCGGCGAAAAGGCGAAATTCCGGGCGAAGTTCTCCAGGTGGGGCCGCGGGTGGGCGACCATGCAGCCCGTACCCCACACGATCTGGCTCAGCGCCCGCGGCCCGCCGTGGGCGACCAGCGCGGCGAAGGCCCGTTCGAAGGCGCCCGGCCGGTTGGTCAGCATCGTCGCCGTGGATTCCAGGTTCACCCAGACGTTGCGGAAGCGCGCCAGCTGCCAGGCGGTCTCCTCAAGGAAGGCCATGCCCCCGTGGACGATCTCGAAGTTCAGATCCGGGAACGCCATGGCCGCGCGGTCGATGTCGTCCACCCGGTAGTGCTTGAGCTCCACGGGGCCGAGCGGAATCGCCTTGTGCACGGCCACGGTCTTGATGCCGAGTTGCCGGGCGCGTTCGAACAACGGAAACGCCACTTCGGGGTCGTCCATCAGCCATCCGGTGACCTCGGAGGCCACCCAGCTGTTCGGATACAGCTTCAGGCCGATCGGGCGATCGAACAGTTCCACCTGGCGTTCCAGATCCTCGATGGCCTTCGTCCCCTCCATGGGGTCCACGCCGACGTAGAACAGGAACCTGTCCGGCCAGTACTCCTGAGCCTCAAGGCCCTTCTCGACGGAGCAGATCCCGTCGTGGAAGGCCCGGATGGGCACGACGTGGTAGACGGCGAGGTCGGCGTAGCTTTCCACGAAGGACATATTGGCGACCTCTTCGATCGACCAGTTCCTCTCGTAGCCGTCCTTCGGCAGCCGGTATCCCGGAGGCGCCACCGCCCGATTCCCCCCGGAAACGATGGCGGTGATCGCCCGAGCATGTTCGGTGCGGAAGTTCTCCTCGGTGAGGTTGTACGGATGAACCACCGCGTCAATTACCGGAATGCCATCGATCACCGCGCGCTCCCATCGTCGGGCTGCAAACTCCCTCGTGAGCCTAGGAGGACCACCAACGGGCCTGTCAGCCGCCGACGCCCAAGTTCCGCGGAGCGGAATCGGCGGGTTCGACCTCGCCGAGCGACTGCTCGATGGCCTCGGCCGTCTCCGTCACCTGCTCCGCGAGCTGCTCCACTCCGGATCGGGGACAGCGTGCGGACGGGCAGGCCACCGCGATGGAGGCGATCGCCAGGCCGCCGGGATTCTTGAACGCCACCCCGACCGCCGTCACTCCCTTGGCGCTTTCGTCGACGTTGGTGGCGTAACCGCGCTTGCGGGCAGCGGTCAGTTCCTGGCGCAGGGTCACTCTTTTCGCCACTTCAGCCGGATTTCCTGGCAGCCCCCGCGGATACAGAGCGAAGAACTCCGCGTCGGACAACTCCGCAAGCAGCGCCTTGCCCACCGCGGTGACGTGTGCGGGCAGCAACATCCCGATGCGCATTCCCACCCGCAGGATCTGGGGGCTCTCCACGCCGTCGATGAAGCGCGCCCCGTTACCTTCCAGCACCGCGAGATGGCAGGTCTCCGCCACTGCGGCGGAAAGCCGCTCCAGATGGGGGCGGACCACGGCCCGCAGGGCGGGGGTCGACCCGGGCCGCAGGTTCGCCGAGCCGAAGACCTGGCCGCGGTGGTAGAGCTTGTCGGCGTCCTGGGCCACGAACCCCCGGTACATCAGGGCCTGCAGCAGGCGGTGTGCCGTGGAACGTGCCACACCGAGATGATCGGCGACGTCCATGACCCGCACGGCGGGCCGGTCGCCCAGGAGCTCAAGGATCTGCAGGGCACGATCCACCGAGGTCAGCCCACCATTCGCTTCGGCGCTCATGCCTCGCATGGTGCCACGAACGGATTCCGTGGAGAAGAATCCGCAGGCCACCGGCCTGCTGATTCCGCACCACGGAATCGCCCGCTCGACCGGGAGCATCCGCGGGCCGCGTACCTAGCCTTTTGTCGCAACGTCGACCTCAACGGAGCATTCATGACGGTGGCGGACACCAGGCCCAAGACAGCGTTGACCACGGAGGCCGAGATCCCGGTCGTGGTCGCCGACCGCAGGCAGGTCGCGGCCGGCGTCGTGCAGCTGCGCCTTGCCCCCGCCGGCGGCGCGCTCCCTCCCTGGAATCCAGGGGCCCACATCGATCTGCTGCTCCCGAACGGGCTCGTGCGTCAGTACAGCCTGTGCGGCGAGGCGGACGAGACCGAGTGGACGATCATGGTGCTGCGAGAGCGGCACGGGCGGGGCGGCTCGGCCCATGTGCACGACGAACTGCGAGCAGGTCAACAGCTCGTGGCGCGTGGACCACGCAACCATTTCGCCTTGGAACAGGCACCGCGCTACCGCTTCATCGCCGGAGGGATCGGCATTACCCCGATCCTGCCGATGCTGCGGACCGTCGAAACGTCCGGTGCGGACTGGTCGCTGGCCTACTGCGGGCGCACACGAGAAGGTCTGGCCCAAGTGGACGAGCTGACCGCCAGGTACGGGGCCCGAGTGCAACTACACATCGACGCCGAGCAGGGAATGCCGGGCCTGGAGGCGCTGATGAGCAGTCCTCAACCCGGCGAACTGCTGTACGCGTGTGGACCGTCGGGAATGCTGGACGCCATCGAACGGCTCCGCGCCGGGTGGCCGAAAGGCAGCGTCCATTTCGAACGCTTCACTCCGATCGAGCAGGAAGCCGCCGGCAACACCGAGTTCGAAGTGGAGCTGGCCGCCTCGGGCAAGGTCCTGACCATCCCGGCCGACCGTCCGATCATCGACGTGGTGCGCGAAGCCGGGGTTCAGGTCCTGTCCTCCTGCCAGGAAGGCACCTGCGGCACCTGCGAGACCTACGTCCTCTCCGGGGAGATCGACCACCGCGACTCCGTACTGAGCGAGGAGGAGCGCGACGAGGGCGAGGTCATGATGATCTGCGTGTCCCGCGCCCGCTGCCCCCGCCTGGTACTCGACATCTAGGCAAGCCAGGCATCCGCGAAGGGACCACTGCCATGACCGCCACCCTGCCTGAACTGGATCTCGATCCGTTCTCCGACGAAGTGCTGCGCGATCCCGGCGACTACCACCGCGCGGTCCGCGAGGCCGCCCCGGTGGTGCGGGTACAGCAGAGCGAAGGATTCGACCTGGTGGCGGTCGGGCGCTATGCGACCGTGCGGGCGATCTTCGACGACCCGGGCATGTTCCTCAACAGCCGGGGCGGCGGGATCCTGGACCTCAAGCACGACGAGAACTTCCGCGAGCCCGGCCTGCTCCAGGAGAACGACCCACCCGGCCATACGGCCATCAAGGCCGTCATGACCTCGGTGATCTCCCCGCGGAACCTACGCAGGATGCGACAGCAGTTCCAGGTCGCCGCCGACGAACTCGTCGACCGTCTCCTCCAGAAGAAGACCTTCGACGCCCAGACGGACTTCGCCGAGGCCTACCCGCTGAAGGTCATCCCCGACGCGATCATGGGGGTGCGCGAAGAGGGCCGGGAGAACCTGCTGCGCTACAGCAAGTTCCTCTTCGAGAACATGGGCCCGCTGACCCCGCGCGCCAAGCAGGCCCTCGCCGAGATGGGCGACGTGCAGACCGCGATCGCCTGGGTGCGCGAATCCTGCATGCGCGAGAACGTCCACGAGGGCAGCTTCGGCGCCATGATCTGGGAGGCCGTCGACCGCGGGGAGCTCACCGACCAGCAGGCCCCGAACCTCGTGCGATCGCTGATCGGCGCGGGCATCGACACCACCATCCACAGCCTCGCCAACACACTCCACCTCCTGGTTGAGCACCAGGACCAGTGGGCCCTCCTGCGCGAACTCCCCACACGCGGCAAGTTCGCCTATGACGAGGCGTTCCGGCACACCTCCACGGTCCGGCAGATCTTCCGCACCCCGGCGGCCGACACCGACATCGAAGGCGTCCCGGTGCGCGAAGGCCAGAAGATCATGCTCGTGCTGGGCGCCGCCAACCGGGACCCCGACCACTGGGGCCCGACCGTCGACCGCTTCGACATCACCCGGGACGCCGGCGGCCACGTCTCACTGGGCCGCGGCATCCATCAGTGCGTGGGAGCACCGATAGCCCGCATGGAGGCCGACGTGCTGCTGTCCACCTTCGCCCGCCGCGTGAAGTCCGTCGAGTTCGCCGACACCCCACGGCCCATGCTCAACAACTTCCTGCGCGGCTGGGACACCCTTCCCGTAACGATCACTCCTGCCTGAGGACGGATGACCGCGTGACCAACAAACCTGCCCAGGTGCTCATCGTGGGCGCCGGGATCGGTGGGCTCACCCTCGCCCTGCAACTGCACGCGGCCGGCGTTCCGGCGCGCCTGCTGGAGACCGCCACGCGGCTGCGTCCGCTCGGCGTGGGGATCAACATCCTCCCGCATGCCTCCCGGGAGCTCCACCGGCTCGGACTGGCCGACGACCTGGCGCGGACGGCCGTCCGGCCGCGGGAATCGGTGTTCTACAACCGCTTCGGCCAGTTCATCTACGCCGAACCCCTGGGCGCCGCGGCCGGCTACACCTGGCCCCAGTACTCGATCCACCGCGGGGACCTGCAAATGATCCTCGTGGACGCGGTGCGGCAGCGGCTCGGTGAGGACGCGATCTCGCTCGACCACACCTTCCGCCGCTTCACCCAAGACCCGGACGGCGTCACCGCTGTGGTCGAGCACTCCGGGAGCGAGCTGGAGATACGAGCGGACGTACTGGTCGGCTGCGACGGTGTCCACTCGGCCGTCCGCCGCCAACTCCACCCCGGCGAGGAAGGCCTGCTGTACTCGGGCTACACCATGTGGCGCGGCGCGACCCGCTACACGCCCATCCTCACCGGCGCCAGCATGATCCGCGCCGGCTGGCTGGCCACCGGCAAGATGGTCGTCTACCCGATCCGGGACGACATCGACGGCCAGGGACGCCAGCTGATCAACTGGGTGGCGGAGCTGAAGACCCCGCAGCGCGGCGACCGGGACTGGAACCGCGACGGCCGCATCGAGGACGTCATCGCCCCCTTCGCCGAGTGGCGATTCGACTGGCTGGACGTCCCCGAACTCATCCGCTCCGCGGAACAGATTCTCGAATACCCGATGGTGGACCAGGACCCCCTGGACCGTTGGAGCTTCGGGCGCGTGACCCTGCTCGGCGACGCCGCTCACCCCATGGTCCCCCGCGGCTCCAACGGCGGCGGGCAAGCCATCCTGGACACCCGGGCGCTGACCGACGCGCTGAGCGACCACGCCGATCCCGTTTCCGCGCTACGAGAGTACGAGCAGCGACGACGCACGGCCACCGCACAGGTCGTCCGCCTCAACCGCACCAATCCCCCCGACGCCATCCTGCGCGAGGTCTACGAACGCACCGGCGACCAGCCGTTCGCCCGCATCGAAGACGTGATCAGCATCGAGGAACTCGAGGCGATGCTCCAGCACTACCGCCACGCCGCCGGCTACTCCCACGAAGCCCTGAGCACCACCCCCTGAACACACCGCAGCCTGGCTGTCGTGACTACAGAGGTTGCGGACGCGGCGCCCCTTACTCAAGGAACGCATCCGCATGGTCAAGGACCACTGGCCGCCGCAGGTGGCCATACGGTCGTACCACCCACCCACGCCGGGTGTAGACCCCCAGGAAGACCAAGTCGGTGACCGCCGCCGGCGCGAGCACGCGGGCCTGCTTGATGTGGCACAGGCGGTCGGGCAGCGAATCGACGGGCAGGGCCCCTGGGGCAGACGGTCGGTGATACCCGGGTCGCGATCAGCCCGGTCCCGGCGACGCCCCAGAGAGTGATGTGCCAGTCGGCGCGTCCGATCAGAGTGCCGGGCAGCAGGCCCAGGGCGGTCGCGGCGACAACGCGGGCCGCCAGCACGACGGCGTGGCCGGTCGCCAGCACGGTGACGGCGCTGCCGATGATGAGGACAGTCAACGCGGTCAGCAGCGCCGAGCGCCGATCGAGACCGCTGGTAAGGGCGCCCATGATCGGCGCTGACAGCGCCGGCACCAGGGCGAAGACCGTGACGAGCCGCCCGGCGGCCGGGGGTGGAGACGTTCAGGTCAGCGGCGATGGCGGGCAGCAGGCCAGCGATGACATAGCCGTCGGTGCCGACGGCGAACGTCGCCAGAGCCAGCGGCAGGAGTCGTCTGAGCATGAGGGTACGCGGGCCTCCCGGTGAGCGGCGGGTTCCGTGGCGCAAAGGTGGAAGGCGATGCGATGCGCAAGGTGTCTCAGCCGCTCCGAGGCTGGCAGTCAGGCCTCTCGGACGCACACAGCTTGAGCCCGCGCGTCAGCCAGTAATCGCGGCCCAGGTCAGGTGGGCTTTGCGCGAACAGCCGCTCATGGGGCGATTAGCCGAGTTCGCCCGGTCCGGACGGCGGTTTCGACTAGTCAGGGCGGGACTCCAGTGTTCGGCACCGGAGACCCGCCCTGAAGCTGCCACTACACGTCAGCCGGAGACTTGCTCACCTTGGGTGCGGGCTCCGGAGAGGACACGGTGAGCGTCCGCAGATCGGTGCCCCGAGACTCCCGGCCCGAGCCCACGATCACTGCCGCCGACAGCGCGACCACGATCACGAAGCCCGCCACCAGCTCGATGTTGCGCCCGCCCCCGGCCGCGGCCAGCAGGCCACCCGCGATCAATGGCACGAACCCCGCGGCCACGCCGGACGCCTGGTACGACACCGACACGCCGGTGTAGCGGGACTCGGTACGGAACATCTCGCTCAGCAGCGCCGCCAGCGCCGAGGACATCGCGACGGAGATCAGGGTGAAGACCGCGACCAGAGCGAGGAACAGCAGCGCGGTGGAACCCGAGTTGATCATCCAGAAGAGCGGGAAGGCCAGAACCGCGAAACCTACGGCACCGCCCAAGTACACCGGCCTGCGTCCGACGCGGTCGGAGAGCTTTCCGTAGACCGGGGTCATGATGATCGCTCCGGCCCAGCCCACGCCAAGCGCCCAGAGCACCGTGGACCGGCTGTACCCGATCCCGACCGCGTAGGAGACCGCGAAACTACCGAACAGCGACGACACCATGATCGGTGGAATGCCGGCGACCACGCCCCGCAACAGAGTGAGCGGCCGGCGGGCGATGTCACGGAAGGGACGCAGCCGGCTGCGCTGCTCGGCGACCAACTGCTCGAACAGCGGGCTTTCGGCCACCCGCATGCGCACATAGAGCCCGAGGCCGAGCAGGGCGAAGCTGATCAGGAACGGGATCCGCCAGCCCCACGAGAACAGATGCCGGCTGGGCAGCAGCGCCACCAGCGCCATGGCGATCGTGGACAGCAGTCCACCGGCGGGCAGTCCGGCCTGCCCCAGTGCGGTGATCCAGCCGCGCCGCTCGGGCGGAGCGTGCTCGGCGGCCAGCAGGGCGGCGCCGCCCCATTCACCGCCCACCGCGAACCCCTGCACCAGGCGCAGGAGGACCAGCAGCAACGGCGCCGCGACCCCGATCTGCTCGTAGGTGGGCAGCAGGCCGATCAGACCGCTCGCCGCCCCCATCATGATCATGGTCGTGAGGAGCACCGATTTCCGGCCCAGCCGGTCCCCGAAGTACCCGAGCACGACCCCGCCGAGCGGCCGGGCGACGTACCCGGTCGCCAGGACCGCGAAGGAGACGATGATGGCGACCGAATGGTCCAGATTGCTGAAGAACAATCGGTCGAAGATGAGGGCCGCCGCTGACGCGAACAAGATGAAATCGTAAAACTCGATGGTGTTGCCGAGAAACGACGACAACACCACCTTACGAATCTCATCGGGAGAGGAAGGCTGTCCGCCTGACGTGGGATGATCGGCGTTTGCGGGCATAAAAGCGCCTCGCTTCCTTCGGGCAGAGTTGGGCGCGCCGACCTGACCCAGTCCGCGCCGCCCAGCCGGGGTCTTGGGTCAGCCCAATGTAAATTCCCCCGGCTATTTCGCCCCCTGTTCACGCTCCTGATTCCACATGCCGGAATCACTCCCCCAACCCCGGAGTGGCAGGCGCACGCAGATCTGATCGCACATCCGGCCGACCAGATCACCGAGAAGGACGGCAGGCGCCCTCGGCGATCGGCGCCAGCGGTCTTGAAGGCGTCTGCTACCGCTTGCCGGAGGCGATAGCACGTCGTCCCGGGCGGTGAAACTGGAGCGGCAGACCTGGGTCTCGGTGCCACCGATCCGCAAACGGACCCCTAGGCGTCGGCGTAGACGAACGAGTCCTACAGGATGTGAAAGCTCAGGCCAGGACGCCAGGGATGGCGCCGCTGGCGGCGAAGAGGGCCAGACCTCGCGGATCGCTGCGGAGATAGCGGAGCGGTCGAAACCCGATCGTCAATTGCCGGCCGATACCTGGAGCTGGCGCCAGCGGTCTTGCTCCGGTTGCCACCGCGTCGCCGATGCAGGACCGATTCGCGTGCGTCCTCCCAGTTCGGTGCGAGTTCGATCAACTCCGCAAGTGGACCTGAGAGGTGCCGGACAGGACGGTACGAGCCAAGGGCCCTGGGTCCAGCCTGAACTTGCGGTTCGTCCCCCTGCTGCCTCCGTCATGTGCTGGTCCGATCGCCGGTTTCGGACTGCTCTTGATCGATGCCTTGCCAGGGGGAAGGGAGCCAGGTCGGGTTCGACCCAGCCGGTGCGAGCTTGCGTGCTGGCCAGTGTCGTTGGGCGGTAGAAGCGGGTGAGTCGGCACTTGTCGAGCAGTGCGGGATGCCGGTGAATTCCACCCACGCCCGGCTGACGGTGGCGTTGCACTTCTGCGGTACTCCGGCATAGCGGGCGGTGCGCTGGATGCCGTCGCTGACCAAGCCGATCGCTGCCGGCATGCCGGCCCGGCAGACCGCCAACCAGGTCAGTAGCAGGTGAGCGCGGTGACCGAAGCGCTCGGTGGCGGCGACCACCTCGGCCATCAACTCGTCGAAGAGCTATGCGGGCTCGGGTGTTGCGGAGCTGGTCGGGGTCATGGGGACACCTCCGCCAAGGCGCGCAGGACGGTATGGAAGCCCGCGATCGATTCCGGGGGCAGACCGCCCAGGGCCTGCTCCTCCAGTTCGGCCAGGGCCTGCCGGATGGTGCCTGCGGCCAGACGGCCGGAGGCGGTCAGATCGAGGTCGACCAGTCTCGCTGTGAGCCACCGGCTCGCCTGCGTACGGCGCTACGCTCCGCCTCACCCTGAGATGAAAGTGCACGTCGGTGGCGTCAGCAGTGGCCGGATTGCCGTGAGGGTCGGTGACGGCGGTCACGGTCAGGTCGGCGGCTGTGACCATGGTCTGGAACGCGGCACGCGTATACCAGTGCAGCTTCCACGGACGTTCGTCGACGACGTCGTCCCCGCCGTGACGGCGTTCATAGCGCAGCAACGTCGTCTGCGTCCGCGCCGCCTCGTCCCGTTCCTCACCCACGACGGCCACCCGAAGCTCGGCGCCGTCAGGTGCGGTCGCCGCGCGTACCTGACCGATCTGCTCGGTCGGCGTCGGAGAGGGGATGAACAGGGGCACCAGGGCGGCACCGTCCTCGGCCAGGTGAGCCCGGATGCTGTGCAAGCACGCCAACGCGGCGTTGTCGTCAGGTAGCAGGGTGAAGGTCGGTCCCGCCAGGAAGATCGCCCGGTAGCGACGTGGCAGATTCAGCGCCTCCATGCGCTGGTGGAAGACGGTGACGCTGATCCCGTGCTCACGCGCCCGGTGACGGAGGCGTTCCAGCATGTCAGCAGAGGAATCGACGCCTTCGACCTCAAAGCCGCGTCGGCGCAGCTCAAGCAATGGATCGCCATCCCCGCAACCCAGCTCTAGCGCCGGCGTGCCGGCTTCCTGGATGAAGGCCGCATAGGGTTCGGCACCTTGCGAGAAGGATTTCAGCGGCCCGTAGATCTCCGCGACAATGCCTGTGTAGAAGTCGGCTGGGTCCACGCCATCACGCTAGATACGCCTCTCCCTCACGGCACTCCAATTTCGAGGAGCGGTCACCGAGCGAGTGGCGCCTCTTCCGTCGCACGACCCGGATCCCGCAACACCGCACTGCGGTGACCGCCGACCAGCGAGCGAACGCCGGGCCCAGAGAAGGATGGCCACAAAGCAGAGCGCCGGCTTGATAGGCGGGAGCGAGCATGTCAGCTCGCGTGGCAGGCGGCGCCACAGCTTGAGCCGGTTGGTGCATCGTTCGAACTTGTCGGGGTCCCGCCTTCGTGACGCGACTCGATCGCGCACGAACTGCCCGGTCCGTCGGCCCGCTCCCCACGTTGCGGAGCCGCTGCGAGCTCGTCCTCGGGATCCGGCTGCCGTCGTCCTCCACTCAGAGTTCCAGGCGGTCTCGGGCGCGTGGGCGTGCCAGGCCATGTTGGACAGTGCCAGTCGAAAGAAGAGGCGTGCGTTGGACACACGCTGGCTCTGAGATCGGCCTCCCAACGGATCTTGTTAGGGGTGTGCGCGGATGACGGTGACCGGGCAGTGTGCGCGGAGCAGCATTGCCTGGCTGACCGAGCCCAGGAGGAGCCCGGTGAAGCCGCCGCGCCCTCGGGAACCGAGGACCAGCAGGTCGGCGTGTACCGAGGCCTCGGCCAAAATCTTTACTGCCCTGCCGTGGACGGCCTCCGGCATCACGACGACATCGGGATACTTGGCCCGCCATCCCGCGAGCGCCTCGCCGAGGACGCGCTCCTCCTCCACCGCGACGACGTCACGGTCGTAGACGAGTGGTCGCATGTCCCCCGGCCCGGTGGAGACCGGCGACGACCAAGCCAGCAGGGCACGCAGCCGCACCCCGCGCAGCGACGCCTCCTCGAAGGCGAAAGCGACCGCGTCGGACGAGCCCGGGGAACCGTCCACACCCACCACGACCTCCCGGTGCACGGAAGGCTTGGAGGCGCGGACGACCACGGCCGGGCAATGGGAGTGGGAGGCGACCTGCATCGCCACCGACCCCAGCACCAGCCCGGTGAGCCCGCCGGCCCCGCGCGAGCCGGTCACCACCATGCGGGCGTCCCGGGCCCGCTCGACCAAGACCTTGGCGGGCTGTCCGCCGGTCTGCTCACCCGTCACCTGAGTCCAGGTACACGCTCCCGAGCGCGGGACACGCCCAGCTCGACGATGTCCCGGCCACCGTCCAGCAACTGTTCCCGGACCCGTGCGGCGCCCGGGTCCGTGGGGACGTCGAACAGCCACGGCGTGACGACGTACACCACGTGCAGCGACGCGCCCCGGCGGGCGGCCTCGTCGGCGGCCCAGTCGATCGCGCGACGGCCGGGCTCCGAACCGTCGTAACCGACCACGATCTCATTCATACGGCTGCTCCCCGCAGCTCGCGGGCTATGTCCGCAGCCCACGCATCGACGCGGTCGCGGTCCCGGTAGTCGCCGCTGGTCCGCTTAGCGATCTTCGAGGCCAGGAAGCCCGTGGCATCGGACGTCAGGCGTCCACCGAAGGTGGTGTGGCCGCGGGCGTCCAGCCGACGGGCGAACTTGGCGACTCCAGGCGCGGGAGGGATCTCCCGTTCTTCGGCGGTATGGTCCAGCGGGCCGCTGCTGAACAGCCACACCGGCCGGTCCGCCAGCGCATCGGCGTGGTGCCGGACGAAGCGCCGCGCCTCGCGGTGCCAGCGCCCCGCGTACAGGGCGCCGCCGACGACGACGGCGTCGTACCCGTCCAGGCTCGTGATCTCCCCGGCCGCACGTACATCAGCCTCCACACCCGCTTGGCGCAGGGCACCGCCGATCCAGTCGGCGATCTCGGCGGTTCCTCCGCGTTCGGAGGCGTACGCCACCAGCACTCGCGTCATGACGACTCCTTCACATCCGGGTCGTGTTCAGGGACGACCGCGACCGGGCACGGTGCCCCGTGCAGCACGGCCCGGGTGACTGCTCCGAGCAGGGTTCGGGGGGACGATCCGATCCCGCGGTCGCCGACCACGAGGAGGATCGCGTCCCGGGCGTTGTCGGCGAGGACACGCTGGGCCCGTTCCAGAACGAACCTCTGCTCCACGGCCACATCGGGAAAATGGGCCAGGGACGGTGCGACCGCGGCGGCAAAGCGTTCCTTCGCCTGCTTCTTGACCACCTGGGGGTCGGTGAACGGCAGCCGCTCAGGTCCGGGCAGCGCGGAAGGATCCCACCACGCGCACACCAGCGTCACCGAGGCGTCCCGCAACCGCGCCTCCTTCAAGGCGAACCGCAGTGCCGCCACACTGGCCGGGGAACCATCGACGCCCACGACGATCCGCCGCGGGCCTTCCGCGCGCCCAGCAGCGGGAATGACGACCACGGGACGGTCGGCATGCGCCGGGACATGCACGGCAGTGGATCCGAGCGGGAGGCTGCCGAAGCCGCCGGCCCCCCGCGCGCCGATCACGACCAGCGAGGCGTCCACCGATGCTTCAAGAAGCGCTCCAGACGGACTGCCCTTGACCAACAGGGGCCGCACGTCCAGGCCGGGGACCGTCTCCCGCGCTATCCGGACACCTTCCTGCAGCGTCGCAGCACCCATGGTCCGGACGCTCTTCAGAGCGTCCTCATCCTCTGGGCGCGCCGGATAGTGCCAGCTCCAGGCGTGGCAGACCCTCAGAGGCACGCCGCGCAGAGAGGCCTCGGCCGCCGCCCAGCACAGCGCACGTTCAGCGGCCGGTGGAGCGTCGAACCCGACCAGGACATCTCGTACGACCATCATCGTCACCTCCTCGCCTCCGAGCCTTGCCGCCAGGGAACGTGTCTTTCAGAGGCGTGGGTCGCTGATGCGAAGGACTTTCGGCCCTGGGTCCCGTCCACGAACGGGCATCTACCATCGCTGCTGGTAAGCGACTCGGGCAGATTGAGGAGCTGACTACCCACCACAAAGCCGAGATCGTGAAGTCTGAGGACGTCAACGGGGTTTGCCTCCCGGCGTGTGGCTTGCTGCTGATCGAGGCGCGGCAGGTGGTGGGCCTTGAGCAGGGCTTTCGCGGTGGCGTGTGTCGCGGGCATTGCACGATCTCTAGGAAGGTCGCGGCGGATCTGGCGGTGGCGCACACGCTGGGCGGAGACTGCGTGACCGACATGGCCCCGTCTGCAATCCTCGCCGGAGTTGTTCGGGCCGGTGGTCTTGGAACCGACGGGTGGCACACATCGACACATGCCCCGTGTCCTTTTGCGCTCGTTCTCGTGGTGAGCAGGGCTCGGGCACTACGCGCCGCAGCGAGCCTCGCGGCATGTCAGTAGGAAAGTACGGAAATCGGCCCGCTTCCCGTCAGCTGGCCTGCCGTGCCAGAGCACCCGCGGGCGGCCGTCCCGCCCCACGGTCACATCAAGGGTGCCTGGTAGGAAACCGGCCGAGAACGCACCGAGGTCGACGGTATCCCGAGCAGAACAGTCGGCCACTTTGCAGGCGATCAGGACGGCCCTCCTGCGGGACGTATCGAAGGTGGCGATCAACGGCAGCCCGTCCGGTCCCAGAACCAGATCCGGCGCGTCGGAGGGGAGCCGGCCGGTGAGCGTGCGGACGTCGACCGTGGCGCAGTCGGGAGTACGGCAACGCGCGAAACGCGCGCTTCCGGTTTTCGCGTCCCGGTAGACGAAGACCGGTCGGCCGTCCTGCGGGACCGCCATCTCGACGCCGCCCATCCAATAGAAGCGGTTCGGCCGCGATGTCTCTCCTTGACGCCATCGTGGCGAACTCGGGGCGACCGGGTGTCGCACGACCGTGTTCCGGCAGTCGGGGTCACTACAGCTAAGAAGGGTGACGGCGCCCGACCAGTAGTCCTGGTAGGCGACGACCGGACGGCCTCCCGCGCCGACGGCGACCACGACCTGTTCGTGGTCGGGGTAATCATGTTCCGGGACCGCGACCTCCGTCAGAGTCCGGGACTCGGCACAGGCGAGGTCGGCACAGCGCAGCAGATGCAACGTCCCTTGCCGATCCCGCCGCTCCGTTTTGTCGAAAGCCGCGACCAGCGCACCCTGCTGAGAGGAGGTGATACCGACGGTCACGGCTTCGAAGTCTCCGCTCAACAGGACCGGAGCCTCATCCGGATCGATGCATCCCTGGGCCGTGCACCGCCTGAGCTTGAGCTGATCTCCCCTGCTCCCCTTATCCCACCGCTGGACGAAGACCCAGCTCCCGTCCGGTAGGACCGCATACGTCGGAACAACACCGACATCGCCGGGGAATGTGGACACGGACGTGCTCCGCGTGCAGTCCAGATCAGCACAGAGCCGAGCTCGGCCGCCGGACGTCGGCCACATCAGCGCGCCACCGCCTCCCAGCAAGGGACCGGGCAGGATCTGGTGGGAAACGGCATCGGAGCGAACGGGCTGCTCTTGAAGATCTGCAATCCCTTGCGGATTGACCTGCGGATACTTCTCAGAGAGAAATCCGGGTGCGACCAGCGCCGGAAGTGTCAGCGCCGCCAGGAGCAGTGTGCGCGCACGGCGCCGCCACGGTATCGAGGCGCCCTCGGGGAACTGTGAGGTGACCAGTCTGAGAGGTATCGCGGACGGGACGACGCGCGATCCCCCACCCTTGAAAGCAGCAGAGGAAGGTTCGTCCGGCCACCACTGGTCCAGGGCGACCACCGTCAGAGCCGTCCCCTGCAGGATTGCGCCCACGGCACCACAGGTGATGGTCACGGTGATCTGGACCAAGTTGAGCTCGTCTCCACTGACCCGTGCAACGAGCCACGACGCACAGGCTCCGGGAAGCAGTGGCAGGGCGACCACGACCGCCATCAAGCGCACGAACATGCGCCCTCGCCTGCCCTCGACGATCTCCAGGGTCCGGGGGAACGCCTTGAACGGCCCCGTCCCTTCAAGGACCACGGTCGCGACGGTCAGCGGCAGCCTCCACAGAACCACCATGACCAGGCCCAGAACGATCAGGCCGGTCCACGAATGTCCCGTCTTGGCGGCGACAAAGCCGGCCAGCATGAGCGACAGCGCTGCGATGGCCACCAACACGGTGAAGAGCACCAGCAGGGAGCCGGACCGCCGCAACACCAGACTCGCCGCCCGCCCTGGACGAAGGGGGCGGCCCAGCAGCGAACCCGCCGTCACGGCCACGGCCATCGCTACCAAGGCCAGGTGAGCCGTTGCGAATACCAAGGCCGCCACGAAGGCCGCGACCATAAGGCCTCTCGTGGCCTCGTACGTCTCAAGCCGGCCATCGATGATCAGGAACCGGTCGTTTAGAACCAGCAGGGAGACCGTTCCGACCAGAATCACCAGAGCAACGTTGACCAGTACTGTCGGCACCAGCAGTGAGGCAAGGTTCGCCAGCAGGTGCCGCCTCAGCAACACCACCACGGCCTCAAATTGCGGCGCCCTGAGCTCGGGCGCTCTGTCCTCCGGACCGGTGTCGGCGCTCTCATCCGAGAAGTCGTACTCGGGACTCTCTTGTTTCTCCATCGAGAACTACTGCCCGTCCACAGCCTCGGGGTCAAGACTCATCCTTGGCGAGGTCAGCATCCCGCAGCGTGCCTACCGGCGACCCCGTCATGATCAGACCGGGAGATCACTCCCCCGGTTCCATCGACTCTCGCCCCGGTCCGGCCCTACCGGATGGAGATCTCCACCCGCATCGGGTCCGACCACATAATGGTGATCAGCTTCCACTCGATCACCTGCCGCCGGCCGTCCTGATCTGCGAGCAGGGCGTCAATGTGCTGGTATCGCACTTCGGGTCGAAGGCTGGTAGAGAGCCCGGACGCTCGCCCGCAGTTCCCTCACCGCCCGCGGCTCGGCGGACGCGAGCCCCCAGACCGCGCATCCCGTCCGCCTATGTGTCCGCGCGCACCAGGCAGAACCAGACGCCGAGGCGTCATGCAACAGGGTGTCGATTTAGGTATCGACCAGGGTGCCAACCGTGGTCAGGACCTTCCGGTTCTGAGCGTTCTTCAGCTTCGGGTCCGGCCCTGGCCGCGGCCCGAGTTCCTCAGCGGGCGGTTCGAGAGCCCGGGGGGACCGACCCGATGCCCACGATGATGCGGCACTTTATTGGAATCCGCTTCTAAATGTTCGCGGACCTTTGGCCCGTTCCGGCCACCGCACCTGGAGGAGGCGGAACGAGGAATGCCGTTAATGGATCTTCGAAAATCCCCTCTTTATTACTCTGAACGAAGAACGTCCTCAAGTTCGGCTATGTCCGGAGTGTCACCGCAATAGGACGCTGACCTGGGAAGATCCCCAGACCAGGACGGCGGATACAGGTAGTGACCGTCCAGAAGTGGCCGTGGATCAAATGCGTCCCAGGCACACGTGGAAAACCCGGGGATGCGGCCGCCAATGGCAATTCGAATGGTGTTCTGCTGCTAGGTTTCCGCACAGGGGGAACTGTTTCCTGGGGAGTAGCAAAATGCCCGACAAGCAAGAAATGATCGATTCGAGGGACCGTTCCGCTTCGCCGGTCTTCGTGGATGTGACGGGGCGCCGCCGCAGGCGCCTGCGCCGACTCGGCTATGCGGCCGCGGCCGTGTGCGGGGGCTACTCGATCATGATCGGCATCAGCCTGATGGGCGGACCGGTCAGCCCGCAGACGCTGCTGCCGAAAATGGTCGGGGGCGGCGAGACCAAGGTCACGCCGAGCTCGAAGCACCGGCCGCCGCCCGACGACGGCCCCGGGGCGCTTCCGCCGCCCCGGCCCTCCTGGCCCGCCCGGACGCCCGGAGCTCCGCCGACGGCGCCCCGGGCGTCCGGGAGCACGCCCTCCGGGGCCGTGCCGTCCCCGTCGGCACCCGATGGGCGGCGCACCGGGCCGCAGGCCCCGACCAGCTCGCCGGCCACACCGCCGAGCCGGTCGGGCGGCACTCCGCCGGCGACGCCGCCGACGGACCCGCCGAGCCCGCCCGCGAGTCCTCCGGAGACCGGCGACCCGGCCGGCGTGGACGAGCGGCGCGACACCGTCGAGGCCGAACCGCAGGCGGCGGCCGCCACGCCCTCCGTCGCCGGAAGCGACCCGACCGCGCCCGCGGCCGGAGCCCAGGGGTGAAGGCGGCCGTCCTCGCGCCCCTGCGTCCACGATGGCTGCTGACGGTCATGGCGTCCCTGGCCTTCGCCTGCGTGCTGTTCGCCCACGGCCTGGTGAACGCGGAATTCGGCGCGGACGGGAACGCGGCCCCGCCCGGCAACTCGGCGACGGTCCCGCAGAACGTCCGGGCGGGCGGGCCCATCATCGGCGCCGGCGCGAAGCGATGGCAGTTCCGCGTACCGGACCGGACGGTCATCCTCACCTTCGACGACGGTCCCGACCCGGAGTGGACGCCGAAGATCCTCGATGTGCTCGACCGGCACAAGGTGCACGCCTCGTTCTTCGTCGTCGGCTCCAAGGTGACCGAGCACGCCGGCATCGTCGAGCGCATGCACAGGTCGGGCCACGAGATCGGACTGCACACGTTCACGCACTCCGACCTCTCCACGGTGCCCGGCTGGCGGTTCGGCATGGAGCTGTCGCAGAGCCAGCTCGCGCTCGCCGGAGCGACGGGCGTGACCAGCGCGCTCGCGCGGCCGCCCTACTCCTCCACGGCGGACGCGGTCGACGACAACCAGTGGAGGGTGCTGCGGGGCCTCAGCGACGACGGTTACACCACGGTCCTCACCACGCTGGACTCCAAGGACTGGCAGCGTCCCCCGGTGAGCCGGATCGTCGCCAACTCCACCCCGGCCGGCCACCGCGGCGAGGTCATCCTGATGCACGACGCGGGCGGCGACCGGTCCCGCACCGTCGCCGCGCTGGAACGGCTGATCCCGCGGCTGCGCGCGCAGGGCTACCGCTTCGCGACCACCGCGGAGGTCATCGGCGAGTCGCAGGCGAACCCGCCCGCCGCGCGCGGCCAGCACTGGCGCGGCGTCCTCCTGGTCGGCATCGTCGGGGTCGCGGGCGCCGTCGTCTCCGTCCTGGCCCTGATCCTGCTGATGGTGGGGGCGCTGATGGTCGTGCGGCTGCTGCTCATGGTGGTGGTGGCCCGCCGGCACGCACGCATCCGGCGCCCGGGGCGATGGTCCTGGGGGCCGCCCGTGACCGAACCCGTGTCCGTGGTCGTCCCCGCCTACAACGAGAAGGAGTGCATCGCCGACACGATCCGGTCCCTGGTCCGCGGCACCCATCCGGTCGAGGTGATCGTCGTGGACGACGGCTCCACGGACGGCACCGCCGACGTCGCCGAGTCGCTCGCCCTGCCGGGCGTGCGGGTGATCCGGAAACCGAACGGCGGCAAGCCCTCCGCCCTCAACGCCGGGATCGCCGCGGCCCGCTGCGACCTGGTCGTGATGATGGACGGCGACACCGTGTTCACCCGCGACACCGTGCGCCGGCTCGTCCAGCCGTTCGCCGACCGGCGGGTCGGCGCGGTGGCCGGCAACGCCAAGATCGCCAACAGGAACTCGATGCTCGGCCGGTGGCAGCACATCGAGTACGTCATCGGTACGAACATCGACCGCCGCGTGTACGACCTGCTGCGCTGCATGCCGACCGTTCCGGGCGCGGTCGGGGCGTTCCGCCGGTCGGCCCTGCGCAGGGTCGGCGGGGTCAGCGACGCCACCCTCGCCGAGGACACCGACCTGACCATCGAGATCATCCGCGCCGGATGGCGGGTGGTGTGCGAGCCGTCCGCGGTCGCCTATACCGAGGCGCCCTCCACGATCGGCCAGCTGTGGCGGCAGCGGTACCGCTGGTCGTACGGGACGATGCAGGCGATGTGGAAGCATCGGCGCGCGGTGTTCGAACGCGGTTCGTCCGGGCGGTTCGGGCGCTGGGGCCTGGCGCATCTCGCCCTGTTCCAGGTGACGCTGCCGCTGCTCGCGCCGCTCGTGGACGTCCTGCTCGTCTACGGCATCCTGTTCCTCGACCCGGTCAAGACGATCGCCGCCTGGTGTGCCGTCCTCGGCGTCCAGCTGGCGGGCGCCTGCTACGCCTTCCGCCTGGACCGCGAAAAGGCGCGCGTACTGTGGGCGCTGCCCGTCCAGCAGATCGTCTACCGGCAGCTCATGTACGCGGTCCTCATCCAGTCGATCATCACAGCGGCCGGCGGCATCCGGCTCGGCTGGCACAAGCTGCAGCGCACCGGCGGCCTGGACGCCCTCGTCAGCCAGAACCGTTCGTGACGCCTCCGATGGGGAACCGCAGCAGGTCCGTTCCGCTCATCCTGGGCGGCGCCGCCCTGCTCGCCGTACCGTGTTGCCACACCTCGGGCGGCGCGGGCCCGCCGGGCCCGCGCCCGCCGTACTCGGCCTCGCCGGCCCCGCCCGGGCCGGCGGGGCCGGACCGGGGCGCCCGAATACGCCTCGACCAGGTCGGCTACCTTCCGGACGAGTCCAAGCGGGCATATCTGATGACGGCGGCGACGCCGACCGGGCGGATCCGCTTCAAGGTCGAGAACGCCAGGGGGCAGACCGTTCTCACCGGGACCCCCGGACGACGCACCGGCTCGTGGAACGCGGCCTTCCCGTCCGTGCGCGTCCTGGATCTCACCCGGCTGACGGATCGGGGCACCTACCGCGTGGCGGTCAGCGGCCCCGGCGTGCGGGCGCACTCCCCCTGGTTCCGGGTCGGCCCGGCCGCGGAGGTGCTCGGGCCGCTGCTGCCCCGGCTGCTGCGGTTCTTCCAGGCCCAGCGGGACGGCCCCGACGTCGTTCCGTCGGTGTTCGGCCGCCGGCCGTCCCATGCGGCGGACCGCGCGGCCACCGTGTACCGGCCGCCGCGCCATCGCAACGGTGAACTGGTGGGCGGGCTCGTCCCGGTGCCCGGCGCCGCGACCGTCGATGTGTCCGGCGGCTGGGCGGACGCGGGCGATTTCCTGAAGTTCACCACCACCGCGTCCTACTCCGCCGCCGTCCTCTACTACGCCTACCGCGCGGTGCCGTCCGAGCCGGCGCTGGCGGCCGAGGCCGACCACGGCCTGAAGTGGCTGGACAAGATGTGGGACGAGCGGACCGGCACCCTGTACGCGCAGGTCGGCATCGGCATCGGCGGTGCCGGGTACCTCTCCGACCACGATGTCTGGCGGCTGCCGGAAAGCGACGACATGCGGCGGGTCGGACGCGGCGACCCCGGATACCTGCTGCGGTACCGCCCCGTCTTCCGCGCGGCCGCCCCGGACGCGCGGATCAGCCCGAACCTCGCCGGCCGCGTCGCCGCCGCGTTCGCGCTCGCGGCGCAGATCCGCGCCCGGGACGACCCCGGGGCCGCCCGCCGCGCACTGGAACGGGCGGCGAGCATCTATGCCCGCGCGGACACCGCTCCCGGCGAGGGCCTCGTCACCACCTTCCCGCACGAGTTCTACCCCGAGACGTCCTGGGCAGACGACCTGGAGTTCGGGGCGGTGGAACTGGCACGGGCGGCACGGGCCCTCGGCGATCGCCGGGCCGACGGCTGGCTCCGCCAGGCGGCGCACTGGGCCGCCACCGTCCTCAGATCGGACGAGCAAGGGCCTCTGGGCATCAGCGATGTCAGCGTGCTGGCCCACACCGACTTAATCGAAGCCCTCGACCAGAGCGCCTCGAACCTCGGCATCGGCCGGGACGAACTGGTGGCGGCCTTGAAACAACGGCTCGACGCCGCCACCGCGAAGGCCACCCGCGATCCGTTCGGGGCGGCCGCGGACCCAACCGTCTCCGACTCGGCCGCGACCGGCTTCGGCCTGGCCAGCACCGCCCTGCTCTACCGCCGGGTGAGCGGCGACACATCCTACGACGCGATCGGCACCGGGCAGCGCGGCTGGGCCCTCGGCGCGAACGCGTGGGGATCGTCGTTCGTCATCGGCGCCGGGACCACCTATCCGCGCTGCCCCCAGCACCAGGTCGCCAACCTGACCGAGGGCGCCGTCCTCGAAGGAGCCGTCGTCAACGGCCCCAACGCCGCCGCGGCCTTCCGGAACACGGACGTACTCGACGACATGCGGCCCTGCGCGGTCCCCGGTTTCGCCCAGTACGACGGACGCGGCAGCCGGTACATCGACCAGATCGGCGCCTGGCAGAGCATCGAACCAGCGGACGACTACACCGCCGCAGCGATCCTCACAACAGCCCTAGCAACCACCCTCGCCCCACCGACCAGACGCCCCAGACGCAGGTGAAACGGGAGCTGACCAATTGACCTGAGACGCTGTGCTCCGGTAAACGGTCCAGGTCCCCGCCGTCACCCCATGCCCCCCGCCAAAGCAGCAGCCCAACAATGGGGCCACCCCATATATTGCCCACCAGGACCAGCGCCGCCGCCTCCATGGCCTCGCCCGCCACGGCAGCAACACGGCGTTCCCGCCCTCGGCATCATCGCGAAAGCCGGGGTACAGCACGAACTTCACCGAACCTGGCGAACTCCACTTCAGAACGCCGTCTTCGATGAGGAATGCGCGGCCGGACTGGTCTGAGCAGCCGGGGTCCGGAGGCCGATGGGCAGCAGCACAGAAGCCGTTCCGGAGCCGGACGATGGATCTCTGACGCCGAGGCCGCCGAAACCACCTTCATCCGTTCACCTCCGTGAAGACTCCAGGTGCCGTGGCCCATACCAGGACGCGACCTCGTTCACTAGCGTGGTCATCGCAGCTGGGCATTCGGAGGGCGAAGTGCTGCGTGTTCATTTCACGGATCGGGATCTTGCGCGAGTTCACGTGGCCACGACGTTGGACCCCTTGTGGGAAACGTTGCTCGGGCTGCATCAACTGAGCGCGCCAGGTCCTGGTCTACCGGTCTTCGCACCCTGGCGGCGCCGTGCCCGGGAGGCGTTGGGGGAACAGGGCGTGCTCGGTGCAGCGCAGATGCTGTCCGCTCTCGCCCCGGCACGAGCGAGTTACTGGCCGGACCTCCTCACCCCCTCCGAGTCGGCCGACGGGCTTGAAGCCGGCTTGGAGGCCCTGCGGTCGACGCCGCAGCGAAGGATGAAATACGAATTGGCCCGAGCCGCGCAGAGGCGCCGACTGCCCTCCTGGTGCGAGCAGTTGGCCACTGACAAGCAGCGACTGGAGGACGTCGCGGAGGCGTTCCGGGTGGTGTATCGCACGATCATCGCGCCCGGCTGGGCCGAGCCGGCGATGACCACCGAGACCGATCGAGCCATACGTACTCGCGCACTGCGCGACAGGGGCGTCCACGGGCTGCTCCACTCCTTCCGGCCGATGATGGACTGGCGACCACCCGTCCTGCATGTGCGCTATCCGATGCCCCTGGAAATCCACCTGAACGGCCGGGGTCTGCGCCTGATCCCTTCGCATTTCTGCTGGCGCATCCCCGTGTCGTTGGCAGACCCGGAGTTGCCACCGACCTTGGTCTACCCGGTCGAACACCCGACGTCATGGGCCCCCGCCGCCACCCGAGCCCGCACTCCCGAGGCTCTTGCCGCGCTACTCGGCCGCACGCGTGCCCGTGTGCTGGCTGCGCTGGAGACCACGGCGACCACCGGCGAACTGGCCCGGCGTCTGGGCATCTCGCCGGCGTCGGCCAGCGAGCACATCGGAGTACTCAGGGACGCCGACCTGGCGCACAGCCAGCGGGTCGGCGGGTACGTGGTCCATACGCTCACACCACTTGGCACCGCGCTGCTGCTGGGCGAAATTCCGCCGGCTCCCCAGTGGGACTGACGATTTCGGTCTGGACCGAAATCGCTCGCGGCCGTGCGACCTCATAAGCAGACTGAGGCCACATCTCACCGGGCAACGGCGGAATCAGGGGCTTGTGCAGCACGCCGACCTTGAGAGTTCCTGGCCGGCCCGGCGATGGGTCACCGAACGAACTCACCATCCGCCGGGCCGCCCGCTGAAACAGGGCTTGCACGGCCCGTGCCGGACACGCACGAGGAGACGCGATGCGACGAGGGCGGGGCTGGGATGGCTTGTTCGATTTGGCCGGGCGCAATCTGGCTGTCGTCGGGGTGGCGTTCGCAGTCTTCTTCTTCCTCCTCCCCGGCGCGAACAGACCATTGGGGTGGGGGGCCGCCTATGCGTTCGGGGCATCCACCGCTGTCGAAATCCACAGCTCCTGCGAGATCGAGACCCTCGTCAGAGGCGGGAGCGTGGGCAGGAGCACCGGCAAGTGTGATGGTGCGACCTGGACGGTCGACGGGCGGACGCGCAGTGGCACGCTGTACGCGAGCTCAGATGAAATCGACCGTACTTCGGCTGGAGACCCGAAGTTCGTCGGTGAGGCGAAAGCATTTGGCAGCCGGGTGTACGGCCGCCCGGGAACCAGTGTGATCGTCCTCGATCTGACCCTGGTCACCGCCGCCGGGACCGGCGTACTCGTCCTGTTCGGATGTGTTGTGGCCGCCGCACTGTCTTTCCGGCGCCCGCGCGAAGCGGACACGTCGGAGACGGCTGATTCTACGATCCCCGGACGCGTCTTCATCGCCGAGCTCGTGCTCATTGCATTGGCCGCCGGCGCCTCTGCAATCTTCGCCGGTTGGCTTTAGCGGAGGTTTTCCCACTAATGATCACTTCTGGATTCCGTTGAGGGCGCTGTGCTACAGAGGCATGCCGGCGTCATTTGAATTCGACGGCGGTGCGTTCGTTCAGGACCCGGACGCTGTGCAGGAGATCCCCGTTCCGGCGGCGGTGGCCGGCTTGGAGGCACGCCGGGCGTTCACTCACGGTGACCTGGAATAATCGAGAATGCAAGGTTAGGGACACCATCATGGACGACAGGGAGACCCGGCGGGCAGCGGAGATACGAGCGCGTCGTGAAGAAATCCTCGAACTGCCGACTGCGGAGTTGCAACATCGCGGGAAACTCGAGCCGCCCATGGACGGTGACGTGCTCATCGACGTCTCCGTTTCGCCGCTGGGCGACGCGGTGGCGTTGTGGGCGCAGCCTGCGGAACACGAGGAACTGTTCGCCAAGGACGTCTGGGCGAACGGCGTGCGCGCACCGCGGACCAAACTGCCCCGGCCGGTCACCGCACGTTTCGTCCGGTATGGACGGAAGCCGATCGTCGTCCCGCTGCAGACGGACCTGGCTGTGCCACTGGTGCAGGTGCTCTCCGGCGACCGGGTCCTCGTGGTCGGCGCACGCTGCCGGCATCGCGGCGGTGAAGGGCCGGAGCACAATGCCGCCATCTACGACAAGCAGGGGCACCTGCTGGCGACAGGAACACTCGGCGACGGCATCGAGCGCGTCCGCACGGATGTCGGCGATGGCATCTGGGTCGGCTACGGCGACGAGGGGATTTACGGGAACTTCGGCTGGGGTGGTCCAGAAGGGCCGGAGCCGATCGGGCAGCGGGGCCTGGTCCGATTCACCGACGGTCTGGCAATCGATCGGAGGTTTCCCGTGGGAACCGCGTGGCCTCTTCCAGTCGAGGCCTGCGGATTCACCCTGGTGGGAACGACCGCCTGGGTGACTTACCACAACGGACGCGAGGACCTGGTCGTCCAATTCGAGCAGGCCGGCCGTCTTGAGGGATGGGCCCTGGAAGACACGTCAGGTGGCACGGCGGTGCCGGTGGGCCCGGCGGTGGTGCTGGTAGGCGGACAGCATGGGGAGCATGACCTGCTCACGGTCGTTGACCTCGCCGATGCGCCGCCGCGGCCGGGCCCCCAATACCGGCTGAGCCTGCCCGACGACGCTGAACTCGGTGCGTACTCCTGGCACGAGCACCGCAACACACTGCACGTCTTCACCGATACGACGTGGTGGACCGCTGAACTGCTTCCTGACATAAGGCCTTCAGGCCGCATAGCCCTGCACACCGATAGCGAGGACCCGCAAGAGACCCGTTATATACGAGCACGTCAGGACGAGGACTACGTGCAATGCGTCAGAGAACTGCTGGGCATGAAGGTCTGGCTCCCGGTCAAGGGACCGCAGCGCGACTTCATCGTCACACACCGCGGGAACAACGGTCTTGTACGCGCGTACACCTCAGCCGAGCGCGCTGCCGTAATGGCCGGTCCGGACATCGATCCCACAGCCGCTGTGAAGCGCCGCTTCTGGGATCTGGTGGGGGGCTGGCGTCATCCCGACATCGGGCTGGTGATCAATCCGGACAGTGCATCAGAGTTCCAGATTCCAGTGAGTCTGTTCGGGCGGGTACGCAGGATCATGGAGAAGATCCTCCCTGGAACCGCGAGCCAAACCGCAGATGCCCGCGCGGCCCAGTCGGAGGAAAGCAGAACCGGCCCCTCTCGTGTCTTCCGGGGCGACGCACCCTCGGAGATCGACGGATTCCGGTTCGCGCGGCTGGTGGATGACATCGGCGAGGACGGGCAAGGGGTCCTTACCCCGGAGCGCAGCAGGATCGACGATCCGCAGGAACGGCAAAGGATTCTGGACTACCTGCGCGGGGGCACGCCGGTCATGCTCGTACCCGGCTTCACAGCCGATCTCCTCGACCCGGCGAGGCGGCAGGCGGTACCCATGAGCACGCGTACCGACGGCCGTTGGGTGTGGAGTGACGGAACCGAGTACTACCTGGAGATCTATGGAATCGCTCCGGAACCCGATTTCTACCTGACCATCCGGGAAGCCGGGTATACCTGCCCCCGCGTGCCGGACCAGGTAGTGCATAAGGCAGGCCACGCGACGACGGAGCGCCACCGCATCGTCAATGAGCAACACCGCCGACACAGAGAAGGAGATGCATGACGGGCTAAAGCTCCAAGGGCCGCTGCATGCCTCGTTTCGACGGCTTGCTCTGGACCACCATCCGATCCGCCTGAACGAGCCTTCGCGGGACTCCCGGTCACGAGGCCCCCGAATTACGCGCCGCACGCACTGGTGTGACCCACCACCAGCGCGTGACGGGCTCCACCGCTTCTGCTTCTCACGGCGCCTCTATGACGCAAGCCGCGCCCTGCTCTATGCTATTGCATATCGCAATCACCTGGAGGGGGCTTGTATGCCTGACACACCCAAGGCCAGCGCCGACGGGGTCCTTGAGACCTTCCCCGAGCTGCGGGATATCGGCGACGAGGCGCTGCGGGAGTCGGTCGTGGAGATCTGGCTGGAGGTGCTGGAGGAAAGCGGCTGGGACGCGGTCTCGCAGGTGCCCAAGCATCCCTACAAGGTCCCGGCCAGCGTGACTCTGGTCGACCACACCCGGTCGGTGACGCAGATGGCCGTGGCGGTGGCCGAGGTGGCGGAGCGGGTCCAGGGCATCGCGTTCGACCGTGACCTGCTGATCGCGGCCGCCAACCTGCACGATGTCAGCAAGCTCCTGGAGTTCGAGCCGTCGGAGAGCGGTGGGCAGGCCTCACGCTTCGGGCATCTGATCCAGCACGGCTTCTTCGGGGCGCACAAGATGTGGGAGAAGGGCCTGCCGCTGGAGATGGTGCACAACGTGATCGTCCACACGACCACCTCGCGGTATCTCCCGCAGACATGGGAGGCGGTGATCGTGCACTACGTCGACTACCTCGATTCCGACGCGCTGAACCTGGTTCACGGGGTCCCGCTGAACATCAAGAAGTAGACGCCCGGGAACGCGAAAGCGGGCCTGTCCCCCACAGGGGGCAGGCCCGCTGTCGACGAGGGCGAAGGGGATCACGACGGTCCCGTGCCGGTCCGCGTGGATCATTCCGGACCTGCTCAGGGCCGGGCGCTCTCCGCCAGCAGCCGGTCGGGCACCTCGAGCATGGCGAGGGGCACGTGGTGCTGGCCGGCGTGGACGTCGCGGTCGTGCAGGCTCGCCTGGGACACCGGCCGCGGGAAGGAGATCTTGACGACGTTGAGCGAGGCGATCCGGAAGATCCGGATGTCGCGAGCCGAAATGCCGTAGAGCCGGCCGACCACCTCCTCGTTGAGGAAAACGGCGTCGGAGGCGATGCGGTAGCCCGCCTCGTCGCGCATGAAGGCTTCGAGGGTCACCCAGAACGGGCCGGCGTTCTTCGACCTCACCTCCAACGCGTAGTCGGCCAGGCGGCGGCGCGGGGTCTCAGGCATGGACGTCCTCTTCAAGGTGGAGGCGGAACAGTTCGGACTCGGTGTCGACGTCGACGACATGGTTGAGCACGAACTCGTACTTCGCTCCCCGCTCGACCTCGGCCGGCGACGTCGGGAAGGCGAAGCTCGGGAGGTAGGCCATGTCCGGCAGCGGCAAGTGGAGCATCAAGGGGTTGGCGACCTTGGCGACCGCGGTGGCGGTGGCCTGGTCGGCGGCGTTGACCAGGAGCATCACGCCGACCTCGCGAACCGGGCGCCGGTCGGGGTCGATGGCGCCGAGGACCGCGTCGTGGCCGTAGAGGCGCAGGTCGTAGTCGAACTGCTCGCGCGTGAGACCGATGGTCTGCTGGACGCGATCGGTCAGGGCCCGGTCCATGAACGCCGACCACTCGTCGATGCGCGCCACGATCTCGGGGTCGCGGATGCCGACGAAGGACATCGTCTCGTAGCCGCAGATCCTGGCGCCCTCGAGCTTGACGGTGAGCTGGTCGGCCTCCAGGAACCGCGAGCCCTCGACCCGCACGCGCCGGTCGTCGAGGGCGGCGTAGGCGGCGTCGGTGACGTCGAGGGTTCCGGCGGGCTCGCGCATCGAGAACGGGTCGGCGGTCTCGTAGAGCATGTGCGCGGCCACCGAGATCGGCGTGCAGGCGGTGCCGGGGTCGAGCGGCTCGATCTCGAACCCGTTCGCGTCGATGGTGGCGATCACCCCGCTGCTGCGGGGGTTGGTCGTGCACTGGCCGCCGCACTCGACGATCTTCGCGGCATGCCACGCGGGCGCGGCGGGCATGCCGCGCATCAGGGGGACCGCCGCCGCGGCCGCCGTGTCGGTGGCCCGGCCGGCGAAGACGACGTCGGCACCGGCCCGGATCGCCTCGACGAACGGCTCGTGGCCCATCACGCCGACGATGTGCGTGCACTCGCCGAGCACCGCCGCGTCGAGCGGGCCCATCGGCGCGAGCGGATGGATCGCGCCCGCGGCGAGTTTGCGCTTGAGGTCCTCGGCGGTCTGCTCGGTGTAGATCCGGGCGATCTTCAGATCGAGCCCCTCGTCGAGCAGGATCTTCTCGGCGATCCCGGCGACCCAGTCGACCCCGGAGTCGGTGCCGGACGTACCGCAGGAGCCCACCAGCAGCGGGATCCTCGCCTCGGCCACGGCCTTGAGCAGGATCCGCAGGTCCCGCGCTATCGCGGCCTCGGCCGTCTTGGCGACGCCCTTGCCCAGGTAGTAGGGCCCGGAGTCGGTCGACCCGCCGTCGACCGAGATCACGTCGGCTCCCATGGCCAGCCCCCGGGCGACGGCGGCCGGGTCGAACCCGGCTCCGAGCATCCCCGTGGGCGACACGACCGTCACCTTGGAGGGGGTCTGCGCGTCTTCACTCAACTGTCATCTCCTAGCTCTCGCCGCGCTCGGTCGGCACCTGGACGGGCACCTGTTTCGCGTTGTCAGTGGGCTGGTCGCCGGTCTCCGGCGCCGGCAGAAGGCGCAGGGCGTCGGGTGGGAGTTCCACGGTCAACTCGGTCGCGTCCACCCGGCGAAGCGTCGCGACCGTGAGCGCGAGGCCGTCGACGCGCAGCGTGTAGCGGTAGTGGTCGCCGAGGTAGGAGACCGACTCGACCTTCCCGGTCACTTCGTTGACGCCGCTGCCGGAGCGGTCGCCGTCCATCATCTGGATGGACTCGGGCCGGATCGAAAGCGCCACCGGGCCGGGCGGCGCGCTCGGGGCGGCGACCTGGAGCGGCTGGGCGATCCCGGCCGTCTGCACCAGGGTCCGGCCGCCGGCGCCGAACTGGAGGACGTCTCCGGCGAGCAGGTTGGTGGCCCCGACGAAGTCGGCGACGAACGGGTCCGCCGGGTGCTCGTAGACCTCGGTCGGCGTCCCGATCTGGTGGATGACGCCCGACTCCATCACCACGATCCGGTCGCTCATCGAGAGCGCCTCGTGCTGGTCGTGGGTGACGAAGATCGTCGTGACGCCGATCTGCCGCTGCAGTGCCTTGAGCCACTCGCGTGCGCGGTCGCGCAGCTTGGCGTCCAGGTTGGAGAACGGCTCGTCGAGCAGCAGCAGGTGCGGCGGATGCGCGAGCGCGCGGGCCAGCGCCACCCGCTGCTGCTGACCGCCCGACAACTGGTGGGGATAGCGGTCGGCGAAGCGATCGAGCTCGACGAGTTCGAGCACCTCCATCACCCGCTCGCGCCGCTGTTTCCTGCCGACCTTGCGGAGCTTGAGGGGGTAGCCGACGTTGTCGGCGACGGACATGTGCGGCCAGATCGCGTAGGACTGGAAGACGACGCCGAAGTTGCGCTGCTCGGGTTCCAGATGAACGCCGCGGCCGTCGAAGAGCACCTGGTCGCCGAAGCGGATGGTGCCCGAGTCGGGACGGTGGAGGCCGGCGATCGACCAGAGCGTGGTGGACTTCCCGCAACCGCTGGGGCCGAGGAGGGTGAGAATCTCACCCTCGATGACGGTCAGGCTCAGGTCCTTGAGGACCACGTTGTCGCCGAACCTCTTGGTCAGCCCGTCGAGGACGAGTTCAGCCACGGGGCTTCACCTCGAAGAGGGCGCGTCCGGCCCCGAGGACGACGAGCGTGATGATCATTTGAATCACTCCAAAGGCGGCGACGGTCCCGCCCGTGCTGGTCGCTGCGAGCTGCAGCATCGTGAGCCCCAGGACCGGGGTCTTGTCGGTGACGAGGAAGACGGCCGGCTCGGCGTCGTTGAGCATGGAGACGAACAGCAGCACGAAGGAGGCCGCCATCGCCGGGAGCACGAGCCGGAGCACGACGGTGCGCATCGCCTGCCACCAGGTCGCGCCCGACGTCCGGGCCGCGTTGTCCAGGTCGCGGCCGATGGCGGCGAGCGCCGGGTAGAAGGCGCTGTAGCCGAGCGCCAGGCTGCGCACCGCGAAGGCGATGCCCATGCCCCACAGGCTCGAGCGGACCCAGCCGGACGGGTCGAGCACCACGAAGGACCAGAAGAAGGCCATGCCCGTGATCAGGCCGGGCATCATGCGGGGCCAGACCATGCCTCGCTGCAGCGAGCCGCGGAAGCGGAACTCCGAGCGGTGCGCGACCATCGAGAGCGCGGCGATCACGAGCGTGGTGAGAGCGCCGCCGACGGTCGCGATCAGAAGGCTGTTGGTCAGCGCACGGGTGTAGATCTCGTTGTCGAAGACCGCCGAGAAGTTGGCCGTGGTGAGCACGCTCCAGGGGTTGACCAGCGGCGTGAAGATCGTGGTGAAGGCGCACAGCACGACGCCGAAGAGCGGCACCAGGACCATGGCGACGAGGCCGACGGCGATCACCGCGCTGACCGCCCAGCGCGCCGGTCCGAGCTTGACGGTGCGTCCCTCGGTCGGCTTGCCGGTGACGGTGGTGAAGCGGCTCAGGTCGCCGGCGAGCCGGTTGCGGGCGACGAGCAGCAGCGACACCAGGGCGAGCAGGACGACGGCGCCGGCCGACACCAGGCCCTGGCGCGGTGTCGACGACGCGCTCCAGTTGTCGTAGAGGTAGGTCGAGATCATGTCGATGTTCTTGGAGAACCCGAGCACCAGCGGCAGGCCGAGAACCTCGATGGAGAGCGCGAAGACCAGCAGCGAGGAGTTGAGGATCGCGGGTCGCAGGAGAGGAACGCTGATCGAGAGCACCGCCCGGACCGGCGAGGCGCCGGTGGTGCGCGCGGCGTCCTCGAACGACGGGTCGATGCCCTCGATCGCGCTGCGGCAGAACAGGAAGACCACCGGCGCGGCCACGCTGATGCCGACCAGCGCCATGCCGGGGACGCTGTAAAGGTCGATCGGCATCTTCAGGAAGGTGTGCAGGTCCAGCCAGGACGAGGCGAACCCGCTGGGCGCCCACATCAGGCTCCACCCGAGAATCAGCACGATGCCGGGCAGCATCACAGGTAGGAGCAGCAGCATGCCGAAGACGCGGCGCCCCGGGACGTCGGTGCGAGTGAACAGCACCGCGCAGGCCACGCCGATCGCGACGGAGCCGACCGTGTTCAGCGCCCCGAAGACCACGCTGTTGCGGACCGCCGTCCACCACGCCGGATCGGAGAGGAGGTCACGGTAGTTGGCGATGGTGAGGTGGCCGCCGCCCTGATAGAGCGGCGTCGACCACAACGAGGCGACGACGACCGGAACGATGGGACCGATGAGCAGCACGAGCGCCGCGGCCCACAGCAGGTAGTGCGACACCCCCGTGGGCACCAGACGCCGCCGTACGGCTCCGCCATGAGCGGTGAGCGCGCTCACCCGGTGTACCTCTCCATAGACCTCTCCTCCAGCCAGGACGGCGTCGATCTCGTCAGATGCTACTTGCTATAGTGAATTCGTCAAGGCTGATCTGAGACCCACTTCACTTCTCCTCGCCGTCCCGCCGTCCACGCCGAGACGGGCGGACGCACCAGGTCACGGCGCGTTGGAGTCGCCGCGCGGCCCGACGGCGGCCCAGCTCGGCGGCGTCCGCCTCGACCCGACGCAACTGTTCGCCGGAACCGATGGCGCCGGGTCTTCGCGCGATCTTCGGTGGGGTGCCCAAAGCGGGGCACGAGCACTCGAAGCAGGCCTTTGCAATGGCCCAGGTAGGCGCTGAGAGCGCGCCCAGCGCCTGGGCGAACGGCAAGCCGGTCGGCCGCGTGATCCAGCACCAGCTTGAGGCAGTCGTTATCGGCGTGCTCGGCTTGTTGGGAGCGTCGGCTGCGGCTTACCGCTTGCGGTGGGCCAGTCTCGGCTCGTTGCCGGCGTGGCTGTGGTCGCGCATGAGCTGTTCGGCGCGGTCGGCGTCATGGGCCGCGATCGCCTCGTAGATGGCGCGGTGCTGCTTGAAGCGCTCAGCGACCACGCCCGGCTCTTGCTCGATCTGGTCGAAGAGGGCGGCGCGACGCTCCTCGTAGTTGAAGGCGTCGACCATATGGAGCATGTGGATCAGAGTGGTGCTCCCGCTGGCCCGGTCGATGAGGGCGTGGAACTCGCGCATCACCTGCCGGACCCCTTCGACGGCGGCGCGGTCACCGGCATCCGCCTGCTCGGCCAGCCGCTCGGCCCGTTCGAGCAGGCCGAGCAGTTCGGAGATCTGGCCGTCGGTGGCGTTCTCCGCGGCGAAGCGTGCGGCCAGCGCTCGCAAGGTGTCCTCGATGACGGTGATCTTGCGCAGCTCGCCGGCGTCGAACTGTGCGATCCGGACCGAGCGCGGGCCCACCCGCTCGACCAGGCGGTCCTGTTCGAGGCGCCGCAGGGCCTCGCGCACCGGGGTCGGGCTGATGTTGAGCATGTCCGCCAGGCCCCGCTCGGTGACCTTCGCGCCACGCTTGAGGTTGCCCGAGACGATCGCCTCCCGGACCGCCGCGTAGGCGCGGTCGCCGATCGTCGGCGTCGGCGCCAGCCGCTCAAGCTCCCCCATGATCGACCTCTCTGCTATGGCACATGGTATATCGGTTGATCATATCCGAGAGCCATGCGCCGGTCAGTCAAACGAGCTTGACGACCAGGTGTCATCGCGCGTCTACGGTGATGCGCGCCTCCGGTCCGAAGCCGCAGGACGTCTCCCGCTCCTCGACGACGGCGGGACCCTCGATCACCGTTCCGGGGGTAGCGCGTTGCGGTCGTCAACGGTGGTCTCCAGGTCGCCGTGCCTCTCGAAATGGACCCGCCGGGTGCCGCGCACCGCCTCGCCCGAGGCGGGCCGGTAGGCCAGGTCGATGTGGCGAGCCGGGCAGCGTCGCGGTCATCCGCCAGCTGATCACCTCGGGCCGCCCGTCGGCGATCGTCCTGCCGAAGGTGGAGGCGTAGGCCGCCAGGAACCGGTCGCGGATCGCCTCGACGGCACCGGGTCCGAACGCCACGTCGGGCAGCGGGACCTCGATCTCGTAGCCCTGGCCGACGTACCGCATATCGGCCGAACGGCTGATGACGATCTTGTCGCCGAACTCGTCGGCGCCGGCCAGGAGCGCCCTGGCGCGTTCCTCCATGTCGGCGAAGAGCCCGCCCACGTGCGGCGGCCATGCTGTCGGCCGCGATGTTCTGGATGCCGACGGCGGCCTCGGTCACGTCGATGCCGAGTGGTTCCGCCACATGGGACTTCAGGGCCGCCCGCACGTCGGCGCCGACCAGGCTCATCTCGCCGCCCGGGAAGTGGTCCGGGTCGAGGCGTCCGCTGACGAGGTCGGCGTCGGTGACCGTGGGCATGGTGCCCCCGGGTCCGTAGGCGACCGGGCCCGGGTCCGATCCCGCGCTGCGGGGCCCGACCTTGAGCAGGCCGAGATCGTCGAGACCGGCGATCGAGCCGCCGCCCGCGCCGATCTCGATCATGTCGACCACGGTGAGCCGGAGCGGGAGCCCCGACCCGGGCTTGAACTTGTCCAGCCGTCCGGCCTCGAACCGGTGCGTGAGGGTCGGCGTGCCGTCCTCGACGACGCTCATCTTGGCGGTGGTGCCGCCGACGTCGAAGGCGATGATCTTGTCTTCGCCGATCGTGCGGGCGACTTAGGCCGCGGCGATCGCGCCGGCGGCGGGCCCGGACTCCAGGAGCTTCACCGGGAACGCCTTGGCCTCGTCCACGGTGGTGAGCCCGGCGCTCGTGGGCCGGGTTGCGATAGGAGTGGAGGAAGGCGACGGCGAGGGCCTCGACGTGATGCTCCTCCAGCAGCGTGCGCGCCGCACCGAGGAGGGCCTCCTCATCGAGGGCGAGGTGCTCGGTGCCGTCGGCCAAGACCCGTTCGGGGACGTCCGAGCGCCGGTTCCGGGGCACGAGGACGGGCGCCGGACGGGCGAAGAGGTTCTCGGTGTCGAACCGGACCTCGCCCCCGCATCTCGAGCACATCGCGGAACCCCTCGGTGGTGATGAGTCCGATCTCGGCGCCGGTCCTCTCCAGGACGGTGTTGGTGATCAGGGTGGTGCCGTGGACGATCGTCGCGACGTCGTCCCATCCGATCGCCGACTCCTGCAGGAGGCGTTGAATGCCCGCCAGGACCCCGCGCCCGGGGCCGTCGGGGTGGTGAGCAGTTTGCCGGTGCGGGTGATCTGGCGTGACTCGTCGTGGAGGACGAGATCGGTGAACGTCCCCCCGATGTCGACGCCGACGCGCGCGGTCCTCGCTGGCCTCACTGGGTGTTCCTTTGCGGGTCGTGGCCGGGGTAGTCACGCGCGGCGGCCTCGGGGGTGAGGTACCCGAGGCGGACGTCGGCGGTGACGGCGGCCGGGTCGCGTTGATCGGCGGGCCCGAAGCCCACGCCGCCGGCGAACAGGGGGTCCACCGTGGCGTCGGGCGCGAGCGGTGTGACCGACTTGACCGGCGAGACGGGCTCGCCGTCGATCGCGGCCGCCGTTCCGAGGGCGGGTGATCCGCCCAGGAGCCCGCGCGGCGGATGGTGCTCCCGGTCCCCGAGGAGGGCCACCTGCCAGGGGCGGCCGGTGGTGTTCCGCACCGAGATCACCTGGCCGAGGCCGCCGCGGTGGGTGCCGGCGCCACCATGGCCAGGTCGGGCAGGTGCCCGATGCCGATCCACGGGTCGTTGGTGATGACCCGGTCGCCCTCCTGCCAGTCCTCGGCGGGATAGCGGCGGAGCAGTTCCTGGGTCAGGGGCGTCATCAGCGCGGTGAAGGCCGGGAGGCCGGCCCGGCACTCGGCCACCGTCTCCCCGGCCCTGTTCATGATCACGACCGTGTGGTCGTTGGACTCGCGGATGATCGTGGAGAACGCCGTGCGCAGGAGGGTGGTGGCCGCCTCGTCCACGAAGGCGGCGAGGCGGCTCCACCAGATCTCCAGGACGACCGGGTCCAGCCGGCGCTCCGGCGGAAGGGACGCGGTCACCGGCCGTACGCCGCCCTCCACCGCGGCTCGATGGCGGCGCGGCCGCCGGCGGCCTTCTCGAAGTTCATGATGTCGAGGTCCTCGGTACCGGTGACCTTCTTGATCGAGGGCACGCCGAACGCGCACTTCACACCGTCGCGGTAGGGGCTGAAACCACCCCTGCACGCGGCCTCCTGGCCCTCCACCGAGAGGATGTAGTTGACGAAGACCTTCCCCGCGGCGGGCGACTGCCCGGCCTTGGTCACCGCGATCGTGCGCGGGAGCACCGGAGTCGCGTCGCTGAGGTAGGTCCAGTCGAGCACCTTCGCCGCGTCGGGCGTGATCAGCGCGCGGACGGCGCCGCTGACGAAGTACGACGCGGCGTATTGGCCTTGGAGCACCTTCTGGACCAGAGGACCGACGTTGGACTCGATCGTGGTGTTCTTCCCCAACTCCTCGAGGGTGGCCCAGGACGCGTCCCCGCCCTTGGCGACGTAGGCCTGCGTGGCCTCCAGCCCGACCGGGTTCCCAATGTCGACGGTGCCGATCTTGCCCTTCATGGTCGCGGAGAGCTTGGCGAGATCGGCGAGCGTCTTCGGCTGCTTGTCCTTGGGCAGCAGGGCCTTGTTGTAGACGGCGATCACCGGGTCGAGGGAGACGGCCGTGATGCCGGGGGCCAGCTTGGCGTAGTCGGGCAGGTTCGGCAGGTTGGGATCCTTGTAGTCGACGAAGTCGCCGCGCTTCGCGAACTCCTGCATCGCCGCCAGGTTCATCGGCATCACCACGTCGGCCGTGCGCGTACGGGTCGCGTTCTCGGTCTGGTAGCGCTGGAAGATCTGGTCGCTGTTCAGGCTGAGGACCTTGACCTTGATCTTCGGGTACTTCTTCTCGAACGCCTTGCGGATCGGGTCCATGATCTGGTCGTCGGCGTCGGTGTAGAGCAGGACCGACCCCTCCTTCTCGGCGGCGGCCAGCACGTCCGCGGCGGGAGGGGTCACCGGAGAGGCGGTGCCGACATCGGCCAAGGGAGTCGACGCCGGGGAGGCGGAGCCGTCCCCGCTCCCGCCGCATCCCGTCAGCGCGAGGACTCCGGCGGCCGCGGTCGCCGCGGCCGCGATCCTGATCTTCATCACCCAGTGCTCCTCACACGATCGCGGACCCGATGTGGGCGCCGTCACACCTGGCAGATGTTATATGCAATAGCAAATCTGTCAAGTACGGTTTCCCCATGCCGTCCTCCCCCACCCGCTTGCGTGACCTGCCGTCCGACCATCTCGGCCGGACGATTCTCACCGGCCGCACACCGTCCTTCGCCGCACGCCTCGACCCGCGGTTCTCCTACGCCCTGTTCGTGCCCGAGGACATCCAGGACGACGAACCGCCGCTGCGGCTGTGGGTGTTCGTCCACGGCACGGGCCGGCGGACGGAGCTCTATCTCGACAAGCTCGCCGAGCTGGCCCGGACCGAACGCGCCGTCGTGATGACGCCGCACTTCCCGGCCGGAATCGGCGGTGCCGACGCGATCGACAACTACCACGACCTCGCCTACGCCGGCATCCGCTTCGACAGCGTGCTGCTGGGCATGATCGACGACGTGGCGCACCGGTGGAACGTCGAGGCGTCGCCGTTCTTCCTGCACGGCTTCTCCGGCGGTGGCCAGTTCAGCCACCGCTTCCTCTACGTGCATCCCGAGCGGCTCACCGCCGTCTCGATCGGGGCGCCCGGCCGCATCACCCTGCCCACCGCGGCCTCCTGGCCGCGCGGCATCGACGACCTCCAGGACCGGTTCGGCCACGCCTTCGATCCCGACGCCGTGGCGCGGGTACCGATCCAGGTCCTAGCCGGATCGCTGGACAACATCCCGTCGACCAGCGCCTCACCCCCGGCCGACGGCGGCCCCGACCGCCTCTCACGCGCACACGCTCTCGCCACGGCCCTGAAGGACCTGGGCGCGCAGGTCCAGATGGACGTCGTCGAGGGCGTGGGCCACGACGGCACAGCCGTCCTGCCTACCGTGGTCACCTTCCTGAAATCGCAGCTCCTGCCACTCTGAGCCGCTGACCATGCCTCCGCCGCATGCCTACACACAGTGAGGAGGAGCGGAACGTTGTTGGCTGGCTGGGCCCGCAGAGGTCAGGCGTCACCTGTGGCCGCGTCGCGGAGTGCGGCCACGACGGCGCGTTGTCCTCCGGTCGGCTCCGGCTTGGTCACGGCCAGGGTGGACCGTCCGGACCACGCGGGGTCCTCGACCTCGACGGTGACGACCTCGGCGGGCAAGCCCGGAACAGCGAGCTGGGGAACCGTCGTGATGCCCAGTCCGGCGGCGACGAAGCCGAGCCTGGCGTTCCAGTCGCGGATGCGATGGGCGATCCGGGGCTGCGGCAACGTCGGCCAGGGACCGAACTGCGGGTCACCTCGCAGGCCCGCCCCGGCGATCCAGGACTCGCCGGCCAGGTCGTCGACGGTGACCCGCGACCGGCCGGCCAAGCGGTGGCCTCGCGGCACAGCGACGACACCCTTGCCGCCGGTCGTCAGGCGCTCGGCTCTCAGGCCGCGCAGGTCGTAGTCGGGCAGGTCCTGACCGACGGCCATCACAGCGACGTCGACCCCTCCGGCACGCACCTGGCGCACCAGAGCGGGCGTGGATGCCTCGTGCAGTTCGACGGCCAGCGCAGGGTGCTCGCTTCTGAGCGCCGCCACCATCCTCGGGACGAGCGACCAGGTCGCGGTCGGGAAAGCCCCCACGGTCACCTGCTCGGCGAGCGTGTCGGAGAGCATGGCCAGCTCGCGGTCTGTCGCGTCGAGCTCGGCCAGCACCAGAGCCGCCCGGCGCGCGACCGCCTCGCCGGCACGGGTCGCCTCCACCCCACGGGCCTTGCGCACGAACAAGGGCATTCCCGCGGCCGACTCCGCCGCCGCCACCTGCCGCGAGATCGCCGATTGGGTGTACCCGAGGAGCTCGGCCGCCGCGGTGAAAGACCCGCTTCCGACGACGGCGTGCACGACGCGCAGCGCGGGGATGGTGAACTCGGCCATGGGCTCCACGTTACATATGCGTGTTACGCATCCTTCCTATGATTCATCGTCGCTTGTGGAATGCCTGAGGTACCTCGATGCTCGAAGAGCGAAGACACCTTCACGGAAGGAAAGTCAGTTGTCCGCTCTCGAAAAGATCTGGTTCGTCACAGGCGCCTCCCGGGGCTTCGGCCGTCTCTGGACGGAAGCCGCGCTGAAGCGCGGCGACCGAGTCGCGGCGACGGCCCGTGACGTCACCACGCTTGAGCCGCTCGCGGAGCAGTTCGGGGACGCAATCCTGCCGCTACGCCTCGACGTCACCGACCGTCCCGCCGTAGCCGGCGCGGTCGAGCACGCCGTCGAGCGGTTCGGTCGCATCGATGTTGTCGTCAACAATGCCGGCTACGGGCTCTTCGGCATGGTCGAGGAACTTACTGAGGATGAGCTGCGCCGGCAGATGGAGACCAACTTCTTCGGCACCGTCTGGGTGACCCAAGCGGTACTTCCCGTGCTGCGGGCCCAGCGGTCCGGCCGCATCTTGCAGGTGACCAGCGAGGGCGGCGTCCGCGCGTATCCCGGCATCGGCGCCTATCACGCTTCCAAGTGGGCGGTGGAGGGCCTGTCCGAGTCACTCGCCCAGGAGGTCGCCTCGTTCGGGATCCACGTGATCGCGGTCGAGCCCGGTCCATATGCCACGGAGTTCGCCGGTAGCAGGAGCATGCGGACCACCGACCAGCACCCTGATTACGACGAGGTCCGCGAGGCGACGGCCAAGGAGTGGATCCTCGGGGACCCGAAAGCGACCGCGGACGCGATACTGACGATCGCCGACGCCGAGAATCCTCCCCGGCGGCTCGTCCTCGGGCACACACTTCCCGAGATCGAGGAGATCTACGCCGAACGACTCCGCGTCTGGCGGGAGTGGGCACCGATCACCAAGGCCGCATTCGGTGAGCAGGTGATTCCCGGGGCCGCCTGACCGCAGTCCAGGGACGACGGGCGAGGGCGGACTCGCGACCGCGACGTATTGGCTGCGCCAGGCGGCCAATACGGGGGCGCTTTTATGGCTCAGTGGTTGTGGGTGTTGCGCCAGTAGCCGCAGAACATGATGTTGTTCTTGGGCACGCCCGCTTTCACCCAGTGGCGGCGCAACTGGGTGGGCAGTGTCTGCTCGCCGACCGTCCAGGCGAAGAACGGTTCGGTCGGCAGGTCGAGGGACTCCGCGGCCTTGAGGACGGTCCGTCCGGGCACGCCGTTCTCCCGGACGATCCATTCGACGTCGACGCCGTCGGGGGTGGTGAGGTCCTGCCGGTCGTCCTCGGACGGGAGCTCGACCAGGACGCGGCCCTTGGTGCCCGGAGGCAGTGCGGAGAGGATTCCCGCGACGGCGGGCAGGCCCGACTCGTCGGCGACGAGCAGCACGCGGTCGATCGACGGTGCCGGGTTGAAGCCGATGCCTTCGTCCAGGATGCCGACGATGTCGCCCTTGGTGCAGGTCGTGGCCCAGATGGCGGCGGGGCCCGCGGTCTGGTCGTCGGCGGAGCCGTGCAGGACGAAGTCGACGTCGAGTTCGGGCCCGTCCATGCCGTCCGGGCGGTAGGCACGGACGGTGTAGTTGCGCAGCACGGGGCGCTGCGTCTTGGAGACCGTCAGGTACCGCAGGTAGGACGTCGTCGTCAGCTTCCGCGGGACGCGGGCCAGCGTTCCGCCGTCGACGGGAATGAACAGCCGGAACCATTGGTCGAAGCCCATAGGCGAGAACCGGTCGATGTCGCCGTCCCCGAGTGTGACTCGCGCGAAATGCGGTGAGATCCGCTCGGTCCGCAGGACACGCAAAGTGATCAGCTCGGAAGTCTCCGGCTTGACGCGTACCGCATTCAGGTTCGTACGGGCCACGATCACTCCTTCTCAAAACAGGTAAGGCCGACTAATTGCCTTTCGGTTGTTCGTCAGCTCCGGGCGCGGTCGCGAGGGAGGGCGGCGCGTCGGCTCCAGACGTCTCGGTGTGCAGGTCCGAGGTGCGGATGAGGAGCGCGCCGGCGACAGCTCCGGCGAGGGCGATCAACGCGGCGACGGTGCCGATGAGGGCGAGAGCACCGGTGATGTCGTCCGGGCCGCGCTGCCCTCCGTCCAGGCGGGCGCTGTAGAGGGCGCCGAAGGCGGCCGTGCCGAGCGCCGTGCCCAGGGGTAGGAAGGAGTTGATGACGCCGGAGGCGGTTCCGGTGCGGGACGGGTGCACGACGCCCATCGCGATGGTCATCGACGGGGTGGCGACCAGTCCCATGCCGAGGCCGAGCAGGACGAGGGAGGGCAGGATCCGGGCCCAGGATCCGCCGGCGTCCGCGAATCGCAGTGCCGCCAGGCCGGTGGCGCTGATCAGGAAGCCGGCGCAGACGATCGCGCCGGGCGGGACGGCGTCGGCGAGGCGCGCCGCGGCCAGGCCGCCGACCACGAACAGCAGGCTCAGCGCCAGCAGACGGACGCCGATCTGCAGCGCGTCAAGCCGGTACACCGCCTCCAGGAACAGCACCAGGTAGGCGAGCAGGCCGAAGCTCACGACGCGGGCGAGGAGCGCGACGATGGAGGTTCCGGTGAAGGACCGGATGCGGAAAAGGGACAGGTCGAGCAGCGGGTGGCGGCCGAACCGCTGAAGGACGGCGAACACGCCCATCGCCAGGGCGCCCGTCCCCGCTTGGGCGAGGGTCGCGACGGACGTCCAGCCCTGCTGCTCGCCGCGCAGGAGGGCCAGGACGATCGCGGACATGCCGGCCGCGAGCGTGAGCGCGCCGGGGATGTCGGGACGGAACCCGCCGCGCCGGCCGTCGGGTGCCATGCGGCGCAAGGTCAGCCAGACCACGGCGGCGCCCAGCGGGACGTTGACGAGGAACAGCGAGCGCCAGCCGATCCCCTGCACGAGCGCGCCGCCGATCAGCGGGCCGAGGGCGCCCGCCGCCATCGAGACCGCGCCGAAGACCGCGATCGCCTTGGTGCGGGCGGGGCCGGTGTAGTGCGCGGCGATGATCGCCATGGCGGGGGCGAAGGCGAAGGCGCCGCCGACGCCCTGCACGGCGCGCATCACGTCGAGCATGACGACGCCGGTGGACAGTCCGCAGCCGAGCGACGCGAGGGTGAACAGCGCGACGCCGAAGGTGAACACCCGGCGGCGGCCGGTCGCGTCGGCCAGCGAACCGGCGGTGAGCAGCAGCGAGGCGAAGGCCAGCGTGTAGCCGGTGATGATCCACTGCAGGCCGGCGAGGTCGGAGCCGAGCGCGTCGCGGATCTCGGGCAGCGCCACGTTCACGATCGTGATGTCGAGGGTCATCAGGACGCAGGCGCCGGTCACCAGGGCCAGCGCCCATCCGGGCCGGTAGCGGTTCTCCATGGCGGCCTCCAACCTGCCCGGGCATAATATTAGGCGACCCTAACTTAATAGAGACAGATTGTCACTAATTCGCCCGGGTCACGGTGGCGCCCGTCCGGCAGAATGGGGGCGTGGCCGGTACCAGTGACGTCTCCAGACCGGCCCGCGGCCCGCGGCGCGGCCGGCCGCCCCGGTTGACCCGCGAGGCGATCGCCGACGCCGCCCTCGGCCTCGGGTTCGAGCGGCTGACGCTGACCACCGTCGCCGACCGGCTCGGGGTCAGCCACTCGGCGCTCTACCGGCACGTCACCGACCGGGAGGGCCTGGTGGTGGCGATGCTCGACCGGGCGATCGAGCGCGCACCGTGGCCCCCGGAGACGGGCGACTGGCGGGCCGACCTGTCGGCGCAGGCGTGGACGCTGTGGCGGCTCCTCGAGGCGCATCCCGGCATCGAGCGCGAGGTCGCGGCCCTGACCGGCTACCCCGCCCGGATGACCGAGCGGTTCGGCCGCGCCGTCGACCGGCTCACCGGCGCGCGTTTCACCGCCGCCGACGCCTTTCTGGCCGTGGACGCCGTCTTCGACCTGACCGTCGCCCAGTTCACCCAGGCCCGGCAGGTCGCCCGGACGCGCCGGGCGCTGACCACGGCCGATCCCGGCGGGGACTGGGCGTCCGCCGCCGGCCCGGCCGTCGCCCCCATGATGAGAGCCGCGCTGCACGACCCGCCCGAAGTGTGGTTCGGCCGCAAACTCGACCTCCTCCTGGACGGCATCGCCACCCGCGCCACCGGCGGGTGAGGCCCCTCAACGACATGCCGCTACGCAGCCGGCCGTCACGCGGGGCCGCGTTGCGTCGCAACTACTGCAGGTGATGGCTTAGCTGGTCGCAGCCATGTGAAGGCGGCTGGGTGGGGGCGTCGTTCGGTGTGGTGCCAGCGGTTCGGCACCCCCCGCACGGGCAGCGACGGGTGAGACGCTGACGGGGAGTCAATCGTGGTGAGCCTCGCAGGACGGGAGAGGAAGCACAGCGTGGATCCTTTGCCCGACCGTCGGTGGTGGCGCGCCGTGCGCCTGCGCACCAGGCTGTTCATCTCCTACGTGGCGGTCGTTGTCGTCGCGCTCGCGGCGATGTTCACCGCGGCGGCACTTCTGGTGCCGGACGAGTTCCAACCCGAGGAGGAGACCGGCGTTGTCCTCTCCCACGAGATCGAGTCGGCGTTCGACAGAGCGGTGGGGATCGCTCTGCTGGTGGGGATCGCCGTCGCGGTGGTGGGCGCGACGGCGACGTCCCGGCTGCTGCTGCGTTCGCTGGACCGCATTCGTGCCGCCACGCGCAGCATGGCCGCAGGTCACTACGGTGAGCGGATTCCCGTGCCCCGTGAGCCGGAGCTGGGGCGACTGGCGGCCGATGTCAACAGGCTCTCCGCCGAGCTGGCCGATGTCGAACGGCGGCGGGCGAGGCTGGTCTCCGAGGTCGCCCACGAGATGCGGACCCCGCTGTCGATGTTGCGCGGACAGGTCGAAGGCCTTATCGACGGGGTGTTCGCGCCGTCGCCCGAGCTATTCGCCTCGCTAGGGGACGATATCGCGCGTCTCCAGCGGCTCGCCTCGGACCTGTCCAGCCTCTCCCGGGTGGAAGAGGGCGCGTTCCAGCTCGTCAGCGGTGAAACAGATCTGGCCGACACGGCACTGCGGACAGCGGAACGGCTACGGCCGCAGTTCGAGGACCAGGGGGTCGGACTCCAGGTCGTGGCGTCTGCACCTGTCCACGCTGAGGTCGATCGCGAACGCATCGTGCAGGTCGTCACCAATCTGCTGGGCAACGCACTTGCCGCCACGGATGCGGGCGGCAGGGTCGACGTGACGGTGCGGCAGGAGGGTGGCAACGCTGTGATCGACGTCGTCGACACAGGGATCGGCATCGCGGAGGAGGACCTGGAGCGGATCTTCCACCGATTCGAACGGGTGGAACACGCCGACCGGCCGGCACCGGCCACGGGCAGCGGGATCGGCCTCACCATCGCCCGCGGCATCGTCTCGGCGCACGGCGGCGAGATCACCGTCAGTTCTCCGGGCCCCGGCAAGGGGGCGGCGTTCCGCGTCCGGCTCCCCGCACGACCAGGGCGGGTTCAGGCCCGGTCACGCTGACTCAGCGGGCTCGCGGATTCACACCGTGCCTGCGCTGGGCTTCGTCCGGCAGTTTTCCGCTGCGGCCGTGACGACACCCCTCCCGCCCCCATCTGGGTTGCGTCGTCGTTTCGGCGGACGGCCAGGGCGCTCCCCAGACTGCAGGAACCCCGGACCGCGGCGGCCTCCCCGCTGGGATAGTGGTCGGCATGGGGGCGAAACGAATCCTCGTCGTCGACGACGACGCGAAGATCCGAATGCTGGTCCGCGCCTACCTCGAAGCCGACGGGTTCGCCGTGAAGGAGGCCGCGGACGGCACTGGCGGGCTGCGGGCAGCGCTCGATGAGAAGCCCGATCTGGTGATCCTCGACGTGATGATGCCCGGACTGGACGGCTTCGAGGTGCTGAGGCGCCTCCGTAGAAGGAGCGAGGTCCCGGTGATCCTGCTGACCGCCCGAGACGAGGAGGTCGACCGGGTCGTCGGATTCACCGCGGGTGGCGACGACTACGTGAGCAAGCCGTTCAGTGCCCGGGAGCTCGCCTTGCGCGTCCGTGCGATCCTGCGCCGTTCCACCGTGTCCGGCGATGCGGCCGCCACGGAGGACGTCATCCTCCGTTTCGAGGGACTGCTGATCGACCCCGCCCGTCGCACGGTCGTCGTCGGGGACGAACACGTCGTCGAGCTCACCGCGCTTGACTTCGACATCCTGCACGCTCTCGCCGAGGTGCCGGGTCATGTCTTCACACGCCGTCGATTGCTTGAGCGTGTATGGGGACACGACTTCTTCGGTGACGAGCGCGTGGTGGACGTGCACATCCGCACCCTCCGACGTGAACTGGGCGATGACGCGGCACAACCGCGCTTCATCGGCACGGTTCGCAACGTCGGCTACCGACTGGTCGCCTCCCCTTTCCCAGCATGACCGGGCCGGGGTTGTGACCACGCCTCGATCCAGGACGATCGCGATCAACCCGATCTCCGGCGTTGACCAGCGATCGAGGGGACGAGCGCACGCCCCGGTCCGACAGGGGACGGGGGCGTGCGTGCCGTGTCACAGGTGTCGTTTCAACCAGCCCCAGGTTGACCGGTCGCGCTCCTTGACCGTCGGGCAGTGTCCATGACCCCCGGTGATCTTGACCTCGCCATCGGTGGATGCGGCGGCGAGTCGCTTGAGGTCCTCGATCGGCGCGAAGGGGTCGTCCGGTGTGGTCATCGCCAGGATCGGGGTATCGGTTCGCTTCTTGCCCACCAGACCCTGATTGACCAGGGACGTCTTTTTGATGATTTGCCCCATTCGCTTCGTGTTCTCGACCGGGACGTTGAAGCGGGCGGCCAGCGCCGCCCGCGGCTGCGGCGTGAGGTTGTCGATGAACTCGGCTCCGGCGTTGAGCGCCTCGTGCACCGGGCTGCAGATGGCCACCACAGCCCTGATCCGGTCGTCGGTGAATGCTGAACGTGCCACCGCGTTCGCTCCGTAGGACGTGGCTACGGCTGCTACACGCTTCGCGTCGATGTGCTTGTTCTCGAGCAGCGTGTCGACAACGGCGCTGTAAAGGCGGTCCATGTCCGGACGGTCGGCGGGGTAGTCCTTGCTGTCACCGAATCCCGCGTTGTCGAACGAGACCATGGCGACACCGGCGGGAGCGAGATACTTCTCGAACAGCGGCCAGTGCACGGTCTTGGCGCGGTCGATGCCGCCTGTAGAGAGGACAACGGGAAACGGGCCAACGCCCTTGGGGAGATGGAGGAACGCCTCGAACGTTCCGCCTTCCAAGGGCACCCGCAGCCGCTCGAATCGCCAGCCCTTGAGACGGGCCGCCTTTTCATATGCGGCCTTCGCCATCTCATACGCCTTCTCCTCCTGTTCCGACTCCCGGTGCTGGGGATAGGCGGCCGCCGTGAAGTAGGTCGATGCCGCGTGGTACTGGTTGAGCGCAACATCGGCATCGCCGCTGGAACGGGCGGCATCGGCCTTGGTCATCGCCTTCTTTCCGATGGTGCTCCACTCCGTGAGCCAATTGCCGGGACCGGGATCGACCACGGTGTCGAACCTCTGCGGATTCTCCTTCTTGCCCGTCGCTTTCTGAATACGCTGCAGCACCCCCTGCATCGCGGCGGTCTCGCCGCCATTCTCAGCCCAGTCCTCCAGACGGATCTCGCGGAACCACTCCTCCTCATTGATCTTGATCGATTCGGCGGGGGCGGCCGTGCCGGAGGCCCTGGCCGAGGGATCCGCCCCGCCTTCCGTGGCAGGCGTCTCGGTCCCTCCGCACCCCGCGACGGCCAACGTCATGGCAGTCACCGAGGCTGCCGCCGAGAGCCGAACGTGATGTCGCATGCCTTCCTCCCATATCCGCCGACCCTGTTTGCCGGCCTTCTCTGACTCGTCCTGCAGTCAACTGGGGTCACATGCGGCTCGTGCGGCTTCCCGGATGAAGCCTTTATGAAGAAGGGAGACAATCCGCGCTCCATGGCACGGCACTCACGGCGCACCCCGGCGGGCGGCGAGGCTCGAAACGGGATGTGCTGATTGATGGGACCCGTCGCGCAGCGCCGACACGTTGCGCACCGTCCGACGGCCTACTGGCGCACTCCCGCTGTCGTTGGCATCGACAGAACCCATTCGGCTTGATCCGGCGTCCTGCGGCCGCGTCTCCCGACGCCGGCCGCGAACGCGCCACCTTCTACCGCCGCCTGGACCCCAGCACGTACCCGCCCATCGCCCAGACCGCCGACGCCCTTACCTCAGTGCCTTTGGCAGAGGAGTTCCATTTCGGCCTGGAACTCTTCGTCGGAGGCCTCGAACGCCGCGTCCATCATGAATGATCAAAACTTTGAGCGGCCCGGCCGAGGTCACGGCGGGGTCACCGGTCACGGGCGGCGTCCTCCTGGCCGGCGCGCGGGAGCCGGATGGTGACGGTGGTACCCACGCCGGCTTCGGACCGGACGGCCACCCACCCGTGGTGAGCGTGAACGATGGCCTCGACGATGGCGAGGCCGAGGCCGGAGCCACCGTAGGCGCGGCTGCGGCTGGCCTCGGCGCGCCAGAAGCGTTCGAAGACGCGAGGAAGGTCCTCGCGGGAGATGCCCGGTCCGTTGTCGACGACGTCGACCTGGACGGCCCCGTCGACATCGCTGATCTCGACCCGGACGGACGTCTGGGCCGGGGTGTGCTGGACGGCGTTGCCGACCAGGTTGCGCAGGACTTGCTGCAGCCGGGCGGCGTCGCCGCGGACGTGCGATGACCGGGCCGGGTCCAGGGTGATGCCGCGCTCGGGGTTGATGATCTGGGCGTCCTCGACGACGCCGGCCGCCAGGGCGGTGAGGTCGACGTCGCCCTGGTCGATGGGGCGTCCGGCGTCCAGGCGGGCGAGCAGCGTGAGGTCCTCGACGAGCAGGCGCATGCGTCCGACCTCGTGCTCGATATGGTCGAGCGCCTTCTCCAAGCCCTGCCCCCACACGCCGCCCTGGCGGTACAGGTCGAGCCAGCCCGAGATGGTGGACAGTGGCGTGCGCAGTTCGTGGGAGGTATCGGCGGCCATCGAGCGGACGGACGCCTCCGCGCGCGCCTGGGCGTCGAAGGCCCGGTTGACGGCTTCCGCCAGCAGATCGGTTTCGCTGTTGTCGCCGCGGGTGGGCAGGCGCTCGGTGCGGGAGCCCTGGGCGATCGCGTCGGCGGTATGGGCCATCTGCGCCAAGGGCCGCATACCCAGGCGGAGGACGGCCGTGGAAAGCCCCAGAAGGAGCACCAGTGCGACGCCGACAAGGGTGACTTGACGCTGGATGAGCAGGTCGGTGGTCGCGTCGTCCACGGATATGTCGATGCCCAGGACGAAGGCCGCCGGCTTGACGGCGCGTTCGTCCGGTCCCCGGTAGAGCGTCAGCCCGGGGCTGAGGACTCGGGTGGCCTTGAAGTTGCGCAGGCCGTCGGGTTTGTCATAGGTGACGACCTCACCGGGTGGCATGCCGCTGGTCGCGGCGACGAGTGTGGCGGCGGCCGAGGAGGCTCCCCCGGTCGCGGTCAGGATGCGGTCGTCGGCGTCAACGGCGACGATGCCGTGCGGCGGCCCGAGAAGCGCGCCGAGGTGGTTGACGTTGACGGTCTGCGGGCCGCCGGAGATGACGTCCCTGAGCCCGTCGGCGGCGGCTCTGAGTGTGACCTCGTCGCGTTCGCGCAGGAAGTCCTTCAGAAGGAGGGTGCTGCTGACCGCGCTGGCGATCAGGCCGATGGTGAGGAGAAGGGCGAGCCCGGTCAGCAGCCGGAGGCGCACGCTGGAGAGCGACCATGGAAGACGGCTGCGGAGCTTCACTGGTGGGCCTGTTCTCGAAGCGTGTAGCCGACGCCGCGGACGGTGTGCAGCAACGGTGTGCGGCCGTGGTCGATCTTTCGGCGCAGGTTGGAGATGAAGCGTTCGACGACGACGGAGTCCCTGCCGAAGTCGTACTGCCATACGGCTTCGAGGATCTGCGAGCGGGAGAGGACCTGGCCCTGGTGGTCCATCAGGTAGTGGAGCAGCCGGTACTCGGTGGGCGAGAGTTCGAGGAGCCGGCCCGCGCGGCGGACCTCGTGGCGGGGGTCGTCGATCTCGAGGTCGGCGCAGCGCAACGGGGCGTCCTCGGCGGCGAGGACGCCGCCGCGGGCTCTGCGGAGCAGCGCCGCCAGGCGTGCGCCGACCTCGACGACGCTGAAGGGCTTGGTGACGTAGTCGTCGCCGCCCAGCCGCAGCCCCCGGACCCGGTCCTCGACCGCGTCGCGCGCGGTGAGGAAGAGGACCGGCACGTCGACGGCACGGGATCGCAGCAGCTGGAGGACCTCGAAGCCGTCGGCCCCCGGGAGCATGACGTCCAGGACGATGACGTCCGGGGCCCGGCGGGCGACCTGGTCGAGAGCCTCGCTCAGGTCGCCCGCCGCGTCCACCTCGAATCCGGCGAACCCGAGTGCCGAGATGAGCAGCCGCCGGATACCGGGATCGTCGTCGATGACGAGCACGCGGTCTGCGGCAGCCTGCGCCTCGACGGCGTTCATGTGCACTCCTCACACAGAGATGAGACCGGTGCTGACCATGTCCCGGTAGCGGCGTGACCGTTCATCGTGTCGCGGGCTCCCTTCCGTGGACTTCCTGCACGGGGCCGGCGGGGGCCTTGACGTTCTCGCCCTCGACGTCGACGTGGGGCAGGATCCGGTCCAGCCGGCGAGGCAGCCACCAGGCGCGGGCGCCGAGGAGGGCCAGCGCCGCGGGCACGAGGGTCATGCGGACGAGGAAGGCATCGATCAGGACACCGAAGCCCAGCGCGAACGCGATCGGCATGATGTCGATGTCGTGGGAGAAGAAGAATCCGACGAACACCGAGACCATGATGATCGCGGCCGAGGTCACCACCCGGGACGCGTTGCCCGCGCCGACGATGATCGCGTCCCGGGCGTCGCGGCGGCGGGCGTAGTCATCACGCATGGCGGACACGAGGAAGACCTCGTAGTCCATGGCGAGACCGAAGAGCACGGCCATGATGATGATGGGCACGAAGCTGGCCACGGGCCCCAGGCTGGGCACCCCGAGCGGGTCGGCCAGCCAGCCCCACTGGAAGACCGCGACGACGGCGCCGAAGGACGCGCCGACGGACATCAGGAACCCCACGGTCGCCTTGATGGGGACGGCGATGGATCGGAACGCGACCATGAGGAGCAGGAGCGAGAGACCGATCACGACGACGGCAAAGGGCAGCAGCGCGCTGCTGAGCTTGGCGGAAACGTCGATGCTGACGGCGGTCAGCCCGGTCACGGCCACGTAGCCGCCCTGCGAACCCGCGATGGACCGCATTTGGTCGCGCAGCTCGGAGACCAGGTCGCTGGTCGCCTGCGTGCGCGGTCCGGTGGTGGGAATGATCTGGATGCGGGCGGCCTTCTTCCCTTCGGCCGTGTCGATGCCGCTCACATCCGCGATGCCGTCGATGCCCTTCAACTTCTTCGCGACGGCGGTGGCCGTGGACTGGACGGTGGCCGGATCGTCGTCCTCGACAAGGACGACCAGGGGTCCGTTCGCGCCCGGCCCGAAGGCATCGCTGACCATGTCGTACGCCTGGCGGCTGGACGCGGTGGTGGGGCTGGAGCCCTCGTCGGTGAGGGCGAGCTTGAGCTCCGCCGCGGGAATCGCCATGACGACGAGGGCCGCGGTGCCCAGGATCATGGTGAGCAGTGGGCGGCGCAGCACTCCCCGCGTCCAGCGCACGCCCAGGGTGGACTTGCCACCGTCGCGGACGGCTCGGCGGGCGGCGCGTGAACCCGGCTTGGGGATGAGCCGGCGGCCGGACACGCGCAGCAGGGCGGGCACCAGAGTCAGCGCCACCAGGACGGCGACCGCGACGGCTCCGGCGGAGGCGAGACCCATGGAGGTCAGCATCGGGACGCCCGCGACGGACAGGCCCGCCAGGGCGATGATGACGGTGGCGCCGGCGAAGACGACGGCGCTGCCCGCGGTCGCGGTGGCCCGGGCGACGGACTCCCGGACGGGGATGCCGTTGGCGAGCTGGGCGCGGTGGCGGGAGACGATGAGCAGGGTGTAGTCGATTCCGACGGCCAGTCCCAGCATGACCGCCAAGGTCGGGGCGTTGTCGGAGATGGTGAACACCGACGCCAGGCCCCCGATGCCGAGCATGGTGGTGACGACGCCGACAATGGCGGTGATCAGCGGGAGGCCGGCGGCGAGCAGCGAGCCGAACGTGATCACCAGGACGGCCAGCGCCACACCGAGGCCGACCAGCTCGGTCGGGCCGAGGAGCGAGGGCTCCGTGGCGTAGGCGTCACCGCCGTACACGGTCGTGAGGCCCGCCGCTCGCGCTTCGCCGCCCGCGTCCTTGACGGCCGGCAGCGTCGTGTTGGCCGCGTCGCCTTCCAGCTTGGCGTCGAAGAGGACGTCGGCGACCGCGGTGCGCCCGTCCTTGGAGACCTCACCGTCCTCGAGCGGATTGCCGACCCCGACCACGCCGTCCACGTGACCGGTCGCATCGAGGGTCGTTTCGAGGGACTTCCGCAGTCCGCTCTCGGCCAGTGTGCGGCCGGACGGCGCCTGGAAGACGATCTGCCCAGGCGTGCCGGCAGGCTCCGGCCAGTGCCGTTCCATCTTGGTCAGGGCCGCTTCGGCCGGTGAGCCGGGGATGGAGTCACTGTCCTGGAGCGTGCCTCCGAACGAGACGCCCAGACCGGCCACCACGCCGAGGAGGAGCAGCCACCCGACCAGCATCGTCGGCCATCGTCTTGCACTGAAGTCCCCCAGTTTGTAGAGGAGCGTTGCCATGCCCGTGTCCTTCGCAGGAGTGGAAGATTGACATGACCGAGCTTCGAGAACCGAGTTGACGTCTCCCCGCCAGCGACTTGAGGGTTCCTTGACGGTGACGCGAGCCGCGGAGCGTCGTTGATCCGGCTCCCCCGCTTCCGGGAGTGTCGGGACGAACGAGCGGGATCGGGGGGCCGGATTCATCGCGGCCGCGGTCACGATCGGGTCGGTACCTGTAATGGGATCCGTCCGCCGACGAGCGGACACGCGAATGCAGGCCCGCCGCCATTACCTCGACGACGATCTCGTGGTCTCCTGACGGCTCCGGGAGAGCGATCTCCTCGCAGCGCGGTGGGGTGCCGAACGAACGTACGACGGCCGCGCGCGTGCCGGACATGGCATCCTCCATGGGATGACCCCCGCGTGGACAGAGGAGAGACACATAGTTGGTGTCACAAACCAAATTAGTTGGCGCCACAAACTACGTCAAATAGGCTGAATCTCATGTCCTCTCAGCCCTCGTCCGGGACCGATGGGTCCACAGCGGAGTCAGCCGGGCCCAACCTCGTCGACGGGCTCGCGCAGCTGTCATTCCACATCCAGAAGCTGCTGGCCGACGTCGGCGCCCCGCTGGATCTGTCGGTCACTCAGCTTCGGCTGCTGGGCATCCTGCGAGATCGGGACCCCGAAATGCTCCACCTCGCCATCCGCCTGGGCTTGGACAAGTCCAGCGTGACCGGCCTGGTCAGCCGGGCTGAGAAGCGTGGCCTCGTCCAGCGGATGGCGTCCCCCCGGGACCGCCGCGCTGTCATCGTCACCCTCACTCCCGAAGGCCGCAGGGTCACCCACGAAGCCGAAGCCCAGGTCAATGACCGCATCAACGCGCTGCTGTCACACCTGTCCCCGGCCGAGCAGGGGCAGCTGACCGTGCTGGTCGCCCAAATCCTGCACGGATGCTGACGCACTGACGCAGTCCGGGATCCCGATCTTCGAAAGACCGCACAGACGCGTCCGCGTAGCCGTCCGCCCTCTGATTCCCTGGTGCTCTGCGCCGCCGCCTAGGTACAGGCGGGGTCGTGGGGGTCGGCGGGTACCGCGTGGCCGGTGGGGGCCGGGATGGTGAGCAGGTCAGGCGATGGCGCGGGGGCTGGCGGTGGGCGCTTTATGGATTTCGGGTGCGGCGGATCAGGCGGGCGTGGGCGAGCCAGTCGCGGGCCTTGTCCGCGTGGGCCAGGTCGACGTGGCCGCCGCGGAAGCGGACCGCGCCGTGGCCGGCCGCGGTGGCCGCCTCCACGGCCGCGACCAGTTGCTCGTGGTAGGCGACCTCTTCGTCGCTGGGCGTGAAGACCTCGTTGACGACCGGGACGTGGGATGGATGTATGACGATCTGCCCGCGGAAGCCGAGTTGGAGCCCGTGGTCGGCGAACGCTCGCAGCCCGTCCAGGTCGGAGAGGTCCTCCCAGAGCGCGGTCAACGGGTGCAGGTCGTGCTGCCTGCAGGCCAGCAGGATGCGGCTGCGCAGATACAGCGTCTCGGTGCCTTCGGCGGACCAGCGGAAGCCGACGGCGCGTGCGATGTCCGCATGCCGGGACGTGGGGCCGATCATCGCTCCCACCCGCGGTGACGTGCCGGCGATCTCCGCGCAGTTGGCGATGGCCTCCACCGTCTCGACCGGGACGATCATCTCCAGCCCGGAGGCGCGGTTGCGCGACTCGAACCAGTCGATGAGCGTCTCCCAGCGCAGCACGTCGACCGCGTCCCGGATCTTGGGGGTGAACAGGCCGGTCAGCTCTGGACAGACCACTTCTTCCAGGTCCCCGCCGGCCAGGCCCGTGTCCAGCGGGTTCGGCCGGACGAACAGGCCCGTGAACGGGGATTCGGCCCGCAGTTCGGCGAGGGTCGTCCGGACGGTCGCGCGGCTCTGCGTCTTGAGCCCGTCCGGCACCGAGTCCTCCAGGTCGAGGACGACGGCGTCGGCGCCGGAGGCGAGCGCCTTGCGCGCCCATCCGGGCTTGTGGCCGGGGACGAAGAGGACCGAGCGGTAGGGATGCATGGGAACCTCTCAGCGGCGGTCGTGGGTGTCCGGTGTGACGCCCACCGCCCGGAGCCTCGCCTTCTGCACCCGCTGGGACGGTGTCTTGGGCAGGGAGTCGGCGAAGCGCAGGTAGCGGGGGACGGCGAAGGCGGGGATCCGGTTCTCGCACCACTCCCACACGCTGCCGGGCGTGGTCTCCTCGCGGGTGACCAGGTGGGCCATGACCTCGTCCTCGCCCGCCTCGGTGTCGGCGGGGACGGCGACGACGGCGCATTCGACCACGGCGGGGTGGCTGAGCAGGGCGGTCTCGACCTCGTAGGAGCTGATGTTCTCGCCGCGCCTGCGCAGGGCGTCCTTGTAGCGGTCGACGAAGTAGAACCAGCCGTCCTCGTCCCGGCGCAACGCGTCGCCGGTGTGGAACCACAGGTTGCGCCATGCCTCGACGGTCCGCTCCGGCATGTTGAAGTACCCGTTGCTGGAGATGAACGGGGCCTTCGGCCGGACGACCAGCTCCCCGACCGTGCCGACCGGGACCTCCTCGTCGGTCTCGGGGTCCACCAGCGCCACGTCGAACCACTCGTCGGCGGCGAGGCCCGCGGCTCCCGCGGGCCGCTCTTCCCCGTACGGGGACAGGATCGGCGCGGAGGTCTCGGTCAGCCCGAACACCTCGACGAACGCCTCGATGCCGAACCGTGCCTTCATCGGTTCGAGGATCGAGGACGCGGTGGGCGCGGCGAACACGCACCGCAGGCGGTTGTCGGCGTCGTCCGGGCGCCGCTCCTGCTTCCAGACGAAGTCCATCATGACGCCGATGAAGTTGGTGACCGTCACGCGGCTCTCCCGGATCTGGTCGATCCATCGGCTGGCGCTGAAACGGCTGCGCAGCACGAACCGGGCGCCCGCCACCAGGGCCGGGTAGGCCGCCATGAACTGGGCGTTCCCATGGAACAGCGGTGTGACGGCCATCCAGGCGTCCTCGGCCGTCAGCCGGGTGAGGCACACGCATTCCTGTGCGAAGAAGTACATCTGCGCGTGCGGCATCGCCACGCCCTTGGACGGCCCGGTCGTCCCCGAGGTGAAGAACACCGACGCCGGATCCTGCGGCCGGACGTCCGGCAGCTCCGCCTCGCCGCCCGCCAGCAGCTCGTCCCACGGCGCCGCGTCCCAGCCCGCGGCGCGGAGCGTCGCGATGGCCTCTGCCTGCCGCCCGGTGTCGATCACCCAGAACCTGCGGATGCCTGCGGCGGCTTCGGCGACGGCGACGAAACGCTCGGCGTACACGTCGTCGATGACGGCCGCCGTCGCCTCGACCGTGCGCACCTGGTGGGCCAGGAAGTCGCGTTCGTAGGCGGTGTTGATCGGCACCTCGGCCAGGCCCGCGACGGCCGTGCCGAGCCAGGTCCGGACGAACCGCGAGGAGTTCGCCGCGACGATCACGACCCGGTCGCCCGGACGGGCGCCCGCCGCGAGCATGGCGGCGCCGACGGCCTCGGCCTCCGCCAGCATTCGCGCGTAGGTCCAGGTCTCGCCCTCCTCGGGTGCGTCCAGCCAGACGGCGTCCGGGCGCCGCGCGGCGTGGTGCCGCAGGACGGCCGGCAGCGCCCAGTCCCCGCGGTCCTCGAACACCGGACGCAGGTCGCGGTAGTAGCGGAAGCTCACTGCTCGGCCCCTTCGTGCGGCGCGGAGGCGCCGCGGCCTCCGCGGAATCGCGGTGCGCGCTTCTCCAGGAACGCCCGCGCGCCCTCGCGCATGTCCTCGCTCCCGATGGCCTGCAGGAGCATGCCGAGGCCGGAGCTCATGTTGTCGCCGGACTGATGCCACCACTGGTTGGAGCTGATCTTGGCGATCTCCAGGTAGCGGGGGCTCAGCCGGTGGATGTCGGCGAGCCAGCGGCCGACGGCCTCGTCCAGCGCACCGTCCTCCACGACCTCGTTCACCAGGCCGAGGGCGAGCGCCTGCTCGGCCGTGTAGCGGCGGCACAGCATCGCCATCTCCTTGGCCCGCTTCTCCCCGATCTGGACGGCGAGGAGGTTGGTCGCGCCGAGCACCCCGGCCGAGCCCACCTTCGGCCCGGTCTGGCCGAACGTCGAGCGCCGCGTCGCGATCGCGAAATCGCAGGCGACCACCAGTTCGTTGCCGCCGCCCGCCGCGGCGCCGTCGACCGCCGCGATCACCGGGCGCGGGCAGGACCGGATCGCGTTCACGAGGCGGAGCGACGCGGTGAACAGGGCTCGCAGCTCCGCCGGATCGGCGTCGCCGAGACGGTCGAGCGCCCCGCCGGCGCAGAAGGAGCCGCCGGACCCGGTCAGCACGACGGCGTCGGCCTCGGCGGCGTCCTCCACGGCCGCGGTCATCGTCCGGGCCATGCCGAGGTCGTAGGCGTTGCGCCGGTCCGGCCGGTCGATCCGGATCCAGACGACCGGTCCACGGCGTTCCACGTCAACGGCCGCCACAGGCACCTCCTCGTCCCGCCGGCGGGCGTCGACCCGCCATTGGTCGAATCTATGCATTTCATAATCATAAATCAACCCCCGTTTCGGCAGCCGGTGGCAGGTTCGCGGGCAGGCCGAGGCACCCTTGCCGCCGCGGCGGCAAGGGTGCCATGCGCGGCCCCGCCTAGCCCGAGACGCGGCCGACGGGCATCGCCTCGCCGCCCTCGGGACGGACGAAGTCCACCCGGACGGCCATGCCGGCCGCCAGCCCCCGGCCCGCCGCGTCGACCAGACGCAGGGTCAGCCACGGCCCTTCGGCCGTCTCGACGATGCCGATGACCTGGTCCGGAGCGCGGCGTCCGTCCTCGCCTCGCCGCCCCGGCCTGACCGTCCAGCTCACCAGCTCGCCCACACCGGCGGCGGGGCGCCATTCAAGGTCGCGCGCCTGCGTGACCGCGCACACCAGGGCGGCCGGCTCGGACCATTCGCCGCTGCTCGGCGAGTAGCGGAGCATCAGCCGGCCCTCGGCCGCGCCGTCGAAGAACGGGGCCGAGTGCTCGTCCCGGACGATGGGGATCAACGTCATCCCTGCGCCTCCTCTCCTTGCGGACTCCACGGCCTACGCGGACTTCGGGTGCGGGCTCAGGACGAGCGTGGAGTGGAAGTCCAGGACGCCGCCGTTGCCGCTGACCATGATCAGGTCGTGTTTCGGGACCTGGCGTTCCCCGCCGTCCCCCCGGGCCTGGATGATCGCTTCGGACAGCGGCGTCATGCCCCACATGTAGTACGAGGACAGTTCCCCGCCGCCGGTGTTGGTGGGATGGCTTCCGCCGGGGGCGATCGCACCGCTGGCCACGAAATCGCCGCCCTCGCCCTTCGCGCAGAAGCCGTAATCCTCCAGCGTGACCAGCGTGGTGTAGGTGAAGCAGTCGTAGATCTCCCGGACGTCGATGTCCCCCACGCCGACGCCCGCCATCTTCAGTGCATCCGCCCCCGAGCGGGCGGCGCCCGTGACGAGGCCGAACTCGCTGCCGCGCCGGTTGGCGTAACCCGGGTGCGCCTGCCCCCAGCCCCACACGTGCACCGGCGGGCGGCGCAGTGCCGCGGCCCTGTCCGCGCTCGTCAGGATGACCGCTACGGCACCGTTGCTGACCAGGCAGCAGTCCAGCAACCGCAGGGGGTCGGCGATCATTCGCGAATCCTGGTGGTCGGCCAGAGTGATCGGGTCGCGCTTCTGTGCGCGCGGGTTCATCGCCGCCCACTGGCGCGCGGCGACCGCGACGGCGCCGAACTGCTCGCTGGTCGTGCCGAAGGCGTTCATGTGGCGGCGGGCCGCGACCGCGTACCGCTCCGGCGCCGCCTTGAGCCCCGCCGCGGCCGGCAGCGCGCCGACACCCCGCATCGCGCGCTGCCGGCCGGCGTATGAGGCACCTGCGCTCTTCCCCTCCTTCAGTGGAGCGTCGGCGTAAACGCAGGCCACGACGTCGGCCATGCCCGACGCGATCGCCATCGAGGCGTACTGCACCATCTGCCCGGCCGAGGACCCGAAACCCTGGATGGTCGCCAGGACGCGGGTGTCGCGCATCTGCAGGGCGGACTGGAGCCGGAGGTCGATGTCGTTGCCGACGCCGGGGTTGACCAGCAGCCCGTCGATGTCCGGCAGCGCGAGCCCCGCGTCCTCGGCGGCCCCCGCGATCGCCTCGATCGCGAAGTCGGCGGGCGTGCGCCCGTAGATCCGCCCGAACTCGGTCAGGCCGAGGCCGGCGATGACCGCCGTGCGATCCGCGCTCATCCGCCTCCCCCCTCGCGGCGCGGCAGGACGACCTCGACGACGCCCGGCCCGACCGTGACGCCGGTGGAGTTCTCGCAACGGATCGCGATCTCCACGACGCCGCGTCCGTCCTCGACCCGGGCGCCCTTGACCTCGGCGTGGACGTGCATGGTGTCGCCGACGACGTTGAACGACCGCATCCGGAAGCCGCGGATGGCCCGGATCGTCCCGGCCACGCCCATCCAGTCACGGACGCAGCGCTCCCAGGCCCCCAGCAGGAACTGGGTGTTGGCGTACATCTCAGGCGCACCGGTCTTCCGGGCGTACTCGCTGTTGTGGTGGATCGAGTTGAAGTCGCGGTTCGCGCCCGCTGCCATCACCAGCCGGTACACGGTCAGCGGGTACGCCACGCCGGGCAGCGCCTCCCCCACCGCGACGTCCTCGAACCGGCGCCCCTCCAGCGCCGGAACCGTCTCGGTCATGTCCCCTCCTCGCCCTCGCCGGCCGTGCCCTTGGGCACGTAGGCATAGGTGCCGATGCGGATCCGCGCGACGACCTCGCCCGGCTCGGTCACGATCTCGCTCTCCCACGTCAGGAACGCGCCCCGGCCGACCGCCGTCTCCTTCGGCGCGCACGACACGAGCCGCCGGCCGCGGCGGCCGATGCGCTCGCCCGCCACCACCGGACGCAGGAACTCCACCTCGATGTCCGTGCCGAAGAAGCCGGTCGTCCTGGGGCCGAGCGGCATGTCCTGGTTGTTGATGGCGCTGCGCACCGGCTGGGCGTCCCGGTCGTCGCCGTCGAACAGCGTCTCCCCCGGCCGCCACATCGGCGGCAGGGTCCACGACATCAGGCCGGTGTACGGCATCGTCACGTCGTCGAACCCGGCCCGCAGCGCCACGTCCCGATCGGTGTGCAGCGGGCAGTCGAACTCCAGCGGCTCCAGGTAGCGGCGAATCGCTCCGTGCTCCACCGGGTCGGCGCCCCACGTCGTCTCTCCGTCCGAGAAGTCCTGGCCGACGGCGTCGACCACCGGCCGCCAGTCCGCCTTCCAGCCGGTCCCGGTTGCCTCCGCGGTCACCGAAGCGCTCCTCCCTCTAGCAGTTCACGGACCCGCGCGCCGGGGTAGCCGAGCACGTCTCGCAGGACGGTCTCGTTGTCCTGGCCCAAGGTCGGGGCCGGACGCTTCACGACGCCGGGCGTCTCTGACAGCAGGTAACGCGGGCCCTCGACATGGGCCTCGCCGTGCAGCGGATGGTCGAGGGTCACGATGTGGCCGCGGTGCGCGAGCTGCGGGTCGGCGACGAAGTCCGCGCTCGACTGGGACAGATGCGCGGGGACGCCCGTCGCCTGCAGGATCCGCTCGACGTCGAGAGCGCGGTGTTCCGCCGTCCAGGCCGCGATGGCCGCGTCGATCTCCACCGCGCACGCCGCGCGGCCGGCGGCGGTGGCGAGGTCCGGCCGGCCGGCCAGATCGGCGCGGCCGATGGCCTCCGCCAGCCGCCGCCACTCCGCCTCCGTCCGGACGGCGACCGCCGCGAACCGTTCGCGGCCGCCCTCCGGCAGGCAGGCGTGGACGCCGTGCGGGGAGAGCAGCTCGTCGCGGTTGCCGGTCCGGCGCGCGATCGTGCCGTCGAAGCCGTAGTGCGCCACCTGGGGCGACAGGAAGAACACGCCCGCCTCGATCTGCGCGACGTCGATGTGCCGGCCCCGGCCCGTCCGGCGGCGGTCCTCGACCGCCGCGAGCAGGGCGACGAGCGCCAGCCGCGGCCCGACATAGTCGGTGTAGGGGCCGAACGGCCCCAAGGGGAGGCGGTCCTCCCAGCCGACCAGGCCCTGGAAGCCGCTGAGAGACGAACCGACGTTGCCGTACCCGGCGAGCCGCGCCCAAGGCCCGGTCTGGCCCGCGATGCTGGTGCTCAGCATGATCAGGGACGGGTTCTCCGCGGCGAGCGCCGGGTGGTCGAGGCCCCACTTCGCCATCTGGCCCGGGGAGAACGACTCGACGACCACGTCGGCCCACCGGGCGAGGTCGCGAACGACGGCGCGCCCTGCCTCACTCTTCAGATCGACCGTCAGGCCGAGCTTGCCGGCGTTGCAGTTGCCGTAGAGCGCCGAGTTCTCCGTGCCCTGGACGCCCCCGTAGAAGGGCTGCATGAGCCGCGCCGTCTCGACGCGCGTGCCGGACTCGGCCCGGACGACGAGCGCCCCGAAGTCGGCGAGCGCGCGTCCGATGAGCGGACCGGCCACGACCCAGGACAGGTCGAGGACCTTCAGCCCGTCCAGCGCGGACACCGGCCCGGAAGAGCGCGGGATGGCCTCGCGCGCCCGGACGGCCACGGGGTCTCCCCCGGCTGCCCACTCGGCGAGGATCTCCTCGGTGTGCTCGCCGATCCGGGGTGCGCGGCGCCGGACGCGCGGCCCGCCGGCGCCCGTGACCCGCGCCATCCGGCCGGGGATCGCGACCCGGCGGCCGTCGATGTCCACCTCGTCCCAGAAGCCGCGGGCGGCGAGCTGGTCGCAGGCCGCCACGTCCGCCATGTCGAAGATCGGCACGCACAGCAGGCGGTGCTCCATCGCCGCGTCGAGCACGTCGGCCTTGGTCCTGGTCCGCAGGAACGCCCGGACGGCGGCACGCGCGTCGTCCAGGTCGGCGGAGGTCAGGGCGCCCTCGGCGATGCGGTCGGGCACCGTCCGCCAATCCCAGGACGCGATGCGCTCGTCCACCGCGCCCTCGGACCTGAGCCAGCCGAACAGGTTGTTGGTGAACGCGCCGGCCGCCGGCCCCATCGACAGATGGAGCTCGACCATCCCGTCCTTGACGTGCCATTTCTTCATGGCGTTGGGGGTCGCCGCTCCGCTGCCGCTCTGGTCGGACCGCCCGGCGGGCTGCCGGTGCCACTCGGGGTTCCCGTCGCCCACCGCGGCGGCGAGCACGCGGGCGAGCGTCGCCACTCCCAGGCTCGCCTGAGCCGAGACGTCCACGATCTGCCCCGCGCCCGTGCGCGTCCGGGCGAGGACGGCGAGCAGCGTGCCCGCCGCCGCGTCGGCGCCGGCCTGCAGGTACGCTTGCGGTGCGCTGATCCGCAGCGGTGGGCGGTCGCCGTCGCGGTGCGGGTCGAGCGGGCCGCCCGCCGCCCACACGACCAGGTCGCAGTCGGCGTAGCCGGCCTTCGGGCCGGACGTCCCGAAGGCACTGATCACCGTGTAGACCAGCGACGGGTGCCCGGCCGTCAGCGTTTCCGGATCGAGCCCGCGCTCCCGCAGCCAGTCCACCGGGTAGGACGTGACGAACACGTCCGCGGCCGCCGCCAGCCCGCGGACCAGCGCCCGGCCGGATTCCACCTCCGGATCCGCCGTGAGGCCGCGCTTGCCCGCCGCGTAGGTCTCCCAGAACATCGAGGGGCGCCCGTCCCCGCCCGCCACCGGCGGCGCCGACCGCGCCGGTGATCCGCCGGGCGGCTCGACCTGAACCACGTCGGCCCCGAGGTCGGCGAGCAGCCGCCCGCACAGCAGGCCCCGCTCATCGGTCAGGTCGAGGACGCGCAGGTGCTCAAGCATCGGCGTCGACGGCGGCCCGGAGCGAGATCGCCCCCTCGGGACAGGCGTCCGCGGCGTCACGCGCCTCGTCCAGCATCCCGTCCGGCACCTCGAACGTCTGCCCGCGCTGCGCGACGAAGCCCTCCTCGTCGTCGGACAGCAGGCCGGCCGCCGCCGCGTAGCAGCGGCCGTGCCCCATGCACGCGCCCGCGTTGATCGACAGGAACATCGTTCACACCGTCCATTCGAGGGGGAGGTTCGGCATGGTCAGCTGGCCACCGCGCTCCGTCAGGCGCGCGCCCGGCGCGATCCGGTAGTCCGGGATGCGCGCGTGCCATTCGCGCAGCACCACCGCCAACTCCAGGCGGGCGAGGTGCATGCCGAGACAGCGGTGCGGGCCGGCGCCGAACGCCAGGTTCTGGTTGACGCCCCTGCGCCCGATGACGAACCTGTCGGGCTCGGGATACTTGCGGGGATCGCGGTTGGCGGAGGCGATCCCGAGCCAGACGACGTCGCCCTTCTCCAGGTCCAGCCCGTGGAACTCACCGGGTTCCCGCACCTCGCGGCCCGCCTGGAACACCAGCGGGTAGAGCCGGAGGAACTCCTCGACGGCCGCCGGGACCACCTCGGGCTCGGCGATGATCCGCTGCCGGTCCTCCTCGTGGCGCGCGAGGTGGGTGATGATGAAGCCGAGCGCGCTGCGGGTCGTGTCGAGGCCGGCGAGCATGAGCGTCATGCAGATCGTGAGGATGTCGTCCTGAGCGAGAGGTTCTCCATCGATGCGGGCCTCGACCAGCCGGGAGACCATGTCCAGCTTCGGGTCCCCGGGGGCGGCGCGACGCGCGTTCACCGCGTCGTCGAAGTACTCGAGTATCTTCCCCTTGGCGGCGGCCGCGGCGTCGGGGTCGCCGCCGAAGAAGCCGGCGAACAGCGTCTCCGACCAGGGCAGGAAGAACTCCCCGTCGCTCACCGGCAGGCCGAGCAGGGCCAGGAACAGGTCCGTCGGATACCGGATCGCGAACTCGGCGACGAAGTCGCAACCGCCCTTGGGCCTGACCTCCTCGATCAGTTCGACGCACCGCTCGTGCGCCAGTTCCTCCATCCGCCTGACGGCCGCCGGGGAGAAGAACGGGTTGAGGACGCGGCGCAGCTTGGCGTGCTCCTGCCCGTTCAGGTCCTGCGGAAGCAGCGCTATCCCGGCCTCCGGATTGAGTGCGCTGCGCGCGTGGGTCGTCCACGCGTCGTGCTTCTGGAAGCCTTCGAGCACGTCCTCATAGCGCTGCACCATCCAGAATCCGCGCGGACGCGTGTCGTTGTAATGGAAGCGGGCGGCCTCGCGTTCGGCGTCGAGGAGCGCGTAGTGCTCGTAGAGGGCGGAGTCGTCGCCGTACTCGGTGTGGCTGACGGGACAACCCCGCATCATTTCGGTCATCGCAGCAAACTCCCTCTCCACTCGGAGCACACGTTCATTCGGAGCGCACACCGCGCCAGGCGGTGGTGCCGCCGTCCACCGGGAGGATGGCGCCGGTCAGGAAGGAGGCGTCGTCGGAGGCGAGGAAGCACGCCACCTTCGCCACCTCGCCCGCCTTTCCGAAGCGCGGAATCAGATGCGTCCCGGTCATCGCCCTGAGCTGAGCCTCCGGATCCGCCGCGGCGGCGAGATGGGCACGGCTCATCGGCGTCTCGATGGACCCGGGGCAGAAGGCGTTGCACCGGACCCCGGGCGCCAGCTCGATGGCCGTCGACCGAGTGAGCTGGACGACGGCGCCCTTGCTCGACGGATAGGCCGCGGACGGATAGCCCGTCATCCCGGCGACCGACGCCGTGTTCACGATCGAGGGCCCGCGGCCGGACGCCAGCAGATGCGGAGCGGCGGCCTTCGTCGCCACCCAGACCGCCTTGACGTTGATCGCGTACACCCGATCCCAGGCGTCCTCGGGGAGCGTCAGGAACGTGGCGCCCGGGGCGACCGCCCCGTCCAGCACACCGGCGTTGTTGACCAGCGTGTCGAGCCCGCCGGCCGCCGAGGCGGCCGCCTCCACCATGCCCGGGATCCGCGCCGCGTCGGCGAGGTCGACCGCGATCGCCCGCGCCGCCGCGCCCTCCTCCCGGACGGCCGCGGCGGTCTCCTCGGCGGCGGCCGCGTCGATGTCGGCGACGCCGACGAACGCGGCGCCCTGCCGGGCGGCCTCCACGGCGATCTCCCGTCCCATGCCCGCGCCGGCACCGGTCACCAGCATCCGCTTGCCGATCAGCACGTCACGCTCCGTATCCCGTGGTGGTCCCGGGCCGTCCCGGGCTCGCGGCGCTCAATCCCGCCCCTCCGTCCGGCGGCCCGCTTCGAGCAGCCCGACCGGCTCCTCGTAGCGGCCGGTGGTGAACGGCGACGGGCCCCCCGCGCCGGTCATCCCCGCGTCGACCGGCAGGACGATCCCGGTGACGAACGACGCGTCGTCGCTCGCGAGGTAGAGCGCGCCGGCCGCGACGTCTTCCGGGTGCAGCGGCCGGTCCATGTAGGCGGTGCCGCTCAGCGCGGCCCCCGCCCCGCCGAGGTCGGCCGCGCCACCGGCCACCAGCTCGGCGGTCATCGGGGACACCACGGCGCCCGGCACGAGCACGTTGCACCGCACGCCGAAGCGGCGCAGTTCGGCGGCGACGGAGCGGGACAGCCCGATGATCCCGGCCTTGACCGCGCTGTAGACGTGCGGGCCCACCCCGCCGAGGACGCCGGCCGGGCTCGACGTCGAGATGATCACTCCGCTGCGCCGCGGCTTCATCACCCGCGCGGCGTGCTTCATCCCGCACAGCACGCCGCGCAGGTTGATCGCGATGGTGAGATCGGCGTCGGCGAGCCTCGTCCGGTCGATCGGGCCGAGCGCGCCCATCACGCCCGCGTTGTTGAACATGATGTCGAGCGCGCCGAACCGCTCGACGGCCGCGTCGACCAGCGCGGCCACGTCCTCCTCGCGCGTGACGTCGGCGCGCCGGAACAGCGCGCCGTCCCCGAGCTCCCCGGCGAGCGCCGCACCGGGCCCGTCCTGCAGGTCCGCGATGACCACGCGGGCGCCCTCGGCGTGGAAGCGGCGCGCCGTGCCCGCGCCGATCCCGCTCGCGCCGCCGGTGATGACCGCGACCCTCCCCGCCAGCCGTCCGGACATGCCCCTCCTCGTGCTCCCGATGCCCGGGCCGTCAGGCCCCGACGGCGATGGACTTGGTCTCCAGGTACGCGCGGAACCCCTCGGGACCCATCTCCCGGCCCACGCCGGACTCCTTGTAGCCTCCGAACGGGCTGCCGAACGCCTGCGGACGCCCGTTCAAGCTGACCATGCCGGTGCGGATCCGCCGGGCGATGGCGAGGGCCCGCCCGTCGTCGCGGCTCCAGACCGACCCGGAGAGCCCGTACCGGGAGTCGTTCGCGACGGCCACCGCCTCGTCGTCGCCGTCGTACTCGATGACCGCGATCACCGGGCCGAAGATCTCCTCCTGGGCGACCCGCATGGCGTTGCGGACGCCGGCGAGCAGCGTCGGCGGCACGAACCACCCGCCCGCGAGGTCGCCGGGGAGATCGAGCCGCTCCCCGCCGGCGACGACGCGGGCGCCTTCGGACCGCCCGGCCGCGATGTACCCGGCGACCCGGTCGCGCTGGCGCTCGCTCACCAGCGGGCCGATCGTCGTCTCGGGCTCCGCCGGGTCGCCGACCCGCAGGCCGCGCAGCGCCTCGGCGAGCGCGTCGACGATCTCGGCGCGGCGATGCCGCGGCACCAGCACCCGGGTCTGGGCGATGCACGCCTGGCCGTTGACCATGAGGGCCATCGGCAGCAGCGCGGGCACGACGGCGTCCATGTCGGCGTCGTCGCAGATGATCGCGGCGGACTTGCCGCCGAGTTCCAGGGTGACGCGCGCGATCCGATCCGCCGCCACCGCCATGATCTTCTTCCCGGCGGCGCTGCTGCCGGTGAAGGCGATCTTGTCCACGCCGGGGTGGGCGACCAGGTGCGCCCCGGCGTCGCGGTCCCCGGGGACGACGCTGAGCACCCCTTCGGGAAGCCCGGCCTCGGCGAACGCGTCGGCGAGCGCCTGGACCGTGAGCGGGGTTTCCGGAGGCGGCTTCAGGACGACGGAGCAGCCGGCGGCCAGCGCGGGCGCGACCTTCAGCGCCGGGGTGCTGAGCGGACCGTTCCAGGGCGTGATCGCGGCGACGACGCCGACCGGCTCCTGGGTGACGAGGCTGGTGTTGGCGCCGTCGGAGCGGCGCTCGTCGTAGCCGAACCGCTCCGCCAGGTCCGCGTAGTAGCGCAGGTGCCGGATCGGGTTGGGGACGTGCGCGCGCTCGCTGAACCAGATCGGGCAGCCCAGCTCGGCCGTGATGCTCCGGGCCAGTTCGGGAGCCCGCTTCTCCAGCAGGTCGGCGGCGGCCCGCAGGACTCCGGCGCGTCGCGCCGGCGCCTCACCGGCCCAGATCCCGGCGTCGAAGGAGGAGCGGGCCGCCGCGACCGCGCCGTCGATGTCGGCGGGCGAGGCCAGCGCCGCGCTGCCGACGTATGCTCCGGTCGCCGGGTTGCGCACCCGGACCGTGCGGCCGTCCCGCGGCGGGACACGGCGCCCCCCGACGAACAGTTCCGGGTATTCGCGCACCGGCACCGTCATCATCCGCACTCCGATCCTGCTCAGGCGCCACATCGCCGAACATATCTATGATAATGAAACATAGGGTATTCGCGGCGGAAGGGTCAAGGATGGGAAGCACCGGAACCGGGACGATCGTCATCGTCGGCGCGGGGCTGAGCGGGCTGCGCACGGCCGAGCGGCTCCGGCGGCTGGGGCATGACGGGCCGGTCACGCTCGTGGGCGACGAGCCGCACCCGCCCTACGACCGGCCGCCCCTGTCCAAGGGGCTGCTGACGCAGGCGGACGAGCCGGCCGCGGCGGTGCCCCTGCGTACCGCACCCTACGCCGATCTGGGCATTGACCTGCGGCTGGGCGTGCGCGCCACGGCGCTGGACACCTCCGGGAACCGGCTCGTGCTGGCCGGCGGCGAGGAGCTCCACTACGGGCGGCTCGTGATCGCGACCGGGCTCCGGCCGCGGGTGCTCGCGGCGCTCACCGCGGGACCGGCGGGCGTGCACACCCTGCGCTCCTTCGACGATCTGCTGTCGCTGCGCGCCGGGCTGCGCGGGGCCCGCCGCGTCACGGTGGCCGGCGCCGGCGTCCTCGGCTGCGAGATCGCGGCGGCGGCGCGGGCCCGGGGAGCCGAGGTCACGCTGGTGGAGGCGCTGGAGCAGCCCATGCTGGGGGCGCTCGGCGCCCGGGTCGGCGAGTTCGTGGCGGCGCTGCACCGGGCCCGGGGCGTCCGGGTGCTCTGCTCCACGCGGATCCGCGGTCTCGAAGGCCGGGACCGGGTGGAGCGGGTCGTGCTGGAGGACGGCTCCGTCCTGCCCACCGACCTGGTAGTGGCCGCGGTCGGCGCCGTCCCCGAGACCGGATGGCTGGAAGGATCGGGCCTGGAGCTCGGTGACGGCGTGGTGTGCGACGGCACCGGCCGGACCTCGGCCGAGAACGTCTGGGCGGTCGGAGACATCGCCCGGACGCCGCACCCGCACGGCGCCGGAACGGTCCGCCTGGAGCACTGGACGAACGCCGCGGACGGCGCGGCGCTGGTGGCCGCGAACCTGCTGGCCGCACCCGGCGAGGCCCGGGAGGCGACGGAGACGCCCTACTTCTGGAGCGACCAGTACGACCTGAAGATCCAGTGCCTCGGCCTCCCCCGTGCTGACGACGACCTCATGGTCACCGTCGGTGCACCGGACTCGCACCGGCTCCTCGGCCTGTACTCGCGCGAAGGCAGGGTGACCGGGGCCGTGGCGATGGGCATGCCGGCCGCCCTGGCCCGCTGCCGGGCCGCGGTCGCCTCCCGCACCGCGCTGAACGAACTGCTGGACGAGGCCCCGTGGGACCGCGGCCGGACCGGACGGCCCTGACGAACAGGAGAACGATCATGGAGAACGAACCGGACCTGAGCGGACTGCTGGGGCGGCTGCGGCGGCTGGAGGACATGGAGGCGGCGCGCAACCACCTCCACCGGTACGCCGCCACGCTCGACGCGCCCACGGCCGAGTCGATCGCGGCGCTGTTCACCGAGGACGGCGTGCTCCGGACGCGGCTGGGCGAGTTCACCGGGCGCGAGGCCATCGCCGGGTTCTACCGGGACCGGCTGGCCGCCGACCCGTCCGAGAAGCGCCACTTCATCGTCAGCCCCCGGACGACCTGGACGGGACCGGGGACCGTGGAGATCGCCTCGTACTTCCTCTTCACCGCTCGCGCCGGCACCTCGGTGCTCGGCTGGGGCACCTACCTCGACCGGCTACGGGTCCGGGGAGAGGCCGCGCTGTTCACCGACAAGACCATCGAGATCCACATGGGCACCGACCTCGCGAAGGGCTGGGCAGGACCGTGAGCGGGAACGCCGCCGCGGATCGCACCGACGCGGCAGACCGGCACGAGCGACGCCGCGAAGGCTCAGCGGAACGCCGGCAGGACCTCGTTCTTGAAGATCTCCAGGGTGCGGAGGACCTGCTCCTGGCCGAGGTCGTACCACTGCGCGCGCAGGATGACGTACGTCAGCCCGTCGGCCTCCAGGGCCTTGAGCGCGGCGATCGCCCCCTCAGGGTCGGTGAAGAGGTAGGACGCGTCGGCGACCTCTTCGGCCGCCTTCTCCGTCCGCAGGTGCCGGTAGGCATCGCCCTTCTGCGGGGCGTTGTACTCGGCGTACTTGCGGGTGAGGGCTCCGCGCGCCGAGATGCCGATAGCTCGTGCGCGCTCCCTGTCGCGATCGAGCACCAGCTCGCGGCGGACCACTAGATCGGAAGGGCCGCGGCCGAGCCGGTCCCGTTCGTCCCGGTAGTGACCGAGAACAGTGCGCAGTTCCTCGGGGCCGACGTGCGGTGGAACGATCCAGGCGTCCCCGAGCCGGGCGGCGCGCTGCGCACCGGTCCGGTGCGGGCCCGCACCGACCCAGATCGGCGGCCCGCCCGGCTGGACGGGCGGCAGGCTGATGCGCTCGCCGTCGATCCTGAAGTGCTCGCCGTCGAAGGTGGTCCGCTCACCGCTCCACAGACGCCGGATCAGCTCGACCGCCTCCACGTAGCGGCCGAGCCTGTCCTGCATGGACACGCCGAACGAGGCGAACTCGTTCTCGCGGTAGCCCATGCCGAATCCCGCGACCGCACGCCCGCCGGTCAGATGGTCGAGGGTGGAGAACTCCTCGGCCACCTCCACCGGATGGCGCAGCGGAAGGATGAACATGTTCGTGCCGAGGCGCATGCCGCCCGCGTCCGCCGCCAGCGCCGCCAGCAGCGGAACGGGCTGCAGCGTCGGCATGCCACCGAGGTAGTGCTGCAGGACCCAGATCGAGGAGATCCCCGACTCCCGGGCCGCCCGAACCTGCTCGCGCAGGAGCGCGACGCGGTCCGCAGGCACGACTCCCGGCGGAAAGTCGTTCATGACGGCCAGTCCGAACTTCAGCACCTCGGCACCTCCACGGGCCCGGCGCGCACCGGGCGTTCTCGGATATGGACCGCGGTCCCATGCGGTCGCGCGCGCGGGCGAGCACGAGCCGCCCGCACGAGCCGCCCACCACGAGCACGCCAACTATTGAGGCGTATCATGCGACTAGATTGCAGCGACGTCAAGCACGGGCCGACCACCTCCACCCTGGAGGGGCATCGCTTGACGGGCGGCGTCTCACGCCAATACATTCGGTTCATTATCAGAATTTAAGCGGGGAGCCGCCGACCGTGACCAGCCATACCGCATCACGCGCACGTCCCGGGCCACCACCCGCCGAGCTGGACGTCCTCGTCGTGGGCGCGGGCTTCGCCGGCCTCTACGCGCTGCACCGCCTGCGCGAGCTCGGCCACCGCGTCCACGCCGTCGAGGCGGCGGGCGGCGTGGGCGGCGTCTGGTACTGGAACCGCTACCCGGGGGCGCGCTGCGACATCGAGAGCGTCGACTACTGCTACTCCTTCTCTCCCGAGCTGATCCGGGAATGGGACTGGACGGAGCGCTACCCGTCCCAACCGGAGATCCTCCGCTACATCGACCACGTGGCCGACCGCTTCGGCCTCCGCGAGGCGATCACGTTCGACACCCGCGTCACCGCCCTGTCCTTCGACGAGGACGCGGACGCCTGGACCGCCGAGACCGAGCACGGTGACCGCGTGACCGCCCGCCACGTGATCATGGCGACGGGCCAGCTGTCGGTCGCCAAGCCGCCCGAGATCGCCGGGATCGCGGACTTCGCGGGCGAATGCCACCACACCGGCGACTGGCCGCACGGCGGGATCGACCTCGACGGCCGGCGGGTCGGCGTGATCGGCACCGGATCGTCCGGCGTGCAGGTGATCCCCCGGATCGCCGAGCGCGCCGGTCACCTCACCGTCTTCCAGCGCACCCCGCATTTCGTGGTGCCCGCGATGAACCGGCCGCTCGACCGGGAGTACGCCGCCGAGCTCAAGACCCGCTTCGAGGAGTACCGCGAACAGGCCCGCGACCACCCGGGCGGCACCCACCGCGTCCTGCGCCCGGACCTGGCGGTCGAGGCCGATCCCGGAGAGCTGCGGGAGAGGTTCGAGGAGTACTGGCGCCGCGGCGGCCCCGACATCCAGGCCGCCTACCGCGACCTCACCACCGACCTGGCCGCCAACGACAGAGCCGCCGAGTTCGTCCGTGCCAAGATCCGCGAACTGGTGCGCGACCCGGAGGTGGCGGAGCGGCTCACCCCGCGCGGCTACCCGTTCGGCAGCAAGCGCCTGGTGCTGGAGATCGGGTACTACGACGCGTTCAACCGGGACGACGTCCGCCTGGTCGACACCCGCACGGCGCCCATCGAGCGCATCGAGGCCGAGGGCGTCCGCACGGGCGGGGACCGGCCGGAGCTGCACCGGCTCGACGTGCTGGTCTTCGCGACGGGGTTCGACGCGCTGACCGGCGCCGTCCTGAGGATCGACATCACGGGACGGGGCGGGACCCCGCTCCGCGACAAGTGGGCGGCGGGTCCCCGCACCTACCTCGGGCTGTCCACGCACGGCTTCCCCAACCTGTTCTTCATGGCCGGGCCGGGCAGCCCCTCGGTGATCAGCAATGTGCTGGTCTCCATCGAGCAGCACGTCGAGTGGGTCACCGACCATCTGGAGTACCTGCGCAAGAACGGGCTCACACGTTCGGAGGCCGTCCTGGAGAAGGAGGACGCCTGGGTCGACCACGTCAACGAGGTCGCGAACGCCACCCTCTACCCCCTCGGCAACTCCTGGTACCTGGGCGCCAACGTCCCGGGGAAGCCGCGCGTGTTCATGCCCTACGTCGGCGGCGTCGGCCGCTACCGGCAGATCTGCGCCGACGTCGCGGCGCGCCAGTACGACGGCTTCGACACGCGCTGATCGCGCCGGCGCGAGAGCCGTGAGGTCCTGTGTCCATGAACGTCAACTGGAGGTTCGGCGCGTGAGCGACGAGTGTTCTCCCCCAGGCGCCGGCCCGCTCGCCGGCGTCCGCGTCATCGAACTGGGGTCGATGTACGCCGCCCCGACGGCGGGGCGCATGCTGCGCGACTTCGGCGCGGACGTGGTCAAGGTCGAGGACCCGGCCGCGGGCGACTTCGCCCGGCAATGGCAGCCCGCGCACGAGGGCCTCGCCATCGGCTTCTCGCGGCTGAACGCGGGAAAGCGGTCGGTGGGCATCGATCTGCGCCACCGGGAGGGGCGCGAGCTCGTCAGGCTGCTGGCGCGGGACGCCGACGTCCTCATCGAGAACTTCCGGCCCGGACGGCTGGAGGCGTGGGGCCTGGGATACAAGGAACTGTCCAGGGACAACTCCGGCCTGGTGATGACGCGCGTGAGCGGATTCGGCCAGACCGGCCCGTACCGGGAGCGTCCGGGCTTCGGCACCGTCGCCGAGACCGCGAGCGGGTACGCCTTCCTCAACGGATGGCCGCACACTCCCCCGACCGCGCCGCCGTTCGGGTTCGCCGACTCCATCGCCGGGATCTCCGCCGCCTTCGGGACCGCGATGGCGCTGTACCGGCGCGCCGTCCACGGGGACGGCGGAGAGATCGACGTCTCGCTGTACGAGCCGCTGATGTTCATCCTGGGCGACGCGGTGCTGAACTACACCGCGTCCGGGGAGGTCATGCAGCGGCACGGGAACGCGTCGGGCGCCGCCTCACCCCGCGGCATCTACGAGTCGGGCGACGGCGGCTGGCTGTCGATCGCCGCCTCGAACCAGACGATCGCCCTGCGGCTGTTCCGGGCCATGGGCCGTCCGGACCTGTGCACGGACGAGCGGTACGCCACGAACCGGGCCCGCATGGCCAACAACGAGACGCTGCAGAAGATCGTGGCGGACTGGGTGCGGTCCAGGCCGCGCGCCGAGATCCTCGCCGTCCTGGACGAGCACGAGGTCGTCGCCGCGCCGGTCAACGACGCGCGCGACATCGCCCGCGACCCGCATTTCCTGGAGCGCACGCTCGTCAGGCTGGCCGGGACCGTGTTCGGCAAGGCGATGATGCCCGGACCCGTCCTGCGCGTGAAGGACTACGCGGGCCCGGTGTACGACGGTGTGCCCGCCGTCGGCGAGCACACCGAGGACGTGCTGGCCGGAGAACTGGGGATGGCCGCGGACCGGCTCGCCGAGCTGGCCGGCGCCGGCGTGATCAGCGCACGGCGGGGAGCCTAGGCGAGACCTCCCGGCCGGCCGCGGGCACCGGATCCTTCGCAGCGCCGCCGCACACGCTGACGCCCGCGCAGGCGCGGGAACGTGTCCGCCAGGGCGATGCGCTGTGCCGGCACCCGGCCCCGGACACCGGCTGCACCCTCGTCCTCCCGTGCTCCCCGCGGAGCCCGGGAGGACGGCGCGCTCACCGGGTCCAGGGCGACTCGATGCGAAGGAGCCGGGCCATCGTCCCGCCGAGGACGGACTTGGTCTCGTCGTCGGTCAGGCCGAGCGCCTCGATGGCGGCGATCTCCTCCCCCGGGTCGGTCATCGGCCAGTCCGAGCCGAACACGATCCGCTCGGCCCCGTGGTTCCGGATGAGGCGGCGAACACGTTCCGGACGCAGCAGCCGCAGGCTCGGCGGCCAGGACGTCTCCAGCACGACGTCCGTGCCGCGCAGCGTCTCCTCCGCCTCGTCCAGTACCCGGTAGCCGCCGAAATGGCAGGCCACCAGCCGCAACGCCGGGAAGGTCCGCGCGATGCCGGCGATCATCCCGGGATTGGACAGCGCGTTCGTCCGGGCGTCACCGCCCGCTCCGACGTGGGTGATGACGGCGATCTCGTCGCCGAACGCGTCGAAGATCTCCCACAGCCGGCGGTCGTCCAGCGCGAAGTTCTGGAACAGCGGGTGGACCTTGACCGCCGTGACGCCGTGGCGCCGCAGGCTCGCCAGGTTGTCCGCGACGGGCAGGCCGACGTGGACGGTGCCGAAGCCGATCCGCCGTTCGGTGGCGAGCCCGGCGACGAAGGCGTTGACCCGGTCGACGTGCCTGGCCTCGTTCGCGATGCCGAGGCAGCAGCTGACGGCGACCCCGGCCCGGTCCATCGTGGCGGTGAGGCCGCCGACGGTGCCGTCGCCGCGCGCGGTGAGGCCGGGCACCCTGTTGCCGCCGAGCGCCGCGGCGGCGATCCTGTCGGGCCAGACATGGCTGTGCGCATCAATGATCACGGCCGGCTCACAGCTTTCCGGCCTCGCCGCCGTCCACCACGAAGGTCGCGCCCGTGGTGAACGAGGACAGCGGGGACACCAGCAGGCAGGCCAGCGGGACCAGCTCGGCCGGTTCGGCGATCCGGCCGGCGGGGATCCTGGCGACACGCCGCTTCAGCAGGTCGGGCGAGTCGAGGACCGCGCGCTGCGCGTCCGTCCGGAACGCACCCGGCGCCAGGCAGTTGACCTGGACGTTCCTGGCCGCCCATTCCGCGGCGAGGGCCTCGGTCAGCCGGACCACCGCCCCCTTGGAGGCGGAGTAGCCGACCAGGTGCGGCTTGCCGCGGACACCGGTCGTCGAGGCGACGTTCACGATGCGGCCGCCGCCCTGCGCGATCATGTGCCGCCCGGCGGCCTGCGCGAGCAGCATCGGCGCGATGACGTTGACCGCCATCGTCTCCCGCCACACGGCGGGGTCCTGGTCCGCGAACCTGCCCGCGGGGGCGATCCCGGCGTTGTTGATCAAGCCGTCGATGCGGCCGTGCCGGTCGACGACGCCGTCGGCGAGCCCGGCCACGGCCTCCTCGTCGCGCATGTCGGTCTCGACCACCGAGATCCGGCCACCGCCGCGCCGCGCCACCTCGTCCAGTCCGCCCTTCGAGCGGGCGACGGCGACGACCCGGGCGCCCTCGCCCGCGAGCCGCAGCGCGATCGCGGCGCCGAGGCCCCGGCTCGCGCCGGTGACTAGGACGACGGCGTCCCGCAGTTCCATGTCCATCAGGAGGCTCCCTTCGCCAGCCGCCGCGCCAGCGAGTCCAAGAGCACCTCGGTTGCCCCCTCGTAGACGCGCAGCGGACGGGCGTTGCGGTAGAGACGTTCGATCTTCGAGCCGCGCACCAGCCCGAAACGGCCCATGATCTGCACGGAGCGGTCGACGACCCGGCCCGCGGCCTCGGTGGCGCCCACCTTGGCGATCGAGGAGAGGTCGAGCCGCCCGAGCGGATCGGACCCGGCGAGCGCGGCGGCCCGGTAGGTGAGTGCGCGCGCCGACTCGATCTCCGTCCAGGACAGGGCCACGTTCTGCGACACCGCCCCCAGGGCGATGAGCGGCGCACCGAACTGCTCGCGGACGGTGGCGTGCCGCAGTGCCTCGTCCAGCGCCGCCTGCGCGAGGCCGACCGCGGACCCGGCCACCGACACGCGGAACACGGCGAGCGTGGCGAGCATCAGCGAGAACGCCTCGCGCGGCGCACCGAGCCGGTTGCCCTCCGGGACGACGACCCCGTCGAACTCCAGCTCCCCCAGGATGTGCGGCGCGATGAGGTCACGCCCGCGGGTGATCCCCAGCCCCGGCGCATCGGCCGGGACGAGCACCATCGAATGGCCGTCCCCCTCACGGCCCAGCACGCAGTAGAAGCCGGCGGCGCCGCCGTTGGTGATGAACGACTTGCGCCCGGTGACGCGCAGGCCGCCCGGGACGCTCTCGATCACGGTCGCGACGGCGCGCAGATCGGAACCGACGTCGGGCTCGGTGAGCGCGAGTCCCGCGATCGCCTCCAGGGCCGCCACCCGGGGCAGCCATGCGCGGCGCAGCTCGTCGGAGCCGCCGGCGGCCAGCGGGTAGCTGCCGACGCCCTGCATGCCGAACAGTGAGTCCAGATGTGCCGAGGAGTACATCAGCGCCTCGCGGATGACGGCGATCGTCAGCGGGTCGAGGGTCTCGCTCTCGCCGCCGAACGCGGCGGGCACGACATGGCGGGCCAGGCCGCCGGCGCGCAGTGCTTCCAACACCCCCGCGTGCACGGACGTGGACTCGTCGGCCTCGGCGGCGAACTCCTCCACCGCGGCGGCGACGGCCCGCGCGGCCTCCTGCACCTCGCGGTGACGCACACCCAGGTCGAACATCTGTGCTCCTTCCACGGCGCGAAAATCCTCTTGGGACGGACCGGCGGTCATCGGCGCTGGTCGAACCGGCGGCCGAGCGACTCGGAGACGATGCGGATGCGCTGCATGGTGGGCGTCCCGCCGGCGATGGCCCAGCCGTGCGCGTCGCGATGCAGGCGCTCGATCCCGTACTCCTCGGTGTAGCCGTTGCCGCCGTGCAACTGCATGGCGAGGTCGGTGACGCGCTTGGCCATCTCGTTGGCCGCGCACTTCGCGAGCGAGGTGTGCAGCGGGTCGGGCAGTCCTGTCCCGGCCCCCGCCGCCGCCCGTTCGACCAGCAGCCGCGCCGACTCGACCTGCAGCAGCATGTCGGCGAGCGTCACCTGGACGGTCTGGAACTCCACCAGCGGCCTGCCGAACTGCTCCCGCTCCTGGACGTACTCGCGGGTGGCGTCCAGTGCGGCCTGGCCGATCGCCAGGCTCATGGTGGAGTTGCCGAGCCGCTCGATGGAGAAGACCCCGAAGAGCCTCCCGAAGTCGCCGGCGGGCACCACGACGTTCTCGTCGGGCACCCGGACGCCGTCCAGGATCACGTCCGCCGACGGGATGCCGCGGAAGCCCATCAGCCGCTCGGGTGCGCCGAAGCTCAAGCCGGGCATGCCCTTCTCCACGACGACGGCGCCGATGCCCTTGGCCCCCGGGGCGTCGCTCAGTCGGCAGTACAGGAGGTACTGGTCGGCCTCGCCCCCGTTGGAGATCCAGCGCTTGACGCCGTCGACGACGTAGCCGCCGCGGACGCGCTCGGCGCGGGTGCGCATGTCGGTGGCGGCCGAGCCCGCGTCCGGCTCGGAGATCGCGACCGCCATGGTCTTCTCGCCGGCGACGATGGCCGGCAGCCAGCGGGCCCGCTGCTCCTCCGTGCCGAGATGGTTGACGACCTGCGCGGGTCCGGTGTTGGCCTCGAAGATCTGGAACGCGGCCGGCCGGCACACCTTGGCGAACTCCTCGATCACCGCCAGGGCCTGCGGGAGCGGCGCGCCGGACCCGCCGTAGCGCTCCGGCAGCGCGATGCCGAGGAAGCCGAGGTCTCCCAGGGCGGCTCGCCGGTCGGGCGGCACCGGGGTCCGGTCCAGATCCATCCGGGCGGCCAGGTGCTCGAACATCTCGGCCGCGACCTCGGCCGCCAGTCCGCGGATCTCGTGGTGGTCGGCCAGGGCAGTCATGGCACCCGTCTCCTCTGCTCGCGCGCGCTCCCCAAGGAGCGCCGACCGTGGACTTACTATGCATATCATGATAATCAATAGCCATGCCTTCAGAACAGTGGGCCGGCGATGTCGTGATCGTGGACGCGGTGCGCACGGCGTCCGCCCGGGGCCGGGCCGGTGGCGCGCTCGCCGGGGTGCACCCGGTCGATCTGCTGGCGCGGACCCTGCGCGGGCTGCTCGACCGGCACGACTTCGATCCCGGCCTCGTCGACGACGTGCTGGTCGGCTGCGTCTCGCAGGTGGGCGAGCAGTCGGCGACCCCGGGGCGGATGGCCTGGCTCGGCGCCGGGCTGCCGGCGCACGTGCCGGCCGCCACCATCGACCGCAAGTGCGGGTCGGGGCAGCAGGCCCTGCACTTCGCCGCGCAGGCGATCAGGGCGGGCTGCCAGGACGTGGTGATCGCCGCCGGCGTCGAATCCATGAGCAGGGTTCGGATGGGGTCGGCCCGGATGGACGCCGACCCCTACGGCTCCCGGGTGGCGGAGCGGTACGCGCCCGGACTCGTGTCGCAGGGCGTCGCGGCGGAACTGGTCGCCGCCCGCTGGAAACTCGGACGGGCCGCCCTCGACGGGTACGCGGCCCGCTCGCACCGGCTCGCCGCGGCGACGCGGGACTCCGGCGCGTTCGACCGCGAGACCGTCCCGGTCGAGACGCCGGCGGGCCCGTTCCGCCGCGACGAGACGATCCGTCCCGACAGCACCGCGGAGGGTCTCGGCACGCTGAAGCCGGCCTTCCGGCGCGACGACGTCGCGGCGCGCTTCCCGGAGATCGGATGGCACGTCACGGCGGGGAACTCGTCCCAGATCACGGACGGAGCCGCCGCGGTCCTGCTCATGAGCGCCGCCCGGTGCACGGAGCTCGGCCTGACGCCGCGGGCGCGCGTGCACGCGATGGCCGTGTGCGGAGACGACCCGCTGCTGATGCTGACCGCCCCCGTCCCCGCCACGCACCGGATCCTCGAACGCTCGGGGCTCCCCCTCGGCCGGATCGACCACATCGAGATCAACGAAGCGTTCGCGTCCGTCCCGCTGGCCTGGCTCGCCGAGTTCCCGGACGCCGACCCCGCCCGGGTCAACCCCCGCGGCGGCGCGATCGCGCTCGGTCATCCGCTCGGCGCCTCCGGCGCCCGGCTCGCGACGACGATGCTGCACGCCCTGGAAGACGGTGGTGGCCGCTACGGCCTCCAGCTGATGTGCGAGGCCGGCGGAATGGCCAACGCGACCATCATCGAACGCCTCTGACCACGACGGAAGGCAGGACATGGACGTCAACGGAACCTCGGCGGTCGTCACCGGCGGCGCGTCGGGGCTCGGCGCCGCCACCGCGGCACGGCTCGCCGAGCGCGGCGCGCATGTGGTGGTGCTCGACCTGCCCGAGTCCGCGGGCACGAGCGTCGCCGCCGACATCGGCGGCACGTTCGCGGCGGCGGACGTCACCGACCCCGACGCGGTGGAGGCCGCGCTGGACGTCGCCGAGTCCGTCGCCCCGCTGCGGACGCTGGTGCACTGCGCCGGGCGCGGCGGCCCGGTCCGCCTGGTCGACCGGGACGGACGGCCGGGCTCGCTGGAGACCTACGAGCGGATCGTCCGGATCAACCTGATCGGCACCTTCAACACGCTGCGGCTGGCCGCCGCGCGGATGGCGCGCAACGAGCCCGCCGGCGGTGAGCGCGGTGTGTGCGTCCTCACCGCCTCGGTCGCCGCCTACGAGGGGCAGATCGGCCAGATCCCCTATGCCTCCGCCAAGGCGGGTGTCGTCGGGATGACGCTCGTCGCCGCGCGCGACCTCGCGACGAAGCTGATCAGGGTGACGACCATCGCCCCCGGACTGTTCGACACCCCCATCCTCGCGCGGCTGCCCGAAGAGGTGCGCGCCTCGCTCGGCCGGACGGTCCCGCACCCGAACCGGCTCGGGCTGCCCGCCGAGTACGCCTCGCTCGCCCTGCAGATCATCGAGAACCCGATGCTGAACGGCGAGACGATCCGCCTGGACGGCGCCATGCGCATGGCCGCCCGCTGACCCCCGAGGAGAGCCGATCATGAGCGAGCCCGAGCTCGTCATCCAGGAGCACGGCCGGATCCTGGTCCTCACGATGAACCGTCCCGCCGCGCGCAACGCCATGTCACTGGAGCTCGCGCACCGGATCGCGGACGCGCTCGACGCGCTCGACGCCCGTCCCGACCTCGCCGCCGGAGTGATCACCGGTGCGGGCGGCACGTTCTGCGCCGGCATGGACCTGAAGGGCTTCGCCCGCGGCGAGATCCCGATCGTGGAGGGACGCGGCTTCGCCGGCCTCGTCCGCCGCCCGCCGCGCAAACCGCTGATCGCCGCCGTCGAGGGGTACGCGCTGGCCGGCGGCTTCGAGATCGTCCTGGCCTGCGACCTCGTGGTCGCCTCCCGGGAGGCGAGGTTCGGGCTGCCCGAGACCAGGCGGGGCCTCACCGCCGCGGCCGGCGGGCTGCTCCGGCTCCAGCGGCGCATCCCCTACCACCTGGCCATGGAGCTCGTCCTCACCGGGCGGCTGTGGCCCGCCGCCGAAGCCGCGGACGTCCACCTCGTGAACCGGCTCACCGCCCCGGGCGAGGCGCTCGCCGGGGCGCTGGACCTGGCCGCCGAGGTCGCGGCGAACGCGCCGCTCGCGCTGGCGGCGTCCAAGCACGTGCTGGTCCGCTCCGCCGACTGGCCGCTGGATGAGCAGTTCGACCGGCAGGAGCGGGTTCTCGACCCGGTCAGAAGATCGGCCGATGCCAGGGAGGGCGCACTGGCGTTCGTGGAGAAGCGCGCTCCCCGGTGGACCGGCGCCTGAGCCGCCACCGGGCCGGATCGGCACCGGATCGGCACCGGATCAGCGCCAGCCGACGACCTCGTTCATCAGGGCGGGCTGGCGGCGCTTGACGTAGGTGGCGTACTCCTGCATGTGCTCGCGCATCAGTGCCTCGGCCCGGTCGGCGTCGCCCGCCTCGATCGCCTCGGCGATCTCGGCGTGCGCCTGCCTGACCTTGGCGCGGCGCGCCTTGGGGAAGAACAGCCCGCTGACGCGTTCGTGGAAGATGTATCCCAGCGACCCGCTGAAGAGATCGAGCATGCCGTTGCCCGACATCGAGGCCACGAACCGGTGGAAGTCGCCGCTGTGGCTCAGATAGCCGCCGTCGTCGTCCAGCGGCGTGTCCTCGGCGATGGCGCCGAGCGTCTTCGCCATGCCGGCGTCACGGCGCTCGGCCGCGAGCCTCGCCATGACCGGCTCCATCACGAGCCGCGCCTCCATCAGCTCGCTGAACGTCATCCGGCCCGCCTGAAAGTACAGCGTCGACATCCGGCCGAAGGTGTCCGCGCTGACCTGGGCCACGATGGGCCCTCCGCGCGGGCCGGGCTTGATGGAGATCAGCCCGTGCACTTCCAGAATGCGCAGCGCCTCCCGGAGCGAGCCGCGTCCGACCCCGTACTCCTCGATCATCTGCGCCTCGGAGGGAAGCGGCGTCCCCGGCTGCAGGTTCTCCGCGCCGATCTTGCGGACGATGTCCTGCGCGATCGCCTCGCCGACCTTCACCCCCCGCCTGACATGCGGCTGCGCCACCCTGTGTCCTCCTCGCATCAATGACAACCATCAGTATGGTCTAGCCGCGGCGGCAGGACCACATCAACGGCCGCCGGGCCGTGCTTCGCGGCCGTCCGGGCGCTACGCGGGCTCACCGGCGAGCCGGTGCCGCTCGGCCCGGCGCTCGCGCTGCCGGGCCGGGTCGGGGACCGGGGCGGACAGCAGGAGCCGGCGGGTGTAGGGGTCCACCGGGTTCTCGGTGACCTGCGCGGCGGACCCGGTCTCCACGAACGCACCACGGTTGATGACGGCCACACGGTGGCTGATGTGGCGGACGACGGCGAGGTCGTGGGAGATGAACAGGTACGCGATCCCGAGGGCGTCCTGGATCTCGATCAGCAGATCGAGGATCCTCGCCTGCGTGGACAGGTCCAGCGCGGACACCGGCTCGTCGCAGACGATGAGCCGCGGCTCCAGGGACAGGGCGCGTGCGATGGCGATGCGCTGGCGCTGGCCCCCGGAGAACTCGCGCGGGTAGCGTCTGCCCGCGTCGGCGGGCAGCGCGACCTTGTCGAGCAGGTCGGCGACGCGCTTGGCGGCGGCGGCGCGCTCCATGCCGTGCACGCGCAGCGGCTCGCTCAGGATGCTCTCGGTGGTCATCGCCGGATTGAGCGACGTGTAGGGGTCCTGGAAGACGACCTGGACCTCGTGTGCGAGTCGCCGCCGGCGGCGCAGGTCGCCGATGGGCCGGCCGTTCAGGACGATCGTCCCGGCGGAGGGGGCGACCAGCCCGAGCACGGCGCGCCCGATCGTGGTCTTGCCCGACCCCGACTCGCCGACCAGGCCGAACGTCTCGCCCTCGGCGATCTCGAAGGAGACGCCGTGCAGCACCTCGACCGGCTTGCCGAACAGCCCGCGCCCGCCGAACTCGACGCGCAGGTCTCTGACCTGTAGTACCTCAGACATGCCGGAGCTCCTTGCGCGGCTCACGCCCCTCCAGGGAGGAGTCGAGCAGCATCTTGGTGTAGGGGTGGGAGGGCGCGGCGAAGAGCTCGTCGACCGGTCCCTCCTCGACGAGCCGGCCGTTCTGCATCACGGCCACCCGGTCGGCGATGTCGGCGACGACGCCGAAGTCGTGCGTCACCAGCACGATGCCCATCCGCCTCTCGCGCTGCAGATCGCGCAGCAGGTCCAGGACCTCGGCCTGGACCGTCACGTCCAGCGCCGTGGTCGGCTCGTCCGCGATGAGCAGGGACGGCTCGCAGGAGACCGCTCGCGCTATGAGGACGCGCTGCGCCATCCCCCCGGAGATCTCGTGCGGATAGCTGCGGTACACCCGTTCCGGCTCGCCGATGCCGACCCGGGCGAGGAGCGCGAGCGCGCGCTTCCCGGCCTCGGCACGTCCGATGCGCAGGTTGGCGACGAGGGGCTCGACCATCTGGGACCCGACGGTGAAGCAGGGATCGAGGTTGCTCATCGGCTCCTGCGGAATGTACGCCATCCGGGTGCCGCGCAGCGCCGCGAGCTTCCTGTCGGCCAGGGCGAGCAGGTCGCTGCCGTCCAGGTGGATACCGCCCCCGGTGATCCGGCCTCCGGGGGCCAGCAGCCCGAGGACGGAGAAGGCCGTCTGCGTCTTGCCCGAGCCGGACTCCCCGACGAGCGCCAGGACCTCACCGGCGTCCACGTGCAGGGTCACGTCGTCGATGACCCGCCGGCCCGGGTACTCGACGCGCAGGCCGTCCACTTCGAGGAGGCGTCCGGAACTGCGGGTCACGCCGGAGGAGGTGATCCGGCGGCGCCGCTCCACCGAGCGCGCCGCGTGACCGGTCGCGTCCCGCAGGGCGTCCCCGAGGCTGTTGAACGCCAGCACGGTGAAGATGAGGACGGCGCCGGTCGGCACCATCAGCCAGCCGTCGCGGTTGACGTACTTGGCGGCGTCGGCGATGCCCGACCCCCAGCTCGGGGCGGGCGGTTCCGGGCCGAGGCCGAGGAAGCCCAGGCCGGCCTGGATGAGCAGGGCGGAGCTGAGCGCCAGCGTGCTCTGGATCAGCAGCGGAGCCGTGATGTTGGGGAGGATGTGCCGGACGGCGATGCGCAGATGACCGAGACCCGAGACTCGGGCGGCGTCCACGTACAGCTCGTTGCGCTTTCCTTCGGTGGTGGCGCGCGCCAGCCGGATGAAGGACGCGGAGAGGATCACGCCGAGGGCGCCCATCGTGATGGTGAAGGCCCTGCCGTACACCGCCACCACCGCGAGCAGGATCACGATGACGGGCAGCGACATCACGACCTCGGCGATCCGGCTGAGGACGGCGTCGACGACACCGCCCCGGTAGCCCGCCAGCATGCCCAGCGGCACCCCGATCACCACGGCGACCAGCAGGGCCTCGCCGGCGCCGAGCAGGCTCACCGAGCCACCGTGCATGATCCGGCTGAGTATGTCGCGCCCGAGCGAGTCGGTACCGGCCCAGTAGGTGCCCGACGGAAGCGCATAGGCCCGGTCGATGTCCTGCTTGAGCGGGTCGTGCGGCGCCAGCCACGGTGCGAGGAAGCTGCCGATCACGACGAGCGCGAGCCACCCGAGGCTGAGCATGCCGCGGAGCGAGCCGAGGACGCGGTGCGGGTAGCCGCGCGGGCGACGGTCGGTGTTCATGCGCGCCTCGCCTTGGGATTGAGCCAGACGGTCAGCAGGTCCACGATCAGGTTCACCGCGATGACCATGGCCGTCGTGAAGATGATGACCGTGAGGAGCAGGGGCAGGTCCTTGCTCGTGACGGCGCCGAGGACGAGCTGGCCGAGCCCGTTGATGCCGAACACCTGCTCGACGATGACCGTGCTGCCCAGCAGGCCGATGAACTGGAACCCGACCGTGGTCGCGATCGGGGTCGAGGCGTTCCGGAGCGCGTGCTTGAGGACGATCGAGCGCGCCGGGACGCCGGTCGCGTACAGCGTGCGGATGTAGTCCTGGCCCAGTTCGTGGATGAGCGCGGCGCGGGTCTGCCGGCCGACCGTGGCCGTCCCGATCATCGCGACCGACACGCTGGGCAGGACGATCGACTTCAGCCACTCCCCGGGGTCCTCCGTGAACGGCACATACCCGACCGCCGGGAGCCACTCCAGGCCGAGCGCGAAGACGAACACCAGGAGCACGCCCAGCCAGAAGCTGGGGACCGCCATGGCCACGCTCGACCCGCCCTGCAGGACCCGGTCGAGCCACCGGCCGCCGTTGGCCGCGGCCACGCCGACGAGCACGCCGATCACCACGCTGATGACGGTCGCGGCGATGGCGATCGACAGGGTGATCGGAAGCCTGGTGGCCACGTCGCCCACCGCGGACCGGCCGGACTGCAGCGAATCCCCGAAGTCGCCGCGGACCGCGCCCGCGAGCCAGTCACCGTACTGGACCAGCAGGGGGCGGTCGTGGCCGAGCCGGTGGTTGAGCGCGTCGACCTGCTCCTGCGACGCCGCGTCGCCAAGGATGGTGCGTCCAGGCGACCCGGGGATCAGGTTGACGAGATAGAAGGCGATCGTCGCGATCGCCCACAGCATGGGGACGACCGCGAGGAGCCGCTTGCCGACGATTCTGAGCATGGCGACCGCTCTCCCGGACCCCGTCAGCCGGCCGGCTGCAGGGCGTTGATCGAGGGCATCGGCTGCAGCGCCGTCATCTCCATCTTCTTGATCTTCTTGGTGTCGTAGAAGTAGAAGACGTCGACCACGTTCGTGACGATCATCGGGGACTCGGTCACGAACCGCCTCGACAGCTGCTTCAGCGTGGCCGCCTGCTCCCCGCCCTGCTGCGTCGCCGCCGTCGCGGCAAGCTTCTCGATCTCGGGCGACTCGACCTTGTACGGGTTGTACTTGGCGTTCTTGAGCAGCGCGTACTGGACGTCGAAGTAGTTGTCGGACGCGTTGTAGAACCAGGCGTAGGCCGGGTTGTCGGTCTTGAACTTGGCCTCCAGGTACGTGCTGAGCGGCAGGTTGTTGATCTTCACGTTGATGCCGACCTCCTTCAGCTGGCTCGACACCGCCTGCACGTAGTCGTTCCAGTTGCTGTAGTCGGTGTTGACGAGCGGCAGGTCGAAGCCGTTCGGGTAACCGGCGGCCGCCAGGAGCTGCTTGGCCTTGGCCGGGTCATGCGGGTAGGCGTTGGTCAGGGACTCGTCGAAGCCCGGCGTTCCCGGCAGGAACAGCTGCGTGGACGGTGAACCGGGCCCCAGCACCTTCTGCAGGGCGGCACGGTCGACGGCGTACTGGATCGCCTGCCGGACCCGCACGTCCTTCAGCGCCTTGACCTGGGTGCCGTTGCGGTCCTGCAGGTTGAGCGAGGCGAAGAAGCTCGGCTGCGACAGGACCTTGACGTCCGACAGGGTCTTGGCGGTGTCCAGCTGGTTGACGCTCCCCAGCGTCGCGTCGACCTGACCGGAGCGCAGCGCACTGAGCGCCGCGGTCATGTCCGGGATCACCTTGAGCACGAGCGTCTCGACGCCGACCGACTTGGCGTCCCAGTACTGCGGGTTCTTCTTGAAGGTGTAGTGGTCGCCGGGAACGGTCTTGGACCCGTCCAGCGTGTAGGGCCCGGCACCGACCGGGTTCTGGTTCAGGGACTCCGGGGCGTCCAGCGCCTTCGGGCTGGCGACCATGCCCATGACCTGCTGGAAGGCGGCGGGCAACGAGGGATAGGGCTCGTTGAGGGTGATCTTCACCGTGTCCGCGTCGGGCGCCTGGACGCTCTTGACGGCGGCGAGCTGGTCCGTCTTCGGCCCGACGACCTTCTTGGCACGATCCAGATTCTTCTTCACGGCCGCCGCGTCAAGGGGCTCGCCATCGCTGAACCGCACGCCCCGCCGGAGCGTCAACTCGAAATGCGTCGGGTCGGTGTACTTCCACGACGTGGCGAGACCCGGCGCCGGGCTCCCATCCGGCCGGGTGTGTATCAGGGTGTCGTACACGGCCTGCTCGGCCTGCGACATCGGCCCCCAGTCGAAGGTGTACGGATCCCACTTCTTCGGCGCCGCGGCGACGGCGAGAGTGACCGTGCCCCGGTCCTCGGTGGACGAGCCGTCCCCGCAGGCGGTCAGCGACAGGCCCGCCAGGCCGGCCGCAACCGCCAGTGTCACGCTTCTCCGCATACGAACCTCCAGCTGAGGGGTGGGACGGGGGGTCGCTCCCTGACGTGAGGTCATGCAATACCGAGCACACCACCCAGGTCAAGAGATTCCTGCGATTGTTATGCATGATTTTGGGGTCGAACCGCAGGACACGGCGCCGGCGCGCACACTGTCGCCCAGAGTCTCACGCCGCCGCGACGCACGCCCCGACCATCGAGGCGCCCCCCACCTCGCCCGGATCCTGCACGACAAGGCCGCGTTCACCGCCATCGACCTACCGACATCGCCGCGATCTTTTAGTCTGACTTCATGCACTGAATTATGATCATGATGATCACTTTCCCCATGCCATGGAAGATCAGATCGATCAGACGGAGCCGACGCCGCGCGCCCCTCCCGGCACTGGCGGCGGCTCCGGATCGATCAACGACCTCCACCGTCCCGGCGCCGCCAGGAGACCAGCGATCGCCCCCTCATCCACCAACCGCGTCGACCGACCTCCTCAAGCACAACCTTCATAGCTGCCCGGAAATGGTCACGTAGGCGACGGGCATCCCGTCGGAGTGCGCATCGGGGCGCCCCACCACGGCCGCGCCGCTTACGTGCGGGTCCACCCAGCGGCAATTCCCCGATCAGCCGCGAATCGATGTCGTGGCCGCCGCGCAAGGCCGCATCAGCCTCGGCGCCGACTGCGTCTACCTCGTCAAGGCCGACCTATTCCTGGCCATCGACGCCACCCACCATGCCCGACCTACCCCCAGAGGCCCCGCGTCGCGTCGCGTCGCGTCGCCCAAGGGAGACAACGTCGAGTGCGCAAGGATCAAGCCGCACCACCGCTGCCACCGCATCCCCGTTTAATCGTCGTCCGACGATAGGCGCCATATACTTTAATGCCCCATACATTAGCTCGTGCACGAAATGACACAGAAACTGGTCGCCCATAGTCAGCGCAGAACGGCTACCAAGGCCATTGGCGGGGGCGGGCGCCGGAAGTCGACCAGTGGCCGCAGCAACAGGAGTTGACCGTGGTGCACGGCCGTTTCGTAGCGCCCGCAAAAGTCCCGCGTGTATCCGCGTGCCTTCACCTTCTGGCAGGCGACCGGTTCGCCGTCCAGGTTCAAGGCCAAGCGCAAGCCGAGCCCGGCCCTGGGGAGGAACGCGGCGAGCGAGCGCAAGGAGTCACCCCGATTCCGGCTGACGTGCAGGACGGCGATGCCGTTGGCGCCGGTCGTGGCGGCGGCGCAGTGGTCGGCGGGCTGTCGACCGTCTTCGGGCGGTCTTGGTCAGGAAATTCTGGTCGTAGTGCAGAGTGACCGTGCCCAAGTGCAGGCCCTTGAGGGTGATGTTCTGCTTGGCGCTGAGGGCGCCTGGTATCGCTCGTGGGTGGGTGCTGACGTCCACATCGACCAGCCCTGGTAGTTCCCGGACGGGCGGACGTCGCCGCCGTCGTAGGGGTGCAGATCCTGGCCCATCAACGTCCCCCCGCCGGCGGAGAGAACTGCGCGCATACGCGCCGCTGGGCTCCGCCCACGGCGATGATGGCGACCGGGCTGATCTCCCAGGCGTCGAAGAAGCTGCGGTAGGGCATCAGCGACAGGTAGTCCAGGTAATGCGACCCGCGCGAGTCGATGGTCGTCACCGACCACCGGCCGTCCGGTGAGTCGCCGTGGTCCTCCTGCCAGTCGGCGTTGTGGGTCAGCCGTGTGCGTCGGCCGGTCTTGAGGTCCAGTTTCCACGGGCTGGGGTTGCCGCCGACCTGCACGTAGGCGAGCGCGCGGCCGCCGTCGACGGAGGTTTTCGACTCGTACAGAGCGGTGCTGTCGGACCAGGTGCACGCGATCGACCGCAACCTGCACGTCGTCCCGTTGATCATAGAACATCACGTTCAACGATCAGCGACCGATTTTGACATCGTGCTCCACGAAGGCACCACCGTTATTCGGCGCCAGTAATCTTCCTCGTAAGCCAATGCATATGATCACGAAACCGGCCCAGCGCCTTGGGATTGGTCGGGGGAATCTTTCGGCCGTTTCTGTCCAGGTAACCTGATTGTAGATAGCCGTGTATCATCCAGAGAAACGTCCATGTCGCCGCCTCTGCGTCGACGCCTGGCTCGGCTGCACCGCGAACCAGATCGATCGACTTCTCAATCAAGGGGACGACTATGTCATGCTCCACATCGGTGAAGTCGCTAGCATCGGACATCCAGCGATGAATTAGTATCCTGGATATTTCCGGATGCTCGAGACAGTAATCTAGATACAGATCCCCGACCCGGATCAGGCCATCGGCGTCAGGCGTGTAATCTTTCACCAGCAGCAGGTCCAACTGCTCTCGCCACTCCAGCGCCGACGCCTCCATGACCCCGAAATACAGGCCCTGCTTACCTCCGTATAGATCAACAAGCGTTTCCGGGGCGACGCCGACAGCGTCGGCGACCATGTGGATGGACACTTCGTCATAGCCCAACTCACCGAACAGTCGAGCGGCAACGGCCTGTGTCTCATCCCTGCCGGCCGTGCGATGCCGGTCCCGCCCGGCCGACGTGTCACGCTCTACCATCAGATCACCACCAGAAGCGACCCTCTGCATCGTCTAACGTCTCCACTGCACGGTGAGCCGCAACACCGCCGGTTTCAGTTTTCCCAGCACCTGTCAAGTGGTGACACTGCTTTGACCGCCGACGATAGAAGTACCAAGTTGACTGCTCTCTCGCAGCCGGTGGTCGTTTGGGGCCGGCCAGGCCATGACCGCCATCACGCGCTCGGCCGAATGTGTCAGCAAGTTCGAGCGATGTTCGACCACGGTCGATGCGCGCTGGCTTAGCCGTTCGTGCCGAATCGTCTCGCTTCATGAACGGCCAACCAGGACTGGACGAGTGTTGGAACGCTGCGCGGATCGAGCCCGGTGAGCTCGCGCCACCGGGCGAGTCGGTAGGTCACGCTGTTGGCGTGCAGGTGCAGCCGCGCGGCCGCGTCGGTCAGCGACATCGAGCTCAGGTAGCTCGCCTCAACGGCGTCGGCGAGATGCGGTTGCTCGCGCGCCACCTGGATCGCCCCATCCAGGAGCGGCCCGAGTCGACGGCTGTGCGCCAGGACGCAGGCCTCGACCCACCCCTCCGCGAACTCCCGCGTCGTCCGTCCGGGGGCGGTCGCGTTCAGAACCAGCCGAGCATCTTCGAGGCTCTCGGACGCACCCGCCAGACCCGGCCGCAGGACGCCGATACCGATCCGTCCGCCCTGGAGTTCCTCGTCGACGAAGCGGCGGACGGCCTCCGCGGAGGCACGGTCTGCGACGATCACCAGCTGCTGCTCCCGCGCCGCGCAGATGACGTGGGCACCGAGGCGGCCGATGCGTTGCTGGAGCCCGAAGCTGAGGTCGTCCGCGGGTCGCGGCGGCGCCCAGAGGAACGCCTGCCAGCTGCTGGTCGGGGACAGACCGAGTGCCTGCGCCACGGCGTGAAGCTCGCGTTCGTGGCCGCCGAGGGCGAGCAACTCCACCAGGCGATGCGCCAAGGTGATGTGGTGGCCCTGCATCGTCTGCGTGACCTCCGAGTGGGCGGAGGCCAGCGCGGCAGAGAGCGCGTGGATCGAGTCCATCATCCGGCTCGCCAGGTGCGGCAAGTACGGAGCGTCGCGCGCGGTCGAGGCGGCGACCAGCGCCCGCCAGACCTCGCTGTCCCCGATGTGGAAGGCGTCGATGAGCGTCGAGATCGGTACCCGCTGACGCGCCCGGCTGCGGGCCAGATCCGCCGCCGACGCGAGATCGCGTTCCCCTGGAACGAGGTCCTCGTCCAGCGCCCGCACACGCCGCGTGAGCTGTTCGTGCACATCGGCCCAGTGCTCCGACTCGGGGACGGACTCGTAGTCGGGGAGCTCCTCGCGGATCCGGTCGACGGCCCGGTTCACGAGCTGGTCCATGGTCCCGAGCACGCGTCGGCACAGATCGTGGATCTCGACCTCTCCGCCTTCGTGGATTTCACGATCGAGCATCCTCGGATGGTAAGCGATTTCGTCGCTCACCCGTAGATCTCCACCACTCCACTCCTGACAATTGGTGAAATCGACAGGATCCGTCCCACCGGATCCTCCTGACGCGACCGGAGGACGGCCCCATGACCACAGGCGCGCTGAGCGAGACCGCCGAGACGACCGGCGACTACCGGCTGGAGGCGAAGTACGAGGTCGGCGACGAGCGCGTCCTCCTCACGGGGGTCCAGGCGATCGCGCGGGCTCTGATCGAGCAGCACGCACGCGACGTCGCACGTGGCCGGAACACCTCGGTCTTCGTGTCGGGCTATCAAGGGTCTCCCCTCGGCGGGCTCGACAGCCTGCTCGCATCGATCCCGGGCCTGCGCGAGGACCACCAGGTGCACCTGAGCCCGGGGGTCAACGAGGAACTCGCCGCCACCGCCGTCTGGGGCACTCAGATGCAACTCCCGGACGACGAGCGCACCGTGGACGGGGTGGTCGGCGTCTGGTACGGGAAGGGCCCCGGCCTCGACCGGGCATCGGACGCCATCCGACATGCCACCATGTACGGCCCCGACCCGCGCGGAGGGGTCGTCGCGTTCGTGGGCGACGATCCGTCATCGAAGTCGTCGACCCTGCCGTACGCCAGTGACGCGACCCTAGCCGCGCTCAACATGCCGTTCTTCACGCCACGCAACGGCACGGAGGTCGTCCTCCACACGCTGGCTGCCGTCGAGCTCTCCCGATTCACCGGATGTTGGGTCGGTGTGAAGGTCCTGAGCGACGTCGCGGACGGAGTGTGGACCGTCGCCCACGACTTCCAGGCCGTCGAGTTCGATCACCCCGAGGTCATGTGGAGAGGGCGCCCCTGGGTGTATGCGCAGCAGCCCGTGCACACTCCGGGCGAGAGCCTGCGTGTCGAGGCCGAGCTCACCGGACCCCGGTGGGCGGCCGTGGAGGCCTTCCTGGCCGCCAACGATCTCGACCGGGTGCGGTCGGCGACCCCACGTCCTCGGTTCGGCGTCATCGGGAGCGGAGTCGCCGTGGACGCCGCCGTCCAGGCTTTCCAGGACCTCGGCCTCGACCCCGGCGCCGTCGCCACCGCGGGGATCAGCATTGCCGGGGTCGCCGCACCGTACCCCCTCGACCGTGGTCGGATCCGGGCCTTCGCCGAGGGACTCGACACCATTTTGGTGGTCGAGGAGAAGGCTCCGGTCATCGAGCGCCAGGTCAAGGACATCCTGTACTCGCTGGAGCACCGCCCGACCGTGCTAGGGAAGCGGGACGCCCAGGGCGCCGCCCTCGTGCCGGGCGACGGCGAGCTGCTGCCCGAGCGGCTGCACGACCCGATCAGACGGGCCTTCGGCGGCGGCATCGCGCTCCGGCGGCCTCCCTACCAGCGCCGCCGGCTCGGGCTGCTGCCGGTCCAGCGCACGCCGTACTTCTGCTCTGGCTGCCCGCACAACTCGTCGACGGTGGTGCCCGACGGATCGATCGCGGGCGGTGGCATCGGCTGCCATACGCTGGCCTCGGTCTCGGCCCGCCAGGACTCGGCGATCACCGGATGGACCCAGATGGGCGGCGAAGGAGCCCAGTGGATCGGGCAGGCGGCCTGGAGCTCACACCGCCACATCTTCCAGAACGTCGGCGACGGCACCTTCTTCCACTCCGGCCAGCTCGCCGTCCAGGCCGCGGTCGCGGCCGGCGTCAACATCACCTACAAGGTGCTCTACAACTCTGCGGTCGCCATGACCGGGGCACAGGACCCCCAGGCCGGCCTGCCGGTCCCCGCCCTCGCCCGCAAGCTCCTGGCCGAGGGGGTGGTCCGGATCATCGTCTGCGCCGACGAGCCCGAGCGGTATCGACGGATCAAGATGCCGAGGAACGCGGTGGTCTGGCCGCGCGAGCGGCTCGACGAGGCGCAGCGCATTCTGCGGGAGGTCGACGGCGTCACCGTCCTCGTCTACGACCAGCAGTGCGCGGCGAACGCCCGGCGGCTCCGCAAGCGTGGGAAGCTTTCGCCCCGTCCGAGCAGGGTCGTCATCAACCAGGAGGTCTGCGAAGGCTGCGGCGACTGCGGGGTCAAGAGCAACTGCCTCTCGGTACAGCCGATCGACACGGACCTCGGGCGCAAGACCCGCATCGACCAGACCAGCTGCAACACCGATTACAGCTGCCTCGCGGGAGACTGCCCGAGCTTCGTCACCGTCACGGACTCGGGTCGGCGGAAGAGTCCGCGCACCAAGCGGAAGCTGCCGAAGCCACCCGCGGCCCCCGATGTGAGCATCGAGCGGGCCGGCACCGACGTCTTCATGGCCGGGATCGGCGGGACCGGCATCGTCACGGTCAACCAGATCATCGCGACCGCCGCACTGACCGCCGGCTACGAGGTCGTGGGGCTCGACCAGACCGGACTCAGCCAGAAGGCGGGACCCGTCGTCTCCCACCTGCGTCTCGTGCAACGAGGCGACGCGGCGTCGAACCGGGTCGGCGAGGGCGCCGCTGACCTGTTCCTCGCCTTCGACCTCCTGGTCGCGGCCGAGGAGAAGAACGCAAGTCGGGTGGCGCCGGGCCGCACAACGATCGTCGCCTCCACCAGCATCACCCCGACGGGCGACATGGTGGCGGACGCATCGGTCGCCTACCCCGGCACCGACACTCTCCTCGACAGGCTCGCAGGACCCGACACCGACCTGGTCCGTGTGGACGCCCTCAAGATCTGCGAGACCCTCTTCGGGTCCATCCAGTCCGCGAATCTGCTGCTGGTCGGTGCCGCCTACCAGACCGGCCGGCTCCCGATCCCGGCGCAGGCCATCGAGGATGCGATCACGCTCAACGGCGTCGCGGTCGCGGCGAACATCAGCGCCTTCCGCTGGGGACGCGCCATCGCGGCCGACCCCACCAACGCCCCTGTCCCGTCGCCCGGCGTGCCCCGGACACCGAGCGCTCGGGTGGCGCAGCACATCGACGCGTCCGGGTTCACAGGCGAAGCCCGCCGGATCGTCGTGGACCGGGCCGCGCGCCTGGAGGCCTACCAGGGCCCGAAGCTCGCCGTCGAGTACGTCGGCCGCGTCTCGACCGTCTGGGCCAAGGAGCGAAAGCTCGGCGACGGCAGTGCCCTCAGCGAGCAGGTGGCACGCCACCTCTACAAGCTGACCGCTTACAAAGACGAGTACGAGGTAGCCCGGCTGCTCACTGCGCCGGAGTTCCTCGCGTCGGTCCGCGCGGAGGGCGGGTCCGGGCGAGCAGCGTTCAATCTCCACCCGCCCACGCTCCGTGCGCTCGGGATGGGCAGGAAGCTGCAGCTCGGGCCGTCCTCGCGGCCGGTCCTGCGCGCCCTCGCGAGTCTGAAGTTCCTACGCGGTCATTGGTATGACCCGTTCGCCCATACCGCCGTACGACGTCTCGAGCGCCGTGTCCTCGCCGACTACGTCGAGCTGGTCGGCCGGCTCACCGACGGACTGTCGAGCACGAACTACAGCCTCGCCACGCGGATCGCGGCTCTGCCCGACCAACTGCGCGGCTACGAGGACGTCAAGCTCCGCAGCGCGGAGGCGTACGAGCGGGAGCTGGCTACCCTGAGCGCCGACTGGCGGGCCACGCTCTGACGGGCGCCCCGGGTCCCTGACGTCGACGGACGAGCATGACGAACGGCCCTGGGAGGCGCACGTGCCGCCGGTCTGCGGCGGTTCGACCGAGGTACGTCCGCTGCCCGAGCGGGAGCGCTGCATGAGGCCCGGGAGTGGGCCCCGGATTGGTACGACCCTGGCGACAAGGTGCTGCGGGGCGGCGAGTCCGGTCCCGTCTTCGCCGACCGTGCCCTGCTGTCTCGCCTGCTCCCGGCGCTGGCGACGGCTTCCAGCGTCAAGCACCTCGTGCTCTTCGACGGGGACGGGCCCCAGCCGGGCGACCCGGGTATCGGTGACCTGGGCTGGATCGACGTCCACGCGTACGACTCGTTGCTGGACGCGGCGTCCGCCGGAGAATTGTCCATAGTGGACGAAAGGCACGCGGCGGCGGTCTGCTACACCAGCGGAACCACCGGAAACCCGAAGGCCGTGGTGTACAGCCACCGGTCGATCTTCCTCCAGCAGATGTCCCTGATGGCGAGGGACTCGATCGGGATCGGTGAGGACCGAGACCTCCGCGAGCGGGCCAGTGAGCACACTGCGCCGCGAAGAGCGGACTCGCTCCGAGGAGGAGCATGCGCGGCTGCGCACGTCGGCGGGGCGCACGATGTTCGGCGTCGACGCCCGCATCGCCGACGACGCCGGGAAAGTGCTCCCCTGGGACGGGGAGAGCACCGGCGAGCTGCAGTGCCGGGGCCCCTGGGTGACGGCCGGGTACTACAACGACCCCCGGGGCCGCGACGGGTTCACCCCCGACGGCTGGCTTCGCACGGGCGACGTGGCCAAGATCGACCCGGACGGGCGGGTCTGGCTCGTCGACCGCGCCAAGGACATGATCAAGTCCGGCGGCGAGTGGATCGGCTCGGCGGAGATCGAGAACGAGCTCCTCACGCATCCGTAGATCTCGGAGGCCGCAGTGATCGGCGTGGCGTCGGCCAAATGGTCGGAGCGGCCGCTGGCGTGTGTCGTGCTCAAGCCCGGGGCCACCGCGGACGCCGCCGAGCTGAGCAATTTCCTCGGCGCGTCGCTGCCCAGATGGAAGATCCCGGACCGCATCGTCTTCGTCGAAGAAATCCCCAAGACCAATGTCGGCAAATACTCGAAGCGCAGGCGTCCGTGCCCTTCGCGTACCAGGCGCATGTCGGCGCCGCGAAGGCCGGTGTCGACCACCTGATGCGAAACCTCGCCCTCGAGTGGAGCCGCTACGGCATCCGCTGCAACTCCATCGCCCCCGGGCCGATCGCCGGCACCGAGAGGATGCGCCGCCTCGAACAGGCCGCCGACAAGCGGACACGACGGTATGGCAGGGGATGCCGTTTCCACCATCGCCCGATGCCGTCCCCGGGCAGCCGTTCCAGCTGCCTGGGGGGATCCGGGTGGTGACTGAAGACGGTGTGGTTGCCGCTCATCGAGGGGCTCACTCCGCACGGGCTGCGGCATAGTCACAAGACCTGGATGCTGGAGGATGCCATTCCGGAGGTGCTCCAGGCCGAACGGCTGGGGCACACCGTGCCCGGCATCCGCGGCGTGTACTCCCACGTCTCGGACACCATGCGAGACGAACTCAAGGCCAAACTCCAGAAGCGCTGGGAGAACTCCCTGCAGGAACGGCTCCGACTCAGTGGGAACTCGCCGGTTCCCATACCCAATGGACTCCTGGAGGGCGCTCAGAGGCGGGTTCAGTCCCGGTCTCGATCTTGAGCGCCTGGCGGCCCGTCATGTCAGGGGGGTGGGATGAGGCGGCGTCCCCCCCCGCTGCATGACTACGAAGAGTGAGCAAGAGTGGGGCGTTCTTGTGGTCCCGTTTGTGTGGGAGGGAGCTGATCTCCCACAGTCCTGCCAGTTGATCACTCAGGCCCTGCTGCTGAGATGCGGGAGGGCCTGTGTAGTAAGGGTGGGCGATACTGGGTTCGAACCAGTGGCCTCTTCGGTGTGAAGCATCTTCATGTTTGTTTATCCAGGTCAGAACGCCCACCACTCCCCCGATGACCGTCCGCTGACGTCCATGGCGGTCCGCCTGATTACGTGTTGATCGTCATGCAGTCCGTCAGGCAGACACATCCCCTGGGCCCGTGACGGAGACAGCGGAGACAAGGCCGGTTTCGAGCTGTCTCCGGAAAACCCGTCTCTGGCCTGCGACGGAGACACGGGGACAGCGGGGACAGGGATGGACCTCCTCTAGGTCTAGAGGCAGGCACCTCTAGACCTAGAGGCAGCTCTAGAGGCAGATTCGCCCCTGACCTGCTGCCTAGCCTCTAGAGGCACGTTCCGACTTCCGACCTGACTCTCTCGTTTGGGGTCCGCGGCAGGGGTGGGCCCAGCTCTAGCTCACCCCACTTCCCCGGCCCAAACCGGGTAGCGGAACACCGACGAGAGGTAGCGCCGCCGCTACCCGCGCTGACCTGCACCGATCTCCAATGGCACAACCCGACGCTACCCGCTCGTCTGCTCTGACCTGCGTGGTAGCGGGTAGCGGCGGAACAGGCATCAACCTGACTAGGCCAAACCCAAGGGGTGCATTGCCCCCCGGCCGGTCCCCCGCTACCGGCGCCCGCCGGCGTGCGTGAGAGCTGGCGCTCGGGGCGGAACATTGAGGCCCGGAAGCGACCACCGGTACCCATGAACGTCGCTGTAACGTGGGCTCCAGCACTGGTGCGCACCTCTCGACAAGCCGGAAGGACGGTAGTGGCCATGGGGGACGTGACGACACGCGTAGAACAGACCGTCCGAGAATGGCTCAGCTCGGGCAAGTTTAAGCCCGGCGACAAGCTCCCGTCTGAGCGGACGCTGACTGAGGAACTGGACGCCGGACGGACAACGATTCGTCTTGTCCTCACCCGCCTTGTCTCGGAAGGGCTTCTTAGGGTTGGCCATGGACGTGGCTACTTCGTAAGCGAAGCCCTACGCCGCTCCCCCAACGAGGGCAAGGAACTAGAGCCGTGGCGCATTCACGGCGAGCGGACGCTTTATGACAATCGTTGGGTGAAACTGACCCTCGTTGACGTTGAGCCGCCTGGAGTCGATCGTTTCGAGCATCACGTTGTGCGTCTTCACCGCGTGGCTATTGCTGCGGTCATTGACCGCGATAACCGAGTCCTGATGCTCTGGCGATACCGCTTTGTCCCGGACCAATGGGGTTGGGAGCTTCCCGGAGGGATTGTCGAGTCTGGCGAGGATTCCAAGGAAACGGCCTTGCGAGAATGCGAGGAAGAGACGGGATGGCGCCCTCACAGACTTGAGCACATTGTGACCTTTGAGCCCATGATTGGCATGGTCGACTCACCGCATGAAATCTTTGTCGGAAACGGAGCAACGAAGGTAAACGAGCCGGTGGATATTGAAGAAGCTGGCGAAGTAGCCTGGATACCATTGGCTGACGTACCCGAAATGATGCGCCGGGGCGAATTGCTCGGTTCGGGGACGCTCGTGGCCTTGCTTCATATCCTCGCCACCCGAAAGGCCGCAAGCTAGCCACTCTCAGTGACGGACCTAGACAACTGGCCAATCCTGCGCCGGAAGCGAACCGATCCCGTCCTGTTTGCAATCAAACGTGCGGCTCGAATCTGCTCTTTTGCGTCGCCGTATTCGCCGCGCGACAGATGCGCGTGCGCCAGGTCGCAATGCAGCCCGGCACGGGCACGGGCAAACGTCGGATCCATACCTTCTAGTACCTCGTAGATGCTGCTGACAGCATGTTCCTCGCCCAGCAGGGCGGCCGTGTGGCTCTGCCACCGCTCTAGGTGAGCACTATTGAGGAAGATGCTTGCCATGTCCGGATCTCTAACGTCTCTCGTCTCTGGCATGGCGGTAGAAGCCTTATCGAGAGCCCTCTTAGCCGACTCCACATCTCCGGCAAGTGCGCATAGTTCAGCCTCGGCGGACACCAGCCACGCCTTTAGTCTCGGAGAGACTTTATTGCCCCCTACCTGCTGAGCTTGACGAATAAGCGCAACGGCCAACTCAGGTTTCCCGGCATCCGAGAGAACGTAGGCTTGCTCACCCGTCGCATGCGCCAGGTAGAGCGTGTCACCAGCTTCGAGAGCGGCCCGCTTACCCAGTTCATAATGCCGCCATGCACGGTCAGCCGCGCCAACATCCAGCGCTTGCCAGGCCGCAAGAGTTGCGGCACCGGCCAGAGCCCGCCCCAGAGGTTGCCGCGCCGCCGGAAGAACAGCGAACGTAAGCGCATCTTGTAGCGTTGAGAGATGGGCGTTCATCTGATCCACGAGGCCGCCGGCACCGAGTTGCCTGTCCTGCGTCCTAAGGATCTCTGTCTGAGCTAGGAACGTGTCAACCATGGACGCGCCTAGAGCATGAGCTGAATCAATTCGTTGCACGAGCGCGTCATATCCATCGACTTGCAGCGAACCATCACTTTCGGCAAATAGTTCATCGTCGGTCCAGCCAAGAAGAGCACGCAGTATCGCCGCATACTCCTCTGACACCGAACGCTTGCCGTTCTCCCACTCAGAAACGTACACGCGAAGGCTTGCAGTTGACGCCACATTGAGCAAATGCCTTTGTGCATACAATTCTATTTCGCGCACTAGACGGCTCTGCGACCAGCCGTGCGCCGCGCGAGCATCCCGAAGCTTCGTCGTCCTCAACTCCTGGGGTTGAAACCAGCGTTCCAACAAGAGGATGCCGCACAGATTCCGCAGGCAACAGGGGTTAACACCATCGTGTTAACCCCTGTTGGCTTCCGAGCCGGGTAGTCCGTGCAGTTCCCTCGAAGTGTCAGGAGGTCCACACAGCCGAACCGATCAAGGACAGGGGGTTGACACTGGTGCGAACCAGTTACCAGACTGGTGCGCACCAGTTGAGGACTTGCACGGACCTCAGCGGACATAGCGAGGCCCCCTGCCGGAGCCGAAGCATCGAGTGTTTGGAGCGCGGATGTTTCCGCAGAAGACCAGCAAGATCCCCCAGGTGATCGCGGGAATCGCGGTTGCGATCTACGCCGTGAACCACCCCGAGAAGGCCGCCGACCTGGTCAATCAGGTCATCTCGGCTATCGCGACGTTCGCCGGCGCCCTGGGCTGACCGGCTCCCCACCCACGAAAGAGGCCCCGGCGGGCTGCCACCCACCAGGGCCGGAGCATCGAGTGTTTGGAGACTCAACGATGCAGCTCAACCGTACCTCGCCCCCCGGTGACGGGCTACCGGACGAGACGATCGTCAAGGCGTTCCAGGACGGCGACCGCGAGGCGTTCGCCGCGCTGTACCTGCGGTACTTCGACCAGGTCTCCGGGTACGTGCGCAAGCGCCGCACTCGTGTGTCGGCCGCCGAGTGCGAAGACCTGGTGCAGGAGATCTTCACTGACGCGCTGGCCGAGTTGGACGACTGGCGCGACGACGGCCGGGCGAACTCGTTCCGCCGCTGGCTGTTCGGCCGCGTGGCCCACTTCGCGCTCTACAAGGACGGCCGGGAGTACTGGGTGCGCCGTCAGGCGTACTTCCGCAGCGAGGACGCGTTCCGCCAGGAAATGCGCGACAACCCCGACCAGGCGGCGCCGCCCGCGGCGGTCGCGGCCGGGCTCGGTGAGGCGCTGCGCGGCAAGTTGGGCACGCTGCGCTCGCACTACCGGCAGGTGCTCGAACTGCACTACGTCGAGGGCCTGTCGATCGACCAGACGGCCGAGGTGATGGACCGCACGCCCAGTTCGGTCAACAACCTGGCCGCCGCCGCACTGGCCGAACTCCGCGCGCCCAAGCAGGTCAAGCACGACCGCACGGACAAGGTCACCCGCATCGTTGCCGCCGCCCGGCGGGTGCTGGCCGAGTACGGCGAGGACGGGTTCACCGTCCGCGCGGTCGCCGAGGTCGCCGAGGTCAGTCCCGCGCTCGCACAGCACTACTTCGGATCCCGCGCGGCACTGCTGGCCGCCGCCCAGGGCGACCCGGCCGCGCTAGAGGCGCTGCGCGCCCCCAAGCGGGTCACCTACGACCGGGGCGACAAGGTCGCCCGGATTCTGACCGCCGCCCGGCAGGTGCTGGCCGAACGCGGCGAGGACGGGTTCAGCCTGCGCGCGGTCGCCGAGGTGGCCGGGGTGAGCAACGCGCTTCCCGCGCACTACTTCGGATCCCGTGCCGGGCTGCTGTCCGCCGCCCGCAACGGTGACCAGGCCGCGCCCGCCGAGGGTCATCGGCCGGTGCCCGGCCGGCGGGCGGGCGGTCCGCGCTCCGCCGCGATCGGGTGCCGGTCCACCGACGGTGGCGCGGCGCTGGCCGGGGCGATGGGCGGTGCGCGATGACCGGCGCCCGTCTGGTGATCCTGGCCGCGCTGGCGCTGCTGGTGCTGTTCGGCTGGCCGGTGGCCATGGCCAGCGGGACGGGCGCCCTCGTGGTGGCGCTGGCCGCCGGACGGCGCACGGTCCGCGAACTGCGCGGGGCGTGGTGGCTGGTCATGGTGCAACGCCCCGGCCTGCTGGCCGGGCCGCCCCCGTCCCTCGTGTCCCCCGTTCCCTGACCGTCTCCATGTCGCGGACCGGCCCGGCCGGTTCCGCCCCGTGCCAAGGAAGGACTGTCTGTCTTGGCTGACTCCACCCGCACCAACGGGCACCGCCGCCCGCCCGGACCGTCCGCGCTGCTGTCCGGCGCGGCGATGCCGGACGGACCGGCGGACGGTCCACCACCCGACCCCGGACCAGTCCCCGGACCGAACCTCGGACCGTCCGCCGATCTGTCGGCCGCTCGTCCGAGCGGACCGTCCCGGCGTATCGCATGGACGGCCGCCGAACTGCTGTCGGCCGAGTTCCCGCCGCCCCGCTGGGCCGTCCCCGGTGTGCTGGCCGAAGGTGTGAACCTACTGGCCGGTCCGCCCAAGGTCGGCAAGTCCTGGCTCGCCCTGGCGCTGGCCGTCGCGGTCGCCACCGGCGGCAAGGCACTCGGTGCCATCGAGGTGGACGCCGGACCGGTGCTGTACCTGGCACTAGAGGACACCGGCCGCCGCCTGCAATCGCGCCTGTCCAAGGTGCTGGCCGACCGCGACGTCTGGCCGGACGCGCTGTCGTTCGCTATCGAGTGGCCCGCGCTCACCAGTGGCGGTGATGCCCAGTTGGCCGCATGGCTGGAGGACCACCCGTCTGCGCGACTGGTGATCGTGGACGTGTTCGCCAAGGTGCGCGGCACCGTGGCGCCCGGCATGTCGGCCTATGACGCCGACTACCTGTCCATGAGCCGGATTAAGGCGGTAGCCGACCACTACGGCGTCGCGGTCGTGCTGATCCACCACACCCGCAAGATGACCAGTGACGACTTCCTCACCGACGTGTCGGGAACCAACGGGCTGGCCGGTGCCGCTGACGCCACCCTCGTGTTGCGCCGCACCCGCGGCGAGGCGGACGGCGTGCTTCACGTGGTCGGCCGGGACGTCGATGAAGCCCAGTACGCCATGGCGTTCCGCCCCGACCTGGGCACCTGGCAGATGCTCGACAAACCCGCCGGCGAACTGGGCATCTCCGATACCGCCGCGACGATCCTGGCGCACCTGCGCAGCAACGAGGGGGAAGGGCCCAAGCAGATCAGCGACGGTACCGGCCTGAGCTACAGCCTGGTCAAGAAGACCGTCGCCCGGATGGCGGACAAGGGCCAGCTCGACACCGACGGGCGAGGCCGCTACTTCGCCCCCACCGACGGGCAGGCCGCATGAACGCCCGTCGCGTGAGGCCGCGCCCGACGCGTCGGGCCCCGTGGGGGTCCAAAGCTGTCCCCGCTGTCCCCGTGTCCCCGCCCCAGGTCACCGGCCGGTTTTCCGGAGACACCCCGCAACCGGCCCTGTCCCCGCTGTCCCCCTCCCCGTCTTCAACCGCCCCATTGATCGGAGTGACGTGATGATGAACCGCGCCACTGGCGCCGCGCGCTCAGCGCACCGGGACCAGTACAACGCCGCTGCCAACGACGCCCGCCGCTGTCTGACCGCCTTGACCGCACACGGTGGCCGCACCGCCCGCCCGGCCGACCCGTGGGTCTCCCGCCAGCTGGCGAACCTGCGCACCGCGCTGCTGTCCGGGCGCGGCCAAATGTGCCCGCACATCGGCACCGCGCCCCGCGTGATCCACTCCGCCGTGTGGGCGCCCGGCCGCCTGGTCTGCTCCGGCTGCGTGTCCACCCTCACCCCCGACCCGACCGAAGACGCCGTCTGCGACCGGTGCCGCCGCACCGCCGACCCGATCCACCCGACCGTCGCCCAGTCCGGGCCGCTGCTGCTGACGTTCGGGCTGTGCGGCCCGTGCCTGACGCGCACCGGACGGGCCGTCGCATGACCGCTAGCGCTAGCGGCCCCCACCGCTAGCGCTAGCAGCCCCGCTAGCGGCTCATCCGGCGTTGACCAGCGCACTAGCAGCTAGCAGCCGTCCCGCCACACCCCGCGAAAACCGCTCGAAACGCCGGTTCCGACCCCCCGCCGGGCGCCACTAGAAGCGGCGCAACCGGGGCTACCCGTAGCCGCCCGACCCGCTATCCGTAGACCCCCCTCGTAGACCCCAGACCGGCACCTGACCTCGCACGTAGCGCGTAGACCCCCTGACCGTCCGAGCGGCCCCGGCGGACTCACCGCCAAGCAACCCCGCCGGGGCCGCACCCCTCTACCGAGAGGCATCACCCATCATGACCGCTGAGTCCCTGCCCATCCCGGCAACCTTGCGACTGTTCAAGGTCGAAGAGGCCATGACCCTGCTGGCGCTCTCGCGAAGCGTCATCTTTGAGGAACTGCGCGCCGGGCGGCTGCGGTCGGTCACCGTCGGCCGTGCCCGCCGCATCCCCGGTACCGCCATCGCCGAGTACATCGCCCTGTTGGAGAGCGAGGCGGCGGCATGAGCGTCCCGCACCCCCTGGCGCTGCTGTCGGCCGCGCTCGACTACGCCGCGCGCGGCTGGCACGTCTTCCCGCTGCAACGCCCCGACACCAAGAAGCCCCCGGTGGCCGACTGGGAGAACCGCGCCACCACCGACCCGGCCCGTATCCGCCGCTGCTGGTCCGCCGGGCCGTACAACCTCGGCATCGCATGCGGCCCGTCCGGTCTGCTCGTCATCGACCTGGACACCCCCAAACCCGGTGAGCGCCCGCCGGCGCCCTGGGACAGTGAGCCCGGCATCAGCGACGGCGCCGACGTGTTCGCCGCGCTGTGCGAGCGAGCCAGACAGCCCTTCCCCACCGACACGTACACCGTGGCCACTCCGTCAGGCGGGTTGCACCTGTACTTCGTCCCGCCGCCCGGACTGGCGCCGACGCTGCGCAACACCACCGGCCGTCACCGCACCGGCCTGGGATGGCTGATCGACACGCGCGGCGGCGGCGGGTACGTCCTCGCCCCGCCCAGCACCGTGCAGGGCAGCCCCTACCGTGTGGTGACCGACGTCCCCCCGGCCCCACTTCCCGAGTGGCTGTCAGGGCTTCTGAGCGCCCGCCGCGCCGTCTCCTCCCCTGGAGTGCATCCCCAACCCGCCGGGCGCGTCAGTGACGCTTCTGCCTACGTCCGGGCTGCACTCCAGGGGGAGGGACAGCGTGTCCGGGCCGCCGCGCCCGGTGGCCGCAACCACGCACTCAACAAAGCCGCCTACAACCTCGGACGCCTCGTCGGTGCGGGCGTGCTGCCGGAAGGGATCGCCTTCACCACTCTCCATGACGCCGCCACCGCCCACTTCGGCACCGGCCCCAACGCCGTGACGCCCGGCGAGGCATTCGGCACCATCCGATCCGGCCTGGCTGCCGGGATCCGCAACCCCCGCCCACTCCCCGGAAGGCAGCATGATGACCACCCCGCTCTACCCGCCGCAATGGTGGATCACCGTTCCAGAGATCTGTGAAGCCTTGCGCATCACCCCGCGCGAGCTGACCAACTGGGCCAGCCGCGGACACGCACCCGCCGCCGAAACCTGCCCCGACGGCGTTCAGCGCATCCACCGCACCCAATACAACGCCTGGCTCGACTCCATGACCGAAGACACCCCGGAAAGCGAGGACACCCAACGATGACCAACGGCGACGACGCAAAGCGCCGACCGCGCGGTGACGGCGGGCTCCGCTGGAGCGAAAAGCGCCAACGGTGGATCGCAGAAGTCACCATCGGCTACACGCCGCAGGGAAAGCGCATCGTCCGTTCGGCCAGCGACAGAAGCAAAAGCCGGGCGCTCAAGAAGCTTCACGAGAAGCTACGCGACCGCGCCGACGGACTACCGAGTGAAGACGGCAAATACACGGTCGCTCAAGCCGTCGAGAACTGGCTCGACTACGGGCTAAGCGGACGGGATGCCAGTACCGTCACGACGAAGCGCATTCTCGCTAATAAGCACATCGTTCCGGAGTTGGGCGCTCGCAAACTCCGCGAGTTGTCCGCTGACGACGTTGACACTTGGCTGAACCGGAAAGCCAAGGAGGTCAGCACCCGAACCCTGCAAGAACTACGCTCCATCCTCAAACGCTCGGTGGCACGCGCGCAAGCACGAGACAAGGTGAAGCGAAACGTCGTCCTGCTGTGCGAGCTTCCTAATGGCCGCCCCGGCCGCCCTTCCAAGTCACTGACCCTCGAACAGGCCGAGTCGGTGTTGGACGCCGCTGAGACCGCGCGGCCATGGCTTCGCGCCTACGTCGTTCTGTCGCTGTTGACCGGCGCCCGGACGGAGGAACTCCGCGGGCTCACCTGGCCGCACGTCGTGGCGTACGACGAAGGCCTCCAAGAGTGGCGCCCGGTGGCCGCCGGCCGCTGGGAGCACGAAGAGTTCGCCATGCACGTCTGGCGCTCCGTCCGCAGAGGTGGCGACACCAAAACAGCTAAGTCCCGCCGAACACTCAAACTTCCTCGGCGCTGCGTGGCCGCCCTCCAGGATCTCTGGGAGATGACGCAACCGGACCGACGCAGCGGCCTCGTGTTTGCCACGCGTACCGGCGGACAACTCAGCGCGGGAAACGTCCGCCGGGAGTTCCGCCGGGTAGTCACGCGCGCGGACCTCACGGCGTCCGAGTGGACTCCGCGGGAGATGCGGCACAGTTTCGTTTCGCTGCTATCCGACAGCGGCGTTCCCCTAGAACACATCTCTCGTCTGGTTGGTCATAACGGAACGACGGTCACAGAGAAAGTTTACCGCCAGCAGATCCGCCCCGTAATAGAGGAAGGAGCTATCGCAATGGATGGCATCTTTCCTCCACGACCGGTCCTCAAAGACGACGCATGAGAGCGCTTGCGAGCGCAAGGTACTCCAACGCCTCTTCCGCTGTATCAGGCACCGGGCCGCCATGGGAACGAGGGTTGCGCACCCCGAGCATGGCGCCAGCAAACAAGCGATGGAAACCTTCTCGCTCATCTTCGCCATTGCGGCCAGGGAGGCGGGCAACGTCAATTAGTGGAGCTTTGGGGCTGAACACCTTGTTCATCAAAGGTGCACCAGAGTCCGACAGGCCGGTCCTCACTTGCACTTCGTGTTCCACGGCCTGAAATGCAGCTTGCACAGCCTTACTGAAGTGGCCATCAGCAAAAAGCGCCCCGGCAGCCGCCGACACCTTCGGATGCAAGCCCGAAATCGCGACCTGTCGGGGCGCAACTGGCGGCTTCACCTTCGCCGATTCCACTCGGGCTTCTATGTGGTACATGTAGTCAGGGAAGCCAGCAGGGTTGTGGTAGATAGCTTCAAGGACTCGAAAAGCCTGCTTCTTGCCATTAGGAAGAGTCTTTTCGATCAAGTCGCCTTCCTCGACATCTTCATCGATCCCGAGGATGATTTTGCCCTGCTGCACGAGCCCGGAGACCTCAAACCTGCGCTCGCCGCTAGCCTCCTGCCGGATCAGCGTGAGTCCCTCTGTCTCGTGACCCAGGAGACGACCATGTCCGTGCGATGCAAGAGGCATAAAGAGCACCTGCCTGGGGGTATCGGGGAGGACTGGCGACCCGTCCCCGGCCAGACGGATCCCCGGTTGCCTAGTCCGTCAGTTAGTCAGTCATCAACGCTGACAAGCCACTTCCGAGTACCGAAAGTGGCTCCTGACCTGGGTGGGCGATACTGGGTTCGAACCAGTGACCTCTTCGGTGTGAACGAAGCGCTCTCCCACTGAGCTAATCGCCCTGGCGGCCGCGGCGGGCCGACGTCGAAAACTCTAGCGCATGTTGGGGAGCGGATGCGCATCGGTTTGGTGGGGGGTCAGGTCCAGAAGGTGGGGTCTTCGATGTTCCAGGGGAGGGTCAGGCCGTAGACGACCAGGTAGGCGGCCAGGGCGCCGGCGGCCAGGACGGCGCCCAGGGCGCCGAGGATGGTGTTGCGGCGGCGGGTGCGGGGGTCGAGGGCCTTTTCCTTGGCGCGGTCCGCGGCGGTCTTGGCGCGGTGGAGGGCGCGCTGGGCCCACGCGAACTCGGTGGCGAGGATGGCGAGGCCGATGACGATGCCGAGGAGGCCGGGGCCGGGGGTGACCATCATCACCAGGCCGCCGGCGAGGACGGCGGCGCCGACGGCGAAGACGCCGGCGCGCCAGGCGGTGTTCAGGAGCGGGTTGCGCCGGACGCGCTCCCGGAAGCGGTGGAACAGGCCCGGCTCCTCCGGCGGGGCCTCCATTTCATGATCTATTGCCACGGCTTTACCTTACGGGAGCCGAAGGGGGCGTGGGGAGCCCCAAAGCGCGTGCGGGACGGGCGTCGGGGGGCGGGGGGCGTGTGCGAAAGATCCGCTTTTGCCCAGGTCAGACGCGGGTTTTGCTACGGTGAGATGGATCACAAACGCCGGGGACGCCGGAATGTTCGGCTGAGATCAGGCAGTTAGGCGTCATAGATCGCGGGGATGTCCGTGAGAGGGAGAACCACTCATCGGCGTACCCGCGAGTCCGCGGGACCGACGTAAGAGGGAATGGCCATGAACAGCAGTACGACCGTCTCAGCAGAGCTGGGCCTTCGTCTCGTCGTCCCCGACCGCACGACCGTTCCTCTGCTCGCGGGGCTGGAGTACGCGGCCGACGACCCGTACGCGATCCGCATGGCCTTCTACGTGGGCGACGACGAGCCGGTGGAGTGGATCTTCGCCCGGGAGCTCCTCACGGTCGGCATCGTGCGCAAGGTCGGGGACGGGGACGTCGAGGTCTGGCCGGCCGATGACGAGGGTTCACTCAACATCGCGCTGTCGTCGCCGTTCGGCGACGCGTTGTTCGAGGTGCCGTTGTCGCCGCTGGCGGATTTCCTCCACCGGACGTACCAGGCGGTGCCGGCGGGGGAAGAGACCGAGTTCATCGACATCGACGCCGAGCTGGAGAACCTGCTCTGGCCGTCCTAGCCGGACAGGCGGGCGATGTGGCGCATCTTGTTCATCGCGTCCAGGGCTGCGACCTTGTAGGACTCGGCGAGGGTGGGGTAGTTGAAGACGGCGTTGACCAAGTAGTCGATGGTGCCTCCGCAGCCCATGACCGTCTGGCCGATGTGGACGAGCTCGGTGGCGCCGGTGCCGAAGACGTGGACGCCGAGGAGGCGGCGGTCGTCGGGTGAGACGAGGAGTTTCAGCATTCCGTAGGAGTCCCCGATGATCTGGCCGCGGGCGAGCTCGCGGTAGCGGGAGACGCCCACCTCGAAGGGGACCTTGGCCTCGGTCAGCTCGTCCTCGGTGCGGCCGACGAAGCTGATCTCAGGGATGGTGTAGATGCCGATCGGCTGCGTCTCGTGGATCTCCGAGACGGGCTCGCCGCACGCGTGGTGGGCGGCGAGGCGGCCCTGCTCCATCGAGGTGGCCGCCAGGGACGGGAAGCCGATCACGTCCCCGACCGCGTAGATGTGCGGGACCTCGGTGCGGTAGTCGTCGTCGACCTTGATCCGGCCGCGGCGGTCCGCGGCGAGGCCGGCCGCGTCCAGGCTCAGGTCGCCGGTCATGCCGTGCCGCCCGGCCGAGTACATGACGGTGTCGGCGGGGATGCGCTTGCCGCTCTCCAGGACGGTGATCGCGCCGTGCGCCATCCGCTCGACGGACGCGACGCTCTCCCGGAACCGGAAGGTGACGGCGAGGTCGCGCAGGTGGTACTTGAGCGCCTCGACGATCTCCAGGTCGCAGAAGTCCAGCATCCGCTCGCGCCGCTCGACCACGGTGACCTTGGTGCCGAGGGCGGCGAACATCGAGGCGTACTCGATGCCGATCACGCCTGCGCCGACGACGACCATGGTCTCCGGGATGCGGTCCATGTTGATGATGCCGTCGGAGTCGATGATCGTCCGGTCGTCGAAGTCGACGGTGTAGGGGCGGGCCGGGCGGGTGCCGGTGGCGATCACGATGCGGTCGGCGGTGACCTTCTGCTCGCGGTCGCCGGCGCCCGTGATGCCGATGGTGTGGGGCTCCAGGAAGCGTCCCGTGCCGGGCATGACCGAGACGTGGTTGCGGGCGAGCTGGCTGCGGACGACGTCGGTCTCCCGGCCGATGACGTGCTGGGTGCGCATGCCGAGGTCGGCGACCGTGATCTCGTCCTTGACCCGGTAGCTCTGCCCGTAGAGCTCGCGCTGGTTGAGGCCGGTGAGGTACAGCACGGCCTCGCGCATGGTCTTGGACGGGATCGTCCCGGTGTTGATGCAGACGCCGCCGATCATGTCGCGGCGGTCCACGATGCCGACCTTGCGGCCGAGCTTGGCGGCGGCGATGGCCGCGCGCTGCCCGCCGGGTCCCGACCCGAGCACGAGAAGATCGAAGTCAGTCACTCCCTCAGTCTGACGGCCCGCCGCCGTTCCGATAAAGGGTTTCGCCGGACAGATCAGGAATCATCCGGCGTGAGGAGGCCCGTGGCGAGCGCGTCCAGGCCGACCTTGACGCGGTCGAGGGGCATGCCGCGCGTGCGGCGCTGGTACAGGAAGAGGTTCGCGGCCAGCGGGGCGAGGAGCGCGTCGGCGAGGTAGGCGGCGTCGGCGGCCGGGCGGATCCGCCCGATGAGCATCGCCAGGTGCATGTGGTAGAGGGCGTAGGAGCCGTCCCGGAACCGGGCGTCGGGCGGGTCGGACTCGGCCATGGCCAGCAGGTCGGCCTGGGCGTCGGTGCGGTCGGCCAGCGCGTGCAGGAAGGCGCGGAGGCGGTCGGCGGGGGCCGCGCCGGGGCCGAGCGGCGGCGGGCCGTGCAGGAAGGCGGTCTGGAAGTCGCGCTCGCGGTCGTCGATCACGGCGTAGACGAGGCGGGCCCGGTCGCCGAAGCGCCGGTACACGGTGCCGACGCCGACGCCGGCCTCGCGCGCCACCTCGTCCATGGAGACCGCCTCGGGCCCGCGGGCCTCGATGAGGCGGGCGGCGGCGCGCAGGATGCGGCGCCGGTTGAGCGCGGCGTCCGCGCGCTCGGCGGGCGGGCTGCCGACGACGGGCAGCTGTCTCATCGCGTCCCCCTCTCGGCACAGTACGGCAGCGTAACGGAGTTGTATCCGGAGATTTCTCCAGTTAACCTCACTAAGCGGAAACTTCTCCTATTAGCGCCCGGAGGACGGGATGGCGTGGGTGTTCTTGCTGGTCGCCGGGATGATGGAGCTGGTGTGGGCGGCGGCCCTGAAGGAATCGGACGGCATGACGAGGCTGTGGCCGACCGTGATCGGGCTCTCGGTGGCGCTGCTCAGCGTCGTCGTGCTGTCGGTGTCCCTGCGGACCCTGCCGGTCGGCACCGCCTACGCGGTCTTCGTCGGGCTGGGAGCGGCCGGCGTGGCGGCCGTCGGCATGGTCGCGTTCGGGGAGAGCACGGCGCCCGCCCGGCTGCTGTTCCTCGCCCTCATCCTGGTCGGCGTGGCCGGCCTCCAGCTCACGGAGGGCTCTTAGCCCGGCGGGGATCGGGCACAGTGGAGGCATGGCAAGGGAGATGCTGGGGATCGACATCGGCGGGTCGGGGATCAAGGGCGCGCCGGTGGACCTGTCGACCGGCGAGTTCACCCGGGAGCGGTTCCGGATGGCGACGCCGCAGCCGTCCAGGCCGAAGCCTGTCGCGAAGGTCCTCGCCGAGATCGTGGACCATTTCGGGTGGGACGGTCCCGTCGGCGTCACCTATCCCGGCGTGGTGATCGACGGCGTGGCGCTGTCGGCGGCGAACGTGTCCAAGCGCTGGATCGGGCTGGACGCGGCGTCGCTGATCGCGAAGGCGACCGGGCGGGAGATCACGCTGCTCAACGACGCGGACGCGGCGGGCATCGCGGAGATGCGGCTCGGCGCCGGGCGCGGCAGGAGCGGCACCGTCGTCCTGCTCACGCTGGGGACGGGCATCGGCAGCGCGCTGTTCACCGACGGCGTCCTCGTCCCGAACACCGAGTTCGGGCACATCCAGATCAAGGGGAAGGACGCCGAGGTCCGCGCGTCGGCGAAGGCGCGCACCGACCGCGGTCTCAGCTGGGAGCAGTGGGCGAGGCGGCTCGGCACGTACATGCGTCACCTGGAGGCGCTGATCTCCCCCTCCCTGATCATCGTGGGCGGTGGGGTGAGCCGGCGGTCGGAGCACTTCGTGCCGCTGATCGAGGGCGTCCGGGCGGAGATCGTCCCGGCGCGGCTGGTGAACAACGCCGGCATCGTCGGCGCGGCCATGGCGGCCGCCGCCGCGCACCCGGCGGAGACCGCCCCGGCCCGGGTGCGGGCGGTCGGCGGCACCGGTGCGCAGCGGCGGCGCGGGACGGCGAAGGCCGCGCGCTAGGACGCCCGGAGCCGGACGGTCGCGATCTCCCAGGGCCGCAGCGCCAGGGCGGCCGTACCGTCGTGCACGTCGAGCGGGACGCCGGGCCGTCCGCGCAGGTCGACGCGGGTGCCCTCGGTGAAGTCCCCGTGCAGGACGGCGGTGGTGGGCTCCGCGCACTGGGCGACCATGCGCGTCTCGATCCAGCCGTCGCGGGTGCGGAGCGAGGTCATGACGACACCGTCGCCCGTGATCGCGATCCCTTCCCGGGAGGCCGGGGCGGGCGCGGTGGCGTGGCCGTAACCGGGGGCGGTGAGCAGGTCGTGGCGGTGGGTCTCGGCCGCCCGGAGCACATCGGCGCCGGGCCGTTCGCCGGTGTAGGGCATGACCGCCAGGCCGACCGTCCGCTCGCCCCGGCACTGCGCCCCGGGGGTCGGGAGCTGCGGCCCGGCCGGCTGGTCGCGGTAGGCGTTGCGGTCCCGGGACAGGTAGCCGATGGAGCGCAGCAGGGTGAGGGCCATCTCGCGCCCGCCGCCGGTGACCTCGTACTCGGTGGCGTGCTCCAGCAGGACGGCGAGGCCGCCCGCGGCGACGAACCCGGACGCGGGGAACGTCGGCACGGGCCGCTCCCCGAACCCGCCCTCGGCCGTCAGCCCCCGCTCGGTGATCGCGAACTGCCCTTCGGCGAAGGACGTGTCCGCCTGGCGCGGCAGGGGCAGGTGCAGCCGGACGCGATGGTCGTCGCAGCGGTTGTCGAACGTGACGCGGAGCCGCAGGAACGGCTCGCCCGCGCGCAGCTCGGCCCGGGTGGTGACGGTGACGTCCTCCGTGGCCTCGGAGCGGGCGTCGCCCGGCACGTCGCCGGAGGCGGGCCAGCTGTACGTCCGGACGATGTCGAGCGCGGCGACGAGCGGTCCCTCGGAGACCGGGCGGACGGCCACCGTCCCCGGGTCGCCGATGATCGTGTCGGCGGCGGGCGGAGCGTGGTTGTAGGAGTCGCCGAGGTCGCCGCCGTCCACGATCCGCCCGACGCCCTCGACGACGTGGCCGGACGGCGTGCGCAGCACGAGGTTGCCGTCGTCGCGCACTTCGGCGCGCAGAAGGCCGTTGTCGAGGATGTTCCCCTCGGCCCGCACCGGCCCTTCCGCGGGCCCCGCCGGGGGAACCGGCCGGACGGTGGTCAGCCCCAGCGCGGGCACGTCGACGAGTGCGGCGACGGTGCGGCGCGGGTCCGCCAGGATCCGGACGCGCCACTCCCCGTCCGCGCCGCGCAGCGCCTCCCGGACGTCGCCGATGTCGAACGGGACGCCGGCGCGCGCCGTCACGTGGAAGGTGAGCGTGCGGTCCTCCCGGGACACCGACCAGTCGCGGATCTCCTGCCCGAACAGCACCCGCCCGTACACCCGCTCCAGCAGGATCGGCAGCGCGGAGGCTGGGTGGACGGCGTCGTCCAGGACGGTCGGCGCGACGTCGAGCGTCTGGACGGGCACCGGCCGCCCGTCGCCCGTCACCAGCCCGGGTTCCCCGTCGCACGGGACGTCCAGGACGACCAGGCCCGTCCGGGCGGCCGGGGTGGGGTTGAACACCAGGTGGGAGCCGAGCGGCACCGCGGCGGCCCGCTCGGCGGTGACGAGGTCGCAGACGGCCCGCCCGAGCTGCTCGGCCTCGGCCATGTGCGCGGCGACCTGCTCGGCGGTCTCGTCGCTGCCGCAGCCGGTGACCGAGTCGTGGCAGCTCGCCTCGATGAGGCGCCGCCAGGCCAGGTCGAGGAAGCGCTGCGCGTCCCCGGAGTACCAGAGCGCGGCGAGCGGCTCGGCGTACCGCTCCACGAGGCGCTCGGCGCGTCCCATCATCTGCTTGAGCCGGACGCGTGCGGAGAGCACGCCGGGCAGGATGTTCGCGCGGGCGTGCGACCGCAGCTCGCCCCGGATGCGCGGGAGGCCGTCGACGGACGGCTCCTCCCCCGCGAAGTAGCCGGCGAGGGTGTCCAGCCGCATGCCGAGCCCGGCGGAGGCGACCCGGTCGGCGAGGTCGGGGGCGGGCGCGGTGTGATCGGCCCCGTACATGGCCAGCAGCGGGCCTCCGTCGGGGTACCAGCGGCCCATCGACTCGGCGAAGCCTGCGGCGCGCCCCGGAAGCAGCGACGCGCCGTTCCCGAACTCCTCGAACATGGACGCGGCGTTCCCGTAGCCGCCCTCGGGGAGGTACTGGGTGCGGATCGCCGTCCCGTCCGGGGCCTCCCAGGCGAACGCGCGGGTCCGGACCCGGTCGGGGACTCCGCGCCACAGGCACGCGTGCTCGATCCCCGCGAGCCGCAGGATCTGCGGCGTCTGCGCGCAGTGCCCGAACTGGTCGGGCAGGTAGCCGACCATCATGGCTGCGCCCAGCTCCTCCGCGCGCCGCATGCCGAGCTCCAGGTTCCGGACGATGTTCTCCCCCGAGCACAGGAACTCGTCGTGCAGGATCTGCCAGGGCCCGACGGCGAGCCGGCCCTCCCGGACGAGCGCGGCCAGCCGCTCCCGCCGTTCGGGGCGGATGTCCAGGTAGTCGTCCACCGCCGCCATCTGCCCGTCCAGCGTGAAGTGCCAGCGGGGATCGGCCTCCATCCCGTCGATGACGCCGTCGAGCAGCGACACCAGCCGGAGCCGGAACCGCTGGAACGGCAGGTACCACTCGCGGTCCCAGTGGGTGTGGGGGACGACGACGATCTCGGGACGCTCTTCCGGCCTGCCTACCCGCACAGTGCGATCACCTCGTTCTCGTGGGTCTCCAGGCGGTGCATGCCCGGATGGTCCGCGGGGACCCGGACGCGGTCGCCGCGGACGGCGGCGCGCCGCCCGTCCGGGCGGACGAGCACGGTCCCGTCCGCGCCGATCGCGACCAGCTCCCCGCCGTCGCGCAGCAGGACGGGCGCGTCCGGCGCGGCGGACACCGACGTCCGGCCGGCCGCGAGCCCGCCCAGCACGTCCTCGCCCTCGGCCAGGACCCAGGTGACGGGCTCGCCGAGGGTCTTGTGCTGCGCCGGGTCGTGGAAGTCGCTGCCGCCGAGCGGGACCACGCCCTCGGGCCGCCACACGTCGGCCCAGGCCAGCGGGGCGCCCCAGCGCCGGTCCCACCAGGACGAGTGCCAGATCTCGGCGAACCGCGGCCGGTCGGCCGCGGGCAGCGGGCGGCGCCAGGCGCAGTCGCCGCTGAGCGGGTGGTTGATCGACATGAGCCCGCCGCGGGCGCGGGCGAACGCGGCCCAGTCGGCGCTCGGCCGCCGGAAGTCGACCCAGCCGGTGGGGCCGAACACGTTGGCGTGCCCGAGGTCGGTGGTGACCTCCTGGCCCGGCAGCAGCAGGACGCCCGCGTGCGCCCCGGCCGCGGCCAGCTCCGGATGGTGGCTGACGGTGTTGTGGTCGGTCACCGCCAGGAAGTCCAGCCCGCGGGACGCGGCGAGGCACGCCAGCTCGTGGACGGTGAGCGTGCCGTCGCTGTGGACGGTGTGCGAGTGCAGGTCGCCCGCGAGCCACCGGAACCCGTCCGGGGCGGGCAGACCGCGGCGCGGCGGACGCTCGGGCCGCGGCGGTGGTGGATCGTCCGACCGCCGCGGTGACGCCCCAGAGGTCGTGATGGTGACCTCGTAGGGAACGCCGTCAGGTGGTATCCGGTGCAGGCCGAGCCAGACGTGCCATGTGCCCGGTTCGAGCTCCCCAGGGATGTAGCCGGGCGTCGCCCACTCCGCACCCACCGTGTACCGGCGGCGCGCCCCGCCGGACCAGCCGCGGAACCCCTCGGGGCCATGGCAGCCGAGGTCGATGACACCGCCGTCGTGGGAGAGTTCGACCGTGACCGACGCCGTGCCCGAGGGGACGTCGAAAGGGAGTGCGCGCAACCCCTGTTCGAGACGGTCCTCCAGGCTCCAGCGTCCGCGGTGCACGGTCATCCGGCTCCCCCGTCCTTCGCCAAGGGCGCATCCGCCCGCCCGGTCCCGGCGCCGCCCGTCACCAGCTCGCCGTCGCGGTAGAGCAGGACGCGCCCGGGACGGGGACGCGCCCACCCCTCGGCGTAGGGCCGCGTTTCGAACCCCTCCCCCACGACGACCCGCACGGACTCGCCGTCCACGTCCAGGGTCACGAGCGAAGAGCCGCCGAGGTTCTCCACGACGGAGACCCTCCCGCCGAGTGCGGCGTCCTCCGGCTCGGTGCTGAAATCCATATATTCGGGACGTACCCCGTACACGACCTCCTCCCCGTCCCGCACCAGCCCGCGCGCCTCGTCCGGGAGGGGCAGCTCCGTGCCGCCGACGGCGACGAGCCCGTTCCGGACCGTCCCCGGCAGCAGGTTCATGGGCGTCGAGCCGATGAACGAGGCCACGAAGAGGTTGGCCGGACGCCGGAACACCTCGGCCGGGGTCCCGATCTGCCGGATCACGCCCTTCTCCATCACCGCGATCCGGTCGGCGAGCGCCAGGGCCTCCGCCTGGTCGTGCGTGACGAAGACGGTGGTGACGGCGAACCGGTACTGGAACCGCTTGAGGAACGTGCGGGCCTCCAGCCGGAGCCGGGCGTCCAGGTTCGACAGGGGCTCGTCCAGCAGGAGGACGTCCGGGTTCGCCACCAGGGCCCGGGCCAGCGCGACCCGCTGCTGCTGGCCCCCGGACAGCTCCCCGGGCCGCCGGTGGGTCAGCTCCTTCAGGCCGAGCTGCCCGATCGCGTCGGCGGCGCGCCGGTACCGTTCGGCGCGGCCCATCTTCGCGATGCGCAGCGGGTAGGCGACGTTGTCCCTGACGGTCATGTGCGGGAACAGCGCGTAGTCCTGGAACACCATGCCGACGCCGCGCCGTCCCGGCTGGAGCCGCGTCACGTCCCGGTCGCCGATGCCGATCGTGCCGCGCGTCGCCGCCTCCAGGCCCGCGATGGTGCGGAGCAGCGTCGTCTTGCCGCAGCCGGACGGTCCGAGCAGCGCGAAGAACTCGCCGTCCGCCACGTCGAGGTCGAGGGCGTCCAGCGCCAGGACGCCCCCCGGGTAGACCTTCGTCAGCTTCTGGATGGTGATGCCCGGCATCAGCGCTTGATCCCTCCGTGGAAGCGGAACCCGTACCGGCGGCTCACGAACAGGTACATGAGCACCACCGGCAGGGAGTACAGCAGCGAGAAGGTGGAGATCAAGGCCAGGTCCGGCTGGCCGCCCTCGGTGTAGAACGTGTACATGATCACCGAGGCGGGCGCCTTGTCCGGATCGCGCAGCAGCAGGAACGGCATCAGGAAGTCGCCCCAGACCTGCGCGACCGTCCACACCGTGACGGTGGCGAGGCCCGGCCGGATGACCGGGACGACCACGTGCCGCAGGATCTGCAGCGGCGACGCCCCGAACACCCGCGCGGCCTCCTCGTAGGACGTGGGCGTCGCGTCGGTGAAGTCCTTCAGCAGGAAGATCGCCGCCGGGAGCAGCCCGCCGGTCAGCACCAGGACCACGCCCAGCCGCGAGTCGATCAGGTGCAGGTTGAAGGCCAGCAGGAAGACCGGCACCATCGCCGCGGTGCCGGTGATGATGGACGACAGCAGGAGCAGGACGTAGAGGAGCACGTCCCGCCCGGGCACCCGGACCCGGCTCAGCGCGTACGCGGCGAGCGCCGCGGACGTGACGACGAGCGCGGCCGTCCCGGCCGCCAGCAGCACCGAGTTGCGCAGCGAGGCCAGCGCGTACGGGTTGTCCATCAGGACCTGGAAGTTGTGCAGGGTGAACTCGGGCACCGACGCCGCGATGCCCGGGTTCGCGTCGAACGGCGCGAACGCCAGCCAGAGCAGCGGGAGCGCGAAGAACCCGAGGACGGCCGAGACGAACGTGGCCAGCCCGAGCCTGCGGAGCACCTCCCGGACGGTCTCGTTCACGCGGCGGCCTCCTTCGTCCCGCGGGCGCGCAGGGCCCGCAGGTAGACCAGCGCGATCACCAGGTTGATCAGGATCATCAGCAGCGAGACGGCGGCGCCGAAGCCGAGCCGGCCGTCGCCGAGCGCCGTCCGGTACACGTACACCGACATGATCTCCGAGCGCCCGTCCGGGCCGCCGGCGGTGATCAGGAACGGGGTGAAGTCGTTGAACGTCCACAGGCTGATCAGCAGCAGGCTCGTCAGGACGTGCCCGCGGATGCGCGGGAGGACCGCGTCCCGCAGCGTCTGCCAGGTGGAGGCGCCCGCGAGCCGCGCCGTCTCCAGATGGGACGGCGGGACGGTCCCGATCGCCGCGCCGTAGAGCATCATCGAGAACGCGGTGCCGCGCCAGACGTTGAACACGATGACGCACGCCATCGGATGGTCGAGCAGCCACGCCGTGCCCGGCGTCCCGAGCAGGGCGTTGAGGGTGCCGCCGTCGCGGTCGAGCAGCGCGATCCAGAGGAACGCGATGACCGAGGACGGCAGGATCCACGCGAGCAGGACCAGGCCCTCGACCAGCCGCCTGACCAGGCCTGACCGGTCGCGCATGACCCACGCGATCGCGAACCCGAGGACGGTCTGGCCGATCACCGCCGAGCCGAGCACGAACTGGAGCGTCAGCCAGAGCGACCGGTGGAAGTCCCCGTCGCCGAGTGCCTCCCGGTAGTTGGCGGTCCCGGTCACCTGCGGCTCGCTGGCCGCGATGCCGGTGAGCCGGTAGTCGGTCGCGCCCAGGTAGAGCGTCCAGAGCGCCGGGAAGACGAGGAACACCGCGATGAGCACCAGCGCGGGCGCGACGAACGCGGCGGCGCGTCCCCTGCCCAGCCCGGCCGCGTCGTCCCCGGCGGACGGCGCGGCCGGGACCGTGACGTCAGCGCGGGGCGACGTGGGCGGCGCCACCGACGATCCCTTCGAGCTTCCTGGCGTACTCGGCGGCGGCCTGGTCCGGGCTCTTGCCCGACACCACGGCGGCGGTGGCCTCCTGCAGAGCCGTCGACACCTGCGGATACACGGCGAGACCCGGGCGGTAGGACGTGACCGGGAGCACCTTCTCCGACACGAACCTCAGGAACGGGTCGCCCGCGAGAATCTCCGTGTTGACGTCCGTCCGGGACGTGATCTCGGGCGTGCCGGCCGTCCGCGCCTTCACCATCTCCGGCGAGTTCATGAACGCCAGCAGCTCGAACGCCTGCTGCGGGTACTCGGTGTTCGGGTTCAGGACGGTGACCGATCCGCCCGACATGCTCACGAACGACTGCCCGCGCACGCCCTTGCCCGGCGAGACGGCGGGGATCAGCGCGTAGCCGACGTCCTGGTCGCGGGTCCTCATCTTCGCGACGCCGGTCTTCGGGTTGAGGACGTCCCGCCAGAAGTAGTCGCCCTCGAACAGGATTCCGATCTTGCCCGCGGCGAACTCCTCGAACGACTTGTCGCGTCCCTTGGCCTCCTGCTGGAGCTTGGGATCGCCGAGTCCCTCGGCGCCGTAGATCTGCGCGTACAGGCCGAGGACCTGCTTGACGGCCTGGCCGCCGCTCGTCCACTTGCCGTCCGCGTAGATCTCGGCGCCGGCGCCGGCGAGCAGGGGCAGCGCGCCCTGCATGCTGGTCGCCTCGCCCATGGCGGTGCCCGCGTTCAGCTGGACGGGGGTCACGCCGGGGACCTTCTTCAGCGCGCGGCCCGCCGCGAGGACGTCCTGCCAGGTCTTCGGCTGCCAGCCGGCCGGCAGCCCGGCCTGCGCGAACAGCTTCTTGTTGAAGAAGATCAGGCGTCCGTCGGTCTGCGGCGGCACTCCGTAGCGCTTGCCATCGAACATCGCCAGCTTCTGGACCGATCCAGGGATCTGCGTCCAGCCCTCCCAGGCGTCCGCCGGGGAGCCCACGACCTCCGGCAGCGGCGCGATGTAGCCGGCCTGGGCGAACTCGCCGACCCAGATGCCGTCGATGTCCATGATGTCGGCGCCCGACCGGGACTTCAGGTCGAGGGCGAGCTTCGTCTTGTAGGCCTCGTCGTCCACGCCCTGGCCGCGGAAGGTCACCTTCGCGGTGACGCCCTTGGCCTTCTGCGCCGCGACGAACCCCGGGATCACCGTCCTGGTGATCCACTCGGCCTCTTCGGTGTTCTTGCCGCCCTCGATCGCGTTGCGGGTGATGGTCAGGGAGAAGCTCTTGGCGTCCTTGCCCCGGTCGGGATCCGTCGGGGATCCGCCGCCGCCGCACCCGGCGAGCACCGCGCCCGCCATGACGAGCGCGGCCGCCGCGCCGATCCGCCTCCTGGAGAAGCCCCTACTGGAGAAGACCATGGGTGACCTCCTACAAGCGTCACCCTCGAACGTGAACGAAGAAATCGATCACGTAAAGGCCCTGGAGATCATTTTCTCCGGCTCAGGGGTCCATCAGCTCCGCGGAGCGGGCGGCGAACGCCTCCACGGCCTTGGCGGTGATCGGGCCGGGGGCCGCCGGGAGGACCGTCCCGTCCACGGCCCGGATCGGCTGGACGTCCCGGGTCGTGGACGTCAGGAACGCCTCCTCCGCCCGGTACAGGTCGTCCAGCGCGAGGTCCTCCTCCTCGCCGCCGCACCACTCCAGCGTCAGCGCCCGCGTCACCCCGGCCAGGCAGCCGGACGACAGCGGCGGCGTGAGCAGCCGGCCGCCGAGGACGACGAAGATGTTGCTGCCCGTCCCCTCGCACAGGTTCCCGGCGAGGTTGCCGAAGATCGCCTCGCCCCCGCCGCGCTCGCCGGCGTAGGCGAGGGCCAGGGCGTTCTCCGCGTAGGACGTGGTCTTCAGGCCGCACAGCGCGCCGCGCTCGTTGCGCGGCCACGGCACGACGGTCACGTCCGCCGTCGCCGGGAACGGCGCCTGCGGCCCGGCGATGATCGACACGGTCGGCCCCTCGTCGCCCCGGTTCGAGCCGAGCGGGCCGGGCCCGCTGGTGTAGGTGATGCGGATGCGGGCCAGCGGCCACTTCGGCGCGGCGGCGAGGACCTCCAGGGTGCCCTGGGCGAGGGCGTCCTGGTCGGGTTCGGGCAGGCCCAGCCCGGCCGCCGAGCGGGCCAGCCGCGCCAGATGCCGGGTCAGCGCGAACGGCACCCCGTTCGTCGCCTTCACCGTCTCGAAGACCCCGTCCCCGACGAGCATCCCGTGGTCGAAGACCGACACCGTCGCCCGTTCAGGGTCGACCAGTTCCCCGTTCAGCCAGATCCTGGCCTGCGCCGTCACCGGAAGCCACCTCCAATAGCCGAGCCGCCTTCAGCTCGGTCTCGCGCCATTCGCGGAGCGGGTCGGACCCCCACGTGATGCCCGCGCCCGTGCCGAACCGCAGCAGGCCGCCGTCCGCCCAGAAAGTCCGGATGCCCACCGCGAGGGCACCGCGCCGGGAGTCCGCGTCCACCCAGCCGATGGCCCCACAGTACGGCCCCCGCGGGACGGGTTCGAGCTCTTCGAGCAGGGTCAGCGCGCTCGACTTCGGGGCACCCGTCACCGAACCGGGAGGAAACGTCGCGGCGAGCAGCTCGGGCCAGCCGCCTCCGGCGAGCCGCGCCCGGACCGTCGACACCAGGTGGACGAGCCCCGGGTGCTCCTCCAGCTCGCACAGCCCCGGCACGGTCACCGAGCCGGTCTCGGCGACCCTGCCCAGATCGTTCCGGACGAGGTCGACGATCATCACGTTCTCGGCGCGGTCCTTGGGCAGCAGGTCGTCCGCCGTCCGTCCGGTCCCCTTGATCGGACGGGACTCGACCACGTCCCCGTCCCGGCTCAGATACAGCTCGGGCGAGGCGGAGGCGACCTCGAGGCCGGGCAGTTTCAGCGTCATGGCGTAGGGCGCCGGATGCCCGGCCGCGAGCCGGGCTCCCAACCCGGTGATGTCGGCCCTTCGCGGCAGCTCCGCCGACATCACCCGGCACAGGTTCGCCTGGTAGACCACCCCGTCCGCAATGGCCTCGCGGATGCGTTCGACCCCTGCGACGTAGGCGGCCTGGTCCAGGGAAGTGCTCCACTCCCCCGTCCCCGCCCACACACCCCCAGGGTGCGGCGCGGGCCGCACCGTCTCGAACCGGGCGCACGTGGCCTTCCCCTCATAGGTCAGCACCACCGCCCACCAGCCCGCCGAGTCCAGCGCCGCCGGATCGGTGGTGACGTCGGCGAGACCGGTGGCCAGCAGGCCTCCGGCGTACGCGAAGCTCACCCCAGCACGCACCCGAACGAATCCGCGAGGCCCGCCAGGCCCGCCTCCGTCACGGCCAGCGCCCGCCGCGTCGGCCCCCGCTCGAACCAGCCCAGCTCGATCATCCGCTCGGTCAGCGCCGCCCCCAACGCCCCGTTCAGATGCGGCCGCCGCTCCGTCCAGTCCAGGCAGTGCCAGGCGAACCTGCGCCGCCCCCGCCGCAGCGCCGCCAGGTCCAGGCCCAGCACCGCCAGCCGGTCCTCGCCCTTCTCGGTCACCTCGTAGGCGTCGCCGCCGGCCGGCTCGATCAGGCCGCCGTCGACCAGCGCCGCGAACAGCGTCACCCCCGCGACGCCCGCCAGGTGGTCGTAGCACGTCCGCGCCTCGTGCAGCCGCCGCGCGTCCCGCGACTGCCGCAGGCTCCGCACCCGCACCGGCGGGCTGATCCGCGACAGCGCCTCGATCACCTGCGCCACCTCGCTGCCCCGCAACCGGTAGTACCGGTGCCGCCCCTGCTTGACGACCGTGACGAACCCGCCGTCCAGCAGCCGGGCCAGATGCGCGCTCGCCGTCTGCGCGCTCACCCCCGCCGTCCGCGCCAGCTCCCCCGCCGCGAGCGGCCGCCCGTCGAGCAGCGCGGTCAGCATCGCGGCCCGCGCCCGATCCGCGAGCAGCGCCGCCACCGGCGCGAAATCGACACTCACGACCTGTTCGGAGCCCATGCCACCGACCCTAAGCGACCCGTCCTTCGACCCGCGCCGAAGCATCCGCGACGCGGCCCGCCGGGAAACCGGTTTGGGGAACGGCCCCGGACGCGCTAATGTTTCCTCCGTCGCCGCAGGGCGCACGCGGAAGTGGCTCAGGGGTAGAGCATCACCTTGCCAAGGTGAGGGTCGCGGGTTCAAATCCCGTCTTCCGCTCTGAGGGGCCTTTCCGGCTATGACTCAGAGGTCTCCTTCTGGTGGAGTGGCCGAGAGGCGAGGCAACGGCCTGCAAAGCCGTGTACACGGGTTCAAATCCCGTCTCCACCTCAACCCGTACCTCCCCCGGAGGCCGCGGAACGGGCGATTAGCTCAGTGGGAGAGCGCTACCTTGACACGGTAGAGGCCACTGGTTCAATCCCAGTATCGCCCACCACGCGTCAGCGCAGGTCAGAGGCCCTGCTTGTGTTGTTGACGAGCGAGGCCTCAGGCCTGGTTGGGCGATATCTGGGCGATGATCTTCTCGCCCGTCGCCTCGGCCTGGTGCCTCGTCTGCAGTTTACCGATGAGTCTGTCCGTCTGTGGCAGGGCCGCGATGAGCCGGTCCCGCTCGTCGGATCGCAGGGCCAGCAGTGAGGTCTCCCACCGCCGCTGCAGCGCCCGCAGGACCTGTTCCCTCATCGGCGGCGTCACATGTTCGTAGACGTCGGTCATCCCGGGCAGCATGGGCCACATCGGGAATGCCATCTTCAGCGAGCCAGGTTCGCTGGGTGTGCCGCCCCTCGTGGAAGGTGAAGCCCCGCAGGATCGGTGGACGGCGCGTGCCCGGGTCAGGGTGTTCGGGATCGCCATCCCAGGCCGGCCGCTTGACGCGGCGGGTGAGGATCGCGGTGGCGCGTTTGCCGGTCAGGGTAATGGGCTCGTCAGCAGCGAACAGCGGAATGCGGGCTTGTTCCAGCTCGTGTTCGATCTTGGTGCCGTAAAGGTGCGGCGAGAGATCCGGTCGATCGATTCGCACACCACCGCGTCGAAGCGCCGGTCGGGTCGGGTGGCTTCGGCGAGCAGGTCCTGGATGCCGCCGTCGCGGGGTATGGGGATGTGGAAGCGGGTGTGGGCGGTGCCGCGCCCGCGGTCTTCGAGGTTCTTGCGGCCCGATTCGATGCCGTAGAAGTGGGCGACCATGAGTGCCCCGGCTGGCAGTGCCTGGCGGCTGTTATCCAACTGCCGGGGCAGCGACAGGGTGGGATCCCGCATGTCGTCGGTGGAGGTACGCCCGCACCAGGCCACCCGCAGCCCATCGAATGGATCGACCAGGCTGGCCGCCTGTGTGGTACCCCGTCCTGGACGAGAAGTGATCGTGATGGGTTCTTCGGAAAAGCGCGCTCCGCCCGGGTAGGGCGTCCCGTCGATGTGTGCACTCATTACACGACTCCTGAGTGCGGTACGACGGCGCCCCGCGCATGCTGCCGCCTGACCGCAGGGCTACTGGGGTATTCAGGTGGTGTCGGTGTTTTCGTCGGCCGCCCACTGCAGGAGATCGCGGATGATCAGGACCTGCGCCCTTCGGAGGGCAGCGCCTTCCTGGCCACCGACGCTGAGGATCTCCACATGCACCTCCAGCGGTTCGCCACGATCAGAACTGCCCTCGCCGCTCTGGGCAGGGCGGGAAGAGCGCGGGCCAGAGCAGCCAAGGCGGCCGGTCATGACTGACTTCCCGCGGCTGAGCACGCCACGGCCAGGCCCCAGGACGGCGCCCGAAGGGAACCCCTCTCGCCAGCGCCGCCCGGGGGGCGATCAACGCTCGCCTGGTCCACCGTGGTCAAGGCAACATGCTGGGCATGGGGTCGGATCAAGGCCGACGACACCGCAGTACGCAGCAGACGCGCCACCTCCGCGACCCCCGTCAACCCCGCGCTCGCCGAAAACAACTCGCTCGCCTATCTGACCTCCCGGCGCGTCACCGCCGGACCACCATCCCGCTGGGAAGTCGGAGCCATCGGCCACGGCCCCCGCGGCACCGAACTCGCCGAACGCACCACCCAGCACATCCGCGCCTGGAACGCTGCCCCAGACGCCCAGCCGCACATAACCATCCATCCCGCCGACACACCCGACGAGCACCTTCCCGCCGGACTGCACATCATCAAACACGACAGCCGCATGGTGTTCACCTGGTAGACCAGGCCCGCCGGCCTTGCAGCGGGAACAAGGCAAGACGATCGGGTGGTTTCGGCGACATCTATCAGCAACGTTTCTCGATGAGTGCCGCCTACGCCCGTCCCCGCAGCCGTTACTTGTCGATGAGATCGAGCCGCAATCGCGAAATTTACCGCAGAGAGCAGGCGCGGTGCAGCGAGCGCGAGCAGATGAGTCCCGAAGGCAGCCCATCTCGGAATTAGCCGGAGCTGAAGCTAGTGCGCAGCCTCGTACTGCTCAATCACGTTAAGCGGAATGCGGCCACGATCGCTGACCTTGATGCCGTGGTTCTTCGCCCACTCGCGGATCTCAGCGAAGCGTTCACGGCCGCTAGCGCCCTTGTGGGATGAAGCCTTTCCGCGCCGAGTTCCCTTGAGCCGGCGACCACTCTCCATGTAAGCGTGCAAGCTGCTCCGCAGTTTGCTCACGTTCTTCTCGTTCAAGTCGATTTCGTACTCTCTGCCGTCCACGGCGAACGACAAGATTCCGCACCCTACACAGAAAAGCAGAATTTCACTCGACGGACCGTCGACGCCAGTGGCGGTCCTACCACTGGACGCCATGCTCTGCGGGATTGCCCGTTGCCGGACACCTAAACCGGAATGAGGACTCCGCATATACGGTGAAGTCATTATGGGCCAGGACCTCTTGCACGCGGTTTGTCTGGAGGATGCTGGCGCCAACCAATACAGGTGGAACGATCATGAGTCGCCGTTACCACTACTTCGATGATCCGGCCGCACCGCAGGCGAACAGTCTCGTCCCCTCGGTGAACGTCGCGGTGACCAACCACGCGAGCGAGCTCCTGTTGATCCGCCGCACCGACAACGGCAACTGGGCGCTCCCAGGAGGCGCGATCGACCTCGGCGAGTCCGTCACCCAGGCCGCCGTCCGAGAGACCCGCGAAGTATCACAGCGTCCCGGTAAACGCCGTCGAACTCCAGGAAAACTCGTTTGCCACGGCGATCCTCGTGCGCGGAGAAAATCTTGCGATATTCGAAGACGGCTCCCGGGAAGTAGGCGACGGCGCTGCCACTTCACGGGAAGCTCAGCGAAAAATTGACCTTCGACCTGACCTGCCGGCCATCGTTGAACAAACTACGGATCACTCGGATTCCTCACAGAGCGAACTGCCAACGGCGGCGCGCCGTCGCCGTTGGCAGTTCGTTGCGAAGCAACGATCCACGCTGCAAACGATCAGCGGTTGTTGTCGCCGTCGTTCGACCGCAGTTGGTCGAAGTCGGCCGCCACCCACTCCGGTCGAATGTGCTCGGCGAACCCGCGGCGTATCGCGCGTCGGTCTCCGGACTCCAGGGTGGTGAGCAGGAGCCGGTGCCCCATGGCGATCTCTCTCAGATCTCCGAGTCTGCGGTGCTCCAGCGTCATGAACAGCCTCATCTGGTTCTGCCACGACGACCAGATCCCGATCAGAACCTGGTTGTCCGATGCCTCGTAGATGGCGCGGTGCACCGCCAGGTGCGCTTCCACGCCACCTTTGTAGTCATGCTCCGCAGCGGCACGCTCGAGCGACTCGACCGCCGCGACCAGGTTGTCGTGAACAGGCCCCTCGCGCAAGCGGCGCAGCCCCGCGAACGCGGCGAACGGCTCCAGGACGGTGCGCAACTCTTCGATCTCCGTGATCGTATCGACGCCGACTTCCGCCACGAACGATCCGCGATACGCCTCGCGCTGGACAAGGCCCTCCTCCTCCAGACGGAGCAACGCCTCGCGAAGAGGCCCACGTCCGATGGCCAGGCCATCTGCCAACTGAATCTCACGCAAGGGCGTGCCCTGCTTCAGAACACCCGAGAGGATCGCCTCTCTAAGAATCACGACAGCCTCGTCCGCCTGTGTTGTCTGCGGAATCTGCGGAAGACTCACCATTGTTTTTGTTCCCTCATCGACTGTCGACATTTAACCATAGGCAGGTGGGTGATCCCTTCGACGGGCGTCCCTCGCCTCGCACGCACATTCTTCGCTTCGGGCCTTAGGGCTTGAACGCGTGGTCGGCGGTCTGCTCGGACAGGCTGGGCGCTGCCGCGAGAAGACGCCTGGTGTAGTCGCTCTTGGGCTGGTCGAGAACCCCTCTGACCGGCCCCGACTCGCAGATCAGCCCTTGCTCCAGGACCAGGACCTGGTCGGCGATCGTGGAGACCACGGCCAAGTCATGGGTGATGAAGAGCAGGGACAGGTCAACCGACCGACGCAAGTCGTCGAGGACATCAAGCACCACCGCCTGAACCGAGACGTCCAGGGCGGAGGTGATCTCGTCGCAGACGATCAGTCCGGGATCGGCCGCCAGCGCGCGGGCGATCGAGACCCGTTGCCGCTGCCCACCGGAGAGCTCCCCTGGGTACCGCTCGGCGTATCGGGCAGGAAGGCGGACTGCTTCCAGCAGCCGCTCGACCTCCGCACCCGCCTCAGTCCGGCTCAGTCCCCTGAGTACCATCGCCGAACGTGAAATCGCGGCACCCACCGAATGGCGGGGATTCAGGGTGTCCGCCGGATTCTGGAAGACCATCTGGACACGTTGAAGTTGCTTGCGCGTCCGATCCTTCGTGGCGTGCGCGACCTCCTCGCCATCAAGGCGGATCGCGCCGGACCAGTGCCGGTGCAGGCCGACGACCGAGCGCGCGATGGTGGTCTTGCCACTGCCGGACTCGCCGACCAGTGCCACGCACTGACCCGGCTGAACGGAGAACGAGATGCCGCGCGCCGCAACTATGGATTCCGACCTCGTCGCATGACGTGCTTCCAGGTGCGTGACCTCGAGCACTGGCGCCGCGTCGGCCTTCACACGGGAGGCCGCTGGCGTGGCCAGGGTCAAGTCGAGAGCCGGCGTGCGGAGCGACTCCGTGCAGCGAACGAGATGGGCGTCCCCGATCTGCGACAGCGCCGGCAGGTGGAGCTCGCACGACTCGACCTTCTGCCCGCAGCGCGGCGCGAACGCGCAACCGGCGGTCCGGTTCCGGAGGTCGACCGGGCCGCCCGGGAGGGCTTCGAGCTCTCGCGAGATCCGATGATCCGGAGTCGCGGCCATCAGCGCACGGGTGTACGGGTGCCTGGGGCGCCTCAGGACCTCGAAGGCGCTCCCCTGTTCGACCACATATCCGCCGTACATGACGACGATCCGATCCGCGATCTTGGCCGCTACGGCGAGATCATGCGTGATGTAGAGCATCGCGACGGACTCCTCGTCGCGCAGCTGTACCAGGCCTTCGAGGATCTTGGCCTGCGTGACGACATCGAGTCCCGTCGTGGGCTCGTCGAGCACGATCACCTTCGACTGCGACGCCAGGGCGGCGGCGATGCAGACCCGCTGCTGCTGACCGCCGGACAGCTGGTGCGGGAACCGGCGTCCGAACTGACGCTCTGGGGTCAGGCCGACCGCGGCCAAGCTGCCCAGCAGCACGTCCTCGCCGCCCGGTGCTCGAGGCGCACTGCGAACCATGTCGTTCAAAGTGTCCAGCACCCGGTGCGCCGGGTTCAGCGCAGTGCCAGGGCTCTGGGGTACGTACGAGATCAGGTCTCCGCGCACGGACCGAGCCCGGGAGCGGGCGGTGACGTCCGAGTCCGCGATCGAGACCCGGCCCTCGATGCGAAGACCGGGTGCGCACCAGCCGAACGCCGCAAGCGCCGCGGTGGTCTTACCCGATCCCGACTCTCCGACGAGACACACGATCTCGCCTTCCTCGAGCGAGAGATCGACGTCGTCGACGATGAAGTCGTCGCCCACCGACACGCGTAGCCCTTCCAGCGCCAGCAAACTCATGAAGACTCCTCTGAACGGTCGGAGTTGCGGACGTAGGAGTCACCGATGAGGTTGAGTCCGATGACCAAGAGGCCGAGGACCGCGGCCGGACCGGCGACGGACCACGGGTTCGATCCAATGATGACGCGGTTCTCGGAGACCATCAGGCCCCAGTCGGCGGACGGTGGCTCCAGGCCGATCCCCAGGAAGTTCACACTCGCGATCACGATGATCGCCCAGCTGAACCGCAGGCCGACATCGGCGATGAGGGTGCCCCGGATGTTCGGCAGCACCTCGCGGATGAGAAGCGAGGCCTTCGGCTCGCCCCGTGCCATCGCGGCCTCGACATAACCCGTCGTCGACACCCCGAGTGCCGCGGAACGGGTGATGCGCGCAACCCCTGGGATGAGGACGAGCGCCGTAGCGCTCATCAGGACCGCCGAGTTGTTCCCAAGCCCGGTACGCAGCAGCAGGACCACCAGCAACGCCGGCATGGACAAAAGGACATCCATCCCGCGCATCAAGAACGCGTCGAGGAACGACCGGGAGATTCCCGCCACCAGCCCGACGACCACACCCCCTGCGTACGTGAGAATCGTTGCGCCGACTGCCATGAGGAGCGTCGAGCGTCCGCCGTTGAGCAGCCGGCTCAACACGTCACGACCGATCGAATCGAGACCCAGCGCGTAGTCCGGGCTCGGCGGCGCACCCGGGACGCCCAGGGTCTCGGTGGGGTCGTGCGGAGCGACGAGCGGGCCGAAGAAGGCCATGAGGACGACCACACCCAGCAGCACGAGGCCGATGCGGCCACCCCACGAGCGAAGCACGCTTCGCAATGCGCGCGGTGATCGTGGACGCCTGATCGTCTGGGCCCGGATCAGGACTGCTTTCGGCGCGGTCACAGCATCTCCGTCCTGAGCTTGGGCACCAGGAACACCACAACGACATCGGCGACGATGTTGATGACCGTGTACAGAGCGGCGAGAATCATCGAGGCCGCGAGAACCCCGTTGGTGTCCCGGGTGTTCACCGCATTGAGCAGGTAGTTGCCGATGCCCGGGTAGGTGAAGAGCGCCTCGACGATGATGATCCCGCCGGCCAGATACTGGAGGTTCTGAGCGATGGTCTGCACGCTCGTCGCCAGCGCGTTGCGCAGGGCGTACCGGCGAAGCACCCGGCTCTCGGGCACTCCGTTGAGCCGGGCGTAGAGCACGTAGTCCGTCGTCAGGGCCTGGATGACCCCGGCCCGGACCTGGCGGGTGCCGGATCCGACCGTGACGATCAGCAAGGTGAGGATCGGAAGCACGAGAGCGTCGGGTTGCCCGAAGGGCGACGCGCCCGGGGAGACCAGAGAGACCGGCGGCAACCACTGCAGCCAGGTGAAGAAGACGGCGATCAGCAGGCTTCCCGTGACGAATTCGGGAAGACCGCCGAGCACCAGCGACGGACCGGAGATGAGGTGGTCGGTGAGCTTGCCGGCGCGCACACCGGAGATGGCGCCGAGGACCATCGTCAGGGGCACCAGCAGTGCCGCGGTGAGCCCGCCCAGCACCAGGCTGTTGACGAGCGGGTCGCCCAGCGTGGCCGAGATCGATGCGTTGCCCTGGTACTGGGCCAGAGCGACGGCAGACTCCCCGAAGTCACCCGTCAACAGGCCGCGCAGCCAATGGAAGTACTGCAACACAAGTGGATCGTTGCTCCCGAGCCGTTCACGCATCGCTTCCAGGGCTCGTGGTGAGGCGTTGCGCCCCAGAACCAGTTCGGCCGTGTCGCCCGGCAGGATTTTCGTGCAGACGAATGCCAGTACCGAGACGACGAACACCGTCAGCAGTCCAGCCGCCAAGCGTCGGCCCAGGAACCCGACCACGGGCGGCCCCGGCCATCGAAGCCGCCGCGCCCGCGGGCCGGATGACCCCGGTGCGGCATGAGGTGCAGCAACATCGGTCGTCATGCCATGGTCCTCACTGATCGTTCCGGTCCCACATCACCGATCCACGCCCTACTTGGCGAACCAGCCGTCGCTGAACCGCGAGACGTTCAGGTTGATGCCCCCCGTCTGCTTCAACCCGCGAAGCCTGGGACTGACGATGTCAAGCCAGGGCTGGTTGCTCCAGCAGAGATAGCCGCCCTCGTCGAACTGCTGTTGCTGGACTTCGCGCCAGAGGCTTGCGGCCTTGGTCTCGTCCAAAGTGGCCATCGCTTGCAGGATGAGATCGTTCGCCTGCCGCCCACCCGGCGACTGCTTACCCCACCACGTGTCACGGAACGGAGCGTCCTGCAGTACATGAGCTGAGTAGACGCCGGCCAGCGACGCGAACGCGAAGATGTAGTCCACGGCGAAGGGCCGAACGTACACTTGCTCGGCCGGGGTCCAGTACGTCGCCGGAGACGTCGTCTTGACCTGGACGTTCACGCCCGCGGCCTTCGCCTGCTGGGCCAGGACGGTTGCCGCTTTGTCCAGACCGATGATCGGCGGACTCGGCAGCACGAACGTCTCGCCTAGGACACCGGCCGCCTTGAACAGGCCTCGGGCCTTGTCGGGGTCGAACTCCCGCTTGAGATCCGTTGCGTAGTACTGGTTGCCGGGCCCGACGAGGTCGTAGGCGACGTGCCCGAAGCCCGCCGCCGCGCTGTCGATGAGCTGCTGGCGGTTCACGAGGTACTTGAACGCCTGCCGAACCCGGACGTCGGCGAAGGGCCCCTGGTCGACCCGCATCGCGAAGACGGGTTGCGCGTACGCGCTCTTCGACTCCAGAAGGACCACCTTCGGGTTGGACCTCTGCTGTGCCGCCACCGCATAGTCGGGCGAGGACGCGATGTCGATGGAGCCGGCGAGCAGCGCGTTCACCATCGCCGTGCTGTCGCTGAACGACGACTCGACCACGACGGATTCGAAGTACGGCTTCGGCGCGTCCCAGAAATTCGGATTGCGGACGAGAACGCTCTGCTTGCCGGCCGTGAAGGACTGGAACTTGAACGCCCCGGTTCCGATCGGGTTCCGGGCGATCTCGGCCGGGGTCTTGCCCTCGGGCGTGATCCAGAGGTTGTAGTGGGTGAAGAGCGTCGGGAACTGGGCGTAGGGACGCTTCAGGGGAACCCGCACCGTCAGCTTGTCGACCGCCTTGACGTTCGCGAAGTCGACCAGCCCCAGGAGGAAGCCGGCCCCGTAGTTCGTCGCCGGATCGGACATCCAGGTCCGCAGGTCGTAGACGACGTCGTGGGCGCCGAAGGACTTCCCATCGTGCCAGGTCACGCCGTCACGAAGGCGGAAGGTCCACGAGGTCGCATCGGCGTTAGGCTCCGCACTGAGTGCCAGGCCCGGCTCCAGCGGGAACAGCTTGTCACCTGACCCCGCGTAGAACAGCGGGGTGAAGAGCTGGGCGACACGAATGAAATCGGGACCGACCGCAGCCGTTCCCGGGAAGAGGTTCTCACTCGGCCCGCCACTGGCCACACCCACTCGCAGCGTTCCGCCGGGTACCGGAGTCCCCCCGGGGAGCGCGCTCGGCAATGCGGCCGGGCTCCTCGACGACGAGCTCGAACTGCTGCATCCCGCCAAGAGCAGCCCCGCACCGATGCCCAGCCCGCCGGCGAGCACGCTCCGGCGAGACAGACCCGGGAGGTCGGCGGTCGAGTCTCCCCCGGGCCAGTCGAGAGCGCCCATGATTCTCACCTCTCAGCGCAAGAGCAACCATCCATAGATGGATGATTGTTTACAATGAGCAGAAAGCTATATCGTTGAACGCGCTTCCGGCAAGGCATCGGTGGAAGTTCGTTCGGCTCGAGGCAGCGAGGAGCCAAGCCATCAAGATCAAAGAGATCGCGTGCTACCGGGCGGATCTGCCCGTGTTCGACGGCGAGTACGTCATGTCGCACAACCGGGTGGTCCGTTCCCTGGCGAGCACCGTCGTGCGCGTGACGGCCGAGGACGGCACCGTCGGCTACGCAGAGGCATGCACCCTCGGCGGCAACTACATGGACGGCTTTCCCGGAAGCCTGCATGCCACCGTCGCCGAGCTTGCGCCTGTCGTGCTCGAGGCGAACGTCTTCGAGGCCGACACCCTGGTGACACGGATGGACGCGGCTCTGATCGGCCACCTTCCGGGCAAGGCCGTGATCGACAATGCGATGTGGGACCTGCGCGGCAAGCTGCTCGGTCAGCCGGTGGCCCGGCTTCTCGGGGGCGTCCAGCAGTCGACGTTCGGAACCTTCACCGCGGTCGGGCTCGGGCACCCGGCGGAGATGGCCGAGAAGGTCGGCCGCTACGCCGAGCACGGCTTCCGTCACTGGCAGCTCAAACTGGGCAACGACCCTCTCCAGGACGCCGATCGGGTGCACGCCGTCGTGGACGTCCTCCCGGAGAACTCCTCCTTTCTGACCTGCGACGCGAACGCCGGCTGGACGGTCGCCCAGACCCTGCGGTTCCTTGGCGCCGTGGAAGGCGTCGAGACCTACCTCGAACAGCCGTGCCGGACGGTCGCCGAGCTCGAGCGCGTGCGCCGGCACACAGACCGGCCGATGCTGGTCGACGAGAGCGTGAAGGAGCCCGCGGACATGTTGTCCGTGGTCGGGCTCGGCCTCGCCGACGCTCTCAACCTCAAGCCGACCCGTGTCGGCGGACTGACGAAGGCTGCCAAGATCCGCGACATCTGCGTCGCCGCAGGCGTCATGATCCTGGTCGACGAGCCGATGGGGGCCGACCTCGCCAGCGGCGCGACGGTGCAACTGGCGGCGACGATCCCGGCGGGGAACTTCCTGTCCGCTTCGTTCTTCAGCCACGAGGGCATGCCCGCGTCGTACCGGCCCGCCGGCGGCAACGCAACGGGGCCGACCGTGATCGACGGGGACATTCACTGGAACGACGCGCCCGGCCTCGGCGTCGAGGTCGACGAATCCGTGTTCGGCGCTCCTACGGCTGTCTATTCGCTGCAGTAGATGGAAATGGGGGCGCGATCACCGTGCCCGACCACACCGACGTCCGGAGGCATTCCCATGACTACCGTCGAAAGTGTTCGCGGACCGATGGACGTCGGCAGCCTCGGCGCCACGCTGGTGCACGAACACGTCTTCATCCTCGATCACGAGATCGAGCACAACTACCCCGAGCTGTGGGACGAGGACGCACGGATCGCGGACGCGGTAGCCCGGCTCGGCGCCCTCAAAACGGCCGGCGTCGACACGATCCTCGACCCGACCGTCCTCGGCCTCGGCCGCGATATCCAACGCGTCATCGACGTGAACGAACGAGTCGACCTGAACATCATTCCGGCGACCGGTATCTACACCTTCGACAGCGTCCCGTTCTTCTTCTCCTTTCACGGTCCCGGCACTCCGCTCGGCGGCGACGAACCCATGGTCGGCATGTTCCTCAAAGACCTGACCGAGGGAATCGGCGGTACGTCGGTAAAGGCCGGATTCCTCAAGTGCGCCATCGACTCGACGCTCACCGACGGGGTCGAGAGGGTCTTCGCTGCGGTGGCAGAGGCCAGCCGCGAGACCGGTGCCCCGATCACCGTCCACACCAGCGCTCCGCACGGCACCGGACTGCTCGCGCAGGAGTACTTCACGAAGGCCGGCGTGGACCCCGGCAAACTGGTGATCGGCCACTGCGGCGACAGCGCCGACCTGGACTACCTGCACCGGATCATCGACGGTGGCTCCTATCTGGGCATGGACCGTTTCGGGCTCGACAACCTGCTGCCCACCGAGCAGCGTGTTGCCACGGTCGTGCAACTCGTCTCGGAGGGCTACGCCGACCGGATGCTGCTGGCACATGACGCTGCGTGCCACAACGACTGGTTCCAGCCGGGATTCCCGGAGCAGGTCGTACCCGACTGGCACTTCACTTTCATCTCCAACGAGGTACTGCCGAAGCTCCGGCAGGCAGGCCTGAGCGAGGAACAGATCACCACAATGCTGGTCGACAACCCGCGTCGCTACCTGTCGCGGAACTGAGGCCGCTCGTGACGACATCGTCGGCACCACGGAGTCCCGTCATGGCCGAGAAGTTTCCGCAGACCGGTCCGCGACGCGCCGCGCTCCTTACCGGAGCGGCGGGAGGAATCGGCACCGAACTCGCCCGCAGGCTGTCCGCACAGGGTTACCGCATCATCGGAGTCGATCGACGAGCTGAGGCGGTCATCGAGGCCCTGGCTGGGCTTCCCGCTGTCGAAGCCGTCGGCTGCGACCTGGGCGACGCCGCCGCCGTCGCCGCCCTGACCTGTCGCATCGAGGACGAGTGGGCGGACGACCTCGAACTGCTGGTGTGCAACGCGGGCATCAATCTTCCGGGCGCTGCGATCGACGTTCCACTCGACCTAGTGGACCAGCAGCTCATGGTTATGCTGACCGGTCCGATCCATCTGCTCGCGACCGCCGCGCGCGTCTTCGCAGAGCGCGGCCGCGGACATCTCCTCGCCACGGTCTCGCTCGGTGGCATCGCCGCTTTGCCCGGCTCGGCGGCGTACTCCGCCGCCAAGGCCGGCTTGCGCGCCAACCTCTGCGCTCTCAGCAACGAACTCCGCGGCTCCGGAGTGGCGGTGTCGGGCGTCTATCCAGGCTCGACCGACACCCCGATGCTGATGTACGAAGCTCTCCACGGAGCCGGCCCGTTGAACTTCGTCGGCAAGTTCGCGACCGCCGGGCAAGTGGCCGATGACTTCGAACGGGCCCTCCGCACCAGGCACCTCGAGATCTACGTGCCTTACCAGGACAGCATCCTGAGCAGAACCGTCGAGGCCTTCCCATGGCTGATCCCGCCCCTGCTTCCTGTGCTGAACCACCTGGGGCGCAAGGGCCGTGATCGCTACCTCCGCCAACGAGGCGTCACCACCCCCGGCGCCGTCGATCACGAACCACGCAGCAACGATCTCTGAGGAGGAACCCGATGCGTTGCCTCGTCACCGGTGCCACCGGCTTCTTCGGCGGGAACCTCGTACGGACACTCATCGCCGCAGGGCACGAGGTTGTCGCGACAGGGGCACCTGGTTCGTCGACACGATTCCTCGACGATCTCTCACTCCGGGTCCGGCTCGCCGACCTCGGCGATCCCCACCGGCTACCCGAGCTCGTCGACGGCCAGGACTGGGTCTTCAACGTCGCCGGCGACACCTCTACCTGGAGCGGTCTCGCCGCGCGCCGACGGCGGGTCAACGTCGAGGGTGCCGGCCTGCTCGCCGACGCCGCGCTCCGCGCCGGTGTCAAGCGATTCATCCATACCAGCACGCTCGATGTCCACGGCTACAACGCCGACGGCTCACCCTTGCCGGAACGCCACGGCGAGCATCCATTCACTGGCATCGGCTACGACTATGCCGACACCAAAATGGCCGGGGAGGCAGCTGTGCGCCGACGCCTCGACGAGGGTCTCGATGTCGTGGTCGTCTATCCCGGGTTCATGGTCGGCCCCTACGACCACACCTTCCAGTTCGGACGCATCATCCGCGATCTGCGCGCCGGCAAGGTCTACGCACCGCCTGGAACGGGGTCGTTCTGTGACGTCCGGGCTGTATCAGAGGGCGCGCTGGCAGCTGCGGTGAGGGGTGGCACCGGAGAGGGCTACAACCTCACGGGCCACAACCTGTCCTACGCCGACGTCTTCGCTCGCGCTGGCGAACTCGTCGGGGCGCGGCGGCGTCCAGTGACGCTGTCGGCCGGAATGTTCCGCACGTACGGTGCGTTCGCCGCGTTCCTGGCTCGCTTCACTGGCAAGGAACCGGATATGGATCCCGGAATGGCCAAGTACCTCTGCTCACCCCAGGCGTCGGACTGGAGCAAAGCGAGCCGCAAACTCGACTACCACCCCGGCGACCTCGACCAGGCGATCACCGACGCCGCAGCGTGGTACGACACCCATCTGCCAGACGGAAAATGATCCACAGCGTTCTTGCGTCCGCGGCCCAGTGGCATCGGAAGTCGTCGACCTTCTGCCGCAGTTCGTCGAGCGTAGTCATCGTTCCGCCCTGGCCCGTCGACTCAGCTCGCTCTTCGCAAGCGCGTTCTTGTGCACTTCGTCCGGTCCGTCGGCGAACCTCAGCGTCCGGATGAACGCGAACATGTTGGCCAGCGGAAAGTCCTGCGACAGTCCGCCGGCTCCGTGCGCCTGGATCGCCTTGTCGACGATCCACTGGACGGTCGTCGGCGTTGCGATCTTGATCGCCTGGATCTCGGTGTGGGCACCCTTGTTGCCGACCGTGTCCATCAGCCAAGCCGCCTTGAGCACGAGCAGACGCAGTTGCTCCAAGCGCACTCGCGACTCGGCGATCCAATCCCGGACAACGCCCTGCTCCGAGAGCGGCTTGCCGAAGGCGACGCGGTTCGCGACACGATCGCACATGAGCTCGACGGCACGCTCGGCGAGGCCGATGCTGCGCATGCAGTGATGGATCCGGCCGGGCCCGAGCCTTGCCTGCGCGATGGCGAATCCGCCGCCCTCGGCGCCGATCAGGTTGCTCGCCGGGACGCGCACATCCGTGAACGAGAGCTCCGCATGTCCCCCATGCTCGTGGTCGGGGTACCCCAGGACGTGCATGCCGCGGTGGATCTCGACGCCGGGAGTGTCGCGTTCCACGAGGATCATCGACTGCTGGCGATGCCGGTCTGCGGACGGATCGGTCTTGCCCATCACGATGAAGACCTTCGCGTTCGGGTTCATCGCACCGCTGATCCACCACTTGCGGCCGTTGAGGACGTACTCGTCACCGTCGCGCTCGATCCGGGTCGAGATGTTGGTGGCGTCGGAGGACGCGACCGCGGGCTCGGTCATCGCGAACGCCGACCGGATTCCGCCTTCCAGCAGCGGATCGAGCCAGCGTTCCCGCTGCTCGGGAGAGCCGAACAGCGAGAGCACCTCCATGTTGCCCGTGTCGGGGGCCGCGCAGTTCAGCGCGGGCGGCGCCACGTGAAGGCTGCGCCCGGTGATCTCGGCCAGCGGCGCGTACTGCACGTTTGTCAGACCGGCGCCGTCCTGTCCGGGCAGGAAGAGGTTCCAGAGCCCGCGCTCGCGCGCCTCGGCCCGCAGCTCAGCGAGGATCGGTGCCGAGTCCCAGGCCCACGGGTCATCGAGCTGCGCGAGCTGGTCCTGATACGTCTGTTCCGCCGGGTACACATGGCTGTCCATGAACTCGAGCAGCGATGCCCGGAGCTCGGCGGTCCTCGTGTCGTACTCGAAATCCATCAGTGGTACTCCTTCATCGCGGTGAGACCACCCTCGAGCAGCGGGTGGATCGCGTCGCCGATCGTGTCGAAGCCCTCTCCGACCGTCTGGCCGTGGAGGTGGCGGAAGTGGATGCCCTCGAGGATTGCGGCGAGCTTGAACGTCGCGAGTCCGAGGTAGAAGCCGAAGCGGGACAGGTCGCGGTCGCTGCCGTCGGCATACCGCATGATGATCTCGTCCTCTGTGAGGAAACCGGGAGCCGAAGCGGCGTCGCTGAAGCCGTCGCCGGAGAGGACCTCGCCTAGCCGGTGGTCCACCAGCATCAACGCCAGGTCGGTCAGCGGGTCACCGAGCGTGGCCATCTCCCAGTCCAGCACCGCGGTCGCCCGGTCGTCCGAGGAGACGAGCACGTTGTCCAGGCGGTAGTCGCCGTGCACGACAGCGGTTCCGGAGTCCGGTGGTACGTCCGCGGCCAGACGCGCATACAGCTCGTCGACAGCGGGCAGATCGCGATGGTGAGACGCGTCGAGCTGCTTCTTCCAGCGGTGGACCTGCCGGGTCAGGAAGCCGGCGGGCTTCCCGAAGTCATCGAGCCCGAGCTCACCCGGCTCCACCTGATGCAAGGCCGCCAGAATGTCGACGAGCTGCGTGGCGATGGTCCGCGTGCGTTCTCGCCCGTGCTCGGCGAGCTCGACCGCCCGACGGTACGGCGTCCCGGCACATCGCTCCATTACATAGAACGGCGCACCGATGACGGAGTCGTCCTGGCAGAGCGCATATGTGCGCGGTACCGGCACGGGCGTGTCCTTCAGCGCCGACATCACCCGGTATTCCCGCGCCATGTCGTGTGCCGTCGGCAGCACATGTCCCATCGGGGGCCGGCGCACGATCCACTCACGGTCGCCGTCCGCCACGACGTACGTCAGGTTGGACTTGCCTCCCGCGATCAGCGTTGCAGTCAGTCCACCGTCGGCGGTCGGAAAGGTGTCGGACAGCCAGCGCGCGAGGCGTTCGAGGTCGAGTCCTGGCGGTGCTTCGGACGTCACAGGCAGATCACCGTGCCCATGTCGACAGCCGGCCATGCCGACGGCCTGGGCGCCGACGATGTCGGGCTCGGCCTGAGATCACGATGGGTCGGACAGCTTGAGCCGGGGGCAGCTGCCCCATCACGTGCTGACGCCTTTCTGCTCCAGACCCTGCCGCAGCTTGTTCTGCCGCGCAGCCACCGTTCCGGGTCGCCGGCCCGTCCGACGTAGTAGTCGGCAACCTCCGGGTGCGGGAGGATGTAGAACCTGTCGTCCTGCATCGCCCGCCACACCGTCTCGGCGAGTTCGTCCGGCGACACGACGTCGCTGAGGTTCAGCAGCTCCTGGAACGCGCCCGACGCCTCGTACATCCGGGTCCGCACACCCAGCGGACAGATCGTTTGCACGACGACTCCCCGGTGACGGTAGGTCGCCGAGAGCCACTCGGCGAAGGCCACCGCACCGTGCTTGGTGACGGAGTACACCGGGCTGCCCAGCATGGTGAGGAGTCCGGCGGCCGACGCGGTGACCACGAAGCGACCTTGTCCGCGGTCGACCCAGCCCGGAACGAGCCTGCGCGCGGCGCGTACGTGCCCGAGCAGGTTCACGTCGAGCGCCCCCGCCCACTCCGCCTCGGGAGCGTCCAGCCCGACGCCGCCCTCGGTCCCGGCGTTCGCGAACCAGACGTCGATGTTCCCGAGGTGCCCTTGTGCTCGTTCGACAAGATCCGCCACACCGGCTTCACTGCCCGCGTCGCCGGCGACGGCGTAGCCGCCGATGTCCTCTGCGACCGCCGCGGTCGCAGCCGCGTCCAGGTCGTTGACGACGACCCGCGCCCCCTCGGTCGCCAGCCGGGCTGCGATCGCCCTGCCGATGCCGTGCCCGGCACCGGTCACGACGACACCCTTTCCCTGAATGCTCATCCGGCCATTCCAACCGACATCACGCCTCCGTCGACGACCAGTTGCTGACCGGTCATCCAGGCGGCGTCCTCGGACAGCAGAAACGCAACGACGCCGCCGATGTCCTCCGGCATGCCGAGACGCTTGAGCGGATACCTCTCCGCGAGTTCAGCCTCACGGCCCTCGTAAAGAGGCGCCGCGAACTTCGTCTTCACCATGGCCGGCGCAATCGAGTTGACACGAATGTCCGGGGCGAGCTCGACGGCGAGCTGCTCGGTCATGTGGGTCAGCATCGCCTTGGTCGCGCCGTAGAGGCCGATGTTCGGGGCGGCGCGAAGCGACGCCACGGACGAGACGTTGACGATGGCACCACCGTGCTCCTTCATCCAGGCGCGATGTGCCTGCTGTACCCAGGCCAGTGCGGCGAGGCAGTTCACCTCGACGATCTTGCGCACGGCATCCGGTGCGAGTTCGACCATCGGGCAGCCGTAGCCCATGCTGATCGCCGCATTGTTGACCAGCATGTCGAGGCTGCCGAACCTTTCGACCGCATGCCCCACTGCGTCGGCCTGATGCCCGGGGTCGTCGGCGCTGCCCGCGACGGCGAGCGCGTGCTCCGGTCCGCCGAGCACGTCCACCGCCTCGTCCAGAGCGTCCTTGTTCCGAGCGGTGATGACCACCTTCGCACCGTCGGCCACGAGCCGCTCGGCAATGGCCAGGCCGATGCCTCTGCTGGCACCGGTCACGATCGCGGTACGACCGGCGAACCTGTCGTTCATCGGACTTCTTCTCCTTCGGGCCGTCAGGCGTCGTCGCCGAGCGCCATCCAGATCGTCTTGGTCTCGGTGTACTGCTCAAGCGCCTCGGTGCCGTTGTCGTGACCGCCGAAGCCCGACATCTTGTAGCCGCCGAACGGGGTGGCGAGGCTGCCCTCGCTGTACTCGTTGACCGCGATGACGCCCGCACGGACCCGCCGCGACACCTTGACGGCACGGTCGAGGTCATGGGTGTACAAGGTCGCGTGCAAGCCATACGACGAATCGTTGGCCAAGGCGACCGCTTCGTCATCCGTCTCGAATGGAGTCACCCCGACGACCGGCCCGAACACTTCCTCGCGCCAGATTCTCTGGCCGGGTCGGACGTTGTCGATGACGGTCGGTTGGACGAACCAGCCGCCAGTCTCCTCGTAGAGGCGCTTTCCACCGAACGCGACCTGCGCACCGGAGGCCGCCGCCTCGTCGATGTGGCCGAGAATCCTGTCCAGGGCCGACGCTTCGATGATCGGTCCGATCTGGGACTCCGAATCGCGCGGCGAACCCACTTTCCACTGTGAAGCGATAGCCGAAAGTGTCTCGACGAAGTCCTTGTGGAGTGACTTGTGCACCAGGATCCGTGATCCGCAGGTGCAGTTCTGGCCGGCATTCCAGAAGCCGGCGATCGATGTTTGGAGCGCGACCGCCTCCAGGTTGCGGCCGGCGTCACTCAGCACGATCCCCGCGCTCTTGCCGCCGCACTCGAGCACGACCCTCTTCATGTTGCTTTCCGAAGAGTAGCGCAGGAACGCCTGCCCCACCGCGGTGGAACCGGTGAAGGTGATCGCGTCGACGTCCATGTGCAGGCCGAGCGCCCGGCCCGCGATCTCGCCACGTCCGGGCAGCACATTGATGACACCGTCGGGAATGCCGGCCTCGGCGGCAAGCTGAGCGAGGTAGATGGTGCTCAGCGACGCCTGCTCCGGCGGCTTGACGACCACGGAGTTCCCCGCGGCCAGGGCGGGGCCGAGCTTCTGGCTCGCGATGGCGATCGGAAAATTCCACGGAAGCACCGCGCCGACGACACCGACCGGCTCCTTCACGACCAGTGCGAGGTTCTTCTCACTGGTGGGTGCCACCTTGCCGTAGACCTTGTCGATCATCTCGGCGTAGTGACGGATAGTGCTGACGACGTGGGGGACGTCGATGGTCTCGAGATCGTGGACCGGCTTGCCCGCATCGATCGACTCGATGTCGATGAACTGCTGAGACCTCGACTCGATGAGGTCGGCGAAACCGAGCATCGCGGCCTTGCGCTTCTCGGGCGCCAGGCGCGACCACCGACCGTCGTCGAATGCCTTCCGTGCGGCTGCGACGGCAGCGTCCACATCGGCCTCGCCGCAGTCGGCGATCTGGGCGAAGATCTCGCCCGTCGCCGGTGCGAACGAGTCCAGGGTTCCGCGCGAGGCCGGGTCGACGAACGCTCCGTCGATGAAAGCCTGGGTCGGTACGGACTTCACAAATTCGAGCGCATCCATCCTTGGTCCTTCGTCGAAGTCATCACTGACAGCAATTGTTGATTGTCGACAATCGTCACGATTATCTTCGGTCACGTCTGTCGACAAGGGCTTGGTTTCACTCGACACGGCGGCCCGGCATGATGCCGGGGAGTTCATTCGACACGCTTGAGCTTCGGGACTTCCTTCCAGTAGTCCGCAAGCGCGAAGCCCTCCGGGAATGGATCGGTCGGGTCGAGCCCGATCTGCTTGACCGCCGTGATCCACGACTGGCCTGCCACCCGAGGGCGCACGGCGGGCAGATCACCGACGGTGGTGATCTCGTCGATCGACGCGGTGAAGGTGGTGTCCAGGACGCTCTCGTGGATGAAGGTCTGACCGACCTCGATGTCATCGCGGGCGTGGAGAAGCGCGAGGCGCGCGGAGGTGCCGGTGCCGCACGGGCACCGATCCAGCCCGCCCGGGCTCACCACGACGGTGTTGCGTGATCGCAGGACGCCGCCTTCCTCACGAAGCGGTCCCGCGATCAAGGTCTGGGTGATTCCGTTGAAGCGCGGTTCGAGCGGGTGCACGGCCTCCAGTTGCTCGTGGGCGGCCTTCTTGACCCGCTGCCCGACCTCCACGAGCCGTGCGGCCTCATCGCGGGTGATCTTGAAGCCCAGAGTCTCGGCGTCGACGATCGCGTAGGTCATGCCACCCCACGCGACGTCGACGGGAACGGTGCCGATGCCGGGGACGTCAAGGGGCGCCCGTTGGTGGTAGACGAAGGCCGGCTGGTTGAGGAACGACGTGCTGAGCACCTTGCCGTCCCGGCATTCGGCGCGAATCCGGATCGGCCCGACCGGCGCCTCCAGGGTCAACTCGGTGACCGGCTCGACCATCGGAACCATGCCGGTCTCGAGCAGGACCGTGGCGACGCACATCGTGTTGCTGCCGGACATCGCGACGTACTCGGTCGGCAACGCGATGATGTAGCCGAAGTCCGCATCAGGGTGGTTCGAGGGCACCACGAAGTTCACGGACACGCCCCAGGTCAGTGGCTCCAGGACGAGCATCTTGCGGATGCTGTCAAGATTATTCTGGAAGTAGAGCATCTTGTCGCGGACGGTCTCGCCCGGCACCGGCGGCAGCCCACCGACGACGACGTCGGCTCGCATGCCCTCATTGTGGGCGCTGACCAGGTGGATCATCTGTCTCATTCGCACGGGCCGTCCTCCTTTCCCATGGTCGTGGGCACCGGTGGCGGGCTCGGGGGGATGAGGCTCAGGCTGTCGATGTCGTCGACGAACTTGTCGCCGAGCATGTAGCCCTCAGGGAAGGGGTCCGTGGGATCGACACCCACCTGCATCGTCGAGTTGATCCATGCCTGACCGCCCACCCGGGGCGACACGGCCGGGTACGCACCGACCGTCGTGGTGCTCTCGACCTCGGCGGTGAATCTGGTGCCCAGGATCGACTCGTGCACGAACGGCTGCCCGATCTCGAGTTCGCCTTGTGCGTGCAGGAGGGCCAGCCGTGCCGAGGTGCCGGTCCCGCACGGACTCCGGTCGACCACGCCTGGCGATATCACGACCGCGTTGCGCGAAGTCAGTACACTGTCGACCATCCGCAGCGGGCCGGCGAACTCGGTCTGCGTGATGCCGTGGTGCCGCGGTTCCAGCGGGTGGACCACCGGGAGTTGCTCGGCGGCGGCAGCCTTGATCCGCTGCCCGAGCGCGACCAGATCGCGCGCCTCATCCTCGGTGAGCCGGAAGCCGAGAGCTTCGGCGTCGACGATGGCGTAAGTCATTCCTCCCCAGGCGACATCGACCGGGATCGTCCCGGACCCGGCAACCTCGACCGGTGCCTGGTGGTGGTAGACGAACGAGGGCTGGTTCAGGAAGGAGACGTTCGTGACCTTGCCGTCCCTGCATTCGCAGCGCAGGCGGATGAGGCCGGCGGGTGCTTCCAAGGTCAGCTCGGTGACCGGCTCGACCATCGGAACCATCCCCGTCTCGAGCAGCACGGTGGCAACGCACAGCGTGTTGCTCCCCGACATCGCGACGTACTCGATCGGCTCGGCGATGATGTAGCCGTACGCCGCCTCCGGGTCGCCGGCCGGCACGACGAAATTGAGACCCGACACGGTGCGCGGCTCGTACATCAGCGTGCGGCGGATGTGATCGAGGTTCCGCTGGAAGTACTGCATCTTCTCGAAGACGGTCTCCCCCGGCACCGAAGGCACGCCGCCGACCACCACGTCACCGACCATGCCCGCCGCATGGCATCCGACGACGTTGTAAACCTTGTCCCACCGCATGTACGCCTACTCCTCGTCCTCGTGGGGTTCCGACTCCGCGCCCGGGACATTCCCGCGGCCGGCGCGCGCCGAGGCCAGTTCGGGCCGATGCGGCGACAGCTTCTCGGCGGTGACGCCGTACCCGGCAACATCGTCCGGCAGTCCGCGGCCGGCGAGCAGTGCCGCACCGACGCGGGACAGCGCGGGCGCCGTCTGGATGCCGTATCCCCCCTGCCCGGCGTACCAAAAGAAGCCGTCGACGGATGAGTCGAACCCGACGACCGGGTGCCGGTCGGCGACGAAGCTGCGAAGTCCACCCCACTCCGATCGCACACTCCGCGCGCCGATGACCGTCGCCTCACCGAGCGCGTCCAGTGCCCTCGCGATCTCCAGCGGGTCGGCCTTGGCGTCGGCCGGCTCGTGCGGAGTCTCGTCGACCGGCGAGCAGATGAATCCGTCGCCCTCGGGCTTGAAGTAGAACCTGCTCTCGACTTCGTTGGTCAGGGGGATCCGTGAGACTTCGCAGCCCTCCGGCGCACGGACCCCGAACATGCTGCGGCGCAGCGGAGTGATCCCCACCGGGGCCACCCGGAAGATCCGCGCGACCTCGTCGGCCCACGCGCCCGCGGCGTTGACCACCGTCTCGGCTTCCACCACGCTGCCGTCGCGCAAGACCACCCTCCAGACGTTCCCGGCGCGCGTGGCGGCCACGACCGGTGCCGCGGGATGCACCTTTCCGGCGCGGCGGCGCAGGCCGCGGAGGTAGGCGGAGTGAATCGTGTGGACGTCCATCTCCATCGCCCGAGGCTCGTAGGCACCGATGCGGTAGTACCCCGAGCGCAGCACCGGGTTGAGTTCGAGCACCTCGGTGGCGTCCACGATCGCGAGGTCCGGAACCTGCGCACTCACCTCTGCGTGCCAGGCACGGAGTTTCTCTTCGTCTCCCGGCGTCGCCACGATCAGGGACGGCAGCGGTTTCATCGCCGGCGAGTCGAACCAGTCTTCTCCGTCGGAGAGGTGCTCCCGGCTCGCGAGGGTGAGACCCCTGACGAGGGCCGATCCCAGCACCTCGACGAACACCGCCGCCGACCGGCCGGTGGTGTGGTAGGCCAGCGTGGACTCCATGTCGAGCAGACCGACGCTGTGGTCCGCCGCGATCTCGTAGCCGATGGACGCTCCGGCCATGCCGCCGCCGATGACGAGGACGTCATAACCGCTCATCGCGCTCACCCTCCCGCCGGCGACGCGATCCGGCCGGACGAGTCCAGCCCGGCGAGCTTGCGCGCGACCTCGGCGCGGTAGAGCTCGACATTCCGCATCTTGACTTCCTCGTAGCCGCGCACCATGTCGGGCAGCGCCGCAACCTCCGCAACGGCGTCGACGTTGTTTTCGTCGAGTCGTTCCAGCAGCTGCTCGACCAGGGCCGTGTACTCGCCGACGAGCGCCCGCTCGGTGCGACGGACCTTCGCGTAGCCGAACACGTCGAAGCGGGTACCGCGGACCCGTCTCATTCGGTAGAGCGCCCGGAAAACAATGCGGAACCACGGCCCCAGGCTGATCTTCTTCTTCATGCCCAGGGCCCGCAGGACCGGCGGATGCAGCCGGTAGCGGTAGCTCGCCCCGGGGCCGAACTGCTCCTCGAGCTCGGTGACGAGCCCGGGACGGACGCTGAGCCGGGCGACCTCGTACTCGTCCTTGTACGCCATCAGCTTGAACAGGTGCCGGGCGACTTCGACCGTCAGGGTGGTGGCCTGAGCGCCCGCCACGCGCTCCTCCGCGGCCCGGACTCGTTCGACGACCGAGGCATACCGGTCCGCGTACGCCGCGTTGTGGTACGCGGTGAGCTCAGCGATCCGAAGGCGGACGATATCCTCGAGACCGGCCTCGGGAGCCTCGGCGGTATCGTTCGCGTCGACGGTTCCGCCGTTCCGCAGGGCGGCGCGGAACGAGTCGGGGTCCGCGATCAGCTGCCGGCCACGCCGAAACGCCTGCGTGTTGCGCTCGACGGCGACACCGTTGAGCGCGATCGTCGCCTCGATCTGGTCGGCGGGCACGGGTAGAGCGCCGAGCTGAAGCGCGACGCCGACGAGGAACATGTTCGCGTACTGATCGTCACCGAACAGGTCGAGGGTCGCCTCACGCGCATCGACGAAGCGGCCGGCGTCCTTGCGCGTCCGGTCGCCGATACGGCCGAGCGTGTCCCGCGCCGCGGGGAAGTGCACGGTGGTGTCGGCGACCATCGCCCCCGTGGGCACCTCGGCGGTGGACACGACCGCGACTGTCCGCTCCGGTGAGGCGGTGCCGAGGTTGTCCTCCGAGGCGGCGACCAGAACGTCGCAGCCCAGGTACAGGTCGCATTCACCGGCGCCGACCTTCGCCGCCAGCTCGATGGGCTCGCGGGTGACCTTGAGATCGGAGACGACCGCGCCGCCCTTCTGGGACAGCCCGGTCTGGTCCAGAGCACGGACCTCAAACCCGGAGCGAGCCGCGGCGGTGGCCACCACCTGCGCCATCGTCACCACGCCCGTGCCGCCCACCCCGGTGATGCGCACGCTGAACCGGTTGGGATCAACCACCTGCGCCGGCTCCGGCAACGCCGCCGCATCGATCGGTGGGGCGTCTCGGCGGCCTCGCGCGACCTTCTCCCCCGGGACCACGGTGAGGAAGGACGGACAGTCCCCGTCGAGGCAGGAGAAGTCCTTGTTGCAGGACGGCTGATGGATCTGTGTCTTCCGGCCGAACTCGGTCTCTACGGGCTGGACCGAAAGGCAGTTCGACTTCTGGCCGCAGTCGCCGCAGCCCTCGCAAACGCGTCCGTTGATGAACGCGCGCTGCGCAGGCTCCACGGCCTTGCCGCGCTTGCGCTTGCGCCTCAGCTCGGCAGCGCATTCCTGATCGTGGATGAGCACCGTGACACCCGGGGTGTCCGCCAGTTCCCGCTGCACCTCCACCAGATCGCCTCGGTCGTGGACCGCCACCCCGCGCGGCAGCCTGGCCCTGCGGTACCGCCTCACGTCGTCCGTGGTGATCACCACCTTGGCGACCCCTTCGGCCAAGAGAGCCTGGCTCACCTTGGCCACGCTCATCCCGCCCACGGCGTCCTGTCCGCCGGTCATCGCGACGGCGGAGTTGTAGAGCAGCTTGTAGGTGATGTTGACGCCGGATGCGACCGCGGCCCGCACCGCCAGGCTCCCGGAATGGTGGAATGTGCCATCGCCAATGTTCTGGAACATATGTGGCGTCTCCACGAACGGCGAGAGACCGATCCAGCTCGCTCCCTCGCCGCCCATCTGGGTCAGCCCCATGACGTCACCGACCTGGCCGGAGGCCACCAGGCCGACCATGCCGTGACAACCGATGCCTGCCGATACGAGTGAGCCGTCCGGCACCTGAGTGGACCTGTTGTGCGGGCAACCAGAGCAGAAGTACGGCGTGCGCGGGAGCAGTGCGAGCGGCCGGCCGAGCAGGCTCCTGCCCGGCGTCGCCACCGGCTCCGGAAGATCGTAATGCGATGCGAGCCGCCGACGCAGTCCGGTGGCGATCCGGTCGGCGCCGAGGTCGTTGTCCGCGCGGAAGAGCTCGGATCCGTTGATGTCGGTCTTGCCGACGACGACCGGGGCTCCGTTGCGCCCGTAGAGGATGTTCCGGATGCCGGCCTCAATGAAGGGACGCTTCTCCTCGACGACAATGATCTCGTCGAGGCCCTCGCTGAACGCGGCGATCTCCTCGGGGTCCAGCGGCCAGACCATGCCGAGACGCAGGATGCGGAGTCCGGCGGCCTCCGCCTCCGCCGGTGCGAGACCCAGCGAGTCGAGGGCTTGGCGCAGGTCGAGGTAGGTGCTTCCCGCGGCCACGATCCCGACCCTGGCGGCGGATGCGTCGTACACCCGGTTGAGGCGGTTGGCACGGGCGTAGCGCCCCGCCAACTCGAGGCGCTGGTGCACCATGCTCCGCTCCAACGCCGCGAGGTAGGGTTGGCCGAGCATCAAGCTCGGCTCGTGAACGTAGGGTTTCCCGTCGACGATGTTGCCGGGAACGACGACCCGCGGCGTGTCCAGACCGACGGCGGCGGTGGAGTGACCGTCCGCCACGTTCGTGGCGATCTTGAGGCTTACCCACAGCCCGCTGAATCGCGACATCGCCATTCCGTGGATGCCGAAGTCGAGCACGTCCTGCGCGTCCGACGGCACCAGGACCGGCATGCCGAGCTCGGCGAGAGCCATCTCGGAAGCACTGGGCACGGTGGAGGACTTGGCCACCGAGTCGTCGCCGACGAGCGCCAACGCTCCCCCTTCGGGGCTGGTACCCGCGAGGTTGGCGTGCCTCAATGCGTCAGCGGCCCGGTCGAGTCCGGGCGCCTTCCCGAACCAGTAGCCTGCGACGCCGTCCACGGTTCGACCCGCGACGTTGCCCACCATCTGGCTGCCGACGACCGCGGTCGCTGCCAGTTCCTCGTTGAGGCCGGGGGTGAAGACGATTCCCAGCTCGTCGAGCCGGCTTCCCCGACGCTGCAACTCGAGGTCGTATCCGGCGAGCGGCGACCCCTCGTAGCCGGAGATGAACGCCGAAGTATTGCGGCCGTTCCTCTCGTCGCGCCGGCGCTGGTCCATCGGCAGACGAACGAGGGCTTGGAGCCCGGAGAGGTAGATCTGACCGTCCTCGACCGCGTACTTGTCCTCGAGCCGCTGCGCGACGGCGGTCTTGTCACTCATCAATGGCACCTGTTCACGTGGAGAGCCGGTGGAGGCTCGGCCGAGCCTGTCCGGGCAGTTGCAGTTCGGAACTCGCCGGGGAAGACGTCCCCGGCGCCTCATGTCGGCCACGCAGGCCCGTCGTGGCGTGCGGCCGTGGCGAGCTGGAAGGTCTGTCCCTGCACGCCACGGCGCGGGTCCCCGGTCCGGGGAGGTGTCACCTGGAACGGAGAGCATCTGGTGCGGCTCGTCGATACGTGCGGAGGATCAGGCGGAGGCGATCCGCTTGAGGGCCGCCTCAAGCGGGCTCCGGGCCTCCGCGGGCAGCGCGCCGAGGGGCTCGCGCGGGTCGCCGAACGACTTCCCGAGGATGTCGAGCCCGGCCTTGACACCCGCGTTGTACGGGACGGTGGTGAGAAATCTCATGACCGGGTACGCGAGGTTCCAGGCCTTGCGGGCGTCCGCGAGGCTATTGGCCTGAATCGCGTCCCAGACCGCGACCAACTCGGGAGCGATCAAGTTGGCCGCCCCGTTGATGGCGCCCGCACCACCGACCGCGAGCGAGGTGAAGTAGAGGGTGTCCAGTCCGACGAAGGTCTTGAAGGCGTCCCCGTACTCGTGGATCAGGATCCCGGCCTGGTGCATGTCGCAACTGGTGTCCTTCACGTACTTGATCTGCTCGACCTCGCGAGCGAGCGAGGCCATGGTGTCCGGATCGATATTGACGCCGGTCGCCAGCGGGGCGTTGTAGACCATGATCGGAACCGACACCGCCCCGGCGACCTTGCGGTAGAAGCCGAGCACGTCCTCCATCGGCAGCGCCTCGTAGAACGGCGCGACCACCATCAGGGCGTCGGCGCCCTTCTCCTCGGCGTGCCTGCCCAGCGCAATCGCGTCCCTAGCGGTGAGCGCCCCGACGTGGGGCACGACCGGGACACGGCCGGCGGCCTGGTCGATGACGATCTCGGTCACCAGGCGGCGCTCGTCCACCGTCAGGGTCGTGAACTCGCCGGTCGATCCGCACGGGATCAGCGCGTGGACACCGCCCTGGATCTGGCTGTCCACGTGGCTGCGTAGGGCGGCCTCGTCGAGGCTTGCGCCCCCGGCCGTGAACGGCGTCGCCAGGGCGGACATGAGTCCGTGAAGCTCCATGACTCTCCTTGAATGATTTATTGTTTACAATCGCTGCCCGAACGCGCCCCTGGTTCAGGACGTCACCCGACGACCACGTCCGCCTCGATGCGCGCGCCGATCGGGAGCGCGGCGACCGCGATCGCCGTGCGCGCGGGGTAAGGGTTGGTGAAGTACTGGGCGTACACGTCGTTGACCGCGGCGAACTCGGACATGTCGGTCAGGTACAACGTCACCTTCAGGACGTCTGCCTCGCTCTTGCCGGCCCCGGCCAGAACCGCATCGAGATTGGCCAGGACCTGGACGAGCTGGTCGGCAGCCGTCTCCCCCGCCAGGTCCGGCGTGCCCGGGCGGTTGCCCACGATGCCGCTGAGCCACAGCCGCGCCGCCCCGGAGACCGCGGTCGAGTACGGAAGGACGGGCGCGGGAAGTCGCTCGGTGACGAGGGGGGTACGGGCCATGATCTACCTGGCTTTCGTGTCGTGATCGGGTTGTGCGGGCTTGTCGGCAGCCCGGCTCTGCCACTCCGCCGCTCATCACATGAGCCAGGAGCCGTGGATCGAAGTTGCCACCGGTGGCCACCGCGACCTCGGTGCCTCCGGGCCACCGATGCGCGAGAAGCGCGGCCAATGAGGCAGCCGCCGAGGGCTCGACGGCCACCCGCAAGGCGCGATACGCCAACGCCATCGCCTCCAGGATTGCGTCGTCGTCGACCAGCACGATGTCGTCGACGTGGTCGCGGACGATCGGGTACGGCAGCTCACCGGGCCATGGGCTGACCAGCCCGTCGGCGATCGAGTGCCCGGCCCGCTCCAGGCCGACCGGCCGGCCGGCGTCGACGGATCGTCGCATCGCCGCGCTGCCGGCGGGCTCGACCCCGACGACGCGGACGCGGGGAGCCAGCGTCTTGACCACGAGCGCCATCGAGGCCCGCAGCCCCCCGCCTCCGGTCGGAACGACGACGTCCCCGCCTCCGGCGCGTCCTCGAGGATCTCGATCGGGAGTGAACCGTGGCCGGCTATGACATCCGCGTGGTCGAACGGGTGCGGCTTGGCCAGTCCGTGCTTGTCGGCCGGCTCATCGCAAGTCCCGAAGACCTGCTCCGGGGTGGTGCCCGCCCGCACGACGGTCGCGCCGAGTGCCGCGGCGGGCCGGCCCATCGCCTCGTCCAGGCGGGGGTCGTCGATCAGCGGCGTACGACGCTCCCGGCCGTCCTGCTCACGACGCGCGACGAGGACGTCCTGGAGATCCGGTCGGCGGCTTGGCGATGACACGTGCACGCGGTCTTCCCAACATTCGATCTTGCGGGACCTGTTGGACATTGTTCGATTGATGATTGTTAACAATGCATGGCAGATTTGCCTGGTATGCAACCGGGATTCCTCAGGCGGGTGCGGGACGCCCGACCGGGCCGCGCTCGAGCACCGGGTCCAGGAGACCGCCGGCCAGTTCCTCGGTCCCCGCGTCGAACGGAAAGCCCACCGCACGCTGCCCGGGATAGCCGATGCGCTCGCGGGTCGCCGGATTGATCAGCCAGGCGCCGACGATCACCGCCGACAGGGCCTGGAAGTCATCTCGACGTTCCTCGTCCATGGCGCGCAGCTGATCCCACAGGACCCCGGGATCGGAGGTGTCGATCTCCGCCAGGGCCGCCGTGACGGTCTCGAACGCGTCTCGGCGCGCCGCGAGCGCCCGGGCCAGGTGGCCGTCGTACTCGGGATCCTCTGTCGCGGCCGGATGGACCCCGGCGCGTGGCACGAGCACGTCCGCGATCGCACGGGCCGCGGCGAGTTCGGCATCGGTGAGCGCGCGAGGCGTGATTCTCGCCGGCGCGGACAGGCGGAGAACGTTGCCACCCGGGGACGTCATGCGGGCACCTCCTTTTTCTTGGCGTACGCCGCGACGCCCTCGGCGACGCGCAGGGCCAGTGCGTGGATGGTTCCCGTCGGATTCACCGATCCCGTGGTCACGAAGATGCTCCCGTCTGCGATGAACAGGTTGTCGACGTCGTGCGCCTGGCCGAAGGAGTTGACCACGGACGTCGCCGGGTCATGGCCCATCCGAGCGGTACCGAGCAGGTGGCCGGGCTGGTCGGGGAGCAGAGGGAAGGAGATGACCTCGGTGGCACCGGAGGCTTCGTGCAGCTCGCGCATGCGGTCCACCGTGAACGCGAGGATCCGCCGCGTGTTCTCGCTGACGCGGTAGCTCACCTTCGGCGCCGGAATGCCGTCGCCGTCGACCAGGTGATCGGAGAGCGTCACCTGGTTGCGCTCGTCGGGAAGGTCCTCGGTGTTCGCAGCCCAGAAGATGCCCCGTCCGTGGGTCGCCGCCGCCTCGTGGATCGGCTCGCCCCAGAGGTCGTCGAACGACCGCCCCCACCGGCGGACCTCGATGGCCGTGAGCGGGCCGGGTGCGGCGATCGCGTGCAGTTTGGCGCCGCGGACGAAGTCGTGCTCCGGCCGGGTGTCGTAGAACTCGAGCGAGTGGATGGCCTGGCCGGTCGGACCGAGCCAGCTCTCAAGATCCTCCTCGTAGCTGCCGTACACCGCGGAGTTCGGGTGCAGCTGCAGGTTCTTGCCCACCAGGCCCGAGGAGTTGGCCAGGCCGTCCGGATGGGCCGGCGAGTCGGACAGCAGCAGCAGCCGGGGCGTCCCGATGCCGTTGCCGCACATCACCACGGCTTTGCCCGGTTGGAAGTGCTCCCTCCCGGCACGGTCGATCCAGGTGACTCCGGTGGCGCGCCCACCCGGTCCGGTCTCGATCCGGCGGGCGCGCGCACCCGTGATGAGCGCCGCGCCGGACCGTAGCGCGTGCGGCCACCATGCCACGTCCGCGGAGGCCTTGGCCGACTGCGGGCAGCCCCACTCGCAGACTCCGTAGCGCGCGCACTTGCTGAGGTTCCTGAAGTCGGCGCTCGGGATCGCGTTGATGCCCGGCCACCAATGCCAGCCCAGCTTGTTCGCGCCTTGGGCGGCGCGGAGCCCGACCTTCCCGAAGGGCAGCGGAGGCAGTGGGTAATCATCCTCGTGATCAGGGTAGGCAGGGTCGCCGCTCACACCGGAGACCCCGGTCAACGCCTCCGCCTTCGCGTAGTAGGGCGCCAGGTCCGAGTAGGTGATCGGCCAGTCGTCCGCGACGCCGTCGAGTGTGCGCACGTGGAAATCGCACGGCAGCAGCCGGTGCCAGTGCGCGCCGTAGTAGATCGACGATCCGCCCACGGCGTTGAACATGACCGGCGCGAGGTCGGAGTCCGATACGTCCACTGGGTAGTCGGCGGGCAGCCGGCGGTGGTTCGGGTCATGCGCCCACTGCTGCTGCACCAGCAGCTCCCATTCCGGATGGTTGCCGGCGAAATCGGTGGGATTCATCCAGTCGCCCTGTTCGAGGCACACGACCTTCAAGCCCAGCGGAGCGAGCGTTCCGCTGATGACGGCACCGGACGGGCCCGCTCCGACGACCACGACGTCGGCCTGGTCCAAAGGGAGGGGTGGCGTCATCCAATCAGCCCTTCCTGGCTTTTGTAAACAATTTGCAGTCTAGATTTCGTGTGGACCGACCACAAGCAGGTGTGCCGCCGTGCCATCGGTCCCGACCTGGCCCTTGCTTCCGATCAATGCAAGTTGACGGTGATCTGCTTCGTGCGGCTGAACTCGTCGAGGCCCGCCAGGCCGCCTTCCTTTCCATAGCCCGAGCCCCGAAAGCCGCCGACGGGCATCTCGGGCCCGTGCGCCATGTGCGTGTTGATCCAGACGCTCCCGAACTCGATCGCATTGGCGACGCGCATGGCCCGGCCGACATCGCGTGTCCAGACAGATCCGGCAAGGCCCTGCTCGACGTCGTTGGCCAACGCGATCGCCTGCGCCTCGTCGGCAAAGCTCTGCACGGTCGCGACCGGCCCGAAGATCTCGGTCTGCACGATCTCGTCCGACTGCTCGAGACCGGTGACCAAGGTGGGCGGGTAGAAGTATCCCGCTCCGTCGGCCGGCCGCCCTCCCAAGACGACCTTCGCCCGTCCGGGAACCCCGTCGACGAGAGCCTGGACACGGTCGCGCTGCGCCGCCGAGATGAGCGGCCCCAGATTCGTGGCCGCATCGAGCGGGTCGCCCATCACCGTGAGGCTCTCCATGGCTCCGGCCACAGCCTCGACGAACCGGTCGTGGAGGCCCTCCTGGACGATCACGCGCGTGGCGGCCATGCATTCCTGGCCGGCGTTGAAGAGCGCCGTGCCGGCGACGTGATACGCCGTCCTCTCCAGATCGACATCGTCGAAGACGATCACCGGGGCATTGCCGCCGAGCTCCAGCACCAAACGCTTGGGGCCCGCTGCCGCCACCGCGGCGATCACGCGACCGGCCCGGGTCGATCCGGTGAACGACACGACGCCCACCTCGGGGTGGGCCACCAGCGCCTGTCCCGTGGTGTCGCCACGCCCGTGGACGAGATTGAGCACGCCGGGCGGCAGGATCTCGCCCGCGAGCTCGACGAAGCGGAGTGTGGACAGCGGAGTGTCCTCGGCCGGTTTGACGACCACCGTGTTTCCGACCGCGAGCGCCGGAGCGATCTTCCAGATCGCCTGCCAGAGTGGATAGTTCCACGGGGTGATCGCCGCCGCGACGCCGATGGGCTCGCGCCGGAGGAATGACGTGTGTCCCTCGTGGTACTCGCCGGCCGGCTGCGCACTGCCGATTCCCGGTAGGCCGGCGAAAAGCCGCAGCGCGTCCAGCAGACCCGGCAGCTCGATTCCACGGCTGGCCGACCAAGGTTTACCGGCGTCGACGACCTCCAGCTTGGCCAGCTCGTCGAGGTGCGCCTCCATCGCGTCCGCGATCCGGCGGAGCAGGTTCGCACGATCACGCGGGGTGCGGGCCGCCCAGGAGGGGAAGGCCGCGGATGCCGCGCGAACGGCCTTGTCGACGTCGACAGCCGTCGACTCGCGGAACCAGGCGAGCGTCGCCCCGTCGGCGGGGTTGAGCACCTCGACCGTGCCCTGCCCCGACGCCTCGACCGTGGAGCCGCCGACGTAGTTGCGGATCTCTCCGCCGGTGCTCGGTGCGGGCTGCCCATTCATCCACAACCTCCAGATTGTTAACAATCAGCACCTTACGACACGCTTTCTTCAATGACAAGACCGGGTGCCGAGCGATCAGGGTTGGCCGGCCGAATCGCCACTCCACCTGCCTGTCTAAGCCACCCACGCTGCGTGCTTCGAGACAGGTCCCCACGGTAACCAATCGTCGATTGTTTACAATGCACTAGAGTTCGTCCTGCGGCCGACACCGTCGCCCACACCTGACCGGCGCATCGGGCAACCTCCGCGACGACAACCCGCTGGGCAGAGGACGGAGTACCTCATGACCATCACCACGGACCTCGGCGGCATCTCCGGGAGCTCGATCGACGACATCGTGACCAGGGCAGGTTCCACGGTTTCAGCAGCGATAAAGGCTTACCTGTAGGGCTATCCGCTGGCGCTTGGGCCTACGTCAGCAGCCGGACCACCGGGCACGAACCCGGCCGGTTCACGATCACCGGCCCGTCCAGACGCCTGGACGGCGATGAGTCCACACTCGATTCCCCGACCGATACCGTGTGGCTGATCGGGCGCACCCTCGTCGACGGCCCGGACGATCTCGCCGCGGTCTCCGAACCGGTCTCGCGGTACCGATCGACACCGTCCGCCGACGAACGCGCACGGTCGGCCGTCATCGAGGGGCCGGTCGAGTCACCGCACACGATAGGTGCCGCCGGGATCGGCTTCTTCGACGAGTTGTGCCGGGCGCTCGAAACGGTTCGTGCCGTAATCACCCAGGTCAAGGCTATAGCGCCAGCCGCGGCAGCGGTCCCGTTGGACCGCCAGGAGGTCGTCTCCGAGTTGCGGGGGCGGCAGCCATGGCCGACCGGATGACGGGGTCGGTCACCTCGGCGGACGGGGCGCCGGCCTTCGCTGATGCCCACCTCGGCGAAGCCGTCCAGAAGCAACTTCTCGCTTGCGGGAGGCGGGTCATCACGGCCAGGGCGACGATACGCACTCGCCGAGAGCGCAGCCTCCGTCCCAGGCGGCTGGGGGATAGCGTGGCGGCTGACTCGATCGGCTGTTCCACACGCGGCGGATCCAGCGGAGAGGTCGGCGGCAGGGGTGGCGGCGGGTCCGGCTGAGCGGGCGGCGGCCCGGCCGATGTCACGCGGGGCGGAGTGATGGCCGACGACGTGCCCAGGGGCTCGGGGTTATGGCGGTCACGTTCGGGTCGGTGGCGGCTGCACCTCCACGACCAGCCCCCCGCGTGATTGTCCTGGCCGCAGTGCCGTAGATGCTGTGTGTGCCCCGCCCGGGGTTCACACCTGCGCAGGAGCTTTTGGTCGAATCTGCCGTCCGGGCCGGCCTGTTTGACCAGTCGCCCCCAACGTTCGCAGCGCTCGAACCGCTCGAAGCGCTCGGCGATCACCTTGCCCGAAGGAAGATCCCCCGCCAACGTACGGTTGCTCACCGCCCACTGCCAGGCCTGACGTTGCAGTATGCCCACCGATCTGCCGCGTCCCGGATCAGCCTGCCCCGCTCCTCGCACGGCGGCGGCCTCGTCCCCTGCGTCTCCTATGAAGACCTCAGTGCCGTGCATCTGGGCGCCGTATGAGCCGTCTGACAAGGCGTCCCCGGTCATAGGGGCTGCATATGACCCAGGGTCATCCCTGGCCAGGCCCTTATGAGGAGCCGTAAGCACCTCGTCTGAGCCATCCGTCTTGACTGCCGTTCGGGGTGCTGACTCGTGAGGCGCGGCCGGAGTATTCCGTCGCGCACCGTTTCTGACCTGGCGCATCAGCAGCTCAGATGACCGGATCAGCGCGCAGCTCGGCCACGCCGCGATCAACCGGCCCACCATCGACGGCTCGGCCACCGCCACATTGGCCGCCAGACTCGCCGCACTCCCCACCAACAGCAACGTCCACGGCAGCAGACCGCCTCGCCAGCCAGCGCGCGAATCGGCCAGCAACGTCATGGAAGACGCCACGATCATCCCGTCCACCGACACCGGCAACAGCGCCGCCGTCCACGACGCCTCCCCGTACCGCACGACCAACTCGAACATATGCGTGTACGACAGCACCGCCGCGATACCCGCCAGCACCACCACACTGACGGTGGTGCAGCACCGGATCAGCCGATCACCACCCCGTCCCCCGATGGCAGAAGCCCCGAGATCCACAGAAACCATGATCCGCTCCCGACCGGGCTGGGCGATATCTGGGCGACGGCACCTTTCCTCAACGTCGCCGGACATCGCTCAACTGCGCCCTATCGAGGCCCCTGACCTGCGCATTCGCGCAGCGCTGCAGGTCACGCATGAGCGCGGACTACCTTGACACGGTAGAGGCCACTGGTTCAATCCCAGTATCGCCCACCACCCAAGCCCAGGTCAGCCCACAGGCGCCGACCTGGGCTCTCGCGTTCCTGCCCCATCCGCTCGTGTTCGATGACCTCGGGCGTACCCACTTCGTCCGGCACGGAGTCTGGTACAGGCATCGACTTACAACGTTTTAATTATTGGCCGGTGGGCTTCATCGGCGCCGACCGCGTCACCGGGCCGTAGAGCGATACGTCGCCCGGTGATCATCCTGGCTGTGCAAGCGTGATCCCGCCGAGGGCATGCCTGACCGTTGATTCACATAGCCCGTGAGCAGCGAGGATGCGCATTCTTCAGGTGCACTTGCCGACTGGGAGCCCCGCTCGCGGACGCATGGCCGCATCTGGACAGCTTCTTGTGAGCTCTGTTGCAGCAGTGTAACGATGTTATGCCAGAGATTAAAACGTTTTAAGAATCACGCCGTCGGGGCCGATGCAGAGGGAGCGCAATGATCCATCGCGTGACGACAGTGGTGCTGGCCTTGTCGGCCCTGGGGGCGGCACCCGCCCAGGCCGCCGGCGCCACCCGGGCGGCCGGCGACGTTCAGGTCGGCGGTCTGACGGTCGAGCATCAGGTCGACCCGCTCGGGGTCGACGACGCGAAGCCGCGGCTCGGCTGGACTCTGAGCGCACACGCGCGCGGCGCAGGGCAGTCGGCGTACGAGGTGGAGGTGTCGACCACGCGCGACGGACCGGCGGACGTGTGGGACAGCGGCAAGGTGCGCTCGTCACGCTCCTTTGACATCGAGTACGCGGGACCCGCCCTGCGTTCGCGCACGCGCTACTTCTGGCGGGTGCGGGTCTGGGACGCCGCTCACCGGGCTTCGCGGTGGAGCCGGCCGGCGCGGTTCGAGACGGCGTTCCTCACTCCGGGCGAGTTCCGGGGGACATGGATCGGTTCGCCGTCGAAACCGGCCGACATACCGCTCACGGGTGCCGACTGGATCTGGTATCCCGAGGGCGAGCCGGCCGACTCGGCGCCGGTCGCGACCCGCTACTTCCGGCGTGCGTTCGACCTTCCCGCCGGCGACCGGGTCACTTCGGCCCAGTTCAAGCTGAGCGCCGACGACAGGTTCACCCTGTACGTGAACGGCAAGGAGACAGCCCGCTCGCCGGACGTGGCCGACTCCTGGAACACGGCGACCGTCGTCGACATCTCGGACGACCTGCGCTCCGGCCGCAACGTGATCGCGATCGAGGCGGCCAACGCCGCCGCCGGCCCGGCCGGGCTGATCGGCAGGCTGCACGTTCAGGGCTCGACCGGTGACCCGCTCGACCTCGTCACCGACGACGCCTGGAAATCGGCCGACACGGCGGCGACCGGCTGGCAGCAACCGGACTTCGACGACTCGGCCTGGCCCGCGGCCATGGAGGCCGCACACTACGGCGACGCCCCCTGGTACAGCTCGGTCAGCGCGCCGAGCCCGCCTGAGCCGCTGCTGCGCAGGGAGTTCACCGCCCGCAAGCGGATCGCGTCCGCCCGCGCGTACATCGCGGGGCTCGGCTACTACAAGCTCTACCTCAACGGGAAGCGGGTCGGTGATCACGAACTCGACCCGGCGTTCACGGTCTACGACAAGACCGTCCTGTACTCGACGTACGACGTGACCAAAGCGCTGCGAGCCGGCGGCAACGCGCTCGGGGTGAGCCTGGGACGCGGGTACTACGCCATGACCAAACCCGGCGAGTGGAATGACTCGCCCTGGCACAGCGACCCGAAGCTGAAGCTCGAACTCGACATCACCTACGAAGACGGCAGCACCCAGCAGGTGACCAGCGACGGCGGCTGGAAGGCGGCCGACGGCCCGACGCGCACCGAGTCCGTCCTGTACGGCGAGACGTACGACGCGCGGCTGGAGCAGCCCGGCTGGAACCGGCCCGGGTTCGACGACGCCGCCTGGAAGCCCGCGCTCGCCGTCACCGCGCCCAAGGGGACCCTCCGCGCGGCGGCGTTCCCGCCGATCAAGGTGACCGGCAGGCTGCCGGTGAAGCGCGTCACCGCACCCCGCGACGGCGTACGGGTCCACGACTTCGGCACCCCCACGGCCGGGTGGGCGCGCGTCGCGATGCGGGGGCCGGCCGGCGCCGTGGTGTCGATCACCTACGGGGAGAAACTGCGCTCGGACGGCACGGTCGACAACGCCGGGTTGCAGTCGTACTCGTACACGCTCAAGGGCGGCGGCCTGGAAAGCTACCGGCCCAGCTACAGCTACAACGGCTTCCGCTACGTCCAGGTCGATGCGCCGGCCGGGGTCACCGTGGCGTCGGTCCAGGGCGAGCGCGTACACACGGCGGTGACCGCCACCGGCGGCTTCACCAGCTCCAGTCGGTTGCTCAACCGCTATCACGACGCCCAGGCGAACACGACTCTGAACAATCTGCACTCGATCCCGACCGACACCCCGATGTACGAGAAGCGGCCCTACGCCGCGGACGCGCACCTCACCGCCGACTCCGCGATCGCCAGCTTCGACATGGTGAACTTCTACGAGAACTGGATGCGCACCCACCGCGACGACCAGAATCCGGACGGGACGATCGGCCACACCGTGCCCGCCACCGTGGGGGCCAAGGGTGTGACGGATCCGGTCTGGTCGGCGAGCTTCGTGCTGATCAACTGGGATCTGTACTGGTACTACGGTGACATCCGTCCTCTCGCCGACAACTACGGCGCGATGAAGAAGTGGCTCGACCACTACGAGCAGACGATCGCGAAGACGGGCCACATCTACACGGGCTTCAGCTACGGCGACTGGCTCGCGCCCGGCGCCGCGTTCCCGCCGGAGGGCACCCGGCTCGTCGGAACCGCCTACATCTACAAGACGGCGACGACCATGGCCCAGATCGCGCGCGCCCTCGGCCACGGCGGCGACGCCGCGCACTTCGACGCCCTGGCGGCCAAGACGGCGAGCGCCTTCAACGCGACGTTCTTCGACACGTCGGCCAAGGCCTACCACGACGACAGATCAGCCGGCTATCGCCAGACCTCGAACCTCCTGCCGCTGAGCTTCGGCTTGGTCTCCAAGGCCGACCGGCCGGCCGTGCTCGCCAACCTCGTCAACGACATCAGGACCCGCGGAGACCACCTCAACACCGGCGCGCTGGGTACGAAGATCATCCTTCCGGTGCTGACCGACTCCGGCAACGGAGACCTCGCCTACAAGGTCGCCACCAACCCCACGTACCCCGGCTGGGGCTACTGGTTCCAGGCCCTCGGCGCCACGACGATGTGGGAGGAGTGGCAGAACACCTCGCGCTCGCACGACCACGCCTTCATGGGCACGGTCGACGACTGGCTCTACCAGCGCGTCGCGGGGATCGAGCCGGCGGCGCCCGGCTACACGAAGATCAAGATCCAGCCCTATCCGGTCGGCGGTCTGAAGAACGCCTCGGGCCACGTCCAGTCCCCGCTCGGCCGGGTGAGTTCGGCCTGGACCCTCGATCGCGGTCGCTTCACGCTTCGCGTCGGCGTGCCCGTGGGCGCGACGGCCGAGATCCTCGTCCCCGCGCGCGACCGCGACGCGGTCAAGGCGGCTCCCGACGCGGCGTTCCGCGGCATGCGCGACGGGTACGCCGTCTTCCAGGTCGGCTCCGGCGACTACTCGTTCCACTCCGCCAAGTGACCCGAGCACGGTTGAAACCACGTGGCCGCCGCCGGCCCCCGGTGGGGTCGGCGGCGGCCGGTGGTGACCCTCAGCTGGAGAACGTGAACCAGTTGAGGTTGACGAAGTCGGCCGGCTGGCCGCTGCTGAAGGTGATGTAGACGGTGTGCCTGCCGGTCACGCCCGAGATGTTGACGGGAACCGTCCGCCAGCTCTGCCAGCCCCCGGTGTTGGCCACGGCGAAGCTGCCGAGCACCTGGCCCGTCGGGCTGCCGAGCCGGACCTGCACCAGGCCGCTGACCCCGGCCGGCGCGCCCGAGGCGACCCGCGCCTTGAACTGCGTCGCCGGCGTGCCGCCGAAGTCGACGTTGTCGTAGCGGAGCCAGTCGCCGTTGCTGAGGAAGCCGACGTTCTGGCCGCCTCCGGAGTCGGTAGTGGTCTCATTCTGCGTGCCCGACTCGGCCTGGCGGCTCTCCGCCTGGATGGTCGACCGGGCGTCGACGTGGTCGCCCGGCGGGGGCGTGCTGCCGCCGCCGCTCTGCCAGACCGCGACGTAGTCGACGAGCATGGGGCGTCCCGAGACGGTGTCGCCCGTCGGGGTGGCGTGCCCGGCGACGCCGTCCGGGAACCCGCCGCCCATGGCCACGTTGAGCAGCAGGAAGTAGCCGGCGTGCCCGGTCATGTTCGCCCACGTCGTGGCGTCGAGCTGGCTCTGGCTGATGCTGTGGAACTGCTGGCCGTCCACGTACCAGCGCAGCTGGTTGGGGCTGACGCTGCGGTCCCATTCGAAGCGGTAGGTGTGCATCGCCGACTGGCAGGACGACCCCGGGCAGGCGCGGTTGGCGCCGATCCCGTTGGTCTCGTTGCACGCCCCGCCCGGGTTGGTGCCGCAGTGCAGGACGCCCCAGACCGAGTTGAGCCCGTTGACGTTCTCCATGATGTCGAACTCGCCGATCGCCGGCCAGTTCTGGTAGTTCCCCCGGTACGGGGATCCCAGGGCCCAGAACGCCGGCCAGTAGCCGAGGGCCTGGTTGCCGGTGACGTTGGGCATCTGGATGCGTCCCTCGATGCGCAGGACGCGGCCGTCGGCGGGCTTGAAGTTGGTGCGCTGGGTCTCGATCCGGGCCGACGTCCACTCCCCCGAGGAGGACTTGACCGGGGTGATCCGCAGGTTGCCGCCGCCGTCCAGGCCGAGGTTGGCGGGGTCGGCGGTGTACCGCTGGATCTCGCCGGTGCCCCAGTTGCCGGGGCCGCCCGGGTAGCCGTGGCCGGTATCGATGATCCAGTTCGCGGACGAGGGGGGCGCGCCGGCCGGACCGTCGAAGTCGTCGCTCCAGACCAGGCTCCAGCCGTCCGGCGGAGGTGGGACGGACGCGCCGGCCGACGGTGACAGCGCGGCCGTCGCGACCGCCGCGGGAAGCGCGACGGCGGCCACGGCGAGTGCGCATCTGCGCCAGAGGCGGGGACGTCTCAGTGGGGTCATAGCGGGGGGACCTCCAGAGATGGGGTGGAGCAAGCGCGGGGGTGCCTGCCCTCTGGTGGGGCCAATGTCGTCCGTCCGCGCGAACCCGTCAAGAGCGAGAGAGCGCTCTCTTCAAGATTCTGAGGCGAGCACCATGTCTGAGCAGGTGCTATGTCCATTGCGAATTTCCCCTGGTCCATGCGAGATGGCCGCTCTCTTGACAGTCGTACCTGGTGAAGCCATTCTCTGCGAGAGCGCTCTCTCGACCCGACCCCGGTTGACCCCCAAACCACCCCCGAGGACAGCCATGCGCAGATCCCACCGCCGCCTCGCGTCCGGCCTCGTCTCCGTCGCCGTCCTGGCGCTCGGCCTCTCCGCCTGCGGAGACGCGGACTCCGGAACCGGCTCGGACGGCTCGGTCACGCTGACCGTCGACACCTTCAGCACCTTCGGCTACGAGGAGCTGTTCAAGCAGTACGAGGCCGCCCACCCCGGCGTCACGATCAAGCACCGCAACGTGGTGCAGCTCGACGAGTACCTGCCCCGCCTGGAGCAGTGGATCGCCGCGGGCAGCGGCGCCGGCGACGTCGTCGCCATCGAGGAGGGGATCCTCACCAAGTTCATGGCGAACCCCGACAAGTTCGTGAACCTGCTCGACCACGGGGCGGGCTCGCTCAAGGGCGGCTTCCTCGACTGGAAGTGGAAGCAGGCGCTCAGCTCCGACGGCAAGTACCTGGTCGGCCTCGGCACCGACATCGGCGGCCTGGCCATGTGCTACCGCACCGACCTGTTCAAGAAGGCGGGCCTGCCGACCGGCCGCGAGGAGGTCGGCAAGCTCTGGCCGACCTGGGACGCCTACATCGCCACCGGCCAGAAGTACGCCGCCAAGGCGAAGGACTCCAAGTTCGTCGACGGCTCGGTGAACCTCTACAACACGATCCTCGCCCAGACCGCGAGCCAGAGCGTCGGCCACACGTTCTTCGACCCCTCCGGCAAGCTCGTGGCCGGGAGCAACCCCGCGGTCCGGAGCGCGTGGGACACGACCCTGAAGATCCAGCAGGCCGGGCTGTCGGCCGGGCTGAAGTCGTTCGAGCCGAGCTGGGGCTCCGGCTTCAAGCAGGCCAAGTTCGCGACCATCGCGTGCCCGTCCTGGATGCTCGGCGTCATCAAGGAGAACGCCGGCGCGGAGGCGTCCGGCAAGTGGGACGTCGCGGCGATCCCGGGCGGCTCGGGCAGCCGCGGCGGCTCCTTCCTCGCCGTGCCCAAGCAGAGCAAGCACGTCAAGGAGGCGGCCGAGCTGGCCAAGTACCTCACCAGCGTGAAGAGCCAGATCGCCGCGTTCAAGGCGCGCAACAACCTGCCCTCGTCCCCGCAGGCGCTGGACGACCCCGCGGTGACGTCCTTCAAGAACGAGTACTTCAACGACGCCCCGGTCGGGCGGATCTACGCCCGCGGCGCGAAGTCGATCAAGCCGCTCTACCTGGGCGCCGACTCCAACCCGGTGCAGCAGCGCTTCGAGGACGCGCTGCTCGCGCTGGAGCAGGGCCGGCTCTCCCCCGACGCGGCGTGGAAGAAGGCCCTCGACGACGCCGAACGCGAGGCTCGATGACGGTCTCCATCGGTTCCCGCGCGGAGTCCCGGGCGGCGCCGCCGCCCGGGGCCCCGCCCCGGCGCCGCGGGGTGCGCACCGTGCTCGCCAGGTGGGACGTGAAGTTCTCGCCCTACCTGTTCATCTCCCCGTACTTCCTGCTCTTCTTCCTCTTCGGGCTCTTCCCGATGGGCTACACGGTCTGGGTGGCCCTGCACGACTGGGAACTGCTCGGCACCCACGAGTTCGTGGGCCTGGAGAACTTCCGGCTCGTCCTGACCGACCCGCAGTTCTGGAACGCGGTCCGCAACACCCTCGGCATGTTCGTCATCGCCACCGTCCCGCAGCTGCTGCTCGCGCTGGTGCTGGCGAACGCGCTCAACCAGCGGATGCGGGCGCGGACGCTGGTGCGGATGGGCGTGCTCGTCCCGATGGTCACCTCGATCGCCGCGGTGGCCATCGTCTTCGGCCAGCTGTTCAGCCGGGACTTCGGCATGGTCAACTGGGTGCTCGGCTGGTTCGGGGCCGACCATCTCGACTGGGCCGCGCGGCGCTCGACGGCCTGGATCGCGGTCTCGGTGATGGTCGACTGGCGGTGGACGGGCTACAACGCGCTGATCTACCTGGCCGCGATGCAGTCGATCCCGCGCGACCTGTACGAGGCCGCGGCGATCGACGGGGCGTCCCGCGCCCGCCAGTTCTGGTCGATCACGCTGCCGATGCTGCGGCCGACCATCATCTTCACCGCGATCGTCTCCACGATCGGCGGGTTCCAGCTGTTCACCGAGCCGCTGCTGTTCGGCAACGGCGACATGGCCGGGGGATCGCTGCGGCAGTTCCAGACGGTCACCATGTACATGTTCGAGAACGCGTTCCGGCGGTTCGACTACGGCTACGCGTCCGCCGTCTCCTGGATGCTCTTCATGCTCATCCTCCTGGGATCCCTCCTCAACTTCGTGTGGCTGCGCCGTGTCGGAGGAACGAAATGATGATCCAGAGGACGCCCGGCAGGCCCCGGGCGAGGCGCGGCGGCGCCGTCGCGGCGCTCTGGGACGCCGGCCCGCTCACCCGGATCACGCTGCTGGCGACGATCGTGCTGTCGGTGTTCCCCATCTACTGGATGCTCGTCGTCGCGACCCGCACCAACGACGTCGTCGGGTCGACGCCGCCGCCGCTCCTCCCGGGCGGCGAGCTGGGCCGCAACCTGTCCCGGCTGTTCGGCAACGAGCAGGCGCACTTCACCCTCGGGCTGGTCAACTCCGCCATCGCGGCCACGGCGGTGACCGTCTCCACGCTCCTGTTCGCCTCGCTCGCCGGCTTCGCCTTCGCCAAGCTGCGCTTCCGCGGCCGCGGCGCGCTGCTGCTGGTCATGCTGGCGACCATGATGGTGCCGGTGCAGATGGGCATCATCCCGCTGTACATGCTGATGGCCGAGATCGGCTGGACGGGGAAGCTCCAGGCCGTCATCGTGCCGTTCCTGGTCACCGGGTTCGGCGTGTTCATGATGCGGCAGTACACGATGCAGGCCGTCCCGGACGAGCTCATCGAGAGCGCCCGCATCGACGGCTGCTCGACCTTCCGCATCTACTGGAGCGTCGTGCTGCCGGTCCTGCGCCCCGCCATGGCCGTCCTCGGCCTGTTCACCTTCATGCAGACGTGGAACGAGTTCATCTGGCCGCTGGCGGTGCTCAACCCCGACAACCCCACCGTCCAGTACTCGCTCAACCTGCTGAACGGCGCCTACTACACCGACTACTCGCTGATGTTCACCGGCACCGCGGTGGCGACGCTGCCGCTGCTCGCCGTCTTCGTGCTGTTCGGGCGGCAGATCATCAGCGGGATCATGGACGGCGCCCTCAAGGCATGACGATCCACCCCTCACCAGCGGAGAGAACAGCCAGGACGATGACGGCCACCACGCTCCAGACCGACCACCGGCCCCTCACCTTCCCGCCCGGCTTCGTCTGGGGGGCCGCCACCGCGGCGTACCAGATCGAGGGCGCGGCGCGGGACGACGGCCGCGGCCCCTCGATCTGGGACACCTTCAGCCAAGTCCCCGGCAAGGTCGCGGGCGGGCACACCGGCGACGTCGCGTGCGACCACTACCACCGGTTCCGCGACGACGTCGGCCTGATGGCCGGCCTCGGGCTGAGCGTCTACCGCTTCTCGGTGGCCTGGCCGCGGGTGCAGCCCGACGGCTCCGGCCCGGTCAACCCCCGCGGCATCGGCTTCTACGACCGGCTGGTCGACGAGCTGCTCCAGGCCGGGATCACGCCGTACGCCACCCTCTACCACTGGGACCTGCCGCAGACGCTGGAGGACCGCGGCGGGTGGACGGCCCGCGACACCGCCCTGCGGTTCGCGGACTACGCCGGCCTCGTCCACGACCGCCTCGCCGACCGCGTCGACACCTGGACGACGATCAACGAGCCGTGGGTGGCCGCGTACCTCGGCTACGCCGCGGGCGTGCACGCCCCCGGCCGGACCAGCGCCGCCGACGCCTTCCGCGCCGCGCACCACCTGCTCGTGGCGCACGGACTGGCCGCCCGGCGGCTGCGCGCCGGCGGGGCCGAGCGGATCTCGCTGACCCTGAACCTCGCCCCGATCGTCGCCGCCGGCGGCTCCGAACCGGACGCGGCCGCCGCCGACCTGGTCGACGCGCTGCTCAACCGGCAGTTCCTCGACCCGGTGCTGCGCGGCGCGTACTCCGAGCCGGTGCTGGCGGTGGCCTCCCGCGACGGCGGGCTCGACCACGTCCGCGGCGACGACCTGGCCGTGATCGCCGAGCCGATCGACTCGCTCGGCATCAACTACTACAACCCGACCTATGTGGCGGCCTCCCCCGGCACCCCGCCGAACCCCGTCTACCCCGGGTCCGAGGGCATCGCGTTCCCGCAGGCCGGGCCGCCGCACACGGCGATGGGCTGGCCCATCGTGCCGGACGGCCTGGGCGACCTGCTGATCCGCCTCAGCCGGGACTACCCGGGCGTGCCCCTCGTCGTCACCGAGAACGGCGCCGCGTTCGAGGACGTCCCCGACGAGGAGGGGCGGGTGCGCGACGACGCCCGCATCCGCTACCTCGACGGGCATCTGCGCGCCGCGCACGCCGCGCTCACCGCCGGTGCGGACCTGCGGGGGTATCTCGTATGGTCGCTTCTGGACAATTTCGAATGGGCCGAAGGCTACGGGAAGCGATTCGGGATCGTCTACGTCGACTACGCCGACCAGCGCCGCCTGGCCAAGGACAGCGCGCGGTGGTTCCGCGACGTCATCGCCCGCAACGGACTCGGGGGAAAGCCTGCATGAAACGTCCCACGCTGGAGGCCGTGGCGGCCAGGGCCGGGGTCTCCCGCGCCACGGTGTCGCGCGTGGTCAACGGGGCGGACACCGTGAACCCCGACATCCGCACGGCCGTACTGCGGGCGGTGGAGGAACTCGGCTACGTCCCGAACTCGGCGGCCCGCAGCCTGGTCACCCAGCGCACGGGGTCGATCGGGCTGGTGGTCTCCGAGCCGCCCGCCCGCGTCTTCTCCGACGACCCCTTCTTCTCCCAGGTCATCCGGACGGTGAGCCAGGAGCTGGAGGCCGCGGACCGGCAGGTCGTGCTCATGATGCCGTCCTCGCCGGGCGGGCAGGCCAGGGTCGAGCGGTACGTCGCGGGCGGCCACGTGGACGGCGTCATCCTGCTGTCCCTGCACGGCGCGGACCCCCTGCCCGCGGCGCTCCTGCGGACCGGCGTGCCGGTGGTGTCGCACGGCCGCCCGGTGTCCACGGCGAGGCCCCCCTACTGCGACGCCGACAACGTCGGGGGCGCGCGGGCCGCCGTGCAGCACCTGCTGTCCCGGGGGCGGCGGCGCATCGCCACCATCAGCGGCCCGCCCGACATGTCCGCGGGGCTGGACCGGATGGCCGGCTACCGCGAACTCCTGTCCGGCACCGGCCGCCGGTCGCTGGCCGCCATCGGCGACTTCACCCGCGAGTCGGGGGCGGCCGCGATGACCCAGCTCCTGGAGGACGATCCCGATCTCGACGCGGTGTTCGCCGCGAGCGACCTGATGGCGACCGGCGCCCTGCACGCGCTGCGGAGGGCGGGCCGCCGCGTCCCCGACGACGTCGCCGTCGTCGGCTTCGACGACATCGACGCCGCCCGCTTCACCGATCCGCCGCTGACCACCGTCCGCCAGCCGATCGCCGAGGTCGCCCGGACCATCGTCCAGATGCTGCTGGACGGGGTGGACCCCAAGGCCGACCCGGTGATCTTCCCCGTCGAGCTCATCGTCCGCGACTCCACCTGACCGGCACGGCTCTAGCCCGGCGGGGGGATCTCTCCCGAGCCCCGCTCCACCAGGCGGGTGGGGTTCAGGACGTGCTCGGGAGGGCCCGCGTGCCCGCCGATGCGGCGCTCCAGCAGCTCGGCGGCGCGGCGCCCCATCGCGGCGGGGTCGTGCGCGACGACCGTGACCGAGAGCAGGTCGGCCAGCTCGAAGTCGTCGAACCCCACCAGCGCGACCGGCCCGGCCGCGGCCCGGATCGCCCGCAGCGCGCCGGCCGTCAGCAGGTTGTTGCCGGTGAGGACGGCGGTCGGCGGATCGGGCAGGCCGAGCAGCTCGGCCATCGTCCGCTCGGCGCCCACCGCGTCCTGGATCATCATGCGGGCGATGGCCGGGTCCTCCGCGATCCCCCGCTCGGCCAGGGCGGCGAGGTAGCCGCGGTGGCGCTCGCGGGCGGTGAAGACCTCCGTCCGGTCGAGCAGGCAAGCGATCCGGCGGTGGCCGCGCGCCAGCAGGTGCCGGACGGCGGCGCGCGCCCCGCCGGCGTTGTCGGTGAGGACGGTGTCGACGTCGAGCGGACCGGGCTGGTCGATGTAGACCACCGGCGTGCCGTACTCGGCGAGCCGGCGGTCGGCGGCGCCCGACGAGACGATCAGCAGGCCGTCGACCCGGCGCTCGCAGAGGGACGCGGTGAGCTCGCGCTCCCGCCGGTACACGTGCTCGCGCAGGTGCCCGTCGCCGGAGCTGCCGAGGATCATCAGCCGTCCGGCCTCGCGGGCGACGTCCTCCACCCCGCGCGCCACCAGCGAGTAGAAGGGGTTGGCCACGTCCTGGATGACCAGGCCGATGGTGCCGGTCGGGCCGCCGCGCAGGGTGCGCGCCAGGTCGTTGCGGTGGAAGCCGAGGAGCGCGATGGCGTCGCGGACCGCCGCCTCGGTCTCGGGCCGGACGCCGGACTCGTTGTTCACCACGCGCGACACCGTCTTGAGGCTGACCCCCGCCGCCGCGGCCACATCGCGCATGGTCGGCCGCGGCGCCCCCCTGTTCATCATGACAACGATGTCACCATGACCGGGGGAAGTTTCGCCATGGCCGGATTCGGTCGTTGACGCGCCGGTGTCGGGAGATCACCATCCTGACAACGTTGTCATACGTCCGTGCGTCCCACTGAGGAGACACTCATGCTCAGACGCCGGCTTGCGGGCGGCCTCGCCGTCCTCCTGCTCCCCTTGGCCTCCGCCGCGGTCCCCGCCGCCACGGCGGCGCATGCGGCCCCGGACCTCACCTCGTACGTCAACCCGTTCGTCGGCACGAAGGACGGCGGTCCCGACTTCGGCCACGGCGGCGGGGCCGGGATGAACTTCCCCGGCGCCGCGGCCCCGTTCGGGATGATGCAATGGAGTCCCGACACCGTCCGCACGTCCGGAGGCGGCTACAAGTACGAGGACGACCGGCTGCGCGGGTTCTCGATGAGCCACATCTCGGGCCCCGGCTGCACCGGCGCGCAGGACTTCCCCGTCATCCCGATCTCCGGGACGATCGGCGCCTCCCCCGCCACCCACGGCTCGGACTACGTCCAGACCTTCAAGCACGAGAACGAGCAGGCGAACCCCGGCTACTACGCCGTCACCGCCGACTCTGGCGTCAAGACCGAACTGACGGCCTCGACGCGCGCGGGCGTCGGCCGCTTCACCTTCCCGGCCGGCAAGCCGGGCACCCTGCTGCTGAACGTCACCGGCTCCATCAACGGCGTCGACGACGCCGAGGCGACGATCAGCGGCAACACGGTCTCGGGCTGGGCCAGGACGGGCGGGTTCTGCGGGACGTCCACCAAGTACTACGTCTACTTCCACGCCACCTTCGACCGCCCGATCACCGCGTCCGGGACCTGGAAGGACGACTCGGTCAAGCCCGGCAACGAGCGCGTCCGGGGCAAGTCGCCCGCCGACGTCCCGCAGTCGCCGCGCAAGACGAGCGGCCGGGTCAACAACGGCCGGGACGGGCGTCCCGTCGCCCCGTCCCAGCGCACCTTCGCTGGCGACGTGACCGTCAAGGGCCCCGGCTCCGGCGTGTACCTCCAGTTCGACGGCGGCACGCCCGTCCAGATGCGCACGGGCCTGTCGTACGTGAGCATCGACGGCGCGAAGAAGAACCTCCGGGCCGAGATCGGCCGCAAGCCGTTCGACGCGGTGCGCACCGCCACGCGTGACGCCTGGCAGCGCCGCCTCGGGCAGATCAGGGTCGAGGGCGGCACGCCCGACACCCTCCGGACGTTCTACACCGCGCTCTACCACTCGTTCCTCCAGCCGTACGTGTTCGACGACGTGGACGGCACCTACACAGGGTTCGACTACCGCACCCACAAGGCCCCCAGGGGCCGCCACCACTACGCGACGTTCTCCGGCTGGGACATCTACCGCAGCGAGATCCAGCTCCTCGCCTTCCTGGCGCCGGACGTGGCGAGCGACATCGCGCGGTCGCTGCATGAGAACGCCCGCGCCATCGGCGACGTCTGGGACCGCTGGTCCCACCAGAACACCATCACCGGCGTGATGAACGGCGACCCGTACCACTCGATGATCGCGAGCGCCTACGCGTTCGGGGCGCGCGACTTCGACGCCAAGGGCGCCCTCGCCTCGATGGTGGCCGGGGCGGAGCGCATCGGGGCCAAGTCCGGGTACACCGAGCGGCCCGGGAACGCCTCCTATCTCAAGATCGGCTACGTGCCGGGCGACCCCGCCACGACCATGGAGTACAACCTGGCCGACTTCGGCATCGCCCAGGTGGCCGAGCGGCTCGGCGACAAGGCCACGGCGGAGAAGTTCATGGCGCGCTCGCACGGCTGGCAGAACCTCTACAACCCGCTCAACGGCTGGATCCAGCCGCGGTTCGCCGACGGCTCGTTCCTCAGCCCGTTCGACCCCGCGGACTCCAACTGGTACGTGGAGGGCAACGGCGCCCAGTACCACTGGATGACCTACGCGGACGTGAAGAGCCTGTTCAACGCGATGGGCGGGCGCGACGCCGCCGCCAAGCGGCTCGACGCGTTCTTCGCCGAGCTCAACGCGGGCCCGCACAAGCCGCTCGCCTACCTCGGCAACGAGCCCTCGCTCCAGTCGCCGTGGCTGTACGCGTGGGCGGGCCGCCCGTACCGCACGCAGGACGTCGTGCACCGGGCCCGCGCCGAGCTGTTCAAGCCGACCCCCGACGGCCTGGTCGGCAACGACGACCTCGGGACGATGTCCGCCTGGTACGTGTGGGCGTCGATGGGCGTGTACCCGGCGATCCCGGGCCGTGCCGAGCTGATGGTGAACGGGCCCGCCTTCTCCAAGATCGAGGTGCGGCGCTCCTCCGGCCAGAAGGTGACGATCAAGGCGCCGGGCGCGGAGACGTCCCGCTACATCCAGGCGCTCAAGGTGAACGGGAAGGCCACCACGAAGGCCTGGCTGCCCGAGTCGTTCGCGCGGTCGGGCGGGACGCTCGACTTCACCCTCGGCACGTCGCCGAACACCGGGTTCGGGTCGGCCGAGTCGGACGCGCCGCCGTCGTTCACCGAGGGCGGTAAGAGCTACCTCACGGCGGTCGACCCGGGCCTCGTCCCGGTGGAGCCCGGCGGCAGCACCACCACGACGCTGCGCGTCCAGGCCCTGGCGTCGGGAGGCGAGGTCGAGTGGAAGGCCGCGCCGCCTCCGGGCGTCACGCTGACGCCGTCGTCCGGCACGCTCCGGGTCCCGGCGTCCGGCCACGCCGACCAGGAGATCACGGTCTCGGTGGCCGCCGACGCGAAGATCGACTTCCACACCGTGCCGATCTCGATACCCGGCGCCGGCGACGCGGGCCTCACCCTCAACGTGGCCCGCAAGGGGACGATCGAGTGGTACCAGAACAACGCCGGCATCTCCGAGGACGGCGCCTCCGGCATGGCCAACTTCGACGGCGGCGGCTGGTCGTACTCGGCCCAGGCGCTCGCCGCGGCCGGGCTGTCCCCGGGTGAGCAGGTGTCCTGGAACGGATTCACGTTCGACTGGCCGGCGCGCAGGCCCGGCCAGATGGACAACGTGCACGCGCAGGGGCAGACCGTCGAGCTGCCGGACGGGCCCAAGGCGGACAAGCTCGCGTTCCTCGGCTCCGCGGGCAACGGAGACGCCCCGTCCACGGTGACGATCACGTACGCCGACGGGTCGACCCAGCGCAGCGAGCTGGCGTTCAGCGACTGGGCGCTCGGCGCCGACGCGTATCCCCCGCGCTTCGGCAACGAGATCGTGGCCACGACCCCCTACCGCAACAACGACGACGGGACGAGGGACGAGATCAACGTCTACGTCTTCGGTGCGACCCCGATCGACCTCGACCCGGCCAAGCAGGTGAAGAGCATGACGCTGAACGCTCCCGAGAGTGGAGGGTCCCTCCACGTGTTCGCGTGGGCGTTCGCATGACCTGGTGACCCCTGAGAGCGACGGGCCGTGCCACCGGGGGTGGCGCGGCCCGTCGCCGTCGGCGCGAGTCTGAGCGGCAGAACCTAGGCGGCCGCGGGGTGGGAGGCCGGGAGCGCGCTGCGGGCGGCGCCGAGCAGGCCGGCGGTACGGCCGAGCTCGGACGGGACGACGGTCAGCCGCCGGACGTAGTCCAGCGTGAGGAAACCGGCCAGGTGCGCGCGCAGCGGCGCGAACAGCACCTCGCCGGCCGCCGCGACACCGCCCCCGATCACGACGCGGTCCAGGTCGCACAGCGCGCTCGTGGCGGCGATGCCGCGGGCCAGCGCCCGGGTGCCCTGGTCGAACGCGGCGAGCGCGACGCCGTCGCCCTGGGAGGCGTCGGCGGACAGGGCGCGGGCGTCGGCGCCCTTCCATCCCCGGCCGCGGGCCCACCGGACCATGGACGGGCCGCTGGCGTAGGCCTCGACGCATCCGGTCGCCCCGCAGGTGCAGGGCGGGCCCGCGGGGTCGGCGACGACGTGGCCGATGTGCCCGGCGTTGCCGCTCGGGCCCGGGTAGGACGCGCCGGCGAGGACGAGACCGCCGCCGACGCCCGTGGAGACGACGATCCCGAGCATCGACTCCACGCCGCGGCCCGCGCCGAGCCAGTGCTCGCCCAGCGCCGCCGCGATCCCGTCCCCGACCAGGACGGAGGGCACGCCGGGCACGATGGCGCCGACCAGGTCGAGCAGCGGGAAGTCGCGCCACGCCGGGATGTTCACCGGGCTCACCCGGCCGCGCCGCGGGTCGACCGGCCCCGCGGAGGCGAGCCCGACCGCGCGCGGAGCCGCGCCCTCGGACACCGAGGAGAGCAATCCGCGCATGGCCTCGTCCAGGAGCGCTTCGGTGGCGGGGGTGGCGACTTCGGCCTGCCGGTGCACCCGCCCGTCCGCGCCGACCAGACCGGCGCTGATCTTGGTGCCGCCGATGTCCACCGCGAGCACGACGTCATGGTCCATGAACACTTCCTTGGTGGGAGCCCGGGATCGCTCTGGTCAGACCTCGAGGAGCGCCGAGAGCTGTGGCGAGTAGGTGGCGTGCAGGACGAGCGACGCCGCGCCGACCACGGCGGCGTCGGGGCCGAGGGGCGAGACCGCCGCTTCGGCGACCCGGACGTGGCGGGACAGCGGCCTGGACGCGAGGGCCTCGGTGACGGCGTCGAGGTAGAGCTTCTCGACGCGCCTGATGCCGTGCCCGCCCAGCACGATCAGGTCCACGTCGGCGATGTTGACGACGTTGACGGCGACGGCGGCGACGAGGTCGGCGGCATCGCCGATGACCGCGGCCGCGAGCGGGTCGCCCTGTGCGGCGGCGGTGAGGACCGCCTCGTGGTCGACGGCGGCCGGGTCGCGCCGGAACGGCTCCGCGAGCACGCTTCCGGCGGGCTCCTCGCCCAGCCTGCGCCGCGTCTCGGCGGCGATGGCGGCGGGGCTGACCAGGCTCTCCAGGCACCCCCGGTTTCCGCAGTAGCAGCGCGGGCCGTCCAGCCGGACGGAGGTGTGCCCGAACTCCGCGGCGTTGAGCGAGCCGCCCCGGTGGACCTGGTGGCCCAGGATCAGCCCGCCGCCGATGCCGGTGCCGAAGAAGAAGTAGGCGAAGTCGGCGACCCCCCGGCCGGCGCCCGACCAGCGTTCGCCGATCGCGGCGGCGGTGGCGTCGTTGTCCAGCGTGACCGGCAGGCCGGTGGCCTCGCTCAGCAGCTGCTTCATCGGCACCCGCGTCCAGTGGGCGAGCTTGGGCGGCGCGACGACCATGCCGCTGTCCTGGTCGATCGGGCCGGGGCTGGCGAGGCCGAGGCCGAGCACGCGCTCGCGCGGCACGTCGGCCTCGGCGAGGACGTCGCCGGCCAGGTCCGCCATGGCCGCGACGACCTCGTCCGGCCGGGCGCCGGCGGGCGTCGGGCGGCGCTTCAGCACCAGCGGGTGCCCGACCAGGTCGACGACCACGCAGGCGAGCTCCACCGGGTCGAAGTGGAGCCCCACGGCGCTGCCGGCGTCGCTGTTGATCCGCAGGGTCGTGCGGGGCTTCCCGAGCCCCTCGACGCGGCTGGACCCGTCCTCGCGCACGATCCCCTCGTCGAGCAGCTTGCGCGTGATCCCGGAGACGGTCTGCGGCGTGAGCCCGGTGCGCTCGGCGATCTCGGCCCGGCTGATGCCGTCGGCGAGCTGGATCTGGTCGAGCACCACCGCCCGGTTGTAGCGCCCCACCTTGGGAAGGTTCGTGCCTGCTCGCCGCAACGAAGGTCCTTTCTGCCCGGCGCCGGTCCCCCTGACCGGCGCCGACTCCATTCTGGCCCGTGGCTTTGACTTTGTAAAACAATTGGATTTAAGGTGCTCTGGACGTAACGCGCGTCACACGCCGGCGGCCGCCGGGTCACGCCGGACCCTCCCGACCCACGGCCGCCGGCGACGCGAGACCATCGGAGAAGCTGATGTCAGAGGCACGCCGCGTCCCCCCGGGACCGGACACGCGCAGCCGTGGCGGGCTGCGGAGCGGGGGGCATCGGACATGAACCCCGCGAAGGACACGCGCCCCGGCGAGGACGCCGGTCCCGCCCCGTTCCTGCTGGAGATGCGTTCGATCACCAAGACGTTCCCGGGCGTGACCGCCCTGGCGGACGTCAACCTGGCGGTCCGCACCGGCGAGATCCACGCCATCTGCGGCGAGAACGGCGCCGGGAAGTCCACCCTCATGAAGGTGCTGAGCGGCGTGCACCCGCACGGCACCTACAGCGGGGAGATCGTCTACCGCGGCGAGGAGGTCAGGTTCGGCGACATCCGGGCGAGCGAGCACGCCGGCATCGTGATCATCCACCAGGAGCTCGCGCTGGTGCCGGGGATGTCGATCACCGAGAACGTCTTCCTCGGCAACGAGCCGCGGCGGGGCGGCGTGATCGACTGGAAGGGCGCGCGCCACCGCGTCCTCGAGCTGATGGAGCAGGTGGGCCTCAAGGAGGACCCCGACGCGTTCGTCAGCGACATCGGCGTCGGCAAGCAGCAGCTGGTCGAGATCGCCAAGGCGTTCGCCAAGGACGTGAAGCTGCTGATCCTGGACGAGCCGACCGCGGCCCTGAACGAGACCGACTCGCGGCACCTGCTGGACCTGCTGCGCGAGTTCAAGCGGCGGGGCATCACCTCGATCATGATCTCGCACAAGCTCAACGAGATCGCGGCCGTCGCCGACTCGATCACCATCCTGCGCGACGGGCGGACCATCGAGACGCTCGACGTCCAGGCCGACGGGGTCGATGAGGACCGCATCGTGCGCGGCATGGTGGGCCGCGAGCTGAGCGGCCGGTTCCCCGAGCACACCCCCGCCATCGGCGAGGTGTTCTTCGAGGTCCGCGACTGGACCGTGCGCCACCCCGTCTCCGCCGAGCGGCTGGTGTGCCGCGACTCCGGCTTCACCGTCCGCCGCGGCGAGATCGTCGGCTTCGCCGGGCTCATGGGCGCCGGGCGCACCGAGCTCGCGATGAGCCTGTTCGGCCGGTCCTACGGGGTCTGGGAAGGCGGGCACGTCTACAAGGACGGCAGGGAGATCCAGCTCAAGACGGTCGCCGACGCCATCAAGAACGGCCTGGCCTACGTGAGCGAGGACCGCAAGGCGATCGGGCTCAACCTCCTCGACGACATCAAGACCTCGGTCGTCGCCGCCAAGCTGTCGAAGATCGCCCGGCGCGGCGTGATCGACCGGGTCCGGGAGCACAAGGTCGCCGACGAGTACCGCCGGAGCCTGCGGATCAAGACGCCGACGGTCGACGAGGGCGTCACCAAGCTCTCCGGCGGCAATCAGCAGAAGGTCGTCCTGGCGAAGTGGATGTTCACCGACCCCGACCTGCTGATCCTGGACGAGCCGACGCGCGGCATCGACGTGGGCGCCAAGTACGAGATCTACGGGATCATCCAGCGGCTCGCCGAGCAGGGCAAGGGGGTCATCGTCATCTCCTCCGAGCTGCCCGAGCTGATCGGCCTGTGCGACCGGATCTACACGGTGTTCGAGGGGACCATCACCGGCGTGGTGCCGCGCGACGAGGCCGACCCCGAACTCCTCATGAAGCAGATGACCTCGACCAAGAAGACGGCGACGCCATGAGCCGATACCAAGAGCTGAAGAAGAACCTCTTCGGGGGTACCACCTCCAACGCCCGCCAGTTCGGCATGATCTTCACGCTGGTGGCGATCGTGCTGCTGTTCCAGGTCCTCACCGACGGCCTCACCCTGACCTCGGGCAACCTCATCGCGGTCGTCAGCCAGTACTCCTACATCCTGATCCTCGCCGTCGGCATGCTGATGGTGATCGTCGCCGGGCACATCGACCTGTCGGTCGGCTCGGTCGCCGCGTTCACCGGCATCGTGGTCGCCAAGGCGATGCAGGAGTACGGCCTGCCATGGCCCGCGGCGATCGTGTTCGGCCTGCTCGTCGGCGCCCTCATCGGCGCCTGGCAGGGCTTCTGGGTCGCCTACGCCGGGGTGCCGGCGTTCATCGTCACGCTGGCGGGGATGCTGCTGTTCCGCGGCGCGAACCAGTACGTCGGCAACGCCGACACGGTGCCGGTCCCGGAGGGCTTCCGCAAGATCGGCGCGGGCTACCTGCCCGAGATCGGGCCCGACACCGGCTACAACAACCCGACCCTGCTGCTCGGCCTGGCCGCCTGCGCCGCGGTCGTCTGGCGGGAGTGGCGCGCCCGGCAGGTGCGGCAGCAGATGGACGCGGACCTCACCCCGCTGTGGGTCTCGGGGATCCGGCTCGCGGTGATGCTCGGCGTCATCGTCTTCACCACGCTGCGCTTCGCCGGCGGCCGGGTCGGCACCAGCCTGCCGATCTCCGGCATCATCCTGGCCGCCCTGGTGATCGCCTACTCGTTCTACACGCGCAACGCCGCCGGCGGCCGGCACATCTACGCGGTCGGCGGCAACGCCCGCGCCGCCGAGCTGTCGGGGGTGAAGCTCCGCCGGGTCAACTTCTTCGTGATGACGAACATGGGGATCCTCGCCGCGCTGGCCGGCATGATCTTCGTGGCCCGGTCCGCCGCCTCCGGACCGCAGGACGGCCTGAACTGGGAGCTGGACGCGATCGCGGCGGTGTTCATCGGCGGCGCCGCCGTCAGCGGCGGCCTCGGCACCATCAGCGGCTCGATCGTCGGCGGCCTGGTCATGGCCCTGCTCAACAACGGCCTGCAGCTGGAGGGCGTCGGCTCGGACCGGGTGCAGATCATCAAGGGCCTGGTGCTCCTGCTCGCCGCCGCGCTGGACGTCTACAACAACCGGCAGGGCCGCTTCTCGGTCATCGGATCGATCATGCGTCCGTTCCGGCGGGACGGCGGACCGTCGTCGCCACCGGACGCGACGCCGCCGCCGTCTCACGAGGCCGGCACGGCCGACAGGGCGGACAAGGCCGCGGCCGCCGGCTGACCCTCCCGCGGCCGACCGGCGGGCTCCACCGCCGCCGCCGCGGATCCACCCCCCGGCACGACACCGAGAAAGGTCATCCGACAATGCGCTCACTCATCACCAAGGCCCTGGCGGTCGGCGCGGCGGCCACGCTCGCGCTCACCGCCGCGTCCTGCTCCAACGAACGGGAAGGCTCCGGCAGCGGCGGGGACGGCGACAAGGGCTTCGCCAAGGACTCCCTCATCGGTGTCGCGCTGCCCGCCAAGACGTCCGAGAACTGGGTCCTGGCCGGCGACCTGTTCAACAGCGGCCTCAAGCAGGCCGGGTTCAAGGCGGACGTCCAGTACGCGGGCGCCTCGACCACGGTGGCCGACCAGCAGGCGCAGATCTCCTCGATGGTCACCAAGGGCGCGAAGGTCATCGTCATCGGCGCGACCGACGCCGCGCAGCTGTCCACCCAGGTGGCGCAGGCCAAGCAGTCCGGCGCGATCGTCATCGCCTACGACCGGCTCATCACCAACACCAAGGACGTCGACTACTACATCGCGTTCGACAACTTCAAGGTCGGCCAGTTGCAGGGGCAGGCCCTGCTGGACGGCATGAAGGCCAAGAAGGCGAAGGGCCCCTGGACCATCGAGCTGTTCTCCGGCTCGCCCGACGACAACAACTCCGCGGTCTTCTTCGACGGCGCGATGAGCGTCCTCAAGCCGCTCATCGACAAGGGCGAGGTCAAGGTCGGCTCCGGCCAGACGGACATCAAGCAGACCGCCATCCAGGGCTGGAAGGCCGAGAACGCGCAGCAGCGGATGGACTCGCTGTTGACCTCCACCTACAGCAAGAAGAACGTCGACGGCGTGCTGTCGCCGAACGACACCCTGGCCCGCGCCATCCTCACCTCGGTCAAGGGCGCCGGCAAGCCGCTCCCCGTCGTCACCGGGCAGGACTCCGAGGTCGAGTCCGTCAAGTCGATCATGGCCGGTGAGCAGTACTCCACCATCAACAAGGACACCCGCAAGCTCGTCGCGGAGACCGTGAACATGGTCAAGTCCCTGCAGGGCGGCGGAAAGCCCCAGATCAACGACACCAAGTCCTACAACAACGGCGTCAAGGTGGTCCCCGCGTTCCTGCTCCCGCCGGTCATCGTGACCAAGGAGAACGCCGGCCAGGCGTACGCCGACGACCCCAAGCTCGCCCCGCTCACCAAGTAGGCGGCCGGACGGTCCGGCGGGGCATCGGCCCCGCCGGACCGTCCGCCCGGCGAATCCGGGCACCGGCCGTCCGATCTCGTCCGAATTCGTCCGGCCGGTTGTCGGGAGGGTGGAACGCGCGTTCGATGCCGCTATGGTCGAGTTCGCGAGATCCAGCGAAGGTATGCGCGCCGCACAGGTCATCTCCGTCGGTCTGCTGGGCCCGTTCTTCGTGGCGGTGAACGGCCGCCCGACGGCGCCGACGGCCGGAAGGCTGCGCGTCCTGCTGGCCGTCATGGCCCTGTCGCCGGGCCAGGCGGTGACGGTCGACCGCCTCGCGGCGGCGGCGTGGGGAGAGGAAGACCGCCCGCACAACGTGCGGCGCAGCGTGCAGACGTACATCGCCCGGCTGAGAAGCCGGTTCGGCGCCGCGGCGATCGGTTCGACCGCCGGCGGCTATGTCCTGTGTACCGAGCCCGGGAACGTCGACTCCCTCCGGTTCCTCAACATCCTGAGCAGAGCCGGTACGGCGGCCACCGCCGAGGCCGAGCGCGCGTTGCTCGCCGAGGCGCTCGACCTGTGGCGCGGAGAGCCCCTGGAGGGGGTGCCGTCCGCCCGGCTCCGGGAATCGGAGGCGCCCTGGCTGCTCGAACGCTACCTCACCGCTCTGGAACGGCGGATCGACCTGGATCTCGCCGCCGGCCGGCACAGGGAGCTGATCTTGGAGCTGAGCGAACTGGCCGCGCGATATCCGCTGCGGGAACCCCTGTGGTCGCGCCTGCTCATCGCCCTCGGCCGGTCCGGACGCCGCGCCGACGCGCTGACGCGGTACGAGACGATCCGCACGCGGCTCTCCGGCGAACTGGGCGTGGACCCGGATCCGGACCTGCAGCGGACGTACATCGAGTTGCTGGCGCGGTAGCCGGCGGCCTCGGGAGCTTGGCAAGGTGTGCGGCCGCGGATAGCCTCTCCGCCATGCATCGCAGCCGCGTGGTCGGGATCCTCATCGACACCCCCGCCACCGAGGTCGGCGCGGCGGTGGACTTCTGGTCCGCGGCGCTGGGCGTTCCCGCCCGGCCCGCGCCGGGCGAAGAGCAGTTCACCGTCCTCGACCGTGCCGTCCCCGGTCTGTTCACCGTCGTCCAGTCGGTCGACGACGTGCCGCGCTACCACATCGACATCGAGACCGACGACCTGGCGGCGGAGGTCGCCCGCCTGACGGCGCTGGGCGCGGAACCGGAGTCCCGCTGGCAGGACGCCCACACACTGCGCGCGCCAGGCGGCCACCTGCTCTGCGTGGTACCCGTGCACAGCGATCCCGAGACGTTCGCCGGCTCGGCTCGCACCTGGCCGTAAGGCCGCTCCCGCCGAGGCCATCGTCCCGGGTGCCGGGCGAGCGGAAACCTCGCCATCCGGGTTCGGGTAGCCGTATGGGTATTTCTACCCTCCCCGTGCCCGCCGGTCCCGAGCATGCTGGTGGCAACGCAGGAACCGACCGCGACTCCAGCGCCGGGGAGAGCGAACCGGGTGCCGGTGTCAGCCGTCCCGCCGTGTGCGCACGCACCCGATCACGCAAGCGCGCTCGCCGTCCGAGACCCTGGGCGGGTGCGGGCCCGGCCGGCACCGGGGTCGTGATCTCCGGCGGCTGCCGGAGCCGCCGTCCCGGAGGGGACACCGCCTACCGCGCGCCGGCCTGGTGTGCCCGCCGCGGCGGCGGTGCCCGGCGCCGTGTTCCCGACCCGTCCTTGGAGCGGCTTGATGACCCACAGCACGGAGAACTTCCCTCTCTGGGGCGATGTGGCCTCCGTCATGGTGGAGGAGCCCGGCCGTCTCGGCGCCGCCCGGCGGGCCGTCGATCGGGTGATCCGCGACATCGACGCCGCGTGCGGCGCCCGCCGCGACGCGGACCTGGCCCGGGTCAACGCCGCCGCCGGCCGTCCGGTACGGATCGGCGCCACCTTCCTCGCGGTGCTGTGGACGGCCCTGCACGCCTGCGAGCTGACCGGCGGGCTGGTCGATCCCCTCGTCCGCGCCGACGGTGCCGCGAGCGGGACGGTCGTGATCGACGACCCGCCGGGAACGGTGACGATCCCGGCGGGGACGACCCTCGACCTGTGGGGCCTGGCGGTGGCGTTCGCCGCCGACCGGGCCGCCGAGGCCGCCGCCGGGGAGGCCGGCTGCGGCGTCTGCGTCTGCTTCCCCGGCAGCGTCGCCACCGCGGGCCGGCTCCCGGAGGCGGGCTGGCCGGTCCAAATGGCCGGCGGACACGGCCGGCCGCATCGCGACGAGCCCTGCCGCGGGCAGAAGATCGTGTTGCGGGCTCCCGGCCTGGCCACCTCGTTCCTGCCCGCGCCGGGCCGGCCGGCACGCCGCCTGCGGGCCACCCCGACAAGGCTGCCGCGCAGCGCTCCGCGCACCGGCCGCGCATGGCCCGCGGCCCACGAGCGGCGGCCGTGGCACGCGGTCTCGGTCATCGGCCTGTGCTGCGTCGCCGCGAAGGCCGCCAGCATCGCCGCACTCGCGGCCGGGAACGCCGCCGCCACGTGGCTGGGTTCCCGCGACCTGCGGGCGCGGATGGTGGACGCCGACGGCGAGGTGACCACCGTCGGGAACTGGCCCGCCTGCCCGTCCCGGCCGCCGGTGGCATCGAAGCGCCGGCCGGCCCTCAGTTGCTGATCGCGTAGGAGACGGCGGCGTCCAGGCTCAGCCTCGCACCCGAGTCGTAGGCCGCGTCGAACACCGGCCCCCCGAGTTCCCGGCGGGCCCGGGCATCGCAGTCCCGGTGCGAGCGCGTGAAGACCTGCAGCCCGAGAGGCGGGATGTCGAACGCCCGCCAGAGCCGGCCCGCCGCGCCCAGCAGCCGGGCGGCCCTGTCGTGGTGCCCCTGCGCGCAGGCGGTCCACGCGAGGGCCTCCAGACACTGGATCAGCCCCCACCGGTCGCTGATCTCGGTGAGCAGGGTGGCCGCCTGGCGCATCCTGGCCCCGGTCAGGGCCAGGTCCCCCTGCCACCAGGCCGCGTAACCCAGGGTGATCAGCGCGTACGCCTCGAAGATGTGCGCCCGGTGGGCCTCGGCCAGGGCGAGGAGCTCCTCCCCCAGGGCCGCGGCCTGCCCCGGGCTGTGGGCGGCCACGCCGAACGAGGCGGCATAGTGCAGGTTCACGGCGACGGCGTCCAGGTCGTCACGGGCGCGGTGACGGGTACGCGCGTCCTCCAGAAGCGCGAAGCCCCGGCCGGTGTCCCCTTCGGCCAGCGCCACCACCCCGCGGGCCTGGAGGCAGAACGCGAACGCCGCCTCGTCGCCGCAGCCTTCGGCGGCGGCGCCGCACTCGTCCGCACGCCGCCTCGCCGCGTCGAGATCGTTCTGGTAGGCGGCGAGCAGGACGTTGACCCACAGGCCCATGGCGCGGTCGCCGGCGGCCGGGCGCGCCAGTTCGATCGAGCGTTCCAGCCAATCGCGGCCCTCGTTGATGGCACCCGAGAGCAGCCACGCCGCCCACAGGCAGATCGCGATCCGCAATGCGGACGGGGCGTCGTGCCGAAGGCACAGATCCAGCGCCAGGCGCAGGTTCGGAATCTCCGCCAGTGTCGCCCGGTACCGATCGAACTCGTCGGGGACCAGCAGATCGATCCGGTTCTGCTCGGCCAGCCGCCGGTAGTGGTCGCGGTACCGCCGGTGCAGGGCCGGCGCGTCCCCCGGCGCCAGCCGCTCGCGGCCGTAGGCACGGATGCTCTCCAGCATGCGGTAGCGGCTGCGGCCGTCGCCGCGGACGCTGATCAGGACGGACTTGTCGACCAGCCCGGAGATCAGGTCGAGGATGTCCTCGGGTTCGAGCCCGTTGCCCGAGCAGACCGCTTCGGTGTCCTCCAGATCCGCCCCGCCGGGGAACACCGCCAGCCGCGCCCACAGCCGTTGCTCACCGGGCGTGCACAGCCCGAAGCTCCAGTCGATGGTCGCGTACAGGGTGCGGTGCCGCGGCAGCAGCGCGGTGTCGGGGCTGGCGAGCAGGTCGAAGCGCCGATCGAGCTCGCCCGCCAGCTCCCTCAGCGGCATCGTCCGCAGCCGCGCGGCGGCGAGTTCGATGGCCAGCGGGAGCCCGTCCAGGCGCCGGCACAGCCCGGCGACCTCCGGCGCCGTCGCCGCGTCCACCGTGAAGCCCGGCCGCGCCCGGGCCGCCCGTTCGGCGAACAGGGCGACCGCATCGCTGCGCAGGATCTCCTGGACGGCCGTGCCGGCCGGCGGGACGGTGAGCGGCGGCACCACCAGCACCTGCTCGCCCGCCACTCCGAGTGCCTGCCTGCTGGTGGTGAGGATCCGCAGCCGCGGCGCACCGCTCAGCAGCCTGGCGGCCAGCTCGGCGCACTCCTGCAGCAGGTGCTCGCAGTTGTCCAGGACGAGGAGGAGGCGTTTGTCGGCAAGGTGATCCACCAGGGCCGGCAGAGACCGCCGGCCCGTGTCGCGCAGTCCCAGCGCGGCCGCCACCGTCGTCTCCAGCAGGCGACCGTCACGCACCATGGCCAGATCCACGATCTGGACCCCGGCCGGGAACCGCGTCCGCAGCGTCGAGGCCACCTGAAGCGCCAGGCGGGTCTTGCCGACGCCGCCGACGCCGGTCAACGTCAGCAGCCGCGTGCCGGGCAGCAGGTACCGCGCCTTCGCGAGCTCCCGGACGCGTCCGACGAAGGCGGAACCGTCCGCCGCCCGGTCCGGCATGGTGCCGTGTTCAGACATGGCGCCCCGTCACCCGTCAGGCCCCGCCCCGGCGGCCCTGTCGTGATCGTTGATCCAGCCGGCGATCTGCACCCGCGAGTTGAACCCGAGCTTGTTCATGATGTGCTCGATGTGCCCCTCCACGGTGCGCTGGGAGATCACCAGTGCGGCGGCGATCCTCTTGTTGCTCTCCCCCTCCGCGACGAGCCGGGCGATCTGCGTTTCCCGGGGTGTCAGCGGGGAGGAGCGGCCGGCGTCGCGGTCCGGCGCGTCCGGGGCCGCGGTCTCCTGCAGCGCGTAGGCGAGCCCGTCCTCGCCGGGCAGCGCCGCGCCGCGGTCGAACTCCGTGCGGAACGCCGACGGGCCGAGCACCCGGCGGGTGTCGTCCACGCAGGCGTCGTGGTACCGCATCAGGTGCCCGTATCCGGACAGGACCGCGCCGACCGCCTCCCACACCGCCTGGGCGATCCCGAGCAGCCGGGCCGCCCGGGTGAACCGCCGCTCGCCGGCGGCGACCCAGGCCAGCACCTCCAGATTGACCCCGAGGCCCAGAGGATCGCCGAGCGCGCGGTTGAAGCGCAGGCTCTCCCGCTCCATCGAGGTGGCGCGGGCGGCGTCGCCCTGCCGCCACAGCTCCACCCCCAGGGCCATCATGGCGTACGCCCTGTGCCAGCCCTCGCCGTGCGCCTCGCACACCGCGATGCCCTGCTCGCCGATCGAGACGGCGAGCGCCGAGTCGCCCAGAAAGGAGTGCGCGAGCGAGAGCCTGATGAGCGCCAGCGCATGGCCGACCGGGTCCCCCGTGGCGGTGTGACGTTCCACCGCCTCCTTGTAGAGGTCGATCGCGGTGCCGGCGTCCTGCCGGAACATGGCGATCATCCCGCAGTACAGCGCCACGTAGCCCAGGATCTCCTCCCGGCCCAGCCGCTCCCCGATCGCCCGGCTCTCCCGCAGCATCGCGGCGGCGCCGTCCAGGTCGCCCTGAATGATCGCCAGCCAGCTGGTGGACCACAGCGCCCTGGCCCGGACCTCGGTCGCCGCGAGGTCCATGGCCAGCGCCCGGTCCATCCAGTCGCGTCCCTCGGTCAGGTAGAAACTGGTGATCCAGTGGTAGAGCAGGTCGGCGCCCATCCCCAGGGCGACCTCGACCTCGGCCGGGTCGGCGAGGCAGTACTCCAGCGCGGCGCGCAGATTGGCGTGCTCGACCCGGAGCCTTTCGAGCCAGGCCGTCTGGTCGGGGCCGAACAGCCTGCGGCGCCCCTCGGCCGCCATCCACCGGTAGAAGTCGCGGTGGCCGCGCCGGAACCGCGCCGACTCCCCGGATTCGGCGAGCCGCTCCCGGCCGTACTGCCGGATGCTCTCCAGCAGCCGGTACCGGACGACGCCCCCATGGTCCTCACGGCTCAGGATGGACTTCTCCACCAGGGCGGAGACCAGGTCGACGACCTCCGCCCGGGAGATCCGGCCGCCTGCGCACACCTCCTCGGCCGCCTCCAGGTCGCAGCCGCCGGTGAAGACCGACATCCTCGCCCACAGCACACGCTCCTGCTCGGTGCAGAGCAGGTGGCTCCAGTCGATCAGCGCGCGCAGCGTCTGGTGCCGGGGCAGTACCGCCCGCGATCCCCCGGTGAGCAGCCGGAAACGATCGTCGAGCCGCTCCAGCAGCTGCTCCACCGACAGCACCCGGAGCCGCACCGCCGCCAGCTCGATGGCCAGCGGGAGGCCGTCCAGACGCCGGCAGACCCCCTCCACCGCCGCCCGGTTGGCGTCGGTGACGGCGAAGTCGGGGACCACCGAACGGGCGCGGTCGGCGAACAGCTGCACCGCCTCCGGCATCGGCGGCGCCCAGCCCGCCCTGGGGGGCGGGTCGAGACCGCTCAGCGACAGGGGCGGCACCGAGAGCGTCTGCTCGCCGGAGATCCCCAGAACGTGCCGGCTCGTGGCCAGGATGCGCAGCTGCGAGGCCGAGCGCAGCAACGTCTCGGCCAGCACCGCGCACTCGTCGTGGAGGTGCTCGCAGTTGTCCAGGACCACCAGCGCGTGCTTGTCCCGCAGGCGCTCCACCAGCACGTCCATCGGCGGGCGGTGGGAGTGGTCCCTGATCTCCAGTGCCTCCATGACCGTCGTGACCAGCAGCTCCGGCTTCTCCACCTGGGCAAGCTCGACCATCCGCACGCCGTCCGGGAAGGCCCGCCGCACGGCCGCCGCCGTCTGCGTGGCGAGCCGCGTCTTGCCGACCCCGCCGACCCCCGACAGGGTCACCATCCGCGATTCCGACAGCATCCGTCTGACCTCGGCCAGCTCCCGGCGCCGCCCCACGAAGCTCGTCGTGTCCGCGGGCAGCCGCGCCGGCCGATGCCCGTTCGCCGCGCTCGATGCCGCTGGAGCCATCACCGCCTCGCACGGCCCGACTCGCACCTCGTCACACCCGATCAGCCACCACCCTAGTGACCCGGCTCGCCCATACACGGCCATGCACCGGTCAAAACGGTTCCATCGAATGCAACGACAGACGATCACGGCGGGTCCACGCCCGAGGCGCGGAGGTCTGCATCCGGACGTGCAGCCCGGGATGGGCCGCCGCGAGCACCAGCCGCCGGGACCCGCGCAGGACGAGCCGGACTTCGAGGCGGCGTTCGAGCGCGTCCACCGGCGAACGGCTCCGGTGGCGCCTCAGTGAGCGGTCATGGCCGGGCTGAACCTGACCGGCAGGGAGGCCAGGCGGCGGACCCAGAAGGACGGGAGCCACAGCAGCTCGTCGGGTTCGACCGCGAGCTCGATGTCGGGCAGCCGGTCGAGCAGCACCTCGATCGCCGTCCTGGCGATGACCTCGGCGAGCTCCGGGGCCGGGAAGGGGCATCCGTGGTCGCCGTGCCCGAACGACAGGTGGGCGCGGTTGCCCGCGCCCATGCCCTGCGCGGGCGGCTGGACCTGGGGGTCGGCGTTCGCCGCGGCCCACCCCAGGATCAGCATGTCCCCCGGGCGGATCCTGCGCCCGCCCAGCTCGCAGGCGTGCACGGCGAAGCGGCCGATGTTGTTCTGGGACGGCGTGTCCTCCCACAGCACCTGGTTGAGCGCCTGCGTGACGCTGCCGCGGCCGCCCTGGAGAGTCACGGCGAACTGGTCGTCGACCAGCATCAGCCGCAGCGTGTTGCCGATCCAGTGGCCGGTGGGCAGGTGCCCGGCGCTGATCATGGGGATCAGGTCGCTGACCAGCTCGTCGACGGTGTAGTTCGCGGAGTGCTGGAGCAGGCGGGACGTGACGTCCGGCCCGGGATGCGCCCTGCGGGACTCGGCCAGCCTGCCCATGGTCTTCTGGAGCCGCTGGTACGCCGAGACGGCGTTCTCGTCGGAGCCCGCCACGTTCTGGATGTCCCGCATCATGTCCGGCGCATCGGAGTCGGGGACGCCGAAGAGCCCGACCATCACCAGCGGCGGGAGCCGGTCGGCGAACTGGCTGCCGAGGTCGGCCTCGCCGTCCCCGGCGAACTCGTCGATCAACTGGTCGGCGATGCGCTCGCAGCTGTTGCTCAGCTCGGTGCGGTCGACGGCGTCGAGCGCGTCGCTGATCGCCGCGCTGCGGCGCTTGTGGTCCGCGCCCTCGGCCAGCATCACCGACGGGTTCCAGCCCACGAACGGCAGCAGGGACCAGTTCTCGGGCACCATGTCCCAGGCGTTCCAGCGGCGGGTGTCGCGGGCGAACAGGCCGGGGTTGGACGTGACGTGGTTGACCTCCCGGTACCCGATCACGTACCAGGCGGGGATGTCGCCTTCGAGCAGGACGGGCACGACCGGGCCGTGCTCGCGGCGCATCCGCTCGAAGAAGTCCTTCGGCCGCTGGTCGAACTCCTCCCCGTACAGGCGGACGGCGTTCTCCTCGGCGGGCGGCCGGCCGGTCTCGTCGGTCACTGCGCTGCCTCCTGGAGTGCGGCGGGATCGTGGAGCGTGGTGAGATGCCGGACGAGCGCGATCAGCACGCCCTTGCAGGAGTCCCGGACCCGGGCGTCGCAGTCGATCAGCGGGACGTCCTCGGCCAGCGACAGCGCGTCGCGCACCTGGTCGAGCGACGGTTGCGGACCGGAGTCGTCGAAGCGGTTGACCGCGACGACGAACGGCATCCGGTGGTGCTCCAGCCGGTCGAGCGGGTAGAAGGAGTCCTCCAGGCGGCGCGTGTCCACCAGCACCACCGCGCCGAGGCTGCCGGAGAACAGCTGGTCCCAGATGAACCAGAACCGCTTCTGGCCGGGGGCGCCGAACAGGTAGAGCACGCGGTGGTCGTCCAGGGAGATCCGGCCGAAGTCGAAGGCGACCGTGGTGGTCCGCTTGTCGGCGACGCGGCTCGGGTCGTCGATGCCGACCCCGGCCTTGGTCATGACCTCCTCGGTGCTCAGCGGGCGGATCTCGGAGATCGAGCCGACCATGGTGGTCTTCCCGACGCCGAAGCCGCCCACGATCACGATCTTCAGGGCGTCCCGCGCGGTGCTGCGCAGCGGCACCCCGCCGGCCGGACCGGCCCCCGCCGGGTGGTCAGAGTTCTTGGAGTCCAACGAGCACCTGCTTCAACGTTTCCGGGTCGGCCAGGTGGGTCGTCGCGGTGGCCGAGGTCGGATGGCGGACGGTGATGTGGCCGGTGTCGCGCAGGTCGAGCAGCAGGATCTTCACCACGCTCACCGGCAGTCTCAGATGGGAGGACAGCTCGACCACGGCCATCGGCTGGTGGCGGCACAGCCGCAGGATCGCGACATGCTCGGACTGCATGCCGCGCGCCGGGTCGTTCTCGGCGATGACCAGCGTGACGAGGTCGAGGACGTCGCCGTCCACCCGGCTCCGCCCGCCGGTCACGGTGTAGAGCCGGTCGGGATCGTCGAGGTCCAGGGGCCGCTGGTTCATCTCGATGCGGCGGTGCGCGGCGCCGCGGTCAGATAGCCGCCGATCTGTTCCACGAGCTCGTTCATGCTGTGCCCGACGAGGCCGACGTCGGCGTCGTCGCGGGCCACGACGGCCAGGTGCGCCCCCTCGCCGGCGGGGATGATCAGCAGCAGCCCGCCGGCGAACTCCACCATCGACTGGCCGGCGCCGACACCGGCGCCGAACTCGTGGGAGGCGGTCAGGGACAGGCTCTGGATGCCCGAGGCGATGGCCGCGAGCTGATCGGCCTTGTCGTTGTCCAGTCCGTCGGTGTGGCAGATCTTCAGGCCGTCCCTGGACAGCACCAGGACGTGCACGATACCGGGGGCTCGGTCCACGAGGGACGCCAGGAGCCAATCGAGTTGGCGCTCGTCGCTGCTCATCGAGATCACGGGGCGGCACCGGCCGCAGACGCGCGCCCCTGCCTCCTATCTGTCGTTCCTGCCGGTCCGGGCGAGGATGCCGGGACCGGGTCGGCCCCGCGATCCGTCCGCCGAACGGGCCGGGGCCATGAGCCCTACTGATCGTGTTCTTGGGTGGACGTGGTGTCGTGCTCCCCGGAACCGCCGGTCGTCCGGTGGCGTCCCGAGGCGGACTCGCGGAACGCGGCGAACCGCGCACCCGGGTCTCGGGGCCGGGGGGCGGGGGCCGCCTGCTCCTGGACCGTCCCGGAGAGTGTGGCGCCGCGGCGGCGTTTGGGCAGGTGCAGCTTGCCGTCGGAGCCGCCCTGGCTCGGCGCCCCCGCCGTGGCCATGGCGGGTTCGCGGGCGTGGGAGGAGTCCTCCCTCGGCGCGCTCCGGAGGGACTCGGCGAGGGTTCCCGCCGGGGCGGTGTCCAGGGGCTGGGTGATGAGCTGGCGCGGGATCAGCACGACCACGCCGACGCCGCCGCGCGACGAGGGCCGGAAGCTGACCTTCAGGCCGTGCTTGCCCGCGAGCCGCCCGACCACCGCCAGCCCGAGCCGGGTCCCCGGCAGCGACGAGAGGTCGGCGGCCTCGGAGACCAGCCGCTCGGCGCGCTCCCGCTCGCGCTGACGCATCCCGAGCCCGCTGTCCTCGATGGTGACGACGACGCCCGCGTCCTCCTCCTCGGCGTACACGTGGACGGCGGTGCCGTGCGGGGAGAAGTTGGCGGCGTTGTCCATCAGCTCGCCCAGCGCGTGCATGACGCCCTCGGCGGCGAACCCGGCGACGGCGACGGTCGTGGTCGAGTGGTACTGGACGCGCTGGTAGGAGGCGATCCGGCCCATGGCGCCGCGGATGACGCTCTCCATCACGATGGGCTTGGTCCAGCGCCGCCCCGAGCGCCCGCCGCTGAGCAGCGCGATGCTGTCGGCGAGGCGTCCCATCTGGGAGACGTGGTGGTCGAGGTCGAGCAGATCGCCGAAGACCTCGTCCTCGCTGTACTGGTCCTCCAGCTCGCGCAGCTGGGCGAGCATGCGCGTGGTCTGCGCCTGGATCCGCGCCGCCGCGCTCGCGCAGGCCGCCATGGCGGCCGCCCTGGTGCGCTCGCCCGTGCCGAGGCCGTCGGCGAGCTCGCGCAGGAGCCGGTCCAGCGCCGCGTGGGAGGGCGCCGGGATCTCGGCCAGCACGGACGCGGCCGAGGCGCGGTCGCCGCGGATCCGCTCGATCAGGAGGGGCAGCGTCGAGTCGGCCAGCCGCGCGACCTGCTCCTCCAGGGAGGCCAGCTCGGCCCTGGCCTGGGCGGCGCCGCGCTCGCTGGTCGCGACGCCGTCGGCCACCATGTGCACCAGGCGGCCCAGCACGTGGTCCCGTTGCGGCCCGGCGAGCGTCTCGTCCGGAGCCGCCCCGTCGTGGAGACGTCCGATCAGCGCGGGCAGCGGCCCGTCGAGCAGTTCCTGGAGCCTGCGCTCCAGCCGGTCGCCCTCGCCTTCCATCCGGGCCAGCCGGTCACGGAAGCCCCGCGCGCACTCGGCGAAGTAGGCCGCCGCGCCGATCGCCAGGCTGATGGCCAGCGCCGCCACGCCGCCCCCCACCGCGACCAGCGCGCGCGACCGGCCGTCCACCGCGAGCAGCGCGCCCAGCCAGGCGCCGACGACGACGATCGCCGCGAACGTCCAGATCCAGAACGCGCGTTCCAGCGCGGCGCGTTCGAGGCGTGCTCGACCTGCTGGTGTTGCCATCCATCGTGTCCCTGTGAGCGGTGGCGGCGGGCGCGGGGCTTCGTCGACCCGTCGCTCGGCGGCCATTACGGACTTAAAGGCGTGATCAGAATGCACCATGGAGCGCACGCGCACATGCTTTCCCGGAAAACCCGGGCGATCTTCGATGCGGCGGCCCGTGCGTTCCGGACCGCGATCCCCGGGCCGGTCGGCGGCCGATCCGGCGGCGGGGAGCGCCCGCTCAGGGCCTGACGGTGCCGAGGGCGACCGGCAGGGAGAGCGGGCCGACCGTGAAGAACGACGGCGAGTAGGGGATGTCGGCGGGCTCGATGGTGAGGGCGAGTTCAGGCAGCCGCCGGTAGAGCGCGGAGAGCGCCAGCCGGCCCTCCAGCCGCGCCAGCGCCGCGCCGATGCAGTACCTGGGGCCGTGACCGAACACGAGACGCTGGTTCTGCTCCCGGGTGAAGTCGAAGGTGTCCGCGGTGTCGCCGTACTCCGCCGGGTCGAGGCCGCTCGCCTGGTAGACGACGCCCACCGCCTGCCCCTTGGGGATCCGCACCCCGGCGATCGTCACGTCCTCCGCGGTGAAACGGAAGCTGGTCATCATCACCGAGTGGCGGTAGCGCAGGGTCTCCTCGACCACGTCGTCCCACCGGTGCTCGGCCTTGACCCTTTCCAGCTGGTCCGGATTCTGGTCCAGCGCCACGATGGCATTGCCGAGCAGGTGGACGGTGGTCTCGTGACCGGCGACGAGCATCAGCCACAGCACGCCGACCAGTTCGTCGGTGGTCAGCCTGTCATTCTCGTCGCGGGCCTGGACGAGGCTGGAAGTGAGGTCGTCGCCCGGTATCCGCTGCCTGCGCTCCACCAATTCATGCAGATATGCCTGGAGGGCGTTCTGGGTCGCGAACGCCTCCTCCGGCGGGGTGGTGTGCGCGAGCAGCCTGGCGGTCCAGTCGCGCATCCGCGGCCGCTCCTCGGCCGGCACTCCGAACAGTTCGCAGATCACCCACATCGGGAGCGCCTCGGTGAAAGCGGGAACCATGTCGACGCCGTCGCCGGCGGCCACGACGTCGTCCAGCAGACCGTCCACGATCTGCTGGATACGCGGCTCCAGCGCCTTCACCCGCGCGGGCGTGAACGCCTTGCCGACCAGGCCGCGCAGCCGCCGGTGGTCGTCGCCGTCCTTCGTGGACAGGTGGCCGCCCTGGACGATGGCGCGCAGGGGCCAGTCGTCGGGGATCGACCCGTCGTGCAGCGCGGGCCAGTGCTCCGGGTCCCGCAGGAAGGTCTTGTTGTCTCCGGCGAGGATCTCCCGTGCGGCGGTGTGGGTCAGTGCCAGATAGGCGGGGACGCCCCCGGGGAACTCGACTTCGACCACGGGAGCGATCTCCCGCAGCCGTACGCAGGTGGCCAGCGGACTCTCGTCCGCGGCGGGGAAGGAGGGCAGGCGCGTGGTCATTCGATCCCAGGGAGAGGCAAGTAGGGGTGATCGCGAGATGATTCATGAATATCGTCTTGATCGACCCCGGACAACCTATCCCGAACGATCGATGATGTGGCGTTTTCGCCGCATCCAACTTCCCGCCGTATCGACGGTCGAGGACATAGGTGAACCGTCTAAATGGCGCCCCGAGCTCGATGCTGTTCACAATCGGCTTCCACTCCCGTGGGAAAGGCTCCTTTTCTCTTAATTCATCTGCCGACAATCGCTGCGGTCGCGCAGTTCCGGTCCGTACAGGGCGAGGGAGAGCCGGTTTTCCGGCGGGTGAACCCCCTCCCGGGCCGGATGCGTACTGCTGGGAGTTTCCGATCTGAGGGGGGCTTTGACGTGGGCGTTCGCGTGCCGGCCTTCGCGACCGTGCTCGGGATCCTGCTCGGCACGGCGCTCCCGGCCGCTCCGGCCGGGGCGCACGGGGCGCTGGAGAACCCGGCGAGCCGCGCGACCGGCTGCGAGCCGGGGCGCGGCGCCGAACGGTCGAGCGCCGCCTGCCGGGCCGCGGCGAAGGTGAGCGGCGCGGCGCTCGCCGAGTGGGACGAGCTGCGCGTGCCGAACGTCAACGGCCGCGACCGGCGGATGATCCCGGACGGCGAGCTGTGCAGCGCGGGCATCGAGCGGTTCCGCGGGCTGGACCTGCCGCGGGCGGACTGGCCCGCGACCCGGCTGACCGCCGCCGCCCGCCACACGTTCCGCTACCGGGTGTCGATCCCCCACCGGGGCGGTCTCCGGCTGTACATCACCCGCGACGGCTACCGGCCCACCCGCCCGCTGACCTGGTCGGCGCTGGAGGCCGAGCCGTTCCTGAAGGTGAAGGACCCGCCGCGGCGGAACGGGGCGTACGTCTTCACGGGACGGCTCCCCCGCGGCAAGACGGGACGGCACCTCATCTACACGGTCTGGCAGACCTCGGACACGCCCGACACCTACTACTCCTGCTCCGACGTCACGTTCGGCGCCGCGCGGAAGCGGCCCGCGAAGCAGGCCCCCTCCCCCGAGCGCTCCGAGGCCTCCCCTGCGCCGGGCGGGCAGGCACCGGGCGGCTCCCCCGGACCGGTGGACGTCACGCCCAGCCCGGTGGCCGGCACGTCCCCGGCCTCCGACCGGAGCTGGGAGCTGCTCCTCGCGGCGGGCGGCATCGCCGGGGCGGTGCTGATCTTCACGATCGGCGGTGCCGTCATGGCGGTCCGCCGGATGCGGATCCGCCGGGAGCTCTGAGCCCCGTGCCGGGCGGACGGGTCACTTGTGGGGGATCTGGTTGACGGTGCCCCCGTCCATGACGAACTCGGCGCCGGTGGCGTAGGACGACTCGTCGCTGGCGAGGAAGACCACGAAGGAGGCGACCTCCTCGGGGCGGCCGGGGCGTCCGAGCGGCACCGGGATCATGTCGTCGGGGATGCCCTCGGTGATCGGGGTCCGGATCAGGCCGGGGTGGAGGGAGTTGACGCGGATGCCGTGCGGGGCGAGCTCCACGGCGACCGACTTGGTCAGGCCCCGCAGCCCCCACTTGGAGGCGACGTAGCCGTGCGCCCAGGATGTCCCGCGCAGGCCCTCGATGGACGAGGTGTTGATGATCGAGCCGCCGCCGGACGCGATCATCGCGTCGGTGGCCGCGCGGATGCCGAGGAACGGGCCGGTGAGGTTGACGTCGATGATCTGCCGCCACTTCTCCAGCTTGAACCGGTTGATCGCCGCGCCGTTGGCGATCCCGGCGTTGTTGAAGAGCACGGTGAGGCCGCCGAACTCGCCGACGGTGGTCTCGACGGCCGACGCCCAGTCCTCCGGGCTCGTCACGTCGAGGTGCACGTAGCGGGCCGCGTCGCCCAGGTCGTCCGCGACGGCCTTGCCCTCGTCGTCGAGGATGTCGCCGATCACGACCGCGGCGCCCTCGGCCACCAGGGCCCGCGCGGAGGCCTCCCCGATACCGCGCGCACCCCCGCTGATCAGGGCGGTCTTCCCGTCCACTCGTCCCATCGCCGGGTCCTTTCTGCCGTGCCGGTCTCAGTCGGACAGCGCCGCGGCGAACACGCCGCGGGCGGTGTTGAAGGGCAGGTCGAGCGGGGTCCGCAGGCCCGGCGGCGCCGCGACGACGTCGGGGATCGCGTTGACGATGCGGCCGGCGCCCGCGGCGATCGCGGCGTAGTTGTGGTCCCCCCTGGCGCTGGTCGGGCAGACGTCGACGCGGTAGGACGGCTCGCCGACGATCTCGACCCGGTAGGAACCGCCGTCCTGCGCCGGCTGCGGCCAGTCGGGGCGCAGGTCGCCGCGGAGCCGGGTCGTGTGGTCGATGACGAGGACCTCCCGGCCGCCGGCGACGCCGCGGATCTGGAACCGCATGCCGGCGATCCCGCCCGCGGGGACGTGCCCGGCGGCCACGTCGAACGCCTCCGGCGCCGGCTCCAGCTCGTACCACTCGGTGATGTCGTCCAGCTCGAAGCCGAATCCCCGGGCCAACATGCGGAGGCTGACGCCCCAGGACGCCGCCAGCATCCCCGGCTTGAACATCTTCGGCAGGTCCCCGGGAGGACGGCCGAAGCCCATGAAGTCGAACATGACCGGTCCGCCGTCGTAGGTCGCGTAGTCGGCGATCTCCGAGCAGCGCACCTGCTCCACCCGCTGGCACGTGCTGGCGATCGCGAAGGGCAGCAGGTCGTTGACCCATCCGGGGTCCACTCCGGTGGCGAACAGGCTCGTCCTGCCGGCCCGGCAGGCGTCCTCGACGGGCTCGATCATGCGGTCCGGCAGCACTCCCCACGGGTAGATGAGCGGCACCGGCGAGGAGGCGACGACGTTGCTGCCCGAGGCGAGGATCTTCTGGATGTCGCCGAGCGCGTCGAACAGGCGGACCTCGCCGATCGCGCAGTAGGACGTGCACTCCGGCCGCGCGGCCAGGGCCGCGTCCAGGTCGGCGGTGGCCGCCACGCCCGTCACGACGCCGAGGCCGGCGAGCTCGCCGGCGTCCCGCCCGACCTTCTCCGGGCTCGACACCACCAGGCCGGCCAGCTCGAAGCGGGGATCCTCGATCAGCTGTGACAGGGCGATGCGGCCGACGTTGCCGGTCGCCACGTGCAGGACGCGGATGGCCATGGCTCTCCTCGATGGGCGGGCGCCGCCCGTCGGCCGGACAGGTGTCCAGGAAAGTATTCCAGAAATAGTAGAACGCGTTCTAGTGTGAACCCGACCGATCCGACGCGTACGAGGAGTCCCGCAGATGGCCCACCCGCCGGCGACACCCCCGAGCCGGTACGCCGACCTGTCCCGGGCGGAGCTCGCGGTCGTCGTGCCCGAGCTGCTCCTGATCGGCCAGCTCATCGACCGGTCCGGGATGGCGTGGTGCATCTCGGCGTTCGGAAGGGAGGAGATGGCGCGGATCGCGATCGAGGAGTGGGCGGCGTCGAGCCCGATCTACACCAGGCGGATGCAGCGGGCGCTCGGCTACGCCCCCGAGGTCCCCGGGAAGGGCGACGTCCCGACCATCTTCAAGGGCCTCCAGCTCGACATCGGCGCTCCGCCGCAGTTCATGGACTTCCGCTACACCGTCCACGACCGGTGGCACGGCGAGTTCCACCTCGACCACTGCGGCGCCCTGATGGACGTGGAGCCGATGGGCGAGGCCTACGTCCGCTCCATGTGCCACGACATCGAGGACCCGACCTTCGACGCGACCGCGGTCGCGACCAACCCGAAGGCTCAGGTGCGGCCGATCCACCGGCCCCCGCGGACGCCGGCCGACCGGCACCCCCACTGCGCGTGGACCGTGATCATCGATGAGTCGTACCCGGACGCGCGGGGCATCCCGCTGCTGGCCGTCAACGAGCGCTCCCGGGCCGCGAACCTCGGCCTGGCGCCGATCGACCCGTCCGACGACGGCCTCGCCGACTACTCGGGACCGCTGCTGTCCGACCTCGACTTCGCCGCCTTCTCGCGATCCGCGCTGGCCCGGATCGCCGACGAGGTCTGCCTGCAGATGCACCTGCTCGACCGGGCCTTCGGCCTCGCCGTGGCCGAGCGGGCCGCCGACGACGGCGAGCTGCTCCGGATCCGCCGCAAGCAGCTGGTGGGGATCGCCGGCGTCGCCGCGGAGCGTCTCGCCCGCGCCCTGGACCTGCCGGGGGACGCGCGGGGAGCGGCCCGCCTGCTGGCGGTGCACCCGCTCCTCAACCCCTCCGCCTACGTCGATGCCGTCATCGGGGACGGGCGCGTCGAGGTCCGCCCGTCGCCCGCCCACGAGGACGGTGCCTGGATCTCCCTGTGCGGCCCCGAGTGGACGGCTCCGCTCCGAGCCGCCGTCCGCGCCGTCGACCCCTGCCTCGACGTCGAGGCCGCCGCGCTCGGGTCCGGCGGGGCATGGCGGCTGGACGTCGTCCGCCGCGACCTGCCGACCCCCGAGGCCGACGAGGTCGCCGTCGTCCGGTTCAGCACCGGCACCGGGTTCGCCTTCGAGCCGCGGCGCTCCCTGCCGATCACTCCCGTCTGACGCCTGCGCGGGGTGCCTCGCCGGTCACGAGCGGTCCAGGCCCGCCCGATCCGGCCGGTAGGCGTCGAGCGCCGGCGACGGGCGGCCGTGGATCTCCTGGTCGATCAGCGAAGCGAGGTGGGGAGCGAGCGTCATCCCGCTGTGGGTGACGGCGGTGTACAGACCGCGCCGCTGGAAACCGATGAGCGGATACCCGTCGGCGGGCAGGGGACGGACGCACCGCCGCACCGCGGCGACCTCCGCGGTCAGGCCGGGGACGACGGCGCGCGCACGGGCGAGGAGTTCGGCGCCCACCTCCCGGACCAGCTCCGGGGTGGCCGACTCGTCGACCCCGGCGTCGAGATCGCCGGCCTCCAGCACGAGACCTCCGTCCTCCGACGGCCGGGCGGACAGGCCGGGAGCGTGCACGAGCCCGTTGAGGGCGCCCGGCGCCGCGGAGGTGGTGGCGACGAGGCAGGGGGCGGCCGAGCCGGGCTCGGACGGGTCGACCAGCGCGAGCGCGACGCCGGCCGTTGCCAGCAGCGCGGGCGCGTGCCGGCCCGCGGCGCAGACCGTGAGGTCGGCGTCCAGGCCGCGGCCGTCGTCCAGCCGCACGCCGGTGACGCGCTCGCCCTCGGTGGTGAGCGCGACCGCGCGGTGACCGGTGACGAACCCGGCGCCCGACGCACGCGCGCGCCGGGCCAGCGCCCGCGCGGCCGGGCCGCCGTGCACGTAGCCCTCGTCGCGGTAGTGCGCGATGATCGCGTCCCGTGGGGCTCGGACGTGCGGTTCGAGCGCGCGCAACCGGCCGGCGTCGATGAGCTCGGCGGCGTATCCGAGGCCGGCCAGGCGGGCGACCCGGTCCCCCAGCCGGCTGCGGGCGTCCCCGTCCGCCGCCCACGTCGTGCAGCCCGCCGGGCGGTACCAGGCCGGGGCGCCGAACCCGGCGGCCAGGTCCCGCCACGCGGCCAGCGCCGCCGTCCGGAACCGGTGGTAGGCCGGGTCGCCGGGGTCGTTGGCGTTGAGCCAGGCGTAGCCGGTGCCGGACGTCCCGGCGCCGGGCTCCCGCGCCTCGACCACCGTGACCTCGTCCCGCGGGCGCGCTCGGCCGCCGGCTCCCGGGCGGGTGAGCCGGTCCGCCAGCGCCGCCCCGACGATCCCCGCGCCCACGACCAGTATCCGCATGCCCTCAAGGATGTCCGACCCCGGCGTTCCGGCGGGAGAGCGGCCCGGTTCTGCGGTGGGCGGAATGCCTGGGGGTGGACGGTACCGCCGATCTACCATGACGGCATGGCCGAGACCGCCCGCCCGCTGATGCCCGCCGACGAGCCGCCGCACGAGCCGCCGCACGAGCCGGCCGCGCCACCCCAGCCGACGGAACCGCTGTGGCGGGACGCGCTCGGCCAGTGCCTGCGGCGGCTGCGCCTGGAACGCGGCGAGATCCTGGTCGAGACCGCCCGCCGCGCCGGCGTCTCCCCGCAGTACCTCTCCGAGATGGAGCGCGGGGTCAAGGAGCCCTCCAGCGAGATGATCGCCGCGGTGGCCGGCGCCCTGGACGTCACGCTCGGCGACCTGACGCTCGCGATCGCGACGAGCCTTCTGGCGATGCCCGCCGGAACCGCTCCGGCGGGCCCCACCTGCCAGGTCGCCTACGCGCTGGCCGCCTAGGCGGTCCCTCACATGGGGAGCGGCCGGCGTTCCTCGATCACGTGGTCGATGAGGCCGTAGTCCCGCGCCGTCGTCGCGGTGAACACCCGGTCCCGGTCCGTGTCGGTGCGCAGCGTCGCGGTGTCCTGCCCGGTGTGCCGGGAGAGGATGTCCTCGATGTCCGCGCGGACGCGGACGACCTCGTCCGCCTGGAGGATGAGGTCCGGGATCGCCCCGCGCCCCTGCCCCACCGGCTGGTGCAGGACGACGCGGGTGTGCGGCAGCGCGGCGCGCTTCCCGGGAGTGCCCGCGGCGAGGAGCACGGCGCCGACGGCGACCGCCTGCCCCACGCAGGTCGTCGCCACCTGGGGACGGATGTAGCGCAGCGTGTCGTAGACGGCGAGCATCGCGCTCGGGTCACCGCCCTCGCAGTTGATGTAGAGCTGGATGTCGCCGTCGGGGTTGTCGGCCTCCAGGTACAGCAGCTGCGCGACGAGGGCGTTCGCGACGCCCGCGTCGATGGCGGTGCCGAGATAGATGATCCGCTCGGTCAGCAGGTGCGAGTAGACGTCCATGATCCGCTCGCCGCGCGGGTGCTGGGCGATGACGTTCGGGATCGTGTAGGTGCTCATCGGACGCCTCCTTCGGCCGGGACGCCGAGCCCGACGGTGCGGTGGACCACGGGGACGACGTCGTCCAGCGTGCCGACGACGGAGTCGATGAATCCGTATTCGAGGGCCTCCTGCGCGGTGTACCAGCGATCGTGCAGCGAATCCTCGAAGACCCGGTCGAGGGGCTGGCCGGTGTCCTCGGCGATGAGGCCGAGGACGGTGTCGCGGGTGTGCCGCAGGTCGTTGGCCTGCAGTTCGATGTCGACGGCGGCGCCGGCGATCCCGGCGGAGCCCTGGTGCATCAGCACGCGTGCGTGCGGCAGGGCGCGGCGCTTGCCGCGGGTGCCGGACGACAGCAGGAACTGCCCGGCGCTGTAGGCGATGCCGAGCACCACCGTGGACACGTCGCACGGGACGAGCCGCATGACATCGCGGATGGCGAGCATCGACGGCACCGACCCGCCGGGCGAATGGATCCACAGCGCGATGTCGGACGACGCGTCCTCCTTCGCCAGGGTGATCAGCTGCGTCGCCAGCAGGGTGCCGTTGTCGTCGTCGAGTGGGCCGTCGAGCACGAGAACACGCTGCTGGTAGAGCTCGCGCCGCACGCGCTCGTTGAACATGGGGATTCCTGGTTCCTCGCTCATGCCTTTCACTCTGCGCGGGGCCATGCGGTGGTCATAGTCCGATCCGCCCACGGCGGATCCGCTCTCAGCAGCGGCGTCGATAGGGTCACCGGATGCGCGTGTCCCAGTACGTCTACTTCGCTCTGAAATCGACGCGGGTGCCGGCCACCGAGATCAGCGCGCGGCTCGGGATCGAGGCGGACGAGAGCAAGGTGCGCGGAAGCCGTCTGGCGCGGCCGCCGCGTCCCGTCGCGCACACGTGGCGGATCGTCTGCCGCCGGCCCGGGCTCACCGTGGACGAGCAGATCGCCCGGGTCGTGGACAGGCTGTTCGAGCACGCGGAACGCATCGGCGCCCTGGCCCTCGAACTCGACGGCGCCGGTGAGGGGTGGCGCGCGGCCACCCTCCAGGTGGTGCGGGTGTTCGAGCATCCGGACGGCGAGGAGGAGGCCCGGCCCGCCCCGGCCGGCGGCCTGGAGAAACTCCCCGGTCAGCACCAGCTGCTGGGCTGGCACCTGGACGGGCGGGTGCTGGAGTTCCTCCGCCTCACACGCGCCGAGCTGGACATCGACGAGTACGCCTACGGCTGAGCAGGCCGCTCCGGACGGCGATGGGCGCGGCGGCCTTGTGGGCCGCCGCGCCCGGCTCTCGCGGTTCTTCGATCAGGCGGGGGCGACGGCACGGCCGGTCCGCGGTGAGATCATTCCCGCGCAGAGGCCGCGAGCGGCCAGGACCTGGGCGATCCGCGGAATGGCCGCGCGCGTGTTGGCGGGCCATTCGTGCATGAGGATGATCTGACCGGCGGTGAGGCGGCCGGCGGCCTGCACGATCGCGTCGGTGCTCGCCCCGTTCCAGTCCTGCGAGTCGACGTCCCAGATGATCTCGGTGAGGCCGTGCCTGGTCTCCACCGAGCGCAGGGTCGCGTCGGTCTCGCCGTAGGGCGGGCGGAACAGCCGGGGAGTGCCGCCTCCGGCGCCGGCGATGGCCTGCTGGGCCCGGGAGATCTCCGAGTCCATCTGCGCCTCGCTGAGCTGGGTCATGTGCGGATGGGTGTGACTGTGGTTGCCGACCCACATGCCGGCGTTGACCTGGGCCCGGACCTGGGCCGGGTAGGCGGCGGCGTACTGGCCCTGGTTGAACATCGTCGCCCGCAGGCCGTACTGGGTGAGCGCGTTGAGCAGGCTCGGGGTGTTGTCGTCGGACGGGCCGTCGTCGAAGGTGAGCCCGATGTATCCGTTGCAGGCGGCGGCGTGGGAGGGGGCGGCGGTCACGGCGAGGGCCGCGGTCGCCGCCGCCGCGGCGGCCAGTGCCGTCGACAGCGTGCGTCTGGGCAAGGGTGATCCGGTGCGCATGGCGGGCTCCTCCGGCGCTCAGCCGACGGTGATGCTGGAGCTGCCGCTGCTCTGGTAGCCCTCCGTGGCCATGATCATGTAGTAGCGGAAGGCGCCCAGGTTCATGCCGGCGCGCGCCCAGGCGTCGAAGTGGTTGCCGGTGGTGATGGAGCCCCCCGTCCGCCTGGACTGCCGGACGCTCCAGTACTGGTCGAAGGTCCTGGTGCCTTCGACGGACGGGGCGTTGTACCGCGTGGTCTTGTAGATGTCGTAGGTGCCGCCGTCGCTGGTGACGGTGCCCTTGTAGGTTCCGGTGGGCCGGTAGCTGCCCCAGTTGTCGACGATGTAGTACTCGACGAGCGGGTTCGACGTCCACCCGTAGAGGGCCAGGTATCCGTTGCCGGACGGGTTGAAGCTGCCCGAGTAGTTCACGGTCCTGCGGCCGCCGTTGCTCCAGCCCTTGCCCGCGACGAAGTTCCCGGCGTTGGACCAGGAGGTGCTGTAGCTGCCGCCGCTCCTCAGCGTCATCGACACCGACCCGCCGCCGTCGGTCCAGAACGAGTAGAAGTACCCGTTGTCGGTCCCGGTCTGGTTGGTGGTGATGACCGTGTCGGCGGCGGCCGAGCCGGGCAGCAGGGCGGCGGACGCGACCAGGGCCGCGCCGAGAGCGCCCGCGCCGATGAGGCGCCTGCGGGTGATCGGGCCGGCGGGGGTGGCGTGCTCGTACATGCTTCCTCCTCGGGAGCATCGGCGGGGGGCTCGGCCGTCCCGCCACCGATGACCGCGCCCCCGAAGGGGTGGATCCGGCGGCGGAACCGGTGGCGGAACCGGCCGATCGGGTGTGAGTATGCGCGCGCTTCCCCGACAGTGTCAACGATTCCTTTCGAAACATTTCGGTCATCCGGTCGAATCTAGATCGTTCCACAGGACGGTTGACGTCGCAGGACGCGTGTCGAATGCGTGCGGCATCCAATTCTCACGAGGCTCGATGAGCGATCACTGGACGCAATTCTCGAAAGTTTCGAGAGGCGTCCCTATGCCGTTCGCCGGGGCTTGGCTCAGCCGTGGGAGGCGATGCTCCGGGCGTGCGCGCCGAGGACGTGGGTGAACAGGGCCGGTGGGCGCGTGCCGTCGCCGGCGTCCGGGAGGACCTCCGGGGTGAGGGTCCAGTCGACGCCCACCCAGGAGTCGCCGATGGCGTCCTCGCTGGACGGGAGGTTGTTGCACGACTGGCGGACCCGCATGGCGCGGACGGACTCGGCCGCCGGCGTGTCGGTCTCGACCAGCAGCACCGGGACACCGACCAGCGGGCCGTCCTCGACCAGGCGCAGCAGCCGGTCCGCGTCCTCGCCGTCGAGCGCGGCGCCGGCGTCGAGGATCATCACCAGGCGCACCGGCGGGCCGCCCATCGGGCCCGCGAGGGACTCCTCCGCGCCGCCGATGCGGCGCAGGTCGACCAGGTCGAGGAGGCGGCGGAGCCGCTCGGCCGCGTGCGGGCCGGTGGCCACGCCGCCGCCCAGCAGGCGGGCGCAGGTGGCCGGGTCGAAGCCGTGCAGCCAGCCCGCGCCGGAGAGCCCGGCCGCGTCGATCACCTCCAGGCCGAGGACGCCGGGCGGCACGGCAGCGAGGAACCGGGTCGCGAGCGACCAGGCGTAGGCGGCCGCGTCGCCGGGCATCACGCCGCGCGAGATCCACATGGCGCGGCGCCAGGGCAGCCGCAGCACGAGCGGCACCCGCAGGCCCGGCAGCTCGGCGGTCGACAGCCGGCCGAGCAGCATTCCCTCGGCGAGGTCGACGCCGGGCCGCCAGGTCAGCCAGGACGGCGCGTCGAACGGCGCCACCTCGGGCGTGAGCTGCGGCTCCACTCTCGCCAGCTCGTCGCGCAGCTGGCCGGCGTCGGCGCGCAGGCGCTCGTCGGCCTCCCGCATGAGCTGCTCGAACCGCCCGCGCGGCTGCCGGCCGGCGATCTCCTCGTTGCGGAGGGTGAGCGCGTGCTCGGTGGCGGCGCGGAAGGCCGCCACCGAACGGCTGGCGTCCTCCCAGACCAGCCAGCAGCGTTCGATGTACTCGACCTCGGTGGACGACGGCTGCCCCGGCGCGGGCGGCTGCGGTGCCGAGGCCGGCGGCGGCTGTGCGGGGGGCGGCGGTGCCGAGGGCGGCCCCGTGGGGGGTGGCTGCGGCGGGCGGGGAGGCGGTGGCGCGCCCACCGCGGGTCCCGGGGGCGGGGCGGCCATGGCGGCGTCCTGCTCGCCGGGGTCGTCCACCTCGATGCCGTGCGCCTCCACCAGCTCGGCCAGGCCGCCCGCGTAGCCCTGGCCGACGGCGCGCACCTTCCACGCCTCGGCGCGGCGGTAGATCTCCAGCCCGATGATCGCCTTCTCCGGGCCGAGTCCCCGGACGGTGAACTCGGCCGCGGGGTCGCCGCCGCTCGCGGTGAGGCGGAGCCGCGGCGGCGGCATCGTCCCGAAGGAGCCGGCGCCCGCCAGGCTCACCGCGATCAGCACCGTGAGCCCGGCGGGGACCGCGTCGAGGTCGAGCTCGACGCGCTGGCCGGCGCCGCCGTCGGCCCAGCGGACGCCGGGCGCCTCGGGCGCGTTGAAGAAGACCAGGTCGGCGTCCGACCGCACCCGCAGGTCGGGCCCGACGAGCAGGGCGCTGACGTCGACGGGCACGGCGCAGGACACGGTGGCGGTCACCCGCCGGGCGGGCAGCGGAGCGTTGCCGCCGCGTGGGAGGTCGGCCATCGGCGGTCAGCAGTGCGCGGCGATCGTCGGCAGCATGTCCTGGAAGGTGCGGCCATGGCACGGCTCGCCGATCGCGTTCATCTTCCAGGCCCCGCCGTGGCGGTAGATGCGGGCCATCACCATCGCGGTGTGGGCGCCGCCGCCGGTCAGCGTGTACCGGGCCATCTCGCCGCCGTCCACCTCGTTGACCAGGCGGCAGAAGGCGTTCTCCACCTCGTTGAAGGTCTGCCCGTTGAAGGAGCTGACCGTGAACACCAGCGAGGTGACGTGCACCGGCAGCCGCGCCAGGTCGACGATCACCGACTCGTCGTCGCCGTCGCCCGCCCCGGTCAGGTTGTCGCCGGTGTGCCGGACGGAGCCGTCGTCGCTGACCAGCTTGCCGAAGTAGACCACGTCGGCGAGGTTGCGGTCGGCGAAGAGCACGCAGGAGGCGTCCAGGTCGATCTCCCGCTCGCGGGATCCGAAGAACCCCTTCTTCTTCACCGCGTCCCAGCCGAGGCCCATCCGGACCATGCTCAGCGCGCCGCCGGGCTTCTCCAGCGAGATCCGCTGACCCTTAACCATCGAGACGGTCACAGCCGTCGCCTCCTCGCCATTCCCCTTGCCGCGCGAACCCGTGAGCGCGTCGTGCGAGGAAAGCCTTTCAGCCGATCCACCCTGTTGTCACCTGATCCGCGACGTCCGGGGCGACCTGTCAGGTGGCGCGGGGCCCGAAGGAAGCCCAGGCCGGATGTGGACTGGGCTTCCTTGGCCGTTCCCGGTCAGTAGCCCCTGGAGGGCTCGCCGTTCCCTGCGGGCTGGCCGCCTTCGGGAGCCTGGCCGCCTTCGGGAGCCCCGGCGCCTTCCTGGCCGCCGGCACCTTCCTGGCCTCCCCCGGCCTCCTCACCGCCACCGGCGCCCTCACCGCCACCGGCTCCCTCGCCGCCCCCGGCCCCTTCGCCGCCGCCGGCGCCCTGGCCGCCCCCGGCCGCCCCGATCTCCGCGCCGAAGGCGTCGAGGGCCTCGGTGACGGGCTGGAAGAAGGTGACGCCGCCGGTCTGGCAGTCGCCGGAGCCGCCGGAGGTGAGGCCGAGGGCGGTGGTGTCGGCGAAGAGCGGGCCGCCGCTGTCGCCCGGCTCGGCGCAGACGGTGGTCTGGATCATCCCGGTGACGGTGCCCTCGGCGAAGTTCACCGTGGCGCCGGTCGCGGTGACGGTGCCGTCGGAGACGCCGGTGGTGCTCCCGCTGCGCAGGACGCGCTGGCCGACCACCGCCTCGGCGGCCTCGGTGATCTCCTGCGACTCGCCGTTGTAGAGGTTGACCGCGCTCTCGCCCGCGGCGCCCTCCGCGCTCTCCACGAGCGCGAAGTCGTTGCCGGGGAAGCTGCTCTGCACGGTGGTGCCGACGGCCTCGGCGCCCTGCTGGTCCGACGTCCACTCCTGGACCTCGTTGCCGCAGTGGCCCGCGGTCAGGAAGAAGTCCTGCTGGCCGCGCTTGACGTTGAAGCCGAGCGAGCAGCGGGCGCCCCCGCCGAAGATCGCGTCGCCGCCGAGGGCGAACGAGCGGAGCTTCCCGGGGATGCGCACCATGCGGATCGCCGCGCCCATCTGCTGGGTCGTGCGCTGGACGGCCGCCATCCGCGTGCCGGTGACGGTGTCGTCCGTCCACACCGTGACCTTGGAGGTGGCGGGGTCGACCGCCCATCCGGTGCCGGGGATGTCCGCCACCGACCGTTGGAGGGTGTTGGTGACGCGCTTCAGCGTCGCGGGACTGCGCTGCGCCATCTTGGGGACGGCCCCGGCGGACCGCACCGCGGCGGCGTCCGTGGCGTTGGTGACCGTGACGACGGGGCGTCCCGCCGAGTCGACGTAGGCGCCGGTCGTGCGGTCGCCGAGGCGGTCGGCGATGCCGGCGGCCTTGGCGGCGGCCTGCCCGGTCGTCCGCGCGGCGCGCACCGCGTCCTGGCCCGCGCCCTGGCGCCCGGCCCGCGCGTCCCCCGCGAGCTTCGCCTCCTGGCCGCCCGACCGTCCCTCGGCGTGCACGACGTACAGCGAGCCGGCCACGAGCCCGGCGGATCCGGCCGCCACCGCGGTCGTCGTGACCACGGTGCGCAGCCGATTGTTCCTCACGCTCTTCCGGCGCCTCATGAACCCTCCTGGTTCCGGGTGTCGATCTACGCGGAGGGGTACGCGCCCCGGCGGGCGGGAGTTCAACACGTCTCGGGGGGCTCTTGACGGCCACATATTCCCCGCCTTAAATCAGGCTGTGAAATAAAGCGTGATCGAAGGGGCCCAGCTCAGTCGCACCCACCCCGAAGGAGATGCGCCATGCATCCCGTCCCACCCCCTGCGCCGCCGTTCGGGAGAGCCTGGCCGGCGGCCGCGTTCGCGCTCCTGCTCGCCCTCGCCCTCGCCGTCCCCGGTCCCGCGGGACGCGCCGCGGCGGCGGCCTGCGGCACCGCGGACGCCGCGCTGAACCGCCCGGCCACCGCCTCGACCACCGAGAACGCGGCCTTCCCCGCCTCCGCGGCCGTCGACGGTGACTCCGGAACACGGTGGTCCAGCGCGTTCACCGATCCGCAGTGGTTACAGGTCGACCTCGGCTCCAGCCAGGAGATCTGCCAGGTCGTCCTGACCTGGGAGGCCGCGTACGGCAAGGCGTTCCAGATCCAGGTCTCCGGCAACACCTCCGACTGGACCTCGATCTACTCCACGACGAACGCGAGCGGCGGCACCCAGACCCTCGACGTCACCGGCGAGGGCCGCTACGTCCGGATGTACGGAACCGCTCGCGGCACCCAGTACGGCTACTCGCTGTTCGGCATGGCCGTGCACACCGGCTCCGGCGGCGGCGGGACGCTCCCCGGCGGCGGCGACCTCGGGCCGAACGTGCTGGTGTTCGACCCGTCGATGAGCGCGTCCGACATCCAGGGCAGGCTCGACGCCGTCTTCCGCGAGCAGGAGAGCGACCAGTTCGGGACGGCCCGGTACGCGCTGCTGTTCAAGCCGGGCAGCTACAACGTCAACGCGAACATCGGCTTCTACACCTCGATCGCCGGCCTCGGCCGCGACCCCGACGACGTCACCCTCAACGGGGTCACCGTGGACGCCGGCTGGTTCGGCGGCAACGCCACGCAGAACTTCTGGCGGTCCGCCGAGAACCTGTCGATCAGCCCGCCCGGCGGGACGAACCAGTGGGCGGTGTCGCAGGCGGCGCCGTTCCGGCGGATCCACGTCCGCGGCGACCTCAACCTCGCCCCCACCGGCTACGGCTGGGCGAGCGGCGGCTACATCGCCGACTCGAAGGTGGACGGCCAGGTGCAGCCGTACTCCCAGCAGCAGTGGCTCACCCGGGACAGCCAGATCGGCGGCAACCTCAACGGCGTCTGGAACATGGTGTTCTCCGGTGTCGAGGGCGCGCCCGCGCAGAGCTTCCCGAACCCGCCGTACACGACGCTGAACACCAGCCCGGTGACGCGCGAGAAGCCGTACCTGTACGTCGACGCGGCGGGCGCGTACAACGTCTTCGTGCCTGGTCTGCGGCGCGACTCGCGCGGGACGACCTGGTCCGGCGGCTCGACGCCCGGTTCGTCCATCCCGCTGACGCGGTTCTACGTGGCCAAGCCCGGCGACTCGGCGGCCACCATCAACGCCGCGCTGAGCCAGGGCCTGAACCTGCTGTTCACGCCCGGCGTGTACCACCTCGACCGGACGATCGAGGTGACCCGTCCCGACACCGTCGTGCTCGGCGTCGGCTACCCGACCCTCATCCCCGGCAACGGCGTGACGGCGATGAACGTCGCCGACGTGGACGGCGTCAAGCTGGCCGGGCTGCTGTTCGACGCCGGGCCGGTCGAGTCGCCGGTGCTGCTGCGGCTCGGGCCCGAGAACGGGAACGCCGACCACGCCGGCAACCCCGCGTCCGTGCAGGACGTGTTCTTCCGGATCGGCGGCGCCGGGCCCGGCAGGGCGTCCACGAGCCTGGTGGTCAACAGCGACGACGTCCTGCTCGACCACATCTGGGCGTGGCGCGCCGACCACGGCGCCGGGGTCGGCTGGACGGTCAACACCGCGGCCAACGGGGTGGTCGTCAACGGCGACGACGTCACCGCCTACGGCCTGTTCGTAGAGCACTACCAGAAGTACCAGCTGATCTGGAACGGCGACGGCGGCAGAACGATCTTCTTCCAGAACGAGATGCCGTACGACCCGCCGGACCAGTCCGCCTGGCGCGCCGACTCGCCCGACGGCTACGCCGCGTACAAGGTGGCCGACTCGGTCACCACGCACGAGGGCTGGGGGCTCGGCAGCTACTGCTACTTCAACGTCGACCCGTCGATCGTGGCGGCGCGCGGGTTCGAGGTGCCGAACCGGCCCGGTGTGCGGTTCCACGGCCTGCTCACGGTCTCGCTGGGCGGGAACGGGGTCATCCGGCACGTCGTCAACGACACCGGCCCGGAGGCGTCCGGCACCGACACCGTCCCGGCCACCGTGGTCGCCTACCCCTGATCCCCGGCTGACGCTCCCCGCGGGTCCGCGCCGGGCGGGCCCGCGGGGGCTCGCGCCCCTCCTCTCCGCCCCCCTCGAAACGGAGATGCCATGAGGCTTGCCGCGGCCATGACCGCCCTGTCCCTGCTCCTGCCCGCCGCCCTCGCGCCGGGCGCCCCCGCGAACGCCGCCGCGTGCGGGACGTCGGACGCCGCCCTGAACCGTCCCGCCGGCGCCTCGTCCACCGAGAACGCGCCGTTCCCCGCCTCGGCGGCCGTGGACGGGAACCCCGCCACCCGCTGGTCGAGCGCCTTCGGCGACCCCCAGTGGCTCCAGATCGACCTCGGCACCAGCCAGGAGATCTGCCGGGTCGTCCTTTCCTGGGAGGCCGCCTACGCCAGGTCCTTCCAGATCCAGGTCTCCGACAACGCCACCGACTGGACCTCCACCTACTCCACCACCACCGGATCCGGCGGGAGCCAGACCCTCGACGTCACCGGCAAGGGCCGCTACGTCCGCATGTACGGGACGAGCCGCGGCACCCAGTGCGGCTACTCGCTGTTCGGCATGGCCGTCCACACGACCGGGACGACCACGCCGCCCGAGGACGACTTCTGGGGCGACACCTCGACGATCCCGCCGGCGCGGAACGTCCTCATGGTCAAGGTGCTCAACCGGACGAACGGCCGGTATCCCGACAGCCAGGTGTACTGGAGCTTCAACGGTCAGACCCACTCGATCGCCGAGCAGCCGTACCTGGACATGCCCGTCAACTCCGCCGGGCGGATGTACTTCTTCCTCGGCTCGCCCACCAGCCGCTACCAGGACTTCATCGAGTTCACGGTCGGCGCCGACGTCTTCAACGGCAACACCACCCGGGTCGACGGCTTCGGCCTGAAGCTCGCGATGCGCCTGCGGGCGCACGACGGGTACGACGTGTCCGTCGGCGAGGACCAGGCCACCTTCGCCGAGGACCGGGCGGCCACGTTCCAGCGGTTCGTGGACGAGGTGCCGCCGGAGTTCGACTCGCTGGCGACCGTCGAGGCCCCGTACCGCATCCCGGCGCCGGGCAACTCGCCCGTCTTCCAGCCGGGCGGCGCGCAGGCGGGCTACTTCGCCTCCTACGCCGCGTCCGTCGGCGTCTCGGCCACGACGCAGCAGGTCACCGGGTGCTCCGGGCCGCTCGCGAACGACGCCGGGATGTGCTCGGCGCTCAACCGGCACGTCGCGCACCTGCCGCGGTCGCAGTGGTCCGACCCGGCGCTGTTCTACAACGCCGCGCCCGCGAACTACTACGCGAAGTTCTGGCACGACCACGCGATCGGGCGGCTGGCCTACGGCTTCCCGTACGACGACTACGCCGGCCGCTCCTCCTTCATCTCGCACGGCGACCCGCGGTACCTCCTCGTCGCCGTCGGCTGGTAACCCCGGGAGAACCCGATGACCGCACGACAGCGGTACACGAGCGCCCTCACCGTGCTGGCGGTGCTCGCCGCACTCCTGACCGTCCCCGCGCGCGCCGCCCGCGCCGCGACGCTGCTGTCCCTGAACAAGCCCGCGACGGCGTCGTCCAGCGAGGGCGACGCCTACCCCGCGTCCGCCGCGGTGGACGGCAACGCCGGCACCCGCTGGTCGAGCGCCTTCGGCGACCCCCAGTGGGTGCGGATCGACCTCGGGGAGAGCAGGGACATCAGCCAGGTCGTCCTGAACTGGGAGGCGGCGTACGCGGCCGCCTTCCAGATCCAGGTCTCCGGCAACGGCTCCGACTGGACGTCCATCTACTCCACGACCACCGGTTCCGGCGGGAACCAGACCCTCGACGTCACCGGTCGCGGCCGCTACATCCGGATGTACGGGACCGCCCGCGCCACCGGCTACGGATACTCCCTGTGGGAGTTCTCGGTCTACGGCGAGGCCGAGACCGGGCCGCCACCGGGAACGACGCCGATCTCGGCGTTCAAGCAGGTGACGGCGTCCTCCTGGGAGGGCGGCAACGCGCCCGCGGCGGCACTCGACGGCCGCACCACGACCCGCTGGTCCAGCGAGGCCGGCGACGACCAGTGGCTCCGCGTCGACCTCGGCGGCACCGCGACGATCACCGGCGTCACGCTGAACTGGGAGGCGGCGTACGCGACCGGCTACCGCCTCGACGTGTCCGGCGACGGCACCTCCTGGACGACCCTCTATTCCACGACCACCGGCAAGGGAGGCGTCGAGAACCTCGACGTCACCGGGAAGGGCCGCTACATCCGGTTCTCCGGCACGGACCGCGCGACGGGTTACGGGTACTCGTTCTGGGAGTTCCAGGTCTTCGGGACCGTCGACTCGTCGTCCACCACGCCTCCCCTGCTCTCCGCGCCCTCCAAGGCGCCGGGCACGACCGGCCAGTTCGCGCTGGTGACACCCGCCGACCACGCGATGGTGACGAACACGCGACGTCCCGTCCTGTCCTGGGCGGGCGTCCCCGGGGCGGCCCGCTACGAGGTGTGGATCAACATCAGCCGCACGGACTACGACTTCACCGCGTCCGGCCCGCTGCTGGACCTCTACACCAAGGTCGCCGAGACGTCCGGCACGAGCTACGCACCGTCCTGGGACATCGGCGACCGCTGGACGTACCGGTGGTACGTCGTCGCGGTGAACGGCTCCGGCGCGCGGACCACCTCGAACATCCGGACGTTCAGCGTCTACCTCCCCGAGATCGAGACGGTGGACGACGGAGTCGGCATCGTCAACGGGGCCCGCGACCTGAACAAGAACGGCTCGATCGAGCCGTACGAGGACTGGCGCCGGCCCGTTGAGGACCGCGTCGACGACCTTCTCGGCAGGATGACCACCGAGGAGAAGGCGTACCAGATGTTCTACAACGCGCAGGCGTACGCCCGGTCGGGCTGGCACTTCGGCCCGGCCCAGCCGAACGACCTCCACACCGTGCTCCGCGCGGCGGCCGGCACGCGTCTCGGCATCCCGCCGGTGTCTGCGGGCGACACGATCGCGGGCTACGAGACGACCTATCCCCTGCAGAGCGCCCTCGCCGCCGCGAAGAACTACCCCCTCGACTACAGGCTCGGCGACATGCAGCGCCGCGAGGAGCTGGAGGTCGGGGCCCGCGGCGTCCTCGGCCCCCTCGCCGAGGTCGGGACGAAGGTGCTCTATCCCCGGATCCAGGAGGGCAACGGCGAGAACGCCGGCGTGGCCGCCGCCCAGGTGCGCGCGCTGGTCGCCGGGCTGCAGGGCGGCCCGGAGCTGAACCCGGGCTCCGTCCTCGCGACCGTCAAGCACTGGCCCGGCGAGGGCGCCGGCGGCGAGGCCGGCATCACCTACGACGAGGTGACGATCAAGTACCACATGATCCCGTGGCGGGCGGCGCTGGACGCCGGCGCCGTCAACGTCATGCCCGGGTACGCGGGCAGCGAGTACCTCGATCCGGGCGGGCCGGGCGCCGGGAACAGCGCGCCGATCCTGCGCTACCTGCGCGACGAGCTCGGCTACACGGGGCTCATCACCACGGACTGGCTGCCGTCGGGCGCGTGGGTGAGCGCCGCCAACGCCGGGTCGGACGTGATGGGCGGCGCCGACCCCGGCGCGGCCGGGTTCTCGATGGCCGACTTCACGGCGCGGGTGCCGGTGAGCCGGATCGACGACGCGGTCAGGCGCGTCCTGCGGCTCAAGTTCAAACTCGGGATCTTCGACCGGCCGTACGGCGACCCGGTGAACGGCCCCTACCGGTTCCACCAGCCGTCCTACGCGGCGCTCGCGAACCAGGCCGCCCGCGAGTCGATCACCCTGCTGAAGAACGACGGCGTCCTGCCGCTCAAGCTGAAGGAGGGCGACGACCTCGTGGTGGCCGGGCCGCGCGCCACGGACGGCGCCGCGTGCTGCATCTGGACGAGCTACTTCCACCCGAACCACGGCTCGCTCACCCTGCTGGACGCGATCAAGGCCCGGGCCGCGAAGGCGGGCGTCACCGTCCACCAGGACAGCGCCCCCGCACCGGACCTCGCGGTCGTCGCGGTCGGCGAACCCTCCTACACCCACGCGACCGCGTGGGCGAACGAGCGGCCCTACCTGCCGCCCGACCAGCTCGCGCTCATCAGGCGGTTCCATGACCAGGGCGTGCCCGTGGTCGTGGTGATGGACCTGCCGAGGCCCACGGTGATCAGCGAATGGAACGGCATCGCCGACGCCATCGTGATGACCTACCGGGGCGGCGAGGAGGTGGGCCCGGCGACCGCGGGCCTGCTGTTCGGCGACTACGAGCCGCGCGGGCGGCTGCCCTGGCAGCTTCCGCGCACTGTCGACCAGATCCTCCGTCCGGGCGGCGTCGACCGGCCCGAGGACGCCGTGGAGAACTGGAACATCCCGTACGACCTGGGCGCCACGCCCGCCGAACGCGCCGAGATCCACGCCCGCATCGACGCAGGCCAGCCCCCACCCACCGACTACGGCGACCCCCTGTACCCCTACGGCGCCGGCATCCAGAGCTGGCCGTAGCCCCCGCTCCCCCACCCCGAAGGCCCCGCCGCCTCCCACGAGCCGGCGGGGCCCCTCGGGCTGACCGGTCCCGGCCTGTCGGTGCTCAGCGCGACCGTGGCCGGCTCGGTGGTGACGGCGCCCAGATGGGCCGCCGACGCCCGCTCGGCCTTGTGTGGTGGTGTTTGTTTGTGGATGATTGGTGGGCATTTCGAGCGTGATTGCGCATGTGTGCCTGGCCCTGCCTGGACCGAAGGGTGCCAGGACGGGCCGGCCGGGAGGGGCGTCCGATGACGAAGATCGTTTTTGTGGGGGCGGGGAGCGCGGTGTTCACGCAGGCGCTGCTCGCCGACCTGCTCGGGTTCCCGGAGCTGGCGGACGCCCGCATCGCGCTGCACGACGTCGACGCCGAGCGGCTGGCGACGGCCGAGGCGGCGGCGCGGCGGATCGCCGAGGCGCGCGGCGCCCGGCCGGTGATCACGGCGCATCTGGAACGGCGGGAGGCGTTCGACGGCGCCGACTTCGTGATCAACATGATCCAGGTGGGCGGGCACGGCTCGACCGTCACCGACTTCGAGGTCCCGGCGCGGTTCGGGCTCCGCCAGACGATCGCCGACACGCTCGGGGTGGGCGGGATCTTCCGGGCGCTGCGCACCTTCCCCGTCCTTGACGGGATCGCGGCGGACATGGCGGCGTGCTGCCCGGACGCGTGGCTGCTGAACTACACCAACCCGATGGCGATGAACGTCTGGTACCTCGCCGCCGCGACCCCCGTCCGCAACGCCGTGGGGCTGTGCCATTCGGTGTACTGGACGACCCGCGGCCTCGCGGAGCTGGTCGGCGTCCCGCACGAGGAGGTGTCGTACCTGGCCGCGGGCGTCAACCACCAGGCGTGGGTGCTCACGTTCCAGCGGGACGGCGAGGACCTGTACCCCAGGCTGGACGAGGCGATCGAGCGCGACCCGGAGCTGCGGCGCCGCGTGCGGGTCGAGATGTACCGGCGGCTCGGCCACTATCCGACCGAGACCAGCGAGCACTCGGCGGAGTACGTCCCGTGGTTCATGCGGCACGACGCGGAGGTGGCGCGGCTGCGCATCCCCGTGGACGAGTACATCCGGGTCAGCGAGGAGAACCTGCGCGAGTACGCCACGACGCGGGCGGCGCTGGCGGCGGGTGAGCCGATCCCGGTGGAGGGGAGCATGGAGTACGCGCCGCAGATCATCCACAGCATGGTCACCGGCAGGCCCCGGGTCGTGTACGGCAATGTGGTGAACCGGGGCCTGATCGGCAACCTGCCGGAGGGGTGCGCGGTCGAGGTGCCGTGCCTGGTGGACGCGCAGGGCGTGCAGCCGACCGCGGTCGGGGACCTCCCGCCGCAGTGCGCGGCGCTCAACCGGTCGTTCGTCAGCGTCGGCGAGCTGACCGTGCGGGCGGCGGCGGAGGGGCGCCCCGACCACATCCGGCACGCCGCCATGGCCGACCCGAACACGGCCGCCACGCTCACGATCGAGGAGATCTGGACGCTGTGCGACGAGATGGTGAAGGCGCACGGCGACCTGCTGCCCGAGCCGCTGCGCCGGACCGGCCTGTCATGAGGCGGGCGGCGGCTGCCCTGGCCGCGATCGCGGTGCTGCTCCCGATGGCCGGCGCGGGCGCGGCGGACGCGGTGACCGGCGGCGTGCGGGTGCGGGCGGGCGACGACTGGACGCTGCCGGGCTGGGTCCGGCCGTCGGCGAACTCCGGGTTCTTCTCCGAGAAGGCGGCGCCGGAGTTCGAGGTGGGGACGCGCGGTCTCGACCTCACCTGGCGGCAGCTTCAGCCGGACGGTCCCGAGCGACTGCGCACTGACACGACCGGCTCCGCCCAGGGCATGGACTTCGCGTCGTTACGCGACCAGCTCGCGGACGGCCGGCCGTTCTGGATGCGCGTGTTCGCCAGCGGGTCGCGGTGGGCTCCGGAATGGGCGGCCGGCGAGTGCCGGGTGCAGCCGGTCGGGCCCGATTACGACGGGCAGTACCACCTGCCGATCTGGGACGAATGCGTGTGGGGACGGCTTCTCGGCGTCTACCGGAAACTGTTCGTCGAGAAGAACCTTCGCGCTGATGCGCGGCTGCGTTTCGTCTATGTGCCGGGCGCGTTCACATGGGCGGAGTTCGACTACGACGTCATCAGCCAGGCCGCCGAGGAGGGGCTGACATTCGAGAAGTACCGGTCGTGGTACCGGCACGCCTGGCGCGATCTCGTTGAGATCTTCGGCCCCTACCGCACCAAGCTCGTGTTCACCGGCGAGGACTACCCCTGGGGGCCGTGGGGGTCGAAGACGGACCTGTTCGCCAGGCAGGCGGTCGACGCGGGTCTCGGCATCCGGACGGGCATCACCGAGGAGTTCAACTTCCATCTCAACGAGGCGCCCTCGTACGGAAGCCGTGTCGAACGGAACGGGCACATGACGGTGGACGAACGCCTGCCCGTCCACGACGGGCGGCATGTCGTCGCCACCGAGAACGAGTGCTTCAACGATTGCGGCTACACGACGGACGAGCCGTACTATGCCGTCCGGCAGTCGAACCTGAAGTCGCTGCAACTGAGAATGAACTGGGTATACGTGGTCCCGGGCCCGTCCTATATGAAGGAGTACCCGGATCACTGGAACTGGGTGCGGCTGAGCATCGGCAAGACCACGGCCGATTCACCTGACGCGTGGGCGGCTTTGCGCGACGCGGAGGACACCTACTGGAAGGACCGGACCGGTCCGTTCACCGGTGCCCGGGAATGGGCGAGCCGCCCATGGGTGCGCAACCTCGAACGCTGGCTCGTCCAGCGGGACGTCGCGCCGGACGGCAGGGCACGTCGCTCCACGGCCGACGTCCACACGCATGTCCTGACGGAGGAGAACGGCACGGCCTACGAGGGGCTGCGGACCGACCGCGCGAAGGGGCAGACATCGCTGTACTTCGACCTCGACGACCGCTTCCTGGACGGACGGCGCGAACCGGTGCAGATCAAGGTGACGTACCGGGACGCGGGCACGGGCGACTGGTGGATCGAGCATGAGGGCGGGCGCTCACCGGCCGTCCGCCGCACCGGCGACGGGTCGTGGAAGACCGCGACCTTCCGGCTGCCCGGGCCGGTCCTCGCGAACGGGCTGAACGGCGGCACCGACTTCCGGATCGCCACCGGCCGCGGTGACGACCTGGACGTCCGGTTCGTCCGGCTCGTACGGCAGAACAGGCCCTAGGTCAGAGCGAGAGGAGGCGCCGCGCGTTGCCCGCGTACACCTGCTCCAGGACGTCCGGCGGCAGGTCGAGGGCGGAGATCGCCCAGCGTCCCTGCGGCGGCACCTCCTCGTCCGGCGCGTAGGGGAAGTGCTCGTCGTCGCTCTCCAGGAACCGGAAGTGCGTCGGGTAGGACGAGGCCGACAGGGGGAACGCGTCGGTGCCGAACAGCACGCGGCCGGGGTGCCGCGTCATCAGCGAACGGGCCGCCCGGGGGCGGCGGCCGAGCTCGGCGAGCCGCCCGGCGATGTCGACGTGCAGGTTGGGGTGCTCGTCCAGCATCCGTGACACCCACCGGAGGTCCTCGGCGTAGCAGCCGACGTGCGCGCCGATGAACGTCGTGCGCGGGTGGGACGCGACCAGGCCCTCCAGGGCGTCCATGAGCCGGGCGAACGACGGCAGGCCGGGGCGCCCGAAGTGCCAGTCGGGGTGGGCGAGCAGTTCCTCCAGCCGCTCGTTGCGGCGGTCGGCCGGGGCGAAGAACGCCACCGGGTCGGCCGTGTGGATCAGGACGGGCAGCCCGAGCGCGCCCGCCGCCTCGAACACCGGGGCGAGCCTCGGGTCGTCCGGCAGGACGAGGCGGCCGTCCGCGTCCGTGTAGTGCAGACCGAGGGTCTTCCAGACCTTCAGGCCGCGCGCGCCGAGCGTCCGCGAGTTCTCCAGGCTGCGCACGAGCCGGCCGATCCCGTCGCGTTCGCGCAGCAGGTTCCAGTCGAGCTGGCAGAAGGTGAGGAACCGGGCGGGGTGGGCGCGGTCGTAGCGGTCGAGGTTGGCCGACAGCTCCTCGCCCCACATACCGTCCAGGTTCACGATCGCGTCGACGTCGTGCGCGTCCATCAGCGCGAGGAGCCGCCCCACGTCGGGGGCCATCCAGCCGCCGTCGCCGGTGAGCCAGCGGCCGAGGTGGTTGTGGGCGTCCACGCACCGGAACCGCGGGCGCGGGACGTCGCTTCCAGGGATCTCCACGCTCGGGCGCGGAACGTAGTCGGACAGCCGCAGGTCGCCGGACTCGGACATCTCACCCCGTCCATCGATGATGATTTCTGCTCTCTTCTCTTCTATTCCGAGCATAAGTAAGCATAAGGTTTCGAACCACACCCAACCTCGGGAGGGCCGATGGGCAACGGACTGCGCGGTGCGGTCGCGCTGGCGGCGGCGGCGCTGCTCGCCCTGACCGCGGCCGGCTGCGGCGGCGACGGCGCGGACGGCGGGAAGGTCAAGATCACCTGGTGGCACGGGCAGTCGGCTCCGTACGACGAGCCGCTCAAGAAGCTCGCCGCGGAGTACTCCCGGACGCACCCGGACGTGGAGATCGTCCCCCAGCTCGGGACCAGCAACGTCGACGACATGCTGCAGAAGGTGACCGCGGCGCTCGCGGGCGGCGATGCCCCGGACATCGCGTACATGTACGGGTCGTGGACGGCGGCCCTCGCCGAGAACCGCAAGGTCGTCGACCTGTCGGACACCGTGCAGGACCCGTCGTTCGGCTGGGCCGACTTCTGGGAGTCCGAGCGCGCCGCCGCGACCGTGCACGGCAAGGTGGTGGGCGTCCCGGCCGTGGTCGACAACCTCGGCGTCGTCTACAACAAGAAGCTGTTCGACGCCGCCGGCGTCCCCCACCCGAAGGCCGACTGGACGTGGGAGGACTTCCGCGCCGCGGCCAAGAGGCTGACCGACCCGGGCAAGAACGTCTACGGCACCGCCTACCCGGTGAGCGGCGGCGAGGACACCGTCTGGCGGCTGTGGCCGATGCTGTGGCAGCAGGGCGGGAGCATCCTGACGCCGGACGGCAAGAAGGCCGCGTTCAACACCCCGCAGGCGGCCGCGGCCCTCGACCTCTGGCGCGGCATGGCGCGCGACGACAAGTCGGTGTACCTCGACCAGAACGGCGAGAAGTTCCTCCCGCTGTTCCAGTCCGGCAAGGTCGCGATGGTGGTGACCGGTCCGTTCGCCCTGCTGGACTTCAAGGAGCACGGCATCGACTACGGCGCGGTGCAGCTGCCCGGCTACAACGGCAACCACGAGACGATCTCCGGCCCGGACTTCTGGGTGCTGTTCGACAACGGGTCGCGGCGCGAGAAGGCCGCCAAGGAGTTCGCCGCCTGGCTCTCCAAGCCGGAGCAGGACGCCCGCTGGTCGCTCGCGGTCGGCAACCTGCCGCTGCACAAGGCCACGACGCAGCTGCCCGAGTACAAGAAGTACGTCGCCGACTTCCCGGGAGCGGCCGAGTTCGTCGCGAACCTCGCCAACGCGAAGAAGGCCCGCCCGAGCAGCGCGGCGTACGCGAAGTTCTCCGAGGCGGTAGGCAACGCCATCACCACGTCGCTCATCGCCGGGGACCCCGCGAGCAAGACGCTGGGCGAGGCCGCGAAGAAGACGGACGACCTGCTCGCCAAGGAAAAGTGACATGACGGTGGGCACCGCTCCGCCGCCTCTCGCGCAGGCGGCGCACGGGGCGCGGCACAGGAAGACGGCGCGCCGGCGCCTCATGCCGCACCTGGTGGGGTGGGGGTTCGTGGGGCCCGCGACCCTGGTGGTCGTGGGCCTGGCGATCTTCCCCGCGGTCTGGGCGCTGTGGCTGTCCTTCCACGACAGCGACCTGATCTCCAGCGGCGAGTTCGTCGGCCTGGCGAACTACCGCGAGATGGTGCACGACCCGGCGCTGCGGGACGCGGCGTGGCACACGGTCGTCTACACCGTCCTGTACGTGCCGGGGTCGGTGCTGCTCGGGCTGCCGCTCGCGGTGGCGCTGAACCAGCGCATCCGCGGGATCGGGATCTACCGGACGTGCATCTTCGTCCCGTACGTCACCTCGGCGGCGGCCGTCGGCATCCTGTCCAACTTCGTGCTCGATCCCGAGTTCGGCATCGTCAACGGCGGCGTGAAGGCGCTCGGGCTGCCGGGCGCGGGGTTCCTCCAGGACCCCGGCCAGGCGCTGTACACGCTGGTGGCGGTGTCGCTGTGGTGGTCGGTCGGGCTGCCGGTGGTGGTGTACCTCGCCGCGCTGCAGGACGTCCCGCGCGAGCTGCGGGAGGCGGCGCTGGTGGACGGCGCGACCCCCTGGCAGGCGTTCCGGAACGTGACGCTGCCGCAGCTGCGGCCGGCGACCACGTTCGTCGTGATCTGGCAGATGATCATGTCGCTGCAGCTGTTCGACCTCGTGTACACCACGACCAAGGGGCAGCCGCTGGACTCCACCTCGGTGATCGTCTACTACCTCTACGAGCAGGCGTTCAAGCAGTTCGCCGCCGGATACGGGGCCGCGGTGGCGTACGCGCTGTTCGTGTTCACGCTGGTGGTGTCGGCCGTCATGCTGCGGCGGTCCGCGCGCACGGCGGCGGGAGCACAGCGATGAGCGGAGCGAACCGGGGGGTTGTGGGAGGTCGTCCCCCCACAGGGAACACGACCATGAGCGGGGCGAATCGGCGGTGGCTGCTGCACGTCGTCCTCGTCCCGGTGGCGGTGCTGTTCGCGGCGCCGCTGGTGTGGATGGTGCTGACGTCGCTGATGCCGGACGCCGACCTGAACCGGCTGCCCCCGCGGTTGCTGCCGGACCACGTCACGCTGGACGGATACCGGATGGTCCTCACCGAGAACGACTATCCGCGCTGGTTCCTGAACACGCTCGTCGTGTCCACCGTGGCCGTGCTGTCCCATGTGGTGCTGTGCTCGCTCGCGGGCTACGGGTTCGCGCGGCTGCGGTTCGCGGGCGGGCGGCTCGGCTTCCTCGCGGTGATGGTCACGATCATGATCCCGGTGCAGCTCCTGATGATCCCGACGTTCCTGATCTTCCGGACGCTGGGCCTCATCGACACGCTCGGCGCCGCGTTCGTGCCCTGGCTGGCCAGCGCGTTCGGCATCTTCCTCATGCGGCAGTTCTTCCTGTCCGTGCCGCCGGAGCTGGAGGAGGCGGCGCGGATCGACGGCTGCGGGCGGCTCGGGGTGTTCTTCCGGATCGTCCTGCCGATGGCCCGCCCGGCGCTCGCGACGCTGGTCGTCTTCACGCTGCTCGGGTCCTGGAACGATCTCATCTGGCCGCTCATCGCGATCACGTCCGAGGACACGTTCACGCTCCAGATGGGCCTGTCGACGTTCTCCGGGACGCGGCACACGGAGTGGTCGTCGCTGATGGCGGGCAACACGCTCGCCACCGCGCCGCTGCTGGTCGCCTTCCTCGTGGCGCAGCGGCACTTCATCGCGACGATGTCGTTCAGCGGCCTGAAGGGCTGACGCCCCGGTGACGACGCGGCGCGGATCCCGCTTGCCCGAAACCAGTGCAGAGATGGAGTGTTCATGGCCGACAACCGCATCATGACCGAGATCGCCGCGCAGCCGGAGTGCTGGCGGCGGGCCGCCGGGATGGCCGCGCGGGTCCGGGACGCGCTGCCGGCCCGCGGGGAGCGGGTGGCGGTCGTCGGGTGCGGCACCTCGCTGTTCATGGCGCAGGCCTACGCGGCGCTGCGCGAGGCGGCCGGGCACGGCGAGACCGACGCGTTCGCCGCCTCGGAGGCGCCGCTCGCCCGCCGCTACGACCGGATGCTGGCGCTGACGCGGTCCGGGACGACGACCGAGGTTTTCGACGTCCTGGACCGGCTCGGCGGCACCGTCCCGACGACCGCGATCACCGCCGACCCGGACACCCCGGTGTCCGGGAGCGCGGGCCGGGTGATCGCGCTGGACTTCGCGGACGAGGAGTCGGTCGTCCAGACCCGGTTCGCCACCAGCCAGCTGGCGCTGCTGCGCGCGCACCTCGGCGAGGACCTGGCGGCCGCGATCACCGACGCCGAGGCCGCCGTGTCCGGACCGCTCCCGGCCGAGCTGCTGGGCGTCGAGCAGATCACCTTCCTCGGGCGCGGCTGGACGGTCGGCATAGCGCAGGAGGCCGCGCTGAAGATGCGCGAGGCGGCGGGCCTGTGGACGGAGGCGTACCCGGCGATGGAGTACCGGCACGGCCCGATCAGCATCACCGGCCCCGGCCGGGCGGTGTGGATGTTCGGGGAGGTGCCCGGCGGCCTCGCCGGCCAGGTCGCCGCGACGGGCGGGCTCCTGCGGGCCGCGCCGGCCGATCCGCTCGCCGACCTGATCGTGGCGCAGCGGCTCGCGGTCGCGCGGGCGCGGGCGGCGGGCCTCGACCCGGAGCGGCCCCGCCACCTCACCCGCTCGGTGATCCTGGAGTCCGGCGCATGATCCTCACGGTCACGCTGAACGCGGCGATCGACGACACCTACGAGGTGCCGGACGCGCGGTTCGGCGAGGTCAACCGGGTGGAGACGGTGCACCGGCGGCCCGGCGGCAAGGGCGTCAACGTCGCCCGGGTGCTGCACGGCCTCGGCCGCGAGGTGGTGGCCGCCGGGCTGGCCGGCGGCGCCGCGGGACGGCAGATCGAGGAGGGCCTCGGCTCCCTCGGCGTGCCCGCCGCGTTCACACCGGTGGCCGGGGAGTCGCGCCGGACGGTCACGATCGTCGGCGGCGGCGTGACGATGTTCACCGAGCCCGGTCCCGTCGTGACCGCCGCCGAATGGGCGGCGTTCCGGGACGGCTACGCGGCGCTGGCCCGGGACGCCGCCGCCGTCGTCCTGTCGGGGAGCCTGCCGCCGGGCGTCCCCCCGGACGCCTACGCCGTGCTCGCCCGGCTGGCCCCCGGCCCGGTGATCCTGGACGCCGACGGCGAGGCGCTGCGGCTCGGGCTCGCCGGACGCCCGGACGTGGTGAAGCCGAACGCCGACGAGCTGGCCCGGGTCAGCGGGACCGGCGACACCGGCGCCGGGATCCGCGCGCTCCGCGAGGCGGGCGCGCGGACCGTGGTGGCGTCGCTCGGCGCGGACGGCCTGGTCGCCGCGACCCCGGACGGCGTGCTGCGCGCGGCGCTGGACCGTCCCGTCGCGGGGAACCCGACGGGCGCCGGCGACGCGCTCGTGGCCGGGCTGGCGGCGGGCATCGCCGACGGCCTGCCCTGGCCGGACCGGCTCCGGCACGCCGTCGCGCTGGCCGCGTGCGCGGTCCGCTCCCCCGTCGCGGGCGAGATCGACGCCGCCGAGATCCCCGCGCTCGTCCCCCATGTCACCCTCCGGACCGAGGAGAACCATGCCGCTCGTCCCCATGAGTGAAGTCGTCGGCGCCCCCGGCCGCGGGCTCGGGGCCTTCAACGTGATCCAGCTGGAGCAGGCCGAGGCGATCGTCACGGGCGCGGAACGGGCCGGGACCCCGGTCGTGCTCCAGATCAGCGAGAACTGCGTCGCCTACCACGGCGCGCTCGCGCCGCTCGGGCGGGCGGTGCTGGCGGTCGGGCGGGCCGCCGCCGTGCCGGTCGTCGCCCATCTCGACCACGCCACGTCGGCCGGGCTGGTCCGGGAGGCGGTCGGCCTCGGGTTCGGGTCGGTGATGTTCGACGCGTCCCGGCTCCCGCACGACGCGAACGTGGCGAGCACCGCGGAGGTCGCCGCGCGCTGCCACGACGACGGCGTCTGGGTCGAGGCCGAGCTCGGGGAGATCGGCGGGAAGGACGGCGTGCACGCGCCGCACGCCCGCACCGACCCCGCCGAGGCCGCCGGCTACGTGGCCGCCACGGGCGTGGACGCGCTCGCCGTCGCGGTCGGCACGTCGCACGCCATGCTCACCCGCGACACCGTGCTGGACCTGCCGCTCATCGAGCGGCTCGCCGCCGCGGTGCCCGTCCCCCTGGTGCTGCACGGCTCGTCCGGCGTGCCCGACGCCGCGCTCACCGCCGCCGTCGAGCACGGCATGACGAAGATCAACATTGCGACGCACCTGAACAAGGTGTACACCGGCGCCGTCCGCGACCGGCTCGCCGCCGACCCCGCCCTGGTGGACCCGCGCCGCTACATCGGCGCCGGCCGGGACGCGGTCGCCGCCGAGGTCACCCGCCTCCTGAAGGTCATCAAGGCCGGCTGAGCCGCCGGGAGGGTTCCCCGCGCGCGTCCGGGATAAAGATGGAAACGTTTGAACCCGCGGGCGCGGGGCGGACGTGCTGTTGGTGTCGCGGTCGCGGCGGGGGGACCGAACCTGGGAGGACGAGCTGACCACCGATAGCCGCCTGGAGCGGGAGACGGACGAGGACGCGCCCGCCGGCGCCACGAGGGCGGACGGGCGGCGCACATGGCGGCGCGTCGCGGCGCGGGCGGTGACCGTCGCGGCGTTCCTGCTGGTGCTGGCCGCGCTGGTCACGCCGGACGAGTACGCGCGCCTGACGCCGGGGGCCTTCGCGCGCATCCCGGTGGAGGGGGTCCTCGGCGTGGCGCTGATCCTCGTGGTCCCCGAGCGGGCCCGGCGGTGGGTCGCGGTGACGGCGGGGGCCGTCCTCGGGGTGCTGTTCGTCCTGAAGGTGCTGGACATCGGGTTCGACGCGGTGCTCGTCCGGCCGTTCGACCTCGTGCTCGACTGGCCGATGCTGGCGCCGGGCGTGGAGTTCGTGAAGGAGTCGGCGGGACAGGCCGGGGCGATCGGCGCCGTGGTCCTGGTGGCGGTGCTGACGGTGGGCGTGATCGTGCTGATGGCGCTCTCGTCGCTGCGGCTGAGCAGGGTGGCCGTGCGGCACCGCGGGCCCGCGGCCTGGGGCGCCGGTGTCCTCGGGACGGTCTGGCTCGTGTGCGCCGCCCTCGGGGCGCAGTTCGTGGAGGGCGTGCCGGTGGCGTCCAGGAGTGCGGCGGTCCTCGCCTACGACCACACCCGGCAGGTGCGGGACAGCCTGAACGACAAGGAGGAGTTCGCGAAGGCCGCCGCCGTCGACAGGTTCCGCACCACCCCCGACGACAAGCTGCTGACCGGGCTGCGGGGGAAGGACGTCCTGCTGGCGTTCGTGGAGAGCTACGGGCGGTCGGCGGTCGAGAGCCCCGAGTACGCGCCGCACGTCGACCCCGTCCTCGACCAGGGGACGCAGCGGCTCGCCAAGGCGGGGTTCTCCGCGCGCAGCGGCTGGCTCACCTCGTCGACGGCGGGGGGCGGCAGCTGGCTGGCGCACGCCACGCTGCTGTCCGGGCTGTGGGTCAACAACCAGCAGCGGTACCGGACGCTCGTCAACAGTGACCGGATGACGCTGAACGGGGCGTTCCGCCGCGCGGACGCCCGGACGGTCGCGCTCATGCCGGCGATCACCCGCGCGTGGCCGGAGGGGAGGTTCTTCGGCTACGACAAGGTCTACGACAACCGGAACCTCGGGTACCGGGGGCCGCGCTTCAGCTTCGCCACGATGCCCGACCAGTACACGCTGTCGACGCTCCAGCGCACCGAGCTGGCGAAGCAGGACCGCGCGCCCGTGATGGCGGAGACGGCGCTGGTGTCGAGCCACGCGCCGTGGGCGTCCATCCCGCGGCTCATCCCCTGGGACCAGGTCGGGGACGGCTCGGTCTTCAACGGGATGGGCAAGGGCTACGACGCGCCGTGGCCGGCGGGCGGTCAGATCCGCACGGAGTACCGCAAGTCGATCGAGTACACGCTCAACACGCTCGTCTCGTACGTGGAGACCTACGGCGACGATGACACGGTGCTGGTCTTCCTCGGCGACCACCAGCCCGCCCCGCTCATCACCGGGCCGGGCGCGAGCCGGGACGTGCCGATCACGATCGTCGCGAAGGACAAGGCCGTCCTGGACCGGACTTCCGGCTGGGGCTGGCAGGACGGGCTGCGCCCCGCCAAGAACTCCCCGGTGTGGCCGATGAGCGACTTCCGCGACCGCTTCCTCACCGCGTTCGGGGGCTGATGTCCCTGTCCGCCGGAACCGGACGGCCGGCGGCGCCTCCCCGCGAAGCGCCGCCCGGTCCGTCCCGGGCGCCGCGCCGGCGGTGGCTGCTCGCGGCCGTCGTGGCGGCGCTGCTGGCCCAGATGGCGGTCGCGATGGTCTCCACGGCCGTCCACCAGACCCCGACCATCGACGAGCCCGTCTACGTCGCCACCGGCGTGGTCTACCTGCGGGAACACGACCTGCGGTACAACCCCGAGCATCCGCCGCTCGGCAAGCTGATCATCGGCGCGGGCGCGGTGGCCGCCGGACCTCGCCTCGACACCGCCTTTACCGGCGACCAGTTCCAGATCGGGCCGCACCTGCTGTACCGGTCCGGCAACGACGCGCAGCGGGTGCTGCTCGCCGCGCGGCTGCCGGTCATCGCCCTGACGCTGCTGTTCGGGCTGGTCGTCTTCGCGTTCGCCCGCGACCTCACCGGCCAGGCCGGGGGGCTGGTGGCGCTCGCGCTCTACTGCTTCTCCCCCGACCTGATCGCGCACGGCTCGCTGGCCACGCTGGACGTTCCGATGGCCGGTTTCCTGCTGACGTCGGTGTGGCTGCTGTGGCGGGCGAGACGCAGACCGCGGCTGTACCTGCCGCTGGCGGGAGCCGCGCTGGGCGCCGCCGTCGCCACCAAGATGAGCGCGCTGCCCGCCGTGCCTGTCCTCCTCGTGCTGGTCTTCGTGTCCGTCTGGACGTTCCGCCCCGCCCGGCGTCCCGTCCTGACGGGCGTCCTGGCGGCGGCCGGGACGGGTCTCCTCGCCATCGCGGTGGTGTGGGTCGCGTACCTCGCCGTCGACCCGCGCCTCCGCTGGACGACCCCGGATGATCTACCGGCCGTCGAGGGCCTTCGCGGGCTCGCCGCAAGCTGGATGCCGTTCCCCCGCCCCTTCCAGGACGGCATGCGCGTCCAGTTCGGCTTCGAGGACATGCGTTGGACGAGCTTCCTGTTCGGCGACGTCTACCAGGGGTCCCGCTGGTACTACCTTCCGGCCGCCCTGCTCGTGAAGACACCGCTGGGGATGCTCGCCCTGTGGGCCGCGGGCGTGGCCGCGACGGCCGCCGTGCCGCGGCTGCGCCCGGCCGCCCCGTACCTCCTCCTGCCGACGGCGGCGCTGCTGGCGGTGGCGATGGCCGGAGCCCGCGATCTCGGCGTCCGATATGCCATCTACGTCCCGATGTTCCTGGCGGTGGCGGCGGCGGGAACGACGGCCGTCCGGTGGCGCTGGGCGAAGGTCGCCACGGTCGTGCTGGTGCTGTTCGTCGCGGTCAGCTCGTTGCGCACTTACCCCTACTACCTGCCCTACTCGAACGAGGCGTTCGGCGGCCCGTCCAAGACCCACCTGCGACTGCACGACTCCAACGTCGACTGGGGACAGGACCTCGGGCGGCTCGCCGACCGCCTCCGGACCCGCTACCCCGGCGAGCAGGTGTGGCTCGCCTACAAGGGCAGCGGCGTCCCCTCGTACTACGGGATCCACGCGAACGACCCGCTCACAGTGCCGCCTTCGCAGGTGCGGGGGCTGCTGGTGGTGTCCGACAGCTGGATCGCCAAGAAGGACCCGAGGCTGACCCCGCTGATCCGCTCCAGCGAGCGGATCGACGAGGTCGGCCACTCCATCACCGTCTTCCGCCGGCCCGCTCAGCGTTCGTAGACCCCGAAGCCCCACTTCCCCGCCGGCGTGAGGCCCTTCATCTTCGCGACGAGCGAGGCGTCGTCGCCCTTGGTCACCGTGCCCGCCTCCGCGGGCAGCACGGCCACGGTCAGCCTGTTCCGCTCGCCCGGCTCGCCCGTGCCGTCCCAGACGACGCCCACCGACTCCGCCCTCTCACACTCGACGATCTTCGGACGTCCGGCTCCCCTCACCACCGCGACCGCCGCGCCGTCCACGCAGGTGACGCGGAACCGCACCGTCCCGCCGGACGGAGTGAACGCGATCGTGCGGGGCCGGCCGTCAGCGATGTGGTTCGCCCAGGCGATGCGCCTGAATCCCTGCACCGACGGCTGCTCGGCATCGCCCCCCTGCACGGCCTTGTGGAACGGGCACGACGACGTGGCACAGGCGCCGCTGTAGATCCGCACACTCCAGGTCGCCGGGAAAGGCTCGTGGGCGGCCAGGTACCTTTCGAGTTCCGCCACTGACGACGGCTGCGGCGCGGCGAAGGGCAGGATCGCCACGGAGAACGCCACGGGCCTGCCGGATGTGGTCCGCAGGTAGCCGCCCCCGGAGTTGCTCCCTTCGCAGCCGACCGAGCTCAGCGTTCCGTTGCGCACCTGGTAGACCCTGAAGCGCCCCGAGCAGCGAAAGGTGATCATGCTGACCGGGCCGGTCGGGGTGAACCGGACCCCCGCCTTCGCGCCGGCCATGCGGAACCCCAACTCCTGGAGGGGGTCCAGGCCCTCCCGCGGCGGCGACGTCGGGAACGCGGCGTCGGCCACGCCCGTCATCGCCGGCGGGGCGCCGTCGCCGGACGCCTGCCCGAACTGCTGGACGGCGCCGAAGGCCGCCGCGACCGCGAGCGCGGTGCCGGCGGCGCCGCCGGCGGCCCGGCGGCGGTTACCCCGCCGGATCCGGCGCCGCACGTGCGGCAGCAGGTCCGGGGACGGCCGCCCGCCGGAACTCCGGGTCTCCATGACCTCGGTCAGGTCCTCCAGGCTGTACGGCATCGGTCACTCCCTTCCCTGCTGCGAGCCCGCGAGTATCCCGGGATCGACCCGGAGCTTGGCGAGGGCCTTGCTGGTCTGGCTCTTCACCGTCCCGACCGAGCAGCCGAGGATGGAGGCGACCTGGGGTTCGCTGAGGTCGTCGAAGTACCGCAGGACCACCGCGGCGCGCTGGCCGTGCGGGAGCCGGCCGAGCGCCTCCCACAGCATCGTCCTGTCCTCGGCCGCCTCGATCGTGTCGGACGGGTCGCGCCGGTCGGGCGGCGCGGCCGTCGGGCGTTCGCCGCGCCACCGCCGCTTCGCCCAGGAGCGGTGCGTGTTGACCAGGATCCGGTAGACGTACGGATCGGGGTCGTCGCCCACCCGGCGCCACGCCCGCCACGCCTTCACCAGGGCGGTCTGCAGCAGGTCCTCCGCCTGGCCCCAGTCGCGGCACAGCAGGTAGGCCGTCCTGAGCAGCCGTGGTGACCGTTCGGTCACATACGTGGCGTAGTCGGGTCTCTCCCGCATCCGGCCTTCCTCGCTTCCCTTTGCCGACTACTACCGCCCGAACCCCGTGAAGGGTTGCCCGGCGGTCAGCGGCGGTGGGAGTGGGCGCGGGACCAGAGCGCCGTCCAGCCGCCGTGGGCGAGCCAGGACGCGGGGACGCGCAGGCCGTGCTCGGCGATCTCGTCCCGGAAGGCCGCGGTGTCGGCGCCGAGCTCCTGGGCGGCGGGCAGGGCGCGGTGCCACGGGCCGTCCTCGTCGTCCAGCATCGAGACCGGGTAGCCGGGGACGGTGACCGAGCCCGGCCCGGCGACCGGGACGAGGTCCGCGTCCGGGGCACCGCAAGTGGTCGTGACGGCGAGCGCGCACAGCAGCGGCTCGGAGGCGGACCGGGCGAGGGCTCCGGCGATCACCGGGTCGTCCTCGACGGCGAGCCGGCCGATCGCGCGGCGGACCCGCCGCGCCACCAGGTCCAGGGCGTAGGCGTCGGCGATGGCGGGGCGCTTGACGAGCCTGCGCAGCGCCTTCGGCAGCGGGGGCTCGCCGAGAAGGAGCGCGAGCCGGTCGAACCGGGTGCGCAGCGCGGGGTCGAGCCCGTCGAGCGCGGTGGCGAGGGGACGGTGGCCCGTGCCGGTCCACAGCCGGATGAGACCCGTGGCGCCCCCGTCCAGGGCGCGGCGGACGGTTCCGGCGAGCTGTGCCCCGCCTAGGCGGCGCAGCCGGGCGAGGGCGGCGTCCGGCGCGGTCGCCGCCACGGCGGCGTAGGTGCCGAGGACCGCCGGGCCGGTCGCGGCCAGCGCCCGGCGGGCGAGGTCGTCCAGCGCCGGGCCCGCCTCCTCGACCAGGCGGGGCGTGGCGCGGCGCCGTGCGGTCCGGGCGAGCGGGGGCTCCTCCGGCGCCAGGACCACCGGGTCCGGGACGGTGCCGGGGATCGTGGCGACCCAGTCGCGGAACCGGTGCTCCAGGGCCTCGTCCGGCGTGTCGTTGAACCTCGCCGCGATCTCGGCGACCCGCCACCCCCGCGACGCGGGCCGCAGCGGGGCCAGTTCCGCGTTGACGACCAGCCGGTCGGCGGCGTCGTAGAGGCCCGCGAGCGCGGTCCGGCCCGCCCCTGGCGTCGTCGACGTAGCCGGGACCGGCGATGCAGTTGCCCATGTAGTCGGCCCACACGGCGACGTCCCGGGCACTGCGGGCGATCTTGAGCCGGACCCGGGTGCCGGGGACGGCCGTCCCGTCCAGCGCCGCGAGCGCGGGCGGGACGGCGAAGTCGCCGGTGAGGGCGGCGGTGATCGCGGTGGCCGACATCAGGCCCGCGGTGAGGTCCGCCCAGGTGCGCGGCGCGCGGGGCGGGACGCCGCCGAGCGCGACGAGCTGCGCGGCGCCGGAGACGGCGACCATGACCGAGTCGAGGCGCGGGGTCAGCGGCTCGGCCTCCGCCGGCGGGTCGTGGTCGAACCAGGGCTCGCCCGTGCCGGCGGTGGGCCGCGCCAGCTCGTGCCCGTACAGGCGGGCGAGGGCGTCGATCAGGTCGGCGTACCAGAGCAGGTCTCCGACGAGCTCCACCGAGGCCGGCTCACCGGACGGCGCGAGCCTGTCGCGCAGCGGTTCCCCGGTCGCCCAGCGCCGGCCCCGTCCAGTCCGGGATACCCGCCCACTCGGCTGGAGGACGGACATACCCGGCCCCTTCCCGCCAGCTCCCCAGGTTCGACTCGGCCCACAACCGCAGCACGCCGTCGGGTTCGTGGAACCGGATCTCCCGGATGACCCGCTCGACGTCCTCGATGACGACGAGCGCGAAGTCGCGGGCGCAGGCCAGGCGCGGCCTGACGGACCCGGCGGCCCTGGCGTCCCGCGGTCTGCTCCCGGTAGCCCTGCGCAGGAGGTCGCGCACGTAGGCGGCGGGACGCACCGGAAGGCCGGTCAGGCCCGGCACCCGCCGCGCGGACTGCGCGGCGGCCGACTCGGGCAGCATCGCCGCCGCCGCGCGCAGGACCGGGACAGAGCGCTCCAGGCCGTCCTCCAGCCCGTGGTCGGCCACGGCGACCGCGGTCCGGAGCAGGGCGGTGGCGCCGAGCGCGTCCTGGAGAGCGCGGTCCAGCCGATCGCGCCAGTACCACGCGTCCGGAATCCAGAGCGCGGCGTCGGCCACCCGAGGGCTCGGCGATCCCGAGGTCGGCCCGCAGCCGCCCCAGGATCCGCTCGCGCTCGTCGTAGCGGCGACGTTTGCGCAGGTCATCAAGCCTGTCCCGGCGGCCCTGCGTCGCCAGCCGCGCGTCCCGCCGGGCGAGGCCGTCCCGGTGGCCCAGCACCCGCGCCCACAGATCGAGGATCAGCGCGAGCCTGCGGGGCCCGGGCACGTCCCCGAGCACCTGCCGGAGGTACAGCGCGAGGACGGAGGGCGGCCCGTCGGGAGCGAGGTCGGCGTCCGGCGCTTCGAGCGCGAGCACCCTCTCCAACTGCTCCGGGCCGAGGACGTCGCTGGCCGCCGACGCCAGGTGCAGCGCGGCCCACCGCCCGTCCTCGGCGGCGCGGGCGGCGGCCGCGCCGACCCGCTTGGTGACCGCGGGCCCGAAGAGCGCGACCAGGAATCCGGACCGCTCCCCCAGCCGGTGCGCGTTCCGCACGCCGACGGCCCGGAGCGCGGCCAGCGCGGCGTCCCGCTGGTCCCCGCGGGCCCCGTCCAGCCGGGCGGAGCGGAACCCGGCGCCGAGGTCGACGCCCGCACCCGCCGCGACGGCCCCGCCGTCCGCCACGAGCAGGGAGAGCTCCTGGACGGCGTGCGCCGTGTCCTCCTCGGGGGCGTCCTCGGGGCCGAGCGCGACGGCGGTCCCCGGCCGCGCGTCCGACCCGTCCAGCAGCCGGCGCGGGCCGGACGGTCCGGCGATCCAGGCATGGCGCCCCGAAGCCACCACTCCCCCAGAAAGCCGGATCTTCATGCGCCCCATTGTCCTCATCGTGATCGCCGCCGCCAACGGGTTTCGGCGCGTCCCGCCGCGCCGGTCCGTGTGGTTGTCTGGGGGGATGTACGACGTGGTGATCGCCGGTGGCGGGCACAACGGCCTGGTCGCGGCCGCCTACCTGGCCCGTGCCGGGCGGCGGGTCCTGGTGCTGGAGCGGCTCGGGCATGTCGGCGGGCTCGCGGTCTCCGCCCGGGTGTTCCCCGGGGTGGACGCGCGGGTCTCGCGGTTCTCCTACCTGGTGAGCCTGCTGCCGTCGAAGATCGTCCGGGATCTCGGGCTGGACGTCGAGCTGCGCGGGCGGCGGTTCGCCTCGTACACGCCGGCCGGCGACGGCGGGCTGCTGATCGACAACGGGGACCCCGCCCGGACGGCGGCCTCGCTCGGCGGCGACGCCGGGGCGTGGCGGCGGTTCTACGCGATGGCGGGCCGGGTCGCCGAGCGGGTGGCGCCGACGCTGCTGGAGCCGCTGCGCGACCGCGCGGAGCTGCGGCGGGCGGTGGACGACGACGAGGCGTGGCGCGATCTGTTCGAGCGCCCCATCGGGGACGTGGTGAGCGAGCGTTTCGCCGGCGACGTGGTGCGCGGGGTCGTCCTCACCGACGCGTTGATCGGGACGTTCGCGGACACGTCCGATCCCGCGCTCCTCGCGAACCGGTGCCTCCTCTACCACGTCGTCGGGGACGGGACGGGCGACTGGAACGTGCCCGTCGGCGGGATGGGCGCGGTCACCGGCGCGCTCGCGGACGCCGCGCGCGCCGCCGGAGCCGAGCTGCGCACCGGCATGGAGGTCGTCCACGTCGATCCGGGCGGGGAGGTGACGTTCCGGGACGGCGAGGGCGCCGAGCACGCCGTCTCGGCCGGGTGGGTGCTGGTCAACATGCCCGGCGAGAGCCCGGCCGAGGGGTCTCAGCTGAAGGTGAACATGGTGCTCTCGCGGCTTCCGCGGCTGCGGGACCCGGGCGTCCGGCCCGACGAGGCGTTCGCCGGGACCTTCCATATCAACGAGAGCCGGAAACAGCTCGACACGGCGTACCGGGAGGCCGCGGAAGGCCGCATTCCGGCGCTGCCGCCCGCCGAGGTGTACTGCCATTCCTTGACCGATCCGTCCATTCTCGGACCGGAACTCCGGGCGGCGGGCGCGCATACCTTGACGCTGTTCGGGCTGCATATGCCGGCACGGCTTTTCCGCTCCGATCCGGAGACGAGCCGGGGCGCGGCCCTGCGCGCGACGCTCGCGTCGTTCGACGCCGTTCTCGCCGAGCCGATCGAGGACTGCCTGCTGCGCGCTCCCGACGGCCGGCCGTGCCTTGAGGCCAAGACGCCCGTCGACCTGGAGCACGAGGTCGGGCTTCCCGGCGGGCACATCTTCCACCGCGACCTGTCGTGGCCGTTCGCGGAAGCACCGGAAGAGCGCGGGCGGTGGGGCGTCGAGACCGAGCACCCGCGGGTGCTCCTGTGCGGGGCGGGAGCCCGGCGGGGCGGAGGCGTCAGCGGTATCCCGGGGCACAACGCCGCTCGCGCCGTCCTGGAGGCCGGCTAGATTCGCCCGCAGGCCCGGTGCAGAGCCTTGGCCACCTGGCCGGGATCGTAGGACGGCAGGACGGCGGCGAGATGACCGTCCGGGCGAACGATGTGCACCGTTTCCGGGCCGGACCGCAAAGCCTCCCGGAGCACCTGTTTCGTGTCGATGTCCCGCAGCGCGTGGACCTCGTGGGGGACACGGGTCGGCAGGTCCGGTCCGGTTCCGTCCTGGGTGAGGATCAGGAAGCGCGTGCCGAGCAGGCGGCGCAGGCGGGTCGGCTCACCGTCCACCACGCACGGGCCGTCCGGGCAGATCACTCCGGGAAGCGGCGGGCGCACCTGGCCGGGTCCGAGCGGGAAATCGTCCACCGGGCCCGACGGAGTGGTCAGCGGCGAGTCCAGGTACCAGAACGGTTCGGCGAGCTTGCCGGAGTCGACGATCGTGCGGGGGTCCGGGTGCGTGCGGGCCTTCTCCAGCGACTCCAGCCGGTGGGCGCGCTGTTCCGCGGTCTGCGGGACGAGGAACTCCATCGTCCTCGTGGTGACACGGAGGTTCTCCAGGGCGGCGGCCCTGCGCTCGATGCCGTAGCTGGCGAGCAGCTCGGGTGGTGCCCACCCGTGCCGGACGTAGGCGAGCTTCCACGCGAGGTTGTCCGCGTCCTGGACGCCGGAGTTGAGGCCCCGGGCGCCGAACGGCGCGTACAGGTGCGCGGCGTCCCCGGCCAGGAAGGCGCGGCCGGAGGCGAACGCCGCCGCGCACCGCTCGTGGAACCGGTACACGGTGGCCCACACGACCTCGTACGGGACGTCCCCGGTGATCTTCCTGATGCGGGCGTCCAGCGCCCCCGACCGCCGCTCGGCGTCGAGGTCGTGGTCGGCGGGGACCTGCCAGTCGATGCGCCACGTCCCGTCCGGGCACTGGTGGACCAGCACCTGCCGGCCCGGGTTCCACGCGGGGTCGAAGAAGAACCGCCGCTCGCTCGGGAACGGCAGGTCGGCGCGGATGTCGCAGATGAGGAACCGGTCGGCGAAGGTGCGCCCGGGGAAGCCGATGCCGAGCAGCTCCCGGATCGTGCTGTGCCCACCGTCCGCGCCCACCAGGTGGGTGCCGCGCACGGTGCCGCCGCCGGTGTCGGCCTCGACCCCGCCCGCGTCCTGCCGCAGCCCGCCGACCCGGTGCCCGTATCGGACGTCGACCAGCGGCTCGGCGGCGGCCAGGTCACGCAGCCACGCCTCCACCTCGGCCTGGGAGACGTTGATCCAGGGCGGGACGGCGCCGCGCCCCGCGCCGGGGAAGGTGACGGAGAACAGCTCGTCGTCGCGGTAGTAGGTGCGGCCGGTCGTCCACGTCACGCCGCGGGCGATCATCCGCTCGGCGCACCCGGCGCGGTCGAGGACGTCCAGCACGTCGCGCTGGAAGCAGATCGCTCGCGACCCGGACGGGTCGCGGCGCTCGGCGGCCTCCAGGACGACGCTCGGCACGCCGTGCCGGGCGAGCAGCAGCGCCGTGACCAGGCCGACCGGCCCGGCCCCGACGATGACGACCGGTTCGCCTTCGGTCACGGAGTCCCCGCCATGTCCCGCGCGTGCGTGTTCCTGGCCTGCTCGATGGTCCGGTCGGCGACCTCCCGGTCCTGCCAGCCCCGCACGTCGGCCTCCTTTCCCGGCTCCAGGCTCTTGTAGATGTCGAAGAAGTGCGCGATCTCGTCGCGGACGTGCCCGGGGACGTCGCGCAGGTCGCGGATGCCGGCGTAGCGGACGTCCCGGGACGGCACCGTGAGGACCTTGGCGTCGGGGCCGCCCTCGTCGTGCATCCAGAACACCCCGATGCTGCGGACGGTGACCAGGCAGCCGGGGAACGTGGGCTCCTCCAGCAGCACCATCGCGTCCAGCGGGTCGCCGTCCTCGGCGCACGTGTCCGGGATGTAGCCGTAGTCCACCGGATACTGGGTCGAGGTGAACAGCATCCGGTCGAGCCGGATGCGGCCGAGCCGGTGGTCCATCTCGTACTTGTTGCGCGATCCCCGGGGGATCTCGACGATCATGTCGATCTCCATGGCTCCCTCCCCCGGGACCCCTACCCGCTCGGCCGGGACACCTGTCCTCAGTGGGCGGCGGCATTCCAGTCGGGGCCGGTGCCGACGGCGACCTCCAGGCCGACCGTGAGCGGGTGGGCGCCGGTCATCCCGGTGCGGACGATCTCCTCGACCGCGTCCCGCTCGCCCGGCGCGACCTCCAGGACGATCTCGTCGTGCACCTGGAGGAGCAGGCGGCTGGCGAGGCCGGCCTCGGTGAGCGCCGCGTCCACCCGCAGCATCGCGATCTTGACGATGTCGGCGGCGGAGCCCTGGATCGGGGCGTTCAGCGCCATCCGCTCGGCGGTCTCGCGGCGCTGCCGGTTCTCGCTGGTCAGGTGCGGCAGGTAGCGGCGGCGGCCGAGGATCGTGCGGGTGTAGCCGGTGGCGCGGGCCTCGGCGACGACGTGGTCGAGGTAGTCGCGGACGCCGCCGAGCCGCGCGAAGTAGGCGTCCATCAGCGGCCGCGCCTCGGCCATCGCGATGCCGAGCTGCTTGGCCAGGCCGAACGCCGACAGCCCGTAGGCCAGCCCGTACGACATCGCCTTGATCTTGCGCCGCATCTCGGGGGTGACGGCGTCCGGGGCGACCTGGAAGACCCGCGCCGCCATCGTCGCGTGCAGGTCCTCGCCGGACTCGAACGCCGACAGCAGCGTCGGGTCCTGCGACAGGTGCGCCATGACGCGCAGTTCGAGCTGGCCGTAGTCGGCCGTCATCAGCGACTCGTAGCCGGGGCCGGGCAGGAAGGCGCGGCGGATGCGCCGGCCCTCCTCGGTGCGGACGGGGATGACCTGGAGGTTAGGCTCGGTCGAGGTGAGGCGGCCGGTCGCGGCGACGGTCTGCTGGAACGTGGTGTGGATCCTCCCGTCCGCGCCGATCTCGCGGATCAGCCCGGCGACCGTGGTGCGCAGCCGCGCCTGGTCGCGGTGGCGCAGCAGGACCTGCGGGAGGCCGTTGTCGGTCTGGGTGGCGAGCCAGGTCAGCGCGTCCAGGTCGGTGGAGTAGCCCGACTTGATCTTCTTGGTCTTGGGCAGGCCCAGCTCGCCGAACAGCACCTCCTGGAGCTGCTTGGTCGAGCCGGGGTTGAAGCGGCGGCCGGCGATCTCGGCGGCGTCGTCGGCGGCGCGCTCCATGGCGGCGGCGAAGTGGGCCTCCAGCTCGTGCAGGAGGCCGGCGTCCACGTGCACACCCGCGCGCTCGGCGCGGGCGAGCAGGTCCGACAGCGGCAGCTCGACGTCGCGCAGCACCGCGTCCATGCCGGTCGAGGCGAGGTCGGCGGCGAACACGCCGGCGAGGTCGAGGACGGCGCGGGCGCTCAGCATCAGGCCCGGCGCGCCCTCGGCGGACGGGCGGCGCCCGAGATGCCGGCCCGCGAGATCGGCGATCCCGTAGGCGGCCAGGCCCGGCAGCAGCAGGTAGGCGGCCATCGCGGTGTCGACGGCGATCCCGTCCAGGCGCCGGCCGCGCTCGCCGAAGACGCGCAGCAGTGCCTTCACGTCGTGCAGCGCCTTGGGGCGGCCGGGATCGGCCAGCCAGTCCGCGAAGGCGCGCTCGTCCTCGCCGGTGAGCCCGGACGGCTCGAAGGAGGCCGCGTGCCCGTCGCCGGAGGCCAGCGCGATCCGGGTGATGCCGCCCGCGCCGCGCGCCCAGGTGCTCTCGGCGGCAAGGCCGGTCAGGCCGGTCGCGTGGTCCCCGAGCCAGCCGGCCAGCTCGCCGGGGCCCAGCTCGCGGCCCAGCACCGGCTCCGGCCCGGCGGCCTCGGCCGGGCGCCCACCGCCCGGGTCGGCGGCGAAGAGGCGCTGCCGCAGGCTCGCGTTGCGGAACTCCAGCTCGTCCAGCAGGGTCGTGAACGCCGCCAGGTCGTAGGGGCGCCGCCGCAGGTCGGCGGGGGCCACCGGCAGGTCCAGATCGCGGACGAGCTCGGTCAGCCGCCGGTTCAGCCGCACGGTGTCCGCCGCGGCGCGCAGCTTCTCCCCCGCCTTGCCCTTCACCTCGCCGGCCCGGTCCAGCAGGGCGTCGAGCGACCCGAACTCGCGGACCCACTTCGCCGCGGTCTTCTCGCCGATGCCGGGGATACTCGGCAGGTTGTCGGACGGGTCGCCGCGCAGCGCCGCGAAGTCCGGGTACTGCGCCGGGGTCAGCCCGTACTTCTCCCGGACCGCCTCGGGCGTGTACCGGATCATCTCCGAGGCCGTCCGGTAGAAGTACAGGACGGTGACGTCGTCGCCGACGAGCTGGAGGACGTCCCGGTCGCCGGTGACGATCAGCACGGCCATGCCGTCCGCCCGCGCCGCGGTGGCGAGGGTCGCGATGACGTCGTCGGCCTCGTAGCCGGGGGCGCGCAGCACCGGCAGGCTCATCGCCGCCAGGAACCGGTCCAGAATGGGCAGCTGGCCGCCGAACTCCTCCGGCGACCGCGCCCGGGTGGCCTTGTACTCCGGGAACGCCTCCGTGCGGAAGGTCTGCCGCGACACGTCGAACGCGACCGCCGCGTGCGTCGGGCGCTCGTCCCGCAGGACGTTGGCCAGCATGTTCGCGAACCCGTAGACGACGTTGGTCGGCTGCCCGGACGTGGTGCTGAAGTTCTCGACCGGCAGCGCGTAGAAGGCCCGGTAGGCCAGCGAGTGGCCGTCCAGGAGAAGCAGGCGGGGCCGGTCGGTCATGGGTCACATCCTGGCACCCGGGAACAGGGCATGAAACGGCCGGACGACCTGTTGGGGGGACCATGACGAAGATCAACGTGGGCCGGCTCGGGATCTGGCGGCCGTGGAGCCTGCTCGATTCCGACCTGGCCAAGGACGTCGAGGACCTCGGTTACGGGGCGATCTGGATCGGCGGCTCGCCGGACGGGGACCTGGAGATCGCCGACCGGCTGCTGGCGGCCACCGACCGGATCGTGATCGCGACGGGCATCGTGAACATGTGGAAGACGCCGGCCGCGGAGGTCGCGGCGTCCTACCACCGGCTGAACGACGCGCACGGCGGGCGGTTCCTGCTCGGCGCGGGCATCGGCCATCCCGAGGCGACGCAGGAGTACCGCAGCCCCTACGAGACGATCGTCCGGTACCTCGACGCGCTGGACGCCGCGGACGTCCCGGCGAGCGGGCGCGTCCTCGCCGCGCTCGGGCCGAAGGTGCTGCGGCTGTCGGCCGAGCGGGCGGCCGGCGCGCACCCGTACCTGACGACGCCGGAGCACAGCCGCGAGGCCCGGCGGCTGCTGGGCGACGGCCCGCTCCTCGCGCCCGATCAGAAGATCGTCCTCGACACCGACCCGGGCCGGGCCCGCGCGCTGGCCAGGGAGGTGCTCGTCCGGTACCTCGGCCTGCGGAACTACGTCGCCAGCTTCAAGCGGCTCGGCTTCACCGACGCCGACGTCGCGGACGGCGGCAGCGACGCCCTCGTGGACGCGCTGATCGCGCACGGCGACGCGGCGGCGGTCTCGGCCCGGGTGGCCGGGCACTTGGACGCGGGCGCCGACCATGTCGCCGTGCAGGCGCTGACGGAGCCCGGCGGCGATCCCCGCCCCGCCCTGCGGGCGGTCGCCGAGACGCTGGGCTGACCCGCCCGGACACGGCGAGGGACGCGCCCGCGGCCGCGGGCGCGTCCCCTGGATGACCGGTCTTACCTGGTCGTGTAGTGGCCGATCACGTCGGGCACCACGCGCCGGCTGGGCTGGACGCCGGCCCGCGCCTGCTTGCGCTCGTTGCCGTTGACCGTCAGGGTGCTGTGCGCGAACAGCTCGGTCACCGCGGCGGCGCCGTCGATCATCTGGTCGAAGCCCTTGAGGTTCACGTTGTCGTAGCGGTCGCAGACCGAGTGGTAGCACGGGTCGTAGGCCACTCCGGCCTCGCCTCCGTACACCTCCGCCTGCTCGGGCGTCTTGATGCCCTCGGCCCCGGTGAACAGGCCGCCCGCGGGGATGCCGACGGTGATGAAGGCGTTGTAGTCCGACCGCCCGTTGAACGGCGTCGGGGTGGTGGCCAGCTTCCGCTTCGCGAAGTGGTCGTTGAAGGCCTTCTCGATCGCCCCGGACCCGGCCGGCGCCTCGACGTTGTTCTGGCCCGCGCTGTTGTCCCCGTCGTAGACGAACCGGACGAAGTTCGGCGAGGCGAGCATGTCGAAGTTCAGGTTCAGCGCGATCTTGTCACGCTCGGCCTGGGAGAGGCCGTCGACGTAGTGCTGCGAGCCGAGCAGGCCCTCCTCCTCGGCGCCCCAGAACGCGAACCGGACCCGGTTGCGCAGCTTGCCGCCGAGCTTGTTGATCTGCTTCGCGGTCTCCAGCAGCGTCGCGACGCCCGAGCCGTCGTCGTTGATGCCCGGCCCGTCGGTGACGCTGTCGTTGTGCGCGCCGAGGACCACGACGTTGTCGGCCTTGCCGCGGCGCGTGTCGGCGACGACGTTGGAGGCCTCCCGCTTCTCGGTGAAGGTGTCGGTCTTGACCCGCAGCGTCACCCCGCCGTTCTGCGCCTGCTCGACGAGGGCCCTGCCGACCGCGTTCGTCGGGCCGACCACGGGGATGTCGTAGGGCTTGGTCAGCGTGCCGGCGACCGGGCCCGGCTCCTCGGGGAGCTGGTAGATGACGACCGCGGACGCGCCGGCGGCGATGGCGTTGTCGGCCTTGACGGAGAAGAAGCACCCGCCGCGCTGGATCAGCGCGATCTGACCCGCCGGGAAGCCGGCGAAGTCGTCGGCCTCGCATCCGCTGCCGGTTCCGGTGGCGCCCGGGTCGACCGGGCTGGCGGCGGCGGTGACGTCGCCGGCCCCGGAGTACTGCAGGGTCGCGAAGTCGGTGTCGGGAGCGAACGTCTTCTGCTCGGGCTCGGTCTCGGCGAAGACCGGCTCGGACAGCTCCTGCCAGAAGTCGAACTCGAAGTCCTGGACCGTGGGGCTGTACCCGGCCCGCTTGAGCTGGTCCGCGATGTACTTGACGGTGATCTTGTTGCCGGGGAGCCCGGCGGCCCGGTTGCCGCCGTTGGCGTCCGCGATCTTCTGCAGGTTGAGCTGGTGATGGCGGACGTTCTTCAGCGTGACCAGCCTGGCCAGCTTGGACGGGGCCGGCGCGGCGGCCTGGGCGGGCACCGCGGCCAGGGTGGTGGCGGCGAGCGACAGCCCGGCGAGGGAGGCTAGCGCGGCTCTGCGCATGTCTCGGTCTCCGGTGGTAGGGGGACAAAGTAACCCGAAGCCTGACATGCGTCATTTCCTGCAACAAGACACGACTCTGCATCGAAACGGCCAATATTGGCCTCTTTTTCAACTCAGCTCACATGATCAAAATCGTCACCGGCCTTTCCCGGCGGCCTTACGCGCTTCCCGCCGATGCTTGATCATCCACCTTCGGGCGAACTCCGCCGGGCACGGTCATCTTCCCCTCGACCGAGTTCCTGACCTGCGGCGACGAGGAGACCGGCGGCCATGTGCCGCGCACCGCGACCCGGCGCGGCGGCGGAACCGCCCGGAACGCCGCCGATCACGGCCCGGCGCCGCCACCTCACGCGCCGCATGCGCGAGGGCCCGCGAAGGCGCAGGTGAGGCCCCTGGTCGACGGCAAATCAGACTAAGTATGCTCCGGTCCCGCCGAACGTGGCCGGCACGACCACGGCCGAGGAGATCAGGAGTGTGGGCAGGTGACGAAGCCCGAGCAGGGGCAGGGCTCCCGTGAACGGCCGCGCGCGCGGCCGGTCGGGCGGCGGATCGCGATGCTCCTCGCCGTCCCGCTCGTCGCGCTGGTGGCGCTGTGGGCGTTCGCGGCGGGCACGACGCTGACCGCCGCGCTGCAGCGGTCGGACTTCACCCGGCTGTACAAGGACGTCGGGCTTCCGGCCGGGGCGGTCATGGAGATGATGCAGCGCGAGCGCGCCGCCGCCGTCGCCGTGCTGACGAACCGGAACGCCGGGACCGTGCGGACCTATCAGGGCATCGCCCAGCAGACGGACGGGGCCGTGGCCGCCTTCCGCACGTCGGCCCTGTCGTCCCGGTCCAGGAGCGCCGCGAGCGAGGAGATGTGGAACCGGCTGGAGGCGCTCGACCGCAGGTACGACGAGCTGCGCCCGCTCCGGACGCAGATCGGCGAGGGAGCGGCCGGCACGGTGCAGGCCATCGACGCCTACAGCGGCCTCACCGACAACTCGTTCCGGGTCCTGATGGCCTTCGTCGGCGTCGACGACGTCGAGATCTACCGGCAGAGCGCCGCCAACCTGCACTTCTCCTGGGCCCGCGACTTCATGCTCCGCGAGGACGCGCTGCTGTCGGTGGCCGGCAAGAAGCGGCTGAACGCCACCGAGCGGATGGCGTTCGCGCGCTGGGCGGGCAACCGCGACGAGTTCCTCCAGCTGGCCCGCAGCGAGGCCGGCGGCAAGATCTCCACGATCGTCGAGGGCCTGGCCGACTCCAGCGCGTTCGGCAGCTTCAGCCTGCTGGAGGCGCAGATCATCGAGCAGGGCCTGATCCCCGGCGCCCGGCAGTGGCAGGCGGCCGTCCAGGAGCTCGCGCCGCGGTGGCAGCGGGCCGCCGTCCGGGCCGGCGACGTGCAGAACGACGAGCTCGTCGAGCCCGCCCGCCGGCTGATCATGCTGCGGTTCTTCCTGACCTGCGTCGTCGGCCTGCTGGTGGTGGCCGGATCGCTGGCGGTGTCGCTGCTGTTCGCGCGGCGGCTCGCGCAGGAGCTGCGCGACCTGCAGGCGTCCGCCCAGCGGCTCGCGCACGAGCGGCTGCCCGCCGTGGTGGCGCGGCTCCGGCGGGGCGAGAAGGTAGACGTCGATGCCGAGGCACCGCCCCCGGAACCCGGCCGGACCACGGAGATCACCCTCGTCGCCGCCGCGTTCGACGCCGTCCAGCGGACGGCCGTCAGCACCGCGGTGGGCGAGGCGGAGCTGCGCGCCGGCATCAACCGGGTCTTCATCAACCTGTCCTGGCGCAGCCAGTCGCTGCTGCACCGGCAGCTGCGGCTCCTGGACCAGATGGAGCGGCGCGCGTCCAGCCCCGAGGAGCTGGACGACCTGTTCCGCCTCGACCACCTCACCACCCGCATGCGCCGGCACGCCGAGGGCCTGGTGATCCTCTCCGGATCGCCGACCGTCCGCGCGTGGGACCATCCGGTCGCCGCCGAGGACGTGGTGCGCGCCGCGATCGCCGAGGTCGAGGACTACACCCGGGTCGAGGTGACCGGCGCGTCGTCGACCGCGGTCACCGGCGACGTGGTCGCCGACGTCATCCACCTGCTCGCCGAGCTGATCGAGAACGCCGCGGCGTTCTCGCCGCCGGCCACCGAGGTCACCGTCAAGGTCGAGACGGTCGCCAACGGGCTGGCCGTCGAGGTGGTGGACCGGGGCGTCGGCCTGGAGCCCGACGAGCTGGAGGAGCTGAACCGGCGGCTCGCCAGCGCCGTCGAGTTCGACCTCGCCGACACCGAGCGGCTCGGGCTGTTCGTCGTCGCGCGGCTCGCCGCCCGGCACCGCATCCAGGTGTCGCTGCAGCCGTCGGCGTACGGGGGGACGACCGCGATCGTCCTCATCCCGCACGCCCTGGTCGTCCTGGACGACGAGTGGCACATGGCGCGGGGCCTCGGACCCGCGCGGCCGCGGCCGGTCGGGCCGGCCGCCTCCGCGGCGGCGCCCCCGGCCCGGCTCGACCGGCCAGTCCGCCCCGCGCTGCACGGCAGGGTCGTCCAGGGGCCGCCGCCGCCCGGCGGCGAACCGGAGGCCGTCGCGGAGGACAGCGAGATCACCGGCCGACTCCCGCGCCGCGTCCGGCAGCGCCACATGGCGCCCCAGCTGCGCGCGCGGGCGACGGCACGGCACCCCGAACCCGCCGCGGACGACGACCTCGACGACTTCGACGAGCCGAGCCCGGAGCTCAGCCGCGACCTGATGGCCTCGCTACAGTCGGGATGGCTGCGCGGCAGGGTCACCGACGACGAACCGGGCGATCTTGATCCACGCGATGAACGGGGGGACGTATGACAGGGCAGGGCCAGGCCTCAGGCGAGCTCGACTGGCTGCTCGACGATCTGGTGCAGCGGGTCGGGGAGGTCCGCCAAGCCGTCCTGCTCTCCCGGGACGGGCTGGTCATGGGCGCCTCCGGGGACGTCACCCGCAAGGACGCCGAGTTCCTCGCGGCGCTGTCGTCGGGGTTCCACAGCCTCGCCAACGGCGCCCGCGAGCACTTCCAGGCCGAGCAGGTGCGGCAGACCGTCGTGGAGCTGGACGGCCTGCTGTTCTTCGTCATGCCCGCGGGCAACGGCAGCTGCCTCGCCGTCCTCAGCGACGCGGGCGGCAACGCCGGGCTGGTCGCCTACGAGACGACCATGCTGATCAAGAGGGTGCGGCGCACGCTGTCCGCCCGGCCGCGCACCGCGGCCGGGCCGCAGGACCCGCCGGTGCGCTCGGGCGCCTCCGGCTAGGGGCCCCCGTGGAGAGCCCGAGAGAACGCTGGGTCGGGCGCGACGCCGGCCCGGTCGTCCGGCCGTACGCGGTGACCCGCGGGCGCACCCGCCCGCGGGGGCCGCTGATCGACCTGGTGACCATCCTCGTCGCGACCGGCCGGACCCCGGGCGACCGGGTCCGGCTGGCGCGCGAGCAGCGGCTGCTGCTGGACCTGTGCCGGCGGCCCTCCACGCCCGCCGACCTCGCCTCGGAGACCGACCTGCCGTTCCGGGTCGTGCAGATCCTGCTGGAGGACCTGCACCGGTACGGCCTGATCGAGGAGATGCCGCAGGCCGCGCCCGCCGAACGCCCCGACCCCCGCATCCTGATGAGAGTGCTCGATGAACTCCGCCGCCTCTGACCCGCGCGCCTCGTACGCCGCCCCCTACGGCCGCGACGACGACGTCCCCCTGCACACCCTCAAGGTCCTCGTCGCCGGCGGGTTCGGCGTCGGCAAGACGACGCTCGTCGGCGCGGTGAGCGAGGTCCGGCCGCTGCGCACCGAGGAGGACCTCACCGACGCGTCCATCGGGGTGGACGACCTCGGCGGCGTGGAGGGCAAGACCACCACGACCGTCGCGATGGACTTCGGCCGGCTGACGTTCTCCGGCGGCGTCCGGCTGTACCTGTTCGGGACGCCCGGCCAGGAGCGGTTCTGGTTCATGTGGGACCAGATCGCCTACGGCGCGGTCGGCGCCATCGTGCTGGTCGACACGCGCCGGCTCACCACGAGCTTCGCGGCCATCGACTTCTTCGAGCAGCGGCGGATCCCGTTCGTCATCGCCGCCAACCGGTTCGACGGCGCCCGCCGCTACACCGTGGAGGAGATCCGCACCGCGCTCGACGTCGACCCGGAGGTCCCGGTGATGATGTGCGACGTGCGCAGCCGCGAGGTGGCGCGCGGCGTGCTGGTGGCGCTGGTGGAGCACGCCCTCCAGTCGTCGCAGAACTGAGTCAGGCCTCCATCCTGGCGACGATGAGGGAGGCCAGCGCGGCGTAGGCGGCCGAGTCGTCCAGGCCGGTCTGCGCCTTGATCTCGCCGCGGTGGATGGACTCCATCACCTGCCCGGCGACGGCGCCGACGAAGGCCGCGTCCGAATCCGGCGACGCCTCCCTCACCAGGCCCTGCACGCGCCGGACCGCGAACCGGGTGTTGCGCTTGTAGATCTCCCGCGCGGGGGCGAACGCGTCGAGGTCGGCGAAGAAGGCCGGCGACGCCGGGGCCAGCTCGTCGGAGATGGCCCGCAGGTAGGCGCCGACCCGTTCGCGCGGGTCGGCGCTGGCGTCGAGCACGGCCTCCACGCGTTCGGTCGCCCGCCGGAAGAACGCCCGCACGACGGCCACGATGATCTGCTCCCGGCTGGCGGCGACCGAGTACAGGGTGCTCTTGGAGCAGCGCAGGACGGCGGCCAGGTCGGCGACGCCCAGCTCGGCGAACCCGCGGTCGAGGAACACCTCCATCAGCCGGTCGACCAGGGCCTCCCGCCGCCGCGAGGCCCGCGTCGCCCGCTCGTCCACCGAGGTCATGGCCATGACAGTACCAAAATGGGTTCGCCAGTACTGCGTTTGGTACTGTTTGCCTGCCGAAAGGAGCCCGCCCATGCCCGCCACCCGGCACCTGCCGAACCCCGAGTCCGCGGACCTGCTCGCGCTCACCCGCGACATCGCGCTCAAGGAGCTGCTGCCGCGCGTCACCGGCGCCGAGCGCACCGGGACGTTCCCGCGCGAGGTGTTCAGGACGCTCGGCCGGGCGGGCCTGCTGGCGCTGCCGTACCCGGAGAAGTTCGGCGGCGGCGACCAGCCGTACGAGATCTACCTCCAGGTCCTGGAGGAGATCGGCGCGGTCTGGGCGAGCGTCGGCGTCGGCGTCAGCGTCCACGCGCTCTCGTGCTTCCCCCTCTTCGCCTACGGCACCGACGAGCAGCGCGCGCGGTGGCTCCCGGACATGCTCTCCGGGGAGCGGCTGGGCGCGTACTGCCTGTCGGAGGCCCACGCCGGCTCCGACCCGGCCGCGATGCGCGCCAAGGCGGTCCGCGACGGCGACTCCTACGTCCTCAACGGCGCCAAGGCGTGGACGACCCACGGCGGCAAGGCCGACTTCTACACGGTCATGGCGCGCACCTCCGACGAGAAGACCCGCGGGATCTCCTGCTTCCACGTCCCCACCGGCACCCCCGGCCTGGAGTTCGACGAGCCCGAGGACAAGATGGGCCTGATGGGCTCCACCACCGCGACCGTCCGTCTGGTGGACGCCCGCGTCCCCGCCGACCACCTGATCGGCGACGAGGGCCAGGGCCTGTCCATCGCGCTCGCCGGCCTCGACGCCGGCCGCCTCGGCATCGCCGCCGTCGCCACCGGCCTGGCCCAGGGCGCCCTCGACCACGCCGTCGCCTACGCCAAGGAGCGCGAGACGTTCGGCAAGGCGATCATCGACCACCAGGGCCTCGCCTTCGTCCTCGCCGACATGGCCGCGGCGATCGAGTCGTCGCGCGCCACCTACCTGTCCGCCGCCCGCCTGAAGGACGCCGGCCGCCCCTACGCCCGCGAGGCGTCCATCGCCAAGCTCATCGCCACCGACAACGCCATGAAGGTGACCACGGACGCCGTCCAGGTCCTGGGCGGCGCCGGCTACACCCGCGACTTCCCGGTCGAGCGCTTCATGCGCGAGGCCAAGGTGATGCAGATCTTCGAGGGCACCAACCAGATCCAGCGCCTGGTCATCTCCCGCCACCTCGCCCGCTGAATCCGGGGAGTTCGCTCGGGTTTGTGCAGTACGGCACGTTCCTCCCGCGTCCGGGCTCTTACCTTCGGAGCATGTGGCAGTTCGTCGTGTGGGGGCTGATGGGGGCCGCGGCCAACCGCACGCTCGCCTTCCTGGAGGCGAACCGGCGCGTCAAGGGGCCGCCGTGGCGGTATCCCAAGGGGCCTGGCGGCCGGTACTACCTGTTCGCCTGCGCGCTGCACTGCATGCTCGCCGCGATGGTGACCTCGGCCGCGGCGGCGAGCGACCTGATCGACGCGCCGTGGCTGGCCTTCGCGTTCGGCGCCGGCGCACCGGCCATCATGGCCAAGCTCGGCCGGTACGCGCTCTGGGCGCTCCCGCCGGGCCCCGACGGTGACGAGGACGACGAGAACGACGGGCCTGGCCGGGCCGGATGAATGGGGGATGCGATGCCGAGTCCTGATCACGGCTGGCGCAGGTTGCTGGTGGCCTTCTCGGACGCGACCGCCACGCCGGCGGCGCCCGGCGGGGACGGCCGGGCGCGGCGGCTGCTGGAGGCGTTCTCCGACGCCTCGCCCGCCTTCGCCCCGGACGGGCCGGGGCTGCGACCGTCCTCTGGAACGGATGCCGTGCGGGCTCTGGCCTGGGGACTGGTGATGTTCGCGGTGCTCGGGGCGGCGTGCACGGCCTGGACGGCGACGGCGACCGGGACGCCCGCCGCGGCCGTGGTCGCCGCCCTGACCCTCTGCGTGCTGGCGCTGTTCATCGCGCCGGTGGTCGAGTTCGCGCGTGCTCAGGCCGGTTCCGCCCGGGCGGCGGCCCAGCGGGCGCGGCCGGGCGAGCGGGGCGGGAAGCTCAGGGAGAGCTTCTGGCACGCCCTCGACTCCGGCGAGCGGGACGCCGTCCGCGCCGCCGCGCGCCCGCGCGCCTTCGGGCCGGGCGCGCCGATCCTGCGGCAGGGGTATCCGGCTGACTACGTCGTCGTCATCCGCACGGGCTGGACGAAGGTCCGCGTGGACCGGGCAGGCGAGGAGCGGATCGTCGCGGTCCGCGGGCCCGGCGATCTCATCGGCGAGCGGGCCCTGTTCGAGGGCGACGCCTGGTCCGCCACGGTCATCGCGCTCGACGCGGTGGAGGCGCTCGTGATCGAGGCGGCGGACTTCCGGCGCGTGGTGGAGCGGCACCCGGGCGTGCAGTCCGTGCTGGAGAAGCAGGCGCACGACCGCGCGATCGAGGCGGCGGCCCACACCTCGGGCACCGAGCTCGCCGACACCCAGCGGCGGCTGGCGGCGCTGTTCACCACGCTCTCGCGGGCGCGGGGGCGGACCCTCCCGGTGACCGGCCGGGAACTCGCCGGCTGGACGTCGTCGTCGCCGGCGGCGGTGGACAGCGTGCTCGCCCAGTGGGGCGGCCAGGGTCTCGTCCGCGCCGAGGCCGCCACGATCGACGTCCTCGACGTGGCCCGGCTGGAGCGGCTCACCGCCTCCGGCGCGCCGGTTCCGGAGGCCGCGCCGGGTTCGCCCTTCCTCACCGGGCAGGACTGCACGATCGTGTTCGCCGACGTGGTGGGGTTCGGGTCGCCGGACCGGACGGAGTCCGACCGCGCCGCCATCAGGAAGGTGCTGTACCGGTCCCTGGAGGGGGCGTTCGCCGCCTCCGGGGTGTCCTGGGCCGCGTGCCACCACGAGGACCGCGGGGACGGGGTGCTGCTCGTCGTCCCGCCCGGGGTCCCGGCGAGCACGCCCGCGGACCCCCTGGTCCGGGCGTTCGCCGAGCGCATCGCCCGGCACGACCGCGCCGCGGCGGAGGAGCTGCGGTTCCGGGTGCGGGTCGCGGTCGACACGGGCCCGGTGCTCGCGGGCCCGGACGGAGTCACCGGGGACGTCCTCGCGCGTGCCGCGCGGTTGCTGGGTGCGGGCGTGCTGCGGCGGCGGCTGGCGTCCGGCCCGGCCGTCCTCGGGCTGATCGTCTCCTCGCCCGTGCACCGGGCCGTCGCCGGAACCGGTCCGGCCTTCGAGCGCGTCGAGGTCGAGGGGGCGGAGCCCGGCACCGCATGGCTGCGACTCTTCCCCGCGGCCGCCGCGAGCACGGGGGCTTGAGCCGCGAGTCGCCGGGGCCGGATCGCGCGAGCAGCCTGCACGCCGGGGGGCCGATCGTTAGGGTCGGTGACGCATCAGTCACGGAACGACGGGGAGGGCGGCGTGAGCGGAGTCGAGGAAGAGGACGCTCGCGCGAAGCTCTTCGACGCCCGGGTGCTGCTGCTCAAGGGCGAGATCGACGATGCCGCGGCCAACCGGATCTGCGCGGACCTGCTGCAGATGGAGGCCGACGACCCGACCTCGGACGTCTACCTCTACATCGACTCGCCGGGCGGGCTGGTCACCCCGGGCATGGCACTCTACGACGTGATCAAGTACGTCCGGATGGACGTCGTCACCGTGGCCTTCGGCATGGCGGCCGGCATGGCGCAGGTGGTGCTCTCGGCCGGGACGCCGGGAAAGCGGACCGCCCTGCCCGAGGCCAGGATCCTGCTGATACCGCCCAAGGGGCCGGCCGGGGACGCCGACGCGGCCGTGGGGGACCGGATCTTCCAGATCATCGCCGAGGACACCGGCCTTCCCCTCGGCCAGGTCGTCGCGGACGCGAACCGGGAGCGGTGGTTCACCGCCCAGGAGGCGCTTGAGAACGGCCTGGTGGACCGGGTCCTCAGCGCCTCCCCGCCCATGACCGGCCCGCTGCCCGACACCGGCGCGCGCCGCCCGGACCCGGAGGAGCCCGTACCCGCCGGGGTCGATCACGGGCGCCGTGCCCAGGCGCTCGGCACCGCGGTGGAGCACGTCGTGCTCCGGCGTTACCCGGGTGTCACCGCCGCCTCCCATCCGGCGGATCACCGGCGGTTGCGGGCCGACCTGGTCGAGGCGCTCCTGAAGGCGGTGCCGGAATGGTTGGAGGTCGATGCCGCCTACACGGGCCGCGACGATGCCGCCCAGGCGGCCGTGCGGCTGCGGTCGTGGTTGGAGACCGTCCCCGAACCGGATGAACGCCCGGCACGTCCGTCCGCGCGGCTCGCCCTGGACGGGGTCCTGCACGAGGTGGCGGACAGGATCGGCGACCTCCCCCTTCTGGGGAACGGGGATCGGCGGCTCGGATACGAGGCGGGCCTGCGGGCGGCGCGGCGGGGAGTGCTGCAACGCGCGGAGCCGGCGGCCGGTACGGCAGGCGCCCCGGCGGAGCCGGCCCTTCCGCCCGGCCTGAGCCTCGACCGCCCGCGTCCCGGGCCCGCCCCCGTGCCGCTTCCCGACCACCCTGAGCAGGTCGAGCGGTTCGCGCGCGTGCTCCGCGCCCGGCTGGCCGGGCTGCCCGGCGGCGAGCGGAAGGAGGTCGCCGGACGGCTCCTGGAGACGGCGCACGCGCCGGATCCGGACGTGTACGCCCGGGTCCACCGCCAGTGGATCCTGAACGAGGACGTGGTCGCCGATCTGGAGGAGCGGATGCGCGCCCGTACCGGTCTCACTCCAGGCGAGGCGCATCGGCGGCAGGAGATCGTCCGCGAGCTGGACGACCTGGCGGCCTCGCTCACGCCGGTCGGAACGGCGACCGGAAGCTTCCCCGCGGCCTTCGAGACGGCGACCCGGCGCGCGATCGCGATCCTGCGCTCCACCGCCGACGAGATCCGCCCGCCCTGGGCCCCGTGACCGGGGGCGGAGAATGGGGACATGACTCGCGAGTCCGTGCTGACCCGGGCGGTGCTGATCTTCGAGGCGTTCGATCCCGACCATCCGGCGCTGTCGGTCTCGGAGATCGCCCGGCGGACGGGGCTGCACGTGGCGACGGCGTCGCGGCTGGTCGCGCAGCTCGTCGAGCACGGCCTCCTCGCGCGGGACGAGCAGCGGCGCGTGCGGGTCGGGATGCGGCTCTGGGAGCTGGCGTCGCGGGCCGCGCCGACGCTCGGGCTGCGGGAGGCCGCGATGCCGTTCATGGAGGATCTGCACGCGGTCATCGGGCACCACACGCAGCTCGGCGTGCTGGACGGGCGCGAGGTGCTCTTCGTGGAGCGGCTCTCGATGCCGAACTCGGTGATCAACCTGACGCGCATCGCGGGACGGCTGCCGCTGCACGCCTCGTCCAGCGGACTGGTGCTGCTCGCTCATGCGCCGTCCGGGTCGCTGGAGGACGTCCTGGGCCATGACCGGGTGGCCTACACCGAGGCGACCGTGGTCGACGAGCGGGGGCTGCGCGCGATGGTCGCCGACGTGCGGCGGAGCGGGGTCGCCTTCTGTCCGGGGTTCATCGACGAGCGTGCGACGGGGATCGCCGTGCCCGTTCGCGGGGCGGGCGGGAAGGTCGTCGCCGCGTTGTCGGTGGTGGTCCCGAACGACCGCAACGCGCGGGCGCAGATCCCGGCGCTGAAGGCCGCCGCCCGAGGCGTGTCCAGGTCGCTGGGCGGTGTGTGAGGGCGGTCGCCGTCGCGCTCTGCCTCTCATTGGATGAGAAAGCCATGGTCGCTCTGCGCGTCCGCAGATGATCCTCGTGGTCACCCCTTCGGATTCTGAGGAGTGACCGTGGTGGACACCGCGATCGAACTGTGCGTGGCGGCGAAGACGCCCGTGGCCGACGGCGTGGTGACGCTGGCGCTCGTCCACCCGGACGGCCGGCGCCTGCCCGACTGGACGCCCGGTGCGCACATCGACCTCGTGCTGCCGAACGGCATGACGCGGCAGTACTCCCTGTGCGGCGACCGCTGGGACGCCCGCACGTACCGGGTCGGTGTGCTGCGGGAGCAGGGGGGCCGCGGCGGGTCGGCGTTCGTGCACGACGAGCTGCGGGCAGGCGACCGCGTCTCGATCGGCGGTCCGCGGAACAACTTCCGGCTCGTCCCGTCCGAGCGGTACCTGTTCATCGCGGGCGGCATCGGGATCACGCCGCTGCTGCCGATGGTGCGGCAGGCCGAGATGCTCGGAGCCGGGTGGCGGTTGCTCTACGGCGGGCGCTCGCTCGCGTCGATGGCCTTCCTCGACGAGCTGGAGGCCTTTGGCGACAAGGTCACCGCCGTCCCGCAGGACCGGGAGGGGCTGCTCGATCTCGCGGCATGGCTGGGCCCGCCCGACCCGGACACGAAGGTCTACTGCTGCGGCCCCGCCCCGCTGCTCGAAGCGGTGGAGACGCGCTGCTCCGCCTGGCCGCGGGGGCTGCTGCGCACCGAGCGGTTCGTGGCCCGTGACTTCGGGGCCGTCCGGGACGAGCCGTTCGAGCTGCGTCTGGCCCGGTCCGGCGCCTCCCTGACCGTCCGGCCGGGGCAGTCGGTGCTGGACGCGGCCGGCGGCGCGGGCGTGAGCGTCCTGTCGTCCTGCAGGCAGGGGCTCTGCGGGACGTGCGAGACGCCCGTCCTCGAGGGCGAGCCCGACCACCGCGACTCGATCCTCGACGACGGCGAGCGGGAGGCCGGCGACTGCATGTTCGTGTGCGTGTCGCGCTCCCGTTCCGACCGGCTCGTACTGGACCTCTGAAGGGACACCCGAGATGACCGCCGTCCAGGCTCCGCCCGCCATCGACGCCGACCCGTTCGGGCACGAGGCCCTCGAAGACCCGCTCCCCCTCCACGCCCGGCTCCGCGACGCCGGGCCCGTGACGTACCTGACCAGGTACGACGTCTTCGCGCTGGCCCGGTACGAGCAGGTCCACGCCGCGCTGACCGACTGGCAGGGGTTCCAGTCGGCCGCGGGCGTCGGGCTCAGCAACTTCCGGCACGAGAAGCCCTGGCGGCCTCCGAGCCTGCTTCTGGAGGCCGACCCTCCTCGGCACGACGCGCCCCGGGCCGTCCTGTCCAAGGTCCTGGGTCCGCGGGCTCTGCGGCGCCTGCGCGAGGCGTGGTTCGCGGACGCCGAACGGCTGGTCGACGAGGTCGTCGGCGGCGGGGAGTTCGACGCCGTCGCGGCGCTCGCCGAGGCCTTCCCGCTGCGCGTGTTCCCGGACGCGGTCGGCCTCGGCCCCGAAGGCCGCGAGAACCTCCTCCCCTACGGCGACCACCTGTTCAACGCGTTCGGGCCGGTGAACGACCTGGTCGAGAAGGGGCAGCCGCGCGTGGCCGAGCTGTCGGCCTGGGTCAACGCCCAGTGCGCGCGGGAGCGGCTCGCGCCGGACGGGTTCGGAGCGCAGATCTGGGCCGCCGCCGACCGGGGCGACATCACCCGCGAGCAGGCGCCGCTCGTCGTCCGGTCGCTGCTGTCGGCGGGCGTCGACACGACCGTGCACGGGCTCGGCGCCGTCCTCTACGCCTTCGCGGTGAACCCGGACCAGTGGCGGCGGCTGCGGGAGAACCCCGCCCTGGCCCGGACGGCGTTCGACGAGGCGGTCCGGTGGCAGTCGCCCGTCCAGACGTTCTTCCGCACCGCCGTCGGCGACCGGGAGATCGCGGGGACCGCGGTCCCGGACGGCCGGAAGATCCTCATGTTCCTCGGCGCCGCGAACCGCGACCCCCGCCGCTGGGACGATCCCGACGCGTTCGACCTGTCCCGCGACCCGTCCGGCCACGTCGGGTTCGGGATGGGCGTCCACCAGTGCGCCGGCCAGCACGTGGCGCGCCTGGAGTCCGAGGCGCTGTTGACGGCCCTCGCCCGGCGCGTGGAACGCCTCGAACTCGCGGCCGACCCGGTGCGCCACCACAACAACACGCTGCGGGCGTGGAAGAGCCTGCCGGTCCGGGTGTCCTGACTTCCGGCGTCCTGACCCGGCGTCCTGGCTAGAGCCGCACGTACTCGTAGTCGAACGGCTGTCCGTTGATCCCGTTGCGGGGCGGCGCGATCCAGCCGGCGATCTTGCCGCGCTCGTGGACCGGGGTCATCAGCGACCGGACGTGGGTCTTGTCGACCTCCGTCGGGAGCCAGGCGCCCTTGCGCCGCTCCCACTCGCCGGCGTCGAGGATCTCCCCGTCCGGGGCGGTCTCGATCCCGGCGAACGCGCCCACCTTGCGGTTGAAGGCGACGCTCGGAAGGTAGAGGCGCTGCGGCAGGCCCGCCTCCGACAGGATGCGGTTCCACCGGTTGACGCCGCTCTGGCAGTCCGCGATGTACTCGCGGCGCAGGTCGGTGTTGAGGCCGGTGAGCGCGGCGACCTCGGTCCGGCCGATGGCGCCGTCGACCAGGGCGTCCACCATGATGGCGTCGTCGGTGAGGCGGTGGTCGTCCTTGCGGCGGTCCTCCATCCACCGTCCCTTGAGCCCGGCCGTGTAGTAGTTCGCGACGTTGCTGGACGTCTCGGAGCCGAACAGGTCGAGCGAGACGGAGTAGTGGAAGTTCAGGTACTTCTGGACGACGTCGAGGGCGATCGCGCCGTGCGGCGTGACGTCGTCGGTGTCGTGCTCCTTCATCAGCTGGACCGTCCGCTCGACGACCCGGTCGATGCCCGTCGTGCCCACCATCATGTGGTGGGCCTCTTCCTTCAGCATGAACTCGCAGGTCCGCGACAGCGGGTCGAAGGCCGACTCCTTGAGCGTGCCGAGCTGGTATTTGCCGTCGCGGTCGGTGAAGTAGGTGAACATGAAGAAGGACAGCCAGTCGGGCGTCTCCTCGTTGAAGGCGCCCAGGATGCGCGGCGACTCCTCGCTGCCGGAGTTGCGGTGCAGCAGCTCCTCGGCCTCCTCGCGCCCGTCGCGCCCGAAGTAGGCGTGCAGGAGGTAGACCATCGCCCACAGGTGACGGCCCTCCTCGACGTTCACCTGGAACAGGTTGCGCAGGTCGTACAGACTCGGCGCGGTCGCACCCAGGTTGCGCTGCTGCTCGACCGACGCCGGCTCGGTATCGCCCTGGATCACGATGAGACGCTGCAAGTCCGCCCGATACTCACCCGGCACCTTCTGCCACGCGGGCTCACCCTTGTGGGCACCGAAGCCGATACGGCGGTCGCCCTCGCGTTCGGCCAGGAAGATGCCCCACCGGTACTCCTTCATGGCGACGTGCCCGAAGTGCGCCCAGCCTTCGCGGCCGACGTTCACGGCCGTCCGCAGGTACACGTCCTGCGTCGGCAGCGACGGACCCATCGACTCCCACCAGGTGAGGAAGTTCGGCTGCCAGGACTCCAGGGCGCGCTGCAGCCGCCGGTCCTCGTGGAGGTCGACGTTGTTCGGGATCTTCTCGGAGTAGTCGGCGCTGGTCGCCATGGGTCAGACTCGCTTTCGGTCGAAGTCGGCGCGCTGGCCTGTGCCGTAGCGGCGGAGGGCGCCGTCCGGCCCGGACGCGTTCGGGCGGGTGAAGATCCAGTTCTGCCAGGCGGTGAGCCGGCCGAAGATCTTCGTCTCCAGGGTCTCCGGGCCCGGGAAGCGGTAGTTGGCCTCCAGCCCGGTGAGGGCGTCGGGGCTGAAGCTGGCCCGCTCCTCGACCGCGATGCGGACCTCCTCGTCCCAGTCGATGTCGTCGGGCGCGAACGTGACCAGCCCGAGGCGCTCGGCGTCGCCGGCCTCCAGGGGCTTGCCCGCGGCGTCGCGGACGGCGGCCAGGGCGTCGGCGTCGCCGAGGAACCGGGTCTGCACGCGCGTGAGGCCGTTGCCCATCGGGAGCGGGCCGAGGTTCATCGCGTCGACGGTGATCGTGGCGGGGTCGGCGTCCGGGTCGACCTCCTCGAAGACGCCGTCGAGCTGGTACGTGCGATCGGCGGCCAGCGCGATCTCCAAGAGCGAGCCGGCGAAGCAGCTCCCGGGCTCGATCAGGGCGATGAGGCTGCGGCTCGTGACGTCCAAGCGCTTCAGGGTCCGCTTGAGGTAGTGCACGATCTCGTTGGCGAGCCAGTCATCGGCGTTGCCGAGCAGCAGCCGGTCGTGCGCGAGGACGTGCCTTGCCTCCCCGGTCGTGCGGAGCACCCACGTACCGAGCTCCAGCTCGTTGGTGCGCAGGTCGAGGATCAGGTCGTCCAGCTCGCGGGTCATGGCGAGCGTCCAGAAGCCGGCGTCGCGGAAGCCGCCGGGGGCGGCGTCCGGGCCCGCGATCGTGATCTCGGCGGCGCCCGCGTCGCGGTCCAGCCGCGCCGACACGTGCCGGTAGGCGATGGACGTGTCCGTGCGCTCCTTGCCGAGCCGCGGGAGCGTGATGCCCTCCGCGTCCGGCGGACGGGACGAGCGCTCCGCCAGCTCCCGCGCGCGTTCGGCGACCGTCGCGTCCCAGGCCGTGCGCGGGACGGCCTCGTCCACCAGGCCCCACGCGACGGCCTTCTTGCCGCCGAGCCCCTCGGCCTTGGTGGAGAAGTAGTCGGCGCGGTCGCGGCGGACGTGCCGCTTGTCCGACACCCGGGTGAGGCCGCCGGTCCCGGGCAGGACGCCGAGCAGCGGCAGCTCCGGGAGCGACACCGCCGACGAGCGGTCGTCGACGAGCATGATGTGGTCGCAGGCCAGGGCGAGCTCGTAGCCGCCGCCGGACGCGGTGCCGTTGAGGGCCGCCAGGTAGGTCTGGCCGGAGTGCGCCGTCGCGTCCTCGATGCCGTTGCGGGTCTCGTTGGTGAACTTGCAGAAGTTCACCTTCCACGCGTGCGGGGACGCGGCCAGCATCCGGATGTTGGCGCCCGCGCAGAAGATCTTCTCCTTGCCGCTGGTGATCACCACCGTGCGCACCCCGGGGTGCTCGAACCGCAGCCGCTGGACGGCGTCGTGAAGCTCGATGTCCACGCCGAGGTCGTAGGAGTTCAGCTTCAGCTCGTAGCCGGGCACGAGCCCGCCCCGCTCGTCCACCGCCATGGTCAGGGTGGCGACCGGGCCGTCGACGTCCAGGCTCCAGTGCCGGTAGCCGGCCGGCTCCGTCCGGAACTCCACGTGCGTCATGAGCCGTCCCTCCGCCGCGTTGCTTCCACCCTGCTCCACAAATTTCGTCCTAAACGTCAGGAGTTTGTAGCATATCGATGCATGGAGCCGCCCCGGGCGGGGGCGACCCGGGGCGCGTCAGGGTGTGCCGAGCAGGGTCGCGGCCAGCTCGCGGACCGCGAAGCGGCGCAGCTTGCCGGTCGGCGTCGTCGGGAGCTTGTCCACCACCAGCACCTCGCGGGGGCGCTTGAACGACGCGAGCCCCGCCCGGCAGAACCCGATCAGCTCCGCGGGCTCGGCCGCCGCCCCCTCCTTCAGCACGACGCAGGCGACCGGCTTGTCCAGCCCGTCGGCGTCCGGCAGCCCGACGACGGCGGCCATCGCGACCGCCGGATGCTCCAGCAGCCGCCCCTCCACCTCGGCGGGCGACACCCAGATGCCGCCGGCCTTCAGCATGTCGCCGGTCCGGCCGAGGCAGGTGTAGTAGCCGTCCTCGTCCACCACGTAGGTGTCGCCGGTGCGCAGCCACTCGCCCTGGAAGACCTGCCGCGTCGTCTCCGTGCGGCACCAGTAGCCGCTGGCGATCGACTCGCCCTTCACCAGCAGCGAGCCCGGCGTCCCCGGCGGCACGTCGGCCCCTGCTCCGTCCACGACCCGCAGCTCGTAGCCGGGGACGGCGGTGCCCGTCGTCCCCGGGCGGACCTCGCCCGGACGGTTCGACAGGAAGATGTGCAGGCATTCGGTCGAGCCGATCCCGTCGATGATCTCCACCCCGTACCTGGCGGTGAAGCGGCGGCACAGCTCGGCGGGAAGCGGCTCGCCCGCGGAGACCGCCAGCCGGACCGACGCGAACGCCTCCACCGGCACCTCGGCGTTGAGGATCGCGGCGTAGAAGGTGGGGACGGCGAAGAAGAGCGTCGGCCGGTACTCGGCCAGCCGCTCGGCCACCGAGGCGGGCGTCGGGCGGTCGGGGTCCAGGATCGCCGTGGCACCCACCGCGAGGGGGAAGAACAGCGAGTTGCCGATCCCGTAGGCGAAGAAGAGCTTGGCGACCGAGTAGCAGCGGTCCTCGGGCGTGATGCCGAGGACCTGGCGGCCGTAGGTCTCCACGACGTGCCGGATGTTGGCGTGCCGGTGCATCGCGCCCTTCGGCTTGCCCGTCGTCCCGGACGTGTAGAGCCACAGCGCGCTGGAGTCGTCGGAGGTCTGGTAGGGACCGGCCGGCGCGCCGCCGGCGGCCCGGCCCGCGGCGACCAGGTCCTCGAAGGGGCTCACCCGCACGCCGTCCGGCGCCCGGAGCCCGGTGCCGCCCTCCACCGCGACGCGCCGGACGCCGGGTGCGTGCGCGAGCGCCGACTCCGCGGCGACGGCGAACCGGTCGCTGACCAGCAGGACCCTGGCCCGCGCGTCGTTCAGCAGGGCGGCCAGCTCGGCGCCCGTCAGCATCGTCGACACCGGGACGGGGACGGCGCCGAGCCGCATCGCGCCCAGGATCGCGGCGGCCATGGACGGGCCGTCGGCCATGAACAGGACCACGCGCTCCTCGGCGCGCAGGTCCCACCGTTCGAGCCCGGCGGCGATGTGCCCGGCCAGGTCGGACAGCTCCGCGTAGGTGAGGTCGCCGCCCGGCCCGGTCAGGGCCGTCCGGTCGGCGGTCTCGGCGCGGCGGGACACGCGGAGCAGGTAGTCGGACGCGTTGAAGGTGTCGGTCGGGACCGGTGCGGTCGCCGTCTCAGCGGTCATCGGGGTCTCCCCTCGCCGGGAACCGTGCCACCAATGCTCTACAGGCACAAAACGCTAGTCAATAGACTTGTGGAACGATGGTCCTTCGCGCGGAACCGGCGCGGGACGGGGCCCGGCTCGCGCGATACTGGACAGGCTTCCATGGACGGGCGTGCCCCAGAAGGGCCCAGAAGGAGGAGCACATGGCCCGAACCGGCGAGGACGCGGCCCGCCCCGAGCCGAGGTTCCGCCGCCGGCGCGAGCTCGGCGCGGCGAGCGCGCGTTCGCTGCTGCTGACGGTGCTGGGCGAGTTCGTGCTCCCCGGCGGCCGGCCGGTCTGGACGGCGACGTTCCTGCGGGCGCTCGGGCTGCTCGGCGTGGAGGAGAAGGCCGTCCGGCAGGCGCTCGCCCGCAGCGCCGGCGAGGGCTGGCTCGCCGGGGAGCGGCACGGCCGCCGCACCGCCTGGCGGCTCACCCCGGCCGGCGAGCGGCTGCTCACCGACGGCACCGAGCGCATCTACGGCTTCGGCGGCCCCGTCGGCGACTGGGACGGGCGGTGGCTGGTGGTGCTCGCCACCGTCCCGGAGACCAGCCGCCGCCTCCGCCACCTGCTGCGGACGCGGCTGGCCTGGAACGGCCTCGGCAACCTCTCCCCCGGCGTGTGGGTCAGCCCGCACCCCGAGCGCGAGCAGGAGGTCCGGGAGGTCCTCGCCGAGATCGGCGTCGCCGGCTCCTCCACCCTGTTCGTGGGGCGGCTCGGCGACCTCGACGAGGCGCGGCGCGTGGCCCGGCAGGCCTGGGACCTGGACGAGATCGAGCTCGCCTACGAGGACTTCCTCGACGCCGCCGGCGCGCTGTGCCCCGCCGACGACGCCGGCACGTTCGCCGCGCACACCCGGCTCGTCCAGGAATGGCGCCGGTTCCCGTTCCTCGACCCGGGCCTCCCGGCGGAGCTCCTCCCGGACGACTGGAGCGGATCCCAGGCGTTCGCGCTCTTCCACGAGCGCCACGACGCCTGGCGCCCCGTCGCCGACCGCCAGTGGAAGGCGATGGAGACCTGACGGCACCGCCGGCCGAGAGGTCGTCCCCGGTGCCGGGGCCTAGTCCTTCGGGGAGAGTTTCAGCAGGTTGACGGTTCCCTCGGCGACGACGCGGTCCTTGTCGTCGGTGATCGTCGCCTGCCAGGTGACGTGGTCGTCCACGCGGTCGACGGGGCGGGCGCGGGCCGTCAGGCGGCCCCCGCGCACGGCCCGGATGAACCGCGTGTGGTTGCTGACGCCGACGACCTGGTTGTCCAGCCCCACGGTGAGGGCGGCGCCCATGCTGCAGATGGTCTCGTTGATCGCGCAGTAGACCCCGCCGTGGACGATCCCGTAGGCCTGCATGAGCTTGGCGGTGACCTCGATCTCGGCCACGACCTCCCGGTCGGACGCCTCGGTCACCAGCAGGCCGAGCGTCTGGTCGAGAGGGCCCGCGTAGCCGCCGCCTTCCACCGTCATCCCCGAAAGCTATCCAGCCGCCGAAACGGGCGTCAACGGCGGGACCGGCCCGCGGGACGGGGTGTAGGCGGCGCGTCCCCGGGAAGGGCGGGAGAGCGTCGGCGCCGCGGATGGGAGGTCCTGGGATGGGCAGCTTGGTCGGACGGAACCTGCTCGCCGGAGCCGAACCCGACGTCGCCGCCGACGCGGGCTATCCGGACGCTCCCCCCAGGATGGGCTTCTTCACCGACACGTCCGTGTGCATCGGATGCAAGGCGTGCGAGGTGGCGTGCAAGGAGTGGAACGCCGTTCCCGAGGACGGCCTCGAGTTCACCGGCATGTCGTACGACAACACGCAGGGGCTCGGCGCCGACACCTGGCGGCACGTCGCGTTCATCGAGCAGGACAAGCCCATGGGGCACGCCGAGTCCGGCGTGGACCACACCGGCGCGCCCGGTGACGGGGGCACCGACCTGCGCTGGCTGATGGCGTCCGACGTGTGCAAGCACTGCACGCACGCCGCCTGCCTGGACGTGTGCCCCACCGGCTCGCTGTTCCGCACCGAGTTCGGCACGGTGGTCGTCCAGGAGGACATCTGCAACGGCTGCGGCTACTGCGTCCCCGCCTGCCCGTACGGGGTGATCGACCAGCGCGAGGAGGACGGCCGCGTCTGGAAGTGCACGCTGTGCTACGACCGGCTCGGGGCGGGCCAGGAGCCGGCCTGCGCGAAGGCGTGCCCGACCGACTCCATCCAGTTCGGCCCGCTGGAGGAGCTGCGCGAGCGGGCCGCGATGCGCGTCGACCAGCTCCACGACCTCGGTGTCGAGGACGCGCGCCTCTACGGCCACGATCCGGACGACGGCGTCGGCGGCGACGGCGCGTTCTTCCTGCTGCTGGACGAGCCGGAGGTGTACGGGCTGCCGCCGGACCCGGTCGTCACCACGCGCGACCTGCCGTCCATGTGGCGGCACGCGGGCCTGGCCGCCGCCGCGCTGGCCGGCGGGCTCGCCGCCGTCTTCGCCGCCCACGGCCGCAAGGGAGCCTGACGATGAGCACCTCCGACGTCGGCAGGGAAGGCGTGCGCGGCGCGCGACCGGATCGCGAGGCGCAGGTCGGCGCGGGACCGGACCGCCGCGGGGGACGGCGCGGAGGACGGCGCGGGCGCCGCGGCGAGAAGGCGATGGTGCCGGAGGCGGAGTTCACGTCGTACTACGGCAGGCCGGTCCTGAAGCAGCCCGTGTGGAAGGCCGCCGACGTCGCCGCGTACTTCTTCCTCGGCGGCCTGGCGGGCGCCGGCTCGGTGCTGGCCGCCGGCGCGCAGCTCACCGGGCGTCCGGCCGCGGCGCGGGCGCTGAAGATCTCGTCGCTGGCCGCGATCGCCGGGTCGACGGCCGCGCTGATCCACGACCTCGGGCGGCCCGAGCGCTTCGCCCACATGCTGCGCGTGATGAAACCGACCTCGCCGATGAGCGTGGGCTCCTGGATCCTGGCCGCCTACGGCCCGGCGGCGGGCGCCGCCGCCGTGCTGGACGTGACGGGGCTGCTCCCGCGCCCGGGCCGGGCCGCCACCGCGGGCGCCGCCGCGCTCGGCCCGGCCGTCGCCGCCTACACCGCCGTGCTCGTCGCCGACACGGCGGTGCCCGCCTGGCACGAGGTGCACCGGGAGCTGCCGTTCGTGTTCGTGGGCTCGGGCACCGCCGCCGCGGCCGGCATGGCGCTGCTCACGGCGCCGGTCCGGGAGACCGGCCCGATGCGGACCGCCGCCGTGGCCGGCGCGGCACTGGAGGTGGGCGCGGCCAGACTGATGGAGCGCCGGGCCGGGCTGGCGGCCGAGCCGTACACGGTGGGCAGGGCGGGCCGGCTCATGCGCGCGGGCGAGATCCTGTCGGCCGCGGGCGCCGCCGGGGGCGCCCTGCTCGGCGGGCGCGGCCGCGCCGCGGCGGCGCTCAGCGGGGCGGCGCTCCTGGCGGGCTCGGCCTGCACGCGTTTCGGGGTCTTTCACGCCGGGGTGCAATCCGCGCGCGACCCCAGGTACACCGTCGTTCCCCAGCGGGAACGCCTCGCCGCGCAAGGCTCGGAACCGGCTTCCTGACACTGCCCGCTTTCTGCAAGTTCATTGAAATCTTGCGCAAGCTCTTGACCGGACTGCAAGAAGGGAGCATTCTCACGGGTGCTCGCGGACGGCCGTCCCCCACCCCCTCCGGCGCCCGCCAGGCGCCTCGTGTCAGGAGTTCGCCGACATGTCCCCCACCGACGTGCGACGCGCACGCGTCCCCCGCCGCCGATCCCTGCTCGCCGCCGGGATCCTCGTCCTCGGCGGCCTCTCCCCCGCCGCGGTCCTTCTCCCCGACCGCCCCGCCATGGCCGCCGCCTCCCTCAACTCCAGCGACGTCACCGCCAACCTCTGGGAGTGGAACTGGCCGTCCGTGGCCGCCGCGTGCACCGACCACCTCGGCCCGGCCGGGTACGGGGCCGTCCAGGTCGCGCCGCCCGCCGAGTCGGTCAGCCTCGCGTCCACCGATGACGGCGCCCACCCTTGGTGGGAGGTCTACCAGCCCGTCTCCTACGACCTGACCAGCAGGCTCGGCACCCGCGCCCAGTTCTCCGCCATGGTCACCGCCTGCCACGACGCCGGCGTCCGCGTGTACGTGGACGCGGTGATCAACCACACGGCGGGCCACAACAACACGGTGAACACCACCTACGGAGGCTCGACGTTCGATCCGGCGGGGTTCTCCTACCCGGCCGTCCCCTACGGGTACGGCGACTTCCACCACGCCAACGACGGTTACTGCAACGACGAGGACGCGGGCATCGACGACTGGAACGACACGTCCGAGGTGCAGAACTGCGAGCTGGTGTCGCTGTCGGATCTCAAGACGCAGACCGGCTACGTGCGCGGCAAGATCGCCGGGTATCTCAACGACCTGATCGGGCTCGGCGTGGACGGGTTCCGGATCGACGCCGCCAAGCACATCGCGCAGAGCGACTTCGCCGCCATCAAGGGCGCGCTGAACCCCACCACCGCCGAGGGCAAGGCGCCCTACATCGCCCAGGAGGTCTTCCCCGGCGCCACCAATCCGGACCTGAAGGCGTCCGCGTTCACCTCCAACGGCGACGTGCTCGGCTTCGCCTACGCGATGGGCCTCAAGACCCAGTTCCAGAACGGCACCCTGTCGAACCTGTCGGGCATCCCGTCCTGGTCGCTGGACGGGGAGAGCTCCCAGACCTACGCCATGATCACCAACCACGACACCGAGCGGGACGGCTCCACGCTCAGCTACAGGAACGGCGCCGACTACACCCTCGCCACCTACTTCCTGCTCGCCTACCCGTACGGCAAGCCGACCGTCTACGACGGGTTCACCTGGTCGTCCAGGGGGCAGTCGCCGCCCGCCGACTCCAACGGGTTCGTCACCGCCGCGAACTGCGCCGGCGGCTGGCAGTGCCTCACCCGCTCGACCGGGATCAAGGGCATGGTCGGGTGGCGCAACGCGACCGCGTCCGCGACCACGGTCTCCAACTTCACGGCCACCGCGGGAGACGTCATCGGGTTCAGCCGCGGGTCGCGGGGCTGGATCGGGCTGAACGACTCCTCCGGGCCGTCCACCTCGTCCTACCGGACGGGTCTCGCGGACGGCGTCTACTGCGACGTCATCACCGGCGGCCTCGGCCCGGACGGCTGCGCGGGCACGGCCGTCACCGTGTCGGGCGGCACGGCCACCGTGACCATCCCCGCGGGCGGCGCGGTCGCCATTCACGCCGACGCCAAGACCGGTGCCACACCGACGCCCGCGACCGTCACCGACACGTTCAGGGTCCACGCGACCACCACCTGGGGGACCAGCGTCTACCTAGTCGGGAACGTCCCGGCGCTCGGGTCGTGGGACCCCGCCAAGGCCGTGAAGCTCTCCTCGGCCGGCTACCCGGTCTGGAGCGGCGAGGTCACGCTGCCCGCCAGGACCGAGATCCAGTACAAGTACGTCAAGAAGACCGACGCGGGCGCCGTGACATGGGAGAGCGGCGCCAACCGGACGTACACGACCGGCACGTCCGGCCGCACCGCCGACGACACCTGGAGATAGAGGCGCTCCGAGAACGGCACCGTCCCCCCGCCGGTGCCCCCGGGGCCGGCCTCCTCGTGTTCGGAGGCCGGCCCCGGCCGCGTCAGTCGCGGGGCGTGCGGAACAGCACCTCCTGGGCGAGGCTGGCCGCCAGCACCCCGCCGGCGGTGTGGAGCGTCCCCGTGTACCAGCCGCGCCCGGCGGCGACGGTCTGCGGGACGAGGTCCATCAGCACCCACTCGTCCATCCGGACCGGGCGGTGGAACCAGACCGCGTGGTCGAGGCTGGACCCGGACCGGGCGCGCCCGTCGTGCAGCGCGATCAGGCCGCTGGAGATATCGGACAGGTACGTCAGCACGCACGCGTGCAGCAGGTCGTCGTCCGGCAGCGGCGCGGTGCAGCGCGACCACAGCCGGGTCGGGAAGTCGGCCGGCTCGTACGGCTGCGGCGGGACGCGGCCCTCCATCGAGAACAGCCGCGGGACCGGCGACTCCGGGAGGGTCCGCGGGTCCGGCGCCGCGGGCGCGGGGTGCACCTGCCGGTCCACGTCGTCCGCGGGCCGCTGGAACGAGACCGACATGTTGAAGATGACCTCGCCGCCCTGGAGTGCCACCACCCGGCGCGCGGAGAACGAGCGCCCGTCGCGGTCCCGGTCCACCCGGAAGATCGTCGGCCGGGCCGCGTCGCCGCCGCGCAGGAAGTAGCCGTGCAGCGAGTGCGGCAGGCGACCCTCCGGTACGGTGCCGCCGGCGGCGCGCAGCGCCTGCGCCGCGACCTGCCCGCCGTAGAGCGGGTACGGGTCGTCGAAGACGAGCGTGCCCCGGTAGAGGTCCCGGTCGAGCTCCTCCAGGTCCAGCAGGTCGAGGACGGAGTAGAGGGATTCCAGCCGCGTTCCGGGCTCTTCGGAGATCTTGGGTCGCACGCCCGCGACGTTATCCGACGGCCGCGTCCGGACGCCGCCCGGGTGAGGGCCGCCGCATAACCCGCCTTCCGTGGGGCAGATCACAGAAGTCATGCTCCGCATCGCGTCACATAAAGGGGTGCGCCGCCCATCTATTTCTATGGCGGCACCGGCGCGGAGGGCTTGGGAGGCGGCATGGAGAGTGTGGCGAGGAAGTTCGACCTGACCATGCTGTACGCCGCCTACGACGCGTTCCGCCGCGACACCGCCCGGCTGGAGGCGGCGGCCGGATCCGGTCACCGCGCGGAGCCGCCGGGGAGGGCGGTCGCGAACAGCTGGTCCCTGTTCACCGGCCACTGGCGCCTCCAGGACCGCGCGGAGAAGGCGGCCCTCTGGACGGTCATGTACGCCAAGGACGCCGGCGCGCGGCCGTCCGGCGGGCTCGGCCGGGTCGGGGCCGTCCTCGACGCCATGGCGTTGCGGGCGGTCAAGGTCGTCCCGCTGATCGACGGCCTGGACGCGGCGCTGGAGCACCGTGACCAGCGCGCGTTCGCCCTCTACGCCCGCGACCTCCGCGTCTCGGTGGACACGCTCCTGGACTTCAAGGAGGCCCACGTGCTGCCGCTGATCCAGGAGACGCTCACGCCGTTCGAGTGGGGCACCTTCGACGTCGAGTTCCGCCGCGAGCTGGGCCTGCGCGGGCTCGGCGTGTTCCTGCCCTGGCTGCTGGACGGCGCTCCCGCCGCCGGCCGCCGCGCGGTGCTGCGCATGCTGCCGCCGCCGATCCGGCTCTTCTACCGGGCGCGCTGGCGTCCGCGCTACATGCGCCGCACCCGCCTGGCCGGCGCCACCGGCTGAGGACGGCGCGCCTCCGTCCCGCACTGTGATCCGGTCCACACCGGACGATGTCACATACGGCATCCCGCATCGGTCTTATGCCTAGAAGCGACATGCCCAGATGCGCGGGAGGATGCTGACGATGGCGGGGACGAGAACGGCCGGTGGCCGCCGGCCGGGCGTACGCGGCGCGCCGAGGAGCGTCGACGGCACGGCGCGGGCGCTGGACGAGCGGTTCGGCACGACCGGCTTCGCCCGCAAGGCAGTGAAGAAGGCCTTCCCGGACCAGTGGAGCTTCCTCGTCGGCGAGATCGCGATGTACTCGTTCGTGATCATCCTGCTGACCGGGGTGTACCTGACGCTGTTCTTCAAGCCGAGCATGCACGAGGTCGTCTACAACGGCTCGTACACCAAGCTCAAGGGCGTCGAGATGAGCGAGGCGTACGCCTCCTCGCTCAAGATCAGCTTCGATGTGCGGGGCGGGCTGCTCGTCCGGCAGATCCACCACTGGTCGACGCTCATCTTCATGGGCGCGATCCTCGTCCACCTGCTCCGCAACTTCTTCAGCGGCGCGTTCCGCAAGCCGCGCGAGCTGAACTGGCTCATCGGCATCCTCATGTTCATGCTGGTCATGCTGAACGGCCTGTTCGGCTACTCGCTGCCGGACGACCTGCTGTCCGGCACCGGCCTGCGGATCCTGGAGGGCGTCACCGCGTCGATCCCGCTGGTCGGGTCGTACCTGGTGATGTTCCTGTTCGGCGGGGAGTACCCCGGCACCGACATCATCCCCCGCCTCTACGTGATCCACGTGCTGCTGATCCCCGGGCTCCTGGCGGCGCTGATCCCGCTGCACGCGATCGTGCTGACCTGGCGGCAGACCCACACCCAGTTCCCGGGCAAGGGCAGCTCGAACACGACCGTCCGCGGCTACCCGTTCTTCCCCGTCTTCATCGCCAAGACCACGTCGCTGTTCCTGTGGGTGCTCGGGGTCACGACGCTGCTGGCCGCGTTCGTCCAGATCAACCCGATCTGGCTGTTCGGACCGTACGACCCGGGCGCCATCAGCTCCGGCTCCCAGCCCGACTGGTACATGGGCTGGCTGGAGGGCGCGCTGCGGATCATGCCCGCCTGGGAGATCAACGCGTGGGGGCACACGGTCGCGATGAGCGTGGTGATCCCCGCGCTGGTGGTGCCGGGCCTGCTGTTCACCGGCCTCGCCGTCTACCCGTTCCTGGAGCGCTGGGTGACCGGCGACCACCAGATCCACCACCTGCTGGACCGGCCGCGCGACGTCCCCGCCCGCACCGGCATCGGCGTCGGCGGCGTGGTCTTCTACGGGACGCTCTGGCTCGCGGGCGGAAACGACGTCCTCGCCGACCGGTTCCACATCCCGCTGTTCTGGACGACCTGGTTCTTCCGCTTCCTGATCATCCTCGGGCCGGTGCTCGCCTACATCGTCGCCTACCGCATCTGCGTGGGCCTGCAACGCCGCGACCTGGCGCTCGCCGCCCACGGCCTGGAGACCGGCATCATCCGCCAGTCGCCCGACGGGAGGTTCAGCGAGGTCGAGCGGCACCTGCCGGACGAGGCGATCGCCGCCATCACCGACCCGCGGCCGGCGCCCGCCGTCGACCTGGACGTCCCGCCGCCCGTCGACGACATCGAGAGCCCGCGCGGCCGGACCGCCGCCGGCCGGCTCCGCGCCGCGCTCAACCGCCGGTTCCGGGCCGACCTCGCCGTCGTCCCGGAACGTCCCCCGGCCGGGGAGAACGGGGAACGGGAGGACGCCGTGGCCGCCGGAGCGGGACGCGAGATCAGCGCTCGAAGAGAAGGCGGATGACCGGGCCGGCCGCCGCGACGGGGTCGTCGCCGAGGTCGGGCAGCGCGCCGCTCAGCCACAGGTGCGCGAAGCCGTGGACGATCGACCACGCGGCGATCCCCGCCGTCCGGTCGTCCTGCGGCCCGCCCGGCGCGACCCCGCGGACACCCTCGCGCAGGGCCAGCGCGGCGCGCTCGCGGGCCGCGCCGACCCCGGGATCGTCGGCCCGGTAGAGCGCGGGGGTGAACATCACCTCGAAGTGGGCCCGGTGCCCGACCGCGAACCGGACGTACGCCAGGCCGACGTCGTGCAGGTCGTCGCCGGCGGCCTCCAGGGCGTCGGCGAAGAGCGCGTAGCCCTCGGCGGCGACGGCCGTCAGCAGCCCGGTCTTGTCGCCGAAGTGATGGGCGGGCGCGGCGTGCGAGACGCCGGCGCGGCGGGCCAGCTCGCGCAGGCTCCACGTCGCCGGGCCCGACTCCGCGATCGCCTCGACGGCGGCGTCGAGCACGGCCCGCCGCAGGTTGCCGTGATGGTAGCCGTCGCCGCTCATGCCGCCATTTTGTCACCGGCAAGTTCCGCCGGGCGCCCGGGACGCCCGCGGCCGGAGGGACCGCGCGTCAGTCCTGCTCCTTCGAGAACTCGCGGAGGCGGGGCAGGTCGACGACGGTGATCTTGCGCCAGCCGGTGCGGATCAGGCCCGCCCGGCGGAGCCCGGCGAGGGCGCGGGCGACGGTCTCCCGGGACGCGTCCATCCAGCTGCCGAGCTCCTCCTGCGAAAGCGGCGGGCCGATCTCGATCGACCCGTCCGGCGCGGGCGGGGCGTGGTGGACCGACCGCTCGGCCAGGTCGGTGAGGAGCGCCGCGAGGCGCTGCGGGCCCCGGCTCGTGATGTGCGCCGCCAGCCGCCGGTCGGAGTCGTCCATGCGCCGGACGAAGGTGCCGGTGACGAGCATCCACACGTCCGGATGGGCGTCCAGGAACCCGGTGAACCGGGCCGCGGGCACGACCAGCGCGCGGATCGGCGACAGCGCGGTGACCGTCGCGGCCCGCGGCCGCCCGCCGAGCACCGCGCTCTCGGCCAGCAGGTCGCCGGGCCCGCGGACGGCCAGCACCACGTCGTGGCCGTCCTCGGTCGAGGAGGTCACCTTCGCCCAGCCGCGCTCGATGATGATCACGTGGTCGGACTCGTCGCCCTGGTACACCAGGGGCGCCTTCACCTGGAAGGTCCGCGGGCGCGCGGCGGCGCGGAGCGCGGAGCGCTGCGCGGCGTCGAGCGCGGCCCAGAACGCCGGAGGCGGAGAGGACGCCGCGTACGGTGCCAACAGCCGCCTCCTTTGCCCGGGGTCATCTGAACTGTAAACCCGCGGACGTCACTTGGGGACGGCCAGCAGCCGCACGGCGAGTCCCGTGAAGACGGTGCCGCTGAAGATGTTCAGGCCCCGCGCGACGCGGCGGCTGCGCCGCAGCAGGTCCGCGAGCCGGCCGGAGAGCAGCCCCACGGACGCGTCCACGGCGAGGCCGATGAGGACGAGCGTGATCCCGAGGACGAGGAGCTGGACCATCGGGTGCCCGAGCGCCGGGTTCACGAACTGCGGCAGGAAGGCGATGTTGAACAGGATCACCTTGGGGTTCAGCAGGTTCGTGACGACGCCCTGCCAGAACGCGCGCGGCCGCCCGGGGCCGACCGCGGCCGTGCCCTCACCCGGCTCGCCGCGGTCACGGAACGACCGGACCGCGAGGTACAGCAGGTAGGCGGCGCCGGCCCAGCGCAGCACGTGGTAGAGCGCCGGCAGGGCCGTGAAGAGGGCGGAGAGCCCGAGCGTCGCGGCGACGGCGTGCGTGAGGGCGCCGGCGGCGACGCCCACGGCGGCCATCACGCCCGTTCCGGGCCCGCCGCGCCCGCCCATCGCGACGATGAACATCATGTCGGGCCCGGGGGTGACGCAGAGGGCGAAGGCCGCGACGACGAACGCCGCATAGAGGGAGGTATCCACCATGCCGAAACTATGCGACAGATGGACCTTCCACCGCGAACCGGTCAGGCGCCCGCGCCGGGCGTGTCCGCCTCGATCGTCAGAGCCTCATGGTCGAAGGCGAGATACCCGCCGATCCTGGCGGCGTCCTCCAGGGGCCGCTCGTAGGACCAGGCGGCGTCCTCGGCGCCGTCCAGCGACCAGTACGTCGCCTCGCCCTTGTACGGGCAGACGGTGCGCTTCTCGCTCCGGGTCAGCAGGTCGCGGCGGACGTCCTCGGCCGGGATGTAGAACCGGTTGGGCAGCCCCGTCTCCGACAGCAGCCTCGACCGCTCGGTCTCCGCGACGACCGTCCCGTCCAGCAGCACCCGCACGCGCCTGGAGGTGTCGCGCGCGTCGACACGGTGGAACGGGTCCCGCAGGTGCCCGTGGACCTCCTCGTCCTCGTCGAACCAGGCGTCCATCCGCTTCCAGTAGAAGGCCATGTGCCCGCGCAGCCACGCCGACTCCGGATTCGGCTCCGGATAGGCCCAGACCGCGTTCTCGGCCGCGCGGTCGCCGACCCGCACCGTCCAGTACGCCGCGTCGCCCTTGAACGGGCAGTACGTCGTGTGCTCGGTCTTCTCCAGCAGGTCGGTCCGCACGTCCTCCTCCGGGACGTACAGGACGGGCAGCAGGCCGGTCTCATGCAGGAACCGCCCGCGCTCGGTGTCCAGGACGGTCTCCCCCGCGAACCGCGCCCGGACCCGCCGCGGGAAGGGGTGCATGAACAGGCGGTGCTTCGGCCCGTCGATGGTGAAGTTGACCTCGTCGCCGGGGGATCCCGCGAGCGGTCCCGGCCGCATGGTCAGCGACATGTCCGTGTCTCCCTTCACGCCTGTCGGCATCGCCTCCAGTTCACCACGGCGCGCCGCCTCCGGCGCACGCGGCGCTAGCCGCCCCGCCGGATGCCCGCGGTCCGGGCGCGGTAGGCGGTCGGGGTCTGGCCGTAGGCGGCGCGGAAGGCGCGACTGAAGGCGGCGGCGTCCGGCATGCCCCAGCGGTTCGCGATCGCGCCGATCGGCTCCGCGCCGAAGAGCGGGTCGGCGAGCTCGCGGCGGCAGTTCTCCAGGCGGCGGGCGCGGATGTGCCGCGCGACGGTCGTGCCGGACGGCCGGAACACCCGGTACAGCTGGCGGACGGAGATGTGGTGCGCCGCCGCGATCGACGCCGGGCACAGGGACGGGTCGTGCAGCCGCCCCTCGATCCACGCCTCGATCCGCTCGAACGCCGAGACGAGCAGGAGTCGGTCCGAGCTGTCTGCGAGCGTGGACATGACGCTCCTCCGGTCTGCGAACGGGGTCTCGGACGCCACCCGCCAGGCTTCTATGGCGTGTCAGGAAGGTCAATGAGCGAGTCAGCACGACGCTGCGGGCGGGCTTTGGCACTCGGCGCCAAATCCCCGCGTGGAGCGGCGGGACCGCCCGTTCCACTCCAATAAATGGACACAATAGGACAATTCAGCCGTGGGGCGGCCGGTGGCGCCGATCGGCGGTTTCCCGGAAATGCGACCGAGACGTGATGCGAATCGCCCACGAAACGGCAAAGGAATGGATAGTCTCCCTGCGATCACTCTTGGTTGTGTAAGGAAATCTGGGAGCACACGCCGCATGAGCGCTGCCAACCGGGCACAGGTCATCACACGGTGGGGAGCCATCGCCTTCATGGCGGCCGCGGTCCTGACCGCCACCGCCGGTGGCTTCGCCCAATCCTATGCCGGGCTCTACCACTGGGCCCTCGAACACGGCCTGCGCGGCTGGAAGGCCGAGTCCTTCCCCCTGCTGGTCGACCTGTTCATCATCGTCGGAGAGCTCGGGCTCTTCCTGCTGGCCATAGACGCCTTCGTGCTGCGCCGCCGGACGCTGATGAGCTGGCTGGACTTCTGCCTGCCGCTGTCCATCGCCATCGCGGGCTGGACGGCCAGCCTCATCTTCAACGTCGGGCACGTCGGGCACAAGACGTTCTCCTACCAGGCGACGGCCGCCGTGCCGCCGATAGTGTCCATGCTCGGCCTCTTCGTCCTGCTGCGGACCCTGCACCGGTACGTGTCGAACGAGGAAGAGGAGGAGGTCAAGCCGCCCGAGCCGCAGACGCGCGCGATCGCCGGGCCGGTCACGCTGAACCAGATCACGCTGATGCCGATGCGCAACACCGGCCCGTTCCCGCAGATCCAGGTCCCCGGGCACTCGGGGAAGGCGATCGAGTCGGGCACCCCGGCCGCCGCCGCGCCGCAGCCCAAGGCCGAGACCGCACGCGAGGCCGCCGCCGGCGCGACCGCCCAGGCCGCCGCGCCCGCGACCGCCCCGGCGCCCGCTCCCAAGGCCCCCGCCCCCGCTCCGGCCCCGCAGCCGGAACCCGAGCCGGAGCCGGAGCCGGAGCCGGAACTGGCCGTGGTCAGCGCCGCCGCCCGCGGCAGCCTCAACGGGCGCAGCTCCTACGGCACCGCCACCGAGGAACCGGCACCGGCGCCCGCCGCCAACCCGGAGAACCTGCGCGCCCTCGTCATCGACGTCCTCGAACGCCGGCACGGGGACGTCGCCGGGACGCTCGCCGAGGTCCGGGCCGAGGGCTACAGCTGCGACGAGGCGGAGATCCAGCGGATCAGCGACAACCACTGGTTCCCGTACGCGGTGTACCGGCTGCTCGCCAAGCACCACGGCGACGGCGAGCTGGTCGCCCAGGAGCTGGCGTCCCAGGGGATCGTCTACGACCAGGCCACGCTGGACGCGCTCGTCCAGTCCTGGCGCGTCTGACCCGTCCCCAGGGCTCACCGCCCGTCCGCGTTTTCCGGACCGGCCGCCCCCGCCGTTGCGGGCGGCCGGTCCGTCGCGTATTCCCGCGATCACGCTCCGTCCGTGCGACGCTGGGCGCACCAGCGACGCCGGGAGAGCCGATGAAGACGCAACTGGCCGCGATGCATCTGGCCGCGGTGGGCGCCGCGGCCGCCCTCGCGGGCGCCGTCACCGGGTACCTGATCGCCCCCTCGCCGGGGGACGCCGCCGCGCGTCCCGCCGCCCACCAGCGCGCGAGCGGCACCCTGCACCTCGCGCTCAACATGCCGGCCGGAGACCGCGCCGAGGCCGCCGCGCTCGGCTACGACCTGTTCGACACCGACCCCGACGAGGACGACATCGCCGCGCTGCCCAAGGGCGGACGGGCCCTGCTGTGGGTCGGCAACACCACCTGCGGCGCCTTCCAGGAGGAGAGCGACGCCGCGTTCGCGGCCACGGTGAAGCGGTTCGCCGGGAACGCCCGCGTCTACGGCTGGTACCTGTCCGACGAGCCGAACCCGGACCAGTGCCCCGGCATCGTCGGCGAGATCCGGCGGCGCGCGGACATCGTCCACCGGTACGCGCCGGGGCAGGTCGCGTTCGCCTCGCTGACCGACTGGCCGATGCGGCCGCTCAGACCGTCCGCCACCCATCTCGACCTCATCGGGCTCGACCCCTACCCGTGCCGGACGGGCGGCGGGGGCTGCGACCTGGACGCGATCGACACCATGGTCGGGCAGGCCGCCCGCGCCGGGTTCCCCCAGCGCATGATCGTCCCCGTGTTCCAGACGTTCGGGCAGTCCTGCAATGACGGTGAACGGCACTGGCGGCTGCCGGACGAGGCGCAGCTCACCTCCATCCTCCGCCGGTGGGACCGGCTCGTCCCGCGCCCCGCGTTCGACATCAGCTACTCGTGGGGGCGGCAGGACGCGTGGGCGTGCCCGACGCTGGCCGACGCCGACGGCACGGGCGGCAGGCCCGATCTGCAGGCCGTCATGAAACGGCACAACCTGCGCCGGACCGGCCCCGCCCGGCCGCCCTCGCGGACGCCCTCGCGCAGTCCGGCGCCGACGTCCTCCGCCGAACCGCAGGCGCCCACGGCACCGTGCCCGGCGCCCGGAGGCCCCTAGGCAGGGGCGCGCTGCTGTTCCTGGGCCGGATCGGTGCGCAGCCGCGCGTGCAGCCCGCCGTCCACGCGCAGGACGTGCCCGTTGAGCTGCTCCGCCGCCGGGGACGCCAGGAACAGCGCCGCGTCCGCGACCTCCTCCGGCGCGGTGGTGCGGCCGGCCGGGATGTCGGTGGCGGGCCGGATCTCCCCGACGACGCTGGCCGGGGCGACGCAGTTCGCCCGGATGCCGAGCCCGCCGAGCTCCACGGCGATCGCCCGGCTCAGCGCCTCGATGCCCGCCTTGGTCACGTCGTAGGCGCTCTGGTCCTCGTGGGCCCGGGAGCCTCCCGGCGACGACAGGCTGACGATCGCGCCGCCCCGCCCGGCGTCGCGCCAGTGCCGGACGGCGCGCACCGACAGCAGGTACGCCGAGCGCAGGTTCGCGGCGACGACCGCGTCCCATAGCCCGGCGCTGAAGTCGATGAACGGGGTGCGCACCTCGGTCATCGCCGCGTTGTTGACGAGCACGTCCAGGCCGCCGTCCCGCAGGAGCCTGGCGAAGACCGCGTCGGCGACGTCCTCGCGGGCCAGGTCGCCGACCATCGTCGCGACCCGCGGGTCGCCGTCGAAGACCTTGAGCCCGTCGTCGTCCACGTCCACGGCGAGCACCCGCGCGCCCGCGCCGGCGAAGCGCCGCACCAGCGCGCGGCCGATCAGGCCCGCGGCGCCGGTGACCAGGACCCGCTCCCCCGTGTAGTCGAACCGGACGCTGCTCATTCGCATGCCCTCTTCTCCGCTGGGCTCATTCGGCCGGGGCCTCCCTCACCTGGGCGACGATCTGTGTCGGGTTGACGAACATCAGGGCGATCACGAGCAGGACCGCCGACAGCGCCATGTAGATCACGGCCATCGCGTCGATGGCCTGGGCGGCGCGGATGCCGGGGGTGAACGCGGCGCTGTACAGCGAGACGATCAGCGTCTGGCTGTCGGCGTCGGCGACCAGGAACGTCAGCTCGAACATGGCGACGGTCCGGACCAGCACCAGGATGCCGGCGGCGAGGATGCCGGGCAGCAGCAGCGGCACCAGCACCCGCGTGAACACCTGCCGGGTGCGGGCCCCGCACATCCGCGCCGCCGACTCCACGTTCGCGTCGATCTGCTCCACGAACGGCGTCATCACGAGGACGACGAACGGCAGGGCCGGGACGAGGTTCGCCGCGATGACGCCCGTCATCGTCCCCGCCAGGTGCACCTTGTACAGGACGGTCGCGAGCGGGATCCCGTAGGTGATCGGCGGCAGCAGCACCGGGAGCAGCAGCAGGAACATCACGATCCGCTTGCCCGGGAAGTCGCGGCGCGCCAGCGCGTACCCGGCGGGGACGCCGATCAGCAGCGAGAGCGCCACCACCACGAGCGTGATCTCCAGCGTGACGGTCAGCACCTCGCCGAGCGCGAACTCCTCCCACGCGTCGGAGTACCACGCGCTGGTGAAGCCCTGCGGCAGCCAGCCGGCGAACCACCTGGTCCCGAACGAGTTGACGACCACGGACAGGATCAGGGCGGCCAGGTTGACCAGGAAGAACGCGACGCAGATCCAGACGGCCCAGCCGCTCAGCCGGCCCTTCGGCAGCCCGCGCGGGCGGGAGACGGCGGTCATGATCCCTTACCTCCCATCGCGGGCCCGGTGTAGAGGCGGCCGCGCAGCAGCAGCGTGACCGAGATGACGAGCAGCTCGAACACGCCCATCAGCACGGCGATGGTCGAGGCCATCGAGTAGTCGTACTTCTCGAACGCCGCCTGGTAGGCCGCGATCGCCATCACCCGGGTCTCGCCGGCCGGTTCGCCGACGAGGTTCGCCGAGGGGAACACCGAGAACGCCAGCACGAACGCCAGCACGAACGTGGTCGCGAGGCCCGGGGCGAGCAGCGGCAGGACGATCCGCCGCATCCGCTGCCAGGGCCCGGCGCCGAGCGTCGCGGCGGCCCGCTCCAGCGTCGGGTCGATGCCCGACATGTAGGAGAGCACCAGCAGGAACGCGAACGGGAACCCGGTGATGAGCAGCGAGAGCAGCACGCCCCAGTAGTTGTAGATCAGCCGGACCGGCTCGTCCACGACGCCGAGGTCGAGCAGCACCCGGTTGAACCAGCCCCGGGGGCCGAGGTAGCGCAGCAGCCCGTCCGCCACCAGGACGGTGCCGAGCGTCACCGGCAGGACGAGCAGCGCCGTCAGCACGCGGCGTCCCCGGAACCTGCCGCGCAGCCGGTACGCGATCGGCACCGACGCGCCGACGTTGATCAGTGCGGCCGGAAGCGCGAGCTTGAGCGTCTTCCAGATCGTGCCGCGCTGGTAGGAGTCCTTGAAGAAGTCGGCGTAGTTGCCGAGCGGGCCGCCGCCGTTCTTCGGCTGCAGCGACAGCCCCACCCCGTACAGCATCGGGTAGAGGAACAGCAGGCCGACGACGAGGATGGCGGGCACCAGCAGGAGCAGGACCCGGTCCACGCCGCGTTCGGCGAGCCGGTGCCGCAGACCGCCGCGCCGGGACGGCGGCGCCTCGGGGCGGGCGGGGGCCTCAACCGCCATCGGTGCCCCCCGCCTCGCCCGCCGGGACGCCGAGCGCCCCGGCGGCGGGTTCGTCGAGCGCCTGCGCGGCGTCCCGCACGCTCTCGCCGAACACGAGCACGCGGTCCGGGGAGACGGCCAGCGTGACCCGCTCCCCCGGCGCGATCCGCTCCGGCGACCGGAAGTGGACGACGCGGCCGTCGTCGGTGACGCCCTCGGCGGCGACCTCGCGCCCGTGGAACTCCGACACCTCCACCCGGACGGTCACGAGGTTCTCCCCCGCCGCCCGGTCCGCGGACCCGGCGACGCGGAAGTCCTCCGGCCGGACGGCGGCGACCGCCCGCGCCCCGGTGATCGGCTGCCGGCCCACCCCGGTCAGGGTGAGCCCGCCCCGCTCGCCGAGCGTGACGCCGCCGCCGTCGCCGGACGACAGCACGGGCAGTTCCAGCAGGTTCCGGTAGCCCATGAACCCGGCGATGTAGGTGCTGACCGGGTAGGTGTAGACCTCCTCGGGCGTCCCGATCTGCTCGATCCTGCCGGACCGCAGCACCACGACCCGGTCGGCGAGCGCGAGCGCCTCCTCCTGGTCGTGCGTGACGTACACGGTCGTCAGGCCGAGCTGCTGGTGGATGCGGCGGATCTCGGTGCGCATCTGCACGCGGAGCTTGGCGTCCAGGTTGGACAGCGGCTCGTCCATCAGCACCAGCTTCGGGCGGAGCACGATCGCGCGGGCGATGGCGACGCGCTGCTGCTGGCCGCCCGACAGCTGGCCCGGCAGCTTGTGCTCGTGCTCGGTCAGCTCGACCGTGCGCAGCGCCTCGTCCACCCGGCGGGCGGTCTCGGCCTTCCCGACCCGCCGGACCGACAGCCCGAACGCCACGTTCTTGCGGACGGTCAGGTGCGGGAACAGCGCGTAGTTCTGGAACACCATCCCGAACCCGCGCCGCTCCGGCGGCAGCGTGTCGACGCGCTCCTCGTCCAGCCAGATCGCGCCCTCCGAGAGGGGCAGCAGCCCGGCCAGGCAGTTCAGCGCGGTCGACTTGCCGCAGCCGGACGGCCCGAGCAGCGCGATGAACTCGCCGCCCTCGATGCGCAGGTCGAAGCCGCTCAGCGCGGCCGTCTTACCGAACCGGCGCGTCACGCCGTCCAGCCGCAGATGCCCGAACGCCGCCCGCGAGTCCTTCTCCACCACGCTCCCCACAGTCATACCGCCCCCCACACCACACGCCCCGCGCCCCCAGTCAAGAACGCGCAGCCGGCAGAACGGCCCATCGCGGACGCGCAGCCCAGACCCACCGCGTACACAGAGTCCGCGGAACGGCCCACCGAAGACCCGGGGCCTCGGCCCACCGAACGCCCGCAGCCCGGGGAACGGCGAACCGAGGACGCGGCGCGGGGGGCTGCCGAGAACGCGGAGCCTGCGGAGCGGCCTCGTGTTGTTTTGTTCGTCGTCATGACTTCTTGACCTTTTGGCCGCCGATCTCGCGGTCCCAGCGGTCGAAGGCGGCGACGAGGGCCTTGGCGTCGAGCGGCGGCGCCTTCGGGTTGTCGGCGATGAGCTTGTCGTACTCGGGGCGGCCGTACTCCTTGATCGCCTGCTGGCTGTCGGCCGGCGCCATGTCGAGCGTGACCCCCTTCACGGCCGGGCCGGGGTAGAAGTAGCCCTTGTCGAAGGTGATGGCCTGCTGCTTCGGCTGGAGCGCGTACTTCATCAGGTCGAGCAGGACGGCGAGCTTCTCGCCGGAAACGCCCTTGGGGACGACCATGTAGTGCGCGTCGGTGACCCATGTGAAGCCGTCGAGCGGCTGGATCTTGACGTCCTTCGGCACCTGGCCGAGGACGCGCGGGTTGATGTCCCAGCCGGTCGTGCTGAGGATGATGTCGCGGGTGCCCTCGCCCAGCTCCTTCATCGTCTGCGTGGTGCCCGTCGGGTAGTACTCGATGTACTTGTCGAGTTCCTTCAGGTACTTCCAGGTGTTGGCCCACCCGTTGTTCGGGTCCTTGGGGTCGGAGTCCTTGAGGATGTAGGGCAGGCCCATGAGCCACGTCCGCCCGGGACCGGAGTTGGACGGCCGCGCGTACTCCAGCTTGTTCGGGTGCGCCTTCGCCCACGCGAGCAACTCTTCGGCGGTCTTCGGCGGGTTCGGGACCTTCTTCGGGTTGTACTCCAGCAGCGGGCCGGACGGGTAGTACGTCACGGTCACGCCCTTGCCCTGGGCGAGGTCCTGCATCTTGGACGCGGGCTCCAGGTACTGCGTCTTCAGGTCGGGCAGCTTGTCGGAGTACTTGCCGACCAGGTCGACCCACAGGTTCTGCTCCAGGCCCGCGGAGAGCCCGTCGGTGCCGGTGAGGACGAGGTCGATGTCGAGCCGCCCGGCGTCCTGCTGGGCCTTGACCTTGCCCGCCAGCTCGGGCGCGGTCGCCTTGGTGTAGGTGATCTTGCTGACGCGGTCCGGGTGCTCCTTGGTGTAGTTCTCGAAGATCTGCTGGGTGAGCTGGAGGTTCCCGGCGACGTCGATGATGTTGAGGGTGACGGCCTTGGACGGCAGCTTGACGTCCGCGGCGGCGGGTTCGGACGCGGCCTTCCCTCCTGAGTCGGGCGCCCCGCAGGCGGCGAGCAGCAGGCCGGCGGCGGTCGCGGCGGTGAGGAGGGCGGATCGGGGAGTTCTCATGGGGTGGGTCCTCCTGGCAGGACGGGGGTCCTCCGGGCGGCCGGGCTCAGACGGGCCCGGTGGTGCCGCGGATGAGGAGTCGGGTCGCCAGCTCGGAGGCCGGCGGCGCGGGAGGCGCCTTGCGCGCCCCGGGGTCGAGCAGTGCGTGCATGGTGGCGGCCGTGGCGCGCGACAGCGCGTTGACGGGGATCGCCACCGTGGTGAGCGGTGGATTGGTCATCGACGCCATGGGGACGTCGTCGACCCCGACGATGCTGAGCCCGCCGGACGAACCGGGCTCGCCGGGCACGGGCACGCCGCGCGCGGTGAGCCGTGACAGCACCCCGAGCGCGACCAGGTCGTTGTAGGCGAACGCCGCGGTCACGTCCGCGGCGAGCACCTCGTCCGCGGCCCGGTACCCGCCGGTGAAGCGCGGCTCGTACGGGCCGAGGTCGACCAGCTCGATGCCGCGCTCGGCGCAGGACGCGCCGAGCAGCTTGCGCCGCCGCCGGTTCGACCAGGAGTTGGCCGGGCCGGCGAGGTAGGCGCACCTGCGGTGCCCGAGCGCGTGGACGTGCGCCACCGCCTGGTCCATGCCGGGCTGGAAGTCCAGCAGGACCGACGGCGCGTTGCGGCTGGTGCGGTTGGCGAGGACCACGGTCGTCTTGGACGCGACGGCGCTCAGGCGCGTCCCGGACATGCGGGGGGCGCACAGGATCAGCCCGTCCACCCGCTCGATCATGGCCTCGGCCAGCCTGCTCTCGGTCTCGGTGTCCTCGTCGGTGTCGGCGAGGAACACCGCGAACTCGGTGTCCCGGAAGTAGGCCTCCACTCCCTTGATGAACGGGGCGTAGAACGGGTTGGCGATGTCGGGGACGATCAGCCCGACATTGCGGGTCCGGCCGAGGACCAGGGACTGCGCCGCCCGGTTCGGCTGGTAGCCGAGCCGCTCGGCGCAGTCGAGCACGCGCCGCCGGGTCTCGGCGTTGACGAGCTCCGGGGTGTTCAGGGCGCGCGAGACCGTGGACGGCGACACCCCGGCGAGATTCGCCACGGCCCGGATCGAGGCGCGCGAACCGTCGGCGTTCCGGCGTCCGGCCGGCCCGCCGCCGGCGTCCGTGCGCTCCTCGGTCATGCCGAGGATTATGAAAACGTTTGCGGAACAGTGTCAATAGGCGGCGTGAAAAAGCCCCCGGCCGGGCGGGGCGGGCCGGGGGCTCGATCGTGGGGCGGTCAGGCGGTCGCGCGTCCCGCCTTCCGCGGCTCGGGTTCGGCGCGGACGTCGTCGTCGTGCACGTACCGGCGGCCCCGCAGCAGCGACACCAGCGCCGCCACCAGCGACATCGCGATCGCCATGCCGAACACGATGACGAGCCCGTGGTGGAACGGCTCGGAGATCAGGTGCGGGAAGTACGAGCGGCCGGTGAGCGTCGCGACGTCGTCCGGCGCGAGCCGGCCGAGGACGTGGAACGGCGCGAGCAGGTTCTGGATCGGGTTGTAGCCGAGGAAGGCGGCGAACAGCGTGCCGACCGGCGGGAGCCCGCCCACCTGCGCGGCCGGGCCCGCCGGGACGCCGTGCTCGGTCAGCCCCCGCGTCAGCGTCCGCGGCAGCGTGTCGGACAGCCCGGCGATCATCAGCGAGAAGAACACGCCGATGGACAGCACCATGCCGGCGTTCATGAAGGTAGCGCGCATGCCGGACGCGACCCCGCGCTGGTCCGCCGGCACCGAGTTCATGATGGCGGTGGTGTTGGGCGCGGCGAACAGCCCGGAGCCGATCCCGTTCAGGAAGATCAGCAGCGCGAACGTGGTGTACCCGAAGTCGGTCGGGATCAGCAGCAGGCCGGCGAACGCCAGCGCGGACAGCACCAGCCCGCCGGAGGCGAAGGCGCGGGCGCCGTGCCGGTCGGACAGGTGCCCCGAGACGGGCCCGGCGACGAGGAATCCCGCGGTCAGCGGCAGCAGGTAGATACCCGCCCAGAGCGGGGTGTCCTCGTAGTCGTAGCCGTGCAGCGGCAGCCAGATGCCCTGCAGCCAGATGATCAGCATGAACTGCATCCCGCCGCGCGAGACCGCGGCGAGCAGCCCGGCCGCGTTCCCGGCCGTGAACGCCCTGATGCGGAACAGCCCGAGGTGGAACATGGGCTGCGCCACCCGGGTCTCGATCCAGCAGAACAGGATGAGGACCGCGACGCCGCCGGCCATCCCGCCGATCACCCAGGGGTTCGTCCAGCCCATGTCGTGCCCGCCGTAGGGCTGGATGCCGTAGGTGATCGCGGCGAGCAGGCCGGTGAGCCCGACGGCGAAGGTGATGTTGCCCAGCCAGTCGATCCGCGCGGCGACCGCCCGCGTCGCGGTCTCCACCAGGCTCCGGTACGCCCAGACCGTCCCGATGATCCCGATCGGCGCGGACGCGAAGAACACCAGCCGCCAGTTGATCTCGCTCAGCAGCCCGCCCGCGACGAGGCCGATGAAGGTGCCGGCGATGCCCGCCACCTGGTTGACGCCCATCGCCATGCCGCGCCGGTGCGCCGGGAACGCGTCGGTGAGGATCGCGGCCGAGTTCGCCATCAGCAGCGCGCCGCCGATCCCCTGGAAGATCCGCCAGCCGATGAGCCAGAGCGCCCCGGCGCTCCCGTGGAACGGGTCCAGGGCCAGCACGAGCGTCCCGACCGTGAACACCGCGAACCCGGCGTTGTACATCCGGACGCGGCCGAACATGTCCCCGAGCCGGCCGAGCGTCACCACCAGCACCGCCGAGACGAGCATGTAGCCCATCAGGATCCACAGCAGGTAGCTGACGTTGCCCGGCTCCAGCGGGTTCAGGTCGATGCCACGGAAGATCGCCGGCAGCGAGATGATCACGATCGACGAGTTGACCGTGGCGAGCAGCATGCCCAGCGTCGTGTTGCTGAGCGCGACCCACGGATAGTGGTTGGACGGCACGCGCACCCCCGGCAAATAGTTTCCTAGACTAACTAAGCATAAACCCGGGCGGGCGGGGTGCGACCGCCGCGGAAGCGCCTAAGATCGTGCAGGTGGGGGGAAAGCACCGGCTCGACCTGGCCGACGAGCGGCTCATCGCCTTCTGGCGGGAGCGCCGCGTGTGCGCCCTCGTCACGCTCCGCCCGGACGGCACCCCGCACGCCGTGCCCGTCGGCGCCACCCTGGACGGCGGCACCGTCCGCGTGATCACCTCGGCCTCCTCGGCGAAGGCGCGGCACGTCCGGCACGCGGGCGAGGCGGGCCTCCCGGCCGCGGTGACCCAGGTGGACGGCCGCCGCTGGGCCACCGTCGAGGGCCGCGCGGTCGTGCGGACGGACCCGGCCTCCGTGGCCCTCGCCGAGCGGCTCTACACCGTCCGCTACAAGCCCCCGCGCCCCAACCCGCACCGCGTCGTGATAGAGATCACCGCGACCCGGGTCCTCGGCAGCCTGTGACCCGCCCGCGCGGCGGGCCCGCTCAGTAGGCGTAGGCGGATCCGCAGCCGGAGACCGAGCCCGACCGGTTCGTGAAGGCGCCGTCCGTCACCCTGCCGAAGGAGTCGATGCCGCCCAGGCAGGCATAGCGCCGTTCGCCCTCGCCGGAGACGGCGATGAGGGCCACCGTGTTCGGCTCGCGCTCGATGGTGCGGGTCACGCGCATCGGCCCGCCTCCGGCGAAGGAGAAGAAGACCGTGGTCGCGGGCCGCTCTCGCTTCAGGACGCCGAGCCCTGTGCGGCCGTCCGGATTCATCACCGCGGTGGTGACCGCCCCGGAGCCGCCCGGCTGGCGGAACAGGATGCGTCCGCCCCCGAGATCGGCGCCCTTCGCGCGGGTGTCGAGGGCATGGACGGTGACGTTCTCGACCGTGCTCTCACCCTGCCTGCCCGGCCATCCGTGTCCGGCGGAGGCGCCCTGGCGGACGTCGCTGAGGGCGTAGCCGAGCGTGCGGCCGTCGCGCGCCCAGGCGATCTCGCCGATGAGCGACGGGGCGGCGGCCGTCCACGTCCGGCGGTCGTTCGAGTCGATGTCGAGAACCGTCACCGTGGCGGGCGGGAGCGGAGCCTGCGGATCTTCCGTGCACGGTGCGGTCGTGAAGGCGAGGCGGGCACCGTCCGGGCTCATCGCCAGACCGGCGACGCGTGCCGGGACGGCGCCGGCCTCGCCCAGCGGTTCAAGGTCCTCCACATGGCCGTCGCCGGTGAGGCCGAACCGGTACAGCCGGCTCTCGCACGGGTCCTCCCGGAGGGAGGAGACGACGAACGCGCCACCGGGCGCTTCGATGATCTCCTGTGCCGTGCCCGCGGACGCCGGCGGCCGGACCGAATCCACCGGTCGCGATCGGCCGTCCTGCCGCAGCGCGCGGACCTGCAACCACGGCTTCCGCCCGCTCCCGTGCGGGGAGTCTCCGGTGTCCCAGACGGTCAGCAGGAAGCGCGGCTCGCGATCGGCCAGGGGGCCCGTGGACGAGAAGCCTTCGTCCGTCAGCAGCCGCACCGCGCCGATGGAGGCGGCGACCGCCACGGCCATCGCCAGTGGCCCGGCCCACCGCCGGATCAGCCATGAGAGGGGCTGCCGCTCGTCCCTGTCGTCCGCCATCCGATGATCATGCCGTCTCGGAGGTGCGAGCGTGCCCGTTTTCGACCGATCACGCGGTGTCCCGCCGCCGGTGACGAGCGGTGGCGACGGCGGCCTGACCAAGGCTGATGCCGCCGTCGTTGGGCGGGACGCGGTGATGGGTGAGGACGTCGAAACCCGCGCCGGCCAGGCCGGACACCGCGCGGTCCAGCAGGAGCATGTTCTGGAACACGCCGCCGGAGAGCGCCACCGTGGCGAGCCCCGTCGCCTCGCGGACGCGGGACGCGCCGTCCACGACGAGGGCCGCCACGCCGTTGTGGAAGCGCGCGGCGATCACCGGGACCGGAACTCCGGCGCCGAGGTCGGCCGCCACCGCGTCCAGCAGATCGCGGCCGCGCGCCACGAAGGACGACGTGCCACCGAGAGACGCCCTGTACGCACCGAATTCCGCCGGATCCGCGCGCTGTTCCAGCTCGATCGCGGCCTGCCCCTCGTAGGTGACCCGGTCCCTGACGCCGAGAACGGCCGCGACCGCGTCGAACAGGCGGCCCATGCTGGAGGTGAGCGGAGCGTTGATCCCGCGCCGGGCCATCTCCGCGACGGCGGGCCAGTCACGGCGGCGCGCCACCGGCAGCCCGTCCGGGACGCCGTAGGCGGCGGCCATGCGCCAGGGCTCGCGGATCGCGGCCGCGCCGCCGGGCATCGGAACCGGTTCCAGGTGCCCGGCGCGCTCGAAGCCGCGCAGGTCGGCGACCAGGAACTCGCCGCCCCAGAGCGTGCCGTCCGTCCCGTATCCGGTGCCGTCGAACGCCACGCCGATGACCGGGCCGTCCACGCCGTTGTCCGCGAGGCAGGACGCGATGTGGGCGTGGTGGTGCTGGACGGCGACCGGCGGCAGGTCCTGGTCGAGCGCGTACTTCGTCGACAGGTACTCGGGGTGCGGGTCGTGGGCGAGGAGTTCGGGCGTGATGTCGAAGAGGCGCCGGAAGTGGGCGATGCCCTCCTCGAACGCGCGGAGCGTCTCGTGGTTCTCCAGGTCGCCGATGTGGTGGGAGACGAACGCCCGGCCGCCCCGGGCCAGGCAGAACGTGTTCTTGAGCTCGGCCCCGCACGCCAGGACGGGCGGGCCGTCCCCGATGGGGATCGGCTCGGGCGCGTAGCCGCGGGACCGGCGCAGCGGCAGCGTCCGGCCGGCGAAGACCCGCACCACCGAGTCGTCGGTGCGCGTGTGGATGGGGCGGTCGTGCCGGAGGAACCCGTCGGCGATGCCGCCGAGGCGTTCGAGGGCGTCGGCGTCGCGGTGCGCGATCGGCTCGTCCGAGACGTTCCCGCTGGTCAGCACCAACGGCTCGGTGACCAGGAGGTGGTGGAGCGGGGTGTAGGGCAGCATGAGGCCGAGAGACCGGTTCCCGGGCGCGACCGCGCCGGCGAGGTCCGCGTCAGGGCGGCGGCGCGCGAGCACGATCGGACGCCGCGGGCCGGTCAGCAGCGCCTCCTCGGCGTCGGACAGGACGCAGAGCGCCCGGGCCGCCGCCAGATCGGGGACCATGACGGCGAACGGCTTGTCCTCGCGGTGCTTGCGGGCGCGCAGCGCGCCGACGGCGCCGCCGTCCGCCGCCCTCGCGGCGAGGTGGTAGCCGCCGAGGCCCTTGACCGCGAGGACGGCGCCGTCCGCGAGCATCGACCGCGCGGCCTCCAGCGGGTCGCCGGCGGCGGGGCGCACGGTGAGGGACGGTCCGCAGGACGGGCAGCACACCGGCTGGGCGTGGAACCGGCGGTCGGCCGGGTCCTCGTACTCGGCGGTGCACTCGCCGCACATCGCGAAGCCCGCCATGGTCGTGTTGCGCCGGTCGTAGGGGACGTCCCTGACGATCGTGAAGCGCGGCCCGCAGTTCGTGCAGTTGATGAAGGCGTAGCCGTGGCGCCGGTCGGCGGGGTCGCGCATCTCGCGCACGCAGTCGTCGCAGGTGGCGGAGTCCCAGGAGACCAGGGCGCGGCGCTCGCCCGACGCGTCACTGCCCACGATGACGAACCCGTCGCGGCCCGCCGCGGCCAGGTCGCGGACCGTGACGCGTTCGACGACGGCCAGCCGGGGCGGGCGCGCGCGCAGGCCGTCCAGGAACCGCCCGACCTCGTCGGGCGCGCCCTCGACCTCGATGAACACTCCGCCCGCGTCGTTGCCGACCAGCCCGGACAGGCCGAGGCCGGTGGCGAGGCCGTGCACGAACGGCCGGAACCCGACGCCCTGCACTACCCCTTCGACGCGGACCCCCACCCGGACGTCCACCCGGCACATTCTGCCTGGTCGGCAGGTGCGCTCCCGGGACCCGCGGGGCGTGTCAGCGATCCCGCGCCGGGATCACTCCGCCTCTCCGGTGTAGGCGCCGATGGTGCGGTCCGCGCAGGCGCGGGCGACCGCTTCGTCGGCGCCCGACTCGACGTGCGCCTCGCGCCAGGCCTCGCCGCTCTGCCGGGTGAACTCCTTGCCCTCGTCGGTCGTGGACCAGTCCGGCCCGACCTCTTCCGGGGCGTTCTTGCCGGTCGCCAGGTGCAGGGCGAGGCCGAGCAGCGCCATGTCCCAGCCGATGCCGACGGCGCCCGGCCCGAACTGGTCCCACATGCCGTCGTCGACGTGGGCGATGTGCTCCAGTTCGAAGCGCGACCGGCCGTCCTGCTCCGGGGTCAGCCGGACCTCGATCCAGGACGTCTGGCCGCCGTACTCCCAGGTCGCGGAGAAGCCCTTGGGCGGATCGCAGGTCTCGATGGTCCCGCTCGCGTTGCCCTCGATCTGGTAGCGGCCGCCGAGCCGGAGCTCACCCGAGATCGGCAGGAACCAGCGGGGAATCCGCTCGGGGTTGGTGACGGCGTCCCACAGGTCCTCGACGCCGGTGTCGTAGACCTGGCTGACCGTCGACGTCCGCGCGGTGCCGGCCTCCAGCACCCGCTCGCCGACCTTGCGCCGTACCGCGTTGATCTGCCCGGTGACTTCGATCATGTCTCGCTCCCTGGGTCGTGTCGGCGTGCGCGCTTGCCCCGGGCGATCTCGGTCGCCAGGGCGTCGAGATGCGGCGTCCAGAACCGGCGGAAGCGGTCGAGCCATTCGTCGACCTCCCGCAGCGGCGCGGAGTCGACGGTGTACAGCCGGCGCGTCCCCTCCGCCCGCACCACCGCGAACCCGCTGTCGCGCAGCACCTTCAGATGCTGCGAGACCGCGGGCTGCGAGATTCCGAACTCCTCCCGGACGACCGCCGTCACCTCGCCGGACGACCGCTCGCCGTCGGCGAGCAGCTCCAGGATCCGGCGCCGCACCGGGTCGCCCAGTACATCGAACGCGTGCACGAGCCCAAGGTACAGGCTTCGCTTATATAAGCCAAGGCTTAGGAAAGATCAGCGTCCGGCGAGGAGCCGGTCGAAGGGAACGGGGTTCTCGTACGGGTCGTCCTTGGCCGGGGCCGGACGCGCCTCCATCAGGGCGGCGAGCTCGGCGCCGGCGCGGGCGACGCGGTCGGGCAGAGCCGTCTCGCCGCTCCCCCAGTCCTCGGACGCCGCGTACACGGCGGTCGGGACGACGCTGGTGCGCAGGTAGGCGAACAGCGGGCGCATGGCGTAGTCGATGGCCAGGGAGTGGCGGGCGGTGCCGCCGGTCGCGCCGAGCAGCACCGGCGTGCCTTCCAGGGCGTCCCGGTCGAGGACGTCGAAGAACGTCTTGAACAGGCCGGTGTAGGACGCGTTGAAGACGGGCGTGACGGCGATGAGGCCGTCCGCGCCCGTCACCGCTTCGACGGCGGCGCGGAACGTCCCCGACGGGAAGCCGGTCAGGGTGGCGTCGACCATGGCGTGCGCGTGGTCGCGCAGCTCGATGGTCTCGACGGCGGTGTCCGCGCGCAGGGCCTCGGTCGTCGCGGCGGCGAGGCGGTCTGCGAGCAGCCGGGTGGACGACGGCCGCCCGAGCCCGGCGGAGACGACGGCGAGCGTGGTCACTTGACCCCCTCTGCGAGACGGGACGTGTGGGTCGGGGCGGTCGCGGGGACGTGCGCCGGGCGCAGCGACTCGAACTCCTTGCGCAGGACGGGCACGACCTCCTCCCCCAGCATGTCGATCTGCTCCAGGACCGTCTTCAGCGGCAGCCCGGCGTGGTCCATCAGGAACAGCTGGCGCTGGTAGTCGCCGAAGTGGTCGCGGAACGTCAGCGTCTTCTCGATGACCTGCTGCGGGCTGCCGACCGTGAGGGGCGTCTCGGCGGTGAACTCCTCCAGCGACGGGCCGTGCCCGTAGACGGGGGCGTTGTCGAAGTACGGGCGGAACTCGCGGACGGCGTCCTGGGAGTTCCTGCGCATGAACACCTGCCCGCCGAGGCCGACGATCGCCTGGTCGGCGGAGCCGTGGCCGTAGTGCTCGAACCGCTGCCGGTAGAAGCCGATGAGGCGCTGGAAGTGCTCCTTGGGCCAGAAGATGTGGTTGGCGAAGAAGCCGTCGCCGTAGTAGGCGGCCTGCTCGGCGATCTCCGGGCTGCGGATCGACCCGTGCCAGACGAACGGCGGGACGCCGTCCAGCGGGCGCGGGGTCGAGGTGAACGACTGCAGCGGGGTGCGGAACTCGCCTTCCCAGTCGACGACGTCCTCGCGCCAGAGCCGGTGGAGCAGGTGGTAGTTCTCGATGGCCAGCCGGATGCCGTCGCGGATGTCCTTGCCGAACCACGGGTAGACGGGGCCGGTGTTGCCGCGTCCCATCATCAGGTCCACCCGGCCGCCGGCGAGGTGCTGGAGCATCGCGTAGTCCTCGGCGATCTTCACCGGGTCGTTGGTGGTGATCAGCGTGGTCGCGGTGGACAGGATCAGCCGCTCGGTGCGGGCCGCGATGTAGCCGAGCATCGTCGTCGGGGAGGACGGCACGAACGGCGGGTTGTGGTGCTCGCCGGTCGCGAAGACGTCCAGGCCCACCTCCTCGGCTTTGTCGGCGATCGCGACCATGGCCCTGATCCGCTCGGCCTCGGACGGCGTGCGCCCGGTGGTCGGGTCGGGCGTGACGTCGCCGACCGTGAAGATCCCGAACTGCATGCCCGGCCTCCAGATAGTAGAACGTTCAACCATCCTACAGAACCCCGGAGCGCGGACCGGTATTCCTGCTCTAGGACGGGGCGGGGACGGCGGGGCGCGCCGGCAGGAAGAGCCGGCCGCTGACCGCGCCCTGGAGCGTCCGGACCGCGGCGACCGCCCAGGCCGCGACGAGCAGCAGGTAGAGGAGCACGGCCAGCCCGGCCAGCGCGTCCAGGCCGGTGGCCTCGTACAGGCCGCAGGCGCCGGTGACGCACGTCCCGACCGGGAAGGTGAAGGCCCACCACGTCATCGCGAACGGCATCCCGCCGCGCAGGGCCCGCAGGTTCGCGGCGCCCGCGAGGACCAGCCAGAGCATCGCGAAGCCCATCACGGGGGCGCCGTAGAGGACGGCGAACGCGCGCATGGCCGCCGCGTACCCGGGGACGGCGTCCGCCGCGCCCGCCGCGTCCGCGATCTGGACGGCGGCCGTCGTCGACTGCCCGAGCGGCCCGAGGACCAGGAAGAGCGCGGGGGTGAGGGTGACCGGCGACGGGCGGCCGCCGGCCAGCCGCGTCCAGATGCCCGGGAGCAGGACGAGCGTGGCGAGCAGGCTCGCGCCGAACATGGCGTGGCACCCGAACAGCAGCGTGGCGCGGGCCTGGCCCTCCGGCAGGTGCGGGACGAGCGCGGGCCCGAGCGCCGCGGCGACCATCGGCGCGACCACGGGCAGCAGCCAGGTCGGGTCCGCCGAGCCCGGTTCGAGGCGGTGCCGGGTGATCATGAGGTAGGGGACGCCGGCCGCGACGGCCACGGCATAGGCCGTGCCGAGGCTCCACAGGACGGCGTTCAGCGCGATCGCCGCACCGTGCCCGATCACGGGCGGGCCGAGCACCAGCGTGCCGTAGCCGACGGCGAGCAGGGCCATCGGCGGGCAGCCGTAGAACACGGCGGTGGCGGGGTTGTCCAGGAGCTGGGACCGGGCCACGTCCGGGTGCCGGACGACATGGACGGCGCGCGCCGTCATCAGCGCCGCGAGCATCGCCAGCGAGAGCATCCACACGGCGACGGCGAACGCGTGCAGGCCGGGGACGTCCACCGGCAGCGCGCGGGCGCCGGTCCCGACGATCGACGTTCCCATCACGGCCGCGTACCAGTTGGGCCCGAGATGGCGGAACGCCTCGGCGGGACGGTCGAGCGCGCCCAGCGGCGCGCCGTGGAGGGTCGGGAGGCTCATGCCCTCCAGCGTCCGCCGCCGGCGGTCGCGGCAGTAGACGCCACGGCCCTATGGGCTCATAAGGCGGCCTTATGGGTCACGTAGGATCGGGGGCATGGCCGTGTCGCATCGCGTCCCCGACCTGGGCGCCCTCGAACTGCTGCTCGCCGTCGTCCGGCTGGGCAGCGTGGGGCGGGCGGCGGCCGAGCTCGGCGTCACCCAGCCCGCCGCCAGCGCCCGCATCCGCTCGATGGAGCGGCAGGCCGGCGTGGCCCTGCTCGAACGGTCGCCGCGCGGCTCGCGGCCCACGGAGGCGGGCGCCCTGGTCGCCGAGTGGGCCCGGCAGGTCATCGCGGCGGCGGAGGCGCTCGACGCGGGCCTCGGCGCGCTGCGCGAGCGCCGGGACGGGCGGCTGCGCGTCGTGGCGAGCCTGACCGTCGCCGAGTACCTGATGCCCGGCTGGCTGGTGACGCTCAAGACCGTCCGGCCGGGCGTCGCGGTGACGCTGCGGACGGCGAACTCGACCGTGGTCGCCGAGGAGGTCCGCGGCGGCGACGCCGACCTCGGGTTCGTGGAGGGCGCCCGGACGCCGGCGGGCCTGAGCGGCACCGTCGTCGCGACCGACCGGCTCGTCGTCGTGGTCGGCGCGGGCCACGCCTGGGCGCGGCGGCGGTCCGGGGTGACCGCGGCCGAGCTGGCGGTCACGCCCCTCGTCCTGCGCGAGCAGGGCTCGGGGACGCGCGAGATCCTCGACCGGGCGCTCGCCTCGCACGGCGGGACGGCGCCCCCGCTGCTGCAACTGGCGTCCACCACCGCGCTCAAGGCGGCGGCCGTCTCGGGCGCGGGCCCGGTCGTGGTGAGCGACCTGGCCGTCGCCGACGAGCTGGCCGCGGGACGGCTGATCAGGGTCCCCGTCCCCGAGCTGGACCTCTCCCGGCCGCTGCGCGCGGTGTGGCCGGCCGGGCAGCGTCCCGCCGGCCCCGCCCGCGACCTGCTGGGCCTGACCCGCGCGGCGCGCGGCTAGGCCGGGGCCTCGGCGGCGCCGGTGCCGGCGTCGGCCGTGGCCAGCACCGCCTGGATCTCCAGCGCGATCGCGACCTCGTCGCCGAGCATGACCCGGTCGCCCTGCAGCGGGACGTTGAACTCGATGCCGAAGGCGCGGCGGCTGATGGCCGCGGTCGCGGTGAAGCCGGCGCGGACGCCGCCCCACGGGTCGGTGCTCACGCCGTGGAACTCGGTCAGCAGCCGGACCGGCCGGGTCACGTCCCTGATCGTCAGGTCGCCGTCCAGGTGGTAGCGGGGGCCGCGGGCGCGGCGGCCGACGGTGGCACGTTCCACTCCGGTGCCGGCGAACATCATCACCGGGTGCCGCCGGACGTCCAGGAAGTCGGCGGAGCGGATGTGCTCGTCCCGTTCGGCGCTGCGGGTGTCGATGGAGCCCATCCGGATCTCCGCGCGCGCGGCGGACTCCAGCGGATCGTCCGCGACCACGACCTCGCCCCCGAAGTCGGGGAACGACCCGCGCACCGTGGTCATCAGGTGCCGGATCGCGAAGGTGATCTCGGAGTGCACCGGGTCGATGGTCCAGCGTCCGGGTCTGAGGTCGGACACCTCGGCCCCCATGAAAATCCCCCCAAACTTACGACAATCAGGAAAAACTACCGCAAACAGCCGCTGGTCTGTGACGGCCCTCCGGGGGAATGCTCAGGAGCATGATCGGTGAACACGTGCTCGCGGGCTACGTCCCGGACGCGGGCGGCAGGGAGGCGCTCGACCTCGCGCGCGGGATCGTCGCGCTGACCGGCGGCCGGCTCAGCGTGGCGACCGTCGCCCCGCCGGACCTGCCGGCCGCGGCCGGGGAGGCGCGCGCGGTCCTCGACCAGGTGCCGGAGGCGCTGGACGGGTGGCCCGCGGACCTGCACGTCCAGGAGGGGCGCAGCGTCGGCCGCGGCCTCACCGTGCTCGCCAGCCGGATCGGCGCCGACCTGATCGTCGTCGGCTCCCCCGAGGGCGGCGCCCGCGGCCGCATCGGCGTCGGCGCCGCCGCCGACCACCTGCTGCACTCGGCGACCGAGGCCGTGATGCTCGCCCCGTCCGGCTACGTCCCGCCGGACGATCTGGGCCGCATCACGGTCATGTACGTCCGGCGCCCCCAGTGCGAGGAGGCGGTCATCCGCGCCGCCCAGGCCGCCGAGCGGCTGGAGGTCCCGCTCCGGCTGGTCACGCTGGCCATCGGCGAGGTGAACGCCGAGCGGCTCCGCGACGACCTCGCCCTCGCCATCCGCCTCGCCGTGGACTCGGCCGACCTGCCGCCCGAGGAGGTCTCCGCCGAGCTCGCCGAGGGGGACGACGTCGCCGACGCCCTGGACGACGTGGACTGGCCCGACGGCGAGCTGCTCGTCTGCGCGTCCAGCGAGGACGCGGCCGCGCACCGGGTCTTCGTGGGCGAGATCGCGCTCAAGGTCCTGCGCGCCACCCCCTGTCCGGTCACCGTCCTCCCGCGTGGCTACTACTGAGTAGTCCCTTTTGACCGGTTGTCGGGAACGGCTTGCCGCCCCCCGTTTACCTCGGCTACATTCCGTCGAGATCGGAACGTGACCTTGAACCCCCCGGGCCGGGGGCCGCGGCGCGTTCCGTCCCCCCGGTCGGGCGCCACCCTGCCCGGACGAGCGAGGTGCGGCAGGGAGCGACATGGACCCGATCGGCAAGAAACTGCTCGACATCGCCAAGAAGGAACTCGGCTACACCGAGAAGGGCGACGGCTACACGAAGTTCGGCGACTGGTACGCCAAGAACGTCGACGGCGACCACGACGCCTACTTCAAGACGGCCCCCTGGTGCGACATGTTCCTCGCCTGGGCCGCCGACAAGGCCGACGTCACCGAGCAGACCGGGCAGTTCGCCTCCACCGTCCAGCACGCCAAGTGGTTCAAGAAGCACGACGCCTGGGGCCACGACCCCGAGCCCGGCGCCATCGTCTTCTACGACTGGAACGGCTCCGGCGACATCGACCAGGTCGACCACGTCGGCATCGTCGAGAAGGTCGACGGCCACACGCTGCACACCATCGAGGGCAACGCCGAGGGCTACAAGCTCATGCGCAAGACCCGCGACATGGACACCGTCGTCGGCTTCGGCTACCCATCCAAGATCAAGGTCGAGGCCAAGTACACGCCGAAGCACGCCGCCCCCGCCCCCACCGTCGACAAGATCGGCGACCCCGCCACCACGACGCACGCGCAGGAGCAGGAGCACTCCGCGCCCCCCGAGCACCTCCCCGCGCAGGAGGTCGTCATCGGCGGGATCCTCGCCTTCGTCCTCTGCGGCACCGTCGCCCTCGCCGCCGGCCGCGCCGCCGCCGCGAAGGCCCCCACCACGCCGCCGATCCGCGTCCGCAAGCGCGGCAAGCACCACCGCCCGTCCACCCCGGTCGCGCTCCCCGCCGACGTCACCCCGGCCGACCTGGACGCGGCCGACGCCGGCACCACCCTGATGCCCGCCCTCTCCCTCGCCGCCGCCCACGAGGCCGAGGACCGCGAGTTCTGGGGCCGCATCGCCCACCTCGAAGAGGACAAGGAACTCGACTTCTGGAACTCCCTGCACGCCGAGCTCACCGACTCCGAGCCCGCGCGGTACGCAAGCACTCCAGGATTCCGCTAGAGTTGTCCATGCGAGCCCGGGGGGCGACCCCCAGGCGGCAGGCGGACGTGGCTCAGTTGGTAGAGCATCACCTTGCCAAGGTGAGGGTCGCGGGTTCGAATCCCGTCGTCCGCTCTGAGAGGCCCCGTCAGGCCTCGCTCTGGTGGAGTGGCCGAGAGGCGAGGCAACGGCCTGCAAAGCCGTGTACACGGGTTCAAATCCCGTCTCCACCTCGCAGCGCACGAGGGCGATTAGCTCAGTGGGAGAGCGCTACCTTGACACGGTAGAGGCCACTGGTTCAATCCCAGTATCGCCCACCATGATCTCCCCAGGTCAGGCATCGTGTCCGGCCTGGGGATCGTGCATTTCCGGGAACGTCAATCGTCCTCGCGCCAGGGGAACACGTCGCCCGCCATGGCACGGGCTTTCATCAGCTGGTCGTCGTGGCCGCGGATCTGGTGGAGAAACGGGAAGTCGGTCGGCCGCACGGTGAGTTTGGCGACGGGCGCCACCGGATCCGGGTTCGCCGCCTGGGCTATCCGGACCTCCGTTTCGCCGAAGGCGATCCGCGGCTGCGGCTCGAACCCGTCCGCGGACAGGAGGTAGACCGTTCCCTCGCGCCACGGTCGCCGTTCGAGGGCAGAGCGGGTGATCGAGAAGAAGTAGTAGGGGCCGTCCCGGTCCTCGTTGAGCCGGATGCACGCGGTGACCAGCGTCATCGCGTGCCCGGCCCGGTCGATGACCGCGAAGTACATCGGCCAGATGCCGTCCATCGCGGCGAAGACCGCCCGCCGGCCACCGAATTCGGATGGGTCCGCCGGCCGGCGCGGTTCGAAGCACGTGATGCCGGGGTCGCCCGTTCCGTGGAGCACGAAGCCCCTTCGGTCGGCGGCATGGCAGAGGAACTGCCACTTCGGTGCCGGCAGCCGGTAGTCGATGGGTCGCGCCGGCCCCTCCTTGACGGCCTGGTCCAGCAGCCTGTCGAAGGCCGACGCCGTCTCGGGGTCCGGCCCGGGAGCAGGCCGAGACATCCAGTGCGCGGGCAGGTCGGCCCGCCGCTGCGGCGTCGGCCGCGTGCGCTCTGACACGGTTGGTCCCTCTCGATGTCACGAGTCCCAGGGAAGCCGCGCGGCGGCGGCCCGGTTCGCGCGCGCCGGGTGCCCGGTCCCTGCCGCCGCGCGTGCTTCGACTTCCTCGATCAACGTGGCGAGCGTCGGGTAACGGAACATGTCGACCATGCCGAGGGAGAGCCCGGCTCCGTCCAGGTCGGCGCGCACGGCGGCCAGAATGACCGAGGTGAAACCCGCCTCGAAGAAGTTGGTGCGGTCGGTCAGGATGCGCCCCCGCGGGGCCCGGCTCGCGAACGCGGCTCTGATCCGCCGTTCGAGCTCGGTCACCGCCGGAACTCCCGCTCGACGAGGGCCATCACCGCGGCCTGGCCACCGTCCAGCAGCCAGTGGTCGCCGTCGACGAACTCCATCCGGAAACCGGCGCTGGTCTGGGCCTCCCAAGCGCGCAGTTCCCCGGCCGAGCTGGTGCCGTCATCGCGCCCGGCCACCGCCACGATGGGCATGCCCAGCGGTGGACCGTCCACGTAGGCGAAGCCGGACACGGCGGCGAAGTCGGCGCGCAGCGCGGGTTCGAAGATCTCCCGGTAGTCCGGCTCCGCGGCGAGTGTCATCGGAAAGCCGCCGAACGACCGGATCCGCGACCAGAACTCGTCCGACGGCAGAGTGTGCAGGGCGGAGTCGGGTCGTACCAGTTGCGGCGCGGGGTAGGAGGCCACGACCAGCGCCACGGGCGCCGGCATGGCCCCGGCCTCGACGGCACGCGCGAGCAGGAATGCGGCCAGCGCACCCGAGCAGTACCCGAAGAGCACGTAGGGCCGCGCCGTCCAGCGCGAGAGCTCGGCCGCGATGCCGGCGACGAGATCGTCCAGGTCGGTGATCGACGGCTCGTCGAATCGCGCCTGCCTGCCAGGGGGGTTCAACGCCCACAGCCCGATGTCGCCGGGCAGCAGGGCCGCGCAGTCGGCGAACGCCGAGCACCCCGCGCCGGCCTGCGGCAGCGCGAGCACCCGGTGCGGTCGCGAACCGTCGTCGTTCAGCGGGACGAACCACTGCGGCCCCAGCGCCCGGTCGGCTGACGATGAGGTTCGCACGGCACCTCCATACCGGTAGCACGCTGACCCGTCCATGCTGGCGAGCCGCGTGCTCGGCGTCATGTCCCGCAAACCCAGGACACCCTCCTGTCCCCTCTTCCCGGGGCATGCCGGGGAGGCGAGTCCGCGCTTACTGTGCGGCGAACGGATCTCGCCTTTCGGCGGTGCGACGCCACAACGAGAGGACGCGCGGTGGGTGACGAGCCGGGTTTTCCGGAACATGTGGCCAGCAGGGTGGCCATCATCGGCATGGGCGTGCGGTTCCCCGGAGCAGCCGACACGACCCAGCTCTGGCGCAACCTCGAACAGGGCGTGCAGTCCTTCACCAGGCTCACCGACGAGCAGTTGCGGAGCGCCGGCGTCTCCGAGGAGGACATCGCCGATCCGGACTACATCCGGGTCCGCCCCCTCCTGGACGAGATGGAGTATTTCGACGCGAAGTACTTCGGTTACAGCGCCAGACAAGCCCAGATAACCGATCCGCAGCAGCGGCTGTTTCTCGAGGTGTGCAGCACCGCTCTGCAGGACGCCGGCTACGCCGCCAGCCACGGTGGGCGCGACATCGGGGTCTACGGCGCCAGCGGGCCGGCCGAGTACCACTGGAAGAACGTTTTCCGGAACCAGCGGGTCCTCGATGCCGTCGGCGACCTCGGCGTCGACATCAGCAACCACGGGGACTACGTGGCACTGCGCGTCGCCTACTCCCTCGGTCTCACCGGCCCCGCGCTCTCGATCGCCACCGCGTGCTCGGGCTCGCTGGTCGCCACCCACCTGGCCGCGCAGGCGTTGCTGAACCGCGAGTGCGGCATGGCCATCGCCGGCGGGTCCCACGTCGTCCTGCCCTACCACCATGGACGGACGTGGACCGAGAACGGCATGTTCGCCCGCGACGGCAGGATCCGCGCCTTCGACGCGGACGCCGGCGGCACGAACTTCGGCACCGGTGCCGGCGCGGTGGTGCTCAAACGCTACGCAGACGCGCTCGCCGACGGCGATCACATCTATGCCGTCCTCCTCGCCTCCGCCGTCAACAACGACGGGGGCGCGAAGACCGGCTTCAGCGCACCCAGCGAGGAGGGCCAGCGGGCCGTGATCTCGCAGGCGCTCACCGCGAGCGGCGTCGCACCGGACACCATCGACTACGTCGAGGCGCACGGCACGGGGACGAGGGTCGGAGATCCGATCGAGGTGGCCGCGCTATCGGCCGCGTACAGGCAGGCCGGCGCCGTCGGCGAGCGCGCCTGCCCCATCGGGTCGGTCAAGACGAACATCGGCCATCTCGGATCCGTCGCCGGTATCGCCGGGCTCATCAAGACCGTGCTGGCCATGCGGAACGGGCTCGTCCCGGGCTCGCTCAACTTCGTGACGCCCAACCCGGAGATCGACTTCGCCGAGACGCCGTTCTACGTCAACGCGGAGCTGGCGCCGTGGCGAACCGGTGGCACGCCCAAGCGGGCCGCGGTGAGCTCGTTCGGCATCGGCGGCGGCAACGCGCACGTCATCCTTGAGGAGGCGCCGCCCGCGGTACCGGGCGACCCCGGGCGCACCTGGCAGATCCTGCCGCTGTCGGCCAAGACCGAGTCGGCCCTCGCGACCATGCGCACCGAGCTCGCCGCGCATCTGCGCGCCCACCCCGAGCTGGAACTCGCCGACGTCGCGCACACGCTGCAGGTCGGCCGGGCGCAGCTGGAGCGCCGCGACGCGGTGGTCTGCCGGGACGTCGACGACGCCATCGCCCAACTCGACGATGCCATGCCGGTGCCGCCGGACACGCGGGGTACCGCCTCGGTGGCGTTCCTGTTCCCCGGCCAGGGCGCGCAGCACGTGGGCATGGCCGAGCAGGGGTACCGGACGGAACCGGTGTTCCGCGAGACGGTCGACGAGTGCGCGGAGCTGCTGGCGCCGCATCTGGGTTGCGACGTACGGGACGTGATGTTCGGCGAGCGCGGCCGGGACGCCGACGACACCGCGAAGGCGGACCGGCTGCGGCGGACCGAGCTGGCCCAGCCGGCCCTGTTCACGATCGAGTACGCACTGGCCCGGCTGTGGATGAGCTGGGGCGTCGAACCGGCGACGATGGCCGGCCACAGCGTCGGCGAGTACGTCGCCGCCTGCCTGGCCGGGGTCTTCACGCTGCCGGACGCGCTGGAGCTGGTCGCGGCGCGAGGCAGGCTGACCCAGTCCATGCCGGCCGGCTCGATGGTCGCAGTGCCGATGGCCGCCGACGACCTTCTCCCGATGCTGCCGGACGAACTGGACCTCGCGGCGGTCAACGGCCCCAGGGCCTGCGTCGTCGCCGGGCCGGCCGATGCCGTCGCGGAACTGACCGAGTGGCTCGACGCACGGGGCGTGCGCTGCCGGCCCCTCCACACCTCGCACGCCTTCCACAGCTCCATGCTCGACCCCGTCGTGGAGCCGCTGCGCGACACGGTCGCCGAGGTCCCGCTCAAGTCCCCCTCGATCCCGTTCGTGTCGACCCTCACCGGCAGGCAGATCACCGACAGCGAGGCGGTCGACCCCGGCTACTGGGCGGACCACCTGCGCGGCACCGTTCGCTTCGACGCCGCCTGCCGGAAACTCGCGGCGACCGGGGCGGTGCTGCTCGAGGTCGGGCCCGGTCAGAACCTCACCTCACTCGCCCGGCAGGCGCTGCCCAAGGCGGCGAAGGTCGTGGCCTCGTTCGGCCGGCCGACCGCGACGGGCTCCGACGCCAGGTCGCTGGCCGAGGCCGCCGGACGACTCTGGTCGCTCGGCGTCCCGCTCGACTGGGCGGCACTGCGCGCCGGAGCCGGGCGCAAGCGCGTCTCCCTGCCCGTGTACCCGTATGAGCGGGAGCGGTACTGGGTGGAGCCCGATCCCCGCACCGGTGACGACGATGCGCGGTCGCGGGAACCCGCCGGCGGCCCCGGCTACCTGCCGGTGTGGCGGCGCCGGCCGCTGCCCGCGTCCGGGCCGCCGTCCCGCCCGGCGGCCGGCGGCTCGGACACCTGGTTGGTGTTCACCCCGGCGGAGGGACCGGCCGAGGCGGTGTCCGGTGAGCTCGCCGCGCGGGGCGCGACGGTGGTCCGCGTCAGCGCCGGCGCTCGGTTCGCGAAGCTCGACGACCACCACTTCGAGATCGTTCCCGGTCACCGTCCCGACTACGACGAGCTGCTCAAGGCCCTGGAGGCAGGACCCGGCAGGCCGGCCTCCGTCCTGCACGGCTGGACGTCCGGCCGGTCACTCTGGGCAGGACAGGACGACTTCTCCGCTGTCGACGAGATCCGCGACACCGGTTTCTACAGCGTGCTGTTCCTGTCGCAGGCCTGGCTGGCGCACTGGCCGGACCGGCCCGTCGAGATCCGCGTCCTCACCAGCGGTACCTGCAACGTGTCGGGTGCAGAGCAGATCGACCCGGCCAAGTCGTTGCTGCGCGGCCCGTGCCGGGTCATCCCGCACGAGTCGCCGACGATCACCTGCCAGCTCATCGACACCTCCGCGGCGGATCTCGCCGACGTCGAACCGCTCCTCACCGAGCTCGACACGCCGGTCACCGACAGGACGGTCGCCTTGCGGGCAGGACGCCGGTGGGTGGAGGAGTACGAGCAGACCGACCTGCCCGACCACACGGACGTACCTCGACTGCTCCGGCGACGGGGCGTGTACCTGATCACCGGAGGTATGGGCGGGATCGGGCTGGAGACCGCCAAGGCGCTCGCGCGTGGCGTGGCGGCTCGGCTGATCCTGGTCGGACGCACGCCGCTGCCGCCGCGCCAGGACTGGGACGCCTACCTCACCGAGAACGGCGATGATCGCACGGGCGCTCGGATCCGCGGCATCCAGGAGGTGGAGAGGCTGGGCGGCGAGGTGATGACCGCCGTCGCGGACGTCGCGGACGAGGCCGCCATGCAGATGGTCGTCGACGCCGCGCGGGAGCGGTTCGGGCCCGTCAACGGCGTGTTCCACGCGGCCGGCGTGGCCGGCGGCGGCATGGCGCTGGTCCGCACGAGGGAGCAGGCCGAGCAGGTGCTCGCGCCGAAGGTCGAGGGCACGCTGGTGCTCGACCGGCTGCTCGGGCGAGAGATCGACGTGCTCGTGCTGTACTCCTCGATCGTGTCGGTCAGCGGTGACTACGGCATGGTCGACTACTGTTCGGCCAACGCGTTCCTCGACGCCTACGCGCAGGCACGCCCGCCCGCGCACTGCCCCGCGATCTCGGTCAACTGGTGCGGCTGGGCCGACGTCGGCATGACGGTGGACACACGGGCCGACGCGCCCGAGGGCTTCCGGGCGCTGGAGGCCGGGCGCGACCCCCAGCCCTCCCATCCCCTCCTCGGCCATCGACTCCCCGGTGACGAGATCGCCTTCTCCTCGCGGATCGATCCGACGTGCCACTGGGTGCTGTCCGACCACCGGATGAACGGACACGCCGTCTACCCGGGCGTCGCCTACGTCGAGCTGATCCGGGCCGCGTACGACACGGCCGTGCGGCCGGGCCCCGTCGAACTCCGCGACCTGATCTTCACCCGGCCGCTCGCCGTCGACGGGCCACGCGAGCTGCGCGTGGTCGGGCGACCGAGCGGGCCGACCGCCATCGACTTCACCGTGGTCAGCCGGCCGGCCGACGACCTCGACGCGCCGTGGGAACGGCATGCCTCGGGCACCGCCGACGCCACGGCGGACACCCAGGCGCCGCCGCGGCGGGATCTGGCCGCGCTCCGCGCGCAATGCGACGCGGCCGGCTACCGGCCGACGCTGGACGACCCGGAGTCCCCGGTGACGTTCGGCCCGCACTGGCACGTCATCGACCGGGTGCACACGGGCCACGGCCAGCATCTCGTCGAGCTGGCGATCCCCAGCGGCCTCGACGGCGACCTCGACGAGTTCGTGCTGCATCCGGCGCTGCTCGACGGCGCGACCGGCCTCGGCCTGGACCTTCCCGATCTCAGTGGGGACGGTCGAGGGTTCCTCCCGCTGGCGTACGGCCGGGTGGTCGTTCGCGCCCCGCTGCCGGCCAGGGTGTACAGCCATGGCGTACCACGCGGTGTCGCCATCGCGGGCCGGGACATCGCGAGCTTCGACTTTTCCATCATGGACGAGGACGGATGCGAGCTGGTCGCCATCGAGAACTACTCGGTCCGAGGTATCGAGACCGCCGCCGTCCACAGCGCACTCGGCGACCGTCCCACGGGTTCCATGATCGACCTGCCGGCCACCGCGCGCCCGGCCACCGCGGAACTGCTGCTGGCTCCGGACCACGGCATCGAGCTGACGTGGCGGATCCTCAACGGCGGCCGGGAGGCCCAATATGTGATCAGCACGGAGCCACCGGCCGCGCGGGCGGACCGCATCGCGGGGTTCGCGGCGAACATCGCGACAGCGGAAGGCGGGCAGCTCGCCGGGACCAACCGAACACGGCGACACGCTCCGGCGGTCGACATCGAAGCCATCACCGACACCGAGCGCGGTCTGCGCCGGCTCTGGATGGACGCGTTCGGCATCGACCAGCTCGGCCTGGACGAGGACTTCATCGAGATCGGCGGCAACTCGCTCGTGGCGGTGCAACTGGCGGTCCGGATCAAGGACATGCTCGATGTCACCGTGTCCGCGACCGTGGTCTTGGAGTACCCGACGGTGCGCACGCTGGCCCAGTTCGTCGACCAGTCCATCGCAGAGCAGCAGGCCGTCCTGAGCAGGTGACCGGTGGTCATGAACGAACTCGAAGTGCTGACGATCCCCCACGCGCCCGCCGACGGCGGCCCGCACCGGGATCGACCAGATCACCCCGATCCGGAGGCGCGCGTGGTCTACGCACACGCGCTGCGGCGGGGGCGGATCCGCGCCGACGAGGACGCCATCGCGGCCGAGTTCGGCATGGCGCCGGCCGCCGTCCGTTCCGCGGTCGAAACCCTCACCGGGCTGCACCTGTTGCGGGTGGACGACGGAGCCGACCAGACCTGGTTGGTGCCGGTCGACCCGGAGGTCGCCACCGCCACGCTGATCTCGCCCATCGACGAGGAGGTCAGGCGGCGTACCGCGACGATCAACAGGATCCGGCGGCAGCTCAGCGTGTTCCGGCCGCAGTACGAGTCGACCAGGCGCGCCGGCGCCGGCACGGACATCGAGGAACTGCGCAGTCCCGACGAGCTCGCCGGTCGCCTCCACCTGGCGGCCGTGCGCTGCACGTCCGGATTTGTCGCGTTCCACCCGAACCACTACCCGGGGGTTCGAGAGGCGGACGTCCGGCGGCTGGTGCCCGGCGGCTCGGCGATGCTCGACCGCGGCGTCCACGTCCGCATGCTCCTGCAGCACTCGGTCAGAACCGACATCCGCACCCGCTCGCGGCTGGACCCCTTGATCAGAGCGGGCGCCGAGGTGCGGACCACCGGCGAGCTGTCCCGGCAGCTCATGGTCTTCGACGCGAGTGTCGCCTTCCTGCTGCACCGGCCGGACCGGGCGGGAACGTTCGGGGTGGCCATCCGCAACGAGTCCGCCGTCCAACTCCTTCTCGACCTCGTCGAAGCCACCTGGAGCGCGGCGGAGCCCTACTCCGCCAAAGAGATCGGCTACCACGAGGTCGCCGACGACCTGCACCGCGCCATCGTCCGGCTGCTCACCGACGGGCTCACCGACGAGGCGGTCGCCCGCCGGCTGGGCATTTCCGTCCGCACCTGCCGCCGGCATATCGCCATGGTGCTCCGCGATCTGGACGCGGTGAGCCGGTTCCAGGCCGGCGTGCGGGTGGGCGCGGCAGGCCCCGATGCGCCCGGTCAGCTGATTCGGGATGGAGGATCAATATATCCGGCGTCACCTGAACATGGCGCACCGGACGCCCGGCAATAGCGAAACTCACCGTCTACTTGACCCCCTGCATCGGGATGAGGAAATTCGGAGTGTCATGAAGGCAAATTACTCGGTAGCGCTGACGCCCATCTTCGAAGACGACTACGAGCTGCTGTCGACGTGGTCGTCGTCGCCGAGCTGGGTCTATGCGTCCGGCACGAGGCAGTTCATGAGTCCGAGTGAATTCAAGGAGTTCACCAAGCAGGTCAAGGACACGTTCCTGATCGTGCGGACGCGCGAGGGCCAAGCCATCGGCACGGTCAGCTACCGGAACATCGGGGCTCCGGGCAACTTCGTCGTCGGGTCGATGATCGGCGACGCCGAGATGTGGGGCATGGGATTCGGCGTGGAGTCGGTCATGCTTCTCGTGGACATACTCTTCAATTCGAAGAACGCGCATCGAGTGGAGTTCACGTGTGGCCTGTACAACAAGGGGGCCATCCATAACTTCTGTTCCGGATTCATGCAGATTGAGGGAATACTCCGCGATTACCACTTCATCGACGGGACGTACTACGACGCCGTTATCGGCTCGATCCTCCGCGATGAGTACTATTCCATGATGCCCGCCTCGGAAACCGTGCCTACCGAAGAGAAGGACGAGGCGAGAAAACTTCTCGACGAATATCTGGAGAGTCATCCCATCACGTTGCGGCAGGAGTAGGTGGAGCATGCAGCAGCAGGACCGCGCATCGGCCGGCAGATACGCCAACGGCGGCCACGGCAATCTTCGTCAGATCTTTCCCGGCGACGGTCGGATATACGCGGTGACCGATGACGAATGGGTCGGGATCGCAGCCGGGTACTACGGTCTGGAACACGTGCCGCTCGCCGAGGTGGAAACGATTCCGCCGGGAGCCAATGTGGTCCTGTTCCTGCGGCACAGCCTCGTCAGCGTCAAGCTCAGGCGAATGTTCCGCGAGTTCCGGGTCCTCACCGTCCCGATCGCCAGCTTCGACGCGTCCCTCGAAGCGGCTCTGTACACCCAGAAGCTCACCATGGCGACCGATTACGCCACGGCCTGCCAGAACTCCCGATACTGGATCGAGAACCTGCAAGAGCAGGCCGGCCGACTCGTGTTCCACGACGGGGCCCTTGATGAAGGCGGAGACGAGCCGGGACGCGCGGGGACGGCGAACCGCAAGCCGGGTCAGCAGCGGACGCACATCGTCTGCTCCCTGGCCGACAGCATGAGCATCGACGCCCTGCCCGAACCGGCCATTGACGTCGGGCAGTGGGTCGGGGTGGGGAGTTACTGCGAGCTCGCGCTGAACAACAGGCCTCTGTCCGGCCGGCCGAGTCCATTCACGATCGAGGGCACCGTCGTCGCCGCAGGTGCGCTCGTGGCACGCCATCCGCGTTTCACGCAGCAAGGCGACGCGAGGATCCGAGCCGCGGAGCGGCTCCGTGCCGAGCTGGTCGAACGCGCCCCGCTGGTTCTGCGGATGGAGGCGAACGTGCTGACCAGCCTCCAAGCCGGTGGAAAGGACTTCACCGAGGCGCTCCGCGAGGTGACGAACCCGGAGCTCGGGCTGCAGGCCATGGAACTGGGGATCGGCACCAACCAGGCCGTGCTGCCCCAGGTGAACTGGAAGGTGAACTCGCAGCTCAACGAGGGGGCCGGCCCCCTGCACATCGGCTTCGGCGAGGGCATAACCGGCGCCCACATGGACTTTGTCGTCGCGCAGAGCACGCACATTTTTCAGCCTGCGGGCTGAATCTGCTCCGGCCACTCGCGGGTCGGACAAACCCTGGGAAGGAGGTGACAGTATGGGCGACAGCAAGCGCAGCGTCGAACTGAACTCGCAGTCCTGGAACATCAGCGACGAAGCGGAGAATGCAGAGTACGACGCCGTGGAGAATGCTGAGGACGCAGAATTCTCCCACCTCTACGCACGGCCCTAGCCGCTGCGCCGCAGGGGTGGCGACGGCGAATCCGTCGTCACCCCTGCGGACTCCGCATGGCGGATCATTTCGTTCACTGAAACTGGAGGTTGAGCGCACGTGGTCGATCGCACACGGGACGCGTTTGCTGTGATCGGCATGGCATGCCGTTTTCCCGGTGCTCGCGATGTGGACGAGTTCTGGAAGAATCTCACCGGCGGCGTCGCGTCGATCTCCACGCTGAGCGATGACCGACTGCATGCGGCCGGAGTTCCGGACGAATATATCCGGGATCCGGACTATGTGAAGGCCGCCTCGGTCCTTGATGACATGGAGCTGTTCGACGCGGACTTCTTCGGGGTGGGGCCGCGAGACGCCGAGATGCTCGATCCCCAGCATCGAGTGTTCCTGGAGATCTGCCACACCGCGTTGCAGCACGCGGGCTACGATCCGGGTGCCTTCGGCGGCCGGGTCGGCCTCTACGCGGGAGCCCGCCACAACGAGTACCTGACGCAGAATGTCCTCGCCAACCGGGCCTTCATGGAGGCGGTGGGAGAGGCGCGCGTACTTTTCGCGAACCACCTCGACTACCTCGCGACGGGCGTGGCGTACCGGCTCGACCTGCGTGGGCCGGCGCTCAATGTGGTCACCGCCTGCTCGACATCGCTGGTGGCGGTTCACATGGCCTGTGAGGCGCTTCGCAGCGGGCAGTGCGAGATCGCGCTGGCCGGCGGCGTGGAGATCCGGCTCCCGGTCGGCGGCTACTTCTACACCGCGGGCGCCGGGTTCTTCTCCCCGGATGGGACGGTGCGCCCCTTCGACGCCAACGCGAACGGCACGGTGTTCGGCTCCGGGGCCGGAGCCGTGGCGATCCGCCGGCTGAGCGATGCGCTCGCCGACCGCGACACGATCCACGCGGTCATCGCCGGTTCGGCGGTGAACAACGACGGCTCGGGAAAGACCGCGCTCATGGCCCCTGCCGTCGACGGCCAGGCGGCCGTCATCGATGCCGCGCTCGCCGCCTCGGGAATCGAGCCGGCCGGCGTCGGCTTCGTCGAGGCGCACGGCACCGGCTCGATGGTGAGCGATCCGATCGAGGTGGCGGCCCTGGACCGCGCCTACCGGCGTGACGGCGCGCGGGGCGCACCCCGTGGCCTGGCCTCGGTGAAGGGCAATGTCGGCCACCTCGGAGCCGCGGCCGGCGTCTGCGGCCTGATCAAGACCGTGAAATGCGTCGGCGAAGGCCTGCTCCCCGCGAGCCTCAATTTCACCGAGCCGAACCCTCAGATCGATTTCGAGTCGAGCGCCTTCTACGTGGTCGACACGCTCACCAAGTGGCGCGGCGACGGCGACCGGCGACGCGCGGGGGTCAGCGCCTTCGGTGTCGGCGGCACGAACGCGCACGTCATTCTCGAGGAGCCGCCGGGCGCCCGCCCACGGGCGCGGCGGCCGCGACCGTACCGGCTGTTGACGCTGTCCGCCCACACCGCCTCGGCGCTGGAGGCATCCGAGCGCGAGCTGGCCGGGCACCTGGCCGGTGCGTCCGGCGACCTCGCCGACATCGCTTACACGCTCAACGTCGGGCGCGCGGACCGCGCCGCTCGACGAGTGCTGATCGCGCGGGACACCGCGGAGGCCGTCGCCCGCCTGCGCGACGGTAGCCCGGGCCGCACGGCGACCACGGTGGCCCGAGCCGGCGGGCATGAGGTCGTGTTCCTCTTTCCCGGGCAGGGCACGCAGTATCCCGGGATGGCCCGGGGCCTCTACGAGGACGAGCCGGATTTCGCCGCTCACATCGATCGGTTCTCCGCCCTCCTCGCCGAGTCGCACGGCCTGGACCTGGCCGGACTGCTGTTCCCCGAAGCGGACGATGAGCAAGCGGCGGCCCGGCTCGCCAGGGCCTCGGCGGCTCAACCGGCCCTCTTCGCGGTGGAGTACGCGCTCGCCCGGCTGCTGGAAAGCCGCGGGATCGAAGCGTCCGCGATGGCCGGGCACGGCGTCGGAGAATACGTGGCGGCCTGCCTCGCCGGAGTGATGGACGCCGACGACGCCATCCGGCTGGTCGCAGATCAAGGCTCACTTGTCCCGTCGCTGCCCGGCGGCTCCATGCTCACGGTGCTGGCGAGCGAAGAAGCGCTCCGGCCGCTGCTTCCGGCGAACGTGGCCATCGCGGCGGTCAACGCACCCGAGGTGTGCGTGGCCTCCGGACCGCACGACGACGTGCGGCGATTGCGGGAGGCGCTGACCCGGAGAGGGATCGCAAGCCACTCTCTTCCGACGTCGCATGCCCTTCATTCACCGCTGCCGCATCCGGTCCTCGAAGCCTTCCGCGAGCGCGTCCGCGCCGTCCGCCTGAGACCGCCGCACAAGCCGTTCCAGTCGAACGTCACCGGCACCTGGATCACCGCCGAGGAAGCCACGGACCCGGAGTACTGGGTCCGCCAGTTGCGCGGCCGCGTGCGCTTCACGCAGATGCTTCGCCTGCTCGTGGACAAGGGGACATACGTCTTCACCGAAGTCGGACCCGGGCGGGCGCTCGGCGACCTCGTCCGCGCACACGCCGTCCCGGAGGCGGGCCCGGAACCGACGGTCGTGTCCGCCATGCGTCGCGCATCGGACGATCGCGACGATCCCGCCGTGTTCTTGGAAGCGATCGGCCGGCTATGGGAGGCCAGAGCGTCGGTCGACTGGGAGCGGTTCTGGTCGGACGACCGGCCAGGGCGCGTTCCCCTGCCCACCTATCCGTATGAGCGGCGGCGATTCTGGGTCGAGGCGGATGAAGACGACTCCCAGGCGACCGATGACGGCGGGCCGATCCACGTCCCCACCTGGCGGGAGACGCCGCCACCGGAACCGGCGCCGCTTCCCGCCGCCGACCGGCACAAGGCATGGGTGGTCTTCCGGCTCCGGGCGGAGCCGGTCGCCGGCGAGCTGATCCGCCGACTGCGCGATACCGGACAGAATGTGATCGTCGTCGAGCCCGGGACCGAGTTCACGGCGGAAACGGATGGCCGCTACACGATTCGCGTTGATCAACGCTCCGACCACGCTCGGATAATCACTGACCTGGTGGACGCCGGATACACCCGCGTACGGGCCGTCCATGCCTGGGGCTTGGGGAACCGGCCGAAGGACGTGAGCGAGCAGGCATATGCTCGCAGGCTGCTCGACGAAGGTCTGTTCAGCGCGCTGCACGTGATGCGGGAGGCGGCACTGTCGAGCACCACGCTCACGGCCCGCGTCTCCGTGATCACGAGCGCCGCGCAGGACGTGGCCGGCGACGGGCGCGTGGAGCCCGCGAAGTCGAGCGTCCTGGGGCTGGTCACCGCGGGCTCGCCGGAGCTCGCCTCGGCCGCCTGTCAGAGCCTGGACGTCGGGTCCGGCCACCCCGAGATCCTCGGCGCCCGACTGTTCGAGGAACTCACCGCACCGACGTTCGAACGGCAGGTCGCCTTTCGCGGCCGGAAGAGATGGGTCCCTGCCCACTCCGCTCTCCGGTTGAGCCCAACCGGCAACGGTGTACTGCGGGAGCGCGGTGTGTACGTCATCACCGGAGGGTTGGGGGAACTCGGACTGGAGCTTGCTCGGCAGCTCGCCCACGCCGTGCGTGCGCGGCTGGTACTGCTCGACCGCACGAGCTTGCCGAATCGCTCGGAATGGCCGCGGCTCCTTGCGAGCGGCGACGATGAGTCGACCGTGCGGCGGATCCGTGGCGTTCATGCGGTGGAAGAGGCGGGCGGCGCCGTTCTCGTCTGTTCCGGAGATGTCACGGACGAAGCGCGCATGCACGAGGTACGCGGGGCCGCCATGCGCGAGCACGGCCCGGTGGACGGGGTGTTCCACCTTGCCGGGATCGCCCGCGGCGGCCGGCCGGAAGCCCGCACCCGCGAGGCGGCCGAAAGGGTGTTCGCAACAAGGGTGACCGGAATGTACGTGGCTGACGAGGTGTTCCACCCGAAGCTTCTTGTACTCCACTCGTCACGAGCGGAGATCGCCGACGACTACGTGCAGACCGCTCATGCCGGCGCGAATTCGGTCATGGATGCATACGCCCAGGCGCAGTGGGCGTCCGGCCGCCATGTGGTCTCCATCAACTGGCCGGATCGGACGGCGTACACCACCCTGCCCGGATCGGTCCCGAGCCGAGGTCCTCTCTCGGGAGACGCAGGGGCGCTGCGGATCATCCTCGGCAGCGGCGTGGGGCCGCAGGTGGTCGTATCGCCGGGAGATCCGGCCGAGCGAGAGCGGCGCGCGCACCAGCCAACGTCGGCCGTGATGGCGAGTGAGCCGAAACCGGAATCGGCCGCGGTCGACCGCCGGCACCTCGCGACGCCCCACCAGGCGCCCGAATCGGCGGCGGAGCGCGCCCTGGCCCGGCTTTGGCAGGAGGCGCTCGGGGTGGCGGCGGTGGGCCTTGACGACAGCTTTCTCGATCTCGGTGGCAACTCGGTGATCGCGGTCCGGCTGGTGCACCGCATGTCGGAATACTTCCAGACGCCACTGTCGGTGAAACGCGTGTTCGCCGCCCCCACCATCCGGCAACTGGCCGCCGAGCTCGAAGGACATCGGAAGCCGGAAAACGGCTGACCTCACCCGGGCCGACGATTCGACGGCGCGAGGTCGTCGCCGGTGCTCGGCCAGGTCCACATCCGCGCCCGTCCGGGCTGCCGGGACATCAAGGCGTTCATCTCGGAGAAGACCGATCAGCAGAAATGGCGCAAACGGCGTGGCACGGCAGGCGGGCGCCCGGTCGCGGGCGGCTCCCCCGCCTACGTCAAGTCCTGGCTGCGCGACCTCGCCCGAGATTTACCGGACACGGTCTGGTGGCAGGGCTTTCACGATCGGCGGCAGATGCTCTGGTCATGATGGTCGCCCGCTTCTCCTCGCCCGATGTCCACAGGCGGCCGGTGGCAGCAAGCTGCCGACCGTTTCCTGCCAGCGCGCGCGGATCGGAGCCGGCGGTCGCTTCGGTGAAACTGGGGAGCCAGCCCTTTCAAGATCGATACCGGGTCCCAGCCCCGAGGAAATCGCGGGAAGTGATGCGACATGACGTTCGCGCGACGGCCGCTCATCGTCTCGCCGCGGTATTTCAGCGCCGGCGAGCTGATCAAACGGGTCCAGACCGCCGACCATATCGGCGTCGACGAGATCTGGCTCGAGCAGCAGCCGGATCAGCGGGACGCGACCGTTTTCGCCGCCGCCTACCTGAATGCCGCCCCCACCATCAGGGTGGGCACCGCCGTGCTGCCGGTGTATGGCCGCCATCCGGTGTCGATGGCCCAGTCGGCGGCCAGCCTGGCGGAAGTGTCCGGCGGCCGTTACATGCTCGGCCTCGGCTTCAGCCACCAGTTCATCAACGAGTTCGTGCTCGGCTACAAACAGGGACCGCCCATCCGGGTAATGCGCGAGTACCTGTCCATCGTGCGGGAGCTGACCACGACCGGATCGGTCGACTGGGACGGCGAGGTCTTCACCGCCCACGCGCAGTACACCAGTCCGCGCCTGCCGGTGCCGTTCTACCTCGCCGCGCTCCGGCCGCAGATGATCCGGCTCGCCGTCGAGTTCTGCGACGGAATTCTCCTTCTGCTGTGCTCGCCCCGCTACATCCGGGAGCACGTCATGCCCGCCGTGCATGAGGCGTGCGCCGAATTCGGCAAGAGCGCGGACGAATTCCGCGTGCTCGTCAATCTCCCTGCTTACAGCGGAAGCGAGGTGGCGGAGCACCGGGCCCAGTGGGCGAAGTACGTGACGTCTTACCGGATGCTGCCCTACTACCGATACGTCCTGGACATCAATGGGAAGCACGACCCGGAGGTCTTGTCATTGATCGGGAGCCGAGAAGAGATCCAGGATCGGCTCGGTGAGTACCGGACGAGCGGATGCGTGCCTGTACCGCAGCCGATCGGCGCGTCCGTCGACGAGTTCGCGCAGACCGTCGAGGACTGCTTCCTGGACTGAATCCCGACCTGGCCCACCGACTTCCAGGAGCTCAGATGGTCACCCTGTACTGCACCGCACCATGGGTGCGAGAGCGAACGCCGGACGGCCTCGACCACCTCAACGAGGTGCCGAAGTGGGCGGAGCGGGCCGGCGTACGCGGCCTGCTGCTGTTCACCGACGGCGAGTCGATCGACCCGTGGGCGGCGGCCCAGTACATCGTCGAACGGACCGAGGAACTCGTGCCGCTCGTCGCGGTACAGCCCGCATACCTGCACCCGTACAGCGCGGCCCGATTGGTCACCACCATGGGCACCCTCTACGGGCGCAGGGTCGACCTGAACCTGATCACCGGAGGCTACCTGCCGGAACTGAACGCCTACGGCAGCTTCCTCAAGCACGACGAACGCTACGAGCGGCTGCTCGAATACGGCACGATCATGGGCAGGCTCCTCGGCGGCGAGCAGTCTTACACGCACCGCGGGAAGCACTACGAGTTCATCGGTGCGACACTGCGCCCCGCCTTGCCGGAGGGGTTGGCACCGCGGATCTTCGTCGCGGGGAACTCGCCGGCCGCCGTGAGGACGGCGGCCGCGCTCGACGCCACGAGGCTCACCTACCCGCACCCGCCGTCGGAGTACGACGGCGGCTCCGTCCCGTCCGGCAGCACGGGAATCCGTATCGGCATCATCGCGAGGGAGACGAGCGCCGAGGCCTGGCGCATCGCCCTCCGGCGCTATCCCGAGAATCCGGCCGGCCGGACGATGCGCGAGTTCACGGCGGGCAACTTCGACGCCGACTGGCACAGCGACCTGTGGAAGGCCTCCGGCCGCCCGTCGGACGCCGCCGGGGCGTACTGGCTACGTCCGTTCCGCCTGGTGCACGAGTTCTGTCCGTACCTGGTCGGCAACTACGAAGAGGTCGCGGAAATCCTCCTGCAGTATTTGCGGCTGGGCGTCACCACGGTGATCCTGCACTGCCCGGAAGCCGAGGAGGACGTGTTCCACGCCATGGCGGCGGTACGGCGAGCGGAAGACCTCGTTCCCTCATGAGCGGCCCCGCGAGCCTCAGCCGGGCGGTACCGCAGCGGCATCCCGGGTGCGTCAGCGGGCTCACGGCGACCGGCACGAGGAGGGCGCAGCGGTGAGCGACCTCCGGAAGGCGGCGTCCGGCACGCCGGCGCCGGACGTGGACGACCTTGTCCGTGCGGTGCTCGACGTGTGGTCCGCGGTGGTGGACCCCGGCGCGGTCCATGCCGACGTCACCATGGTCCAGGTCGGCCTGACGGTGGACGATGCGGTCGAGATCGTGTCGCTGCTGAACCAGTGGCTCGGATCGAACCTCACCGTCGAGCTGCTGTTCGCGTTGCGCACTCCGCGCCGGATCGCGGAGGTGCTCCGATCACGAGGAGTCGTACCGCCGCCCGGCGGCCGCCCGGCGCCCACCGCGGCGGCGTCGGATGGAACGGGGGCCGAGTCCGCGCAGGGCTGGCAGGGCTACTGGGAGACCACCTACCGGTTCTCGGGCGCGAACGCCGAGGACGGGTTCAACACGGCCGGCTGGTTCAACCACGACACGCCGACGTCGATACCTCCGCAGCACATGCGGGAGTGGGTGGACACCACGGTCCGGCGTCTCGACGCGCTGTCGCCGCGGCGCGTGCTCGACATCGGGTGCGGCGCCGGTCTGATCATGAGCCGGCTGGCCGCACGCCGCGACCGCTATCTGGGCCTTGACTTCTCGCTTGAGGCGATCGAGCGCGCACGGAGGCTGACCAGCGCCGACCCCGCATTGGCCGCCGTCGAGCTGCTGCACGCCGACGCGCGCTCGGTCGGCCGGATCACCGGTCCCTTCGACCTGGTCCTGCTCAACTCCGTGATCCAGTACCTGCCGAGTGTCGAGCATCTCTACGAGGTCATCGGCAGTGCGACCCGCGCGCTGGCCCCGGACGGGGCGTTCTTCCTCGGCGACATCGTCAACCGCGACCTGTCCCGTACGTGCCAGGTGATGAAGCTGGCGACCGGCGGCCCGGCCGAAACGACCGCCGGGGAGTTTCGGCGATCGGTGCGGGCGGCCATGGCGCGGACCACCGAGCTGCACCTCGCCCATGCCGACCTGGACCGGATCGCGAGCAGCCTGGGGCCCGGGTTCTCCGTGCGCACCCTGGTCCGGCGGGGACGAGCACCGACCGTGATGAACAGGTTCAGGTTCGACGCTCTGCTGTCCGCCACCGGGCGGGACGCCCGGGCGGCGGAGCGGCGGCTCGACTGGCGGCCGGAAGGGCCCTCGCCACTCGAGACGCTGACGGCCTGCCTCGACGATCGGGTGGAGAGCCTGGTCTTGCGATCGGTTCCGGACGCGCGCACCTGCCACGCCGTGCGGCTCGCCGAGGAGATCGACGCCGCCGCCGAGCACGAGACGCTCGGCCGGATCCGGCGGCGGGTCGTCCGGACCGAGTCCGTGCACCCGGAGGACGCATGGGCCCTGGGCGAGGCGCGTGGATACGGGGTCGCGGTGTCCCCGAGCGCGTCGATCGGTCACGTCGACATGGCGTTCGCGCTCGGCCGCGACGAGTGGGCGGCCGCGAGCCTGCGATGAGCTCCGGCGAGGTGTCCCCGAATTCGGCGACGTGCCCGCACCGGACCGGCCCGGACACGATGAGAAGAAGCGATGAAACGAGGAAAAATGCAGAATGTGTCGCAATCGGCACGTTCGTTCCCGATGTACGTCCAACGCGAGCTGATGACGCGGGAGGAGTGCCGCGAGCTCCTGTACACGGCGGACGCGTTCGACCTGTGGGTCGACTACGAGGTTCCGGAGGACGCGGTCGGGCACGTGGTGCGGCAGAGCATCTTCGATCTCCGGACGCACTTCGACGACCTCCACGAGCGGACGCTGCGCTTCCTCGCGGACGTGAACGACGAGTGCTGGGGATTGGCCCTCGACGGCTGGCACCAGCCGTTGCGCGTCGCGCGGTATCTGCCCGGCTACCGCCACGACTGGCACACCGACTACACGGACGCCGACGCGAGCAAGCTGGCCTTCTCGATGCCGCTCAACGACGGTTACCAGGGCGGCGAGCTCCAGATCCTGGAGGCGGAGCCGATCGACCAGAAGATCGGCCAAGCGGTCGTCTTCCCCGCGTTCCAGGGCCACCGTGTCACCCACGTGACCGCCGGCGCCCGCTACACGTTGCTCGGCTGGCTGACCGGTCCCCGGTTCGTGTGAGGCCGGATGCCACCGGTCGTCGAACTGCACACGTCCATCGCACAACTGCGCGCCCGGCACTCCGAGCTGCCCGTGGCCGATCAGAATCTGCGCGAGCTGGAACGGGTCGAGCGCCTGCGGCGGTTCAGCTCCATGACCACCATGTACCTGACCGCGCGCACCCGCTCGGGCGTGCACGGTCTGCTGCCGCTGTACCCGACATCCCGGTCCGCGCTGCCTGAAGAGACCGTCGCGCGATTGTTCCAGGAGGAGACCGACCCCGCGTGGCGGTCGATGATGTTGATCGGGTCGGACGCCACCGCGCCGAACAGCCTGGTATGCACGCCGGACACGGCGGCCGCGCTGGTCGAGGAGGCAGTCGCCATCAGTGTCCGCCACTCACCTGACCTGGTCTGCTTCCCGCATCTGAGCGACGCGCAGCACGCCGCGGTCCGACCATGTCTGGGAGCGGATCCCGAGTTCAGCGGGGAACGCGAGGAGGCCTACTTCGACCTCCGGTACGGCTCGTTCGACGAGTACGTCATGTCGCTGCCCAGGCAGCGCCGATCCCACATCCGCCGGGAACGCCGGCTGTTCCGGGAGTCCCGCGTCACCCTGCGCGAGCTGCCGCCGGCGGAGGTCGTCCACCTGGAGCCCTACCTGACCGGAGTGGAAAGCCGGTACGGGGTGCCGCCCCGGCCGGAGCTGCAACGGCTGTACCTGCGCACCACGGCACAAGCCATGGGCGACCGCGGCACCGCGCTGGTGGCGTCCGTGGCCGACCGGCCCATCGCGTTCACCACCCTGTGGGATCTCGGCTCCGTGTGGCGTACGCGGGTCTGGGGATGTGACGACACGCATCCGCTGGTCCGCGAGGCGGCGGTCTACTTCAACCTCATGTACTACGAGCCGATCATCCGGGCCGACGCGGCCGACGCGCGGCGGTTGTACGTCGGAACCGGAACGATCGAGGCCAAGACCCGGCGCGGGGCCAGGGTGCGCCGGCTGCGCAGTATCGGCTGGGCACCCGATCACGCCCGGTCCCGGGGCCGATCGACCGCGACGACCCTGAACTCGGAGGTGTAGCGCGCACCGCTTCCGTCGCGCAACCACAGCTCGTCCGGCGCGGGCAGCATCTCCACCAGGTCGATCGGCGCGTCGGGCGCCGCGCCGCGGATCGCCCTGGCCAGATTGTCCACGAGCAGCGGGGCCGCGAAGTCCACATGGAACGGTTTGGCCGCCGCCGGGGTCCGCACGAAGACGTGCCGCGGCATGCGCGCCTGTTCGGCGAAGGCGCGCATCCGGTCGTGTCCCGGATCCTCGCGCCGCCGCGCCGGAGTCCCGAACTCGCCGGCCCGGAACCGCCAGCTCCGCCGGCACACGACCAGGTCCCCCAGGGCCACCCTGGGCGCGAACCGGCTCGGCGGCCGCAGCCGGAACAGGTTGACCACGAGCGCGGTGACGAACTCGCCGAAGCATTCGAGCACCGGCGCGGCCCAGCCGTCCCGCTCCGCCGTGGCCATCAGCCGCCCGCCGGCCTCGGTCACCGACAGCGCGGTCGCCGGCGTGCTGCCCGCACCGGACGGGTGGCCGTCGTCGGCACCGTACGACCAGTAGCGGTACCGGCCAGGCGGGTCCAGCGCGGGCGGCGGGTAGGTGCGCGGTCCGACTTCTGGCGACGAGTTGGGGTAGACGGGCATGACACGTCCCGGTGGTGTGTCCGCGACGAGCGCCACCAGCTCCGACTCGTCGTCGGCCTGCGTGCGGAAGACCCGGCTCTCCAAAGTGTTGAGGGCGACGTGCAGTTCGCCGAGGACCCACCTCGCGCCACCACCGGCGCGGCGCAGCATCAGGTCGGGGCTATGGGTCAGCGCGGCGGCCCACAGCCGCCCGCTCGCGGGGAACAGCGTGTCGGCGCGGCGTCTGGCCTCCCCCACGTCGAGTTCGACGCCGGCCGCGCCGTCGGACAGGATCTGCGCCCAGCGCAGTTGGAAGTCCGCCACGACCGGGTCCAGCAGGTCGTTCCCCTGCGCCAGCACGTCGGCGGAGGCGAACTGAAGGTCGGCGAGCGAAACGCGGGCAGAGCCGGAACGCAGCTTGCGGTACCGCCGGCCCAACTCCTCCTCGACGGTCTCTCCCACCTGGCCCGCCAGCCACCTCGCGCTGTCGAGCAGGATGCCGAGCGGGGCCGCCAGACCGTCCAGCAGCTCCGCGCCCAGCTCGACGTCGAGATCGCGGCGGCAGTCGAGGTAGACCGGGGTCCGGCCCCCCGACGTCCGCCGCGGCACGGTGACGGCACGGTCACCGCCGCATGCCGCCACCCGCGTGCGGAGTCGGGCGAGCCGCTCGTGCAACGCCATGGCGCCGCTCGCCGAGGCCACTGCGCGGCGGTCCGCGTCCAGGGAGTCCAGTGTGGACAGCAACAGGTCGCGCTCGGCACAGTCGTCGGGCAGCGCGCGCACCTGGTCGCGGAGATGCCGCTCGGGGTGGGCGTCGAGCGGAACACGGAACCCGATCCGCACTATCCCCGCGCCGGCCAGCCGGTCCAGCGCCGCGACCGCGGCGGGTCCGAAGCGCGACTTCACCTCACCGACGGATCGAACCTCCCCCAGCACCCCCACGATCTCGGCCACCGCCGGGTCCAGCGGCACCGGGGGCCGGTGCGGCCGGAGAATCGACCCGTCCACCAGCGAGCAGGACGGGTTCAGCCGGACGGGAAGGTGGCGGCGCAGCGCGGGGTCGGCGGCCCAGGCCGCGGCGATCGCCTCGATCGCCCACACCTCGAAGAAGACCCCGGACCGCCGGACGCCGAAGCCGCCGGACACCGAGGTCGTGCCGGGCGACCACCGCGCCCAGGACACCGGGCCGAAGAACCCGATGGTGTCGTTCTTGGCGCAGTAGCGCTGCGCATAGCGGGCGATCAGCGCATCCCGTCGATCCATCCTGGACAGGCGGGGGCGTTCGCCCTGCGCCAGCGCGCGAACGTAGTCGCCGACCCAGTTGTCCATCGCGGGCGGGTTCTGCCACGCCAGGGCTCTCAGCAGGACGCCGTCCAGGAGCAGGCGGTCGACCGCCGTACGCGAGCGGGCGCGCAGTGCCGCGTCGCGCTCGGCTCCCGGAGGCATCGCCAGTTCGGCGGCGGCCGCCAGCGGGGCGAGCCGGTCGTACGGCAGGCCCGCCGAGCGCAGCGCGGCCAGCGGCCACATCGACCACCCGCGGTCGAGGTCGACCAGCCCGGCGCCCGGCGCGGCCGACGGTGCCGAGGTCACGGTGTCCATAGCCACGATCACCAGATGATGGACGTAGTACGAAACCGCGACAAGTCACCGTTATCCGGGACCTGGCGGCCCGCTGCCCCGCGAACAGGTGACAGGTGACGGGCAGGCGCGGCCCGGAAAATGGGCACGTTCGGCAAACCATCGACGTTGCGAGCGGTACAGCCTGTGAACGAGATTCAGGAAGGCCGGTGGACACCGCTGCCGCGCGGCACGGCGTCCGGCGGCGGCCCGGCGATCACCGTTCGAGATCTTCGTAGGTCATTCACCGTCCCGGTACGCGACGCCGGCCTCGGCGCGGCCATCGCCGGCGTGGTACGCCGCCGCACCCGCCGGGTCCTCGCGGTGGACGGGGTCTCCTTCGACATCCATGCCGGAGAGATCGTCGGGTTCCTCGGCCCGAACGGTGCCGGCAAGACCACGACGCTGAAGCTTCTCACCGGCCTGCTGCATCCCACCGGGGGCCAGGTGCGGGTCCTCGGTCACGTACCGGCCCGGCGGCGCCCCGACTACCTGACGAAGATCACTCTGGTCGCGGGAAACCGCAACCAGCTGCAATGGGACCTGCCGGTCGACGACTCGTTCGAGCTCAACCGTGCCGTCTACCGGATCCCGCACCGGGACTACCGGCGCATCCGCGATGAGCTGGTCGAGGCTCTGGAGATCGGCCCCCTGCTGCGCAAGCCGGTGCGCAACCTGTCGCTGGGCGAGCGGATGAAGGTCGAGTTCACCGGCTCGTTGCTGCACCGGCCGGCGGTGCTGTTCCTGGACGAGCCGACGCTCGGCCTCGACATCGTGATGCAGCGGCGGATCCGGGCCTTCGTGGGCGGCTACGCCGCACGGCATGGCGCGACGGTGCTCATGACCAGTCATTACATGGCCGACATCGAGGCGCTGTGCCGCCGCGTGATCATCATCGATGGCGGGCGCATCCTGCTGGACGACCGATTGGCCGGCGTCGGTGCCCGGTTCGGGTCGATGAAGGAGGTCGACGTCATCCTGAACGGGCCCGCGGACCTGTCGAGGTACGGCCTGGTCACCCGGGTCGAGCCGGGCCGGGTCCGGCTCCGGATACCGAAACACGACATCGCTGCGGCAACCTGGCACCTGCTCGCCAACCACCCGGTCGTCGACCTGTCCATATCGGACCCGCCGATCGAGGATCTGATCGCGACGATATTCGCCAACCGGGGACGGCGATGACCCGGGTCGCGGCGCGCGTGCGCGCGCGGGCCGGCTTCTATCGAAAGTCCGTCGCCGTGTCGGCGAGCAAGGTTTTGCAGTACCGGGTCACCAACTACCTGCTGATAGCCATCATCGCTACCGAGAGCGTCATCTACCTCATGCTCTGGCAGGCGGTCGCCGCGGCCGGCGGTGGCTCCGTCGGAGCGTGGACCCACCGCGAGATCGCCGCCTACTTCGTCGTGCTGGCCCTGGTGCGCAACATGACCCTGACGTTCAGCCCGTACGAATTCGAGGGCCGGATCCGCAGTGGGTCCTTCGCCGCCGCGCTCCTGCGGCCGATGCATCCGATCCATGCCGACATCGCCGAGAAGGGGGGCGAGAAACTCGTCACCATCGTCCTGTGGCTCCCGGTCACCGCCGCGCTGGCCCTGGTGTTCCGACCGGAGCTGACGGTGACCGCGGTCGAGCTCGTGGTCTTCGTCCTCGCCCTATGGGGCGCGTTCCTGCTGCGCACGCTGTACCTGTGGCTGCTCGGCATGACCACCTTCTGGACCACCCGGGCTAGCGCGGCATTCGACCTGTTCCTCGTCCTTGAGCTGCTCCTGTCCGGCCGGCTCGTGCCCCTCTCGCTGCTGCCGCCGTGGCTCGCGGACATCGCGGAGTTCCTCCCGTTCCGGTGGGTGTTCGGATTCCCCGTCGAGTCGCTCGTCGCCGATCTGCCGGCGCGGGAGCTGCTCGCCGGGCTCGGCATGCAGGCGTTGTGGGCGGCCGCGGGTAGCGGCGCGGTCGCGCTCATGTGGCGCTCCGCGGTCCGCCGGCACACGGCGGTGGGGACATGAGGGCCCCGCGGTTGGCGCTGCTGATGCTCCGCGTGCAACTGCTCAACGAGCTGCAGTACCGCGCCAACCTCGCCGTGCAACTGCTGCAGAACGTGCTCGCGCTGGTCATCGGCGTCATCACGATCGACCTCGTGTTCAGCCATGTCGACGACCTCGAAGGCTGGAGCAGACCTCAGCTACTGGTCCTCTTCGGCGTCTTCACGCTCGTCGGCGGGCTCCTCCGGATGATCGTCCGGCCGGTGTTCGCCAGGCTGGTCGAGGACGTACGCGAAGGTGGCTTCGACTTCGTCCTGGCCAAGCCCGTGGACACCCAGCTGTGGGTCAGCAGCCGCGCGGTGGACCTGTGGCAGGGCATCGACGTCCTCTTCGGGCTCGGTGTCATCGCCTGGGCGACGACGCTCCTGCCGGCGCAGATCCGGGTCACCGACGTCGTGATGTTCTGCGTCGCGCTCCTCCTCGGCACCGTCATCCTCTACTGCTTCCTGTTCTCCCTGGTCACGACGTCGTTCTGGTTCGTGCGCACAGAGGAGATCGCCGAGCTGTTCCAGTACGTGTACCAGGCCGGCCGCTGGCCGATGACCATCTACCCCGGCTGGCTCCGGGCGGCCCTGACCTTCGTCGTACCGATCGGGCTGTCGGTCTCCCTGCCCGCCGACGCGCTCCTGTCGAGGCTGTCGGGGTACACGCTGCTCGGCGAGTTCGCCGTCGCGGTCGCCTTCGTCGCCTTCACCCGGTGGATCTTCAGGGTGGGGATCCGGAACTACACCGGAGCATCCGCATGAGTCAACGCTCCAGCGCGACTCCCCCAGCGCTCACCGCTCAGCCGGTGACCGCGGACGCCCTCCGAACGGTCCACGAGTCCGCCGCCGCACCGAGCGTGGTCAACCGGCGCAGCCGGGCACCGCGCTGCCGCTTGGGCTCTAGCGCCTCGGTGCCGAAGTTCACCGATCGCACGCCGCGCTCGGCCGCCCGTATGAGCGGTTCGTAGAACACAAGGTTGAAGTACGCGCACGTCCCGCTGGTCAGCTCGTAGTCGCAGCCCCAGCAGCGCACCGACCAGTCCGGCCCCTGTTCCCAGATCACCGAGAAGGCCACCGGCGTCCGCCCGCGGCAGGCGACCAGTGTCGTGCTCGAACTTCGCATCGCCAGCCCCGTGGTCAGCAGGTAGATCTCGTGGACCTCCAGCGCATCCCGGCTGCCGTACTTGCGTTCCACGTTGTGCAGCAGCGGTGCCAGCTCGCGGACGGCGTCGACCAGGGGCACCTCGAACAGCCGCAGCGGCGACGCCGCGAACCGGCGCCGCTCCCGCCGGAACTGCCGCCGCCGGGCGGGAAGCGACGCGACGTACCCGTCGAACGAGGTGAACGTGACGTCGACGATCGCATCGCAGGACGTGCTCCGCGCGATGGACCGCGCGGGCAGCACCGCCGCGACCGCCGGAGCGATCTCGTCCTCGAGCTGCGGGACGCACACGAAGTCCGCCCCGTCGGCGGCCGCGAGCTCGACGCCGCGCTCGAACAGGGCGCGCAGCACCTCGACCCGGTCGGGGCCGCAGGCGGTCACCGCATTGGGCAACGTACCGAGCGAGCCGAGGCACACGGCCTGCTCCCATCGCGCGCCGACGGGCCCGAACAGCTCCGCCGGGTCGACCGCCGAGCCGCTCCGCCGCGGCACCGGGTACACGGGAAGCAGCCCGCGGAGCCGGCCGCCTCGATCCGTCGCGACCACGTACCGCACCTCGCCGCCCTGCGCCGCGTACAGCCGCTCGACCCGGAGCAGCTCGCCGGCCACGTGCGGGTGCGAGGCCGGTCCCTCGGTGAACCCGGCCGTGATCGGCTCGACCTGGTCGACGACGGTCACCGACAGCACGGGCTCAGCCATCCGGGTCGATGGGGACGTCGACCCAGAACCGCCGCCGGTCGTACGGATAGCCCGGTGCCGCGATCCTGCGGTAGCCGCGCCGCCCGAGGTGGCGCCAGTAGCCGACCGGCTCACCGTCGAGCCACAGCCGCACGAGGACGCCATCGAGATCGGTGTGCTCGCCGCCGCCCGTTCCAGTGAACTGCAGGACCCGGGACCGCCGACGGCGCAGGTCGCCGCGTTGGCCGAGCAGGGCACCGAGGGTCCGGTCCGGTCCGACCTCGACCACGGTGGCCGGGCCCGCGCCGAGCACCTCGGCCGCCGCGGCGTCGAAGTCGACCGGGTCCACGAGCAGGCGCGCCCAGAACTCGGCGGACGCCGCCTGCTCCGCGGTGATCTCCGAACCGCTCGTCCCGGACACCACCGGCAGGCGCGGTGGATTCGGTCCGAGCTCGGCCAGCATCGCCGGCCAGCGCCGCGCGACGCCGGCCATCGCCGGTCCGCGCATGGCATGCGCGCGGTGCAGGCGGCGGGTCGGGACATGGTTCGCGGTCAACCGGTCCGCCGCCGCGGCGATGGCGTCCGCCGGGCCGGAGATCTCCACCTGTCGCGGCGCGTTGACGGCGGTGACCGCCACACCGCCGGTGACCGCGGCGAGCACCTCCTCGGGACCCGCGGCGGCCATGAGCGCCTCCCCGCGGGGCGCGTCCTCGGTCAGCCGCGCGAGCGCGGCCACAGCGCGCAGCCCGGGCTCGAAGTCGAGCACTCCGGCCACCGCGCCCGCCACGAACTCGCCGAACCCGTGCCCGAACAGGACGTCCGGCCGGACGCCCCAGTGGATCAGGCAGTTCGCCAGTGTGTACTCCAGCACGTACAGCAGCGGCAGCGCCGCGACCGGCTCGGCGAGTGCCGCCGCGTCGCCCTTCGCCCACAGGGCGCGCAGATCGATGTCCAGCAACGGCTCCAGCACGTCAAAGGCCGCGTCCGCGCCGGCGCGGAAGCTCGGCTCGCTCGCGTACAGGTCGCGGAACGCCGCCGGCCGCGGCGCATCCGGCCCGGGAAAGGCGAACGCGACCCGCCGCCCGACTCCGTCCGGCCGGAGCACGCGGGCCCGGTTCCGCAGACCCGCGGCGGCGTCCCCCGCGTCGGCGGCGAGCAGGGCGGCGCGCACCGGTTTCGCGGTGCGCCCCACCCGCAGCGAGTGCGCGGCGTCCGGGAAGTCCCGTTCGGCCAGCGAGTCGAAGTAGGCGGCCAGCCGGCCCCGCTGCCGGTCGAGGACCGCCTCGTCGACCGCCGACCACAAGATCACCTCGGTGCTCCGGCGATCCCGCGCGGGCGCCTGCGCGGGCGGTGCCTCTTCGAGCACGAGATGCGCGTTCGTGCCGCCGAACCCGAAGGAACTGACCGCCGCCCGCCGCGGCCACCCGTCCTCGGCCGGCCATGGCACGGTCTTCGTCGCCACGGCGAACGGTGACCGGGCCCAGTCCACGCGGGTGGTCACCGCGTCCACGTTGACGCTGGCCGGGATGCGCCGGTGGTGCAGGGCCAGCACGGTCTTGATCAGGCCGGCCACGCCGGCGGCCTGACCGAGGTGACCGATGTTCGACTTGACCGAGCCGATCGCGCAGTACTGGTGCGGCAGATCGTCCCCGCCGACCGCCCGGAAGGCGTCCACCAGGCCGGCGATCTCGATGGGATCGCCGACCGGCGTGGCCGTGCCGTGCGCCTCCACGTAGGAGATGGTGCGTGGATCGACTTCGGCGGTGCGCAGCGCGCGCTGGATGCACTCGGACTGGCCGGCGATGCTGGGAGCGGCGAAACCGACCTTCCTGTCACCGTCATTGTTGATGCCCGAACCCCGGATGACCGCGTACACGGTGTCCCGGTCGGCGATGGCGGCCGGCAGGGGCTTGAGCAGCACCGCGCCGACCCCGCTGCCGAAGTTCGTGCCGCTCGCGCTCTCGTCGAACGGGCGGCACACTCCGTCCCTGGCCAGGATGCCGCCCGGTATCGGAAAGTACCCCCGGCCGACCGGGAACTCGACGTCCACCCCGCCGGCGATCGCCATCTCGCAGTCGCCGGCCCGGATCGACTTGCAGGCCTCGTGCACGCAGACGAGGGACGTCGAGCACGCCGTCAGGACCGTCATGCTCGGGCCGCGCAACCCGAGCCTGTACGCCGTGAAGGTGGCCAGGTAGTCCGGGAAGTTGCCGAGATCGACGGCCGCGTCCCCGACCATGTCGACCAGGTCGGGCCGCCGGTCCACGTGGTCGTACCGGTAGCGGTTCACGTTGGCGCCGGCGTAGAGGCCGATGTGGCCGTCGTAGGTCGTCGAGTCGTAGCCCGCATGCTCGAGCGCGGCATGCGCGGTCTCCAGGAAGAGGCGATGCTGCGGGTCGCGGATCTGCGCCTCCCGCCGGGTCAGCCCGAAGTAGCCCGCGTCGAACGAGTCGGCCTCGTCGAGCAGTGGACGCCGCCGGACGTAGTCGGGGGCGTCGAGCCGCTCCTGGTCGACCCCGTGGGCGCGCAGCTCGTCGGCCGACAGGGTCGTGAGGCAGTCCCGGCCGGCGAACACGTTGTCACGGAACTCGTGGATATCGTTCGCGGCGGGAAACCGGCCTGCCATGCCGATGATGGCGATCGGATCAGGTCTTCCCATCGCAACTCCTCCGAGGTGGCGTCCCGACGGTCCGGTGGCGACGGTCCGATGGCCGCGGGACCACCGGTCCATCGCGGCCCCAGTCTCGCCGCGCCCGGGACCAGCGGACATGTCCCGCAAACTCGTGACAGGCAGATGTCAGGCGCCGGTGGTTAGCGTGCCAAAAGCCCGTCCGCCGAGTCCGAGAAAGCCTGTTGATGCCACGCGACCTCACCGCCGCCGACCGTGCCTGGCCGCCCGCGGGCGCACGCGCCGCCGGGCCGACCGTCCCGGACCGGTTCACCGCCGTCGCCGCCCGGCACCCCGGCCGGATCGCAGTGGTCTCGGACGGGCGGCGGATCACCTACGGCGAGCTCGACGCACGCATCGACCTGCTGGCGCGCAGGCTCGTACGGGCCGGCGTGAGGCGGGACGCCGTCGTCGCCGTCGTCACCGAGGACGGCGGCGCCGACTCCGTGGTCGCGGCGTTCGCGGCGTGGCGGGCGGGCGGCGCCTACATGCCCGTGGACCCGGCGTCTCCCGCGGCACGAATCCGGCGGATGCTCGCCGGCGTCTCCCCGGCCGCCCTCGTCGGCGCCCCGGACCTGGTGCGCGCCGCCGGCGTCGGGACCGGCGTGATCGAGGTGCCGCACGCCGGGCGCCCACCACGGCGGCGCCGGCCGGAGACGTCCACGCACCTGGACGACCTCGCCTACGTCATCCACACCTCCGGGTCCACCGGGGAGCCGAAAGCGGTCGCCGTGCCGCATCGCGCGCTCGCCGCCGCGTACGCCGGCTGGGCCGCCGAGTACGACCTGCTGGACTCGCCCCGCACGTGCCTGCAGGGCGCCGGCCCGGCGTTCGACGTGCACATCGCGGACATCGTGCGGGCGCTGTGTTCCGGCGGGCGCCTGGTGCTGTGCCGGCAGGCCACGCTGCTCGATCCCGCGGCGCTGTGGCGGCTGCTGACGACCGAATCCGTGGACACGCTCGAACTGACGCCCTCGGTGATCCGGCTGCTGGTCGAGTGGATGTCCGACACGGGCGCGCGCCTCGACCGCGTCCGGCTGTTCATCTCCGGCGGCGAGCAGTGGCGGACCGAGGAGTTCCGCCGGCTGGCGCCGCTGCTGGCGCCGACCACGCGCATCGTGAACTCCTACGGGGTGGCCGAAGCCGGCATCGACAGCACCTACCACGAGGTGACCGAGGAATCCGTGGAGACGGACGCCGTCCCGATCGGCCGTCCCTTCCCCGGGGTCGAGGTGGCGGTCCTCGACCCGGGCGGGAACGAGGTCCCCCCGGGCGCCGTGGGTGAGCTCCACCTCGGCGGTCCCGGCCTGGCCCGCGGTTATCACGGACGGCCCGCGGAGACGGCGCAGCGCTTCCTCCCGGACGGGGCGGGCGGGCGCAGGTACCGTACCGGCGATCTCGTGCGGCGGCGAGCGGACGGGGCACTGGTCCATGTCGGCAGGTCCGACAACGAGGTCAAAGTCCGCGGTGTGCGGGTCGGCCTCGACGGCGTCGAAGCGACGCTGCGGCGGCATCCCGAGGTGCGCGACGCCGCCGTCCTGCTGGAGCGCGTCGGCGGGCAGGGCGTCCTGATCGCCCATGTCGTCGCGGCGGCCGCGCCGCCCCCGCCCGGCCTCGGCGACACGCTCAAGCGGTACCTGGCGGAGTCGCTGCCGCCTGCGGCCGTGCCCGCTGAGGTCCGGGTCCATGGCGCCCTTCCGCTCAGCGCGTCCGGGAAGGTGGACCGGCGAGCGCTCGCCTCCGGCGCCGAGCCGGCCGTGACCGCGTTCCGGCCGGCCGACGACATCGAGCGTACGCTGGGCGAGCAGTGGGCGCTGCTGGTCGGCCGCCCGCCGCGGACCGCGACGGAGAGTCTCTTCCAGGCCGGGGGCGACTCGCTCACGGCGGCCAGGCTGGCGATCGCCATCCGGCGGGAGCTTTCGGTCGAGGTCTCCGCGGGCACCGTCCTGACCGGCCCCACGATCCGGCAGCTCGCCGCCGCGGTACAGGCGGCCGACCCGGTCGCGCCGGTGGCCCCGTCCGGCCCCGTCTCCGCGGCGCCGTTCACGCTCGGCCAGCACAGTCTCTGGCTTCTGCACCAGTTCGACCCCGCCGACCCCGCCTACCACCTCCCCACGGTGGTGCGACTGACCGGCGACCTGCGGGTGAACGCGCTGCGCTCGGCGCTGGACGCGCTGATCGCCAGACATGACGCGCTGCGCTGCCACGTGCACGTCGCCGTGAACGGTCCCGAACTCACCGTGCGCGACCCGATGCCGTGCCCGTTCGAGGTCGTCGACGCCGGGGGGCGGCCCGGCGAGACGATCGAGCGGTTCGTCGGACGGCCGTTCGACCTGACCTGCGCTCCGCTGATCCGCGCGGCCCTGGTACGGCACGACGGCGACCTCCACGATCTCGTCATCGTGGTGCACCACCTGGTGTTCGACGACTGGTCCGAACGGGTGCTGCTCCGCGAGCTCGGCCGGCTGTACTCGGCCGCCGTCACCGGCACCGCCCCAGACCTTCCCCGGCTGAGCATCGGCAGCGCCGAGCTGGCCGTCCGGCGTGCCGCGGTCGCGAACGGGTCGGCGGGCGCCCCGCAGCGCGAGTACTGGCGCCGGACGCTCGCCGATCCGCCGGCGCCGCCGGCGCTGCCCGCCCCGGCCACCGGCCCGGCGGCCGGCGGACCCGGCCGACACGCGGTGCGCCTCGACGCGGCGCTGGCCGGTCGGATCCGCCGGATCGCCGGCGCGCACCAGGTCACCCCGTACGTCCTGCTGCTCGCCGGGCTGTCGGTGCTGCTGCGGCGCTGGTCCGGTGAGCGGGACCTGATCGTCGGCGTTCCGCTCGGCCATCGGGACCGTCCGGAGACCCTGGACATGATCGGATTCCTGGTCGCCACGCTGCCGCTGCGCCTGACGGTGGACGATCGGGCGACGTTCGGCGACCTGCTGTCCGCGACCGGCCGCGCCCTCGCGGAGGGCGCGGGCAACGCCGAGGTCCCCGTCGATCGGATCCTGCATGATCTGCGCAGCGGCGCCCGCCGGCGCAACCAGCTCTTCCGGGTGTGGTTCAACTGGCTCGGCGCACCCGCCGCCCCGCCCTCGATGACCGGCCTCATCACCGAGCTGGCCGAGCCGCCGGTGCCGGGCGCGCTGTTCGATCTGTCCATCTACGTCGCCGAACACGGCGACGAGCTCCGGCTGGACCTCGTGTACGACACCGCCGCCCTCGACGCCGGGCACGCGGTCGCGTTCCTCGACCAGTTCGTCGCGCTGCTCGAACGGTTCTGCCGCGCTCCGGACCGCCCGGTGGCCCACCACGTGCCGGGTGCCGGTGCGCGGCCCCCCGCGGACCTGCGCACGCGGCCCCCGGACCTGGTGCGGGCGCTGGCCGACACCGTCGCCGGCCACCGCGACGGCATCGCGGTCCGCGACGCCTCCGGCCGCGGCACCTCCTACGGCGAGCTCTACGCGGCGGCCGCCGAGCAGAGCACGGCGCTGGTCGCCGCCGGCGTCCGGGCGGGCGACACCGTTCCGGTCCTCGCCGCCCGCGTACCGGAACTGGTGACCGCCATGCTCGGTGTGCTGGGCGCCGGAGCGGCCTTCGCCGTTCTCGACGCGGGGCATCCGGCCGCCCGGCTCGCCGAACAACTGGCGGTACTCGACGCCCCCGTCGGCATCACGGTGGCCGGCCCCGTTTCCGGCGAGCTGCGCGAGACGACGGCCACATGGCTCGTCCCGCCGCCACCGCGTTCGGCGGCCTCGTGGCCGGTGCGCGACCCCGACCCGCGCCGGCACACCTACGCGGCGTTCACCTCGGGCACGACCGGGTACGCGCAGCCGGTGCGCGCCGGGCAGCCGCCGCTGGCCAACTTCCTGTCCTGGTACACGGAACGGTTCGCCATCGACGCCGCGGACCGCTTCGCCCTCCTTTCGGGGCTCGGTCACGACCCTCTGCTGCGTGACGTGCTGACCCCCCTGTGGGCCGGTGCCACCCTGTGCGTACCGCCCGACCTCCTTCGCAGGCCCGTCGAGCTTCTGGACTGGCTGGCCGCCGAGTCCGTGACGGTCCTGCACGCGACCCCCGCGCTGTGCCGCCTGCTCAGCCTGCCGCTAGCCGTCCCGCCACTGCCCGAGCTCCGGCTGCTGTGCTGCGCCGGCGATCTGCTCATGGCCGGGGATCTCCCGGGCATCCGCCGGTGGGCGCCGAACGCCACGGTCATCAACGGGTACGGGACGACCGAGACGCCGCAGATCGTCGGCTTCGCCGTGGTCGCGGAGTCCGGCGCCCTGCCGGCGGCGTCGGTGCTTCCGGTCGGCCGCGGCGTGCCGGGAGCGGAACTGCTCGTCGTCGACGGATCGGGGCGGCCGGCCGCGATCGGTGAACTCGGCACGGTGACCGTCCGAAGCCCGTACCTCGCCGACGCGTACGCCGGCGCGCTGCCCGGACGCGCCGGCGATCCGATCCCGGGCCACCACCGGTTCGCGACCGGCGACATCGGGCGTCTCGGGCCCGACGGTCAGGTCACGGTGCTCGGGCGGACCGGGTCCCAGATACAGGTTCGCGGGTTCCGCGTCGAGCTGGCGGAGATCGACCGCCGGCTGCGCGTCCACCCGGACGTCCGGGACGCCGCGGCCACCGGCCGCCCTGGACCCGACGGCGAGGCCCGGATCGTCGCTCATCTGGTCGCGGAACCGGGCACGGCACCGACGCTCGGCTCGATCCGCGCGCACCTCCGCCGGACTGTGCCCGACCACATGCTGCCGGCCGCGGTCCACCTCGTGCCGCAGATCCCGCTGACCCGCAACGGAAAGGTGGACCGCGCGCGGCTCGGCGACGCTCCGGGCGCGGTGCCCGCCCCGGCCCCGCCCTCTGCGGCCACCGCGCCGCGGACCGAGCTGGAACGAACCATCACCGCAGTGTGGGAGGAGGTTCTCGGACATGACCGGGTCGGTGCGGAGGAGAACTTCTTCGACCTGGGCGCGACCTCGCTGCTCTTGACCAAGGCGCACGTCCGCCTCCAGCAGGTGACCGCCCGCGCGTTCCCCGTCACCGTCCTGTTCGAGCACACGACCGTCCGCGGTCTCGCCGGCTACCTGGCCGGCGAGGAGGCCGAGTCACCGCGGCCGGTGACCCGGCGGGCGCGGTACCTCGCGGAGGTTCGCGGCCGGCGGCTCGCCGCCCGCTCCGCGGCTTGCCCGAAGGAGACGAGTACATGAGCAACCACACCGACGGCATCGCCCTGATCGGGCTGGCCGCCCGGCTCCCCGGCGCGGCGGACGCCGCCCGATTCTGGGACAACCTCCGCACCGGGCACGAAGCGGTCCGGTTCCCCTCCGACGAGGAGCTCCTGGCCGCGGGCGTGCCCGCCTCGATGCTGGCCGACAGCGGCTATGTCAAGGCGGTGGCGGAGACGCCCGAACTGGAGATGTTCGACGCGGACTTCTTCGGCTTCACCCCGCGCGACGCCACCCTGCTCGACCCCCAGATCAGGCTCTTCCTGGAGGTCGGGCACACGGCGGTCGAGGACGCCGGGTACGACCCGGCGCGGATCGCCGACGGGGCGGGGGTCTTCGGCGCGGTCGGCGTCAACCGGTACCTGGACCTGCACGTGCGACGCCCCACCGGCTACGAGGCCAACTCCAGCGGGAACGCGGCCCTGAGCACGCTCAGCCATCCGGACTACGCGGCGACTCATCTCGCCTACCGCTTCGGCTTCCGCGGCCCAGCACTGACGGTGTCGACCGCCTGTTCGAGTTCGGCGGTGGCCGTGCATCTCGCCTGCCAGGCACTGCGGACCGGCGAGTGCGACATCGCCGTCGCGGCGGGCAGCGAGGTGGAGATGCCGGCCCATTCCGGCTACCTGTGGGATCCCGGCGGGCCCCTGTCGCCGGACGGGCACGTCCGGCCGTTCGATCATCGCGCCGCCGGCACCGTCTTCGGCACCGGCGCCGGCGCGGTGGTCCTCAAACGGCTGGACGACGCCCTCGCCGACGGCGACCGGGTCCGGGCGGTCATCCGAGCCTCGGCGATGAGCAACGACGGCGCGGCGAAGGCCGGGTTCACCACGCCGGGCGTCTCCGGCCAGGTCCAGGCCGTCCGCGAGGCCATGGTGCTCGCCGGGGTGGAGGCGCCGGACGTCTCGTTCATCGAGGCGCACGCGACGGGCACCCCGCTCGGCGACCCGATCGAGGTGACCGCGCTCGCTCAGGCCCACCGGCCCCTCGGCGCCGACCGGATCGACTCCCCCATCGTTCTCGGTTCGGTCAAAGGGAACATCGGTCACCTCGGGCACGCCTCGGGCATCGCATCGCTGATCAAGCTGGTGCTCTGCATCGAGCACGAGCAGCTCGTGCCGACGGTGAACTTCGCCGAGCCCAACCCGCGGCTGTCCCTGGACACGACGCCGTTCGTCATCGGTGACCGGACCACGCCGTGGCCGAGGGACGCCGCGCGGCCCCGGATCGCCGGCCTGAGCTCGTTCGGCTTCGGTGGTACCAATGTCCACCTCGTCGTGCAGGAGGGGCCGCCCGTGCGGCACTCTCCGGCCGCACGGCGGCCACAGGTGATCGTGCTGTCGGCCCGGACACCCGAGGCGGCGCGGGTCTACCAGGAGCGCGCCGCGGCGGCGCTGGACGGCGCCGGCGCCGGGCAGTACGCCGACACGGCCGGTGTGCTGCAGGACGGCCGTACCCGCCACGCGGCCCGGTCCGCCGTGGTGGCGCCGGACGCCGCGGAGGCGGCGCGCACGCTGCCCGCGGCCCCGATCCGCACCGGTGACGCACTTCCCGTGATCTTCGCCTTCCCCGGCCAGGCGGCGCAGTACCCGGCGATGGCCGCCGACCTGCACGGAGCCGACCCGGTTTTCACCGAAGCGATGGACACCTGCCTTGAGGCGTTCGCCCAGCACGGGGTCCGGCTCGAAGGGCACTGGCGGGACCCCGACGCCTCGGCACTCGCCGACACGACCGTCGCCCAGCCGCTGCTGTTCTCGGTCGAGTTCGCGCTGGCCGAGATGTGGCGCTCGTGGGGCATCACCCCCGCCGGAGTGCTCGGGCACAGCATCGGCGAGCTGACCGCGGGCGCCGTCGCGGGCGTCTTCGACCTCCCGGACGCGGTCCGCCTGGTCTGCGCGCGTGCCGAGGCGATGGCCGCCATGCCGCCCGGGGGCTTGGTCGCGGTCAGCGCCGGTGCCGAAGAGGTGTCCGGCCTGCTGCCGGACGAGGTGAGCGTCGCCGTGGTCAACGGTCCGCGGCAGGTCGTGCTGGCGAGTCCCGCCGACCGGCTCGACGAGGTCCAGGCCCTGCTGAGGGAGCGCCGCCTGAACTTTCGCCTGCTCCCGGTCCCGCACGCGTTCCACAGCCCGCACATGGCGCAGGCGGCGACGAAGTTCGACCTGGCGTTCGCGGACGTCCGGTCGCACGAGCCGGCCGTCCCCGTCTTCTCTTCGGCCGCGGGCGGTCCAGCCGGCGCCGAGACGGGGCTGGCGCGGTTCTGGTCGGACCAGCTGGTCCGACCGGTCCGCTTCGACCTCGCGGTCGACCATCTTCTCGGCGGGAATGACCGGCTGCTGCTCGAAGTCGGCCCCGGGCATACGCTGACCAGGCTCGCCAGAGAGCATCGGGCGGTGCGGGCCGGAACGAGCGGTGCGGTGGCGACGCTGCCGGCGCGTGCGGGGGACGACGAGCTTCTCTCGGTGCTGGAAGCCGCCGCCGCCCTCTGGACGGAAGGGCACGAGCTCAATTGGGCGGCCGTCCGGCAGCGGGAGGCGTTCCACCGCCTGCCGGCGCCTACCTACCCTTACCGGCGAAGCCGGCACTGGCTGCCGCTGCGCGGCACGGTGCCGGACCGAACGCCGGAGGAGGGCGGTGAAGGCGCCGTCGCGCCCGAGCCGGAGGACGTCGCGGCCGGCCACGACGGGGTGACCCCGTTCACGACCGCGACCTGGGTCGAGGAACCGCGCCCCGCGAACCGGCGAACCGGTGCGGGCGCACCCGCGGTGGCCGTCGTGCCGGCCGATCACGAGGCGTCGCTGCCGGTCCTGCTGGCGCTGCGGCAGGCCGGCTACCGGCCCGTGGTGGTCCGCCCCGGCGCCGCCTTCGCCGAGGAGGGCGAAGAATTCCGGGTCCGCCTCGACCGGCCGGAGCAGTTCGGCAACGTCCTCACCGCGCTCGCCGACCGCGGGAAGCGGCCGGCGCTCCTGGTGCACGCGCTGTCGATGGCGGTCCTCGACCGGCCGAGCAGGACGAACCTGGACGAGCAGCTCGACAGCACGCTGCACAGCCTTGTGGCGCTCGTCCAGCACGGCGGCCGGCACAGCCCGGAGGCGGATCTGCTGGTGCTGGCCGGTCGATCGGTCGACCTCACCGGCGCCGAACCGCTCGACCCGGCGAAGGCCGCACTGCACGGGGCGGTCCGCAGCCTCGCCATGGAGACGCCCGACCTCACCTGCCGGCTGGTCGACGTCAGCGACCCCGTGCGCGAGGAGGACCTCGCCGCCGAGATCACCGCCACCGGCACCGACCGGGTCGTGGCGTTGCGCGGGCCCGGCCGATGGGTTCGGACCGATCGGCTCTACACGCCGGACGCTCCCGCCGCGCCGGCCGTCCGCAGGGGCGGCGTCTACGTGCTGACCGGAGGGCTCGGCGATCTCGGACTGGCCGTGGCCGGCGCGCTCGCCGACACCGGGTTGCGCCCGCACCTGGTCCTGCTCGGCCGGCACGGGATCGCCGCGGACGACGAGCGCCGCCGGGCGCGGGTCGCCGCGCTGGAGGCCGCCGGGGCGACGGTCTCGGTGGAGGAGTGCGACGTGGGCGACCACCGGAGCATGCGCCGCGTGCTGGACATCCTGCGCACCCGGCACGGAGCGGTGCACGGGATCGTCCATCTGGCAGGCGTCGCGGGAGGCGGCACGCTGCTCGGCCGCGACCGGGACGACACGGCGGCGGTGCTGTGGCCGAAGGCGATGGGCACGGTGGTGCTGGCCGAGTTGCTCGCCGACCAGCCGCCGCTCGACTTCTTCGTGACGTTCTCCAGCCGAGCCGCCGTCGACGGGCTGCTCGGCGGGGCCGACTACGCCGCGGCGAACGCGTTCGCCGACGCGCAGAGCCGCCTCATGGCGCGCGCCGGGATCCCGGCGGTGAGCCTCAACTGGCCTGCCTGGCACACGGTCGGCATGGCCGTCCGGCCGGACCCGGCGCCCGAGGGCTCCCGGACGTGGTCGGCTGTCCTTGATCCCCGCGAGCACCCGGTCCTCGACGAGCACCGGATCGACGGCGTTCCCGTGCTCCCCGGCACCGGTCACCTCGACCTCGTCGTCCGGGCGTACCGCGAGGTCATCGGGCCGCACGCGGGACCGCTGCGGCTCAGCGACGTGGTCTTCCAGCGGCCCCTCCCGGTGCCCGAGGCGCGGCAGGTGGAGGTGCTGTTCCGGCCGGACGGCCCGGGCTGGCGCTTCGCCGTGGGATCCACGCCGGCGACCGGTGCCGGCGGCGAGAACGTCCGGTATGCGACCGGCTGCGTGGTCTCGATGGACGCGGACGAGATCGCGACGCCACCCGGCCCCGGCGCGTCGCTCCAGAATCTGCGGGAACGGCTCACCGCCCCGTCGCCCGACCACGGCGAGGAAGACCATCCGCGGCTGTTCGCCGTCGGCCCGCGCTGGGACATCGTCCGCGGTGTCACGACCGGGCCGGACCACGGCGACGAACTGCTCATCGAGCTGGCCCTGCCCGAGGCGTTCCAGCCGGATCTCGACGTCCATCCGCTGCACCCCGCCGTGCTGGACTGCGCGACCTCCGCGGTACGCCGCCCGGCCACCGACGGCCTGAGCCTGCCGTTCGGCTACGAGTCGCTCGAACTCCACGCCGACCTGCCCGCCGAGTCGGTCAGCCACATCCGCAGGCGTCCCTCCGGTGCCGGCCTCATCGTCGCGGACATCGACCTCTACACCGCGGGCGGGAGCCTCGTGGCGCGGATCGCCGGGTTCAGCATGCGGCAGGTCATCGACGGCACCTTCCTCCCAGACGAGGGCCCGGTCGACGGCATCGCGCCCGAGCACGGCGGCGCGCTGTTCCTGTCGCTGCTCGGGACCAGGCACCCGTACCAGGTGTCGGTGCGGCCCCACGTCAACGGTGTGCCGGTGCGCACCACGGTGATCGCGGGGGCACCGACCCTCCCGCCACCGCGAGTGACGGAGCCGGGAGCGCCGACGCCTTCGTCGCGGGTGGCGGCCCCGGTCGCGGCACCGGCGGCGACGCCGGTCACGGCAGCGGTGACCTCCGGATCGGTGCGGGACCGCCTGGCGGCGCTGTGGGAGCGCGTGCTCGGCATCGCCCCGTCCGGCGAGCTCGCCGACTTCTTCGAACTCGGCGGCAACTCGCTCAGCGCCGTCGAGCTGATGTCGGAGATCCGCGCCGAGTTCGGCATCCGGACCGGCATCGTCACCCTGTTCGACCACCCGACGCTCGGCGCGCTGGCGGAGATCATCGCGGCGGAAGGCGCGGCGGAAGGCGCGGCGACCTGATGGCGATCACCGAGCGGGACACGCCGATCTCCGACAAGGAGCGCGCCCAGTGGATGCTGCACCGGCTCGTTCCCGAGCACGGCATCTGCAACGTCGGCTTCGCGGTGAAGGTGCCGGCGCGGCTGCGCTGGTGGCCGCTGCGGGAAGCGCTCGACCACGTGGTGCGGCGGCATCCGGCCTTGCGAACGTCCATCCAGCCCGTCGGGCACGAGCTGCGCAAACGGTTCCTTTCCGCCGACGAGGCGACGGTGCCGCTAGAGGTGCACCAGGGCACCGCTGAGGAGGTGACGGAACTCGTCACCGGCCTGATCGCCGAACGCATGGACCTCGACCGCCCTCCGCTGGTCAGGGCGCACATGATCATGTTGCCGGACGCGACCGTGGTGTGCGTCGTCCTCCATCACCTCGTCGTCGACGACGTCACCACGCGGATAGTGACGCGGGAGACGGCGGCCTTGTACGACGCGTACGCCGACGGCGACACCTCACCCCAGCTGCCCGCGCCCGCTCCGCCGCAGGTCGAGCCGGCGCCGGACGCGGCGGCGATCGAGTTCTGGACCGAGCATCTGGCGGGCATCGATCCGGAGCGCCTCGCTCTCGCGGGCGCCCGGCCCGTCCCCGACCGGCCGACCTTCGCCGCGGCGCGGCTCGACCGCACACTGTCCGAGGAGGCCGGCGAGGCGGTCGCCCGGCTCCGGTCCCGCACCAGGACGACCGACAACATCGTCCTGCTCGCCGCGTACTACCTGCTGCTCGCCGGCCACGGGGCCGGCCCGGACCTCGCGGTCGGTGTCCCGGTGACCACCCGGCGGGGCAGTGCGCGGAACGACGCCGCCGGCTTCCACGCCAACATCCTGCCCATCCGGGTGCGAGTCGACCTCGGCACCGACTTCGCCACCCTCGTCCGGACGACCAGGGACGCCTTCCTCGGCGGGCTCGAACACGGACACGCCTCGTTCGAGTCGGTGCGGCACGCCCTGGACACCAGGTCGGCCGACTGGCGGGCGCCGCTGTTCCGCCAGTCGTTCAACTACCGTCCGGCCGGGCCGGACGAGCTGACCATGGCCGGCCGGCCCGTCGAGTACGTCGACGCGTGGCACGGGCTGAGCCGGCTCGACCTGGAGCTGATCGTCCAGGCGGGCCCGCCCTTCGAGCTCACCGCCGTCTACAGCACCGAGGCGCACGGCCACGAGGACGTCGCCGACCTTCTCGACCGGTACGAGAACCTGCTGATCGCGCTCGCCTCCGATCCGGACCGGCCCCTGCGCGAGGTCGACGCCCTGCCGGCGGCGGACCGGGCCCTCCTGGCGCGCGTCAACGACACCGCGCGGCCGTGGCCGGCCGGGACCGTCCCGGACATGATCAGCGATCGTGCCCGGCGGACTCCCGGCGCTCCGGCCGTCGACGAGCTGACCTACGGCGAGCTCGCCGGCCTGGCCGCGGGGGTGCGCGACGCGCTGCTCGCCCGCGGGGTCGCCCCCGGCGACGTCGTCGGCACGTACGCGGGCCGCGGTCCAGGGCTGGCGGCGGCCGTACTCGGGGTGTGGGCGGCCGGCGCCGCGTACCTGCCGCTGGACCCCGCGCACCCGATCCCCCGCGCCCGGCACGAGCTGGACGACGCCGGAGTGGGTGTCGTGCTCACCGACCGCGATCTTCCGGGTGACCTGGCGGGCGGACGGCACGCCGTCAGGCTGGACACCGTGCCCGGCGGCATACCCGAGACCCGGTCCGCACCAGGTCCCGAGGATGCGCCCGCCTACCTCCTGTACACCTCCGGCTCGACCGGCCGGCCCAAGGGCGTGCTGGTGACCCACGGCAACCTGGCCAACGTGGTCCGCCACTTCGCGGACATGCTCAAGGTGACACCGGGCGACCGGGTGATGTGGCTGACGACGTTCGCGTTCGACATCTCCGCGCTCGAACTGCTCCTCGCGCTGAGCACGGGAGCGCGGGCGGTCGTCGCGGACGACCGCGCCCAGGTCGACCCCGGGGTGCTCGCCTCACTGGTCGAACGCGCGGACGTCACACTGATCCAGGCGACACCGACGACGTGGCGGCAGCTGGTGCCGCGGCTGCGCGGCCGGCTGCGCGGCCGGCGGGTCCTGTGCGGCGGCGAGCCGCTGACGGCGCCGCTGGCCGAGCGGCTGCTCGCCGAGAAGTGCCAGGTGTTCAACGTCTACGGTCCGACCGAGACCACCATCTGGTCCACGGCGGCCGAGCTGGAGCCGCCCGTCCCCGAGCGGGTCCCCATCGGCCGCCCCATCGCCAACACCACTGTCCGGGTCGTGGACGAGCACGGCCGGGCCGCTCCGCCCGGCGTTCCCGGCGAGCTCTGCATCGGCGGGCGCGGAGTGGCGCTCGGATACCTCGGCGACGAGGAACGCACGGGCCGGGTGTTCCGGACGGCCGGCGGGCTCGGCCGGCACTACCGGACCGGCGATGTGGTGCGCCTCCGCCGTGATGGGCAGCTGGAGTTCCTCGGCCGGGTCGACCGGCAGGTGAAGATTCGCGGGCATCGCGTCGAGCTCGGTGAGATCGAGTCGGTCCTCGAACAGCACCCGGGGGTGCGCGCGGCGGCCGCGCTCGCCGAGCCCGACGCCGCCGGCGGTCTCAGGATCGTCGCCGCCGTCCAGGGCGAGATCTCCGCGAGCGACGACCAGATGGAGCGGCTGCGCCGGCACGCGGCCGGGCTGCTGCCCGGCGCCGCCGTTCCTGCCCGGTTCGCCGTGGTGGGAGACATCCCCACCAATGGGAGCGGCAAGGTCGACTACCGTCGGCTCGCGGAGTCGGTCGCGCCGCCCGGCGACGGTCCGGCACCGCAGCCGCCGGCCGACCCGACGACCCGGCTCGTCGTCGAGCTGTGGCGCACCCTTCTCGACCACCCCCGGATCACGGCCGAGTCGAACTTCTTCCTCTGCGGCGGCCATTCGCTCATCGCCGTGGAGCTCGCCGAACGGGTGAACGTCCGGCTCGGCACGGACGTGGACTTCACCGACGTGTTCGCGGCCCCCACGCCGGCGCGGTTCGCGGCCCTGCTGAGCGAACGGAGGCGTCCCCGGTGACCGACCAGGACCAGTACGGCTGGTTCGTGCCGCTCGCGGCGAACGACGGCATGCCGCTGTACGGCTTCCCGCACGCGGGGGCGGGGTGCACGCAGCTCGCGGGGCTCGCCCGCGCGGGTGAGAAGGCCGGCATCTCGCTGTGGTCGGCGAACCTGCCGGGCCGGCAGGGACGGCTGTCCGAACCGCCGATCACGGTGTTCGAGCCGCTGGTCGACGCCCTGGCCCAGGCCCTCATCGAGCGCGTGGACGACCGGCCGTACGCGATGTTCGGCTACTGCGCGGGCGCACTCCTCGCCTACGGGGTGCTCCAGGGCCTGGCCCTGCGCGGCGCGGCCATGCCGAGCCGGTTCGTCGTCGTCTCCTACGACGCCCCCGACATCGCCCGGCGGCCACGGCGCATGGCGCACCTGCCCCGCGAGGAGCTGTGGGCTCGGCTGCGCGACGACGGCGGAGTGCCCGAGTCCCTCGCGGGGGACGCCAGGCTCCGCCAGGTCGCCGAGCCGGCGGTGCGCGCGGACTTCGCGGTGCTCGCCGGCTACCGCCATCGGCCCGCCCCGCCGCTGCCGGTACCGATCACCGTGTGCTTCGGCACCGACGACCCGGACGTCGAGCGGGGCGCGCTGCTCGGCTGGCGCCGGCACAGCTCCGAATCCGTCGACCTGCGCGCGGTCCCGGGTGGTCACTGGCTCGTCGACGACGCGCCCGACGAGCTCGCGGGCGCCGTCGCGGCCGTGCCGGCCGACGCGAGCGCCGGGCGGCCGGCATGACCGGCGCCGCCGCCCCGCTCGGTACCGGGCTCGATGCGAACGAGCGTGGGCTGTGGGCGTTCCAGCAGCTCGTGCCGCACCGCGGGGTGTCCAACGTGGCCACGGCCATCGAGGTGAGCGGGCCGGCCCGCTGGTGGCCGGTCCGCCGGGCCCTGGAACTCGTGGTCGCCCGGCACCCGGCGCTTCGAAGGTCGTTTCCCGCGGTGAACGGGGTGCCGGTCCGTCGCGAGCACCGGCCGGACGAGGTCGACGTCGAGGTCGAGGTCCATCAGGCCGAACCCGGCGAGCTGGCGGCGGACCTGCGGCGTTTCGCCGCACGGCCGTTCGAGCTCGGCGAGCCCCCGCTGGTCCGCGCCGGCCTGTTCATCCCCGGCCCGGACCAGCATGTGATCTGCGTCGTCGCGCACCACATCGTCACGGACGCGGCCAGCCTCGACACCGTGCTCACCGACCTGCGCCGCGCCTACCTGGCCCTGAGCGGCGGACACGAGCCGCCGATCGCCGCGCCGGTGCCCAGCCGGGCTCGGAGCGGGCAGGATGAGTCCGCGGTGCGGTACTGGCGCGAACGGCTCGCCGGGTTCGACGCCACCGGGATGCGGCTGGAGGAGTCGGCCGCCTCACCGGAGGAACCCGCGTTCTCAGGCGCCGAGCTGGACCGGGTGCTGACCGTGCCCGCCGACATGCTCGCCGGGCTCCGCCGGCGCTGCCGCGCGACCGATTCAGCGATCCTGCTCGCCGCCTTCTACCTGGTGCTCCACGAGCACGGAGCCGCACCCGACGCGGTGGTCGGCGTCATGATGGACACCCGCCCCGAGGACGCCGGCGATGTCGGCCACCACGATGTCGGCTACCACGTGGCGACGGTGCCACTGAGAGTCTCCCTCAACGGCCGGGCCGGATTCGCCGACCTGGTCGCCCGGGTCTCCGGCGAGATCGTCGCCGGCAGGGAGAACGGCGCGATGCCCTTCGAACTGCTCGCCACCGCCCGCCCCGACCGCTCGGAACCCGCGTGGTGGCGCGGCGCCCTGGTACGGCACTGCTACAACTTCCGGCCGGAACGGACCTCCGACGAGCCGCTCGGCGACGGCTCCCGCTTCCGGGACGTCCACACCGGCCTGTCCAGGTTCGACCTGGAGCTCGTCGTCCAACCGGTGGCGGGGACGTTGCGCGTCGGCCTCCAGTACGCCACGGAGATCCACGACGCGGCGTTCGCCGAGCGCTTCCTCGACCGGTTCAAGCTGGCGCTCGACCAGGCCGTCGCGGATCCCGGCCTGGCGCTCGCGGACTTCGACCTGCGCACCGCCCGCGACCGGCACGTCGTCACGGTCGCCAACCGGACCGCCGTGCCGTGGCCGGCCCCGCCCACCGTGCTCGACATGATCGTCAAGGCGGCGCGCGACCGGCCCGACGCGGTCGCGATCACGCAGGACGGACGCGCCACCACCTACGGCCGGCTGATGTCCGCCGCGGCGACCGTCCGCGACGCCGTGCTGAGCCACGGCCGCGCGGACCATCCGCTCGTCGCGGTCGCGGCTCCGCGCGGCGCCGGCACCGCCGCCGCGGCGATCGGGGTCTGGGCGGCGGGCGGCTGCTACGTGCCGCTCGACCCCGGCCACCCGCCCCGCCGGCTCCTCCAGCAGCTGGACGAGGCCGGTTGCGCGCTGGTCGTCGGCGGCGACGATATTCCGCCGCGGTGCCTCGACGGGCGGATCCGCGTTCCGCTTCCCGATCCGGCCACGGCGGCGGGCACCGGGCCGGACCGGTTCGAGTACGGCCCGGCCCCCGCCGACCCCGCGTACGTGATCTTCACGTCGGGGTCGACGGGACGGCCGAAAGGCGTCCGGCTGACCCACCGCAACCTGGCGAACGTGGTCCGCCACTTCACCGCCGAGCTCGGCCTGGACGCCTCGGTCGCGATGACATGGCTGACCACGTTCGCGTTCGACATCTCCACCCTCGAACTGTGCCTTCCCCTTGCGGTGGGCGGGCGGGTGGTGGTCGCTCCGGACGAGTCGGCGGCGCGGCCGGCCGAGCTGCTCGACCTCATCGTCCGGGAGCGGGTGTCGGTGATCCAGGCGACGCCGACCACGTGGCGGCTGGTCGCCGAGCACGGGACCGGACGGCTGACCGGCCGCACGATCCTGTGCGGTGGGGAACCCCTGCCGTCGCGACTCGCCGGACGGCTCCTGGCGACCGGCGCGCGGGTGTTCAACGTGTACGGCCCGACGGAGACGACCATCTGGTCGACCACCACCGAGATCACCGACCCCGACGCCCGGATCACCATCGGGCGGCCGATCGCCAACACCACCGTCGACATCGTCGACCAGCGCGGCCGGCCCCGGCCGGTCGGTCTGGCCGGCGAGCTGTGCATCGGCGGTGCCGGCGTCGCCTCCGGTTACCACGGCCGCCCGGACCTGACCGCCGAGCGGTTCGGCAACGGTGCCCGGCTCGGCCGGCACTACCGCACCGGCGACCGGGCCCGCTGGCTGCCCGACGGGACCATCGAGCTGCTCGGCCGGGCGGACCGTCAGGTCAAGATCAGGGCGCACCGCATCGAGCTCGGCGAGGTGGAGGCCGCACTGGAGACGCATCCGGACGTCACGACGGCGGCGGCGATCGTGGTCGGCGACTCGGCCGCCGACACCAGGATCACCGCGTTCGTCGTCGCCGATCGGGCCGGGCTGGAGACCGAGCTCTGGAACCACGTGAGCGAGGTGCTGCCCGGCTACGCGGTGCCGAGCGGGATCACGGTGCTCGACGCGCTGCCGACCACGGCCAACGGGAAGGTGGACTACCGTGCGCTGGCCGCACGTCCGGCCGGCCCGCCGGCCCGCGGCGACCACCGGAACGGCGCCGAGGCGACCGACGAGACCGAGGCGGCGCTCATCGCCCTCTGGAGGTCCGTGCTCGGCAGACCCGACCTGGATCGGGACGCCAACTTCTTCCTGAGCGGCGGGCACTCCTTGCTCGCCGCGCGGCTGGCTCAGATCGCGAGCGACACGTTCGGAACGCCTCTCACCATGGGCGCGGTCTTCCGCGCCCCCACCCCAGCGGCATTCGCGACCCTCGTCCGCAAGGAGGCGGGACGATGACGCACGATGAGCGGCAGCTCGTCACCGCGCTGACCGACTCGATCCGCGAGCAGGTGGGCCGGACGATCCCCGTGGACGCCAGCTTCTTCGAAGCCGGACTGGACTCCGCGGCGATGATCGGCGTGTCCGCCCGTCTGCGGCGACGGATCGGCCGCGAACCGCCCATCTCCGCGTTCTTCGAGCACCCGACCGTGCGCGCTCTCGCCGTGTTCATCGCCGGCTCGGCCGAACCGGCCGATCGAGGAGCCGGCCGGCCGCCCGCGGGCGCCGCCTGGACGCCGTACGACCGGCGCGCGCTTCGAAATCGTCTGCGGCAGCGGAAAGGTTCGTGACCATGACCGACGACCTCATCGCGGTGGTCGGGATGGCCTGCCGGCTCCCGGGTGCGGGCGACCTTGAGGAGTACTGGGCCAACCTGGCCTCGGGCGTGGAGTCCCGCCCCTCTCCCCCGGCCGGCGGACCGCGGACCGGCCCGAGAACGCCGGACGCCGACCTGTTCGACGCCGACCTGTTCGGGATGACCGCCGACGAGGCGCGCCTCTGCGACCCGCAGACCCGGATCTTCATCGAGACCTGCCACGCGGCGCTGGAGAACGCGGGCTACGATCCGTTCGGCATCGACGAGTCCGCCGGCGTGTTCGGCAGCGCCGGACCGGCCGACCACCTCGCCACGCTCACGTCGTACACGCTCGACCTCCACGGGCCGAGCATGACGGTGCTCACCGCATGCTCGGGTTCGCTGGTCGCCGCCCACTTGGCGGCGCAGTCACTCCGGGCGGGCGATTGCGATCTGGCCATCGCGGGCGGCTCGGTGGTCGGCCCGCCGCTCGGCCACGGCCGGCGGACGGACGGCCTGCGGAGCACGACCGGCATGGTCTCCGGCAGCGGCGCCGGGGTCGTCGTGCTCCGCCGCCTGGCCGACGCCATCGCGGCTGGCGACGCCGTCAGGGCCGTCATCCGAGGCAGCGCCGTCAACAACGACGGCGCCGACAAGGCGTCGTTCAGCGCGCAGAGCGTCTCCTGGCAGGCGGCGGTCATCGCTGAGGCGATGGCGCTCGCCCGCGTACACCCGGCGGAGGTGGGGTACGTCGAGACGAACGCCACCGGCCGGCCGCTCGGCGACCCGGCCGAGGTGGGCGCCCTCGCGGAGGCCTTCGCGATGCTGGCCGACGACCGGCCGCCCCGCCCGGGCACCGTCATCGGCTCGGTGAAGTGCAACATCGGGCACCTCGCCACGATGACCGGCATGGCCGGACTGATCAAGACGGTGCTGATGCTGGAACGCGAGGCGATCGTACCGACGATCGGGATGACGCGGTCCGCTCCCCGGCCCGGCCTCGCCTCGGCCCCGTTCACGATCGCCACCGAGTTGCGCCACTGGCCCCGGGAGGCCGGCCGGCCACGCGTCGCGTCGGTGAGCGCGTCCGGCATCGGCGGAACCAACGTCCACATGGTGGTGGGCGATGTGCCCGACCCGGACCCGCTGCCCGCACCGGCGCCGGGCACCCCGCCCCATGTCGTCGTGCTGTCCACACGGTCCAACCGCGCCACCGAGGAGCTCCGGGCCGGGCTCGCCGGCCATTTCGCCACGCACGGCGACGAGCGTTTCGCCGACGCCGTGGCGACCCTGCAGCACGGCCGCACCGCACATCCCGTTCGGCTCGCCGCCGTGTGCACCGACTCCGTCGATGCGGCCAAGGCGCTGACCGACCCCGCCCGGCAGCTCACCGGTCGCGCCGGAGACGCGTCCACCGTGCTCCTGTTCTCCGGGATGGACACGCTCCCGCCGCGCGCGGCCATCGCCCTCTACGGGTCGGTCCGCGCCTTCACCGTGGCCATGGACGAGTGCCTGGAGCTGTTCGAACGGGCGGGTGCCCGGCGCCTTTACGACACCTGGCATGCCGACCGGCCGGCGACCGACCCCGCTGTGGTGGAGCCCCTCCTGTTCGCCATGCAATGCGCGTTGGACGCCATGTGGCGTGATTTCGGCGTCGAACCGCACGCCGTACTCGGATACGGCCTCGGTGAGATCACCGCGGCCACCGTCGCCGGCCTGCTCGACCTCCCCGCCGCGGTGGAGGCGGTATGCGCCCGCGCGATGGTCGGGTATCCGGGCGGCGACGCACGAGAGGCCGCCGCACGATGGGCGGCCGCCATCGCGGCGGCACCGGTCCAGCCACCGCGGGTACCGATCTACTCGGGGACGACCGGCCGGCGCGTCACCGACCTGGAGACCATCGATCCAGGGCTCCTGACCGGCCGATCCATGCGGCCCGAGCCGCTCGGCCAGGCGCTGCGCGCCGTGCTGGACCCGCCCGGCCGGCTGCTGCTGGACGTCGGACCCGGCACCGCGCTCGGCGACCCCGTGGCGGTCGACCCGCAGGCCCCCGTCGTGGCCGGGTCACCCGCGGGAAAGGAGGGGTTGGACGGCATCGCGCACGCCGTGGCGGAGCTGTGGGTCAACGGGGTGGAGGTCGACTGGGAAGCCGCCGGGCACCCGGCCCCGTCGCGGCGGGTGGCCCTGCCCGGCTATCCCTATCAGCGAGACCGATACCGGATCGACCCGCCAGACGACACCGGATCGCACGGCGGACCGCAGCGGCTCCAGGCCGTGGACACGGTCACGAGCGCCGGTACCGGCACCGGTGAGCCGTCCCCGTTCAGCACCGTGGAATGGATGCGCCGGCCCCGGCCTGAGACCGCGAACGGCGGCTCCGGAAACGCCCTCGTGCTGTCGCCCGACGACGGCGAGCAGGCCGAGCGCGTCCTGCTCGCCCTCCGGCTCGCCGGCTACCGGACGACGGTGGTCCGCCGCGGCGCGGGCTTCGCCGAGACGGACGCGGGGTTCGTCATCGGCGGGGCCGGCGATCTGCGGCGTGTCGGGCTCGTGATGGAGGAGAACGGCGAGCGGCCTGACGCCTTCGTCCACGCCGCCGGTCTGGCGGCGCCGCCGGCCGCCGGATCCACCCTCCTCCCCGCCCGCGTGGACGAGATGGCCGAGAGCCATGTCGCGTTCGCGGAGCTCGCGACCGGCCGGCGGTCCGGACCCGGCACGCCCACGTTCCACGTCCTCACCAACGGTGCGGTGGACATCTCCGGAGACGACCGGGTCGATCCCGCCAGAGCCGTGCTCCTCGGCCTGGCTCGCGACCTCCTCGGCGCCGCGTCCGGCATGCGCGGCGGCGTGATCGACATCGGCGACCGGGTGAGACGGGCGGACATCGCCGCGGAGCTCCGGCTCGGCCACCCGGCTCTCCTGGTGGCGCTTCGCGGACGGAACCGATGGCTGCCCGTCGGATGCCCGCTCGTGCTTCCCGCCACCGGATCCGACGTGCTTCGCGAAGGCGGCGTCTACGTGGTCACCGGTGGGCTCGACGGGCCGGGCCTCGCGGTCGCGCGGGCACTCGGCGACAGGCTGCGCGCCCGCGGCGTGGATCTGCACCCCCTCGCCGCCGACCTCGGCGACCGGGACGCCCTGCGCGGCGAACTGGCCGCGCTCACAGCACGGCTCGGGCCCGTCAACGGGCTGTTCCACCTCAGCCATGACGACGAACCGGCAACGATCTCACTCCCGGAAGCGGCCGCCGTCTCCGTCAGGAAGGCCCTGGGCTCGGCGAACCTCGCGGAGGTCTTCGCCGATGCGCCACCTCTCGACTTGACCGTGCTCTTCTCCGGCAGGACGGGCAGGCCCACGGACGCGGCGGGCGACGCCGTCCTCGACGCGATGGCGGTGCCCCCGCCGTCGTTCGGCCGCCCGGTCAGCATCAGTTGCCCGGTTCCGCCCGACCTCACACCGACCGACCTCACACCGACCGACACCGCACCGACCGACACGATGGCAGAGCCGGAGCTGCCGGCCGCGGCGATGACGTGGGAGATGGAGTTCAGCGCGAGCACCCACTGGACGCTCGACGAGCATCGGATGGGCCAGACTCCGGTGATGCCGGAGACCGCCTGGCTCGACCTCGTCATCAGACTGTTCGGCGAGAGGTCCGCCGATTCCGGCGCGGCGGTCGAGCTGCGTGACGTGGCCTTCCACGAGCCGTTCACCGTCCAGGGAACCCGCTCCGCACACGTGACGCTCGCCCCCTCCGACGGTGGGTACGAGTTCGCGATCAGGTCGACCGCCGAGGACGGCCGGGTCCCCCACGTGACCGGCTGGATCTTTGGGCACGACGGCAGCGCGCCCGTGGCCGATCTCGCGGCGCTCACCACCCGGATGACGGAGACCGGCCGGCGCGCGCACCTGCCGGAAGGGCATCCGTTCACGGTCGGCCCGCGCTGGCACAACGTGACGGCGACCGCCCAGGCCGGCCGGGAAAAGCTCGTGGCGGTCACGCTGATGAACGCGTTCGCAGCCGACATCTCGGAGCACCGGTTGCATCCCGCGCTCCTGGACACCGCGACCGCCGCCATGCTGGCGGCCGGCGAAGGCTCTCTCGCACCGGCGGCCATCGGGCGGATGCGGGTGTACGGCGACCTGCCGGCCGGTTTCCACAGCCACCTGCGCCGGGGGTCGTCGACGGCGACCCCGACGGCGACCGGCGATATCGAGCTGATCGCACCGGACGGCACCGTGCTCGTGAGCATCGATGGCTTCACCGTGCGGGAGCGCGCCACAGGTCACGGCCGGACCGGACCGGCGGCCACCGATGCCCGCCCCGCGAACCTGACGTCATCGCGGCCTGGCCTCGATCCGGTCGAATGCGCTCAGGTGGTGGTGCGGGCACTGGCCGGCCAGGCCGAGGGCGCGATCATCGTCAGTCCCGATGCGGGGCGGTGGCCGGCAGCAGACCCCGGAGAGGGAACCACGGCGCATCCGCCCGCCCCGGCCCGGCCGACCGGCAGGAACCGGTAGGGGTCAGCTCCGGAGCGCCAGCATCGCCGCCCTGGTCAGGTCGGCCTTGTTGCCGAGAGCCCACTTGGACCGGATGCGTTTGACGTAGGTGTCGACCGTGTGCCGGCTGATGCCCAGGCGGGTCGCGACCTGGTTGTGCGTGAATCCCCGTGCGATGAGCTTCAAGACCTGGTGCTCCCGCGAGGAAAGCGAACCGAGCCGCTGCGCCGGCTCCGGCGCGGCCGGCTCGGTGACCTCGGCGCCCTCCCAGAACCGCGCGCCCCGGGCCGCCCCCCGCACGGCCGAGACGAAGCTCGTGCCGTCCGCTTCGCGATTCACGCAGCCGCAGGCGTAGGCGGCGAGCGGCGTCGAACGGACCGCGAGGGCGTCATCGGTGACCAGGAGCAACGGTGGAGCCCCGAGGGAGAACGCCGAATCAGTCAACGCCTCGTGCGCGAGCGGGAGTGCCATCACGAGAACGTCCGCCCGCAACCACGATCCGACGCTCTGCAGATCCGAGTGAATCCCGGTCACCGTGATTCCGTTCTGGCCGAGCAAGACGGAAAGGCCGTTCGCATAGATCGGCATGTTGTCGAATAGCTCAACTCTGATCACGCGCGCCCTTCCTCCCCGAGGTTACGCAGCTCAAGGGCCGGTGGCAGTCTGCCACCATCCGCTTTCAGATCCGCTTCACCGCTTGTGCAGGTGAGCGCCGTCTAGGCGTATTGACCGCTCGATGCGGGGGAGGCCGCGGAAGGCGGCCTTCTCGGGGTGGACTGCATCATGCCCGGTCTGCGGGTTCTGCTTTGAGGGCGGCGGCGGTGAGGGTCTCCATGCGGCGGCACGCTCGCCTGTAGAACCTGAGCTGTGTCGCGCGGCCGAAGAGGACGAAGCCGAGACGCACGATCGGGTTCGGGATGGACGCCCGCTGCGAGAAGCCGTGGACGTGGAACTCCACCTCCCCCGTGTCGAGCCACTTGCGCACTTCCTGGTCCATCTGGCCGCGTTCGAGGTGGCCCTGCAGCGTCCGGTAGTTCCAGCCCCACACCCGTGCGCGGCGGCCGTCCACGTCGACGACCCCGTCGACGACGCCTCCGACGCGGAGGCCGAGGTAGAAGCGCAGCCCGTAGAACCGGCCTTCGAGCAGCATGTCGCGGCCCGGCTCCGGAGGTCCCGAGCGGCAGATCTCCCGGATGATGCCCGGGTCGGCGTACTCGTAATTCCGGACCAGGTGGCGGGCGATCTCCCAGCTCCCTCCCTCGACCGGCGGGCCGGGCGGCTCCGGCGGCAGCGGCTGCCGGAAGTCGTCGAGGTGCCAGCCCCGCTCCGGGCGGTTCATGTCGTGCCGGTCCGGGTCGAAGTTGAGGGGAAGCCGGTGCAGGCCGGCGTGGCGCCGGCGCATCCGCCGCTCGACGCGGGTCCTCGTCCTCATCGGGTCCTCTCCGGCGGGCGCGACCGCTCCGGGCGTCCATGCCCGGCACGGCGGGCCGCATTCTGCACGGCGGTGTAGGTGACGCCGCGCGCCTGCTGGAGAAGCCCCGCGGGAGGCAGTCCCCATATGGGGTTGAGGACGGGGTTGAAGCGCATCGGCTCGCCGTCGTCCAGTGCGGGCCCCTGGATCCGCAGTTCGCCGAACCGCTCCCAGCGGCCGAACTCGGTGGCCGCCACCAGGTCCAGCAGCAGCGGCCGCTCGTCCAGGGCGCGCGCCAGGGAGACGAGATCGGCGGGAACGTCCGAGCCTCGTCGCGCCACGGCGCCCAGCAGGACCCGGCGGTCGCCGGCGCGATACGCGAGCAGGGAACCGTAGAACGCCGGGCTCCACCTGGTCGCGGGTCGGAGCAGGTGGCGGCCCAGCCGGGTCCGTCCGGTCGTCGCCAGCAGCAGCTCCGCGTCTTCTGACTGTGGCTGCCGCCATCGGAGCGCCAGGCCCAGTACGTCCGGGAGCAGGGGAGGCAGGCCGGCCGCTCGGGAGAGCCGTGCGCGGCCGCGCAGCTCGGTGTGGTCGTCGAGGAACGGGACGCCCCAGTACCGGGACGTCCCGTGCAGGGTCAGGGTGGCGTCGAACACCAGGCCCCGGGGATGCAGCGGCCGCTCGCGCAGCCGTGCCGCCAGGGCGAAGGGGCGGGCGAACGCGGCGGTGACCGCGCCGGCGACGAGCCGTTGCGGGCGCCCCGGACCCGAGACGTCCGCCCGCTCGGTCCGGACGTCCACGTCACCGATCATGCGGCCGCCCGACAGCTCGGCGACCCGGGCGCAGAAGTGCGTCCACATGTGCAGCTGCATCTCCTTGGCGATGCCCAGGCCCACGTAGAGCGCCTTCCCCAACCGGTCGGCGCTGCGCGCCCAGGACTCGATCGTGAAGACGACGTCGCCGTCCGGGAGGTCCCGGGCCCGGAACTCGATCTCCCCCGCCTCCAGGTGGCCCTGCAGCGTCGCGAACCGGAACGACTCCGGCGTCCGCTCCACCACCCGGACCGGGCAGTTCCACGGCCCCGGCATGTGGACCACGTACTCGTCCCCGGCCTCCAGCGGCCGGGAGGCCCCGACGGTCTTGTCGAAGACGGCGACCTCGACCGGCGAGGCCGCGTTGAGATCCTCGCCGAGGCGCTCGATCAGCTCGGCCGCGGTCAGCCGGCAGCCCGAGACGCGGACCGTGTAGCGCCGCTGGTAGACCGGCCCGGTGCCCTGCCGCGGGGCCTGGATCCGGTCCCCGCCGCGGCGCGGGATCCGCCTGATCTCCGACACGGCCCCGGTGCGGAGCCGTCCCCGCGGCACCCGGCGGGAGTTCCGCAGCCACCGCCACAGGGCGATGCCCATGCCCGCGGGCCAGCGCGCCGCCCGCGCGCGCCGCCGCCACCGTACTCGCACGGCGCCCCCCGATACCGTCGCGTGGGTGCCCGGCCTCCGCCGGGCCGACGGGCGTGGCCTACCCGGTCCGACCTGGCCGAATCACCGCGGCGGGCCGGTCTCGCCTTCCGGCGCGGCGGCGTGCTCCGGCAGGCCGCGCGTCCGCCGCCGCTCCTTCATCTCGGCCTCCTGGACGTGCCGCCGGCCTCCCGTGAGGCGGGCGCGCACCTCGCCCTCCAGCCGGTGGAACGCCTGGTAGTAGCCCTCGTCGTACTCCTCCACGAGCTGGAACGTCCAGCGGCCCCGCAGGACGTTGCGGCCGATCAGCTCCTCGGCGACCCGGCCCGCCAGGTCGCCGTGGCCCGCGGCGCGCAGGAGCTCCACGGCCTCGTCCAGTTGCCCGTCCGCCCGGCCGGTCAGCTGATGGAACGCGTACAGGTGACCCCGCGCGCACTCCGTGGTCTCCAGCGCCTCCGTCACGCGGCCGGCCGCGGCCACGGCGTCGTCACCGGCTCCCCGCGGCCTGAGATGGCGGTCCGCGGGACGGTCACCGGAACCTTCCTCTGCGATCATGCGTCACCTCTACCCCGCGGCGAGGGCTCTGCACGGCGCGGGCCGGACCGGCACCTACGCGACGGTGACGGCGGCGCGTTCAGCCGACGAAGAGCCCCGCGAGACGCGGGAGGTGCCGCCGCGTCTCGTCGTCGTCCTCGACGTCCCAGCTCTCCCCGGCCGGCTCCGCGGGACGCGTCATCCCGCGCACGGCCGTCTCCATGGCCGCGTCGAGGGAGCCGGTCTCGCCCCGCACCCTCCGGTAGGCGTCCGTGACCGGGCGGCTCAGCGACTCGAAGCCGATCCAGCCGCCCTCGTCGCGGCTCATCCGGACGACCACGGGCACTCCCGCCAGGGAGTCGGGGTCGGCCACGGCCCGCGTGAACGTCTCTCGCCCGAGCAGGATCAGCCCGTCGCGGAAGTCCATGAAGCCGTCGTCCCCGCAGCCCCCCTCGATGAGATAGGCGGCGTTCCACAGCGGCTGCCGGTACGCGGTGTCGGTCACCTCGATCGCCTTGGCATAGAAGTCGATGATCTGCGCCGCCTCCAGCCCGGTGAGGAGGTCCGTCAGCGCGCCGGGCAGCGGGTCATCGGGCGGGTTCCGGTCATCGGCACGGTCGCCCACCTCGGCGCGGGCCCGCTCGATGAGGCCCCACCAGTCATCGATCGTCACGGGCGGCGAGCCTAGCGGGCCCGGCCCTCACCGGGGAGTGAGGTTCATCCGGATGTCGTCGGCGGCCCAGAGGACGAAGCGCTCGATCGGGGTGATCGTCTGGCCGGGCGCGAGCTCGAAGCGGAAGCGCTTGAGCAGAATGGCCAGGACGAGCTCGGCCTCGACCATGGCCAGGGCCGCGCCCTCGCAGCTGCGCGGGCCGAGCCCGAACGGGATGTAGGCGAGGCGGGGGCGTCCGGCGGACGCCTCCGGGGTGAACCGGCCGGGGTCGAACCGTTCCGGGTCGGGCCAGTACTCGGGGTTCATGTGCACGGCCCAGAACGGATAGAAGATCGTCGTGCCCGCCGGGACGGTGTACTCGCCGAGCCGGAGGTCCTCGGTGGCCTCCCGCGCGCCGTAGGGGCCCGGCGGGTAGAGCCGCATGGCCTCCTTGACGACCGCGTCCAGACGGGCGAGCTTCCGGAGGTCGCCGTAGTCCGGGGCGGGACGGTCGCCGAGGACCTCGTCCACCTCGGCGGTGGCGCGCTCCGCCGCGTCCGGGTGCCGGGCCAGGAGGTACAGGGTCCACGAGATGGCGACGCCGGTGGTGTGGTGGGCGGCCAGCATGGTCATCAGGACGGTGTCGCGGATCCGCGCCGGGGACTCGCCGGCGGCGGCCAGGGCGGCGATCAGGTCGCTGCGGTCCGCGTCGTCCCGCCCGCGGTGCGCGGCGAGCACCTCGTCGGTGGTCGCGCGCAGGTAGGCCAGGGCCTCCTCGGCCCGGCGGGCCTCCTCGCCACCGGACGCGTCCGCCTGGCCCATGTAGTGGGTGAGGACGGTCTCGAACGCGGACACGACCCGTCCGGCGGACTCCTCGGACCCCAGGCCGCTGCCGAGCGCGTACTGGCAGATCATGCTCAGGGACAGCTCGCTGAGGTCCTTCTGGAGGGCGATCGGGCCGGCGGCCGCCCGCGCCGACCACCGGTCGGCCATGCCGGTCGCCAGCGCGGTGAACTGTGCGAAATGAGCCTCGTGCGAGGGGCGACCGGCCAGCACCGACAGCATCACCCGCCGCCACGGGCCGTGCTCGGCCGCCGGGATCGTCTGGAGGTTGCCCGACTCCTGGAGGGGCGCCAGGAACTCGAAGAGCTTCTCCGGACGCTTGTCGATCTTCGCGGTGGCCTCCAGCAGGACGGGGTCGGCGACCGACACCGCCAGGCCCGCGCCGGGCAGCGGGAAGCGCACCACCGGCCCGTACTCGCCGTGCAGTTCGAGCTGGTAGTTGTGCAGCCCGCCGGCGGCCGCGATGGCGGCGCCGCCGTCGTCCTCGGTGGGCGGTCCGGGGATTTGCGATGCTGTGCTGGCGTCGCCTGGCATTTGCGCTCCCGCGTACAGATCTCGGCTTCGGTTGTACCCGAGTTGATCACAATGCTTACATGTTGGGGGACGAATCGCGATAAGTCCGAAGCCGGACACGATCCGCCCACGAGAGGCCGGGAGGAGATGATGGACGGCATCGATGTGAATACGCCGAACGTCCCGCGAATGTACGACTACCTCCTCGGCGGCAAGGACAACTATGCCGCCGACCGGGAGGCCGTGGAAGAGGTGGTCCGGCATGCTCCGGACACGCCGTTCATGGCGCGCGAGAACCGCGCCTTCCTGCGGCGCGCGGTGCGTTTCCTGGCCGAGTCCGGCATCCGCCAGTTCATCGACATCGGCTCGGGGCTGCCCACCCAGGGCAACGTGCACGAGATCGCCCACCAGGTCGCGCCCGACGCCCGCGTCGTCTACGTCGACCGGGAGCCGGTCGTGCTGGCCCACGGGCGGGCGCTGCTGGCCGCCACGCCGGAGGTGACGGTCATCCAGGGCGACGCCCGGCGGCCCGGCGAGATCCTGGAGGATCCGGAGCTGAACGCGCTCATCGACTTCGACCGGCCGGTCGCGGTGCTGATGCTGGCGGTGCTCCACTTCATCGGCGACCACGACGACCCGCCCGGCATCGTGGCGCGACTGCGCGACGCCGTCGTCCCCGGGAGCTACCTGGCCGTGTCGCACGTGACCGGCGACTTCGACACCGACAGCCGGGTCCGGGACGCGGGCGCGGTATACGAAAAGGCCACGTATCAGATCACCCTGCGCGCCCGCGCGGAGATCGCGCGCCTGTTCGACGGCTTCGAACTCGTCGATCCGGGACTCACCACTTTGTCGATGTGGCGTCCGGACCCGGGTTCGACCGTTCCACTCCGGGCCGACCGCCAATGGTGCTATGCCGGTGTCGGACGCAGGGTGAGCCCCGGCGAGGACGAGTCGGGCCAAGCCTGAGCAATTTGGTTGAAGTTTGTAATTCTTGCTTCGACTGGGTTTGACCAGTTCCCTCAACAGGAGGGAAAGTGCTCCCTTCCCGGGGCTCCAGAGACGCCGGAGGTCAGAGGCCGAGGCGCCGGGCGTGCCGGCCGAGGAAGGCGACGACCTCGTCGGCGGGCTTGTCCGGCAGACCCCACATGATCTCGGTGACGCCGGCCTCCTCCCATGCCGCGATGTCCTCGGGCGAGGGGCGCATCGCGGCCAGGACGGAGATCTCCGGCCGGCCGGTCCGCCCCGCGTCGCTCCAGGCCGCCTGGAACTCGGCGGCCTTGGGCAGGATGTCGCGCTCGATCGGGGTGGTGATCCAGCCGTCGGCGTGGGCGGCGATCCAGGCGAACGTCTTCGGCCCGCCGCCCGCGCCGATCAGCAGCGGGATGTGCGGCTGGACGGGCTTGGGCCAGGCCCAGGACGGGCCGAACGAGACGAACTCCCCGGCGTAGGACGCCTGCTCCTCGGTCCACAGCGCGCGCATCGCCTCGACGTACTCGCGCAGCACCGTCCGGCGCTTGCCCGCGGGGACGTGGTGGTCGGCGAGTTCGTCGGTGTTCCACCCGAACCCGGCGCCGACCGTGACGCGCCCGCCGGACAGGTGGTCGAGCGTGGCGATGGCCTTGGCGAGCGTGATCGGGTCCGACTCCACCGGCAGCGCCACCGCGGTCGCGAGCCGGATCGTGGACGTGACGGTGACCGCGGACGCCAGCGAGACCCACGGGTCCAGCGTGCGCATGTAGCGGTCGTCGGGCAGCGTCTCGTCACCCGTGCCCGGATGCGCCGCATCGCGCTTGACCGGGATGTGCGTGTGCTCGGGCACGTAGAAGGTGTGGAACCCGTTCTCCTCTGCGGCCTTCGCGGCGGCGGCGGGCGTGATGCCCCTGTCACTGGTGAAGAGCACGATGCCGTGTCGCATGCGTCCGATACTAGAACGCGTTCTATCGACGCGGAGCCCGGATCCCGCTCTACGGTTCGCGGCCGCCGCGCACGGCCCGCGGGAGGGCGGTCAGCTTCCGGCCGACCTTGAAGCTGACCGAGCCGCGGACGGCTTCCAGCTCGTGCCTGGCGCGGGCCAGCTTCTCCTCCGTGCGGGCCAGCCGCTGCTCGGCCTGGGCGAGCCGCTCCTTCAGCTTGGCGCCATCGTTCTTCTTCTTCGCCGCCTTGCCCTTGATGCGGACGAGCGGCCGCCCGGCGACCTCCTGGACCTCGTGCCAGACGTCCTCCCGGCCGCGCAGCCACTCCAGGAGCTCGTCCTGGACGGTGGCGGAGTCGCCCCAGGTGCCGTAGAGCTTCTGGGTCGTCACGCAGATCGGGCGAAGCCCGTCGACGGCCACCGCCTCCCAGACCGCGGCGGAGACGCCGGGGGTGTGCTCGGACCGGTAGTCGTCGCACACGATGAGCCCGCCGGAGGGGAGCATGACGTGCGCGGCCCGGATGTCGCCGTTCACGTGCTCGTACAGGTGGGACGCGTCCACGTGCACGAACCGGCAGGTCTCGGGCTGGACGTGGTCGAGGATGAGCGACGTGGGGCCTTGGATGATCTCCGGGAGCTCATCGTGGAACGCGCGGTAGTTGGACTCGAACCCCCTGCGGGTCAGGGTGGAGTACGAGCCCTCCATCTCCGCCTGGTTGGAGTCGTCCGGTGCGTCGGAGTCGAACAGGTCGCACACCGTGAAGGTCTCGCCCTCGCGCAGGTGCCGCCCCATGAGGATGGCGCTCTTGCCGAGGTAGGAGCCGAGCTCCACGAGGTCGCCCCGCTGCCCCATGCGTTCCTGGCGTTCCAGGAACCAGGTGAAGAGCAGCTGGTCGACCTTGGGGAACCACCCCTTGACGTCGTCGAGCGACGCGGGCCGCCCGGTGTCTTGGCTGATCATGTACGACTCCATCGTCATCGTGTTTCGGGAGCGACGGGACACGAAGCACCGAAGCCGTCATGGTAGGTGAACGGAGCGTCATGACCACAATCGCGGTATCGGTCAGGGTGGACGACATCGACAGTGGACGACATTGACAGCGGTGTCCACGGCGCCGTACGGTTCGGCTGATTCACGGTCGCCCGAGGGAAATCCGGTGAGATGCCGGTGCGGACGCGCCACTGTATCCGGGACGCGGATCCCGGGAGCCAGGTCGCTCGGGTGATCGCGACCTCATTGTCCGGGACGCGCTAGATCCCCTACGGAGGCACCGTGAGCACTGCGTCCGCACGCAGCATGCCCGCTCGCACCATCCCCCTTAACCGAATCGTTCCCTGGCTGCTCGCGGTCCCCGTGCTGCTGCTGCTCGGCTACCTCGTCCTGATGGACAACGGCGCCGTGTCGCAGACCGGCGGCTACCTCCACGAGCTGATGCACGACGGGCGGCACCTGCTCGGCGTGCCCTGCCACTGACATGGTGCGCACCCTGCTGGTCAGGGGCCTGCTGCTGGGCCTGCTGGCCGGTCTCGTCGCGGGCGTCTTCGCCTTCACGGCCGGTGAACCCCGGATCGACGAGGCGATCGCGCTGGAGAACGCCGCCGCCGCGCACGAGCACGGCGGCGCCGTCCACGAACACGGCGCCGGGGCGGGCCACGAGCACGGCGAAGAGGTGAGCCGGGGCACGCAGAAGGCCGGGCTGTTCCTCGCCACCGGGCTCTACGGGCTCGCCGCCGGCGGCGTGTTCGCGCTCGTGTTCGCGGCCCTGCGGGGGCGTGTCGGCCCGCGGTCGGACGGCGGGCTCGCGCTCGCCGCCGCCGGGACCGCCTTCGCCGCCGTCATCCTCGTCCCGTTCCTCAAGTACCCGGCGAACCCGCCGGCGGTGGGCGACCCGGAAACGATCAACAGCCGGACCGTGCTGTACCTGGCGATGATCGGGGTCGGGCTGCTCTCGGCCGCCATCGCGGTGACCACGGCGCGGCGCGTGCCGGGCGGGCCGTGGGCGCGCTGGCCCGCGGCCGTGCTCGCGTTCCTCGTCCCGGTGGTCGTGGCGTCGCTGCTGCTCCCGGGGGTCGACGAGGTGCCGGACGGTTTCCCGGCCACGCTGCTGTGGCGGTTCCGCATCACCTCGCTCGGGACGCAACTGGTGTTCTGGGCGTCGTTCGGCACGCTCTTCGGATGGTTCTGCGACCGGGCCGCGCGTCCCGCGCCGGCCCCGGCGTGAGCGGGCCCGCCTGAACGGGGTGCTGTTCGTCCGGCACGCGACGTCGGCGGGGATGCGGGAGGCCCGCTTCCCCGCCGGCGCCGCCGCCGACCCGTCCGCGCTGGCCAGGGCGCGGGCGCTCGCCGGGCGGCTGCCGGACGGCGCGTGCTGGACGTCCCCCGCGCCGGCCGCACGGGAGACGTGCGCCGCGCTCGGGCTCGACGCCCGCGCCGAGGCGGCCCTCGCCGAGGCCGACCACGGCCGGTGGGCGGGCACCGCCTACGCGCGGGTGGCCGCCCGCGAGCCGGACGCGCTCGCGTCCTGGCTGGCGGACCCGCACGCCGCCCCGCACGGCGGCGAGAGCCGGGCGGACCTCGCGGCGCGGGTCGGCGCGTGGCTCGGCACCGGGCCGTCCGGCGTCGCCGTCTGCGACGCGGGCGTCATCCGGGCCGCGCTCGCCCACGCGCTCGGCATCGGCGTCCTCGCGGCCGACCGGATCGATCTCGCGCCGCTGTCCACCACAAGGCTGACCGCCGCCCGGGACGGCTGGCGGGTCGCACACGTCAACCGGAAGGTCTCGGAGTGAACGCCACCTATCCGTTCAGCGCCGTCGTCGGGCTGGACGACCTGAAGCTGGCGCTGCTGCTGAACGCCGTCTCACCGCGGGTGGGCGGCGTGCTGGTGCGGGGCGAGAAGGGCACCGCCAAGTCGACGATCGTGCGGGCGCTGGCCGCGCAGCTGCCCGCCGTGGACACCGTGGCGGGCTGCCGGTTCGCGTGCGACCCGGCGGCGCCGGACCCGTCCTGCCCGGACGGGCCGCACGAGGCGGGCGGACCCGCCGAGCGGCGGCCGTCCGCGCTGGTGGAGCTGCCGGTCGGCGCGTCCGAGGACCGGCTCGCCGGGTCGCTGGACGTCGAGCGGGCCCTGACGGAGGGGGTGAAGGCGTTCGAGCCGGGGCTGCTCGCGGCGGCGCACCGGGGCGTCCTGTACGTCGACGAGGTGAACCTGCTGCACGACCACCTGGTGGACCTGCTGCTGGACGCCGCCGCCCTCGGCACCTGCTACGTCGAGCGCGAGTCGGTGTCGGTCCGGCACGCCGCCCGGTTCCTCCTGGTGGGCACGATGAACCCGGAGGAGGGCGAGCTGCGTCCCCAGCTCCTCGACCGGTTCGGGCTGACCGTCGAGGTGAGGGCGTCCAGGGATCCGAAGGAACGCGCCGAGGTCGTCCGGCGGCGGCTGGCGTTCGAGGCGGACCCCGCCGCGTTCGCCGCACGGTGGGCGGACGCGGAGGCCGCCCTCGCCGGGCGCATCGGCGCCGCGCGGGAGCGGCTGGAGGGCGTCCGGCTCCCGGACCGGCGCCTCGAACAGATCGCGGCGGTGTGCGCCGGGTTCGAGGTCGACGGGCTGCGCGCCGACCTGGTCACGGCCAACGCCGCCCTCGCGCACGCCGCCTGGCTTGGACGGGACGTGGTGACGGCCGACGACGTGCGCGCGGCGGCCCGGCTGTCGCTCCCGCACCGGCGCCGCCGCGACCCGTTCGACGCACCCGGCCTGGACGAGTCCCTGCTCGACGAACTCCTGAACAGCACGTCACCCGACGACGACCCACCACCCGACGGCCCCGCACCAGAAGGCGACACCCCGCCGGGAAACGAACCCGAGCAAGAGAACGCCCCCACGCAGGAGAGCGACACCGCCCAGGGAAACGGCACCACACAGGAGGGCGACACCTCACGAGGCAAGGATCCCGCGCAGGGACAGGACGCCACGCGGAGGAACGACCCCACCTTGAGAAACGACCCCGCGTGGAGGAACAACCCCGCGTGGGGCGACGACGGCGTGTGGGGCGGCGGTGATTCGGGGGGTGACGGCTCGGAGCGGGGCGCGGCGCCGGGTGAGGGCGGCGTGTCGGGTGAGGGGGCCGCGGATGGGACGAGCGGTGCGAATGGGGGCGAGCGGGTTGCGGTGGTCATGGCGCCGTATGCGGTGCCGTTGTTGGAGATTCCGGGGGTTGGTGAGGGGATCGCGGGGAGGCGGTCGCGGGCGCGGACGCCTCGGGGGCGGGTCACCGGGGCGCGGCGCCCGGACGCGCGGGTTCGCGACCCGCACGTGGTCGCGACGCTGCTGGCCGCCGCGCCGCACCAGCGGGCGCGCGGCCGGGACGGCGCGGGCCTCGTGCTGCGGGCGGACGACCTGCGGGAGGCGGTCCGGGAGGGGCGCGAGGGCAACCTCGTGCTGTTCGTCGTGGACGCCAGCGGGTCGATGGCGGCCCGCCGCCGCATGACGACGGTGAAGACGGCCGTCCTCAGCCTCCTGCTGGACGCCTACCAGCGCCGGGACAAGGTCGGCCTGATCACGTTCCGGGGCCGGACGGCCGAGCTGGTCCTGCCCCCGACGTCGTCGGTCGAGGCGGGGGCGGCGCGGCTGCGGACGCTGCCGACCGGCGGGCGCACGCCGCTGGCCGCCGGGCTCGTCCGGGCGGCCGAGGTCCTGCGCGCCGAGCGGCTGCGGGACCCGGCGCGGCGCCCGCTGCTGGTGGTCGTCACGGACGGCCGGGCCACCGCGGGCGGCGACGTGGACCGGGCGGCGGGGCTGCTGGCGGGCACGGCGGGGATCGTCGTGGACTGCGAGTCAGGCCCGGTGCGGCTCGGCCTCGCGGGGCGGCTGGCGGTGCGGCTCGGGGCTCGGCTCCTCCCGCTGGACGACCTCGGCGGGGCCGTCCGCGATCACAGGAAGGCGGCCTGAGATGCCCCGGGGAAAGCCCGTGTCCGTCCCCGACGACGGCCTGACCACCCGGCAGCGCCGCAACCGGCCGCTGCTGATCGTCCACACCGGGCCGGGGAAGGGCAAGTCGACGGCCGCGTTCGGGATGGCACTGCGGGCGTGGAACCAGGGCTGGCCGGTCGGGGTGTTCCAGTTCGTGAAGTCGGCGAAGTGGCGCATCGGCGAGGAGCGGGCGCTGCGGGTGCTGGGCGAGAGCGGCGAGGGCGGTCCGGTCTCCTGGCACAAGATGGGCGAGGGCTGGTCGTGGATCCGGCGGCCCGGCACCGAGGCGGACCACGCGGCGGACGCGCGGGAGGGCTGGGAGCAGATCAAGCGGGACCTGGCCGCCGAGACGTACCGCTTCTACGTGCTGGACGAGTTCACCTACCCGCTCAAGTGGGGCTGGATCGACCTGGACGACGTGGTCGCCGCGCTGGCCGGGCGTCCCGGGAACCAGCACGTCGTCGTCACCGGCCGGGACGCCCCGGACCGGCTCGTCGAGGCCGCCGACCTGGTGACGGAGATGGGCAAGGTCCGGCATCCGATGGACGCCGGGCAGAAGGGCCAGCGGGGCATCGAGTGGTGATCCCCCGGCTGGTCGTCGCCGCTCCCTCGTCGGGGTCGGGGAAGACGACGGTCGCGACGGGGCTGATCGCGGCGCTGCGGGCGCGCGGGCTGAAGGTGTCGCCGCACAAGGTCGGCCCCGACTACATCGACCCCGGCTACCACGCGCTCGCGGCGGGGCGGCCGGGCCGCAACCTCGATCCCTGGCTGACCGGGGAAGACCGGGTCGGGCCGCTGTTCCTGCACGGTGCGGCCGGGTGCGACGTGGCGGTCGTCGAGGGGGTGATGGGCCTGTTCGACGGGCGCGGCGACACCGGGTTCGCGTCCACGGCGCACGTCGCGGAACTGCTCGCGGCGCCCGTGGTGCTGGTGGTCGACGCGGCGCGGCAGAGCCGGTCGGTGGCGGCGGTCGTGCACGGGTTCGCGACGTTCGAGCCGGGCGTGCGGATCGGCGGCGTGATCCTGAACCGGGTCGGCTCCGACCGGCACGAGGAGCTGTGCCGGAGCGCGCTGGAGGCGACGGGCGTGCCGGTGCTCGGCGCGATCCGGCGGGACGACGCGGTGGTCACACCGTCCCGGCACCTGGGGCTGATCCCGGCGGCGGAGCGGGGGCCGGCGGCCGTGTGGGCGGTGGAGCGGCTCGGTGAGCTGGTCGGCCGCTCCTGCGATCTGGACGCGCTGCTCCGGCTGGCGGGCACCGCTCCCCCGCTCGCGGGGACGGCGTGGGACCCGGCCGGCGAGGTCGTCCCGGTGAAGGGCGGCCCGGTCGTCGCGGTGGCGGGCGGGCCGGCGTTCACCTTCTCCTATGCGGAGCACGTGGAACTGCTGCGCGCGGCGGGCGCCGAGGTCGCCGTCTTCGATCCGCTGCGCGACGAGGGCCTCCCGGACGGGACGGGCGCGCTCGTCATCGGCGGCGGCTTCCCCGAGGTGCACGCCGCCGACCTCGCCGCGAACGCGCCGATGCTCGCGGAGGTCGCCGCGTTCGCCGGGCCGGTCGCCGCCGAGTGCGCCGGGCTGCTGTACCTGTGCGAGGAGCTCGACGGGCTGCCGATGTGCGGGCGGGTGCCGGGACGGGCGGCGATGACCTCCCGGCTGACGCTCGGGTACCGGGAGGCGGTCGCGGTGGCGGAGTCGCCGCTGACCCGTCCGGGCGAGCGGTTCCGGGGGCACGAGTTCCACCGGACGGCGCTGTCCACCGGCGCGGCACCGCTGTTCCGGTGGCGGGACGGGTCCGACGGGTTCGGGGACGACCGCGTCACCGCGTCCTACCTGCACCTGCACTGGGCCGGACATCCGGAGGCGGCTCAGCGGCTGGTGTCGTCCTCCAGGTCGCCCTCGGCCTTGAGGTAGACCTCCTGGAGGCCCTGGAGGATCTCCGGGTCGGGGTGCTCCCACATGCCTCGCTCGGCCGCCTCCAGGAGCCGCTCGGCGATGCCGTGCAGCGCCCAGGGGTTCGACTCCTCCATGAACGCGCGGTTCTCCTCGTCCAGGACGTAGGCGGCGGTGAGCCGGTCGTACATCCAGTCCGCCATGACGCCGGTGGTCGCGTCGTAGCCGAACAGGTAGTCGACGGTCGCGGCCAGCTCGAACGCGCCCTTGTACCCGTGCCGCCGCATGGCGGCGAGCCAGCGCGGGTTGACGACGCGGGCCCGGAAGATCCGCGCGGTCTCCTGCGACAGGGTCCGGGTGCGGACGGCGTCCGGGCGGGTGCTGTCCCCGACGTAGGCCTCCGGGGCCCTGCCGGTCAGCGCGCGGACGGTCGCGATCATGCCGCCGTGGTACTGGAAGTAGTCGTCGGAGTCGGCGATGTCGTGCTCGCGGGTGTCGATGTTCTTGGCCGCGACGGCGATCCGCCGGTAGGCGCTCTCCATGTCGGCGCGGGCGGGGACGCCGTCGAGGCCGCGCCCGTAGGCGTGGCCGCCCCACACCGCGTACACCTCGGCGAGGTCGGCGTCGTCGCGCCAGTTGCGGCTGTCGATGAGCGGGAGCAGCCCGGCCCCGTAGGCGCCCGGCGCGGACCCGAAGACGCGCAGCGTGGCCCGCCGGTCGTCCCCGTGCTGGGCGATGTCGGCCCGGACATGGGCCCGGACGTGGTTGTCGGTCTCGGGCTCGTCGAGCCCGGCGACGAGGCGGACGGCGTCGTCCAGCATCGCGACGACGTGCGGGAACGCGTCCCGGAAGAAGCCGCTGATGCGGACGGTCACGTCGATGCGCGGCCGGCCCAGCTCGGCGACCGGGATCGGCTCCAGCGCGGTGACGCGGCGGGACGCCTCGTCCCATTCCGGGCGGACGCCGAGCAGGGCCAGCACCTCGGCGACGTCGTCGCCCGCCGTGCGCATCGCGCTCGTCCCCCACACCGACAGGCCGACCGAGCGCGGCCATTCGCCGTGGTCGGCGCGGTAGCGGTCCAGCAGCGAGGCGGCCATCGCCTGCCCGGTCTCCCAGGCGAGCCGGCTCGGGACGGCGCGCGGGTCCACCGAGTAGAAGTTCCGCCCGGTCGGCAGGACGTTGACGAGCCCGCGCAACGGCGACCCGCTCGGGCCCGCCGGGACGTAGCCGCCGTCCAGCGCGTGCAGGACGTGGTCGAGCTCGTCGGGCGTCCGGGCGAGGCGCGGGACGACCTCGGACGCGGCGAACTCCAGCACGCGGGTCACGGGTTCGCGGCGGCCCTCCGGGAGGCCTTCGGCGACGCGGGCGGCTGCGTCCACGGTCCAGCCGGCGTCCTCCATGGCCTGGACGAGATCGCGAGCGGCGGCCTCGGCCGCGTCGACGTCGCCGAGGGCCTCGCCGCCGTCCTCGCTGAGGCCGAGCGCCTCGCGCAGGCCGGGGAGCGTCTCGCGTCCCGACCACACCTGGCGGGCGCGGAGCATGGCCAGGACCAGGTCGACGCGGGCCGCGCCCTCCGGTGCCTCGCCGAGGACGTGCAGGCCGTCGCGGATCTGCGCGTCCTTCACCTCGCACAGCCACCCGTCCACGTGCAGGATGAAGTCGTCGAACTCGGTGTCGTGGGGACGGTCGTCCAGCCCGAGGTCGTGGTCGAGTCGCGCGGCCTGGATGAGCGTCCAGATCTGCGCGCGGATCGCGGGCAGCTTCGCCGGGTCCATCGCGGCGATGGTCGCGTGCTCGTCGAGGAGCTGTTCGAGGCGGGCGATGTCGCCGTAGGTCTCGGCGCGGGCCATCGGCGGGACCATGTGGTCGACGAGGACGGCGTGCGCCCGGCGCTTGGCCTGCGTCCCCTCCCCCGGGTCGTTGACGAGGAACGGGTAGATCAGCGGGACGTCGCCGAGCGCGGCGTCGGTGCCGCACGACGCGGACATGCCCGCCGCCTTGCCGGGCAGCCACTCCAGGTTGCCGTGCTTGCCGACGTGGACGATCGCGTGCGCGCCGAACTCGTCCGCCAGCCACCGGTACGCGGCCAGGTAGTGGTGGCTCGGCGGCAGGTCGGGATCGTGGTAGATCGCGATGGGGTTCTGCCCGAAGCCGCGCGGCGGCTGCACCATGACGACGACGTTCCCGGCGCGGAGGGCGGCGAGCACGATGTCGCCGTCCTGGACGAACAGCTGCCCGGGAGGCGCGCCCCAGTGCAGCTCCGTCTCGCCCCGGAGCACCTCCGGGAGGGTGCGGTACCAGCGCTCGTAGGACGCCGCCGAGATGCGGACCGGATTGCCCGCGAGCTGCTCTTCGGTGAGCCAGTCCTCGTCCTGCCCGCCGGCCGCGATGAGCGCGTGGACGAGCGCGTCGCCGTCCTGCTCCCGGACGCCGGGGAAGCCCTCGCCGAGGTCGTAGCCGGCCTCGTCGAGCCGCGCCAGGAGCCGCACGGTGCTCGCCGGGGTGTCGAGTCCGACGGCGTTGCCCACGCGGGAGTGCTTCGTCGGGTACGCCGACAGCATCACCACGACGCGCCGCTCGGCGGGCGGGGTGTGCCGCAGGCGCCCGTGCCGGACGGCGATCCCGGCGACCCGCGCGGCCCGCTCCGGATCGGCCCGGTAGACGGTGAGGCCGTCCTCGCCGGTCTCCTTGAACGAGAACGGGACGGTGATGATCCGCCCGTCGAACTCGGGGATCGCGACCTGCGACGCGGCGTCCAGCGGGGACAGGCCGTCGTCGCTCGCCTCCCACTCGGCGCGGCTCGTCGTGAGGCAGAGCCCCTGGAGGATCGGGACGTCCAGCGCGGCCAGCGCGCCCACGTCCCACGCCTCGTCGTCGCCCCCGGCCCCGGCCGTCGCGGGCCTGGTCCCGCCCGCCGCGAGGACGGTCACGACCAGCGCGTCCGCCTCCCGGAGCGTGTCGAGCAGTGCGGGCTCCGCCGTGCGGAGCGACGAGCAGAACACGGGAAGCGCCCGCCCGCCGGCGTCCTCGACGGCGTCGCACAGGGCCTCGACGAAGTCGGTGTTCCCGGCCATGTGGTGGGCGCGGTAGTAGAGCACGCCGATCACGGGCCCGTCACCGCCGCGGGTCTCGCGCTCGACCCGTCCCCAGGCGGGCGCCGGCCGCGGCGGCGCGAACCCGCGTCCGGTCAGCAGCACCGTGTCCGACAGGAACGCGTGCAGTTCGGCGAGGTTGGCGGGACCGCCGTGGGCGAGGTAGGCGTGCGCCTCGGCGCAGACGCCGCCGGACACCGTCGACAGTTCCATCAGTTCCGCGTCGGGGGCCTGCTCGCCGCCGAGGACGACGACCGGCCGGGGCCCCGCGAGCAGGGCGTCGAGCCCGTCCTCCCACGCCCGCCGCCCGCCGAGCAGGCGCACCACGACGAGAGCCGTTCCCTCGACCAGCCCGGGCAGATCGTCCACGGCGAGCCGCGCCGGGTTGCCCAGCCGGTAGTCGGCTCCGGACGCGCGAGCGCTCAGCAGATCGGTGTCGGACGTCGACAGCAGCAGCACGGTGCCAGCGGACACGGCCGTTCCTCCCCCTGGGGTCCTCGCCCCGGTCGCGGGTGTCGCGACGGCAGGAGTCTCCTGGCTCCCGGATCGATGCTCGCCCCGGCCTTCCCGTCCGTGCGGACAGTGGCCTCAAGCGGGGTTCGCTCCCCGGTCACAGTGGCGGGACCGCGCCGGATTCGCACCGGCTTCCTCCCATTGCCATCGCCTGCCCAGAACCCTACGGCAGCGCGGCCCGCCCGCAAAGTGTGGTTAACATCCTCCCCGTGCCGAATGTCAGAGCCCGTGCTGATGCGTGTCCCGGGGCGCTGCAGACTCACGACGCCGCCGACGGGGCGCTGGCGCGCGTCCGGGTGCCGGGGGGCGCGGTGTCGTCCACGCAGCTCAGAGTGCTCGGGGGCGCCGCCCGTGAGGTGGGCTCGGACGTCATCGAGCTGACGTCCCGGGGGAACCTCCAGGTGCGCGGCGTCCGCGACCCGGCGGCGCTCGCGGGGCGGCTGGAGGCCGCCGGGCTGCTTCCCGCTCCGTCCCATGAGCGGGTGCGCAACATCGTCGCCTCGCCGCTCGGCGGGCGCGGCGCGCACGGCGCCCTGGACACGGACCCGCTGGTCACCGAACTCGATCGGACGCTGTGCGGACGGCCCCTGCTGGCCGGGCTGCCGGGACGGTTCCTGTTCGCGTTCGATGACGGCACCGGCGACGTGGCCTCCCTGCAAGCGGACCTCACGCACACTCCCGGCGGGTTTCTGCTGGCCGGGGCTCCGAGCGTCCTGCCGTCCGACGACCCGGTCCGGACGATGGTCGCGGCGGCCGAGATCTTTCTCAGGATCCGCGGCGGCGCCTGGCGCCTGGCGGAGATACCCGACGGCCCGCGGCGTGTGGCGTCCGAACTCGGCGGAGAGCTGGTGGGGGCCGCGGCGGCCGCGGAGCCTCCGCGTCCGCACGCCGGGGTCATCCCGCAGCGGGACGGGCTGGTCGCGCTGGAGGCCGTCCCGCCGCTCGGACGGTTGTCCGGCGCGCAGGCCGAGGCGCTCGCCGGCATCGCGGACGAGGTCAGGGTGACGCCCTGGCGCGGCGTCGTCGTCCGGGACCTGGGCCCGGCGGACGCGCACCGCATCGCGGGACGGCTCGGCTCCGCGGGGTTCGCGACCGACCCCGATTCACCCTGGGTCGGCGTCACCGCGTGCACGGGAAGTCCCGGCTGCGCCAAGTCGCGGGGGGACGTGCAGGGAGAGGCCCGGCGATTCGTCGGCGGCCTGAGCCGCGCCCCCGAGACCCCCGTCCACTGGGCGGGATGCGAGCGGCACTGCGGGATGCCCCGCGGTCCGGTCGTGCTGAAGACGGCGAAGGGACAGCAGTGATCGACTACGTCCGGGACGGCGCCGAGATCTACCGGCGGTCGTTCGCGACGATCCGCGCGGAGGCCGACCTGTCGGGGCTGCCGGACGACGTGGCGCGGGTCGCCGTGCGGATGATCCACGCGTGCGGGATGACCGACCTCGTCGAGGATCTGGTGTGGTCGCCGGGCATGGTGGGGCGGGCACGGGCGGCGCTGCTGGACGGCGCGCCGATCCTCTGCGACGCGCGGATGGTCGCGTCCGGTGTCACGCGGGCCCGGCTGCCCGCGGGCAACGAGGTCGTGTGCACGCTGGGCGAGCCGGGCGTGCCCGAACTGGCAGCGCGGCTCGGCACCACACGCAGCGCGGCCGCCCTGGAGCTGTGGCGCGACCGGCTGGACGGGGCGGTCGTGGCCGTCGGCAACGCGCCGACCGCGCTGTTCCGGCTGCTGGAGATGGTCGAGGAGGGCGCGGGACGTCCGGCGGCGGTCATCGGCGTGCCGGTCGGGTTCATCGGCGCGGCGGAGTCGAAGGAGGCGCTCGCCGCGAGCGGCCTCGACCATCTGGCGGTGCGCGGGCGGCGCGGCGGCAGCGCGATGACGGCGGCGGCGGTCAACGCCGTCGCAAGTGAGGCGGAGTGATGGCGGGACGGCTGTTCGGCGTGGGGGTCGGGCCCGGCGATCCGGAGCTGGTCACGGTGAAGGCGGCGCGGCTCATCGGCGACGCCGACGTCGTCGCCTTCCATTGCGCGCGGCACGGCCGCAGCATCGCCCGGTCGGTCGCCGAACCGTACCTGCGCGACGGCCAGGTCGAGGAGCAGCTCGTCTATCCGGTGACGACCGAGACGACCGACCATCCGGGCGGCTACCAGGGGGCGCTGGACGAGTTCTACGCCGATTGCGCCGCCCGTCTCGCGGCCCACCTGGACGCGGGACGGACGGTGGTGGTCCTGAGCGAGGGGGACCCGCTGTTCTACGGGTCCTACATGCATCTGCACAAGCGGCTCGCCTCGCGCTACCCGACCGAGGTGGTGCCCGGCGTGACCTCGCTGAGCGCGGCGTCGGCCGCGGCGGGACGCCCGCTGGCGGAACGGGAGGAGACGCTGACCGTCCTGCCCGGCACGCTGCCCGGCGAGGAACTGGCCGAACGGCTGCGGGACACCGACGCCGCGGCCGTCCTCAAGCTGGGCCGGACGTTCCCGAAGGTCAGGCAGGCGTTCGAGGACGCCGGAAGGCTCGGCGACGCCTGGTACGTCGAGCGGGCATCGTCCGAGCGGGAGCGGGTCGTGCCGCTCGCCGACGTCGATCCGGCGGACGTCCCGTACATGTCGCTCGCCCTGCTGACGAGCCCGGCGGAGAAGTCCTTCACCGCGCCGCCCCCCGGACCGGCTCACGGCTCCGGCGCGGTCACGGTCGTCGGGCTCGGCCCGGCGGGACGGCCGTGGCTCACCCCGGAGGCGCAGGACGTCCTCGCGTCCGCGACCGACCTCGTCGGCTACGGCCCCTACCTGGACCGGGTCCCCGCGAACCCGCGCCAGCGGCGGCACTCGTCCGGGAACCGGGTGGAGGCCGACCGGGCGCGGCAGGCGCTGACCCTCGCGCGGGACGGGGCGCGGGTGGCCGTCGTCTCGTCCGGCGATCCGGGCGTGTTCGCGATGGCGGCGGCCGTGCTGGAGGTCGCGGCGGAGGACGAGTTCGCGGACGTGCCGGTGCGGGTCGTGCCCGGCCTGACCGCCGCGCAGGCCGTCGCGGCACGGGCGGGCGCCCCGCTCGGGCACGACTTCTGCGTCCTGTCGCTCTCGGACATCCTCAAGCCGTGGGACGTCATCGCGCGGCGGTTGCGGGCCGCCGCCGAAGCCGATCTCGTGCTGGCCCTCTACAACCCGGCGTCCAGCCGCCGCAGGCACCAGCTCCCGGCGGCGCGCGACCTGCTGCTGGAGCACCGCTCGCCCGAGACGCCGGTCGTGGTCGGACGCGACGTCGGCGGCCCGGAGGAGAGCGTCACCGTGACGACGCTCGGGAAGCTGGACCCCGAGGACGTCGACATGCGCTGCCTGCTCATCATCGGCTCGTCCACCACCCGCGTCACCGATCAGGGCGTCGTCTACACCCCGCGCCGCCACCCCTGAACCCGCTCTACCCCTGAACCCACACGGCGGCGGCCGCCACGTCGTCCGCCGTCCGCACGCCCGCGGGGAGCGGCGGGCGGTCGACCATGACGACCGGGATGCCCGCCTCGCGGGCGGCGGTGAGCTTCGCGCGCGTCATGGCGCCGCCGCTGTCCTTGGTGACGAGCACGTTCAGGCGGTGCTCGCGGATCAGGGCGCGCTCGCCGTCCACCGTGTAGGGGCCGCGCGCCAGCAGAACGTGCACGTTGGACGGGACGGGCGGCCCCGGCGGGTCGACCGACCGGGCGAGGAACCAGGCGTCCGCCCGGGCGGCGAACACCGGAATGCCGCGACGGCCCGTGGTGAGGAAGACACGGGCGTCATCCGGGAGCGCACGCGCGGCGTCGGCCAGGGACGGGACGCGCCGCCAGTCGTCGCCGTCCTCCTCGTGCCACCCCGGCCGGCGCAGCGCGAGCAGCGGCACGCCCGTCATCTCCGAGGCGCGGGCGGCCGAGGCGCTCATCCGCTCCGCGAACGGATGCGTCGCGTCCACAAGGCGGTCGATCCGGTGCTCGCGGAGCCACGCGGCCAGGCCCTCCGCGCCGCCGAACCCGCCGATGTGCACCTCCCCCACCGGCAGGCGCGGGTCGGACACGCGTCCGGCCAGCGACGACACGACGTGCACGTCCGTCAGGGAGGCCGCGAGGGCGCGTGCCTCGGCCGTCCCGCCGAGGATCAGGACGCGCCGCACTCTCGATCCCGGTCCGCGCTGTAGAGGTGGCTGTCAGGGAAGGCCGACGCCGTCAGGACGCGGCCGACGACGATCACCGCCGTGCGCGTCACGCCCGCCGCGCGCACGCGGTCCGCGATGTCGGCGAGGGTGCCGCGCAGGACGACCTCGTCCGGCCGGGTGGCGCGGGCGACGACGGCGACCGGGCAGCCGGCGCCGTAGTGCGGCAGCAGCTCGGCCGCCACCGCGTCGATGCGCTGCACGGCCAGGTGCAGGACCATCGTGGCCCCGCTCGCGCCGAGGGTCGCCAGGTCCTCGCCGTCCGGCATCGGGGTCGCGCGGACGGCGGTGCGGGTGAGGATCACGGTCTGGCCGACGCCCGGCACGGTCAGCTCCCGCCCCAGCGAGGCCGCCGCCGCGGCGAACGCGGGGACGCCCGGCACGACCTCGTACGGCACGCCCGCCGCGTCCAGGCGCCGCATCTGCTCGGCGACGGCGCTGAACACCGACGGGTCGCCGGAGTGCAGGCGCGCGACGTCCAGGCCGTCTCGGTGCGCCGCGGTCATCTCGGCGACGATCTCGTCGAGGGTCAGGTTCGCGGTGTCGACGAGGCGGGCGCCGGGCGGGCAGGCGTCCAGCAGCTCGCGCGGCACGAGCGACCCCGCGTACAGGCACACCGGCGCGGACTCCAGCACGCGCAGGCCGCGCACGGTGATGAGGTCGGCGGCGCCGGGGCCGGCACCGACGAAGCGGACGGTCACGCCGGATCCTTGCGGACCGTCCAGAGCGTGACGGGCAGCGCGGAACGCCAGGCCGTGAAGCCGCCGAGCCGGCCCGCCCGCTCGACGGCGACGCGGACGAGCTCGCCGCCGCGCTCCGCGCGCGCCTCGACCAGCCTGACCTCGGATTCGAGGGTGACGGCGTTGGCGACGAGCCGTCCGCCCGGCTTCAGCGCGTCCCAGCAGCGCTCCAGCAGGCCGGCGCGGGTGAGCCCGCCGCCGATGAACACCGCGTCGGGCGCGGGGAGGCCGTCCAGCGCGTCCGGGGCCTCGCCCTCGACGACCCGCACGCCGGGCACGCCGAGCGCGGCCGCGTTGCGGCCGATCCGCTCCGCCCGGCCGGCGCTGCTCTCGATCGCGACGGCCGCGCAGGTCGGGTGGGCCCGCGCCCACTCGATCGCGACGCTCCCGGTGCCGGCGCCCACGTCCCACAGCAGCTCGCCGGGCAGCGGAGCCAGCCGGGACAGCGTCACCGCGCGGACCTCGCTCTTGGTGATCTGACCGTCGTGCTCGAACGCGTCGTCGGGCAGCCCGGCCGTGCGGGGCAGCGGCGCGGCGTCCGGGCCCGGCACGCACTCGACGGCGATGATGGTGAGCGCGGACGCGGCGGGCTTCGCCCACTCCTGCGCCACGCCCCGCTGGACCGTCTCCTCCACGGCGCCGAGATCGCACAGGACGGTCATCCGGCTCGGCCCGAAGCCGCGGCCGGACAGCAGCGCGGCGACGATGAACGGGGCCTCCCGCCCGGCGCCGAGCACGAGCAGGCGGCGGCCGGGGGCGACGGCCGCGTTCAGCACCGCGGCGGAACGCCCCACCATGCTGAGGACGTCCACCCGGTCCAGCGGCCAGCCGAGCCGGGCGCAGGCCAGCGACGCCGAGGACGGGTGCGGCAGCACGCGGAGCCGGTCGGCGCCGAGCATCTCCGCGAGGGTGGAGCCGATGCCGTGGAACATGGGGTCGCCGCTCGCCAGCACCGCGACCTCGCGGTCCGCGTACTTCTCCAGCAGGCCCGGCAGGGCGGGCAGCAGCGGGGACGGCCAGGCGACCCGCTCGGGCTCCTCGACGGGGACCAGGCCGAGCTGCCGGTCGTTGCCGAAGAGCACCTCCGCCTTCCGCACCGCCTCGCGCGATTCCTCGGGGAGCCCCTGCCACCCGTCGGCGCCGATTCCGACGACGGTGATGACGCGCGTGTCCACTGTCCTCCTCGGGGGGAAACGGGGCGACAAGCCTATCGGAGGCGCTCTGGCACACTGGCGGCGTGAAGCGGCTCTCGATCATCGGCATCGGCGCGGGCGACCCCGACCAGCTGACCTTCCAGGCGGCCCGGGCCATCGCCGCGGCGGACGCGTTCCTCCTCGTCGACAAGGGCGGGGCGAAGCACGACCTGGGCGACCTTCGGCGCGCCCTCATCGCCGAGCACGGCCGGGCCCCGTACCGGATCGTCGAGGCCCGCGACCCCGAACGCGACCGCACCGCCGCCGCCTACACCGCGGCCGTCGAGGACTGGCGCTCCCGCCGCGCGCGGATCTACGAGTCGTTCGTCGACGGCGAGCTGGCCGACGGGGAGACCGGCGCGCTCCTGGTCTGGGGCGACCCGGGCGTCTACGACAGCACCCTCGCGGCGCTGGAGGAGGTCGGCGCCGAGTTCGAGTACGAGGTGATCCCGGGCATCAGCAGCGTGTCGGCGCTCACGGCCCGGCACCGCGTCGGCCTGACGCGGGTGGGGCGTCCCGTCCACATCACCACGGGCCGCCGCCTCGCCGCCGAGGGCGCCACCGCCGACGACGTCGTCGTCATGCTCGACGCGCACTGCTCGTTCGCCGAGGCGGGACCCGGCTTCCACATCTACTGGGGCGCCTACCTCGGCACCCCCGACGAGATCCTCATCGAGGGGCCGGTCGCGGAGGTCGCGGACGAGATCCGCGCCGTCCGGGCGCAGGCCCGCGCCCGGAAGGGCTGGATCATGGACACCTACCTGCTGCGCCGCGCCGGCGGCGACGCCCGCTGAACGCGGGCGCGGCTCAGGCCTTGGTGGGGGCGTGCGCCTCGGCCGTGACGGCGTGCCCGGCGGCGGCCGGGGCGGCGCGCCGCGGCAGGGCCAGCGCGGTCAGGGCGGCGGCGAGGGCGACGCCGCAGCCGATCATCATGCCGGTGCGGAACCCGTTCTCGGACGGCAGCGTGTGCCCGCCGAGGTCGACGGTCATGTGGGCGAGGACGACCCCGACCACCGCCGCCGACACAGTCGTCCCGATCGAGCGCATGAGCGTGTTGAAGCTGTTCGCCGACGCCGTCCCCGACCGCGGCACGGCCCCGATGATCAGCGCGGGCATCGCCCCGTAGGCGAGCGCGACCCCGACGCTGCAGATGCAGGTGACGACGAGCAGCCCCCACGCCGACCCCATCAGGACGGCCGACGACCCGTAGCCGAGCGCGATCACGAGGCTGCCGGTGACCAGCGTCGTCTTCGGGCCGCGGGCGCTCGACAGCCGGGCGCCGAGCGGTGAGACGACCATCATCATCAGGCCGCTCGGGACCATCCACAGGCCGGCCGCCAGCATCGACCGGCCCAGCCCGTAGCCGGTGGCCTCGGGAAGCTGCAGGAGCTGCGGGACGATGAGGGCCTGGGAGTACATGGCGACCCCGATGACGATCGACGCCGCGTTGGTGACGAGCACCTGGCGCCGCGCGGTGATCCGCAGGTCCACCAGCGGATCGCGGGTGCGCAGCTCCCAGAGTCCCCAGATCAGGGTGACCGCCACCGAGGCCGCGAGCAGCCCGAGCGTCGCGCCGCTCGTCCAGCCCCAGTCGGCGCCCTTGGAGACGGCGAGCAGCAGGCAGACGAGCGCGGTGCCGAGCCCGAGCGCCCCGGGGATGTCGAACCGGCCCCGCGCGCCCGGCGGGATCGCGGGCACCAGCAGCCAGATCAGCACGCCGATCAGCAGGGCCAGCGCGGCCGACCCCCAGAACAGCGCGCGCCAGCTCAGGTTCTCGGCCACCGCCGCCGAGACCGGCAGGCCGAGGGCGCCGCCGATGCCCATCGACGAGCTCATCAGCGCGATCGACGGGCCTAGCCGCTCGGGCGGCAGGACGTCCCGCAGCGCGCTGATGCCGAGCGGGATCATGCCCATGCCGAGGCCCTGCATGCCGCGCCCGGCCACCATCGGGACCAGCGAGCCGGACAGCGCGCAGATCACCGACCCGGCGGTGAGCGGCACCGCGCAGGCCAGCAGGACGCGGCGCTTGCCGTACAGGTCGCCGAGGCGGCCGATCACCGGCATCGCGACCGCCCCCGCCAGCAGCGTCGAGGTCACCACCCAGGACGCGTTGGAGGCCGTGGTGTCCAGCAGGCGCGGCAGTTCCGCGATCAGCGGCACCACCAGCGTCTGCATGAACGCCGCGACGATGCCGGCCACCGCCAGCACGGCGACGACGCCGTTCCCCGACCGGGCGGACGGCCTGGAATCGTCCACGTGGATCTCCCTGCTTCTCGGCGACACCGGCGTGTGCACGCTACATATGATGTGCCGGATGCACAACGTGTGTATGACACATATCACTGTGGTATGCATGCACACGGGGCCTCGGGAACGGAGGCGCCGGAAGGAACCGCATGGACAAGCCCACGGACCTGATCGAGTACGAGACGATGCTGCTCGGGCGGCACAGCCTGGCCACCCGCCGGTCCCGGCGCGAGGGCGGCCTGCTGGAGCGCAGCGCCTACATCCTGCTCAGCCGCGTCCGCATCGAGGGCCCGATGTCGATCCGACAGCTCAGCGAGGCGTTCGACCTGGACCCCTCGACCCTCAACCGGCAGACCTCCGCCATGCTCCGCGACGGCCTGGTCGAGCGCATCCCCGACCCCGAGGGCGGCATCGCCCGCAAGTTCCGCATCACGGCCGAGGGGGAGCGCCGGCTGGACGCCGAGCGCGCCCAGATCGTCACCGGCATCGACAAGATCATGGCCGACTGGACATCGGACGAGGTCGCCGCCTTCGCCGCCTTCCTCCAGCGCTTCAACACCGACATCGAGCGGCTGGCCGGCCATCCCTGGCCGCGCCCCTGACGGCGGCTAGCCTCGGATGATGCGCTTCGGAGTCAACGTTCCCAACTTCGGGCCCGGCACCGACCCGGGCGTCCTGCGGCAGTGGGCGCGGACGGTCGAGGGCCTCGGCTTCGACCTGCTGATGGTCTCCGACCACGTCGCCATCACGCCCGACGTCGCCGAGCAGTACCCGGCGCCGTTCTACGAGCCGTTCACCACGCTCTCCTGGCTGGCGGGCGTGACCGACCGGGTGCGGCTGGGCACCACCGTGCTCATCGTCCCCTACCGGCACCCGCTGCTCGTCGCCCGCATGGCCGCCAACCTCGACGACCTCAGCGGCGGGCGGCTGGTCCTCGGCACCGGCGTCGGATGGGCGCGCGAGGAGTTCGCGGCGCTCGGCGTCCCGTTCGGCCGCCGGGGCGCCCTGACCGACGAGTACCTGCAGACGATCCGCACCGCGTGGGAGCACACCGCCGACTACCGCGCCGGGCGGATCCCCCTCTGGATCGGCGGGCACAGCGACGCCGCGCTCCGCCGGGCCGTGCGCCTGGGCGACGCGTGGCACCCGCTGCGCTTCACCCTCCCGTGGCTCCAGGACGCCCTGGAGCGCCTGAAGACCATCGCGGACGACCATGGCCGCCCGGTTCCCGCGCTCCAGCCCCGCATCCTTCTCCGGCTGACGCGGTCCCCCGTCACCCGGCCGGACCGCCTCGCCGGCGAGGGCACCATCGAGCAGGTGGCGGACGACCTCGACCGGCTGCGGGCCCTCGGCGCCGACACGGTCGTCCTGGACCCCTTCAACGGCGATCCCGACGAGACCCTGCGCCCCACCACCGCGTGGCGCGACCTCGCCGCGGTCGCCGCCCTCGGCAACGCGGCCGGCTGACCGCGGGTGTCAGTCCCGCGCGATCGAGAACCCGAGGATGACGGCGGCGGAGACCACCACATGTCCTGGAGCGAGATCCTGCGGGGACGCGGCACCGCCGGAGCCGTGGCCCCGGTACCGCTCGAAGCCGGCCCCCTCCGGATCCACGTCGTCGATGTGGATGACGGCGCCGATCCGGACCCCGGCGGCCTCCGCGTACAACTCCGCCTTGCGCCGGGCCGCCGTCACGGCCTCGCGGCGCGCCTCGGCGCGCAGGTCGCCCTTGCCGGTCACGTCGAACTCGACGGCCTCGATCTCGTTGGCGCCGGCGGCCACGAGGTCCACCAGCAGGCCCTGCACGTCGTCGAGATCGGCGGACTCGACGGAGAACGCCGCCTGGCACTCGTAGCCGAGGAACTTGCGCTCCGACCCGTAGCTCCACGAACTCTTCAGGCCGAGCCGGGAACGCTCGACGGCGCCGTCCGCCACGCCGTGCCCGCGGAGCGCCCGCCGCACCGCCTGCACCGCGTCGCTGGCGACCGCGAACGCGTCCGACGGGGTCTGCTCCACGCGGATCACTTTGAACCGGGCCCGCACCAGGTCCGGCGCCGCCTTGACACTCGCCGCGCCGTACGCGGTCACGCCCCACGGGCGTTCCACCATCTGCATGGCGATGATCCAACCATCGATGATCCGCACGGGACGGCCTTTCCCGTACCGGCGGGACGGGACCGGACCGGAGGCGGCGCCGAGCACGAGGCCGCGGCCCATCTTCGGCAGACCATTGATCGTCGTCGCGAGTGTGCCTAGATTGGCAGGGCCACAGACCCCGCCTCGCGGAGGGAGCGAGCCGTGACCGAAGGTGCAACCGGTTCCGTGCGGACGGCCCCGCCGTTCCGCGCCGACCATGTCGGCAGCCTGCTGCGTCCGCCCGAGCTGCTCGCGGCCCGGGACGACCGCGCCCAGGGCCGCATCGACGCGGCCGCGCTGGCCGCGGCGGAGGACGCCGCCATCCGCGACGTGGTCCGGATGCAGCGCGAGGCCGGGCTCCGGTCGGCCACCGACGGGGAGTTCCGCCGCACGTCCTGGCACATGGACTTCATCTACCGGCTCGGCGGGATCAGCCCGGCGGACGAGAAGATCAAGGTCCGGTTCCACGGCGCGGACGGGGACATCGAGTTCACCACCGCCGCCCTGCGCGTGCACGACAAGGTCCGCCTGGACGACACGATCTTCGCCGACCACTTCGCCTTCCTGAAGGACGCGGTCGAGGAGGGCGTGACCCCGAAGCTGACGATCCCGTCGCCGAACATGGTGCACTACCGGGGCGGGCCGGCGGCGATCGACCCGCAGGTGTACCCCGACATCGAGGAGTTCTGGCACGACCTCGCCGCCGCCTACGCCGAGCAGGTGCGCCGGCTGGGCGAGCTGGGCTGCCGGTACCTCCAGCTGGACGACACCAGCCTCGCCTACCTCAACGACCCCGCGCAGCGGGCCATGATCACCGAGCGCGGCGACGACGCCGAGCACCTGCACCTGCGCTACATCAAGCAGATCAACGCCGCGATCGGCGGGCGCCCCGAGGGCATGAACGTCACCACCCACATGTGCCGGGGCAACTTCCGTTCGTCCTGGACGGCGGAGGGCGGCTACGACTTCGTCGCCGAGGCGCTGTTCGGCGAGCTGGCCGTGGACGGCTTCTTCCTGGAGTACGACGACGAGCGCTCCGGGGGCTTCGAGCCGCTCCGGTTCGTCCCGCCCGGCAAGATGGTCGTGCTCGGCCTGGTCACCACCAAGCGCGGCGAGCTGGAGTCCAAGGACGACCTCAAGCGCCGCATCGACGAGGCGTCGCGGTTCGTCCCGCTGGAGCAGATCTGCCTGTCGCCGCAGTGCGGGTTCTCCTCCACCGTCGAGGGCAACGTCCTGACCGCCGAGCAGCAGGCCGCGAAGCTTCGCCTCATCGCCGAGACCGCCGAGGAGGTCTGGGGCTGACCTCCCCCGGCCTGGCCGTTCCCCCGCCTGTCCGTTCGGTTAATGATGGGTGAACACCTCCTCCACATCGCCCGGTGCGATCACCGGCCGGGAGTAGGCTCGCCGCGGACAGCCGCAGGTCAGGAGAGGAACCGGGTCTTTGAGCGTGATCAGTGTCGGGCAGGCGATCGTCCTCGGGATCGTGGAGGGCCTGACCGAGTTCCTCCCGGTGTCCTCGACCGGCCATCTGAAGATCACCGAAGGCCTGATGGACATCCCGGTGGACGACCCGTCCGTCGTCGGGTTCACCGCCGTCATCCAGGTCGGCGCGATCGCGGCCGTGCTGGTGTACTTCTTCTCCGACATCGTCCGGATCGTCCGCGCGTGGGGCCGCGGCATCGCCCAGCCGGCGGAGCGCTACCACCACGACTACAAGTTCGGCTGGTGGGTCATCTTCGCCACCGTCCCGGTCGTGCTCGTCGGCGTCGCCGCCAAGGACCTCATCGAGGGGCCGCTCGCCTCGCTGTGGGTCGTCGCCGGGTCCCTGCTCGGCGGCAGCGTCGTGATGTGGCTCGCCGACCGTTACGGCAGGCACAAGCGCGGTGAGGACGACACGTCCCTCACCGACGCGATGCTGATCGGCTCGTCCCAGATCCTGGCGATGCTGTTCCCCGGCTTCTCCCGGTCGGGCGCGACGATGTCCACCGGCCTGCTGCTCGGCCTCGACCGGGTCGCCGCGACCCGGCTGTCGTTCTTCCTGGGCCTGCCCGCCCTGACCGGCGCCGGAATCTACGAGCTGCCGAGCGCGCTCGGGTCGGGCGCCGACCCGCTGCCGCTGGTGGTCGGCACCGTCGTCTCGTTCGTCGTCGCCTACGCGTCCATCGCCTGGCTGCTCAGGTTCGTCGCCCGGCACACCTTCACGTCCTTCGTGATCTACCGGGTCGCCATCGGCCTGCTCCTGTTCGCCCTGCTGGGCACCGGGACCCTGGACGCCTGAGCCCCGCCCGGCGTGCGAGAGACTGTCGAGATCCGCGCGTCCGTGCCGGGCACGGCGTGCACGCCCACCGCCGAGGAACGGAGCTGATGGTCATGGACGACGCGATGTGGGCCGGGACGGTCGCCATCACGGGCCACGGGGACGACGAGCTCGAGGCGTACCTGGCGAGGCCGCTGGGCGACGCGCCGCGCGGCGGCGTGGTGGTGATCCACCACCTGCCCGGGTACGACCCCGGCACCAAGGAGTTCGCCCGGACTTTCGCCGCCCACGGGTACGCGGCGATCGTCCCGAACCTGTACTCGCGCGAGGGCGCCGGCGTCAGCCCGGACGACCAGGCCGCCGCGGCCCGCGCCAAGGGCGGCGTCCCCGACGACCAGCTCGTCGGCGACGTCGCGGGAGCCGCCGCCTACCTGAACTCCCTCGACCACGCCAACGGGAAGGTCGGCGTGATCGGGCACTGCTCGGGCGGCCGGCACGCGTTCCTCGCCGCCTGCGATCTCGACATCGACGCCGCCGTCGACTGCTACGGCGCGTTCGTGGTGACCGACCCGCCGGAGGAGGCCCCGACCACCGCCGGTTCGATCATCTCCAAGGCGCCGAACCTGTCGTGCCCGCTGCTCGGCCTGTTCGGCGAGGAGGACCGGTTCCCGGCGCCGGACGAGGTCGCCGCGCTCGACGCGGAGCTGACCCGGCTCGGCAAGGAGCACGAGTTCCACACCTATCCGGGCGCCGGGCACGCGTTCTTCGCCGTCGAGCGGCCGGCGTTCCGGCCCGACGCCGCCAAGGACGGCTGGCAGAAGATCTTCACCTTCCTCGGCCGCCACCTGAGCGCCTGAAAGGACCCGGCATGTGCACCTACCAGACCGTGAAGGTCCAGTTGGACGGCGCGGCGAAGGGCGCCACCGGCTGGTTCACGCTGACCGACGGCGCGGTCTACGTCGACCACCCGTACCACGCCTGCCACGAGCACACGGTGAACATCGACTTCACCAATCCCGGCGACGGGCCGTCCGCGCGGGTCGCGGTCGAGCTGACCGAGGAGTCGGCGCTGGCGCTGGTCGAGGCCATCCAGGCGGCCCTCGCCGCCGCGCCGCCCGGCCTGGCCTCCGGCTCCAACCGGCGGACCGGGGCGGCCTGACCCGGCCTGGGCGGGCGGCGCCCCGCCGCGCCGCCCGCCGGTCACTCCCCCGCGCGGGCTCTCTCACTCCCCCGCGTGGGCCCTGCGGAGCTCAGCGATGTCGATCTTGCCCATGGACAGCATCGCGCCGGTGGCGCGTGCCGCCTTCGCCGGGTCCGGGTCGCTCATCAGCTCGTGCAGCACGGTCGGGATGACCTGCCAGGACACGCCGAACCTGTCCTTCACCCAGCCGCAGGGGCCCGGTTCGCCGCCGTCCTCGGTGAACCGGTTCCAGTAGTAGTCGACCTCGTCCTGGTCCGCACAGGGGATCTGGATCGAGATCGCCTCGTTGAAGGTGAACTGCGGGCCGCCGTTGAGGCCCACGAACTTCTGGCCGTTGAGCTCGAACTCCACGGTCACCACCGACCCGGGCTCGCCCGGGCCGGCCTCGGTCGCGCGGAAGACGTCGCCGATCTTCGCCTCCTTGAAGACGGAGACGTAGTAGTTCGCCGCCTCCTCGGCCTGCCCGTCGAACCACAGGCACGTGATGAACGGTCCGGATGCCATCGTTACCTCCCGCTGTAGGTCGCTTCACCAGTGCAGACCAGGCGGGTCCCGGAAACTCATCGGTCCAGGCAGGACCCCGCCGCGGCGGGCCGCTCGGGACGCGGTGCGTCAGCGGGTGTGCGTGGAGGAACTCCGGAAGTCGGTGTAGGTGTAGGGGTTGTCGAGGACCTTCGTCTCGGGGACGTCGGGGTACATGCCCTTGCGCCATTCCTCTTCACCCATCGACGAGCGCAGGTACTCCACCGTGGCCTCGACCTCGCGCCGGGCGGCGGCGAGGTCCGCGTCCACCAGGCGGTGGGCGTGCTTGACGACGCGCCCGTTCACCACGACGGTGTGGACGTCCCCGCGCTGCGCCTGGAACGCGACGTGCCCGTACGGGTTGAGGAGGGGGAACGACACCGGCGAGTCGTCGTTCTTGATCAGGACGACGTCGGCCTTCTTGCCGGGTTCGAGGCTGCCGAGGTCGTCGCGGCCGAGCGTCCGGGCCCCGCCGCGGGTGGCCCAGTCGACGACCTGGTCGGCGCGCAGGCTGCAGTGCGTGACGGTGTCCCCGCTGCCGTGCGCCTCCATGTGCATGCGGCAGCGGTCGGCGCCCAGCGTGGTCCGCATCGCGGAGAACAGGTCGCCGCTCCACCAGACGCTCGTGTCCATCGACAGCGACACCGGGATGTCGTGCGCGCGCAGCAACCAGGTGGGCGGGTAGCCCTGCCCGGCGCTCTGCTCGCTCTCGGTCGAGACGGAGATGGAGCCGCCGGTGGCGGCGATCCGGTGGTAGGAGTCGGCCGACAGCGACGCGGCGTGCACGTACACGGTCTCGGGCGTCATGAACCCGTGGTCGTGCATCTGCTTGATGCCCTCGTCGCTGGTCGCGCCCCACACGCCCGCGTGGGTGGTGACGGGGACGCCCAGCTCGCGGGCGACCTCGAAGGCGGGCTTCTCCGGGAAGGCCGGGTCGCCCACCACGTCGAACGCGATCTGGAAGCCGAGCATGTCGCCGCCGATGAGCTTGCCGGCGAAGTCGCGGAACTCCGGCGTGCCGGTCCACTCGGCGGGCGGCGCCTGGATGTTGCCGTAGGCGAGGACGAACCGCCCGGGCACCGAGCGGAGCGCGTCCACCGCGGCGTCGGCGTGGTCGAGGGTCTGCAGGCCGTGGGACCAGTCGACCACCGTCGTCACGCCCGCGTCGATGGCCTCCAGCGCGGCGAGCACGTTCCCGGCGTGGATGTCGTCGGGGCGGAACCGCTTGCCGTGCTCCAGGTAGTACCAGACGAAGTACTGGGTCAGCGTCCAGTCGGCGCCGTAGCCGCGCATCGCGGTCTGCCACATGTGCCGGTGGGTGTCGATCATGCCGGGCATGACGATGCCGCCGGACGCGTCGATCTCGGCGGTGCCGTCCGGTACCGGCAGGTCGGGGCCGACCGCGGTGATCGTCTCGCCCTCCAGGAGGACGTCGGCGCGGTCCAGCACCGCACGCCCGTCGGTCATCGGCAGGACGGTACCGCCGCGCAGCACCAGGGGACGGCCGGGCTCGAACTCGCTCATCGGTTGCACTCCTCGTCCGTGGACACGACCGCCGGGAGCAGCACGGACTCATGTCCGCTCTACGGTCACACCTGCTTGTGGCCACTCTTGTCACCGGTAGTCAAAGTGTCAACCACTTGACCCGTCCAGATATCGGCGTGCCAGAATCGAGGTGACGGACGAACGTCCGTCCAACGGACGATCGAAGGAGCCGGATGACGGACACCGCGCGCGAGGGGCCGCTGTCGGGGGTGCTGGTGGCGGACTTCTCCCGGATCCTCGCCGGTCCCTACGCGACGATGCTGCTCGCCGACCTCGGCGCCGACGTGGTGAAGGTGGAGGGGCCGAAGGGCGACGACACCCGGTCGTGGACGCCGCCGACACGTGGCGACACGGCGACCTACTACCTCGGCGTCAACCGGGGGAAGCGCTCGATCGCCCTGGACCTGCGGGACGAGGACGACGCCGCGGCGGCCCGCGAGTTGGCCCGCCGCGCGGACGTCGTCATCGAGAACTTCAAGCCGGGCGGCCTCGCCCGGTTCGGGCTCGACTACGACACGGTGCGCGCGGGCAACCCCGGCGTCGTTTACAGCTCGATCACCGGGTTCGGGTCGGGCGCCGGACGGCACGTCCCCGGGTACGACCTGATGGTGCAGGCGATCTCCGGGCTGATGAGCCTGACCGGCGACCCGGACGGCCCGCCGTACCGGGCGGGGATCTCGGTGTTCGACGTGATGGCGGGCAACCACGCCGCGATCGGCATCCTCGCGGCGCTGCGGCACCGCGACGCGACCGGCGAGGGCCAGCTCGTCGAGGTGAACCTGCTGTCGTCGGCGCTGACCGGGCTGGTCAACCACAGCTCCGCCTTCGTCGCCGGCGACACCGTCCCGTACCGGATGGGCAACGCGCACCCGAGCGTGTTCCCCTACGAGCCGCTGCCGACCGCCGACAACGACCTGATCGTCACGGCGGCGAACGACGGGCAGTTCCGGAGGCTGTGCGAGGTCCTCGGCATCCCCGACATCCCGGACGACCCGCGCTACGCGACCAACGCGGCCCGCACCGCGAACCGGGACGAGTTGCGGCCCCTCCTGGTCGAACGGCTCAAGGAGCGCGGCGCGGTCGAGTGGTTCGACCTGCTGGTGGAGGCGGGCGTGCCGAGCGGGCCGATCAACACCATCGACGGCGGGTTCGCGATGGCGGAGCGGTTCGAGCTGGACCCGGTCGTGGTGGTCGGCGGGGGCGCCCACGCGGTGCCGACGACCCGGCACCCGATTCGGTTCTCGCGGACGCCCGCGACGTACCGGCTACCGCCGCCGGAGCTCGACGAGCACGGCGCCGAGCTGCGGGAGTGGCTCCGCGCACCGCGGGAGGACGGCCGTGGCTGAGCCGCGCGAGTACCCGACGGCGCTGGGCGCGTCCAGCCGCGAGACGATCACGTTGCTGGGGCACGACCTCGCGGAGGAGGTGATGGGCGAGGTCGGGTTCGGCGAGCTGGCGTTCTGGCTGGCGGCGCAGCGACGTCCCGCGCCGGGCGAGACCCGCGTGTTCGAGGCCGTCCTCGCGGCGCTGGCCGACCACGGCTTCACCCCCACCGCGATCGTCACCCGGCTGACGTACCTGTCCGCGCCCGACTCGGTGCAGGGCGCGCTCGCCGCCGGGCTGCTGGGCGGCGGCTCCCGGTTCCTCGGCGTCACGGAGGACACGGGCCGCTTCCTGCACGACGTCCTGGCCTCGGCCGGCGAGCCCCCCGCGGACGAGGCGGGCTGGGACGCGCTGGCGCTGGAGACCGTCCGGGCCGAACGGGAGGCCGGGCGGTTCGTCCCCGGCCTCGGCCACCACGTGCACAAGGACGGCGACCCGCGCACCCCCCGGCTGATGCGGATCGCCGCGGAGGAGGGGACGTTCGGCCCGCACCTGGCGCTGTTCGCCGCGATCGGCCGCGTCCACCCCGAGGTGCTCGGCAAGAAGCTCCCGCTGAACGGCGCCGGGGTCTGCGGCGCCGCCCTCGCCGACCTCGGGCTGCCGCTGGAGCTGCTGCGCGGGTTCGCGCTCCTGGCCCGCACCGCCGGGCTGATCGGGCAGCTCGCCGAAGAGCTGCGCCGCCCCGTCGGCAACGAGATCTTCCTGTCGGTCGACCTGAACAACCGGTCCGTCGACCCCGCCCCCTACACCCCCGGAGACCGTCATGGCTGAACTGGTCGCTGTGATCGCTTCGACCCACCACCCCTTCTACCACCGCGCGAGCACGGCGACCGGGGAGGACCGCCCCGACTTCGCGGACGAGTGGGTCCGCAAGGTCGAGGCGTTCCGCGAGACGCTCACCCGGGCCCGGCCGGACGTCCTGGTGATGGTCGGCTCCGACCACTTCCACCAGCTGTGGCTGGACAACATGCCGCAGTTCCTCATCGGCAAGGCGCCGTTCTACGACGCGAACTGGTACAACGAGGAACGCGAGTTCGGGCTGCCGCGGATGCTGTTCAAGGGCCAGGAGGACCTGTCGGCGTACCTGCTGCGGGAGGGCCTGGACGCCGGCTTCGACCTGGCGTTCTCCAACGAGCTGCGCATCGACCACTCGATCACGTGCCCGATCATCACGCTGCGCCCGCAGAACGACCTGCCGATCGTGCCCGTCTACACCAACATCTTCGCGCCGCCGCTGCCGCGGCCGAAGCGGTTCGTCCAGCTGGGCAGGACGATCCGCGAGCTGGTGGAGTCGTGGCCCGGGGACCGGCGGGTCGCGATCATCGGCACCGGGCACCTGTCGCTGGAGCTCGGCGGCCCGCGCCAGTTCGGCCCGCACGGACCCGACCCGGAGTTCGACGCGAAGGCGGTGGAGTGGATCTCCTCCGGCGACATCGAGGGGTGCCTCGCCGAGGTGACGCTCGACAGCCTGCACGCGCCCGGCAACGCCACCCACGGGTTCATGGACTTCATGCTCATGATGGGCGTCGCGGGCGAGGGGCGGAAGGCCGACTACGTCGACACCTACGACCTGTTCCACACGATGGAGGCGTACTTCACCTGGTACCCGAACGGAGCCGGCCAGTGAGCAAGTACCTGCTGAACAAGTTCCTCTACACCGTCGACCGCGACCCGGAGCTCGTCGAGCGCTACCGGGAGGAGCCGGAGGCGACCGTCGCCTGGTGGGAGGAGGAGCAGGCCAACCGCATCATCAACTGCCACGGCGGCGAGTCGTCGACCTGGCTGCGGTTCGACGACACCGAGCGGGCCGCACTCGCCGGGCACGACTACCCGAAGCTGTTCGAGCTGGGCGCGCACCCGTTCCTGACGCTCACGCTCTTCATCGCCATGTTCGAACGCGACCACGACGAGCCGCTCGGGTTCCAGCTGGAGTACGCGCGGCGGCTCTCGCCGTTCACGCTCCCCTACCCCGACATCGCGACCTGAGCCGATGACGCGACCCGAGCGGATGCGCGCCGCCGAGATCAGGGAGCCGGGCCGGCCGCCGGTGGTGGCGGACCGCGAGCCGCCCGTGCCGGGGGACGGCGAGGTGCTCGTCGACGTCCTCGCCGCACCGATCACGCCGCTGGACCTGCTGTGCGCCACCGGGACGTCCTACTTCGGACGGCCCGCGACACCGTACGTGCCGGGCGTCCAGGGCGTCGGGACCACCGGCGGCCGGACGGTGTGGTTCCCGTGCCCGGCCGGGATGGCGCCCGGCGACGGGAGCATGGCCGAGGTCGCGGCCGTGCCGGAGGCGGCGCTCGTCGCGCTGCCGGACGGGGCCGACCCCGTGTCGCTTGCCGCGCTCGGGCTGTCGGCCGTCGCCGCCCACATGGCGCTGACCTGGCGCGGCGAGCTGGCCGCCGGCGAGCAGGTCGTGGTGCTCGGCGCGGGCGGCGTGGTCGGGCAGGCCGCCGTCCGCCTCGCCCGGGCGGCGGGGGCGCGCCGGGTCGTCGCGGGCGCGCGGTCGGCGGACGGCCGGGAGCGGGCGCGGCGGGCCGGGGCGGACGCCGTCGTCGCCCTCGACACCGCCGACGTCGCCGAGCTCGGGCGGCGGTTCGCGGGCGCCGCCGACGGCCCGGTCGATCTCGTGCTCGACCCGCTGTTCGGCGCCCCGGCGGCGGCCGCGGCCGGGACGCTGCGTCCCGGCGGGCGGCTGGTCAACCTCGGGAGCTCGGCAGGCGAGACGTGCCCGATCGAATCCTCGACCATCCGGGGCAGGTCGCTGCGGGTGCTCGGCTACACCAACAACGAGCTGACGCCGGAACAGCGCGCCGAGTCCATCGCGTTCGTCGCCGAGCGGGCGGCGGCCGGGGAGCTGGCCGTCGCGCACGAGACCGTCCCGCTGGAGGACGCGGCGGAGGCGTGGCGGCGGCAGGCCGAGGGGACGGCGGCGGGCCGGATCGTGCTCACCCCGCGGCCGGCCGGGTGACCTGCGGGACGGCCTCCAGCCGGGCGAAGTCGGCGCTGATCTCCCCCGCCGTGTGCAGCAGCAGCGGCAGGTGCTCCTCCAGCAGCCGCTCCAGCGGCGTCTCGGCGGCGTGCGTGTTCACGTTGATGCCCGCGATGACCGCCCCGGAGCCGTCCCGCAGCGGCGCCGCCACCGAGCGGATGCCGCGCGCGAGCTGCTCGTCCGTCAGCGCCCATCCGCGGGCCCGCACCTCGCGCAGCTCGGCGTCCCGCTCCTCGCGGGTGAGGTGGACGCGCGGCTCCAGCCCGGAGCGGGTCGGCTCGGCGAGGATCCGGTCGACCTCGGCCGGGTCGAGCGCGGCGAGCTGGACCTTGCCGAGCGAGGTCTGCAGGGCCGGGAACCGCGTCCCGATCTGCACCGTCAACGCGACGATCTTCGGGACGGCGACCCGCGCGACGTAGACGATGTCGGACCCGTCGAGCTGCGCGATCGAGCAGGACTCGTTCGTCCGGGCGACGAGCCGCTCCATGTGCGGGCGCGCGACGTCCCACAGGCTCATGGAGCGGACGTAGGCGACGCCGAGGTCGAGGACGCGCGGGGTGAGCGCGTAGCCGCCCTCTTCCACCCGCACGTAGCCGAGCTCCCGCAGCGTGAGCAAAATGCGGCGGGCGGTGGGGCGGGCGAGGCCCGCGGCCTCGGCGACCTGGGCGAGCGACATCACGGGGCGCCGCGCCTCGAAGGCGGTGATGACGTCGAGGCCCCGGGCCAGCGCCTCGATGAAATCCGGTCCGGTGCCTTCCCGTGGCATCGATCGTCCCCTCCCCGCCGCCGGCCAGGGTGTCCATCATACGGACACCTGACCGGAACCGTGCGCGGGGCCCCGCGACCTCACGGGTAGAAGCGGAAGACCGCTCGCAGGACGCAGGCGGGCTTGCCGCCGTTCTCGATCTCGACGACGAGGTCGGCGGTGACCTGGACGCCGCCGCCGGCGACGTCCGACACCTCCGCCAGCGTGGCGGACAGCCGGATGCGGGCCCCGGCCGGGACGGGCGCCGGGAACCGGACCCTGTCCAGCCCGTAGTTGACCTTGGTCGTGATGCCGGTGACGTCGAGCAGCTCCGTCCACAGCGGGATGACCAGGGACAGCGTCAGGTACCCGTGCGCGATCGGGCCGCCGAACGGGCCCTTCTTCGCCCGCTCGGGGTCGACGTGGATCCACTGGTGGTCACCGGTCGCGTCGGCGAAGAGGTTGATCCGGTCCTGGTCCACCTCCAGCCAGCGGCTTGAACCGAGCGAGGCGCCGGCCAGGCCCTTCAGGTCTTCGAACGCGACGGTCGTGCTCACTGCGTGCCTCCCTGGTCGGGGTCGTGGTCCTTGGCGGGTCCCAGGCGGAGGACGCGGACCGCGTTCTCCTTGAGGATCTTGGGCCGGACGTGCGGCTTGATCTCCAGCTTCGCGAAGTCCTCCCGCCAGCGGTCCGGGGTGATGACGGGGAAGTCGGAGCCGAACAGCACCTTGTCCTGCAGCAGGCTGTTGGCGTACCGGACGAGCTGCGGCGGGAAGTACTTGGGCGACCAGCCGGACAGGTCGATGTAGACGTTCGGCTTGTGCGTCGCGACGGCGAGGGCCTCGTCCTGCCACGGGAACGACGGGTGCGCCATGATGATCGTCAGGTCGGGGAGGTCGACGGCGACGTCGTCCAGCAGCATCGGGTTCGACAGGCCGAGCCGGATGCCTCCGCCGCCCGGCATGCCGGCGCCGATCCCGGTCTGCCCCGTGTGGAACAGGGCCGGGACCCCGTGCTCGGCGGCGACCTCCAGCAGCGGGTAGGCACTGCGGTCGTTGGGCGCGAAGCCCTGGAGGGACGGGTGGAACTTGATCCCGCGCACCCCCCGCTCCTCGATCAGGCGGCGGAGGGTCCGGGCGCCGGCGCGGCCCTTGGCGGGGTCGATGCTCGCGAACGGGATCAGGACGTCGGGATGCTCGGCCGCGGCGTCCGCGATCTCCTCGTTGGACAGCGCCGGATGGCCGGTGGCGTTCTCGATGTCGACCGTGAACACGACGGCCGCCATGCGGCGCTCGCGGTAGTAGGACGCGATCTCGTGGACGTCCGGGGTGCGGTGCCCGCCGCCGAAGTACTTCGCGGACGCCTCGAAGTACTCGTCCGGGAGCGACAGGTGGCCGTGCGCGTCGGTCTCGACGTGGACGTGGACGTCGACGGCCTCCAGGGCCTCCAGGTCGAGATTCGTCATCGTGCCGCCTCCGGAGCCTCGGGGAGGTCCTCTCCCACGCTCTGCTCATGCCCGGCGAAGACGGTGGGCCATGCTTCGGCGACGTCGTCCGCGCCCCAGCCGCCGTCCCGGTAGGCGGCGACCGCCTGGACCGGGTGCGTCCAGAGCGACAGCCGGTCGCCGCCGACGCCGACGGCCTGCCCGGTGATGCCGGACGCGGCGTCGGAGGCGAGGAACGCGACGAGGCCGGCGGCGTCCTCGGGGGTGCCGAACGCCAGGGCGCGGCGGGCGAAGGGCGGCATCGCGCGGCCCTCGCGCATCGCCTCCACGTACGGCGCGAGCGCCGGGATCGTCTCGGTCATCGCGGTCGCCGCGACCGGCACGATCGCGTTCACGGTGACGTTCGCGCGGGCCAGCTCCATCGCCCAGGTGCGGACGAAGCCGACGATGCCGGCCTTGGCCGCGGAGTAGTTGGTCTGCCCGAAGTTCCCGCGCTGCCCGGCCGGGGAGCCGACCAGGATGAGCCGTCCGCCCTCGCCCTGCTCGCGGAACCGCACGGCCGCCGCGCGGGCGCAGGTGAACGTGCCCCGCAGATGGACCTGGACGACGGTGTCGAAGTCGTCGTCGGTCATCTTCCACAGCACCCGGTCGCGCAGGACGCCGGCGTTGGTCACCATCACGTCGAGCCGGCCGAACTCGTCCACCGCCCGCGCGACCAGGGCCTCGGCCGTCTCGGACGTGCCGATCGCGGCGGCGTGCGCGACGGCCCGGCCGCCCGCGCCGGCGATCCGCCGCGCCGCGGCCTCGGCCGCCTCGGCGTCCACGTCGTTGACCACGACGGCGGCTCCCGCGCGGGCGAGTTCCCCGGCGTAGGCGAGGCCGAGGCCGCGCCCGGCGCCGGTGACCACCGCCACCTTCCCGTTCAGCTCCATTGCCACCCTTCCCAGATCCGTTCGTCCCCCGAAGTTAGATGCGAAGATGTCGAGCGTCAATATTTGATCGAATAATGTGGGTCACCGCCGGGAGGACCCGCGGCATGGTGTGATGGCGGCCGGTGAACCGGACCGGGGAAGGACGGGGGCATGACCGCCGAGCAGGACGCGTTCCCGGGCGCACGCCCACGACGGCGTGCGCCCCAGCAGCTGCTGTTCAGCTTCCTCGGGTCCCTGGTCCTCGACCGCGGCCACCCGCCGATCAGCTCCCGCGTCTTCCTGCACCTGCTGGAGGACCTCGGCGTCGCCGAGGCCGCGGGTCGCGCCACGCTCGCCCGGATGACCCGCAAGGGCCTGCTCGCCCGCACCCGGGAGGGGCGCACCGCGCGGTTCTCGCTCACCCCGTGGGCCGAGGACCTGCTGCGGGAGGCCACACCCCGGGTCACCTCACCCGCGCCGTTCACCCATCCGGGCGGCGAGTGGACGCTGCTCAGCTACTCCATGCCGGAGAGCCGCCGCGACCTGCGCCACCAGATCCGGGCCCGGCTGATCTGGGCCGGGTTCGGCGGGCTGCGGGACGGGCTGTGGATCGCGCCGGGCCGCGTCGACATCGACGCGATCTTCGACGGCCCCGAGTACGCCGGGCTCGCGGAGCTGGCCGACGCGTTCTACTCCGTCCCCGTCGAGGGCACCGACGTGCCGCGGCTGCTGCACCGCGCCTGGGACGTGCCGGCGATCCGCGCCGAGCACGAGTCCTTCATCGCCACCTGGACGCCCGACCGCGAGCGGCGCGGGCGCCCGCTCACCCGCCTCACCCTGCTCGGCGCCGACTGGCTGCAGCTGCTGCGCACCGACCCCGGCCTGCCCGCCGAGCACCTCCCGGGCGGCTGGCCGGCCGCCGCGTCCGCCGCCCTGTACCGGGAGCGGTACGAGGCGCTCGAACCGGACGCGTCCGAGCAGCTCCGCGAGCTCCTCCGAGACGACGCCGGGCGCCGCTGAACCCTCGCGGACGCGGGCGCGTATCCCTGGGGCGACGGGCCACACCCCCACCGGATGACGTCGTCCGCCCTCCGGCGGCGCGTGTCCCCTGCGCGCGAGGAGCTTCTCCGTGTCAACGGACCCGATCGATCCGGGACTGCTGCGCAAGAACGCGCACAGCCCGTCCTTCTTCGCCCTCCAGAGGGCGTCGTCCGGGCGTCAGGACCTGGTCGACTTCTGCATCCCGTGCAACCCGTACTTCCCGACGCCCGGGATGTTCTCCCAGCTGTCGGGCTCCCTGGAGCACATCCTCAAGTACTATCCGAGCGACGCCGACACGATCACGGCCGAGCTGTGCGCCACGCTGGGGCACAACCCGCAGACGGTCGTGATGGGCAACGGCTCGACGGAGCTGATCACCTGGATCGACCATCTGCTCGTCCGGGAGAGCCTCGCCACGCCGATCCCGACGTTCGGGCGGTGGACGGACCAGCCCATGGAGACCGGCAAGCGGGTCGACATGTTCCAGCTCCACGAGCTGCGCGGCTTCGAGTTCGACGTGGACGCGTTCGTCCAGTTCGTCCGGGCGCGGGGGTCGCGGGTCGCGGTCGTCTGCAACCCGAACAACCCCGACGGCGGGTACGTCCCGCGGCGCGAGATCGTCCGGCTGCTGGACTGCCTCATCGACCTGGACCTGGTCGTGGTGGACGAGTCGTTCCTGGACTTCGTGGACGCCGAGGCGCACACCAGCGTCGCGGACGAGGCCCGCATCCGGCCCAACGTGATCGTGCTGAAGAGCCTCGGGAAGAACTTTGGACTGCACGGCATCCGGTTCGGCTACATGGTCGCCAACCCGGCGCTGGCGCAGACCGTCCGGGCGGCGCTGCCGAAGTGGAACCTCAACTCCTTCGCCGAGGTCGTGGTGTTCCTGTTGCGCGAGCACGGCGCCGAGTACCGGGAGAGCCTGCGGCTGCTCGCCCGCGACCGGATGCTGATGGCCCAGCAGCTCGCGTCCCTGCCCGGGCTGAAGGTGTTCCCGTCGCAGGGCAACTTCATCATGGTCAAGCTGCCGGACGGCAAGGACGGCGTGGCGCTGCGCGACCACCTGATCACCCACCACGGGGTGTTCGTCCGCGAGTGCGGCAACAAGCTGGGCTCCACGAGCCAGTTCCTGCGGCTCGTCGTCCGGCCGCAGGCGGACGTGCAGCGGCTCCTGATCGGTCTCGGCTCCTACCTGTACGGGTCCTCGGCGGAGGCGCCGCCCGACAACGTGGTCTCGCCCGGCCACGGCTGGGGGGAGCCCGCGCCGCCGGTCGCCGTCCCGGGCCTGGACGGCGACCCGCTGAGCCGCTTCACCGATCCGCAGCACAACGAGACCCGTCCCGAGGATTTCCGAGCGGCCATTTAAGGAAAGGCCGAAAGGGGAGTAGACGAGTAAGTCCCCCGGGTGACCTGGCGAGCCCGCCGAGTGCGCCGTACGTTGGCAGGCGTTGCTCATCCGGGAGCGGCCCGCCGCGGCGCTCCGACGCGATCCTCGGAAAGGTCCCCAATGGAGAATCCGCTCGTCATCGACCCGTCCGGCAGCGATGTCCAGGGCGAGGCCGCGAAACTGCGGGAGCGGGGCCCGGTGACGCCCGTGGAACTCCCCGGCGGTGTCGCCGCCTGGGCGGTCACCGGCCAGGAGCAGCTCAAACGCCTTTTGGCCGACCCGCGAGTATCCAAGAACCCGCATCTGCACTGGACGAAATGGATCGACGGTGAAATCGCGGAGGACTGGCCGCTCCGCCTGTGGGTCTCGGTGCGGAACATGTTCACCGCCTACGGCGACGACCACCGGCGGCTGCGCAACATCATCTCGCGGGCGTTCACCCCGCGGCGCACCGAGGCGCTCCGGCCGGACGTCGAGCGGATCACCCGCGACCTCGTCGACGGGCTCGCCGCGGCCCCCGGCGGGCGCGTCGACCTGCGGGAGGCGTTCGCCTATCCGCTGCCGATCGAGGTGATCTGCCGGCTGTTCGGCGTCCCGGTCGAGACCCGCCCGGCGCTGCGGCGCTGCGTCGACGGCGTGTTCAACACCGCGCTGACGCCCGAGGAGGCCATCGCCAACCAGACCGAGATGTACGGCATCCTGCAGGACTTCGTCGCCTTCCGGCGCCGCGAGCCCGCCGACGACCTGGCCGGGGTCCTCATCTCGTCCCGGGACGAGGAGGGCTCGCGGCTCAGCGAGACCGAGCTGGTCGACACGCTGATCCTGATGATCTCCGCCGGGCACGAGACGACGGTGAACCTGCTCGACCAGGCGATCACGGCGCTGCTGACGCACCCGGAGCAGCGTGCGCTGGTCCGGTCGGGCGAGGTGCCGTGGAGCGAGGTGATCGAGGAGGCGCTGCGCTGGCAGGCGCCGGTGGCGAACCTGCCGCTGCGCTACGCGGTCGAGGACATCGACGTCGACGGCGTCACCATCGGGAAGGGCGAGGCGATTCTCGCGGCCTACGCGGCGGCCGGCCGCGACCTTTCCCTGCACGGCGACGACGCCGACTCCTTCGACCTCACCCGCGCGAACAAGGAGCACATCTCGTTCGGGCACGGCGTCCACTTCTGCGTGGGATCGCATCTGGCGAGGATGGAGGCCGAGGTGTCACTCCCGGCGCTTTTCGAGCGCTTCCCGGATATGTCGCTCGCCGTGCAGCCGGACGAACTGCGCCCGGTCGAGTCGTTCATCTCCAACGGGCACCGGACGCTGCCCGTGAACCTTAATTCCTGAACAATTCGACGCTCGTTTTCCCGGCCCGGTCGCGAATGGCCGGGAAAACGGGAGCCCGGCGTCGTTTCCGTCGCGGCGCGCGGGCCCGCTCACGCGTTCCGGCGGGCGCGGGCCCGCCTTTTGCCCTCGTGCATCGCCTGGACCCGCGCGATCGGGATCGTGTGGCCCTGCTCGATCAGGTCGGCGGGCAGCCCCTGCGGCTCCGGCATGAGGTCGGACCAGGGGTCGCGGTCGGCGACCAGCGCGGCGGCCGTCCGCAGCGTGAAGGACGCCGGGGCGACACGGTCGAGCTCGTCCCACGGCACGGGGAACGACACCGGCGCGCCGGGCCGGATCCGCGGGCTGTAGGCGGCGACCACGGTCGCGCCGCCCGCGCGGGTCGAGTCGAGGAACACCTTGCCGCCGCGGTCCTCGCGGATGAACGCGGTCGTGGCGAGATCGGGGTCGAGCCGCTCGGCGCGGGCGGCCAGGGCGCGGGTGGCCGCCGCGACGTCCTCGATGGAGGTCGCACCGTCCAGGGGGACGAACACGTGCACGCCCTTGGCGCCGCTGGTCTTGACCGCGCCGCGCAGGCCCGAGCCCTCCAGCGCCCGCCGGACGAGATGCGCGGCGGCGACCGCGGCGTCGAAGGCGTCCGCCTCCGGCGGGTCGATGTCGAGGACCATGTGGGTGGGCCTGGTCCACGCGGCGGCCGTGACGAGCGGCGGGTGGTACTCGACGGCGCGCTGGTTGGCGAACCAGAGCAGCGTGCGCCGGTCGTCGCACAGCGCGTAGGACACCTCGCGCTGCGACGACTCGGCCCACACCGCGACCGTCCGCACCCACGACGGCGTGTACTTCGGCGTGTTCTTCTGCATGAACGGCTTCTGGCCGCGCAGCACGCGCTTGACCGACAGCGGCCGGCCCGCGAGCTGCGGGAGGATGCGGTCCGCGACGGCGTCCAGGTAGTCGACCAGGTCGCGCTTCGTCGCGTCCGCACCGTCGAACAGGGGCTGGTCGAGGTTCGTCAGCCGGACCCCGTCACGCTCTTCATCGGCGCTCACCCGTCCACCATCGCACGAGGTGCCGACAACGGGGCTCGGGTACCGTCGTGATCATGTATGTACCGGCGCATTTCTCCGCGGACGACGCCGAGGTCAGGGAGCTGCTCGCCGGCTGCGGCGCGGCCGACCTCGTGACCAGTACGCCGCGCGGCCTCGTCGCGACGTACCTGCCCGTCCTGTACGACCCGGACGCCGGTGAGCACGGCGCGCTGCTGGCGCATGTGGCGCGCAACAACGACCAGTGGCGCGAGCCCACCGCCGGGGAGTCGCTGTTCATCGTGCACGGCCCGGACGCCTACGTGTCGCCGTCCTGGTACGCGTCCAAGGCCGAGCACGGGCGCGTGGTGCCGACGTGGAACTACCTCACCGCGCACGTCTACGGCCGTCTCGTGGTGCACGACGATCCGGAGTGGGTCGGGCGGATGGTCCGCCGCCTCACCGACCGCCACGAGAACGGCCGGACCCCGGCCTGGTCGGTGGACGACGCGCCACCCGCGTTCGTCGAAGGCCAGCTGCGCGCGATCGTGGGTCTCGAACTGGTCATCACGCGGATCGAGGCCAAGGCGAAGATGAGCCAGAACCGCCCGGAGGCCGACGTCGCCGGGGTCGTCGAGGCCTACCGCGCCCAGGGCGACGTCCCGATGACCGAGGCCATGACACGGCAGCGGTCCACGGCCCGGTAGCCGCGAGATCGACCGGTTCCGGTCAGCGGGGGCGCCAGGGGGAGTCGGGCTCGGTGGGACGGGGGTCGGCGCTCACCCGGAGGGCATAGGTGGGGGCGGCGGCATCGGGCAGCGGCCCGACGTAGGTGTGGCCCGTCAGGTGGCACCAGGCCGGCAGGTCGATCGGGGCCGCGGGGTCGGCGGCGATCAGGTGGATCACCGTGCCGGGCGCCAGGCCGGCGATATGGCCGCGGAGCTCCAGGAGGAGCCGCACGCAGGACTTGTCGCCGCCGTCGATGACGACCGGGTCCCTGCTCATCTCCACCCCCTGATCCGCGAGGCCGGCACGCCGCAGAGGGAAATATAGGGCTTTGGTGTGACAAGCGGGGTGGTCAGATCGGGGTTCCGTGCGAGGCGGCGGGACGAACCGCGCGTGCACCGGACCGCCGCGGAATGAGCGAGGGACGTCCCAGACTTGACCATTTCTTTCAGATTCCGTCCAGGTTCGGGGCATACAGTCGCAGTGATGTACCCCCCCGTCGTCGTCCAGGTGAGGAAACCGGCTTTGGGGCGAGTCATGGATCTCGGAGTGGCACGAGTGGAGCGCACGGAGACCTGCGGGACGCTGACGTTCCCGGACGAGGTCGACCTGAGCAACGGGGCGGCGATCCTCGCGCAGGCCGGGGAGCTTCTCGACGCCGGGGTGCCGGCCCTGATCCTCGACCTGAGCTCTTGCACGTTCTGCGACTCCAACGGGCTGCACGTGATCACGCACTCGCAGATGCGGGCGACCGAGCTCGGCGTCCCGATGTGGGTGGTGCTGCCGCCGCGCGGCATCGTCCGGAGAGTGTCGGAGGTGGCGGGGCTGCAGCGCCGCGTCGCCATCGCGCCGGACGTGGCGACCGCCCGCGAGGCGCTGGCGGCGACCGCCCGCCGGTAGGGGTCAGCGTTCCAGGACGCGGTCGATCCACGCGTCCGACTTGCCGAGGAGCAGGTGGCCCGCGCCGAGGATGCTCGCGTCGCGGCCCGCGCGGGACGTGGCGATCTCCAGGTTGCGGGTGGCCAGCGGCAGGCAGCGCTCGTAGATGACGCCCCGGATCGTCGCGACGAGCGGCTCGGCGTTGGACAGGCTGCCGCCGATGACCAGGGCGTCGGGGTTGAAGAAGTTCACCAGGGCGGTCAGCACGTCCCCGATGAGGCGTCCGGCGGTGCGCACCGCGCTGGTGGCCTGCGGGACGCCGTCGGTGACGAGGTCGACGATCTCCGCCGGGCTGCCGGCCCGGATGCCCTGGGCGGCGAGGGACGCGGCGAGGGCGGCGCCGCTGGCGTGGGCCTCCAGGCAGTCGGGGTGACCGCAGGAGCAGTCGACGGTGGCCTCGGACAGGATCCGGACGTGGCTGATGTCGCCCGCCGCGCCGCGGCCCCGGTGCAGCCGCCCGTCCACGATGACGCCGCAGCCGATGCCGCTGCCGATCTTGATCACCATGACGTTGTCGAGGGACGGCCAGGACCGGCGGTGCTCCCCCACGGCCATGAGGTTGGCGTCGTTCTCGACCAGGGCCGGGACGCCGGCGAGGCCGGTCACGTGGTCGCGCACGGGGAAGTCGTTCCAGCCCGGCATCCGCGAGGGCGAGACGACCTGGCCCGTCGCCGGGTCGACCGGGCCCGGCAGCCCGATGCCGATGCCGCGGACGGGCACGTCCGCGAGCCCGTGGTCGCGGGCGAGCGCGCGGAGGCTGCCGATGACCGTGGCGAGGGTCTTCTCCGGCCCGACCGCGATGTCGCACGCGAGGTCGGACAGCGCGAGGGGCGTCCCGGCGAGGTCGACGGCGGCGAGCCGGGCATGGTGCGCGCCGAGGTCGGCGACGAGGAAGACGCCCGCCCCGCGGGCGAGGCGGAGGCGGCGGGGCCGCCGGCCCCCGCGCGAGGCCCCGGCGCCCTCCTCGGCGAACAGGCCGGCCTCGATGAGCTGCTCGACCCGCAGCGAGAACGCTGGACGCGGCGAGGCCGGACAGGCGGGCGAGCTCGGCCCGCGACTCCGCCCGGCCGGTGGCCACCAGCCGCACCAGCGCCGCCGATCCGTCATCCCTGCTGTTACGCACCCCAGATAGATAGCATGCGCGAACTTGGTACGGCAACGCGTTGACTTACGTCGATTTGAAGTTCTATCGTCCTCATTGACTTCGATTTCGAAGGAAGCTGGAACGTGGGTGACCGAATGATCGAGGTGCGCGGCCTCCACAAGCGCTTCGGCGAGCACACCGCCCTGCGCGACGTCGACCTCGACGTGGCGCGCGGCGAGGTCGTCGTGGTGATCGGCCCGTCCGGGTCGGGCAAGTCGACGCTGTGCCGGTGCCTGAACCGGCTGGAGACGCCGGACGCCGGCACGGTCCGCGTCGACGGCGAGGACCTGCCCGCCGAGGGACGCGCCCTCGCCCGGCTGCGCGCCGACGTCGGCATGGTGTTCCAGGCGTTCAACCTGTTCCAGCACAAGACCGTCCTGCAGAACCTGACCCTGGCGCCCACGCGGGTGCGCGGCCTCTCGCGCGCCGAGGCGGAGCGGAACGCGCGCGAGCTGCTCGACCGGGTCGGCATCGGCGAGCAGGCCGGAAAGCTCCCGGCGCAGCTGTCGGGCGGCCAGCAGCAGCGCGCCGCGATCGCCCGCGCGCTCGCGATGCGGCCGAAGGCCATGCTGTTCGACGAGCCGACGTCCGCCCTCGACCCGGAGATGGTCGGCGAGGTCCTGGACGTGATGACGGGCCTCGCCCGCGACGGCATGACGATGGTGGTCGTCACCCACGAGATGGGGTTCGCCCGCCAGGTCGCCGACCGCGTGGTGTTCATGGCGGACGGCGAGGTCGTCGAGACCGGCACGCCGTCCGCCTTCTTCGACTCCCCCGCCAGCGACCGGGCCCGGGACTTCCTGGCCAAGGTCCTCAGCCACTAGTGCGACCCCCGGCGCGCCGCCCATGGCGCGCCACCCGAGAAAGGTTGTTGATCATGGTGCGTACCCCTGCGGGGCTGCGGCGGGCGGCGGTCGCCGCGGTCGCCGCGCTGTCGCTGACGGGCCTCGCGGCCTGCTCCGGCGGCGACTCCGACTCGGCCGTGCCCGGTTCCGGCGGCGGGAAGACCGACGACCTGGCGGCCTCGGCGCCGGTGGCGTCGAACATTCCGGCCGGCTCCACGATGGAGAAGATCAAGCAGCGCGGCGAGCTGATCGTGGGCGGCTCGCTGGACGCGCCGCTGCTGTCCCAGCAGAACCCGGCGACGAAGAAGGTCGAGGGCCTGGACGCCGACTTCGGCCGGCTCCTCGCCAAGTACATCATCGGCAAGCCCAACGTGAAGATCGTCAACTCGGCGTCGGAGACCCGCGAGGCGCTGCTGGCCAACGGCACCGTGGACGTGGTGTTCCAGACCTACAGCATCACCCCGGAGCGGGCGAAGCAGGTCGCGTTCGCCGGGCCCTACTACAGCTCCGGCCTGGTCATCGCCACCAAGAAGGACGAGACGGGCATCAAGCTCCCGGCCGACCTCAAGGGCAAGACGGTCATCGCCGGCGCCAACACCCCGGCCATCCCGGCGATCAAGAAGGCCGCCCCGGACGCGAAGATCGTCACGTTCGGCAGCGACCCCGAGTGCGTGCAGGCGCTGAAGCAGGGCCGCGGCGACGCCTACGTCCAGGACGAGGCGGTGCTGCTCGCCACCGCGAAGCAGGACCCGACGATCCAGATCCAGGGCAAGCCGTTCACCAGCGACCCCTACGGGATCGGCCTCAAGCACGGCGACACGCAGATGAAGCAGTTCGTCAACGACTGGCTCAAGCAGATCCAGGCGTCCGGCCTGTGGGCGAAGGTCTGGAAGAACTCGATCGGGACGGTCGTGCAGGGCGACGCCCCGCAGCCGCCCGCGATCGGGTCCGCGCCCGGCTCGGAGTGACCCCCGCCCCATGGACGTCATCACCGACCATCTCGGGGAGTTCGGCGACGGCCTGCTGCTGACCGTCGAGCTGACGCTGCTGTCGCTCGCCGGCGCGCTGGCGGCCGGGATCGCCGTCGCCGCGATGCGGGTCAGCCCGGTGCGCGTGCTGCGCGCCGCCGGGATGGCCTACGTCGAGGTGCTGCAGAACATCCCGCTGCTGGTGTGGCTCGTCATCGCCGTGTTCGGGCTCCCCGAGATCGGGGTGATCGCCGGGCTGTTCACCACGTCGGTCGTCGTCATCGCCCTCTACCAGGGGGCGTACACGGCCGAGGCGATCCGCTCCGGGATCAACGCGGTGCCGGCCGGGCAGGGCGAGGCGGCGCGGGCGCTCGGGCTGACGTTCGTCCAGTCGCTGCGGCTGGTCGTCCTTCCGCAGGCGCTGCGGACGGTCGTCCAGCCGCTCGGCAACATCGCGATCATGACGCTGATGAACACCGCGCTGGCCGCGGCGGTCGGCGTGGTCGAGCTGACCGCCGCCGCCAACCGGGTCAACCTGGCCGAGGCCCGGCCGATCTGGATCTTCGTGACGGCGGGGCTGGCGTACATGGCGCTGTCGGCGGTCTTCGGGCTGGTGACCGGCGGCCTGGAACGGAAGCTGGCGATCCTGCGATGAGCTCCTCCCGCCTGCTGTTCGACGAGCCGGGGCCGCGCGCCCGGCGCCGCATCCGGATCGCCACCGCGCTGACCCTGCTGGCGGGTGCCGTCCTCGCCGGGCTGGCCCTGCGGCAGTTCGCCGACAACGGCCAGCTCGCCGCCGACCGGTGGCGCCCGTACGGGACGTGGCCGATGTGGCGGTACCTGCTGGAGGGCCTGCGCTCCACGGTGTACGCGGCGGTCGTGTCGATCGCGCTGGCCATGGCGGCCGGTGTCGTGCTCGCGCTCGGACGGCTGTCGCCGGCGCGGTGGCTGCGCGTCCCGTCGGCGGCCTACGTCGAGGTCGTCCGGACGATCCCGGCGCTGCTGCTCGTCTACGTCGTGCTGTTCGCGCTGCCGAGGTACGGCGTCGACCTGCCGCTGTTCTGGAAGCTCGTGGTGCCGCTGTCGGTGTCCAACGCCGCCGCGTTCGCCGAGATCTTCCGGGCCGGGATCCGGTCGGTGGAGCGGGGCCAGCTGGAGGCGGGGCTCGCGCTCGGGCTGACGCGCGGGCGGGCGATGCGGCTCATCGTCCTGCCGCAGGCGGCGCGGCGCGTCCTGCCGTCGCTGGTCAGCCAGTCCGCGGGCCTGCTGAAGGACACCTCGCTCGGCTACGTCGTCAGCTACGCCGAGCTGCTGTACAGCGGGAAGGTGCTGGCGAACTACAACCACCTGCTCATCCAGACCTACCTGGTGATCGCGCTGGTCTACCTCGTGATCAACGCGTCGCTGGCCAAGCTCGCGCGGACGCTGGAGGCCCGGCAGCGGACCCGCCCGTCCCGCGCCGTCCGCGAGGCCGTCCCGGCCGCGCAACCGTGAGGAATCCCATGTACGACGTGCTGGCCGAGGTCGTCCGGAACGGCTTCGTCGAGAGCCGCCACTACGGCAGCGTCGCCGGGCTCGCCCCGGACGGGACGCTCGCCCACGCCCGCGGCGACGTGGCGGAGACCGTCCTGCCGCGCTCCACGACCAAGCCGTTCCAGGCGCTCGCCTGCCTGCGGGCCGGCGCGCCGCTGGAGGGCGAGCGCCTCGCGATCGCGGCGGGCAGCCACACCGGCGAGGACTTCCACGTGAAGACGGTCGAGGGCATCCTCGCCGGCGCGGGCCTCGGCCCGGACGCGCTGCGGTGCCCGCCCTCCTGGCCCGAGGACGAGCCGGCCAGGGCCGCGCTCATCCGCGCGGGCGAGGGCGAGTCCCGGGTGCGGATGAACTGCTCCGGCAAGCACGCCGCCATGCTCGCCGCGTGCGTCGCCAGCGGATGGCCGCTCGACACCTATCTCTCCCCCGACCATCCGCTGCAGCTGGCCGTCAAGGAGGTCATGGCCGGCTGCGCGGGCGAGGAGCCGTCGCCCGTCGCGGTGGACGGCTGCGGCGCGCCGCTGTTCGGCCTCACGCTGGCGGGCCTGGCACGGGCCGCGCGATCCCTCGTCCTGTCCGAGGACGCCCGGCCGGTCGCGGCCGCCATGCGGGCTTACCCCGAATACGTCGGCGGGACGGGACACGCCAACACCGAGTTCATGCGGGCCCTGCCCGGCTCGGTCGCCAAGGGCGGCGCCGAGGGCGTGTTCGTCGCCGCCACCGCCGAGGGCCACGCCGTCGCGGTGAAGGTCATCGACGGCAGCCCCCGCGCCACCACCGCCATCGCGCTGCGCGCGCTCGCCGCGCTCGGCGCCGACACCACCCCGGCCGAGCCGCTGGGCTCCGTCCCCGTCCTCGGCGGCGGGCGCCCGGTCGGCGAGATCCGCACCACCGAGGAAGGACGTACGTGAGCCTCACCTACGAGATCTGCATCGACGGCGTCGCCGGCGCCATCGCCGCCGAGAAGGCGGGCGCCCACCGCGTCGAGCTGTGCGCGGCGCTGTTCGAGGGAGGCCTCACCCCGACCCTCGGCACGGTCCGCGCCGCGCTCGCCGCCGTGACGTCGATCAGGGTGAACGTCATCATCCGCCCGCGCGGCGGCGACTTCGTCTTCGACGAGCACGAGGTCGCGGCGATGGAGCACGACGTGGCGCTCGTCCGGGAGGCCGGCGCGCACGGCGTGGTGATCGGCGCGCTCACCCCGGAGGGGACGATCGACCGTCCCGTCGTCGAGCGGCTGATCGCCGCGGCGGACGGGCTGCCGGTCACCTTCCACCGGGCCTTCGACATGGCCGCCGACCCGTTCGCCACGCTGGACGCGCTCGCCGGCCTCGGCGTGGCGCGCGTCCTGACGTCCGGGCAGGACGTGAGCGCGCTGGAGGGCGCGCCGCTGATCGCGGAGCTGGTGGAGCGCGCGGGCGACCGGATCATCGTCATGCCCGGCGGCGGGATCACCGACCGCAACGTGGCCCGCGTCGTCGAGGCGACCGGCGCCCGCGAGATCCACTTCGCCGCGCTGAGCGAGGAGCCGAGCCCGGCCGTCCACCGCAACCCGTACCCGTTCATGGGCGGGGAGCTGCGGCAGCCGGAGTACCGGCGGCAGGTCACCACCGCCGCCGGCGTCTCCGCGGTGATCCGCGCGGCCGGCTGACCGTCGGGGGGCTCCCCTCACCCCACCCGCTCGACGCGGGCGCGCCGGATGAGGAACTTGCCGGCCTCGCGCACCTGCTCGAAGGCCGCGTCGTTCAGCAGCATGCAGCTGCCGGACACCGACGTGACCTCCACGGTCGTCGACTTGCCGTTGTCGAGGTTGGTGACCTTCACCTTCGTCCCGACGGGGAGCGTGCCGCTGGACGCGGCCGGCGCGCCCGCCTCGCCGGACAGCGTCACCGTCGATCCGGGGCACACCACCTCACCGGACGCGGCGGGCGCCGTGCTCTGCGACGGCTCCGGCGCGGCGCTCCGGGTGGGCGGCGCCTGCTGCCCCGACCCCTGGGCCCCGCCGGACGCGCCGGACTTGGCGGCCGCCTCCTCCTTGCCGCAGAACGATTCGGTGAACGCGTCGACGGTCTCGCCGCGGGCCTTCTTGGCCCGCTCCCCCAGGCACAACGACGAGATCTTGTTCGCCGGGCCGAGGCCGCTGACGGCGTTGGTGGTGTTGGCGAACCGCTCGCGCTGGCGGCAGTGGAAGGCCAGCCCGAAGTCCAGCGCGGGATCGCCCTGGGCGGCGCGGGCGTTGACCGCCTGGCAGGTGGCGCTGATCTGCATGGCGGGCTTCTCGCCCTTCGCCCGCGCCGCCTGGCGCTGGTTCTCCAGCGCGGCGAACTCGGTCTGGTCGCAGTTCTGCGCGGCGCCGACGTTCACCGCCCGGCCCGCCGCGACGTCCTGCCGGATCTGCGCGCAGGCGGACGACTCCCCGGCGACCTGGCCCGCCACCCGCGTCTCCCCGCCCCCGCAGGCGACCGCCCCGCCCAGCACCGCCACCAGCCCGGCCGTGCCGAGCACCGTGCGCGCGAAAACCGTCCGGCCCATGTTCTGCTCCTTCTATCGACGAACACCCCTGGTTACGGGGCCGGGCGGGAAGGAGTTCAAAGATCAAATCTGCCTTAAATCCACCGAATTCCTCCCTGATGGACATTGCCCCCGCGGAGAGCGGTTCTTTGCGTGATCTTGTGGTGCCGTGGGGGCCGCGGAGTTGCGGACGGGGCATGGATCCCTGGGACCGAGGCCGGGTGACGGCGCCGACGAGCGGGAGCGGGCACATGCAGGTGAAGCTGGAGGCGGAGCTCGGTCGCATCCCGATCCTGGATGTGGCGCCGGTGGTGGGGTGTGGCCGGTGGCCGGCCAAGGCGGTGGTGGGTGAGACCGTCGAGGTGTCGGCGACGGTGTTCCGTGAGGGGCACGAGATGCTGGGCGCGGCGGTGGTGCTGCGGACGCCGGACGGGGAGGAGTTGCCGCCGCGGCGGATGGCCGAGGTCGGGGCGGGGCTGGACCGGTGGTCGGCGCGGGTGACGCCGACCGAGATGGGGTCGTGGTCGTTCCGGGTGGAGGCGTGGGGCGACCCGATCGCGCACTGGTGGCACGACGCGCAGATCAAGGTCCCCCGCGGGCAGGACGCCGAGCTCATGCTCGCCGAAGGAGTGGCGCTGTTCATGCGCGCCGCCCGGCACGTCCCCGCGGAGGACCGCCGCGTGCTGGCCCGGCTCGCCCGCTTCCTGGCCGACGAGGACGAGGACGTGCTCGAACGCCTCGCCGCGGCCGGCGCTCCGACGATCCTGGACGTGCTGGAGCGCTATCCGTTGCGGGATCTGCTGACGGTGAGTGACTGGTATCCGCTGGTGGTGCACCGCCAGCGTGCCCTGTACGGCGCCTGGTACGAGTTCTTCCCCCGCTCCGAGGGCGCCTCCTTCGACCCGATGGGCCGCCGCGGCCCCACCTCCGGCACCTTCCGCACCGCGATGAAACGCCTGCCCGCCATCGCCGACATGGGCTTCGACGTCCTCTACCTCCCCCCCATCCACCCCATCGGCACCAGCCACCGCAAAGGCCCCAACAACACCCTGGACGCCGGCCCCTACGACCCCGGCTCCCCCTGGGCCATCGGCTCACCCGACGGCGGCCACGACACCATCCACCCCGACCTGGGCACCCTGGCCGACTTCGACGCCTTCGTCGACTACGCCGGCACCTGCGGCCTGGAAATCGCCCTCGACCTGGCCCTGCAATGCTCCCCCGACCACCCCTGGGTCCACCAGCACCCCGAATGGTTCACCACCCGCGCCGACGGCACCATCGCCCACGCCGAAAACCCGCCCAAGAAATACCAGGACATCTACCCCCTCAACTTCGACAACGACCCCGACGGCCTGTATGACGCCGTCAAAACCCTGCTGCACCACTGGATGAACCACGGCGTCCGGATCTTCCGCGTCGACAACCCCCACACCAAACCCGTCGCGTTCTGGGAACGGCTACTGGCCGACATCCACACCACCGACCCCGACGTCCTGTTCTTGGCCGAGGCCTTCACCCGACCCGCCATGATGCACACCCTGGCCAAAATCGGGTTCCACCAGTCCTACACCTACTTCACCTGGCGCAACAACGCCGAAGAACTACGCGACTACCTCACCGAACTCACCGGCCCCGCCGCCACCTACATGCGCCCCAACCTGTTCACCAACACCCCCGACATCCTCAACCAATACCTCCAGCACGGCGGCCGCGCCGCCTTCGAAATCCGCGCCGTACTGGCCGCGCTGCTCTCCCCCACCTGGGGCATCTACAGCGGCTACGAACTGTGCGAGAACACCCCCGTACGGCCCGGCAGCGAGGAATACCGCGACTCAGAGAAATACCAGTACCGCCCCCCGCGACTGGGACACCGCCCACCACACCGGCGCCACCCTCGCCCCACTGATCACCCGCCTGAACACCCTGCGCAACACCCACCCCGCCCTCCAGCAACTCCGCAACCTGCACTTCCACCACATCGACCAACCCGAACTCCTGGCCTTCTCCAAACGCCACCTCCACGACACCATCCTGACCATCGTCAACCTCAACCCCCACCAACCCCGCGAAGCCACCGTGCACCTCGACCTGCCCGCCCTCGGCCTACCCGACGACCCCACCCACCCCCACACCGTCACCGACCAACTCGACGGCGCCACCTACACCTGGACCCAGTCCAACTACGTCCGCCTCGACCCGCGCACCAAGCCCGCCCACATCCTCACGTTCGAGCGGAACGAGGGACGCGGGCGGGCCGGTGGTGATGACGCCGCGGTCAGGCCGGTTCGGCGCCGCTGAGCAGGCGGTCCTCGATGGACCGGCAGCCGGTGAACACCGACCCGAGGCCTTCCCGGTCGATGATCTCGCGGAGCCTGGCGGGCAGCGCGGGCAGCGCCAGGCAGCCGCCCTCGGCGGCGACCCGCCAGCGGATGCCGAGCAGGATCGGCAGCGGGTCGCAGCGGACGCCGAGCCGGTCGTGCATCCGCACCATCAGATGCCGCAGGTTCCCCTCGACCAGGGTCGTCAGCGTCTCCCCGAGCCGCGGCACGGTGGCCTCGTCCAGCATGCCGGACAGGTGCACCACGGTGTGGTCGCCGTCCCCGGCCGCCGTCGTGGTGATCGTCAGCTCCGACGGCGCGGGCGGCGTCGGGGTGAGCCCGGCGTCCCCCGGATGCAGGGCGCGGATCGCGTCGAGCACGTGCGTGGTGTCGGCCTCCCCGCCGGCGCCGGAGGGGACGGGCGCGGCGGTCGCCGACGCCACGTCCGCGAACACCGGGACGAGCCGCGCAAGCCCCGTCAGGTGCAGCGCCCTGCGCACATGGGCGGACAGGGCGGGCACCACGGCCCGCAGCGTGCAGCCGAGCAGCCGCGCCCGGGTCTCGGCGCGGGCCAGCAGCACCAGCCCGGCGGCGTCCAGCAGGACCGCGTCACCGAAGTCGACGACGACTCCCCCGCGCCGCGTCCCGTGCGGGCCGGCGCAGGCGAGCGACAGCGCCCTGCTCACCCCCTCCCGGATCCCCGCGTAGTTCTGCCAGCTGATCTGCGCGGGCAGGCCGAGCACGATGAATCCTCGCCGGGTCTCGATGCTCAGGCCCGGCATGGTCGTGTCCTTCATCTGTCACATCCCGATCGGGGTTCGAGCGGCCGCGCGGGCGCGCCGGGGCGGAGCGGTGAGACGGCCCGGCGGCCGGGTCGCCGGCCGTTCGTCCGGGTAGGGCGGGCGGGCGCCGCGCACGACGCCCGTCAGCCGGGACGCCGCGAGGCGCTCGATGGTCCGCTCCTCGGGCCGCACCCCGAGATGGGTGCAGCAGCACCACAGGTCGTCCACGCAGCGGCGCACGCGCTCCACCGGTATGTCGGCGAAGCGGACGCGCAGCCGCGCCACGAGGTCATCGCGCGTCGGTACGACCGATGGCGACTTCTCCCAGCGCTCCACTGTCCCTCCGATCGCTTTGGACGGACGTCTTCCGCCCGAACCGAACAGAACCCGCCGCGGGGGCGGGTTCTGAGCTTGGAAATGACCTACCCGGGGGTTGCGACAGAAAAAGCGACGAACCTAAAAACACGGACATGACACAACCTTCCCCCGGCAAGTATTCGCGGGCGCCGGCGCCAGCGGACGGGCCGCGAACGACCGTGTTTTCACCACCGCTTTTCCGGGCCCTGCCGCGTGCAGATCACCGGCACCGAACCTTTTACGGATGGTTGCCCGCCCCGCACGTCCCCGGCGCGCGCCGCGGGAATTGCTGATCTAGATGTCTCCAACACACCCGGGGTGACCCATGCACGGCCAGCCGAAGAACACCGCCCGCAGCACGTCCGACGAGGTCACCGCACCGCGGGCGGGCACCGCGCCGCCGCCGGACGCCCCGCCGCCCGCCACCGGGCCCGCCGCCGGACCCGCCACGGGGCCCGCCGCCGGGCCGGTACCCGACCCCTTCGACGAGAAGGCTCCGCGCACGCCGCACTGGTTCAAGACGGCGGTGTTCTACGAGGTGTCGGTCCGCGGGTACGCCGACAGCAACAACGACGGCTACGGCGACCTGCGCGGCCTGATCTCCAAACTCGACCACCTGCAATGGCTCGGCGTCGACTGCCTCTGGCTCCTGCCCATCTACCAATCCCCCCTCAAAGACGGCGGCTACGACATCGCCGAATACACCCGCATCCTCCCCGAATTCGGCGAACTCGGAGACTTCGTCGACCTCATCGAACAAGCCCACGCCCGCGGCATCCGCGTCATCGCCGACCTGGTCATGAACCACACCTCCGACCAACACCCCTGGTTCCAGGCCTCACGCACCGACCCCCACGGCCCCTTCGGCGACTTCTACATGTGGGCCGACGACGACACCGGCTACCCCGACGCCCGCATCATCTTCATCGACACCGAATCCTCCAACTGGACCTACGACCCTGTGCGCGGCCAGTACTACTGGCACCGCTTCTTCACCCACCAACCCGACCTCAACTACGACAACCCCGCCGTCCAAGACGCCATGCTGGAAAACCTCCGCTTCTGGCTCGACCTGGGCATCGACGGCTTCCGCCTGGACGCCGTCCCCTACCTGTACGCCCGCGAAGGCACCAACTGCGAAAACCTCCCCCAAACCCACACCTACCTCAAACGCGTCCGCGCCGAAGTCGACCGCCTCTACCCCGACCGCGTCCTGCTCGCCGAAGCCAACCAATGGCCCGCCGACGTCGTCGAATACTTCGGCGACCCCGCCGCCGGCGGCGACGAATGCCACATGGCCTTCCACTTCCCCGTCATGCCCCGCATCTTCATGGCCGTCCGCCGCGAACAGCGCTACCCCATCTCCGAAATCATGGCCCAAACCCCCAAAATCCCCGACTCCTGCCAATGGGGCATCTTCCTCCGCAACCACGACGAACTCACCCTGGAGATGGTCACCGACGAAGAACGCGACTACATGTACACCGAATACGCCAAAGACCCCCGCATGAAAGCCAACATCGGCATCCGCCGCCGCCTGGCACCCCTCCTGGACAACGACCGCAACCAACTCGAACTCTTCACCGCCCTCCTGCTCTCCCTCCCCGGCTCACCCGTCCTGTACTACGGCGACGAAATCGGCATGGGCGACAACATCTGGCTCGGCGACCGCGACGCCGTCCGCACCCCCATGCAATGGACCCCCGACCGCAACGCCGGCTTCTCCCACTGCGACCCCGCCCGCCTCTACCTGCCCGTCATCATGGACCCCATCTACGGCTACCAAGCCGTCAACGTCGAAGCCCAGGCCAACAACCCCGGATCCCTCCTGCACTGGACCCGCAAAATGATCGAGATCCGCCAACGCCACCCCGTCTTCGGCGTCGGCTCCTACGTCGAACTGTCCGCCTCCAACCCCTCCGTCCTGGCCTTCACCCGCGAGATCACCGAGGACGAGAGCCCGTGGGGCGAGATGGACACGATCCTGTGCGTCAGCAACCTGTCGCGCTTCCCGCAGCCGGTGGAGCTCGACCTGCGCCGCTTCGAGGGCTACTCCCCCGTCGAGTGCATGGGCGGCGTCCAGTTCCCGGCCATCGGTGAGCTGCCGTACCTGATGACGCTTCCCGGGCACGGCTTCTTCTGGTTCCAGCTGGTTCCTCCGGAGGACGGCGGCGCGGACGCTCCCGCCGTCACCGGCCCCGGCGCGGGAAGGACCGCCTGACGTGCTGCCGCCCGCACCGGATCTCGTCCGCCACCTCGCCGAATGGCTGCCCCGGCAGCGGTGGTTCGGCGGCAAGGACGGCCCCATCGACGACCTGGCCATCACCACCGCCACCGAACTGCACCCCGGCGACCCCGCCCTGCACCACCTCATCATCGACGTCCGCCAGAACACCGACACCGACCACTACCAGGTCCTGCTCGGCGTCCGCCGCGACCTGCCCGACCGGCTCCGCTACGCCGAGATCGGCACGCCCACCGGTGAGCACGGCGCGGAGGTCCGCCTCTACGACGCCGCCCACGACCCGGACCTGACCCGGATCCTGCTGGACGATCTGGCGCGCGAGGCTTCCGCCGGGCCGCTGCGCTTCCACCGCGCCGGCGGCGCCCGGATCCGGACGGACCTGGCGAGCCTGCCCATCACCTCCGAGCAGAGCAACACGTCCCTGCTGTTCGGCGACGCCTACATCTGCAAGCTGTTCCGGCGGCTCAGCCAGGGCGTGAACCTGGACCTGGAGGTCAACCTCGCGCTGACCCGCGGCGGCTGCCCGCACGTCCCGGCCGTCCTCGGCTGGATCGACCTCGATCCGGGCGCGCTCGCCGGCGGAACCGGCGAGCCGATCACGCTCGGGCTGCTGTCGGACTACCTGTACACGGGCGCGGACGGCTGGAGCCTCGCCATCGCGAGCGTCCGCGACTGGTACGCGCACACGCCGGAGCCCGGCGACGGCGAGTGGGCGGAACTGGACGCGAGCGCCGCCGGCGGCGACTTCGCCGCGGAGGCCGGGCGGCTCGGCGCGGCCACCGCCGCGGTGCACCGCGCGCTCGCGGACGCGTTCGGCGTGACGACCCTCCCCGCGGCCGAGGTCCGCTCGATGGCGGCGCGCATGAACGCCGAGCTGACCGGCACCTGCCGCGCGGTGCCCCGCCTGGCGCCCCACGCCAAGGCGCTCACGGCGGCGTTCCTCGACCTGGCCGCGCAGGCGGAGCCGCTGCCCGTGCAGCGCGTCCACGGCGACTACCACCTCGGCCAGGTCCTGCGGACCGAGACGGGCTGGACGCTGCTGGACTTCGAGGGCGAGCCGGCGCGGACGCAGAGCGAGCGCCGTGCCCTCGCGCACCCGCTGCGCGACGTCGCCGGCATGCTCCGCTCGTTCGAGTACGCGGCGCGGTTCCTCATCACCAAGCCCGGAACGGTGCCGACCGAGTCGGGGCCGTGGCTGGAGACCCGGGCGCACGCCTGGGCGGCGCGCAACCGGGCGGCGTTCTGCGCCGGCTACGCGGCGGCCGGCGGGCCCGACCCGGCGGCGCACGCCGCGCTCATCCGCGCCTTCGAGTTCGAGAAGGCGGTCTACGAGGTTCGGTACGAGGCACGGAACCGGCCGGCCTGGCTGCCCGTCCCGCTGAAATCGCTGGCTCACCTGACCGCTTGATCAAAGACACTGAAGCGCGCATCCAATTCAGCGCCATGATCATGTAAAATCGGCGCGCTCGTCCAATTCCGGCGCGTTCCCCGGGTACCCGATCTCTCGGCAGGATGATCACCTGCTGTAACCGAACGGGGAACGGAGAACACCGGAATGTCCATCGCGCGCCACTCGCACGGAGACGGAAACGGTTGCGGAGCATTCGCCGGCCATAACGGCCGCAATCCGGCGGCCACCCGAAAACAGACGCTGCTCCGCATGGCCGTCACCGTGACGGCGACCGGGCTGGCGCTGGCGGTCCCGGCGGGCTCGCAGGCGCTGGCGGCGGTCAATCCGGCGGTGCTGCGGAGCCTCCACCTGGACTCGGCGACCATGCAGAAGGTGCAGGCGTACGACAGGTACCGGACGCGGGAGGCGAAGCAGCGCAAGCGCGCGAAGAAGGCCATGCGGTTCGCGCGCAAGCAGATCGGCAAGCCGTACCGGTGGGGCGCGGACGGGCCGCACGGCTACGACTGCTCGGGGCTCGCCATGGCCGCGTGGCGCAGGGCGGGCGTCAAGATCCCGCGCGTCACCTACGCGCAGTACCGCAGGGTGGCCAGGAAGGTGAGGCTGAAGGACCTCAAGCCGGGGGACCTCGTCTTCTTCCACGGCCGCAGCCACGTCGGCCTCTATGCCGGGCACGGCCGGTTCCTGCACGCGCCGCACTCCGGGGCGAACGTGCGCATCGACAAGTTCGGCGCCCGGCGCAAGAGGCAGTTCGCCGGCGCGGTGAGGCCCGGCGCACCGGCCTACAAGGAATGGTCGCCGTCGGTGAAGGAACTCGTCGAGAGAATCGACAGAATGAGCGCGGAGAAGCGCGCGGACCGGAAACCGCCAGATAAGGAGCGGACCCCCCAGATTCCGCCGCCCGCCGCTACATCACCCAAGAAAACCGACAATCCCCCAATGATCGCCCCCCGGCCGAACCCGGCGCAGCAGACCGCGCCACCCGGCGGCCGCCCCTCGGTGCCGGACGATGACGACTCCGCGGCACCACCGCCGCGCACCGGCGGGACGCCCGCCGGCCCGCCCGGCAGGGCGAAGCCCGGACCGCGGCCGCGGCTCGACCTCCGCAAGATCGTTTCCAGCCGGCACCGCCACTGGCACCGCGGGGAGTCCCTGCCCTGGGCGAAGTACGCCGGCCTCTGACCGAGCCCCTGATCGGGGCCCGTCCGCCGCGCCCGGCGCCGGGGCGTCCGCGACCGGGCGCGGCGTGCTTGACCTGGAGTGCGCTCCAGATGCTTGGCTGAGAACCCATGGAGTACACGCAGCTCGGCCGCACCGGCCTGAAGGTGAGCCGCCTGGTCCTCGGCACGATGAACTTCGGCCCGTTCACCGAGGAGGCCGACGGCCACGCCATCATGGACGCGGCCCTCGACGAGGGGATCAACTTCTTCGACACCGCGAACGTCTACGGGTGGGGCGAGAACAAGGGCCGGACCGAGGAGATCATCGGCACCTGGTTCGCGAAGGGCGGCGGGCGCCGCGAGAAGACCGTCCTCGCCACGAAGGTGTACGGCGACATGGGCGCGGAGGGCGCGCCCTGGCCGAACCAGGGCCGGCTGTCCGCGCTGAACATCCGCCGCGCCGCCGAGGCGTCGCTGAAGCGGCTCGGCACCGACCACATCGACCTGTACCAGTTCCACCACATCGACCGGACGACGCCGTGGGACGAGATCTGGCAGGCGATCGACGTCCTCGTCCAGCAGGGGAAGGTGCTGTACGCCGGCTCGTCCAACTTCCCGGGCTGGAGCATCGCACAGGCCAACGAGGCCGCCGCCCGGCGCGGCTCCCTCGGCCTGGTCAGCGAGCAGTGCCTGTACAACCTCGTCGAGCGGCGCGTCGAGATGGAGGTCGTCCCGGCCGCGCAGGCGTACGGGCTCGGCGTGATCCCGTGGTCGCCGCTGCACGGCGGGGTACTGGGCGGCGCCCTGCGCAAGGAGCGGGACGGGAGCGGCTCGCGCTCCCGGTCCGGCCGCGCGGCCGAGATGCTGGCCGACCCGGCGGAGCGGGCCCGCGTGCAGGCCTACGAGGACCTCTGCGGCAAGCACGACCTCGACCCCGGGGACGTCGGCCTCGCCTGGCTCCTCACCCGCCCCGGCGTGACCGGCCCGATCGTCGGCCCGCGCGTCCGGGAACAGCTCGACTCCGCCGTGCGGGCCGCCGGGCTGACGCTGTCCGAGGAGTTCCTCGCGGCCCTGGACGAGATCTTCCCCGGCCCCGGACCCGCCCCGGAGGCGTTCGCCTGGTAAGAGCCGTCGAACCGGCAGCGGCCACCGAGAACCTCGCGGGCGAGAGGCCGCCGTCCCCGGCACCGGGGCGGCGGCCTCTCGCATGTCCGCCGGACTTGCCGGGACGGCAACACGAATGGGACCTACCCGGACGAGCCATGCTAAGTTGCATCTGAAAACCATTATCGTTTCCGGGAGCCCCCATGATCTCAGCTCAGCGTGCCCGCGTGCTCGGGACGGCCGCCGCCGTCGCCGCCTCGGTGCTCGGGCTCGGCGCCTGCGGGTCGTCCGGCGCCGCGGAGCCGGCCGGCGGGCCGGTCGCCGTCGTCGCCTCGACCAACGTGTACGGCGACATCGCACGGCGGATCGGCGGCGGCGAGGTGACGGTGACGTCGTTCATCAGCGACCCCGCGCAGGACCCGCACTCCTTCGAGGCGGGGGCCCGCAACCGCCTCGCCGTCGCCAAGGCCGCCGTGGTGATCGAGAACGGCGGCGGCTACGACGACTTCATGGGCACCCTGCTGAAGGGTGCCGGCTCCAAGGCCGAGGTGCTCGACGCCGTCGAGATCTCCGGGAAGGCCGCGCCGGCGGGCGAGGAGCTGAACGAGCACGTCTGGTACGACCTGGCGTCCGTCGCGCGGCTCGCCGACCGGATCTCCGCCGCGCTCGCCAAGGCCGCTCCCGAGGACGCCGCGGTCTTCTCCGCGAACGCCGCCTCCTTCAAGACCAGGCTGAAGGCCCTGGAGGGGAAGGTGGCGGCGCTGAAGGCCGCGCACGCGGGTGAGGCCGTGGCGATCACCGAGCCGGTGCCCGGCTACCTGCTGGAGGCGGCGGGCCTGGAGAACGAGACACCGGAGGAGTTCAGCGAGGCCATCGAGGAGGGCGACGACGTCCCCCCGAGGGTGCTGCGGGACACGCTGGCGCTGTTCGCGGACAAGAAGGTGAAGGCGCTCGTCTACAACGCGCAGACGAGCGGGCCGCAGACCGAGCGGGTCCAGCGGGCGGCGAAGGACGGCGGCGTGCCGGTGGTGCCCGTCACCGAGACCCTCCCGGCCGGCCAGGACTACCTCACCTGGATGGACGGCACCATCACCGCGCTCCAGAAGGCGCTCTCATGATCGCTCTGCGCGACGCCGCCCTCTCCTACGGGGAGCGGACGGTGTGGCGCGGGCTGGACCTGGACGTGGCGGAGGGCGAGTTCCTGGTCGTCGTCGGGCCGAACGGGTCGGGGAAGACGAGCCTGCTCCGGGTGCTGCTCGGCCTCCAGCGGCTCTCCTCGGGGACGGTCACGGTGGACGGGCGCCGCCCGCGCCGGGGCGGCGACCTCGTCGGCTACGTCCCGCAGCACCGGTCCGTCCCGCCGCACACCCCGCTCCGGGCGCGCGACCTGGTGCGGCTCGGGGTCGACGGGCACCGGTGGGGGCCGTGGCGGCCGCGCCGCGAGACCCGCCGCCGGGTCGAGGACGTCCTGCGGGACGTGGGCGCCGCGCCGTTCGCGGACGTCCCGCTCCACGTGCTGTCGGGCGGCGAGCTGCAGCGGGTGCGGGTGGCGCAGGCGCTCGCGTCGGACCCGCGGGTCCTGCTCTGCGACGAGCCGCTCTCCTCGCTGGACGACGAGCACCAGCGGATCGTGAGCGGGCTGGCCGACCGGAGGCGGCGCGAGCACGGGACGGCCGTCGTGTTCGTCACCCACGAGGCCGGCCCGGTCCTGCCGTTCGCCGACCGCGTCCTGGACATGGGCGAGGTCCGGCCCGCGGCGGCGCCGGCCCCGCGGGCCGGGTCGCCCGCCCCGCACCGGGAGACGGCATGAGCTGGCACGCGATGTGGCACGAGATCTTCAACTTCGAGGACTACGGGGCGCTGCTCGGGCTCGTCCGCACCTCGCTCGTCGCCGGGGCCGTCCTCGGGCTGGTCGGCGGGCTGGCCGGCACGTTCGTCGTCATGCGCGACCTCGCGTTCGCCGTGCACGGCATCAGCGAGCTGTCGTTCGCCGGCGCGGCGGCCGCGCTGCTGCTCGGGGCGAGCGTGGCGGGCGGCTCGATCGCCGGTGCGCTCGCCGCCGCCGCGCTGATCGGGGTGCTCGGCGCCCGCGCCCGCGACCGGGGCTCGGTCATCGGCGTGCTGATGCCGTTCGGGCTCGGCCTCGGCGTGCTGTTCCTGTCGCTGTACAAGGGGCGGTCGGCCAACAAGTTCGGCCTCCTCACCGGCCAGATCGTCGCGATCGACACGCCCCGGCTGTCCTGGCTGCTGGCGACGTCGGCGGTGGTGCTGGTGTGCCTCGCCGTCATGTGGCGCCCGCTGGCGTTCGCGAGCCTCGACGCGGACGTGGCGGCGGCGCGGGGCGTGCCCGTCCGGACGCTGTCGCTGATGTTCATGCTCGTGCTCGGCCTCGCGGTGGCCGTGTCCGTGCAGGTCGTGGGGGCGCTGCTGGTGCTCGCGCTGATCTGCACCCCGGCCGCGGCGGCGGTCCGGGTCACCGCGTCGCCGGTGCTCGTGCCGGTACTGAGCACGGTCCTCGCGACCGTGTCGGTGGTCGGCGGCATCCTGCTGTCGATCGGCTCCAGCATCCCGATCAGCCCGTACGTCACGACGATCTCGTTCCTGCTGTACGGCGTCTGCCGCGCGGCGGGCGCCGTCCGCGCGCGGCGGGGCTGGACCGCGCGGCGCGGCCCGGCCCGGCTCGACACCGTCCCCACATGATCTCTACATGATCTCTTGGTGCCCGCCCGGCCCGGTGCGCCCGGCGCGCACCGCCTCCGCGCCGCCGTTCCGGATATGCCGGACCCGCGTTCGCCGGGACGTTGCGATTCGCTTACCCGGCCGTGGGCATCGCCGCGACCGGCACGGGAATGATCCGGGCGCTTGCGACTTACGGGGCGATTGGGAGGGGCGCGATGTGGGCTTTCGCGGGCCGTGACACCGCTATCGACCTGGGCAGCACGACCGTGCGGATGCATGTACGGGACCGCGGCGTCGTGTGCCGGGAACCGTCGCTGCTCGCCCGGTGCCGGCACACCGGGCGGATCCTCGCCCTCGGCTCCCCCGCCCGGGACATGGCCGGGCGCAACCCGGACGTGACCCTCGTCCGGCCGATCCGCGAGGGCGCGCCGACCGAGACCGACGAGGCCGAGTACCTGATGCGGCACCTGGTCCGCCGCCACCACCGGCGCCACTACACGGCGCGTCCCCGGCTGGTCGTCACCGTGCCGAGCGGGATGACGTCCGTCCACTACCGGGCGCTGCAGTTCTCCGCCTTCCAGGCCGGCGCGCGGCGGCTCACCCTCGTGCCGACGCCGATCGCCGCCGCCATCGGCATGGGCCTCACCTCGTCGGGGCGGTCCGAGATCACCGTGATCGCCGACATCGGCGCGGACCTCACCGACGTCGGCGTCATCTCGTTCGGCGGCCTCGTCTCCTCGCACACCGCGCCCATCGGCGGGTCGGCCTTGGACCGTGCCATCGTCGCGCTGGTCCGCCGCGAGCACGGCGTCGTGCTGTCGCCGTCCGCCGCGGAGGCCGCGAAGCTGGAGGTCGGCGCGGTGCCGCCGCTCGGCCGGCACCCGGTGCGGCAGACCGTCGTCAACGGCCGCGACATCACGACCGGCATGCCGCGGGGGCTGGTGCTCACCACCGTGGACGTCGGCCGCGCGATCGCCGGGCCGGTCGCGCGGATCGTGGACGCCATCCGCGCCGGCCTCGCCGGCTGCTCGCCCGAGATCTCCGGCGACCTGCTCGGCGTCGGCGTCACCCTCACCGGCGGCTGCGCCCGGCTGCCCGGGCTGGAGCGGCTGATCCACGACCGGACCGGGCTGGACGCGCGGCTCGGGGACGACACCGGCGACGCGGCCGTGCTCGGCGCCGGGGAGGTGCTGCGCTCGGCCCGCTCGCAGGAGCCGTCCGCCCGCGCGGGCTCCCCGCGCCCGCATCTGCTGACGGCCGTGCCGGAGTACTGACCCCCGGGTCGTTTCCGCTACGCGAGGTGCACCGCCGCGTCACGATGGGTGCATGGCCTTCGAAGGGATGCCGGGACACGACGTGATCAACGTCGCCGGCGAGCTGGAGCCGGTGGCGGCCGTCCGCGACCAGGAGGCCGCCGAGCGGCGGCGCGCGTACCCGCGCCTCGCGGAGCTGGGGCCGCCGGTGTTCGGCGTCGCCGAGCAGGCGGCCGGGGTGTGGCGGATCCTGCGACTCGGCGCGCGGGCTCCCCGCGAGGCGCGCGCCGATCTCGGCGGGCACCTGCGCGAGGCGGCCGGCGGGCACGGCGCGGCGGTGCGCGCGGAGATGCTGCGCCTCGCGGCCCTGCTCGCCCCGGCCGACGGCGAGCCGGACGCCCGCGACGAGTGCGCCGCCGGGCCGCTGCGCTACCGGGTCGTCCGCGTGCCCGGCTTCGCCCGGTCCGGCAACGACGGGCCGGAGCCCGCCCGCGTGACCGACGGCGAGTCGGGGCCGCTGCGCTCGTTCCGGATCGACCCCGCCGCCCCGGTCGCCCCGGCGGACGCGGCGCTGCGGCTGGAGCTGCTCGGCCTGCTGCCCGCCGCCGGGACCGTCCCCGACGCGCTGCGCCGCGAGGCCGCCGCCGCGGTCCGGGCGTATCCGGGGGTGGTGCTGCTGCCGCCGCGGTTCGACGTCCTGGAGGACCGCGACGACCACTGGTGCCCGATCACCGGCGGCACCGGGCCGCAGGACGCGCGCACCGCGCTGGCGTTCTACTTCCGGGTGCTGCTGCCGAAGGAGACGCAGGAGGGGTGCGCGCCGGCGAGCCCCGGCGAGCTGGCCGAGTACGCCCGGGCCGCCGACCGGGTCGAGGCGGGGGACGGCGTGGAGTTCGTCGCGTGCGGCCGGCGGTTCCGGATCGTCCGCGTCACCCGGATCGTCCGCGTCGGCCCGGACGGTCCGGAACCGGCCCGCCCGTCGGACGACCGGCTCCCGCCCCGTTAGAGTCCGGTGCCATGAGCGACGCACCCGGCCGGGACGGCACCGGCACCCCCCGGCTCCAGGAGGTCTCCGAGGGGATCTTCGCCTACGTCCAGCCGGACGGCAGCTGGTGGATCAACAACACCGGGTTCCTGGCCGGCGAGCGCGGTGTCACCGGCGTCGACGCGTGCTCGACAGAGCGCCGCACCCGCGCGTACCTGGAGGCGATCGGGTCTGTCACGGACCGGCCCGTCCGCACGCTGGTCAACACCCACCACCACGGCGACCACACGTTCGGCAACTACCTGTTCTCCGGGGCGACCGTCGTCGGCCACGAGGGGACGCGGGAGGGCGCGCTCGCCTGGGGGAAGCCCTTCGACGAGCCGTACTGGACGAAGGTCGAGTGGGGCGACATCGAGATCGAGCCGCCGTTCCTCACCTACACCGACGGCGTGACGCTCTGGGTGGACGACCTGCGCTGCGAGGTCCGGCACGTCGGGACGCCCGCGCACACCACCAACGACTCGATCGTGTGGATCCCGGAGCGGCGCGTGCTGTTCAGCGGCGACCTGCTGTTCAACGGCGGCACCCCGTTCCTGATGCAGGGGTCGATCGCCGGTGCGATCACGGTCCTGGAGGAGGTCGTCGCGCCGCTCGGCGCGGAGACGATCGTCCCCGGCCACGGGCCGGTCGGCGGGCCGGAGCTGATCGAGCCGGTGCTGGCCTACGCGCGGTTCGTCCAGGCGACGGCCGCGGCGGCCAAGAACGCCGGGCTGTCCCCGCTGGAGGCGGCGCGGGAGGCCGATCTCGGCCCGTTCGCGGAGCTGACCGACTCCGAGCGGATCGTCGGCAACCTGCACCGCGCCTACGCCGAGCTGGACGGGGTCGAGCCCGGCGGCACGATCGACCTGCTCGCCGCCCTCAACGACATGATCACCTACAACGGCGGCCGGCCCCTCACCTGCCGCGCGTGACGCGCCGCCGCCCCCTCGCCGCGATGGGGCCGGGTCAGCGGAGCTCGGACGTCGTGACGAGGCGGATGTGCGCGGTCGCCCAGGCCCGCGTGATGTGCCGCGGGTCGTCCCCGCCGAGCGCGGCGGCCAGCGCGGCGACGGTTCCGGCGGCGGTGCGCAGGCCCGCCCGTTCCAGGTCCTCCGCGGCGCGGCCGATGCGGTCGCGCGACGCCGGCGACGCCCGCAGCAGGCCGCGCTGGGCGGCATCGGCGCAGGCGGTGAGCGCCTCGTCCAGGGCCTGCGCGAGGGGGTCGGGGACGGGCGGGGGCGGGCCGCCCAGCGCGGCGGTGCCGTCGCCGGGGGCGAGGTCGGGGACCACGACGCCGCCCTCCGTCATGACGGCGAGCGGGGCGACGAGCAGCCGGCCGCGGTCCCGGCGCACGGCGCCGCTGATGTAGCGCGGACCCGCGGCGAGCGCCTCGGCGAGGGCGTCGAGCGCGGCGGGACGGTGCGGGCTGTAGTCGGCCGAGACCACCGCCGTCGTGCCCGCGGCGTCGGCGACCAGCGCGTCCAGGCGCTGCGCGCCCGGGTGGTAGCCGATGTCGCGGACCTCGGCGACCGCCACGACGCGGACGAGCTCGGCCTCGATGCGGGGACGGACGAGACGGGGCGGCAGCGCGTCGAGGGCGCGCCCCTCCGCCGCCAGGTCCCGGACGAGGATCCCGTCCGGCAATGTCTCCCACGCCTCGCCGAGCGGCGTGACCGTGGTCTTCGCGACCCGGCCGGCGGCGACCCGGACGACACGGCGGGCGCTGCGGGTGGCGCTCTCGGACACGACGTTCGCGGCGGCGAGCGAGCGCAGCGAGGCGCCGAGGATCCGGCGGCCCGCCAGGTCGGCGCCGGTGAGCCGCTCGCCCTCGGGGACGTCCCAGCGGCGTCGCAGAACGAGCACGACCCCGGTGCCGGTGTGGGCGAGGTGGATGTCGGCCGTCCGGGTCCGGGGGGTGCCGGCGATCCGGCAGCCGAGGGCGGCGAGGCGGACGCGGCGCAGCGGCGTCTCGGCCGGTTCGCTCGTGCCGAGCACCTGGGCCCGGTCCGCGCCCCCGGCCGCGGCGCGGTGCCGGGCGTGGACCTCGGCGAGCAGCTCCGCGATCCGCCCGGGGTCGTGGTCGGCGCGGCGCTCGTGGTGGGCGGCGAGCTGGGCGGCCAGGTCGTCCAGCGCACCGGCCGGCCAGTGCAGGCCGCGGCCGGACAGTTCGGCGGCGGTGCGCTGCAGCGCGCCGGGCAGCACGGGGCCGGCGTGCGCGGCGCCGTCCAGCAGGACCTGGTCGGCGAGGTCGAGCGCCGCGTCGAGCACCCGCTCCGGCCCGTCAGCGGCGGCCGCTGCCGAGCCGCCGACGAGGAGGCGGGCCTCGTCGCCGGTCAGGCCGCGCTCGTCCGCCGCCCGGAAGGCCCACGCGGCCAGCACGGTCATCTCGCCGCGCACCGACGCGCTCGCGTCGGTGTCCACGTAGCCGAGTTCGCCCGGCACGAGGAAGCGGACGGTGCAGGTCGGCAGCTCGACCTGGGCCACCGGGTCCTGCGCGGTGGGGCGGCGGATCCGGGCGGCGTAGCCGGCGCGCAGGGTGCGCCGGGCGGCGGTGACGGCGCGCTGCCCGACCACGCCGGCGAGCGCGCCGTCGTCGAACGCCCCGGGTGACCAGGCGGTCGCGGGCTCCGGCCCGGTGCCGTCCGGTCCCGGGTCCGCCGCGCCCGCGGCGGTGCGCTGGTAGGCCAGGACGAGGCAGATCCGGTGGCGGCACGTCCCGGTCGCCGCGCAGGAGCAGGCCGCCGCCTCCAGCCCCGCGCCGGCGGGGAGGGACGTCGTGGTGCCGTCGGGGAACGTGCCCTCGACGCCGCCGTCGGGGGACACGGCGATCTCGGGGCCGTTGCCGGCGTCCAGGTCCTTGGCGGCGCGCTTGACGAGCCCGCGGTTGGCGAGGGCGGCGAGCGCGTCCGGGGTCAGGGACAGCAGGTCCGTGCGGGTCATCGGCCGATCCGTTCGGCGACGAACGCGGCGAGCTCCCCGGGGGTCATGGCGCCGACGTGGGCGCCCTCGTCGGCGAGGCGCTGCGCGGTCCCCCGGTCGTAGGACGGGTTGGCGTGCTCGTCGAGCGCGGCGAGGCCGAGCACGTGGGTGCCCTGCTGCACCAGCCGCCGCACCTCCAGGACGAGCCGCCCGGGGTCGCCGCCCTCGAAGAAGTCGGTGATCACCGCGACGATGGCCCGGCGCGGGTTCTCCACGAGCCCCGCCCCGTAGGCGACGGCCCGCGCGATGTCGGTGCCGCCGCCGAGCTGGACCTTCATCAGCAGTTCGGCGGGGTCGGTGACGTCGGCCGTCAGGTCGACCACCGCCGTGTCGAACGCGACCAGGTGCGTCTTCAGGCCCGGCAGACCCCACAGGCACGCGGCGGTGACGGCCGCGTGCACGACGGACCCGAGCATCGACCCGGACTGGTCGACCAGCAGCACGAGCTGCCACTGCTCGACGTGCCGCCGCGTCCGGGACACGAACCGGGGGTTCTCGATGTACAGCCGCTTCTCGTCCGGGCGGTAGTGCGCGAGGTTCGCGCGGATCGTCGCGTGGAAGTCGAAGTTGCGGGAGTTCTTGATCCGGCTGGGCCGCCGCGTCCGGGTGCCGTGGAAGCTGGTGCGCACCTCGGTGGCGAGCTTCTCCATGAGCTGCCGGACGACGGTCTCGACGATACGCCGGGCGAGCGCGAGCACCTCGGGGTTCATCAGGTGCTTGGTGCGCAGGACGGCGCGCAGCAGCGTCGCGTCGGGCTCGATCCGGGCGAGGACGGCCGGGTCGGTGACGACCTCGTGGATCTCGTACCGCTCGACGGCGTCGCGTTCGAGCCGCTCGATCGTCTCCTTCGGGAAGAGCCGGTGCACGGCGTCGAGCCAGTCGACGGTGGTGAGCCGGGACGGCCCGTCGCCGCCGGTCCGGTCGCCTGACGGGGACGCCTCGCCGTCGCCGGGCCCGCCGGGCCCGCGCCGCACGCCGCGCTCGCCGAGGTCGGGGTCGCGGCCGTAGAGCCAGTCGAGCGCGGCGTCCCGTTCGGCGCCCGCGCCGCCGGGCGCCCCGAGGCTCGGCTCGGCCGGCGTGCCGAGGACCAGGCGCCAGCGTTCCAGATCCGGCGGGATCACGACCCTCCCTCCCCCAGCCCCGCCGCGGCGAGGGCCCGGTCGACCCGCGTCTCCAGGGCGCGCGCCTCGGCGGCGAGGGCCGGCGAGGCGGGCGCCCGCAGCAGCGAGCGCGCGGAGCCGCGCAGGCCGCGGCGCTCCAGCAGCCCCCCGGCGATCGTCTCGCGCTCGCGCGGCGGGAAGAACTCGAACGCCTGCCGCAGCGCGGGCAGCGCCACGAGGAACTCCTCGTCGGTCAGGCCGCAGATCAACTCGTCGAGGACGCCGAGGACGGACGCGTCCGGGTCGAGCACCTCCTGCCGGGCCAGCGCGAACAGGCCGGCGAGCCAGTCGCCGAACGTCTTCGGCCCGGCCGCGCCGCGCACCGCCCGCGCCGGGTCGCCGGCGTCGCCGGCGTCGCCGAGGGCCCGCCCGAGCCCGAACGCGGCGCCCCGCAGATCGGGCGGGGCGTCCGGGTGGGCGGCGACGCGGCGGGCGACGCCGAGGGCGGCGCCGCGGTCCAGGCCGAGCGGGCCGGCGGCGTGCAGCAGCGCGTCCCGGGTCGCGGCGACGGCGCGCAGCCGGCCGAGGTCGGCGGGGGCGGGCCCGCCGCGGACCCCCTCGACCAGCCACAGCACGCGGAGCACGCACTCCTCGATGACCGTCCCGAACAGCGGGCTGCCGGCCGTGCCGAGGACGCGGTCGTGCCGCCACAGGCCGAGGACGGTGTCCAGCGCGGCCCCGAGCGCGGCGATGTCGGACGAGCCGGCGACCCCGGCGGCGATCGACGCGGCGATCCGGCCGGACTGGTCGGCGCACCCGCACAGCGCCGCGTCGAACAGCGCGCCGGCGAGCACCCGCATGTCGGTGCCGGCGGCGGTCACGCGCTCGTCCAGGGCGGCCGCCGCGGCGGCGGCGAGGGTCGGCCCGTACGCGCCCGCCTCGATGAGCGCGGAGTGCCGCCGCCCGCCGTCGTCGGCCACGTCCAGGACCCAGCGCTCCTCCAGCACCGGGTCGGTGCCGGCCGTCGGCCCCGACTCGCGCTCGGCGCCGGGGATCCGCAGGACGCGCATGCGGTGCAGGGCGCGGCTGCGCTCCAGCCCGCGCGGCGTCGTCAGCTTCAGGTGGAACGGCCCGCCGCGGCCGAGGCCGAGCCGTTCCAGTTCGGCGGTCGCGTCGTGCACGAGCGGCGGCGCGGGCGTGCGGGGGTGCAGGCGGCCGGTGCGGTCGCCGCTCAGCGCGGCGACCATCTCGACGACGGCCGGGTGGGCGCCCGGGGCGAGGGCGCCGCGGGACGTCCAGGGCAGCCGCTGGTCGAGGTCGTCGTTCACCAGCGCGGACACCAGGCCGTCCAGCAGGTCGGTGCGGGCGGGCGCGCGGTGGCCGCGCAGCCGGGTGAGGCCCTCGGTGAGGGTGCGGGCGGCGATCAGGTCGGCGGTCGAGACCACCTGCCGGCGCTCGCGCAGCCGCGCCACGACCCGCTCGATGAGCCCGGACGCGGCTCCCTCCGGGCCGCTCTCCCAGAGGCACTGGTAGTACTCGGGCGACGGCATGCCCGACTGGTATCCGGTGAAGGCGTCCAGCCGCCGGAAGGAGTAGGGCACGAGGAAGCTGCCGCCGGTCGCGCCCTCGGCGGGCTCCGGCACGTCCGGCCATCGCGTGCCGCCGCTCGCGGCGAGGGCCTCCAGGGCGGGCTTGTGGAACCCGCCCGTCACCACCACGACGGGGCGGTCGCCGGCGTCGGCGTCGGCCGCGCGGATCCACTCCGCCATGTAGGACTCCCGGGCGGTGTCGTCCTCCCCGGCCTCCGCCTCGCCGCGCAGCAGGCCGAAGTAGGCGTCGAGCCGCTCCGCCGCCCGGTCGGGGTCGATCTCGAAGAGGTGGTCCCAGAGGATGTCGGTGGTGTCGACGGCGAACTCGCGGCACAGCCGGGCGGTCACCTCCGCGTAGCGGAGCTCGGCGTCGGCGTACCGGTTGCTGCGGGCGGCGAAGGCGGGGTGCCACGCCGGCAGGTCGATGAACCGCAGCTCCGCGCCCGCCGCCCGGCCCTCGCCGAGTGCGACCCACTCCGGCGAGTACGCGCAGAACGGCGACCACGAGGCGTGCACGCGCTCGGCGTCCCGGTGGTAGCTGAAGATCGCGACGGGCGGCTCGTGGCCGAGGAGCAGCTCGTCCACCCGCGCCCCGAAGTCGGCGGGGCCCTCCACCAGCACGTACGCGGGGCGCAGCCGCCGGATCGTGTCCCGGACGAGCCGCGCGCACGCGGGGCTGTGGTGCCGCACCCCGATGAACGTGACCGCCATCAGCCGGGAAGCAGGTGCCGGGCGGCGTGCAGCGCCTCCCACTGCTCGCCGCCGCGGTGGGCCGCCTGCCGCTCCAGGTAGCGGCGCAGCCGGGCGAGGTCGTCGGGGCTGTCCTTGGCGGCCGTCCCGGCGAGGCACTCGACGATGTCGGCGGCGCCGCCCGGCTCGCCGCGCAGGAACCAGCCGCGGATGCCGATCTGGTGGGCGACCGACACCGCCTCGGCGGTGCTCATCACCGCCGACAGCCGGTCCATCGGCCGGCCCTCGCCGGTCGTGGCGTCGCGCAGCTCCCGGAACGTGGTGACCAGGACCTCCAGGACGTCCCGGCGGGGCGCGACGCCGACGCCGCTGCGCTCCAGCAGCCGGGTCGCCTCCTGCTCGACCAGGTCCAGCTCGGTCGCGAAGTCGGCGATCGGGAACACCGTCTCGAAGTTGAACCGCCGCTTGAGCGCCGCGCTCATCTCGTTGACGCCCCGGTCGCGGGTGTTCGCGGTCGCGATGACGTTGAACCCGTCCCGCGCGAACACCATCGCGTCCGGGCTCTGTTCTGTGTGGGGGGACGACCCCCCACGCCCCCCGGCAACCGCGCGGGACAGCTCGGGGACCGCGAGAACCCGGTCGGACAGCGGCGACAGCAGCGAGTCCTGCACCTCCAGCGGGCAGCGGGTGATCTCCTCGAACCGGACGATCTTCCCCTCGGCCATGCCGGTCAGCAGCGGCGCCGGTACGAGCGACCGCGCGGACGGCCCCTCCGACACCAGCAGCGCGTAGTTCCACGAGTACTTGATCTGGTCCTCTGTGGTGGCGGCGCCGCCCTGGATCGTCAGCGTGGACGCGCCGCTGACCGCCGCGGCGATCAGCTCCGACAGCAGCGACTTCGCCGTCCCCGGTTCCCCGACCAGCATCAGCCCGCGGCTCGTGGCGAGGGTGACGAGGGCCCGGTCGATGAGGGCGGTGTCGCCGACGAACTTGCGGGTGACGCCGAGCGCCTCGTCGCCGACGATGAACCGCCGCGCGGCGGTCAGGCTCAGCGCCCAGCCGGGCGGCACCGGTCCGGAGTCGTCCTCGCGGAGCCGGTCCAGCTCGTCGGCGAAGCGCACCTCCGCCGGCGGCCTCTGGTGGCGGTCGGCGCCGCTCATCGCTCCGCCGCCTCGGCGAGCGTGGTCAGGTCGGCGAGGATCTCGGACGCCATGACGTCGTCCAGCTCGCCGAACGTCAGCGGGTTGTCCTTGCGGTACCGGTAGTCGGTGAGTTCGGCGCCGAGCCACACGTAGTCGAGGACCTGGTGGTCACCGGTGGCGTCCACGTGACCGACCGAGATGCCGGGATCGAGGTCGATCAGGACGTAGCGGTCGTCGGCGACCCGCCGGGAGATCCACCGCTCGCCGCCCCCGTCCAGCGGCACGCCGCGTTCCCAGCCGAGCTTGACGAGCCCGAGGACCTTGCCGAACGGGACCTTCAGCTTCTCGAACCGCTCCAGCCGCTCGCTGTTCCGCTCGTCGTCCGTCAGCGTGTGGACGGCGCGGGTCAGCTGCGGGAACGGCTGCGTGATCTCGTAGTCCCCGAGCACCTCCGACCAGGTGCCGAGGGTGTCGCCGAGGTGCAGCGGATGGGCGATGCCGACCCGGGCCGCCGCGGGCAGGGTGAACGCGTCGTCGCCGGCGTCGGCCAGCGTCCTGTCCTCGGCGATGCGGAACGCGGTGGCGGTGTCGCCGTCCTCGCAGATCCAGACGAGGCGGCGGGCGATGTGCCAGACGAGCGGGTGGCGGACGATGAACTCGCCGAACTCGGCCGAGGTCCACCGGCGCTGCGTCACCATGGCCTGCTCCAGGCGCCGGAGCTGGTCGGAGGCGACGGTCCGGACGTCCTTCTTCAGCCCGGCGAACGCCTTGTAGGCGGCGGGCGCGAGTTCGGGGTCGTCCTTGGCGCCGGGCTTGGGCAGGGCCTTGCGGTGCTTGCCGTCCTCGTCCGCGACGAAGGGCTTCAGCTGCTCGTCGAACCGGACGACGAAGCGGCGCGGCCCGTAGTCGAGCACCATGCCGCCGTCGGCGTCCAGGCCGAAGTCGGGCACGAGCCGGTCCGCGAGCTGCTCGGTGCTGAGGCCGAGCCGGTCCGCGACCTGCCGGATCCGCTCCTGCGCCTCGAACTGCAGGCCCTTGAACTTGACCTTCTGCGCGATGCCGTGCAGATGCATCAGCGCCACGTCCGAGCCGATCTCGGCGAGGACGCCGAGGCCGTTGACGGCGTTCTTGTGCCCGCCCGCCCCCGGCCAGGCCCGGATGACCGGCGTCAGCCGCCGGACGGTCTCGTCGTCGCCGAGGCGGCCGAGCTGGCGCAGCGCCCAGCCGTCCTTGGACGGGTTCCCCGCTCCCCGCCACTGCTCGAACAGCGCCCAGCCGAACTCGGCCAGCGAATCCGGCTCGCACGCCTCTTTCAGCTCCTGCGTCCCATGGGGAGTCTGGAGGGTCAGCAGGTCGATCAGGTGGCGGGCGGCGTCCAGGGGCAGCGCGCGCTCGCGGCCCCGCAGGAGCACCTGCGGGAGCGGCGCCGGGTCCACCCATCCGCCGACCTTCGCGGGCTGGTCGAGGCCCGTCTCGGCGGGTGCCAGGGACAGCAGTTCGGCGACCGCGCCCGCGGCCTCGTCGCCATGGGCGCCGCGGGCGGCGTCCGCGATACCGGCGACTCCGTGCGCCTCCTTCAGGTACCGGAGGGCGGTCTCGGCGTGCCGCCGGTCCTTGGCCTTCTTTCCCAGCGCGGCGGGGACGAGCAGCGGCACCGCGTCGAGCCCGTGCCGGTCGAGCCACGCGCGTGCGGGGGCGAGGAACGAGCCGCGCTTGGTCGCCCACTCAGCCATGATCATGGCGACACCGGCGTCCAGGCACGGCATCAGCGGGTCCACGGCGAGATCCGGAGCCGTCGACGACGTCGGCGTGACCACGGGCAGCGCGTCCAGCCCGTACCGGGCCAGGAGGACCCGCTTCCATTGGTGGGCGTAGGCCGGGCGGCTGTAGGCGTAGTCGCGCAGGAGAGGGCGGATCAGCTCCTCCGGCCCGTGCACCAGGAGCTGCAAGGGGGCGGTCTTGGGCGTGCCCCTCCGGTACGCCTCGACGAGCATCTCCCAGTCGTCGCTGTCGGGCTTCCCTATGTGCGGATCGGTCTCCAGCCACGCCTGGCGCTCGCCCTCCCGCCACACGAGCCGGGGCTCCGGAAGGCTCAGGCCGGGCAGGACCGGGCGCCGGGGTCGCAGCCACGGGCGCTCGGTGAGCACGGCGGGCAGGTCGTCCGGTGCCGCGTCGGGGACGCGCGCGGACGTGTCGGCGACGCGCCCGACGACCGCGGCGACGTCGTCCGGCAGGTCCGGCAGGACGGCGGCGACCAGGTCGGCGTTGGCCGCGGCATGGCCGCGGAGCATGTCGTGCTCGCCGGCCCGCGCCAGCATCCGCAGCGCCCGGACGGGGAAGCGCCGGGCCGCCTCGCCCAGCGCGGCCCGGGCGTACTTCTGGTCCTGCCGATCGAGCAGTGCCTGGAACGCCTCGTCCGACGGCAGGAGGGCGATCGTCTCCAGGATGCGTTTGCGGTCCTCCGCCTCCAGGTACCCGCTGCCGGCCTCCCTGGCCAGCCAGGGCAGCGCGTCCGCGCCGAGCCCGTCCGCCAGCGTGATGAGCAGCCCCCGGCTCGCCTGGCCCCAGAAGAGACCCCGCGCCATGATCGGCGTGGTGAGCTGGTCGCCTCTCCCGAGCGCCCCCGCCGCCATCCACAGCAGGTCGTAGCGGCGTTGCGGCGGGATCGGCGCGGTGCAGCACTCGTCCACCCAGTCCTCGCGCGTCGGCACCAGGTACGACACGAGCCACCGCGTGATCCAGCCCGACCTGTGCTCCGCCAGCCGGTCGATCGCCTCTGCATAGACGGGTTCGTCCGCGGCGGCCAGCAGGTTCCGGACGCGCCGCGCGTCGTCCGCCGGCACCGCGACCTTGTGATCGTCGTTCAGGTGGACGGCGCCCACCTTGGTCCCGAACTCCGCGAACGCCGCTTCGGTACGGCTCAGCTCGACCAGCGCGCACGCCGCGAACGGGAGGCCGTGCTCGACGATCCAGGCGTCGACGAACGCGCGGTGCACCTTGTCACTGCGCGGTGACCCGAGCCGCCCGGCGCGCACCGCGGTGACGGCCGCGACCACCGCGGCCCCGGACGGATCGGCCTCCCCGTCCAGGTGCCGCCGCGCGGCCTCGGTGAGGGCCGGGTCGCCCGCGCCGCCCTCCCGCAGCGCGCCGACCCTGTCGCCTTCCTGCCCGATGAGGTCCCGGACGGCGTCCGGCGCCGCCGCGTCCACCTTGATCGTGGGGCCGGGCGCTCCGCCCCGCCGGGCGTGCAGCGACCGCCGCCACGAGTCCGGGATCGTGAGGACGTCTTCGTCGGGGAGGTGATCTTCCATGTCGCCCAACCGTAGAGGAGCACGCCGACAAATCCGCCTGATCCGGCGAGAACACGGGCCGGTGGGGGCAGGAACCCGGCCGCGGGCGGGGCCGTCCAACGGTGAACCGTTCGCTACCGGAGGGGTGGGGCGATGGGGATGGCTCGACCGGCCGGCTCCCGGGCCGAGTTGATGTCACGGGTCCAGGCGGCCGTCCAGGGGACCGCGTCCACGCTGGTGCCCACGCAGGACGGCTTCGTCGTCCACACGAGCTCGCCGTTTCGAGACCGCGAAATGATCGCCGGGGTCACGCACCACGTCCGGCTGGACGAGCGGACCAGGACGCTCACCATCACCGACGAGATCCGGGGGCGGGACGCGGAGGGCGGCCGTTCGGCGCAGCGCGGACGGTACTCCCACAGGAGCTTCGAGATGACCTTCGGCCGCCGCAAGGACGGCACGTTCGGGAAGATCGACGAGCAGCGGTTCCGCACGGACGACGCGCGCCGGCTCGTCGTGGACGCCGCCACGGCGCTCGGCTGGACGCTCCGGCGGAGCGGGGCCGAGAAGGCCGGTCTCGTCGCGGCCCTCATCGGCGCCGGCGTCGCCGGCCTCGTCCTGATCGCCGTGGTCATCGTCCTGGCGGCGGTCCTACTGCTCTAGCGGGCCTCGCGCACCGGCGCGGAACCGCGGATGGCAGGATGGCGTCCGGTCTTCTGAGGGGGGCGGGCGTGCAGGTCGGGGACGGGACGCTGGCGGTGGGCGCCGGACGGCCGGAGGCGGAGAACCACGCGCCGGCTCTGCCGGGGCCCGTGTTCGCGGCGTACTACCACCTCGCCGGGGAAGCGAGCGGCCCTTACACCTACGGGCGCGACTCGAATCCGACGTGGACGCTGCTCGAACGGGCGATCGGCGAGCTGGAGGGCGGCGCGGAGGTCGTCGCGTTCTCCTCCGGGATGGCGGCCGTCGCGGGCGTCCTGCTGTCGCAGGTGCGCGCCGGCGATGTCGTGGTCCTGCCCGATGACTGCTACCAGACCACGCGGGCGTTGAAGGACCGGCTGGAATCGTTCGGCGCGGTCGTGCGGATGGGGCCGACCGCGCGCGACGCGCAGCTGGACCTGCTGGACGGCACCCGGCTGGTGTGGCTGGAGTCGCCGTCCAATCCCCGGCTGGACGTGTGCGACATCCGGCGGATCGCCGAGGCGGCGCACGCGGCCGGGGCGCTCGTCGCGGTGGACAACACGCTGGCCACCCCGCTCGGGCAGCGCCCGCTGGACCTGGGCGCCGACTTCTCCGTCGCCAGCGACACCAAGGCCCTGACCGGGCACGGGGACCTGCTCCTCGGCCACGTCGCCACCCGCGATCCGGAGTCGGCCGACGCGGTCCGGTTCTGGCGCAAGACCGTGGGCGCCGTCCCCGGGCCCATGGAGGCGTGGCTGGCGCACCGGTCGCTCGCCACACTGCAGCTGAGGCTGGACCGGCAGGACGCGAACGCGCTCGCGGTGGCCGAGGCGCTGCGGGAGCACCCGAAGATCTCCGGGCTCAGGTATCCGGGGCTCCCGGACGACCCGGCCCACGAGGTCGCGGCCCGGCAGATGCGGCGGTACGGCTGCGTCGTGTCGTTCTCGCTGCGGGACGAGGCGGCCGCGGAGGCGTTCCTCGGCTCGCTGCGGCTCGTCATGCAGGCCACCAGCTTCGGCGGCGTGCACAGTTCCGCGGAGCGGCGCGGGCGATGGGGCGGCGACGCCGTCGATCCCGGCTTCGTGCGCTTCTCCGTCGGGGTCGAGGACACCGGCGACCTCGTGGCGGACGTCCTCCAGGCTCTGGCGAAAATCCCATGATCGACGATGGCCGCCGGCTGTAGCGTGGCGGCCCATGAGCGACGCGCGGGCACTCCTGGAGAGCGGTGACATCGCCGGGCTGATCCGGCATCTGCGTTTCAACGCGGACGGCATGGACCTGGCCGAGGTCGGGCGTCTGATGGAGGGCGCGGCGACCCTGTCGGGATTCGACGACATGCGCGAGGCGGCCGCGGCGATGGCCCGCGAGCAGACACCGCAGGAGCTGTACGACTTCGGCTACGCGTGCATCGAACGCGGCATCGCGTTCCTGGCGATTCCGCCGCTGCGGCGGGCGCTGGAGATGCTGCCCGACGAGCCCGCGCTGCTGATGGAGCTCGTGTCGGCCCTGGAGCGCGAGAACCGGCACGCCGAGGCCGTCGCGGCACTGGAACCGCGTGTCGACTCCCTGGACCCGTGGCCCGCACGGTACCTGCTCGCCTACAACGCGCTGTTCTCCGGCGACCTGGCCCGCGCGGAGCACGAGGCGGGGCGGCTGCCCGCGCCGGACGACACCTGGACGCCCGCCCGCGACCGGCTGGCGCGCATGCTCCAGCGGGCCCGCGCGGTGCGGGACGTCAGCCCCCTCGACGGCACCGACCTGCGCGGCTGGCACTACGCGCTCGGCGGGAGCGTCCTGCTCACCATCTCGCCGTACGGGTACGGCGACGGGATGACCGGCCGGTTCGCCTTCACCTCGGACGCCTTCTCGACGTGCCGGCGCAGCCTCGACCGGCTGCGGCTGGTCCTGGACGCGGCGGGCCGGCGGCCCACGTCGGTCGGGCTGCTGCCCGACCGGTCGAGCCGGATCCTGGGGCTGGCCGCGGCGCGGCTGCTCGGGCTGCCCGCCGAGCCGTTCGCCCCGGGGCGTCCCGGTGTGCTCGCGGTCGCCTACGACCTGAACGAGACGGACGCCGAGGGGCTGTGGGAACGGGCCGAGGGCCAGGTGCTGTTCGAGCACGCGACGTGCTGGACGGACCCGCCGGCGGTGAGCGCCGACGTCACCGGCCTCCTGCACCAGGTGGTGAAGGCGCCGTGGGGCGAGCAGCTCCGGTTCTCGCCGAGCGGCGAGACCGAGACCGTCCCGCCGGACGAGCGCCCCGTGGAGGAGCTGGCCGAGGAGATCGTCCGCGCCGATCCCCACGAGCCCGACGACGGCGCGGACGACGGCGCGCCGCCCGACCCCGACGAGGTGCTCGCCGGTTTCGCCCGCGCGGCGGCCGGCCGGTGGCTCAGCGGCCCGAGGGACACGGTGCATTCCCCCGGGCCGGTGCCGAGCAGCAGGTTCGTCTAGGAGGCGGTCAGGTTCTCCAGGTCGGCGAGCAGCTCGGAGACGAGGACCGCGTCCAGGTCGGCGAGGCCGTTCTCGGCCGTGCGGGACGGGTGGTACTCCCCGGCCGCCCGGCCGGCCCGGACGCGCGCGATCTTCTGCTCGGGGAACAGGTCGACGGAGCCGGCGGCGACGCCGGGGCTCAGCTCGACCACGACGGTCACCTTCGGGTCGAGTGTCCAGGAGATCCAGTGCTCGACGCCACCGTCCTGCGGGGCGCCGCGCCGCCAGCCCATCCGGGTGAGGCCGAGGATCTTCCCGGTCGGGACGGTCAGGCCCTCGAACCGCTCCAGCCGGCCGTCCGCGGCCTCCCCGTCGGCGAGGGTGCGGACGGGCCGGCCGAGCTGCGGGAACGGCTGCAGGATCTCGTAGTCGGCGAACAGCTCCGACCACGCGCCGAGCGAGTCGCCCAGCCGCAGCGGATGGGCGAGCTGGACCGTCGCCGCCTCCGGAAGCTCGACCGCGTCGTCGTCGAGGTCGGCGAACGTGCGGTCCTCCGCGATGCGGAAGGCCCGGTCGCCGCTCAGCCAGACCAGCCGGCGGGCGAGGTGCCACATCAGCGGGTGGCCGACGAGGAACTCGGCGAACTCGGCGCGCGCCCAGGCGCGGCCCATGACCATGGACGACTCCAGCCGGGCCACCTCGCCGGACGCGACCGCGCGGACGTCCTTCTTCAGCTCCGCGAACCGCTTGTGGGCGGCGGGCGCGAGGTCCGGGTCGTCCTTCGCCCCCGGCTTGGGCAGCGACTTGCGGGGCCGGCCGTTCTCGTCGGCGATGGTGGGCCTGAGCTGCTCGTCGAAGCCGACCATGAACCGGCGCGGACCGTAGTCGAGCGTGAGCGTCCCGGCGGAGTCCAGGCCGAACCGCGGGACGAGCCGGTCGGCCAGCCGGTCCGGCGTCAGGCGCTCCCGCTTCGCCACCGCCTCCAGCCTGCGCTCCGCCTCGGCCTTCAGCCCCTTGTACTTGGACTTCCGCGCGATGCCGCTGATGTGCGTCAGGGCCACGTCGCCGCCGATCTCGGCGAGCACGCCGAGGCCGTGGACCGCGCGGCCGTAGCCGCCGCTCTCCCCTGGCCACCTCCTGATGTGCGGGGCGAGGAGGCGGACCGTCTCCTCGTCGCCGAACCGGCCGAGCATGGACAGCACGAAGCCGCTGCGGCCCGGAAGGCCCGCCTCCAGCCAGGCCGCGAACAGCGCCCGCGAGAACTCCGCCAGCGCCTCCCGCCCGCAGACCTCGACCGCCCCGTCCAGGACCGGGTTCACGTCGATCCCCCGGCTTCCCGGCACCGTCATGGCGAGCAGCAGGTTGCGGACCGCGTCGGGCGCGAGCTCCCCGCCCCCTCGCAGCGCGGGTCCGGGCAGCGCGTCCAGGTCCAGCCACTTGGGCAGGGGCGGCGGCGTGTACGGGGGTTCGGCGGGGGCCGCGTCGGGCGGCGCGGCGGCGAGAAGGGCGGCGACCGCCGCGGCGGCCTCGTCCCCGTGGACGCGGGCCGCCCCGGCGACGTCCCCGTCGATGAACCGCAGCGCCTTGACGGCGTTGCGGCGGGGGCCGACGCGCTTGCCCAGCGCGTCCGGGACCAGGTACGGGACGGCCGCGAGCCCGTGCCGCCCGAACCACGTGCGGGCGATCTCCTGCGCCGACTTGAGCCGGTAGAGCCAGTCGGCGAACAGCCGGGCGACGTCGGCGGACAGGAACGGCAGCAGGATCGGGCCTGTGCCGAACGGGTTCTGCTTCGCCAGGCGGAACGCCACGTCCCACGCGTCGGTCTCGTAGCGCGCCACGATCGGCTGGAGCGAATGGTCGAAGTCCCACGTCACACGGGGTTTCCAGCCTGCCAGCAGCGGCCGGGCGAGATGCTCGGGGGCCTGCGCGAGGAACCCGGCCCGGGTGGGCTCGTAGCCCATCCGGCCGTCCCGGAACTTCTCGGCGGCCTCCTCCCACTCGTCGTCCTGCCAGGATCCGTAGGGGCGCGTCTTCGCCCACCGCTCGCGCTCGCCGGGTTCCCAGCGGACGGCGCGCCCGTCCGGCGGCGTCAGGCCGGGGACGAGGATCGGCTCGTCGCCGGGCGGCCCGGCAGCGGCGGGCCTGCGCTTCCACGGCGGGTCCAGCAGGGGCTTCGGCACGTCCATGGGCGTCTCTCTCAGGTCAGGGTCGCGAGGTCGGCGAGTATTTCGGAAGCGGTCACCGGATCGAGGTCGGCGAAGGACGCCGTCGACCCACCGCCCCTCCAGAGTTGGTCGGGGCGCCGGGTGAGGGCGACGGCGCGCAGCGTCTGGTCGGGCAGCGCGTCCACGGCGCCGACCGCGATACCGGGGTCGAGGTCGATGGCGAGGCACCGGTCGCCCGGGAGCCGCCGGGAGATCCAGCACTCGACGCCGGCGTCCTGCGGCGCGCCGCGTTCCCAGCCGCGCGAGGTCAGCCCGAGCACCTTCCCGACCGGGACGGTCAGGCCCTCGAACCGGGGCAGCCGCCCGCCGGCGCGCTCCTCGTCCGCCAGCCGGTGGACGGCGCGTCCGAGCTGCGGGAACGGCTGGAGGATCTCGTAGTCGGCGAACACCTCCGACCACGCGCCGAGCGAGCCGTCCAGGTCGACGGGGTGCGCGACGCCGACGGCCGCGGAGCCCGCGAGGGTGAGGACGTCGTCGTCCACGTCGGCGAAGGTGCCGTCTTCGGCGACGCGGAACGCGGTGGTCGCGCCGCCGTACCCGTCGCCGTCCCTGTCCCCGTCACAGGCCAGCCAGACCAGGCGCCGGACGATGTGCCGGACGAACGGATGCCCGGCCAGCAGCTCCTCGAACTCCCGCACGGGCCAGCGGCGCCGCGTGACCATGCACGTCTCCAGGCGTCGGAGCTGGTCGGCGGCGACCGTCCGGACGTCCTTCTTCAGCGTCGAGTAGGCCTTGTAGGCGGCGGGCGCGAGGTCGGGATCGTCCTTCGCGCCGGGCTTGGGAAGGGCCTTGCGGCGCTTGCCGCTCTCGTCCGACACGAAGGGCCTGAGCTGCTCGTCGAACCCGACGACGAACCTTCGCGGGCCGTAGTCGAGGGTCATGGTCCCGCCCGCGTCCAGCCCGAAGTCGGGGACGAGCCGGTCGGCGAGCCGCTCGGCGGTCAGCTCCAGCCCCGCGGCGACCTCGGCGATCTTGTCCTGCGCCCGGGCCCGCAGCGCCTTGAACCTGACCCGCTGCGCGATGCCGTGCAGGTGCATGAGGGCGACGTCGGTGCCGATGGCGGCGAGCACGTCCAGGCCGGCGACCGCCTTGGCGTGCCCGCCGTCGCCCGGCCACGCCCGGATCACCGGGGTCAGCCGGCGGACGGTCCCGTCGTCGCCGGTCAGGCCGAGCTGGGTGAGCGCCCAGCCGTCCTTGGACGGCACGCCCTGCGCCTCCCACTGCCGGAACAGGCCCCAGCCGAACTCGGCGAGCGACTCCCGGTCGCACAGGTCGCGGACGGCGTCCACCCCGGCGTAGACCTCGCCGGGCCTGGACATCGCGAGCATCGTCACGACGTGGCGCGCGGCGGCGTCCGGCAGCGCGCGGGCACGGTCGCGCAGGAGGATCTGCGGGAGCAGACGCACGTCGGCCCAGTCCCCGGCCTGGGGGATCTTCGAGGGCAGCAGGTCCAGCGGATCGACGGCCAGCAGCGCCTCGATCGCCGCCGCGGCCGCGTCCCCGTGGACGCGCGCCGCCTCGACGACGGCTTCGGCGCTCTCTCCGGCCGCGATGCGGCGCAGTGCGGTCTCGGCGGCGCGCCGTCCGGCACCGGCCTTGCCCAGCGCCGGAGGGAGCAGCGCGGGGACGGCACCGAGGCCGTGCCGCCGGAACCAGGCCCGCGCCGTCTTCCCGGCCTGCTTGAGCCGGACGAGCCAGTCGGCCATCAGCCGGGCGACGTCGTCGCTCAGGTAGGGAAGCAGGATCCCGCCGGCGCCCGCCGGGTCGCGGCGCGCCGCGAACACCGCGGCGTCCAGCGCGTCCAGTTCGAAACGGGCGACGACGACCCGCATCCACTCGCCCACGTCCCAGGGGTCGGGCGGTTCCCACCCCGCGAGCAGCGGCCGCACGAGGTCCTCGGGTCCCTCCACGAAGAACAGCGGGTGCATGTGGGCCGGCAGGCCGCCCTTCTCGAACTTCTCCGCCTGGACGTGCCAGTCCAGCCGATCGACCCAGCGCCACAGATGGTGCAGGTCGACCGTCCACTCGTCCCGCTCGCCCGGCTCCCAGGCGATGGAGCGCGCGCCGGGCGAGCCGAGGTCCTTGATCACGACGGGCCTGGCCCTCGACCGGGGACGCGTCCACGGCGGATCGGCGAGCAGCGGCGGCAGCGCGCCGTCCGGCGCCTCCGGCAGCCGCACGATGGACGCGCGGGCCGCCTCGACCGCGGCGCGCGACTCCTCCGGAAGCTCCGGCGGCATCGCCTCCGCGAGATCCGGATGGGTGAGCAGATGCGCCCGCAGCAGCTCCTCGACCTCGGGCCCGCGCGGCGCCGCGGCCAGCAGCCGCAGCGCCCGCCCGGGGAACGTCCGGGCCGCGGCCGACAGCGCGGGCCGGACGTACTTGCGGTCGAACCGGTCCACGAGCGCCTGGAACGCCTCGTCGACCGGCAGGCGCGCCAGGGCGTCCAGCAGGTTCCGGGAGGTGTCGCCGTCGACGTACCGGTCGTCCAGCGCCCTGGCGAGCAGGGGCACCGCGGCGGACGGTCCGACACCGTCCACGACGGTCGCGACGATGCTGGGGCTCCGGTCGTAGTAGCCGAGCGGCAGGGCGGCCGGGTCGACCTGCTCCGGTGCCCCGAGCGAGCAGAACAGCATCCAGCGGAAGGTCAGGTGATGGGGCAGTCGCGCGATCAGCGGGTCGGTGAAGACCTCGTCCGCCCAGTCCAGCCGGGTCGGCACGAGATAGGAGACGACCATGCTCTGGAGGGACGTCCGCCGCGCGCCCGCCAGCCCCGCGACGGCCTCCGCGTACACGCCTTCGCCGGCGGCGGCCAGCAGCGACCGGAGGTGGCGCGCCGCCCGCTCGTCCGCCCACCAGCCGCCGACGTGGTCGGACTGCCGGCGGGCGCGGACGCCGCCCCAGGTCCTCCTGCTCCCGGCCTGGACGTAGTCGACCGTGATCTCGCACAGTTCGGCGTAGGCGCGGGCGGCGAAGGGCAGGCCGTGCTCGGCCGCCCACGCGTCCCGGAACGGGTCCTCCCCGCCGGATTCGCGCAGCCCCCGCAGGGACACCGCCGCCGCCGCGACCACCGCCGCGCCCAGCGGATCACGTTGCCCGTTCAAGTGGGTGCGAGCGCGCTCGGCGAGCTCGGGGGCCGTTCCCGGCAGGGCGAGGACGGTCTCGATCTCCGAGTACGCCCCGTCCACGAGCGCCCGTGCCTTCCGGGCCGCCGACGCGTCGATCCGCGCCTCCGGCCATGGCCCCGGGCGGTCGCGGCGTGGATGGGCGAGCCTCCGCCACGCGTCCGGCATCGCCCAGGTGTTCTCGTCCGCCGCGGTCGCCATGGAGCCACACCGTAGAGGAGATCACCGACAAAGCGGATCAGCTTCCGGAACGCATGTCCCGCTCGACGGCGTCGGCGGCCTTGCGGGCGGCGATCAGCACCGGGTCCCAGACGGGCGAGAACGGCGGCGCGTACCCGAGGTCGAGGCCCGTCATCTCCTCGACCGTCATGCCGTTCCACAGCGCGATCGCCAGGCCGTCCACGCGTTTGGCGGCGTTCTCCTTCCCGACGATCTGCGCGCCGAGCAGCCGCCCGGACCGGCGCTCGGCGATCAGCTTGGTCGTCATCCCCATCGCGCCGGGGTGGTAGCCGGCGCGGGTGGTGGACTCCACGACCACGCTCAGCGTCGCGAACCCCGCCGCGGCCGCCTCGCGCTCGTTCAGCCCCGTCCGCGCGACCTCGACGTCGCAGATCTTCGAGACGGCGGTCCCGGCGACGCCGGGGAAGGTGGCGTAGCCGCCGCCGAGGTTGACGCCGGCGACGCGGCCCTGCTTGTTGGCGTGCGTGCCGAGCGCGATCGCGACCGGGGCGCCGGAGACCAGGTGCCGGGTCTCGACGCAGTCGCCGGCCGCCCACACCCGCTCGGTGCGGGTGCGCATCCGCCGGTCGGTGACGATGCCGCCGGTCGGGCCGGTCTCGACCCCGGCGTCCCGGGCCAGTCCGGAGGCCGGTCGCACGCCCAGCCCGAGGACGACCAGGTCCGCGGGGAGCGTGCGGCTCCCCGTCCGGACGGCGGTGACGCGCCCCTCCGGTGATGTGTCGAAGCCCTCCACGGGCTCGCCCAGGTACAGCGTCACGCCGATGCCGCGCATCGCGTCCGCGACGATGGCGCCCATGTCCGGATCGAGGGTCCGCATCGGCTGGTCGGCGGCGTCGACGAGGGAGACCTCCAGGCCGCGCATCACCATCGCCTCGGCCATCTCCAGGCCGATGTAGCCGCCGCCCACGACGACGGCGCGGCGCGGTTCGTCCTCTTCGAGGACGCGACGGATCGCGACCCCGTCGCCGAGGACCTGCACGCCGTGGACGCCGGCGGCGTCCGCCCCGGGCAGCCGCGGGCGGATCGGGTCGGCCCCGGTCGCGATCATGAGGTGGTCGTAGGGCTCCCAGCGCTCCCCGTCCTCGTCCCCGTTCCCGGCCCCGTCGAGGGACCGGACGCGCACCCGGGCGCCGTCCAGGTCGATCCCGGTGGCCTCGGTGCGCAGCCGCAGGTCGATGCCGCGGTCGCGGAACTCGGCGGGCGTGCGGGCGATGAGCGCGTCGAGGTCGTCGACCACGCCGCCGACGTAGTACGGGATGCCGCACGCGGAGTAGGACGCGTGCCACCCGCGCTCGAACACGACGATCTCCAGCTCGTCCGGGCCGCGCCTCCGGCGGGCCTGGGACGCGGCGCTCATCCCCGCGGCGTCACCGCCGATGACGAGCAGGCGTTCGCGTGCGGCCATGCCGGACTCCTCCCCTTGATGATCGTCCTACTCCAGACCGTAGACCCGGCGGGCGTTGCCCGAGGCGATCATCTCCGCGACGCGCGCGGCGTCCCGGGACGTCCAGGCGCCGTCCTCCACTCCCCCGGCCAGGAACCCGGCGAGCCCGTGCCGGAACAGCAGGGCGCCCAGGTGGTACAGCTCCGCGAGCCCGAACGCGTCGGAGGAGTACAGCACCTTCCCGAAGGGGGCCAGCTCCAGCAGCTCGGCGATCAGCGCGGGCGAGCGGTGGCCGAGGTTGTGGGTGGCGAGGCCCGCGTCGACGTACACGTTGGGGAGCACCTGCGCCAGGTAGCCGGCGTGCCGGTGGAACGGGTAGTTGTGCAGCAGCATCGCCGGGACGGGGTCCATCGCCCGGAGCAGCTCGATGAGCAGCAGCGGGTCGCCGCGGCGCAGGTCGGCGTCCACGTCCCCGTACCCGACGTGGAACTGGACGGGCAGCCCGGCGTCCACCGCGCACCACACGAGGAACCGGTGCAGGATCTCGTCGCAGACGCGCGGCGGCTCGCCGCCGCTCTCCGCGGCGAGCATCAGCTGCCCGGCCGCGCCGGTGACCTCCGCCTCGGACGGCCGCACGCCCGACAGCTCCAGCCCGGCCCGGTAGGCGGCGACGGACTTGGCGCCGGCGGCGTCCCGGCCCTCGATCCGGGAGCGCACCTCGCCGGCGAACCGGGCCGCCTCGACGCCGTCCGCGACCACCTGCTCGGCGACGGACTCCAGCCGGACGATCTCGTGCGCCGCCGCGCCGGCGAGGCGTCCGAGGTCGGGCGGGTCGAGCAGGGCGGCCGGGCTGTAGCCGGTGTCGACGCAGAGCGCGTCCAGCCCGGCGGCCTCCAGGAAGCGGCGGTTGACCTCGTCCGCACCCAGCTCGGCCCGGCGGGACAGGTACTCGGCGGGCTCCGCGTGCGCCTCCAGGCCGAGGACGGGCGGGCACCAGCGCCGCAGCGCGAACCCGACCTGGGTGTCGAACATGCTCACCCCCGGCGGGCCGGCGGTCTCGGCCTCGGTGAGCATCTCCTCGAACTCCGCCCGGCCGGGGTCCTCGCCGAGGACGCCGTGGCAATGGTGGTCGACCAGCGGCAGCGACTCCAGATACTCCAGCACGGCATCCGCCTTCCTCCCTCGAACCGGCCCCTGTTCTCCCTACGATGCCCTTACGGACCGTGTTCGTGCCTCATTCACCCTGATCGGGAGTCAGCACCGTGGAACCGACCTCTGTCACCGCCCCGGAAGGACCGGCCCCCGGCGTGCGGCCGCTCGACGGGCACGAGCGCGCCCGGCTCGGCGCACGCGCGGCGGAGGCGGCGCGGAGGATGGCCGGGCAGGGCCTCGTGGCCGTGGCGCTGACGTGGGTGGACGTCAGCGGGATCACCCGCACCAAGACGGTCCCGGTGGAGCGGCTGGAGCACGCCGCGGCGTGGGGCGTCGGGATGTCCCCGGTGTTCGACGTGTTCCTGCTGGACGACTCGATCGTGTCCGGGCGCCACATCGGCGGCCCGGTCGGGGACCTGCGGCTGCATCCCGACCTGGACCGGCTCGTCCCGCTGGCCGCGCTGCCGGGCTGGGCGCACGCGCCCGCGCACCGGTACGCGCAGGACGGCACCGTCCACCCGCTGGACACCCGGGCCCTGCTGCGCCGCGAGGCCGACCGCCTGGCCGGGGAGGGCTGGACGGTCAGGGCGGCGTTCGAGATCGAGTGGGCGGTGTCGAAGGGCGACGGGGACGAGTTCTCTCCGGCCTGCAAGGGCCCCGCCTACGGAATGACGCGGGTCACCGAGCTGGCGGGCTACCTGCGGGACGTCCTGAAGGCGCTGCGGGAGACCGGCGTGACGGTCGTGCAGCTGCATCCCGAGTACGCGGCGGGGCAGTACGAGGTGTCGGTGGCCGCCGAGGAGCCGGTGGGCGCGGCCGACACCGCCGTCCTGGTCAGGGAGACGATCCGGGCGGTGACGATGGAGCACGGCATGGCCGCGTCGTTCTCCCCGAAGGTCGAGGCGGACTCGGTCGGCAACGGCGCGCACGTGCACCTCAGCCTGTGGCGGGAGGACGCGGCGGACGGGCCGGCGAACGCGATGGCGGGCGGCCGCGGCCCGTGCGGCATGACGGCGGCCGGGGAGGCGTTCACCGCCGGGATCCTGCGCCGGCTGCCGGCGCTGCTCGCGGTCGGCGCGCCGTCGGTGGCGAGCTACCTGCGGCTGATCCCCTCGCACTGGGCGGGCGCGTTCGCGTGCTGGGGGCTGGAGAACCGGGAGGCCGCGCTGCGGTTCGTCACGGGCGCCGAGGGCGAGCGCGCGACCGCGGCGAACCTGGAGGTCAAGTGCGTGGACGGCGCCGCCAACCCGTACCTGCTCCTCGCGGCGCTGCTCGCGGCGGGCCGGGACGGCCTCGGCACCGGCCTGACGCTGCCGGAGCCGGTCGGCACGGACCCCGCCGGTCTCGCGGAGGAGGAGCGCGCCGCCCGGGGCATCGCCGCGCTGCCGGTGTCGCTCGGGGAGGCGGTCGCGGCGTTCGAGGCGGACACCGTCCTGCGGGACGCGCTCGGCGAGGCCGTCACCGACACCGTGTCGGCGGTGCGGCGCGGGGAGATCGCGCTGCTGGACGGGGCGACGCCGCAGCAGGTGGCCGCGGCCACCCGCTGGCGGCACTAGCCGAGCTTCGCCCCGGACGCCCCGTCGCGTCCGGCGGACACGACCGGTCCCGGCTCGAAGCGCTGCACGCGCATCTGCAGGCGCCCGCAGGCACAGCGGGTGTAGGTCACCACGCCCTCGGAGGTCAGGTGCCGCGACAGCACCTCGTACACATCGGACTCAGGCCAGCCACAGCGTGGGCATTCCACCGCGCATCCCCAGGGACGACGTCTGTAAGGGTTATAACTAAGATATCATTTACTGCACGGTGGCGGGACCGGAGGCCGGGGTAATGCGCATCACTGGTTACAAGAGTCACGGGGTGGCCGCGGCCGCCGCACTGGTCAACGCCGTGACGAGCGTCGGCGGGGACGACTCCCCCGCCGCGCTGCGCCGCGTGCTGCGGGACAACGAGTTCTTCTGGCACGAGTTCGAGGACGCCGACGCCGACGAGCTGCGGGAGTGGGGGCGGACGCTGCGGCGCTTCTTCGAGGCGCCCGGCCTGGAGGAGGCGATGGCCCTGCTGAACGGGCTCATGCTGGAGATCCCCATGCACCCGCACCTCGCCGACCACGAACCGCACGGCCTGCACATGCACTACGCGCCGCCGTCCTCCCGGCTGGTGGAGCGGTTCCGCGCGACCACGCTGATGAAGCTCGCCGAGCTGATCGTCGAGCACGGCCTCGGCCGGACGGGCGTCTGCGCCGCGGAGGGCTGCGACCGGGTGTACGCCGACACCTCCCGCGCGGGCCGTCGCCGGTTCTGCTCGGAGGCCTGCGCGAACCGGACGAACGTCGCCGCGTTCCGCGCCCGGCGCCGGGAGTGACCTGCCCCGATATGGGGGAATGACTGCCCGCATGTCGCTCGCGTTCTTCCGCCGCCGATCCGGCCGAGACGACCGCGCGGGCCGCTCGCCGCTGCGCGTCGCGACCGAGGTGCAGTCCACGGTGTTCCGCATCGCCCGCCTGACGATCACGGCCGTGCTGTCGTTCGTGCTGGCGCTCGCGGTCCTGCCGGCCGGCGGGCCGGAGCCGCTGCTGGCGCCGCTGACCGCGCTGCTCGTCGTCCAGTCCTCCGTCTACCAGACGATCCGGGCGAGCATCCTGCGCGTCGCCGCGGTCACCGCGGGGGTCCTGGTCGCGGTCCTGGCCGCGAGCACCATCGGGTTCTCCTGGTGGACGCTCGGCCTGGCGATCCTCGCCGCGCTGACCATCGGGCACGTCCTGCGGCTGGGCGAGCACGTGCTGGAGGCGCCGATCTCCGCGATGCTGATCTTCGCGCTCGGCTCGGCGAGCGAGGCGGGCGCGGAGGACCGCGTGCTGGAGACGCTGATCGGCGCCGCCACCGGGCTCGCGGCCACGCTGCTGGTGCCGACGGTGCGGGTCCGGCCGGCCGAGGAGGCCGTCCAGGACGTGGCGGAGAAGCTGCGGGAGCTGCTCGCCGGCATCGCGGACGGGCTGCGCGGCGAGCGCGCCGCGGGCGAGGCGGCCCGCTGGCAGGAGGAGGCCGAGCGGCTGGCGCGCGAGATCGGCCGGACCGACCGTGACCTCGGGGCCGCCGAGGAGAGCGTCCGGCTCAACCCCCGGACCCGGGCGCGGCGGCTCATCGACGCCGGGGTGGCGCTGCGCAACGCGATGGAGACGATGGAGCACTTCACCCTGTCGCTGCGCGGGCTCACCCGGTCCCTCGCCGACGACGAGCGGCTCGGCGACCGGGGCCGGCTGCTGACCGACCCCGAGCTGCGCCGCGAGCTCGGCGACGCCCTGGCCGGGATCGCCGCGAGCATCTCGGCCTACGGGCGGCTGGCCCGCTCGGACCTGGCCCGCGACGCCCGGCCCTTCCTCGCCGAGCACGAGCTGGAGACGCGGGTGGACGTGGCCCGCGAGCGGCGCGCCCGGCTCACCCGCAGGCTGCACGAGCGCGCCGCGGCCGGCGACCTGTGGCCGCTGTACGGGGAGGTGTCGATGGACATCGACCGGCTCATCGAGAACCTGCGCGTGGAGCACCGGGCCCGTGCCCGCGAGCACTGGCGGCGGCACCGCGGCGCGGCGCGGCACCTGCCGCCGCGTCCGGTCCGGGCCGTCCAGCAGGCCGGGCACACGCTGCGCAAGGCGGCCGGGTCGGCCGCCGCCGCGGCGGAGCGCAACGCCCGCGAGTCCGGCGAGCGGTACCACCGGCCCTGACGAGGACGCGGACCCGCCCCTGGGGGGGAGGGGGCGGGCCCGCGTATGGGTGGGGTCGGCGTGGGTGTGTGGGCGGGGTCAGCGGAATGTCGGTTCCAGGACGTCGACGCCGCGCGTGTTGTCGGCGACGTAGACGTACTTGCCGTGCCAGTACGGCTGCCAGGACGCGGCGTCCGCCGGCCGGTAGTAGGCGACCTGCCTCGGGTTCGTCGGGTCCCGGACGTCCAGGAAGCGGGTGCCCTGCGAGTAGAACGACTGCGCGACGATGCCGTCGCGGACGTCGAAGTAGTGTGCGGAGCAGTCGGTGCTCTCGGGGTCGCTGCCCTCCTTGCCCGCGACGCCCCACGTGCCGACGGTGCGCAGGCGGAACGGCTTCTCCGGCGTGGACCGCCAGCCCTGCCCGCCGTGGGAGCCCTCCAGCGAGGCGATGACGAGCAGGCCGTCGTTGGCGCAGCCGTCGTTGAACGTCTCCTCGGTGACGTACAGCAGCCTGCCGTTGCCCCACCTGCGCGGGTCGGCGGCCTGGTTCCTCGTCCGGCCGACCGCCCGGTAGCTGTTGTGCATGAACGCGGAGTTGGTGGTGGCCTCGTCGAGGCCGCCGCCCGCGTACGGGACGGGGTCGAACGCGGTGGCCCTGCGCCACTTCTTCTCGACCGGGTCGTAGTGGCGGCCGGTGGTGTGGTACCCGCGCACGCCGCCGCGCCCGGACGCCCAGGCGACGCCGTCGGAGTCGACCTGGATGTCGTGCGTGTAGTCGGTCTTGCCGTCGTTGCGGCCCGTGTCGATCGGCTTCCGGTGCACCTTCGGCTTCGCCGGGTTGCGGACGTCGGTGACCCAGACGGGCCGGCCGCCCCAGTCCTCGGGCATCCAGTCGGCCTTGGCGGGGCCGCCCGTCCACAAGTACTTGCAGTCGTTGACGCAGGTCGTGGTGTGCCCGGCGGGGACCTTCACGTAGGTGATCTGCCGCAGGCTCTCCGGCTTGGAGGCGTCCACGACGTAGATGCCCGACTCTCCGGTCTGGGTGTTGCCACCGAACGCGCGCGGGTCCCGGGAGAGGTAGATGATCTTGCGCTTGGGGTCGAAGTCGGTGTCCTCGGTCTCCCACATGCCGGGCATGTTCAGCTGCCCGACCAGCTTGGGGACCTTGGGGTCGGCGGTGATGTCGTAGGCCTTCAGCCCGAACTCGCCGGTCGCGTACATGATCGTCCGCTTGTGGCGGCCGTGGCCGTAGTCCATGAACATCAGCGAGATGGCGCCCTTGGCGTCGGACACGCCGCCGACGCGCCGCACGCCCTTGGCCGCCTCGGACTTCTTCACGGCGGCGGGGTCGGCCCGGTGGTAGTGCCCGGCGTGACCCCCGCTCGTGCCCTCGCCCTCGGCGGCGGCCTTGGCGGTCCGCTGGTTCTCGGGCTCGGGCGGGCACGCCCAGGCGGAGCCGGCCATGAGCGCCACGGCGGCCGCGACGGCGGCGCCGCCCCGCAGCGCGCGCCGGGCGGGAAGGGATGTGCGAGGGAGCATCGCGCCTCCACGGAACGGATCTTCGCAAGCGCCAGTGTGACCGCGATACCCGGCTTGATCAACAATTCCCGGGTCACGAAATGGACTCAGGACCATCAGGATTGGTGGGACCTGACATCCTGGTCCCGATCGTCCCGTCCGCGTCCGCTCCGGCTCCCGGGAGAGGCCGTTGAAGAGCTCCACCCGCACCGCCGCCCTGATCACAGGCGCCGTGGCGGTACTGCTGGCCCCGGTCGCGGCCTTCGCCGCCTGGAGCGAGCCGGACGACCCGCGCATCTCGGTCGGCGCGCCCGCCCCCGCCACGCTGCTGCCGGGCGACGTCCGCGACACGGCGGGCCGGATGATCGCCAACGCGGTGTGGAGGGGCCTCGTCTCCTACGACCACGACACGGGCGCGTCCGTGAACACCGCGGCCGAGTCGGTCACCAGCGAGGACCGGCGGGTCTGGACGGTCCGGGTGCGTGAGGGCGAGACCTTCCACGACGGGACGCCCGTCACCGCCCGCTCGTTCACCGGCGCGTGGACGGCCGTGCTGCGCGAGGGCTGGGCCGGGTCGCGCCTGTTCACCGACGTCGCCCGTGTCAAGGGCGCGCGGAAGGGCGAGGACAAGGTGCCCGGTTTGAAGGTCGAGGACGATCTGACCTTCACGGTGACCCTCGACCGTCCGCTGGGCAGGTTCCCCTCCATGCTCGGCGACCCGGCGTTCTTCCCGCTGCCCGAGAGCGTCCTGAAGTCGCGGGACTGGACGTCCTACAGCCGCGCCCCCGTGGGCAACGGCCCCTTCCGGGTGGCGTCGCGGAGCGCGCGGGAGATCGTCCTGAAGCGGCGGTCGGGCCGCGGCCGGACCGTCGCGGTCAAGGCGATGCCGGACGCGAAGCGCCAGTACGAGGCCGCCGCCGGCGGCGACCTGGACGTCGCCACGCTGGTGCCGCCGAACCGGCACGAGTCGATGGAGGCCGACTTCGGCGACCGGCACCTCGCCGTCCCCGGGCGGGACGTGACCTACCTGGGCTTCCCCGGCTGGGAGGAGCGCCTCGCGTCCCCGACCGTCCGGCAGGCCCTGTCGATGGCGATCGACCGGTCCGCCGTGACCGAGGGGCCGCTCGGCCACCAGTACTCCCCCGCCGACTCGCTCGTCGCGCCGGGCATCCGGCCCGGCCACCGCGAGGGGCAGTGCCGTCTCTGCGTCCACGACTCCAAGGCCGCGGTCGCCGCGCTCGCCGACGCGGGCGGGCTCACCGGCCCGCTGAACCTCTGGTACGAGGCGGGCCGCGGCGACGACGCCTGGGTGCGGGCCGTCGCCGGGCAGCTCCGCAAGGAGCTGAAGCTCGACGTCCGCCCGCGCGCCGCCGCCGACCTCCGCAAGGCCGTGCACGACCACGAGGTCGACGGCCCGTTCGCCGTGCACACCACGGCCGCCTACCCCGCCCCGGTCGCCGCGCTCGCGCCGCTCCTGGACGCGGGAACCGGCTTCGACGACGCCTACACGACCGGCCTCGTCGACGACGCCGAGCGGGCGCTCACCTCGGGCGACAGCGTGATCCCGGCCCGGCTCGCCGAGAGCGCCATGCTGCGCGACATGCCCGCGATGCCGCTGTGGTCCGCCCATGACCACCTGGTGTGGTCGGAGCGCGTCCGCGGGGTCACCGCGGGCGCCTTCACCGGCCTGCGCCTCGAACGCCTCACCATCGCGGAGTGAGGCGCGCCTCGTTTCCGCCAACTTTCGAACGCGGCTCCGAAATCCTTATGCTGCGGGAATGCAGCAGGACGATGAGACAGGCCGGGTGACCCTGGCCCAAGTGGCGGATCAGGCCGGCGTCTCCATTTCGACGGTTTCGAAAGTCCTCAACGGACGCGAGGACGTGGCGAGCAAGACCCGGCTGCGGGTGGAGCAGCTGCTGGAGCACCACGGCTACCGGCGGGGGTCCCGAGCCGCGACCGAGGCGCCGCTCATCGAGATCGTCCTGCACGAGATCGAGAGCCTCTGGACGATGGAGCTGATCCGCGGCGTGGAGAGCGTCGCGAAGGCCAACGGCGCCAGCCTGGTCCTGACCGAGAGCGGCACCCGGCACTCCCCCGGGCCCGAGTGGATCGGGGGGGTGCTGCGACGCCGTCCGCTCGGCGTCATCCTGCTGTTCTCCAGCCTGCCGCCGGCGCACAAGAAGCGGCTGCGCTCCCGCTCGATCCCGTTCGTCATCATCGACCCGGCCGGCGACCCGGACCCGGACGTCCCGTCGGTGGGCTCGGCCAACTGGTCCGGCGGCCTGGCGGCGACCCGGCACCTCATCGACCAGGGCCACCGGCGGATCGCGATCATCACCGGCCCGGCGGACATGCTGTGCTCCGTCGCGCGCCTGGACGGGTTCCGGTCCGCGATGAGCATGGCCGGGCTGGACGTGGAGCCGACCTTCGTGACCTACGGCGACTTCCACGTCCAGGGCGGCTTCGAGCGGGCGATGGAGCTGCTCGGCCGGCCGGACCGGCCCACGGCGATCTTCGCGGGGAGCGATCTGCAGGCGCTCGGCGCGCTGGAGGCCGCGCGGGTCCACGGCCTGCGCGTCCCGGACGACCTGTCGGTGGTCGGCTACGACGACGTCGCGGTCGCCCCCTGGGCGAGCCCCGCCCTCACCACCGTCCTGCAGCCGCTGCGGCAGATGGCCGAGTCCGCCGCCCAGATGATCCTGAGCATCCGGGCGGGCGAGCCCGTCGCCACCCGGATGGAGCTGTCGACCAGCCTCGTCGTCCGCAAGAGCACCGCGCCGCCGCCCGCCGAGGACGGCGAGGACGGGAAGGGCGGGAAGGACGCGGACGGCGCGCGGAACGCGCGGGACGTGACTCCGGAGTTGAATCTATAGACCAGTCGGTCTAGTCTCGCCCCATGGCACCACGGGGCGAGACACGAGAGCGCGTGCTGCGGACGGCCGCGGACCTCTTCCAGCGACAGGGCTACCACGGCACCGGGCTCACCCAGGTGCTCGCGGAGAGCGGGGCGCCGAAGGGATCGCTGTACTTCCACTTCCCGGACGGGAAGGAGCAGCTGGCCTCCGAGTCGGTGGCGCTGTCCGGCCGCGAGGTGGGCGAGGCGCTCACCGAGGCCGTCCTCGCCGCGCCCGACGCGCGGGCCGGGCTGGCGGCGATGGGCGACCACTTCGCGCGGAACCTGCGCGAGTCCGGCTTCAGCAAGGGCTGCCCGGTCGCGACCGTGGCGCTGGAGACGGCCGCCGAGAGCGAGGCCATCCGGGCGTCCTGCGACGACGTCTACGCCGGGTGGCAGCAGGGCATCGCGGCCGCCCTGCGGGGATGGGGCGTACCGGAGGAGCGCGCCGAACCGCTGGCCGCTCTCGTCCTGTCGTCCCTGCAGGGCGCCATCATGCTCGCCCGCGTCCAGCGGGACGTGTCGGTCATCCACCGCGTGACCGCCCAGCTCGCCGACCTGATCTGAGCCGACCTGATCTGAGGAGTCCCATGCGCGTTCACCACCTCGACTGCGCTCCCATGCGGGAGATCGAACCGGCGGACGGGCCGGAGAGCCCGCTCCGGCCGGCTCGGGCCGTCGGCCATGTGCTGCTGGTGGAGACCGGGTCGGCCGGGCTGGTGCTCGTGGACGCCGGCATCGGCCTCGGCGACATCGAGCGTCCGTCCGAGCGGCTGCTGGACGACTGGGTGGAGATGGCGGGGCCGGCGCTCGACCCCGCCGCCACGGCCGTCCGGCAGGTCGAGGGGCTCGGTTTCCCGGCCTCCGACGTGCGGCACATCGTCCCGACGCATCTGCACCGCGACCACGCCGGCGGGCTGAGCGACTTCCCGGACGCGGCCGTGCACCTGTTCGAGGCGGAGCGGGCCGACGGCGGCAAGACCCCGGCGCAGCTCGCCCACGGCCCGAAGTGGGTCGTCTACGAGGGCGGCGAGGGCGGGACCTGGCACGGGTTCGACGGCGTGCGGGCCCTGGAGGGCGTGCCGGAGGACATCCTGCTGATCCCGCTCGGCGGGCACACCCCGGGCCACGCCGGGGTGGCGGTGCGGGACGGCGACCGGTGGCTGCTGCACGCGGGCGACGCGTACATGTACCACGGGGAGGTGGACCGTCCCGAGCCGGTCACGCACCCGCTGATGGAGCTCGTGCAGGCCGGCGGCGAGGTCGACCGGGAGCTGCGGCTCGCGAACGTGGCCCGGCTGCGGGAGCTGGCGCTCGGCGGCGAGGTCGAGGTGTTCTGCGCCCACGACCCCTGGGAGCTGCTGCGCTACCGCTGAGAGAGGCGGTGCGCCAGCGCGGTGTGGCGGCGGCCGGCCCCGGCGGTGCGGACGGCGGCGGCCAGCGCCCGCCGTGACCCGACGAGGACGACGAGCTTCTTCGCGCGGGTCATGCCCGTGTAGAGCAGGTTGCGGCGCAGCATCATCCACGCGCCGGTCGTGAGCGGGACGACGACCGCCGGGTACTCGCTGCCCTGCGACCGGTGGATCGTGATCGCGTAGGCGTGGGCGAGCTCGTCCAGCTCGTCGAAGGCGTAGTCGATGCTCTCGTCCTCGTCGGTCAGGACGGTGAGCGACTGCTCTTCGAGGGAGACGGACGTGACGACGCCGACGGTGCCGTTGAAGACGCCCGCCTCGCCCTTGTCGTAGTTGTTGCGGAGCTGGGTGACCTTGTCGCCGACGCGGAACACGCGCCCGCCGTAGCGGCGTTCGGGGCGGGCGTCGTCGTGCGGGGTCAGCGCCTCCTGGAGCATCGTGTTCAGCGTCCCCGCCCCGGCCGCGCCGCGGTGCATGGGCGTGAGGACCTGGACGTCGCGGCGCGGGTCGAGGCCGAACCTGCGCGGGATCCGGTTGGCGACGACGTCCACGGTCATCTCGGCGGCCTCGTCCTGCTCCTCGCACGGGAACAGGAAGAAGTCGTCGTAGCCGCGCGTGTGGGGGTGGTCGCCGGAGTTGACTCGGTGCGCGTTGACGACGATCCCGGACCGCTGCGCCTGCCGGAAGATCTTCGTGAGCCGGACCCGCGGGATCGCCTCCGCACCGAGCAGGTCGGCCAGCACCTCGCCCGCGCCGACGGACGGGAGCTGGTCGACGTCCCCGACGAGCAGCAGGTGCGCGCCGCGCGGGATCGCCTTCACCAGCTTGTTGGCGAGGATCAGGTCGACCATGGAGCTCTCGTCCACGACGACCAGGTCGGCGTCCAGCGGGTCGTCCTGGTCGAATCTGGGGTCGCCGCCGGGCTGGAGCTGCAGGAGCCGGTGGACGGTCGCCGCCTCGTGCCCGGTCAGCTCGGCGAGCCGCTTGGCGGCGCGGCCGGTCGGCGCCACCAGGACGATCTTGGCCTTCTTCGCCGCGGCGAGCTCCACCACCGACCGGACGGTGAAGCTCTTGCCGCAGCCCGGCCCGCCGGTCAGCACCGCGACCTTGGACGTCAGCGCGAGCTTGACGGCCTCCTCCTGCTCGGGTGCGAGGGCCTGTCCGGTGCGCTGCCTGAGCCACGGGAGCGCTCTGTCCCAGTCGACGTCCGCGAACGCCTTCAGCCGGTCGGTCGGCGCGTCCAGCAGGTCCAGCAGCCCGCGGGCGAGGGACCGCTCGGCCCGGTGGAACGGCACCAGGTACACCGCCGGGATCGTCGCGGCGTCCTCCGCGCCGCCGGGGATCGGCTCGCGGACGACGCCCTCGTCGCGGGCCAGTTCGTCCAGCGCCGGGACGATCAGCTCGCGCGGCACGCCGAGGATCTTCTCGGCCGCCGTGACCAGGTTGGGCTCGGGCAGGAAGCAGTGCCCGTCGTCGGCCGCCTCGGACAGCGTGTACTGCAGGCCCGCCTTGATCCGCTCGGGGCTGTCGTGCGGGATGCCGACCGCCTGCGCGATCGTGTCGGCGGTCTTGAACCCGATGCCCCACACGTCCGACGCGAGCTGGTACGGGCGCTCGCGGACGGTGTCGATCGACTCGTCCCCGTACTTCTTGTAGATGCGGACGGCGAGGGAGGTGGAGACGCCGACGCCCTGCAGGAAGACCATCACCTCCTTGATGGCCTTCTGCTCCTCCCACGCGTCCGCGATCCGGCGGGTGCGCTTCGGGCCGAGGCCGGGAACCTCGACGAGGCGCTCCGGCTCCTCCTCGATGATCCGCAGGATGTCGGTGCCGAAGTGCCCGACCATCCGGTCGGCCATCACCGGGCCGATCCCCTTGATCATCCCGGAGCCGAGGTAGCGGCGGATGCCCTGGATCGTCGCCGGCAGGACGGTCGTGTACGAGTCCACCTCGAACTGCTTGCCGTACTTCGGATGCGAGCGCCACCGCCCGACCAGGCGCAGGCTCTCCCCCACCTGGGCGCCGAGCAGCGCGCCGACGACGGTGAGCAGGTCGCCCCCGCTCTTGGCGGTCGCCACGCGGGCGACGGTGTAACCGGTCTCCTCGTTGGCGTACGTGATCCGTTCCAAGACCGCCTCAAGCTCCGCCGGACGCGGCGTGGCGTTAGGGGTCGCGGGGGTCGGCACGTCCACCATGATGGCCGATCCACCGGACGGGCTGGCCGGATCCGGCGAACGTTCTGGATCTTCCGTTGATCGCGGCGTACGTTCCGGGCGCACCCGTACGTGCACCCGCAATGCGTACCGGGAGGTATCGCTGGTGTTCCGCTCCCGAACCCAGGCACTGGCGGCGCTCGGCGCCCCTGCCGTGTCCCTCGCCCTCACGCTCACCGCCGCGGCCCCGGCCGCGGCCTCGCCCCCCGCCCCCACCGGGAACGATCCGATCGCGGGCTTCACCAAGGAGAACTCCGACTGGCAGCGGCGTTACGAGCGCCTGTTCAAGGCCGTCCCGTCCGCGAAGGTCGCCCGCGACCTGGACGCCGAACTGTCGGAGGAGCCGGGCCTCACCACGACCACCGGCGACCGGAACCGCGTCCGGCGCATCGTCGAGCGCCTCCGGTCGTACGGACTGAAGCCCGAGGTCCGGACGTACTACGCCTACCTGTCGCTGCCGCGGCGCGTGAAAGTGGAGATGACGGCGCCGCACCGGCGGACGCTGCCGGTCAAGGAGAAGAAGCGTCCCTGGCAGAAGCACTACGACGACGTGATCCCCGGGCACAACGGCATGTCGCCGTCGGGGAACGTCCGCGGCGAGGTCGTCTACGCCAACTACGGCCGCCCCGAGGACTTCGCGCTGCTCGCCGAGAAGGGCGTCTCCGTGCAGGGCAAGATCGTCCTCGTCCGGTACGGGGCGGTGTTCCGCGGGATCAAGCCGCGCGAGGCCGCCGAGCGGGGCGCCAAGGGCGTGCTGATCTACTCCGACCCGGCCGACGACGGGTCCGCCCGGGGCCCGGTCTACCCGGACGGGCCGTGGCGCGCCGCGGACGGCATCCAGCGCGGCAGCATCGCGCAGATCCAGCTCGCGGCCGGGGACCCGCAGACCCCCGGCTGGCCGTCGGTGAAGGGCGCGCACCGGATCCCGCCGTCGCAGGCCCCGATGCTCAAGGGGCTCGTCCCGACGACGCCGATCTCCTACGGCGCGGCCGAGCCGCTCCTGCGCGCGCTGAAGGGCGACCAGGTTCCGAAGGAATGGCAGGGCGGCCTGCCGTTCGCGTACCGGTTCGGCCCCGGCGGGACGAAGGTGCACCTGGACCTGGAGAACACGTTCCAGGTCCGCCCGCTGTGGGACGTCACCGTGCGCATCCCCGGCAGCGAGCATCCCGAGCAGGAGGTCATCCTCGGGGCGCACCACGACGCGTGGACCTACGGCAGCAGCGACAACCTGTCCGGTACGGAGAACGTGCTCCAGGTGGGACGCGCTCTGGGGCAGCTCCTCAAGAAGGGCTGGCGGCCTAAGCGGTCCGTCGTCCTGGCCACCTGGGACGGCGAGGAGTACGGGTTGTTCGGCTCCACCGAGTACGCCGAGCAGCGCGGAAACCGGCTCCGCGACGCGGTCGCCTACCTGAACATGGACGGCGCGGGAGGGTCCCATTTCGGCGCCTCGGCGACACCGGCGCTGGACCAGTCCGTCATCGACGCGACCAAGGACGTGCGGTGGCCGGGCACCGGTGGGACGCTGTACGAGGCGTGGAAGGCGCAGAACGACGGCACGACCCCCATCGACCGCATCGGCGGAGGCTCGGACTTCCAGGCGTTCTTCCAGCGGTTCGGGGTCCCGGCGATGGATCTGGGCTCGTCCTCCACGGGGAACGCCGGGAACTACCACTGCACCTGCGACGACCACTACTGGATGTCGCGGTTCGGCGACCCCACCTGGGAGTACCACGCGGCGATGTCGCGGCTGGCCGGCATCGCGACGCTGCGGCTCGCCAACGCCGACGTGGTCGCGCTCCGCTACCGTCCGTACGCGTCGGAGACGGTCCAGTACCTCACCGACTTCACCGAAGAGCAGCGCGAGCGGCTCGGGTCCGTCGTCGTGGACGTCTCGCGCGACATCGCGCAGGCCAAGGCCTGGCAGCGCGCGGCGGAGGCCCTGCAGGCGCGTGCGGACGCGGCGCTCCGGAAGGGCGACACGGCCGCGTTCCGCCGCCTCAACGACAAGATCATGCAGACCGAGCGGGACCTGCTGACCCGGGCGGGGCTGCCGGGCCGTCCCTGGTACCGGCACCAGGTCTACGCGCCCGGCATCGACACCGGATACGCGACCCAGCGGCTCCCCGCGCTGAACGACGCGCTCTTCGTCGACCACGACGTCCGTTCCGCCAAGGCGTACGAGGCCCGGTTGTTCCAGAGCCTCCGCGCCGCGACCCGCACCCTCGCCCCCGAGGAGTAACGATGAAGAGGATCCTGGCGATCACGGCATCGGCCGTGGTCGGCTCCGCACTGGCCGTCTCCGCCGTCCCCGCGGGCGCCGCGCCGTCGCACGCGCGGCCCGGCATCTCCAAGGAGCCGTTCGGCGCCCTGGAGGACGGCACGAAGGTCGACCGCTACACCCTCACCAGCGGGCGAGGCGTCCGGGTGCGCATCATCACCTACGGCGGCATCGTCCAGACCCTGGAGACACCGGACCGGCACGGGCGGCGCGCCAACGTCGTCCTCGGCTTCCCGACGCTGAAGGACTACGTCGACCTGAACGGCGGCCCCTACTTCGGCGCCGTCATCGGCCGGTACGCCAACCGCATCGCCAAGGGCCGGTTCACCCTGGACGGCACCACGTACCAGCTCGCCCTCAACAACGGCGAGAACAGCCTGCACGGCGGCCTCAAGGGCTTCGACACCAAGGTCTGGGACGCGCACCCCGTCAAGGGCCGCGACAGCGTCGGCCTGCGCCTGGAGTACACCAGCGCGGACGGCGAGGAGAACTACCCGGGCACGCTCAGGACCACCGTCACCTACACGCTGACCGCCGATGACCGGTTGCGGGTCGACTACCACGCGACGACCGACAAGGCCACCATCGTCAACCTGACCAACCACTCGTACTTCAACCTCGCCGGGGAGGGCACGGGCACGATCTACGACCACCGGCTGAGGCTCAACGCGTCCCGCTTCACGCCGGTCGACCCGACGCTGATCCCGACCGGCGAGCTCGCCCCGGTGAAGGGCACCCCGTTCGACTTCACCCGGGCGCACGCGATCGGCGAGCGGATCCGCGTCAACGACCCGCAGCTGCTCATCGGGCAGGGGTACGACCACAACTTCGTCCTCGACCAGCGGCGGGCGGGCGCGCTCACCGAGGCCGCGCGGGTCACCGAGCCGCGCTCCGGGCGCGTCCTGAAGATCAGCACGACCGAGCCGGGCGTGCAGTTCTACTCCGGCAACTTCCTCGACGGGAGCTTCGCCGGGACGAGCGGCCGCGTCTACCGGCAGGGCGACGGGTTCGCGCTGGAGACCCAGCACTTCCCCGACTCCCCGAACCAGCCGGGCTTCCCGTCCACCGTCCTGCGGCCGGGCGAGACGTTCGACTCCACCACCGTCTACGCGTTCTCCGCCGCCCGCTGAGCGGGCGTCACGCCGGCCGACACCTCCAGCACGCCCGTCTCGGTGACCAGCGCGGTCACGAGGCGGGCGGGCGTGACGTCGAAGGCCGGGTTGTGCGCGCCCACGCCGTCCGGAGCGGTCCTCGCGCCGCCCCAGGACAGGATCTCCGCGGCCGGACGCTCCTCGATCGGGATGCCGCCGCCGTCCGGCAGCGCGAGGTCGACGGTGCTCCAGGGCGCGGCGACCACCAACGGGATCCCGGCGGCCTGGCACGCCAGCGCCACGCCCACCGAGCCGATCTTGTTGGCGGTGTCGCCGTTGGCGGCGATCCGGTCGGCGCCGATGACCGCCACGTCCGCGAGGCCGCGCAGGATCGAGCTCGGCGCGGCGCCGTCCGCCTGGACGGCGCACGGGATGCCCGCCCGGTCGAGCTCCCACGCGGTGAGCCGCGCGCCCTGCAGGAGGGGGCGCGTCTCGTCGGCGTAGACCATCGCGACGCGTCCCCGGGCGTGCAGCTCCCGGACGACGCCGAGCGCCGTCCCCCATCCGGCGGTGGCGAGCGCGCCGGCGTTGCAGTGGGTGAGGACCCGCAGGGGCCGGTCGCCCGCCCGCGCGAGGATCCAGTCGGCGCCGAACGCCCCGATGGCGCGGTTGCCGCGCACGTCCTCGTCCAAGAGCGCCTGGGCCTCCGCCGCCACCGCGTCGGCGCCCTTCGCGACGTACGGGAGCACGCGGTCGACACCGGCCGCGAGGTTCACCGCCGTCGGGCGCGCCTGCCGGACCCGGGCGATCGCGGCGTCCCGCTCGGCGTCGCCCCAGCCCTCCCGGACCGCCTGCCGGACGGCGATGGCGACGCCGAACGCGCCCGCCACCCCGAGGGCGGGGGCACCGCGCACGACGAGCCGCCGGATCGCGTCCACGAGCGTGTCGACGTCGTCCACGACGACGTGCTCCACCCGGCCGGGCAGAACGGTCTGGTCCAGGAGCCGGAGCCCCCCGCCCGTCCACGCGACGGTCCGCACGTCGTTCTCCATACCGCCCATCATGCCCAAAATCCCGGGAAGCCCGACGCCATCGGGCTTCCGACCTCCCCCGACTCCGCCCCGTGACCTGCGGCAACTTGACACGGGTCGAACTCTTGTTCGAAATTGTTCAGGAGTGGGGCGAGAGGAGGGACGACCGTGCCGGAGGCGGCCCTGCGGGACCTGGCGACGACCTTGGAGAACACGGGGCCGAGTCCGGACGCGGCGGTGCCCGTGCTGCCCGCGCTGCGGGCCGTGGTCCCCGGCGGCGGGCTGCGGCCCGGCTCGATCGTCGGCCTCGGCGGTCCGGGGGCCGGGTCCCTCGGCCTCGCCCTCGTCGCGGGCGTGTCCCGGCACGGCGGCGAGGACGGCACCGGAGGCTGGTGCGGCGTGGTCGGCCTCCCCGGCTTCGGCGCGGCCGCCGCGGCCGGCATGGGCGCCGCCCCCGAGCGGCTGCTGCTCGTCGACGACCCCGGCGACCGCTGGCCGGACGTCGTGGCCGCGCTGGCCGAGGCCGTCGAGCTGGTCCTGCTGTGCCCGCCGGAGCGTCCGGGCGCCGCCGCGGTCCGCCGCCTGTCGGCGCTGGCCCGCAAGCACGGCTGCGTGCTCACGCTGACCGGCGCGTTCGCCGGCGACTGGCCCGGCGTCCGGCTGCGGCTCCGGCTGGAGGACGCGGCCTGGGAGGGCCTCGCCGACGGCCACGGGCGGCTGACCGGCCGCCGCGTCGAGATCGTCGCCGAGGGCCGCGACGCGCCCGGGCGCGGCCGCCGCGCCCGCCTCTGGCTCCCCGCCCCGGACGGCACCGTCAGGACGGACGAGACGGCACGGCCGCCGCTGGAGCTCGTCCCGGGCACCGTCGCGGCGGGGGCGCCGGTGCACACACCGCGCCCGGTCCTCCCCCGAGCCCACGCGCCGGCCGGGGAGGGGGTCGCGTGACGCGGGTGCTGGTGGTGTGGTGCCCGGACTGGCCGGTCACCGCGGTCGGGATCGACGCGGCGACCCCGGGCGCCGCGGTGGCGCAGGGCCAGGTGGCGGCCTGCACGGCGGCGGCGCGGGCCGAGGGGGTACGGCGCGGGCAGCGGCTCCGGGACGCGCAGCGCCGCTGCCCGGAGCTGGTGGTCCGCGATCGGGACACCGACGCCGAGGGGCGGCTGTTCGAGGCCGTGGTGGAGGCGGTCGCCGAGCTGACGCCGCGCGTGGAGGTGGTGCGGCCGGGGCTGTGCGCCATCGCGGCGCGCGGGCCGGCCCGGTTCTACGGGGGCGAGGAGGCGCTGCGCGTCCTGGTGCAGGACACGGTGGTGGAGGCCGGCTTCGACTGCGGGACCGGCGTCGCGGACGGGCTGTTCGCGGCGGAGCTGGCGGCCCGCGCCGGGCAGGGCGGCGTGGTCGTGCCGGAGGGCCGCGCGGCGGCGTTCCTCGCGCCGTACCCGCCCGCCGTCCTCGACCGGCCGGACCTGGCCGACCTGCTCCGGCGCCTCGGCATCAGGACGCTCGGCGACTTCGCCGCGCTGCCGTCCGGGCACGTCGCCGGGCGGTTCGGGGCGGACGGGGCGCTCGCGCACCGGCTGGCGCGGGGCGAGGAACCGCGCCCGCTCGCGCCGGTCGAGGGCGCCGCGGACCTGTCGGTGCGCGCCGGCTTCGACCCGCCCGCCGAGCAGGCGGAGCGGGTGGTGTTCGCGGCGAAGCGGCTGGCGGGCGAGCTGCACGAGGGGCTCGCGGCGGGCGGGCTGGCGTGCGTCCGGCTGGAGGTCGCGGTGGGGTTCGCCGGCGGTCACGTGCTGCGGCGGCTGTGGCGGCACGACGGCCTGTCGGCGCTGGCCGTCGCCGAGCGCGTGCGCTGGCAGCTCTCGGCCCACGACCCGGCGGGGCCGGGCGGCGGCGCCGACGCCGTCTGGGGCGGCGTGACCTGGGTCGAGCTGGCGCCCGACCAGCTCGTCCCCGACGAGGGGCGGCAGGAGGGGCTGTGGGGCCGGACCGCCGTCACCGACCGGATCGCGCGGGCCGCCGACCGCGTCCAGGCCCTCCTCGGCCACCACGGGATCACGCGGCCGGTGCTGGTGGGCGGGCGCGGGCCGGGCGAGCGGGTCGTGCGGGTACCGGTCGGCGACGTGCCACCCGCCGGCCCGCCGGAGGGACCGTGGCCCGGCCGGGTGTCCGGGCCCGCGCCGGCGGTCGTCCCGGCGGAGCCGTCCCCCGCCGAGCTGGTCGACGCGTCCGGGGCGGCGGTCGTGGTGTCCGCGCGGTGCGAGGTGTCCGCGCCGCCCGCGGTGCTCGCGGTCCGCGGGCGGCCCGCCGCGGTCACCGGCTGGACGGGCCCGTGGCCCGCGGACGAGCGCTGGTGGGACCCCGCCGCCGCGCGGCGCCGGGCCCGGTTCCAGGTCACCACCGAGGACGGCGCCGCCTACCTGCTCGCCGTCGAGGGCGGGCGCTGGCACGTCGAGGCCGTCTATGACTAGCGGGCGCTGATGGGGTGGCACAATCCGCCCATTCCGTGGCGGGAGGTCGAGCAGCGGCTCTCCTGGCGGCCCGGCGGACGGTCGCCAGGCGATGCGGAGGGTCACAGCGCGCGAGGTCCGGAGCCGCCGCCGGAGCCGCCCGCCGCGCCGCGCCGGGCGGTCGCGGACGTGCCGTGGGCGGAGCTGCACGCCCACTCCTCGTTCAGCTTCCTGGACGGGGCGAGCGACCCCGGCTCGCTGGTCGCCGAGGCCGCGCGGCTCGGCGTGGAGGCGATGGCGATCACCGACCACGACGGCATGTACGGCGCCGTGCAGTTCGCGCAGGCCGCGAGCGAGGCCGGCGTCGGGACGGTGTTCGGCGCGGAGCTGAGCCTCGGCCTGCCGGGACCGCAGACCGGCGAGTCCGACCCCGCGGGGCGGCACCTGCTCGTCCTCGCCCGGGGCGCGCCCGGGTACGCGCGGCTCTGCTCGGCGATCACGGCGGCGCAGCTCGCGGGCGGGCGCAAGGGCCGTCCCGTGTACGACCTGGACGCGCTGGCCGGGGCCCACGACGGCCACTGGGCGGTGCTGACCGGGTGCCGGAAGGGCCCGGTCCCGGCGGCGCTGGAGGCGGGCGGGCCGGACGCGGCCGAGCGGGAACTGCGCGACCTCGTCGGCAGGTTCGGCCGCGGCAACGTGTTCGTCGAGCTGATCGACCACGACCAGCCCGACGACGACCTCCGCAACGACGCCCTGTTCGCGCTGGCGCGGCGTGTCGGGGTGGACGTGGTCGCGTCCAACAACGTCCACTACGCGGCGCCCGGAGCCGACGCGCGGCTGGCGCAGGCGCTGGCGGCCGTCCGGGCCCGGCGCGGCCTGGACGAGATGGCGGGGTGGCTTCCCGCGAACGGGACCGCGCACGTCCGCGGCGGCGCCGAGATGGCGAGGCGGCTGGCGCGGTTCCCCGGCGTCCGGGAGCGGACGGTCGCGCTGGCGAGAGACTGCCTGTTCGGCTTCGACGTGGTCGCGCCGAGGCTGCCCGACTGGCCCGTCCCGGACGGCCACACCGAGGCGAGCTGGCTGCGGCACCTGGTGCAGCAGGGCGCGCTCCAGCGGTACGGGCCGCCCGAGCGGGAGCGGATCTCCGGCGCCTACGAGCAGATCGCCAAGGAGCTGGACGTCATCGAGCAGCTCCGCTTCCCCGGCTACTTCCTGATCGTCCACGACATCGTGGAGTTCTGCCGGAGCAGGGGGATCCTCTGCCAGGGGCGGGGGTCGGCGGCCAACTCGGCGGTCTGCTACGCGCTCGGCATCACCGGTGTGGACGCCGTCCGGCACGGGCTGCTGTTCGAGCGGTTCCTGTCGCCCGGCCGGGACGGCCCGCCCGACATCGACCTGGACATCGAGCACCGGCGGCGCGAGGAGGCCATCCAGTACGTCTACCGGAAGTACGGGCGGGAGTGCACGGCCCAGGTCGCGAACGTCATCAGCTACCGGCCGCGGATGGCCGTGCGGGACGCGGCGCGCGCGCTCGGCTTCTCCCCCGGCCAGCAGGACGCGTGGTCCAAGGGCATCGACCCGCGCGACCCGGTCGGCGCGGAGAACGACATCCCGGCGCCGGTGGCGGAGCTGGCGGGCCGGATGCTGACGCTGCCCCGCCACCTCGGGATCCACTCAGGCGGCATGGTCATCGCGGACCGGCCCGTCGGCGAGATCTGCCCGATCGAGTGGGCGACGATGGCGGACCGCAGCGTCCTGCAGTGGGACAAGGACGACTGCGCGGCGGCCGGCCTCGTCAAGTTCGACCTGCTCGGCCTCGGCATGCTCGCCGCGCTGCACGACTGCTTCGACCTGGTGGAGCGGCACCACGGGCGCCGGTACGACCTGCAGTCGATCCCGCCGGAAGACCATGAGGTGTACGACATGCTGTGCGACGCCGACACGGTCGGGGTGTTCCAGGTCGAGTCGCGGGCGCAGATGGCGACGCTGCCGCGGCTGCGGCCCCGCGAGTTCTACGACCTGGTGGTGGAGGTCGCGCTGATCCGTCCGGGGCCGATCCAGGGCGGGTCCGTCCACCCGTACCTGCGGCGGCGCAAGGGCCTGGAACCCGCCGAGTGCCCGCATCCGCTGATGGAGCCGGCCCTGTCGCGCACGCTCGGCGTCCCGCTGTTCCAGGAGCAGATGATGCAGCTCGCCGTGGACTGCGCGGGCTTCACGCCGGCCGAGTCCGACCGGCTGCGGCAGGCGATGGGCGCCAAGCGCGCCCCCGAACGGGTCGAGCGGCTGAGGCGGCGGCTGCTGGACGGGATGGCCGAGCGCGGCATCCCGGCCGAGATCGCCGAGAGCGTGTACGAGAAGATCCTCGGCTTCACCGGGTTCGGGTTCCCCGAGTCGCACGCGCAGAGCTTCGCCCACCTGGTGTACGCGAGCGCCTGGCTGAAGCGCCACTACCCGGCCGCCTTCACGGCCGCCCTGGTGCGCAACCAGCCGATGGGGTTCTACAGTCCGCACAGCCTCCTGAACGATGCCCGCCGGCACGGTGTCGTGGTCAGGAGCGTGGACATCAACGCCAGCGACGTCCATCCCACGCTGGAGGAGCCGATCGAGGTCGAGTCCGGCCATCCGCACGCGCCCGCCGCGGCCCAGCCCGCGATACGGCTCGGGTTCGCCGGAATCCGCAACCTGGGCGACGACACGGCGGAGGCCGTCGCGGCCGGGCGCCCCTACACGAGCATGGAGGACCTCGCCCGGCGCGTTCCGCTGTCGGCCGGCGCCCTGGAGGCCCTCGCCACCGCGGGCGCGTTCGACGGGTTCGGCCTGTCGCGGCGGGAGGCCCTGTGGGCGGCGGGCGCCCTCGCCGGGTCAGGGCCGGGGCAGCTCGAAGGCGTCGCCCCGGGCGCGTCCGCCCCCGCCCTGCCGCCGATGACGCCCATCGAGGAGACCCTCGCCGACCTGTGGGCGACGGGCGTCTCCAACACCCACCCCGTCGCCCACGTCCGGGAGGCGCTGGACGAGCTGGGCGCCCTCTCCGCCGTACGGCTCGCCGGGACGCCGGGCGACACCAACGTCGTCGTCGCGGGCCTCGTCACCCACCGGCAGCGCCCGCCGACCGCCGGCGGCATCGTCTTCATGACCCTGGAGGACGAGACCGGCATCATCAACGTGGTGTGCCCGCCGCAGGTGTTCCAGCGGTACCGTGGCCTCGCCGTCGACTCGCAGGCGCTGCTGGTCGGAGGCCGGCTGGAGCGCGCCGACGGTGTCACCAGCGTCCGCGCCACCCGGCTCAGGCGCCTCCCCGTCCCCGGCCGCGTCAAAGCTCGCAACTTCCACTGATCCGAGATCGTCGGGCGGACGCTAGAACCTGGGCGCGTCCTCTGACATCGTATGGAACGTCGGGGCCGCGTGCCGCCGTGGGGCGGCCCGCCAGGACGTGGCTCCGTGGGGTTGAAAGGTGATCTCTCCATGGACGCGACCTCCCTGCGTGAGCTGCGTCCGGACGACCCCACGCGGATCGGCCGGTACCGGATCGAGGCCAAGATCGGCGAGGGCGGGATGGGGGCCGTCTACCTCGGGCGCGACCCGGAGGAGCGCCCCGTCGCGGTGAAGGTGGTCCGGGCGGAGCTGGCGGGCGACAAGACGTTCCTCGCCCGGTTCCACGACGAGGCCGCCAACGCCCAGCGGGTGGCGTCCTTCTGCACCGCGCAGGTCCTGGAGCACGGCGAGGACCTCGGCCTGGCGTACATGGTCACCGAGTACATCGACGGGCCGTCGCTGCTCCAGCACGTCAGCGAGAAGGGCGCGCTGTCGCCGGGCATGCTGCACGGGGTGGCCGTCGGGGTGGCCGCCGCGCTCGTCGCCATCCACAGCGCGGGCCTGGTGCACCGCGACCTCAAGCCGAGCAACGTACTGCTGTCCATCTCCGGGCCCCGCGTGATCGACTTCGGGATCGCCCGCGCGCTGGACATGGCCTCGTCCCACACCCGCACGGGCCAGGTCGTCGGGACGCCCGGCTGGATCGCGCCCGAGCAGATCACGACCCAGCAGGTCACCCCGGCGGTGGACGTGTTCGCGTGGGGCTGCCTGGTCGCGTTCGCCGCGAGCGGCCGCAACCCGTTCGGGCAGGGGTCCTTCCAGCTCCTGGCGGCGCGGGCCGTGCACGCCGACCCCGAGGTCGACGACCTGGCGGCGCCGCTGGCCGGGATCGTCCAGGCGGCGCTGCGCAAGGACCCCGCGCAGCGGCCGAGCGCCCGCGACCTGCTGCTCGCCCTCGTCGGCGGCGCCGGGGAGGCCGCCGTGACGACCGAGCTGGGCGAGGCGTGGACGTCCCCGCCCGCCGGCGACCCGGGCGTCACCTCCCAGGACGTCACGGCCCCCTCCCCCGCCCCGTCACCGTCCACGCCGTCGCCCTCCACGCCGTCACCGTCCGAAGCGGCGCCGCCCGCCCCGGCGCCGCCCGCCCCGTCACCGTCCGAACCGTCACCGTCCGAACCGTCACCGCCCGAACCGTCTCCGCCCGGCCCGTCTCCGGCGGCACCGACCGCGCAGGCGCCGTCGCCACCCGTTGCGGCCGCGCCCGCGCCGCAGCCGCCCGCGCCGCAGCCGGAGCCGCCGACCGAGCCCGCGTACGAGCGGCGCACCGACCCGCCCACCGAGCGCCAGTACGTCCCGCCGGTGCTCCCCCCGGCGCCGCGGCGCGGCCGGAGGGAGTGGCCGTCCCGGCGGACCACGCTGATCGCCTCGACCGCGGCGGCGGTGCTGACCGCGGCCGCCGTGGCGGGCGCCGTCTACTTCCTCAACCGGCCGTCCGACAACGCGCGGAACACCGGCGCGGAGAGCGCCGCGTTCCCGGCCGACCCCATGTTCGTCCGCGTCGACACGGCGCCGGGCTGGCCGCGGGAATGCCATGGCGACATCGGCGTCTACAAGCCGGGCGACCGCTCCGCGACGACGCTCGTCAAGGGCTCGCAGTGCGACATCCTGCCTGAGCGCTCCCCCGACGGGAAGCTCGTCGCGTTCACCCGGCAGCGCGACCGGAGCGCCGAGGCGTGGGTGATGAACGCGGACGGCGGCGGCGCGCGGAAGGTCACGGACATGGCGCGCGGCACCCGCCTGACCTGGTCGCCGGACGGCACCCGCCTGGCGTACATGGGCGACAGGGACGGCGTCCGGCAGATCTTCACGATCCCGCTGCGGGGCGGCCCGGCGACCCAGGTCACCACGGACCCCTCGGCGAAGGACGACCCGATGTGGTCGTCCAAGGGCCGGATCGTGTTCTGGAGCAAGCGGGACAGCGACGTCGAGCAGATCTACTCGCTCGACCCGAACGACCCCGGCGGCGCCTGGACGCGCCTGACCTCGGACGGCGTGCGCGCGGTCGACCCGGAGTGGTCGCCCGACGGGTCCCGGGTCGCCTTCGTGCGCGGCGAGGCGACCGGCAGCGACATCTGGCTGGTGAACGCCGACGGGTCCGGCGCGCACGCCCTGACGTCCGGGGCCGTCCGCGACATGGACCCGGCGTGGTCGCGCGACGGCCGCTGGCTCGCCTACGTGCGCGGCGACGTCACCGAGCCGGTGATCCGCGCGATCCGCGCCGACGGCGAGGACGACCGCGTCGTCACCCCGGAGGGGGGCACGCTCGGCCACCCCAACTGGTCGTGACCGCCGGCGCTACTCGCGGGCGGCGGGGGCGGCCTCCCGCGCGGCGGCCGGGGACCGGGCCCGGGACAGCGCGCTCGGCCACCACATGTGCCGGCCGAGATCCAGGTTCAGCGCGGTGACCAGCACCGACCGGACGATGAACGTGTCGAGCAGCACCCCGAACGCCACCGTGAAGCCGAGCTCGGCGACGAACACCAGCGGCAGCGAGCCGAGCGCGGCGAACGTCCCCGCGAGGACGGCGCCCGCCGAGGTGATGACCCCGCCGGTCGCGGCGAGCCCGATCAGCGCGCCGCGCCGGGTCCCGTGCCGCTTGGCCTCCTCGTGGACGCGCGTCATCAGGAAGATGTTGTAGTCGGTGCCGAGCGCCACGAGGAACACGAACGCCCACAGCGGGAACGACGGGTCCGCCGAGGCGAACCCGAACACGTGGTTGAACACCAGCGCGCTGACGCCGAGCGCCGCCGCGTACGACAGCACGACGGTCGCGACGAGGATCAGCGGCGCGACGACGGCGCGCAGCAGCAGCCCGAGGATCGCGAGCACGACGACGAGGACCAGCGGGATGACGGCGTTCTGGTCCCGGTGGGAGGCGTCGTTGATGTCGAGCGTCACCGCCGACGTCCCGCCGACCAGGGCGTCCGCGCCCGGCACGGCGTGCGCGGCGGTGCGGGCGCGCTCGACCGCGGTGAACGCCCGTTCGCTGTCGGGCGCGGCGGTGAGCGTGCCCTCCAGGTACACCCGGCCCTCGATCGGCCGCCCCGGGTCGTTCCCGGCCGGCGCGACCGCGGTCAGGCCGGGGACGGTGGCGAGGGCCGCGGTGACCTCGTCCTGCGTCCCCGCGTTGGTGACGATCTGGACGGGTGATCCGCTCCCGGCCGGGAAGTGCCGGGCGAGCACCTCCTCGCCGGTGACCGAGTCCGGTTTGCCGGTGCTGAACGCGTCCTTGCTGGGCAGCGAGCCGGTGCGCAGGCCGAAGATCCCGGTGGCGAGCGCGCCGAGCACCACGGCGGTGACGATCCAGGTGATGCGGGGGCGGGTCGCGATGGCGGCGCCGGCCCGCGCCCACAGGCCCCGCTCGGACGGCTCGGCCGTCCCGTAGGCCGGGCGGCGGGGCCAGAACATCCAGCGCCCGCCGATGACCAGCAGCGCGGGCAGCAGCGTGACCATCGCGGCGAGCGCGACGACGACGCCGATCGCCATCACCGGGCCCATGCTCTTGGTCGAGTTGAGGACGGCGACGAGCAGGCACAGCATGCCGAGCGCGACCGTCGAGCCGCTCGCGATGATCGCGGGGCCGGCGCGGTGCAGGGCGATCGCCATCGCCTCGTGCCGGTCGCGGTGCCGCCGCAGCTCCTCCCGGTAGCGGGCGACCAGCAGCAGCGCGTAGTCGGTGCCGGCGCCGAAGACCAGCACGGTCAGGATGAACGCGGCCTGCCCGTTGACGGTGAGCCCGGCGTGCGCGGCCAGCAGGTAGATGAGCGCCTGGGCGGCCGTCAGCGCGAAGCCCACGCACAGCAGCGGCGCGAGCCACAGGATCGGGCTGCGGTAGGTGATCAGCAGGATCGCGATGACGATGGCGGCGGTGATGAGCAGCAGGGTCGCGTCGAAGCCGGCGAAGACGTTGCTGAAGTCGCCCGCGTACCCGGCCGGGCCGGTCACGTGCGCCGACAGGCCGGGGTCCCCACGCTGGACGATGTCGCGGTAGTCGTCGACGGCGGGGCCGAGCAGGTCCCAGCCCCCGTTGCCGACCTGGACCGAGACGATCGTCTCCAGGGCCGTGCCGTCCTTGGCGGGGATCGGGCCCTGGACGTCCACGGCGAGCCGCCGGGGCGGGTCGGAGCCCTCCGGGTCGCCGGTGACGGCCCGCAGCCGGGGCACGTCCGCCGCGGCCTTCGCCCGGTCGGCGGCGGTCAGCGGGGCGCCGTCCCGGTGGTAGACGATCACCGCCGGGAAGGTGTCGGCGGGCGTGAACCGCTCGGACTCCTCGACGACCCGGGTGGACTCGGCGTTGCTCGGCAGCCACGCCGACGACTCGTTGGTCTGCGCGCCGGTGAGCTTGCCGGCCAGCGGCATCGCGACGGCCAGGATGACGATCCAGACGGCCAGCACGACCCACTTGCCCCGCCGCCCGCAGGGCAGGGAGGAGAACCTGTTCGCACCCGTCATCAAGAACCCCCAGGATCAGAGCCGCCCGCAGTTTCCTCCCTACGTGGCCGCGGCCCGGGGGGTAAAGACAAAGCGCGTCTAGTTATGGCCTACGGCAGACCATTTCCGGACAGCCGTTATTGCGGGGAACGTCCCCGTCTCCGCCGGATCAGCCGACGATCATGTCCAGCCGGCGGAGGATGACGCCCTCGCGCAGCGCCCAGGGGCAGACCTCCAGCTCGCCGAGCTCGAACAGGTCCATCGCGGCGTCCGCGACGATCGCCCCCGCGAGCAGCTGCGGAGCGCGGCCCTCGGACACGCCGGGCAGCTCGGCCCGCTCGGCGGCGGCCATCTTCGCCAGCTTCTCGGTCCACTCGGTCAGGGTGTCGGCCGCCAGGACCCGCCGCTGGTACGGGCCCTCCGCCGAGGGCGCGGCGCCGCCGATCCGGGCCAGCTGCCGGAACGTCTTGGACGTGGCGACCGCGTGGTCCGCCGGCCCGTAGCGGGCGACGTCCCCGACCTTGCGGGCGATCTCCGTCCGGATGTGCCGGCGCAGCTCGCGGACCTCATCCGGCGGCGGCGGGTCGGCGGTGAACCGGTCGCGGGTGAGCCGGACCGAGCCGAGCGGCAGCGAGAACGCCACGTCCGGCTCCTCGTCGATGCCGCACGCGATCTCCAGGGAGCCGCCGCCGATGTCCACGACGAGCAGCCGGCCCGACGACCAGCCGAACCAGCGCCGGACGGCGAGGAACGTCAGCCGCGCCTCCTCGTCGCCGGACATCGCCCGGATGTCGATCCGCTTGTCGTCGCGGATCCGCGCGAGCACCTCGTCCCCGTTGGCGGCGTCGCGGACGGCGGAGGTGGCGAACGCGACGATGTCCTCGACGCCCTTGTCCTCCGCGATCTGCAGCGCCTCGTCGACGAAGTCGCGCAGCAGGCGCTCGCCCTCCTCGGAGAGCCGGTCGCCGTCCTCCAGGTGCGCGGCGAGCCGTAGATCCGCCTTGTGGGAGAACGCGGGGAGGGGCCGTGCCCCCTGGTGCGCGTCCACCACCAGGAGATGCACGGTGTTCGAGCCCACGTCCAGCACGCCGAGTCGCATGGTGCCGACGCTATCGGACGCCCCCGGCGCGGGCAGCGTCACGCTGCGGCTATGGTCTCGTGCATGGAGGCGAGTCCGGAACGACGGTGGCGTGTACCGCCTGGTCACGTGGCGGTGAAGTGCGCCGCGGCGGCGGCCGTCACGGCGCTCGTGGTGCTGTACTCGCACGACCCGCAGTTCCTGTTCCTGGCGGGCGCCGCGGCGATCGGGCTGAACGCGCTCGCGCTGCGCGACCTGGTCGCGCCGGTCCGGCTGGCCGCCGACGGCGACGGCCTCACCGTCGCGTCCGGCTACGCGGGGCGCCGCCGCGTCCGGTGGGACGAGGTGACCGCGATCCGAGTCGACGAGCGCCGCCGGCTCCTGCTGCACACGCGGATGCTGGAGGTCGAGACCGCGGACGACCTGCACCTGCTGAGCGCGTTCGACCTCGGCGCCGACGTCCACGACGTCGCCGACGAGCTGTACCGGCTCCGCGCCCGCACCGGCCGCTGAGCTACCCGCCGGGCAGCTCGTCCGGCGTCGGGAAGGAGCTCTGGGCCCCCGCCCGGCGGACGGCGGCGGCCCCGGCGCGGGTGGCGTAGGCGGCCGCGTCCGGCAGGGCGTCGCCGCGGGCGAGCCGCAGGCAGAGCGCGGCGGTGAACGCGTCGCCCGCGCCCGTGGTGTCGACGGCCTTCGCCTTCGGCGACGGGAGGGCGGTCGTGCCGCCGCCGCCGGCGACCACGACGCCGTCGGCGCCGAGCGTGACGACGACCGAGCGCGGCCCGGAGCCGGCGAGCGCGGCCGCCATGCGCGCGGGGTCGCCGTCCCCGCCGAGCAGGAAGGCGGCCTCGTGCTCGTTGACGACGAGGGGGTCGCAGAGGGAGAGCAGCCCGTCGGGGATCGGCGCGGGCGGCGAGAGGTTGAGGGCGACCCGCCCGCCCGCGCGCGCGGCGGCGCCGGCGGCGGCCTCCACGGCGGGCAGCGGCACCTCCAGCTGGAACGACACGACCGCCGCCCCCGCGATCATCTCCCGGGCGTCCTCGACGTCGCCGGGGCCCAGCCGGGCGTTGGCGCCGGGCGAGACGATGATGCTGTTGTCGCCGTCCGGCCCGACCGTGATCAGCGCGACGCCGGTCGGCGCGTCCGGCGTGGTGACCAGGTGGTCGAGGGCGACGCCGTCCGCGGCGAGGGCGGCGCGCAGCAGCGCGCCGTGCCCGTCGTCGCCGACCCGCCCGACGATCCCGGCCCGGCCGCCGAGCCGGGCCGCCGCGACCGCCTGGTTGGCGCCCTTCCCGCCCGGATGGGTGACGAGGTCGGAGCCGAGCACGGTCTCCCCCGGCGCGGGCCGGCGCTCGACGCCCACCACCAGGTCCGCGTTGACCGACCCCACCACGACGACGTCCCACATGCGCTTTTCCACAGGTAACCGACTACACGCGGCGGGCCGGCCGGCGCAAGCCGTCACTCCGCGCGCAGGTCGGCGAGGTCGACGATCTCGGCGAGGTCGTCGACGGACCGGTAGTAGCCGCGCCCCACGGGAGCCCCGTTCCGCGTCACGAGGAACGCACTGGTTCCCCGGACTCCGGCGAACTCCGCCCACACCCGGTGCGCCCCCGTCAGCCGCACCGCCGTCACCCGCAACCCGCCCGGCCCCGTCCAGCTCCTCCGATCATCCCCCATATACGGAGCGTTATACTCCGTGACATCGAGTATGCCTGCCGCGGGTTCTCTCGGGCTCGGCTCCGCGCACGGAGGGCTCCTCCACCGGCCTCATTTTCACGGCTACTCCGCCCGGTGCCGTTGACGCATGATGGTGTCGTGGTCGCCACCGATCCCTTGCCTCGTAGAAACCCGGAGACTGTCGTGTTCGAGGCTCGCACGTGGCCGAAGGGCACCTTCCTGAGTCGGCTTTCGGTCCCGGACAGGACGAGGTTGCTCAGGCTGGGCGTGCTGCATTCGCTAGGGCCGCACCGTGCTCTGGTGCGGCAGGGAGATCCCGCGGGCTCGGTCTGGTTACTGATCGACGCGCTGGTCAAGGTGAGTGCTCGGGTGGAGAACGGCACAGAGGCGCTGCTGGCGCTCCGGGTGAGCGGCGACATGATCGGAGAAATGGCGGTCCTCGGCGAGACGGTGCGGTCCGCGACCGTCGTCACATGCGGCCGGGCGGTTGTGTGCCAGATCCGAGGTGAGGCGTTCGTCGGCTTCCTCCAACGGCACCCGGCCGCGGCGCTCATCCTGAACCAGATGACGATCGAGCGGCTCCGCTGGTCCAACCAGCGACGCCTTGATTTCGCCGGTTACACGGCCGGGCAGTGCTTGGCTCGGGTTCTGCTCGCCCTCGCCGGCCGGCACGGGCGTCCCTGCGACGCGGGAGTGGACCTGGGCATCCCCTTGACTCAGGCCGAGTTGGGCGGCCTGGTCGGCGCCAAGGAGGACACGGTGCAGAAGGCGTTGCGCGCACTCACTTCGGACGGGCTGGTGTCGGTCGCCGGACGCCGCCGTGTGGTCATCACCGATCTCGCTCGGCTCACCGAGTTCGCGGATCTGCACTGAACCCGGATTTATCCGGATTGCCGTGCATGGTCTGGCCCGATGCTCTGGGCACCCGGAGCATCGGAGGAAAAGATGGGCGTTCCCGAATACCGTGTTCTGTTCACGGTCGACATCGAAGACTACAGCAGCCGTACTGACGCCGAGCAGCGGACCCTGCAGGCCGCGCTCGGCCGGATACTGGACGACGCCGCCGACGTGGCCCGGCTGAACCGTCGTGCGTGGCAGCGCCAAGACGGAGGTGACGGCGTCTACGTGGTCCTGCCGGCGGGCACTGACACAGGGCCGCTGATGGATGTGTTCGTCCGTGAATTGGACGCGGCACTGGGGTCGTACAACAGGCGGCAAGCGGAGGAGACGTTTACCCGTCTCCGGCTCCGCATGGCCGTCCACATCGGTCCGCTCCATCTGGACGGCGCGACGGGGTGGCCTGGCCAGCACGCGGTGCAACCGGCTCGCCTGCGCGACTCCGACCCGCTGCGAGTGGCGATGCGCGAGCTCTCCGAGGCGGACTTGGGAATCATCGTCTCCTCCGACATCTACCGTGACTACATCACCCAGGGGCCCGGACATCCCCGTCCGACACTCTTCCGCCCGGTGTGCGTCGCCGTGAAAAAGCAGGTCTATCGCGCCTATCTGTACGTTCCACGGTTCGATCTGGCGACCATCGCCGCGCTCAGTCCCTATGACCCGGAAAACGGGACCGAGGGCGGCGAACCTGGGCCCGCGCTTCCGCCTTCGCCCCCCTACCCACATGGAGACAAGGCGGGGAACCGGGCGGCGAACGTCTCGTATGGGGGAGACGCCTTCAGTGGGGACAAAGTCGCTGGTAACAAGAACATCTATTAGGCGGCCGCGATGTCCGACGACGAGGGAGAGCCCAGGGCGCTGGAGGGCCTTCCGGAGCAGGATCGAAGCCCGTCGGAGCTCAGACGGCTCCAGGAGCAGGTGCGGGAACTCCGGCGGATGTTCAACGACCAGTTCAGACCACCGAACACAGCCCACGGAGGGGACGCGTTCGGCGGAGACAAGGTCACAGGCGACAAGCACATCCACATGGCCGAGGGGAAGGACTCGTGGCAGCTCGCCCCTGTCCCCCCGGAACGCCGGGACGACATCAGGCTGCGGTTCGCCGGTACCGCGTCCAAGGAAGCACTGGTCCACCGTCTCGACAACGAGCCCGTCGCCGTACTGCAAGGACTGCCGGGAACGGGGCGTACGACCACCGCCCTGGCAGCGTTGGCTCACCGATGTCATGAGCTGCGGATGATCCGCTCGACAGAGCCGCCCACCCTGCTAGACAAGGGGAAGCTCAGCCCTGGGCATGGATATCTGTACAAGGCGTCCGGGCAGAGCTGGGCCAAGCGCCTCACAGAGGTGGACCTTCTGGGGTGCCGGGACATGCTCAAGGAGCTCGATGCCCGGATGGTCATCGTGGTGGGTCAGGATTCGGACACGAGCGAGGTGTCGGAGCTCGTCACCGACCATCAGCGGCCAGACCCGTGTGACGTGCTGGCCCGTCAGCTGGGCCACCGGCTTGCCGGAGGACCGCACGACCCCACAGAGGTCCTGGGCCGGATTCCAGCAGAACCGACCAGCCCGCGGGACGCCAGGGAATTGGCCGTCAGGCTGGCCGCCGCGCTGCGATCGGGCGGATCGGTCGAGGACGTCTGCAGCGACCGTCCGGACCCATGGCGACATGAGGCGCGCGCCGTGCTCCATCAGGAGGACGACCAGCGGGACCTTGGACGCCGGGCCTTCGTGATCGCGGGGGCCGTGCTGGACGGGCAGCCCACGGTTCAGGTCTGCCGCGCGGCCTACGACCTCGCCGGGCGGCTTTTCGAGGTCGAGAAACAGAAGGAGGACGCGAAGCTGGGCATGCTTCCCTTCGCGGCCATGCTCGATGACTGGCTTCAGCACGCCCGCGAGCAACGGCCCCACATCGTGCAGGAGGTGGACCGGAGGCTGTCGTTCCGGGCGAAGTTCGCCCCCGCGGTACTGGACGCGCTCTGGCTCGACTACGTGGTCGCGCACCAAGCGCTGCTCGACTGGCTGTCGCGGTTGGCCCGCGACAACGACCCGCTGGTGCGGCTGAAAGCGGCCCAGACCGTGGGGCGGTTCGCCGCCTACGATTTCGACTTCGTCTACGAGCATTGCATCGCCGGATGGGCCGCCAGCCGTTTCGAGGCGCTGCACATGGCCGCCGCATGGGCACTGGAGGCGGTCGTCGCCGAATGCCCTCAGCGGCATGACCGTGTAGCGGGCCTTCTCCGAACGTGGTTGCAGCAGGCACGGCCGGAAGAAATCGCCCGGCAGTCGACCGCCGTCCGGCTGCTCGGCACACTGCTCGGCGAGCAGGCCGCCGGACAGGCCATGGAGGCGCTGAAGTCGATCGCCCGCCGCCATCCCGACGCCTTGAACCCCGCCATCCGCGACACCGTGGTGGAGTTGTACGCGAGCGGCTCCACCCGTGTGGTGCTCAGCCATCTGCTCAGCTGGGCGCGATCGGATTCACGGGAGCTGGGCAGGCTAGTGGCCGCGTGCCTGACGAAAGTCGCACAGCTGACGCACGGCGGGCGACCCCGCATCCTCGCGCATTACGAGGAGGATCCCGCGCTCGTCGGGGAGCTGTGGCGTCAGGTCCTGCTCTCCCAATACTGCGGACAGGATCCTTGGAATGCCCTGCGCGGCTGGGCGAAAGACGGCACTCGCTTCGACGCGCTGCGGGACGACCTCCATGCGGAACCGGGGTTACGTCCACGCATGCGGTTCTACGGCCTTCTCACGAAGGAGTTCATGAAATGAGCACGGTTCGCATGAACTGCGGCAACCACGGCCCTGTCGATAGAGTTCCTACCTACCTCAGTCTCGGTACTCGCCTGCGGCGATGGTTACAGCGTTCCGGAGGTGCGTTCCGGGCGGTGCACCATCCGGGCGCCTTCCATCTCGTTGTTCCAGCGAAGGGCGATGGCTACACCTTTTCGGTCACCGTCCATTTCACCTGGTGCGTGACCGGACACGAGTATCCGGAAGTGCTCGCGGCGCGTACCGAAGAGCACCAGTTCATTGTGAAAGAGCGCCTGGCCACACAGGTACGGGCGGTGTCGCGTGACTTCGCCCCGTACGAGGCGGGCGAGGCGGAGAAGCACTTCGACCAGGTGGCCGCGACCCTCTTCGCCGTTACCAGGCTGGAATTCCTCTCGGGAGACCAGACCGACGGGGAAGCGCGCCCCATCGATCACCGGACGATCGTGGCCTTGGACAAATCCGTGCGGGACGTCCAGCGCGAAGCGTGGATTAAGCGGCAGAACGCAGCTAACGAGCATGACCTCGCGCGCCGGCTCGTAATGTATTTCGGTGACCGCCGCCTGTTGTGGCAGCAGTTCCTCAAGAGCGGGCAGAGTGAATGGCTGACCCCGTACGCCGTCGCACTGGCAGAGAACCCGGACGCGGTGGCCGAGGTCGTCGAGCGGATGGCGAAGGACCGGCGTGTCGAGGCCAAGGAGCTCGCCGATCACGTGGCGGACCAGGTACGGCAGTACGAAGCGCGCGACGCCTTCGACCTGATGATGCAGAACGACCTTGTCCTGCGCCATCTCATGGAGCTGATCGGGGTGCCCGGCATCCCCCCGCCCGCGCCCCCACCCTTCGACGAGCCAGGGGCAAGTCGATGAATTCCGCGGGCGCCGCTGGCCTTTACCTGTTGCCTCCAACGTGAAGGCCCCGTCCCTCCCCCACACCACCAGATCCTTCCGTGTCACCCCCGAGACCGGGTCCCCTCCAGGACTGGGATGGCTCGGTGGGCCGCCGCGCGGCCCACCGGGCCGTGGGTCACGGTGTGGTGCCGCGGAAGGTGTGGGTGCCGGAGCCGACCGCGGCGGGCCGGCCGGCGCAAGCCGTCACTCCGCGCGCAGATCGGCGAGGTCGACGATCTCGGCGAGGTCGTCGACGGACCGGTAGTAGCCGCGCCCCACGGGAGCCCCGTTCCGCGTCACGAGGAACGCGCTGGTGCCCCGGACTCCGGCGAACTCCGCCCACACCCGGTGCGCCCCCGTCAGCCGCACCGCCGTCACCCGAAGCCCGCCCGGCCCCGTCCAGCTCCTCCGATCATCCCCCATATACGGAACGTTACAGAGTGTCACTCTCCGCAACGAACGCGGGGCCGGTTGCCGCGGGACGGCCGATGACCGATCATGACCCGGTGACCGACTCCCCGGACCGGGCCGCCGCGGCACTCGACCCCGGCTCCCCCAACGTGGCCCGGATGTACGACCACTGGCTCGGCGGCAAGGACAACTTCGCCGCCGACCGGGAGGCCGCCGAGCGCGTCGTGGAGATCTCCGCGGGGCGGGTCGTCCGGGGCGTCCGGCTGAACCGGGCCTTCCTCGGCCGGGCGGTGCGGGATGCCGCCGCGGCCGGGATCCGCCAGTTCCTCGACCTCGGGTCGGGGCTGCCGACCCGGGAGAACGTGCACGAGGCGGCGGCGCTCGCCCGCTCGGACGCCCGGGTCGTGTACGTCGACAACGATCCCGTCGTGTGCGCGCACGGCCGCGCCCTTCTCGCGGGGACCGGCGACGTCGGGTTCGCGGCGGCGGACCTTCGGCGCCCGGACGACGTCCTCTGCGATCCCGCCGTCCGCGACCTGATCGACTTCTCCGAGCCGGTCGCGCTGCTGCTGGTGTCGGTCCTGCATTTCGTGGCCGACGAGGACGACCCCGGCGCCCTGGTCGCCCGCTACCGGGACGCGCTGGCGCCCGGCAGCCGGCTGATCCTCTCCCACCTGGCGACGGACGCGTTCCCGGACGAGATGGCGGAGGCCGAGAAGGTGTACGAGGGCGCCAGCGCACGCCTCGGCGCCCGCCCCCGGGCCCGGATCCACACGTTCTTCGACGGCTTCGAGCTGCTGCGTCCGGGGCTCACCGGCCCCCGCGAATGGCTCGCCGGCGGCGCCGCGGCCGACGGCGAGCGGTTCGCCGGACTCGTGGGCGTGGGCGAGCTCCGCTGAGACCCGCCGCTAGGCCGTCTCGAAGGTGGCCGGGTCGGGGCCGACGCGGATGCCCTTGTCCAGCTCGCCGATGGCCTTCAGGTCGTCGGGCGACAGCTCGAAGCCGAAGACGTCGATGTTCTCGGCGATCCTGGCGGGCGTCACCGACTTCGGGATGACGATGTTCCCGATCTGCAGGTGCCATCGGAGCACGACCTGCGCCGGGGTGCGGCCGTGCTCCCGCGCGATGCGGCCGAGCGCCGGGTCGTCCAGGAGGCCGTGCCCCTGCCCGAGCGGCGCCCACGCCTCGGTGTGGATGCCGTGGTCGCGGTGGAAGGCGCGCAGCCCGTCCTGCTGGAAGTACGGATGGAGCTCGATCTGGTTGACCGCCGGGACGGGACCGGCCTCGACGATCCGCCGCAGCGTCTCGATCGTGAAGTTGGAGACGCCGATCGACCGGACGCGTCCGTCCTGCTTCAGCCTTTCCAGCGCCCGCCAGGTCTCCAGGTAGAGGCCCCGGCTCGGCGTCGGCCAGTGGATCAGATACAGGTCCAGATGGTCGAGGCCCAGGCGGGACAGGCTCGCGTCGCAGGCGCGCAGCGCGTTGTCGTAGCCCTGCTCGCTGTTCCACAGCTTGCTGGTGACGAACAACTCGTCTCGCGGGATGCCCGACGCGCGCAGCGCACGGCCGACGCCCTCCTCGTTCTGGTACGCGCTCGCCGTGTCGATGCTGCGATACCCGCTCTCCAGCGCGGCCGCCACCGCGTGCTCGGCCTCGTCGTTCCCGACCTGGAACACCCCGAAGCCGAGCTGCGGCATCGCGTTGCCGTCGATGAGATCAACGTTCGGTACGGTCACCGTGTCCGTCCTCCTTCATGGTGTGCAATCCGCCATCGTGCCCGCCAAACCGCCCCCCGAACATCCCCGTGCCCGATGAGTCCGGGCACCCGCGCCGGTCGGTACAGGTGAGGACCGATCGGGAAGAGGTGCCCCATGGCGACCGTCGTCACCGAGATGACCATGTCCCTGGACGGCTACGTGGCCGACCCCGGCGACGGGGTGGAGGATCTGTTCGGCTGGTACGGGAACGGCCCGGTGGAGGTCCCGACGGTGGGCGGCATGCCGCCGTTCCGCGTCTCCGCGCCGAGCGCCCGGCACATCCGCGAGACGATGGACGCCCTGGGCGCCGTCGTCACCGGCCGCCGCCTGTACGACATCACCCACGGCTGGGAGGGCCGCCACCCGTACGACGCCCCGGTCTGGCTCGTCACGCACGAGGCTCCCGACGACCCGCCGCCGGGCCTGACCGTCGTCACCGACGGCATCGAGAGGGCCGTCGCCGGGGCGTCCGCGGCGGCCGGCGACGGGCTGGTGAGCGTCGCCGGCGGCATCACCGCCCAGTCCTGCCTGGACGCGGGGCTGCTGGACGAGATCCGCATCGACCTCGTCCCCGTCCTCCTGGGTAAGGGCATCCCCTTCTTCGCCGGACCGTCCACGGCGCCCGTCCGGCTGAAGGACCCGTACCGCGTCATCGAGGGCACCGGCGTTACGCACCTGTACTACCGCCTTCGCTGACCGGCGTCATGTGCGGTTGCTCTGTAGGGTGTGCGAGCCTCGCAGACCCTCGATGTACACGTATTCGCCGTCGGTGTGCACGCCTTTCGTGCGGGCGCGGGCGCCGTCCCAGACGAGGCGGCCGTCGACGCGGACCTTGATCCGGGCGCCGAAGGTGGGCACTCCGGCACGGCCGACCGTCCGGCCGGGCGCCTTCAGCCGCGCGGTGTAGGCGCCGTCGGAGACCTTCCAGGACGCGGTGACCGCGCCGGCCGTCGTCGTGATGCGGCCCTGGGCGAACGTGAGGTCGGCCGGGTGCGGGACGAAGTCGAACGACCGTCCGCCCGTCCCGGTGGGGTTCAGGCCGAGGACGGAAAAGGTGAGAGCGGGTGTCGGACCGGTCGCCCAGGCGTGCGCGAGGCTCACGTAGGAGCTGCAGAAGACGCACCCGTCCCCGGGGTTGCGGAACGACTCCCAGAAGGTGCTTCCGGTCCCTTCCGGGTGATTCAGCATGTAGCCCCACTGGCGGCGGATGATGTCCACACCGGCCTGGTCGGCGGCCCGGCCGCCCGCGGCGAAGTGGGCGTTCACCTCCATCGATCCGGAGAAGACGCCCGGGTTGCCCTTGTTCTCGGGGGCGGTGGAGGTGATCTCGTTCCAGTTGCCCTTGAGGGACGTGCTGATGCGGCGGGCCTTCGCCTGGTCTGCCAGGCCGTACCAGACCGCGAGGGAGTTGCCGTCCTGCGGGTGGATCGTGGAGTCCGGGTAGAACCTGTACGCGCCGGCGGTCTCGTCCCAGAAGTTCGCGTCGACGGCGGTGCGGAGCGCGGCGGCCCGCTCGGCGTAGGACGCGGCCAGCGCCCTGTCGCCCTGTGTCCCGGCGAGGCGGGAGCCGGTGTCGAGGACGCGCCACATCAGCACGTTCGCGGTGAGGTTCTCGCCCTTGGCCAGGATTCGGACGGAGTCGGACGTGCCGGTGATGGACACCAGGCCCCTGTCGTCCATCTTCCCGGTGATGAAGTCGACGCCCTTCTTGTACCGGTCCCAGACGCCGGACAGCCAGCGCGCGTCGCCGGTGTACCGGTAGTAGTCCCAGCTCGCGGCGAGGGTCCACAGGTGGTAGGTGTCCGAGCCGAACTTGTCCAGCTCCGGCCCGGCGTAGGGCAGCTCGCCGGTGTCGCGCTGGTGCTGGTACACGGTGGTGAGCGCGTTGCGTGCGGACTCGGTGTCGCCGAACGCCGCGTAGGCGCTGGGGATCTCGATGCCGAGGTCGCCGGGCCAGACCGTCCGGTCGCGCTTGGCGCCGTCCACGAGGATGGTGTCGCCGGCGCCGATGACGCCGGTGTTGTCCCACAGCGCCGCCGGCGGCTCCCAGATCCGGCCCGTCCTCGGGGAGATGGTGTTGAGCTGGACGGTGTAGGCGCCCGCGTACCAGATGCGGTTGAGCAGGTCGTCGCTGGAATAGAAGTGGTTCGCGTACTTCGACGGGTCCTTCATCGTCGGCGCGGGGGTGTAGTAGAGCGACACCTTGTTTAGGTCGACCCGGCCGTCCGACTCAAGGAAGACGGTCAGGTAGCGGAAGCCGCCGCGCAGCTGAGCCGCGGGCGCGGTGTAGGACGTGGCTCCGTCGACGTCCACGGACAGGGCGCCGTCGCGGCTTCGGGGGCCGCCGGTGGACGCGTCGCTCGTCGTGTCCACGTAGGTGGACGACTCGGAGAACGCGACGCCGACCTTCCGCGGGCCGTCCGACCCGGCGAAGCGCAGGGTGGGGAGGCCGCTGACCTCTTTGCCGAAGTCGAGCGTGACTGATGATCCGGCGCCGCTCAGGCGCGTCGCGCGGCCCTTCAGCACGGCGTCCGCATCGTCCACGGTCCCGCTGGTCTCGAACACCGACCCCGGGTGGAGCGTCCGGGACGACGGGGAGAGGTTGTAGCGCTCCCACGGCGCCGGGACCCGGCCGGGTTCGGCCTGGGCGGTGCCGAGCGGGGCGGCCTGGGCCGCGACCAGCGCGGAGACGCCGAGAGCGACGGCGGTGACGCCGCGGCGCCTTCTGGATACGCTGCTGTGCATGGATTCCTCGCGTTTCCGGTCTTGTGCAGGACGTGGGATTGAGGGGTTCACCGTGCGGGAGGGCGGGCCAACGCCCTCCCGCACGCCTGTTCAGCGGATCACGGCCTCGGCGTAGGGCACGAGGCGCACGGGCCCGATCAGCCCGTACCTCTGGCGGGACGCGGTGCCGTACACGTCCGGGTCGGAGACGCGGAGCCGGTTGTTCAGCGTGGTGGCGACCTCGACCTCGATCGTGTTGGTGCCGCGCCGCAGGTACGGGCCGGCGTCCACGGTCGGGACGATCACGCTGACCGGGGGCAGGCGGCGGCCGTTGACCGTGACGCGGCAGGTGTCGAAGACCTCGCCGAGGTCGAGCAGGGCACCGCCGCCCGCCCAGGTCACGGTCGTGGTGTAGGTGCCGATGCCGGAGACGTCCGCGAGTTCGGGGATGTCCGGCCACGCCGTGAGCTCGTCCAGCGCGATGTCGTGCCGCCTCACTCCGTCCGGTGTCATGTCCTCCACCCGGAGCCGCCAGGACGTGAGGGTCCGCGCCTCGGGCACCGCCCCGATCCTGGTCGTGACGGTGCGGCCTCCGGCGAGGGTGGTGGTGTACGTGCCGGCGGTGGTCGCGCGGGCGACGAGGCGGTGTCCCTCGACGCGGACCCGGACGTCCGACGCGGTGGCCGAGGGGGCGCGCCCGCCGTGCGCGAACATGATCACGGTGGCCTCGGACGGGTGGAGCGCCACCCGGAGCGTGACCCGGTCGCCGTCCTCGCGGTAGACGGCGACGCGCTCGGTCTCGCCCGTCCACAGGTTCAGCCGGTACGGGACGGCCTCGCGGTCGGCGCGGGTGAACGTCACGTCGTGGTCGATCGCGGCCACGGGCGGCTTGACCGTCTCGGCGTGCTTGCCGTTGCAGAGGTAGTAGTAGTCCGTGCGCCCGGCCTGCCGGTGGGCGGTGAGCAGGGTGGAGCTCTGCGCGTAGCCGACCGCGGGTCGCAGGCCGAGGTCGTCCAAGGCGCCGGGCACGTCCGCCTCCGCGGCGACGTTGCGGACGCGGGGCTGGGCGAACAGCTCCTGGAGGATCGCCCGCAACTGCTCGTTCTCGCCGTCCCGCGCGAGGCCCGGGACGGTCGCGGCCGACCAGTCGCCGAGGAAGACCAGCGGGAGGCCGGCCTTCGTCAGCTTCAGCATGGTCCGGGCGGTGTGAAGCGGCAGCGTGCACTCCTTGCCGGAGAAACGGTCGCCTTCCACGAACAGGACCTTGTAGGCGGGGCCGTCGGGCGCGAGCCGCCCGCCGGACACCCGTGCGGAGCGGAGTTCGAGGAGGGGCGCGCTGACGAACTGGTGCGTCCAGCCCAGCGGCACGCCGCTCGCCGTGAACCATCCGGCGCCGATGCCGGTCTTGCTGTAGCCCTTCTGCCGGAAGACGGCGACGTCGATGCGGCTCCTGCCCGCCTGCATGGCCTGGTGGACGCGCGACAGGTACCCGGCCACGTCCGGCACGTGCCGCCAGGTCGGCTGGCGCGGTCCCCACGACTCGGAGAACCCGATGCCGCCGTTGTAGGGGGTGAACGCCGCGAAGCCCGGCCACGCCGCGCCCGGTGCGGTCGCGTAGGAGAAGCCGTGCAGGACGGTCTGGTTGAGTCCGGCCGCGTAGGCGCCGCCCATGGTGCGCAGGAGCTTGCCCCAGGTGGTGTTGTAGGCGCCGCCCTGGTAGGCCCCTGCCTCGCAGGAGAGGATCTTCCGCCCGCCCATGTCGCGGCCTCCGGCGAGCGCGCGGTAGTCGTCCAGGTTCTTGAACCCGAGCGACTCTCCTTCCGGGACGTCCAGGATGGCGGAGGAGTGGATCGCGTCCGTCTCCAGCCCGTACGGCTGCGCGCGGTACTCAAGGCCGATCGAGTGCGCCCATTCGGCGATCGCCGCGAAGTGGTACTCGTTGAACAGGTCGGAGAGCGTCAGCCAGAAGTCGTGCCGGACGTGGGACGTGGTCGCCGCGTCGTAGGCGAACATGGTGTCCTCGTCGTGGCGGACGACCACCGGCAGGTACGGCATCAGGTCGTAGCCGCGGCGGCGCCTGAATTCGGCGGGCAGGTCCGGCGTCCAGTTCAGCGCGTCCGTCTCCAGCTCGATGGAGTCCTCGAACAGGGTCGCGCCCGCCCGCCTGATCAGCCTGCGGATGGCGCGGGTGAGCAGGTGCGCCTCCCAGAACGCGGTGACGGCGCGGGTGCCCGCCCTGCTGAAGTGGTCGACGACGTGGCCGTCCGGGGCGCTGTGCGGGCCGGACTCGGGCCGCTGCCCGCTGCCGCGCCGCCAATAGGCGAACAGCAGCCAGTCGCCGCCGTCCGGGGCCGTCCACGTGATCCGCTCCCCCGCGACGCTGCCGGTGAGGTCGGTGAACGACGCGGGGTCGAGGCCGGTCTCCTTGCGGGTGCCGTTCGCCGCGTCGATCCGCACGGCGTGGACGGCGACGAGGTGCCGTTCGGTCACGCCGTCCCCGGGTGCGGCGACCGGATCCGGGAGAGGGCCGTCGTGGGTGGAGCCGCCCGCGACGGCGACCGTCCCGTAGGCGAGCTCCTGCACGGCGGCCTCGTCGTCCGCCGTGATCGTCGGGACGGCGGCGGGCCAGGCGGGGCCGATCGTCAGGTCGACGGTGATGCCGCGCCGGACGGCCTGGTCGAGCGCCGCCTCGACGCCGGCGTTCCAGGCGGGGGTGCCCCAGCCGTGCCCCGCGGGGTCGAGGACGGACTTGTCGCGGATGCTGTGGTGGACGGCGACGATCTCCGCGCCGCCGAACCCGGCGGCGGCGATCTGGTCGATCTCGCGCCGGATCTCCGCCGGGTCGACCAGGCCGTCCGGCCACCACCAGCGGAACCGGGGCCGCACCGCCGCGCCGGGGCGGGCGAACCCGCCCCCGCCCGGCCGCGGTGCCGCCTGGGCGGCCGCCCGGCCGCCGAGGGCGGGGGCGGCCGCCGCCACGGCCGCGGCGGCGGTGCCGGCCTGCAGCACGCGCCTGCGCGTGACCCCCTGCCCGATCAGATCCTCGTTCACCTATCTCCTCCTGATCACTGATGTGCGGCCGGAGCCGACCGGGCCGATGGTGAGGAGCCGGCCGGTGGCGTCGCGGCCCGTGGCGCGGGGGGCGCGGGCATGGGGTCCGGTGACGTGGAAGGCGCGCGGGTCGTCGTCGCCCAGCTCGACGACGATCCGGGCCGAGGTGTTGGGCGGCACGTCCACCTCCAGGCGGTGGCGGTGGTCCCGGTCGAGCGCGACCGAGACCGGGCCGCGGATCGTCGGAACGCGCCCGGAGATCCGGGTCAGGCCGCCGGGGCGCGGCCGGACCTCGATCTCGGCGGCGCCCGGCGCGGTGATCCGCACGCCGAGGACATGGCGCGGGACGACGTTCGCGGGCGCCGAGCCCCAGGCGTGCGAGAACGTCATGTTGGGCTTGAGGGAGGGGTCCCAGGCCTCGGCGGCGATGGTCGCGCCGAGGTCGTCCATCATGTGCAGCCAGGAGCTCGTGCCGCCGGCCGTCATCAGGCCGATCGCCGCCTCGGCCCGGCCGGTGGCGAACAGGGCGTCCAGGAGGAACTGCGCGCCGTAGACGCTGACCTTCATGCCGCCGTCCGCGAGCGTCCTGCCCAGGGCGCGGACGACGGGGTCGGGGACCGTGCCGGGCCCGGCCACGCCGAGCGCGACGGGGTACGCGGTGGCGTGCTGCGCGCTGTGCGTGGTGCCCGCGCCGTCCAAGAAGCGGCCGTTGGACGCGTCGAGCAGTCTCTCCCGCATCGCGGCGGCCAGCTTGCCGGCGCGTCCCCTCCAGGTCCGCGCGTCGGCGGTCTTGCCCAGGACGTCCGCGATGTCGGCCATGGCGGTGAACGCGGCGTACTGGCAGGCGTTCACCACCGTGTTGACCTCGGTGAAGACGTAGCCGTCCCGGTTGGACACCGGCCAGTCGACCAGGTCGGCGAAATCCGTGCTGGACGAGCCGGGGTCCTTGTGGACGAGGCCGTCGTCGCCGAGGTACGCCGTCAGGTGCTTGGCCGCGAGGATGTCGTAGTCGGCGGCGAGCTGCTCCGGGTCACCGGTGTGCAGGTAGTCCTGCCAGGCCGACATGACGTTCATCAGCCGGTACTCGGTGGGCCAGGTGTGGTTCCGCGCGAGATAGACGTCGGACGCCCGCGCCAGCGCGAAGGAACGCTGCACGCCGTACTCGGACGCCTGGTTGATGAGCGCGTCGCCTTCGTAGGGGCCGCGTTCGCGTGTCGGGGTGTCGGTGTAGAGGTCGCCGCGGGTCGCCTCGATCGAGTACCGGCACATCTCGTACACGCGGTCGAGGTCGGGGTCGGAGCTGGAGAACGACGCGTCGGAGTCGCGCCAGGCCGCCCGCCAGGCACGCCCGGTGACGGCGCGGGAGAGGTCGAGGTCGTCGTCGCAGATGAGCTGCGCGTACCGGAATCCCCGGTAGCCCCAGTGCTCGACGGTCTGGCGGCCGTCTCGCAGCGTCCAGGTCTCCTGGTAGGTGACGCCCGCGCGGAGCGCGTACCTGACCGTCCCGTCGGCGTTCAGTTCCTCGCCGAGCCGGACCTCGACGGTCTGCCCGGCCCTGCCGCGCACCGACAGGCGCAGGCCGCCCGCGATCTCCCGTCCGAGATCGACGAGCCAGGTCCCGGGCGAGACCCTCCGGACCGACGCGGGCTCGACGTCGTGCAGCCCGACCGGCTCGACCAGCGCGGGTTCGAGCCCCTCGATGGCGGGCCTGGCCGACGCCGGCCGCCAGTCGGCGTCGTCGAAGCCGGGGCTCGTCCAGCCGGCCGGCTCGTGCCGCAGGTCCCAGTACTCCTGGGGGCCGACGTAGAAGCTCGAACCGATCGTCCCGCCGTCGCGGAGCAGCCCGGCCTGGCGGCGCGCCCTCCACGACCGGCCGCTGCCGACGACGGTGGTCGTGCCGTCGGCGTAGGTGACGGCGAGCTGGGCGAGGAACCGCTTGTCCGCGGTGGTGAAGGCGAGCGCCGCGAGGGCGTTGCGCCGTCCCGGCCTCAGCGCGCCCGTCACGTCGAACGAGTGGTAGCGCGGGGCCCCGGCCCCGCCGCGCATGGACGCGAACCCGGCCACCTCGCCGTTCACCCAGATCTTGGCCGGGTACTGGCGGATGGGCGCGGGCGACTGCGCGCAGACGTGGAGCACGGCGGCGATGATCCGCTTCCGCTCCAGCGTGAACTCGGTGCGGAGCAGGGCCCAGTCGTCGTCCGCCGAGCCCGCCGACGACAGCGTCGACTGCCCCTTGCCGAGCGTCAGGACGCCCCCGGCGACCGTGCCGGCGCCGAAGGTGCCGCGGCCGCCGGTGAAGTCCTCGTCGACGATCGCCGTGCCGTCCGGGGCGGTGAAGGTGACGCGGTCCCAGGCGTTCGCCTCGGTGGAGCCGTTGCGCATCCCGACCGTGCCCGTCCGGTGCGTGGCGTCGGTGGTGGTGTCGACCTCGGCGCCGTCGATGGACGTCCGGAACGTCGCGCCCGTCATCGAGACGGTCACGTCGTACCAGCGGCCCGTCTCGACGGGAGTGGAGAGCCGCTTCTCCTCCAGCACCCGGTAGGCGCCGTCGACGCACACGTGCTTCTTCAGCACGCCCGGCGATCCCGCGCGGAGCTGCCAGAGGTAGTTGGCGCTCGTCCCGGACGCCCGGAACCACAGGCTCGCCGCGACAGAGGTGATCTGCACCCGGGCCTTGAGGACGCCGTCGCCCGGAGCCGGCGCGGCCGGGGTCCAGATCGGCTCGGCCGTCCACGCGCCGACGCCCGTGGCCAGCAGGGCGGGCTCGGACCAGCGGGACGAGCGGTGCCCGTCGAACGTCCGGACGCGCCACCAGTAGGCGGTCTGCGGTTCCAGCGCCGGGCCGCCGTACGGCACGGCGACCGATCGGGCGGACGCGACCCGGCCGCTGTCCCACAGGCGCGGCCCGCGCTCCAGCCGGGCGGGAGTGGTGGCGAACTGGACCTGGTAGTGCGTCTGCCTCGTGCCGGGTCCGAGATCGGCGACCTGCCAGCTCAGCCTGGGCCCGGCCGCCGTGACGCCGAGCCCGGCGGGCAGCAGGGACGTGAGCAGCCCGGACGGGGTCCGCCCCCGCGCCGGAGACGCCGCCGGGGACGCCGCCGAGGCCGGGCCGGCGTCGCCGAGGACGACCGCGCCCGTCACACCGGCCGCCGACGCCCCCAGGAAGCGCCGCCGGCTCATCCCTCCGCTCACGAGCCGCTCCCCTCGAACGCCCAGTCGCCGGAGCCGACCTCGAAGACGGCGCGGCCGTCCTCGACGCCGACCCACCGGGCGTCCCGCGGCGCCTTCGGCCTCGCCGTCCCGCCGAGGAGCGGGAACTCGACCCGCGCCGTGGTGCCGGGCGGGACGGTGACGTCCAGGCGCACCTTCTTCCCGGTGCGGCGCCAGGACGTCGCGGCCTCCCCGCGCGGCGTCCGGTAGGTGGCGGCGGCGCGGGTGACGTCGCCGACGACGGCGGGACGGACGAGGAGCGTCTCGAAGGCGATCGAGTCGCCCGTCTGGCCGAGGCCGGCGAGCCCGGCGTGGAACCACTCGTCGATCGCGCCGAGCATGAAGTGGTTCTGGGAGTTGCCGGACGTGGGCCCGTCCCAGTTCTCGGTCAGCGACGTCGCGCCGTGGACGACCTGGTAGCCGTAGCTGGGGTTGCCGGTCTGCGTGGCGAACGCGTGGATCACGTCGTCGCGCCCGGCCGCGGACAGGACGTGGAACACCGACGGCAGGGCGATCTCGCCGACGGTCAGGTGGTAGCCCTTCGCCTCGATGGCGTGCACGAGGTGCGCGAGGACGGCGTCCCTCTTCCCGTCCGGGACGACGCCCATGTCGAGGGCGAACGCGTCGCACGCCTGGCTGCCCGAGCCGTAGGTGTCGCCGGTGGCGTACTCGGCGTTGAACGCCGCTCCGATGTCCCCGGCCAGCGCCTCGTACTTCGCCGCGTCCGCGTCCTCCCCGATGACCTTGGCGATCCGGGCGAGGGCGGACACGGCACGGTGGTAGCCGAACGTGGCGGTGACGCCCTTCGGGGTGCTGGTGTCGAAGGCGATCCAGTCGCCGAGGCCGTAGTCGAGGAGGTGCCCGTCCGCCTTGGCGGACAGGTAGTCCACGTAGCGGACCATGTTCGGGTAGTAGGTGCGCAGCGTCGCCACGTCCCCGTACGCGCGGTACATCTGCCAGGGCGCGAACACGATGACGTTGCCCCAGTTGGGGTCGTCCCTGAAGCCGCCGGAGAACACCGTGAACTCGGGGGCGATGTCGGGGACGAGCCCGTCCGGCGTCTGGGCCTCGGCGATGTCGCGGACGATCGCGCCGTAGTAGGCGTCGACGTCGTAGTTGCGGGCGACGGCGGGGAACACCAGGTTGGCCTGCTCCAGCCAGCCGAGCTTCTCCCGGTGCGGGCAGTCGGTGAGGACGGAGTACATGTTGCTCTGCACGGCCCGGTCGATGATCTTGTGGATGTCGTTGAGGAGCCCGTGCGAGCTGGTGAACGAGCCCGCCTTCTCGTTGGCGGCGCGCAGCACGATCCCGGTGACCGTGCCGTCGTCCGGCGCCGACGGCAGCCCTTCGAGCTGCAGGTAGCGGAACCCGTGGTAGACGAACCGCGGATGCCAGGTCTCGACGCCCTTGCCGGACAGCGTGTAGGTGTCCCAGATGGGCGAGCCGGTGGTGTGCTGGCTGACCGTCCCGTCGTCGTTGAGCAGCTCGCCGGGGCGCATCGTCACCTTCGTCCCGGCGGGCCCGCTGACGCGCAGCCGCGGCCAGCCGGCGATGTTGGTGCCGAGGTCGACGACGTACACGCCGTCCTTCGGCTCCGTGATCTTCTTCGTGCGCAGGGTGGCGACGGGGACGATCGGCGGTGCCGTGCGGGCGGCGAGCCGCGCGGTGGGCGACGCGACCGCGATCGCGTCCGTCCAGTCCCGCGGCGTGCGGCGGGCGTCGTGGTCCTCGCCGCCGTACCAGTTGGTGAACGTGGTGGCGCCGAGGGCCGTGCGCCAGGAGGCGCCGGACGCGATGACGTCGCGCGACCCGTCGGTGTAGGTGATCTCCAGTTGGCCGAGGAACGCGGGCTTGCCGTCCGACCGGGTCAGCTTCTCGTAGCGGCCGGGCGTCGGGGGCACGTGCGCCATCCCGGTGCCGAGCTCCGCCTGAACGGTGTTGCCGCCGTGATGCAGCAGCTCGGTCACGTCATAGGTCGAGTAGACCAGCCGTTCCTTGTACGCGCTGTAGGGCGGTTCCAGGACGGCGTCACTGACCGGGCGCCCGTTCACGGTGACGTCCAGGACGCCGAGGGCGGTGGCGTAGAGGCGTGCCGTGCGGACGCGCTTGCTCACCTTGAACTCGCGGGCGAAGACCGGAAGCGCTTCGGGCTGCCGGTGCAGCGGCGGAGGCGCCTCCTGGCCCGTGACCGTGGCGGCCGTGTCGAAGGCCTGCCCGTCGGTGGACGTCTGGACGGTGAAGTCCTCCGGGAAGTTGGCCGTCCTCCCGTCGTCGGTCGTCGCGTCCGTCCGCGGGTACAGCAGGATCCGGTCGAACCGCTGTTCCTGCCCCAGGTCGATCTGGATCCAGATGGGCTCCGTGAGGGCCTGGTCCTTGCGCTCCAGGCTCGTGTAGCCGAACGGGGCGGCGTCGCTGGTGAGCGACCCGTCCGTGACGGCCTTCGGCTCCCACTGGCCGGGGACGGTGTAGCTCTCCGACGCGGTGACGGGCGCCTTCGACGCCAGGTTCGCGCCGGACGTCCCGTCCTGCACCTGGACCTCGGCGAGCTGGAGCCGCGACACCTTGTACGGCCAGCCCTCCTGGAGCGGCAGCCCGAGCCGGGTCACGTTCAGCCGCACGTACCGGGCGGAACGGGCGGGGAACGCGACCGTGGCCGGTGCCGGCTCCGGGTCGGACGACCACGCGGGGTTCCCGATCCACCGGGCCGTCCAGTCGGCGGCTCCGAGCAGGCCCATCTCGAAGTGGGACGGCTCGCTCCACGCGGACGCGCGGCCCTGCCCGTCCCACACCCGGACCTGCCAGGACGCCCGCTCCCGGGACTTCAGCGCGCGTCCCGCGTACACGGCCGACACGGCGCCGCCGGCGACCTTGCCGGAGTCCCACAGGTCGGGCCGGCCCAACCGAGCGTCCGTGGTCGCGACCCGCACCTGGTAGGCGGACTGGACGGCGTTGCGCGGCCCGGCGGCGAACCGCCAGCTCAGGGTCGGCTTCGTGGCGTCGATCCCGAGGGGGGACCGCAGGTGGTCGACCCGCAGGTCGGCGGGGCGCAGCGTCCGGGCCCCGCCCGCCGCGGGGGCGGCCGACGCGGGCGAGGCGACGGCGCCGCTCGCCGTGACCGCCGCCGCGGCGACCCCGCCCGCCTGGACGAACCTTCTTCTCGACAGTTCGGTCATAGGTGGCTCCTCAGAGGTGGTCAGAGCGGAAGGTGAGGTGGCCGGAGCCGGCTTCGAAGACGGCGTAGCCGTCCTTCATCCCGATGAGGCGGGCACCGCCCCGCTCCTGACCGCGGGGTCCGGACACGCGCACGTCGCGGGCGGACCGGGCCGGGACGTGGATCTCGGCGCGGACGTTGACCGGGACGTCCACGGACAGGGCGAAGCCGTGCCCGGCCCGCGTCCAGGTGACGCCGACGTCGCCGCGCTGCAGCGGGACGGTGCCGGACGCGCGGTCCAGCCCGGTCAGCGGCGGCTTGATCCGGACGGCGGCCGACGCCGGGGCCGTCACGGTGACGCCGAGCAGGGTGCGCTGCACCTCCACGAGCGACGTGGCGCCCCACGGATGGGAGAAGCTCTGCCCGGTCTCGGGCGCGTCCCACGACTCCCACGTGAACGTGCCGCCCCGCGCGAGGATGTTGCCCCAGCCGGGCCCCTTCGTATCGGTGAGGCGGGCGACGACGTCCCGCGGCCGGTCGGCGAGCGCCTCCAGCAGGCGGTGCGCGGTCATCGGCCCCATCTGCAGCCCGAGCCCGGCGATGTACGACTCGACCTTGTCGCGGGCGCCGGCGGGTGCGACGCCGTAGGCGAGCGCGTAGGCGTTGGCGATCTGGGAGGCGTGCGTGCTCTGGGCGCCGTCGCTCTTCAGGCCGTCGATGTAGACGCCGTCGGGACGCCGGAGCCGGGCGTTGATGTTGCCGGTGAGGACGCCGGCGTCCCTGCGCAGGGCGGCCGCGTCACCGCTCTTGCCGAGCGTCTCGGCGGCGCGGGCGGTGGCGTTCAGGACGTCCACGCCGAGGACGTTGACGACGGTCCGGGCGGCGGTGTCCATGTCGTGCCCGTAGCGCATGGTGGCGGGCCAGTCGATGATGCCGTACTGGTACTGCCCGGAGCCGCCCTCCAGGTTGGTGACGAGGCCCGTCCCCTCGTCGATGTAGCGGCGGACGTAGCCGGCGACCGCGGTCATCACCGGGTACGCCTCCGCCAGCGTGGACGCGTCGCCGGACTGCTCGTAGTAGTCCCACACCCAGCCGGGGAACATCTCGGTGTAGTCGGGGATGTCGCGCTTGCCGTCGCCGTTCGGGTAGACGGCGTTGAGGCCGCCGTCCGGCCAGTACCGCGCCTGCGACGCCATGAACTCGCGGATCGCCTGCCGGCTCAGCCGCCGCTCCCCGTAGGCGCCCATCATCGCCTTCGAGGTGTCGACCGAGTCGCCGAGGAACTGGCCCTTCTCCCGGGTGGGCGTGTCGACGAACTGGGTCTGCGACCCGTACAGCGCCGACCGCGCCATGAGGTCGTAGACCGCGTTCACGCCCGCGTTCGACGTGCGGAGGCCGCCCTCGCGCGTCACCTCGTTGTGCTGGACGACCGCGGAGATGTCGCCCGCCTCCGCGCCGGAGCCGGGCGCGATCTCCAGGTAGCGGAACCCGACGTAGGTCAGCGGCCGGAACGTCTGGTCGCCGTCGCGCTGGGTGTAGCCGAAGCCGAGGTCGGTGTCCTGGTTGTCGTCTTTGGACCGGGAGACCGTCCCGTCGGCGTTGAGCACGTAGGAGGCGTGCATGCCGACGTGCCGTCCGGCGGCGCCGTCGCGGAACCGCACCACGGGCACGGCCGGGATCACCTTCCCGAAGTCGGCGACCAGCGCCCCCGACTCCAGCCGCGTGACCTTCGCCGGCTTGACCGTCTGGTAGGCGAGCGCGGTCTCCTGGCCGGTCAGGTGTTTGAAGACGGGCGTCGGATGGGCGCCGACGGCCTGCGCGTCCTCCCAGGAAGAGGCGTCGTAGCCGGGCTCGTCCCAGCCGAGCCGGGCGGCGGTGCCGTCGATGTCCTCGACGTAGTCGCCGGCGTCGCCGTTGCGCTTCGGCGCTTGCTTCCAGGGTCCGCGCGCCACCTTCCACGACCCGTCGGTGACGACGACCTGCCGCGTCCCGTCGGCGTGGTCGATGACCAGCCGGAGGAGCAGGCCCGGTTCGCCCTTCGGGCGTCCCTGCCCCGACCCGTACCAGTGGTAAAGCGCGCCGATCGTCGCCGGCCGCCCGGCCTTCAGCCTGGACGTGACGTCGACCGTCCTGTAGTAGCCGTCGTCGGGGTATTCGAAGGCGGGGCCGTGGTCGACTGTCTCGCCGTTCAGGTGGAGCGCGTACTGCTGGCCGGCCGCGATGTGCACGCGGGCGCGCACCACCTTGGACCGTCCCACCGTGAAGTCCTTGCGGGCGAGGGTGTAGTCGTCGGCCTCCGCGGTGGTGCGCCGGATCCAGGTGGCCTGCCAGTCCTCGTCGGCGATCCCGGTGTCGAAGGTGGAGGGCCGCGCCCACGGAGAGCGCTTTCCCGTCCTGTCCCAGGTACGGACCGTCCAGGTGTAGGACGTCTCCGGTGCCAGCGCCGACCCCGCGTACCTCACGTACTCCTGGCTGCCCGACCGGACGCGCCGGCTGTCCCAGACCGTCCTGCCGGACGGGTCCCGCACGACGATCTCGTAGGCGCTCTGCACCTCTCCCGGGTCCCGGTCACGGGGCGTCCACCCGAACAGCGGCGCGCCCTCGACGTTCAGCGGCCGGGCCTGGTCCCCCACGGTCAGCCCGGCCGGGGACAGGGGCGCGTGCCCGGCCCGCAGCGCGGCCTGCGCGGTGCCCGGCAGCCCGGTGACGGCCGCCGCCGTCACGGCGGCGACGGCGACCAGGACGGGACGGAAACCGGCGGAACGGGTCATGTCACGGCGTTTCACGAAGATCGACCTCCAGTTCGTTGATGCGGTCTGCGGTACCTGCCGGAACCGGCCTAGGGCCGTACGCCGAACCCGCTCATCTGCACGTTCGCGCGGATCCCATCCCAGCTCCTGGTGATGTCGAGGCGCACGTAGCGGGCGCTGACCTTGGGGAACGCCGTCGTCCCGCCCTCCTTCGGGGTGTCGGTGGCGGTGGCGACGGTGCGCCAGGTCCGCCCGTCCGAGGAGACCTGGATCCCGTAGTCGCGCGGTCCGTAGTTGGAGCGCCCGCCTACGACGACCGACCCGACCTCGACGGGCGCGCCGAAGTCGACCCCGTAGCGCACCGGGTCGGCGGGCGTCGGCCCCTGGCCGGCGGCGCGCCCCCACGACACCCAGAACGTGCTGGGCGACCCGTCCACGGCGAGACTGGCCGGGTACCGGTCCTGGCCGGCGTCGGCGACCACCCGCGGGAACGGCGCGCCGCCCGGATTGAGGGCGAGGTCGCCGGAGTGCCGCAGCGTCACCGCCGTGGCGGCGGACGGCCCGGCGTCACTGCGCGCGGTCACCTTCAGGGTGCTCGTGCCGGACGCGACGCCCTTGTCGCGCAGCCCGACGGGCACCGTCACCGACCCGCCGGCCGGCACCGTGACGCGGCCCCGCTCCGGCTCGGCGCTGATCCCCGCGGCGGCGGACGCGGTGACCGTCACGTTCGCCGGACGCGCGGAGGCGTTGGTGACCAGCACGGTCGCGCGGTTGTAGCCGCCGTCCGCCAGCGGCAGCTCCGGTTCGAGGGCCTCGGCGGTCAGCACCGGACGGTCGCCGCCGGCGGGCGTGAGAGTGACGGGCCCGAACAGCCCGTAGTCCATCGGCGTCCGCGACGCGGCGCCGGTGCCGGGTGCGGCGCGCACCGCGTTGAGCAGCGTGGAGGCGACCCGCACCGTGATCGTGTTGGCGCCCGGCCGCAGGTGGCGGCCAACGTGGACGTGCCGCAGGTCGGCCTGGTTCAGCGGCGGGAGGTCGTGCCCGTTGACGTTCACCCGGACCGTGTCCACCGGTGTCCCGAGGTCGAGTTCGGCCTTGTCGACGCCCTTCCAGCCGGGGTCGAGCGTGACGCGCGCGGTGTAGGTGCCCACGCCCGAGACGTCCTTGAGGTCCACGGGGTGGCCGTTGGCCGCGGTGATCGCCGACCAGGAGGGCAGCGCGCCGTCCGCGCCGGCCTTCACCGTGACCGGCCCGAGTGCCTTGTGCGCGGTGTCACCGGGCCTGCCGGAAGGCCCGGGACCCCAGGCGTCGACCGACAGCGACCACTCGTCGAGCCTCAACGGCCGCGGGACGGCGGCCGTCCCCTGCCCGCCCGGCCGGGGGTCGCGCGGGTGGCCGGTGAAGGTGGCGTCGCGGCGCGGCGTGACCGCGATGACCGTGGCGTCGTTCCCGGCCAGCCGGACGGGGACGGTGACGGTGCCGTGGCCGGACGTGTAGTCCGTGATCGGGGTGATCTTGCCGGTCCAGGTGTCCAGCCTGTAGGGGACGCCTTGGCCGGTCAGGGTGACCTTCTGCGCGGTCGTCGTGTTCGTCTGGTTGTACAGGTAGTAGTAGTCGGTGGAGCCCGCCTGGCGGCGCACGTCGAGGAGCGCACCCGATCCGTCGTGCGGCGTCGCGGCCGGCGTGACGGTCAGGCGCCGCAGCGCGTCCGGCGCGTCCGCCTCGCTCGCCGCCCGCACCACGCCGCGCTGCCGGAGCAGTTCGGAGACCACCGACTTCAGCCGCGCGTCCTGGCGCGCGGCGTCGCCGTTGCCGGGCACCGTGCTCGGGACGTCCCCGACGATGACGACGGGCAGTCCCTGCCGCGCCAGCCGGAGCAGTTTCTCCGCGGCGGCCACCGGCATCGTCTTCTGGTCGTTCAGCAGCACCGCGCGGTAGGCGGAGCGGTCGCCGAACAGGGTGCCGCGGGCATAGGTGGCGTCCTTGCGCTGGAGCAGCGCCGGGCTGAGGTACTCGTAGGTGTATCCGGCCGACGCCAGTGCCGAGGAGCTCTGGATCAGCTTGTTGGACCCGCTCCCGGTGGTGCCGGTGCCGTTCATGCCGAAGTCCTGCCAGTACACGGCCAGGTCGAAGCGGGGCTTGCCCTGCCGCAGCACGAGCTGCATCCGGGCCAGGTGGTCGTTGACGGAGCGGTGGTCGGCCCAGTTCGGGCCGCCCTTGTCGCCCCACGCCTCCGAGTAGGAGGTGTTGCCGCCGTAGGTCATGCCGGGCCAGGCCGACTGCGGTCCGGCGCCCGCGGGTCCCCTGCTGAGGTACGGGAAGCCGTGCCAGACGATCTGGTTCACGCCGCCGGCGAAGCCCCGGTGGACCGCCTGCAGGTTCGAGGCGTCCGATCCGGCGCCGGCCGTCGAGCCCCACACCGAGCCGGAGAAGGCGCAGCACTCGTCGGACACCACCGGCCGCCCGGACACGTGCGCGCCCGTGGCGACGACGCGGTAGTCCTGCACGTTGCTGTAGGCCCCGACCGACTGGCCGAACGCCAGCGACTCGCCCTCGGGCACGTCGACGTGCGAGGCGGCCTCGGCGACGTCCACCGGAATGCCGTAGGGCTGGATGCGGGTGCTGATGTGGTGCTTGTGCGCCCAGGTGCGGAGCACGTCGAGCCGGTTGCGGATGTAGAGGTCGCTGAGGGTCTGCCGGTAGTCGGTGCGGACCCGGGCGCCGGCGCCGCCGCCGAAGTCGAAGAACGGCCGGTCGGTGATGCCCTGGTCGCCCGCGCCGGCGAGGGCCGGGAGCACCTCGACCGGGTCGTAGCCGCGCAGCTTCGTCCACTGGCCGACCAGCTCGGACGTCCACTTCTGGGTGGAGCCCAGTTCGAGCGAGTCCTCGAACAGGTCGCTCTCGCCCATCTGGGCGAGCAGCTTCCGCACGTCGGGGGTGAGGATGTGCTCGTCGTAGAAGTCCGTGGTCGCCCTCGCCCCGGCCTTGCTGAACGGGTCGAGGGCGTAGTTGGTGCCGGTCGCGGTGTAGCCGGACAGCGACTGCCCGCTGGGCGTCTGGTAGAAGGCGATCAGCGCGTAGGTGCTCGTGGCATCGCCGGGGAAGTCGACGGCGAGCGCGCCCTGCGCGTCCACCTTCGGGGTGACGTCGGTGACGCTTGCGCGGTCCAGCATTCTCGGTGCGCTGGAGGACGCGCAGTCCGCGTCATCGCATTTGGCGACGAGTGCGGCGATGAGCGTCCGTTTCGCACCGGCGGGCGGTGCGACGTTGAAGTTGGTCGGCAGCTCACCGGACCTGCTGGTGCCGCCCTTGTGGAACTCGTGGGAGAAGACGATCTGCTGCTGTGCGCTCGGGTCGTTGACGTCGTCGACGGTGGGGACGATCGCGGGCCAGCGGGGGCCGATGGTGAAGTCCAGGCCGAGCCCCTTGGACTTGGCCTGCGCGAGCATCGTCCGGGTCTTCCGCGCCCACAGCGGGGTGCCCCAGCCGTAGGTCTTCAGGAACTCCGGCGTGTTGTTGCCGGTCCCCTCCACATTGAACGGCGCGACCTCGGCTCCGCCGCCGCCCGCCTTCTCGATCTGGTCGAGCTCGCGGCCGAGTTCGCCGTCGTCGGTGTAGGCGAGCGGCTGCCACCAGCGGTACTTGGGCCGCACGGACGCCGGAGGGTTCGCGAAGGTCCCGCGGGTCAGCACCGGGACGGCCGGCCCGGACGGCGGGGCGCCCGCGACCGCGTCGACGGCCGCGAGCCCCGGAAGCGCCACGATCGCGGCCGCCGGCGCGGCGAGCAGCCGGGTCTTGGAACGGATCATGAGGGGTAGCCCTCCAGCTCGATGACGCGGCTGTAGTTGTGGTCGTTGGAGTCGTGGACGAGCAGCCGCAGCGCGGTCGCGGAGACGGGCGCGAACGTCTGCTCGACGGTCCCGGCGGTGCTGCCGGTGACGGTCGTGACCGTCCTCCAGGCGCCGTCCACCCGGGCCTGGACGTCGAAGTCGCGCACGCCGGTCTTGGCGGCCGGGTACTTCGGCGAGTCCAGCGTGAAGACCTTCACCCGGCCGATGCGCTGCGGCTCGTCCCAGGTGGCGGTGAGGGTGTCGGGGAACGCCCCGGCGGTGTCGTCGTTCCAGCCGCCGGTGCCGTTCAGCCAGACGCCGGAGTCCGTGCCGCCGTCGTTGGTCCAGGCGGGCGACGACCCGCTGTGCGTGCTCGACGCCGACATCGCGGCGGTGCGGACGGCGTTGGACGTGACGCGCAGCGGTGCCTGGACGCTCTCGTCGTCGACGGTGACCGTGACGGTCCCGTCCTTCCCGGAGCCGGTGTTCGCGAGCGTGACCGGGACCCCGGCGGAGCCGCCCGCCGGGATCGTGACCCGCCCGCCGGCCGTGGCGGTGAAGCCCTCGGAGGCGGCGGCCCTCACCGGGACGGTGACGGGGTGCCGCTCAAGGTTGGTGACGCGGAATTCCGCCCGCGTGGGCTTCCCGTCGATCACCGGGATGTCCACGCCGAACGGCGGCTCGATCGCGAGCTGGGTCCGGTCCTGCCGCACGGCGCCGGGGGTGCGGACCGTGAACGTCCAGGAGCCCGACCCGACCTCGTACACGGCCCGCCCGTCCTGCACGCCGAGCGCCTTCGCCCCGGCGGGGGCCTTCGCACCGGACGCCCCGAGCAGCGGCACCTCGACGCGCGCCGGGGCGCCCGGCGGGACGGTGACGTCCAGCCGCAGGTCGTGCCCGGAACGGCGCCACGAGCTGGACACCGTGCCGCGCGGCGTCTCGTAGGAGGACGCGGCGCGGGTCAGGTCGCCGACGACGGCGGGCCTGATGACGAGACTGGCGAAGGCCGCCGATGCGTCGGCCTGCCGGATCCCGGCGAGCCCGGCGCCGAACCACTCGTCGATCGCGCCGAGCATGAAGTGGTTCTGCGATCCGTAGCCGGTCGGGCCGTCCCAGTACTCGGTGAGCGAGGTCGCGCCGTGCACGACCTGGTAGCCGTAGCTCGGGCTGGTGACCTGCTGCGCGACGGCGAGGATGACGTCGTCGCGGCCCGCCGCCGACAGCGTCCGGAACACCGCCGGAAGCGCGATCTCACCGACGGTCAGGTGGTGTCCGCCCGCCTTGATGGACGCGACGAGGTGGTCGAGGACGGCCTTCCTCTGGCCGTCCGGGACGATGCCGAGATCGAGCGCGAACGCGTCCCCGGCCTGGCTGCCCGAGCCGTAGGTGTGCTTCGCCTCGTCCAGGTACTTCGCGTTGAAGGCCTCGGCGATGTCGCCCGCCAGCCTGTCGTAGCGGGCGGCGTCCTCGTCCTTCCCGAGAAGCTCGGCGATGCGGGCGAGCGTGGCGGCGCTGCGCTGGTAGCCGTACGTCGCGGCGATCCCGCGCGGGGTCGTCTGGTCGACGGCCGCCCAGTCGCCGAGGCCGTAGTCGAGCAGGTTCCCGTCCGCCTTGGACGTCAGGTAGTCCAGGTACCGCTGCATGTTGGGGTAGAACTCGCGCAGCGGCGCGGCGTCGCCGTAGGTCCGGTAGTGCTGCCAGGCGGCCATGATGATCGCGCTGCCCCAGTTGGGGTCGTCGCGGACCCCGCCGGAGAACTGGACGTACTCGGGCGCGATGTCGGGGACGAGCCCGTCCGCCGTCTGCGCCTCGGCCATGTTCCGCAGCAGCGCCGGGTAGTAGGCCGCGACGTCGTAGTTGCGGGTGATCGTCCCCTGGACGAGCTGGGTCTCCTCCAGCCAGCCGAGCTTCTCCCGGTCCGGGCAGTCGGTGAGGATGCTGAACATGTTCCCCTGGATCGACCGGTCGATGATCCGGTGGATGCCGTTGAGCAGCAGGTCGGAACTCTCGAACGACCCGGCGGAGGCGTTGCCGGCGCGCAGGACGACCGCGGAGACGGCGTTCTTGGACGGCTCCGACGGCAGGCCGGTCACCTGGACGTAGCGGAACCCGTGGTAGACGAAGCGCGGGTGCCAGGTCTCGGTGCCCGCCCCGGCGAGGGTGTAGTTGTCCTCGATCGGCGGGTTCTGCGCCCCGCCGGCGATCATCGTGCCCTGCTCGACGAGGCCGTCCGAGCCGAGCCGCTCCCCCGGCTTGAGCGTCAGCTTCGTGCCGCGCGCACCGCGCACGCGGAGCTGCGGCCACCCGGCGACGTTCTCGCCGAGGTCGAAGACGTAAGTGCCCTTCTTCGGCCGCGTGACCTTGACCGTCTCGCGGCGCCCGACGGGCACGATCGCGGGCGACATGCGCGAGGTGAGCGCGATCCCGGGGTCGGGGGCCTCGGCGGCCGGCTTCCACGACGCCAGGTTCGCCGACGGCTCGTCCCAGCCCCGCTGCGCGAGCCGGGCGTCCTCGTCCTCACCGCCGTACCAGTGCGTGAACGTCGTCGGGCCGAGGTCGGTCCGCCAGGACGAGTCGGTCGCGATCCGCGCGGTCGTCCCGTCGGCGAGGGTGACCTCCAGTTGGGCGAGCAGTTTCGGGGCGCCCTGGGCACCGACGTACTTGGTGTAGCGGTCGGTGGTCGCGGTGACGTTGTAGGTGCCGTTCCCGAGCCGGACGCCGATCGCGTTGCCGCCTCGCCTCAGCAGTCCGGTGACGTCGTAGGCGGCGTACTCGGCGCGTTCGCGGTAGTCGGTGTTCGGCGGTTCGAGGACGGCGTCGCTCACCGCGCGGCCGTTGATGGTGGCGTCGTAGACACCGAGCGCGGTGATGTAGAGCCGGGCCGACCGGACCTTGTCCTTCAGGGAGAACTGCCGCGCGAGCAGCGGCAGCCGGGGCATGTCGGTCTGGTAGGCGGGCGGGGGTTCCTGGCCGGTGACGGTCTTGGCGGCGGCGAACGGGCCGTCCGCCGAGTCCGACGTCTGGATCGTGTAGTCGACGGGGAAGTTCGGCGTCTTCCCGTCGCTCGTCATCGTGTCGGTGCGCGGATACAGCTTCACGGACGACACGTCCTTGGCCGCGCCGAGGTCGAGCTGGAGCCAGATGTGGTGGCCGGGGTCCTGCGACCCGTAGGCGGGGCTGGTGTACCCGAACGGCGCCTTCTGCGTGGTGACCGACCCGTCGGTGACGAACTCCGGCATCCACTTGCCGGGGTACTCGCGGACCTCGGACGCGGTGACCGCCGCGCCCTTCGCCACGTTCGTCCCTGACGCGTCGAGGGCCTCGATCTCGGCGAGTTGGAGCCGCGACAGCAGCGAGCTCCCCTCCTTGATCGGCAGCCCCAGCTTCGTGACGTCCAGCCGCAGGTAACGGGCCCTGGTGCCGGCGGGCAGCGCGACCGTGACCGGGGTCGGCGCCCGGTTCAGCCAGCGCTCGTCGCTGATCCATTCGGCGGACCAGTCGCCCTTGGCGAGCAGGCCGGTCTCGAAGCGGGCGGGGGCGCTCCAGGCGGAGGCGCGCCCGGAGCCGTCCCAGACCCGGACCCGCCACCACACCTGGCGGCGCGAGGTGAGCGCCGTGCCCCGGTAGACGGCGTTCGCGGTGCCGGAGGCGACCTTGCCGGAGTCCCACAGGTCGGCGTCGCCGAGCCGGTCCCGGGACGTCGCCGCGACCACCTGGTAGGCGGACTGGGCGGCGCCGCGCCCGGCCGCCGACAGGCGCCAGCTCAGCGTAGGAGTGACGTCGCCGATGCCGATCGGGTCGTCGAGCGCGTCCGTGCGCAGCCCGGAGGCGCGCAGCCCGGACGCGTCCGCGCGTGCGGGCACGGCGCCGAACGCGAGGATGAGGGGAAGCAGCGCGAGGGTCGCGACGGCGCGGCGTAGGGGGATCTTGCGCATGGCACGGGCCTTCTCGTTCGGTGCGGTCATCGGGTCTTCGCCACGAACCGGTAGGAGCCGGAGCCGACCTCGAAGACGGCGGCGCCGTCCTGCATGCGCAGGAACCTCGCACCCTGCTGTGCGACGTCGTCCGCCTTCGCCGCGGGAACCCACACCTCGGCGGTGGTGTTGACGGGCACCGAGACGTCGAGGGCGAACCGGTCGCCGCGCAGGCTCCACCGGCTGGAGACCGGCCCGTAGACCGAGTCGTAGGTGGCGGCGGCGCGGTGGACGTCGCCGCCCGGCCGGGGCCGGATCACAGTGCGGCGGTAGCCGGGCTCGGCCGCGGCGATCCCGGCGATGTTCTCGTACATCCATTCGCCGACCGCGCCGTAGGCGTAGTGGTTGAAGGAGTTCATCGCGGCGTCCTGGAAGGAGCCGTCCGGCTTGATGGAGTCCCAGCGCTCCCACATCGTGGTGGCGCCCTTGCCGATCTGGTAGCCCCAGGACGGGAAGGTCCGCTGCTGGAGCAGCCGGTAGGCGACGTCGCCGTGCCCGGTCGCGGTGAGGACGGGCAGGAGCCGCGGGGTGCCGAGGAAGCCGGTGGACAGGTGCCAGCCGCGCGCCTCGATCAGCTCGACCAGGCGGTCGGCGGCGGCCTCGCGGGCGTCCGCGGGCAGCAGGTCCATCGACAGCGCCAGGACGTAGGCGGTCTGGGTGTCGCCCTTCAGCCGCCCGTCCTTCAGGTAGGCGGCGGTGAACGCCTCCTTGACCCGCTTCGCCAGGTCCTCGTATCTCGCCGCGTCGCCGGGGCGGCCGAGGACGCGGGCGACCTGGGCGACCAGGCCGGCGGCGTGGGCGAAGTAGGCGGTGCCGATGACGTCCTTGGGCGTCTCGGCGTCGACGTTCAACCAGTCCCCGTAGCCGGACGCGGGCCGCAGCAGCCCGTCGCTGTGGCTCTCCAGGTAAGAGATCCACTTCTGCATCGCCGGGTAGTTCTGTTCGAGGACCTGCCGGTCCCCGTACGCCCGGTACAGGTTCCACGGGACGGTGACGCCGGCGTCGCCCCAGCCGGCGGAGCCGCCGCCGAGGCCGCCGACGGTGGGCGCGATGTCGGTGAAGGCCCCGTCCGCGGTCTGCGCGTCGCGCATGTCGCGCATCCACTTGGCGAGGAACCGCGCCGACTCCATGGTGTAGGTGGCGGTTCGGGAGAACACGTTGATGTCGCCGGACCAGCCGAGCCGCTCGTCCCGCGCCGGGGTGTCGGTCGGGACCGACAGGAAGTTGCCGCGCTGCCCCCACGTGATGTTGCGGTGCAGCTGGTCGAGCATCGGCACGTCGGTGTCGAAGGACATCGTCATCGGCTCGGCGGTGTGCTCCACCCGTCCGGTCACGGCGTCCTTGCCGGGCGTGCCGGGGTAGCCGGTGACCTCGACGTAGCGGAAGCCGTGGAAGGTGTAGCGGGGCTCGTAGGTCTCGGTGCCGCCGCCCTTGAGGGTGTAGGTGTCGGTCGCCTCGGCGGTGCGCAGGTTCGCGGTGTAGAGGGTGCCGTCCTTGTTGAGGACCTCGCCGTGCCGCAGGGTCACCTTCGTCCCGGCCTGGCCGGCGACGCGCAGCCGGACGGTTCCGACCATGTTCTGGCCGAGGTCGAAGATGTGCACGCCCTTCTCGGGGCTGGTCACGGCGATCGGCTTGATCTCCTGCTCGATCCGCGTGGGCGCGGCGGACTGCGCCACGGGCGTCGCCGTCGCCTCGTCGTTGACGAGGACGGGCTTCCACCCCTGCGCGCCGAAGCCGGGGCGGCTCCAGCCGGGGGTCTCCTCGCGGGCGTCGTACCGCTCCCCCATGAGCAGGTCGGAGGTGAGGACGGGGCCGGTGGCGCTGCGCCAGCTCGGGTCGGTGACGATCCGCCGCGACGTCCCGTCGGTGTAGTCGATCTGGAGCTGGGCGCGCAGCCACGGGCGCGGCCCGTACCGGCCGGGTCCGAAGCTCGCGACGTGTCCGGCGTACCAGCCGGGCGCGAGGGTGGCGCCGATCGCGTTGCCGCCCCTGCGCAGAAGCTGCGTCACGTCGTAGGTCTGGTACTGGACGCGGGTCTTGTAGTCCGTCCAGCCGGGCGTCAGCTCGTCGTGCCCGACGCGCCTGCCGTTGATCTCGGCGGTGTAGACGCCGAGGGCGGTCGAGTACAGGCGGGCCCGCTCGATCTTCTTCCCGACGGTGAAGTCCTTGCGGAGCTGGGACGTCAGCCCGTCCGGCCCGCTGGAGACGGTCTGGAGCGAGAACCGGCGGTCGCCGGGGGCGGGCTCGCCGTCCGTGTACGCCTGCCCGTGATCGTAGCCGCCGCCGGTGTGGCTCCACCAGCCGATCTGCCCGGACGGGTCGGACTGCTCGATGTAGTAGGTCCCGGCGGGTGCCGGTGTGTCGAGGGTGAGGGCGGCCTCGGCGTTGTCGGAGTGGTCGACGACGCGGCGCTGGGCGAGGATCTCGCCGCCGGGCCCGTCCTTGCGCAGCGCGATGGTCGCGTCGGCGTCGGTGGTGTGCCACGTCGGCATCGGGATCGACACCTTCGTCACCGGCTTGTCGGAGGTGAACGTCTGCCCCTGCGTGGTGCCCGTCTTGAGCTGGGACGGGTCGTTCTGCCCGGTGAAGGAGGTGGGCAGCGGCAGCGGCGCGTCGTGCCCGATCCACTCCCCGGCGAGCACCGCGCCGTCCAGCAGGCCGGTCTCCCACCAGGTGGCCTTGCTCCACGCGGAGGGGCGGCCGGTCCCGTCCCACACCCGGACCGTCCAGTAGTAACGGGTCCGGGGCTTGAGTCCCGGCCCGGCGTAGGGGACGAGCACGGACTGCGCGGAGTCCACCTTCCCGCTGTCCCACACGTCCGGTGCGGAGAGGCGGGACGGCGCGGACGCCACCCGCACCTCGTACGCCGACTGCGCCTGCCCGCGCTTCGCCGAGCCGAGCCGCCAGGTCAGCCGCGGGCGGGCGGCGTCGAGGCCGAGCGGCCGGTCGGCGTACTCGGTGCGCGTCTGGACGACCTTCACGGCGCCGCCCGGCGAGGCGGCGGCGGGGACCGCGCCGGCGGTGGTGACGACGAGGAGGAGGGACGCCGGGAGAACGAGGAATGGGGATGTGGGACGCAGCGCTCTGGGTGTTCGCCGCATGGGTTTTCCTCCGGTTTTCGGGCGCGGCGAACAGAGCCCGCGGCCCGGTGGGGCACGGGCGCGGCTCGCCGTCACCTCAGTTGTGGATCCCCCGATCCTGTGCGGTGAGGTTCAGCGCCTCACCTCGATGAGCTCGATCTCCAGGAGGTCGGCCAGGGCCTTCAGGTCGGCGATCCGGTGGCCGGTGCCGAGCGCCCAGTGGTGCGAGATGCCGGTGGCGGACCAGGCGTCGGTCCACTCGCCGGGGTCGCAGCCGAAGTCGACGCGGGACGTGGTGTTGCCGATCTGCAGCAGCGGGCCGTCCACGGTCTCGCCCTCGGACGCGGCGAACGCGAACCGGCCGTCGCGCCGCTGGATGATCCCGAACGCGGTGACCGGGCCGTGCTTGACGTCGAATTCGACGGACACGCCGTAGCCGCGCTTGCCGTGGTAGACGCCGAGCCCTCGCAGCAAGGGACGGCGGGCGCTGATCGCCAGGTGCGCGGGCCCGTCGTGGCCCATCTCGACGTGGCCGCGGTGGAAGTCGAGGGCCTGCAGCTCGGTGAACGAGCCGCCCGCGCCGAGCCGGTCGGCGATCAGCATGGCGAGGGACGTGCGCAGCTCGTACTCGCCGGCCGCCGGGATCCCGCGCGCAGTGAGCAGCGAGGCGCCGAGGATCATCCCGGCGCCGAGCCGCTCGTGGACCTCGCCGTCCAGGCCGCGGTGGTAGTAGGCGAGGCTGTCCAGCTCGAAGTCCTCGGCGAGCCGGTCCAGGCCGACCGCGACGCGGGCGGCCCAGGTGAGGTCGTCGTCGTCGACGGACGCGTCCAGCTCGAAGATCTTCTCCGCCTCGGCCCTCTTCGCGGCCGTCTCGGCGTCGGTGACCTTCTCCACCCGGACGCGCAGGTCGTCGAACTCCAGCACCTCGACGTGCCCGCCGAAGTTGGCGCTGACGAGCGTGAGGTCGGTGGAGACGTCCAGCATCCCCGGGTACAGGTGGCCCATCAGCCCGTGCCGGCCCCGCCGCAGCGCGGCCCGCACCCCGGCGGCCCGCACCCAGCGGCCGATCCTCGCCCAGGCCCGCTCGTCCTCCAGGTAGCCGGAGACCGAGCGGAACGGGACGCCGCAGCGCGCGAACGCGTTCGCCATCTCCGGCAGCGGGCAGGCGCCGCAGTAGGCGAGCCACTGCCCGGTGTCGAACGTGGCGTGGTCCATCGACTCGGTCGGCTGCAGGTTGATCAGCAGGACCGGCGCGTCGGCCCGCTGCGCGACCGGGACCAGCATCGTCGCGGTCATGTAGGTGGTGAGGAAGCCGACGATGATGTCGCAGCCGGCCGCGCGGAGCCTCTCGGCCGCCGCCGCGCCCTCCTGCGCATCGGAGATGAACCCGACGTCGACCACCTCGGCGCCGAGCCCGCGCATCCGCTCCGAGACGCGCTCGGCGGACCGCTTGAGCTGCGGCAGCAGATCCGGGAACTGCGGCCAGTAGGCGCCGAGGCCGCCGGCGACCAGTCCGACCTTCACCGCCGGCGGCGCTGTGTCGTTTGCCATTCGTCTCCTCCTGTCGGCTAATGGGCTGTGAGGGTGTGGCGCCCGGCGGGCGCCCCGTCCACGTAGACGTACCTGCCGTCGCTGGACACACCGTGCGCGGTGGCCTTGCCCGCGGCCCAGACCGTCCGCCCGTCGAGCGTGACCCGCCGGGTGGACGGGGCGACCGGGACGGCGAGGCGGCCCCGGGTGCCGCTCGGCGCGGTGACCTTGAGCCGGAAGCCGTGCCCGGTCCTGCGCCAGGACGCGGCGATGTCGCCGTGCGGGGTCGGCACGGTCCCTTCGGCCCACCTCAGCTTCCCGGTGAACGGGACCACGGCCCAGGACGAATACCCGGGGGCGGCCGGGCGCACGCCCAGCACCCTGGAGCTGAGCGTGACGGTCGGCTGCGCGGCCCAGCCGTGCGCGAGGCTGGAGAACTGCCTGAGGTTGGGCGTGCCGTCCGGCTGCATGTGCTCCCAGAACGTGGAGCCGGGGTCCTGCTGGAGCTGGTGGCCCCAGTACTTGCGGATCAGCTCCAGGCCGGACGCGTCGCCGGTCTCCAGGCGGGCGTCGGCCTCGAACCCGCTCGGCAGGGGCGCGTAGAACGGCGGGAGGCTCGCGTTCGGGGTGGACGTGGAGACCGTCAGCGACCCGATGTCCGTCCAGTTGTTGGCGCGGAGGTAGGCGAGGGCCCGCTTCGCGCGGTCGCCGCCGGCGATGCCGGTGAGGACCGCGGTGACGTTGCCGTCCTGCGGATAGGCGCCGGGGATCTCGCGGGACAGCCGGTAGGCGCCGGTCCCGTCGTCCCACAGCTGGTCGTTGACGGCCTTCTTCACGGCCGCGGACCGGTCGGCGTAGGTCTTGGCGGCCGAGGCGTCGCCGCGCGCCTTCGCCATGGCGGCCATCTGCTCCAGGTTGCGGGCGTAGAGGGCGTTGACGTAGGTCTCGTGGCCGCAGTCGGAGTAGCCGTAGTGGCCGCACGACCCGGAGTTCGCGAAGCCGATCAGGCCGCCGTCGTCCTCGGCGCGGACGGACTCCAGCCAGGCGGTCGCCTTGGTGAGCTGCGGCCACCACCTGTCCAGATAGGCGCGGTCGCCGGTGTACCACCAGTGGTCGTACATGTTCGCCACGAACCACGTGACGTACTCGCCGTAGGTGCGCAGCTCGTTCTGGTTGTGCTGGCCGACCAGGCTCGCGGCGGGCATGTAGCCGTCCGGGAGCTGCTGCGCGGCGAGCGAGGAGAGCGAGTTGTCGACCGAGCCCATGTCGTAGGTGCTGACGTAGGCGACGGGCGCCTGGACGGCGAGGTCGCCCTGCCAGACGATCCGGTCGCGCTTGCCGCCGTCGTAGATGACGGAGACGTTCGGGTCGGCGTGCGGGACGGGGGCGTCGGCGTGGTCGCCCTCCCCCGGCTCGTAGGGCCACTTCTTGGCGGTGTCCGGCGCGCCGGTGTTGATCTGGACGGTGTAGGCGCCCGCGTACCAGATCTTGTTCAGCAGGTCGTCGCTGGACAGGAAGTGGCCGCGGTAGCCGTCCAGGTCGCGCTGGTCGGGCGCGGCGGTGAAGTCGAGGGAGATCGCGTCGACGTCGACGCCGCCGGGGCCGTCCAGGAACAGCGTCGCGTACCGGAAACCGCCGCGCAGCTCCGTGTCGCGGACGGTGCCGGGCAGGCTCACGCCGTCCAGCGGGAGGGCGTGGCTGTCGGTGTCCGCGGTGTAGGGCCGGCCGGGGAAGCCGTTCCAGATGTTGGCCGTGTCGCAGCCGGGCGCGATCTTCCCCTGGCCGTCGTTGGCCTCCGGGTCCAGCGCCATGTACCGAACCGACTCGGAGAAGCAGGCGCGCAGCTTCGGGGAACCGGACGTGCCCTTCACCCGGACCTTGAGGTGCCCGGCGACCTCCTTGCCGAAGTCGACGATCAGCAGCGGGGAACCGGCCCGGTCATCGGCGCCGCCGAGCCGGACCGAGCCGCCGCCCTTCCTCAGCGCGGACTCCGGAGAGCCGTCGATCGCCCCCTGACGGGGGTCCGCCTTGAACACCGTGACGGGCTTGACGTCGCGGCTGGACGGGGCCAGGACGTAGGGGCGCCACTGGCCGGGGCGCGGGGTGTAGGAGGCGTCCTGCCAGGGGCCGCGCGGGCGCGGCGCGGCGACGGCGGGCAGTGCCAGGGCGGCGGTGCTGGTGATCGTGAGCGCGGCGGCGACGGCTGCGCGGGCGAGGGAGCGGCGGGCGGTGGTGGGGGGAACCATCATCACTCCAGGTCAGCGGGAAGCGGTCAGGGTGGACGTGCCGGTCAGCCCGGGGATCCGCACGAGGCCGTCCCGGACGGTGACGCCCGGCTTCACGGCCGTGCCGTCGTGCCAGACGACCTTTCCGTCGACCCGGACCTCCGACGCGCCGCCCGCCGGGACGCCGGCGGTGGCGGTGGTGCCTCCGGGCGCGGTGACGCGGAGTGTGAACGTCCTTCCCCGCTGCTTCCACGCGGCGGTGATGTTTCCGTGCGGGGTGGGCACGCGTCCCTGCGCCCAGCGGAGCCCGCTCGCCGGGTGCGGCAGGACGGTGAACGTCCCGAACCCGCCCGACGTGGGGGTGACGCCGAGGACCTGGTTGGTGAGGAACGAGGTGGGCGCGGCGGCCCATCCGTGCGACAGGCTCGTGTAGGAGCCGAGCTGCGGCGCGCCGGACGGGCTGACGTTCTCCCACAGCGTGCCGGGCTGCGCCTTGCCGAGCATCGGGTACCAGGTGCGGCGGAGCAGCGACATCGCGCCCGCCATGTCGTCCTGGGTGGAGTGGGCCAGCAGCGACTGGGACGACACGAACGGGCTGATGTACTGCGGGACGACACCGCCCGGCTCGTCCACCGTGAGGTCGCCGTGCGGGTTGGCGAGCGCGTCGCCGAAGAACTTCAGCACCGACTCGGCGCGGTCGCCGGTGGCGACGCCCGCGACGATCGCCATCGCGTTGCCGTCCTGCGGGTGGCGGCCGTCGGACGGGCTGACCTTGTACGCGCCGGCGTCGGCGTCCCAGAGGTGGTCGTTGACCGCCTTGGCGGTGCGGGCGGCGTGCTCGCGGTAGGTCGCGGCGAGTTCGGTGTCGCCCTTGGCCTCGGCGGCCTGCGCGGCCTGCGCGAGCACCTTCACGTACAGGGACGAGACGTAGGTGCCGCCCGCGTCGTTGCCGTAGCCCCAGGTGCCGCCGGCGCCCTTCATGGTGAGCAGGCCGTCGTCCCCGGCGTTCGACTCCAGCCACGCGACGTTCTTCTTCATCGCGTCGTACCACGTGTCGAAGAACGCCTGGTCGCCGGTGTAGAGGTAGTGCGTCCAGTAATTGTGGACCCACCAGGCCGCGTACTCGCCCCAGCTCATGTTGTAGCCGTGCTGCTCGGTCAGGTAGAGGCCGGGGATCTGGCCGCTGGCCGCCTGCCCCTTGGCCATGAACCCGACCGCGTTGGCGGACGGGCCCGACCGGCCTGTCGAGAGGTACGAGACCGGGTCCGCGACCGCGTTGTCGCCGCCCCAGATCATGCGGTCGCGCTTGGCGCCGTCGCTGATGACGCTGTCGCCCTCACCGACGATCGCGTCGTTGCGGACCGGCCCCTCCCGGCCCGGGTAGGGGCGCCCGGTCGTCGGGTCGATCGTCGCCATCTGGACGGTGTAGGCGCCCGCGTACCAGAGCCGGTTCAGGGTGTCGTCGCTGGACAGGAACGCGCCCTTGTAGCCGTCGAGGTCCGGGTTGGCGGGGTCGGCGGTGAACTTCAGCCGCAGGTCGGACAGCTTCACCTCTCCGGGGCCGTCCAGGAACACCATGAGGTAGCGGAAACCGCCCCGGATCACCGGGTCGGTCATAGCGGAGCGTCCCGCCTGGGTGTCGAAGTAGTGGGTCTCGGTGGCGAGACCGACCGGGTCCTGGCTGTAGTCGGACGCGGTGGTGAGGTACTGCGGGCTCTCGCTGAACGCCAGGCCGAGCCTGGGCGTGCCCTCACGGACGTCGGCGGTGACCTGGACCTGCCCGCCGACCTCCTTACCGAAGTCGTAGACGACGTAGGGGCGGCCGTACTCGTTGGACGTGAGGGTGGTCGTCCCGTGGTGGAAGGCGCCGGACGGGTTCGCGACCGTCCCGCCGTAGGGCGCCGCAGGGGCACGGCCATCGTTGTAGAGGGTCCAGACGGCATAGATGCGGGCGCCCGGCCCCGGCTCGTCGGTGTTCCGGAACGAGACCCGCATCTCCCTGGCGGATCCGACGATCCCTGCCGGGACGGTCACGTCGTAGTGGACGAGACCGGCCTTGTCGCCGCTCCACACTCCGGCCTGCGCCGGGTCGGGCTCGCGCTCGTGCACGACCTTGCCGTTCACCAGCACCTCGTAGTGCGCGGTGGCGCTGCCCGCCTCCTCCACTCGGAGCGTCACGGGACGTCCGGGGGTGACGCGCAGGCGGTAGCCGAAGCTCGCCCCGGCCTTGTCGCCCGTCTGACGGGTCATCACGCCGTCGGCCTTGGCGGTCGTGGACGACCCGGCCTCCAGGTCGTGCCCCTCCGTCTCCGACTTCTCGGACGCGGCGGTCACGTAGTCGCCGTTCAACCCGTGCGCCTCCCCCACCTTCACCGGACGGACCGTCCGGCTGGAAGGGGCGAGGACGTAGTGATCGGCGCGGGACAGGGACGGAAGTCCCAGCGGATCTCGGGGTGCCGCGGAGGCGACGCCGGACGGCACGGCGACCAGGGCGGCCGCGCCCAGGCCCAGCGAGGTGATGACGGATACACGGGAACGCGCGAACTTCTCGGCCGGGGTCATCGTTGTCCCTTCGGGTTCCTTTGGTCGAGTGGGCCCATCGGGCCGGCCGGCGCCCGGGTGGGGGCGGTCGGCCGCGGCGATGTGAGCGCCGCGGCCGGCCGTCCGGGCCGCCGGCCGGCCCTCTTCGGTCGGGAGCGCCCCTCCTCAGCGCAGGAACGCGGCGGCGACGCCGGCGTCCACGGGGATGTGCAGTCCGGTGGTGTGGGTCAGGTCTCCGCCGGTGAGGGCGAAGACGGCGGCGGCGACGTGCTCGGGCAGCACCTCGCGCTTGAGCAGCGTCCGCTGGGCGTAGAACTCGCCGAGCCGCTCCTCCTCGACGCCGTACACGGCGGCGCGCTTGGCGCCCCAGCCGCCGGCGAAGATCCCGGAGCCGCGCACGACGCCGTCGGGATTGACGCCGTTGACGCGGATGCCGTGCTCGCCGAGCTCGGCGGCCAGCAGCCGGACCTGGTGCGCCTGGTCGGCCTTGGTCGCGCCGTAGGCGATGTTGTTCGGCCCGGCGAACACCCCGTTCTTGGAGGAGATGTAGACGATGTCGCCGCCCATCCCCTGCTCGACCATCACGCGGGCGGCCTCCCGGGAGACCAGGAACGAGCCGCGCGCCATGACGTCGTGCTGCAGGTCCCAGTCGGCGGCGGTCGTCTCCAGCAGCGGCTTGGAGATCGACAGGCCGGCGTTGTTGACGACGAGGTCGACGCCGCCGAACGCCAGGACCGCGTCCCGGACGGCCGCCGCGATCTCCTCCTCGGAGGTCACGTCGGCGCCGACCGCGACGGCGGCGTCCGCCGCGCGGAGCGCCTTCGCGCCGATCTCGGCGGCGACCTTCTCGGCCGCCGCGACGTCCATGTCGGCGACGACGACGCAGGCGCCCTCGGCCGCGAGCCGGCGGGCGGTGGCCGCGCCGATGCCCGACCCGCCGCCGGTGACGAGCGCGACCCGGGTGGCGAGCGGCTTCGGCCTCGGCATCCGGCGGAGCTTGGCCTCCTCCAGCTCCCAGTACTCGATGCGGAACTTCTCCGACTCGTCGATCGGCGCGTAGGACGACAGCGCCTCGGCGCCGCGCATCACGTTGATCGCGTTGACGTAGAACTCGCCGGCGACCCGCGCGGTCTGCTTGTTCGCGCCGAAGGAGAACATGCCGACCCCGGGCACGAGGACGATCGCCGGGTCCGCGCCGCGCATCGCGGGCGACTCGGCCGTGGCGTGCCGGTCGTAGTAGGCGGCGTACTCCTCGCGGTAGGCGGCGTGCAGCTCCTTGAGGCGGGACTTGACGTCGTCGAGCGGCGCGTCCGGCGGCAGGTCGAGGACCATCGGCCGCACCTTGGTGCGCAGGAAGTGGTCCGGGCAGGACGTGCCGAGCGCCGCGAGCCGGGGGTGGTCGGCGCGGGAGACGAAGTCGAGGACGGCCTCACCGTCGGTGAAGTGCCCCACCTGCGGCCGGTCGGTGGACGCCAGCCCTCGGATCAGCGGGAACAGCGCGGCGGCGCGGGCGTGCCGCTCGTCCTGCGGCAGCGCCGGGTGGATCACCTCGCCGAACGGTTCGGCCTTGCCGTGCTCGGCGATGTAGGCCTCGGCGGTGCGGATGATGTCGAGCGAGTTGGCCTTGCACTCCTCGCTCGTCTCGCCCCACGCCGTGATGCCGTGCCCGCCGAGGATCACCCCGATCGCCCGCGGGCTGGCGCGCTTGATCTCGGCGATGTCCAGCCCGAGCTGGAAGCCGGGCCGCCGCCACGGCACCCACGCGACCCGGTCGCCGAAGATCCGCCGGGTCAGCTCCTCGCCGTCGGCGGCGGTCGCGATCGCGATGCCGGAGTCGGGGTGCAGGTGGTCGACGTGCGCGGCCTCGACGAGGGCGTGCATGGCGGTGTCGATGGACGGCGCCGCGCCGCCCTTGCCGTGCAGACAGTAGTCGAACGCGGCGACCATCTCGTCCTCGCGGTCGACGCCCGGGTAGACGTCCACGAGCGCGCGCACCCGGTCCAGCCGCAGCACGGCCAGGCCCCGCTCGGTGAGGGTGCCGAGGTCGCCGCCGGAGCCCTTCACCCACATCAGCTCGACGTCGCGGGCCGTCACGGGGTCGGTGACCGTGCCCTTCGCGGACGCGTTGCCGCCCGCGTAGTTGGTGTTGCGCGGGTCCGAGCCGAGGGTGTTGGCCCGTTCCAGCAGCTGCTCCACCTCGGGTGGAGTGGCGGTCATCGGATATCTCCTCACTTGCGTGCGTGGAAGGTGTACGAGCCGGACTCGGCCGCCACCCGGACGACGCTCCCGTTGGCGCCGGCTCCGGCTCCGAGGACGCGCACGCCCGGGGCGGAGGCGAGCGCCCGCCCGCTCTCGGTGACCCGGTCCGCGGTCGCGGCGGGCAGTTCGATCTCGGCGGTGGCACCGACCGGGACGGTAACGCGGAGGACGAATCCGGAGCCGGACTTCGTCCACCGGACCGTGACCGGGCCGTGCGGGGTGGGTGCCGAGGCGTTCACCGACGTCAGGTCGCCCAGCGGTTGCGGCGCGATCCTGATCCGGTCGAAGCCGGGCGCGGCCGGCTCGATACCGGCGAGGTCCTCGGTGAACCACTCGCCGATGGCGCCGCCGAGGAACACGTGGTCGCGGGACCGGGCGTCCAGGTCCCAGCGCTCCCACAGCGTCGTCGCGCCGTTGTCGATCCAGTAGCCCCAGCTCGGGTAGGTGCGCTGGGTGGCGACCTTGTAGGCGAGCTCGCCGTGACCGCGCGCGGTCAGCTCGGTCAGCAGGTACTTGGTGCCGAGCGCGCCGGTGTTGAGGTGGTCGCCGCGCTCCTCGACGTCCCGGACGAGCCGGTCGGTGACGGCCTTCTGCGACTCCTGCGGCGCCAGGCCGAGGGCCAGCGCGATCAGCGCGTTGGTCTGCCGGTAGCCGGGGTCGGTGTCGGTGACGTAGGCGTCGCCGCGCAGGAACGCCTTGTTGAAGGCGTCCTTCATCTTCGCCGCCGCCGCCCGGTAGCGGGCCGCGTCGGCGTCCTGCCCGAGGACCTCGGCGATGCCGGCGATGATCAGCGTGTTGGAGTAGGTGTAGGCGGTGCCGTGCAGCCGCATGTCCTCGGGCGTGTTGCCGCCGTACCCGGGGGCCAGGTAGTCGTTCAGCTTGCTCGGGTAGAGCCCCTCGCCGTCGACGCGGGTGAGCCAGTCGTCCAGGTAGCGGCGCATGGCGGGGTAGTTGTCGGAGAGGACGTCGCGGTCGCCGTACCGCTGGTACATCTGCCACGGGATGACGGTGAACGAGGCGTGCCACGGCGGTGACGGCCATCCGTCGCCGAGGCCCCACCCGTTGTCGGGGACGATCGCGGGGACGAGCCCGTTCGAGCCCTGGCTGTCGCGGTGGTCGGTCATCCACTTGGCGAACAGCCGCCGCAGGTCGTACCGGCCCATCTCCATCTCGGCCATGAGCTGGGCGTCGCCCGTCCACCCGTTCTTCTCGTACATCGGGGTGTCGGTCGGGATGCCGTGCCAGTTGTTGACGACGGTCTGCCGGGTGGCGGTCTCCAGCGTGTTGAACAGCTCGTTGGAGCTGCCGAACGAGCCGGCCGGGCTCAGGTCGCTGTGGACCTCGCGGCCGTCGAGATCGGCGACCGTGGGGGGCTCGCCGGGCCAGCCGGTCACCTCGACGTACTGGAAGCCCTTGTAGGTGTAGCGGGCCTCCCAGGTCTCGGTCGTCCCGCGTCCGGCGAGGATGTACTCGTCGGTCTGCGAGCGTCCGGTGACCAGGCCGTTGCCGGACTGGACGGTGCCGTCGGCGTTGAGCCTCTCGCCGTACTTCAGGGTGATCTTCGTGCCCGCGGGTCCGCGGGTCCGGATGCGGGCCCAGCCGGCGGTGTTGTGCGGCATCTTGAACACGTGGACGCCCGGCTTGGGGCTGGTGACCGCGACGGGCCGCAGCGTGCGCGCGACCTTGATCGGCTCGTGCTCCTCCGGGACCACGGTGGTGGTGGGCGCGGACACGCCCGCCGCCTGCTTCCAGGCGGAGGCGTCGAAGCCGGGACGGTCCCAGCCGGGCTTCTCCTCGCGGGCGTCGTAGGTCTCGCCGCCGTAGAGGGAGTCGAACCGGACCGGGCCCTCGGCGTAGCGCCACGACCCGTCGGTCGCGACGGTCTGGGTGCTGCCGTCGTCGTAGGTGACGACGAGCTGGGCCAGCAGCCGCGGCTCGGCCGTCCAGGGCGTGGCGTGCCAGTTCCAGACGTTCTGCTGGGTCATCCCGTAGAAGCCGCGGCCGAGGCGCGCCCCGATCACGTTGCCGCCGCGCCGCAGCATCCGGGTGACGTCGTGGGTGGTGTACTCGACGCGCTTGTCGTAGCGGACGAAGCCGGGTTCGAGGACCCCGTCGCCGACGCGCCTGCCGTTCAGGCTCAGCTCGGCGTACCCGGCCGCCGCCGCGTACAGCCGGGCCTTGGCGATCTTCTTGCCCCGGACGGCGAAGTCGCGGCGCAGGAGCGGCTCGGGAAGGGTGGGCCGCTCGGGTCTCACCTCGCCCCAGGGCGCACCGCCCCAGGCGGTGAGCACCTTCGCCTCGGCCCAGCTCGCGTCGTCGTAGTCCGCCGCCCGCCAGTCGCCGGACGGCTCCTCGTTGGCGGAGCGCCAGGCCGCGCCGGTGTCGAACCGTTCCGGCTCCTGGCCGGGCAGTTCCAGCCTGCCGAGGAGCCCGGCCGGGCTGACCCTGCCGTTGGTGGCCTTGACGGCGATGACGTTGCGGCCCTGCCGGAGCTTGGACGCCACGTCGACGACGATGGGGCGCCGCCAGTTCTCCGCCTCCGGGTCGGGGTCGCGTGACCCGGCCTCGGCGCCGTTCACCCACGCGGTGAAGCCGTCGTCGGCGGTCATGACCAGCCGGGCGCCCTGCGGCACCGAGGAGAGGTCGAACGTCCCCCGGAAGTAGCGCGACGCGGCGGGCGCCTCGGCGGCCGGGTCGCCCTCGGGGTACCAGATCCAGTTGGTGCCTTTCAGGTCCGGGGTGGACGCTGCGTCGCCGGGGGCGCCGATCCAGGAGCCGCGCCAGCCGGCCTTGGCGAGCGCGGTCTCGAACCAGGTCCGCCTGCTCCAGCCGGTCCAGTCGCCGTCGGCGTCGGCGACCTTGACCCGCCAGGTGTAGCGGGTCGCCGGCTTGAGCGCCGGGCCGCCGTAGCGGACGTCGTAGGACCGCGCCCCGGAGACCGGGCCCGAGTCCCAGACGGTGTCGCCGCCGTCGGCGGTGGCGACCGAGATGCGGTAGGCGGTCTGCCGCTGGCCCCGCTCGCGCGAGGTCAGCCGCCAGCCGAGCCGGGGCTCGGGGTCGGCGACGGCGATCGGGGTGGTGGCGTGCTCGGTCTCCAGCCCGGCGACGCTCAGCGCCGCCCTCTCCCGCGCGTGGGCGGGGGCGGCGACGGCGAGGACGAGCCCGGCCGCGACGGCGGCGGCGGTCCAGCGACGTGGTGAGGTTGGGGGCATCCTCGGGTGCTCCTTGTCGACTCGTCTAGCCGAGCTTGAAGTCGATGACGCGGATCGGGGACGGGGTGGTGCCGGTGGACTTCTGCTGGTACATCACGGACAGGACGCCGTCGGTGGCGACCCGGGAGTCGTCGACGAGGACCTCGCCGAAGGCGTTGAGCGTGCGGTCGCCGGAGTAGTGGGTGCCGTCGAACAGCAGCTTCCAGTCGGTCCAGCCGCCGGCCTTGCTCGCGGCGACGATCCGTCCGAACGGCATGATCACGTAGGCGTTGTCCGCCTTGTCGAACACGATCCGGGAGCGGCCGAAGGCCTCGTTCGGCACCGGGATCTCGACCTTGCGCCATTTCCCGCCGGCGTCGCGGGTCAGGTGGAAGGTGCGCGAGTACGCCTTGCGCTGGGCGGTGAAGTCGGTGACGCACTGGGTGAACCGGCCCGGCACGTAGCTGATGACCACGTGCGGGCGGCCGGCCGCGTCCACGGCCTGGCTCTCCTGGTTCATCAGCGCGTGGTTCGGGTCGAGCGGGTCGACGACCAGCCCCGGATCGTCCAGGGCCACCTGGTCCGCGGTGCCGGTGGCGCCGACGACCTGGCCGGCGTCGTTGCGCCACGTGCGGCCGCGGTCGTCGGAGTACACGTAGCCGGTGTCGTGGTTGGACAGGCCGCCCGGGTGGCACAGGACGCCGAAGTTCTGCTCGCGCCACGTGAACGCGGCGTGCAGGCGGCCGTCCGGGCCGTAGGTGATGCCGTGCACGTACATGTTCCGGGCGGTGCTGGTCTGCCCGTTGCCGGAGTACGTGCCGGCGGCGCCGGACCACTTGCCGAGCCTGGTCCAGCTGCCGCCGCCCGCCGCGTCGTACTCGGCGATCTCGTTGGTGCCGTTGCCGGAGCCGCCCGTCCGGTACACGAGCTGGAGCCTGCGCTCGGGCGTGACGGCGAACTGGGGATAGGTGATGCCGCCCAGGTCGGTGCCGTCGAGGGTGCGCTGGACCGGTCCGAAGCGGGACGCGTCCCAGCGGCCCGGGGACGGATCGGAGGCGAGCCCCGGCTCGGACCTGGTGTAGTAGACCTGGTTGCCGTGGGTGTCCATCGCCACGTGCAGGCGGCCGTCCTGCGGCGACACGCCCATGGAGATGACGTTGTGCGAGTCGTCGGTGCTGAGCTTGTGCGGCAGCGTCACGCTCTTCCACGGGCCGTTCGGCAGGTGCCGCCGCGCGATGACCGCGCTCCGGTCGGCCGTGTACCAGCCGGCGTACTGGTAGCCCGCGTAGGTGAGGATGCCGCTCTGCTGGAACGAGCCGTTGTTGACCAGGCCGTCATAGGACACGAAGTACAGCGCCTTCGCGTCCAGCCGCGTGTCCTTCAGCCTCTGCAGGGCCGGGCCCGCGGCCCGTTCCCCGGCGGGCGCGGCGGCGTCGGCCCGGCCGGCGCCGGTGAGCGCCGCCGCGACCAGGGCTGCGGTGGCCAGGGCCGCGGTCGCGGCGCCGCCCCGGCGGAGCGTCCCGGCCATGGTCAGGCGCCCCAACCGGCGGCCTGGCCGTCCTTGCGCTCCTCGACCACCCGCTCGTAGTAGCCGGACGCCTTGTAGGCGGCGACCGGGTCCGGGTGCAGGCCCATCTCCTCGCGCAGCTCGGCGAGCAGCGGCCGGACGTCGGTGTTGTAGGCGTCCATGAACACCGCGTTGGCCCCGAGGACGTCGCCGGACTCCTGCGCGGCGCGCAGCGCGTCCATGTCCACCAGCAGCGCCTTCGCGGTGGCCTCCTGGACGTTCATCACCGAGCGGATCTGGCCCTGGATCTTCGGCTCGATGTTGTGGCACTGGTCGAGCATGAACGCGACGCCGGCTCCACGTTCTCGCTGGGGGGTGTGGGGGGTCGCCCCCCCACCGGTGTACGCGTCGTAGCCGCCGCCGCGCACCACCTCGTGCATGATGCGGAACAGCTGGAACGGGTCGGCCGCGCCGACCATCAGGTCGTCGTCGGCGTAGAAGCGGGAGTTGAAGTCGAACCCGCCGAGCTTCCCCTCGCGCAGCAGGAACGCCACGATGAACTCGATGTTCGTGCCGGGCGCGTGGTGCCCGGTGTCCACCACGACCTGCGCCTTCGGGCCGAGCCTGACGCAGTGCGCGTAGGAGGCGCCCCAGTCCGGCAGGTCGGTCATGTAGAACGCGGGCTCGAACAGCTTGTACTCCAGCAGGAACCGCTGGTCGTCGCCGAGCCGCTCGTAGACGGCGGCGAGGGCCTCGGCCATCCGGTCCTGGCGGGCGCGGATGTCGTCCTGCCCCGGGTAGTTCGTGCCGTCGGAGAACCACAGCTTCAGGTCGCGGGAGCCGGTGAGGTCCATGATGTCGACCGCTTCGAGGAGGTGGTCGAGGGCCTTGCGGCGGACGGCGGGATCGGGGTTGGTGACGCTGCCGAGCATGTAGTCGTCGTCCTGGAAGACGTTGGTGTTCACCGCCCCGATCCGCACCCCCCTCTCCTTGGCGTGCGCGGCCAGCGCGGCGTAGTCGTCCACCCTGTCCCAGGGGATGTGCACGGCCACGCTGGGCGCGACGCCGGTGAAGCGGTGCACCTGCGCGGCGTCGTCGATCTTCTCCTGCGGGGTGCGCGGCACGCCCCGCTGGGCGAAGACCTTGAACCGGGTCCCCGAGTTCCCGTACGCCCACGAGGGAGTCTCGATCTGCTGGCGGCGCAGGGCGTCCTTCACCGCGCTGGTGTCTGTCACGGTTACCTCTCTCCTATAAAGCTGGGGGGGACGACCCCCCAGACCCCCCGGCAAGTGCGACTGACCGGTGCCCTCCACTCCGCTGGCGCTCCGTTCCAGTCACCGGTCAGTCCAAGTGGAAGACCTCGGTCAGCGGCCGCATGCCCTCATCGGGGCGGCCGTCGAGGTCCTCGAAGTACTGCGCCATCTCCGCCTGCCACCGGGCGTTGACCTCGGTGCGGGCCATGGCCTCCTGGGCGGCCTCGAAGTCGTCGGTCTCCAGGTAGCCGACGAGGAGGCCGTCCTCCCGCAGGAACAGCGAGTAGTTTGTGCCAGCCGGTGTCGCGCAGGGCGTTCTGCATGTCGGGCCAGACCGCCTGGTGGCGCAGCTTGTACTCCTCCAGGCGGTCCTGCCTGACCTTCAGCAGGAAGCACACGCGCTTCCTGCTTTCGGACGTCGTCATCTCGGCTGGGATCAGAAGTGGTACTGGTCGATGTTCTTCGCGTCGAAGACCGTCGGCGGGCCGAGGATGACCTCGCCGTTGGCGCCGATCGTGCGCTCGCCGAGCTTGCCTGCCTTGAACTTCTCGCCCTGCGCGCCGGTGATCTGGCCGGACGACAGCGCCGCCGCCGCGTAGGCCGCGAGGTACCCGAGGTTCTTGGGGTCCCAGAGCTCGAACGCCTCGACCGTGCCGTCCTTGACGAACTTGCGCATCTGGTCCGGGGTCCCGAGGCCGGTCAGCGCGACCTTGCCCTTGTACTTGGAGCCGGAGATGTAGCGGGCCGCGGCGGCGATGCCGACCGTGGTGGGCGAGATGATGCCCTTCAGGTTCGGGTAGGCCTGCAGCAGGCCCTGCGTCTGCTGGAACGACTTCTGGTCGTCGTCGTCACCGTAGGCGATCTTGACGAGCTTCATGCCGGAGTACTCCGGCTTCTTCAGCTCGTCCTGCATGAACTTGATCCAGGTGTTCTGGTTGGTGGCGTTCGCGGTCGCCGACAGGATCGCGATCTCGCCCTTGCCGCCGATCTGCTCGGACAGCAGCTTGACCTCGCTGCGGCCGATCTCCTCGGAGCTGGCCTGGTTGATGAACAGGTCGCGGCAGTCGGGGTTGGTGTCGGAGTCGTAGGCGACGATCTTGATGTCCTTGGACATCGCCTGCTTGAGCGGGCCGCACACCGCGTTCTCGTCGTTGGCGGCGATGAGGATCGCGTCGTGCCGCTGCTGGATCAGCGTGTTGATGTAGGAGACCTGCGAGGACGCGGACGCGTCGGACGGGCCGACCTCCTTGGCCTCGCCGCCGAACTCCTTGGTCGCCGCGATGCCGGCGTTGTCGACGATCGTCTCGTAGGGGTTGTTGACCTGCTTGGGGAGGAAGGCCAGCTTCAGGCCCTTCTTCAGCGGCGCGTTCGGGTTCGCGGAGGCGTTCCCGCCGGACTTGGCGTCCCCCGAGCCGGACGAGGAGTCCTTGGTGGTTCCGCCGCAGGCGGCCAGGCTGAGGGCCAGGACGCTCGCCGTGGCGACGGCGGCCAGCCGGCGCGGGGCGCGCAAACGAGTGGTCATCAGGGTGCCTTTCAGAATTCCGGGTCGTGCTTCGGGGTGGGGGTGGACGCGGCGGGGGGACGGTCTCGGCGGGTCATGGTGCGGCGGCGGGGACCGCGGGTCGCGCGCCCCGCCGCCGGCCTTGTGCCTCGCGCACCACGGCGATCAGCCGCGGCGTGAGGACGCTGATGATGAGCAGCAGCCCGGTGACGATGGACTGGACCTCGGTGGACACGTCGTTGAGCATCAGCAGGTTGCGGAGCAGGCCGATGAGCAGCACGGCCGCGATGACGCCGCCGAGGGTGCCCTTGCCGCCGTCGAAGTCGACGCCGCCGAGCAGCACCGCCGCGATGACGGTGAGCTCCAGGCCGAGCCCGTTGTCGGCGCGGGCGCTGCCGTAGCGGAGCGTGTAGACGATGCCGGCGAACCCGGCGACGAGGCCGGAGACCACGAACAGGACGAGCTTGATGCGCTTGACCCGGATGCCGGCGAAGTAGGCGGCGTCCTCCTGCGCGCCGATCGCGAACAGCGACCGCCCGAGGCCGGTGGCGTGCAGGACGACGCCGGTGAGGAGGGCGAGCACGGCGAACAGCGCGATCGGGTACGGGATCGGGGTGCCCGGGATGGACTGGGTCGCGAGGTCGGTGTAGGCGACGGGGAACTCCGAGATCGCCCCGGTGCCGAGGGTCACGTACGCCAGCCCCCGGTAGAGGGTCATCGTGCCGATCGTCACGGCGAGGGACGGCAGCCCGAGCTTGGTGACGAGCAGGCCGTTGACCAGCCCGCAGACGAGGCCGACGACGAGCACGATCGGGATGATCGTCTCGATCGCCATGCCGCCGTCCCACAGCTTGCCGGTCAGGGCGCTGCACAGGCCGAGGATCGAGGCGACCGACAGGTCGACCTGCCCGCAGACCACCAGCAGCGTCATCGGCAGCGCGATCAGCGCGATCTCGCTGAGGTCGTCCAGCGCGAACGACAGGTTGTCGTTGTTGGCGAAGTCGGGCGAGAACCCGGCCCCGCTCGCGAACACCACGATCAGCAGCGCGGTGACGGCGGTCTCCCACCGCATCAGGCGGCTCATGCCCGGCCCTCCTTCGAAGCCTCGGCGGTCCCGGCCGCGCCGCCGCCGTTCACGTCCCGGTGGACGGTGGACTCCAGCGACCGCTGTTTGAGCGCCCGGGTGACGCGCAGCGCCAGGAGCCGGTCGACGCTGATGGCCAGCAGCAGGAGGACACCGGTGATGGCGTCCTGCCAGAACGAGTTGACCTTGAGCACCACCAGCACGCTGCCGATGGTGGTGAGCAGCAACCCGCCGAGCGCCGCCCCGTACACGGTGCCGACGCCGCCGGTGATGGCGACGCCGCCGACGACCACGGCGCTGACGACCGTCAGCTCCCAGCCGTGCGCGGCGTCCGCGACGACGGTGCCGAACCGGGCGAGCCACAGCACCCCGGCGAGGCCGGCCAGCGCGCCGCTGACCAGGTAGGCGGTCAGGACGCGGCGGCGGATCGGCACGCCCGCGAGCATCGCGGCCTCGGGGCTGGACCCGATCGCGTAGAACTCGCGTCCGGAGGAGTAGGAGCGCAGGTAGAAGCCGACGGCCAGCATCACGATCACGGTGATGATCGGCAGGTACGGGATGCCGAGGACGCCGTCGTTGCCGAGCTTGAGCACCGAGGACGGCAGCTCGGCGGCGCCGATCTGGTCGCCGTGCGCGATGCGGTAGTCGAGCCCCTGGATCACGTAGAGCGTGCCGAGGGTGACCACCAGGGCGGGGACGCGGCAGAAGCTGACCAGCAGGCCGTTCACCAGCCCGCAGACCAGGCCGATGAGGACGCCCACCAGGACGACGAGCACGACGTTGCGGTCGCCGCCGGAGGCGAACTTGCCGGCGCTGAACGCGACGAGCCCGACGACGGACCCGACCGACAGGTCGATGTTGCGGGTGACGACGACCATGCTCTGCCCGACGGCGAGCAGCACCAGGATCGAGGCGTTGAGGAAGATGTCCTTGACGCCCTGCCCCGACAGGAACCGCGGGTTGGCGAGGGTCGTGCCGACGACGAGCAGGACGAGGGCGCCGAGGATGCTCAGCTCGCGGGCGCGCAGCACCAGGTCGACGAGGCGGCGGCCGCCGCCCGGCGGCCCGCCCGAGCCCGGCTTGGCCGGGGACTGTGCGAGGACGGTCATCAGGCCCTGCCTTTCTGGGGGGCGGCCCCCGGACCCCAGGGCGGGCGGCCTGAAGATCCTCGCTTCGCTGCGGTCATCAGGCCGCCTTTCCACTGCCGGGGCGGCCGGTCGCGGCGGCCATCACGCTCTCCTCGGTCGCGTCCGCGCGGGCGATCTCGGCGGTGAGCCGGCCCTCGTGCATGACCAGGACGCGGTCGGCCATGCCGAGCACCTCCGGCAGGTCGGAGGAGATCATCAGCACCGCCAGGTCCTGCGCGGCCAGCTCCGACAGCAGCCGGTGCACCTCGGCCTTGGTGCCGACGTCGATGCCGCGGGTCGGCTCGTCCACGATCAGCACGGCCGGCTCGGTGGCCAGCCACTTGGCGAGCACGACCTTCTGCTGGTTGCCGCCGGACAGCACGCCGACGGCGTCGGTGAGGCGGGAGTACTTGAGCTGGAGGCGCAGGCCCCAGTCGGCGGCGCGGTCGCGCTCGACCTTGCGGGAGATCAGCCCGCCGCGCCCGGTCTCCCGGCGCAGCGCCCTCAGCTGGGTGAGGCCCATGTTCCGCTCGATGGACATGTCCATGACCAGGCCCTGCTGGCGGCGGTCCTCGGGGACGAGGGCGAGCCCGGCCGACATCGCCGCGGTGGGGCTCCCCGCGGGGAGCGCGCGGCCGTCGACCTCGACGCGGCCGGCGTCCCAGCGGTCCACGCCGAAGACGGCGCGGGCGACCTCGCTGCGCCCGGCGCCGACGAGCCCGGCCAGCGCGACGATCTCGCCGCGGCGGACCTCGAAGGAGACGTCGGTGAAGGCGCCCTCGCGGGTCAGCCGGCTGACCTTCAGCGCGACCTCGCCGGGCGCGACGTCCTGCTTGGGGTAGAGCGCGTCCAGGTCGCGGCCGACCATCCGGCGGACGAGGTCGTCGGCGGTGATGTCCTCGGTCCGGTCGGTGCCGACGTAGGTGCCGTCGCGCAGCGTGGTGACCCGCTGGCAGAGCTCGAAGATCTCCTCCAGCCGGTGCGAGATGAACAGGATGGCGCAGCCCTGGTCGCGCAGGGTGCGGGTGACCGTGAACAGCCGCGCGACCTCCTGGCCGGTGAGCGCGGCGGTGGGCTCGTCCATGATGAGGACCCGCGCGTCCCGGGAGATGGCCTTGGCGATCTCGACGACCTGCTGGTCGGCGATGGACAGCCCGCGGGCGGGCTGCTGAGGGTCCAGCGCGACGCCGAGCCGGCCGAACAGCCGGGCGGCCTCGGCGTGCATGGCGCGGCGGTCGATGCGGCCGAGCGCGCCGCGCGGCTGGCGGCCCATGAAGATGTTCTCGGCGACCGACAGGTCGGGGAACAGGGTGGGCTCCTGGTAGATGACCGCGACGCCGGCGGCCTGCGCGTCGGCGGGCCCGCCGAACGCGACGGCCGTGCCGTCCACCCGCACCTCGCCCGCGTCGGGGCGGTGCACGCCTGCGAACGTTTTTACAACCGTGGACTTGCCCGCGCCGTTCTCCCCGGCCAGGGCGTGCACCTCGCCCGCGTGGAGCTCCAGGGTGACGCCCTGGAGGGCGCGCACGGCGCCGAACGACTTACTCACGTTGACCAGTGCCAATGTCGGCGGCGCCGACCGGCCCGGTGCACCCATCGCGGCCCTCCTCGCGGGGGACGTCTGTGACGTACGAATGAAAAACGTTTTAACAGGATGTTGCGGAGGACGCTAGATGTGAGCCGGAGCACTCGTCAAGAGGTGATCTCTCGGCGGCCCCCCGCCGAGCCTGCGCAAAGCCCGTGCTCGCAAGGGCGGCGAAGTTTTCGGAATCGGCCGCGGCCGGGACCGGCCAGCGAGGTTTGCCGGGCCCGCGTCCCGACTCCGGGGTTGACACGTTTTAATCCGATGACCCAAAGTGAGCGGCGACACGGCACGCGGACGGACCGGGGGCACACCGATTGAGCACAGACGACACCGGACGTCCCGAGAACCCGGGCAGAACGGTCGGGATCAAGCAGGTCGCGGCGCACGCCGGTGTCTCGCCGGGCACCGTGTCCAACGTGCTCAACCGGCCCGAGCGGGTCGCCGCGGCGACCCGGGCCCGGGTCGAGCGGGCGATCCGCGAGCTGGGCTTCGTCCGCAACGGCTCGGCGTCCACGCTGCGCGCCGGGCACAGCAGCACGATCGGCCTCATGGTGCTCGACCTCGGCAACCCGTTCTTCACCGACGTGGCGCGCGGCGTGGAGGACACCGCCAGCGAGCGCGGCTACGCGGTGATCCTGTCGTCGTCGGGCGAGTCGAACGAGCGGGAGCAGCGCAACCTGCGGGTGTTCGCCGAGCAGCGGGTCCGCGGCGTGCTGCTGACCCCGGTCGGCGACGACGGCGAGACCGCCGACCGGCTGCGCGAGCGCAACGTCCCGGTGGTGCTGCTCGACCATCCGACGCCGCGCGCCAACCAGTGCTCGGTCGCCGTCGACGACGTCGCGGGCGGCGAGCTGGCCGCCGGCGAGCTGCTGGACGGCGGCGCCCGCACGCTCGCGTTCGTCACCGGGCCGACGGTGCTGCGCCAGTGCGCCGACCGCCGCAAGGGCGCGCTGCGGGCGCTGCGCGCCGCCGGCCTCGGCCGCGAGGCGATGCGCGAGGTGGCCGTCGGGGCGATGAACGCCCGGTCCGGGCAGGAGGCGGCGCGGCGGCTGCTGGAGGCGGGCCCGCCGCTGCCCGACGCGATCTTCTGCGCGAACGACCTGCTCGCGCTCGGTGTGCTGCGCGTCCTGCTGCAGGCCGGGGTGAAGGTGCCGACTGACGTCGCGCTGATCGGGTACGACGACATCGAGTTCTCGGCCGCGGCGGCCGTCCCGCTCAGCTCGGTGCGGCAGCCCACGTACCAGCTCGGCCGGATCGCGACCGAGCTGCTGCTGGAGGAGTGCGACGAATCGGGCGGGCACGCCCACCAGCAGGTCATGTTCCAACCCGAACTGGTGGTCCGCGAGTCCAGCCGCTCCCCGTCCGGAGGCGCCTCATGAAGGTCGCGCTGTTCCTCACCTGCGTCAACGACACGATGTTCCCGGGAACGGGCAAGGCGGTGGTCCGGCTGCTGCGGCGGCTCGGCCACGACGTCGAGTTCCCCGAAACGCAGACCTGCTGCGGGCAGATGCATCTCAACACCGGCTACCGGCGGCAGGCGCTCCCCCTGGTCAAGGGGTTCGCCGAGACGTTCGAGCCCTACGACGCGATCGTGACGCCGTCCGCCTCGTGCGGGGCGATGATCCGGGACTGGCATCCGAGGCTGGCGCCGCGCTCGGCCGGGGTGGCGTCGCGGGTGTACGAGCTGTCGGAGTTCCTGGTGGACGTCCTCGGCGTCACCGACGTCGGCGCGTACTTCCCGCACCGCGTCACCTACCACCCGACGTGCCACTCGCTGCGGATGCTGCACGTGGGCGACCGCCCGCTGCGGCTGCTGCGCGAGGTCCGCGGCATCGACCTGGTCGACCTGCCGGACGCCGCCGAGTGCTGCGGGTTCGGCGGGACGTTCGCGCTGAAGAACTCCGAGGTGTCGGCGGCGATGTGCGCGGACAAGGTCACCGCCGTCCGGGAGACGAGGGCCGAGGCGCTGTGCGCGGCCGACAACTCCTGCCTGATGCACATCGGGGGCGCGCTCACCCGCACACGCGCGGGGGTGCGGGCCGTCCACCTGGCCGAGATCCTCGCCTCCACGGAGGAGGACCCGTCACGATGAGCGAAGCGAAGATGCCGACCTACGTCGGGATGCCGTCGTTCCCGGACGCCGCCCGGCGCGCGGTGGCCGACACCCGGCTGCGCGGCAACCTGGCGCACGCGACCACGACGATCCGGGGGCGGCGCGCCTCCGCGGTCGCGGAGCTGGACGACTGGTCCGCGCTGCGCGAGGCGGGCAAGCAGATCAAGGACCACGTCCTGGAGAACCTCTCCCACTACCTGCGGCTGCTGGAGGAGAAGGTCACCGAGGCCGGCGGGACGGTGCACTGGGCGCGGGACGCGGCCGAGGCCAACCGGATCGTGGCCGACCTGGTGAAGGCGACCGGCGAGACCGAGGTCGTCAAGGTCAAGTCGATGGCCACGCAGGAGATCGGCCTCAACGAGTTCCTCGCCGAGGAGGGCATCACCGCCTACGAGACCGACCTCGCCGAGCTGATCGTCCAGCTCGGGGACGACCGGCCGTCGCACATCCTCGTCCCGGCGATCCACCGGAACCGGTCCGACATCCGCGACATCTTCCTGCGCACGATGCAGGACGCGCCGGAGGGCCTGACCGACTCCCCCGCCGAGCTGGCCGAGGCCGCCCGGCGGCACCTGCGCGCCAAGTTCCTGTCGGCGAAGGTCGGGGTGTCGGGGGTGAACTTCGCCGTCGCCGACACCGGCTCGCTCGTCGTGCTGGAGTCGGAGGGCAACGGGCGGATGTGCCTGACGCTCCCCGAGACGCTGATCTCGGTGATGGGCGTGGAGAAGATCGTGCCCGGCTGGCGGGACCTGGAGGTGTTCCTGCAGCTGCTGCCCCGCTCGTCCACGGCCGAGCGGATGAACCCCTACACCTCCACCTGGACGGGCGTCTCCCCCGGCGACGGCCCGCGCGACTTCCACCTCGTCCTGCTCGACAACGGCCGCACCGACACGCTGGCCGACGAGGTGGGCCGGCAGGCGCTGCGCTGCATCCGCTGCTCCGCGTGCCTGAACGTGTGCCCGGTCTACCAGCGCGCGGGCGGCCACGCCTACGGGTCGCCGTATCCGGGGCCGATCGGCGCGATCCTGTCGCCCCAGATCAGGGGCATCGGGTCGAAGGTGGACGCCTCGCTGCCCTACGCCTCGTCGCTGTGCGGGGCGTGCTTCGAGGCGTGCCCGGTCGCGATCGACATCCCGGAGGTGCTCGTCCACCTGCGGGCCCGCGCCGTGGAGAAGGGCCCGCGCCATCCGCTGGAACGGGTGGCGATGGCGGCGGCCGGGTGGACGCTGCGCTCCCCCACCCGGCTGGCGCTGGCGCAGCGCGCCGCGTCCGCGAGCCGCCGCGCCGTGGCGCGCCGCGGCCGGATCCGGCGGCTGCCCGGCCCGCTGAGCGCGTGGACCGAGACGCGGGACGCGCCCGCGCCGCCGCCCGAGTCGTTCCGCGCCTGGTGGGCCCGCACGGACGGCGGCCGGAAGGAGGGGGAGGACACGTGAACGCGCGCGAGGAGATCCTCGGCCGGATCGAGCGGGTGATGCCCGAACGGCCGGCCGCCGAGGTCGCCGCCTCCTACGACCGGATCGACCGCGGCTACCTGCGCCGCCACCACGAGGACGGCGTGCTCGACCTGTTCGCGGAGCGGGTCGCCCACTACCGGGCGACGGTCCTGCGGGTCTCCCCGGCGGAGATCGCCGCGACGGTCGCGGAGCGGCTCGCGGCCCGTCCCGGCTCGTACGGCGTTCCGTCCGACCTGCCGGAGGAGTGGACGTCCGCGGCGGGGGACGTGATCGTCCGCGACCCGTCGGTCCCGTCCCTGGACGGGCTCGCGGGCGCGGTCACCGGCTGCGCCGCCGCCATCGCCGAGACGGGCACGATCGTGCTCGACCACGGCGCCGCGCAGGGGGCGCGCGCGCTGTCGCTCGTCCCCGACTACCACCTGATCGTCGTCCTGGCGGACCAGGTCGCCCCGGACGTGCCGGAGGCGCTCGAACGGCTGGACCCTCGGCGCCCGCTGACGTTCGTGTCGGGCCCGTCGGCCACGAGCGACATCGAGCTGTCCCGCGTCGAGGGCGTGCACGGGCCGAGGACGCTGGAGGTGCTGGTCGTCACATGAGCGAAGCGACCTTCGCCGCCGTGGACCTGGGGGCGTCGAGCGGCCGTGTGATGGCCGGGCGCGTCGGGCCGGGCACCCTCGCCCTGGACGAGGTCCGGCGCTTCGCGAACCGCCCGGTCAGGGTCAACGGCACCCTGCACTGGGACGTCCTCGGGCTCTACGGCAACGTCCTGGACGGCCTGCGCGCCGCGCCGCACGGCCTGGTGTCGGCCGGCATCGACTCGTGGGCGGTCGACTACGGCCTGCTGGACGGGGGCGGCGACCTGCTCGGCAATCCCGTCCACTACCGCGACGGCCGCACGGCCGGGGTGATGGAGCGGATCCGCGCCGAGCTGGGCGACGACCTGCTCTACCAGGCGTCCGGCCTGCAGTTCCTGCCGTTCAACACGATCTACCAGCTGGCGGCGGACGACCTGGCCGCGGCGAGCACGCTCCTGCTGATCCCGGACCTGCTGGCCTACTGGCTGACGGGCGAGATCGGCGCGGAGCGGACGAACGCATCCACGACCGGCCTCCTGGACGTCCGCGAAGGCACCTGGTCGGCGGAGCTCCTCGCCCGGCTGGACCTGCCGGCGGCGATCCTCCCGCCGCTCCGCGACCCCGGCTCGGTGATCGGCGCGCTCCGGCCGGACGTGGCGGCCGAGACCGGCCACGGCGCCCTGCCCGTCACGGCCGTCGGCTCCCACGACACCGCGTCCGCCGTCGTCGCCGTGCCCGCGACGACGGAGCGGTTCGCCTACATCTCGTGCGGCACCTGGTCGCTGGTGGGGGTGGAGCTGGACGCGCCCGTCCTGACCGAGGCGAGCCGCAAGGCCAACTTCACCAACGAGGGCGGCGTCGACGGGACGGTCCGTTACCTGCGGAACGTGATGGGGCTGTGGCTGCTCCAGGAGTCCCTGCGCACCTGGGGCGGCCCCGACCTGCCCGCCCTGCTCGCCGAGGCCGCGGACGTCCCGGGCCTGCGCTCCCTCGTCGACCCCGACGACCCGGAGTTCCTGCCGCCCGGCGACATGCCCGCCCGGATCGCCGCGCACTGCCGCCGCCGGGGGTTCCCCGAGCCGTCGACCCGGGCCGAGACCGTCCGCTGCATCCTGGACAGCCTCGCCCTGGCGCACCGCGCCGCGCTCCGCCAGGCGTCCCGCCTGTCGGGCCGGGACGTCGACGTCGTCCACCTGGTCGGCGGCGGCAGCCGCAACGACCTGCTGTGCCGGCTGACCGCCGACGCCGGCGGCCTGCCGGTGGTGGCGGGTCCGGTGGAGGCGACCGCGCTCGGCAACGTCCTGATCCAGGCCCGCGCCCACGGCGCGGCCGGCGGCCTGGCCGAGTGCCGGGCGCTGGTGGCCGCCACCCAGGACGTCCGCCGCTACACGCCGTCCGGGGACGAGGCGCGCTGGAGGGAAGCCGCCGCCCGCCTGGGGCTGGAGGGCTGACCCGTGCCTCCGGGCGCCCCGGGATGTCACGGTGCCGGGACGGTTTACCTTCCCAAGGTTGACATGGGGCGCCCGAGGGCCGTTCATTGCTAATGGACGGAGGAGACCGGCCCGCGGGCACCGCGCGCGGGCGGGGGCGTGTTGCCCCACCTTATTGACGTTCCACCCGATAAGGTAAGTCCGCCAGTTCTCAGGGACCACGACGACGAGCAGGATCACGGCGTATCGACCGCCTGGTGGGGTGTGAGCATGGAGGGTCGTGCGGCCCGCGGCGCCGGGGGGCGGCCCGGCAACGGCCCGCTGGTCGGCCGGCGCGACGCGCTGCGCGAGATCGACCGCGTGCTGGACGCGGCCGAGGGCGGCTACGGTTTCCTGGCGATGGTCGGCGAGCCCGGCGCGGGCAAGTCGCGGCTGCTGAACGAGCTGGCGGACGCCGCGGGCGCGCGCAAGCTGCCGTACGTGGCGGGCCGGGCGGCCGAGTTCGAGCAGGAGATGCCGTTCGGCGCCGTCGTCGACGCCCTCGACGACCACCTCGAAGACCAGACCCTGCACCTGTCGCAGGGCGCGCTGCGGCTGCTGGGGACGGTGTTCCCCGCGCTCGCCGACATCACCGGCGAGCCGCCCGCCGCCTCCCCGGAGTCCCGGACGGCGCGCTACCAGCTGCACCGGACCGTCCGGCACCTGCTGGAGGACCTGGCCGAGCCGTCCGGGCTGGTGCTGATCCTGGACGACCTGCACTGGGCCGACGACGCGACCATCGAACTGCTGGACCATCTCGTCCGGCACCCGCCGCGCGGCCGGGTGCTGGTCGCGGTCGCCTACCGGCCCGCCCAGGCGTCGCCGCGGCTGGCGGCGCTGGTGGACGCGGCCGGCCCGCAGGGCGTGCGGGTCGCCGTCGACCCGCTCAGCGAGAGCGAGGTCAGGGAGTTCCTCGGCCCGGACGTCAGCCACACCCGGTGCAGGGCCCTGTTCAAGGCCAGCGGCGGCAACCCCTTCTACCTTGAGGCGCTGTCGAAGATGCCGGACGGGGCCGCCCCGGCGGGCGGCGACGGCATCGACCGGCAGAGCTGGCAGAAGGGCGTAGCGAGCCTCACCGAGGTGCCGCCGCCGGTGCGGGCGGCGCTGCAGGTGGAGCTGAGCGCGCTGCCGCCCGAGGCGCTGCGGATGGCGCGCGGCGCCGCCGTCGCCGCGGACGTGTTCGAGCCCGCGCTCGCCGCCGTCGCCGCGGAGATGGAGCAGAACGCCGCGCTCACCGCCCTGGACGTGCTGACCGGCCACGACGTGGTGCGGCCCGCGCCGGGCGGCCGGTTCCGGTTCCGGCACCCCCTCGTGCGGCACGTCGCCTACGCCTCCACTGCGGCCGGCTGGCGGATCGCCGCGCACTCCCGTGTCTCCTCGCGGCTGGCCGAGCTGGGCGCCCCGGCGGCCGTCCGCGCCCACCACGTGGTGCGGTCGGCGCGGTTCGGCGACGCCGAGGCGATCCGGACGCTGGTGGAGGCCGCCCGCGTCGTGGCGCAGCAGGCGCCCGGCACCGCCGCGTACTGGCTGCAGGCCGCCCTCGACCTGATGCCCGACGGCGCCGACGCCGCCTACCCGGACCGCCTCGCGCTGCTGGTCGAGCTGGCCCAGGCGCAGGCGGTCAGCGGCCACGCCGAGGAGGGCCGCGACAGCGCCCGCACCCTGCTCGGCCTGCTGCCGTCCGACGACACCGTCCGCCGCGCCCGCACCGTGCACATGTGCGCGGTGATGGAGCGCCAGCTCGGCCGGATCCACGAGGCGCGCGCCCTGGTGCTGGACGAGCTGCGCCGCATCACCGACCGGCAGACGCCCGAGGCGGTGCTGCTGCGGATCCGGCTCGTCGCCGACCGCATCCAGAAGATCGACACCCGCGGGTCGCAGGCCGTCCTGGACAGCATTCCCGAACGGGACCCCGGCTGGGGCCCCGGGCTGACCGCGGCGGTGGCGTCGATGCGCCCGATCGTGTCGTACGGGCGGGGCCAGATCGACGAGGCGATCGCCTACGCGCGGACCGCCGACCAGCTGTTCTCCGCCGCGTCCGACAACGACTTCGCCGACTGCCTGGACTGCTTCGCCTGGCTGGTGTTCGCCGAGTCGTTCCTCGGCATGTACGACGAGGCGCTGCGGCACGTCGAGCGGCTGGTGTCGATCACCCGGACGACGGGCCAGACGTTCATCCTCGGCTACATGCTGGCCGGGCAGTCGCGCGTCCTCACCCAGCTCGGGCGGCTGGAGGAGGCCTCCGCCGTCGCCGACGAGGCCACCGCCGTCGGCCGCGACCTGCGGTCCAAGGAGGTGCTGGCCTACGGGCTGATGCAGCAGTGCCTCACGGCGAGCTGGATCGGCGACCACGAGCGGGCGGTCCGCGCCGGGGACGAGGCCGTCGCCAACGACACCGGCTCGGGCGAGTGGTGGACCCACATGGCGCACGTCGCGCGCGCCATCGCGGTGATCAACGAGGGGCGGCTGGAGGAGGGCGCGACCGCGCTGATCGCCGCGTGCGGCGACGGCACCCAGGGCCTGGACTTCAGCACGCTGGTGATCTGCGCCGAGGCGCTGGCCGCGGTCCGCGCCGCGCAGGAGGACCACGCCGACGCAGCCGCGTGGGCCGGCATCGCCGACGCGATCGCCAATCCGGCGCTGACCGGCGACGTCGGGCTGGCGAAGCTGACCCGCGCGCACGCCGTCCGGGCGAGCGACCCGGCCGCGTCGGCCGCGCTGGCCGCGGAGGCCGCCGACCTGCTCGCCAAGGCGGGCCGCCGGCCCGAGGCCGGCCGCGCCGAGCTGGCCGCCGGCGTCGCGCACGCCGCCGCCGGCGAGCGCACCGCGGCCCGCGAGCGGCTGCGCGCGGCGGCGGAGACCTTCGAGGCGTGCGGGATGCGCGGGCTGCTGGCCCAGACCGTCCGCGAGCAGCGCCGCCTCGGCGTCCGGGTGCCGACCACGCCCGCGCCCCAGGGCCGGCCCAAGGGCGCCAAGAAGGACCTGCCGTTCGGGCTCTCGCCGCGCGAGCACGAGATCGCGCTGCTGGTCGCCGAGGGCAAGAGCAACCAGCAGATCGCCGAGCAGCTGTTCCTCAGCGTCCGGACGGTCGAGACCCATCTCTCCCGCGTGTTCGCCAAGATCGGCGTCTCCTCGCGCGTCGGTGTCGCGACCGCTATGAACCGTTCCGCCTAGATCCGACTCTTACATCACGTACGTCCCGTACGCGCGCCAGACCCCGCAGCGCACGTAAGTACGGGTTCTCCACGATGCCGCGCCGATATTCGGGTTTGGCAAGGTTAGGGCGTCGGAAACGCCGGAGGGGATCACCATGGACCAGGAGCGGATCGCGCGCTTCACGCACGCGGGCGTCGCCGATGCCGACGTGTCCGTGCACCCCTTCGCGACCGGGGACGGCCTCGGCCTGACCCTGACCCGGTTCCGCCGCGCGCAGAGCGACGACGTGGTCCTGCTGGTGCACGGCCTGACGACGTCCAGCGACATGTACATCATGCCGGAGCACGCCAACCTGGTGAACTACCTGCACGACGCCGGGTTCGGCGACGTGTGGGCGCTGGACTTCCGGATGAGCGGCCGGTTCCCCTACAACGCCGAGACCCAGCGCTACAACCTCGACGACATCGCGCTCTTCGACCACCCGGCGGCGATGGCCGAGCTGCGCCGCCACATCGGGGGCCGGCGCGTGCACGTGATCTCCCACTGCCTGGGCGCCGTGTCGTTCTCCATGGCCCTGTTCGCCGGGACCGTCACCGGCGTCACCAGCCTCGTCTGCAACAGCGTCTCGCTGACGCCGCGGACGCCGCTCTGGTCGAGGGTCAAGCTCGCGTACGGGCCGGCGCTGATGGAGTACGTCGTCGGACCGTGCCATCTCGACCCGCGCTACGGGGCCGCCCCCGTGCTGACCCGCGGCTGGACGCTCGCCAAGGCGGTCGGGCCGTTCCACCGCGACTGCTCTGAGCCGGCCTGCCACATGCTCAGCTTCATGTGGGGCGGCGGCAAGCCGATCTTCACGCACGAGAAGATGTCGCCGGTCACGCACGGGCGCCTGCCCGACCTGTTCGGGGCGTGCAACGTCCACTACTACCGGCACATCCACGCGATGGTGAAGGCCGGCCGCGCGGTGAAGTACGCCCCCCGCTCCGCCCGGCACGCGAGCCTGCCGGACGACTACCTGGCCGGCGCCGCCGAGGTCACCACGCCGATCCTGTTCCTCACCGGAGACCGCAACAACGTGTTCACCGACTCGAACATCGTCTGCCACCGCGCCCTTGAGAAGATCGCGCCGGGCCGGCACGAGCTGGCGATCCTGCCGGGCTACGGCCACCAGGACGTCTTCATGGGCAAGAGCATCGACATCGAGGTGCTGCCGCAGGTGCTCGACTTCCTCAAGCGGAAGGCGGGCTGACGCATGGAGCACGTGGACGCCGTCGTGATCGGGTCCGGCTTCGGCGGCTCCGTCGCCGCCTACCGGCTGGCCGAGGCGGGCCGGCGGGTGGTGCTGATGGAGCGCGGCCAGCCGTACCCGCCGGGCGCCTTCCCGCGCTCCCCCGCGGAGATGGGGCGGGCGTTCTGGGACCCGGACGCCGGGCTGTACGGCATGTTCGACGTCTGGAGCTTCAAGGGCTGCGACTCCGTCGTCTCGTCGGGGCTGGGCGGCGGCTCCCTGATCTACGCGAACGTGCTGCTGCGCAAGGACGAGCGCTGGTTCGTCCACGACCAGCCGATGCCCGGCGGCGGGTACGAGTCGTGGCCGATCTCCCGCGCCGACCTCGACCCGCACTACGACGCGGTCGAGAAGATGATGGGCGCGACGCCCTACCCGCTGGAGCAGGTCCCGTTCGACGACACCCCGAAGACGCACGCGATGCAGGACGCGGCGGCCGAGCTCGGCCTGCAGTGCACGCTGCCGCCGCTCGCGGTCAGCTTCGCCTCGCGGCCCGGCGGCACGCCCGGCCTGAGCCTGCCGATCGTGGACGCCGGGTACGGCAACGTCCACGGCGTCCCCCGGCGGACGTGCCGGCTGTGCGGCGAGTGCGACATCGGCTGCAACGAGGGCGCCAAGAACAGCCTCGACCACACCTACCTGTCGGCCGCGGCGCACCACGGCGCCGACATCCGCACGTCCCACGAGGTCAAGGCGATCCGGCCGCGGCCGGGCGGCGGGTACGAGGTCGACTACGTCCACCACGTCGACCTGACCGCGAAGAAGCAACGCCTGCCGATCCGGACGATCTCCTGCGACCGGCTGGTCCTGGGCGCCGGCACCTACGGCACGACGTTCCTGCTGCTGAAGTCGCGGGAGGCGTTCCCCGGGCTGAGCGACGCGCTCGGCACCCGCTTCAGCGGCAACGGCGACCTGCTGACGTTCCTGATGCGGGCCAAGGACCGCAACCGGGTCCGGCCGCTGAACGCCAGCCGCGGCCCGGTGATCACCACGGCGATCCGGCTGCCGGACGAGCTGGACGGCGTGCCCGGCGCGGGCCGCGGCGCCTACATCGAGGACGGCGGCTACCCGGGGTTCACCGACTGGATCGTCGACGGCTTCGACGTCGGCAACGACTTCGAGCGCGCGGTGAAGTTCCTGTGGAACCGGTTCACCGACTTCTTCCGGGACGCGCCGGACACCAACCTGTCCAAGGAGATCTCCGACCTGATCGGCGACGGGGCGCTGACCGTCAGCTCGCTGCCGCTGCTCGGGATGGGCCGCGACACCGCCGACGGGCGGCTGCGGCTGAAGGACGGCCGGCTCGCCGCCGACTGGACGTCGGAGACCAGCGAGGAGCTGTTCACCCGGGTCCGCAGGACGATGCAGGGGATCGCGGACGTGCTCGGCGCCCACTACGCCGACAACCCGATGTGGTTCCGCAAGCGGATCATCACCGTCCATCCGCTGGGCGGCGCCCCCATGGGCGCCCACCGGGACGAGGGCGTCTGCGACGCCTTCGGTGAGGTGTTCGGGTTCCCGGGCCTGTACATCGCCGACGGGGCGGCGATGCCGGGTCCGGTGGGCCCGAACCCCTCGCTCACCATCGCCGCGCACGCCGACCGGCTGGCGACGCGGCTGCTGGAGAACTCGTCCGCACGACGGGGTGCGGGCGGTTCCAGCACCACCGTCCCGTCCACCACGGGGGCCGAGCCGGTCGGGGGACCCGGCTCGCCGGGCGGGGGGGAGAACGGCTCGGCGTACGAGTCGGTTTCCGGGGGGCGCGGGGGGTCGTCCCCCCACACGGCGTACGGTCCGGCATCGGGGAGTCACGATGGGGCACGGGGACCGTCCCATGTGGCTGCCGGCCGTACGTCGCTGTCGTTCACCGAGGAGATGAAGGGCTTCGTCACCTACGGCGAGAGCGATCCGCGGATCGGCGAGCTGGCCGAGGGGCGCCGGCCCCTGTCGTTCCGGCTGACGATCACCGCGGCGGACACCGACCGGTTCCTGGCCGAGCCCGGGCACGAGGCGAAGGCCGAGGGCTGGGTGGACGCGGCCGGCGACGGCGGCCGCCGCCCGGTCGAGAAGGGCACGTTCAACCTGTTCGTCGCCGACGGCGAGGACGACCGGCGGCTGATGAAGTACCGGCTGTTCTACACCGACGGGGAGGACCGGCCGCGCACGCTGAGCGGGCACAAGAACGTCCTGCACGGGCCGCCGACGCGGATCTGGCCGGACACCAGCACGCTCTACGTGCGCCTGCTGGAGGGGCATGTGGGCGAGGACGAGGAGGAGGCCGCCGAGATCGTCGCGGCGGGCGTCCTGCACATCCAGCTGACGGACTTCGCGCGGCAGCTCACGACGTTCCGCACGTCGGGCCCGGACGGGGCGGGCAAGCTGCTCGACTTCGGCAGGTTCTTCGCCGGGGAGCTGTGGGAGGTCTACGGCCCGGACCCCGCCTGAGGGGGCCCGAGGGGGGCCAAGGTCGTGCAGGCCGAGGGAACTGCGGGGTGCTCTCGGCCTGCACCTTTTCGCCGGAGGTCGCGCGGGGGGTCGCGCGGCCTCCGGCCCCTGTCCGGGTCAGATGTCGCCCGCCCGGCGGGCGGGGCAGTCGGCGGGGCAGTCCTCGACGTGCGCGGGCAGCCACTTGACGAACGCCTTCAGCATCAGCCGCAGCCCGAACCCGACCAGCGCGCCGGTTCCGGGGATCAGCGGCTCGAACGTCGCCTCCCACCGGATGAGGGTGCCCTGCCCGCCATTCTCGAGGTGCCCGCCGTTCTCCAGGTGGACGTCGGAGCGGTAGCGGCGGACGGGGAGCCCTCTCAGCGCGATGTAGCCGAAGTGCGTGTAGGGCTCGTAGGCGACGGTCTGCTCGCTGGCCGGCCAGATCTTCTTGACCGTCCCGACGCCGTAGGTGGTCGTGTCGCCCTTGCGCGCCTGCCTGGCCGGGGTGGGGAACCTGCCCCAGCGGCCCCACGCCTCGGGGACGGCGAGGTGCCGGAACAGATCCTCGGGCGCGGCGGTGGTGGTGGCGGTGGCCTGGATCATCGCCACACGCTACACCGCCGTTGGCGGGGTGTCAGGAGGAGTGGGCGCGGGCGCGGAACGCGGCGGCCTTGACGCGGTTCTGGCAGGCGGTCCCGCAGAACCGGCGGGTGCCGTTGCGGGAGGTGTCGACGTAGACGCGGTCGCAGTGCGGCGCGGTGCAGACGCCGAGGCGGTCGTGCATCTCGCCGCCGAGGACGACCGCGAGACCGGTCGCGCAGGTGGCACCCCAGTCGGTGGTGATGGTGCCGCCCTCGCCGTGGAAGTGCAGGTGCCACGGCTCGCCGTCGTGGCGTGCCAGCCGGGGCCTGGCCCGGGTCCGCGCCAGCAGCCGGTTCAGCTGCCCTGCGGCGGCGTTCACGTCGCCGGCGGCGACGGCCTCGAACACCACGCGCAGCTCGCGGGCGACGGCGGCCAACTCGGCGGCCTCGTCCGCGGTCAGGGCGGTGCGCCTGCTGATGCCCTGGAGGGCCTCCATGCCCACGGCGGCCAGGCCCTCCCCGGTGGGCGGCGTGTAGGGCCGCCCGCGCCGCTCCCCCTCGGTCAGCCCGTTGACGAGCTTCACGGCGGACGCCACCACGCCATCGGTATGACTGTTGAAGTTCACTTGACCAGTTACGCCCTTCCGGGTTAGCTTGTCACTGGTCAAAGGCTACATGACAGTCACAGGAGGAGTCATGACGCTGCTCGGCCGGGAGGCCGCCGGTACCTGGATCGCGCGCTGGGACGCCCAGCAGGAGGGGTACGTCCCCGATCGCGAGGACCGCTTCACCGTGATGATCGACGCGGTGGAGGCGGCCGCGGAGCGTCCCGACCCGCTGGTGCTGGACCTCGGCTGCGGGCCCGGCTCGCTCGCCGGCCGCATCCTCGACCGGATCCCCGCCGCCACCGTCGTCGCCATCGACGCCGACCCCCTGCTGCTGTCGCTCGGCCGGGCCGTGCACGCCGGCCGCGACGGCATCGCCTTCACCACGCTCGACCTGCGCGAGCCCGGCTGGGCCGCCCGGCTGCGGCTGCCCCGGCAGGCCGACGCCGCCGTGAGCACCACCGCGCTGCACTGGATCTCCCCCGCCGACCTGCGCGTGGTCTACGCCGAGCTGGCGACCGTACTGCGCCCCGGCGGGCTGTTCCTCAACGGCGACGACCTGCACGCCGACGACGCAACGCCCGGCCTGGACCGGCTGGAGGGCGCAGTGCGGGAACGGGCGGCGGCCCGGCGGCATGCGGCCGTCCCGCGCCCGGAGACCTGGGCGCAGTGGTGGGAGGCGATCGGCGCCGACCCCGCCTTCGCCGGCCTGCGCGCGCAGAGCGCCGACGACGTCACCGGGCACCACGGCGCGGCGGCCCGCCTGCTGTCCGCGCACACCGAGGCGCTGCGCACGGCCGGCTTCACCGAGATCGGCACGCTGTGGCAGCACGGCCACAACCGGCTGCTCGCCGCCCTTCTGCCCGTCTGACCCGCCACGCGGCGGGCCCTCCGGCGATCACCGGCCCCGGCCGCCGACGTGCTCGCCCTCCCGACGCCTCTCACCTCGCGGCGAGGGCCGGGAAGTCCAGGACGCGGGCTCGCGGGACGAGCCCGGGATCCTGGCCGCCCCGCGCGGACGGCGCGCCGGAGCGGGCCGCGCGGCCGGTGAGGATGTGGCCGCGGAACGCCGCGCCCTTCGCGACGACCTTGACGGCGTGAAAGTCTCCCGGCGGCAGGGCGCAGAACCCGGTCCGCACGACGTCGTCGAACAGCGAGTCCGACACGACGTAGGCCAGGTCGCGGTCCTCGTCGTCGATCAGCAGGCGGCGCAGCGGCGTCGCGTCCAGCAGCCGCTGGACGACGATCGGCGCGTCGCCGGCCGGGCCGAACGGCCCCGCGGTGAGCGTGCCGTGGTGCAGCGCGAGCCGCACCCGCAGCCGGAACCGGCCGGCGTCCTCGTTGACCACGCGCAGCGCCTCGTCGAGGCCGATCACGAAGTCGCCGGCCACCGTCGCCGGGTCGACCCCGTCCGGCAGTGTGGCGAGCTCCCCGTCCCCGCCGACCTGCTTGTCCCAGCCGGCCCGGTCGAGGCCGACGCCCCGGGCCGCGCGGTCGAGCGCGTCCGAGAGCAGCCGCTGCGCGCGCAGCTGCTCGCGGGTGTCGCGCCGGCTGTACCCCTGGATGTCCACCGCCAGCAGCAGGCGGTAGCTGAGCTGTGCTTCCCCGTTTCCCTTCACTCTGCCGCCCCTCGTCATCGGTTGGGCAAATGGGCTCGGTGCCCTCATTCGCTCCACGACCGGAATGAATGTGCCCGGCGAAGACCCTGGCGCGGTCGTTCGGATCCTGCCGTCCCCCTACGAACCTGAGACGCGGCCCGGGGGGCGTCCGCCCCGGGGGTAAGGAAAAGGTCGCGAACAAGTAAGGGAGCAACTGGAAAATTCGCCTCGAAACGGTCTCCAGTTGAACCGGCGGGCCCAGGGGTCCCGTACTGCCTCCCAACGTGACACCCACGGTCACCGCGTCGACCCGCCCCTCGCACCCGCCCGGAGACCCCCGATGGCCCACAGATCACCGGCCGCCGCGTCGGCCACCCGCGAACGCCCTCCCGGACCGTGGAGCTGGTTCCGCGGCCCGCAGCCCGCCGGAGGCGTCGACGACCAGGTGATCGTGACCGAGCTGTACCGCGTGTACGGCCGTCCGCTGCTGTCGTTCGTCCTCCGCCTCACCGGCGGCGACCGGCACTGGGCCGAGGACGTCGTGCAGGAGACGATGATCCGCGCGTGGCGCAGCGCGCACCAGCTCGACGAGAACGCGACCTCCCTGCTGCCGTGGTTGGCGACGGTCGCCCGCCGGATCGTCATCGACGACCAGCGCCGCAAGAACGCACGGCCGCAGGAGGCGGGCGAGGGCCCGCTGGAGAACATGCGCGTGCCCGACGGGTTGGAGGATCTGCTGCGCTCCGTCGTCGTGTCCGAAGCACTCCTCGCGCTGTCCCCCGCCCACCGCGAGATCCTCAACGAGACCTTCTTCCGGGACCGGTCGGTCAACGAGGCCGCCAAGCAGCTCGGCATCCCCGTGGGCACCGTGAAGTCCCGGGTCTACTACGCGCTCAGGGCGCTCCGCGTCGCCCTGGAGGAGAGGGGCGTGACGCCATGAGAGCGCCGGACATGCCGCACGTCGACGTCGGCGCCTACGCCCTCGGCCTGCTGGAGGAGCCCGACCGCCGCGCCTTCGAGGCCCACCTGTCGACCTGCTACTCCTGCCACGAGGAGCTGGGTGCGCTCCGCGGGCTGGCGGAGACGCTCGACGGCATCGGCCCGATCGAGGACCCGGTGGAGGCGATGCCCGCGCCGCCGGAGCCCGCGGTGGTCACCGACATGATGCGGCACCGGATCCGCCGCCGGCGGCGCCACCGCGCGGCCCGGTCGCTGGCCGCGGCGGCGGCCGGGGTCGTGCTGCTCGGCGGCGCGGCCGGCACCGGGTTCACCCTCGGCGCGGACCGCGAGCGGGCCCCGGCCGGTCAGGACGGCGACACGGCCGCGCTGATGCGCGAGGGCCGGCTGATGTCGGCCTCCGACGAGGGCACCGGCGTCACCGGCACGGTCGCGATGCAGCAGAAGGCCTGGGGCAGCCGCGTCGGGCTGCAGCTCAGCAAGGTGGACGGGCCGCTGCGCTGCGAGCTGGTCGCGGTGGACAAGAACGGCAAGGCCCACACCGTCGTCGGCTGGGCCGTCCCGGCCAAGGGGTACGGGCTGCCGGGCTCGGCGCAGCCGCGGCTCGCAGTGCAGGGCGGCACGGCGCTGCGGCCGCAGGAGATCAGCCGGTTCGAGGTCCGGACGATCGGCGAGGGCCGCACGCTGCTGACCGTCCCCGCCTAGGCCCGGGCCTTCTGGATCCGGCCTTCGCAGGACCCGCGGCGCGTCCACGCCGGCCCGGCCGCACCGGCCGCGCGGACGCGCCGCTCCGTCACGTCTCATGGGCCGGGTCTCATAGGCTGGTCCGGTGAGTGCGATCCGGCCGTCCGCGGGCCCCGAGCTGATGCTGCCGGGGCTCCGCGAGGTGTACGCGGCCTACGTCCGTGAGGCGGACGCCCTGCCCGCGCTGCCGGGCCCGCTGCAGGCGGAGGTGTGGGCGTCCGCGCGGCTCGGCGATCTCGAGGCGGCGGCCCCGCACGTCCAGGGGCGGCGTGCCGCGCTCGGCGACCTGATCGGCTGCCTGCGGGCGGCGGCGACGCCGGGCGCCCGGACGTTCCTGCGGGCGCTCGCCGCGATCGGCCCGGCGGAGGGCCGCCGGGCGGCGGGGCGCGCGGCGGACGGACTCCGCGACGTCCCGGCCGCGCCCTGGGAGGGCTCGCTCGGGCGGGTCGTGCCCGGTCAGGCGTGGCTGATCCAGGAAGGGCCGCTGGACGGCGACCGCCTGGTCTGCGAGTTCCGCTACGAGGGCGCCGGAACCGCCGGGATGCACGCTCTGGCCGTCCGGCTGTCGTATGGCGACGTCCCGGCGGAGGTCGTGATCGTGGGGGACGTCCCGGCGCTGATGTCGGCCGCACGGCAGGCGATGCAGGCCGAGCTGTGCGTCGTCCAGCCGTACGAGGCCGCGGCCGTGGGGGCGAGGCTCCGCGCCGCTCTCGCGGGCGCGGAGCCTCTGCCCGAGGCGTGCTACCCGGCGCTCGCGCTGGCGCGGCACCGGGCGTCCCTGCTGCCCTAGCGGCCGAGGGCGCGGTAGCGGCGTACCGACAGCGGGACGAACACCGCCGCGATCACCAGCGGCCACGCCACCGCGAGCGGCAGGCTGTGCTGCGCCGCCCACGACCCGCCGGTGACGGGGTCGCCGAACAGGTCGCGGCACGCCGTCACGGTCGCCGACATGGGGTTCCAGTCGGCGATCGCGCCGAGCCAGCCCGGCATCGTGCTCGGCGCGACCAGGGCGCTGGACAGGAACCCGATCGGCCACACCAGGATCTGGATCGCCGCCACCGACTCCGGCCCCTTGGCGACCAGGCCGAGGTAGACGCCGAGCCAGATCAGCGCGAACCGCAGGAGCAGCAGCAGCCCGAGCCCCGCGAGGGCCCGCACCGGGCCGTCGTGGACGCGCCAGCCGATGAGCACGCCGCACGCCGCCATGACGGCCAGGGCGGCGACCGAGTGCAGCATGTCGGCGGTGGCGCGGCCCACCACGACGGCGGACGGCGACATCGGCATCGACCGGAACCGGTCCGTCACGCCCTTGGCGGCGTCGCTCGCGACCGCGGTGAACGTGGTCTCGACGCCGAACGCCATCGTGAGGGCGAACATGCCGGGGACGATGAACGCGCGGTAGTTCCCGCCGCCGGGCACGTCCATCTGGCCGCCGAACAGGTAGCCCATCATCAGCACGACCATCACCGGGAACAGCAGCCCGACCGCGACCTCGCCGGGCCTGCGGGCCCAGTGGGCGAGGGCCCGCCCGGTCAGGGTCCGCCCGTCGGCGACGGCCCAGCGCAGCGCCTCGACGCTCATGAGGGCACCTCCTCCTTCTCCGTGAGGTGCAGGAACACCTCGTCCAGGGTGGGGCGGCGCAGGCCGATGTCGGCGACGGCGACGCCCGCCTCGTCCAGGGCCCGGACGGCCTCGGTCAGCGCGGCGGCCCGGCCGGACACCGGCGCCCCGACGCGCAGGGTCTCGGCGTCGACGTCCACCTCGCCGGCCGCGACCTTCCCGACGATCCCGGCGGCGGTGGTGAGCGACCCGGGGTCGTCCAGGACGACCTCGATGCGGTCACCGCCGAGCCGGGCCTTCAGCGCGTCGGGGGTGCCCTCGGCGATGACGCGGCCGCGGTCGATCACCGAGATGCCGGAGGCGAGCCGGTCGGCCTCCTCCAGGTACTGGGTGGTGAGCAGGACGGTCGTGCCCCCGCCGACCAGGGCGCGGATCGCGTCCCACACCTCGCCCCGGCTGCGCGGGTCGAGTCCGGTGGTCGGCTCGTCCAGGAACAGCACCGGCGGCGCGAGGATCATGGACGCGGCCAGGTCGAGGCGCCGCCGCATGCCCCCGGAGTACTCCCCGGCGGGCTTGGCTGCCGCGTCGGCCAGCCGGAACCGCTCCAGCAGCTCGTCGGCGCGCCGCCGCGCCTCCTTCGCGCCGAGGTGGTGGAGGCGGCCGAACATGACGAGGTTCTGCCGGCCGCCGAGGATCTCGTCGACCGCCGCGTGCTGCCCGACGAGCCCGATCCGGCGCCGCACCTCGTCCGGCTCGCGGACCACGTCGTGCCCGGCGACGCGGGCGGTGCCGCCGTCCGGCCGGGTGAGCGTGGTCAGGATCCGGACGGCGGTGGTCTTGCCCGCGCCGTTCGGGCCGAGCAGCCCGTGCACGGTGCCGGCGGGGACGCGCAGGTCGAGCCCCGCCAGGGCCTCGGTGCCGCCGTAGCGCTTGCGCAGCCCCTCGGCGGAGACCGCGAGCCGTGGTTCCGTCACCCCGTCCTCCAAACTATGTACACAGTACGGAATTACCATCGCGGCCAATATAGCGTACGGAGTACAGAGTTTCATCCCTGAGAGGATCCCGGCGTGACCGAGTACAGCGGGGGCGGGGACCCGAAACGCAGTCTGGAGCTCCTGTGGGGCGTGCGGGCTCGCCCCAGACGGGGGCCCAAGCCGCGGCTGACCCCGGAGGACATCGTCCGGACGGCGATCGGGCTGGCCGACGCCGCGGGCCTGGAGGCGCTGTCCATGCGGCGCATCGCCGACGAGCTCGGCGTCTCCCCCATGTCGATCTACACCTACGTCCCGGGCAAGGCCGAGCTGATCGACGCCATGGTCGACCGCGCGTTCGGCGAGCTGACACCCCCGGAGCAGGACACGTGGCGGGCCCGGCTGGAGCACGTCGCCCACGACGGCTGGGCGCTGTACCACCGCCACCGGTGGCTGCTGCAGGTGACGCTCGCGCGCCCGCCGATGGGCCCGCACACGCTCGCCAAGTACGAGTTCGAGCTGCGCGCCGTGGAGGGACTCGGCCTCACCGACGTGGAGATGGACTCGGTCGTCGCGCTCGTCACCGGCTTCGCCGAGAGCGCCGCCCGCGTCTCGGTCAACGCCGCCGAGGCCGAGCGCCGCAGCGGCATCAGCGACCTGCAGTGGTGGGAGGCCACCGCGCCGCTGCTCGCCGAGCTCGTCGACGAGGCCGACTACCCGATCGGCACCCGCGTCGGCACCGCGGCCGGGCAGGAGTACAACGCCCCCGCCGCACCCCGGCGCGCCTTCGAGTTCGGCCTCGCCCGCGTCCTGGACGGCATCGAGGTCCTGATCAGCTCCCGCTAGCCCGCTTGGTCCGCTTCGTCGGGACGGCCCCCGCCGGGTCCTCCGGCCACGGGTGCTTCGGGTAGCGCCCGCGCAGCTCCGCCCGGACCGCCTTGTAGCCCTCGCGCCAGAACGAGGCCAGGTCGGCGGTGACCGCGGCCGGGCGCCCCGCCGGGGACAGCAGGTGCACCACCAGCGGCACCCGCCCGCCCGCGAGCCGCGGCACCGCGTCCCAGCCGAACAGCTCCTGCAGCTTCACGGCCAGGACGGGCCGCTCGCCCGAGTAGCCGACGCGGATCCGCGACCCGGACGGCACCTCGATCCGCTCGGGCGCGTACTCGTCCAGCCGCGCGGCCTGCTCCCAGGGCAGGAGCCCCCGCAGCATGGCGGCGACGTCGACCCGCGCCAGGTCGGCGCGGCGCCGCGCTCCCGCCAGCCACTCCGGAGCCCGCTCCAGCAGGGCCGCGTCGTCGACCGCGGGCCAGGGCTCCCCCAGGGCACCGTGCAGGAACGCGAGCCGCTCGCGGAGCGCGACGGCCGCCGGGGTCCAGGTGAGCAGTCCCAGCCCCTCGGCGCGGACCCCGTCCAGCAGCGCGGCCCGCACCGCGGCCGGGTCGGGCTCCGGCAGCGGCCGGACGTCCAGCTCGATCGCGCCGAGCCGCTCGACGCGGCGCGCGGCCACGTCCCCGTCTCGCCACGCGACCTCCTCGTCCGCGCCGAGCAGCGGCGCCGCGGCGAACCGCGCCACGTCCTCGCCGATCACGACGGCCTGCCGCACCCGCGCCGACGCCGACCCGGCCGGGCGGTCCGCCGCCGCCACCGCGAGCCACTCCGGCCGCGCCCCGGCCAGCGCCGACCCGTCCGCGAGGACGGCCCCGGTCCCGGACGCCATCAGATACCCGCCGCCCCGCCTGCGCGCCACCCGCTCCGGGAACGCCAGCGCCACCACGACCCCGGCCACCCGGTCGTCCTCGGCCTCCCCTCCCGGCCGGACCTCCGGAGCCGAGGAGGCGAGCGCCTTCTCCAGGCGGGCGGTCTCGTCCCGCCAGCGGGCGGCGTGGGCGTCGGCGGGACGGCCGCGGCGGCGCAGGGCGCGCCAGGCGGCGGTCAGGTCGTCGCCGGCGGCGCGGGGCGGGGGCTCGGAGAGCAGCGCGACGACCTCGGCCGCGGCACGGGCGCCGACCTCGCCGGCACCGTCGACCAGGGCGCGGGCGAGGCGCGGATGCAACCCGACACGGGCCAGCCTGCGCCCCCGGCCGGTGACGCGCCCGTCCTCCACGGCGTTGCGGGGGGCGTGGGGGGTCGTCCCCCCTCGGGAAGACACGGCGCCGAGGGCGCGCAGGGTGGCGCGGGCGGCGTCCATGGCGGCGGGCGGGGGCGGGTCGGGCAGGGCGAGGCCGCTCGCGTCGGGGTCGCCCCAGCAGGCCGCCTGGAGCGCGAACCCGGCGAGGTCGGCGAGCTCGATCTCGGGGCGGGGCCGGGCCGGGAGGCGGTCGTGCTCGGCCGCCGTCCAGCACCGGTACACCGCGCCGGGGGCCTCCCGCCCGGCGCGGCCGGCGCGCTGCGCGGCGGTGGCGCGGGACGCGCGGACGGTGGTGAGGGAGCCGAGGCCGCGGGCGTGGTCGGTGCGGGGCTCGCGGGCGAGGCCGGAGTCCACGACGGTCCGGACGCCGGGCACGGTGAGGCTCGACTCGGCGACCGAGGTGGCCAGCACGATCCGGCGGCGGGAGGAGGGCGCGAGCACCTCGTCCTGCGCGGACCGGGGCGCCTGCCCGTGGATCTGCAGGACGTCGGCCCCGGCGCCGGCGAGCATCCCGGCGACGCGGGCGATCTCCCCGACGCCGGGCAGGAAGCACAGGACGTCCCCGTCGCGCTCGGCCGCGGCCCGCCGGACGGTCGCGGCGACGTGCGCGAGGAAGGCCGGGTCGACGCGCATGCCGTGGGGCGGCGCGACGGGGCGCGGCGGCGGCGCCCAGATCGTCTCGACCGGGTGCAGCGCCGCCTCGGTCTCCACGACGGGCGCGCCGCCGAGGAGCCGCGCCCACGGCCCGGTGTCGGCGGTGGCGGACGCGGCGACCAGCCGCAGGTCGGGGCGGACCGTGGCGCGCACGTCCAGCAGGAACGCCAGCGCGGTGTCGGCGTCCAGATGCCGCTCGTGGCACTCGTCCAGGATCACCGTGCCGACGCCGGGGAGGTCGGGTTCGGACTGGAGCCGCTGCAGGACGACGCCCGTGGTGACGACCTCGACGCGGGAGCCGGGACGGGACTCGCCGCGCACGGTGACGCCGACCCGGCCGCCGACGCGCTCGCCGAGGAGCCAGGCCATGCGGCGGGCGGCGGCGCGGGCGGCGAGGCGCCGCGGTTCCAGCACGAGCACCTTCCCGGCGGCGGGCGGGCCGCCGAGGGCGAGCCCGGCGAGGGCGAGCGGGACCAGCGTCGTCTTGCCGGTGCCGGGAGGCGCGGCCAGCACCGCCGTGCCGCCGTCGTCCAGGGCCGCGCGCAGGGCGGGGACGGCGTGGCGGACGGGGAGGGTCTCGGCGGCGCTCAGCTGCATCGTCCCAGTGTGCCGCCCCGGCGCACGGGCCCTGGAACGGCCCCCGATGAATTGCGGCGAAAAAGGCCGTGTTTCTTGCGGTGATACTTGCACTGTGCCTTTCATGCACTCCGCCCGACCTATTCTGTGTTTTCCCGCGAATCGTCCGGGCCAACCCTGCACGATCGACCAGGCACGCAATGCCGTCAAGGCCGAGAACTGTCCTAGGAGTTTGATTTAAGTCACCTTGCGAACTGTAGCGTCAATGCCGGGGGCATCCCCATAATGATGCTGTCATCGCAGGTGCTGGGAGGTTCCCATGTTCGGCAGCTCCATCTATCTCAGGGACCGGCCGGCCTTCACGGGCGGCTCGCCGCAGGCGGTGTACGAGGAGCTATGGCAGCGCGGCCAAAAGGGGCGTTTGCGGACGCGCGCTATTCTGTCGGCGGCGGCGCTCGTGTTGTGCGCACTGCTCGTCAACGCCGCTTTCGGAATCCTGATGGCCGTTCTGGTGGCGTCCGCGGACACGTTCGTCCATTGGCGCATTCATAACGCCTCGCGGGTGTGGCGGCTCGGGCTGCGGGGCGAGGAGCGCATGAACCGCTTCCTGCGCCACACGCTGGAGCGCCGCGGTCACCGCGTCCTGTACGGGCGGACGGTCCCCGGGCACGGCACCGCCGACGAGCTGGTCATCGGCCCCGGCGGGGTCTGGCTCGTGCACAACGAGGCGTGGGCCCCCGGCACCGAGATCTCCCAGCACGGCGGCAAGCTGTTCGTCGACGGCCGCACCCAGTCCAAGCTCGTCGCCGGGCTGACCGCGCGGGCCGAGGCCGCCGCGGCGGCGATCTCCCGGGTCGCGGAGGTGCCGGTGCCGGTGACGCCGGTGCTGGCCGTGCACGGCGGCAAGCTCGTCCGGACGCCCTTCGCCGCCGACGGCATCGTCTTCGCGCAGCCGCTGCGGCTGATCCGCTGGATGCACCGCAACCCGGTCGCCGACCGGTCGCCCGAGGAGGTCGAGGCGATCACCAGCGCCGCCGTCCGCGCCCTGCCGATCGGCGGCCACCACTTGACGGCCGCGGCATGACGGCACGCATGACGGAGCGGAGAGGGCATGCCGCGGCAACCGACTTCTGAACACCTGTGGCCGGGGGGCTCACACGCCGCCGTTCACAGGGCGCCCACCGCCCGCGGAGGCTCCGCCACCTTCGCGGGCGGTGCGGCGCAGCCACAGCAGGCCGAGGACCGGGAGCACCAGCGGCACGAACCCGTAGCCGCGCCCGAACATGGACCAGACGGTCTCGTCGGGGAAGGCCGCCGTGTCGATGACGCTCAGCGTGCCCACGACCAGCACGCCGGCCAGTTCGGTCGAGCAGGCCGCGACGGCGATCCGGAACGACGTCCGGCCGCCGCGGGCGAGCGCGACCGTCGCCAGGACGTAGACGGCCGCGGCGAGCGCCGACAGCAGGTAGGCCACGGGCGCGTCGGAGAACTTCGTGGCGATCTGCACGCCCGCCCGCGCACCGGCCGCGAGCGCGAAGACCGCGTAGACGGCGACCAGCAGCCGTCCCGGCCCGCTCGCGGTGCCGCCGGGCCGGCCTTCGGCGCCCGCGCGGGTTCCGGCGCCGGCGCGGGCGCCGTCGCCCGCGCGGGTCTCGGGCCGCCCGCCCGCGGGTTCCCGGACGTCCTCGTGCTCGGGCTCAGGCACCGGTGCCGCTCCACAGCTGGTTCATCCGTACGACCATGACGGCGGCCGCCAGGCCGGCGACGACGATGACGCCCGGCCCCCAGCGGGTCCGCTCCAGCAGGCCCCACCCGGCGCCGGCGACGGGGATCAGCAGCGAGCCGATCAGGTAGCCGACGAAGGTGGCGGGGCCGTCCGGGCCCTCGCCGCCGGACAGCTTCACGACGGCGACGACGGCCTGCGCGATCAGCAGCGCCTCCAGGACGCCGAGCGCGGTGAGGTCGGCGACGCCCATCGCCCGGCCGCGCAGCGCGGTCACGAGGGCGTAGCCGGCGGTCAGCAGCGCGGCCACGATGGTCACGGTGGCCAGGACGTCCGTCACGGCACAGAGAGTACTACCGCCTGTAGAGGACGGTGTCACCGCACCGGCGTCCGCACCCCGCCGGGCATGGCAGCATGGCGGGCGTGAACGCGCTGCAGTGGCTGACCCTGACCCGGCACGGTGAGAGCACCGGCAACCTCGCCTACCAGGCGGTGGAGGGCACCGACGCCGAGGAGGCCGGCATCCCCGAGCGGGACGCCGACGTCCCGCTGTCGGACACCGGCCGCGCGCAGGCGGCGACGCTCGGCCGCTGGCTCGCCGCGCTTCCCGAGGACGAGCGCCCCACCGTCGTCATCGCCTCCCCCTACCTGCGGACCCTCGACACCGCGGAGATCGCGCTCACGCAGACGTCCTACGCCGCCCCGCGGGACCCCGGCGGGGTGCGGATCAAGGTGGACGAGCGGCTCCGCGACCGGGAGCAGGGCGCGCTCCAGGGCCTCACCGCCCGCGGCGTGCAGAACCGGTTCCCGGAGGAGGCGGACCGGCTGCGGCGCCTCGGCAAGTTCTACTACCGGCCGCCCGGCGGCGAGTCGTGGGCCGACCTCGCGCTGCGGCTGCGCAGCTTCTACCGCGACCTGCAGGACGGCGCCCCCGGGGGCCGGGCCCTGGTCGTCACGCACGACGCGATCGTCGTCATGACCCGGTACCTGGTCGAGGAGCTGACCGAGAAGGAGGTCATGGCGATCGAGAAGGAGCCGGTCGCCAACGCCTCGGTCACCCGGTGGCGGCACGACGGCACCGGCCTGGCCGCCGTCTGCTACAACGACTGCGCCCACCTGACGGGGACGCCGGCGCCTACGGCTCCCCGCCGAGCAGCCGGGCGCGGCGCGAGCTGACCGCGGCCAGCCGCGGATCGCCCGGCGGCAGGACGGCGCGGAGCCGCTCCAGCGCCTCCAGGTCGGCGCGGCCGGGCTCGGTCTGGACGTAGGTCCACAGCGCCTCGGCCCCGCCCCGGTCGACCACCTGCCGCCGCACCCGCACCGCCAGCTCGTCGCGTTCGGCGCGGACGCCGGGCGCGTCCGACAGCGGCAGCAGCTCGCCCCCGTACAGCCGGGCCGCGGCGGCGACGTCACCGCCGTCGAGCAGCCGCCGCACGGTGAGGAAGTCGGCCTCCACCGCGCAGCCGAGCCGGTAGGGGCGGGCGCGGACGATGCCGCCGAACTGCTGGCGGAGCCGGTGGATCTCGGGCCGGACGGTCGCGGGGCTGCCGTCGTCGCCGTACAGGTAGAGCGCGAGCCGGTCGCCGCTCAGCCCGCGCGGGTGCAGCGCCAGCAGCGCGAGGATCTCGGCGTGCCGCAGCGTCAGGTCGAACCGGCGCCCGTCCAGGTGCGCGTGCGGCTGCCCGGCGCCGAGGAGCGTCAGGGTCAGCAGCGGCGCGTCGCCGGCGGGCGGCGCCGCGGCGTCGCGGCCGGCCGGCGCGCCGGTGTCCACCCGGCCGACGAGGCCCGGCAGCCGCAGCAGGAACGCCTCGCCGAGCGGTTCGGCGACGGCGGTGCGCCCGTCCGGCAGGACGACCGTGCCGCCCGGTTCCGGGACGGGGACGCGCCGGCCGCGCAGCCGCTCGCCCGCGATGATGCGGCCGGTGGGGGTGACGAGGGCGCCGGCGCCGCGCAACCCGCGCAGGTGCGGCAGCAGCCGCTCGCGCAGCCGCTCGTCCCGGGCCAGCATCTCGTTCTCCAGCCGCGACTCCGCCAGCCGCGCGGCGGCGGCGACGAGCGCGACGGTCGCGGGATGCAGCGCGTCCACCGTGGCGCTGACGTCGATGCACCCGACGATCCGCCCGGTGTCGGGGTCGGTGACCGGCGCGCCGGCGCACGACCAGCCGTGCAGGACGTGCGCGACGTGCTCGGCGGCGTAGACGTACTCGGGCCGGCCGGTGGCGAGCGCGGTGCCGATCCCGTTGGTCCCGACGGCGTCCTCCGACCAGCGGAAGCCCTCGGTCAGCCCGATCGCGTCGGCGGCGCGGCTGACGGCCGGCGGGCCCTGCGTCCACAGCGCGTTGCCGGTCTCGTCGGTGATCACCATCAGGTGCTCGGTCTCGTCGGCGACCTGCCGCAGCAGCGCCTCCAGCATCGGCAGGTGCCGTTCGAGGGGGTGCGCGGCGCGGGCGTCGGCGAGAACGTCCCGGTCGAACACCAGGGGCGCCGCCGCCACCCCGGCGTCGACGCCGGCGTCCCGGGACCGGCGCCACGACTCGGCGATCGGCTGCCGGACCGGCACAGCCTCGTGCACCACCATCAGCCCTTTCCCCGGAGAGACCTCGGCCGTCTGAGGATCGGTCCAATCGCGCCGGCGGCGCAACCGATTCCCGGGATCTCGCCCGGCCGGATTCGGACACATAGAGTGATCGGACGATCGCAACCTGCATGCAACGTGGCGGCGCCTACCGTGTCGCTGCCGGGGAGCCGACGGGCCGTCCCAAGGGTCCCGCCGTCCCGTGCGCGTCCGGGGGGAATGCGTGCGGGACGGCGCCGCTCCCCGCACTACGGGGAGGACGTCGGAACGCATGCTCTGCCTGACCTGCCACCGCGTCCGCCCGGCCCTGAGCCGGACGGACTACACCGCCGAACGCGCCTGGCTCATCGTCCGGCGGGGCCTGTGCGCCTGCGCCGCGCCGGCCGCGCCGGCCGCCCCGGGCCCGCGTCCCGGGCCCGTCCGAAAAGCACGTCCGCTCCCCTGAATAAACTCCTGAGTTCACAAAAGGTTCACGGTCGGTTCGCCTACAGTTTAAGGAGATTCCATCCGCTCATCCCGTGGAGGGAGCGCCATGACCGTGATCCCGGGTCTCGTCCGCCGCGCCGCCGCCGAGGCGGAGCGCCATCTGCGCGAAGGCGCCGGCCTTCTCGTCAGAGCGGGGCGGGATCTGGAACGGTCGGCGCGGCTCGCCCGGCTGCTGCCGGACTATATCGAGCGCGTGGCGGTCCTGGAGCGGGAGGTCCGCGACCAGGGCACCGAGGTGCGCGCGATCCGCATCGAGCTCGACTCCCTCGTCGGCCAGCTCAACGACCGGCTGCTGCCGCGCATCGACGAGCGGATGGACGACACCGAGCGCGACCTGGCGGCCGTCGCGACCAGCCTGATCCGCACCGGCCGCGAGACCGCCGGCCACGACGCCCGGTTGGAGTCGGCCGAGCGGCGGATCGGCGAGCTGCGCACCAAGCTCGCCCAGCTGGAGCAGCGCACCGGGCTGTGGCGCGACCTGCAGTCCACCGTGGCCAGGTTCGGCGACGACCTCGACGCGATGCGCGCCCGGATGGCGCTGCGCGCCGCCGAGCCGCCGCCGGCCGAGGCCGCGCCCGCCCCCGTGCAGAACATCACCGACCGCCCGGCCTGAGCGCGGCCCTCCCCGGCAGGGCGGAAACCGGGCGTCCTGGACAATGGACGCATGACTCTGCCGCCCGAATCCCGCCCGCCCGCGACACGCGGTTTCGCCAGCGACAACCAGGCGAGCGTCCACCCGGACGTCCTCGCCGCCCTCGCCGAGGTCAACGACGGGCACCAGCCCGCCTACGGCGATGACGTCGTCACCGCGCGGCTCCGCGAGGTCGTCCGGCGGCATTTCGGGACGCGGGCCGAGGTCTTCCCGGTGTTCAACGGGACGGGCGCGAACGTGGTGTCGCTGCAGGCGCTGTCGGAGCGGTGGAGCTCGGTGGTCTGCCCGGAGTCCTCGCACATCAACACCGACGAGTGCGGCGCCGCCGAGAAGATCGCCGGGCTGAAGCTGGCGACCGTGCCGACGCCGGACGGCAAGCTGACACCGGAGATGGTCGAACGGCACGCCACGGGGTTCGGCAACGTCCAGCGGCGCGAGCCCGCCGTCGTGTCGATCACCCAGAGCACCGAGCTCGGCACCGTCTACACCGCGCGGGAGACCGCGGCCGTCGCCGCGGCGGCGCACGAGCGCGGCCTGACCGTGCACATGGACGGCGCCCGCATCGCCAACGCCGCCTCGTCCCTGGGCCTGCCGCTGCGCGCCCTCACCACGGACGCGGGCGTGGACGTGCTGTCCTTCGGCGGCACCAAGAACGGGCTCCTGCTCGGGGAGGCCGTCGTCGTCCTGAACCCGGACGCCGTGCGCGGCATGGCCTACCTGCGCAAGTCGAGCATGCAGCTGGCGTCCAAGATGCGGTACGTGTCCGCGCAGCTCGTCGCGCTGCTGGACGGCGACCTGTGGCTGCGCAACGCCGAGCACGCCAACGCGATGGCCCGCCGCCTGGAGGCCGCCGCCCGCGCCGTCCCCGGCGTGCGGATCACGCAGGCCGTGCAGGCCAACACGGTGTTCGCGATCCTGCCCGGGGACGTGGCCGGGCGGCTGCGCAAGCGGTTCCCCTTCTACACCTGGGACGAGTCGACCGGCGAGGTCCGCTGGGTCTGCTCCTTCGACACCACCCCCGACGACGTGGACGCGTTCGCCGCCGCGCTCGCCGAGGAGGCGTCCGCCTGAACCGGCACGGGCGTCCCGATGATCGGGAGACCGCCCGCCCGCGGCATGGCCCGGCGCGTTATCGTGTACCGAACAGGATTCGGTTACAGGAGGCGAGCCCCATGGCCAACCGCACCTTCGTCGTCGGCGTGGGCATGACCAAGTTCGAGAAGCCCGGCTCCCGCGACTGGGAGTACCCCGACATGGCCAAGGAGGCCGTCGGCAACGCCCTGGCGGACGCCGGCGTCGGCTACGACACCATCGAGATGGCCTACGCCGGCTCGATGTACGGGTCGATGGGCCAGCGCGCCCTCTACGAGACCGGCATGACCGGCATCCCCGTGATGACCGTCATGAACGCCTGCGCGACCGGCTCCAGCGCCCTGTTCCTCGCCCGCCAGGCCGTCCGCGGCGGACTCGCCGACTGCGCCCTCGCCCTCGGCATGGAGAAGATGAAGAAGGGCTCCCTCGGCGCCGGCATGGGCGAGTCCAAGGTCACCATCATCGACCACCACCTGCGCTCCATGACCGCCGGCCGCGAATGGGAGCTCGACAAGGCGCCCATGCCGCAGATGTTCGGCAACGCCGGCCGCGAGCACATGGAGAAGTACGGCTCCACCCCCGACCACTACGCCTGGATCGGCTGGAAGAACCACAAGCACTCGGTCAACAACCCCTACGCGCAGTTCCAGACCGAGTACAGCCTCGACGACGTCAAGAACGCCACGATGATCTTCGACCCGCTCACCAAGCTGCAGTGCTCCCCCACCTCCGACGGCGCCGCCGCCGCGCTCGTCGTCAGCGAGCGGTTCCTCGACCGGCACGACCTCTGGGACCAGGCCGTCGAGATCGCCGGCCACCACATCGCCACCGACACCCCCGAGAGCTTCGAGGACAACTCCTCCATCCAGGTCGTCGGCTTCGGCGTCTCCCGGCGCGCCGCCGGGAAGGCCATGGACGAGGCGCGGGTCACCATCGACGACGTCGACGTCATCGAGCTCCACGACTGCTTCAGCGCCAACGAGCTCATCACCTACGAGGCCCTCGGCATGGCCGGCGTCGGCGAAGGCCACAAACTCGTCGACGACCAGGCCACCACCTACGGCGGGAAGTGGGTCGTCAACCCGTCCGGCGGCCTCATCTCCAAGGGCCACCCCCTCGGCGCCACCGGCCTCGCCCAGTGCGCCGAACTCACCTGGCAGCTCCGCGGCAAGGCCGGCGACCGCCAGGTCGACGGCGCCCGCGTCGCCCTCCAGCACAACATCGGCCTGGGCAGCGCCTGCGCGGTGGCGGTGTACAAGAGGAGCTAGCCGGCTCGGTGCGTTCGGGGCGGGTTCGGACGTGCGACAATCTTTGACTCTTGTCTCATCCGGGTTACTCTGGGTCTGAGTGATCGCTTGCCTGGAGGTGCGATGCCCGCCCCGTCCTCGCCCCCGTCGGTCGTCACCGCCGCGGCTCGCCGCACCGCGGCGCACGCCCCGCTCGTCCCCGGCACGCTGCTGTGGCGGCACGCCGCCGACATGCGTTCGCTGCTTCCCGGCGCCGCCGCCGGGCTCATGCAGCTCATGCATCCCGGCATCGGCGCCGGGGTCAGCGAGCATTCCGCGTTCTTCGACGCCCCCTTCGACCGGATCCACCGGTCCGTCCCGCAGATCTGGGCGACGATCCTCACCCCGGACGGCGCCGCCCGCGCCCGCGGCATCCGCGACCTGCACCGCGCCATCGGCGGCGTCGACGAGCACGCCCGCCGGTACCACGCCCTCGAACCCGAGACGTTCTGGTGGGCGCACGCCACCTTCACCTGGGAGATCTTCAAGGCGGCCGAGACCTTCCACCCCGGCACCCTCACCGCCGAGGACCACGAGCAGATGTACGCCGAGACCGTCACCTGGTACTCCCGCTACGGCGTCAGCATGCGCCCCGTCCCCGCCGACTACGCCGCCTTCCAGTCCAAGTTCTGGCACATCTGCGCCAAGACGCTCGAACTCACCCCGGCCGCCGCCCGCGCGCTGGAGATCGCCAAGCACGGCTCGGACACCGTCACGCTGCTGCCCGTCGGCGGCCCCCGCCTCGACCGCGCCGGCCGCCTCGTCATCGAGCGGCCGCTGCGCCTGATCACCTTCGGCTGCCTGCCCCCGCTCGTCCGGGAGCGGTTCGACATCCCCTGGTCGCCGCTCGACCAGGCCCGGTTCGCCGCCCTCGCCCTGGCCAACCGGCAGGGCTACCGCATGATGCCCGCCGGCCTCAACCACTGGGCCCTGCGCAGCATGCTCCGCTACATCGGCGCCCAGACCCGCCAGAGCCGCTACCAGCCCGCCGCCTAGCCCGCGGGGGCCGACGCGGGGACGGCCAGCCGGGGGTGGAGTTCCGCACAGGCCGCGAGGATCCGCGAGACGTCGTCGTCGCTCAGCGCGGCATGGGCGGAGAGGCGCACCAGCGTGCGGCCCACCGACGCCGACGGCGGGAACAGCGCCGCGCTGAAGATGTCGCGGCGGACCAGCGCGTCCCGCAGCATGGTCGCGTCGGCCTCCGAGCCGGTCTCCAGGGCGATGATCTGCGAGTCCGACGCGACGAGGCGGTAGCCGAGGCCCGCCAGGCCGTCCCGCAGCCGGGCGGTGACGGCGCGCAGGCGGTCCCGGCGCCAGCCCTCCTTGCGGACGACCCTCAGCGCCGCCGCGAGCCCCGCCACGTCGTGCGGCAGCAGCGTCGAGCTGAACACCGCGGGGAGCGCGGTGTGCGCGAAGTAGTCGGCGAAGCCGGGACGGTCGCAGGTGATCAGCCCCGCCCGGCCCGGCAGCGCCTTCGCCAGGCTCGCGGTGCGGAAGTCGACGCGCCCGGTGAGCCCCGTCGCGGCGACCAGCCCCGCGCCGCGCTCCCCGTGCGTGCCGAGCGAATGCGACTCGTCCACCACCAGCAGGCAGTCGTACTCCTCGGCCACCTCCACGAGGCCGGCCAGCGGGCACACCGAGCCGTCGGTGCTGTAGACGGCGTCCACGGCGATCACCCCCGAGCCGCCCACCTCGATCCGCCGCCGCAGGTGGTCGAGGTCGTTGTGGCGGAAGTAGGCCAGCTCGGCGCCCGCCGCCCGCGCCCCCTCCCACAGCGACATGTGCGCGAGGACGTCCAGGTAGACCGGGACGTCCGGCCCGGCGACCACCTGGAGGAGCCCGGTGTTGGCGGCCCACCCCGACGGGCACAGCACCCCGGCCCGCGCGCCCATGTGCCGTGCGACGTGCTCGCCGAGGACGACCTGCGGGTGGTCCTCGGGCAGGCAGGGGCCGGGTGCCTGCGCGGCGCCCTCCGACGCGCGCAGGCAGGCGATCATGGCCTCGGTGATCGCCGGATGCTCGGCCAGGCCCAGATAGTCGCTACAGGTCAGCATGATCGCCCGGTCGCCGGGGGCCTTCGCGGTGGCCGGCCGCCGCCCGCCGCGGGTGCCCCGGAACACCCTGATGCGTTCGCCCAGCCGCTGGTGAGCGCTGGTCATGGTCGTCACTCTCCCCCGTCAAACCTAGGTCACGTCCTGTAGCGGCCCCTAATCATAGTGTGAAAAGAATCTCGGGAGCGGACCAAGGCGTCGTGGCGCGGGAAAAGTTCAAGTGGAACGAATCATTCCGTTCTGATAGAATCGGAGGCATGAACAAGACCTCCGGCTGGACCGTCCTCGACACCGCCCACGACATGCTGCGCACCGCCGTCCACGGCCTCTCCGACCGGGACCTCGGCCGCCCGACCCCGTGCAGCCGATGGGACGTCGCCCAGGTCGTCCAGCACGCCGCGGGCGACCAGCTCGCCTTCGCCGCCGCCATCACCGGCGAGCCAGGCCCCGGCTACGACCCCTTCCAGCCGTCCGGCACGCTCGACGGCACGCCGATGGACCTGCTGGAGCCGTCCCTGACCGCCTGCGCCGCCGCCTGGGCGACCGTCGGCCGCGACGCCGCCGCGGTCCCCGTCCCCGTGCCGCCCGGCTCCCTCACGCCGGACACCGGCGCCGGGGCCGCCGCGCTCGACGCCGCCGTCCACGCCTGGGACATCGCCGTCGCCACCGGCCGGCCGTCCCCGCTCACCCCCGAGATCTCCCGGACGCTGCTCGGCGTCGCCCGGGAGATCGTGGAGCCGCTGCGCCAGTACGGCGCCTACGCCGCGGCCCTCCCCCACACCGGTCAGGACGACGTCGCCGCCCTCCTGCGCCACCTCGGCCGCGAGCCCGGCTGGACGGCCTGATCCGCACGTGACCTGCGGGCCTCGTGGATCACAGGTCACCCAACGTTCGCGTCCAGGGATGCCGGGGGTCGCATACTCTTCAATCGAGTAGCCGACCACTGAGGTGTGGAGACGATCGCCGCCCCCGCTGAAACCGCGGCGTCCGCCAAGGTCACCGGAATTGGCGTCGACGCCCCCGCCCTCCCCTCCGTCCCGCGGTCCCGCGGGGCCCGCTGGGCCGTCCTCGGAATCCTGGCGGCCGCCCTCACCGCGGCCGCGCTCGTGGCGGCCGGCCCACTACGGCCGGCCGCCGCGGCGGTCGGCCACATGCGGTGGGGGTTCCTCGCGCCGCTGGTCCTGCTGTCCCTGCTGCACTACGTCTTCTCGGCGATCGCGCTGCGCGGGGCGGCGGGCCGGCCGCTCCCGCTGGTCGCGACGACGATGACGCAGTTCACCGCGTCCGCCGCCAACCGGGTCACCCCGGGAGGCCTCGGCGCCGTCGCCGTGAACACCCGCTACCTCGTCTGCCGCGGCCTGCCACTCCCCCGCGCCGCCGTGGCCGTGGCCGTCCTGCAGGTGGCCGGCCTGCCCGCGGACCTGCTGCTGATGGGCGCCGTCCTCGGGCTCGGCACCGTGCTCCTGCCCGGCGCCGCGAACGACCGGATGCTGGACGCGCTCGGCCACCACGCCGCCCAGGCCGCCGAACTCGTCCCGCCCCTCCCGCTGCTCGTCGCCGTCGGGGTACTGCTGCCCGCCGCGGTGCTGTGGGGCCGCCGCGCGCTCCGCTCCGGGCCCGCCCGCCGGGCCGCCGCCGGGTTCGCCGACCTGTGCCGCCGCCCGCGCGACCTCGCGGTCGTCCTCGGCGCGTCCGCCGGGACGACGCTCGCCCTCGGCCTCGCCTTCACGCTCAGCGTCCTCGCCATCCCCGGCACGGCGGTGGGGCCGGCCGACACCCTGGCCCTCGTCGCCGCCTACCTGGTGGGCGCCGCGGCGGGCTCGGCCATCCCGACGCCCGGCGGCGTCGGCTCCACCGAGGCCGCGCTCGTCGCCGCGCTCGCCGCCCTGGACATCGACACCGGCGCCGCCCTGCACGCCGTCCTGCTGTTCCGCGCGATCACCTTCTGGGCGCCGGTCCCCCTGGGGATCCTGGCGTGCCGGACGCTCCGGCACTGACCTTTACGTTGTAGATCATTAAAGACCGAAGACCTTCTGGGCGTTGCCCGCGAGGAACGCCTCCTTCGCGGTCGCGCCGAGGCCGAGGTCGCCCAGCCCCTTGAGGGCCCGCTCAGCGGTCATCATCGGGTAGTTCGTCCCGAACATGACCTTGTGGTGCCGGTCCTGGGTCATGTACCGGACGAGTTCCGGCGGATACCTGCGCACCGTGTAGGCGGACGTGTCGATGTACACGTTCGGATGCTTGCGGCACACCGCGACCATCTCCTCCGTCCACGGATAGCCGATGTGGCCGCCGACGATGACCAGCTCAGGGAAGTCGAGCGCCACCTGGTCGATGTACGGGATCGGCCGTCCCGTCTCGCTCGGACGGAGCGGGCCCGTGTGGCCGACCTGCGTGCAGAAGGGGACGCCCAGCTCCACGCACTCGGCGAACAGCGGGTAGTAGCGGCGGTCCGTCGGCGGCAGCTCCCACAGCCACGGCACCACGCGCAGGCCCTTGAACCCCAGATCGCGCACGCACCGCCGGAGCTCCCTCACCGCCTCCATGGGCTTGCGCAGGTCGGCGGACGCGATCCCGACGAGCCGGTCCGGGGCCTGCCGGACGAAGGACGCCACCTCGTCGTTGCTCACCAGGTCGCCCTCCGGGCCGTACCAGGCACTGATCAGGCCGACGTCCACGCCCCCGGCGTCCATCGCCGCGACCGTCGCCGCGACCGGGATCTCCTCCTCCGGCGGACGCTCCCCCGTCCACCGCCACAGCGAGTCCAGCATCTCGTGCCGCAGGAACCGGACCGTCCCGTGCTGCATCCACGCGTCAACCAGCATGATCGCCTCCCACCGACCGCCACGCGGCCTCGCTCAGCCATTCGACCTGCCCGCCGTCCGGCTCCGGGGCCTGGCCGTTCAGCCACATCCGGCACAGCTCCTGCGCGGGACCGAGCCAGAGGACGAACGCGGTCACCGCGTCCACGTCGGCCAGCGCGCCGTGGCGCACATGGACCCGCCACCAGCCGCGGACCTCGCGGAAGAACATCCTGTTGCGCGCGGCCAGATCCTCGCTCCCCGCCGGACGCTCGGTGAACATGAACCGCGCCCGGCCGGGATTCTCCCTGCACCACCGGACGTGGAAGGCGACGACGCCGGTCACCGCCTCGCGCGCCCCGTCATGCGCCTTCAGCTCGGCGAGGAAGGCGTCCTGGTACATCGAGACGCACTCCACGAACAGCGCCTCCGCCACCTGCTCCTTGCCGGCGAAATGGTGGTAGAAGCTCCCGACGCTCACCCCGCTCGCCGTCCGGAGCCCGCTCAGCGTCGTGCCGGCGACCCCGTCCCGCCCGAACAGCTCCAGCGCCGCCCGCAGCACCCGGGCCCGCCCCGCCTCCGTCATAGAACATCATTCTGGCACTCCAGAACAATGTTCTGTCAACCCGGTCGCGGCCGCTGCTAGCCTGGTGGCCATGTCCAGCCCCGAGTCGGATAGACGCTGACTCCCGGCGGCCCCCTCCCTGCGGGCCGCCCGAGGCGGGCTGTCCTCGCCCTCTGACGCGAGGGATCTCCTTTCGCCACCGCCGTCCGTGACGACACCGGACGGCCATCCCGGCGCAGCCCCCCACCGATCAGCCGACCTGTTCGCCGTCTCGGGAGTCTCCCTTGCCTTTCGCCGTCTATGTCCTCGGGCTGGCCGTGTTCGCCCAGGGCACCTCGGAGTTCATGCTGTCCGGGCTCGTCCCCGGCATCGCCGCCGACCTGCACGTGTCCATCCCCGCCGCCGGCCTGCTCACCTCGGCCTTCGCCATCGGCATGGTGATCGGCGCGCCGTCGATGACGCTGCTCGCCCGGCGGTGGCCGCGCCGCCGGGCGCTGCTGGCGTTCCTGTGCGTCTTCGTCGCCGTGCACGTGATCGGCGCGCTCACCACCGGCTACGCCCTGCTGCTGGTCACCCGCGTCGTCGCGGCGCTGGCCAACGCCGGGTTCTGGGCCGTCGCGCTCACCACCGCGACCGCGCTCGCACCCCCCGCCGCCCGCGCCCGCGCCACCTCGGTCGTGGTCGGCGGCGTCACCGTCGCCTGCGTCGCGGGCGTCCCGGCCGGCGCGCTGCTCGGCGAGGCGTGGGGCTGGCGCGCGGCCTTCTGGGCGGTCGCGCTGGTCTCGCTTCCCGCCGTCGCCGCGATCGCCAGGGCGATCCCGGAGGAACGCCCGTCCGCGGGCGGCGCTCGTCAGGAACTGCGTGCGCTGGCCGACGGCCGGCTCCTGCTCACCCTCACGGTGAACGCGCTGTTCCAGGGCGCGACGTTCTGCACCTTCACCTACCTGGCGCCGCTCGCGACCAACGTCACCGGCCTCGGCTCCGCATGGGTGCCGGCACTGCTGGCGCTGTTCGGCGCCGGGTCCCTCGCGGGCGTGACCCTCGGCGGGCGCTTCGCCGACCGCCGTCCCACAGTGCTCATCGCGGGCGGGATGGCGTCACTGACCGTCGGATGGGCCGCGCTCGCCCTGGCGGCGGCGCACCCCGTGCCGGCGGTCGCGCTCGTCTTCGTCCAGGGGATGCTGGCGTTCGGCACGGGCCCCGCGCTGATCGCACGCGTCCTCGACCAGGGAGCGGGCGCGCCGACGCTGGCGGGCGGGTTCGCGACGGCCGCGTTCAACGTGGGCGGCACGATCGGCCCGTGGCTCGGCGGCACCGCGATCGGCGCCGGCCTCGGCTACCGCTCCCCCGTCTGGGTGAGCGCGCTGCTGATGGCCGGCGCGATCGCGGTGCTCGCCGGTCAGGCCAGCTTCTTCAGGGCCAGGCGGGCGGAGCCGGTCATGGCGGGCAGGTAGCCGGACCGGTGGCCGAGCGCGGTCGGGTGGTAGGACGACCCGATCGGGATCGTCACCGCGTTGAGCCAGTCGTGCCCTGAGCACAGTTCGTGCCCGGCGAACTCGTCCCGGACGTCCGACCAGGCGAACCCGGCGCGGCCCACCGCCGAGGCGATGACGCCGTCGAGGGTGTCGGCGGCGCCGTTCAGGGCGGTGCGCTTGGCGTTGCTCAGCCCCACGCACACGTCGACGATCTTGTAGAGGCGCGGGTAGCCGAGCACCACCACGCGCGCGGACGGGGCCTTGGCGCGGATCTGCGAGTACAGGGAGTCGAGCCGGCCGGGAAGGGTGTTCCGCATGTAGCTCTCGGCCTGCGCGACCCTGCTCTGGCAGCTGGAGGTCGACTCCAGCACGCACGTCTGCATGACGTTGGCGAAGCCGGCGTCATTGCCGCCGGCGGTGAGGCTCACGAGCGTCGTCGAGGAGGTCAGCGCCCCGAGCTGGCCGCTCGCGACGCTCGTGGTCGTCGCCCCCGAGCACGCCACGAACTTGAACGAATCGGTGGCATGCGCCGCCGCCCACAGGTTCGGGTAGGCGTTGGCGCTGCGGTTGCACGACCCGCTGCCGGGGTCGTAGTTCCCGGCCCCCGTGCCGGACGAGTAGGAGTCCCCCAGTGCGACGTAGCTGGTGGCGGCCGCCGAGGCGGACCCGGACCACAGCAGGGAGGCGGCGGCGATGGTCACCGCACCGAAAGCGGACAGACAGGGGCGGGATGGACGCATCTGCACTCCGGAGCGACGAGCGGAATTCGGTTGCCCGACTCATACCCGCGCCGCCATTCTCCCAAGCCACCAACTGATCAACCCGCTTCGTCACTATTCGCCATTGTAATCCGAAATATCAGGGAATCCCGGGCCGTCAAGCCACAAGAGGCAACAACCATTCAAAAACAGATCCCGACGGCCCCATTGATCACATCCGCCCCATTAATCCCCGCAGACCACCTGGGTTTTGCCAGGTACACGCCAGTCGGCCCAGACAGAGAATCTCACCAACCATGCACACCGCCCGGAGATTCAGTACGCGAGCATCACCTCTCGCACCGCGACCCCATGGAGAAGTCCGGTCCGCACGCCAGAGAGCCCCATCACACCCGCGCACACAGACCGAGATAGAAATCTCCCGTCCACGATCAGAAATCGTGAAACTCCCACCTTTGTCCGAAGATCAAGAACCCCGCCCCGGGACCTCGCACCACCCCGTCCAGCCTCGGGCGACCCCGACTCGGGGTACCTTCCGGGATCCTCAACATTGATCATCGCCGGCGCCGCGTCCGCCAGCTGGCATGCCACTCACCGCCTCCGATGTCCCCGATGGGCGTGGCCCGTTGACGACACCCGTTCCACCGAGGTCCAGGAGGGCCCTCATCAGGTTCGCGTTGATCGACTTCACGAGCCGTCACCGTTCCCGAACGTCGGTAAACGCCCTGGGCCCGTTGGCCGTCCAGCAACTTGACGAAGGTCGGGCGCGCCACGGCTCCCAGCGCTTCCGCAGTTTGCGGCACGAAGGAAGGTCGAGCCACACGTGCATCCCTCTTCAGCGTCCCACCGTGCAGGCCCGGCATGACGGCGAGCAGACCCTTGACGTCCCGGGACCCGGAAAGCCTCGGACGCTACCGCCTGACAGGACGCCTTGGGGAAGGCGGTCAGGGCGTCGTTTACCTCGCCGAGGACGAGGACGGTCGTCAGGTCGCCTTGAAGGTCCTTCATGACCGCGGCGGTTCACGCGATGCCTTCCTCAAGGAAATCTCGGCGGCGCGCAAGGTGGCGTCCTTCTGTACCGCCGAAATCCTCGACGTGGGGGAAGACGACGACCTCTCCTACGTCGCCACGGAACTCATCGACGGCCCCTCCCTGCGCGATCTCGTGCTGGAGAACGGCACGCAGGACGGCCCCTCGCTCTACCGTCTGGCCATCGGAACGGCCACGGCGCTCGCGGCGATTCACGAAGCGGGTGTCGTCCACCGCGACTTCAAGCCCGGCAACGTCCTGGTCGGCTCCGACGGCCCCCGTGTCATCGATTTCGGCGTGGCCCGGTCCTTGGACGCCACGGTGACCGCTACCAGCACGGTCATCGGCACCCCGTCCTATATGGCCCCGGAGCAACTCGCAGGTGAGCCGGTCGGCCCGGCCGCCGACGTGTTCGCCTGGGGTGCGACCATCGCCTACGCCGCGATCGGCCGTCCGCCCTACGGCCAGGACACCATCCCGGCCGTCATGAACCGCATCATGAAGGGCAAACCGGATCTCGGCGGGCTGTCCGGCCCGCTACGCGTTCTCGTGGCCCAGACCCTTCACAAGGAACCCGCCAAGCGGCCCCGCAGCCGCGACGTCCTGCTGCAGCTGCTGGAGCATTCCCAGGGCCCGATCAGTGCCCCCGAAGCCCTGTCCCAAGGCCACGCCCTGGCCAGAGCCGACGACGCCACCCTCGCGAACGAGCGCACCACCCGCTGGGCCACCGTCAGACTCCCCGTGGAGGGCAACCCGGCGAAGCGCGCCGCCTTACAGCGCGTCCCTCTCGTGGCCGGCCTTCTCATCGCGGTCGTGTTACTTGTCGGCACCATCGCGATGGCCGTCAAGGCGAGAACCTCCGCCCCTTCCCGCATGGCTACGACCACCCCTAGCGCTGCTGCGACTCCCCGAACCACCCACACCCCGCTCAGCAGGAAATCACCAGTTGCGGCGCCCAGGACCGGCCCTTTGACAACTCCCGCCGCCGTGGCCACCGCCGTGGAGAAAGCCGTTGCGCGACAGCAAACGGCCGCCTTCACCGCCGAGGGAGGCATGACCCAAAGCGCCGACAGTTTCGAAGCGCAAGGCAGGCTGCACTACCAGTCCGGCCAAAGCACCAACTACGACCTCACGGTGCGCACCGATCTGGGCTCCTCGTATGGAGCGCCGGACCGCCAACGCATCATCGTGATCGGAAATTGCGGCTACTACCGCAACGACCCCACGACCTGCCATCCCACCGGCGCCACATCGCAGTCGGAGATCAGCGATGTCTTCATCTGGACGGCGAGCGAGGTGAGGTGGGTCACCTCTCCATACAACGTTCTGGAACTTCTCCGGAAATCCCCGGCACTCAGACGCTCGGCCGACAGCGGCACGATCACCTACCGCGGCACGGCGCAGGGTGGAGACCTCGCGGCCAGTGGGCCGATAGCGTCCTTTTACAAGATGTTCGGCAGCAGGATGAGCAAGGTCACCTACACGCTCGTCACCGACCGCGAGAACTTGCCGAAACGTCTGGACATCGACATCTGGAGCAGGGTCGCGCCGGACCTCGTCTACCATTCGCTCTACTCCGTCGGCTACCGCGATTGGGGAGCGAGCGGCACGATAACGCGTGCGTACTGACTGCGTCGGTCTTGGGTCAGGGGTTCTTGCGGCGGAGTTTGTTCCAGGCGGTGCGGGCGTAGGCGTTCAGGCGGGTGCTGAGGCGGCGGGCCGTGGGGAACTCGGTGCCGAGGAGGCCCAGGCCGGCGAGGATCGCGACGATGCCGGGTCCCGGTATGACGAGCATGACGCAGCCGGCGACGATCAGGGCCACGCCGGCGATCGCGACGCCGACCTTCCGGAGGAGCCGGACGGGCGAGCGGCTCTCGGGAGCCGATGCGGTGTCGGCCGTCGGTTCCATCGCGGTCGTGGTCACAGATCCTCCTGGCTTGTCTGGCTTTCCCTTGTGGGACGAGTCGGGGCCCGCCGGTGGATCCCGATCGCGGGGAGTGTGACGAGGACCACGTCCCGCGCGATGCCGCCCGCGGGCGTTCGTCCGGCCGCGGGGGCGGCGGGGGCTAGCATTCGATCATGAGGATCCCGGTCGGCGTGCCGCGCCGGCTGCGCGGGCGCCTCGGCCGGCTCGCCGCGCGGGTCTGGAGGCGGCTGGGCGGGCGGATGCAGTGGCGGCTCGCGCGGCTCCGGCACGACACGTTCCTGGTGTACGCGGGCGGGATCGTCCAGGACGACGAGGGCAGGATCCTGCTGCTCCGGCATCGGCTGTGGCCCGAGTACCGGGCGTGGGGCCTGCCGGGCGGGTACGTCAACGCCGGCGAGCGGCTTGAGGACGGGGTCAGGCGCGAGGTGCGCGAGGAGACGTCGCTGGAGGTCGAGGTCGTTCCGCGGCCGCTCGGCCTCGCCGGCGGCTTCCGGCACCGGGTCGAGGCGTACTACGAGGCGCGGATCGTGGGCGGGCGGCTCGAGCTGGACGCGGCGGAGATCCTGGAGGCGCGCTGGTACCCGCTCGACGCGCTGCCGGACGCGATGTCCCCGCGCCTGCGCGCCCTGATCGGCGCGCTTGACCTCAAGGGAGGTTGAGGTTACAGGCTGGGCACCATGAGCCTTACCGATCTTGAACGCGAGTACCTCGCCGGGCAGCGGCTCGGCCGGCTGGCCACGGTGGGCCCGAAGGGCGACCCGCAGAACAATCCCGTCGGGTTCAGGTACAACGCCGAGCGGGGCACCATCGACATCCGCGGATACAACCTCGCCCAGAGCCGCAAGTACCGCAACCTTCGCGGCAACGACCAGGTGGCGTTCGTCGTCGACGATCTGGCCTCGATCACGCCGTGGCGCGTGCGCGGCATCGAGATCCGCGGACGTGCCGAGACCGCGGTGGAGGACGCGGGCCAGGAGGCTCATGTCACCGCCGACGTCATCCGCATCCACCCGCGCACCGTCTTCGCCTGGGGCCTCGACCCGGACACCGACGGAATGATCAAACGCGTCATCGACTAGCCGCGCCGCACACCGGTGAGGAATTCGGCAAAGGAACCACTCCGCGGCGCCATACATCTATTAGGCGTCCGCCGTCACACTTGGCCACGGCCGGTCGGTGCCCGATTTTCCCCGGGCACCGGCGGCCGGCCCGCCCTATGGTGTGAGCTGTTTCCGCAGCCAAGGGGGTTCCTATGCCGGTCGGCAACGTCGGGGACGTCAGCTTCAACCGGTTGATCTCCGCGGACTTGCGCCAGACCATCACCGCGGTACCGCAGTCCCTGGACAATCAGTGGTTCGATCGCGATCTTCTGGGCGAGGCGCTCAGGGCGGGCCGGGTCGGCCGGGATGTGCTGGAGAAGCAGGCGCGAAGATCCCGGCGAGAGTACCTGCGGGCCCTGCTGAACGCCGAGAAGGTGCTCATCAACCGCGCCTTTCTCTACAACAACCGGCAGGTCTACCAGGACTACGCGAAGAAGGGCCCGGACCAGAAGGCGTTCCGCGAGATGCTGGCGAGCGGCGTGATCATTCCGATGCTGCTGTCGGAGGACGGGCCGCTCCCCGCGGACGGCCCGCGATTCCAGGTCACCGAGGGCATCGAGGCGTGGCGGCGGACGGCGGAGAGCACGCCCATGTCGTGCCTGCGGCTGTCCTGGGACGACACCGAGAACGCCCTGCTGGCGGAGGAGATGAACCGGACGTTCGGCGAGTTCCTGACGGGCTTCCTCCATTTCAAGGTGCCGGCGCTGCAGCGCGATTTCGGCTTGGACGAGGAAGAGGCCAGGAGCGCCCTCGGACGTCTCAAGGAGGTCGCGCGATGGGCTTTCGATGAGCTGGACGCCGGGCGGCCCGTGGTGCGGCAGACGCTCTACGAGAGATTCGTCGTCGGAGACGGCGGGAACGTCGCACAGCGGCAATACGACGCCGGGCTCCCGCACATGCCCATCGTGAAGCAGCTGGTCGACCTGAAATACGCCACGAACCTCGCCGACGCGGTCGACGTCTTCGCCTTGACGCCGAGCAATTCACCGCGTCGCACCGCCTTACAGGAAGGGCTGGCGCAGATTCGCCGGCGGCGGGACGGCCCGACCGAATCGACGGACGCCGACGAACTCATCAGGCTGCTGCGAAACCTGAGCTTCGAGGACGTGCAGGGCCTTCTGGAAGCGGTGCCGACCCTCGACCGCCTTTCCCTGGCCGACACCTGGCGAGTCCGCAACGAACCGGAGTGGCACGCGTACAAGACGGCGCTCGCCGGGGTCATCAACGCGCCTTCCATCGAGGCCCTGGCCGATCCGGGCACCGGTGTCGTCGAGATCAGCCGGGCCTATCTCGCGATGCTCCGGAAGGCGGAGGAGGTTCGCGACGACCGTTCCGGCGGGCGGTTCGGCGGGCTGACGGAAATCGCCATCGACATCGGGGCCGTGACCCTCAACGTCCTGTACATGCCGGGCGACACCGTCGCCTATGAGGTGGCCGGAGAACTCGGCAGCCTCGCGGGGACCCGCGTGGCCCGGGTTACGCTGCGCCTCGGCCTGGGCAGGTTCCTGGCGAGCAGAGCGCGTCACCGGATCGAGACCACGGCACAGCTGCTGGACATGCGGATGGAAGACCCGTACCGGGAGGCCAGGAAGCTGATCGGTTTCCTGTCCGGACAGGCGGTCGGGCGAGGTTCCGGCGACGACGGCGCCGACCTGTCGAATGAGGGTGAATGACCACGCCTTTCGAGGAGTACGAACTGCTGCGCCGAAGCCGGCCGGATCTGTTCGCCAATCCGCCCGGCGCCGGGAGCGTGATCCTGGACGAGTTCCCGCCCGAAGGCGGCCCGTACGGGATCTGCTATCGGGACCAGTACCTCACCCTGCTACGGGATCCGGTCGCGTTCCCGGACGGCCGGACCGGCGGTTACCTCAGGGCTCTGCATTCCGGCGGCCACGCCGGGGCGGCCGTCCTCCCCGTCCATGACGGCCGGATCGTCCTGCTGCGGCATTTCCGGCACGCGACGCGCCAATGGCATTGGGAGATCCCGCGGGGATTCCCCGAGCCGGGCGAGCCCGCGGAGAAGACCGCGCGCAGGGAGCTGGAGGAGGAGATCGGCGTCCCGGCCGAATCGGTCGAGTTCCTCGGGGACGTCTACGCCGACACCGGCGTCGCGGGAAGCAAGGTCGGTCTCTTCTGGGCCGCCGTCGGCCGGCCGGACTTCTCGACCCGCGGGGAGGGCATCGACCATATCGAGCTGGTCTCGCCACAACGGCTCGACCTCATGCTCGGGCAAGGCGAGATAACCGACTCGTTCACGATGGCCGCGGTCCTGCACGCCAAACAACGCGCCCTGCCCCCGTTCTCCGGGCAGGACGGTCCCGCGTAGAAGGACGCCTCTGGCGCGCCCAGATGGGCGTCAGTTCTGTGGGGCGGTGATCTGCTGTGGTGCACCGAAGTCGTGGACCGCGATCAGCGTGGTCCGCATGAGGTCCGCGGTCGGCGTCCTGTCAGCGCAGGTCAGCCCGTTTCGGCCGGGGCGGAAACGGACGAGGACCGGACGCTCGCCGAGCCGCACCGCCGCACCCGCGCGGACGAGCACCGTCCGGCCGTCGAGGTGGTCGATCCGGTAGGCGCTGGGCACGGCGGGCATGACGGCCGTGCCCGACGCCACCCACCGCACAACAACCTCCCGGCCGTCCCCGCCCATCTGGAACCGGCACTGCCAGGCGCCTTCCGGGAGACCATCGGCCCGCCCCCGCCCGCACGAGCGGATCCGCGCCCCGTCCAGCCACAGCTGGAGCCGGTCGACGAACCGTGCCGCGCGGGTCGGCGGGCTGCCCTCCACCTGCAGGACGAGCGGCAGGTTGCGGACGCCCCACGAGTAGAAGTACATCCGGCTGAACCGGGAGTAGAGGCCCGCCAGGTAGAAGCGGACGGCGTGGTTGTTCGCCTCTTCTTCTCCCAGGAAGCGGACGGTCGGGATGCTGTGAGCCGGACCCGTCGCCCACATCGGCAGGTGCACGCCCTCGTTGTGCAGCGTGTTGTAGATGAGGCCCGCCCAGTTCCGTCATCTCCTCGGGAGGGCCGTCCCCTTCGCGGGGATGGAACTTGACGGCGACGGCGTCGCACGGCCGGAAACCGTCCAGCGCGGCGAAGCGGGCGAGCCACCGTCGTCCCTCGCCGCCCCACAGGTCACCGATCGACGGGCAGACGACCGTGGCGCGCGGGTCCTCGGCCCTGATGATCGCGGCCGCCCGGCGGGTCATCTCGACCATCGTCTTCACGTCGCCTGTGTAGTGGTAGTGCGTGTTGGCGAAGTCCCACAGCTCATGCGCCTCGATCCGGCCGCGGTACCGGGTGACGAGGGCGCGGACGTAGCGGTCCCAGTCGGCGAGGTCGCGCGGCGGCGCCGTCCTGGAGTCGTCCAGATAGGGGCTGCGGGGGGCCGTCGGGCGCCGCCCACGCCGGGGTCACCCCCATCGTGTGGAGCATCGGAAGCCCAGCTCGTCCGGCGCCCGCCACCATGCGGTCGAGCGGGGTCCAATCGAACCGGTCCCGGCCCGGCTGGACGTTCGACCAGCGCGTCTCGCCCACCGGACTGACCCGATCCTGAACCCGGGCATCGCGCCACTGTTCGTCCCGATCGTCGCGCCGAAGAACGCCCGTGGAACGGGACGGGGCGGGCCGTTCACCCAGGCGGGACCAGGCACCAGCTGCCGCCCCTGCGACGACGCCTCGCCAAGTGCCTGGGAGGACGGCTCGGCCGTCGCCCCGCCCAGGCAGACCAGGGCCACCAGCAGGAGCACGACTCCGACACCGAGTCGAGGCACGACGGGACCACGTACCCAGGCCGGATAGGCGTCGACGGTGTTGCCTGGAACCGGGGCGGGCGCCTCTGCTCGGACGGGACCGGAAGGCTCTGCGGTGGCCGGGCCGCGGACGGCCGCCGCGCCACGCACAGGCGCTGACTTCAGGGCCCTTGTCGTCTCCACGGTCGGCTCGGGCTCAGGCGGGTTCGGCGGCGGTTCCGGTTCGGCGCGCCAGGGCGCCACCTCGTCTCTGAGAATCGCCTCATGAAGATCGCGGAGCCGTTCGCCCGGTTCCAGGCCCGTCTCCTCGATCAGCAGCGTCCGGCCGTCGCGGTAGGCCTGGAGCGCTTCCGAACGCCTGCCGCAGCGGTAGAGGGCCAGCATCAACCCGGCCCGCAGCTCCTCACGGAGGGGTGCTCATCGACGAGCGAGGCCAGCTCCGCCACGATCGCGCCATGCCGTCCGAGGTCCAGCTCGACGGCGAGGCACTGCTCCACCGCCGCGAGGCGCATCTCTTCGAGCCGCGCGGCCTCACGAGGGACGAACGCCCCCGTCCGCCCCGTCCAGAGCGGGACCCCACCAGACGCCGAGCGCCTCCCGGAAGGCACCGGCCGCCTCCGCCAGGCGGCTCGCCCCGGCGTGCGTCCTGGCCCGGTCGACGAGTTCGACGAACACGGCGAGGTCCACCTGCGCCGCCCGGGTGCGCAGCAGATATCCGGGCGGACGCGTCTCCAGCAACTCCGCGGCCTCACCGAGCGCCCGCCGGACCCGGTGCACCAGCGTGTGCACCTGGGTACGGGCGGAGGACGGCGGGCGCTCCCCCACAACTCGTCCACGAGCCGGTCCACGGACACGACACGGCCGGGGCTCAGCAGCAGCGCCGCGAGGAGCGCCCGCTGCCTCCCGCCGCCGAGGGCCGCCGCCCGGTCACCGACGTTAGCCTCGACCGACCCGAGCACCGAGAAGGTGACGTCGGGCATGGACCCCTCATCTCGGTTCGTCGGCGGATCTGCTGAATACATGCCATCCACGCGCCGTATTGTCCAGCGATCACCCGCATCCGGCCACGTGGCGAGGGCGCGGCGAGCGGAGGCACAACGGTGCCGGGCGCGAACCCCGGCCCTGCCGCCCTCCCCGATCGACCAGCTATTCGAACCGCGGGCGAATCCGCCTCCTCTCATTTTCAGCTCCACCACCCATGCATTTCTTTCACGGATGTTGACAGGTGAGTCGAGCAGCCATCAGAATCCGGCGAAGCCGAGCACCGCCCCTCTTCCCCGGGCGCACCCCGCGGAGCTCGTGCATTTCTTTCAACCGACGCCGGTCCGCCGCGCGGGCGCCATCCGGCATGATCATCGGGAGAGCGATGAACGAGAACGCGGAGGAAACCCGTCCTTGGCTGCGGGTGATGAAGGAGGAGTGCCCGGTCGGCGCGCCGCAGCAGGCCTGGATCGAGGCGTCGATGACATGGTTCGCGAGCGAGTTCGGCCGGGAGCCGCTGCTCGGCGGCATCGTCCTTCCGGGACCGAGCCTCGCGTCCGGCTACGAGGGGACGCCGCGGCAGATCAACCGCCTGATCGCCGGCGTGTGCACGGTCATGTCGCTGGAGCCGTCCGACCTGGTCGTGGAGTTCTTCGACCTGCGGGACAACGAGGACAAGGAGGGCAGGCGCGCGGTCGGGCACTACTCCGTCCGGTACGGCCGGCCGGTCATCGGGCTGGACGTCAGCGAGGCGTCCGACGCCGAGTACCTCACGGCGATCATCGCCCACGAACTCTGCCACGTCCGGCTCCTCGGGGAAGGGCGCATCACGACCGAGCGCAAGGACCACGAGCGGCTGACCGATCTCCTCACCGTCTATTTCGGGTTCGGGATCTTCAGCACGAACGCCGCGTTGCGATTCGCGGACGGCACACCGGGTTTCTCCGTGCGGCCTCTCGGTTATCTCGATGAACGCGCGCTGAACGCCGCCTGCAGCGACGGCTATTCACGGGTCGGATATCTCACCGAACCCGAGTTCGGGTACGCGATGGCCTGCTACGCCTGGCTGCGCGAGGAAACGGAGCCCTCGTGGGCCCGCCACCTCGACCCGGGTCCGCGCACACACCTGGAGCAAGGGCTGGCATATCTGTCGCGCTGCGCACCACAGGGCCGGTTCCCGACGACCAGGACCGGCGGCGTCCGGATAACGGTGCATGCGAGGACGAACACCGCGGCTCGCGGCGTGCGCCGGCCGTTCCCCGTCTTCACGCGCGGCGGCGCCCGTCCAGGGCGATAGCACCACTCTGGGCGAATTACGCATCGCCGGTCATTGTTCGCGCTGTTGTCGCTTCCGCGTCGGCATGCGCGCCTGCCTCCGTTAACCACCGCCGAGCCATCCTCCTGTGTCGATCAAAGGGAGGGTGTATGTCGGAGCAGTTTCCTCGCCGCCGGTTCCTCGCCACCGGTGGAGCGGCATCAGCGCTGGCCGCCGGCCACGTCCTGCTGGGCCCCGCGCTGCTGGAGCAGGACGGAGCGCTCGCCGCGGTCCGCTCGTACGGCGGCGTCCCGTTGCCGCGTGGCCTGTTCACACTCGGGGTGGCGTCCGGTGACCCGTCGCCCGACGGCTTCGTGTTGTGGACGCGGCTGGCGCCGCGTCCCGTCGACGGCGGCGGCATGCCCGACCGTCCCGTCCCGGTGGCGTGGCAGGTCGCCGAGGACGAGCGCTTCCGCCGGATCCGCGCGAGCGGCACCGAGACGGCGCGTCCCGGCCAGGGACACGCGGTGCACGCGGAGGTCGGCGACCTGCGCCCCGACCGCGAGTACTTCTACCGGTTCCGGGCCGGCGGCGAGCTGTCGCCCACCGGCCGCAGCCGCACGGCGCCATCGCACGGGGCCGTCAACCGGCGGCTGAAGTTCGCCTTCGCGTCCTGCCAGAACTGGCAGGACGGCTATTTCACCGCCTACCACCATTTGGCGCAGGAGGACCTGGCGTTCGTCGCCTTCCTCGGCGACTACATCTACGAATCCGTCCCGCGGACCACGACCGTCCGCGCCCACGAGGGCACCGACGAGCCCTACACGCTCACCGATTACCGCAACCGGCACGCGCAGTACAAAACCGACACGAACCTGCAGGCCGCGCACGCCGCCTTCCCCTGGATCACGACGTGGGACGACCACGAGCTCGACAACAACTGGGCCGACGAGATCCCCCAGGACCCGGACCAGCAGACGCACACCGCGTTCCTGGCCCGCCGCACCGCCGCGTTCCAGGCGTACTACGAGCACATGCCCCTCCGCCGGTCCACCCGCCCGCGCGGCATCGACTTGCGGCTGCACCGCAGGCTCGCCTTCGGCCGGCTCGCCACCGTCCACGTCCTCGACACCCGCCAGTACCGCAGCGACCAGCCCGCCACGCTCGCCGAGGCCGAGGACCCCGCCCGCACCATGACCGGCGCCGCCCAGGAGAAGTGGCTGGTGGACGGCATGTCCCGATCCGGCACGCGCTGGAACCTGCTGGCCAACCAGGTGATGTGGGCGTCCAACGACCGCATGGCCGGCCCCGAAGAGGTCTACGACTTCGACAACTGGGACGGCTACCGCGCGCAGCGCCGGCGCATGCTGGAGTTCTTCGGCTCCGGCCGGACGGCGAACCCGGTCGTGCTCACCGGTGACCGGCACGCCACCTGGGTCTGCGACCTGAAACCCGAGTTCGGCGACCCCGCGTCCCCCGTCGTCGGCGCGGAGATCACCGGGACGTCGATCAGCTCCGGCGGCGACTCCGACCCCGCCGCCTTCCACCGGACCTACGACCCGATCATGGCCGAGAGCCCGCATTGGAAGTACATCGGCAACCAGCGCGGATACGTCGTCTGCGACGTCAGCCCGTCCCGGCTGCTGGCCTCGCTCCGCACCGTCAGCACCGTCTGGTCCACGAGCGGAACGACGGTGACCACGGCCGCGCGCTTCCAGGTCGAGGCGGGACGTCCAGGAATCACGGTGGTCGACCAACAGGACACACGGCAGACCCTCAGTTCGTCCGCGCGCCGCTACGACGTGGACGACGACCAGTTCTGACCGCTGTCCGGCACCGGCCTGCTCACCGGCCGGTGCCGGACGCGCATGTCCGTGGTGGATCAGTGGTACATCGGTGGCGGCACGGATGCCCCCGGCCGTCCCGCTGGAACACGATCGGAACAACGCGAGTGTTCCGATACACCGACCGGAGGAGACCACCATGCGACGTGTCATCAACTCGACCTACATATCGCTCGACGGCGTCGTCCACGAGCCCCAGAACTGGACGTTCGGCTACCGCAGCGAGGACGCCGCCCAGCACGCGCACGACCTGCTGTTCGGCGCCGACGCGATCATCATGGGCCGGCGGACCTACGAGGTCTTCGCCGACTCCTGGCCGAAGATGAGCGACGAGACCGGCATGGCCGACCGCATGAACACCCTGCCGAAGTACGTCGCGTCCGACACGCTGACCGACCCGAGCTGGAACAACACCACGGTCAGCAAGGTCGGCGACTTCCCCGGCATGCTCCGGGGCCTGAAGGAGCAGCCGGGGCAGGACGTCGTCCAGTACGGATTCGGCCCCCTGACGGGAGTTCTGCTCCGCGAGGGCCTGCTCGACGAGATGCAACTGTGGCTGCACCCACTCTTCTGCGGCAGCCCCGCGCCAAGCGACCTCATCGCACACCACGCACCCGAGGCCAAGTTCCACCTCACCGACGTAAGCCGCTACGACTCAGGCGTGATCATCCTCCACTACCAGCCGATCTGACACCGATACTCGGCTGTGAGCGGTCTGCATCGACGGAGGCCCTGAGGCGCGCGGGCACCTGGCAATCGCTCCCGAGCCTTCCATGCATGGACGCGCGGGGAGGGAGAACGACGATGCCGGGTGCAAGCCGTCCGTGAAGAGGTACTGGACGGGCCCGAGACATTGCCCGGTCGCCGGAGGACGAACGCCCAGCCTTGAAACCCTGGTGACCTGACGGCCAAACACCACGAAAGCGGACTTATGGAGACACACGCGGGCCACGTGCCCGCGAGTGCGGAAGCAGAGCCGCCAGGACCGCGGGATCTGCTGGCAATGCCCGGCGGAGTGTACGTGGACAGCGTGAGTTACACACCGCGGATGCGCCGAGGTCACCGGGACGCGGGCCCTGCTTCTAACTACCTGGCTGGGCCCACGACGATCCGTCTGGAGTCAGAAAGGGAAGTTGCCGAAGAGCGCTCGTGCACCGCTCGACCAGCGACTCCAATTACATACTCAGACAAAGTAGACATTTCCATATTCCTCAACTTCTCGCGCCCAAAGCATGGATCAGCACGTCATAGGACGCTCAGTATACGAATCCACGTCCTTTAAGCGGCAGACTCGCGCGATACGCAGACCAGGCGTCGAGCACTCGACGCCCGCACGTGCAAAGTTCGGACGTGCGCGATTTCATAGGGGATCGGCGTGCTCCCGATGTCAGCCCCGCACGTCAGGGGCCACGCCTGGCGGCCCGTCCGACCGATGCCCTGATGGTGGTCCGCTTCCCCTCGACGAAAGGGCAGCGAGCGTGGGCGTGGAACACGGCGGATCAGACAAGGGTCCCGAAACCGGGGACAAGCCCACAAAGCCTGATAGCGCCAGTGGACCACCGCCCGACAATCCCGGATCACCCGGGCAGCAGTCCCGCATCGAGAGCCTCAAGGCCGCAGGCTGGAACGTCAACGGCCAGCAGGAAAGCAGCAGCGAACGCGGACAGAAAAGCAACGAGTCCTCCTCGACCGGATCGAGCGAAGAGAGCGCCTCCGCCGCCCCCAAGACCGAGAAGGGGACCGGATCGGAGACTGGCTCCCAGCCTGGTGACGGCAAGAGCGAGCCCGGCCGCCCGAAGCCCGAAACCGGCGAGGCAGCGCCACGGGACGAGGGCAAGGGGGAACCTCGGACGACCGAGCCTGGGGAGCGACACCCGAAGGCCAACGCCGAACCGCAGTCGACCAGCGAGCGGAACGGCGAAGCGGCCAAGAACACAGAGCCTCTCGGCGACAAGGACAGCCGCACCGAGTTCGGCGACAAGCCCCGCGCAGACGACTCCGGCAAGCCGCCCACCGAGGCCCCTGAGCCGTCCAAGCCGATGACCCGCCGCGAAAGCCTCCAGAACGCCGGCTGGGACTTGCGCGACCCACCGGCGCCCAGCACCGATCAATCATCGTCCAAGAAGACGGACGAAAACGCTGCGCCACCAGAACCCCGAGACGGCAAGCCGGCGACCGACGCAGGCGGGCTCCAGGCCGACGAGACCAAACCGCAGGACAAGCCCGCCCCATCAGTGCCCGAAAGCGACAACACCAAGACCAGCGAAACCGGCAATCTGCGCGCCCTCACAGACGACCAGAACACAGGCAACGCAGGGGAAAAACCAGAACCTGAGTTCGGCGAGACACGACCACAGGCCGAGCAGGACGGACAAGCAAACCAACGGGACGACGACATCCCGGCCAGCGAGCAGCCCACCACTAACTCCCCGAGCGACACCGACCGGGCCACTGGACAGATACCCAAAGACCAGGACGGCACCAGCAACTCGGAGACCAAGCCTTCGCAGGAGAAGGACCCAAAGCCGGAGACCCCCGAAACACCACCACAGGCTGAGCAACTCCCAGGCACAGACAAGCTCACCGCAGTAACCACCGACGCGGCCCCGCAACCAACAACTCCCGAGACGGCCACCATCCCCGCAGAGTCCCCGGAGCATGGGACCAGGCCACAGGAGCAGCAGCCGGAACCGATCTCTTTTACAGAAGACGAGACTCGGGACGCCCCAGCAGACCAACGCCCTGCACACGATGCCCCATCCTCACCCACCGAAACCCGCGACCATGATAAGAAAGCCGAGGAGCCAGACCTTCCCGCCCCCTTCACAGGCAACAATCCTCCCGACCGCGACCCGCCCCAAACCGGCGAAACAGAAGAACCTGGCAGAGAACTAGGTACCCATGAAGAGAATCTGCCGGAACCGGAGCCAAACCCATATCGCGCAAGAATCACCCTGCAGCGCGACAGCGATGGCAACTTCGTCCAGGAGAGACGCTTCGACATCGAAGACGACGCGCCGAGCCGCGCCGAGCCTCGCAACCCCGAAGACGACCCCGAACTCCGCGACTACCAGGAATCCGACCCCGAACGGCAATCGCGTCCGCGTGAACTGTACCGCACGTTGATCACTAAAACAGATGACACGAAGGACATCGCAGAAAAGTTCACCGATCCTGCCCATAAGAAGCTCGAACGCGTAAAACCGACCGGACAACTTTGCGGGGTCCGCGTCATCGACGATCACATAAAGTCGCTTGACCAGCCCGCAAAGGTTGGAGATGCGACCATAGGAGTCCTGGGCACAGTAGTATTCACCACGGAGATGGCTCGCCTTGGAATCAAGGCGGTACGACGCATGAAGGGAAGAAGCGATGCCCGTAACTGACGAGCAAGTTGCCACACTGCGTGCGCAGCTTCAAGGCAAGCTGGAAGAGCATCGCAGACTGCTGAGGGAGCTAGATCCAGCAGAAGCAAATGTGGGCTACTCAGCCCTGATCGCTGCGGCTTTTATCGAAGCCGCAGAGCGCCGTTTCATACGGGACGGTAAGGTCGCCGACAAGGGCGAAGTTGTCGATTTTGTCGCACAGGTGCGAGAAACGGACGACGAAATGCCCGACATCATTGACCCGCAAATCGCCGAAAGCATGATCCTTCATCTGCTCGGCAAAGGCGAGATGGTGGAGGCCTCGGAGGACCTCAAACTCGGGCATCAGATCGTAATCATCGCAACCCTGGTGAGCGAAAGTCAGTTCACCGAAGCAGAGCTAGACTCCTTTTTGGCCGACGCACGTTCCCTCGCCGACGAATTGCTTGAATAATGGACTATTCTGCGGTCGAAATTCGAGAAGAGAACATCCTTGCCCTGCGGTCCTTTCTACTGGATGGCCCGGAAGCATGGATCCCCTTGCAGGACAAGATGCAAGTGGACGACGAGACTGCGGCCGGGTACATGTCATTGCTTTTGGGGGCATTTGAAGTCGCGGTGCGGCGGAGGTTCTCACCGACCTACACCGTGGGTGACATCGTTCGCTTCGTCGCCGACCTGCGGATCAAGGCCGAAGAAGACGCTCACTTGATCAACACGCTCGTCGCCGAGGACATGATCCGCCGCGCCGTCGACGCGGCACCGCTGAAGGGCGATGTACCGGACGACCCGTCGACCGTACTGCACGCCCAGGTCATCATCCTGCTGTACCTCATCGCCGAGGCCGAATTCGACCGTGCAGGCCTAGAGCAGTTCATCGACGAGACCACGGCATACACCAAGATGTGGCTGGACGCCCGGCAGAGCGAGTCCGTCGACTCGTCTGGTCAACGGTCCTGACACCCCATACCTATCTCCGTAGGTCGAGTCTGGTCAGTGTTCCGCGATGACCACCGTTGCTGGCAACGCTCTCTGCCACCGGAGGGAGCTGGACGCTCTCAATGGGCGGCGCGGTAGGCGGTGTATTCGCGGATGAGGGTGGGGTGGGGCATGCGGGACCAGCGGCTGAGGGCGCCGGTGTGGCGGTCGACGATCAGCAGTGGAGCCGGGTCGTCGGCGGGGGCGTCGGCGGCGCGGGTGATGAAGCCGTCCGGGAACTCCTCGACGATGACCGGGACGGGGCGGGCGCCGCGGGTGAAGTGGGCGTCGGCGCGGCGCCACGCCTCGGCGCGGTCGACGCCGCAAGGGCGGACCGTGTAGGCGGTGAGGACGTCGGCGACGCCGCGCAAGGTGCGGCAGCCGCGGGTGCCGCAGCCTCGGCAGATCTCGCGGCCGTGCGGGTCCTCGCCAGGGCGGTGCGCGGAGAGCACGCAGGTGAGCGCGGCCGTGCAGGCGAGTACCAGGCGACGCGACTCGGCGACGAAATCGCGGCTGTAGGGGTCAAGGACTCCGTTCTGGACGAGTGCCGCGTCGATGGCGTGGACGTCGGCGCGCATGGCGGCGGTCATCGCGGCGTGGACGCGCCGATGGACCTGGTCGTGCGTCCAGGAGGCCGGCGCGGTCATGCGGCCCACTCCCCCGCGAACACGGCGGTGACGGTGCGGCCCTCGCCGTTGCCGTGCCAGCCCCAGCTCGCGGCGGTGAGGGAGACGGTGCGCAGCCCTCGTCCGGACTCGGCCAACTCGCCGGCGTCGGTGACGGTGGGCTCACCGGGGCCGCCCTGGTCGGCGACGGTGACGGCGACCAGGGCGCCGTCATGCGCGACCTCGACCGTGAAGAAGCCGCCGTCCTGACCGGACTTGGTGTGCCGCAGGGCGTTGACGACCAGTTCGTCGGCGGCGAGCAGGACGTCGTCGAGGAACGGGCAGCCGTCCAGGAGGCAGCCGACGAACCGCCGGACGTTGCGGGCCTGCTCGGGCCCGCCGGGGAAGGAGCGCCGCCACCGCAGCGGCGCGGGCGGGACTGCCGGTAGCACGGTCGGGGACATCGGTGACACCTCACGGTCGTGGACGGACAGACGTTGCGGATCACTCGGGTCACTCCTGGTCCGCACGTCAATCGTCACAGGAAGTCGCCACTCGGTCACAACGAATCCGCGGTTCAGGGACTTGGGAAGCGGATCGGCACGCACGGTGCTCACAGACCCGAATCTCGCACGTGCAAGATTCACACGCCGGTCAGCCGGACGAACAATTATCGGGCGGCCGAATTTAATTCGAGCGCCATTCTCAAAGCCGGGTCGAACAGAAAGCAGCCGTGGTATAAAAGTCGCGAATTCGATCCGGAAAACGATCTGAGGTGCACCTTGGGGTCCCCTGATGCCAGCGAGCATAGAATTCCGATAACGGGTCTCCACGTCGCCGCGGTGCGTGCGCTGCTGACCCGCCGCAACGAGGACTACCGGGAGCTGTCGAAGCAGATCGAGTCGGAGGACGACATCGAGGGATTCGCCCGCCTGCTGTTCAGCGCCTTCTTCGAGGCCGTCGACCGGCACTTTGCCCGGGAAGGTGACGCCGCCATCATCGAGTTCGTCGCGGACATGCGCGCGGAGAACCTCCACCTCCTCGACGACATCGACCCGTCCGTGGCAGAGCAGATGATCGCGTACACGCTCGGACGCGGCGAGATCGGCGACATCGACGGCGCCACCAAGAACAGCCATCTGATCGCGATTCTCATGCACCTGGCTGGGGACCTCCCGCCGGGCGGCGCCCTCGACCGCCTTCTCGCCACAGCCCGCCGCGACGCCGAGGAATGGTGACCGGATGACCGGTAAGTTGAAGATCACCATCGATGACATCCACCGGGATGCCGTGCGCGGGCTGCTCCTGGACAGCGCGGACGACTTCGAGCGCGACCATGGCGAATCCCTGGACGCCGACCCCAATCCGATGGGTTTTTCTGCGCTCCTGACGTTCGCGACTGCGACCATGCTTCACCGCCGGTTCGCGCCCGCCTACACGCTCGCGGACGTGATCCGGTTCGTGGCCCGCGTGCGGGTGGCGCTCGACGACCCGAAGGCGCTCGGCGCGCTCGTCATCGAGAAGACCATCCGCATGCTCCTTGAGGACCCAGCGCTCGGGGAGGCGCCACCTTTCGGTGCGCCCCCGGAAGACATGGTGGCCGCTCTGTACGCCGTCCTCTTCCACCTCGTGGACGAGGCCGGCCTGGACGAGGACGGCGTGGACTCGCTGATCGCCGAGGCCGCGCAGGTCGTCGACGGGCGCGAGTTCGACGTGGACGCGCTGCCGGTCCCCGTCCCGCCCGAGCTCATGGAGCGCCTGCGCCGGTCGTGACCGTCCCGCCCGGTGCCGTCGTCCTCCCGGCCGGTGTGACTCGGCGTCCCGAGCCCGATGTTCACGACGAGCGAGTGCCCGCCGAACGTGCGACTGCGACCTACCGCCCGGCGCGCCGGGCGGTAGGTCGCGCAGCCTGGACACGGCCAGGGGACACCGGCCCTCGGGGAGCCACAGGTTGCGAATCAGGTCGCCCGCGAGGACGTCCGACGCGCGGATTAACCACGCGCGCCGCGACCACACATCCTCTTCGTCGCCTGGGACGACCAGGAGCCGCGGGTCGGCGACCGCTATCCGGTACGGAACGGAGTCGTCGTCCAGGAGGCGGAGCCACTCCGCGCGTTCCAGCTCGGTGCGATGCGCTTTGCGCGGCAGGGCGCCGTCATCAGCGAGCAGCCGGTGCCATCCTTCCGGCCGGTGGCCTTGGAGCGGCCGGACGAGTGCCGTGGGATCGACGCCGGCTTCGGACGCCACGTCCGCCACCGGCGCCCACTGCACTCCTGGGAGGGCTTCGGCATACTCGGAGGCGGGCTCGAACCGGTCCTTGTTCCGGCTCCAGTACAGGCACGCCTTGAGCGCCACGTCGTAAAAGAAGACGGGGTCCGGGCACTCGTCCAGGGCGGCGCGGCCCAGTCCTGTCGGCCACAATTTGCGGTCGCGCTTGTTCAGCCATCCTGCCCTTCTGCAGCTGATGCTCACCCACCGGAACTGCCTCCCGGCGGCATGCGCCCAGCGCCGGAAATCTCCCGCCAGCGGGCTTCCAGATCCGGGACGGCGACGAAGATCCAGTCGGAGAACTCGCCGTAGCGGAGCCCCACATGGTCGGCCAACGGATCGCGGCTCGCCAGCATCGGCACGGCGGCGAACGCCCTCTCCGCGACTGCGTCGGTCCGGTGAGTCATCAAAGGTACGCAGGCCCGTCCGTATCGGGCACACCAAGTACTTCGCCGCTTCCAGCCCGGTACCGGGCAAAGTGGTGCGGAGGCGGCCCCGCTAAGCCCGCTCACCGGCTCGGTCGACGAGCCGCTGGCTGTACGTCGTCCAACACCTGCCCCCTGCAGCGCATCCGGCGGATTCCAGGAGCAACGTCGACGTCCCCCCACCGTTCGTGGGCGGGGCGGCCGGAGCCCGTCGGAGGAACACGGCGCCCGGGTCGACGCCAGCAGACGAGGGGATGGTGGGCTGTGTTCTCGATGCGGTCGCCGTTCCGTCCGGCATGCTCGCAGCGGTCCCGTAGTCGCTGGCGTGACCGTGGTCGCACAGGTCTCGCAGCAGCGCCGCACGGTGGTCTTGAGTCACCGTCTGTTGTCCCGCCGTTCGGAAGGCGCAGCGACCGGCGTCGGCTGCACCGCCTGCGTGAGCCGGAGAACGGTCGGCCGTGGCGTGCGGCGCCACGAGTCAGGGAGCGAGTTGCCGCCGGACGGTCGAGCACAGCCCGAATAGCTCACCTGATGTGAGATACGGATAAACGGGGCAATTTCGTATCGCTTGAATCATCGATGGAGGCTCCATTGATTGACAAGCAATAGTGTCCGAGTCTGGGCGAAGTAACGACTCCATGGCCGCTGTTCTATGTGAGACGCATGTCAGGCGCTGGAATTCCAATGTCGGCACGTGCAAAGTTCGCGCGTGCGCGATTACATAGGGACCCGGCGTGACCGCGACGTCAGCCCCGCGCGTCAAGGTCCATGCCCGGCGTGCCGTCCGAGCGTTGCCCTGACCGAACGGCCCGTCTCCCCCAGAGGAAGGGCTGCGAGCGTGGGCGTGGACCACACCGGCGGGACCGACACCCGCACAGAGACCACCGACAAACCCGGCCCGTCCGAACAGCAGAACAGCCTGCCCGCCGACAAACCCGGCTCCCCCGGCCAGCCGTCCCGCGCCGAAAGCCTCGCCCGCGCCCGCGAACCTGCCCAACAGAACGGCGCGCAGCAAAACGAGGTGAAGGAAAGCGTCGGCCAACCCGCCGATCAACGTGACGGCGAGACGACTGAGTCGTCCCAGAACGGCAACGACAGCCAGGAAACGGGACCACCCGGCCAGAACGAGGCCGAGAGCACCGGCCAGGGCACGGACGAGCGGGACAAGGGCAAGGGTGCCTCCGAGACCGGCGAGGCCGGATCGCAGGGACGCCGCGACGAGGACCCACGTTCCGAGAGCAAGGGCACCACGGCCGAGGACAAGCCGGAAATTGGGGGATCCGACGACCGCGGGCAACCCGTCGGCCAGTCCCCCGAACAGCGGACCGACAGCCGTGCCGAAACCGCCGACAGACCCGACTCGGCCAGGCGCCAGTACACCCTGCCCGCCGACAACCCCGGCTCCCCGAACCAGCCGTCCCGCATCGAAAGCCTCGCCCGCGCCCGCGAACCCGCCCAATGGAACGGCACGCAGCAGAGCGAGACCTCCAGCACCACTGACCGGCCGACCCAGGAGCGTGACGTCCAACCCGCCACAGCCCAGACCACGAGCGACGGCACGGCTAACGGCGTGAACGGCAGGCCCGAGACCGTGCAGGAACAGGACGCGGGGAGAACTGTCACTAGTCAGGGCACACCCGAGTCTGGCGATCCAGGCCGACCCACAGACGGCACTTCGCAAGGGCAGACCGACGTCCACGGCGAGACCGCCGAAAATCGGACGCCGTCCGAGCGTCAGTACACCCTGCCGGCCGACAACCCCGGCTCCCCCGACCAGCCGTCCCGCTTGGAAAGCCTGGCCCGAGCCCGCGAACCGTTCCAGCAGGAGTCCGACACGCGGCAGGCTCAAAGCACCGGTCAAGAGCAGCAGGACGCGGGCGGCCCGGTGGCGGACCAGAATCCTCCCGAGTCCCCGGTCTCAGAGGCACCGCGGACCGCCGAGCAGGACCCGCAGGCCCCCGGAAAGCCCGACGCTGAAGGCCCCCAGCTCTACCACGAACGGACAGGGGAGAACACCGAACAGCCCTTCGGCTCGAAGGAAGGCGGACAAGAAGTCACGCCCGGTGAACCCCAAGCCCATGAGCGTGCCGCCAAACCGGCCGGTGACTCCGAACAGACCCCGCAGATCCCGGATGGAGAAAGGACCACCGACGGCCGGACGTCCCAGCCTCAAGAGACCGAGCGACCTCCGGAGCAACTCGGCGAGCAGCGCACCACCGACAACGCCGCTCGCCCTCAAGAAGCGGCAGACCGCGAACAGGAGACGTCGGAACGACAGGGCGAACAAGACGCCGAGCGTGGTAGTAATACCGAGAGCATAGAAACCGCCGAGGCCACCACCCCAAACTTCAACTCACTCACCCATTTTGGTCCATACAACCCGAACGGAAACCGCCTCCTCACACTTGAAGAAGCAAGAGGGATCAACAACGGATCCAATCGACCACGCGAGACTGACGAGCCCAACTCGGAGGTTCCCCGCTGGCAGTCCGAGCCGCTCACTCCTCACAACGGGCCGACGCGCGACGATATCGGCACCCGAGGACGCGGCGAGGTTGGCAGCCCCGAAACCGACCCCGCTGACGAAAATCCGAGTGAACCGGAGCGTCCATCTCGCAGGAGAGAGCTCCTCAAGGAGGGAATGAGGAAATCCGACGACATCGTCAATGTTGGCAAGAAGGCCGTTGGTCCAGCAATAGACGCTCTCAATGCCAAACCGCCGACAGGTCATCCAAGCACTGTCCGCGATACCGACATTACAATGGGACCTTCCCCACAGGCCCCAGTGAAAGTTGGAAGTGCAGCTATTGGCATACTCGGCGCAGCGATTTTGGCCGGGCGAGCCACACACTGGACAACTCAAAAGATAAACGAGAGGCGAGGAAGAGATAGTGCCAGTAACTGACGATCAGGTAGCCGCCCTTCGCGCACTACTCAAGGGTGAGGGCGAAAAGCATCGAGAGCTTCTAGATCAACTTGACCGCTCACAGGCCAACGTCGGATATTCGGCGCTTCTCGCTGCAGGCTTCTTCGAAGCAGTCGAGCGGCGCTTTATCGTTGATAACCACGTGACGAACCCGGACAGGGTTATCGACTTCGTCGCTTCCATACGAGAGAGGACAGACGAAACACCTGACGCGGTAAGACCGGACATTGCCGAACGTATGATCTTCCATGCACTCGACCAAGGCGCGTCGATTTCCGACATCGCTACAGACACTGTCATCCAACATCAAATTATCTTGCTGGCAGCTCTAATCGGCGACGCAAAGTTGAACGACTTGGAGCTGGACGGTTTTCTGAGAAAGATCCGAACAGATGCTGACGAGTTGATCGATTGATGGATTACTCTCGAATTAAGGTCGGCGAGGAGCACATACTGGCGCTGCGGGCATTCCTGTTGAAGGGTCCGAAAGCATGGGCGCCCCTACAGGCCAGGATGCAGAAGGACGACGAGACCGCTGCCGGTTACATGGCGCTGCTCTACGGAGCTTTCAGCCTTGCGGTGCGCCGGATATTTTCTCCGACCTACACCGTCGGTGGGATCGTTCGCTTCGTTGCCGATCTGCGGATTAATGCTGAAGACGATGCGGATCTGATCAACCCCCTCGTCGCTGAAGACCTGGTTCGGCGAGCCGTTGACGCTCCCCTTCTCAAGGGCGATGTGCCGAGCGACTTGACGGCCGTTCTGGATGCCGAAATCTATATCTTGTTGCACCTCGTCGCTGAAGCCGACTTCGACCGGGCCGGTCTAGAGCAGTTCATCGAAGATGCCACCGCCTACACAGAGCAATGGCTTGCCATGCGGCAGAGCACGTCATCCGCGTAACGAGCGGTTCTCGAAACCTGGCGAACTGGTCCCGTCTGCGGGACCGTTCGGACGGCTCATGGTGGCTTACTCATCGACGCTGGCACCCCTGTGGTCGCGCTAGCCGGAAGACCGGATAGGCCACGTGCTTCCTTGGGCCCGCGGAAAATGCGGGCCGCCTCAAGGTCCGCCGCGGTAACCAGTGGACCGGGGCAAATATCGCTGATCCTCCTGGCGGGCGAAGCGCCTATTACACAAATCCAGTGGCCGGGTGCGGTCATTGCGTCTGCTCATCGCCGGCACGCCGAACGAAGTCCGTTACAGGCTTCCCATGGACCGTGGCCGTGCGCATTGCCACGGTGTTTCCGGGAGTCCGTTGCCGCTTCCGGTGTCACAAGGAACCGGCAGGATGGGAAACCGCCGAAGCTCCACACCATCTCTTTCTTGTGAAACCGCGTGGGCGGGTTCGGGCTAGGGGTGTGAGTCCAGGGTTTATCGCCCGGCCGGTCGTGGGTTCACCCGAAGTGTGCGGCAGCAAGCCCACGCCACCTAGACAGCTTCACCCGCCTATGGATCGATATTAGACGAATCTCCGGACGTGCGAGCGGCACCGCGCGACCGAGTATGAAAGGTGTCGCCTCGCAATGGTTGATCTGTGGAATGCAGACTCCTTCTTAGAAAAGTCGGCCGACGTCATTCGGAGGGCGCTGAGTGCGTCTTCCGGATCCAACATCCCGGCGTCTGCGGATGAGGTGTGGACATCTGTCGATATCGATAGCTTGCACGACAAGTCCGGAAGGCCGCCAATTGCAGGCTTTGAATCCTGACTTTTTAGACAAATTAAGCATATGGAAGTTGCACGTGCGGAATTTGTATGTGCGAATGTCGGGAGCGTACTGGTTTTCGATGTGCGAGTCGCACTCTTGTCCGAGGGTGACCGTACGCTTACCCAGAGATTGTTGATAACACTGCGTTAGCGATCAATGCAGATCGTGTCCGACGCGATATCGAGAGGACGGTCATGCCGAGCCCCTACGTGCGCCGTCGTCAGTTGGCGGCCGAGATCCGCAAGCTTCGTGAGAGTCGTGGTCTCACGGCCGATGGTCTAGCCGGCCTCATGTTCTACAACCGCGCGAAGATCTCCCGGCTGGAGAACGCCCAGCGCCGCCCGGACCTGACGGAGATCATGGACATCCTCGACGCGCTCGAAATCACCGGCAGCCAGTACGACCGGGTTTGCCAGCTCGCCCGCGAAGCCGCACAGAAGGGCTGGTGGGACCGGTACGGCATGACCGTGGGCCCCCGTCAGAAGGTAGCGGCCGACCTTGAGTACAACGCTGCGACCGTCCGCAACTACGACCAGACGGCGATGCCAGGCGCTCTACAGTGCCGCTCGTTCATCCAAGCTCTCGTCAGTCTCGATGACAGCCAAGGGACGCTCGACTACCAACCAGACCGGATGGCCGAAGCCCGCGAACGTCGACAGGAGGAACTACTCAGGCCGGAAGGACCGACCTACGAGACCATCCTGGACGAGTGCGTGATTCACCGGCTGGCGGTACCACCCGAGGCGATGGCCGCCCAACTCCGGCACCTGGTCACAACAGCCTCAGAGGCTGAGCGGATCACAGTCCGTGTACTGATGCACAACGCCCGTGTCCCGGGAGGCTTCCTCCCGAAGTCGTCGTTCTATCTCTACACCTTCGACGAACCAGGCGACCAACCCATCGCGATCGTCGACACCGTCACCACTGACCTAGTTCTTACGCAGCGCGGCGAGGTGGCACGGTATACCGGGATATATGACCGCCTCCGGGAGGCCGCCCTGTCAACGCAGGACAGCATCGCCTTCCTGACCCAGGTGGCCAACCGGCTCACCGACCAGGCAGGATCGAGAATATGACCAAACAGTTCCACAACTGGCGGAAGTCTCGTCACAGCGAGCCCAATGGCCACTGCGTTGAAGTAGGCCAAGCGCCCGAGGGCACGATCGCCGTCCGTGACACCAAGCTTCACGGCAACAGTCCGGTCCTGGAATTCACTAGGGCAGAGTGGCGAACCCTCCTCCACGAGATTCGGACGCAGAAGCACTGACCACCCACACGCCATTGGGCTTGGGAGCGAACCTTCGCGTTTCTGGGCTGGTGGCGTCCTGAGAGCGTCCACACTCATTCCGGGTGACGCGATCCTTCTCTTGGAGGCGAATCGAGGATCGTCCTGTACGGCTCCCCTGTCTCCACGGCCCCCGCCATCGCGTCGTAGACGTCCAGGATCAGTACCCTCGGCCGGGCAAGCCGTTCGGGATCGTTGCGCTGGAACGCTCCGAAGCTGTCCATGACGTAGCCGACACTATTTCGGCCGACGCCGTACAGGTGGAAGTACGCGGCATCCAAATCGGTTCTCGTCGCTTCAGCGAACACCGGATAGGTATTTACCCGGTCTGCGCCCGTCAATGGGGTACCTACACGATCCAGGAAGCGATTGGCTCCAGCCTGCCGACTCTCTTCGGGCTCCGGACGATGCTGGGGCTGATCACGGAAACGGTGGCACTGCGTCCCTGGAAGGCGTAGGAGGCAGGCTTGGCGAAGTCGCTGCCGCGCGTCTGCGCGTAGGACGCGCGGCAGCGCAGGTAGAAGCGGAACGGGCTGCCGATGTGGGCGGCGCGGAGTGCTTCGCCGGGCGCGCGTTCGCCGCCGTCCGCGCCGAGCCAGACCTCACTGGGGACGGGTCGCGCAGCCGCGGCAAGACGTAGGGGCGCCGCCCTCGTCGGTGTCGAACCAGGCGTTGGGGAAGCGGCCCGCTTCCATGGGGTCCTCGACGGGCCAGGGGGTGGGTGGCGCTGACGTAGAAGTAGCCGTTGGCGTTGTCGCCATCGGCGGCATCCTGATCCTGGCGCGGCGTCGACCTCCTAGTGCGGGTGACGACTAGGGTCTCCTGCCCGCACTCGCGGCAGAACGTGAGTGGGAGCAGGCTTGTCCCGGCGGCCGGGCACGCTCACCTGGTACTGGCTGGTGAGACGGCGCTCGGCCTCGTTCTCCCGACGACGTAGACGGTGTCGTCACTGGTGAGGAGCTGGTGCAGGCGGAACGCGAACAGCGGCCAGCCGGTCTTGGGGTCTCGTTCACGCGATGCCTGCTGGAGGGCGTGGGAGGTTGCCTTCTCGCAGCGGGCGCTCGACTCGCCGGTGAGCGCGGCGCGTTCCTCGGCGGCGCTTGTTAGCGTGCGGGGCCGGCGGCAGATTAGGCGGTCTCCGCGTTCACCCGGGCGAGGCCGAAGGCCGTTTCGATCCAGCCGGACCAGAGGGTCGCCGGACAGGGCCGCACAGCCGCAGGGCGTCCTGGTGAGCGCGGCCTTGGTGCCCTCGCGGAGGACCTCCGGGCTCGGATCGCCGTCGCGCGCAGCACGGTGGAGGTTGTCTCGCCGATCAGCCGCTCCGGCTTCACCTTCGTGCCCAGTAGGTGGGTCGCCATCTTGGCCATCTTCTCCTGGGCCTCCGCGATGGTCGCGCTGGTCGAGGTCGTCATTGGCGTCCAGACGCACTTGAGGTCGTGGCGGCGCAGGTGTCCTTGAGGCGGCGGAGGGACATCGCCACGCACCCTGCCGGTTCCGGTGGGTGTGCGGTTCGTCCAGTACGAGGCAGTGAACCCTTTTCAGCGTGATGTGGTCTCGCGGAGTTGCAGAGTGTGGATGGCTTTGGCGAGGCGCCCGGCGCGGTGGGGGCAGCAGCGCAGCTGCCGCAAGATTCTCCATGACTTGAGCTGGGCGTTCGCGCGTTCGCCGGGCCCGCGGAGCTTGGCGTGTGCGCGGTTGGCGTCCTTTTGCGGCTCGGGCTTGTCGCGTCCCTTGTAGGGCGTGAGGATGTGCGCGCCGGCGCCCTGGTACGCCTTATCGGCCAGCACCAGCAGCCCGGTGGCCGCCAGCGCCCGGATGACACCCCAGATCCGGGCCGCCGCCAAGTCGTGGACCGAGCCGCGCAGCGGTCCCGACACCCACACCAGAGCCCCGTCCGGTGCGGCAATGACCTGGAGGTTCATGCCATGGCGGCGATGCTTTCCCGAGTAATACGGCCGGTCGGCGGCGACCCGGTCGATCGAGATCAAGGTTCCATCCAGCACCAGGTACGGCAGGCCGGTATTAACCGCTCCGGCCAGCGCAGGGCCGAGTTTGGGCGCGCGGGCGGCCAACATGTCGACGGTCTCGTTGACGTAGCGCCACGCGGTAGTGGTGGAGACGGCGAATCCGGCGCCCAGTTCGGCGTAGGTCTCGCCTTTGCGCAGGTAGACCAAGGTCATCAAGGCCTGCATGCCCGGTGGCAGGACGCGGCCTTTGCTGCCGATGGCCTGGCGGTGGCGGCGGACCACTCCGGTGGCGTAGGCCAGGGTCCGGCGCGACAACGGCAGCGAAGCACGGTACAAAAGCATGTAGAGCCTCTGGTGGGGACGGGGGTTGTGAGAGATCAACCGTCCTACCAGGGGCTTCTTGACGTTCGGCACCGCCCACGCCGTCCGCGATCATGCTGTGATCAGCACACACGGAACTGCCGCTGAAAAAGGCTCAGTGCAGGACCCGCGTCGCGCCGAAGACGTCCATCCTCCGTCCCCTCAGTTGACGCGTTCCGGAGGCGCTGGGTAACCAGCATTTCGCGAGAGAGGTAGAGCGGATCCCGTGCTGATCCCGTGGTTGTCCGGAGGCGGACGCCGGTTTGGGGGTGTTCAATCATTCTTGGGGGCGGGACGCTCTTATGATGTTCGAGCCTGACGGGGTGTCAGGCTCGGTGAAAGGGTGGTGCGGGGTGGCTCAGCTGGCTATTGCGAACTCGTTCATGCCGCAGTACGCCAAGCTGGAGCCGAAGGTGCGCAAGGGTGTCGAGGCGGCGATCGCGAAGTTCGGCGAGCATACGCATGCCGGGTTGCATCTGGAGAAGCTGAACAATGCCAAGGACTCTCGGATCCGGACGGTTCGAATCGACCAGTTCTGGCGTGGGGTGGTGCTGGCACCGGAGAAAGGCGATGTGTACTGCTTGCTCGCTGTGATGGCACACGATGATGCCATTGCGTGGGCGCGGAGCAGGAAGTTCTCGGTCAACCAGGCGATCGGTGTGCTGGAGGTCCGGGACCAGGCGGCGTTGGACGAAATCTCGCCCGCGTTGGAGAAGGCTGCGGAGGGGACGGTCTTTCGGCTGCTCGGGCATGTCTTCGAGAAGGATTTGGTGCGGCTCGGAATCGACAAGGACATCATTCCGCTTGTCCGGCTGCTGACCGAGGACGCGCATCTGCAGGCCCTGGAGAAGTTCCTCCCGGAGCCGCAGTACACCGCGTTGCTCGCGCTCTCGGACGGGATGAGCGTGCAGCAGGCGTGGGAGGAGGTCGCGAAATACTCGGTTGTGGAGGAGAAGCCCGCGACCGTCGATCCTGATGACCTGGTGACGGCGATGCGGCGGACGCCTGGTCAGGTCGTCTTCGTCAATGGGCCGGAGGAGTTGCGGGATATTCTGGCGCATCCCTTCGACACCTGGCGGATCTTCCTGCATCCGGCGCAGAGCCGGGTGGCGCTGCGGCCGTCCTACAGCGGGCCTGCCCAGGTGACGGGCGGGGCCGGGACGGGGAAGACCGTCACGGCGCTGCATCGGGCGAAGGTCCTCGCGGCCAAGGGCGGGCGGGTTCTGCTGACGACGTTCACCCGGAATCTGGCGGAGGCGTTGGAGAAGCAACTCGCATTGCTCGTGGACGATGCCGAGATCCGCGGCAGGATTCAGGTGAAGAACGTCGATTCGGTCTCGTATGGAATCGTGGGGCGGCACCACCGGCCGGGGATCGCGGGGGCAGACGTTCTCAATCCGCTGTGGGAGGAGGCGGCGGAGGGGACGCCGTTCTCGCCGGCGTTCCTGGAGCGGGAATGGGAGCAGATTATCCTCGCTCAAGGGCTGGAGAGTGAGGAGGACTATCTCGCGTGTACGCGGAGGGGGCGCGGGGTTCCGCTCGGGAAGGCGCAGCGGTCGGTGGTGTGGCGTGCCATCCGGCATGTGGTGGACGGGCTGGCGGCCGAGGGGAAGTCGACGTTCCATCAACTCGCCAACGAGGCCGCCGATCTGGTGGACGGTCCGGAGTACGACCATGTGATCATCGACGAGGCGCAGGACATTTACACGGCGCAGTGGCGGCTTCTGCGGCGGCTCGTCGCGGAAGGGCCGGATGATCTGTTCATCGTCGGGGACCCGCATCAGCGGATTTACGACAGTCATGTTTCGCTGGCGAGCTTGGGCATCAATGTGCGGGGGCGCAGCACGAAGCTGAAGGTCAATTACCGGACCACGCAGGAGATCCTGGCCTGGGCGGTGCCGTTGCTTGGGCTCACGCCGGCTCAAGGCCTCGATGACTCGGCCGACACGTTGGACGGATATCGGTCGCCGATGCATGGGCGGCGGCCGGTCGTCAAGGACTATCCGGATTCGGACGCCGAATTGGACGGTCTCGTCGCGCAGGTGCGGATGTGGGTCGACGCCGGTGTGGAGCCCGGCGCGATCGGGGTCGCGACTCGGTACGTGTGGGTGATGCGGAAGGCCGCGCGGCGGCTGAAGGAGGAGGGCATTTCGGCGTTCCAGGTGCCCAACAAGTCCGCGGGCGTCCAGGTCGGGACGATGCACAAGATGAAGGGGCTGGAATTCCGTTGCATCGCCGTCATCGGGGCCGATGAGAAGTCGCTGCCGTCGGCGAAGGCCATCACTCCGGAGGGCGAGGACGCCAAGGCACATGCGCAGGACGTCCAGAAGGAGCGGTGCCTGTTGTTCGTCGCGTGCACGCGGGCGCGCGACCACCTGTACGTGTCTTATGCGGGTGCGCCTAGCCCGTTCCTGCCTGATTGAGGTCGTCGAGCAGTGTGCGGAGGCCGGGGATCTGCGGATGGTCGTCGCCGTAGAGGCCTGTTAGGTCGGCCAGGAGTTCGGTGAGTTCTTTGCGGGCCTGATCCGTTTCGCCCGCGGCCAGGTCGAGGCGGCCTATTCGTTCGCGGATGCGCAGGGTGAGCGCGTCATAGGGGTTGTCGGTGTGGAGTTCCTCGAGGAGTTCCCGCAGGTGGGCGAGGGCCGTGGCGGTGTCGCCGAGGTGGGCGAGGGAGGCGGCCTCCTGTTCGCGGCAGTCGAGGACGTGCTTGTCGTCCGGGCCGTACCACTCGGCCAGGGTCACGGCGGCGGCGCGGTAGGCGTGGACGGCTCGCCGGTAGTCGCCGCCTTTGAAAAGCACATCGGCCAGGTCGAGGCGCAGCCCCATGTACTCGGCGTCCTCCTCCCCCAGGGCGAGGCGGGTCGGTTCGGTCAGGTCGGAGAGGATTTCCGCCGCCTGGGTGTACCGGCCTTCGCCGGCCAGGTCGGCGGCTTCCGCGCGCGCTTGGACGACCTCGTCCGGTGTAGGCAGCTCCCCATGGGCCTCTACGCGGGCCGAGGAGGCCTTGCCCGTTAGGCGGATTCGGCTGATGGCCGCTGCGTAGTGGTGCTGCGGGGCGATGGTGTCGACGATTCCTGGCAGAGGTGCGAGGGAGGATACGAACTGCAGCAGACGTTGGTACACCTCGTCTGCGTTTGCGGGACGTTCCCCGGGCTGCTTGGCGAGAAGCTGCAGGACGAGCGCGTCCAAACCGAGCGGGATGTCTGGACGCAGCACGCGTGGCGGGGTCGGGGGCTCGTCCTCATGGCGGCGCAGTACCTCGTAGGGCGTGGCACCTGGGAATACTAGGCAGCCGGTGAGCATCTCGTAGAGCACACAACCGAGCGAGTACAGGTCGCTCTGGGGGCCTGGACTGCCGTACACCTGCTCCATGGCCGTGTAGCCCGGCGTGTAGGGCGCGCCGAGGCCGGTTGTGGTTCGCCGTACGTCACCGGGCCCGAGACCCACCGCGGCGCCGAAATCGAGGACCTTGACCGCTCCGTCTGGGCACAGCATCAGGTTGCTGGGCTTGAGGTCGCGGTGCACCAGCGGGCGGCGATGCGCGACGTTCAGTACTGCGCACACCTGGGCGGCTATCAGCGCGGCCCACGAGATGGACAGGTTGTCCTCCGCGTCGAGGACGTGGTCGATCGTCGTGCCCTCGACGTACTGCATCACCAGGTAGAAGCAGCCGTTGTGGCTTCCGAAGTCGTAGACGGTCGGGACGCCGGGGTGCTCGAACCAGGCCGTGCTACGGGCCTCCTGCTCGAACCGCCCGACGAGCGACTCGTCCGTGACGCGGGTGAACTTCACCGCGAGGCGCCGGTCCAGGAACCGGTCGTAGGCGCGCCACACTTCTCCCATGCCGCCGCGCCCGATCGCTTGATCGAGCTCGTACCGATCGCGCTCCCCGAGGAGATCGCCGCGCCGCAACTCCCACCTCCGCTGCCCGGTGTGACCGCAGCGTACCGCCGTCAGCCGAACGGCCGGAGCGTCCCCGCGCCGAGCCCTTCGAGGCCGAGGCGCAGCACCTCGGCGCCCAGGTCGCGGGTCGTGCGGAGGGCGTCCTCCAGGTCGGTGAGCGTGCGGAACGCCTGTCCGAGTTCGGCCTGTTCGTCCAGGGTGAGGCGGGGCAGCCGGGCGCGGCGGACGTCGAAGCGGGCCGAGGAGGTGGAGCTGCGGAGCCGGGCGCCCTGTGCGCCGAGCAGCAGCCAGCCGCCGACGAAATGGGGATCGGCGCGCGTGGTGTCGACCTTTACCAGGGCCAGGCCGGGGCCGAGGGCGGCGCCCCCTTCCTCCAGGACCCGGGCGACCGGATGGCGCGCGGCGAGGGAGACGACGATGTCGCCGGGCGATGTCCGGACGTGCTCAGGGTCGGGAGCGGTCCTTCCCGTGGCGGACCTGCCTTCGGCGACGTCCTCTAGCGTCAGGATCGGTTCGGTGCCTTCACCCACGCGTGCCTTGGACGGCGGGCGGAAGATCTGCAGTACTCCGCCTTTGGCCAGCTCCCCCACCGTCGTCATGGGGATTTCCCCCGGTGCCTGAACGTTCCTCAGGGCCGATAGGGACGCGACCGTCCGAGGCAGGTCCGCGGCTTTCTGCTCTAGTTGCTCGCGGACTGCTGCGAACGAATCTTCCGATGTGGGCGTGCTCCGCTGGGGGAGGTAGCGGGCAGGGATGAGATCGACCTCGTCGTCCAGCAGATCGATGATGCGCACGACGACGCTTGATTCCGTCCGGTCGGACTTGCCCTTCGTGTAGCGGCGCCAAGCGTCCAGCGCCGTTTTCCGGTAGTTCTCCGGGTCGGACGACGTGTCGACCATCAGCACATCGTCCGCGGGCTGGTCCCCATGGGAGGGACGGCGAAGAACCCACACGGTCAGTGCGACGGCCATGTTCGGCACGGCACCGGAGGGCAGCCCTATAACGGCGCGCAGCGCTCCCCGGCGAAGGAGTTCCGCACGGACGCGCCGTCCAGAACGGCGGTTGGCGACGGCCGGGGGCATGAGCAGGACGACGTGCCCCCCAGGACGGACATGGGCGAGACCGTGTTGCAGCCACGCCAGCTCCGATTCCATGCGCGGTGGAAGCCCGTACTCCCAGCGGGGGTCGCCGGTCAGTTCCTCGTAGCCCCAGCCACGGTCGTTGAAGGGCGGATTGCAGACGACCAGATCGACCGTCCGGCCGGGGAAGGCGTCCGCGAGCAGTGAATCGCCCGCGGAGACCTCCGCAGGGGCGCCGCGCAGCGCCAACTGGATGCCGGACATGCGCGCGGTTGTCTCGTCGATCTCCTGTCCGAGGAGCTGCTCGGCGTCACCGAACAGCTCGGCGGCCAGGTTCAGGTAGGTGCCCGTCCCGCAGGCAGGGTCGAGGACGGTCCGGGCAGGGCCGCCGAGTTCGAGCATCAGCCGCGCGACCGGCTCCGGTGTCAGGTACACGCGGCGGCTGTGGTGCTCCAGGTAGCGGGTGCGGAGGAACTCGAACGTCTCCGCGACGCCCAGTTCGTCCACCAGCTGGGAAAGGGCGCGCGCGATCGAGGCGCGGGGTAGGCCCTTCGGGCCGTCGGGCAGTTCGCCGTCCGCGGCGTCGCTCAGGTCACGTCCAGGTTCGTCGCGCAGCCGGACGAGGCAGGCGCCGGCGAAGGTGAGCACGTCGGCGAGGTCGGCGTCCTCGCCGGCCGCCGACCGGAGGGTCTGCCAGACGCGCTCGCGGACGGGCGAGTCGGCCAGTTTCCCCTGGCCGCGCAGCCAGTCCTCCACCTCGGCGAGGGAGAACGTCGGGCTGGCGGCCGTCCCGCCGACCGGCTGGGGGAAGTCGTCGTGACGGCGGCGCCAGTTGCTCACGGCGGCACGTCCCACCGCGGCCAGGCGGGCGATGTCCGCCGCGGTCACCGTCGCATCGTTCGGCACCCTTCACTCCCATCAGCCGACGAGCACGCTGACCACACCCTAGCGCCTGCAGTGCCGGTTGATCTGATTCACGCTACGCCACGCCCAGACCACCGCACAACTCACTATGATCCGAGATTTGTAGGTTGATTGCGTTCACAGTATTCTCTGTGGTTCCCTGTGTATCGAACCTCCCCCGGATGAGAGCGGGTCGATGGCCATGCATGTCCCGACGATGGCGCTGCACGAGTTCGACGACGCCCGAGACGCGATGCCCCCCAACGGCCTCGGCCCGCGGATCCAGCGCTTGCGGGCGTGCGCGACCCGGGCCGGGATGTGCGCCTGCTGCGGAGTCGCGCGCCGGCTGCTGCGGCTGTGCTTCGCCGCCGTCCGGCACGGCGACGCCGCCATCGCGGAGATGCTCCTCACCGAGGCCGAGCACTACATCGACACCGGGGCGCACCACCCGAACTGCCCGCAGGTGCCGCGACCCGCCGCGCGCGGCGTCCGGACGCCGGTACAGGGGCGGGTATCCGGCTGGGACGGGTACCCGGGCGCCCTCGTCGCCGCGACCGACGCGAGCTGGAAGCGCGGCACCTGCGGGCTCGGCTATGTCGTCAGCGACGGCCGGTGGGGCATGCGCGGCTGGACGTTCGGGCCGCAGGACCCGACCGGGCCCCGGAAGGTCCTGGTCAGCGAGCTGCGCGCGGTGGCCCTCCTGCTCGACCGCGTCGGGGACGGTCCCGAGCTGACGCTGCTCGTCGACAGCCTGTCCGCGCTGCGCCTCCTGCGGGCGTGGCGGCGCGGCGAGACCGCCCGGATGCCGGACGGCTACGACCTGCGTCCCCGCCGCTCCGGCCCACCCGCCCTCGTCCGGCTGGCGAAGGGGGTCGCGGGCCGTCCCGGCCTGCGCCTGGAACACGTCCGCGGCCATTCCGGCCACCCGCTCAACGAGACCGCGGACTCCCTGGCGTCCATCGCCCGGCGCCGCGTCACCGAGAACTTCGATTCCCGTTCCCGCGCGGAGGGCCTCGTCGAGGCGTTCCTCCGCGCCTGGCACGACAGCGACCGCGGCGATATCGCCGCCTGAAGACAACGGAGAAGAACATGACTTACGGACAGCGCCCCGTTCCGCCGGCCATGCCGGGCTACGGGCCTCCGCCCAGGAAGCGCGGAAAGGGCTGCCTCTATGCGGTCTTCGGCGGCATCGCGGGACTGGTCCTGATGGGATCCTGCGTCGCGGTCGTGGCCTCCTCGTCCGGCTCGCCGTCCACGACGTCCTCGTCGTCCTCCACACCGGCCGCGCAGACGAAGGGCGGGGAGAAGAAGGCGTCGACGAAGCCGGTCACCAACGGGATCGGCCGCGAGTACCGGGACGGCAAGTTCGCCTTCACCGTCACCAAGGTCAAGAAGGGCGTGAAGAAGGTCGGTGACGAATACGTCGGCGACACCGCGCAGGGCCAGTTCGTCTTCATCTACGTGACCGTGAAGAACATCGGGAACAAGGCCCGGACCTTCACCCATCACAACCAAACCCTCATCGACACGAAGAGCCGCAAATTCGAGGCCGACCCAGAGGCGTCGCTGTGGACCGACAAGGACTCCAAGTCGTTCCTTCAGCAGATCAACCCGGGAAACTCGGTCAAGGGCATCCTCATCTACGACGTCCCGCGCGGCACGAGGCTCAAGGCCATCGACCTGCACGACTCGATGTTCTCCGGCGGCGTCACCGTCCCCCTCGGCGGAAAATGACGGGGCGCACCACGGCAACCGGTCACCCGGCCTGAGCGTCCCACCAGACACAAGGGCTTCTCCCATCACATCAGGCAAATTCACCGTCATCGGCGGGCGGGATGACAGGAGTCACGGCTTGACTGATCGCAATTCCACCGTCGCGGAGGAGCAGCGCGCCGTCGATCGCGCATACGCGTGCTACGAGCAAAGGTTCCGGACCAATCGCGAGACGTTCCGCCCTTCGGAGGTCACCGACTCCCATGCGGGTACGGCGTTCATTCCGGACGTGGCACCCGAGGTGCGCTTCGAGGGCGACCTCCACGGTGAGGCCCTGGTCATCGCTCGGGTGGACGTCAGCGAGGACGGGGAGTCAGGGACCTGGTACATCGGGCGCCGCAACGTCCGCGACGAGACCGGCGACACGTTCGTCGTCAACTGGCAGACGCGAAAGGCGACCGAGTGGATGCTGCGGCGGCCGGACGCCCCCGGCGGGATACGGCTGCGTCGCCAGCTTCGCTGCGAACGCGACACGGTCAAGGACTTCCGGGACGAGATCAGGGTGACCGCCGCGGCCCCTCCGCGGACCCTGCCCCTTGATCAGGCCCAGGTCTCCTCGCCCGCCGAGCCGGGCGAGGAGACCGCGCCCGCCCCGGAACACGCGGTCCCACCCGCCGAAGGGCTGAAGGACTTCCTTCTCCAAGACCTGGAGCGGGCCCGCGACGGGCACATGCGCGACATCGTCGAGACGATCCAACGCGAGCAGCTCCTGCTGGTGGCGGACGAGCGCAAGGGCGTCCTCATCGTGCAGGGCGGGCCGGGCACCGGTAAGACGGCCGTGGGGCTGCACCGAATCTCGTGGCTCCTCTACAACCGGCATTTCAAGACCGGCGAGGTACTGGTGGTCGGGCCGCACCCCGGCTTCCTGCGTTACGTGCGCGGCGTCCTGCCGCGCCTCGGGACGCGCGACGTGACGGCGGTCGAGCTGAACAAGCTCTGGGACTCCCCGCGCGGCACCGACCCGCACGCCGCGCGGATGGTCAAGTCGGACGCCCGGATGGCCGAGGTGTTGCGGCGTGCCGTGGTGGGGATCCCGCGCGCCGACGCGCTCGGCCGACTGCGCGACGGCGTATTCGACGTCCAGGTGGACGGTGTCCGGCTTGCCGTGGACGGCGCGGTTCTGCGCGAGTTCACCGAAGGGAACGAAGCCGCGCCCTTCGCGGTCCGCAAGCGCGGCTTCGCGAATCACCTGATCGATCACCTGATGCGGTCGTACGCGGAGGCGGTGCCGGGCCGCACCGACGCGGACGTCCGCCGCAGGATCGCCCGGGATCCGCGGGTCGTCGGGCTGGTGAACACCGTCTGGCCCAACGTCACCGCCGAGAGCGTCCTGCGCGGGCTGCTCGGCGACCCGGCAGTGCTCCGGGCCGCGGCCGACGGTGTGCTCACCTCGGAGGAGCAGGCGGCGATCGGGCGCCCGCCGGCCGCGCGCGTCGGCGAGGAGCCCTGGTCGCGCGAGGACCGCGTCTGCTTGGAGGAGCTGCGCGTCCTGCTGAGCGGCGAGGGCCCGCCCCGCTACCGGCACATCATGGTCGACGAGGCGCAGGACCTGACCCCCATGCAGGCCCGGTCGCTGGCACGGCGCTGCCCGAGCGGGTCCATGACCGTGCTCGGCGACCTCGCGCAGGCGACCGGAGAGCACGCTTACCAGGACTGGTCCGTGCTCGGCGAGGCCCTCGCGACCGGGGACGGCTGGTATCTGGAGGAGCTGGCCATCGGCTACCGGGTGCCGCGGGAGGTCATGGAGTTCGCGGAGGTTCTCGGCCGCACCGTCTCCCCCGGTGCGGCGTTCCCCCGCTCGATCCGGCCGGTCGGCCCGGACGCGATCACGGTGGTTCCGGCGGACGCGTCCGCCCTCCGGTGCGAGGCCGTCGAGCGAGCCCGGTCCCTCCTCTCACCGGACGACGACCGCTCCATCGCGGTGATCGTCCCTGCGGCCCGGCGGGAGGACATCGCGGCGATCCGCGCAGAACTCCCGGACGATGGCCGCGCGACCGTGCTGACCGCGGCGGAGGTCAAGGGCCTGGAGTTCGACCATGTGGTCCTGATCGAGCCGGCCGAGATCGCCGCCGGGGCACCCGGCGGTCTCGGCCGGCTCTACGTGGCGATCACCCGGTGCACAAGGTCACTGGTGATCGTGCACGCTGCTCCGGTTCCACGTGTTCTGCTTCCGGCCACCGTCAACGCAGAGGAAGGCGACTACGTGATCGACGCACCCACGCCCGCAGCCGCACTCCAGGAGACCGGATCCGGGACCGGCTTCGAGGCGTTCATCGCGGACCTCGAGTCGACCGTCCGGGAAGAGCGCCGGAGCACCGTGCACGAAGGCGTCAGGCACGCTCTGATCTCCGAGCTGTACACGGCGGGGCTCGTCCCCACCGTGAACTCCCCCACCGCGGACGTGATCTGCGATGGAAACGGCGGCAGGATTCTCTACGAGGTTCTGGGCGAGGGAGGCAACACCTACCGGCGGATGCGGGACGCCGTTCTGCGCATCCTGGAGGTCCAGCACGCCGAAGGCGAACCAGCGGAGCACCGGTTCCTGGTTCTTCCCGAGGCGCCCGCGGAGACGTGGGCACCCGAGGTCCTCAATGAGGCGTTCGGCATGTCCGTCATCTGGCGCGCCGAGGGCCGGTGGGAGGGCCGCAATCTCGACCTGGCCCTGGGCCGAACCAAGCCATGACGGCGGTCGCCACCGTCCCGCCCTCCGATGAAGCCTGAGATCAGGTCAGCGACGAACCCGAGAGCCCGCGGAGGTGCTCCGGCTGCGTCATGATCCGACGGTGGCCTCGCCGCTTTTCGCAGGCTGCGAGGCGGGTCTTGCGTGGTCGCGGGTGTCCGGTTCGGGGAGGCTACAAAGCTGGTCGGATCGGACCATTTGGTGCCCGGCATATCGTCGGCGACGACGAACTTTTCCCGTGGCGTTGTGCCTAGCATCACCAGCCATGGGTGACCTAGACGACATTCAGGCGTGGCTCGATGAGCGGCTTCCCCGGCTGCTTGAGGAGCACGGTGTTCCGGGCGCGGGGTGGGCTGTTCTCCAGGGCGACCAGGTGGCCGACGGAGCAGCCGGGTTGATCAGCAAGGCGACCGGGGTCGAGGCGACCGCGGATTCGGTCTTTCAGATCGGGTCGGTGACCAAGCTCTGGACCAGCACTCTGGTCATGCAACTGGTCGATGAGGGCACGGTCGACCTCGACCGGCCGGTACGCGGCTACCTGCCGGAGTTCCGCATCGCCGACGACTTGGCGACCGAACGAATCACCGTACGGCAGTTGCTCAACCACACCGCCGGGTTCGAGGGTGACATCTTCACCGACACCGGGGTGGGCGACGACTGCCTGGAGAAGTACGTCGCGACACTGGACACGGTGCCGCAGCTGTTCCCGCCCGGCGAGCAGTTCTCATACAACAACGCCGGCTACTGCGTGCTCGGCCGGCTCGTCGAGGTGCTGCGGAAGAAGCCGTACGACCAGTGCCTGCGTGATCACCTGATCGCGCCGCTGGGGCTCACCCACACCGCCACAGGTCCCTATGAGGCGATCATGTTCCGCGCCGCGGTGGGGCACGTCGAGCCGGAACCGGGCGCCGGGTACGTGCCGGCGCCGATGTGGGCCATGGCGAGGTCGAACGCCCCGGCCGGGTCGATGCTCTCGATGCGGCCGCGGGATCTGGTCGCCTTCGCGCGGATGCATCTGGAGGACGGCGTGGCGGCCGACGGCACCCGGGTGCTGGCGCCGGGGACCGCCGCATGGATGCAGGCCCGGGAGGTCGGCCTGCCCGATCTGGGGCTCATGGGAACGTCATGGGGCCTCGGTTTCGAACGGTTCGACACGCCGGACGGCGTCATCATCGGGCACGACGGCAGCACCATCGGGCAGAACGCCTTCCTGCGGATGGTCCCCGAGGCCGGGCTGGCCGTCGCGCTGCTGACCAACGGCGGCGACGCCGTCCCGCTCTACCGGGAGATCGTCGGCCACGTGCTCGCCGAGCTCAGCGAGGTCCGGCTGCCCGCCCTGCCCGCACCGCCCGCGGAGCCTCGGCGGATCGACGCCGGGCGGTACGTCGGCACCTACTCGGCTCAGGTCTTCGACCTCACCGTCAGCCAGGACGAGGATCAGCGGATCTGGCTAGAGCAGACGCCCAAGGGGGTCTTCGAGGAGATGGGCGGGCGGCCCGAGCGGACCGAACTCGTCCACTACCGCGACGACATGCTCATCCCGGTCGAAGCCGAGCAGGGCATGTACATGCCGCACGCGTTCGTGGGGGACGACGGCAGCGGCCACGCGCTGTATCTGCACCTCGGTCGTGCGGTCCGCCGCGCCGACGCCTGATCACCGAACACGAGGAACCGTGATGAAGCCAACCGCTCTGGGCCTCTGCCTCGCCCTGTCAGCAGCCGCGCTCGCCGGCTGCGGGGGCAACTCGAAGAGCAGCGGGAACGCCGTCGTCGACGGCGGCACCTTCTCCTTCGGGCTCTCCTCGGATCCGGGCAACCTGGACCCGCAGATGGGCGCGGGCACCTCTCTGTTCACCGTCACCCAGTTCGCCTACGATCCGCTGGTCAGCGTCGACGGCCGCACCGGCAAGATCCAGTCGGCGCTGGCCAGGAGCTGGCAGGTCCGGGGCGAGACGGTCACGCTGACGCTGGCCGACGGCATCACCTGTTCCGACGGCACTCGCCTCACCGCCTCCCACGTGGCCGAGAACCTCAACTTCGTGGCCGACCCGAAGAGCAAGAGTCCCTTCCTGGGGGCCTTCCTCCCCGCCGGCGCCAAGGCGAAGGGCGATGACGCCACCCGGGTCGTGACGCTCACGCTGGCCGGGCCGGCCCCGTTCGTGCTCAACGGACTGGCCGGGCTGCCGATCGTCTGCCCCGGTGGAATGGCCGACCGGTCCTCGCTGAAGACGGGGACGGCCGGCACCGGGCCCTACAAGCTGATCGAGGCCGCTCCGGGCGACCACTACACGTACGCGATCCGGGACGGCTACACGTGGGGCCCGAACGGTGCGACGACCGCGACCAAGGGGCTGCCGAAGACGATCGTGTTCAAGAGCGTCGAGAACGAGACCACGGCGGCGAACCTGCTGCTCTCGGGCGGGCTGAACGGAGCTCAGATCAACGGGCCCGATGCCGTGCGGCTGGAGAAGGCGGGCCTGTACGCGGCCAAGACCCCGGTTCTCGTCGGGGAACAGTGGTACAACCAGCACGCCGGCCGGGCCACCGCCGACCCCAAGGTACGGAAGGCGCTGACGCAGGCGCTCGACCTCGGCCAGTTGCGGAAGGTGCTCACGTCCGGCCGCGGCGCCGCGGCCACCACGCTGGCCACGAACGAGCCGGTCGCCTGCCGCGGCGACTCGGTCTCCCGCGCCTTGCCGGCCTTCGACCCGCAGGCGGCGGCCACCCTGCTCGACCAGGCGGGCTGGACCAGGGGCGGCGACGGCAGGCGCACCAAGGGCGGCAAGCCGCTGAAGCTGACCTTCCTCTACCAGAACAACAACGGCAGCAGCGGTGACGCCGCCGCCGAGCTCGCGGTGAAGCAGTGGAAGGCGATCGGCGTGGAGGCCACCGCGCACAGCCAGAACGAGACGACGTTGACCAACACGATTTTCAGTGCCGGGAACTGGGACGTCGCCTGGGTCTCGGTCAACCTCAACACGCCGGACCAGCTCGTGCCCTTCCTCTCGGGGCCGGCGGCGCCGGAGGGGAACAACTTCGCCGCGATCTCCGACCCGGCGTACGACAGCGCGGTGAAGTCGGCGATGGCGATCCCGGGCGAAGCCGGGTGCCGCGCCTGGCTCTCCGCGGAGTCCGGCCTGATCTCCAAGGCGGACATCGTGCCGTTCGCCAGCAAGGTCGTGCACACCTTCGGCAAGGGCGCCGAATTCCAGACACCCGGGCAGCTCGTTCCGACCAGCATCCGCATGCTGGCCAGGTAGCGAAGGATGGCAGCGGACATGCCGGTGGCGTTGACCGTCCCGGGCAGCACGCGACCACGGCTCCGGGAGCGTCCGTGGGTACGGTTCGGCGTCCGGCGCCTGAGGCGGCTGCTGGTCTCGCTGTGGGTCCTGGTGACGGCGTCCTTCGCGATGATCCACCTCATCCCGGGGGACCCGGTCCGGGGAGCGCTCGGCCCCACCGCGCCGGCGGAGCTGGTCGAGGCACGCCGGCACGCCCTGGGCTTGGACGATCCGCTCATCGTCCAGTACCTCCACTACCTGAAGGGGCTGGTCACCGGGGACCTCGGCACCTCGCTCGCCTCGCAGCTGCCGGTCACCGACGTGGTCGCCCAGCGGCTGCCCGCCACGCTCGCCCTGGCCGTGCTCGCCTTCCTGACGGCCGTGGTCCTGGCGATCCCGCTGGGCGTCGCCATGGGTGTGCTGACCCGGCGCGGCCACGGGCGGCGGACCGAGCTCGCCTTCACCACGACCGGCATCATCATGGCGACCATCCCGGACTTCCTGATCGGCGTCGCGCTGGTCTACGTCTTCGGGATCCGGCTCGGGTGGCTGCCGGTCGCCGGTGACGACACCGCGTCGGCGTACGTCCTGCCGGTGTTCTCGCTGGCGATCGGGCCGGCCGCGATCCTGGCCCGCATCGTCCGCGTCGAGATGGTCGCGGTGCTGGAGGCGGACTTCGTCCGCACCGCGCGGGCCAAGCGCCTTCCCGCCCGGACGATCTACATGGGCCATGCCCTGCCCAACGCCGTCACGTCCGCGCTGACGGTGGGCGGGCTCCTGCTGAGCGCGCTGGTCGCCGGCACCGTGCTGGTCGAGAACGTCTTCGCCTGGCCGGGCCTCGGCAGCACGATCGTCAGGTCCATCCTCACCAAGGACTATCCGGTGGTGCAGGCGATCGTCCTCGTGTACGGCGTGGGCGTGCTGATCAGCAACCTCGTCGTCGACGCCGCCCTGGCCGTGCTCGATCCCCGCTCGAAGATCCGGGAGGACTGACCGATGCAAGGACGCTGGAGGCGGGTCGTCCGTACGCCGCTGGGCCTCACGGCGACCGTGCTGGTGGTCGCCATGGCCGCCCTGGCCGTCCTCGGGCCGGTCCTGTGGGGATCCGGCGCCGACGCCGTCGACACCGACGCCATCCTGGCCCGGCCGTCCGCCGAACACTGGGCGGGAACGGACAACCTCGGCCGGGACATCCTCCTGCGGGTCCTCGTCGCCGCCCGGTTGTCGATCACGCTCGCCCTGCTCGCCATCGTCATCGCGGTCGTCGCCGGGCTGCTGCTCGGCTCGGCGCCGTTCGTGTTCGGTGGCCGGTCCGGCCGGCTGGTGGCGGCGGGGGTGAACATCGCCGTCGCGTTCCCCGGACTGCTGCTGGCGCTGTTCTTCGCGGTCGTGTTCGGCGTCGGCGCGACCGGTGCGGTCCTGGCCATCGGGCTCGCGGGTGCCCCCGCGTTCGCGCGTCTCACCCAGACACTCGTCGCCGGGGTGGCGGCACGAGACTACGTCGCGGCCGCCCGCACGATGGGGGTCGGCCGGTTCCGCATCCTGGTCCGTCATGTGCTGCCCAACATCGCCGAACCGCTGGTCGTCAACTCCGCCATCGGCGCCGGTAACGCGCTGCTGTCCTTCGCCGGGCTGTCGTTCCTCGGCCTCGGCGTCCAGTCCCCCTCCTACGACTGGGGCCGTCTGCTTTACGAGGGCATCGGCAACCTCTACGTGAACGCCGCCGCGGCACTCGCACCCGGTGCGGCGGTGCTGCTGGCCGGGCTGGCGTTCAATCTCTTCGGCGAGTCGGTCGCCAAGGGGCTCGGCATCCCCATCGGCATCGGCCTGCGTGCGGAGGTACCCGCACGTGCCGGGTCGGCGAGCAGGCCGGAGCCCGCGGACCGCGGCGGCGACGCCGGAGACCGGTCCTCCGACATGGTGCTCGACGTCCGCGACCTCAAGGTCACCGTCTCGGGGCCGTCGGGTCCCGTACGGCCGGTCCGTGGGGTGTCCTTCGACGTACGCCGCGGCGAGGCGGTCGGCATCGTCGGCGAGTCGGGCTCCGGCAAGTCCATGACCGCCCTGGCGGTCACCCGGCTGCTCGCCGACCAGGGACACGTCGACGCGTCCCGGCTCGAATTCCTCGGGAAGGACCTCCTGGCGCCGGACACCGCGGTGCGGCGGCGGATGCTGGGCACCACGCTGGCCATGGTCTTCCAGGACCCGATGACCGCGTTCAACCCCACCCGCCGGATCGGCGCCCAGCTGGCGGAGGTGGCGACGCATCACCAGGGCATGAGCCGCCGGGACGCGATGGCCCGCGCCGTCGACCGGCTGACCTCGGTCCGGATCTCGGGCGCGGACACGCGTGTCCGCCAGTACCCCCACGAGTTCTCCGGCGGAATGCGCCAGCGGGCGATGATCGGCATGGGGCTGATGGGCAGCCCGGCGCTGATCGTCGCGGACGAACCGACGACCGCGCTCGACGTCACCGTGCAGCAGCAGGTACTGGACCTGCTCGCCGCGATCCGCGAGGCGGACGGCGTCGCGCTGATCCTGATCAGCCACGACGTCACCGTGGTCCGCGAGGTCTGCGACCGGATCCTGGTGATGTACGCCGGCAGGATCGTCGAGGACCTGCCGGCCGGCGGCCTGGCCACCGCCGCCCGGCACCCCTACACCCGGGCGCTGGTCGACGCGGTGCCCGACATGACCACCGATCCGGCCGAGCCGCTCGCGACCATCCCGGGCCGCCCGGTCGACCCGGCCGACGTGCCGTCCGGCTGTGCCTACGCCGACCGGTGCCCGCTCGCCGACGCCCGCTGCCGGGCCGAGGACCCGCCGCTGGAGGCCGACCAGGCCGACTCGCCCGGCCACCGGGTGGCGTGCTGGCACGCGGGTGAGCCGCTGCCGGATCCGCCGGCCCTACCGGACGACCAGACCATCGACCACCTGGTGGAGTCGCCATGAGCGAGCGAGCCGAGCGAACCGAACTTCGCTTCGAGGATGTCACGGTCCGCTACGGCCGGACGACCGCCGTCGACGGGGTCAGCCTGACCGTGCCAGAGGGTGAGGTGGTCGGGCTCGTCGGCGAGTCCGGCTCCGGCAAGACCACGCTGGCGCGGGCCGCCGTCGGCCTGGCCCCGCTCACCGGCGGCCGGATCACTCTCGGCGGCGACCCGGTCCCCACCCGAGGCAGGCCGCGTCCGCTGCAGATGGTCTTCCAGGACCCCTACTCGTCACTCGACCCGCGGATGACGGTCGGCCGAGGCGTGGCCGAGGCGATCCCGCCGGGCGGCTCACGCGCCGAGCGGAGAGCCGAGGTCGAGCGGCTGCTCGATCTGGTCCATCTGAACCCGGACTGCGCCGGCGCCGTCCCGTCGCGGCTGTCCGGCGGCCAGCGGCAGCGTGTCGCGCTGGCGCGGGCGCTCGCGGCACGCCCCCGCGTGATCATCGCTGACGAGATCACCTCCGCCCTGGACGTCTCGGTCCAGGGGGCCGTGCTCAATCTCGTCCGCGAGCTCCAGCGCGAGCTCGGCCTGGCGATGCTGTTCATCTCCCACAACCTCGCGGTCGTCCGCTATGTCGCCTCGCACGTCGCGGTCATGCGGCACGGCCGGCTCGTCGAACAGGGGCCGACGAGCCGCGTGCTCACCGATCCCGACCACGACTTCACCCGCGAACTGCTCGCCGCGGTACCCGGGCGAACGACACGAAGGAACAGGCCATGAGCGAGCGAAGCGAGCGCATCGATGAACACAGTGCCCCTGGTCACTCCACCGACGAAGGAGGACCCATGAGCCGCCGGCTGCGCGTCGAGGACCTCACCGACCTGGCCGTCCCATCGCATCCGGTGCTGTCGCCGGACGGGAGCCGGATCGCGTACGTGCTCCGGACGCTGGACGCGGCCGCCGACCGCGCCATCGATCGGCTGTGGCTGGCCGGCACGGACGGCGCCGCACCCCGGCGCCTCACCTCCGGTCCGGCCGACACCGCGCCGGCCTGGTCGCCGGACGGAAGCCGGATCGCGTTCCTCCGCGACGGTCAGGTGGCCGTGCTCGACGCCGGAGGAGGCGAGCCCGAACGGCTGACCGGCCTGCCGCTCGGAGCCGGGGCTCCGCACTGGAGCCCGGACGGCCGCCGGCTCGCCTTCACCGCGCCGGTCGACCCGACCGGCGGCGCGCGGACGCCGATGGTCTCCGACGGCCTCGACTACCAGGCCGACGGGGAGGGGATGCGCGGCCCGGTACGCCGGCAACTGCACGTCCTGGACCTGGACGGCGGCGAGATCCGTCAGGTCACCGACGGACCGGAGAGCGCCGGCGCCCTGGCCTGGTCGCCGGACGGCGCCGTCCTCGCCTTCACCCGCGGGGCCGGCGCCGACAGCGACCTGCGCCACCGCACGCCGGTCCACCTGCTGGAAGTGGACGCACCGCACGCACGGCCACGCGTGCTCGCCTTCGCCGACGGGGTCGCCGCCACCGTCGGCTGGGTCGCCGACGGCTCGGCACTGCTCGTGGTCGGCTGGCCCGGCGACCCGGCCGGGCACGCCCGCCTGTACCGCGTCGACGCGGTCGGCGGCGAGGCGACCGACCTGTCGGGCGCGCTCGACCGCAACGTGATGCCCGGCGCTCCCGCCTATCCCGGCGGTCTGCCGCAGGAACACGAGGGCCGGGTCGTGTTCTGCCTGCGCGACCACGGCTGCGCCCACCTGTGGTCGGTCACGACCTGGGGCGATGACGCACGCCCGGTCGTCGCCGGGGCCGGCCGGGTCGTCTCGGGACTGTCGACCGGTGGCGGCCGCGCGGCGTTCGCACTCACCACCCCCACGTCATTCGGTGAGATCGCGGTCGTGGACCTGGCGACCGGTAGCGAGACCGTGCTGACCGACCATGGTGCCGCACTCGCCGACGTCGACCTGTACCCCCGCGAGGAGCGCTGGTTCACCGTCTCCGACGGAACCGCGGTGCAGGCATGGCTGATGCACGATCCCACGCGCCGCGGCCCGCGGCCGGTGCTTCTCGACGTGCACGGCGGCCCGCACAACGCGTGGAACGCGGCGGCGGACGAGATCCACTTCTACCACCAGGAGCTGGTCGCCCGCGGCTGGGCGGTGCTGCTGGTCAATCCGCGCGGCAGCGACGGGTACGGCGAGGCGTTCTACGACGGCGTCCGCGGCGGCTGGGGCGTCAAGGACGCGGCCGACTTCCTCGAACCGCTCGACCGGCTCGTCGCCGAGGGGTTCGCGGATCCGGACCGGCTCGCGGTGGCGGGCTACAGCTACGGCGGCTTCATGACCTGCTGGCTGACCGGTCACGACGACCGGTTCGCGGCGGCCGTCGCCGGCGGCACGGTCAGCGACCTGGTGAGCATGGGCGGCTCCAGCGACGACTGCCACATCCTCAGCGCGTACGAACTCGACGGCGCCCCGTGGGAGAAGCCCGCGGAGTACGCCGCGATGTCACCGCTGACTCACGTGGCCGACGTGCGTACACCGACCCTGCTGCTGCACGGCGCCTCCGACCTGACCTGCCCGCTCGGGCAGGCGCAGCAGTGGCACACCGCGCTGCGCGAGCGAGGCGTCCCGACCCGGCTGGTCGTCTACCCGGACGCATCGCACGTCTTCATCCTCCTCGGCCCGCCCTCGCAGCGGCTCGATTTCAACCACCGTGTACTGGACTGGCTCGAACAGCACACCCGCCGGGCGGGGCGTGCACGCATCGACGGCGCCCACTGGCAGCGGCGGCTGGCCCGGCTCGCCGAGCGGCACGACGTACCCGGCGCGCAACTCGGCGTCCTCCGCATCGGGGAGAACGACGACGAGCTGGTCGAGGCCGCGCACGGCGTCCTGCACGTCCGCACCGGCGCACCGGTCGCCACCGACTCGCTGTTCCAGATCGGCTCGATCACCAAGGTCTGGACCGCGACCGTGGCCATGGCCCTGGTCGACGAGGGGTTGCTCGCGCTGGACACGCCGGTCGCCGAGGTCCTGCCCGAGCTGCGGCTCGCCAGTCCCGAGGTCACGAAGTCGGTCACGCTGCGGCATCTGCTCACCCACACCAGCGGCATCGACGGTGACGTGTTCACCGACACCGGCCGCGGCGACGACTGCCTGGAGAAGTACGTGGACGTGCTCGGCGGGGCCGGGCAGAACCACCCGCTGGGCGCCACCTTCTCCTACTGCAACTCCGGCTACGTGCTGCTGGGCCGGGTGATCGAGAAGGTCACCGGGCAGACCTGGGACCAGGCGCTGCGCGACCGGCTGTGCACCCCGCTGGGCCTGACGCACACGGTGACCCTGCCCGAGGAGGCGCTGCTCTTCTCCACCGCGGTCGGCCACGAAGAGCGCGACGGCAGGCTCGACACGGTGCCCGCCTGGATGCTGCCCCGGTCGATCGGCCCGGCAGGGCTGATCGACTCGACCGCCGCCGACGTCCTGGCGTTCGCGCGTCTGCACCTGACCGGCGGCCTCGCGGCCGACGGCACGCGGATCCTCAGCGAGGAGAGTGCCGCGGCCATGGCCGCGCACCAGGCCGACCTGCCCGACAAGCAGGTCCTCGGCGACTCCTGGGGCCTCGGCTGGATCCGGTTCGGCTGGGACGGGCACCGCCTGATCGGCCACGACGGCAACACTCTCGGCCAGACGGCGTTCCTGCGAGTGCTCCCCGACCAGGGCCTCGCCGTCGTCCTGCTCACCAACGGCGGCCGCCCCCGCGACCTCTTCCAGGACCTGTACCGGGAGATCTTCGCCGAGGTCGCCGGCATCACGATGCCGGAGCCGTTCGCGCCATCGCCCGAGCCGGTGACCGTGGACGTGACACCCTACGTCGGCGTCTACGAGCGGGCCGGCTTGCGGACGGACGTCGAGAACCGCCCGCAGGGACCCCTGCTCCGCACCACCATCACCGGCCCGCTCGCCGAGCTGGTACCCGACCCGGTCGAGGAGCACCCGCTGGTCCCGGTCGGTCCCACCTTGTTCGCCGTCAAGTCGCCCGAGGCGGAGACCTGGGTGCCGGTCACCTTCTACGAGCTGCCGACCGGTGAGCAGTACCTGCACTTCGGCGTACGCGCCACCCCGAAGGTGGACCGGTGATCCACGACCTGCTCGCCGACGCGCGCGCCCTCATCGAGTGCGAGTCGCCCTCCACCGATCCGGCCGCCGTCGCACGCTCGGCCGAGGTCGTCGCCCGGGTCGGCACCGCCCGCCTCGGCGTCGCACCCGAGCGGATCGTGCTGGACGGATGTACCCACCTGCGCTGGCGACTCGGGGCCGGACCGTCCCGCGTGCTGCTGCTCGGCCACCACGACACGGTCTGGCCGCTCGGCACGCTGGCCGGCCACCCGTGCACCGTCGAGGACGGGATCCTCCGCGGACCCGGCTGCTTCGACATGAAGGCCGGCCTGGCCATGGCGTTCCGCGCGGCCGCCGGGCTCGACGGCGTGACGCTGCTCGTGACCGGCGACGAGGAGATCGGCTCGCCCAGCTCCCGCGCGCTGATCGAGCGAGAGGCCAGGGCGGTGACGGCCGCCCTGGTGTTCGAGGCGTCCGCCGACGGCGGTGCCCTCAAGACCGAGCGCAAGGGCGCCGCGCGATACGAGATCCGCGTGGCCGGGCGTGCCGCCCACGCCGGGCTCGAGCCGGAGCGGGGCGTGAACGCCACGGTGCAACTCGCCCACCAGGTGCTGGCCGTCAGCGTGCTCGCCGACCGGGAGGCCGGGACCACGGTCACGCCCACCGTCGCCCGCGCCGGAACCACCGCCAACACCGTCCCTGCCGACGGCGCGTTCGCCGTTGACGTAAGGGCCAGGACCGTGGCGGAACAGGAACGGGTCGACCGGGCGCTCCGCGCTCTGGGGCCCACGGTGCCCGGCGCGCGCGTCGAGACGATTCCCGGCCCGAGCCGCCCTCCCCTTGAGGCCGCGGCCTCGGCACCGCTCTATGGGTTGCTGTGCCGGATCGCCGGGGAGCTGGGACTGCCCGGGCCGTCCCAGGCCGCCGTCGGTGGCGCATCCGACGGGAACCTCACCGCCGGCGTCGGCACGCCCACCCTGGACGGCCTCGGCGCGGTCGGCGGCGGCGCCCATGCCGCCGACGAGCACGTCCTGGTCGAGGAGATGCCCGCGCGGACCGCGCTGGTGCGCGCGCTGGTCGAACGGCTGGTGGCCGCCGCACCGGATCCACTCGCCACGTCCACCGCGGCACGGCCGTGACCGCCGACGAGCTGAGGAGCAGGAGCGCCGTGACCGAGCGGAGCGAGAGAACCGACAGCCCCGGCACCGTGGTCACGGGGCTGGCGAAGGAGACCCGGTGACCGATATCAGCGTCGCGAACGCGGAGCCGGTGCTGGTCTCCGCGGCCCTGGCCGCGGAGACCGCGGCCAGTGCGGCCGGCGTCTCCGTGCGCGAACTCACCGACATCACCGAGCTCGCCGACATGGTCAGCCTCTTCGCCGCCATCTGGGGCCGGTCGGACAACCCGCCGGTGACCATCGAACTGCTGCGCGCCTTCGCCAAAGCCGGCAACTACGTGGCGGGCGCGTTCGACGGCGACCGGCTGATCGGCGCCTGCGTGGGCTTCTTCGCTCCGGCGGGCGGCGTCCTCCACAGCCACATCGCCGGTGTCTCGGCGGACGCCACCGGCCGCAGTGTCGGTTTCGCGCTCAAACAGCACCAGCGGGCCTGGGCGTTGCTGCGCGATGTCGACGAGATCGCCTGGACGTTCGACCCGCTGGTGGCCAGGAACGCCTACTTCAACCTCGTGAAGCTGGCCGCGCGGCCGGTGGAGTACCTGCCGAACTTCTACGGCCCGATGGTCGACGCCATCAACAGCGACGGAGAGACCGACCGGCTCCTGGTGCGCTGGCGGCTCCGCGACGACGCGGTGGCCGTCGCCTGTCTCGGGGGTGGTGCCGGCGAGGTGGCCGCGGACGAGCTGAGGGCGGGCGCCGTGGTCGCGCTGGACATCGCCGAGGACGGCGGCCCGGTGCCCGGCAGGCTCGACGGCGCGACCTCACTCGTCGCCGTGCCCTGGGACATCACGGCACTCCGCGCGAACGAACCGGAGCTGGCACGGCGCTGGCGGCTCGCCGTCCGCGGGGCGCTCATCGGCCTGGCCGAGCGCGGTGGGCGGATCGACGGCTTCGACCGCACGGGCTGGTACATCGTACGGAGTGAATCGTGAAACTCACCGACGTCGAACTGCGACGGATCTCCATGCCCCTGGTGGCGCCGTTCCGCACCTCGTTCGGCACCGAGACCGCCCGCGACATCCTGCTCGTGCGCGCGATCGCTGAAGACGCCGAAGGCTGGGGCGAGTGCGCGGCGATGACCGGTCCCCGCTACTCCTCCGAGTACGTCGACGCGGCGGCGGACGTGCTGCGCCGGTTCCTCGTTCCCGCGGTGATGGCGGCCGGGTCGCCGGCGGCCCACTCCGTCGCGGAGGTCCTCGTGCCTTTCAAGGGCCACCGCATGGCCAAGGCGGCGCTCGAGATGGCGGTGCTGGACGCCGAACTGCGCGCCGAGGGCCGCTCGTTCGGCCGGGAGCTCGGCTCCGTGCGCGAACGGGTCCCGTGCGGTGTCTCGGTCGGGATCATGAACAGCGTTCCCGAGCTCCTCGACGCCGTCGGCGGTTACCTCGCCGAGGGCTACGTCCGCGTCAAACTCAAGATCGAGCCCGGCTGGGACGTCGAACCGGTTCGCGCGGTCCGCGAGCGGTACGGCGACGACCTGCTGCTCCAGGTGGACGCCAACACGGCGTACACCCTGGCCGACGCGCGGCACCTGGCCCGGCTGGACCCCTTCGACCTGCTCCTGATCGAGCAGCCGCTGGACGAGGAGGACATGCTCGGCCACGTGGACCTGGCCGGGCGGATCCGGACACCGATCTGCCTGGACGAGTCCATCACCTCGGCCCGCGACGCCGCGGCCGCGATCCGGCTGGGCGCCTGCCAGGTGGTGAACATCAAGCCGGGGCGGGTCGGCGGATACCTGGAGGCCCGCCGGATCCACGACGTCTGCGTGGCGCACGGCGTCCCGGTGTGGTGCGGCGGGATGCTGGAGACCGGCCTCGGCCGGGCCGCCAACGTCGCGCTCGCCGCGCTGCCCGGGTTCACGCTGCCGGGCGACACCTCGGCCTCCGGCCGGTACTACGCGTCCGATATCACCCGGCCGTTCGTGCTCGACGAGGGCCACCTCGCCGTCCCCACCGGGCCCGGACTCGGCCTAGTGCCGGCGGCGGACCGGCTCGCCGAGGTCACCACCGCGACTGAACGGATCACCTGTTGAGCGGTCAGGCTGGATGACCGCCGTGGGGCGCGTCTACCGTGAGATCGTGCAGCACTCGGTCACCGCGGGCCCACGCGCGAATCTCAGCCGGGTCGTCGCCGACCTGGGCGCTACCCTGCTCGAACTCGTGCACGGCGACCCCGACCGTCCGGGAGAGATCAGCGCGGTCGTGTTCCACGACCCGCTCGACCAGCCGGTGCTGCCCTCCCACGCGCTGGTGCTCGGTGTCGGAGTCGAGGCTCCCGGCCGCGTCGCCGCCCTTCTGCGTACGCTGGGGCGCCAGAACGCGGCCGCGCTCGTCCTCCGCGAGCCGGTCCCGCTCACCGACGCGGTACGGGCCGCCGCCGACGAGGCGTCGGTCGCCGTGCTCGGCCTGCGCCGCGGCGCCCCGTGGGGCCACCTCAGCGAGATGCTCCGGTCCCTGCTCAACCAGGGCGCGGCCGCCGGTCCCGCCGAGGAGGAGTCACTCGGCGGGCTGCCCGCGGGCGACCTGTTCGCGGTCGCCAACGCCATCGCGGCGCTGCTGGACGCACCGGTCACCATCGAGGACCGCAACTCCCGCGTGCTCGCCTTCTCCGGCCGCCAGGACGAGGCCGACCCCTCCCGCGTCGAGACCATCCTCGGCCGCCAGGTGCCGGAGCGGTACGCGCGCATCCTGCACGAGCGCGGGATCTTCCGGGATCTGCTCCGCAGCGACCAGACCGTCTTCATCGAACCCATCGCCGACGGGGCGGGCGGCTACACGCTGCCACGCGTCGCCGTCTCCGTGCGTGCGGGCGATGAGGTGCTCGGTTCCGTCTGGGCGGCGATACCCGAACCCCTCAGCGACGAGCGCGACGAGGCGCTGCGCGAGTCGGCCAAGCTGGTCGCCCTGCACATGCTCAGGGTCCGCGCCGGCGCCGACGTGCAGCGGCGGATGCGGGCCGACCTGCTGAGCACCGCGCTCGAAGGCGGCGTCGGCGCGGGTGAGGCGCTCGAACGGCTCGGCCTGTCGGGCCAGCCGCTGCTGGTCCTGGGCGTGACTCTCGACGAACGCGGCCTGCACTCCACCGACAGCGCCACCGTGGTCCACGACCGGCAGTCGCTCAACGACGCGTTCGCCCTGCACCTGTCCGCGATCCACCCCCGGTCCACGGCGGCGGCGATCGGCGCGGTCACCTACGGGCTGGTGCCCCTGACCGGCGCCCCGGACAAGGCGGAGACCGGCGCGGTGCGGATCCTCCAGGACTTCCTGGATCGGGTGGGCGACCGGCTGCCGCCGATCAGCGCGGTGGGCCCGATGGCGCTCGACCTGTCCGGTGTGGCCCACAGCCGATCCTGCGTCGACCGGGTTCTGCGGGTGCTCCGCGAGGGACGCCTCCATCGGCGGATCGGCCGTTTCGACGAGCTGCAGGGCGAAGCGCTGATCTCGGAGCTGCGCGACCTCACCAGGGCCCGGGGCGAGAAGCCGGCGGGAGCGCTGGCGCGGCTGATCGACTACGACCGCCGGCACCGCGGCAATCTCGTCCAGACCCTCCGCGCCTGGCTGCACGCCTTCGGCGACGTGGCCGCGGCCGCCGAATCGGTCGCCGTCCATCAGAACACCTTCCGCTACCGGCTCCGGCGGATCGCCGAGGTCGGCCAGTGTGATCTCGGCGACCCCGACCAGCGATTCGCCATGATGGTGCAACTCCAGGTCCTCCGCCTCAACGGCCCACCCGACGCCTGATTCCCGTCCCGCCGACCGTGGGTCCTCAACGCCGATCGACGCGTCGCTCAGCGGCCTTCCTTCGGACATCGCCGACCTTTCGCGCGGTCAGGTGGGGAGGGTGGAGAGGGCCTTGGTGTAGAGGTGGGTCGGGTTGTTCGGGGTGGGGGTGTAGTAGCCCGGGAGCGGGGGGAGGTCGCGGGCGTGCGGGAGTAGGGCGTGGACGACGTCGGCGGCGCTGGAGGGGCGGGTGGACGGGTCTTCGGCGAGGAGGGCGTCGATGACGTGCGCCAGTGATCCGGCGAGGTCGTCGCGGAATCCCGCGGGTCGCTCGGCCGGGTGACGGCCGGTGAGGAGTTCGTGGAGGACGCAGCCGGCCGAGTACAGGTCGGCGCGGGCGTCGGCGGCGGCGTAGCCGTCGAGTTCGGGGGCGATGTAGCGGGCGGAGCCGGGGGCCTCGCCGGGGCGGGTGATCGCGGAGAACTCGGCGGGGTCGAGGGCGGTGGCGACGCCGAAGTCGAGGATTCTCACGGTTCCGTCGGGCGCGAGGACGATGTTGGACGGGGTGAGGTCCCGGTGGATCAGCCCTGCCCCGTGCGCGGCGGCCAGGGCGGCGCAGAACTGCGCGCCGATCACGGCGGCCCAGGGGACGGGGAGCGGGTCGTCGCCGCGTTCGGCGATGAGGTCGCGGAGGCTCACGGCGCCGGGGACGAGTTCCATGACGATGAACAGTTCGTCGTCGTGGGCGCCGAAGTCGTACAGGGCGGGGATGCCGGGGTGGCGGAGGCGGGCGAGGATGCGGGCCTCCCGGTAGAAGCGGCGGCGGGCGGCGGAGCGGTCGGGCAGGCCGGGGCGGATGACCTTGATGGCGACCTGGCGGTTGAGGCGGTCGTCGGTGCCCTCCCAGATCTGCCCCATGCCGCCGACGCCGAGGGGCTTGCCGCGCGTGTAGCGGCCGCCGATCTTCACCGGTCCCCCAGGAACGGGCTCGGGTCGCCGTGCCAGGTGACGTGGAGGGTGTCGCGGGCGCGGGTGGCGGCGACGAACAGCAGGGAGCGGGCGCGCTGGAGTTCCCGCCGGTAGCGGGCCGGGTCCGACTGCTCCCATCTGCGCAGGTAGGACTGCGGGACGAGACCGTCGGAGACACCCGCGACGATCACGTGCTGGTATTCGAGGCCCTTGAAGCGGTGCATGGTGCCGATGTGGACGACGTCGTCGACGCGGGGCCCGTCCGGCCCGATGGAGGCGGCGGGGATGCCCGCGCGGGCGAGGCGGGCCTCCATCTCGGCGACCATGGCGCGTTCCGGGACGCTGATCGCGATGGACGGCGAGGGCCCGTCGATCAGCTCGCTGACCGTGGCGGCGATGTAGTCCTGCTCGTCCTCCCAGGTCGGGGCGCCGTGCAGGACGGGCCGGGAGCCGCGCAGGACGGAGCGGTAGCCGCCGAGCTCGTCGGTCTCGCCGTCGAGGTCGTCCCAGGACTCCTCGCCGAGGAGCCGGACGGCGGAGCCGAGGATCTCGTGCGTGGTGCGGTAGCTGAGGGTGAGCCGGGAGGAGCGGCGCCCCCGGATGTTGATGCCGAGGACGCTCAGCGAGACGTAGTTGTCGTAGAGCCGCTGGTGGACGTCGCCGACGAGGAAGATGTCGTCGGGGCCTTCGGGGACCATGGCGCGGAGCATCTTCCAGTGCGCGGCGGCGAGGTCCTGGGCCTCGTCGACGACGATGTGGGAGTAGCGCGGGCGCATCCGGGCGACGGAGGCGTCCTCGCGGTGGATGTTGAGGCCGCCTTCCCGGTGCCGGCGCATCTTCTCGGCGCGTTCCTGTTCGAGGCGGGCGGCGTGCTCGGCGACCTGCCGGTAGGTCCACAGGTTCTTCTCGTCGAGGCGGAGCCGGAACTTCTCGACGAGCCGCCAGATCTCGGCGCGCTGGGCGCGGCCGATGCTGCGTCCGCGTCCGGGGCGGCGGGTGCGGAAGTAGTCGGCGCGGGAGTTGCCGGACATGCCGAGGATGACGTGGGTCCATTCGGCGTGCAGGAACTCGGGGTCCCAGCGGGTCTCGCCGAGTTCCAGCAGCAGGTCGCGCCATTCCTGGACGGCTTTGGCGTCGTCGATCCAGCGGCGTTTGCCGCCGGGTTCGGCGCGGGCGACGACGTCGGCGGCGAGCTTGTCGATGTTGACGATCTCGACACGGGACACGGTCTCGGGGCCGCCGAGTTCGAGGAGGCGTTTGCGGAGGTCGGCGGCGAGGTTCTTGTTGTAGGTGGTGAGCAGGACGGGTTTGCCGCCGCCGGGCGGGAGCCCGTCGACGAGGTGCTTGACGCGGTGCAGCGCGACGATGGTCTTGCCGGTGCCGGGGCCGCCGCTGACCCGGGCGGAGCCCTTGTGGTCGCGCTCGACGAGCTTGCGCTGGCTCGGGTGGAGGAACACCTTCCAGCGGCCGAAGTCGTCTTCGAGGACGGCCTGCAGTTCGGTGTCGGACGTGGTGACGCGGGTGGCGGGACGGCCGAGGGCGGCGGCGTAGTCCTCGGTGTCGACGTCGTCCTTGGCCTGGACCGGCGTGGTGATCTTGTCGAGGACCTCGTCGAACGTCCGGCCGAAGTACAGTTCGAGCAGCACTTCCTCGGTGAGCGCCGGGGCGAGCTCGGTGAGGCCGAGCAGCTCCTCCTCGGTGGTGATCTTCCTGATCAGCGGGAGCAGGGCGGCGGCGACGCCGAGCTGCAGGAGCTGGTCGTCGGTGAACCCGCCGAACAGCGGCGGCGCCTCGGCGGGTGGCGCGGGCTTCGCCGCGATCGGCGGAGCGGCGCGGGGGGTGGAGACGTTCTCCTCGACGCTGACGAGGTCGACGAACTCGATCCCGCCCGTCACATCGTTGATCTTGTACTGGTAGCGGCCGAGGTTGTCGTAGACGTCCTTGCGGTGCCGGACGGCGACGAGGATGTAGTCGCGGTTGCCGGCGTGCAGGAGCAGCGCCCGGTAGTCGGCGCTGATCCGGGCGGAGTACAGCCGGTCGTGGCCCTGGAGCTGCTTGAGCCGCAGGCCGCGCGCGTCGGGGTTCTTGCGGAAGTCGTGCTGGAATTCGTAGATCGCGCCTTTGACGACGCGCGGCAGCTTCTGGATCTCCTTGTCGGCCTTGTCGAGCAGCCGCAGCGTGGCCTCGCCCTGCGTGGTCATGGGTTCGCCGCCTTGATTCGTTCCGCCAGTTCGTCACAGTCCCACCAGGCCGCCGAGCGGGTCTCCCAACCGGCTCTCGCGTAGGCGTGGTAGCGGCCGGTGGCCTCGTCGTCGTTGCCCGCGAGGACGACGGCGACCTTGGCGTCCGGCCAGGCCAGTTCGGCCTGCCACGCCTGTTCGCCCAGTTCGTAGCCGACCTCGGGGGCCGGGACGGCGTGCGCCATCAGGCAGCGCGCGAGGTCGGCGAGGCGGGGTTCGTCGGGGTCGAGCAGGTCGAGCACTTCGGCCCAGGCATCGTCGGGCGCGGCCACGTCCGGGGACGGCGGCGGTGGCGGGAGCGGGAGCGGGGATGCCTCGGCGTCCGCCGAGGACGGCGGAGCGCTCGCCCGGTGCGGGTCGGCACGGGTGGGTTCGGGTTCCGGTCGTGCTTCCGGGACGCTGCCGGGCGGCAGGTCGTCGGGGTCGAGCGGCAGCAGGCCGAGCGTCGACAGCAGGCCCGCACCACCCGTGACGGCGAGCGCGGCGGGGTCGAACCCGGAGAGGTCGGTGTGGGCGAGTTGGACACCGTCGCCCTCCCCGTACGACAGGAACTGCAGGAGGTTGCCCCAGTACAGCCAGGCGTGCCAGCGGCGGCGGTGGGCGTCCTCGTCGGCGGTGATCGCGGCGGTCCGGTCGTCGATGACGGCGAGGGCAGTCCAGGCGCGCGTCCGGGCGTTCGCGACGACGGTGACGGGGCAGCCGGAGGCGTCCTCGGTGCGGACGAGCATCAGGTCGCCGGGCGGCGGTTCGGGCAGGGCGTCGTCGCCGCGGACGGCGGCGGTGAGCAGGTCGCCGATCCCGCCGGGCGAGGCGCGCCGCATCTCGGCGCCGGGCATCACGAGGCCGGTCGCGGCCGCTTCGGCACGGCGCCGCCAGCGGTCGGCGTCGGGGTCGGACAGGAAGGCCAGCAGCGTCTGGATCGGGTTGGCCCAGATCAGGTCGGCCAGCTCGGCCGGGTCGCCGCCGCCGTGGAGGTAGCCCTCGCGGGCCCGTCCCTGGGCGATGCCCTGGTACGGGACCCACGCGGGCGACTCTGGGAACAGGCCTCTCTCCCAGTGCTCGACGTCGTCCCAGGTGATCTGGAAGACGACGCGGCCGTGGGCGCGGAGACGGGCGCGTTTGGCGGCGTCGCCGGCGAGCCGGTTGGCGTGCGGGGCGGCGTGGTAGTTGTAGCCGTCGAGGTAGACGGCGACTTCCAGGGGCGCCCCGTCCAGCCGTTTGAAGTAGATGTCGGGCCGGGTCTCCTTGATGGTGTTCTGCAGGATGACCTGCCAGTGGACGACGTCGTCCCCGGAGGTGATGCGCAGGTCGGCGGTGCGCCGGTCGTTGAGCCGGGGGCCGGAGCTGAGGGCGCGGCCGCTGCCGGGCTTGCGCGCCCACCGCATCAACGCGTCGAGGAACCGGGCCTCCAGTTCGCTTTCGACCTGGTTGACGAGGGAGATGTCGTCGGTACTGGCGACGGACGCGGTCTCCCAGTCCTCCAGGAGTTCGCCGAGCATCTCGACGGCGAGGCCGCGGTCGGCCTTGTCGAACTCCTCGCCCCGGACGTGGCGGAGCAGGCAGCGGTGGCAGGCCGCCTTGCCCTCCTCGTTGGCGCACGGGCAGTGGAACACGACCTCGTACGCCTCGTGCAGCACTTCGCGGAAGCCCGCCTCGGTGGACATGCGGTGCAGGTAGCCGGTGCCGCCGGGCAGCGTGTCGTGCAGGACGAGGAACCGCCGCCGGTGGCCGCTGTGGTGCAGGTGGTCGGGCATGGTGGCGGTGACGATCCGCAGGTGGGCGGGGTCACCGCCGTACCTGCGGGCGATCCCGGCCATCAGCGCGGCCTCGAACGTGACGGTCCGCTCGGGGATCATCGTGGTGGCGATGGGGACGAGGATCCGCAGGGCCTCGGTGCGCAGCTCATGGGCGAGGATCAGCGGTTCGTGCTCGACGTCGCCGCCGCGCCGCTGCGGGCACCAGGGGCGGTGGTGGCTGCGGGACGCGTCGTATCCGGAGGTGGTGCCGGTGGGCCTCCCGTCCCCGTCGGGCGGGCCGCCGGAGGTGGCGCCGCCGCACGTCCGGCACACGTGGAACGGGTTCAGCCGCCGCAGGTCCCCGGCGAAGGGGTCGCCGGCGGGGCGGTCCATGCGCAGCGACCCGAGGTTGAAGCGGCGGATCACGGCGCGGCGGGTGAAGTCGACGCCGAACACGCGTCTGGCGTGCCGCCAGGCGCCGGGCGCGATCTCGTCGCGGGGGATGTCGACGGCGACGGCGGTCTCGTAGTAGCGGCGCTGCCGGTCGTCGTGGTCGTCGCGGATGCGGGCGTCGTCGCGCAGGTCGTGGGCGGTGACGCGGGTGGGGATGAGGACGGTGTGCAGGCCGCTTCTGTCGCCGATGCGCTCGTTGCCGCAGCGGGGGCAGGGGCCGTGGTCCTCGGCGGCGGCGGTGGTGCGGACGTAGCCGCATTCCTGGCAGACGCGCCACTGCCGGTAGGCGGGGCGCTGCGGGGTGCCGATGTCGAGTCCGGTGATCTCGTGCCGGTAGCCGCGGATGTAGAAGTGGTTGCCGGGTGCGAGTTCGGTGAGGGCGGTGGACGCGGACCGCTCGTATTCGCGGAGTTCGCTGGAGAAGCGGCGGTCGCCGCGCGCCCTGTTCGTTCGCTGCCCGCCGGTCCGCTGCCGGTCGGCGGGCGCGGGCGCCTCGCCGGCCTCGTCGCCGACGCGCTCCTCCCAGGTGAGGGTGGCCTCCAGTGCGGTGGAGGTGTCGATGAGCGAGTAGTTGGGCAGCAGCCCGAGTTCGACGAGGGTGCCGTGGGCGCCGCCGCGTCCGATCTCGGCGATGCGGGCCTGGACGGCGCGGCGTTCGGCGCGCAGCTCGCCGCGGCGGTTCCGCTGCTGCAGATCCGAGTCGATCATCGCGGCGATGGCGGCGTCGATGACGTCCAGGCGGGCGCGCAGGTCGGCGAGCCGCTCGTCCCAGACGCGGGTCGCGGCGGCGATGCCCTCCTTCAGTCCGGTGACGGCGAAGTCGCGCAGCCGCCGGGCGGCCTCCTCGGTGACGCCGGTCTCGGGGTCGCCTTGGGCGAACAGGGCGAGGAACCCGCCGGCGAGGGCGTCGCCTTCGGCGAGGACGGCGTCCTGGAACGCGGTCAGCCATCCGGACTCGCCGAACAGCGCGGACGCGAGGCGCGGCATCGGGGGCAGCCCGTCGAAGCGTTCGCGGGCGGCGAGGTCGGCGAGGTGCGCGACGTACTGGCGCTGGAGGATCTCGACGGCGGACAGGTGGCAGCCGGGCGGGACGATGTCGCCCGCGATCATGTCGGTGGGGTCGGTCAGGTAGTACCGGTCGCGGGGGTTCCGCCCGATGAGCGTCAGCAGGAAGGCGTTGCCGGTCTTGCGTCCGGCGCGTCCCACCCGCTGGACGTAGCCGGCCGGTGAGCGCGGCAGCGACGCGAGGACGACGGCGGACAGGTCGCCGATGTCGATGCCGAGTTCCAGCGTCGGCGTGCACGCCAGGACGTTCGGGTCGCTGTAGCGGGCGCCGTCGCGGAACCTCCGCTCGACGTCCTCGCGCTGCGGCCGGGTGAGCTGGCCGGTGTGCTCGGCGGTGATGACGCTGAACGGGCGGGCGCTGCGGTAGAGGCGGCGGTAGTAGTCGTTCTCGTACAGGTCGCTGCGGCGCGTGTCGGTGTCGAGGTGTCCGGTGCAGCGGTAGCGGGGGCAGGGCGCCTCGACCCATTCGCGCAGGCTTTCGGGGTGAACGGTCTGCTGCCAGTTGCAGACGGGGCAGTAGACGCCGGCGTTCTCGACCTGGTCGTCGTCGAGTCCGCGGACCTGGACGTGGCCGGGCCGCAGCCCGAAGACGGGGGTGGCGCCGTCCCCGGCGGTGCGGCGCGCGATGACGTCCTCCTCGGTGAGGACGTTCAGCAGCCGGGACAGGTAGTGGCCGGACGCGCCGTGTTCGATGCCGAGGCAGCGGGCCGTCCAGTCCTGGAGCCAGCTGTGGCGCCCGGTGATGCCGTCGAACTCGCTGCGGTTCTTCGGCGCGCCGAGCACGAACCGCGGCGCGGACAGGCCGCGCGGGAACGCGGGCATCCCGTCGGGGCGCTTGCCCCAGATGGTCATGTACCGCTTGGTTCCGGCGCCGTCGATCCACGCGTCGAGCCAGTGGTGCTGGACGGCGCCGCGCATCCGCATGCGTTCCAGCAGCCCGCGCACGTACGCGACGTAGGTGTCGTGGCCGGGGAGGCCGGTGAGGGCGGCGGGTCCGGCGAGCTGGAGGTCGCGGGCCAGGCCGGCGATGCGGTCGATGTCGCGGACGGCGACCTCGGCGGCGACGGTCCGGGTGAGTTCCAGCGTGCGACCCTGCCGGGAGCGGAGCCCGAACTCCAGGACGGACGCGAACGCGAGCCGCTCCCCGATCAGCGTCCAGGTCCGCGCGGACCCTTCGGATTCGCCGGCGAGGAGCGCGTCCACGTCGTCGCGGTCGTGCAGGTCGGGCGGCACCACCGAGGGGAGGTATTCGGGGACGCTGGCCTCCTTGACGGTGTCGGAGATCAGCTCGTGGAGCGGTTTCGGCCCGTCGGCGTCGTCCAGCTGGGACGCGAGGAGCAATCGAAGTGAGAACCCGAACGACCGGTTCGCGACGAACCCGGCGCGGTGCGCGGCGTCCTGCACCGAGTCGTTGAACAGGAGGGTCTTGCGTTCCTGCTTCTGGAGCTGGCCGCCGGTGAACAGTTCCGTCACCGCGACGGACGCGAGCGCGGCCAGCCCGGAGCCGAGGAACCGTGTGCCCTGTTCCATGCCGCAGGCGGGGCAGCGGTCGTTCTCGGCGTCCCGGTTGCTCTCCTTGCCGTGGGAAAGGTCGGCGAGGACGAACACGTCCCGGAAGTCGGCCTTGGCGGAGTTCTCCAGGTCCTTTTCCGGGTCCAGCGGCCGGACGTGCCGGCCGTTCGCCGCCAGCACGAGGACGTTCGGCCCGCCCTGCTCCCCCGCCGCCCGCGCCTCCACCTCGCGCCGCGTCGCGGTGATCAGCGGCCGGACGAGACGCTTCTCGGAGATGCCGGACCGGTAGATGCGGGCCGGTTCGGCGACGAGGTCGTGCGGGTCGCGTTCCGGGGAGATCGCCGCCCAGCCGGACCGCCCGCAGTGGCGGCAGTACACGGCGGGCAGCATCTCCCGTCCGCCGCCGGTGACGGTGGTCTCCGCGTCGAGTGGCGGAGGGGCCTCCCCGTACCAGGCGAACCCGGGCCGGGGGCCGACCGCGCGGAGCAGCCGCGTCACCGACCGCACCCACAGGTGCGTTTCGATGTGGAGGAAGGGGCGACCGGCGTCCTCTGGATCCCTTGCTTCGGACAGCAGGGCGACGAACCGCGCGAGGGCCGTCGCCGCGTGCACGGGGGACAGCCGTATCGCCGTGCCCCAGCTGTAGGCGCCTTTGCGCGGGAGGAGTTCGAGGATCTCCCCGAGCGTGTGCGGCCTCCCGTCGAGGACCTCCAGGACGGCGCTGGTGAGGATGTGCTGCCGGAGGACCTTGCCGAGTTCCTGCGGGGTGAGCGAGTCCCGTCCGGTGACGGCCTGCATGATCTGCGCCATGGCGCCGTCATCGCCGTGCGGGTCGGGAACGGACGCGAGTTCCTGCGGGTCGGGAAGGGGGAGGGTGTAGTCGATCCCGGCGTCTTCGATGAACTCGTCGGTGCTCTGCCGGTCCTCCCCGATCACCGAGTCGGGGCCGAAGGGAGTACCGAACACCGCCTCGGCGACCCGCCGGATCTCGGCTCCGTCCCCGCTCTCCCCCAGCGTCGCGCTCGTCGCGACCGGGCAGATCCCGCCGAGGGGCCTCCCGGGCTCGCTGTGCCCGAGCGCCGCCGCGAGGCGCCGCAGGAGCATCGCCACATCGGTGCCCTGCGCGCCGTCGTAGGTGTGGAACTCGTCCACGACGACGTAGGCGAGGTCGGCGTCCTCCCAGAGCGGGAGATCGTCGGCGCGCTGGAGGAGGAGGTCGAGCATCTTGTAGTTGGTGATGAGGATGTCGGGCCGCGACCGCCGGATCTCGCCCCGGTGCGTGTACACGCGCGGGTAGCCGGTCTCCGGGGTGTCGCCGATGTAGAGGCCCGCGGTGACGTCGCCGAGGCCGGGCTGCCGGAGGTAGTCGTCGAGCCGCTGGGCCTGGTCGGTGGCGAGCGCGTTCATCGGGTACAGCAGGACGGCCTTCACGCCCGTCCTGCCTTGAGCGCGTGCCCTTCGGCAGTGGTCGAGCACCGGGATGAGGAAGGACTCGGTCTTGCCGGAGCCGGTCCCCGTCGTGATCAGGGTCGGCTCCGCCCTGTGGTCGAACGTCGTCAGGCGCCGGAACGCGGCGGCCTGATGGCGGTACGGGACGAATCCGGCCGGCGCCCACTGGAGCAGGCTCCGCCACCCGTCTCCCTCCATACGGAAGGGGGTGCGGATGCGTAGGTAAGGGCCACGAAAGATGCCCTGCTCAGGATGGTTGAGAAAGCGTTCCAAGCCCTCACGGACCTGCTCGTCCGCCAGCGCGAACGTCGTCGTGAGGTACTGCGTCAGATTCCGCCGAACTTCGTCGGCTGCCAGCGTCGGCCGCAACCTCTCCCCGCCCCTTCATCCTCCGTTCCGGCAGCTTAGTGGCCGGTACGAGGGTCCCGGGCGTCCGTTAGGAGCGGTCCGCTGACCGCCATCGGTCAGCTTCCGGTGAGGAGCATCCGACAGCCTGAGCGGACGACGGTTCGGCGTCACCGTGTAAAGAGCCGGTCCAACGCTGCCTGGCTCTCGTCGTCGGCGGCGCGGCAGATCATCAGGCGTTGTTCTGGGTCCTGCAGTGGCATGAGCACTTCGAAGTGCATGGTGATCATGCCTACTTCGGGGTGGCGTACCACCTTGTGACCGCGGCCGTTGACTTTGACGTCTCGCTCGGCCCACATCCGTGCGAATTCCTCGCTATGGGTGATGAATTCGGCGATGAGGTCGGCCAGCGTCTCGTCTTCCGGATGTGCGGCCCAGGCGGCGCGTAGGCGGGCGATTCCCTCGCGGACGACGCGTTCGCGGTCGACGTAGTGTTCGCGTATCTGCGGGTGCATCAGGCACAGCCACATCGCGTTGCGCTGGGACGGCGGCAGGGTGTCGAAGTCGAGTTGCAGCCTCGCCATTTCCCGGTTCCACGCCAGGATGTCGAAGCGGTGGTTCAGCAGCATGGCCGGCAGCGGCGACAGGTCGGCCACCAGGCTGGCCAGCGGCGGTGCCGCGGCGGTGGCGGGCTTGCCGGCGTTGGGAGGACGCCGGCCGGCCAGGTCGAAGAGGTAGGCGCGTTCGTCGGGGGCCAACCGCAGCGCCCGGGCGAGGGCCTCGACCACGTCCGCCGAGGGCCGAAGCCCGCGGGCCTGTTCGAGCCGCACGACGTAGTCGATGCTGACCCCGGCCAGTTCGGCGACCTCTTCGCGGCGCAGTCCCGGGGTCCGGCGGGCCTGCCGACGCGGCGGCAGGCCGACGTCCTGCGGATCGAGGCGCTCGCGCCGGGTCCGCAGGAAGGCGGCCAGCTCCTGTGTCTTGTCGACGGCGGGGGTGATCATGCCCGGTCCAACAGCCCGGGTGGGACCGGTGTTCCCAGGAAGTGCCTTCCCTTACCCCTGGCCCGCGGCGACCGCAGGCTTGTCCTCGAACCACGAGCACAGGAGGACATGATGCCGCTCACCCTCGACACGTACCGGCTGCTGGGCCGGTCCGGACTGCGGGTCTCACCGCTGGCGCTGGGCGCGGCGACCTTCGGCACCGAGACGGGCTGGGGCGCCGAGCCGGAGGAGGCGCGCAAGCTGTTCGACGTCTACGCCGAACGCGGCGGCAACTTCATCGACACCGCCGACACCTACAGCAACGGCAGCTCCGAGCGTCTGCTGGGCGAATTCACCCGCGGCAACCGCGAAAGCTTGGTGCTGGCGACGAAATACACGACGCTGCGCCAGCCCGGCGACCCGAATGCCAGGGGCGCCCACCGCAAGAATCTTTCCGCGTCGGTGGAAAACAGCCTGCGGCGCTTGAATACCGACTACATCGACCTGCTCTACCTGCACGTGTGGGATTCCACGACTCCGGTCGAGGAGATCCTGCGCGGCATGGACGATCTGGTCCGGCAGGGCAAGGTCCTCTACGTGGCGATCTCCAACGCCCCGGCCTGGCAGGTGTCGCGCATGCAGGCGATCGCCGACCTGCGCGGCTGGTCGCCGTTGATCGCGCTGCAGATCGAGTACAACCTGATCGAGCGCACCGGGGAACGCGACCTGATCCCCATGGCACGCGAGATGGGGCTGGGTGTCGTTCCGTACTCACCGCTTGCCGGCGGACTGCTCACCGGCAAGTACAGCCGGGACGACCTGATCGCGGCCAACGTCGCGTCCGCTGACGGCACCCGCAAGAGCTTCAACTCCTCCACTCTGGGCACGGTCACCGAACGGAACCTGGCCATCGCCGACGTCGTCAAGGAGGTCGCGGCGCAGCAGGGCTGCACACCCGCCCAGATCGGGCTGGCCTGGGCGCTGCGGCGTCCGGGCGTGACGGCACCCATCATCGGTGCCCGCACGCCCGCTCAGTTGGAGGACAATCTGGGCGCCCTGGAGATCGACCTCACCGACTCCCAATTGGCCCACCTCGACGAGGTCAGCGCGATCGAACTCGGTTTCCCGCACGCCCTCCTCGCCGGCGACCACGTCCGCAACGTGACCGTGGGCGACATGAAGTTCGAGAACCGCCGCTGATTCCCGTTCGAACTCCGAGGATGGCCAATCGACGCCCTCGGGGATAGGCGGGGTCGCGGAGTAGTTCCGTCCTGTGCGACCCCGCCTCGGCTACTTGATGTGCCGTACAGCGGCGTGTTCGGCACCGCCCCGCCGTGTTCGCCATCTGCGCCGCCGGACTCGCGGTGATCGCCTTCGCGGGCCACCCCACGCCGAGCCATTGGATCAGGGAGACTCCGCCGCCGAGGTCGGCGCGGATGGCCGGGCCGGCGATGCTGGTGACGGTGGAGTCCAGCATCTCCATCGCCGAGCCGGTGAGGATCACCGCCAGCGCCGGCCACCGCCACCGGTAGGGCGTGGATGCGGCCGGGAGCGGCGCCGCCGTCGGTATCAGGGCGCCGGTCATTGAGGGGTTCCCAGGTGGTGGAGGCGGGCATCCCGGTCGAGGGGGTTGCCCAGGATGGGCGGGGACGGTCAGCGGAAGTCGGATACGTGATCGCGGGCCCATGCGGCGTAGCTTCGCGGGGGGCGTCCGGTGACCTGTTCCACGTCCGGCCAGACCCGCATCAGCGCCGACCAGTCCTGGTCGGCGTAGCCGCCGCCGTCCGGGTCGTCGCCGCCGTACTCGACGAAGCCCAGCATGAGGTCCGCCGACTCGGCGGCGAATCCCCCTTGCGCTTTCAGCAGCTCACGGGCGCGCTCGCGGCTGACCTCCTGGTAGCCGACCTCCTCCCCCAGCGCCGCGCTGATCGCCGCGACCTGCTCGCGAACGGTGACCAGGCCGGGCCCGGTCAGGGTGTAGGCCTTACCGTGATGGCCGTCGCGCAGCAGTGCGGTGACCGCGACCGCGGCGATGTCGGCCTCGTGGATCAGGTTCATCGGCTCGTCCGCGAAGGGGTGGCGCACCACCCGCTCGGCCCTGATCGACGGCGCCCACAGTTGCAGCATGTTCGTCATGAACCCGCACGGCCGCACGTGCGTCCATTCCAGCCCGGACTCCTCCACCGCCTGCTCCACCGGGCTGGTGTGCAGGCCGGCGGTGACCGACGCCGCCGACAGCACCACGATGCGCCGTACGCCGGCCTGACGGGCCAGCGCGACGACTTCGCGGGCGCGCTCCTGCACGGGGAACAGGTACATGCGCTCCACGCCGTCCAGTGCGGCGGCCACCCCGGCGGGCTCGGTCAGATCGCCTCGGACCACCTCCGCCTGAGGCGGCAGTTTGGCCGCCGCGGGGTTGCGGGTCAGCGCCCGCACCTGCGCGCCCGCCCGCACGAGCCGGTCCACGACGTGGCGGCCGACGATCCCCGTCGCCCCGGTCACCAGGATCCTCATTGGCGTTCCCTTCTCGGTGTGGTTGCCGGGAACGACGCTAGAGTCCCTTCCGGTCACTTCCTGACCGGATGGGAGGAGAACCTGAGAACATGGCGAACACGAGCGCACGCATGCTGCGGCTGCTGTCCCTGCTGCAGACCCACCGCCACTGGCCCGGCCTGGAACTGGCCGGGCGGCTCGCCGTCAGCGAGCGCACCCTGCGCCGCGACATCGACCGGCTGCGCGAACTCGGCTACCCGGTCCACTCCGGCCGCGGTTCGGCCGGCGGCTACCAGCTCAGGTCCGGCACCGCGATGCCGCCCCTGCTGCTCGACGACGAGGAGGCGGTCGCCATCGCCGTCGGCCTGCGCACGGCCGCCGGCAGCGCCGTCGAAGGCGTCGAGGAGGCCTCGCTACGCGCACTGACCAAGGTCGTCCAGGTGATGCCGCCCCGGCTGCGCCGCCGCGTGGACGCGCTGCGCGCCTACACCGTCACCGCCCCGGCGGACGGCCCCCAGATCGACGCCACCACGCTCACCGTGATCGCCCAGGCATGCCGGGACGACGAACGGCTCACCTTCACCTACGCCACCCCATCCGGCGAGCCGGCCACCCGGCTGGTCGAACCGCACCGGCTCGTCTCGCTCAAGCGCCGCTGGTACCTGGTCGCCTGGGACCTCGACCGCGCCGACTGGCGCGTCTTCCGCCTCGACCGCCTCACCGGCCCGGCCGCCACCGGAGCCCGCTTCCGCCCACGCGACCTGCCCGCCACCGACGCCGCCGCATTCGTCACCGAGCGGCTCGGCTCCCGTCCCACCCGGTACGACATCACCGTCCTCCTGCACGCCCCGGCCGACGCGGTGGAGCCGGTAGTCGCCGTCACCGGTGGCCGGGTCGAGCCCGTTGACGACGACTCCTGCCGCCTGCGCCTGCAAGTGGACGCCTTCGACTGGCCTGTGTTCGTCCTGGCCGCCGTAGGCGCGGAGTTCGACGTCGTCCATCCGCCCGAGTTCCGCCGCCACCTGCGCGACCTCGGTCGGCTCTTCCTGCGCGGCGGCACCGCCTAGACGAGTAAGTCCGAAGCCCTGCGGAAGCAGGGAAGGGCCTCAATGATCGTTTTGTGACGAACGACATCGAGACCCTTCTCACGGCACTGTACGTGAAGATCGACGACGAGTTGGGAGGACCGCGATGGACGGGCCGGCCGCCGGTGCTGACCGACTCCGAGCTGGTCTGCGTCGCGGTCGCCCAGGCGCTGCCGGGCTTCACCTCCGAGGCGCAGTGCCGCTGCGCCATGCCCGCAAGCACCTGACCGGCATGTTCCCCTATCTGGCCCCGGCAGTCGGGCTACAACAAGCGGCTGCGGGTCGCACTCGGGCTGGTCAAGCGGGCCATCCGGATGCTTGCCCGCTCCAGTGACCTCTGGCTGGACGACTGCTGGATCGTCGATGCCACGCCGGTGCCGTGCGGGATGTCACGGCCGACGGTCAAGCGTTCGGATCTTGCCGGATGGGCGGGCTATGGCTACTGCGCCGGCCACTCGCGCTTCTACTGGGGCTGAAGCCGTACCTGGTGTGCACACCGGCGGGGGTGCCGATCCTGTGGGCCCTGGCCGACCCCAGGATCGGCGAACGCGAGGTACCGGCCGCGATGCTGGAGGTCGAGGTGGAGGTGACGGCCGAGCACGGGGGCATCCCGCTGATCTGTGACAAGGGCCTGGCCGGCCGGGATTTTGAGACGCCGCTGGGCGAGTACGGCATCACCATTCCGCGCCCGTCCCGCAAGGACGAGAGGGCCCGCCACGGAGAGCCGATGCTCAAGAAGGTCCGCCAGCTGATCGAGTCGGTCAACGACACCCTCAAAGGCCGGCTCGATCTGGAGCAGCAGGGCGGCCGCTCGGCCGAGGACGTCCGCGTCCGCCTCGCCCAGCGCGTCCTGGCCATGGCCGCCGCGATCTGGCACAACCACGCAACCAACGCTCCGATCACCCGGTCACTGATCGCCTACGACCACTAATCGGAGATCGGACTCACTCGTCTAGGCCGTGTTTAGAAATGTCCGGTGTGGGCGGCATGTCGGATCCAGAGACGAGTGAGGTCTCCGGTGGATGGATCAACGACCAAGAAGACCATCAACACCGGAGACCTCGTGCCCAACGTATCGATCGGAGCGCGCAAGGATCTGACGGACCGGCGGTGGCGGAGGCTGGAGCCGCTGCTGCCATGTGGTGAACGACGTGGCAGGCCGCCCAAATGGTCACGTCGGCAGCAGGTAGACGGCATCCGGTGGCGGACCCGCGTCGGGGCGCCCTGGCGTGACGTGCCCGAGCGGTACGGGCACCGGCAGTCGGTCTACCACCTGTTCCGCCGCTGGCAGCGTGCCGGGATCTGGGCGTTCATCTGGGCGAAGCCGATGGCCTTCGCCGACGCCGCGGGGTTGATCGTCTGGAGTGTATCGGTGGACTCGACAATCAAACCGTGCCCACCAGCACGCCGCCGGTGCCCGCCACGATGTCGGAGGGCAGGTCGAACCGCCGGGAGACGAGCCACCCGATCACGGGCTGGGGCGCTCGCGCGGTGGCCGGACCACCAAGATCCACCTAGCGTGCGAGCAGGGCCGCAAACCGATGGCGGTAGTGGTCACCGCCGGTCAGCGCGCAGACAGCCCGCAGTTCCGGCCGGTGCTGTCCGGGTCGCCCGGTCCGGACGCGGCGGCCGCGCACCCGTCCGGACCGGGTTCTGGCCGACAAGGCCTATTCCTCCAAGGCCAACCGCGCTCATCTGCGCCGTCGTGGGATCGCGGCCACCATTCCGGTGAAGGCCGATCAGCTGGCCAACCGCAAGGCAAAGCACCGGAGGGCGCCCGCCGGTGTTTGACCCGCACGCCGTCACCGAGATCACTTTCTAAACAGGTCCCAACCGCGCGACCGGGACGAGGAGGCGCAGCGCCCCCACCGGCGAACACGGGCGGTCGAAGGGCCGATGGCGTTCCAGACGGCTTTGTGGCGAGGCATCACACTTCAGAGGGCTACTTCGTCATAGGCGTGAGAAGCCGAGGCCCCTCACTGATCGAAGGAGTGTTCATGCCCGCACAGCGCGAGGTCGACGAAGCCAAGATCCGGGAGCAGATCGACAAGCTCGTCGAAGGGATCCGGGGCAAGGATCTGAAGGCCCTGGAGCAGGTCTACACAGCGGACGTCGTGTCCTTCGACATCGAGCCGCCGCTGCAGCACGTGGGGATCGCGGCGAAGCTGAAGAACTGGACGAACGCGTTCACGATCTTCCGAGAGGTGTCGTACGAGGTCCGCGACCTGACGCTCACCGTGGGCACCGATGTCGCCTACGGGCACTGCTTCGGCCGGCTCAGCGGCACGCTGGGCAACGGAACGGCCACGAGCGGCACGTGGGTCCGGGCCACCTTCGGCTTTCGCAAGATCGACAAGGACTGGCTGATCGCGCACGACCAGGCCTCCGTACCGATTGACATGCTGAGCGGCAAGGGCGTGGCCGACCTGGAACCCTGACGAGGCACTGACCAGAGCGTCCAGGGCCCAACCGCCCGCCCAGCCCCTGACCTGGTCTCACAGGTCAGGGGCTCGGCGTTGCCGCCATCAGTGACGTCCTGTTTCGTACCGGCCGGACTCCGCAGCCGGAGAGAACGCGGGTCGCCGCTCCGGGCGGCACCGTGGAATGAGTGCCCGGCTCCTTGCCTAAGCCTGCTCGGGTTGCGGGTTCACGGCGACCGGGTCAGCCACTATGAACGGCGGCTCTCCGATTCCCCGGTCACAGGACAAGAGACCCTGACCTCGCGGCCTTGGACCAAGCCGTTCTCTCATCACAACGACCAGCCGCTCCCTGACCTGGTGTCCACTGCGGCGCGGTCATGTGGGCGGACGACCACGTCGTTCACCATGCGGCAGCAGCGGTCCCAAGGTCCGCCACTGCCGGTCCGTTTGTAGCCAGCTATCGCCGGTATTCGTCGCGGCTGATTTCCTCGAGATAGGCGCCCAGTGGCTGCAACACCGCCCATAGTTGCTCGAAGTAGCTGGCGAAATAGCTGAAGAAGATGGGATTCTCCACCCTGAGGCCATTGAGCTTTTGTCTGGGACCACCGGAGAAGGCAAGAATGACCCTGTCATAGTCGATCAGCGCCATGTTGATCAGATCGGCCGGTGCAGTCCATCGCAGCACGTTAGCCTCATAGTTAAGTATGCTCTTGGTTTCGGCATAATGGTGCCGGGCCCACTCTAGGACGTCCGGGTCAGGCACTCCCTGCTGCTCTGGAATACCGATGATGCGCCGGACACTGCGCTCGTCCTCACTCTCCTCGGAGGCCCACCGCAGTACTGCATCGAAATATTCGGCGGACGCTCGCGTGGCGAAAGACGTCGGCGGATAGCGCCGCGTATAGGTGACCCGGAGTTCAGAACGCGCCCGCTCGACCTGTTCGGTGGCGGCTTCGTAGAACTCCCGATTGTTGCGGTACCAGTGCACGCTGAGAGATGCGGTGCCCGTAACACCGATCGCATCGGGAAGAGGATCTTTCCTGGCCACGTTCTGGCGCTGCTCGTCAATCCGCCTCTTGGCGTCAAGCCAGCGCTCTCGCCAGAGTACCGGGTCGCCCCCGCAAGCCTCGACCAGAGCCTGCGTGTGCTCCCAGCTCGGAAACCGGCGGCCGTTCAAGATGGCGGAGACGGTGGAGCGTGCGCATCCCGCTTTGCGGGCCAGGGTCTCCTCCGTCGGCACGCGCAGGGTACTGCGGCGGAGCTCACGAAGCTGAGCGGCGAACCACTCGCGAGGGTCGGACGGCAACGCATACGAACGATCGCCGGACATGTCTCTCCCGTCGTGACACAGAACGCCACCGAGTGACACTCATTGTCCGTCATCGTTTCGCTCTGTCACAGCCGTACGTCCACGAACGGTCACGGCACGCCGGCGAAAGCTCCTTCATGTCTGGATTCATTGTGGTCCTGAGCACGGCATCCGACACTCATTACAGGACCACCCGCCGGATCCATCGAGAAGGAGCCGACCATGTGATCGATGCGCTAACCCTGAACAGGGACGCGGTATGAAAATCGAACAACGAACCAAGGCCGCCCCCTGGTGCTTCTAGGCGGAAGCAGGGAGCGGCCTCTGCGAACACAAGGAGTCCTCATGTTCGTCGAACTCAGCATACGTCCTCCGCACGCAACGCGTGAAGACGCCACCGTGCCGTGCCCGAGCAACGCGCCATCGTCCGCCAGTCCACCTTGCTGTGTGGAGAGGGTCGTGGTTGATCACCGGAGCGAGGGCAGATGAGAAGGCCGATGATTTCGCTTGAAGCCGTCGCCCTTCTCACGGCTGCGGCTCTTGCCGCAGCCATCTGCTGCGCGCTCGCCCTTGCCGCCGGGGCAGCCTGGCCGGCCGCGCTACTCAGCGGCGGCGGTGCCGGCGGCGGCGTCATCAGCCTGCTGGCCCAGCTCATGGAGCACGAACCTCCTCCTTAAAGATGTGAATGTCCGCGATACCCACGACATTCGCGGCCCAGCTGTAGTGGCTCTTGCAGCGAGGGCATTCGGTTGCTCCCACCACCCGGTATTGCCCGGTGTTCCGCGGCTGAGGTCCGTTGCGTGGCCCGTGATCGGCAGTGGCGAGAACGACGCGGCCGGAGGAGGCTCTCACTTCAGTTAGAGCCAAGCAAGTGAAAATCGGAGCGACGTGCTCCGTCGAATCGATCAAGGTCGGAAGAGAAGGCGCGGCCTCGATCACCAGGGATCTCTGGCACATCACGCACCGTCGGCCTCCGCGCTCGAACAGCTCTCGACGGGTCGATTCCGCGCTTCTCGCGCCGATATCAGCGAGGCGTGGTCGGGTAAGTGTCCGCGCGGGGCTCAGCGGCTCGAGTTCAACAGGTACGGCGAGGAGGGCGCGGGTGAGGACGGATACCAGCGTCAGGCTTGTGGCGGCACCGGCCGTCAGCACCCGTCGATACCCCGCCAAGCCGATCGAAGCTGGACTTGCTCAACTGGGAGGACATGGAGGCTGACTCCGGCCATCGAGCCAGTACGGAAACTTGAGCTTCCACTTTCCCTGGTATTTCACGATGACCACATCGCGGGTGTAGGTGGTGCCGTCACGATACTTGCCCCTCACACGCAGAGTCCGGCCGGCGCCCCCATCCCATGACTTCAGAATGGTGGGCATGTTGTTGTCTGGCCACGGGCAGTAGGCCGCGGCGTTGGAGAACACGTCGAGGCACTCGCCCTCGCTCATCGCGAGGCGTTCCCGGCAATACCCGGGAACGCCGCCGCGAGAGTTCGGCCCGACGTCCTGCACCGCCGACTCGAACGCGTCCCGCGCCTTCGCGTCCGCGCTCATCCCGCAGCCGGAAGCCGCTACTGCCAGGGCCGACGCCATGACCGCCGCCGCGATGACGCTTCCATACCGCAACACCAGGACCCACCCCTGAAAGATAGAAACGGACAGTACTTCCCACCGGGGACACCGACCGGCCTTGCGTGACCGCACATTAGCGCGGAGACTCCGGGACCGGTCCCGAATCCCGTGTCGAGCCGGGTGAGTTCGGGTTCCGGGCGGCGGGCTCGATGATCACGGTGGCTGCTTACCTTCGCTCCGGCCTGGCCGTAGCCGGTGTGGCCTCGATTGCTGTTACGCCGTCATGACAAGCGCGGGCAAACGATGACGCCTCAAGCCGTCGCGCACCCGCTCGTCCGCCAGCGCGAACGTCGTCATGAATCCGACTTCACGGTTGTGGGAAGCGATCGAGCCCGCACGGGATCGACCAGTGCGATCTTCAGACCTTGCAACCGGCGTCAAACGGAGGGCGGGGCCGCTGTACCGGCTCGCGCCGGGTGCCCTCGTCTGCATCCGCCCAAGCAAAGCCGGTGGACGTGGACAACCGTGGTGCGGCCCACATCACCGGCTGACGGTAGCGGAGTGCTCAGCGGCTTGAGCCTCGTCGGGTACGGCGGGTCAGGACGCGGGCGAGAAGGGACGCCAGAGTCACGCCCGCCGCAGCCCCGGCCATGAGTGCCCAGGGACGGCGGGGGCGGGGGCGGTCCGGCGGCGGGGTGGGGGCCCGGTTGAACTCCTCGTCGAGGATCTGGTGAAAGCGGCGGGCTCGCTTGGTCTCCGAGGTGCTCAGACGGGCCTGGCGGGCCTCGCGCCAGTAGGCGCGTCCGGGATGGGCGCTGAACATCTCGCGGGAGATGGCGCGCAGGCGTTTTGCGGGAAGGGCCTTCGTCTCGTACGACATCTGCCATTCCGAGATGATCATGTTGATGTACATGAGCTGGCGCCGGGCCTTGCGGCTCTCCCCCGCCGGAACCGGCCCCCACGCCTCGTCGAGGTCGGGATCGTCCATGGCCATCTTGAGCAGTTCGGCGATCGCTATGCGACGCGCCTCTTCACGCGCGATCTTCGTCTCGCGCGCCTGAAAGATGAGCGTCGCCACGATCCCCACCAACGCCACAGCGGCTAAGAGCGCCGACGCGGCGCCGTAGGTCTGGCCGATGAAGCTCAGTCGTTCCCAGCGGGCGGTGGGCCCCCCGAAAGCTCGCAGGGCCCACGGTGATGCACCGATCAGACCGAGGACCACAAGGGCGAGGAGGCTGAGGCTGAGTGTTCCCAGCCTCGTGCGACCTGTACGAACGGAAGGCATCTAGGAACGATAGATCAAACCGCAGGCGCAGGCAGCGGGGCCACTTCCCGCTCGAAGAAGTCGAGCAGTGACTCACCCTTCTGGAAGAGGCGGGAGATCTCGGCCGTGGCCGTGCTGATCACGTATTCACCATTGACCCGCTTGGCCCCGGCGGGCGTCCAGTCGGGCAGGTAGCGAACCTCGTAGAGGACCCGCCTCCCGAGGACCACGACCTCGGGCAACTGGCGGCGGGTTTCGAGTGATGCGAGTTCAGCGGCCGGGAGCACGCTCAGTTCGAAGCCCTCCTCCGCGAGCATCCGCAGTGCGTACAACTCCCATTGGACGTACGGGGCCAACGGGTATTCGACCACTCGGACACGCTTGACCTGCAATCCCTGCCGATTGTTGTGACGGGCCTCCGTGCGCACGGCCTCGCGATCTTGTTCCAGGAGGTCCAGGGATCGCTTCCAGTCACCGGCACGGAACGCCTCCCAGCTGGGGTCGTCCACTTCCCGGAAGGTCTGAGAGCGTTCGAGCTTCCAGATCACACCCCGCAGACCTTCGACCTGGCGGGCGAAGTCGCTGTGGTAGGCGGCGTGGTCCAGCTCGTCCCCCGAGAGCCGATGGATCTCGTCAAGCATCGCGAATGTCCGGTTTGGCGGCGGCTAGCAGGCGACCGGAGATGATCACAAGGCGCTCGTCAGAGCCGATGCGCACGCCCGGCGGAAGCCGGTCGCTGTAGGCACCGGTAGCGTCCCGGCCGATCACGGCGATGTCGCCGTTCTCTAACTCCCAGATCTCCGGGCAGTCCTGCGTAGTGCGGCTGTCGCCCACCTCGGCGGCCGTCTTCCCCAGCCTCCGATGGAACCCCGCACCATGGTCGGCTTCCCACGGCCTGGCCATGTTGTAACTCATTTCCGGTCGCTGGTGTTAGTAGAAAGTTTCTCTCGGCAGCGGCAGGGCGGCAAGGTCTGTCCAAAACGTCTTTTCGGAGGTGAGTTGTGCACAAAGGTGACGCGAACGCCCGAAATATTCGCGTCGGAGATGACGGTCGACCCTTTTCGCTGGTAGACGGCTTGCCGCATGGCGAACTGCTTTTGAGAAGAGGGATGGACGCTTTTGGAACTGGGCTCGGGCAAGGTGGAGTTGTCCTCTACCGGCCACGCGAAGCGGTAGCAAAGACGTCCGCGCCCCGCTCTCCTCACGCGGCTGGCGGAGCAGTCGTGCGCCAGAGCGAGGCGTGCGCTGGGGAATGTCTTCGGGGGGCGGCGGGCCTTCGATGGTTCGGGGGTGGAAGGGGTCGGGGAGGTGCCGCTGGTGGCCAGGGTCGATGAGCTCGTGCTCCGGGGAAGGGGTAGGCGTCCAGGTTCCGTTGTCGGCCGGTGGTTTGGCCGGACGGCATGGCTTGTGCCAGCGGGCGATAAGGGCGTCCTGTCCGCCGGGTAGGTGGTCAATCTTGTTTGGAGGTGGACAGCCGAAGCCCGGGACCCATGAGGGTGGGTTCCCAGTCGAGGAAGGTGGTCGTGCCGGCGCCGACGATCACGTTGCGGCGGTGGACTCGGCGTGGACGTAGGTGAAGGGGCGAACGGTGGGGCGGGCCACAGAGCGTCCATCGGACGGGGGTGGGCCGTGATCGCCGGGCGGTGGAGGGGTGGCGTACTCGGCGCTGAAAGTGTCGTACGCGTGTGGCGTCAGGCGTCGCTGCGCTGCTGGGGCGGCTTTCGTCCCGTGCGCCCAGCGCCTGCGGGCAGCCGTCCGCAACGCCCGCCTCCACCGCGACACCCACTGAGTGGATCTCCGCGCCCTCCCCGCCCGCCACTCCCCGCCATCCCTTGGCCGAGGTGGGGTGGGCGTTGAACCGCCCACCCCAGGCTTTGGCGGAAACCTGCTAGGCCAGGTCGAGCGCACCCTTCTTGATCTGCCTGACCAACACGGCAAACTCCGCGCTGCTCACGTCAAGCAGCCCGGCATGCGGATTCCTAGAGTCCCTGATCCCGATGCCGCTGGCCAGCTCGGCAACCTCGACGCACATCTCGTCGTTCGAGCTACCGCTGTACGAGCTCTTACGCCAGTTGATCTCCATCAAAACCCTCCATGAGCCTTTCGATCAGGGCCCGGGATTCGCCTTCGGACGAGGCTTTCGCCCCAATCAACTCGAAATCTACGGCCATCTCCCGTACCTCGGCAGCGTCCTGGACCAAGCGGCCCCCACGGAACGCACCGACGTAGGCGACGTCCCTACGCTCCAGGCTCATGATCTGGAACGGCCCGTTCAACCCGAAGTGCCATCCGGCCGATCGGGCGATGACTCGAATGCTCACGGTCGGACGCTCCCCCAGCTCCAGCAGTCGCCGAAGCTGACCCCTCATGACCGAAGGGCCCCCGGTCGGACGGTCCAGCGAGTCCTGGTCGAGGAGAACCATGATCAGAGGATGGTCTTCCCGGCCAATGATCAGCTCCTGCCGCGCCATGCGTCCCAGCAGCGCCTTCTCGGTGTCTTCAACGCGAGCCATTGACAGGACGGCGCGGGCGTAGTCCTCCGTCTGCAGAGGGACGGGAATCGTCTGCCCCTGGTAGATCCGAAGGATTCCGGCCTTCGCCTCGTACTCGGTGCTCTGGCGGAACCAGTCAGGGCTGTGAAGGGAACGGGCGAAGAAGAGAAGCCGTTGGAAGTGTCCTCCCGTGTCCCATGCCTTATCGAGAGCCCTCGCCTGGTCCATGTCAATGCAGGCCCGCCCAGCTTCCAGGTTCGCAACATGCGACCGGACGCAGTTAATGATCTTGCCTACCTGGACACCAGTGAGACCTCGCTTCTGACGATAAAACCGCAGGTCATGGGCCAACCAGGCGTAGAGCGAGGACGTGGGGTCGATCTCGTCGGCGGCGCTCATCGACATCTCCCGAGGGTTGAGATGTTTACGAATACACTCCATCCTAGTTACCGCGCGTGATCCTGGAGGCACGAATCGTGAATCACTCCAGGAAGGACCGGGCGATCGATGCTGACGAGACCGGACTGCCTGCTGATCCCCATGCTGGCCTCGAAGGCAGCACCGGGCCTGGCGCGCACGCTTACGAAAACCCGTCTGCACAAATGGGGCTGTGCGCACATTTCGGACGATGCATTCTTGATCGTCTCAGAATTGATCACTAACGCCGTGGAGGCAACACCCGGCAAGTTGATCCGCTACCAGTGCAGCCGCGACACCGACGGCGTCCTCATCGCCGTCTGGGACGCCAGCCCGACCCCTCCACGAGTGCACCCGCTGATCGAGTTGACACTCGAAACGCTGGATGTCTCGGAGGAGAACTGGGACGACAACGGCGGCCGGGGCCTCCCGATTGTCACCGCCCTCGCCACCGAGTGCGGCCACACCCCCGACCCGTCCGGCGGCAAATGGGTCTGGGCCCGCCTCAAGCCCTGACTCGGAGCCCACCGACTTGCGGTGTGTTGCCCTCATGGGACGTGCCAGAACGGCGACACACCGCAACTCACCGCTCGGAAAACTCGCCCCCTTATTCTCTACAGTAGAACACCCTTGTCCCATGACAACACGCCATCGTGCGAACGGAACCTCACAGCGAAGCACAAACTACCCATCCCCGCTTTCACCAGCCCAAAGCAAGAAAGCGCGAGCTGCAAACCTATCCACCGAATTTGTAACTACCATCCACGCCCGCGAGTCCACCGCTTCTGCAACTTCAATTAAGCCATCGGAGATGACGTGCCCGCGGACCTTTAGCTTCGAAATCATCCGGGAAAAAGGCGACCATCACATCTTCCGTCAAATAGTCCCACTCGTCTTCATTGATCATATCGTTTATATGGAAGAAATAAGTCTTCCGCTTCCGACTGACGAATCCATAGAACTTATCCAGTACAAGGTTCTTGATCCTGCCGAGTTCGCGGTCGAGCAACTCGACATTGAGCTGTCGTAGCCTCTCGCGCAACCGGGAAGAAAATTCGTCAAGCTTGTGAAGCATAAAATCCTCATCGATTGACTCACGGAGATCCCGAGCAATGTCGATGATTTGCATTATTCGGTCAGCAGGTTCCCCATCCAAAAGTTCCAGGGACGTACTCTCAACGAGGCCTACCGCTGCTTCAATCAGTTCGACCGCTTCAGACGGCCTCCACTCTACAATCTCTCGGCGAGTTCCATAGACGCAAGAACGCAGCCCGACCGAAATCGCAAACTCTCCAACCTGTCGATAGTTCGGCCTTAGGCTAAGCGCATGAGCACCGGAACTCAGTGAATCTTCGTAGTTCTGGAGAAGTAGGTGCGCCCAGCCAATATTTGCAATCACAGATGGATGCGGGTTCTCGATTCGAGCTGCCCTCTGCAGCAGCTCTAGACCGGCAGTAGGATTACCACCGTGATCCAACATAAAGGTTCCGTAGAAGTAGTTAAGCGTGGGCGATTCCGGCGCAAGTTCATGAGCCCGCTCGTATGCAATGAGCGCAGAACTTGTGTCAGATCTTGCTGTTTGTATGTATGCTTCAACTCTCCATGCCTCATAGTATCCCGGCGCGAGAATCTGCGCTTCCCGGCAGCTCGCAAGCGCTCGATCATTGTGTCCGCTAGACGCATCCCGGAGGGCGTCACGGAGAAGCCTGGCCACGTTGAAGTCGCCAGTGCCTCGGATGTCCACAGTTTCTGGGTCATACGGAGTCGTACTGTTCGCCACTCTAAGGTCAGCGCCCAGTTCGTTGAGTCTACGGTTTCGAGCAACGAGTCGGCGTCTTTGGCCGGCATCTACCGGATGGCGCTTGTCTAGATATTGCTTGCCGAAGTCACTGAGCTGGTAAGTCGACTCGAAATACTGTGCAGATTCACTGCTTTGCATCTGCACGAAGTTGGTAGTTATCAGTTGCAGAAGAGTGCCCTGTATGACATTTGCTGAAAATTCATTGAGAAAGGCGAGTTCTGCCTGGTTGCGCACCCCCGGAAGTACTTGCATACTCCGCAAAACAGACTGTGCGTCTTCGCTAATGTAGTCGTAAACGTTGGACATACAGAAGTCCAACAAAAGAGCGTTGTTAGATAGCATTTCCTCTGGGCGCTTACCGGCCTGAACTCCTGCCACAAACCATTTAATGTAGGCCGGATGGCCACGCATAGCACTGGCCAGAGTCTGCATCCGCTCAATGGGAAGTCTGACCAAAGAAGTGACATTACGAGTGCCGGCTAGCGCACGTATCAGCCTGACGGATTCATCATCAGAGAGTGGACCAAGGTTTACTGGGTTTTCGATCCCCAGTCCGATTCGACTCGTAATGATGACCTTACTACCGAGCGGAAGATCTAGCAGGAAATCTCGCAACCGCTGATCTAGCACGGTCTCGAGGTTGTCGAGGATCAGCAGAACTTTGAAATGTTCAAGATACGTGAGCACCTCCTCGACCGGATTCTCCTGCGGGTTTACTGCTCCGAGCTCGTCAGCCGCCCTGGCAAACAGGCCGAGCGAGTCCTCAATGGCGCTTGTAATTCTTTCAATCTCGTTAGTCGTTAAGGCCGTAGCCTTAGCTGTAACCCACACCAAGGCTTCAAAAGGCTGTGTCGGATCATCCAAGAGTTCATACGCAGCCTTCAAGGCGATAGATGTTTTCCCGATTCCACCATCGCCCAGGATAGAGACGACTGGATAAGCGCCCTTGATCGCCTTTTTGATCCTCTGCAGCTCTCTTCGGCGACCAAAAAGCCAGTTTCGTCAAAGTCTGGAACCGGTAGGTTATGCTGAGGGCCCTCATCCGCGTCCATAGGCAGCTTAATTGTAAGGCCGAGGACGTAGGAGGGATGCCCTTCGAGCCTTCGAAGGGTTGACCTCAACGCGCGCCAAGAAGATCCGGAAGCTTTACTTAGCTCTTTAGCTAGGTCCAAGATGACTGGCACATCATCGATCTCCATAGGACGCGAGTGAGCTACTCGATTCCTGATCTCGGTAGCCTTTTCAAGCATCCCACTCGTACGCCTAGGTACGCGCTGCTTGTGGCGCAACAGGATCTCGTAGCTGTCTGCGAAATCCAGAAAGGGAATCAGTGAGGCAACGGAGCGAGCCGGCTGGTTCCCGTACTCTCTCGCTCGACGCCTTTGCGCCTTTTCTATGATATCTGGTGTGAAGAGATCTACCTCGCTCATACTTCCGAGCTGTTCCTCAATCTCCGTGCGTAGATCGCTCTCTATAGCTGAGATCAACGCAAAGCAAGTCAGCCGCGTAGCACTGTAGCTCATCACGATTCCCCCTGACACATACCAGCGATGATGGGCGGACAACCTAGCTGACAGGCTAGCGCCAGGTACCATACAATGTCACGATAGTTCCTAGCTCATGGCACTTTCCGGCCACGTTGACTTCCGTCGAAGCCATCTACATCGCCCTAGCAGGCGGCACTGGCCTCTAAAGGCAGGGTCTTAGACGTACCTCGGCTCTAGACCGCGGTTATTTCCCCGACCTGCGGTAGCAACCCGCGCTCTTGAGGCGATCCAGGCGTTGCGCCACAGCTGGGCACCGGCCCATGCCCAGGTTATTCTCAGGTCTTAAGAGCGCAACGGCCAAACATCACGCGGACGATCTCCCACCAATGGACGTTCCCCCTCAACCTTTGCCCGCTCCAACCGCTCCAAGAAATCAGTATGCGCCTGCCGATACTCGGCCTCCCGATTGGCTTTGCAGAAGGGCGCTTGGTAACCGTCCGGAACAGTGCCATTGATTTCGGGATCGAGGTAGTCTTGGAGCTGCTTGAAGTGCTCCTTCGTCTGCCCGTAACCGAAGGCGTTGAAGTTGCCCGCGAGCTTCCGTCCATTTGCGTCAAACCAGATGGCACTTTCGTAAGTAAGCATCTGCGGGAACCGGGAGCGATAGAGTGCGATCAGTTCTTCGGCGTTGATGCTGAGCATGACGGCGGCCAGGGCATCCAACTCGACGAGGGCTGCCCGGCGGGCGCGCTCGGTGCGCAGCGGGGTGTCCCTATCCCAGACTGGACCAACCTCGCCGAGCCGGGGAAGCCCAGGCCAGTCGGCCGCCCACGAGTCTTGAAGCCAGGCGGCATCGTAGAGCTCGGACCAGAGTTCCGCATATGCCTCGGTGAGACAGTTGAGCCGAAGCGTGCGGAGTAGAAGAGCATCGGCCAGAAGATGGTTGGGGTCGGGCGCAGGGACAGTCCTGGCATCTGCCACGTCCAGATGAGAGCGTCCAGTAACCCTGAGCAGGTAGTCGATTGGCAGAGACGCCCAGAATCCGGCAACGAGCGTCGTATCCCTGTTCGTCTGCAGTGCCATACTCCGGACACTGTGGATATGGGCGGGCCCGGGGGGCATGAGTGCAGCAAAGAGACTTTGCGTAGTGTTGTTCGGAATCATCTCCCGCCAAAAAAGACGATAGAATTCAGTGGCCCGACGGGGCTTCATACTAGTGGGGTCTTGCCAGCGATCCTGCGCCTGCTCGTAGCGCTCCAGATCGGTCGCCCGCCGGTAGTCGGTCGAGGGCACCGCGTCCGGTGCCAGCGTCGTCAAATCCACCGGCCTATCGTTACGTCCAGTGTTCGGTGGCTGCTTGGCAAAGGGGGTGGCCGCCGTGAACTGCGGCCCTCGCAGGATAACCTCCGACCAGTCATTAGGATGACCAGTTTGCCACTCGATTAGGCCGTCCTTCTTCGCATTCGCCTCGTCATGGCCTCGGGTAATCTGCGGACCCAAGTCACCGAGACGCCGTTCCACCCTGGAGAGCTTCGTGATTGCACCTTGCTCCGCAGTAGTCACCGGATAGAGGAGCTTCGTCTGTTCCATCGGAAGTTCCGTCTCACCAGTCAGCAAACGCCAGGCAGCGAGCACACGATCATTTACTGTAACCAGTCGGTCCCTATGTGGCCGGAGATCCCAATAGCCGTTGTGCTTGATACCTGGCCGCTCCCCTGCCCCACCATGATCAAAGGACTCTGTCAGCGGATCCGAGCCGAAAAGCCAGCTCACGTGTGTGAACCCGATCTCCCTAAGTTCACCATAGATCTGGAGGCCATATTGCCTACTCCAGTCGATGTCCGGGAAAAGCAAGCGCTGGTTCTGGAAATGCGCATGTAGGCGAAGGTGGCGGTAGCATGCAGCACGCAATCTTCCCTCCTGCATTCCGGTGAAGTGACTGTCAGGATGAATCAGTGCAGAGATGCCTCGTGGGCCGAGGTTACGCCAAGTGCGAATTATGAATGCGCGGTAGAGGTTTGGCTGTGTCCCGGCTAGCAGATCGTAGGTTGCCTGAGAGCCAAGAAAGGTCACCGAGCCGACATTATTTACCAGTTCACCCAGGACGTACGCACGGGTACGTTCCTCTGCCAGCACCGACTCCCTGTGGTAATTTCTGTCGGCCACCGATGGCTTGTCGGCCAGTTCAAACCACGGCTCCAGTTCCGCTAGAACTGGAGCCTCCTCCCAACGGGGGCGGTACCACGGCGGGTTTCCTACCTGAAGATCGAAGCCGCCCTTCGCGAAGACCTGGGCGAACTGGAGTTCCCAGTGGAAGAAGCCCTGCTGCCGGGCAATTGCCTCGGCCGTGTTGAGCCAGGGGAAGCATTCGTTGAGCTTGAATTCGTTGTCCATGCCCATCCAGGCAGGGAGCTGGTCTTCGTGCTGGCCCAGCTCGCCCAAGGAGGCGAAGTGGGCACCGAGGGAGTCTTCCGGGATGTGGGTGGTGCCGAGAAGGGCCTCGGCGAAGTCGAGCCAGTCGTCCAGGTCGGCGAGCGGGATCACCTGGCGGCGCTCGACGCGGGCGGGCTTGCGGGGTGACTTGGGACGCGACTTCGGTTGGTTGATCTGGATCTGGACAGGGGTCTCCCCGAAGAGCGACGCCGCCTCCCAGTTCTGCGGGAACCCGGTCGGATCGGCGTCCGGTGCCTCAACCTCTGCGGGTGCGGGCGGTGCGCTGTCGAGGACGCCATCCTTCAAACGCTCATAGATACCGTCCGAGCCGTCCAGCAGGCCGGCCTTGTCGAGCGGCCAGAACCACAGGGCGCACCAGGCGTCCATCAGCGTCTTGAGGCGCCAGAAGGGCGTGCCCGGCCACATCAGGTCGTCAAGGATCTGCTCGCGGAGGACTATCTCCTCCCCCGGCTCGCGGAGGTCGTCCGCTCCCCACACCTGGATGCGGCGGCTGATGTCTCTTTCGGACAACTCCAACCGCTTGATGACCAGATCCCACAGGTACTCTGCGCGGCCAGCGAGGCCCTGGAGGCGCTGGACCTGGGTGAGCTTCTGACCTTGTTTTTTCTTGGTGGACGGGTCCTTGAGCATCCCCTTGCGCCAGTCGGCGAGGCGCTTGGCGTCGTCAGGCGCGAGGTTCTTGGCCTCCTTCTCGCTCGCTACTGCTCCCCAGCCCTGGGCGGGCAGCAGGAAGTGGTGAATGTGGCCTTCGGGGATCGGGCCGTCGCGGAAGGGGTGGTCCTTCGGCGCGGTGGTGAGCCACGCCTTCTTCTTCAGGTGGTGCGGCTCGTACAGGCGGCGGCCCGCTCCAATGAGCGAGTTGCCCCGGCACAGGTGCAGGCCGAACCATGGAGCTTGAAGCCCCTCGTGCATGACGTTCAACCACAGCGAGACCTCGGCCAGTTCGACGGCCGTCTCGTTGAGGTCCACCCCATATGAGTTGTGCAGGGCGATGTACGCCTTGACCTTCTGTAGCTCCGCCGCATAGAGGTCGGGTTCGAGGCTCTGGTTCTTCTCAGCCTGCCGCCGTTTCAGATACTCGGCCGCGACCTGGTTGATCGCCTCGTTGAGGAAGGCTCCGGAGCCGAGGGCGGGTTCGCAGATCGTCCAGTCGAGGATCTCGCGGGCCTTGGTGACCGTCCCGTCCTGGTCGAGGCGTTCGCGAAGCGCGAGCTGCACGGTGACCTGCGTCAGCGACTCGGGCGTGTAATAGGACGCGCTGGTCTGGCGGTCGCGGCCGGCGAGTCGATAGACAAAGGCGCCGGGCTTGTAGCGGACGCGCTCGTCGGTCTTGAAGCCGTTCTCGTCCACGCGGCGGACGAAGACAGCATCCTCATAGTCGTCGGCCTTGGAGGCGGGGATCATCCAGGAGCCGTCCTTGGGGTCGCCGTTCTTGGCGACCTCGTACAGCTCCTCCTTCGCGATGAACCCCGTGTACGACATCAGCCCCTCGTACACCGCGCCGAGCTGGTTGATGCCGAGCTGCGCGTACGAGATGAAGCCGCCGCGTTCCTTGCGCTTGCCCTTGGCGAGCATGAGGAGGCGCAGCACCTTGTAGAGCGCCTCGTTGCGGAGGCGGGTGTCGATTGGCTTGGAGTCGGGGTCGTCCTCGTCCAGGTCGATCGCGGCCTTGCCGATGAAGCGGGTGCGTTCGGGGTTGAACAGGTCCGACTTGAGGGGTTCGAAGCGGAGTCCTTCGCCTTCCGAGCCGAGGGTGCGACCTGCGCCGCGCGGGTTGTGGCCCTCGTTGACCATGCGGAACAGCAGGTCGAGCGACTCGTAGAGGTGGACGCTGCGGCGCGACTCCTCCGAGACCAGGTCGCGGACGATGAGGTCGCCTAGGCGGGCCATGCTGTAGCCCCTGACGTACGCCTCGTCGTCGGTCGGGAGGATGCCGAGCTCCGGGCGGGCCTCGGCGTACAGCAGGAACAGGATCCGATAGAGGTAGCGGAGGGCTTCGCGGCCGAGTTCCTTGGCGAAGGCCGCCGGTTCCATGACGTCCTCGGGGCGGACCCCTTGCTCCCGCATCCGGTCGAGAACCTCATTGGCGATGATCTCGACGGATTCACGAAGTCCTTCTCGAAGCTCCTTGGACACGCCGACGGCGTGCTGGCGGGAGCCCGAGAGGAGTTCGGCGAGGGGTTCGGATCCGCCCTCCTCTGGCGGGAGCAGCGAGTCCGCACTGAACAGGGCGGCGATCGTCTCGATCTCGGCGTTCGCGGCGGTGCTGCGACCGAGCGCGACGTCCAAGCTGACAGCGAGGTACCGTCCCTCGCCCCACGTCATCCGGTCGGCCAGGATGATCACGCCGCCCGCGAGGATCAGTACGTAGCGGGGCGGCTCGTCGGCGGCGAACAGCCACGACGCAAGCTTGTCCCCGGTGCGGAGCATGTGCGGGTGGTCGAGTTCGATAGGGGTGAGGAGCCGTCCGGCGTCGCTGATGTCGAGAGCGGCGTCAACGTCCGGGGCCCATCCGCACTCGATCGCGATGACGCTGGGACGGTCGGCCGGCTCGGCGTGCGCGACGGCGACCTCGTACTGCTTGTCCGACCGCTCCACCGTCAGGACGCGCGGCTCGGCGTTGAAGCCCAGACCGCGAAGGACATCCCCGTGCAGCTCGTGGAGGGACTTCTTCCACTCCTCGATCTTCGGGATGTCCTTGCCCTCGCGGACGGTTTCCAGGGCTTCGGCGAAGAAAGGACGGTCCTTGAAGTAGCTGCGCTTGAGGGCGCGCAGGCCGGTGCGCGGGGTCGGCTTCCCGTCCTTCTCGGCCTCGGCCCAGCGGGCGAGCAGTCCATCTTTCTTTTTGAGTTCTTTGGGGAGGACCTCGGCCAGGTAATGGGCCGAGAAGTAGTCGCCGCGGTTGACGATCGAGTCGTACGTCACGAGTCCCCCTCAAGTACGGCGAGGACGCGCAACAGCGGCTCTCCCGTGGTCTCCAAACTCCGCAGCAGCCGCTTCTGCTCGGCGACGGTGTCGGTCACGGTTCCCCGCTTCTTCGCGCCGTGCGACGTCCCGTCCAAACTCTTCAAGCTCTCCCGCTCCCACAGTTCGAGTTGCCCGTCGTACTTCCGCAGGGGCCGCGCCACCTCGTCGTCGTGCCGGTCGCGCTGCTCGTCCAGGTGGCGGCGTGCGGCATGGATCGCCGGTTCGATGAGGGCCGTGAGGCGTTCGACCTCGGGCGTCCGGTTCGTGTTGATCATCGTGGGCCCGACCTCGGCCTCGGCGAGGACCTCGGTCATGTCGCGGACGACCGGCGCGCCGGGCAGGCCGCTGATCGCCATCCAGTCGACCACCGTGGGCTGGCCAAGCGCGTTGGAGTAGATTCCCTGGACGAGGAACGTCGGCTCGTCCACCTTGGCCGCAATGACGGGCGCCTGCCGCCGGACGAGCTGCACCTGCACCTTGTCCACCAGCCACTCGACCATCGGATGCAGGTCGGACAGGTACGCGATGTCCGGCCACATGGTCTTGGTGCGGCGGGCCTCGTCCAGCTTGCGCTGCGCGAGGTCCCGGTCGAAGGTGACCTTCATCCGTTCGGTGATCTTGTGAGTGCGCAGGTAGGACGTCGGCAGGGCGGACAGCCGATGCACCAGGTCGGAAGGCGGCTCGAACGCCAGCAGCCCGCCGTCGTCGTCCACCCGCAGGTCCGGGCAGACGGTGCGCAGAGCCTCCCGGACGAAATCCTCCGTCGACCCGAACAGCTTCGGGACGCGGGCGCGCCTGACCTCCGCACGCGCCTCGCCCTGCTCCACCGCGCCGAACAGCTCGGCCATGAAGTCGACCGGCGGCGCCTCCGCGAGGGACTCCTCGACCGACTTGCCCCTGAGGAGGTCCTTGATGAGCCGGTCCTCTTCCTTCTTCGCCGTGAACTCGCGGGTGACGGCCTCCGCCGTCCCGATGCTGCGGTGCGCCTCCTCCTCCCGCGTGAGGAGCTTCTCGGCGACTGTCGTGTCGTCCAGCGCGCCCTCGGTCTGAGAGGTCAGGACGATCGCGCGGAACTGCGGCTCGTGCTGCTGCCCGTACCGGTCGATGCGGCCGTTGCGCTGCTCGATCCGGATCAGGCTCCACGGCAGGTCGTAGTGAATCAGGTGGTGGCACTGGCGGTGCAGGTTCACGCCCTCGGACGCCACGTCCCCGGTGAACAGCAGCCGGACCTTGCTGTCGGAGAGGGAGAACTCCTCGACGATCTCCTGCTGCCGCTGGTCGGAGAAGCCGCCGTGCATGACCTGCACCTGGTCGGGGGCGAGTCCGAGTTCAGCGGGGACCGTCCGGGCGAGCCACTCCAACGTGGGGATGCTCTCGGAGAAGACGACCGCGCGCATGGTGCCCCTGGCCTTCACGCCGATGTTCTTCAGCTCGTCCACGAGGGTCCCGAGCTTGGCGGAGTCGTGGTCGCCCATCTGGTCGACAAGGAAGGCCAGATTGTTGAGCGCCTCGATCTCGCGCGCCTCGGTCGCGTTCTTCAGCCGCTTGGCGACGGTCGCGCCGAGCGCGACGTGTGACGACAGGAACGCCTTCGCGAGCGTGTAGGGGAACAGGCGCCGGTCGGCGTCCACCACCGAACTTCCGGTGCGGTCGGGGCCGGGCAGCCAGACCTCCGCCAGCTCCGCGAAGATCGCCTCCTCCTTCGGCGTGGCGGGCGCGCGCAGCGAGATGGACGGGCCTCGGTCGGGCCACCGGCCGCGGATCCGGTCGCGGACCTCGTCACTGATCTTCGTCCGGCGGATGTAGAGGTGGTCGATGTCGGACGCCGAATACCGCTTCGGGTCGGCGATGGCGGCGGGGTCGAGCAACCCGATCAGCTCGGCGAACGACTTGGCGTCGCCGTTGTGCGGGGTCGCGCTCGCCAGCAGCAGCGCGTCGGTGTGCTTGGCGAGGAGGCGGGCCAGCTTGTTGCGAAGGTTGCCCTCGTTGATGAGGTTGTGGGACTCGTCGATGACGACGGCGTCCCAGTGCATGTTCTCCAGGTGCTGCCCGTACCGTCCCTGGTTCTTGAGGGTGTCGACGGAGATGATGACGCGCTTGTAGTACAGGAACGGGTTCCGCCCGGCGGGGATGTCGCGCTGGATCCGCTCGATGCCGACCGAGTCGAGCCGGACGAGCGGGATCGCGAACCGCGTCCACAGCTCATGCTGGAACTGCTCCAGGACCTGCTGCGGCGTCACGACGAGGATGCGTTCGCCGCGTCCCCGGCGGATCAGCTCCGCCAGGATCAGTCCGATCTCCAGGGTCTTGCCGAGGCCGACGACGTCCGCGAGCAGGATGCGGGGCCGCAGCCCCTTCAGCGCCAGCTCCGCCGGACGCTGCTGGTAGGTGAGCGGGTCGAGGAGGAACCGGTCCGCCAGCGCCAGGCCGCGCTCGGACTGCGGCAGCGGCGTGCGGCGCAGCACCGACTCCAGGTACAGGCGGCTGCGCGCGAACGCCGAGGACTCGTCGGCGACGAGCCGGGTGTCCTCGGGACGGAGCTGGACGATGTCGTCGATCCCGGTGAAGAAGACCGCGTCCTCGTCCCGCACGAACTCCGAGACCCCTACAGCGGTGATCTTGAAGCCGTCGCGGGGGGTGGGGGTGCAGGTGCGCACCATCCACTCCGCGTCGCGGACCTCGACGCGCGCGCCCGGCGCATACGGGGTCGCTGTCTCTGCGGAGGAGGTCACTCGGCTGGCTCCTAACGGGTCGTTCTCGCGGGGGTCGGACGGTGGGCCGGGGCGGGCCGCCGGTCAGAGTCTGGAGCCGGGCGCGTAGGCGAGGGCCAGCCGGTCCGCGAGCGACGCCACGACCGGACGGGGCACCGAGCGCTCCCGATGCCGCGAGCGCGCGGGACGCCGGGGCGGCTCGATGTCGGACGGCGGATCGTCCGGCCGCTCGACGTAGGTGAGCGTCGCGAAATGGATGCGGGCGTCGCGCGCCGACATCCCGGCGGCGTCCAGCATGCGGCGGAACTCGGCGGACGCCTCCGCCGGGGTCGGCCGGGACTCCGCCGCGTGCTCCAGCATCGCCTCGACCACCGGCGCCAACGACGCGGGCAGGCCCGACATGTCCGGCCTCAGGTCGGGGTTCATGATCGCGTAGTAGAGGGCGTGCTCGTTCTTGTGTTTGTACGGGTAGTGCTTGGTCAGCGCGTAGAGCAGCGTGGCGCCCGTCGCGTACACGTCGGCCGCCGGCGTGAGGTCCTTCGCCGACTCGACCTGCTCGGGCGGCATGAAAACGGGCGTGCCGAGCCGCGTGCCGGTCCGGGTGAGGTTCTCGTCCGTCTCTTCCAGGGCGACGAGGCCGAAGTCGATGACCTTAGGACCGTCCGGGCCGAGGACGATGTTGCCGGGCTTGAGGTCGCGGTGCAGGACGCGGGCGGCGTGGATGTCGGCGAGCGCCTCCGCGAGCATCACGCCCAGCGCCGCCCCCATCTCGGCGGTGAGCGCCGGGCGCACCGACAGGTAGTCCCTCAGCGTCTCTCCGCGCACGTAGTCCATGGCCAGCCACGGGCTGTCGGCGCCCGGCTCGGAGGCGGCCACCAGACCCGCGACGCGCGGCCCCTGAACCATGCCCATCGCGAGCACCTCGCGGTCGAACCGCTCGCGCATCGTTGGCTGGTTCGCCATTCCGTCCCGGATCACCTTGACGGCGACCTGCTCCGCGTCCGGCGTGATCCCGAAGTAGACGGCGCCCATCCCGCCCTCGCCGAGCCGGCCGTGCAGCTCGATGCCGCCGATCGTCCGCGGATCGGACGGTTCGAGCGGCTTCATCGGCACCAGCTTCCCCAGGACGGCACTGACCAGGGTCGTCCTGCCTGACGACCGGCCGGGCAGCCAGGATAGATCTGCGCGCGAGGCGGAGACACCGTTCTCCGACGGTTGCGGAACGGTGACCGTGCGAACCCGGGAACGGGTCCTTCGCGATGCATCCCACCGGCGCTCCTCCTGACTGGGCATCGCCCCAGGTCGGGATGGGGAGAGGACTGAAGTTCCCTGGTCAGGGTGCATCGGGAGGCGGTGTTTTCCCGGAAGCCTGACACGGCTGGCCGTATTCGGACACGGTCTCCGGTCAACCGTCCCACCGCCGGAGAGTCGCGCGAGGACCGGCGCCGTTGGGCGGCTGCTCACCGACCTGGGTTCCAGCCTGCGCATCGTCGCACTGCCCAAGGACGGCGTCCCGACAGCGCTCGAAGCCGTCGTCACGCAGAAAACACCAAGCTCGCGCTGGACGCAGCGCATAGAGACAGCCTTCGCGGCCCGTGTGCCGCCCGGTCCGTGCGTCCGGGTGTTCAGGCAGTCTGTTGAGTCGCGGCGCAGGTCTGGGATACATCCGGCAAGGGACGCGGGTCACTCGGGCGACAGTTTGGATGCTGCTTCCCGTACGCTCCGGACTGGGTCGTTGAGGGCGCGGTCTCGTAGGAGGCTCTGGGTGTCCGGGTCGGCCGGGTGGGCGGCGGCCAGGGCCTCTAGTGCGTCGCGGCGCATGGTGAGGTCGGGGTCGTTGACGGTGCGGTCGCGGAGTAGGGCGAGCGTCTGCGGGTCGTCCGGCCAACGGTCGGTCGTCGCCCTCATGGCGCCTTGCCGCACGCGCCAGTGGGCGTCGTCGGCCGCGCGGGCGCACAGCCACGCGAGGGTCTGCGGGGCGTCCGGGCGGGCGGCGGCCACGGCCCGCACGGTTTCCCACCGGACGAAGTCGTCGCGGTCGTTGACGGCGCGACTACGCAGCCAGGCGAAGGCCTTCGGGTCGTCTCGCCAGCCCTCGGCCACCGCCCGGAGGGCCTCTCGCCGGACGGCCTCCTCGCGGTCGTTAGTCGCACGGGCGCGCAGGAATTCGAGGGTCCGCGGGTCGTCGGGCCAGCCGTCGGCGACCGCCCGGATGGCCGCCTTTCGTACCGGGAAGTCCGGGTCCCTGATGCCTCGATCGCGCAGGAGGCCGAGGGTTCGCGGGTCGTCCGCCCAGCCGTGGGCCACTTCTCGTGTTGCCACCAACCGCACGTTCCCGTGCAGGTCGCGGACGGCACGATCGCGCAGCCAGGCGTGGACGTGTGGATCGTCCTGCCAGCCCTCGGCCACCGCGACCGGTTCCCACTGCAGGGCCGCGTTGAGGTCGCCAGCGAGATGATCATGCAGTCCGGCCAGGGGCGGCGGCTCGGCCGGGACGCGGCAGGCCTTGTCGACGATCTTGATCTGCGCCAGCAGGCCCGCCGCCCTCACCGTGGCGGCCAGCATTTCGGCGGTCGTCCAGAGACCGTCCCGACGTCTGCTCATGGCGCCATCTTCGCAACCGGGGGGCGGTGTCGCGCGTCCCATTGAGGGCCGCTTCGAGTGCAATTCTCTGGGGAGCGGGCCTTCTGGCACTCTGACGGCAAACGGGGTGAAAGTGATGCGGGGGTGTGGATGGCCGGGGACACGCTGACGCGAGAGCGGATCGGGCATCTGTACGACTACCTGAGCGCGCTCGCCCAGGAGGTCTACGCCAAGCCCGTCCGGCATGTCGGGGATCATGACGTGGCGGTGTCGCCGGGCGACCTGCCGTCCCATCCGGCCGTGCGGGCGGGGGCGGCGGCCGGGGAGGCGTGGCTGCGCGTCGGCAAGGTGGCGAGGCCGCTGCCGCCCGGCCTGCCCGCCGAGCTTCGCGAGCCGTTCCGCGACGTGGTCCGGGACGATCCGTACGTCGCGCCGGAGGCCCCCGATGATCTCGCCTGGCGTGTCGGGGCCCTGACCGAGGACGATCCCGCGGCGGTACGGGTACGTGCGGCCTTCGAAGAGTGGCGTGAGCAGGTGTGGACGCCCTGGGCCGAGGCCGCGCGGGAGGCGATGGCCGCGCGGCGCCTGTACGAGACGCTGTTCCGGCTCCGGCAGCGGATGCGCGCCGACGAGGCCACGCACGAGCTGGTGTGGGGCCACGGCGTCCTCGGGTGGAAGCACGGCGGGCATCGCGTCTGCCATCCGCTGCTGATCACGCGGGCGCGGATCGCGTTCGACGAGCGGTCCGGTGAGATCTCGATCGTCCCGGACGGGATACCGGCGCTGGAGCTGGACTGCCTGCAGGGGCTCGGCGTCCCCGGGATCGACCGGCTGAACGCGGTCGTCGAGGAGGTGCGCGACACGGCGGTCGATCCCTGGGCGCCGGACGAAACGCGGGCCCTGTACCGGCGGATCCTCGCGCCGCTCGGTCTCGACGACCGGCTCGAAGACGGCCCGGATCTCCCGGACGCCGGCCCCTCGCCGGTCATGGCCGAGACGTGGCGGCTGTTCGTCCGCAGGCGCCGCGTCATGTTCCTGCGCTTCTTCGAGCAGCTCAAGGCCGCCGTCGCGGACGGGGAACGGCTGCCCGCTCCGATGGTGGCGCTCGCCGCCGGGGAGGACGCGGCACGGGACGCTCTGGCGGCCGGCGACGCCGACTGGGCGCCGGTCGCCGAGCAGCTGCTGCTCCCCCTCGCGGCCAACGACGAGCAGGAGCAGATCGCGCGCAAGCTCGCCCGGCACAGCGGTGTCACCGTGCAGGGCCCGCCCGGCACCGGCAAGAGCCACACGATCGCCAACCTCGTCTCCCATCTGGTCGCGCACGGCAAGCGGGTCCTGGTCACCGCGCACAAGGACCAGGCGCTCGCCGTCCTGCGCGAGAAGATCCCGGCCGAGCTGCGGGACCTGTCGCTGGCGGTGCTGGGGTCGTCGTCCGCGGACCTCACGGAGCTGCAGCGGTCCGTCCAGGCGATCACGGCCGCGGCCGACGGTGTCGACGAGGAGCGCGAGGAGAGGGCGACGGCCGCGCTCCGCGAGCGGCTCGACCGGGTGCAGGGGGACGTGGCGGTGCTGCGCAAGCGGCTCCGCGACTCGCTGGAGCGCGAGCAGGAGAGCCTGGAGGTCGGCGGGTTCCGGCGCACGGCGGCGGAGGTCGCCGACTGGCTCGCCGAGAACGAGGAGGCGCTCGCCCGCGTCCCCGATCCGCTGACCACGGCGTCCGCCTGCCCGCTGGACGCGTCCGAGCTGGCCGAGTTCTACGCGCTCGCCGGCGCCATCGAACGGCGCGACGCGGCTGTGGCGACCATGGATCTGCCGGCCGCCGGGCGGCTTCCCGCCGGGGCCGACCTCGCCACCCGCTGGGACGAGCTGCGCAGGCTCGGTGAGGCCCTGGCCGGCCTCCGGGTGTACGTCGCCGACCTCACGCGCGTCGACGGCGTCCCGCAGGAGGAACTCGCCGCGCTGGCCGAGCACACCGGGCAGGCGGCGCGCGCGCTCGAAGGGCTCCAGGAGCCGTGGCTGGCGCGGCTGCGCGAACAGGTCGCCCAGAACCCGCGGTGGCACGCGCTGTGGGACGGGCACGCGCGGCGGCTCGCCGAGGACACCGGGGAGTGCGCGCGGCTCCGGTCGATCATCGCGGGGTCGGCGGTCGAGCTTCCGGCGGGCGTCACCCGCCGCGAGACCCTCGGCTTCCTGGAGCAGGCGCGGGCGCGCTTCGCCCAGGGCAGGGGCGTGTCCCCGCTCGTGCAGCGCGGGCTCGCCCAGTTCCTCAAGGGCACGAGCCTGGACGGCGAGGCGCCGCGGACCGCCGCCGACATCGACAAGATGACCGCGTTCGTGGAGCTGGGCCGGCGGCGGAAGACGGCCGTCCGGCTGTGGCGGGACGAGCTGGTCGCGGCGCTCGGCGCACCCGACCCGCCGGGCGGGGGCGGTGCGGTGGAGATCTGGATCGACGCGGAGGTCCAGAAGATCCACACCGCACTGGCCTGGGAGACCGCCCACTGGCCGGGGCTGCGGGCGCGGCTGGCCCGGGTGCTCGCCGCCGAGGCCGTCCCGGCACGGCCCGTCCCGGACAATCTGGACCGGCTCGCCGCCGTCCTCGGCGGGCTGCGGGCGCGCGCCCGGGAGCGGCAGGTGCGCGCGGACTTCGACTCGCTCGCCGCCCACCTGGCGGAGGCCCGCCGGCGGGACGGCGCCGCCCCGCTGTGGGCCGACCTCGCGACCGCGCTGGAGCGGGGCGACGCCGCGGCCTGGGACTCCGTGCTCGCGGACGCGTCCCGGCTGGCCGCCCTCCGGCCGCAGGTGGCACGGCTCGACGACCTGCGCGGAAGGCTCGCCGCGACCGCGCCGCGGTGGGCGCGGCGGATCCTGGAGACCGGCGGGGACGCGGACGCCTGCGGCGACCCGGCGCGGCTTGAGGGGCTGTGGCGGTGGCGGCAGGCGGAGACGTGGCTCCGCGCGATCATCGACGCCGACGACCTCGGGCAGGTGCAGCGGCGGCTCGACGAGGCCCAGGAGGAGCAGCGCCGCCTCACGCTGGAGCTGACGCGCCGGTCCGCGTGGCTCGCCATGAAGCGGGGCCTCGGGCACACCCAGCGGCAGGCCCTGGTGGGCTGGCTGCAGACCCTCCGGAAGATCGGCAAGGGCACCGGCGTCAACGCGAACAAGTGGCGGGCCGAGGCGCAGCGGCTCATGCCGGAGGCGATGGGCGCCGTCCCGGTGTGGATCATGCCGTACTACCGGGTCGCCGAGTCCTTCGATCCCGCCGTCGCCGACCCGTTCGACGTCGTGATCATCGACGAGAGCAGCCAGTGCGACGTGTTCGCCCTGGGGCTCCTCGGCCTCGGCCGCAAGGTCGTCGTGGTGGGCGACGACAAGCAGATCAGCCCGTCCGCCGTGGGGGTCCGCCGCGACCGCGTGGACGAGCTGATCCGCACCCATCTGCCGACGTTCCCGAACTCGCTGCTCCTGGACATGGAGTCGAGCCTGTACGACGCGTCCGCGCGGCTCTTCCCCGGTGTGGTGCGGCTGCGGGAGCACTTCCGGTGCCTGCCCCGCATCATCGAGTTCTCGTCCCAGCACTACTACGGCGGTGAGATCCAGCCGCTGCGGGAGGAGTCGGCCGACCGGCTCCCCGGCCCCGCCGTCCGCGCCGTGCACGTCCCGGACGGCGTGCGGCGCGACCTGCCGATCGGCAACGTGAACGAGGCGGAGGCGGACGCGGTCGTCGACCAGGTCGTCCAGTGCTGCTCCGACCCCGCCTACGACGGCCGCACGATGGGCGTCATCTCCCTGCTCGGGACGAGCCGCCAGGCGCAGCTCATCGACGAGCGCCTGCTGGGCAAGCTCGGCCCGGAGGAGTACGAGCGGCGGCTGCTGCGCTGCGGCGACTCCTACGGCTTCCAGGGCGACGAGCGCGATGTGGTCTTCATCAGCGTGGTGTCGGACGGGGAGGGCGCGCCGTTCACGTCCCGGCGCTTCGAGCAGCGGATCAACGTCGCCGCCAGCCGGGCCCGCGACCAGATGTGGGTGTTCCACAGCGTCCGGCCGCACCGGCTGCATCCGGAGGACCAGCGGGCGGCGCTGATCCGCTACGCCGCCGACGGGCAGCGGTCCACCGACCTCGCCCGCGACCTGGAGGCCCGCTGCGACTCCGACTTCGAGCGGCGGCTCCTGCGGATGCTGCTGGGGCGCGGCTATCTGGTCACGCCCCGGCATCCCGTGGGCAACCTGCGGATCGACCTCGTCGTGCGGGGCGGCGGCCAAAGGCTCGCGATCGAATGCGACGGCGACAGGTTCCACGGGCCCGACCAGTGGGAGGACGACCTGCGCCGGCAGACCATCCTGGAGCGGCTCGGGTGGCGGTTCTGGCGCGTCCGCGCCAGCGCCTTCTACCGGGATCCCGAAGCCGCCACGTCCTCGCTGTGGCCTCTGCTCGAATCGCTCGGCATCACCCCCGAACCGGGTCCCGGGCCGGAAGGGCCCACGGATACTCCCACGTACGGTCCCCACTTGGATCATCTGGGACCGGACGATGGGATCACGGGCCTGACGTACGTCCCCGGTACGTGAAAAGGGGTGCGGCTCCGGCGCCCGCGTCCGGTACCGTCCCGGCGGGGTGAAGGAGGGGTCGTGGAGATCGTTGTCGATGATCTGAGCGGGGCGGAGATCGGGGCGTTCCTGCGGGAGCATGTGGAGGAGATGCGGGCGATCACGCCTCTGGAGAGCAAGCACGCGCTCGACCTCGACGGGCTGCGGAAGCCCGAGGCGACGTTCTGGTCGGTGCTGGACGGCGGCGCGGTGGTCGGCTGCGGTGCGATCAAGAGGCTGGACGTGGAGCACGCCGAGCTGAAGTCGATGCGCACGTCGACGGCGCGGAAGCGGAGCGGGATCGGGTCTCTGCTGCTGGAGCACATCCTGCGCGAGGCGCGGGTCATGGGGTTCGCGCGGGTGAGCCTGGAGACCGGATCGGCGGAGTTCTTCCTTCCGGCGCGGCGGCTCTATGAGAAGTTCGGGTTCGGGTACTGCGAGCCTTTCGCGGATTACCGGCCCGACCCGCACAGCGTGTTCATGACGAGGGTCCTCTGACGCGAGGTCAGGCGCGGGCGGCGATATGGCCGACGATGTGGGCGGCGTCCGCGCCCACGCCGGCGAAGACCGACGACGGTTCGGAGTGCAGCCAGCGCAGCCCGACGGCGTAGAGGCCGGGGTGCTCGGTGACGCCTCGGACGTGGCGCGGATAGCCCCACTCGTCGAAGACGGGCACGTCCACCCAGGAGAAGTCGAGGCCGAAGCCGGTGGCCCAGACGACCGTGCGGATTCCGGCGGCGTCGAGGTCGAGTTCGGTGGCGGTGTCCGGCGTGAAGGTGTCGGCGGGCGGGCGGTCGTCGGGAGGCGCGTCGATGCCGGCGGCGGCGATGTAGGCGTCGAAGAGGGGGCGGAACTCCTCGTCGAAGTGCGTCTCGGCGAACGCCAGGCGCTTGTCGAGGTCGCCGGTGAAGCGGACGGCGGCGCCGTCCGCGGACTCCAGGCGGCCGTACAGGCGCATGCCGCGGCGGGCGAAGTCGCGGAGGCTGATGTCGTGGCCGCCGTCCTTGCCGGACAGGTGCGGGTCGCAGCCGAAGCGGGCGGCCGGGGACGGCAGGTCGGCCACCGTCGGGAACGGGACGCCGACCTCGGAGCCGTGCAGGAAGGCCTCCAGCAGCCACCAGATGGAGTCGCGGCCCCGGTAGCGGCGCGGGACGGCGAAGCAGCCGGAGACCGACAGGTGGACGTCGCGTCCGGCGTCGTGGAGTTCCTCCGCGATCTGGGTTCCGGACTGCCCGGTGCCGACGACGAGCACGGCTCCGTCCGGCAACTGGCCGGGGTTCCGGTAGTCGGCGGAGTGGAGTTGCCGGACGCGGGGAGGGAGCCGCAGCGAGGCGGCCGGGATCTTCGGGCGCTGGTACGGGCCGGTCGCCAGGACGACGTTGCGCGCGGAGATCGGGCCCGAGGGGGTGTGCGCGACGAAGCCGCCGTCCGGCGCGGACAGGCGGGTGACCTCCACGCCCAGCCGCACCGGCGCGTCGATCACGGACGCGTACTCGGTCAGGTGGTCGACGACGTCGGCGCGGGCCATGAAGCCGTCCGGGTCGGGGCCGTCGTAGGGCATGCCGGGCAGCAGGAGGGTGAAGTTCGGGGCGACCAGGCGGAGGCCGTCCCAGCGGTCGTTCCAGCCGCCGCCGAGCCGGTCGCGCCGGTCGACCACGAGATGGCCGACGCCGGCGCGGGTCAGGTGATGGCTGGTGGCCAGGCCCGCCTGCCCGGCTCCGATGACCAGCGTGCCGATCTTCTCCATGGTGGCCTCCCCGTGGACGTGCTTCCACGCAGGACGTTAGGCACCGGCGGCCGTCCGCCGCGTCGGGAGGATTCGGCAACTCAGCCGGAACCGGGATGGGCAGATCTGTGTAGGTCGTGCTCGTAGGCGTAGGCCGTGGCGGCGGCCCGGGAGGGCAGGCCCAGCTTGCCGAGGATGTTGCTGACGTGCCGCGCCACGGTCTTCTCGCTGAGGAACAGGTCGGCTGCGATGGCGCGGTTCGTCCGGCCGGTCGCCACGAGCGCCAGCACCTCGGTCTCGCGGGCCGTCAGCACGCCCGCGGCGGGGGCGCCCGACAGCGCGTCGACCGCCGCGATGTCCGGCGCGGCGCCCAGTTGCTGGAAGATCCACCGGGCCGCGTCCAGTTCCATCGCGGCGCCGTCCTCGTCGCCGAGCCGCCGGCACGCCAGCCCGATCAGGACCCGGACCCGCGCCGACTCGTACGGGACGTCCAGCTCCCGCCAGCCCGCCCACGCCCGGCGCGCCTCGGCGAGCGCGGCCCCGGCGTCGCCCTCCGCGAGCAGGACGGCGGCCCGCGCCTGGCCGGCCGCCGCGCGCAGCAGCGGCGCGCCGAGATCGGCGGCGAGGCCCGCCAGCTCGTCGGCGGCGGCACGGGCGGCCGGGACGTCGCCGGCGGCGAGCATGATCTCCACGCAGGCGGTGAGGGTCCCGGCGCGCGATCCGGGGTCGGACTCCTCGCCGGCGACGCGGCGGACGGCCGCCGACGCCGCGCCCGTCCGGCCCTGCGCGAGCCGGAGCAGGGCGAGGCCCGGCTGCGGTTCGCGGCCCAGGCGGCTCGCCGTCCGGTACAGCTCCTCGGCCTCGCCGAACCGGCCGCGGAGCCGGAGCAGCTCGGCATGCCGGTAGTGGGCCGCCCCCGCCGCCGGGTCGCCCGGACGGCCCTCGAACACCGTGCGGGCGCGCCGCAGCTCCTCGGCCGCGTCCGGCCACGCGCCGTGCAGCTGCATGATCTCGGCCCGGTGCACCAGGCACTGGCCGCGGAACGGATCCAGGCCGGGCTGGGACTCGCACCAGCGGGTCAGCGCCCTCGTCCACTCGGTGGCGCGGCGCACGTCCAGCGTCTCCCCGCAGGCCTCGATCAGGCTGCAGTAGACGTTCCCGGCGACGATCGGCGACACCTCCCCCGCCGTGACGGCGACCATCACCTCGTCGAGCAGCGACACCCCCGCGGCCGTCCTGCCGAGCCGGATGAGGGCCCGCCCCTCGATCTGCCGGGCGAGGACGACGAGATCGAGGTCGTCGAACCGCTCGCCGATTCCGGCGGCTCGTGCCGCGAGCGCCCGGCCCTCTTCGGCGTCCCCGCCGACGACCCGCCGCTGCCCGGCGGCCACCAGCAGGTAGCCGTGCTCGGCGCAGTCGCGGCCGGCGCCGTCCAGCAGCCGCCCGGCGCGCGCGAGCCAGCCGCCGCCGCGCGCGGCGTCTCCCCCGTTCAGCAGCTGGAACGCCAGCCAGAACGCGCACCGGGCCGCCCGCGCCGCGTCGCCCCGCCCGGCGAGCAGATGGTGCGCGCGCTCCCAGAGCGCGACGCTGTCGGCCTCCCGGCCGGTCAGGTAGGCGGCCGCGGCGAAGCGTTCGAGGTCGGCCGGTTCGAGCGGCGCCTCCCGGTCCGCGTCGGCCAGGTGCGCGCACGCGTCCGCCCACCGGCCCGCGGCGAACGATCGCCGTCCCCGCTCCAGGACGTCTACCGTGGTCACACCTCCACCCCACCACACGATCCCTCCGCCGCCCACCGCCCGCAGTCCGGGCCGGACGCCCCCCGGAGCACGCATGATCGAGGTACGGACCGCGGCCGTCGCCGCCGGCGCCGCCGCCGCGCTCGGCCTCGCCCAGGTCGCGGTCGCCGAGCTGACCGGCATCACGACGCTCGGCGGGGACTTCACCGCCGGGGCCGAGCGTGTCCAGGGCGTGCAGGTCACGCTGATCGCCTGGTACTGCGCCGTGGCGGTGCCGCTGGCGGTGGCCGTCGCCGTCGCACGCCCCGGGGTGGACGCCCGGATGCGGAAGCTGTCCGTCCTGCCCGCCGCCGCCGGGACACTCGCGGTCTGGCCGCTCCTGGCCGCCTCCAGCGGCGAAGGTCTCCGGGACGACGTCACCGCCGCGATGCTGACGGGCGTCCTCCTGGGGGCCGCGGGTGCGCTGGCCGTCGCCGTGGTCCCCGTCATCGGCACGGGGCTCGCCGCCTACGCAGCGCTGCAGTGGGTCGCGGCCCTCGCCTGCACAGCGCTGGTGCCCCGGACCGTCGTGTACGCGGGGATGGTGCAGCCGTTGGGGCTGGAGTTCCTGGTCGCGCTGCGGACCGAGCCGTACAACATGGGCTACCACCTGCCGACCATGCTCCCGGTGGCGGCGGCGGTGCTGGTCCTGGCGGGTGCCGTCGCCGGTGTGACCGCCCGGCGCACCCGCGAATGGTGGACGTCCGTGGCCGCGGGCGCGGCGGGGCCGGTGCTCGCCGCCCTCCTCTACCGCCTGACGCCCGATCAGGCGTACCTGTGGAACGAGACCGCGGGGTCGACCGTGATCGTGCTGGCGTTCCTCTCCCTGCCGGTGTCCGCGGTGACCGCCGCGGCGTTCACCCTCCGCCGCACCCGTCCGCAGGAGTAGATCGGCCGCGCGGGCGGCCGATGCGCCGTCAGCGGGTCGTTGTGCGGGGGCGGGGGTTGAGGGCCGAGGCGACGACGCCGGCGAGGCCCTTGGCGGACGCGGCCAGGAAGGTCGTCCAGTCGAAGTAGTCGCGCCACAGCGTGATCTTGCCGTCGTGGACCTCGAAGGTGCCGCAGACCCAGAACTCGGCGCGCCAGGCGCCGCGCTCCAGGACGTCGGTCCGCTCGGTGAGGACGACCGGGCCGGACGCGGCGATGTTGTGGACGCGGGCCTCGAAGCCGGTGCCGTAGCGGGTCATGGCGCGCAGGGTCTTCCCGACGGCGGCGCGGCCGCGGGCGGGCGGGAGCGGGACGTTCTGGTAGATCATTCCAGGGGCGGCGTGGGTGAGGGCCCGGTCGACGTCGAGGTCTTCGAGGGCGGAGAGGAAGTCGGTGACGATCTGGATCTCGGTCATGGCTGTCCTCCAGAAGCCGGGAGGACCACCGTAGTGCGCGACAATCGGGGCATGCGCTTCGGCATCCTGGGACCCGTCGAGGTCGTCAACGGCGGGGCGGCCGTCCCGGTGGGCGGGCCCACGGTGCGGGCGCTGCTGGCGATGCTGCTCCTGGACGCCGGACGCGTCGTCCCGGCCGAACGGCTCATCGACGGGCTGTACGGGGAGGATCCGCCGAGCGGGGCGGCCAACGCGCTCCAGTCGCAGGTGTCCCGGCTGCGGCGCGGGCTCGGGGACGCGGGACTCGTCGAGGGGCTGCCGGCGGGGTACCGCATCGCCGCCGCGCGGGAGGACGTCGACTTCCACCGCTTCCAGGGGCTCGTCCAAGACGCGGGCCAGGCCCTGGCGGACGGTCGGCACTCGACCGCGGCGACCCTGTTCGAAGAGGCGCTCGGCCTGTGGCGCGGCCCCGCGCTGGCGGACGTGAGCGCGCCCTTCGCCGGGTCCCAGGCCGCGCGGCTGGAGGAGGCGCGGGCCTCGGCCGTCGAGCAGTACGCCGAGGCGAGGCTGCGGATGGGCGATCCCGGAGCGGTGGTCGCGGCGCTGCGGAACCTGGTGGACGCGCAGCCGCTGCGGGAGCGGGCGCGGGCCCTGCTGATGCGGGCGCTGCACGGCGGCGGGCGGCAGGCGGAGGCGCTCGCGGTGTTCGAGGAGGGCCGGCGCGTCCTCGCCGACGAGCTGGGCGCCGACCCGTCGAGGGAGCTGGCGGACGTCCACCTGGCGATCCTGCGCGGGGATCCGCTGGACGAGCCGCCCGACGAGGCGCCGGCCGTCCGGGCGGGCCTGCCGGCACAGCTCACCAGCTTCGTCGGGCGCGAGGAGGAGTTGCGGCGCATCGGCAAGATGCTGGCGAGCGGGCGGCTCGTCACGCTGCTCGGGCCCGGCGGCGCGGGGAAGACGCGGCTGGCGATCGAGGCGGCCGGGCGGGAGGACGGCGAGGTCCACTTCGTCGACCTGGCGCCGGTCGTCGCGTCCGAGGTGCCGAAGGCGCTGCTCGGCGCGCTCGGGCTGCGCGAGGGCGGGATGCGCCCGGCGCCCGGCGAACGACCGCCCGGCGTGGTGGAACGGCTGGTCACGGCGCTGGACGGGCGGCGGGCGCTGCTCGTCCTGGACAACTGCGAGCATGTCGTGGAGGCCGTCGCCGGCCTCGCGCACCGGCTGCTGAGCGCGTGCCCGCGCCTGCGGGTGCTGGCCACCAGCCGGGAGGCCCTCGCGATCACCGGCGAGGCGGTGTGGCCGCTGCCGCCGCTGGAGCTGCCGCCGGAGGGCGCGCCGGCCGGGGAGCTGCCGGCGTATCCGGCGGTCCGGCTGTTCCTCGACCGGGCCGAGGCGGTGCGTCCCGGCTTCGCGGTGGACGAGGCGAACGCCGGCGCCGTGCTGCGGATCTGCCGGGCGCTGGACGGGCTGCCGCTCGCGATCGAGCTGGCCGCGGCGCGGCTGCGGTCGCTGCCGGTCACCGAGGTCGCGACCCGGCTGGACGACCGGTTCCGGCTCCTGTCGCGCGGGAACCGCGCCGCGGCGCCGCGCCACCAGACGCTCCGCGGGGTCGTCGAGTGGAGCTGGGACCTGCTGGACGAGGCGGAGCGGACCCTCGCGCGGCGCCTCACCGTGTTCTCCGGCGGCCTCACCCTGGAGGCGGCCGCGGGCGTCTGCGACCTCGACGACGCCGACGAGCTGCTCGTCGAGCTGGCCGACAAGTCGCTGCTGCAGAGCGACGGCTTCCGGTACCGGATGCTCGACACCGTCCGCGCGTTCTGCGCCGAGCGCCTCGCCGGGGCCGGTGAGACGGAGCGCTTCGAGCGGGCGCACGCGGAGTACTTCGCCGGCGTCGCCGCACGCGCGGACCCTCACCTGCGCGGCCCCGGGCAGCTCGAACGGCTGGAGCTGCTCGCCGCCGACCACGGGAACCTGCACGCGGCGCTGCGGCGGTCCGTCCGGCGCGATCCGGCGCTCGCGCTCCGGCTGATCGCCTCGCTGTCCTGGTACTGGTGGCTGCGCGGCCGCGTCGAGGGCGCGCCGCTGGCGTCCGACCTGCTGGAGGTGATCGGCGACGCCCCGCCGGACGGGCTCGACGAGGAGTACGTCCTGTGCGTGACCAACGCCGTCGCGGGCGGCGCCACGGGCGAGCGCGCGGTGGAGTGGCTCGACCGGGCCGCGGAGCTGCTGCGCCGCATCGACCGCCAGGTGCGGTACCCGGTGGTGATCGTCCTGTGGGCGCTGACCGCGGGCCCCGACCGCACCGACATCGACGTCTTCGCCAGGCAGGTCGGGGACGACCCGTGGTCGCGGGCGCTGCTCCGGATGAGCGATGGGTTCCTCGCCCAGCTCGCCGGCGACGCCGCCGGGGTGGAGCGGGCGTGCGGCGAGGCGCTGCGCGGCTTCCGGGCCTGCGGCGACCGGTGGGGCATGGCGAACTCGCTCGACCCGCTCGCGCAGGTCGCCGCCTGGCGCGGCGACCCGGAACGGGCGCTCGCGCTCCTGGACGAGGCGCTGGAGATGACCGGACGGCTCGGCGCCCTGGAGGACACCGCCGACCTGCTCTACCAGCGCGGCCTCGTCCGCCTGCGCGCCGGCGACCTGGACGCGGCGCGGGCCGAGTACGAGCGGGGCATCGAGCTGGCCCGCCGGGCGGGCACCCCCGACAAGATCGCCGCGGGATGCCACGGGCTCGGCGAGGTCGCGCGCCTCGGCGGCGACGCCGCGCGGGCCCGCCGGATGTACGAGGCGGCGCTGACCGGCTACTCGTCCGAGCGGTTCATCGCCGCCGGCGTGCGGGGCTCGGCGCTGGTCGGGCTCGGATGGCTCGCGGCCGGGGGCGGCGACACCCGGCGGGCCCGGGAGCTGTTCGCCGAGGCGCTGGACATGGCGCTGGACCATCCGATCTTCGCCTACCGGGGGCGCCGCCGCCGTCGGGCTCGCCGGCGCCGCCGCCGCGGACGGGGACGGCGAGCGCGCCGCCCGGCTGCTCGGCGCGGGACGGGTGCTGCGGGGCGTCGCGGTCACCGGCGATCCCGACGTCGAGCGCGTCGCGTCCGCGGCCCGCGCGCTGCTCGGCGGCCCCGCCTACGAGAAGGCCTACGCCGAGGGGGCCGCGCTCCCCCGCGACCGGGCCGTCGCGCTGCTCGCCCGCCGCTGACCGGACGCCGCCGGACCGGTTCCCGGAGCGGAGCTCCAGCGGAGCGGAGGGAGCCGGACCGGCCTGCTCTTCCGGGGGGTGTGGGGGGTCGTCCCCCCACAGGAAACCGGACCGGTCAGCGGACGGTGCGCGGACGGTCAGCGCCGCCCGCGACCGTGGCGGGCATGGACACCTCGGCCCGCAAATGGGGCACCTTCGCGATCTGCCTGCTCGTCGCGATCGTGCCGAACATCGACCTGACCGCGCTGAACCAGGCCGTCCCGCACCTGAGCGCGGACCTGCACCCCTCGTCCACCCAGATCCTGTGGATCGCCGACGCCTACGGGTTCGCCCTGGCCGGCCTGCTGATCACCATGGGGCGGCGTCGGCGACCGGATCGGCCACAAGCGGCTGCTGCTGATCGGGACGGCGGTGTTCGCCACCGCGTCCGCGCTGACCGCCTACGCGCCGAGCGCCGGGCTGCTGATCGCGGCCCGCGCGGTGCTCGGCGTCGCCGGGGCCACGCTGATGCCGTCCTGCCTGTCGCTGATCCGGCGCGCGTTCACCGAACCGAAGGAGCGGACGATGGCGATCGGCGCGTTCGCCGGCGTCGCCGGGCTCGCGGTCGGGCTGGGGCCGGTCGCCGGCGGCGCGCTGCTGGACCACTTCTGGTGGGGCTCCGTCTTCATGATCAACGTCCCGATCATGGCGGTGGCGCTCCTCGCCGGCGCGGTGGTGCTGCCGGAGTCGCGCGCCCCCGTGCCCGGACGGCTCGACCTGCTCAGCGTGCCGCTCTCGGTGGCCGGCGTCCTCGGCCTGGTCTACGCGATCAAGGAGGCGGCGGCGCACGGCCCGGACGAGCCCCGGATCTACGTGTCGGCGGCGATCGGCGCGCTGGCGCTGGCCGCGTTCCTGGTCCGGCAGACCCGGCTGGCCGAGCCGCTGATCGACGTCCGGCTGTTCCGCCGCGCCGCGTTCACCGGGTCGGTCGGCACCAACATGTTCGCGATGTTCGCCCTGGTCGCCCAGTCGCTGATCTTCTCGCTGTTCTTCCAGCTGGCGCTCGGCTGGTCGCCGCTGAAGGCGGGCCTCGCCGGGCTGCCCGGCGCCGCGGGCGCCATGGTCGGCGGCGCCGCGCTCGCCCCGCCGCTGATCGGCGCGCTCGGCCGCGCCCGCGTGGTCGCGCTCGGCATGCTGCTGTCCGCCTGCGGCTTCTCCCTCTACCTGGTGATCGGCCTGCACACGTCCTACTGGGCGATGCTCCCGGTGATGCTGCTGTCCGGCCTCGGGATGGGGATGGCGATGACGGTCACCTCCGACACCGTCCTCGCGACCGTGCCGAAGGACCGCTCCGGCGCCGCGTCCGCGATCTCCGAGACCGCCACCGAGCTCGGCGGCGCCCTCGGCATGGCGGTCCTCGGCAGCGTGCTGAACGCCGTCTACCGGGGCGCCCTGGACCTGCCCGCGGGCGTCCCCGCGCCCGCCGCGTCCGCCGCCCGCGACTCCCTCGGCGCCGCCCTCCAGGCCGCCGCGGACCTGCCGGGCACGCTCGCCGCCCAGGTCGCCACGGCCGCGCGGGAGGCGTTCGTGGACGGCATGCACGCCGCCCTCGCCTGCAGCGCCGGCTTCGCCGCACTCGTGGCGGTCTTCGCCCTCGTCACCCTCCGCAACGTCCCCAAGGTCATCCCCGACACCGAGGAGGACCCCGACCTCGTCACCACTCCCTGACCTGGGCGAACCAGGACATACTCCCCCGAGCTAGGAAAAGTGATATCACTTTGCTATTCTGGCGATAACAGCACGGAGGAGGACGAGATGGTGGACGCGGCGGCGCAGGTGGAGATGCCGAAGCCGAAGATCGAGGAGCGGGCGGCGGCGGATCGCGGCGGATGGGGGATGCTCGGGGTCGCGCTGCTGCTGATGCTGCTGGCCGTCGCGGCCCTCGTCGCCGGAGTGGCGACCGGCGGGGGCGTCGCCATCGGGACGGGGGTCGTCGCCGGATCGCTGCTGTTCCTGGCCGGGCTGGTGGTCGCGGCCGGGCTCACGCCGGTGGCGCCCGGCGAGGCGCGGGTGCTGCAACTGCTCGGGCGGTACAGCGGGACGGTCCGGACCGACGGGCTCCGGTGGGTGAACCCGCTGACCCAGCGGCAGCGGGTGTCCACGCGGATCCGCAACCACGAGACGGGGCTCGCGAAGGTCAACGACCTGGACGGGAACCCGATCGAGATCTCCGCCGTGGTGGTGTGGCAGGTCGCCGACACCGCGCGGGCCGTTTTCGAGGTCGACGACTTCGTGGAGTTCGTGGCGTTCCAGACCGAGGCGGCCGTCCGGCACATCGCGGGCAGCTTCCCCTACGACGCGCACGACCGGACGTCGCTGCGCGACAACGCCGACGAGATCACCGCGCAGCTGTCGGAGGAGCTGGCGCAGCGGGTGGCGTCGGCGGGCGTCGACATCATCGAGTCGCGGATCACGCGGCTGGCGTACGCGCCGGAGATCGCGCAGGCGATGCTGCGCCGGCAGCAGGCGGGCGCGGTCGTCGCGGCGCGGCAGCGGATCGTGGAGGGGGCGGTCGGGATGGTGCAACTCGCGCTGGAACGGCTGGACGAGGAGAATGTGGTCGAGCTGGACGAGGAACGCAAAGCGGCCATGGTGAGCAACCTGCTGGTCGTGCTGTGCGCCGACCGGGACGCCCAGCCGGTGGTGAACACCGGCACGCTCTACCAGTGATCCCCGGCGACCAGTGACGGAACGCAAGAAGATCCTGCTGAGGCTCGACCCGGCCGTCCACGACGCGCTGGCGCGGTGGGCCGGGGACGAACTGCGCAGCACCAACGCGCAGATCGAGTTCCTGCTGAGGAAGGCGCTGGCCGACGCGGGGCGGATGCCCGGGACGGCCCGGCGGATGCGCGGGCGGGGCCGCCCGCGCAAGGTCACCGACGACGAGGACGACCCGCCGGCCGGCGGGAGCGAGGACCGACCATGACCCACGTTCCGGAAACGCTGCCGGCGCGGATGTTCCTGCTGGCCTACGACCTGCGGAAGCGGAAGATGACCAGCGGCGGCACGCGGCTCGGCTACGTGCTGCGGGCCGCCGCCCTCACCGAGCTGTTCCTGGACGGGCGGCTCGTCGAGGAACGGGGCAGGCCGGTCCCGGGGACGCCGGGCGAGGACCCGTACGGCGTGCTGACGCAGATCGCGGAGTCGCGGCCCCGCCGCTGGCGGCACTGGGTGTGCAAGGACGCCAAGGGCATCGTCACGACGGTCCGGGAAGAGCTGGTGCGGGACGGCTGGATCCGCACGCGCAGGCGCCGGATGCTCGGGCTGTTCCCGTACTACGAGGTCACCGTGAAGGATCCGCGGGTGGTGAAGGCGCTGTGGGGCGGGGCGTCGTCGGCGCTGCGGGGGCGCCCGGTGGCCCATGTGAACAGCTACGACGCTGCGGCGGTGGCGCTGGCGGCGGCGGGCGAGCTGAAGTCCGTCCTGCCGGAGCCGGACCGGCGGCGGTACCGGCGGCGGATCGAGGAGCTGACGGCGCGGACCGGGCCGGCGCCGGCCGCGGTCCGCGGGCTGATCCGCGAGGAGGAGGCGGCCGCCGCCGGCTGAGCCGCGGGCCCTCTACTCGATGACCAGCTCCACCGGGACGTTGCCCCGGGTGGCGTTGGAGTACGGGCAGACCTGGTGGGCGCGTTCCACCAGGTCCTTTCCGTTCTCCAGGTCGTCGGGGAGCTCGATCCGCAGGACGACGGCGAGCCCGAACCCGCTCTCGGTGTCGCCGCCGATGCCGACCTCGGCGGTGACGGAGACGTCCCGGACGTCCTGGCGGGTGGCGCGGGCGACGGCGCCGAGCGCGCTGGCGAAGCAGGCCGCGTAGCCGGCGGCGAACAGCTGCTCGGGGTTGGTGCCCTCGCCGCTGCCGCCCATCTCGCGGGGGACGGCGAGGGCCAGGTCGAGACGTCCGTCGGAGGTGACGGCCTTGCCGTCGCGCCCGTTCGCGGTGGCCACGGCGGTGTAGTGGATGTCCATGCTGCCTCCTTTAAGTTGCCTCCAATTTAGTTGCTCACAATTAACACCCGGCAAGTGCGGGTTCCTACAAGTTCCGGGGGTCCGAACTTGTATCGGGCGCGAGCGGCGGCGGGGCGGGCGCGCGCCATAGCCTCCTCGGACATGGACCCCGAACGCGTCATCTACCCGCTGCTGAAGTACGTCGTCATGGGACCCGCGATGCGCGTCGCCTTCCTCCCCCGGGTGAGCGGCCTGGGGCACGTCCCGCGGATCGGGCCGGTGATCCTCGCGGCGAACCACCTGGGGTTCCTCGACTCGTTCGTCCTGCCGCTGATGGTGCCGAGACGGGTCCACTTCCTCGGCAAGCACGAGTACTTCACCGGGGCGGGCATGAAGGGCCGCGCCATCGCGACGTTCTTCCACAGCGTGGGCGCCATCGCGGTCGACCGCTCCGGCGGGCGGGCCGCGCTGGACGCGCTCGACACCTCGGCGGCCGTGCTGGAGCGCGGCGGCGTGTTCGCGATCCACCCCGAGGGCACCCGGTCCCCGGACGGGCGGCTCTACCGGGGCCGGACGGGCGTGGCGCGGCTCGCGATGCGGACCGGCGCGCCCGTCGTCCCGGTGGCGATAGAGGGCACCGACAAGGTGCAGCCGCGCGGGCAGGCCGTCCCCCGGCCCGGCCGGATCGGGCTGCGCATCGGCGCGCCGATGGACTTCAAGGGACGGGACGCGGGGGTCCCGCGCGGCAAGGCCGCCCGCCAGGTCACCGACGAGATCATGGAGGCCATCCAGCGGCTGTCGGGCCAGGAGTACGTGGACGACTACGCGCCCAGGCCGGACGGCGCGCGCTGACCACGGCGCGTCCGCGACCTGGCAACGGCCGTCTCCAGGTTTGAGCGTGACCGAAAGGGCACGATTCAGGGGGACGGACGGAGATTGCGTGGAAATCAGTCTGGACCTCCAGCTCCCGCGGGACGCCGCGAGCGTCCCGGCGACGCGGAGGCTCCTGGACGCGGCGCTCGCGGCGCTGGGCGTGGAGGACCAGATCCGCGACGACATCGAGGTCATGCTCACCGAGGCGTGCACCAACGTGATCAAGCACGCCGAGCACGGCGCCGGCTACCTCGTGCGGGCCGTCATCCAGGACCGGCGCTGCATGATCAAGGTGATCGACTCCGGCGGCGGGTTCGACGCCGAGCGGGTCCCGCTCCCCGATCCAGTGGCGGACAACGGCCGCGGGCTGCTGATCATGCGGGCGCTCGCCGACGACGTCCGGTTCTCCTCGTTCGCCGAGGACGGGGCGCTGGTCGCGCTGGAGAAGCGGCTGACCTACGGCGAGGACAGCCTCGGCGGAGCGCTCACGGCGCGCCGGACAACGCCGGCGGCGACCGGCGCCGACCTGGAGGCCGAGGACTTCGCCACCGGGCTGTTCGAGCTGGCGCGGGCCGGCGACACCGAGCGGCTGCTCGCCTTCGTCGAGGCCGGGGCGCCGGTGAACCTGTCCGACGACAAGGGCGACACGCTGCTGATGCTGGCCGCCCACCACGGCCACCCGGGCACCGTGCGGGCCCTCGCGTCCCGCGGCGCCGACCCGGAGCGGGCCAACGACCGCGGCCAGCGGCCCCTCGCGGGCGCCGTGCTGAGGAAGGAGGCGGACGTGGTGCGGGCCCTGCTCGACGCGGGCGCCGACCCGCGGGCGGGGTCGCCGTCCGCCGCCGACACCGCCCGCATGTTCGGCTACACCGACTTCCTCGCGTGGTTCGGCGAGGCCGCTCCCCCGCCCGCGTGACTCAGCGGCGCACGCGCAGGACCAGCACCGCCACCAGCAGCGCCGCCGCGGCGAAGACCGCGCCGGTCGCGAACGCCGCGCCCATCCCGTCCACGGGATGCCCGGACGCCGCCGACCCGTGGACGGTGACCATGACCGCCGAGCCCAGGGATCCGCCCGACCAGAGCATGGTCTGCGCGACGCCGGACGCGGCGCCCGACTGCTCCGGCCGCACGCTGGCCAGGATCGTCGCGTTCAGCGGCATGATCGACATGCCGCCGCCCGCGCCCATGAGCATGAACGGGACGAGCAGCGCGCCGGCGTAGCCGTCCCCCGGCGACAGCCGCGACAGCCACAGCAGCCCGGCGGCGACCAAGGCCGTCCCGGCGATGACGAGCGGCCGGGCGCCGAGGCGCCGCATCAACCGCGGCGCCGTCCGGACGACCGCGAACTGCATGCCCACCATCGGCAGGAACGCCGCGCCGGCCCGCAGCGGCCCGTACCCGAGGATCTGCTGGAGGTACTGGGTGAGGAAGAAGAACGAGCCGAACATCGCGGCCGTCAGGTACAGCTGGACGAGATAGGACGCGGCGCGGTCGCGCCCGGTCAGCAGCCACAGCGGCATGATCGGCTGCCCGGCGCGGGTCTCGACGGCGGCGAACCCGGCGAGCAGGACGGCCGCGGCGCCGAACGCCGCGAGCGCGCGGGAGTCGTCCCAGCCGGTCTCCCCGACGCGGATCAGCGCGTAGACGAGGACGGTCATGCCGAGCGTGGAGGCGACGGCCCCGCCGACGTCGAACCGGCCGGGCCGGCGTTCGGTCTCGGCGAGGACGCGCGGCGCGACCAGCGCCAGCGCGAGGCCGACGGGGAGGTTGACGAAGAACACCCACCGCCACGAGCCGGCCTCGGTCAGGACCCCGCCGACGATCATGCCGACGGCGGCGCCCGCGCCGGTCACGGCGGACAGGACGCTCAGCGCCCGGACCCGGGCCCGGCCCTCGAAGGCGGTCGCGATGAGCGCCATCGCGCTCGGGGCCGCGACGGCCGCGGCGAAGCCCTGGGCGGTGCGGGCGGCGAGCAGCGCCCAGCCCGCGGTCGCGAGCCCGCCGAGCAGGGACGCGGCGGTGAAGAGCACGACCCCGGCGGTGAAGGTGCGGCGGCGTCCGAACACGTCCCCGGCGCGCCCGCCGAGGAGCAGGAGGCCGCCGAATGCGAGCATGTAGGAGTTCTGGATCCAGGCGAGCCCTCCGGTCGACAGCCCGAGCCCCTGCCCGACCTCCGGCAGCGCGATGGTGACGACGGAGGTGTCGAGGCCGATCATCAGCTTGGCAGCCGACGATGACGGCGAGGACGATTCCTGGACGATGATGGTGTGACGGCGCGGCGGCCTTCCCGGGAGCGGCGATCTTCCGGAGTGAGGCCGTCCGCCCGTTGGATGCGGTCAAGTCGGACCTTCCCGAGACTTAAGGAACGGCGAAGTACACTATGCGGGGAACGTATCACCGATACAGACGAAAGAGAACGCTGTCGTTCACTATTTCCGGGACCGCGTCATGACCCCGGCCACCCGCCGCCGCGGCGGCGACCTGGAAGCGGCGATCTTCGACGCCGTGCTCGCCCAGCTGGAGACCGTGGGCTACCGCAGGCTGACCATGGAGGGCGTCGCGGCGGCAGCCCGCACCGGCAAGGCCGCGCTCTACCGGCGCTGGCGGTCCAAGGACGAGCTCATCACCGACGCGCTCAAGCACGTCCTGCCGGAGCCCCCGACCGCGCCCGCGACCGGCCGGGTGCGCGAGGACATGCTGCAGATCCTCAGAACGCTGCGCGACACCCTCATCGCCTGCCGCGGCGCCGCGTTCAGGGTGCTGAAGGAGGAGAGCGACGACGGCAAGGGGCTGGTGCACGAGGTCGTCCGCGAGCGGCTGTCCACGCCCGTCCGCGACCTGCTGTTCCAGGCCCTGGAGGACGCCGCCGCGCGGGGGGAGATCCGCCCGGCGGCGGCGACCCGGCAGGTCGCCAACGTCGGACCGGCCGTGATCGTCTACCACAACCTCACCGAGGGCGGCGCGATCACCGACGACTACCTGGTCTCGGTCGTCGACGGGATCCTGATGCCGATGCTGCGCCCCTGACGGACGCCCCCTGACGAAGGACAGGGGTCACCGCGGCCGTTCGGCCATGATCGATCACCCGCCCGGACCGCGAGGATCCGGGCATGCGATCACCTGTACTCCGGCTTCCGCTCGTCCTGCCCCTCGCCCTGGCGCTGGCCGCGTGCGGCACGTCCGCCCAGGCGGCGAGGACGGCCGCCGGCACGCCGGCCGCCTTCGAACTGCCCGCCCCTACCGGCCCGCACCGGGCCATCGGCACGACCGAGCTGCACCTCGCCGACCCGGCACGTCCCGACCCCTGGGTGCCCGGCCGGGCACGCGAGCTGATGGTCAGCGTCTTCTACCCGGCGGCCCGGCGGTCCGGCCCGTCCGCGCCCTACCTGCGTCCCGGGGTCGCGAAGGTCCTCTCCCAGGCCGACGCGCTCGGCGTGTTCAAGGCCGGGACCGTGGACTGGGCGGCGGCCCGGACCCACGCCGCCGAATCCGCCCCGGCCGATCTCCGCGGCGGCGCGCGGCCCGTCGTCCTCTACTCGCCCGGCCTCGGCGTCCCGCGCGCGCTCGGCACCACGCTCGCGGAGGAGCTGGCCACCCGCGGGTACGTGGTCGTGACCGTCGACCACACCTACGAGACGGCGCCCGTGGAGTTCCCCGGCGGGCGCGTCGAGAACCAGCGGCTGCCCGGACCGGGGCCCGAACGGCTGAAGACCGCGCTGGACACGCGGGTCAAGGACACGCGGCTCGTCCTCGACCGGCTCGCCGCACTGCGGGACGGCCGCAACCCCGACGCGGAGGGCCGCGCCCTCCCGCCCGGCCTCGGGCGGGCGCTCGACCTGTCCCGGGTCGGAATGGCCGGGCACTCGGCCGGCGGCATCGAGGCCGCCGAGGCCATGCGCGTCGACCGGCGGCTGGACGCGGGCATCGACATGGACGGCACCATGCAGTACGCGAAGGACGACTACGTGGAGGTCGCCCGCACCGGGCTCGACCGCCCGTTCATGCTGATGGGCGCCGCCACCGGCGGGTCGCCCCAGACGCACCTGACCACCCCGTCCTGGGGGTCGTTCTGGCGGAACTCGACCGGCTGGAAGCGCGACCTCAACGTGCCGGCCGCGAGCCACTACTCCTACACCGACGTCCAGGCCGTCCTGCCCGCGCTGGACGAGACCCTCGACATCCCCGCCCAGGACCGCGCCGACCTCATCGGGACGGTCGACCCGGAGCGGATGACGGCGTCAGTGCGCGCCTACGTCACCGCGTTCTTCGACCGTGCGCTGCGCGGGCGGCACCGGCCCGTCCTGGACCGGCCGTCGCCCCGCCACCCGGACGTCCGGTTCATCCGCTGACCAGGTCGGAGGGCTCCCCGCCGCCGGGCAGGATGATCTCGCGGCGGGGGTAGGGGACCCGGATGCCCTCCTTCGCGAAGCGGCGGTGCAGCCGCTTGACGAACTCGTGCTTGATCCGGAACTGGTCGCCGAACTCCCCGGTCCGCAGAATCGCGGTGAACCCGATCCCCGACTCGGCGAACGTGTGGAAGCGCACCAGGATCTCGGCGTCCTCGACCCCGCCCTCCACCTCGCTCATGACCTCCCGGCCGACCTCGATCACGACGTCCTCGACGCGCTCCAGGTCGCTCTCGTAGGCGACCCGGGCCTGGATCAGGAGCGACATGTCCTGCGCGGGGCGGTGGTAGTTGGTCAGTATCGTGTCGGAGAACCGCTGGTTCGGGATGACCTCGATGTTGTCCGACAGCGTCCGGATGGAGGTGTTGCGCCAGTTGATGTCGACGACGTACCCCTCCTGGCCGCTGGACAGCTTGATGTAGTCGCCGGGCTCGATCGTCTTGGACGCGAGGACGTGCACGCCCGCGAACAGGTTCGCCAGGGTGTCCTGGAGGGCGAGCGCGACGGCGAGACCGCCGACGCCCAGGGCGCCGAGCAGCGGCGTGATCGACACGCCGACGCTCTGCAGCATCACCAGGACGCCGACGCCGAGCACCAGGACCCGGGTGATGTTGGCGAAGATCGTCACGTTCGCGGCGACGCCCTGCCGGGCCAGCGCGATCGAGGTGACCAGCGCCGCGATCAGCCGGGCCAGTGCCAGCGAGATCACCAGGATCGTCACGGCCGTCAGCACCTTGGCGGTGACGTCCAGAGTGCCGCGCGGCAGCTCCAGCACCTTCGCCGAGGTCCACAGGCCGAGCAGCACGGCGAGCGGCATCGCCAGGTCCCGGATGAGGCGGGCGGCAAGGTCGTCCCATGCCCACCGGGTGTCGCCGGCCCGGCGGAACAGCCGCCCGGTCAGCAGCCGCAGCACCACCGCGATCGCGATCGCGGCCACCATAACGACGGCCGCGGCGATGACCCGCTCCAAGCTCAGGTCGCCCAGATCACCCATGACGCGCGCATCTCTCCCTCCGCCGGCACGGCTCAGCACCGTCCGATTTGCGTGTTTACGGCTCCTCGATCGTAGTGAAGCCCGGGGCCGGTGCGAGGCACATCACGGACATGTGGCCTCAGCGCCCGGCTACCGGCCGGTTACGATCAATCGGGTGGTAGGCGTGGGAATGATGCGCCGGCTCGGGGTCACGGCGCTCGGACTGCGGAACGGCCCCCACCGTGTGACGGTCGAGCGGGACCTGGAGGTCCCCGCCGCCGACGGCGTGACGCTGCTGGCCGACCGGTACGCCCCGGCCGACGTCGAGCGGGCTCCGACGGTGCTCGTCCGCTCCCCCTACGGGCGGCGCGGGCCGTTCGGGCTGATGTGCGGGCAGGCGTTCGCGTCGCACGGGTTCCAGGCCGTGGTGCAGAGCGCCCGCGGCGGCTTCGGCTCGGGCGGCGTCTTCGAGGCGCTGGACGAGCGCGAGGACGGCCTCGCCACCATCGAGTGGCTCACGTCCCAGCCCTGGTTCGGCGGCACGTTCGCCATGCACGGCCCGAGCTACCTCGGCTACGTCCAGTGGGCCGTCGCCGCCGAGGCCGGACCCGAGCTCAAGGCCCTGTCGATGCAGGTCACGGCCTCCACGTTCCGGGACGCCGTCAACGTCGGCGGCACCTTCGCCCTCGAATCCGCGCTCATCTGGGTGGACCTGACCGCGCGGATGAAGAACTCCCTCTCCGGCATCACCACCGGCATCATGTCGCCGCGCCGCGCCCGCCGCGCCACCCTGTCGGGACGTCCCCTCGCCGAGCTGGACCGGCTCGCGACCGGCGCACAGCAGCGGTTCTTCCAGGACCTCCTGGTCAACGGGCCCGACACGCCGTTCTGGGACAAGCGCGACTTCAGCCCCACCGTCTCCCGGGTCACCGCCCCGGTGAACATGACGGGCGGCTGGTACGACATCTTCCTGCCCTGGCAGATCAAGGACTACGCCGCGCTCCGCGCCGCCGGGCAGCGCCCCTACCTCACCATCGGCCCCTGGTTCCACGCCGACCAGCGCATGATGCGCGGCTCCGTCTCCGACTCCATCAGGTGGTTCCGCGCGCACCTGCTGGACGACCCGTCCGAGCTGCGCGACAACCCCGTCCGGCTCTTCATCACCGGCGCGGACGAGTGGCGGGAGTTCCCCGACTGGCCCGTCCCCGGGATGCGGGAGGAACGCTGGCACCTCCAGCCCGAGGGCGCCCTGTCCCCCGCCGCGCCGCCCGAGTCCGCCCCGGACACCTACCGGTACGACCCGAACCACCCGACCCCGTTCCTCGGCGGCCCGACCCTGCTCGGCGAGACCCGCCCGTCCACCGACCAGAAACGCCTGGAACGCCGCCGCGACGTGCTGACCTTCACCTCCGACGTCCTCGACGACGACCTGGAGATCATCGGCCCGGTCACCGCGGACCTGCACATCCGCTCCAACCGCGAGCACACCGACTTCGTCGTCCGGCTCTGCGACGTCACCCCGGACGGCGAGTCGCTGAACCTCTGCGAGGGCATGCGCCGCCTCGTCCCCGGCACCCCGGAGCCCGGCCCCGACGGCGTCCGCCGCGTCGCCGTCGAACTGTGGCCCGCGGGCCACCGCTTCCGCCGCGGCCACCGCGTCCGCGTCCAGGTCGCCAGCGGCGCCTACCCCCGCATCGCCCGCAACCCCGGCACCGGCGCCCCGATGGGCACCGCCACCGAAATGCTCACCGCCGACCAGGAGATCTTCCACACCCCCGCCCACCCGTCAGCCATCACCCTCCCCATAACCCCCTGAACCCTCTACTTTTGGGCGCGGAGGGCTGCCAGGGCCTTGTCGGCGTGGGTGTTCATGCGGATCTCGCTCTTGACGACCGCCAGGACGCGGCGGTCGGGGGCGATGACGAAGGTCTGGCGCTTGGTGGGCATGAGGGCCAGGCCGCGCTTGACGCCGAAGGCGGCGCGGACCTCGCCGGAGGGGTCGGACAGGAGCGGGTAGCCGAAGGAGTGCTTGTCGGCGAACTCCTTCTGCTTGGCGACCGGGTCGGCGCTGATGCCGACGGGGTGCGCGCCGACCTCGGCGAGTTCGGCGACCAGGTCGCGGAAGTGGCAGGCCTCGGCGGTGCAGCCGGGGGTCATGGCGGCCGGGTAGAAGAACAGGACCACGGGGCCCTGCTCCAGCAGGCCGCTCAGGGTGCGGGGCTCGCCCGTCTCATCGGGGAGTTCGAAGTCGTCAACGACGTCACCGACGTTCATGGGACGAACCTAGCGGAACGCGGTTCGGTTCGAGGAGGGCGGCGACGTCGCGGGACGTCCAGTGGCCGTGCGCGCCGGGGCGGGCGGCCAGGTAGGACGCGGCGCGTTCGGGGGGCCAGCCGTGGGCCTCGCGCAGGCCGTGGCCGAGCATCGCCAGGTAGGAGGCGGACGGCGGGTTGGGCGGGGCGGGCGCCGGCGAGGTGAAGGTGAGCATGGGGCGGCCCGCGCGCTCGCCGACCTTCAGGACGGTCTCGTAGCGGCCGGGGCCGATCCGCTGGCGGCCGTGCGCGACGGCCTCCGAGAGGTCGTGGTCGGTGCCGGTGTCGCGGCGCATCTCCTGGGAGAGGACGTCGCAGAACTGGCGCCGGGTGAGCAGGTAGGCGCGGGCGGCGGCGCGCCCGGGGAGGGCCGGGTCGTAGAAGGCCATGCCGCCGCCCCAGGTCAGGGACGTGTGCGCGAAGTAGATGCCGCCCGGCACCGTGATCGACTGCTCGGCGCGGGCGGGGCGGGGGTCGCGGCAGCCGGTGTGGTGGCGGGCGCCGCCGCGCGGACGGCCGCCGGACAGGTAGCACGCGAACCTCTCGCGGAAGAGGTTCGAGCCGTACGCCACATACCAGAGGGGTTCGTCATTCATCTGGTCCAGTATCCCCGCAGGTGGGCGGTGCTTCGCGGAGTGCGGGCCGGCCCGAGATCCGATTCGTCAGGTTTGACGGAGAGGGCGGGCGGATATGACAATGGCCGAGCAGGTGTCTACGACGCAGATACCTCCGAGCTTCCCCTGTGTAGTCCCGGAGGATCCGTCATGCACCGCCCTTTGAACATTGCTCTCGTGTCCGCCTCCGACCTTGACGGCGAACACCTGCAGTCAGTCCACGTCCGGGATCTCGCTCGTTCGCTCACCCGTCCGCTGATCGCCGACGGGGAGCCCAACCAGGTCACGGTCTACACGCGCCGGCAGGACCGGTCCGTGCGCGGTCGCGTCCGGCTGGCACCGGGCGCCGCGCTCGTCCACCTCGACGCGGGCCCCCCGCGCCCCCTGTCCGACGACGAGCTGCTCCAGCACCTGCGCGACTTCGCCGACGGGCTCCGGCGCCGCTGGTCCGGCGCCGGACGTCCCGACATCGTGCACGCGCACGGCTGGATCGGCGGCCTCGCCGCCTGCGCCGTCGCCCGCGAGCTGGGCATCCCGTTCGCGCAGAGCTACCACGGCGTGTCGGCCGCCGAGCGCCGCGCCGGGCGCCAGGTGCACCCGCACCGCGACCGGCTGGAGAAGGCCATCGGCCGGGACGCCGACGTGGTGCTCGCCGGGCACGAGGAGGAGGCCGGCGCGGTCGTGCGGATGGGCGTGCCCCGCCCGTCGGTCTCCGTCGTCCCCTACGGCGTGGACGGCGAGCAGTTCGCGCAGGTCGGGCCCGCGATGCCGCACGGCGGCCGGCCCCGCCTCGTGATGGTCTGCGACGACCTGGAGGCCGGGGACGTGGAGACCGGGATGCGCGCCCTCGTGCACGTGCCGGACGCCGAGCTGGCCGTCGCCGGCGGCCCCGCCCGCGAGGACCTGGAGAGCGACGCCACCGTGCACCGCCTCCGGACGCTCGCCAAGGAGCTGCACGTCGCCGACCGGGTCATCTTCCTCGGCCGGCTCCCCCGCAAGAACCTGCCGAAGCTGCTGCGGACAGCGAGCCTCGCGCTCTGCCTGACCCCGCGCCAGCCGTGCCCGTCGATGCCGCTGGAGGCGATGGCCTGCGGCGTCCCCGTCGTGGCGACGCCGTCCGGCGCGAACGCCGACGAGGTCCTCGACCACATCACCGGCCTGCACGTCCCGCCGGGGCGGCCGGTCGTGGTCGGCCGCGCGATCCGCACCCTGCTGGCGGAGGAGACCACCCTGCACGGCTACTCGATCGCCGCCGCGGACCGGGCCCGCTCCCGCTACTCGCTGGAGCGCGTCGCCGCCGAGACGCTGCGCGCGTACCAGAAGGTCCTGCCCGTCCCCGAGCCCGAGCCCGAGCCCGAGCCGGAGGCCGAGGACGCGGCGGAGCACGACGCCGACAGGACCCCCGCCCTGGCCGGCTGACGAGCCCCGCCCCGCGGGCCCCGGATCCTCACCGGAATCCGGGGCCCGTTCACGTTCCCGCCGATGGGATACTCAACGGGATGACCGGAAGGGGCGTTCGGTGCTGATCGGCAGGACGGCGGAGCTGGCCGAGCTGTCCGCGGCGCTGGACCGCGCCGCCGCGGGCGCCGCCGGCGTGGTGCTCGTCAGCGGGGACGCCGGGGTCGGCAAGACGCACCTGGTGTCCACGCTCACCGAGGACGCCCGCGGCAAGGGCTTCGCCGTGCTCGTCGGGCAGTGCGCCGAGCTGGGCGAGAGCATGCCGTACCTGCCGCTGACGGACGCGCTGTGGACGGCCGCGCAGGCCGGCACGGCCGAGGCGGGCGACGTCAAGGCCGCGCTCGCCGCCCGCCCCGTCCTCGGGCGCCTGCTGCCGGACGGCGACGGCGGTCCCGGCGCGGCGTCCGAGCTGGCGCAGCAGCAGCTGTTCGGGGCGGTCCTCGGGCTGCTCGGCGAGCTGGGCAACGACCGGCCCGTCCTGCTCGTCCTGGAGGACCTGCACTGGGCCGACCGGTCGACGCGGCACCTGCTGACGTTCCTCAGCCGCGTGCTGCAGCGCGAGCGCGTCTGCCTCGTCGGGACCTACCGGTCGGACGACCTGCACCGGCGGCATCCGCTGCGGCCGGTGGTGGCGGAGCTGCTGCGGCTGCCGAACGTGACCGGCGTCGAGGTCCGGCCGTTCGGCGCGGGCGAGACCGCCGAGTACCTCGCCGAGCTGTCGCGCGGGTCCGCGCCGGTGACGGCGGACGTGGTCGAGCGGGTGCACCGGCGCTCGGAGGGCAACCCGTTCTACGCGGCCGAGCTGTACTCCTCCGGCCTGGACGACCGCGACGACGGGACGGCGGAGCTGCCGTCCGGGCTCGCCGACCTGCTGCTGTCGCGGATGGAGCGGCTCTCCGACGGCGGCCAGCGCGTGGTGCGGGTCGCGGCGGTCGCCGGGCGCCGCGTCGACGACGAGCTCGTCCGGCGGGTGTCCGGCCTGGACGAGGCGGCGGTCGGCGAGGCGCTGCGCGAGGTGGTGTCGCACCAGCTGCTCGTCCCGTCCGGCGCGGGGTACACGTTCCGGCACGCGCTGCTGCGGGAGGCCGTCTACGCCGACCTGCTGCCGGGCGAGCGGACCCGGCTGCACGCCGACTTCGCCCGCCTCCTCGCGGACCTCCCGGAGGGGACGCGCGGCTCGGCGGCGGAGCTGGCGCACCACAGCCTCGCCGCGCACGACCTGCCGGCGGCGTTCGCCGCGTCCGTCCGGGCGGGGCGGGAGGCCGACCGGCTGGGTGCCCCCGCCGAGGCGTTCGAGCACTACGAGCGGGCGCTGGAGCTGTGGGAGGCGGTCCCGGAGCCGGAGGCCGCCGCCGGGACGGACCGGCTGCGGCTGTCGCTCACCGCCGCCCAGGCGTCCGCGCGGGCCGGCGAGCTGCGGCGGGCGGTGCACCGGCTGCGCCGCATGCTGACCGTGATCGACCCCGCCGACGTGCGCCTCGGCTCCCGCATCCGCGAGCACCTCGCCGCCTACCTCGGCGACATCGACGAGGACGAGGAGTCGCAGGCGGTGGCGCGGGAGGCGGTCGCGATGCTGCCCGCCGACCCGCCGACCGTCGAGCGCGCCGACGCGCTCGCCACCTACGCCCGGACGCTGCTCTACCGGGACCGCGACGGGGAGATGCCCGCGTACGCCGAGAAGGCGATCGAGGCGGCGCGGGCGGCCGGGGCCACCGGCGCCGAGGCCAGCCTGCTGGTCACGCTCGGCGTGCACCGGGAGTCGCGGGAGGCCGACACCGGCGTCGCCGAGGTGTTCGCGCGGGCGCACGAGCTGGCCGCGGCGGACGACGACAACTCCATGATCGCGATGCGGGCGGCGTTCCACTACGCGCGGACCAAGTTCGACCGCGGCGACCTCGCGGGCGCGGTCCGGGCCGCCGACGAGGGGGTGAAGTACGCCCTCGACAAGGGGATCGCGTGGAGCACGTTCGGGACCGTGCTGCGCTCCCTGCGGTTCCTCGTCCACTACACCTCGGGCGACTGGACGGAGGCGGGCCGGCTCGCCGACGAGTTCGCGATCCAGGTCGACCGGTCGACCGGGGGGCACGTGTCCGCGTACGCCCTGTTCCTCGACGTCGCGCAGGGCACGCCGACGGTCGAGGAGCGGCTGCGCTGGATCCTGCCGCTGTGCCCGCGGGACCCGTTCATCAACTACCTCGCACGCGGGCTCGCCGCCGAGCACGCCCTGTGGCGGGGCGACCCCGACACCGCGGCCGGCCATGTCCGCGACGTCCTCGGCACCGTCTACCGCGAGTCGATCGGCGCCATCCGGATCGCCGCGACGGGGCTGTGGGCGGAGGCCGACCGGGCCGCCCGCGCCCGCGCCGCCGGCGACGAGGACGCGGTCCGGGCGGCGGCGGAGACCGGTGACCGGCTGCTCCAGGCGGCGCGCGGCGTCGTCGCGGTCGACGTCCACGGGCACCCGCGCACCTGGATCGGCGGGGAGGGGCAGGGCTGGCTGGCCCGCGCCGAGGCCGAACGCAGGCGCGTGGACGGGGTGCACGACGTCGGCCTGTGGCGCCGGACCGCGGACCTGTTCACCTTCGGCGACCCGGACGGCGGGTTCGTCTACGAGGTGGCGCGCTCCCGGTGGCGGCTCGCGGAGGCCCTGGTCGAGAACGGCGACCGCGAGGCCGCCGCCGAGGAGTGGCGAGCGGCCGTCGAGGCCGCCGAACGCCTCGGCGCGCGGCCGCTGCTCGCCGCCCTGCGCGACCTCGGCGCCCGCGCCCGCCTCACCGCCGGGCGCCCGGCGCGCCCCGAGCCGTCCGGCCCCCTGGCCTCGCTGACCGGCCGCGAGCGCGAGGTCCTGAAACTCGTCGCCGAGGGGCACAACAACAGGGAGATAGCGGCGACCCTGTTCATCTCCCCCAAGACGGCCAGCGTCCACGTCTCCAACATTCTCGCGAAACTGAACGCGACCAGCCGCACCCAGGCCGCCGCCATCGCCCACCGCGAAGGCATCTGAATTACCGTGATCTTGCAATTTCCCGGGGCGCTGAGTACTCTTCGACGCGTGACTGCCGGGTCGGCCTTGGGCCATGAGCGAGTGAGGTTCCCGGCCTCCGAGTGAGGCCGGGGCGGGCACGCGGCCCGCCTTTCCACTCGCGTTCCTCTCTCTCACCTGTCGCGCCGAGCGCGACGTCATCGGGCATGCCCGCTTTTCCGGCATGCCCTCAAAACCCTTTCCCAAGCCATAGGCGCGTGGCATCCCTGTGGCTCTGTTCAGCATGCCCGAAACAATTCAGGAGACAGATGGATTTCAATACCCGGATCATCGAGGAGTTCCGCGCGAACGGCGGGCGGGTCGGCGGCCCGTTCGAGGGCGGGCGGCTGCTCCTGCTGACGACGACCGGGGCGCGGACCGGCGCCCCGCACACGACGCCGCTCGGGTACCTGCCGGACGGCCTCGGCCGCGTCCTCGTCATCGCCTCCGCGGGCGGGGCGCCGAAGAACCCGGCGTGGTTCCACAATCTCGTCGCCGACCCGCGGGTCACGGTGGAGAGCGGCTCCTTCGCCTACGAGGCGGACGCCGTCGTCCTCGCGGGGGACGAACGCGACCGCGCCTTCGCGCGTGCCGTGGAGGCCGATCCCGGATGGGCCGGCTACGAGAGCGAGTCGGGGCGGACGCTGCCCGTCGTCGCCCTGGTCCCGACCGTCTCCGGGCCGCCCGGCGGGCCGGAGACGCCCGGCGCGATGCTCCTGGCGGTGCACGACGCGTTCCGCGCTGAGCTCGCGCTGATCCGCAAGGAGATCGCCGCGTCGGGCGCCGGGATCGGCGCGCAGCTGCGGATCAACTGCCTGACGCTGTGCCAGGGGCTCGGCAACCACCATCTGGGCGAGGACACGCAGATGTTCCCCGTCCTGGAACGGCTGCATCCGGGGCTCGCACCGCTGCTGGCGCGGCTGAGGAGCGAGCACGAGACGGTGAAGGAGCTGCTGGACGAGCTGCGCCGCGTCCTCGACGCCGGCGAGCCCGCGTCGCTGCTCGCCGAGGTCGAGCGGCTCACCGGAACGCTGGAGGCGCACCTGGACCGCGAGGAGGAGCGGCTCGTGCCGCTCCTCGACACGCTCGAGCTCTAGAGCAGGCCGCGGCCCGGGATCAGCGGGAGGTCGAGGGCCGTGAGGAGGCCGGGCGGCGCCTCGACGACGGCGGGGACGGCGTTGACCAGGCGCATCGCGGTGGCCTTCAGGCCGGCGGTGTTGTGGTCGCCGTCGGTGCCGAGCAGCCGCAGGTCGACCGTGTAGTTCGGCTCGCCGCGCACCTCGACGCGGTAGCAGCCGGCGCCGGCGGGCTGCGGCCAGTCGGGGGCGAGGTCGTCGCGCAGCCGGGTGACGTGCTCCAGAACGACGACGGCCTCGCCGCCGCGCATCCCCTTGACCTCGAAGCGCAGGGCGGCGGCGGTGCCCTTCCCGATCGTCCCGGAGGAGACGTCGAAGTCCTCGGGCGCCGGCAGCCGGGTGTGCTCCTCGTCGATCCCGTCGAGGTCCACGCCGAGCCCGGCGGCGATCTGCCGGACCACGCTCCCCCACGCCATGGTGAGGACGCCCGGCTGCAGCAGCATCGGCGTCTCGTCGAGGGGACGGCCGAAGCCCATGATGTCGAACAGCACGGTGCCCTGGTCGTAGGTGGCGTAGTTCAGGATCTCCATGCAGCGGACCTGCTCGATGCGCTCGCTGATGCCGGTGACGGCGAGGGGGAGCACGTCGTTGGCGAAGCCCGGGTCGATGCCGTTGACGAAGATCGACGCGCCGCCCGCGGCGGCCGCCTCCCGGACGGGGTCCGCCATCTCGGGCGGCACGACGCCGTCCGGGAACTGGAGGAACACCGGGCTGCTGGAGACCACGTTCACGCCGGCGCGCAGGATGCGGCACAGGTCGTCGATCGCCTCCATGATCCGGACGTCCGCCATCGCGGTGTAGACGACGCAGTCGGGCCGCGCCGCGAGGAGCGCCTCGGCGTCGCCGGTGGCGGTGACGCCGAGGTCGCGGCCGAGGCCGGCGAGATCGCCCGCGTCGCGGCCGATCTTGGCCGGGGTGGAGACCCAGACGCCGGCGAGTTCGAGGTCGGGCCGGGCGTCGATGCCGGCGATCGCGTGCCGGCCGACGTTGCCGGTGCTCCATTGGACGACGCGGTACGTCACAGATCCTCCAGGCGCAGGTCGAGGTTCGGGGTCTCGATGCCGCCGTCCACGCGCAGGACGCCGCCGGTGACGTAGGCCGAGGCGGGCGAGGCGAGGTAGAGGACGGCGGCGGCGATGTCCTCGGGGACGCCGACGCGCCGCAGCGGCGTCCGCTCCTCCATCTCGGTGCGCAGCTCGTCGCTGGTCATGACGATGTCGAGCGCGGACGTCGCGACGGATCCGACGGCGATCGCGTTGACGCGGACGCGCGGGGCCAGGTCGAGCGCGGCGAGCCGGGTGTAGTGCGCGAGGGCGGCCTTGGCGGTGCCGTAGGCGAGGTAGCCGCGGCCCGCGATCCGGCCCATCACCGAGGAGATGTTGACGACGCTGCCGCCGTCCGCCGCGAGCAGGTGCGGGACGGCGGCGCGGGTCAGCGCGTGCGTCGTGCTGACGTTGAACTGGAACGCGTTCTCCAGCCTCCGCGGCGAGGTGTCCAGGAAGGGGACGGGCATCGCGCCGCCCATGTTGTTGACCACGATGTCGAGCCGGCCGAACTCGCCGGCGGCGCGGTCGGCCAGCCCGGCGGCGGCGTCCGGATCGCTGAGGTCGGCGGGCACGACGAGCGCCCGGCGCCCGGCCGCCTCGATCTCGCCGGCCACCTTGCGCAGCTGCTCCTCGGTCCGGGAGGAGATCACCACGTCGGCGCCGGCCTCGGCGAGCGCCACCGCGGTGGCCGCGCCGAGGCCGCGCCCGGCGCCGGTCACCACCGCGACCCTGCCCTCGATGCGGAACCGGTCCCAGATCACCGGCGTCACCTCCGGTCCGTCGCGTCACTGCCCGCACAGCCTACGCAGAATGTAGAACGTGTTTCAATAAGTTGGGCGGGCCGGTCAGGCGAGGAAGTCGAACCGGACGCCGGCCCCGGCGTCGAGGGCCGCGCGGTAGGCCGTCCAGCTCAGCGCGAGGTCCTGCCAGGGCAGCCCGACCGGCGCGTACACGGTGACCTCGTCGCCCTTCACCCGTCCGGGCACCTGGCCGCGCAGGAGGTCGCGCAGCGTCCCGGCCGCGTGCTTGACGTCCAGCCCGGCGTCGGCCAGCACGCCCATCTCGACGGCGAGCGGGACGTCGTCCACCACGACGCGGGCGCCCTCCAGCAGGTCGGCGCCCAGTTCCGCCTTGCCGGGCTCGTCCGCGCCGAGGGAGGTGATGTGCGTCCCGCGCGCCACGTCGGCGGCGTGCAGAAGCGGGCGGCGCGCCCAGGTCGCCATGACGACGATCCCGGCGTCCCGGACGGCGGCGCGCGGGTCCGCCGCGACCGCCGCGGGCACGCCCAGCCGGTCGCCGTGCCGCCCGGCGAAGTCCGCGGCGCGCCCGGCGTCCAGGTCGCAGACGGCGAGGCCGCGCACCTCCCGGAGCTCGCCCAGCCCGCGCAGGACCAGCTCAGCCTGCGCCCCCGCGCCGATCACCGCGACCTCGCCGGCGTCCGGGCGGGCCAGCGCGTGCGTGCCGAGCGCGGCGGCGAGGCCGGTGCGCCAGGCGGTGACGGTCGCCGAGTCGAGCTGCGCGAGCAGCTCGCCGGTGCCGAGGTCGTGCAGGCAGACGACGCCGCGCAGCGCCGGGCGGCTGCCGGGGAACTTGGCGTTCACCTTGACCGTGTAGGCGGGGATCTCCTCGACCAGTCCCGGCATCAGCGCCGTCGCCGTGCCCTGGCCGGGCAGTTTCGCGATCACGCGGCGGGCGGCCGGGCCGCCGTCCACCGCCCGGAAGCCGCGGCGCAGCGCGTCCAGGCACACCTCCGGGACGAGCAGCGCCTCAAGGTCGGAACGGGTCAAAAGGAGCGTCACCGGACCATTCTCCCGTTCCGGTGGCCCGGCGTCACCACCGCGGTCACCGGCGACCGGTGACGAGCGCGTCCCAGTCGGTGAGCCAGTCGTTGCCCGCGTCGTCGACGAACGACCCCGGCGGCGGGGTGACCCCGTGCTCGCGCAGCCATCCCCCGGGGCGCCGCATCGAGGGCCGCAGCCGCCCGTCGCTCGGCATCAGCTGCGGCGGGATCGGCGCCGGCTTCGGCGGCGGCCCCTGCGGCTCGGCGGCGGCGCCGGCGACGTCCTTCTCCTCGGCCATGCCGATCGGCCCCTGGCGGCGGGCGTTGAAGAACTGGTCGACCGCCGGGTGCGGGCTGGACAGCACCATCTCCCGCGGCCCGAACATCACCAGGCCGCGGCGGAACAGCAGGCCGAGGTTGTCCGGCAGGACGCGCGCGGTGCCGATGTCGTGCGTGACGATCAGGAAGGTGGCGCCGAGCTCGGTGTTGAGGTCGACGAACAGCTGGTTGAGGTAGGCGGTGCGGACGGGGTCCAGCCCGGAGTCCGGCTCGTCCGCCAGGATGATCTCGGGGTCCAGCACGAGGGCGCGGGCGAGCCCGGCGCGCTTCTTCATCCCGCCGGAGATCTCGCCGGGCAGCTTGTCCTCCGCGCCGGTGAGCCCGACCATGTCCATCTTCTCCAGCACGATGCGCCGGATCTCCGCCTCGCCCTTCTTGGTGTGCTCGCGCAGGGGGAAGGCGATGTTGTCGTAGATGTTCATGGAGCCGAACAGGGCGCCGTCCTGGAACAGCACCCCGAACTGGCGGCGCAGCTCGTAGAGGTCGTTCTCGCGCAGCCGCGGGACGTCGCCGCCGCCGACGTAGACGTGGCCCCGGTCGGGACGCAGCAGCCCGACCAGGTTCTTGAGGAACACCGACTTCCCGGTTCCGGACGGCCCGAGCAGGGCGGAGATCTCGCCCGCCGGGATGGTGAAGGACACGTCCTCCCAGATGACCTGCCGCCCGAACGACTTCCTGAGCCCTTCCACCCGGATCTCGACACCCATGGGCACTCCCGAGCCGGGGGGAACCGGGGGCGGGGGATCCGCGTCATATGTCCGGCCCCCCGTCGCCTCCGACCCTACGTCCGGGAGGCCGTGCCGGGGAGACCCATTGGACCTACCGTCCAGTCATGGACCGGCCAAACGGGTCATCCTGCCCGAGTTTCGGGCACGCATCGCGCACCCATTGTGACAAGCCGTACCGGGACGTTTAGTCACTTTCTCGCCTTACGCCGACGTTCAGGATTCTTCCAGCATGTCCCGTGACCTCCGGCGCACCAACACGGGTGCGCCCAATCCCCCCTGGAGGCACAGTGAAGATCCGTTCCACCCGCATCGGCGGCGCCGCCGCGGCCGTCACCGTGGCGGCGTCGGGGCTGCTGGCGACGGCACTCGTCGCCGGTCCCGCCGATGCGTCCCTCGACGCGCCCACCGGGCGCGTCACCACCCTGTCCGACACCGGCGGGGTGGCCGCGAAGCTGGCGCGGCAGCTCGGTGGCCGCAGCGCCGGCGCCTACGTGGACCAGGCCACCCAGAACCTGGTGGTCACGGTGACCGACGCGAAGGCCGCCCAGGCGGTCCGCGCCGCCGGCGCCGTGCCCAAGAGCGTCACGCGCAGCGGTGCCGACCTGAAGAAGGTCATGTCGGCGCTCAAGCGCGAGGCGACCGTCCCGGGCACCGCCTGGGCCGTCGACCCGGCCGCCAACCAGGTCGTCCTCACCATGGACGGCACCGTCAAGGGCGCCAAGCTCAAGAAGGTGCAGGCCGCCGCCGCCAAGCAGGGCGCGGCCGTCCGGACCAAGAGGGTCGCGGGCGCGTTCCGCATGTTCGCCGCCGGTGGCGACCCCATCTACACCGGCAGCGCCCGCTGCTCGCTCGGCTTCAACGTCAAGAAGGGGAGCGAGTTCTTCTTCCTGACGGCCGGGCACTGCACCGAGGCGGGCTCGACGTGGACCGACGAGTCGGGAGCGACGCTCGGCAGCAACGCCGGCAGCAGCTTCCCCGGCGACGACTACGGCATCGTCAAGTACGACTCCGCCCCGGCCGACACCGAGGGCGGCGTCACCGTCAACGGGCAGTTCCAGGACATCACCGGTGCCGCCGAGGCCACGGTCGGGCAGACCGTGACCCGCAGCGGCAGCACCACCGGCGTCCACGACGGGCAGGTCACCGCGCTGGACCAGACGGTGAACTACCAGGAGGGCAGCGTCAGCGGCCTGATCCAGACGACGGTGTGCGCCGAGCCGGGCGACAGCGGTGGCCCGCTGTTCGCCGGGTCCAGCGCGCTCGGGCTGACGTCCGGCGGCAGCGGCAACTGCTCGTCCGGCGGCGTCACGTTCTTCCAGCCCGTGACCGAGCCGCTGTCGGAGTTCGGGGTCGAGATCTACTGACCCGGAACCCCGCAGGGTGACCTGACGGCCCGCCGGAGCTCCCAGGCGGCGGGACGCCTCGATGCCCGGCCCCGGTCCCTCGACCGCCCCCGGCGAGGGACCGGGGCCGAACCTTGTTCTGTTCCAGCGCGTACTGGCCGGTATCCCCCGACTGACCACGGCGGACGTTCCGAGCCTGCCAATGCCTTCGTCCCGAATTGGTCACCTTCTGCGTCTTACGCGCACCTTGACGGTTCTTACACCATGTCGATGACCTCCGGTGCACCACTCGGGTGCGCCCAATCCCCCGTGGAGGCACAAGTGAAGATCCGTCACAGGCGCGTCGGCGCCGCGGCCGTCACCACGGCGGCGGCAGGCCTGGTGGCCGCCACCCTCGCCACCGCTCCCAGCGCGTCCGCGGCTCCGGCCGCACCCGCCGCCCCGCCCGCTCCCGGCACCGTGGCGACGAAGCTCGCGCAGCAGCTCGGCTCCAGCACCGCCGGCTCCTACCTCAAGGGCGGCACGCTGGTGGTCACGGTGACCGACGCGAAGGCCGCCCAGGCGGTCCGCGCCGCCGGCGCCGTGCCCAAGAGCGTCACGCGCAGCGGCACCGACCTGAAGAAGGTCATGTCGGCGCTCAAGCGCGAGGCGACCGTCCCGGGCACCGCCTGGGCCGTCGACCCGGCCAGCAACCAGGTCGTCCTCACCATGGACGGCACCGTCAAGGGCGCCAAGCTCAAGAAAGTGCAGGCCGCCGCCGCCAAGCAGGGCGCGGCCGTCCGCACGGAGAGGGTCGCCGGGTCGTTCCGGACGTTCACCCTCGGCGGCGAGGCCATCTACACCGGTGGCGCCCGCTGCTCGCTGGGCTTCAACGTCCGGAGCGGGAGCACGTACTACTTCGTCACCGCCGGGCACTGCACCAACATCGGCACCACCTGGACCGACGGGTCCGGGCGGACGCTCGGCCGCACCGTCGCCAGCAGCTTCCCCGGCAACGACTACGGCGTCGTGCAGTACACCTCGACCCCGACCGACACCGCGGGCGCCGTCCAGCTGTACAGCGGCTCCCGCAACATCACCGGCTCCGCGAACGCCACGGTCGGCCAGACCGTGTACCGCAGCGGCAGCACCACCGGCCTGCACAACGGCCGGGTGACGGCGCTCAACCAGACCGTGAACTACCAGGAGGGCAGCGTCAGCGGCCTGATCCGCACCACGGTCTGCGCGGAGCCGGGCGACAGCGGCGGCTCGCTGTTCGCCGGGTCCACGGCGCTCGGCCTGACCTCGGGCGGCAGCGGCAACTGCTCCTCGGGCGGGACGACGTTCTTCCAGCCCGTCACCGAGGTGCTGAACCGCTACGGGCTCAGCGTCTACTGACCAAGGAGGCTCCCATGAGCGGCGGGCCGTCCCCACACGGACTCCGTGGGGGCGGCCCGCCCGGGTGTTCAGCCCAGCGCCGGGACCTCCAGCGCGCGGTGGATCTCGCCGATCACGGCCGGCCGCTGCTCGGCGAGGTAGAAGTGGCCGCCCGGGAGCACCTTCAGCGCGAACCGCCCGTCGGTGACCTGCTCCCAGCCGCGGGCCTGGCCGGGGGTGACGTGCGGGTCGGAGTCCCCGATGATCGCGGTGACCGGGACCGCCAGCCGCGTCCCGTCCTTGTGCGCGTAGTCCTCGATCAGCGCGAAGTCGTTGCGGACGTACGGGAGGACGAGCTCGCGCAGCTCCGGGTCCCGCAGCGCCTCGGCGTCGGTGCCGCCGAGCTTGATCATCTCGGCGACGACGCCGTCGTCGTCCTGGTCCGCGACGCGGTCGTCGCCGCGGTCGTGCGGCGGCCGGGCACCGGAGGCGAACACGTGCGCGGGCGCGCTGCCCCGCTCCTGCAGCAGCCGCGCCACCTCGTAGGCGAGGACGGCGCCCATGCTGTGCCCGAACAGCGCGGCGGGACGGTCCATCAGCGGGGCCATCGCCCCCGCGATGAGCCGGGCGAGCTGGTGCGCGTCGGTGACGAGCGCGTCCGCCATCCGGTCGGCGCGCCCCGGGTACTGGACGGTGTGCATCTCGACGGCCGGGCTGACCTCCTTGGCCCACGTCCGGTAGAACACCGCCGACCCGCCCGCGTGCGGAAGGCAGAACAGCCGCAGCGACGCCCACGGCCGCGTCTCGGGGCAGCGGAACCAGGTCACGTGATCAACTCCTCCTCCTCGTGGCGGCGGGACGCCACGCGCGGGTCGTGCGGGAGCGGCCACGGCGCGACCCTCGGGTCCGGGACGAGCTTCGGCGCGGTGCTCTCCGCCGCCACCTTAAAGCCCCGGCGCCGGTAGTTGGCGATCGCGTTCGGATGGTCGAGGCTGCTGGTGCGCAGCCACACCCGGGACGCGGGCCCGGAGTCCACCGCCCACAGCTCCCCGCGCTGCCACGCGCGGCGCGTGCACTGCTCGACGAGGTAACCGCCGTACCCGCGGCCGACGAACGCGGGCGTGAGCCCGACCAGGTGGACCTCGGTGTCGCCGCCCGGCTGCGCCTCGATCTCGAAGAAGCCGGCGATCGTCCCCTCGGCCATCGCGATCCAGGTGGACAGCTCGGGGCGGTCCACCCAGGCGCGCCAGCGCGCGTACGTCCAGGGGAAGCGGTCCGTCCAGCAGACGCGGGCGCCGACCGCCGCGTACAGGGCGCGGCTGACGTCGGCGGACGGCACGCCCGCCAGAGTGAAGGTCATCTCGACGCCCGGCAGCGGCGCGGGACGCAGGTCGGCGGCGTCCCGCATCTCCATCTCCCACTCGGCGACGGCGGGGATCTCCAGAGCGGCGCCTCCCGGAGGCGAGGCCCGGCCCCCTTCAGTCACCCATCGCCTCGATGAGGCTCTTCGGCCGCATGTCGGTCCAGTGCTCGTTGATGTAGTCGAGGCACGCCTGGCGGGTGTCCTCGTCCTTGGCCACCGTCCATCCGGCCGGGACCTCGGCGAAGGACGGCCACAGCGAGTGCTGGTTCTCGTCGTTGACGAGGACGACGTAGGTGCCGTCCGGGTCTTCGAAGGGGTTCGTCATCTGCGTCGTCCCTTTCAGTGCGTGCTGTGCAGCTTGTCGAGCTTGGCGGCCAGGACGGCGCCCATCTCGGCGGCCGGGCCCGGCTCCATGAGCAGGTGGTGGTCGGCGTCGAGCGGGTAGTCCTCGATCTCGCCCTCCACGAGCGGCCCCCAGTTGGACCGCCCGGTGGGCGCGGCGGCGGTGCGGCCCCGCATGGCGGTGAAGAACAGGACGTCGCCGCGGAACCGTCCCGGCCGGTACTCCTCGGCCTGGCGGAGCCCGCTCTCGTAGCTGCGGTAGACGTTGACCAGGTCGTCCTCGCCGAGGGTGGCGAGGGCGTCGTCGCGTTCGGCGAGGACCGCCATGATCTGCGCCATGTCCGGGTTGCCGTCCTCGGCGACCATCGTCGCGTCGATGCCGATCGACTCCAGCAGCTCGGGGAGGATCTCGCGCCGCTCGGATTCGAGGTCCTGGCCGTGGTAGGCGTCGATGACGGCGAGCAGGCCGACCCGCTCCCCGGCGGACTGCAGCTGGACCGCCATCTCGTAGGCGACGAGCCCGCCGAGGGACCAGCCCGCGAGGTGGTACGGGCCGGACGGCTGGACGGCCCGGATCTCCTCCACGTAGTCGCGCGCCATCTCCTCCACGGAGCCGGGCGGCTCGGCCCGAGTGAACGCGCGGTTCTGGAGCCCGTAGGCCGGCTGGCCGGGGCCGAGGTGCCGCTGGAGCTGGAGGTAGCTCCAGGCCAGCCCGCCGGCGGGATGGACGAAGAAGATCGGCGGCCGGGTCCCGGACACGCGGATCGGCAGCAGCACCTCGAAGCCGAGCCGGTCCTCGGGCTCGCCGGCCCTGGCCAGCGCCTCGACCGTCTGGTGGGTGAACACGTCGCGCGGGGTGAGCTCGATGCCGGCGTTCCGGGCGCGGGTGGCGAGCTTGAGCGCGGCGATGCTGTCGCCGCCGAGGTCGAAGAAGCTGACGTCGGCGCCGACGCGGCCGAGGCCGAGCACGTCCGCGACGATCGCGCAGAGCCGCTCCTCGGCGGGCGTGCGGGGGGCGCGTCCGGCGGCGGCCCCGCCGTGGTCGGGCGCGGGCAGGGCGCGCCGGTCGAGCTTGCCGTTCGGCCCGACGGGGAACGTGTCCAGCCGGACGAACGCGGCGGGCACCATGTACTCGGGGAGCTTCCGCGCGACGAACTCGCGCAGACCCTCCACCGTGGGCTGTGCCGCGGGGGGTTGCGGGGGACCGTCCTCCTCGGGGGCCAGGTCCGGGGCGATGACGTAGGCGACGAGGGTCTTGACGCCCGGGGTGTCCTCGCGGGCGATGACGGCGACGTTCGCGACGGCCGGGTGGGCGGCGACGGCGGCCTCGATCTCGCCCAGCTCGATCCGGAAGCCCCGGACCTTGACCTGGGAGTCGGCGCGGTCGACGTAGTCGAGGCGGCCGTCCGGCCGCCATCGGACGAGGTCGCCGGTCCGGTACATGCGGCCGCCGGGCGGGCCGAACGGGTCGGCGACGTACCGCTCCGCGGTGAGCGACGGCCGCCGCAGGTAGCCCCGGCCGACTCCGGCGCCGGCGAGGTACGCCTCGCCGACCACGCCGGGCGGGACGGGCCGCAGCCCGGGGTCGAGCACGTACACGCGCATGTCGTCGAAGGGGCGCCCGAGCGCGGGCGTCGTCTCGGACGGGTCGGCGAGCGGCGCCCGCTGCGGGGCGAGGGTGGTGTACGTGGTCGCCTCGGTCGGCCCGTACATGTTGCAGACCTCGGTGTCCGGGCACGCGGCGAGGACCTTGCGCATCGCGGCCGGTGAACCGGTCTCCCCGCCGGTCAGCACCTCGCGGAGCCCGGCGAACGCGTGCGGCCGCTCGTCCGCGACGAGGTTGAACAGCGTCGTTGTGATGAACAGCCCCGTGAGGTCCTCGGCCGTGATGATCTCTTCGAGGGCCTCGCCGTCCAGGTGCCCGGGCGGGGCGACGACGGCCGTCCCGCCGCGCAGCAGCGGCGTCCACATCTCGTAGGTCGAGGCGTCGAAGGCGTGCGGCGAGTGGACGAGCACCCGGTCGTGCGCCCCGTTCCCGAGCCGCTCCTCGGTGGCGAGGTCGACCGCGTCGCGGTGCGAGACCATGACGCCCTTGGGCGTCCCGGTCGAGCCGGAGGTGAAGAACACGCAGGCGAGCTGCTCCGGATGGCACTCGACGCCCGGGTCGGTGCCGGGCTGCGCGGCGATCCGCGGGTCGTCGTCCACGACCACGATCCGCGCGGACGTGCCGAGGCCGTCGGCGCGGTCGCGCATGACCGAGTCGACGAGGAGGACGGGGGCGCCGACCTCGGCGACCGCCCACGCCATCCGCTCGGGCGGGTGGCCGTGGTGGATCGGCGCGTACGCGCCGCCCGCCTTGAGGATCGCCAGCGTCGCCACGACGGTTTCGGCGGATCTCTCCAGCAGGACCGCGACGGGCGTCTCCGGGCCGACTCCGAGCCCGAGGAGAAGGTGCGCCAGCCGGTTGGCGCGCGCGTTCAGTTCGGCGTAGCCGAGCGACCGGCCGGCGGCGCGGACGGCGACGGCGTCGGGTGTCCTCGCCGCCTGGGCGGCGAAGCGGGCCGTGAGGGTGCCGGGGCGGCGGGCCGTGGCCGGGCCCTGCCAGTCGCGGAGGACCTTGGCGCGCTCGTCCTCGTCCAGCACGTCCATGCGGCCGAGGGGGAGGTCGGGGTGGTAGGCGATGGCGTCGAGGACGCGGGTGAGGCGGCGCATCAGGCGGGCCGCTTCGGCCTCGCCGCAGAAGTCGGTGCGGTGGTCGATGCGCAGGGAGAGGCCCCGGCCCGGGACGGCGGCGAAGGTCAGCGGGTAGTGCGACGCGTCGTAGCCGTCGACGTCGTGGAGGGAGAGGCCGCCGAGGTCGGTTCCCGCGGCGTCCGGGTCGAAGGGGTAGTTCTCCAGGACGGTCATCGTGTCGAACAGCGTCCCGGTCCCGGTGAGCCGCTGGATGTCGGACAGGCCGAGATGGTGGTGCTGCATCAGCGCGGCCTGCTCGTCCTGGAGGCGGGTGAGCGCCTGCGCGACGGTGTCGGCGGGACGGACGCGGACCCGGATCGGCAGCGTGTTGATGAACAGGCCGATCATCTGCTCGACGCCCGGGAGTTCGGGCGGCCGGCCGGAGACGGCGGCGCCGAACACCACGTCGGTCGAGCCGGTGAGGCGGCCGAGCAGCGTCCCCCAGGCGAGCTGCAGGACGGTGTTGAGGGTGACGCCCTGGGCTCGGGCACGGGCGTTGAGCGCCGAGGTGAGCTCTTCGGTGAGGCGGGTCCGGACACGCCCCGGGGCGCCGGTGACCGGGTCGCCCGCGCCGGGGGCCACGAGGGTGGGCTCGTGGACGCCGTCGAGGGCGCGGCGCCAGGCGTCCTCCGCGGCGGCGCGGTCCTGCCGCGCGAGCCAGGCGAGGTAGTTCTTGTACGGGGCGACGCGCGGCATCCCGGTGTCGTCGCCCTTGGCGAGGTACAGCGCGAACAGCTCGGTCTGCAGGACGGGCGTGGACCAGCCGTCCAGCAGGATGTGGTGGTTGGTGAACACCATGCGGTGCAGGCCGTCCGACAGCTTGAGGAGCAGGAAGCGCAGCAGCGGCGGCCTCGCCATGTCGAACGGCCGGGCGCGTTCGGCGTCGGCCAGGTCGCGGGCCCTGGTCTCGCGCTCGGCCTCGGGCAGGGCGGACAGGTCCTCCTCCCGCCACGGTAGGCGGACCGTCCGGTGGACGACCTGGACGGGCGAGCCCTCCTTGCGCTGCCGGAAACCGGCCCGCAGGTTGGCGTGGCGGCGCAGGAGCGTACCGGCGGCGGCGCGCAGCGCCTCCCCGTCGAGAGGGCCGCGCAGGTCGAACACGATCTGGGCGGTGTAGACGTCGTGGCCGGAGTCGTAGAGGGCGTGGAAGAACAGGCCCTGCTGTAGCGGGGACAGCGGGAGGATGTCCTCAAGCTGCGACGTGCTCACTCCAGCTCCCATTCGCCGTCGAGCTCGGCGGCGAGCTCGTCGATCTCCTCCTGGCTGACGTCCACGAGGGACAGGTCGGACGGGGTGAACCCGCCGACCGGCCCTTCGGCCGCGCCCTCGGTCACGTGCGCGGCCAGGCCGCGCAGCGCCGCGTACCAGCGCCCGGCGAGGTCCTCGACCGCGGCGTCGTCGAACAGGCGGCCCGCCCACGTCCACGTCGCGGACAGCTCGGGGCCGTCCGGCAGGTCGCGGGTGTGCGCGTTGACCTCGATGGCGTGGACGAGGCCGAGCGCAGCGTCCTGGCCGGGGCCGAGCGCGGCGCTGTCGTTCTGGTCGGCGGGGCCCCAGTCGGTGGCCTCGGGCGCGGCGGTGCGGCCGAGGTAGTTGAACGCGATCTGCGGAGGCCGGCCGCCGCGGGCGGCCGGGTCGAGGTAGCGGAGGAGCCCGTGGCCGATGCCGTTGTCGGGGATCTCGCGGAGCTGCTCCTTCACCCGCTTGAGCGCGGTGCCGACGGCCTGGCCGCCGTCGCGGACGTCGGCGGGGTCGACCCAGCCGGCGTCCAGGCGGACCGGATGGATCGAGGTGAACCAGCCCGCGGTGCGGGACAGGTCGACGCCGGGGACGATCTCTTCGCGGCCGTGCCCTTCGAGGTCGACGAGGACGGCCGTCTCGTCGGTGACGCCGCGGTCGCGCCGCCATTCGGCGACGGCCAGGGCGAGGCCGGTGAGCAGCACGTCGTTGACCCGTCCGTGGAACGCGGCGGGGACGTCGGTGAGCAGCGGCGCGGTGACGTCGGCGGGCAGGTCGAGCGTGAGGTGCCGCGCCGTCCCGAACGTGTCGGCCGCGGGATCCAGGGGATGGGCGCCGAGGACGGGGTCTGGGGTGGCGAGGACGTCGTCCCAGAGCGGCATCTCGGCGGTGCGGACGGGGTCGGACGCCTCGGCGGCGAGGCGCTGCGCCCAGCGGCGGAACGAGGTCGGCACGGGGTCGAGGTCTCCCCCGGCCCAGGCGGTGACGAGGTCGGGCAGGAGGATGCGCCAGGACACGCCGTCCACGGCCAGGTGGTGGAGGGTCAGCAGGAGGCGCCCGGACGCGGCCGGGCCGGCATCGAACCAGACGAGCTGCGCCATCGTCCCGGCGGCCGGGTCGAGGCGGCGGCGTGCCTTCTCCGCCTCGTCGGCGAGGACGACTCGCAGTGCCTCGGCGTCGAGGCCCGCGACGTCCACCCGGCGGACGAGCGGGGCGGCGTCGACCGTGCCCGGCTCGGTGACCTCGAAATCGGTGCCGTCGACGCGGAGCCGGAGCATGTCGTGGTGGTCCAGGAGGGTCTGGAGCGCGGCGGCCAGCCTGCCGGTGCCGAGGTCCGGCGGGACCTGGAGCAGGACCCGCTGGCTGTAGCCGGCGACGGGGCCGTGGAGGTCCTGGAACCAGCGCATGATCGGGGTGGCCGGGATCCGGCCGATGCCCGCGCCCGGCGGTTCCGTCTCGATCCGCTCGCCCTCGCCGACCGGCGTGGCGGTCGCGGCCAGCTCCTCGACGGTCTGATGCTGGAACACATCGCGGGGGGTGATGACCAGACCGGCCTGGCGGGCGCGGGAGACGAGCTGGATCGCGATGATCGAGTCACCGCCCAGATCGAAGAACCCGTCGTTTACCCCTACCCGCTCCAGACTGAGTACCTCGGCGAACAACCCGGCGAGGGTCTCTTCCTCCGGGGTGCGGGGGGCGCGGGACGACACCTTCGCGGTGAAGTCGGGATCGGGCAGCGCCCTGCGGTCCAGCTTCCCGTTCGCGGTGAGCGGCAGGGCGTCCAGTTCGACGACGGCCGCCGGGACCATGTAGCCGGGCAGATGCCTGCCCGCGAAACGGCGCAGCTCGGCGGTGTCGACCCCGTTGCCCACCACGTAGGCGACCAGCCGGTCGTCACGGACGATCACGGTAGCGCCCTGGACGGTCTCGTGCCTGGTCAGGACCGACTCGATCTCGCCCGGCTCGATCCGGAAACCGCGCAACTGAACCTGCTGGTCAGCGCGCCCCAGATATTCAAGGCGACCGTCCTTCAACCACCGCCCGAGGTCACCCGTCCGATACATACGGGTTCCGGACTCACCGAACGGGTCAGCGACGAACCGCTCGGCCGAGAGGCCGGGACGGTTGAGGTAACCGCGCGCCAACCCGGCGCCAGCGACATACAGCTCACCGACCACCCCAGGCGGAACCGGCTGAAGGCGACCGTCCAAGACGTACACGCGCAGATCAGGGATCCCGACACCGATGACGCTCCCAGGCGCGGTCGCGGCCTGGACCCGGTCAAGCGCCAGATACGAGACGTGCACGGTCGTCTCGGTGATCCCGTACATGTTGACCAGCGTCGGAGCGTCCTCCTCATGCCGGGAGTACCACTCCTCCAAACGCCCCAGATCCAGCGCCTCACCACCGAACACCACGTACCGCAACGCCAGATCAGCGCGCGGACGCTCCTTGTTGGCGGCCATCAACTGGTAGAACGCCGACGGCGTCTGGTTCAGAACCGTGACCCGCTCCCGCTCCAGCAAGCTGAGGAAGTCTTCCGGGGAACGAGACGTCAGGTACGGCACGACCACGAGCCGACCGCCGTACAGCAACGAACCCCACAGCTCCCACACCGAGAAGTCGAACGCGTAGGAGTGGAACAACGTCCACACATCATCCGACCCGAAACCGAACCAGCCTTCCGTGCAACGCAGCAGCCGCACCACATTCTGATGCGGAACCACCACACCCTTGGGACGCCCCGTCGAACCCGACGTATAGATCACATACGCCGGATGGTCCGGGGAGATGTCGAGACCAAGGTTCGTCTCGTCGTACCCGACCGCGTCCAAATCCTTCGGGCGCAAGGTCAGGACCGGCTCGGCGTCCTCGACCATGTAGGCGATCCGATCCTCCGGATAATCCGGATCGATCGGCACATACGCCGCACCCGCCTTCAACACCGCAAGGATCGCCACCACCAGATCCACCGAACGCGGCAGAGCCAGCGCGACGAACCGCTCGGGCCCGACGCCCTGCGCGACCAGCCGCCGCGCAAGACGATTCGCCCCCGCATTCACCTCCGCATACGTCCACGACACACCCTCGAACGACACCGCCACCGCCCCCGGACGAACCGCCGCCTGCGCCTCGAACAGCGCCGGGATCGTCGCCCGCTCCACGGCGCCGCCCTTGCCGCCGGCCCAGCGGCGCAGGAGGGTGCGGCGTTCGGTCCTGTCGAGAATCTCGGCGGCGGTGACCGGCGCGTCCGGGTCGGCGACGAGCTCGCGGACGAGACGCTCGAAGCGCTCCGCGATCGTCTGCGCGGTGGCGGGGTCGAAGAGGTCGAGGGCGTATTCGAGACCGGCCTCGATCCCGCCGGGCGTCCCGTCGTCGTCGTGCCGTTCCTCCAGGTAGAGGGACAGGTCGTACTTGGCCACGCCCGCCGTGAGGGGTTCGGCGCCGCCGGTGAGGCCGTCCATTTCCAGCCGCGCCTCGGGGTTGTTCTGGAAGGACAGCACGACCTGGAACAGCGGGTGCCGTGCCATCGACCGCGCCGGGTTGAGGACCTCCACGAGCCGTTCGAACGGCAGGTCCTGGTGCGCGTACGCGGCGAGGTCGGCCCCCTTCACCCGTGCGATCAGCTCCCGGAACGTCGGGTCGCCGGAGGTGTCGGTGCGCAGGACGAGCATGTTCACGAACATGCCGACCAGGTCGTCCAGGGCCTCGTCGGTGCGGCCCGCGATCGGCGCGCCGATCGGCACGTCCGTCCCGGCGCCGAGGCGGGTGAGCAGGGCGGCGTAGGCGGCCTGCATGACCATGAAAAGGCTCGCGCCGCTCTCGCGGGCCAGGGCCAGCAGCCCGGCGTGCAGGTCGGCGTCCAGTTCGAAGGCGTGCGTCGCGCCCCGGTAGGACGCCTCGGCCGGGCGCGGCCGGTCGGTGGGAAGCGCCAGTTCCTCGGGCAGGCCGTCCAGCGCGTTCCGCCAGTAGGCGATCTGCTTGGAGATCAGGCTGTCCGGATCGTCCTCCGACCCGAACAGTTCACGCTGCCACAGCGTGTAGTCGGGGTACTGGACGGGCAGCGGCGCCCACTGCGGCGCCCGGCCTTCCGCGCGGGCCGCGTAGGCGAGGATCACGTCGCGGGCGAGCGGCGCCATCGACCAGCCGTCCGCCGCGATGTGGTGCAGGACGAGCACGAGGACGTGCGTGTCGGCGCCGAGCGCGAAGAGCCGCGCCCGCAGCGGCGGCTCCACGGACAGGTCGAAGCCCTGACCGGCAGCGGCGGCGAGCGCGGCCGGCAGCGCGTCCTCGCCGGTCTCGGTGACGTCGAGGCGGGGGCGGGCGTCCGCCGGGTCGAGGACGAGCTGCCGGGCGCTGCCGGTCCCGTCCGGGAAGATCGTGCGGAGCGACTCGTGCCGGGCGACGACGTCGCCGAGCGCGGAACGCAGCGCGTCCAGGTCGAGGGCTCCGTTGAGGCGCAGCGCGACGGGCATGTTGAACGTCGCCGACGCGCCCTCGAACCGGTTGAGGAACCAGAGCCGCTGCTGGGCGTACGACAGCGGGACGACGTCGGGGCGCTCGGCCGGCACCAGCGGCGGGCGGACGTCGCCGGCCGCGTCCGCGAGGCGTCCGGCGAGACCGGTGACGGTCGGCGCCTCGAACAGCGCCCGGACGGGCAGTTCGGCGCCCAGCGCGGTCCGGATCCTGCTGACGAGCCGGGTCGCGGTGAGCGAGTCGCCGCCGAGGTCGAAGAACCCGTCGTCCACGCTCACCCGCGGCACGCCGAGGACCTCGGCGAACAGCCCGCAGAGGATCTCCTCATGCGGCGAGCGCGGCGCGCGGCCGGCGGGCGTGCCCGCGTCGGGGGCGGGCAGCGCGGACCGGTCCAGCTTGCCGTTGACGGTGAGCGGCAGGCCGTCCAGGACGGTGAGGGCCGGGACCATGAAGTCGGGCAGCCGCTCGGCCGCGTACCGGCGGACGGCGGCGACGTCGACGTCCGGCCCGGCGAGGTAGGCGGCGAGGCGCCGGTCCCCGGGACGGTCCTCGCGGACGATCACGGCGGCCTGCGCGACGCCGGGGCATCCGGCGAGGACGCTCTCGATCTCGCCCGGCTCCACCCGGTAGCCGCGGATCTTGACCTGGTCGTCGGCGCGGCCGAGGTACTCGATCGTCCCGTCCGGGCGCCATCGGGCCAGGTCGCCGGTGCGGTACATGCGGTCGCCGGGGGCGCCGAACGGGTCGGCGACGAACCGCTCGGCGGTCAGGCCGGACCGGTCGAGGTACCCGCGGGCGAGCTGGGCCCCGGCCAGGTACAGCTCCCCGGGGACGCCGGGCGGGACGGGCTGGAGCGCGGGGTCCAGCACGTACGCGCGGGTGTTTCGCTGGGGGGCGCCGACGGCCGGGCGCTCGCTGCGCGCGACCACCTGGTTCATCGTGTCGATCGTCGACTCGGTCGGCCCGTAGAGGTTGCGCGTGGTGATCCCGGGGATCGCGCGGAGTTCGGCCCACAGGCTCTCGCCGATGGCCTCGCCGCCGAGAAGCAGCTGTGCCGGGAGGTGCCGGCCGTCGTCGTCCAGGAGGCCTGCTTCGCGGAGGGAGGTGAAGTGCGACGGGGTGGTGTTCACCAGGTCGATCCGCGCACGCGCCACGTACGCCGTGTACGCGTCCACGTCGCGGCGGGTCTCGTCGTCGATGAGGTGCAGCTCGTGGCCGTACATCATCCACAGCAGGCCCATCCAGGAGGTGTCGAACGAGAACGACGCCAGATGGGCGAACCGCATCCTGTGCCCGCCGGCGGCCTCGATCGCGGGATCGATGAACGCGTCCCGGTGCGCCTCGAAGTAGTTGAGCAGTCCCGCGTGCGAAACCGTCACGCCCTTCGGCCGCCCGGTGGACCCCGACGTGTAGATGACGTACGCGCCGTTCGCCGCACGTAGGGGCCCCACCCGCTCCGCGTCGGACGGGTCGTGCGCGGGCCGTCCGGTGGTGTCCGGGAAGTCGTCGGCCGTGATGGCGAGGGCCGGGCGGCAGTCGTCCAGCATGAAGGCGATGCGCTCGGACGGGTACTCCGGGTCGATCGGCACGTAGGCGGCGCCCGCCTTGAGGACGCCCAGGATCGCGACGACGATCTCGGGGGTGCGCGGGAGGACGAGGGCGACGCGGTCTTCGGGGCCGATGCCCCGGGCGATGAGCTCGTGGGCGAGGCGGTTCGCGCGCTCGCTCAGGTCGGCGTAGGTCAGGCGCGTGTCGCCGCAGACGAGAGCCACGTCGGACGGGGTACGGGCGGCCTGGGACTCGAAGAGGGCCGGGAGGTTCCCCTCCGGGACGTCGGCGGCGGTGTCGTTCCAGGCGGCGAGGGCCGCGCGTTCGGCGTCGCCGGCGAGGCCGACGGCGCCGATCGGGCGCCCGGCGTCCTCGGCGAACGCCTCCAGGAAGCGCCGGACGCAGGCCAGCAGGGACTCGACGACCGGGTGTTCGAAGACGTCGGGCCGGTAGTGCAGGCGGAGCGACAGCCTCTCACCGGGCACGGCCACGAACGACAGCGGGAAGTGGGTCGCGTCGTAGGAGTCGGCCTCGGTGATGCGGACGCCGTTGAGGGACCCGTCCATCGAGGACGGGTCGAACGGGTAGTTCTCCAGCACCGTCATCGTGTCGAACAGCGCACCGCCGTGGCCCGCCGCGCGCTGGATGTCGGTGAGGCCGAGATGGTGGTGGGCGAGGAGCTCGGTCTGCTCGTCCTGGAGCCGTTCCATCAGCGTGCCGAGCGGCTCGTCCAGGCGGTACCGGACGCGGACGGGCAGCGTGTTGATGAACAGCCCGATCATCTGCTCGATGCCGGGCAGCTCGGGCGGGCGGCCGGACACGGTCGCGCCGAACACGACGTCGTTCGTCCCGAGGAGGCGCCCGAGGACGAGGCCCCACGCGCCCTGCAGGACGGTGCTCAGCGTGACGCCGTGGCGGCGGGCCGCGCGGGTGAGGCGGCGCGTGGTGCGCTCGTCCAGCTCGGTGACGGTCCGCTCGGGGCGTTGGGGGGCACGGGCGGCGGCCTCGGGGGCGACGAGGCTCGGTCCGTCCACGCCGTCGAGGGCGCGGCGCCACGCGTCCTCGGCGGCGGCCCGGTCCTGCCGCGCGAGCCACGCCAGGTAGTCCTTGTACGGGGTGACGCGCGGCATCCCCGTGTCGTGGCCGCCCTGCATGTAGAGCAGGAACAGCTCGGTCGCGAGGATCGGCGTGGACCAGCCGTCCAGCAGGATGTGGTGGTTGGTGAGGACGAGCCGGAACCGCTCCGGCCCCATCCGGACGAGCACGAACCGCAGCAGCGGCGGCGCGGTCATGTCGAAGCCGCGCGCCCGCTCCCGCGCGACGACGGCGTCGGCCTCGGCCCCGGACGCGGTGATCTCCTCCCACGGAAGGCCGACCGTGCGCGGGACGACCTGGACGGGACGCGACAGGTCCTCGTGCCAGAACGCGGCGCGCAGGTTGGCGTGCCGGCGCAGCAGCGTCCCGGCGGCGGTCCGCAGCGCGGCGGCGTCCAGCGGCCCCTCAAGGTCGAGGACGATCTGCGCCGTGTAGACGTCGCCGTCGCCGGAGTCGAACAGGGCGTGGAAGAAGAACCCCTGCTGCAGCGGTGACAGCGGCAGGATGTCCTCAAGGTCACCCCGGTTCACCACTTCTGCCTCCACGCGGTCTGCAGCTTGTCGATCTCGCCCTGGTCCAGGTCGACGAGCAGGTCCGACGGGGTGAAGCCGCCGGCCGCACCGTCGGTGACGTCCGCGACCAGGGCGCGCAGCGCCGCGAACCAGCCCTCGGCCAGCTCCCGGACGTCACCGGGGTCGAGCAGCCCGCCCGGCCACGTCCAGGTCGCCGACAGCACGGGTCCGCCGGGCAGGTCGCGGGTGAGGGCGTTGATCTCCAGGACGTGCGCCATCGGCATGCGCGGGTCCTCGCCCGCGGGCAGTTCCTCGGCGGCGAGGGTCCAGTCGCCGCCGTCCCCGCCGCCGTCGACGCGGCCGAGGTAGTTGAACGCGATCTGCGCGGGCGGGATCTCGGCCAGTTCCGCGTCGGCGTCCAGGTACCGCAGCAGCCCGTAGCCGGGGGCGTCCGGGACCGCCCTGAGCTGCTCCTTGACCTTCTTGACGGCGGCGCCGCCGGTCGCGGTGCCCGCGTCCAGCCGGACGGGATGGAGCGAGGTGAACCACCCGGCCGTGCGGGAGACGTCGGCGCCGGGGACGGCGGCGTCGCGGCCGTGTCCTTCGAGGTCGACGAGAACGCCGGTGCCGCGCCCGCCGTGCCGCCTGCGCCATTGGGCGAGGGCGACGGCGAGGCCGGTGAGCAGCACGTCGTTGACCCGTCCGTGGAACGCGGCGGGGACGTCGGTGAGCAGCGGCCCGGTGACGTCGGCGGGCAGGTCGAGGGTGAGCGAGCGGGCGCGGTCCGCGATGTCCCTGCGCGGGTCGAGCGCGCGGGGCGCGAGCTTCGCGGGCGGGCCGTCGACGATGTCGAGCCAGTCCTCCACCTGGTCCGCGCTCCGCTCGACGGCCGCGAGCTTCTGCGCCCAGCGGCGGAACGACGTCGGCACGGGCTGGAGCTCTCCCCCGGCCCAGGCGGTGACGAGGTCGGGCAGGAGGATCCGCCAGGACACTCCGTCCACTACGAGGTGGTGGAGGACGGCGAGGAGGCGGCCCTGCTCCTGGCCCGCGTCGAACCAGACGAGCTGCGCGACCGTTCCGGAGGACGGGTCGAGGCGGTCGCGGGCGGCGGCGGCCTGCTCGGTGATGACGGTGGTGAGCTTGTCGGCGTCCAGGCCCGCGACGTCGACGCGGGTGACCAGGTCCCGCGCGTCGGACGAGCCCGGCGGGCGGACGACCGGCTGCCAGTGCCCGCCGTCCACGTCCAGGCGGAGCCGGAGCATGTCGTGGTGGTCGAGGAGGGTCTGGAGGGCGGCGGTGAGCCGCTCGATGCCAAGGTCGGGCGGGGTGCGCAGCAGCATCGACTGGTGGAAGCCCCGGATCAGCGACGCGTCGCCGCGGACCCGGTCGCGGAGCCAGGCGACGATCGGGGTGACCGGGACGGGCCCGACGCCGGCGCCGGGCGGTTCCGTCTCGATCCGCTCGCCCTCGCCGACCGGCGTGGCGGTCGCGGCCAGCTCCTCGACGGTCTGATGCTGGAACACATCGCGCGGCGTGATCACCAGGCCCGCCTGCCGGGCGCGGGAGACCAGTTGGATCGCGATGATCGAGTCACCGCCCAGATCGAAGAACCCGTCGTCTACCCCCACCCGCTCCAGGTTGAGCACCTCGGCGAACAACCCGGCGAGGGTCTCTTCCTCCGGGGTGCGGGGGGCGCGGGACGACACCTTCGCGGTGAAGTCGGGATCGGGCAGCGCCCTGCGGTCCAGCTTCCCGTTCGCGGTGAGCGGCAGGGCGTCCAGTTCGACGACGGCCGCGGGAACCATGTGGCCGGGCAACGACCGTCCGGCAATTCGACGCAGCTCGGCGGTGTCGACCCCGTTGCCCACCACGTAGGCGATGAGCCGGTCGTCACGGACGATCACGGCAGCGCCCTGGACGGTCTCGTGCCTGGTCAGGACCGACTCGATCTCGCCCGGCTCGATCCGGAAACCGCGCAACTGAACCTGCTGGTCAGCGCGCCCCAGATATTCGAGGCGACCGTCCTTCAACCACCGCCCGAGGTCACCCGTCCGATACATACGGGTTCCGGACTCACCGAACGGGTCAGCGACGAACCGCTCGGCCGAGAGGCCAGGACGGTTGAGGTAACCGCGCGCCAGACCCGCACCCGACACGTACAGCTCACCGGTGACACCGGGCGCGACCGGCTGGAGACGGTCGTCCAGGACGTAGACGCGCAGGTCGGGAATGCCGACACCGATGACGCTGCCGGGCGCGGTCGCCGCGTAGGCACGGTCGAGCGCGAGGTAGGAGACGTGCACGGTCGTCTCGGTGATCCCGTACATGTTGACCAGCCTCGGAGCGTCCTCCTCATACCGGGAGTACCACTCCTCCAAACGCCCCAGATCCAGCGCCTCACCACCGAACACCACGTACCGCAACGCCAGATCAACGCCCGGACGCTCCTTGTCGGCGACCATCAACTGGTAGAACGCCGACGGCGTCTGGTTCAGAACCGTGACCCGCTCCCGCTCCAGCAAGCTGAGGAAGTCTTCCGGGGAACGAGACGTCAGGTACGGCACGACCACGAGCCGACCGCCGTACAGCAGCGAGCCCCACAGCTCCCACACCGAGAAGTCGAAGGCGTAGGAGTGGAACAACGTCCACACATCATCCGACCCGAAACCGAACCAGCCTTCCGTGGAGCGCAGCAGCCGCACCACATTCTGATGCGGAACCACCACACCCTTGGGACGCCCCGTCGAACCCGACGTATAGATCACATACGCCGGATGGTCCGGCGAAATGTCGAGACCAAGGTTCGTCTCGTCGTACCCGACCGCATCGAGGTCTTCCGGGCCGAGGGTCAGGACCGGCTCGGCGTCCTCGACCATGTAGGCGATCCGATCCTCCGGATAGTCCGGATCGATCGGCACATACGCCGCACCCGCCTTCAACACCGCAAGGATCGCCACCACCAGATCCACCGAACGCGGCAGAGCCAGCGCGACGAACCGCTCCGGCCCCACACCCTGCGCGACCAGCCGCCGCGCAAGACGATTCGCCCCCGCATTCACCTCCGCATACGTCCACGACACACCCTCAAACGACACCGCCACCGCCCCCGGACGAACCGCCGCCTGCGCCTCGAACAGCGCCGGGATCGTCGCCCGCTCCACGGCTGCCGCGTCGCCTCCGGCCCACTCGCCGAGAATCAGAGACCGCTCCTCCGGCGCCAGCACGTCGGCGGATCCGATGGGCGCGTCCGGGTCGGCGACAAGCGCCGCGAGGTACCGCTCGAAACGTTCGATGAGGCGTCGCGCGGTGGACGGGTCGTAGAGGTCGAGCGCGTACTCCAGCTCGCCGTCGAGCCCGTCCTCCCGCTCGGTGAGGATCATCAGCAGGTCGAACCGGGACACGCCCGCGCTGAGCGGCTCCGGCTCGGCGCTGAACCCGGGCATCTCCAGCCGCGCCTCGGGGTTGTTCTGGAAGGTGAGCCCGACCTGGAACAGCGGGTGGCGGGCCAGGTGGCGCGGCGGGTTCAGCACCTCGACGAGCCGCTCGAACGGGACGTCCTGGTGCGCGTACGCCGCGAGACCGGTCTCCCGGACCCGCCCGACAAGTTCCCGGAACGTCGGGTCGCCGGAGGTGTCGGTCCGGAAGACGAGCATGTTCACGAACATGCCGACCAGGTCGTCCAGGGCCTCGTCGGTGCGGCCCGCGATCGGCGAGCCGATCGGCACGTCCGTCCCCGCGCCGAGGCGGGTGAGCAGGGCGGCGAACGCGGCCTGGGCGACCATGAACGGGCTGGCCCCGGTCTCCTGCGCGATCTTCAGCAGGCCGGCGTGGACGTCCGCGCCCAGCCGGAACCGGGCCGTCCCGCCCCGGTAGGACGCCTCCGCCGGACGCGGCCGGTCGCTGGGAAGCGCCAGCTCCTCCGGCAGCCCGTTCAGGGCGTCCCGCCAGTAGGCGATCTGCTCGGAGATCAGGCTGTCCGGGTCGTTTTCGGAGCCGAAGAGCTCCTGCTGCCAGAGCGTGTAGTCGGCGTACTGGACCGGTAGCGGCGCCCACTGGGGCGCACGGCCCCCGGCCCGCGCGGCGTAGGCGGTGATGAAGTCGCGGGCCAGCGGCGCCATCGACCAGCCGTCGCCGCCGATGTGGTGCATGAGCAGCAGCGCCACGTGCTCCCGCGGCCCGACCCGGAACAGGTGGGTGCGGAGCGGCGGCTCGGCGGAGATGTCGAAGGCGTATCCGGCGGCCATGGCCAGCCGCGCCGGCAGCTCCGCCTCGGTCGTCTCGGTGACCTCCAGCTCGGGCCGGGCGGCGGCCGGGTCCAGGATGAGCTGGCGGGGCACTCCCCCGCCGTCGGGCAGGATCGTGCGGAGCGACTCGTGCCGGGCGACGAGGTCGCCGACGGCGGCGCGGAGCGCGTCCGCGTCCAGCGGCCCGCGGATGCGCAGCGCGACCGGCATGTTGTAGGTCGCGGACGGCCCCTCGAACCGGCTGAGGAACCAGAGCCGCTGCTGCGCGTACGACGGCGGGATCACCTCGGGGCGTTCCCGCGGCTTCAGGGGCGGGCGCCCGGGTGCGGCGCCGCCGCCGAGCACCGCGGCGAGGCCCGCCACGGTCGGGGCCTCGAACAGCGCGCGGACGGGCAGCTCGACGTCGAGGGCGCGGCGGATCCGGCTGACGACCCGCATCGCGACGAGCGAGTTGCCGCCGAGCGCGAAGAAGTCGTCGTCGGCGCCGACCCGGTCCACGCCGAGCAGGTCGGCGAAGACGGCGGCGACGGCGCTCTCCGTCTCCCCGGCCGGTGCGCGGTACGCGGTCGCCGGGGCGATCGTCAGTTCGGGCTTCGGGAGCACCTTGACGTCGACCTTGCCGTTCGGGGTCAGCGGCATCTCGTCCAGGACGACGACCGCGGCGGGCACCATCGACTCCGGCAGGCTCTCGCGGATGTGGGCGCGCAGCTCCTCCGGGTCGGGCGTCATGCCGGGCGCCGCGACGACGTACGCGACGAGCCGCTTCTCCGCCGGGCCTTCCCCCGCGGCCTCGGCGGCTTCGACGCCGGGCAGGTCCAGCCCCTCGACGGTGACCGCGCCGCCCGACGCGACGGCGGCCTCCAGCGTCCGCCGGAACAGGCCGGTGAGACGCTCGGCCGTGCCCCGGTCGAACAGGTCGAGCGCGTATTCGAGGGTTCCCGCGAACCCGCCCGAGCCGTCGGCGGCGTCCTCCAGGAGGAACTCCAGGTCGAACTTGGCGACGCCGGGGTCCACCGGCTCGACGGCGACGTTCAGGCCGGGCAGCTCGACGGTCGCCTCGGGGTTGTTCTGCAGGGTCAGCATCACCTGGAAGAGCGGGTGCCGCGCCAGCGACCGGACCGGGTTGAGCACCTCGACGAGCCGCTCGAACGGGACGTCCTGGTGCGCGTAGGCGGCGAGGTCGGTCTCCCGGACGCGGGCGAGCAGCTCCGCGAACGACGGGTCGCCGGAGGTGTCGGTCCGCAGCACCAGCGTGTTGACGAAGACGCCGACCAGGTCGTCCAGGGCCTCGTCGGTGCGTCCGGCGATCGGCGAGCCGATCGGCACGTCCGTCCCGGCGCCGAGGCGGGTGAGCAGGGCGGCGAGCGCGGCCTGCAGGACCATGAACACGCTGACCTGGTGGTCGCGGGCGAGCGTGCGCAGCCCCTCCGACAGCTCCGCCGGGAGCTCGAAGGCGACCTGCCCGCCCCGGTAGGACGCGCGGGCGGGGCGGGGGCGGTCGTGCGGCAGCCTGATCTGGTCGGGCAGCCCGGCGAGGGCGTCCTTCCAGTAGGCGATCTGGCGCGCGGCGAGGCTGCCCGGGTCGGTCTCGTCGCCGAGCAGCTCGCGCTGCCAGAGCGCGTAGTCGGCGTACTGGACGCCGAGCGGCGCCCACTCGGGGGCGCCGCCGTCACGGCGGGCCAGGTAGGCGGTGATGACGTCCCGGGCGAGCGGCGCCATCGACCAGCCGTCGCCGGCGATGTGGTGCAGGACGATGAGGAGCAGGTGCTCGTCCCCGCCCGATTCGTTCCTGCCCGATTCGTCCCGGCCGAGGCGGTAGAGGTGGGCGCGCACCGGGAGGTCGTTCGCGAGGTCGAAGCCGCGCGTGGCGTCCACGAACAGCGCGCTCTGGAGGTCGTCGGGCTCGGCGGCCTCCAGCCGCGGCCCGGCCTCGTCCGGCGGAAGGATCACCTGGCACGGTTCGCCGTCGACCTCGCCGAACAGGGTGCGGAGCGACTCGTGCCGGGCGACGACGTCGCGCAGCGCGTCCCGCAGCGCGTCCTGGTCGATCGCGCCGGTGAGCCGCAGCGGGATCGGCAGGTTGTAGGTGGCGGTGGGCCCTTCGAGCCGGTTCAGGAACCAGAGCCGCTCCTGCGCGTGCGACACCGGCAGCGGGACGGGGCGTTCCGCCGTTCGCAGCGCGGGGCGTTCCGCGGCGCCGGCGGACGCGATGTACTCGGCGAGGCCCGCGACCGTCGGCGCCTCGAACAGGGCCCGGACCGGGAGCTCCACGTTCAGCGCGGCGCGTGCGCGGGCGACGACGCGGGTCGCCTTCAGGGAGTCGCCGCCGTGGTCGAAGAACCCGTCGTCGACGCCGACGCGCTCCAGGCCGAGGACGCTCGCGAAGATCCCGCAGAGGATCTCCTCGCGGGCGTCGCGCGGGCCGCGGGCGGTGAGGCCGCCGGTGAAGTCCGGTTCGGGCAGCGCGGCCCGGTCGAGCTTGCCGTTCGGCGTGAGCGGCATGGCGTCCAGCACGACGATCGCGGACGGCACCATGTAGTCCGGCAGCGTCCGCGCGACGAACGCGCGCAGCTCGGCGGGGCCGGCGGGGCCGACGACGTACCCCGCGAGGACGGTGTCGCCGACCGCGTCCCGGCGGGCGACGACCACGCTCTGCGCCACGGCGGGGTGGGCCGACAGCGCGGCCTCGATCTCACCCAGCTCGATGCGGAAGCCGCGGACCTTCACCTGGTGGTCGAGGCGGCCCAGGTACTCGATGTGCCCGGCGCGGTTCCAGCGGACGAGGTCGCCCGTCCGGTACATGCGCTCGCCGGGTCCGCCGTACGGGCACGCGACGAACCGGTCCGCGGTCAGGCCGGGGCGGCTCAGGTAGCCGCGCGCCAGGCCGTCGCCCGCGACGTAGAGTTCGCCGGGCACGCCGACCGGGACGGGCTTGAGCCGGTCGTCCAGCACGTAGGCGCGGGTGTTGGCCATCGGGCGGCCGATCGGCGCGAGCCCCTCGGCGTTGCCGTCGTCGTGCCAGCCGGTGACGAAGATCGTCGCCTCGGTGGGGCCGTAGATGTTGGAGATCCGCGCGTCCGGCAGCAGCGTCCGGAGGTCCCGGACGAGCTGCGGCGGCAGCGCCTCCCCGCCGAGCGCCACGTAGTCGGCCTCCAGCCGGACCTGGGAGGACGCCCCCGCGGCGCCGGCGCCGTGCCGGCCGACGCGCGCCAGCAGCACCGCGACCACCGACGGGACGCCGCTGATCAGCGACCCGGACCAGCCGCCGCGCTCGGCGATCTCCAGCAGGTCGCGGACGACCTCGATCTCGCCGCCGGCGGTGAGCGGCACCAGCCACTCGAACACCGACACGTCGAAGTTGAGGGACGTGGAGAACAGGACCCGCCGCATGCTGCCGGGCCCGTAGCGCTCCATCGACTCGGCGCAGAAGTCCACGACGTTGGCGTGGGAGATGACGACGCCCTTGGGGCGGCCCGTCGAACCGGACGTGTAGATGATGTACGCCGGGTTGGCGGGACGCAGCGGCCGGACGCGCTCGGCGTCGGTGACGTCCTCGCCGGAGAGCCCGTCGAGCGAGAGCGCGTCGAGTTCGACGCGGGGCGTCCCGCCGGGCAGTGCGGCGTCGCCGGTGGTGATGACGCAGGCGGGGGCGGCGTCCCCCAGCATGTAGGCGATGCGGTCGGGCGGGTACGCCAGGTCGATCGGCTGGTACCCGGCGCCCGCCTTCAGCACGGCCAGCGCCGCCACGACCAGGCCGGCGCCGCGCGGCAGCGCGAGGGCGACGAAGTCCTCGGCGCCGACCCCGCGCCCGATCAGGTGGCGGGCGAGCCGGTTCGCGCGGGCGTTCAGCTCGGCGTAGGTGAGCCGGGTGCCGCGGTCGACGACGGCGGTGGCGTCCGGTGTCCGGGCGGCCTGCGCCTCGACCAGCTCGGGGACGACGGCCGGCGCGACGGGCACCGCCGTGTCGTTCCACTTCTCCAGGACGAGGGAGCGCTCGGCGTCGTCCAGCAGCTCGACCTCGCGGAGCGGCGTGGACGGGTCGGCGTCGCCGAGGGTGCGCAGGAACCGGACGTAGCGGTCCAGGTGCGTGGAGACCTGGTCCTCGGTGTAGAGGTCGGGGTGCGCCTCGAAGTCGACGCGCATGCCGGCGCCGTCGAAGTTGTCGTAGATGTTGATCGACAGGTCGTCGATCGGCCCGATCGTGATCGCGTGCATCCTCGCCGGCAGGCCCGCGAAGTCCAGCCGGTAGTCGAAGGCCATGACGTTGATGACGGGCCCGTGGAGGCGGCGGCGCTCGCCGAGGAGCTTCAGGTCGCGCAGCAGGTCCTCGCGCCGGTACCGCTGGTGGCGCAGGGCCCGCGCGGTCGCCCGCGTCACCGTGCGGACGAGGTCGTCCACCGTCATGTCCGGGCGGACGCGCACCCGCAGCGGCAGGATCGTGGCCAGCATCGCCGGGGTGTCCAGCGCGACCTGGGACGTGCGGCCGGTGACGGCGAGGCCGAGGATGACGTCCTCGGTGCCCGTCATCCGCGCCACGTACGCGGCGGTCGCGGCGATCGCGAGGCCCTGCGTGGCGGTGCGCAGCCGGCGGGCGCCCGCGGCGAGCCCGGCGGTCTCGTCCGGCGGGACGACGGTGACCAGGCTGAGGTAGTCGGCGGTCGGCTCGGCCATCTCCTCCGCGAGCGATACCGCGACCGGCTTGTCGGCGAACCGCTCGGTCCAGTAGGCGCGGTCCCGCTCGAACCTCTCCGACGCCCGGTAGGCCTCCTCGTCGGCCAGGACCTTCCGGTAGTCGCCCAGCTCGGCGGGGACGTACTCGCCGCCGTTCGCCAGCGACGTGTACACCTCGGCGGCGCGGCGGCTGATCAGCGAGCCGCTGTGGCCGTCCTGGATCACGTGGTGCGCGCGGATGAACCACCAGTGCCGGTCCGGGGACAGGCGCAGCAGGGCCGTGACGTACAGCCGGTCGGCGTCCAGCGGCAGCGGCGCCGCCATCCGCTCCCTGACCCACGCCCGCGCGGCGGCCTCCGGGTCGGGCTCGCCGGACAGGTCGACGAGCGGGATCGTCGCGGTCGCGTCCGGGTCCAGGATCTGGTGCGGCAGGCCGTCCCGCTCGGCCAGCCGGGCGGTGAGGGCCGGCACCTCGTGGACGGCGCTGCGCGCCACCCGGTCGAACAGCTCATGGTCGACCGGGCCCTCGATCTCGATGTACTGCGCGATGTGGATCGGCGTCTCTGGCGCCAGTTGCTGCGCGTACCAGACGCTCTTCTGGGCGGCCGAAAGGGGAACGTACTCGGTGGACATCAAGCGGCACTTTCGGGGTCGCAGGGGGTTCGCATTACGCCTGGCATCGGAACCGGCAAGGCGCCGGGATGCAGAAATTCAAAGAGAATGACCACAGAACTGACCGGGTTTCCCCGTCCCCTTTCACCCCGAGTCCCTTCCGGGTACGCGATCGGCCCGCGCGATCCCGGAGTCAACGCCCTGTGTTCCCGCCAATACGGAGCGCCGCCGCTTTCCGTACTCGATCGGACCCGCCCTCGACCCACGTTCTACTCAGGAGTAGCGGGGTCACAGTCAACCAGCCTGTCACATGGCTCGCAATCCCCTCAAAAGCAGAACTTGGCCCGTCCCATTGCTAACAGGAGTGACAAAACGGCCGGTCGGACGCGCGTATGCGGCGGGGCCCGACGCTCACCCGATGACAAAGGTTGGCAACCGAATCCGGTCAGTCCGATTACGCAGCGTGAATTGCGGGGGCCCTACCTGGGCGGGTACTCGTGCACCACGACCGCCGCGGCCCGCACCGCCGGATGCCGCTGCAGCACCGCCTCGATCTCGCCCAGCTCCATCCGCACCCCGGCGATCTTGACCTGCCGGTCGACGCGCCCCAGGTACTGCAGGGTGGGCCGGTCCTCGCCGCCCGCGCCCGCCGGCAGCAGCTTCACCGCGTCGCCCGTCCGGTAGAGGCGCCCGGTCGGGGACGCGCCGAACGGGTCGCGGTAGAACGCCTCGCGGGTCCGCTCGTCGTTGCCGATGTAGCCGCGCCCGACGACCAGGCCGCCCACGAACAGCTCACCGGTCTCCCCCACGTCGCACGCCGTCCACGTGCCGTCGTCCTCCGCGCGGAGCACATACAGGCGCGCGTTGACGATCGGAGTGCCGATCGGCAGGCGCAGAAGCTCCAGGTCACCGGACGTCACGGCGTGGTGGGTGACGTCGTCGGAGCACTCGGTCGGGCCGTAGGCGTTGAGGAGCCGGGCGTGCGGCATCGCCTCCAGCCAGCGGCGGGACAGCTCGACCGGCAGCTCCTCGCCGGTGGCGATCATCCATCTGAGGTGCGGCAAGGGCCGTTGCCGGGGGGCCTGGGGGGCCGTCCCCCCGGAATGAGCCGACCCCGGGGCGAGATCGTCCAGGAGGTGCCTGACCATGGTGGGGACGAGCTCGACGACCGTGATGCCCCGCTCGTCCACCGCGCGGGCGAACGCCTCCGGGTCATGGCCCGTCCCGTCGCCGATGACGTCCACCCGGCCGCCGAGCAGCAGCGGGCTGAGCATCTGCCAGATCGAGATGTCGAAGCCGAGCGGCGCGGTGAACGCGAGGACGTCCGCGCCGGTCAGCTCCAGGTCGATGTTCTTCGCCCAGAGGTGGTTGAGCATGCCGCGGTGCTCGACGACCGCGCCCTTGGGGCGCCCCGTCGAACCCGAGGTGAACAGCACGTACCGGGGCTGGTCGGGGGAGGTCAGCCGCGGCTCGCCCGTCCAGGGGGCGAGGCCCTCCGCCTCGGCGGCGCGCACGAGGCGGCAGCCGGCCTCGGCGGCGCCCTCCAGCAGGGCGGGGGCGGTCGCCCCGGCATCGACCGTGACCAGCACGGACGCTCCCGCCTGGTCGAGGACGTCGCGGACGCGCCCCGCCGGCCAGGTCTCGTCGGCCGGGACGTAGAGGGCGCCGACCAGCTCGATCGCGAGGAACGCGGCGATGACCGACGCGCACCGCTCGCCGCCGACGCCGACCACCGTGCCGGGCTCGACGCCCTCCCGTTCCAGGAGCGCGGCCAGGCGCCGGGCCTCGGCGGCCAGTTCCCCATAGGAGAGCGACCGGCACTCGTCGGTCACGGCGGGACGGTCCCGCTCGGCGGCGAACCGCTCCACGCGGGCGATGACGGGATCGGCCAGGTCGACGTCCTGCTCGCGCAGCATCCCGTGCCGCGCGGCCAGCTCGCGGGCCCGCCGGGCCTCTGCCGCGGACACGTCCAGGGCGGGCAGCCCGGCCAGGGGGAGCAGCCGGTCCACGGCGGGTCCGCGAGCGCTCATCATTACTCTCCGTGATGTAGAACTTCTCCGCTGTAACAGCAATACAAGCGGGGCCATAGCTTATGTCCGGCGTCCGGCAGAAGCACCTCGCATTGTGCCCTACCGGCGGGTAATCGGGGGGTTGCGGCGGCAAGATGCGCGAAGGTACCGTGATGAGCCGCCATGGCTCTGGCGTGAAGCCCGCGGCGAACTTCGGGGGAAGATGAGGGAATTGCTTCTTCATTTCAGGGTGGCAGCGTGCCGATAATAACCTCGCCGCAGGATTTCAATGTCGACGACCTTTACGTCGATCTGCGGCATGTCATCGAGCATCCGCTCTACCTCAAATGTGAGGGCTTCAATTTCGCCGGATCGGTGAAGCTGAAGGCGGCCGCGGCGATGGTGGAGGCGGCCGTCCGGGAGGGCGCGATCACCCCGGAATCGATCATCGTCGAGTCGTCGTCGGGCAACCTCGGGATCGCGCTCAGCCTGATCGCCGCGAGCCGCGGGCTGCGGTTCGTCTGCGTCACCGACCCGCGCTGCAACCCGGCGTCGATGCGGGTCATGCGGGCGCTCGGCGCGGAGGTGCGCGTCGTGTCCGGCACGGACGCCAACGGCGGCTACCTCGGGGGGCGCATCAGGTACGTCCAGGAGCTGTGCGCGGAGGACGCGCGGTACGTGTGGCTGAACCAGTACGCCAACCGGAACAACTGGCTGGCGCACTACAGCGGGACCGCTCCATCGATCGACCGCGAGTTCCCTGACCTGGAGGTCCTCTTCGTCGGCGCCGGGACGACCGGCACCCTGATGGGCTGCGCCCGCTACTTCCGGGAGCACCGGCGCCCGGTCACGATCGTGGCGGTGGACGCGGTCGGCTCGGTCACCTTCGGCGGCATCCCCGAGCGCCGGATGGTGCCCGGCCTCGGCACCAGCAGCAAGCCCGCGCTGGTGGACGAGGCCTACATCGACGACGTGGTGCACGTCCCGGAGACCGACACGATCCGGACCGTGCACGCGCTCGCCGCGCGGGGGTTCCTGTTCGGCGGCTCCACCGGCACCGTCGTGTCGGGCGCGTCCCGCTGGCTGGCGGAGAAGTACCCCGGCGAGGACCCGATCGCGGTGGCCATCGCCCCCGACCTCGGCGAACGGTACCTGGACTCCCTCTACGAGGAGAGCTGGGTGCGCGAGCACTTCGGCGACCTCGCCGCTATCCTCGGCGACTGATCATCTAGACGACACGGAGTTTCCATGACGCAGGCCCCCACGTTCGCCGTGATCTCCGGCGCGCAGGTCCACGACGCGGTCGCCGGGCGGGAGCGCGAGGTCACCCGGATGGTCGAGGCGGCCTACCGGCTGCACGGCGAGGGCCGGACCGTCAACCCCGACTCCTACTTCCTGCGGTTCCCCGACCGGCCGTCCGACCGGATCATCGCCCTGCCGGCGTCGGTGCGCGGCGACGTCGGCGTGCACGGCATCAAGTGGATCTCCAGCTTCCCCGGCAACGTCGCGAACGGCATCCCGCGCGCGTCGGCGGTGCTGATCCTCAACGACGCCGAGACCGGCTACCCGTTCGCGTGCCTGGAGAGCTCGATCATCTCCGCGGCGCGCACCGCGGCGTCCGCCGCCCTCGCCGCCGCCACCCTCGCCGATGCCCGCGGGTCCCGGCCGCGCCGCGTCGGCTTCGTCGGGGTCGGCCTGATCGCCCGCTACATCCACACGTACCTCGCGGGGAACGGCTTCACGTTCGACGAGCTCGGGATCCACGACCTCTCCCGCGAGCACGCCGAGGGCTTCCGGGGGTACCTGGAGCGGTCGGAGAAGGGCGGGATCACGATCCACGATTCGGCGGAGTCGCTGATCCGCTCGTCCGACCTGGTCGTCTTCGCGACCGTCGCCGGCGAGCCGCACGTGCACGACCCGGCCTGGTTCGCGCACGACCCGCTCGTCCTGCACGTGTCGCTCCGCGACCTCTCCCCCGAGATCATCCTGGCGTCCTGCAACATCGTGGACGACGTCGAGCACTGCATGAAGGCGAACACGTCCCCGCACCTGGCGGAGCAGCGGGTCGGCAACCGCGACTTCGTCGACGGGACGCTTGACGACGTCCTCACCGGGAAGACCACGCCGCCCGCCGGCAAGCCGGTGGTGTTCTCACCGTTCGGGCTGGGCGTCCTGGACCTGGCCGTCGCGAAGTATGTGTACGACCACGTGTCGTCGTCCGGCACGCTGAACACCGTCCCGGGCTTCTTCCACGAGATGAAGCGCTACGGCTGACGCCCGGTGGCGGCGAGGGACCCGAGAAGGGCCAGGGCCTCGCTGCTCGCCGACCCCGGCTCCGCGTGGTAGACGACGAGTTCCTTCCCGGGGCTCGACCGGACGTCGAACGTCTGCATGGTCAGCGTCAGCGGCCCGACCTCGCGGTGCCGGAACCGCTTGCGTTCGAGCGCCTTGCCGCGGGCGTCGTGCCGCGCCCACAGCTCGGCGAACTCGGGGCTGCGTTCGAGCATCTCGGCGAGGACTCGGCGGACCCGCGGGTCGTGGGGCGCCTCGCCGTGGCCCAGCCGGAAACCGGCCACGCTGTTGCGGGCGACCTCGTGCCAGTCCTGGTAGAACGTCCGGGCGGCCGGGTCGGTGAAGACCACGTGCATGAGGTTGCGCGAGTGCGCCCAGTCGTGGAACAGCGCGTCGGCGATCGCGTTCGACGCGAGCACGTCGTAGGCGCGGTTGTAGACGATCGCGGGGTTGTCCGGCCACGCGTCCATGAGCTGGAGCAGGCCCGGATCCACGTGGTCGCTGCCCGCGCCTGCGCGCGAGCGCGGGCTGAGCCCGGCCAGGCGGAACAGGTGCGAGCGGCCGTCCTCCGCCAGCCGGAGGGCGGCGGCCAGCGCGTCGATCACCTGCGCCGACGGGGCCCGCTCCCGGCCCTGTTCGAGGCGGACGTAGTAGTCGACGCTGACCCCGGCGAGCATCGCGACCTCCTCGCGCCGCAGCCCGGGGACCCTGCGGAACCCGGCGGCGGGAAGACCCACCTCGTCCGGTGTCACCTGGGCCCGCCGGGCGGAGAGGTAGGCGCCGAGTTCGGTGCGCGTCATGCCGCCATGGTAGGTCGCGGTGCGCCGGGGTTCCTGGGTGCGGCACTCCCAGGAACCCCGCGACCTGCCACATAGCCCGCGGACCGGCCACGGTGGTGGCCATGGCAACGAATTCATCGAAGGTCGTCCTGGTCACCGGCGCCAGCAGCGGTATCGGCGAGGCCGTCGCCGCCCGGCTCGTCAAGGAGGGCCACCGCGTGGTCGCGGGGGCGCGGCGGACCGACCGCCTCCAGGCGCTCGCGGACCGCTGCGGCGCCGGCCTGGACCCGGTGCGGCTGGACGTGACCGACCGCGCGGACGTCGCCGCGTTCGTCCAAGGCGCCCGCGACCGGCACGGGCGGGTGGACGTCCTGATCGGCAACGCCGGGGTCATGCCGCTGTCGCGGCTGGACTCCCTCCTCGTCGACGAGTGGGACCGGATGATCGATGTGAACGTCCGGGGCCTCCTGCACGGGATCGCCGCCGCCCTGCCCGTCTTCGCCGCACAGGGCGGCGGGCACTTCGTCACGGTCGCGAGCGTCGGCGCGCACGAGGTCGTCCCGACCGGCGCCGTCTACTGCGGCACCAAGTACGCCGCGTGGGCGATCACCGAGGGGCTGCGCCAGGAGTGCGACCCGTCGATCCGCGTCACGACCGTCTCGCCGGGCGTGGTCACGTCCGAACTCGCCGGCTCCATCACCGACCCCGGAGCCGCGGAGGCCATGCGCACCTTCCGGGCGAACGCCATCGCCCCGGACGCCATCGCCGAGGCGGTCTCCTACGCCCTCTCCCAGCCGGACGGCGTCGACGTCAACGAGATCGTCGTCCGCCCGTCCCGCCAACGACCGTGAAGGAACCCACCATGTCGCTCCCGTCCACCTGGGACCTCACCGGCCGCGTCGCCGTCGTCACCGGCGCCGCCCGCGGCATCGGCCGCGCCACGGCCCTGCTGCTCCGCGACCGCGGCGCCCGCCTGGTCGTCACCGACCGCTCCGACGCCGTCGAGGACCTCGCGTCCGACACCGTGGCGGCCCTGGTCGGCGACGTCGCCGACGAGGACCTCGCGCGCTCGACCGCGCGCCTCGCCCTCGACCGGTTCGGGCGCCTCGACATCCTGGTCAACAACGCCGGCCGGACCCTGAACAAGCCGATCACCGAGACCACGGTCGAGGACTTCGAGGACATCCTGCGCGTCAACGCGCGCGGCAACTTCGTCCAGGCCCGCGAGGCGTTCCGCGCCATGGAGGCCGGCGGCGGCGCGATCGTGTCGATCGCGTCCGTCTCCTCGGTCGTGGCGTTCGAGACGCAGACGGCCTACGCCGCGTCCAAGGGCGCGCTGGCGCAGATGACGCGCGTGCTCGCCATCGAGGGCGGGCCGAAGGGGATCCGCTCCAACGCCGTCCTCCCCGGCGTGATCGACACCGACATCATGGAGGGCGTCGTCGAGAACGGCCGCGCGATGCTCGCCTCCTTCGGCCCGGCCCACCCGATCGGCCGCATCGGCCGCCCCGAGGAGGTCGCCGAGACCGTCGCCTTCCTGGCGTCGGACGCGTCGAGCTTCATCACCGGCGCCCTCGTCGCCGTGGACGGCGGCTGGACCGCGCAGTGATCAGAGGCCGATGGCGGCCTTCTCCCCCATGTAGGAGCCCGCGCCGGGAAACCCGGCGCGGGCCAGCTCCACGAACCGCTCGCCGAACCCGAGCCCCGGCAGATCCGCGAGAGCGACGAACGCCACGGCCCTGATCGGCCTGGTGTCAGTGCCCGCCACATCGCCGAGCACCCCGCCGACCCGCCGGGCCTCGAAGGTGATGTGCACGACGCCCGCCGGCACGTGGTCGCAGACGTAGAGCAGCCGCCCGACCTCGACCTCGGCGCCGGTCTCCTCCCTCATCTCCCGGACCAGCGCGCCGGCCAGGGTCTCCCCCGCCTCGACCTTCCCTCCGGGCAGCGACCACGACCGCCCGCCCCCGGTGTCCTGGTCGAGCAGCAGAACGTGCCCGTCCTCGATGACCACCCCGGTGACCCGAACGGACACTCAGGCCTCCGAGACGTGCTGGAGCAGGTCGAAGACGAACACCGCCTCCATCCGCCGCCCCCTGACTTCGAAGGGCACGACCTGGCAGATCGCATTGGGCATCCGGTTCACCCCCAAGCCGAAGAAGTCCCGCGCCTCGGACAGCAGGACGGCCCAGGGGCGCATCTCCTCCGGCGACCGCATCGGCGTCCCCGACCGCCGCACGAACTTCCGACCGATGATGTATCCGCCGACCTCGGTGTCGAGGGTCGTGTGCTCAAGCCAGAAATCGGGCCAGAGCGGAAGCGCGAACCGGTGCCGCGAGGACCCACCACTGACCGGATCACCCAGGATCGCCGCCAGATCGGCGATCTTCTGATCGCGCAGGCCCCGCCACCGTCCGGCCTCTTCCACCAGACCGGCCGGCGGATCGTCATACGGCGCCGGCGGCTCCAGCACGGCCCCCGGGGCCATGTCGCGCATGTCGTCCAGCAGCGACAGCTGGTAGCCCTCCCTGGTCAGCGTCCGCGGAGGCCGCGGCTCGGGGTCGGCGAACCGCTCGCACGACCAGCACCACCACGGCTCCGGCCCGCCCATGCACGACCCGGTGAAGTAGATCTCGCGACGCTCATGCCGCCGATACAGCTCGTCGCCCACGGGCATGCCGTACTCCACCGGGACCAACGCCCCACCACACCGCTCACACTCAGCCTCCACACCCCCTCAGACGCCACCCGCGCCCCAGGTGTTCGGCAAAGATCGCGAAGAGATGCCTCAGACGAAGTCGGTCGTGTCCAACTCGAACCCGAACGGCTCCGGGAGTGCCAGGCCGTTGCCGACAGTCACCTGATCGGTGCGCGCATGGTCCTCGCCGTCCGGCCTGCTGAACAGCGTCACCCGCTTCTCGTCGCGATCGACGAGAAGGTAGAGCGGGATCTCCGCACGCGCGTAGGCCTGCCGCTTGCCTTCGCGATCCGCTCTCGGTCTCGATGACGTCACCTCAACGACCATGGCGATTCCATCCGGTTCCGACCAGGAGTCGTCGTTGTCGTAGACATCAAGGTCGAGAGGCGCGAACGTCCCGTCCGGGATCACGTAGTTCGGCAGACCGCCGTCGCTGGGCAGGACGAGGCCCATGTTCCCGGAGAAGTCGAACGCGGTCGAACTGTGCAGCATGACCTGGCGGTTGATCCTGGCGATCGTCCGCTCGTACCTGCTACCGGGGGGTGGTGACACGACGATCTCTCCGTCGATCAGCTCGGCTCGGAGACCCTCGGGGGTATCGAGGGCGAGGAATCTGTCCAGGAGACCGCTGTCGCCCTGCGTTGGGGGCTCATCAACCATGACAGTCATGCTCTGCTCCCCTCCTCGCGCACGAGCCTACGAGCAGAGCGTCACCTTTCGAACGCAGATTGCAGTAACCGAGCCTGGCGCATCCAGCGCGTATGGGCCCATCGCCGGATCCACCAAAGGTCAGGCTGATCACGGTCGTCGGGGCGGCGTTAGAGTGAGGTCGTGGGCCCCTTGGCGGAAGACCCGTCGTCGCGGATCAGCGAAGACGATCGTGAGACGGCCGTGCGGCGCTTGCAGGAGGCCTATACCCAGGGGCACATCTCGCATGAGGAGATGGACGAGCTTCTCAATCGGGTGTTCGACGCCGGGACGCACGGCGAGCTGGTGACGGCGCTGGCCTCGCTCCCCGCGGAGAAGGCGCCCACCACGTCCACGATCGCCGCCGTCAGCGGGCGGATCCGGCGGCGCGGCGCATGGCGGGTGCCGCGGGTGCTGAAGGTCGAGTCCGCGTTCGGCCGGGTGCATCTGGACCTGTCCCGGGCTGTCATCGAGCATCCGGTGGTCGACATCGAGCTGCAGCTCACCACCGGCGAGGCGAAGATCACGGTGCCCCGCGACGCGGAGGTCGACGTCGAAGGTCTGCAGACCGTGTGGAAGGACTCGGCCTACACACCACCGCGGCGCTCCCGCCCCGGCGGGCCGAAGATCTTGATCTCCGGCACCATGGGCTTCGGACGCCTGAAGATCCGCCACGCGCGGCGCTGAGGGTCCTCACCGAGGGACGAGCCGGATCACCGGGTACCGCCGGTCGGACTTGCTCTGGTACTTCGCGATGCGCGGCTGGGCCGCGGCGATGCGCCGCCACGCCTGCTCGCGGTCCGCGCCCTCAAGCCGCTGCGGCGTCACGGGCACGGCGTCCTGCCCGGGCAGCTCGATCGCCGCCTGGTCGGGGTGCGCCATCAGGTTGACGTACCAGTCCGGGTGCCGGCTCCCGCCGCCGGACGCGACGATCAGCCGCGCGTCCTCCCCATCGGCGAACCACGCCACGGGCGTCTCGCGATGCCGCCCGCTCCGGCTCCCGACCGTGTTAAGGATCAGCACGTCCATCCCCATGAACCTCTTTCGGCCCCGCCGCACCTTGCGGTTCACGCGGGCGTTCATCCGCTGCTGCATCCACCGTGAGAAGGCTCCGGGCGTCCCGCTCCTACGCTCGCCCTCCTGCTGCTCCTGCGCCATGTCTACCTCCACCTTGTTCTCCATGGAGGCCACGCTAGGAGCGGCCCGCTCCCACCCGCTTCTCGATTCCTGACCGGTCCGCTTCCTCGACCGGCGCCAAGGGGCGACGCGGTGTCACATTGGCCGACGCTCGTTGACTCTGGCTCTGGATTGACAATTCGGGATAACAACTTCTTCGCCATCGAAGATGCAGATGGTGAAGGGAACGGGTGCCATGCGGTATGCGCAAAGTGATCTCGTACTGCGAAAGCACCGCTGGGCGGTGTGGGAGAAGCTGGCCGCCTTGACCGCGGCCGCGGCGGGCCTGGGTTTGACCCTTGCGCCCCTGTCCGTGCGGGCGGCCATCCTGGTTTCCCTCGTGGTGTGGGCGGTGACGGCCGTCCTGCTGGTGGAGAAAGGGCGTCGTGCCACAGGCGTCCGCCGAGGTCCTGTTCATACTCGACGCGCACGGCAACGCGCTCATCAAGGTGGACGGCGATGGCTTCGAAACCGGTGACCTCGACCGGTTCGTGGACGCGCTCGGGCTGCCTTGCAGCGGCCCCGACCATGCCCTCAGCTGGGCCAAATTCGGCAGGATGTATCCCGGCCCGGTCCCGTGGGACAAGCGCCATAGCACGCTGCTCGCGATACTGCTCGTGTCAGTGTTCACCCTTCTACTCGTGGCCGCCATCACCTTCTTGAGCTCCACGGGAAATCTTCCCGAGGCCCCCTGAGCCGAGCCCGTCATCACAATCTGAGCAGCGAAACAACTTCGGCTCGGCGCTTCACTACCCCGGCCGATATTAGGGACGAGCTTCACGACGATCCCGACCCTGGGCGCCCAGGCGCTCCCCCGGCGCCGGCCCTCGGAAAAGTGGGGCGCCGGGGGCGACGTCGGCGGTCTAGGCTGCTTTGCCGTGCAGGAGACACGCCTTGATACAGCTCGGATTCAGGCTGCTCGCCAGGTGATCGACCCCGTTTTTCTCGATACTCCGCTGTACGACTGCGAGGCGCTGGGGCGCGACCTCGGGTGCGCGGTGAGCGTCAAGCTCGAAACGGCGAACCCGGTCCGCAGTTTCAAGGGGCGCGGCACCGAGGTCGTCGCGAGCCGGCTTGCAGGCGGCGGCTCGCGTGCCGCGGTGTGCGCCAGTGCGGGCAACCTCGGCCAGGCCCTCGCCTGGTCCGGTCGCGGCCGGGGGCTCGACGTCGCCGTCGTGGCCTCCCGCTTCGCGCCCGCGGCCAAGCTCGACCGCATCCGCGCGCTGGACGCCCATCTGGAGCTGGTGGACGGCGATTTCGACATGGCTCGCGAGCGGGCGGCGGCCATCGCGCGGCACGACGGCATCCGGCTGGTCGAGGACAGCCTCGACATCGAGACCTGCGAGGGTGCGGCCACCATCGGCCTGGAGCTGGTGGACACCGCGCCGTCGTTCGACACCGTCCTGATCGCGCTCGGCGGCGGTGCGCTGGCCACCGGTGTGGGGCATGTGGTGAAGGCCCTCGCGCCCGATGTCGAGGTGATCTGCGTCCAGCCTCTGGGGGCACCGGCGATGACGCATTCCTGGCGGCAGCGGCGCGTCGTCACGACCGACTCGACCGACACCATCGCCGACGGCGTCGCCGGCCGGTTTCCGATCCAGGCCGTGCTGGACGACCTACTGGTGGTCGCCGACGACGCCGTCCTGGTCGAGGAGGCGTCGATCATCGCCGGGATGCGGATGCTCCTCGGCCACGCGGGACTCGTCGTCGAACCGTCGGCCGCGCTCGGTATCGCGGCGATCCTCGAAGACCGCGACCGCTTCGCTGGCCGGCACGTCGTCACCATCGTGTGCGGCAGCAACGTCGACCTGGACGCCTACCACCGCTGGGTCGGCGCGCCCCCCAGGTAGGCCGCTCAGGCGAATCTGGACGTGTCCAGTTCGATGTCGATGGGTTCCGGGAGAGGGTGGGTCTTGCCGAACGGCACCCACTCGACTCTGCGGTAATCACCCCCCTCCGGGCCGCTGAACAGGCTCACCCTCTGTTCCCTGCGGTCCATGCTCGGTACGAGCAGGCCCTTGTTGCCCGACCAGTGAAACTCGCGCGGGGAGTTCCGCAGCACCTGAAAGTTGATCTTTGCAAGGCACGACTCGTGCATGCCTATGGGGGGCGGGGACACGACGATCTCTCCGTCGATCAGCTCGGCTCGGAAGCCCTCCGGGGTGTCGAGAGCGTGGAAACCTTCCAGGAGAGCTCCGGCGCCCCCCTCCGACAGAGGCTCATGAACCATCGCAGGCATGCCCTGCTCCCTTCCTCGTGAGCGAGGAAGGGAGCAATCCGTCACCGATCTCATACAGATCGTAGTTTCGGGCTGGCGGCCTCGTACGTACCCCGCTTGGCGTCGGGTGGGGCAGATAGAACGGGCGCGAGTGGGCACGGTTTGTCTATGGATGAGCGAGATGCCAGGCGCGGGGACGTTCAGGAGCTCAGTGACTTCGAGCTGACCGTGTACGAGACCGTGGCGGAGATCGACAAGGAGCGGGGCGCGGCCGACTTCGAGACGATCGGGGCGCTCGTCGAGGCGCCCGAGGAGGATCTGTGGGCCGCGCTCGGGCATCTGGTGTCGATCAACCACCTCCACTCGACGAGCAAGGGGTACGTGCTCGGTCCGCACGACTGGGCGCCCTGATCGTCCCGGTGGATGGGAACGCGTGTGAGGCGGGCGCCGGGCCCGCGGCACGATGACCCGGTGAGCGCCGGACACGTGGGGGAGGCCGCCCGATGAGGCTCGTCGTCACCGAGGAGCAGCGGGAGCTGCGGGACGCGCTGCGGCGGTTCTTCGCCGACCGCTCCCCCGCCGCCGAGGTGCGGCGGCTGATGGAGACGGCCGAGGGCTACGACCCCAAGGTGTGGGCGCAGATGGCCGAGCAGCTCGGCCTGCAGGGCCTCGCGATCGCCGAGGAGCACGGCGGCGCCGGGTTCGGGGTGCGCGAGCTGGCCGTGGTGTTCGAGGAGATGGGACGGGCCGCGGTGTGCGCGCCGTTCCTGGCGACGATCACGGCCGGGGCGGCGCTGGAGGCCGGGGACGGCGGGCACGACCTGCTGCCCGGGATCGCGGACGGGTCGGTCATCGCGACGCTGGCCGTGGCCGAGGACGGCGGATCGTGGGATCCCGGGGATGTGGAGACCACGTTCGAGGACGGGAAGTTGTGGGGCGCGAAGAACTTCGTTTTGGACGGCCACATCGCTGATCTTGTTCTGGTGGCTGCCAAGGGCGATGGCGGCGTGGGGATTTATGCCGTCGAGGATGTGGCCGCCCTTTCCAGGGAGGTTCTGCCCACGCTCGACCAGACGCGGAAGCTGGCGCGGGTCGGGATGGACGGGGTCCCGGCGCGCAAGGTCGGCGGGCGGGACGCGCTGCTGCGGGCGCTCGACGTGGCGGCCGTCGTGCTGGCGGCCGAGGAGCTCGGCGGGGCCCAGAAGGCGCTCGACATGACCGTCGAGTACGTGAAGGTGCGGCGGCAGTTCGGGCGGCCGATCGGGTCCTTCCAGGCGATCAAGCACCGGTGCGCCGACATGTTCGTGCTCGTGGAGTCGGCGCGGTCGGCGGTGCTGAACGCGGCGGCCGCCGCCGACGAGGGCCCCGGGGAGCTGCCGGCCGCCGCCGCGCTGGCCAAGGCGTACTGCTCGGACGCCTACTTCCACACCGCCGGCGAGGCGATCCAGCTCCACGGCGGCATCGGGTTCACCTGGGAGCACGACGCGCACCTGTACTTCAAGCGGGCGCAGGGGTCGCGGCAGCTGTTCGGGGCGCCGGACCGCCACCGGGAGCGGCTCGCCGCGCTCGCCGGGATCACGGGTGCAGCCGCAGCCCCTTGAGGACCTTGTCCACGCCGTTCTTCGGGCCGTGGACCGCGAAACCGACGAGGGGCATGTCCTCGGCGGTGACCGCGCGGACGGTCTCCCGGTTGGCCTCGTCGTGGCCGGTCTTGAACATGTCCTCGATGTAGACGGCGATGTCCATCTCGCGGGCGAGGGCGCGGCCGTGGGCCTTCAGGATCGCCCCGGCGTCGGCCTCGTAGACCAGCACGGGCTGCCGGAACATCGCCAGGTACCGGTTGCCGGACGCGTCCTCGTACGGTTCGCCGATGACGCCGGGGACGCCGCCCGCGACGGCGCTGGCCAGGAACGCGGTGACGTTGAGCCGCTGCCAGGCGGCCAGGTCGTCCCGGACCACGATCCCGATCTTGGTGTCGAAACGCATGCCGTCCAAGGTGCCTCATGAGAGGCGCGCCGTCTTGAACGCTCGTGCGCCAGACTGGTCACGTGGACTGGAGCAGGTACTGGCGGTCGCCCGACCGCCCCCTGGAGGCGATGCACGCCCATTTCGAGCGGCACGTCTATCACCGGCACAGCCACGAGACGTACTCGTTCGGTGTGACCGAGGACGGCTATCAGGCGTTCCGGTGCCGGGGCGACGCCCACACCAGCGCGGCGGGGATGGTCATCGCGTTCAACCCGGACGATCCGCACGACGGTCATGCCGCCGACGAGCTGGGCTTCACGTACCGGATGGTGCACATCGGCCCGGAGCTGGTCTCCGCCGTCCTGGCCGACATCGCGGACGGCCCGGCCGGGCCGCCCCTGTTCGACTCGCCCGTCGTCCCGGATCCGGTCCTGGCGAAGAACCTGCGCGGCCTGCATCAAGCCCTGCTCGGGGCCGCGCCTGCCCTGCGGCGGGACGAGCTGCTGGCCGCGACCGTCGGGGCGATGGTCGACCGCGCCGCCACCCGGCGGGTGCGCGTTTCGGTGTCCGGCGGGTTCGTCGAGCGGGCCCGGCGGCGGCTCGAAGAGTCGTACCTGGACGACATCGGCGCCGACGAACTGGCGGAGGCGGCGGGGTGCAGCCGGTTCGCGCTCTACCGGGGGTTCCGGCAGGCGTACGGGATGGGGCCGAGCGACTACCAGCGGCAGCTCCGCCTCCGTGCCGCGCGCCGTCTGCTCGCCGCCGGCGAGGCCATCGGGGACGTGGCCGCCCGCACGGGCTTCGCCGACCAGAGCCATCTGACGCGCTGGTTCGTGCGCTGCTACGGCATGACGCCGGGCCGCTTCCAGAGTGCGGGCTGAGGGAGAATGCCCGGTATGAAACGGGCGAGCGGGGCGATGTTCGGGCTGGCGTACGGGGACTCGCTGGGGGCGCCCACCGAGTTCCTGTCGATGAAGCAGATCCACAAGCGGTTCGGCGACCACGGGCCGACGCAGCTCAACGGCGATCCCGCGCTCGTCACCGACGACACGCAGATGACCCTCGCGGTGGGGCTGGGCCTCCTGGACGCCCTGGCCAACCCTCCGTTCACCCCGGATCTGATCACGCCGATGTGGCGGCGGCGCTTCGTCGACTGGCTGAACGACCCGGACAATACCCGGGCACCCGGCCACACCTGCATCCGGGCGTGCCAGGGCCTCGAAGCCGGACTGCCCTGGGTGAAGGCCACCGTGGCGGGCTCCAAGGGCTGCGGGGCCAACATGCGCGTCGCGCCGGTCGGGCTCGCGCCCGGCCTGACGGACGAGACGCGGGCGGGGGCGGCGCAGTTGCAGGCCGCCCTCACCCACGGGCACCCGACCGGGCTCGCGGCCAGCGAGCTGACCGCGTTCGCCGTCCGGTGGCTGGCCGACGGGATGGACCCGTCCGACCTGCCGGAGGCGCTCCGCGCCCGCTGCCACGACCAGCGCACGACCTACCACGGGCGCTGGCTCGGCACTCTCTGGCAGCGGCCGGGCACGGACGCCCCGGAGACCTTCGTCTCGCGCGGCTGGGACGAGTGCCTCGCCGTCCTCGACCGGCTCGACGAGGCCCTGGCGCGGGGCGACCGGACGTCCGACCCCTGCGAGATCACCGGCGGTGGCTGGATCGCCGAGGAGGCGCTCGCCACCGGCCTGCTGTGCTTCCTGCTGTTCCCGGACGAGCCGGTCGAGGCGATCTGGCGCGGCGCCGCCAGCTCCGGCGACTCCGACTCGATCGCCTGCCTGGCCGGCGCGTTCGCGGGGGCGCACCTCGGCATGGACGCCTGGCCCGCCGAATGGTCCGCCCGCATCGAGTACGCCGACCGGCTCGCCGCGATCGGCGCGGCCTGGGACTGACCTCGCGAGAGCACCGCTCTTGACGGCACCGCACCCTATGGCTAACCTCATTAGCCATAGGGCTACCAAAGATTTAGGAGCGTGCGATGAGCGAGACCCGGTTCCTCGACCTGCCCGGTGGGCGTCTCGCCTACGACGACACCGGCGACGGCCCCCTGGTCGTCTGCCTGCCGTCGATGCTCGACCTCCGGTCGCAGTACCGGTTCCTCCGCCCGCTGCTACTGCAGGCGGGGTACCGGGTCGTGACCGTCGACCAGCGCGGGATGGGCGAGACGAGCGCGACGTGGCCCGAGTACGGCAGCACGCCGCTGGCCCACGACCTCATGGCGCTGCTGCGGCACCTGGACGCCGGGCCGGCGCTGGTCTACGGGTGCTCGAACGGCGCCGCGGCAGGCGTGTGGGTCGCGGCCGAGGCGCCGGAACTGGTCGGCGGGCTCGTGCTGGCGGCCCCGTTCGTCCGGGACGGCAAGGCCGGGTTCACGCAGAAGCTGACGATAGCGCTCGCGCGGATTCCCGGGCTGGCCGTGCCGCTCTACATGTCCTACTACCCGAAGTGGGAGCCGAAGCCGCCGGCCGACTTCGCCGAGCACGCGGCGAAGCTGAGGGCCAACTTCAAGGAGCCGGGCCGCGGCAAGGTCATCGCCGGCTACCTGAGCATGTCGCACGCCGAGTCCGAGGCGCGGCTCGACCGGGTCCAGGCGCCCGTGCTCGTCATCATGGGGACGGGCGACATCGACTGGCCCGACCCGGCCGCCGAGGCCCGCTGGGTCGCGCGCAGGCTGAACGGCGAGGTCGTCCTGCTGGACGGAGCCGGGCACCACCCGCACGTCGAGTACCCCGAGAAGGTCGCCGACGCCGTCACGGCCTTCCAGAAGAACCTCTAGGACGCCGACCAGCCCGTCCAGGCGTCGATCGTGATCGCTATGACCGGGCCCTCGGGCGGGCGCTCGCGGTACTGGGCGTAGCGGTCCGCCAGGAGCCGGACGGGCCCGGCCATTCCCGCGCCGTCCTCGACGATGTGGGCGTGGCCGTCGACGCGGACCCACCAGAGCCGCTCCCAGTCGTCCTCGTAGTGGTCGGCCAGCAGCGCGACGCGGGGGTTGGCGCGGATGTTCGCGAGCCGCCGCAGATCCCGCGTGCTCTTGGGCTTGTGGTCGACGGCCGTGTAGACGGCGCCCCGGTGGACGGCGAACGTCACGGGGACGAGGTGCGGCCGCGCGTCCTCCCCCACGGTCGCCAGCCGGACGACGGGAACCGTCGTCAGCAGGCGGCGCGCCTCGTCCGGCGCAAGCTTCGGCACACCCTCAGCCTGCCATGCCCGCTCCCCCGGCAGGAGTACGCGGATCACCCCCTGGCGGGAGGCCGGGCGGGGCGGGTCTCGGCGAGGGTCGTCCCATGGAGTCGATCGTCAGGCACTGGCCGCGCTGGGCCGGCTACGCGGCGGGCGCGTGGTCGACGGGCGCGGTGGCGGTGGCCCTCTACTGGGCGTGCGGCGGGGAGGCCGGGAACCCGCTGGACGGTGCGCGGCCGGCGGCGTGGGCGATCGCCGCGTGCCTGGGGGCCGGCGGGATCATGGCGGTGTCGACCGTCCGGGACGTCGGGCGGCACATGCCGCGCTGGTGGCCGCTCGCCGGGCTCTGGGGCGCGTTCGCCGTGGCGGGGGCCGGGACCTTCGGGTTCGTCATGAACGCGCTGCAGCTCGCCTTCACGGGGACGGTCGACGACTGGCCGGAGTTCGGCGTCGAGATCCTCTGCGCGGCGGGCGCGGCGCTGCTGGCGGGCGCGGCCCTGGCCTACCAGCGGCGGACGGCGGGGGCGTGCGCGCGCTGCGGCCGGGTCCATGCAGACACGGGCACGGTACGGAGGCCCGCGCCCGTGTCGGCCCCGCCGCGCGGAGTGCGGTGGGCGGCCTACGCCGGGACGCTCGCCTTCGTCCCCTACGTCGTGATGAAGACGACGTGGGCGTTCGGGGGCTCGTTCGCCGGGATCGAGGGTGAACGGGTCGTCGCCGAGTTCGAGCGCAACGGCGCGTCCGGGCTGGTCCTGACGCTGGAGAAGTACGGGCTGGACTTCACCACGCTCTCGGCGGCGCTGGGGATAGTCCTCCTGTTCGGGCTCACGCATGGGTGGGGGCAGGTCTTCCCCCGGTGGACGCCGTTCGCTGGACGCGGGGTGCCGCGCTGGCTGCCGCTCGCGCCGGCCTGGCTCGGCGCCCTCACGCTCGGCCCGTACGGCGTCGTGGGGACGGTCGGGTACCTGCTGCCGCCCGTCGTCGGGCTGGGCGACCTCCCCGACGACCAACTCCTGCACGGCTGGTCCGGCTGGACGGTCGCGGCGTGCGGGATCGTCGCGTTCGCCGTCTACGGGACGGCGCTGGGCGTCGCGGCGTGGTCGTACCAGCGCCGCACCCGCCCGCGGTGCGTCAGTCCTGGAAGTCCGGCTGCCGGTGCTCCTTCCGGGCCTTGATCGCCTCCTCGAAGTTGTGGGTGGTGAGCCGGACGTACAGCTGGGCCAGGCCCTCCTGGCCCATGTGGGCGTCCAGGCTCGCGGCGTCCAGGCTCGACCACAGCATCCGCTTCGTCAGCTCGGTGCCGGGACGGCTGAACCCGGCGATCCGCTCGGCCAGCTCGTAGCTCGCGTCGAGGAGCTTGTCGCCGGGGACGACGCGCGACAGCAGCCCGACGCGCTCGGCCTCGGCGGCGTCGACGTCCCGCCCGGACAGCATCATCTCGAACGCGCGGGAGGCGCCGATGGCGCGCGGCAGCAGGTAGCTGAGGCCGAGCTCGCTCGCGGTCAGCCCGTTGTTGATCCCGGCGGCGCGGAACAGCGCGGTGTCCGAGCCGAGCCGGATGTCGGCGGCCAGGGACAGGCACAGGCCGCCGCCGATCGCCGGGCCGTTGACCGCCGCGATCACCGGCTGGTGGACGCGGCGCATCGCGCGGATCACGTCGTCCAGCAGCTCCATGGAGCGGAGCGCGATGGTCGGGAGCGTCAGCCCGTCGATGCCGGGGATGTGACCGGGGTTCTCCAGGTCCGCCCCGGAGCAGAACCCGCGCCCCGCGCCGGTGATGACGACGACGCGGGTCCCGTTGTCGCGGCCGACCTCCTCCAGCGCCTCGCGGAACGGGACCATGACGTCGAACGCCATGGCGTTCATGCGCTCGGGCCGGTTGAGGGTGATGAGCGTGACGTCCGGCCGCGGCTTGTCGATCAGGACGAAGGGCACTGCGGGGCCTCCCAAGGTCACCTAGCAAGCGCTAGGTTACACGCGCGGGAAGTCCGGCGGCGCGAGCCCACGCTCGACCACCCTCGCCAGCTCCTCCTCGGTCAGGACGCGCGGCTCGCCGATCGTCCTGGCCCGGACGTACACGCCGCAGAGCCACTCCAGCAGGCGCGCGTTCTCGAAGGCCTCGTCGAGGTCGCGGCCGATCGTGACGCCGCCGTGGTTGGCCATCAGCGCGGCGCGCTTGCCGCCCGCCATGGCCGCCCGGACGTTCTCCGCCAGCTCGGGTGTCCCGTAGGTGGCGTACTCAGCGACCTTCACCACGCCGCCGAGCAGCAGCGTGTTGTAGTGGATCGGCGGCAGCTCGGACATCGTCGTCGCCACGACGGCGCCATAGGTCGAGTGCGTGTGCACGATCGCGGCGGCCGGCGTCGCCGCGTAGAGCGCGAGGTGCATGGGGGTCTCCGACGACGGCGCCCGCTCCCCCTCCGCGAGCCGCGACTCCAGGGTCACCACCGGGCAGTCCGCGGGCTCCATCCGGTCGAGCATCATCCCGCCCGGCGTGACGGCGACCAGGTCCCCCGAGCGGACGCTGATGTTGCCCGACGCGCCCGTCACCAGACCGGTATCGGCCAGCCTGCGGCCGATCGCGCACAGCTCGGCCCGCTCGTCCTCCAGCAGCATGCGAATACCTCTCACATCTCACGGTTCCCACCGCGTACGCTACGGCCCTGACGATCACGAAGGGGCCGGTCATGACCGTTGTCACTCTGGGCGCGCACATCCTGGACGTCCTCGCCCGTCCCGTGCAGGGCATCCCGGACGGGCAGGACACCGTCGTGGTGGACCAGATCCGGGTGACCGCCGCGGGCGCCGCCGCCGGGACCGCCGTCGCCCTCGCCCGGCTCGGCAACGAGGTGATCTCGGTCGGCGCCATCGGCGACGACGACCTCGGCGACCTGCTGGTCACGATCATGCGGCGCGACGGCGTGGACGTGTCCGGGCTCGTCCGGCGGACGGCCGACCAGACCAGCGCGTCCGTGCTGCCGATCCGGCCGGACGGCGGGCGGCCGAGCTTCCACGTCCCCGGCGCGAACCTGACCCTCACCCCCGGCGCGGTCGGGCCGGGCCTGCTCGGCGCGGCGGACGTGGTGCACCTCGGCGGTCCCGACGTCACGTTCGGCCTCAACGACCCGGCGTTCTTCGACATGCTCGCCGCCGCCCGCGAGTCCGGCACCGTCGTGACGATGGACCTGCTGTCCAACATGCCCGACCTGCTGACCGGCGCCGCCGCGTTCCTCCCGTACGTCGACCACGTCCTGCCCAACGAGGAGCAGGCGGCGGCGCTGACGGGCGAGGACGACCCGGAGAAGGCCGCGGCCGCGCTCCTCGGGCAGGGGCCGAGCACGGTCGTCGTCACGCTCGGCGCGGACGGGAGCCTCGTCGCCACCGCCGAGGGCGTGCACCGGCTGCCCGTCCTGCCCGTGGAGGTCGTCGACACCACCGGGTGCGGCGACGCGTACTGCGCCGGGTTCATCACCGGCCTCACGCACGGCAGGGACGTCCTGGAGTCGGCGCGCTGGGGCACCGCGGCGGCGGCGACCGTCGCCCAGGGCCTCGGCTCGGACGCGTGCCTCACCGACCTGGACGCGGTCCTCGCCCTGCTGAGCTAGATCTTCTGCTTCTCGTCCTTCCAGTAGGGATCGCGCAGGAGCCGCTTGTAGAGCTTGCCGGTCGGCGTCCTCGGCATCCGGTCGACGAAGTCGATCGAGCGCGGGGCCTTGTACCCGGCCAGCGAGGCGCGGACGTGCGCGATCAGCTCGGCGGCGAGCCCGTCCGAGGGGGCGGCGCCGTCGCCGGGCTCGACGGCCGCCTTCACCTGCTCGCCGAACTCCTCGTCCGGGACGCCGAACACCGCCACGTCACGGACGGCCGGATGAGTGATCAGCACGCCCTCGATCTCCGCCGGGTAGATGTTCACCCCGCCGCTGATGATCATGTCGATGACGCGGTCGGACAGGAAGAGGTAGCCGTCCTCGTCCAGGTAGCCGACGTCGCCGGTGGTGAACAGCCCGTCCTCGCGGTGCACCGAGCGGGTCTTCTCCTCGTCCCCCCAGTACTCGACGTCGTCGCCGCTGGTGTAGCGGAAGTAGATCTGGCCGCGCTCCCCCGGCGCGGCGGGCTCGCCGTCCTCCCGCAGGACGTGCACCTCGGTCGTGGGCAGCGGGCGGCCGACGCTGCCGGGCTTCTCCAGCCACTCCCGCGCCGTGATGACGCTGTTCACCGACGCCTCGGTGGAGCCGTAGTACTCCGAGACGATCGGGCCGAACCAGTCGATCATCTGCCGCTTGACCTCGGGCGGGCAGGGCGCGGCGCCGTGCCAGACGACCGCCAGGCTGGAGCCGTTGAAGGCGGCGCGGGTCTCCTCGTCCAGGCGCAGCAGCCGGACGAACTGCGTCGGGACCAGATGGACGTTCGTGACGGCGTGCCCGTCGATGAGCGCGAGCGTCTCGGCCGGGTCGAAGCTCCGCCGGATCACCACCGACCGTCCCCGCAGCAGGAACATGAACGACCACAGCCACTGCGCCGAGTGGTACACGGGCCCGACGAGCAGCGACCTGCCGTCCGGCGGGATCCCCAGCACATCGGCGAACACGTCGCCGATCAGCGCCGCCGTCTCGATCGGGGCGCCGACGCCCAGCATCTTGCGGCTGACGCCCTTCGGCCGGCCGGTGGTGCCCGAGGTGTAGAACATCGGGAAGCCCATGACCGGGTCGGTGATCTCTTCCCGCGCACCCGCCCCGAGGAACTCCTCGTACGGGGTGAAGCCCTCGACCGCGCCGCCGAACGCGACACGCCCGGCGAGGCCGAGCCCCTCGGACGCCTCCCGTGCCACGTCTCCGAACGCGTCCTCGGTGAACAGCACCCGCGCGCCCGCGTCCTCCAGGACGTAGCGCAGCTCGTCGGCCGTCCAGTGCCAGTTGACCATGACGTACCGGAGCCCGACGTGCGTCGCCGCGCACATCAGCTCGAAGTACTCGCGCCGGTTGCCGGAGTGGATCGCGATCGCGTCGCCGGTGCCGAGGCCCAGGCCGCGCAGCGCGCCCGCCAGCCGGTCGGTCCTCGCGTCCAGCTCCCGCCATGACGTGGCCCCGCGCTCGTCGGTGATCGCGGGTTCGTCCGGCCTGGCTTCGGCGTACGGGGCGAGCAGAACGGCCATCGGCCACCTCCAGGAACGCGACAACGCCCAGGATGCGACTCTAGATCGGGACCGTCGTGACCACCAGGTCAGAAGAGCGGCCGGTCCGCGTAGAGGACCGCGTCCGCCGCGCCGGCGAGCTGCTCCAGCCGGAACACCTCCGTCCGGTGGAACGGCGGGGCGCCCGTCCGGGCGACGACCAGCGCGAGGCTGCCCTTGGCGAGCGGGCACAGCGCGTACCGCGTGCCGTCCGGCGCGGTGAACGCGCGCGGACGCAGCGGCAGCAGCCCCGGCAGGCCGATGCCGGGGACGCCGCCGGCGCTGACGTGCACCAGCACCGCCCCGCCCTCCCCTTCCAGCTCGGCGAGCCCCGCCCAGTCCGCGCTCAGGATCGCCGGGACGGCGTCGGCGAGGATCCGCGCGCCGTGCTCCGGGACCGCCGCGACCTGCCCGATCACGGCCCCGTCGGGGAAGGCGCCCTGCGGCTCGACGGTCGGCCAGATGCCGACGACCTCCACACCGGGCACCGAGCCGAGCCCCTCGGCGAGCCGGTCGGTCGCCGCGCCGGCGGGCCACACGACGGTGAAGTCGTCCATCGCCCGGCCGTTGTCACGTTCCAGCACCGCCATCTGGACGACGTCCGCGCCCGCCGCGCCCAGCGTCCGGGCGACCTGACCGAGCGATCCGGGACGGTCCGGCAGGCGCACCCGTATCCGCAGCAGCATCGCCACCTCCAGTCTCCGTGCCAGGCCCCCAGCCTCCGCGACGGGCGTTTCCACCGTGTTACCGCGAGGTCTCGTCCTGAGAAAACGGCACGGGAGGTCGGTGCTGGAATGGCGGGTACAGGTCAAACTAGAGTCCGGTGAAGGTCATCGAATGGCCTGTCGCCTCCTGCCGTCCAGCATTAAGGTAACTGCACGTGTCGAGGGACGGGGAACCCCCAGTCAACGAGGACTCCCGAGCCGAGCCGGGACCGGCGCCCGAGGGCGGCGCTGGACCGGCGCCCGCGGGCGGTGCCGGCGCGGACTTCCGCGCCGAGGTGCGGGAGGCGCTCGCCGGGCTGGCGGCGCGGCTCGACCGCGAGCACGAGCGCGCGGCGCACCGGGAGGCCGTCATCGACCGGCTGCACGAGGAGAACCAGCGGCTCCGCCGCGGGGAACTGGAGGCGATGCTGGAGCCGGTCCGCTCCGCGCTGTACCGGCTGCACGACCAGGCGCGCCGGGAGTCCGACCGGCTCCGCGCGCCCGAGCGGACCGATCCGCCCGACCCGCGGCAGACGGCGCTGCTGCTGGCCGCCGTCGCCGACGACGTCGCCGACGCGCTCGCGCGCCTCGGCGTGGACCGCTTCACGGTCGAGCCGGGCGCCCCCTACGACGCGTCCCGGCACCGCCCGGTCGCGGTCACGCCCGTCGACGACCCGCTGCGCGACGGCACGGTCACCGGCGTCCGGGCGGACGGGTTCGAGCAGGGCGGGAAGGTGCTGCGCAAGGCGGCGGTCAGCGTCGGGCGCCTCGGCGGGAGACCGGACGGCGAGGACGGGAAGGCGGCCGGGGGGAACGGGTCCGGCGCCGCCGCCGCGACGGGCCGCGCCGGCGGCGGGGCGGGCGGCACGGTGAACACCGGACAGACGACGAACAGCGGGTGAGGGACATGGCCGTCTACGGGATCGACCTGGGAACCACGTACTCCTGCATCGCCTCCATCGACGACGTGGGGCGTCCGGCGGTCCTGCGGAACCTGGAGGGCACCGACACCACGCCGTCCGTCGTGTTCTTCGAGAGCGGCGAGAACGTCATCGTCGGCGCGACCGCCAAGGACACCGCGGTCCTGGAGCCCGACAACGTCGTCAGCCTGATCAAGCGGGACATGGGCCGGGACGTGACGCGCCCCATCCACGGGATCGACTTCACCCCCGAGGAGGTGTCGGCGTTCATCCTGCTGAAGCTCGCGACGGACGCGCGCACCACCACGGGCGAGGACGCCCGGGACGTCGTCATCACCGTCCCCGCCTACTTCGGCGCGGCCGAGCGGGACGCCACCCGCAAGGCCGGGCGGATCGCCGGGCTGAACGTCATCGACATCGTGTCCGAGCCGATCGCCGCCGCGATCACCTACGGCGTCCTCAACCCCGAGCAGGACCGCACGATCCTGGTCTACGACCTCGGCGGCGGGACGTTCGACACCACCGTCATCGCGCTGCGCGACGGCCACATCGAGGTCGTGTGCACCGACGGCGACCACGAGCTCGGAGGCGCCGACTGGGACGCGCGGCTCGTCGAGCACCTGGCCGAGCGGTTCCGCGCCGAGCACCCGGACGCGGGCGACCCGCTCGACGACAAGCAGACCGAGCAGCAGCTCCGCCGCGACGCCGAGGACGCCAAGAAGGCGCTCACCACCCGCACCGCGCACACCGTCCGGGTGATGCACGGCGGGCGGGTCGCGGCCGTCGAGGTGACGCGGGAGAAGCTGGAGGAACTGACCAAGGACCTCCTCGACCGCACCGTCGAGATCACCGGCCGGACGCTGTCCACGGCGGCGGACAAGGGCGTGGAGGACTACGACGACCTCGTCCTGGTCGGCGGGTCGACCAAGATGCCGGTCGTCGCGGCCCGGCTGGAGACCGAGCTCGGCCTCGCGCCCCGCCTGCAGGACCCCGACCTCGCGGTCGCGAAGGGCGCGGCGCTGTACGCGTTCGAGGAGACCTACCGGCGGCTCGTCCGGGAGGGCGCCGCCGAGCGCGCCGAGGAGATGGCGACCCGGGCCGGGCTGTCGGCCGAGCAGCAGCGGCAGATCGCCGGGCGGCAGATCAAGACCGTCGCCTCGCACGCGTTCGGGATCGTCGTCGTCGACCGGGAGACCGGCGCCGAGAACGTCGCGCACCTGGTGCACGCCAACGACGAGCTGCCCGCCGCGAAGACCGAGGACTTCTTCACCGTCTACGACGACCAGACGTCCGCCGACATCCGGGTGATGGAGCAGGCGGGGGTGGTGGAGTCCACCGACCTGATCGACAACACCGAGATCGCGACCGGGGAGATCCGCGTCCCGCCGGGCAAGAAGGCGGGCTGGCCGATCGGGGTCACGTTCGCGCTGGACTCCTCCGGACTGCTGAACGTCATGGCCGTGGAGAAGGAGACCGGCGAGCGGCTGGAGCTGAAGGTGGACGTCGGCGGCATGTCCGAGGAGGAGGTCGAGCGATCCCGCAAGGCCCTGTCCCGGGTCCAGGTCAGCTAGCGGCCCGCCGACCCCTGGAGGCGCCCGTGGCGTTCGACGACGACTACCGGCGGGAGGTGCTGGAGCCCGCGCGGGCCGCGGGCGACCAGCCCCCCGAGGACCTGCGCGTCCGCTACGCGCTCCACGAGCTCACCGGGGAAGACGTCGCGGCGCGGGTGAAGCAGGTCCGGCAGTGCTGGCGGCGGGCGCGCGGGCAGCTGAAGTACCGCAAGCTGATCGACCGGCTGGAGGCCGAGCACCGCGAGCTGGCCCCGCTGTTCTCCGCCGCCGAGCGCGGCGACCTGCGGCCGCTGGAGGCGCGGCTGCGCGGCGGCCGGGAGCGCGGCGAGCGGCGCCGCGGCCGGGCCCGCGCCCGGCTCGCCGACGCGGCCGGGGCGCTGCGGATGGCGGCGCCCGCCGAGCTGGAGGCCATCGCCCGCACCGCGGGCGTCACCCGCGCCGAGCTGGCCGAGCTGGCCGCCGCCGACCGCATCGAGATCCGCGACCCGGACCCGCTGCCGACCGCCGCGCCCTACCCGGCGTTCCGCAAGGTGCAGGAGTCGCTCGACGTCCTCGGCAGGCGGCACCTCGCCGACTTCGTGTTCGGGACGCGGCTGACCGGCCCGATCCGGCTGCTGGACGGCTTCGCCGAGCCCGGCGGGACCCTGCGCCTGGACAAGGACGCGGTGGCGGCGGCCGGCGCCGAGTGGGCGCGCCGCAGCCGCGACACCAGCACCACGCACGCCGACACGATCCTGGCGGCGCTGCGGTCGGGGGCCGAGCCGGCGGACCTGCTGCTGTTCGACGTGGCCGACCGGCTCCGCGAGCGGCTGCGGCAGCGGGCGTCCGAGCGCGCCCTGCTCCAGTACGCGGTCGAGGACCTCGGCGTCGAGCAGGGCGACGCGCGCCGCCTGGTGTTCGCCGTCGTCCGCGAGACCGGGCCGGGCGGCGGCCTCGCGGGACGGCTCCGCGCCCTGCTGGACGCCGGCGACGTGTACGCCGCGTCCGAGCTGGCCGACGCCGCGCAGGTGCCGCATCCGGCACCCGGCACCGAGCCCCCGGAGGAGGAGGTCCTCGCCGCCGAGGCCCGGCACCGCCTCGACACCGCGCTGCGCCTCCGCGAGGCCGCCACCGCCGAGGCCGACCCCGACCGCGCGTTCCGCCTCCTGTCCGACGCGCTCCGCCTCGTCCGCGACCTTCCCGGTGCCGAGGCGCACCGGCGCCGCCTCCCGCCACGTCCCGTCCCCGCCCTGCACGCCGACATCGACCCCGGCACGGGCGGTGACGGCCGCGCGTCGGTGCGGCTGTCGTGGGAGCGGTCGCCGTCCACCGCGGGCGAGGTGCTCTACCACGTCGTGCGGCGGACGGGGCGGGCCCCGCGCGACGTCCGGGACGGGGACGCGATCGGCGGGGCGCTCGACGAGCGGCCGCCGGTGAACGCGCCCGTGTACTACGCGGTGTTCGCGATGCGCGGAGACGCCGCCGCCCCTCCCGCCGTGGCCGGGCCGCTGACCGTGCGGCCGGAGCCCGCCGAGGTCGAGCTGCTGCCCGGGGACGGGCAGGTGACGGGGCGCTGGCGGTGCCCGGCGGAGGCGGCGCGGGTCGTCGTCGTCCGCGATGGGCAGGCCGTCGCGGCCGGCCGGGACGGGTTCCGGGAGCGCGTCCCGAACGGGCGGACCCACCACTACCGGATCTGCGCCGTCTACCTCGACCCGTCCGGGCGGGAGGTCACGACGGACGGCGTGCGGGCGTCGGCCACCCCCAGCGCGCCGCCCGAGCCCGTGTACGAGCTGAGCGCCGAGACCGATCCCTCCGACCCCGGACTGGTGCGGGCCCGCTTCGACCCGCCCGGCCACGGGACGGTCGAGCTGGTGCTGTCGGACGGCCCGCCGCCGTGGCCGCGCAGCGCGCTCGTCCCCCTGGAGGAGGTGCGGCGGGAGACGCGGCGGCTCGCGGGCACGCCGGCATCCGGCGGACTGGCGGTCCGGCCCGGGAGGGGCGGGTGGCTGCTCGCGGTGACCGTGGCGGAGGGCACCGCCGCCATCGGCGCCCACCACCGGCACGTGAACCTGCCGCCGCCGCGCCGGCTGGTCGCCGAGCGGCGCGGCGCCTACGTGCACGTCGGGTTCGACTGGCCGCCCGACGTCGCCGAGGTCGACGTCGTCTACCGGATCGGCGGCGGGCCCCGGCACGGCGCGGGTCCGCCCTCCAGCGAGGCCGTGACCCGCGCCGCCTACGACACCCAGGGCGGGGTGCGGCTCGCGGTGCCCGAGGACGAGCCGGTCGAGCTGTCGGTCGCGGCGGCCGGGACCGTGGGCGGCGCCCGGGTGACCGGCCCGCCGGTGATGGCGGAGGTCGCCGCGCGCACCATCGTCCGGTACGACGTGCTGCGGTCGGGGCCGCCATGGCGGAAGACCCTGACGGTCCGGCTCACCTCGCCCCACCCGCTGCGGGTGGCGCGGCTGTCGCTGGTCCTGCGCACCGGGAAGGTGATGCCGCACCGCGCCGCCGACGGCGAGACGCTCGGCGTGTGGGAGCAGGTGCCCGTGCCGGGCGAGCTGTCGCTGGACGCGCCGGACGCGCGCGCCCCCTACTGGCTGCGCTGCTTCGCCGACGACGACGTCGTCGAGCTGAGCGATCCGCCCGTCCGCCGGCTGCGGGTCCGATGATGGCGGGACCGCTGGCCCGGGCGGGGATCCCCGGCGTGCCGTCCAGGCAGGGCATCACCTGCCCGTACTGCTTCGCGTCGGTCGCGCCGCAGCGCATCCTGTTCCGGTGCCGCGGGCGGGCCGGGCGGCGGCAGGGGTGCGCGCCCGTCCTCGACGAGAAGCTGGCCGAGTACACCGGGTCCACCGCGGGCGCGTCGCTGCCGCCGGTGTTCGCCGCGTCCGGGCGCAAGGGCCGGGCCGGCTGCCCGGAGTGCGGGGTGCCGACGGGGAACCGGGCCTGCCCGGAATGCCACAACCCGCTCCCGGCCGCGTACTGCGACTCCCCCGGCCGGATCGTCGCGCTCGTCGGCGCGAAGAACGCCGGCAAGAGCACCTACATCGCCGTCCTGCTGCACGAGCTGATGAACCGGGTCGGGACGGAGCTGGACGCCTCGCTCGTCGCGTGCGACGACCGGACGATCGAGCGGTACAAGCGCGACTTCGCCCGGCCGCTGCTGGAGGAGCGGCGGCTGCTGCCGACGACGGCGAGCGCCGCGACCGGGCCGCGCGAGCCGCTGGTGTACCTGCTCACCAGGACGCGGCGGGGGCGCTTCTCCCGCCCGCGCAACGACTCGCTGGCGCTCGTGCTGTTCGACACCGCGGGCGAGGACCTGCGCAGCCGGGAGGCCACCGACCTGCACCTGCGGTACCTGGAGGCCGCCGACGCGATCATCTTCCTGGTCGACCCGCTGGAGCTGCCGGGCGCGCGGACGCAGGTCCGCGACACCGTCCCCGGGCCGCCCGCGGCCGGCGAGGACCCGGGCAGCGAGCCGCTGAACATCATCGCCCGCGTCACCGAGACGCTCCGGCAGCGGCACGGCACCCGGCCGGGCGAGCCGCTGCCCGTCCCGGTGGCGGTCGCGCTCACCAAGATCGACGTGCTGCGGCCGGCGCTGCTGGCGCAGTCGGCGCTGCACCGGTCGCGGTCCGGGCAGGGCGTCCTCGACCTGGACGACAGGGACGCGGTGCACGAGCAGGTCCGCGCGCTGCTGCACGACTGGCAGGCCGGGCAGTTGGACACCTACCTCGGGCAGCAGTACGCCGACCACGCGCTGTTCGGGCTGTCGGCGCTCGGCGGCGTCCCGGAGGAGGGACGGGTCGGCGCGGGCGGCGTCCGCCCGTACCGGGCCGAGGATCCGCTGCTGTGGCTCCTGCACCGGTTCGGGATGCTCGACGGCGTCCGTCCCGGAGGCGGGTAGCCGTGGCGTGGCAGCTGCACTACACCTCCGCCCGGCGGGGACCGACGGGGCGGGCCGGGTTCCAGTTCGTCGCCGAGACGCCCGGCCTGCCGGACGGGGTGCGGGCCGGGGTGACGCCCCATCTGTCGTACCGCCCGCCGCCGGACGCGCCGCCGGCCCCCCGCGACGCCGAGCTCGACAGGTTCCCCGTCGCGTTCCTGTACGACCGGGTGGACGGCCGGCCGCTGCTGCTGCGCTGCCGCTACCTGGGCCGCGACTACTCGGGCCGCTACGGCAACTTCTTCGCCCACGCGGTCGTCGCCGAGCCCGCCGAGCTGGAGGGCCTGCGGCCCGCCGAGCTCTGGCACGCCCCGCTGTGGGCGCCCGGGCCCGCGCAGGACGACCGGCTCGCGGAGCTGGAGGAGCTGACTCCGGACGACACGCTGTCCCCCGAGGCGCTGGCCCGCTGGCTCGCCTCGTCCGGCCTGGACGCTCCGCACCGCACGCTCGCCCTTCTCATCGACGCCGCCGTGAAGGTCCTGGAGCAGGGGCACGGCCGCCTCGTCCTCATCGCGGACCATGTCGAGACGATCGCCCGCTGGATCGCGCTGATCACCTATTCGCTGCCGGTGGACACGGCGGCGCGGCTGACCTTCACCACCTACTCCGCCGACCCGGACGCCGCGGCGCAGAGCCTGGTGGGCACGACCACCGGGGTCTGGTCCGCCACGCGCACCCAGGCCAGGGACACGTCCGCCGTCAATGTCGAGTACGGCTTCGGCGAGTTCGGTACGGAGCCGTCCCTCTTCGGCCGCATCGTCGCCGCCTGCTGGCGGCGCGCCGACTTCGCGGGCCTCGACTGCCTGGGCGAACTGGCCCTTCTCGACCCGGACGAGGGCGGGCCGGCGGCGCTGGAGCGGGCCGCGGCCCTGGTGGCGCTCGGCCGCCGGTACGAGGGGCTCACGGCCGCCGAGGAGGACGCCGCGGCGGTGCTGCTGTCCCGGCGCCCGGACGACGTCCCGGAGTGGCTGTGGGAGGAGCTGGCCCCCAGTGTCCCGGGCCTGCGGATGTCCCTGCTGCTGGCCTTCCACGACCGGGCGCGGCGCACCCGGGACGTACTCCTCGCGCGGCGGTGCGCATGGCGTTTCACGGAGCTGGCCCTGAGAGAGCCGGCGCTGCGCCACCTGCTGCCGGACGACCTCGTGGAGGTCGCGGGCGAGACGCCCGGCGAGGAGTCGCCCGTGACGTCCGCGCTCGCGGCGGCCGGCACGCTGCCCGAGATCGCGGGCGTGGCGGCGGTCGCCGCGCTGACCGGCGTCCGCGTCGCCCCCGCCGAGGTGACCCGCGCCGCGGCGAACGCCGTGCCCTGCGCGGGCCCCGAGCTGAAGACCGCGATCGACGCCTGCCCGGGGGCGCTGCGGGGCCCGCTGATGGAGGGGGTGGTCACCGGCCTCGCGCGCCGGGCCGCCGCCGACGGCCCCGGCGACCTCCATGACCCGGACGTCTGCGACCTGCTGTACGACCACGCCGGGGGACTCGGATCCGAACCGGACGTCGCGATCCCCGTCCTCGCCTCGGTCGGGCGGCGGCGTCCGGACCGCCGGATCGCGGTCACCCGCGCGCTGCTGACCGCCGGAGCGCCGCCCTCCAGGATCGAACCCGCGCTCGCGGAGGTGTGGGCAGGACCGCCCACGGCGGGTGAATGCCTGCGTCTCCTCGAAGCCCATGCGGCGGAGTTCGCCTCGTCCCGGGCGCTCGCCGGCCTCCCGTCCCGGACGTTCGGGGAGCTCGCCCACCACCCCGGCACCGAGCTCGGCGAGCTCCCCGCGCTCCGCCTCGCCGCCCGGGTGCGGGAACTGCTCCCGGACGGCGCCGCCGCGCGGGACGCGGCGGTGGTCCAGGCGTACGCGGAGGCGCTCGCGGCCGGGCGGGGCGAGCAGGCCGCGCGGGCGCTCGCCGTCCTCGCCGACCCGGGAGAGGCGACCGCCCGGGTGGCGGACGGCGCGTTCGCCGGCGCCGTGCGGAGCCTGACCGCACGCCCGCCGCATTTCCGGTCCGCCCTCCTCGCCGCCCTCCCCGAGGCCGCCCGCGCCCGCGTGGGGGAACGCTGGATCACCGGCCTGGGCGAACGGGCCCGCGCGGGACGCAGCCCGCTGCGCCCCTCCGAGGTCGCGGAGCGCAACGACCTGGTCGAGGTCGTGCTGCGGATGCGGCGCGGCGGCGCCCGCGAGCCGGGCCTGGAGCGGTGGGCCGCCGCGGCGTCCGCCGGGTGGCTGGCGGCCCGGCAGATCGACTCCCATCTCGCGGGCTCGCCCGGCCTGCGCGAGGAGCTGCGCACCCTGCGGGCAGAGGGGGCGTGAGCGCGTGCACCCCGTGATCGTGCTGCTGCTGATCGTCGTGTGGCTGGCCGCCATGTGGCTGGGGTTCATGTACCTGTTCCCCATTCTGTTCGCCGCGACGCTGGTCGTCGCCGGGGCGGCCGCGCTCGGCCTCTACTACCTGCACGCGTGCCGGACGCTCGCACCGTCCACGCTGGACGGCCCGTCCCCGGTCGCCGCCCCCGACATCGCCTACCGGCACTACCTGCTCGGCCAGGTCTGGCGCGACTGGTGGACGATCAGCCGCACCGTCGTCCCGCAGGTGTACCGGACGGCCAGGGGCGTCGTGCTGAAGCTGACGCGGACGCTGCTCGGCGGCCCGTGGGGCTTCTTCGTCTTCCCCGCCTGGCTGGCGCTGTGCGCGGGCATCGCCGCGGCGGCCGTGCCCGCCTCGGTGTTCGTGCTGGCGCTGACCGTCCTGTACGGGCTGGTCGCCGCGCTCGGCCTCGCCGTGTGGCTCGGGTGCGTGCTCGTCCTCGCGGCGGTGGAGCGCGGCTTCATGATGTACGGACGCATCCTGCAGACGTGCCCGCACCCCTTCTGCTACGAGCGCATCGGCCTGCCCGAGTACGAGTGCCCCGGCTGCGGGGCCCGGCACCCGCATCTCGCGCCCGGAGCGGGGGGCGCCTTCCGGCACGTGTGCCGCTGCGGCGCGCGGCTGCCCACGACCGTCCCGCTCGGGCGCTTCCGGCTGGCCGCGTACTGCCCGCACTGCGGCGGTCGCCTGCCCGAGCGGATCGGGCGCGTCCGCGTGGAGCCGCTGCCGTTCGTCGGCGGCCCGGCCGCGGGGAAGACGACGTTCATGGTCCTCGGCATCCGCGCCCTGCACGCGCGGGCCCGCGCCGTGCACGGGCGCCTGGCGTTCGTCGAGCAGCGGCACGCGCAGGCGTACGCGGGCGCGATCCGCGAGTTCGAGCGCGGCGGGCGGCTCGCCAAGACCGGGCCGGAGCTCCCCCTCGCGACCATGGTGGACGTGGAGCTGCCGGGGCGGGCCCGGCGGATCCTCTACCTGTTCGACCCCGCCGGGGAGCACTACACCGGCGCCACGGAGGTCAGGTCGCTGCGCTACCTGGACCACAGCGAGGCGCTGCTGTTCATCGTCGACCCGCTCGCGCTCCCCCAGCTGCGCCGGACGCTGACCGGGGACGAGTGCGCGTTCGTCGACGAGGCCGCCGCGTCGTCGGAGGAGGACCCCGCCGACACCCTGCAGCGGGTGCTGAACGAGCTCCGCTCCCGCCCCGACCAGGGGCGGCAGAAGCGCGTCGCCGTGATCGTCACCAAGACCGACCTGCTGACCCGCACCGAGATCGGCCGCGGCCTGGACGACACCGACCTGCGCGAATGGCTCGGGCGCGTCGGGCTCGGCAACACCGTCCGCGCCCTCGACCAGGTCGCCGCCCAGGTGCGGTACTTCGCGTCCGGCCTCGGCACCGAGCCCGCCGGCGTCGCCGACCTGCTCGGCTGGGTGACCGGGCTGCCCGCGGCCGGGGCGTCCAACGGCGACCGGCCGCTCACCGACGCCCCGCAGGAGCTGCCGGGGACGGCGCCGCTGCGCGCCCCCTGGCCGGTGCGCGGCCGCGGCTCGGGCCGCGTGCCCGTCGGCTACCAGGCCGGGCGGTGGGCCGTCCTCGCGGGGGTGTCGGTCCTCACCATCGCCACGGTGACCGGCGCGGTCGTCGCCGCGGCGGAGCGCTTCCCGTTCTAGACACCTACAGGGTTGTGTCACAGAACTGACGCCGCGTACGGTCGAGATGTGATCATTCGCATCGGCATGGCCCCCGCCGCGTCCACGCTCGGGCCGGACGCGCTGGCCGCCCTCGCGCGCGGCCTCGAACGCGAGGGGTTCGACTCCCTCTGGGTGACCGAGCGGGTCACCGGGCCCGTGCTGGACCCCGTGGTGACGATGACCTACGCGGCGGCGCTGACGTCCCGGATCAAGTTCGGCACCGCCGTGATGGCGCTGCCGGGGCGCTCCCCCGCGGTCCTCGCCAAGGAGCTGGCCTCGCTGGACGTGGTCTCGGGCGGGCGGCTGCTGCCCGCGTTCGGGCTCGGGCAGCGGCACGCGGGCGAGCAGCAGGCGTTCGGGGTGCGGCGGGAGGAGCGCGCCGCGATCTTCGAGGAGGCGCTGCCGCTGCTGCGCCGGTTCTGGGCCGAGGACGAGGTCACCCACGACGGCCCGCGGTTCCACTACGAGCGGCTGCGCGTGCTGCCGAAACCGGCCGCGCGCGGCTTCGACGTGTGGATGGGCGGGACGTCCGACGCGGAACTGCGCCGCACCGGGCGGCTCTCGGACGGGTGGCTCGCCGCGTTCACCACCCCGGCGGAGGCCGAGCGCGGCCGGCGGATCGTCCAGGAGGCGGCGGCGGGCGCGGGACGCGAGATCGAGGAGGAGCACTTCGGCGCGATCGTCCCCTACCGGCGCGGGCCGCTGCTGGCGGAGGCCGAGGAGCGGCTGGCGCGCGTCCGGCGGGTCGCCGGTCCGGCGCCGGCGGGCGATCTCGTCCCCGACCTGGACGGGGTGCAGGCGCACCTGAAGCGGCTCGTCGAGGCGGGCCTGTCGAAGTTCGTGCTGACGCCGCTGGCGCCGCCCGCCGGCTGGGACGCCGAGCTGGCCGACGTCCGCGACGCCGCGCTGCCCCTTCAGACGCGGCGCTGAGCGTCCGCGCCGGGGGCGGCGCCCCGGTCCAGGGCGTCCAGGACGAAGCCCGCGACCTCGCCTGCGAGCCGGTCGGCGGTCTTCGGGCCGTCGGCGCGGTACCAGGAGGGCATCTGGTTGACCATGCCGAGCGCGACGATCGTGACGGTCTCGGCGGGCGTCGCGGTGCCGAACACGCCGTCCCGCTGGCCTTGCTCGACGATGCCGCGGAACGTCACGTGGTAGCGGCGCCGGTCGGCGCGGATCGACCGCATCCGGGCGCTGTCCAGCCGGTGCATCTCGCGGGAGAACACCTTGGCCTCGTCGATGTGCTCGGCGGTGCTGCGGACCAGCCCGGTCAGCACCGCGTGCAGTGCCTCGCGGGGCGGCGGCCCCTCCGCCAGCACGGCGCCGAGGTCGGCGAGCTGCCGGGCGATCAGCGAGTGGTAGATCTCGTAGAGGAGATCGTCCTTGGAGTCGAAGTAGTGGTAGAGGGCGCCCTTGGTGACCTCGGCGGCCTCCACGATGCCCTGGACGGACGTGCCGTCGAAGCCGCGCTCGGCGAACAGCCGGAGCGCGGCGTCCAGGATCCGCCGCTCGACCGCGCTCTGCCTGACCGGGACCGTGGACTCGGGCACCGTGGACTCGGACAGGGTCGACTCGGGCGGCGCCGGCTCGGGGACCGGCGTCGGTTCCGTCTCCGTCACCTGGGCACCTCCCTGGTGCGCGCGGGCGTTGACTCGGATGTGTCCTGCGCATAGCTTGCCAGAAACCGACCAGTCGGTATGCAGGGAGAGGGAAAGCCGATGCCCGCAGTTGAGACCGTCCGCGGCCCCGTCGACGTCGCCGGCCTCGGACCCACGCTGATGCACGAGCACGTCTTCGTCCTCGGGAGCGAGCACGTCCACAACTACGGCGCCGGCGACTGGTGGGACGAGGAGGAGAAGGTCGCCGACGCCGTCGGCAAGCTCCGCGAGCTGGTGGAGCGGGGCATCGGCACCATCGCCGACCCCACCGTGTGGGGGCTCGGCCGCTACATCCCCCGGATCCAGCGCATCAACGAGCGGGTCCCCGAACTCGGCATCATCGTGGCCACGGGCATCTACACCTACAACGACGTCCCCTTCCAGTTCCACCACCGGGGCCCCGGCACGATGCTGGACGAGGGCCCGGACCCGATGACCGGCCTCTTCATCCGCGACCTCACCGAGGGCATCGGCGGGACCGGGGTCAAGGCCGCCTTCCTCAAGTGCGCCGTGGACCACCCCGGCCTCACGCCGGGTGTCGAGCGCATTTTGCGCGCCGTCGCCGGGGCGCACCGCGAGACGGGCGCGCCGCTCACCGTCCACACCGAGAGCTCGGTCCACGCGGGCCGGACGGTCGTGGACCTGCTCGGCAAGGAGGGCGTCGACCTCACCAGGCTCGTGATCGGGCACGCGGGCGACAGCAACGACCTCGACTACCTCATGGAGCTGGCCGACACCGGCGCGATCCTCGGCATGGACCGGTTCGGCCTCGACATCATCAACCCGACCGCCGACCGGGTCGCCACCATCGCGGCGCTGTGCGAGCGCGGATACGCCGACCGGATCGTCCTCAGCCACGACGCGAGCTGCTTCATCGACTGGTTCGGCCCGGACCCGGCGACGGTGCCGGCGATGCAGCCGAACTGGAACTACCGGCACATCAGCGACGACGTCCTGCCCGCGCTGCGCGAGGCGGGCGTCACCGACGCGCAGATCGACCAGATGCTGGTCGGCAACCCGAGGCGGTACTTCACCCGCTGACGCTCCGCGCGTCCCGGGGATCGGCCCGGCGACTATTCCCTCGAAATCGGGAATCATGGGAGGAACCTGCACGGGAGGAGGCCCATGGTGAGCGAGGGACCCGTGCGGCGCGGTGCCCGCGGCCTGCTGCCGATCCTCCTCGTCACGCTGCTGGCCCTCCTCGCCCCGGGCTGCCGGGTGATGGAGGAGGGCACCGACGACGTCGCGCCGCCCGTCGACGCGGGCCCCAGCAGGACCAAGCCCGCCAAGCCCAGCGGCCGGCGCCCCGGCGTCGTCAACATCGAGACCGAGCAGACCCTCAACGGCACCCGCGCCGCCGGGACGGGCATCGTGCTCACCCCGGCCGGCCTCGTCCTCACCAACAACCACGTGATCCAGGGCGCCACCGCGATCAAGGGCACCGACACCGACAACCGCCGCACCTACACCGCGCAGGTCGTCGGCTACGACCGGACGGGCGACATCGCCGTGATCAGCCTGACCGGCGCGACCCGGCTGAAGGCCGCCCGGTTCGCCTCCGCGTCGTCGGTGCACGTCGGCGACGCGGTGACCGCCGTCGGGAACGCGGGCGGCAAGGGCGGCACACCGACCGTCGTCACCGGCGAGGTCACCGCCCTGGACCAGTCCGTCACCGCGCGCGACGACAGCAACGGGACCTCCGAGCGACTGACCGGCCTGATCGAGACCAGCGCCCCGATCAAGCCGGGCGACTCCGGCGGCCCGCTGCTGGACTCCACCGGCAAGGTCATCGGGATCAACACCGCCGCGTCCGCCGGGTTCTCGGTGAAGGGCGCGGAGCGGAAGAAGGACCACCGCGGGTACGCCATCCCGTCCGACCGGGCGCTGGAGATCGCCCGGCAGATCCAGCGCGGCGAGGCGTCCTCGACCGTGCACATCGGCAGGACCGCCATGCTCGGCGTCAAGGTCCGCTCCAACGGCGGCTCGCCGGGCGCGCTGGTCACCGAGCTGGTGCCCGGCTCGCCCGCCGCGACGGCGGGGATCCCCGTCGGCGCCGCGATCGTCACCCTCGGCGAGAGCGCGGTCGACACGCCCGCCGCGCTCACCGCCCTGATGCTGTCCCACCACCCGGGGGAGGTCGTCCGCATCGAATGGACGACGCGCGACGGCGGCCGGTCGGGGACGACCCTCCGCCTGGCGGAAGGCCCGCCGCAGTAGGACTGGTTATCGTGCGACAGTAGAACGGTCGGACGACCATGAGGATGTGGCCCTATGACGCGCAAGGCGCCCGCCGGTGACTTCGACGACTCGGGTCTGGAGGTCTCCAAACCGAAGGCGTGGGCGGCGGGCGTGCCCGGGGTGACGGCCGCGCTGCGCCGGTCGTACGAGCAGATGGGCGTCCGCCGGACGGCGCTGACCCTGCTGCGCGTCAACCAGAAGCAGGGGTTCGACTGCCCCGGCTGCGCGTGGCCGGAGGGCGACCACCGGCACGTCGCCGAGTTCTGCGAGAACGGCGCGAAGGCGGTCGCCGAGGAGGCGACGACGCGGCGGATCACCCGGGAGTTCTTCGCCGCGCACACCGTCGGGGAGCTGGCCGAGCGGTCCGACCACTGGCTCGGGCAGCAGGGGCGGCTGACCGAGCCGATGGTGAAGCGGGCCGGGTCCGAGCACTACGAGCCGGTGTCGTGGGACGAGGCGTTCCGGCTGCTGGCGGCCGAGCTGACCGCGCTGGAGTCGCCGGACGAGGCGGTCTTCTACACCTCCGGCCGGACGAGCAACGAGGCCGCGTTCGCCTACCAGCTCTTCGCCCGCGCGTTCGGCACGAACAACCTTCCGGACTGCAGCAACATGTGCCACGAGTCGTCGGGGTCCGCGCTGAGCGAGACCCTCGGCATCGGCAAGGGCTCGGTGCTGCTGGACGACCTCTACCGGGCCGATCTCATCTTCGTCGTCGGGCAGAACCCGGGCACGAACCATCCGCGCATGCTGTCGGCGCTGGAGCGGGCCAAGAAGGAGGGCGCGCGGATCATCGCCGTCAACCCGCTGCCCGAGGCGGGGCTGATGCGGTTCAAGAACCCGCAGCGGCCGTCCGGGGTGACGGGCCAGGGCACGGTGCTCGCCGACCGGTTCCTGCAGATCAGGCTGAACGGCGACCTGGCCCTGTTCCAGGCGCTCAACCGGATGCTGCTGGAGTCGGACGCGCCCGACGCCGTCGACCACGGGTTCCTCGACGCCCACGCCCACGGCGTGGACGCGTTCCGCGAGCACGTCCTCGGCCTGGACTGGGACGACGTGCTGGAGGCGACCGGCCTGACCCGCGGGGAGATCGCCGCGACGCTCGGCGACGTCCTCGCCGCGAAGCGGATCATCGTCTGCTGGGCGATGGGCCTCACCCAGCACCGCAACTCGGTGCCGACGATCCGCGAGATCGTCAACTTCCTGCTGCTGCGCGGCAACATCGGGCGGCCCGGCGCGGGCGTCTGCCCGGTGCGCGGCCACTCCAACGTGCAGGGCGACCGGACGATGGGCATCTGGGAGAAGCCGAAGCCCGCCTTCCTGGACGCCCTGGCCGCCGAGTTCGGGTTCGAGCCGCCGCGCGAGCACGGCGTCGACACGGTGGACGCGATCCGCGCCATGCGGGACGGCAGGGCGAAGGTCTTCCTCGGCATGGGCGGCAACTTCGTCCGCGCCACCCCCGACTCCGCCGTGACCGAGGCCGCGCTGCGGAGCTGCCGGCTGACCGCCCAGGTGTCCACCAAGCTCAACCGGTCGCACGCGGTGGCCGGCGAGGTGGCGCTGATCCTGCCCACGCTCGGCCGCACCGAGCGCGACGAGCAGGGGTCGGGGCCGCAGTTCGTCTCGGTCGAGGACTCGATGGGCATGGTGCACGCCTCGCGCGGCCGCCTCGCCCCGGCGTCGGACCGGCTGCTGTCGGAGGTGTCCATCGTCTGCCGGCTCGCCCAGGCCGTCCTCCCCGGATCGGGCATCGGCTGGGACGCGATGGAGCGCGACTACGACGTGATCCGCGACCACGTCTCCCGGGTCGTCCCCGGGTTCGAGGACTACAACGCCCGCATCCGCGAGGCGGGCGGGTTCACGCTCCCCCACGCGCCCCGCGACGAGCGGCGGTTCCCGACCGCGACCGGCAAGGCCAACCTGACGGTGAACGAGCTGGAGGTCCTCCGGATCCCGGAGGGGCGGCTGCTGCTCCAGACCGTCCGCAGCCACGACCAGTACAACACCACGATCTACGGGCTGGACGACCGCTACCGCGGCGTCAAGGCCGGGCGCCGCGTCGTGTTCGTCAACCCCGCCGACCTCTCCGGTCTGGGCCTCGCCGACGGCGCGCTCGTCGACCTCGTGTCGGAGTGGTCGGACGGCACCGAGCGCCGCGCACCCGCGTTCCGCGCCGTCGCCTACCCGACGGCGCCGGGGTGCGCGGCGGCGTACTTCCCGGAGACCAACGTCCTCGTCCCCCTCGACAGCACCGCCGAGGTCAGCAACACGCCCACCTCCAAATCGGTCGTCATCCGCCTGGAGCCCGCGTCCTCGCGGTGATGTAGTCCCGCCGCGGACGCTGGTTTAGGCTGCGGGCATGACGAACCTCCCCGAGCATGCCGGGACGCCCGGAGCGCCGGAGATGCGGGCCGGCGACGCCGACCGCGAGCGCGTCGCGCACGTGCTGCGCGACGCGGCCGGCGACGGGCGGCTGACGCTCGCCGAGCTGGACGAGCGGCTGGACGCGGTGTACGCGGCGAAGACGTACGCGGACCTGGAGCCGCTCACCCGCGACCTGCCGGCGCCGGGCACGGCCGCGCCGCCGGCGCCGGTGTCCGGCGCGGACTGGCGGCCGGTGGAGGGCGCGCCGTCCTGGAAGAGCGGCATCGGGGTCATGAGCGGGTTCCAGCGCTCGGGCGTGTGGAACGTCCCCCGCAAGTTCAGCGCGTTCGCGTTCTGGGGCGGCGGCAAGATCGACCTGCGCGAGGCCCGGTTCGACGAGGGCACGGTCACGATCCGGGCGCTGGCGATCATGGGCGGGTTCGAGATCATCGTGCCGGACGACATCACCGTGCACGTCAAGGGCCTCGGCATCATGGGCGGCTTCGACCAGCGGGCGAGCGGCCCGGGCGTCCCCGGCTCGCCCACGGTGGTGGTGAAGGGCCTGGCGTTCTGGGGCGGCGTCGGCGTGAAGCGCCGCAAGTCCAGCCGGCAGAAGAAGAAGCAGCAGAAGAAGGAGCTCGGAAGCGAGTAGGCGCCGCGCCGCCTGACGCGGAGCGGGTCAGCCGGCGAGGCGGTCGAGCCACTCGTTGAGCAGTGCCGTCTCCGAGGCGCTCAGGGCGGGCGGCGGGGCGGCGGCCAGGGCCGCCTTCAGGGCGGCGGCCTTCAGGGCCACGGCGTCGGCGAGGGGGGCCGCGTCGGGCGGGACGGTGACGGCGGCGAGAACGGCCTCGCGCGTCCGGACCGACGTCTCCCGGTCGCCCTCCTCCCCGGCGGGTGCCGCGATCAGCGTGAGCGTGACCCCGACCCCCGCGGCGTGGATGACGCGCGCGGCGGTCTCCACGGGGACGCGGAGGCGGCCCGCCCGCGCGACGGCCTCGATCAGGCCCAGCAGGATGGCGTCCGCCTCCTTCGCCGCGGCGGGGGTCCGGGACGTCCCGTACATCAGCGTGTAGAACGCCGGGTGGGTGACGCCGTACTCGACGTGCAGGTCCCAGCCCCGGCGCAGGTCGTCGACCGGGTCGCCGGTGGTGCCCTGCGCGCGCTTGCTCGCCAGGTACTCGTCGAACCCGTACGCCGCGACGGCGTCGAACAGGCCCTGCTTGTCGCCGAAGTGGTGGTAGAGCGTCGGCGCCCCGACGCCGGCGGCGGTGCACACGGCCCGCGTCGAGACGGGCTCGCCGTTCGCCTCGGTGAGCAGCCGGGCCGCCGCGTGGACGATCCGGTCCCGGGTGGCGAGGTCCTTCCGAGCAGTCACAACAACGATGCTACAGAAAATTTCCGAACATCGCTATGCACAACTCGTGTAGCGCGACTATAGTCCTTCTCGTACCAACGCTATAGACGGTCGGACGGCCGTCACGAGACACGAGAGGGGGCGCGGCCATGCGCAGCGCCGTGCTTTCCGGGCCGGGCAAGCCGCTGGAGATCGTCGAGCGGGAGGTGCCCGAGCCGGGCCCCGGCGAGATCCTGGTGAGGGTCACCGCCTGCGGGATGTGCTTCTCCGAGGTCAACCACCTGCGGGGCCACTACCCGTTCGGGACGTTCCCCGCCGTCCCCGGGCACGAGATCAGCGGCGTCGTCGCCGCGCTGGGCGACGGCGTCACGTGGCCCGAGGTCGGTACGCCGGTCGGCACCGGATGGATCCACGGGTCGTGCGGAACCTGCGACCAGTGCGTCCGCGGTGACCAGATCCTGTGCACCGGGGCGCCGAAGCGGGTCACCGGCGTGAACACCGACGGCGGCTACGCCGAGTACTTCGTGGGCCGCGCCGGGTTCGTCACCCCGCTCCCGGACGGCCTCGACCCGGTCGCCGGCGCGCCGCTGATGTGCGCCGGGATCACCGCGTTCAACGGGCTCCGCCACGCCGGCACCGCCGCCGGGTCGAAGGTCGCCGTGCTCGGCACCGGCGGCGTCGGGACGATGGCGCTCCGGTTCGCCGCCGCCATGGGCGCCCGCGTCGCCGTGGTGTCCCGGTCGCGGCGCGCCGAGAAGGAGGCGCTGGACGCCGGCGCCGAGGTGTTCGTCGCGACGCGGGAGCAGGACCCGGCGGAGGCGCTGCGGGCATGGGGCGGCGCCGACGTGGTCGCCAACACCGCGCCCGACACCGGGACCGGCCTCGCCGCCTTCGGCGGCCTGCGCCCCGACGGCACCCTGCTCTACCTCGGCATGGGCGCCGAGAACGTCAGCGTGCCGCCGGCGGCGCTCGTCTCGAACCGGCTGCGGGTGATGGGCGTGCCGTCCGGCTCACCGCACGACCTGCGCGACACGCTCGCCTTCGCGAAGGCGCACGGCATCGTCCCCGAGGTGACGCCCGTCACCCTGGACGACGCCCCGCGCGTCCTCGCCGCGATGGACGAGGGCACCCACCGGGGCCGCGCCGTCATCACCTTCGCGTGAACGTGCCCTTCCTGGGGGGGACCCCCGGAACCCCCGCGGTGCGGAGCCGGCGACCTCCACTCCGCCGACGCTCCGCTACGGCCGCCGTCCCCGCCACGGCCGCGCCTTCTCGTAGGCGGCGCACGCGGCCATGACCAGGGCGTCGGCGTGCCGGGCGCCGACGACCTGGAGGCCGACCGGCAGGCCGCCGGAGGTGAGGCCGCACGGCAGGCTCGCGGCCGGCTGCTGCGTCATGTTGAACGGGTAGGTGAACGGGGTCCAGCTCGTCCAGCGCGGGGACGGCGAGCCCGGCGGGACCTCCCGCCCGGCCTCGAACGCGGCGATCGGCATCGTCGGGGTGAGCAGCAGGTCGTACCGCTCGTGGAACAGGCCCATCAGCCGGCCCAGCTCCATCCGGCGGGCGGTGGCGGTGAGGTACTCGACGGCCGAGTACCGCGCGCCCTGCTCGCAGATCTCCCGCAGGCCCGGGTCCAGGCGCGCGAACGCCTCCGGCGGAAGGTGCTCGACCACCTTGGCCGCGCCCGCGAACCACAGGACCTCGAACTCCTCGACGGGGTCGCCGAAGCCGGGATCGGCCTGCTCCACCTTCGCGCCCAGCTCGGTGAAGACCTCGGCGGCGGCGGCGACGGACGCCGCGACCTCCGGGTCGACCCGCGCGAACCCGAGGTCGGGGCTGAAGGCGATCCGCAGGCCGGTCAGGTCGTCCGGGCCCGCCTCGGTGAACGGGACCTCCGGCGGCGGCAGCGACGACCAGTCGCGGCCGTCGGCGCCGCAGATCACGTCCAGGAGCAGGGCGGCGTCGGCCACGGTGGTGGTCATCGGGCCGGTGTGCGCGAGCGTCCCGAACGGGCTCGCCGGGTAGTGCGGGACGCGGCCGTACGTCGGCTTGATGGTGAACGTGCCGGTGAACGCGGCCGGGATGCGCACCGAGCCGCCGCCGTCGGTGCCGAGCGCGAGCGGCGCCATCCCCGCCGCGACGGCCGCCGCCGCGCCGCCGGACGACCCGCCCGGCGTGCGGGACGGGTCCCGCGGGTTGCGGGTGACGCCGGTCAGCGGGTTGTCGGTCACGCCCTTCCAGGCGAACTCGGGCGTCGTCGTCTTCCCGACGAACACCGCGCCCTGCTCGCGCAGGCGGGCCACCGACGGGGCGTCCTCGTCCCACGGGCCCGCCGGGTCGATCGTCGTCGAGCCGCGCAGCGTCGGCCAGCCCCGGGTGAGCAGGACGTCCTTGATGGAGACGGGCACGCCGTCCAGCGGCCCGAGGGTCGCGCCCCGCCGCCACCGCCCGGCCGCCTCACGGGCCATGTCGAGCGTGGTCTCCTCGTCGACCAGGCAGAACGCGTTGAGCTCCGGGTCGTCCCGCCGTATCCGGGCGAGGACGGCCTCGGCGGCCTCGACCGGGGAGAGCGTCCCGGCCGCGTACGCCTCCACCAGTTCGGTCGCGGTCAGATCGGCCGCGTCGGCCATGGCTACCCCCTCTGGTTCGAACCCACATAGCCGAGCCGCTTGTCCACGACGTTGCGGAGCGGGCGGCCGGACACGTAGCGGCCGAGATTGGCGGCGAACAGCCGGACCAGCTCGTCCCGCCAGCCGATCACGTCGCCGGACATGTGCGGGGACACGATGACGTTCGGCATGTCCCACAGGGGCGAGGACGGCGGCAGCGGCTCGTCCTCGAAGACGTCGAGCGCGGCGCCCGCTATCCGGCCGGCCCGCAGCGCCTTGACGAGGTCGGGTTCGGCCACCAGCGCGCCCCGGCCCACGTTGATCAGCCGCGCGGACGGCCGCATCCGGTCCAGCGCGGCGGCGTCGATCATGCCGCGGGTCTGCGGGGTGAGAGGGGCGGCGAGCACCACGTAGTCGGCCTCGGCGAGCGCCTCGTCCAGCCGCTCCATCGGATGGACGAGGCCGAGGTCGGGATCGGCGTCGCGGGCGGTGCGGCCGGCGCCGGTGACGGCCAGGCCCGCCGCGGACAGCCGGCGGCCGATGGCGCGGCCGATCGGGCCGGTGCCGACGACGAGCGCGCGGGACCCGGTGACGCGCTCGGTCTCGCGGTGCCGCCAGCGACGCTCGCCCTGAAGGCGCAGCGTGCCCGGCAGGTCCTTGGCGAAGGCCAGCACCAGCCCGAGGACGTACTCGGCGATCGGCTCGTCGAACACACCTCGCGAATTGGTGACTTTAGTCTCACTCTCGATGAGGGCCGGGAACATCAGCCGGTCGACGCCGGCGCTCGCGATGTGCACCCACCCGGGCCCGCCGGACGCCGGCCAGGCCCCCGCGAGGGCGTCGGAAAGGAAGTCCCACATGAAGAGGACGTCGGCGCCCGGAAGCGCCTCGGCGAGCTCTGTTTCGCGCACGTAACGGACCCGCGCGAGGCGCTCGGCCTCCGCCATGCCGCGCGGCTCGACGTCCCCGACCAGCACCACCACGTCGGGCGGGCCGCCGGAGGCGTGCTGAACAGGGTCCATCGGCGTCACTTCCGAGGTGTGCGGAGTTTACGAGAAGGCAACTCGTGGAGGCATTGACACGCTAGGAAGCGTTCGTAGGATTGTCAACAATCAGCGCGGTGCACCACGGCCCTGGTCACCGCACTGACCCCTGTGCTGCAAGACCGTCGCAACCGAAGCCTGGCCAGGACGGATCCCAGAGCGCTCTAACTCAAGCCCCCTCCGGGGGGTGTGGGGGTCACCCCCCACGACCATGGAGAGTCCTTTCGGGTGGCGACGATCTCGCCAACCCCACTTCACGGGGAGGTCCGGCATGCCCAAGCTCATGACCATCACTCTGGAGCGTCGTGGCGTCTCGTGCGTCGCGGAGCTGCTGGAGAAGGACGCGCCGCGGACCTGCGAGGCCGTGTGGCGCTCCCTGCCCCTCGGAGGCGACGCGTACCACGCCAAGTACGCCCGCAACGAGGTGTACACGATGGTCGAGCGGTTCTCCGAGGACGAGGTCGGCCTGGAGAACCCCACCGTCACCCCCATCCCGGGCGACGTCGTCTACTTCTCCTTTCCCGGCGGGATGCTCGACCGGAAGTTCAAGGAGGAGAAGAACATCCACGCGCTGCCCGGCGTCATCGACCTCGCGATCTTCTACGGCCGCAACAACCTGCTGCTCAACGGCGACGTCGGGTGGGTGCCCGGCAACGTGTACGCGACGATCGTCGACGGCCTCGACCGGATGGCGGAGGCGTGCAACGACGTCTGGCGATCCGGCGGGGTCGGCGAGCGCCTCGTCTACGCCCGCGCCGAGTCCTAGAGCGGTGGGCACCCAGATGACATTCGACCCCACGCTGGTCGTCGGCCCCGAGCTGCTCGCGCAGCACGGCATCGGCGTGGTCGCGCCCTTCGACTTCGCGCTCGACCGCGAACTGTGGCGCTGGACCCCAGACGACGTCTCGCTGTACATGACCCGGCTCCCGTATGTACCGGTGCCGGTCACCGTCGAGATGGCCTCCGCGCTGTCCGACCAGTCGATCGTCCGGCAGGCGACCCGCGACGTGCTCGCCCCCGAGCCGCTCGCGGTCGCCTACGCCTGCGCGTCCGGCAGCTTCATCCGCGGCAAGGCTGGTGAGCTGCAGCTGCACCAGTCGATGACGGCGGCCGGCGCGCCGGTGTCGACGACGACGTCGGGCGCGCTGGTGGAGTCGCTCCGGCTGCTGAACGTCCGCCGCATCGCGGTGGTCACGCCCTACATCGACGCCGTCACCGAGCGGCTCGTGTCGTTCCTCGGCGAGTACGGCATCGAGGTGGTGTCGTCGGTCGGGATGGGGCTGCTCAGCCACATCTGGAAGGTCGGGTACGGCGAGATCGTGTCCGCGGTGTCGACGGTGGACGGCCCCGAGGCCGAGGCCGTCTTCATCAGCTGCACGAACGTCCCGACCTACGACATCATCGCGCCGCTGGAGCAGATGATCGGCAAGCCGGTGCTGACCGCCAACCAGGTGACGATGTGCTCGGCGCTGCGCGCGATGGGCCGCTCGGCGGCCGGTCCCGGGCAGTCGCTGGTACAGCTCGCCCCGTCCACGGCGGCCTGATCGCCAATGATCCGCGAGGTTAGGATTGTCGACAACATGGGGCACAACGGGTTGACCGCCGGATTCCTCTACCCCGGCTACAGCGCCGAGGACGACTATCCGGTCATCGAGCGCGCCCTGCGGGAATCGGGAGCGGGCGGCGTCAGCCTGCCGGTCGTGCACACGCTGATGCGCGAGGACGCCCACCGCGTCGACGCGCTGCTCGACATCGGCGGCGCCGACGTCCTCGGCGAAGGCGCCCGGACGCTGCGCGACATGGGCGTGCGGGCCGCGGTGTGGGCGTGCACCAGCGGCAGTTTCGTGTTCGGCTGGGACGGCGCCGCGCGGCAGGTCGCGGGCGTGCGGGAGGCGGCGGGCGTGCCCGCGTCCAGCACCTCGTTCGCGTTCGTGAACGCGGCGCAGGCCCTCGGCGTGACGAGGGTCGCGGTGGCCGCGACCTACCCGGCCGACGTCGCCGAGCGGTTCGTGGCGTTCCTCGCGCACGCCGGCATCGAGGTGGTGGCGCTGTCCTGCCGGGGCATCGTCACCGCCGCCGAGGTCGGCACCCTCGGCCGCGACGAGGTGCTCGCGTTCGTCGCGGCCAACGACCATCCGGACGCCGAGGCGGTGCTGGTCCCCGACACAGCGCTGCACACCGTGGCCTGGCTCGACGAACTGGAGGAGCGGGTCGGCAAGCCGGTGCTGACCGCCAACCAGGTGAGCGTGTGGGAGGGGCTGCGGCTCGCGTCCGGCCCCGAAGGACTCCCGCCGCGCACCGGGCTGGGCCGGCTGTTCGCCGCGCCCGCCACCGTCCCCGCCGCGGGACGAGATACCTGGAAGCCTTGACGAAAGGGGCCCGCCCATGGGCCGGTTGGGTGAGCTGGAACCTGTCCCCCGCAAGTCGACCGTCGAGATCGTCTCCGACGAGCTGCGCTCGGCGATCATGTACGGGTCGCTGGAACCCGGCGCGCAACTCGGCGAGGCCGAGCTCGCCGGGCGCCTCGGCATCAGCCGCGGCCCGCTGCGCGAGGCGATGCAGCGGCTCGTCCAGGAGGGCCTGCTCGTCAGCGAGCCGCACCGCGGGCTGTTCGTGATCACCCTCGACGAGGGGGACGTCGAGGACGTCTACCTCGCCCGGCTCGCGATCGAGCGCGAGGCATGCCAGCTCATCATGGAGCGGAACCGGGGCGAGGCGGTGGCCCGGCTCACCGACGCCCTGGACGCGCTGGTCGACGCCGCGAGCCAGCGCGACCGCGTCGCGATGAGCGACGCCGACCAGGCGTTCCACGAGGTGCTGGTCAGCTCGTCCGGCAGCCCCCGGCTGGAGCGGATGGCGCACACGCTGCTGGTGGAGACGCGGATGTGCCTGAACGCGCTGCAGGACACCTACCCCGAGCCGACCGAGCTGGTCGAGGAGCACCGGCGGCTCGTCGACGCGATCGGCGACGGCGAGGAGGAGCGGCTGCTGACCCTCATCGAGGAGCACATGACCGACTCGATCGAACGGCTCCGCGTCACCTGACGCCCGGCCCGCCCCCGGCCCTGGACATCCGGACCGCGGGGTGCCTACATTGCAGATTGTCGACAATCTACCGGAGGGACGCATGGCTACGCTCTCACCCCTGCTCAAGCAGGCCACCCCTGTTCTTGCCGAGCGCGGCGAGGGCGTGTACCTGTACGACACCGACGGCCGCCGGCACCTCGACTTCACCGCGGGCATCGGCGTCACCAACACCGGCCACTGCCACCCGCGCGTGGTCGAGGCCGCGCAGAAGCAGGTCGGGACGCTGATCCACGGGCAGTACACGACGGTGATGCACCAGCCGCTGCTCCGGCTGACCGAGGCCCTCGGCGACGTCCTGCCGGACGGCCTGGACTCGCTGTTCTTCCTCAACAGCGGCAGCGAGGCCGTCGAGGCGTCCATCCGGCTGGCCCGGCACGCCACCGGGCGGCAGAACATCGTGGTCTTCCACGGCTCCTTCCACGGCCGGACGATGGGTGCCGCCGCGCTCACCACGGCGGGCACCAAGTTCCGCGCCGGGATCGGCCCGCTGATGCCGGGCGCCGCCATCGCGCCGTTCCCGCAGGCCTACCGGTACGGCTGGCCGGAGGAGGAGGCCACCCGCTTCGCGCTGCGCGAGCTGGACTACCTGCTCGTCACCGCCAGCCCCGCGGCCGACACCGCCGCGTTCGTCGTCGAGCCCGTGCTCGGCGAGGGCGGCTACATCCCGGCGCCGCCCGCGTTCCTGGAGGGGCTGCGCGAGCGCGCCGACCGGCACGGCATCCTGCTGATCATGGACGAGGTGCAGACCGGGTTCGGGCGGACCGGCCGGTTCTGGGGGCACGAGCACTCCGCGGCACGCCCGGACGTCCTGATCACGGCGAAGGGGCTGGCCAGCGGGTTCCCGCTGTCGGCGATCGCGGCGCCGGCGGCGCTGATGGAGAAGGCGCGTCCGGGGTCCCAGGGTGGGACGTACGGGGGCAACGCGGTCGCGTGCGCCGCCGCGCTCGCCACGCTCCAGGTCATCGCCGACGAGGACCTCGTCGGCAACGCGGCCCGGCAGGGCGCGCGGCTGAACGACGGGCTCCGCAAGGTCGCCGCCGACCACCCGGAGATCGGGGACGTGCGCGGGCTCGGGCTGATGCAGGCCAGCGAGTTCACCACCGGGGACGGCGAGCCCGACGCCGCCGCCGCGACGCGGGCGCACAAGGCCGCCGCCGAGCGCGGGCTGCTGCTGCTCACCTGCGGCGCGTACGGCAACGTCGTCCGGATGATCCCGCCGCTGATCGTCGACGAGGAGCAGGTCGACGACGCGCTCGGCATCTGGTCGCACGCCGTGGCGGACGCGACCGGCTGACGCGACCCGGGGCACGGGCGTTTCCGGGGAGGAGGCGCGGCGCCCGGTGGTGAAAGGGCGAGGCCACCGGGCGCCGCGGCATCCGGGCGCGTCAGCCGAGCGGCCTCGCGCAGTCGATGGGCCAGTACGGGCCCCAGACGTCGAGCGAGTTGAGCACGAACTTGATCATCACCGGGTCGAAGGCGATGCCGACGTGCGCGTTGGTGTCGTTCGGGCACTTGTCCTGGAGCAGCACGTTCTGGGCGTTCGACCCGTTCAGGAACTCCGACGTGTAGGGCGTGACGACCTCGTCGTACTTGGTGGCCAGCACGATGTACGTCGGGCCGGGCTCGGTGTCGCCGCCCTCGTTCAGCTTCTTCAGGAAGTCGGATCCGACGATCTGCTGGCCCGCCGCCGGCGCGGCCCTGACGACCGCCTGCGTGATGCCGAGCAGGCTGCCCAGCTCGACCAGGCCCGACATGTTGGTGCCGTGGTTGGACGGGACGATCCCGACGAGCCTGTTCACCTTCGCGGCCCCGCCGAGGAACTTCATGTAATAGCGCGGCATCATGCCGCCCTGTGAATGGCCGACGATGTCGACCTTCGGCGCCCCGGTCGACGCGAGCACCCTGTCGACGAACGCCGACAGTTCACCGGCCGAGGCGGGAATGTCGTAGATTCCCTGGATGGGGCCGTCCTTCGGGCCGCCGTAATTGAGGGCGTAGACGCAGTATCCGGCCTTCTTCAGCGCGGGCGAGAGCTTCTGCCAGTTGAACGCCATGTTCTCGAAGGTGCCGTGCACCAGCACCACCGGGCGGGGGTGCAGGAACGAGGGTTTGCAGTTCCAGTCGTTCGCCCCCTCCGGGCTGGTCTCCGCGTGCGCGGCGGGTGCCGGCGCGGCGAAGGCGGCGGCCATCGCGGCGGCCATGACCGCCCATGAGCGGAGCCGTCTGAAACGCATGGGCATCTCCCTTGATGCGGGCACGACGAAATCGCCGGATGTCCGGCCATTTCTGCTTGTCGTGACGGTCGGGGTGGAGTGCCCACAACGTACGGCCGCTTTCCGGCGCGGTCTTGTGGACCGGCCGCCGGTTACCTCGGGGGAATTGTCAGCCGATTCACAACCGGCCCGGCGCGCACGTCATCCGACCTGCGTTTTCGTCGGAACGCCGCATACCTACCGGTTCGCGCCGCTCATGAGGCGGTCATTCGCGGGTGAGGCCGTCGACGAGGGCGCGGAGCCCGTCCAGGTAGGTGTCCTGCGCGGTCAGCGGCGCCCAGTCCGGGGCGACCTCCGCGAGCCGCGGCAGTTCCGTCCCGTCCAGCTCGGCGAAGACCTGGTCACGGTAGGTCGGGCGGTCGTCCCGGGCCCGCCGGCGGGCCGCCGCCGCCCGGACGATGATCTCCCCAGCGGTGTAGTACCAGATGGCCCGGTAGGCGTGCACGGCCCGCTCGGGGGCGAGCCCGCACTCGGCGAGACCGTCCAGGATCTGCTCGACGAACCACAGCGCCGACCGCGACATCAGGTCGTCGGCGGTGAGGACCTCGGCGATCCACGGGATCTCGGCGAGCGACTCGTGGATCGCCGCCGCGACGGCGACCACCCGCTCGCGCGGGTCACCGGGAAGCTCGGGCCGGCGCAGCCTCCGCGCGGCGTAGTCGTCCACCAGCAGCAGGAGCAGCTCCTCCTTGTCGCGCACGTGGTGGTAGAGCGCCATCGGGGTGCTGCCGACCTCCCCGGCCAGCCTCCGCATGGTGAGCCGGCCGACGCCCTCCTCCGCCACGATCCGGCGGGCGGCGTCGACGATCTCCTCGCGGGAGAAGCGGGGCGGCCGGCCCCGCTGGGCGGACTGTCGCGGCATGCCGCCCATCATCGCGGGTTCGACACGGCGGGGTCCCTCCGGATACTTTCTATACATGTACAAAAATTCTTCCGGACGCCCCGGGGTGGTGCTGGCGGCCGCGTCCGTCGCCCAGTTCGTCGTCGCCCTGGACATGGCGGTGGTCAACGTCGCGCTCCCCGCGATCCGCGCGTCGCTCGGCTTCGCGCCGGTCGACCTGTCCTGGGTCGTGCACGTCTACGCGCTCACCTTCGGCGGGTTCCTGCTGCTCGGCGGCCGGGCCTGCGACCTGTACGGACGGAGCCGGCTGTTCGTCCTCGGCCTGGCGGTCTTCGGCCTGTGCTCCCTCGCCGGCGGCCTCGCCCAGGCGCCCTGGCAGCTCGTCGCCGCCCGTGCCGGCCAGGGCCTCGGCGCCGCCGCGGTCGCCCCGGCCGCGCTCGCCCTGCTGACCACCACGTTCGAAGGCCGCGCCCGCGTCCGCGCCCTCGGCGTCTGGAGCGCGGTGAACGCGGCGGGCGGCGCGCTCGGCGTCCTCGCCGGCGGCCTCCTCACCGAGTACGCGGGCTGGCGCTGGGTGATGCTCGTCAACCTGCCGATCGTCGCGATCGCCCTCGCGCTCGTCCCGGCGGGCGTTCCCGCGCAGGTCCGCGCCGCCGCGCGGGACCGGATGGACGCCCTCGGCGCGGTGCTGGCCACCGCGGGCATCGGCCTGCTGGTCTTCGGCGTCGTGCGCACCGACGTCCACGGCTGGACGTCCCCGGCGACCCTCGCCACGCTCGCCGCGGCCGCCGTCCTGTTGGCGGCCTTCGTGGTCACCGAGTCCAGGACCCCGGCGCCGCTCGTCCGCCTCGGGCTCCTGCGGAGCCGCTGGGTGGCCGGCGCGAACGTCATCGTGTTCCTCGCCGCCGCGGGCCAGTTCGCCGCCTTCTACTTCGTCTCGCTGTACATGCAGGGGGTTCTCCACATGAGCGCGGCCGAGACGGGCGCGGCGTTCCTGCCCTTCTCCGCCGGGATGGTGGCCGGCTCCCTGGCGGCGGTGCGCGTCACCTCGGCCCGCTCGCCCCGCGCCGCCCTGATCCCCGGCGGCCTGCTCGCCGCCGCGGGCCTCGGCTGGTTCGCGCTCATCAGCCCGGACGGCGGCTTCCTCACCGACGTCCTCGGCCCGTCGCTGGTCTGCAGCGTCGGCACCGGCCTCGTCCTCGCCCCGGTGGCCGTCGCCGCCACCACCGGCGTCGCGGCGAGCGAGGCGGGCATGGCCTCGGGCCTGCTGAACAGCTCCCGCCAGCTCGGCGGCTGCGTCGGCCTGGCCGCCCTGGCGACCCTCGCCGCCCGCCATACCGGCGACGCCGCCACCGCGTCCGCGCTGAACGGCGGCTACGCCCTGGCGCTCACGGTCTCCGCGGGCCTGTTCCTCCTCGCGACCGCCGCCGCCCTCACCCTCCCCCGCCGCAAGGCCACCACCGCCGGGCCCGGGTCAGGCCTGGGCGACGGCGCCTTCCTTGAGGAGGGCGTCGACGTCCTCGAAGCCTAGGTCGTCCAGGACGGCCCTCGTCTGGCCGCCGGGCAGGACGGGGACGCCGTCGGTCTCGGCGGGGGTGCGGGAGAAGCGCGGGGCCGGGGCGGGCTGGCGGTGGCCGGCCAGGTCGGGGAAGACGTCGCGGGACGTGTTGTAGGGGTGCGCGGCGGCCTCGGCCATGGACAGGACGGGGGCCACGCAGGCGTCGCTCGGGACGAAGATCTCCGTCCACTCGTCGCGGGTCCTGGTCTTGAAGACGGCGGCGAAGCGCTCGCGCAGCGCGGGCCAGCCGGACCGGTCGTGCTGGGCGGGCAGGTCCTCGCCGTCGAGGCCGATCAGGCGGAGGAACTCGGCGTAGAACTGGGGCTCGATGGCGCCGACGGCCATGTGGAGGCCGTCGGCGGTCTCGTAGACGTCGTACCAGGGGGCGCCGGTGTCGAGCATGTTGACGCCGCGGCGGTCCTCCCAGAGGCCGCCCGCGAGGAAGCCGTGGATGAAGGTGGACAGGTGCGCGGTGCCGTCCACGATGGCGGCGTCGACGACCTGGCCGCGGCCGCTCGCCCGCGCCTCCAGCAGGGCCGACAGGACGCCGACCACCAGGTACATGCTGCCGCCCGCGAAGTCGCCGAGCAGGTTCATCGGGACCTGCGGCGGGCCGCCGGCGCGGCCGATGGCGTGCAGGGCGCCGGTGACCGCGATGTAGCCGACGTCGTGGCCGGCGGTGTGCGACAGCGGGCCCTCCTGGCCCCACCCGGTCATCCGCCCGTAGACGAGGCGCGGGTTGCGGGCGAGGCAGGCGTCCGGGCCGATGCCGAGGCGTTCGGTGACGCCCGGGCGGAACCCTTCGAGGAGGATGTCGGACTTCTCGGCCAGGCGGAGCACGACCTCCCTGCCGCGCTCGTTCTTGAGGTCGATGGCGATCGACCGCTTGCCGCGGTTGGTGAAGTCGGTCCCGCCGGCGGTCTCACCGTCCCGGACGGTGGAGGCGCGGTCCACCCGGATCACGTCGGCGCCGAGGTCGGCCAGCAGCATCGCCGCGAACGGCCCCGGGCCGATCCCGGCCAGCTCGATCACCCGTACTCCGGAGAGCGGCCCCTTGCCCATCTGCGACTCCCTGAATCTCGTTCGGTCCCCACCAGTGTGCCCGATCAGGGTAAGCGGGCGCTGATCCGGGGCGCCGCTAGCGAGCGGTCAGGGTGACGCGCGTGCCGGGAGTGCCCTTGGCGACGAGCAGCCGCTTCCGCGTCGTCGAGCGGCGGACGCCGTCGGCGTGCGGGACGAGGCCCCGCCCGGCCGCGGCCACGTAGTACGAGCGGCCGGACGGGGCGCGCCACCACGTCCCGCTCACCGGGCGGCCCGCGTCGCAGGGACCGGTGGCCCGGTCCTCGGCCGCGAGGAGCGTCGCGGCGGCCGCCGTGCCCTCGTCCGCATACGTCAGCCGGGTGCAGGCCCAGCTCGCGGACTTCCCGCCGTGCGGCAGCCTCCCCGACCAGAACTCGAACGCCATGGCCTCGGAGACGGGCCGTTCCTGGCGGGGCGTCGCGCAGGCCACGCGGTCCCACAGGTCGCGGGCCGCGGGGCCGAGGCGCGCCGGGCGGTCGGGTCCGCCGGGACGGTGGGCGGGCGAGTGGTAGGTCAGCACGGCGGCGCGCGGACCGCCGAGGTCGCCGAACGTCCGGGAGCCGAGGTGGAAGAGGGGGCCGCGGCCGCACCCGGTGTCCGGGCGGACGGGGCCGGTCACGCCGCCGGACACCGCGAGGCGCCGTCCGGTGAGGCTCTCGGGCACGGTGTCCCAGGGGGCGAGGAGGTAGTGGCCGCCGCCGAGGGCGATCGGGGCGGACGCGCCGGTGCCGGCGGTGACGACGTCGACGCGGCCGGCGGTGTAGCGGGCCAGCCGGACGCCACTGCGCAGCACGGCGAGGGACGCGCCGCCGAGGTGGCCGGCGAAGAGGAGCTGGGCGGTGCCGCCGACGGGGCGGCGGTCCGCGGGGGCGGCGGCCCACGCCGCGGCGGCGCGCCGGGTGAAGGCCGCGTCGCCGGTGAGGTCGCCGCGGGCGGGCCAGACGTCGAGGGTGCGCGCGCCGCGCGTCCAGGCGTCGGGTGCCGCCGTGACGAGGCGCGGCGCGCCCGGCGTCTCCCGGGGCACTGGGCGCTCGGTCATGACCAGCGCGCCGGCGAGCGCGACGGTGAGGACGGCGGCCGTGGCGACGGGCAGCAGCGAGCGGTTGCGGACGGGACGCAGCAGCGAAGGCTCGAACTCCTCGCCGCGCCGGGGGGCGGGCACGGTGGCGGCCTCGGCGGCGCGGATCACCGGCCACGGTTCGCGCACCCGGAGCTCGACGAGCTGGTCGTGGACGGCGTAGCGGGGCAGCCCCTCCACGTACCGCAGGACGTAGGCGACGCGGACGTGCGGTTCGAGCTTGGACAGGGCCGCGGTCAGCGCGGGGTCGGGCAGCCGGGTGGGGAGCGCGCGCAGCCACGGCCCGAGACCGATCTGGAACCGGCGGGAGGGGCGCATCGCCCGGCGCAGGACGCGGGTGCGGCGCCGCGCGTGCCCGGAGGGGGAGCGGTCGCGGGGGCCGCGGGCGGTGGAGTCCACGATCCGGCGGGCGATCGCCAGCCGGTAGACGCGCTTGCCCCGTCCCGGCAGAACGAAATAAGCCATTCGGACAAGGTCGCCATATGCCGATTTCGTCGGCGGCATTTCCGTCCGCGGATTCGTCATGACATCGTCCGTCACGGCGAGCCACTCCCTCTGGGCCGTTCCTTCGTCGCGAACCCCGAGGTTAGGGCGTGGAAAGCGGCCACCGGAACGGAATTGGCGCAATGATTACCGAGGCCGATGGAAATGTCATCTCATTTCCGTGCTATCCGCCGGGGCACGACGGCGCGGGACCATCCGCCGAGACCAGCCGCGCCTGATTCGTCCCCGTACTACGCTGTTGACCTCCGGGGGAACCTCCCCGGGCCGCAGGACATCGAATGATCGCGCCCCCGCCGCGACCCGGACGAGACGAGCAACGGAGAGGGATCCCCCGACCCATGACCGAGGACGTCCCGGGCTACCGGGTGCTGGAGCAGGTCGGCGAGGGCGGCTTCAGCATCGTCTACCGCGCGCACCAGGAGCGCCTCGACCGGATGGTCGCCCTGAAGGTCCTGTCGGTCAGCGCGGTCGACGACGCGGCGATGCGGCGCTTCCAGCGCGAATCGAAGATCACCGGGCGGCTCTCCGGGCACCCCAACATCGTGACCGTGCTGGACACCGGCACCACCCGCTCCGGCCGCCCCTACATCGCGATGGAGTACTTCGAGCACGGCGCGCTCACCGACCGGCTCGCGCGGGAGGGGCCGCTGCCGTTCGCCGAGGTGCTGCGGATCGGGGTGAAGATGGCGGGCGCGCTCGCCGCGACCCACGAGACCGACGTGCTGCACCGGGACGTCAAGCCGCAGAACGTGCTGCTGTCGCGGTACGGGGAGCCCGCGCTCGCCGACTTCGGCATCGCCCGCCTGGTCGACTCGTTCGACGCGACCCACACCCAGGCGTTCACCCCGCACCACGCCGCGCCCGAGGTGCTGGAGGGCCGCCCGCCGGGCGTCGGCGCCGACATCTACTCGCTCGGCTCGACCCTGTACCAGCTCCTGGCCGGGCAGCCCGCGTTCAAGGGCCCGCCCAGCGAGGGCATCGCGCTGCTGATGCTGCGGATCCTCAACGACGCGCCGCCGCCGATCCCGCGCCCGGACGTCCCCCGGCAGGTCGCCGACGTCATCGCGCGCTCGATGGCGAAGACGCCGGAGCAGCGGTTCGCGACCGCCGTCGAGTTCGCGCAGGCGCTCCAGCGGGTGCAGGCCGAGCTGGGGCTGCCGGTCACGGACGTGCCGCACAGCGGCGGGTCCGCCCTGCCGGCGCCCGACGCCGGTCCGCGCCCCTCCTCCCCCGACACCTCGGGGCCGCCGCGCGTGCCGGAGTGGGCGCCCACCGCCCGGCCACCGGCCGCGCCGGCCGCCGCGGCGCCGCCCCCGGCGCCCGTCGCGCCGCCGGAGCGGCCGCAGTCCCCGTGGGCGCCGGGCGCCCTCCCGCCGCAGACGCCGGACGCGCTCCTCCCGCAGGACGGCCCGCGCCCGGCACCCGGGCCCGCCTGGCCGCAGGCGCCGGAAGCGGGCGACCCCCGGGCGAGCGGCGCCCGCACCGCGGGCTCCCCCACGGGCTCCCGCACGACGCCGCACGGCGCCCCGGACCAGATCACCCAGGACCGGCCGCACGACGGTCCCCGTCGCGGCCTGATCGTCGCGGCGGGTGTCGCGCTCACCGGCGGGCTCGCGCTCGGCATCGGGGCGCTCGCGCTCGCCGGGGACGGCGGCTCCAGGGAGGGCGGGCAGCCCGCCGACCCGGAGCCGGCGACCCAGGCCGCCCCGCAGGGGCAGGTCACGGGCGCGCCGCAGCCGATCACGCCCGCGCAGCTCGCGGCGACCCGCCCGCGCAAGGTGGTCGCCCGGCCGGTCGGGCGGACGGCGGCGCTCCTGTGGACGCTGCCGCCCGCCGCGCGGGAGCTGCCGCTGCTCGTCCAGCAGCAGCCGGCCGGGTCGAAGCCGATCGTGTCCGTCCAGGCCGGCTCGCGGTCGGCGACCATCCCGGGCCTGCGGCCCAGGGTCGCCTACTGCTTCAAGGTCGGCGCGGTGCTGCGCCTCAACCAGGGCCAGGCGCCCGACGTGTCATGGTCGGAGCCGGCCTGCATCCGCCCGGCGAAGACGAAAACGAAGACGAAAACGAAGAGCTAACCGCACTTCCACACCGGCGGCCCGGCGAAGCTCGTCCACTCCCCCGGCGTGTCGACAAGGTAACCGATCAGGTAACCGGTCTTTCCCTGCCAGGTGAGCCGGACGTACATGTCGCCGGCGAGGTCGGCGTTCCTGTTGTAGTAGGCGCCTTTCACCTGGCAGTGGACGGTCACCATCTCACCGTTGTTGTCGTTCATGGAGGCGACGGTGGAGCCGTTGTTCGCGTCCGGCGTGGACCTGATGTAGGCGTTGGACTGGCCGTTGCGTTCCACCGGGTACCGGTTGGTCGGGCCGGTCAGCGTCGCCTTCGCGGACGCCGTCGTCCCGGTGCCGGCGCCGTTCACGGCCGCGACCGTGAAGGTGTAGGACCCGTTGGTCGAGACGTCGCCGAGCGTCGCGGACGTCGCGGAGACCGTCCGGCTGCCGCTCACTGGACCGTCCCAGCTGAGCCGGTAGGCGGAGGCGCCGGCCGGGGCGGTCCACGAGACCCTGGCCCCGGACGCGGTGGCCCGCGCGCCGAGGCCGGTCGGCGCGCCCGGTGTCACGCACGGCCGGACGGGGTCGCTCGCCGCCGAGACCCGCTCCCGCGTCCGGCCCCGGGAGTCCCGGTAGCGGACGGCGACGCGGAACCGGTACTCGCGCCCGCAGTCGCCGCCCCTGACCGTGAAGGTGAGCGGGCCGGCGCCCTGGGGGATCGCCGCCGGGCTCGCCGCCAGCCCGGACGGGACGTCCTTGAGCACGTACCCGATGATCCCCTCGCCCTGGGAGGGCTGGAAGTCGATCCGCATCGTGCCCGCCCCCGGCGTGACGGCCACGTTGCCCGGCGGCGCCGGCGGCTGCCCGGGACGCGGCGGGGCGGGCGTCCGCGGCGGACGGCCGGCATCCGGCGGCGGGGCGTCTCCCCCGCCGGGGAGGGGGATCGCGCGCCGGTTCGGCCCGCCCGCCACCCGGTCCTTGTACTTGTCGACGTTCTTGCGGCCGCCCCGCTCGTCGACCACGACGGCGCGCGGGCCGGACGGGTCGTGCGCCCACAGCATCCCGTCCCGGACGAAGACGTCCAGCGTGGCGGGCCGCCCGGTGACCCGGACCGGCTCCTCGAACCGGTTGGCCGCGGCGTCGTACACGAGCAGGGCGCCGGCCGTCTCGTCCGGGATGTAGACCTTCGGGCCGAGCATCTGCGGCGCCCGGTAGCGGTGCCGCGGCACGGCGAGGCGGGCGCTGGAGTAGCGCCCGGTGCCGGTGTCGACGGTGATGAGCGAACCGGTTCCGGGCACCAGCAGCGGGACGGTCCGGCCCTCGGTGGCGGGCGGGGCGAGCACGCCGCCGCGTCCCGCCTGCCGGACGGTCGTCGGCAGGCTCACCGTGAGCCGTCCCCCGGACGACTTGACGGCGGTGGCCGTGGCGGCGGTGGCGTTCGTGACGACCGGCTCCCCGGCCGCGATGGTGAGCGCCAGGGCGTCGCCGGGCCCGCCGACCCGGACGGGCGGCCCGAGACGGCCGTCCGCGAACGGCGAGACCTGCCCGTCCCGCGCCACCGGCACCCACAGGGTGCCCCGCGCGTCGATGCCCGCCTGCCCGAGGACCGGCGGCAGCGTGGCGGACGCGCCGACCGGGGCCAGGGACACCGGGTCGATCTGCTGGACGACGCCCTTGACGGAGTCGACCGTGTACGCCTTCCCCGCGCCCGCGAGGACCTGGAGGCCCGCGCCGAGCGGGCGGCTCGTGCCGATGTTCAGCTGCGCCGGGTCGAGCCGGCTGACCACACCGGTGTCCAGGTCGACGATCAGCACCGTGGAGCCGTCCTGGACGATCTTGATGTTGTGGCCGCGCATCTGCGGGACCACGGCCGCCCGGCCGTCCACCTTGCCGGCCGGGCCGTTGACGTGCACGGCGAGGCCCTTGCCGCGCGCGGTCAGCCAGGCGCCGACGTCGGCGATCCGGTACTTGGCGCTCGCGACGCCGACCCCGTAGACGCCGGCGGCGATGACGAGCACGCCGACGAGCCCGACCGCGACCTGGCCCGTCAGCCGGTCGCGCCGGAACAGCATCCCCACCAGGCCCGCCACGTCCCGAATCACCTACCCCGTCGCACCGGACACCGTAGTGAAACCCGACCGCCATAGGGGCGTGTTCTGGGGAGAAAGGGACAAAGTCAGCTTTCGTGAATGGCGTCGGTGAACGTCGGGACGGTGATGTTCCGCCCGGAAAGGATCACCACGGGGCGGCCGGTCACCTCGGCCTTCCCGGCGAGGACGGCGGCGACGCCCGCGGCGCCCGCCCCCTCGGCGACCAGGCCGTGCTCGTGGAACAGCCAGCGCAGCGCCGTCCGGATCTGGTCATCGGTGACCGACGTCATCTCCGCGGTGTCCCCGATCACCTCCGGGGTGACGCAGCCCGGTTCGAGGTTGCCGGGCAGGCCGTCGGCGAAGGTGTCGCCGACCTCGACGCCGACGACCCGCCCGGCCGCCAGCGAGGCGGACACGCCGCGCGACACCGCCGACTCCACGCCGAGCACCCGGACGTTCCCGCGCTCGCGGGCCCACAGGCAGAGGCCGGCGAGGAGGCCGCCCCCGCCGACCGGCGCGATCACCGTCAGCGGCCCGTCCGCCTGCTCGTCCAGCTCCCGCCCGATGGTGCCCTGCCCGGCGATGACCGCCGGGTCGTTGTAGGGCGAGACGTAGTGGCCGGGGAGCGTCATCGCGTGCGCCTCGGCCTCGTCGTAGGTCGTCCCGTGCCGGACGAGCCGCACCGGGAACGCGCCGATCCGGTCGACCTTGACCTGGGAGGCCCTGGTCGACACGACGACGGCGACGTCGGCGCCGGACCGCGCGGCGGCGTACCCCATGCCGAGGCCGTGGTTCCCGGCGCTCGCGGTGACGACGGGCTCCCCCTCCGGGAGGGCGGCGACCGCCGCGAGGGCGCCGCGCACCTTGAACGCGCCGGTCGGCTGGAAGGTCTCCAGCTTCAGCAACGCCCCGGGCGCCAGACCGGACGGGATCAGCGGCGTGGGTCCGAGTACGGCGGAGACGGCCCGCCAGGCGCGCTCCAGGTCGTCCAGGTCCGGCGGACGGACGGGGCGGACGGTCACGCCCGCTCCCCGGACGACTCGTCCAGCCGCTCGTGGAGGCGCTGCCGGATCTCGTCCGGCGTGTAGGCACGCCGCCGGCGCTCGGACCGCACGATCACGGCACCGGTCGCGGCGACGCCGATGAACCCGGCGATGCCCAGTGTCTTCCAGAGACCCGGTGTTCTCCAGAGACCCGGTGCCTTCCAGAGACCTGACGTTCTCAACGCGCGCATGCGGCTACCGTAGCGATCATGCCGGGTACGAGCATCTCCCTTGACGAGGCCGCCGAGCTGACCCGCACCGGGGACGTGTGGCTGTTCCGCGGCCGGACGGTCGCGGACCGCGCCATCCAGATGACGACGAACAGCCCCGTCAACCACGTCGGCATGTCGGTGGTCATCGACGACCTGCCGCCGCTGATGTGGCACGCCGAGCTCGGCCGCTCGCTGCGGGACATGTGGACCGGCGGGCACCACCGCGGTGCGCAGCTGCACGACCTGCGTGACGCCGTCCTGGCGTGGGGGAACCGCTACGGGCAGCGGGCCTGGCTGCGGCAGCTCGATCCGCCGCCGTCCCGGGAGACGGAGGACGCGGCGCTGCGCGCGGTGGCGCGGCTGGACGGCACGCCGTTCCCGTCCACGTCGAAGCTGGCGACGCGGTGGGTGCGCGGGCGGGTGCCGATCCGGCGGCCGGCGGAGCGGGACGCGAACTTGGAGACCGCGTTCTGCGCGGAGATCGTCGCGGTGACGTACCAGTCGATGGGGCTGCTGCCGAAGGGCCGCCGGCCGAACTGGTTCGACCCGGGCCGGTTCTGGAGCGGGGACGACCTGGAGCTGGAGGCCGGCGCCGTCCTCGGCGGCGAGATCGCGGTCAGCCTTCCCCCGTCGTGACGTCCGCGCCGGCCCGGCGGTCCCGCAGCGACCGCGGGTGCAGGCGGCGGCGGAACCGGCGCAGCCGCCCGGCCCGCGTGGTGACGAGACGCCCCAGCCGGTCGGTGTGGTGCCAGGCCTGGTCGGCGGCGCCCGGGTCCGGGCGGGACGCGGCGAAGCGGCTGCGGTTGACGAGGTCGGCGAGCGGGCCGAGGTGCCCGTGCGCCTCCTCGCCGACGGCGGACGCGCCGAACCGCGCGACCTCGTGCGCGGTCAGCGTCCGGGCCGTGGACAGGCCGACGTCCGAGAGGTGGTCGAGCGCCTCGTGCCAGGCGCCGGCGATGCGGGCGGCGGGCGTCCCGGCCCTCCGGCGCCGTGTCCGCAGGGCGGGCGCGAGGAGGACGGCGAGCAGGTAGCCGAGGACGAGCACGCCCGCCCCGATCGCGGCGAACACCCACCACGGCGTGGGCGCCGCCTCGGCGGCGGGCGCCTTCTGCGGGCCCTTCTGCGTCGTGTTCCCGGGCCCCTGGCCGCGCTGCTGGGAGGCCGCGTTCTTCTGCGCCTGCTCCAGTTTCTGCTCGGTCTCCCCCGCCGCGACGGCGTCGTTCTTCTTGGACCTGCGGGCGCTGTCGGGGAGGGGGTTGAAGCGGATCCAGCCGAGCTCGTCGAACTTGATCTCGGGCCACACCATCACGTCCCCCGAGCGGACCTGGACGGCGCCGCCCACGCGGTTCCCCCCGTCGAAGCCGACGACGACCCGGGAGGGGAGCCCCAGCGACCGGGCCAGCAGGGCGTAGGCGGTCGCGAAGTGCTCGGGCGTGCCGCGCCTGCCCTCGCCGAGGAAGTAGTCGAGCTGCCGGTAGCTGTGCCCGGGGGGCGCGGTCACGTCGTACCTGGCGTAGCGCTTGAGGTACTCGGCGAGCATCGCGGCCTTCTGGATGGGCGACACGGCGCCCTGGGTCGCGGCCTCCGCGAACCTGCGGAACTCGGCGAGCTGGACGGGCGGCTCCTTGGCGCCGGGCCCCCACGGCAGCTCCCGCGCGGCCCTGGCCTCGGCGTCGTTCGCGACGGCCGCGTCCGCGAGATCGTCGGCCGTCCATTCGGGCACGACGGAGTCGACCCGGTACGTCTGGCCCGAGCGGAGCGGCTCGGCGGCGGCGAGCGCGCCGCTGCCGGGGTCGACGACGACCGGGAGGCCGTCGACCTGCCGGGGCCGGTCGGCGGCCGGCACCCACACGCCGGGCAGGTCGCGGATCGTGATGCGCTGCGCGACCTCGTGCTTCCTGTCCGGGGCCGGCCCCTCCGGCACGCGGCTCCCGGTCGGGACGAACCGGGCCGTGGACGACCACGTCACGCCGTCGAACCTGTCCAGGACGGCGAGCCGCTCGATCTCGTTCCGCTTCGCCTCGACGGTGAACATGACCTGGTCGGGGCTCAGCAGCCAGCCGCCGACGCGGTCGAGCGGGCTGACGCTGTCGCGCTGCCGCGGCGGCGGGGCCTCGACCTGCTCGCGCGGGTTGTAGGGCTCGGCGCTGACCGGGACGACGGGCCCGGCGGCGAACGCCAGCCCGCCGAGGACGCCGGCGGCCGGCACCCCGATGACCAGGGGCCGCCACGCGATGCCGGTGCCGGGACCGTCCGCGCGGACCAGGACGAGCACGGCGATGAGCACGACGGTCGCGGCGGCGAGCGGGAGGTTCGTCCCGGGGCCGTCCACGCCGAGCAGCAGCGCGACCGCCCACACGGCGAGGGCCGGGACGCCCGGGGCGGCGCGCAGCGAGGTCCGCAGCGCCAGCTCCGCCGACGCGAACGCGGCGAGCCACACCACCACGTTGACCAGCACGAGGAACTCGGGCTTCGCGGGCGCGGGCAGCAGCGTCGTCAGGATCGACTTCCACGAGCCGAGCACGCCCTCGCGGAGCGTCTGCGGCAGCGTCCCGTCGCCGAGGGCCGGCCGCAGGACGGTGACCGAGACCGTCCCCGCCCAGGCGACGACCGTGAGCACGAGCGAGATCCACAGCGGCCACGGCCCCCTGTCCTTGCGCGGGCCCGACAGCAGCCCGCACAGCAGGGTCGGGACCGCCGCGGCGACGGCCACGACGGGGACGACCGGCCCCATCCCGAAGACCCGCTGGAACGCGAGGCCGGAGACCGCGACCAGGCAGGCCGTCACGGCGAGCGAGACGTACCGGGTCACCGGACGCTCCCCAGCCGCCGCCACGCCTCCGCCAGGCCGTCGAGGTCGGCGACGTCGACGACCTGGACGCCGGGCGGCGCCGACGCCGGCTCCGGCGGCCGGACCCGCAGCACCACGACCCGGTCGAAGCGGCTCCGCACGGACGCGATCCGCCCCAGCTCCGCGTCCCCGTTCGCCACGACGACGAGGGACCCGCCCGCGGGCACGCGGCGCACCGCGTCCACGACCGACCGCGGCCCCTCCCGCGGCTGGACGGCGGTCAGCCGGTCGAGGAGGACCTCCACGTCACCGGGCCCGCCCCGCGTGTCGGCCAGCGGGCCGTCGCCGGTGAGGATCCGGACGGGGAAGCTCGCCGACGCCGCGCCGACCGCGACCGACGCCGCCGCGTCCACGGCCAGCTCGAAGTCGTCGGGCTCCGGCCACGATCCGGGCCGCGCTTCCAGCACTACCGTCGTGGTCGGCAGGCTGGCGTCCACCAGCTGGCGGACCATCAGCGTCCCGGTGCGAGCGGACGACTTCCAGTGGATGTGGCGCAGCTCGTCCCCGATCACGTACTCGCGCAGCGCGTGGAACGTCGCCGTCCCGGCCGGGGACCGGTCGCTGGTCGGGCCCTCCAGGTGGTGGGCGCGACCGGACGGCAGCAGCGCCAGCCGCACCGTCTTCGGCCGGACGAGCAGCGTCTGCGGCGCCCCGTACTCCCGGACCCGGCGGGCCAGCCGGAGCGGGTCGGCGCGGACCAGCCGCAGCGGCCCGACCGGGATCTCGCCGCGCCGGTCCGTCGGCAGCCGGTACGTCACCGAGCGCTTCCCGCCGGCCCGCAGGCGCGGGATGTCGACGGCGACCGACGTCGCCCCGGCCCTTCTTCCCCGGGGGGACGACCCCCCAGGCCCCCCGGTGAAGAATGGTTCCTGGGCGCTCATGCCCCGGGCGCCACGACCCTGGTTGGTCACGTGCAGGACACCGACGGCCGGTTCGCCGCGCTCGACCTTCAGCGGCGCGATCTCCCGGCGGACGTCCAGCTTCGGGCGCGGGAGCGTCCACAGCGCGGCGCCCGCAACCGCCATCAGGCCCGCGACGGCGAGCATCGCGGGCTCCGGATAGCCGAGCCACCAGCCCGCCGCGTACAGCGGCGCCGAGACGGCCGCCGTCCCCCATCCGAGCGGCGTCAGCACGTCACACCCCGGCGGCCTGCGGTGTCGGGACGTTCTGCAGGGCCTCGGCGACCACGTCGGCGCCGGTGCGCCCGCGCAGCTCGGCCTCCGGCGTGACGATCAGCCGGTGCGCGATGACGGGGACCGCGAGCGCCTTCACGTCCTCCGGGACGATGTAGGAGCGGCCGGCCGCCGCCGCCCGCACCCGCGCCGCGCGCAGCAGCGCGATGCTGGCCCGCGGGCTCGCGCCGAGCCGCAGGTCGGGGTGCTCGCGGGTGGCCGCGACGACCCGGACCAGGTAGTCGTACAGCGGCGCCGCAACGTGCAGCCGCTGCGCGAAGTCGATCATCCGGGATAGGTCCTCGCGGGTCATCACCGGCGGCATCTGGTCGAGCATCGCCCCGGTCGGGGCGCCCGCGAGCAGCGCCACCTCGGCCTGGTGGTCGGGGTAGCCCATGGAGATCCGCATCAGGAACCGGTCGAGCTGCGCCTCCGGCAGCGGGTACGTGCCGTCCATGTCGACCGGGTTCTGCGTGGCGATCACCATGAACGGGCGCGGCACCGGGTGCGGGGTGCCCTCGACCGTCACCCGGCGCTCCTCCATGACCTCCAGCAGCGCCGACTGCGTCTTGGGCGAGCCGCGGTTGATCTCGTCCGCGACGACCAGGTTCGCGAAGATCGGGCCGGGGTGGAACTCGAACGCGCTCGTCCCCTGGTTGAAGATGGAGACGCCGGTGATGTCGCTGGGCAGCAGGTCGGGCGTGAACTGGATCCGCGCCCACTTGGCCTCGACCGACGCCGACATCGCCCGCGCCAGGGTCGTCTTGCCGACGCCCGGGACGTCCTCGACCAGCAGGTGCCCCTCGGACAGCAGGCAGATCAGCGCCAGCTCGACCTTCTCCCGCTTACCGCGCACGACCCGCTCGATGTTCCCGGCCAGCGCCGCGAACATCTGCGCGAACCGCCCCACCAGCGCGTCCGCGTCCGCTCCTGGATTCTCGGTCATCGTCCGCACCCCCGCGTGCTCGACATGGATCGTTCGCCCGCGGTCGGCTCCGGCCGCTCACATCTGGCATTCATAGAGGCCGTCCGAGGGGTATCCGTTCTTGGACGTGGCCACCAGCGTGTCGTTGAGGTAGCCGTTGCCGTACTGCGTCTGAACCCTGTTCCAGACGTTGCTCGACGTGTTGCTTTCGTCGTCGTGGTAGTTATGGCCGCGCACCTGGCACACCACGGTCATCGTGATGATCTGGCCCTGTGGGATCTTGCCGGCGGCCGGTCCGGTCGTGTTCGGTTCTGACCGGATGATCGTGTTGGTCTGGCCGTTGTTCTGGTTCCGGATCTGCCGGGTGGGATAGGCGAGGTTCACGGTCGTCGACACCTCGGTGGAGTCGCCGGCGCCGTTGCGGGCCCGGACGGTCACCGTGTGGGTCTGCGCGTTCGCCAGTCCGCTGATCATCTTCGTCGTCCCCGTGGTCGTGGCCGTCCCGCTGGGCGAGGTCACCACGTAGGTGACGTCATAACCGGAGGAACGCCCCCACGTGAGATCCGCCCCGTGGTCGACGGGCTCCGCGGTCAGGGCGGTCGGCGGGCCGGGAGCGGTGCAGGCGGTGGCGCCGACCTCGCCGGACTCGCTGTAGGCCCTCCTGCCGTTCCTGCCCTTGTACTCGGCGGCGACCTTGTAGATGTGGGTCGTCGTGTCGCAGGTGAGGCCGCCGACGGTGAACGTCCCGCCCTGGCTGTTCCCGGCGAACTGCGCAGGGCTCGCGCCGGCGACCGGCCTGCCGTCCTGGCCGAGGAGGACGAACCGGGTCACCGGGTAGACGCCCTGCGGCTGCGCGGGCGCGGTGAACCGGACCCTGATCCTGCCGTTGTCGCCGGACGCGGCGGGCGTCGGCGGGTCGGGCGCGGTCGGGTCCTTCTTCGGCGGCGGCTGCGCGGGACGGCCCGGGGGCGGGACCCCGTTGGACCCGCCGTGGCCTCCCCCGCCGCCGTTGCGGTTGCCCTGCCCGTTGCCCGGGTTCGCCTGGACGGGCAGCGGGCGCCGCGCGCTGCCCGGGATCTTGTCCTCGTACTTCTTGATGCGCCTGACCCGGCCGTCCGGGCCGAACGCGAGCGCCGTCGGGCCGAGCGGGTCGTTCACCCACAGCATGTGGTCGCGGACGATGACCTCGATCGTCCCGCCGGGCCGGGTGGCCGCGATCGGCCTCTCCCAGGCGTTGCGCTCGGTGTTGAAGACCAGGAGCCGCCCGGACGTCCGGTCCGGGAGGTAGACGCGCGGGCCGAGGACGTGCGGCGGCTCGAAGGCATGGTTCGGCATGCGCAGCGCGACCGAGTCGACGCGGCCGACCCCGGTGTTCAGCAGGTACAGCGCGCCGCCCGCACCGAGCATCGGGACGACCTGCCCGTCGGCGACCGCCGGGACCTTGACCCCGTTCCTCGCCTCCGTGACCGGCGCGGGCAGGTTGATCCGCTGCGTCCCCTCGGGCCGGACGATCAGCGCCGTCGCGGACGTGCTGTCGACGATCACCGGCGTGCCGGCGGCGATCGTCAGGGCGAGGCGGTCGCCGGCCTTCCCGGCCGCGACGGGCTCGCCCTGGCGGCCCTGCTGGAACGGCACGACCTGCCCCGTCTGCGGGACGGGCACCCACAGGGCCCCGTTGGCGTCGATGCCGGCCTGCCCGAGCGGCGCGGTCAGCGTCGCGGGCGCCCCGACCGGCGTCAGCCGCAGCGGGTCGATCTGCTGGACGGTGCCCTTGACCAGGTCGATCGTGTAGGCGGCCCCGGCGCCGGAGAGCACCTGCATGCCCGGGCCGCCGACCTGCCGGCTCGTGGTGATCTTGAGCTGGGACGGGTCGATGCGGCTGACGACGCCGGTGTCCTCGTCTACGAGCAGCACGGTCGTGCCGTCCTGGACGATCTTGATACGGTGGCCGCGCATCTGCGGGACCACCGCGGCCTTGCCGTCGACCTTGCCGGCCAGCCCGTTGGCGTGCACGACGAGACCCTTGGCGCTCGCGCTCAGCCAGGCCCCCACGTCCGAGAGTTTGTACCGCGCACTGGCGGTGCCCACCCCGTAGACGAGCGCGCTCACGCAGAGCACGCCGACCAGCCCGATCGCGATCTGGCCGGTCAGCCGGTCACGCCGGAAATGGTGTAAAAGCCCGCGCGCGCCCGCGGCACGCGCGGAGGATCGGTCCCCGTTCAATCCCCGCTCACCCTCTCGTCGCGCCGGAAACGGGAGCTCACCGCCCCGGGCGCGAACGGCACGATAACGGTTATGCGGGTCAGACCGGAACGGGATTGCGAAGTTCGGCCCCGCGGAGGCCCTATGGCACGGCGGGTTACGGGCGACCCGTCATGATATTGATCACATCTGGCACGGTCACCGGACATCCACCCTGGAGAACCGAACGCGAACGTCGTCCCCGGCGTCCTAATGTTGGGCATCGCGACGACGACTCCGAGGTGGACGTGGACAACTTGACTTCGCCCCCGGCCGAAACCCGGGGACTCCCGAACGGCCTAGGGCCGTCCGCCGCTCGCGCGACCCGGATCGCTCCGGAGGGGTTCCTGCTTCGTCGCCGACCGCGTCCGGGATGCCCCCGTTCGTCTCACATCAGCTCCACAGGCCGACACCGAAAGTCCTTCGGCCAGAATGTTCTTGGCGGCGTTGACGTCCCGGTCATGCCGGGTGCCGCAGGCCCGGCACGTCCAGTGCCGGGTCGAGAGGCTGAGCCGCGCGAGCAGGTGCCCGCACGCCGAGCAGGTTTTCGAACTGGGGAACCAGCGGTCGATCACCACCAGCCGCCTGCCCCACTGAAGTGTCTTGTACGCGAGCATGGCGCGGAAGGTGCTCCAGCCGCAATCGCCGACGTGCTGAGCCAGCGTGTGGTTGCGGGTCATGCCGGACACGTTGAGGTCCTCAACAACGATGAGGTCATAGCGGCGCACCAACTCGGTCGACGCCTTGTGCAGGAAGTCCTGCCGCGCGCGGCGGACTTTGCCATGCGCCGCCGCAACCTTCCGCGCCGCCTTCTTCCGGTTGGCACTGTCCCTCTGTTTGCGAGCCTTGCGTCGCTCGTACCGAGCCAGGTTCCGCTGCTTGGCGGCAAGATGCCGGGGATTTGCAAGACGCTCGCCGTCGGAGGTCACAGCGAAGTCTTTGATGCCCAAGTCGATGCCGACGTGTTCGCCGCCGGCCTCCAAGGGCTCGGGGAGAACGGTGTCGACGGCGAAGGAAACGTGCCACATGCCGTCGGCGTCCCGGCTCACCGTCACCGTGGTCGGATTGAGGGTGGTCGGAGCGACATCGTCCCACGACCATACGAACTTCAGGGGTTGGAGCGTCTTGGCGAGGTACAGCTCACCGTCCCGGAACCGGAAGGCCGAACGCGTGTAGGTGGCCGACTGCCTGCCCTTGCGGGATTTGTAGCGGGGATAGCGGGCACGCCCGGCGAAGAAGTTGGCGAACGCCGTGGATTGGTGGCGCAGCGTCTGCTGCAACGGAACCGACGACACCTCATTGAGGTACGCCAACCCCTCCGCCTTCTTGAGTTGGGTCAAGTACCTGTCGGACTCGGCGTAACCGGTCCTGGTCCGGTCGATTCTGTAGCGCCTGGTGCGCCAGTCCAACACCTCATTCCACACCTTGCGCGCGCACCCGAACGTGCGGTTCAGCACCGCGGCCTGCCCGGGATCCGGATAGGCCCGACACTTGTACGCCCTCCTCACGAACACGGAGCTTTCAACTTCACCATGGCGCGATGTAAACGATGTGGGAACGTGTCGGCGAGTTCTGGTCCAGGCGCGTCCCGGCTCCGGCGGGCCGGTCAAGACCGGATCCGAGTTCCTTCCCGGTTTCAGACCGGCGACATCCTTCGGAGGCTCAAGTGAGCATCGCCGACCTGTGGGACCGCGTGACGGGAACGCAGCCCGACCCCCCGCTCTGGCTGGTCGCGCTCGTCGGCCTCGTGGCGCTCGGCTCGGTGCTCCACGGCCCCACCTGGCGGGTCGCGCGCAACACCGTCACGATCGCGCACGAGGGCGGGCACGCGCTCATCGCGCTGGTCACCGGCCGCAAGCTGGACGGCATCAAGCTGCACTCCGACACCTCGGGCGTGACCGTGTCGCGCGGCAAGCCGCACGGCCCCGGGATGATCTTCACGGCGATGGCCGGCTACCTCACTCCCCCGCTGCTCGGGCTGTTCTTCGCGCTGCTGCTGGCGGCCGGGCGGATCACGCTCATGCTGTGGTTCTCGCTCGCGCTGCTCGCCGCGATGCTCGTGATGATCCGCAACGCCTACGGCGCGCTGTCGGTGATCGCCACGGGCGCGATCATCTTCGGGGTGTCGTGGCTGGGCAGCGCCGAGGTGCAGGCCGGGTTCGCCTACCTGGCCGCCTGGTTCCTGCTGCTGGCCGCCACCCGCCCGGTGATCGAGCTGCAGCGGATGCGCGCCCGGCACATGGCGCCGAGCTCCGACGCCGACCAGCTCGCGCACCTCACCGGCGTCCCCGGCCTCGCCTGGGTGGCGCTGTTCGGCGCGACGGCCCTGCTCGCCCTGCTGACCGGCGGCGCCCTCCTCGTCCCGGACGTCTCCGTCCCCGACCTGCCCGCCCCGCCCGGCTTCGGCGGGACGGGCTGAGGCCCGGTCCGCCGGACGCCGCCGATCGTCCGGACCGCTGATTGTCCGTGGCCGCCGATAGTTTCGGTGGTGTGAGCGAACGGTGGTCTCGGGAGCAGGTGGTCGGACTCGCGCCTGATGCGGCGTCCGCCAAAGCGGCGGGCGGCATCGCCAAGCCCGCCAAGTGGGGCCGTACGGGCTGCGACGACGAGGCCGTCTGGGGCGAGTGCCAGGGCAGCGGGAAGTCCGTCTACCGGACGTGCGCCGACCTGGCCGGACCCGCCTTCCGGTGCACCTGCCCGAGCCGGAAGTTCCCGTGCAAGCACGGCCTGGGGCTGCTGCTCCTGTGGGCGGACGCCGTGGTGGAGGACGGGCCGCGGCCGGGGTGGGTCGCCGAATGGGTGGAGGACCGGCGCGAACGCGCCGGGAAGGCCGCCGAGCGGCGGGCGGCGTCGGCGTCCAGGGCGCGGGATCCGAAGACGGCGGAGCGGCGGGCACGGCGCGTCGACGACGGGCTGGCCGAGCTCGACCAGTGGCTGCGCGACCAGGTCGCGCACGGCCTCGCCCAGGCGGACAAGGCCCCCTACCGGCTGTGGGACGACGTGGCGCGGCGGCTCGTCGACGCGCAGGCGAGCGCCCTCGCCGGGCAGGTCAAGGGGCTCGCGGCGGTCCCGCGGCGGCCCGGGTGGCCGGACCGCCTGCTGGAGGAGTACGCGCTGCTGCGGCTGCTCGTCCAGGCCTACCGGCGGCGTGACGAGCTGCCCGCCGGGCTGCGCGAGACCGTCCGCTCGCGGGTGGGGTTCACCGTCTCGCAGGACGACGTGCTGACCGGCGGGGAGCGCGTCCGGGACCGGTGGACGGTGACGGGGGCGCACGACACCGCGCAGGACCTGCTGACCACGCGGCGGGTGTGGCTCCAGGGGCGGGCGGGGCGTCCCGCGCTCGTGCTGTCCTTCGCCGCGCCGGGCACGTCTCTGGACACCTCGCTCGTCGTGGGTACGGAGGTCGACGCGGAGCTGGCCTTCTATCCGGGTTCGCAGCCGCTGCGGGCGCTGGTCGCCGAACGCCAGGGGACGGCCATGGCGGCCGCGCCGCGCGGGGCCTCCGTCCGGGCGTTCCTGGACGAGCACGCGGCGGCCCTCGCGCGGGACCCCTGGCTGGACCGGTGGCCCGCGACGCTGGCGAACGTCCGCCTGGCCCGCGCGGGAGGGGAGCTGTACGTGGTCGACGACGCCGGTGACGCGCTGCCGCTCCGGATGGGCGATCCGTGGCGGCTGCTCGCGCTGTCGGGCGGCGGGCCGGTGACGATGGCCGGCGAGTGGAGCCCGCGCGGCCTGCGCCCGCTGACGGCATGGCACGAGGACGAGGGGACGGTGATCCTGTGAGCGCGTGGAACGAGCACGTCACCGCGGCGCTGCTCGGCACCGAGCGCCGTGACCCGCCCGTCCTGGCGGAGGCGCCCGCCGATCCCGGCGACCGGGCGGGGCGGCTGCTCGACCAGGCGGCGCTGCTGGCCGTGCGGCGGAGGGCGGGGCGCGCGCCCGCGGCGGTCGCGCCCGAGCCGGTGGCGCTCGCCCCGGTGGAGGACGCGCCGGTCGTGCCGAGGGCCGCGGCGGCCCGGCTGCGGCGGATCCTCGGCGGGGAGCAGATCCGGGTGCTGCCCGAGTGGCTGGACGCGGCGGCGGCGCGGGGCTTCCGGGTGCCCGCGCAGACGCTTCCCGACCTGCTGGAGCGGGGCCGCGGCGACCGGGTGCTGCGGGCGCCGATCGCGCGGGCGTCCGGGAGGCGCGGCGTCTGGCTGGCCCTGCAGAACACCGACTGGGCCTACCTGGTCGGCTCGGGGGACGACCCCGGCGGCGGCCCCGAGGTCTGGGAGACCGGCACCCGCAACCGCCGCGTGGCCTACCTGACCAGGCTGCGCCGCACCGAGCCGGAGCGGGCGCGGGAGCTGCTGCGCGAGACGTGGGCCAGGGAGCCCGCGCCCGACCGCGCGGCCTTCCTCGCCACGTTCGAGCACGGCCTCTCGCCCGACGACGAGGGCTTCCTCGAGGACGCCCTGGAGGACCGGGGCAAGGACGTCCGGCAGCTCGCGTCCGACCTGCTGGCCCGCATGCCGGGATCGGCCTACGGGGGGCGGATGGCGGCGCGTGCGCGGGCCTGCCTGATCCCGCGGACCGGCACCGTGCGCGGCCGGACGCAGACGTGGATCCAGGTGGAACCGCCGCAGGCCCACGGCGAGGACCTGGCGCGCGACGGCGTCCCCTTCCATCCCAGCGGGTCGTTCGCGCCGCGGGGCGGGGGCTCGCCGGTCGGGACGCGGGCGGCGTGGCTCCGCGAGATCCTCGCCCGCACCCCGCTGTCCACCTGGACGGACCTGTTCGGGCTGCCGCCCATGGAGATCGTCTGCCTGCCCTTCGGCGGAGCCGCCGGGGGCTCCGGGGGGTCGTCCCCTCAGCACGAGCCCGGGTCGGACTCGGACGGGCGGGACGTCCACATCGGGTGGGCGAGGGCCGCGCTCGGCCAGCACGACACCGCCTGGGCGCGGGCGCTGCTGAAGGGCGGCGTCATGGTGGACGAGCCGGAGGCGCTCGCCGACCTGCTCTCGGTCCTGCCCGCGGACGAGCGCGACGCGGCGGCGGCCGACCTGATCCGCTGGGTCGAGGGGCGGCCCGACCTCCTGCGGGTGCTCGAACGGGTCCCGGGGCCGTGGACGGGGCCGCTCGCGGCGGCGGTGGTCGCGACGCTCTCCCTGTCCGCCGAGCGCCCCACCCGGCGCGACGAGCATCTGGTCACCCAGCTGTGCCGGCTGGCCGACCAGCGGCTCGACCCCGCCGCCGCGGCCCGGCTGGAGGAGCTGGAGCCGGCCGCCCCGCGCGCCGTCACCGACCTGATCGCGACCCTGCGGTTCCGCGACGAGATGCTGAAGGAGCTCACCCCGTGACAGACAAGCCTGCATCGGAGGGCCTGGGAGGCCGTCCCGACGCGGAGAACGGCGCCGTCCTGCGGCCGCACGCCGAGCAGCAGTACGCCGGTGAGCTGGCCCGGCTGGCCGAGCACGACGACCGGCCCCGGCCGCCCGGCTGGCGGCTGTCGCCGTGGGCGGTCACCACGTACCTGCTCGGCGGCGAGCTGCCGGACGGGACGGCGATCAGCCCGAAGTACGTGGGGCCGCGGCGGCTGATGGAGGTGGCGGTCGCGACGCTGGCCACCGACCGCGCGCTGCTGCTGCTCGGCGTCCCCGGCACGGCGAAGACGTGGGTGTCGGAGCATCTCGCCGCCGCGGTCAGCGGCGACTCCACGCTGCTCGTGCAGGGGACGGCGGGCACGGCGGAGGAGGCGATCCGCTACGGGTGGAACTACGCGCGGCTGCTCGCCGAGGGGCCGTCGGAGAAGGCGCTGGTGGAGAGCCCGCTGATGCGCGCGATGCGGCGCGGCGCCGTCGCCCGCATCGAGGAGCTGACCCGGATGCCGTCCGACGTCCAGGACACGCTGATCACCGTGCTGTCGGAGAAGACGCTGCCGGTGCCCGAGCTGAGCACCGAGGTCCAGGCCCGCAAGGGGTTCACGGTCATCGCGACCGCCAACGACCGCGACCGGGGCGTGAACGAGCTGTCCAGCGCGCTGCGCCGCCGCTTCAACACGGTCGTGCTGCCGCTCCCGGAGAGCGTCGAGGACGAGATCGGCATCGTCGCCCGCCGCGTCGACCAGATCGGCGCCGGGCTGGAGCTGCCCGAGACGCCGGCGGGGCTGGAGGAGATCCGCCGCGTGGTCACGGTGTTCCGGGAGCTGCGGTCCGGGGTCACGGCGGATGGCCGCACCAAGCTCAAGTCGCCGAGCGCGACGCTCAGCACCGCCGAGGCCATCTCCGTGATCACCAACGGGCTGGCGCTGGCCGCGCACTTCGGCGACGGGGTGCTGCGCGCCGCCGACGTCGCGGGCGGGATCGTCGGCGCGGTCGTCCAGGACCCGGTCTCCGACCGCGTCGTGTGGCAGGAGTACCTGGAGGCGGTCGTCCGCGACCGTCCCGAGTGGCGGGACTTCTACCGCGCCTGCCGGGAGGTCTCTTGAGCCAGGTAGAGGTCTTCGGCGTCCGGCACCACGGGCCGGGGTCGGCGCGTGCGCTGCGCGGCGCGCTGGAGGACTTCAAGCCCGACGCGGTGCTGATCGAGGGGCCGCCCGAGGCCGACCCCATCGTGGCGCTGGCCGGCGACCCCGGGATGGTGCCGCCGGTGGCGCTGCTCGCCTACTCCCCCGCTCCGGAGGACGGCGACCGCCGGGCCGCGTTCTGGCCGTTCGCCGAGTTCAGCCCCGAATGGCAGGCGATCCGGTACGCGCTGTCGACGGGGGCGCAGATCCGGTTCTGCGACCTGCCGGCGGCGAACCAGCTCGTCCCGGCGGACGGCGAACCGGGCGACGAAGCGGGCGACGAAGCGGGCGACGAAGCGGCCGCCGGGCCCGAACCGGCCGGGGAGGCCGAACCGCCGCCCGCCGACGCCGGGGCGCCCGCGGAGTCCGGGGCGCCCGCGCCCGTGGAGGGCATCCGGCTCGACCCGCTGGGCTGGCTGGCGAAGGCGGCCGGCTACGACGACGCCGAGCGGTGGTGGGACGACGTCGTCGAGCACCGCGGCGACGGCCCCTCCCCGTTCCCCGCCATCGCGGAGGCGATGGCGGAGCTGCGCGCCCAGCTGGCCGCGCTGCCGGAGGAGGCCGGGTCCGCCGGGCTGCCGGCCGGCCACCTGCGGCGCGAGGAGCAGCGGGAGGCGCACATGCGCCGGACGCTGCGCCGCACGCTCAAGGAGGGCCACGAGCGGGTCGCCGTGGTGTGCGGGGCCTGGCACGTCCCGGCGCTGCGGGCGAAGGTCCCGGCGACCCGCGACGACCGGACGCTGCGCGGGCTGCCGAAGACGAAGGTCGCGATGACCTGGGTGCCGTGGACGCACGGGCGGCTCGCCGGGCGCTCCGGCTACGGCGCGGGGGTCCGCTCCCCCGGCTGGTACCACCACCTGTTCACGGCGCGCGACCGGCCGATCGAGCGCTGGCTCACGGGCGCCGCCCGCGTCCTGCGCGAGGAGGACCTGCACGTCTCCTCCGCGCACGTGATCGAGGCCGTCCGGCTCGCCGAGGCCCTGGCCGCGCTGCGCGGGCGCCCCCTCGCCGGGCTGGACGAGGTCACCGAGGCGACCCGGGCCGTCCTGTGCGAGGGCGCCGACCTCCCCGTGGAGCTGATCCAGAAGCGCATGGTGGTCGGCGAGCGGCTCGGCGAGGTCCCGGAGCGGACCCCGATGGTGCCGCTCCAGCGCGACCTGCAGGCCGAGCAGCGGCGGCTGCGGCTGAAGCCGTCCGCGCTCGGCAAGGAGCAGGACCTCGACCTGCGCAAGGCCACCGACCTGGAGCGCAGCCGCCTGCTGCACCGCCTCCGCCTGCTGGACGTCGACTGGGGCGTCCCGTCCGAGAGCCGCTCCAAGGGGACGTTCCGCGAGACCTGGACGCTGGCCTGGCGCCCCGAGTTCGACGTCGAGCTGATCGAGGCCGGGGCGTGGGGCACCACCGTCCGCGGCGCGAGCGCCGCCCGCGCGCGGGCGCTGGCCGCGGGCGCCGGCACCCTCGCCGACCTGACGTCGGTGGCCGAGCGGTGCCTGCTGGCCGACCTCGGCGACGCGCTCCCCGCCGTCATGCGGGCCCTCGCCGACCGCGCCGCCGTCGACACCGACGTCGCGCACCTGATGTCCGCGATGCCGGCGATCGTGCGGGCGCTGCGGTACGGCGACGTCCGCGGCACGTCCACCGGCCCGCTCCGGACGGTCGTCGACGGCCTCGTCGTCCGCGTGTGCGTGGGCCTCCCGCCGGCCGTCACCGGCCTGGACGACGACGCCGCCCGCGAGTTCCTCGCCCATGTCGACGCCGTCCACGGCGCCCTCGCCCTGCTCGCCGACGAGGGGCACATCGAGCGGTGGCGCCGCACCCTCGAAGGCGTCCTCACCCGCCCGGACACGCTGCACGGCCTGATCGAGGGCCGCCTCACCCGCCTTCTCCTCGACGCCGGGCGCCTGCCCGACGTCCCCGCCCGGATGGCGCGGGCCGTGTCCGTCGGAGCCGCGCCGGACCGCGCCGCCGCCTGGGTCGAGGGCTTCCTGTCCGGTGGCGGCCTCATCCTGATGCACGACGCGGCCCTGCTGGACCTCGTCGACGAGTGGATCGCCGGCCTGCCCGGCGACTCGTTCACCGACGTCCTCCCCCTCCTGCGCCGCACCTTCGGCGCCTATCCCGCGGCCGAGCGGCGGGCGATAGGCGAGCGGCTCCGCCGCCGCGGCGAGCCCGCCGCCGGCGCCTCCCCGCACGGGGATGACGACATCGACGAGACCCGCGCGGCCCCGGCCGCGGAGACCGCACTGCGAATCCTCGGCTGGACGCACGCATGAGACGGAGGCGCGACGGTGAACGGTGAGAGCACCGAGGACGGCGGCGACCGGCTGCGGCGGTGGCGGCTGGTGCTCGGCGGCGAGCAGGCCGACGGGACCGGGGTCACGCTGGCCGGCGACGACGCGCGCATGGACGGGGCGCTGGAGAAGCTCTACGGGGCCGGCGGGGACGAGGGCCGGTCCCGGCCCGGGCGGCGCGGTGCCGGGCTCGGCGACTCCGCGCCGTCGGTGGCGCGGTGGCTCGGCGACATCCGCGCGTACTTCCCGTCCAGCGTGGTGCAGGTGATGCAGAAGGACGCGATCGAGCGGCTCGACCTGACCCGGCTGCTGCTGGAACCGGAGATGCTGGACGCCGTCGAGCCGGACGTGCACCTGGTCGGGACGCTGCTGTCGCTGAACCGGGTGATGCCCGACAGGGCCAGGGAGTCGGCGCGGGCGGTCGTGCGGAAGGTCGTCCTGGAGCTGGAGCGGCGGCTCGCGCAGAAGACGCGGTCGGCCGTCGGCGGCGCCCTCGACCGGTCCGCGCGGGTGCTGCGGCCGAGGCGGCTCGCGGACGTCGACTGGGACCGGACGATCCGCGCGAACCTGCGGCACTACCTGCCCGAGCAGGGGACGCTCGTGCCGGAGCGGCTGATCGGGTACGGGCGGCGGCAGCAGGCCGTCAAGCGGGACGTCGTCCTCGCGATCGACCAGAGCGGCTCGATGGCGGCGTCGGTGGTGTACGCGAGCGTGTTCGGGGCGGTGCTGGCGTCGCTGCGGTCGCTGCGGACGTCCCTGGTCGTGTTCGACACGAACGTGGTGGACCTGACCGACCAGCTGCACGACCCGGTCGAGGTGCTGTTCGGCACGCAGCTCGGCGGCGGCACCGACATCAACCGGGCGATCGCGTACTGCCAGGGGCTCGTGGCGCGGCCGGCCGACACGATCCTCGTACTGGTCAGCGACCTGTACGAGGGCGGGATCCGGGACGAGATGCTGCAGCGGGTCGCGGCGCTGACGGCGGCGGGCGTGCAGGTCGTGGTGCTGCTCGCGCTGTCGGACGAGGGCGCGCCCGCCTACGACCACGACAACGCCGCGGCGCTGGCGGCGATGGGCGTCCCGGCGTTCGCGTGCACGCCGGACGCGTTCCCGGGGCTGATGGCCGCCGCGATCGAGCGCCGCGACCTGCGGGAGTGGGCCGAGCGCGACGCGGCGTCCGGCTGACGGCGCGTCAGCCGGGCGGCCTGGACAGGCCGCGGGCGAGCAGGACGACCACGAGCGCGGTCAGCGCGGCGTGCCCGGCGAGCGCGGACGCCTGGACCTCGACCAGGGCGCCCCACGCGCCCCACATCGCGACGCGGACGACCCGCGCGGCCATGACGGTCCAGGCGGCGGGACGGCTGCCGCGCCACGCGAGGATCACCGCGACGAGCGTGACGATCGCGACGACGGCGAACGAGGAGGCGACGACGGGCAGCAGGCCGCCGCGGTGCCCCTCGGTCAGGGACGGCCGGGCGATCAGGATGGCGAGGGCGGCGACGTCCAGCGCGGCGAGGAACCCGGCGAGCAGCAGGCCGGTCGCCACCGCGGGGCCGCGCCGCAGCGTCCGGCGGGGCGCGGCCGGGACGGGCTCCGGCCAGGGCGGACCCGCGGGTCCGGCGGCGGGGCCGGGCGGCGCCTGCCTCGTCTCCGGCACGGTGTGCGGACCGCCGTCGCCGGTGATGTCGACCGTGGGCCGCGGCGCGGGGGGCGGGGCCGGGGCGGTCGGGGCCGGGGCGGTCGGGGCCGGGGCCTCCGAGGTGAAGGCGGTCGGGGCGGGGGCGGTCGGGGCGGCGAGGCGCTCGGTCGGGATCTCCAGCCGGGCGTGCTTCTCGCGCTCGCCGAGGAGCCAGAGCAGGACGTCCTCGGAGGCGGGCCGGGCCTTCGGGTCCTTGGCGAGGCAGGCGGCGGCGACCTCGGCGAGCGGGCCCGGCAGGGCGCTCAGGTCGGGCGTCTCGTGCATGATCCGGTACATCACGGTGGGCAGCGGGCCGCCCGCGAACGGGTCGCGCCCGGTGGCGGCGAACAGCAGGGTGCCCGCCCAGGCGAACAGGTCGGTGGCCGGGCCGACCCGCCCGGAGAACTGCTCGGGCGCCATGTAGGCGGGGGTGCCGACGACCTGGCTGGTCAGCGTGGCGCCCGCGTCGAAGGCGCGGGCGATGCCGAAGTCGATCACGCGCGGCCCGTCCGGGCCCATCAGGACGTTCTGCGGCTTGAAGTCGCGGTGCACGATGTTCGCCCGGTGGATCGCCGACAGCGCGGTCACCGAGCTGATCGCCAGCCGCTCCAGGCCGGCGCCGGTGCGCGGGCCCTCCTCCAGGACGAGCGTGCGCAGCGACGGGCCGGGGACGTACTCGCTGACGATGTACGGCCGGTCGCCCGCCATGTCGGCGGCGAGCATCTGCGCGGTGCAGAACCCGGCGACCCGCTCCAGCAGCGCCAGCTCACGGACGAACCGCTCCCGCGCGTTCGCGTCGCCGAGGAGCTGGGCGTGCAGCAGCTTGACCGCCACGCGCGACGGCCCGGCCCCCTCCCCCAGCGGGCGACCGAGATACACCACGCCCTGGCCGCCGGTCCCGATCCGGCCGAGCAGCTCCCAGCCGCCGAGCCGGGTGGGATCGGCGGCCGTCAGGGGAACCGTGCCCGCCATTCGTACCCCCGCGAAAAATTCGAGCATTCCGCCGGGCACAAATCCGCCCCGCCCGGCATCAAAGAGTATAGGTTCGGCGAACCCGGAGCGGGAGAGACGCATGCTGGAGATCCATTCGCTAATTGCCCGGCGCGGGGGCGCGGCGCGGCCGATCGCGGGCGCCCTCGCGGCCCTCGCGCTGGCGGCCGGGACGCTGTCGGGATGCGGGGACGCGGGTGCGACCATCACGCGGCTGACGGTGGGGTCGCCGGGCCCCGATCCGTACACGCTGGCGTCCAACACCGACGAGATGAAGGTGAAGAAGCGGCCGCGGGCGGGCGGAACGCAGGACGGCGACTCCCCCGGCCTGTACGGCGGGACGCGCCGGGCGGCGACCTGCGACCAGCAGAAGCTGATCGCGTTCCTGCAGGCCAACCCGGACAAGGCGCGGGCGTGGGCGAAGGTGCAGGGCATCCCGGTGAGCGACATCCCGCGGTACGTGTCGCGGCTGACCCCGGTGCTGCTGCGCACCGACACCCTCGTCACCAACCACGGCTACGACAACGGGAAGGCGACGAGCGGCCCCGCCGTCCTGCAGGCCGGAATGGGCGTTCTGGTCAATGGTTACGGGGTGCCCGCGGTGAAGTGCAATTGCGGGAATCCGCTGACCCGGCCGGAGAAAAAGATCTCCCCGCGGAACGCGTCCTACAGTGGCCGATCCTGGCCGGGATTCGAGAAGCGGAATGTGACCCGGATCCGCCCGCGGGACGCCCAGAAGGGGACGATCGAGACCTACGTCCTCGTCGACCCGGAGGGGACGATGGGGTTCGAGCGGCCCCGCGCCACCGCCGGACCGGCGGACGGGCCGCCGGCCGAGCTGCCGCCCACCGAGACCGAGGTGCCGACCGGTGACTCGCCCGCGCCGGAGGACTCCGGCCTGGAGTCGTCCGGGACGCCGTCGCCGGGCACCGAGTCCCCGGGGCTCGAGTCGCCCGGCACCGGGACGCCCGGCCCGGAGACCTCGGATCCCGGGACTCCCGGCACCGAGCCCGCGACCGGGGAGCCGGGAGTGCCGACGGACGACCCGGGTACGCAGACCGGTGGGCTGGAATCGCCCGTGGACGTGCCGCAGGCTCCGATCTCGCTGCCGCCGGCGGAGGAAGAGCCCACCCCCACCGTCACCTGAGCGGGCCGTGCGATAGATTGCTCATATGAGCAGTGCTTCAGATGTTGCGGCCGCCGCGGTGCCCGCCCAGGCGCCCGCGCGGACACCCGCCGGGACGTCCGCGGCGGCGCCGGCCGACGCCTGCGCCGTCCGCGTGGTCGACGCCGAGAAGGTCGCCGTCGTCTCCGCGTCCCTGCCGGCCGCGGAGACGATCACCGAGGTGGCGCAGGTGTTCGGGCTGCTGTCCGACCCCGGGCGGCTGCGGGTGATCACCGCGCTCCTCGAAGGGGGCGAGATGTGCGTGTGCGACATCGCGGCGGCCTGCGGGCACTCGGAGTCGGCGGTCTCGCACGCGCTGCGCCTGCTGCGCGCCAACCGCGTCGTCCGGGTCCGCCGGGCCGGCCGGATGGCCTACTACCGGCTGGACGACTCGCACGTCCGGATGCTGCTCGACCTCGCCCTCACGCACGTCGGCCACGGGGAGGAGGCCCCATGACCGCCGACCGGGACCCCGCGCCGGACGGGCACGGCCACGGCCACGGGCACGCCGTCTCGGCGAGCGCCGACCGGCGGCTGCTGACCGCCGCGCTGGTGCTGATCCTCGCCTACATGTCCGGCGAGGTCGTCATCGGCTTCGTCGCCTCCTCGCTGGCGCTGATCACCGACGCGGCGCACATGATGACGGACGCGTTCGCGATCGCGCTGGCGCTGGTCGCGATGCGGATCGCCGCGCGCCCGCCGAAGGGCGGCTACACCTTCGGCCTGCGCCGCGCGGAGATCCTGTCCGCGCAGCTGAACGGGCTGACGCTGATCCTGCTCGCGGTCTTCTTCGTCTACGAGGGCGTCCGGCGGCTGGTCGAACCGCCCGCGGTGGAGGGCCAGTTCGTCTTCTGGACGGCCCTCGCGGGCATCGCCGTCAACGTCGCGGCGACCGTGCTGATCAGCAGGGCCGACCGGCGGAGCCTGAACGTCGAGGGCGCGTTCCAGCACATCCTGAACGACCTGTTCGCGTTCATCGCGACCGCGGTCGCCGGCCTGGTCGTGTGGACGACCGGCCTCGCCCGCGCCGACGCGGTCGCCTCGCTGGTGGTGGCGGCGCTGATGCTGAAGGCCGGATACCGGCTGCTGCGGGACGCGGGCCGGGTGCTCATGGAGGCCGCGCCCGCCGGGATGGACCCGTCCGAGGTGGGGGCCCGGCTCGCGGAGCGCCCGTGCGTCGAGGAGGTCCACGACCTGCACGTGTGGGAGGTCAGCTCCGGCTACCCGGCGCTGTCCGCGCACGTGCTGGTCGACGTCCAGGGCGACTGCCACGCCGTCCGCCGCGACCTGCAGGAGCTGCTGCGCGCCTCGTACGGGATCACGCACACGACGCTGGAGGTCGACCACGTGGACGTGCCCGACGGCGGCCCGCACGGGCACTGCGACGACCCGCACGGCCCCCGCCACGTGGCGGAGGGCGGGGAGCCGCACGAGCACGCGGGCAGCGCGCCCTGCGATCACTAGGGGGCGCCGTCACGCCGCCGCGGCGCGGCCGGCGAGGCGGTTCCCGGCCGCGGCCGGGACGCCCTCGGGGTCGCCGGCGCCGAGCAGGTACGGGGCGAGGTAGGCCTGTTTCGCCGTGTTGACCGTCGTCCAGTCGTCGTTGAGGATGCCGCCGGTGTCACCGGAGTTCGGGTTCCACGACCAGTAGGTGAACGAGATCCCGCCCGTTCCCTCGCCGAGATAGGCCATCAGGGTGCGCAGCCAGGTCTGGTCGCGCGGGTCCCTCAGCGTCGTCCCGAACTCGCCCAGCAGGACGGGCGCGACGTCGTTCTTGTAGAGGTGGCCCCAGTTCTTGTCCCAGATACCGGCCATGTTGGACGGGAAGGACGGGTCGTCGAACCACGGCTGCGGATAGACCGACGTGGCGTAGTCGTGCGCGGAGTAGACGAGCCGGTTCGGGACGTCCAGCCGCACCGGGTCCCGGGCGGCGCCCTGGAGGTTGCCGCCCCACCAGTAGTTGTCGCCCTCGTGGTCGTTGACGCCCTCGACGATGATCAGCCAGTTCGGGTTGGCGGCCAGGATGGCGTTGCCGGCCCGCTCGGCGGCGAGCCGCCAGTCCCGGGCCTGGTCGCCGCAGCCCCAGCAGGCCGGGGAGTGCGGCTCGTTGTGCAGGTCGGCGCCGATGACCGTGGTGTCGCCCGCGTAGTGCCGGGCGAGCATCGTCCAGTCGGAGATCCAGCGCGACTCGGGGTAGGCGGCGGTGTACCAGAGCGCGGACTGCCCGCCGGAGTCCGGGCGGTGCCGGTCGAGGACGACCTTCAGCCCGATCCGCCCCGCGTAGTCGACGATCTTGTCGAGGATCGCCAGCCCGTCCAGCCCTCGCAGGTCCGGGTTCTTGGTGTAGTCGATGCTGTTCGGCGTGCTGCCCGGATCGAACAGCTGGCTGCTGTACGGCAGCCGGAGCGTGTTGTAGCCCAGGCCCTTGATCTGGTCGAGCATGTCCGTGTAGCCGCGCGACCAGAGGCCGTGCGGGGTGTAGTTGGACGTCTCGGCGCCGAACCAGTTGATGCCCGTCATCCGCACCGGCCGGCCCTCCGCGTCGAGCAGCTGCCGGCCGCTGGTGTGCCAGTATCCGGTGCCCGCGGCGGCGCGCGCCGTCTCCGGCGCCGCCGGGACGGACACCAGCGCCAGCAGGGCGGCCAGGACGAACAGAAGGATGCGGCCGCGCCGCAGTGTCGCGGTCATGCGCGCTCTCCTCTTCCGGGACGGACCGTGACGGTTCTCATGCGGGGTCCTCTTCTCTGGTGGGAGCGCTCCCAAAGTCGCGGCGCCGACGCCGTGTGTCAAGGAGGGCGGCCCCGGCCCCGCGGCGACCAGGCAACCCGCGTGAAAACCCGTGAAACGGCCCGCCCTGTCCCTACGACAGGCCGAAGAGCCGGGCGGGGCCGTGCCAGCAGACCGAGCGCAGCCAGTCGTCGCCGAGGTCCAGGGCCGCCAGCGACTCCAGCTGGTGCGCGTACTCGTAGGGGATGTTGGGGAAGTCGGTGCCGAGCAGGACGCGCCCGTCCAGCCCCAGCTCGCGCAGCCGGGGAAGGAGCGCGGCCGGGAACTCGGCGAGCGCCGCGAACCGGGTGAAGACCATCGTCGTGTCGAGGTGGACGCCCTCGTACCCGTCGGCGAGGGCGAGGAAGCCCTCGAACTCCGGCGCGCCCAGGTGGGCGACGATCGCGGTCAGCCGCGGGTGGCGGGCCAGCACCTCGCCGAACGGGCCGGGGCCGGTGTAGCCGTTGGCGACCGGGCCCGATCCGGCGTGGACCAGGGCCGGTACGCCGGCCTCGGCGAGCATCCCCCACACCGCGTCCAGCTCCTTGAGGCGCGGGTCGAACCCGCCGACCTGGAGGTGGACCTTGACGACGCGGGCACCCGACTCCAGGGCGCGGCGCACGTAGTCCTCGACGCCCGGCTCGGGGTAGAAGGTCGCGGTCTGGATGCATTCGGGGACGCGGGCGGCGAACTGGGCGGTCCAGTCGTTCAGCGACTCGGCCATCCCCGGCCGGTGCGGGTAGGTCAGCGAGGTGAAGGCGCGGACGCCGAGGCCGCGCAGGAACGCCAGCCGCTCCTCCTCCGAGTCCCGGTAGCGGATCGGCCACTCGGTGCCGATCAGCGGGCCCGCCTCGTCGAAGTACCCCCAGACGGCGCTCATCAGCCGCGGCGGCATGAAGTGGACGTGGACGTCGATGATGCCGGGCAGCCCGAGCGCCCACCAGAACGCGGGGACGTCGGAATCAGAACGGGGTTCGGTCACGCCTCGACCCTAGCCGGAGCTCAGGTGATCTCGGCGAGCAGGGCGGGCAGAGTCGCGCGCAGCTCGCGCCGCCAGTAGGGCCAGCTGTGCGTGCCGCGGTAGAAGTGCGTGGTGACCGGGATGCCGAGCTTCTTCAGCTTGCCGGCGAACTCCAGGGAGACGGTGTGGGCGAGCACCTCCAGGATGTCGGTGCCCGTCGCGGGGCGCGGGTCGTAGGGGCCGGGCGTGCCGTCGCCGGCGCTCACGTGCACCCGGACGCCGGCGAGCCGGCCCGCGAGGTCGAACGGGTTGTGCTGCCGCCACACGACGCGCTGCCGGTCGGGGTCGCCCCAGACGTCGGTCCAGTCGAGGGACGGCGCGCCGATCGCGACGCCCAGCTCGACGAGGTCGGCGACGTCGAGCCCGGACGGGTCGCGGTGCAGCGTATGGACCGGCCCGCTGAACGACGCCGCCGCCCGGAAGAAGCCGCGGTGCCGCGCCGCGTACGCCAGGGCGCCGAGGCCGCCCATCGCGTTCCCGGCGACGGCGCGGTCCGGCCCGGCGCGGTATCCCCGTTCGAGGATCTGCCGGAGCTCGGCGAGGTGGAAGGTCTCCCACTTGGGCGCGCCGCCGTCGCCGCGGTTCCACCAGTCGGTGTAGTTGCCGCACGGGCCGCCCTCCGGCATGACGACGATCACGTCGGCGTCCTCGGTGAGCTCCTCGATGTCGCTGTGGTCGGTCCACACGGTGTGGCCGTCCCGCCCGGCGCCGGCGCCGTGCAGGAGCCAGAGCACCGGCCAGGTGCGGGAGGCGTCCCGCGACCAGCCGGGGGGCAGCAGGAGGCGGACGTGCACGACGCCCTCCAGGACGGGCGAGCGGATCGCCAGGTCGAGCACGCGGCGGCGGGGGCGGCGCTCGCCGACCACGGCCGCGCCGTCGTCGGCGGGGGCACCGGGCGGGGCCGTCCCGCCCGCGGCGATGGACGCCGTCAGCCCGGCGACCGCCACGATGAGTCCCGCTCCCGCCCAGCCCCGCAGCCGCATGTCCACGCCCCGGTCGTTCAGATGTTCTCCTGGTGTAAGGGTTCCCGCCGGCGGCCATGTTTCAACGCTGTGTAATCGGTTTATAAAGTGCCGGGCCGGGGTTTCCGGTCCACCATGGACCGTCATGCCGTGGAGGAGGCGACCAGTCGGATGCGGAGCGTCGGGATGCGGAGCAAGGCGGAGCTGGAGTCCGCGATCGCGGGCGGCGGCCGCGCCGTCCTGGTGATCAACTCCCGCTCGCGCCGGGGCCGCCGGCGCTACGGCACGGCCCGCCGCCTGCTGCGCGAGGCGGGGCTGGAGTTCCCGCACGTCTTCCCGGTGACCGACCCGAGCCGGCTGCGCGAGCTGTTCGCCGACATCCTGGCGCTGGAGCCCGACCTGGTCGTGGTCGGCGGCGGGGACGGCACGATCGCCGAGGCGGTCGGGCACCTGGCGCATCGCGACATCGCGCTCGGCGTGCTGCCGCTCGGCACCACCAACAACTTCGCCCGCAGCCTGGAGCTGCCGCTGGACCTGCCCGGCGCGGTCGCGACGCTCGCTCTCGGCCGCGCGGACGGCGGTAAGGTCGCGGACGTGGACGTCGGCTGGTTCGAGTCCACCGGCGACCCGCTGGGCGAGGGGCCCGGCGCCGAGCGCGAGCACATCTTCGCGAACATGGTGAGCCTCGGCCTGTCGGTCGAGGTCGCCGGGCACGTCCCGCACACGCTCAAGCGGTTCCTCGGCCGGCCGGCGTACGCGCTGACGGCGGCGCGGCTGCTGCCCCGGCACGAGGCGTTCACCGCCCGCATCCGGATCGGCGGCGAGGTCCGCGAGCTCGCCACGCACCAGCTGAACATCGCCAACGGCGCGCACCACAGCGGGCAGCGGATCGCCCGCGACGCCAGCCCCGACGACCGGCTGCTGGCCGTCTACCGGCTGGGCGACGAGCGGCGGCTGCGGCTGGCGTCGGCGACGGCCCGGCACGTCCTCACCGGGCAGTGGCGGAGCCTCGCCGAGGACGCGTTCCTCACCACCGGGGAGGTCGAGATCGAGACCGACCCGCCGCTGCGGGTGGACGTGGACGGCGAGATCCGCGGCCGCACCCCGGTCTCGATCAAGCTGCGCGGCAACGCGCTGCGGGTGATCGTCCCGCGCACGTTCACCGACACCTGACCGGGCTCAGGGCCGCGGCGGGGCCTCGTCCGCCATCACGTAGGCGCCCGCCTCCAGCCGCTCGATCAGGCCGCGCGTCCAGACCGCGGCGGAGTCGGCGGAGTGCACCCACCAGCCGAGCAGCTCGCGCAGGTGGTCCGCCGGGTCCTGCTCGTCCTGGAGCGGGGCGATGGACGCGCGCCAGCGGGCGAGGCCGTCCAGCCGCTCGCGCAGCAGCGCGACCGCCTCGGCGCGCGGCAGCTCGGTGAGGAACCCGAGCCCGGCCGTGAGCATCTCCGGGTGCCGGACGTCGACCGCGGAGATCGCGCAGCGCAGCAGCCGGAAGAACTCGGCCCGGCCGGCGTCGGTGATCTCGTAGTCGGTGTGCGGCGGCCCGGCCTCGCTCTCCTCCACGTCGTGCGCCCGCAGCAGGCCCTCCTTGGCCAGCTGCCTGAGCGCGTGGTAGATCGAGCCCGGGTTCACGTGGGCCCACTCGTCCGAGCCCCACGAGATGAGCTCCCTGCGGACCTCGTACCCGTGGGCCCGCCCGAACCGCCGCACTCCGCCGAGCACCAGCAGCCGCGTCGTCGACATCCTCGCCCCCTGATCGCAAACCTGTTCAGGGTAGAGGGTCCGGCCCGCGCGCGGCGCGGTCCTCAGCGTTTCAGGCTCGCGAGATCCTCGGAGGTGAGGGCCAGTCCCGCGGCGGCGGTGTTCTCCTCCAGGTGGTCCGGGGAGCCGGTGCCGGGGATCGCCAGCATCACCGGCGAGAGGGCGAGCAGGCCCGCGAGGAGGACCTGCGGGACGGTCGCGCCGTGCCGGTCGGCGATCGCGCGGACGCGCGCGTCGTCGGGAATGCCGAAGCCGCCGAGCGGGAAGTAGGGCGCGTAGGCGATGTGCTCGCGCTCGCACACCGCGAGGAGCGCGGTGTCCTGGGGCTGCGTCACGTCGAACCGGTTCTGGACGGCGGCGACGGGGGCGATCCTCCGGGCCTCGTCGAGTTGCGTCCCGGTCACGTGGCTCAGCCCGAGGTGCCGGATGAGCCCCTCCTCCCGCAGCCCGGCGAGGACCTCGAAGCGCTCGCCGATCGGCTCGTCCGCCGGCGGCTCCAGGCCGCCCGGACGCAGGTAGACGAGGTCGAGCCGGTCGAGTCCCAGCTCGGTCAGGTTCCGCTCCACCTCCGAGCGCAGCCGGGACTTCTCGAGCTGCCCCGACGGGTACGGGTCGCCCGGCCCCCGGTACGGGCCCACCTTCGTGGCGATGACGAGGCCGCGCGGGTAGGGGGCGAGCGCCGCGCGGATCATCTCGTTCGCCGCCGGGCCGTCCGGGTGGTAGTAGAACGCGGCGGTGTCGATGTGGTCCACGCCCAGCTCGACCGCCCTGTGCAGGATCTTCAGGCCCGTCTCGCGGTCGTTCGGCGGCACGTCCAGACCGCTCACGGGCAGCCGCATCGCGCCGAAGCCCATCCGGTTGATCCGCAGGTCGCCGCCGAGATCGAAATGCTGTGTCATGTGCCCCACTGTGCTGCGGCGCCCGGTTCGGGACGAGCGGCTGGCAGGTTGATGCCAGCGCGGCGCCCCTGCGGGCGCGTGGCAGACTGAAGGGTGATGAGCGTCGATCTGGACCGGAATGTCGTGCTGCGCGGCGAGGCGGAGCTGGCCGAGCGCGCCGGTCGGCTGTTCTTCGCGAGCGAGGAGTTCGCCTGCGCCGCGACGGACCTGAACACCTGGGCCCTGCCGGGGTTCCGGGAGCGGATCGTCGCCGAGCGGCGCAGGCTCCGGCCCGGACCGGACGCCTACAAGCTCTACAACCCGGCGGCGCTCGCGGACGAGGAGTCCGAGCGGCACCTGCTGGAGCTGGCGCGCGGCGGGGTCCGGGTGCGGATCTGCACGGCGCCGCTCCCGCACGAGACGATCATCGTGGACCGGCGGGTGGCGATCCTCGCGGGACCGCCCGAGGGCGGCGTCCGCGAGTACACGGTCGTCCGGTCGCCGAGCGTCGTGAGGGGCGTCGTGTCGCTGTTCTGGGCGACGTGGGAGAAGGCGGCCGACCTCGCCGACCACCGGCGCGACCGGCCGCCCGCGCTGAGCGAGGAGAGCCGGGCGATCCTGCGGCTGCTCGGCGGCGGGCTGAAGGACGAGGCCGCGGCGCGGCGGCTCGGCATGTCACTGCGCACCTACCGGCGCCGCGTCGCGGAGATCCTCACCCTGCTGGACGCCGGCTCCCGCTTCCAGGCGGGCCTGCGCGCCAAGGAGTACGGCCTGATCGGCTGACGGCCCGATCCGCTGGCGGCCCGAACAGCCGGGAGTCAGCCGCCGGCCAGCGGGACCAGCTTGACGAAGACCAGGTCGGGGTCCGCGCCGAGGTCGATCTCCTCGTCGAGGTCCTCCACCTGGCGGTCGCCGGCGAGCATGAAGAACCCGTTGCGCAGGAACGCGCGCTCGGCGATGTCGGCCTGCCGCTCCCAGTCGATGCGGCGGGGCTCGCGCAGCCGGTAGCCGTTCAGCTCCGCCTCGGCGTCGTCGGGGCGGACGAGGCCGTGGAACCGGTCGGACGGCCGCGCGTTGTGCCGGGCGACCTCCTCGCGGACCCGGAGCCGGATCAGCTCCCGGGCCGTCATCCGCGCCGGCAGCCCCGCCACTTGGAACTCGGCGACGGGCGCGCCGGTCGCCGTCTCGTCCCGGAACGTCACCTCGGCCATCACGCACCTCGCTTGATCTGCGACAGGATGGACTCGTCGCCGATCCTGTCGTCGGCGGCGAGCAGGAACGCCTTGCTCAGGATCAGGGAGAGCCGCTCGTCCTCGAACGGCAGGAACACCTTGGCGGCGGGCGTGCGGCGCTCGGGGACGATGCACAGGAACGCGTCGTCCGGCTCCATCACGATGTTCGCCGAGCCGAGGTGGATCTTGTAGGTGCGCAGCTCGCCCTTGACGACCAGGTGGCGCCCGTCGATGACGCAGCGGTCGGCGATCTTGGTCTTGGGCAGGATGCGCTCCAGGGCGTCCCTGCGCGTCCGCGTGGACTCGGTGAGGTCCGCGTGCCACTCGCGCACCCAGTAGTCGTGCGCCTCGCCGTCCTCCCACATGGGGTCGGCCGCGATCGAGGTGACGCCGACGAACAGGTCGACGTCGCGCATCGCCTCGCTCAGGACCCGCGGGGGGACGTCCGCGAGCGGCGCCTCCCGCCAGGCGCCGCCGGCGCGGCGGTCGAACATGACCCGGTTCGTCCCGGCGATCTCCTGCTCGCCGGCCCAGTCGGCGAGAACGTGCGAGAAGCGCACCCGCCACTCCCCCGCCGCGAGCGTCCGCGTCGCCTCGTCCGAGCCGCCGCCGTCCCACGGGCCGAGCAGGCGGCTGGTCCAGCCGCGGGCCCGGAACAGCGCGAACATCCGCCGGTAGTGGACGAGGTGCGCGGCGAAGCGGTTGGAGTAGGTCCGGGTCTCCTCCTCCGCCGGGGTGAGCAGGTAGATCTCGCGGAACGCCTGCTTGAACGGCTGCCGGATCCGCCGCTCGACGAGGAGGTCGCGCCAGGCCCGCACCTCGTCCGGCGAGGCCCCGATCGGGTGCCACAGCCGGACGGGGGCGTCGTCGGCGGCGTCCGGCAGGTCGCCGGCGGCCGGGAGAACGTCCCGCAGGTCGCCGGGGGCGACCTCGATCCGCCAGATCAGGGCGCGCACCACGGGTCCGGCGATCGGGTGCCGGACCAGCGTGTCGCGCCACTCGCCGAACGGGTGGGCCGCGTCGACGGTGAAGCCGCCCTCCAGCGCCCGCGCGAGCGTGGCGAGCTGGGCGTCGACGCGTTTGACCAGGTCGCGGAGCTCCTTGACCTCGTCCTTGTGGTCGCGGCGGACGGCCGCGGGGACGCTCTTCAGCGTCCTGCCGTCCTTCTCGAAGCTCAGCCCCGCCTTGCCGGCCGCGGTGACGACGGCCGTGTAGCCGGACAGCTCGCGGCGCAGCACGCCGTCGGCGTCGAAGCCGAGGCCGGGGAGCCGCAGCGCGACCTCGGTGCGCTCCGCGAGCGCCGCCTCGATCCTCTTCAGCATCTTGTCGAGCTGCTTGGGCACGCCCTTGTGCCGCACGGACCCGCGGACGGTCCGGAACGCGGTGACCAGCTCCGGCGTCGGGAAGTCCTGCGCCGCCCGCGCGATCTCGTACAGCAGGCCCTGCGACGGCAGCGACTTCGCCTCGGTCGGCGCGACGGAGACGCCGGGAAGGAGACGGTCGAAGAAGGCGGGCAGCCACGGCTCGTCCCGCAGCAGCATCAGGCGCGCGGCCCGGCCGAGGGTCGCCACCTCGTCGGGCGTGAACGCCTTGTCCGCGCGGAAGGGCACCTCGCCGGCCTGGATCGCGCGGGCCCGGTCCGCGGCGGCCTCCAGGGCGCGGCGGGCGAACGCGTCGTAGGCGGAGATCGGCGCGACGCGCTCCCACACGTCCGGGAGCGGCGGCGGGGAGGTGTAGGAGTTGGCGCGGTCGAGTTCGGTGAGGAGCACCCGCTCCCGCGCGCCGAGCCCGACGACGACGTCGAGTTCGTCCAGGGCGATCGGGCCCGATCTGCGGTCGCGGAGCCGTCCGGCCGTCGTGCGCAGGACGTCCTCGCCCGCGAGCCCGGCGACCGCCAGGAGCGCGAACGGCTGGTCGGTGCGGTCGGTGTCCAGGCGGAACCCGACCAGCGTGCGGGCCGGGGCCGAGACGTCCGGCCACGGGCCGGTGCAGCGCAGCAGGGAGCCCGCGCCCAGGGTCAGGTCGGCCCACTTGCGCGTTTCCAGTCCCGCGACGAGGGCGGCGAACATCCGCTCGCACGCCTCCGGCGTGTAGCGCGGCTGGCGCTGCTTGCCCTCGTCCTCGACCCGGAACCGGACCGAGGTCGACACGAACGGCTTCCCGCGGCCGACCGCGTAGGCGGCCGGCATCAGCGTGCCGAGGTCCTCGTCGGAGAGCCGGTCCAGGCCCGGGAACCAGGCGCGGAACTCCTCGTCCTCCGGCGCCGGGTCGGTCATGGCGCGCAGGAGCCGAGCGGTCAGGTCCATCAGGCCCCCATCTTGATCTGCCGCAGGACGGCCTCGTCAGTGATCTTGTGGTCGGCGGCCAGCAGGAACGCGGTGCCGAGGATCCGCGTCAGCAGTTCGTCGTCGACCGGCAGGAACAGGCCCTTCCGCCGCGGCCGGCGGACCGGTTCGACGCGCAGCCGGTCGTTGCCGGGCTCCATCAGCACGCTCCCGGACGCGAGGTGGATCCGGTAGGTGCGCAGCCCGCCGCGGACCACGAGGAACCGGCCGTCGACCGCGCAGCGGCCGGCGATCCGCGTGCCGGGCAGGACCCGGCGCAGTACGTCGGCGCGGATCTCGGCGCTCGCCGGAAGCCCGCCGAACGGCTCGTGCCCGGTGTCCGGAGCCACGCGCAGGAACAGGTCGGCCTCCCGCATCCCCTCGCTGAACACCAGCGGCGGCACGTCCGCCGGCGCCGTCTCCGTCCAGCGGCCGGCGGCCCGCCGCTCGAACCGCACGCCGCCGTGCCCGGGGTGGCGGCCGACCCGCCACCCGCCCTCGGCGAGGACGCGGCGGATCTCGCCGTCGAGGGGGCCGGCGCCGCGCGGCTCCGCGCCGGCTCCCGGGGCGCCGGTCCGGTAGGTCTCGCGGAAGGCCTGCGGAAACGACTGCGTCATCCGGTTGCCGGTCACGAAGTCGCGCCAGGCCCGGACCGCGCCGCGGAACGCGCGCACCGGATGCCACAGCCGGACCCGCGCCCCGGCGGCCGGGACGGGCAGCGCGCGGCCGTCCACGGTCACCAGCACGTCCTCGCCGGGGGTGGCGGCCCGCCAGAGCCCGTCCGGCGTCTCGAACTCCCAGACCAGGCCGCGCGCGACCATGCCGGTGACCGGATGGTCGCGGTGGTGCCGGCACCACCGCGCGTACGGCCAGGTGCGCTCGACCGCCATCAGCGCCTCGACCCGGCCGCGCTCGGCGGCGAGCGTCGCCCGGATCTGCCGCGCCAGCGTCTTCAGCTCCTTGACCTGCGCGGCGAACGGCACCTTGAGCGCGCCCGGCACGGTCGGCAGCGGGTGCCCGTCGGCGCCGATGAAGGCGAGCCGGACGGTCAGCGGGTCGGTGATGGCGATGACCGCCTGGTAGCCGCCGACGTCGCGGACGAGCGTGCCGTCCCGGCCGAGGCCGTGCGCGGGTACGCCGCCCTCGGCCGGCTGCGCCGGCGGGTCCTCGGCCGGCTGCGCCGGCGTGCTGCCGCGGCACGGTGCGTTGGGCGCGTCCTGATGCGCCCGGAGGTCGTCGGACATGAGGTGATCTTTCCAGAAGGCACCGTCGGCGCCGGGACGGTTCGGCTGATCAGCGCTTGATCTGGGTCAGGATCGTCGCGTCGGTGATCGTGTGGTCGGCGGCGAGGAGGAACGCCTTGCTGAGGATGAGGGAGAGCCGCTCGTCCTCGAACGGGAGGTACAGCCTCCCCGGGCCCTTCCGGCCCCGGGCCTGCACGATGCACAGGTAGGAGCCGTCGTTGTCCATCAGGACGTTGGCCGAGCCGAGATGGATCCGGTAGGTGCGCAGCCGGCCGCGGACGACCAGGTAGCGGCCGTCGAGGGAGCAGCGGTCCGCGATCTTCGTGCGGGGCAGGACGCGCTCCAGCGCCGCCCGGCGGACCTCCGCGCTCGCCGTCAGGGCGCCGAACGTCGTCTCCCTCCAGTAGGCGGTGTACCGGTCCTCGCCGCGGTCGGCCCACTCGGGGTCGGCGGCGATGGAGGTGACGGCGACGAACAGGTCCACGTCCCGCATGGCCTCGCTGAACACGACCGGCGGGACGTCGGCGACGGGCGTCTCCCGCCAGCGCCGGCCGTCCTTGCGCTCGAACCGGACCTGATCGGTCGTGGCGTGCTCGGGTCCCCAGTCGGCGACGTCCACCGGTTCGTGGTAGAAGCACGCGCGCCACTCGCCGCCGAGTTCGCGGCGCGCCTCGCCGTTGTAGCCGCCGTCGTACCGGCCGAGGAAGTTCGCCTGCCAGCCGCGCTCCTTGAACAGCGCGTACAGCCGCCGGTAGCGGACGATGTGCGCGGCGAACCGGTTGGAGTAGGCGCTCGTCTCCTCCTCCGCGGGCGTGAGGAGGTAGATCTCGCGGAACGCCTGCTTGAACGGCTGCCGGATCTGCTCGTCCATCACGCGCTCCCGCCAGGCCCGGACGTCGTCCGCCGCCGCGCGGATGGGGTGCCAGAGCCGCACGCGCGCGGGGCCGCCGGTGCCCGTCATGGACGCGTGCCACGCGCCGTCCTCATCCTGGAACTCCCAGACTAGGACGCGGACGATCGCCCCGGTGACCGGATGGTCGCGGTAGTACTCGCACCATTCGTCATAGGGCCAGACGCGGTCTTCCGACATCAGCCCCTCGATGCGCGCCCGCTCGCTCGACAGCGTCCCCCGGACCTCCTTGGCGAGCGCCTTCAGCTCTTTCAGCTCGTCGGGGAAGCCGTCCTTGACCGCCGCCGGGGCCGTCTTGGAGGCGCGGCCGTCCGCTCCGGTGAAGGTGAGCCGGACGGTCGCGGCGTCCACGATCGAGACGCGGGCCGTGTGCTCGCCGAGCGTCCGCTCGACCGAGCCGTCCGGGCGCAGGCCGTGGGCCGGGACGGTGCGTTCGACCAGTTGCTCCGGCGTGATGCCCTGCCGCTCGGCGGCGGACCGCAGCGCGGTGTCGATCTGCTTGCGCAGCGCCCGGTTCCTGATCCTCGCGTGCAGGTCCCGCAGCGCCTCCAGCCCGCCGGGGTCGTCGATCGCGCCGAGGGCGTTGATCGCCGCGCCCGCGAGCTTGAGGTCCTCGGCGAGGTCGTGGCCGGGCGCTCCGGCGCGCAGGGCGAGCGCGGCGAGCGGCCGGGTCGCCCCGGGACCGCCGGTCAGCGCCGCCGCCCAGACGATGCCGCGCGCGACGTCGCCGTGGTCCTGGTGGACGAGGTACCGGTAGTGGTAGGTGTCGGGGACCCAGTCGGCGTGCGGGCCGTGCTCCGCCGAGTTCAGCGGTTCGCCCCCGACGAGCGCGCGCAGGCATCCGGCCACGGCGTCACGGGCGGCCGCCTCGTCCGCGAGGGCGGCGCACGCGCGCCGCCACTTCTGGGACGGGCGCGGCGCGGACAGGCTCGCCAGGTGCCGGACGAACCGGGCCCGCGCGACGGTCGGGGCCGTCGTCACGAGGTCGCGCAGCGGTGCGGCCCACGCGTCGCGCGCGGGCAGCAGGCCGACCGGGACGTGCGCCTCGTCCGCGGTTCCCAGCAGTTTCTGCAGGCGCCTGACGATCGGAGCGCGGTACCCGATCGCCACGTCGGCCCTCGCGAACCCGGCGTTGACGCGTTTCAGCCGGGCGGCGAGCGCGCGGACGCCGTCGGCGTCGAGCCTCTCCACAACGGCGAGCGCGACGCCGAGCGCATCGGCGAACATGTAGCCGTCTTCCGCGAAACGGCAGGCCCGCCGGAGCATCACGCCCGCCTCGCCCGGCGTCCAGCCGCCCGTCCCCGCTATGAGGTCCAGCAGCACCGGCCGATGGGGCCAGGAGCCCACGTACTCGGGGCCGCCGGCCAGCATGAGGGCGAGGACCGCGGCCCTGGCGTCGTCCTCCGGACGCCCTTCGAGCCACCGGCGGATCTCCGTGGCGGTCCGCGGCCGGCCGTCGAGGAGGTCGAGCAGCGGGCGGGCGCGGCCGAGGGCGGCCAGGCGGACGCCGTCCAGGCCGTCGTTCTCGCGTGCCTCGGCGGCGAGCGTGTCGTAGGACATGGCCGGGATGCTGGCAGGAGCGACCGACAAAAACCTGCGATTCCGGCATCTGTTCAGTGACCTCATGGTCACCTACGCTCGGGGAGAACCGTTACAGAATCACATTCGGGACGGGCCATGACGCACAGCGTGGTGATCATCGGAAGCGGTTTCGGCGGCATCGGGATGGCGATCCGGCTGCGGGAGGCCGGCGTCCACGACGTGGTGATCCTGGAGAAGGCCGGCGGGCTCGGCGGCACCTGGCGGGACAACACCTACCCGGGCGCGGCCTGCGACGTCCCCTCCCACCTGTACTCGTTCTCGTTCGAGCGCAAGACCGACTGGTCGCGCCGGTTCCCGCCGCAGCCGGAGATCCTGGAGTACCTCTGGCACTGCGCCCGCAAGTACCGCGTGCTGGACAAGATCCGGTTCCGCACCGAGGTCACCGAGGCGCGGTTCGACGAGGACGCGGCGCTGTGGCGGATCTCCACGACGTCCGGCACCCTGGACGCCCGGGTCCTGGTCTCGGCGTGCGGGCAGCTCAACCGGCCCGAGCTGCCGCCGATCGAGGGGCGCGACTCGTTCACCGGCCCCGCCTTCCACTCCTCGCGCTGGGACCACGGCGTCGACCTGCGCGGCAAGCGGGTCGCGGTGGTCGGGACGGGGGCGAGCGCGATCCAGATCGTCCCGGAGATCGCGGCGGAGGCGGCGGAACTGCGGCTGTTCCAGCGCTCCGCGCCGTACGTGATCGACAAGCCGGACAAGCCGTACCGGGCCTGGGAGCGCGCCGTCCTGCGGACGGTGCCGGGGCTGTACGAGCTGAGCCGCGCCCGGATCTACGCGCTGCTGGAGGCGCGGGCCCTCGGCTTCATCCGGTACCCGCAGCTGATGGGGCTCATGGAGCGCGCCTTCCGCCGGCATCTGGAGGAGCAGGTCGGCGACCCCGGGCTGCGCGCCGAGCTCGTCCCCGGCTACCGGATGGGCTGCAAGCGGATCCTGCTGTCCGGCGACTACTACCCGGCGCTGTCCATGCCGCACGTCGACCTCGTCACGGCCCCGATCGAGCGCGTCACGCCGTCCGGGATCGAGACGGCGGACCGCGCGTACGAGGTGGACGCCATCGTGTACGCGACCGGGTTCCGCTCCACCGAGTTCCTCTCCCCCATGAAGATCGTCGGGCGGGACGGGCGGGAGCTGAACGAGGCGTGGCGGGACGGCGCGCAGGCCCACCTCGGCATCACGGTCAGCGGCTTCCCGAACCTGTTCCTGCTCTACGGCCCGTACACCAACCTCGGCCACAACTCGATCATCTACATGCTGGAGTCGCAGATCCGCTACGTCCTCGGCTGCGTGGACGCGCTGCGCCGCGCCCGCCTCGACTGGATCGACGTCAGGCCGGACGTGCAGGACGCGTTCACCCGCGAGATGCAGGAGCGGATGCGCTCGACCGTGTGGCAGGAAGGCTGCCGGAGCTGGTACATGACCGCCGACGGCAAGGTCGTGAACAACTGGCCCGGCCACACCTTCGCCTACCGCAACGCGACCCGGCGGCCCGACCCGCGGCACTTCCGCGCGCGCCGGGCCTCCTCCCGGTAGAGCGGCGGCCTAGGCTCTGTGCCATGCCGACCGCCTTCATCACCGGCGCGACCGCGGGGATCGGTGCCGCCTTCGCCCGCCGCCTCGCCTCCGACGGGTTCGACCTGGTCCTGCTGGCCCGCGACGCGGAGCGCCTGGAGCGCACCGCCGCGGACCTGCGCGAGAAGTACGCCGTCCGCACCGAGGCATTGCCCGCCGACCTGTCCGCCGAGGACGGCCTCGCGGCGGCGGAGAAACGCGTCCGCGACGGCGTCGACCTCCTCGTCAACAACGCCGGCTTCGGCAACAAGGGCGTGTTCCTCGACGTCCCCGTGTCGGACGAGCTGACCATGCTCAAGGTGCACTGCGAGGCCGTGCTGCGGCTCACGCACGCCGTCCTGCCGGGGATGCTGGAGCGGGGCCGCGGCGGCGTCATCAACGTCTCCTCCGCCGCGGCGTTCGCGACGCGGGGCACCTACGGGGCGTCCAAGGCCTGGGTGGTGAGCTTCAGCCAGGGCGTCGCGGCCGACATCGGCGCGCGGTCGCGGGGCGGGGTCCGGGTGATGGCGCTGTGCCCCGGTTTCGTGCGCACCGAGTTCCACGACCGCGCCCAGATGGACATGTCGGACGTCCCGAAGTTCATGTGGCTGGACAAGGACGACGTCGTGAACGCCGCGCTGCGCGACCTGCGCCGCGGCGTCCAGGTCAGCGTCCCGAGCCCGCAGTACAAGGCCATCGTCGGCGTCGGCCGCCTCCTGCCCCGCGGCCTGGTGACGCGGCTGTCGTCCACTACCGGCCGTAAATACGACTGATCACTCGGTCAAGGGTCACGGTCTTGTCACGGGCGGGATGACAGGGCAGGGTGGCAGGGCCGGTTCGATGGCGCGCCGAACGGCCTCCACCCCAGCCCCCGTCCGCCGAGAGGTCTTTCCCGATGGGTCACGACCTGGGTCACGCCGCCCTCGCCCTGCTCGCCACCACCGTCTACTACATCGCCTTCCTCGTCTTCCGGATCTCCGCGCGCCGCATGGAGCCGCTGCGCGGCAGCCGCCCGTTCCGCGTCGCCCGCCTCATGCTGACGAACCCGGTCTGGCTGGGCGGCGGCCTGCTGCTGTTCCTCGGCCTCGGCCACGAGGTCGTGGCCTTCTCCGCGGTGCCCCTCGCCGTCGCGCAGCCGATCTTCGCCGTGAGCCTGGTGTTCCTCGTCGCGTTCGCCGTGCGCTTCCTCGGCGAGCGGCTCAGCGCCCGGGAGTGGGCGAGCGTCGCGCTGTTCGTCCTCGCGACGGTGCTGATCGGGCTGTCGGCCACCGAGGAGGGCGAGCCGCACGCGGACGCGACCCTCGCCGGGACGCTGGCCCGGCCGTGGACGATGATCGCCGTCTGCGCCCCCGCGGTGGTCGTCGCGGCGCTGGTGTGGCTGGTCGGCGACCGCCGCGCGGGCGGCCGGCACGCCCGCAAGCTCGCCGGCGTCGCCTACGGGATCGGCGCTGGGGCCTGCGCCGGGCTCGCCGAGGCCGGCATCCGCGGCATCTCGATCGTCTACCAGGAGACCGGGAGCGTCCGGACGGTCTTGGAGTCCCCCTACCCGTACCTGACGCTCGGCCTCGCCGCCATCGCGCTGGGGCAGCTGCAGATCGCGCTGCAGCGCTGCCGCGTCGCGATCGTCGCGGTGGTGCTGACCGTCATCGGACGGACGTACCTGATCGTCAGCAGCACCGTGCTGTTCGGCGAGCGGTGGCCGCAGGAGACCGAGCCGTTCGCGCTGCGGACGGGCGGCTTCGTGCTCGCGCTGGCCGCCCTGGTGCTGTTCCCCCGGTACGAGGAGCCGCACCCGGCGGCCGTGCCGCCTCCCCCGGGGAAGGGCGTGCGGGCCCTCCGCTGATCGTTTAGATTGCCGCAATGACCGTCACCCCCCGCCGGCTCGTCGGTGCGGCCCTGCTCGCCGCCGCGCTGCTGCTCCCGATGCTCGCCGCGCCTTCCGCGCACGCCGTCGTCGGCGGCACCCCGGCGCGCACCGCCGCGTACCCGTGGCTGGCCGCGGTCGGGTCGCCGATCTTCCTCGTCCGGCCGTCCGGGCAGTTCTGCGGCGGCGTGCTGATCGAGCCCGACAAGCTGCTCACCGCGGGGCACTGCGTGTCGATGTTCCGCTCCGTGCCGGGGGTCCTGACGGCCACCTTCGGACGGGACGACCTGGTCGGCGCCGACGGGGAGACGGTCGGGGTGACGTCCGTCCGCGTGCACCCCGAGTACCGGGAGACCTCGTTCAAGGGCGAGACCGTGGGCCACCACGATCTCGCCGTCCTCACGCTGGCGCGGCGCGTGGACCGTCCGGTCGCCGCCCTCGGCGCGCCCGGGAACGCCCGGACGGGACGGATCGCCGGCTGGGGCTTCACCTCCGAGAACGACCTGTTCAACACCCGTCTGCGCGAGGCCCGCGTGCCGCTCCCCGGCGACCGGGCGTGCGAGCGCGCCTACGGCGACGCGTTCGACCCGTCCGACATGCTGTGCGCCGGATCGGACACCGCCGACTCCTGCCAGTTCGACAGCGGCGGCCCGCTGGTCGCGCGCGGACGCGTCGTCGGGCTGGTCTCCTGGGGCTACGGCTGCGGCGAGCCCGGCTACCCCGGCGTCTACGCGCGGCTCGGCTCCCTGCCCTGACCGGCCCTTGCCCCGCCGCGCCCGGGGCCGGATGCTGGCCCCATGCGGGTGCTGGTGACGGGGGCGGCGGGATACATCGGGTACGCGGTGGGGCGGCGGCTGGTCGCGGCCGGGCACGACGTGGACGGGCTGGTGCGCCGGGCCGCCGGCGTGCCGGACGGGGTCCGGCCCGTCCACGGCGATCTCCTCGTCCCGGACGGGCTGCCGCGCGGCCCCTATGACGGGATCTGCCACCTCGCGGCGCTCACCCGCGTCCGCGAGTCGTTCGACGCGCCCCTGCGGTATTTCACCGCTAACGTCCAGGGGACCGTGAACCTGCTGGAGGCCGTGGACACGGACCGGGTCGTGCTCGGCTCGACCGCCGCCGTGTACGGGACCCCGGAGCGGCAGCCGATCCCCGAGAGCGAGCCCGCGGCTCCGGCCAGCCCGTACGGGGCCTCGAAGCTGGCCGCCGAGCAGGCCGTCCGGTTCCACGCCCGGACCGGCGCGATCGGCGCGGTCGTGCTGCGCACCTTCAACGTCGCCGGCTCGGTGGACGGGCGCGTCGACCCCGACGAGACCCGGCTGATCCCGAAGGCGCTCGCGGTGGCCGCCGGCCGCGCCCCGCACCTGGATGTCAACGGCGACGGGCTGGCGGTCCGCGAGTACCTGCACGTCGACGATCTCGCCGCCGCCTACGTGCGGGCGGTGGAGGCCGTCGCGCCGGGCGAGGACCGCGTCTACAACGTCGGCAGCGGCGCCGGGGCGGCCGTGCGCGAGGTCGTCGCCGCCGTCGAGGAGGTCACCGGGCGGCCGGTGCCCACCCGCCGCCGGCCCGCCCGGCCCGAGGCGCCGGTGCTGGTCTGCGACGCCACCGCGATCCGGGCCGGCCTCGGCTGGCGGCCGGACCGCTCCGCCCTGCCGGAGATCATCGCCGGTGCGTGGAACGCCCTGGTCCGCGCAGGCGGATAAACTCGCCCGCGTGTCCGAGCCGAAGTTCGAAGTCCAGATGCTGCACGACCGGGTCATGATCAAGACAGAGAAGGACAGCGGCGAGCGCCGCAGCACGGGCGGGATCGTCATCCCCGCGACGGTCGAGCAGGAGAACCGCCTCGTGTGGGGCGAGGTGTGCGGGGTCGGCCACCACGTCCGGATCGTCAAGCCCGGCGACCGCGTGCTGTTCCACCCCGGCGACCAGTACGAGGTGGAGATCCAGGGCGAGAATTACCTCATCATGCGCGAGCGCGACCTGCACGCGATCGCCAGCGAACGTCCCGAGCACGGCACCGGCCTGTACCTCTGACCGCGGCCGGGGCTCCGGCCCCGGCGCCCCCCGGATGAGCAGCGCGGATCCTGCGAGGTGCCAACGGGACGCCGCCCGGGTTGCTCACTTTTCACCTGTTCCCCCGGGTGCTCCTCAACTAGGCATGGTCGGCAGAACACGGTTCGACCCGAGGAGCCCCCCGCCATGTCCGAGCTCTCGCCCCTCGCCCGCCGCGCCTTCCTGACCAGAGCGGGCGCCGTCGCGGGCGGCGCCGTCCTGCTCGGGACGGCCGATCTCGCCCGCCCGCGCGCCGCCCGCGGCCTCGCCGCGCCGCGCGTCTACACGCGGGCGGAGTGGAGCGCCAGGCCGCCGTCGTCCACCGCGCAGATCATCGCCGCGCCCGACCACCTCGTCGTCCACCACATGGCCTTCCCGAACTCCACCGACTACTCCCTCGCCCACGCCTTCCAGCTGTCCCGCGACTGCCAGGACCTCCACATGGACACCAACGGGTGGGCCGACACGGGCCAGCAGCTCACCATCAGCCGCGGCGGCCACGTCATGGAAGGCCGCAACCGCTCGCTCGAAGCCGTCGGCCAGGGCGCCAACGTGATGGGCGCGCAGACCGCGAACCACAACGGCCACACCCTCGGCATCGAGAACGAGGGCACCTACATCACGGCGCTTCCCACGGCGGCCCTGTGGACGTCGCTCGTCCAGACGCTCGCCTGGCTGTGCGACGTCTACGGCCTCGACCCCCATGCCGCCATCGTGGGGCACCGCGACTACGTCGCCACCCAGTGCCCCGGCGACGCCCTCTACGCCGAGCTGCCCCGGCTGCGCAACGAGGTCGGCGCCGCGCTCGGCGCGGTGCTCACCACCGAGAGCCCGGCCCCGTTCGTCCGCAGCGGCCTGCCGGGTCCCCGCCGCCGCGGCGACCACGGCCCGGCCGTCGGCCCGGACGAGAGGGGCTGACCGGCGCGGCACGTCACGGGGCGGCCTCTCCGGCGAGGCCGCGGGCCCGGTCCGGGGTGAGCCGCCCGTCGGCGACGACGACGGTGATCGCCCGGTCCAGGCGCCCGGGGACGGTCAGCGGCTCCTCCCACGCCAGGGCGGGGCCGACGCCGGGGTACTGCGCGACCCGCACGAACCACGGGTCGAGCCCGGCGGTCTGGACGAACACCAGGGTCCAGGCGTCCGAGGCCAGCGCCAGCCACCGGGTGACGCTGCCGTGCACGGCCTCTTCGCCGGACGCCTCGCCGGTGAAGGCCTCCAGGCCGGCCGAGTCCTTGGGCGCCCGCCAGAAGAAGCCGCCGTAGCCCGCCCCGGTCCGGCCCTTGCACGCCGAGCTCTGCAGGACGAGCGGCCGCCCGGTCCGGCCGGTCAGCGTGAACGCGACGTCGAGCGCCCACGCGCCGGTCACGGGCCGCGCGGAGAGGGTCCGCTGCTCGGCGGCGAGAACGGTGCCGTCAGGGCCGACCCAGTCGAGGGTCTCCTCGTAGCCGCCGCCGGCCGGCCGGAGCGTGCGCCGCCGCTGCCGCCCGTGGTCGCGGAGCATCGCCGGCCCCTCGCCGCGGACGTAGGTGGAGCCGCCCCAGAAGTTCACCCCGTCGACGTCGGCGATCGCGATGCCGGCGCCGAAGTGGTGCACGTGGTCGTCCGGCTGGACCTCGGTGACGACCGTCCCGCCGAGGGTGCGGACCGGGTGCAGGTGGGGCCGCGGCGCGTCGGTGGCCTGCAGGTCCCCGCGCTGGACGTACGTGGCGACCTCCTGCCCGCCGACCCTCAGCACCGTCTCGGGCCACGGCTCGGACAGCGACCCGAGGCTGCCGGGGAAGCCCAGTTCGCCGAGGGTCGCCAGCTCCCGCGCCGCGCGGACCGCCAGGTCCTCGATGCCGGGCAGGACCAGCCGCGCGGGCTCGGTCCGGACGAACCGCCCCTCGACCGGCCGCGGGTCGGGGGCGAGCCGGATCGCGTCGAGCAGCCGGGTGAAGCCGCCCGTGCGCGCGAGCGGCACCAGGAGGCCGGTGCCCTCCCGGACGTGCGTGACGAGGTTTTCGAGCAGGTCGGCCCGGCCGAAGCCGGTCCTGACCCCGTCCATCTCGATCTCGTCGACGGTGTAGAACAGCCGGGCCGACCGGGTCGCGCCGTGGAGGTGGAGGTAGGGCTCGGTGCGCCGGTCCGCGCACAGCGAGACGGTGACGGCGACGACCACGCCGCCGGCCAGCCGGATCCGGGCGCTGGAGGTGTCGTCGGACTCGATCGCGTTGGCGCGGTGGAGCTCCAGCTCGATGCCGGCGACCGAGTCCATCGTGTCCGCCCCGGCGACGGCCAGCGCGGAGGCGACCGCGTGGGCGAAGGGGTTCGTGAGGGCGCCGTCCATGACGTCGACGCCGTCCAGCCTCCGGCGGCCCGCCCAGGCCGAGCGGGTGTAGTAGCCGAACGGCCGCGTCCACGCCCCGGCCACCCCGATGCCGCGGAGCGGCTCGCCGAGCACGTCCCGGGCGGCCCGGACCGCCTCCGAGCCGAGCGACTGGAAGCCGACCTGGCAGGCGAGCCCCGTCTCGGCCACCGCGGCGGAGATCTCCTCGAACTCCGCGGCCGACGGCGCGGGCGGCTTCTCCAGCAGCACGTGCGCGCCGGCCCGGAGCGCGGCCACCGCCAGCGGGGCATGGGTGTGGATCGGCGTGGCGATCACCGCGATCTCGGCGCCGGTCTCCCGGATCAGCGCGGGGAGGTCCGCCGAGACCGGCACGCCGAGCCCCGCCGGCGGCCGGAGGTCGCACACCCCCGCCGGCTCGGCCCGGCCCGCCGCGGCCAGGCGCCGGACGTTCTCCAGATGGTGGCGCCCGTAGCCGTTGACCCCGGCGACGACCACCCGCACCGGCCTCACCGCGGCCCCCGCGCCCATCGCGTCGGCGCGCCCGTCGCCCGAAGCTCGGCGCCGGCGATCTCCACCGGGGACGGCTCGGCGAGCAGCCCGAGGCCGGTGAGCGAGGCGTCCTCCACCAGCTCCACCATCGCCGGATGGTGCAGGGCGAGGGCCAGCTGCCCCGAGAGCTCGGTGAGCAGGTGCGGGTAGACCGGCACGTCGAAGACGCGGGCGATCTCGGCGATGCGCAGGAACGGGGTGACGCCGCCGACCCGCACGAGGTTCGGCTGGACCACGTCGCAGGCACCGGACGCCAGCAGGTCGCGGAAGCCGTGCGCGGTGGCGACGTTCTCGCCGACCGCGACCGGCGTGCCGACGCTCCGGCGCAGCTCCGCGTGGGCGGCGAGGTCGTCGGCCGGCAGCGGCTCCTCGATCCAGAACAGGTCGAACGGCTCCAGCGCCCGCAGCGCGGTCCGGGCCCGGTGCAGGTCCCACCGCTGGTTCGCGTCGACCATCAGCGCCACCTCGGGACCGATGACCTCGCGGACGGCGGCGACGCGCTCGACGTCCTCGGCGAGCGCGGGCCGGCCGACCTTGATCTTGACGGCGGGGTGCCCGGCGTCCGCCCACCGCGCGGCCTGGGCGGTCAGCTCGTCGAGCGTGTAGTGGAGGTTCACGCCGCTGCCGTACACCGGGACGCTCTCGCGCCTCGCCCCGAGGACCTCCACCAGGGAGCGCCCGCCGCACTCCAGGTCCCACAGCGCGAGATCCACCCCGGCCATCGCGATCGGGACGATGCCGGACCGGCCCGCCTCCGCGAGATGGGCCGACAGCCTGTCCCACACGACGCCGGGGTGCGCCGGAAGCCCGATCACGGCGTCGCGGACGTCGTGCTCCAGCAGCGCCCTGACCGCGTGCGCCCCGATCTGGGGCGTCCAGCAGATCCCGGTTCCCGTCCGCCCGTCGTCCAGCGTGAGCGCGACGAACAGGACGTGGTTGCAGGGCACGTCCGGGCCCCACGGCCGGGCCAGGGGCACCGACCGCGCCTCGACCGACACGTCTTTGATCATGGGGAGGCCCTTCAGGCGAGTTCGGTGCGCCAGCTGCGCTTGGCGGTCCAGCCGAGCAGCCGCCCGGCCTTGGCGGAGGAGAAGGCGGGGGCGGTGCCGGTGAGCGAGGCGGCGAGTTCCCGGGCCTGCGGGACGAAGCGGGGCAGCAGCTCCGCCAGCGGTTCGCGCGCCAGCGCGTCACCGGCCCCGGCGAGGAACACCTCGCCGTCGCGCTCCAGCTCCGGCAGCCGGGCGAGGAGCGCGCCGACGAACTCGCCGGCGTCCCGGGCGTCGATGTAGTTGAACAGCGAGGTGGCGCCGATCTCGGGCCGGTCGAGCCGCTCGCGGAGCGTGTGCCCCGACTGGGTCGGCGCGCCCTCCCACTCCTCGGGTGCGACGACGAAGCACGGCCGGAACGCGGCCGTCCTCGTGCCGCCGCCCGCGCGGGCGAACGTCCGCACGGTCTCCTCGGCGACGACCTTCGAGAGGCCGTAGGCGTTCCAGGGCAGGGTCGGGTGCTCCTCGTCCAGCGGCAGGTAGGACGGGGTCCAGCCGGGCGCGCCGTAGCCCAGCACGGTCGGGCTGCTGGCGACGACCAGCTTCGGCACGTCGAACGCCACCGCCGCCGCGCAGACGTTGAAGGCGAGCTGGGTGTTCACCCGGAACGTCGTGGCGTCCGTCCGGCCGAACGGGACGGCGATGGCGGCGAGGTGCACGACCGCGCCGGGCCGGAAGCGGGCGACCACCGAGTAGGCCTCGCCGGGATCGGTGAGGTCGGCCGGTAGGGTGTCGGCGGCGTCCCGGGGGGTGCCGGGAGCGGGGTCGACGCCGATCACCTCGTGCCCGGCGGCGGCCAGCATGGCGACGACGCTGCGGCCGAGCCGCCCCGCGCTTCCGGTGACGAGCACTCTGCTCACGCGCGAACTCCTCAGCTTGCTGCAATCAGTTGCAGTAAAACAATCGGCCCGCCGGTGGTGTTCGTCAAGCAAACTTGCTCGACCAGCTAAAACACCACTTGCAGTGCTCTATGTCTTGCAAACGGTTGCGTTAGCATGCCTGCCATGGCAGTGACTATCCGGGACGTCGCGTCCGCGTCCGGCGTCCACGTCTCGACGGTCTCGCGGACCTTCTCCGCGCCGCACATGGTGAACGCCGAGACGCGGACGCGGGTCCTCGGCGTGGCGGAGCGGCTCGGCTACCGGCCCAACCGGGCGGCCCGGTCGCTCACCACGGGCCGGACCGGCAACCTCGGGCTGATCGTGGCCGACCTCGCGAACCCGTTCTTCCCCCCGCTGATCAAGGCCGCCCAGGCCACCGCCCGCGGCCAGGACTACCACCTGTTCGTCGCCGACACCGACGAGGACCCGGCCGAGGAGCAGGACCTCGTCATGGCCTTCTCCAAGCAGGTCGACGGCATCGTGCTGTGCAGCCCCCGGCTGTCGAACAAGGCGCTCGGCAAGCTCGCCGAGACGATCCCGTTCGTCCTGGTCAACCGGCGGATGCGCGGGGTGCCGACGGTCGTCATGGACGTCGCCAGCGGCGCCCGCGCCGCGATGGGGCACCTCGCCGGGCTCGGCCACCGCCGGGTGGCACTCGCGGCCGGGCCCGCCGGCTCCTGGACCAGCGGCGAGCTGCGCCGGGCCGTCACCGGCGCGCCCGGCCTGGAGACGCTCGTCATCGGCCCGAACGCGCCGACCGAGGAGGGCGGGCTCGCCGTCGCGGCGCAGGTGGCCGAGGCGGGGGTGACCGGCGTTCTGGCCTACAACGACCTCGTCGCGATCGGCCTCGTCGCCGGCCTGGAGGAGCGGGGCGTCGCGGTGCCCGGCGACGTCAGCGTGATCGGCATCGACGACAGCATCACCGGGCGCATGCACCGGCCCAAGCTCACCACGGTCGCGATGCCCACGGCCGACGCCGGGCGGCTGGCCGTCGACCTGCTCATCAAGCCGATGAGCGCGGCCACCGTCCTGGAGACCCACCTGGTGGTCCGCGAGTCCACCGCTCCCCCGGCAGGATCCCCATGAGAGCGCACGAGCCGTCGGTCGCCACCGACCGCCTCCGCATGCCGAATAATGCAATCGGTTGTAGTAATGGACGTACGGCCGGACGCGTCTGACCACGGAACCGCAGAGCAGGATCGGTATCTAGCTGGGCTTATATGATGGCGCTGCGAGGGTGATCGTGAGGAATCTCACTGCAAAGGGTTGACGTCATCGCCGCGGCCGCTATAAGAAAGCGCTATCTCACTCACCCCACTCACCGAAGGGCCAGTGATGACGCTGAGGCCCGCGGCGGCCGTCCCGGAGACGGAGGCGGCCGGGACCCCGGTCACGTCGTCCGGGCGGAGGGGCGGGCGCCGCCCCCGCCGCCGCAAGAGCTCCCGCGCCCGCTCGCAGGCGTGGGCCGCCTACCTGTTCCTGGCCCCCTGGTTCATCGGCCTGTTCGCCGTCACGCTCGGCCCGATGATCGCCTCGCTGTACCTGTCCTTCACCGACTACAGCCTGCTGTCCGAGGCCCACTGGGTGGGCCTGGACAACTACGACGAGATGTTCACGGCCGACGACCGGTACATGAACTCGCTCACGGTGACGACCACCTACGTCGTCGTCTCGGTCCCGCTGCAGCTCGCCTTCGCCCTCGGGCTGGCCATCGCGCTGGACAAGGGGCTGCGCGGGCTGTCGTTCTACCGGTCGGTCTTCTACCTGCCCTCACTGCTCGGCGGCAGCGTGGCGATCTCGATCCTGTGGCGGAAGATCTTCGGGGTCGACGGGATCGTCAACACGTTCCTCGGCTGGTTCGGCTACGAGGGGCAGGGGTGGGTCACCAGCCCCGACACCGCGCTGTGGACGCTGATCATTCTGCATGTCTGGACGTTCGGCGCCCCGATGGTCATCTTCCTGGCGGGGCTCCGGCAGATCCCGCAGACCCTGTACGAGGCGGCCCGGGTCGACGGGGCCGGACGGATCCGGCAGTTCCGCTCGATCACGCTGCCGCTGCTCACGCCGATCATCTTCTTCAACGCCGTGCTGGAGGTGATCAAGTCCTTCCAGTCGTTCACGCAGGCGTTCGTCGTCAGCGGCGGCAACGGCGGACCGGTCGACTCGACCCTCTTCTACACGCTCTACCTCTACATCAAGGGCTTCAAGAACTACGAGATGGGATACGCGGCCGCCATGGCGTGGGTGCTCCTGCTCATCATCGGGGCTCTGACCGCCGTCAACTTCCTCATGTCTCGATTCTGGGTCTTCTATGGCGACGACAAGTAAGCGCGTGCCGGTCCTGTTCCGGCCCGCCTCGCGGCTGACCAGGCACGTCCTGCTGATCGCGTTCGGGCTGTTCATGCTCTACCCGCTGCTGTGGATGGTCTCCAGCTCGGTCAAGCCCGAGGAACTGATCTTCCGGGAGCCCGGCCTGGTCCCCTCGGAGGTGACCGGCGAGAACTACACCGGCGGCTGGGACGCGCTCAAGCACTCCTTCGGCTACTACCTGTGGAACTCCGCGGTCATCACCGGCCTGGCGGTGGTCGGCAACCTGGTCGCCTGCTCGCTGGCGGCGTACGCGTTCGCGCGGCTGGAGTTCCCGTTCAAGAAGCTCTGGTTCGCCATCATGCTGGGCTCGATCATGCTGCCGCACCATGTGACGGTCGTGCCGCAGTACATCATGTTCAACAAGGTCGACTGGATCAACACGATCTGGCCGATCGTGGTGCCGAAGTTCCTGGCCACCGACGCGTTCTTCATCTTCCTGATGGTGCAGTTCATCCGCACCCTCCCCCGCGAGCTGGACGAGGCGGCGGCGATCGACGGCGCGGGCCACTGGCGCACGTTCCTGCAGGTCGTGATGCCGCTGTGCGTCCCCGCGCTGGCCACCACGGCGATCTTCACGTTCATCTGGACGTGGAACGACTTCTTCACCCAGAACCTCTACCTGACCAATTCCGACCGGCTCACGGCCCCGGTCGCGCTGCGCCATTTCCTCGATTCGAGCGGCGAGTCGTCCTGGGGGCCGATGTTCGCGATGTCGATCGTCTCGCTGGGGCCGATCTTCGGTTTCTTCCTGGCCGGCCAGAAATACCTCGTCCGAGGCATGTCGACGACCGGCCTCAAATAGCGCCTCTCCACCCCCGTCCCCCGGAGGTACAGCACATGAAACGCATCCTGGCGGCCGCGGCCGTCACCCTGCTCGCGGTGTCGGCCACCGCCTGCGGAAGCGGCGACGGCGATTCCGGCGACGAGAACCAGATCGTCTTCTCCTACTGGGGCAGCGACTCCCGGCAGAAGCTGACCGAGGCCGCCATCGCCAAGTTCGAGGAGAAGAACCCGTCGATCAAGGTCGAGGGCGACTTCTCCGACTTCGACAGCTACTACGAGAAGCTCGCCACCAAGACCGCGGCCGGGGACGCGCCGGACGTCATCTCCATCGAGATCCGCGCGCTGGCGGAGTACTCCGGCCGGGGCACCATCACCGACCTGACCGGCAAGATCAACACCACCGACCTCGACCAGAGCGTCCTCAAGGCGGGCCAGGTCGACGGCAAGCAGTACGCGATCCCCACCGGTGTCAACGCCTTCCCGATGATCGTCAACAAGAAGGCCGTCGCGAAGGCCGGCCAGAAGGTCCCCGACGACAAGACCTGGACCTGGGACGACTACATCGCCCTCTCCCAGAAGATCACCGAGAGGAACGGCGGCAAGCCCTGGGGCACCGAGTACAACGAGAACCCGGCCTTCCTCCAGATCTACGCCGCCCAGCGGGGCGAGCCGTTCTACAAGGACGGCAAGCTCGGCGTCTCGGAGCAGACCGTCAAGGACTGGTGGGCGCTGCTGCAGAAGATCATCGACACCAAGGCGGGCCCGGGCGCCGCCAAGATGCTGGAGACCGGCACCAAGCCCGACCAGGCGCTGCTCGTCACCAAGGAAAGCGCTTTCGGGAGCTGGTGGAGCAACCAGCTCGACGCGCTGACCAAGGGCTCCGGCGAGGAGCTCGACCTGCTGCGCATGCCGAGGATCCCGGGCGCCGCCACCTCCGGCATGTTCCTGCAGCCGGCGATGTACTACACGATCTCGGCCCGGACCGAGAAGACCGCCGCCGCCCAGAAGTTCGTCGACTTCCTGGTCAACGACCCGGACGCGGGCGCCATCCTGCTCAGCGACCGCGGCCTGCCGACCAACGGCACGGTCATCGCCGCGATCAAGGACAAGCTGACCCCGGCCGACCAGAAGGTGCTGGCCTTCATGGAATCGATCAAGAACGATCTCAGCCCGGTGGTCGTCCCGCCGAAGGGCGCGACGGAGATGGAGGACATCCTCAAGCGCGCCACCGACTCGGTGCTGTTCAAGAAGGCCACGCCCGACGCGGCGGCCAAGGCCTTCATCACCGAGGCCAACAACACCCTGTCCCAGTGAGTTCGTGACGTGCCGTGCGGCCCCCTAGGCGGCCGGGCCGCACGGCACCCCCACCACCCTGGAGTCCCGCACCATGCGATACGCCTTCGTCGGGCTCGGCCACCGGGCGCAGATGTACGTCGACGCGCTGCTCGGAGCGTGGCGCGACACCGGTGAGATCGTCGCGCTCTGCGACCCCAACCGGACGCGCCTCGGCTACCACCTCGACCGGATCGGCCGCGCCGTGCCCTGCTTCGCGCCCGAGGAGTTCGGCAAGGCGCTCGACCTCGCCGACGCCGTCGTCGTCACCACCGTCGACGCCGCCCACGCCGGCTACGTCCTCGCCGCCCTCGACGCGGGCAAGGACGTCGTCGTGGAGAAGCCGCTGTGCACCACGGCCGAGGACTGCGCGGCGATCCTCGCGGCGGCGGAGCGCGGCGCCGGCCGGCTCGTCGTCACGTTCAACTACCGCTACTCGCCGCGCAACAGCGCCGTCCGCCGGCTGATCGCGGACGGCGCGATCGGCGACGTCACCTCGGTGCACTTCTCGTGGGCGCTCGACACCATCCACGGCGCCGACTACTTCCGCCGCTGGCACCGGGACAGGGCGAACTCGGGCGGGCTGCTGGTGCACAAGGCCGCCCACCACTTCGACCTGGTCAACTGGTGGATCGACGACGCCGCCGCCTCGGTCTACGCCCAGACCTCCCTGCGCTTCTACGGCGCCGCCAACGCCCGCGCCCGCGGGCTCACCGACCGTCCCGCCCGCGCGCGGCACGCGCCGGACCTCGGCACGGACCCGTTCCTGCTGGACCTGTCCGCCGACCCCCGGCTGAAGCGCCTCTACCTCGACGCCGAGCACGAGGACGGCTATTTCCGCGACCAGGACGTGTTCGGCGAGGGCGTGACCATCGACGACAACATGGCGGTCCTCGTCCGCTACGAGCGGGGCGCGCTGCTCACCTACTCCCTCAACGCCCACGCGCCCGCGGAGGGCTACCACGCGGTCTTCAACGGCACCGCCGGGCGGCTGGAGCTGGAGGTCGTCGAGCGGGCGTGGACGCCGCCGCACGCCGCGATCGACCCGACCGCGGCCGGCAAGGAGCACGCCGCCGGCGCGTCCGAGCGGCTGGTCCTGCACCGGCACTGGCGGGAGCCGGAGGAGATCCCCATCGAGGGCGGCGCGGGCGCGCACGGCGGCGGCGACGCCCTGCTGCTCGACGACGTGTTCCGCGGCCCGGCGGACGACCCGCTCGCCCGCCAGGCGGGTCACCGCGCGGGCGTCGCGAGCGTGATGATCGGCATCTCCGCCGGCCTGTCCGCGGAATCCGGCGCCCCCGTCGCCCTCACGGCCGGCGGCACGCGCCTGGCCGGCTGATGCCCGGGGAGTTCCCGGGCCTGGCGAAGACCGTCGCGGGTCACCTTTAAGTCCGCTTTCGCCCTCGCCTGTTGTGATCGTCGCGTGCCGTCCCCATGGCGGGCGGCCGGACGACGAAGGGGGAGGGAGCATGGCGCTCCGCCGACGCACGAAGCTGCTCACCATGGCGGTGGGACTCGCCGGGGCCGGCACGGTGGCCGCCGGCGGCGCCGCGATGGCCGATCCCGGGCCGGAGCCGGTCCGCACCCAGTTCCAGATCGTCGAGCACCAGGCGCACGGGACCGCCGGCGCCCCCGGCACCGACTGCCCGGACAAGACGGCCCGGAGCGCGGCCGAGGGGACGCGGTGAGCGGCGGCCTCGACGCCGCCCACGTCCGGCCCGCGGCGAGCACCCTGGCCGAGCGGGCCCTGTTCGAGGTCAAGCGGGTCATCGTCGGCCAGGACCACATGCTGGAGCGGATGCTCGTGGCGGTCCTGGCCGGGGGCCACTGCCTGCTGGAAGGGGTGCCGGGCGTCGCCAAGACGCTCGCCGCGCAGACGCTCGCCACGGTCGCGGGCGGCTCGTTCGCCCGGCTCCAGTTCACCCCGGACCTGGTGCCCGCCGACATCGTCGGCACCCGCATCTACCGCCCGTCCACCGAGAGCTTCGACATCGAGCCCGGCCCGGTGATGGCCAACGTGGTGCTGGTGGACGAGATCAACCGCGCGCCGGCCAAGGTCCAGTCGGCGCTGCTGGAGGTGATGGGCGAGCGGCAGGTCAGCATCGCCGGGCGGACGTTCCCGGTGCCCTCGCCGTTCCTGGTGCTGGCCACCCAGAACCCGATCGAGTCCGAGGGGGTGTACCAGCTGCCCGAGGCGCAGCGCGACCGGTTCCTGCTGAAGATCGACGTGGGGTACCCGACCGAGGCGCAGGAGCTGGCGATCGTCTACCGCATGGGGACGCGCCCGCCGACCGCGAGCCCGATCCTCGGCACCGCCGAGGTGGAGGCGCTGCGGGAGGCGGCGGCGGACGTGTTCGTGCACGACGAGGTGGCGCGGTACGCGGTCCGCCTCGTGGCGGCCACCCGCGACCCCGCCGGCCACGGCGTTCCGAAGCTCGCCGGCATGCTGGCCTACGGCGCGGGGCCGCGCGCGACGCTCGGGCTGGTCGCGGCCGGGCGCGCGCTGGCGCTGCTGCGCGGGCGGGAGTACGTGCTGCCGGGCGACGTGCGGGACCTGGCCGGTGACGTGATCGCCCATCGCCTGGTGCCGTCGTTCGACGCGCTCGCCGACGGCGTCGGCGTGCGGCCGATGGTCGACGCGATCGTCGCCGCGGTGCCCGCGCCGCGGATCGCGCCCGCCGAGGCCCTCGACGGGGACGGCGGCGGGGACCTCGACGGCGGGGACGTCCCGGCGCGCCCCGACGGCGGCGAGGGCAGGGCCGCGTGAACGGCCCCGGCCTGCGCGACCTGGCGCCGGAACAGGCGCTGCGCCGCCTGGAACTGACCGTCACGAGGCGCCTGGACGGCCTGCTGCAGGGCGACCACCTGGGCCTGCTCCCCGGGCCGGGCTGGGAGCCCGCGGAAGGGCGCGAGTACGTCGCCGGCGACGACGTGCGCGCCATGGACTGGAACCTCACCGCCCGCATGACCACGCCGCACGTCCGCGACCGGGTCGCCGACCGGGAGCTGGAGACCTGGGTGCTGGTGGACGCCACGGCGAGCATGGACTTCGGGACCGGGCAGCTGGAGAAGCGCGACCTCGCGGTGTTCGCCGTCGCCGCCGCCGGGTTCCTGACCGAGCGGACGGGCAACCGCCTGGGCGCCCGGATCGTCCGCGACGGCGGCACCCGCCACGTCCCGGCGCGGACCGGGCGGGCGCACCTGCTCGCCCTGCTCGGCACGCTGCTGGCGGAGCCGCGCGGCGCGACCGGCCGCGCCGCGCCGTCCCTCGGCGCGGGCGCCGACCTGCTGCGGCGCACCGGGCCCCGGCGGCGCGGGCTGATCGTCGTCGTCTCCGACTTCCTGGAGGGGGTGCGCGAGTGGGAGCGCCCGCTGCGGTTGCTCGGCGCGCGCCACCAGCTCCTCGCCGTCGAGGTCGTCGACCCGCGGGAGCTGACGCTCCCGGACGTCGGCATGCTCACCCTCGTCGACCCCGAGACCGGGCGCCGGCGCGAGGTGCCGACGGCGAGCCGCCGCCTGCGCGAGCGGTACGCCGGCGCCGCGGCGCGGCAGCGCGAGGAGATCGCGGCCGGGCTGCGCCGGGCGGGCGCGGCGCACCTGCGGCTGCGGACCGACGGCGACTGGGTGCGCGACCTGGTGCGGCACGTCCTGGCGCAGCGGCGGGTCGCCCTGGCCGCGCCCGCTCCCCCGCCTCCCCCCGCCGGAGGCGCGGCATGAGCTTCCTCGATCCGGTCCGCCTGTTGCTGCTGCTGGCGCTGCCCGTCCTCATCGCCGCGTACGTGGTGATGCAGGTGCGGCGCGGCAGGTACGCGGCGCGGTTCACCAACCTGGCGCTGCTCGACAAGGTCGCGCCCACCCGGCCCGGGTGGCGCCGCCACGTCCCGGCGGCGGCGTTCCTGCTGATGCTGGGCCTGTTCGTCACCGGCTTCGCGCGTCCCACCGCGGACGTGCGGGTGCCGCGCGAGCAGGCGACGATCGTGCTGGCCCTCGACGTCTCCCACTCCATGCAGGCCACGGACGTCGAGCCGACCAGGCTGGAGGGGGCCAAGCAGGCCGCCCGCACGTTCCTGGACCAGGTGCCGGACCGCTTCAACGTCGGCCTCGTGTCGTTCTCGGGGTCGGCGTCGGTCATCGTCGCGCCGACCACCGACCGCCAGGCCATGCGCACCGGCATCGACGGGCTGCGCCTCGGGCCGCGCACCGCGATCGGCGAGGGCGTGCTCGCCTCCCTGGACTCGATCGCCGGGTTCGGGGCGCAGTTCGGCGAGGAGGCGCCGCCGGCGCACGTCGTCCTGCTCTCGGACGGGACGAACACCGCCGGGCGGAGTCCCGAAGAGGCCGTCCAGCGCGCCACGCAGGCCCGCGTGCCGGTGTCGACGATCGCCTACGGCACCCCGGAGGGCGTCATGCACCAGAACGGGCAGGCGATCCCGGTGCCGGTCGACGGACCGGCGCTGGAGCGGCTGGCGCGGGACGCCGGCGGGCGCCACTACCAGGCCGCGTCCGGCGACGAGCTGCGCGGCGTCTACGAGGACATCGGCAGCAGTATCGGCTACCGCGTCGAGCAGCGGGAGATCTGGACCTGGTTCGTCGCCGCGGGTCTGCTCCTCTCGTGCGCGGTCGCCGCGGGATCGCTGCTGTGGTTTTCGCGGCTCCCGTGAACGAACCACAGGGCGGCGGAGTACTGAACGGTGAGAGAGAGCGTGGAGGAGAGCCCCATGAGTTATCCACCGCAAGCCGACCCCCGGTACGGCGGCAGGCACGACACCCTTCGGTACGACCTCGCCGACGACGCCCGGTTCGGGCTGGGCGAGCCGCGCGGCCCCGACTTCCGGTCTCCCCCGCCCCCTCGTACGTGGCCGCCGGACGAGGCGTTCACGCGCCCGGCGCCGCGCGACCCGTGGGCGACCCCCGACTACGGCGAGGACCGCCGCGACCGCGGCGGCCGCTCCGGCCGCGCGGTGGTCGCGGCCGTGATCGCCGCGCTGCTGGCCGGGGGCCTGGCCGGCGGCGTCGCCGGGCGCGTGACCGCCGGCGACCCGGCGTCCACCGCGCTCTCGCAGTCCGGCGCCGGCCCGGTGAACGGCGGGACCGGCGACCTCAGCGAGGTGGCGGCGCGGGTCCAGGCGAGCGTGGTGTCGATCGAGGTGCGGTCGGGGAACGGGCGCGGCACCGGCTCGGGGTTCGTCATCGACCGGCAGGGGCACGTGCTGACCAACGCGCACGTCGTCGAGGACGGCGGCCAGGTCACCGTGACGCTGGCGGACCGGCGCCGCATCCCGGCGCAGGTGACGGGCTCCGACCCCGCCCTCGACCTGGCGGTGCTGTCGATCCCGGCCGGGCAGAGCCCGGCGCCGCTGACGTTCGGCCGGTTCTCCGACGTCCGGGTCGGCGACCCGGTCCTCGCGCTCGGCTCCCCGCTCGGCCTGCAGGGGACGGTCACCGGCGGCATCGTCAGCGCGCTGAACCGCGAGGTGCGCATCGGCGACGGCGGGGCGAGCACGGCGCTGCAGACCGACGCGTCGATCAACCCCGGCAACTCCGGCGGGCCGCTGGTCAACGCGCGCGGCGAGGTCGTCGGCGTGAACACGGCGATCGCGACGCTGATGCGCGGCGGGGGCGGCGGCTCCATCGGCATCGGGTTCGCGATCCCCGCGGACAGGGCGCGGCAGGGGGCCCAGCGGCTCGCCCGCTGAGGCCGCCGGCCCGCGTACGGTCGTAGCGAGGGCCTTCGGGCCCGCACTGCCAGGAAAGGGGGCGGTCCGGATGCGGGTGCTGGTGGTCGAGGACGAGGAGGACCTTGTCGAGGCGCTGCGGTACGGGCTCGCCCGCGCCGACTACGCGGTCGACTCCGCGGGCGACCTGGAGGAGGCCACGCAGAAGCTCTACGCCTCCGCCTACGACCTGATGATCCTCGACCTCAGCCTCCCCGACGGCGACGGCTTCGACCTGTGCCGCGCCGTCCGCCGCGGTCGCCTGGCCGGCGAGAGCGGCCCGGACCTGCGCATCCTGATGCTGACCGCGCGGGACCGCCTCGCCGACCGGGTCCGCGGCCTGGACGAGGGCGCCGACGACTACCTGGTCAAGCCGTTCGCGTTCCCCGAGCTGCTGGCCCGCGTCCGGGCGCTGCTGCGGCGCGACAGCGGCGGCGGCTCGGCGGTGTGGACGGTCGGCGACCTGCGGCTCGACACCGGGCGGCGGGAGGCCTTCCGCGGGGACCGGCTGCTGCGGCTCACGCCCAAGGAGTACGCCGTGCTGCGCTACCTGATGAGCCGCCCAGGCCAGGTCGTGTCCGCGGAGGAGCTGCTGGAGCACGTCTGGGACGAGAACGCCGATCCGTTCACCAACACCGTCCGGGTCACCGTGGGGACGCTGCGCCGCAAGCTCGCCGCGCCGGACGAGGAGCAGGTCATCGAGACGGTCGTCCGCCACGGCTACCGCCTCCGCGAGAACGGCGCGGTCGCGGCGGCGGCCGGGGACCGGGGGCCGGCGTGAGCGTCCACTCGATCCGGTTCCGGCTGACGGTCATGTACTCGACGCTGCTGTTCGTCCTCGCGGCCGTCATGCTGGGCGGCGTCTACCTGGCCGTGGCGCGCAGCACCGGCGCCCAGCCGATCACAAAGACGTTCAACGCCGAGAAGATCGTCCAGATGCCGGACGGCACCCAGCAGAGCCTCGGCCAGGTCGAGGTCGTCAAGGTGCAGCACGTCGAGCAGGCCGTCAACTACGAGACGCGGCAGACCATCAAGCACTACTCGCTCATCATGCTGGGCGGGCTGTTCGTGGCGAGCCTCGGCATCGGCTGGGTGCTGTCGGGGCGGGCGCTGAAACCGGTCGGCGCGATCGCCCGCGCCGCCGAGGAGATCCAGGCGACCGACCTGTCCCGCCGGATCCGGCTGGCGGGCCCGCGGGACGAGCTGCGCTACCTCGCCGACACCATCGACTCCATGCTGGACCGGCTCGACTCGGCGTTCCGCGCCCAGCGCCGGCTGATCGACGACGCCTCGCACGAGCTGCGCAGCCCGCTGGCGATCATCCGGGCGAACGTGGACACCGTGCTCAGCGAGCCCGACGCCGGCGCCGAGGACCGCCGCCGCGCCGTGCAGGTGGTCGACCGCGCCACCACCCGGATGACGCGGCTGGTGGAGGACCTGCTGGCCACCGCGCGCCGCTCGGCGCCCGCCCTCGACGACGCCGACGTCGACCTCGGGCTCGCGGCGCGCGAGGCGGCCGAGGAGTTCGACCCGCTCGCCGCGGCGCGCGGGCTGACGATCGAGCGTCGGCTGCGGGACGGGCTGCCGATGATCGGCGACCACGACGCGCTGCGCCGCGCGGTGGGCAACCTGCTGTCCAACGCGGTGCGGCTGGCGCCCGCCGGCACCGCGATCACGGTCGCCGCCGACCGGTCCGGCGGGTGGCAGTGGATCGCCGTCCGGGACGCCGGCCCCGGCATCCGCGCCGAGGAGCAGGACCGCGTGTTCGACCGGTTCTGGCGCGGGACGGAGTCGCGCCGCTCCCGGGACCGCCGCACGGGCCTCGGGCTGGCGATCGTGCGGAGCATCGTCGAGGCGCACAACGGGCACGTCCGGCTGTTCTCCGCACCGGACGCCGGCGCCACCTTCGTCCTGTGGTTCCCGGTCGCCCCCGGCGGTGCCGGACCCGCGGCCCCGCCGGCCGCCGACCCCCTCACCGTGGACGAGGCCCCGTCGCGGCCGCTAGGCTAACGTACTAGTTCGTCCATACCGAGGAAGGGCGTGCCGCGACATGCGCAGGTCGATCGCCACGGTGTCGCTCAGCGGCTCGCTGGGCGACAAGCTGACCGCCGCCGGCGGCGCCGGGTTCGACGGGGTCGAGATCTTCGAGAACGATCTGGTCGCCGCCGACCTCACCCCCGAGGACGTGCGCCGCCGCGCCGCCGACCTCGGCCTCGCCATCGACCTCTACCAGCCGTTCCGCGACTTCGAGGCGGTGCCGCCCGCCGTCCTCGCCGGGAGCCTGCGCCGCGCGGAGCACAAGTTCGCCCTCATGGAACGGCTCGGCGTCACGCTGCTGCTCGTCTGCTCGAACGTCTCCCCGGCCGCCGTCGACGACGACGCCCTCGCCGCCGAGCAGCTCCGCCTCCTGGCCGAGCGCGCGGCCGAGCACGGGATCCGGATCGCCTACGAGGCGCTCGCGTGGGGCACGCACGTCAGCGACTACCACCACGCGTGGCGCATCGTGCGTGAGGCCGGCCACCCGAACCTCGGGCTGTGCCTGGACAGCTTCCACATCCTCGCGCGCGACACCGACCCCTACGCCATCGAGACCATCCCCGGCGAGAAGATCTTCTTCCTGCAGCTCGCCGACGCCCCGGCGCTGCCGATGGACGTCCTGTACTGGAGCCGGCACTACCGGTGCTTCCCGGGGCAGGGCGACCTCGACGTGGCGGGGCTGGTCGCGAGCGTCCTGCGGACCGGTTACGACGGGCCGCTCTCGCTGGAGGTGTTCAACGACATCTTCCGGCAGGCCGCGGCCATGCGCACCGCGCAGGACGCCATGCGCTCCCTCATCGCCCTGGAGGAGCAGGCCGGCGCGCGGCTCGGCGGCTCCGGCCGGGCGGCGGCGCTCACCCTCCCGCCGCGGCCGGTGGTGCCGAGCGGGTTCGCCTTCGCCGAGCTCGCCACCCCCGACACCGGCCCGCTGGGACGGCTGCTGGAGGGCCTCGGCTTCACCCGCACCGGGACGCATTCCGGCAAGCCGGTCGAACTCTGGGAGCAGGGGCGGGCGCGGATCCTGCTGAACCGCGGGAGCGCGGAGAGCCAGGACGGCCCCGCCCTCGGCGCGATCGGGCTGGAGTCCCCGGACCCCTCCGCGTCCGTGAAGCGGGCCGAGGCGCTGCGGTCCCCCGTCCTGCCGCGGCTGCGGGGCCCGCACGACGCGCCGCTGGACGCCGTGGCCGCCCCCGACGGGACCGAGCTGTTCTTCTGCCGGACGGGACATCCCGACCACACGAGCTGGACGGACGACTTCTCCATCGGGCGGCGGGCGCCCGCGGGCACCGGCGAGATCACCCACATCGACCACGTGGCGCTCACCCAGCCGTGGCATCACTTCGACGAGGCGTCCCTGTTCTACCGCAGCGTCCTCGGGCTGCGCCCGCACGAGAGCCTTGAGCTGCCCGACCCGTACGGCCTGATGCGCAGCCGGGCCGTGTCCACGGAGGACGGCGCCGTCCGGGTCGCCCTGAACGTCGCCTATGTCGGAGCGCACGACGGCGTCCCCGGCGTGGCGTGGCAGCACGTGGCGCTCGCGAGCCGCGACATCGTGGCCAGCGCCCGCCGGCTGCGCGCCGCCGGGCTCACCCCGCTGGCCATTCCGGCGAACTACTACGACGATCTGGAGGCCTGGCACGACCTGGGCGCGGAACGGCACCGGCTGCTGCGCGAGCTCGACCTCCTCTACGACCGGGACGAGAACGGCGAATTCCTCCATTTCTATACCGCCACCACCGGGCGGATGTTCGTCGAAATCGTGCAGCGGATCGGCGATTACCGCGGATACGGCGCCGTCAACGCGCCGGTCCGGCTCGCCGCCCAGCACGCGCGCGCCCATCGCGCGCCGTCGCCATAAGATGAGTTCCCCTTCGCTGATCGCCTCCGTGGAGTCACATGTCGTCGCAGCCCGCCACACCCGCCGCCGGAGAACGTCAGCGTGACGCCGACAGGACCCGGGCGGAGATCCTGGACGTCGCGCAGCGCGAGTTCGCGCGGCACGGATTCGCCGGCGCCAGGGTGGACGAGATGGCCGCGCTCATGCGCACCACCAAACGAATGATCTATTACTACTTCGGCGGCAAGGAAAAGCTGTACATCGCCGTTCTGGAAAAGGCCTACGGCGAGGTCAGGGCGCTGGAGTCGACCATCGACGTGCACCATCTGGCACCGGTCGAGGCCATCCGGACGCTGGCCGAGCTGACCTTCGACCACCACGAGGCGCACCAGGACTTCATCAAGCTCGTCAGCATCGAGAACATCCACCAGGCCGAGCACCTGCGCAAGTCGGAGCTGCTGGTGAACCTCGGCGGGCCGGTGTCGGACCTGATCTCCCAGATCCTCGCCGCCGGCCGCGCCAACGGCGACTTCGTCGTGGACGTCGACGCCATCGACATGCACATGATGATCAGCGCGTTCTGCTTCTTCCGCATCGCCAACCAGCACACGTTCGGCGCGCTGTTCGGCCGGAACATGATCGCGCCCGAGCACCGGGCCAGGCACCGCGAGATGATCGGCGAGATGGTCGTCGCCTACCTGACCGGCGGCGGGCGCCGGTAGTCGAACGCGGCCCCGGCCTCGCGGCCGGCGGCGATCGCGGGCTCACGCACCAGGTGGTGGTCGGGTGAGAGGCCGCAGGCGGGATCGGTGCGCGCGGCGTCCCCGGTGAGGGCGTACGCCTGGCAGCGGCAGCCGCCGAAGTCCGTCTCCCGCCGGGGGCACTCCCGGCACGGGCCGGTCATCCAGCCGGTTCCCCGGTAGGCGTTGAAGGCGGGCGACTCCGCCCAGATCCAGGCGAGGGAGTGGTCGCGGACGTTCGGGGGCGACAGGTCCGGCATCGCGTACGCGGCGGGGCACGGAAGCGCGGTGCCGTCCGGGCCGACCGTGATGGAGCGGGCCCCCCATCCGCCCATGCAGGGCTTCGGCACGCCCTCGTGGTAGTCGGGCATCACCCACACGATCTCGGGCTTCGGTCCCGGCCGCTCCCGCCACGCGGCCACGGTCTCCCTCGCTCGGTCGAGGTGCTCCCGCGCGGGCAGCAGGGCGGCGCGGTTGCGCAGTGCCCACCCGTGGAACTGGGTGTTCGCCAGCTCGATCCGGTCGGCGCCCCAGCGGGCGCCGAGGTCGAGGATCTCGTCCAGGTGGCCGAGGTTGTGCCGGTGCAGCACGACGTTCAGCCCGAACGGGAGCCCGGCCGCGGTGATGACCCCGGCGGCGCGTTCCTTCGCCCGGAAGGACGTCCGGCCGGCGATGAGGTCCGAGGACTCCGGGCGGGCGTCCTGAACCGAGAGCTGCACGCTCTCCAGCCCCGCCTCGACCAGATCGTCCAGGCGGCGCGCGGTCAGCCCGAGCCCGCTCGTGACGAGCTGGGTGTAGACGCCGGCCTCGTGCGCGGACTCGACGATCCGCACGATGTCGCGGCGCAGCAGCGGCTCGCCGCCGGACACGTGCGCCTGGACGACCCCGAGACCGGCCGCCTCGGCGAACACGCGTGCCCACGCGGCGGTGTCCAGCTCGGCGTCCCGCCGGATGAGTTCGAGTGGGTTGGAGCAGTAGGGGCAGTGCAGCGGGCAGGCGTGGGTGACCTCCGCGAGCAGGGCCCACGGCGCGGGCACGTCCGTCATCGCAGCCATCCTTCCGCCCGGATCCGGTCGAGGAACCCTGGCACGTCGTCGGCCAGCGGCGCGCCCGGGTAGGCCGCGCCCAGCTCGGCGATGATGTCGCCGACCGTCCGGCTGCCGTCGCAGAGGCGCAGGATGCCGCCTCCGGTCTCGCTGAGCCGCACCGCACGCTCGGGCATGAGCAGCAGGTCGGCGCCGCGTACCGTGTCGTGCCGCAGCACGATGGAGCGCGCGAGGGCCGGGCGCCACTCCCCTTCCGGCCGGTCAGCGGGCATGGACGGCCTCCTCGGTACGGGACGCGTGCTCGACCGCGTCCAGCAGCGACCAGAGGACGTCGCACTTGAAGGTGAAGGCGGCCAGCGCCCGGTCCTCGTCCTCCGGGGTGCGCGCCCATTCACGGACGAGGGCCAGCGCCTCGGCGGCGTCCCGGCGTCCCTGCGACACCCGGACCTGGAAGTAGCGCAGCCCTTCCGGCTCTATCCACGGGTAGTGACGCTCCCAGGAGCCGATCCGGGTGACCATCAGGTCGGGGGCGAACAGTTCGGTGAGCGAGGACGCCACGGCCTCAAGGCGCGAGCCGTCCCGGCAGAAGTTCACGTAGCCGTCCACGGCGAACCGCACCCCGGGGAGGACGCCCTCACCGGACAGGAGAAGCGTCCGGTCCAGGCCGACGGCCTCGCCCAGGCGGAGCCACCGCTCGATGCCGCCGTCCTCTCCGGGCCGGCCGTCATGGTCGTGGATGCGCCGGATCCAGCTCTGCCGCAGTTCGCGGCTGCCGAGCTTGGCGAGGATGTAGGCGTCCTTGACCGGGATGTGCCGCTGGTAGTGGAACCGGTTGAGCACCCAGCGGCGCAGCTCCTCCGGGGACAGCAGCCCCTCGTGCATGCGCGCGTTGAACGGGTGGCGGTGGTGGTAGCGGTCGGCCGCGAGCACGCGGAGCCGGTCTTCCAGGTTCACAGTTCGATCACCGCGCCCTCCGGGGCGACCTCGATCCCCAGGGCGGCCAGCGCGCGGTGCCCGTCCGCGTCGGGGTCGACCAGGGGGTTAGTGTTGTTCAGGTGGGTGTACAGGCGCCGCGCGGCGGGCAGCGCGGCGAACCTCTCGGACGTGCCGTTCGCGCCGGTGATCGGCAGGTGGCCCATCTGCGTCGCCGTCCGCTCGGAGCAGCCGGAGCGGCGGGGTTCCTCGTCGTCCCAGAACGTGCCGTCGAGGAACACGCAGGCGGCGCCGCCGAGCGCGTCGTCCAGCTCGGCGGGCCATCCGGCCAGGCAGGGAGCGTAGACGGCCGTCCTGCCGTCGCGGCGGTCGGTGACGCGCAGCGCCACGGACCAGGCGTCACCGTGGCCGCCGAGGCCGGCGGCGTAGCGGGGGCGCTTCCCCGAGACCCGGACGGTGCGGACCTCCAGCTCACCGAACACCGCGGGCTCCTTCTCCGGCAGTTCCGTCCAGGTCAGGGCCGCGTAGGGGGCGAGGACGGCGTCGAGGCGCAGGCCGTCGGCGAGCGCCCGCCGCACCGTGGCGGTCGCGAGGACGTGCAGGCTCGGCGCCTCCCGCAGCCGCGGCAGCCCGAGGACGTGGTCGAGTTCCGCGTCGGTGAGGACCACGCCGGCCGGCGGGCTCCGCCGCGCGCCCGGCCCCGCGCGCAGCTCCGGGCTCGCCTCGATCTGCTCGGCGATGTCCGGTGTCGCGTTCACGACGAGCCACCGGCCACCGGCCTCGACGGCGATCGAGGCGTGCCGGCGGCGCAGCCCCGGGCGGGCACGGGCGGCGGCGCACCCGGTGCAATCGCAGTTCCACTGGGGAACGCCGCCGCCCGCCGCGGTGCCGAGAATCCGCAACCGCATGCGCGCCCTTCTCAGTCCTCGGCGCGGTAATAGGCGGTGACCTCCAGGGAGGTCTCGATGATCTCGTAGTCGGGCTTCACCCAGTGGGTCGCCTGCTCCTGCGACGCGGCCATGCGTGCTCCTTTCCCTTGTTGCGGAACGATCCGGTGCCGCTTGCTCACCGGAAACTCACTGAACGACGATCTTTCCGGTGCTCTGCGGGAAGACCGGGTCGTTGTAGAAGAACTCGCCCTTCGTGGTGAAGGTGTGCCGGAACGACTCGCCGGGCTTCAGCCGCCCGGTGTTGAACTCGTGCTCGAAGAACGACGCGGCGCCGTGCGAGTGCTCGTTTCCGGACGGGTTGACGAACGTCACCTCGGTGCCGGCCGGAATCGTCATGTTCTGCGGCGACATGGCGTTCTGGGAGACGAAGTTCTCCTCCTCTCCCGGGGCGTTCTTCGAGGCGTCCCAGATCCGGCCGAGGGTGACGGTGTTGTCCGCGGTGGCGCCCGTGACCGCCGCCGCGCGGATCTGGTTGCGCTTGGACGGCGGCTTGGGCGCGGGCGCGGGCCCGACCTTGCCGTGCAGCTTGAACGCCCACAGGTGGTCGCCCTTGGGGATGTCGGGGTAGGGCAGCCAGCTGCCGCCGGCGAGGACCGCGACGTACTGCTCGCCGTCGATCTCGTAGGTGATCGGGCTGGTGTGCACGCCGGCGCCGCACTGCCACGTCCACAGCTCGCGGCCGTCGGTGTCGTCCATCGCGACGAGCACGCCGTCCGGGCGTCCCTGGAACATGACCCGCCCGGCCGTGGTCAGGATCCCGTTGCCGTGCGCCAGGGACCATTCGCCCTCCCTGCGCCACGCGGGCTTGTTGGTGCGCGGGTCCACGGCGACGATGCCGCCGGAGAAGTACTCGCCGAGAGGGCGCGCGGTGTTGACCCGTCCGCCGTTGGTGTTGGAGTAGGCCGAGTTGACGAGCCCGTACCCGACGTAGACGAACCCGGTGTGCGGGCTGAAGGACAGGTACGACCAGTCCGCGCCGCCGCCCGCGCCGGGGAAGAGGATCGTCGCGTCGTCCCAGAACGGCGTGTAGATCTCGCCGGTCGGGTAGTACGGGACGGGCCTGGTGGTGTCGCGGTAGCTCGGCGACTGGTGGACGAACGGCTCGCCGCCCGGGAACGGCTGGGTGGGCCACGTCTTCTGCCGCGGCTCCTGCGGGACGGGCCGCTCGGTCATGCCGTGGACGGGCTTCCCGTTCTCCCGGTCGAGGATGTAGTACATCCCGGTCTTGCTGCCGTACACGACGACCTTGCGCCTGCGGTGCCCGATCCGCAGGTCGCACAGGACGGGCGCCATCACGTTGTCGAAGTCCCAGATGTCGTGGTGCACCGACTGGAAGTGCCAGCGCCGCTTCCCGGTCTTGGCGTCGATGGCGACCAGGCAGTTGGAGAACAGGTTGGTCCCGCCGCGGGTGGAGCCGTTGGTGCGCGGGTAGGGGTTGCCGAACGTCCAGTAGACGAGGCCGAGCTCGGGGTCGATCGCGGGGTGGATCCAGCAGACGGCGCCGCCCGTCTTCCAGGTGTCGCCCTCCCAGGTGTCGTTGCCGAACTCGCCGGGGCCGGGCGGGCCCCAGAAGGTCCAGGCGACCTCGCCGGTCCGCGCGTTGAGCGCGTACCCCCGGCCGCGCGCCCCCGCGGTGCTGCCCTCGGTGCCGACGTAGATCAGGCCGTCCCAGTAGACGACGGCGCCGGCGAGCCCGCCGCGGTTGCCTCCGCACTGCCCGGTCTGCGGGTCGCAGTCGGGGTCGCCCTCACCCGCGATGAGCAGTTCCCGCTGCCAGACGACGGCGCCCGTCCGCTGGTCGAGCGCGTAGACGATGTTCGCGCCGGACGTGGTGAAGACGAGCCCCTCACCGAGCCCGACGCCGCGCATGTTGGTCTGCTCGGAGCCGACGTTGGTCTTCCACTTGACCTCGCCGGTTCGCCCGTCCACGGCGAAGACGTTCTGCTGGACCGTCTGGACGTACAGCACGCCGTCCTGGGCGACGATCGTGCTCTGCTGGGAACGCCCTTGGGTGCTGCCGCCCTCCAGGTTGACGTGCCACGCGCCGCCGAGGTGCCGGACGTTGCCGCGCGTGATCGTGTGCAGCGCCGAGTGGTTCTGGTTGCCGTAGTCCCCGCCGACCTTGGGGAAGTTCCGGGCTGCCCGGCCGAGGCGGCGCGGCTGCTCGGGCACCGGGAGGGCGAGCCGGGGGCGGGCCGCCGCCTCGGCCTCCGGCGCGCGGAGCGGGGTGAAGGCGGCCGTTCCGCTGATGACGGCGGCACCGGTCAGGAAGTTCCGACGTTTCATGCTGCTCCCAACTCGTGGTCCGCTAGATGGACGCGTTGGTCCGAGTAACGGACGACACGGTAAGCCGCGGCAGCGGAATTGACAAGGGTATTGCCGCTTCGTCGTCCTCGTGAGATCGTCCTAAAACCTCTGCGCGGTACATCTGGACCGCTAGATGGACCACAGCGCGAGCATGTCAGGGAGGAACCCCCATGAGAAGACCCTCGTCCCACCTGGTGACCGCGGTGACGGCGGCGACCGGGACCGCCGCCGCGCTGGTCGCCGCCACGCTGCTCACCGGCCTGCCCGCCTCGGCCGGCGGCACCCACGCCAAGCCGGCGAACCGCGGCGCGCAGCAGCTCGGCGACCCGGAGTACGGCGTCTGCCGGGGTACCGACCCGCGCTGCTACCACGACTGGGGCAACTTCGACCCCGCCCAGGGCTACCGGGTGCTGGTCTACAGCCGGACCGCGGGGCCGCGGCACGCCAACCTCGGTCCCGCCCTCGCCGCCGGGCTGAACCCGCCGCTCGCCGACGCGAACGTCGCCCAGAAGGCCCTGGTCAAGATGGGCGAGGACAACGGGTTCGGGGTCGACTGGACCGAGGACGTCACCCAGTTGTCCAGCCCCGGGAAGCTGTTCCGGTACAACGCCGTGATCTTCATGAGCAGCACGCGCGACACCCTGGACGACGCGGCCCAGACGTCGCTGCGCCAGTACGTCCGGGGCGGCGGCGGGTTCGTGGGCGTGCACAACGCGTTCGGCACCGAGTACAACTGGCCGTGGTACGAGGGGCTCCTCGGCGGCGCGAACTACTACGACCACGGGCACGCGCAGACCGGGACCGTCCAGACCGTGGACCACAAGGACGTCTCCACCGCCGGCCTGCCGAACCGCTGGACGTTCAGCGACGAGTGGTACAACCTCGTCCCGTTCCCGTCCAAGGTGCGCTTCCTCGCGACCGTGGACGAGAAGTCCCTGGCGGAGGGCGCCGAGGGCGGGCAGGGGCACCCGGGCCACGGGTCCTTCCATCCCGTCGCCTGGTGCCAGTACTACGACGGGGGACGGGCCTGGCTCACCACGCTCGGTCATGACGCCAAGGCCTTCACCGACGACGGGACGAACTTCGCCGGCGCCCCGCGGTTCCGGAGCCTGCTGCTGAACGGCATCGAGTCGGCCATGGGCAAGAAGCCCTTCTGCCGGTGACGGTGGTTCCGATCGCGGGCCACGCCCGCTACAGCCCCAGGTAGATGCGCCGGACCTGGACGTCCTCGCGCAGCGCCCGGGAGGTGCCGGTCATCGCGACCTCGCCGTTCTCCATGACCACGCAGTCGCTCGTGGCCTCGAACGTCAGCTTGGCGTTCTGCTCCACGAGGAGCAGGCTCAGCCCCTCCTCGCGCAGCCGCACCAGCACCGCGAGGATGTCCTCGACGAGCTTGGGCGAGAGCCCCATGGACGGCTCGTCCAGCAGGATCAGGCGGGGCCGCGACATCAGCGCGCGGCCGACGGCCAGCATCTGCTGCTGCCCGCCGGACAGCGCCCCGGCGAGCCGGGACCGCATCTCCTTCAGCACCGGGAACAGCTCGTACACCTCGGCGAGCGCCTCCCCCGTCTCGGCGCCGCGCCACGACCGGGCGTAGGCGCCGAGCATCAGGTTCTTCTCGACGGTGAGGCCGGGGAAGACGTGCCGCCCCTCGGGGACGTAGCCGATCCCGTGCCGCACCACGTCGCGCGCCTTGACCCTGGTGAGGTCGGTGTCGCCGAACCGGACCCGGCCGCCGCTGCGGGGCACGAGGCCCATCAGCGCCTTGAGCGTGGACGTCTTGCCGGCCCCGTTGGCGCCGATGATGCCCACCGACTGCCCCGGCGCCACCGTGAACCCGATCGACCGGACCGCGCAGACGCCCCCGTAGTGGACGGAGAGGTCCTCCACCGTGAGGGTTTCCGCCTTCATCAGCTCACCTCCGTGGTGTCCGGCAGCGGCATGTCCGCCATGGCCGAGTCGCCGAGGTAGGCCTCGATCACCGCGTGGTCGCCGGCCACCTCGGCGGGCGTGCCCTCCGCGATCACCTCGCCGCCCGCCAGGACCGTCACCCGCTCGCACAGCGACATCACGAGGCCCATGTTGTGCTCGATGAGCACCACGGTGACCCCGCTGTCGCGGATGGACCGGACGATCTCCGACAGCTGCCGGACCTCCTCGCCGTTCAGCCCCGCCGCGGGCTCGTCCAGCAGCAGCACCCGCGGCGAGCCCGCCATGGCGCGGGCGATCTCGATGCGGCGCTGGATGCCGTAGGGCAGCGAGCCCGGCGGCGCCCCGGCGAACTCGCCGAGCCCGAACCGGTCGAGCAGCTCGTCCGCCCGGACGTGCAGCCGGCGCTCCTGCCGCCAGATCCCGACCGGCCACAGCACGTACCGCCAGATGGCGTACGTGCGCGACCGGTCGAGCGCGACGAGCAGGTTGTCCCGGACCGACAGCTCCCCGAACAGGCGCAGGTTCTGGAACGTGCGGGCCAGGCCGAGCATGGACAGCCGGTAGGGCCGTCCGCCCGAGACGACCCGGCCGTCCATCAGCACCCGCCCGCCGGACGCCTTGTAGAAGCCGCTGATGACGTTGAACAGCGTCGTCTTGCCCGAGCCGTTCGGCCCGACGATGCCCCGGATCTCACCGCGCTCCACGGTGAGGGAGACCTCCTTCAGGGCCTTCAGGCCGCGGAACTGCTTGGAGACGCTCTCGATCTCCAGCATCGGCCGCCCGTCCGCCTTCGTCCCCGCGTCCCCGCCGGGCTCGTACGGCTGGAACGGCCGCAGCACGGCGCGGTCCACGGACCTGCCGCGGCGCCGGTCGACGACGGCCTTCACCCTGGCGGGGACGCCCGCGAGGCCGGTCGGCGCGAAGACCACCATGAGCACCACGACCACGCCGAACCCGAGCTGCGCGTAGGTGGGGTAGTCCACCAGCTGCTCGCGGATCAGCGTGAGGCCGACCGCGCCGACGACGCAGCCGGTCAGGCTCTGCCGGCCGCCGATCACGACCATCGCCAGCAGCAGGAACATGTTGGCGATGTTGAAGGTGTCCGGCGCGATGTAGCGGATCAGCCCCACGTACAGCACGCCGGCGAGGCCGCCGAACACGCTGGACAGCATGAACGCCGTCATCCGCAGCAGCGGGATCTCCGCGCCGACCGCGCCCGCGGCCAGCGGGTCGTCCCGCATCGCCATCATCCGGCGGCCGAGGCCGGTCCGGACGACGAACTGCCCGAACAGCAGCGCGAGCGCGAACACCACCACTTCGAGGTAGTAGTACAGGTACTCGCTGGACAGGTCGATGCCGAACATCGGCGGGACGGGGATGGCCGAGATGCCCTCCGCGCCGCCGGCGATCTCGGCGTTGGTCGTCCAGTTGATGAACCCGAGCGCGAGCCCGAGCGTGACGATGCCGAGGTAGTGCGACTGCATCCGCAGTGCCGGGATGCCGACCAGCAGCCCGATCACCGCGGACGCCAGCATCGCCAGCGCGGCGGCCGGCCAGAACCCGAGCCCGTTGTGCGTGGTGAGGATCGCGGTCGCGTAGGCGCTCACCCCGAAGAAGGCGACCTGCGCGAGGTTGATCTGGCCCGCGATGCCCATGGCCAGGCCCATCCCGATCGCCAGCAGCGCGAACACCAGCGCGATGTTGACGACGTGGATCGCGTAGCTCCCGACCTGGTACGGCAGGATCCAGGCCGCGACCACGAGCACCGCGATCCCGCCGAGCCGCGGGGTACGGGGATGTTTGAGCAGGTCCGTCATGCGCGGCTCACCGTCATCTCGCCGAACAGCCCGGTGGGCCGGATCATGATCGCCACCGTGAACACCAGGAACACGACCAGCTCGGAGTAGCCCTGGAAGTGCCCGGCGGCGAAGGAGTCCAGGACCCCGATGGCGAAGCCGCCGGCGATGGCGCCGGGGATGTTGCCGCAGCCGCCGAGCATGGCGGCCGCGAACCCCTTGATCCCGATCGTCCCGCCCATCGTCGGGTTCACGTACAGCAGCGGGCCGACCAGCCCGCCCGCCAGCGCGGCGAGACCCGCGCCGATGGCGAACGCGATGGCGTTGCTGCGGCCGACGTGGATGCCAACGGCGGTGGCCGCCTCGTGGTCCATCGCGACCGCCTGCATCGCGGCGCCCATCTTGGTGCGCTGCAGGAACCCGACCAGCAGCACGACCGCGACGGCCGCGATCAGGAGCACGACCAGGTCGTAGGTGCGGACCCGCAGCCCGGCGAACTCCAGCGGCGCGCCGCCCACCGGGGACGACACGGCGCGTCCGGTCGCGCCCCAGATCAGCACGGCGACCGCCTGCAGGACCATCCCGAAGCCGATCGTGCCGATCAGCATCAGCGTGAAGTCCTTGTTCTCCAGCGGGCGCAGCACCCGCTCGATGAACAGGCCGATGAGCCCGGTCACCGCGATGGCCAGCGCCATCGCCAGGGCGAACGGCAGCTTGGTGGACATGTAGAAGGTGGACGCGGCATAGGCGCCGATCATGAGCACGTCGGCGTGCGCGAAGTTGACCAGCCCCATGGTGCGGTAGACCAGGCTGAACCCCATCGCGACCAGCGCGTAGATGGCACCGAGGCTCAGCCCGCCTATCAGCGTCTGAAGGAAGACCTGCATCGTTCCGCTTCCCCGGTCAGCCGCCGGCCTTGACGAGCTTCCCGTTCTTGATGATGCCGATGGAGGTGGTCTTGATGCCGACCCCCGTCTCGTCGTAGGCGAAGTTCCCGAGCAGCCCCTGGTACCGCACCGCCCGGATCGCGTCGGCCAGCTTCCTCCCCTTCGCGACATTGCTGTTCTTCAGCGCGGTGAGCAGGATCTGCGCGCCGTCGTAGGCCTTGGCGCCGTGCATCTCGGCCTCCTCGCCGTAGGCGGCCTTGTACGCGGCGGCGAACTTCTTGGACGCCTCGCTGATGTCGTTGCCGAGGTAGGGCGAGCTGACGATGGTGCCCTCGGCGTTCTGCGCCCCGGCGGTGTCCAGGTAGACCGGGGTGCCCTGGGGCGCGGCGCCGGCGAACGGCGCGTCGATGCCGAGGTCGCGGGCCTGCTTGACGATCAGCCCGGACTCGACCTCCTCGGCGCCGAGGAAGACCACCTGCGGCGACTTCTGCCGGATCTTGGTCAGCTGGGCGCTGAAGTCCTTCTGGTCGGTGGTGACGACCTGGTCGGCGACCGGCTTGACGCCCCGGTCCGACAGCGCCTTGAGGAAGGCGTCGTGCTCGCCCTTCCCGTACGCGCCGTTGTTGGTGATCATCGCGACCTTGGTCAGCTTCTCGTCGTCCACCACGTACTTGGCGAGCGTCTCGTCGTAGGTGGTGCTGGTCGGCCCGTTGAGGAACAGGAACGGGCTCTTCAGCGCCACCATCCCCGGCGACTGCCCGGAGGCGATGTTGGGGATCTCGGCCGTGCGGAGCGTGGGCGCCATCGCGATCGTGACGGCGCTCTCCGCCGTGCCCAGCATCGCGATGTAGTTCTGGCTGTCGATCTTGCGCGCGATGTTGGTCCCGACCGTCGGGTCGCCCTGATCGTCGAACACGTCGAGCTGGACCGTCCGGCCGCCGATCCCGCCGGCCTTGTTCCACTCATCCACGGCGAGCTTGGCGCCCTTGTGCTCCCACTTGCCGAGCGAGCTGAGCTGGCCGCTCTGCGCGTCGACCAGGGCGATCTTGATCGGGCCGGTGCCGCCGGAGCCGGAGTCCTCCGACTCGCCGGGGGCGGCGCAGCCCGCGGCGAGGCCGGCGGCGAGCGCGCCGGCGGCGAGCGCGGACAGGCGGAGTCTGGAACGGTTTCGCATGATGTCACCTCGGGGGGTGGAACAACGGGGTGGGCGGTGTCGGAGAGGGCGGGGCGCGCGGGTCATCGCGTCCCCTGTTCCGGGAAGACACCCTGGTAGATGTCGTTGATGTTCCAGTGCCCGGGTGTCGGCACCGGCTCATTGACCATGGGCACGTCCAGCACGGCGGGTCGCCGCCTGGCCGCCGCCGACCGCAGCGCCGGCAGCAGGTCCGCCGGCGCCGGGACGTCGTATCCGTCGGCTCCGCACGCCCTGGCGAGGGCGGCGAAGTCCGGGCTGTAGGGGCGTCCGGCGGGGTCCCGGAACTCGCATCCGTAGCTCGCGCCGAAGTTGGCCGCCTGCAGGTCGGCGATCGTGCCGTGGGCCCGGTTGTTCATCACCACGAAGATCACCGGCAGGCCGCGCTCGACGGCCATCGGGACGGCCGGGAGCTGGGCGCTCATACCGCCGTCGCCGACGAGCGCGACGACGACGCGGTCCGGCTGCGCGATCTGGACGCCGACCGCGGCGGCCGGCCCGAAGCCCATCGTCGAGGCTCCGCCGGGGGTGATGAAGCGGCCCTCGGCGGGCAGCTCGTAGCACCGGGCGACGCCGTTCTTGTTCCAGCCGACGTCGGTGACCAGCACCGCGTCGGCCGGGAGGGCGTCGCGCAGGTCGGCGAGGATGCGCTCCGGCCGGAGCGGGAAGTCGTCGCCGCGGCCCCGTTCGCGGCTCTCGGCGAACAGGCCGGTGCGGGCGGCGCGGATGCGCTCGCGGAGGGCGGGACGGTCGGCCGGCGGAGCGGCCCGCACCTGCGTGGCGATGGCCCGCACGGCGAGCGTCACGTCGGCGACTGCGCCGATCTCCACCGGGTAGTTTCGCCCGATCTCGGCCGCGTCGATGTCGATCTGGATCAGCCGGCCGGACGAGGGGCCGCCGCCGAGGTTCCAGGTGTACCGCTCGTCCCACGAGCTGGCGTCGGTCTCGGCGAACCGGGTCGCCAGCGCGAGGACGACGTCGGCGTGGCGGGCGTAGTCGTTGGTGGCTTCCAGCCCCCAGAAACCCGGCATCCCGAGCAGCAGCGGATGGTCGTCGGGGACGGCGCCCTTGCCCATCAGCGAGTGCACGATCGGGATGTCCAGGTGCTCCGCCAGGGAGAGCAGCGCGTCGCGTCCCGGCCCCTCGCGGAGCCCGCCGCCGAGGTAGATCAGCGGCCGCTCGGCCTCGGCGAGCATGCGGGCGATGCGACCGGCGACCGGCGCCGGGAGATCGGGCGGCGCCGTGCTCGCCGGCAGCGGATGGTCGTCCGGCGCGACCGTGCGGGAGAACAGGTCCATCGGGACGTTGAGGAGGACCGCTCCGGGACGTCCCGACGTGGCGGTCCAGAAGGCCCGTTCGGTGAACCGGGACAGGTCCTCGGCGCGGTGCACGTGCCAGGCGCGCTTGACGAACGGTCGGTAGATGGCGGTCTGGTCCGCGTCCGCGTGGAGGTTGACCTCCTGGTGCGGGTGGCGGCCGTGGTAGTAGGACGGCACGTCGCCGGAGATCGCGACGAGCGGGACCGAGTCCATCGCGGCCGTGGCCACGCCGGTCACGGCGTTCATCATCCCGGGCCCGACGTGCAGCAGCAGGACGCCGGGCCTGCCGGACGCGCGGGCGTAGCCGTCGGCGGCGTGCGCTGCGGCCTGCTCGTGCCGGGCGATGACGAACTCGATGGGGCTGCGGCCGAGCGCGTCCAGCAGCGCGATGTTGGTGTGCCCGCAGGTGCCGAACACGTACTCGACGCCGAAGGACTCCAGCCGGCGGACGAGCGCCTCGGCGGCCGGCACCGGCGCGGCCCCGTCCGGCGCCTGGTCGGTGCGGGGCTGGGCGTCCACGGTCATGAGGCCATCTCCTCTGCTCGGGGCAGGCTGATCCAGGTCTTCCCGGCGATGTCGGCGGCGCGGGCGAACGCGCTCGGCGCCTGGTCGAGCTCGAAGCGCTCGCGCAGCACCCGGCCGGGCCGCAGGTCGTGCTCGCGGAGCGTCGCGATCGTGTGGGCGAAGCCCGCGGGGTGGTCGTAGATGAGGCATCCGCGCAGGGTCAGCCGCCGCTGCACGAGCGCGAAGGTGGGCAGGCGGGCGGGGCGGGTGTTCTGGCCGACGGCGATCAGGGTGCCGCCGTCGGCGGTGCGTTCCACGGCGCGCTCGAACGCCTCGGGCACGCCCGAGGTCTCGATCACGACCGGGAAGGTGGTCCCGTCCGGGAGCGCCGAGGCGTCCTGCGCCCCCATCCGGAGGGCGAGCGTCCTGCGGCCGGCCTGCGGCTCGGTCACGAACGGCACCCCGCCGGCGTGCAGAACGGCCAGGGAAACAAGGAGGCCCTGCGAGCCCGCGCCCACGACGAGGCAGTGGTCCCCGGGGGCCAGCCCGCTCATGCGGACCGCGTTGAGCGCGACGGTGAACGGCTCGACGCAGACGACGTCGGCGTCCTCCCACAGTTCGGGGACGGGCCAGGTGAAGCGGGCCGGCACCGCGGCCCGCTCCGTCAGCAGGCCGGGCTCGGAGATCCCGACGACCCGACGGTTGCGGCAGCCCGCCGTGGCGCCGGTGCGGCAGGGGCCGCAGGCCAGGCACGCGTAGTTCGGCTCGACGACGACCCGCTGGCCGGGCGTGCGGTCGGTGACGCCGGCGCCGACGGCGAGGACGATGCCGAACGCCTCGTGCCCGAGCACCCAGGGCAGCGCCGGGACCTTGCGGCGGCCGGAGACCACCGCGAGGTCGGAGCCGCACAGCCCGACCCCGTGCACCTCGACGATGACGTCGCCCGGCCCGCACGACGGCTCGGGCCAGTCGTCCACGACCGCCACGGTGTCCGGCGAGACGAGCGTGACGGCCCTCATCCGCGCGCTCCCCAGAGCGGGGTGCCGCGCAGCAGCATCGTCTTCACGACCGTGAAGTCGTCGATCATGCAGCGCGGCGACTCCCGGCCGAAGCCGGAGTCCTTCATCCCGCCGAACGGGACGTGGTCGAGACGGTAGTTGGAGGAGCCGTTGACGATGAGCCCGCCGACGTCCAGGTCCCGCCAGGCGGTGATGATCCGGTCGAGGTCGCGGGTGAACAGACCGGCCTGCAGGCCGTACCGGCCCTCGTTGCAGTGCTCGATCACCTCGGAGAGGTCGTCGAACGGCAGCACCGCGACCAGCGCCCCGAAGATCTCCTCTATGACGACCGAGGCGTCCCGGGGCGCGTCGGCCACGATGGTCGGCGCGGCCGTGGCGCCGTCCCGCTTCCCGCCGAGCAGGACGCGCCCGCCCCCCGCCGCGGCCTCCGCGCTCCAGCGCACGACCCGCTCGGCGGCCTCCTCGTCGACCATCGAGCCGACGTCCGTCGCCGGGTCGAGCGGGTCGCCGACGGTGAGCGCCGCGACCTGCCCGGCGAACAGGTCCAGGAACTCGGAGTACCTGGAGCGCTGGACGTAGACGCGCTGGACGGAGATGCAGCTCTGGCCGGAGTTGCTGTACCCGGTGCGGGCGCAGACGCGGGCCGCCTCGGCGATGTCGGCGTCCTCGCACACGATCGTGGCGGCGTTGCCGCCGAGCTCCAGGACCAGCCGCTTCGCGCCGGCGGCGCGGGCCACCGCGGCCCCGGTGGCGGCGCCGCCGGTGAAGCTGATGACCGCGACCTCCTCGGCCGCGCACAGGGCCGCGCCGACGGAGCCGTCCCCGTGCAGCAGCTGGACGGCCTCGACCGGCATCCCGGCGTCGACCAGCAGTGCCACGACGGCGGTGGAGACGGCGGGTGCCTGCGGCGGCGCCTTGACGATCGTGGTGTTGCCGGCCGCGAACGAGGCGCCCAGCTTGTGGGCGAGCAGGTTGGCCGGCGCGTTGAAGGGCGTGATGGCCAGCGCGACGCCCGCCGGGGCGCGGTAGGTGAAGGCGGTGTCGCCGGCGCCCCGGGCCCATCCGGCGACGGGTAGCGTCTCGCCGCCGATCTGCCGTGCCTCGGCCGCGCAGATGGCGAAGGTGTCGGCGACCCGGTCGATCTCCCCGCGCCCGTCCTTGACGGGCTTGCCCAGTTCCAAAGCGAGCAGGCGGGCCAGGTCCTCGCGGTTCTCGGACGCGGCGGCCGAGGCGCGCTCCAGCACGTCCGCCCGGACCGCCGGGGCCAGCCGCCCGACCACCCGCGCCGACGTGCGCGCATAGGCCCTGACGGCGGCGATGTCGTCCGGGGACGCGGCCGGCGCCCGGCTCACCGGACGACCCAAATATGGTCCGATCCGTTCACTCTGCGGACCATCCGTAACCCATCGGCCACCGATGAGCGCCGCCGCATCAACCGGTCTGACCTCGGCTGCGGATGCGAGCAAGGCGTCCAGCATCAAGCTCCTCCAGGACCACTCAGCGGTCTTTATGTTCCGTCATGTGGACTGCGAGTCAACGTACGGGGCGGTCCGGGACGCTGACAAGGGGCCGCGGCCGGAAAAGTTTCGATCGATCCGGCGGCGCGCCCGCCGCGGACGCCCGTCACCTCCACCGATCCGCCTCCGCTCCTAATGTTCGAACCAGTGAGTTAGTTATAGGTGACCTCGCTCACCAGGGGAAGGGCAGACGGGCGATTTTCCGGCCGATGAGGGCGACAGACCGACTGACGGTCCAACTAGACCACTGTGTGGACTGCGTGTAACGTACGGACCGCAGCCGCCCGAGCACGAGAGCGAGAACCAGTGAGTCCAGCGAAGCGACCGGAGACCGAGACCCCCGGCACCCCGCCGTCCGGCGACGGCCAGGGCGTTCGCAGTGTTCAGCGCGCCATCGAGATCATGTCACTGCTGAGCGAGGAACGTCCCGTCGTCTCCATCCGGGACATCGTCGAGGCGACCGGCCTGGCGAAGACGACCGTCATCCGGCTCGTCCAGACCCTGGAGCAGAACGGCCTGCTGTGGGCCGCGCCCAACGGCTACCTGCCGGGCCCCGGCCTGTGGCGCTGGGCGCACCTGGCGCGCAGCAGCTGGGAGCTGCCGCCCGAGACCCGCAAGGCCATGCGCGACCTCGGCGCGCGGCGCCGGGAGACGGTGAACCTCTACATGCTCCGCGACATCTACCGCGTCTGCGTCGCCCAGCAGGAGAGCCCGCAGCCGCTCCGCCACGTCGTGCACGTCGGGGACGAGCTTCCCCTCTGGGCCGGCGCGTCGTCCAAGGCCCTGCTGCGGGACGCCCCCGACGCGCTGCTGCGGCGCGTCGCCCTCAGCTCCCCCTACGGAGAAGGCCACGTCAAGAGGCTCAAGGAGTGGATCGACGAGGCCGCCCATCAGGGCTGGGCGGTCAGCCACGGGGAACGTGAGGACGGCCTGTCCGCCGTCGCCGTGCCCGTCCTCGGCCGGTCGGGCACGGTCGTCGCGGCGCTGTCGCTCAGCGGCCCCACCGTCCGGTTCCCCGACGACACCGTCCGGGAGTACGCCGACGACCTGCGGCAGGTGGCCCGGGAGATGTCCGAACGCGGCTTCGACCACCCGCTCAGCCCCACGCACTGACCACGCGCCCGGCCGTCCGCGCGGCGGGGCAGAAGGAGCACGCGCATGCAGGAGCGACCGCTCAGCGGCATCCGGGTCCTCGACCTGACCAACGTTCTGGCCGGGCCGTACTGCAGCTACCAGCTGATGCTGCTGGGGGCCGAGGTCGTCAAGATCGAGGTCCCCGGCCAGGGCGACCTCGCCCGGCACCTCGGCCCGGACCCCGAGCTGAACCGCGGCGGCCTCGGCGCCTCGTTCCTCGCCCAGAACGCGGGGAAGAAGTCCGTCGAGCTCGACCTGAAGGACCCCGCCGACCGCGCCGACTTCGCGTCCATGGTCCGCGGCGCGGACGTCCTGCTGGAGAACTTCCGGGCCGGCGTGCTCGACCGGCTCGGCTTCGGGTGGCCCCGGCTGCGGGAGCTGAACCCGCGGCTCGTCTACTGCGCCATCTCCGGGTTCGGGCAGACCGGCCCGATGAGCCAGGCGCCCGCCTACGACCAGATCATCCAGGGGCTGTCCGGGATGATGAGCATCACCGGGACGAAGGAGACCGCGCCGCTGCGGGTCGGCTTCCCCGTCTGCGACACCATCGGCGGCCTCGCCGCCGCCCTGCACATCGCCGCGGCCCTCGCCGGCCGGTCCCGCACCGGCCGGGGGACGTTCCTGGACGTGTCCATGCTGGAGGCGGCCGTCTCGGCGATGGGCTGGGCGGTCTCCAACTACCTGGTCAGCGGGGTCGCGCCCGAGCCGATGGGCACCCAGAACGCCACCGCCGCGCCGTCCGGCACGTTCGAGGCCGCCGACGGGCCGCTGAACATCGCCGCCAACCGGCAGCGGCAGTTCGAGACGCTCTGCGACCTGCTCGACCGTCCCGACCTCCTCGACGACCCCCGGTTCGCCGACCGCGAGGCGCGCAAGCTGCACCGCGACGAGCTGACGGACGAGCTGAACCTCGCGCTGCGGAACCGGACCGCGGCCGAATGGGAGGAGCTCCTCTGCGCCGCCGGCGTGCCCGCCGCCCGGGTCACCGACGTCCCGCAGGCCGTCCGGCTCGACCAGCTCGACCACCGCGGCTTCTTCACCGACCTCCCGTTCCCGGACGGCTCCGGGCGCGTCCTACGCGTCGCCGGCAGCGGGATCCTGCACGACGGCGAGGCGCTGACGCCGACCGCCCCTCCCCCGACGCTCGGCCAGCAGAACGACGAACGCGCGAGCCTCATGGCCCGCTGGAACGGCCATGACGACGACACCGTCATGAACAGCACCCGGCGGGAGGCCCCGTGAGCGGCACCGACATGAGCGGCACCGACCCGACGGGTGCCGTCGGCGAGTGGTGGGCCACCGGCATCACCCGCATGGAGCCCGGCGTCATCGAACTGCGCGGGCGCCCCGTCCAGGAGCTCATCGGCACCACCGGCCTCACGTCGATGATCTGGCTGATGCTGCGCGGCGACCTGCCCGGCCCGCGGCAGGCCGCGCTGCTCGAAGCGGCCCTCGTCGCGGCCGTGGACCACGGCCCGCAGGCACCGTCGATCGCCATCGCCCGGATGGCGGCGACCTGCGGCGTCGGCCTCAACGGCGCCGTCGCGAGCGCGGTGAACACCCTCGGCGACGTCCACGGCGGGGCCGGGGAGCAGTGCGTCCGGCTGCTGGAGGAGATCCTCGTCCGGGAGGCGGAGGGGGTGGACCTGGACGTCGCGGCGGCGGAGGTCATCGCGGCCTGGCCCCGCTACCTGCCGGGGTTCGGCCACCGGTTCCACCCGGTGGACCCCCGCCGCGACCCGCTGCTGTCGCTGGTGGAGGCGGCCGTCCGGGACGGGGTCGTCCCGGGCGGCCACCTGCGCGCCGGCCTGGCGGTGGAAGCCCACCTGGCGAAGGGCCGCGAGAGGCCGGTGCCGATGAACATCGACGGCGCCACCGCCATCATCTACGCCGAACTCGGCTTCCCGGCTCCCCTGGCCCGCGGCCTCTTCGTGCTGAGCCGCAGCATCGGGATCCTCGCGCACGCCTGGGAGGAGACCCAGAGCGGGCAGCGCAACAAGGGGCCGATACCGCGCTCGGTGCTCCCCGCCTACCACCCTCCGTCCTGACCGGCCAGAGCCGCCCGCGGGGGACGCCCGGGTCGCTCCCGCCTTTCAGAGCCCCCGGACGGCGGCGATGGTGAAGGGGATCTCGGGGGTGCCCTCGCCCAGCGGGCCGCCCCTGTCGAACTGCGAGCGGACGACGTAGAGGGTTCCGCCGCGGCGGACGAGCGTCGTCGGGACCTGGAGGGACGGGCCCGCCAGCGTGCGCTCCAGGCGGGCCCGGGTTCCGTCGGCGGCGACACGCCAGCGGGTGACCTCGTTGTCGAGGTTGTCGGCCGTCCAGAGCCGCCCGTGCTGGAGTTCGAGCCCATCGGTGTTGTGCATGTCGCCGCCGTACAGGGCGACCTTGCGGACGGCCCCGGTCCCGATGTCCAGCCGGTAGAGGTCGCCGCCGCGCATGTCGTCGGTGAGCAGGAACCGGCCCGTGGGGTCGGCGACGATGCCGTTCAGCGTGAAATCGCCGGGCTCGTGCGGTTCGAGGACGCCGTCCAGGTCGAACCGGGTGGTCAACGTGGCGTGTCCTCCCCGGGCGTCCGCCAGGTCCTGGGGCGTGACCTGGTAGACCACCGCGCGGGACGTGTCGGTCAGGTAGGCGGTGCCGTCCGGGGCGATGGCGAGGTCGTTGACGAACCGGGCCCCGTCACCGGGGACGGTGAACCGCGCCAGCAGGCGGCGGCTCCGCGTGTCGTAGACCGCGACGCCGGACGTGGAGTCGGTCACCCACAGCCGTCCCGCCCGGTCGACCTTCATCCCGTTGGCGGTGTGGCGGCCGTCCGCGCCCGGCGGGAGGAACACCTCGGCCACGCGGCGGCCGGGACGCATCCGGTAGACGGTGCCGTCCTGGAACGACCCGGCGTACATGGCGCCGCCGCGGGGATCGGCGGCGATGCCCTCGGGGTACACGCGGTCGCCCGGCAGCACGTACGCCGTGGAGATCGACGGCCGGTGCCCGTGCGCGGCCGCCGGCGAAGCCAGGGACACGGACGCGGCGATGGCGGCGGCCACCGCCGCGGTGGAGCGCTGGATGCGCGACATGGACGTCTCCGTTCGAGGTCTCTTCTTAGAACGCGTCCACACGATAGTTAGAACTCTAATGCTCGTCAATGTCCTTCCTTCTCGACGGCTCGATACCATGCGGGAATGACCTCGATGCCCGTCCCGGAGCGGATCGGCTCCCACCTCAAGCGCGCGGAGCAGGCGCTCAACGGGGCCAAGCACGCCGCGCTGAAGCCGAGCGGGCTGACCGTGCCGCAGTACGCGGCGCTGCTGCACCTGTCCGACCACCCGGGCATGTCGGCCGCCGCCCTGGCGCGGGCGTGCGCGGTCACCCCACCGACGATGAACACCGTCCTCAAGAACCTCCAGGAGCGCGGGCTGATCGAGCGCACCCCGCACGAGTGGCACCGCAACATCCTGGAGACCCGGCTCACCGCCGAGGGCGAGGCGGTGCTGCGGGCCGCCGACGACCGGGCGGTCCGGGTCGAGCGGGGGCTCGCCGCCGAGTTCACCGACGCCGAGCGGGAGACGCTGATCGAGCTGCTGGGCCGGTGCGTCGGCTTCCTGGAAGCCGCGCGGTCCGCCCCCGGAGGCTGAGACACTCCCCGGGGAACCGACAATCGGGAGGAACCATGGGCGACCGGATCGAACACGACAGGTCGGGCCAGCTCAAGCAGATCGAGAGCGGGCTGCTGCCCGGCGAGCAGATCATCGCCGTCTACGACGCCATCGGCGCCGGCACCGGGTTCATCGGCCTCACCGACCGCCGCGTGATCGTCCAGGACAAGAGCTTCGCCGGCAAGCGGTACGCCATCACCAGCGTGCCCTACTCCAAGATCACCTCGGTCAGCGTGGTCAGCAACAAGTCATGGGCCGGGTCCTACTTCTCCACCGGGTCGATCGCGATCAACGTCGGCACGCACACCTACGAGGTCGAGTTCCGCGGCGCCGACAAGAGCCACCACGTGCACAACGTGATCCTGCAGTACATCTCGGGCTGACCCCGCCGCGGGTCAGGCGACGACCGTGGTGGTGGAGCCGGCGCGGTCCTTGGTGACGCGGAGCTGCGCGGGGACGCGGGCGCGCAGTTCCGCGACGTGGCTGACGATGCCGACCGTCCGGCCGCCGTCGCGCAGGCCGTCCAGGACGTCCATGACCTCGTCGAGCGTCTCCTCGTCGAGCGTGCCGAAGCCCTCGTCGACGAACAGGGTGCCGATCTCGGTCCCGCCCGCCTCGGCGGTGACCACGTCGGCGAGGCCGAGGGCGAGGGACAGCGAGGTGATGAACGACTCGCCGCCCGACAGCGTCACCGGGTCGCGTTCCAGGCCCGTCCAGGCGTCGGCGACCCGCAGGCCGAGCCCGCCGGCGCCCTTGGTGCGGTCGCCCGCCGCCTTCTCGGTCGTGTGGACGAGCGCGTACCGGCCCCCCGACATCCGGCGCAGCCGCTCGTTCGCGGCGGCGACCACCTGTTCGAGGCGGGCCGCCAGCACGTACGCCGACAGCGCCATCGCGCGCCGGTTCGCCGCGTGCTTGCCCGACGCCAGTCCGGCCAGCCGCTCCGCCACCTCGTACCGCCGCGCGGCCGGACGCCACGCGCGGACGGCCCCGTCCAGCTCGGCGCGCAGCTCGGCGAGCCGGTCGCAGCGGCGCCGGGCACGGGCGGCGGCGTTCGCGGCCTCGGTGCGCGCGGCCTCCGCCGCCGCCACCGTCGCCTCCAGGCCCGGCAGGTCGGGGGCGGGCTCGGCGGCGGCCGCCTTCAGCGCCGGGTCGCCCAGCAGGGCGCGGACCTCGGCCTCCTCGTCGTCGAGCCGCCGGATCCTGTCGCGCAGGTCGCCCTGGTCCTCGTCCGGGAGCACGGCGGCGAGGACCTCCTCGGGGGTGCGGAACCCCTGCTCCTCGCCCCCTTGCCTTGCCTTCGCCCGCGCGGCGGCCAGCTCCCCGTCGGCCCGCGCGTACACGCGCAGCGCCTCGACGGCCTCGGCGAGCGCGTCGGCCTCCCCGCCCAGCCGGGCGATGCGCGCTTCGAGCGTCGGGTCGTCGCCGCGCGCCTCGTCCAGCTCCGCGGCCAGCCGGTTCTGCTCGGCGGCCAGCTCCCCGTCCTGGACGCGGTTCGCGGTGAGGTCGCGCGACACCCGCTCGTGCTCGGAGCGGACCTGGTCGAGTTCCCGCTCGTGCCGGTGAAGGGCCGCCTCCAGGCGTTCGGCCTCCGCGGCGCGGGCCTTCGCCGCCTCCCACTCGCGCTCGGCGTCGGCGAGTTCCGCCGCGAGGACACCGGCGGCCGTCTCCCCGGCGATCTCCAGGAGCTTGTCGCGCTCGGTGCGCAGCTCCCCGACGAGCGTCCCGGCCCGCTCGCGGACGTCCTGGGCCGCGTCGGCCTCGTGCTGCGCCCCGTCCACCTGCTCCTCGGTCGGGATCAGGGCGAGCGACGTGACCGGCGCCGGATGCTCGGTGGAGCCGCACACCCGGCACGGCTCGCCGTCCTCCAGCTCCTCGGCGAGCACGGCCGCCATCCCGTCCAGGCGCGCCTGCCGGAGGTCGAGGACGCGCTGCCGCGCGTCCTGGGCCGCATCGACCGCCGCGCGGTACTCCGCCTCCGCGCCGGCGAGCCGCTCCACCACCTGGTCGCGGCGCAGTGCCGCGTCGAGCCGGCGCCCGGCCTCGTTGACCGCGGCCTCCGCCCCCGACCGCGCCGCCGCCGCGAGGTTGGCCTCCTCCAGCTCGGCGCGGCGGGCGTCCACCACTCCCGGCAGGTCCGCGAGCGCCGCCGCGAGCCGCGCCTCCTCCGGCTCCAGCCGCCGCAGGTCGTCCGCCAGCCTCTCCCGGTCGCGCCCGATCTGCCGGAGCCTGGCGGCGGTGCCGCGCCTGCCCTCCAGCGCCGCGGCCTCGTTCCGGCGGTCGCGCTCGGCCTTGGCGATCACGTCCTCCGGCGCCTTCGGCGGCAGCAGCGCCGCCACCCGGGACCGGGTCTCCTCGGCCCAGCGGCGCGCCCGCACCGCCTCCCCGTGCCTGACCTCGACGTCCCGCACCAGCGGGGCGACCCGGTCGGCGCGGGCGGCGGCGTCGAGCCGGGACGCGAGCCGCGACTTCTCCTCGGCCCGCTCCGCCAGCGCGTCCCGCCTGGCGACGGCGGCGGCGTGGCGGCGCCGCCGCTCGGCGAGCCCCTTCGCCTCTTCCAGCGCCGCGCGCACCCCGCGCAGCGTCTCGCCGACATCCGCCGCCAGCTCCTCCACGACCGCACGGACGTCCTCGTGCCCGCCCGCCAGCTCGGCGGCCCACGCGGGCAGCACCGCCACGTCGCCGAACGGCTCCACGACCGGCTCCCCGCGGCGCGGCGCGGGAACCAGTGAGGGCGCCTCGCGCGGCGTCGCGGCACCGGTCGTCTCGGCGATCCGGTCCGCGATCGAGAACGTCCGGGCGCCCAGCTCGGCGGCCTCCCGCCCGGTCGCCGCGCGCCGGTCGGCGAGCCACTTCTCGACCTGCGTGAACACCTCGGCCGCGAAGAGCCGCTCCAGCACCTTGCGGCGCTCGTCCGCCCCGGCGCGCAGGAACCCGGCGAACTCGCCCTGCGGCAGCATCGCCACCTGGCAGAACTGGACCGCGTTCATCCCGAGCATCCGCGACACCAGATCGCCGGCCTCGTCCAGCCGCGTGGTGAGACCGACCCACTCCCCGTGCTCGCACTCCTCCAGGACGACCTTCGCATGCTCGGTCGTCGTCCCGGACCCGCGCAGCTTCGGCCGCTCCCAGGCCGGCGACCGCGTGATGCGGAACCGGCGGCCCCGGATCGTCGTCTCCAACACCACACGCGGCCCGGCCCCGGGCGGCGCATGGTCACTGCGCAGCCCCTTCACCGCGTTCCGGGCACCGGGCACCTGGCCGTAGAGCGCGAAGCACACCGCATCGAGGATGCTCGTCTTACCCGCGCCCGTCCGCCCCTGGATGAGGAACAGCCCCGCCTCCGACAACGCGTCGAAGTCGACGACCTCCACCCCGGAGAACGGCCCGAACGCCGCAACCTCCAACCGATGCAACCTCACGCCAGGGCCTCCTTCTGGCGGCAGGCCTCGAACGCCTCGTGGAGGAGGGCGCGCTCGGCGTCGGTGGCGGGGGCGTCGGTGACCTCGGCCACGAAGTCGCCCGCGATGTCGAGGGCGCTGCGCTCGCGGACGCGGTCGGTCCAGGTGCGGGTGTTGTCGGTCCCGCCGCCTTCGGGGTCGTAGCCGAGGACGAGCGTGTGCGGGAACCGGCGGCGCAGTCGTTCCATCGCGGCGGACGGGCGGCGTTCGTCGGTCAGCGTGATCTGGAGCCAGCGGTCCTCGTACTTCTCGTAGGCCGCGCCGGTGAGCAGGTCGTCGAGGCGGCCGCGGACACGGGCGAGGCGGCGCGGGACGGGGGCCTCCACGAACTCCGCCGACACGCCGTCCGCGTGCAGGTCGATGAGCCAGGACCCCTTGACGTGCCGCTCCTCCGAGAACGAGTACGCCAGCGGCGAGCCCGAGTAGCGGACCCGGTCGGTGACGGGCCAGGCGCCGTGCAGGTGGCCGAGCGCGGCGTAGTCGACGCCCTCGAAGACCGATGCCGACACCTGCGACGACCCGCCGACCGAGATGTCGCGTTCGCTCTCGCTCGACTCGCCGCCCGTGACGAACGCGTGTGCCAGCACGACCGAGTGCTCCGGCCGGGTGGCCGCGTCCTCCCGGACGCGCCGCATCGCCTCGGTGAGTGCGGCGGCGTGGCTGCGCTCGTCCAGGTTCCACGGGTGCCGGACGAGTTCGGGCTCCAGGTACGGGATGCCGTAGAACGCGGCGTCCCCGATGACGACGGGCTCCCCCACACTCGCGAAGTCGGTGCGGACGTGCACGCCGGCGGCGTCCATCAGCGCCGACCCGAACCCGAGGCGGCGCGTCGAGTCGTGGTTGCCGGCGATGAGCACCACCCGGGTGCGTTCGGCCAGCCGCCGCAGCGCCTCGTCGCACAGCCGGACGGCGTCCACCGCGGGCAGCGCCCGGTCGTAGACGTCCCCGGAGACGAGCACGCACTCGACCCGCTCCGCCGCGACCGTCTCGACCAGGTGGTCGACGAACGCCGCCTGCGCGGCCAGCAGGTCCTCGCGGTGGAAGGATCTGCCGAGATGCCAGTCGGAGGTGTGCAGGAGTCGCATGTCGCAGCAACCATAGGCACCCCCTCCGACACATCCCGCGCAGAAACGCCGGGGCGCCCCAGACGATCTTCCGGGATCGGGAGATCGCCGGCTCGCGCGCTCCCGTAGGGTTGCGACGTGAGCGAGCGTCCCTACGTGCTGCTGAGCTGCGCGATGTCCGCCGACGGCTATATCGACGACGCGACCCCGGAGCGGCTCCGGCTGTCCAGCGCGGCGGACTGGGACCGGGTCGACGCGGTGCGGGCGAGCTGCGACGCGATCCTCGCCGGCGCCGGGACGCTGCGCGCCGACGACCCCCGGCTGCTGATCCGGTCGGCGGTGCGGCGGGAACGGCGGGCGGCGCGGGGCCTGCCCGCCGACCTGACCAAGGTGACGCTGACCTGGAGCGGCGACCTGGACCCGGGCGCCCGGTTCTTCACCACCGGCGAGGCGCCGAAGCTCGTGTACGCGCCGTCCACCACGGCCGTCGAGCTCGCCCCTCGGCTGACCGGCGTCGCCGAGGTCATCGACGCGGGCGACCCGCTCGACCTGCCCACGGTGCTCGGCGACCTCGCGGCACGCGGCGTCCGTCGGCTGATGGTCGAGGGCGGCGGCGGCGTGCACACGCTGTTCCTCACGGCCGACGTGGTGGACGAGATCCAGCTCGTCGTGGCCCCGTTCTTCATCGGCGACCCCTCCGCGCCCCGGTTCGTCCGGTCCGGGGTGTTCCCGCAGTCGCCGGAGCGGCCGATGCGCCTGGACGAGGTGACCCGCATCGGCGACCTCGCGCTGCTCCGCTACCTGATCGGGGCCGCGCGTGGATGACCTCGGCTGGCTGGCGCTGGCGTGCGACCTGGCGGAACTGTGCCCGCCGTCCAGCACGGCGTTCTCCGTCGGGGCGGTCATCGTCGGCGAGGGCGGGCGGGAGATCGCGCGCGGCTTCTCGCGGGAGAAGGACCCGCACGACCACGCCGAGGAGGCCGCCCTGGCCAAGGCCCCCGTCCGCCTCGAAGGCGCCACCGTCTACAGCTCACTCGAACCGTGCGGCCACCGCGCGTCCCGCCCGCGCACCTGCGCCGAGCTGATCGTGGCCTCGGGCGCCCGCCGCGTCGTCTTCGCCTGGCGCGAGCCGGTCCTGTTCGCCGAGGGCGCCGGCGCCGAAATCCTAGCGGCGGCGGGCATAGAGCTGGTCGAACTCCCCGACCTGGCCAACCGCGCCCGCCACCCAAACACCCACCTCCTCTAACCCCCGCACGCAACAACCCCTTAACTCGTAAAAGCCGGGAACCTCCCGCAACGAGAAGAGTCCGTCTCAAAGCCTCCCGCCTCCTCGCCAGGCGGAATCCACAAGAACACCGGACCGAAACCGGGCACCGCGTGCGGTCGCCCCTCCAATTCCTGGAAGCCGAACGTCCCCACAACAGGAAGCGTCCCGTTCCACACAGCCATCCCGCCTCCTCCCCGCGCGAAACCCGCGAGAGCACCAGACCGAAGGCGGGCGCCGCGTGGAGGTGGCCATTGAGCTCGTGGAAGCCGGGTGGCTCACAACGAGGAGCAGGCCGCCACATAGCCGCTTGAACGCGCAACTCCTTGAGCTGGCGTCAGCAGCAGTTGGGGGGCGCGGTGGCGGCGGCCCTTGAGCTCGTGGAAGCCGGGTGGCTCACAACGAGGAGTGGGCCGTCACCAAGCTGCTTGAACGCGCAACTCCTTGAGCTGGCGTCAGCAGCAGTTGGGGGGCGCGGTGGCGGCGGCCCTTGAGTTCATGGAAGCCGGGTGGCTCACAACGAGGAGTAGGCCGCCACATAGCCGCTTGAACGCGCAGCTCCTTGAGCTGGCGTTAGGTGACGTTGGGAGTTGTGTGTGGTGGGCCCTTGAGTTCGTGGAAGCCGGGGGTTTTTGTGACGAGGAGGGTTCCGTCCCATAGGCGTCCTGCCTCTTCGCCGTGTGGGATTTGCGAGATGACCGGGCCGAAGAATGCTCGGTCGCCGACCTCGATCACGGGGGTGCCGATGTGCGGGCCCACCTTGTCGACGCCCTCGGTCGTTGACGCGCGGATCGCGTCGTCGTGGTTCGGCGTGTCGGCTGCCGCGGCGAGGCTCTCGGGCAGGCCGGCCTCGGCGAGCGCGTCCTGGAACGTCCGCGGTCCCATCTCGCCCCGCTCGTGGACGCGGGTTCCGAAGGCCGTGTAGAAGCGCCCTAGCGCCTCCTGCCCCGCCGTCGCGGCCACGGCGGCGCAGACGCGGGCCGGCAGCCAGAGGTAGCCGCCGGGGTCGTCCTCCGGGTCGTCGTCCCGGTCCTCGTTGAGGGCGGCCAGGCTCAGCAGGTGCCAGCGCGGTTCGATCGGCCGGACCTTCGCCGCCTCCAGGAGCCATCGGGACGTGATCCAGGTGTACGGGCAGGACGGGTCGAACCAGAAATCGGCGATCTGGGCCATGTTCCGGGTTATATCGGAATTGGATGAGACGCGAGTCTCATTGCTCTTGCCAACGCCCCGGGACGGCATGCGATGCTGTGCCCAAGCAAGCATTCGGTCAGCGGGAGGCACGGCAGCATGCGCGAGCACGATCGGCTGTTCATCGGCGGCGAGTGGACCGCTCCGGCCGGCACCGGCACCATCGACGTCATCTCCCCGCACACCGAGGAGGTCATCGGACGGGTGCCCGAGGGGACCGAGGGCGACATCGACGCCGCGGTCGCGGCGGCGCGGCGCGCGTTCGACGAGGGGCCCTGGCCGCGGATGTCGCCCGCGGAGCGCGCCGAGATCGTCGGGCGGCTGTCGGCGATCTACGCCGAGCGGCAGCAGGAGATGGCCGACCTCGTCACCGCCGAGATGGGCTCGCCGATCATGTTCTCGGTGTTCGGGCAGGCCGCGATCCCGCAGATGGTGCTGCAGTACTACGTCGACCTCGCCGGCACCTACGCGTGGGAGGACGAGCGGCAGGGCATGCTGGGGCCCGTCACGGTCACGCAGGAGCCCGTCGGCGTCGTCGCGGCGATCGTCCCGTGGAACGTGCCCCAGTTCACGCTGATGCTCAAGCTCGCGCCCGCCCTCATCGCCGGGTGCACGGTGGTCGCCAAGCCGTCTCCGGAGACGCCGCTCGACTCCTACCTGCTCGCCGAGTGGATCCGCGAGGCCGGGCTCCCGGAGGGCGTCGTCAACATCGTCCCGGCCGGGCGGGAGGTCGGCGCCTACCTGGTCGCGCACCCCGACGTCGACAAGGTGTCGTTCACCGGCTCCACCGCGGCCGGCCGCAAGATCGGCGCGGTCTGCGGCGAGCAGCTCAAGCGGGTGACGCTGGAGCTCGGCGGCAAGTCGGCCGCAATCATCCTGGACGACGCCGACCTGGGCTCGGCCGTCGAGGGGTTCAAGCTGGCGTCGCTGATGAACAACGGCGAGGCGTGCGCCGCGCAGACCCGCATCCTCGCCTCCCGGCGCCGCTACGACGAGGTCGCCGACGCGCTCGCGACCATGGTCGGCGGCCTGAACGTCGGCGACCCCGCCGACTACGGCACCGAGATCGGCCCGCTGGTCGCCCAGCGCCAGCAGGAACGCGTGGAGAACTACATCCGGATCGGCCAGGACGAGGGCGCCAAGCTGATCACCGGCGGCCTGGACCGGCCGCGTGACCGCGGCTGGTACGTGGCCCCGACCGTGTTCGGCGGCGTCGGCAACGACATGCGCATCGCCCGCGAGGAGATCTTCGGCCCGGTGCTGGTCCTCATCCCCTACGAGGACGAGGACGACGCCGTCAGGATCGCCAACGACAGCGACTACGGCCTCGGCGGCTCGGTCTGGACGTCCGACGTCGACCACGGCGTCGACGTCGCCCGGCGGATCCGCACCGGAAGCTGCGGCGTCAACATGTACACCCTCGACCCGAACACCCCGTTCGGCGGCTACAAGAACAGCGGTCTGGGCCGCGAACTCGGCCCCGAGGGCCTCCACGCCTACCTGGAGCACAAGTCCATCCCCCACCCGGCCCCCACCAACTGACCCGGTCGGCCTACCCATAAACGGCACGCGCCCGCCCCACGCGCCAGTCCGGCGGCACCAGCACGACGTCGCGGATCTGGCGGGCGGCCATGGGCGTGGCGGCTGCGCGCACCCGGGCCTCCAGCTCCCCTGCGGCCACTCGGATGCTTGGTCGCCGCGGCGTGCTGGATGCCGTCGGAGAAGGCGGTGAGCTGGCGCGGCTACTTGGTTGTGCCGTTTAGCCGCCGCTGCGCGGCGCGGTGATGTCGGCGGCTCCGGCGACCCGGCGCCAGCCGACCTGAGTACCGTCGTCGTGCCGTCCCACCTCCTAGATGGGACGGCACGCCCAATACCGACCTCACCCTCAGCGGCACGTCTCCCAGCCCTTGCCAGGAACGACTCACCGGCGACAGCCCTCATCCTCACCGAGCCCTCCACTGAGACGGCCCAGCGGCGATGGCCCTGGTCCCTGGGACGGCGTGGCGGTACCCGGCCTCGCTTGGGGTGGTGTGTGGTGCCGCGGTGGCGGGGTGAGGGGTCGTGGTCGATTCCACGTTGGGGGCGCGGGGGCCGTACCGTAGTGCGCCGTGTCCCCCACCTCCGAGAACGCACCCGCCAGTCTCGACGACGTCCTGGTCGGCGAGGCCGTGCTGGGCGTGTACCGGCAGATGTTCGCCGCGCTGGCCCGCGACAGCGGTGCCGTGGTCGACGACCCGGAGCTGGTGGACGTCGCCGAGACGCTGCTCGCCGCCTTCGCCGACGCGGGCGAGGACGGGCTGAGCCGTGAGCAGATGCGGTACGTGTGCCGCCGCTACCCGGCCGAGGTGTTCGAGAACCGGCTGCGGGTGCTGAAGGGGCTCGGCGCCGTCCGCGAGGTGTTCCCCAAGCCGAACCAGCTGCGCTACCGGGCGTCGTTCACCAGCGTGGTCGGGTTGATGTTCGTCCGCCGGATGATGCTGGACGGCGGCCAGAGCGAGATGCACCGGCTGCTCGCGCTGGAGCAGCTCAACGTGGCCGACCCGCGCATGACGCCCGAGCAGGCCCGGGACGGCGCGGACGGTCTCGCCCGCGCGTTCCGGCTGTGGAGCGTCGAGCTGGTCACGCTGACGAACGGGACCATCGAGGAACTCCGCGAGCAGGCGCCGAAGCTGTGGGGCACCGAGGAGATCCTGCTGCGCGCCGAACGGCTGCACGGCGCGATCCTGCGCCGCTGGCCGCAGCTCGACCGCACCTGCACCGACCTGCGCGCCGCGATCTACGCCTACGGCGACGCGTCCAGGCGGGCCGCGGCGCGGCTGTCGGACTCGGCGGGCACCACCCGGAACCTGACCCTCCTGCCGCCGGAGACCTGGCGGACCTTCACCCGGACCGCGTCCCGCGAGGACCTCGCCGCCGTGCTGGACGGGTTCGTCTTCGACGCGGCGGCGCCCTGGCACGAGCCGTCCGCGGTGGTCACCGCCGTGGAGGACGGCCCGCGCGCCACGCCGCCCCGCCCGGCCCCGCCGCGCCCGTCCGTGCCCGACCCCGGCCTGTCGGGCGACACCGGCTCGGACACGGCGGCGGTCGAACGGCTCCGCGGCATCGCCGAGCAGATCCTCCGCGGCGCGGACCGGGTCGCGGTCGAGGACGTTCTCGCCCAGGACTGGACGACCGCCCGCCGCGTGCTGGCCGACCTGTCGTCTGTGCATCTGCACCCGGAGCTCCCCTATCGCCTCACGTGGTCGGACGGCCTGACCGTGCGCCCCGAGGGCACCCCGACGTGGGTGTCGCCGGGCTGGTTCGAGAGGACGGGCGCGTGACCGTCGACCCGCACGTGCTGGCCCGCGCACGCGCACGCGTGTTGGGCGGGCCGTCCGTCTCCGCGTCCGATCCCGTCCCGCCGGGCCTGGCGGCGGCCACGGACGGCACCCGCGTCTGGCTGCTGCCCGAATGGCCGGACGGTGCGACGCCCGCGCTGCTGGAGGAGTACGAGACCGCGCCCATGCCCCTGGACCGTGCGGGCCAGGCCCGCCGCGTCCTCGCCGCCGCCCTGCGCTGCTGCTGGACGCGTCTGGACGACGCCCCCTGGCCGGGATCTGCGTCCACCGTCGCGGACGTCCTGGAGGTCTACGCGAACATGTCGCGCGGCGATTCGGACCTGGCGCGCCGCTGGGCCACCGGGGAACTCCGCCGCCTGTCCGACACCGGCTGGCTGCTCCTGGACGAGGCCGAAGGCACGGTCCGCCCCGGCCCCCGCGTCGCCCTCTGGCCGGAAGGATCGCTGGCGTCCCTGCGGGACCTTCTCCACCGCCTCCCCGAGCCCCCGCGCCCGGACCCCGCACCGGCCGAACCGAGCGAACCTGTCCCGTCATCGCTGCCTCCCGCAGATCCCGGCTCCGACGTCGAGAGCAACTCTGCCGAGGCGGCCGGGGACCCCGCCGCCGATTCCGAACCTGTGGATAACTCACCCGACCCGTCTCGGGAGGGGCCCGGTGAGTGAGCTGTTCGAGCCGCTGCTGCGGTCCTATGACGAGCGGCGGCGGGCGGAGCTCGTCGCGGCCTACATGGCGGTGGAGCACGCGGCCGAGCCGGTCTCGGAGGTGCGGTTCGCGGCCCTGCGGGAGCCGGCGCTGCGCAGGACGGTCGAGGCGATGCTCGCGCTCAACGGGCGGACCCTCGTCCGGTCGGAGCGGAAGCACTGGATCTCCGGATACCGGGACGACGTCGCGGCGGAGCTGGCGAAGGAACCCGGGTGCGTGCCGCCGGCGCGGGAGCGGGCCGTGCTGACGCTGGTGCTGATCCACTCGGTGGCGATCCCGAGGGCGGCGGGGCTGCTCGCGGACGACTCGTGGCTGTCGCCGCACCCGACACCGGTGGACGAGCTGCGCCGCCGCACCCAGCTGCCCGTCGGGGAGCTGGAGGCGTCGCTGCGGCGGCTGCGGCTGGCCGGGCTCGTGTCGCAGGTCAAGGCGGGCGCGGACGACGCCGGGGGCTTCGTCCCCGGGCCGCAGTTCCACCGGCTGACCGATGCCGCCCGGAGGCGGCTGCAAGAGGAGCTGATCCTGGCCGCCGGGCCGGACTCGCCGCTCGCCGCGGCGATCCGGGCACGGCGCAGGGGCCGGGAGCGCGAGCAGGGGGAGAACACGTGACGGCCGTCCTCGAACCGATGGTGACCGCGCGCGACACCGAGAACGTCGTCGGCGACCGGACGCTGGTGGCCGTGCAGGCGGTGAACATCTCGCGGCTGTCGACGCATCCGGTGCCGACCGTCCCCGGCACGCTCATCGTGGTGGCCGGGCAGGGTCCGAAGGACTCCAACGGCGCGGGCAAGTCGTCGTTCATCGCGGCCATCACCGCGCTGCTGGGCGACGAGCAGTGGCGGTTCGCGTCGGGTGCGCGGGCCGTGGCGGAGCTGCTGTTCAACGCGGAGCTGGCCGCGCAGGGCGACAGCCAGTGGGCGAGCGCCGACCACGGCTACATCGTGGGCGTCTTCGACTACGCCGAGCCGGTGGAGGAGGACGGCGAGACGGCCGTCACCGTCTGGCTCCGGGTGAACGCGGACGCGCCGCATCTGGAGATCCGGTGGCGGCAGGGCGTCTACCTGGCGTCGGCGCCGTCCGAGGCCGATCGGGTGTCGCTCGCCGACCGGCTCTGGGCGAGCCTCCCCCGCAGTGCGGGGCGCCGCGACCTCGTCGCGAAGGATCTGTCCCGCGTCCTGTACGGCGGGCAGGTCAGGTGCGTGTCGTTCCTGTCCACGTCGGTGCGGTCGAAGGTCGCGACGAACCTGCTGTCCCAGCCGCTGAACGAGATCAGCCCCGAGCGGATCTTCAGCGCGATCGCGGCGCTGACCGGGCTGGACCGGGAGCTGGAGGCCGAGCGCACGTCCCGCGCCGAGGAGCACCGGGAGCGCGCCAAGGCGGCGGAGGCCGCCGAGCGGCTCGCCGAGTGGGAGCGCGAGGCGGCGGTGCTGCTCAAGACGTTCGACCGGCGCGACCGGGCCCGCGACGAGGTGGCGGCGGCCCTGCGGCACTGGCGGACGCGGCAGGCCCGCCTGCTGGTGGACGCGGCCGAGGCGGACGCCGCGCACGCCGCCGAGCAGGAGCGGCTGCACCGGGAGGGCGAGGAGCTCGCCGCGGCCGCGAAGGCCGCCGAGCGCGAGATCGACCAGCTGACCGGCGGTGCCCTGGACGAGCAGCTGCAGGAGGCGGGCGCGGTGCTCGCCGAGCTGAAGGGGCAGGCGGCCCAGCTCGGCGCGGACAAGGCCGTCGCCCGCGACCGCCTGGACGAGCTGCGCCGGCGGGTGTCGGCGCTGGAGGACCGCCGGCGGGAGGCGGACGGACGGGACGCCGGGAAAGCGCGCGCCGAGCTGGCCGAGGCCGAGGCCCGCCGGGACGAGGCGCAGCAGGAGTACGGGATGGCCAGGGGCGCCGTCGCGCGGGCGGAGCGGTCCCTGGCCGAGGCGGAGGCGGGCGAGAGCAGCGCCCCCGCGCAGATCCGCGCCCTGGCGGCCGAGGGGATCGCCGCGGTCGGCCTGCTGGACGCCGTGGAGCTCACCGAGGACGTCCGGGAGCGCTGGGAGGCCGCGCTCTGGCCGTACCGGGAGGCCGTCGTCGTCGGGACGGACGATCTCGACGCCGCGGTCGCCGCGCTCAAGGACCTGCCCGGATCGATGATCGTCCCGGCGGACGGCGACGGCGGCCTTCCCGAGGGCGTCGGGTGCGAGCGGCCGCTCGGCCGGTTCTTCGGCGCCCTCGGCGGCGACGGCGCGGGCGTCGTCATCGTCGGCGGCTTCAGGGAGCCCGTCACCGGGCGGGTGGCCCGCGTCCAGGCGGCGAGGGCCGCGGTGGAGGCCGCCCGGGAGGCGCTGGAGAACGCCCGGCGGGCCACGTCCGACACCGCCGCCGAGGTGGCGCTCGCCGCGCGGCGGCTCGCGGGCGCGCAGGCCGCCGCCGAGCTGGACGAGGTCCGCGCGGCGATGACGGAGCTGCGCGAGGGCCTGGAGGAGCTGGCGGGCAGCGAGTCCCGGCTCGGCCCGCGCCTCGGGTCGGCGGAGCAGGCGCTGCGGCGCCTGCAGGCGAAGGCCGACACGCGGGCGCTGGAGACCGACCGGCTGCGCGGGAGGCGGGAGGCGCACGAGCGCGAGCGGGACGCGATCCGCCGCACCTCGTCGGAGCTGGCGGACAAGCGTGCCGCGCTCGGGATCGGCGAGCTGGAGCAGGAGTGGGGCGGGTCCCGCGAGGGCGCCGCCGAATGGCTGTCCGGCCTGGACGACGACGAGGCCACGTGGACGCCCGCCGAGTGGTGGCACACCGCCGAGAAGCACCTGTCGGAGGCGCTGCGCCGCGTCTTCCCGGACGGCACAGCCGACGAGGACATGCCCGAGGAGGTGCGCTTTCTGCTGCGGCAGCGCGCCGAGGGCGAGGGACGCCGCACCGACCGGGAGCAGGCGACGTTCCCCCGGCTGGTCAAGGCGATGGAGGGCTACCTGCGGCAGCAGGAGGACTACGAGAGGCACCAGCGGCGGCAGATCGAGGTGCAGCTGTCGGCCCGCCGCGCGGACCTGGAGAAGGCGCAGAAGGGCGCGACGGAGGCGGCGGGCGCCGCGGAGGCGCACCGGACGGCGCTGACGGCCGCGATCCGCAGCCGGCTGCAGCGCGTGTCGGAGGAGTTCGAGAAGCTGGACGTGACGTACGGCGGCTACGGCGCGACGCTGGAGTTCCCCACACCGGAGCAGCCGGGCGATCCGGAGCAGGAGTGGCGCTGGCGCGTCACGCCGAAGTGGCGGCGCTCGGACGGACAGCGCTACGTCCCGTACAACCGGCGCGCGAACACGGCGCTCATGGACGAGAAGGCGGTCAAGCTGGTGTGCGCGGCGGCGCTCGCCAGCTCCGGCGGGGGGCGGCTCTGCCTCGTCCTGGACGAGCTGGGCCGCAACCTCGGCAAGGAGCACCGCAAGGAGGCCGTCGCGCTGTTCCGCAAGATCGGCGAGACGCACGGCATCACCGTCATCGGCGCCCTGCAGGACGACATGGAGCCGTACGCGATCGACGCGTGCGGCCAGTACGTGAAGCTGCGCCGCTCGTCCGACACGATGCCGTACAACGAGCCGCCGGTCGTGGTCGGCTACGACGAGCACGAGGCCCGCGTCCGCAAGCTCGCCGAGCAGGTCACGGCCGCGCGCCCGGAGCCCGCCCCCGGCAAACCGGATGAAAGCGGATCCTGATTCCGGCAGGATGCCCGCCATGCGCGCGGATGATCTGCTGACCGAGATCGAGCCGCTGGCGTTCAGGGACCGCTGCCGACGGCTGGCGGACCTGCGGCGCCACGCCGGCGACCCGGCCCTGGCCGCCCTGCTGGACGAGCTGGGCGGGCGCGGCCACTACGAGCGGTCGGTGGCGCTGTTCGTCGCCTCCGCCGTCCGCGACGAGGCGTCGGTGGCGCACCTCGCGGGCGCCATCGGCGATCCGGACACCGAGCTGGCCTGCCGGGCGATCACGCTCGCCGTCCGGTACGGCGCGGCTCCGCGGCCGTTCCTCGACGGGCTGGACGACGCCCCCGAAGGGGTCCGCAGGGCGCTGTACGACGCCGTCCGCAGGTGGCGGCCCGCCGGGCTCGCCGACGCGCTCATCGGCAGGGTCGCGGAGCGGTGGGGCGACCAGGAGGCGGCGGCACTGCTGTCCGCCTGCGCACCGGAGACCGTCGCCGGGAGGATCGACGCGCTCGCCCACGCCGTCGGGAACTGGGCGTCGCTCGGGCACGCCCACCCGCGGGCCGTCCTCGACCACGCGGAGCGCGCCCTGGCCGCGCTGCCCGACGGCATGTGGAGCACCTGGTGGTTCCGGCACGAGCCCGGTGTCGCGGCGGCGGTGCGCCACGATCCCGGCCGGGTCGTCGGGCTGCTGGAGCGCCACTGCGCGGCCGCCTCCCTCCCGCACGGGCTGTACCCCGCCGCCGGGGCGCTGATGGACGCCGAGCCTGAGCGCATGCTCCGCCTCCTGCTCGCCGAGGCGCACCGGGCCGACCTGCGCGCCCTGCTGAACCGCAGGTCCTTCCGCGACCGGCTGGCGAGGTTCGGCGACGGCGACCTGACCGCCGTCGCGCGCGCCGTCCGCGAGGACGACCACGCGCTGTGCCTGCTGCTGAAGGCGTTCCCGCCGGGCCGCCGCGCGGCGGTGTTCGACGCGGCGATGCGCGGCGTCGACCTGGGCACCGCCGAGCTCGGGGAGCCGCTGCTGGACGTCCTGCCGCGCGAGGTCCGGACGCGCGAGGCCCGCCGGATGCTCGGGCTGCGCAGGGTCGCCGCCTCCCCCGAACGCGTGCGGAGCGTGACGGCGTTCCTGCCCTTCGAGGAGGCGCGGCCCGTCCTGGAGGAGCTGACCCGCAGGCCGGACGCCGACGAGCGCGCCACCGGGTACGCGCTCCTGATCCGGTGCGCCGGGCGCGAGCGCACGCCCGCCGCGCTGGCCGCGGCGCTGGAGTCGTCCGGGCGGCTCCGCAACGAGCAGGACCCCGTCCGCCTGAGCGCGCTGGACGCGCTGGCGTCCGTCCCGGAGGGCCTGCTGCGCGCCGAGCACGGCGCGGCGATCGCACGGCTCGCCGAGGACGCGCTCGGCGCCCGCGACTCCTCCACCATGACCCGCTACGAGCTGGCCCGGCTCGCCTCCGCCCTCTGCCGCCAGGGCGCCGTCCGCGACGACGCCGCCCTGCTGGAGTCGGGGCTGGAGTTGATCGAGCGGCTGGCCGGCGGCACCGGGACGGTCCACCTCGGCCGGCTCGACCGCGCGCTGCGGCGCGGGCGGGAGCACCGGCTGGCCGAGCTGCTGGCGCCCCGCCTGGCGGCGGCGGCGCGCCGCGACGACCACCGGCTCGCGCTGATGCTCGTCCGGGCCCTCGGCCGCCGCGCCCACCGCGTCCCGATCCTGCAGGACGGCCTGGAGGCGGCCCTGGACGCCCGCGAGGACGCCGTGATCCGCGAGGCGATCAGGCTGTGGCTCGCCCCGCCCGGGACCCGCGCCGAGCGGGTCGGCCGGGTCGTGGCCCGGGATCCGTCGGCGGTCGCCGTCCCCGCGGTCCTCGCCGCCGTCGCCCGCGAGCGCACCGACCTGCTCCACCTCGTCCTGACCCGCGACACCCCGCCCGGACGGTTCCACCGCGCCGACGTCGTGTACGTGCCGCGGATGCGCCGGTCCTGGATGCGCCGCTGGACGGCCCGGCAGCGCGACGCCTACCTGGACCTCCTGGAACGGGCCGCGGCGGACGAGGAGGCGCCGAGCACCCAGCGGGGCGGTGCCGTGTCCACCATGGCGGAGGTCCCCGGCATCGACGCGGCCCGGCTCCGCCCCCATCTCGCCTCCGGCGATCCCCACCTGCGCAGGAGGGCGCTCACCGCGCTCCCGTGGACCGCCTCCCCGCAGGACGTCCTGCCGGACCTGCTCGCCCACGCGGGCTCCGACGACGCGCACGTCGCCGTCTACGCGGCGGCCCGCGCGGCGCGGTTCGTCCCGCCGTCGGCACTGGCCGCGGCGCTCGGCCCCGTCCTGCGCGACGGCAAGATCACCGCCAGGAAGGAGGCCGTGCGGATCCTGCTGGACAACCGGGTCCCGGACGCCCTGGCGATCATCGCGGCGGCCTGGGACGACCCGGGCCAGCACCGTGACGTGCGCGCCGCGATCGCCTCGGCCGTCCGCGCCCGGCTGGACGACCCGGTCGCCCGCCGCATCCTGGCCGAGGCGGCGGAGGGTCCGCGCGACCTGGCCCGGCAGGTGCTCGGCACGCCGCCCGCGCTCGTGGAGGAGCGGTTCCGGGGCGACTACGCCGCGCTGGTGATGCGCGTGGTGCGCTCCCCCGATCCGGAGGCCCGCGACGCGGCGCTGTCCAGCGTGCCCCTCTGGGCGCGCTGGGCACCGGACGCGCCCGCGCTCCTGGCGCGCCTCGCCGGCGATCTCGGCGAGACGAGCGCGTGGCGGCCGGCGCTGTACGCCCTCGTCCGCTGCGTCACCATGGGGACCGGCGCCGCCGAACTCGGCGCCGCCGTCGCCGCCCTGGCCGCCGGGCCGGACGAGCCCGACGCCGGCCCGGAACGCGACCTCCCCGCGTCCCAGCGGCTGACCGCGCTGCTCGGGACCGTCCGGGAGTTCACCGCCCGCAACCGGGCGCTCGGTGAACGCGCCGTCCGGGCGGTGGAGGACCGGCTGCCCGAGCCGCTGGCGAGCGAACTCGCGGCGGCGACCCTCCGCTGGGACGATCCCGGAGCGGCGGACGCCGTCGACGCCCTGGCCGACCGGTGCCGGGGCGGCGGCGTCCTGAGGGCGCGGCTCGTCGCGGAGGCGCTCGCCGCCGGCCCGTCCCCGGCCGCGCTGTGGACGGCCCCCGACCCGGCGGACGTGCGCCCGCACGCCGCCCGGCTCGCGGCGCGCGGCGACCTCGCCGGCGGCCTGTTCGCCTGCGCCCTCACCGCCGCGCACGCCCCGCGGGCGGGGTGGCCCGAGGAGTGGCGCGCCCTGCTGCGCGCCCTCCGCGCCCACGCCGACCAGGACGTCGTGTTCACGGCCCGCGGGATGCTCACCGCGGGCGAGTGACCGTCAGGCCGGGATCCGCGCGTCGAGGGCCCGCCGGTCGAGGGTGAACCGGCTCTGGAACGCGATGGCGACGGCCATCAGGGCGGCGGGGATGAGCGTGACGCCGATGAGCAGCGCCAGCAGCGCGGAGTCCGACTGGGCGATGCTGCGGCCCTCGGTGGTGGACACGAAACCGCCTACGGCGAGGGCGGCGGAGTACACGTACGGGCCGATGGCCGTGCCGGTCGCGTCCGTCGCGGTCCACACGCCGGTGTAGGCGCCCGCGCGGGCCGTCCCGCGCTCCTCGGCGGCGGCGACCACGTCGGGGATCAGCGAGAAGGCGAAGAGCTGGAGGCCGCCGAAGGCGGTGCCCAGCACGGCGATCACCGCGACGGTCGGGAGCACTCCCATCGCCTGGCCGGGCCACAGGGCGAGCGGCCCCACCACGAACGTGAGCTGGCACAGCAGGAGGGCGCGCTGCTTGCCGGTCCGCCGCGACACCTTCGCCCAGACCGGGCCGGCGATCGCCGCGGGCACCAGGAACGCGCCCATGAACACCGCCGTCAGCCCCTCGTCGTCCATGACGTGCTCGGTGTAGAAGGGCACCGCCGCGAGGAACAGGTGCGCGGTGATGCTCGTGAACAGGTACGACAGGACCAGCGTCCGGAATTCGCGGTCCCGCCAGGCGATCCGGAGGTCGTCGAGGACGGAGTGGGCGTGCCCGTCCGGGATCCGGAATCCGCATCGCTCGGTCAGCCGCCGGACGTACACCAGGGCGACCAGCCCGGTGGCGACCAGCACGCCGGCCAGCAGGACGGCCATCCGGGCGTAGTCGTCGCGCCCGCCCTCGGACACCAGCGCGGGCGCCGCGACACCCGCGCCGAGCAGGCCCACCGTCAGCAGCAGCATCCGGTACATGAACACCCGGGTGCGCTCGTGGTAGCCGATCCGCAGGTCGGACGGCGTCGTCAGGTACGGCACCTGGAAGCACGCGTACAGCATGTTCCCCGCGATGTAGAAGGCGCCGATCCACAGCGCCGCCGACCAGCCCGACACGCCGGACGGGACGGCGAACAGCCCGATCCAGGCGAGCGGGAGGAGCAGCCCCCAGCGCAGCATGCCGCGGCGGTGCCCGGCACGGCGCGCCCGCCGGTCGGACAGCGTCCCGAAGAGCGGGTGGACGACGGCGTCGAGGATCTTCGGCAGCAGCAGGGTGAGACCGGCGAGCGCCGGGGAAACGCCGAGCGTGTGCGTCATGAAGTAGAGGAGCAGCAGCCCCGGGACGGTGACCCACACCCCCATCCCGAGCGACCCGGCCGCGTACCCGGTGAGGTCGCCGACGCGGGGGCGGGCCGCCGCCTCGCCCGCCCGCGCCGACTCGGTCGTGCTCATCGGCGGCCCGCGAGGCTCATGGGCGTACTCCCTGGTTGCGAGGATCCAACCCTAGATCCCTTTCCTGTAAGAGGACATGGGCCCCGGCCCGCGCACCGCCGCCGGGAGTGATCAACCGTCGGTCAGCCCCAGGTGCTCGGCCTCCTCGGCGAGGCGGCCGGCGGCGGCCCGGGAGCCCGCCGCGTCCAGTTCGTGGGCCAGTTCCTCCAGCTCGCCGCCGCCCGCCATCAGGCCGGTCAGCTCCTCGCGGGTGATCTCGTCCTTGGTGTGGTAGCCGATGCTCCGGCCCCGGTTGAGGATCAGGAAGCGGTCGCCGACCGGGTAGGCGTGGTGCGGGTTGTGGGTGATGAACACGACGGCGAGGCCCCGTTCCCGCGCCTGGACGATGTAGCGCAGCACCACCCCGGCCTGCTTGACGCCGAGGGCGGCGGTGGGCTCGTCCAGGACGAGGGCCCTGGCGCCGAAGTAGACGGCGCGGGCGATCGCCACGCACTGCCGCTCGCCGCCCGACAGGGTGCCGATGGGCTGGTTGACGTCGCGCAGGTCGATGCCCATCGCGGCCATCTCGGCGTGGGTGGTGGACCGCATGAACTCCACGTCCAGGCGGCCGAGGCCCTTGCGCTTCTCCGAGCCGAGGAAGAAGTTGCGCCAGACCGGCATCAGCGGGACGACCGCGAGGTCCTGGTAGACGGTCGCGATGCCGAGGTCGAGGGCGTCCCGGGGCGAGCCGAACGCCACCGCCCGGCCCTCGACCTCGTAGGTGCCGGCGTCGTGGCGGTGCAGCCCGGCGACGACCTTGATGAGCGTGGACTTGCCCGCCCCGTTGTCGCCGAGCACGCAGGTGACCTCGCCGGCGGACGCCTCCAGGGTCACGTCCCGCAGCGCGATGACGTTGCCGTAGCTCTTGCCGACGCGGGCCAGCCTGATCAGCGGCGTCCCCGGCACGGGCTCGCTCGCGGGCTTTTCGGGGTCGTCCGCGGGCTTCGCGGGCTTCTTCGCGTCCGTCATGACGACCGCTCCACTCTGCGCCGCACGATCAGGTTGACCACGGTCGCGATCAGCAGCATCGCGCCGAGGAAGAACCGGAACCAGTCGGGGTTCCACTCGGCGTACACGATGCCCTTGTTCGTCATGCCGAAGATGAACGCGCCGATCGCCGCGCCGATCGCCGACCCGTAGCCGCCGGTCAGCAGGCAGCCGCCGATGACCGCGCAGATGATGTACAGGAACTCGTTGCCGACGCCCTCCCCCGACTGGACGGCCGCGAACGCGAACACCAGGTGCATCCCGGAGAACCAGGCGCAGAACGCGACGGCCATGAACAGGCCGATCTTCACGCGGGCGACCGGGACGCCGACCGCGCGGGCGCTGCCGGCGGCGCCGCCCGCCGCGAAGATCCAGTTGCCGGTGCGGGTGCGCAGCAGGATCCAGGTCGCGATGGCGACGAACAGCAGCCACCAGAACACCGTGATCTTCACGTTGACGCCGAGGATGTCGATGTCGGACGCGAAGACCGCGCGGGCGCTGTCGAACCCGTCCATGTCGCGGACTGAGTCGCTGGCGACGTTGCCGGTGAGCGCCTTCGTCACGCCGAGGTTCAGGCCCGCGAGCATGAAGAACGTGGCGAGCGTGATGATGAAGCTCGGCAGCTTCGTCCGGACGTACAGGACCCCGTTCACCATGCCGAGCGCCAGCGTGAGGACGAGCGAGATGACCACGCCCGCCCACACGTTGAGCGTGAGCTGGTAGGCGGTCAGCGCCGCGATCAGCGCCGCGGACGTCACCATCACCCCGGCGGACAGGTCGAACTCGCCGCCGATCATCAGCAGCGACACCCCCACCGCCATGATCCCGAACGTCGAGCTGGCGTACAGGACGGTGGAGAACGAGCTGGTCTGCAGGAACGCGTCCGCGACGACCGAGAAGAAGACGAAGAGCGCGACCGCGCCGAGCAGCGCCCCGAGCTCCGGGCGGCCCAGCAGCCGCCGCAGCGGCGACCGCCGGGCCAGGCGCTCGTCCGGGCCGGCCACCGGCGGCCCGGCCACGGCCTGGGTCATCGCGTCCCCCGGTTGGCGAACGCCTCCAGCTGCGCGGCGTTCTCCTTGGTGACGATCGCGGGACCGGTCAGCACCGGGCGCCCGCCGCCGAGCACGTTGCCGTTGTTCTTCAGCAGCCACAGCTCGTCGACGGCCTCGTAGCCCTGCAGGTAGGGCTGCTGGTCGACGGCGAACTGGATGGCGCCGGAGGTGATCGAGGAGATCAGGTCCTTGTTCAGGTCGAACGTGCCGATCTTGGCCTTGCTGCCGGTCTCCTTCACCGAGTCGACGGCGGTCGCGGCGAACGGCGCGCCGAGCGTCAGGATCCCGTCGATGCTCTTGTCGGCCTGCAGCTTGGCGGTGATGGACGACTTCACCTCCGGCATGTTGGTGCCCTGCACGAAGAGGTTCTGCAGGTCGCCGCCGAACGTCTTCTTCGCGCCGGCGCAGCGGTCCTCCAGGCCGACGTTGCCCTGCTCGTGGATGACGCAGAGCGCCTTCTTCGCGCCGATCTCCGCCAGCTCGGTGCCGGCCGCCTCACCGGCGATCGACTCGTCCTGCCCGAAGTGCGCGATCGCGCCGAGCTTCGCCGACTCCGCCGCGCCGGAGTTGATCGACACGACCGGGATCTTCGCGGCGGTGGCGCGGGCGAGCACGTCCTTCATCGCCTCCGGCTTGGCGAGCGTGACGATGATGCCGTCGACCTTCTGGTCGATGGCGGCCTGGACGAGCTGGGCCTGCTTGCCGCCGTCCGGGTCGGCCGAGTACAGGAACTCGACGTTGTCCTTGGCGGCGGCGGCCTTGGCGCCCTTCTGCACGATGTCCCAGAAGGTGTCGCCGGCGCCCGAGTGCGTGACCATGGCGATCTTCAGCCGCGGACCGGCGCCCTCGGGCGTCTCCTCGGACTTCTTGCCGCCCTCGCTGCTGCAGGCGCTCAGCGCCAGCAGTCCCGCGGCGGCCAGCACCGCGAGGCCCTTGGACGATCCCCGCGCGAAAACGCCTCTCATCGGATGCTCTCCGTTTCTCCCCGAGTGGCCGATCAGAGAAGTGGATCACAGATGGTAGCGGCGTATGCGCCGATCCTGCTCATAGCGGGCACGAGCCTTCCGGGTGGAGTCCAGCGCCGACACCTCCGCGACCGGGACGTCCCACCATGCCGCGCTGCCGGGGGCGGCCGCCAAGGGGTCCGTCTCGACGTGGACGAGCGTGGTCCGGGCGGACTTGCGGGCGGCGGCGAGCGCGTCCCGCAGATCGCCGACGGCGGCCGCGCGGATCACGTCCGCGCCGAGGCTGGCGGCGTTGGCGGCGAGGTCGACGGGAAGCGTGGCGCCGTCCAGGCCGGTCGGGGTGCGGGCGCGGTGGCCGGTGCCGAACCGCTGCACGCCGACCGACTCCGACAGGCCGCCGATCGAGGCGAACCCGTGGTTCTGGACGAGGACGACGACGAGCTTGACGCCCTCGGCGACGGCCGTCGTCAGTTCCTGGGCCATCATCAGGTACGAGCCGTCCCCGACGAGGACGAACACCTCTCGGTCGGGGGCGGCCATCTTCACGCCGAGGCCGCCCGCGATCTCGTAGCCCATGCAGGAGTACCCGTACTCGACGTGGTAGCCCTTCGGGTCGCGCGTCCGCCAGAGCTTGTGCAGGTCCCCTGGCATCGAACCGGCCGCGCAGACCACGACGTCCTGCGGCTCACTGGCATCGTTGACCGCGCCGATGACCTCCGCCTGAGTGAGCAGCTCACGGTTCTGCGGTTCAAATGCGCGGTCGACCGTGGCGTTCCATTCGGCCGTCAGCGTTCTGGCCTCGTCACGGTAGGCCTCGGAGACGCGGTAGCCCGCGAGGGCGGCATCGAGGCCGCGGACGGCTTCCCTGGCGTCGGCAACCACGGCCGTGCCTGCGAGCTTCACCGCGTCGGACCGGGCCACGTTGACGTTGACGAAGCGGACGTCCGGGTTGGCGAACAGACTGTGGGACGCGGTGGTGAAGTCGCTGTAGCGGGTGCCGATCCCGAGCACCACGTCCGCGCGGCGCGCGAGGGCGTTGGCGGCGGTGGTGCCCGTCGCGCCGATGGCGCCGACCGAGCATTCGTGATCCCAGGGCAGCGTGCCCTTGCCCGCCTGCGTCTCCGCCACGGGGATGCCGGTGCGTTCGGCGCACGCGCGGAGGTCGCCGGTCGCGCCCGAGTAGATGGCGCCGCCGCCCGCAACGATGAGCGGGCGTTCCGCGGCGTTCAGGAGGGCGGACGCCTCGTCGAGCGCGGCGGGCTCCGGCACCGGACGGCCTATGCGCCACACCCGGCGGTCGAACAGTTCGTCCGGCCAGTCGTACGCCTCGGCCTGGACGTCCTGCGGGAGCGCCAGGGTGACCGCGCCCGTCTCCGCCGGATCGGTGAGCACCCGCATCGCCGCCAGCAGCGCGCTGGGAAGCTGCTCCGGACGGTTGACGCGGTCCCAGTACTTCGACACCGGCTTGAAGCAGTCGTTGACGGAGACGTCGTAGGAGCGAGCGTCTTCGAGCTCCTGCAGAACCGGGTTGGCGGTACGGGACGCGAAGATGTCGCCGGGCAGCAGCAGAACGGGCAACCGGTTGACGGTCGCGAGCGCCGCCCCGGTCACCATGTTCGTCGCGCCAGGCCCGATGGACGTCGTGCAGGCGAACGTGGACAGCCGGTCGTTCATCCGGGCGTAGCCGGACGCCGTATGCACCATCGCCTGCTCGTTGCGCGCCATGTAGTAGGGGAGGTCGTCGGCGCCCTCCAAGAGGCTCTGTTCCAGGAGGGCCTGCCCGAGACCGGCGACGTTGCCATGACCGAAGATGCCGAAACAGCCTGCGAAGAAGCGCCGCCGCTCCCCGTCCCGCTCGCTGTACTGCGCCGCCAGGAAGCGGATGACCGCCTGTCCCACGGTGAGCCTCATGACCGTCCCTCCGCCGATGTCAGCGGGAGCCGGGGATCGACCGGCTGGTCCGCCCAGGTGTCTCGGACCCACGCGTGCGCCGGGTCGTCGCAGATCCGCCAAGCCCGCTCCGGCGAGGGCCCGGCCATCACGTTCAGGTAGTACAGGTCGTGCCCCGGCGGGGCCATCGACGGGCCGTGCCAGCCGTGCGGGATCAGGACGGCGTCACCGCCGCGAACCTCCGCCAGCACGTCGATCGGGCGTCCCGGAGAACCGTAGACCCGCTGGTAGGCCATGCCGTCCCGGGCGACCTCGAAGTAGTAGATCTCCTCCAGCACGGCCTCGTCCGGCGTCTCCTCGTCGTGCTTGTGCGGGGGGAACGACGACCAGCAGCCGCCCGGCGTCAGCACCTCGCACGCGATCAGCTTCTCGGCGAACGGGAACCCCTCCGGCGTCCCGAAGTTGTTGACCTGGCGGCTCGCCGCGCCCGCGCCCCGCAGTTCCACCGGAACGTCCTCGGCGGGCCCGTAGCGGGGCCCGCGCCGGCTCTCGCAGCGGGCGCCCGCCAGCGCGAACCGCCCGCGGCCCTGGAGCGTCACCCGCGCGTCGCGCGGCACGTACGCGAAGTCGGTGACCCGGCTGAAGACGTCGTCCCGCCCCCGCAGCTCGAACCGCTCGCCCTCGCAGTCGACCGCGCACGACCCGGCCAGCGGCAGGACGATCGTCTCGAAGGCGCCCGTGGCGAACTCGTGCGCACCGCCGTCCGGCAGGTCGAGGACGCGCAGCGACGAGTACGTCCATCCGGCCGACTCCGGCGTGACGACCAGGCCGTACGGCTCCCCGGCGGCCGTTCCGGCGGGCAGGTGGTACTTCATCGGCCCTCCTCCAGAAGCCGGTCGACCTCGTCCTCGCCGGGCATCGCGTCGGAGCAGGCGATGCGGGACGCGACGATCGCCCCGGCGGCGCCCGCGAAGTCGACGAGCCGCCGCAGCCCCCATCCGGCGAGCAGGCCGTGGCAGAGCGCGCCGCCGAACGCGTCGCCGGCACCGAGCCCGTTGACGACGTCGACCTTGACCGGCGGCACCTCGACCACCTCGTCCGCCGTCGCGGCGAGGACCCCCTCCGGCCCCCTCTTCACGATGGCGAGCTCCGGGCCGCGGGCGAGGATCGCGCGGGCGGCGGCACGCGGCTCCCGCTCCCCCACGGCGACCTCGCACTCGTCCAGGTTGCCCACCGCCACCGAGGCCCGTTCCAGCGCGAGACCGGCCCAGTGCGGCGCCTCGCTCGGGTCGTGCCAGAGCATCGGCCTGTAGTCCAGATCGATGACGGTCCGGCCAGGATGCTCGGCCAGCGCGGTCAGGGTCGCCTCGCGGCTGGGCTCCTGGGAGAGACCCGTGACCGTCGCCCAGACGATGCGCGCCGCACGGATCGCGTCCAGATCCAGCTCGTCCGGACGGATCTCCAGATCGGGCGCCTTGGGATAGCGGTAGAAGTACAGCGGGAAGTCGTCCGGCGGGAAGATCTCGCAGAACGCCAGTGGCGTCGGAAGGCCCGGCACGGCCGTGACGAACCGGTCGTCCACGCCGTAACCCTGGAGCGTCTTGTGGACGAACCGTCCGAACGGGTCGTCTCCGGTACGGGTGATGACCGCGGCGCGGCGCCCGTACTTGGCCGCGGCCACGGCGACGTTGGTCGGGCTGCCTCCGAGGTACTTCCCGAACGACTCGACGTCCTCCAGCGGAACGCCCACCTGGTCCGGGTAGACGTCGACGCTGACCCGTCCCATCGTGATGAGGTCGAACGTCATCGGGCCACCCCGGCGAGGAAGTCCAGGCTCCGGCGTACGTCGTCGAACGGGCCGCCGCCCTCCGCGGGCTCCTCGGCCAGAACGGTGTCCTGTTCCATCACCCACCAGCCTTCGTAACCGGCGCCCTCCAGAGTGCGGATGATGGCGGGAATGTCAATGTCGCCGTCCCCGAGCGGCCGGTACAGACCGTCCCGGACCGCGTTCGTGTACGTGACGTCGCCGTCGAGCACCCGCTGGGCGAGCGCCACGTCCACGTCCTTCAGGTGGACGTGCGCTATGCGCGCCGCCGCGAACCGCGCCAGCCACACCGGATCGGTGCCGCCGACCAGCAGATGTCCCGTGTCGAGGCACAGCGGGACGCTGCATCCGCCGAGCACGCGCTCCACCTCCGCACGCTGCTCCACGACCGTCCCGACGTGCGGATGAAGCGTGGCGAGCCGGCCGCGGGCGGCGGCCCGCGCGGTGATCGCGTCCAGGTTGGCCAGCAGGGTCGACCACGCCTTGGTGTCCAGGACGGGACGCTCGTCGTACCCGTCCAGCCCGGTGGCGGCGGCCAGCACGAGCACGCCGTCGACGCCGGCCAGGGCCCGGTCTATCGCCGGCAGGGGGTCGTGCGAGGGATCGTGCAGGACGAGCGGCACGAACGCCCCGACGAGACCCAGCCCGTGGGACGCCAGCAGATCGTCCCGCTCCTGCGCGTCACCCGGAAGGAACCCCTCGGGGCCCAGCTCGGTCGCGGCGAGGCCGGCGTCGCGCATCTCGGCGAGCACCCGTGCGGGCTTCATCTGGTGGCCCCAGCCCGGCACCTCGCACACGCCCCACGAGATCGGCGCGCCCGCGACCTTCATCGCCGCACCTCCTCGGTGCCGACGATCCGCCCTTGGCGCATGGACAGCTCGCACGCCTCGGCCAGGTAGAACGCCTCCAGCGCGTCCTCCGGCGGGCACGGGTTGGCGCGGCGGCCGGCCACGACGTCCACGAAGGCCCGCAGCTCGGCGTCGTAGGCGTCGGAGAACCGGTCCATGAACCCGCTGTAGGCGGGCTCCGGTTCCTCTCCCCGCTCGGGCAGGGCGGTCACGGGCGTGCGGCCGTCCAACCCGGTGACGATGCTGTCCTTGGACCCGAACAGTTCGAGCCGGGCGTCGTACCCGGCGGCGTTGAAGCGGGTGGCCGAGACCTGGCCGAGCGTCCCGTCGTCCAGGACGAGCAGGGCGGAACCGGTGTCGACGTCGCCGTACTCGCGGAAGAAGTCGTCCCCGCGGTTGGCGCCCGCCGCCATCACGCGGACGACCTCGCGTCCCGTCACGAACCGGATGAGGTCCAGGTCGTGGATGACGCAGTCCCGGAACAGCCCGCCGGACGACGGGACGTACCCCGGAGGCGGCGGCGCCGGGTCGAAGCTGCAGGACCGGACGGTGTGCAGCCAGCCGAGCCGCCCGGACGCGAGCGCCTCGCGCGCCGCCGCGTTCCCGACGTCGAACCGGCGCTGGAAGCCGACCTGCACCGGCACGCCCGCGGCGGCCGCGGCTCGCACGATTTGGAACGTTCCATCAAGATCCGACGCGAGCGGCTTCTCGCAGAACACGGGATTTCCGGCGGCCAGGGCCCGCTCCACCAGGCCGGCGTGCGCGTCCGTGGCGGCGGCGACGACCAGCCCGTCCAGGCCGGCGGAGAAGAGCGCCTCGACGCCGTCCAGGGCGGTGGCGCCGCGTCCCGGCGGCAGCCGGCCGGCGAGGTCGCGCGCGCGGCCGGGGTCCGCGTCGGCGATGACCAGCGCGTCCACGTCGGGCAGTTCACACAGGGCGGCGGCGTGGCGCGCACCGATGCGCCCCGCGCCGGCCAGTCCGATCCTCATCGATCCCCTCCCGGTCGGCGGTCAGGTGACTCACGAGTGTGATGGAGCGTTCCAGTACCGTCAACGACAGGCTGTCCGCCTACCCGGTAATGGAGGTGTCCGAAATCGCGGCGGTTACTCTGGGCCGCGGCCGCCACCGGAGTCTTACCAAGCGCTAGTTTGTCACCATGCGGATCTTCGTCACCGGCGCCTCGGGGTTCGTCGGGTCCTTCACCGTCCGCGCGCTCCTCGCCGCCGGGCACCGCCCGCGGGCGCTCGTGCGCGACCCGGGCAAGGCGGCGAAGGTCCTGCGCGCGATCGGCGTCGACCCCGAGGACGTGGAGCTCGTCCGCGGCGACATGCTGGACGCGGACGCGGTGTCCGAGGCGCTCGCCGGCTGCGACGCCGCGATCCACGCCGCCGCCGCGATCGGGGTGACCGGCGCCGCGGGCGACCTGGTCGATGTCAACGTGCGGGGCACGCGCAACGTGGTCGGCGGCGCGGTCGAGCAGGGCCTCGCCCCGGTGGTCCACGTGTCGACGGTCGGCGTGTTCGTCCCGCCCGCCGGCCAGGTCATCACCGCCGGGGACGCCCTCGCGAGCCCCCGCACCGACTACGGCAGGTCCAAGCTGGCCGCCGAGCGCTACGCGCGGAGCCTCCAGGCCGACGGCGCGCCGGTCACGATCGTCTACCCGGGCGGGGTGTGCGGCCCGGACCAGCCGTCGCTGGACGCCCTGCTGGAGGGGCTCACCGCCGCGCTCGGCAAGGTGTGGCCGCTCCCGGGCGGCGGCGTCTCGGTGATCGACGTCCGCGACCTGGGCGAGGCGCTGGCCCGGTCGGTCGAGGCGCGGCAGGGGCCGAGCCGCTGGGTGCTCGGCGGCCACTACCTGACCTGGCCGGAGTGCGCCGACCTCTGCGACCGCCTGACCGGCGTGAAGTGCCGCCGCGTCCGCGTCCCCAGCCGCCTCATGCTCGGGCTGGGCTCCCTGCTGGACGCGGCCAAGCGCGTCCACCCCTTCGACTACCCGCTCACCCGCGACGCCGCCGAGTTCATGGTCACGCTCGTGCCGACCGACGACCGCCCCATCCTGGAGGCGCTTGACCTCACCCTGCGCCCGGTGGAGGAGACGCTCGCCGACAGCCTGCGCTGGCTGGCCGAGACCGGCCATCTCAGCCCGCGGCGGGCCGGGCGGCTCGCCCCCGAGAGGACCGCCGCCGGGGAGGCGCCGACCCTCGTGCAGCGCACGCTCGGCCCGGTGTTCCACCGGGTCTCGGGCTCGGAGTGGTTCTCCAAGGTGGGGCCGAAGGTCGTCCCGCCCGTCGACCGGACGCTGCACGGCCTCAGCGGAGGCCGGCTCATGCTCGGGCAGCTCCTCGTCCCGAGCCTCGTCCTGACGACCACCGGAGCCGTCAGCGGCCTCCCCCGGAAGACCCCGCTCGCCTGCCTGCCGGCGCCCGACGGCGGCTGGTACGTGGTCGGCTCGAATTTCGGACGCGAGAAGCACCCCGCCTGGACGGGCAACCTCCTCAAGAACCCCGACGCCGTGGTCGGCTTCCAGGGACGGTCCGTCCCCGTCACCGCCCATCTCCTGGACGACGCGGAACGCAAGGAGATCTGGCCCCGCCTCACCGCCGTCTGGCCCGTCTACGACCGGTACGTGGAGCGGACGGACCGCCAGCTGCGGGTCTTCCGCCTCACGCCCCGCTAGTCCCGCGCAGGGTTCTCGACAGGCGGCGGCCGAGGAGCAGGTACGCGACGACCACGCCGGCGACGTTGAGGATGACGTCGTCGATGTCGAAGGCCCGCCCCACCACGACGGTTCCCTGGACCCCCTCGATGGCCAGGGAGAGCAGGCCGGTCAGCAGGGCCAGCCTCACCGGACCGCGCAGGGACGTCCAGACGAGGGGCAGCAGGACGCCCAGCGGGGCGAGCAGCGCCAGGTTGCCGCCGACCTGGAGGAGCGCCTCCTTCGTGGGACGGTCCATGTAGAAGCGGAGCGAGCGGCCGGGGTCGGTGTTGCCGCCCGCCTGCCCGTTGTCGTGGACGGGCGTCAGGGTGAGCCTGAAGGCGAAGTAGAAGAAGACCCCCAGAAAGCCCAGCGCGACGACCACGACCACGGCGCGCAGAAGGATGATGTACCAAGGAACCCGTTCGCCCGATGCCGCAGGCTGCCACATTGCCACCAACACCCGGCGCGGTGTCCCCCGCCCTGCCCGCCCCATGCGGGAGGACGCGATTCGGAACGACCGAATCCCCGGTTGACGGCAAAACGCCCGCACCGGAATGAATCCGGTGCGGGCGTTCGCGCGGGTCAGGCGGCGACCACGGTGGTGGCCGGCTCCAGCGCCAGGTCCAGCACCTCGCGGACGTCGCTGACGGTGAACACCGTCATGTTCTCCAGCACCTCGGCCGGCACGTCCTCCAGGTCCGGCTCGTTCCGCTTCGGCACGATCGCGGTGGTGATGCCGAGCCGGGAGGCCGCCAGCAGCTTCTGCTTCAGGCCGCCGATCGGCAGCACCCGCCCGGTCAGCGACACCTCGCCGGTCATCGCCACGTCCGCGCGGACCGGCCGCCCCGACAGCAGCGACGCCAGGGCCGTCGTCATCGTGATGCCGGCGCTCGGGCCGTCCTTCGGGATCGCGCCCGCGGGCACGTGGACGTGCACGCCGCGGTCCTTCAGGTCGCCGACCGGCAGCTCCAGCTCCGCGCCGCGCGAGCGCAGGTAGCTCAGCGCGATCCGGGCGGACTCCTTCATGACGTCGCCGAGCTGCCCGGTGAGCGTCACGCCGGTGTCGCCGGTCTCCCGGTCGGCCAGCGACGCCTCGATGTAGAGCACGTCGCCGCCCGCGCCGGTCACCGCCAGGCCCGTCGCCACGCCCGGCACGCCGGTGCGGCGCTCGTTCCTGCTCAGCTCCACCTCGGGGGTGAACCTCGGCCGGCCCAGGTAGGCCTTCAGGTCGTCCGCGCCGATCCGGGTCGGCAGCGTCGCCTTCTCCAGCGCGACGTTCGCGGCGACCTTCCGCAGCACCCGCGCGATCGAGCGGTCCAGGGAGCGGACTCCGGCCTCGCGGGTGTACTCGGCGGCGAGCAGCCGCAGCGCGTCGTCGCCGAACTCCACCTCGGACGCCTCCAGCCCCGCCTTGTCGAGCTGGCGCGGCAGCAGGTGGTCGCGGGCGATCGTGACCTTCTCGTGCTCGGTGTAGCCGTCCAGCTCCACCAGCTCCATCCGGTCGAGCAGCGGCCCGGGGATGGCCTCGACCACGTTCGCGGTGGCGAGGAACAGCACGTCGCTCAGGTCGAGCTCCACCTCCAGATAGTGGTCCCGGAAGGTGTGGTTCTGCTCGGGGTCGAGGACCTCCAGCAGCGCCGCCGTCGGGTCGCCCCGGTAGTCGGCGCCGACCTTGTCGACCTCGTCCAGCAGGACGACCGGGTTCATCGAGCCGGCCTCGCGGATCGCCCGGACGATCCGTCCGGGAAGGGCGCCCACGTACGTACGGCGGTGGCCGCGGATCTCTGCCTCGTCCCGGACGCCCCCCAAGGCGACACGCACGAACTTGCGCCCCATGGCCCGCGCCACCGACTCGCCGAGCGAGGTCTTGCCGACACCGGGAGGACCGGTCAGCGCCAGGACGGCACCGCTCCTGCGTCCGCCCACGACTCCAAGGCCGCGTTCCTCACGCCGCTTGCGCACGGCGAGGTACTCGACGATGCGCTCCTTGACGTCGTCGAGGCCGGCGTGGTCGGCGTCCAGGATCTCCCGGGCGCCCGCGATGTCGTAGGCGTCCTCGGTCCGCTCGTTCCACGGGATGTCGAGGACGGTGTCCAGCCAGGTGCGGATCCAGCCGCCCTCCGGCGAGGCGTCGGACGACCGCTCCAGCTTGTCGACCTCCTTCAGCGCCGCCTCGCGCACCTTCTCCGGGAGGTTCGCGGCCTCGATCCGGGCCCGGTAGTCGTCCTCCTCGTCGGCGGGGTCGCCGTTCAGCTCGGCCAGCTCCTTGCGGATGGCCTCCTGCTGCTGCCGGAGCAGGAACTCCCGCTGCGTCTTCTCCATGCCCTCCTGGACGTCCTTGCGGATCGTCTCCGCCACGTCCAGCTCGGCGAGGTGGTCGCGGGTCCACCCGATGACCAGGGTGAGCCGCTCCACCAGATCGACGGTCTCCAGGACCTCGATCTTCTGCTCGTCGCTCAGGTACGGCGCGTACCCGGCGTTGTCGGCCAGCGTCGACGGGTCGTCGATCTGCTGGACCACGTCCACGACCTGCCAGGCGCCCCGCTTCTGCAGGATCGCGCTGACCAGGCCCTTGTACTCCTTCGCCAGCTCCTGGGCGCGCCCGGACGCCGGCGGCGTCTCGATCAGGGTCCCCTCGACCCACAGCGCCGCGCCCGGCCCGGTCGTCCCGGTGCCGATCCGCACCCGCTGCACGCCGCGGACGACCGCGCCCGGCTCACCGCCGGGCAGCCGCCCCTCCTGCTCGATCACGCCGAGCGTGCCGACGGCCGCGTACTGGCCGTTCAGCCGGGGCACCAGCAGCACCCGCGGCTTGGCCGCCGACCGGATGCCCGGCCCCTTGGACTGCGCCACCGCCCGCGCGGCCTCGATGGCGGCCCGGACCTCACCGCTCTCGGACAGGTCCAGCGGCACCACCATGCCGGGCAGAACGACCCCGTCCTCCAGGGGCAGCACCGGCAGCGTCAGGGTCTCGCTCATGCTCAGCTCCAAGTCCGTAGGTCGACCCAACCTCAAGTTGAGTCATACACACTCAAGAAAACGGAGCAACATTTTGTTTCCGCAGCAACGTTCGCTCTCAGCGATCACTCCTCCGCCCCACCGGGGTCGGGGACGTCGAGGGTGATGACGGTCTTGCCTCGGGCGTGACCTGTTTCTACGTGGTGGAGTGCGGACGCGGTTTCGGAGAGTGGGTAGGTCTTGCCGACCACCGGGGACAGCTCGCCGGATTCGAGGAGGTCGGCCAGGTAGGCGAGGTCTCGGCTCTTGGGGGTGGAGACATAGCGGCGCAGGTTCTGGCGGATGAACGGTGACAGGAGGAGCGGCCGGACGAGCCGGACCATTCCGCCGAGCCCGCCTGCTCTGGTGCCGCTGTTGAGGATGAGCGTGCCGTCGGGGGTCAGGGCGCGCCTGCACTCGGCGGGCGAACGGTTCTCGATGTTGTCGAGGATGACGTCGTAACGGTGGTCCCCGGAGGCGAAGTCCTGCCGGGTGTAGTCGATCACGTGGTGGGCGCCGATCGAACGGACGGTGTCCACGTTCGCGGTGCCGCACACGCCGGTCACCTCGGCTCCGAAGGAGACGGCGAGCTGGACGGCGAAGGTGCCGAGGCCGCCCGAGGCGCCGTTGATCAGTACTCGCCGTCCCGGCTCCAGCCGCGCGGTGTCGCGGAGGGCGTGGAGGGCGGCGAGGGCGGAGGTCGGCACGGCCGCGGCCTCGTCGAAGGTGAGCCGGGCGGGCTTGGGAACGAGGTGGTCCGCCGCGGTGGCGACGTATTCGGCGCAGGCGCCCTTGCAGGTGCCGAAGACCTCGTCTCCCGGCCGGAAGCGCGTCACGGCGCGGCCGACCGCTTCGACGCGGCCGGCCACGTCGAAGCCCGGGACACCGTGCTTCGGCTTGAGCAGGCCGGTCGTCAGCCGGATCGGAAGCGGTTTACCTCGGAGGGCGAAGCTGTCGCCCACGTGCAGGCCGGCCGCGTGGACCCGGACGAGGACCTCGCCGTCTAAGGGCGCCGCCTTGCCGATGTCTCTGAGTTCCAGGGTGTCGGGTGGGCCGTACTTGTCGTGGACGATGGCTCGCATCGGGTCTCCTTGTGCTTCAGCTGTCCGAGGGGTCGCCGGGGTATTGGAAGACCTCGTCCAGCCGCACGCCGAACACCTGCGCTATCTGGAACGCGGTCTCCAGGGAGGGCGAGTAGCGGCCCTGCTCGATGGCGATGACCGTCTGCCTGGTCATGCCGATGCGTTCGGCCAGTTCCGCCTGCGTCATCTGGCCGTTCGCGAACCGCAGGGCGCGGATCGTGTTGGTGACCCGGGTGGGCTTCACCATGACTGGAAGCCCCGGCGGTAGGCGAAGATCTTGGCCACCGAGCCGAGCACCGCGGAGAGCGCGAACGCCAGGTAGATCACGTTGGCGATCCAGAAGTGGTCCGCCTCGGCGAGGGCCAGGACGAGCGCGGCGAGCGCGCCGATCACGAGGAACGACTGGCCGATGTGCTCGCCGACCCGGTTGATCTCCCGGTCGCGCTGGTCCTTCGCCCGGTCGGCGGCGGGGATCGCGACGGCGATGTTCAGCGCGATCGACACCGCGACCGCCGCGCCGACGCTCCAGAGCAGCGTCGCCGCGTACGGCTCGTCGGCGAGCGAGCCGAACCCGGTCCGCCCGAGGACGGCGATCAGATAGGCGGCGTACGCGCAGACCGAGACCGTCAGCATGATCCACGCGCGCTTCTCCTTCAGCGCCATCGCACCTCCTGGTAAAGCAAACCTGACATCTCGCAATGTAAAGCAGGGCAGACATGATGTCTAGTTTTCTTGACTTAGCGGTGGCCGGGAATCCCCTTGCGCGGGGCGGGGCCCTGTGTGAGAGTCGGCGCGATGTTCCGGATGCGGTTCAGGAGGCTGCCCGTGTACACCGTCACCGCCACGACAACCGGCTGCTCGGCGGTGGAGCGCGCGGCGGCCTAGCCGGCACCACGCTCCACGACGCCGAGGCGAGTCCCACGCGGGGATCGTCCCGCCGGACCTGCCTGCGCGAAGCGTGCGCCGGTGTCGAACCACATGGAGCATCCGTGTCGTCTTCTGTACAGCCGGCGGCCTTCCCCGGCCGCTGGGTGATCTTCATTCTGGCGTTGACCTGCGGCGTCGCCGTGGGGAACATCTACTTTCCGCAGGCGGTCAGCCCGCTGGTGGCGGACGGCCTGGGCGTCTCGCCGGACTCGGCCGCGCTGGTGGTGACCGCCGCGCAGTTCGGGTACGCGGCCGGGAACTTCCTGCTCGTGCCGCTCGGGGACCGCTTCCCCCATCGCACGCTGATCGTCGTCATGCTCGGCGTGACCGGCGCGGGCCTGCTCGGTGCCGCCGGCGCGCCCGGGCTGCCGGGGCTCGTCGGGGCGAGCGCGCTCGTCGGGGTCACGACCGTGGTCGCGCAGGTGATCGCGCCGATGGCGGCCGGGCTGGTGCCGGACGACCGGCGCGGCGCGGTGATGGGGACCCTGCTGGCCGGGTCGATCGGCGGCATCCTGCTCGCCCGGACGTTCGGCGGCCTGGCCGGCGAGCGGCTCGGCTGGCGGGCGCCGTACCTGATCGCCGCCGTCGTCGCGCTGGCGATCGCCGCGGCCCTGGCGTTCGCCCTGCCGGCGACCGCCCCGCCGTCGCGGCAGCGGTACCCGGCGCTGCTGGCCGCGCCGCTCCGGCTGCTGCGCCGGGAGCCGGAACTGCGCCGCTCGTGCTTCTACCAGGCGACGATCTTCGGCGGCTTCCAGGCCGTGTGGACGGGCGTCGCGCTGTTCCTCACCGGCCCGGCGTACGGCCTCGGCGCGCAGGCGGTCGGCGTCCTCGCGCTGGTCAGCGCGGGCACCATGGTCGCGATGCCCGTCGCGGGACGGCTGGTCGACCGCGCGGGGTCCGACCCGGTGAACCTCGCCGCGATCCTCGGGACCATCGCCGCCGCCGCGGTGCTCGCGCTCGGCGCGCTGGGCGGCGCGGCCGGGCTCGTCGCGCTCGGCGCCGGGACGCTGCTGCTGGACGTGGCGATGCAGTCCGGCATGGTCGCCAACCAGGCCCGGATCCTCGCGCTGCGCCCGGACGCCCGCAGCCGCGTCAACACCGCCTACATGACCTGCGCGTTCCTGGGCGGCAGCACCGGCTCGTGGCTCGGCGCCACCGCCTACACCCGGTCCGGGTGGACGGGCCTCTGCGCGCTGGTCGCCGTCCTGGCCGGCCTGGCCCTGGCCCGCCACGTCCTCCACCGCCGCACCGCCGTGGCGGTGCGGGCCGGCGGGCAGGCCGACCCGGCCCGCGACCGGCCGCTCAGGGCGCCGCGAAGGCCTTGAGGAACGTGTCGACGGCCCCCAGGGCGACGGCGCGGACCTCCTCGTCGGCGATGTCCCTGGTGCCCAGCTGGGTGCGCTTGTCGAGCGGCGCCCCCAGCAGGGCCGCGAACTGCTCGGCGGCGGCGACCGGGTCGGTGACGCGCAGGCGGCCGGCGAGGGCCAGCCGCGCCAGGCGGTCGGCCAAGGCCTCGATCACCCGGTCGTTCACCTGCCCGTAGACGACGCCGATCAGGTCGGGGAAGCGGCCGAACTCGGCGAGCAGCAGGCGGCGCAGCGTCCAGGAGCGCTCGTCGCAGTAGCAGTGGGCGAGGCTGAGGCCGACGTCCTCCAGGAGCTCGCGCAGGTCGCCGCCGGTGTCGGTCAGGCGCTCGACGGCGGCCAGGTTCTGCGCGAGCGCCTGCTCGGCCAGGAGCGCGACCGTCTGGCGGAGCACGGTCTCCTTGTCGCCGAAGTGGTTGTACACGGTGGCCTTGGCGACGCCCGCCTCGGCGGCGATCGCGTCCACCCCGGCCTGGACGTACCCCTCCCGGGCGAAGACGGCGAACGCCGCGTCGAGGATGGCCTGCCTCTTGTCGATGCGCCCCCGCGACCCGGTGAGATCCGTTGCTCCCGCTGCGCTCATGCTCACGAGTCTAGCCCGGATTGGACTCATGAGTCTGGTCCAGTGGACTGACAAAGACAAGTATGTCTAGTCTTCTTTTCCAGACTGATGAGTCTAATTTGGAGGCGACGCATGAATGGAACCGACACCGGCCGGTTCGACCCCGCGCTGCGGTGGCTGATCGCGGCGGTCCTGCTCGGCGGGATCATGGGCATCCTGGACGGGACGATGGTCGCCGTCGCGGCGGACACCCTCGTCGCCGGGTTCGGCACCTCGCTGGGCGCGGTCGGCTGGGTCTCCACCGCCTACCTGCTGGCCCTGACCATCGCGATCCCGGTCACCTCCTGGGCGGTGGACCGGGTCGGCGCGCGGCGGCTGTGGCTCGGCGGGCTGACGGTCTTCCTCGCCGGCTCGCTCGCCTCGGCGCTGGCGTGGGACGTGGGAAGCCTGATCGCCTTCCGCGTCCTGCAGGGGCTCGGTGCCGGGATCATCGACCCGCTGGTGCTGGTCCTGCTCGCCCGCGCCGCCGGACCCGCCCGCGCGGGACGCGTCATGGGGCTGATGGGCCTCATCCTGTCCCTCGGCCCGGTCGCCGGTCCCATCGTGGGCGGGATCGTGCTCGACGCGCTCGGCTGGCGGTGGATGTTCCTCATCAACCTGCCGGTCGGCGCGGCGGCCCTGCTGCTGGCGCGGCGCGTCCTGGCGGCCGGCCCCCGGGATCCGGACGCGCCGCGCACCCCGCTCGACGTCACCGGGCTCGCGCTTCTGGGGCCCGGGTTCGCCGCCGGTGTCCTCGCCCTGTCCAGGGCGGTGGGGCAGCCCGCCTGGCAGCCGCTCGTCCCTTTGGCGGCCGCCGCCGTCCTCCTCGCCGCCTACGCCGTGCACGCGCTGCGGGTCCGCCGGACGCCGCCGCTCATCGACGTCCGGCTGTTCGCCCGCGCGTCCTTCACCGCCTCCGTCGCCGTCATGACGCTGACCGGGCTCGGCACCTTCGCCGCCCTCTTCATGCTGCCGCTGTACTACCAGCAGGCCCACGGGCACGGCGCGCTCGCGGCCGGCCTGCTGGTCACGCCCGTCGGGCTCGGCGGCGCCCTCGCCATGCCGGTGGCGGGACGGCTGTCCGACCGCGCCGGGTCCCGGGCCCTCGCCCAGGGCGGCGCGGCGCTGGCACTGCTCGGCATGCTGGCCTTCACGCGGGTGACGGCCGACGCCGGCGAGGTCTGGACATCCCTCGCCGCGTTCGCCGTCGGCCTCGGGCTCGGCTGCGTCGGGGCGCCGACGATGGGCGCGCTGTACCGGACGCTGCCGCCCGCGCTCGTCCCGCAGGGCAGCTCGGTGCTCTACATGCTGAACCAGCTCGGCGCCTCGGCCGGCATCGCGGTCGTCGCGCTGATCGTCCAGCACGCCGCCGGCGGCCCGCCCGCGGCCGGATACCACGGCGTGGCCTGGTTCGGCGCCGCCGCCGCGGCGGTGATCCTGGCCGGCACCGCCGCGCTGCCCGGACGGCCCCGGGAGGCCCCGGCCCTCCGTTCCGGCAATGCCGGGGTAAAGGACGCTTCGCGATCTTGATTCTTTGCGCCGGGGCCGGTTTACACGCGCATGACGTGCGGGTACTTAACGCAACGAGATAGTGACACACAGTGAACGAATGATCCTCGGGGTGGCAAAAGCCCCAGGTCGAGAGACGGGAGGCGGCGGATGATCCGCACGGAGAGTGAGATGCGGTCCGCCTCCCCGTCCCCTCCCCCGCGTGGGCCGGTCCGTACGGCCGAGGGCGTTCACCGCGCGCCGCACCGCGGCCGGACCCGCCCCCCAGCGGGTGCCGCGGGCCCGGCGCGCGGCGACACACCTCGGGTCCTCGGCCGTACCGGACCGGTGCCGCGCCGACGTCCTCCCCAGGGCCCGGTGCCGCCCGCCCCCGCGGCACCGGCGTCCCCACGGCCGGACCGGCGGCCGGCGGCACCGGACCCTGCCGCCGGTCCGGCCCCGGGCATCCGGGCGCCGTCGTGGCGCCCTCTCCAGATCGCCGGGCGATCGCCCGCGCCCGGCACACGACGGGAGGGAGGTGGGAGCCAGCCCCGAGAAGAACCGGCGCCGCGCCGGTGAACACAGGCGGCCGGCACTTCGTCCGACCCCCGTCCCGGCCGCCGACGCAGTAAGGGATCGCTGCGGAACCGGCCCGTGGAGGAGCGACACCCTCCACGGGCCCCGGTTCACAGCTTCAGGCGCCAGACCTGCCCGTGCACGACGTCCCCGAACCGCTCCACCGGCGGCTCCTCCTCGGTGAGGACGAACCCGGCCCGCTCGTAGAGGCGGTGCGCGGGACGCTGGAGCGCCGTGGTCCACAGCATCATCTCGGCGTAGCCCGCCTCGGTCGCGAACCGGACGCACTCGGCGACCAGCGCGGCCCCGACCCCCGTCCCGCGGGCGTCGGGCTCCACGTGCAGCAGCCGGAGCTGCGCCACGTCGTCCTCGCGCCGCACGCAGAACACCGCGCCCAGCCGGACGCCGCCGGACTCGGCGATCCACGCGTCCTCCCGCTCCGGGTCGTGGCCGCGCACGTAGTCGGCGACGACGGAGGCGACGAGGGCCTCGTAGGTGCGGTCCCAGCCGCATTCCTCGTCGTAGAGGGCGCCGTTGCGCTCCACCACCCAGCCGAGGTCGCCGGGACGCAGCGCGCGCAACGTGAACCCGTCGCCGCGCGTGCGGTCCCCGAGGATCTCCTGGATGGAGCGCATCGCCGAGACGAGACGGCGGCGGCCGGCGGGGTCCAGCCCGTCCAGTAAATCGCGGATCTCGGCGACGGAGCGCTCGTCCAGCATGGCGAAGACCTCGCGGCCCCGCGGGGTCAGCCGGACGACCTGGCGACGCGCGTCACCCGCCGCGCGCTCGCGGACGACCAGGCCGTCGGCCTCGAAGCGGGCCAGCATCCGGCTGAGGTAGCCCGCGTCAAGGCCGAGCGCGCGGCGCAGGGCGAGGACCTCGGAGTCCTCCCGCTGCGCCAGCTCGAAGATCACCCGCGCCTCGGTGAGCGAGTACGGCGACCGGACGAGGCCCTCGCCGAGCACGCCGATGACGCCGGTGTAGAAGCGGTTGAACGCGCGGACCGTGCCGACGTCCTCCGGGGTCACCGCCATGACCGCCTCCCAACGTTTGACTCGGTCAAACATTAGGGGATCAACACGGCGGGACACCAGTCCCGGGAGGGATCAGGCCTTCGCCTCCGCTTTGGCGGGCGGCAGCGCCCGCGCGTCGTGCACGATCCTGCGCTCGACGAAGAAGGTCATCAGCGGGACGATGCCGCCGAGCACGATCATCACCATCCGGCCGAGCGGCCAGCCCGTCCGCCGCCACAGGTCGTAGGCGGCCACCAGGTACACCATGTAGAGGAACCCGTGGACGGGCGCGACGATGCCCGCGAGCGCCGGCATGTCGGTGGGGCCGTACTTGAGGACCATGCCGATCGTCAGCAGCACCAGCAGCGTGCCGACCACGAGCGCCAGGATGCGGTACCTGGTCACCGCGCCTTCCACAGGAGTCACACCTTTCGTCCGGACGAAGCGGCGAGGGCGGGGTCAGCCGCGCCCGCGGCTCTGCGCGTTGAGCCGCGCGAGGTAGCGGTTGTAGGCCGCGAGTGCGGGGTCCTCTTCCTCCTGCTGCCGGATGATCTCCTTCTTCACCTCGGCCTCCGCGGGCTCCTCGATCACCTTCGGGGCCGGCTGCACGCCGGCCCGCTCGTCGCGGATCATCTTGACCCACATCACCACGACGAAGATCGCGAAGATCGGCCACTCGAACGTGTACGCCCAGCTGCGGTCGTTGCCGGACTGGGCGCGGTCGAACTGCCACCAGCCGAAACCGAGGAACGCGCCGCACAGCACGATCGCGAGCGCGTGCAGCCCGAGCCAGCCTGGGGTGAGGAACCGTCGCACGTCCCCGAGCCTACCCGCGGTCCACCGTACCGCGACCGCGACCCCGCCCGTCGCGGCGGCCGCGCACCCTCCTCTTCCCAGACCAACTCCACTAGATCACCCGAAACTGTCACGGGTTGCCCTTACGTTGCCGGGCATGGCGAGCAGCGTGGCGGCAGGGACCGCACAGGCGTACACGTACACACGGCCGTCCGGGCTGGGCGAGGGCCTGCTGGACCTTTCCACGTCCGGTGGGACGACCGGCAGCGGGCCGCAGGCGCACCCGTACTTCTTCAGCGGCGTGCTGACGCAGGCGGCGCCGGCCGCGGCGTCCCTGCTGGCCCTGGCCGACGTCGCCCAGACGCGGTACTTCCAGCCGCGGCCGACGTCGTTCCGGGATCCGGTCGTCACGTGCAACGGCGACCGGATCCGGATGGAGTCGTTCTCGGCGTGCGGCGGCGTCTACGCGCGGCTGGACGTCCTGGAGCCCGCCCTGGACGGCGAGGTGCACGAGCGCGGCACGACGAACGTGGACGTCAACGGGCCCCTGCGGGAGGCGCTCGCCCGCGTGGGCGGGTCGGACCCGCTGCATCTGGCGGTCGGCGCCGACGAGCTGGCGGTGACCACGATGGACGGCGCCGTGGTGGAGAAGAAGGTGCCGCTGCCCGACCGGTGGCTCCGGGGGTTCGCCGAGGTCCAGGTCATCACGGCGGGGTTCGATCTGCGGGGCGAGCTGAAAGGGCCCGACGCGGTGCGCTTCCTGCGGTCCCTGCCGCGCGGCTCGCGCGGGCCGCTGTGGGCGGTGCCCGCCGGGCGGACGCTCCGGGTCGCGTCCCGTCCGGCCGCCGGGGCGGTGTGCCTGGCCGGGCCGGACCGGCTGCGGACGATGCTGCCGCTGCTCCGCTTCGCGCGGGCCCTGCGCGTTTACGGACCGTCCGCCGCCGATGGCGGCGGGCCCGTGTCGAGCGTGTGGGAGCTGGAGATGCCCGGCATGCGGTACGTGCTGACGCTGTCCCCTCAGCATTCGCGCGGCTTCTCCGGCGAGGGGGCGGTGCTGGACGCCCTCTCGACCGACGAGGCAGCAGGGGACGCCGATCTGGTGGGCGCCCTGCTGTCGTTCGAGCCGCGGGTGGAGCCGGACCTTCTGGCGGAGCGATCTGGCCTCACGCTGGAGCGGACGAAGGCGGCGCTGGTCCAGCTCGGGACGTCCGGACGCGTCGGGTTCGACGCGGCCGAGGCCGCGTTCTTCCACCGGGAGCTGCCCTACGACCCGGCGCGGGTGGCCGACCTCAACCCCCGGCTGCGGTCCGCGCGCAAGCTCGTTCAGGACGGTGCGGTCCGGTTCACGGGCGAGGACGCCGCCGTCGTGGTGAGCAACGGCGGAGAGCGTCAGGTCCGTTTCGAGGGCGACCGCGTCACGTGCACCTGTCCGTGGTGGTTCGACCATCGGGGCGAGCGCGGACCGTGCAAGCACGTCCTCGCCGCCCGGACGGTCCGCCGCGAGACGGCCGTGGAGGCGGCGCGATGAGCACCTGGGACGACGTCCAGAAGGCCATCGACGACCATGATGTCGACCGGACCGCGCGCCTGGTCGCCGGGCTCGGCGAGGACGGGCGCCGCGAGATCGCCAAGGATCTGCCCGGACGGCTGAAGGCGATGCGCGCGGCGTCGGAGTACGGGTTCCTCGACCGCGGGGTCCTGGAGCCGCTGATGGTCGCGGGCGCGGGAACGATCGGCGGCCCGGCGGGTGTGGCCACGTGGCTGTGCCGTAGGGAGATGCGGCTGTGGTGGAGCGCGGACCGCTACGCGCGGCTCTGCGCGGCCCTCGACGCCGTCACGTCGCACCGTCCCGCCGAGTGGCGCGCGGAGGTCGCCCGGCGCGTCGCCGACCGCATCCGCGCCTCGGACGGCGAGTGGGCGTTCTGGTACATCGCGGCGGCGTTCACCCGGTCGGCGGGTGCCGCTCCCCCGGAGTCGGACGGGTTCGTCGTCGGGTGGGTGACCGAGACCGTCCCGCAGCGGCTCGCCGACGACCCGTTCCTGGACGCGCTCGTCCCGAGGCTGTTCGAGGCGGAGGGCGTGGGAGCCGCTCTCGCCGACGACGAGGCCAGACTGAAGTGGGACAAGACCCGGATGAGCACCTGGGCCGCGGCCATCGCCGCTCTCGCGCACACCGGGCGGCTCGACCGCGCGCTCCTCCTCGACGGCTGCGTGAGGCGTTTCCTGCGCGGCGGCACTCCCCATAACCTGCGCTGGTTCGTCCGGCTGCACGACGCCCTGGAACCCACCGAGGACGAAGTGGTCGAGCGCGTGCGCGACTACGTCCGGCTGCTGCCCGCCGCACCCTCGACCGTCGCCGACCTCGCCCTGCGCCAGGTGCGGCGGGCCGACGAGCTCGGACGCCTCGACGGCGCCCTGTTCGAGGAGGCGGCGGACGCCGCGCTGTTCCGGACGGAGAAGAAGCTCGTCCGGAACACGCTGGGCTGGCTCGACAGGTCGGCGCGCAAGCGCGGCCGGGTCGATGTGACGCTCCGGGCCGTCGCCGCCGTCTTCACCTCCGACGCGCTCGACCTCCGGGAGCGCGCCGTCAAGATCGCGGTCCGGCACGCCGGCCACGCGGGCGAGGCCGTCCGCGAGGAGGTCCGCGGCGCCGCGGGCGACCTCCCGCCCGTCCCGCGCGACCAGATCGCGCAGGCGTTCGGCGAGGTCGACGCGGGGGCCGAGCCCGAGCCGCCCATGGCGCCGCCGCCGTTCGTCCCGCGCGAGGCGCCCGCGCCGATCGGGTCCCTCACGGAACTGGCGGAGGAGTTCGCCGGCCTTCTGCGCGGCATGGAGGAGGACTGGCGCGCGGCCGAACGGTTCCTGGCCGCCCTCATCGGCTTCGCCCACCGCGACCCGGAGGGGACGCGCGAGGCGCTGAGGACGCCGGCCGACGAGAACGCGCCATGGATCACCAACCCCGACGCCTACACGTACATGCACGGGGCCACCCGGGAGAGGTGGGCCCAGTTCCCCGTGCAGACCCTGCTCCGCCCGGCGACGCCGCCCCGCATGTACCGCACCCTCGCCGCCCTCATCAAGGGCCGGACCCGTGCGGCGGACTCCGCCCCGCAACTGGAGCGTTTCCTCACCCTGCGGAGGCACGAGATCGCGTCGGCGGTCGGGACGGTGCCCGTCCTGCTCGCGACGCCGACGGAGGGCGGCGGCCACGTCGACCCCGACGTCCTGGTCGGACGGCTCGAACGGCTGGAGGAGGCGGGCATCGAGCCCGGCCGTGCCGAGCTCGCGCAGGCGATGCTCCGCGTCCCCCGCGAGATCGACCCGGCCGCCGCGGCGCGCGCGAAGGGGCTGGCGTCCGAGGCCGGGCAGGCCGTCGCGGCATGGCTCGCCCAGGGCGGCCTCGCCGACCCCGCCGTCACGTGCGAGCTGCTCGACGAGCCGGTCGCGACGGTCGGCGGCCGGGTGCGGCGCCTGCCGTCCCGGGTCCTGTCCACGGTGGACGTGCCCGGCGACTCCGACATCGCCCACCTGTGCGCCTTCCCCGAGGAGGGCTGGACGGGCGTCGGGACGGACGCCTACGGCCTGTCCACGGCCTTCTGGCCGTCCGTCCTGCCGTCCCACCGCGAGGTGGCCGCCGCGCATCTCGTCCCCTACCTGGGCGACGAGGGATGGGGCCAGGGCGCCCTCCTGCTCGACCTGGCCGAGGCGGACGGGCCCACCGGCGCGGCCACCGGGACGCTGCTGGCCTTCGCGCTCGGCAACCCGCGCCCGGACGAGCGGACGAGCGTCGTCGAGGCGGTCCTCGCCTTCAGCGCGCAGGGCGCCCTCCCGGCGGCCGAGACCGGCGCGGCCCTCGGGAGGCTGGCCGCGCTGAAGCGCGTCACCCCCTCGCGCGCCGTGAAGGCGCTCACGGCCGCCGCCGACGCGGGCGCCCACGCCGACGTCTGGACGATCATCAGGGCCGCCCTCCCGGACGCGCTCCCGGCCCCGGGCGAGCGCGCCGCCACCGGGGTGCCCGACCTCATCGCCCTCGGCACCCGCATGGCCGAGAGCACCGGGGCGAGGGGCCCGATCCCCGAGGTCCGGGCGGTGGCGGACCGCGGCGGCTCCAGCCGGCTCGTGAAGGAGGCCGAGCGGCTCGACCGGGCCCTCGCAACCTGAGCGGGCGTCCCGGTGTTGCCAGGAGTGTCGGTCCCGTATGGGACGCTGAGATCCGCCGGAAGGAGCGCTGGACGATGACCGAGACACTCGCGTTCGGCACGGTCGACACCGTGCTCGGCCGCCTGCTCGTCGGCGAGACGGAGACGGGGGTGATCTCGCTGCACTTCCGCGACACCCCCGCCCACCGCGCCCGCGTCGCCAAGGCCGCCGGGCTGCCGGTGGTGGAGGCCCCCGGCCGGACGGAACCCGTCCTGTCCGCACTGCGCGACTACTTCGCCGGCGATCTGAAGCACTTCGAGACCCCGGTCGACTGGCGGCTCACGTCGGACGTCCAGCGGCAGGTGCTCTCGACGCTCTACGCGTCCGTCCCGTACGGGAAGGTCGTCACCTACGGGGAGCTGGGCGACCGCAGCGGCACCGGCGTGCACGCGCAGGTCATCGGCCAGGTGATGGGGAGCAACCCGATCCCGCTGATCGTCCCCTGCCACCGGGTCGTCGCCTCGAACGGCCTCGGCGGCTACAGCGGCGGCTCCGGCGTCGAGGTCAAGCGCTGGCTCCTCACCCTGGAGGGCGCCCTCCCCGCCACCCTCGACTGGGACATCACCCGCGCACCGTGACGTTTACCGACGGGAAGTCGGAAAACCTAGAATGGGCGGGTGCCGAAGATCAGTGAGGCGACCGTCGCGGAGCATCGGGCGCGGCAGCTGCGCACCCTGCTGGACGCCGCGCGGGCGCTGGTGGCCGAGGAGGGCATCGAGGCGCTCTCGCTCGCGGCGCTGGCCCGCCGGGTGGGGCTGTCGCGGCCGAGCCTGTACGAGTACTTCCGGTCGAAGGACGACCTGGTCGCGGCCGTCCTGGAGCAGGAGCTGCCGCGCTGGGCGGAGCACGTCGAGCGGGCGCTGGCCGGGGCGCAGACCCTGGACGGCAAGGTCGAGGCCTACATCAGGGCACAGCTGGAGGTCATGACCGACGGGCGGCACGCCGCCGCCGTCGCGCTCGTCGAGCACGCCCTCGCCGAGCCGGCGCTCGAACGCATCCGGGTCGGGCACGCGCAGCTACTGCGCCCGCTCGCCGCCGCCCTGGACGCCGGCGGCGTGCCCGAGCCGGCCCTGCGCGCCGAGCTGATCCAGGGGCTCGTCGACGCCGCCGCCCGCGTCGCGCAGCGCGACCCGGCCGCCGCCGGGACCGTCGTCGCCGCGGCGCTCGCCCAGGCGACCGGGGGCCTGGGTCAGGCGGGCTCCTGCGCGTAGGTGACGCCGGTGAGGGTCTCGGAGACCTCCCAGAGGCGGTCGCCCAGGCCCGGCCGGTCCGCCTGCGGGGGCGTGACCACCTCGGTCGGGGAGCCGCGGTACTGGAGCAGGCGCGGGCCGTAGCAGCCGCCGCCCTTGGCGTCCGGCGCCGTCGCGGCGTACAGCGACGGGAGGGCGCCGGCGGCCGCGGACTGCGCCATCAGCGCGTTGCCCACGCCGGTGACCTTCTCCATCAGGGAGTTGCCCTGCATCCTCGGCCCGGTCTGCTGCAGGTTGGTCGCGGCGTAGCCGGGGTGGGCCGCGACGCTGGTCACCTCCGGGACCCGGCGGTCCAGCTCCTTGGCGAAGACGAGGTTGGCGAGCTTGGCCTGGCTGTAGGCGGACCATTTGCGGTAGCCGCGCTCGCCCTGCAGGTCGTCGAAGCGGAGCCGCCCCGACCAGGCGAACGCCGAGGTCACCGTGACGACGCGGGCGGACGGCGCGGCGCGCAGCGCGGACAGCAGCAGGCCGGTGAGCGCGAAGTGGCCGAGGTGGTTGGTGCCGAACTGCATCTCGAACCCGTCGGCGGTGGAGCGGCGCGGGATGGCCATCACGCCCGCGTTGTTGACCAGGATGTCCAGGGGCGCGTCGCCGTGCCGGGCCGCGAACGTCCGGACCGACGACAGGTCGGCGAGGTCCAGGGAGCCGAGGGCGACGTCGGCGCCCGGGACGGCGACCTTCACCCGGTCGAAGGCGGCCTGGCCGCGCTCGGCGCTCCGGCACGCCAGCACCACGGAGGCGCCGTGCTTCGCCAGCTGGAGGGCCGTGTGGTAGCCGATGCCGCTGTTGGCGCCGGTGACGATCGCCCGCCGGCCGCGCAGATCGGGGATGTCGCCGGCCGTCCATCCGCCCATGGGGCACCTCCACGTCATATCGCGAGTCTCACAAGTTAGACGGGTGCTCGAATAGCGGCAACGGATCCGCGATGTGGCGCGATTCACAGCGGGGGCGCGCCCGCCTCGGCGGAGCGGGCGCGCCGCTCCGCTCAGGCGGGGAGGTGCTTCTCGATGGCGGCGACGACCTCGGCCGCCTCCGGCTCGGTCTGCGGCGCGAACCGGGCCGCGACCGTGCCGTCCCGCGCGACCAGGAACTTCTCGAAGTTCCACCGGATGTCGCCGGTGTGGCCCTCGGCGTCCGGGGTGCCGACGAGCCCCCGGTACAGCGGGTGCCGGCCGTCCCCGTTGACCTCGATCTTCTCGGTCATCGGGAACGTGACGCCGTACGTCGCCGAGCAGAACTCGGCGATCTCGTCCGCGGTGCCGGGCTCCTGGCCCATGAACTGGTTGCAGGGGACGCCGAGGACGGTGAAGCCGCGCCCGCCGTACCTCTCCTGCAGCCGCTCCAGGCCGGAGTACTGGGGGGTGAGGCCGCACTTGGAGGCGACGTTGACGATGAGCACGGCCTTGCCCTGATACTGCCCGAGGTCCGCGGATCCGCCCCGCAGACCGTCGATCTCTACGTCGAAGACAGACATGAGGCCGATCCTAGGAGATCACTCCCGATGACCGGCCGGGTCCTCGTCCCTGCCCTCGCTCCTGCTCGGCCGGCGCCGGACGGGAGGCCCCGCCGCCGGCGGCGGTTCACGTGCCCAGGGCGTCCACGAAGGCGGCGAGCTGGTTGCCGGCGTTGCCCAGCTCGCTGATGGCGTTGTTGACCACGCCCGCCGCGGCCGTCGGAGAGCTCAGCAAGTAGAAGATGACGAAGGCGATCGCCACATAGCGGAGGTTCTTCTTGTTCATCCTGCGCCCGTCCCTCGGTTGTAGCGCGCGACACAAATGACCCGATCCAATTGTGCCCAGCCGCGTCTGTCCGCAAAGCGCGATTTTACTGTGACGCGGCGGCAACCGCTTGGTGGCCCCGATCACGCCGCGGACGCCAGGAAGCCCCGTACCGGCGGGGGTACGGGGCCAGGGAGCCGACCGTCAGTTCGGGATCGCGCTCATGAACTGCGACAACGACTCGGCGGCGTTGCCGAGCCCGCTCAGCGCGTTGTTGACGAGGGTCGCCGCCCCCTGGGGCCTGCTGATGACGTACCACGCCACGAAGGCGATGCCTGCGATCTTCATATGCTTCTTGTTCACTTCCACCACCCTCTGAAGTCAGTTGCCTACGCAGTGTAGTTCCCCTGGGCGGTGGAAGGGAGAGCAAGGGGAGGCAAAGAGCGGGTCAGGTCCCCTTGGCGTGCTCGGAGAGGTACTCGATGTAGAAGGGCCGCAGAGCGTCGGCGAGGTCGCCCTCCCCCGCGTGCGTGAACTCCTCCAGCAGCGACAGACCGTGGAGGAGATCGAACTGCGCGCGGTCGACCTCCCCCCTGGCAGCGGCGGCGGCCGGGATCGCGCGCAGCAGGTCCCACAGGAAGCCGACGTCACGCCGCTCCCTGGCGAGGCTCATCGCGCGGTCGTGCAGTTCCTTGGACGACAGCTCGTCCAGCTCCGCGCCCTCGGGCGTCACATCGGACATGGTCCGACTGTAATCGAGCCCCCGGCCGGTCACGTCCTGACGACGTGACCGGTCACTTCGCGACGGAGTCACCGGTCACTTCATGTCGAAGCCGTTGGTCACTTCGTGACGCAGCCGTTGGTCACTTCGTGACGACGTCCTGCGGGATCGGCTGGTCGCTCTTCAGCGCGCCGAAGAGCTTGGCCGACTTCGACCTGTCCCACGTGATGTACGCGCCCGCGGACGCCGAGCTCCCGCTGCCGCCGATCGGGACGGTGGTCGTCACGCCGCTGCCGCCGCTCACGCCCTTCATCGCCCACATCATGCGGACGAGGTCGTACAGGTGGTCGTCGTCGTCCACGAGGAAGTTGCTGGTCGCGTTCATCGCCAGCGGAACGCTGCGGAACGGGTTGAACATCGTCCCCGGGCTCGTCGCCTTCTTCATCAGCGCGCCGAAGAACTGCCGCTGGTGCTCGACGCGTTCGAGGTCGGCGCGGGCGAACTTGCGGGTCCGGACGTAGCCGAGCGCCTCGCCGCCGGTGAGCGTCTGGCAGCCCGCCTTCAGGTCGAGGCCCGCCTTGGGGTCCTTGATGTCGTCCTTGACGCAGATGTCGACGCCGCCGACCGCGTCCACCACGCCCACGAAGCCGCCGAACCCGATCTCGGCGTAGTGGTCGATGCGCAGGCCGGTGGCCTTCTCCACGGTCTGGACGAGCAGCTTGGGCCCGCCGAAGGCGAACGCCGCGTTCAGCTTGTTCGACCCCTTCCCCGGGATCGGGAGGTAGGAGTCGCGCGGCAGGCTGATCAGGGACGTCCCGCCCGAGCCGTAGTGCAGCAGCATCATCGAGTCGGTCCGGCGGCCCCCGGCGAACCCGGTGGCGAGCCGCTTCTGGTCGGACTTCGACAGGCCCTCGCGGCTGTCGGACCCGACGATCAGCCAGTTCGTCCCCGGGGTGTCGGCGACCCGGCCGGGGTAGTCCACCAGGACCGACTCCCGCTTCAGCCGCGAGTCGAGGTAGAAGTAGCCCGCGATCGGGACGATCAGGAGCACGACCACGACGACGGCGAGCACCCGCGGCCAGCGCCGCCGGCGGCGCCTCCGGTAGGGGGCCCGGTCGCCGGGGCCGCCCCGGTCCATCCCGCCCCCGGCGAGCTGGTCGCCGGCGTACGGATCGTCGTAGGGGTCGTAGGGATCCCCGTGCGTGTCCCGCCCGTAGGCGGCCTGGTGGTGCTCCGCCCGTACGGAGTGGTCCCTGCTGCGCCCCACGCGGTCGCCCTCCTTGCGTGTCCAGCCCTCCGGCCAGCCGTCGGTCATGCGTAGACCTTAGACAAGTCACGGGGTCCGCCGCGTCCGACCGGCGCATGATTGTCCACAGCCACAAATCACCGCGCTATGTGACACATGAAGCGGACACTCTCCCTCTCAAGGCGCACACTGCCCCTGGCCGGACAGGACGCGCGGAGGGCGGCGCATGGGAGCAGGACGGCGTTTCGCCAGGCGACTCGCACAACGCAGGACGGACCGCCGCCGCGGCGGCAGGGAGCAGGCACCGCCCGACCCCGGGTTGCCCGAGGTGATTCTCTCCTGGCACGCCAGGAACGAGGAGCTGACCGAGACGGGCATGGTCACCATGGCGCGGCGGCTGCCGGCCACGATCGCGCAGGCGGCGGGGCTGGCCTGGCGGGCGAGCCGGGCCGACACGGTCGCGACCATCTCCCTCAACCTCGCCGCCGGGTTCTTCACCGCGTTCTGGCTGCTGGCGACGACCAGCGTGCTGACCGCGCTGTTCAGCTCCGCGCCGACGCCCGCCCGGGTCCGCGAGGCGCTGCCGGCGCTGGCGCTCGTCGCGGCGGCGGTCACCCTGCGGGCCGGGCTGCAGGCGGCCGCGGGCTGGGCGCAGGCGCGGCTGGACCCGCAGGTCGAGCGGCTGGTCGAGCTGCGGCTCTACGAGACGACGACCGCGGTGGACCTGACCGCGCTCGACGACTCCGACTTCCTGGACGACCTGAAGCGCGCCCAGGGACGGGGCATGATGGCGGCGCCCATGGTCGTCCAGCACGCCGTGGACGTCCTCACCGGCGCCATCGGCATGATCGCCGCCGCCGGGACCCTCGGCGTGCTGCACCCGATCCTGCTGCCGCTGCTCCTCCTCACCGCCGTGCCCGAGGGGTGGGCGTCCGTCCGCGCCGCGCGGATGCGGTACCGCATGGTGCTGTCACTGGTCGGGGTGACCCGGCGCAAGTGGATCCTCTCCGACCTGATGGTCGACCGGCGGCACGCCGCCGAGGTGCGGTCGTTCACCATGCGGCGGTTCCTGCTGGACCAGTACGACCGGTCCGCCTCCTACCAGCGGAGGGTCGAGCTGGACGTGGCCCGCCGGCAGACCCTCGTGAAGATCACCGGTGACGCGATGAAGGGCGTCGCGACCGCGCTCGTCTACATCGCGCTCGGGTTCATGCTGTGGAAGGGCACCGTGCCGCTGGCGGTCGCGGGCACGGCGGTGCTGGCGATCCGGTCGGGGCAGACCTCCCTCGTCAACCTCGTCTACGCCGTCAACCGGTGCTACGAGGAGGGCCTCTACTTCAACGACTACATCGAGTTCTGCGCCGCGGCCGAGAAGCGGGTCCCGCGCCGTGCCCTGCCGCCCGCGCCCCTGGAGAAGCGCGAGCGGCTCCCGGACGACTTCGCGTGCATCCGCGTCCGGGACGTGACCTTCACCTACCCCGGCTCGGACGCGCCGTCCCTCAGAGGCGTCTCCCTGGACCTGCGCAAGGGCGAGGTGGTCGCGCTCGTCGGCGAGAACGGGTCCGGCAAGACGACCCTCGCCAAGATCATGGCGGGCCTCTACGACCCGGACCGCGGCGAGGTCCGGTGGGACGCGGTGCCGCTGTCGGCGGTGCCGCCGCAGGAGGTGTGGGAGAACATCGCCGTCATCGCGCAGGAGTACACGCACTGGCCGATGACCGCGCGGCAGAACATCACCATGGGCCGCGGGCGCGAGCACGTCGACGGCGACGCCGAGGACCCCGGAATGCTCGCCGCCGCCCGCGCCGCCGGGGCCGACGAGGTCGTCGGGGAGCTCGCCCACCGGTACGGCACGCTGCTGGACCGCCGCTTCAAGGGCGGCGCCGAGCTGTCGGGCGGGCAGTGGCAGCGGCTCGCCGTCGCCCGCGGCTTCTACCGGGACGCGCCGCTGCTCATCTGCGACGAGCCCACCGCCGCGCTCGACGCGCGCGCCGAGCACCAGCTGTTCGAGCGGATCCGCACGCACGCCGACGGCCGGACCGTCCTGCTGATCACGCACCGGCTCGCCAGCGTCCGCCATGCCGACCGGATCTACGTGCTGGAGCACGGCGAGGTGACCGAGGAGGGCGACCACGCCTCGCTGATGGCGCGCGGCGGCCTCTACGCCGACCTGTACTCGCTCCAGGCGGCGGCGTACGGGGCGGGCACCTCCGGCTAGACGCCGGCTAGATGTAGGCGCCGAAGCCGATCGAGGGCTCGCGGGGCGGGGCGTCCGGCAGGTCGGCGGGGCGCAGCAGCCGCACCTCGGCGACGTCGACCTCCCCTCCGGAGGTGATGCGCAGCGCCTGCCGGGAGATCGCCGCCTCCAGCAGGTTGCGGACGAGCCGGGCGTTGCCGAACGAGGCGTCCCGCCGGTGCGAGGCGACCAGCCCGCGGAGCGCCTCCACGACGCCCTCGGCCAGGGTGAACCCGGCGTCCGCGGCCATCACCTCGAAGATGGTGACGAGCTCGTCGTCGGAGTAGTCCGGGAAGCGCAGCACCTTCGGGAAGCGGCCCCGCAGGCCCGGGTTCGCCTTGAGGAAGTCCTCCATCTCGGCGTCGTAGCCGGCGACGATGACGACCAGGTCGCCGCGGTGCTCCTCCATCAGCCGCAGGAGTTCGGAGATCGCCTCGTGGCCGAAGTCGCGGCGATCCCCGCCCGCTGTCGTCAGCGCGTACGCCTCGTCCAGGAACAGCACGCCGCCGAGCGCCCGCTCCACCACCGCCCTGACCCGGGGCGCGGTCTGGCCGACGAACTCGGCCACGAGGTCGGCGCGGGTGACCTCGACCAGATGCCCGGACGACAGCAGCCCCAGCCGCGCGTACACGGCGGCGATCAGCCGGGCGATCGTCGTCTTGGCCGTGCCGGGGTTGCCCATGAACACCATGTGCCGCGCCGGGGCGGCGGGCACGATGTCGGCGTCGCGGCGCAGCCGGTCGGCGCGGGCCTCGGCGGCCAGCCGCGCCACCTCCTGCTTGATCTCCGCGAGGCCGACCAGCCGCTCGATCTCGGCGAGCGGGTCGCCCGGCACGTCGCCGGCGCCGCGGGTGAGCGTGTCCGGGACGTCCGCCAGCAGGATCTCGTCCAGCGACTCGGTCTCGTCGACGATCCCGTCGGCGAGGACGCGGCGGCCCTGCAGCGCCACCGCGCGGTCGAGCAGGGCGACCATCGCGCGGGCGTTGCCGGCGCCGTGCTCGCGCGGCGCCGACTGGGCGAGCGAGCGGACCTTGTCCAGCACGCCCGGGGCGAGCGCGAACCCGGCGTCCTCGGCCTTGCCCGCGAACACCTCCGCCATCTCGTCGGGCGTGAGGTCGGGGAACCGTACGGTGCGCGGGAAGTACGCGGCCAGGTCGGGATGCGACTTCAGCAGCCCGTTGAGCTCCGCCTCCGGGCCGGTCAGCACCACCACGAGGTCCTCGGGGTGCGCCTGGACGGTGCTGAGCAGCACGTCGAGCGCCTCGCGCCCGCGCACCAGGTCGGGCGCCGCCGAGACCAGCGTGTGCGCGTCCCGGACGACGAGGACCCCGCCGTGCGCCTGCTCCACCGTCCGGCGGACCCGCTGGACGCTCTCGCCGGCGTAGTCGCCGAGCAGGTCCGCGCGCTCCACCTCGACCAGGTGCCCGGTCGCCAGCACGCCGAGGTCGGCGTAGATCCGCCCGATGATGCCGGCGACGGTGCTCTTGCCCGTCCCGGGATTGCCGGCGAACACCAGGTGGCGGGGCCGCCAGGTGGCCGGCATGCCCGCCTCGCGGCGCAGCCGCACCGCCTTGGCCTCGGCGACCAGCGCCTCGACCTCGCGCTTGACGGGCTCGATGCCGACGCAGGCGGCCAGCTCGGCGAGCGGGTCGGCCTCGGCGGGCCGGCCCGCGATGAGCCGCTGCGGGAGGTCGGCGGCGGTGACCTCCACCGGGCCGCGGGGTCGCTGCGCCTCGGTCTCCTCGCCGGGGGCCTCGCCGGATTCGAGAACCTCGCCGGATTCGGGGGCCTCGTCCCCCGGGGCCGCCGCCCGGCGTTCGGCCGCGGCGAGGGCCTGGCCCGCCATCTGCTCCACGAGCCTCGCCCCGCGCAGGTTCAGCAGCGGCGGGGTGCGGCGCAGGATGCCCGCGGCGGTCGCCGCGACCTCGGGCGCGGCCTTCCCGCCGCGCCGGTCGACGGCCAGCGTGAACAGCTCGGCGAGGTCGTCCTCGGCGAAGTCGCGGGTGCGGGCGACGTCGAACGCCCGGACGAGCGCCGGGTTGGCCTCGAACAGCCGCCGGTCGCCGCCGGGACGGCACAGCGCGATGACGTTCAGGGACGGCGACCGCGCCATGAGCCGCCGCAGCTCCTCGGCGGCGGCGGCGCCGCAGCGCTCGTGGGCGGCGAGCTTCTCCAGGTCGTCCACGACCAGGAGCATCCGCCCCTCCAGGCAGTCGCGGACGCGGGCCTGCAGCCAGAGCACGGCGTCGCTCACGCCCAGCGACGCGAAGACCTGGTCGGAGATCCACAGCGACTCGCGGACGGCGCCGCCCTTGGCCAGCAGGCTCTCGGCGATCTCGGCGGCGGTACCCTTCCCGGTGCCCTCCGGGCCGGCGACCAGCAGCCGGACGGCCCGGACGCCGTCGAGCCGGGCGGACACCGCGTCCAGCAGCAGGCGGGACAGCTCCGGCTGCCCGACGAGCGGCCTCCCGTCCGCCTCGGGCCGCGCCGGGCTCTCCTTCGCGTCACCGCCGGCGGCCCCGCCGGACCCGAACGCCAGCGTGTTGAAGACCCGGCGGACCGTGAACAGGCGCCGCAGGTCGGCCTGGAACGGGCGCACCGGAACGCGGCAGCGCGGGCTGACCGGCGCGTCCGGCAGGCCCTGCACCGCGCCGGTGACGCGCACCGCCATGTCCAGCCAGGCGCGGGCGGCGTCCGCCTCCCCCGCGACCAGGCCCCGGGCGAGCCAGGCGCGCACCTCGTACTGCCACGCCTCGGCCGAGAAGCCCTCGCGCGCCGCGCGGAACCGCTCCTCCACGTTCTCGTAGCGCGCCGTCCCGAGCACCACCGCGAGCTCGGCCGGGACGACCGGCGCCTCGGCGGCGAGCAGCAGCCGGGCGAGCGCCGTGTCCGGCTCGTCGCCGTCGGCGACCGTCCCGGCCAGGCGCTCGTGCGCGGTGTCCAGGCCGCCGACCGCCCACCCCAGGTAGCCCACCGGGCCGGAGAGCTCGGGCAGGACGGCCAGCTCCTCGTCGGTCAGGCCGGAGACCCAGGCGTCCTCCAGCCGGCGGTTGGGGACGGTCATGTCGATCTCGCGCAGCTCCGGGTCGGCGGCGCGCCGGTCGAACAGGTCCATCAGCGCGCGGCGGCGGCGCTCGATCGGCTCCAGCCCCTCGAAGACGTCCAGGCCGTCCCGTGCCAGCTCGAACATCACGGCGCGCCGCTCGCGGTCGTCTCCGGCGGGCTCGGGGAGCCACAGGCCCGGCGGGCGCCACCGCCCGCCCTGGGTGAACCACGCCGCCGGGTCCCGGACCGCGGACTCGGGCGTCGCCAGGAAGTCCGACAGCAGTTCGTAGTCCACATCGCCCCGCGAGCCCCCCCGGACCGCGGAGGCGCCCAGCAGGAAGGTCAGCAGCGACCACTGCTCCGCCCCGGCGGCGCTGGTGTCGCTCCCGTAGAAGTCGCTGAGCTGCCTCGTCAGCACGACGGCGCGCTGGTCGGTGTTGTAGGCCACCGCCCGTTCGCGCATCTCCTCGTACAGACCGTCGGGCACGCGCCAGGGGCCGTACGCGTACACGTCGAGCACGGGCTCCTCGGTGAGCAGCACTTCGAGATGGTCCGGCAGCCGGGGGGAACTCACCTGGGGTCGTCTCCTACACAGCGGATCGAGGCAATCACATCCGACAAGCACCCTACGACCCGGCACGATCAGGCACACCCTTGTTGCGCCTCGGGTTGGCAGGTGGCCCGCCGTCAGCGATAGTTGTCGGACGGAAAGTGTCCGGCGGACGGCCGTTCGCCGGTGCCTTCACCCACAAGAGGGGAACCCCCCGTGTCGCCTTTGGAAGTCACCACGCGGCCGGACGGCGGGCGCGCCGTCGTCCGGGTGTGCGGAGAACTCGATATCGCCTGCGCGGACGACCTGCGCGGGTACCTGAACGAGGCCCGCCGCGAGCACGGCGAGCACCTCGTCCTGGACCTGGCCGCCCTGGAGTTCATGGACTCCGGCGGGCTCTCGGTGATCGTGGCCTGCTACAAGGCGGTGACCGCGGCGGGCGGCAGCCTCGTCCTCGCGGCGCCGCGGCCCATCGTCCGCCGCGCCCTGGAGATCACCGGCCTGCACCGCCGCATCCCCGTCACCGAGACCCTGGAGGACGCCCTGGCCCAGCCGGACCCCGCCTAGAGCGGCAGCGCGGTGGGCCGCTTGGGGCCCCGGCCGTCGCCCGACGAGCGGCCGGTGGCCCGGCGGCCGATCCACGGGAGCAGGTACGTCCTCGCCCAGTGGACGTCCTCGCGCCGCAGGGTGATCCAGTCGGTGCGGTCCGTCGGCGGCCAGGGCTCGCGCCAGTCGCCCTCGACGGGGACGCCGAGGGCCTCGGCCACGAACAGCGCCATGCGCCGGTGCCCCTCGGGCGACAGGTGCAGGCGGTCCTCGAACCAGGCGCGCGGGTCGTCGAAGATCCGCAGCGACCACAGGTCCACCACGGTGCAGCCGCGCCGGTCGGCGATCGCGCGCAGGTGCATGTTGTAGGTCGCGGCGCGGCCCCGGATGCGGGCGCCGCTGCGCAGCCCGCGCGGGTCGAACCCGGTGAAGACCACGACGCGGGCGCCGGTGCCGCGCAGCCGGCGGACCGCGTCGTCGAACACCACCGCGGCGGCGTCGGGGTCGGCGCCCGGACGGATCATGTCGTTGCCGCCCGCGCAGAGCGTGACCAGGTCGGGGTCGAGTTCCAGGGCCGGCGGCACCTGGTCGTCCACGATCTGCCGGACGAGCTTGCCCCGGACGGCGAGGTTGGCGTAGCGCAGGCCCGGGTTCACCTCGGCGATGTGCTCGGCGAGCCGGTCCGCCCAGCCGCGGAAGACGTCGTCCTCACCGGGGTAGGGATCGTTGAGGCCCTCGGTGAAGCTGTCGCCGATGGCCACGTACGTCCGGATCTGCTCCATTTCCCGCATCGCTACCCCTTGCACGATTCATGGTCGAAAAGCGAATCAATCATGCATCGTGCACACAAGCTACGCGACCGTAGCCCGGCGGGCCGCGGGCGGGGCGGCCTCCGCCCCGGCTACGTCCAGCTCGGCGACGTGGTGCCGAGCTGGCCGCCGGGGGCACCGGGCGGCTGCGCGGGCGCGGCGGCGTGCTGCCCGCCCGAGTGCACCGTCATCGCGTGCTTGACGAGCATGATCAGCACCTGCTTGGTCGACTCGCGGCTGCGCGCGTCGCACTGCACGATGGGCACGTGCGAGCTGATCGACAGCGCGTCGCGGATGTCCTCGACGGCGTACTGGAACTCGCCGTGGAACCCGTTGACGCCCACCACGAACGGCAGGCCGAGCTCCTCGAAGTAGTCCACCGCGGCGAAGCAGTCCTCCAGCCGGCGGGTGTCGACCAGCACGACGGCGCCGATCGCGCCGCGGACCAGGTCGTCCCACATGAACCAGAAGCGGTGCTGCCCGGGCGTGCCGAACAGGTAGAGGATCAGCTCGCTGTCGAGCGACACGCGCCCGAAGTCCATCGCGACCGTGGTGGTCGTCTTGTCCGGCACGGCCGACAGGTCGTCCACGTCGGCGCTGGCCGCGGTCATCACCGCCTCGGTGGTGAGCGGCATGATCTCCGAGACCGAGCCGACGAACGTGGTCTTGCCGACACCGAAGCCACCGCCGACGACGATCTTGACCGAGGTCAGCTCGGCCTCCCCGCCGTGCGGCCCCGGGACCTGGTCAGAGCTTCCGAAGGCCACTGAGCACCCTTTCTAGCAAGCGGAGGTCCGGCTGTCCGCCGGCGGTGGTTGCGGGCTGCGACTGGTGGAGCCGCAGCAGGCCCTCGACGGCCATGTCGGCGACCAGCACGCGCGCCACCCCGAGCGGCAGGCGCAGCAGCGCGGAGACCTCGGCCACCGAGCGGGCGGACCGGCACAGGTCCATGATCGCCCGATACTCCGGCGTCAGCACGGCGACGTCCCGCGGCGGATACGGCGCCGCGGTGACCAGGGCCTCGATGGCCAGGTCGTAGCGCGGCTTGGTCCGCCCGCCGGTCACCGCGTAGGGGCGCACCAGCGAGCTGGTGTCGCTCTCCTCGCGTGCGGGGCGTCCCGGCGGGGGGACCCGGCCCTGGTCACCCGGCCAGCGCCCGGGCCCCCCCGGGACGCCGGGTCCTCCGGGACCGCCTCCGAAGGGACTGCCTCGATCCATGTCGCCGACCTCCGTCAGAGTCAGTCACGGTCAATAACGGGCGGGCCCGGCGCCCATCTCGGTCACGGGAGGCCCCGAGTACGGGGGCTGCTGCTGCTCCTGGGCGCGCAGCGCGGGGGTCAGCACCCGACCCACCCGCTCCACCAGCAGCGTCATCTCGTAGGCGACCAGCCCGAGGTCGCAGTCGGGCGCCGCCAGCACCGCGAACACCGATCCGTTCGTGATCGACATGACGAACAGCAGCCCGCGGTCCATCTCCACGACGGTCTGGTTCACCCCGCCGGCGTCGAAGATCTTCGCCGCCCCCTGGGTGAGGCTCATCAGTCCCGAGGCGATCGCCGAGAGCTGGTCCGCCCGCTCGGGCGGGAAGCCCGACGAGTACGCCATCGGCAGTCCGTCCGAGGAGACCACGACGGCGTGTGCGACCTTCGCGACACGGTCCGCGAAGTTCGTCACCAACCAGTTGAGATCCTGCCCGCTCACCGGGTGCCTCCTGTCTCGCCGTCACCCTGTGACGGCGCCTCACCTGACGTGCCTGCGCCGCGTGCCTCGTTGCGTCCACGGTGGACACCGCGCTGCAGGCTCGCGAAGCGGTTGCGTACGACGTCGGCCGACTGGCCGAAACCCTGACCCTGCTGGCCCTGCACCTGCTGGTCCTGCGGCGGCCGCGGCGGCGCGGCCTGCCCCGGGGCGCCTCCGCCCGGCGGCGGTCCCGGCGGCGGTCCCGCCGGGGCCTGCGGCGCGTCCTGCGCCGCCCGGCCGACCGCACCGGGGATGCGGTTCTTGCCGGGCACCCGCTTCGGCAGCCCGACGCTGGTGCGCGACGTCGCCACCGGCTCGCGGGCGGCCTCCGCGGCGCGGAAGCCCGCGTCCGCCGGGGACTCCCAGCCCTTCACCGGGTCCTCCCCGGAGGAGCCTCCTGATCTGCGCTGGAACCACTCCGACTGCATCGCGTCGAAGATGGGCGAGCGCTCGGGCAGCCTCGGCGGCGCCGCCGGCTCCGCCTGCGCGGCCGGCGCCGCGGCCCGCACGGCCGGTTCGGGGACGGGTGGTGGTTCCTGAATGAGGCCCTCCGGCGGGTGGGGAGCGGACATGGCGGGCGGCGACGGGTCGCCGACCTGCTCCAGCGGCCCCGTCTCCCAGGGGATCTGCCGGGCGCCGGGGTCGGGCACCATCGGCTGCGCCTCGGGGACGACCGGCTGCGGCCCGGTCCGCCCGCCGGGCCGGTAGGTGCCGTTGCCGCCCTCGGTGTCCTGCCGGCGCTCGTTGCGCGGCTGGAAGAGGCCGTTGGAGGAGCCGCCGTCGGACGGGCGGCCCTGCAGGTGCGTGCCCGGCTCGCGCACGGGCAGCTCGCCCGGCCGGCGCGGCTGCTGCCGCTCCCCCGTCTCGTACGGGTCGTCCACCGGCTGCCGCCGGTCCCGGGGCGGGCGCCGCTCGATGGGCGGCGGCACCACCGGGTGGGAACCGGTGCCGTAGGGGTCGTGCCCGCCCGGGGCGCCGGCCGGGATCGGCCCGGTCTCGCCGAGGCCGGGCTGCGGGCCGGTGCCGCCGAGGCCGGGCTGCGGCCCGGTGCCGCCGCGGACCGGCCGGAGCGGGCCGGTGCCGCCGACCATCGGGTGGCCGCCGCTGCCGCCCGGCAGGGGGGCGGCGGGGCCGTAGTCGTCCTGCCGGAACCCGCCCGCGGGGGGCTCGGCGGCGGTGGTCAGCGCGGCGAGCTGGCCGTGCGACCCCGCCTCGCGCGGGGCGAGGCCGGGACGGGTGCCGATGCCGCCGGACTCGCCCGGCGTGATGACCGCGTCGGGCAGCACCACGAACGCGGTGAGCCCGCCGCCCTGGGCGGCCCGCAGCTCGACGCGGATGCCGTGCCGGACCGCCAGGCGGCCGACCACGAACAGGCCCATGCGGCGGGCCGCGGAGAAGTCGATGACGGGCGGGTTCGCGAGCCGCCAGTTGGCCTGCTCCAGATCCTCGGCCGACATGCCCACGCCGTTGTCGGTGATCTGCAGCATGGCGCCGCCGCCGCTGAGCATCTGCCCCGAGACCGTCACCTTGGTGTGCTCGGAGGAGAACACCGTCGCGTTCTCCACCAGCTCGGCGAGCAGGTGGACGAGGTCGTTGACGACGGGGCCGGCGACGGTCATCTCGCCTTGAACCCGCAGGGCCACCCGCTCGTACTGCTCAACCTCGGACAGCGAGGCGCGGACGACGTCGATCAGGGGGACCGCCTGGTTCCACCTGCGCACCTGCTCCTGGCCGCCGAGGACGAGGAGGTTCTCGCAGTTGCGACGCATGCGGGTGGCGAGGTGGTCCAGCCGGAAGAGGTTTCCGAGCTGCTCCTCGTCGCGCTCGCTCTGCTCCAGCTCCTCGATCAGGCGGAGCTGGCGCTCGATCAGCGACTGGCTGCGGCGGGAGAGGTTGACGAACATCGCGTTGATGTTGCCGCGCAGGACCGCCTCGTCGGCCGCGAGCCGGACCGCCTCGCGGTGGACCTCGTCGAAGGCGCGCGCGACCTGGCCGATCTCGTCGGTGGAGTCGATCTCGATCGGCTTGACCTCGATGCCGCCCGCGGCGGCCTCGGGATCGCGCAGCCGGTCCACCAGGCCCGGCAGCCGGGTGCTCGCCACGTCCAGCGCGCCGGACTGCAGCCGGCGCAGCGGCCGCACCAGCGAGCGGGCCATCACGATCGTGATCAGCAGGACGATCAGCAGCAGCGCCGTCACGATGGCGCCGTCGATCATCGCGTCGGTGCGCGCCGCGGAGACGTTGTCGTCGCTCTGCTCCTTGATCGCGTCGGCCAGCTGCTTCTCGACCGCGCGCATCTTGTCGATCATGTCGGTCATCGCCGCGCGGATCCCGTTGGCCGACCGGGCGGTGCCGAGCGAGCGGGGCAGCAGGCCGCCGCTCGTGCTCGCCGCCTGGAGCACCCGCTGCCGCAGGTCCTTGCCCTGGTCGACCTTGGTGCCGACGACGGTGTCCTCGAACCGCTGCGCCTGGTCCAGGGACGCCGAGCCGCGGAAGGCCGCGAGCTCGCCGTCCTCCTGGGCGCGGGCGGCGCTCAGCTCGTTCAGCTCCTGCGGGGTCAGCTGCCGCACCCGCGCGCCGATGAGGAGCACGGCCCGCTGCCTGGAGACCGCCTCCTTGGCACGGGCGAGCGCGCCGAGCGCACGGCTGGACTCCGCCAGAGTTTCGTCGGCCACGTTCTGCGAGATTCCGTCGAGGACGGCGACGAGCTCCTGGGCCGACTCGGTGTACTTCTCGAGGACGATGAAGGCCGGGACCTTGGTGCCGACCACCAGGGAGCGCAGCGCCCTGAGCCCGCTGATGCGGCTCGTGACCGTCGCGGCGTCGCGGACGGCCTCGGTCCCGTAGGAACCGTTGATGCGGGAGGCCGCCGCCTGCACCTGCCTGACCACGGAGTCGGTCTGCCGCTGCTGCGCCTCGAGCTCGGGGCGCAGGGCCTCGGGCCGGCCGGCCGCGATGTACTCCACGGCCCGGTCCCGTTCGGCGGTGAACTCCTGGACGAACCCGGTGATCCCCTGCCCGAGCTCCGCCATCCGCTCGACGCGCCCGTACGACTCCGCCTCGCTGACGGAGCCGGAGATGCGCAGTCCTGAGAGCACGACCGCGGCGACCGTCGGAACCAGGATCAACACGATGAGCCGCTGAGGCACACGCCAGTTCCGCAGGCTCAGTCTGCCGCCCGACCGTGTCGAATGGTCCGACCCCACCTCGACGTCACCAGGCCGAGGATGGTCGCGACCTTCGTCGCTTGGTTGCATCCGCCGTTTACACCCTCTCCCTCACGATGCCGCACTCTCCGTGACCTCGCTGCCGCGAAGGGTCAATACAACATCGTCTCCACCTCCGGCGCACGACATTGCAGCACATCCACGGATAGGCCGCAAAGGACCATAGGCGAGTCGATATCAGCCAATGCCGGGATCACGACTTTATGCCCATATGTCCGATTCAACGAGTACGGACGGTCACACTCCGTGCCGATGCATAACGTCATCATCCGAACACGTCGGGTAACAGATCCAGCTTGCCCTCGCCGCCCGACGAACACGTCGCCCCGCGGCGGCGCCCGGCGGCCCGCGGACCCTCACGCTGCGAATTGGTCCGGCGATCGACCGTCACCAATGGGCTTAACACCATTGCAACAACGGCGAAATCCCATTGGACGGAAGGTCTTGTACGGCGCGATATCGCTTATCCCGCAGGGCCGGCGGCGCCCGCGGCGGGCCCGCCACCGGGGAGAACGCCCCGTCGTCACCATGCGTGCCATCCGCCGCACGGGACGCATAGGACACAAGAGAGTCACACAATTCGGTTGGAAACCGTCCAAGCCAGGCAGCCCGCGATACGCTCCCGACGCAACTGATCTTCAGGCGCGGCGGGTGTCGTGGCTACAGTCGTACCCCCTGGCTCGGATGCCTTGGGCCCCCAAGCCCTGCCGAAGCAGCTTCCCCATCGAGTTAAGGAGTGCCGAATGCGGCAATCCCTACGTCTATCCGCGCTGGTCAGCGCGTTCGCCCTGGTCGCCTCAGTCATCGCGGGCTGTGGAGACTCCGATTCCTCCGGCGGCGGCAAGGGTCTCGAAACCGACACGATCAAGGTGGCGTCACTTCCCCTGGTGGACGGCGCGGCCCTCTACGTGGCCCAGAAGGCCAAGCTCTTCGAGGCCGAGGGCCTGGACGTCAAGATCGTGCCGGTCCAGCAGAGCATCCAGGCGCTGCCCGCCCTCACCAAGGGCGACGTGAACGTCATCGCCGGCGCCAACTACGTCTCGTTCCTGCAGGCGAACGAGAAGGGGACGCTGAAGCTCAGCATCCTGGCCGAGGCGGCGACGCTCACCTCCAACATGATGAACGTCCTGGTCATGCCGGATTCCAAGATCAAGACGGCCAAGGACCTGGAGGGCAAGAAGGTCGCGGTCAACATCCTGAACAACATCCAGTCGCTCACGCTGGACGCGATCCTCAAGGCGAACAACGTCGACCCCAAGAAGGTCAAGTACGTCCAGGTGCCCTTCCCGCAGATGGCCACCGCGTTGCAGAAGGGGCAGGTCGACTCCATCCACACGGTCGAGCCGTTCCTCTCCGACACCGAGAAGAAGCTCGGCGCCCGCGTCGCCGTCGACGGCGGCAGCGAGCCGGTGACCGACCTGCCGATCAGCGGTTTCGTCACCACGCAGGAGTGGTCCAAGAAGAACCCGAAGACGGCCGCCGCGTTCCAGCGCGCCATCATCAAGGCGCAGAAGATGGCCACCCAGGACCGCAAGAAGGTCGAGGAGGTCCTGCCGAGCTACGCCAAGATCGACCCGCAGGTCGCCTCGGTCATCACGCTGCCGGGCTTCCCCACCTCGCTGAGCAAGACCCGCATGCAGCGGGTCTCGGAGCTGATGTCGACCTCCGGCCTGCTCAAGGAGAAGCCGGACCTGAACGCCATCCTCTTCCAGCCGACGTCGTGACGGCGGGACACTGATCACCTCATGGCACACGAGTCGACGCCGCCCCGCGGCCTCTCGCGCCCAGGCATCTGGGTGCGGGGGGCCGCCGGGGTGGCGGTCCTTTTCCTGGCGAGCGAGCTTCTCGGCAGGTCCGGGATCGTGGACCGTTCCTATCTGCCCCCCGCGTCCATCATCACCGCGCGCGCCTTCGAACTCGCCGGAGATCCGGACTTCCTGTTCAACGTCCGCGTCACCATCACCGCCTGGGCCCTCGGGCTGCTGATCGCCGTCGCGATCGCGGTCCCGCTCGGGCTGCTGTTCGGCAGCGTCCCCGCGGTCAACACCGCGGTCCGGGCGATCGTGGAGTTCCTGCGCCCGATCCCCTCGGTCGCGCTGATCCCGCTGGCCGCCCTGCTGCTCGGCTCCGGGCTCAAGATGGAGGTGCCGCTCATCGTCTACGCCTCCAGCTGGCCCATCCTGTTCAACACCATCTACGGGCTGGACGACGTCGACCCGACGGCGAAGGAGACGCTGCGCAGCTTCGGCTTCGGCCGGCTGCAGGTGCTGCTGCGCGTCTCGCTGCCGAGCGCCGCCCCGTTCATCGCGACCGGCGTGCGGCTGGCCGCCTCGATCGCGCTGATCCTGGCCGTCGGCACCGAGATCCTGTCCGGCTTCGGCGACGGGCTCGGCATGTTCATCGCGCAGGCCGGCAACGTGCCCGACGGCAACATCGACGTCCTCGCCGGTACGGTGTGGGCCGGGTGCCTCGGCCTGATCATCGACACGGTGCTCGGACAGGGCGAGAACCGCCTGTTCCGCTGGCACCGGGCCCAAGGAAGTGGTGTCTGGTGACGGCGGCGACCTTGACCGCGGGCTCCGCCCGGCGGCGCGCCGGCCTGGCCGGCCGGCTGGCCGGGGGCGCGCTGCACCGGCTGCTCCCGCTGGCGCTCCTCATCGCCGGCTGGGAGGCGGCGACGCGGATCTCGCAGAGCCCGTTCTTCCCCCCGCCCTCGGAGATCGTCCAGCGGATGCGGGACATGTGGCTGTCCGGCCCGGCCGACCACCTGTACTTCAGCGCGAAGGCGGGCGACTCCATCGTGCCCAGCCTCAGCCGGATGTTCCTGGCGCTGGCGCTGTCGGTCGTGGTCGGCGTGGTCGTCGGCATGGCGCTCGGCCGCTCGCAGAAGGCGCTGGCCTACCTGCAGCCGCTGCTCCAGTTCGCCCGGGTGATCCCGCCGCCCACCCTGGTGCCGGTGTTCATCGTCCTGTTCGAGCTCGGCACCCAGATGCAGGTGGCCTCGATCATCTTCAGCGCCATCTGGCCCGTCCTGCTGAACACCGCGGACGGGGCGCGCAGCGTCGACCGGATGCAGATGGAGACGGCCGAGTCGTTCCGGTTCTCCGCGTTCGACCGGATGCGGTTCGTCATCTTCCCGTCCGCGCTGCCGAAGATCTTCGCGGGGGTGCGGCTGGCGCTGTCCCTGTCGCTCATCCTGATGGTCTTCTCCGAGCTGCTCCCCGGCACCTCCGACGGCCTCGGCTTCGAGCTGACCAACGCGCAGAGCCAGTCCGACCTGCCGACCATCTGGGCGGTCATCGTGCTGCTCGGGATCCTCGGCTACCTGTTCAACTCGATTCTCCTCGCCGTGGAGCGCCGGGTCCTCGCCCGCCACCGCGGTGCACGAAAGGCGGATGCATGACCTCCGAGCTCACCGTCCGGGAAGCCTTCTTCGACTTCTGCCGGAGCGTGGGGATGACCACCCTCTTCGGCAACCCGGGCTCGACCGAGCTGCGGATGTTCCGCGACTTCCCCGCGGACTTCGAGTACGTCCTGGCACTGCAGGAGACGGTCGCGGTCGCGGCGGCCGCGGGCCACTCGCTCGGCACCGGCAACGCGACCCTGGTCAGCCTGCACTCCGCCGGCGGCGTCGGGCACTCCCTCGGCGCGGTCTTCAACGCCTACCGCGACCGGGTGCCGGTCGTCGTGATCGCGGGCCAGCAGTCCCGCGCCATGCTGCCGCACCACCCGTTCCTCGGCGCCGACGAGCCGGCGCAGTTCCCCCGCCCGTACGTCAAGTGGAGCCGGCAGCCAGAGCGCGCCGAGGACGTGCCCGCCGCGCTCGCCGAGGCGTACCGGGTGGCGATGACGCCGCCGCGCGGGCCGGTCTTCCTGTCCGTTCCCGAGGACGACTGGGACCGGCCGGCCGAGCCCGTCCCGCACCGCGAGCTGCGGACAGCGTTCGCCGCGTCCCCGGCCGTGCTCCGGGAGGTGGCCGACGCGCTCAACGAGGCCGCGAACCCGGTCGTCATCGTGGGCGCGGGCGTGGACGACGAGGGGGCGCTGCCCGGCGTGGTCAGCCTGGCCGAGCGGATCGGCGCGCCGGTGTGGATCAGCCCGCTGTCGGGGCGCTCCGGCTTCCCCGAGGACCACGCGCTGTTCCGCGGGTTCCTGCCGCCCGTCCGGGAGCAGCTCTGGCGGCGGCTGGAGGGCCACGACGTCATCCTCGCCCTGGGCACGCCGATCTTCACCTACCACGTGCACTCCGAGGGCCGCTTCATCCCGGACGGCTCGCGGCTGTTCCACCTGGACTGCGACCCCGCGCAGGCCGCGTGGGCGCCGGTCGGCACCAGCGTCCTCACCACGATCGACGCCGGCGTGTCCGGGCTGCTCGACCTCGTGGAGAAGGCCGACCGCCCGCTCCCCGAGCCGCGGGCCGCGCTCGCCAAGCCGCAGGCCGCCGACCCGATCGACCCGGCCTTCGTCGTCGAGACGCTGAAGGAGCGGCTGCCGGAGGACGCCGTCATCGTGGAGGAGGTCCCGAGCTACCGGGAGATGCTCCACGCTCGGCTGCCGATCACGCGGTCCGGGGGGTTCCTGACCACCGGGAGCGGGGCGCTCGGCTGGGGGCTGCCGGTCGCGGTCGGGCGGGCGCTCACCGGATCGGGCGAGCGCGTCGTCTGCGTCATCGGCGACGGCTCGATCATGTACTCGGTGCAGGGCCTGTGGACCGCCGCGCAGCACCGGGTCCCGATGACCGTGATCGTCCTGAACAACCAGGGCTACGGGGCGGTCAAGGCCCTCGGCCGCCGGATCGACCTGGAGACCGTTCCGGGCACCGACCTTCCGGGCATCGACTTCGTGGCGGTCGCCGGAGGGCTCGGCTGCCCCGGCCGGACCGTCACGACGGCCGCGGAGCTGGACGCCGCGATGGCCGAGGGCCTCGGCCACGACGGGCCGTTCATCATCGACGTCCGCGTCACTCCGGACGACGCCGCCGCCTACCAGCCGGAGGCGGACTGACCGCACCGACCGGACGCGGGGAGAGGCGAGGGCCGTTTCTGGCGGCGAAAGCGGCCGCCCTCGAAACGGTGAGGAAATATCACAATTTGTTCACACCTCTTCACGTAAGTGAGCACTGAGCTCCCGCCTCTCCCGGAGCGTGGCCTTCGTGCGCTACGCTCCCCGCGCGTTCAGGGTTGACCCCCAGCGATTTCCCCCGTCCATGGAGCGTCGCTCATGTTTGCTTCCCACTCCCGAGCCGCCTTCGCCGGCGTGCTCGCGCTCACGGTTGCGCTCTCCACGGCCTGCGGCGGTTCCGACGAGAAGACGTCGGCCAACGGCCTGGAAGAATCGCAGATCACGCTCGGCACCATGACGGTCGCCGACACCGCACCCGTCCAGATCGCATTGTCCAAGGGGCTGTTCAAAGCCGAGGGCCTGACCGTGAGAACTCAGGTCATCCAGGGCGGTGCCGCCGGAATCCCGCTGCTCAAGAGCGGCCGGCTCGATTTCAGCTTCGGCAATTACGTCTCGCTGCTCACCGCCGGGACCAAGGACCCCGGCTTCAAGCCGAAGATCGTCGCGGAGGGATTCCGGGCCGCGTCCAAGACGCACACCCTGATGGTGCGGGGCGACTCCCCGTACCGGACGATCAAGGACCTGGCGGGCAAGAAGATCGCCGTCAACACCAAGCGCAACGTCAGCACGATGCTGGTCCGCGCCGCCGCCCAGCCGCAGGGCGTCACCTTCGACGAGGACAAGAACTTCGTGGAGGTCGCCCCGCCCGCCATGGAGCAGGCGCTGAAGTCCAAGAGCGTCGACGCCGTCCAGGCGATCGAGCCGTTCGGCACCCAGATGGGCACGTCGATGGGCGCCCGCATGGTCGCCGACCTGTCCACCGGCCAGGCGGCCGACCTGCCGATCGCCGGCTACGCCGTCACCGAGAAGTTCGCCGAGGAGAACCCGAAGACGGTCGCCGCGTTCCAGCGCGCGCTCCAGAAGGCGCAGGGGATGGCCGCCGCCGACCAGAAGGCCGTCCAGACCATCCTGCCCAGCTACGCCAAGGGGATCGACGCGAAGGTCGCGGGCTCGATGAGCTACGGGACGTACCCGACCTCGATCGACGCCGCCAAGCTGCAGCGCGTCGCCGACCTCATGAAGGAGTTCGGCTACGTGGACAAGGCGATCGACGTCAAGACGTTCCTCGCGTCGACTTCATGAGCCCTCGCCGCATCGGTCTCGGCGCCGCCGGGGTGATCGGCGTGGCCGCCGTCATCGAGGTCCTGAGCCGCACGGGCCTCGTCGACGAGACCGCGCTCCCCCCGGCGTCGACGATCCTGCGGGAGGCCGGGAGGCTGGCCGCCGACCAGGAGTTCCTCGTCGACGTCGGGGCCACCCTGCGGGCCTGGTTCGGCGGGCTCGCGCTCGCGGTGCTCGTGGCGGTCCCGCTCGGCGTCCTGCTCGGCTCGGTGCCGCTGCTCGGGACCGCCGCGCGCGCCCTCGTCGAGCTGCTGCGCCCCATCCCGTCGGTCGCGCTCATCCCGCTCGCCATCATCCTGTTCGCGGACCCGACGCGGATGAAGATGTCGCTGATCTTCTACGCGTGCCTGTGGCCGATCCTCATCAACACCCTCTACGCGCTCCGCGACGTCGACCCGCTGGCCAAGGACAGCCTGCGCGCCTTCGGGTTCGGGACGCTGTCGGTGCTGTGGCGCGTCTCGCTGCCGAGCGCCGCGCCGTTCATCGCCACCGGCGTCCGGATCGCCGCCTCCGTCGCGCTCATCGTCGTGATCAGCACGGAGCTGTTCGCCGGCGGCGTCGACGGGGTCGGGATCTATCTCAGCGACACCCAGTCCGGCGGCGGGCGCCCCGACCTGCTGCTGGCCGGAGCGTGCTGGGCCGGCGTCCTCGGCCTGCTGGCCAACATGGGCCTGCTCGGGCTGGAGCGGATCGCGTTCCGCTGGCACGGCGCCCAGGTGGAGGGGGCCTCATGAGGGGCCTCAGAGCGACCCGCGCGATCGCCGAGCGCGGCTGGCTCGTGGCGCTCGCCGCCGTCCTGTGGGAGCTGCTCACCCGGGCGCTGGACGAGACCTACTTCCCGCCGCCCACGACGATCCTCAAGGCCCTGCACGAGCTGTGGTTCTCCGGCCCCGCGTCCCAGCTGTTCCTCTCGGACAAGGCGGTGGACGACTTCTCCACGAGCCTGACCCACCTGTTCATCGGGTGGGCCGCGGCGGGCGCCGCCGGCATCGCGATCGGCGCGGCGATCGGCCGGTCCCGGGTGCTGGACGATTTGTTCAGCCCGGTGCTGGAGTTCCTGCGGGCGGTGCCGCCGCCGACGCTGCTGCCGTTCTTCATCATGGTCTTCCAGCTCGGCGCGACCATGCAGGTCGTCACGATCGCGTTCGGCGTGGTGTGGCCGGTCCTGCTGAACACCGCCGACGGCGTCCGCACGGTGGAGCCGCTCCAGCTCGACACGGCGCGCGTGTTCGGCATCGGCCCGGCGCGCCGGCTGCTGACGATCGTGCTCCCGGCGGCGGCGCCCAAGATCTTCGCGGGGCTGCGGGTGGCGCTGTCGTTCGCGCTGATCCTGATGGTGCTGTCGGAGCTGTTCGGCAGCACCGCGGGCATCGGCTCCGAGCTGATCGGCGCGCAGCGCTCCTTCGAGCTGCCGCGGATGTGGGCGGGGATCGTGATGCTCGGGATCCTCGGATTCCTGTTCAACGCCGCGTTCCTGCTCTTGGAGCGGCGGCTGCTCGCCTGGCACGCCGGCGCGCGGAGGCTCGCCGGTTGACCGAAACCCCCCTTACCAACGATTTTGTACGCACACACACAGATAAGGCGGCCGACATGCTTCAGATATCCGGCCTCACGCATTCCTACGCGGACGGCCACCTGGCCCTCGACGGCCTCGACCTCACCGTCCCGGACGGTCAGCTGGTCAGCATCGTGGGGCCGTCCGGCTGCGGCAAGTCCACGCTGCTGCGCTGCATCGCCGGGCTGATCACCCCCACCGGCGGGAAGCTCTCCCTCGACGGGACGGCGATCAACGGCGTGCCGGACGACCTCGCGGTGGTCTTCCAGGACTACAGCCGCTCGCTGTTCCCCTGGCTGACCGTCCGCGACAACGTGGCGCTGCCGCTGCGCCGGCGCGGCAAGTCCCGCCAGGAGCGGCGCGCCGCGGCGCAGGAGGCGCTGGAGTCCGTGGGCCTGCCGGACGCGGGCCGCAAGTACCCGTGGCAGCTGTCGGGCGGCATGCAGCAGCGCGTGTCGATCGCGCGGGCGCTGGCGTACCGGCCCTCGCTGATGCTGATGGACGAGCCGTTCGGGTCCGTCGACGCGCAGACCCGGGAGGACCTGGAGGACCTCGTCCTGCAGGTGCACCGGACCCAGAAGATTACGATCCTGCTGGTCACCCACGACATCGACGAGAGCGTCTACGTCGGTGACCGGGTGGTCGTGCTGAACCGCTCGCCCGCCCGGGTGCACGCCGACCTGCCGGTCGGGCTGCCGGCCACTCGCGACCAGATCGAGACCCGGGGGCTGCCGGAGTTCGTCCAGCTCAGGGCCGAGGTGGGGCGGCTCGTCCGGGGCGGCGCCACGGTGGCGGGCGCGGCGCCCGCCGCGTCGGGATCCTCGCGCGACAAGTAGAGCAGCGGACAGAGACCGAGGCGGACGGGGCACCACGCCCGTCCGCCCCGGCCATCTTCCAGCCGCGCTGGGCCTAGCCGGTGACGACCGCTTCCAGCCGGGTGGTCATCGCCCGCGTGGCCCGGTCGAACAGGGACGGGTCGTCGTACAGGAGCGCGTGCGCGGCGCCCGTGCGGCAGGCCGCCTCCAGCTCGAAGGCGAGCTGCGGGACGTCGGTGGACGCGTCGATCTCCCCGAGGTCCCGCGCCTCGCGCAGGCAGCGCTCCAGGAAGGCGCCCCAGTCGCGCTGGGACGCGGCGATCGCGTCACGGACGCGGCCGGGACGGGCGTCGAACTCGGCCATCGTGGAGTGGAAGAAGCAGCCGCCGGGGAAGACGGGCTCGCGCTGGTAGCGCTGCCAGGCGTCCAGCAGCGCGCGGACGCGCCCGAGCCCCGCCGGGGCGGCGAGGGCGGGTTCGACCACGTGCTCGCGGAACACCTCGACCGCCTTGCCGACGGTGGCGAGCTGCAGCTCCTCCTTGGAGCCGAAGTGCGTGAACACGCCGCTCTTGCTGATCCCCAGCTCGGTGGCGAGCCGGCCGATCGAGAGCCCCTCCAGGCCCTCCGCAGAGGCGATGTCGGCGGCCCGGCAGAGGATCACCCTGCGCGTCTGCGCTCCCTTGAGGAGACGTCCGTCAGTGCTCACGGGTCTTAATCTGCACGACCGTTCGTTCTAAGTCAATCCTCCCCTCCCCTTGACGCGGGGCCTCCGGATAGAAGATTGTACGACCGTTCGTTTATTTTTCTGGAGGCCCAGACCCATGACCGCCGAGACCACCGCGGCGCCGCCCCGCGCGGCCGGAGCACGGCGGGACGTGCCCTGGCTGGCGGCCGGGGCGACGTTCCTGGCCATGCTCGACGCCACCGTCGCCAACCTGGCCGTCGCCGACCTGCACGCCGACTTCCCGGGCACCTCGCTGTCCGGGCTCACCTGGGTGATCACGCTGTACGCGGTGCTGTTCGCGGCCCTGCTCGCCCCCGCCGGCCGGCTCGCCGACCTCGTCGGGCGGCGCTCGCTCTACCTGTGGGGCACCGGGCTGTTCACGCTGGCCTCGCTGGCCTGCGCGGTCGCGCCGAACGTGCCGGTCCTGCTGGTGACGCGCGGCGTGCAGGGCGCCGCCGCGGCCGCGCTGATCCCCGCGTCCCTCGCGCTACTGCTGAAGGACACGCCGCCCGAGAGGCGCGCCCGCAGCATCGGGCTGTGGAGCGCGGCGGGCGCGTTCGCCGCCGCGATCGGCCCCGGCCTGGGCGGGGTGCTGGTGGACCAGCTGGGCTGGCGGTCGCTGTTCGTCATCAACCTGCCGTTCGGCCTGGCGATGCTGCTCGGCGGGCTGCGCCTGCCGCGCGCCGAGGGCGCCGCGGGGCGGCTGCCCGACCTCGCCGGGACCGTCCTGCTCGGCGCCGGCGTCGGCGGCGTCGCGCTGGGCGTGACCCGGTCCCAGGACTGGGCGTGGACGGACGCCCGGACACTGGCGCTCCTGCTCGGCGGCATCGTCCTGGTCGCCCTGGCGCTGTGGCGGTCGGTGCGGCATCCGGTGCCCGCGCTGGAGATCTCGCTCTGGCGCGACCGGCAGTTCGCCGTCGCCAACGCCGCGTCGTTCCTCTACGGGACGGCCCTGTACGCGTGGCTGCTGCTCGGCGTGCTCTACCTGACCGGGGAGTGGCACTACTCGATCCTCAAGGCGGGCCTCGCCTCGACGCCCGGGGCGTTCACCGCCACCGCGGCGGCGATCGTGATGGGCCGCCTCACCGCCCGCACCGGCGTCCGTCCCGCGGTGGCGGGCGGCGCGCTGATCATGATCGTGTCGGGGGTGTGGGCGGTCGTCTCGCTGCCCGCGGAGCCGCACTTCCTCACGTTCTGGCTGCCGGTGGGCCTGCTGGTCGGGACGGGGATGGGGATGGTGACCACGGGCACCGCCTCGGCCGCCGCGCTGTCGGCCGGCCCGCTGCGGTTCGCCGGCGCGACCGGGCTCAACACGACGGCCCGCCAGCTCGGCGGCGCCCTCGGCATCGCCGTCCTCGCCGCGCTCCTGCCGGGCCGCGCGGCGCACGGCGACTACACCGCCGTCTATCTGTTCTGCACGCTCGCCGCCGCGGGCACGGCCGCCGCGGGGATGCTCCTCGCCGTCCGTCCCGCGAGGTCCTGAGAGGAGAGACGATGATCGAGACGACCCTGTCGGAGTGGACGGACCCGTCCGTGCTCCCCGCCGCGGAGGCCGCGGCACTGCTCGCCGACGCGCCCTGGACGAGGATGGTGACGATCGGCGACAGCGTCGCCGAGGGGATCCGGGAGCCGGTCCCGGGGTACCGCGACCTGTCGTGGACCGACCGCGTCGAAGAGGCGCTCGGCGCGGTGGCGCCCGGGTTCACGGCGCTGAACCTCGGCCGCCGCGACCTCGTCGCCGCCGAGGTGGCGGCCGGGCAGCTCCGGCCGGCGCTGGAGTTCGGCCCCGACCTGGCGTTCGTGGTGGCCGGCGGCAACGACATGCTCCGCCCGCGCTTCGACGCCGCCGGGGTGCGGCGGGAGCTGTCCTCGATGGTCGCGGCGTTCCGCGCGGCCGGGGCCGACGTGGTCACGATCGGCCTGCTGGACATCACGGCCGCCGGCCTCGGCATGTCCCGTTACCGGGAGGTGATGTCGGCGCGGACGAAGCGGCTGGCCGCCCTGACCGCCGAGGTCGCCGCGGAGCACGGCGCCTGCCACGTCGACAACCCGCACGGGCATCCCGTCGCGGCCGACCCGGGCATCTACAGCGGCGACCAGCTGCATCTCAACGCCCGCGGGCACGCGTTCGCCGCCGCCAACACGATCCGCGCCCTGGCGGCTCACTTGGCGTCGCCGTAGCGGTCCACCACGGCGATGTCCATGGGGAACACGACCGGGGTGTCGCCGAACAGGAGGCGGCGGGCCTCGTCCGCCGAGGCGCGCACCGCGGCGGTGACGTCGGCGGCCAGCTCGACGGGGGTGTGCACGATGACCTCGTCGTGCTGGAAGAACACCAGCCGGGGGCGGCCGAGCGCGGTGAGGCGGCGGCGCAGCGAGCCGAGCAGGGCCAGCGCCCAGTCGGCGGCCGTCGCCTGCACGACGAAGTTGCGGGTGAAGCGGCCCCGGCCGCGCAGCGCCTGCGCCGCCTGCCCCTGGCGGGGGCCGGCCGCGTCGTCGTCGCCCGCCGCGGTCAGCTCGCGCCATCCGGCGGACGGCGGCGGGCACGTGCGGCCGAGCCGGGACCGGACGAGCCGACCCCGCTCCCCCGCCCGCGCGGCGGCCTCCACGTACTCGAAGGCGTCGGGGAACCTGTTCTTCAGGACGGCGAGGAGCTGCACCGCCTCCCCCGTCCCGCCCCCGTACATGGCGGACAGCAGGGCGAGCTTGGCCTTGGCGCGGGCGCTCAGGCCGCCGTCGCCGTCGTCGTGGAAGGCGTCGGAGAGCGCCGCGTAGAGGTCGCCGTGCGCGGCGGCGTCGGCGAAGGCCCGGTCGCCGGCCAGCGCCGCCAGCACCCGCGGTTCGAGCTGCGCGGCGTCCGCCACGACCAGCGACCAGCCGGGATCGGCGACCACGGCCCTGCGCAGGACGCGCGGGATCTGCAGGGCGCCGCCGCCGCTCGTCGCCCAGCGCCCGGACACCACGCCGCCGACCACGTACTCGGGCCGGAACCGGCCACCGCTCACCCACGTGTCGAGCCACGCCCACCCGTGCGCGGTGTGCAGGCGGGAGAGCTCCTTGTACTCCAGCAGCAGCGGGACGGCCGGATGGTCGAGCCGCTTGAGGACGTGCGCGCGGGTGGACGGGATCGGCAGGCCCGCCGACGCGAACGCCTTGAGGATCTGCGCCGGGGAGTCGGGGTTGACGTGCGCCCGAGGGCCGAACGCGGCGTTGATCCTGTCGGCGAGGTCCTGCAGCCTGCGGGGGCGCAGGCCGCCCGAGGGGCGCGGCCCGAGCAGTTCGGTGAGCAGCGCGTCGTGCTCCTCGGCCGACCAGGGCAGCCCATCGCGCGCCATCTCCGCCGCGACCAGCGACCCGGCCGACTCCGCCGCCGCGAGCAGCGCGAACCCGCCGAGCCCGGCGATGGCGCGCTGCTGCTCGGCGTGCACCGCGACGATCTGCTCCAGGTCGTCGGCGGGCTCGTCGCGTGCGGCGTCGTCGAACAGCGACGCCTGCGCGGGCTCCTCGCGCGGCGGGCGGTCGGCCGGCACCGGCTCGCCGCGCAGCCGCGCCCAGGCCGCCCGGACGGAGCGCGGCTCCCCGTACCGCCCGGCGTGCCCGAGCAGCAGGCTCTCGACCAGTTCGAGGTCGTGGCAGCGCCCCACCCGCACCCCGGCGTCCAGCAGCCGCGGGTAGAGCCGCGCCGTGGCCCCCCACACCCACCGCGGCGCCTCCCCCCGCTCCCGCTCCGCGATCGCGGCGACCAGATCCGGGACGCGCTGAACAGCACCGGCGGGCGCCCCGTCCTCACTGAGTGCCCGCAGCGCGCCACCGCCCCCGGGCCCAGCGGCCACCGCCATCCTCACGAACCCATTGTCCTCCCGACCACCGACAGAACCGGGCACGCAGAAGGCCCCTCCGGGGGTAACCGAAGGGGCCTTCCACGAACCGGTTCAGCAGGCCAGGGCCGCGGCCCGCTGCTCAGAGCGTCTGAACCTCGACCACCGACGACCTCAGCCGCTGCGATCGCGTCCGAAGGCAGGTTCAAGCGAAGCGAGAACCTGATCGCGCAGCGAGCCGCAAGGCGAGCCGGAGCGATGCCAGCGATCGCGCGCGTTTCTCGACGATGGAGGCCCGCCAGGGCCGAAGGAGGAGAGGAACGCAAACAAACTACGCGACCAGGGAGACCTGCTGGCCCGCGGGGGTGTCGCCGTAGCGGTCGGTGACCTTGTTGAGCTGGAGCTGGTAGTACAGGACGCCGAAGCCGAGGATGCCGAGCAGGAAGCCCATGCCGCCGCTGCAGCTGGGCTGGAGGCCGGCGGCGCGCTGGGCCTGGGCGATGCGCCCGGCGAGCTTGACCCACATGATCAGGGGCCAGATGCCGAGGGTGATGCTGCCGAACAGCAGGGACAGCAGCGCGTTGACGGCGGCGTTGTCGATGCGGCGGTCGTACTCGTGCAGCTCGTTGTGGACCTTGAAGAACCAGACGAGGCCGTAGATGCCGAAGGTGATGATCGGCAGGCCGAGCCAGGCGCCGATCGGGTTGCGGCGCTTCATGTTCTGGCCGGCGCCGCGGGCGGTGGGCGCCTGCTGCTGCGCGGGGGCGGGCGCGTAGCCGCCCTGGTAGGCCTGCTGTTGCTGCTGAGGGTGCTGCTGGCCCTGACCCTGCTGGGGGTAACTCATTGAGAAGCTCCTGAAGGACGCGGTCGTTTTCCGGCCGACCGTCCGTTACCGTTCACCCGTGTGGTGAGCCACGACTGTAACGGTATTCGAGCACGTCGCGAGCCAAGATCACCGACTTTCCCGGCATTCCTGGCCGATCCTCCAAACCACCCGCTATCGCAGCGCGATCGTCACCTCGTCCTCGCACGGCGGCGCCGTCTCCTGGTCGCCGCAACCGGTCGCCGCGTAGCAGCGGATGCGGAGATGCGACTCGGTGACGTCCAGGCGCAGGAAGCTCTTGAAGAAGGGCGGCGCGTCCCAGTCGGCCAGTTCCGAGCGGAACCGCTGCGGCAGCTTGTGCACGGGCAGCCGCAGGAACCGGGGACGGCGGCGGCCGTCGCGCGGAACGCCGAGCACGGCCGCGACGAAGCGCGCGCGGCGGGACGGGTCGGGCCCCTTGTACCCGCGGCCGGGCCGGATGCCGAGCCGGTGCCGGACGGCGGCCGTGGCCTCCTCGGGGGTGAGATCGAAGAGCTTCGGGAGCCGCAGCCACCGGCCGTACAGCTTGCTGTAGCGCGAGAGGGAGTCGCCGCGCAGCGGGTAGCAGCGGAACTCGTTCTCCTCCACCACGCGCGTGCGCGGGATCGTGTGGGTCGCGTGCATGAAGGCGCCGCCGCCGCCCGCGACGATGTACTGGATCGTCCGGCCGTCGGCGGTCCGCACCGGGTAGCGCTGGTAGTTGTGGATGTCCCCGCCGATCGCGGCCACGTAGTTGTGCGCCGGGTCCCGGACGATCTCGTCGACCGTCCCGCCGCCCTCGATCCGCCCCGGACGGCGTTCGTCGTCCACGTACAGCGGTTTTCCGGTCACGAGCAGCTTGGGTTTCGGCCCACCGGACACCTCCCGCAGCCAGCGGGCCTGCTCGCGGTCCAGGGCGCCGGTGATCCCGGTGTCGATGCCGACGACGCGCAGCGAGGGCGTGTCGATCGCCCAGTACGGTCCCGGCTGGACGCCCTGCTGGCCCGCCGCGCCCCGGTACGTCCGGCGGGCCTCGGCCAGCGCGTCGGGGTCGACCGCCCCGGAGTGCCGCCACAGCAGGCGCGGGATGAACGAGAGGGGACCGCGCCAGGGCGGGGGCGAGCAGTCCGCGTCCAGGTCGCAGAAGACGTGCAGGAAGCCGCGCAGGCCGTCGTACCAGTCGTGGTTGCCGGGCACGGCGAAGATGGGGGCCGGGTAGTCCTTGTAGGGGCGGAAGAGCTTCTCCGGGTACTCCCCCGCGTCCCCGGCGGGGTAGATCACATCACTGGCGATGATCATGAAGTCGGTGCCGGCGGCGGCGTGCAGCAGCGGCGGCACCACCGCGTACTGCGACCGGTCGCCCTCGCCGGTGTCGCCGAGCAGCGCGAACGAGAACTCCGGCGCCGAGCGGTGGACGGTGAAGGCGGCCGGCGTGCCCCGCTCGCGCAGCGCGGCCACGCAGCGGCGGCGGATCGTGTTCGACGGGTCGCCGAACAGGCGCGCGACCACGTCGTTGCGGGACCGCCACAGCACCGACGGCCGGCGCCAGGAGAAGTCGGGGACGCGCTCGGGCAGCAGGTCGTTGAAGGTGCCGGGCTTCTGGCAGACCCATCCGGCGCCCGCCTCCGAGGTCCGCGAGTTGTCGGGTTCGGGGGAAACCTCGGCACACACAGAACGCCTCCGGCCAGGGGGTGAGGGGATGCGCACAGCCTGTACGGAGGCGCCCGCGACGTCAAGCGAACACGGCGGCGGGCGGAAAGCGGGCGGAAGGCCGGCGGACAGGACGATCGGGCCGCGCGGCGCACGGCCCGATACCGGGTGATGGAGCGGGATTCAGCTACACGTGGTGGCCACCGGCGCCACCCCCAGAGACGCCGGCGCCACCACGATCCGGGCGCCCGCGGTCATCATGAGTCCCCCCAGAACGGCGAGCTCGTGGTCGCCTTCCCATGATGACTCCACAGACGGCCCCTTGGTCCCGAAAGCGGGACGTAAACGACGCTATCCGGGTGGCCGTAATGGGGGCGTAAACCGGCCCAAACGCGGGACCAAAACCTCGGCGGGATCCGGGGATCAGGGGGCCAGGACCCGCAGGGCCCCCGGGAGGACCCGCGCCGTGACCGGCAGCACGCCCGGCAGCTCCCCGTCCGCGCCGTACGGGAGCGTCCGGCCGGCGGGGCCGGCCAGCTCGATCCGGACCTCCCGGCCGCGCATGACCTCCACCTCGGGCCGCCGGACGTGCGCGCCGCTCTCCAGCTCGCGCATGACGGAGAAGAACAAGGTCTTCGGCGCCTTCCGGATGAGCACCACGTCGAGCAGCCCGTCGTCGACGCGGGCGTCGGGGGCGATGTGCCGGCCGAAGCCGTAGTAGCCGGAGTTGGCGGCGACGACGGTGTAGCCCTCGCGGCGGTGCTCCTCGCCGTCCACGGTGATCAGGTAGTCGGCGTGCCGCCACGAGACGATCGCGCGCAGCGCCCCCACGTAGTAGGCGGCGGACCCGCGCAGCAGACGCGTCCGGTTGGCGTTGTCGTTGGCCACGGCGTCCACGCCCGCGTAGACGCTGCCGAGGACGGCCGTCCCGTTGGCGTCGATGGCGTCCACGGCCCGCGGCTCGCCCTCCAGCAGCAGCCGCGCGAGCTCGTCCGGGCCGGACGGGACGCCGAGCTGACGGGCGAAGTCGTTGCCCCGGCCGGCGGGCACGATGCCGAACAGTGCGTCCGCGCCCGCGTCCATCTCGGCCAGGGCCCCGCCGACGCAGCCGACCATGCCGTCCCCGCCGACGCCGAGGACCACCCGCCCGGCCTCCGCCGCGGCCCGCGCGGCGGACGCGGCGTGCTCCATGCCGCGGCTGTACTCGACGTCGACCTCGGCGCCCGCGTCGCGCAGCAGCCGGCCCAGCGGGATCACGCGGGAGGCGGCCGCGGAGCCGCCCGCCGCCGGGTTGACGATCGCCGTGAAGGCGCGCATGGCGGCTACTCCTCCGGGGCCGGCGGGACGAGGACGCCCGGGTTGAGGATCCCGGCCGGATCGACCCGGTCCTTGACGGCGCGGAGCACCGCGGCGCCCAGCGGCCCGATCTCCCGGGCGTACCAGTCGCGGTGGTCGGTGCCCACCCCGTGGTGGTGGCTGATCGTCCCGCCCGCCCCGGCGATCGCGTCGTTGGCCGCGCGCTTGGCCCGGTCCCAGTGCTCGACGGGATCCTTGCCCTGCGCGGACACGACGGTGAAGTAGAGGGACGCCCCGGACGGGTACACGTGCGAGATATGGCACATCACGAGCGGTGGCGTACCCGCCCCGGACAGCGTCCCGATCAGGGCGTTGCGGACCGCCTCGTACAGCGCGGGGACGCCCGACCAGAACGCCGCGGTCTCCAGCGTCTCGACGAACGCGCCCACGTCGAGGAGGGAGTCGCGCAGGTAGGGGGCGTCGAAGCGGCCGTGCCGCCACTTCTCCCACGGCCCGGTGCCGAGGGGTTCGCCGCCCGCGTCGCGGAGGGCGTCGGCGGCCGCCGACCCGCGCGCGGCGACCTGCGCCGGAGTGCCCTCGAACCCGAGCACGGCCAGGCACCCGGCGGCCGACGACCCGCCGCCGATCGCCGCCGGGTCGGCCAGCCCGACCATCGTCTCGGCCTCGTCGGACAGCCGGAGCACGGCGGGCACCGGGCCGTCCTGCGCGAGCCGCCGGAGCGCGGCGGCGCCCTCGGCGAACGAGGCGAACCGCCAGCCCTCGTACTCCCGGGCCTCCGGGACCGGATGGACCCTGACCCGCACGGAGGTGATCACTCCGAGGGCGCCCTCGGAGCCGAGGACGAGCTGCCGCAGATCCGGCCCGGCGGCCGACCTGGGCGCCCGGCCGAGGTCCAGGGACCCCTCGGGGGTGGCGACGGTGAGGCCGGCCACCATGTCGTCGAACCGGCCGTATCCGGCGGACGCCTGCCCGCTCGACCGGGCCGCCGCGAAGCCGCCGACCGTCGCCCACTCGTACGACTGCGGGAAGTGGCCGAGGGTGTAGCCGCGCTCGTTGAGCAGCGCCTCCGCGGCCGGGCCGCGCAGCCCCGGCTGGAGCACGGCCGTGCGCGAGACCTCGTCGAGCGAGACCAGCCGGTCCATGCGCCGCAGGTCGAGGGCGATGAAGGCGCGCGCGCCGCGTCCGGTGAGCCGGGGCGCGAGGCCGCCGACGACCGAGGTGCCGCCGCCGAAGGGGACGACCGCGACACGGCGCTCGGCGCACGCCTTCAGCACGGCGAGGACCTCCTCGTGGGAGCCCGGCAGCACGATCGCGTCCGGGGTGTCGGAGGTGTCCCCGGCGCGGATGCGCAGCAGGTCGGGCGTCGACTTGCCGCGCGTGTGCCGGACGCGCGTCTCGGCGTCGGCCCGGACGCCGCCGTCCCCGACGATGCCGGCGAGCGCGGTCAGGTCGTCCCCGGACAGCCGGGGCTCGGCGACCGCGACGTCCGCCAGCGCGACCGGCGGCGCCTCGGCGGGCCGCACGCCGAGCAGGTCGCGCAGCAGCCCGACCATCGGCTCGGGCAGCGGCGCCGCCCTGGAGGGGTCGCCCCAGCCGCTCCACAGCATGTCCCGCGCCTGCACCCTGTCTCCGGTCACCGGGCCTCCCGTCCGTGTGCTTACACTGTGACACATGACGTCGAATCGTCACAACAGGAACGGCGGGCGGACCGACGACGACGCCGTGCTCGACGCGGCGCGCGACTGCGTGCTGGCCGTCGGGATGCGCCGCACGACGCTGACCGACATCGCGCGCCGGGCCGGGGTGTCCCGGATGACCCTGTACCGCCGGTGGCCGGACGTCCGCACGATCGTCGCCGACCTCATGACCCGCGAGTGGACCGGCATCGGCGCGGCACTGCAGCCGCCCGACGACGGCCGCCCGGTCCGGCCGAGGATGGTGGACGGCCTGGTCACCGGCGTCCGGACGCTCCGGGAGCACCCGCTGCTCCGCAAGATCATCGAGGTGGACCCGGAGCTGCTGCTGCCCTACCTGCTGGACCGCCGCGGCGCCAGCCAGGAGGCCTTCCTGGCGTGGTTCGAGGAGGCCATCGCCGCCGGCCACCGGGACGGGACGATCCGCCCCGGCCACCCCGGCCGGCAGGCCCGCGCGCTGCTGCTCGTCGTCCAGTCCTTCGCGCTGTCCGCGCCGATCATGATCGACGCGGACGACCCCGCCTTGGACGCCGACGCGCTCGACGCCGAACTGCGCCACATCCTGGAGAGGACGCTCGCGCCATGAACACCACCGGACCCGACCCGCGGACCTCGCTCAACGCGGCGCGCCGGGAGCGCGACCTCGCCGCCCTCCCCGGCGAGGTGGTGGACGTGCTGGTCGTCGGCCTCGGCGCGACGGGGGCGGGCGCCGCGCTGGACGCCGCCTCGCGGGGGCTGTCGGTCGCCGCGATCGACGCCCGCGACCTGGCGTTCGGCACGTCCCGGTGGAGCTCCAAGCTGATCCACGGCGGCCTGCGGTACCTCGCGCAGGGGCAGGTGGACGTCGCGCACGAGAGCGCCGTCGAGCGCGGCGCGCTGATGCGGCACACGGCCCCGCACCTGGTGCGCGCGCTGCCGTTCGTGCTGCCGCTGACCCCGCTCGTGCCGCGCTCCCAGGCGCTGCTCGCGGGCGGCGGGATGCGGGCCGGGGACCTGCTGCGGTTCGCCGCCCGCACCCCGCGCTCGGTGCTGCCGGGCCCGCGCCGGCTGTCGGCGGTCGAGACGCTCCGGCTCGCGCCCGCGCTGCGCCCCCACGGGCTGCGCGGCGGGCTGCTGTCGTGGGACGGGCAGCTCGCCGACGACGCCCGGCTCGTCACGGCGATCGCGCGGACCGCCGCCGGGCACGGCGCCCGGGTGCTGACCCGGTGCCGCGCGATCGGGCTGGCCGGGGACGGCGCGCTCGTCCGGGACGAGCTGACCGGCCGGGAGTTCGCGGTGCGGGCCCGCTCGGTGGTGAACGCGGCGGGCGTGTGGGCGGGCGGCCTGGTGGACGGGGTGCGGCTGCGCCCGTCGCGCGGCACCCACCTGGTGATCCGGGCCGAGACGCTGCGCGGGCTCACCGCCGCGATGCACGTCCCGGTCCCCGGCGCGAGCAGCCGGTACCTGCTGGTGATCCCGCAGGGCGACGGCCGCGTCTACGTGGGCCTCACCGACGAGCCCGCGGACGGGGCCATCCCGGACGTCCCGGAGCCGACGGAGGCCGAGATCGGCTTCCTGCTGGACGTCCTGGACTCGGCGGTGGACGTCCCGGTGCGCCGCTCCGACGTGATCGGCGCGTTCGCCGGCCTGCGCCCCCTCCTGGACAAGGGGGACGGCGGCGACACCGCCGACATCTCCCGCCGGCACGCGGTCCTGACCTCACCGGACGGCGTCGTCACGATCGTCGGGGGCAAGCTGACCACCTACCGGCGCATGGCGCAGGACGCCGTCGACGCGGTCGTGCGCGCCCGCGGGCTGCCCGCCGGGCCGAGCCGGACCGCGCGCCTCCCCCTCGTCGGCGCCGCCCCCCGCGCCCGGCTGGACGCGCTGGACGCGCCCTCCCGCCTGGTCCAGCGGTACGGGACCGAGGCGCCGCTGCTGACCGCGCTCGCCGCGGAGGACCCGGCGCTCCCGGAGCCGGTCGTGCCGGGACTGCCGGTGACGGGGGCGGAGCTCGCGTGGGCCGTCCTGCACGAGGGCGCCCTCGACGCGGACGACCTGCTTGACCGGCGCACGAGGATCGGTCTCGTCGCCTCAGACCGGGAGGCCGCGCTGCCGGCGGCGGAGGCGCTCGTGTCCCGGGCGGCACATCACTGAGACCTCCGTCACCCCTCGGGTCTCACCTTTCATGGTTTGGACGCGGTTTATTAGGTTAACCTTACCTAATCGCATCCAAGATCAACGGGGGGGACCAGGGGTGACGGGCACCAAGGGCTGCGGGCACTGCCCGGGGAGCCACACGGGCGAGCGGCCGTGCCTGGCGACCGCCACCGTGAAGGCCGGCGCCTGGCTGCTCGTCGAGCACCCCGGCCCCTGGCCCGAGCACGTCGAGGACCTCTCCGGCCCGGCCCCGGTCGCCGAGGTCGTCCGGGCCGCGAAGAAGGCGGGCGTCCGGCCGCAGCTGATCCGCCGGCCCGGCCGCCGCCGCCCCACCCCGCCACTGCAGGTCTACGCGGGGAGCGCGCGCGGGGGCGAGGCCTGGATCGAGGGACGCGAGCTCGCCGACCCGGGCGAACTCGCGCTGCTCGACCTGCGCGCGCTCGCCGCGGGCCGGTCACCGGGCCTCGGCGACCGGGTGGCGGAGCCGGTCCTGCTGGTCTGCACGCACGGGCGCCACAACGCGTGCTGCGCCCGCACCGGGGCGCCGCTGGCCCGCGCGCTGGCCACACGTTTCGATCGCCTCATCTGGGAAACCACCCACGTCGGCGGTGACCGATTTGCGGCGAATTTGGTATGTCTTCCCCACGGCCTCTCGTACGGCGACCTCGGCGAAGCGGAGGCGACCACGGCGGTGGACGCCTACCTGCGGGGCGAGGTGGTCCTCGAAAGGCTGCGCGGACGGGCCGGGACGCCCGAGCCGGCGCAGGCGGCCGAGCACTTCGTCCGGGAGCACACCGGGTGCCTCGGCCTGGACGAGGTGGCGGTGGAATCCGTCATTGGGACATCTCCGTACGAAGCGGTCGTTGTCGCCCGGCAGAGCCGTTACCGGGTGATCATGGAGGCCGTCCAGCAGCCGGACCCGTGCGGCACGGGCTGCGGGGAGAACCAGAGAACCTACGTTGTTAGGGAACTCACCCTTCTCAACGAGGCCGCCCTCGTGTAATCTCCTGGAGGCCCCATTCGAGGGTCTCCCTGTCGCACGTCCCCACGTTTCCGGAGTAACCGGGCGGGGAACAGAGCGGCAACTCCAGACGTTGGAACTTTCGGCGCTTCTGACTCATGTCATCTGAAGTACGTCGAGCGTCCATGTCCCGAATTTGTTCGAAACCAATCAAGGTGGGTGTTCCATGGCTCAGGTACGTCGGCAGGCAAACCTCCCTCGTCCCAGCTGGGGCTGGCAGGACGCCGCGGCGTGCCGGGGGGAAGACCTCGTCCTCTTCTTCGGTCCCGATGGCGAACGCCAGCCCGAGCGCGAGATCCGCGAGCGCAAGGCCAAGCAGATCTGCATGGGCTGCCCCGTTCGCACGGAGTGCCTGGACTACGCGGTGTCCAGGCCCGAGAAGTACGGCACCTGGGGCGGCCTGAACGAGGACGAGCGCGCGTCCGAGCGCCGTCGCCGGATGCGCCGCGCCAACGCCGCCTAACCGAGAACGCAGGCCGCCAGAACGCTCCCATCGCGATCCCCGGCACGCCACCTGAAACGTCACGGCCCCGCCCCGCGGGGCCGTTTGCGTTGCCCGGGCCCGGTCCCTCCCGGCCGGGCCCGGCCCGTTCGTCACATGTGCGTTACGGCTTGACACATCGTGCCACGACATACCGCGCGGCCGCCTTTTACCGCATCGGGCATCGCGCCGTGGCCAATTTTCGGGAATTCGCGCGGACACCATTCGGCCCGGACCCGGCGTCCGCCGCCGGGACGGCCCGCCCCCGGGACCCCCCGGCAGGCCCTCGGGACGGCCTCGGGACGCCCTCTCGCGCCCGCGGTTCAGGCCGTCCCCGGCGCCCCTCCGGCCGGCCGCCGGCCGCGGTCCAGCCACGCGATCACGTCGTCGTCGGTGAGCTGGTCGAAGTCGCGGTACCACTGGCCCACCGCCCGGAACTCCCACGGCGCCGCGGGCACCACCAGGTCGTCCACCTCCGGCTGCAGGCTCCGGACCGTCTCGGCGGCCCCCACCGGCACCGCGAGGACCAGCCGCGACGGGCCGCGCTCGCGCATCGCCCGCACGGCAGCGCGGGCGGTGCCGCCGGTGGCCAGCCCGTCGTCCACGACGACCACCGGGCGTCCGGCGGTCTCCGGCAGCGGGCGGCCGTGCCGGTAGGCGGCCACGCGGCGCGCCAGCTCGGCGCGCTCGGCCTCCACCGTGCGGGCCAGGTCCTCCTCGCGGAGCCCGAGCCGGGCCAGCAGCTCGGCGTCGAACACCGGGGCGCCGCCCTCGGCGATCGCGCCGACCCCGAGCTCCGGCTGCGGCGGATACCCGATCTTGCGGGTCACCAGCACCTCCAGCGGGGACCCGAGGCGCCGGGCGATCTCGTAACCGACGGGCACGCCCCCGCGCGGCAGCGCGAGGACCGCGGCGCCGTCCAGCCCCATCGGGGCGAGGCGCTCGGCGAGCACGCGGCCCGCCTCGGCGCGGTCGGCGTAGGGGAGCCGGACGGTCTGCGCCTGCTGGAAGTCTCCGGGTGCTGTCTTGTCCCAGGACATCGGCTCACCCCCTTCCGGGGTGATCCCTACCCACTCAGGAAGCGGTGAGCCACCGCAGCGGGTTGTCTCGCAGGATCGTGCGCAGTGTGGCGTCGTCGGCGCCGGCCGCCCGCAGGGCGGGCAGGAACGTGTCGAAGAGGTACCCGTACCCGGAGCCGCCGTAGCGGGTGACCTGCGCCATGCGCGAGACGCCGGTACTGAGCAGCACCCGGTCGGCGTGCCCCGCCTCCAGCAGGTCCAGCACGCAGCGGACGCGGGCGCCGACGGAGGCGCTGCCGTCGCCGGCGAGGCCGAGCGTCCCGAACGAGACGTAGCCGCCCGTCTCGGCGATCTTGCGGTGCTGGCCGGGGTCGTCCACCCGGTCCTGCTGGCCGACCGCGACGCGCTCCGGGGCGAGCCCGGCGCCGGTGAGGATCTCCAGCTGGGCGAGGCCCGCCCGCCCGTACGTCGCGACGGACAGGCCCGAGTAGCGGGCGGCCTGCGCGGCGGCGCGCAGGCACAGCTCCTCGGTCTCGGTGGGCGCCTCGCCCCAGGTGCCGATCTCGCCGATGACGCCCGGCAGCGAGTTGGTGCCGTCCATGCCGAAGCCGACCTCGGCGAGCAGCCGCTCGGCGAGGCGGTCGACGGCGGAAGGGCCCCAATGCTCATTCTGGGGGGTCGTCCCCCCAGAATGAACCGCCGTGGCGGCGGCGAGGGTCTCGCGGACGAACTCGGGGTGGAACGGCTCGGTGAACACGCCCGTCCCGGCGACCACGGCGACCCTGGCGCCCGCGCTGATCCGGGCGAGCGCGGCGGCGTTGCGTCCCATGCCCGAGCACGTCAGGTCGACGACGAGGCCGAGGCCGTGCTCCTTGCGCAGCCCGGACAGCTCCCGCTGGACGGCCTTCTCCTCGTCCAGCCACCGGCCCGGGTCGGACGCCGCGAGTTGCGGGCGCGCCGGCCAGCGCAGGTCCATCTGCAGGTGCTCGTGCGAGAGCACCGGCCCGGTGATGTCGGACGTCGCGATCGTGCCGGTCACGGTCCGGAGCCGGCCGGTGTCCTCACGGGGGGTCATGCCACGCGAGGGTACGACATGTTTGCCCTTTTCAGGACCTCAATCGAGGCTGTTTTTACCCGCGGGCCCCTGGTCAGGGGATTCCGGCGCGTCCTCCGCGTCACGGAGGGCGCGCACCCGGGCGGTGTCGCCGCTCGGCCACAGCCGGTCGATCTCGGCGTTCAGCGCGGCCCCGATCAGCACCGCGAGCGCGGCGACGTACAGCCAGGCGAGGACCGCGATCGAGGCGGCCAGCGGGCCGTACACCGACACCCCGCTCAGCGACCCGGCCAGGTAGAGCCGCAGGCTGAAGCTGCCGACGATCCAGATCAGCAGCGCCAGCACGCCGCCGGGCACCTGGCGCCACCAGGACGTCCGCACCGGGATGCTCACGTGGTACAGCAGCGAGAGGAAGATGATCGACAGGCTCACCACCACCGGCCAGTACAGCAACTGGACCGCGGCGGCGCTCTCCGGGAGCACCTGCCGCACCAGCGTGGGGCCGGCCACCAGCAGCGGGATGACGATCAGCATGACGAGCAGGCCGACCAGGTAGAGGAAGAACGCGCGCAGCCGGGTGCGGATCACCCCGCGCACGCCGGACAGCCCGTAGGCGATCGTGATCGTGTCGACGTAGACGTTCGTCGCCCGCGACCCCGCCCACAGCGAGATCAGGAAGCTGACCGACACGATGTCGGGACTCCCGCCCTTGATCACGTCGTCGATCAGCGGTTCGACGACCGAGTCGACGGCCGGCCCGGTCAGCACGGTCTGCGCCTGCTCGATCACCCAGTTGCGGATGTCCGCCACGGTCTCCCTGTCGAACAGGCCGCGCAGGTGGCCCATCGTGCCGATAAGCCCGATGACGAGGGGCGGCAGGGACAGCAGCGCGAAGAACGCCGCCTCGGCGGCCAGGCCGGTCACCCGGTAGCGGAACGCGCCGACGGCGGTGCCCTTGGTCAGGGTCCACGCGACCCCGGGTGCCGCCCGCGCGGCCGCGCGGGAACGCGCGAGCGCCCGTTCGCCCAGGCTCGGCTCTTCGGGTGCGTCCGGCTCTTCCCGCGTGTCCGGCTTTTCGCGTGCGTCCACGTCCGGCTCTGCGCGCACGTCCGGCTCTTCGCGCACGCCGGGCTCCGCGCGCACGCCCGGATCGGGGCCGTCGCGGCCCTCCTCGGCGCCCGAGTCCCCGGCGGGTGGGACGCCGGCGGCGTCGGAGACGGTGGTCACACCACCCCACCGTAGAGCGTTACGCGCCCGGAACATGCCGCCTCGCCCATTTCACTGGTCCGCTTCGCGCGTGGCGCGCCGATCGCCTCCCCCGTCCCGCCGATCCGCAGTCCCGCCGCCCGGCCTCTGCACGTCTCCCTGCCCATACCCGCTTTGACGCCGCGGAACGTCATCCGGATCATGATCGTCCTCGTCCGGCCACCGGATGATCCGGGCATTTGCCTCTATGGGTGACAATGGGAGACATGATCTGCCCGTCGTGCCGAGAGCACCGCCACGAGGAGTGCCGTGGCGGGTCCTGGTGCGACTGCCAGCATCGCCCGGAGCCCGCGACGCCCGGCGACGAGCGCCGCGACGACGGGCCCGCGACCGGCCGGGACGGCGAGCCTCCGGTGAACTGGAGGCGGCAGGGATGACGAATCTCACCCGTCCGCATGCCGGACGCGGCTGGACAGCCCGCGAGACGTCATGTCAGAGTTCGAGTATGACTGCCGCGGACCCGCTGCTGGCCAAGCGCCGGCACGTCGACTTCCTCCGCGTCCGCAGCGCGATCTGTCGCTGACGCCCCGACCACGCCCCAGCTCAGCCGGGCGCGTGGCGCATCGGCGTCACCTTTGACTTCATCCTGCTCAGCGTCGAGCCGGCTGCCTCAGAGCGCCGGTGCGCTACGCGTCCCTCACGATCACAGACGAGGACGCGCGCCGTGCCACCCGCGATCAAGCGCAAGAAGGCCGAGGGCCAGTGGGCCCTCGGTTACCGGGAACCGCTCAACAAGAACGAAGAGAACAAGAAGAACGACGACGGCCTGAACGTCCGCCGCCGCATCATCGACATCTACTCCAAGACCGGCTTCGACTCGATCGACCCGGCCGACCTGCGCGGCCGTTTCCGCTGGATGGGCCTGTACACCCAGCGCAAGCCCGGCATCGACGGCGGCAAGACCGGCGCGCTGGAGGACGAGGACCTCGAGGACCGCTACTTCATGATGCGGGTGCGGATCGACGGCGGCCAGCTGAGCGGCCCGCAGCTTCGCACGATCGCCGACATCTCCACGCGGTACGCCCGCGGCAGCGCCGACATCACCGACCGGCAGAACGTCCAGCTGCACTGGGTGCGGATCGAGGACGTCCCGGCGATCTGGGAGGCCCTGGAGACGGTCGGGCTGCACACGATGGAGGCGTGCGGCGACGTCCCGCGCACCATCATCGGCTGCCCGCTCGCGGGGATCGCCGCCGACGAGGTGATCGACGCGACCACCGACCTGCGCGAGATCCACGACAAGTACATCGGCTCGCCCGAGTTCTCCAACCTGCCGCGCAAGTACAAGACGGCGCTGTCGGGATGCACCGCGCACTGCACCGTCCACGAGATCAACGACATCGCGTTCGTGGGCGTGGTGAACGAGGCGGGCGAGACCGGCTACGCGCTGTACGTCGGCGGGGGGCTGTCGACCAACCCGATGTTCGCGCAGAGCCTCGGCGTGTTCGTGAAGCCGGAGCAGACCAGCGTGGTGTGGCACGGCGTCACGTCGATCTTCCGCGACTACGGCTACCGGCGGCTGCGCAGTCGCGCGCGGCTGAAGTTCCTGATGAAGGACTGGGGCGCGGAGAAGTTCCGCGAGGTGCTGGAGAAGGAGTACCTCGGGTTCGCGCTGCCGGACGGCCCCGAGCCGGCCGCGCCGCTCGCCCGCCGCGACCACGTCGGCATCCGCCCGCAGAAGGACGGGAACTTCTACGTCGGGTTCGCCCCGCGCGTGGGCCGGGTGAACGGCGAGCTGCTCGGCGTCATCGGCGACCTCGCCGAGCGCTACGGCTCGGGCCGGGTCCGGACGACCATCGAGCAGAAGATGGTCATCCTGGACGTCCCGGAGGAGAACACCGAGGCGCTCGCCGACGAGCTGGCGAAGCACGACCTGCAGGTGCGGCCGTCCACGTTCCGCCGCCAGACGATGGCGTGCACGGGCATCGAGTACTGCAAGCTCGCGATCGTCGACACCAAGCAGCGCGCGATGGACCTGATCGACGAGCTGGAGAAGCGGCTCCCCGACTTCGACCAGCCGCTGACGATCAACGTCAACGGCTGCCCGAACGCCTGCGCCCGCATCCAGGTCGCCGACATCGGGCTGAAGGGCCAGCTGGTCGTGGACGAGAACGGCGACCAGGTCGAGGGCTTCCAGATCCATCTCGGCGGGCAGCTCGGCGCGTCGTTCGGCAAGAAGGTCCGCGGGCTGAAGACCACCTCGGCCGGGCTCACCGACTACGTCGAACGGGTCGTCCGCAAGTTCGACGCGCAGCGCACCGACGGCGAGACGTTCGCCGAATGGGTGCACCGCGCCGACGACGCCGACCTCAAGTAAGGGCGGGCGGAGACCGATGAGCGAGCGCATGGCGCCGTTCTACTGCCCTTACTGCGGCGAGGAGAACCTGGAGCCCCGCGAGGAGCACGGCTCCTGGTTCTGCCCCGACTGCCTCCGCTCTTTCACGCTGAAATTCCTCGGTGTCGGGGCTCCCCGCACCGCGAGCAAGGAGATCCCTCGGTGACCCTGCTGGAGACCGACAGACCTACCCTTGACCTCGAAGACATCGTCGAGTCGGCCGCCGCCGCGCTGGAGGGCGCGCCCACGCTGGAGGTCATCCGCTGGGCCGCCGCCACGTTCGGCGACCGTATCTGCCTCACCTCGTCCATGTCGGACGCGGCGCTGATCCACCTGGTGTCGAAGGTCAAGCCCGGCATCGACGTGCTGTTCGTCGACACCGGCTACCACTTCGCCGAGACGATCGGGACCCGGGACGCGGTCGAGGCCGTGTACCCGGTGAACGTCATCAACGTCGCCCCGTCCCGCACGGTCGAGGAGCAGGAGGCCGCGCTCGGCCCCCGGCTGTTCGGCCGCAACCCGGACCTGTGCTGCCACCTGCGGAAGGTGGAGCCGCTCGGCCGCGCGCTGGAGGGCTACATGGCCTGGTTCAGCGGCATCCGCCGGGACGAGACCGCGAGCCGCCGCGACCGCAGGGTGGTCGAGTGGGACCGCAAGCGCGGCATGGTGAAGGTGAACCCGATCCTGGACTGGTCCCAGGAGGACATGGACAACTACATCGAGGACAACGGGGTCATCATCAACCCGCTGCACTACGACGGGTACCCCTCGATCGGCTGCGAGCCGTGCACCCTGCCGGTGGCGCCCGGCGAGGACCCGCGCAGCGGCCGCTGGGCCGGGCTGGGCAAGACCGAGTGCGGCATCCACCTGTGAGCGTCCCCATGGTCGCGGTGGCGCACGGGAGCAGGGATCCCCGCGCCGCCGCCACCGTCACCGAGCTGCTCGGCGCCGTCCGGGCGCGCCGCCCGGACGTGCCCGTGCACGCCTCGTTCCTGGACCACGCGCCGCCCGCGCCCGACCGGGTGCTGGACGGCCTGGCCCGGGACGGCGCGCCCGGCGCGGTCGTGCTGCCGCTGCTCCTCACCGCCGCCTACCACAGCAAGACCGACATCCCGGGCGTGCTGAACCGGGTGCGCGGCCTGCATCCGAGGCTGCGCCTGCGGACGGCCGGCACCCTCGGCCCCCACCCGCTGCTGATGGACGCCCTGGAGCGCCGCCTGCGCGACGCCGGCGTCGAGCCCGGCGATCCGGACACGGCCGTCGTGCTCGTCTCGGCGGGCTCCAGCGACGCGTCCGCCAACGCCACGATCGCGGGCCTGGCCCGCGGCTGGCGGGCGCGCGGGTGGCGCGACGTGGTGCCCGCGTACGCGTCGGCGGCCGGCCCGAAGCCGGGCGAGGCGGTCGCGGCGCTGCGCGACGCGGGCGCGCCGCGGGTGGCCGTGGCGTCCTACTTCCTGGCGCCGGGCTTCTTCGCCGACAAGGTCCGCGAGGAGACCCTGACCGCCGGCGCGGACGTGGTCTCCCCCGTGCTCGGCGCGGCCCCCGAGGTCGCCGATCTCGTCGTGCACCGCTACGCCGAGGCATTGCGGGCCGTCCGCGCCGCCATGGCCGTCTGAGACGTTCGGGCCCCGCATGCCCGGGTATGCGGGGTGCCATGGAACGCGATGATCCCGGCCACGAGCCCGGCGAGACGCACGACCGCGAGTTCGCCCCCGTGAACCGGCGCTCCGACGCCCGCGGCCGCACCGTCCCGGACGGGGAGGAGACCAGCGGCACCGGTACGCCGGGCGTGGAGACCGAGCACCCCGACACCCTCCCGCCGGACGAGGAGGGCGTGCGCAAGGCCGAGCGACACGACGACTCCCGCCGATCGCCGGGCTAGTGGCGGTCCTTCCACCAGGTGGTGATGGCGCGCCGCAGCGGGGCGTGGTGCTCGTCGTCGACGATCTTGACATCGCCCATCACGGCGTGCGCGGTGACCTTGACGACCGGGACGCGGGCGCCGGGGTGCGGCTCCCGGACGGCCACCTTGCGGTCGCCCAGGAAGTTGTGGCCGCTGAGCTCGACGCTGACGCCGTCCGGGACGATGATCTTCACGTCGCCCATCACGGCGGTCGCGGAGATGTGCACCTCGCCGCTCGGGACCTGGGCGCCGCGCAGGTCGAGCTCGACGTCGCCCATCACCGACACCGCCTCCAGCGGGCCGTCGATGCGGCCGACGATGCGCTCCTTGCAGTCGCCCATGACGGCGCTGAAGCGGCGCTTGACCTGGACGGGCGCGGGGCAGGCGCCGGGCGCCCCCAGGCCGGGCAGGTCGGCGGTGATGTGCTCCAGCTCGCCGCGGGTGACGGCCGCGTAGGCGGCCTCGCTGCGCTCGGTCAGTTCCTCGAAGGTGAGCCGTCCCTCGACGGAGGCGATCCGCAGCCGCTCCACGACGGCCTCCCGCTCGGCGTCGGACGCGCGGATCGCGTCGGGCGCGGCACCGGGCGCGCCGGTGGCGTCCAGGTGCTCGGAGGGCTCGGGAGCGTCCTGCCGCCGGTCCAGCGGGCGGCTCGGGCAGGGCCGCTCGGGGTGCGGACTGGACTGACTCATGGTTCCGAAGGTATGCCCCTGGCGCCGCCGGACAATCCGCCGCGGGAACGAGATCGCCCCACCCCTTGAGGAGGATGGACCTCCCGACCTCCCCGGAGGCATGATCGTTTCTTGCCCGAACACGGTTCTGTATCCTGCGGTTGAACGTCGGGTGACAGGGAGCGGCAGGGTGACGCACGAGGTCTTCAACCAGGTTCCGCCGCTCGCCGGGCACGACGTGGCCGACGACGCGGTCCTGCTGGACGGCCTGGCGCGCGAGGGCGGCGGCTGGGCCGAGGCCGAGGTGCGGGCGCTCGGCCGGCTGGCGGGCACCGAGCGGGCGCAGGAACGGGGGCGGCTCGCGAACGAGCACCCGCCCGTCCTGCGCACCCATGACCGCTACGGGCACCGGATCGACGAGGTCGAGTTCCACCCGGCGTGGCACGAGCTGATGGCCGTGGCGGTGACGCACGGCCTGCACGGCTCCGCCTGGGCCGACTCCCGCGAGGGCGCGCACGTCGCCCGCGCCGCGAAGTTCTACACCTGGCGGGTGGACGCCGGGCACGGCTGCCCCATCTCGATGACGTACGCGGCCGTCCCCGCCCTGCGGCAGTCCCCCGAGCTCGCCGCGCAGTACGAACCGCTCCTGGTCAAGCCGGAGTACGACTTCGGGCTCCGCGCCCCGCTCACCAAGAACGCGCTGCTGGCCGGCATGTCCATGACCGAGAAGCAGGGCGGCTCCGACGTCCGCGCCAACACCACGCATGCCGCCCCGCAGCCGGACGGAACCTATCGGCTCGTCGGCCACAAATGGTTCACCAGCGCCCCGATGTGCGACGTGTTCCTCACGCTCGCGCAGGCGCCCGGCGGCCTGACGTGCTTCCTCGTCCCCCGCGTCCTGCCGGACGGCACGCTGAACCCCCTCCGGCTGATGCGCCTGAAGGACAAGCTCGGCAACAGGTCGAACGCGTCCTCGGAGGTGGAGTACGAGAACGCGGTCGCCTGGCGGGTCGGCGACGAGGGTCGCGGGGTCCGCACCATCATCGAGATGGTCAACATGACCCGGCTCGACTGCGTGATCGGCGCGGCGTCCGGAATGCGGCACGGCGTCACGTCCGCGGCGCACCACGCCGCGCACCGCAAGGCGTTCGGCGGCTACCTGATCGACCAGCCGCTGATGCGCAACGTCCTCGCCGACCTCGCGATCGAGTCCGAGGCCGCCACCATCACGATGCTGCGCCTCGCGGGCGCCACTGACCGCTCAGTGCGCGGGGACGCGGCCGAGACCGCCCTCAAGCGCCTCGGCCTGGCCATCAGCAAGTACTGGATCACCAAGCGCTGGCCCGCCCACGCCGCGGAGGCCTTGGAGTGTCTGGGCGGCAACGGCTATGTCGAGGAGTCCGGCATGCCGCGCCTGTTCCGCGAGAGCCCCCTCAACTCCATCTGGGAGGGCTCCGGCAACGTCGCGGCGCTGGACGTGTTGCGGGCGATGGCCAAGGAGCCGCAGACCGTTGAGGCGCTCTTCGACGAGATCGAGCGCGCCGCGGGCGCCGACCGACGGCTGGACGCCGCCGTCCGCGAGGTCAAGACCTCCCTCGGCGACCTGGCGACCATCGAACTCCGCGCCCGCCGCGTCGTCGAACGCCTGGCACTGACACTGCAAGGGTCCCTGCTGGTGCGACACGGCCACCCGGCCGTCGCGGACGCCTTCTGCGCCACCCGCCTCGCAGGCGACTGGGGCACCGCCTTCGGCACCCTCCCCCCAGGCCTGGACCTCGCCCCGATCATCGCCCGCACCACCCCAAAACTCGGCTGAAGCGACTCCACGATCATGCGGGCCCCACCAGCACGCCGCTGGAGCACGCAAGCATGGCGGCCAGCGGCGCGAACCGCCCGGCGGGACGCTCCCGCGCCGGCAGGCTCCCGCGGCGGGTTGTCGGCCAAGGTCCATCCGGCCTGCGAGCGGGGGCGGATGCCGTTGTCATGGTGGTGACGGCAGGGCAAGCGCGGCGGCGCCCCGCAGCGTTCCGCAGGTGCCGGAACCCGGCCTCAAGCGGCGGTCCGCTCATCTTCCCCGGCTGAGCCCAAAGCCGACGGTCAGGCCTGTGAGCTTCATCGTGGCCAAATCCGCGACGGATCCACTAGTGACAGCGGTCACTCCGCCGGGTAATGTAGCGAACGCTACATACAGAAGAACCCATGGCGGGCCGTGACCGGGCTCGGCGCACCCCTCGCCGTGCTCGACCTGCCGTGACAGTGGCCGGAACGCTTCCGGCCGACCTCACTCTCGTCCGTCTCGACCAGCACATCGCCTGGCCGGGAGCCGGCGGCACCCGCCCGGTGCCGTCCTCGGCCCCGCCCCCAGGCGCCCTGATCGGCCGGCGCCTCGCTTCCCGCCTCCCGAAAGCGAGCGGCGCTCTGAGGGCAACAGGAGAAGAACCAATGGCATATACACCAGTGACCGATGTAAGTGGCACAGCAACCGGCGCCTCGGTCGGCGGCGGTCACTGCGGCGCGATGGTCGGGCCGTTCGCGGACGGAACCTGGTCGCAGTCCCGCCGGGATGCGCCCGTCGAGAAGGCGGGCACTCCGGTATGGATGGATCCGCCGGCCGGCACCGACGCCGAGACCGTCTTCTTCCGCCTGTTCTGCCCGGCCTGCCTGACCGCCGCCCACTCCCGCGTCGCGCCGGTCGATCACCCGGTGGTCGCCCGAGTCGTCCGGTCGTTCGCATGACGGCCGGGCAGAGCCGGGTGCTCCTGCGAATCGAGGGGCTGACCAAGTCCTTCGGTGCCACCCGCGCGCTGGACGGCGTGGGCCTGACGATCCACGCCGGCGAGGTGCTGGCGGTGGTCGGGCACAACGGGTCCGGCAAGTCCACGCTGGTCAAGATCATGGCCGGTTTCCACACCGCGGACAGCGGCACGATCGACCCCCACGGCGAGCCGGGGCCGCCCACCGAGCTGCGGTTCATCCACCAGGACCTCGGCCTGGTCGAGACGATGTCGACCCTGGAGAACCTGGGGCTCGGCGGCGGACGCGACCGGGCACCGTGGCTGCCGTTGCGCAGGGCGGCCGAGCGACGGGTGGCCCGCGAACTCACCGCACGGTTCGGCATCGACATCGACGTCGACGCCGAAGTCCGGGAGCTTTCACCGGCGGAACGGACGATCGTCGCCATCGCCCGCGCCCTGCGCGGCTGGCACCAGGACCAGAACATGCTGCTGGTGCTCGACGAGCCCACGGCCGCGCTGCACGGCGCGGAGGTCGACCGGCTGATGGCGGTCGTCCGCCGGGTGGCCGAGCGCGGGGCCGGTGTGCTCTTCATCTCGCATCGGCTGGACGAGGTGCTGGGCGTCGCGGACACCGTCCTGGCACTGCGGAACGGGCGGATCGTCGGCAACCTGCCCCGCGCAGAGGTCGACTATGCGGGACTGGTGGAGCTGGTCGCGGGCGGATCCCTCGACGCCCTGGGGCGCCGGGACACCGGACACGGGAAGCCGGTGCTGCGTGTACGCGGCCTTGCGGGCCGATCGATCGTCGACCTCGACGTCACCGTGCACGCCGGCGAGATCGTCGGCGTGGCGGGCATCCTCGGGTCCGGGCGGGACGAGGTCTGCGCCACGATCTTCGGCGGCCGGCGGCGCAGCGCCGGCACGGTCGAGCTGGCCGATCACCCCCTGGACCCCGGCGACCTGCGGGAGGCCGTCCGCCGCGGCGCGGCCTTCGTGCCGGGAGATCGGCACCAGGACGGCGCCGTGATGACCATGACCGCCACGGAGAACCTGATGACCGTGCGGGTACCCGGGGCGGAGAGCCGGTGGAGTCGCCTGCGGAAGGGACACGAAGCCCGCGAGGCGGCGACGTGGTTCTCCACCTGTGGTGTGGTCCCGGCGGTGCCCACGATGGAGCTGTCCCGGTTCAGCGGCGGCAACCAGCAGAAGGTCGTCCTGGCCAAGTGGCTGCGGACGCGACCGCGGCTGCTGCTCCTGGAGGAGCCGACCCAGGGCGTGGACGTCGGCGCCAAATCGGTCATCCACCAGCTGATCGCCGAGACGGCCGCTGCGGGCACGGGCGTGCTCGTCGCCTCCTCAGAGGCCAAGGAGCTCGCGGAGTTGTGCGACCGCGTCCTGGTCCTGGACGACGGAGTGGTCGGCGAGGAGCTCGCCGGGGACGAGCTCACGGAGGCCCGGATCCTCACCGCGAGCGTGCGCGCATGAGCGGCGTACGCATCACCCCGGAACCGACCGGAACGAGCACAGGAGAGCGCGAGCGCATGTCCGTCACCAGTCCCCCGGCACCCCACCGCGTATGGCGTGATCTGCGGCGCACCCTCGCGTTCCGCAACATCAGCGCGATCTACATCTTCGCCGCGATGGTGGTGCTGTTCTCGATCCTGACGCCGGACACCTTCCCGACGCTGGAGACCGTCCGGGTCATCCTCACCGACCAGGCGCTGACCGCGATCCTGGCGATCGGGCTCGTCATCCCGCTCGCGGCGGGGGCCTTCGATCTCTCGATCGGGTCGCAGCTGGGCCTCGGCGCCATCATCGTCGCGTGGCTGCTGGCGTTCCAGGACCTCGGGCTCTGGGCGTCCGTCGGCGGCACCCTGCTGGTCGGCGCGGGCGTGGGCCTGATCAACGGCCTGCTCATCGTCAAGGCGAAGATCAGCTCGTTCATCACCACGCTCGGCATGAGCTCGGTCATCCTGGCGGCGATCTCCTGGATCTCGCACGACGCCCAGATCACCGACCTCGGCAGTGACTTCCAGAAGGTCGCCACTCATGAGGTCTTCGGGATCTCGACGGCGGTCTACCTGATGGTCGTGCTCGCCGTCGCCGTCTGGTACGTCCTCGACAACACACACCTCGGCCGCGCCGTCCACGCGACCGGGGGCAACGCCAACGCGGCGCGGCTGGCCGGCGTGCGCACCGACATGGTGGTCATCCTCAGCATGGTCGCCGGCTCGTTGCTCGCCGCCGTCGCCGGTGTCCTGCTCAGCTCGTCACTGGCGACCGGCGACCCCACGGTCGGCCCCGGCTACATGCTGCCGGCGTTCGCGGCCGCTTTCCTCGGTTCCACGCAGTTCCGCAACGGCCGCTTCAACGTGCTCGGCACAGTGGTCGCGGTGTACGTCCTCGCGACCGGCGTCAAAGGGCTCCAGCTGGCCGGCGCGCCGGTCTGGATCCCCGAACTCTTCAACGGTGTCGCGCTGCTTCTCGCGGTCGCGGTCACCAGGCTGCGGAAATCCGCCGACCGTACGCGGAAATCCCGCACGCCCGCAGCCGGCTGACATCCCTCTTCCACCCCTCCTCCGAAACGAAGGAACAACCATGAGACCACGTATGCTCGCATTCGGCGGCAGCACGGCCATGCTGGCGGCTTTCACATTCCTGACCGGCTGCGGCGGCAGCGGCACCAACGCGTCCGCCGCCATTCCAGACAGTGCGCGGCAGAAGGCACAGGCCATCGTCACGCCGCTCATCGGTAAGCCGAGCGAGTTCCCCATCACCGAAAAGCTCGCCGCGCCGGTCCCGGCCGGCACTCGCATCGCGTACGTCGACAACGGCAATGCCCTGGTGTCGCTGATGTACAAGTTGATGCAGCCCGCGGCCAAGGAACTCGGCGTCACGCTGTACGCCGTCCGTGCGGGCACGTCGGCCAGCGGTGTGCAGAGCGCCTTCAGCACGGTCGTCCAGCAACGTCCCGCCGCGGTCATCAACACCGCCATCGACCCGGCGCTCTGGGACAACCAGCGCAAGCAGCTCGTGGCCGCCGGTGTCCCGGTGGTCTCCCTGGGCACGGTCGCCGGACCCGATTCCGGGCTGATCCAGCCGAACGGTGCAGCGGCGTTCGAAAAGCAGGGCCGGCTTCAGGCCGCCTATCTGGTCGCCAACAACGACAAGGCGGTCCACGCGGTGCTGTACGTGCACAACGAGCTCGCCTATGGAACCGCCGTCCGGCGCGGCTTCGAGACCGAGCTCAAAGAGCTGTGTCCAGCCTGCACCGCCCGGGTCGTGCAAATCCCGATCGCCGAGGTCGGCAACAAGGCCCCCGAACGCATCGTGAGTGACCTGCGGGCGAATCCGGACACCGACGCGATCGTCTTCCAGTCGTCGGCGGCCGCCACCGGCCTGCCCGCCCGCCTCAAGGTCGCGAATCTGCAGAACACTCAGATCGTCGGCGCCAACCCGCTGCCGACCAACCTGCAATATCTGAAGGACAAGCAGACGACCGTGGAGTTGGGAGCGGACCTCAACACCCTGGCCTGGACGGCCATCGACACCGCCGCCCGCCTCATCATCAAGCAGAAGCTCCAGCAGAACGTGCTCAATGGCGAGGCGCTGGGGCAGCAATTCCTCCGCCCGGAGGACGTCACCTTCGATCCTGCGCGCGGCTTCGCCGCGTATCCGGACACCGCACGTCGATTCACGGCACTGTGGGGCAAATAGGGTGACCCCGACCGGAGGACGGCCTTCCACGGTCGGCCCGGCCACCCGGCAAGGTCCCGCTGCGGAGGCCGCCCTTCCCGTGCCAGCGGCCTCTGGAGTGCGCGCACCACTCGATCAGCTCGGTAGGCAGTGGTGACGGGGCGGCCCTATCATGGCCGCATGGTGAGGGGATCCCGCTCTGCGACGGCCACCGTCGGTGAGAACAGCCGCGCGGCCGTCCTGAACGCGGCGCGGGCCCTCATCGCCGAAAAAGGGTACGACGGCATGGCCATTTCGGATCTGTGCGCGCAGACCGGGCTCCCGCCCAGCTCGATCTACTACCACTTCGGAAACAAGCTCGGCGTTCTGGCGTCTCTCCTCGAACGCACATTCGAGGAGTTGCACGCCCTGTTCCCCAGCCCGTCGTCGTTCGACCACCTCGCGCCGCTCGAACGGCTCGAAGCATGGTTCACGGCGGCGTGCAGGTCCCTCGACGAGAGGCCCGACTACCTTCGCCTCCTGCTTGTCATCAGCGTGGGCCCGCACAAGGACGCCGCGGCGGTGCAGGAGACCGTGCGCCGCATCCGCGACTACGCTCACCTTTCCTGGGTGGAAGCGCTCGCGCCCATCTTCGCGCCGGATGGCGGCAAGGACGACGAGGCCCTCGTCGAACAACTGGCCGTGCTCGGGCGGGCCCTGACGGACGGCCTGTCTGCGACCAACAGCCTCGACGGTCTGACCTACAGTTCGCAGGTCGCACCGTTCATCGCCCTGGTCCGCGGTCTTGCGGAGCAGCGCGGCTCCGCCGGAGCCGGTCAGCGGCCGTAGGCCTCAAGCAGCCGGAGCCACACCTCGCTGACGGTGGGGTAGGCCGCAACAGCGCGCCACAGCCGGTCCAGCGGGATCCCGCCGACGACCGCGATCGTCGCCGCCTGTAGCAGTTCGGCGACCTCGGGACCGGCGAGCGTGAAACCGACGATGACCTTCCGGTCCTCACCGGCGGCGTACAGCCACCCGTCGCCGATCGGTGCCCGTCCTCCCCGACGACCCGCAGGGTGTCATCGACCGTGAGCCAGGCACCAGGCGTCCGTCACCGATCCCGCCGAGGACGGCGTGGACGGCCCGTTCACGCACGGGGTCATGGCCTGCCCGCCCGGCAGCGGTTCCGGATCCTCGGCCGTTCAGGGGTTGACGCTGTGCCGGCCCCCGTTCGCGGCCCGGCCGAGACGGATCGCCGAGATCAGGAAGAAGATGCCGCCGGGAATGGCGTAACCGGCCGCGTTGGTCAGCGTCGGGTCATCCGCGGAGGCACCGACGATGAACGAGCCGCCGGCGAGCACGGAGACGGCACCGCTGATGATCATCGGCCACTGGCCGCCCATCGTGCGGCGGGTGACGCCCACGATCAGCTGGACCAGCCCGGCCACGACCGCCCAGGCGCCCCACACGCGCAGGACCGCCGGGATGCCGGACGCGCAGGCGGCGGCCACGCCGACCGCGGTGAGCAGGCTGACCGCGATGTTCACGTACAGCAGCACGGGCGAGCCGGTGCGGCGCGCCGCGCGGGCGTCGACGATGGCGGCGGCCGCGTCGAACAGCGGATACAGCACGAGCAGGGTGACCGCGAGCGGACCCAGATCCGAGGCGGTCGTGAACATCACGAGGGCCCAGACGACGGCGAACCCGAAGCGGGCGAAGTACAGCCGCCGCAGGCTGAAAGCAGTCCCGGCGATGCTGTTCGAAGCGATGGTGGTCACAGTGGTCCCTTTCGACCAAGGAGGTAAAACGAACGTTCTGTCTATTGCACGGCAGCGTCGGTACGGAGGGATCCACTCGGTCGGGATCGACCGGATCGTCGCCGGGGCGCAGGTGACGCGGGCCGCTACTTCCCCGGCAAGGAGGACCTCGTCCTCGCCTATCTGAGCGAGGTCGACCGGGCCACGCGCGCTCAGGCGGACGACGCCGTCTCCCGCGGGCTGCCGGCGGCCGGCACCGTCCGGGCCCTCAGCGAGCCCATCGCGCGGGACATCCGGTCCCCCGGGTTCCGGGGATGCGCGTTCCTGAACACCGCCTCCGAATTCTCCGGCCCCGACCATCCGCATCCGGGCGCGCCGCCGAGCGGAGGCGGCGACATCGCCGGTCGATCAGCGAGAACCTCCGTTCTTGAAAGATCATTCGGCGGGACGGCGCGCCGCGGTCCTGGGTCAGGCCCAGTTCCGGTACTCGTCGTGGGGGAGCGGATGGTCGGCGGGGACGACGCGGGAGTTGACCGCGGTCAGGCAGCCCGGGCAGAAGAGCTGCCGGAAGACCACCTCCGCATCGACGTACTCCGACGGGTCGTGCCAGATGTGCGGGCCCGCTTCGGTCGGGTGCGCGTCGCGGCGCGCCAGGGCCGCGACGAACGCGCCGCGGGCCAGCGGCCCGATCCGGGTGCCGCAGTGGACGCACACGACCACCCCGCCCTCCGCCGTCTCCAGGACGGCGAGGTTGTCGTCGAGCCGGCGCATCCCCGCCAGATCCAGGGTGCCGATCGGCTCGGGCTCCGCGCCCGGCAGTCCGGCACCGGACGCGCGCCGGTGCCGGATCTTCCGGCGCGCCTCGTCGGTCGCGGTCACGTCCACCTCACCGTCCTCCCTGAAGACGACGCCGTAGACGTCCCGCGCGGCCGCTGCCGAGACCCGGGCCTGCCGGACGTCGTCGCGCACGTTCCCGGCCGGGCGGAGCATGGGGTCTCCGTACCCGCCGCCCGCCTGCCAGTGCAGGTAGAGCGCGTCGCCGGGGTCGAAGGCCGACTCCCCCTCGCAGGGGAGCACCTCGCTCTCGCCGCCGAGTTCGTCCAGATCGGCGGGGATGGCGGACGCACCGGCGAGCTGCGGCACGTCGATGCCGCGCACCACCAGGTCGAGCTGGGAGTTGCCCGGATAGCCGCCGGCCAGGCCGACGTTCTGGTTGGCGACCTTGCCGGTTCCGGAGACCACCAGGTGCATCGTCCCCTTCTGGTCCGGGTGCTGCACGTAGCAGACCGAGCCGCTCATCCCGCCCCGCTGCCGGCCCGGCCCGCCGGAGTCGGTCTGCTCGCGGCGCCACAGGGCCACGAGAGGGTAGAGGTACTCGGTCATCTCGACGTCAGGTGCCCGCGCCGAGGGGATGATGAGCCGGCCGCCGGTGTCGACACCGTCGTGGTACACCTGCGCACCGTATCCGCCGGCCATGACGTCGAAGACGGGCGACACGAAGCCCTTGCTCCCACCGCCTCGGACGTCCACCCCGGACACCACGCACAGGTCGGTGGTGCCGTTGCAGATCGACTGCACGTCACCGCGGTGGCCGGGTTCGGCGTCGAGCATCTTGGCGAGTACCTCGGCGACGAGGTTGCCCGATCCCCACGCGGGGCCGAAGGGCCCCTTCCCGACCGCGGCCGGGAAGGACGCGTTGGTGATGGTGTCCTCGTCGGTGACGATCTCGAAGCAGCGCATCAGCCCGCCGGCGGCCCACGGGATGTCCCCGGCCAGCAGGGGCAGCATCGTGAAGACGATCCCGGCGCGCAGTCCCGGGTAGGGGCAGTTGATGACGCCGGTCTGCCCGGCGGTTCCGCGGAAGTCGAAGACGAGCCGGTCGTCCTCCTTGGTCATCGCGACCTTGATCGGGTGCAGGTCGCGGTCGCCGGTCCGCGACTGCTCCTGGTAGCCGACCGCGGTCCAGGTCCCGTCCGGCAGGGTGGCGAGCTTGGCCCGCAGCCGGCGCTCGGCGTCGTCCATCATCCGGCGCATCACGATCTTGACGGTGTCCGCGCCGTACTTGGCGATGAGCCGGAGGATCTGCTCGGCCGCGTTCTTGTTCGCTGCGATCTTGGCCCGCAGGTCGAGCCCCACCAGGTGCGGGAGCCGCGAGCGCCGGACCCAGGCGTCGGCGACGTCCCGCTGCAGCACCCCGTCCCGGACGACCTTCATCGGCGGCGTCGGGAGCGCCTCGCCGAACACGTCCCGAGCCGACGGGCTGAAGGAGCCCGGGCGCGGTCCGCCCAGGTCGACCTGGTGCGCGATGGCCGTCGTCCAGCCGAACAGCCTGCCGTCATGGAAGATCGGCGCCAGGATCGCGGCGTCGTTCTGGTGCAGTCCGCCGCCGATCCACGGGTCGTTGCACAGGAACATGTCGCCCTCGCCGATCCCGGGGTTGTCGCCGCGGTTGCGCAACGTCCACGTGATGGCCAGGTCCATGGAGCCGATCAGGCCGATGTTGTAGGTGCCGACCTGGACCTGCTCGCCGAGCTCGTCGCAGATGGAGAAGTTGAAGTCGTTGGACTCGGTGACGACGTGCGAGCCCGACATCCGCCGCAGCGTCTCCCCCATCTCCTGGGTGATCGCCCAGAGCCGGTGCCGGACGACCTCGTAGGTCAGGGCGTCGACCCGGTCCGCCCGGTCGTCGTCGACGTCGTGCAGCGGCAGCGCGGGGGAGATCTGGCGCAGCAGTTCCGCACGGGGAAGGGGCCTGCTGGTGAACTCGTCCGCCCCGGGGATCGTGGATGTCATGGAAGCCGTCCTCACTGGTAGCTCAGCACGAGGTTGCCGAGGCGGTCGACGCGGCCGGTGACCCCGGCGGGGACCACGACCACCGTGGTCGGCACCTCGACGATCGCCGGTCCGACGAGCTCATGGCCCGCGCGCAGCCGGGCGTAGTCGTAGACGGGGGTCGTCTCGAAGCCGATCTGCGAGTCGAGGCAGACGGAGCGCTCCCCGAGCAGGGCCGCCGCGGGGTCCGGTCCGTCGGACTCCGGAACCTCGGGCAGCACGACCGGGAAGCCGAGGCCCGCCTTGGCCCGCACGCGGTAGGTGATCGCTTGCACGCCCGCCTCGCGGTAGCCGGCACCGCTGCCGTTGATGCGCTCGTACTGCTCCTCGAAGCGCTGGAGGATCTCCTCGCCGGTGCGCTCGGAGAACTCCGCGTCCGGGACGGGCGTCGCGAGCTCGGTGACCTGCATCGAGTAGCGCAGGTCGACCTCGCGCTGCAGCGTCACGTCGTGGAACTTCACCTCCTGCCGGTCGAGCGCGCCCCGCAGTTCGGCCTCCAGCCGGGAGTAGTGCGCCCCGAGCACCGTCCGGTCGACGGGGAAGGGGGAGGGATCGGAGAGCTCCGCGCTCAGCGCGACGTCCGACGCCGCGAGCCCGAACGCCGAGAAGGCGGACGCGACGGGACCGAGCGGCACGACGACCTCGCTCACCCCGAGGTCCCGGCAGTAGCCGGCGCAGTGGGCGGGTCCGGCGCCGCCGAAGGCGTAGGCGACGAAGTCCCGGGGGTCGTGGCCGGCCTGCACGACGGCCCGACGCAGGAGGTCCCCCGCCTGCGCGTTCTGGACCTCGTGGATGGCGATGGCCGCCTCTTCGACCGTCAGGCCGAGCGGCTCGGCCACATGCTCGCGGATGGCCTCCCGCGCCAGGTCGGACCGGAGCGGTTGGCGTCCGCCGAGCAGGCCGCGCTCGCTCAGGATGCCGAGGACCAGGTTGGCGTCGGTGTTCGTGGGCCGCGTGCCGCCGTTGCCGTAGCAGGCGGGGCCGGGGACGGCCTCGGCGCTCTGCGGGCCGAGGCGCAGGTTGCCGCCGGCGTCCACGGAGGCGAGTGCCCCGCCGCCCGATCCGATGGTGTGCACGCGGATGGTCGCCGCGTTGATCGGGAACTGGTTCACGATGGACCCCGGCGCCATCACCGGCTCCCCGTCGACGATCAGTCCCGCGAGGAAGGTCGTGCCGCCGACGTCGGTGGTGATGATGTTGCGGTGCCCGAGCTGCCCGGCCAGGCGCATCCCGCCGATCACCCCGCCGGACAGCACGGAACCGACCGTGGTGATGGCGTGCTCCGGAGCCCGGTCGGCGGTGATGGTGCCGCCCTCGCTCTGCATGACCAGCAGTGGCCCCTTGAGCCCGCCCTCCTCCAAATGCCTCTGCAGCGGGGTCAGGTAGGTGCGGAGCCGCGGCCCCACCTGTGCGTTCATGACCGTCGTCGAGGTCCGCGCGAACTCGCGGATGCGCGGGCTGACCTCCGAGGAGAGCGTGACGTACAGGTCCGGCGCGATCTCGTGGATCAGCTCGCGGACGCGCTGCTCGTGGGCTCCGTTCTTGAACGACCACAGCAGGCAGACGGCGATCGCCTCGACCCCCTGCTCCACGAGGGACCGCGCGACCCGGCGGACCTCGTCCTCGTCGAGCGGGACCAGCACCTTGCCGGCGTGGTCGATCCGCTCGGTGACCTCCAGGGCCCGGTACTTCGGGATCAGCGGCGCGGGCTTGCGCTGCCGGAGCGTGTCCTGGATCTCGTGGGCCGACCGGCCGAGCGTGCGGCCCTCGGCGTTCATGATGTAGATCGCGTCCCGATGGCCCTTCGTGGCGATGAGCCCGACGTCTGCCACCGTCCCCTGGACGAGGGCGTTGATCGACGCCGTCGTGCCGTGGGCGATGTAGTCCGTCTGCGAGAGCAGTTCGGCGACGGTGATGCCGAGCTCGCCGGCGAGGCCCTCGATCGCGTTCATGACACCGGCCTCGCGGTTCGGCGGGGTCGTCGGAGTCTTGGCCGACACGATCCGGCCGGCCCCGTCCGAGGCGACGGCGTCGGTGAAGGTGCCCCCGACATCGACGCCCAGTGCGTATGCCATGTGCTTCTCCTGGTGATCGTTCTACCCTTGGCGGGCGGCGACCCGCCCGGTGACTGTCCGCAAGAGCTCTTCAGGACGGGCGTCCGCCCCGCCCATCCAGGCGACGTGCTGGTCCGGGCGCACGAGCAGGAGCGGGGTGGGATAGCGCCCGGCGCAGTCCCCCGGGAGGTCGACCGTGGTGAGGGGGATCCCCAGCTCGCCTGCCGCGTCGGCCCACTGCCGCACGCCGGCGGTGCGGTCGGTCCGCAGCAGGGTGAAGTCGGGCCCGAGGACGTCGAGCACCGGCCTGCCGTCGTCGAGCCAGACGTGCGGCAGTCGGAAACCCGCCTGCGCCCGGTCCCGGTACCCGCCCATGCTGACGGCCGCCTGGTCCGCGCCCCCGACGACCAGCGGCGAGTTCGCGTAGTGGTAGCCGAAGCTGAACCCGTCCGGCGAGTACCGGTGCGGCTCCGTCACCGCCAGCCGGCCGGCGAGCGCGGCGCGGGCCCGCGCACCGTCCGGGCCCGGCAGGTGGACGTCCGGAGAGACGTCCGCCAGGGACGCCTGCGCGGCCGAGCCCACCGCGGCGGCGAACTGCTCCCCCACCGGCTTGCGCTCCTTCTCGTACGCGGCCAGCAGGTCCGGCGGGGCCCACCCGTGGCGGACCGCCGCGAGCATCCAGCCCAGCGTCGCCGCGTCCTGGATCCCGGCGTTCATGCCGAACCCGCCGACCGGGATCCAGAGGTGGGCGGCGTCCCCGGCCAGGAACACCCTTCCCTCGTTGTACCGCTCGGCGACGAGCCGGCGTCCGGTCCAGCGCACCACACCGAGGACCTCGTGCTCGACCTCCCCGCCCACGGCCTCCCGCAGGAGCCGTTCGGGGTCCTCGCCCTCGGTGTCGTGGTCGGGCGCGAAGGCGACGTGGTTGAGCCACAGCTCGTCCCCGTCGATGGCGATCAGGGAGGACTGCCCGCGTCCGTAGGTCCAGTACGTCCAGGCCCGGTCCCGCGCGGCGAGCCGGCCCAGTTCGGGCGACCGGACGAAGGTCGAGACGAACTTCCGTATCGCGTCGACGCCCTGGTAGCGGAACCCCAACCCGCGGCGGACCATGCTGTGCGAGCCGTCGCAGCCGACCAGGTAGGAGCAGCGCAGGACCCGGGTGGTGCCGCCGGTCTCCACGACCGCCTCGACGTGGTCCTCCCGCTGCCGCAGGCCGACCAGCCGGGTGCCGCGTTCGAGCGTCAGCCCGGGGAGGCTCCGCGCGTGCCTCTCCAGGATGGGCTCCAGGAACAGTTGCGAGATCCGGTGCTGCGGCTCCGGCGTCGGCCAGCCCTCCTTGCCGGCCCCGGCCAGCACGTCGCGGGCCGAGGGCAGGTCGATGCGGAAGATCTCCTCGCCGCGCAGGGCCGTCCGGTACTGGATCGTCGTGGGATAGTCCGCGGGGAGCCCGGCCCGCCGGATGTCGTCGGCGAGCCCGAGCCGCCGGAAGATCTCCATCGACCGGGCGGAGGTGGTGTTGCACCGGGGGTTGACGCCCCGCTCTTCGGCCGCCTCCACGACGTGGCACGCGACGCCGCGCCGTGCGAGGTCGATGGCAAGGGTGAGGCCGGTGGGACCCGCCCCGACCACCAGGACGTCGATCCGGTCCGCTCGGCCGTTCGTCTCCTGTGTCATGGGTCGAGGAACTCCCCTACCAGGCCGCAGAACTCGTCCGGCCGGTCGACGTGGATCCAGTGCCCGGCCCCGGCCACCACCTTCAGGCGGCCGTTGGGCAGAGCGCCGGCGAGCCGCTCGGAAACCTCGACCGCTGAGACCCGGTCGCGTTCTCCGTGCAGGACGAGGACCGGGTTGACGATGCCGGCCGGATCGACGGGGGGCGGGCCTCCGGCGGCGAACATCGACCGGAACGCCGCCTCGGAGCCGGGGCGCAGGGCCTGCTCCAGCCGGAGGTCGGTGAGCTCGTCGAGCAGCGCGCGGTGGGGACCCTCATCGGCGACCAGACGGCCCAAGGTGGCGCGCATGGACTCCCTTGTCGGCTCGTCGTAGAAGGGAACGGCGCGAGGCGGCGGCCCGGTACCCGCGCCTCCCATCACGACCGCGCGCCCGATCCGGCCGGGCGCCGCGGTCATGAGGGCCAGCGCCGCGGCACCGCCCGCGGCCGAGTTGCCCACGAGGTGCACGCGTTCCAGGCCGTGGCGATCGAGCAGATCCAGGATCTGCCGCGAGCGGGCCCGCGCCCAGGCCCCCGGCCCACGCAGCCCGCGGGCTGCGGCGCCGGTGATCTGCGTGCCGAATCCGAGGAGGTCGGGGACGAGACAGCGGAACTCGGACGAGATCCGGGAGCGCACGGACGCCCAGTTGCTCGCGGCATCGACCCCCGGCCCGCCTCCGTGCAGCAGCACGAGAACGGGTCCGGCGCCGGCCCGGACGGCATCCTGCGATGTGGCCGTCACCTACAGCCTCCTCAATGAACAGGGCGCATTGCGGTCGCGGTTCACGGCGTCCGCGACGACCGGGGAACGGGATCCGCGTTCCAAGGAACCGCAGGCTGTACCGAGAACACAGCATTCGGTCGTCAACCCGGCGAGGAACACCGTCCCCACGCCAATTCCCTGCAAAATGACTTCCAAGTCCGTGTGACGCCGCCGTGTCCTCTGGCCTTGCCGGGCCGAGCCGCAAGAACGCCGTTGCGAAATGTCAGGAAGCACTCCAGCCTCCGTCGAGCGTCAACTGGGTGCCGCTGACGGACGCCGCCTCCGGCGAGCACAGGTACCCCACCGCGGCCGCGACCTCGTCGGGCTCGATCAGGCGTTTCACCGCCGATCGCGCCAGCAGCACCTCCGAGACGACCCGGTCGGTGCTCATGCCGTGCACTGCGGCCTGGTCCGCCAGCTGGTTCTCGACCAGTGGGGTGCGTACGTACCCGGGGCACACACAGTTGCTCGTGACCCCGTTGGCCGCCCCCTCCAATGCGATCACCTTCGAAAGCCCCAGGAGACCGTGCTTGGCACTCACGTAGGCGGACTTGTACGCGCTGGCCCGGAGGCCGTGGATGCTGGAGATGTGGACGATCCGTCCCCAGCCGCGCTCGTACATGTGCGGAATGACGGCGCGACTCAGCAGGAACGGCGCCTCCAGCATCAGCCGCAGCATGAAGGCGAAGCGCTCAGGGGCGAACTGCTCGACCGGCGCGACGTGCTGGACACCGGCGTTGTTCACCAGGATGTCCGCCTCGAATCTCCGCTCGGCCAGGTCGGCGGTCCGGCTCAAGTCGATGGCCAGGAACTCACCGCCGATCCGCCCGGCCGTCCGTGCCGCGCCGTCCTCGTCGATGTCGCACACCACGACATGGGCGCCGAGGCCCGCCAGCCGGGTCGCGACGGCCGCGCCGATGCCGCTCGCCGCTCCCGTGACCAGAGCACGCCGACCGGAAAGATCCGGCCCCGGAGGGGTACCCATCACGACCTCGGAGACGCGAAGGGATTGGCGTCGGCGTGGTGGTGCCCCCACACGTCCGGGACCCCGAAATCATGCGGGAGCCAGTCCTCTCCCACCTGGATCCCGCCCCATCCGATTTCGAGGTGGAACCCGCTGGGATTTCGCACGTAGAACGAGATGGTCTTGTCGTTGTTGTGCCGTCCGAGGCTGATCGAGATCGGGACGCCGTTGGCCTTGGCCCGGTCGTAGGCCCGGCCGACGTCGTCGATCGAGCCGTGCTCGAGTTCGAGGTGGTGAATGGACGGCGTTTCCGCGGCCGCGAGCGCGATGTTGTGGTGGGTCGAGTTGCAGCGGTAGAAGAACAGGCCGGGGGCGCGGTAGTCGGTCAGCCTGAACTCGAGCACCGATGCGTAGAGCTCGCGGAGTTCGGTGAGCTTGGGGCTGGCCAGGACGAAGTGGCCCAGGCCCGTGGCGCCGGACCACCCACCGGCCGGTTTGGAGGCAGCGGTGCGGGCCTTGGTTTCGCCGATCGCCAGTTCCACGCGGTAGCCGACGGGGTCGGTGAACCAGCGAAGATGCGTGGCTCCGCGCAGCTCCTTTTCGTCCGCGGTCCCCTCTTCGACGGGGAAGCCGCCGTCCGTCAGCCGTTCGGTGAGCCGGTCGAGCTCGCGCGGCGAATCGACGATCCAGCCCAGCTCTCGTGGCGAGTCCACCGTGGAGGGGTAGAGCGCCATGCGGTACTTGTACTCGTCGAGTTCGGCCAGGACGACTTCGTCCCCGCCGAACTCGGCGTGGGCGACGCCGATTCCCAGTGTGCGGCCGAGCAGGTCGGTCCACGCGTCGACGTCGGTGACGTTCAGCCCGACGTATCCCAGCTTCCTGATGCCCACGCCGGTCACCTTTCCGATGCCGCGGATGCGCCGCCGCGCAGAAACTCACGGACGATGTGGTTGAACTCGGGCGCACGCTCGTACTGGACCCAGTGCCGGCAGTGCGGCAACACGCGCAGTTCCGCGTCGGGAATGCCGACGAGGATCCTGGACGCCCAGGTGAGCGGAACGGTCTGGTCCTCCCGTCCCCATACGAGCAGCGTGGGGGCGCTGATGAGGGCCAGGTCCGGAGTCAGGTCGCCGTAGTTCGGGGGGGTCGGCAATTCCGGATGGCGCCTACGGCTGGCTTCGTACCGCTCGTCGATCAGGGCCTCCGTCGCCAGGGTCTCGTCGAACACCATGAGGCGGGTGAACTCGGCCATTGCCTCGCGTGAGGGCTTCTCCGCGGCCATATAGGCGAAGAGGCGTTCGAGGCCGACCGGCCAGGGCGGCGCGTCCGCCGGCAGGACCCCGCCCGGCGCCATGAGAACGAGGCGGTCGACGCGCTCCGGGTACCGCATCGCGATCCGCATCGCCACGCTGCCGCCGTAGGAGTTGCCGACCATGTGGGCCCGTTCGATCCCTAGAGCGGTCATCGCACGGCACACCGTCTCAGCGGCTTGAAAGATCAACGGCTCGTCCGTGGCGGGACGGGGCGAGCCGCCCCAACCCGGCAGGTCGACCACGATGTTCCGGTAGTCCTGGAAGGCCGCCAGGTTTCCGCCGAAGTTGCTCATCCCCGTCGCACCCGGTCCCGAGCCGTGCAGCCACACGACCGGGCTGCCTGCACCGACATCGGTGTAGGCCAACTGCGCGTCCCCGACATCCAACGTGCTCATCGTCCACGACCTTCCCTCTGTATGTAGCGTTCACTATACAGCCGGGTTCGAGGCCATCAAGAGCGGCCGACGAATCCGTGAGGACGGTGTCCGCTGCCCCGGACAGCACTGCCTGGGCGGCGCTCCGCGCGGGCCACCGCAGCACTCGCCCCGCTCATGCGCGGGCGACACCGGCCGCGTGGTCTACAGGCGGCCTGCTACGCGGCGGATCTGGATCTCTTCGGGCGTGCCGAACCGGTGCAGTTCGAACGCCTCGCGCTGGTGCAGGCCGCTATCAGCGCGGGATTGCAGGCACTGCCGAACGGTAGCGGGAAACACAGGGGAAACTTGCGTCCCTATTGGGTGGCATCACGCCGGCTTACCCACCTTGATCTTGCGACTTTCCGAGTACGGCATGAGGAGCCTGGAGATGCCCACTGCAGCCGATTCCCGACGCGCGTTTCTGAGGCGCGCGGGGCTGGCCGTTGCCGCGGGTGCGAGCCTTCCCCTGCTGGAGTCCGCCCCGAGATCGGTGTTCGCCTCCGCGGACGACCCCGACCAGTTGTTCAGGGAGGGCAGGTTCGCCGCGGCCGAGCGCGGCTATCGACGTCTTCTGCGCGAGGATCCGGAGGACGGGCACGCCTACGCCCAGATCGGATACACCGCCCTGTTGTCCAACCGCTTCGGCGACGCGGAGAAGCACTTGTCCAAGGCTGTCGCCCTAGAGCCCGGCGGCACCTCGGCACAGCGACTGGCCGAGTGCTACGTCCGGCAAGATCGGTTCGCCCGGGCGATACCGCTCCTCCAAAGCACGGGCAGTTCGCGTGACAAGGCGTACGGCGGGCGCGTTCGGAACGACGGTCTTCTACCACTTCCTGACCACGATGAACTACGCCGGCCGCACCCTGGTTCTGCGGCGCAAGACCGGGGCCGCCCCGCGCATGCGGCCGGCCGACCGGCTGCCGCTGTGGCTGGCCGGGGACCATTACCCTTGCACGCTGGGCAGTTTGGGCGACTATAGGCCCCGGATGGTCACCGTCGACACCGGCGGCATCGGCATCGGCCTCGACACCACGGTGGAGATCGCCGAACGGGCGGGCATCGAGGTGGACTACGACCATCCGACCCAACAGCCAGGGGGCAGGCTCTTTCCGATCAGGCCCGAGCGGATCAGCCTGGGCACCCGGGTCAGGCGCGATATGCCCGGCCACGCGGCCGAGAACGTCTTTCCCGGATTCCCCGGCCCGGGCCAGTCGGCACAGTTCGGCTTCGATCTGATCGCCAACTTCACCCACGAATTCTTCAAGCCCTACGCCATCACCTTCGACTACACCGACATGTGCCTTTTCATCACGGCAGGTGAATGACCTTCCCGGCTCGACGTGAAGGCATCGCCCGACGGGGCAGGCGGCGCGAGATCGGGGACCCGGTCGTTCAAGCATCGCGCGTCAGGCCGACGAACATCGTCCGGTGGAGTTGGACGACGTGATCGTGGGCTATGCCGGCCGCCGCCGGGTCGTGCCGGCGGATCGCCTCGACCAGGGCCCGGTGCTCGTCGTTGGACCGTCGCAGCGTCTCGAGCGGGTACGGCAGGTAGTAGTGGTACAGCTCGCGCAGCACCGCGCCGTACGGCTCGACGGCCGCCGGGGCGCCGGTCGCGGCGGCGACGGCGAGGTGGAACCGCTCGTCGCAGCCGTGGAACTCCGCCCAGTTCGCCGCCCGGTCCATCTCCGCGACGAGGTCGTCGAGGGCCGCGACGGCCGCATCGCCGGCGTCGCGGGAGGCGAGGTAGGCGATGCCGCATTCGAGGGCCAGGCGGTGGTCGATCAGCCGGTGCACGTCGGCGGCGGCGGACCGGTAGGCGTTCATGGCCTTGACGGCCTGCCGCCTGGGGTGCGTGGCGACGAGTGTCCCGCCGTTCCGGCCGCGCCGCCGTTCGAGTAGCCCGTCCTCGCAGAGCGAGACGAGCGCCCGCCGCACGGTGATCTCCGCGACGTCGAGGGCCCGGGCGATCTGGTCATTGCCGGGAAGGCGCTCCCCCGGCGCCAGCAGCCCGAGGTCGACCGCGAGGGCGATCCGGGCCCGCACCGTCTCCAGCGCCGAGAGCCGCCGGATGCCGCTGAGCGCCGGCGCGCGAAGCCTTTCGGTGGTCGCGCGGTCGCCCGGCTCGGGTGCGTCGGGAGGGACGGGCATGCGCCCACTCTAGCCATGCCGGGGGAGGTCCCGGCTCCGGCCTCTTGGATAACTGCTCATTTTGCTCTATTTTCCTTCCAGGCCCAGAGAGAGGCGGACGACCGTGGCCCGACCACTGCCCATCACGCTCGCGCAGGTACCGCCGCGCCTGCTCACGGCGCCTTTCGCCGATTTCGCCGCCGAGGCCCGGGACCTGCTCGGCCGGTTCCGGCGAACGCGCGTCCTGGTGTACCCGGAGCTGCACCTGTGCGGCGTGGACACCACGCGCGGGCACGTGCGGCAGCAGGTGCGGGACGCCGCCGAGCCGCTGGACGGGCCGCGAAGGGCGGAGCTCGCCGAGTTGGCGCGCGAGCTCGGGATCTGGCTGCTGCCGGGCAGCGTCGTCGAACGCGGCACGAACGGCGAGCTGTTCAACACCGCGCTCGCCTTCTCTCCCGAGGGCCGCCTCGCCGCGTCGTACCGGAAGATCTTCCCCTGGCGGCCGTACGAGCCGTACGACCCCGGTGACCGGTTCGTCGTCTTCGACCTCGACGGCGGCGGCCGGGTCGGCTTCGCGATCTGCTACGACATCTGGTTCCCCGAGGTCGCCCGCCACCTGGCCTGGATGGGCGCCGAGCTGATCGTCAACCCGGTGATGACCACGACCGAGGACCGGGCGCAGGAACTGGTGCTCGTACGTGCCGCCGCCATCGCCAACCAGGTCTTCGTCGCGAGCGTGAACACCGCCGGACCGGCCGGCACCGGGCACTCGCTGGTGGTCGACCCGGAGGGCGCCGTACGCGCCGAGGCCCCCGGCGACGCCCCCGCCGTCCTCACCGACGTGCTGGACCTGGACGAGGTCACCCGCGTCCGCACGCACGGCACGGCCGGAGTGAACCGCATGTGGGACCAGTTCACCGACGCGGACTCCCCCATCGAACTGCCGCTGTACGAAGGCCGCATCGACCCTCGGCGGTGGCGCCCGGCGGGCCATCGCCCGCCCGCGACCAACTGAGCCCGTCCCTCGCATCACCCCACGGAGCCGTCCATGGACACCCACCCCCGTCCGCTCAAGCGCAGCCTGACCCTGAGATCGGTCGTCCTGTTCGGCCTGGCGTACATGACGCCGCTGATCGTCCTCGGCACGTTCGGGGTCGTGGCGACCACGACGAACGGCGTCGTGCCGACGGCCTACCTGCTCGCGCTCGTCGCGATGCTCTTCACCGCCTACAGCTACGGACGCATGGCGGCGGCGTACCCGGTGGCCGGCTCGGCGTACACGTACGTACGGCGCGCGATCGAGCCTCGCCTCGGCTTCCTCGTGGGCTGGGCCACGCTACTGGACTACTTCTTCCTGCCGATGGTCATCTGGCTGATCGGCGGGGCGTACCTGCAGGCCAAGTTCCCCGGCGTGCCGGGCTGGACGTGGATCCTCGCCTACATCGCCGTGACCACGGTGCTGAACCTGCTGGGGATCAAGACCGCGGAGCGCACCAACAACCTGCTCATGGTCTTCCAGATCCTGGTCATCGCGATCTTCGTGCTGCTGTCACTGCGGCACGCCGTCGATGTGGACGGCGCCTCGGCGCTCGCCTCGGGGACACCGTTCTTCCACGACGGGGCGACCTTCTCCGGCATCTCGGGCGGGGCGGCCGTCGCGGCGTACTCCTTCCTCGGCTTCGACGCGGTCACCACCCTCACCGAGGAGACCGTCGATCCCAAACGCACGATGCCGCGCGCGATCCTTCTGATCGCGCTGATAGGCGGGGCCATCTTCGTCACGGTCGCGTACACCACGCAGCTGGCCCATCCGGGCAGCGCGTTCGAGGACTCCAGTTCGGCGGCGTTCGAGATCGCCATGACGATCGGCGGTGACCTGTTCTCCTCGATCTTCCTCGCGGGTCTGGTCGTGGCGCAGTGCGCCTCCGGGATCGCGGCGCAGGCCAGCGGGTCACGCCTGCTGTTCGCGATGGGCCGGGACTCGGTCCTGCCGCGCCGGCTGTTCGGCTATGTCCACCCGCGTTTCCGAACCCCGGCCTTCAACATCCTGCTCACCGGCGCGGTCGGCCTCATCGCGCTCCGGCTGAGCGTCGCCACCTCGACGTCGTTCATCAACTTCGGTGCCTTCGTGGCATTCACGTGCGTGAACCTGAGCGTCATCGCGATGTTCGTCCGCAACCGCCGCTCCGGCGCGGGCGGCCGCGTCCTGACCGGCGTCCTGGTCCCCACGGTCGGCGCGCTGGTGGACCTGTGGCTGCTGTTCCACCTCGATGGACGAGCCCAGATCCTCGGCATGGTCTGGCTCGCGCTCGGCGTCGCCTACCTGGCGTACCTGACGAGATTCTTCCGGCTCCCACCCCCGGAGCTGGAGTTCACCGAGGACAAGCGCCCTGCCGAGCCGCTACCCGCCGAGTAGGCCAGAACGGCGACAAGTGCTGACCGTCTCAGGCGGGCGCGCGGGGGACGGGCCGCGGGTAATGGCCGCCTCGCGGGCGACTGGGGCCGCCCTCGGTGCCGTGTGTGACTCATGCCACATGCGGTGCCTGTCAGGTATCGGGGTGCTGTCTCGCTCAAGTCAGCGAGAGCAGAACGAACCGACAGGAGCAGCGCATGAAGCACCGCATCGTCGTCCTCGGCGCCGGCTATGCCGGGGCCTACGTGGCCGGGAACCTGGCCCGCCGGCTCTCCCCGGCGGACATCGAGATCACCGTGATCAACGCCGTGGAGGACTTCGTCCAGCGGCAGCGGCTGAACCAGCTGGCGGCCGGCCGGGAGATCGAGGCTCCGAAGCTCACCGACGTCTTCGCGGGCACGGATATTCGGCTGCGCGTGGCCCGTGTCACGGCCATCGACCCTGAACGCAAGGTCGTCGCCGTGGCCGACGCCGACGGAGGCGGCGAGGTCGGCTACGACACGCTGCTGTACGCGCTCGGCAGCCACGTCGCCGACCAACGCGTCCCCGGCGTGGCCGAGCACGCCTTCGACGTCGCCGGTCGGCCCTCGGCGCTGCGCCTGCGCGAGCGCCTGGATCACCTGGAAAGGCGGGGCGGAGGCGGGCGGGTGCTGGTCGTCGGCGACGGGTTGACGGGCATCGAGACCGCCACCGAGATCGCCGAGTCCCGGCACGGCCTGTCGGTGGCGCTTGTCGCCCGCGGCGAGCTGGGGGCCCGGCTCTCCCCCGGGGCCCGCGGCCACCTGCGCCGGGCCTGCGACCGGCTGGGAGTCGCCGTTGTCGAGCACGCCGGCGTCGAGGCCGTCGAGGCCACGCGGGTGCGGTGCGCCGACGGCACCGTCCTGGCGTCCGACGCGACCGTGTGGACGGCCGGGTTCGCGGTCAGTCCCGTCGCGGCCGCGGGCGGTCTTGAGGTCACCGAGGACGGTCAGGTCGTCGTCGATCGCACCATGCGGTCGGTCTCGCACCCGGACGTCTACGCCGTCGGCGACAGCGTCTACACCCTCGGTGACAACGGCCTTCAACTGCCGATGAACTGCGGTTCGGTCGGCTACACCGCCCGGCAGGCCATCGAGGCGATCGTGGGAAGGCTGACCGGCCGCGATATCGCGAACACCAAGCTGGTCTACCGGTACAACGCCATAAGCCTCGGACGGAGGGACGGGATACTTCAGCTGATCGACGGTGCCGGGCAGGCGAGGACGAAGTACATGGGCGGCCGCATGGCCGTGCGGATCAAGGAGAGCCTTCAAAGGGGCGCGCTGTGGGGCACCTCGCATCCGACGTTCGGCATGCCCCTGCGCAGGCGCCGCCTGACCGCCGCGCCCGCCGAGCAGGCGATGGTGTCCGCCGCGAAGTCGGCCACGTAGCCGCCTAGGTTGGTCCCCGTGGACGAGACCGCCGCCGATCGCTTCGACGCCGGCCGGTTCGAGGCCAGCCGGAACCGGCTGGCCTCGCTGGCCTACCGGCTGCTGGGCTCGGCCGCCGACGCCGAGGACGCCGTGCAGGACGCGTTCCTGCACTGGCAGGCGGCCGACCGGCGGCGGATCGAGGTGCCGGAGGCATGGCTGACCAAGGTCGTCACCAACCTGTGCCTCGACCGGCTCCGCTCGGCACGGACCCGCCGCGAACGCACCGTCGGCGCCTGGCTGCCCGAACCTCTTCTGGAGGGCGACCCGATGCTCGGCCCGGCCGACACCGCCGAGCAGCGCGAAGCGGTCTCTTTGGCCGTGCTGACCCTCATGGAGCGACTGTCACCGCCCGAGCGGGCCGTCTACCTCCTGCGCGAAGCGTTCTCCTACAGCCATGCCGAGATCGCCGAGATCCTCGACATCACCGAATCCACGAGCCAGCAGCACCTGCACCGGGCCCGGCGCCGCATCACCACCGCGCGCCGCCGCGGCGGCGAAGCCGATGCCGCGTCCGCCCGCAGGATCGTCGAGGAGTTCCTCGCCGCCGCCTCCTCGGGCCGCACCGAACGGCTGATGGCGCTGCTCACCGACGACGCGACCGCGGTCTCCGACGGCGCCGGCCTGACCAGGACGCTGCTGCGCTACGACACCCCGCAGGGCATCGCCGCCATCGCACGGGCCGGCTTCCAGCCCGCATCCGCGCAACGGCGGCTCGGCGGCGCGCCCGCCATCCACTACGCGCTTGTCAACCGCACGCCCGCTCTCCTCGTCGTGTTCGGCGACCGGGTCAGCGGCATGGTGGCGTTCGACCTCGCCAACGGCAAGATCGCAACCGTGCTCGGCATCGCCGCCCCCACCCGCCTGGCCCGGCTCACCGAAGCCTGGCGGCGGCACGAAGCGGACACGCCGCTCATCGCCCGGTGGTGACCCCGCGCGCGGGCTGGTGAGCGACGTCTCCGCAGGTTCGAAAAGATTCGATCATATTATTGCAACTTCGCTCTAAACCGCTCATGCTTGGTCGGCGAAGACCCCCCGACGGCTTCGAACGGATTGGAGTTGTCCGTTGCATGTGCGTCGCCATCCCACCCTGCTGATCGCGCTTCTCACGGCCATCGTGAGCGCGGTCGCGCTGCCACCGGCATCCGCCGACGGCTGGCAGCCGAAGACGCCACCGCTCACCACCCCCTGGACCCACGAGGTCGGTCCCCGCAACGCCCTGCCCGACTACCCGCGTCCCCAGCTCACCCGGACGCGGTGGCAGAACCTCAACGGCGTCTGGCAGTTCGCCGGCGCCACCGCGGGTGAGCAGCCCCCCGTGGGCAAGACCCTCGACGAGCGGATCCTCGTCCCCTACCCGGTGGAGTCCGCGCTCTCCGGCATCGCCCGCGACGTCCACAACATGTGGTACCGGCGCACGTTCACCGTCCCCCGCGACTGGCGGACGCGCGGCCAGCGGCTGGTCCTGCGGTTCGGCGCCGTGGACTACAAGGCCACGGTGTACGTCAACGGCCGCCAGGTGGCCGCGCACACCGGCGGCTTCACCGCGTTCTCCGCGGACGTCACCGACGCCCTCAAGCCCGGCGGCGCGCAGGAGCTGATCGTCGGCGTGGAGGACCCCACCGACATCGGCCGCCAGGCCGTCGGCAAGCAGCGCAAGCCCGGCGACGGGATCTTCTACACCCCGGCGTCCGGCATCTGGCAGACCGTGTGGATGGAGCCGCTCTCCGCGGGCCACGTCGAGGACCTCACGATGACCCCGGACCTGGCCGGCAAGAGGCTCCGCCTCACCGCGCACGCGCCCGGAGCGTCCGGCGCGACGGTGGAGGCGGTCGCCTACGCGGGGCGCAAGCCGGTGGGCAAGGTGACGGGCAAGGCCGGGGACGAGCTCTCACTCCGGATCCCCCGCCCGCACCTGTGGACGCCCGACGACCCGTACCTCTACACGCTGAAGATCCGGCTCCGGGACGGCCGCCGGGTCGTGGACGAGGTCGGCTCCTACTTCGGAATGCGCTCGATCAGCCTCGGCAAGGGCGACGACGGCAAGACCCGCATGCTGCTCAACGGCAAGTTCGTCCCGCAGGTCGGCACCCTCGACCAGGGCTACTGGCCGGACGGCGTCTACACGGCCCCGACCGACGAGGCGCTCAAGTTCGACCTGGTCGAGCACAAGAAGCTCGGCTTCAACATGGTCCGCAAGCACATGAAGGTCGAGCCGGACCGCTGGTTCTACTGGGCCGACCGGCTCGGGCTGCTCGTCTGGCAGGACATGCCCGCCATGTTCGGCGGCCACAACCCGCCCGCGGCGGACAAGCAGCAGTTCGAGACCGAGATGCAGGACATGGTGCGGCAGCACGACGCCCACCCGTCGGTGGTCATGTGGGTGCCGTTCAACGAGGGCTGGGGCGAGTACGAGCCCAAGCGGGTCGCCGACACGGTCAAGGGCTGGGACCCGAGCCGGCTCGTCAACGCCGACAGCGGCGTCAACTGCTGCGACTCGCTGCCGGACAACGGCGAGGGCGACATCTATGACGACCACACCTACGTGGGGCCCGGCTCTCCGCCGATCCCGCGCGGCCACCGGGCCACCGTCGCCGGCGAGTACGGCGGCCTCGGCCTCAAGGTCGACGGCCACGAGTTCGACCCCGCGGGCAGCTTCGCCTACGAGATGGCGCCCGACTCGGCGACGCTGACCCGCCGCTACACCGAGGTGCAGGACGGGGTGCGCAAGCTCGTCGTCAAGTGCGGCCTGTCCGGGTCGGTCTACACGCAGATCACCGACGTGGAGAAGGAGGTCAACGGCCTCTTCACCTACGACCGGCAGGTGCCGAAGATGGACGCCGCCAAGGTCCGCGCGGCCAACCGGGCGGTCATCGCGGCGAAGCCGTCGTCCGGCGGCGGCGACGAGCCGTCGGGCACTCCCGGGCTCGCCGGCGTGAGCTTCTACCCGTTCAGTGAGGGCTCCGGCACCACGACCGCCGACGAGGCCGGGGACCACGACGCCACGCTGGTCGGCGGGCCGCAGTGGACGACCGGCCACGACGGTTCCGGCCTGCAGTTCAACGGCTCGGACCAGTTCGCCGACACCGGTGCCGCGATCCTCGACACCGCGGGCGGCTACAGCGTCTCCGCCTGGGTGAAGCTGGACCGCCTCGGCTCGTTCGCGACCGCGGTCAGCCAGGACGGCCCGAGCAACAGCGCCTTCTTCCTGCAGTACTCGGGAGCCGACAACCGGTTCGCGTTCAGCTTCGCCGGCGTCCGGGCGCTGGCTCCCGCGGCACCGCAGACCGGGCAGTGGTACCACCTGACGGGCGTCCGCGACGCGGCGTCCGGGGCGCTGACGCTGTACGTCAACGGCCAGAAGGCCGGCGCCGCCGAGGCGTGCCTCGGGACCGCCTCCACCGGCCACACAGTGATCGGACGGGCCAAGTTCGGCGGCAACCCCGTCGACTTCTGGCCCGGCGCGGTCGACTCGGTGCGCCTGTTCGACCGGGCGCTGTCGGCCGAGGAGGTGGCGAAGCTCGCCGAGGCCGGCGAGTAGCACCCCCGGCGAGTAGCACGAACGCCTGAACGAAGGAGGCGAGGAGTCCGCTCCTCGCCTCCTTCTCGTTGTGCGCGGTGTCTCAGCCGGCCGCGCGCAGGCGGCGGGCGGCCTCCTCCGGGAGGACGTCGTTGATGAACGCGCCCGCGCCCGACTCGCTCGCCGCAAGGTACTTGAGCTTGCCCTCGGCGCGGCGGGGCGTGAAGACGCGGACCGACAGGTGCGCCAGTCCGGCGTCCACGCGGGCCGGGGCCTGCTGCAGGTGCGCGATGTACGGCGCGGGCGCGTCGAAGAGCCGGTCGAAGCGGCGCAGGACGTCCCGGTAGAGCACCATCAGCTCGGACCGCTCGCCGGGGTCGAGGTCGGGGAGCCCGCCGACGTGCCCGTACGGGTAGATGTGGACCTCGTAGGGCCAGCGGGCCGCCTCGGGGACGAACGCGACGAAGCGGTCCGACCTGGCGACGACCCGCTCCCCGGCCCGTTCCGCGGCCACGATGGAACAGAAGAGGCAGGAGCCCTGTTCCGCCCGGTACCGGCGCGCCATCTCCAGAGCGCGCGCCGGCGCCGCCGGGACGAAGGGGTAGGCGTATATCTGCCCGTGCGGATGGTGCAGGGTCGTCCCGATCTCCACGCCGCGGTTCTCGAAGACGAAGACGTACTCGGTGCCGGGGAGCCGGTTCAGCTCGGCCGTCCGGTCCGTCCAGGCGCGCGCCACGGTGTCCAGGCGGCGGTCCGGCAGCAGGGCGAACGAGGAGTCGTGGTCGCCGGTGAAGCAGACGACCTCGCACCGGCCGCCGGCGGGCGGGCCGCCGAGGGAGGGGAAGCGGTTCTCGAAGGTGACCACGTGGTAGTCGGCGGCCGGTATCTCGCTCCGCCGGCCGCCGGTGGACGGGCAGAGCGGGCATTCGCTCTGCGCGGGCAGGTGCGTGCGGTCCTGCCGGTGCGCCGCCATGACCACCCACTCGCCCATCACGGGGTCGAGCCGCAGCTCGGAGCGGGGCCGCAGCGGGGGCAGCGGGCGCAGGTCGGGCGCCGTGCGGTCGTGGCCGGGTTCGTCGTCGAAGTAGATGAGCTCCCGGTCGTCGGCCAGCCGGACCGACGTGCGGAGCGAGTTCCGGTGGTCCAGGGTGCCGCCCCCGGTCTCGGAGACCGTCATGTGAGCCTTTGCACGCGGCTCAGGTAGCGCTGCACGACCACGACCACGGCGAGGAACGTGCCGCTGACCACCTGCTGGTAAGCCGAGGTGAGGCTTCCGATCTGGTTGATGATGTTCTGGATGACGCCGAGCAGGAGCACCCCGGCCAGGGTTCCGGACAGCGCTCCCGCGCCGCCGGTGAGCAGGGTGCCGCCGATGACCACGCCGGCGATCACGTCCAGCTCCATGCCGGCGCCGAGGATCGTGACGCCGGAGGACAGCCGGGCGGCGTTCAGCGCGCCCGCCAGCCCGGCGAGCAGGCCGGTCAGGAGATAGACCTGGATCTTGGTGCGGGCGACGGGCACGCCCATGAGCCGGGCCGCGTCCTCGCTGCCGCCGACGGCGTACACGCGCTGCCCGAAGCGCCCGCGCTGGAGCGCGAGGCCGCCGAGGACGAACAGCCCCAGCGTGATGTAGACCGGGTAGGACAGCCCGAGGAACGTGCCCTGCCCGAGCCGCGCGAAGGCGTCGCTCTTCACCAGGTAGGTCTCGGCGCCCTCGTTCGAGATGGCGAGCATCAGGCCCCGCGCGCCGAGCAGGCCCGCGAGCGTGACGATGAACGGCGCCATCCCGGTGCGCGCGATGATCACGCCCTGCGCGAGGCCGATGGCGCCGCACACCGCGAGCGGGACCGCGAGGGCCGCGGCCCATCCGTACTGGGACGCCCACGCGGCGAGCACCCCGCCCAGCGCGAACTGCGAGCCGACGGACAGGTCGATGCCGCCGCTGATGATGACGAACGTCATGCCGACGGCGATGATCGCCAGGAAGGACGAGCCGGCGGCGAGGTTGGCGAGGTTCGCCCCCGACGCGAAGCCGTCGAAGACGACGGCGCCCACGGCCGCGACGAGGAGCAGCACGATCGGCGCGCCGTACTGCTGCAGCAGGCGCCCGGCCTGCTCGCCGCGTGCCGCGGCGGCGCCCGGCTCCGGCTCGGCGGCGGGCCGGCCGACGGTGGTGAGCGGTGTCATCGGGTCATCCGTTCCCTGGCCGCGTAGACGGCGACGAGGATGATGGCGGCCTGCACCATCTGCGTCCCGGACGAGGGCAGGTCGTGCTTGGTCAGCGTCGAGGTGAGCAGCTGCATGAGCAGCGCGCCCATCACGGTGCCCGCCACGCGCACCCGCCCGCCGGTGAGCGGGGTGCCGCCGACGACGACCGCGGTGATCGCCGACAGCTCCATCAGCAGCCCGAGCGAGGTCGGGTCGGCCGCCTGGATCCGCGCGGTGGACAGCACCCCCGCGATCGCGGCGAGGACGCCCGACAGCATGTAGACGAGCAGCAGGACCCGCTTGACGGGCAGCCCGGACAGCTCGCTGGCCCGCCGGTTCCCGCCGATCGCCACCAGCCGCCGCCCGAACGTGGTGCGGCCGACGAGGAACGCGACCAGCGCGACGACGGCCGCCGCGACCAGCACGACGTAGGGGACGCCGAGCACGGCGTCGCCGCCGAGCGACAGCAGTGCGGGGTCGCGGAAGTCCTCCAACTGCGGGACGAAGACGTTGGCGAGCCCGCGCAGCCCGACCAGCAGCGCCAGCGTCGCCACGATCGGCTGCACCCCGACGAACGCGACCAGGGAGCCGCCCGCCAGCCCGCTGAGCGCGCCGGCCAGCAGCGCCATCAGCACCGCGGGGACCAGGCCGTACCCGAGGTACAGCGCGATCATGGCCGCGGCCAGCGACATCACCGAGCCCACCGACAGGTCGATGCCCTCGGTGCCGATCACCAGCGCCATCCCGAGCGATACGATCAGGACCGGCGTCACCTGGACGAGCTGGTTCCGGAAGTTGTCCACCTCCAGGAAGTGCGGGGTGAAGAACGCGTTGAACAGCAGCAGCACCGCGACGGCGAGGTAGACGCCGTAGTTCTGCAGCCACGTCAGCGCGCGGGCGCGGTCGAGCCCCTGGAAGGGGGAGGCCGTCACCTGGGCCATGTCAGTCCTTGTCCTTTCCGGTCGCCGCCGGCCCGTCCTCCTCCGGCGCCGCGTCCGCGGGGGTCCGGGGGTCCGGCTCGGCGGCGATGGCCGCCATGACGCCCTGCTCGCTCACCTGGTCGCCGGTGAGCTCCCCGGCGACCGCGCCGTCGCGCAGGACGACCACCCGGTCGGCTCCCTCGACGAGCTCCTCCAGGTCGGAGGAGATCAGCAGGACGCCGAGGCCCTCGCGGGCCAGCTCGTCGATCAGGGTCTGCACCTCCGCCTTGGCGCCGACGTCGATGCCGCGCGTCGGCTCGTCCAGCAGGAGGACCTTCGGCTCGGTGGCGAGCCACCGGGCCAGCAGCACCTTCTGCTGGTTGCCGCCGGACAGCTCGCCGACCCGCTGGTGCACCGAGGACGCCTTGATGCGCAGCCGCTTCATGAACGTGTCGACGACGCGGTCGATGCGGGCGTCGGAGACGATGCCCGCCCGCGACAGGCCGGGCAGCGCGGCCAGCGCGATGTTCTCGCGGATGGACAGGCCCGGCACGATCCCCTCGGCCTTGCGGTCCTCGGGCAGCATCGCGATGCCCGCCTTGTTCGCGCTCGCCGTGGTGGGCCGCCGCAGGGACCGTCCCGCGACGACGACCGTCCCCTCGTCCAGGGGCAGCGCCCCGGCGATCGCCTTGGCCGTCTCGCTGCGTCCCGACCCGAGCAGGCCGCCGAGACCGACGACCTCGCCGGGACGGACGGTCACCGACACGTCGTGCAGTTGATGGCGGCGCGTCAGCCCGCGCGCCTCCAGGACCGGGACGTCGCCGGTCCGCTCGTGGTCTCCGGAGAACTTCGTGAGGCCCTCGGCGCGCACCTCGGCCATGTCCCGGCCGAGCATCAGCGAGACCAGCCGGAGCCGGTCCAGGTCGGCGAGCACGCCGGTGTGCACCATCCGGCCGTCGCGCAGGACGGTGACGCGGTCGCACACGCGGAACAGCTCGTCCAGCCTGTGGCTGACGTAGACGACCGCGATGCCCCGGTCCTGCAGGCCCCGGATGACGCCGAAGAGCGTCTCCACCTCGCGGGGTTCGAGGGAGCTGGTCGGCTCGTCCATGACCACGACGCGGGCGTCCACCGACACCGCCCTGGCGAGCGCGACCATCTGCTGCGTCCCGACGCCGTAGGACCGCAGCGGGCGGCGGACGTCGATCCGGACGCCGTAGGGGGCGAGGATCTCCTCGGCGCGCTCGTGCAGCGCGCGGGTGTCGATGAGGCGGAGGCGGTTGCGGGGCTCGCGGCCGAGCAGCAGGTTGCGCGCCACGCTCATCAGCGGGACGAGGCCTATCTCCTGGTGGATGGCCTGGATGCCGGCGCGCTGGGCGTCGAGGGGCCCCGCGAAGGAGACCGGCTCGCCGTTGATGCGGAGCCCGCCGGCGTCGGGGCGGTGCACGCCGGTCAGCACCTTCAGCAGCGTGGACTTGCCGGCGCCGTTCTCCCCGACCAGCGCGTGCGCCTCCCCGGGGCGCAGGCCGAAGGAGACGTCGTCGAGCGCGAGCACTCCGGGAAAGCGCTTGACGATCCCGGCCGCCTCGATGAGCGGCACGTCGTGGGGGGCGGACTTGGATGGGGGCACGGGCCACTCCCGGCGGAGATCTCCGGAGGGCGGCGGGCGGCCACGGGGTAGTCAGGCGCGCCCGCCGCCCGGTCAGAGGCGGGGAAACAGGGTCATGCGGCGTCCGGAACGCCGGGTCCGGATCAGTAGGCGTACGACAGGGCCTCCTTGGCGTTGGAGGAGTCGTACTCGCGGTCCTCGATCACGACCTTCTGCGGGATCTCGCCGCCGTCGAGGAACTTCTGGAGCGTCTGGAAGGCCAGCGGGCCGAACCTCGGGTTGGACTCGACGACCGCGTGGATCCAGCCGTCCACGATGCCCTGCACCGCGGCGCGCGTGCCGTCCACCGAGACGATCTTGACGTCGCCGGGCTTCTTGCCGGCGCCCTTCAGCGCGGTGACGGCGCCGAGCGCCATCTCGTCGTTCTCGGCGTAGATGGCGTCGATGTCGGGGTGGCTCTGCACGAGCTGCTCGGTGACCTGCTGGCCCTTCTCCCGGGCGAACTCGCCGGTCTGCTCGAAGGTGACCTGGATCCCGGGCGCCTTGGCCTTGATCTGGTCCTTGAACCCCTTGGTGCGCTCGGTGGTGACGTTGTTGCCGGCCGCGCCGAGCAGGATCGCCACCTTGCCCTTGCCGTCCAGCGCCTTGATCATCTGGTCGGCGGCCCGCTTGCCCTGCTCGACGAAGTCCGAGCCGATGAAGGTCACGTAGTCCTTGCAGGCGGTCGCGTTGATCTGCCGGTCGACGGTGATGATGGGGATCTTCTTGGCCGTGGCCTGCTGCAGCACCGGCTCCCAGCCGTCGGAGTTGAGCGGGGCGATGACCAGCGCCTTGGCGCCCTGGGCGATGAGCTGCTGGACGTCGCTGATCTGCTTGCCGAACTGCGACTGGGCGTTGGTGCTGCGCAGCTTGGACACGCCGATCTTCTTGGCCTCGGCCTTGATCGAGCCGGTCTCGGCGATGCGGAAGGGGTTGGCCTCCTTCTCCGACTGGGAGAAGCCGATCACCGCGCTCTTGGGGTCGAACTTCTCGCCCCCGAACTTGCCGAGCGTGCAGGTCGGCCCGGCGGCCGCGGAGGACTGGACGACCTGCTGCTGGCCCTCGGCGTCCTGGCCGCCGGCGGACCCCGCGTCGTCCTCGGACTTGGCGCAGCCCGACACGGCGAGTGTCACGGCGGCACAGATCGCGATGGCGGACCTCAGCGAGGCGCCGGGCCTGGGGGGCTTGACCATGATCGTGGTCCTTTCGCGAACCGGGGTGGTGCCGTCATTCAGCCACTGCCGATCAGATTCTGTCAATATCGCTCAGGTAACGACATCCGGGCAACCGAGAACGGTCACCCGCGGACGGCGGTCACCCGGACCCCGCCCGTGGCGAGGGCCGCCAGCTCGGCACCGGCCACGGGGGCGTCGCTGACGAGGGCGCCCATCAGGCCCGGCGGCACGGTCTGGTACACCGCCTCGACCCCGACCTTCGTCGCGTCCGCGAGCACCACCACCTCCGTGGCGGCGCGGGCGAGCGCGCGGTCCACCATCGCGACCTCCATGTTCGGCGTGGACAGCCCGCGCTCGGCCGTCAGCCCGTTCCCCGACAGGAACGCGACCCGCGCCCGCAGGCCCGCCAGCGACTGCTCGGCCGCCCCGCCCACCAGCGCGCGGATGGACCCGCGCAGCACTCCCCCGGTCAGCAGGACCTCCACGTCGGGCGCCCTGGCCAGCGTGTGCGCGACCGCGAGCGAGTTGGTCACCACGGTCAGCCCGCGCCGGGCCACCAGGTGGGCGGCGAGCCGCTCGGTGGTGGTGCCGGCGCCGAGCACCACCGTGTCACCGTCCTCGACCATGCCCGCCGCGGCCACGGCGATGGCTTCCTTCTCGGCCCCCGCCACCCGCGCCTTCTCGCCGTAGGAGGGCTCGTACGCCAGCGTCCCGGGCGGGAACGCGCCGCCGCGGGCCCGGACGAGCAGCCCCTGCTCGGCCAGCACGCGCAGATCCCGGCGCACGGTCACGTCCGAGCCGCCGACCGCGGTGGCGAGGTCGCGCAGCGCCATCCAGCCGTTGCGCTGGACGAGCTCAAGGATGTGCCGCCTGCGCGCCGCGGCGAAGCCCGGTCCGCTCACCCGATCCTCGATGTTCGTAAGTGACAGTTCTTGATTGATTCTGCCAGGATTGCGCCAGCAGCCTGTCAGCGAGGAGCCGCCGTGTCGATCGAGGACGAGTTCGCCGCCGCCTACGGCCGGACGCCCACCGCGACCTGGCGCGCGCCCGGCCGGGTGAACCTGATCGGCGAGCACACCGACTACAACGACGGCCTGGTGCTCCCCTTCGCCATCGGGCTCGGGGTCACGGTCGCGGGCGCCCGCCGGGACGACGGCATGCTCGAACTCCGGTCGCGCCAGGCGCCCGGCGGCGAGGTGACCGTGCCGGTGAAGGACCTGGCGCCGCGCGGCGTCCCCGGGTGGGCCGCCTACCCCGCCGGCGTCGCGTGGGCGCTCCGCGAGCACGGCGTGGGCGGCGCGTCCCTGCTGGTGGACGCCGACCTGCCGCGCGGTGCGGGGCTCTCCTCGTCGGCCGCGCTCGAATGCGCGACCGCGCTGACCCTGTGCGACCTCTACGGCGTCGCCGTCTCGCGGACGGAACTCGCGCGGCTCGCCCAGCGGGCCGAGAACCTCTTCGCCGGGGTCCCCTGCGGGCTCATGGACCAGTCGGCGTCGCTGCTGGCCGTCGCGGGGCACGCCCTGCTGCTGGACTGCCGCAGCGGCGAGACCGAGCAGGTGCCGCTCGCATTCGAGGGCCTTGCCGCGCTGGTCGTGGACACCCGCGCCGAACACGCCCTCGCCGGCGGCGAGTACGCCGCCAGGCGCGGGCAGTGCGAGCGGGCCGCCGAACTCCTCGGCGTCGCCGCGCTCCGGGACGTCGCGGACCTGGATCCGGCCCTCCGGACGCTGCGCGACCCGGTCCTCCGCCGGCGGGTCCGCCACATCGTGACGGAGAACGCGCGGGTGGCATCGGCCGCCCGGCTGCTGGGGGCCGCCGCCCGGACGCCGGGACGCGAGCCCGGCGCGGAACTCGGGGCCCTGCTCACCGCGTCCCACGCGTCCCTGCGGGACGACTACGAGGTCTCCTGGCCGGAGGCCGATCTCACCGTGTCCGCGGGCGTGCACGCCGGTGCGCACGGCGGGCGGATGATCGGCGGCGGCTTCGGCGGCTCCGTGCTGCTGCTCTGCCCCGCCGGGAAGGTCGCCGGCGTGAGCGCCGGGATCGAGGCCGCCTACGCCGCGCAGGAGCGGCCGTCACCCCGGATCCACCGGGTGACGCCGTCCGCCGGAGCCGCACGGGCCGCCTGAGCGGGCCGGCCCGTCCTACGCCTCGGCGGCGTCGGAGCGGACCGGGGCGACCCAGACGTCGACCCCCGCGTTCTCGAACTCGCTCAGCTCCGACTGGGGCGCCCTGCCGTCGGTCACCAGGAACGCGATCTCGTCGGTGGGCACCGTCTGGAACATCGTGTCGACGCCCACCTTCGTGTGGTCGACCAGGGCGACCACCTCCTGGGCGGCGTGCGCCAGCGCGCGGTCGACGCCCGCGACCAGCATGTTCGGCGTGGACAGGCCCCGCTCGGTGGTCAGCCCGTTCCCCGAGATGAACGCCCGGCGGACCCGCAGGCTGGCCAGCGTCTGCTCGGCCGCCCCGCCCACGAGCGCGTGGATGGCGCCCCGCAGGGACCCGCCCGTCATCACCACCTCGACGCCGCGCGCCTCGGCGAGCACCTGGGCCACGAGCAGCGAGTTGGTGACGACCGTCAGCGAGTCGAAGCCGACCAGCTCGCGGGCCAGCTCCCGAGTGGTCGTCCCCGCGCCGATCACCACCGCGTCGCCCTCCTCGATGAGGTCGGACGCGAGCCGCGCGATCGCCGCCTTCTCCTCGGCCGCCACCTTGGCCTTCTGCTGGTAGGTCGGCTCGCGGGACAGCCCGCCCGGCGCCATCGCCCCGCCGTGCCGGCGGTCGAGCAGCCCCTCGGCCTCCAGGGCGCGGATGTCGCGGCGCACGGTCGCCTCGGACGCCTCCAGCGACGCCGCCAGGTCGCGCATGGAGACCGCGCCGTTCGCGCGGACGATCTCCAGCAGCCGCTGGCGGCGCTCGGCGGCGAACCCCGGACGACGTGGCATGCGTGCCCTTCCCGGAACGGTTCCGTGATGACAGGTCGGTGGTCCCGATGATGCCAGATCCGCGCCCCCACCGAACGATCCGCGCCCGCCGGGCGCCCGGATCCGCCGGACGGTCCCATGGAAGAGGACACGCGCGCTCGCCCAGGGTCGATTGATCGTAAACTGAGGGTCATGTCCGGCGAGGGTCCCACGTGCACGTGCGTCATCTGCCGTGACTACGGTGACCGCGACCGCTTGGACAACTTCCAGCTCCGCACGATCGTGCACATCACGCAGTACGGGTGGAGCGTCGTCCTCGTCCACGCCGACGACGACGGCCCCGGATGGGCGTACACGGTGGGGCTGTGGCACAGCCACCGGGCGCCGGAGCTGGCGATGTTCGGCGGCGACGTGTACGAGACCGAGGAGATCCTCAACGCCCTCGGCCGGCAGGCCGCCGAGGGCCGGGTCCCGGCGGACGGCGAGCGCCGCGACGGCGTCGTGCGGGGGCAGCAGGCCGCCTTCCGGGACGCCGACCCGCACTGGTACGGCGGGCTGTTCTCCGGCGCCGTGACGTTCTACCGGCGCCCCCCGCTGCCGATCCTGCAGGTCGTGTGGCCCAACCGGGAGGGCCTGTTCCCGTGGCAGCCCGGCACCGACCTGCCCTTCCGGCACGCGCAGCCCTGGCTGTGGCTCGACCCGAAGCAGCATCCGGCCGGCGCCTGGACGCGGCGGCTCGCCGGGCGGCGCGCCGACGGGTGGCTCTGACCGGCGGCGCCACCGGGCCGGAGCCCCGCGGCGGGCATACGATCGGCGGGTGTACGGGCCGATCGCCGCGACCATCCGGACCCAGCGCCTCGTCCTGGAGCCGCTGGCGGTCCACCACGCGGACGAGCTGGCCCCGGTCCTGGACGACCGGCGGCTGCACGCCTACATCGGCGGCGAGCCGCTCACGCGGGACGAGCTGCGCGCCCGCTACGCGCACCTGGTCGCGGGCCCGGCGCCGTTCCACCAGGAGTACTGGCTGAACTGGATCGTGCGGCGCGTCCGGGACGGGCAGGCCGTCGGCTACGTCCAGGCGACGGTCGCCCCCGCGCCGCCGGGGTTCACGGTGACGCCCGCGGACGCCGGCTCGACGGTCACGCCCGGTCCGCCGCGGCACCGCGCCTCGGTCGCCTGGGTGATCGGCATGCCCTACCAGGGGTTCGGCTTCGCGACCGAGGCCGCCCGCGCGCTGCTGGACTGGCTGGCGGCGCACGGGATCCGGGACGTCGTCGCCACCATCCACCCCGAGAACCGGGCGTCGGAGGCCGTCGCGTCCAAGATCGGCATGCGCGCCACCGGCGAGACCAGCGAGGAGGAGAGCGTCTGGCGCCTCCGCCGCCGGGCCGTCCCGTGATAGGTGGGTTGGTGGGTTGGTGGGGGGTGGAGGACGGTGGGCGGACGGAGTCCGTCGGTTGAATGGTGGTGGGTGGGGGCTGGAGGACGGTGGGTACGCAACAATCGACGGGCCAGGACCAACCGGCCCCGAGGGGGAGAGCACGCTATGCGGGAGGTGTGGCCCGGGGACCCCTATCCGCTGGGCGCCACCTGGGACGGCACGGGGACGAACTTCGCGCTGTTCTCGGAGGTGGCCCGGCGGGTCGAGCTGTGCCTGTTCGACGACGCCGGACGGGAGACGCGGCGCGACCTGCCCGAGGTGGACGGGTTCGTCTGGCACGGCTACCTGCCCGGCGTCGGCCCCGGGCAGCGGTACGGGTACCGGGTGCACGGGCCGTTCGCCCCGCGCGAAGGGCACCGCTGCAACCCGTCCAAGCTGCTGCTCGACCCGTACGGCAAGGCGGTGGAGGGCGACGTCCGCTGGCACGAGTCGCTGTTCTCCTACCGGTTCGCCGACCCCGACGCGCTGAACGAGGACGACAGCGCCCCCTACATGCCGAAGAACGTGGTGGTGAACCCGTTCTTCGACTGGGCGGACGACCGCGCGCCCCGCGTCCCCTACCACGAGAGCGTCATCTATGAGGCGCACGTCAAGGGGCTGACGAAGCTGCATCCCGGGATCCCGGAGGAGCAGCGCGGGACGTACGCGGGCCTCGCCCACCCGGTGATGGTCGACCACCTGCTCGACCTCGGCGTGACGGCGGTCGAGCTGATGCCGGTGCACCAGTCGGTCCCCGAGCACGCGCTGGTGGCGCGCGGGCTCGACAACTACTGGGGCTACAACACGATCGGGTTCTTCGCGCCGCACAACTCCTACAGCTCGTCCGGGCAGTACGGGGAGCAGGTGCTGGAGTTCAAGGCGATGGTCCGCGCCCTGCACGAGGCGGGCATCGAGGTCATCCTGGACGTCGTCTACAACCACACCGCCGAAGGCGACCACCTCGGGCCGACGCTGTCGTTCCGCGGCATCGACAACGCCTCGTACTACCGGCTGCGGGACGACGACAAGCGCTACCACCTCGACTACACCGGCTGCGGCAACTCGCTGAACGTCCGCAACCCGCACGCGCTGCAGCTCATCATGGACTCGCTGCGCTACTGGATCCTGGACATGCACGTCGACGGGTTCCGCTTCGACCTCGCCTCCGCGCTCGCCCGCGAGCTGCACGACGTCGACCGGCTCGCCGCGTTCTTCGACCTCGTCCAGCAGGACCCGGTCGTGTCCCAGGTGAAGCTGATCGCCGAGCCGTGGGACGTCGGGGAGGGCGGCTACCAGGTCGGCAACTTCCCGCCGCTGTGGACGGAGTGGAACGGCAAGTACCGCGACACCGTCCGCGACTTCTGGCGCGGCTCGTACGCGACCATGCCGGAGTTCGCGTCCCGCCTCACCGGCTCCTCCGACCTGTACGAGCACAGCGCGCGGCGCCCGTTCGCGTCCATCAACTTCGTCACGTGCCACGACGGGTTCACGCTGACCGACCTGGTCTCCTACAACGACAAGCACAACGAGGCCAACGGCGAGCACAACCGGGACGGCACCGACGACAACCGCTCCTGGAACTGCGGGGTCGAGGGCCCCGCCCGCGACCCCGCCGTCCTCGACCTGCGCGCCCGGCAGCGCCGCAACTTCCTCGCCACGCTGTTCCTCTCGCAGGGCGTGCCGATGCTCTCGCACGGGGACGAGCTGGGCCGCACGCAGAAGGGCAACAACAACGCCTACTGCCAGGACAACGAGATCGCGTGGGTGCGCTGGGAGGACTCCGACGACATGGAGTTCGTCCGGATCCTGTCGCGGCTGCGGCACGACCACCCGGTGTTCCGGCGCCGCCGCTTCTTCACCGGCAGGGGCACCGGCGCCGCGGCCGACATCGCCTGGCTCACCCCCGCCGGCGAGAGCATGACCGACCAGGACTGGAACGTCGGGTTCGCCAAGTCGCTCGGCGTGTTCCTCAACGGCGACGCCATCACCGAGCCCGACCCGCGGGGCCGGCGCGTCCGCGACGACTCGTTCCTCCTGCTGGTCAACGCCGGGTCGGAGCCGGTCGAGTTCACCCTCCCCGGTGCCGAGTACGGCGAGCGCTGGGAGTTCGTCCTCGACACCGCCGAGCCCGGCACCGTCGGCGAGCGCCCCCGGCTGAAGGCCCGCGACGCCGTCCCGGTCGGGGACCGGGCGCTGCTCGTCCTGAAGCGGGGGGCGTGAGCCCGCCGCTCACGCGCGGGTCGCCTCCAGCGCGGTCAGGAACACCAGCACGAACGTGGCGGCCGCTACCGCGCCGTGCGTGATCACCGCCGTCGCGGGGAACGCCTGCTCCGTGCCGCGGGCGTGCCGGCCGCCGCGCCCGACGAGCCAGCGGGTGAACATCAGGAACCCCTGGAAGATGACGACGAGCAGCGTCCCGAAGGCCACCCAGGCGCAGGCCGCGCTCTCGGTGGCCAGGTAGGCGATCCAGACGGCCAGTCCGGCGACGGCCGCGAGCGGATGCCCCGCCACGACCAGCACCGGAAACCGTGTCACCTTCGTCGACGGACCCCCGTGAGCCATCCAGATGACCAATAATCGGCCGCCGCCGACGGCGGCGAGGATCCACGCGCCGAGTGCCGCGTAACCCAACCCCCCGCTCCCTTCGTGAGATTCTCATCTCCGACCCCGCGGCCAGTGTCGCGGCCGGAGGCCCCGCGTATGACGGATTCGCGAAACTTGGTGTACGGCCGGTCACTCCGCGCGTCCGGCGTCGAGTAGCTTGAGACCTCTATGCGGACGCTTTCTCCGGAGCCCGGCGAGGTCGACCTCGCCGAGCGCTACGCCTATCCGGCGGACACCACCTGGATGCGTGCCAACATGGTGGCCAGCCTGGACGGGGCCGCGCAGCGCGACGCGCGCAGCGGGGGCCTCGGCAACGCCTCCGACCGGCACCTGTTCCTGCTGCTGCGCGGGCTCGCCGACGTCGTGATCGTCGGCGCCGGCACCGTGCGCGCCGAGGGCTACGGGCCGGTCCGGCCGAGCGCGGGCTGGGACGGCCTGCGCGACGGCAGGCCGGCCGTCCCGCCGCTGGCGATCGTGTCCCGGACGCTCGACCTCGACTTCGACGCGCCGGTCTTCACCGAGGCGGAGAGCCGCACGATCGTGCTGGCGGCCGCGTCCGCCGGCCCGGACCGGCTGGCGGCCGCCCGGGAACGCGCCGACGTCATCGTCGCCGGGAAGAACACGCTCGACTTCCCCGCCGCGGTCCGGGAGCTCGCCGCCCGCGGCCACAGGCGCCTCCTGTGCGAGGGCGGTCCGGGGGTCCTCGCACAGGTGGTGGCGCACGGGCTGCTGGACGAGCTGTGCCTCACGCTGAGCCCCCTGCTGCTCGCCGGGCACCCGACACGGATCCTGGACGGGCCGCCCATGTCCGTCCCGTCCGAGCTGAAGCTCGCCCACGTCCTCCAGGACGACGACGGCTTCCTCTTCCTGCGTTACACCCGCAGCCGGTAGCGGGCGAACAGCACGCCCTCGTCCAGGTAGAGGGCCGTGGGGGTGAGCGGTATCTCGGCGTCCAGCCCGTCCAGGAGGCGGGTGTGGCGCCGGGCTCCGAGCAGGGTCGGGGCGATGTTGAGGCACAGCTCGTCGACGAGGGACGCGCGGATGAGCGCGGTGGCCAGGGAAGGACCGCCCTCGCAGAGCAGATGCTCGTATCCGAGCTCCTCGCGGAGGATCGTGACGGCCGCGGGCAGGTCGACGTCGTCCTCCCCGGCGGCGACCACCTGGACGTGGTCCGGAACCCTGTGCCGGACGCCGCGTGGCGTCACGACGAGCGTGGCCGTCTCGGCCTCGGTGAACAGCGGGAGCGTCCAGTCGAGATCGGCGGAGCGGCTCACGACGATGATCGGCGCGGGCGGCCGACCGCGGCGCGCGCGCAGATCGGAGCGGAGGCGGGCCGGGCCGAGGCGTCCCGTGCGGGCCGTTCCGGCCCCGACGAGGATCGCGTCGGCCAGCGCCCGCAGAGTCCGGAACACACGGAAGTCGGCGGCGCCGCCGAGACCGTCCGTCCACCCCTCGGCGTCGGTGACGGAGCCGTCCACGCTCATGACCATGCCCAGCCGGAGGCCCGGCAGGTCGGCGTAGGCCTCGTACGGGTCGACGTGCGGGGCGGCGGCGCCGGCGGGAGGCTCGGGCAGCAGACGGCGCATGACCTGCACGTTATCGAACGCCGTATCGCGCCCCCGGCGTGTCCTTTTGTCGGTCCGGGGGCGCAAGATGGGGGGATGGACCTGCCGATCAGCCCGCCGCTGCCGCCGATGCTGGCCAAGGCGGTCAAGACCATGCCCAAGGGCGACCTGCTGTACGAGCCCAAATGGGACGGATTCCGCTGCATCGTCTTCCGGGACGGCGACGAGGTGGAGCTGTCCAGCCGGGGCGAGAAGCCGCTCACCCGCTACTTCCCCGAGCTGGTCGAGGCGGCGAGGCGCGAGCTGCCGCCGCGGTGCGTGGTGGACGGCGAGATCGTGCTGCCGATGGGGACGCGCCTCGACTTCGACGCCCTCCAGCAGCGCATCCATCCCGCCGCGTCGCGGATCAAGCTCCTGTCGGAGAACGCCCCGGCGTCGTTCGTCGCGTTCGACCTGCTCGCGCTCGGGGACGAGTCGCTGATGGAGGTGCCGCTCGGCGAGCGCCGGCGGCGGCTGACCGAGGCGCTGACCGCGGCGAAGGCGCCGATCCATGTCACGCCCGCCTCCGACTCCTACGACCTGGCGCTGCGCTGGTTCGAGGAGTTCGAGGGCGCGGGGCTGGACGGCGTCATCGCCAAGCCGCGGGACATCCCGTACCAGCCCGACAAGCGCGTGCTGTTCAAGGTCAAGCACGAGCGGACCGCCGACTGCGTCGTGGCCGGCTTCCGCTGGCACAAGTCCGGGCCCATCGTCGGGTCGCTGCTGCTCGGCCTCTACAACGCCGAGGGGAACCTCCAGCACGTCGGGGTGGCCGCGTCGTTCTCGATGAAGCGCCGGGCGGAGCTGGTCGAGGAGCTGAAGCCCTACCGGCTGGAGGATCTCTCACAGCATCCCTGGTCGGAGTGGGCGAACCAGACCGAGGCCACCGTCGACCGCATGCCGGGCGCCATCTCCCGCTGGACGGGCAAGAAGGACCTCAGCTGGGTGCCGCTGCGTCCCGACCTGGTGGTCGAGGTGGCCTACGAGGCGATGGAGGGCAACCGGTTCCGGCACACCGCCCGCTTCCGCAACTGGCGGCCCGACCGGACCCCGGAGTCCTGCACCTACGAGCAGCTGGAGATCCCCGTGGCCTACGACCTCGCCGACATCTTCGGCGGCCAGGCGACGAGCCCGCGCGTCGACCGCTGAACAGGGTCCGGCGCCGCGCCGCGTCCGGCGCCGGACCCGCGCGGCCGGGGCGCGCCGCGCCCCGGCCGCCGGCCGTCAGGGCTGGGTCTCGTTCTCGATGGTCTGCCTGATCAGCTCCTCGTCCGGCGGCGCGGACCTCTTCGCCGAGGTGAACGGGCGCAGGTAGGTCTGCTCGACGCCGGGGACGCGGTCCTCGATGACGAACGTCGCCTTGGTGGAGATCTCGGCGCCCGGCGTCCGGACGGTCGGGAGCGTCTTGAAGTCGGCCTTCATCTCCTCCCTGCTCATCCTCGTGATCACGTAGCCGCGCTGGTTGTTGTAGAAGCGCAGGTGCGGGTTGATCTTGAGGAAGGGGTGGGCGGCGGGGTCGGAGTCCGCGCCGTCGCCGGTGCTGGTGATGGACGTGCAGACCAGCTCGGCGCCGACCGTCCGGGAGCCGGGGTCGTCGTAGTCGGACTTCAGGTCGCTCGCCCAGTGGGCGTGAACGTCGCCGGTGAGCACGACCGGGTTGCGGACCCCCGCGTCCAGCCAGCCCCTGGTGATCCGGTCGCGGGAGGCGACGTAGCCGTCCCAGGCGTCCATCGAGGTCTTCTTGACGGGGCCGTCGGTGTTGTCGCGCTGGGCGAAGAACACCTGCTGGCCGAGGACGTCCCAGTGGGCGGTGGAGCGGCGGAAGCCGTCCAGCAGCCACCTCTCCTGCGCGCCGCCGGTGATGGAGCGCTTCGGGTCGGCCGCCTCGGGGCAGTCCCGGTAGCCGTCGCCGCAGCTCTGGTCGTCCCGGAACTGGCGCGTGTCGAGCATGTGGAAGGTGGCCAGCCGCCCCCACCGGACCCGCCGGTAGAGCTGCATGTCCGGGCCCCTCGGCACGGAGCGGCGGCGCGGCGGCATGTTCTCGTAGTAGGCCTGGAACGCGGCGGCCCGGCGTGCGCGGAACGCCTCGGGGGACGGGGTGTCGGAGCCGGCCTCGGGGACGTCGTCGGCCCAGTTGTTCTCGATCTCGTGGTCGTCGAACACGACGAGCCAGGGTGCGGCCTGGTGCGCGGCCTGCAGGTCGTGGTCGGACTTGTACTGGGCGTGCCGCAGCCGGTAGTCCGCCAGCGTGACGGTCTCGGGTCCCTCGTGGTCACGGACGTTGCCGCCCGGGATGGTGTAGACGCCCTTCTTGTACTCGTACTGGTAGTCGCCCAGGTGCAGGACCAGGTCGGGGTGTTCCTCGGCGAGCCGCCGGTACGCGGTGAAGTAGCCGTGCTCGAACTGGGAGCAGGACGCGAACGCCATGGCGAGGGCGGGACCGTAGGTGGCGGGGTGGGGGGCGGTGCGCGTCCGCCCGACCGGCGAGACGTGGTCGCCGGCGCGGAAGCGGTACCAGTAGTCGCGGCCGGGGCGCAGGCCGTTCAGCTCGATGTGGACGGAATGGGCGGATTGCGGCCGGGCGGCGGCGACGCCGCGCCGCTCGACGCGGCGGAACCGCTCGTCGGACGAGACCTCCCAGCGGACGGGGACCGTGCGGGGCGGCATGCCGCCGAGGCCGTCCTCGGCGTGCGGGTTCACCGCCAGCCGGGTCCAGAGGACGAACCCGTCCGGTTCGGGATCGCCGGAGGCGACGCCGAGCGTGAACGGGTCGCCGGGCAGGGTGCGGGAACGGCGGGCGGCCTGGGCGGTTCCGGGGGCGCCGGTCACGGCGACGGCGGTGGCGAGCCCGCTGGTGACCAGGAAGGTGCGCCGGTTCAGGGGGTGTGCGGAGGCTGCCATGGAGGAGCGACCTTTCGGAGGAATCCGGCAGTGATCGCCGGACAGCCTCACGAAGGCCGGTGACCTCGGGGCACCGCGCGGATGACGTCCGCCGCAACAGAAACGATCTTTTGGGCGGCGCCGGGAAGATCACGCAGCGCGAGGAAAAGGATGCTAGGCTAGCGCGCTACAAGTTACGCACACAGATAGCCGATCCTATGAATAGGAGTGTACCCAAGGCATGGGACTCCGTCAAGCCGACGCTGTCAACCCCGAGCGCGAAGAAAAGGCACGGCAGGCCGCCCTGCGGGCCGAGCAGGAGTACGTGTCCCGCGTGTACGCGCGGCTCGACGTCGAGCGGGCGAGCGCCGAGGCCGCGCTGCGGCAGGGGCCGGCCGGAGGCGGCGGCGTGTTCCAGGCGCGCCTGGAGAGCGCCGTCGCCTCCGAGGAGGCCGGCCGCCGCCTCGCCCGGCTCGGCGGGGTGGAGCACGGCCTGTGCTTCGGCCGCATCGACCACCGCGCCGGCGCCGGCGGCCCCGGCGACACGTTCTACATCGGCCGCGTCGGGCTCCGCGACGAGGACCGCGAGCCCATCCTGATCGACTGGCGCGCCGAGGCGGCCCGCCCGTTCTACACCGCGACCCCGGGCGCGCCCGGCACGCTCGCGCGCCGCCGCCACCTGCACCTGCGGCACCGCGAGGTCGTCCGGCTGGACGACGAGGTGTTCGACCTGGAGGGCCTGGAGGAGTCGGAACGCGGCGGCATCGTGGGCGAGGCCGCCCTCCTCGCCACGCTCCGCCGCCGCCGGACCGGCCGGATGAGCGACGTCGTCGCGACCATCCAGGAGGAGCAGGACCAGGTCATCCGGTCCGGCCTGCAGGGCGTGCTGGTCGTCCAGGGCGGCCCCGGCACCGGCAAGACGGTCGCCGCCCTGCACCGGGCCGCGTACCTCCTCTACACGCACCGCGACGTCCTCGAACGCCGCGGAGTGCTCGTCGTCGGCCCCAACGCCACGTTCCTCCGCTACATCGAGCAGGTGCTGCCGGGCCTGGGTGAGACCGACGTCGCGCTGGCCACGGTCGGCGAGCTGTATCCGGGCCTCAAGGCGGCGGCCGCCGACACCCCGGCGGCCGCCGTCGTCAAGGGAGGCCTGCGCATGGCCGACCTCGTCGAGGCCGCCGTCCACGACCGGCAGATCGCGCCCGCCGGCGGCCTGCGCATCGAGACCGACGGCCTCACCCTGGTCGTGGACGCCGAAAGGTGCGAGCAGATCCGCGACCGCGCCCGCGCCCTGCGCCTCCCGCACAACATGCAGCGGCGCCGCTTCGTCCACGACATGCTGGAGGCGCTCGCCTTCAACCGGGCGGAGCAGTACGACCGCATCATGGACGAGCCGCTGGAGGAGATCGCGAAGTCCGGCGGGCTCCCCGACTGGCTCCAGGAGCTCATCGACGAGGCCGAGGACGAACCCCTCCTCGACGAGACGGACCTCCGCCTGGCCAAGGAGGCCCTGTGGCAGGACCCGGCCGTCCGGTCCGCACTGGACGGGCTGTGGCCCGAGCTGACGCCCCAGCGACTCCTCGACGACCTCTTCGCCGATCCCGAGGCGCTCACCCGCGTCGGGGCGCAGGCCGGCCTCTCCCCCACCGAATGTGCGCTCCTGCACCGCACGTCGGGCTCACCGTGGACGGTCTCGGACGTCCCCCTGCTGGACGAGGCCGCCGAGCATCTCGGCAAGGACGACTCCGCCGACCGGGCCCGGGAGCGGGCCGCGCGGGCCGCCCAGGCCGAGGAGGAGCGCTACGCCCGGGAGGTCATCGAGACCGCCGGGACGACGAACCTCCTGTCCGCACGCGACGTGATCTCCGCGGGCGAGCTCGCCGAGCGCCACCACGACGGCGGCCCCTTCCTCACCACCGCCCAGCGCGCCATGGCCGACCGCGAGTGGGCCTACGGCCACGTCATCGTCGACGAGGCCCAGGAACTCTCCGAGATGGCCTGGCGCACGGTGATGCGCCGCGTCCCGACCCGCTCCCTCACCGTCGTCGGCGACATCGCCCAGACCGGCAGCGCCGCGGGCGCCTCGTCCTGGGGCCAGATGCTCGACCGCTACGTGCCGGGCCGCTGGCGCGAGCAGCGCCTCCTGGTCAACTACCGCACCCCGGCCGCCATCATGCGGGTCGCCGCCGACGTCCTCGCCGCCGTCGCCCCCGACCAGACCCCGCCCGAACCCGTGCGCGACGACGGCCCGCCGCCCGCCGCGCTCGCGCTGCCGGTCGCCGAGCTACCGTCCCTCGTCCGCTCGGAACTGTCTTTGGTCACGGGTGGCGAGGACATCGGCGGAGCCTTCAAGGAGGGCCGCCTCGCCGTCATCACCTCGGCGGCCCGGCACGCCGCCGCGCTGGACGCCCTCCCGGACGCCGCCGCCGGCGCCACCCCGGAGGCCCTCGACTCTCCCGCCGTCGTGCTGACCACCGAGGAGGCCAAGGGCCTGGAGTTCGACTCGGTGATCGTCGTCGACCCGTCCGGCATCCTCACCGAGTCACCGAAGGGCGGCCAGGACCTCTACGTCGCCATGACCCGCGCCACCCGCCGGCTGACCATCGTCCACGACCACGACCTCCCACCCCTCCTGTCAGCCCTGGCCTAACCGCGCTGGATGGCTGCGAGGGTGCGGTGGAGTTCGGTTGTGATGATCTGGCCGGCGGCGGCGGGGTCGCGGGTGCGGATGGCCTCTACCAGGGCGGCGTGGGCGGCCCGGCCGTGGGCGGTGTCGGAGGTGCGGACGTCGACGAGGGCGACCAGGTCGAGGAGGCCGTCGCGCAGGACGGGGACGAACTCGGCGAACAGGTCGGCGAGCACGGGGTTGTGCGCGGCGGCGATCACCGCGGTGTGCAGGGCGATGTCGGCGTCGATGAAGGGTTCGAGGGACGGGCCCGCGAAGGCCTCGTCGCGGGCGGCCAGGGCCGTGTCGAGGGCGGTCAGGTCGGCGTCCGTGCGGCGGGCGGCGGCGAGCTCGGCGGCCCGGACCTCCAGCATCGTGCGGATCTCGTAGACGTCGGCGACGGAGGCGCGGCGGAGCCGGGCGGGCCAGTCCTCGTCCGGCTCGGTCGCGACGACGAAGACGCCGGCGCCCTGGCGGGCCTGGACGAGCCCGGCGCCGGCGAGGGCGCGCAGCGCCTCGCGGACGGTGGAGCGGCCCACGCCGAGTTCCCTGGCGAGCGTCGTCTCGCCGGGGAGCCGCGTCCCGACCGGCCACGAACCGCCGGTGATCTGGTCGCGGAGGCGCTGGGCGGCCTGCTCGACGAGCGGGCTGGGGCGGAGCGGGCCGAGCGGCATGCGGGTTCCTCCGGGACGGTGACGGTCCCAGCCTAGCTTCACCTCAGCTTGTCTGAGGAGCTGAGGTGTGGTTGGGTGGCCGCCATGTCGTGGCGGGTTCTTCTTCTCGGTCGCCGCGGCGGGGCCTGATCCGGACCGGCACCCCGCCGCGGGGTCCGGTGCTGCCGGTCGTCCGGCGATGTGAAGGACAGAGCCCCATGAACTTCTCCACTTTGCGCACCCCGTCCGGTCCGGTGGCGGACGGCGCGCCCTTCTGGAACCCGCAGCGCGGCAGCTCGATGCCGTTCCACCGGTACCGGTCGGTGCACGAGCGCGTGCCGTCGCCCGTGCCGAACATCGAGCGCACCTGGCCGTCGCGGCGCATCGAGAGCGCGCCTCTGTGGGTGCCGGTCGATCTGCGGGACGGCAACCAGGCGCTGGCCGAGCCGATGGACACGCCCCGCAAGCGCCGCATGTTCGACCTCTTCGTGGCGATGGGCTTCAAGGAGATCGAGGTCGGCTACCCGTCGGCCAGCCAGACCGACTTCGACTTCGTCCGCCACCTGGCGGAGGCGGGCGTTCCGGACGATGTGACCCCGGTCGTCTTCACGCCCGCGCGGCGCGAGCTGATCGAGCGGACGTTCGCCTCCATCGAGGGGCTGCCCCGGGCGGTCGTCCACCTGTACACGGCGACGGGCCCGGTGTGGCGGGACGTCGTGCTCGGCTCCGGCAGGGAGGGCGTGCGGCGGCTGATCCTGGACGGGGCGGCGGACGTGGCGCGCCTCGCCCGGCCAGGCGTGCGTTTCGAGTTCTCGCCCGAGACGTTCAACGTCACCGAGCCGGACTACGCGTTGGAGGTCTGCGACGCGGTCACCGGGCTGTGGGACGCCTCGCCCGACCGCCCGGTGATCCTGAACCTGCCGGCGACGGTGGAGATCGCCACGCCGAACGTGTACGCCGACCAGATCGAGTACATGCACCGCAACCTCGCCCGGCGGAACGCGGTGATCCTTTCGGTCCACCCGCACAACGACCGCGGGACGGGCGTCGCCTGCGCGGAGCTGGCGCTGCTCGCGGGCGCGCAGCGGATCGAGGGCTGCCTGTTCGGCAACGGCGAGCGGACCGGGAACGTCGACCTGGTCACGCTCGCGCTGAACCTGCACGCGCAGGGCGTCGACCCGCGGATCGACTTCTCCGACATCGACGAGATCCGCCGGACGGTCGAGTACTGCAACCGGCTGCCCGTCCACGAGCGGCACCCGTACGGCGGCGACCTGGTCTACACGGCCTTCTCGGGGACGCACCAGGACGCGATCGGCAAGGGCATGGCCCGCCACGTCCGGCGCGCGGAGGAACAGGGCATGCCGCCGGAGCGGCTGCCGTGGGACGTCCCGTACCTGCCGATCGACCCCGCCGACGTCGGGCGCGGGTACGAGGCGGTCATCCGGGTCAACAGCCAGTCGGGGAAGGGCGGGATCTCCTACCTGCTGCGGACCGGGTACGGGCTGGACCTGCCGCGCCGCCTGCAGATCGAGTTCTCCCAGGTCGTCCAGCGGGCGACGGACGGCAGCGGCGAGGAGATCACCGCGGCCGATCTGTGGGACCTGTTCCGCGCCGAGTACCTCGACCGGTCCGGGCCGGTCTCGGTGGCGGGATGGCGGACGTCCCACGCCGATCCTCGTGCGGAGGGACGCCCTTCACAGGGGACAGGCCCGGCGCGGCACGACTTCACCGGTGTCATCGCCGTCGACGGGGACGAGCGCGAGTGCACCGGCTCCGGCAACGGCCCCCTGGACGCCCTCACCGGCGCGCTGGCCGCGGCCGGGATCAAGGTGGACGTGCTGCACCACGCCGAGCACTCGACCGAGGCCGGTCCCGACGCCAAGGCCGCCGCCTACGCCGAGTGCCGGGTGGACGGTGTGACGGCGTGGGGCGCGGGCCTCGACACGTCGGTGCTCACCGCGTCGGTGGAGGCCGTCCTGTCGGCGGTGAACCGCGCGAAGCGCGGCTAGCGGCGCCGGCCGAGGGGGCGGCGCCAGGACAGGCCCGTCCCGGGGATGCGGAACGTCATGTGCCGGCGCCCGTCCGCGGAGCGGGTGTAGCGGGCGCCGCGCGTCCCGACGCTGTGCCCGACCCCCTTCTTGGACAGGTTGATCCGGAACGGTCCCTTGCGGAGTGATTTTCGATAGCTCCAACCCATGGAGGCGGGGGTGCCCGGCAGGCACGCCGGGCATCCCTCCCCGCCGTCACGGACGGACCGAGATCAGGGTTACGGACGGACCGTGAGGCGCAACGGCAGGACGTGACCAAATCCGGTCCGAGTTCGTCGTGCGCCGCCCTTTACCCCGCGCCGCCGGGCGAGGAACCTGTGGCCCGACGGAGATCATTTTCATGACCGGAGGTGCGGGTTGGCCAGGCGATCCCTGAGACGAACCCGGCGGACGATGACGGTGGCCGTGCTGACGGGCGTCGCGCTCGCCGGCACCGGCGGCGGCGCGACGGCGCTGGCCCGGACGTCCCCCAAGATCGTGGTGAAGGACGGCGTGACCCAGCCGGTCTTCTCCTACAAGGACGCGATCCGCGAGCACGTCTACGTCGAGTCCGGCGTGGACAGCGACGGGGACGGCAGGAAGGACCGCGTCAACGTCGACATCATCCGGCCCAAGGAGACCGAGAACGGCCTCAAGGTCCCGGTGATCATGGACGAGAGCCCGTACTACGACAACGCCGGGCGCGGCAACGAGAGCGAGCTCAAGACCTACGACGCGAACGGGAACCCGGTGAAGTTCCCGCTCTACTACGACAACTACTTCGTGCCGCGCGGGTACGCGTTCCTCGCCGTGGACATGGTGGGGACGACCCGCTCCGACGGCTGCCCCGTCAGCGGCGGCCCGAGCGACGTCCTCGGCGGCAAGGCCGTGGTCGACTGGCTCAACGGGCGCGCGAAGGCCTACCGGCCGGACGGCAGCCCGGTGAAGGCGACGTGGACGACCGGCCGCACCGGCATGATCGGCAAGTCCTACGACGGGACGCTCGCCAACGGCGTCGCGGCGACCGGCGTGGAGGGGCTGGAGACGATCGTCCCGATCGCGGCGATCAGCAGCTGGTACCAGTACAGCCGCATGAACGGCGTGAAGTACTGGACGGACGAGCAGCCGTGGCTCGCCGACTACGTCGACACCGACCCGCCCGCCAAGTGCGCCGCCGTGAACGCCGGCCTCGACGAGGGCGAGGACGACGCGACCGGCAACTACAACGCCTACTGGAAGACCGCCGACTACCGGAACGGGACGATCGCCGACGCCCGCAAGGTCCGCGCCAGCATCTTCGCCTACCACGGCGTCAACGACCTGAACGTGAAGGACGACCACTTCGCGCTCTGGTGGGAGGCCCTCGCGAAGCGGGGCGTCCAGCGCAAGGTGTGGCTGTCGCAGCGCGGCCACGTCGACCCGTTCGACATCCGGCGGGACGCGTGGGTGCGCACCCTGCACCGGTGGTTCGACCACGAGCTGCAGAAGATCCCCAACGGCGTCATGCGGGAGCCGCGCGCCGACATCGAGGTCGGGCCCGACCAGTGGATCACCCAGCGCGACTGGCCGTCCCGGGACGCACGGAACATCGTCCTGCGGCCGGGCGCGGACGGCTCGCTCGGCCTGAAGCCCGCGGCCGGGGGCGCGACCGCCGCGTTCACCGACGCGGCCGGCCCGCAGGGCGGCGGCTTCCCGGAGAGCGCGATGGTCGCCGACCCGACGACCGCGCAGCCGTACCGGGCCGCGTTCGTCTCCTCCCCGCTGCCGAAGACCGGGCGCCTGTCGGGCACCCCGGCGGCGCGGCTGCGGATCAAGCTGGACAAGCCGACGACGAACGTCACCGCGCTGCTCGTCGACTACGGCGAGGACACCCGCGTGAACTACCTCGGCGCCGGCTCCGGCATCCGGACGCTCGACACCGAGGACTGCCACGGTGAGAGCACCCCGTCCGACGACGCCTGCTACAAGCAGACGGAGGTCACGACGGTCGCCTCCCCCGTCAACGTCATCGCCCGCGGCTGGCTGGACGCCCAGAACGACCGGTCGCTGAGCCGGCCCCGGCCGCTGCAGCCGGGCCGCTACTACACCGTCGACTGGGAGACTCTCAGCCAGGAGTACGTGCTGAAGAAGGGCCACCGCCTGGCCCTCGTCCTCGCCGGGACGGACGCCGACTACAACACCGAGACGCCCACGGGCGCCCGGGTGACGGTGGATCTGCGCGGAAGCTCCGTCAGCATCCCGGTCGTCGCCGCCGAGGAGGACGTGAACACCCTGGTCGCCCCGCCGCGGACGAGCACGACGTGGCGCGGGCCGTCCAAGGTCGACCTGCCCGTCCAGGAGCGCAAGCTCTACTGACCCGACCATCTCCGCCGACCGTCCTTGAGGCCCGCCGCCCCCGAGCCGGCGGGCCTCAAGCACGTCCTAGAGGGCGATGCCCTCGCCCGGGTCGAGGAGGTGGAGGCGGTCGGTGAGCCCCGCCTTGTCGAAGGCGGGCGGGATCGTGTCGCGGCCCTCGGAGAAGTGCGTCCAGCCTTCGAAGTGCAGCGGGACGACCCGGGCGGCGCCCAGGATCGCGGCGGCCTCGGCCGCGCCCTCGCTGGTCAGCGTCAGGTGGGCGTCGCCGACGAGCGGTGTCCGCGCTCCGCCGGCGAAGAGCACGGCGACGTCGATCGGGGCGAACCGCTCGGCGATGGCCCGGACGACGTCGAGCGACGCGTTGTCGCCGCTGACGTAGGTGGTCGGCACGCCTTCGCCGGACAGCACGAACCCGGTGACCGGGCCGGTGAGGTGCTCGGTGCCGTCCGGGCCGTGCCGGGCCGGGACGCCGGTGACGCGGAGGGTTCCGCCGTCAGGGCGCGGCAGGTCGGCGTGCTCCCAGTTCGGCAGGGCGCGGGCGGTGCCGCCGAGGCGTCCGGCGGCGGTCTCCGTCGTCAGCGTCAGCGGGACGTCCGCCAGGTACGCCCGGCCGGCCGTGTCCAGGTTGTCCGGGTGCTGGTCGTGCGAGAGCAGCACCGCGTCGACCGCGCCGATCTCGTCCGGGCCCACGACCGCGCCGATGGTCTTGGTCAGCTTCCGGGACCCGATCGGGTAGTCGCCGGGCGCGTCGAACGTCGGGTCGACGACGAGCCGCACGCCTCCGATCTCCAGGATCGCGCTCGGGCCACCGAGATACCGGACGTTCAACGAGGACATGCTCCCGCCTTCGACTCGACCTTCCGCACGACGGTTCAAGCGAGGCGCGGCGGCGGATATTCCCTACTGGTTGTCGGTGTCCTTGCTGGGCTGGACGCGCTTGGGCTCGCCGGGCATCTTCGGGTAGTTCGGCGGGTACGGCATGTCGCCGAGGCCGTGGTCCTTCTCGTCGCGGTCGGCCAGCTCCAGGAGGCCCTCCAGGGAGAAGGACTCCTCGTCGATGGACGCGTGGAGGTCGCCGATCTCGGCGAACCGGGCCGGCATCGTGGCGATCGTGAAGTCGTGCGGGTCGGCGTCGGCCAGCTCGTCCCAGGTCACGGGCGCGGAGACCGGGGCGTGCGGGGCCGGGCGGACGCTGTAGGCCGACGCGATCGTCCTGTCGCGGGCGTTCTGGTTGAAATCTATGAAAATCTGCTCGCCCCGCTCCTCCTTCCACCACCTGGTGGTGACCTCGGCGGGCGCGCGGCGCTCCACCTCGCGGCCGAAGGCGAGGGCGGCGCGGCGGACCTCGGTGAACGTCCAGCGGGGCTCGATGCGGACGTAGATGTGCACGCCGCCCTTGCCGGACGTCTTGACGTAGCCGGTGTAGCCCAGCTCCGCCAGCAGGTCGCGGGCCGGGCCGAGCGCCACCCGGACGGCGTCGGAGAAGCCGGTGCCGGGCTGCGGGTCGAGGTCGATGCGCAGCTCGTCCGGGTGGTCCACATCGCCCTTGCGGACGGGCCACGGGTGGAACGTCAGCGTGCCGAGGTTCGCCGCCCAGGCGATCACGGCGACCTCGGTCGGGCAGACCTCGTCGGCGGAGCGCCCGCTCGGGAACGCGATCCGGGCCGTCCGCACCCAGTCGGGCGCGCCCTTCGGGATGCGCTTCTGGTAGAACGCGTCGGACTTGCCGGCGCCCATGCCGGCCTGGCCGCGGGCGTAGTCCTCCCGGGTGGCCATCCTGGCGCCCTCGAAGACTCCGGCGGGCCAGCGTTCCAGCGTCGTCGGGCGGTCGCGCGTGGCGCGCAGGATGCCGTCCCCGACGGCCACGTAGTACTCCACGAGCTGCCGCTTGGTGTACCCGTGCTCGGGGAAGTAGACCTTGTCGGGATTGGTCACCTTGACGAGCCGATCCCCGACCGGGATCTCGATGAAGGGCGAGGCCATGCCTGCACGCTAACCCACCGGTCGGACACGGTGCCGGGTACGGTCGGGGTATGGAGAAGATCCGCAAGAGCGAGGACGAGTGGCGGGCGCGACTGAGCCCCGAGGAGTTCCACGTGCTGCGCGAAGCGGGCACCGAGAAGCCCTTCACCGGCGAGTACACCGACACCAAGACGGTCGGCGTGTACCGGTGCCGCGCCTGCGGAACCGAGCTGTTCCGGTCGGAGACCAAGTTCGAGAGCCACTGCGGCTGGCCCTCGTTCTACGCCCCGTCCGGCTCCGACGCGGTCACGCTCATCGAGGACCGCTCGCTCGGCATGGTCCGCACGGAGGCGCGGTGCGCCGTGTGCGACTCGCATCTGGGCCACGTCTTCCACGGCGAGGGCTACGACACCCCCACCGACGACCGCTACTGCATCAACTCGATCTCGCTCACCCTCGAACCCGCCGAATAGGCCAACCGGAGCGGGCGCGCAGGCGTCCTCATGGGCGACGGCACGCCGCCCGGAGGGCGCCCATGGAAGAGATCGACCCCTACGAGATGGCGTACCTCTGCGGAGGGCCGAGACGGGTCGTCGAGACCGCGATCTTCGTCCTGTACCGGCAGCGCCGCGTCCGGGTCTCCCGAGGAACGCACCGGATCGACGTGGTGGTGCGCGAAGCGAACGACCCGTCCCCCGTCCTCCGGGTCGCCATGATGGGCCCTGCCGGTATCGAGGAGGCCAGGATGCGGGAGATCCTGGAGAGCGACGACTAGCGGGTCTCGCCGACCTCGCAGTCGTCCTTGTCGCTCTGCTTGTTGGCGAGGACGACGCTGCCGTTGTCGTCGCTCTTGCCGTGGACGAAGACGCGGGGCTCGTCGTCGCCGCCGTCCTCCAGGAACTGGGTCGTCCACTCGCAGAGGTCGAGAGCGGGCCTGGAGTTCTCGTCCTCCTCGCCCAGGTCGGTGTAGACGCGGACGAAGGTGCCGCTGCGCCTGACGTCGGTGACGTGCTTGACGACCTTCTTGTCCGGGTCCTTGGTCTCGAAGTACGGCACCGCGTCGGTGATCTCGTCGGGGTCCCCGACGGCCTCGGCGCTCTCGTGCGGGGACGGCGTGGATCCGGTGCGGGCGGCGACGGTGGCGCGGGAGCCCGGCTCCGAACCGCCGGGCAGCAACAGGAAGCCGGCGACCGCGGCCACCGCGACGACCGCGGTCGCCCCACCGGCGGCGAGCCGTCGCCACCGCGACTTCCGCAGCGCCCTGACCAGCCGGTTCCAGTGGATCGCGAGCTTGGACGGCGGCTTGGCGTGCCGTCCGCGGGAGTGCTTGGCGGGAGACTCGGTCACGGACGGCACTTTACTGCGGATTCGCCCCATCATCCGCCGGGTTGGGGTGATCGGCGTCAGGCGAGGCCGGCGACCAGCTCGGCGACCGGCTTGCGGCGCCCGGTGTAGAACGGCACCTCCTCGCGGGTGTGCAGGCGCGCCTTCGCGCCGCGCAGGTGCCGCATCAGGTCGACGATGCGGTGCAGCTCGTCGGCCTCGAACGCCAGCATCCACTCGTAGTCGCCGAGCGCGAACGCCGACACCGTGTTGGCCCGGACGTCGGGGTAGTCGCGCGCCATCTTGCCGTGCTCGGCGAGCATGGCGCGCCGCTCCTCGTCCGGCAGCAGGTACCACTCGTAGGAGCGGACGAACGGGTACACGCAGACGTAGCCGCGCGGCTCCTCGTCGGCGAGGAACGCGGGGATGTGGCTCTTGTTGAACTCCGCGGGGCGGTGCAGCGCCATCTGCGACCACACCGGCTCGCTCGCGCGGCCGAGGGCCGTCCGGCGGAACCGGGTGTAGACCTCCTGGAGGTCCTCGGACGTGGGCGCGTGCCACCAGAACATGTAGTCGGCGTCCGCGCGCAACCCGGCGACGTCGTAGGCGCCGCGGGTGGTCACGTCCTTTTGGGCCGCCTGGTCGAGCAGGTCCTGCACCTCGGCCGCGTCCCTGTCACCGACCGTGCCGGGCTGGGCGACCCGGAAGACCGACCACATGGTGTAGCGGATGACGTTATTGAGTTCGCGTGCCTTCGGCTTGCCCGCCGGCTCGGTCATGATCTTCTCCTTCTCGACTGCGCAGGTCGTCCAGCACCCGGGTCGCCGCCGCCCGCGCCGAGGCGATGCACGCGGGGATGCCGAGGCCGTCGTAGGCGGCGCCCGCGACGGCCAGCCCCGGCGCCGCGGCGACCGCGACCCGGACCTTGGCCACGCGGTCGGCGTGGCCCACGTTGTACTGCGGGAGGCCGCCGCCCCACCGGGTCACCCGGCTCTCCACGGGCAGCTCGGTGACGCCGCAGGTCGCGGCGAGCTCGGCCATGGCCGTGGCGACCAGCTCCTCGTCGGAGCGCTGGAGGGTGCGCTCCTCACCGAACCGCCCGACGGAGCAGCGGACCGCGACGACGCCGGGGTCGCGCTCGCGCAGGTGAGGCCATTTCACCGAGCTGAACGTGACGGCCTTGACCCCCCGGCCGCCGCTCTCCGGGTCGCTCTCCACGCCCGGGACGAGGTAGCCGCTCCCCTTCGGGAGCCGCGGGAACGCGGTGGCCCGGTAGACGAGCGTGACGATCGCCATGCTCGCGTACTCGATGCCGGCCAGCTCCCGCGCGGCGGCGGGCACGTCGTGCTCCAGCAGCCGGGCCGCGGGGGCCGCCGGGACCGCGATCACCACGGCGTCGGCGTCGAGGTGCTCGGGGGCGCGGGTCGGGCCGACGGTGAGCCGCCAGCCGTGCTCGCGGCGGCGGAGCTCGCGGACCATCGCGCCGGTCCGGACCGTCCCGCCGGCCTCCTCGACGTCGCCGGCCACCAGGTGCGGGAGCGTGCCGAGCCCGCCCGGCAGGGTCGCGAAGACGGGGCCGGAGTCCTTCGGCGCGGCGTCCCGGATGCCCTGGACGGCGTGCACCAGCGAGCGGTGGCTGCGCGCGGCGGCGGCGACCGCGGGCAGGGTGGAGTCGAACGACAGCAGCTCGGTGCGTCCCGCGTAGACGCCGCCGAGCAGCGGCTCGACGAGGCGGTCGACGACCTCGCGGCCGAGGCGGGCGCCGATGTAGTCCGCGACGGACACGTCCGCGCCGCGCGGCGTCTCGGGCAGGACCAGGTCGAGCGGGACGCGCGCCAGCCCGGCCGGCGACAGCACCTGGGAGGCGGCGAGGGCCTTCAGGTCGGACGGGACGCCCATCACCTGCCCGGCCGGGATCGGCCGCAGCGACCCGCGGCTGACGATCGCCGAGGACGTGGTGCCGGGGTTCACCAGGTCGCCGGAGCGGCCGAGGTCGCGCACCAGGTCGAGGCCCTCGGGACGGCGGGCGAGCATCGACTCGGCGCCCTCGTCCACCGGGATCCCGGCGATCTCGCTGACCCGCAGCTTGCCGCCGATCCGGGGGGAGCCCTCCAGCACGGTCACCCGCACACCGCCCCGGGCGAGCATGCGCGCGGCGGCGAGGCCCGCGATGCCGCCCCCGACGACGACGGCATGGGACGTGGACATGCCTCCAGCCTTCCAGACGCCCCCCGGAACCGCGCACCGGGGCGCCCGGAGCGGCGGGCGTCGCATCCGGGGCCCGGACCTGGACCGACGCCGGCGCGAGCGCCGGGAGCCGGGCCGTGATCCGCGCGTGCCCTCATCGTTCCCGCATCGCGATCCGCCTGCCGGAACGGTGATGTGCGTCACCCCCGTCCAAGCCCCATGCGGATCGTCAGGAACATCACCTGTGCACTGGTCGTCCTGCTGCTCGCCGGGGTCCTGGCGGGGTGCTCGGGCGGCGGAGACGACTCATCGGGGGCGTCCTCCGAGGCGGTCGACCGCGGCGGCGCCCGCGCGCCGGCCGCGACGAGCGGGGCGGGCAGGCAGCAGTCCGGCGAGGCCGGGGGCGGGTCTGGGAGCGGGAGCCGGGCGGCGCCGCCCCTGCCCTCCGGGCGCGAGGTCGTCCACTCGGCGCAGCTGCGGGTCCGGGCGGGCGACGTGGAGAGCGCCGCCACCAAGGCCAAGCAGATGGTCACGACGGCGGGCGGCTACGTCGAGCAGGAGTCGACGTCCAGCGACCCCGCCCGCTCGGAGATCGCGTTGAAGATCCCGACCGACCGGTACACCGACGTCCTGAACCAGCTGAGCACGCAGCTCGGCACCAAGCTCTCGCTCAGCCAGCAGGCCGAGGACGTCACCGGCGAGGTCGCCGACGTGGAGGCCCGGGTGCGGTCGGCGAAGGCCGCGCTGGAGTCGTTCCGCAAGCTGCTCGACCGCGCGAACTCGGTCAGCGAGATCATCAACATCGAGGAGGAGATCGCCGAGCGCGAGTCCGATCTGGAGTCGCTGCAGGCGCGCCACAAGTCGCTCACGCACCGCACGGCGTTCGCGACCGTGACCGTGACGCTCGTGACCAAGCCCGCGCCGCCCGAGAAGAAGGAGGAGCCCCGCGGCGGCTTCATCGGCGGCCTGGAGAACGGCTGGGGCGCGTTCACCGCCTTCGTGGGCGGCCTGGCCACCGTGCTGGGCTGGCTGCTGCCGTTCCTCGTCACGGCCGCCGTCCTCGGCATCCCCGTGCTGGCGTTCCGGCACCGGCTGCGCGACCGCTTCTCCGGCTGGGGCTCGGCCGGCGCGCCCTCCCCGGCACCGGAACCCGAGAAGGCCGCCGTCGGCGCCGGCGAAGGGGCGCCGCCGGAGCGCCCGGCGGGGCCTGCCGGACCGCCGCCGCCCGCCTGACGCGCGGACCCGGCCGCGCGGCCTCAGTCCTGCCGCGCGGCCTCGGCGCTCGCCTCGTGGACGAGGTCCGCGAGGCGGGCCAGCACGTCCGGGTCCGTGGACGGCAGGACGCCGTGGCCCAGGTTGAAGATGTGCCCTTCGGCGGTGCGGCCGCGGGCCAGCACGTCGCGGGCCCGGTGCTCGACGGTCTCCCACGGGGCGAACAGGATCGCCGGGTCGAGGTTGCCCTGCAGGGCCTTGCCCGGCTCGACGCGGCTCACGGCCTCGTCCAGCGGGACCCGCCAGTCGACGCCGACGACGTCCGCCCCGGCCTCGCCCATCGGGCCGAGCAGCTCGCCCGTCCCGACGCCGAAGTGGATGCGCGGGACGCCGAGCGGCTCGATCTCGGCGAAGATGCGGCGGGTGTGCGGCAGGACGGACTCGCGGTAGTCCTGCGCGGCGACGGCGCCCGCCCACGAGTCGAAGACCTGCACCGCGCTCGCGCCGGCCGCGATCTGCAGCTTGAGGAAGTCGATCGTGAGGTCGGCGAGGCGGCCCAGGAGGCCGGACCACAGCTCCGGCTCGCCGTACATCATGGCCTTGGTGCGCTCTTGGTTCTTGGACGGGCCGCCCTCGATCAGGTACGAGGCGAGCGTGAACGGGCCGCCGGCGAACCCGATCAGCGGGGTGTCCCCGAGCTCGCCGACCAGGCCCTCGACGGCCTCCGTCACGTACGGGACGTCGCCGGGGTCGAGCCGGCGCAGCGCGTCCAGATCGGCCGGGGTGCGGACCGGGTCGGCGATGACCGGCCCGACGCCCGGCTTGATGTCGAGGTCGACCCCGATCGCCTTGAGCGGGACCATGATGTCGCTGTAGAAGATCGCCGCGTCCACCGCGTACCGGCGCACCGGCTGCATGGTGATCTCCACGATCATGTCCGGCCGGGTGCACGACTCCAGCATCGGGACGCCCTCGCGCACCCGCAGGTACTCCGGCAGGGAGCGGCCCGCCTGGCGCATGAACCACACCGGCGTGTGCGGCACGGGCCGCCGCCGGCAGGCCAGCAGGAAGGGGCTGTCCGCGAGGCCGCCGCTGCCGGGCGGGTTCGCGGAGTCGTCGTTCGGGCGGGTGGCGTCAGCGGTCACGGGGTGATGGTCCCACGAAACACGTTGCCAAGGCACAGGAGTGACGCCTGCGACGGCATGAACTTCCGGACACGCCGAGCGAAGTCCCGCATTCTGTCACCGGCGCGTGCGAACGTGATGCGTGTCATAGCCGAGGGAGGTTCCCCCTTGTACTGCTCCACCTGCGGTGATGAACGTGTGTTCGAGCAGCCGCCGTGTCCGGACGGTCATGGCGAGGAGTGCCCCGAACGGGCCTGCGCCGACTGCGGCACGGCCATCCTGGTCGGCCTGCCGCCGGTGATCGCCCCGGCCCCCGTCCGGGTGGCCGGCGCCGGACGGGCGCGGGACCGCGCCACCACCGTGCGGGCCGTGGCCTGACCGGCCCCGCCCCCGAGACGAAACCACCTGTGCCGTGCCTTTCTCCCCTCCGCGTCCCCCCGTCGCCGCCTGCGGCGGCACCCCGTCCCGGCCCCACCGGCCCGAGCCGGTCCCACGCAACCCGTCACTCCCCCGCGATCAGGCCGGTCCACCCATGAACCCACCTGCCTTCCAGCGGGCCGCCGACACGCTGCGCGAGATCCTCGACGGCCCCGCCCTCCGGCCGGAGCTCGACCTGGAGGACATGCCCGCCCCGCAGCGCCTCGCGCCGTACGCGGCGGCGATGTCCGGCAGCGTCTACCGCGACGACGACACCGAGGTCGCCACCGGGCGGCTGATCGTGCTGTACGACCCGGAGGGCCGGTCCGGCTGGACGAACGGGTTCCGCGTCGTCGCCTACATCCGCGCCGACCTGGAGCCCGACATCGCCGCCGACGAGCTGATCGGCTCCGTCGCGTGGGACTGGCTGCTGGAGGCGCTGGAGCCCGCCGGCTACGCCGGCGTCTCCGGCACGGTCACCCGCGCGGTGTCGGAGAGCTTCGGCGACAAGCGCGGCGAGCCGTCCACGACGGAGCTGGAGCTGCGCGCCTCCTGGTCGCCGGCCGGCGACGATCTCACCGGTCACGTACTGGCCTGGTGCGAGGTGATGTGCACCACGGCGGGGCTGCCGCCGACCGGTGTCGCGGCCCTGCCGGACCGCCCGGGCGGCGGGGGCGGCTGAGCGACGTACGGTAGGGGGCGTGAGCACAGCGTCCGAGACCGAGGCGGCGGGGGAGAACACGGAAGCAGTGGGAGTGTCCGATACGCGCGCGACCGGCCCCGAGACGGGCGCCGGTGCGGAGAAGACGGCGGAGGCGGCGGAAGCCGGGAGCGTTCCAGGCCCGGCCCGGACGGAACCGGGCCCGGTGGGCGCGGAGGCCGGCACCGGTCCCCCCGCCGTCCCGTTGCTGGAGCCGCGCGAGGGCGTCCCCCCGGTGCTCACGTCGGCGGCCGATCTGGAACGTGTCATCGCGGCGTTCGCCGCGGGCACCGGCCCGGTCGCGGTCGACGCCGAGCGGGCGTCCGGCTACCGGTACGGGCAGCGCGCCTACCTGATCCAGCTGCGCCGCGCGGGCGCCGGCAGCGTGCTGATCGACCCGATCGCGCTGCCCGACCTGTCCGGGCTGGACGCGGCGCTCGCCGACGCCGAGATGGTGCTGCACGCCGCCAACCAGGACCTTCCCTGCCTGGCCGAGGTCGGTCTCGTGCCGCGGCGGCTGTTCGACACCGAGCTGGCCGGGCGGCTGCTCGGCTACCCGCGGGTCGGGCTCGGCTCGATGGTCGAGAACGTGCTGGGCTACCTGCTGGAGAAGGGGCACTCCGCGGCCGACTGGTCGACGCGCCCGCTCCCGGAGGACTGGCTGCGCTACGCCGCGCTCGACGTCGAGCTGCTGGTCGAGCTGCGCGACGCGCTGCGGGAGGAGCTGGAGGCCGCGGGCAAGCTGGAGTGGGCGCTGGAGGAGTTCGCCGCGATCCTGACCACGCCGCCGAAGCCGCCGCGTCCCGACCCGTGGCGCCGCACGTCGGGCATCCACCGGGTGCGCAACCGGCGGGCGCTCGCCACCGTCCGGGAGGTGTGGGAGGCGCGCGACAAGATCGCCCGCGAGCGGGACCTGTCCCCCGGCCGGGTGCTGCAGGACGCCGCGATCATCGAGCTGGCGCAGAAGGCCCCGAAGACCCCCGCCGAACTGCAGTCCCTGCCGACGATGCGGGGCCGCGGCGCCCGCCGGCACCAGTCGGCCTGGCTGCGCGCCGTCGCCCGCGCCCGCGACCTCTCCGACCGGGCGCTGCCCGAGTCCAACCTGCCCGGCGACGGTCCGCCGCCCGCGCACCGCTGGGCCGACCGCGACCCGGAGGCCGCCAAGCGGCTCACCGCCGCCCGCGCCGTCGTCGCCGCGCTCGCCGACGAGCATTCGATGCCGTCGGAGAACCTGGTGCAGCCCGACTACGTCCGCCGGCTGGCGTGGACGCCGCCCGCCGAGTCGTCGGCGTCCGCGATCGGTGCCGCGCTGCGCGAGCTCGGCGCCCGCGGCTGGCAGGTCGGGCTCACCGCCCAGCCCCTGGCCAAGGCCTTCCTCCGCCTCGAGACCAAGGGCGAGCTCTGATTTCTGGAGCGCCCGGCCGTGATGGCGGTCGAGTGGCCGGTTCGCGAGGGGTGGGCGCGGAGTTCGGACGGGATTAGGTTAGGTTTGCCTAAACGTCTGTGACCTCCGAGGAGTGCGGCGATGCTACTGGGCAACTTCCTCATCGGCCTGCGCGAAGGGCTTGAGGCCGCCCTGGTCGTGAGCATCCTGATCGCGTATCTGGTGAAGACCGGCAACCGCCGGGCCCTCGTCCCCGTCTGGACGGGCATCGCGATCGCCGTCGCCCTCTCGTTCGCGTTCGGCATCGCGCTGAGCGCCGCGTCGTCGGAGATGCAGTTCAAGACGCAGGAGCTGTTCGGCGGCATCCTGTCGATCATCGCCGTGGGCCTGGTGACCTGGATGGTCTTCTGGATGCGGCGCACCGCCCGGTTCATGAAGGCGGAACTGGAGGGCAGGCTGGAGGGCGCGCTGAACGTCGGGCCGCTCGCCCTCACCGCCGTCGCGTTCCTCGCCGTCGGGCGCGAGGGCCTGGAGACCGCGCTGTTCCTGTGGACGAACATCTCCAACTCGTCCGGCGGGTCCGCCCAGCCGATCACCGGCGCGCTCCTCGGCCTCGCCGTCGCCGTCGTGCTCGGCTACCTGCTCTACCGGGGCGGCCTCAAGATCAATCTCAGGCGGTTCTTCACCTGGACGGGCGCCGCGCTCATCGTCGTCGCCGCGGGCGTGTTCGGGTACGGCTTCCACGACCTGCAGGAGGCCGAGGTGTTCCCGGGCTTGCACGCCGTCGCGCTGGAGCCGCACCTGTTCTTCGCCGAGTTCGGCGACGCCGGCGACTGGATGCAGACGGTCTGCCAGGGCGTCCTGAACGTCACCCCGCAGATCACGTGGCTCCAGCTGGTCATGTGGGCGGCCTACCTGGTGCCGGTGATGTTCTTGTTCCTGCGCGGCCCGTCGGCGTCCAGGCCCGCCGCCACGACCGCCGAGCCCGCCGCGACGTGACCCTCCGGAGTCACAGGTCGGGCAGGGGGTCGCGGGGGAGGCTGTCGCGGGCGAAGATCTCGGTGTCCGCCGCGTTGACGACCGGGACGTACTCGTCGTCCACCTCGAACACGGCGCCGGCGAACTCGAACGACGCGCCGGCGCCGGTCTCCACCGGCCCGATGCGGGTGCCGCGCGGGTAGCTGCCCCAGATGGTCTTCGGGGTGCTGCGGCTCAGCGAGCCGGTGGAGATCACCGCGACCTGCTCGTCGGTGACGACGAAGATGAAGCCCGCCCCTCCGCCGTAGGCCATCGCGGGGAAGATGTAGCGGATCTCCCCGTCGATCCCGAGGAACTCCCGGCAGCGCTCACGGAGCGGACGTGGCACCGGCATGGCGGATCGGGCACCTCCCCGGGGGGCGATCGTCGTCGGTGTGACAATCATGCCCCGGGACGCCGGAGCGTGACCAGACTCAGGCCGCCGCCAGCGCCGCGGTCGGCGGGAGCCGCGCCGCGCGCATCGCCGGATACAGGCCCGCGACCGTCCCGATCGCCAGGGTCGCGGCGAGGGCGCCGCCGAGCGCCCATGCGGGCACGACCGGCGGCCAGCCCTTCCACAGCGCGAACCCGGTGGTCACCGCCGCCCCCAGGACGACCCCGGCCGCGCCGCCGAACGCCGACAGCAGCAGCGACTCGGCGAGGAACTGCACCCGCACCTGGCCGCGGGTCGCGCCGAGGGACCGGCGCAGCCCGATCTCGCGGCGCCGCTCCAGCACCGAGATCACCATGGTGTTGGCGACCCCGACCCCGCCGACCAGCAGCGCGACGGCGCCGAGCCCGAGCAGCAGCCCGGTGAACGCCCCGGCCGCGGCGGCCTTGGCCTCCAGCGCGTCCGAGGGGCGGCTGACCTCGACCTCCTCGGGATGCTCGGGGTTGACCGTCCGGGCGAGGACGTCCCGGACGTCGTTGACCGACGCGTCCGTGGACCGCTCGTAGATCGTCGTCGGGTGCCCGCCGAAGCCGAGGTAGCGCTCCGCCGCGTCCCACCCGACGAGGGCGGAGCGGTCGATCTCCGGAGCCAGCTCGGCGGGACGCAGGACGCCGAGGACGACGAACCACCGGCCGCCGATCCACACCTGGCCGCCCGCCCGGTCCAGCCCGAGCCGCCGCGCCGCCTCCGAGCCGAGGACGACGCCGGGATAGCGTCCCGTGCCCGCGTCGATGCCGCGGCCGCTCGCGGTCTCCACACCGAGCGTGCCGAGCAGGCCGGTGGTGGCGGCCTGCACGGAGATGCCCTGCGTGACCTCGTCCGGAATCCGGTCGGTGCGGCGGACGGTCGCGCCCGTCGCGCCGGTAGCGCCGACCGCGGTGACCGGCCCGATGCGGCGCACCATCTCCGGCGCCGTCTCGGGCAGCTCCGCCGTCTCGCCGAACAGCGTGTCGCCCGGCTTGGCCGTCAGCAGGTTCGTGCCGAGCCGGTCCAGCCTGCGCAGCAGGTCCTCCTTGCTGGACGACGAGATCCCGATGACGGCGACCATCGTGGCGATCCCGATCGCGATGCCGAGCGCCGACAGCACCACCCGCGCCGGCCGGGCCCGGAGCCCGCCGAGCCCGACGCGCACGATGTCGCCGGCACCGAGCCGCGCCGGTGCGAGCCCGGCCCTCATCGGCTGCCCACCCCCGCTCGCTCGTCGGCGACGACGAGGCCGTCCCGAAGCCTGATCCGGCGCGGCGCGCGGGAGGCGACCTCCAGGTCGTGGGTGATGATCGCGACGGTGGTGCCGGCGCGGTTCAGCTCGTCCAGCAGCGCCAGCACCTCGGCGCCCGCGGCGGTGTCGAGGTTGCCGGTCGGCTCGTCCGCGAGGAGCAGGTCCGGCTCCCCCACGACGGCCCGCGCGACCGCGACCCGCTGCTGCTCGCCGCCCGACAGCTGGTGCGGCCGGTGCGCGGTCCGCTCCCCCAGCCCGACGCGCTCCAGGGCCGCCCGCGCCCGCTCCCTGCGCTCCTTCAGCGGAACCCCGCTGTAGAGCAGGCCGTCGGCGACGTTGTCGAGCGCGCTGACCCCGGCGGCCAGGTGGAACTGCTGGAACACGAACCCGATGTGCCGTGCCCGCAGCGCCGACAGCTCCCGGTCGCCGAGGCCGGCGACCTCGTGCCCGGCGACCCGCACCACGCCCCCGGAGGGCCGGTCCAGCGTCCCGATCATGTGCAGCATCGTCGACTTGCCGGACCCGGACGGCCCGACGATCGCGGCCAGTTCCCCCGGCGCGATCACCAGGTCGACGCCCCGCAACGCCGCGACACCCCCCGCGTACTCCTTGGTCACCCCGGCCAGCTCGACGATTCCGTGCGCGCTCATCCGGCCGGCACCCCGACCTTCACTCCCTCGCGGATGCCGGCCCCGCTGATCTCGACGCGCCCCCCGCCGAACACCCCGGCCTCCACGGGCACCAGGCGCCGCCCGGCGGCGTCGACGACCTCGACCCCGAACCCGCCCTCGCGCAGCGCCAGCAGCGCCTCCACCGGCACCGACAGGACGTCCTTCCTCCGCTCGCTCTCCAGCTCCACGGTGACGGGCGCCTCGTCCAGGCGCCCCGTCCCGCCGCCGATCGAGATGTCGACATCGACCGTGGTCTTCTTCTCCTGGCCCGACCCGGTGGACTCGGCGACGCCGCCCACGTCGGTGATCTTCCCCTTGACGGTCTTGCCGCCGGGCAGCTCCACCGACACCGCCGCGCCCTTCTTCGCGAGGTCCTGCTTGTCGGCGTCGAGATCGACGTGGACGACCCGCTTCGTCCCGGCGACCGTCAGGACTGGCTGCCCTTGGGCGATCCGCTTCCCCTCCGGCGCCTTGACCTCCCGAACCCGCACGGCTCCACCCAGGAAGGCCACCTGGCTCCCGTCGACCCGTCCCGTCTCATCGAGGCCCCGGTCGTCCTGCCACTCCCTGACCGCCGTCTCGGTCGCCCCGGTGAACTCGTCGTCCACGGTCATGCCGTCGTAGCCGAGCGCCTTCAGGTTCTCTTCGAGCTGCCGGACGTCGCGCCCCGAGTCTCCGTTCCCGAGCACGCGGTACATGGGGCTACCGCCGTACATCAACGTGACCGGCCGCCCCGCCACCTTGAGCAGCGTCCCGCCCCGCTTGACCGTCCGCCCCGGCTCCGGCGCCCACGTCACGACCCCGGACGCACCCGCCCACACCTCACGGGAGTCGCCATAAGTGAGCGTCCCGTCGACCTTCTCGGTATCAACGAGATCACCCCGACTCACCGCGGCGGTGGCCAGCGGGGGCGCGTGCCCGGCCGCCGCCTCACCCCCGTCCAGCGTCCAGGCCAGGGCACCACCCCCGCCCACGACCACGACGGCGACACCGCCCGCGACCACGACCCGCCTCACCTCCCGGCCCCCGGCAGGAGCTCCCCGCACGCCTCCCGCGCCTTGTCGATCTTGCTCCGGTCGACCTTCCCCGTGGGGAGCTTGATCTGCCCGTCCGGCCCGGGGTCCGGGACGTCCACCCCGTTCTCGCGCATGCACTGCGCGAACTTGACGTACTGGTCGCGCACCTTCGGATCCTTGAGGTCGGGCATCTTCCCGCCCGCCTGCAGCCACTGCCGGCACTTGTCCAGCGCCGCCTCCAGCTTCTTCCGGTCGCCGCCCTTCCCCAGCCGCATCGGCTCGTCGCCGCCGGGATCGGGCACGTCGACCCCGTTCTCCCGCATGCACTGCGCGAACTTCAGCTCCGCGTCCTCCGGCGCGAGCGACCCGCTGGGCGAAGCCGAAGCAGACGCCTTGCCCGCCGTCCCCCCGACACTCGCGACCCCGCTCGCGTCGTCACCACCACACGCCGCGAGCCCCAACACCAGCGGCACCACCAGCCCGGCGGCCCACACCCGAATCCCCATCTCATCCTCTCCGCCAGAGCCCCTGCCCCAGCGAAAAGCCATAAGACCCCCAAGAGGGTTAAACCCGCATTAGCCGCACGTTCTGCTGTGCCATCGGGGCAGGTCCGAGGTCGTGCGCTCTTACGGCGAGGGCGCGGCGCTGCCGAATCGTTATGCCTTCGGTGGGGTTGAGTGGATCGTCGCCGTGCCTATTACGTCGCCGTCGTGTTGGATGACCGGTTTGCGGGCCTGCTCAGGATCTTTTCTGATTTCCGGCCGCCGAATTCTCACCTGACCAAGCATGCGCGAGCGCTTCGAGACGGGCGGCCATCTCGGCGGCGCTCGATCGCTTGTCCGGCTCATCGAAGCAGGTACGGAGCAGCCCGGCGATCTCCGGATCGATGCCTTCCGCGAGGAGGGGTTGAGAGCTGAGCACCATACGCAGAGCGAGTAGCGGATCGTGGATCGGCAGCCTGCTGTACAGCCCTCTGCCTGACAGCAGCCAGTGCGCCGTGGCGCCCAGCGACCAGACGTCGGCGGCGGGTGAGGGTTCCTCTCCGCCCAGCACGGACGGGTCGACGAACTCCATTGAGGGCAGCGTGCCCATTCTGGTCAGCTCGGTTCTGGGAGACAGGGGTCGCACCAGTCCGAGATCCGCCAGTTTCCCGCCCTCGCCAGTGAGCAGGATGTTCTCGGGCTTGATGTCGCAATGCACCAGCCCGGCATCGTGCAGGTCCTGCACGGCTCGGGCGGCATGGGCCAGGGCCATGAGAAGCCGGCGTCGCCGCTGGAGCCCTTGGGGCACCCGAAGCGATCGAGCTGCGGGCAGGAACTCCATGGAGTAGTAGAAGAGTCCGGATTCGTGGCCTGCGTCGTAGAGCGTGACCAGGTAGCGGGATCGCACGGTGGCGAAGGCGTTTAGCTCGCCGGTGGCTTGGCGGTAGGCGTCCTCACCGGCGCCGACCACCTTGACGGTCACGTACCGGGCGTCTACCGGAAGCCATGTGGGTCGCCGGGCCATGAAGAACTCTCCGTGTGAGCCCTTCCCCAGCGGCCGGACGAAGTCGTACGCGGCGATTCCCCGCATCACCGCCCCCCACTTTCGGACCCGGCGGACGCCGTCACGAGAGACGACCATTCGATCGGCTCGGTGCGAGGCCCGGGATGCACCAGCAGGTGGGCGTCGGCGGTGTCCGGTCCGTCCATGGCCACCAGCGGCGTACCGTCGGGACGCGCCGCACTGGTATGGACGCCGATCCCGAGTCTGGCCAGTCGGTCGGCCAGCGCACTGGCGCGCCGGCCGCCGACCACCGTCAGTGCCCGGCCCGCCGCCAGCCGAAGGGCCATCTCGACGGCGACCTCGCCGCCCCGCTCGTACAGGACCGCGATCTCGCCCGCCACGCTGGTGGCGATGTCCGGCCGCATCGTGGTGATCAGGAGGGCGGGCATCTTCTCCTTGAAGATCGAGTATCCGGGCTGGGTGGGCGAGACCACCACCACGTCGGCCTCAGCCTTGGCGGCCAGCAGCGGCAGTTCGGCGGCCATGTCGCCGGAGAACCGGCTGACCACCCGGACCGGCAGGTCGTCGCCGCGGATCTCGGCGGCCAGCGACTCCATCTCGCTGAGCGCCGCGATGATGTCCGCCAGCTCACCCTGTAGACCGAAGCTCGATTCCAGACGTTCGGTCGGATAGTCCCGTATGTGGGCCAAGATCACCTCGGACCGCCCGGAGGCGGGGACGCGGGCCGCGCTCAGGGCCACGTCACGGGCCAGTTTCGCCAGCGCGGCGCCGTTCGCGGGGTCCTCCACCACCGCCAGCACCCGGTAGGCGGTGTGCTCGCCGAGGGCGGCTCCTTCGGCCTCGGCCCGGTCACGGGCGACCGCGCGATCCGGATAGACACGGCGCAGTAGCGGGCCGGTCATGGCGGTGGTGAGCAGGGCCACCACCACCATCAAGGAGTACAACTCCTTGTCGAGTATTCCCTTCTCCAATCCCACGCTGAGGATCACGATCTCGGTGAGCCCATGAGTGTTCATAAGCGTGGCCAGCGCCGCGGACTGACGTTGGGGCACCCGCCGCAGCCGTGCCCCGGCGTAAGCACCGCCGAGCTTGCCGAGGACCGCGACGGTGAGGATGGCCGCCAGCGTGCCGGCGCTCGAGACCTCCAGCGCGGACAGATCCACCGCCAGCCCCGAGACGACGAAGAACATCGGCAGCAGCATGAGCACGGTGATTTGTTCCAGCCGCGCAAGAATCTCCTGGTTGAGTCGTTCGGCGCCTTCGCGCGGCATTACGGCGCCGAACAAGAACGCTCCGAAAATGAAATGTATGTGCATTGATTCGGTCGCCAAGGCGGAGCAGAACAGCCCGAGAAGAACCAGGGTCAGTATGCCGGGAGTGAGGCGTCCGGCACGTTCGTAGACGGGAATCAGCCGCCGTAGCTGCGGCCGGACGACCACGAACATGAAAATGCCGAATGGAACCACCATCACGGACTGCCAGGCGCTGGAGCCGCTGGCGCCGATGATGATGGTCAGCGCGGTCCAAACCATGACGTCGGCGATCGCCGCCGAGGCCAGCGCCAGGGCACCGAGCCGGGTACGTTGCATGCCACGGTCGGTGATGATCCTGGCCAGCACGGGAAAGGCGGTCGCCGATATGGCGGTGCCGAAGAAGAGCACGAAAGAGAGGGTCTCCCCCCGTGCGTGGTCGTCGGCCAGCCCCAGCGCCAGCAGGCATCCCAGGCCGAGCGGTAGCGTCATCGAGCCGAGCGCCACGCTCGCCGCGGCGCGCCCCTGGCCACGTACCAGTTTCTGGTCGAGTTCCATTCCGACCACGAGCATGAAGAGCACCAGGCCCACGTCGGCGAGCGCCTCCAGTGCCGGGCGGACGTCGGCGGGGAACAAGCCGTCACCGATCAGATGGCCGAGTACGGTGGGCCCGAGAAGGATCCCGGCGAGGATTTCGCCGATGACGGGCGGCTGGCCGATCAGCCGCGCTCCGGCTCCCAACAGCCGGGCCAGTGCCAGCACGATGACGAGATCAAGCAAGAGAACGTCGACGCGGAGCAATGAGGCCAACCTCCAGAAGGTGTGACTCTCGGCGCATGATCGAGAGATAACTCTGCTATCAGTGCTGCTGAATGCCTTCTGACCTTCGACGTGTTGTCAATGTGGATCAGCCCGGCCAGCGATATCTGCCGGTTCTGTCGTACGCGCTTTCTGGGCAGTCCGACTGTTCACCGACGCGGAGCGGTCGCTCCCGCGTGCCAGTACGTATCGTTCGCGGCGACCGTGCTTCGTCAAGTAACAGGCGCCATCGAATCCACATCTATCCGGCCGAGCGCGGTTCTGGTTTCTGGCCGCCATAGCAGCTTCCGCCCGCCTGCGAAACGTGGCCTATCTCACCGCGCGGATGGACCGGCTTGGATTCCAATGGCCGTGGCCGACCACCTCGTTTGGGATCACTACGGCGCTCGCCCTGGTGTGCAGCCGCCGTCCGGTCTCTCGGCGCCACCTCGCCGAGAAGTGCGGCATCGACCGCCGCAAGGCGCAGCAGATCATTACCAACGTGGAGCAACTCGTCCAAACTTGAACCAGAAGGGCCCCAGCGACGTTCCATCCGGAAAGCGTTTGCCGACTGGTGTCGGCCTGATCCCGGTTCGCCCGCGTTGACAGCTGGGTCTGGCACGAGGGCGACCGGCGGGAGAGGTTGAGGGGCATGTGGTCTCGGATTCTCATCACCGCGCTGACCGTTGGACTGCTCGCGCCCGTGGGGGCGTCGGCGGACGCCGCGCCCAGGCGGGCGCCCGATCGGATCGCGCTTCCGGCCGGGTTCCAGCCCGAGGGGATCGCGACCGGGCCCGGGCCCGTGGCGTTCTTCGGGTCGCGGGCCACGGGAGCGATCTACCGCGCCGATCTGCGCACCGGAAAGGGCAAGGTCATCAGCGCCGGGCCGGGCACCCCGTCGCTCGGCATGAAGACCCTCGGGAGCAGGCTGTTCGTCGCGGGCGGGTCCGGTGGGGACGCGCGCGTCGTCGATACGCGGAGCGGGGCGGTGCTGAAGTCGTACACGCTCACGACCCAGCCGTCCTTCGTCAATGATGTCGCCCTCAGCCGTGATGGTGCGTGGTTCACCGATTCGACCAATCCCGTTCTCTACCGGATTCCTGCGAGAGGGCGAGGCGGGGTGAAGACACTGCCGCTGAGCGGGGACATCGTCTACGGCGAGGGCATCAACGCCAACGGGATCGTCGCCGGCCGGGACGGGCGGACGCTGCTGATCGTCCAGTCCAACACCGGAAAGCTGTTCCGGGTCGATTCCCGTACCGGTGTCGCCAAGGAGGTCGATCTGCACGGGGAGTCGCTGGTGAACGGCGACGGGCTGCTGCTGGAGGGAAGCACCCTCTATGCCGTGCAGAACCGGCTGAACAGCGTGGCAGTGGTGCGGCTGAACAAGCGCGCCACGGAAGGACGGGTCGTCAAGCGCATTGCCGATCCCCGTTTCGACATCCCGACGACGATCGCGCGTTCCGGTTCGCGGCTCTACCTTCCGAACGCGCGGTTCAGCACGCCGCCCACTCCGGAGACGCCGTACGACGTCATCGCGATCCGGCCCTAGTCTTCGTGGCCGGGTGACAAAACGGCCTCGCGAAGTGTGGGGTCGTTGCAGATTACACACCGTGCACGAGCGGTCATACTCCCGTCGTGCCCAGCCCAAGCACGCCGCCGCTGAACGAGGACTTCCGGCTGGTCGAAGCGCTCCGGAAACAGCGTCCCGGGGCGGTCGGCCAGGTCTACAACGTGTACGGGCCCGAGCTCGTCGAGTATGCGGAGGACTTGCTCGGTGACCGCGCGCGGGCCGTCGAGGCCGTCCGGGAGGCGCTTCTCGCCCTCCCGGACGCCGACGTGCCCGATGCCGGGACGTTCCGCGACCGGCTGTACGAGCTGGTCCGCGACCGGTGCCGCGCCGAACCGCGGCGCGGGTGGCTGGTGGTGATCGGCGGTGCGGCGGCGTCCGTCGCGCTGACCGGGAGCCTGCTCGTCCTGTTCGAGTCGACGGAGCGGGCGCCCCGGCCCTCGGCGGCGCCGCCGGCCGCGATGACGACGCCCGCCTCCCCCACTGCCGCTCCGACGAAGCCCGCGGCGGAGAAGGAGCAGAAGAAGAAACCGAAGAAGGCCGTCAAGCCGACGAAGAAGCGCAACACGCCTGGGCGCCTGTCGGTGGACGACGCGGCCTGCCGCGGCGTGCGCGCGGCCGGGCTGCCGGCGCGGTGCGTCGTCCGGCTCACCGCCGTCGGCGGGCGGGTGAGGTGGGCGGTGTCGTCGGTGCGGGACCGGGCCGGGCGCATCAGCGCGGGCGGCGGCGGGACGCTCGAGTCGGGGCGTTCGGCGTCGGTGGCGGTGACCGTCCGCCCGACGGTGCTGTGCTACATCGGCGGACGCGGGAGCGGGACGGTCTCGTTCTCCCCCGGAGGCACCGCGGCGGTCACGTATACCTGCTGGTGGCGCTAGTACGATCACGATCGATGACGTCGCGAGTGATCTCCCGGGACCCGGATCGGCTGGTCCTGTTCACCGACGCCGTCGTGGCCATCGCCGTGACGGTGCTCGTGCTGCCGCTCGTCGACGTGGTGACCCAGACGGCGGAGGCGCGCCGCCCGTCGAGCGAGGTGATCACCGAGCACGACGCGCAGGTGTACGGCTTCCTGCTCAGCTTCGTCGTGATCCTCCGGCTCTGGTTCGACCACCACCGGATCTTCGAGCGCATCTCCGCCTACTCCAAGCCGCTGATGGGGTGGAACGCGGCCTGGCTGCTCTCCGTCGTGATCCTCCCGTTCCCGACGGAGATGGTCGGCGCCTACTCCTCGGACGACCGCTTCACGGCCGTGCTGTACCTCGGCACCATCCTCGCCGCCACGGTGTGCCAGACGGCGCTCACGGTGATCCCCTATCGCGATCCCGAGGTGGCGTCGGAGACCGATCCGCCGACGATCGAGGCGGTCCGTTCGGGGCTCTCCGCGACGCTCGTCGTCGCCGTGGCGTTCGCCCTGGCGTGGACCGTGCCAAGCTTCTCCTACTACGCGCTCCTGCTGCTGGCACTGGACCGCTTCCTGAACAGGATCTGGCGGCTTATCGGGGTTTAACCCCTGGGGGTGCATGCTCGGCGGCATGCGTGTACTGATCGTCGAGGACGAGCGGGTGCTCGCGGACACGATCGCCGAGGGGCTCCGCGAGGAGGCCATGGCCGTGGACGTGGTGTACGACGGCGACGATGCGCTGGAGCGGGCGTCGTACAACGAGTACGACGTGGTGGTTTTGGACCGGGACCTGCCGACCGTCCACGGCGACGACGTGTGCCGGGAGCTGGTGGGGCGGCGCGGCGGTGCGCGGATCCTGATGCTGACCGCGGCCGGGGACGTCGACGACCGGGTGGACGGGCTGTCGCTCGGCGCCGACGACTATCTGCCGAAGCCGTTCGTGTTCAGCGAGCTGGTGGCGCGGGTGCGGGCGCTGGCGCGCCGGTCGGGGCCGCCGGTGCCGCCCGTCCTGGAGCGGCGGGGCATAAGGCTCGACCCGCACCGGCGGCGGGTCGCGCGGGACGGCCGGGAGGTGCGGCTGACGAACAAGGAGTTCGCCGTGCTGGAGGAGCTGCTGCGGGCGGAGGGCGGCGTGGTGAGCGCCGAGCGGCTGCTGGAGCGGGCGTGGGACGAGCACATCGACCCGTTCAGCAACATCGTCCGGGTCACGATGGCGACGCTGCGCCGCAAGCTCGGCCAGCCGCCGGTGATCGAGACGGTGACGGGGTCCGGGTACCGGTTGGAGGCACGATGAACAGGCTGAGCGTCAGGACGCGGCTGACCCTGGTGTACGGGGGGCTGTTCCTGGTCACGTCGGCGGCGCTGGTCGCGGTGACGTACCTGCTGACCGTCCGGACGATGGACGACCGGTTCCCGGCGAGCCAGAGCGTGGACGCGGCGACGATCGCGCGGCTGCGGGAGATGGCGCTCGGGGGCGACGTCAGCGAGCTGATGAGGCTGAAGGCCGACGCCGACGAGCGGGTCGCCCAGCAGAAGCGCGATGTTCTCGAACAGCTCCTGCAGAGCTCGCTGGTGACCATGCTGGTCCTCGGGGTGCTCGCCATCGTGATCGGGTACGTGGTCGCGGGGCGGATGCTGCGTCCCCTGCACAAGGTGACCGCGACGGCGCGGCAGCTGTCGGAGAGCAACCTGCACGAGCGGATCGCGCTGGAGGGCCCGCAGGACGAGATCAAGGACCTGGCCGACACGTTCGACGGGATGCTGGACCGGCTGAACCGCGCGTTCGACGCCCAGCGCCGGTTCGTCGCGAACGCCACGCACGAGCTGCGCACGCCGCTGACCATCAACCGGACGGTGCTGGAGGTGGCGCTCGCGAGCCGCAAGAGCCCGCCGGAGACCAAGGCGCTCGCGGACGTCCTGCTCGGCAACACCGCCCGGCACGAGCGGCTGATCGAGGGGCTGCTGCTGCTCGCGCGGTCGGAGCGGGAGCTCGGCACCCGGGTCGGGACCCCGCTGCCGGACGTGGTCCGCAGCGCGCTCGACCATCTCGAAGGGCGGGCGGAGGAGGCGTCGGTGGACGTCGAGGCGAGGCTGGGCCCGGCCGAGGTGGTGGGCGATCCCGTGCTCCTGGAGCGCTGCGCGGTGAACCTGCTGGAGAACGCCGTGAAGTACAACGTGCGGGACGGGCGGGTCTGGGTCCGCACGGGCGTCCGGGACGGCGCGGCGTTCCTGCAGGTGGTCAACACCGGACGGCCCGTCCCGTCCTACGAGGTCGCGTCGATCTTCGAGCCGTTCCGGCGGCTGCGCGCCGACCGGACGGGGTCCAAGGACGGCGCGGGCCTCGGCCTGTCGATCGTGCGGGCGGTGGTCGGGGCGCACGGCGGCACGATCGAGACCGTCCCGCGGCCGCGCGGCGGCCTGTCGATCACCGTGCGGCTGCCCGCGGCCGCGCGGCCCGCCCTCGCCGCCTAGCCGGCCCGGCCGGCGCCGAGGGGCCAGGGCGGCGGCTGCGGCCACTGGACGCGGCCCTCGGGCTCGGGCCGGCCGGGGCGCGCGGACAGCCAGCGGTGCACGACCTTGCCGGTCGCGTTGCGGGGCAGCTCGGGGATGAAGTACACGTCGCGCGGCACCGCGTACCGGGCGACCTGCGCGTGCACGTACGCGCGGACGGCGTCGGCGTCCAGCCGCGTGCCGGGCCGCAGGACGACGTAGGCGGCGAGCCGCTGCCCCCACTCGTCGTCGGCGACCCCGGTGACCGCGACCTCGTGGATCTCCGGGAGCCGCAGCAGCGCGTCCTCGACGTCGCGGGGGACGATGTTCTCGCCGCCGGACACGACCACGCCGTCGCTCCGCCCGTCCACGAACAGCAGGCCGCGGTGGTCGATGTGCCCGAGGTCGCCGGTGGACAGCAGGCCGTCGCGGACCTCCATCGGCTCGCCGCCGGTGTAGCCCTCGAACAGCAGCTCGTTGGCGGCGAAGATGTGGCCGCGGATGGAGCGGCCGAGCGGGCGGCCCTGGTCGTCCAGGATCGACAGCTTGGTGTTGCGCGGCGGGCGGCCGGCGGTGCGCGGGTCGAGCCGCAGGTCGCGCGGGGTGGCGATGGACACCCAGGACGCCTCGGTGGAGCCGTAGACGTTGTAGAGCCGGTCGCCGAAGGCGTCCATGAACCGGGTGGCGAGGTCGCCGGGCAGCGCGGCGCCGCTGAGCGCCGCGATCCGCAGCGACGACGTGTCGTACATGCCGCGGACCTCGGGGGCCAGTTCGAGGACGCGCTGCAGCATGACCGGCACGGCGAACACGGTGACGTCGCGGTGGGAGGAGACGGCCCGCAGCGTCTGCTCGGGGTCGAACCGGCGGTGCAGGACGACGGGGGCTCGCAGCGCCCACGCCATCTGCATCGCGGCGTACCCCCAGGTGTGGAACAGCGGCGCCTCGACGATCATCGTCTGGCGGGAGCGCAGCGGGATCCGGGACGTCATCGAGGCCAGCGGCCACAGGCCGGGGCGGGGCGGGCGGCGGGCGCCCTTGGGCCGGCCGGTGGTGCCCGAGCTGAGCATGATCGTCCGGCTCTGGATCTGCGGGGGCTCGGCGACCGCGCCGTCCGGCGGCACCGAGCGGATGACCTCCTCGATGCTCGGCCCTGGGTCGGCCGGGCCGGGGTCGAGCGGGGGCCGGGGGGCGGGCGGCAGCGTCTCGGTGGCGACGGGCGCGGCGAGCGGCATCGCGGGCCGCGGGCCCGGACGGTGGTCGGCCCACAGCACGGTCCGGCGCAGCGCGATCGGGACGTTCGCCAGCAGGGGCGCGAACTCGGCGTCGGCGACGATGAGGGCGGGACGCAGCTCGCCGAGGACGGCGCGGATCTGGCCCGCTCCGAAACCGGTGTTGAGCAGCACGACCTCGGCGCCGCGCCGGGAGCACGCGACGAGCGTCAGGGCCATGCCGCGGTGGTTGCGGCACAGGACGCCGACCCGCGGGCGCGGGCCGCGCAGGGGGAGCCCGGCGGCGAGGCGGGCGCCGCGCTCGTCCAGTTCGGCGAAGGTGAGGACGCCCTCGTCGTCGATCAGCGCGGGGCGGGACGGGGAGCGGGCGGCGGACGAGGCGACCAGCCCGGCGAGCGTGGTGCCCCAGCGCCGCAGCGTGCTCAGCTGGCGGACCAGCCGGCGGGGGCCGCCGCCGAACAGCAGGCCGGTGCGCAGCAGGAGGGCGGTGAGATCGCGGATATGCCCGATCCGCCGGCGTATCCCCGGCCGGTAGGCGGGCCTCGCGTGCGTCACCGTACCCCTCCTCCGGTGATTTCGAGCCACGTTACCCATCAGTCATGGACCGAACAAGGGCGCCTGCGGGCGCCGGACTCCCGTCAGTGGCTACTGACGAGTAGTATGTGGAGTTACCAGCGAGTAGCATCGCTGGACCGTCATCGAGCCCATCGCAGGGAGGACGATCCCGTGCCTCGCACCGCACGCGACGTCGTGTTCGTCGACGGCGTCCGCACGCCGTTCGGCAAGGCGGGCCCCAAGGGCCTGTACGCGCAGACCCGCGCCGACGACATGGTCGTCCGCGCCATCCGCGAGCTGATGCGCCGCAACCCGTCCCTCCCGCCCGAGCGGGTGGACGAGGTGGCCATCGCCGCCACCACCCAGACCGGCGACCAGGGCCTGACCATCGGGCGGTCCGCCGCCGTGCTGGCCGGGCTGCCGAAGAGCGTCCCGGGCTACGCGATCGACCGGATGTGCGCGGGCGCGATGACCGCCGTGACCACGTCCGGCGCCGGCATCTCGTTCGGCTCCTACGACGTCGTCATCGCGGGCGGCGTGGAGCACATGGGACGGCACCCGATGGGCGAGGGCGTCGACCCGAACCCGCGGTTCCTCGCCGACAAGCTGGTCGATCCGTCCGCCCTGGTCATGGGCTCGACGGCGGAGAACCTGCACGACCGGTTCCCCGGCATCACCAAGGACCGCACGGACGCCTACGCCGTCCGCAGCCAGCAGAAGGTCGCCGCCGCCTACGCCGCCGGGAAGATCCAGCCCGACCTCGTGCCGACCGCGATCCGCTCCGCCGAGAAAGGCTGGGGGCTCGCCACCGAGGACGAGCCGCCGCGGGCCGGCACCACGCTGGACGACCTCGCGAAGCTGAAGACGCCGTTCCGCGTGCACGGGAACGTCACGGCGGGGAACGCCGCGGGCCTGAACGACGGCGCCACCGCCTGCCTGCTGGCCGCCGAGGACGTCGCCCGCGAACTCGACCTCACGCCGAGGATGCGCCTGGTCGACTTCTCGTTCGCCGGGGTGGAGCCCGAGGTCATGGGCGTCGGGCCCGTCCCGGCCACCGAGCGGCTGCTCGCCCGCAACGCGCTGACCATGGACGACATCGGCCTGATCGAGATCAACGAGGCGTTCGCCGTGCAGGTGCTCGCGTTCCTGGAGCACTTCAAGATCGCCGACGACGACGCGCGGGTGAACCCGTGGGGCGGCGCGATCGCGCTCGGGCATCCGCTGGCCTCCTCCGGCGTCCGGCTGATGAACCAGCTCGCCCGCCTGTTCGAGGAGCGCCCGGACGTCCGGTACGGGCTGACCACGATGTGCGTCGGCATGGGCATGGGCGGGACCGTCCTCTGGGAGAACGTGAACTGGGAGGGCACCAAATGAGCGACGGAGTCGTTCGGGGGGTCCGGGGGACCGCCCCCGGAAAGCAAATGAGTGGGCTGGGAGAACTGTTCGCGGACGAGGTCGTCACGCACGCGTACGTCCGTGACGTCACGCTTCCCTACGGCGCGGGGACGCTCGCGCTCATCACGCTCGACAACGGGCACGACCACACCAGGCCGAACACGTTCGGCCCGAACGGGCTCGCCGAGCTGGACGCCGCGATCGACACGGTCGCCGGACGCGACGACATCGCCGCGGTGGGCGTCACCGGGAAGCCGTTCATCTTCGCCGTCGGCGCCGACCTCAAGGGCGTCCCGCTGGTCCGGAGGCGCGAGGACGCCGCCGCGATCGGCAGGCTGGGCCACGACGTGTTCCGCCGGCTCGGCGAGCTGGGCGTCCCGTCGTTCGCCTACTACAACGGCGCGGCGATGGGCGGCGGCGTCGAGATCGGGCTGCACTGCACCTACCGGACGATCTCGGCCGGCGTCCCGGCGTTCGCGCTGCCTGAAGCGTTCCTCGGGCTGGTGCCCGGCTGGGGCGGGACGTACCTGCTGCCGAACCTGATCGGCGCGGAGAAGGCGCTCACGGTCGTCATCGACAACCCGCTCGCGCAGAACCGGATGCTGAAGGGCGGGCAGGCGTTCGAGCTGGGCATCGCGGACGCGATCTTCGACTCGGCCGATTTCCTGGAGGAGTCGCTCGCCTGGACGGCCCGCGTGCTGAACGGCGAGATCACCGTCCGCCGGCCCGAGGTCGACAAGGGCAAGGCGTGGGGCGACGCCGTCGCGATGGCGCGCTGGAACGTCGACGCCAAGCTCCACGGCGCCGCGCCGTCCTACACGCGCGCCCTCGACCTGATCGGCGCCGCCAAGGACCGCACCCGCGACGAGGGCTTCGCCGCCGAGGACGAGGCACTGGCCGACCTCATCATGAGCGACGAGCTGCGCGCCGGCCTGTACGCGTTCGACCTCACCCAGAAGCGCGCGAAGAAGCCCGCCGGGGCGCCGGACAAGGCCCTCGCCCGGCCGGTCACCAAGGTCGGCGTGGTGGGCGCGGGCCTGATGGCCTCGCAGCTCGCGCTGCTGTTCGCCCGCCGCCTGGAGGTGCCGGTCGTGCTGACCGACCTCGACCAGGAGCGCCTGGACAGGGGCGTCGGCTACGCGCACGGCGAGATCGACAAGCTGCTCGGCAAGGGCCGCCTCTCCCCCGACAAGGCCAACCGCCTCAAGGCGCTCATCTCCGGTTCGCTGACCAAGGACGCGTTCGCCGACGCCGACTTCGTCATCGAGGCCGTCTTCGAGGAGATGTCGGTCAAGCAGAAGGTGTTCGCCGAGGTCGAGGAGTACGTCTCGGCCGACTGCGTCCTCGCGACCAACACCTCGTCGCTGTCGGTCGGCGAGATGGCGTCGCAGCTGAGGCACCCCGAGCGCGTCGTCGGGTTCCACTTCTTCAACCCGGTCGCCGTCCTGCCGCTGCTGGAGATCGTCCGGGGCGAGCGGACCGATGACGCGGCGCTCGCGACCGCGTTCGCGACCGGCAAGGCGCTGAAGAAGTCGTGCGTGCTGGTGAAGGACGCGCCGGCGTTCGTCGTCAACCGCGTCCTGCTGCGCCTGCTCGCCGAGATCGTCAGGACGGTGGACGAGGGCACGCCGATCGAGGTGGCCGAGCGCGCCGCCGCCCCGCTGGGCCTGCCGATGCCTCCGTTCGTGCTGATGGGGCTCGTCGGCCCGGCGATCGCGCTGCACGTCAACGAGACCCTGCACGCCGCGTTCCCGGACCGGTTCCCGTTGTCGGACAACCTCGCCAAGATGGTCGCGGCCGGCAAGGGCGGCGTGTACCTGCCCGACTTCTCCCTCGACCCCGAGGTCGTGGAGATCTTCGCGGGCGGGACGAGCCCGTCCACCGAGGAGCAGGTCCTGGACCGGGCGCTCGCCGCGCTCGCCGACGAGATCCGCATCATGCTGGACGAGGGCGTCGTCGCGGCGCCCGAGGACATCGACCTGTGCATGATCCTCGGCGCCGGCTGGCCGTTCCACCTCGGCGGCATCACCCCGTACCTGGACAGGTCGGGCGTCGCGGAGAAGGCGGCCGGCCGCCGCTTCCTGGAGCCGGGGGTCGCCTCGCTGCCCGCCTGACCCCCGGCCGCTCCCCCGGAAAGGGGCGTTCCGCGCACCGCCGGAACGCCTCTTTCCCGGCATTTCCCCAGGTCATGGACGGGGCGGCGTTTCGGCTGATCATAAGACGCGCACATATGGGCATACGGCGACGGGACGAATGCCACCGCGACGCGAGGGGGCGCCGAGGATGAACCTGCTGCGCACGAAGTCGGTCGAGCAGTCGATCCAGGACACCGAGGAGCCCGCGCACCGGCTCCGGCGGGCACTGTCCGCGCTCGACCTCACCGTCTTCGGCGTCGGCGTCATCATCGGCACCGGCATCTTCGTCCTCACCGGGCAGGTCGCCAAGGACAAGGCCGGTCCGGCGGTCGCCCTGTCGTTCATCCTCGCCGCCGTGGTCTGCGGGCTCGCGGCGCTCTGCTACGCCGAGTTCGCCTCGACCGTCCCGGTCGCCGGCTCGGCCTACACGTTCTCCTACGCCACGCTCGGCGAGTTCCCCGCCTGGATCATCGGCTGGGACCTCATCCTGGAGATGGCGCTCGGCGCGGCGGTCGTGTCGGTCGGCTGGTCGGGGTACTTCGCCGCGCTGCTGGACGACATCGGCATCACGCTGCCCGACTCGATCGCCGCGCCGCCCGGCGAGGGAGGGACGGTCAACGTCCCGGCCATCGTCCTCGTGCTGCTCGTCACCGGCCTGCTCGTACTCGGCATCAAGATCTCCTCGCGGGTCAACGCGGTGGTCGTCGCGATCAAGGTCGGCGTGGTGCTGCTGGTGATCTTCGCCGGGCTGTTCTTCATCACCGGCGCCAACTACGACCCGTTCATCCCGCCGTCCGAGCCGACCCCGGACGTGGAGGGACTCAAGGCGCCGCTGGTCCAAGTGATCTTCGGGAGCGCGCCGGTCAGCTTCGGCTGGCCCGGCATCTTCGCCGCCGTCGCCATCGTGTTCTTCGCCTACATCGGGTTCGACGTCGTGGCGACCGCCGCCGAGGAGGCGCGCCGCCCGCAGCGGGACCTGCCGATCGGGCTCATCGGCTCCCTCATCATCACGGCCGTCCTGTACGCGGCGGTGGCCACCGTCGTCGCGGGAATGCAGAACTACAAGGAGCTGAGCGACGAGGCGCCGCTGGCCGACGCGTTCAAGGCGGTCGGCCGCCCCGTCTTCTCGACGTTCATCAGCGTCGGCGCCGTCATCGGCCTCACCACCGTCGTGCTGATCCTGCTGCTCGGGCAGAGCCGCATCTTCTTCGCCATGGGACGGGACGGCCTGCTGCCGCGCTGGCTGTCGGCCGTCCACCCGCGGTTCGGCACCCCCTACCGCTCGACGATCATCATGGGCGTGATCGTCGCGGTGCTCGCCGGGTTCATCCCGCTGGCCGAGCTCGCCGAGCTGGTCAACATCGGCACCCTGTTCGCGTTCCTCGTCGTCTCCGTCGGCGTCGTGATCCTGCGCAACACGCGCCCCGACCTGCCGCGCGCCTTCCGCACGCCCTGGGTCCCGGTCATCCCGATCCTGTCGGTGCTCGCCTGCCTGTTCGTGATGATCAACCTTCCGGTGGAGACGTGGCTGCGGTTCCTGGCCTGGATGGCCGTCGGCATCGTCATCTACGCCGCGTACGGCTACCGGCAGAGCCGGCTGGGCCGCCAAGGGCCCGTCGCCTACAAGTCCTGACACCGCCGAAACCGCCCGTGAGGGGGGTCACGGTGTCCTTTTGAACGGCGGGTGGGCACAATGACCCGCATGGCTTCTCCAGCGCGCGTCGCGGTGATCGGGTCCGGCCCGGCGGGGATCTACGCCGCCGAAGCACTCGTCAAGCAGACCGGCGGGGACGTCCGGGTGGACGTGTTCGACCGGCTGCCGACCCCCTACGGACTGGTCCGCTACGGCGTCGCGCCCGACCACAAGTCGATCAAGTCGATCGCCCGGTACCTGCAGCGGGTGCTGGAGAACCCGGGCGTCCGGTTCTTCGGCTGCGTCGAGCTCGGCCGCGACCTCACCCGCGCCGACCTGCTGGACTGCTACGACGCCGTCATCTACTCCACCGGCGCGATGGTCGACCGGCACATGCGCGTCCCGGGCGAGGACCTGCCCGGCAGCATCGCCGCCACCGACTTCGTCAACTGGTACTGCGGGCACCCCGACGCCGCCGACCACGAGTTCGACCTGTCCGTGGAGGAGGTCGCGGTGATCGGCGTCGGGAACGTCGCCGTGGACGTGGTCCGGATCCTCGCCAAGACGGCCGGCGAGCTGCGCGAGACCGACGTCCCCGAGCAGGTCATCGAGGCGCTGTCGCGGAGCCGGGTCAGGCGCGTGCACATGATCGGGCGGCGCGGCCCGGCGCAGGCGAAGTTCACCACCAAGGAGGCCCGCGAACTCGGCGAGCTGCCGAACGCGACCATCCACGTCGACCCCGCCGACATGGACCTCGACCCGGCGAGCGCCGAGCTGGCCGAGAACGACCGGCACGTCCGCGGCAACATCAAGGTCCTGAACGGCTGGACGGGCGAGCCGGCCGCCGGCCGTCCCCGCCACATCGACGTGCGGTTCTGGCGCGCCCCCGCCGAGATCCTCGGCACCGACCGGGTCGAGGGCCTGCGGCTGGAGCGGACCCGGCTGGACGAGTCGGGCCGCGTCACCGGCACCGGCGAGTTCGAGACGCTCCCCGTCGGCATGGTGCTGCGGTCGGTCGGCTACCAGAGCGTCCCGCTGGAGGGCGTCCCGTTCGACGAGCGCTCCTTCGTCGTCCCGAACGAGGGCGGGCGGATCACCGGCCCGGACGGCGCGCCCGTCCCCCGCGAGTACGTCGCGGGCTGGATCAAGCGCGGGCCGACGGGCGTCGTCGGGACCAACAAGTCCGACGCCGCCGAGACCGTCCGCAACCTCCTGGACGATCTCGCCGGAGCCGAGACCGCGCCGAAGCACACGATCGAGGAGCTGCTGGAGTCGCGGGGCCTGCGCGTCGTCACCTACGACGACTGGCTCAAGCTGGACGCCGCCGAGATCGCGCTCGGCGAGAGCCTCGACCGCGGCGAGCGGGTCAAGCTGGCGCGCTGGGAGGCGATGACGTCCGCCTGCCGCGGCGAGTGATTGGTCCTCTGTAAAGATCCCGCCGAGAAACTAGTGACGGACATGTGACGCGGGCGCTACGGTGCGGCGTGTGACCGGTGGTCCAGAACTGTACGGGTTCCCTCCACCCGAGACGGTCCCCGACCTCAGGTGGCTGGGCCCCGACTACGTGTCCGTACTCGTGTACGACCTGACCCAGGGACTCCTGCGCCAGGATCCGCGCACGTCCGTCATGGGCGTGCGGTGCGAGGGCGAGCCCAGGCTCGACCCCTCGGTCGACCCCACGGGCGTCATCCGCGCGCACGACGCCTGCTTCCCGCTCCAGGTCTACGTCCAGGACGGCGCCGGGCGCCCCTGGTGCCTGCGCGGGCGATGGACGTACTCGGGACGCGAGCTCGGCACGTCCGCCGCGTCCATCACCCACTTCTGGCAGCTGCTCTCGGCCGAGGGCGCCTGACCCGTGGACGCCCGACCCGCGGGCGCCCGGCTCAGTCGGACGTCGCGGGCGCGTGCGTCTCCGTCGCGGTGATGCGGGAAACGTACTCGGTGAGGTCGCGGGCGAGGGCCTGCGGGGTGAGGCCGATGTCGGAGAGGATCTCGCCCCGGGACGCGTGGTCGAGGAACTCCTGCGGGATGCCGAACGTGCGGAGCGGGGCGTCCACCCCGGCGTCGCGCAGCAGCCGGGCCACGGCGTCGCCGACGGCGCCGGTGCGGCCGTTGTCCTCGGCGACGGCGACCATCGCGTGCTCGCGGGCGAGGTCGAGCAGCGCCGGGTCGAGCGGCTTCACCCAGCGCGGGTCGACGACCGTGACGCCGATGCCCTGCGCGGCGACCAGCTCGGCCGCCTCGACGGCCGGGGTCGCCATCGAGCCCGCCGCGACCAGCAGGACGCGGGTGCCGTTGGAGCCGTCGTGACGGGCCAGCACGTCCATCTCGCCGGCCTTGCCGATCGCCTCGATGTCCTCGGCGGCGGGGCCCTTCGGGTAGCGGATCGCGGTGGGGCCGTCGGAGACCGCGACGCACTCGCGCAGCAGCTCGCGCAGCCGGGCGCCGTCGCGCGGGACGGCGATCCGCATGCCCGGGACGAGCTGCAGGATCGACATGTCCCACATGCCGTTGTGGCTGGCGCCGTCGTCGCCGGTCACGCCGGAGCGGTCCAAGGCGAACGTGACCGGCTGCCGGTGCAGCGCGGTGTCCATGAGGACCTGGTCGAACGCGCGGTTGAGGAACGTCGCGTACACGGCCACGACCGGGTGCATGCCGGCCATCGCGAGGCCCGTCGCGGACGTGACGGCGTGCTGCTCGGCGATGCCGACGTCGAAGATGCGGTCCGGGAACGCCTCGGCGAACGGCGCGAGCCCGGTCGGGTAGAGCATCGCCGCGGTGATGCCGACGACGTCGCGGCGCTCCCGCCCGATCGCGACCATCTCCTCGCCGAACACCTTCGTCCAGGCGGGGCCGCCCTTCTTGGTGACGAACTTGCCGGTGGCGGGGTCGAACGCGCCGCCGCCGTGCATGCAGTCCTCGGTGTCGTTCTCGGCCGGGGCGTAGCCGCGCCCCTTGGTGGTGATGCAGTGCACGATGACCGGACGGCCGAACCCGCGGGCCCGGCGCAGGGCGCGCTCGACGGCGTCCGCGTCGTGGCCGTCGATCGGGCCGACGTACTTCATGCCGAGGTCCTCGAACATGGCCTGCGGCTGGAGGACGTCCTTGAGGCCCTTCTTGATGCCGTGCAGCGCCTCGTAGGTGAGATTCCCCACCACCGGGGCGCGCGGCACCGTCTTCTTGATGAGGTCGAGCGCGTTCTCGTAGCCCTGGGTGACGCGCAGGTCGGCCAGGTGGGAGGCCAGGCCGCCGATGGTCGGCGAGTACGACCGGCCGTTGTCGTTCACGACGATGATGACGGGACGGTCGACGCCGGCCGCGATGTTGTTCAGCGCCTCCCAGCACATGCCGCCGGTCAGCGCGCCGTCACCGACGACCGCGACGACGGCCCGGTCGTCCTCGCCGCGCAGCTGGAAAGCCTTGGCGAACCCGTCGGCGTACGACAGCGCGGTGGAGGCGTGCGAGTTCTCGATGATGTCGTGCTCGGACTCGGCCCGGCTCGGGTACCCCGACAGGCCGCCGCGCTTGCGCAGCAGGTCGAAGTCGTGGCGGCCGGTGAGCATCTTGTGCACGTAGGCCTGGTGGCCGGTGTCGAAGAGGATCTTGTCGTGCGGCGAGTCGAAGACCCGGTGCAGCGCGATCGTCAGTTCGACCGCGCCCAGGTTGGGCCCCAGGTGCCCGCCGGTCTTGGAGACCGCCTGGACGAGGAACTCGCGGATCTCCTCCGCGAGCCGAGGCAGTTGAGCGGCGTCCAGTCGTTTGAGGTCATCGGGACCTGTGATCGACTCCAGCAGGCTCACTCGTTTTCAACTCCTCCGTTGGAGACCGGGCTCCCCCGGCTCGGGCCGTTCCGAGTTTAATCCCGGTTCGCCCGCGACGCGCCGAAGGCCGTCCGCGCAGCGTGCGGGAAACGACATCCTCACCGTGCGTGATGGGGTAGGAAATGAGCATGGGCGTCGAAGAGATTGTGCTGCTCAACGCGGACGATGAGGCGATCGGGACCGCGCCGAAGAGTGATAGTCACCATAAAGACACGCCGTACCACCTGGCTTTCTCCTGCTATGTCACGGATACGGAGGGTCGCGTCCTGATCACGCAGCGCGCCCTGCGCAAGCGGACGTTCCCGGGCGTCTGGACGGGCAGCTGCTGCGGCCATCCCGGCCCCGGCGAGAAGCTCCGCGACGCCGTGCTGCGCCGGCTCCGCGACGAGCTGGGCATCCCCGAGGCGTCCCTCACGTCCGTCCTGCCCGGGTTCAAGTACCGGGCCGTCGCCGCCGACGGGACCGTCGAGCACGAGCGCTGCCCCGTGGTGCGCGCCACCGTCCCCGCGAACGGGGCCCTCGTCCCGGACCCCGAGGAGGTCGAGCACGCCGAGTGGTGGACGTGGGAGCGCTGCCTGGAGCTCGCCGGGCGGCCCGAGTCGTCGCCGTGGTACCGGCTCCAGCTCGCCGAGCTGGCACCGCTGGGCGCGCCGCGGGACTGGCCGGACGCCGGGCGGGCCGGGCTGCCGCCCGCGCTCGGCTGGTAGCCGGCCGGGCCGAACCCCGCTCGGCCGCAGCCGCCCGGCCGCCGGACGATCGGAACCCCGCATCACCGAAAGATCACATTGCGCCGCTCGGTGTTGACCGCCGCGCACGTCCGAGCGGACGCTTGGTCCGCGGGGTATCCGAAGGGACGAACGATGCGTATACGTGTTCCCCGGCGCCGCTGGACGGTCTTCGCGGCCGTTGCCATGACCGGCGCGCTGGCCATGTCGGGCTGCGGCGGCGACGGCGGCGAGGGGTCGGACGACAAATCCCAGGTCGAGGTCTTCTCCTGGTGGACCGGGCCCGGCGAGGCCGACGGGCTCGCCGCGATGCAGGCCGACTTCGAGAAGAAGAACCCCGGCACCAAGTTCGTCAACGCGGCCATCGCCGGCGGATCGGGCACGCAGGCCCAGGCCGTCCTCGCGAGCCGCCTGCAGAACCGCAAGCCGCCGGACTCCTTCCAGGGCCACGCGGGCGCCGAGCTGCTCGACTACATCAAGGCCGGGCAGATCGAGCCGCTGGACTCCTTCTACGAGGAGAACAACCTCAAGTCGGTGTACCCCCAGCAGCTCCTCGACCAGATCAGCTACAAGGGGAAGATCTACTCGGTGCCGGTGAACATCCACCGGTCGAACGTGCTCTGGTACAACCCGGACATCCTGAAGGACGCCGGGGTCGACGGGCCGCCGAAGACGATCGCCGAGTTCATCACCGCGCTGAAGGCCGTCAAGGACAAGACGAAGAAGGTCCCGCTGTCGCTCGGCGCGCAGTGGACGGCCGACCACCTGCTGGAGAACGTCCTGCTGGGCGACCTCGGCACCGACGGCTACAACGCGCTGTGGAAGCCGGGCGCCGACTGGAGCAGCCCGCAGGTCACCAAGGCGCTGAACGACTTCGCCGAGATCATGAAGTACACGACGCTGGAGGCCGCGTCCACCGACTGGCAGGGCGCCGCGAAGGCCGTCGTGGACGACAAGGCCGCGTTCAACATCATGGGCGACTGGGCGTACGGGTACTTCACCGGCAGCGCGCCCAACGGGCTCGGCAAGAAGCTCGACACCGACTTCAAGTACGCGCCGTCGCCCGGCACGGACGGCACCTACATGTGGCTGTCGGACAGCTTCACGCTGCCCAAGAACGCACCCCACCGCGGCGGTGCCATCGCGTGGCTGAAGGAGGTGTCCAGCAAGGAAGGGCAGGACCTCTTCAACCCGAAGAAGGGCTCGGTCCCCGCGCGCAAGGACGCCGACAAGTCCCTCTACAAGGGCTACCTCCAGTACGCGTTCGAGCAGTGGAACAAGCCGGACATCAAGCTGGCGGGCTCGTTCTGGCACGGCGTCAACGCCAGTAAGAAGCAGCACACCGACATCGACACGGCGGTGGGCCTCTTCCTGCAGAACAAAGACGTCGGCAAGCTGCAGCAGGGACTGGTCAACGCGGCCAAGAACAGCGGACAGTGAGGTTTCCCGGTTCTGGATGGGTCCGTAGGCGCAAGTGGCTCCCAGGGCTGCTGCTGGTCTCGCCGTCCATCGTCGCGATCGGCTTGTTCGTCTACGGGCTCATCTTCTGGAACACGCGCGTCGCACTGAGCGGCAAGCACGACGAGGTCTCCGAGTACGGGTTCGACAAGGGCAAGAACTTCGTCGACCTGTGGGACCAGCCCAGCTGGCCCGGCGCGGTCAGGCACGCCCTGCTGTTCACGGCGGTGTTCGTGATCGGCGCCCTGGTGCTCGGCGCCTTCCTGGCCTTCCTGATGGACAAGGGCATCAGGGGTGAGGCGTCCTTCCGCGTCATCTACCTGTTCCCGATGGCGGTGTCGTTCATCGCCAGCGGCGTCGTGTGGCGCTGGCTGATGAACCCGGCGCCGCCGCAGCGCGCGGTCGGCTTCAACCAGCTGTTCGACAAGCTGGGCCTGGGCGGGCTGTCGAACAGCTGGTGGCAGGACCCGGACTGGGGCATGGCGGCGATGGCGCTGCCGGCGATCTGGCAGATGTCCGGATACGTCATGGCCCTGTACCTGGCCGGGTTCCGCAGCGTCCCCGAGGACCTGCGGGAGGCGGCCCGGGTGGACGGCGCATCGGAGTGGAAGGTGTACCGGTACGTGGTGTTCCCGCAGCTCCGCCCGGTGACGCTGTCCGCGCTGATCATCCTCGGGCACATCTCGCTGAAGGTGTTCGACCTGATCATGGCGATCGCGGGCAAGCAGATCATCACCTACGTCCCGGCCGTCGCCACCTATGTCGAGATCTTCGACCGGCACGACCCCGCCAACGGCGCCACCATCGCGACGTACATGCTGGTCGCGGTGGCCGTCCTGGTGATCCCCTACCTGGTCTGGTCGGTACGTACGGAGCGGACGCGATGACGCACGTGGAGGCACCCCCGGCGCCGCTGTGGCGCCGGGTGACGAGCGGCCTGCGCGGCCGGAGGGACGGCGGCGGGGCGAAGCCGCCGGGCGGGTCCTCCCCCGCCTGGCGGGCCGTGAAGCTGGTCATCCTGCTGGCGTTCGTCCTGCTGTTCCTGATCCCGGTGTACGTGCTGGTGGTCACGAGCTTCAAGCCGCTGAGCGAGGCGGACCCGAGCAGCGCGTGGAGCCTGCCGGGAAGCTGGAGCGTGTCCGGCTGGAGCGCCGCGTGGGACACGCTGAGACCGGGCCTGGAGAACAGCGTCAAGATCGCCGTCTCCGGGTCGCTGATCTCGGCCGTGCTCGGCTCGCTGAACGGCTACGTGCTGTCGAAGTGGCGGTTCCCGGGCGCGGACGTCGTGTTCACGCTGTTCCTGTTCGGCATGTTCATCCCGTACCAGGCGGTCATGATCCCGCTGGCCGGGCTGCTGACCGACATGGAGCTGGTGGGGACGATCCGCGGCCTCGTGCTCGCCCACGTCGTGTACGGCATCCCGATCTGCACGCTGATCTTCCGGAACTACTACGTGACGATCCCGGACGAGCTGATCGAGGCGGCCCGCGTCGACGGCGCCGGGATGCTCCGCACGTACTGGTCGGTCGTGCTGCCGGTGTCGGCGCCGGCGTTCGCGGTGACGCTGATCTGGCAGTTCACCTCGATGTGGAACGACTTCCTGTTCGCTGTGTTCCTCGGCGCGCCCGACAGCTGGCCCGTCACGGTGATGCTGAACAACACGGCCGGTTCGGGCGCGGTGGCCGTCCAGTACAACCAGCAGATGGCGTCCGCGCTGCTGGCGTCCCTGCCGACGCTGCTGGTCTACCTGCTGCTCGGGAGGTTCTTCATGCGCGGCCTGATGGCCGGCGCTCTGAAGGGGTGAAAATCACACCGGACCGTCAACCGCACATCGATCTCAGACGTCACATGGATGATCAGACGAGTTCCGCGTGGGGGCCGGTACCCCCATGACGGACAACGACACGTTTCGCCCCGCCCGTTGGCAATTCCGGCAGGATGCGCCTAGCCTCTCGGGCATCGTCGTCCAGCCCGCCGGCATCCCCGCCGGCGGGTTCGGCGATCCCCCGGCGACGGAGGCGGGGCGAACACCGGAGGTGAGCGCGTGCAGGCGATGAGTGTTCAGCAGCCCTGGGCCTTCGCGATCGCGCGTGGGGGCAAGACCGTCTCCAACCAGGCGCTGCCGACCGCCTACCGCGGGCCGCTCCTCATCCACGCCTCGATGCGCGTCGACCTGAAGGCGTGCGACTCCCCGCTGATCCAGGCCGCCGGCTGGGATCCGCGCGACCCGCTCGCCACGATCGGCGCCGTCATCGCCGTCGCCGACCTCGGCCATGTCTGCTCGGCGGCCGTGCAGAACGCGTCCTGCGACTGCGGGCCCTGGGCGGCGCCCGGCGCGCACCACTGGCACCTGTCGGGCGTCCGGGCCCTGCCGCGCCCCATCGTGGCCGTGGGCCGCCAGGAGCTCTGGCAGCCGCACCCCAATTTGGTCGCCGAGGTGAACGCGATGTTCGCCGCCGCCCTCAACCGGCTCTGAGCGCCTCCGCCGCTTCGCGGAGGCGGCGAGACTCGGCGGCCATCCCGTCGAGCGTCCACGATGCGTTCAGGCCGCTTAGCGAACTGGGTGCAGCACCACAGCTCAGCCCGCGGCAACCCGCAGACGAGCGAACTCCTCAGCAATCTGCCCAAGCGTCCACGATGCGTTGAGGCCGCTCGGGTTGGGCAGCACCCACAGCCTGGCCGGGCCGAAGGTCTCGTCCTGGGGTCCGATCCGCGTCCGGGGGCGGCCGAAGGCGGTGCGGTAGGCGGTGACGCCGGCGACGGCCAGGTAGGACGGGCGGTGCCGTTCGACGAGCGCTTCGAGGCGGCGCCCGCCCTCGCGCAGTTCGGCGGCCGTCAGCTCGTCGGCACGGGCCGTGGTGCGGTGCGCCAGGTTGGTGATGCCCAGGCCGTAGCCGGGCAGGAGATCCTGCTCGGACGGGTCGAGCAGGCGGTCGGTGAAGCCGGACCGGTGCAGCGCGGGCCAGAAGCGGTTCCCCGGACGGGCGAAGTGGTGGCCCGTCGCCCCCGAGTAGAGGCCGGGGTTGATGCCGCTGAACAGGACGCGGAGCGTCCCGCCGTCCGGAGGCAGGACGTCGGGGATGACGCGGTCGCGGGCGGCCTCCAGGTCGGCCTTCGTGGGGCGCATCAGACCAGATTACGGACGATCAGCGTCACCGCGGACGCGCCGACGACGAGGAGGAGCGCCACGCGGAGGCGTCCGGCGTCGAGGTGGCGGCGCAGCGGTCCGGCGGCGGCGAACCCGGCGAGGACGAACGGGAGGAGCTCCAGCCCCGCGACGACCTGCCGCCCCGGGAGACGTCCCGCGAGGGCGAGCGTGCCGAGGGAGAGCAGCGCGCCCGCGATGAAGAAGACCGCCAGCGTGGCGCGGACGCGGGGGCCGCTCTCGTGCTGGTAGAGCAGCGCGACCGGCGGGCCGCCGATGCCGGACGCGGTGCCGGTCGCGCCGGACACGACCCCGGCGGTGGCGAGCGTCCGGCGGTTGCGCGGCACCTCGCGGGTCCACGCGGTCAGGGCGAGCGCGGCGAGGACGACGACGCCGATCACGATGCCGAGGACGCGCTCCGGGGCGGCCGCCACCAGCCACACGCCGAGCGGCGTCCCGGCGAGCCGGCCGCCGAACGCCCAGCCGAAGCCGCGCAGGTCGGCGTGCCCGCCCTCCTGGAGAAGGGTGGCGACGGGCAGGACGAGCGCGACCGTGAGGATCGCCCCGGGCATCAGCGAGGGGAACAGCATCGCCACGATCGGCGTCGCGACCAGCCCGACGCCGAGGCCGACGCTGCTCTGCACGATCGCGCCGGCCAGCGCGGCCAGCCCGCCGACCAGGAGGAAGTCGAGATGCGGCACGCCGCGTGACGCTACATCCCCACCTATCCGGTCTGAATGCCCACCATCGGGCGGGCGCGCACCGCCCCGCCGAAGGTGCCTGGCAGAATGCACGCGTGCTCACCGCCTGCCTCGCCTTCGCCGCCGCGGCCGCCCTAGTCACGATCACTCCCGGCCTCGACACGATGCTCGTCCTGCGCGCCACCGTGACGGGCGGGCGCCGGGCGGGCGGCCTCGCCGCGGCGGGCGTCGCGTCCGGCTGCCTCTGCTGGGCGCTGGCGAGCGCGGCCGGGCTCACCGCGCTGCTCGCCGCGTCCCGGGTCGCGTTCGACGTACTGCGCGCCGCCGGCGCCTGCTACCTGCTGTGGCTCGGCGCGCGGGCGCTCTGGAGGGCCCGCCGCGAGGCGACGTCCGCGATCGAGGCGCCGGACGCCGAGCTGTCCGGTCGCGCCGCGCTGCGCACGGGTTTCACCACCAACCTGCTCAACCCGAAGATCGGCGTCTTCTACATGAGCCTGCTCCCCCAGTTCGTCCCGGAGGGGGCGTCGATGTTCTGGACGAGCATGCTCTTCGCCGCGATCCACGCCCTCCAGGGCGTCCTGTGGTTCGCGCTGGTGGTGGGCGCCGCCGGCGCGGCCCGCCGCACCCTGGCCCGGCCGGCCGTCAAGCGCCGCGTCCAGCAGGTCACCGGCCTGGCGTTCATCGGCTTCGGCGTCCGCCTGGCCGTCGAACGCTGAGTCCCGCGGGTCAGGCTATGCGGACGCCGCAGTGAGGCGGTCCAGCTGGTCGCGGGTCAGGGTCGTCCGGGCTGCCTCGATGAGCGGCGGGAGTTGGTCGAGGGTCCGCGCGCTCGCGATGGGCGCGGCGACGGTCGGCCGGGCGGCGAGCACGCGAGCGCCACGGTCGCGACGGCGGTGCCCTGCTCCTCGGCGACGAGGTCGAGCGCGGCCAGGACCCTGCGCCCGCGCTCGGTGTCCAGGTGCTTGCCGGCGCGGCCGGCGCGCGCGCTGCGCACCGTCGTCCCGGGACGGTACTTGCCGGTCAGGAAGCCCGACGCGAGGCCGTAGTAGGGGACGGCGGCCAGCCCGAACCGTTCGGCGAGGTCGCGTGGGGTGAGGAAACGGCGACGGGCCGGCCCCCGTCCGGGGGAGCCGGCCCGTCGCCGTCGCCGCGGCCTACTTGCGGAGCAGGTTGCGGAGGACGTACTGGAGAATGCCGCCGTTGCGGTAGTAGTCCGCCTCACCTGGGGTGTCGATGCGGACGGTGGCGGTGAACTCCTTGCCGTCGGCCTTGACCGTGACCTCGTCCGGGACGCCGCCCTCGTTCAGCGCGGTGACGCCGGTGATGTCGAACGTCTCGGTGCCGGTGAGGCCGAGGGACTCGGCGGACTCGCCGTCCTTGAACTGCAGCGGCAGGACGCCGAGGCCGATCAGGTTGGAGCGGTGGATGCGCTCGTAGGACTGGGCGATGACGGCGCGGACGCCGAGCAGCGCGGTGCCCTTCGCCGCCCAGTCGCGGGACGAGCCGGAGCCGTACTCCTTGCCGGCGATGACCACGAGCGGGGTGCCCTGCGCGGCGTAGTTCTGCGCGGCGTCGTAGATGAACGCCTGCGGGGCACCGTCCTGGGTGAAGTCGCGGGTGTAGCCGCCCTCGACATCGTCCAGGAGCTGGTTGCGGAGCCGGATGTTGGCGAACGTCCCGCGGATCATGACCTCGTGGTTGCCGCGGCGCGAGCCGTAGGAGTTGAAGTCCTTGACCGCGACGCCGTTGTCCTGGAGGTACTGCGCGGCGGGGGTGCCCACCTTGATGGACCCGGCCGGGGAGATGTGGTCGGTGGTGACCGAGTCGCCCAGCTTCGCCAGGACGCGGGCGCCGTGGATGTCGGCGACCGGCTCCGGCTCGGCGCCCATGCCGTCGAAGTACGGGGCCTTGCGGACGTAGGTGGACGCGGCGTCCCACTCGAACAGGTCGCCGGTCGGGATGTCGAGGCCGGTCCAGCGCTCGTCGCCCTTGAAGACGTCGGCGTAGCTCTCGGCGAACATCTCCTGCCCGATGGACGACTCGACGATCGCGGCGACCTCGTCCGGCGCGGGCCAGATGTCGCGCAGGTGCACGGGCCCGTCCGCGCCCTCGGCGATCGGGTCGTTGAGGATGTCGACGTCCATCGTCCCGGCGAGCGCGTAGGCGATGACCAGCGGCGGCGACGCCAGGTAGTTCATCTTCACGTCGGGGCTGATGCGGCCCTCGAAGTTGCGGTTGCCGGACAGCACCGCGGTGACCGCCAGGTCGTTGTCGTTGACGGCCTGGGAGATCTCCGGCTGCAGCGGGCCGGTGTTGCCGATGCAGGTGGTGCAGCCGTACCCGACCAGGTTGAAGCCGATCTTGTCGAGGTACGGGGTGAGGCCGGCGCGCTCCAGGTAGTCGGTGACGACCTGGGATCCGGGCGCGAGCGACGTCTTGACCCACGGCTTGCGGGTCAGGCCCTTCTCGACCGCGTTCTTGGCCAGCAGCGCGGCCCCGACCATCACGTACGGGTTGGACGTGTTGGTGCAGGACGTGATCGCGGCGACGGCGACGTGCCCGTGGTCGATCTCGAACGTCGTCCCGTCCTCCAGCGTGACCGGGACGCGGTTGTGCGGGCGGCTCGCACCGTTCGTCCGGTGCTCGCGCGGCTTGTCGCCCTCGCCGCCGCGGCCGATCGCCGGGGAGTCGGACGCGGGGAACGACTCGTTGGACGCCTCGTCCGCCGGTCCCTGCACGCTGCTCGCGTAGTTCTGCACGTCCCGGCGCCAGGTCTCCTTGGCCTCCGACAGCGCGATGCGGTCCTGCGGGCGCTTCGGGCCCGCCAGCGAGGGGACGACCGTCGCGAGGTCCAGCTCCATGTACTCGGAGAACTCGGGCTCCACCGAGGGGTCGAGCCACAGGCCCTGCGCCTTGGCGTACGCCTCGACGAGCGCGATCTGCTCCTCGTCCCGTCCGGTGAGCCGCAGGTACGACAGGGTCTCGTCGTCGATGGGGAAGATCGCGCAGGTGGAGCCGAACTCGGGGCTCATGTTGCCGATCGTGGCGCGGTTGGCCAGCGGCAGCGCGTGCACGCCCTCGCCGTAGAACTCGACGAACTTGCCGACCACCCCGTGCTCGCGGAGCATCTCGGTGATGGTGAGCACCAGGTCCGTCGCCGTCGTCCCGGCGGGCAGCTCACCGGTCAGTTTGAAGCCGACCACGCGCGGGATGAGCATCGAGATCGGCTGGCCGAGCATCGCGGCCTCCGCCTCGATGCCGCCGACGCCCCACCCGAGCACGCCGATGCCGTTCTCCATCGTCGTGTGGGAGTCGGTGCCCACGCACGTGTCGGGGTAGGCCACGCCGTTCCGGTCGAACACCACGCGCGCGAGGTGCTCGATGTTCACCTGGTGCACGATGCCGGTGCCGGGCGGGACGACCTTGAACTCGTCGAACGCCGTCTGGCCCCACCGCAGGAACTGGTACCGCTCCCTGTTGCGCTCGTACTCCCGCTGGACGTTGCGCTCGAACGCGTCCGGCGAACCGAAATAGTCGACGATCACCGAGTGGTCGATCACCATCTCGGCCGGCGCCAGCGGGTTGATCTTGGACGGGTCGCCGCCCAGGTCCCGCACCGCCTCGCGCATCGTCGCCAGGTCCACCACGCACGGCACGCCGGTGAAGTCCTGCATGATCACCCGGGCGGGGGTGAACTGGATCTCCTTGCTCGGCTGCGCCGTGGGGTCCCACTGGGCCAGCGCCTGGATGTGCTCGGCGGTGACGTTCGCGCCGTCCTCGGTGCGCAGCAGGTTCTCCAGCAGCACCTTCAGGCTGTACGGGAGACGGGCCGCGCCCTCGACGGCGTCCAGCCGGTAGATGTCGTACGACCTGTCGCCAACCTGCAGCTTGTCACGGCTGCCGAAGCTGTTCGCGGACACGGACTCCTCCTCAGTCGCCACCGCGCGTCCGGTCCGGGACATGAGCGCGCGGCGCTCGTCTTGTTTCCTCGATGGGCCCTCCGCCCCGGGGGCCGCGGCGGTCGGCGCGCGGCGGGGCGGGTGCTCGTCCTCCTTGATCCTGCCCTAGTCGGCCTTCTCACCGGGAATCAGGCCCGCCTAACTTCCGCCGCTTTTCTCTCGACGTCAAGCTATCTCCACTTTATCTCGACATCGAGCTACTTGAGCGCCCGGCGGACCCGCTCGGGCACGGGCGACGGCTCGTACCCACCCGGCGTGACGCTGACCAGCACCAACTCCCCCACCCCAAGGGCACGGTCACCGACACTGAGCCCGATGCGGACATCGAACGAGGTGCGCCCCCACCGCGTGACCGCCGGCCGCAGTTCGACGACCTCGCGCACACGAGCCGGAGAGTCCCACTCCATACCGGCCTTCTTCACCGCGTAGTCGAACCCGTCGAGGTACTCCTCGCCGAGCGCGTGCTGGAGCCACATGTCCATGGCGTCGTCGATGTAGGCGAAGTAGTTGGCGTTGAACACCACCCCCTGCATGTCGCAGTCGGCGTACCGAACCCGAACGCGATGCACGAACCCGAAATCCCCATCCTTCTCACCCATGCGGCCACGCTAGCGCCGGACTCAGCGACGAAGCCTCGCCCACGCAACCATCCCTCCCTCGGTCGCCACCGCCGCCACACTGATCGAAATGAGATGGCGCCTAACCAGCGTCTCTGGCCACCCACCGTGGTTTGGAACTCGGCGGGAGCGGTTCTTTCTAAGGGACCAGTTGGTGCAACCGGGATGGTTTGCGCGTCACCTTCATGAGATCGCTAGCCTCATGGCATGGCGGTGGCCCGACCAGCCTGCGATCGTGGATGGCTTGCTCACTGCGCCCAACGAGCTGCGGGCGGCCGTGGCAGACGCATCACTTCTCGCCTAACGCTGCCCCCGCTGACCGAGCAGCAGGAAGGCGCGTTCGCCGCCCGGGACCTCATGCACCTACCGCAGGATGCGCGCACCGATGATGGCGGTCCGGGTTCTAGGGCGCGCAGTGCGAGGTGGCCGGGCGCGAAGAAGGCACGGGCCGAGATCTCGAACGCCAAGGACAAGGACCACCTCACTTGGTGAGCAAGCGCCGCCGTCGGCAGCTTGAGAGATCGTGATCGACAGCTCGTGAATCTTGCTTACGCTCCGATCTTGTCGGTGATGATCTCTAACATGGGTCCGGCTTCAAGAAATCGTCGACATGGGGACCTGTTCATGGACCGCGCTCTCGTCAAGATCATTGATGGCCCGTTCGCCGACTTCGAGGGTGAGGTCGTCTCCGGCGACAGGGACAAGGTGCTGGTGCGGTTGACGATATTCGGCCGGGAAACAACGGTGGATATCCGCCGTGACCAGTTGGAGACCCCGATGGGGATCGAAGCACTGCGGCGGCTGGGAGAGCGAGACGAAGACATCGTCGCGCTGCTGCGGAGCCGGATCACTGAACAGCACGACGACTTGGCCAAGGTGCAAAGTTTCGATTTCTTCCTCAAACGAGTTGATAAACCGGAAGATGACCTGGTCGCGGAATGGGATGCCTACGTCACGTGCCGCGCCGAAGCGGAGATCCGTGCCGAGGGGCTAAAGGTGACCGCGCTGAAGCGGTTCGATGAGGAAGTGGCGTTCTTGCCGGTCGACGAGGCGACCGCGCGCGTCGAGGGCGACCCTGAAAACTGGCTTCCCGCGGACGCCGTCAGGCAACGGCGGCGCTCGCAGTATCCAGATCCCGAAGGCTCCGACCCGGAGTCGCGGCTGCTGGCGGTGATCTCCGGAGAAGCTCCTCCTCCACCGTCGCCGATGGAGCAGGCCATGGAGCGGCGAATCCGTGCGCGGTCGGCTGCGGATATGCGGGATTACACGGTATGGAGGACCTCCGTCCGGCCTCCAGGACAGCACGCGCAAGCCCGGTCAGACGCTTTGGCCCAGGTAGAACGGGAACGGGCAGCGATCGAGGAGCGGTTCGCCCGGGACTGGGGCGTGGAGCTACCGGATTCGATCTTCCGGTTCTGGGCGTTCCTCCAAGCCTGCGGGCCGATCGAGCGGCAAGCTCTGGACGATCTGGAGCTGTGCCCCTTCGGGATCATGGACCTGTTCGACGCACCCGCGCACCGACCTCGTGACGGCATCGACGTGCGCGTGCACGGCCGCTACTACCGTGATCCGCCGGAGTTCCTCACGTTCATGCACGGCGGCACCGACGGGCTGCACTTCGGCCTGTGGTTCGACGACGGCCGCACCTGCGATGGAGTCACCGCCTATTACAACAATGACGGCGGCGGCGTGGGCCTCCCCAGCGGCACCCCACTCGAAGCCGTACGAGCGACCCTCGAAGTGCACTGGCACCACGTGAACGACCCGGCGTACATCGGCGAAGACGACGACACCAGGCCCTACGAAACGGAGCTGGCCGAAAGACGACACCGAATCCGGCTGCTCCGCGAATTCCTGATGACCTTCGAAACCGGCGACCATCCCGAGGAAGGCGAAGAGTACGACGATGCCACCAAGATCTCCCAGGCGATCCTGGACCACGGAGACCCGAACCGGATCCAGACCCTGGACGGCGGTGGCGCGCTCGTCCACGGCGAGACCGCCATCGACCGCAAGAGACAGAAACCCTACGACGACTACGAATTCTGCACGAACCTAAGAAGGGAGCTGACCGAAGACCCTGCCGCCCTCGAAACACACCTTGCAGAGGCCCGCAGGCGCTGCGCCGCCGGGAACCCCGCCGACGCTCTCACTCTCGGCCGTGACCTGCACTGGATAAGCGGAGGCGATGCGAAGCTTGAACGCCACGCCAACGAACTTCTCGTCTCCGCCTACAACACCCTCGGCCGCCCCAACCTCGCCGCAATCGCCGGAGCCCACCACCGCCACCGCGGTCTCCCCCAAGTCAGCGTTCTTCGAGACCACTGAGCCCGGGGGTATCTCTTCTAGCGTGGAAATGATCTTGGTAAGTAGATGATCGACAGAGAGACCATCCATCGAATTCGGGGGATTCGGAGCCATGACCGTGATCGAGGGAGATGGGAGTGTCGCCCGGTCTGGGGCCGGTGCGGGTGGGATGGTGCCGATGCCGGCCGGGAGCCGGGATGTGCCGATCCGGGAACTGCTGAGCGATGAGGTGCTGGACCTGCTGGCCGAGCGTTCCCGCGACGAGGCGGGCAGCTGCGTGTGACCGGCGAGGGGTCGATGCTCGGCGAGCTGGTCAAGGCCGTCCTGGAGCGGGCGTTGGAGGGCGAGTTGACCGCGCACCTGGGGCTATGACAAGCACGACAATTCGGGCAATTCCCGCAACGGGCGTGGCAAGGGCAAAACGGTGCAGACCAGGGTCGGCCCCGTCCGGTTGTCGGTGCCGCGGGACCGGGCCGGGACGTTCGAGCCGGTGCTGGTGCCCAAGCGGGCCGAGCGCATCGCCGGCGGCCTGGACGACATGATCATCAGCCTGTCTGCGCACGGCATGAGCGTGCGCGACATCCTGCACCACCTCAGGCAGGTGAATGGCACCGAACTGTCGCACGAGCAGGTCTCCCGCATCACCGACCAGGTGATGGACGAGGTCAAGGCATGGCAGACGCGTCCGCTGGACCCGACCTGGGCCGTGGTGTTCCTGGACGCGATCGTGGTGAAGGTGCGCGACAACCATGTGGTGCAGAACAAGCACCCGACCCGTCCGCAAAAGCCCGCGGGCACTTCCCCACCGACGACGCCGTGGTCAAGCTACTCTGGCTGGCCATCATCAACATCGAGGACAAACGCGCCCGCGAACGCGCCGTCAAACGCCACAACGGCGACGAGCACGCCTTCGCACCCGCACGCCTCGTCGAGGGACAACGCGCCGCCGGATGGCGCGAAGCACTCAACGAACTCGCCGAGGCCTATCCAGGACGCATCAGGTAAAGCCGACTTCACCGTCTGCCTGCAAGGTCTTCCACACCTGAAGTGGCTCCGCATGCGCTGCGTGAATCACTGGCGGTCGGGGCGCATGATGTGCCAGGCGCCGGAGGGCGTGACCCAGATGAGCAGGCCGGGCCAGATTTGGAAGAGCTTCCAGTCGGGACGCTGCTTGAGCCTGTGGTGGCGTCTGCACAGGGGAGCCAGGTTGCAGCGGCAGGTGATGCCGGGCTGCCAGGGCACGGTGTGGTCGAGGTCGCAGCGGTGCGAAGGCTGGTTGCAGGTAGGGAAAACGCAGGTCGCGTGCCGCGCCTCGACCTCCCGGCGCATCCGGGCGGGCGGGCGATACCCGGGGCGTCCGTGAGTCAACTCCTCGCCTTGGCAGGCCAGGTCACGAGCAGCGGCAAGTCGGTGGTGAATGCGCTGCGCGGCCCGTCCGACGGCCAGTTGCCTGTCTTGGGGACGAACCCTTCCGCGTGCTTCGACAAGAAGCTCATCGGCGATGTTCGCGAGTGACGCCAACTCCGCATCGACCCTGGCGCGGTCGGTATCGCCACCGCCTTCGCAACACTCGTGGCCACTCCTGTGACCGGCAAGGGCCTCCCCCGCTCCGGCAGCCTGCGTGCCGACTGCGTACGCCTTGGTGAGGAGGTCGCGGGTGGCGTCGGGAAGCTGGACGCCTTGTAGGAGTCGGGTGGCCAGGTCTGCACGAATGGCGTGGAGAGTACGCGTATCACCGTCGGCCTTGAGACCGTGAGCGACAGCAGTGATCTTGTTGTAGATCGCGTGAGCATCTTCGACGGCCAGATCGCACAGCGCCAGGTCGGCCGTTCCGGACGGGTTCTCCCACAACTCCATCCGTCGCCTACGCACCGCCTCCCGCTTGCGTTCTTCGATCGACTCGGGTGCCAGCCGTTGCGCGATGCGCTTGATGCGGCGGCGCAATTGCCCCGTGGTTTGGTCGGACGCCCTCTCCAGTGCAGCGGCCTCGACCAATTCGGTGGCGTGATCGGGAAGGTCGTCGGTAACGTCGCAGATAACGCGGGCTCGGGCCAGGTCGATCCGCCCGGCTTCCAGTGCCGCGCCGGTCGCGGCCAGCGGCCGGTGAGACGTTCGGCCAAGTGCACCAAAGTGGCGGCGGAGTTGCTGGTGATCGTTAGAGCCGCAGCGACCTCTTCGGTGACCGACTCCTGCGCGGACAGAATTCAATAGTCGAGATCCCCGACATCCTCCGCTGCGATGCGACGCCGGTGAAGCTCGGCGATGGCGGCCAATTCCGAGGCCTGCGCCCACGAGGCATGGCGGCGAGCCGCTTGAGCGACCTCAAGAAGTTCATCTTCACTGAGGTCACCAAGACGCTCTCTTCGCTCAGGAAGTCGGGCGGCAGGCAGGTCCGACGCCCGCACTCCACCTTCACGCCTCTGATCGGCAATTACAACGGGCATCGACAACATTTTCACCCCCACCCTGGACTCTTTTAATTCTACGCCACGATTCCATCAACAGGGCTCGACAATACAGACATGCCACGCCAACATCACATCTTTCTTTGATTTTCTTTAATCGATGACTCGCGACCGAGTCAAGAGAAAGCACTTTCGTAGTGCCCCCTGGCCCTCCAATGGCAAGTAAGGCGGTGGCCGCCTGTATACTTCGGCACCTGCAAGATCACGCTATTGCTGGAGTTCTAGGAAATGGGATACACCCATTACTATAGGTACGCGCCTTCCGACCCGGCGTTCCGTAGCGCGTGGCCGCGCATTGTCGCCGACGCCCGCCGCATCGTGGAACGCGTAGGGGCCGGCGGTATCCTCCTCAACGACATCCCCGATGACCTTCCGCCCGTGACCGATGAGCGCATCCTGTTCACCGGCAGCGTCGCAGACGAACTCGATGGCGAACCGCTCGAAATACGCCCCACGGCCGATCACCCGCAGCCCTTCCAGTATGACCCGCCGAGGAGCATCCGGACCTTCTGCAAGACTAACCGTCACCCCTATGACCTGGCGGTATGCGCAGTGCTGCTGCGCTGCCACATGCTTGCTCCCGAGGCGTTCTACATCGACAGCGACGGCGAATGGGACGACGAATGGGCCAACGGCGCCACGAAACCACCCCCTTTGGGCCTGAGCCCTCGCGCCCTGGTCGCAGAACTCTTCGGAGACGTCCCGACCGCCAACCCCTTCACCCCGACCTGACCAAACAATCCACTCAGCAACGCTAAGGCTCACGACTTACTGATGTCTGGCCGCGCGAAGCGCGGCAAAGACAGGATCACGCACCAACCCGACACGGTAAATCCCGACCTCAACCCAGCGACCTCAATTAACGTGACAGCAACCGGCAACAAGACAAGCGAGCGCACCCACCTACGGAAGGCACTTCAGTCGTCCACAGACCGGCACCACACGAAACCGATAAGAGAGGCCCCAGCCGCGCGACCACCTCGACGGGCTGGGCCGCTCGCCGGGAAGCACCGCGACCGGAGAGCCGATGCGCGTGAGCTGCCCGCCGCGCAGGGGGCGCGGTTGGCGAAGTAGTCCGGCGCGGAGAAAATGTCGAAGTTGGCCGTGGATAGAGCAACAAGGGGCGGGACATGGGTGTCGATTGGGTGCAGATGCGGCCACGCCCGGGAATCTCCGCAGCATCGTTCGACGAGGCGATCCGCGCGCAGGCCGCGCAGTTCGTGGCGTCCGGCTGCTGGTTCTCCGATGAGTTCGGCCACATCGCGCGTCCCGCACCAGCAACGCCAGGACCACGGATCACCGAGATGGTCCACGTCAACGATCGTCCTGGCAACACGCATCGAGTGAACGCGCTGGTCCTGACACCGTTGCTGCCCGCCGAATGGCGCTTCGCCATGTACCGCAGCTTCCTGCCGGAAGATTTGGCGCGACACATCAGCCGATGGCGCGCCCATATCGATGAAGTGCGGGCAGGCGGTCACCGCGCGTACCTGCAAGCCTGGTACGCCTACACGATTTCCCAGCGGCTTGCCGAGGAATGGACCACCCTTCGGCAACTAGTAACTAACGCCAGGACACGCACGAACGCCTGGGCCGTCCGCCCCGCGTTGGTCGAAGTGCGCGAACGCATCACCGTGATGGCGGAACCGACCGTCAGCCCGCCACCCCGCTGGGGACGCTCACATGACCCACACCCCATCGACGCAACACCGTTCGTTGAGCTGGCGCGCGAGTGGAACAGGCGCGTGCCGGCCAACCAGAAGGTGCACGTCCCCAAGCCGCCGAGCTATGAGGAGTTCCTCGACGACCCCTCGCCGGACGACACGCTTGTGTGGCTGGAAGCGTCGGCCGAGGAGGGATACGGCGTCCTACTCGATTGGTGAGCCCGAGCGAAGAGTTCCGACACAGAGGCGGCGGCGGGATCCCTATCGCGCCTCACTGTCCTGGCGGAGGAGGGCTGACAGGCAGAGGCGGCGCAGTCCGGCCGCGGTGATCCTGAGCCCCATCGGCTCCCCGTCGATCTCGGTCCAGACCACGAAGTCATCGAGCGTGGCACCCGCGTAGAGAACCCAGCGGGGAACGCCGCCGCCCCGCTGGGCGACGATGTCCTCAAGGGCATCGAGGGCCTTCCGAGCCGCCCGGTCACGATAGGTCGCACCGTTCGGGATCACGGCGTAACCGGGGTCCCGAATGATCAACCGGAGGTTCGCGACGGCTTCTTCGTCATCGCCTCCGGCGCCGAGGGCGCCGGGGGCGGCGCGACCGTCCGCTTCCAACTCCGCTCGGAGCGCGCCGTCCGGATCCAGGACGTCGCGCAACGCCGCGTCGGCCTCCGCGTCGTCCATTTCCACGAAGTGGCCGAGGTCGAGCGCCGCGATGGCCGCGCGGCGTTCCTGGTCCCCGCCTCTGCGCGCCAACTCTGCCAACGCGTTGACGGTGCCCGATGCGCTCACTTTCACCATTGCCTGGAGCACCGGGTGGCGAGCCCTGATGTCGTTCTGGCCGTCAAGAGTGTCGATCAGCACCTGCCTCGCGACCGGACCGCTGAGGCGACCCAATGCGGGGGTCGCGGCATCTCTGTCACGAAGCAGAGCAAGCAGTGCTCCGGCCACTTCCGACCCGGCCACTGCCACCAGCGCGCTCAACAGCGGTTCGCGCAACCCAGAGAACTCACCGTCGGCCAGCACACCGATCAGCGCGTCCTTGGCGGAGGGATCCCCGATCCGTCCCAGTGCCCCGGCCGTGATGGAACTGATCGTCTCGTAGCTGGAAAATCTGGTGGCGCGGCCGTTCTTGTCACGGATCCGGCCTGTTTCGACGAGCAGCGGCACGAGTACCGGCACGGCGCGAGGATCACCGAGATTGCCCAGCATTCTGCTGATCTCGGCACGAACGGCCCCGACCGGATGGCCGAGAAAAGGGAACACCGAATCGATCGCCGTGTCTCCGACGATCCTTTCTAGAGCCTCGCGGGCCCGACTGTAAACAAGAACGTCGCCGTGCCCGAGAAAATCCGCCAACCTCGCCACATCGCGTTTCTGCTCAAGCCTGTCGACTTTCCGTTTAAGCCTGTTGAGCTTTCGATTCTGGGAGCCGGGGAACATGCGCCCACTATGACAGAAGGACGGAGCGCTGGATCGGGCCGGCGCAGGCGCCGGAAGCCCAGCCGATCCGGCCGCCCGCTTGACGCATACCCATATGGGCATATGATGACGGCCATGGCACGAGCAGCGACGACGTCGGACGTGTTCAACGCGATCGCCGAGCCGCAGCGCCGGGAGATCCTGGTGCTGCTGCGGGCGGGCGAGCTGCCGGTGACGGAGCTGGCCCGGGAGCTGGGAATGACCCAGCCGGGGGCGTCCAAGCACCTGCGGGTGCTCCGGGAGGTCGGGCTGGTACGGGACCGCAGGGCGGGCAAGCAGCGCCTGTACGGCCTGGACGCCCGCGGGCTGCGACCGGTCCACGAGTGGACCGGCGGGTTCGAGCGGTTCTGGAACGAGAGCTTCGACCGGCTGGACGCCTACGTGCAGGACCTCAAACAGGCGAAACAAGAGGAGTGACCTATGGCAGCCACGGAACCCGGCACGCCGGCGCGGTCGGCGACGGCCGACCGCGAGGTCGTGATCTCCCGGGTCATCGATGCCCCGCGGGAGCTGGTGTTCGAGGCGTTCACCGAAGTCCGGCACCTGTCGCGATGGTGGGGGCCGGAGGGATTCACCACCACCACGCGGGCGTTCGAGTTCCGCGTCGGCGGGGCGTGGGACTTCGTGATGCACGGGCCGGACGGGACCGACTACCAGGAGTGGATCTCCTGGACCGAGATCACCCCGCCCGAGCGGATCGCGCTGCTGCACGGCGAGTCCGGCGACGACCCGAACGCCTTCGAATCCGTCCTGACGTTCGCGCCCGCGCCGGGCCGCCCCGACGGCGCGGCGACCCGGATCCAGATGTGCACCGTGTTCCCCACCAAGGAACTGCGCGACGAGGCGGTCGAGAAGTACCACGCGATCGAGGGCGGCCGGCAGACCCTGAACAACCTCGCCGCCTACATCACCGAACTCCTCCGGAAGGGAGATGACAGCTGATGGCCGGAAAGGTGTTCTTCAGCGTCTCGATGTCGCTGGACGGGTTCATCGCACCCGAGTCCCCCGAGGAACTGATGGGGCGGCAATGGATGGAACTGCAGGCGTGGGTGTTCCCGCTGCGTTTCATGCGGGAGAACCTGAAGCTCGGCGAGGGCGGCGAGGAGGGGCGCGACAACGACATCGCGCGGGAGACCTTCGAGCGCACCGGCGCCAGCGTGATGGGCAAGCGCATGTTCGACGCCGGCGAGCGGGCGTGGCCGGAGGAGGCGCCGTTCCACACGCCGGTCTTCGTCGTGACGCACGAGAAGCGCGATCCCTGGCACCGGCCGGGCGGGACCACCTTCCACTTCGTCAACGACGGCATCGAGGCGGCGCTCGACCAGGCCCGCCAGGCCGCCGGCGACCGGGACGTCCGCATCGCGGGCGGCGGCGCGACGATCCTGCAGTACCTCAACGCCGGCCTGGTCGACGAGTTCTCGATCGCGCTCTCACCCGTGCTGTTCGGCTCCGGAGTCCGCCTGTTCGAGGGGGTGGACGCCGGCCGCGTGGCCCTGGAACCGGTCCGCACGGAGCACTCCCCCAGGGTGACGCACCTGACCTACGCCGTCCGGGAGCGGTGAGACCCTCCCCGCGAGCCGTCCGGGAACGGTGAGCCTCGTGAACCGTCTCCATCTCGCCCACATCGATGAGTTCTGCCGCCCGGCGTGGTCTCGTCCATGGAAGGCCCTGACAGAGGCCGGGGCCGACACGCGGGGAGGACACACCGTGACAGCACAGTCCAAGAGCGCGAAGAGCACGCCGCTCGACAAGGAGTTCACCGAGATCCTGCGGAAGAGCCCTGCCAAGGGCGGCTGGACCTACGTCATCTGGCCGGAGTCGGCCGAGTTCTTCGGTACCCGCGGCCTGGTGAAGGTGACGGGGACCATCGACGGGCACCCGTTCCAGGGCTCCTTCATGGCCCTGGGCGACGGCAACCACAAACTGGCCGTGAAGGCGGAGCTCCGTGAGGCGCTCGGCAAGGAGGAAGGCGACAAGGTCACCGTCCACCTCACCGAACGCCTCGGCTAGCCGGGCGGGGCGTGGTCAGAGGGAGTCCCAGAACGCGCAGTTGCTGGTCCGGGCGGTGTCGGTGCGGTGGATGCCGCGCGCTCCCGGGGCCAGTGACAGGACGTCGCCCGGTGACCGGAAGCGCGGCCAGTGCGGTGCGTGCCGCGCCTTCGGCCTGCCGTTCCAGGCGAAGGACGTCCAGTAGCCGACCATCGCATCGGAGAGCCGCTGCTGCCGCGGGTCGAGTTCGCCGAGCAGTCCCGGGAACAGGAAGGTCAGCTCGGTGGCGTGCTCGGCGCCCTCGTCGAATCCGGGGACGTCGATGAGCGGCGGTGCGGTGCGGTCGGCGAACTGGTACGCGTAGACCGGGACGCCCGCGCGTTCGAGCAGCTGGAACGCGTCTTGGTGCAGGCAGGTGGAGAGCGCGCCGCCGGCGTCGGTCTGGATGGTGGCCAGCGCGATCCGTGGATCGGAGTAGTTCCGTGCCGGATACCGAGCGAGCACCGCGCCGGCGGCGTCGCCGTACGTCGAGCGGACGATGCTCTCGTACTGCGCCTCCGTCATGGGGTTCGGGTGGAGCAACGAGACGTACAGCCGCATCTCGTCCAGCGTGTTGCCGTGCATCACCGGCACCCGGTTGAAGCGCCCCTGCTCGATGGCCTTCGCGGGTTGCAGTGGCAGCACGCGGTCGCCGCCGGCGACGGGCCCGGCGCTCATACCCGCCGCGTCGAAGGTCTCCAGCAGCGTCTTGACGGGCACGCCCCGCAGGCATGCGGCGTTGTCCACCGGCGAGCCCTGGTCGCACCCCACGGCCTTGGCGAGCGATGCCGCGTCGGCCTCTGCCGAGGCTTCGGTCCGGACGGGGGTGGCGCAGCTGAAGCTTTCCGGTATCACCTTGTGGAACAGTCCGGCCGCAGACGGCGAGGCGAGGTTGGCGCAGGAGTCGGCGGCACCGGCGGATTCACCGAACAACGTCACGTTCCGAGGATCCCCGCCGAAGGCCCTGGCGTTGCGCTGCGCCCAACGCAACGCGGCCTGCTGGTCGAGCAGTCCGTAGTTGCCTGCCTGGTAGCGCCGATCGGCGCCGTTCTCCAGGCCGGGGTGCGCGAGCCAGCCGAGGGGCCCGAGGCGGTAGTTGACGGTGACGACCACGACGTCGCCGTCCACCGCGAGCTTGGCCGCGTTGTAGACGCTGCCGCTACCGGTCGTGTTGCCGCCGCCGTGGACCCACACCATGACCGGCAGCCCGTGCCGCCGGTGTGCGCGGTCAGGGGCGGTGACGTTGAGGTACAGGCAGTCTTCGCCGTAGGTGGTGTCGCCGCCGTAGGGCGGGGCGAGCTGCGCGCATTGGCTGCGCGGGGACGTCGCGTCGTAGGTGCCCTGCCACGGCCGCACCGGTTGCGGCGGTCTCCAGCGCAGGCTCCCCGTCGGAGGCGCCGCATAGGGGATGCCTTGGAACAGCCGATAGCCCGGTTGCGGTTGGCCGCGCACCAGTCCGCGGTCGGTGCGGACGACGGCGGACGGATCCGTTGGACGCTGCTGGGCCACGGCCGGCGCGGCCCCGGCGAGAAGGAGAGCGGACGCGAGCAGGGAGATGCCGGTGAGCCTCACAGGGCCCCCTTTCAGCACGGCGCTTCTGGCAGCCCCCCGAGCCGGGCACGGCACCGAACCCCGCGCCCCGGACTCAAATTAGAACTTGATTCTAAGATAGATGCAAGCCCCGATACAGGCGGGGATTCACCACCGCTGGCGGGACTCCTCAGCCCACCCGGTGAGGTCGTCGAAGTCGATCCAGGTGCCGCCGTCGGTGCGGGCGCGCCCGCTGAAGTGGTCGAAGCACTGCTGGGGTCTCGATGCCGACCGTGCCGACGATGCCGAGTTCCGTCCGCGCGACCCGCTCGTGGAACGGACGGAACTCGGCCTCGACCCGCAACCCCACTGATCGTCCGGTCGCGTGCCGGTTCCGGGCGGCCTTTCCCGGGTTGTCGCGGCGCGGAATCCTGGACCGGTTCAGGCCCGGGACACGCATCGTTTAAATAAGTCCATACCTCGGCCAGAGTTTCTCTCGTGCCGGACCTGCCGATCTCCTCTAGGTGATCATTGAACCGTCCTGGAGCGCCGAGGAGCACGACCGCGCGCTGGACCGGCTCGCGGCGCGGGAGAACTTCCCGGTGGCGGCGCGGCTGCTCCCGGCCCGGCACCGCGCCGACCTGCGGGCCGTGTACGGCTTCGCGCGGCTCGTCGACGACATCGGCGACGAGGCGCCGGCGGAGCAGCGGCCGAAGCTGCTCGGCCTCGTGGACGACGACCTGGACCGCGTGTTCGCCGGACGGACGCCGAACCTGCCGCAGTTAAGGCGGCTGGCGCGGACGGTGCACGCGCACCGGATCCCGGAGGAGCCGTTCCGCGACCTCGTCCAGGCAAACCGGCAGGACCAGACCGTCCACCGGTACGACACGTTCGAGGAGTTGAAGGGGTACTGCGCCCTGTCGGCCGCGCCCGTGGGACGGATCGTGCTGCGCGTGTTCCGCGCGCACACGCCGCGGCTGGAGGCGGCGTCCGACGACGTCTGCACGGCGCTGCAGATCATCGAGCACTGCCAGGACGCCGGACAGGACTACCGGAGCGGGCGGATCTACCTGCCCGGCGAGGACCTGCGGCGGTTCGGCTGCGCCGAGGACGACCTGGCCCGCCGGGTGACGCCGACGCGGCTGCGCGGCGTCCTGGCACTGCAGGCCGGGCGTGCCCGCGACCTGCTGGACGGGGGCGCCGGGCCGCTGATGGCGGGCCTGACCGGGTGGGCGCGCTTCGCCGTCGCCGGCTACGTGGCCGGGGGACGCTCGGCGCTGTCGGCTCTGGAACGCGGGCGTTTCGACGTGCTCGCGCATCCGCCGCGTCCGCGGCGGGCCGCCCTGCCGGCCCGCTGGGCGCGCGCTCTTGGAGGGAGAGGGCGATGACGGTTTCGGAGGCTTGCGAGCGTTCCGAGCGGGTTGCCGAGGCGTACCGGCACTGCGAGCGGGTGGTGCGCGACGAGGCCCGCAACTTCGCCTACGGGATCCGGCTGATGCCGGCCCCGAAGCGCCGGGCGATGAGCGCGATCTACGCGTTCGCGCGGGGCATCGACGACATCGGGGACGGGCCGGAGCCGGCGTGCGTGCGGCTCGACCTGCTGGACCGGTCGCGGCAGCGGCTCGCGACCGTGCAGGAGGTGCTGCGGCGGCGGCTGGACGTCCGGGCGCTGGAGGGCCACCCGGTGCTGACGGCGCTGGCGGACGCGGCGGGCCGCTACCCGATCCCGCTGGAGGCGTTCGAGGAGCTGATCGACGGCTGCGAGAACGACGTCCGCGGCGCCGACTACCGGACGTTCGACGACCTGCTGCGGTACTGCCAGCGGGTCGCCGGGACGGTCGGGCGGCTGTCGCTCGGCGTGTTCGGGCCGGACGGCCGGCAGCGGGCCGAGGGGCTCGCGGACTCGCTCGGCGTCGCGCTCCAGCTCACGAACATCCTGCGCGACCTGCGCGAGGACCGGATGGCCGGGCGGACCTACATCCCGGCGGAGGACCTGGCCCGGTTCGGCTGCACGCTGGAGCTGGACGAGTCGGGCGCGTTCGTCGACCCGCCGTGGCGGCTGAACGAGCTGATCGGCTTCCAGGCGGAGCGGGCGCGGGCCTGGTACGCGGAAGGGCTGCGCCTCCTGCCGCTGCTGGACCGGCGCAGCGCGGCGTGCACGGCGGCGATGGCCGGCATCTACCGGCGGCTCCTGGAGAACATCGCCGAGCGCCCCCAGCTCGCGCTGAACGCGCGGGCGTCGCTGCCCACCTGGCAGAAGGCCGTCGTGGCGGCCCGCGCGCTGTCGGGGGTGGAGCGGTGAGCGCCGCCGGAGCCCTGGGGGTGGGCCGGTGAGCGTCGTCATCGTCGGAGGAGGGCTCGCCGGCATCAGCGCCGCGATCGCGCTCCAGGAGTCGGGCGTGCCGGTGACGCTCGTGGAGTCCCGGCCATGGCTGGGCGGCGCCACGCACTCGTTCACGCGGGGCGACCTGAGCGTCGACAACGGCCAGCACGTGTTCCTGCGGTGCTGCTCGGCGTACCAGGGGCTGCTGCGCAGGCTGCGCGCCGATCACCTCGTCGACGTCCAGGACAGGTTCGACGTCCCCGTCCTGCGGGCGGGGGCGGAGCCGGCGCGGCTGCGGCGGTCGCCGCTGCCGAGCCCGCTGCACCTGCTGCCGGCGCTGGCCGGGTACGCGCCGCTGTCGCCCGCCGACCGGCTCAGGGCGGTGCGCGCCGCGGCGGCGCTGCGGCGCCTCGATCCCGCCGACCCCGCGCTCGACACGCTGTCGGCCGGGGCATGGCTGGCGCAGCGGGGGCAGCGGCCCTGGGTGCGGGACGCGCTGTGGGGGCTGTTCATCACGTCCGCGCTGAACGCCGAGGTGGACGAGGCGGCGCTCGGGCTGTCGGCGATGGTGTGCCGGCGGGCGCTGTTCGGCCGCGCCGACGCCGCCGACATCGGGTTGCCGCTCGTCCCGCTGGAGGAGCTGCACGGCGGCCCGGCGCTGCGGCGGATCGCCGAGATGGGCGGGACCGTCCGGCTGAAGGCCAAGGTCGAGGCCGTCACCACCGACCCGAAGGTGGTGGTGGACGGGACGCCGATCGCCGCCGACGCGGTGATCCTGGCGGTGCCGCACGAGGCGGCGGCGCGGCTGCTGCCCGCGCAGGCGCTGCCGGAGCCGCTGCGCTGGGCCGAGCTGGACGCGAGCCCGATCGTGAACGTGCACGTCGTCTACGACCGCAAGGTCACGGACTTCCCGCTCTCGCGTGGGGGGACGACCCCCCACACCCCCCGGAACGACCTTTTCGCCGCCGCGGTCGGCTCCCCCGTCCAGTGGGTCTTCGACCGGACGGCGGTGAGCGGGCTGCGCCGCGGCCAGTATCTCGCGGTCTCGCTGTCGGCGGCCGACCGCTGGATCGACATGCCGACCGCCCGGATCCGGTCGCGGTTCGTGCCGGAGCTGCGGCGGCTGCTGCCCGCCGCGTGGGACGCCGAGGTCCGGGAGCTGTTCGTGACGCGGGAGCGGCGCGCCACGTTCCGGCAGCGTCCCGGTTCCGCCGCCGCCCGGCCGGGGCCGGTGACGCGCGCGCCGGGCCTGTTCCTGGCCGGCGCGTGGACCGACACGGGCTGGCCGGACACGATGGAGGGCGCGGTGCGCAGCGGTCTCACCGCCGCCCACCTGGTCCGCCGCCATCTCAGGAGCACGCGCCGGGCCGAGGAGAGGGTGAGCGTCCGATGACCACCGTGCCGGTCTCGCTCACCGACGTCCGCGAGCTCGTCGACGGGGCGCTGCGCGCCGCGGTCGGCCGCCTCGACCCGCGCACGTACCGGGTCGCCGCCTACCACCTCGGCTGGACCGACGAGGAGGGCCGTCCGCGCAAGGAGCCGGCGGGAAAGGCGCTGCGCCCGGCGCTCGCCCTGCTGTCCGCGCGCGCCGCCGTGGCGCCGCCGGAGAGCGCCCTGCCGGGAGCGGTCGCCGTCGAGCTGACCCATGCGTTCTCGCTCCTGCACGACGACATCATGGACCGCGACCGGACGCGCCGGCACCGGCCGGCGGCGTGGACGGTGTTCGGCGAGGCGTCCGCGATCCTGGCCGGCGACGCGCTGCTCGCCCTCGCGGCCGAGGTGCTGCTGGAGGCGCCCGGCCAGGGCTCGGCGCGGGCGGCGCACGCGCTGTCCACCGCGACCCGCCGCCTCATCGCCGGCCAGTCCCTCGACATGGACTTCGAGACGCGCCGGCAGATCGGCGTGGACGAGTGCGTCGCGATGGCGTCCGGCAAGACGGCCGCGCTGCTGGCGTGCTCCTGCGCGATCGGGGCCGTCCTGGACGGCGCCTCCGAGAAGCTGTGCGCCGCGCTGCAGGGGTTCGGCGAGGACCTCGGCATCGCGTTCCAGCTCGTGGACGACCTCCTCGGCATCTGGGGCGACCCGGAGATCACCGGCAAGCCCGCGCTGTCGGACCTGCGGTCCCGCAAGATGTCGCTGCCGGTCGTCGCCGCGCTGAACTCCGGCACCCCGGAGGCGGCACGGCTCTCCGATTTGTACGCGCGGCCGGACCCGTCGGAGGACGACCTGGCCGAGACGGCCGCGCTCGTGGAGGCCGCGGGCGGGCGCGCCTGGGCCGAGATCGAGGCCGAGAGCCGCATCCAGCGGGCCGCCGAGCACCTCCTCGACGCCCGGTTGCCCGACCCCGTCCGCGCCGAGTTCCTGCACATCGCCGACTTCGTCACCTGCCGGGACCACTGATGACGACCACAGAGCCGACCACGGAGACCGCCGCAGCGCCCACCACGGCGCCCACCACGACCAGAACGGCCGCGGAGGCCCTGGACGCCGCGCGCGAGCACCTGCTCCTCCTCCAGTCCCCCGAGGGATGGTGGAAGGGCGAGCTCCAGACCAACGTGACCATGGACGCCGAGGACCTGCTGCTGCGCGAGTTCCTCGGCATCCGCACCGGCGAGGACACCTTCGAGGCGGCCCGCTGGATCAGGTCCCAGCAGGCCGCCGACGGCACCTGGGCGAACTTCCACGACGGCCCGCCGGACCTGTCCACCACCACCGAGGCGTACGTCGCGCTGCGGCTCGCCGGGGACCTCCCCGACGCGGGCCACATGGTCCGCGCCGCCGCCTACATCCGCGGCGAGGGCGGCGTCCCGGCCACCCGCGTCTTCACCCGGTTCTGGCTGGCGATGTTCGGCCGCTGGCCCTGGGACGAGCTGCCGGTGCTGCCGCCGGAGATGATGTTCCTGCCGCGCTGGTTCCCGCTGAACGTCTACGACTGGGCGTGCTGGGCGCGGCAGACGATCGTCCCGCTGACCGTGGTGGGCGCGCTGCGTCCCGTCCGGCCGCTGCCGTTCACGCTGGACGAGCTGTACCCGGACCACGACGTCCCGCGACCCCGCGGGCGGCGCCTGCCCGGATGGGGCGAGGCGTTCGAGGCGCTCGACAGGGCCCTGCACGTGTACGAGCGGCGCCCGCTCAGGCGCGTGCGCAGGGCCGCGCTCCGCCGCGCCGCCGAGTGGATCATCGCGCGGCAGGAGCGGGACGGCTCGTGGGGCGGGATCCAGCCGCCGTGGGTGTACTCGCTGCTCGCGCTGCACCTGCTCGGCTACGGGCTCGACCACCCGGTGGTCCGGCGAGGGCTGGACGGCCTCGAACGCTTCACGATCCGGGACGAGCGGGGGCGGCGGCTGGAGGCCTGCCAGTCCCCCGTCTGGGACACCGCGCTCGCCATGAACGCGCTGGCCGACGCGGGCCTGCCCGCCGGGCACCCGGCCCTGGAGCGGGCCGCCGAGTGGGTGATCGGCGAGGAGGTGAGGGGGCCCGGCGACTGGTCGGTCGGGCGGCCCGGCCTGCCCCCGGGCGGCTGGGCGTTCGAGTTCGACAACGACTGCTACCCCGACACCGACGACACCGCCGAGGTGGTCATCGCGCTGGACCGCGTCCGCCACCCGCGGGCGGAGCCGGCGATCGAGCGCGGTGTGCGCTGGATGGCCGGGATGGTGTCGAAGGACGGCGGGTTCGGCGCGTTCGACGCCGACAACACCCGCGCGCTATGCCGCAGGCTGCCGTTCTGCGACTTCGGCGAGGTGATCGACCCGCCGTCCGCCGACGTCACCGCGCACGTCGTGGAGGCGATGGCGCGACGCGGCATGGCGGACTCGCTGCTGGTGAAGCGGGCCGTCGTCTGGCTGCTGAGGGCGCAGGAGCCGGACGGTTCGTGGTTCGGCCGGTGGGGCGCCAACCACGTGTACGGGACGGGCGCCGTCGTGCCCGCGCTGATCGCGGCGGGCGTCCGGCCGGAGAAGCCGGTGATCCGGGACGCGGTCGGCTGGCTGGAGCGCCACCAGCGCGACGACGGCGGCTGGGGCGAGGACCTGCGCTCCTACCGGGACCGGTCATGGGTCGGGCACGGCGCGTCCACCCCGTCCCAGACCGCGTGGGCGCTGATGGCGCTGCTCGCGGCCGGCGAGCGCGGACCGTCGGTCGAGCGCGGGATCCGCTGGCTCGTCGACCGCCAGCGGCCGGACGGGACGTGGGACGAGGACCACTTCACCGGCACCGGCTTCCCCGGCGACTTCTACATCAACTACCACCTGTACCGCCTGGTCTTCCCGCTGTCGGCCCTGGGCCGCTACCTGAGCGGAGCCGGCTCGTCCCCCGCACGGCCCGGCGCCGCCGCGGACGGCGGGCACAGCGACCCGGAAGGGATCTAGAACATGGCGATGCCAGTGCGCCAGAGCCTGCGCGTCGGCGGGTACGTCCTGCGCAACCGGCTGGCGGGACGGCGCAGGTACCCGCTGATCGTCGAGCTGGAGCCGCTGTACGCGTGCAACCTGGCCTGCGCGGGCTGCGGGAAGATCCAGCATCCGGCGGACGTGCTGAAGCGGCGGATGCCGGTCGAGCAGGCGGTCGCGGCGATCCGCGAGTGCGGGGCGCCGATGGTGTCGATCGCGGGCGGCGAGCCGCTGATGCATCCGCAGATCGGCGAGATGGTCGCCGAGCTGGTGAGGATGAAGCGGTACGTGTTCCTGTGCACGAACGCGGCGCTGATCCCGAAGAAGATCGACGCGTTCCGGCCGTCGCGGTACTTCGCGTGGGCCGTGCACATCGACGGGCTGCGGGAGCGGCACGACGCGTCCGTCTGCAAGGAGGGCGTGTTCGACCAGGCCGTCGAGGCGATCCGGATATGCCGGGAGCGCGGGTTCCGCGTCACGACGAACACGACCGTGTTCAACACCGACACCCCGCGGACCGTCATCGACGTGCTCGACTACCTGAACGACGAGCTGCGCGTCGACCAGATGATGATCTCGCCCGCGTACGCGTACGAGAAGGCACCGGACCAGGACCACTTCCTCGGCGTCCAGGAGACCCGGAACCTGTTCCGCACGGCGTTCGCGGACGGCCGGCGCGAGCGCTGGCGGTTCAACCACTCGCCGCTGTTCCTGGACTTCCTCGAAGGGAAGGTCGACTTCCCGTGCACGGCGTGGGCGATCCCGTCGTACTCGCTGAAGGGCTGGCAGCGGCCCTGCTACCTGATGGACGACGGCTATGTCGACACCTACCAGGAGCTTCTGGACACGACCGACTGGGACGCCTACGGGCGGGGGCGCGACGCCCGCTGCGCGAACTGCATGGCCCACTGCGGCTACGAGCCCACCGCCGTGTTCGCGACGATGGGCTCGCTCAAGGAGTCGATACGCGCCATGCGGAGCGTGTGATCGTCAACGACGTGCCGGGTTCGGCGGCACGCGTCACCGCGCGCCGTGCGGAGCGTCCGAGCCGGGCGGCAGCGGCGCCGTGCCGTGTTCCAGCGCGTGCCGGATGAGGGCGACCAGGACATCGGCGTCGGAGGTGAAGCCGGTGATGAGCAGGCGGCCGCCCTTGTGGCCGTCACCGCCCTTGATCTTGACAACGCTGTAGACGTCCCACCCGAGCATCTCGCCCACCCAGTGGCGTTGGCCGCGCTCGGAGACGCTCCTGATCCGGTCCCACGGGATCACCCGGAACCGGCCGGCGTGCTCGTACGCCAGCCCTCCGACGCGGACCCGGAACACCTCGCCGGGCGTCATGAGGTACCGGCGGCCGCACGAGAACCCCCACCACAGCCCGACCAGCGAGAACCCCAGCAAGAGCCCGGCGATCGTGTAGGCCGTCTCGCCCCGGGTGAAGACCGCGACCAGCACCGGTGCCGACAGGCCCACCCCGGCCAGGCCGATCAGCGTCGAGACCACCGCCACCTTGCCGCGCCGGGCGTCGTCGGTCTCGAAACGCCGCACGAACTTCCCCAGCGCCTGCTCCGCCGCGCGCACCATGACCGCACCGTCCTCGTCGCCGCCCGCCTACCGCAAGGATCACGTACCGGACGGCCCGCTGATCGAGTCCCGGCCGGACGGCAGGTGGCCGCAAGCGGCCAGCGGTCCGCCGGCACCGGGTCAGGCGTCGCGGAGCTCGTCGATCACGTCGCGGACGGCGTCCATGAGGGCGTCGGCGTCGTCGGTGAGGCCGGGGTCGACCGAGAGCCCGAAGCACAGGTCGCGGTCGACGCCGAGGCCGGCGATCGCCAGGGGCGTGCCGGGCGCGAGCGGGACGATCGGGTACACGGCGGTGAGCGGTGCCCCGGCCAGCCACAGTTGCCGGTCGGGTCCGGGAAGGCTCGACACGGTGCCCTGCAGGAAACGGCCGCTGTAGGACATCCGGGCGAAACGGGCGTGCAGTGGCGCCGGCATCAGCCGTCCCGCCTGCCACATCACGAACCAGGCGGCCTGCGCCCGCGTCCCCGACCGCAGCACCCGGCCGCGCTCGGCGATCACGGCGAGCCGGTCGGTCTCGGCCATCTTCCCGATGGGCAGGTCGACCATCACGGCGGTGGTGTGGTTGCCGACCATCGCGCTGCCCGGCGGGCGCATCATCAGCGGGACCGCGACGCGGCAGGACCCGGGCCGCCCGTCGTCCTCGCTGACGACCCGGTTCAGCGCGCCCGCGACCGCGCACAGCACCACGTCGGTGACGCGGGCGCCGTGGCGGCGGCCGACGTCCCGCACCGCGCGCAGCGGCAGGGCCATCGTGCCGTACCGGCGTTCGGACGTCCCGGCGGAGGGCAGCCGCTCGGGTCGCGTCACGGCGGTCGCGAGCTGGCCGAGCCCGACCACGGTCGCGACCGCCTTGCGGAACGGCGCGCGCGGAGGCCCGGGGACGGGTTCGGGCGGCGGCTCCATCAGGTACATCGCCTGCGCGACGATGCCGACGCCGTCGGCGACGACGTGGTGCATCAGGTACACGACGGCGGTGCGGCCGGGTTCGGCGCCCTTCAGGACGACCATCCGCCACGGCGGCCGGTCCGGCGGCAGCGGCTCGGCCTGGATGCGGGCGACCTCGGCGCGCAGCCCGGCCATGCCGTCGACGCGCCGCTCGGCGACGTGCCAGGCCCAGTCGACGGGGTCGTGGTCGCGCCAGACGGGGCGGCGCCAGCGGCCCCGCCGGACGAGCCGCTGCCGGAACCGGGGCAGCCCGTCCAGCCGGCTCCTGATCACCCGGACGAGGTCGGCGCGGCCGACGTCGGCCCGCGGGGTGTCGAGCATGATGACGCCGCCGGCCTGCTGCGGGGCCTCGGGCGTCTCCACGGCCAGGAAGAACGCGTCGGGCCCCTGGACGCGCGGCGCCGGCGGGCGGGCGATGCGCTCGGCGAGGTACACCGGGACGACGACGAACGGGATCGCGGCGACCGCGTCCAGCAGGTAGTGGTTCGCGGTCGCCAGGATCACGTAGAGGGTCACGATGATGTGCAGGGCGTTCAGGCCCTGGACCCAGCGTTTCGCGTTGACGCGGGCGAGCTCGACGCCGACCCACAGCGTCCAGGCCATGTGCAGGGACGGGACGGCGGCGAACCGGTCGGCGTGCTCGACCATCGGCGAGCCCCAGGACCCCCAGGTGCGGCCCTCGGTGACGGTGTCGATGAAACCGAGGTCGGGCATCAGCCGCGGCGGCATGACGGGGTACAGCGCGAAGCAGGCCAGCCCGCCGAGGTTGAGCATGACGAAGGCGTTGCGGGCCGTCCGGTACCGCTCGGGGTGCCGGAGGAATAACCAGGTCAGCAGGGCGAGAGCGCTCGCGATGTAGGTGATCGCGTACTCGTAGTTGGCCAGCACCCGCCAGACCGGCTGGTCCGCCAGCCAGTGGTTGAGAGCCGGTTCGACATCGAGGTGGAGCGCCCGCTCCAGGGCGTAGAGCGACTCCCCGTGGTCGCGGGCGGCCTTCTCCCTCGCCTGCTCGGGCAGCATCGTCACCAGCGAGTACAGCGCGAACAGCGCCAAGCCGAGCGCGAGCTCGTTCCGCACGCGCGGCCTCGCGCGCGGAACGGTGCCCGCGGCGTCCGGTGCCAGAACCGCGTCCGGCGCGGTCACCGCCTCGTGTGTGCCCATAGTCCCCCTCGCCCCGGGTGGTACCCACAGATTCGCCAAATCAGACGGCGATGCCGGTATTCGGGGATCATGCCCGGCCCGCCGCGAGAGACCCGTCCGATCCGCTGGAAATCTCCGGGAACCATCTGGCCCGTCCGGGCGTCTTCGATATATCGTTGTCGTATCGCGAGAGGTCTTAGAGAGATCTCAGAAGGTGGTGGAGAACATGGGTCACATGCATGGACGCGGCGGCCCCTGGGGGCGCGGCGGCGACTTCCCGAACCTCGGCGCGCTGTTCGGCGGCGGCCCCGGCCCCTGGGGCCCGCCCGGCGGCTTCGGGCCCGGTCCCGGCCCCCGGCCGCCCTGGGCGCGGGGACGCGGCGGGCCCTGGGGCAGGGGCCCGAAGGCGCGCAAGGGCAACGTCCGCGCGGCGATCCTGGTCCTGCTGGCCGAGGAGCCGCGCAACGGCTACCAGATCATCCAGGAGATCCACGAGCGCAGCGGCGGGGCGTGGAAGCCGAGCCCCGGCGCGGTCTACCCGGCGCTCCAGCAACTCGCGGACGAGGGCCTGATCGCCGGCGACGAGTCCGGCGGGCGGCGCACCTTCCACCTGACCGACGAGGGCCGCGCCTACGCCGAGGAGAACGCCGACCGGCTCGCCGAGCCGTGGGCGGAGATGACCCCGGAGTACGGCGAGGGCGTCCCGGAGCTGTTCAAGCAGGCCGCGCAGACGGGAGCCGCGGTGATGCAGATCGTCCACTCCGGCTCCCCCGAGCAGGTCGCCCAGGCCAGGGACGTCCTGTCGGACGCCCGCCGGAGCCTGTACCGGATCCTGGCCGACGACCTCGCCCACGACCCAGACGACACCCCCGGCACCGACGACGACGCGGGCCCGACGGCCCGCGACGAGGAGTAGAGATGGCACGGCACGACGAGATCCGCGTCGGCGACGCCGAGCGGGACGCGGTCATGGTCGCCCTGCACGACCACTTCGCCGAGGGGCGGCTGGACCGTGGTGAGCTGGACGGGCGGCTGGACGCCGTCCTGTCCGCCAAGACGCGCGGCGACCTGCGGACCCTCGTCCGGGACCTGCCGGCCCCCACCGGGCTGCCCGACCCGCCGAAGGCCCCGTCCCTGGAGCAGGGGATGGCGGTCATGTTCGGCGGCCCGGGGCACCCCGCGTGGCACCGCCACCACCGGCACATGGCCGCCCGGGGGCACCGGCACGGGCCGCCCTTCCCGGCGTTCCCGGTCCTGCTCGGGGTGTTCCTGGTGCTGGCCTTCACGGCCGGGCCGGGCACGGGCTTCCTCGTGGTCCTGCAGATCGCGGTGGCCGTCTGGGTCGTGCGCGCGGTGCTGCTGGCGTTCGGGGCGCGGCGGTCCCGGCGGTCCGGCCCGCCCCTGTCCCCCGGCGCGTGACCCGGGCCCGGCGCGCGACCGCCGGGCTCAGCCCAGCCCGGCGTCGCGGGCGAGGAGGCCGGCCTGCGTGCGGTTGGCGCAGCCGAGCTTGTCGAGCAGGCGGGAGACGTGGCCCTTCACGGTGGCCTCGCTGAGGTGGAGGCGCCCCGCGATCTGCGCGTTGGACAGGCCCTCGCCGAGGCAGGCCAGCACCTCGGTCTCCCGCCCGGTGAGGCCGCCGACGAGCGCGCGCGTCCGGTCGCGGCCCGACGCGCGGTCCGCCGCGGTGCCGAGCAGCCGCATGGTCGCGGCGGCCGACATCACCGTGTGCCCGTCGGCGGCGACCCGGACGAGCTTCACCAGATCCTCCGGCGGCGTCGACTTCAGCAGGAACCCGCTCGCGCCCGCCCGCAGCGCCCGGATGACGTGCTCGTCGCCGTCGAAGGTGGTCAGCGCGACGACGGCGGGCGGCGACCGGAACGCGGCGATCCGCTCGATGGCGGCGAGGCCGTCCACGCCCGGCATCCGCAGGTCCATGAGCACCACGTGCGGCCGGTACCGGACGACGGCCTCGACGCCCGCCGCCCCGTCGTGCGCCTCCCCGACCACCCGGACGTCGTCGGCCGCGCCGAGGATGACGCGCAGGTGCGCGCACACCATCGGCTCGTCGTCGACCAGCAGGACGGTGATCACGGCAGCCCGGCCGGGTCGGGCGCCGCGACGGGCACGAAGGCGGGCAGGGACGCCTCGACGCGGAAGCCGCCGCCGTCCGGGCCGGCCGTGAACGTCCCGCCGATCAGCTCGACGCGCTCGCGGAGCCCTTCGAGGCCCATCCCGGACCCGCTGGCGGCGAGGTCGGCGTCCGGCTCCCGGGACGGGGCGGCGTTGCGGACGGTCAGCGTCACGCCGTCCGTGCGGTAGCGGACGTCCACCCGGACGGCGGCGCCCGGCGCGTGCTTGCGGGCGTTGGTCAGCGCCTCCTGGACGACCCGGAAGGCGGTGCGCCCGACGGCGGGCGAGGCGGACGGCGGGTCGCCGTGCTCGGCCAGCTCGACCGGGACGCCGACCGCCGCCGAGTCGGCGACGAGCGCGGACAGGTCGGGCAGCGGCTCGGACACCGCGGCGGGCGGCCCCTCGGGGTCGCGGCGGAGCAGGCCGATCACGTCGCGGAGCTCTTCGAGGGCCTGGCAGCCGGTGCCGCGCAGCTCCTCGGCGGCGGCGCGGGTCGGCTCGTCCGGCGCCCGGATCCGCAGCGCCCCCGCCTGCAGCACCATCAGCGTCACCCGGTGCGCGACGACGTCGTGCATCTCGGCGGCGAGCCGGGCCCGTTCCTCCGCGCGGGCCCGCTCGGCCAGCAGGTGCCGCTCCCTTTCGGCGCGCTCCGCCCGGTCGGTGAGCGCCTGCACGACGCGGCGGCGCGCGGCGGCGTACAGCCCGAGCAGCGCGGCGACGATCACGATGGCGACGCTGCGGAACACCACCGCGTCGACGCTGTCGGTCTCCTCGGCGTTGAAGTGCCGCATGGCCGAGTCGGGGAGGACGTCCTCCAGCACGGCGATCGGGACGAGCAGCACGGCGACCGGCAGCAGGCGGATCCAGGCCGGCCGCCCGCCGTCGCGCGGGAACGCCGCCACCGCGTAGGCCGCGAGCGGCGCCGTCGGCGGCCACCACACCACCGGGCTGAGGGTGTGGTCGGCGTCCACCCGCAGCAGCGCGCCCGGCGCGGCCAGTTCGAGGAGCCACACCAGGACGGCGAACCCGGCGGTGAGCCACGCGACCGCCATCGGGGCCCGGCGCCGGAGCGCCAGCGCGGCGGCGGGCACGAGGAACAGCGCGACCGACGCGCCGCCGTGCCGGTGGACGATGGCGCCCAGGTCGATGACCGTCTGGACGCTGAGCGCCACTCCGGACAGCACGACGGCGGCGTCCGCGGCGCGGTCGCGGCGCCGCCCGGCCGGGAGGAGCCGCGCGAGGGCGAGACGCGGCGAGGGCGGGCGCACCCGGGCCCGCCGCAAGAGGGTGGCCCCCCACGGGTTCGCTCCGCTCATGCCCATACCGTACGCACCCGCCCCCGGCCCGCGACCCCTACGAAAGTCGTGCCCGCAGGGCCGTTCGTCGCGGTGGGACACGACGTTCCGCGCTCCCGCCGTGGGGCCCGGCCGACTGGAATCGGCGCCATGACGGTCAAGCGCCTTCTCCGCCGCCCGCCCGCTCCGCGCCTCCCCCGCATGGGCGGGCTCGTCCTGCGGGGCCTGGTCGCGCACCGCGCCCGGCTGCTGATGTCGATGGTCGCGGTGGTCGCCGGCGTCGCGTTCGTCGCCGGCACGCTGATCTTCTCCGCGACGCTGGAGCGGTCGGTCGACCGCGCCTTCGACGACCTCGGCCGCGGCACGGACGTGATCGTCCGGTCGCAGCGGGCCTTCGAGCCGGGGCTGGGCGAGCCGGCGCCGGAACGTCCCGTCCCGGCTTCGGTGCTGGGGACCGTCCAGGGCGTGGACGGCGTCGCGAAGGCCCGCGGGGTCGTCACCGGGTTCGCCGCCGTCGTCGACCGGCACGGCACGATCGTCGGGGCGGAACCGCAGACGGGTGTGGCCTGGGACGGCGACCGGGACCTGTCCCTGCCGCGCCTCACGTCCGGACGTCCCCCCGCCGCGCCCGACGAGGTCGCGGCCGACACCGGGACTGCGCGCGACGCCGGCTACCGGATCGGGGACCGGATCACGGTCGCGCTGGCCTCGGGCACGCGGACCTTCCGCCTCACCGGCCTGTTCAAGGTCGGGGACTCGGCGTTCGGCGACTCCCTCTCGATGACCGCGTTCGCGCCGGAGGCGGCGCCCCGGCTCCTGTCGGAGCACCCCGGGGCCTATGCGCGGGTCGTCGTGCACGCGGACGACGGCGTCTCCCAAGAGCGGCTCCGGGACGCGGTGGCGGCGACGCTGCCGCCCGGGTTGGAGGCGGTCACCGGACGGGAGGCCATCGACGAGCAGGCCGGATCCTTCAAGGAAATCCTCGCCGTGATCCGGACGTTCCTGCTGGTCTTCGCCGTGATCGCGGTGTTCGTCGGCTCGTTCATCATCTTCAACACGTTCACGATGCTGGTCGGCGGGCGCGTCCGGGAGCTGGCGCTGCTGCGCGCGGTGGGGGCGTCGCGCGGGCAGGTGACGCGGTCGGTGCTCGGGGAGGCGGCCGGGGTCGGGCTCGCGGGCTCCGCACTGGGTCTGGCGGCGGGCGTCGGCGTCGCGGCCGGGCTCGCCCGGATCCTCGCGGTCTTCCTGGGCGGTGAGGAGCTGCCGTTCGGGACGCCGGTACCGCCGGTCTCCGCGGTGATCGCGTCCTTCGCGGTGGGGACGCTGGTGACGCTGGCGGCCGCGTTCGTCCCGGCCCGCCGCGCGTCGCGGATCCCGCCCGTCGCGGCGCTGCGCGAGGGGACGGCGCCCGCCCGCCCGCTGCGGGCGCGCGCGCTGGGCGGCGCGGTCGCGGCCGCGGCGGGCGCCGGGCTCGTCGCGGCCGGTTCCGCGGCGGACGGCAGGACCGCGCTGACGCTGACCGGGGCGGGGTGCCTGGCGGTGTTCGCCGGAGTCGTCACGCTGTCGCCGGTGCTGACCCGCCCCGCGATCCGCGTCCTGGCCTGGCCGTTCGCGCGGTGGGGCGGCGGCGCGGGCCGGATCGGCGGGCGGAACGCGCTGCGAGAGCCCCGGCAGACGGCGGCGACGGCGTCCGCGCTGACGATCGGCCTCGCGCTGATCGCCGCGGTGTCGGTGATCGTCCAGTCGATGGCGTCGTCGGTGGAACGGCAGCTCGACGCGGGCCTCACCGCCGACTACCGGGTCACCGCGCGCAGCGAGATCACGCCCGTGGCGGCGGACGCTGCCCGCGCGGTCGCCGGTGTGGACGGCGTGCGGGCGGCGATCCCGGTCCGCGCGGCCCGGTTCCGGGTGGACGGCTCCGTCCGGACCGCCGCGGCCGGTTCGCCGGGCGAGCTGCTGGCGCATTTCCGGCTTCCGCTCCGGGCCGGTTCGCCCTCGCCGGGCGCGGACGAGCTGCTCGTCGGGAGCAGCGTCGCCGAGGCCCAGGGCTGGCGAGTCGGGAGCACCTTCCGGGGCGAGTACCAGGACGGGGCGAAGCGGACGTTCCGCATCGCCGGGATCTACCGTGACCGCCCGTCGATCACCCCGTCCGCCCCCACGATGATCATCGGCTGGGACGGCTACCGGGCGCACGACCCCGGCGCCACCATCGACCGCATCGAGGTCGACGTCACGACCGCGACCCGGGGCGCCCTGGAGAAGGCGCTCGCGCCCTGGCCCAACGTGGAGCTCAAGGACCGCGCCCAGGTCAAGGACGACGCGGCCGGCGCCATCGGGCAGTTCCTCGACCTCGTCCTCGGCCTGCTGGTCCTGTCGGTGGTGGTCGCCGCGCTCGGCATCGTCAACACGCTCGCGCTCGCGGTGACGGAGCGGACCCGCGAGATCGGCATGCTCCGCGCCCTCGGCATGCAGCGCCGCGAGATCCGCCGCATGATCCGCTACGAGGCGGTCGCGGTCTCCCTGTTCGGCGCGCTGCTCGGCGTCGGCACCGGCGTGCTGCTCGGGATCGTCCTGCAGCACGCGATGGCCGAGGGCGACGGCGGCATGGAGGTCCTCGCGATCCCCGCCGGGCGGCTCGCCGTGTGCGTCGCGGCGGCGGCGCTGATCGGCGCCGTCGCCGCCGTGTGGCCCGCCCGCCGCGCCGCCCGGATGGACGTGCTGCAGGCGATCGCCACCGAGTAGCCGGCTCACGCGGACTGGCTCACGCGGACTGGCTCACGCGGCGGCGAGGACGCAGCGGTCGGGGACGGCGTCGCGCAGCGCCCGGAGGCCGCGGGCGATCAGCGGGTTGCCGCGGCTGCCGCGCCGCACGCAGGTCAGCACCCGCCGCCGCGGGACGCCGTCGCCGCCCAGCGGAACGCGCACGACCGGCTGGTCGGACGGCCCGCCCGCCAGCCTCGGTACGAGGGACACGCCGAGGCCGTTGGCGACCAGCGCCCAGATCACCGACCAGGTGGTGGCGTTGTGGGCGATGCGGGGCGTGAACCCGGCGGCGGCGCAGTAGGCCATGACCTGCTGGTGGTGGGCGCACCCCTCGGGCTGGACGCTGATCCAGGGCTCGTCCGCGGCGTCCTCCAGCCGGACGCCGCCGCGGGCCGCGAACGGATGCCCGGCCGGGACGATGAGGTCGAGCGCCTCCTCCAGCAGCGGCTGCCGGTCGAAGCGCGGGTCGCCGGGCGGCGGCGCCTCGGGGGTGGGCTCGATGACCGCGATGTCGGTCTCGCCCGCGGCGAGCAGCCCCATCGCCACGTCGGTGTCGCACTCGCGGATCTCGACCGCGAGGTCCGGGTCGTCCCGCAGCAGGGCGCCGGCGGCCGGGGCGACCAGCCCGCCGACCGCGGTCGTGAACCCGCACATCCGCAGCGGCCCGGCGGCGCCGGCGCGGTGCGACTCCAGGTCGGCGAGGGTCTCCTCCCACTTGGCGAGGAGCCCGTCGGCGTGCTCGACCAGCAGGTGCGCGGCCGGGGTCAGCCGCACCTTGCGGCCCTGCGGCTCCAGCAGCGGCACCTTCAGCTCCCGCGCCAGCTCGCGCAGCTGGTGCGAGACCGCCGACGGGGTCAGGTGCAGCGCGTCCGCCGCGGACGTGACCGTCCCGTACTGGTGGACGAGCCGGAGCATGTGCAGCCGCCGCAGATCAATCATGCAACCATATTGCACGATCCAGTGCGTAAATCTGAAATGGACGGCAACGTTCGGCGGACCGCAGACTGGTGCCATGACACAGCAGAACACCCTCGTGTCCCGGCATCTCACCAGCGACGGAGTCGTGGTCTGGACCCGCTGCGCCTGCGGCAGGCTGCGCATGGACCTCGTCCCGAACGACGGCGGGCGCGGCCTCGTCGCGGGCCCGTGCCCGCACTGCGCGGTCAGCCCTCGTCGATCGTGACCTCGTAGTGCAGCGTCCGGTAACGCTTCATCTTGTGGAAGAGCGGCACCGCGAACCCCTGCAGGAGCGGGTGCTTGCGGGCCAGCAGCCTGCGGACCGGCTTCGACTCCTCCTCGCTGAGCAGCCGGACGCGGCCGTGCGTCTCCGGGCCGGTGGCCTCGCCCTTGAAGGTGCTCGGCGCGATCTCCACCTCGGGATTGCGGGCCAGCCGCTTGGTCTTGAAGGCCTGGTCGTAGGTGCGGAAGTACGCGTGGTCGCCGAGGACGACGATGTTCACGGGCGTCCCGACCGGCGTGCCGTCCTTGCGGTAGGTCGTCAGCCGGACGGTGCGCTGCGCCTTCAGGTTCTCAAGCGTCGATGTGGTGTTCATATCCAGGAGACGGGGGCGCCGCCTCCGGATGTGACATCACCGCGCCCGGAGGGCGGCGGCCTCGGCGGCGAGCTTGCGGATCCGGTCCCAGTCGCCGTCGCGGACGACGTCCGCCGGGGTCAGCCAGGACCCGCCGACACAGCCGACGTTCTTCAGCGCGAGATAGTCCGCGGCGTTGCGCGGGCTCACACCGCCGGTCGGGCAGAACCGGATCTGCGGCAGCGGCCCGGCGAGCGACTTCAGGTAGGCGGCCCCGCCCGCGGCCTCCGCGGGGAAGAACTTCATCGCTGTGACCCCGCCCTCCAGCAGCGCGATCGCCTCCGACGCGGTCGCCACGCCCGGCAGGAACGGCAGGCCCGTCGCGACCATCGCCGCCTGGAGCCGCGCCGTGCAGCCGGGGCTGACCAGGAACCTCGCCCCGGCGGCGGCCGAGCGCTCGGCGTCCTCGGGACGGACGACCGTCCCGGCGCCGACGACCGCGTCCGGGACCTCCGCGGCGATCCGCGTGATCGCCGCGATCGCCGCCGGCGTGCGGAGCGTCACCTCGATCACCGGCAGCCCGCCCTCGACCAGGGCGCGGGCCAGCGGGACGGCGGCGTCCGCGTCGTCCAGCACGACGACGGGGATGACGGGCACGAGGTCGAACAGCTCTTCGGCGATCATGCGGGCTCCAGGTCTGGCAGGCTCTGGGCGAGCCGGACGGTGGCGCCGACCAGGGCCGGGCCGGGGTGGACGATGAGGGCGGTCGGGATGGCGCGCATGTAGTCCTCGACGGGAGGCTTCCCCTCGAAGCGGGCCCGGAACGCGCTGCCGCGCAGCACGTCCACGATGCGCGGCAGGATCCCGCCGCCGAGATAGACGCCGCCCCGCGCGCCGAGGGTCAGGGCGGCGTTGCCGGCGAGCGAGCCGAGCAGCGCGCAGAACATCTCCAGCGTCTCCCGGCAGCGGGGGTCGTCCTGCCTCTCGCAGATCTGCCGCGGGATAAGTTCCTCCTGCGGCTCGCCGTCGAGCGTCGCCAGATAGCAGTGGACGCGGACGAGCCCCGCGCCGGACAGCAGGTACTCGGCGGTGACCGCGCCCTTCTCGGCGCGCAGCAGCCGCGCCACGGCGATCTCCCGCTCGGTGGCGGCCGGGATGTCGACCTGCCCGCCCTCGCCGGGAACCGGCACCCAGCCGGACGGGGTCGGCACCAGACCCGCCACCCCGAGCCCCGTACCGGGCCCGACGACCGCAAGCGGCGCACCCGGGGTGGGAGCGCCCGCGAGCGGCGCAACCGGGATCGGCACACCCGGGATCGGCACACCCGGGATCGGCACACCCGAGATCGGAGCACCCGCTTTCGGCGCACCCGCTTTCGGCGCACCCGGGATCGGCGCACCCGCAAGCGGAGCGCCCGGGATCCGAGCGCCCGGGATCCGAGCACCCGAGATCGGCGCGCCCGCTTTCGGCTGGGCCCCGCCGACGGGGATCAGGTCGTCCGGGCCCAGGCGCGGGAGTGCGAGGGCGAGGGCCTCGAAGTCGTTGATGATGTCGAGGTACGGCAGGCCGAGGTGGGCGCGCACCGCCTCTGGCGTGCCCTCCGGCCAGCCGGCGTTGGTCAGGCGGAAGGTGCCGTTCCCCACGGGTCCGGCCACCGCCAGGCACGCGGCGGACGGTTTCGCGCTGGGCGCGTGCCTTCTGAGGTAGTCGGCCGCGGCCTCCGCCAGGCCCGGATAGTCGCGCGTGGGTAGCGATTCCACGTGGGCGGGGAGGCCCTCCGGGCCGTCCACCAGCGCGAACCGGGCATTCGTCCCGCCGACGTCCGCGACCAGCCACTGGCTCATGAGAAGACCCCCGCGCCGCGCTCGGCCGGGCCGACCGCGTGGCGGAACGACCGGAACAGCTCGCGTCCCGTGCCCCACGTCTGGTCGGGCGGCCCGGCGGCGGGCTCGCGGGCGGCGAGTTCGTCCTCCGGGACGAGGACCTCCAGGAGCCCCCCGTCCGCGTCGAGCCGAACGATGTCGCCGTCGCGGACGCGGGCGAGCGGCCCGCCCGCCGCCGCCTCCGGTGACACGTGGATCGCGGCGGGCACCGCCCCAGAGGCGCCCGACATCCGACCGTCCGTCACCAGCGCGACGCGGTGCCCTCGGTCCTGGAGGACCGACAGCGGCGGGGTCAGCCGATGCAGTTCCGGCATCCCGTTGGCGCGCGGCCCCTGGTTGCGGACGACCGCCACGACGTCCCGGTCCAGCTCCCCTGCGGCGAACGCCTCCTGGAGCTGCTCCTGCGAGTCGAACACGCGGGCGGCGGCCTCGATCGTCCGGTGCTCCGGCCGCACGGCCGACACCTTGATCACCGCCCTTCCCAGGTTGCCGCGCACGGTGTGCAGGCCGCCGTGCGAGTCGAACGGCTCGGCGACCGGGCGCAGCACGTCGGTGTCGCCCGATCCTCCGCCGATCGGCCGCCACTCGACCCCGCCATCGGCGAACTCCGGCGCGTTCCGGTACGCGGCGAGGGTGTCGCCGCCGACCGTCCGCGCGTCCTCGTGCAGGAGCCCGGCGTCGATCAGCTCGCCGATGAGGAACGCGGTGCCGCCCGCAGCGTGGAAGTGGTTCACGTCGGCGGTGCCGTTCGGGTAGAGGCGGGTGAGCAGCGGCGTGACCTTGGACAGCTCGTCGAAGTCGTCCCAGGTCAGCTCGATGCCCGCCGCCGCAGCCATCGCGACCAGGTGCAGCGTGTGGTTGGTCGAGCCGCCCGTCGCGAGGAGGGCGACGACGCCGTTCACGAACGCGCGCTCGTCCAGCAACTCGCCGATGGGCGTGTAGCCGCCGGCCAGGTCCGTGAGCTGCAGGACGCGCTTGCCGGCCGCCTCGGTCAGGGCGTCGCGCAGCTTCGTCCCCGGCGGGACGAAGCTCGCCCCCGGCAGGTGCAGGCCCATGACCTCCATGAGGAGCTGGTTGGAGTTGGCCGTCCCGTAGAAGGTGCAGGTGCCGGGCGAGTGGTACGACGCCGCCTCGGCGGCCAGCAGTTGCTCGCGCCCGATCTCCCCGGCCGCGAACCGCTTGCGGACCTTCGCCTTCTCCCCGTTCGGCAGCCCGGACGCCATCGGCCCGGCCGGCACCAGGATCGCCGGCAGGTGCCCGAACGACAGCGCTCCGATCACCAGCCCCGGGACGATCTTGTCGCACACGCCGAGGAGCAGGGCGCCGTCGAACATGTCGTGGGACAGCGCCACGGCCGTCGCCATCGCCACCACGTCCCGGCTGAACAACGACAGCTCCATGCCGGCGCGGCCCTGCGTGATGCCGTCGCACATCGCGGGCACCCCGCCGGCGAACTGGGCCGTGCCGCCCGCGGCGCGGATCGCGGCCTTCAGCAGGTCCGGGTAGTCCTTCAGCGGCTGGTGCGCGGAGAGCATGTCGTTGTACGACGACACGATGGCGATGTTCGGCGTGGCGTCGCCGCGGAGCCACAGCTTGTCCTGGACGCCGCAGGCGGCGAAGCCGTGCGCCAGGTTCGCGCAGCCCATCCCAGAGCGCACCGGGCCTTCCGTCCGGGCGTCGCGGATCCGCTCCAGGTACGCGCCGCGCGGCCCGGCGCTCCGCTCGACGACGCGCCGGGTCACTGCCGCCAGCACGGGATGCACAGCCATCAAACGCTCCTGCTCCAAACTTCCACGACCGGGGATCTCTAGATCGTCATCGTCCTCGCCAAGCTATCGAGACATCGGTCATCCGATCAACCGTACTTATGAACTTTGAATGACATAAGTCGGTCGATTGCGCCAAGTGGACTGGCTGAAGGGGCGCGTGCTTGACTGGCCGGATGCCGCGCCCCGTCACCCGCCCCTCCACGGTCGGCGACATCCTCCGCCTGATCCGCGAGGACGGCGTCGCCACCCGTGCCGACCTCGGCCGCATCACCGGGCTGTCCCGTCCCGCGGTGGCGTCCCGCGTCGCCTCCCTCATCGCGCGCGGCCTCGTCGCCGAGCACCGGGACGGGCCGTCCACCGGCGGACGTCCCCCCGTGCGGCTCGCGTTCAACGCCGCCGGCGGCACCGTCCTGGTCGCGAACCTGGGCCAGTCGCGCGGCCAGCTCGCCGTCTGCGACCTCGCGGGGACGATCCTGGCCCGCGCCGACGGGCCGCCCGCCGAGGTGTCCCCCGGCAAGACGCTCCCCCGGCTCCTCGACCAGTGGACGTCGCTGCTGTCCGCCTCCCGCATCGACGCGTCCTCCGTGCGCGGGGTCGGCCTCGGCGTCCCCGACGCGGTCGAGCACGTCGCCGGACGCTGGGACGCCGTCGAGATCGGCGCGCCCATCTCCGCCCGCTTCGGCGTCCCCGCCTACCTGGACAACGAGGTCAACGCCGCCGCCCTCGGCGAGCACCAGGCCCACCCCGGCGTCGACGACCTGCTGTTCGTCAAGGTCTCGACCGGCATCGGCGCGGGCGTCATCGCCGGCGGCCGCATCCAGCGGGGCGCCCTGGGCGCGGCCGGGGAGATCGGCCACGTTCCCGTCCCCTCGCCCGACGAGGCGCCGTGCCGCTGCGGCAACGTGAACTGCGTCGAGGCCATCGCGGGCGGCACCGCGCTCCTCGCCCGCTCCCCCGCGGACGACCTGCCCGGCCTAGCCGCCCTCGCCCGCTCGGGCGACCCCGCCACCGTCGCCCTCCTGCGCGACGCCGGCCGCCGCATCGGCGAGGTCGTCGCCACCGCCGTCAACCTGCTCAACCCCGCCGTCGTCGTCCTCGGCGGCGACCTCGTCGGCGCCGACGAGCCCCTGATCGCGGGACTGCGCGAGGTCGTCTACCAGCGCTCCACCGCACTGGCCACCCGCAACCTCCGCATCGAGCCCAGCCGCCTCGGTGAACAGGCCGGCCTCACCGGCTGCGCCGCCATGGTCCTCGACCACATCCTCTCCCCCACCGCCATCGACGCCACCACTTAGCCAACACGCACCACCCAGCCAACACGCACCGCGCAGCCGACACGCACCGCGCAGCCGACACGCACCGCGCAGCCGACACGCACGGCGGTAGACAGCGCGGGATAGACAGCGGGCGCGACGTAGCCGGCAGGCACGACATAGACGGCGCCGCAGAGACGGCGGGATGGCGTAGTCGACAGGCACGACATAGCCGACACGCACCACCCAGCCGACGCCGCAGAGACGGCGAGCCCCGACATAGCCGACACGCACGGCATAGCCGACAGGCGCCGCGCAGCCGGTCCTGGCACGGCAATCCCATCTTTAAGTGGGCGTACTCGCTTGCTCGCCGCCACATGGTTCGCCGGTTCGGTCTGATATTCGCGGCGTGGACGGCCCTTTCCTTGATCGTCTCGGACCTCCCGGACGTCCTGGACGCCGCACTGGCCGTGGCGGGGGGCCATCAGCGTGGTGGTGGCCGGGGTGTACGTGTATCCGCCGCAGCGGATGCTGCCCGGATGGGTCCGGTGGCTTGAGGTAGACGAAAAGATCACCGAGCGTCCCTCGTGTTTCGAGGTGCATCGGCATGCGCGGGCCCGACAGGCGCCGCGCAGCCAGCGCGGCATAGCCGACAGGCGCCGCATAGCCGGCGACGCACGGCGTAGAAACACGCAAGGAATAGACGGGCGGGGGCGGCGTAGACGGCGGGCGTGGCGTGGGCGCTACGGCTTAGAATCGGCGGCAGGCCGAAAGGGGCGCCATGGACGCGTCGGTTCCTCTTCACCAACCAGGCGACATGCTCTTCAACGCGCCAATGACGCGGGAGGAGACCTGGCAGACCATTCCCAAGCGCACCCGCAAAAGGCTCAAGCGGCGGTCAGGCAAACCCATTGACTGGATTGCCAACCTCGGCCCTGACGGCCTCCCGTGGGCGGTGACCTTCGGTAAGCGCGGCCTCGCCGCATACCGGACCAACTTCGACGTCTTCTCCTTCGATTTCACCCCCGGCTCCCTCAACCGGGTGCCGGTCGACGGCGGCTACCCCTCGGACACCGAACCACCCGAGGACAGCATGCCGGTCGACCCGCCTGACCTCGGCATCAACCAAGAGGACTACGACATCCTCGGCAACCTCCCGGCCCGGGCACAGCGACTTCTCCAACTGCCCTTCCTGGACGGCCAGGAGGTTCTGAGTAACTGCTGGCTGTACAAAGGGACCCTGGAGCGCCTCGACGAGTTCATGTTCTACCTTGCGGGGCCGCGAGAGGTCACCGTCGCCACGGGCACCATGGCCGTCACACCCGGCGGCACCGCCCACTGGTCACTGACCTGCTATCACGCCACGGTCACCCACACGGACGCCCCGCCGAAGAGACCCTGACACTCAAGCCCCATGGCTTCCGGGCGTCCAGGCACGTCCAGGCGTCCTAGTGTTCAGAGCGATCGAGCATTCTGAGCGCCCAAGCATTCGGAGCCTCCGAAGTGTTCAGAGCGTCCTAGCGTTCGGGGCCTCCGAAGTGTGCGGGTGTCGAGTGGTCAGGCGCAGCGAGACCAGACGCGTTTGTGTTCAAGCGCGCTCGGTGGCCAGGCGCGTCCAGTGGCCGGGCGCGTCCGGTGATCAAGCACGTCCGGCGTTCAGGCGCGTTCGGCCAGGAGGGGGCCTAGTACTTGGGTGCCTGGGCCGACGCGTCCGCCGGGGCCGGGGAGCTGGGTGGTGTTGGACGGCGTGAGCGTCCCGCCGCAGTGTGCGCAGGACGGGACGGACGTGGTGTCGTTCCCGCAGTCCAGGTGCCGGATGCGCGCCGGCGGGCCTTCGGGACCGGCATACCACCGGTCGCCCCACGCCATGAGGGCCAGCAGGACCGGGTACAGCTCCTCCCCCTTCGCGGTCGCGCGGTAGTGCTCGCGGGGCGGATGGTCCTGGTAGCGCTCGCGTGTCAGCACGCCCTCCTCGACCAGACGCGCCAGGCGCGCGGCCAGGACCTTACGGGAGATACCGAGGTCCCGGGCCAGATCGTCGAACCGCGTGACGCCGGTGATGACGTCCCGCATGATCAGCGCCGTCCACGCGTCCCCGAACAGGTCGGTGGCACGGGCGATGGAGCAGGCGACCTGGCCCAGTGGTGTACGTGTCACGGCGCTGGATCCTACCCGAGTTCCCCGAGGAAACTTGGCATGTTAGTTCCCTTGAGAAACTTATGGAGGGATGCGCTGGTGGCTTCACCGATCCTGGTCCTGGACTCGTCCGCACCCGGCAGCGTTGACGGACGCCATCTTCGAGCCGCCGTCTTCCAGGACGTGCGCCTGCAGTACGTCACGAAGGTTCTGGACGAGACTTCCGGCAAGCGCGCCGCCGTGATCGGCGGTGGACGGGGGCTCCTTGCCCAGGGGCTGGCCCGCCTGGGGATGGAGGTCATGTCCGTGGACCCTTCACCCGAGGCCACCGCACTGGCCCGGGTGTCCGACGACTCCGGGGCGGTCGTCTACAGCACCGCGCCTTTCGAGCGCCCCGGCCTGCCAGAGGGGACGTTCGACCTCGTCTACTGCGCCGACACGTTCGAGATCACCGAAGACCTGGACGCAGTGCTGGCCGCGGTCGCCCGATTGCTGCGCCCCGGCAGCACGTTGATCTACGACACCGTGAACCGGACGCCGATCTCCCGCCTGGTCTATCTGGGGATGTTCCAGCGCGTTCCCGGCACACGCATCATGCCTCCCGGCCGCTATAGCGCCGCCCGGCTGCGTCCGCCTGCCGAACTGGCCGACCGGATGACCGCCCATGGCCTCACCAACCTCGACACCTGTTCCTTCAAGCCCCGCAGCGTCGGCGCGCTGATCTCAGCGACTCGCGCCCGCCGCGCCGGCCGTGTCGCCGACGACCAACTCTCCTCGATGGTGGACTTCAAGCTCGACCCGAACGGCCCGCCTGTCGTCACCTACCTGGGCCACGCCCGCCGCACCTGATCGCCCGACGGCGCCACGCCCGCCTGAGCCTTCCGCGATCCTGACTCCTAGGACTCATCTCGGGTGGGGCTTGTTGCGGATTGCCACAGCGACAAGGGGTTCAGCGCAACGTTAACTGCTGGTGCGGCTGTTGAGGCCCGAACCTGAAGCCGACTTAACGTTTGCGCCAGCGCGACAGTTACGGTCGGCGCGACTGTTTGGGTTGTTGCACCTTGCTGTCTGTTGATCGGGCTCCGGGCTTGAGGTCTGCGCCCGCCTTAGCCTTGCCGCTTCTGCGGGTGGAGTTTTATCGAGAATCCTGGCTGATGCGAGTGGACGGCTGGGCCCGCTCCTGTACGTCTGCACGCCCGTCCCGCTCACCACATATTGCTGTCACGTTGGTTGAGGTAGCGGGTTGTTGTTCGTTTTATCTGCGGCTTTGCGACTCTCCTGCGTTCCTGGCGCGGCCTTGCGGCCGCGCTGTTGTCGGCGACGCGCCGAAGGCGCGCTTTCTGGGCGCAACCCCGGTGGGACCGCAACCCTTGAGCTCAAATACCAGCCCCTACAACAACCAACGTGACTTCAGCCGACGGTGACCTACATGTAGGCACTATCCGCGGGAGCCCGCTCAGCCGTCCACCTGCCTCAACCACGCTATTCCGACAAAAAGACTGCCTCAGCTTTGACGATCAAGAGAAGGGGCGAGAAAGTTTTGACTCAGAGCTACAGTATGACTGCGTAGAGCCACAAAGATGGTAAGATGAATTTGGTGAAGCGGGAGGGGGTGATCCAATGATGACGGCTCTGACGATCGCCGAAGACGTGCGCATCGAAGTGGGTGAGTGGGAAGGGCGCGGATGGTTTCCGCCAGGCCCGCAGTTGGCCATCTGCCTTTCCAGCGGATTGGACGGACTCTCGGACACCGAACTCATGGAAGTGGCCGCCGCCGCGCGACGTCAGACCTCATGGGCGCAGGCTCGCGAACTCGCCGCCATCGCGGAGTTGTCCCGCCGCCGTCTCGCCGACGAGGCCGAGGGCGGCCCCGACTACCGGATCCTGTCCGCCCACGAATCGGTCGTCGAAGAAGTCGCCGCCGCACTCGCGGTGACCGGCGACGCGGCCGCCACACTGGTCCACCTCGCCGACCGACTCGCCAACGACCTGCCGGCCACGCGCGAGGCCCTGGAGACCGGCCGGATCGACCTGCCGAAGACCCGCGTCATCAGCGACCTCACCGACGGGCTTCTGGACGGCCTCCCCGAGCGGGTCGAAACCGCCGTCCTGGACAAGGCGCCCGACCAGACCACCGGCCAGCTTCGCCGCCGCATACGGCGCATCGTGCAGAAGTTCGCCCCTGAACGCCTCGAAGAGCGTAAGCGCGAGGCCGTCCGCCGCCGTGACCTGCAAGTCTGGGACACCCTCGAAGGCACCACCGACCTGACTCTCACCGGTCTGGAGACGACCGAGGCCCACGCCATCTTCAACAAGATCGTCGCCGTCGCGCGGGGCCTGAAGGCGGACGGCGATGTGCGCCCTCTCCACGCCATCCGCGCCGACCTCGCCAAGGAACTCCTGAAGGGAACGTCGTTCCCCGAGGCCACGCGTGCGTCCGACGCCCGGCAGGTCGAGCCGCCGCGAGCTACGGCCGTCGCTTCCGCAGCGGTCACCCTTCCAGACGCGACGATCGTCGAGACCCTCGCCAAGATGGCCGATGAGCGGTTCAGCAAGATCCTCACACACGCCCGCGCCACGGGACGGACCAACGCCCTGCCCTTCCTGATCAACCGGGCCGTCCAGGACATGCATGACCAACTGCGCGGCCTTCGCGAGAGCTGGTGCCATGCCACCGGCGACCGGCACGGCCACAGCGGCTACCGCCCACCGGCGGCCATGCGGCGCCTCATCGAGGCCCGCCACGCAACCTGCGTCTTCCCGACCTGCAACCGACGGTCGAACCGCTGCGACCTCGACCACACCGTCCCCTGGGGCCAGGGACTCACCTGCCAGTGCAACCTCGCCCCACTCTGCAGGCGACATCACCGGACAAAACAGTCCCCCGGCTGGACCCTGATCCAGCCCTGGCCAGGCCTCCTGATCTGGACAACCCCATCGGGAAGCTGGCACATCACCCTTCCCACCCGACAGTAACCCGACGCCCAGCCGGACGTTCTCACTGATCGTGGTGACGGCGCACAATCTCGTTGATCCAGATGGGCGCGAACGGAGACGTACACCCCGGGGATGTCGGGTAGTCCTTGAGCACCTCCAGCCGCTCACCGATGTCGATCGCGCGGGAGCGGTGCTCAGCGTGCTCGATCCCGATCTGAGCCAAGCAGTGATTCATCGCCCACTGGAGGCGTTCCGGGGCGTCCTTCATCTGCGCCTCGATCACGTCGAGCAGTCCCGCGAGGTCAAGGCCCTCGGAATTCTTCGCCACGCGTTCGGTGGTCAGCGCCCAACCGGCACTGGCGACCGCCGGATCTGGATCGGCGAACCAGGCCAGCCGAAGATCTTCGGAGTGCGGGCTCTTCTTCACCACGTAATTCACGAGCCAGTCGTGCACCTTGGGCGTGCGCGCATCGCGCACCATGACGTCCAGATCGTCACGTTCGAACGCCTTCGGCCGGCAGATCAGAATCGCCAGCAGCCTCGCCGCACTGTCCCCCGTCTCCCACAGCCGGCACGCGAGTTCCTGCTGCGTCTTCAACCGCTTCGCGAGCGCGCGCAACTTGCCGAGGTTCACACCGTGATCGTCACCGTGTCTCTCATTCACCTCGCGCGCCTTCGGATCCTCAAGCGCGGCCAGCTCGGCCATCACCTCGGTCATTGTCATCTCGGCCACAGCAACCTCCCGCCCACCACACGCGAGCCTCAGCGTACGCCGAGAGCCGTCCCCCGTCAGACCGAGCTGTAGGACCGGGGGAACGAATCCAGGGCGGCCCGCGCCCGCTGCCACACGTGTACGACTGGTGGGAAGGTGAGGTCATGGAGACTGCCAACCGCACGCTTACGGCAGACGTGATCGCGGCACTGACGTACTGGCCCGGCATCATTTATCGGGGTCAAAAGAATCCTCCGGACCCGGTGCATCTCACCGTCCTACTTCATTCACGATCAACTGCTCGGATCCCATGCCAAGATGGGTGACGTGGTCCTCCGCCCGGCGAACGCGCCTGCCGGCTAGCCAGAGCCGCATCCATTCGGAAGAGTTTTCACCAGGCTGATGGATCTGCGCGGAATTTCGTTTGAAGAAATGGGACGGCGGACTAAACGGGCGATGTCCACCATCAACAGGCTCCGCAGCGGACGACTCAATCCGCATCCCGTTCTCCTCAAGGAGATCGCCGTGTCGGCGGCGTGCGTGTGGGGGTGGAACCGAGCAGGGCGGCAGCTATGGGCGGTTGGCTCAGCGGACGGAGCCGCTGAGCCGGCTGGTGCCACCGCCTGAGCCCGAGCCCGCGGTGCGGGTAAGGGGCTGGCCGTCGACATATGCGACCGCACTCAGCGAGCCTTCGCCCTCGCGCTTCATGACGAGGCTCCAGGTGTCCTCGCCTTGCTTGGTGAGCTTGATGTCCTTCTGCCAGGGGAGCGTCACCTGCGGCTCGGTCGTTGAACGGCCGTTGATGACGTAAGTCATGGTGACAGTCCCCTCGCCCTCGACTTCGAAGGTGAGCGTGTGCGGCTCGTCATTGGACGAGCATGCGCCCGACAACAGCACGACGGTGGCCGCTACAAGCGGCCACCGGACCAACGTGGTCATCCGCTCGCTCCTAGTAATGATCACTGCGCAAAGCTACAGGATCACCACAGACCGGAACAGACCAACCAACGATCTGCACAAGCGAGGTCGCTACATGGCTGGCGCGACTCGGGCGGATCCGATGCCCCGAGCCGCTGATCGAACATATCCTCGGCTGTTACGCCGACCGCGCCACCAATGAACACCGCGACCAACCCTGACGCCGACTGGTTGTTTCCCGGCGGCCGCTCATCCCCGGCGCCCTCCGCCAGCACTACGCGCCTCGGCGTCCAGGTCACCCAGACCCGCGCCGCCGCGCTCGGTTATCACCACGGCACCGCCGCTACCCCGCTCAGCGCCGACGCGCCCACGCCTCACCACGTCATCCAACAGCCCGGTCAGACTCTCGGCGACCGCGTCCAGCGCCTGGCCCGCCGAGTCCCCTCGCGAACCAGCAACCGCCCCGCCATGCGTTCCGGCGAGCTCCGCTAACCGTCCGCCATAAGCCAGCACAAGCCGCCGCAACGCACTCCATGGTCATCACCGGTTCGCTGGAGCAACGGCGCCAAACGGCGATGGCCCATGGGTTCGACGGCCTTACAGAGATCTTCTAGAAGGCTGTCGCAAAGCAGTCGGGTCATCGCCGGGAGCCCGCCTGTGCCGCGTGGGCTGCATTCGTGACGCTGCCAGCTTGCCCGCCGGGGTCAAGGACGTCCTGCGCCGCCTCGGTTCGGCCGGGACCCGCAGGTCGAGCAAGTGATGGACACCGTGCCCCATGCCCAGAGGGGCACCGCGCCCGGCAAGACGTATCGGCATTGGGCCAACTCGCAGGTCTCGCGCCGGGCCGCCGGTGGCCACGGCTCCTTGGAGGACGACCAACTCAATTCATCCCGACCAGGGTCCCGGCGCTCTGCATGATCCCGAGATGTAGCCATATGTGTTCTGTGTACTGCCTCGTGGCCTCGTTGACGGTCCCGTAGTGGTGGAACGCTGATCTTGGACCGTGCGGCTGACTATGGCCCAGTCGTTAGCGGGTGTCGCGGTGGGACTGGCGGCGGGCGCCCTTGGCTCGGGTGGCGGCGTGGCGGCGGTTGAGGGCCGGGTCGGCTGTTGTTGGTCTGCGGCGGGGTGTGGTCTGGGGGGTCATGGGCTCGGGTTCTGGGGTGCCGGGGGCGGGTGGGGGTGTGCGGGACGGGTTGGCGGCGGCGATGCGTTCGGCCTTCAGTTCGGAGGCGCTGCGCCGTGCGGCTCGTGCCAGGTACCAGCTCACCCGGGCCAGGGCGTCCTCGAAGACCTCGGCTTTCTGGGCGTCGCGGGTGTTCTTCGGGCGGGCCTTGCCACGGCCGCCGTGTTCGGCGACGCGGTCGCTCGCGGTGCGCCGGTACAGCTTGCTGTACTTGTTGCGGGCGCGGCGGATCCGGGTGTGAAGGTCCACGAGGCCGTCCTCCGTGAGGTAGGAGAGCTCGGCGCTCCCGGTCTCCCGGACGAGAGCCTTCTCGGGCTCGTTCAGCGAGTTCAGCAGCGCCTTCATCAGCCCCCCAGGCGGTCGGTGCGGCCCGTCGAGCGTCGCATGAACCCCCGTAAAAGGTGGGACGAGAACGGGCCAAGAACGGCAATCGGGTCGGTTGACCTCAAGTTGCGTTGAGGTTCTAGCGTGAGCGTCCGATCGTAGAGAGGAGCATCTTCATGACTTTCGGCAACGTGCGTGTGGCCGTGCTCGGGCTCGGGGAGATGGGTTCGGCGCTGGCCGGTGCCTTTCTGGACGGCGGGCATCCGACCACGGTGTGGAACCGCACGCCTGGCAAGGGCGAGGGGTTGGTCGCCAAGGGGGCGAAGCTCGGCTCGACGGTCCGCGAGGCCGTCGGCGAGGCGGACGTCGTCGTGGTCAACGTGAAGGGGGCCTCGGTCGCGGAAGACGTTCTCGGGCAGGCGGGTGACGCGCTGGCCGGGCGTGCGGTCGTCAATCTCACCGACGGGACGTCCGCCGAGGTGAGGAGGGTGGCCGAGCGGGCAGCCGGCGCCGGGTATCTGCACGGGCAGATCATGACCATTGCGCCCGGCATCGGGCATCCGGACGCGACGATCTTCTACGCGGGCGCGGAGGCGGTCTACGAGCGCCACCGGGCCGCGCTGGGGCTGCTGAGCGGGCACGCGCCCCTGGTGTCCGGCGATCCCGGGGTGGCCGTCCTCTACGGCATGGCCGTCCACGGGACGATGTGGGGTCTGCTCAACGGGTTCCTGCATGGGGCGGCGGCGTTGGCCGACGAGGGTGTCCGATTGGAGGACTTCCTTGAGCGGGCCGATCCCGCGCTTTCGGCGCTCTCGGGGTTCCTGCCGGTGATCGCCGGGGAGGTCGACCGGGGCGAGCACGCGACACCGTACGGGGCGCTCCGGCATCATCTGCCGTCGATCGAGGATCTCGTCCGGGAGAGCAGGGCGCGGGGGATCGATACCGAGTTGCCCGAGTACACGCTTGGTCTCGTCGCCAAGGCCGTCGGGCGGGGGCACGGCGACGACAGCTACTCGCGGCTGGTCGAGCATTTCCGGCGTTCTATCTGAATTATGCAGCCCGGGTGTGGGACGAGGTGGTGCGGCGGGCGAAGGAGCCGATCTCCTTGATGGCGGTCAGGCCCTCGCGGGAGAGGTCGGCGAAGATCTGGAAGACGTGCGCCTGGCCTTCCCAGATCTGGAGGGTGCAGGGGACGCCCGCGGCGCCGAGGCGTTCGGCCATCAGCTCGGCGTCGGCGAGGAGGACCTCGATGGAGCCGACGTGGATGAGCGTCGGGGGCAGGCCGGACAGGTCGGCGTGCACCGGGGAGAGCCACGGGTCGGTCAGGTCGGCGTCCGGGAAGCAGGTGCGGACCATGTCCCGCAAGCGCGGCGCCGGGATGAACGGGTCGAGGGCGGCGTTCGCGTGCGCGATCTTGACGTCGATGTCCAGGTCGGTGAACGGGGAGAGCGCGGCGATCCCTGCCGGGCGGGGCAGGCCGGTGCGCAGCGCGTGGATCGGCGCCATGAAGGCGAGGTAGCCGCCCGCGGAGTCGCCGGCGATCACGATGTCGTCCGGCGCGCGGCTGTCGAGGAGCCACCGGTAGGCGCCGACGCAGTCGTCGATGGACGTCTGGATGGTGACGCGGGGCTGCATGCGGTAGGCGACGGAGAGGACGGGCATGCCGGCGGCCTGGGAGATGCGGGCGATCATGCGGCGGTGGGTGCGCAGGCCGCAGGCGACGAAGCCGCCGCCGTGGAAGTAGAGGATCACCCGGCGGGAGTCCGCGGGCACGCCGCGCCCCCGGACCCATTCGGCCGCGCAGCCCGGCCCGTCGACCTTGGTGACCCTGGTGCCGCGCGGCGGCACGAGGAGGGCCGCGGCCAGGTCGAGCAGCGGGGCGAAGCGCAACGTGAACGGGGTCCATGGGAGCCGGGTGACGAGCGGGCGCATGAAGCGGCGCATCAGGCGGGCGACCAGCCGCGCGCCCCGGCCGCATCCCGGGCGCTCCTCGATCACCGCCGCGACCGCCATGCCCCGTCCCCTCCCGCCGTGCCCGGAGGAGCCTAGCAAGTAAGTGCTTGGGTATCTACGGGTGGAGGGCCTCGTCGGGGGGAGCCGGGGCCGCGCGGGTGAAGCGGACCGTGAGGCCCTCGCGTTCGGGGGCGCAGCAGTAGGGGCCGGCCGCGGCCTCGACGGCGGGCGGGAACGGGGCCAGGCGGATCATCTGCCAGGGGTCGTCGCCGGCGCGGGCGCGGATCGTCACCGCGTCGCCGCTGCGGCTGGCCCGGATCGTCACCTCACGGCCCGTCCACGGGACGGGGAACGAGGACCAGTCGGAGACGCCGCGCGTCACCACCGCGCCCAACTGGAGGGCGCCGTCGCAGTACTCGGCGCCCGCCTTGATCCAGGTCGTCTCGTCCAGCCGGACGAGGAGGCCCGCCTGGTCGAACTGGTGGTCGTAGTCGGCGAGGAAGGACACCTCGACGGCCGCCTCGGGGCCGAACGGGGACAGCAGGGCGTGGCCGCTGTCGCGGTCGTAGCCGTAGGAGGTCGTCCGCCAGAAGTCGCTGCCCGCGGCGGCGGTGACGAGGAGCGCGGAGCCGTCGTCCCGGACGGACGGGGGCGGGTTGAGCCAGTCGCCGGTGATCACACACCGGAATCTACGGGAGGGGTGGGGCTACCTCCACCCCCGGTGAGGGGCTTTCCCTCCACGGACCGGGTGGCTGGACCCAATGCCCCGAGAAGTGTCGGACGCGAGGGTTGTGATTGGACGCGGACGACGGGTACGGGGAGGACCGGGATGGCGAGCACTGCGGTGGCGGGACGGGTGATGCGGGGCCGAACGCGGCCCCTGGTCACCGAGGTGGGGCTGCTGGCGGTCCTGTTCGCCTTCTACAAGTGGGGCCGGACGCTGGTCGAGCACGGGCCGGGCCAGGCGATGTCGAACGCGCGCCGGCTGTGGGGTTTCGAGCGGACGTGGCTGCCGAACGAGGTCGACGTCCAGAACTGGGCCCTCGGATGGGACCACACGGCGTTCCTGGCCAATGTCTACTACGTGAGCGTCCATTTCCCGGGGACGGCGCTGCTGCTGGTCTGGCTCTACGTGCGGCATCGCGGAGCCTACGGGAGGGTGCGGAACGAGCTGGTGGTGCTGACGGCGGCCGGGCTCCTGGTGCACATGGTGTTCCCGCTGGCCCCGCCGCGGCTCGCGGGGATCGGGGCCGTGGACACGATGCTGACCGTGGGCCCGTCGGCCTATCCGGCCGCCGCCGACGGGATCGCGAACCAGTACGCCGCGATGCCCTCCCTGCACATCGGGTGGGCGATCCTGGTCGCGGTCGCGGTGCTGCGGGTGTCGCGGAGCCGGTGGCGGTGGGTCGTGGCCCTGCACGCGCCGGTCACGGTGTTCGTGGTGGTCGTGACGGCCAACCACTACTGGACGGACGGGATCGTCGCCGCCGTCCTGCTGGCCGGGGCGATGGCGCTGGTTTCGGCGGCCGGGCGAGTACGGCAGGGTGGGGGCCATGTTGCCGACGCACACGAGCACCGAGGTCCCGGACGTCCCGGTGGCGGTCCTGCCGGTGGGGAGCCACGAGCAGCACGGCCCGTACCTGCCCCTCTCGACCGACACCGTGATCGCCTGCACGATCACCGAGGAGATCGCGAAGGCGTACCCGGTGCGGACGCTCCCGCCCGTGACGATCTCGTGCTCGCATGAGCACGCCGGCTGGCCCGGGACGGTGAGCATCTCGGCGGCGACCCTGCACGCGGTGGTCAGGGACGTCGCCGAGTCGCTGCGCCGGTCGGGCGTCCCGAAGCTGGTCCTGGTCAACGGGCACGGCGGCAACTACGTGCTCGGCAACGTCGTCCAGGAGGCGCACGGCGCCATGGCCCTCTTCCCCGGGATGGACGAGTGGGAGGAGGCGCGGAGGGCGGCCGGCATCGAGACGACGGGCGTCGGCGACATGCACGCCGGGGAGCTGGAGACGTCGATCCTGCTCCACGCCCACCCGGAGCTCGTCCGGGACGGGTACGACACCGCCGATCACCTGGCCGATGACCGGCGGCACCTGCTGACCGCCGGGATGGCGGCCTACACCGGGTCGGGCGTCATCGGGCGGCCGTCACTGGCCCGCGCCGACAAGGGCCGGGACGCGCTGCGGAGCCTTGTCGAGGCGTTCGGGGACGTGCTCGCGGTGCTTCAGCAGCAGGGTGCCGGCGCCGGGCAGGCACGCGATGAAGCTGAGCACCCCGTACACGACGGACACGGTCAGGCCCTGCGCTGAGCCGAGCCCCGCGGCGCCGAACGCCAGGGCGAGGACGGCCTCGCGCGGCCCCCAGCCGCCGACGTTCACCGGCAGCACCATCACCAGCAGCGCCAGCAGCAGCAGCGGCAGGAGGGTGAGGAGCGGGGCCGTCGAGCCGACCAGGCGGGCGGCGACGACGAACAGGGCCAGGTGCCCGGCGAGGGCGGCGACGGACAGGGCCACGACGCTCGGCCAGGCCCCGAGGACGGCGCGCAGGTCGGCGAACGTCGAGGTCAGAGCGCGGTGACGCCACCGGGCCAGGACGAGCACGACGCCGAGGACCACCCCCGCCGGGAGCAGCGCGGGAGCCATCGCCGACAGCAGCGCGGGGTGGGCGAACAGGGCCAGGACGCCCGCGACCACGGCGACGCCCTGCCCGGCGATCCGTTCGAGGAACACGGCCCGCACGCCGCGCGCCACGTCGCCCGAGCGGTGGCCGTGGCTCACGGCGCGGTGCACGTCGCCGAGCACCCCCGCCGGCAGGACCGCGTTGAGGAACTGGGCCTTGTAGTAGTCGGCGACCGCGGCGGACAGGGGCAGGTGCAGGCCGAGGCGCTGGGCGACCAGCCACCAGCGGGCCGCGCTCAGCACCGTGGTCGCCAGGCCGACGGCGAGGGCGATCACCACGGCGCCGGTGTCGATCGCGTGGAGCGCGTCCACGAACGCGTCCGTGCTGTGCCACCACAGGAGCGCGGTGAGGATGCCCAGCCCGATGAGCAGGCGCAGCCAGGGCCAGGACTTCTTCACGGCGTTGAACATCACTGGGGCGGACATCACTGGGGACTCCCGGGGAGGGCGAGCAGGTCGAGGTGGTGCACCTCGGCGGTGAGCCGCCCGGCGGCGCACGCGTCGAGGCGGCGGGCGAGGTAGCCGTCCGCGGGCGGGGCGAGGTCCGGCCGCTGCTCGACGGCTGCGGCGACCCAGCCGCGCAGCCACTCGGCGGTCAGCGCGGCCTGCCCGGGGCCGAGCCGCCACGGGCTCGGCCGCGTCAGGACGGTGGCGCCGCGGCGCCCGAACGCCGCGGTCGCGGCGGTGACGGCGTCCGGGCCGAGAAGCCCGGCGCGGCGCTGGTGGGCGTCGAAGGCGGCGGCGAGTTCGGCGTCGAGCGGCTCGGACGGGGAGAGCCGGACGCGCCCGACGACCGACAGGGTCAGCAGGGCCGGGCAGGCCACCGCCGCGGCGATCGCCTCGATCTCGGCGGCGGTGAGCACGTCGAGCAGCGCGGACGCGGTGACCAGTGACACGCCCACCAGGTCGGACGCGCGGAGCGTGCCGAGCTCTCCGGCGCGGGTCTCGATCGTGGCGGGCGTCCCGTCCGCGGTGACGTAGGCGTTGGCGCGGGCCAGGTCGAGCAGGCCCGGGTCGCGGTCGTGCAGGATCCAGTGCTGCGGGCCGCGCAGCCGTCCGGACAGCCAGCGGCCGAGGGAGCCGGTGCCGCAGCCGAGGTCCCAGATGGTCAGCGGCCCGTCCGGCGGGAGCGCGGCCCGGAGCGGGTCGAGCAGCTCCGAGGCCCGCGCGGCGGCGTCGGCGGTCTCCCGCAGCGCCAGCCACGAGGGCGCGTAGGCGTCCGCCCGCTCCTCGCCGGAGAAGTTCTCGATCTCCGTCAGCGCCTCATTGTGGGGGGACGACCCCCCACGCCCCCCGGCAAAAGCCGCACCGATGCCCTCGCTTCGCTCCGTCATCGTGCCTCCCTGCGCAGGCGGGTCAGGACGGTGGCCAGGCGGCGGGCGGTGTCGTCCCAGCCGGGCAGCATGCCGCGGCGCAGCCGGGCGGCGGCGCGCAGCCGGCCGCGCAGCTCGGGTTCGACGAGCCAGCGGCGCAGCGCCGTGGCCAGCGCGGCGGGGTCGTCGGGCGGGACGAGCATGCCGGGGACGGCGCCGACCGGGTCCCAGCCGACCGTGTCCGGGACGCCGTCCACCGCCGTGGCGACGACGGGGATGCCGCGGGCGAGGGCCTCGGTCACCACCATCCCGAACGTCTCGGCGCGGGAGGCGAGGACGAGCAGGTCGGCGGCGGCGTAGGCGTCGTCCAGCGGCGCGCCGGTCAGCGGCCCGGCCAGCTCGACGCGGTCGTCGAGGCGGTGCCCGCCGATGAGGCGGCGCACGGTCGCGACGTGGCCGGAGTCGCGGCCGAGCGGCCCGGCGCACTGGCAGTGCCAGGGCAGGTGCGCCACGTCGGCGAGCGCCTCGACGAGGACGTCGTGCCCCTTGCGCGGGGTCACCGACGCCACGCACAGCAGGCGGCCGGCCCCGTCGGTGCCCGCGGCGAGGGGCGCCGGGTCGGTGCCCGGCGGGACGGCGTGGACGCGGGACGGTTCGAGGCCGTGGTGGGCGATGAGGTGGTCCTTCGCCCACGGGCTGGTCGCGATGACGGCCCCGGCCGCCTCCAGCACCGCGCGCTCGCCGGCGTTGAGGTCGGCCTGGCCGGGCTCGTCCGCCAGCGGCAGGTGGACGAGGACGGCCAGCCGCAGCCGCCTCGCCTCCGGGACGACGATCCCGGGCACCCCGCACGCCACCAGCCCGTCCAGCAGGACGACGGAGTCGTCGGGGAGCGCCGCGAGCGCCTCCGCGAGCTCGGTCCGGGCGGTCTCGCCGGGGCGCGGCCACGTCCCGGCGACGGCCAGCTCCCGGACGGGGCGGCCCGACTTCACGAGTTCGTCGCACACCCGCCGGTCGTACCGGTTGCCGCCGCTCGGGTTCCCGGCCTCGTCGATGTCGCCGGGGACGACCACGCAGATCTCGCGCGCCCCGGCCCTCCCGGCGGGCTTGGCCGCCGCCTCGTTCACGGTCACAGGTCACGCTCGTAACTGGCCCAGGCGACGTGCGACTCGTGCAGCGTCACCTGGAGGCCGGACAGGCCGCGCGCGTTCTCGCCGAGCTCGCCGGCGTGGATCCGGTCGGCCAGCCGGTCGGCGATGGCCTTGGCGAGGAACTCCGTCGAGGTGTTGACGCCGGCGAAGTCCGGCTCGTCGTCGAGGTTGCGGTAGTTCAGCCCGCCCAGGACCCCGCCCAGCTCGCGGGTGGCGAGCCCGATGTCGACGACGAGGCCGTCCGGGTCCAGCTCCGCCCGGCGGAACGTCGCGTCCACCACGTACGTGGCGCCGTGCAGCCGCTGCGCGGGTCCGAAGACCTCGCCGCGGAAGCTGTGCGCGATCATGACGTGGTCGCGGACGGTGAGTGCGAACAACGACGGCCTCCAGTCAGGGTGTGTCTCAGTAGGTGATTCGGTGGCACAGGGCGGAAAGTTCACAGGTCGCGAGACGCGGCATGACCTGCGGCAGCTCCCCGAACGGGCTCTCCCCCGTGATCAGCGCGTCGAACGCCGGGTCGGCGAGGATCCGCAGGGCCAGCGCGAGCCGGTCGGCGAAGGTCCGGCGGGACCGGCGCGACGGCGGGATCGCGCCGACCTGGCTGGCCCGGACGGTCAGCCGCCGCGAGTGGAAGAACTCGCCGAGCGGGACGCTGACCCGCCGGTCGCCGTACCAGCTCAGCTCGACGACCTCGCCCTCCGGCGCGACCAGCTCCAGCGACCGGGCGAGGCCCGCCTCGGTGGCGCTCGCGTGCACGACCAGGTCGCAGCCGCCGGCGGCCTCCTCGGGCGGGACGAACTCGACGCCGAGCGCGCGGGCGACGCCGGCCCGGGACGGGTCGGTGTCGACGAGCTGGACGCGGCTGCCGGGGAACCCCGCGAGGACCCCGGCGACCGAGCAGCCGACCATCCCGGCGCCGACCACCGCGACGCGGTCGCCGACCAGCGGGGCCGCGTCCCACAGCGCGTTCACCGCGGTCTCCACCGTCCCGGCGAGGATCGCGCGCCCCGGCGGCACCCCGTCCGGGACGACGCTGACCGCGCTCGCCGGGACGACGTACCTGGTCTGGTGCGGGTAGAGGCAGAACACCGTCCGCCCGAGCAGCTCGCGCGGCCCGTCCTCGACGGTGCCGACGTTCAGGTACCCGTACTTGACCGGTCCCGGGAACGCCCCGTCCTGGAACGGCGCCCGCATGATCGCGTGCTGGTTCGGCGGGACGCCGCCGCGGAACACGATCGCCTCGGTGCCGCGGCTGACGCCGGAGAACACGGTCCGGACCAGCACCTCGCCGGGACCCGGCTCCGGCAGGACGAGATCACGGATCTCCCCCTTACCGGGCGACCGGATCCAGAAGGCGCGCGCCTCGCGCTCCATCCGTGCTCCTCCCCCGAGTCCCCCGAACGCCGTGCCCGTCCGGACGGGCCGCACGGTGCCGCCTGACCAGCCACAGCACGTCCCGTCCGAACGACCACACCAGCAGCCCCAGCGCCGCCGCCACCAGCGCGCCGGACAGCGGGACGACCCCGGCCGCCGCGACGACCAGCGCCACGCCCTGCACCACCGCGACGGCCTTGCGCGCGACGCTCGGCGGCAGGTCGGCGCGCAGCCAGGGCGCCGCCCACGCCGCCGCGCCGAACAGGTACCGCATCGCCCCGATCGCCAGCACCCACGCCCCCGCGGACCACGCGACCTCGACGCTGAGCACCAGCACCAGGAAGGCGTCGGTCTCCATGTCGAACCGCGCGCCGAGCTTGGACGCCGTCCCGGTGCGCCGGGCGACCTGCCCGTCCACGCCGTCCAGGACGAGGGCCAGCGACGCGACGGCGACCAGCGCCCAGGTGTTCCCCCCACCGGTGAGATGCCCCGCGACCAGCGCCGCGACACCCCCGGTCAGCACGACCCGGGCGAGCGTCACATGATCGGCCGGTCCGAGCGTCCGGCGCCGCCGGAACGCCATGCCGAGGATCCCCCATGACGCCAGCGCGTACAGGACGCCCACGGCCAGGCCCGCGTAGCCGGGACGAAGCAGCGCCAGCAGCGCGAGCTGGACGGCCACCGCGGCGGCCAGCTCGGACCCCCGGGTGAGCCGGGGCCGGCGCGGCGGCGGAGCAGCGGGCGGCCGCACCGCGACCGGCCGGGTCAACGTGGCCGGCCGCGTCATCCGCGCACCTCGCTGACCGGCGCGTCGCCGAGCGCGGCGGCGGGGACGTCGATCTGCGGCAGGTCGTGCCCGAGCCGGTCCCGCTTGGCGGTGAGGTAGCGGACGTTGTCGTCGCTGACCGGGACGAGCAGCGGCACGCGGGCCGCGACGGGCACGCCGTACGACTCCAGCGCGCTGAGCTTGACCGGGTTGTTCGACATGAGCCGCACCGACCCGACGCCGAGGTGGTGCAGGATGCGCGCGGCCGGACCGTAGTCGCGGACGTCCACCGGCAGCCCGATCGCCGTGGCGGAGTCGACGGTGTCGAGGCCCTGGTCGTCCTGCAGGATGTGGGTCCGGACCTTCGCCACCAGCCCGATGCCGCGTCCCTCGTGCCCGCGCAGGTAGACCAGGACGCCCGCGCCCTCCCGGACGATCGCGTCCAGGCCGGCGCCGAGCTGGTCGCCGCACTCGCAGCGCGTCGCGCCGAAGATGTCCCCGGTCATGCACTCGGAGTGCATCCGGACGAGCACGTTCTCGCGTCCCCGCACGTCGCCGCGCACGAGCGCCATGTGCTCCTGCCCGTCGACCGGGTCCCGGAACGCGACGGCGCGGAACACGCCCCTCCTGGTCCGGAGGTCCGCCTCCGCGATGTCCTTCTCATCGATGCCCTGGTCCCGCATCGCTCCCCTTCCTCGGCTCCGCAATCACTCCTGGTACGTGGCGACCGCACCGGGTGGTTGCGTCCAAAAACGGTCCGTATAACCGGTGGCACGCAGGGGAGGCTCTTGAGGGTTCAGCCTAGGCGCGTGCGGACCACCAAGTCGTGAAGGGCGCGGTGGTTCGCGGGCGCTTCGGGAAGGGGACTTCGGTCGCGCTCGTCCTCCAGCAGGGCCGTGAGCGCGGCGACGTCGTCCCGCAGGCGGGGCGGGCCGGGCGCGTCCCGCGGAGGCGCGCCGTGCTCGGCGGCCCGCTTGGCCTCGACGAGGTCGGGAAGGTAGGGCGGTCCGCCGGCGAGCCGCGTCAGGTCGGCCTCGACCTCGCCCGTCCGCATCAGGTGGACGCCCGTCAGCAGCACCCGGAAGGTGTAGAGCAGCGGCTTCAGCTCGCCGGACTTCTCGAACAGCCTCCACTGGTTCCGCGCGAACCCCAGGTAGTGGTGCGCGTGGTGGAAGGTGACCAGCCCGGGGACCAGGGCCCGCAGCTCCTCGTGCACCGGGGAGGTGGCCACGACGAGCGGCGACATGACCTGCTCCAGAACGTATCCGTTGCGCCGCAGGAGCAGCGTGCAGAACTTCGCCAGGTCGTGGGTGACGGCGTCGGCCTCCACGCCGGCGTGGTCCCACATCAGCGTGACGGTGTCCTGGCCCGGTTCCAGCCCGACGATCTCCTCCAGGGGCAGCAGGTGGACGCCGCGCAGGTCGACGTCGGAATCCCGGGAGGGGAAGCCGTACAGGTGCGCGCCGCTCACCGTGAGGAACGCGCGGGGGTACGGGTGGTCGGCGGCGAAGCGGTCGATCATGCCTTCGGGGAGGTTCACCACGTCACGCTCCTGCGTCGGACGGAGATCAGCAGTTCCTCGACCGTGGCGCGGTCGGGTTCGGGCGGCAGGGGGCTGCGGGCCGTGGCCTCCTCCAGGTCGGCGGTGAGGGAGGCGCGCCACGCCTCGATCTCGTCCCAGCCGACCTCACCCCGGCGGACGGCGAGGAGGCGGTCGCGCAGGCCGCCGACGTCCACGCGCGGCTCGCCGTGCCGGACGAGGTGCACGCCGCTCTCCAGCAGGCGCAGCATGTGCATGACGTGCTTCCAGCGCGGGACGCCGCCGTTGCGCAAGTCGCCTTCCAGTTTGCGGAACTGCGCCTGGGCGTAGCGGAGGAATGTGCGGTGCGCGTGCCGCGACAGGAAGGCGGACCGGACGGCCAGCAACTCCTCCCCCACCGGCGTCACCCGCTCGACCAGCGGCGACCACAGGCACTCCAGGACGGTCGGGTTCGCGGCCAGCGCCAGCTCGCAGAAGCGCTCCAGCTCCCAGGAGAACTGCTCGGGCAGCGGGCCGTCCACGTGGGTGGGCGGTTTGGTGAAACGCCAGAACAGAGGGGCCGGCGCGGCGTAGACGCCGCGCCGGTCGACGTCGCTGGCATCGGTCGCCAGCCCGTAGGCTCGCGAGCCGGACACCACCGACAGGATCGTGTGGTCGCGGACGAGGCCGAGGGCCGCGGCGCGGTCGGGTTCGGTCACGGAGGAAGCCTCGCGCAGCGCCTCCGGGCGTGTCGACCGGATTGCCGACGGCCCGCAAAGGGTTACAGATCGGCCACGGACTTGCTGAAAGTTTCTGCAAGAGGTTTACGGGACTGAAACGCGTTGCTAACGTCCCCGTCCAGCCACCCCATCTCGTGACCTGCGGGGCGCCGGCCGGACGGCGCGCCCCGCGAAGGAGGACACCATGCGGCGCATCCCCCCGATCGGCGGCGCCCCTCTGGCTGGAGGCCTCATCTGCGCCGCCCTCGCGCTCTCGCTCTCCGCCTGCGGCGGCGATGACGGCGGCTCCGCGGGCGGCACGGGCGCGGCGAGCCTGCAGGGCCGCGGTCCGATCACCTTCGTCACCGGCAAGGACCGCTCGGGCTACCTCCAGAAGCAGCTGGACGGCTGGAACGCCGAGCACCCGAAGGAGCAGGTCCGCCTCATCGAGCTGCCGGACGAGCCGAACGAGCAGCGGCAGCAGATGATCCAGAACGCGACCACCAAGTCGGAGGCCTACTCGGTGCTCAACCTCGACGTGGTGTGGACGGCGGAGTTCGCCGCGAACCGGTGGCTGACGCAGCTCCCCAAGCATCAGATCGACTTGTCGAAGATGCTGCCCGCGACCGTCACCACCGGGCAGTACCGCGGCAAGCTGTACGCCGTGCCGTCCACGTCCGACGCGGGGATGCTCTACTACCGCGAGGACCTGCTCAAGAAGGCCGGGATCGCCGAGCCCCCGAAGACCTACGACGAGATGTGGGCCGCCTGCGACAAGGTCCGGAAGCTGCCCGAGGGCGAGGACGTCGACTGCTTCTTCACCGAGGTCAACAAGACCGAGAGCATGACGATCAGCGCGGTCGAGGCGATCGCGAGCGCCGGCGGCTCGATCATCGGCGCCGACGGCAAGCCCGCGCTGACCACGCCGCAGGCCAAGCAGGGCGTGGAGTTCCTCGTGAAGGCCAAGAAGGAGCACATGCCGAAGGAGGCCGTCACCCTCGACACCGAGGGCGGGCGCCGCTACTTCCAGTCCGGGAGGCTGCTCTTCCAGCGGCAGTGGCCCTACCAGTACGCCCTCGCGAACTCCGACGACGGCTCGTCCAAGGTCGCGGGCAAGTTCGCGGTCGCGCCGCTGCCGGGCCCGTCCGGCCCCGGCGTCGCCAACCTCGGCGGCCACAACCTCGCGATCTCCGCGTTCGCCGAGAACAAGGCCACCTCGCTCGACTTCATCCGGTACCTGGCCGGTGAGCAGTCGCAGCGCGCCAACCTGATCGCGACGTCGAAGGCGCCGACCATCGCCGCGCTGTACGACGACCCGGAGATGGTGAAGAAGTTCCCCTATCTGCCCGTCCTCAAGGAGGCCATCGCGAACGCCAAGCCGCGTCCGGTCGCGGTGAAGTACGGCGACGTGACAGCCGCCGTCCAGGGTGAGATGTACGACGCGGTGACCGGCAAGAAGTCCGCGGAACAGGCCCTGGCCGATCTGCAGTCCAAGCTCCGGCCGCTGACCGCGCAGTGAGCGGCATGACCACCACGCGAAACCAGAGGCCGTCCGCCGCGGGCACCCCCGCGGCGGGCGCGCCGCGCGGGCGCCGGCGCGACGTGCAGGGGACGAAACGGCTCGCGGCGCTGCTGCTGTCCCCCACGCTGCTCGTGCTCGCGCTGGTCATCGGCTACCCCGTCCTCGCCGGGTTCCGCGAGTCGCTGTACGCGCGCGGCGAGGGGCTGGACGCCGAAGGGTTCGTCGTGGAGGGCGACCGGTTCGTCGGCCTCGACAACTACACCGCCATCTTCCAGGGCGACCGCGCCGGCGCGTTCTGGAACGCCTTCGGCAACACGACGTTCTTCACGCTGACCACGGTCGTGCTGGAGACGGTGATCGGCGTCGCGATGGCGCTGATCATGCACCGGGCGTTCCGGGGGCGGGCGATCGTGCGGGCGAGCATCCTCGTCCCGTGGGCGGTCCCGACCGCGATCTCCGGCCTGCTGTGGCGGTGGATCTTCCAGGCGGACGGCGCAGCCAACGCGGTGCTGCGCCAGGAGATCCTGTGGACCGCCGACGGGTTCCCCGCCAAGACGGCCGTCGTCATCGCCGAGGTGTGGAAGACCTCGCCGTTCATCGGGTTGCTCGTCCTCGCCGGCCTGCAGATGATCCCCCGGGACGTCTACGAGGCGGCGCGGGTGGACGGCGCCGGCCCGGTCCAGCAGTTCTGGCGGATCACGCTGCCGCTGGTCAAGCCCGCGCTGCTGGTCGCCGTGCTGTTCCGGATGCTGGACGTGCTGCGCATGTTCGACCTGCCCGCCGTGCTGATCGGCGTCAACCAGAGGTCGGTCGAGACGCTGACGATGATCGCCTGGTTCGAGGCGTCCAACCTGCGGTACGGGTCGGCGGCGGCGTACGCGACCGTCCTGTTCCTGTACATCGCGCTGATCGCGTACCTGTTCGTGAAGCTGCTCGGCGCCGACATCATCGGCGAGGCCCGCCAGCACACCGGGCGCGAACGCAGGAGCAGGCCGGTGAAGGGCACGAGGAGGGCCGCATGACGCGGGCGAAGCGGTTCCTGTCCTACTTCGGGTTCGCGGCGGTGGCGGTGTACTGCCTGGCGCCGTTCTACTGGATGGCGGTCTCGGCGTTCCGCCGCCCGCAGGACCAGTTCGACAACTCGATCGTCCCGGCGCGGTGGTCCGGGGAGAACTTCTCCGCGGTGTTCTCCGGCGACAACGGGTTCGGGCGCGCGCTGCTGAACAGCGTCATCGTCGCCGGCACCACCACCGTGCTGACGCTGCTGATCGGCACGTTCACCGCGTACGCCCTCGCCCGGCTGCACTTCCGGTTCAAGAACGCGGTGCTCGGGCTCATCGTCGCCACGACGATGTTCCCGGGAATCTCCCAGCTCGTTCCCCTGCTGAAGCTCTTCACCGACATCAAGTGGATCAACACCTACCAGGCGATGGTGCTGCCCAGCCTCGGATTCGCGCTGCCGCTGTCGGTCTGGCTGCTCACGGCGTTCTTCCGGCAGCTGCCGTTCGAGCTGGAGCAGGCGGCCATGGTGGACGGCTGCACCCGCGGCCAGGCGTTCCGCAAGATCATCATCCCGCTGGCGGCGCCCGGGGTGTTCACCACGGCGATCCTGACGTTCATCGCCGCGTGGAACGAGTTCCTCATCGCGCTGTCCATGGTCAACAAGAAGGAGATGCAGACCGCCACGGTCGCGATCTCCAAGTTCACCGGCGTCTCCGGGTTCGACCAGCCGTTCGGCACCCAGATGGCCGCCGGGGTGGTCGTGACCGTCCCGCTCATCGTCGTGGTGCTGGTGTTCCAGCGCCGGATCGTCGCCGGGCTCACCGCCGGCGGCGTCAAGTAGCTCCTGACGGCTCCCGATTCGAAGGATGTTCATGACCCAGGACACCCTGCTCGTCCCCGCCGGCGGCGGCACCGCCGGCGGGACCCGCTGGTGGCGCGACGCCGTCATCTACCAGGTGTACGTGCGCAGCTTCGCCGACTCCGGCGGCGACGGCGTCGGCGACCTGCCCGGCGTCCGGTCGCGGCTGCCGTACCTTGCGGACCTCGGCGTGGACGCGCTGTGGCTGACCCCGTTCTACGTCTCCCCGATGGCCGACTTCGGCTACGACGTGGCCGACTACCGCGACGTCGACCCGCTGTTCGGCACGCTCGCCGACGCCCGGGGCCTGATCGCCGACGCGCACGCCCACGGACTGCGGATCATCGTGGACGTGGTGCCGAACCACACCTCCGACCGGCACGCCTGGTTCCAGGCCGCGCTCGCCGCGGCCCCGGGATCCGCCGAACGCGCCCGCTACGTCTTCCGCGACGGCCGGGGCCCGGACGGCGCCGAACCGCCGAACGACTGGGAGTCGGTGTTCGGCGGCCCGGCCTGGACGCGGCTGCCGGACGGCCAGTGGTACCTGCACCTGTTCGCGTCCCGGCAGCCCGACCTGAACTGGGAGAACCCCGAGGTCCACGCCGAGTTCGCGGACATCCTGAAGTTCTGGCTCGACCTCGGCGTGGACGGGTTCCGCGTCGACGTCGCGCACGGCATGGCCAAGGCCCCCGGCCTGCCGGACGTCGGCCACGCCGACCAGGTGGAGATGCTCGGCACGGCCGTCCTGCCGTACTTCGACCAGGACTCCGTTCACGACATCCACCGCGAATGGCGCCGGCTGCTCGACTCCTACGACGGCGAGCGGATCGCCGTGGCGGAGGCGTGGGCGCCCACCCCCGAGCGACTCGCCGACTACACCCGCCCGGACGAGCTGCACCAGGCCTTCAACTTCCACTACCTGACCGCGCCCTGGGAGGCGTCCGGGATGCGGGAGGTGATCGACGAGTCGCTCCGCGCCGCCGGGGCGGTCGGCGCGCCCGCGACCTGGGTGCTGTCCAACCACGACGTGAAACGGCACGTCACCCGGTACGGCGGCGGCGAGCGGGGGCTGCGGCGCGCCCGCGCGGCGGCGCTGCTGACCCTCGCGCTGCCCGGCTCGGCCTACGTCTACCAGGGCGAGGAGCTGGGCCTGCCGGAGGTGCTCGACCTGCCGGAGGAGTACCAGCGGGACCCGCAGCGGCTGCGCGGGGAGGGCGCGGGCCGCGACGGCTGCCGCGTCCCGCTGCCGTGGGAGGGCGAGGAGCCGCCGTTCGGCTTCGGCGCGGGCGCGTCCTGGCTCCCGATCCCCACCGCGTGGCGCGACCTGACCGTCACCGCGCAGCGCGACGACCCCGGCTCCGTGCTCGCCCTCTACCACGAGGCGCTGCGCGTCCGGCGCGAGCACCCGGCGCTCGGCGACGGCGGGCTGCGCTGGCTGGCGGGCCCACCGGGCACACTGGTCTTCGTCCGGGAGGCCGGCGGCGGGGAACGGCGGCTCGCCTGCGCGGTCAACATGGGCGACCGCGCCGCGCCCGTCCCCGTGCCCGGGACGCCGCTCCTCGCGAGCGGACCGGTCCACATGGACGGCGAACAGGCCGAACTGCCCCCGGACACCGCACTGTGGTGGGACGTCGAGGAGCGATAATTTGAAACCCATGACGACACGCCTGGCGGACATCGCGGCGCACGCCGGGGTGAGCGAGGCGACCGTGAGCCGCGTGCTCAACGGCAAGCCGGGCGTGTCCCCGGGCACCCGCCAGGCGGTGCTGACCGCCCTGGACGTGCTCGGCTACGAGCGCCCGGCCCGGCTGCGCCAGCAGCGGGCCGGGCTGATCGGGCTGATCATCCCCGAGCTGACCAACCCGATCTTCCCGGCGTTCGCCGAGGTCATCGAGAGCGCGCTCGCCCGGCACGGGTACATGGCGGTGCTGTGCTCGCAGGCGCCGGGCGGCGTCGCCGAGGACGACTACATCGAGATGCTGCTGGAGCGCGGCGTCGCCGGGATCATCTTCGTCAACGGCCTGCACGCCAACGCCAACTCCGACCGCGCCCGCTACGCGCGGCTGCTGGAGCAGGCGCTGCCGATCGTCCTGGTGAACGGGTACCGGCCCGACATCGACGCGCCGTACATCTCCAACGACGACGTCGCGTCGCTGGAGGCGATCGTCGCGCATCTGGCCGCAATGGGCCACCGGCGGATCGGGCTCGCGATCGGGCAGGACGTCTACGTCCCGACGCGGCGCAAGACCGAGGGCTTCCGGCGCGGGATGGCGGCGCACACCGACCTGGCGCCGGAGGAGGTCGACGAGCTGATCGTCAACACCATGTACACGGTCGAGGGCGGGCAGGCCGCGGCGGCGAAGCTGCTCGACGCAGGCTGCACGGCGATCTGCGGCGGCAACGACATCATGGCGCTCGGCGCGATCCGGGCCGCGCGGGCGCGCGGCCTCCGGGTGCCCGCGGACGTGTCGGTGACCGGGATGGACGACTCGCTCCTCACCGCCTACCTCGACCCGCCGCTGACCACCATCCGGCAGTCGGTGCGGGAGATGTCGATGGCCGCGGTGAGCACCGTCCTGGACGAGATCCGCGGGGCCCGCGCACCCCGCACGGAGCTGCTCTACCGGCCGGAACTCGTCGTCCGGCGGTCCACGGCGCCGGCCCCGGCGGCGGCCCGGCTGACCCCCGTCACGGAGGGCTGACCGGGGGCCGGCGAGGGGCCGGCCGGCCGCCGGGCGCGCGCCGGCCGGGCTCCCGCCGGAGCCAGGTTCTTGTAACGGTTGTGTTGCGGCGCATTGACAGTGAGCCGGGTCACGGTCTTTCCTTCGTGGGAGCGCTCCCACACACCTGCACAACACAACCTGAGAGGGGTCCGCGATGAGGGCCATCATGCGGCGCGGACTGAGTACGGCGATGGCGGCCGTGCTCGTCGGCGGCCTCGCCGTCGCCTGCGGCGGGGACGACAACGACGACGGCGGCTCCGAAAGCGGGCCGGTCGAGCTCACCGTCGACGTCTTCGGCGAGCCGGGATACGACGCGCTCTACAAGCAGTACGAGCAGTCCCACCCCAACGTGAAGATCAAGCAGCGCAAGGTCTCGACGCTGGACGAGTACAAGCCGCGCATCCAGCAGTGGATGGCCACCGGCAGCGGGGCGGGCGACGTCGTCATGCTGGAGGAGGGCATCCTGCCGCTCTACATGCAGCAGAAGGCGAAGTTCGTCAACCTCTTCGACCACGGCGGCAAGGATCTGGAGAAGAACTTCCTGCCGTGGAAGTGGCAGATGGGCGTCACCCCGGACGGCAAGCAGCTCATCGGCCTCGGCACCGACGTGGGCCCGCTCGCCATGTGCTACCGCAAGGACCTGTTCGAGAAGGCGGACCTGCCGACCGAGCGCGGGGAGGTCGGCAAGCTGTGGCCGACCTGGGACGCGTTCCTCGCCACCGGGCAGAAGTTCCAGCAGCAGGTGCCCGGCAGCAAGTGGCTGGACGGCCCGACCGCCGTCTTCCGCGCCACCGTCCTGCAGAACGCCGGCGCCGGCCCCGGCTACAGCTTCTTCGACAAGAGCGACAACCTCGTGTTCGAGAGCAACCCCGCGGTGCGGCAGGCGTTCGACACGTCGCTGAAGTTCGCGCAGAACAAGCTCACCGCCGACATGTCGATCTTCACGCCGCCGTGGCAGACGGCGCTGAAGCGCGACACGTTCGCGACGCTGCCGTGTCCGTCCTGGATGCTCGGGGGCATCGAGGAGTTCTCGGGTGACGCGGGCAAGGGCAAGTGGGACGTGGCGACCACGCCCGGCGGCTCCGGTTACTGGGGCGGGTCGTGGCTGGCCGTGCCGAAGCAGACCAAGCACGCGAAGGCCGCCGCCGAGCTGGCCAAGTTCCTGACCTCCCCCGAGGGCCAGGTGGGCGCGTTCAAGGCCGCCAACGTCTTCCCGTCCTCGCCGCAGGCCGCGCAGGACCCGGCGGTCGCGGGCGCGAAGAGCGCGTACTTCAACGACGCCCCGATCGGCCAGATCTTCGGGCAGCTCGTGGCCTCGGTGAAGCCGGTCCACCTCGGGCCGAAGAACGAGGACGTGCGGTCCGCGGTGGAGAACGTCCTGATCTCCGTGGGCCAGGGCAAGCAGAAGCCGGAGGACGCGTGGTCGAAGTCCGTCGAGGAGGCCGAGAAGGCCGCCCGGTGACCCCCCGGGCACGCTGACCACGGCGGCGGCGCCGCGCCGTCACCTCCCCGCCGGCGCCGCCGCCGTTCCCATCCTCTGCTCAGACCGTCCTCGGAAAGGAGGCGCACGACGATGACCACCGATCTGCGCCCCAGCCGGAACGGCCCGCCGCCCACGCCGGCGCAGGCCCGCCCGGCACCCCGCCGCACCTGGCGGGCCCGCCTGGCGCGGCTCGATGTGAAGGGCGCCCCCTATGCCTTCATCTCGCCGTTCTACATCGTCTTCCTGCTCTTCGGCGCGTTCCCGCTCGTCTACACGCTGTGGGTCTCCCTCCACGAGTGGGAGCTGGCGTCCGGCACGCGGGAGTTCATCGGCCTCGACAACTACGACTACCTGCTGACCGACGCCGACTTCTGGCACGCCACGGTCAACACCATCGGGATCTTCGCGGTCTCGACCGTCCCGCAGCTGCTGATCGCGCTGATGATCGCCAACGCGCTGAACCGGCGGATGCGGCTGCCGACCCTGTTCCGGATCGGGATGGTCGCGCCGCTGGTCACCTCGACCGCCGCCGTCGCGATCGTGTTCACCCAGATGTTCGACACCGACTGGGGCATGATCAACTGGGTGATCGGGCTGGTCGGCATCGACCCGATCAACTGGACGAGCAGCCGCGGCTGGTCCTGGATCGCCATCGCGATGATGGTCGACTGGCGCTGGACCGGCTACAACGCACTGATCTACCTGGCCGCGATGCAGGCGATCCCGAAGGACCTGTACGAGGCCGCCGCGATCGACGGCGCGTCGCGCATCCGGCAGTTCTGGCAGATCACCGTGCCGATGCTGCGGCCCACGATCATCTTCACGGTGATCATCTCGACCATCGGCGGGCTCCAGCTGTTCACCGAGCCCGTGCTGTTCAGCGTCGGCACGCCGAACAAGATGGACGGCGGCGCGTCGCACCAGTTCCAGACGATCACGATGTACATGTACGACAACGCGTTCGGCCATGACCGGTACGGCTACGGCGCCACCGTCGCCTGGGCGCTGTTCGTGATGATCATCGTGTTCTCCCTGATCAACTTCCTGGCCGTGCGGCGCACCGGAGGCACCAAGTGACCACGCTCCTGGCCGGCCCGGGAGGCCGGCGCACCGACGCCAAGCACGCCGCCGCGCGTCCCGGCCGCTTCCGCGGCATGTGGAACGCCAGCCCGCTGACCTACATCACGCTGATCGTCGCGCTGGTGCTGTCGATCTTCCCGATCTACTGGATGATCATCGTGGCGACCCGCACCAACAGCGTGGTCGCCGACGTCCCGCCGCCGCTGCTCCCCGGCGGGCAGGGCGCCGACAACGTCGGACGGCTGTTCGACAACCCGGAGGCCTACTTCGCCAAGGGCCTGCTGAACTCCGCGATCGCCTCCGCCGCGGTGACGGTCTCCACGGTGTTCTTCGCCTCGCTGGCCGGGTTCGCCTTCGCCAAGCTGCGCTTCCGCGGCAAGAACGGGCTGATGCTGACGATCATCGCGACGATGATGATCCCGGTGCAGATGGGCATCATCCCGCTCTACATGATCATGGTGGAGCTGGGCTGGCAGAACCAGCTCCAGGCCGTCATCGTCCCGTTCCTCGTCACCGGGTTCGGCGTGTTCATGATGCGGCAGTACGCCGACCAGGCCGTCCCGGACGAGCTGATCGAGGCGGCCCGCGTCGACGGCTGCACCACGTTCGGCATCTACTGGCGCGTCGTGCTCCCCGCGCTGCGGCCCGCCGCGGGCGTCCTCGGGCTGTTCACGTTCATGCAGACCTGGAACGAGTTCATGTGGCCGCTCGCGGTGCTGAACCCCGACAACCCGACGGTGCAGCTGTCCATCAACAACCTGGCGAACGCGTACTTCAAGGACTACACGCTCATGTTCGCCGGGACCAGCGTGGCGATCCTGCCGCTCCTCATCGTGTTCATCGTGTTCGGCCGCCAGATCATCGGCGGAATCATGGAAGGTGCAGTGAAAGCGTGACCTCCCTACAGGACGACACCAGCGCGGCTCCCGCCGCACCCTTCCCGACCGGGTTCCGCTGGGGGGCCGCCACCGCCGCCTACCAGATCGAGGGCGCCGCGGGCGAGGGCGGACGCGGACCGTCCATCTGGGACACGTTCTGCCGCACCCCGGGCAAGGTCCTCGGCGGCGACACCGGCGACGTCGCGGTCGACCACTACCACCGCTTCCCCGAGGACGTGGCGCTCATGTCCGGCCTCGGGCTGACCGCGTACCGGTTCTCGATCTCCTGGTCGCGGGTTCAGCCGACGGGTACCGGCGCTTTCAACCAGGAAGGCCTGGACTTCTACCGGCGGCTGGTGGACGCGCTGCTGGAGGCCGGCATCGAGCCCTGGCCGACGCTCTACCACTGGGACCTCCCGCAGCCCCTGGAGGACAAGGGCGGCTGGCCCGAGCGGGAGACCGCGCACCGGTTCGCCGAGTACGCGTCCCACGTGCACGCGGTGCTCGGCGACCGCGTCCGGCAGTGGATGACGGTCAACGAGCCGTGGTGCGCGGCGTTCCTCGGCTACGCGTCCGGGGAGCACGCGCCCGGGCGCCTCGACCCGCCGGCGTCGCTGCTGGCCGCGCACCACCTGATGCTCGGCCACGGGCTGGCCGTCGAGGCGATGCGGGCCCGGCACCCGGACAACCGGTTCGGCGCGGCCGTCAACCTGTACGCGGTGTCCCCCGCGACCGACGACCCCGCGGACGTGGACGCGGCGCGCCGCATCGACGGGCTGCAGAACCGGCTGTTCCTCGACCCGCTGCTGCTCGGCCGCTACCCCGAGGACGTCCTCGCCGACACGGCCCGGTACGGGTTCGCGCCGCCGGACGCGGACACCGCGAAGATCAACCAGCCGATCGACCAGCTCGGCATCAACTACTACTCGCGGCACACCGTCGCCGGCACGCCCGGCGAGGCGGCGCAGACCGCGTCGTCGCCGTTCTCGACGCACTCCCCCTGGGTCGGCAGCGACCACGTCCGGTTCGTCCCGGCCGGCCGCCCGGTCACCGGGATGGGCTGGGAGATCGACGAGCGCGGCCTGTACGAGGTGCTGACCCGGCTGCACCGCGAGTACCCGTCCGTCCCGCTGTACATCACCGAGAACGGGGCGGGCTACGACGAGACGCCGGACGGCGATGGCACGGTCCAAGACACGGGGCGCATCGCCTACCTCGACGCGCACCTGCGCGCGTGCCACGACGCCATCTCCGAGGGAGTGCCGCTTCACGGCTACTTCACCTGGTCCCTGCTGGATAATTTCGAGTGGGCTTGGGGCTACTCCAAGCGTTTCGGGCTGGTCCACGTCGATTACGCCACGCAGCGCCGGGTGCCCAAGGACAGCGCACGGTGGTACGCCGGGGTGATCCGGCGGGGCGGGCTGCCCGAACGCGGCTGACCGCGGGTGGGGCGAGGTACGGACGGAGGGGGCCAGATGACGGGCAGGAGCACGCGCCCGACCCTGGAGGAGGTCGCGTCGCGGGCCGGCGTGGGCCGCGGGACGGTGTCCCGGGTGGTCAACGGCTCGCCGCGGGTCAGCCCGCAGGCTCGCGAGGCGGTGCTGAAGGCGATCGAGGAGCTCGGGTACGTCCCGAACCGCGCGGCGCGCACGCTCGTCACCCGCCGCACCGACACCGTGGCGCTGGTCGTCGCCGAGTCGGACCAGCGGCTGTTCGGCGAGCCGTACTTCGCCGGGATCATCCGCGGGATCAGCAACGGCCTCGGCGACACCGGGCTGCAGCTCCTGCTCGCCCTCGCCCGCTCCCCCGCCGAGTACGGCCGGCTGGAGGAGTACCTCACCACCCAGCACGTGGACGGGGTGCTCCTCACCTCCCTGCACGCCGAGGACCCGCTGCCCGCCAAGCTGGAGGCCAACGGCGTGCCGACCGTCCTCGGCGGCCGGCCGCCCGGCCTGCACCCGGTCAGCTACGTCGACGTCGACAACCGCAGCGGCGCCCGCGAGGCCGTCTCCCACCTCATCGCGGGCGGCCGGCGGCGCATCGCGACCATCGCCGGCCCGCAGGACATGGGGGTGGGCATCGACCGGCTGGCCGGCTACCGGGAGGCGCTCGGCGAGGCGGGCCTGCCCGAGTACGTCGAGTACGGCGACTTCGGCGAGGCCAGCGGCATCGCCGCCGCGGAGCGGCTGCTGGCCGCCGAGCCGGCCCTGGACGCGGTGTTCGCCGCGGACGACCCGATGGCGCTCGGCGCGATGCGCGTCCTGCACCGGCACGGCCGCGCCATCCCGGGCGACGTCGCGGTGATCGGCTTCGACGACTCGGCCGCCGCCCCGCTGGCCGACCCTCCGCTCAGCACCGTCCACCAGTCGCCGGAGGAGATGGGCCTGGAGATGGCCCGGCTGCTGGTCTCGCGGATCCGCGGCGAGACCGTCGAGGAGCCGGTGATCATCCTGCGACCCCACCTGGTCCTGCGCGAGTCCGCCTGAGAACGTGCCGGTGAGGGGGCGGCGCCGCCCGTCGGCGCCCCTCAGCGGGCCCCCTCACCGGCGCCCTCGGGGAGACGCGGTCCGCGCCCTCCGCGTCCCCGGCCTATGATCATTGGCGGTCCGCCACGCCGAGGAGCTGACGTCCATGACCTACGAACCGACCGCCGCCGAGCTCGTCCACCTGAACCGCTGCGTCGAACTGGCCGCCGAGGCCCTGGAGGCCGCGGACGAGCCGTTCGGGACCGTGCTGGTGTCGGCGTCCGGCGAGGTCCTGTTCGAGGACCGCAACCGGACCGCGGACGGCGACCAGACCCGCCACCCCGAGTTCGAGGTGGCCCGCTGGGCGGCGCGGAACATGGCGCCCGAGGACCGGGCGGACGCCGTGGTGTTCACCTCCGGCGAGCACTGCCCGATGTGCTCGGCGGCGCACGGCTGGGTCGGGCTCGGCCGGATCGTCTACATCCACTCGTCCGCGCAGGTCTCCGCGTGGCGCTCCGAGCTCGGCGTGCCGCCCGGGCCGGTCAACGCGATCCCGATCCAGGAGGTCGTGCCGGGGATCCGGGTGGACGGGCCGGTCGCCGCCCTCGAAGCGGCGATGCGCGAACTGCACACCCGCGCCTGCTCCTAGGGCGGCGAGCGCCTAGCGCCCGGCCAGTGCCTCCAGCCTTGTGACGGCCGCCCGCCAGTCGAGGGGCAGCCGGCACCGCGTCGTGCGGTGCCCGCGGTAGGTGAGCGTGTAGGTGAAGTGGTCGGCGACCTCACAGCCCCGCGTCGAGGACCGCGTCGTCGTCACCTGCCCCAGCGCCTCCCGCAGGCCGCGCATTTCCTCGTCCTTCAGCGTGACCTTTCTGTCGTTGACCAGAGCCGTGCCCGCGGCGTCGACGGTCACCTTTTCGCGGATTCCGGCGAAACCGCCGGAGCGCTCGTAGGCGACCAGCACATCCGGCCCGGTGAATGCCAGCATGGACGCTCCTTTTCATGCGGGCCGCCGGACAGCACCCCGCTCCCCATTCCGGCGGCCCGCGGTCTGTGGGTGGTTATCCGTCGAAAAGGATTCCGCCGGTGTCGCGCACCGCGGCGCACCGGTTGGGATACGTCCGCGCGAAATGGCGGGCGGCGCCGCGCCACGAGCCGTCCGCGGTCACCCTGACGGGCGCGTACTCCAGCGTGCAGGCCCCGGGCCTCGCGGGAATGCGCCCCACGTCGCCGTCCACGGCCTCCAGCTGATCACAGGCCGCGGACGCCGCGCCGTGCGTCCCGCCGTCCGGGTCGCAGGACAGGCTCCACGTGCTGGACGGACCGTGCTGCGGCGCCATGGTGAGCAGGTAGACGCCGGCCGGTTCGGCCGCCTGCGCCGGTGCGGCCGAGGTGACGGCCGCCATCCCGGCCAGCACGGCCGCCCACCGGGAACGGGCACGCGACATGTGCATGTCTTCCTCCCTGGATTCGCCACCGCGATCTGCGGTATCGGCCGGCCGGACGCCGAATTGTGGTGGGCGCCCCGCCGCATCCAGACATTAGGTGCCGCAAACTCCCCCAAACAAGGCCGAACTCCGGCCCAACCTGGCCACCGGTTCACTCTTAAATCAAGTCTGCCCACCTGTGCAATGCCGATTGCCCGCACATTACCCCGACAATGTGATATTCGGGCGAACGGGCGCGTCGCTTACCAGGGATAGATTCCGCCGTTCTCGTTGAGGAAGGCCCCGCTCTCGGGGCGGGAGAGCTGCTCGGCGATGCAGGCGCCGCCCTCGTCCGCGGTGAGGACTCCGGTGTGGCCGTTGAGGTCGGTGGCGCAGAAGCCCGGTGAGAGCGCGTTGACCCTGATGCCGGAATCGCGGAGGGCGTTGGCGTAGATCAGCGTGACCGCGTTGAGGGCCGCCTTGGACGAGTTGTAGCCGAGCAGGTTCGCGTACTCGCCGAACTCCTCCTCCGGCTCGCTCAGGAACGCGAACGTGCCGAGGCCGCTGGAGACGTTGCCGATGCAGGCGGACGGCGACCGGCGGAGGAGCGGGAGCATCGCGTTGGTGACGGCGATGACGCCGAGCACGTTGGTCTCGTAGACCTCCCGCAGGGCGGTGACGGGCAGCTCGTCCGGTGGGCAGTGGCCGCCCTGGGCGATGGCGGCGTTGTTGACGAGGACGTCCAGGCGGCCGTAGCCGGCGTCGATCAGCTCGGCGGCGGCCGCGATGGTCGCGGGATCGGTCACGTCCAGCCGGACGAACCGGGCGTCCAGCCCCTGCTCGGACAGCCCGGCGGCGGCAGCGGCCCCGCGCTCCGGATCGCGGGCCCCGAGCAGAACCGTGTGCCCGGCCCGCGCCAGGGCGCCGGCCGTCCCGAGGCCGATGCCCTTGTTGGCACCGGTGATGAGGACGATCTTGTTGGTCGTGGTCATGGGGCCCACCCTCGCCGCCGGCGGGCGGTACCGGGAGAGCACCGTCGAGGCTGGTATCGGCGGTCCCATGGTGACCTCGCGGGTCCGCGGCCACACTGGAGGGGTGGAGCACAGAGACCGGGCGGAGCTGGCCGCCTTCCTGCGGCGGTGGCGGGCGCGGGTGCAGCCGTCCGAGGTCGGGCTGGAGCGGGGACGCCGCCGCACGCCCGGCCTGCGGCGGCAGGAGGTGGCGAACCTCGCCGGGATGTCGGTGGACTACTACGTCCGGCTCGAACAGGGCCGGGGACCGCGGCCGTCGAGGCAGATGCTCGCCGCGCTCGGGCGGGCGCTGCGGCTGACCGACGACGAGCGGTCCCACCTGCACTACCTGGCGGGTGAGATGCCCGGGCCGCCGTCCACGCCGGTGCGGGAGGTGCGGCCCGGCCTGCTGCACCTGCTGGACCGGCTGGACGACACGCCGGCGCTCGTCTGCGACGCCAAGTACGACATCCTCGCGTGGAACCCGATGGCCGCCGCCCTGCTCGGCGACTTCTCCGCGGTGCCCGAGCGCGAGCGCAACGTCGTGTGGCGGGCGTTCACCCGGCCGGAGAGCGATGACCGCATCGATGCCGCCGACGCCCGCCGCTTCGCCCGGGGGGCGGTGGCCGACCTGCGCGCGGTGGCCGCCCGCTACCCGCGGGATCCCGGCGTCCGCGATCTGGTCGAGCGGCTGCTCGCCGCGAGCGCCGAGTTCCGGGCGCTGTGGCACGAAGGGGACGTCCAGGTCAGGCACTCGACCCGCAAGGGATCCACCATTCGGTGGTCGGCCGGCTCGATCTCGAATGCGAGGCGTTGCACGACCCGGCCTCTGACCAGTGGACCGTCTTCTACACGGCGGCCCCCGGTTCCGCCGCGTCCGAGGCGCTCCGGTCGCTGAGAGGGCTGGCCGCGAGCGGGTGACCCCGGCGCCGGAGAGCCGGGGTCATGCGCGGGTCAGGGGGCCGGGGCGCCTCCTCTCACGTTGGCGGCCGCCTTCAGGGAGACGCGGCCCGGCTTTGAGTCTTCTTCTGCGATGACGGCGAGGGTCACGGTGTTGTGGCCGCGCGGGCGGAGAACTCCCTCCGGAAGGGTGAAGTCGTGCTGGACCCCGCCGTTCACGTATTCGCCCATGTTCCAGCCGTTGATGAAGATGAGGGTTCGGTAGCGGCCGGTGCCAGGTTCGAAATGGAGGGTTACGGGGACGTCCTGGTCCTTCGGAAGGGCCAGGTGGGTTCTGGTGCTGTACCAGTGGACGCCTGGTCCTATGAGGGCGGCCGGTGATGTGGCGGACCAGGTCTTTGCGGGGGCGGACGGCAGGTGCCAGCCTTCTCGTTCGCCGTACAGGCCGCCCGTGTTCAGCGGGCCGCGCAGCGGATCGCTGATGCGGGTGCCCTGGATGCGCCAGGTGATCGGATTGGTCGTCACTTCGGCGTTGACCAGGCCGCGCGGCTGTTTCTGGCGGTAGTCGTCGGCGGTCCAGTCGTCGTTGTGGCCCATGTTCTCGACCAGGACGGAAAGGACGGCCTTCTCGCCCTTGGGAAGGGCGCCGGCGGGGATTTCAAAGGTCCCCGGGCCGGGATCGTCGTTGATGGGGGCGTCGGCGTCCTTCTGTTCGCCGCCGGCGGCCGAGCCCAGGTAGCGGCCGTTGAGCCAGACCTGGTAGATGCCTCCCTTTCCGGTGATGGCGTTGAGGTTGACCGTTGTCTCGTCGCCGGTCGCGGTGAAGTGGCCGCGGTACCAGACGTGGCCGTAGTGGAATCCGTAGTCGTCGGCGTAGAGGACGGGTGGCTTCTTCGGTTTGATCGGGCCGGCCGTGGTGGTGTGGTCGGCGGGTTTCCAGGACGAGTCGTCGAAGCCCGGGGCGGTTTCGGGGGCTCCTCGCCTGCCTCGCCAATGGTTCAGGGCGGGGAGTTCGACGGGGCGCGGACCCTTGGCTCGGGCCATTAGCGTGCCGCTTCCGGTTCGCCGGGCGTGGAGGTACTCGCCGTTGAGGGTCAGGCGGCGGGTCGCGTTGAAGACCTCGATGTCGCCTGACTTCGCGATGTCGGCCCGGATCGCGGTGGTGCCATGTCTCGTGGTGGCGGAGCGGACCAGGTCCGTGCCCCGGACGAGGGTTTCGCCGGAGCGCCAGAACGTGGCCGCTTCCGCGTCAGTGCCGAGGAGGAGGAGAAGGGGCTTACGGCCGCCGCCCGTTATCTGGACGCGGGCCAACCCTCGGTGGGTGTAGTCGAGTTTGAGGTCGCCGTTGGAATAGGCGGACTTCACCGAGCCGCTGAGGACCTTGACGTCGGGCCGGGTGTTGTAGCGGAGGACGGTTGTTCCTTCGACCCCTTCGGTGCCGTAGAGGACTGCCATGTCTCGCCCGTTGGCGGTCGTGTGGGTGAGGAGTTCGGACGTCGATGCCGCGAGGCGCTGGCCGCCCATGTCATAGCCGGCGACGAGGATCTTGGCGTCGCGGCCCTTCAGGGTGACCGGAACGTCGTAGGTGCCGTCCGGTGTGTTCCAGGCGAGGTTCGCGGATTGGTCGTCGTCGGTCTTCCGGTCGGCGTGCCGGACGAGGACGAATTGCGTTCCGGTGTCGGGGTTGGCCCGCGCCTCGGTGTGGACGGAGGAATTGCCGGACGCGGGGGCCGCCGCCGGATCGGTCTTCGCGAGCGGTGCGACGGTGGTGACGAAGAGGCCCTGGCGTTTGAACTCGTCGTACTTGGCGGTGAGCCGCCGGTTCTCGGTGATGGGCGCGCCGTAGTCGTAAGACGTGTAGACGTCGTTCGGCTGGGCGAGCCGTCCCCAGTTCGTCCCGCCGAAGGCCATGTAGTAGCCGAACATCGTGGCGCCCGAGGTGATGAGGTTCGACTTGTAGTAGACCTTCATGTAGTTCGGGCCGGTGAGTTCGCGGCATTTCTCGTAGCCGGCGCGGTTCAGGTCGATGGCGCCGGCCTGGTATTCGGCGGCGTAGGCGGGGGCGTCCGGGCTGAGGCGTTCGGTGACGCCCTCTCCCCACGTTCCCCAGGTGTCGGGGTCGCGGCATTCGAAGGCCTGCGGATAGTCGTCCACGCCGGGTATCTGCACGGCTCCCCGGCCGGTCGCCCAGGTGGGCGTCCAGGACGCGTCGCAGCATTGGTTATGGCTGATGGGAACGTCGATTCCATGGGCGCGGGCCTGACGCTGGAGGTCCTCCATATAGGCCGGGTCGGTGTTGGCGGCGTACTCGTTCTCGGCGTTGTAGACGATGACCGATCCGCCGCGCGTGACCTGGTGACGGGCGATGATCGGGTCGATTCGGGCGAGCCATTCCCGGTAGGCGCGGGTGTAGTTCGGGTCGCTGGAACGGGCGCGTCCCGGGACGGTCTTCAGCCACGCGGGAAAGCCGCCGCCGGTGGTCTCGGCGTTGATGTACGGGCCGGGACGCGCGACGACGTAGAGGCCGATCTTCTCGGTCAGGCGGAGGAGCCGGTCGACGTCCCTGACGCCGGTGAAGTCGTATTTCCCAGGGGCCGGTGAGTGGTAGGCCCAGTCGAAATAGAGCGACACTCCGTTGAATCCGGCGGCCTTGATCTTTTCCAGGGCGTCCCGCCAGAGGACCGGGCTGGGGAGCCGGAAGTAGTGGAATTCGCCCGACCACAGCAGGACGCGCCGCCCGTCCACGGTGAGCGAATGGCGGTCGTAGGCGACGTGATGTGCCGCGGCCCCGGCCGGCGGAGCGGGAGCCGGGGCGAAGAGGAGCGCGGCGGCGGTGAACAGGGCGGCCGCGGCGGCGAGGGGGGCGGCGAGTTTGCTGTTGGCACGCATGGGTGGCGTCCTTTGCAGCGGACCGGCCCGCCCCGGGCGAACCGGGGCGGGCCGAGGGATTCATCGAGTGAGGGAGAAGGTGCTCAGGCGCGTTTCACCGTTGAAGACCAGGTAGACGTCACGGTTTCCGCGGGCGTCGCCGAGCCGTGCGGTGATCTCCTTGTAGGCGTACCTGTCGCCGGTGGACGGCACGGTCAGCGTTCCGGCCAGGGGGCCATCGGGGCCGTCCAGGCGGACCTGGATCGTGGTCGCCGACGTGCCCGCGACGCGTGCGGTGATCGTGCCGGCGGACCCGCCGAGATCGGCGTCCGCGAACTTCAGCCAGGAGCCGGCCGTGCCGGCCACCGCGTCGCCCTTCGCCTTCGACTCGTCGACCAGCTCGATGCCGTTCTGGTCGTCGAAGTCGGCGGCGCGGGTCGGCTTCGACAGGTCGCGATCGGGGATCGTCTGGCCGCGCACGTCGAGCGTGGTGCGCTGCCGGATGTCGGTGGACGAGGAGCCGATCAGCAGGTCGTGCTTCGACTTCTCCACCGTCCACGTGTTGCGCGTGACGTCCCAGATCGCGAGGTCGGACGCGGTCAGCCGCAGTTTCGCCGTCACCGTCTTCCCGGGTTCGACATGGACCTTGTCGAAGGCGCGCAGCCTCTTCACCGGCTGCTTCACGCGCGAGTCGCGCTGGTGCGTGTAAAGCTGGACGACCTCGTCTCCGGCCTCCTTGCCCGTGTTGGTCACCGGCACGGTGACCGTCACCGTTCCGTCGCGTCCCACGGAATGGCCGTTGAGCCTCGGCTTGCCGTACCGGAAGCTCGTGTAGGAGAGGCCGTGACCGAACGGGTAGAGCGGCTGTCCCTTGAAGTACTGGTACGTCCGGTCCGACTTGATGATGTCGTACTCGAGAATGTCGGGCAGGTCGCTCTCGGAGCGGTACCAGGTCTGCGGAAGCTTGCCCGACGGGCTTTCGTCGCCGAACAGGATGGACGCGAGGGCGTTGCCCGTCTCGGCGCCGGCGTGGCTCGTCCACAGGATCGCCGGAACGTTCTGCTGCTCCCAGGTGAGGGTCGTCGGATAGCTGTTCTCCACCACGACGACCGTGTTCGGGTTCGCCTTCCGGACGGCCTTGACGAGTTCCGACTGCCCTTCGGCGAGCGCCATCGTGGTGCGGTCGTGGTCCTCGCGGCCGTTGATGAACGGCATGCTGCCGACCACGACGACGGCGCTGTCCGCGCCGGTGACGGCCTTGACCGCCGAGTCGACGCCACTGCTGACGACGTCCTTGGCGAACCGGGAGGCGTCGTCCTTGGTGGTCAGGGCCAGCGTGCCGTCGTCCTGCGTCTTCACGTAGGTCTTCGCCGGGTCGGCCCAGTCGTACGCCTTCTCGTAGCCGGCGTAGCGGAGCAGGTATTCGCCGTCGTCCTGCTTCTCCAGCTTGAACATCTGCTGGACGAACCAGTTGTTCGGCTGATCCTGGTCGTTGGCGAAATTGTCGCCCCAGTTGTAGCGCCCGACGGTCTTGCCGTTGGCGGCGCTGCGCAGGGTGACGATCCCCTGGCCCCAGTCGAACACGTCGAACTGGGTGGTCACGTCGGCCGACGAGGCAGGCCCGGTCTTCAGGATGGAACCGGGGCCCGTACCGCCCGCGATGTACTCGCCGGTCTCGACGTCCTTCAGCGCGATCCGGTCGACGCCCTCGCTGGACGCCACCGAGCCGGCCCGCTTCTTGATGCCGTCCAGCGGCGTGACCCGGTACGGCAGCGAACCCGAGTACCAGTCGGTGTAGAGCGTGTTCGAGAGCGGCCCCACGACTGCGACCTTCCCGGACGAGAGGGGCAGCGCCCTGCCCTGGTTCTTCAGCAGCACCATCTGCTCGGCCGCGGCCTTGCGGGCGAGGGCGCGGTGGGCGGGACTGTCCACCACGTCCTTGGTGATCTTCCCGTAGGGACCGCCGCCCGGGTCGAACTCGCCGAGCCGGACCCGGATGCTCAGGATGTGCCCCACGGCCCGGTCGATGTCGGACTCGGCGAGCAGCCCGCGCGACAGCGCCTCCTTCACCGCGTTGATCGTGATCGAGGAGTTGGCGTCGTCGCTGGTGAAGCTGTCCACGCCCGCCTTGATGATCGCCGCGTCGCCGGTGGCGAGGTCGGGGTGGTACCGCTGGGAGTTGATCAGGCCGTTCGGCGCGCCCGCGTCGGTGACGTTGAACAGCGTCCGGTCGCTCCACGAGCGGACCAGGCCGCCCGCGTCGGGCGTGACCGTCGCGGGACGCCCGTTGACGAGGTTGTAGGACGTCATGATCCCGGTCGCGGCGTCCCGGGTCAGCGGCATCTTGAACGGGACCTCGTCGTACTCCTTCTTCACCCGGGGCCGCAGGCTGGAGGACGTCTGGTCGCGGCGGATCTCGTTGTTGTTGGCCATGTAGTGCTTGAGGACGGGCGCGGCCCGGAGGCGGTCCGGGTCGTCGCCCTCGATGCCGCGGCCGTAGGCGGTGGCGAGGAGGCCGGTGAGCAGCGGGTCCTCGGAGTAGCCCTCCTCGTTGCGGCCCCAGCGCGGGTCGCGGAGCAGGTTGACGACCGGCGCCCATAGTTGCAGGCCCCAGACGTCGGGGTTCTCGCTGTTGTAGCCGCGGGCCTCGTCGCCGACGGCCGAGCCGATCCGCTTCAGCAGCGCCGGGTCCCATGTCGCGCCGAGCCCGACCGACTGCGGGAACACGGTGCCCTTGGCGGTCACGACCGCACCGTTGTTGTGGACGTCGGTGGACCACGCGACCCCGTGCAGCGCCTCGGTGCCGGTCTTGAACCGGCCGATGCCGAGGCGCGGGATCGCGGGCTGGTACTGGTGGAGCAGCGAGACCTTCTCGTCGAGCGTCAGCCGCCCGACCAGGTCGTCCACGCGGGCGTCGACGGACAGCCGCGGGTTCCGGAAGGGCAGGGTCTCGCGGGCGGCGGCGGGCGCCGTCCACGCGACCGGGGCCACCAGCGCGGCGGCCAGGACCAGGGTCAGCGACCGGCTGCGCCGGCCGGGGGAACGGGGACTTCGATGGATTCCGTACACCGATTCTCCTCTTGGACTAGCCCCCCGAGCATGACTATCGAAGCGCTTCGATAACGGGCCGGAACGGCCCCTCACCTCCTTGTCGTGCCGGTCAGCGTGCGGCGGGCGCGCTGCTGGCGCGCCTGGTCAGGGTGGGCGGAAGCAGGGTCGCGGCCGGGACGGGGACGCCGTCGAGCTTGTCCATCAGCAGCTCCACGGCGCGCCCGCCGACCTCCTCGGCGGGGATCGCGACGGACGACAGCGGCGGCTCGGCGTGCTCGGCCATCTCGTCCGGGCACAGCGCGACGACGGACACGTCCTCGGGGACGCGGCGGCCGGCGGCGCGCAGCGCCCGCACGACCGGGCCGACGACCGGCTCGTTGTGGACGAGGACGCCGGTGAACCCGGGACGGTCGGCGAGGAGCCGCGCGACCAGCTCGCGGGCGGCGTCCGCGGTGGCCTCGCAGGGGTGGACGTCCCCGGTCAGGCCGTGCTCGCGGACCGCCTCGGCGAACCCGTCCGCGACGCGCTGGGCGTAGCCGGTCTGCCGCGCGTACACCTCGGGCGGCGAGCCGATCAGCGCGATCTCCCGGTGGCCGAGGCCGGCCAGGTGCTCGACGCAGACGGCGCCGGCGGCGTGGAAGTCGAGGTCGATACAGGTCAGGTCGTCGGCGTCGGCGGGGAAGCCGATGAGCACGCTCGGCCGGTCGAGGGAGCGCAGCAGCGGCAGCCGCGGGTCCTTCATCTGCACGTCCATGACGATCAGCGCGTCGACGAGGGCGCTGTCGGCGACGCGGCGCAGGCCGTCCTCGCCCTCGTCCTGGGTGAGCAGCAGGACGTCGTGGTCGTGGCTCCGGGCGGCGGTGACGACCGACACGGCGAACTGCATGACGACGGGCACCGCGATGCCCGAGCGCAGCGGGATCATCAGCGCGAGCACGTTGGAGCGGCTGCTGGCGAGCGCGCGGGCGCCCGCGTGCGGCCGGTACCCGAGTTCGCGGATGCTCTCCCGGACGCGCCGCCGGGTCTCCTCGGAGATCGAGCGCTTCCCGCTCAGCACGTAGGAGACCGTGCTCGGCGACACTCCCGCGTGCCGCGCCACATCAGTGATCTTGACCACGGACCGTCCCGTCGTCCTCGAAGGGGTGCAGAGTGCGAACGATGCTAGCCGTGCCGGCCCCGGTCGGAGCGCGGGCGCGCGACGGCCGTTCCAGCCCGATCACGGCGACGGCGGCACCGGCGGCCATCGCACCGGCGAGGGCGGTGCCGCGCACACCGGTGACCGGCAGCAGCGCGCCGCCGAGCAGGGCGCCGCCGCCGATGCCGACGTTGAACGCGGCCGACGCCCAGGCCGACGCGATGTCGGTGTCGCCCGGGGCGGACTCCAGCACCCTGGCCTGCATCGCCGTGGCGGCGCCCGGCAGCCCGATCCCCAGCAGGACGAGCATGACGACCGCGGGGATCGCCGCCGTGCCCAGCGTGAACAGGCCGAGCAGGGCGATCGCCAGCACCGCGGCGGACCCGGCGAGCAGGGCGCGCGGGCCGCGGTCCACGACGATGCCGGCGATGACCACCCCGGCGATGTCGGCGACGCCGTTCGCCAGCAGGAGCGGGCTGAGCGCCGAGCCGGGAAAGCCGGTGACGTCGGTCAGGAACTCGGCGATGTAGGTGTAGGCGGTGAAGACCCCGCCGACCGCCAGCATGATCGTGACGATCAGCAGCCGGAAGCGCCGCGCGTCCGGCGCGGACGCCGCGACCGGGGCGGGGCCGCCCGTCCTCCCGCCGGGCAGCAGGGCGCTGATCGCCGCGAACGAGATCAGGCAGAGGACGCCGAGGACCACGAAGGACGCGCGCCAGCCGGCCGCCCGGCCGAGCCAGGTGCCGGCGGGGACGCCGAGGACGATGGCGAGCGACCCGCCCGCGAACACGTAGGAGGCGGCCCTGCCCCGCGACTCCGGCGGCAGCAGGCCGGCCGCCGCGACCACGGCGACCGGCCAGAAGACCGCCTGGGCCAGCGCGGTGACGAGCCGCGCGGCGAACAGGGCGCCGTAGCCGGGGGCGGCCGCGGCGGCGAACGTCATGACGACGAACACGAGCATCACGCCGGTCAGCAGCCGGCGGCGTCCCATCCCGACCGTCATCCGGACGAGCGGGACGGACACGACCGCGACCACGGCCCCGTAGCCGGTGACGAGCAGGCCGACGGCCGAAGCCGAGACGTCCAGGCCGTCCGCGATGAGCGGGAGCAGCCCGATCGGCAGCGTCTCGGTCGTGCCGAAGCAGAACGCGGCCAGGGCCAGCGCCGCCACCGCCATGCCCCCGCGTCCGATCGTCATGACGGTCCGCGGGCGATCGTGTCGCGGTACCAGGAGGCACTGTCCTTCCAGGTGCGGTCACCGGTGGCGTAGTCGACGTGGACGAGGCCGAAGCGCTTGGAGTAGCCGTAGGCCCATTCGAAGTTGTCCAGCAGCGACCAGGCGAAATAGCCGCGGACGTCGGCGCCGGCCACGCACGCCCTTTCGACGGCCGCGATGTGGTCGCGCAGATAGGCGATGCGCCGGTCATCGTGGACGCGGCCACCGTCGTCCAGGACGTCGTCGAACGCGGCACCGTTCTCGGTGACCATCAGTGGAGTGTGCGGGTACTCGCGATGCAGCCGTAGAAGCAGTTCTTCCATGCCGGTCGCATCTATGGGCCAGCCCATCGCCGTGTAGGGGCCGGGCTGTTCGGCGAACTCCACGTTGTCGCAGCCGACGAACGGGGTCGTCGCGCCCTGCCGGTGGCCGTCCGCGTGTGCGCGCGGGGAGACACCATCCCAGTCCCGCACGAGCGTGGGCGAGTAGTAGTTGACGCCCAGCACATCGAGTGGCGCGGCGATGATCTCCTCGTCGCCGTCGCGCAGGAAACCCCAGTCGGTCAGGGACGCCGTGTCCTCCAGAAGGTCGGCGGGATAGCCGTTGCCCAGCATCGGGTCGAGGAACACGCGGTTGGAGACGGCGTCCACCCGCCGGACGGCCTCCGGGTCGCCGCGCAGATGGTGCAGGTTGAGGGTGACCGAGTGCCGGGCGGACGCCGGGACCACGCCGCGCAGCGCCCGGACGCCCAGGCCGTGCGCGAGGTTGAGGTGGTGGGCGGCCGCGAGCGCGGCGGCCGGGTCGGCGCGTCCGGGCGCGTGCACACCGGACGCGTAGCCGAGGAACGCCGAGCACCACGGCTCGTTCAGCGTCGTCCAGGTGTGGACGCGGTCGCCGAGGACGCGGCCGACGCGCTCGGCGTAGTCGGCGAACCGGCGGGCCGTGTCCCGCTCGGGCCAGCCGCCCGCGTCCTCCAGGGCCTGCGGCAGGTCCCAGTGGTAGAGGGTGGCGACCGGGGCGATGCCGTGGTCGAGCAGCTCGTCGACGAGGCGGGAGTAGAAGTCCATGCCCTTCTGGTTGGGCGTCCCGTCCGGGAGGACGCGCGACCAGGAGATGGAGAACCGGTAGGCGCCGATGCCGAGCTCGGCCATCGTCGCGATGTCGTCCTGCCGGCGGTGGTAGTGGTCGGTGGCCACGTCGCCGGTGTCGCCGTTGAGGGTCTTCCCCGGCGTGTGGCTGAACGTGTCCCAGATGGACGGCGCACGGCCGTCCTCCCGGGCCGCGCCCTCGATCTGATAGGCGGCGGTGGCCGCTCCCCATAGGAACCCCTTTGGGAACCCCATCAGTTCTCCTCTTCCAGCGTGATGAGCAGTTCGCCACCGGTCGCCTTGATGAGAACACCGAGCGGATGGTCTGCGACCTCGCCGCCCTCTACCCCGGCCACCCGTGCGTTGACGAGAAGAACGTTCCAGGCCCCCTCTCCTGTCACGCGCACGTTTTCACCGTTTCTCGTTGTGGTGAACGAGGTGTCGCCGATCTGGGTGACCACGGCGCTCCCGTCGGAGGGCTCGTACACGCGCAACGTGACGTCATCCGCATGGTCGTAGTCCGGGCGGTCCTCCACCGCGCCCACCGGGATGACCGCTCCTGGACGGACGAGCAGCGGCACACTGTCGAACCCGTGCCGCTCCCGAACCCAACGGCCGCCTTCAATACGCTCACCCGTGAGGTAGTGCGTCCACACACCCCCCGGCACGTAGTACGAGACGTCACCATCGGACGAGAACACGGGCGCGACGAGCAGATCCTCACCGAGCATGTACTGGCGTTCCAGATGCGTGCAGCCAGGGTCGTCCGGGAACTCGACGACCATCGCCCGCATCATCGGCAGCCCTTCGCCGTACGCCTGGCGGGCGGCGCCCGCCAGGTAGGGCATGAGCCGCATCTTCAGGCGGGTGAACTCCCGCAGAACGTCCACGGACTCTTCGTCGAAGAGCCACGGCACCCGGTAGGAATGGCTGCCGTGCAGCCGGCTGTGCGAGGACAGCAGCCCGAACGCTATCCACCGCTTGAACAGCGCCGGGTCGGGCGTCCCCTCGAAACCGCCGATGTCATGGCTCCAATAGCCGAACCCCGACATCCCCAGGGAGAGGCCGCCGCGAAGGCTCTCCCCCATGGCCTCGAATGTCGATTCGGCGTCACCGCCCCAGTGAACCGGGAAGCGCTGCCCGCCGGTCGTCGCGGACCGGGCGAACACGACCGCGTCGCTCTCACCGCGCTTCTTGCGGAGCAGGTCGAAGACCGTCTGGTTATAGAGATAGGTGTAGTAGTTGTGAGCACGCTCCGGGTCGGAGCCGTCGTGGTAGACGACATCGGTCGGAATGCGCTCGCCAAAGTCGGTCTTGAAGCAGTCGACGCCCATGTCGAGGAGCGCTTCCAGCTTGGCCGCGTACCACTCCCGCGCCTCGGGGTTCGTGAAGTCGACGACCGCCAGGCCGGGCTGCCACTTGTCCCACTGCCACACGTCCCCGTTCGGTCGCTTGAGCAGGTACCCGTGCGCGCGGCCCTCCTCGAACAGCGGGGACCGCTGCCCGATGTACGGGTTGATCCAGACGCAGGTCCGCAGGCCACGGTCGCGAAGCCGGCGCAGCATCCCCTCCGGGTCGGAGAACACGCGCGGGTCCCATTCGAAGTCGCACCACTGGAACTCGCGCATCCAGAAGCAGTCGAAATGGAAGACGCTGAGCGGCAGGTCGCGTGACGCCATCCCCTCGATGAACGAGGTGATGGTCTCCTCGTCGTAGTCGGTGGTGAACGACGTGGAGAGCCACAGCCCGAACGACCAATCCGGCAGCCGCGCGGGGCGCCCGGTGAGCGCCGTGTACTTGCGCAGGATCTCCTTGGGGGAAGGCCCGTAGATGACGAAGTACCGCATCGACTGGCCCTCGACGCTGAACTGCGTCCGGGCCACGGCCTCCGACGCCACCTCGAACGACACGCGCCCCGGATGGTCGACGAACACCCCGTAACCCGCGTTCGTCAGGAAGAACGGCACGTTCTTGTACGCCTGCTCACTGGCCGTCCCGCCGTCGGCATTCCACACGTCCACGGACTGGCCGTTCTTCACCAGCGGCCCGAACCGTTCACCGAGCCCGTAGACGAAATGGTCGACGCCCAGGTCGAGCTGCTCCCGCACATAATGGCGCCCGTCGTCGGTGTCGATGACGGCCTGCGCCTTGGGAGCACTGCCGGTCAGGCGGCGTCCGTCCACAAGGAAGTCGACACCCCACTCCTCACCGCGCCCCACCCGCACCGACAACGCGCCGGACGTCAGCGTCGCCGCGTCGTCGTCCACGGACACGTCCCCGGCCGGGTCGGTGGCCAACTCGAAATGGGGCCCGCGCCGCCGCTCCCCCGCGAAATGGGTGAGGGTGACGCCGATGACGTCCGGCATCGGCGACTCGCACGTCACCGTCACCACCGGCCCCCTGAGAAGGTCGCCGCGATGCCGGATCCGCTGCACGGGCGCGTACACCCGGAACGAGCCGGGCCCGGCGTCGACGTCGAGGACCTCCACCGGATGAAACGCCCGCACACCCTCGCGCATCATCCAGTAGCCGTCACTGAACTTCATTACTTGATGGCTCCTGCGGTCAGTCCGCGCGCGAGTGTGCGCTGGAAGATGAGGAAGAAGACGACGGTCGGAAGGAGGCCGAGCAGCGACGCGGCGCTGGACATGGTGGCGTCCATGAGGCGCTGCCCCTGCAGCACGCCGAGCGCGACCGAGACCGTCTGGTTCTCGTTGGAGATGAGGAAGACCATGGGGATCAGGAACTCGTTCCAGGTCCACACGAAGAAGAAGACGAGCAGCACCGACAGCGTCGGCCGGACGACCGGGACGACCACCCGCCACAGCACTTGCCAGCGGCCCGCGCCGTCAATCCGCGCCGCCTCCAGCAGCGGGCGCGGGAACGCCGACAGCACCGACGACAGCAGGTAGGTGCCGAAGGCCGACTGGATCACCGTGAACACGATGATCACGCTGATCCTGGTGTCGTACAGGCCGACCTGCTTGGACAGGTAGTACAGCGGGTAGACGAGCGCCTCCTGCGGCAGCGTGTTCGCCATCAGCAGCAGGACCAGCACCCACATCCGGCCCTTGATCCGGCCGATGCCGAGCGCGTACGCGTTCAGCACCGACAGCAGGACGGCGAGGACGGCCACGGAACCGCTGATGAACACGCTGTTCAGCAGGACGTTCCCGAAGTCGACCCGCTCCCAGAACTGCCGGACGGCGTCCAGGTCGAAGCCGTCCGGCGGCGACAGCGGCCCCTGCGAGGAGTACTCGTCCGGCGTCTTCAGCGCGTTGAAGACAACGACGACGAACGGGATGAGCATCACTCCGGCGAGTGCGGCCAGCGCCACCAGCACCGCGTAGGCGGACGGCCCGCGGCGGCGCTTGCGGCCGGCCGGGCCCCGGTTCTCACGGGGCGGCGCGCCCGCCTCCGGGGTCACCGTCGCCGTCATGAGGTCTCCAGCTCACGTGCCTGCATGCGCAGGAAGACGATGGTCAGCGCGACGATCACGAGCGTCAGCACGGTCGCGATCGCCGAGCCGTAGCCGACGTCGGACTTCTCGAAGAAGTTGACCCAGGAGTAGTAGGACGGCACGTTCGTCGCCCCCGCCCGGCCCGCCCTTGGTGAGGACGAAGATCTGCGGGAAGGCCTTGAGCGCGGCGATCGTCGTCCACAGCAGGACGACGAAGATCTCCGGGCGAATCTGCGGGACCGTGATGTGCCAGAAGCGGCGGGCCCAGGTGGCGCCGTCGATCTCGGCGGCCTCGTAGAGGGAGGGGTCGACCCCGCTGGAGACCCGACATGAAGATCACCAGCGGGAAGCCGATCTGCATCCAGACCATGACGCCGACGACGGTCCACAGGGCCGTGGCCGGGTCGCCGAGCCAGTCGTGCGCGAGAGAGCCGAGGCCGATCGCGTCCAGCAGCTCGTTGACCGCGCCGTTCTCCGGTGCCAGCAGCCAGCTCCACACCACGCCCGCGATGACGACCGGCAGCACCTGCGGCAGGTAGAGGCAGGCGCGCAGGACGCTCGCGGTGCGCGGCCCGAAGTGCCGGCCGACCAGGTCCGTCAGCGCCGAGGCCAGCACCAGCCCGATCGCCGTCGGGACGATCGCCATCCCGATGATGATGATCGCGTTGTGCCGGAACGACGCCCAGAACTGCCCGTCCTGGACCAGCTCCCGGTAGTTGCCGAGCCCGATCCACGTCGGGCGGCCGACGCCCGTCCACTCGGTGAAGCTGGTGCCGAGGTTCATCAGGAACGGCACGCCGATGACGGCGGTGAAGAGCAGCAGGCCGGGGAGCAGGTACGGCAGGTACGCCAGCTGCTCCCGCGGCCGGCCGCGGCCCGGCCGAGTCACTTCGGCAGGCCGCCGTCGTAGGTCTTCTGGATGCTGCCCAGCACCTCGCCGGGCGGGGTGCCGTTCATGAGCTTCTGCGTCTGCGACACCCAGGCGTCGTAGAAGCCCGCCACCGGCCAGTCCGGGTAGTACGCGAGGCCGCCGGACTTCGTGAGCGCGTCGAAGTCGGCGATGAGCTTCTTGGCCTTCGCGTCGGTGACCGCGGACGCGTCCGCCGCGACCGGGACGCCGCCCGCGTTCGCCAGGGTGTTCTGCGCCTTCTTCTTCATCGTGATGTCGATGAAGTCATAGGCGAGCTCCTTGTTCTCCGAGCCCTTGGGGACGACCCAGAGGTTGCCGCCGGAGCCGAGCGTCATCTTCGCGCCGGGCCACACGGCGGTCTCCCAGTCGAACTTCGCCTCGGAGGCGACCCGGCCGAACCACCAGCTGCCCGAGAACATCATCGGGAACTTGCCGCTCATGAACGCGACGCCCGCGTCCTCGGCCTTGAGGCTGACGGACTTCTTGGCGATGTACCCCTTCTTCACCCAGTCGGCGAAGGTGGTCGCCCCGTACGTCCAGGCGGCGTCGTTGAAGTTCGTCTTGCCGGTGTAGCGCTGGAAGGCGTCCACCCAGGTCTGGTCGGCCTTGTCGAGGGCGAGCTGGTAGACGAACTGGTGCGCCATGTACTCGGCGCCCGCGTTGGTCAGCGGCGTGACGCCCTTCGCGACGAACTCGTCCATCGCGGCCGTGAGCTCGGCGAACGTCGTCGGGATCTCGACGCCGTGCTTCTTGAACAGGTCCTTGTTGTAGTAGACCTGCACGTACTCGGCGTAGTTCGGCACGCCGAACCACTTGTCGCCGCCCATCGTGCCCTTGGCGTCGTACTTGGCGGTGACCTGGACGTTCGGACTGATCAGCTTGTCCCAGCCGCGCTTGGTCACCTCGGAGGTGAGATCGGTGAGCAGGCCCTGCTTGGACAGCATGCCGGCGGTGGCGTTGCCCTTGTTGTACTCCATGACGTCGGGGGCGTCCTTGGAGTTCAGGACCATCGGGGCGGTCTTCTGGATCTGCTCGAAGCCCTTCTCCTCGAACGTCACCTTCACGCCCGGGTGGGTGGCCTCGAACTCCTTGATGGCCTCGTTCCAGGCCTTGCCCATGGCGCTTTCCGGGGCCTCGTAGTGCCAGAGCTTCAGCTCCTTGCCGCCCGAGCCGTCGCCGCCGCCGTCGCCGCCGCACGCCGTGAGCGACAGCGCCGCCGCGGCAAGGGCGGCGAGCACCGCCGCGCTCCTGCCTGCCTTGATCATGGGTCTTCCTCCGGGGTGGGACCGAGTGCCTGTCGAAGCGCTTCGATTGCCGGGATCGTAAGCCCCGGATCGGCCGCGAGACAATAGGTCCGGCCGCATCAATTCGAGCGTGACCCTTTTGACCTGCGACGACGAGCTGGGAGCGCTCCCATTGCGGGAGGTCAGCCGCGGCACTCCGCGCCGTTCAGCGTGAACCGCGACGGGGACCCGTTGTCTCCGTCCTGGCTGCCGAGGAACCCGAACTCCGCGGTCCCGTCCGGCGGGATCGACCGGTTCCAGTCCGCCGCCGTCACGGTGACGGACGCGTCGTCCTGCTCCTGGGAGCCGTTCCAGATCTGGGTGATGGCCTGCCCGTCCGGGAACGCGAAGCCGAGCTTCCAGCCGTCGATCGCGGTGTCGCCGACGTTCGTGATCCGCACGGTCGCCTTGAAGCCGTCCGGCCACGACCCGTCGACCCGGTACGCCACCGAGCACGCGACCGCCGCCGCCGTCTCCGTGGGCGAGGCGGTGTCCGGGGGCGGCGCCGCCGCCCCTCCGTCGTCGGACGATCCGGGCGCCAGGGCGGCGAGCAGGAGCGCGACCACCGCGGCCGCCCCCACCGCGCCGCCGGCGATGACCAGCGGCTTGCGCGTCGAGGTCCCGGCCGCGCCGTGCTCGTCGGCCGCGCCCCCGCCTCCGCCTTCGCCCCGGGCCGGAGGCGGGGGCGCGGGCGGCTCCGCCTCTTCGCCGGCAGGGTCCGCGCCACCGGGCTCGTCCTCCCCGTCCAGCGGCTCTTCCGGTGGAGCGGGGTCGTCCAGGACGCGGGTCGGGGCCTCGGGCGGGGGCGCCGCCGCCTGCTCCGCGGACTCGTCCGCGCCGCCGGGCGGGAGGTGCGCGAGCTGGACCCCGGCACTGCCGGCCAGCCGCCGGGCGGCCTCCGCCGCGGTGGGACGGGCGCCGGCGTCCGGCGACAGGCACTCCCGGCAGAGGTCGGCGACCTCGTCCGGGGTGTCCTTCCTGAAGGTGGACGCGGGGGTGGGCGGGGCACCGGTCAGGCACTCGTGCAGGACGACGCCCAGCGAGTAGATGTCGGCCGCCGCCGTCGGCGCCGTACCGGTCAGCAGTTCGGGGGCGACGTAGGCGGGCGTGCCCATGATCTGGCCGTCGGGCGAGCCCGTGAAGGCGATGCCGAAGTCCAGGACCTTCACGCCGACGGGGGTGAGGAAGACGTTCGCGGGCTTGATGTCGCGGTGGACGATGCCGGCGGCGTGGGCGGCGGCCAGGGCGTCGGCGACGCGGGCGCAGGTCCCGGCCGCCTCGCGCCAGGGAAGCGGGCCGCGGGACAGCCGCGTCGCCAGGGTCTCCCCGTCCAGCAGCTCCATGACCACGTAGGGGATGTGGCCCTGCCAGCCCACCGGCCCGGCGTCGTGCTCGCCGTAGTCGTAGACGCCGGTGATGTTCGGGTGGGTGAGCGCCGCGGCGGCCTGCGCCTCCTGGCGCAGCCGCCGGGTGAACTCCGCGGGCCGGCCCTCCATCGGCACCTTGACCGCGACGGCGCGGTCGAGGACGAGGTCGACCGCGCGCCAGACGGTCGCCATGCCTCCGGCGCCGAGGGGCCGTTCCAGTCGGTAGCGCTCCCCGAGGCGGTCGCCCGAGGCGACGATGTCCGGCATGGGGCGAAGCCTATGCCGGTTCAGGGCACGAGGTACCGGGTGTCTCGAACGTCGGTGATCGCCATGTGGCCGGGGGCGTGCCCGATGGCGAGCTTCGGGCGGGACGCCATCACGGCCGCCTGCGGGGTGACGCCGCACGCCCAGAACACCGGGATCTCGTCCACCCGCACGTCGACCGGGTCGCCGAAGTCGGGGGCCGACAGGTCGTCGATGCCGAGCTCGACGGGGTCGCCGACGTGCACGGGCGCGCCGTGGACCGACGGGTACCGGGCCGTCACCCGCACGGCGTCGGCCACCTGCGCGGCCGGGACCGGGCGCATCGAGACGACCAGCGGGCCGCCGAAGTCGCCGGCGCGGCGGCACATCCGGTTCGTCCGGTACATCGGGACGTTGCGGTTCTGCTCGATGTGCCGGACGGGGACGCCGGCCTCCTGGAGGGCGTCCTCGAAGGTGAAGCTGCACCCGATCAGGAACGCGACCAGGTCGCTGCGCCAGAAGCCGGTCACGTCGGCCACCTCGGCGACGGGTTCGCCGTGCTCGTAGACGACGTAGCCGGGCAGGTCGGTGCGCAGGTCGCCGGCGAACAGCGAGGCGGAGACCTCGCCGGGCTCGGTGACGTCCAGGACGGGGCACGGCTTCGGGTTGCGCTGCGCGAACAGCAGCAGGTCGTAGGCCTGTTCCCGGGGGACGGCGATGAGGTTCGCCTGCGTCCAGCCCGCGCACCATCCCGAGGTGGGCACGCGCAGGCCCTCCCGGAACAGCGCCCTGGCCTGGTCGGGCGACAGCGCGGCCGGGTCGAGGGGGGCGGTCATGGTCTCTCCTTTCCGAGGGGCGGCGCGGGCTGCGGGAGGAAGCGGAGCCGCTGCCCGGGGCGGGCCTGGGCGGCGCGCCCGACGTCGGCGCGGGCGACCACCGCGATCACGGGGTACCCGCCGGTCAGCGGATGGTCGGCGAGGAACAGCACCGGCAGGCCGGACGGCGGGACCTGCAGCGCTCCGGTGACCGTCCCCTCGCTGGGCAGTTCGCCGCGGCCGGCGTGGGCAAGGCCGGGTCCGTCCAGCCGCATCCCTACCCGGTCGATCTCGCTGGTCACCGTGAACGGGGCGGTGAAGAGGACGTCCAGCGCGCCGGGGGCGAACCAGTCGGCGCGCGGTCCGGGCATCGCGCGCAGTTCGAGGTCCCCGGTGGGCGGCGGGCGGACGGGCAGGACGTCCAGGAGCGGCGCGGCGGCGGGCGGCGGGCCGACCGGGAGGAGGTCGCCGGGTTTGAGGGGCGCGGGGCCGAGCCCGGCGAGCGTGTCGGCGGAGCGGGACCCGAGGACGGGCGGGACGGCGATCCCGCCGCGGACGGCGAGGTAGCTGCGCAGCCCGGCGGGCGGTGCGCCCATCCGCAGTTCGGCGCCGTCCGGGACGTGGAGGATCGCGTAGGGCGCCTCGGGGCGGCCGTCCACCAGGAGCGGGGCGGGTGCGCCGGTGACGGCGGCGAACACCCCGCCGCGGCAGCGGACGCGCAGGCCGCCGAACGTGACCTCGATCGCGGCGTCGCCCTCGGGGTTGCCGAGCAGCCGGTTGGCGAGGCGGAGCGAGCCCGGGTCCGCGGCGCCCGACACCCCCACGCCGAGCGCCGCGCGACCCGGGCGGCCCAGGTCCTGGACTGTAGCCAGCGGCCCTGTCGCGACAACGTCCAGCCCTCGCTTCATGGTTCCCGCTGGACGAAGCGGACCCGGACCCCCGGGCGCAGGAGGGCGGGCGGCTCGCGGTCGAGGTCCCAGAGGACGGCCTCCGTGCGTCCTATGAGCCGCCACCCGCCCGGGGACTCGACGGGGTAGACGCCGCTGAAGCGCCCGGCCAGCCCGACCGCGCCGGCCGGGACGCGGACGCGCGGGGTGGCGCGGCGCGGGACGTCCAGCCGCGGGTCCCCGCCCTCCAGGTAGCCGAAGCCGGGCGCGAAGCCGGTGAAGGCCACCCGCCACGGCGTCCCGGTGTGCGCGGCGACGACCCCGGCCGGGGTGAGGCCGGTGAGGCGGGCGACCTCGCCGAGGTCCTCGCCGTCGTAGACGACGGGGATCTCGGCGGTACCGGCGGCGCCGTCCGCCGTCCCGGGCCGGGTCGCGCGCACCGTGGCGGCGACCGCGGCCGGGTCGGCGGACGGGTCGAGAAGCAGGGTCAGGGTGCGGGCCGCCGGGACCATGTCGGCGACGCCTTGGGGCGGGGCCGCCGACAGCGCCGCGTACAGGCCGAGCATCGCCGGCAGGTCCGGCAGTTCGACCAGGATCGCCGCGTCGCCGCTCGGGAGGATCCGCACCCGTCCCTCACCTCCACAGGTCGTCGAGCCCGGACAGGCTGTTCCAGCCCAGGTAGAGGGAGAGCAGCCAGGCGGCGGCGCCGAGGACGAGCAGCCAGACCGGGTACCGGTAGCCGCCGAGCAGGTCGCGGCGGCGGCCCGCCGCCCACAGCAGCACGGCCAGCCCGAACGGCAGGATCAGGCCGTTCAGCGCGCCCGCGAGGATGAGCAGCTTGGCCGGGGTCGTGCCGATCGCGAGGTAGATGGAGGCCGAGACGAGGATGAACGCCACGACCAGATGGTTGCGGTGCTTCTCGACGAACGACGAGAAGGACACGAGGAACGACACCGAGGTGTAGGACGCGCCGATCACCGAGGTGATCGCCGCCGACCACATGATCAGGCCGAAGAGGCGCAGCCCGGCCTCCCCCGCCGCGTGCTCGAAGGCGGACGCGGGCGCGTTCTCCTTGGCCAGCGTGACGCCGCCGGCGACGACGCCGAGGACGGCGAGGAAGAGCAGCACCCGCATCAGGCCGGTCACGAGGATGCCGGTGACGGCGCTGCGGTTGATCTCCCGGACGTTCTCCCTGCCGGTGAGCCCCGACTCGATCATGCGGTGCGCGCCGGCGTAGGTGATGTAGCCGCCGACCGTCCCGCCGATCAGGGTGGTGATGACGAGGAAGTCGACCGTCTCCGGCGCGACGCTCTGCCTCAGCGCGTCGCCGAGGGGCGGATCGGACACGAACGCCACGTACAGGGTGAGCAGGATCATCAGGGCGCCGAGCACGACCACGATGCGGTCCATCGCGACGCCGGCCCGCCGGATCAGGAAGATCGCGATGGCGGTGATCGCGGAGATCGCGCCGCCGATCTTGACGTCCAGGCCGAGCAGCGCGTTCAGCCCGAGCGCGGTGCCGGCGATGTTGCCGATGTTGAAGACCAGGCCGCCGAACACGTCCAGCGCGGCGAGGCCGTAGCCGGCGCCGGGCAGCACCCGGTTGCCGAGTTCCTGCGCGCGCATGCCGGAGACGCCGACGACGCGCCACACGTTCAACTGGATCGCGATGTCCACCAGCACGGACACGACGATCGCGAACGCGAAGGCCGCGCCGAGCTGCGCGGTGAACACGGTGGTCTGGGTGATGAAGCCGGGGCCGATGGCGCTGGTGGCCATCAGGAACATCGCGCCGAGGAGGGCGGCGCGGCGCGAGGGGGTGGCCGGGGCGGGGGTCTTGTCCAGGGTGGTCCGGTCCGTCATGGGCTGGGCCCCTTCCAGGGGGTGAGCTTTCCGACAGCGTAGAGATTGTTCAACAATCCGGCAATCCCCTTGTTGAGGTATTTACGTCCCGATGGGATACGCTGGCGGGGCACACCCGTCCGCGGCGGCGCTCCGCCGCGCTCTCCGGAAGGACGCCGATGACGGTGCGGGAGCCGTGGCTCGACGAGATCGCGGCCGCGCGGCACGGCCTGGACCGGTCGAGCACCGCCGCCCGCGTCGCCGACCTGCTCCGCGCCCAGATCACCGACGGCCGGCTCGTCCCCGGGACGCGGCTGCCCGACAAGGAACTGGCGAAGGCCATGGACGTCTCGCGCAACACGATGCGCGAGGCGTTCCAGATGCTCGTCAAAGAGCGGCTGCTCGTGCACGAGTTCAACCGCGGCACGTTCGTGCGTCGCGTCCCCGCCGACGACCTCGCCGACCTCTACCGCGTCCGGCGCCTCCTGGAGTGCGAGGCCGTGCGCGACGCGGCGGACGGCGCCCCGGCCGCGCTCGGCCGGGTGGAGGCCGCCGTGCTGGAGGGCGAGCGCGCCTCCGCGGCCGGGAACTGGAAGGACGTCGGGACGGCCGACATCCTGTTCCACAAGGCGATCGTCGCGCTGATGGACAGCCCCCGGGCCTACGAGGTGATCGAGCATCTGCTGGCCGAGATGCGCCTCGTCTTCCACGAGATGGGCTCGCCGCGCGAGTTCCACGAGCCGTACCTCGCCCGCAACCGGCGCCTGTACGACCTGATGGCCCGGGGCGACTTCGCGGAGGCGGAGCGGGAGTTGCGCTCCTACCTGGACGACGCGGAGGAACAGCTCACGAAGGCGTACCGCGAGAAGGCGTGACCGCGCCCACGTCCGGTGGGGGTCACGGGGCGTAGTTCATGACGTGGTCGTGGAGGAGCTGCGGGGCCCGCGGGTCCTCGCGGCGGAACGCCTCGATCAGCTCGGCGTGCTCGGCCGACTTGGAGTAGATCTCCGTGTGGTGCAGGCGGAGGGACAGGGTCGTCCACAGCTCGATGCCGAGGCCCTCCCAGACCGACACCAGCAGCCGGTTCCCGGCCGACTCGACGATCTCGCGGTGGAAGGCGATGCTGAGCCGCATCTGCTCGTGCAGGTCACCGCCCCCGGCGGCCTCACCGAGCCGGCGGTTGTGCTCCTCCAGCGCGTCCAGGCAGCCGGCGAGGCGGGGCAGCGCCAGCTCCACCGCGGTCCGCTCCAGCCCGGCGCGGACCGGGAAGATCTCCGCGAGGTCCCGCTCGGTGAAGTCGCGGACGCGGGCGCCCCGGTTCGGCAGCGTCTCGATCAGCCGCTGCGCCTCCAGCTGGCGCAGCGCCTCCCGGACGGGCCCCTGGCTCACACCCAGCTCGCTCGCGATGCGCCGCTCGACGATGCGCTCGCCCGGCTCCCACCGCCCCGAGCTGATGCCCTCGACGATGAACTCGCGGATCTGGTCGGCGAGTCCGGTGCGGAGGAGCTGGGCGGGGATCGGCGCGTTCACGAGATGACATGGTAGACGGCGCGTCGTTAAGTGCGCCGTTGCGGGCCCCCGGCACGGCGCCCTCTGCCACGTCCACCGCCGCGGGAGGAGGTAAGTGACCCTTGACAGACGGCGAGGTAGAATCGGATATGATCGATCATAGATCAATGATGATCGGGAGCGTCGTGGCGATCCTACGGCGCTGCCCCGGACAGAGGGAAGATCGCCGATGGCTGAGACCGTCCAGGCCGCTCCGGCGCGGAGCCGGAGCGCGCGCGGCACCAAGGCTCCCCGCCCGAAGAGCGCCGCGGGATCGCCGAAGGCGCCCGACGCCGCCACCCTCGTCGGCTACTACCGGCAGATGCTGCTGATCAGGCGGTTCGAGGAGCGGGCCGCCCGCGCCTACACCGAGGCCAAGATCGGCGGCTACTGCCACCTGAACCTCGGCGAGGAGGCGACGGTCGTCGGGCTGATGGCCGCGCTGCGGCCCACCGACTATCTGTTCACCAACTATCGCGAGCATGGTTACGCCCTCGCGAAGGGCATCGGCGCGGACCGCGTCATGGCCGAGCTGTACGGGCGCTCGACCGGCGTCTCCAAGGGCTGGGGCGGGTCGATGCACCTGTTCGACGCCGAGGCGCGGCTGCTCGGCGGGTACGGGATCGTCGGCGGCCAGGTGCCGCTCGCGGCCGGCGCCGCGCTCGCCGTGTCCTACAAGGGCGGCGACGAGGTCGTCATGTGCCACATGGGCGACGGGACGACCGCCATCGGCGCGTTCCACGAGTCGCTGAACATCGCCGGCCTCTGGGACCTCCCGGTCGTCTTCGTCGTGATCAACAACGGCCTCGGCATGGGCACCACCGTGGAGAACAGCTCCGCCGAGCCCGAGCTGTACCGGCGCGGCGCCGCGTACCGGATGGAGAGCGCCCGGGTGGACGGCACCGACGTCGTCGCGGTGCGGGACGCCGCGCGCACCGCCGTCGAGCGCGCCCGGTCGCAGAGCAAGCCGTACCTGCTGGAGACCGTCAGCCCCCGGCTGAAGGGCCACTCGGTCGTCGACCCGGCCCGCTACCGGTCCAAGGAGGAGAAGGAGGCGCTGAAGGCCGCCGACCCGCTGGCCCGGATGGCGCTGGAGCTGGAGGAGGCCGGGATCCTCTCCCACGACGACCGCGACACGCTGGACGCCGAGGTGACGGCCGAGGTCGACGCCGCCGCCGCGTTCGCCGACGACAGCCCGGCCCCCGAGGTCTCCACGCTGTTCGACTACACCTATGCCACCCCGGTCCCGGGCGAGCTGCGCCGGCTCCCCGCCGACCCCGTCTTCGGTTCCTGAGAGGCACCCCCATGGCAACCGCGACCTACCGCCAGGCCCTCCGGGACACGCTCCGCGCCGAGATGCTCCGCGACGAGAACGTCTTCCTGATGGGCGAGGAGATCGGGCTCTTCGAGGGCTCGTACAAGATCACCGAGGGGCTGCTGAAGGAGTTCGGCCCCCGCCGCGTCAAGGACACCCCGATCGCCGAGGAGGGCTTCGTCGGCGCCGCGATCGGCGCCGCCATGCTCGGCCTGCGCCCCGTCGTGGAGATCATGACGATCAACTTCTCGCTGCTGGCGCTGGACCAGATCGTCAACCACGCCGCGAAGATCTACGGGATGTTCGGCGGGCAGGCCAGCGTGCCGATGGTGATCCGCACGCCGGGCGGCGGCGGGCAGCAGCTCGGCGCCACCCACTCGCAGAACGTGGAGCTGTTCTACTCGTTCATCCCGGGACTGAAGGTCGTCGCGCCGAGCACGCCCGCCGAGGCGTCCGCGATGCTGAAGGCCGCGATCCGGGACGACGACCCGGTGCTGTTCCTGGAGAACCTCGCGCTCTACAACACCAAGGGCGAGCTGCCCGCCGCGGTCGAGGACATCGAGCCCGCCGAGATCGGCCGCGCCGCCGTCACCCGTCCCGGCACCGACATCACGATCATCGGCTACTCGCGGATGGCACGGGTCGCCGCGGACGTCGCCGAGACCCTCGCCGCGGAGGGGATCTCCGCCGAGGTCGTCGACCTGCGCAGCCTGCGCCCGCTCGACCGGCGGACCATCGTGGACTCGGTCCGCAGGACCGGCTCCGCCGTGGTGGCCGAGGACGACTGGCTCACCTACGGCATCGGCGCCGAGATCGCCGCGACCATCCAGGAGGGCGCGTTCGACTGGCTGGACGCCCCGGTCCGCCGGGTCGCGATGGCCGAGGTGCCGCTCCCCTACGCCAAGTCCCTGGAGACGGCGGCGCTGCCGTCCGCCGACTCCCTGCTCACCGCCGTCCGCGCCACGCTCCGCGCGACCGGCCGCCAGATCCTGGAGCCGACCCCATGACCGAGATCCTCATGCCCCGCCTCTCCGACACGATGGAGGAGGGCGTCATCAGCTCCTGGCAGAAGCAGCCGGGGGACGAGGTCGCGGTCGGCGACGTCATCGTCGACATCGAGACCGACAAGGCCGTCATGGAGTACGAGGCGTACGAGGCCGGCGTGCTCGAGAAGATCCTGGTGAAGGAGGGCGACTCGGCCGCGATCGGCGCCCCCATCGCGGTGATCGCCCCCGTCGGCGGCGCCAAGCCCGCCGCCGCTTCTGCACCGGCCGCCGAACCGGCCGCCGAGGCGGAACCGGAGCCCGCGCCCGCCGCCGAACCCGAGCCCTCCGCGGTTCCCGCGGCACCCGCGCCGGCGCCGCGGCCTCCGGGCGCGTCGCGTCCGCCGTCGTCGCCGCTGGCGCGCCGGCTGGCCCGCGACCACGGCATCGACCTGGCGACGCTGACCGGATCCGGACCGGGCGGGCGCATCGTCCGCGCCGACATCGAGGCCGCGATCCGCACCGGAGCCCCGGCTCCGGCTCCCGCCGCTCCGGCGCCGGCCGTACAGGCCCCGCCGGTCCAGGGCAGGGCCGACGACCCGGACGTCGAGGCCGTCCCGCTGAACCGGTTCCGAAAGGTGGCGGCCAAGCGGCTCGGCCAGAGCAAGCGCGAGGCGCCGCACTTCTACCTGAACCGCGAGGTGGACGCCGAAGCCCTGCTGGCGTTCCGCGCCACCCTGAACGAGGCGCTCGCCCCGGCGAAGGTCAGCGTGAACGACCTGGTCGTGAAGGCGGCGGCGACCGCGCTGCGCGAGCACCCGGCGGTGAACGTCTCCTACACCGAGGAGAACCTCCTCTTCCACAAGCGGATCCACGTGGGCGTGGCGGTGGCGGTCGAGGACGGCCTGGTCGTCCCGGTCGTCAGGGACGCCGACCGCAAGAGCGTCTCGGAGATCGGCCGGGAGGCCCGCGAGCTGGCCGGGAAGGCCCGCGAGGGCAGGCTGTCCGCGCAGGAGATGAGCGGCGGGACGTTCAGCGTCAGCAACCTCGGCATGTTCGGCGTCGACTCGTTCTCCGCGGTGATCAACCCGCCGGAGGCGGCGATCCTCGCCGTCGGCGCGGTCCGGGACGAGCCGGTGGTCCGCGACGGCCAGGTCGTGCCGGGCAAGCGCATGGCGGTGACCCTGTCGGTCGACCACCGCGCCACGGACGGCGCGACCGCCGCGAAGTTCCTCGCCCGCCTCGCCGAGCTGCTCCAGAACCCGCTGCTCATCGTGGCCTGACGACCAGAGCATCACCCGTCCCCGCCGGCGGTCGGCCGGCGGGGACGCAGATCGCCGGTCCCGGGTTCGCCGATGTCCGTATCCGGCCAAAGGGCGGAAGCGACCAATCACTTTCGGGCGGGCGCGCGAAGTATCCGCGGGCAAGGCGAAGAAACCGGTCGATCCGGCGTCGCGGCACCGAAGCCCAGCGCCACGGAACGGCGCCGCCGCGGCGGGCACCCGGAGACCGGCGAGGGTTCCACGATGCCGACACTCCATCCAGCCGGGGCACGGTCCAGGACGCGGGTCGCCGCGTTGGTCGCCGCCGGGGGCCTGCTGGTCGCGGGCGGGTTCGCCGGGCTCGCGCCAAAGCAGGGCACCGCGTCCAGCCACCGCGAGGCGCCGCTCATCTCCGGGCAGCCGCAGTACGACAACACCGACGTCTACGCGTTCGTCAGTCCGGACAAGCCGGACACCACCACGCTGATCGCGAACTTCATCCCGTTCGAGGACCCGGCGGGCGGGCCCAACTTCTACAAGTTCGCGCGGGACGCCCGCTACGAGCTGAACGTCGACAACGACGGCGACTCCCTGCCCGACCTCACCTACCGGTTCCGCTTCCACGACCGGCTGAAGAACGCGAACACCTTCCTCTACAACACCGGGCCGGTGACGAGCCTGGACGACCCCGACCTCAACTTCACGCAGACCTACGACCTGACCGTGATCCGGCGGGTGGGCGGCCAGGTGCACAGCACCCGCACGCTCGTCTCGGGAGCGCCGGTCGCACCGTCCAACGTGGGCAAGGCGTCGATGCCGGACTACGCGAAGCTGCGCGCCCAGGCCACCCGGCAACTTGGCGACGGCGTGACGTCGTTCGCCGGGCAGGCCGACGACTCGTTCTTCCTCGACCTGCGGGTGTTCGACCTGCTGTACGGGGCCAACCTGAAGGAGGTCGGCAACGACACCCTGAGCGGCTACAACGTCAACACGGTGGCGCTGCAGATCCCGACGCGGCACCTCGTCAAGGGCAAGGACCCGGTGATCGGGGTGCACTCGACGGTGTCGCGGCTCGGCGCGTCCGGCGAGCACACGCAGGTGTCGCGGCTCGGGAGCCCGCTGGTGAACGAGGTGGTCATCCCGCGCGGCAAGAAGGACACGTTCAACGCGTCCGTGCCGTGGTACGACGCGCAGTTCGCCAAGTTCGTCACCGACCCGGAGCTGCCGAAGCTGATCGAGCAGATCTACAAGATCCCGGCGCCGGCCGGCCCGCGCAAGGACCTCGTCCAGGCGTTCCTGACCGGCGTGCCGGGGCTGAACCAGCCGGCGAACGTCCGGCCGGCCGAGCTGCTGCGGCTGAACACCTCGATCAAGCCGACCGCGACGCCGGACCGGCTCGGGGTGCTCGGCGGCGACAAGGCGGGCTTCCCGAACGGGCGGCGGCTCACCGACGACGTCCTCGACATCTCGCTGCAGGCCGTCGAGGGCGAGCTGCTCGGCAAGAAGAACGACCTCGGCGACGCGGTCAACACCAACGACGCCGCGTTCGGCAAGTCGTTCCCGTACGTGGCGCAGCCCCACTCGGGGTCGGACGTGCGCGGCCCGAAGAAGACCGGGGCGAAGGCGTCCGGCACGGTGAAGAAGGACGGCGAGACCGTGACCCTGCTCAACGCGGGCGCGACCGACAGCACCGCCGGGTCGGACGACGACGGCGGGATGATCCCGCTGCTGCCCACCGCGGCGCTGGCGGGCGCGGGCGCGTTCCTGCTGACCGGCGGGCTGCTGTGGTGGCGGCGCCGGCTTCCCGGGATGGGACGGTAAGCGAGCCGATGCGTCCCCTTCTCACCGGGGCCTCGGTGGCCGGGCTCGTCGCGGCGCTCACGCTCGGATCGGCGGTCGCGTTCGGCCGCCCGTCCGAGCGGCCCGCCGCGGCGGCCCCCGCCGGGGCCCCGGCCTCCGGAATCGCCGGCCTGCAGGAACGCGTGCGCGAGCAGCCGCATGACGCCGCGGCATGGGCGGCGCTCGGGATCGCGTACGTGGAGCAGGCCCGGCTCACCGCCGACCCGGCCTACTACCCGAAGGCGGACGAGGTGCTGCGCCGCTCGCTGCGGGAGGCTCCCGGCAACGACGGTGCGCTGGCCGGGCTCGGCGCCCTCGCGGCGGCGCGGCACGACTTCCACGGGGCGCTGCGGTACGCGGACCAGGCGCTCAAGGCGAACCCGCACGGGCAGAAGTCCGCGGCCGTCCGGGTGGACGCGCTGGTCGAGCTCGGCCGCTACGACGTCGCGCTGGCCGCGGCCCGCCGCGCGGACACCGTCCGGCCCGGCGTGCCGATCTTCACGCGGCTCGCGTACGTGCGGGAGCTGCGCGGGGAGGTGCGGGAGGCGCGGCGCGTCCTCGGGCTGGCGCGCTCGTCGGCGACCGACCCCGGCGACCTCGCCTACATCGCGACACAGCTCGGCGAGCTGGCCTGGAACGACGGCGACCTCGGCCGGGCGGGACGCGAATACGCCGAGGCCCTCCGCCTCTCCCCCGGCTACCTGCCCGCCCTGGACGGCCAGGCCCGTGTCAAGGCCGCGCGGGGCGACACGGCCGGCGCGCTCGCCGAGCGGGCCGAGATCGTCCGCCGGCTGCCGCTGCCGCAGTACCTGACCGAGTACGGGGAGCTGCTGGAGGCCTCCGGCCGCCCGGACGAGGCGAAGCGGCAGTACGCCGTCGCCACGGCGTGGGCGCGGATCGCCGAGGCCAACGGGGTCGACGCCGACCTGGAGACCGCGCTGTCCGAGAGCGACCACGGCGACCCGAAGGCGGCGCTGCGGGCGGCGAGGGCCGAGTACGAGCGCCGCTGCCCGGACCCCGGCGTCCGGCAGTGCAGCGTGCACGCGGCGGACGCGCTGGCCTGGGCCCTGCACGTCAACGGGCGGGACGAGGAGGCCCTCCGCTACGCCCGGCAGGCGACGGCGACCGGGTACCGCCGCGCGCAGTTCCGCTACCACCTCGGCGCCATCGAGAAGGCGCTCGGGAAGCGCGCCGACGCCCGCCGCGACCTGGCCGATGCGCTGCGCGGCAACCCGCGGTTCTCGCCGCTGTGGGCGCCCCGCGCCAAGGCCGCTCTGGAAGACCTGGGAGGGACCCCGTGATCGGTTCACTGCTGGCGGCCGGGCTGATCGCCGCGCATCCGCTGGGGAACTTCACCGTCAACCACTACGACGGGCTGGTCGCCGCCCCGCACGAGCTGCGGATCGACCACGTGGAGGACCACGCCGAGATCCCCGCCGCGCAGGCGATGCCGGCGATCGACACCGACCATGACGGGCGCCCGTCGGGCGGCGAGCTGTCGGCCTGGGCGCGCGGCGCCTGCGGGCGGGCGGCGTCGTCGCTGCGCATCGCGGTGGACGGGCGCGCGGTCACCGCGTCCGTCGCGTCCGCGACCGCCTCCGCGCCGCGCGGCCAGGCGGGACTGCCGACGCTGCGGCTCGAATGCCGGCTCACCGCGCCCGCCGGGCCGGGGAAGATCACCTTCCGCGGCGGCGGCGCGGACGGCCGGATCGGCTGGCGGGAGATCACCGCGCGCGGCGACCGGATGACGCCGGCGGCGTCCGACGTGCCGGAGGCGTCCCGCAGCCGGCGCCTCACCGCCTACCCGGACGGCATGCTCAGCTCGCCGCTCGACCAGCGGTCGGCGACCCTGGACGTGCGGGCGGGCGGGCCGCCGCTCGCCGCCCCGGCGTCCGGCGGCGGCGCCGAGCGGCTGCTGCCCCGCGGCACGGACGGGCTCACCCAGCGGTTCACGTCCCTGGTCGCCCGGCACGACCTCACGCCCGGCTTCGCCGCGCTCGCGTTCCTCATCGCGCTGGTGCTCGGCGCCCTGCACGCGCTCGCCCCCGGCCACGGCAAGACGATCATGGCGGCGCACGCCATCGGGACGGGGCGGCGGCGGACCCGGGACGTCCTCACCCTCGGCCTGACGGTCACGCTCACCCACACGGCCGGGGTGCTCGCGCTCGGCCTGCTCGTGACGACCGGGACGCTCCTCGCGCCCGAGACCCTGTTCCCCTGGCTCGGCGCGGCCGGCGGGGTCCTCGTGACGGCCGCCGGGGCGCTGCTGCTGCGCCGCGCGCTGCGCAACCGCCGCCACGCCCACGGGCATGGGCACGGCCACGGACATGGCCATGGGCATGGGCATGGGCATGGGCACGGCCACGGGCACGCGTCTTCGCGGCGGGGCGGGGTCGTGCTGATGGGACTGGCGGGCGGCATGGTCCCGAGCCCGTCCGCCGTGGTGGTGCTGGTCGGCGGGGCGGCGATCGGCCGGGCCTGGTTCGGGGTCGTCCTCGTCCTGGCGTACGGGCTCGGCCTGGCCGCCGCCCTGGTGTCGGTCGGGCTGCTCGTCCTCGGCTCCGGGCGCGCCCTGGCGCGGCGCATTCCGGCCATGCGGCCGCGGCTCCCAACCGGAATGATGCCGATAGGAACGTCCGCGACGGTCGTCGTCCTCGGGCTGGGGCTGACGTTGCGCAGCCTGGTGCCGTGATGTTCGATCCGAGGCGGCCCCGGATGCGTAGTGCCGGACGGACGGCCTACCGAGGGGAGCGCCGCATGCCGCCTGAGACGAGACCGCCGGACGACGGGACGGTGGCCGGGCACGACGTGGACGCGCTGCTGGGCCGGACGGCCCGCGGCGACGAGCGCGCGTTCGAGCTGCTGTACGACGTGGTGGCGGCTCCCGTGTACGGCCTGGTGCGGCGGGTGATCCGCGATCCGGCGATGGCGGAGGAGGTGACGCAGGAAGTGATGATCGAGGTGTGGCGGTCCGCGACCCGGTACGACCCCGGCCGCGGCGGCGCCATGGCGTGGATCATGACGATCGCGCACCGCCGGGCCGTGGACCGGGTGCGGCGCGAGCAGGCCGCGGGCGACCGCGAGGCGCGGGCCGGCCACCCCGCCGAACACCCCGCCGCCCACCACGGGGCGGGCACCGCGCACGACCCGGTGGGCGAGCGGGTCGAGGCGCGGCTGGAGCACGAGCGGGTGCGGCGCTGCCTCGGCACGCTGACGCACCTGCAGCGCGAGTCGGTGACGCTCGCCTACTACGGCGGGCACTCCTACCGCGAGGTCGCCGAGCTGGTCGGGGCCCCGCCGAACACGGTGCGGACCCGGATGCGCGACGGCATCATCCGCCTGCGCGACTGCCTGGGGGTGGAACGATGACGGCGTACGACCTGCACGCCCTCGCCGGCGCGTACGCGCTAGACGCGATCGACGACGCGGAGGAGCGGCGGCTGTTCGAGTCGCATCTCGCCGGGTGCGAGACCTGCGAGACCGAGCTGCGCGAGTTCCGGGCGACGACGGCCCGGCTGGGAATGGCGGTCGCCGAGGCGCCCCCGCCGCGGCTGCGCGCCCAGGTCATGGCCGACATCCGCAACGTCCGGCAGCTGCCGCCCGCCCCGGCGCGCCGGGAGGCCGCCGTGCGGCCGCTCCGGCCGCGGCGATGGCGCCGCGCGGCCGCCGCCGGGCTCGCCGCCGCGGCGTGCCTGGTGACGGCGGCGTCGGTCGGGGTGGCGATCAACGAGCGGCAGAAGGTGGAGCGGTCGGAGGCCGCCTACCGGGACGTGGCGTCCGTGCTGTCGGCGCCCGACGCGCGGTCGGCTACGGGCCGGGCCGCGGGCGGCGGGACGGTGACGATCGTGGCGTCCGCGTCGCGCGGCCGGGTGGTCGTGGCGTCCTCGGGGCTGCGGACGCTGCCGTCCTCGCAGGCGTACCAGCTGTGGCTGATCGACGCGGCCGGTCCCCGCTCGGCGGGCCTGCTCCCGGGCGACCGGAGCCGTCCGGTCGTCGCCGGGACGTGGCGCCCGTCGGACAAGCTGGGCGTCACCGTCGAACCGGCCGGCGGCTCCGCGCAGCCGACCACGACACCGCTCGTCCTGCTCAGCGCCACCTGACCACTTGTCGTCCTTCTGACGACATGTGATCATTGCGGGCATGTCGGTGAACGTCCCGCTGGGTCCGCTGCTCGATCCCGCCTTCCATCTCGGGGATGTCCCCACCACGTGGGCGGAGCTGCTCGGCTTCGCGACCGGCGCGGTCAACGTGTGGCTCGTCGTCCGGCAGAACATCCTGAACTGGCCGATCGGCATCGCCAACGTGATCCTGCTCGGGCTGGTGTTCCTGGACGGCGGCCTCTACGCCGACTCCGGGCTGCAGGTCGTCTACGTCGCGCTGCAGCTGTACGGGTGGTGGGTGTGGCTGTACGGCGGGGACGGCCGCGACCGGCTCCAGGTGCGGCGCACGCGGCGGGGCGAGTGGGCGGCCCTCGTCGCGGCGGGCGCGGCGGGCACCGCGTTCCTGACCTGGGCGCTGTCGGCGTGGACGGACTCGACCGTGCCGTTCTGGGACGCCCTGACCACCGCCATCTCCCTCATGGCCGTCTACGGGCAGTCGCGGAAGCTGCTGGAGTCGTGGTGGCTCTGGATCACCGCCGACCTCGTCTACATCCCGCTGTACTTCTACAAGGACCTCAAGCTCACGAGCGCCCTCTACGTCATCTTCCTGACCCTGTGCGTGTTCGGGCTGCTCGCCTGGCGGCGCGACCTGCGCTCCCAGGCCGCGAGCCCGGCGGCAGTACCCGCATGAAGGACGCGGCCCGCATGAGGTACGCGCACGGCCTCGTCATCGGCAAGTTCTATCCGCCGCACGCCGGCCATCGGCACCTGGTCGACACGGCCGCGGCGGCCTGCGCGCGGGTGAGCGTGGTGGTCGCGGCGTCGACCGTGGAGAGCATCCCGCTCGCGCTGCGGACGGCCTGGCTGCGGGAGGCCCACCCGCAGCCGCACGTGGAGGTCTTCCCGGTGGTGGACGACGCCGAGATCGACTACGGCTCGGACGAGCTCTGGTCGACGCACGTCATGGCGTTCCGGGCGGGACTCGCGATGCGGTCGGGTCTCGGCGTGTCCGTCCCGCCGGTGGACGCGGTGTTCAGCTCGGAGGAGTACGGGCCGGAGCTGGCGGAGCGGTTCTCCGCCGTCCATGTCGCGGTCGACCCGCCGCGCGGCCGCTTCCCGGTCAGCGGCACGGCCGTCCGGGACGATCCCGTGGGGAACTGGGAGTTCCTCGCGCCGCCCGTCCGGGCGTACCTGGCGCGCCGGGTCGTGGTGGTGGGCGCCGAGTCGACGGGGACGACGACGCTGGCCCGCGCCCTCGCGGCCCACTACGCGGAGCGGGGCGGCGTCTGGGCCGCGACCCGGTGGGTGCCGGAGTACGGCCGGACGTACACCGAGGAGAAGCTGGCCGCCGCGCGACGGGAGTCGGGCCATCCGTCGCTGTGGCTGGACGACCTCCTGTGGGAGTCGGCCGAGTTCACCCGGATCGCCGAGCGCCACGCGGCCCTGGAGGACGCGGCGGCCCGGTCGGGTTCACCGCTGCTGGTCTGCGACACGGACGCGTTCGCCACGGCCCTCTGGCACGAGCGGTATCTCGGCGCTCCGGCCCCCGAGGTCGAGGCCGTTCACTCGCGCGTCCGGCACGACCTGTGGATCCTGACCGATCCGGAGGGCGTCCCGTTCGAGCAGGACGGCTGGCGGGACGGCGAGTCGATCAGACTGTGGATGTCGGGACGCTTCACCGACGAGCTCAAGAGGCGGGGCCTGCCGCACCTCACCGTGACCGGCCCCCACGACCACCGCCTGGCCACCGCGGTGGAGGCGACCGACGCCCTGCTGGCCAGGGGATGGGCTTTCAACACGCCGCTAAAGCCTTAGCCCTTGGCCGCCCGGTCATCCGGCCCAGCTGATGTCGGTGATGTGAAACTCCTTGATGTCGCGGAGGACCAGGTACTCGATGGACGCGTCGATGTCGCCCACCGAGACCTCGAAGGCGACTCCGGCCGCGTCGAGCGGCTTGCCGGGCGGGGGTAACCCCAGGTCGACCGCGGCGCCGCCCTGCCAGGCCAGCTCGCACAGGTACTCGACGAGCCGGTCCTCGATCGGCTTGGGCAGCGAGGAGTGAAGGATCGCCCCCGCCGTCTCGGAACAGAAGACCGTCCAGCCGCTCTTGGCAGCGGTCACACGTTCCCGCTTCGGAACCGGCGCCCGGCCTTGATCTCTTCCAGGGAGACCTTCCTCCCCGCCCTCATCTCCTCGATCGTCCTCGCGCGGCGCTCCTCCCTGCCGGGCACCTGGCCGAACATGGCTTCGGCGTGCCAGCCGGCGAGCAGGTTCGTCAGCTCGGGCCCGATCTTCGCGTCCATGACCTCGCGGAGGAACTGGGCCTCCTTCTCCTCGGGCAGCCATTCGGCGATGCCCTTGATCGTCCTCGGGACCCGGTGGACCTGCCCGGGGGTCGGCAGGGGCGGTTCGAGTGGTTCTGCGCTCATGTCTCTCCCGTCCGTCTTGTTCGGTCCCCGCTCACCCGTACACGGGGACCCTACAGCGCCCCACCGACAGGACGGAGCGTCATTTCGCGGCACGCAGCGTATTGATCTCCGCCGGCGTGAGAGGAGACAAAAGCGTCTTGTAGGTATAAGTGCGATCCGGACGGGTCTGGTATTCGGGCCGGACCGGGTTGGGCGTGTCGCCCACTCCGGTGACCGAGTGGTCGATATGGAGGGTGTTCCAGCCTGGGTTCCGTACGCGGGCGAAGGGGTAGAGCGCGCGGTCGAGGTCGTCGTACGGCGTGACGCTCGCCTCGATGGTTCCGTCCAGCCCGGCGGCCAGCAGACCGGAGCGGCCGTCGGTCAGCATCGTCCAGCGGACGTCGTCGTGGTTGCCGTAGTCCTGGGGCCGGTAGTACGAGACGTACTGCTCGTCGACCGTGGACGACCACACCCCCATGGGCGTGCCGTCCTTGCGGTCGTTGTAGTTGCCGACGGGGCCGCGCCCGTACCAGGCGAACCGCTTGTACCGGTCGGGCACCTTGAGCGTGTAGCCGACGCGGGCCAGGTAGGGCAGGCTTCTGACCTGGCCTTGCGGGACGACCTGATGCGTCAGCTCGATCCGTCCGGCGCCGTCGACGGCATAGGTGGCGGTCTGGTCGAACCAGGCGTCGGGATGGTCGGGCGCGGCCGTCCTCGCGGCGATCTCGACCGTCACGCGCTCGCCGCCGGTGACGGTGACGCCGGTCGGTGTGGTGGCGAGCCGGTCGAGGCCGAGCCCGCGCCAGTCCTCGCCCTCGGCGCGCCCCCAGGTGTAGGTCTCGTTGCTGATCGGGGGACGCCACACGTCGAGTTCCGGTCCGGTGCGGAGCAGTTCCCGCCCGCCGGCGCGCATGGACGTCATCGTGCCCTTGGCCTTGTCGAAGACGTACCGGAAACCCTTGCCGGTGACGATGATTTCCTTTCCGTTGTCTTCGCTCTTCACTTCGCCGGTGGATTTCTTCTTTATTCCGGGGACCTCCGTGCCGCCCACCGAGAATTGGCCGAATCCTGTCACGCGGCCATTCTCCACGGCCTCCACCGTCAGCCACCGTTCGGCATTCGACGGATTGGTGGGAGGCGCGGGGATTTCCACTTCGCTTGAGCCACCAGGCGGCAGTTTCACCGACGACCTGCCCGAGGAGAGCGTCCGGCCGCCCTCGGTGTACCGCCAGCGCATCTGGACGGGGCTCGTGGCGAAGACCCGCTCGCTGGAGACGGACACCGTCCCGTCACCGGCCCGGGTCACGCGGAACGGCGACTGCACCCACGTCAGCTGGGCCGTCTCCGGCTGGACGTACCGGTCGGAGCCGACGAGCCCGTCATCCCCGGACAGGCTCTCGCCGCTCGACAGGAACGAGCCCCTGGTGTCGAAGCGGTCGAAGTCCAGGGCGAGGATGGCGTCCTTCTTCGGGTCGGCGCCCGACCCCAGCTCGTCCGCCGTGAGCGCGCGGCCGTAGATGCGGACCTCGTCGATCGTGCCGTGCGCCATCCGCCCCCGGTAGCCGTCCTGCATGGTCTCGGAGTTGCGGGCGATGTTGACGTCCCCGGACGACCGGTCGATCTTCCCTGTGAACGGCACGGACGCTGCCTCGCGGCCGTCGACGTACAGCCGGATCGCCGTCCCGTCGTAGGTCCCGGTGACCCGGTGCCACGTGTCGTACCAGTTCGCCGGGACGGGCGCCCGGACCGTCCGCCACGTGCCGCTGTGGACGAAGAACTCCAGCGTGTTCTCGTTCGACATCTTCAGCGCGTACGAGTGGTCGCCCTTCCCCATGATGGTGAAGTCGCCCGTCCACGGCCGGGCGGGCTTCACCCACGAGTCCAGCGTGACGGACGTGCCGGTGAGGTCGAAGCGGCGGTCGCGGTAGACCTCGACGAAGTCGTCCAGGCCCGAGAAGTAGAGGGCCTTGCCGCGGTGGCCGTCCACGGTCTTCGGCAGGCCCTGCAGCCAGGCCCGGATGCCGTTGCCGGAACCGTCGGGCGTGGTGATGAGCGGGTGCCGCGGATTGCCCTCGGCCCAGTCCCAGATGAACCCGCCCTGCGTCTGCGGATGCCGGCGGATCACCTCCCAGAACTCGCGGAAGTTGCCGAGGCTGTTGCCCATCGCGTGGGCGTACTCGCCCATGATGATCGGCTTCGTGGTGGCGGCGGACTGCGCCTCCAGGCGCGCGGGCGTCGGGTAGCGCGGCCCCCACACGTCCGCGAACGGCGCGTCGCCGTCCGGGCTGTTCGACTGGTGGTACAGCGGGCGGGTCGGGTCGGTGGCGCGCGCGTGGTCGGCCATCTTGTAGTGGGCGGCGCCGAGCCCGGCCTCGTTCCCGGTGTCCCACATGAGGACGCTCGGGTGGTTCTTGTCGCGCGCCAGCATCGCCTTGAACCGGTCGAGGAACGGCTTCTGCCACTCGGGGCGGTCGGCGAGGCAGTCCTGGTCCCCGGTCCGGCCGCAGTCCTCCCAGTTGTGGGTCTCGATGTCGACCTCGTCGTCGACCCACAGGCCGCGCCGGTCGGCCAGCTCGTACAGGTAGGGGTCGGACGGGTAGTGCGCGGTCCGGACGGCGTTGAGGTTGAACCGCTTCATCAACGCCACGTCCGACTCCATGCGGGCGCGGGTCTGGTGCCGTCCGGTGTCGGGATCGGTCTCGGGCCGGTTCACGCCCTTGATGAGGATGCGCTTCCCGTTGACGAGGACCTGCCGGTCCTTCACCTCGATCTCGCGGAAGCCGAGGGTCTCGGCCGTGGTGTGGACGACGCGGCCCCGCGCGTCGGCGAGTTCGAGGACGAGCGTGTACACGTTCGGCGTCTCGTCCGTCCATTTCGACGGGTTCGTCACCGGTGCGGTCAGCCGCACGGACGTCCCGTCGCCCGTGACGGACGTCCTGCCGGAGAAGCGCTGCACCGTCCGGCCCTCGGGATCGACCAGGGTGGCGCGGACGGTGTGCTCGCCCTGGGGACCGCCCCGGCTGCCCACGACGAGGCCGACGTTCAGCGTGGCGTTGCGGTAGGCGCCGTCCAGGTCGGTGGTGATGGTGGCGTCACGCAGGTACGTCTTCGGCGTGGAGTACGCCCACACGGAACGGAAGATGCCGCTGTACCGCCACTGGTCGACGTCCTCCATGTAGGAGCCGGAGCTCCAGCGGTGCACCTGGACGGCGACCGTGTTGGCGCCCTTGTGCACGAGGTCGGTGACGTCGAACTCGGCGGGCGTGTAGCCGCCCTGGTCGTAGCCGGCGTACCTGCCGTTCACCCACACGAAGTACGCGCTGACGACGCCTTCGAAGCGGAGGAACGTCCGGCGTCCGTCCCAGTTCCCCGGCACGTTCAGCGTCTTGACGTACGCGCCGGTCGGGTTGATGTCGCGGGGCGTCTTCGGCGGGTCGTCCGGCCACACCTCGGTCGGGATGTTGCGGAACATGGGGTGGTCGAGCCGGTCGCTCTGCCACGTGTGCGGCACCTTCACCCTGCGCCAGTCGGACGTGTCGTAGCCCTGCTCGTAGAAACCCGACGGCACCTCGGCGGGACGGTCGGCGAGAGCGAAGCGCCAGTCGCCGTCCAGCGATCTCGTCCAGTGCGAAGCCTTCCCGCCGGCCGCCTGTCGGGCGTCCTCGTAGGGCCGCAGGACGGCGTGCGGGGCCTCCTGCCCCTCCCCCACCATCTCGGGATCGTCCAGGTAGGTGTAGACGTCGGAGGGCGGCGCGGATCCGGGCTGGGCGGCGGCGAGGCCCTGGAGCGCCGACACCACGAGCGCCGGCACCGCGAGGCACACCACGAGCATGCGGTACACGTGACGATCATGTCGGCCGCGGGCACGGAGTCGGGGGAACGCGGTCATCGGCGCGGCGCCTCCTCGCGGGCAGGCCCCCTGACGACACCCGTATCTCGATCACCTACGTCTGGGACGCTAGGTGCGTGTCAGGCCGCGGTCAACGCATCGCGTCAGGTGTGGCGTTTCATGACAGCGGGGACGGCCGTGCTTGGCGGTCCTCGCCGAAGACCGCCTCGCCGTCCGGGTCGGGGCGCCGGTCGAGGCGGAAGAGGTCCTCGTCGATCCGGTCCAGGGCGAGCCGGACGGCGCCGAGGGCGACCGACTCGTCCCCGAGCTCGGACGCCTCGATGCGGACGGGGCTCAGGCACAGCGGCCGGACCCGCCGGCGCAGCTCCGCCACGAGCGGGGAGCCGGGCCCGATCAGCGGGCCGCCGACGACGACCATCTCGGGGTCGAGGGCGAGGGCCATCGCCGCGATGCCGCGCGACATGCGTCCGGCGAGCCCCTCCACCACGGCCGTCGCCTCGGGGGAACCGCCCAGCGCCGCGTCCAGGACCTCCTCCGCCCGCTGGAAGGCCGGGCCGGGCGGGGTGCCCCGCACCAGCGTCTCGGTGGTGCCCTGCAGGCCCAGCTCGTCCAGGACGCCGATCTCACCGGCGGCGCCCCAGCGGCCGCGGTGCAGCCGCCCTCCGATGAGCGCCCCCATGCCGGTGTGCAGGGCCGCGTGGACGCAGACGACGTCGTCGGCGTCGCGGGCGGCGCCGCGCCACCGCTCGGCCATCGCGGCGAGGTTCGCGTCGTTCTCGGCGAGGACCGGGCAGGAGAACGAGCGGCCGAGCTCGCGCGCCAGGTGGACGCCCTCCCAGCCGGGCACGACCGTGCAGGACGTGACCGTCCCGTCGGGGGCGACGACGCCGGGGGTTCCCGCGGCGACCGCCCACAGCGACCGCCGGTCGATCCGCGCGGCGGCCAGGCACGTCCGGACCGCGGCGCGCACCGCCGCGATCCGCTCGCCGGGCGGGGCCTGCGCGTCCAGCACGGCGCTGTGGCCGTCGGCGACGTCGCCGGAGAGGTCGGCGACGAGCAGCCGCACCCGGTGCGCGTCGATGTCGATGCCGAGGGCGTGGCCGGCCTCGGCGCGGAACCGGTAGCGGCGGGCGGGGCGGCCGAGCCCGGCGCCGGGCCGCGGCGCGTCCTCGGTGACGAGGCCGCGGGCGATCAGCCCGCCGAGGACGCCCTCGGTCGTCGGCCGGGACAGCTCGACCCGGCGGGCCAGCTCCGACAGGGTGGCCTCGCCGCCGTCGCGCAGCGCGCGCAGGGTCGCGGCCGAGTTGAGGCGGCGGAGCACCGAGGGGTCGCCCCCGTGGAGAGAGTGTTGCGGCACGGCACCCCTTGACAGCGATCGGCGGACGGACGACATTATTGCCAACCTACTTATGAAAGGTACTTGCGTAATACCGGTGCCGGGCCCGGTGGCGCCCAGAATACCCAGGTCAGGAGAGGTCACTCGATGCACGAGACGGGGCCCGCGATCGCCGTGGCCGGAGCCGGACTGCGCGGCCGCGGGTACGCCGCGCGGATCCGCGACACCGGCGCCGCCCGGGTCGTCGCGGTCGCCGAGCCCGACCCCGCGCGGCGCGCCCGGTTCGCGGCCGAGCACGGCATCGCGCCGGAGCGCGCGTTCGCCGGCTGGCGGGAGATGGCCGCCGCCGGCCGCGTCGCCGACGGCGTGATCATCGCGACGCAGGACGCCGAGCACGCCGAGCCCGCGATCCGGTTCGCCGGCCTCGGCTGCCACGTCCTGCTGGAGAAGCCGATGGCGACGTCCGAGGCCGACGCGCTGCGCATCGTGGAGGCCGTCGAGCGCGCCGGGGTGATGCTCGCCGTCTGCCACGTGCTGCGGTACACCGCTTACACGCGCGCCCTCGCCGGCCTGATCGAGGACGGCCGGATCGGCGCCCCGATCAGCGTCCAGCACCTCGAACCGGTCGGCTGGTGGCACCACGCCCACTCCTACGTACGCGGGAACTGGCGGCGCGCGGACGAGTCCGGGCCGATGCTGATGACCAAGTCGGTCCACGACGTCGACTGGCTGATCCACGTGATGGGCGAGATCCCGGCGCGAGTGTCCTCGTTCGGGCGGCTGTCGCATTTCCGTCCGGAGAACCGGCCGCCCGGCGCCGCCGCCCGCTGCGTCGACTGCGCGGTCGAGCCGCGCTGCCCCTACTCCGCGACGCGCCTGTACCTGTCGTGCCTGGGCGACCCCGGCCGCGAGGCCTGGCCGCTCGGTGCGGTCACCGACGACCGCACCGAGAAGGGCGTCCTGCGGGCGCTGCGCGAGGGCCCGTACGGGCGCTGCGTCTACGCCTGCGACAACGACGTGGTCGACCACCAGGTGGTGAACATGGAGTTCCCGTCCGGGGCGACGGGCGTGTTCACCATGACCGCGTTCTCCCCGGCCGCCCAGCGCCAGACGCGCGTCTTCGGCACGTCCGGCTGCCTGGAGGGGGACGGCGTGCGCATCTCGGTCCGCGACTTCGTCACCGGGGAGCTGGAGACCGTCGAGCCCGGCGAGGCGTCCCCGGACGGCCGGCACGACCACGCCGACGACGCGCTCGCCGACGCCTTCGCCGCCGCGCTGGCCGGCGGCGACCCGGCCCCGCTCAGCTCCGGCCCCCGGGAGAGCCTCGCCTCGCACCGCGTCGTCTGGGCCGCCGAGCGGGCGCGGCTGGCCGGCACGGTCGTCGGCCTCGCCCGCGACCCCACCCCCGCGAAAGGCACGGTGCGCCCATGACGACCAGACCCCTGTGGTGCGGAGCCGCGGCGGCGCTGTCCCTGACCCTCGCCCTGGGCGCCTGCGGCGACTCCGGCGGCTCGGGCGCGCCCGCGAGCAACGACGGCCGCGGCCCGATCACCGTCGCCACCGGCAAGGACCTCACCCAGACCGTCCAGAGGCTCGTCGCCGCGTGGAACGACCGGCACCCCAAGGAGCGGGTCCGGCTCGTGGAACTGCCCGAGGACGGCGACCAGGCGCGCCAGCAGCTCGTCCAGAACATGCAGATCAAGTCGGACGCCTACGACGTCGTCCGGCTGGACGCGGTGTGGACGGCGGAGTTCGCCGCGCGCCGCTGGGTCCTCCCGCTGCCGGACGGCCTGCTCGACACCTCCTCCTTCGTCCCGGCGGCACTGGAGACCGGCAAGTACCGGGGGAAGCTGTACGCGGCGCCGTGGCTGACCGGCACCGGCGTCCTCTACTACCGGGAAGACCTCCTCTCCAAGGCCGGCATCGAGAACCCGCCGAAGACATGGGCCGAGCTGACCGATGACTGCGCCAAGGTGCAGAAGACCCCGGAGGGCAAGGGCATCGGCTGCTACGCGGGCCAGTTCGGCAAGTACGAGGGGCTGACCGTCAACTACTCCGAGGCCGTCCAATCGGCGGGCGGCGAGGTCTTCGACGCGTCGGGCGAGCCGCGGGTGAACACCCCGCAGGCCAAGGCGGGTCTCCAGTTCCTCGTGGACGGCTTCGAGAACGGCACAATCCCCGAGAAGGCCATCACCTACAAGGAGGAAGAGGGCCGCCGCGCCTTCCAGGAAGGCGACCTCCTCTTCCACCGCAACTGGGCCTACGTGTACGCGCTCGCGTCCGAGAAGGACGGCTCGAAGGTCGCCGGCAAGTTCGGCGTCGCCCCCATCCCGGGCAAGGACGGGCTTGGCTCAGGCACCCTCGGCGGCAACAACCTGGCCGTGTCGGCGTTCTCCGAGCACCAGGCGACCGCGCGCGACTTCATCGCCCACATCGTCAGCCCGGAGGTCCAGAACGAATACGGCCGCGCGCAGTCGTTCCCGCTCTCCCTGGCCGCCCTCTACACCCAGCCCGAGATGATCGAGAAGTACCCGTACCTGCCGGTGCTGAAGGAGGGCATGGACAAGGCGAAGCCGCGGCCGGTGGTCGTCCGGTACAACGAGGTCAGCACGGCCATCCAGGAGCACGTCACCGCGGCCGTCACCGGGAAGAAGCCGGTCGCCCAGGCGGCGGAGGATCTCCAGAAGGCGTTGGCGGCGCTGGCCGACTGACCGGCGTGGCGCCGACGATCATGCTCACTCGTAGGTGAGGCCGTGGCCGAAGGGGAAGAGGGGCTTCTTGCCGTCCCCCCTGTTGATCGGCTGCTGGGACGCGCCGCGCATCCAGGTCACCGGGAGCCGGCCGGTCGGGGCGGTCTCGCCGTACAGGACGTCGGCGACGCCCGCCCCCTCGGTCCCCGGCAGCCAGGACGCGACGAGCGCGTCCCACCCGGGCAGTTGCGCGGCGACGTCGAGGGGGCGGCCCGACACCAGCACCACGATCACCGGGACGCCGGACGCGCGGAGCCGGCCGATCGTTCTCGAATCCGTGTCGTCGAGGCCCATGGCATCCGTCCGGTCGCCGTGGTGCTCGGCGTACGGCCGCTCCCCCACGACCGCGATCGCCGCGTCGTAGGACCCGTCGATGCCCGTGCCGTCCCGGCTGTAGGTGACGGTCGCGGACGGATCCGCGACCTCGCGGATGCCGTCCAGGATCGTGGTGCCGGGTGTCACCGGGCCCGTCCCGCCCTGCCAGGTGATCGTCCAGCCGCCCGACTGCATGCCGATGTCGTCGGCCGCGCGCCCGGCGACGAACACCTTGTCGTCTTCGTACAGCGGGAGGGCGTCGTCGTTCTTCAGCAGCACCTGCGAGGCGGCGACCGCGCGCCGGGCCAGCCCGCGGTGCGCGGCGCTCCCGACCGAGGCGAGGTACGCCCGGTCGGCCATCGGGCGCTCGAACAGGCCGAGCTGGAACTTCCTGGTCAGGATGCGGCGATTCGCGTCGTCGACGCGGGCCATCGGGACGTCGCCGTGCTTCACCGCGTCCCGCAGGTAGTCGATGAACCTGCGCCAATCCACGGGCACCATGACCATGTCGATGCCGGCGTTGACCGCGATGGCGACCTCTTCCCTGGTGAACCCCGGTCGCCCGTCGATCGTGTCGATGCCGTTGTAGTCAGAGACGACGAACCCGTCGAAACCCAGCTCGCGCTTGAGGACGTCCGTGATCAGGTACCGGTTGCGGTGCATCTTCAGCCCGTTCCAGGAGCTGTAGGAGACCATCACCGCGCCGACGCCTCTCCGCACGGCGGCGCGGAACGGCGGAAGATGGACCGCGCGCAGCTCCTTCTCCGAGATCCGCGCGTCGCCCCGGTCGTCTCCGCCCTCGGTGCCGCCGTCCGCCACGTAGTGCTTCGCGGTGGCCAGGACGGACGCGGGGCCCGGCTCGTCGCCCTGCAGCCCGTCGATGAGCGTCGTCATGGCGGCGGGCAACTCGGGCACCTCGCCGAACGACTCGTACGTCCGTCCCCAGCGGTCGTCGCGGGCGACGCACACGCACGGTGCGAAGCTCCAGTCGACGCCCGTCCCCGCCATCTCCTCGGCGGTCGCCGCCCCGATCCGGCGGACGAGGGCAGGGTCACGGGACGCGCCCAGCCCGATGGCGTGCGGGAAGATCGTCGCGCCGACCACCGTGTTGTGGCCGTGCACCGCGTCCACCCCGTACATGAGCGGGACGCGCAGCGGCCCGGCGAGCGCGGCCCTCTGCAGGCCGTCGTACATGTCCGCCCAGTTCCGCGGCGTGTTCGGGTCGGGCGCGGAACCGCCGCTGGACAGCACCGACCCGATCCGGTGGCGGGTGATCTCCCCCGTGGTGATGTACCGGCGCTCGGGCTGCGTCATCTGGCCGAGCTTGTCGTCCAGGCTCATCCGATCCAGCAGGTCCTCGACCCGGTCCTCGACCGACAGCCGCGGATCGAGGTACGGCGCGGGCCCCGGCTCCGCCCGGACGGGACCGCCCTGGGCGACGAGCGCGAGCACGCCGAGCACGCCGAAGGCGGCCAGGCGCACCCTTGACGACGAGATGTCCATGCGGAAGGGCATTTCCGGAATTGATCAAACGCACGGCAACCGGACGCCAGCGCCTGGGCAATATCTGGCAGGGCCTCCGACCGGAATCGAACCGACACCTCCGGCACCACAAACCGGCGTGCGAACCACTACACCACGAAGGCCGTGTCTCCGGCAGGAATCGAACCTGCGACCTCCGGGTCCGCAACCCGGCGCGCTCTCCACTGCGCCACGAAGACGTGTTTTCAAGCGTGCTGAGCGCAGGAATCGAACGTACCTGATGCGGCTTATGAGACCGCCGGACGCACCAGCGTCCCTGCTCAGCGCGGAGGGTGCGAGATTCGAACTCGCGCAGGGATGACCCTGACGACGGCTTAGCAAGCCGCTGCCTTCCCGCTCGGCCAACCCTCCGGAAAACCAAAAGACCGCCCGTCATGCTCCGGGCGGTCAGGCGTCAGGACGTGTCACGTCCTTCGGCGGCTCCCGCGACCGGAAGGGCTGCTGTGCACTCGATGACCGCGCATCTTTCCCTCTCCTTCCGGTCTCGCTGCCTTCGACGTCCATGGTGCCGGGACGGTTCCCGCCCCGGCAACCCATTTTATCGGCTCATTCGTCGAAATCGGTTCCGCGCGCCGTGCCCTCCCAGGCCTCGAACTCCTTCTGCGCCCCGGCGAGCGCGGACACGACGGCGTCCGCGGCGTCGTTGCCCAGCGGCAGCCGGAGCGGCGTGTCCTCCGCGTCCAAGGCCGTCACGATGGCCGCCGCCGCCTTCGCCGGGTCGCCCGGTTGCTTGCCGTCACTGCCCGGCAGCCCGGCGCGGACCGCGCCGACGCTCCCGGCGTACTCCGGCATCGCGGCCGTCTGGTAGAGACCGCCGCCGGCGAACGACGTCCGGAACGAACCCGGCTCGACCACCAGCACCTTGATGCCGAACGGCGCGACCTCCTGGGCCAGCGCCTCCGACAACCCCTCCAGGGCGAACTTGGTCGCCGAGTAGGCGCCGACGCCGGGGAACGAGAACCGGCCGCCCATGCTCGACATCTGCACGATCGCCCCGCCCCCCTGCCTGCGCATGTGGGGCAGCACCGCGCGGGTCAGCGCCGCCGGGCCGAAGAAGTGCAGCTCCATCAGGTCGCGCAGTTCCCGGTCCGTGGTCTCCTCCACGGCGCCGACGAGCCCTCGCCCCGCGTTGTTGACCAGCACGTCGACGCGCCCGTGCCACAGCACGGCGTCCGCGACGACGTCCGCGGCCCGCGCCGGGTCGGTGACGTCCAGGGCGACCGCGTTGACCCGCCCCGGGTGGCGCGCCACCAGGTCGTCCAGCGTCTCGGGCCGCCGCGCCGCCGCGACGACCGTGCCGCCCGCGGCCAGCGCCGCCTCCGCGATCGCCCGCCCGAAGCCCGAGTTCGCCCCGGTGATCAGCCAGACCCGTCCGTTCTCATTCGTGTTCGTCATGCGACGGTTATCGCAGACCACGAAGCTCCCCGTCCAAGACAAAGATCAACTCACCCGATAAAGAACCTTTATGATCGCAGCATGGAGCTGCGCCAGCTGCGTTACTTGATCGCGATCGCGGACGAGGGCAACCTCGGCCGCGCCGCCGCCACCCTCTACGTGAGCCAGCCGGCGCTGTCCTACGCATTGCGAAGGCTGGAGACCGAACTCGGCCTGCGCCTCTTCGACCGGCACCCCGGCGGCGTCACCCCCACCCCCGCCGGACGCGACGTGATCGCCGAGGCCCGCCGCACCGTCCGGCAGGCCGCCCGCGTCACCGCCGTCGCCGACCGGCACCGGCGCGGGCGGACCGGCGTCCTGCGCGTCGGCTTCGAGGCCAGCGGCGCCGGGGAGCTCACCACCCGGTCCCGCGCCGAGTTCGCCCGCGCCCACCCCGACGTCCGCGTCGAGCCCAAGCGCTTCGACTGGGGCGGCGAGACCGCCGCCCTCCGCGCCGGCGACGTGGACGTCGCCTTCGTGTGGCTGCCCGCCGACCTGACGGGCCTGCATTCGGAGCTCGTCCACACCGAGCCCCGCGTCGTGGGCCTCCCCACGACCCACCCGCTCGCCTCCGCGGCGAGCGTCTCCATCATGGACGTCAACGACGAGCCCCTCATGTGGACCAGGCGCGCCCCCCGCGCCTGGGTGGACTGGTGGGCGGTCAACCCCCGCCCCGACGGATCCGAACCACGCTGGGGACCCACCAACGACAACGTCGAGGAAATGCTCGAACAGGTCGCCGAGGGCACGGCCATCTGCTTCGCGCCGTCCAGCATGGGGCTGTACTACACGCGCCCCGGCCTCACCTGGGTGCCCCTCACGGACGTGGAGCCGCTACGCGTCGCGCTCGCCTGGGACGACGACGGCCCGCTCGTCCAGGCGTTCGCCACGATCGTCCGAGAACTCTCTCAGACGGTCTGACGCGGCGCCTCCACGGCCGCGCTCAGCGCCCGCAGCGCCTGGTAGACGCGGACCTTCACCACGTCCACCGGCACCCCCAGCGAGGCGGCGGCCTCATTGACCGACCGGTCCCTGAAGACCGTCTCGGTGAGGATCTCGCGGTGCGCCGACGGCAGCGCCTGGAAGGCCCGGGCCACCACCGCGGGGCGCATCCGCTCCCCCGGCGAACCGGGGGCGAACGAACCGGTGTCTTTGCCCATTCGCAGTGCCACGCCAAGAACCTCCCATCCCCACCCCCTCAAGCCGCCCTCCTTATGCCCGCGTTAAGGAAGGAATGAGGAGGACTTATCCGCGCCTCCTCCACCCCGGCCCCGCCGACTCACCGGTAAGGCCGCTCACCTGCAAGAACAAGCAAGAGAAGCCAGAGCATCACTCCGGCACCGTCGATCACGGCCGCCTTAACCCGACCTGCATCGGCTCCCAAGACCGACCGCCCTCCCGCTCAGCAGGGAGGAGGGATTCCCATGGCCATGGAAAACGCGTGACCACGATGACCACGGCGATAAATGGCCAGGTCATCGCCACCGCTGCCCCGCTGACTGCGGATGGCACGTCACCGCATGCCCCTCGCCCTCTGTCCGCAAGCGCTGCGCGCCCGCGTCGAGCACATGAAGCGGTGGAACATCCTGCACAGCTGCCGCCGCTACACGACGGCGTCCACCAGGCACAGAGGATGCGTGAGTGGTCAATCGAGATCGATATCAAAGTCTGCTCGGACGTCGACGGTCATGTTGACGGGGTCGAAGGCGAGCGTCACATCACCTGAGATCGATCCGTAATGATGGGCCTTGTAATAATAGTAGGTCACCACTTCACACGGCCCTGACGGTCGCGCCTTCAGCGGTTTGCGACTGCCGTGGGTCCTGCGCTCGCTGATGGGAAGATAGGCGGCCTTCTCGTTCTCGGCGGTGACCCGAAACGGGTGCCCGTGGTGGGTGAGCGTCCACTCCGTCACTTCGGCGTAGCCCCAACCGGGCCCCTGTGATTCGAGGCTCGTGCGGAACTCGGCCATGACGACGCTCTTGTCGGTGAGGACTGCGAACGGGAACTGTCCCTGCCTCACTTCGCGGCCGCTGCGGGAACCCGTGCCTTCACCTGCATCGTTTTCGATCACGTGTGGAACCTAGGGAAGCCCTCCACGTGAGTCTGTGCTCCATGACTCATACCCGATGCAGAGGATTTGTCGAGGTCGGGCACAGGAAGTCCCGCACGGACGGGTCGGCACCCGCGGGCAGCGGCAGCTCCGCGTGCCGTACGCGTGCCAGCGCCCGAGCAGCGGCTTCCGGATCACCCCCTGTCCACCGATGGCCTGGAGGCCGCTGCGCCGGCCTTCCGGTTTCAGGGGGTTTGGTGGAGGGGGGTTTTGGCGGTGAGGAGGGCCAGGGCGGCGGCGCCGTAGAGGCCGGCGTCGCGGTCCAGGGTGGTGGTGGAGACGCGCAGGTCGCGGAGGTGGGGCATGCCCGCGCGGTCCGCGATCGCCTTGTGGAGGGGGGCGAGGAGGAGGTCGCCGGCGGCGGCCACGCCGCCGCCGATGACGACGTCGCGGACGTCGAGGACGGCGGCGGTGTTGAGGATGGCGGTGGCGAGGGCGCCGGCGGCGCGGTGGAAGGCGGCCAGCGGGATGGAGGCGCCGGCGCGGGCGGCGGCGGCCAGGGCCTTGGCGTCCGGGCGGCCGGGTGCGTGCGTCCAGCCCTGGGCCAGGGCCCAGCGGACCATGCTCGGGCCGCCCGCGATCGTCTCCAGGCAGCCGCGGGCGCCGCAGACGCAGCGCTCACCGTCGTGGTCGACGACGACGTGGCCGATGTGGCCGGCGTTGCCGGTGCGGCCGGTCCAGGGGCGGCCGTCGATGATGAGGCCGCCGCCGACGCCGGTCGACACCACGATGCCGAGGAGGGACGAGCCGCCGTGGCCGCCGCGCCACCATTCGCCGAGCGCCATGCACTGGGCGTCGCCCGCGAGGGAGACCGGGACGCCGGGGACGAGGCGCTGGACGGCGGCGACGAGCGGGTACCCGCGCCAGCGGGGGATGTTGATCGGGCTGACGGTGCCGGCCGCCGTGTCGATCGGGCCGGCCGAGCCGATCCCGACGGCGGTCAGGCCGGGGCCGGCGAAGTCGGCGACGAGGCCGCGCAGGGTCGCGGTCGGCGACTGCCCGACCGGGTGCTCGGCGCGGTCGAGGAGGGTTCCGGCGGCGTCGACGCGGGCGATGGCGAACTTCGTGCCGCCGATGTCGAGGGCGAGGACGGTCATGAACCGATTCCCGGGAGCGCGCGGTAGAGCGTGCCCTCGCCGGTGAGGCGGGTCGCGGGGGCGTTCGCGGGGATGAAGGCGGCGTCGCCCCGGGTGAGGGTCAAGGTCTGGTCCGTCGTGAGCCGGGCTTCGCCTTCGAGGCAGAGCAGCGTCTGCGGAAGGCCGGTCGGGAGGAGGTCGGGGACGGGGGTGAGGTCGTGGCGGACGAGGGTGAACTCCTCCGCGGACGCGCGGTAGCGGCCGGCGGCGGGTTCGACGCGGTCGGGGGCCGAGGGGGCGAACTCGACCACGCGCATCAGCTCGGGGACGTCGATGTGCTTCCCGGTGAGACCGCAGCGCAGGACGTTGTCGGAGTTCGCCATGATCTCGACGGCGAGGCCGCCGAGGTAGGCGTGGGGCACTCCGGCGTCCAGGAAGAGGGCCTCGCCCGGCTTCAGCTCGACGTGGTTGAGCAGGAGCGCGGCGAGGACGCCGCGGTCGCCCGGGTAGGCGCGGGCGATGGCGGCGTGGACGCCGGTCAGGGCCGGTTCGGTGGCGGCGAGGGCGGGGCGGGCGGACTCGTCCAGCATCTGCCCGAGGACGGTCCGCAGCGCCGTCGCGGGCGGCTCGGTGCGCAGGATCGTGATCCACAGGCGCAGCTCGGGGACGGCCAGGCCGTTGAGGAGGTCGGCGGTCTCGGCGGGGTCGCGGAAGCCGCAGAGGCCGTGGAAGTCGGTGAGGGCGCAGACCATCTCCGGCTTGTGGAAGCGGTCCTTGTAGGTGCGGGCCGGATCGTCGACGGGGATGCCGCGTGCCTCTTCGCGGGCGAACCCGGCCTCGGCCTGGGCCATGGTCGGGTGCACCTGGAGTGAGAGCGGTTTCTCGATGGCCAGCACCTTGAGCAGGTACGGGAGGGTGGGCCCGAAGCGGTCCACGCAGGCGGCGCCGAGCATGCCGAGCGGGTCGCGTTCGATGAGCGTGTCGAGGGGCGTCCCGCCGGCGGACGACGGGGCGGCGGGGTGCGCTCCGGCCCAGAGTTCGGCCTGCGGGCGCCCGGTCGGCTCGACGCCGAGCAGGGCGGGCAACGCGGTCCGCGATCCCCAGTCATAGGGCCGGATCGCGGTGGTCAGCGGCAAGGGCACCAACCTGCGCGATCTCCTTACCTTGGGCGCCATTACGGGAAGCCGGCGCTCGTGAGGGATAGCGTACAAGTCTCAGGCGCGTACCCGGACCGCGTAGGCGGTCAGGCGGGCCGTGAGGGGCAGGGGCCCCGCGGCGTGCCAGTCCGCGCGGCGGGCCCGCCCGGCGTAGCAGGGGACGCCGTCGCCGATCATGCCCTCGATGCCCGGGAGGCCGAGGGACGCGCCCGCGAAGTCGTACAGCGGGACGAGCCGCGGCACGATCACGCCGTGGTCGAGGGCGCGCGGCAGCGGTCCCTCGGCGGCGACCAGGTCCCGGGCCGACAGCCCGTCCAGCGGGTACCGCTCGGGGAACGCGCGGCGCAGGTCGAGGAAGAACCCGACGGAGCCGCCGCGCGGGTCGCCGAGCAGCGTGCCGAGCGGCGCGAACGCGCCGAGGGCCAGCCGGGGCCGCGCCACCAGCGCGTGCGCGTACAGGACGCGGACGAGCGCCACGTTCATCATGAAGCGCTCGGCGGGCAGTTCGGCGAGGGCGAGCGGTTCGCCGTCCAGGTATCCGGTGACGACGCTGGCGTTGTGGGCGCGGTACCAGGCCGCCGGGGACGGGACGCGGAGGAACTCGCCCCAGAGGAGCACGCTCCGCGACGACGGCTCGCCGGGGCGGCCCGCGTCGAGCAGCGCGGCCTCGGCCTTGTCGCGCAGCAGCCGGTCGTTGACGGCGCGCCACCAGGGGCTTCCCGGTGGGGCGCCGCCGGGCGGGTTCAGCACGCCGCGGGCGATCGCCCAGCGCAGGAAGCTCAGTTCGGCGCGGCCGTAGCGGGCCCGGTCGCCGGCGTAGAACTCGGCGGCGAGCCGGAGCCGCCCGGTGGCGCCGGCGGCCTCCCGGACCCGCTCGTCCGCCGTCGCGGCCGCGTCGAACATGCCGATCTCCCCTCGCGGTTCCCCTACTTCTTGCACGGTGACCGTCACGGTTCGGGTTCGGCAACGCTCTTGGTGAACCTGGGAGGCCTCGTCGGCGAACTCATGATCGGGGCCCGGTACCGGATCGGCCGAGCCCTTAGAATGGACGCCCAGGGGGTGTGACGTGGGGAAGCACAACAAACCGGCGACGCGGTCGTGCCCCGGCTGCAACGGGACCGGCACCAGCACCGCCACCCGCGAACGGTGCAACGTCTGCCGCGGGACCGGCCGGATCTGACGTCAGGGGTGCCGCGCGGGCTGCCGGGCCGCCTCCGCGGGCACCGGCCCGCCGCGGCGCGACCGGCCGAGCGCGACCAGGAGCGCGGCGGCGCAGGACGCCCAGGCCAGGACGGCGTAGCCGCCCGCCGACAGCACGACGGTGGACAGCAGGCTCGCGGCGGCGGCGATCATCCAGACGGCGGCGTCGACGGCTCCCTCGGCGTGCGGGCGCTGCTCTTCGGGCAGGTCGCGGGCGAGAAGGCCGCTGCCGCCGACGAAGCAGAGGTTCCACCCGTAGCCGAGCGCGAAGAGCGCGAGGGCGCGTCCGGACGGGCCGGTCAGCACGGCGGCGGCCGCCGTCGACAGCGCCAGCGTGAGGAGCCCTCCGAGGATGACCGGGCGGGCGCCGTGGCGGTCGAACAGGCGGCCGGTCACGGGTGACAGGGCGAACATGCCCAGGGTGTGCGCGGACAGCGTCATGCCGACCGTGCCGAGGCCGTCGCCGTGCATGTGCATCTCCAGCGGCGCGGCGGTCATGACGGCGACCATCACGACCTGCGCCGTCACCATCACCACGAGCGCGGAGCGCGCGGCCGGCGTGCGGGCGAGTTCCCGCACCGACGGCGTGGCCCGCGTGGTCGCCGCGCCGCGCGGGCCGGCCGTCGCGGCGAACGCGGCGCCCGCGCAGGTGAGGAGGGCCAGCAGGTACGGGCCGGTGAACGCCGGGAGGCCCGCTCCGGCGGCGGCCGTGCCGGACGGGTCGAGCAGCAGCGGCCCGCCGACCGCGCCGGCCGCCGCGCACCAGACGACGAGCCCGATGGCGAAGCCGCGGCGCCCGGCCGGGTGCAGGTCGGCCGCGGCGTACCGCGACAGCTGCGCGCCCGCGTTGCCGAGGCCCAGCAGGAGCATCCCGAGGCAGAGGCCGATGACGTCGCCGGACGCGACCGCGGCGGCGGCCAGGCAGGCGCCCGCCGCGGCGGCCGCGTAGCCGAGGACGAAGGAGCGGCGGCGGCCCGTGCGGCGTGCCAGCCGGGTCAGCGCCAGCGCGCCGAGACCGGTCCCGACGATGCCGGCGGTGGCCGGGACGCCGCCCCAGCCGGCGCCGAGCCGGTCCGCGGCGACCAGGGTGCCGGTCGCGCTCGCCACCGCCATGGACGCGTTCATGAGGGCGGTGCCGGAACACAGCGCCGCCATGGGACGAGATCGAGTATTCATGCTTTAACGCTAGAAAGACTGATCAGCCCGAGGAATGGGAGCTTCCTGGTATTCATCCGCCACGACCTTTAGGTTGAAAGGCATTTCGGCGAGAGGACTTTCGGCATGGACAGAGAGCCTGATCAGACGGACTGGCGCATCCTCGCCGAGTTGCAGCGGGACGGGCGGCTGTCCTTCAACAGGCTGGCGGGCCTGGTCAACCTGTCGGCGCCGGCGGTCGCCGAGCGGGTGCGCCGCCTGGAGGAGGCCGGTGTGATCACCGGCTACCAGGCGCGGGTCGACCCGGCGCGGGTCGGGCAGCCGCTGACGGCGTTCGTCCAGATGCGCTGCGCCCACGGCCGCTGCCTGCTGAAGACCTCCGCCGCCGAGGACCTGCCCGAGGTCACCGAGGTGCACAAGCTGAGCGGGAACTGGTGCTCCATGCTGAGGGTGCGGGTCGCCTCGATGCCGCACCTGGAAGGGCTGCTGGAGCGGCTCGGCGAGCACGGCGAGATGAACTCGCATATCGTGCTCTCGACCGCCTACGAGGGACGGCCCGTGGAGCCGCCGTCCCCCGGGGCCCGGACGGTCACCGCCTCCGAGGGCTGGACGCGCCGGGCAGCGCCGGCCCGGCCGGCGAGGGAGCGCGGACCTGCGGGAGGTGATTGAATCGGGCGCTATGTGGCACTCGTCACTACGTTCCACACCGTGGCGGCAGTGGTATCAGCCCGGGGTGCCCGGAAAGATCGACATTCCGGACGTCCCGGTCACCCGGCTGCTCGACGACGCCGCGGAGCGGTACCCGCGCCGGCCCGCGCTGATCTTCTTCGGGCGGCGGATGACCTACCGCGACCTGCGCGAGGCCGCCGACCGGTTCGCCGCCGGCCTGCACCGGCTCGGCGTGCAGCCCGGCGACCGGGTGGCGCTGATCCTGCCGAACTGCCCGCAGCAGGTCATCGCGTTCTGGGGCGTGCTGCGGCGGGGCGCGGTCGCCGTCCAGCACAACCCGCTGTACACCGAGGAGGAGATGCTCCGGCAGCTCGCGGACTGCGGCGCGCGCGTCGCGGTCGTCCTGGATCGTTCCTACGCGACGGTGCGCGCGGTCCGTTCGCGGCTCCGCCTCGACCACATCGTGGTGACGTCGCTGGTCGACCACCTTCCGCTGTCCAGGCGGATGGCCCTGCGGCTGCCGCTGGTGCAGGCGCAGAAGCGCCGGGCCGCCATCACCGCGGACGTGCCCCGCGATCCCGGCGTCGTCCCGTTCAAGGATCTGCAGCGGGCGCCCCGGCAGCCTGTGCGGCAGTTCCCGCTCGACCCGGCGCGGCATCTGGCCGCCATTCAATACACCGGCGGGACCGAGGGGCGTCCCAAGGGCGCGATGCTGACGCACCGGAACCTGGTGGCGAACGCCTGCCAGCAGCACGCGTGGGACCTCGACGGGCGTCCCGGCGAGGACGTGACGCTGGCGGTCCTGCCGCTGTTCCACTCGTTCGGCCTGACGAGCTGCCTGGTGGCCCCGGTGATGACGGCCGGGGCGGTGGTGCTGCTCCCGCGCTACGACGGCGACCGCGTGGTGCGGGCGATCCGCAGGTACCGGCCGACCATCTTCCCCGGGGTGCCGACGCTGTACGAGCAGGTCCTCGACAGCCCGCGCTTCCGCCCGGACGACCTGCGGTCGCTGCGCATCTACATCTCCGGTGCGATGGCCCTCACGCAGGGGACGATCGACCGGCTCGACAAGGTCGGCGCCCGGGGCCTGATCAACTGCTACGGGCTCACGGAGGCGTCCCCCGCCGTCACGGCCAACCCGCTCGGGGGCGGCGCCCGGAACCTGACGGTCGGGCTGCCGCTGCCCATGACCGACGCCGTGATCGTCGACCAGGACGAGCCGACGAAGGTGCTGCCGCCGGGCGAGACCGGAGAGGTCGTCGTGCGCGGGCCGCAGGTGTTCGCCGGGTACTGGAACGCGCCCCTCGCCACCGCGCAGGCGCTGTCGAAGGGCTGGCTCCGCACCGGTGACATCGGCGTGATGGACGAGAAGGGCTTCATCACCATCCTGGAACGCCAGCGGGACATGATCAAGGTCAGCGGGTTCACCGTGTTCCCGTCCGAGGTGGAGAAGGTGCTGCGCCGCCACCCCGCGGTCCACGACTGCGCGGTGGTCGGCGTCCCGGACGCCCGGCGGGGCGAGCGCGTCATCGCCCACGTGGTCGAGCATCCCGCCTACCCCTTCTCGGCGGACGAGCTGCGGCGGCACTGCAAGCGCTACCTCTCGCACTACAAGGTGCCCTCCGAGTTCCTCCCGCGGACGGACCTGCCGAGGAACATGCTGGGCAAGGTCGTCCGCCAGCGGCTGCGGGACGAGTTCGTCGCCTCGCCGACGCGGCGGATGCGCTCGGCGCAGAGTGGTTGACTGAGCGGGTGCACACCGAGACCGTCCAGTCCGAGCTGTTCGCACGGCTCGCCGGCATCGGCCGCGAGAAGGCCGGCGAAGCCGGTCCCCCGCAGACCCTGTACGACCGGCACGGCGTCCTCGTGGTGCGTGTCGGGGACGTCGTCGTGAAGGCGCACCAGGCCGACCGGGAGTACGGGGACCCGTTCCTGGCCCGGCTCCGGCTGGCCGGGACGCTGCCGGACCTGCTGGTCGGCCCCCTCGGCCCGCCGCTCACCGTGGACGGCCGGATGGTGACGCTCTCGACGTTCGGTGACCCCGTGGACCCGTCCCAGGTTCTCCCCTGGGAGGAGGGTGCACGCCTCCTGGCGGCCCTCCACGCGATGCCCGTTCCGGCGGACGCGCCTCCCTGGGGACGCCCGATCCGTGTAGCGCGACTGGTCTCGGGCCTTGACGACGGCTCCCCCGAGGACGAAGTGCGGCGCGCGTTCGCCACGCTTCCCACCTGGATACGCGGTGACAGCCACGAACCCACGACCAGGACCCATTGCCTTATCCACGGGGATTGGCATCTCGGGCAAATGGTCCGCATACCCGGCGGCCATTGGCGGCTCATCGACGTCGAAGACCTCGGCAGGGGCGACCCGGCCTGGGACCTCGCCCGACCTGCGGCGCTCTACTCCGCCGGCGTCCTGCCTCCAGACGACTGGGACCGCTTTCTCGGCGCGTACAGGGACGCCGGCGGCCCGGCCGTCCCGGCGCAGGGCGACCCGTGGAACGTCCTGGACGTCCCCGCCCGAAGTCTTGCGATCCAGATCGCCGCCACGTGCGTCATATCCGCGAGGAGGGAAGATCGACCACTTGACGGGCCCGAGCAGGCGATGGTCGACGCCTGCGCGAGAATATCCGCGGCCGGGGACGCGGCATGACGTGGCGCGGAACCTGCCCTACCTTTAGCCTCTACCTGGGGATCCATACCGGAAGGACGACAAGGCGATGCACTGCCCTAAGTGTCGTGGCGTGATGCGGACCTACACCCGCAGCGGCGTCCACATCGAGCAATGTGACAGCTGCCGGGGCATCTTCCTCGACTACGGCGAGCTTGAGGCCCTGAGCCAGATGGAGTCGCAGTACAGGGCGGCGCCTCCGCCCGCCGCGGCGCCGGGATGGGGTGCCCCCGCGGCCTCGGTCCACCACCATCACCACGGCGGACACCACCGCCCTCATCACGGCGGCGTGTTCCACATGCTCTTCACGACCTGACCGGCCGTCGCGGGCCCGCCCCCCGACGGGAGGCGGGCCGCGGCGGAGAGCCGGTCACAGGCGCGGGTCGACCGGCTCCGACTCCAGTGCCAGGACGGCGAAGACGGCCTGGTGCACGCGCCACAGCGGCTCCGCGCCGGCGAGGCGCGCGAGGGCCTCGATGCCGAGCGCGTGCTCGCGCATCGCCAGGGACCGCTTGCGGCCGAGCGAGCGGCGCCGCAGCCGGTCGAGGTTCTCCAGCTCCAGGTAGTCGGGGCCGTAGATGATCCGCAGGTACTCCGGCCCGCGGCACTTGACGCCCGGCTGGATCCTCGTGCCCTCCGGAACCGGGCCCAGCGGCTTGACGACCATCCCCTCGCCGCCCGCGGCGGTGAGCTTCTCCCACCATTCGACCGCGGCGGCCTCCGCCTCCGGCGCGGTCAGGTCGACCTCCAGCGACCGCGTCCGCCGGACGAACCCGCTCGGGTCGCCCTCCGCCAGCCGGCCGGCGGCGGCCATGTGCCAGTCGTGGTCGCGCGAGTCCGCCCAGGAGCGCCCTTCTCCGGCGAGGATCTGGAACGGCGCGAACTGGATGCCGGTCAGCCCGTCCACCGTCCAGCAGTACCGCGCGTAGGCGTCCCGGAACAGGGACGCGTTGGCGGCGCGCCGGCCGATGCGCTCCTCGAGCCCGCCGAGGTCGAGACCGCGCGCCCCCGCCCGCGCGAGGACGCCGGACGCGACCGGCAGCGCGGCGCGGGCCGCCGCGCCGGTCGCGGCGTACTGCGTGCGGATGAGGTCCATGGCCTTCGCCGACCAGGGCAGCAGCTCGCCGTCGATGACGAGCCATCCGGTGTCCAGCTCGTCCCACAGCCCGGCGGCGCCGATCGCGGCGCGGAGCCGGTCGAGGACCTCGTCCGTCCGGGACGGGTCGCGGAAGAAGGAGCGCCCGGTCCGGGTGTAGAGGGCACCGGTCGTCCCGTCGGTCACGCCGAAGCGCTCCGCGGCGACCGAGGCGTCACGGCAGACCACCGCCACGGCGCGCGAGCCCATGTGCTTCTCCTCGCACACCACCCGCTGGAGGCCCTTCCCCCGGTAGGCGGCGAGGGCCTCCGCCGGGTGCTCCAGGCAGCCCGGAAGGGACGACGTCTCGGCCGGGGCCATCGTGGGCGGCAGGTAGACGAGCCAGCGCGGGTCCACGGCGAACCGGCTCATCACCTCCAGCGCGGCCAGCGCGTTCTCCTCCCGGACGGTGACCCGGCCCATCAGGCGGGTCTCGACGCCGTTGTTCCCGAGGACGTCCCCGATGTTGAGGACGTCGTTCTCCCGGTGCCCGCCCGCGCTCGTCCCCGCCGCCCGCGAGGCCTCCAGCGGCCGTGCGGGCTCGTACCAGACCTGGTGGGCGGGAATCGACACCAGCTCGCGCTCCGGATAGCGCAGCGCGGTCAGCTTTCCGCCGAAGACGGCACCGGTGTCCAGGCAGATGGTGTTGTTGACCCATTCCGCCTCGGGGACGGGGGTGTGCCCGTAGACCACCATGGCCTTGCCCCGGTAGTCGCGCGCCCACGGGTAGCGCACCGGCAGGCCGTATTCGTCGGTCTCCCCCGTGGTGTCCCCGTAGAGCGCGAACGAGCGGACCCGGCCGGACGCGCGGCCGTGGTAGTCCTCTTTCAGCCCGGCGTGGGCCACGACCAGGCGGCCCCCGTCCAGGACGTAGTGGCTGATGAGGCCGTCCATGAAACGCAGCGCGCCATCGCGGAAGTCGTCGTCCTCCGCGCCGAGCTGCTCCATGGATTCGGCGAGCCCGTGCGACAGGCGCACCTTCCGGCCGCGGAGGGCCCGGATCAGTTTCGCCTCGTGGTTGCCCGAGACGCACAGTGCGTCGCCGGCGGCCACCATGCCCATCACCAGGCGCAGGACGCCCGGCGTGTCGGGCCCGCGGTCGACGAGGTCGCCGACGAAGACGGCGGTCCGCCCGCCGGGGTGGCTCGCCCCCACGGCGCGTCCCCCCGCGTCGTGCCGGAGCTCGTAGCCGAGGTCGCGCAGAAGGTCCTCGAGCTCCGCGCGGCAGCCGTGCACGTCGCCGACGATGTCGAACGGGCCGGTCAGCTCCCGCTTGTCGGTCCACGCCTTCTCGTAGACGATGGTCGCCGCGTCGATCTCCTCGGCGCCGGTCAGGACGTAGGAGCGGCGGAACTCGCGCCCCAGCGACCGCAGGCCGCGCCGCAGCTCCCGCCGCTGGCGCGGCAGCACGTGCGGTGCCAGGTCGCGTTCCGGCCGGGCCGCGTTCCGCTCGGCCGCGAGGCTCTCGGGGACGTCCAGCACGATCGCGACCGACAGCACGTCGTGCTCCTTGGCGATCCGCAGCAGCGACTCCCGCGCCTTGCTCTGCACGTTGGTCGCGTCCACCACGGTCAGCAGGCCGCGCCGCAGCCGCTTGGCCACGATGTAGTGCAGCAGGTCGAACGCGTCGCCGGTGGCCGACTGGTCGTTCTCGTCGTCGGACACGACCCCGCGGCAGAAGTCCGACGACACGACCTGCGTGGGCCGGAAGTGCGTGCGCGCGAAGTGCGACTTGCCCGACCCGGACACGCCGACCAGCAGGACGAGGCCCATCTCCGGAATCCGGATCTCGGTCATCGGGTGAACACCCCCATCTGGGTCGGCGCGCCCACCTCGGGGTCCTCGGCGCCGACCGGCACGTGGCGGACGCGGTAGCCGTGGTCGGCGGCGACCCGGTCGGCCCACGCGCGGAACTCGGCCCGCGTCCATTCGAAGCGGTGGTCGGGGTGGCGCATCGCCCCCGGCGCCAGCCCCTCGTAGCGGACGTTGTGCTCGGCGTTCGGCGTCGTCACGACCACCACGCGGGGCGCGGCGTGGCCGAACACGACACGCTCGACCGCGCCCAGGCGGGGCGGGTCGACGTGCTCGACGACCTCCATCAGCACGGCGCCCTCGTAGCCGCGGAACCGCTCGTCGGCGTAGGTCAGGGCGCCCTGGAAGACGTCGTGGACGCGGCCGCTCTCCCGGCGCGGCTCCTGGTCCCAGCGGAGCCGCCGCCACGCGTGGCTCAGCGCACGGTGGGAGACGTCCGTACCGGAGACCTCGCTGAAGAAGTCGTCCTTGGCCAGCCGCGCGAGCAGCTTCCCGGAGCCGCAGCCGAGGTCGATGACGCGCCGCGCGTCCTCCTCGCGCAGCGCCCGCACGACCGACTCGAGACGCTGTTCGGCCAGCGGGACGGACTTCTCCTCCGACGGTGCCCGCTCCTGGTCCTCCTCGGTGGCGGGCGCCTCCTCCTCGACCTCCGCGGGGTCGAGCGCCTCGTCCGGCGCGTCCTCCGCATCGGCGAGGCGTCCCAGCGCGGACCGGACGAGGCCGCGCCGGTTGGCCAGGTACCTGCGGGTGATGGCTCCGCGGTCGGGGTGCGTGGCCAGCCAGCCCTCCCCCGCCCGGATGAGCTTGTCGACCTCGTCCGGCGCCATCCAGTAGTGCTTGGAGTCGTCCAGGACGGGCAGCAGCACGTACAGCTGGTTGAGGGCGTCGGCCAGCCGCAGCGTCCCGGACAGCGTGAGGGTCACGTACCGGGAGTCGCCCCACTCGGAGAACTCCGGGTCGAGCGGGACGGGCACGGCGGACACGTCCCAGCCGAGTGGTGCGAAGAAGCGCTCCGCCTGCCCCGGACCGCCTCTGCATGGGAGCGCTGGAAGGACGACTTCGAGCGGGATCGCCGTTTCCGCGAGTTCGGGGCGCAGGTCGCATCGTCCGCGCATGGCGGTGCGGAAGACGTTCGCCATGGCGGACGCCAGCAGGGACGACGCCGCATATGGACGGTCGTTCACGTACTGACCGAGAGAGAAGTCGGGGGTGTTCCTGCCGCGCGTGCGCACGAGCTTGACCGGGTCGACATCGAGCAGGAGCGCCGCGGTGCAGAGCCGCTCGTCGGCGTCCGGGTAGAAGACGTGCGCCGTCCCGAAGGACTGCTCGAACCGCTGCACGCGGTCCGGATGCTTATGCAGGAGGAAACCCAGGTCGGTCGCCTGGTCCATCGTCGTCGTGATCGTCAAAAGCACGCCCCAAGTGTGGCGGACCGTCCCGGACGCCCACATTCTTTTTCGCCGCGCCGGGCTCGGGAGCCGCGCTCAGGGAACGGAGGGCCCCTTCACGAACCGGCCCTTGCGGTCGTACGGCCAGCCGTTGATCCGGCAGCCCTTCAGCCCGAAGATCTGCTGCTGCATGACGGGCGCGGGGAGGCCCCGCCCGGCGCAGGTCATGTGCCCGTACCCGAGCCGGTGGCCGACCTCGTGGTTGATGGTCAGCGCGTGGTAGTGCTCGGGCTGCCCGCGGTAGTAGGTGGTGAGCAGCAGCCAGCGCTTCAGGTTGACGACGACCTGCTTGCCCGCGCTGCAGTTCACCTTGCCCTCGGTCGTCATCCCGTAGGCGCCGCAGATCCGGTCGACGGTGCCGGGCGAGGCCAGCTTGACCACGAAGTCGTACGGTCCGGAGCTGACGCGCTTGAACGACCACCGGCCGCCGGCCGTCCATCCCCGGGGGTCGGCCAGGATGTCGTCGACGCTCCGCGCGAACGCGGCGGGGTCCTGCCGGAGGCCGCCCTCGACCTCGACCATGTAGCGCATGAGCTTGCCGCGCCCGTGCACCTTGCCGGTCGAGGTCGGGCGGGCGAACTTCCCGGACCCCTTGGCGGGGACGTACGGGGGACGCGCGGGCTTGACGAGGGGCGGGTCGGACGGCTCCGTCTCCACCCTGGCATGGTTCTCCTCGCCGCCCGTGCCGCCGCCGCTCCCGGCGGAGGTGACACCGGGCACGTCCGAGCCCGGCCGCAGGTACCAGGCGAGCGCGCCGCCGGCCGTGATCACCAGCACGAGCGCCAGCATGCCGGCGATCGTGCCGCGAACCCGTCCCCGTCGCGCCCGCTCGAACTCCGCGTCCAGGTCTCCGGGCGTCCCCCTGCCGGACCGTCTGGTACGCGTTCGTGTGGGGTGCATCGCGAGCCAGGATGCCAGAAATGATCACAAAAGGGTTTGCGACCGGGTTTTCCGAGCCAGCAGAATCCTAGGCGACATGAGCAGACATCCCCGCCGCAGGACCGCGCAGGAGACCGTGGCCATCCTCGAACGCGGCGACTACACGGCCCCCTCCGGCCGCACCGTCTCGATCGCCGGAGGCCTCGCCCGCGCCGTCCACGACACCGTCCTGTACCGGCCGGACGAGCTGGACACCCTCCTGAAGAACCTCCCCGCGGGCGGAGGCGGCACCGGGACCCTCATCGAGGTGACCGACGAGACCACGCTCGCCGCCGCACGCCGGCTGCGCGGGGAGGGGGCGGTTCCGTTCGCCCTGAACTTCGCCTCCGCGAAGAACCCCGGCGGCGGGTTCCTCAACGGGGCGCACGCCCAGGAGGAGGGGCTGGCGCGCTCGTCCGGCCTGTACGAGTCGCTGCGCTCGGCCAGGGAGTACTACGACTTCCACCGCGCCCAGGGTGATCTGCTCTACAGCGACCACATGATCTACTCACCGGGCGTGCCGGTGTTCAGGGACGATGCCGGGCGCCTGCTGGAGGAGCCGTACGAGATCGCGTTCCTGACGTCCGCGGCTCCGAACCGCGGAGCGATCCGGGACGCCGCCCAGGCCGAGCGGATCCCGGCGGTTCTGCGGCTGCGCGCCCGGAAGGTCCTCGCCGTGGCGCTCGCCAACGGGCACGGCCGCATCGTCCTCGGCGCCTGGGGCTGCGGCGTCTTCCGCAACGACCCGGCGGAGGTCGCCGAGGTGTTCGCCGAGGCGCTGCGTCCCGGCGGCGAGTTCGCCGGACGGTTCGAGCACGTCGTCTTCGCCGTCTGGGACACCGCCGCGGGCTCCCCCAGGCACACCGCCTTCCAGCGCGTCTTCGGTCAGGACGGGCGCGGCTCCTCGACGTAGGACGCGATCCCCCGGACGAGCAGGTCGAGGCCGAACTCGAACCGCCCGTCGCCGTTCTCGTCCAGCAGCTCGTCCACCATGCCGCCGATCGTGGGGTAGCGGTCCGGCGGCAGCGCGGAGAAGTAGTCGCGGATCTGCCGGAAGTACTCCTGGAAGTGCTCCCACGCGTCCTGCCCGGCGGGCGTCTTCGCGACGTAGGCGGTCTCCTCGATGGCCTCGGCGTCGAGGAACCTGCCGAGGGTGTCGACGGCGATGCCGGCGACCCGCTTCGGGACGCCGCCGGCCCGCATGAGGGCGAGCTGCGCCTCGGCGACGTCCAGCAGGTGAGGGCCGGTGGGGATCAGCCCCATCGAGACCATCGCGATGTCGCGGTGCGAGATGTAGACGCGGCGGATGTCGCGGGCCAGGTCCTTCAGCTGCTCCTGCCAGCGCGCCGGATCGGGGACGGGGAGCGGGACCTCGGCGGCGATCCGGTCGAGCATCAGCTCGCGCAGTTCCTCCTTGCCCGACACGTGCGCGTACAGGGACGCCGGGCCGGTCCCGAGCTCCTGCGCGACGCGGCGCATGGTCACCGCCTCCAGCCCTTCGGCGTCCAGGACGCGGATCGCCGTCTCGACGACGGCCTCCTGCGTCAGGGGCTGCTTCGGCGGCGCGGCCTTGCGGGCCTTGCGTCCGGGCGGCGTCGGCATGTCCGGGTGCGCGGTGCCCACGGCGGGACCTCCCAATCTCGCGATACATCTTGACTCTGGCGAATCGCGATATATCTTCTCTACTTGAGAGAGAAGTTCGAGTCGAACCCGAACATCGTACTTGACACGAACACTGTTCCTATCTAGAAACAGTGTTCGTTAAACGAATGATGTTCCCTCCGGAGATGACGATGACCGAGACGATGACGCCCCTCAAACACGGCACCGGGGAGGCCGGCTACCGCTGGCGCTGGGTCGCCCTGTTCGTGATCCTCGCCGGCGAGATCATGGACATGCTGGACGCGCTGATCACCAACATCGCGGCCCCCACGATCCGCGCCGAGCTGGGCGGATCCGCCGCCACGATCCAGTGGCTCGCCGCCGGCTACACCCTCGCCATGGCGGTCGGCCTCATCACCGGCGGACGCCTCGGCGACCTCTACGGGCGCAGGCGGATGTTCCTCGTCGGCGCCGCCGGCTTCACCCTCGGATCGCTGCTGTGCGGCATCGCCGTCTCCCCGGGGATGCTGATCGGCGCCCGCGCCCTGCAGGGCCTGTTCGGCGCGCTGATGCTCCCGCAGGGCATCGGGATGATCAAGCAGATGTTCTCGGCGAAGGAGATGGGCGCCGCGTTCGGCCTGTTCGGGCCGGTGATGGGCCTGTCGTCGGTCGGCGGCCCGGTGCTGGCCGGCTGGCTGATCGACGCCGACCTGTTCGGCACCGGCTGGCGGATGATCTTCCTGATCAACCTGCCGCTCGGCGCCGCCGCCGTGCTGGCCGGGCTGCGGTTCCTGCCCGCCGGGCGCGCCGAGCACGCCTCCCGCCTCGACCTCACCGGCGCGGCCCTGGCGTCCCTCGGCGCCGGCCTGCTGATCTACCCGCTCGTCCAGGGCCGCGAGCACGACTGGCCCGCCTGGACGTTCGCCATGATGGCCGCGTCCCTGCTCGTCTGGGGCGTGTTCGCCCGGTACGAGTCCCGCAAGCAGCGCGCCGGAGGCGACCCGCTCATCGTCCCGAGCCTGTTCCGCAAGCGCGGCTTCACCGGCGGGCTCGTCGTCGGCATGGTGTTCTTCTCCGGCGTCGCGGGCCTCGGCCTGGTGCTGTCGCTGTTCTTCCAGATGGGCCTCGGGTTCTCCCCGCTGAAGACGGGGCTCGCGCAGATCCCCTGGTCGGCCGGCATCGTCATCGGGTTCGGCGTCGCCCAGGCCGTGCGGCGGTTCGGCCGCACGGTGATCCACGCCGGGGCGCTCACCATGGCCGCCGGCATCGCCGGGTTCTCCACCACCCTCCAGTACGCCGGGATCGACGTCACCGCGTGGCAGCTCGTCCCCGCGCTGACCGTGACCGGGCTCGGCATGGGCCTGCTGATGGCGCCGTTCTTCGACACCGTCCTCGCGGGCGTCGAGCCCGAGGAGACCGGCTCGGCGGGCGGCACGCTCACCGCCGTCCAGCAGCTCGGGGCCGCGCTCGGCGCCGCCGTCCTCGGCACGATCTTCTTCGGCCTGCTGGGCGGGCACGTCGCCGCCGCGGCCGACGACGGCGCCGCCGGGCTGCGCGGGCGGCTCGCCGCCGCGTCCGTCCCCGCGGCGCAGCGGGACCGGATCGTGGACGGCCTGCGCGACTGCGGCCACGACCGCGCCACCGCCAAGGACGCCGCCGCCGTCCCCGCGTCCTGCCACCGGCTCCAGGACGACGTCCGGGCCGCCGTCGGCGCCGCGCCGCAGTCGGCTCCGGCCGTGCAGAAGGCGGTCGCGGACGCCGCCGGGCACTCGGCCAAGACCGGGTTCGGCGACGCCATGAAGATCACGCTGTGGGTCGAGGTCGGGCTCCTCGGCCTCACCTTCCTGGCGACGTTCCTGCTGCCGATGCACCCCCGCCCGGAAGAAGAGCCGGTCTGAAGGAGACCGTCCGACACAAGACGAGGCCCGCGGTGGAGGGACTCCCCCCACCGCGGGCCCGCGCCCTGTTCAGACCTTGCTCAGCACCTCCGCCGCCAGCAGCTCCAGGTGGTCAAGATCGTGCATGTCGAGAACCTGCAGGTAGACGCGCTCGGCGCCCAGCTCGCCGAACTGGCCGATCTTGTCGACCAGCTCCCCCGGCGTGCCCGCCAGGCCGTTGCCGCGCAGCTCCGACACCTCCCGGCCGATGGCGTCGGCGCGGCGCTTCAGCTCGGCCTCGTCCCGTCCGCAGCAGACGACCTGGGCGGCCGAGTAGACCAGCGGCCTCGTCCGGCCCGCCTCGGCGCACGCCGCGCGGACCCGGTCGAACGCCCCGGCGGTGTCCTTCACCTGGTGGAACGGGACGTTGTACTCGTCCGCGTAGCGGGCCGCCAGCCGCGGCGTCCGCTTCGCGCCGAACCCGCCGATGATGATCGGCGGACCGCCCGCCTGCGCCGGCTTCGGCAGCGCGGGCGAGTCGGACAGCGCGTAGTGCCTCCCGCTGAACGAGTACGTCTCCCCGGACGGCGTCCCCCACAGCCCGGTGACGATCTCGACCTGCTCCTCCAGCCGCTCGAACCGCTCCGCCAGGCTCGGGAACGGGATGCCGTACGCGGTGTGCTCGTCCTCGAACCAGCCCGTGCCGAGCCCGAGGTCGACGCGCCCGCCGCTCATCTGGTCGACCTGCGCGACCGAGATCGCCAGCGGCCCCGGGTAGCGGAACGTCCCGGCCGTCACCAGCGTGCCGAGCCTGATCCGGCTGGTCTCCCGGGCCAGCGCGCCCAGCGTGATCCAGGAGTCGGTCGGGCCCGGCTCGCCCGTCACGTCGCCCATCTTGACGAAGTGGTCGGAGCGGAAGAACGCGTCGAAGCCGAGGTCCTCCGTCGCCTTGGCCACGGCCAGCTGAGTCTCGTAGCTCGCCCCCTGCTGGGGCTCAGTGAAGATCCGAAGTCGCATGACCCCATCCTCGTACGGACCCGGCGCCGCCCGCGCGGCGGGTCAGGGCGTCCCGGCGATCCGCGCCCTGTCCGGAGGCGTCTTCGCATGCCCCTGCCCGGACGGCCTCGCATGCCCCTGCCCGGACGGCTTGTTCTTGGCGGGCTTCGCGTGCCCGTGCCCGGCGGCCTTCGCGACCCGCACCGCCGGGAAGCCCCCGGCGTCGACGGCCGAGCCCCACATCACCGTCCCGCGCAGGGCGATCCTCTGCCCGGACCTCGCGCGCTCGGAGACCTTCGCCTTGAACTCGCCGTCGGCCCACCGGCCCTGCTTCAGGGTGCCCAGGTTGCAGACGACCGTCCGCCCGGTGGCCTTGCAGCGCCCCCCGGACACGAACACCAGCGACCGCGGCAGCGTCACCAGGAACACCGCTCTGGCCGACTTCTGCGCCCCCTTGGCGAGCACCTCGAACGACCACTCGTAGGTGCGCCCGGGAACCACCGCCCTCTCAGGGCCGTCAGTGTGGAGCACCACCCTGCCGTGAGCCTGGTGCTTCGACGCATTGGCCTTGTGCTTGGCCGCCTGGCCACCGTGATGCGAGTGCTTCTTGTGCTTCTTGCCGTGGCCCTTGTGCTTGCCAGCGTGCTTCCCGCCGTGCTTCTTGCCGTGTTCGTGGCAGTGCTTATTGGACGAGTGCTTCTTCGACTTGTGCTTCTTCGACTTGTGCTTCTTCGACTTGTGCTTGCCGTGCGCCTTCTGCCGCGGAGGCGGCTTCGAAGCGGCGTCCTGGCCCCCCTCGTGCACCGCCGGGACGGGAACGTCGGCATGCGCTCCCGGCGCCGCCGCCACACCTCCCAGCAGCGGAGCGGCGGCCAGCAGGACCAGGCCGCGCCCCTTCAGTGTCCGGATCACTTTGCCCCCCGTGACCTGCGAGAATTCGACGGATACGTCCATCCGGCGAGCACCGGGCCGTCCACCCGGCACCGCATTGACGTGCCGTCACGCACGGTAACATAACTGTCACCGATGGTCCTCATCCCGCCTGAACCTCCCCAATCTCCTGCGCCACAGGCGTCCCGGGTTGTTGAATCGACGTTGACCCCTACCCCTGACTCTGGAGCTGACATGGCTGTCTTCGGCGTCGACTACGCGTGGGGCCGCCCCGGCGCGGCCGCGCTGAAACGCGCCGGGGCGAAGTTCGCGTGCCGCTACCTGTCCCACGACACGACCGGCAAGAACCTGACGCGCGCGGAGGCCGACGAGCTGTCCGCGGCGGGCATCTGGCTGGTCGTCGTCTGGGAGACGACCGCGCAGCGCCCCCTGGCCGGACGATCCGCCGGCGTCGCCGACGCCCGGGACGCCGCCGCGCAGGCCGAGGCGTGCGGCATGCCGGACGACCGGCCCATCTACTTCGCCGCCGACTGGGACGCCTCCGCCGGGCAGCAGGACGAGATCAACGCCTACCTCGACGGCGCGGCGAGCGTGATCGGCCGCGACCGGGTCGGGCTCTACGGCGGCTACGGCCCGGTCGACCGCGCCTTCGACGCGAAGAAGATCACCTTCGGCTGGCAGACGTACGCCTGGTCCGGCGGCAGGTGGGACGCGCGGGCCCAGCTGCAGCAGTACTCCAACGACCACACCATCAACGGCGTCGGCGTCGACTACGACCGCGCCGTGAAGAGCGACTACGGGCAGTGGCGCGTCGGCGTCTCGCCCGAGGGAGACGACATGCCCGACTACGTGTCCGTCGGAACCGGCGGCAAGGAGCAACAGCTCGCTCCCGGGACGTGGACGAACGTCACCTGGAGCAAGGAGTACTCCGACAGCCACCACCAGCACAACGACCCGGGCGGGCCGAGCCTGCTGACCGGGTCGGCCCGGTACAGCCTGTCCGTGGGCACCACCGTCCGCGGCGTCCCCGCGGGCACGCTCATCCAGGCCCGGGTGGTCGAGGTGGAGATCGAGGACACCGGCAAGTTCCAGGCCGGCCCCGTCCAGGACTTCGTCTCCGCCGGCGACAGCACCAACCTGGTCTACAACCTCGCCGCCGACACCGTCGAGGCGGGGAAGCGGGTGCGGTTCCAGCTGCTGCACCGCGGTTCCGCGGCCGCCACCCTCACCCAGGGCAGCGCCAAGGTCTTCTTCTGGCGCTAGCCGCCCGGAGGCGGCCGGCTAGAAGTCGTCGTTGATGTAGGGCGCCAGCGGAACGGCCAGGGAGGTCGCCAGGCGGGCGGCGGCGCCGGGCGTGTGCTCGGTCACGGCGCCGACCCTGGTCAGCGTGACCGGGTCCTGCCCGCCCAGGTAGACGGCCGCGAGGTCGGCCGCGGTGAGCGTCAGGTCCGGCCGCTCCGTGGTCGCCTCGCAGGCGGCGGCGCCGGTGGTGGAGGTACCAAGGCGCCAGCGTCCGTCGTTGCCCGGGATGCGTGGGTCGCCGACCTCCAGGACGAAGGTGTCGTCGGTGGCCCAGGAGCGGGCGCGCAGGGCGGCCGGCACATCGATCAGCCGGAGCCAGAGGGCGCCGAAGCCGTGCGTGACGGTGACCTGCTCGGAGTCGGCGGCCATGTGCGGGAGCAGGTCGTCCACCGGGCGGTTCGGGGCGACCACGCGGGACGACAGGTCGATCGAGGCCAGGAACCGCCAGAGCGCCGCCTCTGCCTGCGGAGTGTCGGCGACGAGGTCGACGACCCGGATCGTCCCCCCGCGGGCCCGGTAGACCGCGTAGCCGGCGGGGTGGTGGACGATGCGCGGCGCGGTGTACCCCTCGGCGTCCCGGTCGGTCGCCCGCAGGACCCCCCGCGTCCACCAGTCGGCGTCGCGGACCAGGCCGCCCGGACGCACCGCCAGCGACCGATCGTGGATCGGGCCGAGCAGGTCGGGGGCGGAGGCGGTGTCGACCAGTCGCAGCGGGCGGTCGTCGGGCACCGTGCGCAGATCGAGCGGCCGCGAGGAGTCGACCTCCAGGCCGATCGCGCGCGTGGCCAGGCCGAAGCCGTACCTGCCGTAGATGACGCCCTCGGACGCCCAGAGCGCGGCCACCGGACGTCCCGCCGCGATGGCGTCGGCGTCCATCCGGTCCATCATGGACGTCAGGATCCCGCGGCGGCGGTGCGTCGGCAGGACTCCGACGAACGTGACCGCCGAGCAGTCGAGCAGCGCGCCCGGGACCGCGAGCCGCATGGGCAGGGTCCCGAGCTGGCCGACGAGCGTGCCGCCGTCGTAGGCGCCGATGCGCTCGGCGCGCAGGAGAGGCCAGCCGTCCCGCTCCTGGTCCCCGTCGTCCATGGAGAGGTGGAACACCACCCCCGCGAAGTCGCGCATGCGGACGGCGTCGGCCTCCGGGATGTCCCTGATTTCGATCACAGTTCCACGCTATGCCCCACCGCAACCGTTTTTCCGCTGGTCACCGCACGATGGACGGGGGCTCGGCACGACCCGGCAGGACCAGGCACAGCGGGAGGGCGGCAAGGGTGAAGGCCACGGACCACCAGAAGGCGTGGTCGTAGCCGACGGCCAGGGCCTCCGGCCCGCGGGCGCCTCCGGCGCCATCCTGGAGGACGACGGCGAGGACGGCGATGCCCACGGACCCGCCGATCTGCTGGGCGACGCGGCTGATGATGCTGGCATCGGGGATCTCGTGGTGTCCGAGGCCGACGTACGCGGCGCCGGCCGGCGCGATCATGGCGGCGCCCAGGCCGGCGCCGCGGACGAACAGCGCGGCCATGAGCAGGATCTCGCCGGTGCCGGCGGTGACGAACGCGAACGGCACGGTCGCCGCGGCGACGAAGGCGAAGGAGACGGCGGCGACCCGGCGGGGCCCGAAGCGGTCGACGCAGGTCCCCGCCAGGCCTCGCGCGAGGAGCGCGCCGGCGCCCTGCGGGATGAGCAGGAGACCGGCGCCCAGCGCGTCGTGCCCGCGGACCTGCTGGAAGTACAGCGGCAGCAGCATCATCGCGCTGTACAGGGAGAGGCCGCCCAGGAAGAGCAGGGCCGAGGAGGAGGCGACCGCACGGTGGCGGAACAGCCGCAGGTCGATCAGGGCGCCCGCGGGCCGGGCCAGCGTCCGGGCGGTGAAGGCGGCGACCAGGGCGAGTCCGCCGAGCAGCGGGACGAGGACATGGGCGGCGGTGACGTCCGCGCTGCTCTGGACCCGGGAGAGCCCGTAGATGAGAGCGGCGGTGCCGGGGCACAGGAGTAGCAGACCGACCAGGTCCAGGCGGGCGGGGGGCTTCCCGGGCGCGGGCCGGTCGTCGGGCAGGTTGCGCCGGGCGAGCCAGGCACCGGCGGCGCAGAAGGGGATGTTGACGTAGAACATCCAGCGCCAGTCGGCCCGGTCCAGGATGAGGCCGCCCAGGACCGGCCCCAGGATGGGGCCGAGCGCGGTGGGCACGGTGATCATGGCCATGACCCTGCCGATGTGACGGCCCCCGGCCGCCTGCATGAGCAGGGTGACCATGAGGGGCATCATCAGGCCGCCCGCGACGCCCTGGACCACGCGGAAGGCGATCAGGCTGGCCGCGTCCCACGCCAGGGCGCTCAGGACCGATCCGAGCAGGAACCCGCCCAGGGCCGAGATCCACAGCCGCCGCCCGCCGAGGCGCGACTGGGCCCAGCCGGCGAGCGGGATGGCGGCGAACACCGCCAGCAGGTACGCGGTGCTCACCCACTGGACCGTGGACAGGGACGTGTGCAGATCGGTCGCCAGGTCGTCGAGGCCGACGCTGACGATGGTGGTGTCGAACACGACGGCCAGGGCGCCGACGATGAGGGTGACCGCCATGCGCCACACGGCGGGGTCGACACGCTCGGACTCCGGTGCCGGGGACGCGGCCGTCGTGTCTCGGGGAACGCTCACGGGTGACCGCCCTTTAGATAGGACTCTCTATCTTACGCGCCCAGCGTAGGCCGCTACGATGAGATAGACAACTCTTTCTCAAGCGAGAGGCGGGCGGATGGCGGAGCGGCGCCGGGGAGCGGCACTGGAGAAGGCGCTCCTCGATGCGGCCTGGGACGAGCTCGCCGAGCACGGCTACGCCAGGTTCACGGTCGACGCCGTGGTCAGACGGGCCGGCACCAGTCCCCCGGTGCTCTACCGCCGCTGGTCCGACCGCGACGAGCTGGTCCGCGCGGCGATCGCCCACGTGCTCAAGGAATCACTGCTGGAGCTCCCCGACACGGGCAGCCTGCGGGACGACCTGGTGACCCTCATGCGGGAGATCAGCAGGGCCCGCGTGCGGCTCATCACCCTCGTGTACGGGGCCTTGGCGGGCTACCACCGGGATGTGGGCGAGAGCCTCGGCGAGCTGCGCGACCCCGCCGTGACGGGCCGGGCCGAGGCCCTCGACACGATGTACGGCCGTGCCGTCCGGCGCGGCGAGATCGACCCGGACCGCCTGACCGACCGCATCAGGAGCCTGCCGTTCGACCTGCTGCGCCACGAGATTCTGCTGACCTTCGCCCCCGTGCCCGACGAGGTCATCGAGGAGATCGTCGACACGATCTTCCTGCCCCTGGTGCGGCGACCGGGGTGCTAGCCCCTGACCAGGGTCGCGAGGCACTCCACGTGCTGTGTCATCGGGAACGCGTCGAAGGCGCGGAGGGTCTCCAGCGTCCAGCCGCGCTCGCCGAAGTAGGCCAGGTCGCGGGCCAGGGTGGCCGGGTCGCAGGACACGTAGGCGATCTTGCGGTCGGCGAGGCGGGTGATGTGCTCGACGACGTCGCGGCCCGCACCGGCGCGCGGCGGGTCGAGGACGACGACGTCGGCGCGCCGGACGCGGGAACCTCGGTGGTGGCCGGTGCCGCGCTTGTTCTGCGTGCGGGACCCGGCGGACGCGATCCCGAACTCCAGGTCGGCGACGACCTCCTCCACCGCCCCGCGCTCGATCGAGACGTTCGGCAGGTCGCGCAGGTTGTGGCGGGCGTCGCGGACGGCCTGCCCGTCGGACTCGACGCCGACGACGAGCCCGTCGGGGCCGACCCGGTCGGCGAGGACGCCGGCGAACAGCCCGACGCCGCAGTACAGGTCGACGGCGATGTCGCCGGGCTTCGGTTCGAGGGCGTCGAGCACGGCGTCGGCCAGGAGCCGCGCGGCGCCCGGGTGGACCTGCCAGAAGCCGCTGCCGCTGACCTGGTACAGCCGCCCGGAGACCTCCTCGCGGACGTACGGGAGCGCGGCGCCCGGCTCGGGCCTGCCCCGGACGAGCCGGACCGGCACGTCCAGCCGCGGCACCCGGATCTTGCGGCGGTCCCGCCCGCGCAGCACGACCAGCCGGTCGCCGGTGGCGGCGGAGACGACGCCCTCGACGCCGCTCGCGCCGGGCCACCGCTTGCGCTCGATGCCCATCAGCTCCACGCCGGGGTGGGCGATCAGGCACTCGTCGATCGGCTCGATGTCGTGGGACCGGTGCCGGCGGAGGCCGACGGCTCCGGAGGAGACGGCGAACTGCACGCGGGTGCGCCAGCCGAGCCCCGGGGGCGGGGCCACGTCGCCCTCGACCGGGTAGGGGACCTCCTCGACGACCACCGTGCGGGTGATCCCGGCGAGGCGCCGCAGCTGCTCCTCGACGACCGCGGCCTTGAGCGCCCGCTGGGCGGGCAGGGAGGCGTGCTGCCAGTCGCAGCCGCCGCAGCGGCCGGGGCCGGCGAACGGGCACGGCGGCTCGACCCGGTCCGGGGACGCCTCGATGATCTCCACGGCGTCGGCGCGCAGGAAGTTCTTCGTGCGGTCGGTGACGCGGGCTCGCACCCGTTCGCCGGGCAGGGCGTGCCGGACGAAGACCACGCGGCCCTCGTGCCGGGCGACGCAGAAACCGCCGTTGGCGACGTTGCCGACCTCCAGGTCGAGGACGTCGGGTTCGAGTTCAGTCACGGTCCGAAACACTACCGGCACCGGGACGCGTTCCGGTCCGCGGCGGACGCCGGGAGGCGCCCGGCCCCGGCGGCTCGGGCCGGGCCTTCAGCCGGTCGGAGGACTGGAGCTGCCAGGCGACGCTCGTGACCATGACGCCCGGCTGGAACAGCAGCCGGCCCTTCAGCCGCAGCGCGCTCTGGTTGTGCAGCAGCTGCTCCCACCAGTGGCCGACGATGTACTCGGGGATGAACACGGTGACGACGTCGCGGGGGCTCTTGCGCCGGACGCTCTTGACGTACGACAGGACGGGCCGCGTGATCTCCCGGTACGGCGAGTCGAGGATCTTCAGCGGCACGGGGATGTCGAGGGCGTCCCACTCCTCCTGGAGGCGCTGCGACTCCTCGGCGTCCACCGCGACCGTCACCGCCTCCAGCGTGGAGGGCCGGGTAGCGCGGGCGTAGGCGAGCGCCCGCAGCGTCGGCTTGTGGATCTTGGAGACGAGCACGATGCCGTGGTTGCGGGCGGGCAGCGCGACGTCCTCGCCGGAGGGCACCAGCTCCGCGGCGACCCGGTCGTAGTGCCGCCTGATCGCCTTCATCAGCAGGAACAGCAGCGGCATCGCGATGCACACGATGTAGGCGCCGAGCGCGAACTTGGTGATCAGCACGACGACCAGGACGATGCCGGTGAGGGTGGCGCCGAACGCGTTGATCGCGCGGGAGGTCTTCATCCGGCGCCGCTGCGCCGGATCGTTCTCGGTGGTGAGCAGCCGGTTCCAGTGCCGGACCATGCCGATCTGGCTGACCGTGAACGACACGAACACGCCGACGGTGTACAGCGGGATCAGCCGGCTGACCGACGCGTCGTAGGCGTAGATCAGCAGCCCGGCCATGGTGGCGAGGATGATGATGCCGTTGCTGAAGGCCAGCCGGTCGCCGCGGGTGTGCAGCTGGCGCGGGAGGTAGCGGTTCTGGGCGAGGACCGACCCGAGCACCGGAAAGCCGTTGAACGCGGTGTTGGCCGCGAGGAACAGGATCAGCGCGGTCATCGCGGTGACGAGCGCGAACCCCGGGGTGAAGTTGCTGAAGACGGTGTGCGCGACCTGCGCGATCACCGGGTCGGCGTCGTGCAGCTCGCGGCCGGTGGCCGGGTCGACGAGGTGGCTGCCCTGGTCGGGTTCGGCGAACCTGGCGTCGGTGATGTAGGCGAACGCGGTGACGCCGCCGAACATCGTCATCGCGACGAGGCCCAGCATCAGCAGGGTGGTGGCGGCGTTCTCCCCCTTGGGCTTGCGGAAGGCGGGCACGCCGTTGCTGATCGCCTCGACGCCGGTCAGCGCGGCGCAGCCGGAGGAGAACGCCCGCAGCAGCAGGAAGACCAGCGCGAACCCGGCGAGGTCGGTCTCGTCGCCGCGGATCTCGTAGTGCGCGGTCTCGGCCTCCAGCTCGGCGCCCGAGACCAGCCGGACCAGGCCCCACGCCAGCATGCCGACGACCGCGAACATGAACAGGTAGGTGGGGATCGCGAACGCGACCCCGGCCTCCTTGAGGCCCCGCAGGTTGCCGAGGGTGAGCAGCACCACGATGCCGATGGCGACCCCGACCTCGTGCGGCTGCATGAACTCCAGCAGCGCGCCGAGGTTCTCCACCCCGGACGACACCGACACCGCGACGGTGAGGACGTAGTCGACGAGCAGCGCGCTCGCCACGATGACGCCCCAGTTGCCGCCGAGGTTGGTGGTGGCGACCTCGAAGTCGCCGCCGCCGCTCTGGTAGGCCCGGACGTTCTGCCGGTAGGACGCGACCACGGTGAGCAGGATGACCACGACGGCCGCCGCGACCCACGGCGTGTAGTGGTACATCACCAGCCCGCCGGCGCCGAGGGCGAGCAGGATCTCCTGCGGCGCGTAGGCCACCGAGGAGAGGGCGTCGCTCGCGAAGACCGGCAACGCGATCCGCTTCTTCAGCAGCTGCTCGTGCTGCTGGGAGCTGCTCAGCGCGCGGCCGAGGAGGAGCCTCTTCGTGAGGTCCGGAACCTTTGACACGCAACGAGACTCTAGCCCGTGCCGGTGACGCCCCCGCCGCCGCCCGCCTTCAGTGTTCTGAGCAGCGCGTTCGGGCGTCGCAGGCCCCTCGGCGGGCCGGTCGGGTAGTACTCGGCTGGGGGGATGTGTAGGTTTGCAGCCCGGCAGGGATCATTCACAGGAAACGGTCCTCGGGCGCGGCACGGTCTCGGCGGCGAATGCCGTGCACGGCGCGGGGGGTACAGGGGGAACGTCCCCCTGGACGGAAGAAGGAACGGCCGTGCATATCGTGATCATGGGATGCGGGCGGGTCGGGTCGACGCTCGCCCACATCCTGGAGGACAAGGGCCATTCGGTGGCCATCATCGACCAGAGCCCGGAGGCGTTCCGCCGGCTCCGCAGCGGGTTCCGGGGCCGCCGCATCACCGGGTTCGGGTTCGACCGCGATGTGATCGCCGAGGCGGGCATCGAGCGCGCGTCCGCGTTCGTGGCCGTGAGCAGCGGCGACAACTCCAACATCATCTCCGCGCGGGTGGCGCGGGAGACGTTCGGCGTGGACAACGTGGTGGCCCGGATCTACGACCCGCGCCGGGCGGAGGTGTACCAGCGGCTCGGCATCCCCACGGTCGCGACCGTCCGGTGGACGGCCGACCAGATCCTGCGCCGGCTGCTCCCCGAGGGCGCCGAGCCGCTGTGGCGCGACCCGACCGGCGCGGTCGTCCTCGCCGAGCTGGACTCCGGTCACCTGTGGGTGGGCGAGAAGGTCGGGGCGCTGGAGGAGCACGCCCGGACCCGCGTGGCGTTCCTGTCGCGGATGGGCGAGGCGCTCGTCCCCGAGCGGGACACGGTCATCCAGGACGGCGACATCGTGCACATCATGGCGGGCGCCGACGATCTGGAGCGCGTGAACGCCGCCGTCGCGGCGCGGAACGGGGAGGAGGCCTGATGCGGGTCGCGATCGCCGGGGCGGGCGCGGTGGGCCGCTCCATCGCCCAGGAGCTGCTGGAGAACGGGCACGAGGTGCTGCTGATCGACAAGAGCCCCAAGGCCATCAAGGTCGAGATGGTGCCGCGCGCGGAGTGGCTGCTGGCCGACGCGTGCGAGATCTCCGCACTGGACGACGCCGCGCTGGAGCGCTGCCAGGTGGTGGTCGCCTCGTCCGGCGACGACAAGGTCAACCTGGTGGTGTCGCTGCTGGCCAAGACCGAGTACGGGGTGCCGCGGGTGGTGGCGCGGATCAACCACCCGAACAACGAGTGGCTGTTCAACGAGTCGTGGGGCGTGGACGTGGCCGTGTCCACGCCGCGGCTGCTGTCGGCGCTGGTCGAGGAGGCCGTCAGCGTCGGCGACCTCGTCCGGCTGATGACGTTCCGGCAGGGCGAGGCGAACCTGGTGGAGCTGACGCTGCCGGAGGACGCGCCGCTCGGCGGGCAGCGGGTCGGGTCGGTGGCCTGGCCGCGCGACACCGCGCTGGTGGCGATCCTGCGGGAGGGGCGGGTGCTGGTGCCCTCGTCCGACGACACGCTGGAGCCGGGCGACGAGCTGATGTTCGTCGCCAGCCAGGACGTGGAGGACGAGCTCGCGGAGCTGCTCGGCGGCAGGTGACCGCGAGGGTCAGGCGGTTTCCTCGCGGTCGATCGGGGTGCGGCCGCGGGCGAGCAGCCCCACCATGGCGGCCAGCGCCGCCACCTGCAGCGGCCAGCCCATCACGATCTTGGCCGTGCCGAGCAGGCCGCTCTGGTCGCCGTCCGCGAGGTAGATCGGGTACTGGACGGCGACCCGGGCGGCGCAGGGCAGGACGAGCAGCCAGGTGAGCCGGGAGCACAGCTTCACGATGCCGGGGTCGGACCGCCAGGCGGTCGGGTCGCCGGTGACCGACCCGATGATGAAGCCGACGATCGGCCAGCGCACCGCGATCGAGAAGATCATCGCGGCGGCGTAGCCGGCGTTGAGCATGATGCCGGGCAGGAACGCGTCCTCGGCCTTGCCGGAGCGCAGCGCGAAGAACGCGGCGATCGCGATCCCGATGAGGCTGTTCAGGACGAACTGGGGGCTGGAGCGCTGCGCGAGCCGGACGGCGAGCAGCAGCACCGCGGCGCCGACGCCGGCGGTGACGGCGAGCTTGATGTCCTCGACCGCCACGTAGGTGCCGGTGAAGGCGATCGTCGGCACGGCCGCCTCGACCATGCCGCGGACGCCGCCGAGCGCCTTGCTCAGCTGGGCGCGGACGGCGGCCTCCACGGTGTCGTGGGCGGCGGTCTCCCGCTCGGCGCCCGTCTTCACTTCGCTCACGTGGGTCTCCCGGCTGCCCGCCGCGGCCTCATCAGCCGCCGCGCAGCTCGTAGCGCGGATTGAACATGACCTTGCGCCCGTCCTGCTCGCTGACCAGCCCCTCGGCGCGCAGCCGGCGGCCCGGGTCGATGCCGGCGATCTTGCGCCGGCCGAGCCAGACCAGGTTGACCACGTCGGTGCCGTCGTAGAGCTCGGCCTCCAGGGCGGGGGCTCCGCCCCGCGGCCGGAGGGTCACGGTACGTAGCGTACCGGCCACGCAGTGCCGCTTGCGCGCGGCGCAGTCGCTGATCGGCGTCGCGCCCTCGTCATCGGCGCTCTTCTGCAGCTCCTCGGCCTCGAGCTCGGCCTTGCCGGCCGCCATGCGCCGCAGGAAGCGCCGGAGGCCGCCCTTCCCTCGCTCGCGCCCGGCGGGCTCCGCCGCCTGCGGCGTGCCGGCCGAAACCTCGTCCATACCTCGAAGCGTATGGCATCCCCGGACGAACCGGATCCTTCACCCTCACCGGAAACTCGACCCGGCTCACAGTGGAATGAAGCATTCCGTTCTGATACTCTTGGAACAGAGCATTCCGCTCCAAGAGGAAGGACAAGCCGTGACCGCCACGCTCGACACCGCGGCCCCCGCCGCGGGGACACGCACCACGGAAACGAGCCGGGACGGCGCCGTCGCGCCGCACCCGCGCCGCTGGCTCGGCCTCTCGGCGATCCTGGCCGCCACCCTGCTGAACCTCCTCGACTCCACCGTCGTGAACGTGGCCGCGCCCGCGATCCGCGCCGACCTCGGCGGGTCCTACTCCGCGCTCCAGTGGATGGCCGCCGGCTACACCCTGGCCCTCGCCGTGGCGCTGCTCACCGGCGGACGGCTCGGCGACATGTTCGGGCGGCGGCCGGTCCTGCTCGCCGGCGCCGCCGGGTTCCTCGTCACCTCGACGGCCTGCGCGCTCGCCTGGTCGCCGGAGAGCCTGATCGCCGCCCGCGTCGCGCAGGGCCTGTTCGCCGCGGTGATGATCCCGCAGGGCTTCGGCCTGATCCGCGACCTGTTCGGCGCGGACACCGGCAAGGCGTTCGCGCTGTTCGGGCCGGTGATCGGGCTCGCCACGATCCTCGGACCGGTGGTCGCCGGGCTGCTCATCGACGCCGACCTGTTCGGCACCGGCTGGCGCGCGATCTTCCTGGTGAACATCCCGGTGGGCGCGTACGCGCTGGTCATGGGCGCCCGGGTGCTGCCCGCGCCGGTGACCGCGGACCGCTCCGGCGGCCTGGACGTCACCGGCATGCTGCTGGGCGGCCTCGGCATGAGCATGCTGGTCTACCCGCTCGTCCAGGGACGCGAGCTCGGCTGGCCCGCCTGGTCGCTCGCGCTGCTCGCCGGCTCGGTCCCCGCCCTGGCCCTGTTCGCCGCGCACCAGCTCCGCCGCACCCGTCGCGGCCGGACACCGCTGGTCCGGCTGAGCGTGTTCGCGAACCGGTCGTACACCTCGGGCGTCCTGTTCGTCATCGTCTTCTTCGGCACGATCACCGGCTTCTCCCTCGCCACCGGCCTGTTCCTGCAGCTCGGCCTCGGCTACACCCCGCTCGCCGCGAGCCTGGCGATGTCGTCCTGGGCGATCGGCGCGTTCGCCGGGTCGGCGTTCAGCGGCATGACGATGACCAGCCTGGGCCGCCGGATCCTGCACCTCGGCCTGGCGCTGATGACCGCCGGCCTGGCCGCGCTGTACGCGGTGTTCGAGGCGGCCGGGACGGGGCTCGGCGGCTGGCACCTGGCGGCGCCGCTGCTGCTGTTCGGCGCCGGGATGGGCATGATCTTCGTCCCGCTGTTCGACATCATCGTGGCGGGCATCGCCGACCACGAGGTCGGGTCCGGCTCGGCCGCGCTGGAGTCGGTGCAGCAGCTCGGCGCGTCCCTCGGCATCGCGGCGCTCGGCACGGTGTTCTTCGGGGCGATCGGCGCCCCGGTGGCCGGGCACTTCGCCGCGGCGGCCGCGCTGGACGCCGCGAAGCAGGTGACCGTCCTTACCGCCGGCCTCACCGCCGCCGCGTTCCTGGTCGCCTTCCTCCTCCCCAGCCGGGCCCGCGCCCACTGAGCACCCTCCGCCCGGCTCGCCGTCCGCCCGGACGGCGAGTCCGGCGTTTCGGGGGAACGATGAGTTCCCCCCGCCGGTCCCGTCTCCACAACGAACCGCTCATGATCTGCGCAGGCGGGCGGCGGCCATCGCGGTGAAGTAGCCGATCTCCGGAATCCTCATCAGGCTGGCGGTGGCGTAGTAGATCGCGCCGCCGCCCGCGCCTCCGACGAGGACGGCGAGCAGGGCGGGGACGCGGTCGCCGGACAGGTGGCCGAAGGCCCACACGATCAGCGCGGCGAACGCGACGGCGGGCAGGGCGGCCAGGTGCAGCCGGACCAGCGCCCGGAGGATGCGGCGCCCGTCCAGCCCGCCGAGCCGCCTGCGCAGGACGAGCGCCGCGCCCGCCGCGCCGAGCGCGTAGAACAGCCCGTACGCGACCGGCAGCCCGACCACCACCTGCCGCGCCGGGACGGACCACAGCAGCGCGAACGCGGCGGCCGCCTGCGCGATCCCGGCGGGGACGGCGATGAGGCCGGGCGTGCGGGTGTCGCCGAGGGCGTAGAAGACGCGCATGAGCAGCTGGTGGACGGTGAACGGCAGCACCATCACGGCGAACACCATGAGGACGAGGCCGATCCGGCGCGCCCCGTCCGGCGTGAGGCTCCCGTAGGCGAAGAACGTGACCGAGCCGGGGATCGCGAACACCAGCATCCCGAGCCAGAGCGGGACGAGCAGCGCGCAGGCCAGCCGGAGGCCGCGGGAGAGGTCGGCGCGGACGAGGTCGCGGCGGCCGTCGGCGACGTGCGCGCTCATCCGCGGCAGCAGGGCGGTGATGACCGAGACCGCGATGATCGCGTACGGGAGCTGGAAGACGACGAGGGCGAACTTGTACGTGGCCAGGCCGCTGCCCGGGCCGGCGGCGCGGTCGCCGGCCCGGGTCGCCACGTTCGCGGTCACCAGCACCCCGGCCTGCGCGACGACGATGTAGAGCAGCATCCACGTCGCCGTGCGGGCGGCCTCGCCGAATCCCGAGCCGCGCAGGTCGAGGCGCGGGCGCCAGCGGAACCCCGCGGACCGCAGCGTCCACGCGAGCACCGCGCTCTGCGCGACCGTGCCGAGGGCGGAGCCGAGGCCGAGGAGGGTCAGCTGGGCGTCGGTCACGTTCGCGGTGGTCCGCCCGCGTCCCGCGACCCACAGGAACAGCAGGCCCGCCCCCATCGTGACCAGGTTGTTGACGACGGGCGCCCACATCGGCGCCCCGAACCGGTGCCGGACGTTCAGCAGCGTGCTCGCGAGGCCGCTGACGCCGATGAAGAAGATCTGCGCGAGCAGCAGGCGGGTGAGCAGGACGGTGACCTCGCGCTGCCGTCCGGTGTACCCGCCCGCGTACAGCGACACGAGCCATCCGGCGGCGAGCACGGCGGCCGCGGTGAGCACGGCGAGGGCCACGATGACGGCGGTGAGCAGCCGGTTCTCGGTGGCCGCTCCCCCGTCGGCGTCCCGGATCCGGCGCTTGACCAGGAAGGGGACGAAGACGCTCGCCAGCATCCCGCCGAGCAGCAGCTCGTACACGGTGTAGGGGATCATCTCGGCGGCCTGGTAGGCGTCGCCGAGCAGGGCGGTGCCGAGCGCGGCGCCGATCACGACGGTGCGCAGGAAGCCGGTCAGCCGGGAGAACACGGTGCCGATCGCCATGACGGCGCTGGAGTGCGCGACGCCGGGCGGCGCGGCCTGCGCGGCGCCGCCGATCTCGTCGCCCTCCGAGCCGGGGCGGTCGGCGGTCCCCGGGTCGGCGACGTCGCCGGGGTCGCGGACGGGGACGAGGCCCGGTTCGGGCTCGCCGGGCGGCTCCGCGCGCTCCGCCTCGTCCAGGACCCCCGGCATGAGGATCCGGCGCCCGTCGCGCTCGCTCATTCCGCACCACCCCCGGACGGGCCAGTATGCCCGCGGACGCGCCGCCCGTCTTCGTCCGGACGGACGTTCGGGCGGTCGCGTCAGGCGGTCGCGAACCGGACGGCGGAGACGATGACGACGGCCGCCGCCAGCACCCAGTAGGCCGCGGAGGCGAGCGCGACGTCCCGCACGCGACGGGTCTCCGGGCGGCCGGTGAAGGTGAGCGCCCAGGCCAGCAGCGGCAGGACGAGGATCGCGTGCATCGTCACGGCGTGCGCCGGCTTCAGGGCGGCGACGATGTGGTAGGCGGCCTGCTGGTCGCCGGTCCGCACCGTCGTCACGCCCCGGGCGATCATCACGGCGCCCGAGGCCAGCGCGAGCATCAGCGCGACGAACCCGGAGCGCACGGCGAGGCGCATGCTGGGCGCGACGTCGGGATTCCGGCGGAACGCGGCCACCGCGAGCGCGACCACCGTGACGACGAGGATGCCGCCGCCCGCGGCCAGCATCCGGGTGACGGCCGTGTCGAAGGCGGTCTCCTCGTTGAAGTGGGACGGCACCTTCCGCCACGCCTGGAGGGTGATGAGGGAGACCTCGGCGACGCAGTCGGCCGCGAACACACCGATGATCACGTTCCGGGCGCGGCCGCCGAGCCGCACGAACGAGGCCACCCAGGCGATCGTGACGAGCGTCAGGCCGAACGACAGCCCGAAGGTGACGGGTTTGCGCCAGGACACCGGTCCCGTCCACGGCCCGCCGTCAATGGCGAACACCACCAGGTGCAGCAGGCCCGAGAGGAGCAGCAGGGCCCCGATCGTGTAGGCGGCGCGCTCGACGCGGCGCCCGTTCGACCAGAAGGAGCGCAGCCCCCGGATCGCGTCCATGACGGGGAACCCGCCGCCCGCGACCTCGACCGATCCGGCCATGTCCGCCTCCCGAAATGAGTGAGTGCTCACCCAGTATGGATGAGCACTCACGCGGAGCACAACCGGTCAGCGCAGCGCCGCCTCCACGGCCGGCACGCGGATCGTGCGGCGGGCCGCGCCGTAGGCGGTCGCGCCGGTCAGCACCGCGGCGAGCGCGACGACCCCGAGGTAGGTCCACACGCTCCCGTCCGGGGCCAGCGTGTCCCGCCGGGCGAGGCCGAACGGCACGACCGTGAAGACCGCGGCGACCGTCCCGCAGACCACGCCGGTGACGGTCAGCACCGCCGATTCCACCGCGACCGCGCCGAGCACCTGGCGCGGGGTCGCGCCGGCGAGCCGGGTCTGGCCGAACTCGCGGCCGCGGTGCGCCGTCGCCGCGATGAGCGTGTTGACGAGCATGATCGCGGCGAACAGCACCACCATGCCGATGACGACGAGGTTGAGCATCTCGATGCTCTTCTGCTCGGCGTCCTTGGCCAGCCCGGCCGCGTCCATGGCCGCGTTCTCGGCGGCCTGCAGGAACAGCGTGCCGACCGCGATGCCGACGAACAGGATGACCGGCGTGACCGCCGACGCCAGCGCCCCGAGGCGGCGCCGCATGGTGGTGATCGCCAGGTCGCCGGCCGCCCCGCCGAGCAGCCGGACCGGGCGCGCCAGCAGCGCCGTGACCCCGCGCATGATCGCCGGAGCCAGCAGCGCCAGCGCGATCGAGGCGAAGATGTCGGCCTGTCCGGACGTCGCCATCGCGTCGGTGCCCTTGCCGTCCATCAGCGTCACCGTGACGACCGCCTCGCTCACGGCGACCAGCAGGAACAGCACCGCGAACACGATGCGCTTCCTGCTCAGCCGGCCGGTGTCGACGGCCGCGTCCGCCATCGACTCGGCCGCCCGGACCCGGACGGCGCGGCGCGCGGTGATCAGCGCGGCGCCGGCCGCGGACACCAGCGTGATCCCGATGCCCATCGACAGCGCGATCGGACCGAAGGAGTGGGCGACGCCCGCGGGCACCTGGCCGGTGTCGTGCAGCATCCAGACCAGGCCGCGCCCGATCAGCATCGCCGGGACGATGCCGAGCAGCGCCGCCACCACCGCGAGGCCCGCCGCCTCACCGACGATCATGCGGCCGACCTGGCCCGGGGTCGCGCCGACGCTCTTCAGCAGCGCCATCTCCGCGGCCCGCTGCCGGACCGACAGGGTCAGCGTCGAGGTGACGGCGAAGACCACCAGCAGCAGGCCCCAGCCGCCGACGACGTTCGCCATGATGACGAGCGTGTCCCGGGGCGGCCCGGTCACGCCGCTCGCCCGCGCCGTGTCGAGCATCGAGGCGAACGCCATGATGATCGCCGAACCGAGGAACATCGCGAGGAAGCTCGCCGTGAACGCGCTCGCGCGCCGGCGCAGTGAACGGATCGCCAGACCGAACATGTCACGCTCCCGCCATCGTGCGCTGCCGCTCGACCTCGTCGGCCAGGTGCGTCATCCGCTCCGCCACGGCCTCGGCCGTGGGCGCGGTCTGGTGGCCGACGATCCGTCCGTCCGCCAGGTACAGGACGGCGTTCGCATAGGACGCGGCGACCGGGTCATGGGTGACCATCACCACCGTCTGCCCGAACGTCCGCACCGACTCCCTCAGCAGGCTCAGCACGTCACGGGCGCTGCGCGTGTCGAGCGCGCCGGTCGGCTCGTCCGCGAACACCACGCGCGGCTCGGTGACCAGCGCCCGCGCGATCGCCACCCGCTGCTGCTGGCCGCCGGACAGCTGCACCGGCAGGTGGCCGAGCCGCTGCCCGAGCCCCACCCGCTCCAGGATCTCCCGCGCCCGCGCCCGATCGGGCCGGCGGCCCGCCAGCTTCAGCGGAAGCACCGTGTTCTCCATGACGGTCAGCGTCGGCAGCAGGTTGAACTGCTGGAAGACGAAGCCGATCCGCTGCCGCCGGAACCTCGTCAGCGCCGCCTCCCCGTCGCCGGTCAGCTCGGCGCCGTCCACGAAGACCCGGCCCTCGGTCGGACGGTCCAGGCCCGCCGCGCACTGCAGCAGCGTGCTCTTGCCCGACCCCGACGGGCCCATCACCGCGGTGAACGACCCGGCCGGCAACGACAGCGACACGCCGTCCAGCGCGGCCACCTGGTTGCCCTCCGTGCCGTACACCCGGCGCACGTTCTCCAGCCGGAGCGCCTCGCCGGGCCCCCCGGGCGCCCGCCGCGGCTCCCTGCTGCGTCCGAACATCGTCTTACCTCCCGCCCGGCGCCCCCTCGCGGGGCGCCTCGGGAACGAAGCTACGGACGGCGAAGGCCGCCGAGGATGGGTCCAGCACGCCGATCGGGGTAGGCAAAACCCCACCATCGCCGGGCCCCGCCGTCGTGCCGGCGCGGGGGTGCCCAGTAGAGTCGCCCCCGGTGCGGCGGGAGGCCCGGCCCGGCCGGCACCTCCCGCCACCAGCACGCCGACCGGGAGGCTCCGTGCAGGCCACCGCCGCGATCATCATCTTCGTCTGCGCGTACGTGATGATCGCCTCGGAGAAGGTGCACCGGACGGCGGTGGCGCTCGGCGGCGCCGGCCTGATGCTCCTGCTGCACGTGACCGACGCCGAGGACGCGTTCTTCTCCCCCGAGTCCGGGATCGACTGGAACGTCGTCTTCCTGCTCCTCGGCATGATGGTGATCGTCTCGGTGCTGCGGCGCACCGGCCTGTTCGAGTACGTGGCGATCTGGGCCGCCAAGCGCGCGCGGGGACGCCCCTACCGGCTGATGGTGATGCTGGTCGCCCTGACGGCCGGGGCGTCCGCGCTGCTGGACAACGTCACCACCGTCCTGCTGATCGCGCCCGTGACCTTCCTCGTCTGCGAGCGGCTCCGCCTGGCGCCCGAGCCGTACCTGATCGCCGAGGTCATGGCGTCCAACATCGGCGGCACCGCGACGCTCGTCGGCGACCCGCCCAACATCATCATCGCCAGTCGCGGCGGACTGTCGTTCAACGACTTCCTCGTCCACCTCGCGCCCCTCGTCGTGCTGCTGGTCATCGTCTTCTGCGGGCTGTGCCGGTGGCTGTTCCGCTCGGCGTTCCGCTACGACCCCGGCCTCGCCGCCGAGATCATGGAGCTGGAGGAGCGGGAGGCCATCACCGACCGGCGGCTGCTCGCGCAGGGACTCGCCGTCCTCGGCGTCGTCGTGGCGGCGTTCGTGCTGCATCCCGTCCTGCACTACGAGCCGTCCGTGGTCGCGCTGCTCGGCGCCGGGCTGCTCGTCGCCGCGACCCGGGTCACCACCGAGGAGGCGCTCGCCGAGGTCGAGTGGCCCACGCTGGTGTTCTTCGCCGGCCTGTTCGTGATGGTCGGCGGGCTCGTCCGGACGGGCGTCATCGGCCAGATCTCCGAGGCCGCCGCCGACGCCACCGGCGGACGGCTCGGGGTCGCCGCGATGCTGCTGCTGTGGGCGTCCGCCGGCCTGTCGGCGATCGTGGACAACATCCCCTATGTCGCCACGATGAGCCCGATCGTCGCCGACCTGGCCGGGCAGTACCCGGGCACGGAGGGGCACGTCCTGTGGTGGGCGCTCGCCCTCGGCGCCGACCTCGGCGGCAACGCCACCGCGATCGGCGCGAGCGCCAACGTCGTCGTGCTCGGCATCGCCGCCCGCAACGGCACCCCGATCAGCTTCTGGCGCTTCACCCGCTACGGGCTCGTCGTCACCCTCGCCATGGTCGCCCTGTCGACCCCCTACCTCTGGCTGCGCTACCTGTGAGCCATATCCCGGACGGGATCGGTCAGGATGAGGGGATGGACGAAGTACCTGAGGACTGGGACCGGGCCCTCGCGGTCGTGGCGCACCCCGACGACCTGGAGTACGGGACGTCGGCGGCGGTCGCCAGGTGGACGGGCCAGGGCAAGACCGTGACCGAGGTGCTCGCCACCCGCGGCGAGGCCGGGATCGACTCGATGGACCCCGACGAGGTCCGCCGGATCCGCAGCGCGGAGCAGATCGAGGCGGCGCGGATCGTCGGGGTCGAGACCGTCGAGTTCCTCGACCTGCCGGACGGCATGCTGGAGTACGGGCTGCCGCTGCGGCGCTCCATCGCCGCCGCGATCCGGTGGCACCGGCCCGAGGTCGTCCTGTCGGTCAACTTCCGGGAGACCTTCCCCGGCGGCGGCTTCAACATGGCCGACCACCGGGCGCTCGGCCTCGCCGTCGCGGACGCGATCAGGGACGCGGCGAACCGGTGGGTGTTCCGCGACCTCGACCTCGAACCGTGGCAGGGCGTCCGGTTCGCGCTCTTCGGCGGGTCGCCGTCGGCCACCCACTACGTCGACGTCGGCGGCCACCTGCAGGCGGGCATCGACTCCCTGCTCGCGCACAGGGTGTACTTCTCGAACCTCGGCGCCGGGTTCGACGCGGCCGCGTTCCTCACCGGCATGGCCGAGGAGGGCGGGCGCGCCGCCGGCGTCGAGCACGCGATGACGTTCGAGATGATCGGGTCCTAGCGGCGGGCGTTGGGCCGCTTGCCCTTGTTGTGCTTGCTTCTCTTGCGGGCACGGCGTTTGCGCGTCTTCTTCGACATGCCCTGATTGACCACCCGCGGGCCGTCCAAGGCAAGGAATCCGCCGGGCGCAGACGGCAGGAACCCGCCGGGGCGCACGTCCGAAAAGGCGTGCGCCCCGGCGGGCGGTGATCCGGCGCAGGCTCGTCCGGCGCGGGACCCCGGAGGCCCCGGCGGGCGGCCGGCGAGGCTCGGCCTCAGCGGACCTCGGTGATCTCGGGACCGCGCTCGAAGGGGTTGAAGGTCTCCTCGGCCTCGCCCTCCTGCTCCTCGGCGCCCTCGCTGAACTCCTTGGGGATCTGCAGCTCCAGCAGGTCGCGGGGAGGCATCGGGGCGTCGCCGCGGTGCACGACGATGCCGCTCAGCACGTCCTCGAGGACCTGCCACTGCTCCTCGTCCTCGATCGCGGCGCCGTGCACCGTGGCCTGGAGGAACCAGCGGGGGCCGTCCACCCCGAGGAAACGGATGATCTGCGGCGCCCAGCCCTGCTCGATGAACTCGGCCGGGATCTGCTCGCGGACCTCCTGCGGCATCTCCGCGAGGACCTCCTCGGTCAGCGCGGCGGGCACCATCGCCAGCAGTTCGGGGCCGAACGGGCCCTCGCCCTCCTGGATCTGGCCCTGGGCCTCCTCCTGGATGTCCTTGGCGGTCTCACGGCGCACGTCCTCCCAGATGCCGCTGCGCTTCGGCGCGGCGAACACCTGGAGCTGCATGGCGCTCTCCTCGTACTGCACCAGCACGGCGACGGGCCGCCCGTCCAGCGGGTTGCCCTCCTCGTCCACCTGGGTGGCCTCGAAGTTCACCTGGAAACCCAGTCCCGGGGCGACCGGCACCTTGAGCGCCCCGAAATCGAGCCGCTGCAACTCGGGGAAGGAGTCCCCCGAGTCCCACGGCCCGCCCGTGGCCGACTCCGCCTCGGCGGGAGCCTCCTCGGCGGTCTCCGCCGGCTCCTCGGCCACCTCGGCACCCTTCTCGGGCTCCTCGGCCTGCCGGCGACGTCCAAAAGCCACGACTCACGCTCCTTCTCGACTGTGCTCATTGTTCCCGGACCCGGGCGCCGGGCCGAATCCGCCGGTCGACCCGAGGCCGTCCGCTCCGCGCGCCGATCCGGGAAGGTCGGCGACCTCGTGGAACACCGCCCGCTCGACCCGCTGCACGACCATCTGCGCGATGCGGTCTCCGCGCCGCAGCGTCACCGTGGCGCGGGGGTCGGTGTTCAGCAGGGTCACCTTGATCTCACCCCGATAGCCGGCGTCGACCGTTCCGGGTGCGTTGACTATGGTCACTCCCAACCTAGCGCCCAATCCGGACCTCGGGTGAATGAAAGCGGCGTAGCCGTCCGGCAGGGCGATCGCCATCCCGGTGGGCACGACCGCGCGCTCCCCCGGCGGCAGCTCGACGTCCACGGCGGTGACCAGATCGGCGCCCGCGTCGCCGGGATGGGCGTACTGCGGCAGCGGCAACCGCGGATCGAGCCGTTGGATCAGCACATCGACCTTGCTCACGGGTTCCACCTCACGCGCTCAACCTGCCGGAAAACCCCACGACCCTACCCAGGGCACCGAGCCCGGCCGCCGCTGAAACGCCGCCGCCGCGCGAGAGTCCGGCAGTTGACCCTACCCGGTCCCGGACGTGACCACTTCCGGAAGGTTTGGCCCCGAAGCTCCAGATCACGCGTAGCGTCACTTCTGTTACCCGCGGTGCTTCTGTGGGACATGCGTCCCACAGGAAGGGGACGACATGGGCAAACCTGGACGCGAGGTCACCCATCGGTCGCTGGACGGTGTGCGCGTCCGGCTCTCCGGCAAGCACGACTTCCGGCATCCGTGCACGTCGGTGGCGCGGATCGCCGACGGCGGCCGGCTCCACGAGATCTCCTCCGGCACCCGCGAGGACGCGCTCGGCTGGGCGGAGGACATCGGGCTCGACCGCTTCGAGGAGGAGTTCCACCTCCAGGGCGGGCGGCTGCGGGTCGGCCGGACGACGACCCGCGACCCCGACACCGGGCTGCGCGACCCGGTCCTCGCGGCCGTGTGGGAGGGCCGCCGGCACGCGGTGTTCACGCACCTCTACCACGGGCGCCCCGCGGACGCGGTGGCCTTCTTCGGCACGCTGCGGCTCACCGAGCACGCCGACGGCGTGACCGCCGTCCCGCGCGGGCGGGCGCGCCGCCCCGACCCCGCCGAGATGGTCAAGGAGGTCCCCGGGCTCGGCCTCCTGGAGATCACCCCGCTCACCACGCAGACCCGCAGGAGGCTGCCGCCGTGGCGCGGCGCCTCGGTGGCGGGCGGCGAGCTCTTCCAGGACACGGTGGAGGGCCAGGGGCCGTACTTCCTGCTCGCGCTCCGGTCGCTGCTGGTGACCGTGCTGCCCGAGGAGGACCAGGTGCGGGAGACGCCGCGCCGGCTCGCGGGGCTGGCGGTCGAGGCGATCCGGTGACCGCGCTGCTCGCCGGCATCGCGGCCGTCACGGTGCCGCTCGTCCTGCTGGCCTCGCTCGCCGGGCAGCTCCGGAGCACGGCGGCACTGCCGTCGGCGCTGCGCGCGCACGGCGTGTTCCCGCCCGCCCTCGCCGGCGCCGTCGCGGCGGCCGTGATCGCCGTGGAGGCGGCCACGGGCCTCGCCGGCGCGGCGGCGCTGCTGCTCTGGCGGGACGGGCCCATGCGCGTGACGTGCGCGGCCGCGGCCGCCCTGCTCGCCTTGTACGCGATCTACGCGGCCCATGTCTCCCGCACGCGGCACGGCGTCCCGTGCGGCTGCGCGGGCGCCCGCACACCGATGACCGGCTGGGTCGCCGGACGGGCCGCCGCGCTCTCCGCGCTGGCGGCGGCCGGCGCCCTGCACGGCCTCCCCGCCGGTTCCACCGCCTCCGAGCTGTTCGTCGCCGGCACGGCGGGCCTCGGGTTCGCGGTGATCCTCTGGACGCTCCCGCACGCAATGATCGAGGAGAGGAGGACGGCCGGATGACCTTCCAGACCAGCGCGCTGCTGCTGTCATGGGTGGCGATCCTGCTGCTCGCCCTGGTCGTCGCCGGTCTGGTCCGGCAGGTGCACGCGCTCGGCCAGGGCGCGTCCCCGCGGCCGGGGCTCGGCCCCGCGCCCGGGACGCGGGCACCGGCCTTCGAGCGGCTCGGGCCGGGCCTGCTGCTGTTCCTGGACCGCGACTGCGGCGTCTGCACCGACGTGCTGGCCGCCGCCGGCGCCCTGGACCGCCCGCTGCACGCCATCTTCGCCGGCCCGCCGCCGGACGGCGCGTCCCGGCCCGGCGTGACCGTGCTGACCGGCGAGCAGGACGGCCTGTTCGCCGACTACGCCGTCCCCGCCACGCCGTTCGCCGTGCTCGTCGGCGCCGACGGGCGGGTGCGGTCCGCCGAGCCGGTGGGCTCCGCCGAGGCCCTCCGCGACCTCGCCCTGGAGGGGGCACGATGATCGAACTGGAGGACATCCCCCCGCTGCGCGGCCCGCGCCCCGAGGGGGCACAGCGCGTCCGGCGCCGTCCCGTCCCCGCGGACGAGCCGAGGTTCCGGCCGGTGCGGCGCAGCGTCCTCACCGGCCTCGCCGCCGCCGGCGCGACCGCCGGGCTGAAGGCCCTCGGCGTCTTCCCGCCCGCCCGTGAGGCCCTCTCGTCCGGGTTCCAGCTGGTCGGCTACTACGACATCTATCCGCGCTGCCCGTCGTACGCCGCCAACCACAACTGCTCCCCCGGCTGCGGGCCGAGCTACGCGTGCAGCTGGTGCTGCCGGACGAGCGGCAAGTACAAGGGCTTCCACAAGTCCGGGGTGTCGCACCCGGGCTGGTACAAGCTGCGGCCCAGCCAGTGCTACAGCGGCGGCTACGACGGATGGCTCTGGGCCTACTCCAAGAGCTGCGGCAAGTGCAAGAAGGGCGTCACCTGGCGCTGCCACGACGGCTGGAAGAAGTCCAAGAAGGGCAACTGGTACAAGACCATCTGCCGCAAAGCGACCGCGTGCAAGAACTGACCGCGGGACGGCTGCGGCGGGGTGCGACCGATCCCCTGATCCCCGTCGCGGCCCTCGCGCTTCTCGCGGTCTCCGCCGCCGCCCTGGACGCCACCGTCCTGTGCTGGGCCTCGGTCGGCGCGCTCGCCGGGTTCTCCCTGTCCGGCAGCGTTTGAACGCGCAACAGCGAATCCGTGCTGTTCTCGCCAGGTTGGCGGGCCCCGATACGGCAGGGCGGGATCCTGGCCGTCTTCACCCTCGGGCTCCTGCTCGGGGGCACGCTGAGCGCGACGGTGATCTGGCTGCTGTCGGGCCTCTCCGCGCCGCTGCCGCCGTCCGCCCGGACGGCCGCGATCCTGGCCGTGGCCGCGGTGGGCGTCGCCCGCGAGCTCGGCCTGATCCGCATACCGCTCCCCCAGAACGCGCGGCAGATCCCGCAGGAGGTCCTGCAGACCCACCTGCGCCGCGGCACCCTCCAGTTCGGCTTCGAGCTGGGCACCGGCGTGCGCACCTACGTCTCCGCCACCGCGCCCTACGTCCTGGCCCTGGCGCTGCTCCTCGTCCACGAGAGCCTGCCGGTCACCGTCCTGACCGGCACCGCCTTCGGCCTGGGCCGGGCCCTGAGCGCCCTCCTCACCTACCTGGCCCGGGACGACCACCGGGACGCCACGGTGGCGGCCCGGCTCCCCCGGATGAAGACCACGACGGCGGTCGTGTCGCTGATCGCACTCACGCTTCTGCTCACGGGGTGACGAGGCTGGAACCGGACATGGGCGTCGGGCGTCGGGTATGGCAGAGTCGCCGTGGAGGTGGGCCCGTGTCCTGGTCGCTGGTGGTCGCCGCGATCGTGCGGTGGTTCGCCGTGGCCGAATGGCTCGGCTCCGCCGCTCCTGGGCAGTCCGTGCTGGTGGTCATGGGCTCGTTGACCGTGGCGGGGCTGCTGGTGCTGGCGGCCGTGCGCGTCCGCGCGGCGTGCCGGGGACGGCGGGCCTCACTGGCGCGGGTGCGGACGGCCCTGCGCGAGCGGACACTGCGCACGGCGTTCCTGCCGCAGCGCGACCCGGACGCGGCGGGACGGCCCCGTCCGAGGGCACCCGGAACGGGGATCGCGGCCGCCTGAGCGCGGCCGATACGCCATCGATCCCCACGTTCCGGAAGGCTCTCTCATGTTCGACATTCCTGTCTCGATCGCCGCTGCCCTGGTGGGCGGGCTGGCGGACGCCCTGGACCCGGTCGCCGGCGGGCTGGCCACCGCGCTGGCGATCGTCCTGTTCACCGCGGCGGTACGGCTGCTGCTCGTCCCGCTCGCGATCTCGGCGGCGAAGGGCGAGCGGACGCGGGCCCGGCTGCTCCCCCAGGTCCAGGCGTTGCAGAAGAGGCACGCGAAGAATCCGCAGCGGCTCCAGCGGGAGATGGCCGCGCTCTACGAGAAGGAGGGCGCGACGCCGCTCAGCGGATGCCTGCCGATGTTCGCGCAGGTGCCGTTCTTCATGGTGACGTACCGGCTGTTCGTGTCCGCGACGGTCGCCGGGCACCAGAACCTGCTGCTCACGCACACGCTGCTCGCGGCGCCGCTGGGCCAGAACTGGATCGGCGTCCTCGGCGGCGGGCTGCTCTCGCCGCCGTCGCTGGTCTTCCTGGGACTGTTCGCGCTGCTCGCCTGCGTCGCCGTCTGGACGTCGCGGCGGGTCACCGCCGAGGGGCCGATGGGCGTCGCGGCGCGGCTCATGCCGTTCGGGACGATCGCGGTCGCGGCGTTCGTCCCGCTCGCGGCGGGGTTGTACCTGCTGACGTCCGGGGCGTGGACGGCGGTGGAGCGGGCCGTTCTGCACCGCAGGATCGTGGCGGCCGGCTGATCGGTCTTGACGGATGTCCGGCGGGGTCGGTTCGATGGAAACCGAATGGCGTTCTGACTTCTGAGGACGGTGTGCGGTGACCGCGACGCTAAGGGCGACCGAGGACGACCTGTCGGACCTCGCCTTCTGGTCCCTGCCGCCGGCCCGGCGGCTGGAGGCCTTCGCGCGGCTGCGGGAGCGCGAGTCCCCGGCGTTCTTCCCCGAGCTCAAGCTGCCGTTCATCAAGACCGGACCGGGCTACTACGCGCTCGCCCGGCACGCGGACGTGGTGGAGGCCAGCCGGACGCCGGAGGTCTTCAGCAGCGAGCCGTGCTCCAACAGCATCGCCGACCTGCCCCGGTACATGGCCCGCTACTTCGGCTCGATGATCAACATGGACGACCCGCGGCACGCCAAGATCCGCCGGATCGTGTCGCGGGCGTTCACCCCCCGCGTCCTCGCCAAGCTGGACGCCGACCTGCAGACGACGGCGACGCGGATCGTCGACGACCTGCGGCGCAAGGGCTCCGCCGACTTCGTGACCGACGTCGCGGCCCGGCTCCCCGTGCAGGTCATCTGCGACATGATGGGCATCCCCGAGCGGGTCCGGCCGATGGTGTACGACCGGACGAACATCATCCTCGGCCTGGGCGACCCCGAGTACACCGGCGGCAAGGACTTCAACCGCGACGGCATCACCCGGATCGGCGTCCTGTACGGGCTGCTCAAGGCGATGACGGCCGGATACGAGCTGAACCACCTGGCGATGAAGCTGGCCAGCCGGCGCCGCCGGTACCCCGGCGACGACCTGGTGTCGCGGCTTGTGTCCGCCAACGTGGACGGGGAGTCGCTGACCGACCAGGAGATCGGTTCGTTCTTCATCCTGCTCGTCGTCGCCGGGAACGAGACGACCCGCAACGCCATGACGCACGGGCTGAAGTTGCTCACCGACAACCCCGAGCAACGGGCGCTGCTGACGGAGGACTTCGAGGCGCACATCCCGGGCGCGGTGGAGGAGATCGTCCGGATGGCGACGCCGGTCATCCAGTTCCGCCGGACGGTCACCCGCGACCACGAGATGAACGGTCACCAGTACAGGGCGGGCGACAAGGTCCTGCTGTTCTACAACTCCGCCAACCGCGACGCCGAGGTCTTCGAGAACCCGGACGTCTTCGACATCACCCGCTCCCCCAACCCGCACGTGGGGTTCGGCGGGCCGGGCCCGCACTTCTGCCTCGGCGCCAACCTGGCCCGGCAGGAGATCACGGTGATGTTCCGGGAGCTGTTCACCCGCGTCCCGGAGATCCGGGCCGCCGGTGAGCCGCAGATGCTCTACTCCAACTTCATCAACGGCATCAAGCACCTGCCCTGCACGTTCTGAACGGCCCCACGACTCGGCGGGCCCGGTGCCCTACGTCGCGGGGGCGAGGACGACGTCGACGGTCAGGGCGGCGGGCGCGTCCTCCAGCGTCAGGTCGGCGATCCGCCCGGCCGCGGCCAGATCCGGCCGCGCGATCCGCATGACCTCGGCGCCGCGGACGACCGCGCGGGACACGTCGGCGCGCATCGACGCCTTCGCCTCCGACTTGGCCTTGCGGACCTGCCGGAGCGCCTCCCCCGTCGCGGCGAGCACCGCCGGGTCGCCGCCGCGGGGCAGTTCGGCGACCGTGGGCCAGGACGCCGTGTGCACCGACCCGCGCCGCCACCACGACCAGACCTCCTCGGTCACGAACGGCAGGACGGGCGCGAACAGGCGCAGCAGCACCGCGAGCGCCGTGCGCAGCGCGGCCCGCGCCGACCGCGCCTCGGGGCCGTCCCCGTAGGCGCGCGCCTTGACCAGTTCCAGGTAGTCGTCGCAGAACTCCCAGAAGAACCGCTCCGTCCGCTCCAGCGCACGCGCGTAGTCGTAGCCCTCGAACGCGTCCGTCGCGTCCTGGACGACACCGGACAGCGCCGCCAGCATCGCCCGGTCCAGCGGCTCGGTCACCGGGGCGTCCGCGGTGACCTCGCCGAGCCCGAGCACGAACTTCGACGCGTTGAGGATCTTGATGGCCAGCCGGCGGCCGACCTTGATCTGGCCCGTGTCGAACGCCGTGTCGGTGCCGGGGCGCCCGCCGGCGGCCCAGTAGCGGACGGCGTCGGAGCCGTACTGGATCAGCAGGTCGATCGGCGTGACGACGTTCCCCTTCGACTTCGACATCTTCTTGCGGTCCGGGTCGAGGATCCATCCCGACAGCGCGGCGGCCCCCCACGGCAGCGAGCCGTGCTCCAGATGCGAGCGGACGACCGTGGAGAACAGCCACGTCCGGATGATGTCGTGCGCCTGCGGCCGCAGGTCGTAGGGGAAGACCCGGCCGAACAGGTCGGCGTCGCGCTCCCAGCCGCCCGCGATCTGCGGGGTCAGCGACGACGTCGCCCAGGTGTCCATCACGTCGGGGTCGCCGATGAAGCCGCCCGGCGTGCCGCGCCGGTCCTCGGTGAAGCCCGGCGGGACGTCCGACGACGGGTCGACCGGCAGCGCGTCCTCGGACGGGACGATCGGCTCGCCGTAGACCGGGTCGCCGGAGTCGTCCAGCCGATACCAGACGGGGATCGGCACGCCGAAGAAGCGCTGCCGCGAGATGAGCCAGTCGCCGTTCAGGCCCTCGACCCAGTTCTCGTAGCGGGCCCGCATGTAGCCGGGGTGCCACTCCAGCTCCCGCCCGCGCGCGAGCAGCTCCGCGCGGACGCCCTCGTCGCGGCCCCCGTTGCGGATGTACCACTGCCGGGTCGTGACGATCTCCAGCGGCTTGTTCCCCTTCTCGTAGAACTTCACCGGCCGGCTGATCTTTCGGGGTTCGCCGTCGAGGTCGCCGGACTCGCGCAGCAGCTCGACGACGCGCTCCTTGGCGGAGAACACCGTCCTGCCCGCCAGCTCGTCGTACGGCCGGGCGGGGACGCCCTCCGGCGGGTCGGCGGCGAGGCGCCCGTCCCAGTCGACGACCGCGCGGGTGGGCAGGTTCAGCTCGCGCCACCAGGTGACGTCGGTGACGTCGCCGAACGTGCAGATCATCGCGATGCCGGAGCCCTTGTCGGGCTCGGCGAGCCGGTGCGCGACGACCGGGACGTCGACGCCGAACAGCGGCGTGCGGACGGTCGTCCCGAACAGCTCCTGGTACCGCTCGTCGTCGGGATGCGCGACCAGGGCGACGCACGCGGGGAGCAGTTCCGGCCGCGTGGTCTCGATGTAGACCGGGCGCCGCTCGCCGTGGAACCGGATGCGGTAGAACGCGCCGGGCTGCTCGCGGTCCTCCAGCTCGGCCTGCGCGACGGCGGTGCGGAACGTGACGTCCCACAGCGTCGGCGCCTCGGAGACGTACGCCTCGCCCCGGGCGAGGTTGCGCAGGAACGCGCGCTGGGACGCCGTCCGGGCGGTGTCGCCGATGGTGGTGTAGAGGTGGTTCCAGTCGACCGAGAGGCCGACGCGGCGCCACATCTCCTCGAACGCCTTCTCGTCGACCTCGGTCAGCCGTTCGCACAGCTCGATGAAGTTGCGCCGGGAGATCGGCCGCTGCCGTTTCGGATCCGGCTTGGCGGGCGGCTCGAAGTCGGGGTCGTAGGGAAGCGATGGATCGCACCTGACACCAAAATGGTTCTGCACGCGGCGTTCGGTGGGAAGCCCGTTATCGTCCCATCCCATCGGGTAGAAGACCGCCCGACCGCGCATGCGGTGGAACCGCGCGACGGTATCGGTGTGGGTGTAGGAGAAGACGTGGCCGACGTGGAGGGAACCGCTCACGGTGGGCGGCGGGGTGTCGATCGAGTAGACCTCGGCACGCGGCCGGGTGCGGTCGAAGCGGTAGACGCCCTCCTCCTGCCAGACGCGTACCCACTTGTCCTCCAGGCCGTCCAGGGAGGGCTTCGGAGGAACGTGCGGAGTACGCGGCTGCTCTGTCATGCGCTCAATGGTATTGACAACGGCCCGGGTCGCACGCTGATTACCCGCGCGGACGCGGCGATCACCTCCACCGCCGGGGGCGGACCGTTCCGGTAGCGTCGGAGACGACAGACGAGTGGAGGACGAATATGGCGGACAAGGGCGACATCGGCTGGCGGGTGATGGCCGGCGCGGCCGCATTCGCGGGCGGCTTCGTCGCGAAGAAAGTGATCACGCTGGCCTGGAAGAAGAGCACCGGCAAGGAGCCGCCGACCAATCCCGAATCCCCCGACGTCGCGCTGACCGAGGCGCTCGGGTGGGCCGTGGTGATGGGGGTGGGCATGGAGATCGCCCGCCTGCTCGCCACCCGTGCCGCCGCCCGCCAGTGGGCCAAGGGCACCGGGGAGCTCCCGTCGCATCTCAAGGCCGAGGTCTGACCCTGCCCGCGGCGACGCGGGCCGGCTAGGGCGTGAGGCCGCGGGTGTCGTCGCCGGGAAGCCTCGGCGGGATGCCGGCGGTCTCGCGCAGGTCGTTGCGGAGCTTCGTCGCGAGGGCCCGGGTCGCCGAGCGGTTGAGCGCGGCTCCCGCGGCGGCGCCGGTGAGGAAGGGGCCCATCGTGCCGAGGCTGCGGCCGAAGGTGCGGAGCATGCGCTTGCGCAGGGCCGACTTGGCGGCCGTTCCGAGCGCGCTGGTGAGGGAGCCGGTCTCCAGCGGGTTGATGCCGCGCTGCCGCGCCCAGGACGTGACGAAGGCGGCGCCGCGGGCGGTGCCGGTGCCCTGCACGCGGACCCCGTACACCTCGTGCAGCTCGGCGATCATCTTGACCTCGACCGCCGCGACGACGAGCGTCTCGGCGGCGAGCTGGGCGGGCGCCGTCAGCAGCAGCGGCGGGGCGGCGAACTCCACGGCGGCCAGCGCGCCCCCGGCGGCGCCGATCGTGGTCGTGGTGTTGCCCGCCACCTTGACGATCCGGTCGGCGAGCTCCTCGCCCATCAGCCCGTGGTGGTGCGCCTGCAGCGTCTCCAGGTCGCGGATCGTGATGTGCGGCGCGACCTCGACGAGCAGGTCGGCGAGCCAGCGGCCGCGCCCGATCCCCGCGGCGCCCACCTTGCGGGCGCTCTGGCCGAGCAGCCTGGCCAGTCGTCCGAGCAGGCGGCCGCGGGTCTCGCGGTCCATGTCCTCGTCGGCGGTGAGCCGTCCGATCAGCTCACCCAGTTCCGTGGAGCCGTCGCCGGGCGCCGGCTCCACCTCGTCACGGCGTCGTTCTATCTCTCCCGCCACCCCGCGGCCACTCCCGGTCAGGCGGCGCACTCGCGGCAGATCGGCCGGCCGTTCTTCTCCGTGGCCAGCTGACTGCGGTGGTGCACGAGGAAGCAGCGGGTGCAGGTGAACTCGTCGGCCTGCCGCGGGACCACCCGGAAGGTGAGCTCCTCGTTCGACAGGTCGGCGCCCGGGAGCTCGGCGACCTCACCGGCGTCCAGGTCCTCGTCGATGATGCTGGCGGCCTTGTCGGCCCGCCGGGCCTGGAGCTCCTGGAGGCTGTCCTCGCTCAGGTCGTCATCTGTCTTGCGTGGGCTGTCGTAGTCGGTCGCCATCTTCTATCTCCATCCCCCTCAGGTCTTTATGCGCCCCGTCGCGCGGATCTAACGCTCGGGGGACCGTTCTTGTGCCCGATCCGGGCCGGAAATTCTGTCACGGTTGGTGACCTGCGACACACGAGGCGCGACCGTTCCCACGAGTGACACCCATCACCCGGATCTTTCCTCGTACTGTGTCTTCCGTCACATACCCGGCGAATGCCACGGCCCGGTCCGGAGGGCCGGGACACCTGCCGGGGTTCCCGCGGCGGCGGGGATCATATCGGTCCGGGGGGCGTTGCGCGCGCCGACCGGCCCGGCACAGCGAGATGGCCCGATCCGGCTGGCGGAACTTCGAACCAGACGCTTCGGTGAAACGTCTGAACTAACGCGATATCGTGCCCGCCTGAGATTGGGGGCGGACCCCCTGCGGGGGCCCGGCCCGGCGATCGCCGGCTACGGAACTCCGGAGACGGGTCCGGCGCACAATGTCGCGGACATCACTGCGGGTCACTGGAGGGTCAGATGCCGGATGCCGCTCCGCTGGAGCCGGGCGATCCTAGGGCACTCGGACAGTACGAGGTCGTCGGACGCCTGGGCGCCGGGGGCCAGGGCGCCGTCTTCCTGGGCAAGGCGCCCGGAGGGCAATACGTCGCGGTCAAGCTGCTGCACGCGCAGATGGCCAACGATCCCGCCGCGCGGGCCCGCTTCACCCGTGAGGTGTCGGCGGCGCAGAAGGTCGAGCCCTTCTGCACAGCGCGCGTGCTGGAGGCCGACGTCCACGGTGACCAGCCGTACGTCGTCAGCGAGTTCATCGACGGCCCGTCCCTGCACGACGTCGTCGCGCACGACGGGCCGCGCAGCGCCGCCGAGCTGGAGCGGCTGGCGATCGGCACGGTGACCGCGCTCGCGGCCATCCACGAGGCCGGGATCGTGCACCGCGACTTCAAGCCGAACAACGTCATGCTGGCGTCCGACGGCCCGCGCGTCGTCGACTTCGGCATCGCGCGGACGGTGAACTCGCAGGAGAGCGCCGTCACCGCGACCGGCATGGTGGTGGGCACGCCGGGCTACCTGGCGCCCGAGCAGCTCACCGGCGCGCCGCTCACCCCGGCCGTCGACATCTTCGCCTGGGCCGCGACGATGGTGTTCGCCGCCACCGGGCAGTCGCCGTTCGAGGCCGACACGCTGCCGGTCATCATCAACCGGATCCTGAACGAGGACCCCGACCTGTCGGCGCTGCCGCCGGGCCCGCTGCGCGACCTGATCGGGCGCTGCCTGTCCAAGGACGCGGGGCTGCGCCCGCCCGCGCCGCAGCTGCTGCTGAACCTCCTCGGCCACGTCGGCGCCGCCCCGGCCGGGCAGGGCGCCGGCCAGGAGGACCTGCTCAACCAGGGCACCCGGATCGCCTCGCAGCTTCCGCCGCCGCCCCCGGTGCCGCCCGCGCCGCGGCCCCAGCCGCAGCAGCAGCCGATCACCCCGCCGCCGATGCCGCTGCACCAGGGCGGCATGGGCGGCAACATGGGCGGGCCGAACACCCCGCCGCCGCAGCCGATCACGCCGCCGCCCATGCCCATGTACCAGGGCGCGCCGATGCCGCCGTCGCCGCCCCCGATGCAGATGCAGCAGCCCGTCCCGCCGGGGCCGGGGTACGGGCCGCCGAAGCAGTCCAGCTCCGCCGGCCCGATCATCGCGATCGGCTGCGGCGCGCTGGCGCTCATCGTGATCCTGGTCGTCGTGGTGCTGGTCATCATCGGCGCCAACAGCGACGACGACCCGCCCGTGACGACGTACACGCCGCCGACGAACACCTACACCCCGAGTGACAGGCCGACGACCAGCACGACCGGCGGGCTGCTCGGCGTGTGGGACGGCAACGGCAACCAGCCGAGCGCCTCGTCCGGGCACACGAGCTTCCAGGTGCGCTTCGCCCTGCTCTACACCAGCGGCACGGCCCGGTACACCTACCCGTCGGGCGCGCAGGACAACTGCTACACCAGGCTGTCCCTCATCTCCGACGACGGCGACGGCGGAAAGGTCGAGTACCGCGAGACCCCGATGGCGGGGATGGACCCGAAGGAGTGCGCCTCCGGCTACATCACGTTCATCCCGTCCAGCTCCACCTCGATGCGGTGGGAGTGGCGGCAGACCCAGTCGTCCCCGAGCCCCGACGCCTACGGGACCGTGAGCAAGTGACCGCGGAGGTCGCCCCGCTCCGCCCGGGTGACCCCTCGCAGCTCGGTTCCTACCGGCTGACCGGCCTCCTCGGCGAGGGCGGTCAGGGCGCCGTCTACCTCGGAGAGGACGAGCCGGGCCACCGGGTCGCCGTGAAGCTGCTGCACGCGCGCTTCAGCGGCGACCCGAAGGCGCGGTCCCGGTTCGCGGCCGAGGTCGCGGTCGCCAAGCGGGTGTCGGCGTTCTGCACGGCCCGCGTCCTGGACTCCGACGTCGAGGGCGACCGCCCCTACATCGTCAGCGAGTACATCGACGGGCCGGCGCTGTCGGACGTGCTCACGGCCGAGGGGCCGCGGCGCGGCGCCGACCTGGACCGGCTGGCGATCGGGACGATGACCGCGCTCGCCGCCATCCACCAGGCGGGGGTCGTGCACCGCGACTTCAAGCCCGCCAACGTGCTGCTCGCGCCGGACGGCCCGCGGGTGATCGACTTCGGCATCGCGCGGGCGCTGGACGCCACCGGGACGATGTCGAGCACGGCCATCGGCACGCCCGCCTACATGGCGCCCGAGCAGATCTCCGGCGCGCGGGTCGGCCCGGCCGCCGACGTGTTCGCGTGGGCCGCGACGATGGTGTACGCGGCCACGGCGCGCCCGGCGTTCGGGCAGGACTCGATCCCCGCGGTCATGCATCGCATCCTCAACCTGCCGCCCGACCTCGGCGATCTCCAGGAGCCGCTGCGCCGGGTCGTCACGGACTGCCTCAGCAAGGACCCGGCGCTGCGTCCGGCGTCCCAGCAGGTCCTCGCGCACCTGCTGGAACTGGCCGGGAGCCTGCCGCAGCCGAGCGCACCGCAGGGCGGCGCGGACGCCGTGATGCTCACGCAGGGCGCTCAGACGGCCGCCACCGAGTCCGTGCAGTTGCGCGTCCAGACACCGCCGCCCTTCCCGCAGCCGCCAATCCCCGGACCGCAGACGCCGCCGCCCATGCCGGGCCCGGCGTGGCCCTCCCCCGCCCCGCCGCCCAACGGGGGCACGCCGGGCACATGGCCGAGGGCCGGGCATCCCGGGCAGCTCGGGCATCCCGGCGGCTTCACCACGCCGTCCGGGACGGGCGGGCGGCGCGGCATCACCGTCCTCGCCAGTGCGGGCGGCGCCGCGCTCGCCGTGCTGGTGCTCGCCGCGGGCCTGGCCTACATCCAGCTTCGCGGAGACTCCGAGGAGACTCCGCCGGCGACCGGGCGGACCGGCGGGACGCTGCCGGTCTCGATGTCGTCACCGACGACGATCAAGGGCGAGATCGACCCGTCGCACGCCTACGCCGGCACCGAGAAGTTCCTCACCAAGCAGCTGTTCACCGGCCTCACCGAGCTCGGCGCCGACGGCGTCGCCCGCCACCGCCTCGCCACGTCGATCCAGCCGGACGCCGAATGCCGGCAGTGGACGATCACGATCAAGGACGGGACGACGTTCAGCAACGGCGAGCCCGTCGACGCGCAGTCGTTCGCCCGCGGCTGGGCGCGCAGCGCGGCGGAGAAGACCGGACCCGGCTCGTACCTGATGAACGACATCGAGGGGTTCTCCTCCGTATCGTCCGCGGGGAGCGGGGAGCTGTCCGGGGTCAAGGTGGCGTCGCCCACCACCCTGGTCGTCAGGCTGAGCGATCCCAACTGCGACTTCGGGGCGCGGCTGTCCGAACCGCCCTTCATGCCCGCTCCGCAGGCGGCGGGGAAGCCCGACAACACCGTGTACAACGAGCGCCCGATCGGCAACGGGCCGTTCCGGCTGGAGGAGTACCGTAAGGAGGCGAGCGTCTCGCTCGTCCGCAACACCGCCTGGGCGTTCGGCAAGACCAAGCTGGACCGCGTCACCGTCATGCTCGGCAGCGATCCCGCCAAGGGACGCGCGGCGTACGCGGCGGGCGAGGTCGACTGGTACACGATCGGCACCGAGGAGCTGTCCACGGTTCCGGACACCGGGGTCACCTCCCGTCCCCTGCCGTTCACCAGGATGCTCGTCCCGCTCACGGCCAAGGGCCCGATGAAGTCGAAGGAGGCGCGGGAAGCCGTCTCCTACGCCATCGACCGCGGCAAGCTCAGCCTGACGCTCGGCGGCTTCTCCAAGCCCGCCCACGGCATCGTCCCGGCATCGGTCCCGGGGTTCGGCAAGCCCGGCGCCTGCCCGTCCTGCGACAAGTACGACCCGGAGCGGGCGAAGACGCTCGCCTCCCAGGCCGGGCTCAAGACGGGCGACACCGTCCCGATCTACTTCCGGGAGTCGCCCGTCGACAAGCGCCTGGCCGAGGTCGTCGGCCAGCAGCTGAGGTCGGTGCTCGGCCTGCGGGTGGAGATGAAGTCGTATCCGGTCGCCGAGTTCACGAAGTACCGCGAGGCGGTCATCGCCGGGGACGCGTCCGGGCTGGCCTTCCTGCCCTACGGCCCCGACTACCCGGGCGCCTACACGATGCTCTGGCCGCTGCTGGGCGGCGACCTGGTCGCGACCAGCGGCAACGCCTACTACAACCTCGGCAAGTACAAGAACGACCGCTTCGACAACCTGGTCTCCACCGCGCTCAGGACCGGTCCGGCCCAGAACCGCACCGAGCTGTTCAAGCAGGCCGAGAAGGTGGCGCTGGACGACATGGCGCTGATTCCGCTGGTCAACGACGGCCGTGTCGCCGTCCTCCGGCAGGGCGAGTACGTGAAGCTGGCGATGGACTACGACGGCGACCCGACCGTGGCGACGGCCGCGCTCAAGTAGCCGCTCATGTGACGCCGCTCATGTGACGCCGCTCATGTGACGCCGCTCATGTGACGGGGCCCGCCGGCGGCAGCCGGACGGTGACGATCAGCCCGCCGCCGGGGCGGGGCGCCGCGTACACCGCGCCGCGGTGCGCCAGCACCACCGAGCGGACGATCGACAGCCCGAGGCCCGCGCCCTTGGCCGACTCGACGCGGTCGGCGTTCAGCCGCCGGAACGGCTCGAACAGCCGCTCCACCTCGTAGGCGGGCACGACGGGCCCGGTGTTCTCGACCTGGACGGTGGCGTACCCCTCCAGCATGCCGGTGCGGATCCACAGCTCGCCGCCGTCCTCCCGGTTGTGCTTGACGGCGTTCTCGACGAGGTTGGACACCAGATGCTCCAGGAGCACCGGGTCGCCGAGCGCCGCCCCCGACGTCAGCTCCGGGTGCACCGTGACGTCGTTGTCGTGCTCGCGGCGGGCGGACTGCTCCAGCACGGTCGCCGCCACCTCCGCCAGGTCGACGGGCGTGCGGGCGGTCAGCTCCCGCTCGCTGCGGGCCAGCAGCAGCAGTCCCTCGATGAGCCGCTCGTGCCGGGCGTTGGTCGCCAGCAGCGTCCGGCCGACGGCGCGCAGGTCGTCCGACACCTCGGGGTCGCCGAGCGCCACCTCCAGCAGGGTCCGGTTGATCGCGAGGGGGGTGCGCAGCTCGTGCGAGGCGTTGGCGACGAACCGGCGCTGCGAGTCGAACGCCTGCCCGAGCCGCTCCAGCATCGCGTCGAAGGTGTCGGCCAGCTCCTTGATCTCGTCCTCGGGGCCCTCCAGCGCGATCCGCTCGTGCAGGGTGCTCTCCGACAATCGGCGCGCGGTGGTGGTGACCCGCTGCAGGGGGCTGAGGGCACGGTCGGCGACGAACCAGCCGAGCACCAGCGTGATGACCCCCACCCCGCCGAGGGCGAGCAGCGACCGCCCGACGAGCTGCTTCATCGTCTGCTCGACGAACTGGCGCTGCAGTTCGGCCGCCTCCGCGTCGGAGATCCCGAAGCCGATCACCTTGACGTTGCCGAGGATGTTGGCCATCAGGACCGACATCACGAAGAGCAGCAGCGCCCCGGCCATGAAGAACAGCAGCCCGTACAGGAGGGTGAGGCGCAGCCGCACGCTCATTCTGGCGGGCACCACGTCCAGCTGCGGGAACGGCCCGCTGCCCTCGCCGCGCCACACGCCCGCCGGGTAGGGCTGCGGGACCTGCTGCGGGCCGGGGCGGCGCCACCGGCCGCCGCGCCGCGCGCCGCCGGCGTCGCCGTTCGCGCCGTCCGCGCCGGGGACGGCGGTCGGCCCGGTCGCCTGCGCGCCGTTCCCCCATCCGGCGTCGGTGCGGGTGGCGGGGCCCTGCTCCTGGGCCGCGCCGCCGGTCTCGTCCGGCCGGTTCCGGGGTGCTGGTTCGTCGGTCACAGTCGGTATCCCACTCCGGGCACGGTCTCGATCACCGGGGGGTCGCCGAGCTTCTTGCGCAGCGTCATCATCGTGACCCGGACGACGTTGGTGAACGGGTCGATGTGCTCGTCCCAGGCCTTCTCCAGGAGGTGCTCGGAGCTGACGACGGCGCCGTCCGCGCTGAGCAGCACCTCCAGGACCGCGAACTCCTTGCGGGTCAGCTCCACCGGGCGGCCGTCCCGCGCGACCTCCCGGCGGGCCGGGTCGAGCGTGATCCCGGCGCGCTCCAGGACGGGCGGCAGCGGCGCCGCGGCGCGCCGGCCGAGGGCGCGCACGCGGGCGATCAGCTCGGCGAACGCGAACGGCTTGGCCAGGTAGTCGTCGGCGCCGATGGACAGCCCCTCGACGCGGTCGTCCAGCTCGCCCGCCGCCGTCAACATGATGATCCGCGCCGGGTAGCGCTGGGCGACGAGCTGCTTGCAGACGTCGTCGCCGTGGACCTTGGGCAGGTCGCGGTCGAGCACGATCACGTCGTACTCGTTGACGCCGGCCCGCTCCAGCGCGCCCGCGCCGTCGTAGGCCACGTCCACGGCCAGCGTCTCCCTGCGCAGGCCGGTGGCGATGGCGTCGGCGAGCACGCGCTCGTCCTCGACGACTAGAACACGCACGGGGTCCCCCTCCTGGCCGGGGCTCGGCGGGCCCCGGGTCTTCCGAACATGCCTGCTTCACATATGCCATGGGGGTCGTAAGACGCCCGTAAGCAGCTGTTCCGCTTCTTGTACGCCACACCGTGCCGTAGCGGACGCAAGAATCCGCGAAAATTGCATCGGTGCGCAGGTTTACCTTCAGCCTAGGCCTGGGTAAGCATGGGCACGATCCGGGAGGAGGCCCATGGGCGAGTTGTCACGCATGATCCAGCAGCGGCTCGACGACGCGTACGCGTCGCTGCGGAGCGCCCACGCAGACGGCGACACCTACCTGGCGGGCATTCGCCAGGAGGAGATCGACGACCTGCGCCGGATCGCAGCGAACAACGACATCGGCGTCGAACCACCCCGCTGCGACTGACCCGCCGAACCGCGAGGCGCGACCCGTGAACGGGGAGCCCGGGACCATCCGGCCCGGGCTCCCCGTTTCCGCGCTCGCCCGTCTCCATGCCGCCCGTCTCCATGCGCGCGTCTCCATGCCGTCCGTCTGCGTCCCGTCCGGGCCGGGGCCCGCTAGTCCCGGGCCGGGTCGAGCGGGGCCAGGAGGGCGTGCAGGGCCTCGAACGTGCCGGGCCCGGCGGCGATGGTCAGCTCCGGCCCCGGAGCCGCTCCATGCAGCCCCTCGACGCGTCCGCCGGCCTCCTGGACGATCAGCCCGCCCGCCGCGATGTCCCACGCGTGGACGCCGCGCTCGTAGTAGGCGTCGGCCCGTCCCGCCGCGAGCGAGCACAGGTCCACGCAGCAGGAGCCGCCCCGGCGGATGTCGCGGATGTTCGGCAGCACCCCGGTGAGCACCTCCGCCTGCCGGGCGCGCCGTCCGGCTTCGTAGCCGAAGCCCGTGGACACCAGCGCCCTGTCCAGCGGCACGTGCGCGTTCACGCGGAGCTCGCGGGTGCCGGACGCGGTGTGCTGGAGGGCGCCGCCGCCGCGCACGGCCGTGTACGACTCGCCGCGGCGCGGGATCTCGACGGCGCCGGCGACGACCGCGCCGTCCACCTCGGCGGCGATGCTGACCGCCCAGTCGGGCAGGTCGTAGAGGTAGTTGACGGTTCCGTCGATCGGGTCGACGACCCAGCGGACGCCGCTGCCCCCGGTGCGGGTGCCGCCCTCCTCGCCGAGGAACGCGTCGTCGGGGCGGACGGCCCGGATCCGCTCGATGATCAGCTGCTCGGCGGCGCGGTCCATCTGGGTGACGACGTCGGTCGGGGACGACTTGGTCTGCACGACGTCCGGGCCGTCCGCCGGGCGCTTGTCGACCAGCATCCGGCCGGCCTCGCGGGCCGTGGCGGCGGCCAGCTCCAGCAGCTCACCGGCGAGGCTCATCCGCGCTCCTCCAGCAGCAGGCGGGGCAGCCGGGCGAAGCGCGGATCGGTCCCGGGCGTCGCGGCGCGGGCGAACGCGAGCCCGAGCTCGGCCGCCCGTCCCGCGGCCTCGACGTCGAGGTCGTACTTGACCTCCATGTGGTCGGAGACGAAGCCGATCGGCACGACCGCGACGGCGGGGACGCCCTCGCCGTGCAGCTTCTCCAGATGGTCGGTGATCTGCGGCTCCAGCCACGGCTGGCTCGGCGGCCCGCTCCGGCTCTGGTAGACGAGGTCCCACGGCCTGCCGGGGGCAGCCGCCTCGGCGACCGTCCGCGCGACCGTGTGCAGTTCGGCCTCGTAGAGTTCCCGGTTGGGCTGGGCCAGGGGGACGCTGTGCGCGGTGAAGACCAGCCGGGCATCCTGCGGGAGGCGGCCGAGGGCGTCCTTCGCCGCGTCCACGAAGGGGTCGACGAAGCCGGGCCGGTCGCAGTAGACGGGCAGCTTGTCGATCTTCGGAGCGTCCGAGACCTCGTCGCGTGCCCGCGCGATGTCGTTGAGGTACTGGTCGTTCGTGGAGAAGCCGCTGTAGGCGGACGTGACGAACGCCGCCGCCCGCCGGATCCCGTCCTCCTTCATCTGCCGGACGGTGTCGGCGAGGTACGGGGTCCAGTTCCGGTTGCCCCAGTACACCGGCAGATCCACGCCGTGGGCCGCGAAGTCGGCCTCGATCGCGGCCTTCAGGTCGCGGCACAGGCGGTTGATCGGGCTGACCCCGCCGAACAGGTGGTAGTGCTCGCCCACCTCTTCCAGGCGCTCCCTGGGGATGTCGCGGCCGCGGGTGACGTTCTCCAGGAACGGGATCACGTCCTCGGGCCCCTCCGGCCCCCCGAAGGACAGCAGAAGCAACGCGTCGTAGGACGTCATGCGTCCATCCAACCAGCCAGGGTCCGATGCCCCCGCCAGGGGCCGGTCACTCGTGGCGCGCCTCACTCGTAGCGCGCCGCGTACGCCTTGGCGAGGTTGAGCACCTTCTGGACGTACCAGTCGGCGTGGTTGTAGTGCCACACGGCGTTGTAGAGCTGCTTGCCGCCCCTTCCCGCGCCGTTCGCGCACAGGTACTTGGCGGCCCCTGGGATGGCGTCGTAGGGGTTCATGATGTCGGCCTTGCCGTCCCTGTCGCCGTCCACCCCGTACGCCTTCCACGTCGCGGGCATGAACTGCATCGGGCCGAGCGCGCCGGCGCTGGAGCGTCCGGCGTTGCGGCCGTGGTCGCTCTCGACCTGGCCGATCGCGGCGAGGACCGTCCAGGACAGGCCCGGGCAGCTGGTGGCGGCCTGCTTGTACAGGTCGAGGTAGCCGCTCGCGCCACCGCCGTCCGACGGCGACCGGTACTTGCTCTCGTGGAGGTTCAGCACGCTCGTCCCGGTGCCGAGGACCTTGGTGACGGCCTGGACGACCTTGGCCGGGCTCACGCCGGGCGCGTTGACGAGGACCGCCACGTTCGGGACGAGCCCCATCTCCCGGCCGGTCTTCTCGCTGACGAGCATGTCGATGCCGGGCAGGCCGAGGGGGCCGGAACCGCCCATCGTCAGCCTCGGCATCGTCCGGCCCACGACCGGGTACTCGTAGCCCCGGGTGAGCTGGAGCTGCTCGGCGGCGGCCGGCGACACCACGAACCGGTTCCCGGCCAGCGCCCCCCACAGTTCTGTCTTCTTCGCCGTCCCGGGCGGCGTCCAGGACCGGTACGCCGACGGGTCCACGGCGAACGCGTTGACCTGGCGTCCCTGGAGCTGGACGGCTCCGCCCGCGACCGCCATCACGTCCTTGACGCGCCCCAGCCTGGCGATCCGCTTGATCTTGGCGGCGGGGATCGAGCCGGTGCCGACGGCGAGCACGTCGGGCGGCACGACGCGGCGCAGCGGCGCGACCTGCCCGCCGGTGGCCACGTTGACCGGGTCGCCCGGCGGCACGCCCGGCGCGGTCCGCTGCGCGGGGCCGGACGCCTCCGCCGTCGTCTCCGTGGTCAGCGCCGCATAGACGCCGCCGGACGTGCTGGCGACGGCGAGGACCGCGATGGTGCCGATGAGGAACGGCAGGCCCCGCCCGCCCCGCCGGCGAGCCGGCCGTTGGGCCGGCCGCGCGGCGGCCTCCCGCGGAGCGCGCTTCTTCTTCTCGGGACGCGGTTTCTTCTTCCCGGGCCGCGGTCCCGCCGGAGGGGCGGCGGTCGCCTCACCACCGCCGGCCGCGCCGGTGCGCGGTGCTGAAGGAGGAGCCACAACTGATCCCAACGCGTGTCGCCACGGACGGTTACCCTGCGGGCAGTTACCGGATCGTACGTTATCGCCCGATCTGCCCCCGAGGGGCGCCCGGGATAAACATGAACTTTCCTCACGATCGATATCTGAGTAGAGTCGCCGCATGTCCCCCGTGACCCATGAGAAGTGGCGGAACTGGGCCGGAAACCAGCAGGCCACGCCGCGGCGCGTCGCCACGCCGCGCACCGTCGGCGAGGTCGCCGCGGAGGTCCGGTCGGCCGCCGGCGACGGCCTCACGGTCCGCATGACCGGCACAGGACACTCCTTCACCGGCGCGGCCGTCGCCGAAGGTGTCCTGCTCCGGCCCACCGCCCTCACGGCCGTCCGCTCGGTCGACACGGCGAGCGGCCTCGTCACCGTCGAGGCGGGGCTCCCCCTCCACGCGCTCAACCGCGTCCTGGACGAGCACGGCCTCGCGCTGGCCAACATGGGCGACATCCAGGAACAGACCGTCGCGGGCGCGCTGCAGACCGCCACGCACGGCACCGGCCGCGACGCGGCGGGCCTCGTCTCCCAGGTCGCCGCGCTGGAACTCGTCCTCGCCGACGGCACGACCGTCACCTGCTCGCGAAAGGAGCGCCCCGACCTGTTCGACGCGGCCCGCGCCGGGCTCGGCGCCCTCGGCATCGTCACCGCCATCACCTGGCGGACCGTCCCGGCCTTCCTCCTGCGCGCGCAGGAGGCGCCGATGAAGTGGGACGAGGTCCTCTCCCGCGTCGACGAGTTCGACGCGGCCAACGAGCACTTCGAGTTCTACTGGTTCCCGCACACCGAGGGCTGCCTGACCAAGCGCAACAACCGCGTCGACGGCCCCGCCGAGCCGCTGTCCAAGGCCAAGTACTGGCTGGACGACCGATTCCTGTCGAACACGGTGTTCGGAGCCATCAACCAGGTCACGCACCTGGCGCCCGCCGCGACGCCCTTCGTGAACGGCATCTCCGCCAAGGCGCTCGGGGCGCGCACCTACAGCGACACGTCCTACAAGGTCTTCACGAGCCCCCGGGCGGTCCGCTTCAAGGAGCAGGAGTACGCGATCCCGCGCGAGGAACTCGTGCCCGCGCTGCGCGAGCTCCGCTCCCTGTTCGCCAAGCGGGACTGGCGGATCAGCTTCCCCATCGAGGTCCGCCTGCTCCCCGCCGAGGACGCCTGGCTCTCGATGGCCCACGGACGGCGGAGCGCCTTCATCGCCGTGCACGTCTACCACCGCGACCCGCACGAGGACTACTTCGGCGGCGTCGAGGAACTCCTCACCGCGTTCGGCGGCCGTCCCCACTGGGGCAAGCTCCACACCCGCGACGCCGCCTACCTGGAGAAGGCGTACCCGAAGTTCGGCGACTTCCGCGCCCTGCGGGACGAACTGGATCCCGACCGCCGCTTCGCCAACCCCTACGCAAGGCAGGTCTTCGGCGACTGACCGGGCGGGTCACCCCGCCGGGGCCGTCTGCCCCTGCGGGTTCGTGGCGCCCGGACCGCCCTCCTGCTCGCCGCCGGTCGGCGCCGGCGTCTCCGGAGCGGTCGGCGCCGGCGTCGTCGGCGCGGTCGTCGGCTGCTGGGTGGGCCGCTCGGACGGCTCCGCCGGCTGCGGGGCGGGAGTGCTCGCCCCCGTCGACGGCGTCCCGCCGGTCGGCTCGCCGCTCGGCGTGGCACCGGGCTCCGGCGTACCGCCGGACGGGCTCTGCGACGGGGTGTCGTCCGTCTGCCCGCTCCCGCCGCCGCCGAGCACCTTCGTCACGGTCAGCCCCTTGCCGCCGCCGGCCCCGACGGGCTGCCCGGTGGTCGCCTCATAGATCGTGATGCCGCCGATCACGACGGCGAACACCGCCGCCGACGCCACGACCAGCTTCACCCAGTGCGCCTTCGCCCACTCGACCGTGCTCAGCAGCGCGGACCGGCGCACGACCTCGCGCACGGCGTCCTCGCCGGCCTCCCGGGCGAACGCGGCGGCGACCGCCTCGCCCGGGTCCACCCGGGTGGCGTTCGGGTCGCCGCCGGGGTCCAGGCGCGTGGCGTTCGGGTCGCCGTCGAACGGCGGGTCGAAGCGCGTCGCGTTCGGATCGCCCGACCACACCCGCGTCCGGGTCGGGTCCGCGCTGGTCGCCCGCGCCGCCGCGCTCTCGGCCGCGTCCCGCCGCCGCACCGCCGACTGCAGGTGCGTCAGCTCCCGGATCTGCTCCCGGCCCTGATCGAGGTAGTGCTTGCCGACCGCCGACCCGGCCGTCGAGATCACGCTCATCAGCGCCGCGCCGATGATCGTGCCGTACACCCCCAGGTAGGACGCTCCCAGGGCGGCGACCGCCGTCGCCACCGCACTCGCGATCAGCTGCGTCGTGCTCAGATCCGGCAGCTTGCGCGGCATGACCCGTATCACCCCTATCCATCGCCACGATTCCCCACGACCAGGAACTGATCAGGAGGACCCGGGTGTTCCTGCCCAAGACGTGACACTCGCAACGTCAAGACGGGCGGCATCGTCCCGGCCCGCCGGGCACGGTGTGGAAAAGGATGCACAAGAATCCGGCAGGGCGACCCCCCGCCGGTCGCGACACCGGCAAGCTTGGGCAGTGCCCTCTTCGACCTCGTGAAGAGGGCTTCGAGAGCGGCGATGTTCGGACATGCCGGGTACGGTGCTGGCAGCAGGTGTGTCCGAAAGAGAGACTCGGGAACCCGGGGGAAGGGCACGCATGCGCCCTCGGTGGGCATCGGACGGCCGACCGTTGAGAGCACGGTCGCGCGGTCCGGCGTCCTCCGTGCCATCAGAACAGGGCAGGAAGGACACGCATGCAGGAGCTGCGCCTCGTCGCGGTCAGCGAGGACGGTACGTACCTCGTCCTGGCCACCGCGGGCCGAGGCACCCGGTTCACCCTGCCCGTCGACGACCGGCTCCGCGCAGCCGTCCGTGGGCACTTCTCCCGCCTCGGCCAGTTCGAGATCGAAGTGGAGAGTCCCTTGCGCCCCAAGGAGATCCAGGCACGCATCCGGTCCGGGGAGACCGCGGAGGAGATCGCCGAGTCGGCGGGCATCCCGGTCGAACGCGTCCGCTGGTTCGAGGGTCCGGTCCTGCAGGAACGCGAGTACATGGCCCAGCAGGCGCAGCGCGTCACCGTCCGCCGCCCCGGCGAGACCGCCCCGGGCCCGCCGCTCGGCGAGACCGTCGAGGAGCGCCTCGGCCGCGGCGGCGTCGACCTGGAGGAGGCCGAATGGGACTCCTGGAAGTGCGAGGACAGCACCTGGCGCGTCCGGCTGTCGTTCTTCGAGAGCGGCCGACCGCACGCCGCCGAGTGGACGTTCGACCCGCGCCGCCGGCACGTCACCCCGCTGGACGAGATCGCCGCCCGCCTCACCTCCGTCGAGTGGGACGACGAGACGCTCTCCGACACCGTCACCCCGCTCGTCCCGCGCCGTCCCGCGATGAAGGTCGTCTCCAGCGACCGTGACCTGACCGCTCGCGGCCTGCCCGCCGAACCGGAGCAGCCCGCCGCCCCCGGACCCCTGCGGGCCGCCGAGCCCCCCGAGTATCTCCTCGACCACGGCCGGGCGGCCGACCCCGGCGCCGCCTTCCGCGAGGCGTCCGAGAGCGCCCCCCTGCGCGAGGCCGCCGCTCCTCTCGAACGGCCCCGGCCCAGCGAGGCCCCCCGGCCCGTCGAGGCGCCTGGTCCCGCTGAATCGTCCCGACCCAGTGCGGCAGCGGAACCGCCCGAGGACTTCGCCGAGGAGCCCCGCGAAGCCTCTCCCGGCTCCGCGGCCCCACACCTGGCGGAAACCGCCGAAGACACCGGCGACGCGGACGCCGCCGCCACCGAGGCCGCGACGCCTTCCCAGGCCACCGAGCCGGCCGCCCCTGAAGAAGCACCGCGGGCGGACGACGGCGACCACGCGAGCATGGCATCCGAGGTGCCGGAAGAGCCCGCGGAGGAGGCGCCGGCCGCCGAGACGCGCCCCGTCCGAGAGACCGTCGCCCCGTCCACCGAACCGGACGAGGAGCCCGCGGAGGCGAGCGCCGCGCACGAGTCCGACGAGCCGGACGAGGCCGTCCACGACGAGCCGGCGGCGTCCGGCGACGCCGAGCGGCCGCGTGCGGAGGACGTGATCGCCGAGCCCGCGGCCGTCCACGAAGAGCCCGCGGCACCGGCGGCGGAGCCCGAGGCACCGGCCGAGTCCGGCGGCGAGCCGGAGACCGCGCCCGCTCCGGACGAGTCCCGCGCCGAGCCCCGGGAGCCCGGCCGGGATGCCCCGCGGCCCGCGGAGAGCCCCCAGCCGGCGCCGCAGCGCCGGCAGTCGCCGCGCCCGCCCGCGAAGAAGAAGCCGGCGGGCCGTCCCACGATGCCCGCGGCGCAGGACAAGCCGGCGACCGGGTCCCCCGCCGCCGCGGCCGGCGGCGAGCCGGCGGCGCCTCAGCGCCCGGCGCGGCGGCGCAAGTCCAAGGGCAAGCGCGCCTCCGTCCCCTCCTGGGACGAGATCATGTTCGGGGCCCGCCGCCCCGAGTGACCCGGGGGGTGCGGCGTCCCCGGCCGGGGGCACCGTGCCCGGTGAGGCCGTCCTCGGCCGGCCCGGCGGGCGGGGCGCTGCCGTTCCCGGCGGAGCCGCGGTCGGGGACGGGCCCGCCCTTGGACGCGGGGGGCTCGTCGAGGAACGGGGTCAGCCAGTCGGGGGTGATGGCGGCGGCCAGGGCGACGGCGTCCTCCTCGGACATGTCCGTCGCGGAGTAGCCGCCGTCGCCGGCGCCCACGGCGGCGAAGAGGGTGGCCAGGCCCAGCCTGCGCTGGAAGAGGGTGCGGCGGATCCGCCAGCCGATGACGGCGGAGTGCTCGACGACCACCTGGCGTCGGCGCAGCGACCCCGAGCGGACCGTGAGGCGCTCGCCGTCGGTGGCGTGGCCGAGCTGGCGGTAGCGGTCCAGCCCGAGGGGGACGGCCAGCACCGCCACGGCGGCGCACAGGTAGGCCACCCACGGCTGCCCGGCCAGGAGGGCCAGCACCGCGACGCCCCCAGGCGGAGCCACGGCGCGCAGGACCCGGCGGCCGCGAGCCGCGCGGGGATGCGCGACCAGCGGCCCGGGGACGGCGCCGACGACACGGGCGGCAAGCGACTCGGCGACCCTCCGGGGAGCGGCGGGCAGGAGGCGCCCCCGGTGCGCCACGTCCCCGAGACCCGTGATGAGCGCGCCGAGGCGGGTCACGCCCGCCACGCGCTCGAACGGGTTGTCGGCGAACTCGACGCCGCGCAGCCGGCGGCGTTCGAGGGAGACGCTGCGGCGGGTGGCGAGGCCGCGTTCGGCGACGACCGAGCCGTCCCGCTCGCGGACGGTGAAGTCCCAGTTGAACAGGGTGAAGGCGATCACCGACATGACCGGCATGGCGATCAGCGTCAGGATGGCCAGCGCGAGGACGAGTGCCGTGGGCAGGCCGACCACGTCATGGCCGACGCGCTCCACGCGCTCCCGCGTGATGAGGCCGAGGTCGTCGCCGAGGTTGTAGACGGTGCCGAGGAGGCTGCCCGCCAGCGCGAACGGCGTGAACAGGTAGGCGCCGCTCAGCGGGGCGTACACGTACCAGCGGCGCCGCATGCGGGCCAGGACGCGCTGGGGCGGGGCCGGGGCGTCGCGGGTGAGCAGCACGCCGCGGAGCCGTTCGGCCTCCTGGCGCGAGACGGCGTTCAGCTCCCCCTCCCCGCCGTCCGCCCCCGCGTCGATGTGGACGACCGCCAGGCCGAGCAGGCGGTGCGGCAGGGACGTGCTGATGTCCACGCCCCTGATCCGGTCGCGCGGGATGCTCTTCACCGACCGCCCGATGAGGGCCCGCCGGAGCTCGATCCGGTCGTCGTACAGGACGTAGGTGAACGTCACCCAGTTGGCGACATGGAAGAGGAGCCCGAAGGCGAGGCCCGCCAGCGTGAAGTAGAACGCCGTGGACATCCCGCCGACCAGGAGGCCCGTGGCACCCGCGGCCAGGAGGGCGATGAGTTCGCGGACCGCCCCGACGACGAACGTGAGCGGATGCAGGCGTGCGCTCACGTGGCGTCGTCGCGGAGGTCGTGCGCGCGGTGCGCGAGGTCTTCGGCGAGGCGCGTCGCCACGTCCACGGGCAGGCCGGAGACCTCCGAGGAGCCGGTGTGGGAGGCCGTGTTGACCTCGATGGTGGCGAGACCCAGCATCCGCTCGATCCAGCCCTGCTTGCTGTCGACGGTCTGGATCCGCCCGACGGGCACCAGCAGCCATTCGCGGCTGAACCAGCCCGTCCGGGTGTAGACCACGTCGGCGCTGACCTCCCAGCGGTGGACGCGGTAGCGCCACACGGGCGCGACGGTCACCATGAGCAGCCCGGCGACGCCGATGGCGTAGGGCAGCCAGCCGACCCGGCCCGTCAGCCACCCCGGCAGCGCGTCCCAGTCGGAGTCGCCCGCCCAGGCGGCCACTCCCAGGGCGAGGCCGAACGCCAGGCCCCACAGGAGGAGGTACTCGATCGCCCAGTGGGCGACGGCGCGCGGCGAGACGCGGTGCTCGGGCGGCCGTAGACGCGGCGGGTGCGGGGCCCCGCCGTCCGCCTGGCGACCGTGCCGCACCGACGTCACACCGCGAGTTTAGAACGCCGGGGGCCCTCTCCCGTTGCCCCGGCTGGGCGGAAATCCCGGAACGAGCGGCACGATCGCGGTCCCGGCGCCGTTTTGTCAGTGGCACATGCGAAGTTGGGAGCGCGTCTCACGCCGCTGACAGCGCTTTGCCAGAGGCGGCGGAAAAACTGGATGCGCACCACCCGGACACCGCATATTTTGGCAGGTCCCCTACGAACGGGACGCAGACGTCCGGCGACGACACCCTAGGAGATCACATGACCTACGCGATCCAGGCCGAGGGTCTGGAGAAGCGGTTCGGTGAGACCCAGGCCCTGGCCGGCGTCTCCCTCACCGCCGAACCCGGAACGGTCCTCGGCGTGCTCGGCCCGAACGGGGCGGGCAAGACGACCATGACCCGGATCCTCGCCACGCTGATCGAGCCGACCGCCGGCTCCGCCCGGGTCGGCGGGTTCGACGTCGTGAAGGACGCGCACAAGGTGCGGCAGCTCATCGGGCTGACCGGCCAGTACGCCGGCGTCGACGAGATGCTCACCGGCACCGAGAACCTCGTCCTGATCGGGCGGCTGCTCGGCATCTCGCGCAGGGCGTCCAGGGCGCGGGCCGCCGAGCTCCTGGAGCGGTTCGAGCTCACCGAGGCCGCCGAACGCGCGGCCAAGACGTACTCGGGCGGGATGCGACGCCGTCTCGACCTGGCCGCGAGCCTGGTCGGGCAGCCGCAGATCCTGTTCCTGGACGAGCCGACCACCGGCCTCGATCCCCGCAGCCGCAACGGCCTGTGGGACATCGTCCGCGGCCTGACCGACGACGGCGTGACCGTGCTGCTCACCACCCAGTACCTGGAGGAGGCCGACCAGCTGGCCGACGACATCATCGTCATCGACCGCGGCCAGGCCATCGCGCACGGCACGTCCGACGTGCTGAAGGCGCAGGTCGGCGGGCAGGTGCTGGAGGTCCGGCCGGTCGCCGCGGCGGACGTCCAGACCGTCGCGAAGATCGTCGGCGAGCTGGCGGACGCCGACCCCGAGATCCGCGACGAGCTGGTCAGCGTGCCGATCACCGACCCGCAGCTGATGCCGGCCGTGGTGCGCCGGCTCGACGACGCCGGCGTCACCGTCGGCGAGCTGTCGCTGCGCAAGTCCAGCCTGGACGAGGTGTTCTTCGCCCTCACCGGCCACCACACCGACGACATCGACGCCGAGGCCGGCGAGCTGGAGAAGCAGGCCGCGCGCAAGGAAGGGGCGTCCGCATGACCACCGCGACATTCGCGCCGCAGGACCTGACAAAGCGGATCGCGCCGGGCACGGCCGCGCGCAACACGGCCACCCTGGCGTGGCGCAACCTCGTGCAGATCAAGCACAACCCGATGGAGCTGCTGGACCTGTCCATCCAGCCCATCATGTTCGTGCTGCTGTTCGCCTACGTGTTCGGCCCGGCGATGGCGGGCAGCGTCGAGGCGTACCTGCCGGTCGTCATCCCCGGCATCATCGCGCAGAACGCCCTGTTCGCCGGGATGAGCACCGGATTCGGGCTGAACACCGACATCACCAAGGGCGTGTTCGACCGGTTCCGCAGCCTCCCCATCGCCCGCAGCGCCCCGCTCGCCGGGCGGATCATCGCCGACACCGCCAAGCAGGCGTGGTCGATGGCGATCCTGCTGCTGGTCGGGTTCGCGATCGGGTTCCGCCTCGGCACGAACGTGCTGGCCCTGCTCACCGCGTTCGTGCTCCTGCTGACCTTCGCCATCCTGTTCTCCTGGACGTCGGTCTACATCGCGATGAAGGTGAACGAGCCGGAGAAGGTGCAGATCTTCGGATTCGTGGTGATCTTCCCGCTGAGCTTCCTCAGCACCGCGTTCATCCCGAACACCGACGGCATCCCCGGCCCCGTCGCGTTCGTCATGGACAACAGCCCGGTGACGAAGCTGGTCGAGGCCATGCGCGGCCTTCTCGTCGGCGGCCCCGTCCTCGAACACGCCTGGGTCGCCCTCGCCTGGGGCGTCGGCATCTCCCTGGTCTTCGCCCCCCTCTCCCTAGCGGCATTCAAGAAGCGAGCGTGACCTCCCAGGGGGCGACCCCCTGGAACCCTCGTCACGAGCCGGTTTCGGTCCGCTCCCTATCAAGAGGGTCCTTCTCGGGCGGCTTTTGCCCGGAGGTTCTCGGGGTTAGGGCGAAGTCTTCGAGGATGTCGTCGAAGGTGCGGGTTCGACCTCGGGTGTAGGCGGTTTCGAAGGCCGCCTCGCCCAGGTCGGCTCTGGTGGCCTGCTCGATGGCCAGGGCGTCGGCCAGGGAGAGGTCGCGGGTGCCGCGCAGGGCGTCGGCGGTGCCGAGGAGCTCGGCGGCGCGTTCGGGGTCGCCCTGGACGCGGGCCTGCTCGGCGTGGCCGGCCAGGACGTGGGAGATGATCGGGTAGTCCCGCGCCTCGACCGCGCCGCGCAGGGCCTCGTCCAGGCGCGCGGCGGCTTCGTCCATCGCGCCGAGCGCCAGGTCGGCCTGAGCCCGCCCGCACAGGACCATGGCACGGAACTGTGGCGGGCCGGGAAGGCCCCGGGTGAGGTCGTCCGCCTGCGAGAAGCGCCGCAGGGCCTCGGCCGTGTCGCCGGAGCGGCGGGCGAACTCGCCCAGCTGGTAGTGCAGGGCGGCCTTCTCCTCCGGCCCGCCGGAACCGGGCGGCTCGCGCATGGCGTCGCGCAGCAGCGCCTCGGCCCGGTCGCGTTCGCCCAGGAGGTCCAGCCCGTTCGCCAGCTTCATGCGGACGTGCAGGAGCCCGGCGGTGCCGCCGCCCAGCTCGGCGTTCAGCCGCAGCGCCTCCTCGTACAGGGCGACGGAGCCGCGATGGTCGCCGCGCCGGCCGAGGATCTCGGCCTGCGAGGTCAGCGTGAACGACAGGCCCCAGCGGTCGCCGGACTCCCGGAACGCGGCGAGCGCCCGGTCGAAGGCGTGCTCGATCTCGTCGATCCTGCCGAAGTTGTGGGCGATCTGGCCGTGGATGAAGTACGCGAGGCCGCGCACCCACGGATCGGGGTCGTCCAGCAGAGCCGCGATGCCCGATGCCGGGGGCTCCTCCCAGCCGACGGTGTACATCTGGATGGTCTCCGCCATGAGCCGCAGCACGGGATGGAGCGTCGCACGGTCCTGCCCAGCGCAGATCGCCTCCGCGCGGGCGAGCCATGAGGCGACGTGGTCGCCGCTGTGCCGGTTGTCCAGCGCGGTGAGCGCGCCGAGCGCGAGGGCGCGGGCGGTGATCTGGTCGCCGGGGACGCCGGGCAGGGCCATGACGTCCTGGAGGCTGTCGGCCCCCTCGACGAGCCGCCCGCGCAGGAACCAGTACCAGCCGAGCGCGGCGCAGAACCGCATCGCCAGCGGCGCGTCCCCGGCGGAGATCGCCCAGCGCAGCGCGGCGGAGATGTTGTCCCCTTCCGCGGTGAGGCGCCGCAGCCAGGCCAGCTGGTCGCCCCGGTACAGGTGCGGTTCCGCCTCCTCCGCCAGCCGGACGAAGTACCCGGCGTGCGCCCGCCGGGTCGCGGTCTCCTCCCCCGAGCCGGCGAGGCGTTCGAGCCCGTAGGCGCGGATCGTCTCCAGCATCCGGTAGCGGGGTTCGCCGTCGGTGTCGCCGACCGTCAGGAGCGACTTGTCCACGAGGGCGGCGAGGAGGTCGAGGACGTCGGCGCCGTCCAGCCCCGGGCCCGCGCACACCGCTTCGGCGCTCTGCACGGTGGCGCCGCCGGGGAACACGGCGAGACGGCGCCAGAGCGTCCGCTCGGGCCCGTCCAGGAGGTCCCAGCTCCACTCCACGACGGCCCGGAGCGTCTTGTGCCGGGGCAGGGCGGTGCGGCTGCCCGCGTTGAGGAGCCGGAACCTGTCGTCCAGCCGGACGGCGAGCTGCGCCGGCGTCATCGCGCGGAGCCGGGCGGCGGCCAGCTCGATGGCGAGCGGCATCCCGTCGAGGGCGCGGCAGATCCGGACGATCCACCCGGCGTTGGCGGCGGTGACCGCGAACCCGGGCGAAACGGCCGCCGCCCGGTCGGCGAACAGCCGGACGGCCGGGGAGGACAGCGCCTCCTCCGGGCCCGCGTCCGCGGGCGGCGGCTCCAGCGGCTCGACGGGGCGGAGCGTCTCCCCGGTGATGCCGAGCGGTTCCCGGCTCGTCGCGAGGATCCGGATGCCGGGGCAGTTCTCCAGGACCGCCTCGGCGAGCCGGGCCGCCGCGTCCAGCAGGTGCTCGCAGTTGTCCAGGAGCAGCAGCAGCCGCCTGCCCGACAGCGCCGTCACGAGCCGGTCCGCCGGGTCGGGCGCCGGCGCCGGCGGGACGGCGGTGATCGGCGCCGGCTCGCGGAGCCCGAGCGCGGTGAGGACGGCGGCGGGGACCTCGGCCGGGTCGCTGACCGGTGCCAGCTCGACCAGCCAGGCGCCGTCGGGCATCCGCCCGGCGAGCCGTTCCGCCGACTCGACCGACAGCCGGCTCTTGCCCGCGCCGCCGGGCCCGGTCAGCGTGACGAGCCGGCTGCGCGCCAGCAGGTCGCCCACCCGCCCGAGGTCGGCGTCGCGGCCGATGAAGCTGGTCAGCCGGGCCTTGAGGTTGCCCCTGGACGTGCTCGGGGGCGGTGCGGCGTCCGGCAGGAGGGACGGGTCCTGGCGCAGGACCGAGAGGTGGACGGCCTCCAGCTCGGGCGCCGGGTCGACGCCGAGTTCCTCGCCGAGCGCCCGCCTGGCGTCCTGGTACCGGGCCAGCGCCTCGGCCTGCTGCCCGGACGCGTACAGGGCCCGCATCAGCAGGGCGGCCACGGGTTCGCGGAGCGGGTCGGCGGCGGCGAGCGCCTGCAGCTCGGGGATCAGCTCGGCGTGGCGGCCGAGCGCCAGGTCGGCGTCCAGCCGGTCTTCGAGCGCGGTGCGGCGCAGCGCGTCCAGCCGGGCGGCGGGGGCGTCCGCGAACCGCAGCCCGGCGGCGTCGGCGAGCGCGGGGCCGCGCCAGAGGGCGAGCGCGTCGCGGAGGCCGGCCGACCGCTCGCCCGGCTCGGCGGCGGCCCGCGCGGCCCGGACCCGCGCCTCGAAGTCGTGCGCGTCGACGGACCCCGGCGGCGGCAGGACGAGCCGGTACGCGCCGGGCCCCGACTCGATGACGTCCCGCCCGATGGCGGCCCGCAGCCGCGACACGAGGGACTGCAGCGCGTTCGGCGCGCCCCGCGGGACCGCGTCCTCCCAGAGGGCGTCGATGATCCGGTCCGCCGGAATCGCCGTGCCCGGGTCGAGGGCGAGCAGCGTCAGCAGCACCCGCAGCCGGGCGCCACCGACCGCGACGGGCGCGCCGTCGTCGGCGCGCACGTCGAGAGGGCCCAGGATGCCGATCCGCACGGACCGATTCTCCCCCAGAACGGACGGCGCCCCGGCGGTCGGGGACCGCCGGGGCGCCGGGCCGGAAGGTCAGGCCGCGGACTCGGTGGTCTTGGCCTTGGCCTTGCTCTCGTCGAGGGCCGCGAGCTCGAAGTCGGCCCGGGGCTGCTCGATGGTGGCGAGCGAGATGGTCTCGCGCTTGAGGAACAGCGCGAGCGTCCAGTCCGCGATGACGCGGATCTTCCGGTTGAACGTCGGGACCATCGCGCCGTGGTAGCTGCGGTGGAAGAACCACGCGGGCCAGCCCTTGAGCTTGATGCCGAGGGGGTTCGCCACGCCCTTGTGCAGGCCGAGGCCGGCGACGGTGCCGAGGTTGCCGTGCACGTACGGCTTGAGCGTCTTGCCGCGCAGCGACCGGACGATGTTGTCGCCGAGGAGCTTGGCCTGGCGGACGGCGTGCTGCGCGTTCGGCGGGCAGTACATCCCGTCCTGGGTGAGGTCCGGGATCGCGGCGTTGTCACCGGCGGTGAACGCCCGGACGAGGCCCTCGACGGTGAGGTACTCGGTGCCCTTCACCCGGCCGCGCTCGTCCAGCGGCAGGTCGCCGTGCCGGACGACCGGGGACGGCTTGACGCCGGCGTTCCAGACCAGCGTCCCGGCCGGGAAGCTGCTGCCGTCCGACAGCTCGATCTGCCCGTCCACGGCCGATTCGAGATAGGTCTTCATCTTCACGGCGATGCCGCGGCCGCGCAGCTGCTCCGCGGTCCACCTGCCCATGTCGGGACCGACCTCCGGCAGGATCCGGTCCGTGGCCTCGACCAGGACGAACCGCAGGTCCTGCGGGGTGACCTTGCGCATGTACTTCGTCGCGTCGCGGGTCATGTCCTCCAGCTCGGCGACCGCCTCCACGCCGGCGAACCCGCCGCCGACGAACACGAAGGTCAGCGCCTTGCGGCGCAGTTCCACGTCGTCGGTCGACTCGGCGATCTCCAGCTGCTCCAGGACGTGGTTGCGCAGGTGGATGGCCTCGCCGACGGTCTTCAGGCTGATGCCGTTCTCGGCGAGCCCGGGGATGGGCAGCAGCCGCGGCACCGCGCCGGCCGCCATGACCAGGTAGTCGTAGGAGATCCGCTCCGGGGGCCCGGCCAGCGGCTGGACGATGGCCCATCGCTCGTCGTGGTTCAGCTCGGTGACGCGCGCCTTGCGGACGGTGCACTTCGGCAGCACCCGGCGGAGCGGGACGACGACGTGCCGCGGGGAGATGTTCCCGGCGGCGGCCTCGGGAAGGAACGGCTGGTACGTCATGTACGAGTTCGGGTCCACGACGGTGACCTTGACCTCGCCACGCCTGAGCTCGCGCTTCAGCTTCTTCTGCAGGCGCAGGGCGGTGTACATGCCCACATAGCCGCCACCCACGATGAGGATGTGGGGAGCGCCAGGGGTCCCCTCGGCGGTCCTGGCCATTGCGGCCCTCCAATGTCACGGTCGGCTTGTGAAGACATTCACAAGCTACCTGATGGAACGTGCCCGGCACCAATCGATAACCATGAAAGAACCTCGAAACTTCCCGTTCTGGCAAAGCAAGGGCCACGATCGGATGTGAAACCCGCCACTACTTCCCAAATTTTCGGATGGATCGGGACAAACCACGCATGACGAAGGTCACAGGGCCCGGCGCGCGCGGGCGTCGCCCGGAGCCGGGTGAACGGCCCGTTCCACTCCCGCGGAAGGCCTATCGTTGGGGCGGACGAGGAAGGGGGCGCCGGCGGCGGGACGCGCGCGGCCGGGGCAGCGGCCGGGATGGCGGCGGTCCGGCGGCGCGCGGCGTACGATCTCGCCCGGGAGCGTATCGATGATGAGCAGAGACCGGCGTCCGATCCTGGCCGCGGCGGGCGCCCTCGCGCTCGCCGGGACCGTGGGCGGCTGCGGGCTGATCGGCCAGCCCGAGAACAAGAGCGCCGAACTGTCGGAATGGTTCACCGTGACCAGCCCGGTCTTCCGCGATGGCGGCGACTTGCCCCCGCGATACGGCTGCAGGACGTACTCTGGCGGACAGGATGGCAAGACCCCACCGCTCCGTTGGTCGGCACCGGCCGGGACCAAGTCGATCGCGATCGTCATGGACGACCCGGACGCCTCGAGCGGCGCGCGCGTCCACTGGGTGATCGCGGGCATCGACGGAACGGTGAACGAGATCGTCGAGGGTGCCAGGCTTGACAAGACCGTCGAAGGGTTGACCACTGGCAACGAGAAGGCGGGCTACGTGCCGCCGTGCCCGCCCAAGGGAGAACGGCATCGGTACCGGTTCACCATCTACGCACTGGACGAGCCGGCACCGTTCCGGAACGGCGCCGAACTGAAGGACTCGCTCCCCGCCATCGCCGAGCACACGGTGGGACGCGGACGGATCACCGGGAACTTCGGCGGCGAGCAGGCGCGTTGACCGTGGAGCCTGTGAGCACGGTACAGGGTCAGGGCGGACCCCTCGGGGGGCTGAAGCTGACAGGGGTGTGCGGGTCGGCGAAGTTGGCCGATCGGTACGCGCCGTGTGAGGGTAAATGTGCGCGAAGGGTGTGACAACGGTCATAGCGGTCGGAGAGAATCGGGGCACGCCGGGACGGCGGATACCCGTGACATTCCGGACGCTGGCGACAATCGGGACGGACCCGCGGTCCGCGCCGGCAACTCTCGCCGGGCCTAGGCATTGGGTGGTGGCATGACTTCTTACATCGTGGTCTTCGGCCTCATTGTGGTCGTGGTCCTCGTGGTCGTCCTCGTGGCCCTCGGCCTGCGGGCCAGCAGGGCGGGACGCGACGACGACGACTGGATGGACGACGAGCCGCAGAAGCAGCCGCGCGGCCGCCGCGGAGCCCCGCCGCAGGAGCCGATGGGCGGCCCCGACGAGTACGGCCCCGGCTACAACGACGGCTACAACGACGGCGGCTACGACGGCGGCTATGACGAGGGCTACGACGGCGGCTACGACCGCGCGCCCGAGCCCGTCCCCGACCGCCGCGTCGCCGGCGGCGGCGGTCCGCTCGCCGCCCCCACCTCCGCCCCGGCCCCGCCGCCCCCGCCGCCGGGCCCCGCGTCCGACGAGATGGAGGACGACGACTACTGGGCGACGATCACCTTCGACAAGCCCAAGTTCCCGTGGCAGCACGACCACGACGGCGACCGCCCCGAGTCCGACCCCGCCGCGGACCCGCTGAACGCGCAGGCTCCCCCGCCCGAGCAGCCGCCCGCCGAGCCGCCCAACCTCACCCAGCCCGTCTCGATGGGCGCCGACGGCACCGTCCTCAACGGCCTCGGCGGCGGGACGGGCCCGCAGCAGATGCCCGCGGGCCCCGGCGGGTTCCAGGGCGGCCCCGCCTTCCCGAACAACGACCCGGGCGCTACGTCGCTCGACCCGATCCCGGCCGACCTCGCCGGACCGGGGGTGCCGGGCGGCCCGCAGGCCCCCTACGGCGTCCCCGACCAGCCGGCGTACGGCGGGCAGGAACCGCAGCCCGCCTACGGCGCGGCCGATTACGGTCCCGGCGACCCGTCCTACGGCGGCCAGGACCAGTACGGCTCGCCCGAGTACGGCTCCCCCGAGCCGTCCTACGGCGACTACAACGCCGACCCGCTGGGGAACCGCCCCGCCGCCGGCCCGCCTCCCGGCGGCCGCACCGACTTCGACCGGCCGGGCGCCCCGCCCGCCCCCGGCGGCCCGCTCGGCGGCGACCCGCGGGTGTCCGACCCGCTCGGGCTGCCCCTCGGACGCCCCGAGGAGCCGGCCGCCCCGCCCGCTCCCCCGGCGCCTCCCGCCCCTCCCGCCCCTCCGGTCCCCGCCGCCCCGGCGGCGGCGCTCGGCGGCACCGGCGGCGGGTCCGACACCGACGGGCACAAGCTCCCGACCGTGGACGAGCTGCTCCAGCGCATCCAGTCCGACCGGCAGCGGTCGGCGGGCGGCGCTCCCACGGAGTCGGGCGGCTCCTACGGAGGCGGCTCCCTGAACGACCCCCTGGGCGACCCGCTCAGCACCGGGTCCTTCGGGACGACCTCCTCCGCCCCGCCGAGCCCGCCCGGCACCGGGAACACCGGCCCGTGGCCGTCGCAGGCCGGCGGCCAGAGCGGCGGCTACGACCCCGGGCTCGGGGGCGGCTCCGGCTACGACTCCGGGCTCGGCGCGCCGTCCGGGTACGGGCAGGGCCAGCAGAGCGACGGCTACCCGACGGCCCCCGCCTACGGCGAGTCGCCGCGCTACGACGACCCCCTGAGCGGCGGCCGGGAGCCCTTCGGCGCCTTCGGCGGTACGGAGGGCGGCGCCCCCGGTCCCGGTGCCCCCGGTCCCGGCGGAGCCGGCAACTACGGCGACTTCAGCGGCAGCAGCTACAACGGCGGCGACCCGCTGGCCGCGCCGCACGACCCGGGCGCCTCCGGCGGGTACCAGCAGGACCCGAACGCCACCCAGGCGTACGGCTCCGGCTACTACGGCGGCTCGCAGCAGCAGCAGGGCGGCGGGTACCCGCAGGGCGGGCAGCAGAACGAGGCCGGCCAGTACGGTTCCCGCCAGCCCGCCGCGGACGACTGGGAGAACTACCGCCGCTGAGGCACGCGCGCAGGGCCGAGGGCCGCCGGATCCGTCCGGCGGCCCTCGGCGTGTCCGGGCCCGGCCGTGTCCGAGGTGAAGCACCGGGAATCCTGGTTATATACATAGAGTGACTACGAAGCCACTCAACGTCTCCAGCTTCCGACAGGACCTGCTCGCATCGTTCGTCGTCTTCCTGGTCGCGATCCCGCTGTCGCTGGGAATCGCGGTGGCGTCCGGGGCGCCGGTCGCCGCCGGGCTGATCGCCGCGGTCGCCGGCGGCATCGTCGCCGGGCTGATCGGCGGCTCGCCCCTCCAGGTCAGCGGCCCCGCGGCCGGCCTGACCGTGATCGTCGCCGAGCTCATCCAGACCTACGGCTGGCGCGCCACCTGCATGATCACCATGCTGGGCGGGCTGCTGCAGCTCGCCCTCGGCGCCGTCCGGGTCGCCCGGGCCGCGTTCGCCGTCTCCCCCGCCGTCGTGCACGGGATGCTCGCCGGCGTCGGCGCCGTCCTCGTCCTCGCCCAGGTGCACGTGGTGCTCGGCGGCAGCCCGGAGCGGTCGGCCGTCACCAACCTGCGGGAGCTGCCCGGCCAGCTCGCGCACCCGCACACCCATCCGGCGCTGCTCGGCGGGCTGACGATCCTCGTCCTGCTGATCTGGTCGCGGCTGCCCCGCGGCGGATGGCTGCGCCTCGTCCCCGGCCCGCTGCCCGCGATCGCCCTCGCGACCGCCGCCGTCTGGGCGCTCGGCTGGAACGCACGGCGGGTGGACCTCCCGGACACCCTCTTCGGCGACTGGCACGCCCCCGTCCTGCCGCAGGGCGATCTGCCCGGGATCGTGGGAGCCGTCCTCTCCGTCGCGCTCGTGGCCGCCGTCGAGTCGCTCCTGTGCGGCGTGGCGATCGACCGCGCCCGTCCCGCCGGCGTCCGGCACGCCGACCTCGACCGGGAGCTCATCGGCCAGGGCGCCGGCAACACGGTGTCGGGCCTGCTCGGCGGCCTGCCGATCGCGGGCGTGATCGTCCGCAGCACGGCCAACCTGGAGGCGGGCGCGCGCTCCCGGGCGTCGTCGGTGCTGCACGGTGTGTGGGTGCTCGTCCTCGCGCTGTCGTGCGGCCCGCTGATCGAGCAGGTTCCGCTCCCGGCCCTCGCGGCCCTGCTGATCGTGCTGGGCGTCAAGCTGATGGACACCGCCCGTGTCCGTGACCTTCGCCACCACCGCGAGGCGCCCGCCTACTACGTCACCTTCGCCGGCGTGGTCCTCCTCGGCCTCGGCGAGGGCGTGCTGCTCGGCATCGCCGTGATGGCGGTGCTGGCGCTGCGGCGGCTCACCCGCCTGACGGTCCGTGCCGAACACCTGATCCCGGAGCCGGGCGACGCCCCCGGCCCGCCCCGGGTCCACGTGGTGGTGGAGGGCACCCTGACCTTCCTCGGCGTTCCGAAGGCGACCCGGGTGCTCCAGGACGTCCCGGCCGGTTCCAGCGTCGACCTCGACCTCAACGTCGACTTCATGGACCACGCCGCCTTCGACGCGATCCACCAGTGGCGGCTCGCCCACGAGCGCCAAGGAGGGAGGGTCGATATCGACGAGATTCACGAGGCTTGGTATGAAAGAGCCGTGACAGGCGAAATGTCCCAGCCGCGGAAGACTCCCCCGCACACCCGCTGGTGGGCGCCCTGGGAGAACCGGCGGCGGCGTTCCGAGGCCGAGCTGGACGCACCTGACATGTCCCCCGCGGACGTGCTGCTGAACGGCGTCCGCGAGTACCACGGCCGCACGGCCCGGCTCGTCCGGCCGATCATGGCCGAGCTGGCGATGGAGCAGAAGCCCGAGCACCTGTTCATCACCTGCGTGGACTCGCGCGTCGTGCCCAACATCATCACCGCGAGCGGCCCCGGCGACCTGTTCATCAACCGCAACGTCGGCGCCCTCGTCCCCCGGCACGGCACCCGGACCCCGGACGACTCCGTCGCCGCCACCGTCGAGTACGCGACCAACGTCCTGGACATCCGGACGATCACGGTCTGCGGCCACTCCAACTGCGGCGCGATGGCCGCGCTGCTGGCCGGCGGCACCGAGGTCGAGCATCTGGAGGGCCTCTCCCGCTGGCTGAAGCACGGCAACCACAGCCTGGCCCGCTTCCTCGCCGAGAAGCCGTCCGGCGACGAGCCGCCCCTGACCCGGCTCTGCAAGATCAACGTGATGCAGCAGCTCGACAACCTGCTGACCTACCCCTGGCTCCGGGAGCGGGTCGAGTCCGGCGAGATCGAGCTGGTCGGCCTCTACCTGGACCTCCAGTCCGCCACCGTGGAGATCCTGGACCGGCCCACCGGGACCTTCGTCCGCGTCCCCGACGAGATCCCCGATTCCCGGCCGCTCACATGAGGCGCGGGCCGCCCCCCGCCGCGGGCGGCCCGCCTTCGACCGCGCTCACCAGCGTCCGACGAGCTCGTCGTCGCGGCGCGCGTAGTCGCGTACGTACATTCCCGTCACCCGGCGCGCCCGCCGCGCGCGCCGGTCGGACGCCGGAAGGAACAGCGCGTCGCGCCGGCTGGCGCGCGAGAAGTCCCACAGGTACACCAGGCCCCCCATCATCCCGGCGAGGACGAGGGCCATGAACACGATGACGAACATCAGCGCTCCTCTCGACGGGACCCAGCACCCGGCCCCGCCGCCGCCACCGATCAGGGTGATCAGCTCTTACCAGGACGGTAAGCGCCTTGTTTCCGGCCCTCTGTGTCGTATGACCCGTTTCTCCCGAGTCACACGGCGCAACCCCCACCGCCGGAGGGCGGTCATGTGCCCATGATGCGCCCTCCGGCAAACGGCCTCGCCAACGACCGAGCGACTAGGGTACGGCCGTGCCCTACCACCACCAGAACATCATTCAGAAGTTCGGCTCGGACGGGAATTTGGAGCGTACCTGGGTACTTCCGCGAGCCGTCGACGAGCCGTTGCGGCCGCACGTCATGATGAGCGACGACGGCAACATCATGATGGGGTGGGTAGTGACGGAAGAGATCGCGCCTATCCTGCAGCCGTGGGTTGACGAGCCCATCGACCTAGCCTCCGGAGAATGGCACATCTCTTGTGATGGGTATTGGGACTGACCGACTGGACTCAGGTGTGCCACGGTACGTCGGGGTCAGTAGCACCAGCCTCCAACTCGAATAGAACTGGACGATTCCGCACTTGCGTGGGGGCGGGGCCTCGTAGCCGGGACCGGCGGACGGATCGCCGCTGCCACCTGCCCGTATCAGTCGGCGTGTGGTGGCGTGTTGCCGCTCGTCAAACGGTCCGGACTCCTTTGGATTTCGCGTCGACCGACCGGCTTAGGGCCTTAGCCCACTGCTGACCGCCGTTGAAAGGCGGCGAGCCATGCGTCGAATCAGCTGCGCGTGCGGCCCGGTTCTCAGGTCCTCATGCTTCCCACGGTCGGACCCATCTACGGCAATACGGGCGATGTCATCCGGAATGGGTTCATGCGCATGAGTCCGCGCACCGGCAGCCATTTTTTCAACATCTCCCCATCGACGCCGCCTGCTGCCACCCGGCCACCGGCTGCTGCGCTGCCGCCCGTTTAGGCGTGCCTGTTTCCGAAGTGTCGCGGTGGTCTGGGGCGCAAGTCCGTCACGACGGCCGTTGGCCTCTTGGGCCCGGTTTCGTGGCCCTGATGGGGTGGGTGGGGCGGACGAGCCGGCCTGTAAGCCGGGTTCTGTGCCCGCCGGCCCTTGCGGGGCGGCGGGTGACGGCCATCCATCTCGGACCGCCGTTGCCGGCGGCCTCCAGCGGTCTACCCGCAGGCTCGGGCGGGCCGCCCTCAGGCACCTGCGCGGGGCCTCTTGCGGGGCCCCTTCTTGACCTTGCTCCGGGTGGGGTTTACCGAGCCGCCCACGTCACCGTGGGCGCTGGTGAGCTCTTACCTCACCGTTTCACCCTTACCACCGGCGGACCGGTGGCGGTCTGCTTTCTGTGGCACTGTCCCGCGGGTCACCCCGGGTCGGCGTTACCGACCACCCTGCCCTGTGGAGCCCGGACTTTCCTCGACGGGGATCGCTCCCCGACGCGGCCGTCCGGCCGGCTCGTCCGCCGTACGTCAAGGTTAGCGGGTGCGTGAGGCACTCACGCACCGCTCTTCAACGGTGTGCAAGTCGGCTCGCACACCTCTAGGGGAGCGTGGTCAGGGCCTGGTCCAGGCGGGACTGTGGGATGGCGTGGTCTTCCATTCGGCCGGACAGGAAGCGGTCGTAGGCGGCCATGTCGAGGTGGCCGTGGCCGCAGAGGGCGGTGAGGATGACCTTGGGTTCGCCGGACTCCGCGCAGCGGCGGGCCTCCTCCACCGCGGCGGCCAGCGCGTGGGTGGGCTCCGGGGCAGGGACGATGCCCTCCGTCCGGGCGAACAGGACGCCGGCCTCGAAGCATTCGCGCTGCGGTTTGGCCGTCGCCTCGAAAAGGCCCAGGTCGTACATGTGGGAGAGCAGCGGAGCCATGCCGTGGTAGCGCAGGCCGCCCGCGTGGATGGGGTCGGGGACGAAGTCGTGCCCCAGCGTGTGCATCTTGAGCAGCGGCGTGAACCCGGCGGTGTCACCGAAGTCGTAGGCGTAGTGGCCGCGGGTGAAGGACGGGCACGCGGCGGGTTCCACGGCGCGGACGACCGGGTCCATGCGGCCCCGCAGTTTCTCGCGGAGGAACGGGAAGAACAGCCCGGCGAAGTTGGAGCCGCCGCCCGTGCAGCCGACGATCAGGTCGGGGGTGTCGCCGGCGAGGGCGAGCTGTTCGAGGGCCTCCTCGCCGATGACGGTCTGGTGCATCAGGACGTGGTTGAGGACGCTGCCCAGGGCGTAGCGGGTGTCCTCGGGGGCGGCGGACTCGACGGCCTCGCTGATCGCGATGCCGAGGGAGCCGGGCGAGTCCGGGTCGTCCGCCAGGATCTTCGCGCCGGACGAGGTGAGCGGCGACGGGCTCGCGTGCACCTGCGCCCCGAACAGCTCCATCATCGAGCGGCGGTAGGGCTTCTGGTCGTAGGAGGCGCGCACCATCCAGACCTCGCAGTCCAGGGCGAACTGCGCGCAGGCGAAGGCGAGGGCGCTGCCCCACTGGCCGGCGCCGGTCTCGGTGGTGAGGCGGCGGACGCCCTGGCACGCGTTGTAGTAGGCCTGCGGAACGGCCGTGTTCGGCTTGTGGGAGCCGACGGGCGACACGCCCTCGTACTTGACGTAGATCCGGGCGGGCGTGCCGAGGGCCCGCTCGAGGCGGTGGGCGCGGATCAGGGGCGTGGGGCGCCAGAGCCGGTAGACCTCGCGGACCTCCTCGGGGATGTCGACGAAGCGGTCGCCGCTGACCTCCTGGGCGATGAGGTCCGCCGGGAACAGCGGCGCCAGATCGTCCGGGCCGACCGGCTCGCGCGTCCCCGGGTGCAGGGGCGGGGGCGGCGGCGCCGGCAGGTCGGGGACGACGTTGTACCAGCGGGCCGGAAGCCTCGACTCGTCCAGCAGGATCTTCGTGGTCACGCCGCCTCCCCGCGCACGATGCCTAGTGCGGAGGGTAGGCGGCCAGGGGCCAGGTGGGAAGGCCGGTTGCGGTCAGGCCGGAAGGTGGTGGGTGTCGTTGTAGGTGCGCAGGGTGGCGGGGCCGTCGGCGTACCAGTCGATGGACGAGAGCGACGCCACGTCCAGGTGCATCCGGTACAGGGCCGACATGGGCGCGCCCAGGGCGTCCTTCACCAGGAGCTTGATGGGCGTGACGTGGGAGACGACCAGCACCGTCTGCTCGCGGTAGCGGACCTTCAGCTTGTCCAGCGACGTGCGGACGCGGCGCGACACCCGGGCGAAGCTCTCCCCGCCGGGCGGCGCGGCCTCCGGGTCGGCCAGCCACGCCTTCAGCTCGGCCGGCCATCCCCGGCCCGCCTCGGCGAACGTGAGGCCCTCCCAGTCGCCGAAGTCGGTCTCCCGAAATCCGTCCTCGACGCGGACGTCCAGGCCGGTGACGGCGGCGACCTCGGCGGCCGTGTCGCGGCAGCGGGCCAGAGGGGAGGTGACGATCGCGTCCAGGCCGCGGTCCTTGAGGGCGAGGGCGGCACTGCGGGCCTGGGCGACGCCGTTGGCGGTGAGCGGGATGTCACCGATCCCGGCGAAGCGCTTCTCGGTCGACAGCGGCGTCTCGCCGTGCCGCAGCAGCAGGGTGGTCATCGGCGTGCCCGAGACGGGACGCGGCGGCGGCTCGGGCTCCCCGGGCGTCTCCTCGACCTTGCGGGTCCAGTGCTCGCCGCGGGCCGCGGCGTCCATGGCCTCGTTGGCGAGCCGGTCGGCGTGCGCGTTCCGGTTGCGCGGGATCCAGCCGTAGGACACCGAGCCGAGCGCGGCGGCGACCTCCCGGGCCTCCAGCGCCAGCGGCACCATGTCCGGATGCTTGATCTTCCAGCGGCCGGACATCTGCTCCACGACGAGCTTGCTGTCCATCCGGACCTCGACCCGGGCGGACGGGTCGATCCCGGCGGCGGCCCGCAGCCCCGCGATCAGGCCCCGGTACTCGGCGACGTTGTTGGTGGCGTGCCCGATCGACTCGGCGACCTCGGCCAGCACCTCGCCGGTCAGCGCGTCCCGGACCAGCGCCCCGTACCCGGCCGGGCCGGGGTTGCCGCGCGACCCCCCGTCCGCCTCGACGACCAGCTTGCGGGAGCTCACAGGCCCGACTCGGGCGTGCGGACGAGGATGCGGCGGCACTCCTCGCAGCGGATGACCTCGTCCTCGGCGGCGCTGCGGATCCGGTTGAGGTCGACGGTGTTCAGGGCCAGGTGGCAGCCCTGGCAGGCGCCGCGGAACAGCTTGGCGGCCCCGACGCCGCCGAACTGGCCGCGCAGCTTCTCGTAGAGCGCGAGCAGCTCGTCCGGGACGTCCTTGGCGACCGCGGTGCGCGCGGTGCTGGTCGTCCCCGCCTCCTCGTCGATCCCGCGCTGGGCCTCGTCGCGCCGCCCGGTGAGGGTCTCCAGCTCCTCCTGCGCCCCGGACCGCTCGGCCCGCAGCGCGGCGACCCTGCCCTCCGCCTCCTCGGCCCGCTCCATGATCTCCAGCACGACCTCCTCCAGGTCGGACTGGCGGCGCTGCAGCGACTCGATCTCCGCCTGGAGGCTGCCGAGGTCCTTCGCCGAGGTCACCTGCCCCGAGTCGAGCCGTTGCCGGTCGCGGTCGGCGCGGGTGCGGACCTGGTCGACGTCCTGCTCGGCCTTCTTCTGCTCCCGCTGCAGGTCGCCGACCTCGGTCTCGGCCGCCACGATCGCGTCGCGCAGCTCGGTGAAGCGTGCCTCCAGCCGCTCGATCTCCGCCAGCTCGGGCAGCGTCCGGCGGCGGTGCGCCAGCCGGTCCAGCGAGCTGTCGAGGTCCTGCAGGTCGATCAGGCGAAGCTGGGCTTGCGGTGCGGCTTTCACTGTGCTCCTTCTTCGTGAAGGCGCCACGCGTCGGTGACGAGCGTGGACACCCGTGTCTCCAACTTGCCCGCTTCGGGGGAGGACCCGGCCAGGCGCCGTTCGGCGTCGGCGAGCCACGGCCACTCGGTCGCCCAGTGCGCGGCGTCCACCAGCGCCGGCCCGCCGTCCTCGGCGAACTCCGACGCGGGATGGTGCCGCAGGTCGGCGGTGAGGTAGGCGTCGACACCGGCGGCCCGCGCGGTGCCGAGCAGGGAGTCGCCCGCGCCGCCGCACACGGCGACCGTGCGGACGGGACGGTCCGGATCGCCCGCCGCGCGGACGCCCCACGCGGTCGCCGGCAGCCCGGCCGCGACCCGGCGGGTGAACTCCCGCAGGGTGACCGGCTCGTCCAGCTCCCCGATCCGGCCGAGGCCGCGCCGGGGATCGTCGTCGGCGGGGACCATCGGACGCAGCCCCCCGGTGAGGCCGACGGCCCGCGCCAGCGCGTCCGACACGCCCGGGTCGGCGCGGTCGGCATTGGTGTGCGCGGTGTGCAGCGCGATCCCGTTCCTGATCATGCGGTGGACGAGCCGTCCCTTCGGCGTGGTCGCGGCGACCGAGTGCACCCCGCGCAGCAGCAGCGGATGGTGCGTCACCACGAGGCCGGCCCCCCACTCCAGCGCCTCGTCGATCACCGCGGCCACCGGGTCGACCGCGAACAGCACCCGGTCCACGTCCTGGTCCGGGTCGCCGCAGACGAGGCCGACGGCGTCCCAGGACTCCGCCCACGCGGGCGGGTAGAGCTCCTCCAGAGCCGTGATGACATGGGATAGGCGCACGTCCCGCAGGCTACCGCGCCGAGCCGCTCCCAACGAGCCACCGAGCGTCACCAAGAGACGCCGGCGTCTGTAACGATATGGACGGGACAGTGCACGACCGAGGGAGGAACGCCATGTCGGCTTCCGGAGCCGCCGCGGAACCGGAGCCCATCACGCCTGCCGAGCCTGTAGCGGAACGCCCGTACATGCCCGGCTACGGCATCCAGGGACCTGACGAGGGAAGCGGCCTGCTGCCGTGGTCCTGGGCCGTGGAACGGTTGCAGGCGGCCCGCAACTTCTGGGTGTGCACGGTCCGGCCGGACGGCCGCCCGCACGCCATGCCCGTGTGGGGCGCCTGGTCGGGAGAGGCGCTGCTGTTCAGCAGCTCCGTCCCGTCCCGCAAGATGGTGAACCTGCGGCTGAACCCGCAGGTCGTGGTCACCACCGAGGAGGCCGAGAACCCGGTGGTCATCGAGGGGCGCGCCCACGTCCTCACCGAACAGCGGGACTTGCAGCGGTTCATCGACCTGGTCAACTCGAAGTACGCCACGCGCTATCGTGTGGATTTCCTGGACCCCGAGGTGAACGCGACCGTCGCGGTGCGTCCGCAGTCGGTGTTCGGGCTCCGCCAGGGAGACTTCACCGGTTCTCCCACCCGGTGGTCGTTCGCCACCTGAACGCCCGCTGGGATCAATCTGGAGACTCATCACGTTGGAGTCTGTGTGAAGTCACCCTTTCGCCGGCGCAAGCGCGTCAAGGGCCGCCCGATGGGCAACCGCCCCGAGGCGGCCGAGCCGGAGACCGTCGAGTGGCCCCGCGAGGGGACGGGCAGGTCGTCCCTGATGGGGGCCATCCGCGGCACCGGCGAGACCGGTGCCGGTTTCGGCGGCGGCATGTTCGAGGATCTCGCGTCCGCGTTCGAAGGCTCCAAGAAGATCAAGCAGGAGGAGCAGGAGCGGCAGAAGATCCTGCGGCAGGACGACCACGAGCAGGCCGGCGACGGCAAGGCCCGCGACGACCTGGACTCCGGCACGATCCGCATCCGCCGCACCCCACCGGCCGAGTGACAGTTCACGATCCATATCGAACATAAGTTCGAACCGGGGTTATCCTGCCCTCGTGAGCACCTACGTTCCGCCCGGCTGGCCCTCGCAGGTGCACCCACCGGGCACCGACCGTTTCGAGGACACCGCCCTCGCCTGGCTGCTCGAGCTCGTCCCGCCCGAGTACCGGCGCTACGGCGTCCTGCGCCGCTACCCCATCGCCCTCGCCCGGATGGCCCGCCACCACGTCAGCGCGTCCGTCGAGGCGGCCCGGGAGGGCTTCCGGACGGCCCGCGTCGACCTCGGCGACACCGTCCCGCCGCACGGCATCGAGTCCGTCCTGGACACCTACCGCCGGGAGGGCGCCCGCCTCGTCGCCCTCCTCCAGGCCATCGAGCTCGTCGAGACGGCCCTGCGCGGCCTCGCCGACCCGGACGATCCCGCCCATCGCCGTCCCTTCACCCCCAAGCTGTGACCACCGTGTTGACGCTGTGTCGTGGCGTGCGCAAGCCTTGATCTGTTCCTGACGGGAGGCGGGGTTCCGGTGAGCGCACCACCTGGGTGGTACCCAGATCCAGAGTGGATGGGCCGCGAACGCTACTGGGACGGACAAACCTGGACCGACCAGTCACGCCCCTACGCCTCCCGCTCCCGCCGCCGCGCGTCACAGCAACCACCGAAACCGCCTCAGCCCCCACAAACCGAACACCACCCACCACCCACCCCACCAACGGCTCCCCCACCACGCTTCGCCACCCCACCACCCCACCCACAGGCTCACCCAACCCAGCCCCCTGCACGCACTGACCCGCCCCCACCGGCGGAAGCGACGCCCAAAGCCTCCCCACCGAAAGCCGTATCGCCGCCAGCCCCCCAGCAACCTCCACAAACACCACCGACCGCACCGCGCACGGAGCCGCCCGCAGGCGCAGCAGCGCACCAGCGACCTCCCGACGGCCCAGCACAACCGCCCGGGCCGCCCGCAGAGAAACCGGCCGCACCGCCTGCGAAGCCGCGTAAGGACGCGGCAGCGCACCAGAAGCCGCCTAGCGGCTCGACACAGCCACCCGGGACACCTGCACAGAAATCAGTCGCGGCGCCCGCAGAGCCGCGCGATAGCGCGGCGATGCACCAGAAGCCTCATGGCCGTTCGACACAGTCGCCGGGGCCGCCCGCACAGGGATCAGTCGCGCCCCCTGCGGAGCCCCGCAGGGACGCAGCAGTGCGCCAGGAGCCTCCTGACGGCACGGCGCACGGGGCGCCCGCGCAAGGGTCGGGCGCGCCGTCCGGGGCGGCGAGGCCTGGAGGTGCTGCGGGGCGTCGAGAGCCACCTGGCGGTTTGGCGCAAGCGCTCGGGGCGCATACGCAGAGATCAGTTGCGCCGCCTGCGGAGCCGCGCGGGGACGTGGCAGGGCAACAAGGACCTCCCGATGGGGCGGCACAGGAGCCTGGGACGTCTGCACAGGGATCAGTCGTGCCGCGGGGGGATGCAGCGGTGCGTCAGGGGCCTTTTGGTGGTTCGAGGCAGGTGCCTGGGGGTGCGGGGCGTGTTGGGGGGGCTGGTGCTTCGGCGCCGTTCGTGCCGTCTGGGGAGGAGGCGGTTCGGTTCGAGACGTCGGCGCCGCCTCATGTTGGGGGGCGGACGAGTAGGGGGGCGGGGCCGCAGCCGCAGCGGATGGTGGGTGGTCAGGCGCCGCCGTTGGGTGTTCGGGGGGTGGCGCCGCCTCAGTCGGGCGCGTCCGTTCCGTCAGCGCGGCCGGGCGCGCCTCCGATGGAAGCGTCGCGTTCGCCTGTGGGGGCGGACGTGGTTCCGCATGGTGGGCGGTATCTGCCTCCGGGGCGGGCGCTGGAGCCTGCTGGGCGTGCCGGGGGCGCGGTTGTGGCGACCGTGGCTGCCGAGGGGGTGGCGGTCGCGGCCGTGGCGGTCGGGTTGCAGGTTCTGTGGCCCGTGTGGGGTCCGGTTGTTGTGGTTGTGGTGTGGGTGGTGCTGTTGCTGGCGCCGTTCACCGCGCGGCTCGCCTATGGCTATCGGGAGCCGGACGTCACCGAGCGCGTCAGGCTGGGGCAGCCGTGGCAGGACGTGCAGCGGCGTGCTGGGGCGGGCGCCTACCGGCTTGTGGTCGTCGAGTCGGACGAGCTGAACGCGTGCAGGCCGTTCGGGCGGACGGTCGCGGTCACGTCCCGGTCGGCGCGTTCGCTGCCGCCTGGACGGCTGGAGGCCGTCCTCGCCCATGAGCTCGGGCATCTGCTGGGGTGGCGGGCGCTCCCCGCGTTCGTCCACGCGCAGGTGACGCTGCCGGGACGCGCGCTGGTGTGGGCGCTGCGGAGGCCGTGGGCCCCGGTCGTGCCGATGTGGAAGCGGGCGGTGGAATGGCACCGGCCGATCGGCTTCCTGCTGGTGTTCCTGCTGGCCGTCCTCGCGGCGGCGGTCACGGTCGTGGTGGCGTTGCCCGCGGCGGTCGCCCATGGGGCCGCGCTGGGCGCGCGGCTGCTGAGCGCCCGCGGTGAGGCGCGGGCGGACGCGGCGGCGGTGCGGCTGGGGTTCGGCGCCGAGCTGGTCTCGGCCGTGGAGGAACGCATCGAGCACCAGCCCCACGGGCTGCCGCTCCCCCTCGTCCGGCGGGCGCAGGCGCTGCGCCGCCGGCTCGGCTGATCAGCCCTTCCCGCCGAACAGCGGTGGCGGCCCCTGGCGCGGGGTGTCGGGCGGCCGCGGGCCGGTCTGCCCGCCGGGCGGCGGGCCCGGGTCGACCGCGAGCGGCGCCCGGGGCGGGGGCGGCGCCGGCGGCGCGGCCCACTGGGGAGCGGCCGGTGTCGCCCACTGCTGCGGGGCGGTGACGGGCGCCGGGATCGCCTGCTGCGGGGCGGGCGGGTCCGGGAGGGGCCCGGTGGTGACGCGCTCCAGGGTGATGATGGCCGGGTCGCATTCGACGGGCGTGATCGCGCGGCCCCCGCCGGGCGCCGACTCGACGAGCAGGAGCGCGTGGTCCGGCAGGTGCTGGAGGGTGACGGGCTCGACGGCGTACTCGTACACGCGCTGCGTCGTGTCGGCGTCGCTCCAGTTCGTCCCCTCGGCGAAGGAGTAGGCGGCCGACCAGTTCCGGGACGTGGACGTGGAGGTCCCGACGGTGTCGCTGGTGTTGGTGGAGCCGCCCCGGTTGCTGCCGCGCTGGTAGTTGGTCGACCGGTCGGGGAACAGGCCGAACATCTCGCCGCCCGAGTAGGTGGTGCCGGACGAGCGGCTCGTCCCCCAGCTGCGGGACGTCCCCGTCGTGCGGCTCGTGCTGGTGGACTCCGAGTCGCCCGCGCCCTCGGTGTCGGTGGACGTGTGGGACTCGTTCCCGCCGACGTTCTTGGTGACCTGCGACAGGACGAACCGGTGGTCCCGGCCGATGAGGTCGGCGGCGCGGGTGGCGTCCTCGTGGTTGCCGAGCCGCATGAACGCGACGGCGCCGCCGCCGATCATCTCCGCGGACGTCTCCCGCAGCCGCCGGAACAGCAGGGTCAGCGGGACGCCGCGCCGCTCGCAGGCGTCCGACAGGCGCTCCAGGTGGCGGCGGGCCAGCTCGTCCGCGCCGGCGACGATGAGCGCGGGGGTGGAGTCCTGCGAAGCGGTGATCCGGTGCGTGACCCACTGGACGACCAGGTCGGTGAGCAGCTCGGACCGGACGTTGCGGGCCTGGCTGTCCAGCGCCATGCACGTCAGGTAGCCGGCGCCCTCCTCCTTGGGGGGTTCCGTGCCGAGTTCTTCCAGCGGGTGGATGTAGGACTCGATGCGGGACAGGTTCGCGTGGGCCTGCCGCCGGTACTCCACGGTGAACAGCTCGTTCGCGATGTGCCGGCGCTCGTCGCGGGTCAGGACGTCACCGTCGTCGGGTTCGCCCATCAGGGCGCGGAGGGCGGCCGCGATCCGGCCGAGCGTGATGTCGTCGCCGAGCGCGCGGCAGACCTTGGTCAGGATCCGGTCGTCCATGCTGCGGTCGGCGCGGGCGGCGTCGGGGGTGCCGCCGTGCATGGACTCGACGATCGCGTCCACGAGGTCCTGCGGCGGCATGTCGGCCAGCAGCTTGGACGAGGCCAGGCGGCTGGGCAGCAGCTGCACGTCCACGCCCATCCAGGCGGCCTGGGACAGCTCGACCAGCTCCCGGCTGACGACCTCCCGGGACAGGTCGAGCACCAGTAGCGGCTGGACGGCGAGGGTGGACGTGCCGTAGGTGGTGAGCAGCGCCTCCCAGGCCCACAGCGTCCCGCCGAACACGTCGAGCCGGCGGCCGGGGCGCGGGGCGGAGCCCCACTCGGGCAGGCCGTCCAGCCGTGCGCGCTCGCCGGCGTCGTGGGCCTGCTTGCGCGCCTGCCACTGCCGGGCCTGTTCGTGGTAGCCGCCCGTGATCTGCTGCTGCGCCAGCTCGTAGGCCTGCCGGGCGGCCTGCCGCTGCCGGACGGCCCACCACGTCAGCGCCGCGCCCGGCGCCACGGCGATGACCGCGAGCAGGAGCATGCCGGTGGGGACGGGCGTCTTCACCATCTGGGAGTCGCTGGCCGAGCAGGCGGCGAACAGCACGAGGAGCGCCGCGATGGCGGCGCTGACGGGGAGCGTCCGGCTCAGCCTGCGCTGCGCGAGCTGTTCGGTCTCGGTGACGCGGCGCGCCAGGTATTCCGGCAGCGCCTGCTGCTGCGGCGGGGGCTCCGGGAACGGCCTGAGAAACCACCACCGGTCGCGGAACACCCAGCCGAGGCGGGGGTCGGGGCTGAACAGCCGCTCGCGGCGTGCCAGCAATCCCCCATGATCGACCGGTCTGCCCCTCACGATGTTGAACCCCCGTTCCGTCCGGGTGCCGACTCGATCGTCACGCCTGTCGGGTCATGCGCGGCGATGCCGCAAACAACCCAAGCAGATTGACACGTGACTTGTCAGGCCCTCCGCCGGGAATCGGCCTTCCCAATGGGGCCCTTGCTCAATAACCTGACTGTCCATGGCGCTGGACAGGGACGGATTCAGGGAGAAGACCGACCGTCCGCCACAGGTCGCCGAGCCGCCGCCTCCTCCGCCGGACCGTCCGGGCGCGCCCGGGGCTCCCTCGCGGGCGGCCAGCCGCGCGGCCGCTCAGGTCCCCGACCGCCCGGGTCCTTCCGACGTCGACCAGCCGGACGAGGGTCCAAGCCGGGACGACGATCCGGGCACGGAAGCGGACGACCCTCCCGGCGACGACCCGGACTCGGTATCCGTCCCGGACGAGGACGACGCCGTGTCCGTCCCGGACGAAGACGTCCCTGACCGTGAGAGGCCCGAGGAGCCGGCGGCCGGCGCGGGGCGGGAGGCCGCGGGCGACGACGGCCGGGGCCGTGAGCCCGAGCCGCCGCGTCCCGCCGACGAGAACGGTGCGGCGGCCATTGCGGAGAAGCCCGCGGCCGACCGGTCGAAGGCGGCGTACCCGCACGTGACGGATCAGTCCGGGTACGTCTTCACCGACCGCGAATACGCTTTCGCCGGCGTTTCTCCAGACGAGGTCTGGAACATGAAGGACCGGCGCGCTCCCCTTGGAATAAGTCCTGAGCAATGGGACGAATGCGTCGCCGAACTGCGTGAGGCCTTGGCCTCCGATGGCCTCACTGACGTGGCCGTCCGACTGGGAGGCTCCAGTGTGCGGTTCTGCTCGGACGGCCCAGGGAAATGGTTCCCCCAGAGCGAGAAAGACGTCCGGATCAAGGTGGCCGAACGCCACCGGAACACGTCCGAGGAAGACCGCGCCCAGCGAGCCGAGAAAGCCGTCACGAAATACCGTGCCGCCGGTTTCTCCCGCGAAAGACCCAGACCGTTCGCGCCGTTCTTCGACAGCCAGTACCGGCTCGGCATCGCCGATGCCCCGGACGGCTACGACTTCCAGTTCGACGGCGACGGCATCGCCGGGTCCGAGGCGTTGCGCGCCTGGGCCGAGCGCTGGGAGGACGAACTCGGCCGCGGGGTGACCCTGACCGAGACGGGCGTCCGGGAACCGGAACTGCGCGAAGATGGCTGGACGGTGATCGATCCCGAGGACGGCGCGGAGAGCGAAGATGGCGAGAACTGAGGCGTACTTCTCGGTGGACGTCGAGGCGGACGGCCCGATCCCCGGCCCGTACTCGATGCTCAGTTTCGGCATCGCCGCCTGCGGGACGTTCGACGGCGCGACCTTCAAGCCGTCCGACCCGGCGGAGCGCACCTTCTACGCAGAGCTGAAGCCGATCAGCGAGGATTTCGTACCCGAGGCCCTGGCGGTGAGCGGGCTCGACCGCGATCAGCTCGCCGCCGAAGGGCGCCACCCGGCGGAGGCGATGCACGCGGCGTCCGCCTGGATCAAACGGACCGCGGGCGATGCCGCGGCGGTCCTGGTCGCCTATCCGCTGGCCTTCGACTGGATGTGGCTGTACTGGTACTGGATCCGGTTCACGTCCTCGTCGCCGTTCGGCCATTCGCGCCATCTCGACATGAAGAGCCTCTACGCGGCCAAGGCGAACGCGATGGTCGTCCGGTCGACGAAGCGGCAGATGCCCGCCGCGCTGCTGCCGGACCGCCCGCACACCCACAACGCGCTGGACGACGCCGTGGAGCAGGCCGAACTGTTCCAGAACCTCGTGCGCTGGGACGGCTGAGCATGTGGGACGTGGTGCGCGGCCTGCCGGTGTGCCGGCTGCTGGAGGTCCCCCGCCCGGACGAGCACGACGGGCGGGACGAGTGGCGCGACCAGCGGCTCGCGGCACTCGTGTCGGCGTACCACGCGGGCGGGGACCCGGTGCTGCTCGGGTGGCGGCGCGCCGAGGCGTTCGGCCCGACGGAGGTGTTCGTCGGCGGGAGCGGGCTCCTCGCCGACCGCGACGGGCAGGACGCGACGCTGAGCCTGAGCCTGCCCGCCGGCGGGCGCGGGGTGATGCTCCCCGAGGGCCTCGCCGAGGACGCGATGGCGCACTGGGTGAGCATCGGCGGCATCGCCGACGGCCTGCTCGTCGACGATCCGGCGCCGGAGGAGCCCGCGCGGCCGTCGCTGGAGGACGGCCTGCTGTCGGTGTGGATGCAGCCGTTCGCGTGGATGCTGGTCGCCGAGCCCGTCGAGCCCGAGGAGGCGCGGCGGCTCGCGGACGACCTGGCGGACCGGCAGCAGCGCGCCCAGTCGATGGCGGAGATGTCGCCCGAGGAGTCGGTGACGGCCCTCCGGATGGACAAGCGGCACCGCGAGCTGCGCCAGGCCGCGACGTCCGGTCTGTGGCGGGTGCATCTGACGGCCGGCGCCGCGACGCCGCGGGCCGCCGCCCGGGTCGCCGCGCTCGTGTCCGCGTCGGCGGATCTGAGCCGGCTGCCGTACGCGCTGGTCCCGGGCGCGGCGGGGCCGTTCGAGGCGAGCACGCAGCTGGTGGCGGCGCTGGCCCGCCCGCCCGTCCGGGAGGTCGCGGGGGTCCGGTTCGTGATGCGGCCGGAGTTCGACGTGACGCCCGAGTCGGCGGCCACCGGCGTGCGGCTCGGCCGGGTCCTGGACCGCAACCGCCGCGACGTGGGCGAGATGTCGCTGCCGCTGTCCAGCCTGAACCGGCACACGTTCGTGTGCGGCGCGACCGGCGCGGGGAAGTCGCAGACCGTCCGGTCGCTGCTGACGGCGGCGTCGGAGGCGGGGCTCCCGTGGATGGTCGTCGAGCCGGCCAAGGCCGAGTACCGGCTGATGGCCGCGCGGCTCCCGGACGCGGAGGTCGTCACGATCCGGCCGGGAGACGCAGAGGCGGTCGCGGCCGGGATCAACCCCCTCGAACCGGCCCTGGGGCCAGACGGGCGGCCGTTCTCGCTGCAGACCCACGCCGACCTCGTCCGCGCCCTGTTCCTCGCCGCCTTCGAGGCCGAGGAACCGTTCCCGCAGGTGCTCGCGGCGGCGCTGACCCGCTGCTACGAGCGGCTCGGCTGGGACCTCGCGCTCGGCGAGCCGTCCCTACCGGGGACGTCCCCGCGCTACCCGACGCTCGCCGACCTGCAGGCCACCGCCGAGCAGGTCGTGGACGACATCGGCTACAGCCAGGAGATCACCGACAACGTCCGCGGCTTCATCCGGGTCCGGCTGTCCAGCCTCCGGCTCGGCACCACCGGGCGGTTCTTCGAGGGCGGCCACCCGATCGACTTCGACGCGCTGCTGTCGCGCAACGTGGTCCTGGAGATCGAGGACGTCGGGGACGACCGCGACAAGGCGTTCCTCATGGGCACCGTCCTGGTCCGCTTGGTGGAGCACCTGCGGCTGCGGCAGCGGCGGGGCGCCTCGACCGGGCTGCGCCACCTGAGCGTGTTCGAGGAGGCGCACCGGCTGCTGCGCCGCACCGAGCAGGCGGGCGCGGCGGCCCATGCGGTGGAGACGTTCGCGAGCCTCCTCGCGGAGATCCGCGCGTACGGGGAGGGGCTGATCGTGGCGGAGCAGATCCCGTCCAAGCTCGTCCCGGACGTCATCAAGAACACCGCCGTCAAGATCGTCCACCGGCTGCCGGCGAAGGACGACCGGGACGCGGTCGGCGCGACCATGAACATCACCGAGGCGCAGTCGCAGTTCCTGGTCACGCTCACGCCGGGCGAGGGCGCGGTGTTCACCGACGGCATGGACTTCCCGCACCTGGTCCGCATGCCGGACGGCTCCCACCTGGAGAAGGCCGTGCCGACGGCGTCCCCGAGCGTGCTGGTGACCCCGCGCAGCGGCACCTGCGGGGCGGACTGCCGCGACTCCCCCTGCACGCTCCGCGACATGCGCGCCGCCCAGCGCGCCGTGGCGGACCGTCCCGAGCTGGTGGTCTGGGCCGAGCTGGCGGCGGCCGCCCACCTCACCGGCTGGGGCACGCCGCGGCCGGACCCGTCTCTTCTGGACGGCCTGCCGGCGCGGCTGCGCGACTGCACCGTGTCCCACGCCGTCGACGCGGCCGTCGCGTCCCGCGCCGCCCCCACCGGGTTGGCGAACCACCTGGTGGACGTCCTGCACGGCAACGCGTGCTCGACCGACGAGACGTCCTACTTCGCGGCCCCCTACCGCTGGTGCCTCGTCGTTGAGGAGCTGGAGCGGGCGAGCCAGGAGACGCCCGGCGGGGGGCGCCACCCTTCGAGCGGCGAATGGGAGGGCCTCTACGAACGCGCAATTCCCGGCGACACCCTCGCCGGACAGCTCCGCACCGTGAACGCGTGGTGGGAGCGCGACCAGCGCGACCAGGACGCCCGCAACCTCGCCCTCTGGGGCTCCGGCAAGACCCTCGAAACCGCCGTCGGGGCTCTGCGCACCGACCCCGAATGGCCCGACCGCTTCCGTGAGGCCACGTCCGCGCTCCGCAATTTCGGCGGGCTGCTCGGCTCGTATGTCACCGAATGAGCGTGCACTATAGGTCCATGGGGGTACTGGAGCAGGTGGCACCGAATCTGGTCGATGTTCTGCGTCGCGACGCCTGGTGGATGGGCTGGAACACATTTCTCGCGTGGATCCCGGTGGGCCTCGCCTTTGTGCTCTTCCGCGGCCACCGGCTCTCCCGGTCACCGTTCTGGTGGTCGGGTCTAGTCCTTTTTGTCCTGTTCCTGCCGAACGCCCCGTACGTCGTCACGGACCTGGTGCACCTGCGCGGCGACATCATCATGTCCGACCGCGGCGGCCCGGTCGTGACCGCCGTCCTTCCCGTCTACGCGCTGCTCATCGGCTCGGGGTTCCTGGCGTACTACCTCGCCCTCTCGGCGGCCCTCCGTCACCTGGCCCGCCTCGGCCTGGGCGCCTGGCAAGGGCGCGTCACCATCGCCGCGCACGCCCTCTGCGCCATCGGCGTCTTCCTCGGACGCTGGGCGCGCCTGAACAGCTGGGAACCCGTCGTCGACCCGCACGCGACGATCGAACGGATCGTCGTCCACCTGACCTGGGCGTGGGCTCCCGTCCTCATCGTGGTCACATTCCTGGTCACCTGGGCAGGCCATTTCATGACGAAGGCCATAGCCGAGGCCTCCTATGCGGCCACGCTGAGAAGCGCCCGCCACTTCCGCCCGATTCTTCCCTCCTGACCAGGGATTTCGCGGTTCGCGACGAGGCACCGGTCAGGGTTTGCGGGCGTCGACCTCTATTTCGATTCTCATCCGGGGGTCGGCGAGACCGCAGACGAGCATGGTGGCGGCGGGGCGGACGTCGCCGAACCGGGCGCGCAGAGTAGGCCAGCACGGCTCGAAGTCCGCCCGGTCGGGCAGCAGGTACCGGACGCGGACGACGTCGGCGAAGGCGCACTTCGCCTCCGCGAGCGCCGCCTCGATGTTGCGCAGGCACTGCTCGGCCTGCTCCACCACGTCGTCCGAGATCGTCATGGTGGTGTAGTCGAACCCGGTCGTGCCCGACACGTGCACCCGGTCGCCGTCGACCACGGCGCGGGCGTAGCCGATCTGCTCCTCGAACGTCGAGCCGCTGAGGATCGCGCGTCGCTCCGTCATGCCAGGAAAGCTAGATGGGCCGGCGTGATACGTCTAATACACCGGTGAGGATCAGGTGATATCTGTAGACGTATGGAGCGTCCCGAGCTTCCGCTGGCGCAGCTGCACGCGTTCGTCGTTCTCGCGGAGGAGCTGCACTTCGGCCATGCCGCTGATCGGCTCGGCATCGCGCAGCCGCCGCTGAGCCAGCAGATCCGGCGTCTGGAGGACAAGGTCGGGCACGCGCTGTTCACCCGCGGACCCGGGCGCGTCGACCTCACCCCGGCCGGGCGGGAGCTGCTGCCCGCCGCCCGGCGGGCGCTCGGCGACCTGGCGGCGGGGCTGGCGGCGGCCCGCGCCGCCGGTGACGGCCGGGCGGGACGCCTGCGGATCGGCTTCGCCGCGTCCCTCGCCCTGACCGTCCTGCCCGGCCTGCTGCACACCTTCCGGCAGCGGTTCCCCGGCGTCGACCTGGACATCCGGGAGATGACCACGGCGCCCCAGCTCACGGCACTGCGCGACAAGACGATCGATATCGGGCTGCTGCGCGAACCACCGGACGAGGCGGGGCCGGTCTTCGAGACCGTCGTGACCGAGCCCTTCGTGGCCGTGCTGCCGACCGGGCATCCCTTGGCCACGCAACGGACCGTGCGGGTATCTGACCTCGCCGAGTCGCCTTTCGTGCTCCTGCCCCGCACGGCCGGCCCGGGGCTGTACGACCGGATCACCGGCCTGTGCACCGCGGCGGGCTTCGCGCCGCGGGTGGTCCAGGACGCGGTGGAGTGGCAGACGGTCTGCGCGCTGGTGGAAGCGGGGCTGGGCGTCTCGCTGGCTCCGGCGAGCATCCGGCGCATCCGGCTCGCGGGGGTCGCGTTCCGCCGGATCGAGCCCGGGGCCGTCCGGACGCGCGTCGCCGTGGCGTGGCGGCCGGGCGATCCGAGCCCGCTGGTCGCGAACCTGCTGGCGGTCGTCCGCGGCGGTCAGGCGGCGTAGTTGCGCAGGAGGCGGAGCGCGTCGGCGGCGTGCGGGCCCTCGGCGGTGAGAGCGGTCCGTCCCGGCGGGAGGCGGCGGGCGCCGACCCGGCAGAAGTCCAAGGCCGGGCCCGTGATGCGGGACGGGGCGGCGGGGTCGCCGAACGTCCAGCGCGTCCCGTCCGGGCCGGTGAGGTCGCAGAACACGGGGGCGGCCGGGAGGCCTTCGACGGAGAAGGCGTAGGGCAGCGTGCGGTGGGCGAGCCAGGCGATGTGGCGGATCCGGTCCGTGTCCGGGTACGGGATGCCGAGCGGGACGGTGATGTCCAGGGCGTGGGCCCAGTGCTCGGCGAGCCGCGTCGTCGCGAGCGTGCGCGGGGACAGGGACGTCCGCACCCAGGAGAGGCGCGTGCCCGGCGGGTGGGCGCGCAGGGCGCCGGGGGTGGCGAAGGCGGCCTTGCGCCAGCGCGAGAGGAGGTCGGCGGGGGCGATGCCCTGCTCGGCGGCGACCATGTCGGCGGCCAGGCCGTCCACGGTGGTCTCGGTGGACGGCAGGAAGGGCGTCCCGTCCGCGATGGCAGGACCGCTGATCACTTCCTCGGTCTGCACCAGGTGCAGGACGACGTCGGAGACGGTCCAGCCCTCGGCGTCGGACGGGTGGGACCACTGCTCCGGGGCGAGGGACTCCAGCAGCGCCGCCAGCCGGCGGTACTCCGCGGCCAGATCGTCGAATATGTCCGCCATTCCGGCACCATACCGAATCTAATTCGGTATGTCGGCCGTCATTCCAGTTTCTCCAGCCGGTCGGCGGCCTCCGCGGCGCCGCCGGCCGAGCCGATCGCGCCCCGCACGCGCTCCGCTGCGGCCCGGTGCGGGCCGTCCTCCAGGACGGTCGCGAGGGCGCCGCGCAGCTCGTCCGGACCGGCCTCGGCGCACGGGACGCGGACACCGGCGCCGGCGGCCTCCACCCGCCCGGCGATGGCCGGCTGGTCGCCCCGGACGGGGGCGACCACCAGCGGACGGCCGTGGGCGAGGGACTCGCAGACCGTGCCGTGGTCCCCGTGGCACACGACCGCTGCGACGCGATCGAGCAGCTTGTGCCCAGGGACGGTCTCGCGGACGAGGACGTTCGGCGGCGTCTCCCCCACCGCGCCGGGAGGTGCCACGAAGATCGCCTGGATGTCCATGTCCCGGACGGCGCCTGCGGCGGCCCGGAGGAACCCCTCGCCGAGCGGACCGCCGTCCATGCCCGGCGCGACGAGGACCGCGGGACGGCCGTCCAGCCACTCCCACGGGAACGCGGCGGGCGCGGAACGTCCCAGGATCGGCCCGACGAAAGCGAAGTGGTCGGGGAAGACCGAGGTGTCGCCGACCAGCGCACCGGTCGAGAAGCACAGCACCAGGTGGTCGGAGAAGCGGAGGTCGAGCAGGTCGTCGATGTCGTGGTCGAGCTGGAAGTCGCCGATGCGGTCGCGCACCCACTGCTCCACCTCGGGCAGGCCGGCGAGCGGCCGGGTGAACTCGGCCGGCGACACCGCGGCGGTCGCCCAGGGGATCTCCCGCAGCCGCGCCGCGACCGGGGCGGCGAGGACGAGCTGGTCGCAGACGACCACGTCCGGGCGGAACCGCTCCATCGCCCGCTCCACGCCGGGCATCATCGCGTGGCCGAGCGGGACGAGGAACTCGTCCCAGAAGAAGCGCAGGGCGGCGACGTCGCGGAGCCCTTCCCAGCGCTCCAGCACGGCTTCCACCCGGCCGCCGAAGTCGTCGGCGGCGCTGAAGACGCGGGAGCCCGGACGCAGCTGGGGCTCCAGGGACGGCCGGTGTCCCGTCCAGGCGACCTTGTGGCCCCGGCGGGCGAGCTCGGCCGCGACCGCGGCGACCGGGGCCACGTGCCCGGCGAGCGGCGGGACGGCGAGCAGGAAGCGGCGCTCCGGTGCGCGCGCCCGCCCGATGCCGGGGTCGCCGAGCAGGGACGGGACCCGGACGCGGCGGGCGCTCATCGGACGGCCCCCGCGGGCGCGGTGGCGCGGTCCAGCTCGGCGTTCATGTTCGGCTCTCCTCCATGTCCGGGCCGCCGGACGCCGCCGTCCAGGCCACGACGTGTCCGTCGACTTCGCGTGTCTCCACGGTGGTGACCGTGCCGCCGGCCGCGATCAGGAGCCGTTCGGCGTCGGCGACGGTCACGACCAGTTCGGGGCGGTCCGCTCCGGCGCCCATCGACCGCAGCACCGCCTGCTTGGCCGCGCGGACCCGCGCGTTCCTCTCGTCCTCCACCAGGGCGATGCCGGCCGGCACCAGGCCCGGCCGCACCAGGGCGACGCCCAGCTCGTCGTCCGAGGCGACGGCGACCGTGAGCGGCTCATCGAACGGTCCCGTCACGAGGGGACCGAGGGGGCCGTCTTGGACGGTGAGTTCCGCTGGGAACAGGGGCCCGTGCCCGTCGCTCCACAGGTGGTGCCTGACGGCGTCCTTGGCCGCCATCCGTCCGAGGAGCCACGGCCCCTGCGCGTAGGACGGGAGCGCCTCGTACTCGGCTCGTTCAGCGGCGCACAGGTACTGGCGCATCAGCAGATCACGGGACGCGCTGCCGTCCCAGCGCCGGCGGGCCAGGCACCAGCCGCCTGGTTGCGGTTCCCCCGTTCCCGACACCTCGGGGGTGAACTTCATCCGCCAGAGGGACTCGTCGGTGTAGAAGCGGTGCGTCGTCCATCCGTCGATGCGTGCCCACACCGTGCCGTTGTCCCGGATCAACTCCGCAGAGCAGCGCATGGTCGTGTCGGTCAGGGACTGGTTCCAGACCGTCGTCTCCAGGTGTTCGCCCGCGGGCGGCAGCGGCCCGTAGAGGGAGAGCCGTTCGATCCCCACCGGGAACACGGTCTGGTTGGTGTCGCCGTAGACCTGGAGCCAGTGGGCGCACAGTTGCCCTGCGCTGTCTATGAGCGCTCCCGGCGTGGGCAAGGAGGTCAGGACGGCGCGCACACCGTCCTCCGCGAGCGCGGTGATCTCGCTGATACCGCGGAAGAGCGGCCCCTGGAACATCCAGCGTTCCTCGTAGAGCCGTTCGGCTGTGACTATGGGCGGCCCTTCGATGCTGAGCGAAGTGTGGTCGGGGGCCGGCGGCATCGGGTAGTGCCCGGCGAGCAGGACCGTCCCGTCGGCGTGGCCCTCCACGACGACCTTCACCTTGCGCGGCCGGTCGCCCTCGCCGACGACATGGGCGCGGACGCGCGCCGCGGTCGCCGGGGCCGCGACGATCCAGCGGACCGCGCGGACGTCCTCGAACCCGGCGACCACCAGGTCCGGGACGAGTTCGCGTGCGGCGGCCGCCATGGTCTCCAGCAGCGTGGCCAGCGGGACGATGGGGAACCGGTCCGCCATGTCAGGCCAGTTCGGCGGCTGGGGAACGACGCACTGGTCGGCCAGGTAGGGCATCGTGTCGAGCGAGAAGACGCGGGAGGCGTCCAGTTCCGCCGCCACCGGGGACCCGCCCGTCTCGGGAAGGCCCGCCTCAGACAGTTCCGTCTCCGGCAGGTCCGGCTCGGATGCGGCCGCAGGCGCCGTCCGGCCGCCGAACGCCTCCACCACGGACTGCGCGCCGCTCGCGGCGTCGTCGAGCAGCGCCTCCAGCTCCGCCATGACGGGATCACCGGCCGGCAGCGGCGGCTTCCCGGACGCGAGCCGGATCGGCGGCACCGCCCCGTCCAGCGTGACCAGCGGCGTGCCGAGGTCGAGGCGCATCCCCGCGACCGGCGGCGGGGACGGCGGGGCCGCGCCGTAGCCCTCCGCCCAGAGCGCGGCGACGACGCGGCGGAGCTGGGCCATCCCGTCCCGTTTCGGCACGTTGACGGCCATCGCGAGGTGCTCGCGGTCGCCGAGCCGGTCGGCGACGAACCCGGTCAGGCTCCCCGGCCCCACCTGCACGAACGCCCGTACGTGCGCCGCGCCGTACAGCTCCTCGATCAGCTCGCCGAACCGGACCGGTTCGAGCAGGTGGCGGACGGCCAGGTCCCGCACGTCGGGCGCGGACCGCGGGAACGGCGCGACCGCCGTCGCCGACCACAGCGGGACCCGGGGCTCCTGGACCGCCAGTGCCTCGAAGGCGTGCCTCACCCGCTTCTCGCAGGCTTCGGCGAGCGGCGTGTGGAAGCCCGTCGCGAACGGGAGCTCCTGCCCGAGCACCCCCTCCGACGCCAGCCGGGCGAGGATCTCGCGGATCTCGCCGCGCCCGCCGCAGATCACCGACTGGTGCGGGCAGTTGTCGTGGCTGACGAAGACGCCGGGGCGCCCGCCGGCCGCCTCCCGCGCCCGCGCCGCGCCGCAGCCGAGCGCCGCGTACGCGATGCCGGGGACGTCCGGGATCTCGCCGTCGAGCGCCTCGACGAGCGCGGCGACCTCATCGGTGGCGTACAGCCCCGCGACGGTCGCCGCCGTCCACTCGCCGAGACCGTGGCCCGCCACGGCGTCCGGCTCGACGCCCAGCTCGGCGAGCGCCGCGGCGAGCAGGCGCCCGGCCCGGATCGCGTCGGCGGCGTGCCCGATCAGGTCGGTGCGGCCGGTGAGCCGGGCCTTCGGCAGCCCGAAATGCTCGGCGACGTCGTCCACGCGCGGGTCGAAGGCGGGCTCGAAACCGGGGAACAGGAACGCGAGCCGCCCGCCGTCCGCCAGCAGCGGGCGGGGCGAGAACCACACGTCGCTCCGGCCGCGCCAGGCGCTTCCGCGCTGGACGACCGCCCGCGCCAGGTCCAGCCTGCGCGGCGTGGGGCCGACGATGGCGACACGGCACGGCAGGTCCGGGACGTCCCCGGCGACCTGGGCGAGAAGTTCCTCATCCGGGACGGCCAACGCTTCGGCCAGGTCGTCGGTCGTGCGCGCCGCCAGCCTCAGCACGCCCTCCTCCGAGGGCGGCGCGTCGAGCCTGCGCCGCCGGGCCCGGCGGGCGGCGGGCGGCTCCCGCAGGATCACGTGGGCGTTCGCGCCGCCGAACCCGAACGCGTTGACCGCGGCCCGCCTCGGCCCGCCGTCCCGGGGCCACTCCGCGGCCTCCCGGACGAGCCGCAGGCGGCCGTCCTGCAGCGCCGGATGCGGCTCGTCCACGTGCAGCGTCGGCGGCAGCACGCCGTCGCGCAGCGCGAACGCCGCCTTGATCAGCCCGGCCATCCCGGCGGCCGGCATCGCGTGCCCGATCATCGACTTGACCGTGCCGAGCCCGATCGGCGGGCCGGCCGTGCCGAAGACGCGGCGCAGCGTCGCGAGCTCCGCCTCGTCGCCCGCGGGGGCGCCGGTGCCGTGCGCCTCGATCAGCCCCACCGCGCCGGGCGCGGCCGGGTCGAGGCCCGCGTCCCGCCAGGCCCGCTCGACCGCGAGGACCTGCCCGTCCACCAGCGGGCTCAGCAGGCTCGCGGCCCGGCCGTCGCTGGACGACCCGACCCCGGCGATGACCGCGATGACCGGGTCGCCGGCCCGCTGGGCGTCCCGCAGCCGCTTCAGCAGGACGACGCCCGTCCCCTCCGCGAGGAGCGTCCCGTCCGCGGCCCGGTCGAACGGCCGGATCGTCTCGCTCGGGCTCAGCGCGCGCAGCCGGCTGAAGACGCTCCAGACGGTCGCGTGCTGGGCGTGGTGGACGGCCCCGGCCAGCATCGCGTCGGCCTGCCCGCTCCGCAGCGCCCGCACGGCGTGCTCGACCGCGAGCAGCGACGAGGCGCAGGCCGCGTCCAGCGTGTACGCGGGACCGCGCAGGTCGAAGCCGTGCGCGATGCGGGACGCGGTGAAGCTCGGCACGAGCCCGGCCGACGCCTCCGGGTCGTCCGGGCCCAGCCGGGCGCAGAACGCCCGGCGGATCTCCGCCAGCCGCCGCTCCCCGAGCTCGGGCACCAGCTCGGCGAGGATCCCGGCGACCTGGTGGGACGTCCTGACCCGCTGGTCGAACCGCGCCACGCCCGGCGTGATGTAGCCGCCGCGCCCGATGACCACGCCGATCCGGGTCCGGTCGGGCAGCCGCTCGTCACCGCCCGCGGCGGCGATCGCGTCGCCGGCGGCGCGCAGCGCGAGGAGCTGGTCGGGCTCCATCCCGGTGACCGCCGCGGGCGTGATCCCGAACCGGGCCGGGTCGAAGGTCGCCTGCTCGTCCACGAACCCGCCGCGCCGGCAGTAGAACCGGTCGCTCTCCGGCTCCCGGCCGTACGCCCCGGGGTCGTAGTAGAGCGCGGGGTCCCACCGGCCGGGCGGCACGTCGGTGATCGCGTCGAATCCGGCGAGGACGTTGCGCCACAGCTCGGCCGCCGATCCCGCGCCGGGGAACACGGCCCCCGCGCCGACGATCGCGATCGGCTCCCGGGCGTCGCTCACCGGACGGTCCCCGTGAACACGACGTGCGTCTCGCCGCCGTGCGCGATCTCCCTGAGCAGCGCGGCGGCCGCGGCGTCCGGATCGACCGGCCCGACCCCGGGCTCCGGCGTCGCGGACCCCGGCCACGGGCCGCAGTCGGCGGCGAGCACCCGGCCGCGCAGCCGGGTCCGCCACACGTGCGCGAGCGTGCCGCACGCCTCGGCCGCGGCGGCGGGACCGGCCTGCCCCCGCCCGCCCCGCGCTCCGGCGACGCCGCCGAGGACGACGAAGAACTCCAGGTCGGACCGGACCGCCTGGACGAGCGCGGCGGCGCCGTCCACCCTGGTCCGGTAGGCCTGCTCGAACGACTCGGGCGCCATGTCGCGGACGAGCCGGCCCGCGGCGCGACCGGCTCCGTGGATCACGCCGTCCAGCCGCTCGTGGCGCTGGTAGACGGCGCCGACGACGTTCCGCACGGCGTACGGGTCCCGCACGTCGCCGTCGTGGTACCGGACGGAGGCCGCGTGCTCCCGCAGCGCCGCCAGGTTCCGGCGCGTCTCGCGTCCCGCCAGCACCCTGCGGATCGTCGCCTCGATCTCCGCCGGGCCGGCCTCGCCGCGCGCCACCAGCGCCCGGCGCAGGGCGGCCTCGTCCTCGGCCTCGGGGAACTCCGGCTCCCCGGCGGGTTCCGGGGCGCGTCCCATGATCTCGATGTGGCAGCCGCTGGTCCGCGCCAGCTCCAGCGCGACGCGGGCGGTCATGCCGCGCGCTCCCCCGGTCAGCAGGACGACGCCGTCCGGCCCGAGGTCCAGGCCGCTCTCCGCGGGCAGGTCGGCGGGCACCAGGTCCAGCCCGTGCCGGAGGTCGCCGTCGTGGCCGACGGCGACCGGTCCGTCCACGGTCAGCAACTCGGCGAGGATCTGCCGGGCGATCGCGCGCGGGGTGTTCTTGGTGTCGGTGTCCAGCGCGCGGACGAGCACCTCGGGGTACTCGTGCGCGATCGCCGTCGCCAGCCCGCGCAGCCCGGCTCCCGGCGCGGGGTCCCCGGCACCGCGGCCTTCGAACCGGCGGCCGAACGTGCCGCCCGCCCCGCCGGCGAAGACGAGCCAGCGCAGCCCGCCGTCCAGCGCCCGCCGGACGTCCTCGAACGCCTGCGGCAGGACGCCCGCCGCCCCGGGCCGCAGCGCCGCCAGATGGACGAGGCCGTCGCAGGGCTCGTCCACGTCCGTCGGGGTCCGCACCTGCGCGCCGTGCCTCTCCAGCATGGTCGCCAGTTCCAGCGCCACGCCGCATCCGTCGTCCACGACGAGGAAGCGCCTCCCGGCGAAGGCCGTCCCCGAGTCGGGCGGCGCCGGGAGCGGGTCCAGGTCGACGATGCGCATGACGTGCCGGGCGAGGCCGAGCGGGACGGGTTCTTCCTCCATGACGCCGGTCACGCCGCCCGCCGTGGTCTCCGGTGCCAGGGACGGAGCCGGGGGCGGGCCTCCGGACAGGGCCGCGCTCGTCACGTGGGCGGCGGACCGGGCCTGCGGCGGGACGGCCGGAAGCGCCGGTCCGGCCGGCGCCGCGCCGAGGCGGCCCTCCAGCCAGGAGACGATCTCCCCGACGGTGGTCACGCCGGCGAGGTGACCGGGTTCGGGGAGGGCGACGCCGGTGCGGTGGGCCAGCTCCCCTGCGATCACCGTGCGTCCGGCGGAGTCGATGGCCAGGTCGGCCTCCAGGTCCAGGCCGTCGTCCAGCAGGGATTCGGGACGGCCCGTCCGGGCGCTGAGCACGGCGAGCACGGTGGCGCGGACGTCGAGCGCGGCCCCGGGCTCCTCCCCGGCCGGGGCCTCACCCGACAGCGCCTCACCCGGCATGGCCTCACCCGACATGGCCTCACCCGACAGTGCCTCCTCGGTCACGACGGGACGCGGCGCCGGGACGGACGGCGCTGGATCGGCCGGGGCCGGATCGGCCGGGCCCGGCGCGGGCGTGGCCGAGTGCCGGTCCGCCAGATGCCGCATGACCACCTCCCGCTGAGCGGCGATCATCTCGCGGCCCGCGCGCAGGTACTCCAGGACGGCGGCCTCGGCGGCGTCCGCGCCGGGCGGGTCGATCCGCTCGGCGGGCCGCAGCCCGCCCGGCGGGGGGCCGCCGTCCGCGTTGCGGACGAGGTGGCCGCCGACCAGCCAGCCGGGCGCGGCCGCGGGCGGCCCGGCGAGCGCGCGGGCGCCGCGGCCGGCGAACAGCGGCAGCGGGTCGACCGGGACGCCGGCGGCGGCCAGCGCGGCGAGCGCGGCCAGCAGTCCGGCCAGGTCGTTCTCACCGGGGGCGTCGCAGCTCACGGCGGTGTGCGGGCGGTCGCCGAGGATCCCGCCGACGAGGCCGGTGAGGGCCCGTCCCGGACCGGCCTCGACGAAGGTTCGGGCGCCCGCGTCGTACATCGCCTCGATCTGCTCCGCGAACCGGACGGGCGCGGCGAGGTGCCCGGCGAGGGTGGCGGCGAGCTCGCCCGCGTCGGCGCCGTACGGGGCGGCGGTCAGGTTCGACCACACGGGGAACGCCGGCGATCTCAGGTCGCGGCCGAGCAGCTCGGCGCGCAGGGCGTCGGACGCGCCGGCGGCGAGCGGGACCCCCTCGGTGGGCGGCGCCGCCGCGGCGGCGCTCAGCTCGACCAGTCCGGCGTCGTCGACGACGCCGGCGGCGCAGAGCGCGGTCAGCTCGCCGGGGCCGTGCCCGGCGGCGAGGTCCGGGTGGACGCCGACGGCCGTGAGCAGCCGGTGGACGGCCAGCCCGGCGATGCCGGCGGCGGGCCGGCCGACCCGCGGGTCGGTGAGCCCGGCCCGGTGCCGCCGGGACTCCGCGCGCGTGAACGCCGCGGGCGGGTACATCGCCGCCGCGTACCGCCCGCCCGCCAGGCGCAGGAGGCGCTGGAGCCGGGGGAACGCGACGAACAGGCCGGCGAGCATGCCGGGCCGCCCGCCGCCCTCGCCGGGGAAGAGGAACGCGACCTGCCCCGGGTCCCGGCCGGACGCGGCGAAGACGCCGGGCGCCGCGCGGAACTCCGTTGCGAGGGCGAGCTTCTCGCGCAGGTCGTCCGGTCCGGAGGCGACCAGCGCGACCTGCACCGGCCCCTCGGACGAGGCGGCGGTCCGGGCGAGGTCGCGCAGCCGGGGCCGCCCCGCGAGCAGCTCGGTGAGCCGGTCGATCTCGGCGCGGGCGGCGGACCGGTCGGCCCCGCGGATCAGGAACAGCTCGGCCGGCCATTCCGCCAGCCCGGACACCGGCTCTGGCGCCCCCTCGTATCCGGCGAGGACGGCGTGGAAGTCCGCGCCACCGAGGCCGGAGGCGCTCACCCCCGCGTACCGTCCGCCCGGACGGACGGCCCAGGGCCGGGCGGACGCGGCGAAGGCGAACGGGCCGTCCGGCGTCCAGTCCGGAGCGGGCCGGGTCAGGTGCAGCGTCCCCGGGAGCACTCCGGCGTGCAGGGCCTGCGCGGTCTTGATGAGCCCGGCGAGCCCCGCGGCGCTCCGGGTGTGGCCGATCTGCGACTTCACCGAGCCGAGGGTGACGGCGCCCTGCGCGGCCGGCGAGAACACCGAGGTCAGCGCCGCCAGCTCCGCCCTGTCCCCTGCCTCGGTTCCGGCGCCGTCCGCCTCGACGAGCCCGACGGCGTCAGGTGCGACACGCGCGCGCTCGTAGGCGCGTTCGAGGGCGCGCCGCCGCCCTTGCGAGCCGGGCGCGGTGAGGCCCCCGCTCGCTCCGGCGACCGCCTTGACGACCGCGTAGATCCGGTCGCCGTCGCGTTCGGCGTCGGCGAGCCGCTTGAGCACGACGCACGCGACGCCCTCGCCCGGCGCGACACCGTCGGCCGCGGCGTCGAACGCGGCGCAGCGTCCGGACGGCGACAGGGCCCCCGCCGAGGCGAGCAGCAGGTAGTCCTGGACGCCGGTGCGCAGGTCGGCGCCGCCGCACAGCACCATGTCGCTGGTGCCGGTGGCGAGGTCCTTGCAGGCGGCGTCGAGCGCGGCGAGCGAGGACGCGCCGGCGGCGTCCACCGTGCAACCGGGCCCGCCGAGGTCGAGCCGGTCCGCGATCCGCCCGGCGATCGCGCTGGTGAGCACCCCGGGGAGGGAGTCGCCGGACGGGCGCGGCAGCTGCTCGTCCAGCCCCTGCGGGACCTCGCCGTAGTAGGACGGGAGCGTCGCCCGCACCCCGTACGCGATGCCGAGGTCGCCGCCGCCCTCAGCGCCGAAGACCACCGACGTCCGGGACCGGTCGAACGGGCGGTCGCCGTAGCCCGCGTCGGCGAGGGCTCGGGACGCGACCTCCAGCGAGAGCAGCTGGACCGGGTCGATGCCGCCGAGGACGTGCGGCGGGATCCCGTACGCGGAGGCGTCGAACGGGATCTCCGGGATGAACCCGCCCCATTTCGACGGCGTCCTGCCCTCCTCGTCCGGGGAGTAGTGGACCTCGGGGTCCCAGCGGGTGACCTCGGTGACCGCGTCGACGCCGCCGACGATGTTCGCCCAGTACTCGTCGGCGTCGCGGGCGCCCGGGAAGACGCAGCCCATGCCGATGATCGCGATGTCGGCCGGGGGCCGGGCGGCCGGTGCCGCCTCCGGTCCGGCGATGCCCAGCTCGGCGGCGCGGCCGGCGAGGAAGGCGGTCGCGCCCGAGGTGACCTGGTCGTGCAGGGCGACGATGGTGGTCGTGGCCGAGCGGAGGGCGGCGGCCTGCCCGAGCGGGAACATGCCCTCCTCCCGCTGGACATCGGTGTCCACCGGCGTGCTGCGGCGCATGCCCTTGCTCGCGACGCGCAGGCGGCCGAGGTTCAGCTTCTCCAGGCGGCGCCACACCTCCGGCGTGGGCGTCCCGACCTGCTCCAGCTCGCGGCGGGTCTCCTCGAACGTCCGGACGTAGGGGGTGCGGGCGCAGCGGGTCGCGTGCCCGGGGAACGTCTCCAGCAGAACCGTCGCGCGGCAGCCGAGCGCGACGTCCTGGAAGCCCGGCGGGATCGCTCCCGCCGCGACCGCCTCCGTGGTGAACAGGTAGGCGGTGCCCATCAGGACGCGGACGCCGGCGCCGCGCTCGGCGAGCGGCCCGGCGAGCGCCGCGACCATCGCGGCGGACCGCTCGTCGTGGACGCCGCCGGCGAACATCACCGACAGCTCCGCCGCGTCGCCGTCGAACGCCATCAGCCGCTCGACCTGCGCCTCCCAGAGCGGGAAGCTCGCACGCGGCCCGGCGTGGCCGCCGCACTCGGCGCCCTCGAACACGAACCTGCGGGCGCCCTCGGCGAGGAACCGGTCGAGCAGTTCCGGGGACGGGACGTGCAGGTACGCGGCGATCCCGGCGGCCTCCAGCGGCGCGGCCTGCGCCGGGCTCCCGCCGGCGATGATCGCATGCGCCGGCCCGGCCTCCCGGACGGCGGCGATCTGGGCCTCCAGCAGCTCCGGCGGCGCGAACCCGAGGATCCCGGCGCCCCAGGGCCGTCCGCCGAGCCGGTCGGCGGTGTCGCGCAGCAGCTCGCGCGCCCGGTCGCCGTCCATCAGGCCGAGCGCTAGGAACGGCAGGCCGCCGTCCTGCGCGACCGCGCCCGCGAACGCGGAGCCGTCGCTGATGTGGATCATCGGCTTCTGCGCGGCGACCGGTTCCCCGCGCGCCGCGAGCGGTTCGGCGGCGACGGCCGCGCGAAGGTGCGCCTCGATCTGTTCCCGGACGGCCCGCACCACTCCCCCGGCCGTCCGGTACCGTCCCGCGAGCGCGGCGGCGAGCGGCGCGTCCTGGCCCACGGGCAACGGCTCCTGCCCGGCCGCGCGGCCCTGCTCCTCCGGCTCGGTGCCGGGGTGGACGCGGTGGCCGTCGACCACCGTGGTCTCGGTGCCGCCCATCGCCTTCAGCGCTGCCACGACCCCGGCGGGCAGGTCCGTCTCGCGGACGAGCGCGAGCTGCACGTCGAGGACGACGCCCGAGGCGCCCCCGGCCACCGCCGCCGCGGCGGTGTGCGGGCCGATCCCGCCCGCCGCGAACACCGGGACGTCCAGCTCGGCCAGCAGCTGCTGGAGCAGCACGAACGTGGTCGGCTCGCCGACCCGCCCGCCGGTCTCGGCGCCCCGCGCGATGATCCCCACGTCGCCGGTGAGGCCGCGGGCCACGCTGATCGCGGCGCGCGCCTCGTCCAGGCCGACCGCCTCGACCAGGAGGCGGCGCCCGCGGGCGAACCCGGCGACGTCCAGGGAATCGTCCGCGTCCAGGCAAGGCGCGTCGAGCAGGACGGTGCCGACCGCGGGCGGCAGGTCGCCGGGCCTGACCTGGCACCCGGCCGGCACGCGGACCCCGAACGGGCCCGTCCACCAGCGGCGGGCGTCGGCGAGCGCGGCGCGCCCGGTCGCGCGGTCGGTGCCGAGGTCGAGGACGCCGGTCCCGCCCGCGCGCGCGACGGCCACCGCGAGATGAGGCGCGGGACGTCCGAACGGGGTGACCCCGATGATCTCGGCCAGGGACCGGCCGCCGTGCGCGGTACCGCCCCCCGTCATGTCCCGCCCGCCGTCCTGCCCTCGTGCGCCGCCATGCCTGCCCCCCGACGTCCCGCGCGGCCCGGCCGTGGCCGGCGCGGCTCCGCAACAACGGTGCGCCACACTACGGTCGGCGACATCCCGATCACCGGGACGACACACCCGGGGGCGCGTTGATGGCGGCCCGGCGAAGGAGTCTGGAACGTCTTTTGACGCGCGGGAGGGTTCGGCCGGGGTCAGAGGGTGGCGGCGGCGCGCTGCGCGCGGATGCCGTGCCGGACGATGCCCTCGTCGAGCCACCGGTCCAGGTGCCGCCAGGTGGTCGCCTTGGCGGAGCGTCCGGTCAGCACGTCCAGGTGGCCGCCGCTCGCGACCTCGAACCGCACCTGCGGCGCCCCGCGCAGCAGCCGGACGAGCGGCCGGACGGCCCGGACCGGCGCGAGCGGGTCGCCGCGCCCGGCGATGGCCAGAACCGGCACGCCCACCGCACCGAGATCGACCGTCCGCCCATTGATCTCGATGCCGCCCGCCAGCAGCGCGCCGTCCCGGGAAAGGGCGTGGTAAATCTGCCGGGCGGCGCGTCCCGGATAGGACATCAACGCGCCGGCGAAATGATCGAGTGCCTCAATCTGTGCGAGAAAGTCGGCATTGTCGAGGTTGATTATCGTCCGGTAGGGGCGCACCAGGTAGGTGTCGATGCCGGCGAGCCCGAAGGCCCGCTCCCGCGGCGGCGGCGGCGCGGGACGCACCCCCCGGGCGTCGGCCGGCGCGGCGATCGCGGCGACGGACGCGATCGGCAGCCCCGGATCGGCCGCGGCGGTCAGCAGCGCGAAGATCCCGCCGAGGCACCAGCCGACGAGCTGGACCGGCTGCCCGCCCGCGTCCGCGCTGACCGCCCGGACCGCGCCCGGCAGCACATCCTGGACCCACTCCCCGATGCCCAGGTCAGAGCCGCCCTCCCGGGCCGGCTCCGGGTCGAGGAGGTAGCTGCGCCGCCCGGCCCGGACGACGTGCTCGGCGAGGCTGCACCCCCGACGCAGGTCGTAGCAGCGCGCCGGGGCCGCCGGCGGCGGGACGAACAGCACCGGCGGCCCGGCCGGCACCAGCCCGTCCGGCGGCCGGTAGCGGTACACCGTCCCCCCGGGGCCGTCGCCGACCGTCTCCGCCGGCATCGGCCGCAGGTCGGCGATGTGGCCGTACAGCGCGAGCTGGAGAAGATTGGACGTGGCGGCTCGCAGGCCTCGCGGGGTGAGGATCATTTCGCCATTATCCATCCGCATTAGACGACCGCACCGGGCGCGCAATGACCTAAGCCGGCCCCCGCGCACTCCCGTATTACTACCCTGGTCTCAGTACGGTCGAAATCGACCGCCTGTGAAGCCTTCGTTAAATCGGATTGACAGCGCGGGCCGGAGGTGGCCCGGGGCGGGTCTCGCGCACGCACGGCCACTTCGCGCATAATGACGATCACAGTCCGTGGCGGCCGTGCCGCGGGCAGGCGTCCAGGCGGTGCGTGATGGCGACGCTCAATCCGGCGACGGGGCGGTTCCGGATCCCCCCGCTCCGTTGGGGCTCCGCCACGGGCACCCGGCCGGACCCCGTGCGCGCCGCCGTCGCGCCCCTGCTCGCCGCGCACCGCGCCGCCCAGCCGGGCGCCGCCCTCCCAGGCAGCGCCGAGGCCGAGCTGCTGCGCGGCTACACGGTCGCCGAGCGGCTGCACCGGGGCCAGCTCCGCAAGTCCGGCGCCCCGTACATCACCCATCCGCTGGCCGTCGCGATGATCCTCGCCGGGATGGGCCTGGACACCACGACGCTCGTCGCGGCGCTCCTGCACGACACCGTCGAGGACACCCCGTACACGCTCGGCGAGGTCCGCGCCGACTTCGGCGACGAGATCGCCGTGCTCGTCGACGGCGTCACCAAGCTGGACGGCAGGCGCTGGGGCGACCGCGCCGAGGCCGAGACGTTCCGCAAGATCGTGCTGTCCGCGGCGGCCGACCTGCGCGTCCTGGTGATCAAGCTCGCGGACCGGCTGCACAACCTGCGGACCCTGCGGTACCAGCCGGAGCACAAGCGGGCCCGCTACGCCCAGGCGTCCCACGAGCTGCTGGTCCCGTTCGCCGACCGGCTCGGCGTCCACGTCCTCAAGCGGGAGATGGACGACCTCGCCTTCGAGGCCCGCGACCCGCGGGCGCACGCCGCGACGCGCGCCGCCGTCCGGGACGCGCTGGGCCGGGCCGGCCGGACGTTCGGGCCCGCGGCGGCCCGGCTGCGCGCCTCGCTCGCCGAGCACGGCGTCCCGGCCCGCGTGCTGGTCAGGCCGTCCCACCTGTACGCGGTCCACCAGTCGTGCGGCGGCGACCTGGCCGGGCTGCGGCCGGGCGAGGCGGCGCGGGTACTGCTGCTGGTGGACGGCGCCGAGGCCGACTGCTACATCGCGCTCGGCGCCGTGCACGCCGCGCTGCACCCCGTCGCCGGGCAGGTCCGCGACTTCATCGCGATGCCGAAGGACAACATGTACCGGTCGCTGCACACCCGGGTGATCGGCCCGGACGGCGACCCGTTCGAAGTGATCATCCGCACCGACGCGATGCATCCGGTCGCCGAGTACGGCATCGTCGCGCACATCAGGGACGCGGGCGGCGACACCGCCACCACCGTCGCGGGCCGCCGCGACCTGGTCTGGCTGAGCCGGCTGCTGGCCTGGCAGTCCGACGCGCCGTCCGCGGAGTTCCTGGACCGGCTGCGCGCCGACCTCGCCGCCGGCCACGTCGCCGCGTTCACCACCCGCGGCGACATCGTCGCGCTGCCCGCCGGCGCGACCGCGCTCGACTTCGCCTACGCGCTCGGCCCCGGCACCGGCGACCGCTGCATCGGCGCCGTCGTCAACGGGCGGCTCGCGCCGATGTCGGTGCAGATCCGCAGCGGCAACGTCGTGGAGATCCTCACCGACCCGGCGGGCGCGCCGTCGGAGGACTGGCTGGGCTTCGCGGTGTCGGTGCCCGCCCGCGTCCGCATCCAGCAGCGGCTCGCGCTGCGGCGCGCCGAGGAGGCCGCCGCCGCCGGACGGCGCCGCCTCGCCCGGGCCCTCGCCGGGCGGGAGGTCGACCTGCTCGCGGCGGAGGCGCGCGGCGACTCCCTCGCCGTCGCCCGCGATCTCGGCTTCCCCGAGATCGACCAGATGTACGCGGCGCTGAGCACCGGCGCGCTCGGCCTCGACGACCTGCTGGCCCGGTTCGCCCGCCCCTGAGCCGCCGGTTACGCTGGCCGCGAGGTGATCGCATGGCACCGTTCGAGTACGGCGTCGACGGCCCGAAGGTGATCGTGGCCGGGGTGGACGGGTCCGAGACGTCGCTGCGCGCCGGCGCCTACGCGTGGGGGCTCGCGCGCCGCGGCGGCGCCCGGCTCGTCGTCGTGCACGTGGCGCCGGTCGCCTCGCTGAGCACCCTCACCCCGGGCGGCGCGTCCGCCCTGCGCGAGACCGCCGACGAGATCGCCGCGGAGATCCGCCGCGAGCTGGAGGCGGCCGGCGAGCGCATGCGCGTGCCCTACGAGTTCGTCGCCGAGCAGGGCGACCCGTACGGCGTCCTCGCCCGCGTCGCCGACGAGGTCCGCGCGGACGCCGTGATCGTCGGCGCGTCGGCGCAGGCGGGGCACCGGCTCGTCGGGTCCGTCGCGGTCCGGCTCGTCCGGACGGGACGCTGGCCGGTGACGGTGGTGCCCTGACCGGGCCGGCCGGTCAGCGTCTGAAGCGTCCGGGCGGGCCCTCCCATGGGGACCGCCGCGAACACGCCACCACCGCGGACAGCAGCACGACCACCGCCGTCCCGCCCGCGAGGTTGACGGCCGACGTCGCGAGCGCCGCGTCGAAGGGGCCGCGCAGCACCAGCGGCAGGACGGTCAGCAGCACGACCGCGAAGCCGCCGATCCACGCGAACGCGCGGACGGGACGCGCCGCCGACGACAGCAGCAGGTGCATCAGCGCGGTCGCCTGCACCGTCGCCGCCATCGCGCACAGCGCGTAGCTGGTCGCGGCGGGCGCCGTGCCGGCGCTGCCGCCCGCGAACACCGGCACCTCGACGCCGAACATCGCCCGCAGCGCGACCACCGCGACGAACGCCAGGCCCGCCCCGGCCAGGGCGGCGGAGATCCCCGCCCACCACAGCGCCCGGAACGGCCGGCGCGCGTCGGCCGACATCTCCTCGTGCAGGGCGACGAAGTCCTCGTACCGCCGCGCCGGCGCCTCCGGCGGGCGTCGCCGCACCGTGGAGGGGCACCGGAACGAACGTTCCAACGGCCGTGGCACAGGACGGCCGGCGTGCCTGCCGGGCAGGTCGCCGGAGTACCGCCCGAACGGTGAATCGGGCATGTTCCCTCCCCCGGTGCGAACGTAGAGGTGCTACCCGGCACCGATGGGCGGAACTCACCCATGCCCACCATTTTGCAGATGTTTGGCCGCGTTCCCTGCTCCGGACGGGCCCCCGGAACGCGACGATCCCCGGGGAACGCGGTGTTCCCCGGGGATCGTCCGGTCGTCCGTCAGACCTGGCCGGCCTTCTCCAGCGCGGCGCAGCAGGTGCCCGTGATCAGGCGGGCCACCACGTACGGGTCCACGTTGGCGTTCGGGCGGCGGTCCTCGATGTAGCCCTTCTTCTCCACCTCGACCTGCCACGGGATCCGCACCGAGGCGCCCCGGTTCGACACGCCGTAGCTGAACTCGCTCCACGGGGCCGTCTCGTGCATGCCGGTCAGCCGCCGCTCGATGTCGGCGCCGTACCCGGCGACGTGCTCCTGCGCCTTCTCGGCGAGCGCCTCGCACGCCGTGATGATCGCGTCGTAGCCCTCGCGCATCGCCCGGGTCGAGAAGTTGGTGTGCGCGCCGGCGCCGTTCCAGTCGCCCTCGACCGGCTTCGGGTCGAGCGTGGCGGCGACGTCGTGGTCCTCGGCGATGCGGTACAGCAGCCACCGGGCGACCCACATGTGGTCGCCGACCTCGAGCGGGCCGGCCGGGCCGATCTGGAACTCCCACTGCCCCGGCATGACCTCGGCGTTGATCCCGGAGATCTTCAGGCCCGCCTCCAGGCAGGCGTCCAGGTGCCGCTCGACGATCTCGCGCCCGAACACCTCGTCCGCGCCCACGCCGCAGTAGTAGAAGCCCTGCGGGGCCGGGAAGCCGCGCTCGGGGAAGCCGAGGGGACGCCCGTCCTTGAAGAACGTGTACTCCTGCTCGATCCCGTACCAGGAGTCCTGCGCCTCGTACTGCGCGGCGATCGGGCGGAGCAGGGCGCGCGTGTTGGTCTCGTGCGGCGTCCCGTCCACGAGGTACACCTCGCACAGGACCAGCTTGTTGTCGCCGCCGCGGATCGGGTCGGGACAGGAGAAGACCGGCTTCAGCACGCAGTCGGAGCGGTCGCCGGGCGCCTGGTTCGTGCTGGACCCGTCGAAACCCCAGTCCGGCAGGTCGGCACCGTCCGCGAGGATCCGCGTCTTCGACCGCAGCCGCGCGGTCGGCTCGGTGCCGTCGATCCAGATGTACTCGGCCTTATAGCTCAACGTCGATCCCCTTCGTGTCCGCCGGCCGTGGGTGGGTTCGGCTCCACAGAACGTGCCAACCAGGCATTTCGCATCTGTTGCCCTCGTGTGAACGCCATGTAACACACGAGCTGACCTGCTGAGACTCTGCTCACACCGGCTCGGACGGTCAGGGACCCGCCGCGCGGACGACGCATGACCGGAGAAATGGTTTACCCGATCACCAAGATTGGCGCGAATCGGCCATTTTCTCCGACGTTTCCCGCCGTGACCTGGAACGACCAAAAACGATCATACACCTCGACCTTCGCGGCGTGTACTGAAAATCGCCCTGGGTAAGGCGAAACCTTCCCAAGAGAGACGCAAGACCAAAAGGAGGAATGCGTCTATGAGAAGGTCCCTCTTTCACCTGTCCGCACTCGTGATCGCACTGCTGACCGCGCTCGCGTTCAGCGTCGCACCCGCCTCGGCCCGCGAGGCCGCGGCCCCGCCCCCGCTCGACAGCGTCCCGGTGACGGGCACCGCGGCGGACGGCTCCACGTTCACCGGAACCGTCGTGCCGACCGCGTTCACGTCACAGGACCGGCGACTGCTCCTGGACGGCGCGCTGAGCGGAACCATGCGCGACGCCTCGGGCGCCACCACCGGAACCGTCGCCGACGCTCCGGTCTCGCTCCCGGTCTCCCTGCCCTCCGCCACCTGCCCGATCCTGCACCTGACCCTCGGCCCGCTGGACCTCGACCTCCTCGGCCTGACGGTGCACCTGGACCGGGTGGTCCTGGACATCACGGCGATCTCGGGTCCCGGGAACCTGCTCGGCAACCTGCTGTGCGCGATCGCCGGCATCCTCGACGGCACCGGCGACGCCGCCGCGCTCCCCGCCCTCGTCGCCCAGCTCAACGGGCTCCTCGGCCTCGGACGATGACGGCCCGCGGCCCCGTCCGCCCCGCGGACGGGGCCGCTCCCGCCCCCGCGTCCGCGTCCGCGTCCGCCACGACGATGGTCAAGGAAACCCCGGACCGCCGAAAGCGTCGGCAAATACTTATTGGCTTCCCTTAAAGCCTCCGAACGTTTACGTCCATGGCATCGACGCAATGGGCCGGCCGCTCCAAGATGATCAGGGAACCGTCGGCGCCAAGGCGCGCTTTCGGCTTCCCATCACAAGGAACAGATTCGGGGGAATGGGATGAAGCGAATTCTCGGCGCCTCGCTCGGCACGGTCGTCGTGCTGGGCGGGCTGGCCTCCTTCGCACCGGCCGGCCAGGCGGCGACCGCCGGCGAGAAGGGCGGGCGGACCCATGTCGTGCGGCCGGGCCACTCGATCCAGAAGGCCGTCGACCGCGCGAGGCCGGGCGACGTCATCAAGCTCAAGGCCGGCCGCTACGGCGGGGGCGTCCTCATCCGCAAGCGCCTGACGATCCGCGGCGCGGGCGACAGGACCGTGATCCGGCCGGGCCGCAAGGACCACTGCAAGAAGGCCGGGGTGCCGGGCATGGGCTTCTGCGTGGTCGGCCGCGCGAAGCACCTGGTCAGGGGCGTCACGATCAAGAGCCTGAAGGTCGAGAGGTTCAAGGACACCGGGGTCTTCGGCACCTACACCGACCGGCTGACCGTCAAGCACGTCCTCGCCGCGAGGAACGGCGAGTACGGCATCGCCGAGTTCAACTCGACCCGCGGCGCGTTCGTCCACAACCGCGCGATCGGCAACCGCCTCGACGCCGGCCTCTACGTCGGCGACATCAAGAACGCGCGCGGCACCGTCGTCGCCCACAACCACGCCTCGGGCAACGCGATCGGCGTGCTCGTCCGGCACGCCCGGCACGTCAAGGTGCTTGGCAACAAGCTCGTCGGCAACTGCACCGGCGTCGTCCTGGCCGACGACGGCCAGAAGGGCGGGCAGGGCCACACCAAGGTCTGGAAGAACCTGGTCGAGAAGAACAACCGGTTCTGCCCCGGCCAGGGCCCGGTCCCGCCGCTCGGCGGCACCGGCATCCTGCTCTTCGGCGGCGACCACAACTCGATCGAGAAGAACACCGTGAAGGGGAACCGCGGCAAGCTGCCCTACTCCGGCGGGATCGTCCTGTTCCCGAGCCCGGCGCAGCGTCCCGCGCACCACAACCTGATCAAGTTCAACCTCGTCCGCGGCAACGCGCCGTTCGACCTGGTCGACAACAGCGGCAGCGACACCAACCGCTTCCGCCACAACTCCTGCGGCACCTCCAAGCCGAACGGCCTGTGCCACCACTGACGGCGCGAACCCCCTGTTCCCACCGGAACAGGGGGTTCCACCGCGCTCACTCCTTGATCAGGCTGGGAACATCGCCGGCCTCGAAAGCGGGGCGTGAGGGCCTCCGAGCCGAGGTGACGAGCAGCGAACCCGCCGTCAGAACCACACCGAACCAGACGACGCTGGTGACGCCCAGATGGTCGGCGAACAGTCCGCCGAACAGCGCCCCGAGTGCGATGGACGTGTTGTACGCCATGGTGTTGAGCGACATCGCGGCTTCGAAGGTCTCGGGCGCGGCGGCCAGCGTCATGTTCACCTGGGACAACTGCACGACGCCGAAGGACAGCCCCCACAGCACCAGCGCGACGACCGCACCGACCTTCCCGCTCCCGACCGTGAGCAGCGACAAGAGCGACACGACAAGCCCCACGCACCCCACAACGAAGCTGCCCTTGAGGCTCCTGTTCACCGTGTACCCGGCGGCGAAGTTCCCGACCGCACCCCCCACACCGAAGACGATCAGCACCACGGTGATGAAGAGAGGCCCGGCGGACGCCTTCTCCTCCAGGAAGGGCCGCACGAACGTATACGCCCCGAAATGGCCGAGGACGAACAGCACCACAGTCAACAGCACCGACCGCAGCGGCACGTTCTTCAGGGGCAGCCCGAAGACCTCGCGCACCGAAACCGCGTTCGCCGAAGGAAGCGACGGCACCACCACTGCGACCGCGAAGAAGACCACCAGGCTGAGGCCTGCCCAGATCAGGAACGTGTTCCGCCAGCCGGTGAGGTCCTCCAGGACCGTCCCGAGCGGTATGCCCACCACCGTGGCGATCGAGATGCCGGACATCACGACCGCGGACGCCCTGCTCGCCTGACGCTCCGGGACGAGCCGCATCGCCATGCTCACCCCGATGGCCCAGAACACCCCACTGGCGAACCCCATGACGAGCCGCGTCGCTAAGACCAGCGGATAGTTCGGCGACACAGCCGTGACCAGGTTCCCCAAGGCCAGGATGGCCAGCAGTACGGCGAGCAGCACCCGCCGGTTGACGCGCCTCGTCCACGCCACGATGAACGTCACGCCCAACCCGGCCGAGACGCCGTACAGCGTGACCATGAGCGCGGCGACCCCCACCGAGATGCCCAGGCTCCCGCTCAACGGAGTAAGGAGCCCGACAGGCATCAACTCAGTAGTGAGGAAGACGAACAGGCTCGCCGTGATAGCAGCGACCCCTCCCCAGGCCCGCAAAACCGGGCGCGAACTGGTGACCACTACACCCTCCAACGTCTCAACGTTGAAATCTTCAACGCTGAGACGTTAACAAGCTGATACCTTGACGTCAAACAGTTCAACGCTAAGGAGTTCAGGTGACCCGTGACGCCGTCGACGTCGTCCTGGAGCAGTGGGCACGTGCCCGCCCGGACCTCGACGCGTCCCCCATGGGCGTCCTCGGCCGCCTCTCGCGGCTGACCCGCATCGTCGAACGCGAACTCAAGGCCCTCTTCGAGGAGTTCGGCCTGGAACGGGGCGAATTCGACGTCCTCGCCACCCTCCGGCGCGCCGGCTCGTCCGACGGCATGACCGCGGGCGCGCTGGCCCGCTCCTCGATGGTCACCTCGGGCGCCGTCACCAACCGCCTCGACCGGCTCGTCGCCAAGGGCTACGTCACCCGCGACGTAGACCCCGCCAACCGCCGCACCGTCATCGTCGCCCTCACCCCCACCGGCCGCGACCTCATCGACCAGGCCGTGGCCGCCCACGTCGAGAACGAACGCCGCCTCCTAGCCGCCCTGGACGACAACCAGCAGAACGACCTGGCAGCAACCCTCCGCACCCTCCTCCTAAACCTCGGCGACGAAGCCCAGCCGGCCACCGACCGATGAGTTCCACGAACGGACGTGGTCTACATCCAGACCACAACCTTCGGAGGAACCAATGACCAAGGCACTACCGCCCGTCGTGGACGCCGAGACGTGGCAAAGCCACCTCGACGAGCTCCGCGCCCGCGAGAAGGCCGCGACCCGCGAACTGGACGCGATCGCCGCCCAGCGCCGCCACCTGCCCATGGTCGAGATGCCCGACTACACCCTGGAGGGCGAGGACGGCCCGGTCTCCCTGGCCGACGTCTTCGACGGCAAGTCGCAACTGATCGTCTACAACCACATGTGGTCCCCGGGCGAGACCTGGCAGTGCTCAGGCTGCACAGGCCTCACGTCGCAGTTCACGCGGCTGGAGTTCCTGGACGCCTACGACGCCAGGTTCGTCATCGTCACCCAGGGCCCGATCGACGAGGCCCTCGCCTACAAGCGCCGCGTGGGCAACAAGATGACCTGGTACTCCACCGCCGACAGCACCTTCGGCACCGACGTGGGCGCACCCCCTGGCGGCGGCTTCGCGGTGAACGTCTTCCTACGCGACGGCGACACCGTCTACCGCACCTGGCACACCAACGGCCGCGGCACCGAGCAACTCACCCACACCTTCGCCCTGATCGACCTCCTGCCTTACGGCCGCCAGGAGGAATGGCAGGACTCCCCCAAGGGCTGGCCCCAGTCCCCCACCTACAGCCGCTGGCCCAGCTCCGAACAAATAGCCACCCACTACGGCCCGCACACCTAACCCACCGAACACGGCCTGATGTCAGGATCGGCCGCACGCGGCCGATCCTGCCGGGCTACACATGGCCCCTCAACTGAGCCTGGCCGCAGATTAGGTCCTTGCTCACAGGCAAGGCCGCCCTCGTACAGAACCAGGGAGACTGGGCGCTCTACAGTGCTGGATGCCCCGAGAGATCGACCGCGCACTGGCAGCGTAAGGACCGCCTACGACACTCAACGACCGCAGACCGGGCCAGGCCATGATCCGCACCGGACCGGGCGCACGGTGGCCAGCGACGTTGCCTCACCGCAGCGTTTGGTAGACGTCGGACGAGTACAGGCCGAGCCTGACGTAGACCCGTCTCATCCAGGGATCACCCGTCCCCGAATCATCGTGGATCAGATACCCCGGATCGTGGTCGAGCGCGCCGGCCACGAACATGCTGTAACGGCTGGCAGGTGGGTTGAACTGAACGTAGTCAAGGATGCCGCGCGGGTCGCCTGGATCGGGCCTCGTGCTGGGCTTGGTGTACCAGAAAGCCGGACGGATGAGGCCGCCGTTCTCGAACTCGTCCCAGCCGAGGATAGAGACCACGCAGTAGAAGTCGTGCCCATGACCATGTTCGACGATCCGAGGCAGCTGCGCGACGGCAGCGCGGATGAGCAGACGGTTCTTCTGCTCAGTGGTCAGACCCCCAAGGAAAGCCAGTTGGGCGTACTGAGTGTAAAGCGGCGGCTCATCAAAATCATCGACCCGCTTGAGAAACGAGTCGAAATCATCGAGCAACTGATGATGAATCAGCCGCGCAAAGTCGGCCGCGAACCGTGGATCGATGAGCGCCGGTTGCTCTACCAATGATCACCCCTCACCGCAAGGGCCTCCCGGGATCGCCCATCGTGCCACGCTCGGCCCAGCCCGTAAGCCGCCTACTACGAGCAGAGCGGCATAGCTTGCTGATCTTCACTGACAGGCGCAGCGGCGTCCACCTCGGGAACACGTTCGCGCCCGAGTCCGGCGCAACGCTCCGCGACCTCATGGGGCGTCGGCGACGACATAGGAGACTCAACCCGGGAGACCGGGTTGGTCGAGTACGAGCTGGTGGCGCGGGTCCAAAGAGATTCCGCGGGTAGAGGACGAGGCGTCATGGTCGGCGGGCTGGCCGTGTGTCCCAGCGTTGGCTGGCCCTGCTGCTGGCCGCGGTGGCAGGCATCCTGCTCACCGCGCTGGCGGGCAGCGCGCAGATCATGCAGTTGCGCGCGACCGCCCGCAAGCACCGCCGGGCCGACCACAGGTTGTGAAGGCCGAGCCCAAGGACTCGCCGAAGGCCCGGCGGTAGCCCGGATTACCGGGAGCCCGCCACAGACCGCTGCTTGTAGAAGGACTCCTGCAGGTAGGCGGCCTCGTGCGGCTGGTACGGCTCCTCCAAGTACGCGGCCTCGTCGTCGTCGAGTTCGACGTCCACCGCGGCGATCGCGTCGGCCAGTTGGGCCGGCTTGGTGACCCCGACGATGGGCGAGGTCACCACCGGGTTGCGCATGACCCAGGCAAGGGCGACCTGGGCTGGGGACAGACCCCGCTTGCCCGCGATCTCGTGGACGCGCTCGGCCACTGCCTGGTCCTCGTCGCGGTAGAGGATCTTGCCCCCCTCGTCGGTCTCGGCACGCGCCGTGGCGGTGTCACGGACCCGCGTCAGCCTGCCCCGCGCCAGCGGGCTCCACGGGATCACGCCGATGCCCTGGTCGGCGCAGAGCGGGAGCATCTCCTGCTCTGCTTCTCGGTGGATGAGGTTGTAGTGGTCCTGCATCGACACGAACCGGGTCCAGCCGTTCAGGTCAGCCAGGTACAAGGCCTTGGCGAACTGCCAGGCGTACATGGAAGAGGCTCCGATGTAGCGGACCTTCCCGGACTTGACCGCATCGTGCAGCGCCTCGAGGGTTTCCTCGACCGGGGTGTCGTAGTCCCAGCGGTGGATCTGGTACAGGTCGATGTAGTCGGTCCCCAGTCGCTTCAGCGAGGCGTCGAGCTCGGCGAAGATCGCCTTGCGGGACAGCCCGGCGCCGTTCGGGCCGGGGCGCATCCGCATCCAGACCTTGGTGGCGAGAACGACCTCCTCTCGCCGGGTGAAGGCCTTGACCGCCTGGCCGACGATCTCCTCGCTGCTTCCGGCGCTGTACCCATTGGCTGTGTCGAGGAAGTTGACGCCGGCCTCGAAAGCCTGCTTGATGATGTCCCGGCTGGCGTCCGCGCCCAGCGACCAGGGCTCGCCGCCCCGGCCCGGTTCGCCGAAGCTCATGCAGCCGAGGGTGATGGCGGAGACTTCCAGTCCGGTCGTTCCGAGTTTGATGTATCGCACGCTTCGGAACCTAGGAGCTGGAGTGCGCTCCAACGCAAACTCGGAGGCGGGGGCATACGCGCCCTGTCAGGTTCCCGAGCGTGGGACACTGCTCAGCCCCGACGGCAACCCGCCCTCGCGATTCCGTCGCCACGACCGATCATCGCTCGACCATTAATTCCGCTGGCCCGGGCGGCGGTATCGCGGCGCTCGCGACGGCGCCCCTATCCGCGGGATCTCTTAGCTTAGTCACTCACTTTGTCACTCGGATGAGGAAGGGCCATGATCCGCGACAGCGGATCATGGCCCTGACCTTGGTGGGCGCGGACGGGTTCGAACCGCCGACTCCTCGCTTGTAAGGCGAGTGCTCTTCCCCTGAGCTACGCGCCCGGGTGCCGGGAAAGCGTACCTGGTTCTGGAGGGGGTGCGCGAAACGGTCAGGGGAGGGCGCCCAGGGTCTTCAGGGCGCGGCGCATCAGGGGCGGGTGGGCGAGGCCGTGGCGGGTGGCCAGGCGCATGATGCGGGGGTCGTCGATGGCTCGGGTGAAGGCGCGGCCGAGAGTGAAGGGGGTGGCGTTGGCGCGGCGGACGGCGTCGGGGTAGCGGCGGAGGACGTGTTCGGGGAACGGGGAGCGGGACGCGGTGGTGATCACTTCGGCGGCGATGCGGCCGGCCTCCAGGGCGTAGGCGATGCCCTCGCCGCTGGATGGGTTGATCATGCCGCCGGAGTCGCCGGCGAGGAGGAGGCCGGGTAGGTAGTGGGGGCGGCGGCTGTAGCCCATCGGGAGGGCCGCGCCGCGGAGGGGGCCCACAGCGTGTTCCTCGGTGAGGTTCCAGTGTGTGGGGAGGGAGGCCAGCCAGCGGGAGCAGAGGCCGTGGTAGTCGGGGTGGTCCGTGCGGAGGAGGGCCACGCCGGCGTTGACGGTGCCGTCGCCCATGCCGAAGATCCAGCCGTAGCCGGCGGGGGCCAGGTCCAGCCAGATCCCGAGGTAGGGGTCGTCGTGGCGGGGGCTGCGGAAGTAGCGGCGGCCCGCGATGCCGATGGGGCGGTCGCGGCGGGGGCGCAGGCCGAGGGCGACGCCGAGACGGGACGAGGCGCCGTCCGCGGCGATCACCAGGCGGGCGCGGTGGGTTCCGGAGGCCGTGCGGACGCCGGTGACCCGGCCGTGGGTGGAGATGGGGGCGGTGGCCTTGGTGTTCAGCAGGGTCGCGCCCGCGGAGATCGCATTGCGGGCCAGGAGTTCGTCGAGGTCGGCGCGGGTGCGGGTGAGGCCCGAGCCGGAGGGCCAGGGGATCTCCAGGCGGCGGCCGGCGCCGATGAGGCGGATGCCGTCGTTGCGGAACCAGCCGGGGGTGGTGATGTCGACGCCCAGGGAGTGGAGTTCCCGGACGGCGTGGGGTGTCAGGCCGTCGCCGCAGATCTTCTCGCGGGGGAAGGACGTCTTCTCCAGGACGAGGACGTCCAGGCCCGAGCGGGCGAGGTGGGTCGCGGCGGCGGATCCGGCGGGGCCCGCGCCGACCACGATGACGTCGTGCATCACAGGTGCCGGTTGAACCAGTCGGCGGCCTGGGTGGTGACCTCTTCGAGCGCGCCCTGCTCCTCGAAGAGGTGGCCCGCGCCGGAGATCACGTGCACCTCGGAGTCCTCCAGGCTCTTGGATGCTTTCCGGTTCAGTTCCAGGACCTCGGTGTCGCGGCCGCCGACGATCAGCAGGACGGGGGCCCGGACGCGGGCGAGGGACGGGCCGGCCAGGTCGGGGCGGCCGCCGCGGGAGACGACCGCGCCGATCTGCGGGCGGGCCGCGGCGGCGGCGAGGGCGGCGGCGGCGCCGGTGCTCGCGCCGAACAGGCCGATGCGGAGCCCGGCGGTGTGGGGGGCGGATTCGAGGCCGTCCGCGAGCGCGTCGATCGCGCCGATGAGGCGGAGGGTGAGCAGTTCGATGTCGAAGCGGAGGGCGGCGGTGACGCGGTCGATCTCGTCCTCGTGCTCGGTGAGGAGGTCGATGAGGAGGGTGCCGATGCCCGCGGCGTTGAGGCCGTGGGCCACGGCGCGGTTGCGGGGGCTGTGCCGGGAGCTGCCGCTGCCGTGCGCGAAGAGGACGACGCCCGTGGCGGCGTCCGGGAGGGCGAGGTCGCCGCCGAGCTCGGCGTCCGGCAGCCTCAGCGTGATCATGTGTTGGGCGGTTCGGCGCTGATGTCGGCGAGGGCCGAGCGCTCGTCGCGCTGGACGGCGAGGTCGCCGATGGAGACCATGCCGACCGGGCGGTCGCCGTCGACGACCGGGAGGCGGCGGACGGCGTGCCGCCGCATGAGGCGGACGGCGGCGTCGGCGTCCTCGCCCGGCGCGATCGTGATCATGTTGGTGGAGCAGATCTCGGCGACGGTGGTGCCGGCCATGTCGCGCTGGGCGGCGACGGCGCGGACGACGATGTCGCGGTCGGTGACGAGGCCCCGGAGCCGGCCCTCATGGACGACCAGGACGTCGCCGATGCCGTGCCGGCGCATCAGGTCGCCGACCTCCACCAGGCTGGTGTCCGGTGACACCGCCACGGGCACCGGCGTCATCACTTCGTTCACCCTCTGGGCCATGCGGACCTCCCCTCTCGGGGCGTCGCCTACCCAGCGGCGGACGGGATATGTCTACCCGGCCGCGTCCGGACCGTCCTGCTCGGCGAGGAAGCGCTCGAACTGGGCGCCGAGCTCCTCGGCGGTGGGCATGTCCTGCGACTCGGCGAGCAGGTTGTCGCGCTCGGCGGCGCCGGCGAACGCGTCGTACTGCTGCTCCAGGGCCCGGACGACCTTCTCGACCTCGTCGTTGCCGTCCACCTGCTCGGCGATGTCGGCGTCGGTGGCGGCGGCCGCCTCCCGGAGCCGCTCGACGGGCAGCACGAGCCCGGTGACGGAGACGATCGCGTCGAGGGCGGAGACGGCGGCGGCCGGGTAGGCGGACTGGGCCAGGTAGTGCGGGACGTGGACGGCGAACCCGACGGCGTCGTGGCCGGCCTCGCCGAGCCGCAGCTCCAGCAGCCCGGCGGCGCTGCCGGGGACCTGGACCTTGTCGAACCAGGAGTTGCGGGTGATCAGCTCGGGGCGGGTGGCGTGCGCGGTGGTGCCGACGGGACGGGTGTGCGGGACGCCCATCGGAATGCCGTGGAAGCCGACGACCAGCCCGACGCCGAGCCGTTTCACCAGGTGCAGGACGGACGCGGTGAAACCCTCCCACAGCCGGTCGGGTTCGGGCCCGGACAGCATCAGGAACGGGCTGCCGACGTCGTCGTGGAGCAGCCGCACGACGAGCTCGGGCGCCTCGTAGGAGGCCCAGTGGTCGCGGTCGAAGGTCATCGGCGGCCGGCGGGCGCGGTAGTCGATCAGCGAGTCGACGTCGAAGCGGGCGATGACGCGGTGCTCCAGCGCCTCCAGGAGGTGCTCCCGCACGAGCTGGCCGGTGGACCCGGCGTCCACGAAACCGTCGAGGCTGTGCAGCAGCACCGGACCCGTCATCTCCGGCAGGTCGCCGTCAAGCTCGTACAGATCCTCAGGGTTAAGCAACTTCTCCCCCACCTCTACATGTCCTGCGCACAACACTAGGACATCCGGAGGCTCATCCCCGGTTCGGTCGTGACGCCCGTCACTCTCCACGCCGGGCGGCCCCGGCTCCATCCGAGCTCATGGCCCTTGGAAGACGCGGCTGGGGAGGAAGTCGTCTGGGTGGAGGGTGGTGAGGTCTTCGCGGCCCACCTCACCGGCGGTGAGGAGGCGGCTGGCGTGCCGCAGGCGGGCGCGTTCTATGGCATTGCGGACGGAGCGGGCGTTGGCGAAGCGGGGCTGGTCGCGGCGGCGGGCGAGGTAGTCGCGGAAAATCGGTTCGGCCTCGGGCGCGAGGGCGTAGCCCTCGCGGGCCATCATCAGCCGGCCGATGGCCTCCAGCTCCTCTGGTTCGTAGTCGGGGAAGTCGATGTGGTGGGCGATGCGTGAGCTCATGCCGGGGTTGGACGCGAAGAAGGAGTCCATGCGCTCCTTGTAGCCGGCGAGGACGACGACGAGGTCGTCCCGCTGGTTCTCCATGACCTGGAGGAGGATCTCGATGGCCTCCTGCCCGTAGTCGCGCTCGTTCTCGGCCCGGTAGAGGTAGTAGGCCTCGTCGATGAACAGCACGCCGCCCATGGCCCGTTTCAGGACCTCCTTGGTCTTGGGGGCGGTGTGTCCGACGTACTGGCCGACGAGGTCGTCGCGGGTGACGGAGACGAGGTGGCCGCGGCGGACGTAGCCGAGGCGGTGCAGCAGCTCGGCGAGCCGGACGGCGACGGTGGTCTTCCCCGTCCCGGGGCTGCCGGTGAAGCACATGTGCAGGCTGGGGCGTCCCGAGTCGATGCCGAACCGGGCCCGGACGCGGTCGACGAGCAGCAGCGCGGCGATCTCGCGGATGCGGGTCTTGACCGGGGCGAGCCCGACGAGGTCGGCGTCGAGGGCGTCCAGGACGGATCCGGCCTGCGAGTCGGCGCGTTCCCGGGCGAGGTCGACGCGGGCGCCGGGCGGAAGCGGCTCCCCGGTGGACGGGGTGGGATCCACCGGGGAGCCGTTCCGGCGCATCCCGAAGCCGGGCCGCTCGGTCAACGTCCCGCCCCGTAGCGGTCGCCTTCGGGACGGTCGAGCGCGTACGGGTGCAGCGTGTACCGGACGCGCCGGTCGGACGTCTCCGTCCGGTCGAGCCGGAAGCCGGGCTCTTCGGCCGGGCGCTGGACGATGAACTGCAGCGCCGTCGTCTGCCGTCCGTAGCGGGCGTCGTAGGCGTTCAGCCGGATGTAGTGGTGCGGGTAGGCCTTGCGGCACTCGTTGATCTCGTAGAGGACGCCGGCCGGGTCGGCGAGGTCGAACATCGGGAGCCCCCACATCTCCCAGTAGGGGTTGCGCGGGTGCGGGTCGTCGGTGAACTCGACCGAGCAGGGCCAGCCCTGGCCGAGCGCGTAGGCGATCTGCGCGGCGATGTCCTCGTCGGTGAGGTCGGGCAGGTAGGAGAAGGTGCCTTGGGTGATCCGCATCAGATGCTCACCGGGGTTTCGACGACGTCGGGGGTGTCGGTGGACTCGTAGGTGAAGGTGATGTCGCCCCAGGTGGACAGGGCGATGTCGAGTTCGCGGCTGTGCTTGGCGGCGGCGCGCAGGATGTCGGGTCCCTCGGCGAGGTAGTCGCGGCCCTCGTTCCGGGCCTTGATCATCGCTTCGAGCGCGACGCGGTTGGCGGTCGCGCCGGCGGCGATGCCCATGGGGTGGCCGATCGTCCCGCCGCCGAACTGGAGGATCGAGTCCTCGCCCAGGTAGTGCAGGAGCTGGTGCATCTGCCCGGCGTGGATCCCGCCGGAGGCGACGGGCATCGTCCCGGGCATCGACGCCCATTCCTGGTCGAAGTACAGGCCCTTCACCGGGTCGGCCTCGACCTTGTCCAGGCGCAGCGTGTCGTAGTAGCCGCGGACGCTGTTCGGGTCGCCCTCCAGCTTGCCGACGACCGTCCCGGCGTGGATGTGGTCGACGCCTGCGAGGCGCATCCACTTGGCGATGACGCGGAAGTTCACGCCGTGGGATTTCTGCCGCGTGTACGTGGAGTGCCCAGCGCGGTGCAGGTGCAGCAGGACGCCGTTGCGACGCGCCCATCCGGCCATCGACTGGATGGCCGTGTAACCGATCGTGAGGTCGATCATCACGACGACGCTGCCGAGCTCTTTCGCGAACTCGGCGCGCTCGTACATGTCCTCCATCGTCGCGGCGGTGACGTTGAGGTAGTGGCCCTTGACCTCGCCGGTCGCGGCCTGGGCCCGGTTGACGCCTTCCATGCAGTAGAGGAAGCGGTCCCGCCACCGCATGAACGGCTGGGAGTTGATGTTCTCGTCGTCCTTGGTGAAGTCCAGGCCGCCGCGGAGCGCCTCGTAGACGACACGTCCGTAGTTGCGGGCCGACAGGCCGAGTTTGGGCTTGACGGTCGCGCCCAGCAGGGGGCGGCCGAACTTGCCGAGGTACTCGCGTTCCATGACGATGCCGTGGGCCGGCCCCTGGAACGTCTTCACGTAGTGGGGCGGGATCCGCATGTCCTCCAGGCGCAGCGCCTTCAGCGCCTTGAACCCGAAGACGTTGCCGATGATGGACGACGTCAGGTTCGCGATCGATCCCTCCTCGAACAGGTCGAGGTCGTAGGCGATGTGGGCGATGAACTGGTCGCCCTGCCCTGGGACGGGCTCCACCTTGTAGCACTTGCCCTGGTAGTTCTCATAGGACGTGAGCCGGTCCGTCCACACGACCGTCCAGGTCGCGGTGGACGACTCGCCCGCGACGGCCGCGCCGGCCTCCTCCGGCGGCACGCCCTGCTGCGGGGTGATCCGGAAGGCGGCGAGGATGTCGCTGTCCTTCGGCTCGTAGTCCGGACGCCAGTAGCCCATCTCCGCGTAGGGGATCACGCCCGCCGACCATCTGCCCGAGCTCATCGCCGCTCTCCTTCAGCCTGGAGCATTCGTGGAACCGTGACGGGTCGAGCTTCGCCGCCCGACACTTGCGATGTCCATCAAGTGTTCTCGGTGACCATCAAGCATTCACTTGAATGAGGAGGCCGGACGCGTGACTGAAGCACGGCTGCGGACGTTCGTGGCCCTCGCCGACACCGGGTCGGTGCGGGCGGCGGCGCGGCGGCTGTACGTGACCGAGTCCGCGGTGTCGGCGGCGGTGGCGGCGCTGACCCGCGATCTCGGCGTCGCGCTCGTCCGCAAGCAGGGGCGCGGGATCGGCCTGACCGAGGCGGGCACCGCCTACGCCGGGTACGCGCGGCAGGTGCTCGGGCTGCTGGAGGAGGGGCGGGCCGCGGCGCGCGGCGCGGCCGATCCCGGCCGCGGGACGCTGCGGCTGGCGGCGGTCACGACGGCCGCCGACCAGCTCCTTCCCGACCTGCTCGCGTCGTTCCGCGAGCGGTGGCCCGAGGTCGAGCTGACGCTGGAGGTGGGGCCGCGCCGCCAGGTGTGGAGCAGCCTCGCCGCGCACGAGGCCGACCTCGTGCTCGCCGGCCGGGCCCCCGCGGAGGCCGCGGCGACCGTGCTGGCAAGGCGCCCGAACGAGCTGGTCGTGGTCGGTGCGCCCGCGGTCGCGGCCGGTTTCGACCTCGCGCGCACGCCGTGGGTGATGCGCGAGCCCGGCTCGGGGACGCGGGCCAGCGCGGACGCCTACCTGGCCGAGCGGGAGACCGCGCCGCCGCGGCTCGTGCTCGGCTCGAACGGCGCGGTGGTCGCGGGCGCCGCGGCGGGGCTGGGGGTGGCCCTGGTGTCCCGGGACGCGGTCGGCGCCGAACTGGAGGCGGGACGGCTCGTGGTGGTCGGCGCGCCGGGCATGCCGCTCGACCGGCCGTGGCACGCGGTCGCCGGGGCCGCGCCGACCCCGACGACGCTGCTGTTCGTCCGGCACCTGCTGGACGCGCCGGGCTGGACCGCCGCTAGGGCAGGCTCCACAGCGACACCGAGAGCAGCCCCAGGCTGACCGCGATGAGGACCATCGCGACGGACCGGCCGCCCTCGCCGGCGGGCACGCCCCTCTTGCGGGTCACCAGCACCAGGAACCACGCGAAGAACCCCGCGGCGACGACGTCCATCGCCACGGCGAGCCCGGTCACCACGCCACCATCCGCATCACCGGAGCAACCCTAGAGGAGTGCGGTCCCTCACATCGCCGTGCCCGCGTACACGCCGGGGCACGAAAACGACAGAATCGGATTCGGAACCGTGAAAGGGGCCCACATGACCGCCGCCCGCCCGTACGACATCGTCCTGTTCGGCGCCACCGGCTTCACCGGCGCCCTCACCGCCGAGTACCTGGCCGCGCACGCCGGTCCGGGCACGCGCTGGGCGCTCGCCGGCCGCAACCGGGCGAAGCTGATCGCCGTCCGCGACCGGCTGGCGAAGCTGGACGCCGCGTGCGCCGACCTTCCGCTGCTGCACGCCGACACCACCGACGCCGCCTCCATCGAGGACGTCGCGAAGTCGGCGCGCGTCGTCATCACGACGGTCGGCCCCTACGTACGGTACGGGGAGCCGCTGGTGGCGGCGTGTGCGCGCGCGGGCACGGACTACGTCGACCTCACCGGCGAGCCGACGTTCGTCGACCGGATGTACGTTAAGTACCACCGGGAGGCCGTGCGCAGCGGCGCCCGGATCGTGCACGCCTGCGGGTTCGACTCGATCCCGCACGACCTCGGCGCCTACTTCACGGTCAAGCAGCTCCCGGAGGGCGTCCCGCTGCATGTGGAGGGGTTCCTGCGTGCGCGCGGGGACGCGTCCGGCGGCACCCTGCACTCGGCCGTCGGCATCTTCGGGGACGCCGCGGGCATGGTGCGCGCCGAGCGCGAGCGCCGCAAGGTGGAAGAGCCGCCCGCGGGCCGCAGGGTGCGCATCTCGCGGCGCCCGTCGCCGAAGGCCCGCATCGGCGGCGGCTGGACGCTGCCGCTCCCGACCATCGACCCGCAGATCGTCGTCCGGTCGGCGGCCTCGCTCGACCGGTACGGGCCCGACTTCTCCTACGGCCACTACGCCGCCGTCCGGCGCCTCGCCACGGCCGCCGGGATGGCGGCGGGCTCCGGCGCCCTCCTCGCGCTCGCCTCGCTCCCGCCCACCCGCAACCTGCTGCTGCGGCTCCGCGCGCCGGGGGACGGGCCGTCCGAGGAGCAACGCGCGCGCAACTGGTTCCGCGTGACGTTCGTCGGCGAGGGCGGCGGCGAGCGCGTCGTCACCGAGGTCGCGGGCGGCGATCCGGGCTACGGCGAGACGGCGAAGATGCTCGCCGAGTCGGCGCTGTGCCTCGCCCACGACGACCTGCCCGCGACGTCCGGCCAGGTCACCACCGCGGCCGCGATGGGCGACGCGCTGATCGACCGGCTGGTGAAGGCCGGGATCACCTTCCGGGTGCTGGACCCGGCGTGACCCGGCGGCGGCCGGGGATCGGAACGACCGCCTCCACGGTCGTGCCGACGCCCGGACGGCTCGTCACCGTGAACCGCCCGCCGAGGAGCTCGGCGCGCTCCCGCATGCCGCGCAGCCCGTAGGAGTCGGGGCGGCGGCCCCGGCCGCCCTGCGCGAGCACGTCCCGGATGGAGAAGCCGGCCCCGTCGTCGGTGACCTTCAGCCGGACCCGGTCGCGGGAGTGCTCCAGCAGCAGGTCGACGCAGGTCGCGTCCGCGTGCCGCAGGCTGTTGCCCACCGCCTCCTGCGCGATCCGGTACAGGGCGGTCTGGACGTGGTCGGGCAGCTCGTCCTCCAGCTCGCCCTCGACGGTCACCGTCACGTCGAGCGGACCGGACGGGGCGCCCGGACCGTCCCCGGCCTCCCGGGCGAGCGTGGCGAGCGCGGCCGACAGGCCGAGATCGTCCAGGACGGGCGGGCGCAGGCCCCCGATCGCCGCGCGGGTCTCGGCCGCGGCCAGCTCGCAGAGCCGGCGCGCCATCATGATCTGCGCGAGCCCCTCGGGATGGTGCTCGGGGATCGCGCGCTCGGCCGCCGACAGGTGGAAGCCGAGGCTGGCGAGCCGCTGCGCGACGCCGTCGTGGATCTCCCGGCTCAGCCGCGACCACTCGGCCTCCTGCGCCTCGACGGCCCGTTCGGCGAACCGCTCGGCGGCGTGCTCGCGCTCACGCGCGGTGCGCAGCCGCCGGCACGAGGACAGCACCGGCGCGAACAGCCCCGCGAGCGCGGTGGCGAGCGCGAGGTCGTCGGGCGGGCACGGGCCCGCGGACCGGACGTCCACGACCGCGATCACCGCGCCCTCGTCGTGCACGGGGATCGCGGCGCCGCGCCCGTCCGGATGGGCGCGGACCCGGCCGTGCGCGGCGGCCCGGCCGACGTCCCCCTCCCCCAGCGGGACGGGCGGGCCCGGCCATTCGAGGACGCGCTCGTCGTCGTCCAGCACGTACACGTCGCAGAACGTCAGCGCCCCCGCGGACCGGACGACGAGCTCGGCCAGCCGCTCGGCCATCCCCGGCAGGTCGCGGCCGGAACAGGCCACCCCCGCGATGCGGACGAGGAGGTCGCCGCCGCGCCCGGCGAGCAGCTCCAGCGGAGCCGTCACCGGAACAGCCCCTCCCGCAGCGCGACCGCGATCGCCGCCGACCGGTCGGTCACCTCCAGCTTGCGGTACAGGGCGCGCAGGTGGCTCTTCACGGTCTCCTCGCTCAGCACCAGCCGCGCCGCGATCGCCTTGTTCGACAAACCTCCGACGAGCAGCGACAGCACCTCGCTCTCGCGCTGGGTGAGCCCCCGGTTCGCGCCGGGCCAGAACTCGCCGCGGGTGAGCCGCGCCGCGGTCACCGCCATCCGGCCCGCGAGCGTCGGGTCGACGACCGTCTCGCCCTGCGCGACCTCCTCCAGCCGCCGGACGAGCTCCGGGCCGTCCACCCGCTTGAGCAGGTAGCCGCCCGCCCCGGCCCGCAGCGCCTCGAAGACGTACTGCTCGTCGTCGTACACCGACAGGAACACCACCCGCGACTCCGGCACCCGCCCCGTGATCAGCCGGCACAGGTCCAGGCCGCTCTCCGGGCCGAGCCGCACGTCCAGCAGGACGACGTCCGGGCGCAGGGCGGTGACCAGCCGGGCCGCCTCCTCCCCCGTCCCCGCCTGCCCGACGACGCGCACCCGGCCGGGGAACCCGGCCAGCATCGCGGTCAGCCCGGCGAGGATCATCTCGTGGTCGTCCACCAGGACGACGCGTACGGGGGCGCTCATCCCGGCACGATAACAACCGAAAGCTACTCACCAGTAGCCGCGCCGGGGAAGGCGCCCCGCGGGTTCACCCCCGCTCTCCCCTGTTTGGGGGAAGAACGGCCCGGCGCACCTGCCTACGCTGCATCACGAAAACTGAATTCCGCAGGACGGAGGAGCCAGGTGCCCCATCGGATCGTGCATATGCTCCGGGCGCGCGGGTCGGGCCGCCGCCCCGTCATGCTCGCCATCGCGGGGGACAGCGCGGCGGGCAAGACCACGCTGACCAGGGGGCTTGTGCGGTGTCTGGGGGCCGACCGGATGACCGCGGTGTGCGTGGACGACTATCACCGCTACGACCGCGCCGAACGGGCCGGCAAGCCGTTCACGGCGCTGCACCCCGACTGCAACCACATCGACGTCATGGAGCAGCACCTGCAGTTGCTGTCCATGGGCGAGCCGATCCTCAAACCCGTGTACGACCACACGACCGGGAAGCTCGTCCGGCCGGAACTGGTCGAGCCACGCGACTTCGTGATCGTCGAGGGGCTGCTGCCGCTGCACACCCGGCTCGCGCGGGCCTGCTTCGACATCACCGTCTACCTCGACCCGCCCGAGCCGCTGCGGCACTCCTGGAAGGTCCGCCGCGACTGCGAGAAGCGCGGCTACAGCCCCGAGCAGGTCATGGCGGAGCTGGCCCGGCGCGAACCGGAGAGCGCCGCCTACATCCGGCCGCAGCGCAGGCACGCCGACATCGTCGTCCGGTTCGCGCCGGTCGCCGGTCGCCTCGACCCGCCGGGGACGCCGCTGTCGGCGGAGCTGCTGCTGCGTCCGACCATCGACCATCCCGAGCTGGCGGACGTCCTGGACGGCGGCGCAGGCGACACCGGGACCGCCATGCACCTGCGGCTGCACCGCGACACCGACGGCCGTCCCGTGGACGCCCTGCACGTGCACGGGTACGTCTCGCCGGAGGAGTCGCAGGTGGTCAAGAAGGCCATCTGGGAGCGTCTCGGCCCCCGCGCCGGCACCGGTCTCCCCGACCCCGGCGCGCTCGGCCGCCTCGGCGACTCCGGAACCAGCGACCCCCTCGCCATCACCCAGTTGCTCCTGCTGTACCACCTGCTGGACGCCGACCACCGCCAAGCCGCCTGAGCGAAGCGAACCGGGGGGTGTGGGGGGTCGCCCCCCCACAAGCAACACGCTTGAGCGCGAGCGAACCGGGAGGTGTGGGGGGCAACGGCTCCGCGTGTGCGCGGGGAGGCCCCGGGGCTTCGGACCTGTGCCCCGGGCCGCGCGCTCGCGGCCGCCGGGAGAGCGCCCCAGCGGGCGTGCGGGGCGCTCTCCCGGTCCCTCACAGCTCGTGCCAGGGGATCTCCGGGCGCTCGGGGGCGACCACCGCGAGGGACTGGCCGCCGCGGATGCGCTCGTCCGGGAGGGCTGTGAGCCGGAACCGGGCGTTCGGGCCGTGCGACTCGCCGACCGCCAGCAGCGTGCTCCCCCGGTGCAGGAGGAAGACCGCGACGTCGAGGCGGGACCACTCGCCGGCGTCCTCGGGGACGTCCACGCGGTAGAGCGTCCCGTCGCTGTCGAGCGTGCTCGCGAGGTTGTGGTAGATCGCCGCGACGCCCGGGTTGCGGATGGCGACGGCGACCACGGCGGGGTCGTCGACGTCCACCGGCTCGATGTCGGCGCTGATCAGGTCCAGCGCCTCGGTGATCTCCGCGCGGCGGCCGCCGTCGCGCAGCCCCGCCAGCAGGTGGACCGGCGGGGCGCCTTTGCGCCGCAGGTAGGCCGCGACGCCGAGCATCACCCGGACGGTCTCGTCGTCGGAGTGCCCCACGACCACGGCCGTGCGCGCGTGCTCCAGGCACGCCCTCTCGTAGGCGGTGTCGTCGAACGCGACGACGTCGTACAGGTCGGGGTCGGGATTCTCGCCCGTCAGCTGCCCCGGCCAGCAGATCGTGACGACGGGCGTCCGCGCGTACGCGGGGTCGGCGCGCAGCTGGCCGATGATGGCGCGCAGGGCCTCCCGCTCGTATCCGACGATCACGACGTGCCGCCGCCTGTGCAGCCGCGCCTGCCCGTTCGCCTTCATGGTCCTGCCCTTCGCCATCCAGAGCGTCAGCTCGGCGAACAGCACGAGCCCCGCGGTGAGACCGGCCACGATGATCAGCACGCCGCCGATCCGGCCGCCGACCGTCTCCGGCGCGAGATCGCCGTACCCGGTGGTGGTGCCGCTGACCAGGAAGTACCAGACGTACTGGGACGGGTTCTTGAGGTCCGCGCCGGGCTCCTCGAACACCGCGATCAGCACCCAGCCCAGCAGGAACGCGCCCGCGAGGACGAGCGCGGGCACGCGCCAGGACCGCCCGGTGATCCGGCTGACCAGGCGTAGCAGGACGATCGGCATCCGCGAAGCGTCGCAGCAGGCAAAACACCGCGTCAAGACCGGACGAGGCGTACGAATCGGACGGGTGCCGGCCGTCCCCCGCGGCGCCCCGGATCAGCCGGCCGGACCCCGTTTCAGGACGCGCGACAGCGCCGCCGCGACCTCCTCTGAAAGGCCCCCGTCGGCGGGCGGCTGCGCGCCCGAGTGCACCAGGTCGGCGCCGCCGAGATCGTCCCGGACGGCGTCGCGGGTGTGCCCGCAGTCGCGGCACTCCACCTCTCCGAGCCGGCAGACCAGGGCGGCCGAGCCGCACGCCGCGCAGCGGTCCAGGGTGTCCGCCCAGTCATGGGCGGCCTGGCAGGCCGGGCAGATCAGTACCTGGTGGTCGGCCCGCACCCCGCGCTTCCACGGGCTCGCGCCGCGCACGGGGTCGGTCTGCCGCGCCCCGCAGCGGAAGCAGGGCATCACACCTCCAAGGGTGCGGGGGACCGGTTCCGGCCATCCGTTACGGATGGTCGCGGACGGCACCGGAACCGGTCCGTTTCGCTCAGAGTTCGGCGAGCGCCTTGCGGTACTCGCCGATGTCGCGTGCGTCCGGAATGGCGTTCACGACCTTCCAGCGGACCACGCCCTCGGTGTCGATGACGAAGGTGCCCCGCAACGCCAGCCCCTTCGCCTCGTCGAACACGCCGTAGTCTCGTGCCGTCCCGCCATGCGGCCAGAAGTCCGACAGCAGCGGGAAGTCGAATCCTTTCTGGTCGGACCAGGCCCGCAGGGCGAACATCGAGTCGACCGAGACCGCGAGCACCTGCACGTCGTCCGGATCGCCCAGGCTGGGCAGCTCGTCCCGGATCGTGCACAGCTCGCCCGTGCACACGCCGCTGAACGCCAGCGGGTAGAACACCAGGACGACGTTCTTGTCTCCACGGAAGCCCGACAGCCTCACCGGGGCGCCGTGCTGGTCCCTCAGTTCGAAGTCCGGCGCGGCATCGCCTACGTCGACGGCCAAGAGTGGCTCCAGCCCCGCCGCTACTTGCGGACCTTGGGCGCGACCAGCCGCGTGCCGGACCATTCCTTGGCGGCACTGACGCTGCTGGTCTGCGACAGGCCGGCGGTCTGCGCCGCTTCGCCGATGTCGCTCGGCTCCACATGCCCGTCCCGGCCCGCCTTCGGCGTCAGCAGCCAGATGTTGCCGCCCCCGGTGAGCGGGATCATCGCGTCGGTCAGACCCTCGAACAGGTCGCCGTCCTCCTCGCGCCACCACAGCAGCACGATGTCGACCACGTCCTCGTAGTCCTCGTCGACCAGCTCGTTCCCCGTGAGCTCCTCGACGGAGCGACGAAGCTCCTCGTCTACGTCGTCGTCGTAGCCGATCTCCTGCACCACCTGGCCCGCCTTCAGGCCGAGCCGTTCGGCCAGGCTGCGCTCAGACTGCGCCTGACCCGCGGTCGCGCTCACGAAAGTCCTCCCATTGTCGTCAGTCCGCACGGTGCCGTGCTCGTGTCCTTCCGACCCCCCGAGACGGGTGGCCCGTCCGCACCTGCGCGGTGTTTGCGGGACAGTCCACACAAGTGAGGCCCCGTTGCGCAAGTGTCTTCCCGGCATTTGGTGGCCTCATCGACCCGAATACGGAGATCGCCGTCACCGCACGTCCACGGAGGGTGATGCGCCGCCCCGCGTATCCCGCCGCTCCGGTTCGGCCCCCGCTCATCCTTTAATGAAGGACAACCGAACCTGGCGCTCCGCATTGTCCACGTTGAGGTCGACCAGGGCCACCGACTGCCAGGTGCCGAGCGCGAGGCGCCCGCCGACGACCGGCAGCGTCGCGAACGGCGGGACGATCGCGGGCATCACGTGCGACCGCCCGTGCCCGCGCGACCCGTGCGCGTGGCGCCACCGGTCGTCCGCGGGCAGCAGGTCACCCAGGGCCGCCAGCAGGTCGTCGTCGCTGCCCGACCCCAGCTCGATGATCGCCACGCCGGCGGTGGCGTGCGGGACGAAGACGTGCAGCAACCCGTCGCCGCCCGCCGACGCGGCGAACCGCTCGCATTCGGCCGTGATGTCGTGCACGGCCTCGCTCGTACCGGTGGCCACCCGGACCACGGTGCTCTCCATGATCCCCGGTGTACCCGATCGGCGCCGCGGAACGCGTCCGCGGCGGCGCGATCTCCGGCCGCCCGTCTGCTCAGCGCGAAACCTGCTTACGGGGCTCGATGACGGCGTCCGGACCCGGGTAGACCAGGGTCTCGTGGCCGTCGTCGAAGCGGACCAGGTACGGCGGGCCGCCGGCCTCTCCGCGCACCTCGATGATCTCGCCCGTACGGTCCGGCTGCCCGACGACGTTGCCGTGCACGTGCAGCCGGTCTCCGATCCGTCCGTTCATCACTACTCCCCATGTCGCCGGAAAAACGGCTCTCCACAGGGTGGGTACCCCGGTTGACCGGGGAGAATGGTTACCGGTTGGTAGAGATGCGTTAGCCGTCATAAACGGCGACGATGGATCACGAACCGAGGCGACAACAGTCTGCCGGGGACCGGCCGCCTCCCGCTCGGTGGCGCGCAGGTCTCACCAGCAAGGACGGTAAGGACAGAGGGGACCCCGTGGCTTCCGGACGTCAACGCTTTTCGATCATCAGCGACGGCCTGCCGAGCCAGCTGCCCGACATCAACCCGGACGAAACCCGGGAATGGCTGGAGTCGCTGGACACGGTCATCAAGACAGAAGGCCGCGGCAGGGCGCGCTACGTGATGCTGCGGCTCCTGGAGCGGGCGCGCGAGCAGCAGGTCGGCGTGCCCGGCCTGCGCAGCACCGACTTCATCAACACCATCCCGCCGGAGTCCGAACCCTGGTTCCCCGGCGACGAGCACGTCGAGCGGCGCATCCGCGCCTACATCCGCTGGAACGCGGCGATCATGGTGTCCCGGGCCAACCGGCCCGAGCTCGGCGTCGGCGGCCACATCGCCACCTACGCCTCCGCCGCCTCCCTGTACGAGGTGGGCTTCAACCACTTCTTCCGCGGCAAGGACCACGGCGAGTCCGGCGACCAGGTCTTCATCCAGGGCCACGCCGCCCCCGGCATCTACGCCCGCGCGTTCCTGGAGGGCCGGCTGCCCGAGGACAAGCTCGACGGGTTCCGGCAGGAGCACTCGCACCCGGGCGGCGGCCTGTCGTCCTACCCGCACCCGCGGCTCATGCCGGACTTCTGGGAGTTCCCCACGGTGTCCATGGGCCTCACCGCGATCGACTCGGTGTACCAGGCGCGGTTCAACCGCTACATGTACAGCCGCAAGATCAAGGACACGTCCCGGTCGCACGTGTGGGCGTTCCTCGGCGACGGCGAGATGGGCGAGCCGGAGTCGCTCGGCGCGATCGGCCTCGCCGCCCGCGAGGAGCTCGACAACCTCACCTTCGTCGTCAACTGCAACCTGCAGCAGCTCGACGGCCCGGTGCGCGGCAACGGCAAGATCATCCAGGAGCTGGAGTCGTTCTTCCGCGGCGCCGGCTGGAACGTCATCAAGGTCATCTGGGGCCGCGACTGGGACCCGCTGCTCGCGCAGGACGTCGACGGCGTGCTGGTCAACCAGATGAACACCACCCCGGACGGGCAGTTCCAGACGTTCAGCGTCGAGTCCGGCGAGTACATCCGGGAGAAGTTCTTCGGCGCCGACCCGCGGCTGCGCAGGATCGTCCAGCATCTGTCGGACGACGACCTGCGCAAGCTGTCCCGCGGCGGGCACGACTACCGCAAGGTGTACGCGGCGTTCAAGTCGGCCCGCGAGCACGTCGGCCAGCCGACGGTCATCCTGGCGCACACCATCAAGGGCTGGACGCTCGGCTCCGACTTCGAGGCCCGCAACGCCACCCACCAGATGAAGAAGCTCACCAAGGCCGAGCTGAAGGAGTTCCGGGACCGGCTCTACCTGGACATCCCCGACTCGGCGCTGGAGGCCCCGCTGCCTCCCTACTACCACCCGGGCGAGGACTCCGACGAGATCCAGTACATGCGCGAGCGGCGCGCCGCCCTCGGCGGGTTCCTGCCGAAGCGGGTCGTGCGGGCCAAACCGCTCAAGCTGCCGGGCGACCCCGTCTACAGCGAGATGAAGAAGGGCTCCGGCAAGCAGAACGTCGCCACGACCATGGCGTTCGTCCGGCTGCTCAAGGACCTGATCAAGGACGAGAACATCGGCGCCCGGTTCGTGCCGATCGCCCCGGACGAGTACCGCACGTTCGGCATGGACTCGCTCTTCCCCACGTCCAAGATCTACTCGCCGCAGGGGCAGACCTACGACGCGGTGGACCGCAAGCTGCTGCTGTCGTACAAGGAGTCCGAGAGCGGCCAGATGCTGCACGAGGGCATCAGCGAGGCCGGCTCGATGGCGTCCACCATCGCCGCGGGCACCGCGTACGCCACGCACGGCGAGCACATGATCCCGGTCTACATCTTCTACTCGATGTTCGGGTTTCAGCGGACCGGCGACCAGATGTGGGCGCTCGGCGACCAGATGGGCCGCGGCTTCCTGCTCGGCGCCACCGCCGGACGCACCACCCTCACCGGCGAGGGCCTGCAGCACGCCGACGGCCACTCCCCGCTCCTCGCGGCGACGAACCCGGCGTGCGTCCACTACGACCCGACGTGGGCGTTCGAGCTGGCGCACATCGTCAAGGACGCGCTGCGCCGCATGTATGGGACGTCCGAGGAGCACCCGAACGGCGAGGACGTCTTCTACTACCTCACCGTCTACAACGAGCCGTACCAGCAGCCCGCCGAGCCCGAGAACCTCGACGTCGACGGGCTCCTCAAGGGCCTGTACCGGTACCGGGAAGCCCCGGAGGTCGCCTCCGGGAACGGCGAGACCCCGCGGGCCCAGATCCTCGCGTCCGGCGTCGGCGGCCGGTGGGCCCTGGAAGCCCAGCGCCTCCTCGCCGAGGACTGGGGCGTCGCCGCGGACGTCTGGTCGGCCACGTCGTGGAACGAGCTGGCCCGCGAGGCCCGCGACTGCGACGAGTGGAACCTGCTCAACCCCGACGCCGAGCAGCGCGTCCCCTACGTCTCCCGGACGCTCGACAGCGTCGCCGGGCCGATCGTGGCGGTATCGGACTTCACCCGCGCCGTACCCGACCAGATCGCGCCCTGGGTGCACGGGGACTTCTCCTCGCTCGGCACCGACGGGTACGGCTTCTCCGACACCCGCGCCGCCGCCCGCCGGTTCTTCCACGTGGACGCCGCGTCCGTCGTCCTCGCGGTGCTCACCCGGCTCGCCCGGCACGGCGAGGTCAAGCCGGAGACCCTGCCGCAGGCCATCAAGCGCTACCGCCTCGACGCCGGCGTCAGCGACGTCTTCGCAGGCGGTGTAGGCAGCGCCGAGAGCAACACGGGCGGCGACGCTTGATCTAAGGGGTGATTGCGGAGGTGTAGGCCGCAATCACCGGAGAAGGGCCCCGGAATGGTTTCCGGGGCCCTTCTCGCGTTTTAGATCAGCGCGCCGGGGGCGTGAAGACGGCGAACTCGTTGCCCGACGGGTCCGCCAGGTGGGCGAACCTCAGGCCGTTGCCCGTCGTGGTGGCGGGCGCGGCGACCTTGCCGCCGTGCTTCTCGGCCTCGGCGCAGGCGGCGTCCACGTCCTGGACGAGAACATAGAAGATCGCGTGGTTGCCGGACGCGTCGGGCATGTGCGCGATGCCGCCGCTGGGGATGTCGGCCCCCGGGTAGCGGATCAGGTCGTAGCCGTCGTCGTCCGGGTCGAGCGTGAACTGCCAGCCGAACATGTCGCCGTAGAAGCGGCGGGCTGCCTCGGGCGCGTCGGTACCGACCTGGAACCACGCGACGGTGTTGAACGCGGGAACACTCATGGATCTCCTCCTTCGAACGCTGCGGGCACCAGCCTCCGGGAGCACTCCGACAACCCCCTGTCGGTGTTTCCCAGCCAGATTCCGCACGGCGAGGCGAAACGCGCCCACACGATGGTGCGGTCGCCGTCCGTCCGGAATCCCCATGCCTCCGCCAGGGCCTCCACGATCTTGAGCCCACGCCCGCCCTCGGCCCCGGTCTCCCCCTTGACCTGCGGCCGCCCGCCGCCCGCACCGTCATCGGCGACCTCCAGCAGGTAGAAGTCGCCGCCGCCGAGCAGGCTGACCGTCACCCGTCCACCTTTGCCCGAAGCCGTATGGGTGATGGCGTTGCAGACGGTCTCGCTCCCGACCGTCACCAGGTCGTCCAGCGCGGGATGCCCCGGAGGCAGCAGGTCGCGCAGGAACCGCCGCGCGAACCCCACCGACCGCCGGACGCCGGGAAGAGTAAGCGTGCCGAGCACGACCACCCCGCCGCTCATCACCGCGCCGTCCACGACACACCGCACCGGGCCGTTCCCGTCTCAGGCGCTCCCATTCCGGCGCCTCCCTTCGATTCGGAATCGCCCGCCACACTCGCCGCCCGAACCGCTCGTGTCGCCCGCCCTGAACGTTTCCCGACTGAACGTTCAATGCGCCGCGATTCCGTGAACACCCAACCACGCACAGTGACATCCTGGAGAGATGCCTTCCGGGAACGCGCCCACCGTTCGCCAGCGCCGGATCGGCTCGGCGCTCCGCAAAGCCCGCGACCGCCACAACCTGACCGTCGCCACCGTCGCCCGCCGCTTCGGCCGCTCCCAGGGCTGGATGAGCATGGTCGAGAACGGCCTCCAGATCATCTCCCCCGACGAACTCAACGACCTCCTCGACTTCTACGCCATCGAGGACGGCCCCCTCCGCGAATCCCTCCTCCACCTCGCCACCCACAAGCTCGGATCATGGGAGAGGGCCTACGAAGACAGAATCTCGGCAGCCGCTCTTGACCTCGCCAGCCTGGAGGAGGACGCCGCAGAGATCCGCACTTTCCAATCCAGCATCGTCCCGGGCCTCCTCCAGACTCCCGAGTACGCCCGAAAGATCATCGCAGTCGGCAATGCTCAACGCCCGCGCGACGTCAAGACGCTGGTTGACTTCCGAATTTCCCGACAACGAGTGCTCAGACGCCCCAATCCACCCCGCTATGTTCCGATCATTGCGGAGTCCGTACTCCATCACCAGGTCGGCGGAGATTCCAGAATCCTCCGCTCGCAGATCAGGTGGTTAGCCAAAGCGGCCCGGCTCGAACATGTGGACCTGCACGTACTTCCCTGGTCCGCGAGCGAGTACCTCGGACTCATCACCTCGTTCCTTCTGCTTTCATTGCGCCCACCCGGACGCCTCACCGTGTCCGTGTGCGACCAACTCAGCAAGAGCATCTTCGTGGAAGACGAGACCGAGGTTGCGTCCCATGAGAGCGCCTTCAAACTACTACTCTCTGTAGCGCTCAGCAGATCCGCTTCGTTGAAACTCATAGAAGAGATAGCGTCAGCGTCATGAACACTTCCGAGCTATCTCGGGCTCGCTGGCGCAAGAGCACCTACAGCGGCGCCCACGAAAACGACTGTGTCGAGGTCGCCGACCTCCAGGACTACATCGCCATCCGCGACAGCAGGAACCCTGCTGCCGGACACCTCACCCTCACCCGCCACCACTTCACCGCCCTCCTCGCCCGCCTAACAATGGAGAGGTGACGGCCCCACTCCATTGGCACAAGAGCAGCCACAGCGGCGGCAATGAAGGCGACTGTGTTGAGATCGCCAACCTCAACGACCACGTCGGCATCCGCGACAGCAAAGATGCCTCCGCCGGACACATCACCCTCAACCGCCGAGACTTCGCCACTCTCCTCGCCCACCTGACATCGGTGAGGTAAGCGAGGCGCAGGCTGGGGCCCTCATGCGGGCCCTGGGGGCGGTCCTGGCTGCTGCGGAGAACGGGGAGCTTGATGGCCGTTGAACGGATGCATTGGGCTGATCCGCCGCCGTCCACCAGGATGAAGGTCGAAGGCCGCCCTGGACGATCTACTCGTTGTCCTCTTCAATGCCCTCTGGTGGATCGGAGGGACTACCAGGCGGGTCGCGGGGTCACCAGGTGATCGCGGCTGCTACTGGCAGGTGGTCGCTGCCGGTGGCTGGGAGCACCCGTGAGCTCACCGGGTTCACACCCTTGACCATGATCTGGTCGATGCGTGCCACCGGGAACTTCGCCGGCCAGGTGAAGCCGAAGCCGTTTCCGGCCGCTACCTGGGCCGAGCGCATCTGCGAGGTGATGCCGGCGAACGCGCGGTCGTCCATGGTCCCGTTCAGGTCGCCGAGCAGCACCACGCGCTCGGTGCGCTCGGCGGCGATGGCCTCCCCGAGGGCCCGAGCGTTCCTGTCGCGGTGGACCGTCCAGAAGCCCGCCCGGGGATTCACTCGCGCCGACCCCAGGTGGGCCACGTACACCGCCAGCGGCCCGTGGTCGGTGGTCACCGTTGCGCGCAGCGCCCGAAGGTAGTCCCTTGTGACCTCGGGCGGTCTGGTGGCGGCCAGCGGCCCGTAGTCGGTCTGGATGTCGACCGGCCCGGTGTCGGACAACGGCAGCTTGCTCCACAGCCCGACCGTGCCCTGGATCACACGGTGCGGGTACGCCTCTGCCAGCTCCCGCTCATAGATGAGCTTGGCCTCCTCGGTCAGCTCCTCCAGCGCCAGCACGTCCGCACCGGACGCGGCCAAGGTTTGGGCGGTCCCGGCCGGGTCGGGGTTGTCCGCGCCGACGTTGTGGCTGGCCACGGTGAGGTCGCCGCCGGAGTGTGACGCGCCTACGAACAGCCCGCCGAAGAGGCTCACCCAAGCCACGACCGGCAGCAGCAGCGCGGCCACCGCGGAGGCCGAGCGGCGCCACAGCGCCCCGGCCAGCAGCACCGGGACGAACAGGCCGAACCAGGGCAGGAACGTCTCCACCAGGCTGCCGAGATTCCCGACCCGGTTCGGGATCTGCGCGTGCAGCAGCATGAGCAGGCCCAGCAGCACCGCCAGCGCCGCGAGGACCAGGCCGCGCTTCCAGAGGTCCGGCCGGGAGACGGCGTGGATCGCCTGGCGAGTGCGCGAGCGCCACGTCCCGGCGTCCGCGGCTTGCGGGTCGGCGGCGCGGAGTCCGGCCTCCGCCGTGTCCACCTGTGTCATGGACTGTCCTGGCTCCCTACCTGCGGTGATCATGCGGCCTGGCCGCGGGCGATGTAGAGATTCATGCGGGTGAAGTCGAGCGTGATGGTGAAGGGCTTGAAGAAGCAGTGGGCGAAGTGGCCGATCGAGTCGAACCCCGGCCCGTAGGGCCAGGGCACGTTGACCGGCATGTTCGTGTCCGTCTCGCAGTAGACGTCCTTGGCGACGGCGCCGCCGAGGCGGATCTCCTTCGGGTAGCAGGGATAGGTGGTGGTCGCGTGGCTGTGGGCGAAGGTCTCGACCGGACGGTCGCGGTCGGTGCGAACACCCAACCGCTCGGCCACCTCCCCGGGCATGCCCGCGGCCATCGCACCGCTGTCTCCGCCGAAGTTCACGCCCATCACCTGCGGGCCGGAGCCGGCGATGCCGCCGATGCTGCTGAGGTCGTGGTCGCGGGACAGCCACAGCGGCAGGCGCTCGGCGCCCGCATGTGCGGCGTCCGCGCGGGCCCGGTCCACCGCTTCGGGGGTCGGACGGCGCAGGATCAGCGACCGCCCCGCGTAGTCGAAGGTGGTCAGCAGGTGGTAAAAAACCCACGTGCCGATCATGCCGTCGCTGTCCGTTCCGACATCTGCGCCCGACTCCGTCGACGACCAGCCCACGGGGACGTTCCGCAGCTCGATACCACCCAGTTCGAAGGAGTCCAGCACCCCGTAGTACACCCAGATGGTGGTGCCTTCGAAGTCGGTCTTCTCCTTGTACACGGGGCTCAGCCCGGCTTCCTTGGCCACCGTCGCGGTCACCTGCAGATTCGGGGCGCCGGTGTAGAACGTGAAGCGCTTCGGCGGTCCGCCGTTGACCGATGCCTCCACCAGCGGCACCGGGTCCATCTGCACCCATGGCACACGGCCTGTGTCGCCGTGGATCCGATAGGGCTCGCCGCGGACCGCCGCGAACCATTCGGCGTACCCTTGCTCGCCTGCCGCTCGCCAGCGCGGCACGGACAGCGAGAGCTTGTCCTGCCGGATGTAGCAGTCGCCCAGCAGCCCGTTGGTCTCCTTGTCGTCAGGCGCCAGTTCGAGGGCCATCGTGAGGTATTTCTCCGCGTCAGCGAACTTGTTGGACAGCAGCCCGATATAGCCGCGCCGGCGCGCCGCGCGCAGGTTCGTCGGGTCCTTTCTGAGGATCTCCTCGTACGCGCGGCCCGCCCATTCGAACTTCCCGGCCTTGAACAACGCGTCCGCGTCACCGCCGTCGGCGTGCGCCGTGCCCGCCTCGCCCAGCAGCGGCGCGGTCGCGGCGGCGCCGACCACCACGGCCGCCACCTCCAACAGCGAACGCCGGTCCCAGCCTCCGTCACCCGCCACGGCCTCCTCCTTCTCCGAAGCCGGGGCGCCATGCCCCCGGCACGGACCGCCGTGGTCCGCGCCTCCATGGAAGACGGGGCGCTGTTGCGGTGGCGTATGCGTTTTTCGATACGCCCGCGATACGCCCGACGGCAGCGAACCGCGCGGCCGATCAGGTTCTGCGCGAGATGACCATGATGTATTCGCAGGGACCGTTCGTTCGGTTGGCGAAGCCGTGGTCCGCGTCGGCCTGGAAGAACAGGGAGTCGCCTGTGCCCAGGGTCTCGCTGATCCCGCCGATCGCGACGGTGAGGGTGCCTTCGAGCACCACGAGCTGTTTCTCCGTACCCGGCGGATACGCGGGCAGCAGCCCGGTGGAGACCTGCGCGGGGAGGTAGTGGACGACCATCTCGGCTCCTCCCGCGCCGGGGGCCGCTGACACGATGTGCCGCTCGAAGCCGGTTTCCGGGTCACGGAAAACGGGGCGATCGTTCTTGCGCATGACAATGGCCGCACCGGACGCGGCGGCCGGTGCACCGATCAGGTCCGAGAGCGACGTGCTGAGCGCGTGGGCGATCCTGGACGCGACGCCGATCGTCGGGCTCTTCTCACCGCGTTCGACCTTGGACAACATCGCCCGGCTGACCGACGCCTGTGCGGACAGCCGCTCCAGTGTCAGGCCCGCCTCCTCGCGGCGTCGCCGCACGTTGCCGCCGAACGCGCCGGCCAGGTCGTCACCGTGCTGCGGTTCGGCCGCGTTTCCGTCCTGCTCGACCACCGTGCTCCTCGATCGATGGGTACCGCGCCGCCCACAGTGTAGAGTTTCTTCTAAAGTAGATATCGTGTCTTCTATAAGAGACATTCGATGTGCGCCCAACGCGACGGAGGTTCCATGCGTCTGACCTCAAGTGGCCGGCACCATGCCACGTTCGAATTCGGCGACCTGCAGGTGATCTCGTTGCGGGACGGGTACATCGACATGGCGCCGACACGACTTCGCGACGAGGACGGGCACGCGCTCGATGAGCTACCGGCCACCGTCCCGCTGGTCGGCGACAACCTGCGGCTGTCGGTGAACGCCTTCTTCGTCACCGACGGCACGCGGTCGGTTCTCATCGACACCGGCGCGTCCAACGCCTGGCACGACCCCACCATGGGATTGATCTACGACGCGCTCGACGAAGCGGGAATCGACCGCGCGCGGGTCACCGATGTGGCCATCACCCACAAGCACGTGGACCACGTGAGCGGCCTGATCGCGCCGGACGGTTCAGAGGCGTTCACCGACCTTGAGCGCGTGTGGATCGGCGCGGGCGACGCCTCGGTGATCAAGGGGAGGCTCAAGCCGATCCGCGACCGGGTCGTGCCCCTGTCGGAGAAAGTCGCGATCAACGACTGGACCACCGCGATCCCGACACCGGGCCACACACCCGGTCACACCGTCTACGAGTTCAGGAGCGGCACCGGCCGCCTTCTCGCCTGGGGCGACACCGTGCACGTTCCCACGCTCCAATTCGATCAGCCGAAGGTGTCCTGGGAGCTCGACGGCGACCAGACCCAGGCCCGCGCCGCGCGAGCCGCCCTTCTCGAACAACTGACCCGACCGCACCACTTCGTCGCCGGCGCCCACCTCGACTCACCCGGCATCGCCCGCGTGACCCCCTCCGGCGACGGTTATGCGCTGGAATACCTCGCACCACCGATCGGCTGACCGAGCCCGTCGCGGTCAGGGGTTGGCGTACATGGTGGTGGCCACGCGGTCGAAGTCGCGTGACGCCAGGTCTTGGCGTCTGATCGCCCAGTACATGGTGGCCATCTCCAAGCCGGCCATCGCGGGGCGCCATTCGGCGAGAAGCGCCCAGTCCTGAAGATCCCCGGGGTCGGCGGTCTCTCGCGCGCAGTTGACGACGGGGTCGCCCCATCCCTCGGCGTCCGAGGCGTAGCCGCCGATCTGCAGGTGAGACCACTTGTAGATCCTTCGCTCTTCGCCCCAGATCTCTTCCCACACCTCGCGTAGTTCCTCGGCGCGAGGATGCTCGGCGGTGTCGACGGTCACCTCGTCATCGGCGATCTCGTGGTTGGGCAGGGACACGTTGGGCTTCAGGCGCAGGTCGCCTTGCAGCTCGTTGTCGAAGTCCAGACTCGCCAAGTGGTCGTCCGGGTCGTAGTGGTATTCCACCCGGCGTTCCTCGACGGCCGTGCCCGCGGGGACGTACACCGCGGCGCCGGTGGCGCCGTCCAGGCCGGGGATCGCGAACACCCGCACCCGCCGGCCCCGCGGGCCGCTTCCGGACTGCGCGCGGCCTCAGACGAATTCCAGGGGTCGGACGATGTAGTCGGACGGGAGGTCGTCGGGCATGGCATCGGCGGCGCGGTCGGGGGCGGTCTCCTCCAGGAGGACGGCGCGGCGGACGCGGTCGGTGCGGAAGACGCGGCAGCCGCCGCGCATCCGGCACCAGGCGGTCAGGTACCAGCCCTTGTCGGACGCGGTGAACGTGACGGGTTCGACGTCGCGCTCGGTCTCGGCGCCCCAGCGGTCGACATAGGTCAGGCGGACCACCCGGCGGGTCAGGACGGCCTCCTCCAGCACGGCGGGGACGGACGCCGCGTCATCGTTCCCGGCCGGGTCCAGGAAGCGGATGCGGGCGGCCAGCTCGCGGGCCGAGGCTCCGTCGTCCGCGGACATGGCGGCGACGATCTTGTGGAGTGCGGTGCGGGCGGAGCGCGAGTACGGCGAGCCGTTCGCCCGGGACAGGGTGATCGCGACGGCGACGGCCTCGGCGGGGGTGAAGTTCAGCGGCGGCAGCGTCCGGCTCTTGTCGAGGGTGTAGCCCCCGGCGCGGCCGACGTCCGCGAAGATCGGCACCCCGGCCTGCTGGAGCGCGCTGATGTCGCGCTCGATCGTGCGGACGCTCACCTCGTACCGCGCCGCCAGTTCGCGCGCGGCGAGCCGGCGAGGCGCACAAGCGCGCAGTTCTTCCACCAAGGCGTACAAGCGGTCCGTCCGGTTCACGCGGCGACCGTACGCGACGGCTCCGACATTTTCGGGACGCTAAGGGAAGCGCCAGAGGCGCACCGTTCCGTTGCCGCTGCCCGCGCCGGCGGCGAGCAGGCGGCCGTCCGGGCTGAACGCCAGGGTCGCCCCGTCCGACCTCACCCAGTCCAGGGTCGCGAAGCTCTCGCCGGTGCGCATGTCCCACAGCCGGATCGTCCCGTCCAGAGCCGCGCTGGCCAGGACCCGGCTGTCGGGGCTGAACACCAGACCTTGCACGCGGCCCTCGTGTCCGTTCAGCTCCCGCATCTTCCTGGATTGCAGGTCCAGGATCCGGACCGTCCAGCCCGGCTCGTCCCGGACGTCGGACGCGGCGGTCCGCCCGTCCGGCGCGAACGTGAACAGCACGTTGGCGGGCCTGGGCACGGCGTTGGCCCGGTGCGTCCGCAGGTCATGGATCTGGATGTCGCCGCGGGCGCCGACAACGCCGAGCCGCTCACCGGCCGCGTCGAAGATCAGGTGCAGGGGCGCACCGTTCCTCGGAGCGAACGCGCCGGTGCGCCGGCCGGTCGCGGTGCCCCAGAGCTCGATGCCGATTCCGACGGTGGCGAGGGTCCGGCCGTCCGGGCTGAGCGTCTTGATGTACGACCTGACCTCGGGCCTGATCGTCCGGAGCCGGGTACCGGTGGCCGTGTCCCACAGTTGGACCGGGCCCTTCCCGCGCAGGGTCGCCAGCAGCCGACCGTCCCCGCTGAGCGCCGTGAGCTGGTCGGTGCCCTCCTCGCCCAGCTCGTGCGCGGCTCCGCGGCCGGTCGCGACGGGCCACCGCCAGATCTGCCCCGCGCCCGAGCAGACCAGCGTCGCGGAGTCGGGGGTGAACGCGAGCTGGAGCGTCGTCGCCGGTCCGCCGGCGAGGACCAACGGCTGGGGCTTTTTCAGCGGTGTGGTGCCCTCTCCCGAGGCATCGCCGGGCCGCCACCACACCAGCGAAGGGACGCCCAGTACGGCGGCGGCGCCCGCCGCACCGCCGATCAGGACGGCACGGCGCCGCGGCCGGGCGGGCGGGGCCGCCAGCAGCCGGGCGGCCTCGGCGGGCGAGGGCCGCTCATCCGGGTCCTTGGCCAGGCACGCCTCGATCGCGGGCCGCAGCTCGGCGGGCACCCCGGTCAGGTCGGGCGGGGCGCTGACGAGCCGGTGGACGATCCCCGGCACGTTGGCCGCGTCGAACGGCCCGCGTCCGGTGGCGGCGAACGCCAGGACGCAGCCGAGGGAGAACACGTCCGACGCCGGGCCCGCCGTGTCCGCGCGGACCTGCTCGGGCGACATGAACGCGTACGTGCCGACGACCGCGCCGGTGGACGTCAGCGCGGTGGCGTCGGCGGCGCGGGCGATGCCGAAGTCGATGATGCGCGGCCCGTCCTCCGACATGATCACGTTGCCCGGCTTGAGATCGCGGTGCACCAGCCCGCTCGCGTGGATCGCCTCCAACCCCTCGGCCAGCGCCGCGCCGAGCGCGCGAACATCGGGGACGTCCAGTGGCGCGGCCTCGCGCAGGGACGGGCCGGGGATGTAGGCGGTCGCCATCCACGGCTCGTCGGCCTCCGGATCGGCGTCCACCACCTGCGCCGTGTAGAAACCACCGACCTTGCGGGCCGCCTCGACCTCCCGCGCGAACCGCACCCGGAACTCCGGACGGTCCAGATGCTCGGCACGGATGACCTTCACCGCGACCCGACGACCACCGGACGAGACCCCCAGGAACACCTCCCCCATGCCCCCGGCGCCGAGCCGCCCCTCCAACCGGTACGGGCCGATCCGGCCGGGGTCACCGTCGCGCAGCGGATGCATCAGCGCAGCCTCCACAGGTTCACCGCCGCCTGTCCGCTGCGTACGCTGCCGCCGACCACCGTCCGGCCGTCCGTGGCGAGCGCGAGTCCACTGATCCGCCCGCCGCTCCCGGCGAGGGTGGCGGTCATCCGGCGGGCCGCCAGGTCCCATAGCCGGACGATGAAGTCGTCGCCGGCGCCGGCCAGCACCTTGCCGTCCGCACTGACGGCCACGTCGGTGACGTCTCCGGTCTGGCCGGAGTCGAGGACGCCGATGATGCGGACGCGGGCGGCGTCCCACAGCCGGATCGTGGCACCGCCCCCCGCGGAGACCAGCGTCCGGCCGTCCGGGGTGAGGGCCAGCGAACTCGTCCTCCCTCGGTCGGGGACGTCGGTGATCGGGCCACGGGTGCGGACGTCCCACACCCGCACCGAACCCGGGTCGCCTTCCATCCCCGCCATGACACGGCGCCCGTCCCGGCTGAACACGACGGCTCGCACCCCATCGGCGCCGGAAAGGTCGCCGAGGGTGTCCCCCGTGGCAATGCTCCAGAGCCGGTTCGGCCCGGCGACGGTCAGGCCGTCAGGGCTGAACGCGAGGGCACCGGTCTCCTCGGCGTGGAGCGTCCGCAGCGGACGGGGCTGCCGGGCGTCCGCCGACTCGACGTCCCACAGGACGACCGTGGCGTTCGTGTGACCGGTGGCCAGCAGTTTCCCGTCCGGGCTGAACGCCAAGGCCGCCACACCGCCGGGTGCGCTCAACTCGTGGATGACGTTCCCGGCGGCGGGACCCCACAGGTACACGGTCTTCGCCTGCGGCCCGCCGCAGACCAGGATCCGGCCGTCCGGGCTGAGCGCCACACGCTCCACCGGTTGCCCGTCCTTGAAGAGCGTCGTGGTGGGCGGCAGCATCGCATCCTCGGCCCGCGCCGCCCGAGGCCGTCCGTCGCCGCGGGTGAGCAGGAACGCCGAGGCTCCCGCGGCGGCCACCGCCGCGGCCGCGCCGACGAGCATCGTCCGGCGCGGGATCCGACCGGTGGGCCGAGCGGCGCCCGTTACACGCGTGACCTGCATCGTGCCGCGCTCCACCGTGCGGTCGGCGTCCGGGGTCGCCGGGCACGCGGCGAGCGGCGCGGTGGCCGGGTCGGCGAGGTGGGCGAGGATCCGGTCGGTGGCCGGCCGGTCGGCCGGATCCTTGGTCAGGCAGGCCGCCACGAGCGGGCGCAGGGACTCCGCCAGCCCGGCCAGGCCGGGCTCCTCATGGAGGACGCGGTGCACTATGGCCGGGATCGTCGCGGCATCGTACGGGCTGCGGCCCGTCGCGGCGAAGGCCAGCACGCAGCCCAGCGCGAACACGTCGGCGGGCGGCCCGGATCTGTCGCCCAGCACCTGCTCGGGCGCCATGTAGGCGTACGTGCCGAGGACCGCGCCGTCGGCGGTGAGCGAGCCCGCCTCGACGGCGCGGGCGATGCCGAAGTCGATGATGCGCGGCCCGTCCTCCGACATGATCACGTTGCCCGGCTTGAGATCGCGGTGCACCAGCCCGCTCGCGTGGATCGCCGCCAGCCCTTCCGCCAGCGCCGCGCCGAGCCGGGCCACCTCGGCGGGAGGCAGCGGGGCGACATCGCGCAGGGACGGGCCGGGGATGTAGGCGGTCGCCATCCACGGCTCGTCGGCCTCCGGATCGGCGTCCACCACCTGCGCCGTGTAGAAACCACCGACCTTGCGGGCCGCCTCGACCTCCCGCGCGAACCGCACCCGGAACTCCGGACGGTCCAGATGCTCGGCACGGATGACCTTCACCGCGACCCGACGACCACCGGACGAGACCCCCAGGAACACCTCCCCCATGCCCCCGGCGCCGAGCCGCCCCTCCAACCGGTACGGGCCGATCCGGCCGGGGTCACCGTCCTGCAGCGCCTCCATCTGGGCGACTCTCCCGTCCATCCAGCGACTCCCGCACTCTCCTCGCGGGATGTGACGCCGCCCGAGCGCCTAAAGATCGCGAAGGAAGGCGAGCAGCGCGTCGTTGACCTCGGCGGGACGCTCCTGCTGCGTCCAGTGGCCGCATCCGGACAGCCATACGGTGCCGCGGAGGTTCGGCACGAAGTCGGACAGGGAGTCGATCACGTGGCGGGCGCCGAGCGCGACGCCGTCCCGGTCGCCGCCGATGTAGAGGGCGGGCGGGCCGATCGGGGCGCGGTGCCAGGCGGCGGTGAGCTCCCAGTTGCGGTCGAGGTTGCGATACCAGTTGACCGGGCCGGTGAAGCCGCTCTCGGCGTACTCCTCGACGTAGGCGGCGATGTCGTCCTGGGTGAGCCAGCCCGGCAGCTTCTCCGGGTCGGGGAGGACGTCGAGGAACCCGCCGTTCTCCGGGGCGACCAGCATCGGGCCTGGGCCGTCACCGGACATCCCGTACAGCATCCGGCGGAAGGTGGCCGCCCGGTCGCGGTCGAGTTCGGCCTCCGGGGCGTCCGGTTCCTGGAAGCGCACCATGTAGAAGCCGTCGCCGAACATGCGGCGCATCGACGCGACCGGTGGTCCGCTGCCGCGCGGCCGGTGCGGGACCGACATCCCGACCACCCCGCGGACCTTGTCCGGACGCATCTGCGCGACGGCCCACGCGACGGGGGCGCCCCAGTCGTGGCCCACCACGACCGCCCGGTCCTCGCCGAGGGCGTCGATGAGCCCGACCGCGTCCCCGGCCAGGTGCAGGATCGTGTACTGGTCGGCCTCGGCGGGGCCGCCGGTGCGGGCGTAGCCGCGCTGGTCGGGCGCGACGGCGTGGTAGCCGGCCTCGGCGAGCGCGGTGAGCTGGTGCCGCCAGGAGTACCAGCATTCGGGGAAGCCGTGCAGGAGCAGCACGAGCGGCCCCTCGCCCGCCTCGGCGACGTGCATGCGCAGCCCGCTCTGGGACTGGACGCGGCGATGCGTGATCTCGGTCATCGGCACCCCTCCCGTGCGGCCCTAACGGTAAGCCCCCCGGGTTTCCGGGCGGCACGCGGGATGGGAGTTCGCCGCGAATGCCGCCCGTCCATACCGTCCCGGACCGGATTGTGTGCGCGGGCCACATGGGAGGAAACGGGCGCACTCCGTAGGTTCTGCCCATGACGAGCGTGACGCCGCGGGCGGCCGCGGGGACTTCGGGGACGCTGGATCTGTCGGGCCGGCGCGCCCTGGTCACCGGCGGCGCGAGCGGCATCGGCCGCGCCTGCGCCCGGCGGCTGGCGGCGGCCGGCGCCGAGGTGGCCGTGGCCGACATAGACGGGGACGCGGCGGACCGGGCGGCGGCCGAGATCGGCGGTGCCGCGATGCGGGCCGACCTGGCCGACACGGGTGCCCTGGACGGGCTCGCGTCCGGGGTCGACATCCTGGTCAACAACGCCGGGATCCAGCATGTGGCGCCCGTTCACGAGTTCCCGCCCGAGACGTTCGCGCGGATCCTGCGGCTGATGGTGGAGGCGCCGTTCCGGCTCGTCCGCGACGCGCTGCCCGGCATGTACGAGCGGGGCTGGGGACGCGTCGTCAACATCTCGTCCGTCCACGGGCTGCGGGCGTCGCCCTTCAAGTCGGCCTACGTGACCGCGAAGCACGGCCTTGAGGGCCTGTCCAAGGTGGTCGCCCTTGAGGGGGCCGCGCACGGTGTGACGTCCAACTGCGTCAACCCCGCCTACGTCCGGACACCGCTGGTGGAGAAGCAGATCGCCGACCAGGCGCGCGCCCACGGCATGCCCGAGGACGAGGTCGTCGAGCGCGTCATGCTCGACCACGCCGCCCTGAAGAGGCTGATCGAACCGGACGAGGTCGCCGAACTCGTCGCATATCTCTGCTCGCCCGCCGCGTCGATGGTGACCGGCGCCTCGCTCACCCTCGACGGCGGCTGGACGGCGCACTGAGAATGGGCCGTATGACCTGCGGCGTCTTCCTCGAACTCCTGGCCCGGGAGGCCTCCCCCGTCGAGTTCGAGGGTCCCCTCGTCCAGGCGCGGGCGGAGGGCGCGCCGCCGGCCGTCCTGGAGGAGCTGGAGGCGGCCAAGCTGGCGGCGCTGCGGGTCCGCACGATCATGCGGCGGCACGCGCGCCGGGAGGCGGAGCTGGCGGCGCTGTTCGACACCGCGGGCGACCTCGCCGGGCTGCGCGACCTCGACGCGGTGCTGGAGGCGATCACCCGGCGCGCCCGGCGGCTGCTGAACGCCGACATCGCCTACCTGACGCTGAACGACGACGAGCGCGGCGACACCTTCATGCGGGTGACGGACGGGTCGGTGTCGGCGGCGTTCCGGCGGCTGCGGCTGCCGATGGGCACCGGCCTCGTCGGGCTGGTCGCGCAGACCGCGATGCCCTACAACAGCGCCCACTACCTCGGGGACGAGCAGTTCCAGCACCGCGGCTTCATCGACGACGCGGTCGCCGAGGAGGGCCTCGTCGCCATCCTGGGCGTTCCGATGAAGCTTGGGAGCCGGGTCATCGGCGTCCTGACGGCCGCGAACCGCAGCGAGCGCCCGTTCGACCAGGAAGAGGTCGCCCTGCTCGGCTCGCTGGCCGCGCACGCCGCGATCGCCATCGACAACGCCCGCCTCCTGGAGGAGACCCGGACCGCCCTGGACGAGCTGAGCGCCGCCAACGAGGAGGTCAAGGCGCGCAGCGCGGCGGTGGAGCGGGCAGCGCGCGCGCACGACCGGATGACCGCCGTCGTCGTCCGCGGCGGTGGCGTGGAGGACGTCGGCGCCATCGTGACCGAGCTGCTGGGCGGCACGCTGCACGTCCTGGACGCCGACGGCCGCCACCTGGCGACCACGGGCGCCGTGTCGGCGCCGCTCAGCGACGAGGAACTGGTCGGCGTGTCGGCCTCCGCGCACTCCGCGCGCGCCCAGGGCCGGACGGTCAGGCGCGGCGACCTGTGGATCGCGTCGGTGTCCACCGGCGACGAGATGCTCGGCACGCTGGTGCTGCGCACCTCCGACGAGGTGGACGACGCCGACCAGCGGATCCTGGAGCGCGCGGCGCTCGTCACGGCGCTGCTGCTGCTGTTCCAGCGCAGCGTCACCGAGGCGGAGGGACGGGTGCGCGGCGAACTGCTGGACGACCTGCTCTCCGGACGCCGGACGGGCACCGACGCCCTGACCGCGCGGGCCCGGCGCGTCGGCGTCGACCTGAACGCGCCGCACGTCGTGCTGTGCGCCAAGTACGAGCACCGCGAGCACCGGCAGCGCGCCGCGTTCTGGGCGTCGTCCTTCGCCGCCGTGGAGCACGGGCTGGCCGCCTCCCGGCCGGAGGAGATCGTCCTGCTGCTGCCGGGCGACCGTCCGGGCGACACCGCGCGCCGGATCGCCAAGGAGCTGGGCGCCTCCCTCGGCGGGCCCGCCACGGTCGGCGCGGCCGGCCCGGTGACCGAGCCGGGCGGCGTCGCGTCCGCGCACCGGGAGGCGCAGCGCTGCGCCGACGCCCTGCTGGCGCTCGGCCGCCGCGGTGATGGCGCCGGCGCGTCCGAGCTCGGGTTCGTCGGCCTGCTCGTCGGGGACGACCGGGACGTGGCGGGGTTCCTGCACGGCGCGCTCGGGGCCGTCCTGGAGTACGACGAGCGCCGGGGCACCTCCCTGGTGCAGACCCTGGAGGCGTACTTCGGCACCGGCGGCAGCCTGTCGCGGACGGCGGAGCGCCTGCACATCCACGTCAACACCGTCAGCCAGCGCCTGGAGCGCATCGCCCGGCTTCTCGGCGACGACTGGCAGACCCCCGAGCGCGCTCTGGAACTCCAGCTCGCCCTGCGGCTGCACCGCCTCTCCCGCTGAAACGCGGCGTGCCGCCTCGTGGACGGCAAGCCGCGTTCGCGGGTCAGGCTGGGGTGTCGACGGGTTCTTTGGTTTCGGGTGCGGGTTGGTCGGGTGTGGGTGGGTGGCGGGTGGTCAGGAGGTGGCGGGCGGTGCCCCAGATGCCGCGGCGGAACAGCAGGACGATGACGATGAAGATGGATCCGGTGACGATTCCGGTTTCCTGGAATCCGGCGGTGGCCAAAAAGTCCTGGAGTTGGACGACCAGGGCCGCGCCGATGGCGCCGCCCCACAGGGTGCCGATGCCGCCCAGGATGACCATCATCACCGCCTGCCCGGAGGTGGTCCAGTACACCCCTTCCAGGGAGGCGAAGCCGTGCCCGACCGCGAACACGCCCCCGGCCAGGCCCGACAGCCCGGCCGACAGCACGAAGGCCAGCAGCCGGTACCGGTCGACCGGATAGCCCAGGGCGCGGGCGCGGGCGGGGTTGTCGCGGATGGACACCAGCACGCGCCCGAAGGGTGACCGCACGATCCGCCAGGCGACCCAGAGTCCGGCCAGGACGAACGGCAGGCCGGCGTAGTAGAAGTAGAACGGCTCGGACAGATCGACGCCGAAGAACTCTCTGGGGATGCCCTGCAGGCCGTTCTCCCCGCCGGTGACCTCGCGCCATTGGTTGGCCACGAAGTACATCATCTGCGCGAACGCCAGGGTGACCATGGCGAAGTAGATCCCGGTCAGCCGGACCGACAAGAACCCGATCGGCAGCGCGAGAAGGGCTGCGAAGCCGGCGCCGCCGGCGATCGCGACCGGGAACGGCAGCGGGGTGTGCAGCGCGATCAGGCCGGTGCAGTAGGCCGACCCGCCCCAAAACGCCGCGTGCCCGAACGACAGCAGCCCGGTGAACCCCAGCAGCAGGTCGACCGCGGCGGCGAACAGCGCCCAGCAGACGATGTCCAACGCCACCGGCGGATAGATCATCCACGGCAGCGCCAGCGCCGCCACCAGCCCGACCGCCAGCAGCAAGGGTCCGGCCCGGCCCGAGCGGGCCAGCCTGGCCAGGATCATCGCAGCGCCTCCTCACGTCCAAACAGCCCGGCGGGACGCCACAGCAGCACCGCGGCCATCAAAATGAACACCAGCGTCTGCGACAGCGAGGGCACGTAGTAGTTGCCCAGCGCCGACAGCAACCCCACCGCGAACCCCGCGGCGACCGACCCGAACACCGACCCCAGACCCCCGATCACCACCACCGCGAACACCGTGATGATCAGATCGGCGCCCATCAGCGGGTTCACCGCCCGCATCGGCGCCGCCAACACCCCCGCCAACGCCGCCAGCGCGATCCCGAACCCGAACACCGGCGTCACCCACCGCCCCACATCGATCCCCAGCGCCCTCGTCAGCTCGGGCCGCTCGGTCGACGCCCGCACGATCATCCCCACCCGGGTCCGGGTCAGCACCACCCACACCGCTCCGCACACCAGCACCGACACCCCCAGCACGAACACCTGATAGGCCGGATAGGTGAACAACCCCAGATTGAGCGTGCCGCCCAGCTGCGACGGACGCGGATAGGGCTGGGAGTTCACCCCGTACTGCCGCTTCATCACATCCTGCAAAATCAGCGCCAGCCCGAAGGTGAACAGAAAGTTGTACAGCGGATCCAGCGGCGTCAACCGCCGCACGAACAGCCGTTCCACGATGATCCCGGCCACCCCGAGCAGGGGCGGCACCAGGATCAGGGACACCCAGAAGTTCAACCCGAACGAATCCAGCGCGATGAACGCCCCGAACGCCCCCAGCATGTAGAACGCGCCATGCGCCAGGTTCACCACACCCAGCATCCCGAAAATCACGGCCAGACCGAGGGCGAGCAGGGCGTAGAACGCCCCACCCACCAACCCGTTGAACGCCTGCTGCAGCACGTCGCGCCCGCCTACAGCTTGCAGGACGGGTCGGGCTGCTGGAAGGCCTCCGCCGCCGGGATCGTCTTGATGATCTTCTCGTAGTCCCACTCCTCCTTGACCTCGCTCTTCGGCTTCACCTGGGCGACGTAGGCGTCGTGCAGCAACAGGTGGTCCTCGGGGCGGATCGTGCCGGTGGAGGTGAAGATGTCGTTGACCTTGTGGCCTTCGAGCTGCTTCACGATGTCGTCGGACTTGTCGGTGCCGCCGCGCTGCACGGCCTCCAGGTACTGCAGGGCCGCGGAGTAGTCGGCCGCGTGGACGGCCGTCGGGCGGGCGCCCGTCTTGGCCTTGAACTTGTCCGCCCAGGCGCGGTTGCCCTGGTTGGCGTTCCAGTACCAGAAGTCGGTGAAGCGCGTTCCGGCCAGGGCGTCCGGTCCGAGCGAGTGGATGTCGGTCAGGAACATCAGCCCGACGGCGAGGTCGACGCCCTTGTCGCGCAGCTTGTACTCGTTGTACTGCTTCACCAGGTTGACCAGGTCACCGCCCGCCTGCATCGTCCCGAGCACCTGCGGCTTCGGCTTCAGACCCGGCGCCTTCAAAAGGAACGTGGAGAAGTTGTCGTTGGGGAACGGCGTGGGATCGCTCTTGACGACGCTGCCGCCCGCACCCTTCACGGCCGCCGTGAACGTCTTCTCCATGTCCTGCCCGAACGCGTAGTCCGGGTAGACGATGTACCAGTTCTTACCGCCGTCCTTCGTCACCTCGGCGCCCGTACCGTGCGCCAGCATGTAGCTGTTGTAGCCGTAGTGGAAGGTGTACTTGTTGCACTGCTTCCCTTCCAGCTCGGTCGTCGCGGCACCGACGTCGATGAACACCTTCTTCTTGTTCTTCGCGACGGTGGCGACGGCGAGCGCGGCCGACGAGGTCGGAACGTCGACGATGAGGTCCGCCTTCTGGCGGTCGTAGAGTTCCTGCGCCTTGGAGTTGGCGATCTCCGGCTTGTTCTGGTGGTCGGCGGAGACGACCTCGATGTCGTCGGTGACCGCCTTGTCGCCGTACTTGGCCTTGAAGTCGGCGACGGCCATCTTCACCGCCTCGACCGCGTTCTTGCCCGACAGGTCGGCGTAGACGCCGGACTGGTCGGTCAGCACCGCCAGGACGATCTTGTCGTCGCTGATCTTGCCCCCGCCCCCGCCGGGTCCGCCCGCGCAGCCGGCCAGCAGCGCTCCGGCGGTCGCGAGCGCGGCCGAACGTCCGAGAAGTCTCATCGGGGTCTCCCTAGATTCCGAGGTACTGGAGGAGTTCGCTCTCGCGGGCGCGGACCTCGTCGTTGTCCATGGACTCGACGATCCGGCCCTCGGCGAGCAGGTGGTGGCGGTCGGCGACCGTGGCGGCGAAGTGCACGTTCTGCTCGATCAGCAGGACGGTCACCCCGGCCGCCTTGACCTCCCGGAGGATGTCGCCGATCTGCTGGACGATCAGCGGGGACAGGCCCTCGGTGGGCTCGTCGCACAGCAGCAGCCGGGCACCCGTCCGCAAAACCCGGGCCAGCGCGAGCATCTGCTGCTCACCGCCCGACAACTTCGTCCCGGGGAACCGCCGCCGCTCCCGGAGCTTGGGGAAGGTCTCGTACACGCGCTCCAGCGACCAGGGATTCGGGCCCATCACGGGCGGCAGCGTGAGGTTCTCCTCCACCGACAGCGACGCGAAGATCCCGCGATCGTCCGGGACGTAGCCGAGGCCGCGCCGCGCGCGCTTGTGCGAGCTCAGGGCGGAGATGTCCTCGTCCTGGAACCGGATCTTTCCCGACACTCCCTGATGGAGACCCATCAGCGACCGCAGGAGCGTGGTCTTGCCCGCGCCGTTGCGGCCCACCAGCGTGACGATCTCGCCCTCGTCGACGTGCATCGACACCTCACGCAGGGCCTGAGCCTCGCCGTACCAGGCCGACAGCCCGTCAATGCGCAGCATTGGAGTCTCCCAGGTAGGCGGTCACCACGCGCGGATCGTGACGGATCTCCGCATACGGGCCCTCGACGAGGACTTGGCCGTGCTGCAGGACGGTGACCCGGTCGGCGAGGCTGGAGACGACGCTCATGTTGTGCTCGACCAGAATGACCGTCCGGCCGTCGCGGACCTTCCTGATGAGCTCGACGGTCCGGCCGACGTCCTCGACGCCCATGCCCGCGGTCGGCTCGTCGAGCAGCAGCACCTTCGGGTCGAGCGCGAGGGCCAGCGCCAGTTCGAGGGCGCGCTTGCGGCCGTACGCCAGCGAGCCCGCCGGAACGTCCGTGTGCCCGTCCAGGCCGACCTGCCCGAGCAGCTCGGCGGCGCGTGCGGAGTAGCGTCCGAGCGCCTTGTCCGAACGCCAGAACCGCCAGCCGAGGCCGCTGCGCCCGGCCAGCGCGAGTTCCACGTGCTGCCGCGGGGTGAGCTCGGCGAACAGGCTCGTGATCTGGAACGACCTGGCCAGCCCGAGTCGCGCGATGCGCTCCGGCCGGCGGCCGGCCAGCTCGTGCTCACCGAGGCGGACGCTGCCGGCGGTCGGCTTGAGGAACCCGGTGAGCAGGTTGAACAGCGTCGTCTTGCCCGCGCCGTTCGGCCCGACCAGCGCGTGGACGGCCCCCTCGGCGACGTCGAGGTCCACGCCGTCCACGGCGCGGAAGCCGCGGAACTCCCGGACCAGGCCCCGCGCCTCCAGGACCGGGGCCTCCCGGGCGGGATCGCCCATGCGTCCTCCTCGCGCTCGTCGTCGGTGACCCGGACCACACCGGGCCGCCGTGACCGGGAACGCTAGGTCGCGCCCGCGGGCCGGACCATGTGAGGCCACCCCATATTCGGACGCTCCGATACGGCCGTGACCCACATCATGTGCAGGTCACGACCGGGGGCACATGGCGGATCTCGGCGATATGTGGACCGGCCACGTGGTCGCGGTCACAACCGGCGCTCACCATGACGGGCACCTGACGTCCCTCCCCGAGGAGCCGGTATGCCGATCGTCCGCACCGTCCTGACCGCCGGCGCCGTCGCCGCCGCCCTGACCGCGCCCGCGCACGCGCAGGAGAGGCCGGGCTGCGAGATCACCGTCCCGGGAGCGGAGAAGCAGGTGGCCGCCTGCCTGGACGACCTCACCACCGCGGGGACGACCGGCTCGGGCCACACCGTCCCGGCCGACTGGGCCGGCCTCCACGCCGCCGGGACTCGCAACCCCACCGGCGTCCCCGGCATCCAACTGGACGGCTATTTCCCCGACACCTCCACGACCAACGCCAACCACGGCTGGAACCACGACGCGCAGTTCGTCATCCGCCTGCCCGACCGCTGGAACGGCGGCCTCGTCGTCGCCCGCTCGCCCGGCAACCGGCGCCAGTACGCCAACGACTTCACGATTTCCGACTGGGCCCTCGCCAAGGGCTACGCCTTCGCCGCGACCGACAAGGGCAACACCGGCACCGAATTCTTCAAGGACGGCCGCCGCCCAGGCGACGCCGTCGCCGAATGGAACGACCGCGTCACCCAGCTCACGAGAGCCGCCAAGAAGGTCGTCGCGAAACGCTACGGACGCTTCCCCCGCCGCACCTACGCAGCCGGGATCTCCAACGGCGGCTACCTCGTCCGCTGGCAACTGGAGAACCGCCCGGAACTCTACGACGGCGGAATCGACGCAGAGGGCACGCTCTGGCGCGCCAACGGCCCGAACCTGTTCACGTACCTGCCGTCCGTCCTCCGCGCCTACCCGTCCTACGCCGCCACAGGCGACCCGGCCGCCCACAAAGCGCTCCTGAAGGCCGGCCTCGCCCCCGGCTCAGAATTCCTCTGGCCATTCCACGACCAGGTCTATTGGGAACTCACCCAGCGCATCTACCGCGAGGAATTCGACCCCGCCTACACCGGAAAGGAGACCGACTACAACTATGCCGCCCGCCCGCACGACGTCCACCGGGCCGTCGCCCGCGTGTCCCTCACCGGCCGGATCCGCAAGCCGTTGATCACCCTCCACGGAACGTACGACTCGCTCCTGCCGATCACCACCGACTCCGACGTCTACGCGAAACTCGTCCGCACCCGCGGCAAGGCCCCCTACCGCTACTACCGCGTCGAGGCCGCCAACCACGTGGACGGCCTGTACGACACCCACCCCACCCGCCTGCGCCCGCTCCTCCCCTGCATACGCACCGCGTTCACGGCCCTGGAGTCCTGGACGCAGGACGGCACACCCCCGCCGAGGAGCACCACACTCCCCCGCCCCACATCCGGCGACCCCACCAATACCTGCTCCCTCACCTCCTGAACATCCGGAACACCAGGTAGGTGAACCCGAGGATGATGTCGACCGCCACCCAGAGCGCGATGATCAGCCCCACCCCGATCGCGGTGCCCGCATCGCAGGCGTCCTGGTATCCGGGCTCACACGAGCCCCGATCGGTGATTCCGCCGATGACCCAGATCAGGAAGCCGACCTGGATCGCCAGGAAGATCCACGGGAAGACGCGGTGCCTGCGCTTGGGCGGCTGCGCGCCTGACTCCGGCATTGTCTTGGCCTTGCTCATCACTCCCTCCTTCCACTGGGAGCATCCGTCCCCCAGAAAGACGCAGAAAGGCAGCAAAGAGGCCGCCCCCCAGCGGCAACAGGGCGACAAAACTCCAAGAGCAGTTGGTTAAACCGACCGAGGAGGTCCCGCCATGAAAACCACCTCGCTTCTCGCGGCTCTCGCACTCACCTTCGCGACGGTCGCCGCAGCCCCCGTGTCCGCGGCCGTCGCTGAGGCGCTTCCGCGCCATTCGATCAGCACCTCGTACGTCAGCGGGGTGTCGTCTGGCGGTTATATGGCCGACCAGTTGCACGTGGCCTACTCCGGGACGTTCAAGGGGGCCGGCATCTTCAGTGCCGGGGCGTACCACTGCGCGCGGGGCAGCGTGGTCACCGCGCAGCTCGCGTGTATGAACGACCTGTACGACGACAATCCCGCGGAGCTGGAGCGGACGGCTCGGGATCGGGCCGCTCAGGGGCGCATCGATCCCGTGGCGAACCTGTCCGGGCATCCCGTATGGATCTTCCACGGGACGAACGACTCCACCGTGAAGCAGTCCGTGAACGACGGGCTCGCCGGGTTCTACGGAAACTTCGGCGCCGCAGTCTCGTATGACAAGACGTCGCCGGCCGGGCATGCGTGGGTGAGTCCCACCGGGCCCAATCCGTGCTCGGCGACCTATACCCCGTACATCAACAAGTGCTCCGGCGATCCCGTGGGCGCGATGCTGAGGCATCTGTTCGGCTCGGTCTCGGTGCCGGCCTCCTCGCCCAAGGGCACGCTCATGGAGTTCGACCAGAACGCCTACGCGCCGGGTGGGAGTGCCTCGTCCATCAGCATGGACGCCACGGGGTTCGCCTATATCCCGGCGGGCTGCGCGTCGGCGTCCTGCCGTCTCATGGTGGCCCTGCACGGCTGCCAGCAGGGGCGGAGCCTCATCGGTAACACGTTCGCGACGAAGACGTACCTCAACGAGTACGCCGACACCAACGGCGTGATCGTGCTGTATCCGCAGGCGACCGCGTCCAGCTGGGCGGGCGGCAACCCGCAGGGCTGCTGGAACTGGTGGGGGTACGGGGGCGACGCGTCCTACGACATGAAGGGCGGTGCGCAGATCGAGACGATCATGCGCATGGTCCGCGCGCTCGGCGGCTAGGAAGCTTCAGAAGGATTACTTCCGATGTCCGTCGGTGGAAGGAGGCCTAGGATGTCGTGACCGGCAAGAGCGGAGGCCGTCAATGGCGAATGTCTTCGTAAGTCACCGAGGCACGGACCGGAAGCCCGCAGAACGGCTTTCCCTGGAGTTGCAGCGCCGAGGCCACAAGGTCTGGCTGGATGAGTGGGAGATCGGTACCGGCGACTCCATCGTCGGAAAGATCAACGCCGGATTGTCCGGTTCGACGTATGTGGTGTTGTGCTACTCCGATGCCGGTTCACTGAGTCCGTGGATGGGGCGGGAGTGGATGTCGACGCTCGCGCGCCAGCTCGACGGCCACGGTGTCCGGTTGCTGCCCGCCCGGCTGACCGGAGGCGAGCCGCCCGCGATAATCGCCGACCTGAGGTACGCCGACCTCGTGGCCGACTGGGCGAGCGGGGTGGACGCGCTCTCCAGCGCGATCCGGTGACACATGCGCATCCAGACCGTCTACGTCTTGTACGAGGAAGGTGATGAGGACCTCGCCCAAGCGCTGGTGACTCCGCTCGCCGCCGCGGGATACCACGTCTCCCACCACGGAACGGTGATGGTCGGCGAATCATTGGTCAAGGAGGTCTCCCAGGCACTGGCCTCGGACGCACCGATCGTGGTGTGCGCGACCAGGCTGGCGGTCGGCAGCGCCTGGGTGCACCAGATCGCACGAGCCGCCCAGGTCGGCGGGCGCGTCCGCGTGTTCGTGGTCCAGATGGAGCAACAGGCGTACGTCGAGCAGTTGGCCCTCAACACCAAGGTCGCCCGGTACTGGGAGGACCCGGCCAAGGCCGGCCAGGACCTGCTCGAAGCCCTGTCACACCACTTCCCGCCGCGCGTGGAAGCATCGGCGGCCACGGCCGGGCGCCCGGGGACGGCGGCGGAGGAGCAGCAATTACATCATCTCGATCGTCCGGCTCCCGGCGCGGTACCTGATTACACCGCGCTCCTTCAATTTCGAAACCAACTGCGCGCCGAGGTCGCCGAGCGGCTTCCCGCCGCCCTGACGGTCGGGGAGTTCCTCGACCGGGCCGGGCTACGCAGGGACTCACACCTGACCCACGCCGGGGCGCTGCTCTTCTCCGAGGACCCGACCGGAACCAGCCCCACCGCAGTGGTCATGTGCACGCGCTACCACGGCCCCGACCGTGCCGCCGACCGGGAGCCGCTGACCGTCACAGGGACAGTGATCGAGCAGATCCTTGGCGCCTACATGTTCGTGGCCGAACACGTTCGCGCGGGGGAGGCGCCGACCGCCGGCCAGGCTCAGACCACTGACCTCTATCACTTCCCCATGGTGGCGGTGCGGGAGACCATCGCCAATGCGCTGGCACACCGCGACTACACGGCCGCCAATAGATGCGTTCACGTGCGGCTGTTCCCCGAACGCCTGGAGGTCACCAGCCCTGGTGAGTGGCTCGGCCGCAGCCTTAAGGACGGTGTCGAGTATTCGCTGTCGGCCCTGGAGAGCCACTCCATCAAGCGCAATTTTAGGTTGGCGCACGTACTGTCCTGGATACGGCTCGTAGAGGGCGAAGGCAGCGGCATCCCGTCGGCGTTGAAAGATTGCCGTTCCGTGCGTGCACCAGAGCCGACCGTGGTCCAAAATCAGGGTTTCGTCACGGTCACCCTGCGGCGCCGGGAATCCGATCCGCAGACCGGCCCGGCCCGGCTGCCGATCCCCATTCAGCTTCCGCCCAACATCTCCGACTATGTCGGACGTGACTATGCGCTGGCAATGCTTGACGCCTTGCTCCCCGATGCGTCGAAAGAAACGGCCGGCCCGCGAATCCAGCTGATCTCAGGGCTCGCGGGCGTCGGGAAGACGGCCACGGCCGTCCATTGGGCGCACCGCGTCCGCGACAGGTTCCCCGACGGGATCCTCTTCGCGAACCTCGGGGGCGCCCGTTCCGGCTCTCCGGCAGAGCCGACCGAAACGATGCGCCGCTTCTTGCACGCTTTCGGCGTGCGACCGGACGACGTCCCCGGCGACCTCGACACGATGACGTCGCTCTACCGCTCCCTGCTGCACGATCGACGAGTCCTCATACTTCTTGATGACGCGGTCTCCATCGATCAAGTACGGCCGCTGATCCCGGCAGGCCCGGGGTGCGCGGCACTGGTGACCAGCCGCGGCCCACTGGACGAACTGGTGGTGCGTGACGGCGCCCAGGTGTTGCCCCTCGGGACGCTGAGCATGGAGGAGGCGAAGGAGTTCCTGGCACGGCGGCTCGGCCGGGACCGGGTCGCCGCCGACCCCGAAGCGGCCGCGACGCTGGTCCGCTTCTGTGCAGGGCTGCCGTTGGCCATGGCCGTCGTCGCGGCCCGCGCGACCCGCCATCCCAGGCGCCCGCTCGGCGAGTTGGCCGGGGAACTGGTCGACGCCACTGACCGGCTGGACGTGCTGAGCCTCAGTGACGGCGCCCTGAGCCTCCGGACGGTGTTCAACCAGTCCTACGGTGAGCTTTCCACTCGGGCAGCAGCGGTGTTCAGACTGCTGGGCGTGCATCCCAGCCCCAACATCGGGCTCGGCGCGGCGATCGCGCTGACGGGCCTGAACCTGCGGGAGGCGCGGGACTCGCTCGACGAGCTCGTCACCGCGGGCATGCTGGACGAGCCGGTCCCGCTTCGCTACCGATCACACGATCTTCTCCATGATTACGCGGCCGAGCTCGCGGCGCAGACCGAGAGTCAGGAGGTCACGCAGGAGGCGATCCGCCGGGTCGTGGACTACTACCTCCAGGCGGGAACCGAGGCGGCCAGGCTCCTCAACCCGCGCCGGGAGCCCATCGTCACAGCGCCGCCAGCCGTGGACGTCCTTGTCGATACGATCGAGGACTACGACCAAGCGATGGGCTGGTTCAGTGTCGAGGTCTCAGGCCTGGCGAGCATTATCGAATGCGCCTCCCAGGCTGGGCTCGAACGGCACGCCTGGCAACTGGCCTGGGTACTCGCCCCCTTCCTGGACGTGCGAGGTCACTGGACGCTCATGCTCGACTGCCAGCGCACAGCCCTCGCCTTGGCGGAACAATTCGACGACCTGGCTGCGCAGGCTGCATCGCACCGGCTTCTCAGCCGCGCTTACAGCCGTATCGACCACGACCGGGAGGCAATCGACCATCTCGCCAGAGCGCATGACCTCTACCGAGACCTCGACGACCTCAACGGCCAGGCCAACACCGCCTATGACCTCGCCGAGATCCATCACTTGAGACGCCAGTACCCCGAGGCTGTGGGGCACGCTCGCCGCGCGGTGGGTCTGTACGAGCGCATCGGAGATACCTCAGGCGTCCGCGACGCCCTGCAACTAGTGGGCCAGATCACCTACGAGCGGGTGGGCCATGAGGGCGCTCCGCGTGATGCATCCCCAAGCGACTCGCACACTTCCCTGCCGACTGTACACCGTACGATCGTGATCGCTGATGTCGTCGGATTCAGCTCCCGCCGCCGCACCAGCCATGATCGAAGCCTGCTGCGGACCGAGACGTACCGGGCGCTTCACGATGCCTTCGTAAAAGCGGGCATCCCGTGGGACAGCTGTTACATCGAAGACCGGGGAGACGGGGTCTTGATCCTGGCCCCGCCGGAAGTCCCGAAGTCGTTCTTCGTAGAACGTCTCCCGGAGACCCTCTCCCGAGAACTGATCAAGCACAATCAGGTACATCCGTCCGCGCAAGAAATCCGGCTACGCGTGGCATTGCATGCGGGCGAGGTCCATGCCGATCAGCACGGCGTCGCCGGCAGTTCCCTGAACCACGCCTTCCGCATACTCGAAGCGTCCGAGCTCAAGGAGGCCGTCGCCACGTCGCCGCCGGCGCCTTTGGGGCTCATCACGTCGGATTGGTTCTACCGCGAAGTCGTTCAGCCCAGCGAGGCCGTCGATTCAGAGAGCTTCCGTCGCGTCGATGTGCATGTCAAGGAAACGCGAAGCCAGGCGTGGATCAGGGTGTTGCACGAACCCTAGCGACCCCACCAATGAACGGCCACGCAGGTCTCGGCCGAGCAGCGCGCCGGAGCCGCCGTGCCTACTTATCGTCACCGAGGCCGTCGAGTCCCTGCCCCGGTGACCCTCGCCCGGACCGTCGATCAGGCTCAGAGCTTCGCGCGTGTCCAGGCGAGCAGGGCGTCGGCCGGGAGCGTGTTGACGATCTGCGATTCGGGGACGCCGCACCGGGCGGCTCGCTCGCAGCCGAAGGGCTGCCAGTCGAGCTGCCCGGGCGCGTGGGCGTCGGAGTCGATGGAGAACCGGCAGCCCGCCTCGACGGCGAGGCGCAGCAGGCGCTTCGGCGGGTCGAGGCGCTCCGGGCGGGAGTTGATCTCGACGGCGACGTCGTAGGCGGCGCAGGCGTCGAAGACGAGGGCGGCGTCGAACTCCGACTCCGGCCGCAGGCCGCCGCGCTTGCCGCCGGCTTTGACGATCCGCCCGGTGCAGTGGCCGAGGACGTTCACGCGCGGGTTCGCGATCGCGGCGACCATCCGCTTGGTCATCGCGACGCGGTCCATGCGGAGCTTGGAGTGGACGCTCGCGACGACGACGTCCAGGCGTTCGAGCAGGTCGGGGTCCTGGTCGAGGGTGCCGTCCTCCAGGATGTCGACCTCGATGCCGGTGAGGACGCGGAAGGGCGCGAGCTCCTCGTTGAGCTCGGCGACCTTGTCGAGCTGGCGGCGGAGGCGGTCGGCCGACAGGCCGTTGGCGACCGTGAGGCGGGGCGAGTGGTCGGTGAGCGCGAGGTACTCGTGGCCGAGGGAGCGGGCGGTCTCGGCCATCTCCTGGATCGGGGACCCGCCGTCCGACCAGTCGCTGTGGGTGTGCAGGTCGCCCTTCAGCGCGGCGCGGAGCGCGGCCGTCGTCTCGTCCAGCGGCTCGCCCTCGGTGGCCTCCAGGCGCCGCAGGTAGACGGGGGTCTCGCCGCGCAGCGCCTCCGCGATCACCAGGGCGGTCACCTTGCCGATGCCGGGCAGGGCGGTCAGCGTCCCGTCGCGGGCGCGGCCGGCCAGCTCATCGGGGGACGTCCGCTCGACGAGGTCCGCGGCGCCGCGGAACGCCCGCACTCGATAGGTCGGCTCATGGGCGCGCTCCAGCAGGAACGCGATGCGGCGCAGCGCTTCGACGGGCTCCACGCCTCGCACCGTACCCAGGTATGACCCGGCTCGTCCTACCGCGGTGGCATCCGGGCGGGGTCGCGCTTCTCTAGCCTGGGGTCATGGCCGGGGAGAACCTCACGCTGCGGAGCGTGCTGCGGGACGTGCTCCTGGCCGCCGCGCTCACCGGGCGAGCGGACCCGGCCCCGCTGAACCGGCCGTGGCCCCTCCTTCTGCGCTGGACGCGCTACATCGGTGTGGGGCGGCTCCCCTACGGCATCGTCACGAACCTGGTCGGGCTCGCGCTCACGGTCGGGCTCATCGCCGGGACGGTGTCCCTGCTGACGACCGAGACCCTGCGGCGCGGCATCATCGTGTCCGACGGGACGAAGCTGTTCATCGCGATCGCGGTGACGGCGCCGCTCGCGCTGCGGGACCGGCATCCGCTCGGCGCGTGGCGGCTGAGCTTCCTTGCGATGGCGCTGATCAACGTCGACGGCTGGCTGACGGTCCCGTACGTCCCGGCGGGCACGTTCGTGGCGATCGTGTGCGTGTACACGGTCGCGGTCCGCTGCTCCCGCGACATCACGCTCGGCGTCGGGATCATCTCGTTCGCGGGGGTGTGGCTCAAGGACCCGGAGACCGGGCCCGCCGCGTCGGTGCTGCTCCTGCTGCCGCTGACCATCGGCTACGCCGTCCGGGTGCGGCAGACGGCGCGGCGCGAGCTGGCCGAGCAGGAGCGGCGGCACCTGGACGCCGAGGCCGTGCTGACCGAGCGGCAGCGCATCGCGCGGGAACTGCACGACGTCGTCGCGCACCACATGTCGATGATCGCGATCCAGGCGGAGGCGGCACCGTACAAGGTGGAGGCCGTCCCGGACGAGACGCGCCGGGATCTCGCGGAGATCCGCGCGACGGCGCTGGACGCACTGACGGAGCTGCGCCGCATCCTCGGCGTCCTCCGCGCCGAGGACGGCGCCGAGACAGCGCCGCAGCCGAGCCTGGAAAGGATCGACGAACTGGTCGCCAACGCGCGCGGCGCGGGCCTGCGCGTGGAGACGCGGTTCAGCGGTGACCTGGGCGGGCTTCCACCGGGCGTGGGCCTCACCGCCTACCGGATCCTGCAGGAGGCGCTGAGCAACGCCATGCGGCACGCGCCCGGTTCCCGAGTGGACGTCGAGGTGTCCCGCGACGACGGTCTAGTGTGGCTCGGCGTCGTCAACGGCCCGCCCGGCGACGGCCAGGACGCCGGCTCCCCCCTTCCGGGCGGCGGCCACGGGCTGGTCGGGATGCGGGAGCGGGCCGCCGCGCTGGGCGGCGAGCTGACCGCCCGCCCCACCCCCGAGGGAGGATTCGCCGTGACCGCGACGCTGCCGGTGAAGGCGCGGGAGGCGACGTGACCATCCGGGTCGTGATCGTCGACGACCAGGGGATGGTGCGGACCGGGTTCGGTGTGCTGCTGAACGCCCAGCCCGACATCGAGGTCGCCGGCGAGGCCGGCAACGGCGAGGAGGGGCTGCGCCGCGTCGCCGAGCTGCGGCCCGACGTGGTGCTGATGGACGTCCGGATGCCGGTGATGGACGGCCTGGAGGCGACCCGGCGGCTGCTCGCGGGCGCCGCGGACGGCGCCCCGAAGGTCCTCATGCTGACGACGTTCGACCTGGACGACTACGTCTACGAGGCGCTGCGGGCCGGGGCGAGCGGTTTCCTGCTGAAGGACGCGTCCGCGACGGAGCTGGCGGACGCGGTGCGGGTCGTCGCGGCGGGCGACGCGCTGCTGTCCCCGTCGATCACGAGGCGGCTGATCGCGGAGTTCTCCCGGCTGGGCGCGCCGCGGGCGCCGTCCCGCAAGCGGCTGGAGGAGCTGACCGAGCGGGAGACCGAGGTCCTGGCCCTGGTGGCGCGGGGGCTGTCCAACGGCGAGATCGCCGAGCGGCTGGTGGTCGCCGAGCAGACGGTCAAGACGCATTTCGGGCGCATCCTGATGAAGCTCGGGCTGCGCGACCGCCCGCAGGCGATCGTCTACGCGTACGAGGTGGGGCTGGTCCGGCCGGGTGACTGATGCCCGGGGCGCCCTTCGTCACTCCAAGGTCGCACCTCGTCGCCCCCAGGTCGCACCCTGAAGACCGCTCCGCCGGTTGATCTGCGCTACGGCCTCCGATCCCTACCTTCCTGATCAGTGCCCCACTCGCTGACCAGGAAGGACGCCCCGGATGCCCAGCGTCCGCAAGACCGTCGCCGTCGTCGCGGTGCTGGCCGCGGCCGGTTCGACGGCCGGCGCGGCGGGCCGCGCCGATGTCTACGCGCCTCCGTCTCCGGTGCCCGCGCTGTCGGCGTCCACGCTGGACGCCCGCTACCAGGCCACCGCGCGGGACATCACGCGCGCCCTCGGCATGGCGCGGCACTTCGATGACCCGGAGCGGGCGCGGGCGCTCTCCGCCCTCCTGGCGCCGGGCCGGCGGTTCCTGTCGTTCGACGCGCGAGGCGCCGGGCGGGCGGTCGAGGTCCTGGGCGACCTGGAGCACGCCGAGCGGATCGCGGTCGTGATCCCCGGCGCGGACAACTCGCTGAGCAACTTCGACTCGCCCAAGTTCGTCGGCGGTGGCAGCCGTGCCCTCTACCGGCAGGCCCGCGCCGACGCACCGCGCGCACGGATCGCGGTGATCGCCTGGCTCGGCTACGGCTCGCCCTCGACGCGGAGCACCGCCGTCCTGACGAGCGGGCGCGCCCAGCATGGCGCCCGCGACCTCGGACGCCTTCTCACCGGCGTGCACCGCATGAACGCGCACGCCCGGTTCGCCCTGCTCTGCCACAGCTACGGCACCGTCGTGTGCGGGAAGGCCGCGCGGCGGCTCGCACCCCTGCCGGTGGACGAGATCGCGCTGTTCGGCAGCCCCGGCACCGGCGCCGGGCACGCGGCCGGCCTCGGGACCCCCGCGCGCGTCTGGGCGGGACGGAGCAAGGGCGACTGGATGCGGTACGTCCCGAACGTCGGCTTCGGCGGTGTCGGGTTCGGCCCCGATCCCGTCTCCCGCGACTTCGGCGCGCTGCGCTTCGACGCCGGGACCGGCCCGCACAGCGGCTACCTCAAGCCCGGTTCCGTCGCGCTGCGCAACCTCGCCCTGATCGCCCTCGGGCGGGACGCGGAGGTCACCCGTGTCTGAGCCGCAAGGGCGGGACCGCGCCGTGGACGCCCTGCGCGCCCTGGCGATCCTCGGCGTCGTGCTCGGCCACTGGCTGGTCACCGCGTTCGTCGCGGACGGCCCGGCCCACCACCTGCGCGTCACCAGCCCGCTGAAGGCGATGCCGGAGCTGGCTCCTCTCTCCTGGGTCCTCCAGACGCTCGCCGTGTTCTTCTTCGTCGGCGGCTACTCGGCCGCGCGCGGACTGCGTCACGGCGAGCCGTGGACGCCCCGCCTGCGACGGCGCCTGGTGCGGCTCGCGCGCCCCCTTCCCGTCCTGGTGCTCGCGTGGGTCCCGGTCGCCGCGGCCCTGTCGTGGGCCGGGTTCCCGGCGGACAGCGTCCGGACGCTGATCAAGCTCGTGCTGAGCCCGCTCTGGTTCCTCTGCGTGTACGTGGCGCTGACGTCCCTCACCCCGCTGGTCGCCGCGGCCTGGAACCGGCTGGGGCTCTGGGGCGCGGTGCTCCTCACGGGCGCGACCGCCGCGATCGACCTCGGCCGCTTCGCCCTCGGCGCTCCCGGCTGGACGGGCTGGGCCACCGTCCTCACCGCCTGGCTCGTGCCGTTCTACCTCGGCATCGGGTGGGCGGACGGGGCGCTGCGCTCGCGCCGGGCCGGGCTCGTCCTGCTGGCCGGGGGCGGCACGGCGACCGCCCTGCTCGTCCTGCTCGCCGGATACCCGGCGAGCATGGTCGGCGTCCCCGGCGCCGCCGTGTCCAACCTCAGCCCGCCCACGCTCGCGGCGGTCGCGTTCGGGCTCGCCCAGACGGGACTCGCGGTGCTGCTCCACGGGCCGCTGACCCGGTGGACGCGCCACGCCGGCGCCCGGTCGGTGGTCTCGGCGGCCAACCGCTCCGCGATGACGATCTTCCTCTGGCACCAGACCGCGCTCATGACCGTCACCGTCGGCGCGCTCTTGACGCTCGGACCCGTGAACGGCCTGCACGACAGCCCCGGACGGCCAGAATGGATCTTGGCGCGACTCCCCTGGCTGGCGGTGTTCGCCGGCGTGCTCGCCCTCCTCGGGCTCGTGGCCGCCTTGGGCGGACGTCCGAGGCGTCCCGTCTGGGGAGGTGTCCCGGGACTGGTAGAAAGGCGACAATGCCGCCGCTCCTCACGACGACCTCGCCGCCTTCTCGACGACCGCTTCCCCGGCCACCCCGTTCCCGGAGGCCGCGCACCCGACGTCTCCGAAGGGCCGTGGCCTGCGCCGCGTCCATCGGCGTGGTGATGCTGACGACCGCGGGAACCGGGCACGCCGACCCCTACGCCCCGCCGGTCGCCGTCCCCAAGCTGTCGCCGTCGACGCTGGACGTCCGGTTCGCGGCCGAGCGCCGCTCCATCGAGCAGGCGCTCAAGACCGCGCAGGAGGTCGGCGACGCCGACCGCAGGAAGGCGCTCGGCGACTTCCTCCAGCCCGGACGCCGTTTCCTCTACTTCGACCCGCGCGGCGGCGGGCGCGCCATCGAGGTCATCGGCGACATCACCAGGGCGCGGCGCGTCGCGATCCTCGTCCCAGGCGCAGACACCACGCTGTCCGCGTTCGACCGGCGCGGCGGCAAGCCGTGGTCGACTCCGGGCGGAGGCGCACGCGCCGTCTACGCACAGGCCCGCTCCGTGTCGCCGGACCCGGGGCTGGCCGTCGTCGCCTGGCTCGGCTACCCGGCGCCCAAGACGTTCAGCAGCGACGTCCTCACCGACGAGAAGGCCGCCGAGGGCGCCGTCCGGCTGCGCCACTTCATGACGGGCGTCCGCAGCGTCAACCCCCGCGCGAGCGTGGGCCTGCTGTGCCACAGCTACGGCTCGGTCGTCTGCGGTAAGGCTGCCTCGGACGGCCCAGACAACGCGGCCTGGCGCCAGGTCACCGACATCGCCCTGTACGGCAGTCCCGGAACGACCACCTGGTCGGCGTTCGCGCTGGGCGCCACCGCCCGCGTCTGGGCGGGGCGCGGCGCCACCGACTGGATGGAGGACGTCCCCCACGTCCGCATCTTCGGACTGGGACTCGGACCCGACCCGGTCTCCCCCTCCTTCGGCGCGCGGGTCTTCGACGCGGGGCCCGGCGGCCACAGCGACTACCTCGCCCCGGGGTCGGTCTCCCTGCGCAACATCACCGCCATCGCGCTCGGACGTCCCACCGGGGTGACGCCGGGCTGATGCCCGGGTGATCGGGGACACGATGCATGCTTTCGGGCGGGCCACCGCCGGGGTGGTGGCACTCTGGGGAGGTGAACACCGCGAACGAGGCCGAGATCCGCGAGCAGACCACCCAGCGCCTGGAGAAGGCCATGGGGACGTTCGGCACGGCGGCGCTGAGCCGGATGGAAGAGCAGCTCCCCTGGTTCCGGCGCATGCCCGCCGACCAGCGGTCCTGGATCGGCCTCGTCGCCCAGGCCGGCATCGCCGCGTTCGTGGAGTGGTTCAAGAGCGCCGAGCGGTCCCGGCCCGCCATCGCCGGCGAGGTGTTCGGCACCGCGCCCCGCGAGCTGCTGCGCTCGGTCAAGCTCCAGCACACCATCGACATGATCCGCGTCATCATCGACGTGGTGGAGACCCGGCTGGACGAGCTCGCCGCGCCCGGCGGCGAGGCCCAGCTGCGCGAGGCCATCCTGCGCTACACGCGGGACGTGGCGTTCGGCGCCGCCCAGGTGTACGCGCGCGCCGCCGAGACGCGCGCCGCCTGGGACGCGCGGCTGGAGGCCCTCGTCGTCAACGCCGTGCTGCGCGGCGAGGTCGACGACGGCATGCACTCCTGGGCCGCCGCGCTCGGCTGGACCTCCAAGCCCGTCACCGTCATCGCGGGGATGACCCCGGAGGACGAGGAGCCCGAGGTCACCATCGACCAGATGCAGCTGGCCGCCCGCCGCGCCCGCTCCGACGTCCTGGCCGGCGTCCAGGGGCACCGGGTCATCGTCATCGTGGGCGGCGACACCGACCCCATGGAGGCCGCGCGGCCGATCGCCGCCAAGTGCGGCCCCGGCCCCGTCGTCGTCGGCCCGCAGGTCGCCGACCTCTACGACTCCACCCGCTCCGCGCGCGCGGCCGTCGCCGGCCTGCGCGCCGCCGCCGGCTGGCCGGACGCGCCCCGCCCCGTCCAGGCCGCCGAGCTCCTCCCCGAGCGCGCCCTGGACGGCGACGCCGAGGCGCGCCGCCACCTCGTGGAGGACGTCTACAACCCGATGCTCGCCGCCGGCGCCCCGCTCCTCGACACGCTCACCACCTACCTCGAACAGGGGTCGTCGCTGGAGGCGACCGCGCGGCTGCTGTTCGTCCACCCCAACACCGTCCGGTACCGGCTGCGCCGCGTCACCGAGCTGACGGGCCTGGCCCCCACCGACGGCCGCAACGCCTTCACCCTGCGCATCGCCCTGGCCCTCGGACGCTTCCAGGCCCGCTGAACCGGCCGGTACGCCTGACCAGCGCGGCTTGTAGAGGTCGTACAAACCGCCCTGACCAAAGTTGGTCGCGATCCGCATCGTGGCGGAAGGGACGATCACGGCAGGCTGGTCGCTGTGATACTCCTCGCATCGCCCGGCCAGGGCGCCCAGACCCCCGGCTTCCTGCGGCCATGGCTAGAGATACCCGGAGTCGCCGACCGTCTCGCCTGGTGGTCGGCCGTCACGGGTCTCGACCTGGCCCGCTACGGGACGACCGCGGACGCCGAGGAGATCCGCGACACCGCGGTGGCGCAGCCGCTGCTGGTCGCCGCCGCGCTCGCCGCCTGCGAGGTGCTCTACGAGGACGCCGTCCCGGACGCGGTCGCCGGGCACAGCGTGGGCGAGCTGGCCGCCGCCGCCATCGCCGGGGTGCTGACCCCCGAGGCCGCGCTGGTCCTCGTCCGGGAGCGGGGGCGGGCGATGGCCGAGGCCGCCGCCGTCACCGAGACCGGCATGACCGCCGTCCTCGGCGGCGACACCGAGGAGGTCCTCGCCTCCATCGACAAGCACGGGCTCACCCCCGCCAACGTCAACGGCGCGGGCCAGGTCGTCGCCGCCGGAACGCTGGAGCGGCTCGCACGGTTCGCCGACGAGCCGCCCGCCAAGGCCCGGCTCCGGCCGCTGCAGGTCGCGGGCGCGTTCCACACCGAGCACATGGAGCCCGCCGTCGGCACCCTCGCCCGGCTCGCGCCCGGCGCGCCCGTCGCCGACCCCCGGGCGACGCTGCTGCAGAACCGCGACGGCGCCGTCGTCACGTCCGGACGCGACTTCCTCGCCCGGCTCGTCGACCAGGTCAGCGCCCCCGTCCGCTGGGACGCGTGCATGGCGACGATGCGCGACCTCGGCGTCACCGCGATCATCGAGCTGCCGCCCGCCGGGACGCTCACCGGCCTCGCCCGCCGCGAGCTGAAGGGCGTCGAGCTGGTCGCCCTCAAGACCCCCGCGGACCTGGACAAGGCCCGCGAGCTGATCAAGGCGCACGCGTCATGACCGCCGCACTGCGCATCCCCGAGGCCGCGCCCGGCGCCCGCATCCTGGCCTTCGGCGACTACCGGCCCGCCCGGATCGTCACCAACGACGAGCTCGCCGAGACGGTCGACACCGACGACGAGTGGATCCGCACCCGCGTCGGCATCGCCGAGCGCCGCATCGCCGGCGACGACGAGGGCATCGTCGAGCTCGGCGTGCACGCGGGCGGCAAGGCCCTCGCCAACAGCGGCCTCGACCCGTCCGACATCGACCTGGTCATCCTCGCGACCTGCTCCGCGGAGTCGCCGATGCCGGGCCACGCCGCGCAGGTCGCGCACCGGCTCGGCATCGACGCGCCGGGCGCCTTCGACCTGAACGCCGCCTGCGCCGGCTTCTGCTACTCCCTCGCCACCGCCAGCGCCGCCGTCCGCGCCGGGAGCGCCCGCAACGTGCTGGTCATCGGCTCGGAGAAGATGTCCCAGTGGATCGACTGGACCGACCGGTCCACCTGCATCATCTTCGCGGACGGGGCCGGCGCGGCGGTCGTGGCGGGCAGCGAGACGCCCGGCATCGGACCGGTCGTGTGGGGCAGCGCCGGCGACAAGTACGACAAGATCATCATCGAGGACCGCAACTCGTTCATCCGGCAGGAGGGCCAGGCGGTGTTCCGCTGGGCCACCACCGCCATCGCGCCGATCGCGGCGGAGGCGTGCGAGCGCGCCGGGATCACGCCCGCCGACCTCGCCGCCGTCGTCCCGCACCAGGCCAACCTGCGGATCATCGAGGCGATCGCCCGCAAGGTGAAGGCCACCAACGCCGTCGTGGCCGACGACATCGTGCAGTCCGGGAACACCTCGGGCGCCTCCATCCCGCTCGCCCTGTCCCGCATGATCGAACGCGGCGACGTGCCGTCCGGCGCCCCGGCCCTGCTGGTCGGGTTCGGCGCCGGGCTGTCCTACGCTGCCCAAGTCATCCAGATCCCGTAGGCCGTCACGCCTGCTCGCAGGCTCTGGACCAACCCACCGAAGGAGAAAGCGGAACCATGGCAGACGTCGCCACCGAACAGCAGATCCTGGACGGCCTCGCCGAGATCATCGACGAGATCGTCGGCATCGACAAGTCCGAGGTCACCCCGGAGAAGAACTTCATCGACGATCTCGACATCGACTCGCTGTCGATGGTGGAGATCGCCGTCGCCGCGCAGGACCAGTTCGGCGTCGAGATCCCCGACGACGAGCTGCGCAACCTGAAGACGGTCAAGGACGTCGTCAACTTCGTCCAGAACCTCCAGAGCTGAGCCGCGGGGACGGCGCGCCGCCCGCCCGGGAGGCGGCGCGCCCGACCCTCCCCCCTCACAGTCCGCAAGGAGAGCCCACCATGAGCAAGAGCCAGACCAGAGTCGTCGTGACGGGTCTCGGTGCAACGACGCCACTCGGCGGAGACCTCCCGTCGACCTGGTCCGCCCTGCTCGCCGGAGAGTCCGGCATCCGCCCGCTGGACTGGGAGGGCGTCGAGGACCTGCCGGTCCGCTTCGCCGCGACGCTCAAGGTCGACCCGTCCGAGGTGATGCCGCGGCAGAACCTGCGGCGGCTCGACCGCAACCAGGCGATCGCGCTGATCGCCGCCCGCGAGGCGTGGAACGCCGCCGGGTTCGCCCCGCCGACCGGCGGCAAGCCGCAGAAGGGCATGGACCGGGCCGGCGTGGACGGCGGCTTCACCGTGGACGGCGAGCGCCTCGGCGTCGTGTTCTCCAGCGGCATCGGCGGCCTGCACACCGCCCTGAACAGCTACGACGTCTTCCGGGAGAAGGGCTGGTCGCGGGTCTCGCCCTTCACCGTCCCGATGCTGATGCCGAACGGAGCGTCCGGGCACGTCGGCATCGAGTTCGGCGCGATGGCCGGCTCGCACGCCCTGGTCAGCGCCTGCGCGTCCAGCGGCGAGGCGGTCGGCTACGCCATCGACATGATCCGCGCCGGCCGCGCGGACGTGGTGATCTGCGGCGGCACCGAGTCGTGCATACACCCGCTGCAGATGGCCTCGTTCGGCGCGATGCGCGCGATGTCGACCCGCAACGAGGAGCCCGCGCGGGCGTCCCGGCCCTACGACAAGAACCGCGACGGGTTCGTGCTCGGCGAGGGCTCCGCGGTCATGATCCTGGAGTCGGAGGAGCACGCGCGCGCACGCGGCGCCCAGATCCACGGCATCGCGGCGGGCTGCGGCTACTCCGGCGACGCCTACGACATCGTGCTGCCCGACCCGTCCGGCGCGGGGCAGGCCAAGGCGATGCAGCGGGCGCTCAAGGACGCCGGGCTGGAGCCCGCCGACCTCGTGCACATCAACGCCCACGCCACCTCGACCCCGGCCGGCGACGTCGCGGAGCTCGCGTCGATCAAGGCGGGGCTCGGCGAGGACGCGGCCCGGCAGGTGGTCATCACCGCGACCAAGTCGATGACCGGGCACCTGCTCGGCGGCGCCGGCGCGCTGGAGTCGATCTTCACGGTGCTGGCGCTGCGGGACGGCATCGTCCCGTTCGTCGCCAACCTGGAGGACCTCGACGACGACGTCGACCTGGACATCGCGCGCGACGAGCCGCGCAAGCTGCCGGACGGCCCCGCCGCGGCGCTGAACAACTCGTTCGGGTTCGGCGGCCACAACGTGTCGGTGGCCTTCCAGCGCGCCCTCTGATCCCCCGTACGGCGACGGCCCGGTGAGCCTCTCGGCTCACCGGGCCGTTTCGCGTCCGCCGCCGCGCCGCGACCACCGGCGGGCGCCGCGACCACCGGCGGGCGCCGTGACCGCGGGCGCCGTGACCGCGGGCGCCGTGACCGCGGGCGCCGTGACCGCGGGTGGGCGCCGCCCGGGGGCGAAGCGTGCGAGTTGCGGGACGGGCACGCTCCACGCCGGCGGCTTCCGGCCGCGCGGGCGGACGGTCACACAGCAGCGTGGAGCCAGCGGACGGGCGCGCCGTCGCCCGCCCTGCGGAAGGGCTCCAGCTCGTTGTCCCACGGGGTGCCGAGCAGGCGGTCGAGCTCGCTCTCCAGGCTGGTCTTGCCGACGGCGGCGTTGGCCATCACGGCGCGGAGCCGGTCCTCGGGGACCATGATGTCGCCGTTGGCCCCGATGACCCCGGTGAACACCCCGAGCGACGGGGTGAAGCTGAAGCGGACGCCGTCGGTGCCGGGCGTCGGGTCCTCGGTCGCCTCGAACCGCACCAGTTTCCAGTTCCGCAGCGCGGAGGTGATGCCCGCGGCGGTGCCGGGCCGTCCCTCCCAATGAAGCTCGGCGCGGAGCGTTCCCGGCGCCGCAGCCTGATCGGCCCACTCAAGGGAAACGGGCACCCCAAGGACACCTGCGGCGGCCCACTCGATGTGCGGGCTCAGCGCAGGTGGCGCGGAGTGGACGTAGAAGACGCCACGTGCGGTCACCGGACCTCCTGGATCTGTACCGAGGCTCGTCTTCCCCTACGGCCTCGTACGTCCCAAGTCGGCGTCCGCGTCCCTCATTGTGCATCATCGGCCCGTGTCGCACCACCGTGGATTCGCTGTTTGTCGAACACTTGATCACGGGATGCTCGCCGTTCACCCGGCTCGCGCGATAAGGGTAGGCCTTCGCGGGCCGGCCGCGGGCGCAAAGCGCACAAGGCGACCTCATCTTTCGCGTGACCGCAACTGAGTACTTTCGGTTGATCTCTTGTCACGCACCGTCGCCGATCCGGCACCATGGGCGCAGGGACGGTCCGGGGAAGGCAGGGACTCAATGTTCGACCAGCAGGCACGGCTGGACCGGGTGCTCGCGCGGCACGCGGACGCGGTCGTGGTGGAACCGCTGCCGGGACGGCCGGCGCTGATCCGCCGCGACGAGATCCTGGTCGCCGGGCGGGACGCCGCGGCCGCCGAGGACCTGGTCCGCCGATGGTGCGACTCGCGGCACGACGGCCGCGGCACCACCCGGCTGCGGCTGCGTCCCCCGGCCAAGGTGGACGTGTGCGAGCTCGCGTCCGCGCTCGGCTCCGGTGGACGGCACCGCCGGCTGAGCGTCTCGCCGAACCATCTCGTCCTCGGGCAGCCGATGTGGTGGAGCGGGCCCGCGGACCGGCCCCGTCCGGCACCGCCCGTGCCCGCCCCCGAGGCGGTCGCGGCACGGCGGGACGTGACCGTCGCGATCCTCGACACCGGCCTGGCGCCGCATCCCTGGTACGCGGAGACCGAGTGGTACCGCGAGCAGCGCGCCGAGGTGGCGGAGGTCCTGGACGCCGACCTGGACTTCGACCTCGACGCGCAGGCGGGGCACGGCACGTTCATCGCGGGCGTCGTCCTGTCGCAGGCCCCGTCCGCCGAGCTGTGGGCCCGGCGCGTCATCGGCGGTGACGGGGTCGGCGACGAACTCGACGTGATCCGGGCGCTGGAATGGCTCGCCGAGCGGAAGCGCGCCGACGTCGTCAACATCTCGCTCGGCTGCCACACCTATGACGACCGGCCGTCGCCCGTGCTGGCGCAGGCGGTCGCCGCGCTCGGCCGCCGCACGGTGGTCGTGGCGTGCGCGGGGAACGCGGCGACGGACCGCCCGTTCTGGCCCGCCGCCATGAAACCGGTCATCGCCGTCGCCGCGCTGGACGACGCCGACCGGGCCTGGTTCTCCAACTACGGCTGGTGGGTGGACGCGTGCGCGCAGGGCGTCGGGGTGGCCAGCACCTTCGTGCGGTTCGACGGACGGCGGACGGCCGAGGGCGGGATCGACCCGGACCGGTTCGACGGCTACGCGACCTGGAGCGGCACCTCGTTCGCGGCGCCGGTCGTGGCCGGGCGGATCGCCCGTCTCGCCGCGGTGGAGGGCATCGACGCCGCCGCGGCGGCCGATCGCGTCCTCGATCCGGCGCGGCATCGGGTTCGCGCGGATCTCGGCACCGAAGTTCACGCTTCGTCAGCGTCCGATGCCCTAGGGTGAACGAGGAGCGGGGGGCCTCGGGAGGAGACTTCGGTGGCCCACAGGGACGGTACGGACGAGCTGGTGGTCCGGGCACGCGACGGCGACGGTGACGCGTGGGCCCGGCTGGTCGAGCGGCACAGCGGGCTGCTGTGGTCGATCGCCCGCTCGCACGGGTTGAACGACGCCGATTCGGGCGACGTGGTGCAGACCACCTGGCTGCGGCTGGTGGAGCGGATCGACGGCCTGCGCGAGCCCGCCGCGACGGCGTGCTGGCTGGCCACGACCGCGCGCAACGAGTGCCTGCGGCTGCTGCGCCGCCGCGGCCGGGAGCTGCCGGCGGTGCCCGCGCCGCGCGCGCCCGAGCCCGGCCCCGACCGGGTCGTCGCGGCGCGCGAGCGGCTCGGCCTGGTCGGCGCGGCGCTGGAGGCGCTGCCGCGGCGGTGCCGCACGCTGCTGCGGCTGTTCGCGCTCGCGCCGACGCACGCCGAGCTGGCCGCCGCCCTCGGCATCCCCCTCGGCAGCGTCGGGCCGACACGGGCGCGCTGCGTGGAGGCGCTGCGGAGGCTCGTCCCGTGAACGACGACGAGCTCATGGCGCAGGTACGGGACGCCTTCGAGATCCTCGACCCGGTGCCCGCGGACGTCCTGGCGGCGGCTCGCGCGTCGATCGCGTGGCGGACGCCGTCCGCGGCGCTCGCGGAGCTGGCCCTCGACCGGGGCGGGCGCGCGGCGGCCGGGGTCCGAGGCGGCGCGGGCCGCACGCTGACGTTCGCGTGCCCGGACCGCACGGTGGAGATCGAGGTGACGCGGGACGGACGGCACCGCGAGATCACCGGGCGGCTCGTCCCGCCCGCGGCGGCGCTGGTCCAGGTCCGGCACCGCGACCTGACGGCGGGCGCGCTCACCGCGCGCGCCGAGCCGGGCGGGCTGTTCTGCCTGCCGCGCGTCCCGTCCGGGCTGGTCAGCCTGGTCTTCCGGCTGGACGGCGGGGCATCGGTCGTCACGAGCTGGGTCCGGCTGTGACAGGCCGGGACGAGCGCGCGCTCCTGCGGATGGCCGCCATGGACCCGGCGGCGGCCTTCGCGCGGGCGAAGACCCTCCTTGAGAGCGGCGGCGGAATCCTCGCCTTGCGGGTGGCCGGGCTGGCGGCCAAGGAACTGGGGAGGCTGGAAGAAGGGCTCGCCTTCCTGCATCGTGCGCTGGAACTGGCGTCCGGGTCCGACCCGTATGCGGCGGCTCAGGTGCGGATGAACCTGGTCGGCCTGCTTACCGCACGCGGGGACGTCACCGAGGCGTTGGCCAACGCGTCCCGTGCGGAGACCGCCCTGCGCGGTCTCGACGCGGATCGCCTCGCCGCGAACAGAGCATGCGCGCTGGCGCGGGCCGGACGGCTGGACGAGGCGCACGATGTCGCGGCCGACGCCCTGCCCCGCCTCCGCGAGGGACACGACCCCGCCGCGCTCAACGGGTTGCTGACCAATCTGGGTCTGGCGCGGGCGTTCCGCGGTGACCACGTCGGTGCGGAGGAGGCGCTGGTGGAAGCCGTCGCCGTCGGGGAGGCCGCGGGGCTGCGCCACCAGACGGCCATGTCGAAGGGGAACCTCGCGTTCGTGGCGTCGCGGCGCGGGGACGTCCCGCGCGCGCTCGACCTGTTCGCCGAGGCCGAACCCGGCCTGACCGGCGAACGCCTCGCGCAGTGCCGGTTCGACCAGGCCGAGACGCTCATCATGGCCGGCCTGCCGGGCGAGGCCCGCCCCGTCCTGACCGCCGCCCTGGACGCGGCCATCGAGCACGGCTACGGATGCGACGTCGCGGACGGCTTCCTGCTCCTCGCGCACGCCGAGCTGGCCGACGGCAACGCCGAACGGGCCACGGAAGCGGCCGAACAGGCCCGCACGACGTTCGCCGAGCAGGAGCGCACCGGATGGATGCTCCTGGCCGAGCATCTGCTGCTCAAGGCCCGGTGGGCGTGCGGTGAGCGTTCCGCCGTCCTGCTCCGCTCCGCCGTGGCGGTCGCCGACCGGCTGGAGGGCGGCGGCTGGTCCGACGCCGCCGACGAGGCCCGGATCGTCGCCGCGCGTGTGGCGCTGTCGCTGGGACGTCCGGCGGGGCATCTGCTCACCTCCGTCGGACGGTCCCGCGGCCCAGCGCCCGCCCGGATCGCCGCCTGGCACGCGCTGGCCCTCGAACGCGCGGCGCGCGACGACCACAGCGGCGCGGTGGCGGCGGTCAGGAACGGCCTGGAGGTGACCGAGGAGCACGCGGAGGTGCTCGACGCGCTCGACCTGCGCGCCCGCGCGGCGGGATGCGCCGCCGAGCTGGCCGGGTTCGGCCTCCGCCTCGCCGGCTCGGCGCGGGAGCTGCTCGCGGTGGAGGAGCGGCGGCGGGCGATCGCGCGCCCGGTCCGGGTCCGGCCGCCGCGGGACCCCGAGCGCGCCGCCGCGCTGGCCGCGCTGCGCTCCCTCAGCGTCGACCACACGGCCGACACGGCCCGCGGCGGCGTCCCGTCCGCGCCGCCGGCCCGGATGGCCGAGCTGGAGGCGGCGATCCGCGCCCGGACGCGGCGCCGGCCGTCCGGCGCGTCCCCGCCGTGCTCGGGGGCGGCCACCGAGATCGCCGCGGCGCTCGGCGACCGCGCCCTGGTCGAGCTGGTCGACATCGGCGGCGAGCTGCACGCCGTCACCGTCGCCGACGGCCGGCCGCGCCGCCACCACCTCGGGCCGTGCGAGGAGGCCCTCCGCGAGATCGGCCTGCTGCGCTTCGCCGCCCGCCGCCTCGCCGAGCGGGACGACACCGCGGCGCTGTCCGCCCTCACCGCCACCGCCGGACGCCTCGACCGGCTCCTGCTCGCCCCGCCGCGTCCCGTCCTCGGCGACCGGGAGCTGGTCATCGCCCCGACCGGCGCCCTCCACGGCCTGCCGTGGGCGGTGCTCCCCTCGCTGGCCGGACGCCCGCACGCGATCGTCCCGTCCGCCGGCGCGTGGCTGCACGCCCGCACGCGCGCGCCGTCGGGCGGGCACACCGTCCTCGTGGCGGGCCCGGACCTCCACCACGCCGGCGAGGAGATCGCCTCGCTGCACCGCCTTCACCCGGAGGCGGTCGTCCTGGACGGCGACGGCGCGCGGGCGGAGACCGTCCGGGACGCCCTCGACGGCGCGGCGCTGGCCCACATCGCCGCCCACGGCGAGTTCCGCGAGGGGAACGCCCTGTTCTCCCGCCTGCGCCTCGCCGACGGCCCGCTGCTGGTCCACGACCTCGACGAGCTGGCCGCGCCGCCGCGCCTGGTCGTCCTGTCCGCCTGCGACATCGGCCGCGCGGACGGGGGCGACGCCGTCCTCGGCATGGCGGGCGCCCTGCTCGCGCTCGGCACCGCCACGGTGATCGCCAGCGTCACCCCGGTCCGCGACGAGGCGACCCCCGCGTTCATGGCGGCCTTCCACGCCTCCCTCGCGGCCGGCCTGAGCCCCGCCCGCGCCCTGGCCGCGATCCCCCGGGCGCCGGCGACGGCCGGGTTCCTCGCGATGGGCGCGGGCTGACGCCGGGCGGGCCGGTCAGTTCTCGCCGGTGGCGATCGGGTTGGACGGGTCGGTCACCCAGTTCGACCAGGACCCGACGTAGAGGGCGGCGGGGATCCCGGCGAGGGTGAGGGCGAGGATCTCGTGGGCCGCGGTGACGCCGGACCCGCAGTAGGCGCCCACGTCGAGGGCGTCCGTGGCGCCGAGCTGCGCGAACCGCTCGCGGAGCAGTTCGGGGGGCAGGAACCGGCCGTCCACCCCGACGTTGCCGGACGTGGGGGCGTTGCGGGCGCCCGGGATGTGCCCCGCGACCGGGTCCACGGGCTCCTGCTCGCCGCGGTAGCGCTCGGCGGCGCGGGCGTCCAGCAGCACGCCCGCCGTCGCCAGCTCGGCGGCGCCCTCGGCGTCCAGGACGGGCAGCCGGCCCGGGTTGGCGATGTAGTCGCCCGGTTTGGGCTCCGGCTCCGCGGTGGTCACCGGGAGGCCCGCCTCCGTCCAGGCGCGGTAGCCGCCGTCCAGGACGCGGACCCGGTCGTGCCCGAAGTAGCGCAGCGACCACCAGACCCGCGCCGCGGACGTGGAGTCGGCGTCGTCGTAGGCGACGACCATGCTGTCCGCCGAGACGCCGGCGCGGCGCATGGCGGCCTCGAAGACGACGGGTTCGGGAAGGGGATGCCGGCCGCCGGGGCCGGGCGGGCCGGCCACGTCGCGGTCGAGGTCGACGAACACGGCGCCGGGCAGGTGCCCCCTGCGGTAGGACTCGATCCCCGGCGGTCCCGCCAGATGCCATCGGACGTCCAGCAGGACCACGGGCGTCTGCCGCCGGAGCAGCCGGTCCAGCGCGGGCACTTCGATGAGAGGGTGCACATCGCCAGTTTGACCGCCGATGCCCCGATTAGGGAGGGGCGAATCGGGACTCATCTCAACTCCCCAGGTATCAGGGCCGGGACGTGCCGAGCAGCGGCACCAGTTGCTCGGCCGGGACGAGGGAGCCGTGCATGCCGACCATCCTGTTCAGCCATGGTTCCCGCTCGGTCGCGACGATCGCGAGGTCGGCGTGCGGGACGGCGACCACGTCGCCGACGCGCCCCAGCATCCCGTCGCCGACCGGACCGAACCAGCCGCGCGCGACGGCCTCCTCGCGCGGGACGACCCACGCCCGCCCGTCCAGCGTCTCCGTCCACGCGGCGAGCACGTCGCCGTGGGCGCCCGGCGCGCTGTAGACGTACCGGGCGCGTGCGTCCCCGCCGAGGAGGGCGACACCGTCCCGCAGTTCCGGGACGGTGTCCGCGTCGATCCGCTCGGCGGGGTCGACCATGCCGTGGTCGGCCGTCACGTGCAGGGCCGAGCCCGACGGCAGCACCTCGGCGATGCGCTGGGCGAGCATGTCGACGAACCGGAGCTGGTGGCGCCAGTCCGCCGAGCCGACGCCGAAACGGTGGCCGGTGGAGTCCAGGTCGGGGTGGTAGGCGGTCACGTAGGACCGCTCGCCCCGGCGCAGGGCCAGCTCGGTCCGTCCCACGAGCTGGCCGAGGCCCTCGGCGGCCAGGTAGGCGGCGCCGCGGGCGGTGGCGCGGCTCAGCCCCGAGCGCTTGTACTGGCGGAGGGAGACGTAGCCGACCTCGACCCCGTCCGCCGCCGCCCGCTCGTACGCGGTCGGGACCGGCTGGAACTCCGCCGGGTCGGGGTCGTCGTCCTTCCAGTGCAGGCAGTTGAGCAGCCGGCCGGCGCCCGGGATCGCGACCTGGAGGCCGAGCAGCCCGTGCTCCCCGGGCGGGACGCCGGTCGCCAGCGAGGCGAGGCTCGTCACGGTCGTCGCCGGGAACCCGGACGTGATCGGGCCGCCGGCCATCGCGTTCAGGAACGGCGCCTCGCCGGGATGCGCCCTGAGCTGCTCCCAGCCGAGACCGTCCACGAGGAGGACGCACACGCGCGACACCTCGGGAACCCCCAGCACGTTCACCGCACCCGGGACGCCCAGCGACGCCAGCACGGAGGGCGCCAGATCGGCAAGGGCCCCGCCCCCGTACCGCGCCACCGAAAGCTCCTCAGCAGTCACCACACCACCCCCTCACGAGAGGACAACCCCCCCCCGCACCAACGAACCGCCCGCCGCCCACCGCTCCCCGGAAGCTCCGCTCCGGTCACCGGACCACCTCCTCGCGGGGGGACAACCCCCCGCACCCCCCGCACGAGCGGACCGCCCGGCGCCCTCCGCCGCGCGGAGGCTCCGCTCCGGTCACCGGACCACCTCCTCGCGGGGGGACAACCCCCCGCACCCCCCGCACGAGCGGACCGCCCGGCGTCCTCCGCCGCGCGGAGGCTCCGCTCCGGTCACCGGGCGGTCGCGGTCGACAGTTCCTCGGCGAAGGCCAGGACCTGGCGGACGGCGTCGGCGCCGTCGGCGGCCTCGCTCACCCGCAAGGACAGGTCGTCGGCCGTGACGCTGCCGGTGTAGCCGTGGTCGGCCTCGCAGTTCTCGTCCCCGCACGTCGCGGGCTCCAGGTCGATGTGCGCGATGGCCCCCCAGCCGATGGTCAGCACCACCTCGGTGGGCGGGACGCCCGGCACGTAGGACGCCGGGTCCGGGACGACCCGCGTGACCGCGACCGACTGGACGCGCTCCAGCTTCACCGCCTCGGTGGTGGTGGACGCGTGCGGCCGGGTCATCCCCTCGCCCGGCGGGTGCTCGTCGGTGTGGCACACCAGCAGCCGGCTCGCCGACAGCACGAGCACGGTCACGTGCCTGCGCACCTCCATCGCGGGGTCGAAGGTCGCCTCGTGGTGGACGACGTAGGCGGTGACGTGCTCGTCCCCGACCGCCGACTCGACCGCGTCCGCGACCAGGGCCGGGTAGTAACCGCTGCGCTCGATCGCCGTGCGCAGCCCACTGACGGTCGCTCGGGTTTCCCTCATGGCCCCATCCTGCCCTGTCCGGGACGGACGCGCACATGACCCGGGGTGCGCGGTGATCCGGGCGCGGGCGGGGTAGGGGGTGGGCATGGACGAGCATCCCCTGCCGACTCCGCCGCCGGTGCCGCCGCCGACGCCGGACCCGGCCCCGCCCCCGCAGCCACCGGTGCCGCCCACGCCGCCGCCCGGCCCCGCGCCGCAGCCGCCGGGGCCCGTTCCGCCCGGTCCCGCGCCCGAGCCGGTGCCGCCGGGCCCGCCGCCGGAGCCCACGCCCCCCGGTCCGGCGCCGGAGCCGACGCCGCCCGCGCCGCCTCCCGAGCCGATCCCGCCGGGGCCCGAGCCGGATCCCGTCCCGCCGACGCCGGAGCCGAGCCCGCCGCCGCCCCCGGGCTGACGTCAGAGGCGGCGCGGCCCCAGCTCTGGCCGCGGCCCGAGCGGACGTTCCAGGGTGAGCGTCGCCGAGCGCACCGTCGCGCCCGCGCCGCCGGCCACGACCGGGTCCAGCTCCACCGCCACCTCGGGGAGGTCGTAGCCGAGGCGGGACGCGCGCAGCAGCAGGTCTTCGAGGGCGGCGGTGTCGACGGGCTCGGCGCCGCGGTGCCCGAGCAGCAGCGGCGCGGTGCGGATCGCGCGGATCATCTCCGCCGCCTCCGCGTCCGCCAGCGGCGACAGCCCGGTAGGCGCGGTCGTCCAGCAGGTCGGCGGTCTCGTCGGCGATCCCGAAGGAGATCAGCGCGCCGAACGAGCGGTCCTCGCGGACGACGATGCGGGTCGGCACCCCGTCGCCGCCGTCGGCGACCTCGATGCCGTAGCAGCCGAGCAGCTCGGCCGCCTGCTTGGGGGTGGCCTCGACCGGGCCGCCGTCCCCGAGCCATCCCGCGACCAGCTCCCGCGCCCGGTCGCGGTCCACGTCCTCCAGCACCGGCGTCCGGCCGGTGGGACGCTGCCGCCACAGCGCGTACCTGATCACGTACGCCAGCGCCCGGACGGCGTCCTCCGGGGAGGCGTAGGACGGCACGGACCCCTCCGCCGCCGTCCCGTCCGGGCCGGGCACGCGCAGGTCGGCGGGCATCCCCTCGGTGCCGAGGTAGGTCGCCACGATCGGCTTGCGGCCCTCGGCGGCCAGCCGGAGGATCTTCTCGGGGACGCGCACGTCGTAGCCGCCGATCGTCGGCGGCGTGAACAGCGCCACGACCGCGTCGACCGTGTCGTCGTCCAGCGCCCCGGCGAGCGCGGCCTCGTAGTCGTCGGCGTCCGCGCGGGGGCCGAGGTCGATGCGCGGCCGGACGTCGAGGCCGAGCGCGACGGCCTCGTCCTGCGCCAGCAGGCCGAGCGAGTTGGAGTTGTCGATGATCGCGATGCGGTCGCCGGCCGGGAGCGGCTGGTAGGCCAGCACCTGCGCCACGTCGAACAGCTCCGCGAGGTCCTCCACCCGGATCACGCCGGCCTGCTCGAACAGCGCGCTGACCGCGTGGTCGGGCAGGGTGAGCGCCCGCGCGGCGTGCCCGAGCGGGACGCCCTGCGTGCTGCGGCCGCTCTTCACCGCCACGATCGGCTTGCGGCGGCCGAGCCTGCGCGCGAGCCGCGTGAACTTGCGGGGGTTCCCCAGCGACTCCAGGTAGAGAAGGACGGCCTTGGTCTCCGGGTCCTCCTCCCAGTACTGCATCAGGTCGTTGCCGGACACGTCGGCGCGGTTCCCGGCGGACACGAACGTGGACAGGCCGAGGCCGCGTTCGGCCGTCCGCTGCAGGATGGCGATGCCGAGCGCGCCGGACTGGGAGAAGAACCCCACCGGGCCCCGTCCCGGCAGGGTCGGCGCCAGGGTCGCGTTCAGCCGCACGTCCGGGTCGGTGTTGGCGACGCCGAGGCAGTTGGGCCCGACGACGCGCATCCCGTACGCGCGGGCGAGCCGGACCAGCCGCTCCTGGGCGGCCCTCCCCTCGTCCCCCACCTCGCCGAAGCCGGACGACACGACGACCAGGCCGCGCACCCCCTTGCCCGCGCACTCCTCCACGACCTCGTGGACGGCGTCGGCCCGGACGGCGACGACCGCGAGGTCCACATCGTCCGGGATCTCCAGGACGGACGCGTACGCGCGGACCCCGGCCACCGCCACGGCCGTCGGATGCACCGGGTACACGGGGCCGGAGAAGTCGCCGGACAGCAGGTTGCGCAGGACGGTCTGCCCGACGCTGTGCTCGGCGCGGCTCGCCCCGATCACCGCCACCGACCGCGGGAACAGCAGCCGCTGGATCGACCGCGACTCGGCGCGGTGCTCGCGCGCCGTCATGACCTCCAGCGACGTCTCCGTCGGCTCCAGGTCGAGGACGAGCTCGATCACGCCCTCCTCGAACCGCTGCTCCGCCCGGTAGCCGGCCTCCCGGAAGACCCGCGTCATCCTGCGGTTGTCGGGCAGGACGCTCGCGACGAACCGGCGCACGCCCCGTTCCCGCGCCGCGGCGGCGATGTGCTCCAGCAGCACCGGGCCGACCCCGCGGCCCTGGTGCGCGTCCTCCACGAGGAACGCGACCTCCGCCGTCTCCGGGCGGTCGGCCAGCCGGTCGTACCGGACGACCGCCACCATCTCCCCCGCGATCGTGGCGATCAGCGCGACCCGCCGGTCGTGGTCGACGGTCGTGAAGTGCTCGACCTCGCGGTCGGACAGGCGCGGGCGCGGCGAGAAGAACCGGTAGTAGATCGACTCCGGGGACAGCCGGGCGTGGAACGTGCGCAGCAGACCGGCGTCCTCGGGCCGGATGGGGCGCAGATGGGCCGTCCCGCCGTCGCTGAGGACGACGTCGGCCTCCCAGTGGTCCGGGTAACGCTCGGTCACGTACCCGAGGGTAAGGCACGGGGGCGCCGCCGCCCGTGCGAGAAAAAACCGGCTTCCTTGGTTTTCGCTGCGCGTTCGAGACCTAATCGGGGCGCGAGAGCTGTTACGGTCAACCACACGCCCGGAATTGCCGCTCGCGCGGGCCGTGTTGATCGAGGTGATGACTCCATGACGCGCGTGGTCGTGGTCGGCGATCTTATGACCGACACCGTGGCGCGTGCCGCCTACCCCTTGGCCAAGGGGAGCGACACGCCCGCCGCCGTGACGATCCATGGTGGCGGCTCCGGCGCCAACGTGGCCGCATGGCTCGCCGTGGAAGGGACCGACGCCGCCTTCGTCGGCCGCCGCGGCTCCGACATCGCCGGCCGGAACCGGGACATGGAACTGATGGGCTACGGCGTCGACGCCCGGCTCGTCATGGACCAGGAACGTCCCACCGGCACCTGCGTCGTCATGGTCACCCACAAGGGCGACCGGACGATGTTGTCGGACCCCGGCGCCAACGGCGCGCTGCTCCCCGAGGACATCGAACGCTGCAAGGACCTGTTCTCCCAGGGCACCCACCTGCACCTGTCCGGCTACTCGCTGATCAACGAGGGCTCCCGCAAGGCCGCCATCCACACCCTCGACCTCGCGCGCAAGGCGCAGATGTCGGTCTCCGTGGACGGCGGCTCCTCCTCCCCGCTCAAGCGGATGGGCGCGGAGCCCTTCCTGGAGTGGACGCAGGGCGCCCGGCTCCTCGTCGTCAACGCCAAAGAGGCCGAGATCCTCACCGGCCGCGACACCCCCGCGCAGGCCGCCAAGGTGCTGACCGCCTGGTACCCGCAGGTCGTCATCAAGAGCGGCGCCGACGGCGCCCTCTGGTACACCAACGGCCGCCCCGAACCGATCACCGTCTCCGCCGAGCCCGTCGACAAGATCGTCGACGGCACCGGCGCCGGAGACGCGTTCGTCGCCGGCCTGCTCCCGCCCTGGCTGGACGGCAAGCAACCCGCCGACGCCCTCACCGCCGGCTGCCGCCTGGCCGCCCGCGCCATGCAGCACCTGGGCGCCCGCCCCACCCTCGACGTGGTCGACAACCAGATCAAGTAACCGGGCTCGCGTGGGGTCCAGGGGCCTCCCCTGGACCCTTCGGCCGCTGGTCTCCGCCGCGTCGCGGGGTGCCGATCAGTTGTCTTGACGGGCTGTGTCGTAGCGCTGCCGGCCGGCGTTGATCTGGTGCCGGCGTTCACGCGGCCACGGTGACGATCGCCTCGGGTGTCGTTCCCGGCGGGGGCGAAGCCGATCCTGATGCCATCGGTGCCCGCTACCACCGCCTGTACCGGCGGCCCGACCAGGTCGAGGAGGTCATCGGAGACCCGGACGCGTTCCGCGCGCTCGTCGCCGAGCTCGACGCCCGGCCGAGCCCATCACCGATCACCGGCGGCTAGCCGCGAGTTCCGCCCCTCACACGCGCGCAAGGAGTCGTGTCGGTGGTCAGGCGAGGGGGGTGTAGGTGCGGACGTCCTCCTTGACCGCGTCCCAGAGACGGTTGAGGGGATGGCCCGCGTCGTAGCGTTCGAGGTCGGCGCGGCGGACGAAGGCGCCCGTCATGAGCTCGGCCTTGGGCTCAAGGTCGTCGTGCAGGCCGATGGTGCGGAGGGGAACGGCGTCCGGGTCCTCCTGCGCGGCCATTCCGCGGCCGATCGAGCCGGTGACGATCATGCAGCCGCGGACGAATCCGGACCTGAGCAGCGACAGCCCGTAGTGCACGTCGTCGATGTCGGCGACGACGTTGAGGCGCTCGCGGAAGTTCGTCCCGTACCAGGTGGCGAGCAGGTCGGCGACGAGCCCGGCGGGCGGCACCACGAGCGGGACGCGGCCGAGGCCGCTGGTCTCCACGGCCGCGTCCGGCAGCTCGGACTCCGGCAGGTTGGTGAGCAGCAGCGCCTGGCCCCGCGCGTACTCGATGACCTCGTACTCCTTCAGCCGCAGGTCGCCCTCCTGGGTGCTGACGATGCTGCCGCAGATGAGGTCGACCTGGCGGTTCTCCAGCCGCGACCACACGTCCTTCGTGCGGACGTGCAGGACTTTGAACTCCACTTCGCGCTGCCGGAACTCCTCCGAGACGCGGTTCCAGGCCCGGGAGACGATCGGCAGCGTGAACTCGGTCGTGCCGACGGTCAGCATGCGGCCGAGCCGGCGCCGGCTCAGATGAATGGACTCCAGCCATTTCTCGAAGGTGCCGCGCGCCAGTTCCACCGTCGCCTCACCGGTCGGGGTGAAGAGGAAGTCCCTTCCGCGGCCCTGCCGGACGGTGAGGACCTCACCGCACAGGGTCTGGCTGGTGCGGTTCAGCGTGTCGAGCTGCTTCTGGACGCTCGACTGCTCGCGTCCGAGGACACGCGCCGCCCTCAGCGCCGACCCCGTCTCGTGAACCACCAGGAGGGTCCGGAGCTGGTCGAACGTCATGTCGAGAAGCCCTGGCGGGCCGTCGAGAAGGGCGTCGAGGGTCGGTGACACGGGGAGGGACATTACTACCTCTTCCGGCGCCCCGCGGAAATGGCCGCGCGGTCAACTGAACGGGAAATGATGACATTTCCGCCTGAACTTATCCCAAGATGTTCTCCCAAACAACTGGACAGACTTTCCTGACCTCTAGAACACTTTCACCTCGACGGACCACTCCCTTCGCCGCCGTCATCCGTCCCACCAGGACGGCGGCGTTCCCGGGCGAGCCCCGGCGGTGCCGGCCGCCGGGGCCGCCGCCCGGTGCCCGACTCCCGTTCGCCGCGGCCCTTCTCCGCCGCGGCGCCGGGACCGGACGCCGGCCCGTGCGCGGGGCCGCGCGCACGGGCCGGCCCCAATCGTCCCGCCCGCGCCAACGGGGGCGCGCGGGCGGACGCCCCCACCCCACCCGCAACCTCCCCGGCCGTGGGTAGGAGGAGAGTGTGGGCGGTCAAATGAGAAGCGTGGATGAGGATTGTGGCCTTATGAGCGGCGATGACGTGGAGGGCCGGGTTCAGGCGGTGGTCGATGGGCTCGTGGCGTCCGGTAGCGAGGTCGGCTTGCAGGTGGCGGTGGTCGCGGACGGGCGGGTGGTGGCGGACGTGGTCGGGGGCGTCGCCGACTCGCGGCGGGGGCCGGCCGTCGCGCCGGACACGCTGTTCTACGCCGCCTCCACCGCGAAGGGCATCGCCTCGGCGGTTGCGCACGTGCTCGTGGAGCGTGGGGAGCTCGACTACGACCTGCGTGCGGTGGACGTCTGGCCGGAGTTCGGGGCGCACGGCAAGGAAGGGGTGACGCTTCGCCACGTGCTGCTGCACACGGCGGGCGTCCCCGGGCCGCCGTACGACACCACGGTCGAGGATCTGTGCGACTGGGAACATATGTGCGCGGTGCTCGCCGCGTCCGAGCCCTGGTGGGAGCCGGGGACACGCTTCGGCTACCACGCCCAGACGTTCGGCTTCCTCCTCGGCGAGATCGTGCGGCGGGCGACCGGGCGGACCCTGTCGTGGTGGCTGAGGGAGGTCCTCACACGTCCGCTCGGTGTCGAAGACGAGGTGCACTTCGGGGTTCCGGACGTCCTGCTGGATCGTGTCGCCCGGCAGGAGCCGCCGGAGGGGGCGCCGCCGGAGCCTCCGGCGCCGGGGTCTCCGGCGGACAGGGCGATCCCGCCGGGCATCAGGTCCGACGCCGCGTATGCCAACCGGGCCGACGTCCTCGGCTCCGACATCCCGTCCGCCGGGACCATGTCGGCACGCGGGGCGGCCCGCGTCTACGCGGGTCTCCTCGGCCATGTCGACGGCGTCGGTCTCGTCTCCGCCGCCCGCCTCTCGGACATGGCGGCCGTGAAGTACCAGGGCATGGACGAGGTGATGGGCATACCGACCGAATCGGCCTTCGGTTTCAGCACCTTCCGGCCCGGTGGCGCGCAGGGCCGACCCGGAACGACGTTCGGCATGGTGGGGATGAACGGCTCGGCCGCCTACGCCGACATCGACTCCGGGGTGGCCGTCGCGGTCATGCGCAACCGCTTCGGGTTCGACCTCGCGGCGGTCTCGCAGATCGACCGCATCGTGATGGAAGCCTTTCCCACCCGATCGGAGTGAGCGACCATGCAGAACCCGGTGACCCGGCTCGACGAGCGCTTCAGTGATCCCGCCGCCGAAGCGACGCCGTGGGCGACCACACGCGAGGCCTTGGAGGGCGCCCAGCTCTTCTGGATCACGACCGTCCGGTCCGACGGGCGCCCGCACGTCACGCCGCTCGTGGCCGTGTGGCTCGACGACGCCCTGTACTTCACGACGGGGCCCGAAGAGCAGAAGGCCCTGAACCTCCGCGCCAATGCCCATGTGGTCCTGACCACCGGCCGCAACGACTGGGACCGGGGGTTGGACGTGATGGTCGAGGGCGAGGCCCGGCGCGTCACCGACCGCGCCCTCCTCGAACGCCTCGCCACCGCCTGGGCCGCCAAATGGAACGGCGAGTGGCAGTACCAGGTGACCGACACCGGCTTCGCCCACGAGGTGGGCGAGGCGCTCGTCCTGGCGGTGCGGCCGACCAAGATCCTCGCCTTCGCCAAAGGCACCTTCGGCCAGACCCGCTACCTCCCCACGGACTGACCCCCCGCACCCGCAGCAATCGATGCGCGATGCGCGGTGCGGGTGGGTCCACGAGGGGTCACTACGACGCCGCCAGCACCAGGGAAGGGCCCGCGCCATCGCCGGTGTCCTCGTGGACGCGGGTGGCGGCGGTCATGGTCCACCCGTCTTTACGTGGTTGCCAAATGAGAGGGGCGGGTTGGGTTAGGAGGGGGTGGCCAGGGTCAGGGGGAGGATTTCGGTGGCGCCTGCTTCTTTTAGGAGGCGGGTGGCTGTGGTCATGGTCCAGCCGGTTTCTATGCGGTCGTCTACTAGGAGGGTGGGGCCCTGGTTGGTTGCTAGGGCGGTGGCGAGGTCGGTGGGGACGGCCAGGGAGTGCCAGACGGAGCGGAGGCGTTGGGCGCTGTTGTGGCGGCGTGGGGTCGGGTCGCCTAGTGGGGTCAGCTCGCCCAGGTACGGCAGGCGGCCGATCCGGGCGATGCTCTGGCCGAACGTCGTGACCAGGCGGGGGCGGGAGCGGGAGCCGATCGTGACGACGCCCGTGGGGCGGGCGGGCCAGTCCCAGGCGGCGAGGACCTGGACGACGGCGTCCACGAGGTCGGCGGGGACGTCGGTGTCGTCGGCGGCGAAGAGGTCGCGCAGGCGGTTGCCCCAGCCGATGTCGGTGAGGCGGCCGAGGGCGCGGCCGGTCTCGGCCTGGAGTTCCGGCTTGATGCGGCCGGAGACGCCCAGGTCGTCCTTGACGCCGGTGGGCCACATGCGGCGGGGGGCGATGTCGACCCCGGGACGGTGCAGCCGGTCGCGGGCCCGGGTGACGCTCTCGCGGGTGACCTCGGCGGGCCGGTGGCGGCCCGTGCAGTTGTCGCAGCGGCCGCAGGGGGCGGCGGCGGGGTCGTCCAGCTGGGTGCGCAGGTACTCCTCGCGGCAGGCCGTGGTCGAGATGTAGTCGAGCATGGCCTGCTGCTCGCGCCGGCGTTCGGCGGTGACGCGCTCGTAGCGTTCCCGGTCGTAGGACCAGGGCTCGCCGGTGGACGTCCAGCCGCCCTTGACGCGGCGGACGGCGCCGTCCACGTCGAGGACCTTCAGCATCATCTCCAGCCGGGCCCGGTTCAGGTCGACGAGCGGCTCCAGCGCGCCGGTGGAGAGGGGCCGGTCGGCGGCGTCCAGGACGTCGAGGGTGGCGCGGACGATGTGCTCCGGCGGGAAGGCGAGGCTGGCGAAGTAGGCCCAGATGTCGCGGTCCTCCCGGCCGGGGAGCAGGATCACCTCGGCGCGGTCGACGCCGCGTCCGGCCCGCCCGATCTGCTGGTAGTAGGCCACCGGGGACTGCGGCGCGCCGACGTGGACGATGAAGCCGAGGTCGGGCTTGTCGAAGCCCATGCCGAGGGCGCTGGTGGCGACGAGGGCCTTGAGCTTGTTGTCCTGGAGGTCCTGCTCGGCCTGGAGGCGTTCGGCCTGCTCGGTCTGGCCGGAGTAGGCGGCGACCTCGTGGCCCCGGTCGCGCAGGTAGCCGGTGATCTCGTGGGCGGCGGCGACGGTGAGGGTGTAGACGATGCCGGAGCCCGGGAGGTCGCCGAGGTGCTCGCCCAGCCAGGCGACGCGCTGCTCGGCGGTGGGCGGCGTCACCACGGCGAGGTGCAGCGACTCGCGTTCGAGGGGGCCGCGCAGGACGAGGGCGTCGGCGCCCGCGAGCTGCTCGGCGACGTCCTGGGTGACGCGGGCGTTGGCGGTCGCGGTGGTGGCGAGCACCGGGATCTCGGGCGGCAGGTCGGCCAGCAGGGTGCGCAGCCGCCGGTAGTCGGGGCGGAAGTCGTGGCCCCAGTCGGAGATGCAGTGCGCCTCGTCGACGACCACCAGCCCGGCGCCGGCGGCGAGCTTGGGCAGCACGAGGTCGCGGAAGTCGGGGTTGTTGAGCCGCTCGGGGCTGACCAGCAGGACGTCGACCGCGCCCGCCTCGACCTCGGCGAAGATCTGGTCCCAGTCGCCGGTGTTGGACGAGTTGATCGTGCGGGCGCGGATGCCCGCCCGGTCGGCCGCGTCGATCTGGTTGCGCATCAGCGCCAGCAGCGGCGAGACGATCACGGTCGGGCCGGCGCCGCGCTCGCGGAGCAGCCTGGTCGCCACGAAGTACACGGCGGACTTGCCCCAGCCCGTCCGCTGGACGACCAGGGCCCGGCGCCGCTCGACGACGAGCGCGCTGATCGCCGTCCACTGGTCGTCGCGGAGCCGCGCGTGGTCGCCCGCGAGGGCGCGCAGGCAGCGTTCGGCCTCGTCCCGGAGTCCGTCCGAAGTGCTCATGCGTCCTTGGTACCAGCGCCGTGGAAGACACCGCACCAGAATCACGTTCTGTGCAAAGGGTAAGGCCGGGCGGCGCGGATTTCGGACACCGGGGACGTGGGTAGCCTGCCAGTCAAGATCGGCTTCCAGGGCGGAAAGGGGCACGGGCAGGGGTATGGGCGCGGCTGAACGTTTGCGGCGAACGTGGCAGGTCCTGATGGACGGGTCGACCCCGGAACCCCACGAGGAAGAGCCCGGCGAGGTCGTCGATCCCCGGGCCGTCGACCTCGTCCTGCGGGTCGGTGAACTGCTCCTGGCCAGCGGCGAGACGACGGAGCGCGTGAACGAGGCGATGCTCGGCCTGGCCGTGGCCTACGAGCTCCCCCGCTGCGAGGTGCAGGTCACGCTGACCAGCCTCCTGGTGTCGGCCCACCCGGGCGGGGGCGCGCCGCCCATGACGGGAACGCGCGCCATCCGCCGCCGGACCCCGGCCTACTGGCGGCTCACCGCACTCCACCAGCTCGTGCAGGACGCGTCCATCGGCATGCTGGAACTGGACGACGCGCACAAGCGGCTCGCGCAGATCAAGCGGGGCCGCCCCCCGTACCCGGCCTGGCTGCTCGTGGTGTCGCTGGGGCTCATCTCCGCGTCCGGCAGTGTGCTGTCCGGCGGTGGACCGCTCGTCGCGACCACCGCGTTCGTCGCCACCCTCCTCGGCGACCGCGCCGCCGCCTACCTGGCGCGCCGCGGCGTCGCCGAGTTCTTCCAGCTGGCGGTGGCCGCCGCGATCGGCGCCACCGCGGCGGTGCTGGTGGTGGCGATGGGCAATCCCGGCCAGGCCGCCACGATCGTGACCGGCGCGATCCTGGCGCTGCTGCCGGGGCGCCCGCTCGTGGCGAGCATCCAGGACGGCATCACCGGTGACCTGGTCAGCGCGGGGGCGCGGGTGCTGGAGGTCTTCTTCATGATCGCGGCGATCGTCGCCGGGCTCGGCGCGGTCGTCTACCTCGCGGTCAGCCTCGGCGTGCCGATCGACGTCCGCCACCTGCCCACCCCGTCGGCGAAGCTGGAGCCCGTCGCGGTCATCGCCGCCGCCGCGATCTCGCTGACGTTCGCGGTGTCCCTGGCGACGCCGCGGGACGTGCTGGCGGCCACCGCGCTCGGCGGCGCGCTGATCTGGGTGCTGTACGTGCTGGCCCGCGGGTGGGACGTGCCGCCGGTCCTCGCCTCGGCCGTGGCCGCCACGATCGTCGGTGTGGCGGCGAGCTGGCTCGCGCGCAGGCACGGGCAGCCCGTCATGCCGTACGTGGTCCCGGCGATCGGCCCCCTCCTGCCGGGGACCGCGCTCTACCGGGGCATGGTCGAGCTCAACACCGGCTCGCCGCAGGCGGGCGTGCTGAGCCTCATCACCGCCGTGTCGGTGGCCCTCGCGCTCGGCGCCGGCGTCAACCTCGGCGGCGAGCTCGTCCGGGCGTTCCAGCGGGTGGGCCTGAGCGCGTCCGGGCGCTGGGCGCGCCCCGCCGCCCGCCGCACCCGCGGCTTCTGAGCCCGCCGTTTTGTCGGTGGCGGACGTTACGTTCGCCGCATGTACCGACAGGGAGACGTCCTGATCCTGCCCGTGCCCGAGGAGGCGGTCCCGCAGTCCGTGCGCGGCCTGCCGCCGTCCCCGCGCGACGGGAGGGGCCGCATGGTGCTCGCGCTCGGCGAGGCGACGGGGCACGCGCACGCGCTGACGGCGCCGGGCTCGCTGCTGCGCACGCCCGACCCGCTCGTCCCGGACCACCTGCACCTGCCGTCCGGCGGGCGGCTGGTGCACGAGGAGCACGCGCCGATCACGCTGCCCAAGGGCTGGTACCGGGTGATCCGGCAGCGCGAGTACGTGCCCGGGTCCGTCCGCGTCGTGGCGGACTGAGGTGGCCGCGATGCTCACCGGAACGGTACGCGAGACGCACTTCGTGGTCGGCGACTGGCAGGCGGTGGCGTTCACCGCCGCTCCCGCCGACCGTGCCCGGGCCGAGGCGGGCGTGGCCGCCGCCTACGCGTCCGCGGGGCTGGACGCGCCGGAGCGGTACGTCTGGGTGCCCTCCCCCGCGCGGGGGGCCGTCGCGGCGGCCGTCATCGCCGGGCATGGCGAGGCGCTGGAGGCGGCCGGTCTCGGCGGCCTCGTCGAACAGGCGCGGGCCGACCTCGGTGACGGCGAGGCGGGCGGGAGCGTCCTGCCGGAGGTGCGCACCCGCCCCTGGGAGGAGGAACGTGCGGCCGCCTGCTCCGAACAGGGGCCGGAGCAGTGGCCGCGCACATGGGCGGAGACCGGCGGCCTGCTCTGGAACCAGGTGCAGGCGCTGGTCGCGCGGGTGCGCGGCGCGATCGGCGAGCAGGCGCACGGCCGGCCGGGCGGCGCCGGGAACCGGGAGGAGACCCCGCAGCAGAGCGCGGCGGAGTCCCTGCTGCGCGCCGTCACGCTCGACGCGGTCCTGGGCCAGCACGACGCGCCGTGGCTCGCGCTGTTCGAGTCGCTCGGGCGGCTGGACGGCCCGCTCGCCGGCCTGGCGGAGGCCGCCCGTTCGGCGGGATGGTGGTGGCCCTACGAGCGGCTGGCGATCCTCACCGAGCGGCCGAGCGAGCTGCACCGCGACGAGCCGGGCCGGCTGCACCGCGGCGACGGCCCCGCCCTGGCCTACCCGGACGGGTTCGCGCTGCACGCCTGGCGCGGCATGCCGATCCCGCACGACTTCGTCGCGTCGCTGACCGGCCTCACGCCCGACCGCATCTCGTCGGAGCAGAACGCCGAGCTGCGCCGCGTCATGCTGGAGATCTTCGGCTACGACCGCTACCTGGCCGAGACCGGCGCGCGTCCCCTGCACCGGGACGAGACGGGCGTCCTGTGGTCGATCGAGCTGCCGGGCGACGAGCCGGTGGTGATGGTCGAGGTGGTCAACTCCACTCCCGAGCCGGACGGCACGCACCGCACCTATTACCTGCGCGTCCCGCCCGGTACCCGCACAGCACGCGCGGGGGTCGCCTGGACGTTCGGCGTGGACGAGGACGACTACCGCCCAGAAAAGCAGACCTGAGCCCCTCGACGGCCGGGGCGCACCCGGCCCGGCGGGCGTCCCCTGGTCGCACTTCCCCAGTAACCAGAGGACGCCCGCCCGTTCACGACGTGATGGTCTGCGCCCAGGTGACCTTCCCTCCGGCGGTCGAACGCCAGCCCCAGGAGCGCGCGAGGGCGCCGACGAGCATGAGCCCGCGCCCGCCTTCGGCGTGGAGGTCGACGATGGGCGCGGCGGGGCCCTCGGGGTTGTCGTCCCACACCTCGACCATGGCGGTCGCGTCGTCGAGCAGGTAGAGGACGAGCGTGATCGTGTTCGCGTGCCGGATCGCGTTGGTGACGAGCTCGCTGGTGATGAGCTCCAGGTCGCCGTTGACGTCGGCGCGGTTCCAGCCGTCCAGCGCCGCGCGCACCGTGTCGCGCGCGGCCCGCACGGCCGCGTCCACGGGTTTCAGCGCGAGGATGAAGTGGGGTCGTTCTCGATGGTCCACGGAACCGCCTAGGCTCGCCGGCTAACGCAAGCATGCGCCCTCCGGGGCGGTCGTGCACGGGATCCGCGCGCTCCGGGATGACCGGCTCGGGCCGACGCCCGGCCGCCGGGGCCGAGCCGGCAGCCCGAGGGCCGGAGGGGTCAAGCCTGCCCGAGCAGGGCGGGGATGCGTTCCAGGACGCCTCCGGCGAACGTGCCGTAGAGGCCCAGCGGTTCGAGGTGGACGTAGCCGATGTGGCAGTCGCAGGTGTCCAGCGGGCAGGGGCGCGGCGCCAGGGCGTCCCGGAACGAGCCGTCGTAGAGGTTGCCCAGCACGGACGGGACGAAGTGGCAGCGGCGCACCGTGCCGTCGCCGTCCACCGACACGACGCTGTCGCCGGTCCGGCACGGGAGCCCGCGGCTGGCGTGCGGGCGGCGGCTCACCGGGAACAGCGGGTCGATCTCCGTCCAGGACGCTGCCTCGGCGTCGTCGTAGACGCGTCCCTCGGCGGCGTTGACCCACAGGTAGGTTCCGTCCGGCAGGTCGGCGCGCAGGCGGCGGGCGGCGCCGAGGTGGTCGGGCTGCCCGACGATCCCGACGCTGAAGCGAACGCCGCGGGCCGCCAGGTCGCGGCACTTGCCCAGGAACCGCTCGTACGGGACCTGGCCGGGGTGGTAGGTCGCCCACAGCGCCAGCCGCGTGAGGTCGGCGCCGTCCGTCCAGGACCCGCGGTGGCTCAGGTTCGTCTGGATCGCGACCCGTTCGACGTGCGGAAGGTGACTCAGCTCGGTGAGGGCGCGCCTGTACCAGGACCGTACGAGTCCCTCTCCCCACGGCGTGAACAGGACGGAGATGCGATGGTCGCACTCGGCGACCCACTCTGTGAAGCGTTCGAGCGCGGCACGGTCGGCGCGGAGTTGCTCCGGTGTGTCGCGGCGCTTTGCGAAGGGGCAGTACGGGCAGTCGTAGTCGCAGCTCGCGAGCGGCCCCCGGTAGAGGATCGTCAGGTGTTCCATCACCGCGCCTCGTAGGAGTCCATCAACGCTAGGACACGGGACGAGAACAGGGCCGGGCCGATGGCATCTGAGTAGGCGAGCCCTTCCGGTGTCAGTCGCACTGTGGTTTCGGACGTCTCCAGCCACTCGCGGTCTGCGAACGACTTGAGATCGGCGGGGAAGTCGTCCAATGGGTCGGAGCCGAAGCGTGCACGGTAGGCGTCCCGGTCCATCCCCTCTGCCTGCAGAAGGGACTGGATGAGATGCCGGCGCCGGCGCTCTTCGTCATCCACCTCGAAACCCACACGGGCGGTGGTGAAGTCGGTCTCGCGCACGTAGTCGTCGATGATGGAACGCACCTGACCGGCTCCGACCGCGTATTCGAAGGAGTAGTGCAGGCGCGACGTGTAGGAGCGAGCCCCGCATCCCAGCCCGACCATTCCGTCCGTCTGGCAGCAGTACTCCGTCCCACCCGCGTCAGCGGAGGGCAGCCGGAACATGCGCATCGACACCTGCTCGTAGCCCTCGGCCAGAAGGTGGTCACGTCCGATCCTGTAGAGGGTGAGGCGCTGGTCGTCCCAATCGCGGGCCCGGCGTCCCAGGCCGGTCAGCGGACGGACGTACAACGGGTACAGGTAGACCTCCTCCGGACGCCACGCCAAGGCGGCGTCCAGGGACTGCGTCCATGTCGCGGGCGTCTGCCCGTCGATGCCGTAGATGAGGTCGATGTTGAGGGTCGGGAAGCCGACGGCCCTGATCCGGTCCAGCGCGGCCTCCACTTCGGCGCGCTTCTGCGGGCGGACGGCCGCACGCGCCTCCTCGTCCAGGAAGCTCTGCACTCCGATGGAGACGCGTGTCGTCCCGCGGTCGGCGAGGACGGTCAGCCGGTCCGTGGTGGCGGTCGCCGGGGACGTCTCCACGCCCAGCGGACCAGAGCCGAAGCCGTCGAACCGTCCGGCGATGTCGCAGAGCCGTTCCAGTTCGGGTGCCGTGAGGTAGGTGGGGGTTCCGCCGCCGAACGCCGCGGTGGCGAACACCGGTCCGTCGCGCCCGCCCTCGTCCAGGGCGTCCAGGACGCTCGTGGCCTGCCGGTCGAGCGCGTCCAGGTAGGCACCGGTCAGCTCGTCGGGGGCACCGGTGCGGGTGAAGAGGTTGCAGAAGCCGCACCGCATCTCGCAGAAGGGCACGTGCAGGTAGAGGAAGAGCGCGTCCAGCCGCTCCCCCGCCCACACGTCCCGGAGGGCGGGCGCGGGTCGCAGCGGATGGTAGGCGGTCTTGTGCGGGTACGCGTACACGTACCCCTGGTAGGGCTTCACGACAGAACGAACTCCCCGTAAGGAACGGTCCAGACGACCTCGTGGCCGATGCGGTGACCCACATGGCCGTCCTCCCCGTACGCCGTCCCGTGGTCGGAACAGACGATGACGAAACAAGGACGGCGCATCAGCTCGAACAACCGGCCGATATGGGTGTCGACATGCCGGAGCGCAGCGGCGTGGCTCGCGCGCGTGTCGCCGTCCGAGCTTGCCGCACCGTCCAGGTAGAACCAGTTGGGCTGATGCAGGGACGCGACGTTCAGGAACAGGAACAGGCGGCGCTCGGCGGGCTGCCGCGCCACGATGTCGGCGACGCGGTCGATCTGGTTGGGCAGGGCGTCCGGATCGGTGACGCCGAACGCGCGTTCCCAGTGGCTTTCCGCGAACAGCGACGGCAGCGCCGAACCGAGCGGCGTCAGCTTGTTGAAGAACCCGACGCCGCCCACGCAGACCGTGTGGTAGCCGGCCGCGCAGAGACCGGACGGCAGGTCGGCGGCGTCGAACGTCCACGTGCCGGGGGCGGTGGTCTCGCTGCCCGGGAACGCTCCGGCGAACAGGCGCGGATGCGGCCCGGGCGACGCGGGGGTCGGGAGGAACCCGGCCAGCATCGCGGCGTGCGCGGCGTAGGTGAAGCTGCCCGGCGTGTGGCGGCGCTCCCAGCGGCCGCCCGGCAGGAGCCCGGTGAGCGTGGGCGTCCCGCCCGACGCGGCGAGTTCGGCCGCCACGTCGTAGCGCAGCGTGTCGAGGGTCACCAGCAGCACGTCGTGGCTGCCGATGACCTCGTTCATGTCGTACATGCGGTGACGATCTCCGGCAAGACGGCCTTGACCTGGGCAGCATAGGTATCGAGCCCCTCGGCGGAGCTTCCGGGCAAGCCGGTCAGACCCGGGAGCAGGTCGCCGAAGGCGTTCACCTCGCACACCGAGAACCGCTTCAGCCCGTGCCCCACAAGGAGATCGACCCCGACCATCGGGCTGGACGGGAAGCAGGCCGCCGCCCGCGCGCACACGTCCAGCGCCCGGCGCCAGCCGTTCTCCCCCAGCGCGCTCCGCACGGCGCCGAGATCTCCCCTGGCACCGCCCAGATGCAGGTTGGTCATCGGGGAAAGGCTCGTCCGGACGACCGCGTGCGTGGGTTCCCCGTGGACGACGACCACGCGCAGGTCGAACACGCGCCCGCCGAGAGTGGCCTTCGGCAGCCACCGCTCGACGTGCAGGCCGTCCGGCGCGAGCAGGTCGATCAGCGCCGCGACCTCCTCCTCGGTCTCGTACGAGCGCACGCGAAGGGAGTTGAACAGCCGGTCCCCCGCCATGAACGCCGACGTCACGGCCCTGACCCGGCCCGGAGCGGTCTGCAGGGCGACCACCCCGGAGGCGGACGAGCCGTGCGCCGGCTTCACGAACACCCGCCGCTCCCCCGCCTCGTCCATCCGCGAGCGGAGCGCCGCGTACCCGTCGACATCGGACAGGGCGGCCGGGACGGGCACCCCGGCCGACAGCAGGCGGGCGTGCGAGCGCCGCTTGTCGAACATCACCCCGATCTCCTCGACGTCACCGAGGATCCACGCCCCGGACGCCGCGGCCGACGACGCCAGGCGGCGCAGAGCGGCCGTGAACGTCCGGTGCCAGCGGGCCCCGCCGCCCACCCGCGCGGGCTCGCCGGGACCGCGCAGCAGCGCGTCGGCCGCGGGATCCTCACCCGGCGAGTCGATGCGGACCTTGTCGCCCGCCTCGAAGGCGAGCGGGGCACCGCTCAGCACGTCCGTCCAGGGGATGAGCCGCGGCTCGGGCAACCCGGCGGAACGGCACGCCCGCGCGAACAGCGCGGGACGCCGGTCGCCGGGCGTCCCGACCACCGCGAACGTCATTCCGACACCGCGACGTAGAGGGCGCTTGAGGCCCATTCGTCACCGACCCACTCCGCATTGCCCACCGCGTCGCGGAGGTCGAGCTCGACGCCCGGCAGGGCGGCCTTCAGCCGCTCCACCATCGGCTCGCTCAGGAAGGCATGGTGGAGATCAAGCTTCCGCAGGTGGGTGAGGGGCTGCCCGGCCAGAAGCGCCTCGGCGCCCCGGTCGCTGAGCATCCCCATCGCCAGGCTGAGCGACTCCAGCCGCGGGACGACCGGTGCGCTCGCGAGGGCCTCCGCCAGTTCGTCCTGGAACGGGCCGTTCTCCAGGCCGAGGTGCCTCAGCGAGGGGAAACGCTCGCCGGTCAGGACGGGCGCGTAGTCGTCGGCCTCCGACGACCCGGCATACCACTCGGACCCGATCCACAGGTCCAGATGCTCCAGGGCGGGCAGGTCGCCGGCCATCACCGTCCGGACGACCTCGGCCGGCAGCCCGCCCGACTCGATTCGCAGCACCTTCAGCCGCTCGCTGCGGATCGGCTCGAACCGCAGGTCCGACGCCCCGCGGATCTCGAAGTGCTCCAGGCCCGGGTACGCCTCGAACAGCGGCGAGATGTCACCGTTCTTGATCCAGGAGATGTGCAGGTCCCAGTCGAGGATGTCACCGAGGAACACCGCCCGCAGGTTCGGCAGGCGCCCGGCGTTGCCGACCAGCCAGTCCACCGGGGAGAACTCCTCGGGATCGAACCCCCAGAAGCCGATGACGAGGTGGGTGACCTTCGCGGTGTCGACCGTCTCCAGGAAGAGGCCGAGGTTCTCCGGGACCTCCGCGCCCCACACGCCGTTGTCGGCGACGTGGTGGTAGACGCCCCAGGCGACGTCGCTCGGCGCGGGCAGCGGGCCGTCCGGCTCGCCGTCGAAGGTGTGCACGGGCAGGCCCGCGAAGGTGGAGAGCCGCTCCTGGATCATTCGGAGACCGCGATGTAGTGCCAGTCGGTGTCGTTCGTCTCCTGGTGGTCCAGGTCGACCTCGACGCCCGGCAGCGCCGTCCGCACCCGCTCGACCATCGCATCGGACAGGAAGTGGTGGTGCAGGTCGAGCCTGCGCAGGTGGGTGAGCGGCTGGCCGGACAGCAGCGCCTCCCCGCCCTGGTCGGTCAGGATGCCCATCGCCAGGCTGAGCGACTCCAGCCGCGCCACCACGGGCGCGCCCGCGACGGCCGCCGCGATCTCGTCCTCGATCTCGCTGTCCTCAAGGCCGAGGTGGCGCAGCGCGGGCAGCCGCTCGCCGCTCAGGAGCGGCGCCAGGTCGGCGACGGTCGTGTCACCGCCGTAGCCGTCCTCGCCGAGCCACAGGTCGAGGTGCTCCAGGTTCGGCAGATCGCTCGCTGCGACGGCCCGCACGATCGTGGCCGGCAGCCCGCCCGACTCGAACCGCAGCACCTTCAGCCGCTCGCTGCCGACCGGTTCGAGGACGAGCCCCTGGGAACCGCGCACGTCGAACCGCTCCAGGCCGGGGAACGCGGCGAACAGGGGCGTGATGTCGGAGTGCTCGATCCAGGAGATCTCCGCTTCCTCGCCGGTGATGTCCCCGAGGAACAGGGCCCGCAGCTTCGGGAAGGACGCGGCCGCCTCGGTCAGCAGCGCCACCGGGTCGGCGACGCCGTCGTCGTAGGACGCGCCCCAGTACCCGATGATCAACGCGGTGATCTCGGTGGTGTCGACGGTCTTCAGGAACCGGGCGAAGACGTCACCGAACCCCTCCTCGTCGAAGGACGTCCCGACGAACCAGGCGACCTCGCCCGCGGGCGGGAGGTCCGCTCCGGCGACCGGACCGGACCCGGCCCCGTCGTCGTCCTCCTCCTCGGCGCCGGTGTCCTCGTTGAACGTGGCCACCGGCAGGCCGAAGTACTCCTCAAGGTGCTCGTATACGCTCATGGTTCCCTTTCGCGAGATCGTCGGCACATGTCCTATCAGGACGGGCGGACATCCGGCGCCGCTTTCCGCGCGGAAGGGATCACCGGCTCAGGACGCGATCAGCACCGACCCCTTGTACTTGTCCTCGACGTACTTCCTGACCTCCGGCCCCTGGAGCAGTTGGACGAGCTTCTTCACGCGCGGGTCGTCCTTGTTCTCCGGCAGCGTGACGATCCCGTTGGCGTACGGGTTGCCCTCGGCCTTCTCCGCGACGAGCGCGTCCTTGTTCGGCGCCAGCCCGGCCTCGATGGCGTAGTTGCCGTTGATCACCGACAGGTCGACGTCCTCCAGCGAGCGGGGCAGCTGCGCGGCCTTCAGGGGCTTGAACTTCAGGCCCTTGGGGTTGCTCGCGATGTCCCGCTCGGTCGCGCTCGCGGGCGCGCCCGGCTTGAGGGTGAGCAGGCCGTTGCCGGCGAGCAGCTTCAGCGAGCGCCCCTCGTTGGCGGGGTCGTTCGGGACCGCCACGGTCGCGCCCTGCGGGACGGCCCGCAGGTCCTTCACCTTCTTGGAGTACACGGCGAGCGGTTCCAGGTGGACGGGCGCGACGAACGCCAGCTTCGTCCCGGCCTTTTTCTCGAACTCCTCCATGAACGGCACGTGCTGGAAGTAGTTGGCGGTGACCTGCTTCTCCTTCAGCGCCGTGTTCGGCTGCTGGTAGTCGTTGAAGGTCACGATGTCGAGTTCGAGGCCGGCCTTGCCCGCGAGATCGTCCTTCACGTAGGTGAGGATGTCGCCGTGCGGGACGGGGTTGACCGCGACCTTCAGCGGGGCGTCCGGGTCGTCCGACGCCGACGACGAGCCGCAGGCGGTCAGGCCCGCGAGGAGCAGGGCGGAGGCCAGCGCGGTGGTGATCTTGCGAAGCACGAGGAGTGCCCTTCTGTGCGTTACCTGTGGGTGAGGCGGCGGGCGACGAGGTCCCCCGCGGCCTGGATGAGCAGGACCAGGACGATCAGCAGCGCCACGGTCGCGACCATGACCTTGGTCTCGAAGCGCTCGTAGCCGTAGACGACGGCGAGATTTCCGAGCCCGCCGCCGCCGACCGTCCCGGCCATGGCCGTGTAGCCGATCAGCGCGATGACGGTGACGGTCAGGCCGGACACCAGGCCGGGCCGCGCCTCGCGCAGCATGACCTTGCCGACGATCTCCCGGCGGGTGGCGCCCATCGCGTCCGCCGCGGCGAGCACGCCCGGGTCGACCTCGCGCAGCGCGATCTCGACGAGCCGGGCGTAGAACGGGATGGCGCCCACGGTCAGCGGGACGATCGCGGCGGCGTTGCCGATGCTGGTGCCGACGACGATCCGGGTGAACGGGATGATCGCCACCATCAGGATCAGGAACGGCAGCGAGCGGCCGACGTTGACGACCACGCCGAGCACCGCGTTGAGCGGCGGGGCGGGCAGCAGGCCGCCGCGCTCGGTCACCACCAGCAGCACGCCGAGCAGCAGCCCGAAGGCGGCGGTGAGCAGCGTCGCGACGCCGGTCATGTAGAGGGTGTCCACGGTCGCCGGCCACAGCAGCGGCATGACCTCGTCCCAGCTCATCGGGCGTCCTCCTGTGGGGGGTTCTTCAGCTCCACGGCCAGTCCGGACTCGCGCAGGAACGCGAGCTGGGCGGCGTTGAGCGACGGGTCGCCGGGCAGTTCGAGCTGGAGCCGGCCGACGCGCTCGCCGCCGACGCTCTCCACGGCGCCGCCGAGGATGTTGACGTCGACCGAGTACTTGCGGGCCAGCGCCGACACGACCGGCTCCCCGGTCGCCTCGCCGGTGAACGTGACCTCGATGACGGTCGTGCCGTCGCGGGGCTCGGCCGGCGGCAGCGGGAACAGGCCGCGGGCGAGCTCGGAGCCGGGCCGGGCGAGCAGCCCGCGGACGGGTCCCGACTCGGTGAGCCTGCCGTCCCGCATGACCGCGGCCGAGTCGCAGATGCGCTTGACCACGTCCATCTCGTGGGTGATCAGCAGGACGGTGAGGCCGAGGCGCCGGTTGAGGTCGCGCAGCAGCTCCAGGATCGACGCGGTCGTCTCCGGGTCGAGCGCGGACGTCGCCTCGTCCGACAGCAGCACCTTGGGGCGTCCGGCCAGCGCGCGGGCGATGCCGACGCGCTGCTTCTGCCCGCCGGAGATCTGCGCCGGATGGGCCCTGGCGTGCTCGGTCAGCCCGACGAGGTCGAGCAGCTCGGCGACCCGGCGCGCCCGCTCCGCGCGCGGGACGCCCATGACCTCCAGCGGGAACGCGACGTTCCCGGCGACCGTCCGGCTGCCGAGCAGGCCGAAGTGCTGGTGGATCATGCCGATCCCCTGGCGCGCCCTGCGCAGCTCCCCGCCGCGCAGGGCCAGCAGGTCCCGGCCGTCGACCACGATGCGGCCCTCGTCCGGACGTTCCAGGAGGTTGACGCAACGCAGCAGGGTGCTCTTGCCGGCGCCGCTGCGGCCGAGCACGCCGAAGACCTCGCCCTCGGCGACGGCCAGGTCGACGCCGTCGACGGCGGTCACCTCGCGGCCTCGGTCGCGGTGGACCTTACGCAGTTTTTCGATCTGAATCACAGGGAATCACCCATGCGGACGGGGGCCACCGGACGGGCGGCGTGGATCAGGACGGGGCCGGGCGGCGCGGGGCGCTCAGGAGAGACCGGGCGGGTACGGCGCGTGGCCCAGCAGATGGCGTTCGATGCTCATGCGTGACTCGGGTGTCGGGACGGGCTCGCTTCGGGGCGCGAGGCTCAGGCAGGGGCCCTCAGCGGTCACACATTCGCCGGCAACACGTACGCCGCATGGCCCGCGGCATGGGCGGGCGGTGCTCGCGGCACGGGCGTACGGAAGGCATGTCAGCAGTTAACCGGCTCTACGCCGCTGACCGCAAATCCATCCGGTGTGACACCGATCGCTCTCCGTTCCCCGGCGGCGAGTGCCCTGGCCGCGCGGGTGAGCACAAGATCGTCCAGAGGATGAAGTCCGGATGGCAAAGCCTTGACGGGAGTACCTCAGACGGGTGAAACCAGACGAGCCGGACCTCTAGAGTGAGTGCCACGTGGGGGCCCTCTCGCGAGAGGGCCCTTTGCCCTGCCTGCATGATCAGAGGTCCCCCAGATGAACGACCACGAGGTGCACGAGGAGTGCATGCGGCTCCTCAGGGACGGCCTCCCCGTCCCCGCTCCCGCCGCCTTCGAGGAGGGCCGGGACTTCCTTCCGCTCGGGCTCGACATGGACGGCGACGTCGCCGTCGTCACGTTCCTGCACCAGTGGGGGGACGCCGCGTCCGCGTTCATCGAGGGCTGGACGTTCCATCGCCGCGACGGCGAGTGGCGGGAGCTGGGCGGCGCCGGCGGGTCGGCCCCCGCCGAGCCGCTGGCGCGGCGCTCATCGGGCGAGATGGGGCGCCACCTGCTGAAGTACGGCTCCGGCCGGACGGTCCGCAACTCCAACCGGCTGCTGCCGTGGGGCGCCAAGTGGGTGAACGAGGCGCGGCTGCGGGCCTCGGCGGAGGTCGTGCGGGTCCGGGTGGGCAAGCGGATCCTGGACGTCCCGGAGCACGGGCACGTCGTGGTGGTGTGGGGCGCCCGCCGCGGCCCGGTCGTCGAGGCGCTGGCCGCCGACGGGTCCGTCCTGGACGCCCTCGACCTCGACCGCCCGTTCGTCGCGGCGCACCCCAAGGCCGATATTTGACCGTTCGTTCTGGAACGGTCTAAGGTCCGTGCCATGGCGCGGACGAAGGAGTTCGACCCGGACGCGGTGCTGCAGCGGGCCCTGGAGCTGTTCTGGGAGCGCGGGTACGAGGCGACGTCCATGGCCGACCTCGTGGCCCACCTCGGCGTCGCCCGCGCCAGCCTGTACGCGACGTTCGGCGGCAAGCACGAGCTGTACTTGAAGGCCCTCGAACGCTACCTCCAGCTCACGGACCCGCAGATCGCCGAGGCGCTGTCGCGCCCCGGTCCCGTGCTGCCGGCGGTGCGGGAGCTGATCGAGCGCTTCGCCGAGGAATCCGGGCGCGACCGTCCGCGGCGCGGCTGCCTCGTCGTGAACACGGCCGTCGAACTGGCCGCGCACGACGCCGACGCCGCACGCCTCGTCGAGGCGAGCTGGAGTTTCCTGGAGGCGTCGCTCACCTCCGCCCTGATGCGCGCGCGGGCCCAGGAAGAGCTGCCTCCCGGCAAGGACCCCCGGGCGCTGGCCCGCCTGCTGCTCGTCCTCTTCCAGGGCATGCGCGTCCTCGGGCGCGCACCGGCCGACGACAACCGCCTCCGGGACGCGACCCACCAGGCCATCGCCCTCTTCGACTGACCGACCACCGCCCCGCCGCCCCCGCTGGGGCTTCCTTCGACTCTCATTCAAGAACGATCGATCTGGTATTCGGAGCCCACCATGCGATTCAGGGACGCCGTCGTCCTCATCACCGGCGGCGCGGGCGGCATCGGCCGCGCCACCGCTCGGGCGTTCGCCCGCGAGGGCGCCACGGTCGTCCTCGCCGGACGCGACGCGACGACCCTCACCGAGGCCGTCAAGGAGATCGGCCCGGATCACGCCGACCACGTCGTCGCGGACGTGACCGACCCCGCCTCCACCGCCCGGATGGTCGAGACGGTCGCCGCGCGCCACGGCGCCCTGCACGTCGCGGTCAACAACGCCGGGATCCTCGCCGGCGCCGGTCCCGTCGCCGACATCGACACCACCGCCTGGGACACCGTCCTCGCGACCAACCTGACCGGCACGTTCCTCTCGCTGAAGCACGAGGTCGCCTACATGCGCGCCCACGGCGGCGGGACGATCGTCAACGTCTCGTCCAACATCGGTTCGCACGGGCGCCGCCCCGGGCTGGCGGCGTACGCGGCGTCCAAGGCGGGCGTCGGCGTCCTGACGCGCACGGCCGCCCTCGACCACATCGCCGACGGCATCCGCATCAACGCCGTCAGCCCGGGAGCCAGCGACACGCCGATGTCGCTCCGCCCAGGGGAGACCCCGGCCGACCGGGCGGAGCGGATGCGCGCGTCGGCCCCGTCCGGCCGCGTGGCGGACACCTCGGAGGTGGCGGAGACGATCCTGTGGCTGGCGTCGGACGCCGCGTCCCACGTGGTCGGGCACGACCTCGTCGTCGACGGCGGCGTCACCGCCTGACACGCTTTCGGAGCGGTTCATCGGGCAGACTCACGGCATGGCCCTCACACCCGACTACGACTCCGACCCGGAGCGCTTCCGCCTGGCCGCCAGGGTCACCAGGAGGTACCTGATCGGGGCGCGGAGCCTGCACGACCACATCGCCTCGAAGCTGCTGCACTCGGGCGCGTCCCGCGTCCTGGACATCGGCTGCGGGGAGGGCGCCCTCGCCGGCGCGCTCCCCCACCCGCCGCCGTTCCGGCTCGTGGGCCTTGACGCGTCCGGCGTCCTGCTGCGGACCCACCCGTCCCCGCGCGTCCAGGCGGACGCGCTGCGCCTGCCGTTCCGGGACGGCACGTTCGACGCCGCCGTGGCCCTCAACATGCTCTACCACCTGGACGATCCGCGCGGCGCGCTCCGCGAGGCCCGCCGCGTCCTCGCCCCGGGCGGGCTGCTGCTGGTCACCGCGATCTGCCGCACCGACAGCCCCGAACTGGCCCCCGTCTGGCGCCCCGAGCCGACCACGTTCGACGCCGAGGACGCCCCGGCCCGCGTCTGCGAGGTCTTCGGCGAGGTCGAGGTGGAGCGCTGGGACGCCCCGCTGCTCACCCTCCCCGACCCGGCCGCCGTCCGCGACTACCTGATAGCCCGCCACGTCCCCCGCCCCCAGGCGGCCGAGGCCGCCACCCAGCTCAACACCCCCCTCCCCGTAACCAAAAGAGGCTCCCTAGTCCTAGCCCGCCGCTGAACAACAGCCCCAGCCACCGCCGCAACCACGCAACGACCTCAACGCCTGCGATCGCGTCCGAAGGCAGGGGCGAGCGAAGCGAGACCCTGATCGCGCAGCGAGCCGCAAGGCGAGCCGGAGCGATCGATCACCCGCACGTGCGGGACTAACTGCACCCACTACCCCCCTGACCTCAGCCGGTACCGCAACCACGCGACAACCCCAACGGCCGCGATCGCGTCCGAAGGCAGGGACGAGCGAAGCGAGACCCTGATCGCGCAGCGAGCCGCAAGGCGAGTCGGAGCGATGCAGCGATCGCCCGCAGTGCCCGACGATAGAGGGCCGCCAGGCCCGAAGGAGGAGGGCGCTGCAATAAACGCAGCAGGGCCGCCAAGGCCCGAAGGAGGAGAGAGGGCTAAAACCAGCCGAACTCGCGGGCGGTTCGGGCGGCGGTGTGGCGGTTGTCGGCGCCGAGTTTGGTGACGGCGGCCGAGAGGTAGTTGCGGACGGTGCCCTCGGAGAGGCCGAGGGTGCGCGCGATGCGGGAGACGGGGGCGCCGTCGGCGGCGGCGCGGAGGGTGTCGAGTTCGCGCGGGGTGAGGGGGCATTCCTCGGCGGCGAGGGCGTCGGCGGCCAACTGGGGGTCGATGTAGCGGGCGCCGGCGGCGACCTGCCGGATGACCTCGGCGAGGCGCCGGCCGGGGGCGTCCTTGCCGAGGAAGCCGCGGACACCGGCGGACATGGCGCGGCGCAGGTTGCCGGGGCGGCCGTGCGCGGTGACGATCACCAGGCGGCAGCCGGGCAGGTCGCGGGCGAGGCGCTCGGCGGCGGCGAGGCCGTCGAGGCCGGGCATGTCGATGTCGAGGACGGCGACGTCGGGCTTGAGGGCGAGGGCGCGCTCGACGGCCTCGTCGCCGCGGCCGACGTCGGCGGCGACCTCGATGCCGTCCTCGGTCTCCAGCAGCAGGACGAGCGCCTCCCTGATCAGCAGGTGGTCGTCGGCCAGCAGCACGCGGATCATGCGTCTCCCTTCGCGGGGACGGCGGCGGTCACCCGGAACGTCCCGTCGCCCGCGGGACCGGCCGCGAACTCGCCGCCGGCGGCGGCGAGGCGTTCGCCGAGGCCCGCCAGGCCGGTGCCGCCGGCGGACGCGCGGCGCGCGGCGCCGTCGTTGACGATCTCCAGCCGGACGCCGTCCCGGCCGGTGCGGACGGTGATCTCGCACCAGGTGGCGCTGGAGTGCCGCAGGACGTTGGTGGCGGCCTCGCGGGCCACCCAGCCGAGCGGCTCGTGGACGTGGGCGGGCAGCGACGGCGACACCTCGGGGCGTTCGCAGCGGATGCCGGCGGCGCGCAGGACGGCCGACATGCCGTCCAGCTCGGTGCGCAGGGACGTGGTGCGGTAGCCGCGGACGACCTCCCGGACGTCGCGGACGGCGTCCCGGGCCATGGTCTGGATCTCGGTCAGCTCCTTGCGGACGCGCCCGTCGTCGCGTTCCACGAACCGCTCGGCGACCTCGGCGCGCAGCGCGACGGCCTGGAGGCTGTGGCCGAGGACGTCGTGCAGGTCACGGGCGAAGCGGAGCCGTTCCTCCCCCACCGCGGAGCGGGCCAGCTCGGCGCGCGCCTCGCGGAGTTCCTGGACGACGTGGAACAGCCAGACGGTGACGTATCCGGAGAAGGCGGCGAGGGGCACGCCCGTCACCTCGTACAGCACGGCGAGGGCCGGAAGACCCAGGAACACCCCGTACACGGGGGTCAGGACGGTCGCCGCGGCCGTCACGGCGACCGCCTCGCGCAGCGGGAGGACGACGGCGATCAGCCCGGCGGGGACGAGGAGCGCGTTGCCCCAGCCCTGGCCGGTGCCGAGCAGCGGCGGCAGCGCCCAGCAGATCGCGCCGATCGCGGCGAGGCCGACCCGGTGCGCGGGGGCGGTGCGGCGCATCAGGTTCTGCCACAGGAGCCGGGCGTAGAGGGCGAAGACGGCGCCGGTCCCGGTGAGGGCGATGATCAGGAGCCCCGGGTCCCTCCGGTGTGCGATCTCGTACCAGAGCGCGGGCAGCAGGAACCCGGCCAGCGTGAACGCCGTCATCCCCACGATGATCGCGGCGATGGCGGTGGGGCGCGGGATCCTGGGCTGCACGCGCCCAGCGTATGCGCGCGGCACGGGGACCGGGCGCGGCGCTCAGGCGGCCCGGAGGCGGGCGGCGTCCCGGCCGGTGACGAGGCGTCCCTCGTCCAGGACGCCGACCCGGTCGGCGCGGCACGCCTCGTCGGGGTCGCGGGTCGCGACCACCGCGGTGACGCCGTGCGCGGCCAGCGTCAGCAGGACGGACCACACCTCGCGCGCGGCGGCGGCGTCGAGGCCGGCGGTGGGTTCGTCGAGGAACAGCACGTCCGACCGTCCGATGAGGGCGAGGGCCAGGTCGAGCATGCGCCGCTGCCCCGCGGTCAGGCGTTCGAAGGGGACGTCGGCGAGGTGCGTGAGGCGCGCCAGCCGGAGGGCCTCGTCGCGGGTGAGCGGGTCGAGCGTCCAGCGCCGCCAGGTGTCGACGACCTCGGCGACGGTCAGCCCGGGGAACAGGCCGCCGTCGTGCCAGACGGTCCCGGCGCGGGCGGCGTCGCGATCGGTGTAAGGGTCCACGCCGCGGAGCCGCACGGTTCCCCTTGTCGGGCACCGTAGTCCCGCGAGGATTTCCAGGAGCGTCGTCTTCCCCGAGCCGTAGCGGCCCAGCAGCGCGTAGACCTCTCCCCGCGCCACCGTGAACGAGACGTTGCGGACGGCCTCGTTCAGGTCCAGGTCGCGTACCTCGATCACGGGTGCCTTCATGGCGTCCATGCTGTCCGGTGGCCGGTGCGGACGTGCAGTCACAGGCGTCAGAAGGCGATCGTGAGGAATTCAGGGGTGGCCACTGACAAATGTCATGGTTCGGCTATCGCCCACCCGGTGGGCGGGATGGCGGCGCCGTCCTTGGTGAAGGAGGCTTCGCCGGCGATGCACGTCCAGTCGGCGGCGGGCAGATCGACCCCCGCGGGTTCGTCGCCGAGGTTGAGGACGACCGCGAGCCGCTCTGCTCCGTGACCCACGGTGTAGGAGAGGGCCGTGTTGGTCAAGGTGGCCACCGTGGTCCGTGCGCGGACGAGCCATGGATGGCGGCGCCTCAGACCGATCAGCTCCTGGTGGAGGCGGTGGTGCGCGCCCCCATGGCCGGGGGTTTCGGCGGGACGGTCCGGGAAGGCCGGCCGTATGGCGTCGTCTCCGCCTTCGCGTTCTTCCTTGATGCCCTCGAAGGCGAACTCGTCCCCGGCGTAGATGGACGGGACGCCTCCCACGGTCAGCAGGATCACGAGCGCGTGGGGCAGGTGACGTTCGGATACGCGGCTGGCGATGCGGGTCACGTCGTGGTTGCCCACGAACGTCTGCGGGACGAACGAGGCCAGCATCCCGTTGTGGCGGTCGAGTGCATGGGCCAGTTCGTAGAGGTTGCCGTCGTTCAGGGAGCTCCAGACGGCCTTCCACAGCTCGTACTGGGTGACCGAGTCGACGCCGGTCTGGTCGACGAAGCTCGCGTAGTCGCCGTGGATGACCTCGCCGACGAGCCAGGCTTCGGGGAAGCGCGCGCGGACGCGGTCCGTGACCGTCCGCCAGAAGGCCGGCGGGACGGCGTAAGCGGCGTCCAGGCGCCAGCCGTCTATGCCGCGCTCCAGCCAGTGGGTCATGACGCCGGTGACGTAGTCGGCGACCTCGGGCTCCCCGTGGTCGAGCGTGACGAGACGGTCGTGGCCCTCGAACGTGCGCAGGTCCGGGTGGAACCAGTTCCTGTACGGGGACGCCTCGCCCTGGGCCGCCACATCGGCGAAGGGCCCGAAACCGCGTCCGACATGGTTGAAGACGCCGTCGAGCAGGACCCGGACACCCCTCTGGGACGCCGCGTCGATGAGCCTTCGCAGGTCGTCCTCGCTGCCGAGCCGTGGATCGACACGGTAGTGGTCGACGGTGTCGTAGCCGTGCGTCTCGGACGCGAACACCGGACCGAGCGCGAGCCCGTTGCAGCCGAGCCCGACGAGGTGGTCGAGCCAGCCTTCGAGCCGTGCCAGCCGCGGCGCCGGGGAGGCGCCGCCCGGCGGGGCCTCGCGTTCGGCGCCGGTGAACCCGAGCGGGTAGGCGTGCCACCAGATGGCGTGATCAGGCCAGCGCATGCGCGTCTCCCTACCCGCATCGCGGGCGCGTAAGTTCAGGCGCGCACGAGAATGTCCGGGTTCAGGTCGTCCGGCCGCTTGACGCCGGACAGGGCCATGGTCAGCTCCAGCTCGGCCTGGAGGCAGCGCAGGACGTGCTGGACGCCCGCCTGGCCGCCCAGCGCCAGCCCGTACGCGTACGGGCGCGCGACCAGGACGGCCTTGGCGCCCAGCGCGAGGGCCTTGGCGATGTCCGATCCCGTCCGGATCCCGCTGTCGAACAGGACGGTCGCCTGGTCGCGGACGGCGTCGACCACGCCGGGCAGCGCGTCGAGCGAGCCGACCGCCCCGTCCACCTGCCGCCCGCCGTGGTTGGAGACGATGACGCCGTCCATTCCGGCGTCCACGGCCTGGCGGGCGTCGTCGGGGTGCTGGATGCCCTTGAGGGCGATCGGGCCGTCCCAGTGCTCCCGCAGGAAGATCAGGTCGTCCCAGGTCAGGCTGGGGTTCCCGAAGTTGGCGACCCAGTGCAGGAGCGCGGTGTCCCGGTTGGCGCCGGTGACGGGCCCGCCGACGGCCTTCTGGAAGACCGGGTCGCTGAAGTAGTTCGCGACGCCGTTCCCCTTCAGGAACGGCAGGTAGGCCTGGTCCAGGTCGCGCGGGCGCCACGCCATCGTGAACGTGTCGAGCGTGACGACGAGGGCCGTGTACCCGGCCGCCTTGGCCCGCTCCAGGAAGCTGATGGCGAGCTCTCGGTCCTTCGGCCAGTAGAGCTGGTACCAGCGCGACCCGTCGGCGTTCGCCTCCGCAACGTCCTCGATGTTGTACGAGGCCGCCGTGCTCAGCACCATGGTCAGCCCTTCGGCGGCGGCGGCCCGCGCGACGGCCAGTTCGCCGTCCGGATGGAGGATCGACTGCACGCCGATGGGGGCGAGCAGGACCGGGGACGGCATCGCGGTCCCGAGCACGGTCACCGACAGGTCGCGCTCGGCGACGTCCCGCAGCATGCGCGGGACGATCCGCCACCGGTCGAACGCGGCCCGGTTCGCCCGCGCGGTCGCCTCGCTTCCCGCGGCCCCCGCCACGTAGCCGAACGCTCGCGCCGACAGGGACCGCTCCGCGAGGCCCTCCAGCTTCGTCAGGTCCGTGGGCAGCGCGGGCCGGACGTCCCCGAGTCCCTGCAGATAGATCGAGTTCTGGAAGTCGGCCAGGCCGCTCAAGGAAACCTCCACCGGAAAAACCGAAACCGTCGGTGCTCAATCTGCCAGGTCCGCGCAGGTGACGAAACGGGATCGATCCGCCGGGCCGGGCGCCACACCGGTGGGGCGGGGCCCAAGATGTCCCCGGGACCGGCCACAATGTGGGGCATGGCACGACGCGGATCCCAAGCCCCTCCACCGCCGCCGGACTTCGAAGAGAACATCGTCGACGTCGATGTCTCCGACGAGATGCGCGGCAGCTTCCTCGAGTACGCCTACTCGGTGATCTACCAGCGGGCGCTGCCCGACGCACGCGACGGCATGAAGCCCGTCCAGCGCCGCATCCTGTACTCGATGAACGAGATGGGGCTGCGCCCCGACCGCGGGCACGTCAAGTGCGCCCGCGTCGTCGGCGAGGTCATGGGCAAGCTGCACCCGCACGGCGACAGCGCCATCTACGACGCGATGGTGCGGATGGCGCAGCCCTGGGCGATGCGGATGCCGCTCGTGGACGGGCACGGCAACTTCGGCTCGCTCGGCGGCGACGACCTGCCCGCCGCCATGCGGTACACCGAGGCCCGGATGTCCCGCGAGGCGATGCTGCTGGTCCAGTCCATCGACGAGGACACCGTCGACTTCCGCCCGAACTACGACGGGCAGGAGCAGGAGCCGGAGGTGCTGCCCGCCGCGTTCCCGAACCTGCTGGTCAACGGCGCGTCCGGGATCGCGGTCGGGATGGCCACCAACATGGCGCCGCACAACCTCGGCGAGGTCATCGCCGCGGCCCGGCACCTGATCGACAACCCCGAGGCCGGCCTGGACGACCTGATGCGCTTCGTCCCCGGCCCAGACCTGCCCACCGGCGGCAAGATCGTCGGCCTGGACGGCATCCGCGACGCCTACGCGAACGGCCGGGGCACGTTCCGCACCCGCGCCACGGTCACCATCGAGAGCGTCACGCCCCGCCGCAAGGGCATCATCGTCAGCGAGCTGCCGTACGCGGTCGGGCCCGAGCGCGTCAAGGCGAAGATCAAGGAACTGGTCAACGCCAAGAAGATCCAGGGCATCTCCGACCTGAAGGACCTCACCGACCGCAACGTCGGCCTCCGCCTGGTCATCGAGATAAAGAACGGCTTCAACCCCGAGGCGGTGCTGGCCGACCTCTACCGGCTCACGCCGATGGAGGAGACGTTCGGCATCAACAACGTCGCCCTGGTCGACGGCCAGCCCCGCACCCTCGGCCTGCGCGACATGCTCCAGGTCTACGTCGACCACCGCATCGAGGTCGTCCGCCGGCGCTCGATGTTCCGGCGCAAGAAGCGCGAGGACCGCCTCCACCTGGTGGACGGCCTGCTCGTCGCCCTGCTCAACATCGACGAGGTCATCCAGGTCATCCGGCAGAGCGACGACGCCGCCCAGGCCAAGCAGCGCCTCATGCAGATCTTCGAGCTGTCGGAGATCCAGTCGCAGTACATCCTGGACACCCCGCTCCGCCGGCTGACCCGCTACGACCGCCTGGAGCTGGAGAAGGAGAAGGAGCAGCTCGCCAAGGAGATCGCCAAGCTGACCGCGATCCTGGAGTCGGAGCGCAAGCTCCGCGGGGTCGTCTCGAAGGAGCTGGGCGACGTCGCCAAGGAGTTCTCCACCCCGCGCCGGACGATCCTCCTCGAATCCTCGGGCCACACCGCCGCCGCGGCGGTCCCCCTGGAGGTCGCGGACGACCCGTGCACGGTGCTGCTGTCGTCGACCGGGCTCATGGCCCGCACCCACGACGCCGGCCCGCTGCCCGACAGCGGCCCCCGCGCGGCGCACGACGTGCTGACGTCGGTCGTCCCGTCCACGGCGCGCGGCCAGGTCGGCGCGGTGACGTCGCTGGGCCGGATGATCCGCGTCGACGTCCTCGACCTGCCGACGCTGCCGCCCTCGGCCACGCCCCCGTCCCTGGCGGGCGGGGCACCGGTCACCGAGTACGTCGACCTCGAACCGGACGAGACGGTCGTCGGCATCGCCGCCGTCGGCGAGGAGGGCGGCGGGCTGGCGCTCGGCACCGCGCAGGGCGTGGTCAAACGCGTCGTCCCGGACTTCCCCGCCAACCGCGACGAGTTCGAGGTGATCGGCCTCAAGGAGGGCGACCGCGTCGTCGGCGCCGTCCAGCTGCTCTCCGAGGAGCAGCACGTCGTCTTCATCACCACCGACGCCCAGCTGCTGCACTTCGCCGCGTCCCTCGTCCGCCCGCAGGGCCGGGCCGCCGGCGGCATGGCGGGCATCAAGCTGGGCGCGGACGCGAGCGTGCTGTGGTTCGGCGCCCTCGACCCGTCCCGCGAGGCCCGCGTCATCACGGTCTCCGGCTCGTCCTCGGCCCTGCCCGGCACCCAGACCGGCGCGATCAAGCTGGCCGACTTCGCCGACTTCCCGTCCAAGGGCCGCGCCACCGGCGGCGTCCGCGCCCACCGCTTCCTCAAGGGCGAGGACGTGCTGATCCAGGCCTGGGCGGCGCCGACTCCGCTGCGCGCCGGGGCCGCCAACGGCAAACCGGCGATGCTGAACGTCGCCATGGGCCGCCGGGACGGGTCCGGCGAGAGACTGGACAAGCCCCTGACCGCCATCAGCGGCCCGATCGGCGCCCCGCCCCCTGACGAGGAGACCCCCGACGAGTGACCCGTCAAGGCCCCGGACACCGCTCCGGGGCCTTGACTCAGCGTGAGGCGTCGTGGAGGTGGAGGGTCAGCTCGGCGGCGACCGGGGCCTCACCCGGCAGGTCGGGCTGGTAGAGCGCGATGCGGGCGGGCGTGCCGAGTTCCTCGCCGAAGACGTCGATCAGGACGTCGGAGGCGCCGAGGCGCGGGAAACCTCACGCGGAGGCGGGTCCGAGGCGGGTCAAGGTCTCGGACAGGACGTCGCGGAGCCGCGCCCAGGGGAACGTGCCCGCGGTCCCGCCCTCCGAGTCCGGCGCCGGCAGCCAGGACGGGTCCAGCAGGACGGTGACGCCCCAGGCGCGGAGTTCGGCGATGCTGCGCCCGAAGACCGGGTGGCGGGCCAGGGCCGCGTTGGGCCAGGGCGCCGCGACGATGGGCAGGCCCAGGCCGACGGCCTCGTTGAGGAGGCCGAGCGCGAGGGTGTCGCTGGTCCCGTGGGCCCACTTGTTGACGGTGTTGAACGTGGCGGGCGCGACCGCCATCGCGTCGGCGGGCGGCAGGACGTCGGGCTCCTCCGGCCGCTTGTAGTCGGACCGGACGGGATGGCCGGTGATGCCGGCGAGCCGCGCGGCGTCCAGGAACTTCAGGCCGGACGGGGTGGAGACGACGCACACCGTCCAGCCGTCCGAGCGGAGCCCTTCGACGAACGCGGGGAGGTCCGCGGCGGGACGGCCGCCGCAGGCGATGACATAGAGCACGGGCACCTCCCCACCCTGCCACGGGGCCGGGAGGTGCCGATCAGGTCTTCGCGATGTCGTCCGGGCCCCAGTGGGCGTCCATCCGGACGATCTTGCCGTCGGCGCCGAAGGTCATGACGTCGATGGCGCGGATCCGCATGCCGGGGATGTCGATGGTGAAGGCCATCGCGGCGCGGTCGCCGTGGGAGCCGCGGATGGGGCCGTCCAGGCTGAGCTTGGCGCCGCCGGCGATGGCGTTCGTGTAGAACTCCTCGATCGCGGCGCGGCCGGACATCGGCGGGTTGCCGACCGGGTCCTCGATGACGGCGTCCTCGGCGTACAGGCCGGATATGGCCGCGGCGTCACCGGCGTTGAAGGCGTCGATGTAGGTCTGGAGGACCTGCTTCATGTGCTCCTGGGTCGGCATGCGCGAAGCCTAGCAAGCGGTTGCTTACCGATCTACGGGTGTTGGATGGCCTCATGGCGATCGCATCCTTCATGGTTCCCCTCGGTTCACCCGTGCCCGCGTTCAAGCTCCCGTCCGTCGGCGGGGAGGTCGTGGCGGCCGACGACTTCGCGGACGCGTCCGCCCTGCTGGTCGTCTTCCTGTCGAACCACTGCCCGTACGTGCGGCGGATCGAGGCCGGCCTGGGCGCAGTCACCACGGAGTACGCCGAGAGGGGGCTGGCCACCGTCGCCGTGTGCAGCAACGACGTCGCGAACTACCCCGACGACGACGCCGATCATCTGCGCGAGCAGGCCGAGCGCGCCGGGTTCCGGTTCCCCTACCTCGTGGACGCGTCGCAGGAGGCGGCGAAGGCGTTCCGGGCCGCCTGCACGCCCGACTTCTTCCTCTACGGCCGGGAGCGCACGCTCGCGTACCGGGGCGAGTTCGACGGTGCCCGGCCCGGCAACCAGGTCGAGGTGGACGGCGCCTCGCTCCGGGCCGCGCTCGATCTGGTGCTGGCCGGGGAGGACGTCCCCGAACCGCACACGCCGAGCATCGGCTGCGGCATCAAGTGGAAGCCGGGCAACGACCCGGCGTGATCACGCGGCCTGAACCGATGACGCGGCCTGAATCACGGCGGGCGAGTCACGCCACCGTTTTCCGGCCCTTGCGGGGCTGCGGCACCGGATGCCGCAGACCGCGCTCGGCGCAGTCGGCCAGCGCTTCGAGGAGGTCGGCCGGGCCGCCTGTGGCGTCGTCGTAGTGCCAGAAGCGGATGAGGTTCTCGCCCTCGGCGCCCGGGTTGAAGCGGCCGAGGGCGAAGCATCCGGCGATGGCCATGCGGACGATGACGCGTTCGCTGTCGTCCAGCCGGCTCACGTAGGCGGCCGCGTCGATCAGGCCGATCGCGGCGCGGGCGTTGCGGCCGCCGTCGCAGGGGTCCGGGCGGTTGATCCGCCATTGCGCGTACGGGCGCAGGTACTCCACGATCATGAGGGTTCTGAGCACGTCCTCATGCTGGAGCCGCGCGGGCGCGGGCGCCCGCACCTTGACCCGGTCCTTGCCGGACGCTGACCGATGATCAGCCGGTGAGGCCGTGCCGGAAGGCGTAGGTGACGGCCTGCGCGCGGTCGCGGAGGTTCGCCTTGGCGAACAGGTTGTTGATGTGGGTCTTCACCGTCGCCTCGGAGATGAACAGGTCACCGGCGATCTCGGCGTTGGAGCGCCCCTGCGCGATCAGGGTGAGCACCTCCGCCTCGCGGCGGGTCAGACCGTCCGGCAGCTCGCCGCGGGCGGCCCGGCGGGGGCTCTCGCCGGTGGCGACCGCCTCGACCAGGCGCCGCTGGACCGCCGGGTCGAGCTGGGACGCTCCCCCGCGGACGGCGGTGACGGCGCGCGCGATCTCGTCGGCGTCGGCGTCCTTGGTCAGGTAGCCGCGGGCTCCCGCGCGCAGCGCCGCGAAGATCGACTCGTCGTCGGCGTAGGTGGTGAGGACGACGATCCCGACGTCCGGGTGCGCCTCCTTGATGCGGCGGGTCGCCTCCACGCCGTCCACGCGCGGCATCCGCAGGTCCATGAGGACGACGTCGGGACGCATCTCCTCGACCATGGCGATCGCCTGCTCCCCGTCGCCGCACGCGCCGGCCACCTCGATGCCGGGCAGCAGCTCCAGCAGGAGGACCAGGCCCTCGCGCACCACGGTCTGGTCGTCCACGACCAGGATCCTCGTCTTGTCGCTCACCGCTCCGTCTCCCGTCACGCCGGCACCCGGAGGGACACGCGGAACCCCGTGCCCTCCGGTCCGGTGACCAGGGTGCCATCGATCAGCTCGGCGCGCTCCCGCATCCCCACCAGGCCGTAGCCGCCACCGCCGAGCTGCACCACGGCCTCCGTCCCGCCGCTGTCGGTCACTTCGAGCTCGACCTTGTCGGCGAGGTAGCGCAGCGTGACACGTGCGCGCGCGCCGGGCGCGTGCTTGCGGACGTTGGTGAGCGCCTCCTGCGCGGTGCGGACGACCGCCAGCCCCGCCTGGGGCGTCAGCTCGCGCGGCTGCCCGGTCACCTCGACGTCGCAGGGACGGCCCGTGCTGGCGTAGAACTCCTCGGCGAGCTCCGCGATGACCTCCTTGGGCTCCGGCACCTCGCCCCGGAGGGTCGCGAGGGCCCGCCGTGTCTCGTCCAGACCGGTGCGGGCGAGGTTCCGCGCGCGCTCCACCCGGTCCAGGGCCTGGACGCGGTCGCCGTCCCGCGCGAGCAGCAGCCTCGCCCCTTCCAGATGGACGATCTGCGCCGACAGCGAATGGGCGAGGATGTCGTGGATCTCCCGTGCGAGGTGGGACCGTTCGGCGAGCACCGCGTTGGCGGCCTCGGCGCGCCGGGTGGCCTCCTGCGCGGCGACGCCCTGGCGGCTCGCGACGGCGCCCAGCGTGAGGCCCACGAACGCCGACATGAGGCCGAGATCGGCGCCGCCGGACCGGAACGCCTCCCCCAGCACGCCGATCGAGGCGATGGTCAGGCCGCTGACCGAGAGGCCCCAGGGCAGCGGCAGCCGCATCAGCAGCACCCAGAGCCCCGCCATGCAGAAGAAGAAGCCGCCGCCGGCGTGGGGCGCGAGCGCGTACAGCGCCATCGCCGCCGCCATCGCCCCGAGCAGCAGGCCGATGCCGATCCTCCGCCAGCGGGCGCCGTCGCGCCGCACGACCCAGATGCCCGTCCCGAGCAGCGAGAACATGACGACGTTGAGGATCGCGACGGCGAGCCCCGCCCCGTGCAGCGCCGGCGCGGGCTCCTCGTGGATCAGGCCGCGGACGTAGGCGTAGACGCCCCACATCACCAGAACGCAGACGACGAGCGCGCGGGTCAGCCGCTCGATCGTGTTCGCCTCGCACTTCACGCCACGACGCTAACCGAGGCGGCTCCGCCGGGGGCCGGGAGCACGTTGTCCAGCGTGTTCATGCCCAAGACGGTAGGACACCCGCGCTCCGCGCGGATCGGCGCGCGGCTGTACTTCCGATTCTCCACCGCAGGGTGGACGCCGCGCCCCGCGCTCAGGTGTCGATGCGCTCCGCGTCCAGCTCGGTGGCGCCCGCGGTGATGAACGCGCGGCGCGGCGCGACCTCGCTGCCCATCAGCAGGTCGAACACCTTGCCCGCCTCCTCGGCGTCCTCGATGCGGACGCGCCGGAGCACTCGGTGCCGCGGGTCGAGGGTCGTCTCGGCCAGCTGGTCGGCGTCCATCTCACCGAGGCCCTTGTAGCGCTGGATCGGCTCCTTCCAGCGCTGGCCCTTGCGCTCCAGCTCGACGAGGCGCTGCCGCAGCTCGGCGTCGGAGTAGGTGTAGATGTACTTGTCCTGGCCCTTCTTCGGCTTGATCAGCTCGATGCGGTGCAGCGGCGGGACGGCGGAGAAGATCCGGCCGGCCTCCAGCATGGGCCGCATGTAGCGGTAGAAGAGCGTGAGGAGCAGGGTGCGGATGTGGGCGCCGTCGACGTCGGCGTCGGCGAGGATCACCACGCGCCCGTAGCGGGCGGCGTCGATGTCGAACGTCCGCCCCGAGCCGGCGCCGAGCACCTGGATGATCGCGGCGCACTCGGCGTTCTTCAGCATGTCGGCGACGGACGCCTTCTGCACGTTGAGGATCTTGCCGCGGATCGGCAGCAGCGCCTGGAACTCGGAGTTGCGGGCGAGCTTGGCGGTGCCGAGGGCCGAGTCGCCCTCGACGATGAACAGCTCGCTGCGGTCGTCGGCGGTGCGGCAGTCGACGAGCTTGGCCGGGAGGGCGGAGTTCTCCAGGGCGTTCTTGCGGCGCTGGTTGTCGCGCTGGGTGCGGGCGGCGATGCGGGTCTTGGCCGCGCCGACGACCTTCTCCAGAACCGCCCTGAGCTGCTGCTTCTGGCCGCGCGACGGGTTCTCGAAGATCGCCCGCAGCTCCCGCATCACGACCTGGGAGACGATGCGGGTCGCCGCGGAGGTGCCGAGGACCTCCTTGGTCTGGCCCTCGAACTGCGGCTCGGGCAGGCGGACCGTCACCACGGCGGTGAGGCCCTCCAGGACGTCCTCCTTGATGACGTCCTCGTCGCCGTTCTTCAGCAGCTTCGTCGCGCGGAGCTGCTCGTTGACGACCCGCAGGACCGCGCGGTCGAAGCCGCGCACGTGGGTGCCGCCCTTCGGGGTGGCGATCACGTTGACGAACGACTTGGTGATCGTGTCGTAGCCGTTGCCCCAGCGCAGCGCGATGTCGACCTCGAGGTCGCGCTCGACGTCGGTCGGCGTCAGGTGGCCCTGGTCGTCCAGGACCGGAACGGTCTCGGTGAAGTGGCCGCGCCCCTGGAGCCGCAGCACGTCGACGATCGCGGTGTCCTTGGCGAGGTAGGTGCAGAACTCGCCGATGCCGCCGTCGAACCGGAACCTCTCGTCGACGACCTCCTCGCCGCGCTCGTCGCGGACGTCGATGGTGAGGCCGGGGATGAGGAACGCGGTCTGGCGCATCCGGTCGAGGACGAGGGACTGCTCGACCGTGGCGTCCTTCAGGAAGATCTGCAGGTCGGGCCAGAAGCGGACACGGGTACCGGTGACCTTCTTGGCGACCTTGCGGATCTGCCGCAGGCCCGACTTCTTCTTGAACCGGGTGTTGGGGCGCCCGTCGTCGGCGAACTCGCCGGGCAGCCCGCGCCGGAAGCTGATCGCGTGGGTGTGCCCGTCGCGGTCGACCTCCACGTCGAGGCGGGCGGAGAGCGCGTTGACCACGGACGCGCCGACGCCGTGCAGGCCGCCGGACGCGGTGTAGGACACCCCGCCGAACTTGCCGCCCGCGTGCAGCCGCGTCATGACCAGCTCGACGCCGGGCAGGCCCGTCTTGGGCTCCAGGTCGACCGGGATACCGCGGCCGTTGTCGCCCACCTCGAAGGACCCGTCGGCGTGCAGGGTCACGCTGATGTGGGTGCAGTGGCCGGCGAGGGCCTCGTCGACGCAGTTGTCGACGATCTCCCACAGGCAGTGTGCGAGGCCCCGGCTGTCGGTCGACCCGACGTACATGCCGGGTCGCTTGCGCACGGCCTCCAGCCCCTCCAGCACCGACAGGTGCCGGGCGGAGTAGCCGTGCGGGTCTTCGGTTGGCACTTCGGCGGTGGCGGCGGTCAACGTGCGTGTGCTCCTCGGGGGTAGGACGGTCGGCAGAAGGGTACCCCCGCCTGCCGACAATCCACCGAAAGGCTCGCCGCCACCGACGTTCGGGCACGTCCGTGCGGCGGGCCCGGACGGTTCGCCAGCGTACCCGGACTCCGACTTCTAGACCTGAACGTCCACCTTTAGGTGGGTGTGCTCGGAGAAGTTTCGTCCTTACCGTCCTCTGCATGGCGCAAACGATCGAGGTCACGGGCCTCCGCAAGCGATACGGGGACGTCCGGGCCGTGGACGGGGTGACGTTCGCGGTCGAGGAGGGCGAGTTCTTCGGCATCCTCGGCCCGAACGGCGCGGGCAAGACGACGACATTGGAGATCATCGAGGGCCTGCGGGAACCCGACGAGGGGGAGCTGAGGGTGCTGGGGCTGCCGCCGTGGCCCCGGAACGCGAAGCTGCTGCCCCGCATCGGCGTCCAGTTGCAGGCGTCGTCGTTCTTCGAGCGGCTGACGGCGCGGGAGCAGTTGCGGACGTTCGGCTCCCTGTACGGCGTCCCGGCCAAGAAGGCCGACGCGATGCTGGAGTTGGTCGGCCTGGACGACAAGGCCGACGTCCGGGTGGAGAAGCTGTCGGGCGGCCAGGCGCAGCGCCTGTCCATCGCGTGCGCGCTCGTCCACGACCCGGAGCTGGTGTTCCTGGACGAGCCCACCGCGGCGCTGGACCCGCAGGCGCGCCGCAACCTGTGGGACGTGCTCCGGACCATCAACACCGAAGGCCGCACCATCGTCCTGACCACGCATTACATGGACGAGGCGGAGAACCTCTGCGACCGCGTCGCCATCATGGACTCGGGAAGGATCCTCAAGCTCGGTCCCCCGGCAGTGCTGGTGCGCGGTCTGGACGCACCGGCCAGGATCAGCGTCGCGAGCGGCCTCCTGCGGCTGGCGGACGCGCGGCTGCTTCCGGGCGTGGACGGCGCGGACGACGACGGCGTCTCCCTGACCCTCTCCACTCGCGACCCGTCCGCCGTCGTCGCGGCCATGGCCGCGAAGGACGCTCTGGACGGCGTCCAGATCCGCGGCGCCACCCTCGAGGACGTCTTCCTGGAGCTCACCGGACGGGAGTACAGAGCGTGAGCACATACGACAGCTTCAAGAGCCTGTCCAGGGCCATGTTCCTGGGCTTCTGGCGCGACCGGTCGGCGCTGTTCTTCACCGTGCTGTTCCCCCTGATGTTCCTGGTCATCTTCGGCGGGGTCTTCGGCAACCAGACGACGTCCAAGGTGAAGATCCTGGAGGTCGGTCAGGCGTCGATCATCGACCAGGCCGTGGCGGGGGGCTCCGGCGAGATCGGCAAGGTCATGCAGGTGGAGAAGTCGTCCGACCTCGCGGGCGCCCTGCGCACCGTCGAGAAGGGCGACGCGGACGCGGTGGTCGAGCAGCACGGCGACCAGCTGGTCGTCCACTACTCCGCGGCCGACCAGGTCAAGTCCGGGACGGTGCGGGGGCTGATGAACTCGATCGTCCAGTCGGCGAACATCGCGGCCAGCGGCAAGCCGCCCGCCTACCACGTGACCGACCGGCAGGTGGAGGACGACTCCCTGAAGGCCATCCAATTCTTCACGCCGAGCCTGCTCGGCTGGGCACTGGCGTCGGCGGGCGTCTTCGGCGCCTCCCAGACGCTCGTGTCCTGGCGGACCAAGGGCATCCTGCGCCGGCTCCAGCTCTCCCCCGCGCCGATCCCCACCGTGTTCGCCGCGCGGGTCGCGGTCAGCCTCGTCATAGCCCTCGTGCAGTTCGCCCTGTTCGTGCTGGTGGCCCAGCTGCCGGTGTTCGGGCTCCAGCTCAACGGCGCCTGGTGGATGGCGATCCCGATGGTGCTCGCGGGGGTGCTCGCCTTCCTGTCGATCGGGATGCTGATCGGCGCGTGGGCCAAGACGCAGGAGACGGCCCAGGGCGTGACGCAGCTCGTGGTGCTCCCGATGGCGTTTCTCGGCGGCTCGTTCTTCCCGCTGGACGCATCACCGGGCTGGATGAGGGCCCTGTCGTACATCTTCCCGCTGCGGTACCTGAACGAGGGCATGCTCAATGTGATGGGACGGGGCCTCGGGCCGACCTCCGCGCTGCCCCAGATCGCCGTTCTGCTCGGCGTCGCCGTCGTCGGCGCGCTGATCGCCGTGCGCCTGTTCCGGTGGGACTCCGTCTAATGTGACCTCGGTCACTTATTGGGCCATTCTGCTGTGGGCGTACGAAGAACCAGGTTGGGAACGCCAGCGTCGGGTTAGATGTTGTCCTAAGTACCGACCCCGAGCATGAGGAAGGTGCCGTGACTGGAGCCCTTGCCCCAACCAAGCCGCTGACCGTCGCCGACCGATGCGACCGCTGCGGCGCTCAGGCCTACGTCCGTGCAGTCCTTGTAGGCGGCGGCGACCTTCTGTTCTGCGCCCACCACGGGCGCAAGTACGCAGAGGCTCTCCGCGCCAACGGGGCCGACATTCAGGACGAGACCGATCGGCTCAACGAAACCCCGGCGACCGCGGTGGACGACGAGCGGTAGCCCTCGAAATAGCACGAGCCCCGGAACGGCGGCCACCGGACACGGTGGCCGCCGTTCACATTTCCGCCCCTTCGTCACTCCGCAGAGCCAAATGGACACCCACTCCGCAGTGTGATTACACAATCACTTAACGTAGCGGAAATCGGGATTCAGGTGATGCTGATCACGAGGGACGCCTGAGTCTCACCCGGCCGTGACATTCTTCACGCGGTAGTGATAGCCCCCGGCGGGCACGAAGCCCTCCGCCGCGTACATGGACCGGGCCGGGGCGTTCCGTTCGACCACGACCAGGTACGCCCGCTCGCACCCCTGCTCGCGTCCCCAGGCGAGGAGCGCTCGCAGGACGCGCCGCCCCAGGCCACGCCCGCGCGCCTCCGGGGCCACGGCCATCGCGTAGACGCCGAGCCACTCACCCTGGGGGACGCCGCGCCCGACGGCCACGCCGTCCAGCGACGCATAGCCGGCCGGCACACCGGTGAGGATCTTCTCCGCCATCGGCAGCTGGTGGGCGTAGCGGCCGTCCACCGACCACCAGAGATCGAGCCACTCCCTGCTCGGCTCGTCCACGATCTCCACGTCCGCGCGTCCGGAGGCGTCCGGAACGTCCGCCACCATCGCGAGCGTCGGATCGGCGATCTCGTAGCCCCGTGCCTCCAGGAACGCGTCGAGGCCCGCCGGCCTCGCATGGGCGTCCATCGAGAACACGGTCGGCAGCCCCAGCGCGCTGTAGAAACGCTCCGCCCGATCGACGGCATGCTCCAGATCCCCTGGATCGTCCAGGGGCAGGACGGAGTTGGCACGCTTGGTCACGCCCTCCGCATGGCGGAGCAGCCGGCCGCCAATATCCTGGCTGGACGGCGCGGGCCACGCCTCGGCGACGAGCCGGCCGAACTCCAGGAGCTGTTCCATCAGCCACCGCTTTCGAGGGGAATCGTGCACATCCTGCTGCCGCCGTCGGAGAAGAAGGCCACTGGCGGGGACGGTCCGCCCCTCGACCTGGCCTCGCTGAGCTTCCCCGGCCTCACGCCCGTCCGTGAGCGCGTCCTCGCGGCCCTCGCCGAGGTGTGCCGGCGGGACGACGCACCGGACGTGCTCGGCCTCTCCCCCGGGCAGGCGGACGAGGCCCTCGCCCGCAACAGGGCGCTGCACGAGGCGCCCGCGCTGCCGGCGGCCCGGCTCTACACGGGCGTCCTCTACGACAATCTCGACCTCGCCGCCCTGGACGCCGAGGCCGCCGCCGAGCAGATCATCGTCTTCTCAGGCCTGTGGGGCGCGCTGAGGCTCACCGACCGCGTCCCGCCCTACCGGCTGGCCATGGCGGTGTCCCTGCCGCCTGCGGGACGTCTGGGAGCGCTGTGGCGCCCGGCGATGCGCCAGGTGATGCACGAGGCCCTCCAGGATGGCGACCTGGTCGTCGACATGCGCTCCGGCCCGTACGCGTCGGTGTGGAAGGCGCCGCGGCCCGCCGTCGCGGTGCGGGTGTTCCGGGAACGGCTCGTCCGGGGCGTCCCGAAGCGGACCGTCGTCAGCCACATGGCCAAGGCCACCCGCGGGCGGATCGCGCACGACCTGCTCAAGGCGGGCGCGTCGCCGCGCACTCCGGACGCGCTGCTGAAGGCCGTGGCCGACCTCGGCCACACCGCCGAGCTGAACGGCACGAACCTCGACATCGTCCTCCACGACTGACGCTCGCGACACGCCCCGCAGGGCGGCGCAAGAACGCGGCGGAAGAAGAACGCAGCGCAAGAACAACGCGGCATAGGAGCAGGGCCCCGCACCAGGCGGGGCCCTGCCTCACGCGTGTTCTCAGTCCAGGTAGTCGCGCAGCACCTGGGAACGGGACGGGTGACGCAGCTTCGACATGGTCTTGGACTCGATCTGCCGGATGCGCTCGCGGGTCACCCCGTACACCTTGCCGATCTCGTCCAGCGTCTTCGGCTGCCCGTCGGTGAGGCCGAACCTCATCGACACCACGCCCGCCTCACGCTCGCTGAGCGTGTCCAGGACGGAGTGCAGCTGCTCCTGCAGCAGCGTGAAGCTGACCGCGTCCGCCGGGACGATCGCCTCGGAGTCCTCGATGAGGTCGCCGAACTCGCTGTCGCCGTCCTCGCCGAGCGGCGTGTGCAGGGAGATGGGCTCGCGGCCGTACTTCTGGACCTCGACGACCTTCTCCGGGGTCATGTCGAGCTCCTTGGCCAGCTCCTCCGGGGTGGGCTCGCGGCCCAGGTCCTGAAGCATCTGCCGCTGCACCCGCGCCAGCTTGTTGATGACCTCGACCATGTGCACCGGGATGCGGATGGTGCGGGCCTGGTCGGCCATCGCGCGGGTGATCGCCTGCCGGATCCACCAGGTGGCGTACGTGGAGAACTTGTAGCCCTTGGTGTAGTCGAACTTCTCGACCGCGCGGATCAGGCCGAGGTTGCCCTCCTGGATCAGGTCCAGGAACAGCATCCCGCGCCCGGTGTAGCGCTTGGCGAGCGAGACCACCAGGCGGAGGTTGGCCTCCAGGAGGTGGTTCTTGGCGCGGCGGCCGTCCTCGGCGATCCACTCGAAGTCCTCGAGGTCCTCCTCGGACATCGCGGGACCGGACACGGCGAGCCGCTCCTCGGCGAAGAGCCCGGCCTCGATCCGCTTGGCGAGCTCCACCTCCTGCTCGGCGTTCAGCAGGGGGACCTTGCCGATCTGCTTGAGGTAGTCCTTGACCGGGTCGGCGGTGGCGCCGGCGGCCGCGATCTGCTGGGCGGGCGCGTCCTCGTCGTCGTCGCCGAGGGTGAAGCCCTCCTCCTCGGTCGGGGTGTCCGGCTTGGCGCCGGGCGCGGGCTTGGCGGCGGCGGGCGCGGCCGGCGCCTCGTCCCCCTCGGCCTCGGGCTCCTCGACCTCGGCGGCCGCGTCGTCCTCCAGCTCGACGTCGAGGTCGGTCAGGTCCTCGTCGAGGTCGACGTCGACGTCGACCTCGTCGTCGACCTCCGGCGCGTCGCCCTTCTTGGCCGGCGCGGCCTTGGCGGCCGGCGCGGCGGCCGGGGCCGCGGCCTTCTTGACGGGCGCCGCCTTCTTGCCCTTGGCCTTGGCGCCCTTGGCGGGCGCGGCCTTCCTGCCCTTGGGCGGCGCGGGCTTGGGGGCCGCCGGGCGGGGCTCGGCGACGGCCTCCTCCGGCGCGTCGTCGCCGACGACGGCGGTCACCGTGTCGGGCTGCTCCTTGGCGGCGGCGGCGGTCTTGGGCCTGCGTGCCGGCTGCGTCGCGCGCTTGCGCGGACGCTTGGGCGCCGCGGAGTCGGCAGCGCTCACCATGACGGTCACACCCTCCTTGCTGAGGCTCCGCAGAATGCTGGAGGCCTTCGACACGGGGATGTCGGCCTCCTCGAACGTACGTCGTACGTCGTCGGCGTCGAGGTAACCCTGGGACCGTCCACGCTCGATCAGTTGCGCGATGACGTGATCGTGCAGATCTGACGCTTTCGAGGTCGAGCTAGCAGGCGACACAAATACCTCTCGAACGAACGTGTGGCTTGGTTGACCCAAGTGCCCTGACGGGCCCGGCCTCACACTGGGTGGGACCACACACGGAGCGGACCTCCCGGTGCGGGACCGCAGCGTACCCGCTCTCTCTGGGTCAAGCATTCTGGCACTGCTGCGCATTCCGCCTTGGAGTCCTACCCGGTAACTCTCCACCTTAGAGGGCGCGGGACGGTCCTTCGAACGCGCTCCACCGTCTTCACGCCGTCTTCGGCGGGCTTCACGCGGGCTTGGGCGGGACGTGCAGGGCAAGCACGGTCACATCGTCTACCTGCTCATATCCGGCAAGCATCCGATCGACCAGGAAGTCGACGAGTCTTTCGGGATCTCCTACCACTTCAGGTGGGGCGTCGGCCGCCACGGCGACGAGCTCCTCCAGCCCGGCGTCCACCCCACGCCTACGGTTCTCCACAAGTCCATCGGAATAGAACACCACAGTGTTGCCGGTCTCGATGGAAAAACTTGTCTGCTGCCGCTGGCTCGGCCAGCCGAGCGGCGTTCCGGGCTCCAGCGTGCTCACGCGCGCGGGCGCGTCGGGCGAGATCAGAAGAGGCGGCGGATGGCCCGCGTTGCTGAACTCCCCCTGCCCCGTCTCAGGGTCGATGACCACGTACGCGACGGTGGTGAACTGCTCCTCGTCCTCGGTCGCGCTGAACAGCCGGTCGAGCCCGGCCAGTACTGCGGCGGGACGCGGATCGTTGAGCGCGAGCGCGCGCAGGGCGTTGCGGACGCGTCCCATTCCGGCCGCGGCGAGGACTCCCTTGCCCATGACGTCGCCCACGGCCACGGCGAGCCGGTCGTCCGGGAGGCGGAAGACGTCGTACCAGTCGCCGCCCACCTGCACGTGGCGCGTCGCGGGGTTGTAGCGAGCGGCCAGGACCATGCCCGGCAGCTGCGGCAGGTCGCTCGGCAGCAGGCTGCGCTGCAGTTCCTCGGCCGTCTTGTGCTCGCGCTCGAACAGCAGCGCCCGCTCCACGGCCAGCGCGCACTGGCCCGCGAGCGCCTCCAGGAAGACCCGCTCTTCCTCGGTGATCTCCCTGGGCCGGGTGAAGGAGAAACGCAGCGCGCCGATCGGGGCGCCCGCCGCGAGCAGCGGCAGGCCAACCCAGGCGCGTTCCTCGGTGTGCTGGGCGAACAGATCGCGCTCACCGTGACCGAGTTGCAGGCGCAGGCTGTCGGGATGCTCGGCCAGAAACGGCCGACTCTCGCGGACCGCCACCGACATCACGGTCTGGTCGCTGACCTTGATCGCGTCGCGGGACGCCGAGGCCGACGCCGTCTCGCCGTCCGTCCCGGGCTGGGACGGGGCCACGATGCTGAGCCGCAGCTTGTCGTCGTCCAGCAGCGCCACCGCGGAGTAGTCGGCGCCGATGGCGGACCGTCCGACCTCGGTGATGACCTGGACGACCTGGGAGACGGTCAGGGCCTCGGCGAGCATCGAGGTGGCCTGCTGGAGCCGCGCGGTGCGCAGCGCCGCCGCCGACAGCTGCTCGGTCAGCCGGCCCCGCATCTCCTCGGCCTCGCGCTGCCCGGTGACGTCGGTGTTGGCGCCGACCCACTCGATCACCGCGTCGCCCTGCCAGATGGGCACGGCCCTGACGTCGAAATGGCGGTAGGTGCCGCTCTTGGTGCGGATCCGGTAGTTGGTCTCGAAGACCCGGTTCTCCTCGACGCACTCGCGCCAGACCGCCTCGATGCGCGGCCGGTCCTCCGGATGCACCACCGACAGCCAGCCACCGACCGCGTAGTCGTCCGGCGTCTGGCCGGTGATCGCGCGCCACTCGGGCGCGTCGTCGATCACACCGCCGCCCGGCGCGGCGACCCACACCACCTGAGCGCTGGCCTCCACGAGCGACCGGTAGCGCTGCTCCTTGCGGCGGATGACCTCTTCGGCCCGGCGCCGCTCCGTGACGTCCAAGGCGGTCAGGACGACCCCCGGGCGCTCATCGTCGCCGTTCCTGGCGGGCAGCCACGTGCACGCCAGGATGCGCTCCTCGACGGCCGTGGCCACGCCGGAGGCGTCGCCGGGCGGCCCTTCCGGGGTGTCCGCGGGGACGACCAGATCGAGGTCGCTCACCGGCCGGTCCTCGTCGATCACCTTGCGCAGGGCCGTCTCGAACGCGGCGGCCACGGCCTCGGGCAGCACCTCGGAGGGCCTGCGCTTCTGCAGATCCCGGACGGCCACGCCCAGCAGTGCCGCCAGCGCGTCGTTGGCCCTGCGGCAGCGCAGGTCGCCGTCGAAGAACGCCAGCCCGCCGGGGGCCTCCTTCAGAAGGGTCGCATACAGTGCGGCGTCGGACGCATCCATGGGCTGCCCCTCCACCCCTGAGACGCGGGGATGCGGGACGGACGTCTCGGTGCTCAAGGACAACACCTCCGCCCCAGAGGGTCCCGTACCGCGCGGCAAGTTTTCATCACTATGAGTGAATGGGAGCAGGTTAGCGCTCCCGCCTCCATCACAACACCGGTCGGAGTCAGGTAATCATCATCCCGATGGTTCGCCGCGTACGGAAGCCCTGATGAACATCCTTGTCCCTTCGGCCCCGGACGAACGCGTCGGTTTCGGACGCCGTCCCGGAAGGACGCGCGAGGCGGCCGTCCGGACGGCGAGTAGGAGATGTTACGGCGCCTCGGCATCACAGGGTGTCAACCCGCCTCGCTCGGCGAGTTGACAGGCCGGTCGGCCGTCTCCGCAAGCGTCCTGCCTGGCGGTATCCGCTTTCCAGCGGCCCTGCTCGCCTTCCTGGCGATCTTGTTCGCTTACTTGGCGGCCTTGGTGGCCTTGGCGGCGGCCTTCATCTCCTGCTTGAAGGCACGCACCTTTGCGAGGGACTCGGGGCCGGTGATGTCGGCGACCGACCGGTGCGAGCCCTCCTCACCGTACGCGCCGGCGGCCTCCCGCCAGCCTTCCGGCCGGACCCCGTACTGCTTGCCCAGCAGCGCGAGGAAGATCTGCGCCTTCTGCTTGCCGAACCCTGGAAGACCGTTCAGGCGCTTGAACAGCTCCTTGCCGCTCTCGACGTCCTTCCACACGTTCTCGGCGTCCCCGTCGTAGTGCTCGACGAGGTACTGGCACAGCTGCTGCAGGCGCTTGGCCATCGAACCCGGGTAGCGGTGGACGGCCGGTTTCTCCGACAGGAGCGCCGCGAACCGCTCGGGATCCTGCGCGGCGATCTCGTGCGCGTCCAGATCATCGGTGCCGAGCCGCTGGGCGATGGTGTACGGGCCGGTGAAGGCCCACTCCATCGAAACCTGCTGGTCGAGCAGCATGCCGGCCAGCGCGGCCAGCGGGCTGCGCCCGAGGAGCTCGTCGGCCTCCGGACGCTGCGTGAGATGAACCTTCGTGGCCATGCGCCCAGCTTAGGGCGGGCTCCGAATCTGTCAGAAGTCTTACGGACATCACGGAAACCTGGCGGGCCGCAGGCCGCGGTGTTCGAATGGAGGGGTGAAAGAGGAGGAACGAGCGGAAGGCAGCCCGGTCGGACGGCGGGTCGTGCTCACGATGCTCGGCCTCGGCGCCGCGGGGGTCGCCGTCGGAGCGTCCGTCCAGGACAAGGTGAGCCGGACCCTGGCGCCGGTAGGACCGATCGGGGACGTCCTACCGGCGGCGGGCGGGTTCCGGTATTACTCCGTCACCCCCAGCGTGAAGCGTCACAGCGCCGCGACCCACCGGGTGACCGTTACCGGCCTCGTGGACAAGCCGCAGTCGTTCGGCATGGCCGACCTGGCGCGGTTCCCGCAGACGGTGCTCGACAGGGACTTCCAGTGCGTGACGGGCTGGCGTGTGCCGGATGTGCGGTGGGTGGGCGTGGCACTGCCCGATCTGCTCGACGCGGTCGGCGTGTCCTCCCAGGCACGCGCGGTGCGGTTCACGTCGTTCGACGGCGTCTACACCGAGTCACTCACGCTGGCACAGGCGCGTCGCCGAGACGTTCTGGTGGCGACCCAGATGATGGACGACAAGCCGGTCACTCACGACCACGGCGGGCCGACGCGGCTGTACGTGGCGCCCATGTACGGCTACAAGTCGCTGAAGTGGCTCGACGGCATCGAACTCACCGACAAGGTGAGGCCCGGTTACTGGGAGAACCTCGGTTACGACGTGGACGCGTGGGTCGGACGGTCGAACGGGCGTGATGATGAGCCGACCTGACCACCCTCCGAGGTGGCTCGTCCGGTTCACCAGAGCCGAACGTTCGATTCACCATGCCACCGCGCTCTTGATGTTGATCTGCCTGGTGACCGCGGCAATGCTCTACCTGCCGATGCTGTCGACACTGGTGGGCCGCAGGGAGATGGTGAAGACCGTGCACGTGTGGTGCGGCTTCGCGCTGCCTGTGCCGGTCCTGCTCGGGCTCGCGTCCCGCGCGTTCAGGGCCGACCTCCGCCAGTTCAACAGGTTCGTCCCAGCGGACTGGGACTGGCTCAAACGCAGCGACCGTCGGACCGTGCAGGGCGGCCGCGGGATCCTTCCCGTGGGGAAGTTCAACGCAGGACAGAAGCTGAACGCGGCGTTCACGGCGGGCGCGATCCTCATCATGCTCGGCACCGGCGAGATCATGACCTTCCCCGGGCCGTGGGGCGACCGGTGGCGGACGGGCGCGACGTTCGTCCATGACTGGCTGTTCCTCATCATCGTCGTGGTGACCGCGGGGCACCTGTGGGAGGCGTTGCGGGACCGTGGCGCGCTCAACGGGATGCTCACGGGACGGGTCGATCCGGGCTGGGCGGCGCGGCATCACTCCCGTTGGGCGGACGCGCAGGTCAGGGCTCGGACCGGCGATCCGGACGAAACCTCCGGTGACCGGGGGTCAGAATTTGCGAAACGACGTCCCGGTACGTCTTGACTTGCCCCGCAAAAACGCTGGAATGGGACATCGAGGCGGGGTTCGCGGACGCTTCCATGGCGGCCGTAGGTGGTGCCGCGTCTCGGCCGGCGGCATCCCCGTCCGCCGGAACCCCGTGCGCGGAGGTGTGCGCAGATGCCTGCACTGGCCGATCACCGGAGCGAGATCCGCGACGCGCTCGCACGACGGCTCTGTGACGAGTTCACGACCTTCCCGTCGGAGGCGGTGCACCGGTGCGTGGCCGACGTCCAGGCGTGCATGGCCCATCTGGGGCTCGATGCCACGCCCGCCAGGGTCGAGCGGATGGCCCGCGAGCATCTCACCGGAATCCTTAAATCGGAGCCGCCCTCCGGGCGTGCGCCCGCCGGTGGGGTGGACGGCTGAGCGGCCGACCGATGGGAGGCCTGTGGCGCGGCGGCCCATTCCGGCCTTCACCGGTGTCCTTCACACCGGCCTCGCCGGATCTGAGAAGCTAGGACGGTGAGTCCCCGCAGCCGCAACCGCTCCTCCGGGGACCCGGCCTGGGACGGCCCCACACCCTCGAACGAGATCTCGGCGATTTTCGACGGCATGCTCCGGCACGCCCGGGAACTGCTCGCCGTCCGCAGTCCTTTGGACGCCGAACTCATCGTCAGCGAGATCCTCGGCTCGTGGTGGGGGCAGCGCGTGCCCGACGGGGACGTCGAGGAGGTCATCGGCGAGGCCCTGGTCGCCCATGCCGGGGCCGCGCGGACGCCGGCCGCGCTCGCGCTGCTCACCGGGGTCGCCTACATGGGAACTTCCAGGCAGGCGGCCATGGCCGAGCGCGCGGCCCTGGAACTGATGGCCGACGGCGTCGCCAGGCCCGGATGGGCCGACCGGGTGGGCATGGTCGAACCGGAGGCCTGCTACGTGTCCAGGGACGTCTACGGCGACCAGGACTCCGTCATCTGCACCTACACCTACGGGGGCACCGAGCGGCACGCCCTGGTCATCCTGGTGGACCGCAACAAGGCCGGAGCCGTCCAGCCGTCCACCGGCCCGTTCACTCCCGCGGCACATGCGGGACGCCCGCCCACGAGCGGGATGGTCAGGGACGCCTGGGTCTCGTCCCAGGTGGAGAAGCTCCTCGACCATTGCCGCAGGGAAGGCCGCGACAACCCGCTGATGCGCTTCGAGCAGTTGGACTCACGCGACACAAAGGCCTTACTGCGGAGCGCCCTCGATCTCACCAACACAACCGACGACCCGCCGGTGAGCGAGAACTTCGGCTCCTACCACGCGTTCGTGCGCGCGCGGGTGGACATCCTTCCGCCGGGTGGGCGGCTGCCCCAGCCGCCGGTGTACGGGCGGGACAGGCGCGCGACGATCGCGGCCAGGTTCCTCGCCTCCGATGAAGCGGAAGAGCTGTCGGACCTCTCCGCGGCGAGCCGCTGCGTGGACCGCATCATCGACTACGGCTGCACCCACGACTTCGGCCGGCCGTTGCGGGTCAGCCCGATCAAGTGCGAGATGTTCCTGCTCGACTGGCTTCCGCGGAAGGTTCTCCTCTCCCCGTCGGAACAGGAAGCGGTCCCCCACGTGCTGGCCGCGTGGGTGCGCTGGGCGGGCAGGCGCACGGGGCTGCCGGAAGAGGGGATCAGAGCCACGCTGGACGCCCTCTGGGACGCGACCGCGAAGTTCGCCGAGGCGTACCGCGACCCGTCCGCTTTCGGTCTCGACCGTGAACTGGTCGACCGCCTGCTGCCCGACGGCGACCTGGAGGCGCTGCCCCGCCGGGCGTTCGCCCTGCCGTTCCTCTCGGGCACGCACCGGCACTCCGGCCGGCACGGCTTCATCGACCTGTCGAAGCTCGATCCCGCCGATCCCGACGACCGCCGCGTCATCCTGGAGTTCGAGCACCCCGGCGGCGACGAGGACCACCTCGACGCGCACGTCCGCCTCGCGGAGAGGCTGTGGGACGGTGATCCCCCGCAACTGTGGGACACCGCCCAGTCGCTCCTGGACGTCGGCTACGAACGCCACAAAATCCTGCACAAACTCATCGACGTCCTCGACCGCTCCGGGGGTGATCCAGAAGCCCTGCGCGAGGGTCTGCGTGTGCTTCGTCACGAACCACCGCCCGAGTGAACTCCCGGTTTGCGCGCGGCGCTCCCGGCGACAATCATCGGTTCCCGGGCATGGTCTCGCGGGACCCGGGTCAGGCCCCCGGTCGTAGGGAGTGATCTTGTTGGAGTGGTCCGAGTTCGCCCGGCGGCTGGGACGTGAGCTTGCGGGTCTCGAAACGGACACGATCCTCATCGTGCGCGAGCGCGATGAGAGCCGTCACTACGTCCAGGCCATGCGCGAGCCCGACCGGCTCTACGCCGAGGCCGTCAGCAACAACTTCCTGGAAGGGCCGCTCCTCCTCACCCTGGCCGACGAGGAGGTCATGAGCGACGCGGGCTGGCGCCCGCCCGCCGACCCCGCCCCGCGCAACTGGTGGACGGAGCTGCCGGAGACGGGCATGCCCGGCGGGATGCCGGCCGTGACCGACGCCGACTACTCGCGGCTGGCGGACGTGATGGTCACCGCGCTCAGGGACGTGCAGGGCGTACGGCGCCCGTCGGACCTCGTGTACGAGTCGTTCCACCGGCACGGGAACGGCCTGATCGAACTCCTCGGCTTCGGCATCGACGTGGCCGACCCGTCGCGCGTGAACAAGCGCCGCGCGTCGTCCGGCGCCGTCCCGGAGGCGAACCCGCTGCCCGCCGGCCCTCCCTCCACGGGCACCCCCATGCCGCTGCCGGAGCAGGCGGTGCCCGGCATGAACGCCGAACTGCTCGAACCCCGCCTGGCCGAGGCCAAGGCGAACGGCGACAACACCACCTACTTCAGGCTGCTGGCGAGCGCCGACCTGGTTCTCCCGGCGACCGCCTCGGCCGTGGAGGACCCCGACCGCGCCGAGTTCCCCACCATCACGATCGGCGGCGACACCTACATCACGGTGTTCACCTCGCCGGGTGCCCTCGCGCGCGCCGGCGACCGCCACCCCGGCCTGTACCGGCGCGTGTCCTTCGGGCAGCTGGCGTCCGGCTGGCCCGACCCCGCCTGGCGGCTGGCCATCAACTGGGGCCTGCCGAGCGAGGTCCTGCTGGACTCGTCCGTCATCGGCCGGCTGCACACCGGTCAGGACGTCACGCCCGCCGCGGCACCGGACGTCCCCAACCCGTACGGTGCGGTCGAACCGAACGCGCTCGCCGGGCCGAACCCCGTCGCCGGCGGTTCCGCGCCGGCGGTCAACGGTTCGGGCCCTGTCGAGGACGGCCCGTTCGACGACTCCCACACCGCGATCGATCCGTACACGGCGGCCGACCTGCGGGCGGCGCTCGAAGCCGGTTCCCCGGAGCCGCCACGTCCACGCCCGGAGCCGGAGCCGGAGCCTGAGCCGGAGCGCACGCGGCCCGAGCCGGCGGCGGCCCCCCTGGGCGCGCCGACCAACTCCCCGGTCGATCCCCCGGCCAACTCCCCGGCCGAAATCCCGGCCGAAATCCCGGCCGAAATCCCGGCCGCCCTCCCGGCCGAGGATCCGCCGGCTCCGCGAAGGGCGCCGGCCCACGGCAAGCGGCCCGCCAGCGTCCCCATGCGGCCACCTCACGGCACCCGTCTCTGGCGTACGACCGGCGAAGGCGACCGGACACCGCTCGCGATCTTCGACGCGGTGGGCGGCATCTGGGCGCCGGTGAGGGCGGACGCCGTTCCGGCTCCCTGGACCGAGTGACCCAGCGTTCGGCTACCGTCGAGTACGGCATCCTCCCCGCGGACGTGAAAGTGGATCCCGAGTGGACTGGAACGACTTCGCCCAACGGCTGACTCTGGAGCTTTCACGCCTGCCCGTCACGTCGTTCCTCATCGTGCAGGGGCCCAGCGGGTTGCCCTATGTCCAGGCCATGAGGTCGGAGGGCGCGCTGGACGCCGAGGCCGTCGGAAGCGCGTTCCTGCCCCGTCCGCTGGCACCGCGCCAGGAGCGGCGGCTGAGGGCGCTCGGCTGGGAGCCGCCGGACGAGGAGGAGCGCAAGAACTGGTGGGACCGGCTCACCTTCCGGGAGCGCGGCGGGCGTGCCTCCACCGAACTCCTGGAGGCGTGCGCCCTTCTCGCCGGGCAGATGATGGGCGCGTTCCGCGACGTCTACCGCATCGAGTCCCCGCTCGAACTCGTCTACCAGGCGAGCAGATCCGGCCCCGACGGCGGGCCGCTGGCGCTGCCGGGTCTCGGCATCCCGCTGGCCGTCCCCGAGGAGCAGGGCCGTTCCGGGCAGGCGGCGTCCCGCCGGGCGCGTCCCTCCGGATCCACCCTGGAGAGGGCGCTCACCGAGGCCCGCGAACGCGGTGACCAGCACGGGTACCTGGAGCTTCTCGCACGCGCGGTCCTCTACCTGCCCGCGCCCGGCGATCCGGAGGCGGCCGGGCAGCAGTTCGCCACGGCCCAGTTCGGCGACGGCACGTTCATCCTCGCCTTCACCTCCCCCGAGGCGATGGATCGTTCCCTCCAGGGGCAGGCGGTCCATCACCGCCAGGCGACGCTGGCGGAGCTGTCCCGGCGCTGGCCGCACCCGGAGTGGCAACTGGCCGTGAACCCGGGCCTTCCCAGCGCGTGCTACCTGGACGCCAACGCGCTGCTCGAACCCGAGGAGCCGCGCCGGGCCGCGCCCACGCCGCCCGCGCCCACGGACGTCCACGTGGCGGGCCCGTCCAAGCGGACCCGCGGCAAGGCCGCCCGGCGGGACCCGGCCGCGGGACGCCGGGCCCCCAAGTCGCCGGAGAGCCCCGAACGGGCCCGGACCGGACCGGACGTACCCTCCGAGGCTCCCGCGCCGTCACGGGCGGGCACAGCCCCGGCGGGCACCTCACCCGCGCGCCGACCTCCCGCTCCGGCGCCCCCGGCTCCGCCGCCGGTGGCGCCGCCTCCGGCTCCGGCGCCGTCCGCCGCGGCGCCACCGGCCGCCGCGCCACCGGCTCCTCTCCCGCCGGTTCCGGCTCCGGCTCCGGCTCCACCGGCCCCGGCCGCGCGGCCGGCGGCTCCCGCCCCGCGTCCCGCGCCCGAGCCGCGGACTCCCGAGCAGCGGACTCCCGAGCAGCGTCCCGCCCCTCCTCAGCCGGCCCGCGCCCCGGAGGCCCCGGCGGCGCGGGAGACGCCCCCCGACCAGCGGCGCCTGCCCTCGCGCCGGTCCGGTGCCCCGGTGAACCCGTCCCGCGAAACGCCGAGCGACCCCCACGGCCTCCCGGTGGCGCCCCTCTACGGCCAGCGCGATCGCGACAAGGCGACCACCCGGCAGCAGAGCATCCCCACTGCCGCGGCCCAGGCCGATACCCGTATCGGAGGAGCGGGATCCGCTCAGGAGGTCCCTCCTTCCGGGCATGGCGGGCAGGGCGTCGTCCAGGACGCCCCGAGCCCGGCCCCGAGCAGGCCGGGCGCACGAGACGCCGCGTCCAGGCACACAGCGCAGGACGTCCCTGTCGCGGGTCACGGACGTGGCGGCGCGGAGGGCAAGCGCGATGTGCCGGCGACGCCACCGCAGAGCGCGCCGTCCCCCAAGGAGCAGCAGCCTCCGGACAGGGCGTCCCAGATCGTGGTGATGCAGAAGGTCCTGCGGCCGGAACATGTGCAGCACTACCTGGAAGGCGGTTACGACCTCGTCGCCGGTTACGTGCACCGGTTCCAGGACCTGCGGGAGATCAGGACACCCGCGGCACTGATCCGGGCGCTCGGGCTGGTGTACGAGGGTTCGCCGTTCTCACCCGCGGACGAGCAGGTCTTCGTCCTCCGCTGGCCGGCGGTCAAACCGGCCCTGTTCCGGCGCCCGCTGGGCGGGATCGACGAGTGGAGCATGGGGATCATCCCCGGCGGCTGGGTGATCGAGAAGGCGCCGTTCCCCGGCTCCGGCTACGCGCCCGGCGACGGGCCCGCCATCCCCGAGTTCAAGATCGAGAGCCAGCGGCTGCCGCACGCCGCCGAGATGTACCGGCTCGACTCCGAAGGCGCGGAGACCCTCGTGGCGGGTTACGACGCCGACCTGCGCAGGTGGGTCGTGAAGCGGCCGGGAGGACACCGGTGACCATCAGGCACGGCTTCTACGCGACCTGGCGGGGCACCGAGTACGAGGCGAGCCCGGACGAGGACCTCGTGCGGCTCTACGCCACGCGGCAGGCCGAAGGGTTCCGTCAAGTCGCACCGGACAGGTACGTGCGGGTGGTGCCCCTGTCGGAGGTCGACCAGCTCCGGTACGTGACGACGCACTGCACATGGCGTGGCGAACCGTTCGTCGTCCTGGGCGAGCACGACGGCTGGTTGCGCGTGGAGTACAGCGGAGGCAAGGCGCCACTGGCGGAGGCACTCGGGCTGGAGCTCTTCGACCGGGGCGTGTACCAGGCGTGGGCGTCCGAGCACGAGGTCGAGGGTCTGCACGAGGAGACCGTCTGAGGCACGCGGATCGGTGGTAGGTCTTGGGCATGGCGGTCATCGACATCAACGCCGACCTCGGCGAGGGGTTCGGCATCTGGGAGCTGGGCGACGACCTGGCGCTGCTCGACGTCATCACGAGCGCGAACGTGGCCTGCGGTTTCCACGCCGGCGACCCGCTGATCATGCGCCGGGTGTGCGCGGCGGCGGTCGAGCGCGGGGTGACCATCGGCGCGCAGGTGTCCTACCGGGACCTGGCCGGTTTCGGTCGCCGCGAGATGGACGTGGCCGCACCGGAGCTGACCGCCGAGATCCTGTACCAGCTCGCCGCGCTGGACGGCATCGCGCGCGTCGAGGGCGGGCGGGTGGCCTACGTCAAGCCGCACGGGGCCCTCTACAACCGGGTCACGCGCGACGCGGCGCAGGCGCGTGCGGTGGCCGACGCGGTACGGGAGTACGACCCGTCACTGCCCTTGCTGACCCTCCCGTCGTCCGCGGTGCGCGACGTCGCCGACGGGCTCACGGTGGTCACCGAGTGCTTCGCCGACCGTGCCTACACCCCGTCCGGGGCGCTCGTGTCCCGCCGCGAACCCGGCGCGGTCATCCACGACCGGGAGGCCGTGGTGGAGCGCGCGGTACGCATGGCCGTGAAGGGCACCGTCGTCGCCGTGGACGGCAGCGAGGTCGCGTTGAAGGCCCGGTCCATCTGCGTTCACGGTGACACGCCCGGTGCGGTGGCGCTGGCCCGGTCCGTCCGGTCGGCCCTGTCCGACGCCGAGGTCGCGCTGGAGCCGTTCGCGTGAACGTCCTGCGGGCCGGTGACCGGGCCCTGCTCGTCGAGACCGGCGACCTGGCGACCGCGCACCGGCTGAACGCCGCGCTGAGGGACACGCCGCTCCCCGGCGTCGTCGACGTCGTCCCCGGCGAGCAGACCGTCCTGGTGATCGCCGGCGCGTCGGCCGATCTGGACCGGATCGCGGCGGGGCTCCCGCGGCTGCGGCTGCCCGGCGACGCCGAGGGGGACGCGGAGCCGGTGGAGATCCCGGTGGTCTACGACGGCGAGGACCTCGACGAGGTCGCCGACCTCACCGGGCTGTCCCGCGACGAGGTCGTCCGCCGCCATTCCGCGGCCTCGTACACGGTCGCCTACCTGGGGTTCTCCCCCGGCTTCGGCTACCTGTCGGGGCTGGACCCGGCGCTGCACGTGGCGCGGCGCGAGTCTCCCAGGACGTCCGTGCCGGCCGGCTCGGTCGCGATAGCGGGACCGTACGCGGCCGTGTACCCGTCCCGGTCGCCGGGGGGCTGGCGGCTGCTCGGGCACAGCGGCCTGCGGTTGTGGGACGTGTCGCGCGACCAGCCGTCCCTGCTCCGGCCCGGGATGCGCGTCCGGTTCGTGCCCGAGGAGCGTCCTTGATCGAGGTCGTGCGACCGGGGCCGCTGGCGACCGTCCAGGACCTCGGCAGACCCGGCCGCGCCCACCTCGGCGTGCCCCGGTCCGGGGCCGCCGACGAGGGCGCGTTCCGGCTGGCCAACCGGCTCGTCGGCAACCCCGAGGGATCGGCGGGCGTGGAGTTCACCTTCGGCGGTGCGGCCCTGCGCTTTCGTGACCGCGCTTGGGTCGCGGTGACCGGGGCGCCGGTGCCGGTGCGCATCGAGGGCCGGGCCTGCGGGACGCACGCACCGTGCCATGTGCGGGACGGTGCCGTCCTCGAACTCGGCACGCCCTCGGCAGGACTCCGGAGCTATCTCGCCGTGCGGGGTGGTGTGGTGGTCGATGAAGTGCTGGGGAGTCGTTCCACCGACCTGCTGTCCGGTCTGGGACCGGCGCCCCTCTCCCCTGGCGACCGGCTGCCGGTCGGCTCGGTCGAGAACCTCGATGACATCACCGTTGACGTCGCGCCGGCGCCGCCTCTCCCTGAGATACCGGTGTTGCGCATCATCCCCGGGCCGCGTGATGACTGGTTCACCGAGGACGCCATGGTCACGCTCACGTCCAAGCAGTACGAGGTGTCGCCGGACAGCAACCGCGTAGGCGTCCGGTTGGACGGACCGCCCCTCGTCCGCGCGCGCGACGGCGAACTGGGCAGCGAAGGCATGGTGACCGGTTCGCTCCAGGTTCCGCCCAGCGGGATGCCCATCATCTTCCTGTCCGACCATCCGACGACGGGCGGGTACCCGGTGGCCGCCGTGCTCGCCTCCGCCGCGATCGACGTTGCCGCGCAACTCCGTCCCGGGCAGAAGCTGCGTTTGCGTCTCTAGGTCGGTTCCGTCTCTAGGTCAGCGGTGCCGGGGCGGACCAGTCCAGATGGGAGACGTCGTTGAACCCGCGGATCGACGCCAGGCCGCCGAGCCGCACCAGCCGCGAGATCGACCCGTTGTCGGGGGCGAGGAACGCGAACGGCCTGGCGCCTGTGGCCGACGCGAGCGCCTGCGCGATCACGCCGCCGTGGGTGAAGACCGCGATCCGGCCGCCCGCGTGCGCCGCGGCGAGCCGGGTCATGCTCTCCTCGACACGCGCGGCGAACGCCTCGGAGTCCTCCGCACCCGGGATGACGTCCCAGCGCTCTTCGGCGAACATCCGCTGGGCCACCGGGTCGTTCTCGGCGACCATCTTGCGGAACAGCCCGCCCTCCCACTCGCCCAGGTGGACCTCGCGCAGCCCGGCCTCGACCTTGGGTTGCAGGCCGAGTCGGCGGGCCAGCGGCGCCGCAGTCTCCTCCGTGCGGCGCAGAGGTGTCACGTAGAGGGCGTCCAGGTCCTCCCCGGCGAGGCGCTCGGCGACCCGCTCGGCCTGTTCGCGGCCCTCGGGGGCCAGTTCCGGGTCGCCCTGGCCGTTCACCAGCGGGAACGGCCGGTCAGGATGCGCCGGTGCCGAGGCGCCGTGCCTGATCAGGAGCACGTCGGTGGCGCCCTGCGGGGCCTCGTAACGTGTCTGCCGGTACTCGTTCGGTTCGTCCCGCTCGTCCACGCTGGGCACCCTAGACGACCATGGTGGACGCGGTGTGCGGCGGGGCTCGCTTCGCCGGGGGAGGCCCGCGCGGTCAGGACAGCAGAGGCTTGAGGCGGTTCGTCTCGTCCTTGAGCGGGCCCGCGGGGATGTCCTCGAATGCGGTCACGGCCAAGTCGCCGTTCTTGGCGTCCCAGACGCCGGCGACCCGTCCCCCGTACAGGACGACCGGGGAGATCCAGCCGGCGGCTCGGCTCACCTTGCTCCTGTGCTCTGCGGGCACCAGGTACGTCGCGCTCGTTCCGGCGCCCAGCACGTACTGATCGAAGGCTCCGAGAAGCCGGACGGAATCCGTCGGCCGGGTCTCCATCAACTCGTCCTTGTGCTCCTCCAGGACGAACATGGGTTCGCCCTCCACCTCGACGGTGGCCAACCCGTCCTCTGCTGCGGCGAACCAGGCCTTGAGGTCCTTTTTGCGGTTCTGCTTGCGCATCAGCCAGTTGTCGAACGCGTCGGCGGTCGCAGGACCGTGAGCGCCCAGGTACGCGTGGATCACAGTGCGGGCGGCGTCCTCCACCGCCGGAAGGCCCGCCCAGCCGGGCAGCCATCGGGCAGGTGAGGTGAACGTGACCCTGTTGCCCTGCGGGGGGCCGTAGCAGAGCACGCCCCACCAGGCCAGCGGCTTCAGCAGCGTTCCCCAGCCGGAGCCGAGCACGTCGGCGAGATGCTGCGATCCCGTCCTGTCCACGACGGCCCGGGCGAGTTCCTCACGGGTGAGCGCGGCGCCCTCGGACAGGGCGTCGGTCGCCGCGGCCGCGATCGCCTCCAGGTCGGCCGGGGTGGCGCCGAAGGTCCGCTGCCAGCTCCCTTTCTCCCAGTGGCGGGCGGCCGAGCAGAGCACGAGATGCGCGGCGGCCTGGTCGGCGGGCAGGAGGTGCAGGGTGCCGCGCGCCGCCCATGTCTTGACGAGCGTCCGCTCGTCCAGCAGCGCCCGTGCCACCTCGCCGGCGACGGGGGTCCGCTGGCGCACCGCGACGGCGAGCTCGGCCGCGGAGGCGACCTGCGCCTGCACGCCCGCCAGCCGCCGGGCGATGTCGAGCGCGGGGGCTTCCTCCGCCTGCTCGACGTACTGCCGCCGCATCCGCCAGGCCAGCACCTGATCCCACGTCACCGAAGACATGCCCCGATTACACCGCAGCCCACCGACGGTCTACGCACCCTCCAGCGGGCCGGGTCAGGCCAGGCGGTGGGTCAGCTCGCTGAAGGCGTCCCGCACATCGTCCGTGGTGAGGAGCGTCAGGTCGGCGGTGGTCGCCGCGGATCCGAGCCGCGCCGCTCTGAGGGCACGGCACGCGCAGGCCTTCTCGTACATGGAACGGGCGAAGCGGCCGTTGCCCAGCTCGTCGATGCGGCCCGTTCCACACGCGCGCTGGAAGACGAGGGCGAGGTCGTCCAGAGCACGCTCCTCCCATCGGTCACCCCCCTGCTCGGCGATGAGCTGCGCGATACGGAGCAGTTCGTCCGGCCCGTAGGAGGGGAAGTCCACGCGCACGTCGAAGCGGGAGGCGAGGCCGGGGTTGGACGACAGGAAACGGCCCATGTCCGCCTCATATCCGGCCAGGATGACGACGAGGCGGTCACGGTCGTCCTCGGCGCGCTTGAGCAGTGTCTGCACCGCCTCCGCGCCGAACGCGTCCCCGCCGGAATAGCCAGGGTTGCTGAGCGCGTACGCCTCGTCGACGAACAGGACGCCGCCCAGGGCCGAGTCGATGACCTTGTTCGTCTTCAGCGCCGTCGCGCCGAGATGTTCGCCGACGAGGTCGGCGCGCTGGGCCTCGACCACCTCGGGCCGGGCGAGGAGGCCGAACGCGGCGAAGATGCGGCCGAGAACCCGGGCGACGGTGGTCTTGCCCGTGCCCGGCGGTCCCGTGAAGACGAAGTGGCGCGTCGGCGGGCGGGTGACCAGCCCCTGCTCCTGCCGCATCCTTGCGACCTGGAGCTGGGCCGCGATCTCCCGGACCTGCCGCTTCACCGGCTCCAGCCCGATCATCGCGTCGAGCGAGCCCAGCGCCTCGTCCAGCGTCGGGGTCTCGGCGTAGCCGCGGAACCGTTCGGTGACCTCGGCGAAGGCGGTCTCGACGTCTTCGGCGCGCACGGTGACCAGATCGTCGGCGGTGGGTCTGGCGGGCTCTCCGGACGCCGAGACGGACTCGACCACGCGGACGTCCCGCGCGCGCGCCGCCGCCTCTGTCAGCGACCGGACGAACCGTCCGTTTCCCAGATCGTCGATGATGCCGCGCCGTTCGACCTCGTCGAAACGGTCCGCGAGTCGTCTGCGGGCCTCCGCGTCCAGACGGTCGTCGCGGAGGCCGGTGTGGTACTCGGCGATCTGCAGCAGCTCCGAGGGCCGGTAGGACGGGAAGTGCACGCGCGTGCCGAACCGGGAGGCGAGCCCGGGATTGGAGTCGAGGAACTCGGCCATCTGTGCGTCGTACCCGGCCAGGATGATGACGAGGTTGTCGCGGTCGTCCTCGGCGCGCTTGAGCAGCGCCTGGACCGCCTCGTCACCGAACCGGTCGGGCTGCCCTTCGGCGGAGTTGACCAGGCTGTACGCCTCGTCGATGAACAGCACCCCGCCCAGGGCGGAGTCGACGAGCCGGTTGGTCTTGATGGCCGTGGCCCCGAGGAACTCGCCGACCAGGTCGGCACGGTGCGCCTCGACCAGGGCGGGCTCAGGGAGCAGACCGAACGCGTAGAAGATCTTGGCCAGCACGCGGGCGACGGTGGTCTTGCCGGTCCCCGACGGCCCCACGAAGACGAAATGCCGCATGGGCTTCTCGGTGGGCACCCCCGCGGCCGCACGCATGTGCGCGGCCTCGATGGACGCGGCGATGGAGCGCACCTGCCGCTTGACCGGCTCCAGCCCGATCATGTTCTCCAGTTCCGCGAGCGCGTCCGCCACGGAGATGTCCGGTGACTCGTCCGTCCTGCGCTCCGGGGGCGCCTGCCGTTCGGGGACGGACGCGGCATCGGCCGCCTGCGCCGCGGCACGCTGGTCCGGGACCCCCTGCGCGGCCGTGGCACCGGTGTCCTCACCGGTGGGACGGCGATCGGGCCTGGCCGGCCTGTCCGGCCGTTCACGCGGCCCCGCCATGCCGTCCCCTTTCGGGCTGGCCTGCTCCTGCACCCAGCCTGTCTCGTACGCCTCCGCGGGCACCGTGCGCCTGGCCCGGTCCCAGCGGTAGGCGAGGACGGCCAGCGCCGCCGCCCAGCCGGGCGCCACGCCCGCCGCCGGCAGCGGATGCGCGAGCGCCGCCGCCGCCACTCCCGCGGCGGCCAGGGCCAGGAGGGTCGTCCGCCACGGCGTGTAACCGCGCAGGCGGTAGGCGACGAACGCGACGGGCGCGGCCAGGGCGCCGAGGAGCACGGCGGGGTTCAGGTACAGCGGCGTCCCGTCGTCCGGGTAGAGCCCGCCCAGGGGGACCGACACGCCGAGCCACGCCAGGATGACCGCGACGACCGCCATCCCCGTGGGCGAGCGCAGCGTCAGGTGGACGACGACCACCGCGATCACCGTGAACGCGGCCGCGCCGAGGATCGGCCCGTCCAGGACGACCGTCGCGGAGAGCACCAGGGCGAGGAGCAGCACCGCGCCCAGGAACCGCAAGCCGGGAGTGACCTGGAAGTAGCGCCACCGCAGGCGCTCGAAAAGATCCCGCGCCGCGGCGTCCTTCGCCGGGCGGGAGCGGGACCTGCCGAACAAAGCCATCAAGAGCGAGTAAAGCGCAGGACCGCCCGGAACGGGACTCCCCCGGCCCGGTTCGTTGCGTTCTCCCGACCCTGCCTGGTGCGGAACCGAACGCACCCGGCGCGGGGGCCACGACATTCGTCCTGTCCAGAAGTCCGGGCCCTACGATCGGTGACGCGAGCCGTCACCTGCCTGAAGGAGATCCCTTGACCGACTCCACCGGCGCCCTGCCCGGCATGGTGCCTCCGCCCGCCGCGGCCGAAGGCGTCTCGCGCGTCGCGGGCTACAAGATCGAGGAGGAGCTGCTGGCGGCGCCCTCCGGGAGCGGTGCCGCCGTGCGGATCGCCGGGGTGGACGAGGTCGGGCGCGGCGCCTGGGCGGGCCCCGTGGTGGTCTGCGCCGCGATCACGGACCTGAGCCCGCCGCCCGTGCTGCCCGGACGCGGGAAGAAGACGGTCGCGCTGACCGACTCCAAGCTCCTCACCGAAGCCCACCGCGCGTCGTTCGCCGAGCTCCTCCCCGGATGGCTCGCCGGGCACGCCATCGGCGCGTCCAGCCCCGAGGAGATCGACGAACTGGGCATGACCGAGGCGCTGAGGCGCGCCGCCGTCCGCGCGCTGGAGGCACTGCCCGTCCGGCCCGACGTCGTCATTCTCGACGGAAAGCATGATTTCCTGAGCCGTCCCTGGCGCGTGCGGTGCGAAATCAAGGCGGACCAGAGGTCGGTCACCGTCGCGGCCGCGTCCGTCCTTGCGAAGGTCCACCGTGACCGGCTCATGGCAGAACTGGACGGTGAATTCCCCGGGTACGGGTTCGCCGACAGTGCCGGGTACCCGTCACCCGTCCACCAGAAGGCTCTCCAGGAGCACGGGCCTACACCCCACCACAGGCTTTCGTGGTCCTATCTGGATGACCTTCCACAATGGCGTCACCTGAAGAAGCACCGTGACCCGCTCGCGGGAGAAGGCCAGCTCAGCCTCCTCTGACACCGCCTCGCGCCCGTGCGATGAGTCATCCGCACCGGCTCGGGTAGGCGGCAGCACAGGAGGTACATGCCATGGATGCCGTCGTCAAGAAGCTGATGCACGAGTCCGGCGGTACGTTCGCCGAAGAGGCCGGCATACCGCTGAAGGACCAGCCGGCAGCGCTCTTCAAGCTGCTGGTACTGGCGAACCTGCTGAGCGCCCGCATCTCGTCCGACATCGCCCTGTCCGCGGCGCGCGAGCTGTTCGACGCCGGGGGCGGGACGGCACGCGGGATGGCCAGGCTGACCTGGCAGGAGCGCGTCGACGCGCTCGGGCGCGGCCACTACGTCCGCTATGACGAGAGCACCGCCTCCCGGCTGGGCGACATGGCGGAGATGGTCCGGGACCAGTACCAGGGCGACCTGCGGCGGCTCGCGATAGCGGCGGAACGCGACCGCAAGAAGGCGTCGGACCTGCTCCAGGAGTTCCCCGGCATCGGCCCCACGGGCGTCGACATCTTCTGCCGTGAGGCGCAGGCCATCTGGCCGTGGCTGCGCCCCTACGTCGACGACCAGGTGAGGAAGGGCGCCGAACGGCTCGGCCTGCCGGCCGACCCCGACGAGCTCGCCGCGAAGGTGCCGGACAAGGACCTCGCCCGGCTCACGGCCGCGCTCGTCAGGGTGGCCCGCGACAAGAAGCTCGCCGACCAGCTGAAGGCCGCGTAGCCGCGGCGGGCGGTCAGTCCTTGCCGCGCGACGCGACCCACTCCAGGTTCCACCCGTACGCCTGGTCGACCGTCATCTTGCCCCAGCGCGGCCGGCCGGGCGGCGGGAGGACGTACCGGCCCTCACGGCGCACGACCAGCTCGCCGTTCACGTTCTCGATGAGCGCCAGGACCGCGTCGCGGGACGCGTCCATGCAGTCGTTCATGCGCATCTCGATGGGCGCCGCGTTCACCGGGAACAGCGTGGCGACGGCGTCCAGGCCGCGGAAGTCGTCGGCGCCCTCGTAGATCTCGGCGAACACCAGGATCCGCTTGAACTCGGCCGTGTGGTCGAGGTTGATGTGGAGGTTCTCCCCCGAATCGATCGCTCCGGTGCGGTCGTCCTTGTCGAGCTGGATGAACGGAGCGCGGTTCAGCGCGCCCATGTCGCCGAGCGCGTGGATGATGCCCTTGCGGCCGTCCTGCAGCTCCCAAAGGCAGCACAGGTCGAGGTCGAGGTCGACGCCGCGGCGGCGCTTGCCGAGCCGTCCCTTCGCGACGCCCTCGCGCGCACTCCAGTTCAGGTTCACGCGCATGTGGCCGGACGTCGCGCCGTGCTTGGTGAGGGACACCGACGGGGAGTTCTTCGTCAGCGAGATCTTGCCGTCCTGCTGCTGCGGCTGGGGCTGCTGGGGGGTCGCCGGAGGAGGGGGCGGAGGCGTGTACTGCCCTGGGGGCGGCGGAGGCGGCGTGTACTGGCCAGGGGGCGGCGGCGGAGCGTACTGACCCCCGGGCGGAGGAGGAGGCGGCGGCGCGTACTGCCCGCCTGGAGGCGGCGGAGGCGTGTACTGGCCGCCGGGCGGCGGGGGCGGCGCGTACTGCTCCTGCGCCGGCGGGGGCGGCGGGGCCTGCGGCTGCGGAGGCGCGGGCGGGGGCGGCGGGGCGGCCTGGCCCGGGTCGTCGACCGAGATCCCGAAGTCGCCGGCCAGGCCCGCGAGCCCCGAGTCATAGCCCTGGCCGACGGCCCGGAACTTCCACGCGCCCTGCCTGCGGTAGAGCTCGCCCAGTACGAACGCGGTCTCGCTCGTGGCGCCCTCGCTGTCGAACCGTGCGACCTCGGTTCCGGCCGCCGCGTCCACCACGCGCACGTACAAGCCCTGGAACTGGCCGAACGTCCCGCCGTCGGAGGACGCGGCGATGACGATCTTGTCGATGGCGGGCTCGACGCGGTTCAGGTCGACCGCCAGGATGTCCAGGACGGTCGGACCCTGCTGCTTGCCCTCGTGCCGGACGGCTCCGGACGCGTGCGCGGGCTGGTTATAGAAGACGAAGTCGTCGTCCGTCCGCACGCGGCCCGTCTCAGCGAGCAGGAGCGCCGACGCGTCCGCGTCGGGCACGCCGGGCCCACCCTGCCAGCCGAGTTCGACCCGTACCGAGGGGACCGGCACCGCGGTGTTGGCGCCCTTCTGCATCGACATGAACGCTCCTCAACATCGATCGATGTCACCAACCTAGAGGCAGTCGCACGGCCCCGCGACCTGCCATGGAAGGATGACGCACGGCAGGGTCGGCGAGTTCCGTTCCGCACGGCGCGGCACGGCCTCAACCGGCCGATTCGGTGGGCGGCGCACCGGGGAGCGGCGCCGGCTCGGGGGTGCGCAGGCCGTCCAGGACGATCCGCAGGTTGCGGTCCCACTGGTGCTCGCTCGCGTGCAGGCCGACCGTGTGGTCCCCGGTGGAGACGGAGACCAGCAGGAACGCGACGTCCTGCCACGCGATGTCCGCCCGCATGGCGCCGGCGTCCTGGGCCCGCTCCACGAGCATGTGGATGCGCTCGCGCAGTTCCGCGCGCGCGTCCCCGAGGGCGCCGCCCAGGGCTTCGCTGATATCGCACAGTTCGTTCCGGAGCGTGATGTAGGCCGCGGCGAAGTCGCAGAAGCCCTTCCACGGGTCGGGATCGGCGAGCCCCTCGTCGCCCTTCTCGATGATCTCGCCCATGACCTCGGCCAGGACGGCCTCCAGAAGCGCCTCCAGCGTGCTGACCCGCCGGTAGAACGTGCCGACGCCGACCCCGGCGCGGCGGGCGATCTCGTGCGCGGTGACCTCGCCGCCGATCTCACCGGCGGCCTCCCGCGCCGCCTCGACGAGGCGCTCCAGGTTGCGCCGGGCGTCGGCGCGCGGCCGGCGGCCGGAACCGTCGTCCAGCAGCCGGTCCACGGCGCTCCGGGTGCCCTCCATGCCGCGATCCTAGCCATAAGCGGACGCTTACAGTCCGATTCAAGTGGACAGCAGCGGTCCGGTTACGCTAGCTTCACCGAAGCGGACGCCACCGGTCCGCTTAGCGAGAGGATTGATCATGGCATCGGACCGCTCCCCCGCCATGAGGATCTCCGCCCTCGCCGCGGGATTCGTGATGGCGAGCGTGGACGCCACGGTGATGCAGATCGCCGGGGCGACGATCCAGCAGCGGCTGGACGCGCCGCTGGCCGGGCTCACCTGGGCCGTCGACGGCTACGTCCTGGCGTTCGCGGCCCTGCTGATGCTCGCCGGCGGCCTCGCCGGCCGGCTGGGAGCGCGGAGGGTCTACCTGTGGGGCATGGCGGTGTTCTTCGCCGCGTCCCTGGCCGCCGCGCTCGCACCGGCGATCGGGGTGCTTATCGCCGCCAGGATCGTCCAGGGCGTGGGCGCCGCGCTGTTCATGCCGAGCTCCCTCGCACTGCTCCTCAGAGAGTTTCCCGACCCCCGCGGCCGCACCCGCGTGCTCGGGCTCTGGTCGGCGATCGTGTCCGCGTCCTTCGCGCTCGGCCCGACGGTCGGCGGCGTCCTCGTCGGCGCCTTCGGCTGGCGGAGCATCTTCCTGATCAACCTGCCGTTCGGCATCGCGGGCATGGTGCTGACCCGCCGTTTCATCACCGCCGCCCCGGGCCGCCCCGCGTCTCTGGGCGTCCCCGGCCACGCCCTGCTGGTCGCCGGGCTCGCCGCGCTCAGCTTCACGCTGATCGAGGGACCGCATCAGGGATGGGTCTCACCTCCGGTCCTCGCCGCGGCCGGCGTGGCGCTGGTGACCGTCCTGCTCCTCCCGCTGCGAGAACGCCGCGCCCGCATCACCGTCATGCCGTGGACCATGTTCCGCGACCGGCCCTTCACGGGCGCGAACGCCGTGGGGCTCCTGTTCAACGCGGCGTTCTACGGAACGCTCTTCCTGGCGGGGCTGTACTTCCAGCACGCCGCCGGCGCCGGCCCGCTCAGGGCGGGACTCCAGATCCTGCCGCTTACGGTCTTCATCCCGCTCAGCAACCTGGCGTTCGCGCGCCTCTCCGCACGCATCCCGAACGGCCCCCTCCTCACCGGCGCGCTCCTGCTCGCCGCGGCGGCCTCCTTCGCGCTGACCGGCATCACTCCCGCGAGCCCGTACTGGGCGACGGGTGCCGCCCTCGCGGTGACCGGCATCGCGGGCGGCATCGTCTCACCCGCCATGACCGCCGTCATGGTCGACGCCGCGGGCCCGGAGAACGGCAACGTCGCCGGTTCCGTCCTCAACACCGGCCGCCAGGTCGGCACCCTGATCGGCATCGCGGCCATCGGCGCCGTCCTGGGCGCGTCCTCCGGCTGGACGACCGGCGCGACCATCGCGTTCGCCCTGATCGGCACGTCCTACGTCATCGCCGCCGGGATCGCCTGGCGCCTGATAACCCGCCCCACAGAACAGGCCAGCCAAAGCCATCACCCACCCACCACGACCACTGAACAAGTGGCCAGGGCCGCGGTCGCAAACCGTGATCGCCAACGCCTCCCACGGCCACCCGGCCGGCTCGGGCGGGTCGGCCGGGTCGACTGGGTCGGCGACCTGCACGACGACCGCCCGGGCGCGGAGAGGGACGCGACATGCGGACCGTGAGCCGGTCAGGGAACCCTGGCGGTCCAGTCGGACGTGCTGAACTTGTCGGTGACGTACTTCTGGGCCAGGCGCAGCTCGTCGTCGCTCACCGGGTCCCGGGTCAGGCCGTACCGCGAGCGGAAGTGGCCGATCATGCGGTCGATGATCTCTTCCCGGGGAAGGCCGGTCTGCCGGCGGAGCGGGTCCACGCGCTTGACCGCGCTGGCGATCCCCTTGTCGGAGACTTTCTCCCGCCCGATCCGCAGTACCTGGAGCATCTTGTCGGCGTCGATGTCGTACGCCATGGTCACGTGGTGCAGCACCGCGCCCGCGGCGAGCCGCTTCTGTGCCGCACCCGCGATCTTGCCCTGGTCGGAGGTGATGTCGTTCAGCGGCTGGTACCAGGCCCTGATCCCGAGCCCGCCGAGCGCGCCCAGCACCCAGTCGTCGAGGAACGCGTAGCTCTCGGCGAACGACATGCCCGCCACCAGCGTCTCCGGCGCGTACAGCGAGTAGGTGATGGTGTTGCCCGGTTCGATGAACATGGCCCCGCCGCCGCTGATCCGGCGGACGACCTCCACCCCGTGCAGCTTCGCCGCCCCGGCGTCGACCTCGTTGCGCAGCGATTGGAAGCTGCCGATCACCACCGCCGGCGACGCCCACTCCCAGACGCGCAGCGTCGGCGGTCGCCGGCCCGCGCCGACCTCCTCCGCGAGCACCTGGTCGAGCGCCATGTGCAGGGCCGGTTCCTGCGGCGGCTCGTGGATCAGCCGCCAGTCGTGGTCGCGCCAGTCGGACGCCCGCGCGACGGCCCTCCGCACGGCGATCCCCACGGCCTCGGCGGTGATGCCGAGCATCACCGTCTCGCGCGGCAGGGCCGCCTGCACGCGCACGCCGATCGCCCGCGCGTCGAGCCCCGCCGGAAGCCCCTCCAGGGCGCCGTTGATCGTCTCCAGAGCCTCGTCCGGCTCTAGAAAGAAGTCGCCGCTGATCCTGGGGGACCGCAGCAGCCCGTCCACGACATCGACATCAGCGACGACAAGCTTGCCGCCAGGAACCTTGTACTCACCGTGCATCACGTACAAGTGAACCCCGCCACCCCACACTCTCTTCCACACCACCCCACCGCACGCCCACACCACCGCACCGCACGCCCGCACCACCGCACCGCACGCCCGCACCACCGCGCCGGACGCCCACCCCACCGCACGCACATCCGCACCGCCGCAAGCCCCCGACAGTGCACCGCACGCCCACACCGTTCCACCGCATGCCCGCACCACCCCACCGCACGCCCGCACCGTTCCACCGCATGCCCGCACCACCCCACGGACATCCACACCACCGCACCGCACGCCCACACCACCGCACCGCACGCCCACACCACCGCACCGCACATCCGCGGCACCGCACCGCACATCCGCACCGCACCTCCGCAGCACCACACCGCACCTCCGCAGCACCACACCGCACCTCCGCAGCACCACACCGCACCTCCGCGGCACCACACCGCACCTCTGCGGCACCACACCGCACGCCCGCGGCACCACACCGCACGCCCGCAGCACCACACCGCACCTCCGCAGCACCACACCGCACATCCGCGGCACCACACCGCACCTCTGCGGCACCACACCGCACGCCCGCGGCACCACACCGCACGCCCGCGGCACCACACCGCACATCCGCGGCACCGCACCGGGGACTGTCCGGAAGATCGTGTGGGTGGGGTGGTGATCCGGAAGGCTGGGGCTGATGCCCCGGCTGGGAAGGATCATCTGTGACCGACGAGGACAAGGGCGAGCGGTCGGGCGGGCTGGACGTCCGGCTCGCTGCCGAGCTGGTGGAGCGGGCGCGGGCGGAGGGGGTGTCGCTGGTCGGGCCGGACGGGCTTTTGGCCGGTGTGACCAGGACCGTGCTGCAGGCTGCTCTTGAGGCCGAGATGTCCGATCATCTGGGCTATGACCGGGGCGAACGCCCGGCCGAGCCGACCGGTAATCACCGCAACGGCAGCTCGTCCAAGACGGTGTCGACCGAGGTCGGAGCGGTGCGGATCCAGGTCCCGCGGGACCGCGCGGGTGAGTTCGAGCCGCAGATCGTGCCTAAGCATGCCCGCCGGGTGGAGGGGTTCGATGAGGCGATCGTCTCGCTGTATGCCAAGGGTCTGACCACCGGGGAGATCCGTGCGCACCTGGCCGAGATCTACCAGGTCGAGGTGTCGCGGGATCTGATCTCCCGGGTGACCGACAAGGTGCTGGAGGAGATGGAGGCCTGGCGGGCCCGACCGCTGGATGCGGTGTATCCGGTGGTGCTGATCGACGCGCTGTATGTGAAGATCCGCGAGGGCAACGTGGCCAACCGTCCGGTGTATGTGGCGGTCGGCATCGACTGCGCCGGCGAGCGCGACGTGCTGGGCATGTGGGTCGGGACCGGCGGCGAGGGCGCCAAGCACTGGATGAGTGTGCTGGCCGAACTACGCAACCGCGGGGTTCGGGATGTGTGCATCGCCTGCTGTGACGGGCTCAAGGGGTTGCCGGAGGCCATCGAGGAGATCTGGCCGCAGGCCACCGTCCAGCAGTGCATCGTGCACCTGGTCCGCTCCTCGCTGCGTTATGCCTCCAAGGCGCACTGGAGCCGGCTCACCAAAGATCTGCGCGAGATCTACACCGCCCCGAGCGAGGACGCCGCCCAGCAGCGGTTCGCCGACTTCGAGGCCGAATGGGGCGAGCGTTACCCGGCGATCATCCGGCTCTGGCAGGACGCCTGGCCGACCTTCACCCCGTTCCTGGCGTTCCCAGCCGAGATCCGCAAGGTCATCTACACCACCAACGCGATCGAGAGCCTGAACGCCCGGTTCCGCCAGGCCACCCGCCGCCGCGGGCACTTCCCCACCGAACAGGCCGCGCTCAAGGTGCTCTACCTGGTCATCCGCAGCCCCCTGAAAGGACGGACCAACGTGACCGGCAAAACCCGAGGATGGAAGACCGCGCTCAACGCGCTGGCCCTGCACTACGGTGACCGCATCACCCTGAACTGACAGGCGATCACCACCTCACCCACAAACTTTCAGACAGTCCCCCGCACGCGCGTCGGCGGCGCGGTGTCGGGGGTTGGTGCGACGGTGTCGGGTGTTGGTGGGGGGGCGGTCGCTGTTACGTGGGGGCGGCTAGTGTTTCGGCTACCGACTTATCGGAGGGGGTATGCCAAGACCGGGAAGGCCTGTCCGCGGTTCGGGCGGTGGGCGTCCGCTCATGGCCGCTCTCGATCTGTTCGGCCGGCGGTGGACGCTGCGCATGATCTGGGAACTGCGGGACGCCCCTCTCGGCTTCCGCACTCTGCAGCAGCGGTGCGACGACATGTCGTCCAGCGTCCTGCGGCAGCGGCTCCTCGAACTGACCGACGCGGGCCTCGTCCACAAGACCCCGGAGAACCTGTACGCCCTCACCGACCTGGGCCGGGACGTCCACGAGGCACTCCGTCCCCTGTCGCGATGGTCCGACCGGTGGGCCGAGTCGTTCGACGCCGACACCCCTTGACCTGCCACCCCTCTTGCGCTTCGGTTTTCGAAGCAGCACACTGCTTCTAAAATCGAAGCACCCGGAGGAGCACCGTGCCGCGCATCGCCCCGCTCGACCCCCCGTACTCACCGGAGATCGCCGCCGCCCTGGCCAAGTGGATGCCGCCGAACGTCACGCACGACCCGCTCGTTCTGTTCCGCACCTTGCACCGCGCCCCGGAGCTGGCGTCCCGAATGCGCGTCCTGGGCGCCGGACTCCTCGCCCACGGCAGCCTTCCCGCCCGCGACCGCGAGATCGTCATCCACCGCACCTGCGCCCGCGCCGGCTGCGAGTACGAGTGGGGCGTCCACGCCGCGACGTTCGGTATGGCCACCGGACTCGGCCCCGAACAGATCGAGGCGACCGTGTCCGGCGCCTCCGCCCCCTGGTCTCCCAGAGAGTGGCTCCTGCTCAGCGCGGTCGATGAACTGCACGACTCCGCCCAGATCTCCCGGCCCACCTGGGACGCCCTCACCGTCCACTATGACGAGCCCCAACTGCTGGAGCTCCTTGTCCTCGCCGGCTGGTACCGCGCCATCGGTCAACTGATCAACACTCTGGAACTCGACAACGAGCCCTGGGCCCGCCCCTTCCCCACTCCGCCCACCTGACCGGCTGGCAGCCGCCCTGTCCGATCCAGCTGCTCGGAACTCGTGGCCGGGCGGCCCGCCACCCTGCGGTTCATCGCCGGCATGCCGGGGGTGTTCGAGGCTGAGCTGCACCACGCTCGTCAGCTCGCCGCGTCGGAGAGGGGCCCGGTGTACACGAACGCGCATGCCACCGGGTACGGAGCCTGGCGGTTCACTGGAAGGCCGGATAGGGCATCGTTGAGGGGTGGCGTCTCGGGAGGGCGGTTCGGTGAGCAATCTTGATGTCCGGCCCAAGCCGGTCGAATGCGGAGGCCGCGACCGGGTGCCGGGGCGGCCGGTCCATGAGCTGTTGCCGCCCCGCCGGGTGCCGCTTGGTGAGAGCACGGTCGTCCGGAGGCTGCTGCCCAGCCTGGGTCGGCGCATGGTGGGCGCGTGGTGCTTCGTCGACCACTACGGGCCGGACGACATCGCCGACGAGCCAGGGATGCAGGTGCCGCCCCATCCGCACATCGGCCTGCAGACGGTGAGCTGGCTGCACGGCGGCGAGGTGCTGCACCGCGACAGCCTGGGCAGCCTGCAGACCGTCCGGCCGAAAGAGCTCGGGCTGATGACGTCGGGACGGGCCATCGCGCATTCGGAGGAGTCGCCGCGCGGGCACGGCCCGATCCTGCACGGGGCTCAGCTGTGGGTGGCGCTGCCGGATTCGGACCGCTATTCCGAGCCCGCGTTCGAGCACCACGCCGACCTGCCCGTCGTGGACGGTCCTGGCTTCCGCGCCACCGTCATCCTGGGTGATTTGGACGGGGCGGCATCGCCCGGCACGGTGTTCACACCCATCGTGGGGGCGGACATCGTCCTGGACGACGGAGCCGACGTGCGACTGCCCGTCGATCCGGACTTCGAATACGCGGCGCTCACCATGTCCGGCGTCACGGAGGTCGACGGGATGCGCGTGGAGCCGGGGTCGATGCTGTACCTGGGATCCGGACGCCGGGAACTGCCGCTGAGGGCCGACGGCGAGAGCGGTCTCCTGCTGCTCGGCGGTGAGCCGTTCGAGGAGAAGCTCGTCATGTGGTGGAACTTCGTCGCCCGGACGGGAGAGGAGATCGCCCGGGCCCGCGAGGACTGGATGACGGGCGACCGGTTCGGCACCGTGCGCGGCTACGACGGCGCCCCGATCCCGGCTCCGGCTATGCCCGCCACACCCCTCAAGCCGCGCGGTCGCACCCGCTGAACTCATCTGCGCACGTAATTCGTCAGGACGGTCATCATCAGGACGCCGCCGGCGATGGCGAGGCCGTGCTGGACGAGCGTGACGGCCGGGAACTCGGCGGCCGCGTAGTCGCCTGGACGGAGAACCGCCACCGCGAGCTTCCATGAGCTCCACGCGAACAAGGAGCCCGAGGCGACGAATCCCAGGGCCATCGGCAACCAGACCGGCATGTTCGGACGGGCGGAGGCGATGGCCCAGACGCTCCAGATCCCGAAGAGTGCCCAGAGCGCTGAGTTCGCCATCAGGAGCCGGGTGTTGAGGTCGACGAGGTCGTGGTGTGCCGGGTCCAGGCCGCGCGTACCGCCCAGCGACCAGTACGTCCAGAGAACGGCCGGTATGGCGGTGACGGCGGTCAGCGTGCGCACGCGGCGGACGGTCGCCGGCTCGCGGTCGGCGAGACGTCCGAGGAAGGCGGCCGGCCAGCGTTCGCGCATGTAGATGGGGAGGGCGACGGCCAGCCCCACCGCCATGCCGGTGAATCCGATGCCGATCAGCAGCAGTTCCCAGGACGGCGCCGCGTCGCCGCCCGAGTCTCCATCGTCGCCGCCGGTCTTCACACCCGCCGCACCCAGGAGGGCGCTGAGCAGTCCGTAGGGCAGAAGAGGGATCAGGAACCCACTACCCGTCCACGCGAGGACGACCAGGGGCGCGGCCGGGGTCCGCCATCGCCGGCCGTGCGCCAGGACCAGCCCCAGCGCGATCCCTGTCGCGGACATGCCGACCGTCACCGTGTTGAGGACGATCCAGTCCGTGTCGCCGAAATCGGCGGCGGCGTGCCCGAGGAGGGCGACCACGACCCAGACGATCTTCACGGCCAGGTACAGCGACAGCGACGCGGCGGCGCCGTACCCCGCGAGGCGCCGTACCGCGCTCCACCTCGACCCGACGGCCCCCGGCACAACGGGCATCTCACTCATGAGCCGAAGCCTGGCGTTGACCGTCATGCGGCGGCCTCCCCCGCGCGGGTCATCCGCCTCCCCCGTCCGGTCGAGCCCTCCCGCCAAGGTGAGAGGGGGGTAACGGTGGGGTAACACGCCGCTCGCGAAGCTCACGATCATGCAGACCGAGGCAGGAGCGCGTCCGTGAGGCGCGCGGGGTTTCTCGCCGCCGTGGCGCTCGCGGCGACCGGCATACTCGCCGCGGGGTCGCAGGCGATCGCCTACCGGCCCGCGCCCGTCCCCCTCCCGACGGTCATGACGATGACGCCCACGCCGAAGCCCACGACGCCGACGTTCCAGCGCGACGCGCTGACCCGGGCGCTCGACGCGTACCTCGATGACCGTCCCGGACGCCTGTCGGTGTCGGCGCGCGACCTGACCACCGGCCTCTCCTACACCTACGGCGGGAGCCTGCGGACGGCGACGGCGAGCATCGTCAAGGTCGACATCGTCATCGCGCTCCTCCTCAAGGCCCAGCGCGAGAAACGCACCCTCACCCCCACCGAGAAGGCACTGGCCGAACGTGCGATCACGGTCAGCGACAACGCCGCCGCCACGGCACTGTGGCAAGCGATCGGCGGCGCGGACGGCCTGGCGTCCGCCAACCGGAAGCTGGGCCTGCGCGACACCGAACCCGGGCCGGGCACTTCCTGGGGCTCCACCACGACGAGCGCCGCCGACCAGGTCAGGCTGCTGACCGCGCTGACATCGGACGAAGGCCCGCTCCATACCGCGAACCGCCGGTATGTCCGCCGCCTGATGGGGGACGTGGCGCCGGAGCAGGCCTGGGGTGTGAGCGTCGCCGGGTCCGACGCCGAGCTGAAGAACGGCTGGCTCCCCCGCGACAGGCACGGCGGCCGCTGGACGGTCAACAGCATCGGCATCGTGCGAGACGGCGACCGTACCCTCCTGCTCGCCATCATCTCCGAACGCGGCACCACGATGCGGGACGGCATCGAGACCGTCGAGCACGTCTGCGAGACCGTCGCCGCATCCCTCGCCCGGGTCTCCGGCGACCGCTGACCGGGCCTCTCGCGACCGCTCTCACCTGCGGTGTTCGCGGTTTTCGCGCGAAGGCCGTCATACTCTCCGTCGAAACAGGGCCATTTCCACGCGCAAAGGAGACGACGGCATGCGCTCTCGGCCGCTGTACGACGTCGTGGCAGTGCTCGCACGGCTCGGCGTGGGCGTCGTCTTCATGGCGCACGGCTGGCAGAAGATCGAGGCGGGCGTCACCGCGACGAGCCGCACGTTCGACACGCTCGGCGTCCCGCTCCCGACCGCGGCGGCCGTCTACTCGGCGTTCGTCGAACTCCTCGGCGGGGCCGCGCTGATCGCCGGGCTCGGCCTGCCCGTCACCGGCGCCCTGCTGTTCATCGACATGGCCGGCGCGTTCGTGTTCGTCCACGCGGACCAGGGCCTGTTCATGGTGGACGGCACGACCGTCCAGAACGGCTACGAGCTCGTCCTGGCCCTGGGCATGGCCAGCCTGGTGTTCGCGGCGGGCGGCGGCGGCCGGCTGACCCTCGACCAGTGGGTCATCGGACGGCGCGGGCGGCACCCCGCCGACGATGACGACGACAACGACGCGGCCAGCTTTGTCGAGTCCTTGCGCCAGGCCGAGATGCAGCCCGCGAAGCGGCCGCGGTCACCGCGCCGCCCGAAGAACCAGCCGGAGCCCCCCGCGCTGCCGGAGGGCACCGACACCGCGGCGAAGGACCCCGCCGACACCGAGGACGACGTGCTGGTGGCGGGCCGCCGCAAGTCCCAGCGCCGCCGCGCCGCCACCACCCAGCCGATCAAACGCGGCGACGACAAGAACCCCACCACCTGACCCACCACGCGAAACGGCCGGGACCCCGGTCTCCCGGAGCCCCGGCCGTTCACCGGATCGTCAGCTGCAGCCGCTGGTGGAGCCGCAGCCCTCGCAGACGTAGCAGCTGCCCGCGGGGCGCATCTTCGTTCCGCAGGTGAGGCAGAGCGGCGCGTCGGCGGTGCGGCCCTGGCGGCTCTCGATGACCTCCATCGAGGAGTGCGCCTCGGCGGCCGGGGCCGGGGCGGGCGCTGCCGGACGGGTGATCTCGGCGGACTGCGCCAGCGACTCGTGGTCGACCTCGTCCTCGGCGTGCAGGGCGGCCGGGTCCTCGCCGTTGGCCTGCATCGCGCGCTCCTCGGCGGTGAAGATGCCGAGGCCCGCGCGCTCCTCGTACGGCAGGTGGTCCAGCGCCAGCCGGCGGAAGATGTAGTCCATCACCGAGGTCGCCATGCGGATGTCGGGGTCGTCGGTCATGCCCGCCGGCTCGAACCGCATGTTGGTGAACTTCTCCACCCACGTCTCCAGCGGGACACCGTACTGCAGGCTGATGGAGATCGCCATGGAGAAGGCGTCCATCACGCCGGCGAGCGTGGAGCCCTGCTTGCCGAGCTTGAGGAACACCTCGCCGACGCCGTCGTCCGGGTAGGACGACGCGGTCATGTACCCCTCGGCGCCCGCGACGGAAAAGCGCGTGACCGTCGCGGGACGCTGCTTCGGCAACCGCTTGCGGACGGGACGGGCGACGACCTCGGCCGGCGCCTCCGCGGCGGGCTCGGCCTTCTTGCCCGCGGCGGACAGCGGCTGGCCGACCTTGCAGTTGTCACGGTAGATCGCCAGCGCCTTGAGCCCGAGCCGCCAGCCCTCGAAGTACACCTTCTCGATGTCCTCGATCGTGGCCTGCTCCGGCATGTTGACGGTCTTGGAGATCGCGCCGGACAGGAACGGCTGGACGGCCGCCATCATCCGGACGTGCCCCATCGGGCTGATCGCCCGCTCCCCCATCGCGCAGTCGAACACCTCGTAGTGGTCGGGGCGCAGGCCGGGGGCGTCCACGACGTGGCCGTGCTCGGCGATGTACTCGACGATCGCCTCGATCTGTTCCTGCGGGTAGCCGAGCTTCTCCAGCGCCCGCGGCACCGTCTGGTTGACGATCTGCATGGATCCGCCGCCGACGAGCTTCTTGAACTTCATCAGGGCGAGGTCCGGCTCGATGCCGGTCGTGTCGCAGTCCATCATCAGCCCGATCGTCCCGGTCGGGGCGAGCAGGCTGGCCTGGGCGTTGCGGTAGCCGTGCTTCTCGCCGGCCTTCAGGCAGTCGGCCCACTGCTTGGCGGCGGCGGCGTGGATCGCCTTGTCCATCGCGTCCAGCGTCCGGATGCCGTCGTTGGCGGCGGCGTGCTTGCGCATGACGCGCTTGTGCGCCTCGGCGTTGCGCGCGTACCCCGCGTACGGCCCGACCACGCCGGCGATCTCCGCCGACCGCCGGTAGGCGACGCCCGTCATCAGCGACGTGACCGCCGCCGCGAGGGACCGTCCGCCCTCGGAGTCGTAGGCGTGCCCGGTCGCCATGAGCAGCGCCCCGAGGTTGGCGTAGCCGATGCCGAGCTGGCGGTAGTCGCGGGTCGTCTGCGCGATCTTCTCCGTGGGGAAGTCGGCGAAGGTGATGGAGATGTCCATCGCCGTGATGATCAGCTCGGTGAGCTTCACGAACTTCGCGACGTCGAACGTCCCCGCGTCGGTGAGGAACTTCAGCAGGTTGATGCTGGCGAGGTTGCAGGACGAGTTGTCCAGGCTCATGTACTCCGAGCACGGGTTGGACGCGGTGATGCGCCCGGTCTCGGGGTTGGTGTGCCAGTCGTTGATCGTGTCGTCGTACTGGATGCCCGGGTCGGCGCACTCCCACGCCGCCTTGGCCATCAGCCGGAACAGGTCCTTGGCCTTGACGGTGTCGACGACCTCGCCGGTCATCCGGGCGCGCAGCCCGAACTCGCCGTCCGACTCGACGGCGTGCATGAACTCGTCCGACACCCGGACGGAGTTGTTGGCGTTCTGGTACTGGACGCTGCCGATGTCCTTGCCGCCGAGGTCCATGTCGAACCCGGCGTCCCGCAGCGCGCGGATCTTGTCCTCCTCGCGCGCCTTGGTCTCGATGAACTCCCCGATGTCGGGGTGGTCGACGTCCAGGACGACCATCTTGGCGGCCCGGCGGGTCGCGCCGCCCGACTTGATCGTCCCCGCGGACGCGTCGGCGCCGCGCATGAACGACACCGGGCCGCTGGCCGTCCCGCCGGAGGAGAGCAGTTCCCGGCTGGAGCGAATGCGGGACAGGTTCAGGCCCGCGCCGGAACCGCCCTTGAAGATGACGCCCTCTTCCTTGTACCAGTCGAGAATCGACTCCATCGTGTCGTCCACCGACAGGATGAAGCACGCCGAGACCTGCTGCGGGGACTTGGTGCCGACGTTGAACCACACGGGGGAGTTGAAGCTGAACAACTGGTGGACGAGGGCGTACTTCAGCTCGTGGTCGAAGACCTCGGCGTCCTGCTCGGAGGCGAAATACCCCTCCCGGAGACCCGTCTCCACGTACATCCGGGCGACGCGGTCGACGAGCTGCTTCAGGCTCCATTCCCGCTGCGGCGTGCCGACGGCGCCGCGGAAGTACTTGGACGTGACGATGTTGACGGCGTTCAGCGACCAGAAGTCGGGGAACTCGACGCCGCGCTGCTCGAAGTTCACCGAGCCGTCCCGCCAGTTGGTCATGACGACGTCACGACGTTCCCAGCGCAGCTCGTCGTACGGATGCACGCCGGGCGTGGTGAAAATGCGCTCGACCTTCAGCCCTTTGCGGCCCCCCTTGCCGCGCCGTGCCGCCGAGCCGCTCACCGTCTCCGTCATGACCTTCCCCCTCTCGGGCCCTCCCGCCGGGCCCTGTTCAGGAACAACCCCGCCGCCGCGCGGGCCATGCCCGCCCGGAGGCGCCTTCTACATGTGCTGCTGTGTGTTTCCGGCCCCGTCCCCTACCGGGACGGGCCGGGCTCCCCCGAGGAGGCCTTCCGCAGTGTCTCGATCTCCTTGGCGAAGTCGTCCAGCGATTCGAAGCTCCGGTAGACCGAGGCGAATCGCAGATAGGCGACCTCATCGAGTTCGCCGAGCGGCCCCAGGATGGCGAGGCCGATCTCGTGCGAGGGGATTTCCGCGGAGCCGGAGGACCTGATCTCCTCTTCGACCCGCTGCCCCAGCTTCGCGAGCGCATCCTCGTCGACCGGGCGGCCCTGGCAGGCCCTGCGCACCCCGGCGATGATCTTTTCTCGGGAGAACGGCTCGGTGACCCCACTGCGCTTGGCCACCATCACGAGCACATTCTCCTGCGTCGTGAATCGCTTGCCGCATTCCGAGCACGACCGGCGACGCCGAATGGCGCCCCCGTCGTCGGTCGAACGACTGTCGATCACTTTGGTGTCAGGGTTACGGCAGAACGGGCAGTGCACGTTGGACCCCTCCCCTGACGTAAACGAGTTACACCGATGTGAGTGCCATATATAGGGAACTACATCGATGTGACTACTAGATGTTGTGGTCAACCGTACGGCTCGCCGCAGGCGTTCGCAACCTGATCCGGAGCCTCCCGAGCCACATCCGCCACGTCCGCGCAGGTCACCTCCGACCTCCCCTTTTTCCCGCCGGGCGTGTCGTCACCCACCGTCCCCACCCCCCATGCCACCGTCACGAACCCCCCCAATCCCCGACCCCACCCATCGCACCCGCCAGCGACATAGGGCGTCGTCGGTGAAGGCACGGGTCCAGGACGCCGCACAGGGGGCCGGGTGAGGCTTCAGAGCCGACGTGAACGCCTCGCACGCGCCGGTACGCTCGCCAGCACCCCTCAAGCCTCGGGGAGCCACCCTGAGAGGGCACGTGTACCCGCTGGCTTGTTGGGGGGCGGTTCGGCGATGGTCGCCTCGTGCGCGACTCCGGACCCGGCGGCACGTCTCCCAAGGAGCGACCCTCGACACTCCCCCGCTGTGAACCTCTCGCGCGCGCCGGGCGTTGGGGACGGCGCGTTGGTTTGAGGAGGTTGGTGTGCGCGGTGGCTGCGCCGGTGCTCGCCGTGGCCGGCGGGGGTCAATTGGTGGGGAGGCGTAGTTCTTGGCCTGGGTGGACGGTGGGGTCGCCGGCCAGGCCGTTGAGGTCGATGATGCGTTGGACGACCAGGCGGGGATCGGTGTCGGGGTCGGCGGCGGAGGCTATGTCCCAGAGGGTCTCGCCGGGTTCCACGGTCACCGTTCGAGCCGGGTGCCTGGTTTCGCGGTCTTCTCGGGAGCCGGCGAAGGCGCCGGGGCCCACGGTGAGCCAGAGCAGCACGAGGGTCACCGTGGCGGCGAAGCCGATCACCACGGCGCGGCCGCGGCGGGTCAGGCGGATCGGGGTTCGGTCACTGTGGGGTGAACCAGACATCTCTCCCCTCCATGACGTCGAATGCATTTTCGATCGAACGTCTGTACGATGTTCTATCAGGCGACGTCCGCAAAAAGCGAGCACCTCTTCGAACAATTGTTTGATCATTAGGCCTGGACGCGGTAGCGTGCCATGACAAGGAGTGACGGATCGAGGCGCCCGGGAGGCGACTAGCGATGAGCAAGGTCCGGGAGCTGCCCGACGGGCCGATGGACGAGACGGGCCTGACCCAGCGACAGCGCATGGTGCTGGAGGTGATCCGCGACTCGGTGCAGCGCCGGGGGTACCCGCCCTCGATGCGGGAGATCGGCGAGGCCGTCGGGCTGACCAGCACCTCCAGCGTGTCGCACCAGCTCCGGGCGCTCCAGCGCAAGGGCTTCCTGCGCCGCGACCCCAACCGGCCGCGCGCCGTCGAGGTGCGGGTGCCGGGGGCGACGCCGGTGCGGACGGACGAGGAGCCCTACGAGCCGGCCCCGGCGCACCCCACGCCCGCGTACGTGCCGCTGGTCGGGCGCATCGCCGCGGGTGGGCCGATCCTCGCCGAGGAGGCCGTCGAGGACGTGTTCACGCTGCCCAAGCAGCTCGTCGGCGAGGGCACCCACTTCCTGCTGAAGGTCACCGGGGACTCGATGATCGACGCCGCGATCGCGGACGGTGACTGGGTCGTCGTCCGGCAGCAGCCGGTGGCCGAGCAGGGCGACATCGTGGCGGCCATGATCGACGGCGAGGCCACGGTGAAGACGTTCAAGCGCCGCGACGACGGCCACATCTGGCTGATGCCGCAGAACCCCGCCTACGAACCGATCCCCGGCGACGAGGCGTCCGTGCTCGGACGGGTCGTGGCGGTCCTCCGCAAGATGTGACGAGCAGCGGCCGCCGGAGCTCCGGCGGCCGCTGCTTTTTGCCCTCTAGCGCTTCGGGACGATGTTGACGATCTTGGGTGCGCGGACGATGATCTTGACGATGTCGGCGCCGCCCAGGGCGTCCTGGACCTTGACCGAGGCCAGCGCCTGCCGCTCCAGCTCCTCCTCGGCGATGCCGGGCGGCACCTCCAGGCGGTCGCGGACCTTGCCGGCCACCTGAACGACGCAGGTGACCGACTCCTCCACCAGCAGGGCGGGGTCGGCGGACGGCCAGCCCGCATGGATCACCGGGGCGGTGCGGCCCAGCAGCTCCCACGCCTCGTCGGCGGTGTAGGGCGCGAACAGCGACAGCAGGACCGCGATCGTCTCGGCGGCCTCCCGGACGGCCGGGTCGGCGGCGCCGGGGCCGGAGTCGATGGCCTTGCGGGTCGCGGTGACCAGCTCCATGATCCGCGCGATCGCGACGTTGAACCGCTGCGTCTCGACCAGGGTGGTGGCCTCGTCGACGGTGCGGGCGGTGACGCGGCGCAGGGCGGTGTCGCCGGAGGTGACGTCGACGCCCGGCGCGGACGTCACCTCGGAGGCGATCCGGTGGACGCGCGACAGGAACTTCGACATGCCGTGCGGGGACACGTCCGCCCAGTCGATGTCGTCCTCGGGGGGGCCGGAGAACAGGATCGCCAGCCGGACGACGTCCACGCCGAACTCGGAGATCTGCTCGCCCAGGTCGACGCCGTTGCCCAGCGTCTTGGACATCGCCTTGCCCTGGTTGATCACCTGGCCCTGGTTCAGCAGCCGGGTGAACGGCTCGGTGAAGTCGACCATGCCCATGTCGTGCAGGACCTTGGTGAAGAACCGGCTGTACAGCAGGTGCAGGATGGCGTGCTCGACCCCGCCGGTGTACTGGTCGACCGGCATCCACTTGCGGACCTGCTCGACGTCGAACGGGCCGCCCTCGTAGCCGGGCGAGCAGTACCGGAAGTAGTACCAGGACGAGTCGACGAAGGTGTCCATGGTGTCGGTGTCGCGGGTGGCGGCGCCGCCGCACTTGGGGCACTCGACGTTCACCCAGTCGGACGCGGCGGCCAGCGGCGAGGTGCCCTTGGGCGCCAGGTCGGCGCCGCGCAGGCCCTCGGGCAGCGCGACCGGCAGCTGGTCGTCCGGGACGGGGACCTCGCCGCACGACGGGCAGTGGACGATCGGGATGGGGCAGCCCCAGAACCGCTGCCGGGACACCAGCCAGTCGCGCAGCCGGAAGTTCACCGACGCGCGGCCGGTGCCGCGCTCCTCCAGGATCTCGGTGATGCGGGCGATGGCGTCGGCCTTGGTCAGCCCGTCGATCGGGCCGGAGTTGACGATGGCGCCGTCGCCGGGGGTGGCGGCGCCCGTCTCGGCCGGGTCGGGCAGGCCGGTCTCGACGACGACGCGGACGGGCAGGCCGAACTTCAGCGCGAAGTCCAGGTCGCGCTGGTCGTGCGCCGGGACGGCCATGATCGCGCCGTGGCCGTATTCGGCCAGCACGTAGTCGGACGCCCAGACCGGCAGCCGCTCGCCGTTGACCGGGTTGACCGCGTAGCGGCCCAGGAACACTCCGGTCTTCTCACGCTCGGTGGACAGCCGCTCGATCTCGCTCTCGCGGGAGACCTCCTCGCGGTAGGCCTCGAACGCGGCCCGGTGGTCGGGGTGGCAGATCTCCTCGGCCAGCTCGGCGTCGGCGGCGACCACCATGAAGGTGGCGCCGAACAGCGTGTCGGGACGGGTGGTGTAGACGGTGACGGGCTCGTCGCGCCCCTCGATGACGAAGTCGACGTCGGCGCCGGTGGAGCGGCCGATCCAGTTGCGCTGCATCAGCAGGACGCGCTCGGGCCACTTGCCCTCCAGCTGCGCCATGTCGTCCAGCAGCCGGTCCGCGTACTCGGTGATCTTGAAGTACCACTGGGTCAGCACGCGCTTCTCGACCAGCGCGCCGCAGCGCTCGCAGTGCCCGCCGACGACCTGCTCGTTGGCCAGGACGGTCTGGTCCTTCGGGCACCAGTTGACGTGCCCGCCCTTCCGGTAGGCCAGGCCCCGGTCGTAGAAGCGCAGGAACAGCCACTGCGTCCACTTGTAGTACTCGGGGTCGGAGGTGTGCAGGCGCCGCGTCCAGTCGAAGGAGGGGGCGTAGCGGCGGAACGAGGCGGCCTGCGTCTCGATGTTGGCGTAGGTCCATTCGGCGGGGTGCGAGTCGCGCTTGATGGCGGCGTTCTCGGCGGGCAGGCCGAAGGAGTCCCAGCCGATCGGGTGCAGGACGTTGTAGCCGCGCTGGAACCAGTAGCGGGCGGGGACGTCGCCGATGCCGAACGCCTCCGCGTGCCCCATGTGCAGGTCACCGCTGGGGTAGGGGAACATGTCCAGGGCGTAGCGGCGCTCCCGGGCGGTGTCCTTCTCGTCCGCCTGGAACGGGTCGAGCTCCGCCCAGCGGGCCTGCCACTTGTCCTGAACCGCCCGTGGATCGTAGTGCTCGTCGCTGCTCACGCTTCAGACTCCGCTTTCCTGCTCACTGGGTCGTGGCCGTCCGCCGACATGAAACGGCCCCTCGCACAGGAGGGGCCACCACGCTGACGTCAAATCGTCAACGTGGTCCTTCGAGGAGCAGCCTGGCTGACATACATCAAGAGTAGCGCAGCCGCAAGCCCTCCCGCCGGGGATCAGTGTCCGGACTGCTGGCGGGCCATGGAGACGACGCCGGTCACCTGGACGCGGGTCAGCTCCAGATCGGCGCCGACGGCGGCGAGGGTCTCCTCCTCGGAGGCGGTCAGCGGGCCGTCGACCAGCGCGATCTCGGCGGCGGCGCGCAGGATGCTCTCCCGCGCCTCGGGGGCGAGGGCCGAGGCGGCGCGGGCCATCTCGACGCGGACGTCGTCGAAGGGGCGGCCGAGGTCGGCCGTCAGCGCGGCGTCGCCGTAGCCGGTGTCGCCGGCCTGCTGGACGACGGCGACCGCGCGGGTGCGGGCCGCCGCGTCGGTGTAGTCGCCGGAGCGCAGCACCTGCGCGATGGCCATGCGCAGCAGCATCGCGGGCATCTGGGCGAGCTGCGCGGTCGTCGGCACGTTCAGGACGCCGGTGTTCCAGCGCCCGTGGCACGTGTCGCATTCGACGAATTCGCCGCCCGCCTTGGTCAGCGGGATGACCGGGATGAAGAACAGCGTGAAGAAGTTGCGTCCCTGCCGGCGCCGGTACTCGCGGTCGCCGCCGCAGTCGGGGCAGTGGAAGACGCCCCGGGTGAGGGTGAAGAAGACCACCCGCCAGCCGAAAATGATCAAGATCCCGCAGCCTTTCTCGATGAAACGGCACATCGTATCGGTGCCCGGTGCGGCAGGATCGCGGAACGGTTTCATAGACTCGGCGGTAACTAACCGGCCGGTCACCTTTCCGCGCGAGGAGTGCCATGCTCAACCTGTCCGTGCTACTGGAGGACGCCGCCAGGGAAACGCCCGACCGCGACGCGGTCGTGTTCGGCGATCTCCGGCTCTCCTACTCGTTCCTCGACTCGGTCGCGAACCAGGTCGCGAACCTGCTGCGGGAGCGCGGCATCAAGCCGGGCGACAAGGTGGCCCTGTCCAGCCCGAACCTCCCGTACTTCCCGATGGTCTACTTCGGGGCGCTCAAGGCGGGCGCGGTGGTCGTCCCGCTGAACGTCCTGCTCAAGCCCCGGGAGATCGCCTATCACCTGGGCGACTCCGGCGCGAAGGCGCTCTTCTGCTTCGAGGGGACGCCGGAGCTGCCGCTCGGCGAGATGGGGTACGCGGGCTTCGAGCAGGCCGAGGGGTGCGAGCACTTCTTCCTGCTGCCGGCGGACCCGTCCGCCGCCGAGTCCCCGATCGAGGGCGCCGACCTGTTCTGGGCGGCGCTCGCCGGGAAGCCGGGCACGTTCGACACGGCGCGGACGGAGCCGGACGACACCGCCGTCATCATCTACACCAGCGGGACGACCGGCCAGCCGAAGGGCGCCGAGCTCACGCACAGCAACCTCCTGATGAACACCATGGTGGACGACACGCTCTTCTACCGGACCCTGCACGACACGTCGCTGGTGACGCTGCCGCTGTTCCACATCTTCGGGCAGACGTGCGTGATGAACGTCGGCCTCTACCGGCGCGCGACGCTCGTCATGCAGGCGCGGTTCGACGCGAAGCAGGCCGTCGAGCTGATGGTCAAGGAGAAGGTGAACATCTTCGCGGGCGTCCCGACGATGTACTGGGGGCTGCTGACCGACGAGACCTCGGAGGAGGACATCGCGACGATCCGGGAGAACCTGCGGGTGGCGGTGTCGGGCGGGTCGGCGCTGCCGATGGAGGTCCTGAAGGGGATCAAGAAGAAGTTCGACGTGGACATCCTGGAGGGCTACGGCCTGTCGGAGACGTCGCCGGTGGCCTCGTTCAACCGCCCGGACCGTCCGACCAAGCCGGGCTCGATCGGCCTGCCCGTCTGGGGCGTGGAGATGAAGCTGATCGACGACGGCTGGAAGGAGATCGAGGGCGAGGGGCCCGGCGAGATCGCCATCCGGGGCCACAACATCATGAAGGGCTACCACAACCGGCCGGAGGCGACCGAGTCGTCCATCAAGGACGGCTGGTTCCGCACCGGTGACGTGGCCCGCCGGGACGAGGACGGCTACTACTACATCATCGACCGCTCCAAGGACATGATCATCCGGGGCGGGTACAACGTGTACCCGCGGGAGCTCGAAGAGGTCCTGATGACCCACCCGGAGGTGTCGCTGGCCGCGGTCGTGGGCGTGCCGCACCCCTCGCACGGCGAGGAGGTCAAGGCGTACGTGATCCGGACGCCGGGCGCCACCGTGACCGAGGACGAGCTGGTCGCGTGGGGCAAGGAGCAGTTCGCCGGCTACAAGTACCCGCGGATCGTCGAGTTCCGCGACGAGCTGCCGATGACCGCCACCGGCAAGATCCTCAAGCGCGAGCTGCGCTAGCCGGCACCGCCCAGGGCCTCGGCGCGGGCCGAGGCCCTGGGTGCCGGCGCCGCGCCGCCCCTGCCGGATCAGATCGAGTAGGGCAGGCGCTTGATCCCGTTGATGAAGTTGGACTCCAGCCGGTCGGGGTCGCCGGACGCCCGGATGTTCGGCGTCCGGCGCAGCAGCTCGCGGAACATCACGGTGATCTCGCGCCGGGCCAGGTGCGCGCCGAGGCAGAAGTGCGGCCCGGGGCCGCCGAAGCCGACGTGCGGGTTCGGGTCGCGCAGGATGTCGAACTTCTCCGGGTCGGTGAAGACCGATTCGTCGCGGTTGGCCGACCAGTAGTAGAGGAGGAGCTTGTCGCCCTCCTTGATCTCGTGCTCGTTCAGCGTGGTGTCGCGGGTGGCGGTGCGGCGCATCCAGATGACCGGCGACACATACCGGACGATCTCCTCGACCGCGCCCGGGACGCGGGCTTCGAAGTCCTCGGTGAGCAGGGCCCGCTGGTCGGGGTCGCGGGTGAGCAGGTCGAGGCCGTGCGCGATGGCGTTGCGGGTGGTCTCGTTCCCGGCGACGACGAGCAGGATGAAGAACGAGCCGAGCTCCTGGTCGGTCAGCGACTCGCCGTCGATGTTGGCGTTGACCAGGGCGGACGTCAGGTCGTCGGTAGGTTCGGCGCGGCGCTTGCGGCCGAGCTCCCCGACCAGTCCCTTCAGCGTCTCGCCCGCGGCGAGCAGCGCCATCGCGAGCTGCTCGGGGTCGTCGGACGGGATGAACTCCGCGTCGTTGCCCGCGAGGATGACGTTGGTGGCGTCCAGGACGGTCGTGTACCGGTCCTCGGCGATGCCCATCATGTCGCAGATGATCTTCAGCGGAAGCCGGGCGGCGACGTCCGCGACGAAGTCCCCGGTGCCGCCGCCGGCCGCGATGCTCTCGACGATCTGGCCCGCGACCGCCTCGACCCGGTCCTCGAACCGCTGGATCATCCGCGGGGAGAACGCCCGGGACACGATCCGCCGGATCTTGGCGTGCCGGGGGTCGTCCATGCTGATCATCGAGCCGAAGTACTCGTGCATGTCGCCCGGCATGTCCGGGATGCTGATGGCGCCCCTGCCGGAGCAGAAGTCCTGCGGGCGCCGGGACGCCTCGACGACGTCGGCGTGCCGGGTCAGCGCGTAGTAGCCGGGCCCCTGCGGTGCGATGACGATGTCGGGTTCTTCGAACAGGACCAGGGACGGGTGCCACCGCAGGGCCTTGAAGGCCTCGTGCCGGTGGTCGTGCGGCCGCCGCCAGAACTCCCAGTCCGTCAGGTTGATGTCCTCGACCTTGAGCACCTTCGCCCACCACCTCGTCATATCCGAACCCGATTCGGTTTACATGCAGCCTCTCAAAGTAAAGCCGCACGCGCACACTGATCGGGACGGTGACGCGCCTCACAGTAGTGATCCCGGGCCCGGCGCGCGGCCGGGCCCGGACATCCAGCTCACATCCGGCCCCATGCCTCCTTGAGGACGGAACGGAGGATCTGCTCGATCTCGTCGAAGTGCCCCTGGTCGCAGATCAGCGGCGGCGCCAGCTGGACGACCGGATCACCGCGGTCGTCGGCGCGGCAGTACAGGCCCGCCTCGTAGAGCGCCTTGTCGAGGAACCCGCGCAGCAGCCGCTCGGACTCCTCGTCGTCGAACGTCTCGCGCGTGTCCTGGTCCTTGACGAGCTCGATGCCGTAGAAGTAGCCGTCGCCGCGGACGTCCCCGACGATCGGCAGGTCGCGGAGCCGCTCCAGCGTGCCGCGGAAGGCGTCCCGGTTGCGCCGGACGTGCCCGTTGAGGTCCTCGCGCTCGAACAGGTCGAGGTTGGCCAGGGCGACCGCCGCCGACACCGGGTGCCCGCCGAACGTGTAGCCGTGCGCGAACATCTCCGTCCCGTTCTTGAACGGCTCGAAGAGGCGGTCGGCCACCAGCATCCCGCCGAGCGGCGCGTACCCGGAGGTGACGCCCTTGGCGAACGTGATGATGTCGGGCGTGTAGCCGAACCGCTCCGCGCCGAACATCGCGCCGAGGCGCCCGAACGCGCAGATGACCTCGTCCGACACCAGCAGGACGTCGTGCCGGTCGCAGATCTCCCGGACGCGCTGGAAGTATCCGGGCGGCGGCGGGAAGCAGCCGCCGGCGTTCTGCACCGGCTCCAGGAACACGGCGGCGACGGTGTCCGGGCCCTCGAACTCGATGGCCTCCTCGATCCGGTCCGCGGCCCACCGGCCGAACGCCTCGGGGTCGTCGCGGTGCTCGGCGGCCCGGTAGATGTTGGTGTTCGGCACCCGGAACCCGCTCGGCACGAGCGGCTCGTACGGGGCCTTCAGCTCGGGCAGCCCGGTGATCGACAGCGCGCCGTGCGGGGTGCCGTGGTAGGCGACCGCGCGGCTGATCACCTTGTGCTTGCCCGGCTTGCCGGTGAGCTTGAAGTAGTGCTTGGCGAGCTTCCACGCGCTCTCCACGGCGTCGCCGCCGCCGGCGGTGAAGAACGCGCGGTTCAGGTCGCCGGGCGCGAGGGCGGCGAGGCGCTCGGCCAGCTCGACGGCCTTCGGGTGCGCGTACGACCACAGCGGGAAGAACGCCAGCTCGGCGGCCTGCTTGGCACCGGCCTGCGCCAGCTCCTCGCGCCCGTGGCCGGCCTGGACGGTGAACAGCCCGGACAGCCCGTCGAGGTAGCGCCGGCCCGCCGAGTCGTAGACGTAGGGCCCCTCACCGCGGACGATCACCGGGATCTCGTCGCCGCCCTGGGAGGCCGAGTGGCGCGCGAAGTGCATCCACAGGTGGTCGCGCGCCGCCTTCTGCATCGCGTCGTACCGCTTGCCAGTCACGTCCGGCTCCGTCATCACACTTCCCTCGCTGCAATCGATCCAGTTGCATTGATGCTAAGTGACTACGGATTCCGCTGTAAACAGATAAGTAGACGCCGGTATCCGAAGAATGGCCACCCCGATACCCACCGCCCACCGGGACCCCGGCACCGTTCGCCGCGAACCGAGGAGGCGGACATGGGCGACATCACGACCGGATCTGTCACGGCGAACGGGCTCGACTTCGGATACCTCGCGGCGGGCCCGCAGGACGGGCCCCTGGCCCTGCTGCTGCACGGCTTCCCCGACTCGGCGCACTCCTGGCGGCACCTCATGCCGGACCTGGCCGCCGCCGGGTACCGCGCCGTGGCGCCCTTCATGCGCGGCTACGCCCCGACGTCCGTCCCGGAGGACGGCGCCTACCAGAGCGGCGCCCTCGCCGCCGACGCCGTCGCCCTGCACGAGGCCCTCGGCGGTGGCTCCGACGCGGTCGTCGTCGGCCACGACTGGGGCGCGTTCGCCACCTACGGCGCCGTGAACGCCGCCCCGGACCGCTGGCGCAAGGCCGTCGTGATGTCCGTCCCGCCCGTCTCGGTGATGACGACCGCGTTCCTCGACTACGAGCAGCTCAAGCGGTCGTTCTACATCTTCGTCTTCCAGACGCCGCTCGCGGAGGTCGCGCTGGGCCGCGCGTTCGTCGAAGGGCTGTGGCGCGACTGGTCGCCCGACGACGGCCGGGACCGGTCCGCGGACGTCGACCACGCCATGGACTGCCTGCGCACGCCCGCCAACGTCGCGGCGGCCATCGGGTACTACCGGGTCATGCTCGACCCGTCCCGGCTCCTCGACCGGTACGCGGCCGAGCAGCGGGCGACGACCGAGGTGGGCGAGCGCCCCGTTTTGTACCTGCACGGGGCGGAGGACGGCTGCATCGGCGCGGACCTGGTGGACCTGGACGCCGTCCGGGCGGAGCTCCCGCCGGGGTCGCAGGCCGCCCTCGTCCCGGGCGCCGGCCACTTCCTCCAGGTGGACGCCCCGGTCGAGGTGAACGCGCGCATCGTCAGGTGGCTGTCCGCCTGATCAGGTCGGCCGCCTTCTCCCCGATCATGATCGCGGGGGCGTTGGTGTGCCCGCGGGTGATCTGCGGCAGGACGGACACGTCGGCCACCCGGAGCCCGTCGACACCGCGGACGCGCAGGTTCGGGTCGACGACCGAGTCCGCCCCCGTCCCCATCCGGCAGGTGCCGGTCGGGTGGTACAGCGTCTCGGCGTGCCCCCGGACGTAGCGGGCCAGCGCCTCCTCGTCCTCCGCACCCGTGTAGGGCTCCATGGGGTCTCCGGCATAGGGCTTCAGCGCCTCGGCGCCGAGCAGCTCCTCGGCGCGCCGGACGCCGACCATGAGGCGGCGCAGGTCGTCCTCGCGGGACAGGTAGGCCGGGTCGATCACCGGCGGCGCGGCCGGGTCGGCGGAGGAGAGCGTGATGCGCCCGGCCGACTCCGGCTGGAGCAGGACGACGCCGAGGGTCACGCCGTGCTCGGCCGGCGGGGTGAGCCCGTGCGCGATGTACGGGACCGGCGCGAAGATCAGTTCGAGGTCCGGGGCGTGCAGGGACGGGTCGCTCGTGGTGAACACGACCGCCTCCCCGACGTTGGACGTCAGCGGCCCGCGCCGCGCGATCAGGTAGCGGGCGACGTCGCGCAGCGACCCGGCGTCCGCGAGCGTGATCTTCTCGGGGCAGTGCCGCAGGACGGCCACCGACAGGTGGTCCTGGAGATGCCGCCCGACGCCCGGGCTCTCGACGACGGGCTCGATCCCGGCGCCGCGCAGATGCTCGGGGTCGCCGATGCCGGAGAGCATGAGCAGGTGCGGCGACCCGACCGCGCCCGCCGACAGGACGACCTCGCGGCGGGCCGTGACGCGCTCCCCGCCGTGCTCGACGCCGGTCGCGCGCCCGTCCTCGACGAGGATCCTCGTCACCTGCGCACCCGTGACGACGGTGAGGTTCGGGCGCTTACGGGCGGGACGCAGGTACGCGTCGGCGGCGCTGCACCGCCTGCCGCGCTTCTGGCTCACGGGGGTGAGCGCGTAGCCCTCGTTGGACGGGCCGTTCAGCTCGGGCCGCCGCTTCAGGCCGGCCGCCGCACACGCGTCGAGGAACGCGCGGGTCGTCGGGTTGGGACTGCGCTGCTCGGAGATCGTGACGGGGCCGGACGTCCCGTACACGTCGCCGGCGTTGCTGCCGGCGCGCCCCTCGACGCGCTTGAAGTACGGGACGACGTCCTCGTACGACCAGCCCGGGATGTCCCAGTCGTCGTAGTCGTCGTAATGGCCGCGCACCCACATCATCGCGTTGAGCGAGGAGGAGCCGCCGAGCATCCTGCCGCGCGGCCAGTACAGCTCGCGCCCGTCCAGCCCGGCCTGGGGAGCCGTGCTGTAGTCCCAGTCGCACTCGGTCTTGAAGAGCTTCGGGAACGCCGCCGGGACGTGGATCTCGCCCTTGTCGTCAGGGCCGCCGGCCTCCAGGAGCGCGACGGTCACGGAGGCGTCCTCGGAGAGCCGCGCGGCCAGGGCACAGCCCGCGGACCCCGCTCCGACGATGACGTAGTCGTGTTCCATGAGGACTCCAGCGCTCCGTGGGCGCCGCGACGCCCGCCCGTCAAACCCGGGCTTACCACCCGTGGCCCGTCCCGTCCATGCATTCCGCCACGCGCGAGGAACCCGCCGCGGCCAGGCGGCGTCGATCTCTACGTCTATGACCCATTAGAGCGGAGGCGCGCGTACATGAGCGGATACCCGGCCGAGTCGATCGACCTGTACGAGGACGGTCTGGAGGCGCGGAAGGCGGGGCACCCGGACGACGCGGAGGACCTGTTCCGGCGGGCGTTCGAGGCGGGGCACCCCGGGGGCGCCCACGAGCTCGGGATGCTCGCGTCCGGCCGGGGCGAGGACGACCGGGCGGTGGAGTGGTGGACGCGGGCGGCAGGCCAGGGATACGCCCCGAGCGCCTTCGAAGCCGGATACGCCGCCGAGCGGGCGGGCGACCGGGCCGCGGCCGAGCGGTGGTACCGGCAGGCCGCGGAGGGCGGCCACTCCGGCGGCCCGCTGAACCTCGGCGTCCTCGCCGAGAACGACGGGGACCGGGAGGAGGCCATCCGCCTCTACCGGCAGGCATGGGACCTCGGAGCCGACCAGGCCGGCTTCAACATCGGCCGCCTGTACGACAACGACGGCAAGGGCGACCTCGACGCCGCGGAGACCTGGTACTCCCGCGCCGCCGAGCGCGGGAACGGGGGAGCCGCGTTCAACCTCGGGTTCGTGCGCGAGGACCGGGGCGACAGGGCCGGGAAGCTGGAGGCGTGGCGGCGCGCCGCCGAGCTCCGGCACCCCAGAGCCGCTCTCTGCCTCGGTGTGGACTTCGCCGAGGCCGGTGACGAGGACACGGCCGTCGCCTGGCTCCGCCGGGCGGTGCTGGAGGTCGGCTCCGAGAACGCCTCGCACCGCCTGCGCGACATCCACCGCGGCCGGGGTGACGGGCGCGGCGCCAGATTCTGGTCCGAGTTCCTCACGGGCCTCAGCGTCTACAGCCCCGAGTTCGAGGCGTTCGGCGCCTACGGCTCGGCCGCCGCGATCCACCGCCAGGACGTCCTCATCAAGGCGCTCGGGGACGGCTACACCTCCTTCGACCTCGACGAGCGGACCCTCAGCACGGGCGGCCGCACCTTCCACGGCGTGACCTTCCTCGGGAGCTACTCCCACGTCAGCCGGACGTGGAAGTGGGCCTGGGACAACCCGCACTTCGAGCAGGACTCGCCCGCCATCGCCCCGCTGCGCGCCATCCGCGACCACGGCGACCGGCAGGAGATTCCGGAACTCATGGCCGGCGGCCTCGACCTGTCGGGGTTCCCGAACCCGCATCAGGCGGCGACCACGATGGCCATCGCCGCCGCCGCGGTGCTCGGCGGCAACGGCGTCCACAGCTGCCGCGTCAACGACGGGCAGGGCTCGTTCTACTTCCATCTCGACGACCCCTCGCTGCCCGCCGCCGGGTTCGACCCGATCACGGCGCCGCGGGTGCTGATGACGGCGGCCGAGGTCTTCCCCGCCGACCCCCGCCGCGTCGTCCTCGGGTTCCTGGACGGGCACGGCTTCCGGATCAGGATGTCCGCCGACACCGTCGACGGCACCTCGCCCGACGGCGCCCGGGTGACGGTCGCGTTCACCCCGGAGGGCCTCATCAAGGCCATGACCGTGGGCCGCGGGGACGACGGCTGACGGACGGGCCGTCAGGTCGAGAAGCGCCGGAGCAGGACCGCGAGGCGCACGTCGTGCTCCTCGCGGCGCAGGCGGCCGTTGCGCATCAGGGTGAGGAGGCCGTGCAGGCCGCTCCAGAACGTCTCGGTGAGCGCCTCCAGATCGTCCTCGCCCGCGAAGGGCCGGACGGCCTCGCGTATCTCGCCGAATCCGGCGTGCAGGGCTTCGGGCGCCTCGGGGCTCGCGAACGGCAGGTCGACGGCGAGGGTGAACATCGCGTCGTACAGCGCGGGCCTGCGCTCCGCGAAATCCGCATAGGCCCTGGCGACCTCGGCGAGGACCCGCGCCGGCTCGGTGGACGAGGTGCGCGCCGCCCGCAGCGCGGCGGCGAGTTCGGCGAACCCCTCGACGGCGACGGCCGCCATGATGGCGTCCTTGCCCTTGAAGTGGCTGTAGAGGACGGGCTGGCTGTACTCGATCTCCGCGGCGAGCCGGCGGGTCGTCACCGCGTCCCAGCCCTCGGTCTCGGCCAGCTCCCGCGCCGCCGAGATGATCAGTCGTTCCCGTTCGGCGCGCTCGCGCTCGCGGCGTCCCTGGATCGTCATGGCCGGAACTCTAGCAGTGCTAGAAGTTCTTGCCTCGCTATGCTAGCGTCGATTCTGTTCCTAGCAGTGCTAGAAAATGGAGATCGTGATGCTCGTTCCCGCCGCCTACGGCCTCGCCGTCGTGCTCGTCCTGTTCGTGGTCTTCATCGGCGCCCGCTTCCTCGCGGCGCCCCAGGCGGCGGCCGCCGGATACGGCGTCCCCGCGAAGCCGGACGGCGACACCGCCTACCTGGAGATCAAGGGGCTGCGCGACCTCACGCTCGGCCTGGTCGGCCTCGCCCTGATCGTCTTCGCCGGCGCCCACGCCGCCGCGTGGTACATGCTGGTCGCGGCCATCGCGCCGCTCGGCGACACCCTCGTCGTGCTGCGCCATGGCGGCACCAGGGCGGTCGCCTTCGGCGTCCACTTCGCGACCGCCGTGATCGTGCTCGCCAGCGCCGCCCTCCTGTTCGCCGTCTGACAGAGATGATGTAGATGAGCGCCTCCCGGCGGGGTCTGACCCAGCGTCTGACTGCCTTGGGGTCTTCAACGGGATCTGTCGGCCTTGGCCGGGAGGCGCTCATGTGCACTCACCGGACGTGGCGTTGTGACTTCATAGGAGCCTGGCGAGAGGCCCCATCTCTGTCTTGTCCGCGTTGCCCGGCTGGTGCGTGCCGCCCTGCCCCGGTCAAGACGACAGGACGACGATGCCCTCCATTACACCCCAGGACGCGGTGACCTTCGAGGTCGCCGGTGGAGTCGACACCCACCAACAAACCCATACCGCCGCCGTGATCGACCAGGTCGGGCGGGTGCTGGGCACCGAGCAGTTCCCCGCCGATGCGGCCGGGTACGCCGCGCTGCTGGACTGGATGCGCCGGTTCGGGCGCCTGGGGCGGGTCGGGGTCGAGGGCACCGGCGCCTACGGGGCCGGGCTGGCCCGCCTGCTGCGCGAGCAGGGCGTCGATGTTGTCGAGGTCGACCGTCCCGACCGCAGGACCCGCCGGTTCCAGGGCAAGCCCGACCCGATCGATGCCGTCCACGCGGCCAAGACCGCCCTGGCCGGCGAGCGGACCGGCATCCCCAAGCGGCGTGACGGCCGCGTCGAGGCGCTGCGCAACCTGCGGGTGGCCCGCCGCTCGGCGGTCGACCAGCGGGCCGACGCCCAGCGCCAGATCAAGGCCCTGATCGTCACCGCCCCCGACGAACTGCGCGAACGCCTGCGCGGCCTGCCGGTCACGCAGCTGATCACCGTCTGCGCGGGCCTGCGGCCCGACCGGGCCGACACCGCGTCACCGGCCACCGCCGCGTCACCGGCCACCGCCGCCAAGGTCGCCCTGCGCTCCCTGGCCCGCCGCCACCAGCACCTGTCGGCCGAGATCACCGATCTGGACCAGCTCCTGGCCCCACTGGTGGCCGCGATCAACCCCCGCCTGGTCGCCGCCAACGGGGTCGGCACCGATGTCGCCGGCCAGCTCCTGGTCACCGCCGGCCACAACCACGACCGGCTCACCTGCGAGGCGGCGTTCGCCATGCTCTGCGGCGCCGCCCCGATCCCGGCCTCCTCCGGCAAGACAACCCGGCACCGCCTCAACCGCGGCGGCGACCGCCAGGCCAACGCCGCCCTCTACCGCGTGGTGCTGTGCCGCCTGCGCTGGGACCCCCGCACCCGCGCCTACGCCGAACGACGCACCAGGCAAGGCCTGTCCAAGAAGGAGATCATTCGCTGCCTCAAGCGCTACATCGCTCGCGAGCTCTACCAGATCATCACAACAAACGATCTTGAACTCGCCGCTTGACATCCATAGGAGCATCCCTTCCGAGGCCCGGACGGCGACGGGCCGGCCGGAAAGTCCGGTCGGCCCGTCAACGGTGCGGGAGCGCCCGCCTTCACGATCCCCAGTCGGGACGCAGCGGCATGTGGCTCGTGCCGTCGTCGTCCAGCTTCACGCCCAGCGTCTGGTGCAGCTGGATCCAGTTCTGCCGGAAGCCGAGCACGCACCCGGCCATGTAGACGCGCCACACGCGGGCGGTGCCCTCGCCGACCTCGACGACCGCCTCGTCCCAGTGCTCGTCGAGGTTCTCGCACCAGGCGGTGAGCGTCCGCGCGTAGTGCTCGCGCAGGTTCTCCTGGTGGCGGATCTCGAAACCCGCGTCGTTCATCTGCATCTGGACGTAGCCGGGGCCCTCCAGCTCACCGTCCGGGAACACGTACCGGTTGATGAACCCGTTCTCCTTGCGGGACGGCGCCCTGTTGTCCGGACGGGTGATGGTGTGGTTCAGCATCCGCCCGCCCTTCTTCAGCTTGCCGTGCAGGAACGTGAAGTAGGCGGGCAGGTTCGCCTTCCCGATGTGCTCGGTGAGGCCGATGGAGCTGATCGCGTCGAAGCCGGTCTCGGCCACGTCGCGGTAGTCCATGTGCCGGACCTCGGCGAGGTCGGACAGGCCCCGGTCGGCGATCGCCTTCTGCGCCCACTCGGCCTGCTGCTTGGACAGCGTCACGCCGAGCGCCTTGACGCCGTACTCCTTCGCCGCGTGCATGACCATGCCGCCCCAGCCGCAGCCGACGTCCAGCAGCCGCATCCCCGGCTTCAGCGCTATCTTCCTCGCGACCAGGTCGTGCTTGGCCCACTGCGCCTCCTCCAGGGTCGCGTCCTCACGCGGGTAGCACGCGCACGTGTAGGCCATGGACGGGCCGAGCACCCACTCGTAGAAGGTGTTGGACACGTCGTAGTGGTGGGAGATCGCACGGGCGTCCCGCCGCTTGGAGTGCCGCAGCCACGACGGGATCCGGCTGAACGGCGCCTCCTGCGGCGGCGGGTCCAGCCGGCGCGAGACCGCGCCGCGCAGCAGCGGATCACCCAGCACGGAACCGGCGATGCGCGCCTTGTCGGCCGCCGTCACATCGCCCAGCACCTGCTGCATCGTCGTCAGCGCGGTGATCATGTCGCCGTCGACGTCGATCATGCCGGTGACGTAGGCGCGGGCGAGCCCGAGCGCCCCCGGCGAGTGCAGCAGGTACGACACCGCGTAGGGCGAGCGCACGTCGAACCGGATGTCGGCGCCGGGAACCCCCGCCCGCGAGCCGTCGTACGCCGTGAACTCCACTGGCGCCTCAGCCCCGGCGAGCCGCTGGAAGACCTTGGCCAGCGTCATCTTCTTCCTCCTGTCTCTCCGTCCCGGGCCGGGCGGCGGTGGCCACCGGCGGCGGGCTCCCCCGATACGGCGGGTGCTTGGTCAGCGTCCGCGCACGCACTTGTCGTAGAGGTCCAGTAGCCGCTCGCCGGGGTCGTAGGCCCCCTTGAGCCGCCTATAGGTCTCACCGTCGTAGTACCGCCAGAACTCGTCCCGGCCGTAGAAGGCGGTGGAATAGAGGGACTTGTGGCCGTCGAGCGCCGCGACCTTCCACTCGATGAGCCGATTGTGGTACTCGGGGATCTGACCCGGCGGGATCCGCACCGTTCCCCAGAAACCCACGTTCACGTACGGGCGGCCGACGTCCAGCGGATACAGCGGCCAGCGCTCCTTCGCGCGCAGCGGGCACAACCAGATGGGGCTCATGCCCACCTTGTCGTGGAAGAACTCCAGGAACTCCGGGAGCCGCTCGGTCGGCACCTCGATGTCCTGGATGACGTCCTCGCGCGGGCGAAGACCTCGCCACCGCTCCGCGCGCGCGACGATGTGGTAGCGGCGATCGTAGGCGACCAGCTTGCGGTACACGTCGGAGCGCTTGTACCTGTCCGGCCAGAGCCGGCGGACGGCCGGGTTCTGCACCCCGAACGCGCCCGAGCACCAGAACCAGTCGGTGTCCCAGCGCCAGATGTAGTCGCGGATCGTCAGGAAGTCGACCGACCGTTCCTGGACCGACCGGTAGTAGATGCCCTGGCCGGTGTAGTCGGACGTGTAGGGCGCCGAGTCGGCGAAGAAGCCGAGCGTGATGTACTGCTCCTTCGCGGAGAAGACCGTCCCGTCCATGAAGTCGACGGACTCGCCCTCGAACGTCCCGCTCTCGGTGATCTCGCCCATGACGCGGGCCAGTTCCGCCGCGTCACCGAACCGCAGATGGCGGAGGCGGACGTACGGGCGGACGGGACGCAGCTCGATCTTCAGCCGCAGGCTGTAGCCGAGCGTCCCGTAGGAGTTCGGGAAGCCGTAGAACAGGTCGGCGTGCTCGTTGTCGCGGGTCGCGGTGACGATCTGCCCGTCCCCGGTGAGGACCTCCAGCTCCAGGACGCCCTCGTGCGGCAGCCCGTCCCGGAACGACGTCGACTCGATGCCGAGCCCGGTCACCGCGCCGCCCAGCGTGATGGTCTTCAGCTGCGGGACGACCGTCGGCATCAGCCCGTGCGGGAGCGTCGCGTCGACCAGGTCCTCGTAGGTCGTCATGCCCTGGACCTGGGCGGTCCGCTCGTCCGCGTCGACGCTCAGGACCTTGTCGAACCCGGACACGTCCAGCCCGGGAGCCTCCGAGGGGTCGCGCCACCGGAACAGGTTGGAGGTCCGCTTCGCCAGCCGCACCGGCGTCCCCGCCGGGATCGCCGCGTAGGACCTCCGGAGCGCCTCCACCGCCCGCTGGTGATCACCTTTGACCTCAAGCTCCGTCATCTGCCCCTCCCTCGCCTAGTTAATCGATCATCCCATGCACGGTCCACATAACTCGGGCGTTAGGGGCGTCACAGGTAGGGAGGGGAATAAAGCCACGGGCGTACACATCGGCGTCGATTCATCTCCTGGAGCGACGGAACCGCGTACAGAGCGGCCACGTCAACACTTCCCCGGAGGCACCCGCCGACAAACCCGGGAGGCGCCCGGCACCTCGGCCGGGCCGGTGCCGGGTCACTTCACCAGGCGCAGGATCCAGGGGTAGCGGAACGTGCCGCCGGTCAGCGCGAACATCGCCGCGATCACCGACAGCACCCACGCGACCGCGTACGCGACCGCGCCGATCCCGAACGTGACGATCGTGAGCAGCAGCAGCGTCACCTGGAAGTTCACGGCCTCGGCGGCCTGCCTGCGGACGTACTCCGACCGCTTGCCGCTCAGCAGCATCAGCAACAGCGGCCCGACGAACAGCGTGGGGACGGCGATGGCATGGGCCGCCGCGGCGAGCATCCTGTCCTCGCCCGTCGGGGACTCCCCGTCCCACGCGGCCGGCTGCTTGCGAGGCGCGGGCACCAGGTCGTGGGTGACCGCGCCGAGGTCGCGCCGCGTCTTGGCCGTCATCGCCAGCTGGACGCGCATGTCGAACTCGTCCTCGTCGAGGCGCCCCTCGGCGTAGGCGACCTGGAGGTTCTGGATGACCGGTTCCCGCTCGGCGTCCGAGACCCGCAGATCCCCCGCCGCGTAGCTGCTGTTCATACCTCCCATGCTCGGCGGGCGCGGGCCGCCGAGGTATCAGGGAAGACCCTGAGCCTCCCCTGAATTCAGCTGGACGTACTCCTCCCCCGGTGTCAGGCGGCCGCCGAACAGCTCCGGCACCGTGACGAACACGTAGCCGCGGGCGGCCAGCTCGTCGACGATCCTCGGGACGGCCTTCACCGTCGTCGGATGGATGTCGTGCAGGAGGACGATGGAGCCGGGCTTCACCTCCTTCAGCACCCGCTTCTCGACGTACCCGGTGTCGCGGCGCTCCCAGTCGAGCGGGTCGACCGTCCACATCACCTGCGCCAGCCCCAGGCTCCGCGTGATCTTCTTCAGCCGCCCGGACGTCGACCCGTAGGGCGGCCGGAGCAGGACCGGGGTGACGCCGGACGCCCGCCGGATCGCGTCCTGCGTGCGGTTCAGCTCCGACAGGATCTCCTTGCGCGAGGCGTGGCCGAGATCGGCGTGCGTATAGCTGTGGTCGGCGAGCTCGTGTCCCTCCGCGGCCTCGCGCCGGACCAGCTCGGGATGCTCCGCGACGTTCTCGCCGATCAGGAAGAACGTCGCCCTCACATGGCGGGCGGCCAGGATGTCCAGGAGCTCGCCGGTGCTCTCGGCGGGCCCGTCGTCGAACGTCAGCGCCACGCACCTGGCCCGCGCGCAGTCGGGTGGCGGCGGCTTCGGCGGGGCCGTGGGCCGGGGCTCCGGCTTCGTCGGGTGGCGGTCCGGGGCCGCGCTCCGGGCGGCGACGAGCCCGGCCTGCTTCGGAGCGGGGGTGAGCGTGCTGAGCAACCCGAACAGCGAGGCCGCGAGCACGGCCGCGGCCCCCCGCCGGACGCGGTCCAGCCCGTCCATCGATCCCCCCGATGATGATCCCCCAGGTGCGCAAGTCTAGGGCTCGACCCCCCGCCCGCCGGGGATGCCGCCGCTGTGTCGGGAACCCGCGCCGCGCGGGTGTCGTTATCGTCGTACACCGCAATCCGGCGGCACAGGCGACGGGATGGGCGATGAGGTTCCGGGATCGATTCGGGATCCGCAGACATCGCGGACCCACGGTGACGAGACTCGACCGCGAGGCGACGGACTCCGACATCGAGGCCCTGATCGCGTTCGCCCGGTCCCGGCAGGGCGTGGAGTTCTTCGTCGAGCCGGAGACCTTCGCCACCGACACCACGGCCGTCGCGGTCGCCCACGACGGCGAGTGGACCCGCCGCCGGGTCGGCTCCCCCAAGGTCATCGCCAAGGTGGCACGCGACCTCGGCCTGCCCATCTACGACGTCCAGATCGTGGGCTACCCGCCGCGCATGCGCGCCTGGAACGAGCGCAACCGCGACCGCCGCATAGACCCCGGCACGCCCGGCCAGGCCGTCGCCCCCTGACCCGCGCGCCCCCCGACCAGCGTGGACGGGTGTGCCGAACGAGCTGCGCGGCAGGACGCCGCCCCCGGACCCTGCACGCCTACACGGGCCGTGTGGAGGCTTGGGTGGGTGGGGTGGGTTACCCGGCCTTGCGGTGGGGGTGGGCGTCGTAGGCGGTCGCGAGCTGGTCGGGGTTCATGCCCAGGCGGAGCTTGGACGGGGGGATGCCCGCGTGGATCACCTCCCGGAGCAGGACGGCCATGGAGTAGGCGGGGTCGGCGTCGAGGGCGCGTTGCAGGGCCACGTTGGCCAGGCCGCCGTCGCCGGCGGTGTAGGCGGCGAACGCCAGGAGGGACGCGGGGGCCGGGACGTGCCTCTCGTCCACGCGGCGGACGATGTCGCGCCAGAAGGCGATGTCGGCGGCGGGCGCGTCCTCGTCGATGCGGATCCAGGCCTCGTCGCGGATGCGCAGGTCGGTGAGGAGGAGGCCGAGCCAGGCGACCTCGTCGTCGGTCGGGCGGATGCCGGTGCGGACGTGGGCGAGCAGGGCCAGGACGAAGGCGAGGTCGCTCTCGGCGTCCGTGCGGGGGCAGGCGAGGCGGCGCTTCTCGGCACGCTCGGTGGCCCGGTGCATCGCGGGGTCGCCGATCGGGGCGACCGACGCGACGAGTTCGGCGCGGCCGGCGAGGGCCACGTGACCGGCGAAGGTCGCCTGGGCGGCGAGGGCGCTGGCGGAGATGTCGTACGGGGTCCCTTCGGGCGGGCAGCAGTCGTCGTCGCACGTCAGCGACCACCAGCGGCCCTCGGCGACGCGGATCGCCTCGGCGGCGGGGACGCCGGCGTCCGACAGCGCCGCGCGCATCGGGGCGGCGGCCGCGGCCACCTCGCCGGCCGGACCGTAGCCGAGCACGAGCGAGCGGGTGAAGCCGTTCGCGGCGAGGAGGGCGGCCACCCGGCCGGCGTCGCCGGACGGTAAGTCGAGCCGGATCGCGCACGTGCCGCCGGAGCGGCCCTCGAAGCCGATCACGACGAGGCTGCGGGACGGGTGGAAGCCGAGCAGGTAGGGGACGGCCGCGATGGCGTCCTGTGCGGAGCGGATCACCAGGGGTGTCATGGCTCGACCCTCGCAGGGGCGGCGCGCCGGCCGAGCACGGTCCCGCGATTGTGGATAACTCCGGGCCGGCGGGAACCGGCGGCCCGAGTGCGGGCTACCGGGGCGCGGGTGTCGGCCGCGGACGGTAGCGTTGGGCGACGTGCCCGCCCCTGATCTGCTGACCGACAGCGATACCCAGATTCCGGACATGGCGACCCTTCTCGCCGCGGCCGTCACGTCCATCGGGGGCGCCGAGCGCCCGGGGCAGGTGAGCATGGCCCGGGCGGTGGAGAAGGCGATCGAGTCCGGTGAGCACGTCGCCGCCCAGGCCGGCACGGGGACGGGCAAGTCGCTGGCCTACCTCGTCCCGGCGATCCGGTACGCCGTGCAGAACAAGACGACCGTGGTGGTCTCCACCGCGACGATCGCGCTGCAGCGGCAGCTCGTCGACCGCGACCTGCCCAGGCTCGCCGAGGCTCTCGGGCCGCAGCTCGGCACCGAGCTGAAGTTCGCGATCCTCAAGGGCCGCCGCAACTACCTGTGCCTGCACCGGGTGCAGACGGGGGTGCCCGAGGAGGAGGACGGCGGGCCGAGCCTGTTCGACCCGCAGCAGCTCTCCACGCTCGGACGGCAGGTCAAGCGGCTGAACGAGTGGGCCGAGGAGACGAAGACCGGCGACCGGGACGAGCTCGTGCCGGGGGTGAGCGAGCAGGCGTGGCGGCAGGTCGCGGTCACGGCGAAGGAGTGCTTGGGCGCGCAGCGGTGCCCGCAGGGCACCGAGTGCTTCGCGGAGCTGGCGCGGGCGGAGGCCGGCGAGGCGCACATCGTGGTCACGAACCACGCGCTGCTGGCCATCGACGCGCTGGAGGAGTTCCAGGTCCTGCCCGAGCACGATGTGGTGATCGTGGACGAGGCGCACGAGCTGGTCGACCGGGTCACGTCGGTCGCGACCGGCGATCTGAGCGCGGCCGGCGTCGAGACGGCGGCGCGGCGTTGCGGGCGCCTCATCGAGGAGGGCATCGCCGACCGCATGAAGGAGTCGGCCGAAGGGCTCGGCCTCCTTCTGGAGGACATGCCCGCCGGACGTATGGACGTCCTGTCGCCCGCGCTCGGCAACACGCTCGCCGCCGTCCGGGACGCCGCGCACGCGTGCATCACGGCGCTCGGCCCGGAGAAGAAGGACGCCGACCCCGGCGACATGGCCGCGCGCAAGGCGGCACGGTCGTCGCTGGAGGAGATGCACGAGACGGCCGTGCGGATGCTGGAGGCGTTCCAGCCCGAGATGGGGCAGCGCTTCGACGTGGTGTGGCTGGAGAAGCCGTTCGTCCAGGAAGGGCGTCCGAAGAGGCCGCCGGCCCTGCATGTGGCGCCGATCGGTGTGGGCGGCCTGTTGCGGACGACGCTGTTCGAGCAGCGCACCGCGATCCTGACGTCGGCGACGCTCACGCTGGGCGGGTCGTTCGAGCCGCTCGCCCGCCAGTGGGGGCTGCCGCCGCTGAACGAGAGCGGGCCGCGCGACGCCAAGACCGCCGCGGAGGGGCTCGCGCAGACCGCGACGGAGAAGGGCGAGGAGACCGAGGTCGTGTGGTCCGGGCTGGACGTCGGCTCGCCGTTCGACCATCCGAAGGCGGGCATCCTGTACGTCGCGCGGCACCTGCCGCAGCCCGGCCGCGACGGGCTCGCCGACGCCTACCTGACCGAGATCACCGAGCTGATCGAGGCGGCGGGCGGGCGCACGCTCGGCCTGTTCTCCTCGATGCGGGCGGCGCGCCAGGCCGCCGACGAGCTGAAGGACCATCTGACCCACCCGCTGCTCTGCCAGGGCGAGGACTCCACGTCCCTGCTGGTCAAGCAGTTCGCCGAGGACGAGCGGACCTGCCTGTTCGGCACCCTGTCGCTCTGGCAGGGCGTGGACGTCCCCGGCCCGTCGCTGCAACTGGTCATCATGGACCGCATCCCGTTCCCGCGGCCGGACGACCCCGTGTCGTCGGCGCGGTCGCGGGCGGTCGCGGCGCGCGGCGGCAACGGGTTCATGGCGGTCGCCGCGACGCACGCCGCGCTGCTGCTGGCGCAGGGCGCGGGGCGGCTGCTCCGGTCGATGGACGACCGCGGCGTCGTCGCCGTCCTCGACCCGCGGCTCGCCACGGCCCGCTACGGCGGCTTCCTGAAGAACTCGCTGCCGCCGTTCTGGGCGACCACCGACCCGGACGTCGTGCGCGGCGCCCTCCGCCGGCTGGACGCCGCCGCGGAGAAGGGCTGAGCGAAGGGCCGAACCGTGCCGCCCGCGGGCGTCAGCGGCGGCGGGTGCCGAGGAACTCGCCGATGCGGCCGACGGCGTCCTCCAGGTCGTCGGCGTACTGGAGCGTGACGACGCGGAAGTGGTCGGTGGACGGCCAGTTGAACCCGGTGCCCTGGACGACGAGGAGCTTCTGCTGCTCCAGCAGGTCGAGGGCGAAGCGCATGTCGTCCTCGATCGGGTACATCTCGGGGTCCAGGCGCGGGAAGACGTACAGGGCGCCGCTGGGTTTGACGCAGCTGACGCCCGGCAGGTCGTTCAGCAGCTTCCAGGCGCGGTCGCGCTGCTCGCCGAGGCGTCCGGTCGGCAGGACGAGGTCGTCGATGCTCTGGTAGCCGCCGAGCGCCGCCTGGATGGCGTGCTGGCCGGGGACGTTCGGGCAGAGCCGCATGTTGGCGAGGATGTCGAGGCCCTCGATGTAGGACTCGGCGTGCTCCTTCGGCCCGGACAGCACCACCCATCCCGCCCGGAACCCCGCGACCCGGTAGTTCTTCGACAGGCCGCCGAAGGTGAGGCACAGCAGGTCGGGGGCCAGCGACGCGATCGGCACGTGCTCGGCGTCGTCGTAGAGGATCCGGTCGTAGATCTCGTCGGCGAAGACGATCAGGTTCCGGCGGCGGGCGACCTCGACGATGCTCGACAGCACCTCGCGCGAGTAGACGGCGCCGGTCGGGTTGTTCGGGTTGATGATGACGATGGCGCGGGTCCGGTCGCCGATCTTGGACTCGATGTCGTCCAGGCTCGGCTGCCAGCCGTCGTCCTCGTCGCACAGGTAGTGGACGGGCGTGCCGCCGCAGAGGGAGACCGACGCCGTCCACAGCGGGTAGTCGGGGGCCGGGATGAGCACCTCGTCGCCGTCGTTGAGGAGCGCCTGCAGGGTCATCACGATGAGCTCGGAGACGCCGTTGCCGAGGTAGACGTCCTCGACGTCGATGCCGGGGACGCCGTCGTCCTCCAGGCGCTGCACGATGGCGCGGCGGGCGGACAGGATGCCCTTGGAGTCGCTGTAGCCGTGCGCGTCCGGCAGGTTGCGGATCATGTCCTGGAGGAGCTCGGGCGGGGCCTCGAACCCGAACGGGGCCGGGTTGCCGATGTGCAGCTTGAGGATGTTGTTCCCCTCGGCCTCCAGCTGCTTGGCGCGCTTGAGGACCGGTCCCCGGATGTCGTAACAGACGTTGGTCAGCTTGCCCGACTGGTTGACCTGCATGGACACACCTTAACCGTGAGCCGTCCGCGACACGCGCGACAGGCCCGGGCCCCCGATGGCCGGGCCTGGACGCGCCCCGCCCCCTCCGCGGGCGGGAGGGGACGGGGACGGACGCCTCACGGCGCGGAGATCGCGGACAGGATCGCCGACCGCGCCGCGCGCCGGGCGGGCCGGATCGCGGCGAGCGCTCCGGCGATCGCGCCGACCACCGCGATGACCGCCAGTTGCACCGCCGGAGGCGCGAACGGGTTGCCGAGCGCGGTGCCGAGGCCCCAGCCGAGGAACACCCCGAGCCCGAGGCCGCCGCCGGTGCCGAACAGCGCCACGATGACCGACTCCCAGCGGACCATCGACCTGATCTGCGGGCGCGTCCCGCCGACCGCGCGGAGCAGCCCGAGCTCGCGGGTCCGCTCGTGGACGGCGAGCGACAGCGTGTTGGCGATGCCGAGCAGCGCGATGACGATGGCCAGGATGAGCATCCCGTAGACGACCGTGATGAAGCCGGCCATGTCCTCGGTCTGGGCGGCGACGAACTCGTCCCGCGACTCGATGTCGGGCGCGCCGTACGGCTCGGCGACCGCCGCAAGGGCCTGGCGGGCGGACGCGACCGACGCGCCGGGCTTCAGCTCGACGAACGCCCGGGTGTCGAGCGGCTGCCTGGTGTGCGCGTTCCATGCGGTGCGCGGGACCAGGTAGTCGCCGGTCAGGTCGGTGTTGTTGTAGACGGCCCCCACGGTGAGCTTCTGCGAGGCGCCGTCCGCGAACGTCACACCGACCGCGGTGCCGACGCGCCAGCCGTTGTCGTCCGCGGCCTTCTTCGAGACGGCGAACGTACCGGCGTCGCCGAGGCCGCCTTCGGTGACGTCCAGGTCGAGGACGCGCCGGAGGCTGGACGGGTCGGCCACGCTGACCATGGACGGCTCGCCCGCCACCCGCATGCTGCCGGTTCCGAGTCCCGCGACGTCGCTCACCTGGGGCAGCTTCGCCGCGTCCTGGACGAGGGACGTGCTGAACCCTCCGGTCTCGTTGCCGCCGGAGTCCACCACGATCGGGCCCTTGAACGAGCCGGCGACACCGTCCTCCAGCGAGGCCCGCAGCGACCCGATGAACACCGTCATCAGGGTCACGACCCCGACGCCGATCATCAGCGCGGTCGCGGCGCCGGCCGTGCGGGCCGGGCTGCGGGACGCGTTGTCGCGCGCCAGCGTCCCGGGGACGCCGCGCAGCCGCGCCGCGGGGCCGCCGAGCAGCGCCGCGACCGGGCGGGCCGCCACCGGACCGAGCACGACCATCGACACCGCGGTCACCACGGCGCCGGCCACCGCCATCGCCGTCTGCTCGGTGACCGCGCCGAACACGACGGTGCCGATCGCGACCGCGGCGAAGACGCCGCCGACGATGACGCGGGTCTCCGACGGCCGGGACGTCTCGGCGGCGACCTCGCGCAGCGCGGCCAGCGGCGGCGTCCGCGACGCCTTCAGCGCGGGGCCGAGCGCCGCGACCAGGGTGACCAGCAGCCCGACCGGCACCGCGATCATGACCGAGGTGGCGGCGACCGTGAGCCCCTCCATCTCGATCCCGATCCGGAACTGCGTGAACAGCTGCCGGAGCAGGGCCGCGAACCCGATCCCGCCGGCGAGCCCGGCGAGCGTGGCGGCGCCGCCGATCACCAGCGCCTCGAAGCCGACGATGGTGAGGACCTGCCGGCGTCCGGCGCCGAGGGCGCGCAGCAGCGCCGACTCGCGGGTGCGCTGCGCGACCGTGATCGCGAACGTGTTGTGGATGCTGAACGCCGCGACGAGCAGCGCCACCCCGCCGAACGAGGCCAGCACGACCCGGAACACCTGCAGGAAGCCGCTCTCGACGAGGCTCATGCCCTCCTCGACCGCCGTCTCCGTCGTGACGGCCTCGGCCCCTGCGGGCACGACGGGCCTGATGCGCGACGCCAGCTCGTCCTGGCTCACCCCGTCCCGCGCGCGGACGGCGACGCCGGTGATGCGGTCGGTCCCCTTCGCAACGTGGCGGCGGGCGCCTTCCAGGGAGAACGCCGTGAACGACGTCTCGCCGAACGCCTCCTCGTCACCGAACATGCTGATGCCGACGACGGTCACGGGGACCTTCTCCGGCGTGAGCACGGCCGTCCGGTCGCCGATCGTCAGGTCTCCCTCGTCGGCGAACATCTTGTTGATGACGACCTCGTTCGGCGCGCGGGGCGCGCGGCCCTCGGCCAGCCGGTAGGGGTTGAGCTTCGGGTCGGTCATCCAGTTGCCGGCCGTCCGCGGGCCGCGCGACTGGATCGTCGTGCCGTCCTTGGCGAGCAGCTGGCCCGATCCCTCGATGGTCGGCTCGGCGTTCGCGACGCCGTCCACCTTCCGCACCCTGTCCAGGACGGACGCGTCGATCTGCCCGCGCGCGCCCCACGGCGCGTCGCTCACCCTGGTCGCGTTCCGGACGGTCACGTCCGTCTTGCCGTAGGCGCTGGAGACGTAGCCGTCGATGCTCGCCGCGAGCGTGTCGCCGAGGACGAGCGTCCCGCTCAGGAAGGTCACTCCCAGGAAGACCGCGATGAGGGAGCCGGCCATCCGGCGCTTGCGTCCCCACAGTTCCTTGAAGACGAGCCCGATCATCGGTGGTCTCCCAGCCCTCGCATGCGGTCCAGCACCCGGTCGGGCGTGGGGGCCTCCATGACGTCGACGACGCGGCCGTCGGCGAGGAACACCACCGCGTCGGCGTGCCCGGCGGCGACGGGGTCGTGGGTGACCATCGCGACCGTCTGGCCGAGGTCGTCCACGGCGTCGCGGAGGAGCGCGAGCACCTCGGCGCCGGTGCGCGAGTCGAGGTTGCCGGTCGGCTCGTCCGCGAACACGATCTGCGGGCGGGTGACGAGTGCGCGCGCCAGCGCCACCCTCTGCTGCTGGCCGCCCGACAGCTCGGACGGACGGTGCGCCAGCCGGTCCCCCAGCTTGAGGACGCGGACGACGGTGTCCAGCCATTCCCGGTCCGGGTCCGTCCCCGCCAGCGTCAGCGGCAGCACGATGTTGTCGTGCGCCGTGAGCGTGGGGAGCAGGTTGAACGCCTGGAACACGAACCCGATCCGCTCCCGCCTGAGCCGGGTCAGGCGGCGGTCCGACAGGGCGCCGAGCTCCTGGCCGCCGACGTAGACCTTGCCGGACGTCGCGTCGTCCAGCCCCGCGACGCAGTGCATCAGGGTGGACTTGCCGGCGCCGGACGGCCCCATGATCGCGGTGAAGCGCCCCGCCGGGAACTCCACGGTGACGTCGTCGAGGGCGCGGACCGCCGTGGTCCCGGTGCCGTACACCTTGGTGAGTCCCACGGTGCGGGCGCCGCCTTCAGTGGTCGCCGCGCCGTCGCCGATCGCTTGCCTTGCTTCTGCTGCGTTTCCCATGCCCGGGATCGTCGTCCCGCGTTCCGGGGCGCGTCGTCGGGCCAGGAGAGGCACCGGCCCTGCTCCCCCGGACGCATCGCGGCCCGCCCGGCTACGTCCGCTGGGGTACGCGGAGATCAATAAGACCCGGTGTCCAATTGTGATGCGGGCAACATACATGCAGGCTTGCTTGCTTGTTTCCGCGCTCGTACCGTCGGAGGCGTGTCAGTGAGCAGCCGCCGACGTCATCGGCGCGGTCCGTCCGGCCGCCGGACGCAGGAGGAGCGCAGGTCGCGCACGCAGGCCCGCCTCCTGGAGGCCACCATGGAGTGCCTGGTGGACCTCGGCTGGTCCGGGACGTCCACCACGGAGGTGGCGCGGCGGGCCGGTGTGTCGCGCGGGGCGCAGCAGCACCACTACCCGACGAAGATGGTGCTCGTCGCCGCCGCGCTGGAGCACCTGCTGGAGGCGCAGCGCCTGGCGTACGAGACCGCGTTCGCGGTGCTCCCGCCGGAGCGGCGCAACGTGTCGGGCGCGCTCGACCTCCTCTGGGAGGTGTTCCGCGGCCGTCCGGCCAAGGCCCTCATGGAGCTGGCCGTGGCGGCCCGCACCGACGACGAGCTGCGGCCCCTGTGCCGCGATCTGAACGAGCGGATCCTCGAGGTGATCCTGGAGACGTTCGAGCGGCTGTTCCCCGACAACACCCTTCCGCCCGACTTCGCCCCGACCATGCTGCGCGGCGTGTTCGCGATGTTCGTCGGCCTCTCGATACAGAACGCGCTGGACGACGACGCCGAGGGCCACCAGGCCGCGGTGCTGCGTCAGGTCAAGGACGTCGCCCAGCTGATCGTCCCCGAGCGGGGCAGACCAGACCCCCAGCGGTAGGCCGGCCCCGGCCGCCGCACCACCCCCGAGGGAGCGCCTCACATGCCGAAAGCCCCCACCGAACTCGCCGACGAGGTCCGCGAGCAGGTCAAGGACAAGAAGTCGTACCTCGGCGTCATCGACCGCCTGAACAAGGCGTCGGTGGAGAAGCACTGGGAGGCCTACGCCGACATCCCCTGGGACGACCCCGAATTCACCGTCGACGAGAACGATCCCCGCTGGGTGCTGCCGCGGTTCGACCGGCTCGGCGAGACCGCGTGGTACCGGTCGCAGCCACCGGAGGTCCAGGCGCAGATCGGGCTTTGGCGCGTCGCCACCGCGATGAAGATCGGCCTGCAGTTCGAGAACCTGCTGAAGCGCGGGCTGCTGAACTACGCCTACCGGCTGCCGAACGGCCGCCCGGAGTTCCGGTACGTCTACCACGAGACGACCGAGGAATGTCACCACGGGATGATGTTCCAGGAGTTCGTGAACCGGACGAAGATGCCGATCCGCGGCATGCCCCGCTCGCTCAGCTTCATCGCGCAGGCCGCCCCGTGGATCCCGCTGATCAGCACGGAGATGTTCTTCGTGTTCGTGCTCGGCGGCGAGGACCCGATCGACTACGTCCAGCGCAAGTCCCTCAAGGGCGGTCACATCAAGCACCCGCTCGAAGAGACGATCATGAAGATCCACATCGCGGAGGAGGCCCGGCACATCTCCTTCGCCCGCCACTACCTCAAGCACCGGGTGCCGAACATGAACCCGCTGCGCCGCCGGCTCCTCGGCGCCGCGACCCCGGTCGTGCTCGGCGTGATGGCGCGGATCATGCTGTCCCCGCCCGGCCCGATGGTGCGGCACTTCGGCATCCCGAAGGACGTCGTCCGCGCGGCCTACAAGAACGAGGCGTCGCAGGCGGAGATCGCCAACTCGGTCGGCAAGATCCGCGACCTGATGGCGGAGCTGGGCGTGATCGACCCGGTGAACAAGCGGGTGTGGAAGGCCTTCGGCATCTGGGACGAGCCGGGGCGGCGCCGCTCCGTCGCCGCCTGAGTATCGTCGCCGAACGCCACCCCGTACAATCCCGCAATTACACGACATAGCCAATTAGCTGCCGCGGGCCGGGCTCACTCCCCCCCGAGCCCGGTCCCGCGGTTCATCCGAGCGGAGCGCGCAATGAGCATCGCGATCGTGACCGGAGGAGCGTCCGGCATCGGCCGTGCGATCGCCACGTCCCTGGTGGCGCGCGGCGACACCGTCGTGGTGGGCGACATCAACGCCGAGGGCGCCGCCCAGGTGGCCGACAGGCTGAACACGCTCGGCAAGGGCAAGGCGGTGCCCGCCGCGCTCGACGTCACCGACGCCGACGCCGTCACGGGCCTCTACGAGGGCGTCAAGGCCGACCACGGGCGGCTCGACCTGGTGTTCAACAACGCCGGCATCGCCGTCGGCGGGCTGGCCGAGGAGCTCACGCTCGACCACTGGAACCGCGCGATCGACATCAACCTCAAGGGCGTCGTGCACGGCGTCCACGCCGCCTATCCGATCATGCTGGAGCAGGGCCGCGGCCACATCGTCAACACCGCCTCGCTCGCCGGGCTCGTCCCGATGCCGATCGGCATCCCCTACACCGCCACCAAGCACGCCGTCGTCGGGCTGTCCCTCGGCCTGCGCGCCGAGGCCGCCGGGCGCGGCGTCAAGGTCAGCGTCGTCTGCCCGAGCTTCGTCGACACCCCGCTGCTGCACAACGTCAACCCGGACCTGCCCGAGACGCCGCTGAGCGGGGACGCCACGGGCGACATCGCGAAGGCGTCCCCGCGCCTCTACACGGCGGAGAAGCTGGCCCGCGACATCATGCGCGGCGTCGCCAGGAACCAGGCCCTCATCGTCGCCCCCGCGCACGGCCGGGTCGCCTGGCGCGGCGTCCGCCTCAGCCCGGGCGCCGCCGTCCGCGTCGCGCAGATCGCCGTCGACCGCATCCGCTCCGGCAAGTGACCGCCGGGCCGGTCATCCGGCGGTGTCATCCGGGGCCGGTCATCCGGCGGTGTAGCAGGGGGCGTCCAGCCGGTGGCCCTTGGCGGTCGGCCCGGCCGCGAAGTCCGTGATCGGTTTGATGCCGGTGAACTCGTGCTCGTCCGGCCTGCCGATCACCGACTGCCGGAACGCCGAGGCGTCCGGCGAGCCGGAGGAGTTGCCCGCCACGCCGGGCAGGATGCCCTCGTAGTCGACGTGCCGGATCCCGCGGACGGCCGCGAGCAGCCCCTTTCGCGTCAGGTCCTTGGACTCGACCGCGCGCTCCAGGGCGGCCTTCAGCGGGTAGGACACCACCCATCCGGTGGTGAGCGAGTCGTCCGGCTCGACCCGGCCGAGCGCCTGCCGCATCGCGGTGTGGCCGGGCGAGTCGGCCGCGAACGGCTTCCACGGGGCGACCTGCAGGTAGCGCTCCTTCATCGCGCCGATGGCGGGGTCCCGCAGCAGGCCCTTGGCCCACGTCGGGTTGTCGCCGATGAACCTCCCCCGGTAGCCGCGCCGGACGGTCGCGCCGATGACGGCCGCCGCGTCCGCGGGGCTGGTGGTCAGGACGACCAGGTCGGGGTCGCGCGAGAGGATGGCGCGCACGGCGTCCTCCTGCGCCGCCGCGCTCTTGCCGGGCGCCCCCTGGACGGTCGGCACGTCGGTGAAGGAGAGGCCGCGCGCCTCGGCGGCGATCCGCGCGCCCGCGGCCGCGTCGTCGCCGTAGTCGCCGGAGTAGTGGACGGCCATCACGCTCTTGGCGCCGAAATGGTCGGTGCCGTAGTCGACGCCGTTCATCGCCTCGAAGCAGTAGGAGGCCCCCGACTCCAGGATGTTGTCCTCGAACTCCCACTTCGACGTCCAGGAGACGGGCAGCGCGATCATCTCGTCCGCGCGGAGGCGGCCGAGGATCGCGTCGGTCGCCGGCGACCCGAGGGTCTGCGCCAGCGCCAGCACCTTGCCCCTGATCTCGTTGTAGGCGCTCACCTGCACCCGCGGATCGTAGTGGTTGTCGCGGACGTAGGTGACGACGTCGATGTCGTAGGCGCCGATGCCGCCCTGCCGGTTCACGCGGTCCCAGAACGCCCGCTGCACCTTGGTGATCGGGACGCCCATCGCCGTGAACGGCCCGGTGGTCAGGTCCGAAAGGGTGCCGAGGTAGATGCAGCCGTGGTCCTTGTTGACCGGGTTCGGGCAGGGCTCCCGGGTGACCCCCGGCGCGTCGGTGGTGAGCAGGCCGTCCGCGGAGGAGCCGCAGCCGGCGGCCCCGAGCGTGGCCAGCAGCACGGCGCCCGCGAACAGGGCCTTCATCCGGGTCAGGTCACAGCGCACGGAGACCATCGATCACTTCCTTGAGAAGACGTGGGTCGGCGGTCCCGGTCCGGGACACCGCCGGCCTCCGCACGTTCACCAGCCCGCGGTCCAGCAGGTCGCTGAGCAGCACCCGGACGACGCCGACGGGCAGCGCCAGGTCCGCGGCCAGGTCGGCGACCGCCCGCGGCCGGATGCACAGTTCGAGGATCCGCTCGTCCTCGGTTCCGAGCGTGCGCGGATCCGGCATCGGCACCTCGGCGGTGACGACCACGGCGATGAGGTCGAGGGCGGCGCCGCGCTGCCGCGTGCGGCCGCGCGCGACGGCGAACGGCCGCACCACGGGTCCGGCCTGCTCGTCGACCCACAGTTCGTCGGGCTCCCCGGTCATCACTCACCGCCGGGGCCCGGCGGCGGCTGGGGCCCCGCGTCGGCCCGGCCGCGGAGCCAGCCGCTCTGCATCCTCGACAGCAGGCGCCCGGCCGCCTCCGGCGCCCGGTCGACCGGCGCCCGGTCGTCCGGCTCCGCGCCGGGCGGCTCCTCCGGTTCCTCCCGGAGCTGCGGGGCGAGGCTCTGCTGCCGCCGTCGCCTGGGCAGCGGGGGCTCGCCCCCGGCGGCCGGCCCGTCCCCGGCCTCGCTCCGGCCGCTCTCCAGGGCGGGCCGCCCGGAGGCGGAGGGCCCCGCCTGGACGGCGGGCGCCCGCGGGGGCCCGTGCCCGACCGCGTCCGCGGCGCGGGACACGGCGACCAGCGCCCGGTGCTCGCCGGAGCCGCCGCCCGGCTCCCCCGCGTCCGGCGGCTCCACGACCAGCGCGTGCGGGATGAGGACGATCGCGATGACCCCGCCGTAGGACGAGGGCCGCAGCGTCACCGTGATGCCGTGCCGCGCGGCGAGCCGCGCCACGACGTACAGGCCCAGCCGCACCGAGTCGTCGAAGTCGAGCTCGGGGTCGGTGGCGAGCAGGCCGTTCAGCCGCTCCAGCTCCTCGCGGGAGAGCCCGAGCCCGCGGTCCTCGACCTCGATCGCGAACCCGTGCGCGGCCTCGCCGCCCGTCACCCTGATCCGGGTGGTGGGCGGGGAGAACACGGCGGCGTTCTCGATCAGCTCGGCGAGCAGGTGGATGGTGTCGGCGACGGCGCGGCCGGACAGCGCGGTCCGCCCCATCGGCACGACCTCGACCCGGGTGAAGTCCGCGACCTCCGACGCCGCCGCGCGCGCCACGTCCATCAGCCGGACCGGGTGGCGCCAGCTCCGGCCGGACGGCCGCCCGGACAGGATGACCAGTCCCTCGGCGTGCCGCCGCATCCGGGTCGCCAGGTGGTCGAGCTCGAAGAGGGCGGCCAGCGCGTCGGGGTCCTCGGTGTCGCGCTCCATGCCTTCGAGCAGGCCGAGCAGCCGCTGCAGCAGGGACTGGTTCCGCCGGGCGAGGGTGACGAAGACGTCGTTGAGGCGCTTGTGCGCGGCCGCCTCGCCCGTCGTCGCCCGGACGACGGCGCGGCGCGCCTCGGTGAACGCCGCGTCGATCCTGCCGATCTCGGTGACGGCGAACTCCGGCCGCGGCTCGTTCTCCTCGTCGGAGACGTCCTCCCCGCGGCGGGCCCGCTCGGTGATCTCCGGTATCCGGTCCCGGGTGAAGGCGGCGACCTCGCCGGCGATGTCGCGGCTCTCCCGGACGAGCCGGTGCCCGGTCCGCACCGCGACGACGATCGCGATCACCACGGCGAGGAGTCCGAGGCCCCCGGCGAGCGTGAGCCGGAGCAGCACCGCGTCCGCCTGCTGCGCGGCCCGCGCGGCGGTGGCGGTGCGGATCCGCGAGGAGAGCCCGGCCAGCTGCGCGTTCACCGACTCCGTCGAGGTGTGCCAGGCCCCCACGTCGACCGGCGGGCGGTCGTCGGTCGGGCCGGACTGGACGAGCCGGGTCTCCAGCCGGCGGAACAGCGTGAACTCGGGTCCGGCGATGATCGCCTCGTAGCGCCGGCGGTCGGCGTCCGCCAGGGCCCCGGCCGAGTCGCCGTAGAGGAACTCGCGCGTCCCGGACAGCTCCACCAGCCGCCGGTGCTCGTCCTCGGTCAGCCGGCCCGCGGCCAGCGCGCCGGTGATGAGCGCGTCCTCGCGCGTCAGGTTCTCCCTCGCTCGCTCCAGGGTGCCGAGGACGCGGGTGTCGCGGACGATGCGCTCGTCGGACGAGCGGGTCTCGTCGTAGATCTCCGCCGCGAGGTCGATGAAGGCGGTGTAGCGGCCGAGGGCCTGCGCGCGGTTGATCAGCCGCCGGTCGACCGAGTCGCGGACCGATTCCAGCTCGCCCAGGGAGGCGGCCAGATCCACCATCCGCCGCCGGGTCTCCGGCCGGGCCGCGCCGCGGACGGAGGGGTCGGCCGCCGACCGGCGGAACTCCGCCCTGGCCCGGTCCGTCATGGCCCGCTGGGCGTCGAACCCGGACCGGCCGATCGTGGAGTCGTCGCCGAGGTAGGACAGCGACATGCGCCGCTCGTCCTGCAGCGCGCCGATCATCGCGTCGGTCGGCCGGATGACCTTGTCGGTGAAGGTCTGGGACCGCGTCCGCCGCAGGGTGTCGCCGAGCGTGGTGCCCGCGGCGAACCCCCACAGCACGACCAGCGCGGTGATCGGCGGGACGAGCAGGATGACGATCCTGGTCCTGACCGATCGTGCTCGCCGGGTCATCACGCCTCCACGTTGCCGGCGCCGTCCCTCGTCCACGGCGATCCGTGCGCCGCCACTGTGACACAGATCACCGTGGCGTGGCGCCGAACGTAGCGCACCTTCCGACGAAACACTCGTCTAATTTGTCTCACTAGCGCAGATTGTTGCCTTTGCGTTATTCAGGCGACTGGGCAGGTCAATGGCACAATCCGGCCATTGGCTCACCGGCCGGACAGGTGCCGCAACCGCGGCGAGGACCACCTCCGGGCCGCGCCCCCTAGCCTCCGGGCTCGTTCCGCCCCACCGCCGGCCGGCTTCCCTCGAGCTTCGGATGGTGCAGGTCGAAGGCGGGACGCTCGGAGCGGATCTGCGGGACCGAGGTGAAGTTGTGCCTCGGGGGCGGGCTGGACGTCGCCCATTCCAGGGAATTGCCGTATCCCCACGGGTCGTCGGCCTCCACCGGGGCGGTGCGGCGCGCCGTCCGGTACACGTTGTACATGAAGAACAGCGTGGAGACGCCGAGCAGGAACGCCCCCGCGCTGGAGACCCGGTTGAGCGTGACGAACTCGGCCGGATAGTCGGCGTACCGGCGCGGCATCCCTTCCGCGCCGAGCCAGTGCTGGACGAGGAACGTCGTGTGGAAGCCGATGAACAGCGTCCAGAAATGGACCTTGCCCCAGCCCTCGTGGAGCAGCCTCCCGGTCATCTTCGGCCACCAGAAGTAGAAGCCGGCGAACATCGCGAAGACGACCGTCCCGAAGACCACGTAGTGGAAGTGCGCGACCACGAAGTAGGAGTCGTGGACGTGGAAGTCCAGCGGCGGCGAGGCCAGGATGACGCCGGTCAGCCCGCCGAACAGGAACGTCACGAGGAAGCCGATGGAGAACAGCATCGGCGTCTCGAAGGTGAGGTTGCCCCGCCACATCGTCCCGACCCAGTTGAAGAACTTCACCCCGGTCGGCACCGCGATGAGGAACGACATGAAGGAGAAGAACGGCAGCAGGACCCGGCCGGTCGCGAACATGTGGTGCGCCCACACCGCCATCGACAGGCCCGCGATCACCATGGTGGCGCCGACCATTCCGAAGTAGCCGAAGAGCGGCTTGCGGCTGAAGACGGGAATGACCTCGGTGACGATGCCGAAGAACGGCAGCGCGATGATGTAGACCTCTGGATGGCCGAAGAACCAGAACAGGTGCTGCCACAGCAGCGCTCCCCCGGTGGCCGCGTCGTAGATGTGCGCGCCGAGCCGGCGGTCGGCCTCCAGCGCGAGCAGCGCGGCGGCGAGGACGGGGAACGCCATCAGCACGAGCAGGCTCGTCAGGAACACGTTCCAGGTGAAGATCGGCATCCGGAACATCGTCATGCCCGGGGCGCGCATCCCGATGACCGTGGTGATGAAGTTGACGCCGCCGAGGATCGTCCCGAAGCCCGACAGCACCAGACCCATGATCCACATGTCGCCGCCGACGCCCGGGGTGCGCACCGCGCTGCTCAGCGGCGTGTACCCCGTCCAGCCGAAGCTCGCGGCGCCGCCCGGGGAGACGAACGAGGCGAACAGGATCAGCCCGCCGAACAGGAACAGCCAGTAGCTCAGCATGTTCATCCGCGGGAACGCCACGTCCGGCGCCCCGATCTGCAGCGGCATGACCACGTTGGCGAACCCGACGAACAGCGGGGTCGCGAACATCAGCAGCATGATCGTGCCGTGCATGGTGAACATCTGGTTGTACTGCTCGTTGCTGACCAGCTGAAGGCCCGGCTCGGCCAGCTCACCGCGGATCACCATGGCCATCAGGCCGGCCAGGAGGAAGAACGCGAACGACGTGATCAGGTAGAGGTACCCGATCACCTTGTGGTCGGTGGTGGTCAGCCAGGACACGAACACCGAGCCCCGGGGCCGCCGCTCGGGAGCGGCCTCGGGGAGCTGACGGCCGAGAAGGACCATGCCGGGCTCCCTGCAGACGGGCGATGTCCCCACTATTCGCCCTGGCCACCTGGCACGCAAGAGACGCCCGGAGAGCGCGCCTAGGCTGGAGGGGTGGAGCGCATTCTGGTCAGCTCATGCCTCGTGGGACGGCCCGTCCGCTACGACGGGAAGGCCAAGCCGGTGGGCGGCGGCCTCGTCGAACGGTGGCGCGCCGAAGGGCGTCTCGTCCCGTTCTGCCCGGAGGTGTCGGGCGGCCTGGGCGTGCCGCGCCCGCCCGCGGAGATCGTCGGCGGCGCCGGCGGCGACGTCCTCGACGGGACGGCCCGGATCCGCACCGGCACCGGCGAGGACGTGACCGAGGAGTTCCTGCGCGGCGCCCGGCTGGCCCTGGACGCGGCGCGGCGGTCCGGCGCACGCGTCGCGCTGCTCAAGGAGGGCAGCCCGTCCTGCGGCGGCCACCGCATCTACGACGGCACCTTCACGGGCTCTCCGGTGCCCGGCACCGGCGTGACGACCGCGCTGCTGCGCCGCTCGGGCGTCCACGTCTTCAGCGAGGACGAACTGGACGACCTCGCGGCTCTCCTGACGTCCCTGGAGGCGTGACCGCACCCGAGGCGGCCGGGCGCGAGGCGTCCGGCCGTGGCGCCTTCTCGGCGGCGAGGTGCACGAGGAGGCGCAGCGCCTCCGCCGACGGGGAGCCCGGGTCGGCGGTGAACGCGGCCATGCGCTGCCCCTCGTCGTTCGACAGCTCCATCATCTCGTTGTTCAGCGTCATCGCCCCCACCAGCGGGTGCCGGAACTCGCGCGTGTACCGGACGGCGCAGTCCTGCACGGGGTGCGCGGCCCACAGCGCCGCGAACTCGGGGCTGTGCACGGTGAGCTCACCGATCAGGCCGGTCAGCTCCGGGTCGTCCGGATAGCGGGCGGCGCACCGCCGCACGTCCGCGACCGTGTCCCGCGCCTTGGTCCGCCAGTCGGCGTACAGCTCGCGCGTGTGCGGATCCAGGAAGACGAGGCGGGCGATGTTGGGCCGGTCATGGACGTCCTCCAGGGCCTCGAAGGGCAGGTGCCCGGCGAGCAGCGCGTGCGCTGCACGGTTCCAGGCCAGCACGTCGTAGCGGCGGCCCAGGATCAGCGCGGGAGCGTCGCCGAACGCGTCCACGAGCAGCCGGACGGCGGGGCGCAGCCGCTCGGGTCGCGGACGCCGCCGGACCTTCGCCTTCTGGCCTGCCAGGCTCCGCAGGTGCTCCTGCTCGGTCTCGTCCAGCCGGAGCACCCGGGCGAGCGCGTCGAGGACGGCATCGGAGGCGTTCTGGCTCTGCCCCTGTTCGAGCCGCGCGTAGTACCCGGCGCTGACGCCCGCGAGCTGCGCCAGTTCCTCACGGCGCAGCCCGGGGACGCGCCGCCGCCCGCCGTAATCGGGCAGCCCAAGCTCCGCCGGCCGCAGCCGCGCGCGCCGCGTCCGGAGGAACTGGCCTAGTTCGGAGTTCTGCGGCATGCCGTCCAGCATGCCTCCCGATTCCCGTTCCTGCCTGCACCTGCCAGGTGTAGGCACCGCGGGGATGACCCCAGCGGAGGCCTGGGTAACGCCCGCCGCCCGCTCCACCCTGGAGCCCGTGACCGAGACGAGACACCCGCATACCCGAGAGACGAGCCGGCTGGGCGGCCGAGGATCGCTGATCCTGATCACCCTCTGCGGCGCCACCTTCATGACCGGACTGGACTTCTCGATCGTGACCGTGGCGCTGCCGGAGATCGGACGCGACCTCGGCTTCGCGAACGCCGGTTCCCTGCAATGGGTCGCGACGGCCTGCCTGCTGCCGACCGCGAGCCTGCTGCCGCTGTTCGGCCGCGTCGCCGACATCGTCGGCCGCCGCCGCCTCTTCACCCTCGGGGTCGCCCTGTTCAGCGCGTTCTCGCTCATCGCCGGGCTGGCGACCGGCCCGGCGATGCTGATCTGCGGCCGCGTGGGGCAGGGCACCGCCGCCGCGATGATCGCGCCGACCGCGATCGCGCTGATGACGACCGTCTTCCCCGAAGGCCCGCAGCGCACCCGGGCCCTCGGTGTCAACGGCGCCGTGCTGTCGCTGGGCTTCGTCCTCGGCACCCTCGGCGGAGGCATGATCACCAGCGGCCTGAACTGGCGCTGGACCATGCTGTTCCTGGTCGCCGTCGGCGCGCTGGTGCTGCTCGGCGCGGCCACCGTCCTCCCCCGGGCCGACACGCGCGTCCCGGCCCGGCTCGACGTCCCCGGCGCCGCCCTCGCGAGCGTCGGCCTGTTCGCCCTGGTCTACGGCATCTCGACCGGCGCCGGCGCCGGATGGGCAGGCCCGCCCACGGTGGCCTCCCTCGCCCTGGCCGTGCTGTCCCTCACCGCGTTCCTCCTGGTGGAGCGGTGGCACCCGGCCCCGCTGATCCCGCTCGGCCTGCTGAACAAGCCGACCGTGAAGTGGAGCGGCCTCCTCGGCTTCGTCACGTTCGGCATGTGCGGCGGCACGACCGTTCTGCTGAGCCTCTACATGCAGGACGTCCTGGGCCACTCACCCCTCGCCACCGGCGCGGCCTACCTCGCCGAAGGCGCCACGGCACTGATCGCCGGTGCACTCGCCGCCAGGCTGATCGCCTCGCTCGGCTCGGCGCGCGTCATGGGACTCGGTCTGACCGTGCAGGGGCTCAGCACGGGCGCGATGGTGCTGCTCCCCGCGCAGGACGGCCTGGCCGTCCTCCTGCCGACGTCCGGTGCCATGGGATTCGGGCACGTCCTGACGGTGGTCGGCTTCATCACCGCCATGACGTCGGGTCTGCGGGACCACGAGCAGGGCACCGCGGGCGGCCTGTCCCAGCTCCCGCAGTTCCTCGGCGGCATCGGCACCGCCGGCCTGGCCGCCGTCGTCACCGCCCGCGCGGACGCCCTGGCCCCCACGACGAGCCCGGCCCTGGCCACCCTCGGCGGCCTGCACGCGGCGACCCTCACGGCCGGGATGATCTGCCTCGCCGGCGCCGCCCTCGCGGTCCGTTTTCTCCGCCATCCTGCTGTCGACGCGGGCTGACCCTGGAGGCGTGAACCTGACGGCCTTCTCCGCCGACTGTGAGGGGACGGGAGGTCGAGGATGGACGATGAACTGCTGGTGGTCCGCTGCCAGCTCGGGGAGCCAGAGGCGTTCGCCGAGCTGGTGGGCCGATGGCACGTCCCGGTGTGGACGTTCGTCCGGCGGATGCTGGACGCCGAGCGGGCGGACGACGTGGCCCAGGAGATCTGGGTCGCCGTCCTGCGGGGGCTGCCCCGGCTGGGCAATCCGGGCCGGTTCCGACCCTGGCTCTTCACCATCGCCAGGCGGGCCGTTCTGGACAGGCTCCGCCACGAGTACACCACCGCCGAGAGGCCGGGCGAGGCCGAAGAACCACCGTCCGAAGACCTCGCCGAGCAGGTCGTGGACCGGACCGAACTGGTCGCGGCCCTAGCGGACCTGCCGATCCTCGAACGGGAGATCCTCATCCTGTTCTACCTGGAGGACCTCTCGATCGCGGAATGCGCCCAGATCTGCGCGGTCCCCGCCGGCACGGTCAAGTCGCGCCTGCACCGTGCGCGACGCCGGTTGCGCGAGCACCTGATCGAGAAGGGATATCGGCCATGAGCGACGAACCGCGCACGTCCGCGGAGGAGATGCTGGAGCGGCTGACCCCGATGCTGTCGCGCAGGCGACGGCTGCGCGGTGTCGCGGCACTGCTGTCCGGCCTGGCCGGGACGGTCTTCGTCACGGTCCTGTGGGCCACCGAGCCGGGGCCGCTCCCCGACCGCACTCGCCTGTCCTTCGCACTGCTCATCCTGGTGTGCCTGGCCTGGACGGGCCACGGGATCTGGTCGGCCACCCGGCGTGCCCCGCTGTTCGCCCTGGACCGGGTGATCGGCGCCTGGCTGGGTCTGGCCGCCGCGCTTCTGACCACCACCGTCACGGTCACGCTCGCCGCCGTCCGGGACCGGGGTCTCGTCCTCGCCCTGGCGGTGAACGCGGTCCTCGTCACCGCGGCAGTCCTGATCGCCGTCCGGGCGCACAGGCGCCGCTCGACCCTGCTGCGCCGGAAGGCGGAACTCACCGACGCCGGCGGATGAGGTCCCGGTCCTACGCTTCGGTGTCGCGGGCCGGCTCGTCCATGTTCCAGTAGTCGGGCAGGGGCGTCTCACAGACGGCACAGACGTAGTGGTCGTCCTTGACGATGTTGCGTTGGTGGCATTGAGGGCAGCGCCGGAAGGTGATCGGGTGGGAGAAGGCGGTGGGGTGGTCGAGACCGGCTCGGCCGAGGGCCGCGGCAACGGCCTGCCAGGAGGACACGTCCGGGCAGTAGCCCGTCGACTGGTTGCTGATCTCGCTGACCACCCAGCGGTCGCGGTCCTGGGTGAAGGTGATCTCGCCCGCGCTCAGGACCGCCTCGCCACCGGCGCAGATCACATGCTCGCTGCGCTGCGGGGCGAGTCGTAGCGTCCCGGTCAGGTCGATGACGAACGTGAACGGTTCCTCTCGGTCCTGCGCGGCCTGCTGTGCGAGCCAGATGGCGAGGTCGTGGTGGGAGGTGATGGCCTCCCCGTGGCGGCCGGCCTGGACCTGCTGGAGGATCTCGGCGGGTCCGACGTAGCCATAGCGCCGCGGTCCGGCCAGGCCCAGGGCTCCGGTGAAGGCGGAGAAGGTCGCGGCGACGGTGCGCCAAGCGTACTGATGAGGATCGGTCCAGATGTCACTTGCGACCACGCGGGGATCGGCGATGCTGGTGCGGTAGTCGAGTGCGATGGCGACGTCATCTCCGGCGTACCGGCAGACCGCGATGAGAACTGCCAGGTCGACGTCAAGCCAGGGCAACTCGACGGGGTCCGGGCCGGCACTGCCGCGAGCTTGCCGGAACAGCCGCGCGAGGTCTTCGCTGTCGGTCAGATCATCGAGCGACTGGGATTCCCGGCGGATCTCATCGACATCAGCAAGGAAGTCGACAGGGTCCGTGAACCAGGGCATGACTGCTCGCAGCGCATGCTCACCAGGGTGCCGCCACTGTCCACTGGTGATGAGTTCGATGAGGTGAGTCGGCAGCGTCAGCCCACGAACGGCCCACTGCGTCCGAGGCGAGGGCTGTTCGTTGCGAGGCCGGGTCACGAACAGAGGTTGTCATGGTCCGCCTGTGCGGGGCGACACATATTCCTTTGCACGCCGAACGGGCGCCTGCCTACCCTCGCCGGGTGCGGCGCATCATCATCATCGGCGACATCCACGGCTGTTTCGACGAACTGCTCGAACTGCTCGAGAAAGTCGACCTCCAGCCGGACGACCTGCTGGTCAGCGTCGGCGACCTGGTCGATCGGGGCCCGGCGCCGGGCGCGGTGGTCGGTCTTTTCCGCGAACGCCCGAACTCGGTCGCTGTCATGGGCAATCACGAGCGCAAGCATGTACGCGGGATCTTCTCCTACGCACAGGAGATCACCCGCTTGCAACTGGGCGAGCGCTACACCGAAGCAGTCGACTGGATGCGGACGCTGCCGTATTACTTCGAGAACGACCACGTCCGCGTCGTCCACGCCGCGATGCTGCCAGGAATGCCGCTGGCGGACCAGAAGGAAGAAATCCTCTGCGGCACCACCAGCGGCGAACGGGAGCTCACCGCGCTGTTCCCCGGCAGCCACTGGCACCACCACTACACCGACACCAAACCGGTGGTGTTCGGCCATCACGTGACCGGGCATGAGCCGCTGATCCGCGACGGCAGGGTCTTCGGCCTGGACACCGGTGCCTGCCACGGCTGGAACCTGACCGCGCTGTGCGTGCCTGGATTCACCGTCCACTCGGTGAAAGCGCACGCGGACCATTGGTCGCTCATCAAGCGCCAATGGCAGTTGCCCGTCCTGAAAACCAAGCCTTGGCGGGACTTCACCTGGCAGGAGCTGGCCGAAACGGTCGCGAAGTTCTCCTCGGCACCCGCCGCCGCGCGCACCTGGCTGGAGGCGGTCGAAGAGTGGGCCGCGGAACTCCAGTCCTCGTTTCCTGCCCTGGTCACCGCAGCACACCGCGTCGCCCACGAGCTCACCACCGACGAAATGCGACAGCATCCCGCCGCGCGATTCCTGTTCCAAGCACGCAACGGCCGGCTCGACCAGACCAGCCTGGCCAGGCAATGCCCGACCCCCCGCAAGACGATCGACCTAGCGACCATGTTCGCCCTCCCCGCACGCGACCTGCCCGAGTAACGCGCAAGAGCCGGCGCCACCCGCATCGAAAGCGCGAAACTTGCCGAGGACCTGGTGCAGGAGACGATGCTGCGGGCGTGGAAGGCCCGCGACCGCTACGACCGCGCACGCGCGTCGGTGCGGACCTGGCTGTATCGGATCGCGACCAACGCCTGCCTGACCGCGCTGGAAGGGCGTTCACGGCGGCCGCTGCCGTCCGGGCAGGGCGCGCCCAGCGACGATCCCGGCGCTCCGCTCACGCCGGTGTTCGACATTCCATGGCTCCAGCCCTTTCCCGACGCGCGGGTCGATGCGGACGTGCGGGGTGACGTACGGCTCGCGGTGGTGGCGGCGATGCAGGTTCTGCCGCCCAGGCAACGGGCCGTCCTGGTGCTCCGGGACGTGCTGGAGTTCACCGCCGCCGAGGTCGCCGCGCAGTTGGGGACCACCGTCGCGGCCGTCAACAGCGCGTTGCAGCGGACCCGCGCGGCCCTGGCGGACGTGGGCGACGCGGGCGGCGCCAACGGCCAGCCGGCGTTCGCCGCGTACGCGCCCGAACCCGGCGGCGGGCACCGGCTGCACACCCTCCAGGTCCTCACGATCATCGGCGGCCGGATCCGCCGCAACGTCGTGTTCGCCGCCCCCGCCGTGTTGCGGGCTTTCGACCTGCCACCGCGGATTTCCTGACGAGGCCCGATGAGTCCGGCCGATGCCGCCGGTACATACCGGTGAGCATCGATCGCAAGGGAGAACCTCGGCCATGAGCGTCATCGTCATCGAGTTCATCACCATGGACGGGATCGTGTCCGACCCGGACGGGTCCGCGGGCACGCCGACCGGCGGCTGGGCGTTCCGGCACGGCCCCGAAGCGGTCGCCGGGGACAAGTTCCGGCTCGGCGAAACCCTCGACCAGGGCGTCATGCTGCTGGGCCGGAGGACCTGGCAGCTCTTCTCACAGATCTGGCCGGGACGTGACGATCCGTTCGCCGCGCGGATGAACGCCGCACCGAAGCTGGTCGCCTCCCGCACGCTGACCGACACCTCCGCGTGGGCGACCTCCACGCTCATCGACGGGGACCTCATCGACACCGTCAAACACCGGCACCGCGACATCGGGATGCCCCCGCAACCACTCTTCTCGGCCGCACCGGCCCATCCCATCCGCTGGATCGGTTACGACCGGCCCGGATACGACCGATCCCCACCGAACCCGGGACGGAGGGCGGCCTCGGCGGCGTCGCACGTCGCCGCGATCGCTAACGCCTTGGCCATCGCCGCCCCTGTCCTTGTCCTGCATTGGAGGGCAGGTCCGGGTCGTCCCATGCGCCCACGGTCGGTGGCTCGCCCAACGCTGCCGCACTGCCCAACTGCGGTTGTCCGCAGACGACGGACATATCTCCGTCCTGTGCTTCGCCCCAGCAGCCTTTGGCTGGCTGCGCACTTAGCCCAGGTAGCCCGCCGGACGCACCCGCACATGTTGAGGACGCTCACTCGATTGATAGACAGGGGCCGGTCCAGGCCGGGCTCGGGCCTTGAAGAGCCATGGGTCCTCGCCGAGGAAGCGGCCGACGGCCTTGGCGCGGCGGCGGGTATCGCCCAGGGTGCGCCCGGAGAAGATGGAGTGGCGGATCCAGTGACTCACGCAGTTCGGAGCCAATGATCGAGGAGCACGAAGTCTTCGTCGGCTAGCCCGCGGAATGACGGCACGTGGTGGAGGAGTGCCCGGCCGCTGTGGTGCGCGGAGACCCATTCCCGGTCGGCGTCGGTGATCTCGTCATCGACCCAGGCGAAGGGGCGTGCGGACGCCCAGGTCACCAGTGTCCTGGTCTTCCAGCAGAGCCCGAACCATCGGTCCTCGCGTTCGTGATCGCCGGATGGATCCGGCCACTTCACGACCGGTAGCCGGGGCAGCCCGATACGGGAGGCGATCTCGACGTTCGCTTCGTCTTCCCAGGTCGTGGCCCAGACAAGGTCGCCCGGTAGCGCCGCCAGCCGGCGCCCCACGTCCATGGTGAGCCGCGCAAGGGCAGTGTCAGGTGTGGTCGCCGGCCGCTCCCCCTCCGGGCCCTCACCGAACGGGAGAAGCGGCCCGTCAACGTCCAGAAAGAGCAGCGGACGTTCGCGATGGCCGGTCATGCTGTGCTGACCTCGGTCCAGCGCCTCACGGTCGCAAGAGTGGTTCGACGGGTTCGGGCGTCCATCTGTCGATCATCGCCACCGAGCGCTCGGTCTTCCACCCCTCGGCCAGGACCTTCGACGACATCGGTCTGCTCCGGTGGCCCGCCTACGCCTGGGAGCGGTTGTCGGCCGCCTCCGGCATGATCGTTTGATGCGTTTCTCCATGGGAGGCGGCCACATGACCGATGAATCCCTGCTCGACTCCGACGGAAGGGCCCTTTCCGCTCCCTGCCGACCCGTTGAGCCCTGTGCCGGACGAGGTCGAGCGCGGTCTTGCGGCGTACAGGGCGGGTAACGCCGCCCAGGCACGGGGGGTGTTGACGGCGATCGCCGATACGGGACGTACCAGCGTGTCCGGGCATGCGGCGATAGCGCAGGCGGGCATCGAGATCAGCGAGAGCGGGCTCGGCGGCTCCCACCGGCCCCGCCTGGAACAGGTGGCCGCGGGAGAGGACCCCTGGCTGGGGGCCCTTCGCCGCGGTGATGCTCACCCCGGAATTCAAGTCGGGCACGTCCTCGGACGAGGGCCGGACGCTCCTCCCAAGCCTCACGGCCCAGCTCACCGGCGACCCGGACACCGCCCGGGACGGGTTCGAGCGGGTCTTCAAGACCCGCAAGGGCACGGACTCCGGAGACGTCGCCGGCGTCTTACTCGGCAACCTCCTCATCCAGAGCGGCGATCCCGCCGCAGCCCTGGAGCCACTCAGCTACACGCGGCGGATGTGCGACGGCACACTCGCGGGCTATGCGGCCCACCTTGAGGGGCACGTCCTTATCGGCAGGACGAGAAAGAGAGAGCAAGCAAGGTGCCCCAGTACGCGCATCGCGAGTCCCACCCGGCCAGGGGCGGTGACAAGGGGCTGCACCCTTGGGTCGCCGTCCGGTTCGGCGAGTTGCTGGCGAGCGACCCGTGGGTGGATCTCGTCTACGACCAGATCGAAGAGAGCGGTGTGGACGAAGCCTCGGTGATCCGGGAGCCCTTCGAGTCCGCCCCCTACCAGAACGGGATCAGCGCTCCCGCGCTCGCCGACATCGGTGTGTCCTGTTCCCGGCGACGTTCGAACCCGTGCACGCGGCTCCAGAGCGCCTGGAGGCCTGGAGCGGCGAACGATACGAGCGCGGCCGCAGACTGATCCTGATGCTCTACAGCCACGTGGAGGACGGTCGCGACGATGAACGCGCTCAAGGAATGGCGGACCTACTGGAGCGGCTCGCCCTGCCCACGCCCAAGTACTGACCCCGGACGTTGGCAGCCGACCGGATGCGAGAGTGGCCGACAGTGTCTGCTCAGGACGAGGCCACCAGTTGGGAGAGGTGGTCGAAGGAACGGTTCCAATTCGCCGCAGCGGCGGGCCGACGCTCGGCGGGGTAGGGGCGGATGAATGTCATGCGTGTACCGGCGGCGTACTCACGCAGCTCGACGCGAGTGGTGACCGGATCGGGGTGACCGTGTTCGGGCATCGGCCCAGAGGTGAAGGCGAGCAAGGCCGATGGTTCCAGGGCGGTGATCTCCTGGCGCATCCAGAAGCGGGTGCCATCGGACGTCTGGACCAGGCAGTAGTCATAACGGCCACCGATGCGCAGGTCGATGGTGATGAGGGCGCGCGGAGCGGTGCATCCCTCTGGGCTGATCCACCGGGAGAGCTGGCCGGGGTCGGTCCAGGCATCGAAGATCCGGGAGCGTGGAACGTCGAAGTCTCGGACGACAAGGGGCTCGGTGGCGTCGGGTGATGCGGTGGTCATCGCCATGTCAGGTAGAACAGGCGGGATGGCGCGCTGCTTCCGTACAACCGCCTACCACAGGGTGAAATGAGAAAGGCCCCGCCGAAATCGGCGGGGCCTTCCTGCAATATAGGTCCGGCGGTGTCCTACTCTCCCACACAGTCTCCCATGCAGTACCATCGGCGCTGAGAGGCTTAACTTCCGGGTTCGGAATGGGACCGGGTGTTTCCCCCTCGCCAAAACCACCGAACGCCTCAACGCACCACCCCCAGCGGGGGTGTGCAAGTCTCAACGTCCGAGCCAGGCTCGGTATTCACTTGATTAATGCGGGTTCCCGGTTGTTTTCCAGGAACCACACAGGGACGCGAACAACTCACAACAGCGATTCGGTTTGAACGTCATGTGTGTTCAAGCCACTCGGCCTATTAGTACCGGTCGACTCCACACGTCACCGCGCTTCCATCTCCGGCCTATCAACCCGATCGTCTACCGGGGGCCTTACACCCACAAAGGGGTGGGAGAACTCATCTCGAGGAAGGCTTCCCGCTTAGATGCTTTCAGCGGTTATCCCGACCGAACGTAGCCAACCAGCCGTGCCCCTGGCGGGACAACTGGCACACCAGAGGTTCGTCCGTCCCGGTCCTCTCGTACTAGGGACAGACCCTCTCAATTCTCCTACGCGCACAGCGGATAGGGACCGAACTGTCTCGCGACGTTCTAAACCCAGCTCGCGTGCCGCTTTAATGGGCGAACAGCCCAACCCTTGGGACCTACTCCAGCCCCAGGATGCGACGAGCCGACATCGAGGTGCCAAACCATCCCGTCGATATGGACTCTTGGGGAAGATCAGCCTGTTATCCCCGGGGTACCTTTTAGCCGTTGAGCGACACCACTTCCACACGTAGGTGCCGGATCACTAGGCCCTGCTTTCGCACCTGCTCGACACGTCCGTCTCACAGTCAAGCTCCCTTGTGCCCTTGCACTCGCCACCTGATTGCCAACCAGGCTGAGGGAACCTTTGGGCGCCTCCGTTACACTTTAGGAGGCAACCGCCCCAGTTAAACTACCCACCAGGCACTGTCCCCCACCCGGATCCACGGGTGCGGGTTAGACGCTCAAAACGACCAGAGTGGTATTTCACCAACGACTCCACCGACACTGGCGTGCCAGCTTCACAGTCTCCCACCTATCCTACACAAGACGCTTCAGGCGCCAATGCCAAGCTGTAGTGAAGGTCCCGGGGTCTTTCCGTCCTGCTGCGCGAAACGAGCATCTTTACTCGTACTGCAATTTCACCGGGCCTGTGGTTGAGACAGCGGGGAAGTCGTTACGCCATTCGTGCAGGTCGGAACTTACCCGACAAGGAATTTCGCTACCTTAGGATGGTTATAGTTACCACCGCCGTTTACCGGCGCTTAGATTCTCAGCTTCGACACCCAAAAGGCATCTAACCGGTCCTCTTAACGTTCCGGCACCGGGCAGGCGTCAGTCCGTATACAGCGTCTTACGACTTCGCACGGACCTGTGTTTTTAGTAAACAGTCGCTTCCCCCTGGCCTCTGCGACCCCACCCAGCTCCCCGTGCAAGACGGTTCACCAGACGTGGTCCCCCTTCTCCCAAAGTTACGGGGGCAATTTGCCGAGTTCCTTAACCACAGTTCACCCGATCGCCTTGGTATTCTCTACCTGACCACCTGAGTCGGTTTAGGGTACGGGCCGCCAGTACACTCGCTAGAGGCTTTTCTCGACAGCATGGGATCACTCACTTTCACCTAAAACGGCTCGGCATCACATCTCACCCTTCACACGCCACGGATTTACCTATGGCGCGGGCTACATGCTTACCCCAGGACAACCATCGCCTGGGCTGAGCTACCCTCCTGCGTCACCCCATCACTCACCTACTACCCCCTCGGGTCCCACGCTCGCCAAGCAACAGGCCCGAAGGCCCACAACCCGGTTCAGGTGGTTAGCATCAGAGGGTTCAGCGTTGGCGCATACCAGCGGGTACGGGAATATCAACCCGTTGTCCATCGACTACGCCTGTCGGCCTCGCCTTAGGTCCCGACTTACCCTGGGCGGATTAGCCTGCCCCAGGAACCCTTGGTCATCCGGCGCACACGTTTCTCACGTGTGATTCGCTACTCATGCCTGCATTCTCACTCCCGCAGCCTCCACAGTTGAATCACTTCACTGCTTCGCCGGCTACAGGACGCTCCCCTACCCGTCCCAGACACATGCCTGGAACGCCACGGCTTCGGCGGTGTGCTTGAGCCCCGCTACATTGTCGGCGCGGAATCACTTGACCAGTGAGCTATTACGCACTCTTTCAAGGATGGCTGCTTCTAAGCCAACCTCCTGGTTGTCACGGCAACTCCACATCCTTTCCCACTTAGCACACGCTTAGGGGCCTTAGCCGATGATCTGGGCTGTTTCCCTCTCGACTACGAAGCTTATCCCCCGCAGTCTCACTGCCACGCTCTCACTTACCGGCATTCGGAGTTTGGCTGACGTCAGTAACCTTGTAGGGCCCATCAGCCATCCAGTAGCTCTACCTCCGGCAAGAAACACGCAACGCTGCACCTAAATGCATTTCGGGGAGAACCAGCTATCACGGAGTTTGATTGGCCTTTCACCCCTAACCACAGGTCATCCCCCAGGTTTTCAACCCTGGTGGGTTCGGGCCTCCACACCGTCTTACCGGCGCTTCACCCTGCCCATGGCTAGATCACCCCGCTTCGGGTCTACAGCATGCGACTAAAACGCCCTATTCAGACTCGCTTTCGCTACGGCTACCCGCCACCGGTTAACCTCGCCACACACCATAACTCGCAGGCTCATTCTTCAAAAGGCACGCCATCACGAACAAAGGAAAAACAAGTTCCCCCTCGAGGACGCTCTGACGGCTTGTAGGCACACGGTTTCAGGTACTATTTCACGACCCCTCACCGGGGCACTTTTCACCTTTCCCTCACGGTACTAGTCCGCTATCGGTCACCAGGAAGTATTCAGCCTTACCACGTGGTCGTGGCAGATTCACACGGGATTTCACGGGCCCCGTGCTACTCGGGAACACACCCAGAAGCCACTCGAATTTCGTCTACCGGACTCTCACCGTCTACGGTCGGCCATCCCAAGCCGTTCAACTATCCGAGCAGTTTGTAACTCCTCGCCAGCGCGGCAGCACTGACCGGATGGTCCCACAACCCCGCACACGCAACGCCTGCCGGCTATCACACGCGCACGGTTTAGGCTCCTCCGCTTTCGCTCACCACTACTCACGGAATCACTATTGTTTTCTCTTCCTGCGGGTACTGAGATGTTTCACTTCCCCGCGTTCCCACCAACCTGCCTATACATTCAGCAGGCGGCGACACCCCATGACGAGTGCCAGGTTTCCCCATTCGGAAATCCCCGGATCAAAGTCTGGTTGCCGACTCCCCGAGGCATATCGCAGGCTCCCACGTCCTTCATCGGCTCCTGATGCCAAGGCATCCACCGTATGCCCTTAAAAACTTGAACACACAAAACGATCAAAACAAATCGCAGACAAACAACAAGAACAACCCGAAGAAACCCCCAAAAGGGCTCCCCGCGCAACTCTCATCATTCGCCAGAGATGCTCGCGTCCACTGTGCAGTTCTCAAAAAACAACCGGGCCCACCAAAACCACACCCCCGACAAAGGAATGTGGTCCTGGTCCCGCGATCCAGAGGTCACCATGGGCTTGCGCCCGTTCCCTCAGGACCCAACAGCGTGTCCAACCCACCACCCGCCCGACACCGCCGTTCCCACTCCCCCCAACACCCTCACGGGTCTGGGAGGCGGTACTTGCCGGCTCACACGAGCGGTGAGCTGAGTAGCCAGTGCTCCACATCTATGAGCAGCCACCTGACAGACATCCGCTGTCAACAGTGGCCACCGACCCGGGCCTTCCACAGGGGAAGCAGCCCTGGCCAGTTGTGTGCTCCTTAGAAAGGAGGTGATCCAGCCGCACCTTCCGGTACGGCTACCTTGTTACGACTTCGTCCCAATCGCCGGCCCCACCTTCGACCGCTCCCCCCACAAGGGTTGGGCCACGGGCTTCGGGTGTTGCCGACTTTCGTGACGTGACGGGCGGTGTGTACAAGGCCCGGGAACGTATTCACCGCAGCGTTGCTGATCTGCGATTACTAGCGACTCCGACTTCACGAAGTCGAGTTGCAGACTTCGATCCGAACTGAGACCGGCTTTAAGGGATTCGCTCCACCTCACGGTATCGCAGCCCTCTGTACCGGCCATTGTAGCATGTTTGCAGCCCAAGACATAAGGGGCATGATGACTTGACGTCATCCCCACCTTCCTCCGAGTTGACCCCGGCGGTCTCCCATGAGTCCCCACCCGAAGTGCTGGCAACATGGAACGAGGGTTGCGCTCGTTGCGGGACTTAACCCAACATCTCACGACACGAGCTGACGACAGCCATGCACCACCTGTCACCGGCCCAAAAAGGACCCCACATCTCTGCAGGTTTTCCGGCAATGTCAAGCCTTGGTAAGGTTCTTCGCGTTGCGTCGAATTAAGCAACATGCTCCGCCGCTTGTGCGGGCCCCCGTCAATTCCTTTGAGTTTTAGCCTTGCGGCCGTACTCCCCAGGCGGGGCGCTTAATGCGTTAGCTACGGCGCGGAATCCGTGGAAGAACCCCACACCTAGCGCCCAACGTTTACGGCGTGGACTACCAGGGTATCTAATCCTGTTCGCTCCCCACGCTTTCGCTCCTCAGCGTCAGTACAGGCCCAGAGAACCGCCTTCGCCACCGGTGTTCCTCCCGATATCTGCGCATTTCACCGCTACACCGGGAATTCCATTCTCCCCTACCTGCCTCTAGTCTGCCCGTATCCACCGCAGACCCACGGTTAAGCCGTGGGCTTTCACGACAGACGCGACAAACCGCCTACGAGCTCTTTACGCCCAATAATTCCGGACAACGCTTGCGCCCTACGTATTACCGCGGCTGCTGGCACGTAGTTAGCCGGCGCTTCTTCTGCAGGTACCGTCACGTTAGCTTCGTCCCTGCTGAAAGAGGTTTACAACCCGAAGGCCGTCATCCCTCACGCGGCGTCGCTGCGTCAGGCTTCCGCCCATTGCGCAATATTCCCCACTGCTGCCTCCCGTAGGAGTCTGGGCCGTGTCTCAGTCCCAGTGTGACCGGTCGCCCTCTCAGGCCGGTTACCCGTCGTCGCCTTGGTAGGCCATCACCCCACCAACAAGCTGATAGGCCGCGAGCCCATCCCCAACCGAAAAACTTTCCACCACCAGACCATGCGACCAGTGGTTACATCCGGTATTAGACCCAGTTTCCCGGGCTTATCCCAGAGTCAGGGGCAGGTTGCTCACGTGTTACTCACCCGTTCGCCGCTCGAGTACCCCCGAAGGGGCCTTTCCGCTCGACTTGCATGTGTTAAGCACGCCGCCAGCGTTCGTCCTGAGCCAGGATCAAACTCTCCATTAAGGCCTAACGACCAACCAAGGCGCGAACCCCAGCCGACCAAACCTCGAAGAAAATCCCAGCAAACACAAAACCCCAAGGGTCTGTGCGTTGCCTCAAAGAAATCCCAGACCATCACCACAAACAGCGACGGTCACGGGGCGGTCCAGCCACAACAGGCCGAACCGATAAAGGCACTGGCTTTTAACACGCTGTTGAGTTCTCAAGAAACGGACACTCACCGCGCCGAACACCGCTCTCACGGTCCCGACTCCGGGGCAACCCTTCTAACTTACCTGGTTCGTTCCCGTTGTCAAGCGGATCGGCGAAGATCTTTTCGACGGTTCGAGGACGTTCCAGACCCCCACGCGACGACACACCCCCAGGCCGAAGACCTGGCGAGATCGTTTCGTAGGGAGTGCCCTGCGGGCCGGCCACCTCGCGGCGTCCTGCATCCTGTCCGGGCTTGCCATTCAAGAGTACCCCGGCCCGGAGCAAGCTGCGAACCGTTTTCCTCTGTTGGCGTCCCCCGGGGCCGTCCGCCTGTCGGCGTCCCGCATCCCCTTGGGGCACGACAGAGATTAGGCAGCGCCGGAGTGTCCGTCAAATCGGCTCGGCCGCCCCCACTCCGCCTTGCCGGAACGCCCAGGTCACGCCTGGTTCAGGTGCTCGGGCTCAGGGCCATGTCAGCGCGATGTCAGTGCCTGGACGCCGATGTGCGCGTGCTGTCAGCGCTCTAGCCCACGGTGGTGATCGTCACAACGAAGGACATGCGAGAGGCACACGACACATGGACGATGTGATCCGCGCAGAGGGACTGCGCAAACGGTTCGGGGACACCACCGCCCTGGACGGGGTGGACATCACGGCGCGCCGGGGCACGGTGCTCGGTGTCCTCGGGCCGAACGGGGCGGGCAAGACGACGGCCGTGCGCGTGCTGGCGACGTTGCTCAAGCCCGACGCCGGTCGGGCGGAGGTGTGCGGCTATGACGTGTTCAGGGAGCCGGTACGCGTCCGCGCGAAGATCGGGTTGACCGGGCAGTACGCGTCGGTGGACGAGGAGCTGACCGGCACCGAGAACCTGGTGATGATCGCCCGCCTGCTCGACTTCGGCCGCCGGGAGGCGAAGGCGAGGGCCCGGCAGCTGCTCGACCGGTTCCGGCTCACCGAGGCCGGGTCGCGTGCGGTGAAGACGTACTCGGGCGGGATGCGGCGCAGGCTCGACCTGGCGGCGAGCCTGATCAACCATCCCGAGGTCATCTACCTGGACGAGCCGACGACCGGGCTCGACCCGCGGGCCCGCAACGAGGTCTGGGAGACCGTCCGCGCGGTGGTCGCCGACGGTGCGACGGTGCTGCTGACCACGCAGTACCTGGAGGAGGCGGACGCGCTCGCCGACCGTATCGCGGTGTTCGACCACGGGCGCGTCATCGCGGAGGGCACGGCGGACGACCTGAAGGGGCGGATCGGGCAGCAGACCCTCGTGGTCCGCGCGACCGAGGCGTACCGCGTCGAGCAGCTCGCCGCGATCGTCGCCGAGCTGACCGGGGAGCGGCCGGAGGTGCAGGCGCCCACGGGGCTCGTCTCGGCGCCCGTGCACGATCCGCGGCTGCTGTCGGCGCTCGTCCGGCGGCTGGACGACGCGTCCATCGTTGCGGCCGAGCTGGCGCTGCGGATGCCGAGCCTGGACGAGGTGTTCCTCACGCTGACCGGTCACCTCGCCGAGGAGCCCAGGCCCGAACTCGTTTCCGAGGGGAGCGTGGCATGACCGCGATCACCGTTGACACCCGTCCGGCCGCCGGGGAGCCGCCGGCGCGGATCAGCCCGCGCCGGACGCTGCGGCACGGCCTGACCTTGGCGTGGCGCAACGTGGCCCAGCTGAGGCATTCGCCGGAGAAGCTGCTGGACACGACGCTGATGCCGATCGTGTTCCTGCTTCTGTTCCTGTACGTGTTCGGCGGCGCGGTCGCCGGTGACACGCGCTCCTACCTGCAGCAGTTGCTGCCGGGCCTGGTCGCGCAGATGGCGATGTTCGCGACGATGGGTCTGGGGACGGCGCTGAACGAGGACATCCACAAGGGGGTGTTCGACCGGTTCCGCAGCCTTCCGATCGCCCGGTCGGCACCGCTGATCGGCACGGTGCTGGGGGACACGGTCCGGTTCATCACCGTGATGACCGTCCTGGTCGGGTTCGGGTCGGTCCTCGGGTTCCGGTTCCACACCGATCCGCTGTCGGTGCTGGGGGCGTTCGCGCTGGCGTACGTGTTCTACCTGGCCGTCTGCTGGATCTCCGTTCTGGTCGGGCTGGTCGCTCCGTCCCCGGACACCGTTCAGGGGCTCGCGTTCATCTGGGTGATGCCGCTGACGTTCGGCAGCAGCGTCCTCGTGCCGGACACGTCCACGATGCCGGGCTGGCTGGAGGCGTGGACGAAGGTGAACCCGGTCACGCACCTGGCGGAGTCGGTGCGCGCGCTGACCGTCGGCGGGCCTGTCGGCGACCACGTCTGGTACACGCTGGCGTGGGCGGCGGGCATCGTCGTCGTGACGTTCCCGCTGGCCATGCGCATGTACTCGCGCAGGGCCTGACGACCATGCCGCGAGTCGCGCCGGCCCGGATCCTCGATTCCCGGGCCGGCGCTCCGCACAAGGCACCGTCCCGCAGGGGCTCAAGACATGCAGGCGGCGAACCGGCCTCCCCGCAGCCGCCTCACACGGACGCGACCAGATCGCCGGCCTGCTCGAAGACCTCGTCACGGGTGGTCCGGCGGCCTCGCTCGTACGCCGCGACGAAGGCGTCCTCCCCGAGGACTTCGCAGACGGCAGGCAGGGTGCGCCGGACCTCGTGGCTCGTCATGTCCCGATACCCGTGCAGGCCGTGCGCGGTGCCGAGCAGCTCGGCGGCGCGGACGTGCGCGCCGCTCGCGGCGGCGAACGCGGCGAGGCCCTCGATGAGGGACGCCACGTTCGGATTGCCCATGAGCGGGTCGTTCTCCAGGCCGCCCAGGGCACGGCCGTGCCACCGCCGCGCCGCCTCCAGGTCGCCGTCCTCCTCGGCGAGGCAGCCGAGGCGGCTGAAGGTACGGCGGGACGCCTGCACGAAGTCGGCACGGTGCCCGCGCGATTCCACCCACTTGTAGGCGCGGTCGGCGTGCGAGCGGGCGGCGTCGCGGTCCCCCTCCAGAAGGGCCAGCTCGCACAGCAGGAGCGAGCAGCTCGCGGCGTCCGCGAACTCGCCGATCCGTTCCGTCTGCGCCACGGCGCGTTCGAGTTCGGCGCGGGCGCGGACGGTGTCGCCGAGCTGGGCGCGGGCCTTGGCCAGCTGGGCGAGGATGGCGGAGCCCTGCTCCGGGCTGACCCCGGCCGTCGCGTACTCGTAGGCCTCGTCGCCGAGCCGGACCGCCTCCCGCATCTCGCCGCGGGCCATGGCGAGATGGATCATCGCGCTCAGCGCGACGATCATCCCGAACCGGTCGCCCAGCTCGCGGAACCGGGCGTAGCCGTCGGCGGCGCCCTCGACGGCCTCGGAGAGGTCGCCGAGGTTGATGCCCACGTGGGCGAGGACGACGCGGGCGACGGCGCGGACCCACGGGTCCGGGTGCTCCTTGATGCCGCCCATCCGGCTGCGGATCTCCGCCATGTCCCCGCTGAAGATGCTCAGCGCCGGTCGAGCCAGGGCGAGCATGGGATGCATCGGCGCCTCGGGCATCCGGGCGGCGGCGTCCTCCAGCGTCCGGTGCATCGACTCGGCGGTGGGCCCCGGCTCCGTGGTCATCTCGCCGAGGACGTTGGCGGCGACCACGCAGAGCGCGTACTCCTCTTCCAGTCCGGGCGGGGCGGCGTCACCGGCCATGTCGCGGACGGCGAACGTCCAGCCGCCCGCCTCGCGCTCCATGTCGCGCACGACCCAGAACCACACCAGCCCGGCGACGAGACGCAGGCCCGACTCCACGTCGCGGGTCTCGGTCACGTGCCGGAACGCGGTGGTGAAGTTCTCCCGTTCGGCGGCCAGCCGGGCCGCCCAGCGCAGCTGGTCGCCGCGGCGCAGCTCCGGCTCGGCGCGTTCGGCGAGGCCGACCAGGTAGGCGACGTGCGCGTCGCGGACGCGGCGGGTCTCGCCGGCCTGCTCCAGCCGCTCCCCCGCGTAGACGCGGACGGTCTCCAGGAGCCGGTAGCGGACGTCGGTGTCGCCGTCCGCCATCACCAGCGACTTGTCGATCAGGGCGGCGATCACGTCGATGACGTCGCGCGGGTCGGGCGCGTCCGGTGCGTCCTGGCCGCACACGTGGACGGCGGCGTCCGGGGTGGCGCCGCCCGCGAACACCGAGAGCCGGCGCAGGACGGCGCGCTCCACGTCGTCCAGCAGGTCCCAGCTCCAGTCGACGACGGCGCGCAGCGTCCGGTGCCTCGGCAGCGCGGTGCGGCTGCCGCCGGACAGCAGCCGGAACCGGTCGCCGAGCCGGGCCGCGACCTGCCCGGACGTGAGGGAGCGCAGCCGGGCCGCGGCCAGCTCGATGGCGAGCGGGATCCCGTCGAGCGCCCGGCAGATCGCCACGACGTCGGCGACGGTGGAGCCGTCCACGGCGAAGCCGGGGCGGACGGCCGCGGCGCGGTCGGCGAACAGCCGCACCGACGCGTAGCCGAGGGCGTCGGCGGGGTCGGTGACGTGCTCGTCCGGCAGCGGAAGGGACGGCACCGGGCACAGCGCCTCGCCGGTGATGCCGAGCGGCTCGCGGCTCGTCGCGAGGATCCGGAGGCCGTCGGCCTGCGCGGCGAGGTGGTCGGCGAGCCGCGCGACGGCGTCGACGAGGTGCTCGCAGTTGTCGAGGACGACGACCATCCGCTTGGTGGCGAGGAAGTCCGTGAGGCGTTCGAGGGGGCGCACGACGGCGCGGGTCTCCGCGGGGCGGACGGTCTCCGGGACGCCCAGCGCCGACAGCAGCGCCTGCACGACGTCGCCCGGGTCGGTGACCGGGGCGAGCGGGACGAACCACACCCCGTCCGGCATCTCGTCGACGAGCGCGGCGGCGCTCTCCCCCGCGAGCCGCGTTTTGCCGGCACCGCCGGGTCCGGTGAGGGTGACGAGCCTGGTCTCGCGGAGCAGCTTGCCGACCCGCTTGGACTCCTCCTCCCGGCCGACGAAGCTGGTGAGCTGCGCGGGCAGGTTGGTGCGGGCGGGCCGCGGCCCGCCCGGCGCGCGTTCCGGTGCCGCCGAGGCGGCCGGAGCCGCCGCGCCCGCGGGCTCCCGCCGCAGGATCGACAGGTGGACGCCGGCCAGTTCGGGGGACGGATCGACGCCGAGCCGGTCGGCGAGGGCGCGCCGCGTCTCCTCGTACACCTCCAGGGCGTCGGCCTGCCGGCCCGCCGCGTACAGGGCGCGCATCAGCTGGCCGCGCAGCCGCTCGCGGAGCGGGTTCGCCGCGGCCAGCGGCTCCAGCTCTGCGACGGGCGGGAAGGGCAGGCCCGCTGCGGTCTCGGCGTCGATCCGGTCCTCGACGGCGGCGAGGCGCAGCTCCTCCAGGCGCGTGATCGTCCCGCGGGCGAAGTCGGCGTCGGCCACATCGGCGAGCGCGGGGCCCCGCCACAGCTCGAGCGCCGCCCGCAGGCCGTCCGCCCGCCGCCCGGCGTCCCGCTCCGCGCGGGCGGAGGCGACACCGCGCTCGAACGCGACCGCGTCGATCTCGCCGGGGTCGATGCCGAGTCGGTAGCCGGCGGGGCCGTGCTCGACGACGTCCCGTCCCGCGACGCCGCGCAGCCGGGACACGAGCGCCTGCAGCGCGTTCCCGCCGGGCGGCGCGCCGTCCCACAGGTCGTCCAGCAGCCGGTCGGCGGACACGGGGCGGCCCGCCTCGGCCGCCAGCCGGACCAGCAGGGCGCGCAGCCTCCGGCCGCCGACCTCGACGGGCCGCGCGGCCTCGTCCCGCACGTCGAGCGGGCCCAGGATGCCGATGCGCAAAGGTGTCCCCTTCCCGCCTGCCATTGTCGCCGATGTGTGGATCCCGCGTGCCGGGTACCTGTCCGATATGCCTAGAGCACAGATCAAGGACGAGAAGAAGTACCAGAAGCTCCGCGAGAAGGGCGAGAGCAAGGAGAAGGCCGCGCGCATCGCGAACGCATCCGCGGGCCAGGGGTCGAAGAAGGTCGGCCGCAAGGGCGGCAAGAATCCCTCGTACGACGAATGGACGAAGGACGAGCTGATGAAGCGCGCCCGCGAGATCGGTATCGAGGGGCGTTCCTCGATGAACAAGTCCGAGCTGGTCAAGGCGCTGCGCGACCACTGAATGGAACTCGTCTTCGTTCTGGACTGCCGCGCCCCCGACACCCTGGCCGACTTCTGGGCCGCCGCGCTCGGTTATGAGCGCGGCGTTTTCGACCCCCCGTACGTGAAGCTCACGGACCCCTCCGGGAACGGGCCGCCCCTGCTCCTGCAGCGCGTCCCTGAGCCGAAGACCGTGAAGAACCGCATGCATCTCGACCTCCGCGTGGCCGACATGGACGCGGAACTGGCCCGTGTCGGCGGGCTCGGCGCCACCGTCGTCCGCGGCCCGTTCGTGGACGACGGCTGGCCGACGACGGTCCTCGCGGACCCCGAGGGCAACGAGTTCTGCGTGATCGTCCCGCCTGGAGAGGAGAACCCATGAACGCGGTCGTGGACACCGCGCGCAGGCAGGCCGAGGAGTACGCCGGCGACGAGGACCGCCCCCTCGGCTCCTACCTCGGCACGCTCGCCGTCTACGGGGTCACGGCGGGCACGCTGGCGCTGCTGGGCCGGCGGCTGCGCGACCGGCCCCCGGCGATCGGCCTCGCCGATCTCGCGCTGATGACCGTCACGACGCACAAGCTGTCCCGGCTGATCGCGAAGGATCCGGTGACGAGCCCGCTGCGCGCCCCGTTCACCCGCTACTCGGGGACGGCCGGTCCCGCGGAGGTCGCGGAGGAGGTGCGCGGGAAGGGCGTCCGGCACGCCGTCGGTGAGCTGGTCACCTGCCCGTTCTGCACCGGCCAGTGGGTCGCGACGGCCTACGCGGCGGGCCTGGTGTTCGCCCCGGAGGCGACCCGGCTCGCCGGCGCCACGATGACGGCGGTCGCGGGCTCGGACTGGCTGCAACTGGCGTACGCGCGGCTGCAGCGGTCCGCCCAGGGGTGATGCCCCAATCGCCACGTTCTTTACGTTTGCCCCAGTGATGCCGGGTACGGCGAGTTCATGGATCTCGCATTCCTCAAGACGCTGTATCACCGTCCGGGCCCCTACGTGTCGGTGTACGCCGACCTCACCCGGACCACCGAGGACGCGTCCAAAGCCGCGGAGCTGCGGTGGCGCGCGCTGCGCGCGGACCTGGAAGCCCAGGGCGCGCCGAAGGACACGCTCCGCGCGGTCGGGCAGACCATCGACGAGGAGCTGACGCTCCGTCGCTCCGAAGGCATCGTGATCTTCGCGGCGGACGGCGCGGTCGTGTACGGCGAGCGTCTCCCCCGAAGCCCCCGCAACCCGCACGCCACCGTCGCGCCGCTCCCTGACGTCCTGCCCTACCTGGCCGAACGCGGCGAGCGGTTCCCGCACCTGCTGGCGGTCGTGGACCGCCGCGGCGGCGCCATCGACTGCGTCACCGCCGAGGGGAAGCACGAGCACATCGACGTCGAGGGCGACGAGGACTACCCCATCCGCAAGGTGAAGGCGGGCGACTGGAACCAGTCGCGCTTCCAGCGCTCCTCGGAGAACGTCTGGAAGCTGAACGCGAAGAAGGTCGCGCACGAGATCGACCGGGCCGCGGAGCGCTGCGGCGCCCAGGCCATCCTGATCGCCGGCGACACCCGCGCCCGGACGGCCGTCCTGGAGGAGGTCTCGGAGCACGTCCTGGAGCACACCGTCGAGGCCGACAAGAACACCACGGTCGACGACCCGGACCTCGACGCCGAGCTGCGCCGCCTCCTCCGGCTGAAGACCGCGGAGCGCGTCATGACCGTCGCCGAGCGCTTCGACCGCGAGCTGGCGAACGGCCAGCGCGCCGTCTCGGGCCTGACCCCGACGGTCGAGGCCGTCCGCCAGGCGCGAGTGGAGACGCTGCTGCTGTCGGACGAGGACACGCGGGACCGCCTGTGGATCGGCCCCGACCCGATGCACGTGGCGGCCACGGCCGACGAGCTCCGCGACGAGTTCGGCGTGGCCGACCCCCGCGAGGACCGCGCCGACGCCGCCCTGATCAGGGCCGCCGCCGCGACGGACAGCGAGCTGGTCCTGCTCCCGACGAACGGCGCCCCGAAAGACGTCCAGGTAGGAGCCGTCCTCCGCTACACCGCCTGACCGGCAGGGGTGTGGGGGGCGGAGCCCCCACCCGGGGGGCCAGGGGTCGCCCCTGGGCCAACACGACAAAGGAGTGACGGCCCGCGCTTTCCGCGGGCACACCACTCCCGAACTCATTCGTGGAGCTATGGGGATTCGAACCCCAGACCTCCTCCATGCCATGGAGGCGCGCTACCAACTGCGCCATAGCCCCTCGGTCGTGGAAAAGCTTAGTGCACGCCGGGAGCGGTTGGGACGTGCGGGCCGCGGAGTGTCATGACTCCGCGGCCCGCGGCCGGTCAGCTGTTGCCGGACCGGTAGATGTAGGTCCGGGTGACCTCGTTGAGCACCGGCATCTTGACGATGACGTTCCTGGGCCACTCGACGATGGCGCCGAGCGGCCGCTCGGTCTCGACGGTCCTGCCGTTCTTGTCGGTGTACTCGATCTCGATCTCGTTGATGTACGAGGTGTTCGGGTCCCGCTCGGTCCGGACCTGACCTGGACGGTTCAGGCCGGCCCGGATCAGCTCGGTCCGGATCTGCTCGGCGCGGATCTCCTCGGCGCGCGTCTGGTCGGCGCGCGTCTGGTCGGCCTGCTTCTGCTCGACCTGGGTCTGGTGCACCTCGGTCAGCTCGGCCTCGTTCGTCGAGCACAGCGTGCGGCTGAGGTCGGGCTGGGTCGGGAGCAGGTCGAACTGGCTCAGGACGTTGAGCGCCTTGATGCAGTCGTCCAACTTCTGGCTTTCCGGTGCGGGTGGCGGCGCGGCGTGCGCGGACGCCGATACCGCCAGGGCCATGGCGGACGCCACGGCGAGGGTGGCGGTCAGCAGCGGTCTTCTCGCCCTGGTCCGGATTTTCATGGGGTCAGCCCTCATCTCGATCATGCATCGCCACGACCAGGCGTTCCCGCATGATCGACATGGTGAAGCGCGGCCCGGAGAAAGGTAGCCGCCGCCATGGTGAAGGCTTTGCGGTCAGGCCCAGCCGAGGCGGTCGGCGACCGCGCCGGCCGCGTAGCCGCAGGCCGGGCCGAACCATGGGCAAGACCGAAAAGGTGTTGCGGGGGACGGCGGGCGGGTTGGTACCTTGCGGGGGCCGTGACTTCGGGCGAGGAGGTGAGACCCATGAACGCTGTATCGACGTGGGTGCTCCCACGCCCCATCACGGCCGGGCGACTGACGTAGGTGTCGCCGGGAGCGCCTCCAAGGCGATCCCGAGAGGCAACACCATGCGTTTCACTGCGGAGACATCCTCGAACGGTGTCATCGAACGCGACTTCAGCGTCGGCGAGGTCCCCGGCGTTCTCTGGTCGCCCGCATCCGGCCCCGATCACGCGCCCCTGGTGCTGATGGGCCACGGCGGCGGCACCCACAAGAAGGCACCGGCGATGAGCGGCCGCGCGCATCTCCTCGTGAACGGCTGCGGTTTCCACGTCGCCGTCATCGACGCGCCCGGACATGGCGACCGTCCGCGCACCGCGCACGACGAGCGCGAGATCGCCGCGCTGTACGAGGCGAGGGCGGCGGGCGAGGCGGAAGGCCCGATCGTCGTCCGCTACAACGCCCACCTGGCCGAGCGTGCCGTCCCGGAATGGCGGGCGACCCTTGACGCCCTCCAGGAACGTCCGGAGATCGGCGAAGGGCCGGTCGGCTACCTGGGCATCAACATGGGCACCGCCATCGGGGTGCCGCTGACCGCGATCGAACCCAGGATCACCGCCGCGGTCTTCGGTCAGTTCTGGGCCGAGTCGCTGGCCGAGACGGCCAGGCAGATCACCATCCCGGTCGAGTTCGTCCTCCAGTGGGACGACGAGCACATCCCCCGCGAATCCGGCCTCGCGCTCTTCGACGCCTTCGCCTCGAAGCAGAAGACGCTGCACGCCAACGCCGGCACCCACAAGCAACTACCGAGATTCGAGGCCGGAAGCGCCGTCCGCTTCTTCGCCCGCCACCTGATGAGTCCCCCGGCCTGACCCAGCGGTGTCGGCGTCCACCCCGGACGCCGACACCACCCGGGCCCCGGGGCAAGGGACGAAGGCCTCACCCGGGGGTTCCAGGGGGTCGCCCCCTGGGCCACCACGACGAGGGAGTGACGGCCCACGCTTCCCGCGGGCACACCACTCCCAACTCGTTCGTGGAGGTCAGGAGACGTTACTCGAACACAAAAGACCAGGTCAGAGCCCTGGGAGAGCTTCCCAGCCTCAATACCCCCGAGCCGACCTCGACCAAGCCCGACCGACCTCGCCGGGCACGGCAACTCCGTGCCGATCAAGTCGAGCAGCTGATCGCCGACTACCGGGCCGGCGCGACGGTGTACGAACTCGGTGACCGGTTCGGCATCGAGCGCCGAACCGTCAGCAACATCCTCCACCGATACGGCGTGCCGAGGCGCCGCCACGGCCTCACGCCCGAGCAGGTCGACGACGCCATCCACCTCTACACCCTCGGCTGGTTCCTGGCCCGAGTCGGCGACCACCTCGGCGTCAACCACACCACAGTGCTGAACAAACTGCGCGAACGCGGCATCCCCACCTGCGACACCCACGGGCGCCCGCATGTGGAGGCAGGTGACCCTCGATGACCCGCTCTGCAGCTACGCCAACTCGATCAGTTTCGGACGGGGCCGCCGTTGATGGACGGCCAGACCCGATGCGGTCCACGCTCGAACCGCCGTCATGCATACCGGCAGCGTTCACAGGGCTGTCGCACTCGGTCATCGCGTGCTGACTCGCGCACTCGCGGCCTCGCGTGTCGGATGTGGTCACCGAACGACGCAGCGAAAGCCGATGTGACAGGTCGAGGTGTCGGGGGTGTTGCTCTGTCGCGCGGCCGGGCGGTAACGCGCGCAGTAGTTGGGCGCGCACAGGAACGACCCGCCCTTGATGACGCGACGCACCTCGGGGTCGGAAACCCCGCCTCCCGGACTCTCCGGGGTCCGTGGGTTCTCGGGCGCACAGCACGCCTTCGTGTCACCCGACGTGCGGCCGGCCGATGTGTTCGCCATGACTCGCCCGCGCCCCGGCGCCCCCGGCCGAGCCGGACACCGGCTGCGTCCTCTCTCACAGGTGGTGTACGAGTCCCTCGCCGGTGAGCGTCGTGACGACGGCCCACAGGGGGCAAGGGGCGGAGCCCCCACACCGGGGGTTCCACGGGGTCGCCCCCCTGGGCCAACACGACGAAGGAGTGGCAGGTCTGCGCTCTCCGCAGACATACCACTCCCAACTCCGAGTGGAGCTATGGGGATTCGAACCCCAGACCTCCTCCATGCCATGGAGGCGCGCTACCAACTGCGCCATAGCCCCGCCGCTGCGTGGACGTTCATCCCGCAGCGCTCCGCCAGTGTATCGGACGGACGGGTCGGTGCTCGAATCGTTTGCGGTCAGGTGCCCGCGTCGGGGCGGTCGTCGCTGAGGACGGGTTCGGGGAGGGTGCCGGCGTTGTGTTCGGCGAGCCGCCAGCCGCCGTCGCGCATCTCGGTGATGACGGACCAGCAGCAGTTGGAGAGGCCGCCCAGGCGTTCCCAGACCTCTTCGGGAAGGCCGAGGAGGTGGGACATGCCGAGGCGGAGGGCGGCGCCGTGGGACGCGACGACGAACTGGCCGGTGGGCGGCAGGTCGTCGAGGGCGCGTTCGAGGGCGGCGCCGACGCGTTTGGCGACCTGGGCGCTGGTCTCGCCGCCGGGCGGCTGCCAGGCGGCGTGCTCGGCGGGGTAGCGTTCGCGGATCTCGTGGGAGGTGAGGCCCTCCCAGGCGCCGCCGTCGCGTTCGATGAGGTCCCGGTCGTACCGGATGGGCAGTCCGGTGAGGTCGGCGAGGGCCTGGGCGGTGTCGGCGGCGCGGCGGAGCGGGGAGGCGAGGATCGCGGTGGGGCGGAGCCCGGCGAGGAGGGCGGCGGAGCGGCGGGCCTGCCGCACGCCGGTCTCGTCGAGGGGGATGTCGGTCTTGCCTTGGAAGCGGCGTTCGACGTTCCAGGCGGTCTGGCCGTGCCTCCAGAGGACGAGCCGGCGCCTGCCGGGTTCGCGGGCCGGGCGGCTGTCAGTCACTCGGGCTCCCGACGGCGCGGGCGCGCTGGGCCTGGTGGGCGGTGACGCTCTCCGGCAGGGCGATGAGGGGGCAGTCTTTCCAGAGCCGTTCGAGGGCGTAGAACATGCGGTCCTCCTCGTGCTGGATGTGCACGATGATGTCCGCGTAGTCCAGCAGGACCCAGCGGCCCTCGCGTTCGCCTTCGCGGCGGACGGGCTTGGCTCCGGCCTCTTCGCGAAGGCGCTTTTCGACCTCGTCGACGATGGCGCGGACCTGCCGGTCGTTCGGAGCCGAGCAGAGCAGGAACGCGTCGGTGATGACGAGCTGCTCGCTCACGTCGTAGGCAAGGATGTCGTCGGCCAGCTTGTCGCCCGCCGCCTCGGCGGCGATCCGGACGAGCTGCGCCGCCCTCTCGGATGCGGTCACGATGCGCTCGCGATCCTCCCTGTAGGGGTCGTCTCGCCTACACCTTCTCACGGGTGGCGGTCGACCGACCTCTTTGTCGCTGTTCGACCGCAAATGGCAGCTGCGGCCCCTTCCTTCTCCAGAATATGTGCCCCGGTGCGCCGGAGCTCGGCCCCCCACCGCCGGGCGGGCGCGCGTCAGCCGGCGGCGCGGTACAGCTCGCGCTTGTTGATGTACTGGACGATGCCGTCCGGGACGAGGTACCAGATGGGCTCGCCGGAGTGGACGCGCTCGCGGCACTCGGTGGAGGAGATCGACAGGGCGGGGACCTCCATCAGCGAGACCCGCCCGTCGGGCAGGCCGGGGTCGGCGAGCCGGTGGCCGGGGCGGGTGACGCCGACGAAGTGCGCGAGCTCGAACAGCTCGTCGGTGTCGTGCCAGGTCAGCATCTTCTCCAGCGCGTCGGCGCCGGTGATGAAGAACAGGTCGGCGTCGGGGCCGTGGAGTTCGCGCATGTCGCGCAGCGTGTCGACGGTGTAGGTGGGGCCCGGGCGGTCGATGTCGATGCGGCTGACGGAGAAGCGGGGGTTGGACGCGGTGGCGATGACGGCCATGAGGTAGCGGTCCTCGGCGGCGGCGACCTTGCTCCCCTCCTTGTGGGCGGACAGGCCGGTCGGCACGAACACGACCTCGTCGAGGGAGTAGAAGTGCGCGACCTCGCTGGCGGCCACGAGATGCCCGTGGTGGATCGGGTCGAACGTGCCGCCCATGATCCCTAGGCGCCGCTTTTGCGTCATGCCGACGAGAATAGCCAGCGGCCCGACGCCCGGAGGGCCCGGCCCCGGGCTCAGGCCAGGCCGGGCAGCGGCGGGCCGCCGTCCTCCCAGACCACGACGCGGACGGCCTTGCCGACCTCGACCCGCGGGACGGTGCCCGCGGGCAGCACGGCCACCTCGGCGGTGAGGCCGAGCGTCTCGTGGAGGGCGTGCGCGAGCGCGTCCTTCGGGTCGCCGGAGAGGGCCTCGCAGGCCACCAGCAGCCGGACGGACGGGCTGCGGCGGTCCACGACGAGCTGGTAGTGCGGCCGGACGAGCCCCGAGCCGAGCAGGACGCGCTCGACCTCGCTCGGGTAGACGTTCACGCCGCGGACGACGAGCATGTCGTCGGCGCGCCCGAGGACCTTGCTCATCCGGACCAGGGTCCGGCCGCAGGGGCACTCGCCGCGGGTCAGCGACGCGATGTCGCCCGTCCGGTAGCGCAGCAGCGGCAGCGCCTGCTTGGTCGGGGTGGTGAACACCAGCTCGCCGGGCGTCCCGTCCTCGACGGGCTCGCCGGTGGCGGGGTCGACGGCCTCGACGATGAAGTGGTCCTCGTTGACGTGCAGGCCGTCCTGCTCCAGGCACTCGGTCGCCACGCCCGGCCCGATGACCTCCGAGAGGCCGTAGATGTCCATCGCCTTGATCGGCAGGACGTCCTCGATGGCGGTGCGCAGCTCCTCCGACCACGGCTCGGCCCCGAACAGGCCCGCCTTCAGCGCGGGCAGCTCGACCCCGGCCTCCGCGACGGCCTCGCCGAGCCGCAGCGCGTACGCGGGGGTGCAGGTGAGGATGTCGGCGCGCAGGTCGGCGAGCATCCGCACCTGCCGGTCGGTCATGCCGCCCGACATCGGCACCACGGTCGCGCCGAACGCGACGGCCCCCTGGTGGATGCCGATCCCGCCGGTGAACAGGCCGTACCCGTAGGCGTTGTGGACGATGCTGCCCGGCGACGCCCCGGCGCACGACAGGGAACGCGCGCACATCGCCGCCCACAGGTCGAGGTCGGCCTTGGTGTAGGCGACGAGGGTCGGGCGGCCCCGCGTCCCACTGGACCCGTGGACGGCGGCGACCTGGTCGCGCGGGACGGCGAGCATCCCGAACGGGTAGTTGTCCCAGAGGTCCTGCTTGGTGGTGAACGGGAGGTTGCGCAACTCGGCGAGCGTCACGTCCGAGCCGCCCTCGACGCCCGTGCCCTTGAGCCGCCGTCCCTGCACGCCGTCCGCGGCGAGGAGCCGGTCGACCATGCCCCACAGCCGGTGCCGCTGCAGCGCGGCGCGCTCGTCGAGGGACATCGCCTCGGCCTTCGGGTCGAACATGGGGCCTCCAGGGCACGTCCGGAGCCGGACGGGCCCCCCGCTGCGGGGAACCCTGCGGCACGGTGGTTCGTCGGAACTACCATGCCAGGTATGACGGAGAACACGCCGGATCGAGCACGCACACGCTTCCCCGGGATCAGTTCCCGGGCCTACGAACACCCTGCGGACCGTTCGGCGCTGGTGGCGCTGCGCTCGCTGTCCGGGTTCGACGTCGTCCTGCGCAAGCTGTCGGGGCTGGTGAACGAGCGGTCGCTGCGGCTGATGTTCCTCGGCGGGACGGTGCGCGTCGGCGAGGACCAGTTCCGCCACATCCACGACATGGTCCGCGACGCCTGCTACATCCTGGACATGCCGGAGGTTCCGGAGCTGTACGTCCGGCAGGACCCGACGCCGAACGCGATGGCGCTCGGCTCCGACCACCCGTTCATCGTGCTGAACACCGGGCTGATCGACCTGCTGGACGAGGAGGAGCTGCGGTTCGTCGTCGGGCACGAGGTCGGGCACATCCTGTCCGGGCACGCGGTGTACCAGACGATGATGCAGATCCTGCTCCAGCTCGGGTCGCGGCTGGCGTGGCTGCCGCTCGGCAACGTCGGCATCGCGGCGATCATCATCGGGCTGCGCGAGTGGTTCCGGAAGGCGGAGCTGTCCTCGGACCGGGCGGGGCTGCTCGTCGGGCAGGACGTCGACGCGGCCAAGCGGGTGAACATGAAGCTCGCCGGCGGGACCAAGCTGGGCGAGATGAGCAGCGAGGCGTTCTTGCAGCAGGCGCGCGAGTACGACGCGGCCGGCGATGTGCGGGACGGCATCCTGAAGTTCCTGAACCTGCTCGGGCAGTCGCACCCGTTCGCGGTGATCCGGTTCGCCGAGATCGACCAGTGGGCGCGCGGCGGCGAGTACGAGCGGATCCTGGCCGGCGACTACCCGCGCCGCGACGACGACGGCGACGCGTCGGTCAGCGACGGGATCAAGGACGCCGCCAAGTCCTACCGGGAGTCGTGGGAGCGCACCGCCGACCCGTTCGTCGGCAAGGTCCGCGACATGGCCGACGCCGCGGCGGGCGCGGCCGGCGGGCTGTTCGACCGGTTCACCCGGCGCGACAACGGGCCGACCGACCGGAACTGACCAGCGTGAACGAGGGCCGCCGCGACACGGACGCGGCGGCCCTTTCGCGTCCCGTCCCCTCGCGTCCCGCGGCCGAGCGTCCCGCGTCCTAGAAGGGCGCGGGGACGAGAAGCTCGACGTTGCGGTCGGCGACCTCGCCGCGGCGGTTGTCCTCCCGGTCCTGCCAGTCGTTGCCCGCCAGTTCCCGGGACAGCGACGCCAGCCGCACCGGATCGGTGAGGCTGCCGCCGTAGGACGCGGGCCCGGCCGAGTCCAGGATGGTCGCGAAGACCGACAGGGTGCCGTCGCCGTTGTCGGCCAGCTCGACGAGGCGGCTCTGCTGCGGGAAGTCGATGTGCGCGGCCGTGTTGACCTCCCAGAACCCTCCCCCGCCCTCGCGGGCGTGCGGGATGACCTGGTTGCGGTGCGTGTGGCCGTTCACCCAGAGGACGACGTTCGGGTAGCGCAGCAGGAGCGCCTCGATCTCGTCGCCGAGGACGCGGTCGCCGCCGAGCGGGTTCTCCAGCGAGCCGATCGGGTGGTGGCTGAACAGCACGAACAGCCGGTCCTTCACCGCGTGCCGGACGACCGAGCCGTCCGCGGCGAGGTGGCGGCTGCTCCCCGCCTTCAGCTGGGCCTCCAGCCACGCGAACTGCTTCCGGTCGAGCGACCCCTCGGAGTAGCCGTTCGGGTTGACGGTGTCGAGGACGAGGCCCCGCACGACGCCCCGGTCGAAGGCGTAGTAGGCCGTCCCCTCGCGGAGGTTGGCCAGGGTGAAGCCGTGGCCGCGCAGCGACGCGGTGGTCTTGAAGTGCTCGGCGACGACCTCGCCGCGCGACAGCATCCGGCGGTTCAGGTCCGGGGTGACCGGGCGGAACAGGCCGCCGGCGCCGCCCCGCTCGCGGCTGAGCCGGACGAGCTCGGCGGCGTCGGCGTCGCGGAGCATGCGGGCGAGGCGTTCGGCCTGCCCGTCGTCCGCCGGGGCGCCGATCTTGATGCCGCCGGTGGCGAGGCCCGACACGATCGGGTTGACCGGCAGGTTGCCCTGGATGAGGCCGTCGTGGTTGCCGAACACCGCGAGCCAGGGCGAGTCCAGCCCGGTCGCCTGGAACGGCCGGCGGGCGGCGTCGATCAGGCCGCGCACCCGCGGGAACCCGTACCGGCTGATCGGGAGGTCGGCCTCCGCGCCGGGCGGCGCGCCCTCCGGATGCCAGAACGCCCGGTCGTAGGACGTCCAGTCCATGACGCCCTCGTACCGGTCCGGGTCGCCGGAGTCGGGGCGGACGCGGCCGCCGTCCAGCAGGTCGATGATCCAGCGGACCTCGTTGTACTGGACGTTGTCGGCGGCGTCGCCGGTGTTGATGGTGAACGCGAGGGGCAGGCCGGTCGCCGGGCCGCGCCCGACCGCGTTGACCGCCCGCACCATCGCCTCGGCGACCTGCGTGGACAGGATCTCCTGGGGCCGGTACGCGCCCTCGACGGGCAGCACGTTCAGGGCGTCCTTGAACCGGTCGACGAACTCCACGCGGGCCGGAGATTGCGCGTCGATGACGTGCACGTCGGTGAGATGGCCGAACGCCAGGACGCCGCGGCGGGTGGCGGCGCGCCGCGCGGAGGCGGTGCCGCCGAGGTCGCGGCGCAGGACGTGCGGCTCGCCCGGACCGGTGATCACCGGGCGGTACCCGCCGGCGCCCGCGGCGCCGAGCAGGTACGTCCGGTCGAGGGTGGTGCCGGTGACGGGGCCCCGGAGCGCGGGCGCCGCGGCGGCGGGGCGGGCGGGGAACGCGGCCAGCCCGGTGGAGGCGATCCCCGCGCCGAGGGCGGCGCCCTTCAGGACACGGCGGCGGCTGTACTCACGAGTCACAATCGTGAATCAGACCACACCGTGAAGGTGACATCAATGGCAAAAATGTCACAACTCCGACGGTGGCCGCTGCCGGTCCCGCCGCCCGGCGTCAGCCGCGCACGTGCCCCTCGCCCGTCACCACGTACTTCGTGGAGGTCAGCTCCGGCAGCCCCATCGGGCCGCGGGCGTGCAGCTTCTGCGTCGAGATGCCGATCTCCGCGCCGAACCCGAACTCCTCGCCGTCGGTGAAGCGCGTCGAGGCGTTCACCATCACGGCCGCCGAGTCGACCAGGGCGACGAACCGCTTCGCGGCCGGCTGGGACGCCGTGACGATCGCCTCGGTGTGCCCCGACCCGTACCGCCGGATGTGGGCGACGGCGTCCTCCAGCGAGTCGACCACGCGGGCGGCGATGTCGAGCGACAGGTACTCGGCGTGCCAGTCGTCCTCGGTCGCCTCCACGACCCCGTCGCCGTACGAGCGGACGCGGTCGTCGCCGTGCACCGTGACACCCGCGTCCTTGAGCGCCTCAAGCGCGCGCGGGACGAACCTGTCGGCGATGTCGGCGTGCACGAGGAACGTCTCCGCGGCGTTGCACACCGACGGACGCTGCGTCTTGGCGTTCAGGAGCAGCTCCACGGCCATGTCCACGTCCGCGGCGGCGTCCACGTACACCGCGCAGTTCCCCACGCCCGTCTCGATCACCGGGACGGTCGACTCCTCCACCACCGAGTTGATCAGCGAGGCGCCGCCGCGCGGGATCAGCACGTCCACCAGGCCGCGCGCCCGCATCAGGTGCTTCACCGACTCGCGCGACGTTCCCGGGACGAGCTGCACCGCGTCCGCCGGGACCTCGGTGCCGGCGAGGGCGCCCTGCATCACCCCGACCAGCGCCGTGTTCGAGTCGTGCGCCGACGACGAGCCGCGCAGCATCGCCACGTTCCCGCTCTTCAGGCACAGCGCGGCGGCGTCCACGGTCACGTTCGGGCGGCCCTCGTAGATCATCCCGACGACGCCGAGCGGCACCCGCACCTGCCGCAGCTCCAGCCCGTTCGGCAGCACGCTCCCGCGCACCGTCTCCCCCACCGGGTCCGGCAGCGCGGCGACCTTGCGGACCGCGTCGGCGATCGCGGCGATCCGCGCCTCCGACAGGCTCAGCCGGTCGATCATGTACTCGGACGTGCCGCCCTCCCGGGCGCGCGCCACGTCGGCCTCGTTCGCCTTGACGATCTCCGGCGCGGCCGCCACCAGCGCGTCCGCGATCCGGTGCAGCGCCGCGTCCTTAGCCGCCCGCGGCAGCGGCGCCAGGCCGGCCGCGGCCTCCCTGGCGCGCCGCGCCACCCGCAGGAACTCCTCGCGCTCCTCGCTCATCAGCAGGCTCCCTCAGTCCGGTCGTCCCCGTGGGACGAGCCCCCGGTCATGTCAGTACCACCAGGTGGTCGCGGTGGATTATCTCGCGTTCGTACTCGGCGCCCAGCTCGCGGGCCAGCCAGCGCGTCGAGCGCCCCATCAGGTCGGGGATCTCGGACGCGTCGTAGTTCACCAGCCCCCGCGCGACGACCCGGCCGCCGGTGTCGCACAGGTCGACGGGGTCGCCCGCGGCGAAGTCGCCGTCCACGCCCGTCACGCCCGCCGGCAGCAGCGACTTGCGGCGCCGCACGACCGCCTCGACCGCGCCCGCGTCCAGCGTGACGCGGCCCTGCCCGGTGGTGGCGTGCGCGAGCCACAGGTTCCGGGTCGACATGCGGCGCCCCTCGGCCGGATGGAACAGCGTCCCGACGCGGTCGCCGGCGAGCGCGCGGGCGGCGGACGCGGCGTTCGTCAGCAGCACGGGGATGCCCGCGATCCGCGCCGCCTCGACCTTGGTGACCATGCCGCCGGTGCCGACGCGCCCGGACCCGCCGAGCTCGACGTCCTTCAGGTCGTCCGGGCCGTGCACGTCATCGATGCGGCGGACACCCGGCCGCCTCGGGTCTCCGGTGTAGAGGGCGTCCACGTCCGACAGCAGGACCAGCGCGTCCGCGCGGATCAGGTGGGCGACGAGCGCGGCGAGCCGGTCGTTGTCGCCGAACCGGATCTCGTCGGTGGCGACGGTGTCGTTCTCGTTCACGATCGGCAGGACGCCCATCGCGAGGAGCTGCGCGAGGGTGCGCTGCGCGTTGCGGTGGTGCGAGCGGCGCATCATGTCGTCGGCGGTGAGCAGCACCTGCCCGACCGTCAGCGCGTACCGGGCGAACGACGAGGTGTAGCGGGCGAACAGCAGGCCCTGCCCGACGCTCGCCGCCGCCTGCTGGGTCGCGAGGTCCGGCGGGCGCCGGGTCAGCCCGAGCGGGCCCAGCCCGGCGGCGATCGCGCCGGACGACACGAACACGATCTCGGTGCCCTCGGTGCGCCGGCCGGCGAGGACGTCCACCAGCGCGTCGATCCGGTTCGCGTCGATCGTCCCCTGTTGCGTGGTCAGCGACGACGAGCCCGCCTTCACCACGATGCGGCGGGCCTTCGCGATCGCCTCGCGCTCGCTCATCGAGCAGTCTCCTCGCAGATCTAGACGTACCCGTCCAGGCGGCGGTCGGTGCCGCGGGGGCCCATCGCCGCCTCGCCCGCCGGGACCTCCGGCTCCCAGTCGAACACGATCGACTCGTCGGCCGTGCCGATCAGGACGGTCGCGCCCGCCGCGGCGCCCGCCTCGGTGAGCGCGTCCTCCACGCCGAGCCGGGCGAGCCGGTCGGCGAGGTAGCCGACGGCCTCCTCGTTGGCGAAGTCCGTCTGCCGCAGCCAGCGCACGGGCTTCGTCCCGGTGATCAGGTAGGTGTTGTCGCCGAGGCTCTTGATCTCGAAGTCGGCGTCGCTCCCGACCGGCTCGGGCCGGATCACGACGCGGGTCGGCTCCGCCGGCGGCAGCGACGCGCGGTGCTCGGCCACCATCGCCGCCATCGCGAACGACAGCTCGCGCAGCCCCTCGTGCGTCGCCGCCGACACCTCGAACACCCGCAGGCCGCGCGCCTCGAAGTCGGGCCGCACCATCTCCGCGAGGTCGCGGGCGTCCGGCACGTCCACCTTGTTCAGGACGACGATGCGCGGCCGGTCCGACAGCGGGCGGTCGCCGAGCACCCGGTCGTAGGCCTGGAGCTCGCGCTCGATGACCTCGAAGTCGCTGACCGGGTCGCGTCCCGGCTCCATCGTCGCGCAGTCCAGGACGTGGGCGAGGGTGGACGAGCGCTCGATGTGGCGCAGGAAGTCCAGCCCGAGGCCGCGGCCCTCGCTGGCGCCCTCGATCAGGCCGGGGACGTCCGCGACCGTGAACGTGGTGTCGCCCGCGCTCACCACGCCGAGGTTCGGGATCAGCGTCGTGAACGGATAGTCGGCGATCTTCGGCTTGGCGGCGGACAGCGCGGCGATCAGCGACGACTTGCCGGCGCTCGGGAACCCGACGAGCGCGACGTCGGCGACGCTCTTCAGCTCCAGGACGACGTCCGCCTCCTCGCCCGGCTCGCCCAGCAGCGCGAACCCGGGCGCCTTGCGCTTGGCGGACGCCAGCGCGGCGTTCCCGAGGCCGCCGCTGCCGCCCTTCGCGATCACGAACCGGGTGCCCTCGCCGACCAGGTCGGCGAGGACCGTGTCGCCCGACTTCACGACGGTGCCGTCCGGGACGGGCAGGACCACGTCCGCGCCGTCCGCGCCCGTGCGCAGGCTGCCCTGGCCCGGCCGGCCGTTCCCGGCCTTGCGGTGCGGCCGCCGGTGGTACTCGAGGAGGCTCGCGGCGTTGGAGTCGACGACGAGGACGACATCGCCGCCGCGCCCGCCGTTCGCGCCGTCCGGCCCGCCGAGCGGCTTGAACTTCTCCCGGTGGATCGAGGCGCAGCCGTTGCCGCCGTTGCCCGCGGCGACGTGCAGCACCACCCGGTCGATGAACTGCGCGCCCGATCCCGCTCCAGCGGCCACGGTGAACTCTCCTCGGTGAGAAACGGCGAAGGGGCGGACCGAAGAACGGTCCGCCCCTTCGAGAACGCTTGGTGCCCCGGCGGACTATTCCGCCGGCGGGACGACGCTCACCGCGTTGCGGCCACGGTAGCGGCGGAACTCCACCGCACCCGCGACCAGCGCGAACAGCGTGTCGTCGCCGCCGCGGCCGACGCCCGGCCCGGGGTGGAAGTGGGTGCCGCGCTGCCGGACGATGATCTCACCGGCGTTGACGACCTGGCCGCCGAACCGCTTCACACCGAGCCGCTTGGCGTTGGAGTCGCGACCGTTACGGCTGGACGATGCGCCCTTCTTGTGTGCCATGTGACCGCTCTCCCTTACTTCCCGGCCTTGATACCGGTGATCTTGACCTCGGTGTACGGCTGGCGGTGCCCCATCCGCCGCTTGTACCCGGTCTTGTTCCGGTAGTGCATGATGTTGATCTTGGGGCCCTTGACCGCGCCGAGGATCTCGGCGGTCACCTCGTAGCGCGCGAGGTCGGCCGCCTTGCTGACGACGTCGTCGCCGTCCACGACCAGCAAAGCCTGAAGCTTGACGGTCGAGCCGACCTCACCGGCCAGCTTGTCGACGGTCAGCACGTCGTCGACGGCCACCTTCTCCTGCCGGCCGCCTGCGCGGACAATCGCGTACACCGCGGAAACCCTTCGTCTGCGCGCGCTTCCGGACTGAACCGGTCCCACGCGTGGCTTTACCAGCCCCCGGATGGGGGCCTACCCCCGGCACCGGGCCGAGGGCGGCACACCAGAGGAGACCCCTGGCGCTCTCTGCTTGGCCTCACCGGATCGGCGAGGTGAGCACCGAACGAGCCCCGGACGGGGTTCGCGGTGCAGGTTCAGGCGACGCGCCCACGACGCGCCGATGTACAAGAATACCGGATCCCTGTGTTTATTGCATTTCTCTGCTGTGCTCATGGCAGTGCCCTCCTCCTTCGGGCCTTGGCGGCCCTCCATCGTCGGGCACCGCGGGCGATCGCTGGCATCGCTCCGACTCGCCTTGCGGCTCGCTGCGCGATCAGGTTCTCGCAAGCTCGAACCTGCCTTCGGACGCGATCGCGACTGTTGAGGTTGTTGCGGGGTTGCGGCGGCGGGCTGGGGCTCCCCCGGCACGCCGCCGCTTCCGGTTACTCCTGGTCAGGTTCCGCGAACGGGGTCGCGGCGTGGACGTGGGAGCGGATGGAGGGAGCCTCCTCGGTCGCGCCGGGAGCGGAGCCGTTCGGCTCGGCGGCGGACGCGTCCGCGGTCATTTCGGTGCCGTTCAGGTCCGGGCTGACCGGCTCGGACGTGCCGGCGAGTTCGCCAGACTCGACCGGCGCGGCAGGTGCGGCGGGCTCGACCGGTTCGGCAGACTCCGCCGGTTCGGCAGGCTCGGCCAGTTCGACGGGCTCCGCCGATCCGGCAGAGTCGACCGGTTCGACAGGCTCCGCCATCTCGACAGGCTCGGCCAGTTCGGCAGACTCGGCCAGTTCGGCAGACTCGATTGGGTCGGCGGGGTTGGTCGGTTCGGCGGGGGCGGTTGGGCCCGTTGAGGCGGTGCCGTTGGTGGCTAGTGCGATCGGTTCGGTGGAGTCCAGGGTGCCGGGGGGCATGTCGGTGGCCTCGGCCGCGGCCTCGGCTGCCTCCACGGCCGCCTGCGCCGGGGACTCGTCGATCTCGGGCGGCGGGCCGGCCGGGCGCTTGGCGGGGCCCGACTTCTTCGGCCGGGAGCGGACCGGCTCCGGCTTCGCCTCCACGACGGGGGCCGGGGCGGCGGCCGGCTCCGGCGCGGGCTCCGGCACGGCGGGCTCCTTCGGCTTGGCCTGGGCCAGCTTCTCCTCGACGGCCTTCTCGACGTCGCCCTTGCGCTTGCGGCGGCGCCCGCTCTCCTTGCCGGCCGCCTTGTCCGCCTTCGGCTCGACCGGCGTCAGGTGGACGTGGATGCCACGGCCGTTGCAGGACTCGCAGGTCTCCGAGAACGCCTCCAGCAGCCCCTGGCCGACGCGTTTGCGGGTCATCTGCACGAGGCCGAGCGAGGTGACCTCGGCGACCTGGTGCTTGGTGCGGTCCCGCGACAGGCACTCGACGAGGCGGCGCAGCACGAGGTCGCGGTTGCTCTCCAGCACCATGTCGATGAAGTCGATCACGACGATGCCGCCGATGTCGCGCAGCCGGAGCTGGCGGACGATCTCCTCGGCCGCCTCCAGGTTGTTGCGGGTGACGGTCTCCTCCAGGTTGCCGCCCTGTCCGGTGAACTTGCCGGTGTTGACGTCGATGACCGTCATCGCCTCGGTCTTGTCGATCACCAGGGAGCCGCCGGACGGCAGCCAGACCTTGCGGTCCAGCGCCTTGGCGATCTGCTCGTCGATGCGGAACGCGGAGAGGGCGTCCTGGTCGCCCGTCCAGCGCTCGACGCGGTCGCCGAGATGCGGGGCGACGTACTCGACGTACTCGGAGACGGTGTCCCAGGCCTCCGCGCCGGACACCACGAGCTTGGTGAAGTCCTCGTTGAAGATGTCGCGGACGACCCGGATCGTCAGGTCGGGCTCACCGTAGAGCAGGGAGGGAGCCGAGGCCGTCTTGACCTTCTTCTGGATGTTCTCCCACTGGGCCGCCAGGCGGGACACGTCGCGGGAGAGCTCCTCCTCGGTCGCGCCCTCGGCGGCGGTGCGGACGATCACGCCGGCGTTCTCCGGCATGACCTTCTTCAGGATCGACTTGAGGCGGCTGCGCTCCTTGTCGGGGAGCTTGCGGCTGATGCCGGTCATCGAGCCGTCCGGCACGTACACCAGGTAGCGGCCCGGCAGCGAGACCTGGCTGGTCAGCCGGGCGCCCTTGTGGCCGAGCGGGTCCTTGGTGACCTGGACGAGCACCGACTGGCCCGACTTCAGCGCCGACTCGATGCGGCGCGGCTGGCCCTCCAGCCCGGAGGCGTCCCAGTTGACCTCGCCCGCGTACAGGACGGCGTTGCGGCCCTTGCCGATGTCGACGAACGCCGCCTCCATCGACGGGAGCACGTTCTGGACCTTGCCCAGGTAGACGTTGCCCACGTACGACTGGTGCGTGGCGCGGTTGACGTAGTGCTCGACGAGGACGTCGTCCTCCAGGACGGCGATCTGCGTGCGCTCGCCCTCCTGCCGCACCACCATGACGCGCTCGACGGCCTCGCGGCGGGCGAGGAACTCCGCCTCGGTGATCACCGGCGGGCGGCGGCGGCCCTGCTCGCGGCCCTCCCGGCGGCGCTGCTTCTTGGCCTCCAGCCGGGTCGAGCCCCGCACGGACCGGACCTCGTCCTCGGCGGCGGCCCGCTCCTCGCGGGCGGTGCGCACGTGCACGACGGTGTTCGGCGGGTCGTCCGTGCCGTTGCCGGTCTCGCCGTCGGCGCCCGAACGGCGCCGCCGGCGGCGACGGCGGCGGCTCCCGCCGGACTGGGTCTCGTCCTCGTCCTCGCCGTCGGCGGAGTCCTGCTCGGGCTCCTCCGCCTTGGGCTCCTTGTCCTTCTCCTTGTCCTTGCCCTTGGCGGACTTGCCGGACTTGCCGGACTTGCCCTTGGCCGCCTTGCCGCCCTTGGCGGGCTGCTCGTCCTTGGGCTCCTCGTCCTTGGGCTCCTCGGCCTCGGCCTCGTCGGCGGGCACCTCGTCGTCGGCGCCCTCCTTGCCGCCCCGGCCCCGGCCGCGGCCGCCGCGGCGGCGGCGCCGGCGGGACGGGCGGTCGTCGGACTCGTCCTCGTCCGCGGAACCGTGGTCGAGGTCCTCGTCGCCGGTGTCGCTCTCTGCCGTCTCGGCGGGCTCGGCCGGCTCGGCCTCGGCGGGCTTGCGGCGGGCGGGCTTGTCCGCCGTCGGCTGCGGCGGCTGGAAGACGACCATGGGCGGCTGGAATGTCACGCCCGGCACCCCGACCCCGCTAGCGGGCTCGGTCTCCGACACCTGCTCGGCGGACGCCGAGTCGAGCGCCGGCTCCGTGCCGGCGACCGGAACGGACGGGACCTGCGGCACCGCGGGCACGCCCGGCGCCTCCGAGGCGGCGGACGCGGCCGAGCGGCGCCGGGTCCGGGTACGGGGCGCGGGCTCCTCACCGGCACCCTCGGGCCCGGCCTCCGGAGTGGTCTCCGCGCCGGTCATGGGCTCGGGCGCCTCGGCGGCCTTCGCGCTCCGGGTGCGAGTGCGGGTCCTCGTGGTGCGCTTCGGCGGCTCGGAGGCCTCGGCCGCCGGGACGGCCTCCGCGGCGGACGCGTCCGCCGCGGGAGGAGCGGCCTCGACGTCGGGCGGCGGCCCGGCGGGACGGCTCGCACGGCGCGGGCGCGACGTCACACCCGAGGCCTCGGGCTGCGCGGCCTCCGCGCTCTCGTTCTCCACGTTCTCGTTACCAGTGCCTTCGGCCGTGGCCGAATCGGCTTCGTTCTCAAGCATCCGGGCAATCTCCCGTCAGGCTCCCGGGCGCGTCCGCCCGCCCCGCCCGGGGGCGGATCGGTGCGGTGCGCCGCACGAGAGCACCTCGTCAATCGTCGGCGTCGCCACGGCCGGGCAGTGCCCGGTCATGACGACGAAGTCGTCGGGGGTGCGCCCGCCGTACCCTGCGGGACCGGTTCCGTGCTGCCACGGCTTCGGTCCCACGGTCAGGCGCTGACGGCATCCGCGCTCGCGGCGTCCCCGGGCTGCGGCCGCTCCAGGCCGCGGACCGTCGCGGCGTCGTCGCCGGACGGCAGGCCGATCTCCCGGTCGGGATCCAGGGGATCCGCGAGACCACCGGTGTCCGCGTCGAGGGGCCCCTGCGCCAGCCTGGTCACCAACGGAGGTGACGGCGGCGCGAGGTCGGCGACCTGGCGCAGTCCGGTGAGGATGTCGTCGGGTCGTACGGCGGGTGTGGAATGCCGAACAACCATTCGAAGTATCGCACAAGGGGCATCCGCCGCCTCCGCGGCGCGCCGGTCCGGCTCGAACGCGGACACGGCGGCGCGCACGTCGAAACGGCGCCGCCCCTTCTTCGTGAGGCGTTCCACCTCGATGGTCGCGGCGGCCATGAAGGCGGCCACGGCCTCGGCGGCGTCGCGCTCGGCGACGCCGTCCAGCCTGATCCGCCATTCGGACGCCTCGAGCCGATCGGCGAACGCGCCCGGCCTGGCCGGCGCGTCACCGCGTCCCACCCGGACCGGCACGACATCCAGGATGTCGAGCCCGGGGGGCAGGGCGGCGTCGAGATCGGCCCGCACCCGCGCAGGGTCGCAGGTCGCGGTGAGCCCGAGTTCGAGGTATTCGGCCTCACTGGCCACCCCTGTCGCCGCCGCACCCGCATACGAGATCTTCGGGTGGGGGGTGAATCCGCCGCTGAACGCGACAGGGATCCCGGCGCGCCGAACGGCGCGTTCCACGGCCCGGGATATGTCGCGGTGGCTCGTGAACCGCAGCCTGCCCCGCTTGGCGTAGCGGACGCGCAGTCGCTGGGTCACGGGGGCCGGCGCCGGACCCTCCGGCATGGGTGCCAGGGTTCTGGTCCTTCCTACTCGTGTCGAGTCGAAATAAAGGTCTCCCTATAGAGTACGGGTCGCCGGGCCCGGTTCCGCCAGCCCCGGCCCCCGAGGGGCGCCGGACCCCCGCAGGCCAGGGCGCTGACGAGGCCGAATCCGGTTAGACCACGCTCAGCGGGAGCAACTTGCGGCCGGTCGGGCCGATCTGGATCTCGGTGCCCATCGTGGGGCAGACGCCGCAGTCGTAGCAGGGCGTCCAGCGGCAGTCCTCGACCTCGGTCCCGTCGACCGCGTCCTGCCAGTCCTGCCAGAGCCACTCGCGGTCCAGGCCGGCGTCGAGGTGGTCCCAGGGCAGCACCTCGACCTCGTCGCGCTCCCGGACGGTGTACCAGGCGAGGTCGACGGGCTCGCCGGCGAGGGCCCTCTCGGCGCACGCCGTCCAGCGCTCGTAGGAGAAGTGCTCGCTCCAGCCGTCGAACCGGCCGCCGTCCTCCCAGACGGCCCGGATGACCTTGCCGACGCGGCGGTCGCCGCGCGACAGCAGGCCCTCGACGATGGACGGCTGCCCGTCGTGGTAGCGCAGGCCGATGGCGCGGCCGTACTCCTTGTCGCCGCGCAGGGCGTCCTTGAGGGCGCGCAGGCGCCGGTCGACGGTCTCGTGGTCGCACTGCGCGGCCCACTGGAACGGGGTGTGCGGCTTCGGCACGAACCCGCCGATGGACACCGTGCAGCGGATGTCCTTGCGGCCGGTGGCCTCGCGCCCGGCCCTGATGACGCGCTTGGCCATGTCGGCGATCGCGAGGACGTCCTCGTCCTCCTCGGTGGGCAGGCCGCACATGAAGTAGAGCTTGACCTGCCGCCAGCCGTTCTCGTACGCGGTGGTCACGGTGCGGATCAGGTCGTCCTCGGTGACCATCTTGTTGATCACCTTGCGCATCCGCTCGGAGCCGCCCTCGGGCGCGAACGTCAGGCCGGACCGCCGGCCGCCGCGGGAGAACTCGTTGGCGAGCGTGATGTTGAAGGCGTCCACGCGGGTGGACGGCAGCGACAGCGAGGTGTTGGTGCCCTCGTAGCGGTCGGCGAGGCCCTTCGCGACGTCGCCGATCTCGCTGTGGTCGGCGCTGGACAGGCTGAGCAGCCCGACCTCCTGGAAGCCGGACTCCTTGAGGCCCTGCTCGACCATGTCCCCGATCGTGGTGATCGACCGCTCCCGGACCGGACGGGTGATCATCCCGGCCTGGCAGAACCGGCAGCCGCGCGTGCAGCCGCGGAAGATCTCCACGCTGAACCGCTCGTGCACGGTCTCGGCGAGCGGGACGAGCGGCTTCTTCGGGTACGGCCACTGGTCGAGGTCCATCACCGTGTGCTTCTCGATCCGCCACGGCACCCCCGGGCGGTTCGGCGCGACCCGCTGGATCCGGCCGTCCGGCAGGTAGGTGACGTCGTAGAAGCGCGGGACGTACACGCCGCCGGACGCGGCGAGCCGCAGCAGCAGCCCGTCCCGGCCGCCGGGTTCGCCCTCGGCCTTCCACTCGCGGATCACCTCGGTGATGGCGAGCGCGATCTCCTCGCCGTCGCCGAGGACGGCCGCGTCGACGAAGTCGGCGATCGGCTCGGGGTTGAACGCGGCGTGCCCGCCCGCGATCACGATCGGGTGGTCGCCGGTGCGGTCGGCGGCCTCCAGCGGGATGCCGGCGAGGTCGAGCGCCGTCAGCAGGTTGGTGTAGCCGAGCTCGGTGGAGAACGACACGCCGAGCACGTCGAACGCGGCGACCGGGCGGTGCGCGTCGACGGTGAACTGCGGGATGCCGTGCTCCCGCATCACGGCCTCCATGTCGGGCCAGACCGAGTAGGTCCGCTCCGCCAGGACGCCGTCCCGCTCGTTCAGGATCTCGTAAAGGATCTGGACGCCCTGGTTCGGCAGCCCCACCTCGTAGGCGTCCGGGTACATCAGCGCCCACCGGACCGCGGTCTCGTCCCAGTCCTTGAGCTGGGAGTTCAGCTCGCCGCCCACGTACTGAATCGGCTTCTGCACGCTCGGGAGCAGCGGCTCCAGGCGCGGGAAGAGCGACTCGACCGGCATGACGGATTCCTCCGAGCAGGGGACGTTGGAAATGAACGTCCAGCCTACGCCGTACCCGCCCCCTGATCGAACGCGCTAATCGAACGGCCGACGGCGCACGTGAACGGCCTGCAGCAGGCCGAAGGCGATCATGTTCGCGAAGGTGGCGGAGCCGCCGTAGGACACGAACGGCAGCGGCAGCCCGGTGATCGGCATGATCCCGATCGTCATGCCGACGTTCTCGAACGTCTGGAACCCCAGCCAGCACACCGCCCCGGTCGCGACGAGCGTGCCGAACAGGTCGGCGGCCTGGGTGGCGATGCGCAGGCCCCGCCACATCACCACACCGAGCAGCGCGACGATCACGGCGGCGCCGACGAACCCGAGCTCCTCCCCCGCCACCGTGAAGATGAAGTCGGTCTGCTGCTCGGGGACGAAGTGGCCGCCGGTCTGCTCGCCGTTGAACAGGCCCTTGCCGAACGCGCCGCCCGAGCCGATCGCGATCCGCGCCTGCTGGGCGTTGTAGCCGGCGCCGCGCGGGTCGGCCTCGGGGTTCATGAACGCGGTGAACCGGTCGATCTGGTAGTCCTTCAGCAGCCCGAAGAACCACACCGCCGCGCCCGCGGCGGCGCCGCCGCCGACGAGGCCGAACAGCCAGCGCTTCTGCGCGCCGGAGATGGCCAGCATGCCGAGCACCACCGCGATGAACACCAGTGTTGTGCCGAGGTCCGGCTGCAGCATGATCAGCACGGCCGGCACTCCGGCGAGGACGAGCGCGAGCAGCACGTCGCGCCGGCCGGGACCGATCTCCCCGTCCCGCGGCTCGCCGAGGATCATCGCCAGCAGCACCACGAGCCCGACCTTCGCGAACTCCGACGGCTGCACCTGGAACCCGCCGCCGAGCACGATCCACGAGTGCGAGCCGTTGATCGTGTCGCCGAGCGGAGTGAGCACGGCGACCAGCCCGACGCACGCGACCCCGTAGAGGATCGGGACGTAGGCGCGCAGGAGCCGGTAGTCCAGCAGGGTGACCACGCCGCCGAGCACGAACCCGATGACCAGGTTGAGGATGTGCCGCTTGAGGAACCCCTCCGGGTCCTTGCCCTGCTCGGTCAGCAGCTGGAAGGTGGCCGACCGCACCAGCAGCGCGCCCACCACCGACAGCGCCACCACCGCCAGCAGCAGCGGCATGTCGAGCCGCCGCAGTCCGGCCAGATGGCTCCGCCACGTCCGGCGGCCGCCGTACCCCTCGACGGTCCCCGCCTTCGAGCCCGTGATCACGGGGCGGCCCCCTCGCCGGGCATCTTCGGCAGCTCGGACGGAAGCTTGCCGTCGTCGAGCAGCGGCTTCCTGTCCTTCGTCCCGTACATGGCCTCCCAGATCTCCCGCACGGCCGGGCCCGCCGTCTGCGCGCCCTGCCCGCCCTGGGAGACCATCGCCACCACCGCGAACCGCGGCTTCTTCACCGGGCCGAAGGAGGCGAACCAGGAGGTGTCCTGCTTGCCGTACACCTCCGCGGTGCCGGTCTTGCCGCCCACGTCGACGCGCTTGAAGTCGAACCCGGAGAACGCGCCGGCCGCGGTACCGCTCTTCGGCACGTCCGCGAGGGCCTTGCGGATGTACTTCAGCGTCCGCGCCTCGACGGGCAGCTTCTCCGGCGGCGGGGCCTCGATCCGGCGCACGACCGTCCCGTCCGCGCGCACGACCGCGACGCCGAGCCGCGGGGCGAGCAGCTCGCCGCCGTTCGCCAGCGCCGCGTAGGCGCGGACGAGCTGCAGCGGCGTGACCAGGACGTCGCCCTGACCGACCGAGAAGTTCGCCGCGTCACCGGGCCGCCACACGTACCCCTCGGTGCAGTTCTCCGTCGCGACCGCCTTCAGATAGGCGGCGCGGGCCGGGTCGGTCTTGGCGACGTTCGGGTAGCCCTCCTTGGCGCCCTTGCAGTTGGCGGCCTTGGTGGTCTCCCAGAAATCCTTCTTCCACCCCCGGTCCGGGATGCGGCCCTCGCTCTCGCTCGGGAGGTCGATGCCGGTGCGCGACCCGAACCCGTACTCGCGGGCCATCTTCACCATCGGGTCGGACGGGTTCTTCTTCGGCTTCATCCCGCCGTCGCGCTGCCACTCCTGGTAGGCGAAGCGGTAGAAGATCGTGTCGCAGGACTTGACGAGCGCCGTGTGCAGCGACATCGGGCCGAGCGACTGGCCCTCGAAGTTGCGGAACGCGCGGTTGCCGACGTTGTAGGAGCCCGGGCAGGGGTAGGTGCCGTTCAGGCTGTTGCCGTCCTTCACCGCGGCGGACACCGAAGAGATCTTGAAGGTGGAGCCGGGGGCGAACTGCCCCTGGGTGACGCGGGAGATGAGCGGCTCGCCCTTCTTCTTGCCGAGCAGCGCGTCGTACTCCTCCTGGGAGATGCCGCCGGTCCAGATGCTCGGGTCGTAGGTCGGGAAGCTCGCCATCGCGATCATCTTGCCGGTCTGCACGTCCATCACGACCGCGGCGCCGGCGTCGGCGGGGCGGCCCGCCTTGCGCGCCCCGTCGATCGCGTGCTTGAGGGCCTTCTCCGCCGCGCCCTGCACCCCGGCGTCGATGCTGGTGACGAGGTTGTAGCCGGCCATCGGCGCCTGCTCCTCGGCGGTGCCGGTGACGCGTCCCTGGCTGTCGACGAGGACCCTGCGGAAGCCCGGCTCGCCGCGCAGCGCCGCGTCGTACTGCGCCTCCAGTCCGGCCCGTCCCACCAGGTCGACGCCGCTGTAGCCGGTGACCTTGAGGCCCTTGCGCTTGTCGAGCTCCTCCTGCGTCACGGGCTGGAGGTAGCCGAGGGCCTGCGCGGCGCTCGCGCCGTCCGGCTCCGGGTACTCCCGGACGGCCTGGACCTGCGCGGTGATGCCGGGGAAGTCCTCCTGCCGCTCCATGATCTGGAGGGCGCGCTTGGGGTCGACGTGGTCCTCGACCGGGATCGGCTGGTACGGCGACCCGGGCCAGCAGGGCCGCTTGATCCCCGGCCCGCACAGCCGGATCCGCTTGGAGATCTCGTCGTAGCTCGTCCCGAGGACGCCCGCGAGCCGTTTCAGCACGGCCTCGCCGCCGTCCTTGCGCCGCGAGAGCGTGGTGCGGTCGACCGACACGACGAGCGCGCTGCGGTTGCGGACGAGCGGCTTGCCCCGGTCGTCGAGGATCATGCCGCGGGTGGCGGGGACGACGATGTCGCGCATGCGGTTCTGGGCGGCGATCCCCCGGTACTTCTCGCCCTCCAGGACCTGCAGCGCCCACATCCGCCCGACGAGGACGAGCAGCAGCGCCGCGACGAGCACGTACAGGACGACGAGCCGGAAGTGGGTGCGCGGGTTCACAGGTTCCCGCCCCGCTCCGACATCGCGCGGTAGCGGGCGACGGGCACCGAGAGGCGGTCCCCCCGGGACCGTTCGCCGCGCTCGTACCGTCTGGTGACGCGCAGCACCGCCCACACGACGAACGGGCTGGCGATGACGTCGTAGAGCACCTGGAGCGGCACCATGCTGGACACCGTGGCCCACTCGGCGCGCGGGTCGCCGAGGATCATCCCCGTCCCGGCGTACAGGACGGTCCCGGCGAGCGCCCCCGCGGCGACGGCGAAGAACGGCACCGCGGACTGGCGGTCCATCTCGGCGGACGCGGCGCCGCACAGGTACCCGATGAGGCAGTAGACGAGCGCGTAGCGGCCGAGGGTGTGGTCGGCGGGCGGGATGATGTCGGCCGCGAGGCCCGCGAGGAACCCGGTGACCATGCCGGTCATCGACCCCGCGACCAGCGCCAGCGCCACGACGGCGAGCAGCACGAGGTCGGGCTGGACGCCGCCGGGCAGCGGCAGCCGGTTGGCCACCGACACCTGCAGGATCAGCGTCACGGCGATCACCATCGCGGTCACCGCGGTGCGGCCGGCCGGCGACGGCTCGGGTGGGTTCAGCACGTCAGTCCTCCGGGCTCGGATTCGTGGACGGGCTGCTCGTGCCGCTCGGCCGCGCCCTCGGGCTGCCGCTCGCCGACGGGCTCGGGCTCGCCGAGGGCGTCGGTGGCGGCGGGGGCTTGGGCGGCAGCACCGCGTCCCGCGGATCGGTCTTCGGCGGCGCGACCACGACGGCGACGACGTCCAGGCTGGTGAACCGGACGAACGGCCGCACGTAGGCGGTGCGGGTCAGCCCGCCGGTGGCCTTCTCGATCCGCTCGACCACGCCGATCGGGACGCCCGGGACGTACGGCCGCTGGCCCTGCGATCCGAGCGTGACGATCCGCTGGCCGACGCGGATCGGCGCGGCGGCGTCCAGGAGCTGGAACCGCAGCGGCGTCTCGCCGCCCCCGCCGAGGCCGCGGCGCCCGCGGCCCTGGGTGATCCCGATCTCCTTGGAGTCCTCCAGGCGGGAGCCGATCGAGGACGTCTGGTCGGTGGCCAGCAGGACGGTGGACGTCGCGGGCCCGACCCGGGTGACGCGGCCGACGAGCCCGTCGGCGCTCATCACGGTCATGTCGGGCTTGATGCCGTTGCGGCTGCCGACGTCGATGGTGACGGTGTCCTCGAAGCCCTGCCCGGCGGAGATCACCTGCGCGGCGCGGATCTTGTAGCCGCCCATCCCGGCGGTGCCGAGCAGCCGCTGGAGCTGCGCGGAGCGGTCCTGGTCGAGCCGGGTGGAGCGCAGCTGCTCGCGCAGCCTCTGGTTCTGCCGTTCCAGCCGGTCGGCGCGGCGCCGCTCGCCGGGCGCGTCGGTGATCGCGTCGAAGGTGTCGCTCACCGGCCGGACGACGGACGCCGACGCCCGCTCCACCGGCCCGAACACCGTCGCGCCGACGCCGCGCAGGCCGCGCAGCGGGGAGTCCGCCCCGCCGCGGTAGTCAACGGTGATCATCGTGAGCGCCACGACCAGCAGCGCGCCGAGGACCACGCGGGTGCGCCGGGTGTCCTTCACCCACCGACCTCCGGTTTCCTTGGTCAGCCGGGGTTAGTGCCGCTTCTCCGGCACGAGCACCTGCCGGAGCGATTCGAAGTCCTCGACGCACTTGCCGGTGCCGAGCACCACCGAGTCGAGCGGGTTGTCCACCAGGTGGATGGGCATCCCGGTCTCCTCGCGGAGCCGCTCGTCGAGGTTCTTCAGCAGCGCGCCGCCGCCGGTCAGTGCTATCCCGCGATCCATGATGTCGCCGGAGAGCTCGGGCGGGCACTTGTCGAGGGTGGTCTTCACCGCGTCCACCACGGCGTTGACCGGCTCCTCGATGGCCCGCCGGACCTCCTCGGCGGAGATCACCACGGTCTTCGGCAGCCCGCTCACGAGGTCGCGGCCCCGGATCTCGGCGTGCGGCTCCTCCTCGCCGCCGGGATAGGCCGACCCGATCGCCATCTTGATCTCCTCGGCGGTACGTTCCCCGAGCATCAGGGAGTACTCCTTCTTGGAGAACGAGATGACGGCCTGGTCGAGCTCGTCGCCGCCGACGCGGACCGACTGGCTGGTGACGATGCCGCCGAGCGAGATGATCGCGACCTCGGTGGTGCCGCCGCCGATGTCGACCACCATGTTGCCGGTCGGCTCGTAGACGGGCAGGCCGGCGCCGATCGCGGCGGCCATCGGCTCCTCGATGATGTAGACCCGGCGGGCGCCGGCCTGGTAGCCGGCCTCCTTCACCGCGCGCTGCTCCACCCCGGTGATCCCGCTCGGCACCGCCACCACGATCCGCGGCTTGGCGAAGTGCCGGCGCTTGTGCACCTTCTGGATGAAGTAGCGCAGCATCCGCTCGGTGACGTCGAAGTCGGCGATGACGCCGTCCTTCAGCGGGCGGACCGCGACGATGTTGCCGGGCGTTCGGCCGATCATCCGCTTCGCCTCGATGCCGACCGCGACGATCCTCCCGGTGTTTCTATTGATCGCCACGACGGAGGGTTCGTTGAGGACGATGCCACGCCCGCGTACGTACACCAGGGTGTTGGCGGTACCTAGATCGACCGCCATGTCACGGCCAAGAAACGACAGCTTGTTACCCATGAAGAAAGGGAGCCCTTCATGATTGACGGGCGTGTATAGCGGCGTGTCCATCGTAACGTGCACCCCCGCCCGCGGGCAGTCACCCCCGCGCCGCGCGTCGCGAAAAAAACGCTCCCTGACCAGCCCGGTTTTCCATAAAAGAAACCACGCGGGCTCGCCCTCCCAGCCCCGTCACGCACCGGACGGCCGGAGTTCGAACCCCGGCCACCATTCCCGGGCAGGCGCCCGGAGCGATTCGGCGAGCGGAGGGCGCATACCCGTCGACGCAGGCGACCACAGCGACGCCACGCACACCGCACAGGCACAGGAAGCGCAACGGCGGCGTGAGGATCGCCTGCGTCGCAACGGGGGTTCCAGGGGGTCGCCCCTGGGTCAGCTCAGCCCAGCTCGGGGAAGAAGAGCTTGATCTCGCGCTCGGCGGAGTAGGTGGAGTCGGAGCCGTGCACGATGTTCTCGCCGATCTCCAGGGCGAAGTCGCCGCGGATGGTGCCGGGCGTGGCGCTGACCGGGTCGGTGGCGCCGGCCAGGGCGCGGAACGCCTCGATGGCGCGCGGGCCCTCGACGACCATGGCGACGAGCGGGCCGCCGGTGATGAACTCGACCAGCTCGCCGAAGAAGGGCTTGCTGGAGTGCTCCTCGTAGTGGGCTTCGGCGGTCTCGCGGGCGAGCGTGCGCAGTTCCAGCGCGACGAGCGTCAGGCCCTTGCGCTCGATCCGGGAGATGACCTCCCCGATGACACCGCGGCGGACGCCGTCGGGCTTGACCAGGACAAGAGTGCGCTCGGACACGGGTGTTTCTCCTCGCGAATTACGGATTGGCTGAGCGCGCGAATACTACCCGGCCCGCGGGCCGGGAGCCGCATTCCCGGAGAGTTGCACGGCGGCCGGGCGGGCGTTCTCCGCGCGCCGGCCGCGGAGGCGGGCGGCGACCCCGGCGAGCAGCGCGGCGGCGACCCCGGCGACGACCAGCCAGACGCGATAGCCCTCCAGCAGCGCGTCCAGCCGCTGGGCCTCGGTCGCGGGCCGCAGCCGCTGGAGCCGTGCGGCCTGCAGCGACAGGACGGCCAGCTGCCCGGCCAGCACCGCGGGAAAGCACAGCGCCAGGCCGAACAGCGCGCCGCCGGCGTCCGCGTCCCGCAGCGAGGCGGCCAGGGCCAGGCCGGCCCCCGCGCCGAGGAGGACGAGCGCGGCGAGCAGCGTCCAGCCGTCCCGGGTCCCGGCGGCGAGGCCGGTCAGCGGGGCGGCCGACATCAGGAGGCATCCGGCGGGGACGGCGCCGCGGCCCGTACGGATGGCGGCGAGCGCCCCGGCGAACGCGGCGCAGGCCGCCGCGGCGAACGGCAGCGGCGGCCGGCCCGCGGCGCCGTCGAGGTGGAGACCGGCCCCGGCGAGCCCGGCCAGCGGGCCCGCGACCGGCTGGCAGAGCAGGCCGACGGCGATCATGACGACCGCGCAGCCGGACGGGTCGGCCGCCCCGGCCTCCCGCCCGCCGGCGAGGGCGAGGCCGACCAGGGCGGGCAGCGCGAGCCCGGCGACGAGAAGCCGCGCGCCGGGCGACCAGCCATGCGCGGCGACGACGCCGAGATACGCCGAACCGGTCACCGGGACGGACGCGAGGAGGAGCCGGCCGCGCTCGGCGCGCTTCGACGGGGGCAGCCTCCACGGGCCGCGCCCGCGCAGGAGCGGGTAGGCGACGGCGGCTCCGGCGGCGGCCGCCGCGAGCAGCGGTAAGGGGGCGAGCGCGACGCGCCAGTCGCGCGCCATGCCGCCGCCCTGCGGGGGGACGGCGCCCAGCGCCAGCGGCATCGCGAGGACGAGCGCGCCCGCGAGGAGGCCCGCCCAGACCGCGGCCAGGGTCCGGCTCCGCCGCTCCCACACGAGGACGAGCGAGGCGGGCAGGACGATCCCGGCCCCCGCGCCCTGGACGGCGCGGATCGTCCCGGCGAGGGCCACCGAGTGGGCGAACCGGACGGCCCACAGCCCGGCCAGCAGGACGACCAGGCCCGCGACGAGGACGGCCCACGCGGGAAGCCTGCGCGCGGCGATGGCGCCGAGCGGCACCGCGGCGACCAGCGCGGGCAGCGAGAGGCCGGTGGCGCGCAGCAGCGCGGGGACGTCGCCGCGTCCCAGGCCGAGCGCGTGCGCGGCGGCGGGGACGACGTTGACCGACGCGTCGGGCACCACGAGGACGGCGGCCGGGAGGGCGGTGAGCGTGAGCAGCAGCGTGCCGAGCGCCGCGAACCGGCGCCGCGCGGCCCCCTCGGCGGCTTCCTCGACGGCTTCCTCGGCGGGGTGGCCGGCGGCCGGGGCGCTTGACGCGTTCGCGCGTGGGTGGGAGGACACGGATTGCTCCTTCGGACGTCATCCGCCACACGCGCATTTCCCATAAGAGAAAGATGTCCGAAATAAGCGATAAATGAAATTCGCGGGGCGGACGGAATGCTGCCTCCCCGCGAACTTAGCGCGGCTGCGCGCTGCCCACCTTGCGTCCCAGCCAAATGGCCGTCGCCCAGAGCGCCCCGAACACGACACCGAGGAAGAACATGGCCGGCACCATGAACCCGGTCGCGATGACCAGCACCTGCAGGACGGTGCCCACCGGAACCGCCCACGGGAACCGCAGCAGCCCGGCCATCACCACGCAGACGACGGCCAGCCCGCCGCACACGCCGCCGGCGGTCGCGCCGTCCACGTCCAGCACCGTCACCGCCACCGGGATCGCCAGCGCGATCACGATGGCCTCGCAGGCCAGCACCGTGGCGAGCAGCCGCCGCGCCGGGTTCGGGGCCGTCCCCGTCCGCATGGTCGTCACCGGCCTTCCTCGACGCGCAGCAGGATCCGGGCGTCGCCCGCCGTGACCACCGAGCCGGTGATCAGCACGCCGGCGCCCTGGTACTCGCCGGTCTCCTCGGCGAGCCCGATCGCCCGGTCGATCGCGTCGTCCAGGCGCTCGGCGACATGGACGCGCTCGGGGCCGAAGATGCTCTCGGCGAGCTCGGCCAGCTCCTCGGGCGGCATCGAGCGCGGCGAGGAGTTGCGGGTGACCACCAGCTCCGCCAGGACGGGTTCGAGCTGGTCGAGGACGCCCGCGACGTCCTTGTCGGCGCTGATCGCGAGCACCCCGGCGAGCCGGGTGAAGCCGAACGACTCGGTGACCGTGGCGACGGTCGCCGCCATCCCGGCCGGGTTGTGCGCCGAGTCCAGCAGGACGGTCGGGCCCGTCCGCGCGACCTCCAGCCGTCCCGGCGAGGCCGACTTGGCGAAGCCGCTGCGCACCAGCGCCGGGTCCAGCTGGCCCTCGTCGCCGCCGATGTAGGTCTCCCCGGGCGCGATCCGGGTCGCGGCCTCCAGGTTGGGCTCCCCCCGCGTCGGCGCGCCGCTCGCGAACGCCTCCACGGCGGCGAGCGCCGTGGCCGCGTTGCTCGCCTGGTGCTCGCCGAACAGCGGCAGGAAGATCTCGTCGTAGACGCCGTGCAGGCCCCGCAGGCTGAGCTGCTGGCCGCCGACCGCGACGTCCCGGCCGAGCACGCCGTACTCCACGCCCTCGCGCGCCACCGCGGCGCCGGTCTCCACGACCCGCCGCAGCAGCACCTCGGCCGCCTCGACCGGCTGCTGCGCCAGCACCGCGACCGATCCCGGCTTGATGATCCCCGCCTTCTCCCCGGCGATCTCCTCCAGCGTGTCGCCCAGATAGCGGGTGTGGTCCAGCCCGATCGGGGTGATCACAGCGACCGCGCCGTCCGCGACGTTCGTCGCGTCCCACACGCCGCCCATGCCGGCCTCGACCACCGCGACGTCGACCGGCGCGTCCGCGAACGCCGCGAACGCCATCGCCGTGAGGACCTCGAAGAACGACAGCCGCGCCGGGTGCTTGTCGTCGATCAGCTGGAGGTAGGGCAGGACGTCGTTGAACGTCTCGACGAACCGCTCCTCGGAGACGGGCTCGCCGTCGATCGCGATGCGCTCCCGCAGCGTCGTCATCTCGGGGCTGGTGTAGAGCCCGGTGCGCAGCCCGCGCTCGCGCAGCAGCGCCTCGACGAGCCGGGCGGTGCTGGACTTGCCGTTCGTCCCGGCGATGTGGATCACCGGATACGCGCGGTGCGGCTCCCCCAGGACGTCCACCAGATCGCGGATCCGGTCGAGGCTCGGGTCGATCTCCCACTCGACGCCGCGTCCCATGATCGCGCCTACGGTGGCCCTGTAGTCGGACGGCTCGGTTACCTGACTCACGGTCACAGAGCCTACTCGGCGGGACCCGTGCCCCCGCCCGGCCCCGCACCCGAGCCCCGGCCCCACACTGGAGGCATGGACGTGTTCTACCGGGAGTGGGACCGGCGCGCTCCGGGCGAGACCCGCGACCTCGGGCGGGCCCGCGCGCTCGCCGGCCTGCTCGGCCTCCTCGAACCGGGCGTTCCCGTCCTGACCGTCGTCGGTTCCAAGGGAAAGGGAACGGCGGCGACTTACGCGTCGGCCTTTCTCGGGGCCGCCGGTCTTCGCGTGTGCACCGTCACGAGCCCCGCTCTGCGCAGCGACCGCGAGCGGATCAGGGTCGACGGGAGGGCGGTCTCCGGCGAGGAACTCGCCGTTCTCGGGGACGCGCTCGACCGGGCCGTCGCCGAACTCCCCCCGCCGTCCGACGGCTACCTGTCGCCGTCCGGCCTGTTCACGCTCGCCGGCGTCCTGCACGCGGCGCGGAGCCGCGCGGACGCGATCGTCCTTGAGGCCGGGATGGGCGGACGCTCCGACGAGGTCGCCCTGTTCCCGCCGGACGTCGCCGCCATCACACCGATCTTCCGCGAGCACGCCGGGGTCCTCGGCGACACGGTGCCGGAGATCGCCGCGGAGAAGCTCGGCGTGGCCGGTCCTTCGACGCGTGTCGTGTCGGCGCCGCAGTCCGCCGAGGTCGCCCGCGTCCTCGCCGGAGCGGAGGTCGTCGAACCCGGCACCGCGGGCGTCCCCGCCGAACTCCTGCCTCCCGGTCTCGGACGCGCGGCGGCGGAGCTCGGCGTCGTGGCCGCGCGCCGCCTTCCCGGAACCGCCGATCCACCGGCCGCGGACCTGCGGGAGGTGCTGTCCTCCGTGACCCTGCCGGGACGCCTGTCCCGGCACGACGTCCCCGGGTCGGCGACGCGGCTGCTCGTCGACTCCGCCGTCGACCGGGCCGGGATCGCCGCAGCGCTCGGCGCCGCGCGGGAGGCCTGGGACGCGATCGACCACGCCGTCGTCTGCCTCCCCGACCACAAGGACCTGGACGGGGCCATCGCCGAGCTGGGCGCGCTGCCCGTGACGTTCGTGCGGCTGCCGCTGCCGCACCTCCGCTTCACCCGCCCCCTGCCGGACCGGTGGGACGTCGTCGACGCGCACGCCATCACGCCGGAGTCGCTCGCGACGCTCGGGCACCGAGTGCTGGTCCTCGGCACGGCCTACTTCACGGGATTCGTCCTGGACGTGGTGGACGCGGGCACCGAGCGCCTCTACGTCACTTCGACTTCTCGACGTCCTTCCTGATCCGGCGCATCACGTCGGCCATCAGCGGGAACTGCGGGTTCAGCGTGGCGAGGTTGGAGGCGACGATGCCGAAGGAGTCCTTGGTCGCCCACGCGCAGTACGTGTGGGTGTCGGCGAGGACGGCGAACTGGCCGCAGACCGCCTTGCCGCCCTCCGAACCCGGGTCGGCGTCCTGGCCCGCGATGAACGTCGTCGGCTGTGCCTTCTGCAGGAAGTCCGCAGGGTTACCGACCTGGCCCGTCCCGCCCGCGAACAGCACGTTGAGCCGGCCCACCGGCACCTCGGTGTAGACCGCGAGACCGTTCTTGGCGACCGGGACGCCGCCCGCGTCGGCGGCGCCCGCGACGAACGGGTAGGCGGCGCTCGCCTGCGGCGCGGTCAGGCCGTCCCGGCGCAGCCCGCCGGCCACCGCGCCCGCGTTGATCACCTTCTTGGACGCGGGAGCGGCCGTCGTGCGGGCGTCCTTGGCGGCGCCGCCGACCGTCCGGACCGCCAGCACGCCCGCGGCCAGCATCACGACCGTGACCAGGACGGCGCCCGCGAGCAGCAGGAGCTTCGGCGGGCGCTTGCGCCGGGCGGGCGGCGCGCCGGTCACCGGAGGCAGCGGGCCGGTCCCGGCCGGGATCACCGGGTGCGCGCCGGACCCGTCCTGAAGCACGCCCTGCGGGCCGGTGCGGACGACCGGATGCGCGCCCGAGCCGTTCGTCGGGCCGGGCATCAACTGCGGGCCCGTGCCGCCGCCGAGGACCGGGAACGGGCCCGACCCGTCCCGCGGTGCGGGCAGCATCTGCGGCCCGGTGCCGTTGACCGGCCCGTGCGGGCCCGTCCCGTCGCCGTAGTCCACCGACCACCACGGGCGCAGGCCGCGCAGGGGCTCGGCGGCGGCCTCCGAGGCGTCCCCGTCCGCGACGACCTGCGCGCCGTCGAGGTCATCGCCGGACGGGGAGTCCGGCGTGCCGGACCGACCTGGTGACTCGGCCATTGCACTCCCGATGGTTCACGTACCGCCAAAGGCCTCTGGGCCCAACCGGATGGTAACCGCGGCGGCGCCCGCCGCGCCGAAAGATCGCCCGGTCGGCGGCACCGCTGTCAGGACCGGACCGCCGGGAGCCCGGCAAGCTGCGCCTCCAGCCGGCCGATGTCCGCCTCCGCCTGGGCGAGCCGCTCCCGGTTCTTCGCCACGACCGCCTCCGGCGCCTTCGCCATGAACGCCTCGTTCCCGAGCTTGCGGCGCGCCTGGTCGACCTCCTTGCGGGCGGCGGCGAGGTCCTTCTCCAGCCGCTTGCGCTCGGCGGCGACGTCGATCGCGCCCGCGGTGTCGAGGTGCACCTTGACGTCCTCGACCGGCAGGGACGCCGTCGAGGAGAACTCCTCGCCAGGCTCGGTGAGCCGCAGCAGCGCCCGGATGCCGTCCTCGTGGTCCTGCAGGGCCGAGCCGTTCCACTCGACGCGCGCGGCGACCCGCTGGCCGGGCTTGAGCCCCTGGTCGGCCCGGAACCGCCGCACCTCGGTCACCATCCGCTGCAGCGAGCCGACCAGCTCTTCGGCGGCGCCGTCCGCCCGGCCCCTCTCGGCGGCGGGCCAGGGCGCGGTGACGACCGTCTCACCGCCGGTGAGGGACGTCCACAGCTCCTCGGTGACGAACGGGACGACCGGGTGCAGCAGGCGCAGCAGGTTGTCGAACACCTCGCCCAGGACGCGCTGGGTCGTCCCGGCCCGGTCGTCGGCGAGCTGCACCTTCGCCAGCTCGACGTACCAGTCGCAGACCTCGTCCCACGCGAAGTGGTAGAGCGCCTCGCACGCCTTGGCGAAGTCGTAGGCCTCCAGGTGCCCGTCCACCTCGGCGACGACGGCCTGGAGCCGGGACAGGATCCACGCGTCCACGGTGGACACCTCGGCCGGCACCTCGCCGCGGACGTGCGCGCCGTTGATCAGCGCGAACCGGGTCGCGTTCCACAGCTTGTTGCAGAAGTTGCGCGACCCCTGGGCCCAGTCCTCGGCGACCGGGACGTCACCGCCCGGGTTCGCGCCGCGCAGCAGGGTGAAGCGGGTCGCGTCGGCGCCGTAGCGGTCGATCCAGTCGAGCGGGTCGATGACGTTCCCGAACGACTTGGACATCTTCTTGCCGTACTGGTCGCGGACCATCCCGTGCAGGGCGATGGTGTCGAACGGCTGGACGCCGTCCATCGCGTAGAGCCCGAACATCATCATCCGGGCGACCCAGAAGAACAGGATGTCGTAGCCCGTGACCAGCACGGACGTCGGGTAGAACCGCTTCAGGTCGGGCGTCTCGTCCGGCCAGCCGAGCGTGGAGAACGGCCACAGCGCGGAGGAGAACCACGTGTCGAGGACGTCGGTGTCCTGCGTCCATCCGGCGGGCGGCTCCTCCTCCGGCCCGGGGCAGACGACCTCGCCGTCCGGCCCGTACCAGACCGGGATGCGGTGCCCCCACCACAGCTGCCGGCTGATGCACCAGTCGTGCATGTTGTCGACCCACTCGAAGTAGCGGGCCGCCATCTCCGGCGGGTGGATCGTCACGCGGCCGTCGCGGACGGCGTCGCCCGCGGCCCGCGCGAGCGACTCGACCTTCACGAACCACTGGAGCGACACCCGCGGCTCGACGACCGTGGAGCAGCGCTGGCAGTGCCCGACCGAGTGCTTGTAGGGGCGGACCTCCGCGACGATCCGGCCCTGCTCGCGCAGCGCCGCGACGACCGCCGGGCGCGCCTCGAACCGGTCGAGCCCCTCGAAGGGGCCGGGCGCGGTGACGACGCCGCGCTCGTCCATGACCGACAGGGAGGGCAGGTCGTGCCGCCGCCCGATCTCGAAGTCGTTCGGGTCGTGCGCCGGGGTCACCTTCACCGCGCCGGTGCCGAACGCCGGGTCGACGTGCTCGTCGGCGACGACCGGGATGCGGCGGCCGGTCAGCGGAAGCTCGATCTCACGCCCGACGACGCGGGCGTAGCGCTCGTCGTCCGGGTGGACGGCCACGGCGGTGTCGCCGAGCATCGTCTCCGCCCGGGTGGTCGCGACGACGATCTCGTCCTCGCCGGAGCCGTACCGGATCGAGACCAGCTCGCCGTCGACCTCCTCGTGCTCGACCTCGATGTCCGACAGCGCGGTCAGGCAGCGCGGGCACCAGTTGATGATGCGCTCGGCGCGGTAGATCAGCCCGTCGTCGAACAGCCGCTTGAAGATCGTCCGGACGGCGCGGGCCCGGTCGTCGTCCATCGTGAACGCCTCGCGCGTCCAGTCGACGCTGTCGCCGAGGCGGCGCATCTGGCCGAGGATCCGGCCGCCGGACTCGGCCTTCCACTGCCACACCCGCTCGACGAACGCCTCGCGCCCGAGGTCGTGCCGCGACAGGCCCTCCTTCGCCAGCTCGCGCTCCACCACGTTCTGGGTCGCGATTCCCGCGTGGTCCATGCCGGGCACCCACGCGGTCTCGTGCCCCTGCATGCGGCGCCGCCGGACGAGGGTGTCCTGGATGGAGTGGTCGAGGGCGTGCCCCATGTGCAGCGAGCCGGTGACGTTCGGCGGCGGGATCACGATCGAGAACGCGGGACGGCCGGGGGCGCGCTCGGGGTCGGCGGTGAACAGCCCCTCCGATACCCACCGCTCGTAGAGCCGGCCCTCGACATCGGCCGGTCGGTACTGGGTGGGCAGGTCGACGTCCGCGGCGGCCTCCCGGCCGCGCTCAGTGCTGGGCTGTGTCACGGCTGACGATTCTACGGGGACCGGAGGAGTGGCGGGCGCAGGCCGCCCGGACGGCCCCAGAGAGCGTTTTCCCGCTGCGGTCGGGACACAGGTCACCTGACACCGGGTCGCCCCACCGGCAAGGGTGATGGGCGACGACCGCCAGGCCGGGGCAGAGGGAGAGGGACGGGATGCGAGCGGTACTGGCACGCGCCGCCGTGCTGGCCGGCGCGTTCACCGCGGGGGCCGTGGCGGCACGCGCCGCGACCCTCCCCCACCTCCGCCGCCTCACCTCCGACCTGCAGCGCTCCCGCGAGCGGATCCTCGCCAGCCGCGAGGAGGAGCGGCGGCAGCTGCGCAACGACCTGCACGACGGTCTCGGCCCGACGCTGGCGAGCCTCGCGATGTCGCTGGACGCCGCCCGCATCACCCTCGCCTGCGAGCCGGAGCGGACGGACCCGCTCCTCGCCGACGTCCGGAACCGGCTGGCGACCGCCGTGGGCGAGATCCGCGACCTCGCCCACGGGCTGCGACCCCCCGCGCTGGACGACCTCGGCCTCGTCGCGGCCATCGAGTCGTTCGCCGAGGGCTGCTGCGAGCGCGTCGACGTCCGGTTCGACGGGGAGCCGGCGGGGCTGCCGGCGGCGGTGGAGGTCGCGGCGTACCGGATCGCGCAGGAGGCCCTGACGAACATCCGGCTGCACGCGCCGGAGAGCACCGCGACGGTCCGGCTCAGCCGCGACGACGCGCTGCACCTGATGGTCGCCGACACCGGGCCGGGACTGCCCGAGTCCGCCCGCAACGGCGGGCAGCAGCGGCCGCGCCGCGGCATGGCCTCGATGAAGGAGTGGGCCGCCGAGGTCGGCGGAAGCTGCGTGTTCTCGTCCCGCAACGGCGGCGGGACCGTGGTCGCCGTCCGGCTCCCGCTCGCCGCCGCGGAGACCGCCGCCGGGTATCATCGTCCCTCGACCGGAGAGGGCGGACGGAGATGACGGAGACCATCCGGGTCCTCATCACCGATGACCACCCGGTGTTCCGGCAGGGGCTGAAGGGGCTGCTGCAGGCGCTCGGGGTGGACGTGGTGGGCGAGGCCGAGAACGGGCCGGACGCGGTGAAGCTCGCGGCCGACCTACAGCCCGACGTCGTCGTGATGGACCTGCACATGCCCGGCGGCAACGGCATCGAGGCGACCCGCACCATCACCCGCACCAGCCCGCGCATCGGCGTGCTGGTGCTGACGATGTTCCGCGACGACGACTCCGTCTTCGCGGCGATGCGCGCCGGCGCCCGCGGCTACCTGCTGAAGGAGTCCGGCGCGGAGGAGATCGCCCGCGCGGTCAGGGCGGTCGCGGCGGGCGAGGCCATCTACGGCCCGGAGATCGCGCGCCGCGTCCTCACCTACTTCACCGACATGCCCGACCCGAGGCAGGCCGCGTTCCCGCAGCTCACCGAGCGGGAACGGGAGGTCCTCGAACTGATCGCGCAGGGCCGCAGCAACGCCGAGATCGCCGCGACGCTCTTCCTCAGCCAGAAGACCGTCCGCAACCACGTCTCGAACATCTTCATGAAGCTGCACGTCGCCGACCGCGCCCAGGCCATCGTCCTCGCCCGCGAGGCCGGCCTGGGCGAGTCCACCACCCGCTGACCGGCCGCACGAGAACGCCCCCGGCCGAGCGACCGGGGGCGCAGGGGCGTGGGGGCGAAGCCCCCACATCGGGGGCTCCAGTGGGTCGCCCCCCTGGGCTAACAGGTGATCGGGGCTCAGGTCCGCGCTTTCCGCGGACACACCTCCCCGATCACGCCCCGATCACGCGCTCTTCTCCCGCGGCTCGCGCTTGGGGCGGTCGCGGGGGACGAGAGTCGGGTTGACGTGCTCCAGGACGGCCTCGCGGGTGATGACGACGCGGGCGACGTCCTGGCGGCTCGGCACCTCGTACATCACCGACAGGAGCACCTCCTCCATGATCGCGCGGAGGCCGCGGGCGCCGGTGCCGCGGAGGATGGCCTGGTCGGCGATGGCCTCCAGGGCGTCGTCGGTGAACTCCAGGTCGACCCCGTCGAGTTCGAAGAGGCGGTGGTACTGGCGGACCAGCGCGTTCTTCGGCTCGGTGAGGATGTTGATGAGGGCCTCGCGGTCCAGGTTGTGCACCGAGGTGATCACCGGCAGCCGGCCGATGAACTCCGGAATCATCCCGAACTTGAGCAGGTCCTCCGGCATCACGTCGCCGAGCACCGCCGACGACTCCTCGAAGTCGGACTTGGAGCGGATCTGCGCGCCGAAGCCCATGCCCTGCTTGCCGACCCGGGACTCGACGATCTTCTCCAGGCCGGCGAACGCGCCGCCGCAGATGAACAGCACGTTGGTGGTGTCGATCTGGATGAACTCCTGGTGCGGGTGCTTGCGGCCGCCCTGCGGCGGGACGCTCGCGGTGGTGCCCTCCAGGATCTTCAGCAGGGCCTGCTGGACGCCCTCCCCGGAGACGTCGCGCGTGATCGACGGGTTCTCGCTCTTGCGGGCGATCTTGTCGACCTCGTCGATGTAGATGATTCCGGTCTCGGCCTTCTTGACGTCGTAGTCGGCCGCCTGGATCAGCTTGAGGAGGATGTTCTCGACGTCCTCCCCGACGTAGCCCGCCTCCGTCAGCGCCGTGGCGTCCGCGATAGCGAACGGGACGTTGAGGAGTTTCGCGAGCGTCTGCGCGAGCAGCGTCTTGCCGGATCCGGTGGGGCCGAGCAGCAGGATGTTGGACTTGCCCAGCTCGACCGGGTCGTCCCGGCCGGTGTCACCCGACTGGATCCGCTTGTAGTGGTTGTAGACGGCGACCGACAGGGCCTTCTTCGCCGTCTCCTGCCCGATGACGTAGGAGTCGAGGAACTCGTAGATCTCCCGCGGCTTGGGCAGGTTGTCCCACTTGAGGTCGGAGGTCTCGGAGAGCTCCTCCTCGATGATCTCGTTGCAGAGATCGATGCACTCGTCGCAGATGTACACGCCCGGACCCGCGATGAGCTTCTTGACCTGCTTCTGGCTCTTCCCGCAGAACGAGCACTTGAGCAGGTCACCACCGTCGCCGATGCGTGCCACCCAACCGTCTCCTTTTCGTGGGGCCGTCCGCCTTGGAGAATGCGGCGCAGCTGGTTGCGTCCCGAAGGCTCACGACGTTGGTTCGACGTTACCGCCTCCAGCGGACTTGGAAAGCCCCTCGCCCGGAAGTGTGACGACCGGGCTGGGGGACTCCCTCGTCCTCGTGCCGTCTCAGGACGACACTACCTCGGCCTTACGCTTCCTGCTGGCGAAGACGTCGTCGATGAGACCGTAGTCCTTCGCCTCGTCCGCCGTGAGGATCTTGTCGCGCTCGATGTCGCGGCGGACCTGGTCGATGCTCCGGCCGCTGTGCTCGGCCAGGATGCTCTCCAGCAGCTCGCGGATGCGCATGATCTCGCGCGCCTGGATCTCGATGTCGCTGGACTGTCCGTAGGTGCCCTCGGTCGCGGGCTGGTGGATCAGGATCCGCGAGTTGGGCAGTGCCGCCCGCTTGCCCGGCGTCCCGGCGGCGAGCAGGACCGCGGCCGCGGACGCGGCCTGGCCGATGCACACCGTCTGGATGTCCGGCTTGACGAACTGCATCGTGTCGTAGATCGCCGTCATGGCGGTGAACGAGCCGCCGGGCGAGTTGATGTAGATGCTGATGTCGCGGTCGGGGTCGATCGACTCCAGCGTGATCAGCTGGGCCATCACGTCGTTGGCGGACGCGTCGTCGATCTGCACGCCGAGGAAGATGATGCGCTCCTCGAACAGCTTGTTGTACGGGTTCATCTCCTTGACCCCGTACGTGGTGCGCTCGACGAACGACGGAATGATGTAGCGGTTGTCGACCGGCGTCGGGCCGCCGCCCGCCTGCACGCCGGGCCGGGCCATATCGCTGAAGCCGGGTCGGATGAGGTCGCTCATGATGTGCCTCCGATGAGTGTCGATCGTCAAGAGACGGTGCCCTCGGAGGGCACCTGGGTGGCACTGAGCACCACGTGGTCCACGAACCCGTAGTCCTTGGCCTCGTCGGCGGTGAACCAGCGGTCGCGGTCGGAGTCGCGCTCGATCTGGTCGAGGTGCTGGCCGGTGTGCTCGGCGATCTTCTCGGCGAGCGTCTTCTTGACGTACAGCATCTGCTCGGCCTGGATCTTGATGTCGGAGGCCGTGCCGCCGATGCCGCCGGACGGCTGGTGCATCATGATCCGCGCGTGCGGCAGGGCGTACCGCTTGCCCCGGGTTCCCGCGCAGAGCAGGAACTGGCCCATCGACGCGGCCAGGCCCATCCCGACCGTGACGATGTCGTTGGGGACGTACTGCATGATGTCGTAGATCGCCATGCCGGCGGTGACGGAGCCGCCTGGCGAGTTGATGTAGAGCGTGATGTCGCGGCGGCCGTCCTCGGCCGACAGCAGCAGGAGCTCGGCGCAGATGCGGTTGGCGATGTCGTCGTCGACCTGCTGGCCGAGGAAGACGATGCGTTCGCGCAGCAGCCGCTGGAACAGCTGGTCGCCGAGAGGCAGCAGGGGCGCCTCGGCCACCCGCGCCTGGATCCGCGACGACTCGTCGAAAGTCGGAGGCATGCTCACCGGGTGTTCCTCCGGTCCTTTTACTCGGTTCGGATGATTGGACATTAACGCGCGGCGGGGCCCGGTTAAGCCGGGGGACCCGGCTTTTCGCCAGGGGCGTACCCCGGGCGGCCCGGCCGACCCTCGCGTTCCGGACGATCTTCGCCCGCGCGACACCCGGTACACCGCACCCAAAACGGACGCCCCGCACCCGTGGGAACGGATGCGGGGCGGCCCGGTGCGCGGGAGGACGTCTCAGGCGTCCTTGTCCTTCGCGTCCTGCTCGTCCTTCGCCTCGGCGGCCGGGGCGTCCTCAGCGGAGTCCTCAGCAGCGGCCTCGGCCGTCTCCGCCGGAGCCGCGTCCTCGGCGCTCTCGGCGTCCTCGGCGCTCTCGGCGTCCTCGGCCTGGGCGTCCTCGGCCTGGGCGTCCTCGGCCTGGGCGGTCTCGCCGTTCAGCTCGCGCTGGAGGGCGTCGACGTCGATCTCGTTGCCGGACTCGTCCTTGACGGTGACGTGCTCGACGACGAGGTTCAGCGCCTTGCTGCGCAGGACCTCCGACACGATCGCCGGAAGCTGGTTGTTCTGCGTGAGGTACTCGGCGAGCTGCTGCGGCTGGACGCCCATCTGCATCGCCTGCGTGACGACGTACTCGCTGAGCTCCTCGTTCTCGACGCCCAGCTCCTCCTGGACGGCGAGCTGGTCGAGGACGAACCCGCCCTTGACCGCGAGCCGGGCGGCGTCGGCGACCTCGGCGTCGAACTCCTCGGCGGTCTTCTCCTCTTCCTTGAGGTAGTCCTCCTTGGACATGCCGGCCATCTGCAGCTGCTGCTCCAGCTGCTGGTTGCGGCGGCCGACCTCCTCCTCCACGACCTTGTCGGGCAGCGGGATGTCGACCTTCTCCAGCAGCGCCTCGAGGGCCTTGTCGCGCGCGTCCGACAGCTGCTGCACCTTGACCTGCCGGCCGAGCCGGGTCCGGACGTCCTCGCGCAGCTCCTCGATCGTGTCGAACTCGCTGGCGAGCTGGGCGAACTCGTCGTCCAGGTCGGGCAGGTTCTTCACCTTGACGCTCTGCACGGTGACGGTGATCTCGGCCTCCTCGCCGGCGCGCTCGCCGCCGGGCAGGGTGCCGGTGAACGTCGTCTCCTCGCCCGCGGCCAGGCCGATGATGGCGTCGTCCAGGCCCTCGACGGACGACCCGCTGCCGACCTCGTAGGAGTAGCCGGTGGTGGAGGCGTCCTCGACCTCCTCGCCGTCGATCTTCGCGGCCATGTCGATGGTGGCGAAGTCGCCCTCCTCGGCGGCGCGCTCGGCGCCGGTGAGGGACGCGAACCGCTCGCGCAGGTTGCCGATGGTCTCCTCGACCTGCTCGTCGGTGACCTCGGCGTCGTCCACGACGACCTCCAGGCCGTCGTAGTCGGGCACCTCGAACTTCGGCCGGATGTCGACCTCGGCGGTGAACGCGAACTGGGTGCCGTCCTCCAGCTCGGTCACCTCGACGTCGGGCTGCCCGAGCACGAAGATCTCGGTCTCCTCGACGGCGCGGCCGTACAGTTCCGGAAGCGCGTCGTTGACCGCCTCCTGCAGGACCGCACCCCGGCCGACGTACTTGTCGATCAGCGGGGCGGGGACCTTGCCGGGCCGGAAGCCCTTGATCCGCACCTGCTGGGAGATCTCCTTGTACGCCTTGTCGAGGTTCGGCTTGAGCTCGTCGAACGGAACCTCGACGGTGAGCTTGACCCGCGTGGGGGTCAGCTCCTCGACATCGGTCTTCACTGGGGTCGGTCTCCTTGATCGGGCGCTGTCTCGGCCGCGGCGTTCGACGCGTGCTCTTCCTCTTCTGCCTGCGAGCCCCTCGGCCTGCGCGCAGCGGGCTGCGCCGGTGCTCATCGGCCGGTCAGTCTCTCAGCGGCGCGGGCACGCCGAGATACGGCTCCGCGCCTTCGCGCGCCAAGTCTATGGGGTCGCGGCCCCGGCTGCGGACATCGGACGCCTACAAGACCGGCGAATCGCGTCAACGGTGCCGCACAGGCAGTGACATAAGGGATCCCAGCCCCCATACTCGTCCGGGATGAACGGGATAGCCGCGGCCTTCAGTGCGACCGGTCTCTACTACCTCGGGTTCGCCGTCTTCAAACTGGCGGCGGACCGGATGCCGCCTGTACGGGGCAACCGCATCCCGCACATGATCTGGTCGATCGTGAGCAACTGGATCTTCCTCATCGCGCTCGGGTTCGTGCTCGGCGGGCTCACGCTGCAGATCATCGCGCTGCGGAACCTGCCGCTGTCCACCGCCGTCCCGATCTTCATGTCCGGCGTCGTCCCGCTGCTGCTCATCGCGCTGGTCTTCTTCGGCGAGCGGCTGACCGGGCGCGAGTGGCTCAGCCTGCTGCTGATCGGCGCGGCGATCCTGCTGCTGACCGGGTCGCTCAGCGGGAGCGAGCCGATCAGCTCGGCGGACGCGCCGCTGTGGAAGATCGCGGTGGTGGTCGCGCCGGCGGTCGCGGTGCCGATGCTGATCCTCGTCCTCGGCGACCACCGGCCGGACGGCCGGCACGCCCGCCCGATCACCGGGATCGCCTACGGGCTGAGCTCCGGGTTTCCGGTGGGCACCGCGGAGCTCGCGATCAAGGGGTGGAGCGACGACGCGCACGCGTCCAGCCCGCAGATCGCCGCGACGGCCTGGCCGTACCTGACCGTCCTGGCGGCGGCCATCGGGTTCGGGATCATGGTCATGGCGTTCCAGCGGTGCCGGGTGTCGATCGTGGCCACCGTGATGACGGTCGCCGCCAAGACCTACCTGCTGACCATGGGGACCTTCCTCTACGGGGAACCGTGGCCGCAGGACGCGGCGCACTCCGCGATGCGGCTCGGCGCGCTGGCGCTGGGCGCGATCGCCGTCCTGCAGTTCCCGCGGCACCGGCCGATCCCGGAGGAGCCGGACGACCCGTCCCGCGCGAGGTCGGCCGAGGCGTCCGCCTCCGCCGACCCGTTCGGGACCTCGTCCATCGGCGGGCCCGTGCTCGGCGGGCCGCAGTTCGCCGATGCGGCCGAGGTCGGGCGGGCGCAGCCGCAGGTGCCGCCGCCGCGTTCGCCGCTCGGGCAGGACCGGCTCGGGCAGGGCCCGTACGACCCCCCGGAGGGTTCGCCGCGCCGCGCCGCGCCGCCGCACCCGCGGCGGCCCATCCGTCCGCAGAGCCCGACCGAGACGGGCTCCGACGGACGGTGGCGCGGCTTCGGCGAGTAGCGCCCCTCCGGCTCAGCGGCCCTTGCGGTCCTTTCCGGGGAGGCCCTTGTCCAGGCCCGCGCGGCGCAGTGCGTCGGCCATGGCTCCGCCGCCGGAGAAGTCGCCGCCTCCCTGGCCGCCGCCTCCCTGGCCGCCGCCTCTCTGACCGCCCTTCTGACCGCCCTTCTGCCCGCGCTGCCCGCCGCCTCCCTGCGCGCCGCGGTTCTGGCCGCCGCGCGGGTTCTGGCCGCCGCGGTTCTGCCGCCCGCCCCGGTCGCGCGGCTCGCCGCGCCGGCCGCCGCCCTGCTGGTCGCGGCCTGGCTCGTCGTCCAGCCGGAGGGTGAGCGAGATCCGCTTGCGCTGCAGGTCGACGTCCAGGACCTTCACGCGGACGATGTCGCCCGGCTTGGCGACCTCGCGCGGGTCGGAGACGAACTTGTCGGACATCGCGGAGATGTGGACGAGCCCGTCCTGGTGGACGCCGACGTCCACGAACGCGCCGAACGCGGCGACGTTGGTGACGACGCCTTCGAGGATCATCCCGGGTTCGAGGTCGGAGAGCTTGTCGACGCCCTCCTTGAACGTGGCGGTCCGGAACGCCGGGCGGGGGTCGCGGCCGGGCTTCTCCATCTCGGCGAGGATGTCGGTGACGGTCGGCAGCCCGAACGTGTCGTCGACGAAGTTCGCCGGCTTGAGGGAGCGCAGGACGGCGGTGTTGCCGATGAGCCCCTTGATGTCGTTGCCGGCCGCGTCCAGGATCCGGCGGACGACCGGATACGCCTCCGGGTGCACGCTGGAGGCGTCCAGCGGGTCGTCGCCGCCGGGGATGCGCAGGAAGCCCGCGCACTGCTCGAACGCCTTCGGACCGAGCCGCGGGACGCTCTTCAGCCCGCCGCGGCTCCGGAACGGGCCGTTGGCGTCGCGGTGCGCGACGATGTTCTCCGCGAGGCCCTCGCCGATGCCGGACACGCGGGTGAGCAGCGGCGCGGACGCGGTGTTGACGTCCACGCCGACCGCGTTCACGCAGTCCTCGACGACGGCGTCGAGGGAGCGCGACAGCTTCACCTCGGACACGTCGTGCTGGTACTGGCCGACCCCGATCGACTTGGGGTCGATCTTGACCAGCTCCGCGAGCGGGTCCTGGAGGCGGCGGGCGATCGACACCGCGCCGCGCAGCGAGACGTCCATGCCGGGCAGCTCGCGCCCGGCGTACTCCGACGCCGAGTACACCGACGCGCCCGCCTCAGACACCATGATCTTGGTGAGCTTGAGGTCGGGGTGCCGGGCGATCAGGTCGGCGGCGAGCTTGTCGGTCTCCCGGGACGCGGTGCCGTTGCCGATGGAGACCAGGTCGACCTCGTGCGCGCGGGCGAGCCGGGCGAGGGTCTCGATCGACTCGTCCCACTTCCGGCGCGGCTCGTGGGGGTAGATCGTGTCGGTGGCGACGACCTTGCCGGTGGCGTCCACGACGGCGACCTTCACGCCGGTGCGCAGCCCCGGGTCCAGGCCCATGGTGGCGCGGGTGCCCGCGGGCGCGGCGAGCAGGAGGTCGCGCAGGTTGGCGGCGAACACGCGGACCGCCTCGTCCTCGGCCTCCTGCCGCAGCCGGGTCCGCAGGTCGATGCCGAGGTGGACGAGGATCCGGGTGCGCCAGGCCCAGCGGACGGCGTCGGAGAGCCACTTGTCGCCCGGGCGGCCCTGGTCGGTGATCTGGAACCGGCGCGCGATCTCCACCTCGTAGGAACTGCGCGCGGCCGGGTCGTCGCCGGCGTCCTCGGGCTCCAGGTCGAGGTCGAGGACCTCTTCCTTCTCACCGCGGAACAGCGCGAGGACGCGGTGCGAGGGCAGCTTCGCGAACGGCTCGGAGAACTCGAAGTAGTCGGCGAACTTCGCGCCCGCCTCCTGCTTGCCGTCCCGGACGCGCGAGACCATCCGGCCCTGGTTCCACATGCGCTCGCGCAGCGCGCCGATGAGGTCGGCGTCCTCGGCGAACCGCTCGACGAGGATGGCGCGGGCGCCCTCCAGCGCGGCGGTCTCGTCCGCGACGCCCTTCTCGGCGTCCACGTAGGCGGCCGCCTCGGTCCGCGGGTCGCGGGACGGGTCGTCCAGCAGCGCCTCGGCGAGCGGTTCGAGCCCGGCCTCGCGGGCGATCTGCGCCTTGGTGCGCCGCTTCGGCTTGTACGGGAGGTAGATGTCCTCCAGCCGCGCCTTGGAGTCGGCCGTCATGATCTGGGCCTTCAGCTCGCCGGTGAGCTTGCCCTGCGACTCCACCGACTCCAGGATCGCGGCGCGGCGCTCGTCCAGCTCGCGCAGGTAGCGCAGCCGCTCCTCCAGCGCGCGGAGCTGGGCGTCGTCGAGCGCGCCGGTCGCCTCCTTGCGGTAGCGGGCGATGAACGGGACGGTCGCCCCGCCGTCGAGCAGGTCCACCGCGACCCGCACCTGTCCCTCGCGGACGCCGATCTCGCCGGCGATCCGCTCGGTGATGGGCCGGATGGCGGGCTCGGTGCCCTGGCCGTCGGGCGTCTGGCTGATGGTCGCTGTCACAGCTTGGATTCGCTTTCTCCCCTGGATGTCGCCAGTGCATTGTGCAGGGAACGGGGCCGGTTGTCTTGTCGCCGCCCGAGGACGGTAGGCCTAACCCCACCCGCCGCGGGCAGAAGAGGGGGTCTAACACCACCGAGCCCTCGCACGCCAACGTCCAGAATGGGGGGACGTCCACGGTCATGGCGATTTCTTGGAGGATCAGGTGAGCGAGCAGCTCCGCGGTTACGGGCGCCGCGTCGTCCTCAGCGTCGTCCGCGGGATCGTCCAGATCGTGCTGGCGTACACGGTGAACCTGCCGCTTTTCATCTTGGCCGTGCTGTCGATCGTTTTCATCCCGCTCGGCGCGGGGATCGTGCTCACGCCGGTGGTGTTCCAGGCGATCCGGTCGATCGCCAACCAGCAGCGCGCGTGGGCGGCGGAGTGGTCGGGCGTGACGATCCCCCTCCCGTACCGGCCTGAGCCGCGCGGGGCGGGACCGTTCAAGCGGCTGGGGTGGATGCTCGGCGATCCGGCGTCCTGGCGTGACCTGTTGTGGACGCTGCTGAACGTGCCGGTCGCGCTCGTCCTCGGCGTGCTGGCCGCCGGGACGACGATCTACGGGCTGGAGGGCGTTCTCGTCGCGCCCTGGGTGGCGATGGTCGCCGACTTCGGGTGGGGGCCGTTCTGGATGCTGAGCGATTACGGGGTCATCGGCATCGTCGGCTCGATCGTGCTGGGTGCGGGGTTGACCGTGGCGTCCGTTCCGTTGGGGCCGATGTTCGTGAAGGCGCACGCTCTGTTCTCCCGGTCGCTGCTCGCGCCGACGAAGGGCGCCTTGACCGAGCGCGTCCAGCGGCTCACCGAGACCAGGTCGGACACCGTGGACGCCTCCGCCGCCGAGCTGCGCCGCATCGAGCGGGACCTGCACGACGGCGCGCAGGCCCGGCTCGTCGCGCTGAGCATGAACATCGGGCTCGCCGAGGAGATGATGAAGCACGACCCCGAGACCGCGCAGAAGCTGCTGGCCGAGGCGCGCGAGGCCAGCGGGAGCGCGCTCACGGAGCTGCGCGACCTGGTCCGCGGCATCCATCCGCCGGTGCTCGCCGAGCGCGGCCTGGACGGGGCCGTGCGCGCCCTCGCGCTGACCCTGCCGCTGCCCGCGGACGTCCGGGTCGACGTGCCCGGGCGTGCCGAGGCGCCGGTCGAGTCGGCGGCGTACTTCGCGGTGGCGGAGATGCTCGCCAACGTGGTCAAGCACTCGGCGGCGCGGCGGGCCTGGCTCCAGATCGAGCACACCGGCGACCGGCTGCTCATGATCATCGGGGACGACGGGACCGGCGGCGCCGACCCCGCGCACGGGAGCGGTATGCGCGGGATCGAGCGCAGGCTCGCGGCGTTCGATGGGACCATGGCCGTGACGAGCCCGCCCGGCGGGCCGACCGTCGTGACCATGGAGCTGCCTTGCGCGTTGTCATCGCCGAAGATCTCGCCCTCCTCAGAGACGGGCTGATCCGCCTGCTCGGCGCGTTCCAGTTCGACGTCGTGGAGGCGGTGGACAACGGGCCGTCCCTGCTGCGGGCGCTGACCACGCACCGCCCGGACGTCGCGGTGGTGGACGTCCGGCTCCCGCCGACGTTCACCGACGAAGGCCTGAAGGCCGCGCTGGAGGCCCGCGAACAGATTCCGGGGCTGCCGGTGCTGGTGCTGTCGCAGCACGTGGAGCAGCTGTACGCGCGGGAGCTGCTGTCCGACAGCACGGGCGGCATCGGCTACCTGCTGAAGGACCGCGTGTCGGACGTCAAGGTGTTCGTGGAGGCGGTGCGCCGGGTCGCGGACGGCGGCACCGCCCTCGACCCGGACGTGGTGTCCCAGCTGCTCACCCGGCACGCCCGCGAGGAGCCGCTGCAGCGGCTGACGCCCCGCGAGCGGGAGGTGCTCGGGCTGATGGCGGAGGGGCGGTCGAACGCCGCGATCGCCGCGAAGCTGTTCGTCACCGAGAAGGCGATCAGCAAGCACACCAACAGCATCTTCGGCAAGCTCGGGCTGCCGCAGTCGGAGGACGACAACCGCCGCGTCCTCGCCGTCCTGGCGTACCTGGGCGCCTGATCACCCCGGCGGCCTGATCACCTTCGGCGGCGCTCGGTCACCGCGCCCACGGCGGGACGATCCGCTCGTCCCCCTGCGGCGCGATCGCGCACTTCTCCGGGTCGACGACGGCGTCCGGGTCGTAGGCGAGGCAGCCGGCGTGGGCGGCGACCACGGCGGTGAATCCGGAGTCGCCGGCCGTCATCCGGCGCGGCGCGTCGGCGGGCAGGACGACGGTGTCGCCGGGCCGCGCCTGCAGCGTGCGGCCGTCCAGGTCGACGGTCGCCGCGCCGTCCAGGAACGTCCACACCTGCTCGGTGTCGAAGGCGTGCCGCGGACCCGTCTTGCCGGGCGCCATGTCGACGCGCCAGACGGCGATGCCGCCGGTGCCTCCCTGGGTCGGTGTCGCGAAGGTGGTCATCACGCCGTTGGGCGTCTCGGTGCGGCGGCTCTCGGCATTGCGGACGAGCGTCATGGTCCCGATCCCCTAAGTTGGACAACAAGGTTGTCCATATAGTCAATGAGGTTGTCTTTTATGTCAAGCGAGCCTCCCGGCTTCGAGCTGCCGCTGCGGCTGTTCCTCGCCTTCCGCGTGATCATCGACGAGCTGCACGCCGAGCTGGCCCGCGAGGGGCACCCCGAGCTGCGGCCGATGCACGGCTTCGTCTTCCAGGCCATCGGCCCGGACGGCACGACGGCCGTGGAGCTCGGCCGCCGGCTCGGGGTGTCCAAGCAGGCCGCGGGCAAAATGGTCGATTCGCTGGAGCGGTCCGGGTACGTCGAGCGCGCCGCCGACCCGCGGGACGCGCGGCGCAAGATCGTCCGGCTGACCGGGCGGGGCGTGGACGCGCTCGCCCGGTCCGCGCGCATCTTCGACCGGATCCGGGCCGACTGGGCCCGGCGGCTCGGCGCGGACCGCATGTCGGCCCTGGAGGACGATCTCCGCAGGATGACCCCCGCGGACCTGTGGCGCCTCGACATGCCCGGCTGGTTCGGGACGCCGTGAAAAATCTTTCGCGTCCGATGACCGTACGAGTCCAGGCAGCCGCTTAGACCACTCCCCCGGACGCCCGCGGGCCCGCCACCAGGCCTTGTCGGCGCCGTCCGGCCCGGTTACGATCTGGCCAATTCTTAGGAAACTTTCCTAAGAATTGAGCGGGGATTCCTGTTTGCTTCGGGGGCCGGACCGAACGGAGAATCATGACACGACCGGGCGGACGGCGGGCCATCGCGCTCGCCGGCGCAGCGACCCTGGCGGTGGCCACCGCCCTGCTCACGGCGCCGCCGGCGTCGTCGGCGGGAACGGTCACCGCCACCTGCAAGAAGGCCTCCGACTGGGGCACCGGCTTCGACGGGACCTGCACGATCACCAACGGCACCGGCGCCGCGATCAACGGCTGGCGGCTGGAGGCCGACCTGCCGGCCGGCACGTCCGTCGGCAACGTGTGGGACGCGACGAAGGCCGTCTCCGGCAACCACTACACCTTCACCAACGCGAGCTGGAACGGGACGATCGCCGCGGGCGCCAGCGCGAGCTTCGGGTTCGGCGGCAGCGGCTCCGGCTGGTTCACCGGCTGCACGGTCAACGGCGCGGCCTGCGACGGCTCCGGCGGTCCCGGCGGGGACACGCAGGCTCCCGCGGCCCCGTCCGGACTCCGCTCGACCGGCAAGACCGCCACGAGCGTGAGCCTGGCCTGGAACGCGGCAACCGACAACGTGGGCGTCACCGGTTACGACGTCTACAACGGCTCCGCGAAGGCCGCCTCGGTGACGGGCACCAGCGCCACGATCAGCGGGCTGTCCGCCAAGACCGCCTACACGTTCACCGTGAAGGCCCGCGACGCGGCCGGGAACACCTCTCCCGCGTCCGGCGCCGTGTCGGTCACGACCGACGAGGGCGGCGGCAACCCCGTCGCCGGTGACAAGGTCATCGGGTACTTCGCCGAGTGGGGCGTGTACCAGCGGAACTACCACGTCAAGAACATCGAGACGAGCGGATCCGCCGGCAAGCTGACCCACATCAACTACGCGTTCGGCAACGTCCAGGGCGGCAGGTGCACCGTCGGCGACAGCTTCGCCGACTACGAGAAGACCTACACCGCCGGCGAGAGCGTCGACGGCGTCGCCGACACCTGGGACCAGCCGCTGCGCGGCAGCTTCAACCAGCTCCGCAAGCTGAAGAAGCTCCACCCCAACCTGAAGGTGCTGTGGTCGTTCGGCGGCTGGACGTGGTCCGGCGGCTTCGGCCAGGCCGCCGCCAACCCGGCCGCGTTCGCCGAGTCCTGCTACAACCTGGTCGAGGACCCGCGCTGGGCGGACGTGTTCGACGGCATCGACATCGACTGGGAGTACCCCAACGCCTGCGGCCTCACCTGCGACACCAGCGGCCCGAACGCGCTGAAGAACGTGCTGTCGGCACTGCGCTCCAAGTTCGGGTCGAACAACCTCGTGACGGCCGCGATCACCGCCGACGCGAGCGACGGCGGCAAGATGGACGCGACCGACTACGCGGGCGCCGCGCAGTACGTCGACTGGCTCAACCCCATGACCTACGACTACTTCGGCGCCTGGGCCGCGCAGGGTCCGACGGCGCCCCACTCGCCGCTCACGTCCTACCCGGGCATCCCGCAGGCCGGCTTCAACTCCGCCGAGACCATCGCGAAGCTGAAGGCCAAGGGCGTCCCGGCGAACAAGCTGCTGCTCGGCATCGGCTTCTACGGGCGCGGCTGGACGGGCGTCACCCAGTCCGAGCCCGGCGGCACCGCGACCGGCGCGGCGCCGGGCACGTTCGAGGCCGGCATCGAGGACTACAAGGTCCTCAAGGGCAAGTGCCCCGCGACCGGCACCGTCGCCGGCACCGCCTACGCCAAGTGCGGCAGCGAGTGGTGGAGCTACGACACCCCGTCCACCATCGGCGGGAAGATGGGCTACGCCAAGGACCAGGGCCTGGCGGGCGCCTTCTTCTGGGAGCTGAGCGGCGACACGACGGGCGGTGAGCTGATCACCGCGATCAAGAACGGTCTCGGCTGAGCTGTTCGCAGGAAGGGGAACTCCCAGCCCCTCAGACAGCCGGGACCTCGGGCCCCTGACCACCTGGACGCCGGTCAGGGGCCCTCCCCTGTTCTAGGTGGGGACTGGGCTCAGGCGAGGGACTGGCCGCCGTCGATCGTGAGGATCTCTCCGCTCATGTAGGCGTTGGCCATGAGGAAGAGGGCGGCGGAGGCGGCCTCCTCGGCCGTCCCGAACCGTCCGAGCGGCATGTCCCCGCCCGCCTCGGCCATCGCCGCGTCGCCCTCCGCGCCGGCGGCGGCTCCGTAGAGACCCCGCAGCAGCGGAGTGTCGAACGCCCCGAAACGGATCGCGTTGACCCGGAGGCGGGAGGGCGCGAGCTCGACCGCCAGCGCGCGGGTGAGCGCCTCGACCGCGCCGACCGCCGCGAGCGGCGCGGACATGCCCGGCCGCGGACGCGCGACGAGGATGCCCGAGGTCAGCGTGATCGACCCGCCCGGGGGCATGCGCGGGACGGCGGCGCGCGCCGCGGTGAGCGCCGCCCACGCCGGCGCCTCGACGGTGGTCCCGGCGGTGTCCCGGGTGAGCCCGGCGACCGGGCCCATCCCGGCCGGGCGCCCGGCCGTCACCAGTACGTGGTCGACGGTGCCTGCGCGCTCGAAGACCTCCTCCAGCGCGCTCTCGTCGGCGACGTCGGCCGCCGTGCCGAACACCTCGGCGCCCGTGCCGGCCGCGGTCACGCGCGCCACGGCGGCGTCCAGCCGCTCCTTGTCGCGGCCCGCGAGCACGATCCGCGCCCCGGCCGAGGCGAGCAGCTCCCCCGCGGCCAGGCCGATGCCGGAGCTGCCGCCGAGGATCACCGCCGTGCGGCCGGCGAGGCTCTGCGGGAGCGGCGAGCGGACCGGGACGGGTGCGTCGGTCGTGGCCATGGGTCCTCCTCAAATAAACCATCTGGTTGTTTTAGAATGATCGCCGGAGCGGCCGAAGTCAACCGGGTGGTTTAATCCGCGTATGGGCTACGACGCGGAGGCGACCCGCCGGCGGATCTTCGAGGCCGCCACCGCCGAGTTCGCCGCGCGCGGGCTCGCGGGCGCCCGGATCGATCGCATCGCCACCGAGGCGCGGGCCAACAAGCAGGCCATCTACCTGTACTTCGGCAGCAAGGAGAAGCTGTTCGGCGCCGTGGTGCGCGCCAAGATGGCGGAGATCGGCCACGCGACCGACATCGATCCGGACAGCCTGGCGGAGTCCGTCGGCAGGCTGTTCGACTGGTACCGGGAGCACCCGGAGCTGGTCAGGCTGCTGCTCTGGGAGGCCCTTGAGACCCCGGACCGGACGCAGGGCGAGACAGAGCGCCGTGAGGAGTTCCAGCGAAAGGCCAGGTACTTCACGGAGCACGGCGCCGGCGGCGGCACCCCGGACCCGGACCGGTCGCAGGCCGTCCAGGATCTGATGTTCACCGTGTTCGGCCTCATCGCGTGGAACTTCGCCGTCCCGCAGTTGCGGCGGATCGTCCTGAACGAGGAGGACGAGGCGGCCGCCCTGGCGCGCCGCCGCACGTCCGTCATGGAGGCGGCGCGCGTGCTCGCCGAATCACACGGATTCGGCTGAACGGGCTCGACGATGTTGGGAGTTGCCTTGCAGGACTGGACGCTGCGTCAGACCTACCCGAGCCAGCGTGGTGAGGTTCGGTGGGATGTGCTCGGAAACGAGCACGCGGACCCGGTCGTGCTCCTGCATGGCACACCGTTCTCGTCCTACGTGTGGCGTGGTGTCGCGCGCGCTCTGACGACGAACCACCGCGTGTACGTCTGGGACATGCCGGGGTACGGGACGTCCGAGATGAGCGATGGACAGGACGTCTCACTGGCGGCGCAGGGCAAGGTCTTCACCGAACTGCTGGCGCATTGGGGCCTGGACGAGCCGTCCGTCGTGGCGCACGACTTCGGCGGCGCCGTGTCCCTGCGGGCGCATCTCCTGCACGGTGTGCGCTACCGCCGCCTCGTCCTCGTCGATCCGGTGGCGCTCGCTCCGTGGGGGTCTCCGTTCTTCCGCCTGGTCGGAGCCAACGCCACGGTGTTCGAGCAGCTCCCGCCCGCGCTGCACGCCGCCCTCGTCCGGGAGTACGTGACGTCGGCGAGCCACCGCGGCCTGCACCCCGCCGCCCTCGATTCGCTCGTGGAACCCTGGCTGGGAGAAGACGGGCAGCCCGCGTTCTACCGGCAGATCGCGCAGGCCGACCAGCGCTACACCGACGAGGTCCAGGGGCGGTACGGCGAGCTGTCCCTCCCGGTCCTGATCTGCTGGGGCGCCGAGGACACGTGGATACCGATCGAGAAGGGCCGGGAGTTGGCCGGCCTTGTCCCGGGCTCGCGCCTCCATCCGATCGCGGGCGCCGGTCACCTGGTGCAGGAGGACGCGCCCGCCGAGCTGACCGCCGCGCTCCTCGGCTTCCTGTCGTGATCACGGCCGTGCTGTTCGACCTGGACGGGACGCTCCTCGACCACGAGGGCGCCGCGGCCGAGGCGATCGTCCGCTCCTTCCCGGACGCGGACCCGGTGTGGCTCGTCCGGCGCTGGTCGGAGCTCACCGAGGAGGCCGTCGACCGGTATCTGGCGGGCGAGCTGACCATGGACGCGCAGCGCCGCCTGCGGATCGTCTCGCTCGCCCGGGACCTCGGACTCGGCGAATGGGACGAGGCCCGCGCCGACGCGTGGATCGCCGGGTTCCTCCCCCGCTACCGGGCCGCCTGGCGCCCGTTCCCCGACGCCGCCGGAGCGCTGGACGCCCTCGCGGCGCGCGGGCTCCGGCTCGGGGTGATCACCAACGGCGACGCCGGGCAGCAGCGCGCGAAGGTCCAGCGGATCGGGTTCGCCGGCCGGCTCCCCGTCGTCGTGGCCTCCAGCGAGGCGGGCTCCGCCAAGCCGGCCGCGGCCATCTTCCGGACGGCGTGCGCGGCCCTCGGCGTCCGGCCGGATGCCGCCGCCTACGTCGGGGACCGGCTCGCCACCGACGCCCAGGGCGCCGCCGCCGCGGGCCTCACCGGCGTGTGGCTCGACCGCTCCGGCGGTCCAGCGCCCGGCGACCTGGACGTCCCCCGCATCACGACCCTGGAAGCCCTCCCCGAGGCGCTGGCCGTGTGACGGCGCGGGCGGGCCCTCCGGCCGGGGCCGCCCGCCGCCCGGGTCAGTCCGTCTTGAGGACCGCCTGGATCTCCAGGACGATCTGGACCTTCTCGCTCAGCCCCAGCCCGTTGCTGCCGGGGATCTTGGCGGTGTCGCCGACCCCGAACTCCAGCCGGCTGATCTCGCCGGTCGCGGTGAACCCCGCGCGGGCGCCCTTGAACGGGTCGTCCTCCCGGAACGGGTCGGGGCCGAAGCCGCCGATCTCCAGCTTCAGCGGGACGTTCTTCGTGACGCCGCGCAGCGTGAGCTCGCCGTCCAGAACAAAGGCCTCCCCGTCCGCGCGCAGGCCCGTGGAGCGGTACGTCATCGTCGGGTACTTCACCACGTCCAGGTAGTCGCCCGACCGGACGTGCTCGTCGCGCATGCGGTTGCCGGTGTCGATCGAGGTCAGCTCGATGGTCGCGGTCACCGACGAGTCCAGCACGTCCTCGCCGGTCTCGATCGTCCCCTCGAACGAGCCGAACCGGCCGCGGACCTTGCTGACCATCAGGTGCCTGATCGTGAAGCCGACGTCGGAGTGGACGGGGTCGATGGTCCAGGTGCCGGCGACGTAGCCGGGGATCTCGACAAGCTCGGCGGTCATCGTGTCTCCTAGTGGTTATGAATGGTAAGGCGGTTCCCATCAGGAACCGCCTCCATGGTGCGGACACCCCAGGAGTCGGCACAAGAAGGCACTTTTTTCTGCCCTGGTCACTTGGAGATAACCATGGAGCACACACCCGCGGGATGCCGGGCGCGCGAGATCCTCGACCGGGTCGGCGACAAGTGGTCGCTGTTGGTCATCTCGCTGCTCGGCGAGCGGCCCAAGCGCTTCAACGAGCTGAAGCGCGAGATCGACGGGATCAGCCAGCGGATGCTCACCGTCACGCTGCGCGGCCTCGAACGCGACGGGATCGTCACCCGCACCGTCTACCCGGTGGTGCCGCCGCGCGTGGAGTACGCGGTCACCCCGATGGGCGCGACCCTCATGGAGGTGTCCACCACCCTCGTCCGCTGGGCCGAGTCCCATCTGGAGGACATCGACGCCGCCCGCGCCGCGTACGACGCCCGCGCCGCCGAGGAGGAGGCGCTCAAGGAAGGCGCGGCGCCCGAAAACCGCGTGCTGGAGCCGAGCACGCGGCGGTAGCGTTAACGGCGATGGACCTTCACGAGGTGGGACGGCGAGCTAGCCGCGCCGAGCTGGGGAACGGGCAGTCGTGCCCGGCCCGGCTCGGCGGTGCGCGCCGTCATCCCATCGACCTCGTGAGGCCGTCCCATGCGTTCGACTGACATCCGTTCGACCTTTCTCGACTTCTTCCAGGAGCGCGACCACCGCGTCGTGCCGTCCAGCCCGCTGATCCCGTCCGATCCCACGCTTCTGCTGGCGAACGCGGGCATGAACCAGTTCAAGCCGTACTTCCTCGGCGAGACCACGCCGGACCACCCCCGCGCGGTGTCCGTGCAGAAGTGCGCGCGCACGTCCGACATCGAGAACGTGGGCCGCACCACGCGGCACGCGACGTTCTTCGAGATGCTCGGGAACTTCTCCTTCGGCGACTACTTCAAGGCGGAAGCGATCTCCTGGGCGTGGGAGCTGTTCACGCGCCACTACAACCTCGACCCGGAACGCCTCTGGGTCACCGTGTACCTGGACGACGACGAGGCCGCGAAGCTCTGGCAGAGCGTCGGGGTCCCGTCCGAGCGGATCCAGCGGCTCGGCATGGAGGACAACTACTGGTCGATGGGGATACCCGGCCCCTGCGGACCGTCCTCCGAACTGCACTACGACAGGGGCCCGTCCTTCGGGCGCGAGGGCGGCCCCGCGGTGAACGGCGAGCGCTACCAGGAGCTGTGGAATCTCGTCTTCATGCAGAACCTCCGCGGCGAAGGCTCCGGCAAGGACGGCTATCCGATCCTGGGCGAGCTTCCCGCACGCAACATCGACACGGGACTCGGCCTCGGCCGCCTCGCCGCGGTGCTCCAGGACGTGGACACGGAGTGCGAGACGGACCTGCTCGCCCCCACCTTCCGGCTCGTCCAGGAGATGGCGGGCCGCGGCTACCCGGGACGCGACGGCAGCGACGACTCCACGTCGTTCCGCATCGTCACCGAGCATTCCCGGTCGATCGCCTTCCTCATCGCGGACGGCGTCATGCCCGCCCGCGACGGCCGCGGCCACGTGCTGCGGCGGCTGATGCGGCGGGCCGTCCGGCACGCCCGCCGGCTCGGCATCGACGACCCGGTCCTGCCCGCTCTCACGTCCAGCGTCATCGACACCCTCGGCGACGCGTGGCCGGAACTGGCCCGGCAGTCGCCCCTGATCCGGCAGACGGTCGGCGCCGAGGAGGAGGCGTTCGATCGAACCCTGCGCCAGGGCTCCCAGCTCCTCGACGCGGCGATCGGCCGCGCGACGACGACCATCTCGGGCCGCACCGCGTTCGAACTGCACGACACCTACGGCTTCCCGATCGACCTGACCATCGACGCGGCCCGCTCGGCCGGCCTCACCGTCGACGAGGACGCGTTCGCGGAACTCCTCGAAACCCAGCGCCGGCAGGCACACCGCGCGGGCCAGGGCCGCAAGTCGGACGCGGTCGCACGACAGGACGCCTACCGCCGCGTCACCGCACGCCACGGCCTCACCGACTTCGTGGGCCACACATCGGAAACCGCGGAAACCCAGGTGCTCGCACTCCTCGGTCCGAACGGCGAGCTGCCCAGGGCAACCCAGGGCGACGAGATCGAGATGGTCCTCTCCCGCACCCCGTTCTACGCGGAGTCGGGCGGCCAGGTCGGCGACACGGGCACGATCCGCACATCCGACGCGAACCTTCGCGTCCTCGACACCCGCCCCGGACTGGACGGCCTGCACGTGCACACCGTCCGCATACTGGACGGCGAAGTGCGGCCCGGCACCCAGGCAGAGGCGACCGTCGACGCGGACCGCCGCGCGGCGACCGCACGCTCGCACAGCGCGACCCACGTCCTGCACGCGATGCTGCGCCGCCTCCTCGGCGACCACGCCGCCCAGCACGGCTCCCGCGTCGAGCCCGGCCGCCTGCGCTTCGACTTCGCGCACTTCTCCCCGGTCGACACCGACCCCGTCCAGGCCCTCGTCAACGACTACCTCCTCGACGACCCCGACGTCCGCGTCTGGGAAGCGAGCCGCGCCGAGGCGGAGGCCGCAGGAGCAATCGCGCTGTTCGGCGAGAAGTACGGCCAGGATGTCCGCATCGTGGACATCGGCGACGCGTCCCGCGAACTCTGCGGCGGAACCCACGTCGGCCACGGCTCGCAGGCGGGCCCCGTCCACATCGTCGGCGAGTCGTCCATCGGCACCGGCCTGCGCCGCATCGAGGCGCTCACCGGCGCCGACGCCCTTCGCCACCACAACCACGAGCGCAACCTGCTGCACGAGCTCGCGGCGCTCCTGAACGTCCGTCCCGACCAGGCCCCCGACCGCCTGCGGCAACGCCTGGCCACCCTCACCGAAATCCAGCGCCACCTGGAGAACCTCCACCAGGCAGAACTCGAGAAGCACGCAGACCACCTGGCGTCCCTCGCGGAGCCCGTCCCGGGCGGCTGGCTGGTGGCCCAAACCATCCCCAACCTCACCGGCACCGACCTCCGCACGATCGCCACCGGCGTCCTCTCCCGCCGCGACCGCCACGGCATCGTCGTCCTGGGCACGGAAACCAACGGCAAGGCGGCCCTGGTCGCCGCCGCAGGCGCGGACACCAACATCCAGGCCCGCACCATCCTCACCACCGCGGCCCGCGAGGTAGGCGGCGGCGCAGGCGGCAAGGGCCCCATGGCCAGCGCGGGCGGCCGCAACCCGGAGAACCTCCCCCAGGCGATCACCACCGCCGCCGCGGAGGCCCGCACCCTCCTCGCCGACCACTGACGCGAGAGCCCCCGTCCCAGGACGGGGGCTCCATGTCGGGCTGGCGGGATTTGAACCCACGACCCCCGGCACCCAAAGCCGGTGCGCTACCAAACTGCGCTACAGCCCGCGGATCGCGAGAGCAGTCTAGTGCCGATCAGCCCGCCCCGCTCCGCGCGCCACGTCCACCCCCGGAACCCTGTACGCTACGGGATGGCGATCGAGGCCCGCGTGCCTCCGCTCGCGGGCGTAGCTCAATGGCAGAGCCCCAGTCTTCCAAACTGGCTACGCGGGTTCGATTCCCGTCGCCCGCTCCCTTTGAGAAGGCCCAGGTAGGGACCGTGTTTTCCCTCCTGGGCCTGGCCTTTCCCATGATCGCTAAGGCTTCCGTGCCCGATCGTTCAGGCGTGCCCCTGTCACCCTTGTCACTGCCCCGAGCCACCTTGAACGCCTCACCGAGCGGTTGGCGTCCTTTTGCGGGTAGGGCTTGTCGCGTCCCTTGTAGGGCGTGAGGATGTGCGCGTCAGCGCCCTGGTAGGCCCTTGTCGGCCAGCACGAGCAGCCCGGTGGCGGCCAGTGCCCAGGTGACGCCCCAGATCGGGGCGGCGGTGAGGTCGTGGACCGAGCCGCGCATAGGTCCCGACACCCATAGCAGTGTCCCGCCCGGTGCGGTGATGACCTAAAGGTTCATGCCGTGGCGGCGATGCTTTTCCCCGGGTAGTGGGGCCGGTCGGCGGCGACCCGGTCGATCGAGATCAGGGTGCCGTCCAGCACCAGGTACGGCAGCCCGTCCTTGACCGCTTTGGCCAGCGTCGCGCCGAGTTTGGGTGCGCGGGCGGCCAGTACGTCGACGGTCTCGTTGACGTAGCGCCACGCGGTGGTGGAGACGGCGAATCCGACGCCCAGTTCGGCGTAGGTCTCGCCTTTGCGCAGGTAGATCGGGTCATCAGGGCCTGCACGCCCGGCGGGCACCGGCCCTTGCTCGCGATGGCCTGGCGGTGGCGGCGGACCACACCGGTGGCGTAGGTCAAGGTCTGACGCGACAACGGCAGCGCAGCACGGTACAAAAGCATGTGAGGCCATAACAATGGGGTGGTGGTCCAAAGGGGCCGGGTGTGGCTTATGTGAAGCTGCCGTTGATGGCTTGAGAGGCAAGGCCGCCCGCCCCCTGGACGCTTCGGCCACTGATTGAGAGCTGCGGATCATCGCTGTTTATGGCTTCGTCGGCGGGGCGTTCCTTGGACCACAGAGGCATAGCCTGACGTGGGAAGGAACCCCCTGTTGAGAGTCCAGCGAGTCTGGGTCGGAGTCGATGTCGGCAAGGCCCACCACTGGGCGGTGGCCGTCGACCACGAGGGTCGGCGACTGCTGTCCCGAAAGGTCGCCAACGACGAAGAAGCGATCCTGGCCATGGTCGCCGCAGCTTGCGAATGGGCCGGCGAGGTCCGGTGGGCGGTCGACATCTCAAGTCGGTTGTCGGCGCTGCTCTTGGCCCTGCTGGTGAGCCATGGCCAGCAGGTGGTGTACGTGCCCGGCCGGACGGTGAACCGCATGGCAGGGGCGTTCGCGGGCGAGGGCAAGACCGACGCCAAAGACGCCCAGGTCATCGCCGACGTCGCCCGGATGCGGTCCGGGTCCCGGCTGATCACGACCTCGCCAGAGACGATTCACGAGCTCGCACTCCTCACCTCCTGCCGTCGCGACCTGGCCAGCCATCGGGTCCGCATGATCAACCGTCTCCGTGAACTGCTGGTCGGCATCTGCCCGGCCCTGGAACGCGAATTCGAGTACAAGTCCCGGACCGGCCTGGTGCTGTTGACCGGCTTCCAGACGCCTGCCGCGTTGCGCCGCATCGGGGTGAAGCGGCTGACCGACTGGCTGGTGCGCCGCAAGGTACGCTCCGCGGCCGATATCGCCGAACGCGCGGTCATGGCCGGTCGTGCGCAGCAGACGATCCTGCCCGGCGAGGCTCGGGCCGCCAGGCTCGTCGCGGACCTCGCCCAGCAGATCCTCGACCTGGACGAACGCGTCAAGCAGCTCGACGCGGAGATCACTGAGGTCCTCGCTGGAGACGAGACCGCCGAGATCATCCAGTCGTTGCCGGGCATGGGACCACTTCTGACCGCCGAGCTCATCGCGCGGACCGGGGACCTGTCGAGCTATCGCAACGCAGGGCACCTCGCGGCCCACGCCGGGATCGCCCCCGTGCCCAACGACTCGGGGCGGCGGCTCAACAACCTGCACCGCCCCGCTCACTACGACCGACGTCTGTGCAGGATCTTCTACCTATCAGCCCAGACGGCCATGTCCAGACCCGGCCCCTCACAGGAGTACTACCGCAGGAAACGAGACGAAGGGAAATCCCACGTCCAGGCCGTCCTCAGCCTCGCACGCCGCCGAGTCGATGTCCTCTGGGCCATGTCGAAAGACCGCCGCCGCTACACAGCAGTCCCACCGACAGTGGCCGCTTGACAGGACATTGAGATGCCTCTGGTGGGGGACGGGGGTTGTGAGAGATCAACCGTGCTACTGGGGGCTTGTTGATGTCCCGCACCGCTCACGCCGTCCGCGACCATGCTGTGATTAGCGCCCCGGAATCAGCCGCTGAAAAGGCTCACTGAGCAGCCGCATTAGGGCGGGTGGCCGACAAGGCGTACTTCCTAAGATCGAAGTGTCTGTCGCTCTGGATGCCGAGAGCGACGGGGCGGCCGCCCCGGTTAAACACCGGCGTACTTGGCCGGGGAGATGCCTATCGCTGCGGTGAAGTCGCGGGTCAGGTGTGACTGGTCGAAGTAGCCGAGGTCGTCGGCCAGCGCGGCCCAGTCGATGTGGCCGCCCTGGTCGGCGCGGGCCGCGGCCTCGTGGAGACGTGCTCGCCGGAGCACCCACTTGGGGCTCGCGCCCACATACTCGGCGAACAATCGCTGCAGGGTTCGGACGGAGACATGCAGCGCCTCCGCCGCTTGATCGACCCGGAACAGATTGGGGTCGGCGGTGATGGCGTCGACCATTCCGGCCACTTCTTCGGCTACGGGATCTGGTTCGGGAAGGACTTCCCGGAGGAACTCCTCGGCCGGCTTCACCATCGCGCCGAGATCGGTGTGCTGGAGAACGGCCCGGCTAACGTCCTCCACGTCGGGGCCGAGGACGTCCGCGGCGGGGAGCCTGCGGTCGGCGAGGTCGATGACCGGCCCTGCCGCGAACGACCGGAAACCGCCGGGGCGGAACTTCACGCCGAAAACTTGGCCCCGCCCCTCAAGCCGCCGGACGAACAACGTCCGGTCCACGCCGTAGATCAGCGGAGACGGCTCCTCGAAGACGAGATGAACGTTCGGGTGCGATAGCACCTTCGTCTCGTACGGCTGCTCCGTCCGCCATCGGACGTGCCAGTAGAAGTCCACGAAACGCGCCAGGGTGGGGCTCGGAGACGCCCTGTCGATGGTGGCGACACTCGCCTGCTCGCGCGGGTACAGCACCCCTCGTCCCAGATCACCCACGTGACCAGGGTACTGGCGCGTTTGTCCAAGAGGTGCTCCCAAGGGCTCTCGTAACGTGCAGCGTGTGAATGAGAACCACGCCTACATGAAGGAATGCGCATCCGAGGCGGCCCGCGTCGCCCATACGGTCCAGCCGGACCGGCTCACGGATCCGACCCCGTGCGGAGAGTTCGACCTCCGGACGCTCGTGAACCACCTGGTGCTCTACACATCCCACGGGCTTGAGCACCGTGCGCTGCGCAAGGAGCTTCCGGAGGATCTCACCGAGCGCGACTTCACCGCCGATGCCGCCTGGCCGCACGAGTACGCCGTCCACCTCGACCGCGCGGTCGCGGCCTGGGCGGACCCGTCCGTGTGGGACGGGGAGATCGCCGGCACTCCCGCCGCCGACATCGCCGTGATGATGATCATGGAGATGGCCCTGCACGGCTGGGACATCGCGAAAGCCGCCGGTGAGGAGTATCGCGTCTCGCCCGAAACCGGCCGGTTCATCCTCCAGGTCGTGGAGAAGTACGCCGAGATGTATCGCCAGTACGACGGTTTCGCCGACCCTGTGCCTGTCGGCGAGAACGCGTCGCCCTTCCAGCGGGCGCTCGCTGCTTCGGGCCGCGATCCCGGGTGGCGACCGAGCACCCGCTGACCGTCGGCCGGTCGGCTCGCCGCCGTTGCAGTGGGGCGCCCGGGCCGCGCCCCCCGGGGCAACGCGGCCAGTTTGATACATGCCTCATCGGTCGCGCTGCCGCTGCGGGTGCCGAACGTGCTGGGCGGGGCCAACGCCCGATCCCTTCAGTGAGCTTCGTGAGCGGGCGTGCGTCGCTACTTCGTCGAGTTCGCGCGCCTGTTCGCGGCTGGCGTCAGCGGCTGGTGGGGCGTGTTTCTTGGTCTTTCGGTGGCTACGGCGGAGGCTGAGAGGAGTGTCGCGGTGGCGAGGGTGCCCCAGAGGGCGGCTGGGCCGCGAGTTGCGAGAGCGGTGATGACCACCAGGGAGACGGCGAGACCGAAGCCTGTGGAGAGTTGGAAGCGGGCGATGGTGCGTCCTAGGACGCGGGGTGGGGCGAGTGCGGTGACAAGCGCGGTGGCGCTGCCGGCGTAGAGGATCTCGCCGATGGTGCAGGGTACGGACACTGCGGCGATGGCCGGGGCGCGAAGATGTTGATGCGACCCGCATCGATCAGGTCCGCGGAGATGGCGAAGTCCAGGCAGCCGGGTGCACGACGGGCCGACTCCACGACGCTCACGCTGCTCGCGAGATAGGACTCGCGCTGCTGCGGGTCGACGATGATGTGTCCTGCGACGATTACCATGCGCTGCTCCTCGGCTGACTTCGAACGGGCTGTCACTGATGGTGACCGTCGACCGAAGCGAAACTCATCGGCGATCAGGCAGCCCTGGCATCCATGCCAGATCAGAGACAGCGCCCCTTTGGGGCCATGAGCGTGCCCGTTCGGGAAAGCGAGAGGCCGTTGGGGCACCGCGTCGCTTTCTCCGTGAACCCTGTCGATTGGTCCGGCTCGGCAACGGCTCAGGGGTGTCGGCGGTGCAGGAAGGGCTTGACCATCGGTAGCACCAGGTCGGCGCGCTCGACGACCTCCATGTGCCTGGTTGCGGGCAGGATCGCCAGCTGCGAGTCCGGCAACCGGTTGTGCATCTCGACCGCGTGCTCGGGCCGGACGAAATCGGTGTCGCCGATGATCATCAAGATCGGCATCGTCAGTCGAGCCAGTTGCTCGTCCGTCCATGGCTCGAAGGCGTGCACGGCCGGCTGGATCTTCTCCAGGAACGCGGAGAAATGGTCCGGGTCGGGCGCCACCTCGATGTAAGCCTGATACATGGCCGCGCCTTCTTCCTCGGTGGGCAGCCGGGGCGAGTCCTGCTCCGGCGCCGTGATCTCCGGGTAGTACGCGTCCGGGCGGAAGTGCGACGCGGCCAGCACCACCCGGCCGACCCGTTCCGGATGGCTGACGGCGACATCGGTCGAGACCAGCCCGCCCAGGCTGTAGCCGAAGAAGTCGGCCCGGTCGATGTCCAGGTGATCCAGCAACGCCACCACGTCGGCCGCGCATTGCCCGATGCTGAACGGGCGGTCGCCGTCGGCGGTGTGACCGTGCCCCTGCAGCTCGACACCGATCACCTGACGGTCTTTGGTCAGCTCCGGCAGCAACGTGTCGAAGCTCAGGTGGAACGTTTGCACGCCGCCATGCAGCATGATCAGCGGAAGCCCGGGGTGGTCCGCTCCGTGCACCTCGTAGTAGAGCTCGATGCCGTTCACCGATGCGTACGCGCCCTGCGACATATGAATCCTCCCGGTGGTGTGAGTGCCCAAGGTGGTGACCATCGATGCCGGCGAAAGTCATCGGGTCTGGAAGGGTGATGCAGGCGGCTCCGGCGCAGGGCGACTGCGCGCGTGGCCCAGGCACGTCGGCCGCGCACGCGCGGCGAGGCTCGGGGACGGCTGGGGCGCTGCGTCGGATTCCCGCACGTCGGATGGAGTTGTCGTCATGTGGGTGGAAAAGGATTGGACGGGGTGAGGGGCGGGCTGTAGCTTGCGGGTGGCCGTGACGCTGACCGAGGAGGTGAGTCCCCATGAACGCTGTATCGATGGGGGTGCTCCCCCTTCCCGTTACGGTCGGGCGATTGATGTAGGTGTCGCCGGGAGCGCCTCGCCAATGGCACTCCCGAAAGGCAATACCTATGGACTCTTCGCAGTTCACCCCCGAGCCGTCGTCGAACGATGCGGCCAAGCACGACGTCCCCGGACGGCGGTCGGCCTCCCCCGGTGGCGCGCCCCTCATGTTCGACGTGATCATCGCCGGATGCGGGCCGACCGGTGCGATGCTGGCCGCGGAGCTGCGGCTGCACGATGTACGGGTGCTCCTTCTGGAGAAGGAAACCGAGCCCGTGTCGTTCGTCCGCATCGTCGGGCTGCATATCCGCAGTCTTGAGCTGATGGCCATGCGCGGGCTGCTGGACCGCCTTCTCGAACACGGAAGGCAGCGTCCGGCCGGCGGCTTCTTCGCCGCCATCAACAAACCCGCGCCCGAGGGGCTGGACTCCGCCCACGCCTATCTGCTGGGCATCCCGCAGCCCGTCATCGTTCGCCTGCTCGAAGAGCATGCGATCGAGCTGGGTGCGCAGATCCGGCGCGGTTGTGCGGTGGCCGACTTCACGCAGGACGACGAGGGCGTGACCGTCGAGCTGGCCGACGGGGAACGGCTTCGGTCGCGTTACCTCGTCGGCTGTGACGGTGCGCGCAGTACGGTGCGCAAACTGCTCGGCGTCGGCTTCCCCGGCGTGCCCTCCAGGTCCGAGACGCTGATGGGCGAGATGGAAGTGGGTGCGCCGCGGGAGGAGATCGCGGCCAAGGTCAGGGAGATCGGCGAGACTCAGAGGCAGTTCTGGCTCAGGCCTTTCGGTGAAAAGGTCTACAGCGTCGTCGTCCCCGCCGCAGGAGTCAGCGATCGCGCGAAACCGCCGACCCTGGACGATTTCAAACAGCAGTTGCGCGCCATCGCCGGAACCGATTTCGGCGTGCACTCCCCCCGCTGGCTGTCCCGCTTCGGCGATGCCACCCGGCTGGTCGAGCGCTATCGGGTCGGCCGGGTGCTGCTGGCCGGGGACGCGGCGCACATCCACCCGCCCATCGGCGGTCAGGGCCTCAACCTGGGCGTCCAGGACGCGTTCAACCTGGGCTGGAAACTGGCCGCGCAGATCCGCGGCTGGGCGCCGGAAGCACTGCTCGACACCTACCAGGCCGAGCGTCATCCGGTCGCCGAGGATGTGCTGGACAACACTCGCGCCCAGATGGAACTGCTCTCCCCCGAACCGGGCCCGCAGGCCGTGCGCAGGCTGCTCGCCGAACTGATGGACTTCGACGAGGTGAACCGCCACCTGATCGAGAAGATCACCGCGACCGGTATCCGTTACGACTTCGGCGAGGGCCCCGATCTGCTCGGACGCCGCCTGCGCGACATCGACGTGGAACAGGGCCGCCTCTACGATCTGCTGCATCGCGGCCGCGGCCTGCTGCTGGACCGCACCGGACGCCTGACAGCCGGTGGCTGGTCAGACCGGGTCGACCACCTCGCGGATCCCACTGCGGCGCTGGATGCTCCGTGCATCCTGCTGCGTCCTGACGGTCACGTCGCCTGGATCGGCGACGATCAGCAGGACCTGGACGCCCACCTCTTCCGCTGGTTCGGCGAGCCCGCCACCTGATCTCGCCTGCGAACCGCGCGGGCGTGAGGAGTCATGGCGGGGTCTCCGGCATGGGTTGCTATCGCGCCCCGACCCGATGTTGCGCGGGCTCGTCGCTGGTTGCAGCGGTGGAGGGGCGGGGACAGCATGTCGTTGTCGGCCTGTCGGCGATCGATCGTCGGCAGGCCGGCGGCACCGCTTCCCAAGTTAAGGAACCACGCCATGACCTCCTCGCACGACTTTCCCTTGGAGCCGGCACCGATCCACGTGCCAGACGAGGCCCTTGATGACCTGCGCGCCCGTCTCACATTGACGCGTCCGCCGCTGGACGAAGGGAACGAGGACTGGTCCTACGGCGTGCCGGACGGCTATCTCCGCGGGCTGGTCGCCTACTGGCGGGACGGTTACGACTGGCGCGAGGCCGAGGCCGCCATCAACGTCCACGAGCATTACCAGGTGGACGTCGCCGGCGTCCCAGTGCACTTCATGCGCAAGCCCGGCCGCGGGCCCCGCCCGATCCCGTTGATCCTCACCCACGGCTGGCCGTGGACGTTCTGGCACTGGTCGAAGGTGATCGATCCGCTCGCCGACCCGGGCGCGTTCGGCGGTGACCCCGCGGACGCGTTCGACGTCATCGTGCCGTCACTGCCCGGCTTCGGTTTCCCCGGCCCGCTCACCGGCTTCCCGGACGTGAACTTCTGGAAGGTCGCCGACCTCTGGCACACCCTGATGACCCGGACCCTGGGCTACGAGAAGTACGCCGCCGGGGGCTGCGACATCGGCGGGATCGTCTCCAGCCAGCTCGGCCACAAGTACGCCGACGAGTTGTACGGCATCCACATAGGTTCCGGGCTGCCGCTCGACTTCTTCTCCGGACCTCGCGCCTGGGACTTCGCCCGGAACCGGCCCCTCACCGACGACCAGCCGGACGACGTCCGCGCCCGTATCATCGAGATGGACCACCGCTGGGCGTCCCATCTCACCGTGCACATGCTCGACGGCGCCACGCTGGCCCACGGGCTGAGCGACTCGCCCGCCGGCCTGCTCGCCTGGCTGCTGGAGCGCTGGAACGCCTGGAGCGACAACGGCGGCGATGTCGAGTCCGTCTTCACCAAGGACGACCTGCTCACCCACGCCACGATCTACTGGGTGAACAACTCCATCGCCACGTCGATGCGTTACTACGCCAACGCCAACCGCTACCCCTGGGTCCCTGCCCACGACCGCACCCCCGTCGTGGAGGCGCCGGTCGGGCTCACCTTCGTCTCGTACGAGAACCCGCCTGGCATTCATACCGCCGACGAGCGCGTCCAAGCGTTCAAGGCGGGCCCGCTGGCCGGGTACTTCAACCAAGTCAACGTCAACGCCCACGACCACGGCGGCCACTTCATCCCCTGGGAGAACCCGGATGCCTGGGTGAGCGACCTGCGCCGCACCTTCCACGGCCGCAGGCCCTGAACAATTCCAGGTCAGCGGCCTCGCCCGCTCCCGGACGCCGCCACGGGAGCCGTGTGGATCACCGCTTGGCTCCGAGTCGGCTCTCCCTCCGAGGGCTCATCGGCGTCTGGCGTGCCGACGCGTCCACGCCTCGGGGACCGAAGCCGCTGAGGTGCAGCAGCGCCGGAGTGAGGACGAGCAGGCCGACCGCCAGGGCCGCGACCGCGACCATGGCGCCGCGCAGTCCCACCGCGTCGGCCCACAGTCCGACGTAGACCGGACCGACGAGAAAGCCGAGGTAGGAGACGGTCGTGACGACCGACGTGGCGCGGCCTCGGCGGGACTCGTCGACGTTCCGCGAGACGACGCCGAGGAGGGTCGGGAACAGCACCGCGGTCCCCGCGGCGGCCACCGCCAGCCCCAGCCCGGCGATGAGCAGCGTGGGTGCGACGGCGATGAGGGCGGCGCCGGCAGCGGCGGCCGACGCGCCGGCGAGCAGGACGGTCCGAGCATGTTCGGCCTTGAGGCCGCCGAAGGAGAACCGGGTGATCGCGACCGTGCCCGCGAACACGGCGGGCGCGACGGCGCTCAACCCCGTGCTCGAATGAAGCTCCTCGTGCGCGAAGACCGCGCTCCAGCTCTGGTGCGCGTTCTCGCCGGCGAACGCGAGCGCGCCCAGGACCCCGATGAGCAGGTACGGGACGATATCGCGGCGTCCGAATGGTGCCGCATCGGCGGTCGGGCTCCGCTCGGTGGACGCATGGCTGGGCAGCGCCCTGAACAAGAAGGCACCGGCCGGCAGGGAAAGGACGGCGACCGCCGCGAAAGGGACCGCGAGCGGTAGCGACGCGGCCGACGCCAGCCCGGTGGCGAGGCTCCCGAAGACCACCAGGCTGGAGAAGACGCCGTGGGCCCGGGTGATGACGGGACGGCCCGCCATCTTCTCGGCCCGTCCGGCGGCGGCGTTCATGGACACGTCCGCCGCCCCGCTGGTGGCACCGACGACGGCCAGTCCGGCGCACAGGCTCGCGGCGTCCACCGCGGTCAGTGCCAGCGCGGCGCCGGCGACGCCGAGGGCGGCGATGAGCACGGCCGAGACCGCCAGGCCCCATCGATCTAGCGCTCTGCCCGTCAGCAGCATCGCGGGCAGGGCGCCCGCGCCCACGAACAGCAGCGCGAAACCGAGCTGCCCATCGCTGACCCCGGCCTGGTGCTGAACCCGCGGGACGGAGGCTCCCCACACCCCCCAGAACGCACCGAACACGGCAAAGGCCACGACCACCGAGATGATCATGCGACGGGGTGAGCGGGAACTCATGTGTGTAAGTGTAACGATACACAGCCCCCATTGGGACCGTTACGCTGGCCGCATGGCAGCGTCGTCCCGAGGCTCGAAGCGGGTGACCCTCGCGCAGGTGGCCGAGCTGGCCGGGGTGTCGGTCATGACCGCCTCCTACACCTACAACCGGCCGGGCCGCGTATCGGACGAGGCACGGGCCAAGGTGCTCGCCGCGGCGGACCGGCTCGGGTACGCCGGACCGGACCCGAGCGCCCGGTCGCTGCGCCGCGGCAGCACCCGCACGCTCGGGGTCGTGATGGGCGAGCATCTGAGCTACGCGTTCGAGGACCCGGAGGCGGTGTCGTTCCTGGCGGGGGTGGCCGACGTCTGCGCCGATCACGGCTACGGCATGACGATCCTGCCGATCACCGGTGCCGCCGAGGACATCTCGCGGATCACCGAGGCCGCGGTGGACGGGTTCATCGTCTGGACCACATCCGACGACGATCCGGTCCTGGCCGCCGTGCAGGCGATGAAACGTCCGGCGGTGGTCCACGGCGGGCCGTCCGTCCGGGGCATGGGGTTGGTGAGCATCGACAACCGCGCCGCGGCACGCGCGGTGGGCACGGTCGCGTTCGCGGGCGCCGAACGTCCCGCGATCGTGAGCTTTCCGCTCTCCCGAGAGCGCGCCGGCATGGTCATCGGCGGCGCGGACATGCCGGAGGTCTTGTTCCCGGTGACCCGGGACCGGCTGGACGGCTACCGGGAGGCGGTCGAGGTGGCCGGTATCGCGTGGCGCGATGTCGTCATCGCGGTTTGCGCACGCAATGACACCGCCGAGGCCGAACGCGCCGCGGCGTCGCTCCTCGCCTCCGCCGCGCCGCCCGACGCGATCGCCGCCATGAGCGACCAGCAGGCGGCCGGCGTCGTCCACGCGGTTCGCGCCGCCGGTCGCGCCATACCGGACGATGTCGCGGTGACCGGGTGGGACGACGCGGCGGTGGCGGCCCGGCTCGGCCTGACGACGGTCGCGCAGTCTCTGCGCGACCAGGGCGCGGCATGCGCGCACGCGGCGCTGGGGCAGAAGCCCGGCGGCAGCGAGATCGCTTCGTGGTCCATCGTCCGCCGAGGCAGCACGCGCCTGTAGGGAGCCGCGTGACGCCGAAAGCCCGGCCGACCGCGGTCGACCGGGCTTGGGCTGGGACGCCGCACGCGTCAACCGCCGGCGTCCACGGGTGTCATCCGGTCATGCGGCGACGCAGGAAGTCCTTGCCCTGCTCGGCACCCTTGCGGCTCTCGGTCTGGGCGCGGCGGAACAGGTCGGCCAGCTCGCTGTCGCCGGCGCGCTCGGCGTCGGCGATGTAGGTCTCCAGGCGCAGCGCGTTGCTGAGGCACTGCTCGACGAACCAGACAAGGTTGTAGTCCTTGTCCTTGGTACCGGTGACGCCACCGGTCTCCTGCTCGTGTGTCGTGCTCATGATCCTCACCATTCCGTTCTTCGGCTGCTATGGCGCCCCACTACCCGTCCACGGGTGCCCCATGCGCGCCCTTCGCGGTTGCCGCGGCGGTGGTGCTCATCGCGGGACCGCCCCGGCAGGACGGTCACCTGGCGGGCTTGTCGCGGAGGCGTTCGACGGGGTGGGGGCCGTCGGTTTCCAGGCGGTACTCGTCGCCGAACTTGTCGCGGTGCTCGTCGATGACGCGTTCCTGCGCGCCGCGCTCGGCGTTGATCTTGTCCTGGTAGGCCTCGAACCGCTGGTGGGCCTCCTGGACGTAGCCGGTGCCCAGGGTCGTCCAGTCGATCTGGGTGGCCAGCAGCTCGCGCAGCAGTTGCTTGTTGGGCTCGAAGGTGACCGGTTCGGGCAACTGCGGCGCCAGGACGCTTTCGGGGTCGCGGCCGTCGTGGCGGCGCATCAGATCACAGGCGATCCGCAGATGCTCCAGCTCCATGTTCAGGTGCAGCTCCCAGATCCCCTTGACGCGGGGGTCGGACTCGGTCTGCATGAACGAGTAGTACATGTAGCACTCGTTGTACTCGTGGTTGACCAGCCGCTCCCACCAGGTCTCCCCTGGGTCCACCAGCGACTCGTAGTGGGTGACGTGCTCCTCCTCGACGAGGCCGATCTCCTGGTAGAGCTGCCGGGCGATGGGCTCCATGTACATCGGGCCCACGTTCATGTAGAAGTTCATCGTCTGCTGCTCGGCCGACATGATCGTCAGCGCGTGCAGCTTGGAGATCGGCTCGGCGGCCGCGCGGTCGTAGGGCTCGCGGACGTTGTCGAGCGGGTTGCGGTGCTGCAGGTAGCCGGGGCGGCCCGGCATGACCTCGGTGAGCTGGTCGATGACCTTCTCGGCCTTGCGGTGCTCGATCATCTCGTACAGGTTGGAGTACCGGTACAGGTGGTCGAAGTCCTCCAGCAGCCCGAAGTTGTAGGCCTGCTTGAGGTAGGGGTCGGGTTCCTGGCGGGCGACCCAGCCGGTCAGGTCGACGGCGACCTGCTCGTAGCTGATGGTGGTCTCCAGCACCGAGGCCTGGCCGGGGAGCAGCCAGTTGACGACCTTCTGCTGCTGCGCCTCGATGTAGCGCACCGCGGCCAGCTGCTGCTTGACCTCCACGTCCGGGCAGACCCGGGCGAAGTGGTGGCTGAACATGATCGCCTCCACCTCGATCCCGTTCATCGTGATGATCCGGCACTTGGTGTACGGATCGGAGGCGTCGGGATCGACGGGGGCGACGTCCAGCTGCGCCCAGTTCCGCAACTGGTCGTCCAGCGGGATACCGCGGTGTTCGAGCGGGTTGAAGGCCACCAGGCTCACCTTTCGTCTCGAGACGAGATCGGATGCGACACCCGCTGCCGGTACCCGGCACGAGACGTTCCGCACCTGCGCCGGCCCGGCATTACACGACCTTTGTCACCGAGTGGACATCCCAGTCCACCTCCACCGAATGGGGCCGCATAGGGGCGGCGGCCTCGGGTACGGCCCGGCGGGTACCACCGGACCCGCACCACCGAGCAGGGGACATCCATGCAGACCACGCCCGCCAACGCCGAAACCACCGGAGACGTCGTCGACCTGCTGCGCGCTCAGCACGGCCAGATCCGGGACCTGTTCGACGAGGTCCTGCACACCGACGGCGACGACCGCAAGAACGCCTTCCAGGATCTGGTCAAACTCCTGGCCATTCACGAAACCGCCGAAGAAGAACTCATCCACCCGATGGCCCGGCGGCTGCCCGGCGGCGACGGCATCGTGGACGACCGGCTGGCCGAAGAGCGCGAGGCCAAGGAACTGCTGGCCGAACTGGACGGCATGGACACCGACGACCCCCGTTTCCTCAAATCGGTCGACAAACTTCGCATCGACGTCCTCACCCACGCCCGCGCCGAAGAGCGCTACGAATTCGACCGGCTCAAGGACGAGTTCAGCCCCGCCCAGCTCAGAGGCTTCGCCGCCGCCGTCCGTGCCGCCCAGGCCACCGCACCCACCCGGCCCCACCCCGGCACGGAGACCGCCACCAAGAACCTGCTCGCCGGACCCATTGCCGCGGTGGTCGACCGCGTCCGCGACATGATCCGCGACGCCCGCGACGGCAAGTGACCGGTGACGGCCCGATCCAGTCTGGAGACGCCATGAAACGCGCCCTGGCCACGGCCGCCGCGCTCGCCGCGCGGCTGCGCGAGAGCACCGCCGCCGGGACGCTGGAGCGCCTGACGGGCGACGATCCCCGGCAGCGCGTCCGGCGGGCGCTGCGCGAGGCCAAGTCCCTGATCGAAACCGGCGAGATCCTGCGGGCGGACGCGCCCCCCCACCACGCGTCCCACACCGGGCGGGAAGCTGGTGGGCCTCGCGACCCGGCGCGCGGGCGGGGAGGGACGGCTGTGAAGGCCCTGTGCTGGGAAGGCGTGAACAGGCTGCGGGTGGAGGACGTCCCCGAGCCGCGGATCCGCAACGACCAGGACGTCATCGTCAAGGTCACCGCCGGGACGACCTGCGGCTCCGACCTGCACCTGATCGGCGGGTACATCCCCGCGATGCGCGGCTGCGGGCGGTGCTGGTACTGCGCCAACGACCTGCGGTCGCTGTGCGACAACTCCAACACAACCCGGGCATCACCCAGGCCATGTTCCCCGAGCGGTTGGCGAAGAGCACGTCTACGACCAGGTCGAACACCAGCTCCGGATGCAGACCGACCGGCCGACCGCCGTCCGCGAGGCGATCTACGCCCTGCGCGGCGCCCAGATGCACGGGGAGCGCTACATCCCCAAGCTGTTGGAACGCATCGCCAAGGGAGAACTGAGCACGCGCCACCTCGCCACCCACGAGATGCCTCTGGACGACGCGCCGCACCTAACGGGGGCGCCCCTCGATCAGAATCGGCTCAGGACTCGGTGAAGTCGTCTCGCGACAGTCCCTTCTCCGCCATCTTGTCTTCAAGCTCGGCGCCCAGCTCGGTCCGCACGTCGGGACGCGGCTCGGAGTTCTGATCAGGGTCCCGGTCGGAATTCATCACCCGATCGGTGTCCTCGGTCTTCGGCGCGTTCTCCTCTGGCGTGGTCATCCGCCCCCCCACTGTCGCTTTAGTCGCCGGTCGGCCCGGCCGTCGCGCTACGGCTACCCGGCCACATCCAGCTCTAACGACACCGACCGACCGCCGCTTGGACGGCCGCGCCCAGCCTCCAAGCGCTCACCCGCCATCGACGCGGCCGATGGTCGCACGGGCGCCGCGCCGCCATGAATTCGAAACGAGGACGGATGACCGCGATCTCGCGAAAGACGACCGAAGGCACCTGCCGGCGAGCCTGCGATCGCCGGACATCGTGCTGGGAGTAGGGCTCGGCGGATTCGTCGACGGAATCCTGAAGTTCTACTCCCCGCACACCGTGTCGGGGCTGGAGATGAACACGGTGTGGGACGGGATCTTCCATGTCGTCTGCTGGCTGTCGGTACTGACCGGACTCGCCGTCCTGTACTCCCGGGTCACCCACCAACGATCGACCACCAGATCCTGGGAATCCACCACGTCCGCGAGGGCCCTCACCGGATCTGGTGGGACGTAGGATTCCTGCTGCTGGGCGGCGTGCTGATCGCCGCCGCAATCCGGTCCGGGGACCGGGCCTGGTGCGCGCCGGATTCTTCCTGGTCGGCTGCGCTTTGCTCGCGGTCGCCGTGTCGCCGCCCGTGGACGCCTTCGCCGGCCGCGACTTCCGCGGTCACATGCTCCAGCATCTGATCATCGGCATGTACGCGCCGCTGTTCCTGGTCCTGGGCGCCCCGATCACGGTCGTCCTGGGGGCGCCGTCCCCGCGGTCCACGCCCGGCGACTGACCCGGGCCCTGCGCAGCAGAGTCCTGCGGGTCCTGCCCCCTCCGGTGACCGCGCTGGCGCTCACTGTCGGAACCCTGGCGGCGGTGTACTTCACGCCCGTCTACAACGCCACCATGGAACACACAGCACGATGCACTGCACGTCCATTTCCTGGCCTCGGGCTTCCTGTTCGCCTGGGTCATCGCAGGCCCCGACCCGGCCCCCAGCCGTCCCGGCGTCCCGGTCCGGCTGGTGGTCCTCGGCGTGGCCGTCGCCGCGCACGCCACCATCTCCCAGCTCATGTACGGCGGGTTCCTCATCGGCGTCCACGCGCCCATCGCCCAGGTCCGCGGCGGCGCCGAGCTCATGTACTACGGCGGCGACATCGCCGAGCTTCTTCTCGCGGCCGCCCTGGTCGCCACGTGGCGCCCCGCCCGGCACACCGTCCAGCCCGCGCCGCCGGCTTCACCCGTCCATTGAGCGGCACAGAACCGGTGACATGTGGATATCGGTGTGCAACGGGTACGCAGGCGCCCAAGAATCCGCAGCGACGGAGGAGTCAGAAGGATGCCGAAGAGCACCCGCAAGGGAGAGGCCAAGAAGAGCGAGCTTCCCGACACCATCAAACGGTCGGACGCCAAGGCACAGCGCACCTTCGCCAAGGCGCACGACTCGGCCGTCGAGGAGTACGGCGAAGGGCAGCGGGCCCACCGGGTCGCGTACGCGGCGCTCAAGCACACTCACGAGAAGGTCGGCGACCACTGGGAGCCCAAGGAGAAGGGCGCGAAGGGCCCGTCCGACAAGCAGGCCGAGGGCGGCGTGGGGACGTCGCGCGAGACCGCGGGCGGTGTCGACGCCAACGCCTCCAAGAAGCACCTGTACGACGTCGCGAAGAAGCTGGACGTCTCCGGCCGCTCGACGATGTCGAAGAAGGAGCTCGTGAAGGCCATCCAGAAGGCGAACGACCGGGAGAGCGCCCGGTCACGATCATGACGGCCGCCGCGCCGGTCAGCGCGAGGGCGCGTTGATGACGAAGACGACGTGACCGTGCTCGCCGATCCGCGCGTCGAGCACCTTGCCCCGGAGGGCCGCGGTGGTGGTCGGCTCAAGGAACAGCCGGGTTCCGTCGATCTCCATCACCTCGTCGGTGGACGCGGGGCGGTCGGTGACGGCCATGGTGAGAAGCGAGGGGTCATCGTGCCCCGGTGCGATGCGCATCCCGCCGTCGCGCGCCAGCCCCGACTGCGACGACAGGTTGCGGATCGCGGCGGCGGCCGCACCGGTGAGGATCAGCACAACGAACTCCTGGAATTCGACGGCAGTGGCCCCGATCTTCAGTACCCCGCCACCAGACGGCTGAATCGGCATACCGTTTCTCACCGCCCGATTCCTCGAGTGGGATCGCCGCCCGAGGGGGCGTCACCGATGTGTGTCCGGGGCGAGGCGGCCGATGCCGGGCAGGAACCGGCCGACCCGCGCGGCGTAGGCGGCGTAGGCGTCGCCGTGGGCTCTCAGCAGGTACGGCTCTTCGACGGCGCGGACCTGCATCTGGACGGCCACGATGGTCAGCACCAGGCCGAACAGCGTCACGGCGTTGGGGACCATGCCCGCCAGCCCGGCCGCGGTGACGGCCATCGTGGTGAAGATGGGATTCCGGGCCAGCGCGAACGCGCCCGCGGTGACCAGTTCGGTGCGCTCGTCCTCCTGCACTCCGATCCGCCAGGAGGAGCCCATCGAGGCCTGCGCGGCGAGAGTGCCCGCGAGGCCCGCGACGGCCAGCACGGCACCGGCCACCTGGACGGCGGGATGGTCGAGGAAGCCGACGGCGGGCAGCCCGGCCAGCGCGGCGATGGGGCCCGCGGCGCCGATGAGCAGGGCGGCGGTGAACAGCACCCGGGCCCACCACTGCGTGCTGCCCTTGGCCAGGCCGCCGCCGCGGAAGCCGGTGTCGCCGGTGCGGCGCCACTGCACCCAGGTGCGCAGCCCGAACGCGAGCCCGGCCCAGAACAGATAGATGACCAACGCGCCGATCGCCACGATGCCCTCCGGGATCGTCGAGGGAAGAAAGGAAGCGGATCAAGATCAGCGGACGCGGAAGGATTCGCAGAATAAGCGGTCCCGGGTCGTGCGCACCAGCTCCGGAGGGCCGACCTCGGCCACCTGGTCTCGTCCGCGTCGCCGGCACAGCGCGACGACCCGGTCGGCGTCGAAGGGTTGCATCCGGTACCGAGGTACGGGTTTACCGTCGAAGACATGGAACTCCACCAGGTACCGGCCGGGCAGGACGACCAGGGGTGGGCGCCGCAGGCGTGCACCCTGCCGACGGCCGAGCGGCCACTGCGGGTGGCCGAGTTCGACGCGCTGTTCACCGAGGCGGTGCGGGAGGTGCGGCCGGACGGACCGGGCCGGGTCCGGCTGGTGCTGCGCCCGGGGCCCGAGGTGGCCGGGCGGGCGGCCGAGCTGGCCGCGCGGGAGACCGGCTGCTGCTCCTTCTTCACCTTCACCCTCACCGCGACCGGCGGCGAGCTGACCCTCGACGTCAGTGCCGGCGATCGGCACTCCGGGGTGCTGGACGCGCTGACCAGCCGCGCCACCCGGATGAGCGCGGCCTCCCCGGAGGCACGGCCATGACCGGTCCCGCCGTGGAGCCGGACGGCCGGCTGCGCAGCGGGCAGGTCGCGGCCGCCGCCGGGATCGGCCCGCAGACGCTGCGCTACTACGAGCGGCGCGGCCTGCTGCGCGAGCCGGACCGCAGCCCGGGCGGGCACCGGCTGTACCCGGCCGAGGCGGTGACGCTGCTGCGCGTGATCAAGACCGCGCAGCGGCTGGGCTTCACCCTGGACGAGGTCGCCGAGCTGCTGGAGGCCGGCACGCACCGGCACCGGCGGGCCGACGCGGGGCTGCAGAGCCGCGCCCGGAGCAAGCTCGCCGAGGTCGAAGCCAAGATCGGCGACCTGCGGGTCATCGCGGGCACGCTGCGCCAGGCCCTGGAGGCCGGATGCGATGACCTGGTCGCCTGCGCCGCCGAAGAGGACTGCCCCCTGCCGTTCGCCGGCCTGGCCGCCGGCCCGTCCGGCGAAAGGGCCGCCGATCCCGGCGCCACCGGGTGAGAAGGGGCGCACTGCGGACACTGACCGGGCATCGAGGGGACGCTTGCCCGGAGAGCGCTGGAAGGCGGTGCGTCGCGGGCAGAATGGCGAAGACCGTTCTCGCCGGAGGTGCACGTGCGATTCGGCGTTCTCGGACCGCTCGTCGTCGGCGACCACGGCACGTCCCTGCCGCTGGGCGCCCCGCAGGACCGCACCGTGCTGGCCGTCCTGCTGGTGCACGCCAACGACCTGGTCGGCGTGGACCAGCTCGTCGACGAACTCTGGCCGCACCGGCCGCCCGCGCAGGCACGGGCGCTGGTGCGCGGTCACGTCTCCCGGATCCGGCGGACGCTGCGGGCCGGCGAGGCCGGGCGGGCGGCGGCCGAGCGGATCATCACCCGGAAGCCGGGCTACTTCCTGAAAGTGCACGACGAAGAACTCGACCTGCACGTCTTCGAGAAGCTCGTCGCGGACGCCCGGGAGGACGAGCGGACGCGGCGGGTCGAGCATCGTCTCGCCACGCTCCGGCGGGCGCACCGGCTGTGGCGCGGTGCCCCGTTCGCCGACGTGCCTCCCAGCCATTCCATCGCCGCGACCGTCGGCCGACTCACCGAGCTCCGGCTGACCACGCTGGAGGAGATGTACGACGCCTCGCTGGCCTGCGGCGAGGACGCCGAGATCGTCGCCGAGCTGACGGAGCTGGTCGACCGCCATCCGTTCCGGGAGCATCTGGCGGCACAGCTCATCCTCGCCTTGCATCGCAGCGGGCGGACCGCCGATGCGATCACCCTCTACCAGGAGGTCAGGCGGCGGCTGAGCGACGAGCTCGGGGTCGACCCCGGCGACCAGTTGCAGCGGCTCCACCTCGGCATCCTGCGCAACGACCCCTCCCTGGACCGGCCGGCGCCTCCCCCCTGGTCCAAACTGGATCCCGCCCCGCGGACGGCGCCCCATGGCCCGGCCGGATCGGCGAGATCCGGCCTGACGCCGCGTCAGCTGCCCGCGGCTTCCCCGGTCTTCACGGGCCGCGCCGGCGAGCTGACCGAACTCACCGGTCTGCCGGACGCCGGGACGGTCGTGATCGGTTCGATCGACGGGATGGCCGGGATCGGCAAGACCGCCCTCGCGGTGCAGGCCGCGCAGCGTCTCGCCGCTCACTACCCGGACGGTCAGCTCTTCCTCGACCTCCACGGCTTCACCCCCGGCGTCGCCCCGCTCGATCCGGCCGGTGCGCTCGAACGGATGCTGCGCGCCCTGGGGGTGCCGGGCGAGTGGATTCCGGCCCATCTGGAGGACCGCTCCGCGATGCTGCGCTCCACCCTGGCCGGACGGCGGGTGCTGCTCCTGCTGGACAACGCCGCCGACGACGTCCAGGTACGGCCGTTGCTGCCCGGTACGCCCGGATGCCTGACGCTGATCACCAGCCGGCACCGCCTGGCCGGTCTCGACGACGCGCATCTGATGTCGGTCGGCGTCCTGTCCCTCTCCGAGGCGGCCGACCTGTTCGCCCGCGCCGTCAGACGGGACGATCTGACCGCCCGGTCGCCCCTGGTGAGCGAGATCGTGGACATGTGCGGGCGGCTGCCCCTGGCCATCCGCATCGCGGCCGCCCGCCTGCGCGCGCACCCGGCCTGGACTGCCGAACAGCTCATCGAGCGGCTGGGCGACCACGACAGGCGCCTGGCCGAACTCCACGCCGGGCAGCGAAGCATGGGCGCCGCCCTCGACATGTCGTACCGTCACCTCACCGCCCGGCATCGGCGTGCCTACCGGCTCCTCGGCCTGCATCCCGGTGCCGCCTTCGGCACGGACGCGGCCGCGGCCCTGACCGGCATGCCCCGGGAGCGCGCCGAGGAGGCGCTCGACGATCTGCTGGAGGCCCAGCTCCTCAACGAGACCGCCCCCGGCCGGTACACGTTCCATGACCTCGTCCGCCTCCACGCCATGCGGATCGCGCGGGAAGAGGAACGCGAGCCGGACCGCCAGGACGCGCTCGCCCGCCTGCTCGACCACTACACGCGGACCGCCTCCCTGGCGGTGGACGTGCTCTACGCACCCCGGACTCCGCAGCGGCGCGATGCCGCACCGGCGGTCGGATCCGCTCCAAGGCCGGCCACACCGCCCCAGGCCGCGGCCTGGCTCGACGCCGAGCTCGCCAACCTGCTCGCAGCCGCCGAACACGCCGCGGACCACGACGCGCCCGGCCACGTCCTCGGCCTGTCCCGGACGCTCCAGCTCCACCTGCACACCCGGGGGCACTTCTCGCACGCCGAAACCTGCACACCCGGGGGCACTTCTCGCACGCCGAAACCCTGCACGAGCGGGCCCGTGACGCCGCTCTCCAGACCGGTGATCGCGCGGGCGAGATGTGGGCGACGATCGGCCTTGCCGACGCGTACCAGGCGACCATCCGGCTGGCGGCGGCGACCGAAGGCCACGAGCGTGCCCTCGCCCTCGCCCGCGAGATCGGCGACCGCGGCGGCGAACTCGCCGCGCTGCGCGGTCTCGGCCGCAGCCGCTACCTGGCCGGCCGGAACAGACCGGCCACCGACATCCTCGGGCAGGCCCTCCGGCTCGCCGGTGAGATCGGCGACCGCAGGGGCGAACTCCAGGTCCTCTGCACGCTCGGGCTGCTGCACTACCAGACGGGACGGCACGAGGAGACGACCCGCTGTTTCAGCCGAGGGCTCCGCATCGCCCGCGAGATCGGCGACCGCGGCGGGGAACTCCAGGCACTGTGCGGGCTCGGCCACGCCCACAGGGTGCGAGCGGAGTACGACGGCGCCATCGACCGCTACGAGCAGGCGCTCGACATCGCCGACGAGATCGGCCATCGCTCCGGAGAGGTCCAGGCGCTGTGCGGACTCGGCCACACCTACCGGTTCCGGGAGCAATTCGACCGCGCCACCGGGTACTACGAACGAGCCCTCGACCTCGCCGGGGACATCGGAGTACGCAGTTACGAGTTCGAGGCGCTCTACGGTCTCGGCAACACATGCCTCGCGACCGGCCGGTCCGGCCAGGCGCTCAACCTGCACGAGCGGGCCCTCGAAATGACGCGGAACCTCCACCAGCAAGGACAGCAGGCCCGCGCCCACGACGGCTTGGCCCGCGCACACCACGCGCTCGGTGACCGAGACCGCGCCTGCCACCACTGGGAGCGCGCTCTGACCATTCTCCACGACCTCGGCCTGGCCTACGAGGGCGAGGTCAAGGCCGCGGACGTCCACGCCAGCCTCATCGCCCTCGGATGCCGCGGGAAGGGCGGCTGACACGGCGGCCGGCGGCTCGGTGATGGACGGGCTCCTTCCCCCGGGGCTCCAGCCGGCGGACGACGACGCCGAGCACGCCGTCGCCGGAAAGGTAGCCGTAGTGGCGGGAGTCGAGGCTGCGGTCGGGGTTGTCGCCCAGGACGAGCAGCCGCCCGTCCGGCACGGTGACGTCGGCGGCGACCGAGACCGTCGCGGCCATCGCCGCCGGCACCGGATCTCCGGGCACCCCGGCCGCCCGCTTGATCACCCACCTGTGGCGGGAGAGACGCCCGGAGACCCTCGGCCGGGCGAGCGCGGCGATGCCGGGGCGGCGGGCCGCCCGGTGGCGTGCGGCCTTCTTGACGACGACGATGTCGCCGGCCCGGACGTGGCCCAGCGGACGGCGCCGCACCAGAACGCGGTCGCCCTCGTGGAGCGTGGGCCGCATGCTCGGGCCGTCCACGTCGATGACGACGTAGCGGCGGCGCAGCCAGGCGATGAGCGCGGCGGTCCCGGCGAGCGCGGCCGCGGCGGCGAGGGCGATCCAGGTCATGGTGCCGGCACGTCCACGACCGGGTGGTCCGGCTGGTAGCCGTCGGCCTGCAGCGTGAACAGGCGGGCGTACTTCCCGTCCTCCGCCATCAGCTCGGTGTGGGTGCCCTGTTCCACGATCCGTCCCTGGTCGAGGACGACGAGCAGGTCGGCGTCGCGGACGGCCGCGAGCCGGTGGGAGATCAGCACGCTGGTCCGGCCCGCGCGGTGCTCGCGCAGCCGTGTGTGGATCTCGTGCTCGGCCTCGGCGTCCAGGCCGGAGCTGGGCTCGTCGAGGATCAGCAGGTCCCGCTGGTCGCGCAGGAAGGCGCGGGCCAGCGCCAGCCGCTGCCACTGTCCCCCGGACAGGGGAACCCCGACGTCGGGGTCGTCATCTCCGGGTTTGGCCGAGAACAGGCGTGACAGCAGCGTGTCGTAGCCGTTGGGCAGAGCGGCCAGGACGTCGTCCACTCCGGCCTGTCGTGCGGCGGCCTGCACGCGGTCGCGGTCCCGGTCGCGGAGGTCGCCGAGCCCGATGTTGTCGGCCGCGGTCAGGTCGTACTCCATGTAGTCCTGGAACACCGCCCCGATCCGTGACCGCAGTTCGGCCGGGTCCATGTCGCGCAGGTCCACCCCGTCCCACAGGATCGCGCCGCGGTCGGGGTCGTAGAACCGGCACAGCAGCTTGACCAGCGTGCTCTTCCCAGCACCGTTGCGGCCCACCAGGCCCACCGACCGGCCGTGCGGGATCGTGAGATTCAGGTCGCGCAGCGCCCAGGGATGCTCCGGCGTGTAGCGGAACCACACCCCGCGCAGCTCGATACCGCGCCGCAGCGGCGGTGCCGCCTGCGGCTCGGTCGGCACCGGCAGGTCCGGCCCGCCCGCGGTGATGGTGAGGTAGTGGTCGAAGAGCACCAGCTTGTGGTCGGCCTGTGTCACCTCGCTCACCAGGGACGCCGCGGCGGCCTGGACGCCCGCGACGGAGGCGATGAGCAGCGGGACGTCGCCCGCCGTGAAGCCCCCGGATCGGGCGGTGAACAGCGCCCACAGCAGGCAGGTCCCGGCGATCCCGGCGGCCAGCACCCCGAGGCCGGACTGGGTGAGCAGGTCGCGCCGGTCCATCCGGCGCCGCTCCACGTTGGCCTCCCGCCGCTGGGCCGTCATCAGCCCGCGGAAATGGCGGGCGGTCCCGAACAGGCGCAGCTCCTTGGCCGCCTGCGCGCTGCACAGCATCCGCTGGAAGAAGATCTCCCGCCGCTCCATCGGGGTGATCCGCCACATCATCGCCGCGCGGAGCCGGGACAGGCGCAGTTCGGCGGCGAGCGCGGGGACGGCCGCGAGCGTCACCGCCACCGCCAGCCACGGGCTGATCAGCAGCAGCGAGCCGAGGAACCCGACGATGGTGATCGCGCCGCGGCAGACGGCCAGCACGCCGAACACCACCATGCCGGGCGTGCTGCCGCCGGCGCCCTGGGCCAGCGCCAGCCGGTCCAGGAACACCGGGTCCTCGAACCTGGCCAGACCGGGGAGCCGCTCGGCCGCCGCGAAGAGCCGGTCCTGGGCGGTCAGGCCGATCCGGCGTTCGAGCTCCTGCCGGAGGTAACGGGACAGATGCGGCAGCACGGCGGCCAGCACCCCGGCGGCCAGGAGCCCGCCGCCCATCCAGGCCAGACCCGGGTCACCGGCGGAGGGTCCCACGATCGCGTCCAGCGCGAGCTTGGTCAGCCACGCCACCGCGACCGGCACGACCGCCGCCATCAGCTCCAGCGTCCCGTAGCCGAGAATCTGGTACCGGCCGGCGCGCCAGGCCAGGGCCAGCGCGTGCCCGATCCTGGCGGCACCGGCCCTGGGCCCCGTCCTGGCCCCGCCCAGACTGTCGCCCATGAGCGACGGTCACACGCCGGTGCCGGCGGGCGAGGCGCCGGCGGGCGCCCCGTCCGGCTGCACGCCGCTGCCGACCACCGTTCCGGACTGGTCGAGGACGCCGAACGCGGGGAAGGACCCCAGCGCCAGCGCCGTGCCGACCGCACCGGTCGCCGGCGGCTCGACGACGACCCGGGCGACCGGCTCCAGCCGCTCGCGGTAGGTCTCCGCCTCGTCCTCCGGCCCCACGACGACGGCGATCACCTGGTCGCGTCCACCGGGAAACGTCCGCGCGGAGTCGAGGAAGGCGGGCAGCTTCTCCTCGCAGGCGGGGCAGCGCGGCGTGAAGGCGCCGACCAGGGTCCGGCCGGACAGCAGGTCCCGGGACACCGGCTCACCGGTGGTGGCGACGGCCTCGAACGACCCGGCGGTCTCCCCCTCGTCGAGGATCGCGTAGGGCCGCCGTCCCCCGGACGACACGTTCGAGATCAGCTCGGTGTGCTCGCGGAGCCGCCGGATCACGCCGAGCGTGAGAACCAGGTCCAGCAGGCTGACCGCGAGTGCCAGGACAGCCAGCGCGGCGGTGGCGGGCATCATCGAACGGATCCCTTCGTGGCGCCGTGGTCAGCAGGGGTTGCGGTAGTTGCACTCGTAGTAGCAGCTCTGGCCCGCCGGGGTGTATCGGCAGCAGAACCACCTGAGGCGGCTGATGTCGCAGTCCCCGACGTAGGCGCACGTGCATTCGGCGGACGCGTTCGCGTGCGGGACCACCAGGCTGAGCAGCCGGTCGCCGAGCCTTTCGATCTTCGTGAGCATTGCCTTCCACCCTCCTTGACCCACTTCGGGCCTTCGGTCCGAGGCGAACGCCGGCGCCCCCGGCTCCGCGCCATGCGGCGGACGTGCCGGCCGGATGTCCATCAGAGCATCCGGCGGCTTCAGATCGGTTTCACGAGCAAAGGGCGGCGCCCACGGCCGCTTGTGAAGGGGCTCGTTCCAGGGCGTGCGGCCGGACTGCGCGGGCGCCGGATCTGCTTCATCTTCGCCACCGGTGGGCATCGGTGACCCTCGGCGTCCGGTGCGGGCCGCGGTCGAGGGGCCCGCGTCCGGCTCGCAGCGCCGTCGCGACACCGTCGAGGCAGGCGTCTCCACCGAGCGCGGCGTGGGCCGCCGCGACCGTGAGCGCCAGCGGCGACCTGGCGCACAGATCGATGATCTTGTCCACCGCGGCGGGCTCGGTCGCGGCCCAGCCGGGACCGAGCCGCGCGGTCAGCAGGGAGCGGGCCTCGCCTGGACTGAGCGGGGCCAGGACGAGCGGGCGCGCTCCCTCGGCGGCGATCAAGCCGGTGAGGGGTTCCCGGCTGGTGACCACGACGAGGCTGCCCCTCGCGCCGGGGAGCAGCGGCCGTACCTGCGCGGCGCTTTCCGCGTCGTCCAGGACCACCAGCGTGCGCCGGCCGTCCATGAGCGAGCGGTACAGGTCGACCTGCTCGTCCACATCCAGGGGAACGTGCTCGACGGGTGTGCCGAGCGCCCGGATGATTCTCCTGAGGGCCTGCCCGGGGGAAAGGCGTCTCTCCGGGTCGTGGCCGTGGAGGTCCATCCATAGCTGGCCGTCCGGGAACCGGTCGGCGACGCGGTGCGCCCAGTGGCCGGCGAGGGCGGTCTTGCCGATGCCCGCGGTACCGGAGATCACGCAGATCCGCGTCGCGGAGGCGTCCTGATGCCGATCCTCAAGGAGGGTGTCGAGGATGGACAGCTCCCTACGGCGACCGGTGAAGCCGGAAACGCCCGGAGGAAGCTGCCTCGGCACCGGCGGGAACATCGTGGAGGAAGTCGCCCCGGGGCGGCCGTCGAGGACGAAGGCGTGCAGGGCCTGGAGATCCTCCCCCGGGTCCAGCCCGAGCTCGTCGGTGAGGTTCCGCCGCACCGTGTGGTAGGCGTCCAGAGCGTCGTTGCGCCTGCCACTGGCGTGCAAGGCCGTGATCAGTTGTGCCCACAGCTTTTCCCGGAGCGGGTGCTGTGCCGTCAGGGCGAACAGCTCGCCGACGATCTCGCGATGCACCCCGCGGCGCAGCTCTACATCGAAGCGTCGTTCCAGCGTCCGCATCCGCTGCTCGCGCAGTTGGGGTGCGACCTCGCGCTGCAGCCGGTCGGAGGGCACACCGGCCAGCGGTTCGCCGCGCCACAGCGCGAGCGCGCGCCCGAGCGCCTCCGACTCCGCGTCGAGATCGTCCTCGGCGGCCGCGCGCTCGGCCGTGCTCAGCCGGTCCTGGAAGCGCATCACGTCCGTCTGCCCCGGCGCGACGCGGAGGCGGTAACCGTCGACCGAGGTGGTGATGACGGCGCCTGAGACGAAAGGGGCGAGCGTCTGCCGCAGCCGGGTGACGTACAGCTGGACGACGCGGCGCGGGTTGCCGGGCGGCTCGTCACCCCAGATCACCTCGACCAGGTCCTCCACCGGCACCGGCCGGCCCGCCCGCAGCAGGAGGGCGGCGAGAAGGGAGCGGTGCTTCGGGCCGCCCATGGGCACGTCCCGCCCACCCGCCCGCATCTCGAACGGCCCCAGCAAGGCGAACTCGACGTCCATCCGCCAAGGCTGCCAAGGGCCGTTGGGCATTACGTGGACGGAACGTGGACGGCCGCGAAGGCATGCGCGCCTCGCATGGGAGGTAGGAGAAACCTGCGCTTGTTGCGGGACTCGTCCGCCCTGGAGGATCGGCGCATGAGTTCTGCGGACACACCAGACATCGCCGTCCTCGGCCTCGGCCGGATGGGCACCGCCATCGCGGCCCGCCTCGTCCGCCAGGGATGCTCCGTCGTCGGCTGGACCCGCTCCGGGCGCGAAGTGCAGGGCATCACGACCGTGTCCGATCCCGGCGCCGCGGTCGGCCGCGCGTCCGTCGTACTGCTGTGCCTGTTCGACGGCGATGCGTGCTCCAGCGTCATCGACCAGGTACGCGGGCGGCTGCCGGACGGCGCGGTGGTGGTGAACACGAGCACGGTGTCGCCCCGTGAGGCCGAGGCACTCGCCAAGGCGGTCCGGGACTCCGGCGCCGACTATGTCCATGCGCCGGTCATCGGCTCGCTGCCCGCGGTCGCCGCGGGCACGCTCACGATCCTCAGCGGTGGCGCGGAGCCCGGCGCCGCCACGCCGGTGCTCAGGGCGCTCGGCGAGACGATGGTGCTCTCCTCCCCCGCCGAAGCCGCGGCGGCAAAGCTGCTGGCCAACGGCGCACTCGGCGACACGCTCCTGGCACTGCGCGCCGGCAGGGCGTTCGCCGGCGAGCTCGGGCTTCCCGAGGAGCGGTCCTGGTCGGTGCTTGAGCGCACACCGCTCGGCGGGATGGTTCGGGCCAAGCGGGAGCGGCTGGAAAAGGAGTCGTTCGATGACGGCGATTTCACCGCCGCGGCACTGACCAAAGACCTCGCGCTGCTCGCCGGCACCGCACCTTCGGCCGCGGAGCTGTATGAGCAGGTGCAGGGCGCGCTCGACGCGGGCTCGGTCGCCGCGGACGACGACATCGCGGCGTTCACCGTCGCCCCCGGGACCGAACGGCCGCACGGCCTGTCGCTCGCGCCGAGCGTCAGCGCCCCGCCGGACGTCCTCCTGCCCCTCCAGCGTTACGTCGCCGGCCACGCCACCGGGCAGGCGGACCATCACCGCCTGGCCTTCTGGCCCACCGCGCACATCGAGGGTCTGCGTGACGGCCGGCTCGTGTCCTGGACGCTCGACGAGTACTGCAAGGTGTTCACGGGCCGTCCCGCGGAGGACGAGGCCACCCGCCGGCGGCGCATCGACCACGTCCGATGGCACGGCACGGTCGCGACCGCGACGATGACGCTGAGCCACGGCGCCAGCGTGTTCACCGACAGTTTCGTGCTGCTCCGGCTGGACGGCGAATGGCGGATCGCCAACAAGGTCTTCCACCGCGCCGACGCGCCCAGGGAGTAGCTCCCGGGACGCGTCGGCGCGGTGGGTCGGGTGGATCGGAAAGGTCGGGGTGCCGGCTCAGCGAGCTGGGCCACCAGATCCGGGGCCCCGCGTCGCGGACGAGGGCGGGCACCAGCAGCGAGCGCACGACGAGGGTGTCCAGAAGGACGCCGAAGGAGACGATGAAGGCGATCTGGACGAGGAAGGCCAGGGGGATGACGCCGAGGGCCACCAGGAACACGAATCCGTACAACGGCACCGACGCGTCGGTCCCGGTGAAACCGAAGAGGTGCTCGAAGACGAGGGCGGAGACGCCCAGGGTCGCGGCGAAGTTCAGCGCGACCGTGGCCACCAGGACGGCGGGCACCGGCAGGGAGCGGAGCAGCCCGATGAGGATGACCACGATGATCGCCAGCACGACCGGAACAATGATCTCGCGGTCGTGTTCGGCGGTCTCCTGCGTGTCGTACTGCTGGGCCGTGTAACCGCCCACGAGGGCGCCGGAGCCGGGACGGCGTGCACGGCGTCGCGGAGGTTGCGCACGGTGGCCTTCGCCGCGTCGCCGTCGGCCGCGGCGCACAGCGTCACCTCGATCCGCACCCGGCCGTCGACTCCGGAGAACGCCTCGGACAGGTCGGCCTGGGACGCGGCCGGTCCCGCCAGTTGAGCGGTGGTTCCGGGCACCTGGGCGGTGGCCCGCCGCACGTCGTCGAGCGTGGAGGGCGACTCGTCGCCGAGGCTCGGCCGAAGCTGGACGACCCCCTGCAGCGCCTTGCCGTCGCGGGACGCGATCGCCGGGGACGGCTGCCCCGCGATTCCCGGCCCGCCCGCCAGCGAGGCGAGCGCACGCGAGGCGTCGTCCCGCTGCTCCTCGCGGACCGGGCCACCGCCGCCCTCGGCGGTCCAGACCACGATCAGCGGCAGTGTCTCCTCGCGGCTGAACGCGCGCTGCGCGTCGATGACCCGCGTGGATTCGGCGCTCCGCGGCAGGAAGGACGCCTGGTCGTTGGTGGCGACCTCACCGAGCTTTCCGGCGTAGGGGCCGAGCACCGGGGCGCAGGCATCGTTACCCGCTCCCGACGACCGCGCTCCGACGACCGCAGGGGTTCTGTGCCGACGGTGGGACGCGCTACGACGGCGGGTCGATCAGAAAGACCGGGCGGGGAGCGTCCGGGCGGGCGTCGAAGGTGTCGCGGACGAAGGGGACGATGCCGAACTTGCGGCGGTAGGCGCGCAGGACGGCCTGCTCGCGGCCGCCGGTGACCTCGGTGAGGCGCACCCGCCGGAAGCGGCGTCCTCGTCCGACTTCGGCCCGGCCGTCGGCACGGACGTTGTGGACCCAGTGGGTGTCGCCGAACGGCGACACGAGCCATTCCCGGCCGTCGAACTTCAGCAGGGCGACGGGGGCGGTGCGGAGCAGGCCGCTGCGCCTGCCGGTGGTGCGCAGAAGGCGGAGGGGTCCCATCGGGACGCCCCAGGAGAGCAGGCGGGCGGGCACGCGGCTCATCCGCGCGAGGCGGGGCGGCAGGTCGGCGGAAGTCATGATCGCTCCATATCGGGCGCGGCACTAAGCGGTGTAATTCCCTCCACTTAACCGTGCCACGGCCGCCCCGAACGCGCAAGTTAAATGGAGGGAATTTTTCCGGTTCGCTCCGGAGAGTCCTCGGGGCCGGTCAGCGGGCCTGCTCCCAGCCGCGGCGCGGGCGGTGCAGGCCGAGCTGCTCGTCGCGGCTCCGGTAGACGATGTAGGGGCGGGTCAGGTAGCCGAGCGGCGCGGTCAGCATGTGGACGAGCCGGGTGAAGGGCCAGACGCAGAAGAGGGCCAGGGCGCTGAGGGCGTGGAGCTGGAACAGGATGGGGACGCCGGTCATCAGGTCGGGGTCCGGCTGGAAGTAGAAGATCGACCGGAACCACGGGGAGACCGTCTCGCGGTAGTTGTAGCCGCCGCCGACGATGTTCGCCGCGACGGTGGCGGCCAGGCCGAGGACGATGGTCAGCGCGAGCACCGCGTACATCAGCTTGTCGTTGCGGGTCGTGGCGGAGAAGACGGGTCCCACGGTGCGGCGCCGATAGATCAGGATCGCGAGCCCGGCGAGCGTGCAGAACCCGGCGATGGTGCCGAGCACCACGGCGACGACGTGGTACATGTGCTCGGTGATCCCGGCGGCCTCGGTCCAGCCGTCGGGGATGACCAGCCCGCCGACGTGGCCGAGCAGCACGACGAGGATGCCGAAGTGGAAGAGCGGGCTGCCGATGCGCAGCAGGCGCCGTTCGTAGAGCTGGGACGAGCGGGTCGTCCAGCCGAACTTGTCGTAGCGGTACCGCCAGACGTGCCCGAGGACGAACACCGCGAGGGTGACGTAGGGCAGGACGACCCAGAGAAGGATGCCTCCAACACCGGGATCGCCTCCGTTTTCGGCGGCCAGGGCGCCGACACTGCCGGTCATGAGCGGGCTCCAACGACGGGATCGGGCAGGAGGACGGGGCCCATGGCGGTCGCGTCCGCCCCGTAGGGGGCGAGTCCGACCTCCTCCTCGGGCGGGCCTTCGGCGATGAGGCGGGCGACGGCCTCCTCGGTGCGGCCGGTCAGCGGGGGCAGGGTCGCGGCGATCGCGTCCAGGACGGGCGCCCACGGCGATCCGGACTCGGTGAGGGACAGCCGCAACAGCTCCAGCCCCGCACGGTGTTCGAGCAGCAGCCGGCGCCCTTGGACGAGGTCGCCGGTCGCGGCGAATTCGAGGACGACGGCGAGGTGGTCGGGCAGTTCGCCGCCGTCCAGGACGAGCCCGGCCGCGTCGTAGGCCTGCTTGAAGCGGAGCAGGGCCATGCCGCGTTTCCGGGTGTCGCCGTAGGCGTAGTACGTCAGGTAGAGGCAGCACCGTTTGCGGTGGTCGAACGTGGCGACGTAGTCGGCGGCCAGGTCCTGCGGCGCGGTCGCGTCCAGGTGGTCCAGGACGCGGCCCAGCGGCTCGGCGACGGGCGCGGGCAGGCCCGCCACGGCCCGGCGGAGCAGCGGGCGGCGGGCGAGCAGTTGCTCGTCGGGGTAGCCGAGCAGGAGGGACGCGACCTGCCAGGCCGCGGCCAGCTGGGCGTCGGAGGTCTTCGCGGGTCGGGGTCTCACGGCTTGGGCTCCGTTTCGGCGTCGCCGGAGTCGGCGGGCGGGTTCTCGGGCCCGCGGGCGGGGAACAGGCCGGCGGGGGCGCCCTTGCCGTCCCAGTTGAGCAGGTTGACGCGGGTGTGCTTGTCGGCCGGGTCGACCGGGTTGTCGGACGTCTGCCGCTCCCGCAGCATGTGGAAGTTCTCGACCGCGATCGGGTTGGCGCCGCCGGACGCCTCGCCGAAGGGGCCGGAGCCGCCGCCCGTCCCGGCGCCGCCCATCCCGGGCCCGCCCTCGTAGTCCAGGGCGCACTCGGTGGCCAGCTCCTCCAGGCCGTGGGCCTGTTCGGCGTGCGCGGGCGGGATCACGTACCGCTCGTCGTACTTCGCGAGCGCGAGCAGCCGGTACATGTCGTACATCGCCTCGCCGGACATCCCGACGCCGTCCGGGATGGACTCGTCGGGCTCACGGCCGAGGTTGATGTCGCGCATGTAGGACCGCATCGCGGCCAGCCGCCGCAGGACGGCGTCGACGGGGGCGGTGTCGCCGGCGGTGAACAGCTCGGCGAGGTACTCGACGGGGATGCGCAGCGCGTCGATCGCGGCGAACAGGTTCCCGGCGCTCTCGGCGTCGTGGCCGGTGTCGCGGACGACGTCCACGACCGGGGACAGCGGCGGGATGTACCAGACCATCGGCATCGTCCGGTACTCCGGATGCAGCGGCAGCGCGACCTTGTAGGTGTTGATGAGGGCGTGGATCGGGGACCGCTGGGCGGCCTCGATCCAGTCGGCCGGGATGCCCTCGCGCTCGGCGGCGGCGATGACCCGCGGGTCGTGGGGGTCGAGGAACACCTGCCGCTGCGCCTCGTACAGGTCGGTGTCGTCGGGGGTGGACGCCGCCTCCAGGACCTTGTCGGCGTCGTAGAGGATCAGCCCGATGTAGCGGAGGCGCCCCACACAGGTCTCTGAGCAGACGGTCGGGATGCCGACCTCGATGCGCGGGAAGCAGAACGTGCACTTCTCGGCCTTGCCGGTCCGGTGGTTGAAGTACACCTTCTTGTACGGGCAGCCCGACACGCACATCCGCCAGCCGCGGCAGCGGTCCTGGTCGACCAGGACGATGCCGTCCTCGGTGCGCTTGTAGATGGCGCCGGACGGGCAGGACGCCGCGCAGCTCGGGTTGAGGCAGTGCTCGCAGATCCGCGGCAGGTAGAACATGAAGGTCTTGTCGAACTCCATCTTCACCTTGTCGGAGATCTCCTTGAGCAGGACGTCCTTGTCGCCGTGCTCGACGGACCCGCCGAGGTCGTCGTCCCAGTTCGCCGACCAGGACACCTTCATGTCCCGGCCGGACAGCAGCGACCTCGGCCGGGCGACCGGGGTGTGCTCCTGGAGGGGCGCGTCGGTGAGGGTCTCGTAGTCGTAGGTCCAGGGCTCGTAGTAGTCGTCGATCCCGGGCAGCTTGGGGTTGGAGAAGATCGTCAGAAGCTTGCGGAGCCGGCCGCCGCCCTTGAGCGCCAGCCGCCCGCGCCGGTTCAGCGTCCAGCCGCCGCGCCAGCGCTCCTGGTCCTCGTACCGGCGCGGGTAGCCCTGGCCGGGACGCGTCTCGACGTTGTTGAACCACACGTACTCGACGCCGCTGCGGTTCGTCCACGCCTGCTTGCACGTCACCGAGCAGGTGTGGCAGCCGATGCACTTGTCGAGGTTCATCACCATCGACATCTGGGCCATCACGCGCATGTCAGTAGGTCACCTCCTGGGACCGGCGGCGGATGACGGTGACCTCGTCGCGCTGGTTCCCGGTCGGGCCGAGGTAGTTGAACGCGAACGACAGCTGCGCGTACCCGCCGATGAGATGGCTCGGCTTGATCAGCAGCCGGGTCAGGGAGTTGTGGATGCCGCCGCGCCGCCCGGAGGTCTCCGCCCGCGGGACGTCGATCAGCTTGTCCTGCGCGTGGTACATGTACACGGTGCCCTCGGGCATCCGGTGCGAGACGATCGCGCGGGCGACGACGACGCCGTTGCGGTTGACCGCCTCGATCCAGTCGTTGTCGCGGACGCCGATCTTCGCCGCGTCCAGCCCGCTCATCCAGATCACCGGGCCGCCGCGCGACAGCGACAGCATGAACAGGTTGTCCTGGTACTCCGAGTGGATCGACCACTTGTTGTGCGGGGTGAGGTACCGGACCGTCAGCCCCAGCTCGCCCGTCTCGCCGAGCTCGGGCTCGCCGAACAGGGCGGTCATGTTCAGCGGCGGCCGGAACGCCGGGAGCTGCTCGCCCAGCTCGGCCATCCAGTCGTGGTCGAGGTAGAAGTGCTGCCGCCCGGTGAGGGTGTGCCACGGCTTGAGCCGCTCGACGTTGATCGTGAACGGCGAGTACCGGCGCCCGCCGCTCTCCGACCCCGACCACTCCGGGGACGTGATGACCGGGACGGGGCGGGCCTGGGTGTCGGCGAACGTGATCTGCTTGCCCTCGTGCTCGGCGGCCAGGTCGGCGAGGCGCCGCCCGGTGCGTCTCTCGACCGTGCGGAAGCCCTGGGTGGCCAGATGCCCGTTCGTGGTGCCGGACAGCGCCAGGATCGTCTCGCACGCGTGCACGTCCCGCCGCAGCGACGGGCGGCCGTCGGCCGGTCCGCCCCGCACCACGCCGTTCTTGTGCTTGAGGTACTCGACCTCGCGTTCCAGCTGGAACGTGACACCCTTCGTCGTCGCGCCGAGCCGCTCCGCCAGCGGGCCGAGCGCGGTCATCTTCGCCGCGACGGCCGGATAGTCGCGCTCGACCGTCACGAGCTTGGGCATCGTCACGCCGGGGACGGGCTCGCATTCGCCCTTGGCCCAGTCGAGGACGCGCCCGTGCGGGGTGGCCATCTCGTCCGGCGTGTCGTGCAGCAGCGGCATCGCGACGACGTCCCTGCGCACGCCCAGGTGCGTCCCGGCGAGGCGGCTGAACTGCGCGGCGATGTCCTGGAAGGCCCGCCAGTCGCTGCGGGTCTGCCACGGCGGCGCGATCGCCGGGTTGAACGAGTGGACGAAGGGATGCATGTCGGTGGTGTTCAGGTCGTGCTTCTCGTACCAGGTCGCGGCCGGCAGCACGATGTCGGAGTAGACGGTGGTGCTGGTCATCCGGAAGTCCAGCGACAGCAGCAGGTCGAGCTTCCCGGCCGGCGCCTCGTCCCGCCAGACGACCTCCTCGGGCCGGACGTCCGGGAGCGCCTCCTGCGCCCGCACCGCCGACCCGGCGCCGAGCAGGTGCTTGAGGAAGTACTCGTTGCCCTTGGCCGACGACCCGAGCAGGTTCGACCGCCACACCGACAGGACGCGGGGGAAGTTCTCGGGGGCGTCGGGGTCCTGGCAGGCGAACGCCAGCCGCCCGGCCTTCAACTCGTCCACGACGTGGGCGGCGACGTCCTTGCCCGCCGCCTCCGCCTCGTCGGCCAGGTCGAGGGGGTTGCGGTCGAACGTCGGGTAGGACGGCATCCAGCCCAGCCGGGCCGCCTGCGCGATCACGTCGGCGGTGGAGCGCCCGGCCAGCCGCCCGCCGCCGGTCGCGGCGGACAGGGTGCCCGCGTCGAAATGGTCGTAGCGGAACTGGTCGGTGTGCAGGTACCAGAACGCGGTGCCGATCATCTGCCGCGGCGGGCGGGACCAGTCCAGTCCGAACGCCAGCTGCGCCCACCCGGTCACCGGGCGGCACTTCTCCTGCCCGACGTAGTGCGCCCATCCCCCGCCGTTCACGCCCTGCCCGCCGGTCAGCGTGGTCAGCGCCAGGAACGTGCGGTAGATCGTGTCGGAGTGGAACCAGTGGTTCGTCCCGGCACCCATGATGATCATCGAGCGGCCGCGGGACTCCTCGGCGTTGGCGGCGTACTCGCGCCCGATCCGCTCGGCCGCCTGCGCGGGGACGCCGGTGATGGCCTCCTGCCAAGCGGGGGTGCCGGGCTCGGAGGCGTCGTCGTACCCGGACGGCCACGACCCGGGCAGCCCGTCCCGTCCCACCCCGTACTGGGCGAGCAGCAGGTCGAACACCGTCGTGACCAGGTGACCGCCGACGGTCCGGACGGGCACCCCTCTGCGGAGCGTTCCCGGCGAGCCGTCGAGGCCGTCGAAGCGGGCCAGGCTCACCTCGACGGCGTCCCCGCCCTCGACCGACAGCAGCGGGTCCGCGTCGCCCAGGTCGAGGTTCCACCGGCCCTCGCCGGACTCGCCGTAGCGGAAGCCCAGCGACCCGTTCGGGACGAGGGGATGCCCGGTCACCGCGTCCAGGATCACCGTCTTGAACGCCGCGTTCTCCGACTCCGCCTCGGCTCCCGGCAGGTCGGCCGCGGTGAGGAACTTGCCCGGGACGTGGACGCCGTCGCGCTCCTCCACGCGCACCAGGAACGGCAGGTCGCTGTAGCGCTTCACGTAGTCGGTGAAGTACGGCACCTGCCGGTCGACGAAGAACTCCTTGAGGATCACGTGCCCCATCGCCATCGCCAGGGCGCCGTCCGTCCCCGGCTGGGCGGCCAGCCACTCGTCGGCGAACTTGACGTTGTCGGCGTAGTCCGGGGAGACCGCCACGACCTTCTGGCCCCGGTAGCGGGCCTCGGTCATCCAGTGCGCGTCCGGGGTCCGCGTCACCGGCAGGTTCGAGCCCCACATGATCAGGTAGCCGGCGTCCCACCAGTCGCCCGACTCCGGGACGTCGGTCTGGTCTCCGAACACCTGCGGGGACGCCACCGGGAGGTCGGCGTACCAGTCGTAGAACGACAGCATCGTCCCGCCGACCAGCGACACGAACCGGGCGCCCGACGCGTGCGACACCATGGACATCGCCGGGATCGGGGAGAACCCCGCGACGCGGTCCGGCCCGAACTCCTTGATGGTGTGGACGTGCGCCGCGGCGATCATCTCGGTCGCCTCGTCCCAGGAGGCCCGCACGAGGCCGCCCCGCCCCCGCGCCTCCTTGTAGGCGCGGGCCTTCTCCGGGTCGGAGACGACGGCGCGCCACGCCTCGACCGGATCACCGGTCCGGGCCCTGGCCTCGCGGTACATCTCCAGCAGGACGCCCCGGACGTACGGGTACCGCACCCGGGTCGGCGAGTAGGTGTACCAGGAGAAGGACGCGCCCCTCGGGCAGCCCCGCGGCTCGTACTCCGGACGGTCCGGGCCCACCGACGGGTAGTCGGTCTGCTGCGCCTCCCAGGTGATGATGCCGTCCTTGACGTACACCTTCCACGAGCACGATCCGGTGCAGTTCACCCCGTGCGTGGAGCGCACCACCTTGTCGTGCGACCAGCGGTCCCGGTAGAACGCGTCCGCCTGCCGCCCGCCCTTCTTGGTCATCGTCCGCAGGTCGGGCGACACCCGTGCGCGGGTGAAGAACCTGCGGGTGCCCACGAGCGCGTCCTCCAGCGGGCCGTCCAGGCCCGGCCGGCCCTCGGTCGAAGTCAACCCTCTGCCACCCTTCCTCTCGTCGTGATCCCGGCTCGGTCAGGCCGCGGCCCGGCGGCCGGTCACCGCTCTCCGCACGACCGTCCCGGTGAACAGCGCGGCCGCGGCCGCCACGACGGCCAGCAGCGCGAGGCCGAACGTGTAGGACCCGTAGGCGCCGTAGATCGTGCCCATCACCAGCGGCGGGACGAACCCGCCGAGACCGCCGGCGGCGCCGACCACGCCGGTGACCGAGCCGACCATGTTCGCCGGCGCCAGCCTCGCCACCAGGGCGAACGTCGCGCCGCTGCCCGCGCCGAGGGCCGCCGCCATCGCCAGGAACGCGATGGTCCCGAGCGGCATAAGCGGCGGCGTGAACGCCTGCACGGCCGCGCCCGCCACCGTCACCGCGAGGCCGGCCACCAGGACCGGCACGGCGCCGGCGCGGTCGGAGAGCCAGCCGCCGACCGGCCTCATCAGCACGGCCAGCAGCACGAAACCCGCCATCCGGTTCGCCGCGTCCGCCTGCGACAGCCCGTACTCGGTCTTCAGATATGTCGGCAGATACACCGAGAAAGCTACATAGCCGCCGAACGCCACCGCGTACAGCGCCGACGCCTGCCAGGTCACGCCCAGCCGGGCCGTCGCCGCGAGCCGCTTCGCCAGCGGTTCGGAGGGCGCGGTCCGTCCCGGCGCCTCCCGCAGCACGAACCACGCGACCACGGCATAGACCCCCAGCAGGGCGGCCGTCAACACGAACGGCGTCGCCGTGCCCCCCGCATCGACCAGCTGCACGGTGGTCAGGGCACTGATCGCCGTGCCGCCCATGCCCGCGCCGAACACCCCGACCGCGAACCCGCGCCGCTCGGGCGGGAACCACGCGCTGACGAAGGGGACCCCCACCGCGAACGCCGTGCCGCCGATGCCGAGGAAGAAGCCGCCTGCCAGCAGGGCCGCCAGCGACGAGTTCCCGGCCAGCCCCAGGTACAGGACGGGCACGATCGTGGCCACCGACACCAGCGGGAACATCACCCGGCCGCCGAAGCGGTCGGTCAGCGCCCCGACCGGGATCCGCCCGAGCGACCCCACCACCACGGGCACGGCCACCAGGAGCGACTGCTCGAACGACGACAGCCCCAGGGAGTCCTTGAACCGCGGGCCGAGCGGGCTGAGCAGCGCCCACGCCCAGAAGTTCACCGCGAACCCGGCCGTGGCCATCACCAGCATGACCACGGGCCGGGCCGTACTGGCCCGTTCCGGACGCGCCGAAACGGGGGTGCGCTCTCGCCGTATCTCCGCCACAGTGCCTTCCCGCTTTCCGCCGTCCGGCCGCTTCCGGTGAGCCCTTCCCGGGTCCGGAGCCGCGCAATCATGATCGATCTCCGCCGGACCTCACCCTGCTGGACGCCGCCGGAGGCCCGCTAGGGACCTTCGTCCCCATCGGGGTCACGACTCCTCGGTGACGACCTCCTCGACCGGCCGGCGGACGGTCCCCAGCGCCTCCGCGCCGGCGACGCCCAGCCGGAGCAGCAGCTGCGGGTGGCCGCCCGCGCAGAACCGCGCGCGGATGAACTCGCGCAGTTCGGGCACCTCGAACGCCTGGGAGTGGAGCGCCACCGAGAGGCCGCTCTCCGTGGCCCGCAGCAGGACGCGCTGGAGCGCCTGCCCCGCCCGCAGCCAGTCGGCCGGCGTGTCGGCACCGGTGACCAGGAGCAGGACCACTCCGGGCGCTTCCGCCTCCGGCGCGCTCCGCACGCCCCAGCCGTGGCCGCGCGCGAAGTCCCGGGCGGGGAAGTTCGGCGTGGTCTGCGGGACGGTCCGCGGATAGGCGCGCTCCTGGACGCCGTCCTGGCGGGACGTGCGGGGCGACGGCGCCCAGCGGGCGATCTCCGCCGCGTACGCCGGCGAGCGCCGCTGGACGTGCTCGGCCGCGTCGGTCAGGGCGGCCAGCGCGTTCGTGACGTGCGGGTCGACGGCCTCGATCAGCCGCGCGCCCTCGTGCCCGGCGTCGTACCGCATGGCGGCCACCACCTCCGGGGGCACCGGGTCCGCCGGGAACCCGCCGCGATGGCTGCGGCGCCGGGCGATCTGCGCGTGCGCCAGCAGCGTCTGCCGGTCCGCGGGCTCGCCGGGCTCCAGATCGACGTCGGCCAGCAGGTGCGGGCGGGCGGGGTCGGGCAGCACCGTGACGACGGGCGCGTACCCGAGCGCGCGCAGCGAGAGCCGCAGGGTGTAGAGGGCGGCACCGCAGCTGATCAGCATCTCGCGGCCGTCCGGGTCCGCGACGTCCAGCCGGCGGTCGGGGTCCGCGCGCAGGCTGATCCGCGTCCCGGCGACGCCGAACCGCCACGGCTGGGTGTTGTGCACCGAGGGCGCCCACACCGCGTCCCCGACGGCCCGGAGGATGTCGTCCCGCACCGTGCTCCTCGTGGTCTGCATATCTTCTCCCTCCCTCATTCCCAGACGACCCGACGCGGGCGGGCGGCGGCAGAGCCGAAGGTCCCCCGGACCAGGGCCGTTGGACACGGCGGGGGAGCGCGCGGCCGGACCATACCCTGGAGTATGGTTCCGTACCATGAAGTACGGAGACGAGATCGTCCGGCGGGTGCGGGAGCTGGCACCGGTGCTGTCCGAGCGCGCCCAGGGCGCCGAGGAGGCGCGGCGGCTCCCCGAGGAGACCATCGCCGACCTCGCCGGCACGGGCCTGCTGGAGATGCTGGTCCCAAGGCGGTTCGGCGGCGGCGAGGGAGACTTCGCGACCATGGCGGCGGCGTGCCGCGAGGCGGGCGCCGGATGCGCCTCGACGGGCTGGCTGGCGGTCATCTACACGCTGCACAACTGGATGACCGCGCTCTTCCCCGAGCGCGCGCAGGCCGAGGTCTGGGCGGACCGGCCGTACGCGCTGATCCCCTGCGTCCTGGCGCCGACCGGCACCGCCGAGCCGGTGGACGGCGGCCACCGGGTCACCGGGCGCTGGTCGTGGGGAAGCGGGGTGATGCACGCCGGGCACGTCATGGTCATGGCGCTGGTCACCGTGGACGGCGGCATCGAGCCGCGGCTGTTCCTGCTGCCCCGCGACGCGGTGACCGTCCACGACGTCTGGCACACCAGCGGGATGCGGGGAACCGGCAGCAACGACATCGAGGTCGCGGACGTCCTCGTCCCCGCCCACCGGTCGGTGCCGCTCGCGGACCTGGCCGAGGGACGCTCGCCCGGGTCGCGCGTCCACCCCGGCGCGCTCTACCGGACCCCGCTGGTGCCGGTGTTCGCGCTGACCGGCGCGGCGCCCGTGCTAGGGGTGGCGGAGGGGGTGCTGGCACGGTTCGCCGAGCGGACGCGCGGCCGGGTGATGGCGTACTCCGGCGAGCGGCAGCGCGACCTGGCGGGCGCGCAGATCCGGCTGGCGCGGGCCGGCGCGGACCTCGCCGCCGCCCGCCTGCTGCTGGAGGACGCGCTCCGCGACGTCGTCACCGCCGTCGCCGGCGGGACCTGCGACCTGCGCCTGCGGGCCAGGGCCCGGCTCGTGGCCGCGCACGTGGCCGGGACGTCCCGCCGCGTCGTCAACGAGCTGTGCGCGGCGGCGGGGGCGAGCGCCCAGTTCACGAGCTCCCCGTTCCAGCGGGCGCAGCGCGATGTGAATACGATCTCCGGGCACGTGGTGTTCGACCCGGACGCGGCGTACACCCTGTACGGCAGGATCGAGCTGGGGCTGGACCCCGGCCCGGTGGTGCTCGTGTGACGGCGTCCCGGGCGGTGGGATTGGTGGTGCGATGACGGCCCGTACCAGGGTGGCGCGGCGCGACTGGATCGAGGCCGGGTACCGGGAGCTGGCCCGCGCCGGTGAGCGGGCCGTGACGATCGCCGCGCTCGCGGCCCGGCTGGGCGTCACCAAGGGCAGCTTCTACTGGCATTTCAAGGACCGCCCCGAGCTGATGCGGGCGCTGCTGGACCGGTGGGCGCACGAGCGGACCGACGAGGTGCTGGGGCTCGCCCTCGGCAGCACCACCGACCCGCGCGAGCGGCTGCGCCGCATCCAGGCGCTCGGCCGCGAGATCGCGCCGGTCGACCGGGCGATGCGGCTGTGGGCGCAGCACGAGCCGGCCGCCGAGGAGGCCGTCCGGCACGCCGACCGGGCGCTGCTCGGGCACATCTCCGCCTGCCTGGAGGACCTCGGCTTCGACGGCGAGGAGGCGCGGCTGCGGGCCCTGCTGATGCTGCGCACCTGGGCCGGGGGCTACCTCGTCCCGGGGACGGGCCCCGATCCGCAGGACCGCATGCTGGAGATCCTTCTCGGCACCCCGCCGCGACCGCGGCGCTGAGCCCCGTTCAGTCCGGCCCCTCCGGCCGGTCGGCGCCGGCCCGGCGGACGAAGCCGTGCCGGGCGAGGAGGTCGGTGAACTCGCGCCCGGCGGCGGTCAGCTCCCGGCCGAGGCCGCGGCAGGCCGGGCAGGTGTCCTCCTCCGGCTCGGCCGGGCGGGCCCTCATGTGATCGTCGATGGCGCGTTCCACGGCGGTCACGATGGCGGGCTCCCCCGCCATCGGCAGGTCCGGCACCGTGACCGGGACCGCGCCCCGGGCCGGACGCAGCTCATGGGCACGGCGCGCGGCCTGGGCGACCGCGACGAGCTCACCGGCCCGCCGGTGCCACTCCACCCACCGCTCGTTCGGAGTCGTGCCCGTCCCCCCGCATGTCCCGCAGTCGGTCTCCAGCCCGTCCAGAAGCCGCGCCCACTGGGCGGCGCTCCCCGCCCGCTCACCCACACCGGCCACCCTGCGCTGGTTTCACGAATCGCTGTCCATTCAGAGTCCCGACGTGTGGGTCCCGCAGGGACCACCCCCCTTGCTCGTACGCGCGGCGAGGACGTCCGGTTCGGCGCGCCACCACACGGTTCCGAACCGACCGGGACCGGCCGCCGGGTGAGCCGGCCGGCCTGCTGCCGAGCCAGGTGATCGCAAGGGGGGCGGGTCGCGCTCGGGGTCCTGCTCGGAGGCGAGGCCCTCGGCGTCGACCTGCTCGCGGGCGGGGCCCGCCGATGTTTGCGTTAACCAGCCGGACTGTCAAGAGCCGCCCTAGAGCTCCACCCCGATTCGGGCCCGTTTCGGCTGCTCAGGACAGTCCTCGCAGATCAAGACCTCGCGGAGTGTTGACGCGCGGAGTGATAACGCTAACAATCGGTGGGCGAGTTCGTCCGGGCGGGCGGTCACGGCGGTGACGCGGCGCACAGCGGGCTCTTGACATGGAAGTGTGACCGGTAACAGTGTGTCCCGGGACACCGGCACCACCCCCGAGGTGAGACGTGAAGCGTAGGAAGCTCGTCACCCTGGCGCTGGGCCTCGGCCTCGCGTTCGGCATGACCGCGTGCGGATCGGCGGAGAAGACCGTCGACAAGGAGAAGGCCGAGAACAAGTCCGCGGCGGGCGCACTGGTCGGCGTCACGATGCCGACCCGCTCGTCGGAGCGCTGGATCCACGACGGCGACAACGTCCGCAAGCAGCTGGAGCAGCTCGGCTACAAGGTCGACCTCCAGTACGCCCAGGACGACATCCCCACCCAGGCCAACCAGATCGACAACCAGATCACCAAGGGCGCCCGGCTGCTGGTCATCGCCTCCATCGACGGCACCGCGCTCACCACGCAGCTGCAGGCGGCGGCGGACAAGGACATCCCGGTCATCTCCTACGACCGGCTGATCCGCAACTCGCCGAACGTCGACTACTACGCCACCTTCGACAACTACAAGGTCGGCGTCCAGCAGGCGACGTCGCTGCTCATCGGGCTCGGGCTGAAGAAGGAGGACGGCTCGGAGGGGACGGCCAAGGGCCCGTTCAACATCGAGCTGTTCGCCGGCTCCCCCGACGACAACAACGCGACGTTCTTCTACAACGGCGCGATGGACACCCTGAAGCCGTACCTCGACAAGGGCGCCCTCGTCGTCAAGAGCGGCCAGAAGGACTTCAAGACCATCGCGACGCTGCGCTGGAGCGCGGAGCGCGCGCAGCAGCGCATGGAGGACCTCATCACCCGCTACTACGGCGGCGGGACGAAGGTGCAGGGCGTCCTGTCCCCCTACGACGGGCTGTCGATCGGCATCCTGTCGGCGCTGAAGTCCAGCGGCTACGGGACGGGCGGCCAGAAGTACCCGATCGTGACCGGGCAGGACGCCGAGGTCGCCTCGGTCAAGTCGATCATCGCGGGCGAGCAGTACTCGACGATCTACAAGGACACCCGGCAGCTCGCCTCCGTCACGGTCAAGATGGCCGACGCGGTGCTGAAGGGGAACAAGCCCGAGGTCAACAACACCAAGGACTACGACAACGGCGAGAAGGTCGTGCCGTCGTACCTGCTGAACCCGGTGATCGTGAACAAGGGCAATTACAAGCAGCAGCTCATCGACACCGGTTACTACACCGCGAACCAGCTGCAGTAGCGCCACCCGGGCGGGCGCCCGTGCCGGCGCCCGCCCGCTCCCCCGGAGGACGACCATGACCGAGGCGATACTGCGGATGCGCGGCATCACCAAGACCTTTCCCGCGGTCAAGGCCCTGCAGGACGTGAACCTGGAGGTGCGGCGGGGCGAGATCCACGCGATCTGCGGCGAGAACGGGGCCGGCAAGTCGACGCTGATGAAGGTGCTGTCCGGGGTGTACCCGCACGGCGACTACAGCGGCGACATCGAGTTCGAGGGCCGGCCGTGCCGGTTCTCCGGCATCCGCGACAGCGAGCAGCGCGGGATCGTCATCATCCACCAGGAGCTGGCGCTCAGCCCGTACCTGTCGATCGCGGAGAACATCTACCTCGGCAACGAGCGGCGGGGACGGCTCGGGCTCATCGACTGGAACCGGACGAACGCCGACGCCGCGCGGCTGCTGGAGCGGGTCGGGCTGCACGAGAACCCGGTGACGCCCGCGATGGACCTCGGCGTCGGCAAGCAGCAGCTCGTGGAGATCGCCAAGGCGCTGTCCAAGCGGGTGAAGCTGCTCATCCTGGACGAGCCGACCGCGGCGCTGAACGACGCCGACTCCGCGCACCTGCTCGACCTGCTGCGCGGGCTGCGGGACGAGGGCATCACCTGCGTGATCATCTCGCACAAGCTGAACGAGATCCGCGCGATCGCCGACTCGACGACGATCCTGCGGGACGGCCGGACGATCGAGACGCTCGACATGAGCGGCGACGTGTCCGAGGACCGCATCATCTCCGGGATGGTCGGCCGCGACCTGGAGCACCGGTTCCCCGACCGCGTCCCCGAGATCGGCGACGAGGTGCTGCGGATCGAGGACTGGACCGTCCACTCCCCCACCCAGCGGGGCCGGACCGTCGTGCAGGACGCCCGCCTGGTGCTGCGCCGCGGCGAGATCGTGGGGCTCGCGGGCCTGATGGGCGCGGGCCGGACCGAGCTGGCGATGAGCGTCTTCGGCCGCAGCTACGGGATCGGGATCACCGGCCGGATCTACAAGGACGGCAGGGAGATCGCGGTCCGGACGGTCAGCGACGCGATCCGGCACGGGCTCGCGTACGCGACCGAGGACCGCAAGACGTACGGCCTGAACCTCATCGAGGACGTCAAGCGCAACGTCTCCGCGGCCGGGCTGCGCGGCCTCGCCAAGGCGGGCTGGGTGGACGACAACCGCGAGTACGAGGTCGCGGAGCGGTTCCGCAGGGAGATGAACATCAAGACGCCGAGCGTCATGTCGGTGACGGGGCAGCTGAGCGGCGGCAACCAGCAGAAGGTCGTGCTGTCGAAGTGGATGTTCACCGACGCCGACGTGCTGATCCTGGACGAGCCGACCCGCGGCATCGACGTCGGCGCCAAGTACGAGATCTATTCGATCATCAACCGGATGGCCGACCAGGGCCGTGCGGTGCTGGTGATCTCCTCCGAGCTGCCCGAGCTGATCGGGATCTGCGACCGCGTGTACGCGATGGCGGGCGGGCGGATCACCGGCGAGGTGAGCCGGGCGGAGGCGACGCCGGAGCGGCTGATGCAGTACATGACCCAGACCGAGGAGACCAGGACATGAGCAGCGTGGCGCCGGCCGACAAGGCCGTGTCCCCGCCGCCGGCGCAGCGGCCGGCCCCCGGCCGGACCCTGCCGGTGAACCTGCGGCAGAGCGGGATCTACATCGCGTTCGCGCTGATCGTGGCGCTGTTCGCGGTGCTCACCGACGGGCGGCTGCTGTCGCCGGAGAACATCTCCAACATCATCGTGCAGAACTCCTACATCCTGATCCTGTCGATCGGGATGATCCTGATCATCATCGGCGGGCACATCGACCTGTCGGTGGGGTCGGTGGTGGCGGTGACGGGGGCCATCTCGGCGGTGCTGATGGTGAACCACGACGTGCCGTGGCCGCTGGCGGTGCTGCTGACGATCCTCGCCGGCGCCGCGATCGGGGCGTGGCAGGGGTACTGGATCGCCTACTTCGAGATCCCCGCGTTCATCGTGACGCTGGCCGGGATGCTGGTGTTCCGGGCGCTGACCCTGACCGTCCTCGGCAACCAGGGCATCGGCCCGTTCCCCGACGAGGTCCGCACGATCGCCAACGGCTTCCTGTCCGGCTACCTCGGCAACATCGCGCTCGGGCCGCTCGGCGGCGCCGACCTGTTCACCCTGCTGGTCGCGCTCGCGCTGGTCGGCGGGTACGTCGGGCTGGGGTGGCGGAACCGGCAGGGGCGCATCGGCTACGGGCAGAAGGTCGAGCCGCTCGCGGTGTTCGCGCTGAAGAACGCCCTCGCGGTCGTGGTGGTCATGTTCATCGCCGTGCAGCTCGCGCGGTTCAAGAACATGCCGTGGGTGCTCGTCCTGCTGGGCGTGCTCGTGCTCGGCTACACGCTGGTGACCAACCGGGCCGTGTTCGGACGGCACGTCTACGCGCTCGGCGGCAACCCGCTCGCGGCCAAGCTGTCCGGTATCAAGGTCAAGTCGGTGTCGTTCTGGCTGTTCGTCAACATGGGCGTGCTCGCGTCCATCGCCGGCGTGGTGTTCGCCGGGCGCCTCAACCAGGCCGGCCCGACCGCCGGGACGAACTTCGAGCTGGACTCGATCGCGGCGGCGTTCATCGGCGGCGCGGCCGTGCAGGGCGGGGTCGGCAAGGTGATCGGGGCGATCACCGGGGGGCTGATCATGGGTGTGATCAACAACGGCATGTCGCTGCTCGGCGCGCCGAGCGAGCGGGTCATGCTGATCAAGGGCCTGGTGCTGCTCGCGGCGGTCGCGTTCGACATCTGGGCCAAGCGGCGCAGCGGCACGGCGCGCTGAGCACCCGGCCGCGGGCCGGGCGACCCGGTATCTTCCGGAGGGACATGACCGCCACGCCACCCGCCCGGCCCGGCCTGCGGGACGTCGCCCGGCTCGCCGGGGTCTCCCACCAGACCGTGTCCCGGGTTTTCAAGAACCATCCGATGGTGAGCCCGAAGACCCGGGACCGGGTGCTGGCCGCGGCGGCGCAGCTGGACTTCCGGCCGAACGCGGCGGCCCGCGCCCTCGCCACCGGCCGGTCCCGGACGCTCGGCGTGGTCAGCTTCGACACCGCGCTGTTCGGCCCGGCGTCGATCATCGCGGCGATCGAGCGGAACGCCCGCGCCGCCGACTTCTTCACCAGCGTCGCGAGCCTGGAGTCGCCGGGGCACGGCGCGGTCGCCGGGGCGGTGGACCGGTTCCGCGACCAGGGCGTGGACGGCATCATCATGATCCCCGGGCACGTCCCGGCGGACGAGGCGCTGCGGCACCTGCCGGGGGACCTGCCGACCGTCCTGCTCGGTCCGCGAGCGGCCGTGCCGACCGTGTCGGCCGATCACTACCTGGCGCCGCGGGAGGCGACCCGCTACCTGCTGGAGCTCGGGCACCGGACCGTCCACCACCTGCCGGGCCCGGCCGACTGGTCGGAGGCGAACGAGCGGACCCGCGGCTGGCGGGACGCGCTGGCCGAGGCGGGCGCGGACGTCCCGGAGTGCGCGCCCGGCGACTGGAGCGCCCGGTCCGGCTACGAGCGCGGCCGGGTCCTCGCCGCCGACCGGAACGTCACGGCCGTGTTCGCGGCGAACGACCAGATCGCGCTCGGGCTGCTGTGGGCGATCCACGAGAGCGGCCGCCGGGTGCCGGACGACGTCAGCGTGATCGGGTTCGACGACATCCCCGAGGCGGCGTTCCTCACCCCGCCGCTCACCACCGTCCGGCAGGACTTCACCGCCCTCGGCCGGCACTGCGTCGAGCTGCTGATCGCGCAGCTCACCGGGGGCGGGCCCGCGCCGGACGCGCCGAAGCTCGTGCCGAGCAAGCTCATCGTGCGCCGCAGCACCGGCCCCGCCGCCTCGTACGGGATCGTCTAGCGCAGGGCGCGCAGGCGGTGCATGATCTCGCCGTCGGCGAAGTGGTCGTGCAGCGACCGGTAGATCTCGTAGAGGGCGTCGTAGGCGTCGGCCCGCGCCCGGTCCGGGACGAAGGCGGACGGGACGCGGCGTCCCATCGCGGCGGCGGCCGAGGTGATGTCGGGGTGCGCCCCCGCGGCGACGGCGGCGTGGATCGCGGCGCCGAGCGCCGGGCCCTGCGACGACCCGATCAGCGACAGCGGGCGGCGCAGGACGTCGGTGTACACCTGCATGAGGAAGGTGTTCTTCAGCAGGCCGCCCGCGACGACGAGCTCCTCGACCGGGACGCCCGACGCCTCGAACGTCTCGACGATCATGCGGGTGCCGAACGCCGTCGCCTCGATGAGCGCGCGGTAGACGTCCTCGGGCCGGGTGGCGAGGGTCTGCCCGACGATCAGGCCGGACAGGTCGTGGTCGACCAGGACCGACCGGTTGCCGTTGTGCCAGTCCAGCGCGACGAGCCCGTGCCGCCCGACCGGCTGGGCCTCGGCGAGCGCGGTGAGGTGCTCGTGGACGGTCCGCCCGGCGGCGGCCGCGGCCTGGTGGTAGGCGGCGGGGACGCAGGTGTCGACGAACCAGGCGAAGATGTCGCCGACGCCGGACTGGCCCGCCTCGTATCCCCACAGGCCCGGGACGATGCCGTCCTTCACGACGCCGCACATGCCGGGGACCTCGGCGAGCAGGTCCGACGACATGACGTGGCAGGTGGACGTCCCCATGATCGCGACCATCCGGCCCGGCCGGACGGCGTCGGCCGCGGCGGCGGTGACGTGGGCGTCGACGTTGCCGACCGCGACGGCGATGCCCTCGGGCAGGCCCGTCCAGGCGGCGGCCTCCGCGGTCAGCGTGCCGGCGAGGCCGCCGAGGGGCTCCAGGTCGTGGCCCAGCTTGGCGGGGAAGTCGGCGAAACGGGGGTCGAGCGCGGCCAGGAACTCGCGGGACGGGTAGCCGCCGTCCTGGTAGATGCCCTTGTAGCCGGCCGTGCAGATGTTGCGGGACTCCCGGCCGGTGAGCCGCCAGACGATCCAGTCGGCGGCCTCGATCCACCGTTCGGCCAGGTCGTACAGGTCGGGGTCCTGTTCGAGCAGCTGGAGCCCCTTGGCGAACTCCCACTCGGAGGAGATCTTGCCGCCGTAGCGGCGCAGCCACGGCTCGCCGCGCTCGGCGGCCAGGGCGTTGATCCGGTCCGCGTGCGGCTGCGCGGCGTGGTGCTTCCAGAGCTTCGGCCACGAGTGCGGCCGGTCGGGGTACAGCTCGCAGAGCGGCGTCCCGTCCGCGGTGGTCGGGAGGACCGTGCACGCGGTGAAGTCCGTGCCGATGCCGATGACCTGGGCGGCGGGGACCCCGGCGACGGCGAGGGCCTTCGGCACGGCGAAGCGCAGCACGTCCAGCCAGTCCCCCGGCGCCTGGAGGGCCCAGTCGGGCCCGAGTACCGCGCCGCCCGGGAGCTCCCCGTCGATGACCCCGTGGTCGTACTCGTGCACGCCGTCGCCGACCTCGGCGCCGTCCCGGACGCGGACGAGCACCGCCCGGCCCGACAGCGTCCCGAAGTCGACGCCGACGACGTAGCGCTCGTCCGCGCTCATGGCTCCTCCTCACAGCCCGCGGGCCAGGCGGTGGTACGCCTGGTTCCAGCGGATCTCCTTGGTGAACTGCCGAAGGGTGGTGCCGGCGTCGATGGTGAGCAGCTCGACGCCGGTCATCTCGGCGAGGTCGTCCAGCTCCTGCACGCCGAGCGCGGCGGACAGGACGGTGTGGTGCGGCGCCCCCGCCGTCAGCCACGCCTCGGTGGACGTGCGCAGGTCCGGCAGCGGGCGCCACACCGCGCGGGCGACCGGCAGCATCGGCAGCGGCTCCGGCGGCGCGACGACCTCGATCTCGTTGGCGACGAGCCGGAACCGATCGCCCATGTCGGCGAGGCCGGCCACGACGGCCGGGCCCGGCTCGGCGTCGAACACCAGGCGCACCGGGTCCTCCCGCCCGCCGATGGCGAGCGGATGGATCTCCAGCGCCGGACGTCCGGCGGCGATCGACGGGCACACCTCCAGCATGTGCGCGCCGAGGATCAGCTCGTTGCCGGGCTCCAGGTGGTAGGTGTAGTCCTCCATGAACGAGGTGCCGCCGGGCAGCCCCGCGGAGGCGGCCTTCAGCGTCCGGAGCAGCGTCGCGGTCTTCCAGTCGCCCTCGCCGCCGAAGCCGTAGCCGTCGGCCATGAGGCGCTGGACGGCGAGGCCGGGCAGCTGCCGGAGCCCGCCGAGGTCCTCGAAGTTCGTGGTGAACGCCTTGAAGCCGCCGCCGTCCAGGAACGTCCGCAGGCCGAGCTCGATCCGCGCGCCGTAGCGGAGCGCGTCGTGGCGCTCGCCGCCCGCCCGCAGCGCGGGGACCACGTCGTACACGTCCTCGTACTCCTTGACCAGCTCGGCGATGGCGTCGTCGGGGACGGCGTCCACCACCTCCACCAGGTCGTTCACGCCGTAGGTGTTGACGGAGACGCCGAACCGGAGCTGCGCCTCGACCTTGTCGCCCTCGGTGACCGCGACGTCCCGCATGTTGTCGCCGAACCGGGCCAGCCGCAGCGTGCGCAGCTCGTGGTACCCGGCCGCGGCCCGCGCCCACGCGGCGACGCGCGCGCCGACCGCCGGGTCGCCGACGTGCCCGGCGACGGTCTTGCGGGCGACGCCGAGCCGTGCCTGGACGTACCCGAATTCCCGGTCGCCGTGCGCGGCCTGGTTGAGGTTCATGAAGTCCATGTCGATCGTCCGCCAGGGCAGCTCGACGTTCGCCTGCGTGTGCAGGTGCAGCAGCGGCTTGCCGAGCGCGTCCAGGCCGGAGATCCACATCTTGGCCGGGGAGAAGGTGTGCATCCACGCGACCACGCCGACGCAGGAGTCGTCGGCGGCGGCGTCCAGGCACGTGCGGCGGATCGCGTCCGCGCCGGTCAGCACGGGCTTCCACGTCAGGGCGACGGGGAGCGCCTCGCCGAGCCGCGCGGCGATCTCCCGGGACTGGGCCGCGACCTGGCGCAGGGTGTCCTCGCCGTACAGGCCCTGGCTGCCGGTGAGGAACCAGATCTCGCGGTTCGGGAAGCTCATGGTCGGCCCTTCTGCCCGTAGACGTTCTGGTAGCGGTCGTAGAGCCGGTCGACGTCGCCGGCGGCCATCGGCAGCGGCTCGCCGAGCTGGCGGGACACATGGACGGTCCGGGCGGCGTCCTCGCACATCACGGCCGCCTTGACCGCGGCGCGGGCGTCGGCGCCGATGGTGAAGACGCCGTGGTTGCGCATGAGGACGGCGGGGCTGCGGTGCCCGTCGAGGGTCTCGACGATGCCGCGGCCGATGTCGTCGCCGCCGATGAGCGCGAACGGGCCGACGGGGATCTCGCCGCCGAACTCGTCCGCCATCGCGGTCAGCACGCACGGGATGGGCTCGTCGCGCGCCGCCCACGCGGTGGCGTAGGTCGAGTGGGTGTGCACCACTCCGCCGACGTCCGGGCGGTGCCGGTACACGTACGCGTGCGCGAAGACGTCGCTGGACGGCGCGAGCGGCGCCTCCCCGATCGGCTCGCCGTCCAGGTCGCACAGCACCATCGCGTCGGGGGTGAGGTCCTCGTACGGGACGCCGCTGGGTTTGATCAGGAACGCGTCCGCGCCGGTGCGGGCGGAGACGTTCCCGGCCGTCCACACCACGAGGCCGCTCTCGACGAGCATCCGGTGCAGGGCGGCGAGCTCCGTGCGGAGCGCGGCGATCGCCCCGCCCGGGTCCGAGCGCTCTGCCCCGGGGGTCTGGGGGGCCGCCCCCGGAGGAGACTCTGACATGTCCACTCCTTGTTAGCGCTAACATCTTGTCCGTGGAAGTAGCCGGGTCCCGGTCGGGACGGGGTCAGGTCCGGCGGCGCACCCCGGTGCTCTCCCGGACGACGAGTTCCGGTTCGACGACGCGGCGGGCCGCGGCGGCCCTCCCGGCCGGCGGGGGGCCTCCCCCGATCCGGTCCAGGAGCAGGCCGAACGCGCGCCGCCCCACCTCGGCGAAGTTCTGCCGGACGGTGGTCAGCGGCGGCGGGAAGTAGGCGGCCTCCGGGACGTCGTCGAAGCCGACGACGCTGATGTCGCCGGGCACGTCCCGGCCGGCCTCGCGCAGCGCCCGCAGCAGCCCGAGCGCCATCGCGTCGTTGGCCGCGAACACCGCGGTGACGTCGGGGTCGGCGGCGATCTGCCGGCCGTGCTCGTAGCCGGACCGGGCGCTCCAGTCACCCGCGGGCATCTCCGGGACGTCGCGCCCGGCGTCCCGCAGCGCCGCACGCCAGCCCTCCACCCGGCCGGTCGCGTCCACCCAGTCGGCCGGGCCGGCCAGGTGCACGACCGTCTCGTGCCCGAGGCTGAGCAGGTGCCGGACCGCGCGCTCGGCGCCCGCCCGGTGGTCCACCGCGGCGACCGGGAACGGCACGTCGCCGCCCGCGCCGACCGCGACCAGCGGGGTGTCGGCGGGCAGCTCCTTCAGCCCGTCCGCCGCCGACTCGTGCGGGGCCACGACCATGATCCCGTCGGCCGACTGGGCGCGGAGCCGCTCCACGCCCTCGCCGATCGAGCGCCGGTTCAGCGAGCTCAGGCTGACGATGCTGACGGTGTAGCCGTGCTCGCGGGCGGCCTGCTCGATGCTGAACAGCGTGGACGCCGGCCCGTACAGCGTGGTGTCGAAGCTGACCACGCCGAGCACACCGGAGCGGCCGGTGGCCAGCACCCGGGCCGCCGAGTTCGGCCGGTAGTCGAGGGCCTGCACCGCCGCCATCACCCGGGCGCGCGTCTGCGGGCGGACCTTCTCGGGGGTGTTCAGCACGCGCGACACGGTCATCGCCGAGACGCCGGCCATCGCGGCCACGTCCTCCATCACCGCCAGCCGCCGGCCGTCGGGCGCCTCCGGTGATTCGGCGGCCACATCGCCTCCCCGCGCCGTCCCATCGTTACAGGCCGAATGTTTGCGCTAACTCGCCCGAATGTCAACACCGGCGGTCCCCGCGACGGGCCGGGGTGGGGCCCGGCGCGGCCGGCGAGTAACCTGCCGGTTACTTCGGCGACGATGATCCGGGAGGCGGCCGATGAAGGAGCTGAGCGCGGCGGAGACGGTTCGCGCGGCCGACACGATCATTCACGATGTCGGCTCGCGCTGGATGCTGTCGCGCCGGACGGCGGAGCGCGGCGTCGAACACGGGTTCGCCAACCCGTTCGCGTTCTACTTCGCCGGGCGCGGCGGTGTGCTGGGCGACGTGGACGCCGACGTGGTCGCCGCCGCGCTGGGCTGGTTCGAGCCCGGGTTCGTCCGGGCCCAGTGGGACGAGGGGGTCGCGGTCGCCGGGGCGCGCGAGGCGGCGCGGCGGTACACGCTCGGATGCGCGGCCTGGGGCGAGGAGCACCTGCCGGACGACCCGCGCCTCTGCGAGCTCGCCGAGCGCGTCGCCAGGGCGGCCGAGGGGTCCGGGCTGCCGCTGTTCTGCGGCTGGCGCGCCGAGCCGCTGCCGGAGAGCGGGCCGGCCCGGCTGATGCAGCTCGTGCAGGTGCTGCGGGAGCTGCGCGGCGGGCTGCACCTCGTCGCGACGACCGCGGCCGGCCTGTCCCCGCTGGAGGCGGTCCTGACCCAGGACGGGCCGGACACCGCCCGCTTCCTCGGCTGGCAGGGCGACTTCCCCGAATGCGCGTCGCTGAAGCCGCGGCGGGCGGAGGCCGAGGAGACCACCGACCGGCTCAGCGCCGCCGTCTACGAGCGGGCGCTGACGCCGTCCGAGCGCGCCGAGTTCGCCGAGCGGATCGGCGCGGTCGGCTCCGCCGTCCTCCGCTGACCCGCCCTTCGCTGACCCGCCCTTCGCCGGACGTTCTCCAGGTGAGGCGGGCGCACCTGTCATGGGCCGATAAGAACGGCCCGCAAGTTATGCAAATAAACACCTGTCGTCAGAAAAACGACAGGTTCATCGTGGGCTCCTGACATCCGGCGCGCATCCCGGAAGGAGAACGTGGTGACCCCACGATGGATCACTGTGCTGGCAGGAGCGTCCGTGCTGATCGCGGGAGCGGCGGCCGGGCCGGTGAGTGCCCGCGAGGCCGGCCGGTCCGAGACACCGGTCGCCTCCACCTCGCCGGTGACCGAGGTCAGCGAGTCGGCGGTCCGGGTCAGGGTGCCGCTGCCGGCGTCGGCGGGCCCGCGGCCGGAAGCCTGCGACTGGCTGTCCTACCTGCGGTTCCGGCACAAGGACGGGCCCGCGGAGTCGGCGCGTGCCGACCGGATCCTGGTCGCGCAGCCGGGCATCCTCGAAGGCGCGGGCGCGTTCGACAGCGTCGCGCGGAACACGGTCGCGGCGGCGGCGAGGAGCGGGCGGCACATCGAGTTCTGGGCGCTCGACCGGCGGTCCAACTGCCTGGAGGACGGCACCGGGATCCAGGCCGGGCTGAAGGCGAAGGACGTCCATCTCGCGGTGGACTACTACTACCGCCAGAAAGAGGTGGACGGCCGGGAGTTCGCCGGATATCAGACCAATGACCAGGTGAAATGGCTGCAGCACGTCGGGCTGGACCAGACCGTCCGCGACCAGTACGACCTCATGGTCAAGGAGCTCCCGGACCAGGCCGCCCGCAAGCGGAAGATGATGTGCGGCGGCCATTCCCTCGGCGGCGTCCTGACCGCGTACTTCGCCGAATGGGACTTCGACGGGAACCCCTCCACGACAGGTGACGCCGGCTACAACCAGTGCTCCGGCTACTTCGCGCTGGACACCCGGATCGAGACGGGCCTGCCCGGTTTCGGCGACGGGTTCCCGGAGGACTGGGTGCCGCTCCTCCGGTTCGGCGCGGGCGCCGTCCAGGCGGGGCTGGAGACGGGCGTCGTCCCGCGCGCGCTGTCCGCCCCGGCGGTGGTCAACACCGAGACGATGAACCTGCTCGGGATCGCGGGCCTGGCCGCCCGGCTCGACCCGGGCGGCGTCTCGGACCTGTCCACCTACATCCCGTCGTCGTTCAACACCGACACGACCTACCGGGTCCTGTTCTCCAAGGACTACCCGACGTTCGTCAAGGGCTCGCCCACGGTGAGGGACTTCCGGTTCACCAACGCCGCCGCGCTCGGCGGGCTGCTGGACGACAACTCCGAGCCGCTCGCGTTCATGCAGGCCAGCGTCGGCTTCTGGGACGGCGGGGAGATCGTCGACAAGGAGTTCCCGGCGCCGAACGACCTGGAGGAGAGCGGGCTCGGCGGCCTGTCCAGGCTGCTCGGCAAGGAGAAGAAGGCGATCCCGGACGAGCCCGGCGGCCCTCTCTTCACGTGGCGGAACTTCGACCGCGTCGGCGCGCCCGACGACCCCGTCCACAAGTCCAAGGACGGCACGCCGTTCACGACCGCGGGCAAGGAGGTCACCGACATCGCCGAGCTGGCCCGCAGCCTGTCGGAGCACCCGCTCGACTTCACCGAGCACTACTTCCCGACGAAGATGGTCACCGACATCGCGCTGGCCGACGCGCCCGGCATCGCGGACGACGCCGTCCACGAGGGCGGCCTCACCGCCAACCCGACGCTCAACCTGGAGGCCGGCGACGGGCTCTTCAGCGACCCGCGGCCCGGCGACGTCGTCGCGCCCGGGTACCAGCACCTCGACGTGCTGACCGCGTCCGCCGTCCAGAACGGCGGGAGGCCCGAGCCGATCTCGGTGAACCTGGCCGCCTTCGCCGCCCGGTGACCCCGCGGCTAGAGTCTCACACGGATGTGAGGGTCGAGAGGTCGTGACGGAGGTCCGGGCGGCATGCGCATCGGGGAACTGTCCCGCAGGACGGGCGTCAGCCAGCGCCTGCTGCGCTACTACGAGGAGCAGGGGCTGCTGCGGCCCGTCCGGCTCGCGAGCGGGTACCGGGAGTACCGCCCGGACGACGTGGCGCTCGTCCGGCGGATCCGGTGCCTGCTCGGCGCCGGGCTCGGCACCGCGACGATCGCGACCGTCCTGCCGTGCCTGCGGGACGAGGGCGAGCGGCTCGTCCCCACCTGCCCGGACATGCTCGGGGAACTGCGGCGCGAGCGGGACCGGATCAGCGACGCGATCGAGGGCCTGGAGCAGTCCCGGTCGGTGCTCGACACGGTGATCGGCGCGGGCACCGCCGCCGGGGTGTTTCGCGGTCCGGGCGAGGGGTAGGTGGACCGCGCGCCGAGGTGAGCAGGATAGGGGCGGTGACGTGGGCGTTCGCACGTGGATCGAGTCGTGGCCCGTCTACCGGCAGTTCACCGGCGGCGATCCGCTGGGGCGCGGCGCGGCGGCCAAGAGCGCCGGCAGCGAGCGCCTCGAAGCGCGGGTGAGCACCGCCGACCAGGTGGTGAAGTCGGTCTGCCCCTACTGCGCGGTCGGCTGCGGCCAGGACGTCTACGTCAAGGACGGGAAGGTCACCCAGATCGAGGGCGACCCCGACTCGCCGGTCAGCCGCGGGCGGCTGTGCCCGAAGGGCTCGGCCAGCCTCCAGCTGACCACCGGGTCCGGCCGCGAGCACCGGGTCCTCTACCGGCGCCCGCACGGCACCGAGTGGGAGCCGCTCGACCTCGGCACGGCGATGGACATGATCGCCGACCGGGTGATCGAGGCGCGCCGGCACGGCTGGCAGTGGGAGGACGAGGGCGTCCGGGTGCGGCGCACGCTGGGCGTCGCGAGCCTCGGCGGCGCCACCCTCGACAACGAGGAGAACTACCTGATCAAGAAGCTGTTCACCGCGCTCGGCGCGGTGCAGATCGAGAATCAGGCCCGCGTTTGACACTCCTCCACCGTTCCCGGTCTGGGAACCTCGTTCGGACGCGGCGGCGCGACCACCTTCCAGCAGGACCTGCAGAACGCGGACTGCATCGTCGTCCAGGGCTCGAACATGGCCGAGTGCCATCCGGTCGGGTTCCAGTGGGTGATGGAGGCGAAGGCGCGCGGCGCGAAGGTGATCCACGTCGACCCGCGGTTCACGCGGACGAGCGCGCTCGCGGACGTCCACGTCCCGCTGCGCGCCGGCAGTGACATCGCGTTCCTCGGCGGGATCATCAACTACGTCCTCCAGAACGAGAGGTACTTCCGCGACTACGTCGTCCCCTACACCAACGCGTCGGTGATCCTTTCCGAGGAGTTCCTCGACACCGAGGACCTGGACGGCGTCTTCTCCGGCCTGAACCCGGAGAACCGCAGCTACGACCACCGGACGTGGCAGTACGAGGGGCTGGAGGTCCAGTCGGCCGCCGGCGAGCGGGACATGGAGTACGAGGACCGGGTCGAGGCCGTCTCGGAGTCGGGACGCGGCGAGGCGCACGGCTCCGGCGGCGCGGCGATCGGCGAAGGCCACCCGGACCGGGACCCGACGCTGGAGCATCCGCGCTGCGTGTTCCAGGTGCTCAAGCGGCACTACGCCCGCTACACGCCGGAGATGGTGGAGCGGATCTGCGGTGTCTCGCAGGACCAGTTCCTCCAGGTCTGCGAGATGCTCACGGAGAACTCGGGCCGGGACCGGACGTCGGCGTTCGCGTACGCGGTGGGCTGGACGCAGCACACGGTCGGCGTCCAGTACATCCGGGCGGCGTCGGTGCTGCAGGGCCTGCTCGGCAACATCGGGCGTCCGGGCGGCGGCATCCTGGCGCTGCGCGGGCACGCGTCCATCCAGGGCTCGACGGACATCCCGACGCTGTTCAACCTGCTGCCCGGCTACATCCCGATGCCGCACGCGCACACCAACGAGGACCTGGACGCGTTCATCCAGGCGGAGGCGGCGCGCAAGGGCTTCTGGGGCGACATGCGCTCCTACTTCGTCAGCCTGCTGAAGGCGTACTGGGGCGACGCCGCGACGGCGGACAACGACTACCGCTTCGACTACCTGCCACGGCTGACCGGCTCGCACAGCACCTACGAGACGGCGATGGCGCAGATCGAAGGGGTGTGCAAGGGCTACTTCCTGATGGGCGAGAACCCGGCCGTCGGGTCCGCCAACGCCAAGATCCAGCGGCTCGGGATGGCGAACCTCGACTGGCTCGTCGTCCGCGACTTCTCGCTGATCGAGTCGGCGACGTGGTGGAAGGACGGCCCGGAGATCGAGACGGGCGAGATGCGCGCCGAGGACATCGGCACCGAGGTCTTCTTCCTGCCCGCCGCCGCGCACACCGAGAAGGACGGCAGCTTCACCAACACGCAGCGGATGCTCCAGTGGCACCACCGGGCCGTGGAGCCCGCCGGGGACGCGCGCAGCGACCTGTGGTTCATGTACCACCTCGGCCGCGTCATCCGGGAGAAGCTGGCCGGCTCCACCGACGAGATGAACCGGCCGGTCCTCGATCTGACCTGGGACTACCCGACGCACGGGAGCCTGGACGAGCCCGACGCCGAGGCGGTGCTCGCCGAGATCAACGGGCATGACGCCGACGGGAACCCGCTGTCGTCCTACACGCAGCTGAAGGACGACGGGTCCACGTCGTGCGGCTGCTGGATCTACTGCGGCTGCTACGCCGACGGCGTCAACCAGCCCGCGCGCCGCAAGCCCGGCAAGGACCAGCACTGGGTGGCGCCCGAATGGGGCTGGGCGTGGCCGGCGAACCGGCGCATCCTGTACAACCGGGCGTCCGCCGACCCCGATGGCAGACCGTGGAGCGAGCGCAAGGCGCTCGTCTGGTGGGACGCCGAGAAGGGCGCGTGGACGGGCCACGACGTGCCCGACTTCATCGCCGACCGTCCCCCGGACTACCGGCCGCCGCGGGAGGCGACGGGCCCGGACGCGCTCGCCGGCGACGACCCGTTCATCATGCAGGCGGACGGCAAGGCGTGGCTGTACGTCCCGGCCGGGCTGATGGACGGCCCGCTGCCGACGCACTACGAGCCGCAGGAGTCGCCGTTCACCAACCCGCTGTACGGGCAGCAGCGCAACCCCGTCCGGCACCTGCTGCAGCCGCACCCCGACAACCGGTACGGGCCGAGCGGCGCCGAGCCGGGCGCTGACGTGTACCCGTTCGTCGCGACCACCTACCGGCTCACCGAGCACCACACGGCGGGCGGCATGTCCCGCTGGCAGCCGTACCTGGCGGAGCTCCAGCCGGAGTTCTTCTGCGAGGTGTCGCCGGAGCTGGCGGCGCGGCGGCGGCTGGAGCACGGCGGCTGGGCGACGATCGTCAGCCCGCGCGCCGTCGTCGAGGCGCGGGTCCTCGTCACCCGGCGGATGCAGCCCCTCGTCGTGGACGGCCGGACGCTGCACCAGGTCGGCCTGCCCTACCACTGGGGCCCGAACGGCTACAGCACCGGTGACGCCGCGAACGAGCTGCTGCATCTCTCCCTGGATCCGAACACCCACATCCAGGAGGCGAAGGCGCTGTCGGTCGACATCCGGCCGGGCCGCCGGCCACGCGGCACGGCGGCCGTGGCGCTGGTCCGCGAGTACCGGGAGCGCGCCGGCGTCACGGACCGGACGGGCACCGAGGTTTAGCGGACGCAGTGGTTCAGCGGACGCAGTGGTTCAGCGGACGCAGTGGTTCAGCGGACGATCAGCGGGTGCCCGGCGGCGGGGACCAGCTCGCCGATGACGGGCGCGCCGGGGATCTCGCCGGCGATGAGGAGCCCGCCGGACGTCTGGGCGTCGGCGAGCAGGAGGCGGTCGTCCTCGCCGGTCGCGCCGAAGTCGGTGTGCGGGGCGACCCAGTCGAGGTTGCGGCGGGTGCCGCCGCTGACGTACCCGGCGCGCAGGGACTCGCGGGCGCCGTCCAGGTAGGGGACGGCGGCGGCGTCGACCACGGCGGTGACGCCGGACGCCCGGGCCATCTTGTAGAGGTGCCCGAGGAGCCCGAAGCCGGTCACGTCGGTGGCGCAGACGGCGCCCGCGGCCAGCGCGGCGGCGGACGCGTCGCGGTTCAGCCCGACCATGGTCGCGACGGCCTGCTCGAAGACCTCGCCGGTCGCCTTGTGCCGGTTGTTCAGGATCCCGAGGCCGAGGGGCTTGGTCAGGGAGAGGGGCGTGCCCGGCTTGCCGGTGTCGTTGCGGAGCAGGCGGGCGGGGTCGGCGACACCGGTGACGGCCATGCCGTACTTGGGTTCGGGGTCGTCGACGCTGTGCCCGCCGCCCACATGGCAGCCCGCCTCGGACGCGACGTCCAGGCCGCCGCGGAGCACCTCGCGGGCCAGGTCGAAGGGCAGCACCTCGCGCGGCCAGGAGAGGAGGTTCACCGCGACGACCGGGCGGCCGCCGACCGCGTAGACGTCCGACAGCGCGTTCGCGGCGGCGATCCGGCCCCAGTCGTAGGGGTCGTCGACGACGGGGGTGAAGAAGTCGGCGGTGGCGACGGCGGCCAGGCCGTCCTGGAGCCGGACGACGGCCGCGTCGTCGCCGGTGTCGAGCCCGACGACCAGCTCGGCATTGGGCATGGGAGCCGGAGGCGCTCCGGAGGGCTCGGGGGGTCGTCCCCCCTCGGAGAGCACGGCCGGGGAGCGGGTCAGGCCGGCGACGACGTCTTCGAGCTCGCCGGGCGGGATCTTGCAGGCGCAGCCGCCGCCGTGCGCGTACTGGGTCAGCCTCTTCATGTCGTCCCTTCGATGCAGCGGCGGCGGAGGTCGTCCACCCTGACCGTGTAGCCCAGCTCGTCCAGGTGCTCCAGGAGCGGGACGGCGACGCGGCGGGTCGTGCCGAGGGCGCGCCGGGCCTCGCTGAGCGTGAAGGGGCCGCCGAGCTTCGCCAGCAGCGCGGCGGCGCGGGCGTCGTCGCCGGGGAGCAGGACGATCCCGTCGGCGACCTTGAGGAGCGCGCCGGTCGCGGCGGCGACGGCGATCATCTTCGGCGTGAGGCCGAGTTCGGCGAGCCGGCCCGCGTCCGGCGCCCGGAACGGGTGCCGGTCGAGGTCGCGGCGGACGGCGTCGACGGCCTCCCGCACGTCCGGGGGCAGCTCGGGCGCGGTCGTCCGGCCGTAGATCCGGCCGTCGCGCTGCCGCATGCCCTCGGCGAGGGCCTCGACGAGGGCGCGGTCGGGCAGGCCGAGCGCGCGGCGGGCGGCGTCGGCGGGGAGCCCGGGGTCGGTGGGGTTCGCGGCGGCGTGCTCGTCGACGGCCGTTTCGAGGCGCCCGCGCAGGCCGTCCCAGTGGTCGGGGTCGGCGAGCCAGTCGCCCGCCACCGGCTCGGCCGGGACGGGGACGCCCATCGCGACCAGGTCCGCCCGCTTGATCAGGCCGCGCCGCCGCAGCTCGCCGGCGCCGTCCGGGCGTCCGGTCATCGTGGCCAGCACCTGGGCCCGGGACGCGGCGGCGCCGCGCCGGGTGAAGGGCTCCGGGCGGACGTCCAGCACGGTCACCCCGGCGGGGACGCGATGGCGTCCGGGGTCGCGGAGCAGGGCGACGTCACCGACGCGCAGCGGCAGCGCGCGCCGGAGCGAGAGCCGGGCCGTGTCGTCTCCCAGCGGGCGGACGTGCGCCGGCACCGCCGCCGAGCCCACGTGGAAGACCAGCTCGCGCGGCAGGTCGCGGGCCGGGTCGCCGTGCAGCCGTACGTCGAGGACGTCCGCGGCGAGCCAGCGTCCGGGAGTGAGCAGGGCGTCGCCGCGGCCCAGCTCGCCGGCGTTCCCGTGCAGGTTGACGGCGACGCGGGCGACGGCGCCGACCCGCCGGTGGTCTTCCTTGAGGCTCTGCAGGCCGCGGACGCGGAGCACCTCGCCGCCGGAGGCGAGACGGTCGCCGACACTGATCGTCCCCGCGCCGAGCGTGCCGGTGACGACCGTGCCCCGGCCGCGGACGGTGAAGACCCGGTCGATCCAGAGCCGGACGTCGGCGTCCTCGTCGGGCCCGGGGAGCGAGGCGGTGAGCCGTTCGAGGGCGGCGCGCAGGTCGTCCAGGCCGTCGCCGGTGGCGCCGCTGACCATGACCGCCTCGACCTCGCCGAGCGAGCCGGCGGCGATGTGGCCGAGCGCCTCGTCCCGCACGCGGGCGGCCGTGGCCGCGTCGGTGAGGTCGCGGCGCGTGACGGCGAGCAGGCCGTGCCGGACGCCGAGCGCGTCCAGGACGGCGAGGTGCTCCTCGGACTGCCGCTGCCAGCCCTGGTCGGCCGCGACGACGACCATGACGGCCGGGACCGGCCCGACCCCGGCCAGCATCGTGGTGACGAGGCGCTCGTGGCCGGGGACGTCGACGAACGCCAGCCGGCCGCCGCCCGGCAGCGTCGTCCAGGCGAATCCCAGCTCGATCGTCAGGCCCCGCCGGCGCTCCTCCTCCAGCCGGTCGGGTTCCATCCCGGTGAGGGCGCGGACGAGGGTGGACTTCCCGTGGTCCACGTGCCCGGCGGTCGCGACGACGTGCATCATCGCCCCGCCGCCGGCACGGCGTCGGCCAGCGCGTCGTCCAGCGCGTCGTCCAGGCCGGGCGGCACCGAGCGCAGGTCGAGCAGGCAGCGGCCGTCCTCGACCCGTCCCATCACGGCCGGGGAGCCGCGCCGCAGCCGGGCCGCGTACGGCTCGGGCAGCGACACGGCGGCGCTCGGCAGGACGACGCCGGGCGCGCCGCCGCCCCCGACCGCCGCCTCGCTCTCGACCGCCACCGCGTCCACGCCCCGCTCGCGCAGGCGGGCGGCGAGCCGTTCCGCCCGCTCCCGCAGCACCGCCGCATCGGCGTGCAGGGCCTCGTCGGTGGGGGTGCGGGGCCCGCGCAGGGTCGCCTCCAGCGCGGCGAGCGTCAGCTTGTCGACCCGGAGCGCGCGGGCGAGCGGATGGCGGGCCAGCCGCCGCACCAGCTCGTCCCGGCCGAGGACGAGCCCGCACTGCGGCCCGCCGAGCAGCTTGTCGCCGCTGGCCGTGACCAGGTGCGCGCCCGCCTTCAGCATGGACGCGGCGTCGGGCTCGCCGGGCAGGAGCGGTTCGGGGGCGAGGAGGCCGGAGCCGATGTCGGCGACGACCGGGACCCCGAGCCCGGTCAGCTCGGCGACGCCGGCGGCCCGGGTGAAGCCGGTCATGCGGAAGTTCGAGGGGTGCACCTTGAGGATGAAGCCCGTGCCGTCGCCGACGGCGGCCGCGTAGTCGTCCGGCGCGGTGCGGTTCGTGGTGCCGACCTCGCGGAGCCGGGCGCCCGTCGCGGCGAGCAGCTCGGGGATCCGGAAGCCGTCCCCGATCTCCACCATCTCGCCGCGGCTGATGATGATCTCCTTGCCGGGCGCGAGCGCGGTCGCGGCCAGCACCAGCGCCGCCGCGCCGTTGTTGACGACGTGCGCGGCCTCCGCCTGCGGGACCCGCTCCAGCAGGGCCGCCAGGGCGGTCCGCCCGCGCCGTGCCCGCCTGCCGGTCTCCAGGTCGAGCTCCACGTCGGTGCCGCCCGACGCCACGGCCACGGCCTCCCGGGCGGCGTCCGAGAGCGGCGCCCGCCCGAGGTTGGTGTGCAGCAGGACGCCGGTCGCGTTGATCACGGGGCGGAGCCCGGCGGCGGTCGCCGGCAGCGCGGCGACGGCGGCGCCGGCCACCGCGTCCGCCGGGATCTCGCCGTCGCGGGCCCGGCGCTGGGCGGCGACGACGGCCGCCTTCACCACGCCGCGCCCGAGCCGACCGGCCGCCTCGGCGAGCCGCGGATCGGCGAGCAGCACGTCCGTGCGGGCGATCCTGCGCCGCCCGTCGACCTGCGCGTCGGGTGCGGCTCCGCGATCCATCAGGCGACCTCCGAACACCAGCGTTACCCGCCAGCATGGCACGCAAACGGCACCGCGCCGAGGCTGGACACACCGGCGGTCTGCTATCATGCATGAGTCATGCATGACCGATTGGCGAACCTGCTGGGCGCCGCCTCGCTCGCGGTGACCGACCTCGTCCTGTCCGGCGCCACGGGCGCCGGAGGGGTCGGCCCGACCGGCGCGGCGGCGCTGGTCGTCCTGTCGAACGCGCCCGATCTGGGCGTCACCGAGCTCGGGCGGCGGGTCGGGCTGACCCAGTCCGCCGCCGCCCGGATGGTCGACGGGCTCCAGGCCGCCGGTCTCGCCCGGCGCCGTCCCGGTGGCGGGCGGGCCGTCCACGTGCGGCTGACGCCGAAGGGCGAGGACGCGGTGCGCGCGATGCTCGACGCCCGCGACACGCCGCTGGCCGAGACGCTGGCCGTCCTGGACGAGAACGAACGGGAGACCCTGACCGGCCTCCTGGCCACGCTGCTGGCCCGCCTCTACGAGCAGATCGGCGACTCGGAGCTGATGTGCCGGCTCTGCGACCGGCGGTGCTGCACCACCGGGGCCGTCTGCCCGGTCGGCCAGGCGGAGCGCGACGCGGGAGGCGAGTGATCGGCATCCTCGCGGCCCTCGCCTCGGCGCTGCTCTACGGCATCGCCGACGTCTGGGGCGGCCTGCTGTCGCGCCGCGCCGACTTCGCCGCCGTCGCGCTCATCGGGCAGATCGGCGGGCTCGTGTGCGCGGTCGCCGCCGCGCTCGCCGTCCCCGCGCCCGGCGTCGCCGCCGCGGACCTCGGCTGGGGCGCGGTGTCGGGCGTCGGGACGGGCCTGGCGATGGTGTTCCTCTACCGCGGCATCGGCCGGGGGGACCTGAGCGTCGTCGTCCCGGTCAGCGCGGTCGGCGGGGTCGCGCTGCCGGTCGTCGCCGGCGTGGTGTTCCTGGGCGACCGTCCCTCGGCGGCGGCGTGGGCGGGCATCCTCATCGTGCCGCCGGCCCTGTGGCTGGTGTCCCGGTCGCGGCCGGACGACCAGGGCAGGGTGCGCGCGGCGCTCGGCAACGGGCTCCTCGCCGGCGGCGGGATCGGGATCCAGTACCTGGCGCTCGCGCAGGCCGACGGATCGGGCATCTGGCCGGTGGCGGCCGGGAGGGCCGCGGCCGTCCTCGCGATCGCGCCGATGATGTGGTCGCCCGGCCGGCGGCCCCCGTCCCCGGGGCTCTGGTTCTGGTCGGCGGTGAACGGGGGCCTCGCGGCGGCGGCGCTCGTCTGCTACCTGCTCGCCACGCGCGAGCAGTTGGTCGTGATCGCGGTCGTGCTGTCGTCGCTGTATCCGGTCGTGCCGGTGCTTCTCGGCGTGTTCGCGCTGCGCGAGCGGCTGTCGCGGACGCAGGCGGCCGGACTCGGCGGCGCGGCGGCCGCCGTCATCCTGCTGACGCTCGCGGCGCGATAACGGAAATGTGACAAGGAATCCAACGGTCTTGTCATCGATGTGAGTGTCATGAGTGACGCGCGTTACCTAGCCTGGCGGCCCGGGTGTCCGCTCATGGAGGTGACACTTTTGACGGAGCTGCACGAGAGGTCCGCCGAGACGGACGGCCTGTCAAAGGAGCCCTGGCGCGACGTCCCCCGGGACGAGGCGCAGTGGATGCGCCCGCACCTTCCGGCCCTGGTGGACTCCATGGTCCAGGGCGTGCTGCGGCACGTTCCCGAGTACGCGCGGCCGGACGACCCCGTGTACACCGAGGTGATGCGGCTCGCGGTCGCGCAGGGCATGGGCCATTTCGTGCAGATGATCGCCGACCCGGACGCGTCCTGGCAGGAGGTGCACCAGGTCTTCTTCGACATCGGCTACGGCGAGGCGATCGAGGGCCGGGGGCTGGAGCACCTGCAGAACGCGCTCCGGGTCGCGTCCCGGACGGCGTGGCGGTACCTGTCGCGGGAGGCCGACCGGCTGCGGAAGCCCCGCCGGCTGGCGATCGCGCTGACCGAGGTGAACTTCGCCTACCTGGACCTGCTGGCGTCCGCCGCCGCGCAGGGCTACGCGCGGGCCCGGGAGAAGACGGCGGGCGAGCGGGAGCAGCGGCGCGGCCGGCTGCTGAGCCTGCTGCTGTCGGACCCGCCCGCGCCGAAGGACATCATCGCCGAGCAGGCGAACCTGGCCGGCTGGACACTGCCCGAGCGGCTCGCGGTGATCGTGCTGAGCCCGCGTCCCGGCAGCGGCGGGGAGGGCCCGGCGGGGTTACCGCCGTCCCTGCTGAGCGGCCTCGACCGGGGCCGGCCCTGCCTGGTGATGCCCGACCCGGACCGTCCCGGCGGGCCGGACCGGCTGACCGCCACCCTCGGCGGGTGGACGGGCGCGGTGGGGCCGTCGGTGCCGGCGGACCAGGCCGGGGTCTCGCTGCGCTGGGCGCACCGGGCGCTCGACCTCGTGGCGGCCGGGCGGCTCGGGCGGACCGGGTCCGGCACGCTCGTCCACGCCGAGCGGTACGTGCCCGACCTGCTGCTGCAGGAGGGCCGGACGCTCGCCGAGGCGGCGGCGCGGCGCCGCCTCGCCCCGCTCACCGCGCTCGGCCCGCACCGCGGCGCCCGGCTGGCGGCGACGCTGCTGGAATGCCTCCGGCACGGCTTCAACGCGACGGACGCCGCCGAGGCGCTGTGCGTCCACCCGCAGACGGTCCGGTACCGGCTCGCGCAGCTCCACGAGATCTTCGACTACGACATCGAGGACCCGGCGATCCGGCTGGAGCTGATGCTGCTGCTCCCCGTCTGGCTGAGCACCGGCGGGGACGGGGAGCACGCGTGAGCCGCCCGCTCACTCCGGGCGGGCCGGTGGCTCGGTGACCGGCAGCCTCCCTTCGAGGTAGGCGAGGCGGCAGGCGGACCGGGCGATCTTCCCGCTGCTGGTCCGCGGCAGGCCGCCCGGCTCGATCAGCACGAAGTCGTGGACCCGCAGGTCGTGCTGCTGGTTGACGGCCGTGCGCACCGCCTGGGCCACCTCGTCCTGGTCGAGCAGCGCGATCGGCACCCGCCGGTTCCGCTCGGCGACGACGACGAGGCCCTCGGTGCCGCCGGTGTCGTCGGTGTCGTCGCTCACGGCGGACACCGCGCAGGTGTACTCGCGGCGGATCGCCTTGTGCGCGCCGGAGACGGTGAACTCGATGTCCTGCGGGTAGTGGTTGCGCCCGTCGACGATGATCAGGTCCTTGATCCGGCCGGTGACGAACAGCTCCCCGCCGTGCAGCACGCCGAGGTCGCCGGTGCGCAGCCACGGCCCGCCCGGCAGGTCTCCCGAGTGGGCCAGCTCCGCCTCGAAGGTCTCCTTGGTCGCCTCCGGACGTCCCCAGTAGCCGCCCGCGACGTTCGGGCCGTGCACCCAGATCTCGCCGACCGTCCCGTCCGCGAGCCGGGCGCCGGTCTCGGGGTCGGCGATGGCGACGTGCTGGCCGTAGGACGTCCCGCAGGCGAGGAGCCGGATCGCGCCGGGCGCGTCCGCGTCGCACGGCTCGGCGACCCCCCGGCGCAGCTTCTCGTGGTCGAACGCCGCGCGGGTCGGCTCCTTGAACCGGGACGACGCCGACACGTAGACGGTCGCCTCGGCCAGCCCGTACGCGCACACCTGCGCCTCGGGCCGCAGCCCGCAGCCCTTGAACGCCTCGTAGAACCCGCTCAGCGTGCTCTCCCGGATCGGCTCCGCGCCGTTCATGAAGACCTGCACGCCGCTGAGGTCGAGGTTCCTCTTCTCCTCCTCGGTGACCTGCGCGGTGAGGTACTCGTAGGCGAAGTTGGGACCCCCGGTGAACGCGTGCTTCTGCCGGCTGAGCAGTTCCAGCCACCGGACGGGGCGCATGACGAACGCCACCGGGTCCATGATCACGCCCGGGTTGCCGTACACGAGCGGCAGCGCGACCGTGGTGACCAGGCCCATGTCGTGGAAGACCGGCAGCCAGTTCACGCCGGACGACTCGCGCGGGATGCCGTCGAACGTCCGCCACAGCTGCTCGGCGTTGGTCGCGAAGTTGCCGTGCGTGATGATCACGCCGGCGGGGGTGCGGGTCGAGCCGGACGTGTACTGCAGGTAGGCGATGTCGTCGGGGTCGATCGGCTCCGGCGTCCAGCCCGGCGACTGGTCCACCTGGTCGGCGACGATCACCGCGGCGGGCTCGCGGACCCGGTTTCCGTCCAGGAACGACCGCACGTGCGGGAGCGCCGCGCTCGTGGTGACCACGACGTCGGGCTCGGCGTCCCGGTAGACGGCGAGGAGCCGGTCGCCGTGGCCCGGCAGGTCCGGGGAGAACAGCGGGACGCCGATCACCCGGGCGTACATGGCTCCGAGGAACCCCGTGACGTAGTGGAGGTCCTGCGGGGCGAGCAGCGCCACGCGCCGTCCCGGTTCGGTGGCGCGGCGGATCGCGGCGGCGATGGAGCGGGCCCGGCGGTCCAGCTCGCCCCAGGTGACGTCCGTGGCGACGCCGCCGGGGTCGAAGTTGTAATCCATAAAGGTGTAAGCCCGATCGTCGGGGAAGTCATCGACAAACCCGGCGAGCCGCTCTATCAGCGGAGTACGGTCGAGTGTGGGCAGTTCGGTCATATGCATTCCTCCATGGAGACCCCCGGCCGCAGGCGGGGGAGGAAAGATATTTCTGCAAAACCGGGGCAGAGAAGAACCAACTGACATGAGGACTGGCCACCATTGACCAAGCGAGCACACACACTCACAGAGAGTCCGTTAGCGTGTGGGCCATGGCGCGGCGAGTGAAGCGGGAATTCAGGTACCGCTTCCATCCAACGGACGAGCAGGCTACGCGCAGACGTCGGCCGCGCTGACGGTGTGGAAGAAGACCGAGGAGCTGGCGTTCCTGGGCGAGGTCTCGTGCGTACCTTTGCAGCAGGCGCTGCGGCATCTTCAGACGGCGTTCACCAACTACTTCGCCGTCGTATGGTCCAGACCTCTTCCTGAAGGCGCCGAGCCGTCCACTGTGACAGTGTCGCGTGACAGTGCGAACCGATGGTTTGTGTCGATCCTGTGCGTCGACACCGTCGCCCCGCCGGATTCGGTGGACCAGGTAGTGGGCAAGACTCGCCTCGTCCGTGAGAACCAAACGGTCGTGATCGAGGACCTCAACGTCCGCAACATGACAAAGAACCACTACCTGGCGCGTGCGATCTCCGATGCGGCGTGGCGGCAGCTGCGGACGATGCTGGAGTACAAGTGCGACCGGTACGGCCGCGACTTGGTCGTGGTCGACCGCTGGTTTCCCTCCACCTGCTCGAACTGCGGCACCGTCACCGAGACGCTGCCGCTGAAGGTCAGGAAGTGGAAATGCGCCTGTGGCGTGGTCCACGACCGGGACATCAACGCCGCTCGTTACGTTTTGGCCGCCGGGCTGGCGGTGTCGGCCTGTGGAGCCAGCGTAAGACCTCAATGGGAATCCTCTTAGACGAGGCAGTCGGCTGCGAAGCAGGAAACCCAGTGGGTGACCGCTGGACTCACCCGCCTTCGGGCGGGAGAGGAAGCCAAGTAGTCCATGAACGTGGATCCAGATCAGGGTCAGGAGGGGGGCGTGGTGGGCTCGCCGCGCCGGACGCGGCGGGCGGCGAGGCGCTCGGGGTCGGGCCAGCGGACGTCCCAGACCCAGCCGAGCCGCTCGAAGATCCAGATGACGCGGGCGCTGATGTCGATCTGGCCCCTGAGGACGCCGTGCCGCGCGCAGGTGGGGTCGGCGTGGTGCAGGTTGTGCCACGACTCGCCGAACGACGGGATCGCCAGCCACCACACGTTGCGGGCCTTGTCGCGGGTCGTGAAGTCCTCCCTGCCGAACACGTGGCAGATCGAGTTGATCGAGAACGTGACGTGCTCGCCGACGAACACCCGTATCAGGCCCGCCCAGAACAGCGCGGTGAGCGCGCCGTGCCAGGAGAGGGTGAGCAGCGCGCCGAGGCCCATCGGGACGAGGAACGTCGACAGCACGATCACGGCGTACACGGGATCGAGGGACAGGAAGCGGATGTCCTTGTCCCTCAGCAGGTCGGGCGCGTACTTGCTGCGGGAGGTGCGCTCCTTGGCGAACAGCCATCCGATGTGCGCGTGGTAGAGGCCCTTGGTGAGCCCCCACACGCCCGGCCCGTACGCCCACGGCGAGTGGGGGTCGCCCTCCCGGTCGGAGTACTTGTGGTGGCGGCGGTGGTCGGCGACCCACCGGACCACCGACCCCTGCATGGCCTGCCCGCCGAGGACGGCGAGCGCGATCCGCAGCCACCGCTTGGCCTTGAAGCCGCCGTGGGTGAAGTGCCGGTGGTACCCGACCGTGATCCCGATGGCGTTGAGCGGGTAGAGGAAGGCGAAGATGGCGACGTCCGTCCAGCCGAGGCCCCAGCCCCACAGGAGGGGGACGGCCGCCAGCAGACCAATGATCGGCGCGACGACGAACACCACGACCGCGATGCGCTCGGGCAACGGGACGGTGCCGGAAATGTCCGGCTGCGGGGTTCGGCTGCCGACGTCGGCGACGCCCGCTGTCATGGGCAGGACTCCTTGTCTCCGGGGACGGGTCAGACGACTGTGTCCCACCGCCCGTGACGCGCGGAATGAAGTCCTCTCACATGCTGAAGCGCCGTTATTAGCACTCAACTCAATAAGCGAGGAGGTCGGCCACCGCCCGGATCCCGTCGCGGATCGCGGTCTCGGTGAGGTCGCCGAAACCGAGGACGAGCTGTGGCGGGTCGGCCGCGCCGGACGTCCGGAAGGTGCTCATCCCGTACAAGCCGATCGACCGCTTGCGCGCCTCGGCGACGACGTGCCGCTCGTCCCTCCCCTCGGGGAGGTGGGCAACGGCGTGGAACCCGGCGTCCAGGCCGGACAGCCGCACGCCGGGGGCGTGGCGCGCGAGGGCGTCCACGAGGGCGGCGCGCCGCGCGGCGTAGAGGGGGCGCATGTGCCGCAGGTGCCGCCCGTACCGGCCCGACTCGATGAGCGCGGCGAGCGCGAGCTGGTCGAGGACGGGCGAGCCGCGGTCGGCGAGCCGCTTCTCCTCCGCCACGGCGCGGGTCAGCGCGGGCGGGCACAGGATCCAGCCGAGCCGGACGGCGGGCGCGAGGGACTTGCTGACCGTGCCGATGCCGATGACATGGCCGGGGGCGAGGCCCTGCACCGAGCCGACGGGCTCGCGGTCGTAGCGGAACTCGGCGTCGTAGTCGTCCTCGACGACGAGCGCGTTCCGGTCGGCGGCCCAGTCGGCGAGGGCGCGGCGGCGCTCGGGGGCGAGGACGACGCCCGTCGGCCACTGGTGCGCCGGGGTGACGACGACCGCGCGGGCGCCGGTGGCGGCGAGCGCGTCCACGTCCAGCCCGAGGCCGTCGACGGGGACGGGCACCGCCTCGATCCCGGCGCGCTCGGCGGCGGCCATGGTCGCGCCGTCGCCGTAGCCGGGGTCCTCGAACGCCACCCGCCGGACGCCCCGGCGGGCCAGGACGTGCAGCACGATGGCGAGCCCCTGGGCGAATCCGGAGCAGACGACGATGTCCTCGGGCTCGGCCAGGGCCGCGCGCACCCGGCGCAGGTGGCCGGCGAGGACGTCCCGCAGCGCCTCGCCGCCGCGCGGGTCGCCGTAGCCGAGCGCCGCGTTCGGGGCCGTGCGGGTCACCTCCCGCTGCGCCCAGCACCAGTCGCCGCGCGGGAAGGACGCCAGATCGGGGACGCCGGCGGCGAAGTCGACGCGGAGCCGCGGCGCGGGCGCCGGCCCCTCGGACGGCCCGGTCTCCCGGTGCGCCCGGACGGGGGCCACGCGCGTGGCGGAGCCCGCCCTCGTGCACAGGTACCCCTCGGCCGTCAGCTGGCCGTAGCACTCCTGGACGAGGCCGCGCGACACCCCGAGCTGGCGGGACAGCTCGCGGGACGACGGCAGCCGCTCCCCCGCCTTCAGCCGCCCGCTGCAGATCGCGTCGCGCAACCCGCCCTCCAGCTGGGAGCGCAGCGTCCCGGCCGCGTCCCGGTCGAGGGGCAGCAACAGCTCCGGCGGTGAACCGGCCCACTCGATCGCCATGAAACCGGACCATACAGCAGGCCGGATCGTCTTCTACGGTCATGGGCATGAGCGAGACACTCCAGCTTCCGAAGGCCGCCGGTCATCCGCGTCCGCGCCTCGTCGGGCGGCACCTGGCGCTCGTGTTCGCGGCGGCGTTCAGCATGCTCACGGGGTTCTTCCTGCTGTTCTCCGTCGTTCCCATGTACGCGGCGGCCGGAGGAGCAGGCGGCGTGGGGGCGGGCGCCGCGACCGGCGCGCTGATGCTGACGACGGTGCTCGCCGAGCTCTCGCTCCCCCGGCTGCTCACGTGGTTCGGGCACCGGCGGGTGCTCGCGGTGGGCATCCTGCTCCTCGGCCTGCCCGCGCTGGCGCTGCCCCTGTCGTCCTCGATGGTGACGATCACGGCGGTGAGCCTGGTGCGCGGCCTCGGGTTCGCCGTGGCCGTGGTGGTGACGGGCGCGCTGGTCGCGGTGCTCGTCCCGGCCGAGCGGCGCGGCGAGGGCCTCGGCCTGTTCGGCATCGTGGCGGGCGTGCCGTCGTTGCTCGCGCTGCCGCTCGGCGTGTGGCTCGCCGGGCGGGTCGGCTACACGCCGGTCTTCGTCGCGGGCGCGGCCTTCGCCCTCGCCGCGCTGGCGGCCCTGCCCGGCCTGCCGCGCGTCATCGGCGCCCCGGACGCGGAGGCGGACCGGCCGTTCGGCATCGCGGCCGGGCTGCGGTCCGCGGCGCTGCTGCGCCCGGCGGTGGCGTTCGCGGCGACCGCGATGGCGGCGGGCGTCCTGGTCACGTTCCTGCCGGACGCGGTCCCCGGCGGGGTCGCGGCGGCGGCGCTGTTCGTCCAGCCGGCGGCGGCCACGCTGTCGCGCTGGTGGGCTGGCCGGGTCGGCGACCGGCACGGCGCGGGCCGGCTGCTGCCGCCCGCGGTGGCCGCCGCCGCCTCCGGGATCGCGCTGCTGTTCCTGGTGCCGCACCCGGCCGCCGTCTTCGCCTCGATGGCGCTGTTCGGCGCGGGCTTCGGGGTCGCGCAGAACGCGAGCATGGCGGTGATGTTCGAGCGGGCGCCCGCCTCCGGATACGGAACGGTCAGCGCGCTGTGGAACATCGGCTTCGACGGCGGGATGGGCGTCGGCGGCGTCGCGTTCGGGCTGGCCGCCGCTCAGACCGGCTATCCCGTCGCCTTCGCGCTGACCGCCGGCGTGATGTTCCTCGCCCTGCCTCTGACGGTCAGCCGGCGAGGCGGGCGCTGATGCGCTCGACGTCGCCGCGCTCCGCCGCGGGCAGCGGCGCGCCGGCCGCCTCGCGGGCGCGGGCGGCGGCGGTCAGCTCCGCCGCGGCCCCGTCGCGGTCGCCCGCCAGGGATCGCGCGCCCGCCAGGCCCTCGTGCGCGAGGGCGATCGCGCGCGGGTTGCCGGTGGCGCGGGCCGCCGCGAGGCCCTCCTCGTGCAGGGCCAGGGCCTGTTCGGCGTCCCCGCGGAGTTCGGCGATGAAGCCCAGTTCGGCCAGCAGGAACGCCAGGCCGGGGGCGCCGTCGATGGCCCGGCACCAGTCGAGCCAGCGGCGCAGGATCGCCTCGGCCTCGTCCAGGCGTCCGCGCCGCCGCGCGGCGAGGGCGAGGCCTATGTCGGCGAAGTTCTCCATCCGCCTGTGGGACTCGCGGACGGCCAGCCGCCCGGCACGCTCGTGCAGATCGTCGGCCGTGGCGAGATCGCCTTCGAGCAGCGCGATGCGGCCGAGGCGCGACAGGCGTCCGGAGACCTCCGTCCAGAGCCCGAGTTCCTCGGCGTCGTGCAGGCCGCTCTCGTGCAGTTCCCGGGCACGGGCGTAGTCGCCGGTGACCTCCGCGAGAAGGCCGAGGGTCTCGGTCGCCTGAAGGCGTCCCCAGCGGTCGCCCGCCTTGCCGAACAGCTCCAGCGCTCGCTCGCCGTCACGTTCCGCTTCGCCCGGTTCGCCTGCCGACAGCGCCTGCGCGGCCCGGGTGGCGAGCGCCGCCGCCTCGCCCCAGACGTCGCCGGCCGCGCGGAAGCCCTCCAGTGCGCGGGTCGCCAGCTCGCCGATCGCCTCCAGGTCCCCGAACCCGGCCCGGACGAACCCGAGGAACCATCGCGCCCAGGGATCGTCGTCGGAGGCCAGCGCTTCGCGGACCCGCGCGTCGCGGTCCGCGGCGTCGCCGTCGAGCATGGTGAACCCGGTGTGCCAGATCCGGGCCCGGGCCCTGCCGGTCCCGCCCGGGACGGCGAGCGCCCGCTCGAAGGCCCGGCGCGCCTCGCCGGGGCGTCCCCACAGGAACCAGGCCCAGCCCATCGCGTTCACCAGCCGCAGCGCGAGATCGGCGTCGCCGCCCCGGACGGCGCCGTCGAGCGCGGCCCGCAGGTTCCCGGTCTCCGCGCGCAGCCGCCGGAGCGCATCTCGCTGGCCGGGTCCGCGAAGATCGGCGCGCTCCACCAGGCCGGTGTAGTACGCGGCATGGCGGCGCCGCGTGCCCTCGTGCTCGCCCGCCTCGTGGAGCCGCTCGACGCAGTACGCGGCCACCGATTCGAGCAGCCGGTAGCGCCCCTCGCCCGCGACGACGAGCGACCGGTCCACGAGGCTCGCGAGCACGTCGAGATCGGCGCCGCAGACCTGCTCGGCGGCCTCCAGCGTGCATCCGCCCGCGTGGATCGCCAGCCGCCGCAGGACGGCGCGCTCGCGCTCGTCCAGGAGCTCCCAGCTCCAGTCGATCAGCGCGCGGAGCGTCCGCTGCCGGGCCGGGGCGTCGCGGGCACCGGACGAGAGCAGCCGGAACCGGTCGTCCAGCCGCGCCGCCAGCCCGGCCACCCCGAGCGCCCGCACCCGGGTGGCCGCGAGCTCCAGCGCCAGCGGGACGCCGTCGAGCCGCTCGCAGACGGCCGCGATCTCCCCGGCGTGCCCGGAGTCCGGGGCGATGCCCGCCCGCTGGGCGAACAGCGTGGCGGCCGCATCGGCGTCCAGCGGAGGGACGGTCCAGAGACGCTCGCCCCTGATCGCCAGCGGTTCCCGGCTGGTGGCGAGGACGCGCAGGGCCGGGACGTCCCGCAGCAGCACCGCCGCCAGCCGCGCCACCGGCTCGGCCACATGCTCGCAGTTGTCGAGGACGAGCAGCGTCCGCTCGCCGCGCAGGGCGTCGCCGAGTCTCGCGGCCGGGTCCGCGCCGGAGCCGGCGTCGTCGCGCAGCCCCAGCGCCCCGGCCACGAACGACGCCACCTCACCGGCGGACGCGCCCGCCCCGAGGCCCTCGTCGAGCCGGACCATCCGGACGCCGCCCGGGGCACGCGCGCCGCGGGCCACCGCCACCGCGAGCCGCGTCTTGCCGACGCCGCCCGTCCCGTGCAAGGTCACCAGCCGCGACGCGTCCAGCAGGGCGGTCACCTCCCGCACGGCCGCCTCCCGGCCGACGAGCGCGGTCACGTCGGCCGGCAGATCCCGCCGCGCTCCGGCGACCGCCGGGTCGTGCCGCAGCATGGCAGCGTGCAGGCCGGCCAGGTCGGGGCCGGGATCCAGGCCCAGCTCGTCCCGCAGCCGGACGCGCAGGTCGTCGTACGCGGCGAGCGCGTCGGCGGGACGGCCCGACCGGTACAGGGCCCGCATGTACGCGGCGCGGAGCCGTTCCCGCAGCGGATGCTCCGCCACCAAGCCGCGCAGCTCGGCGACGAGCGCCGCGTCCCCGCCCAGCTCCAGCCGGGCCTCGGCGTGCTCCTCGACGGCCGCGAGGCGCAGCTCGTCCAGGCGGGCGATCTCGGCGACGGCGAAGGGCGCGTCGGCGAAGTCGGCGTAGGCGGGGCCGCGCCAGAGTGCCAGCGCGTCGGCGAGCAGGCCGGCCCGGGTCCCCGGATCGGGTTCGCTCGCCGCCCGTCCGGCCAGGTCCTCGAAGAGCTGCGCGTCGGTCCGCGCGGCCAGCCGGTAGCCCGGTGACCGGGCCTCGATCAGGGCGCGGGCGTGCGGTTCGGCGTCCTCCAGCGTCCGGCGAAGCTGCGAGACACGGGCCCGCAGGGTCGCCATCGGATCGGCGGGCAGGGCGCTGCCCCACAGGTCCTCGATGAGCCGGTCCGCGGGGACGACGCGTCCGCCGCGCGCGAGAAGGCCGGCGAGCAGCGCGCGCACCTTCCGGTCGGCGACCCGGACCGGCCTGCCGTCCTCCGTCCGCGCCTCCAGCGGACCGAGGACCCCGAAGCGCATACGCCCCACCGTAATCGGGCCCGAACGATTCCCGAACACGCCCGTCGCAGGCTGGAGCCCTGAACGAAAGGGGAAGTCCCATGAAGACATCCGTGACCGTGCTCGGGCTGGGCCTGATGGGCAGCGCGCTCGCCGAGGCGCTCCTGGACGCCGGGCGGACCGTGACCGTCTGGAACCGCTCGCGCGCCAAGGCCGAGCCGCTCGTGGCCAAGGGCGCGGTGGAGGCCGAGACCGCCGCGGCGGCCGTCTCCGCGAGCCCGCTGGTGATCGTGTGCCTGTCCGTGTACGACAACGCCGAGGAGATCCTCACCGGGGACGTGCTGTCCGGGCGGACCGTCGTGCAGCTGACCAACGGGACGCCGCGGCAGGCGCGCGCCCTGGCCGGCCGCGTCACCGGGCACGGCGCCCGGTACGTCGACGGGGGCATCATGGCCGTCCCGCCGATGATCGGACGCCCCGAGGCGCTGATCCTCTACAGCGGCGACGACGTGGCCTTCGAGCGGCACCGGGACACCCTCGCGGACCTCGGCAGGCCGCGGTTCCTCGGCACCGACCCCGGCCTGGCGCCGCTGTTCGACCTCGCCCTGCTGGACGCCATGTACGGGATGTTCGCCGGATTCCAGCACGCGGTCGCGCTCGTCCGCTCCGAGAAGGTCGCGGCGGCCGACTTCGAGCCGATGGTGACCGCGTGGCTGACCGCGATGATGGAGTCGTTCCCCGAGCAGGCCAGGGCCGTCGACACGGGCGACTTCGGCACCGCGGTCTCCAGCGTGGCGACCAGCCAGGTGGCGTTCCCCGGCCTGATCGAGACGAGCCGCGACCAGGGCGTCGACCTGGGCCATCTGCCCGCGCTGCGGGACCTGTTCGACCGCGCGGTCGCCGAAGGCCACGGCGACGACGGGCTCGCCCGCCTGATCACGCTGCTGGGGGAGCCGGCGTCCTAGCCGCCGGCCAGCAGGCCGGACGTTTCGAGGTACTGGCGCCCGCGCGGGGTGAGGTCCCACGCGTTCTGCCGCCACTCCTTGCGGCGCCAGACGACGCCCGCCGCGAGCAGCCGGCGGCCGACGCGGCTGATCTCGGTCTCGTCGGTGCCGAGCTCGGCGGCGAGCTGCTGGTTGGACAGGCCCTGCCGGCGGAACACCGCGACGAGGAAGCGCGCGGCGTGGCCGTCGGGCTGCAGAGCGAGCTGGAGCCCGGACGGGAGCCGCTTGAGCGCCCAGTGGACGACGTCGATGAGCCCGAGGATGCGGCCGCGCTGCTCGCGCTGCGGCCCGTCGAGGGCGTCGGCGTCCAGGTAGTGGCGGTGCAACCACTGGAGCCCGTCCTGGCATTCGACCAGGGCGGGCTCGTCGGCGCTCAGCGAGGCGTCGGTGATCAGCATGCCGAGCGCCGAGAAGTGGCCGTCGCTGATGACCTTGGCGTGTTCCATCGCCTCGATGAGGCGCCGGACCTCGGTCCGGCGGTCGCGGGTGCTGGAGACTGCGTCTGCGCTGACGTTCACGGCTCACTCCCGGGTCGACGAGCACCGCCGGCTCCAGCGTGCGCTCATGCCAAGTGAATGTCAAGTGACACGGGGCCCGCCACTGTCGCGTACGACACTGAAACCGGTGGCGGAGCGAGTTAGCATCGATCCACCATCGGTCACCGCGTGTGTCAATCCCCCGGGGGCGCCTATGACGGATCAGTCGGCCACAGCCGTGTACCCGGCCGGGCCCGCTGATCTATTCGTCCGCCTCTACGACGCGATCGCGGACGACGTCTTCCAGGGCTGGACGGCCACGCGCTGGGCCAGGCGGGAGCGGGTGCGGCGGGACGCGGACGAGGTCGCCGAGACGGTGCTGAGGGACGGCGTCCTCGATCCGGCGGTGACGGCGGAGATCGTCGCCGAGCACGGCGACCTCGGCCGGTTCACCCTCCTGCTCGGGCTGGACATCGCGCTCGCCCACGCCAGCCCCTACTCCCCCTACCACGACGCGCCCGCGCTCGCCGGAGTGCTCGTCACCTACCTGACCGAGGGAAGGCTCAACGGGCCGGAGACGACGGGCGCGCTGCTCCCCCGCTGCGCGTACCCGGGGCGCCCGCGCGGCCTGCGGACGAAGGCGGAGTTCTTCGGCGTCCACCGCGTCCCGCAGGCGGAGTGGGAGCGCCTCGACCACCGGATCCTGCCCACCGTGAACGACCCCTACTTCGCCCGCGACGAGCCCGTCGCCGTCGGCTGCGCGCCGGTGCTGGAGACCTACGACGACGTCGACATCGCGTTCGGCGAGCGGCACGGCATGACCGTCTACACGCTCCGCCCGATGGAGTCCGCCGGCATCCGCAGCCGGATCAAGGCGATCGTCCGGCGGCTGGACGAGTCCGGCGCGCAGCTCGCCGTGATGCCGGAGGCGTCGCTGTCGGACGCGCTGCTGGAGCACTGGAAGGAGGTCGCGTTCGACACCGCCGCCCGCGACCGGGGCCGCCGCCCGCTGCGGTTCCTGCTGCTCGGCAGCGGCCCGGTCGGGGGCGGGGACCCGCCGCCGAACCGGGCCGTCCTGCTGGACCGCTGGACCGGGCAGGAGCTCCTCGTCCAGGACAAGCTGTCGGGGTTCACGCTGGACCAGGGGCAGATGCGGCTGTGGCGGCTGCCCGACGCGCCGGACTCGGGCACGGCCGTCGAGTACGCGCGTCCCGGCACGCGGATCAGCGTGCTCGACTCCTCCCTCGGCCGGCTCGCGGTGCTGATCTGCGAGGACCTCGGCCGGTCGATCGGCTGGGAGCGGGAGCTGCTGGCGTGCGGCGTGTCGCACCTGCTCGTCCCGATCTTCTCCAAGCCGATCCTGGAGCACCGCTGGGAGGACCAGGGCGCCGAGCGGCAGGTCGCCGACCTCGGCGGCTGGGTGGCGGTGTCCAACAGCCTCGCGGTCGGCGCGGCCATCCCCGACGAGGAGCTGCCCGGCCCCCGCTACACGTGCCTGGTCGCGGGCCCGAAGAGCCTGCGCCGCGCCGCGTACGAACTGGACCGGCAGTTCGGGGTCGCCCGGACGGGCGCCGAACCCGGGCGGCTCCCCACCTCCGAGCTGCCGCGCGTGTTCCCGGGCGCGGCCTACGACGTCTGGCACGACCACTGGCCGGACGAGGGGCCGGACGAGGGGCCGGTCACTCCACCGTGAACGGCTCGGGGGCGATGGCCGAGCCTGCGGGGGTCGTCACCACGGGGCGCCCCGAGGTGGCGCCGGCCGGGACGGCGGTCCGCACCAGCGTGTCCGTCGCGTCCACCACGGGCGACCGCACCGCCCCGAAACGGACGCCCGTCGCGGACGCCAGCCCGGTGCCGCGGAGCGTGACCGGCGCGCCCGGCGGGCCGCCCGCGGGCTCGACCGCGGTGATCCGCGGCGCCGGCGCGTGGTCGCTTCCCGGCGGCGCGGGCGCCAGCAGCGTGGAGAAGACGGCGCGGAACTTCTCGGCGGTCTCGCGGGAGAACTGGCCGACGAGCGCGGCGATGGCCGCGATCCCGTACGGGTTGACGTCGGAGGCGCCGCCCGCCGGCGAGGTCAGCCCGCCGCGCACCACCAGGTAGACGATCAGCCCGAAGAGCGCACCGACGAGCGGGAGCAGCAGGTACATCGGCAGCCAGCTCCGGCGCAGCGCCCGGTTGCCGACGTACCAGTAGAAGGACCGCAGGACGTGCGCGATCGCGCCGAGCGCGCCGGCGGCCATGACGATCACGAACAGGCTCGTCTCCCGCGACACGGTGGGCGACCATCCGGGCAGGTGGACGGTCTTCTCGGCCGGGGTGATCCCGCCGCCCCCGCCGGGGCCCGGCCGCGGGCCGGCCGGCCACGCCTGGACGAGGACGACCACCAGCACCGCCGTGAGGGCGAGCAGGACGGCGAACACGGCGATGATGTCGCGGGTGCGGGCGTATTCGGATCCGGCCGATGCCTGGGTCACGGCCCTCCTTCTGGACGGGGTCTCCATAGTTACGACAATCCGTTGCAAATTGGTGGAGTCTTCATTAACGGGTCGCCGGTTCGCCGAAACCCGCCTCTACTCTCCGGCCATGCGCCGAACAGCAGCAGCACTCGCGACCGTCCTGACCGCCGGCCTCACCGCCGGCGCGCAGACGGCCGCCGCGGCGGAGCCGTCCACCTGCGGCACTCCCGCCGACCACCGGATCGCCGAGGTCCAGGGCGGCGGCGACGCGAGCCCCCTGAACGGGCGGACCGTCCGGGTCGAGGGCGTCGTCACCGCCGACTTCCAGCGGTCCGACCAGCTCGGTGGCTTCTTCGTCCAGGACCCGGCCCCCGACGCCGACCCGCGGACGTCCGACGGGCTCTTCGTCTACTCCACCGCGGACGTCGCGGCCGGCGACCGCGTGCTCGTGACCGGCAAGGCCGTCGAGTACAACGGGCTCACCGAGCTGTCCCCCGTCTCGGCCGTCGACGTGTGCGGCAAGGGACGGGTCGCCCCGGCCGAGGTCCGGCTGCCGCTGAAGGGCGGCGCGACCCTGGAGCGGTACGAGGGCATGCTGCTGCGGTTCGGGCAGCGTCTCACCGCGACCGAGACCTACCAGCTCGGACGGTACGGGGAGGTCACCGTCTCCGCGGGCGGCCGCCTCTTCCAGCCCACGGACGGGCACGGCTCCACCCAGGCACGGAACGACGCGCGGAAGCTCCTCGTCGACGACGGGTCGAACGTGCAGAACCCGGACACGATCCCGTACACCGACCCGCGCGTCCTGCGCATCGGCGACTCGGCGCGGGGGCTGACCGGCGTTCTCGGCTACGGGTTCGGCGCGTACCGCTTGGAGCCGACCAGGGCGGCGCACTTCGCCCGCACCGACCCGCGGCCGAACAGGCCGGGCCGCGTCGGCGGCGACGTCCGCGTCGCGAGCTTCAACACGCTGAACTGGTTCACGACGCTGAACCGGCGCGGCGCGGACACGGCCGAGGAGCAGGAGCGGCAGCTCGCCAAGCTGACGTCCGCGCTCAAGGGCCTGGACGCCGACGTCGTCGGGCTCATGGAGGTCGAGAACAACGGCGACACCGCGGTGAAGGCGCTGGTCGACCGGCTGAACGCGTCCGGCGCCGGGACCTACGCGTGGGTGAGGCACCCGTTCCCGGGGACCGACGAGATCCACGTCGCGCTCATCTACCGGCCCGCCGCCGTCACGCCCTCCGGCGCCGCCCGCTCGTCCGACGACCCGGTCTTCGACCGGCCGCCGCTGGTGCAGGCGTTCCGCCCGGCGAAGGGCGGGACGGCGTTCACCATGATCGTCAACCACTTCAAGTCGAAGGGCTGCGACGGCGCCACCGGCCCGGACCAGGACCAGGGCGACGGCCAGGGCTGCTACAACGCCCGCCGCGTCGCCCAGGCGAAGGCGATCGCCGCGATCGCGGCCGGCGCGCGGAACCCCCTGGTAGTCGGCGACCTCAACGCCTACACGGCCGAGGACCCGGTGCGGACCCTCGCGGGCGCCGGCCTCGCCGGGCAGACCCAGCGGTTCGTCCGCCCGGACCAGCGGTACAGCTACATCTTCGACGGGCAGGCGGGCGAGCTGGACCACGCGCTCGCGGGCAAGGCGCTGTCCCGGCGCGTGACGGGCGCGACGATCTGGCACGTCAACAGCGACGAGCCGGTGTTCCTGGACTACAACACCGAGTTCAACCCGGCGCGCTTCTACCGGCCGGACGCGTTCCGCTCGTCCGACCACGACCCGGTGCTGCTCGGCCTCGACCTGCGCTGAACCACGTATTGGGCCGGCCGTCCAGAAAAGTGGCGGCCGGCCCCTGGTTCCGGCTGATCACGAAGCGTATGATCCAGGTCACATTCCTAGTGGCACTAGTGATCGGTACGGTGCGCATCATGACCGAAGCCGTCTCCGCCCCCGCGGTGGCTCCCCGTCTCGCGTTCGGCATCGGCCCGGACGGCACGTACACCCGGTTCGGGCAGGTCGCCGCCTTCGTCCTCGGCCTCCTCACCACCTTCGCCTTCCTCCCGCTGGTCGTCGTCGCCGCGCTGCTGTACGCGCGGGCCGAGGTCCGGTTCGCGGAGGACCCCGCGCGGGCCCGCACGCTGGTGAACTGGTCCTGGCTCAGCATCACCGTCCCCGTGGTGCTCGCGGCGATCGCGGCCGTCGTCCTCGTGGCGCTGGGCGGCTAGCGGGAAGAGGACGGGCGCGCGGCGGGTTGGCACCCGGTATGAGCGTGCGCTTCTCCGTCCTCGACCTCGCCCCCGTCGTCAGCGGCTCCACGTCCGGCCAGGCCCTGCGCAACACCCTCGACCTGGCGCGGCACGCCGAACGGCTCGGCTACCACCGGTACTGGCTGGCCGAGCACCACGCGATGCCCGGCATCGCCAGCTCGGCGACGGCCGTCCTGATCGGGCAGGTCGCGGCGGCGACCTCCCGGATGCGGGTCGGCTCCGGCGGCGTCATGCTGCCGAACCACGCGCCGATGGTCGTCGCCGAGCAGTTCGGCACGCTGGAGGCGCTGTACCCGGGACGCATCGACCTCGGCCTCGGCCGCGCCCCCGGCACCGACCAGGCGACCGCGCTGGCGCTGCGGCGGTCCCCGGAGGCGCTGTCGGTGGACGACTTCCCCGAGCAGGTCATCGAGCTGCGCGGCTACTTCGGCGCGGACAGCAAGGTGACCCCCGCCGCCGGGAACGAACCGCCGGTCTGGCTGCTCGGATCCAGCGGCTACAGCGCGCGGCTCGCCGGCCTGCTCGGCCTGCCGTTCGCGTTCGCGCACCACTTCAGCGCCGAGAACACGGTGCCCGCGCTGGCGCTGTACCGGGAGTCGTTCCGGCCGGGCGCGCTGGACGAGCCGTACTCGATGATCGGGGTGTCGGTCACGGCCGCCGGCACCGACGAGCAGGCACGCGAGCTGGCCGCCCCGCAGGCACTCGCGTTCCTGCGGCTGCGGCAGGGCCGCCCGGGGCCGCTGCCGACGCCCGAGGAGACCGCCGCCCACCCCTACACGCCGCTCGAACAGCAGATGATCGACGCGCGCCTGGCGGACCAGGTCGTGGGCGGGCCGGACAGCGTCCGCAAGCAGCTGGACGCGCTGATCGGGCGGACGGCGGTCGACGAGGTCATGGTGGTCACCCAGGTCTACGACCACGCCGACCGGCTCCGCTCCTACGACATCCTCGCCGACCTCTACGCGGAGAGCCTCACCCCGGCCTGACCTGCCCCTCGCCCGCCCTACTCCGAGAAGGCCTCGTCCAGGACGTCCAGGCCCTCGGCCAGCAGGTCCTCGGGGATGACGAGCGGCGGCAGGAAGCGCAGCACGTTCCCGTACGTCCCGGTCGTCAGGACGAGCAGCCCGCGCTCGTGGCAGCGGCGCGCGACCTTCGCGGTCAGCTCGGGGTCGGGTTCCTTGGTCCCCTCCCGCACCAGCTCGATCGCGGTCATCGCGCCGCGCCCGCGCACGTCGCCGATCGCGGGGTGCCGCGCGGCGAGGGCCCGGAGCCGGGGCAGCATGATCTCCCCGATGCGGCCGGCCCGCTCGACCAGCTTGCCGTCCTCGATCTCCTCCAGGACGGCCAGCGCCGCCTCGCAGGCGAGCGGGTTGCCGCCGTAGGTGCCGCCGAGCCCGCCGGCGTGCACCTTGTCCATGATGTCGGCGCGCCCGGTGACGGCGGCGAGCGGCAGCCCGCCCGCGATGCCCTTCGCGGTCGCGACGAGGTCGGGGACGATCCCCTCGTGCTCGCAGGCGAACATGTGGCCCGTCCGCGCGAAGCCGGTCTGCACCTCGTCGGCGATGAACAGGATGCCGTTGGCACGGCAGAACTCGGCGAGCGTGGGCAGGAAGCCCGGGGCGGGCTCGATGAACCCGCCCTCGCCCTGGATCGGCTCGATCAGCAGCGCCGCGACGTTCGTCGCGCCGATCTGCTTGGCGATCTGGTCGACGGCCTGCGCCGCCGCCTCCGGCCCGCAGTTCTCCGGGCCGGTCGGCCACCGGAACGGGTAGGCGAGCGGCATCCGGTAGACCTCGGGCGCGTACGGGCCGAAGCCCTGCTTGTACGGCATGTTCTTCGCCGTCAGCGTCATGGTCAGCAGGGTCCGGCCGTGGTAGCCGTGGTCGAACACCACGACCGCCTGCCGGCCGGTCGCGTACCGGGCGATCTTGACGGCGTTCTCCACCGCCTCGGCGCCGCTGTTGACCAGGAAGGACCGCTTCTCGTGGTCGCCGGGCGTGATCCGGTTGAGGTTCTCGCACACCGCGACGTACGACTCGTACGGCGCGACCATGAAGCAGGTGTGGGTGAACCGGTCCGCCTGCGCCTTCACCCGCGCGGCGACCCGCGGGTTCGCGTTGCCGACGCCCGTCACGGCGATGCCGGACCCGAAGTCGATCAGCGAGTTGCCGTCCGCGTCGACGACCACGCCGCCGCCGGCGTCCGTCACGTACACCGGCAGGACGCTGCCGACGCCCGGCGGCACCGCCGCGGTCCGGCGCCGGTGCAGCTCGCGGGAGCGCGGGCCGGGGATCTCGGTCACGACACGGCGTACCTGTGGCAGGGCAGGATCCTGGCTGGTCATGCGCTGAACATAAGCCGGGCGCCGCCTACGATGAACCGTACGGGACGGCGAAATCCGTCCGGCGAGGTAGACACTTTGCACAGGGATTGCCATGCCGCCCACGCTGGCCGCCGTCGCGGCCCTCCCCCAGCTCGGCCTCCGGTCGCTCACCGGGCCGCTGCCCGCCACCCCGGTCGTGTGGGTCGCGGTCAGCGAGCTGGAGGACCCGACCCCGTTCCTGGAGGGCGGCGAGCTGGTGCTGACCACCGGCATGCGGCTGACCCCGGCGAGCGCCGCGGGCTACGTGTCCCGGCTGGTCGGACGGGGTGTCGCCGGGCTCGGGTTCGCGGTCGGGGTCATCCACGAGCGGGTGCCGCCCGAGCTGCTCGCCGCCGCCCGCGACCAGGGGCTCGTGCTGCTGGAGGTGCCGCGCCCCACCCCGTTCATCGCCGTCGGCAAGGCCGTCTCGCGGATGCTCGCCGCCGAGTGGTACGAGGACGTGACCCGCGCGTTCCAGGCGCAGCGGGAGCTGACCCGCGCGGCGCTCACCGGCCCCGGCGCACTCGTCGCCCGGCTGGCGCGGCTGCTCGGCGGCTGGGCGCTGCTGCTGGACGCGTCCGGCGCCGTCCAGCACGCCGAGCCCTCCGGCGCCCGCGACCGCGCCGCGGCCCTCGCGCCCGAGCTGGCCCGGCTGCGGCGCCGTCCCGGGAAGGGCGGCCCGGCCGCGAGCGTGGCGCTGGCGGTCCCCGACGACAACGTCGTGGTGCAGCGGGTCGGGCTGGGCGGGCGGCCCCGCGGCTTCCTCGCGGTGGGGACGGCCGCGCCGCTGCCGCCCGCCGCGCACACGATCGTCGGGGCGGCCGTCGCGCTGCTGACGCTCCAGTCGGAGACCCCGCGCACCGCCCGCGGGCTGCGGGCCTCGCTGGCGGCGCTGCTGCTCGGCCGGCCGGACGACGGGCCGGCCGTGCCGCGCGGACCGGTCCGGGTGCTGGCCTGCGCGGGCGGCGCCGCCGTGCTGGACGCGCTGGAGTCCGACCCGGCGGGGGCGCGCTGCCCGGCGCTGCCGCTCGACGGGCACACCGCGGTCGTCGTCCCGGACGAACTGCTCGGGACGGTCGAGCCCCTCCTGGCCTCCACCGGAGCGGTCGGCGTCAGCGACACCGCCGCCGAGGACCTCGGGACGGCGCTGCGGCAGGCCGAAGAGGCTCTGGCCGCGGCCGTGCGCACGAACCGCGGCGTCCTGCACCACTCCGACCTTCCGGGGCAGGGGGTGCTCGCGCTGCTGGACCCCGGCCTCGCCCGCGCCTTCGCCGGCACGCTGCTCGCCCCGCTGCGCGATGAGGACCTGGTGGAGACCGTCCGGGCGTACGTGGCGGCGAACGGGCAGGGCGAGGCGGCGGCGCGGGCGCTCGGCGTCCACCGGCACACGCTGCGGGCCCGGATGCGCAAGGCCGCCGAGGTGCTCGGGCGCGATCCCGACGACCCGGCCGTCCGCGCCGAGCTGTGGGTCGCGCTCGCCATCGCGTCCAATCAGGGCGGCCGGATTGGACGGCCTGGAGACTCCCATTCGGGCGCGCCGGAGATAGCGTGAACGCATGAACGTGACCCCATTCTGGCTGGCCGGCCGGCCCGAGACCGGTGACGGTGAGCTGACCGTTACGCACCCCTACGACGGCCGCGTGGTCGGGACGGCGGCGGTGCCGACGCCCGCCCAGGTCGAGGAGGCGATCGCCGCCGCCGACGCGCTCCGCAGGGAGGCCGCGGCGCTGCCCCTGCACGTGCGCGCGGAGGCGCTCGCGCACGTGTCCGCGCGCCTCGCCGAGCGCGCCGAGGAGACCGCCCGGCTGATCACCGCGGAGAACGGCAAGCCGCTGCTGTGGGCGCGCGGCGAGGTGGCCCGCGCGGTCTCCACGTTCCGGTTCGCCGCCGAGGAGGCCCGCCGCTTCAGCGCCACCACGCAGCGGCTCGACACCGACCCGGCCGCGGAGGGCCGGATGGCCTACATCACCCGGGTGCCGAAGGGCCCGGTGCTCGGCATCTCCCCGTTCAACTTCCCGCTGAACCTCGCCGCCCACAAGATCGCCCCGGCGATCGCGGCGGGCGCCCCGATCGTGCTCAAGCCCGCGCCCGCCACGCCGCTGTCGGCGCTGCTGCTCGGCGAGCTGCTCGCCGAGACCGACCTGCCCGCCGGGATGTTCTCCATCCTGCCGGTCCCGAACGACCGCGCGCCCGCGCTCGTGGACGACCCGCGGCTGCCGATCGTGTCGTTCACCGGCTCGGTGCCCGTCGGCTGGGCGATCAACGACCAGGCGCCGCGCAAGCACGTCACCCTCGAACTCGGCGGGAACGGCGCGGCGGTCGTCCTGCCGGACGCCGACCTCGACTGGGCCGCCCAGCGGGTCGGGCTGTTCGCCAACTACCAGGCGGGGCAGAGCTGCATCGCCGTCCAGCGCGTCTACGTGGACCGGTCCGTGTACGAGGAGTTCGTGCCGAAGCTCGTCGACACGGTCGCCTCCCTCGTCACCGGCGACCCGTGGGACGACAAGACCCAGGTCGGCCCGCTCGTCAGCCAGGAGGCCGCCGAGCGCGTCGAGTCCTGGGTGGACGAGGCCGTCGCGGCGGGCGCGAAGGTGCTCACGGGCGGCACCCGCGAGGGCGCCGCGTACGCGCCCACCGTCCTCGCCGACGTCCCGCCGGACGCCAAGGTCTCCCGCGAGGAGGTCTTCGGGCCGGTCATGTTCGTCCAGCCCGTGGACGGCGTCGACGAGGCGTTCGCCCTCGTCAACGACTCCAAGTTCGGCCTCCAGGCGGGCGTGTTCACCCGCAGCCTCGACATCGCCTTCCGGGCGCACCGGGAGCTGGACGTCGGCGGCGTGGTGATCGGCGACGTCCCGTCCTACCGCGCCGACCAGATGCCGTACGGCGGCGTGAAGGACTCCGGCGTGGGCCGGGAGGGGCTGCGGTCGGCGATGGCCGACTACACCGAGGAGAAGGTCATGATCTTCACCGGGCTCCCCCTCTAGGAGCGGACGCGCGGCCCTGTGTACAGGCCGGTGCGCAGGGCCCCCGCCGCCTCCGAGACCGCCTCCTGGAACCGCCCGCCGAGGGACCATATGTTCGCGAACCCGTGGATGAGGTCCTCCTGGCGCCGGAGCGCGACCGGCACGCCGGCCTCCTCAAGCCGCCGCGCGAACGCCTCGCCCTCGTCCCGCAGCGGGTCGAACCCCGCGGTGACCAGATAGGTCGCCGGGAAGCCGCTCAGGTCCTCGGCGAGCAGCGGGGAGGCCGCCGGATCGGCACGCCGCTCCACGTCGGGGCAGTAGTGGTCGCTGAACCAGATCATGTCCCGGTCGGTCAGGTAGTAGCCCTCCGCGAACAGCTCCCGCGACCGCCGCCGCGCGGACAGGTCGGTGACCGGGTAGATCAGCAGCGCGAAGTCGGGCGTGCGGTCGGCCAGCATCCCCACGACCGCCGCGAGGTTCCCGCCGGCGCTGTCGCCGCCGACCGCGATCGCCCGCGGGTCGGCGCCCAGCTCCTCCGCGTTCGCCGCCGCGTACCCGTAGGCGGCGAGCGCGTCCTCGGTCGCCGCCGGGTAGGGGTGCTCGGGCGCGAGCCGGTAGTCCACCGACAGCACCCGCACCTCCGCGTGCACCGCCAGGTAGCGGCACAGCGTGTCGTGCGTGTCGAGGTCCCCGATGACCCAGCCGCCGCCGTGGTAGAAGACGAGCAGCGGCGACCCGTCCTTCAGCGCCTTCGGCGTGTAGAGCCGCGCCGGCACGCCGGCCGCGTCCAGCTCGCGCGTGGCGACCGGCCGCGCCGGCGCCTTCGGCAGGTACGCCGTCCCCCGGACGAGCCCGGCCCGGGCCTGTTCCACCGTGGGCGCGGTCAGGCTCGCGTCCTCCAGCTTCATCATCCGGAGGAGCAGCTGCGCGTCCAGGGAGAGCAGCTGCCCGTCCCGCCGCACCGGCGACCCGGCGAGCAGGCGCCGCACGGGCGCCGGCAGTCCGAACACGGCACGGAGAAGCCCGCCCGCCACCGAAGGCGGAACCATCTCGGTCAACTGCGCCACGCGATCCTCCAAGGCTCAGGGGGTTGCGGACACCGTACTCTCCGGCGTCCCGCCCCGATCGGCCCGCGCCGGTGCCGCCCGGGGACGCCGGGCACGCTCCGTCCGTCCCCAGCGGGTCTTCCCTCCCGGCTTGAAGACGGAGAGGACCACCGCCGTCCACAGCAGCGCCGCGTAGAGGAGCATGCAGAGGACGAGGACGAGGCCCGTGCCGCCGGGATCGGCGGCGGGGTCGGCCGTGCGGTGCTGGAGCTCCTCGATCCAGCCGCTCTGGACCGTCGCGATGACCGGTATGACCAGGGAGATCACGAACTTCAGCAGCACCCACCGGTGCTTGACCAGACCCCAGGGCGTGCCGAGCGACACCACGAGCCCGGTGACGACGGCCAGCACGACGCTCGGGATCACGATGGTCAGGTCGAAGACGTGCATCAGCTCGTAGGAGCCGTGGCGCACCGCGTGGTCGTCCGCGGTGGCGCCCGTGATCGCGAGGGTCGTCATCGCCAGGGCCAGGCCCAGCCAGCCGACGCTGACCCCGACGTGCAGGGTCAGCCACACCCGGCGCGCGAGGCGTTTCAGCTGGGGGAAGCGGGGGCGCATCCGCGCGACGATCACCGCGGAGAAGACCATCCCGGCCATCTCCTCCAGCCCTCCGGCGAAGAGGAAGAGGAACTGCACCGGAACGAACAGGAGATGGAAGGCGATCAACGTGCGGCGGGCCCCGGCGAGGGCCGCGCCGAGGACGACGGCGGTGGCCAGGAGGTGGCCGAACATCCCGGCCGTCTTGATGGTCGGGTAGGCGGTCTCGTCGTAGCTCCACAGCAGGGCGGCGGCCACGAGGGAGAAGGCGGCGAAGGCGAACTGCATACCGCGCCTGATCTCGTCGGGGCGGCCGGGCGTCTCCGTTCTCGGCATGCGGCCAGCGTCGCCGGGGCGCGGGCGGCGGCACATCGGCCGTTCCCCGCCTTCGCGCTCGGCGGACCGCCGGAGGCCGTCTACAACTTTCTATGGATGACCGCGCGACGCGGCCCGGGTTAGCGTGAGCCGCATGAGGCGCGGGACGGTGCTGGACGCGGTCCTCGCCGTCGCGGTGGCCGCGAGCACGGCGTCCGGCGACCTCGGCGGGGGACGGTCGATCGGCGACCACGACATCGCCGCGTTCGACTGGAGCCCGCCGCTGTGGTTCGCGGTCCCGCTCGGCCTGCTGGCCGGCGCCGCGCTCTGGTGGCGGCGGCACCGGACGCTGCTGGCGCTGGCCCTGGTCGCGTGGGTGACGCTGGCCGCGTTCGTCGCCGTCATCGTGGCCCTGTACACCTTCGCCGAACGGACGCGCTCGCGCGGCGCGACCGCCGCCGCCACGGTGGTCGCCGCGGCCCTCGTCGGCCTGCCGATCTGGCGGCTCGGCGGCCCGGACGCGGCCGCGCCGCTGACCGCCGCGATCTGCTTCGCCCCCGCGCTGCTCGGCCTCTACACCGGAACCCGCCGCGACCTGATCGCGGGCATGCGGGAGCGGGCCGAGCGCGCCGAGCGGGAGCAGCACGAGCGCGTCCTGCGCGCCCGCAGCGACGAACGCGCCCAGATCGCGCAGGACATGCACGACGTCGTCACGCACCGGGTGTCGCTGATGGTCCTGCACGCGACCGCGCTGGAGGCGTCCGAGGGACGGGACGCGCCGGCGATCGGCCGGCGGATCGGCACGATCGGGCGCGAGGCGCTCGAAGAGCTCCGGTCGCTCGTCCAGGTCCTGCGCGCCGGCGACGCCCCGCTGGCCCCGCAGCCGGGCCTCGCCGACCTGGCCGACCTGGTCGAGGAGTCCCGCCGCACCGGCATGCGGGTGACGCTGACCGTGGTGGACGAGGCCGGGTCCCCGCCTCCGGCGCTCGCCGGGCACGCGGTGTACCGGGTCGTGCAGGAGGCGCTGACGAACGTCCGCAAGCACGCCGGGGACGCCGAGAGCACGGTCGTCGTCCGGCACGCCCCGGAGGCGCTGCGCCTCTCGGTGACGAACGGCCGGGGCCGCGCGCCCGTCCCCGGGCTGCCGGGCGGTGGCCACGGGCTGCTCGGCATCGCCGAGCGCGTCCGGCTGCTCGGCGGCGACCTGACCGCCGGCCCGACCGGGGACGGCGGCTACCGCGTCAGCGCCGAGGTGCCGCTGTGATCCGCGTCCTGATCGTGGACGACGAGTGGATGGTCCGCGCGATGCTCCGCACGATCATGGAGACGGCGCCCGACATCACCGTCGTCGGCGAGGCGGCCGACGGCGGCGAGGCCGTCCGGGAGGCGGCGGCGCACCGCCCGGACGTGATCCTCATGGACATCCGGATGCCCCGCGCCGACGGTCTCACCGCGACCGAGCGCCTCGCCGGCGCGCACCGCGTCGTCGTCCTGACCACGTTCGACCTGGACGAGTACGTCCGCACCGCGCTGCGGCACGGCGCGGTCGGGTTCCTGCTGAAGGACGCGTCGGCGCCGGAGATGCTGGCGGCCGTCCGCAGCGCCGCCCGCGGCGACGCGATGCTCTCCCCGAAGGTGACCCGCCGCCTGCTCCGCGATTTCGCCGCCGAGGGCCGCTCCGACGCCGAGGCCCGGCTGCGCCCGCTGACCGCCAAGGAGCGCGAGGTCCTCGTCGCCGTCGGCCGCGGTCTCGCCAACACCGACATCGCCGCCGCCCTCCACATGAGCGAGGCGACGGTGAAGACGCACGTGAGCCGCATCCTGACGAAGCTGTCGCTCACCAACCGCGTCCAGGCCGCCATCCTCGCGCACCGCGCCGGGCTCCTCGACGACGCCAGGCGCGAATCCGGGTGACGGGCGTGTCGGTGGAAAGATCCCGGGCGTCGGTGTGCAGGGTGTGACAAACTGGCGCGGGGAGAGCGAAGGGACCAGAGGGACAGGAAAGCGAGACATGGCCGACAAGTCCGCAACAGGCGGCTCCTCCGGGAGCGTCCCGGAGCTTGTGAGCGGGGCCGCCACCCGGAGGTGCCAGATCCCCAAGGTCGCCACCTACATTCTCGCCGCCCTCGTCGGAGCCGCCGCGGCCGCGCTCATCGCCTCCTTCGCCCACCGCGGCCACCGCGGCCGGCGCCGCCGCCCGCGTCCCTGGCACCGCACGCTCCGGACCACCGCCGTCCCGCGGCCCGAGCCCGGGAACGGGCGGGTCGTGCCGCAGGACGCCGAAGCCCGGAGACTCTCCTAGCCCTCGTCAGGGCGCCGCATGAGACGCCCGACCTCGACCAGGGCGGCCGCGGCGTCGTAGGCCGCCCGCGTGGCGGTGTCGGTCATGGCGTCCGGCGGTAGCGGGCCCGGCGGGCGCCGGGTCCGGTGGGGGCCAGGCCGGACAGGCCCGCCTCGACCGCGGCGGCGGCGCGGCGGCAGAACGGCCCGGGCTCGTCCGCGGCGTCGGGGCGTTCGTCGACGAGCGCGTCGGCGAGGCCCTCGCGCAGCAGGTCCGCGGAGCGGACGCCGTGGGCGGCGGCCATCTCGGCCGCCCGGTCCGGAGTGCGGTGCACGATCAGCGAGGCGCCCTCCGGCGGCAGCGGCGACAGCCAGGCGTGCCGGGCCGCGAGGACGCGGTCGGCGGGCAGCAGGGCCAGGGCCGCGCCGCCCGTCCCCTCGCCGAGGAGCAGGCAGAGCGTGGGCGCGGGGAGCGTGATCAGGTCGGCGAGGCAGCGGGCGATCTCGCCCGCGAGGCCGCCCTCCTCCGCGTCCGCCGACAGGTCGGCGCCGGGCGTGTCGACCACGGTGACCAGGGGCAGCCGCAGCTCGGCGGCCAGCCGCATCCCGCGCCGCGCGGCGCGCAGGCCGGCGGGGCCGAGGGGGTGGCCCGCGCGCTGGCTGCGCCGGTCCTGACCCACCAGGACGCACGGCGCCGCGCCGAAGCGGGCCAGCGCGAGCAGCAGGCCCGGGTCCGCCTCGCCCTGCCCGGTGCCCGAGAGCGGGGTGACATCGGACGCCCCGTAACGCAGCAGTTCGCGGACGCCCGGCCGGTCGGACCTGCGGGAACGCTCGATCGAGTCCCACGCCGTCCCGCCGGGCGCGGCGGTCTCCGGCAGGGCGGCGGGAGCCGGAGGCGGGCGCTCGCACAGGACGTTCAGCGCGCGGGACGCCACCTCGGCGAGGTCGTCGACGCCCACCACGGCGTCCAGCAGCCCCTTGGCGGCGAGGTTCTCGGCGACCTGCACGCCCGGCGGGAACGGCTCCCCGCGCAGCCCCTCGTACACGCGCGGCCCCAGGAACCCGATCAGCGCGCCGGGCTCGGCGGCCGTCACGTGGCCGAGGGAGCCCCATGAGGCGAACACCCCGCCCGTCGTCGGGTGCCGCAGGTATGCCAGGTAGGGCAGGCCGGCGGCGCGGTGCGCCATGACGGCGGCCGTGATCCGCGCCATCTGGACGAACGCGGCCGTCCCCTCCTGCATCCGGGTGCCGCCCGAGCACGGCGCGGCGAGCAGCGGCAGGCGCTCGGCCGTGGCGCGCTCGACGGCCGCGACGATCCGGTCGGCGGTGGCGAGGCCGATCGACCCGGCGAGGAACCGGAACTCCGACACGACGAACGCGACGCGGCGGCCCCGCAGCAGGCCCTCCCCGGTGAGGACGGCCTCGTCGCACCCGCTGCGCTCGCGGGCGGCGGCGAGGTCCCGCCCGTAGGGCGACGAGGGGTCGGGCGGCCCCGCCGGCGGCGCGTCCCAGGACGTCCAGGCGCCGCCGTCCAGCACGCGGCGCAGCAGCTCGCGCGCCCCGGCACGTTCCGTCACGGGTCCCCTTCCGCCGGTCTCCCCTGCATGATGACCTCAGCGCGGGTCCCTCCGGCATCCGGGGTGGACACTGGGAGGGACCCGGCAGAAGGGAAGGCACGTGTCCGAGGAGATCTGCTTCGCGTCCGCCCGCGACCTGGCGCGCCGCATCCGCACCCGCGAGCTGTCTGCGCGCGAGGTCCTGCAGGCGCATCTCGACCAGATCGAGCGGACGAACCCGCGGGTCAACGCCGTCGTCACGCTGGTCGCGGAGCGGGCGGCCGAGCAGGCACGGGCCGCCGACGAGCGGCTCGCGGCCGGGGAGGAGCCCGGCCCGCTGCACGGCCTTCCGGTGGCGCACAAGGACACCCACGCCACCGCGGGCATCCGCACCACGTCCGGCTCGCCGATCTTCGCCGACCACGTCCCGGCCGAGGACGAGCTGGTCGTCGAGCGGATCCGGGCCGCCGGGGCCGTCACGCTCGGCAAGACCAACACCCCGGAGTTCGCCGCCGGATCGCACACGTTCAACCCCGTCTTCGGTCTCACCCGCAACCCCTACGACCCGTCGCGGTCGGCGGGCGGCAGCAGCGGCGGCGCCGCGGCGGCCCTCGCCTGCGGGATGCATCCGCTGGCGGACGGCGGCGACATGGGCGGCTCCCTGCGCAACCCCGCGTCCTTCTGCAACGTCGCCGGGCTCCGCCCGTCGCCGGGACGGGTGCCGTCGTGGCCGGTGGCGGCGGCCTGGTCGACGCTCGGCGTGCAGGGCCCGATGGCCCGGGAGGTCGCGGACGTGGCGCTGCTGCTGTCGGTGCTCGCCGGGCCCGACCCGCGCAGCCCGATCGCCCTGGAGACGCCCGGTTCGGCGTTCGCCGCCCCGCTCGACGGCGACCTCGCGGGACTCCGCGTCGCCTGGGCGCCCGACCTCGGCGGGACGATCCCCGTCGACCCCGCCGTCACCGGCGTCCTCGAACCCGCCGTCAAGGTTTTCCAGGAGCTGGGCTGCGCGGTCGAGGAGGCGGCGCCCGACCTGACCGGCGCCGACGAGGTGTTCCGCACCCTGCGGGCCTGGCACTGGGACATCACCCTGCGCCCCCTCCTCGACGAGCGCCGTGGAGAATTCAAAGAGTCCCTGGCCGCGAACATCGACGCCGGGCGCTCCCTCACCGGCGCCGACCTCGGGCGGGCCGAGACGCTGCACACGGCCCTGTTCCACCGGATGCGCGAGTTCTTCGGCCGGTACGACGCGCTGCTCCTGCCGGTCAGCCAGGTGCCGCCGTTCGACGCCGACCTCGAATACCCGGAGGAGGTCGCCGGGCAGCGGATGCACGACTACCTGGAATGGATGCGGTCGTGCTTCCTGATCTCGGCGACCGGCTGCCCGGCGCTGTCGGTGCCCGCCGGTTTCACCTCCGGCGGGCTGCCGGTCGGCCTGCAGATCGTCGGCCCCCACCGCGCCGACCTCGCCGTGCTGCGGATCGGGCACGCGTTCGAGCAGGCGACCCGGCACGCGGCACGCCGCCCGCCGGTGGCGGCGGGCTAGCGAGGATCACAGCTCGTCGCGGGGGATGCGCAGCACGAACCGCGCGCCCTGGTCGCTGTCGGCGGCGACGAGCGTGCCGCCGTGCGCGCGGGCGATGTCGCGGGAGATCGTCAGCCCGAGGCCGGTGCCGCCGGGATCGCGCTCGCGGCCCTCGTCGAGCCGCTGGAACCGCCGGAAGATCTGCTCGCGGAACTCCGGCGGGACGCCGGTGCCGTCGTCGCGGACCTCCAGCACGGCGTCCGGCCCGTCCGCCGCCACGCTCACCCGCACCCGCGACTTGGCGTGCCGCTCGGCGTTGTCGAGCAGGTTGGTCAGCAGCCTCACCATGTGGTGCGGGGTGACCCGCGCCTGGACGCCCTCGTCCGCCTCGACCTCGACCGGGACCCGGCGGGGCCGCCGGTCCACCTCCGCCCGGACCAGCTCGCCGAGATCCCTGGGCTCGCGCGGGACGTGCACGCCCGCGCCGAGCTTCGCCAGGATGAGCAGGTCGCCGACGATGCCCTGCAGCCGGTCGGCGTCCGCGAGGGCCGCCCGCGCGACCGCCGGCCAGTCCTCGTCCTCGGGATGTTGGAGGGCCACCTCCAGCTGGGCGCGGAGCCCGGTCAGCGGGCTGCGCAGCTCGTGCGAGACGTCCGCGACGAACGCGCGCTGCCGCCGCAGGACGTCCTCCAGCCTGTCCAGCGTCACGTTGACCGACGCGGCCAGCTCGGACACCTCGTCCACCGGTGCCGGGACGGTCACCCGCTCGTCGGTCTCGCCACCGGTGATCTCCGTGAGCTCGGCGCTCATCTCTCGCACCGGCCGCAGCGCCCGGCGCATCGACAGCGACACGATCCAGCCGACCGCCGTGGTGGCCACCACGACCGACATCGCGAGCAGGCCGATGAACAGGCTCTTGAAGCGGTGGAACTCCGTGATGGGGGCGGCGGTGTGGACGGTCCGCTGCCCCGTCCGGGTCCGCACCCGCTCGGTGACGACATAGACCTCGGCGTACCCCGGAAGCTCCGTCGTGCGATGGCCGGGCCTGCCCTGGACCGGCGGTGCGGGGACGTCGAGCGGGGGGCTCGTCCGCAGGGGCTCGCTGTGCGCCAGCACGATGCCGTTCTCGTCCACGACCTGCAGGAGGATGAAATCGGGATCATGCACGTGCAGCGTGCCGCGCGGGTCGTGGTCGCGCACCTGGGCGGTCAGGTCGGCGATGGCGAAGGTGCCGCGGTCGTGCAGGCCCTGGTAGACCGTGTTCCGGACGGTCTGGTAGAAGAGCACGACGCCGGCGATGAAGAGAAGGGCGACGATCAGGGTCGCGGCGGCGGTCACGCGGGTCCGTACCGACCAGCACGACGGCGACAGCAGGTCCCGGAGCCTCCGCACCCGGCGCTTCTCCCCCTTCCGGCTCGCACGCGGCGGCCGGCGCCGCGCGCCGCGTCCAGCGCCGGGGGGTGAGCGCAGAACTGGTTGTTACCTCCCCATTGCCCTGCGAAACATCGGACCGGCGCCCGCGCGGACGGCGCCTCCCACCCCTGGGGAGCCGTCCACGCGGACACCGCCTTCGGTGCCGCCAGCCGGCCGCCACCCGCGCGCCGAGGAGGATCCGACGGGACCGGCCGTGCTGCCGAACTGACCTCCACTCTGCACCCGTCCGGTGCACGCGGTGCTACATCGGCGTGACAATCACGTTTCCGCACTTCCTCCGCGAACTCGCCATAATCTGCCCGCGAACGGGGATGGACGGACGGGAGAGACGGAAGGGGGGCCGGGAACACCGCATGAACGCAGACATCCGGCCGCTCGAACCCGCCGATCCGCGCCAGGTGGCCGGGCACAGGCTGCTCGGCCGGCTCGGCTCCGGCGGGATGGGCACGGTCTACCTCGGCGCCGATCCCGAGTCCGGCGGCCGGGTCGCGGTGAAGACGATCCACCCGCACCTGGCCGGCGACCCGTCCTACCGCAGGCGCTTCAAGGACGAGGCGTACCTCGCGAGCCGGGTCGCCTCCTTCTGCACCGCGCGGGTCATCGCGCACGGGGAGGAGAACGGCCGCCCCTACCTCGTCACCGACTACGTCGGCGGCATCTCCCTGCACGACCGGCTCGCCGGCGACGGGCCGCTGCCGCCCGCCGACCTGCACGGCGTCGCCGTCGGCGTCGCGTCGGCGCTCGCCGCCATCCACGCGGCCGGGCTCGTGCACCGCGACCTCAAGCCCGCCAACGTGATGCTCACCCTGTCGGGCTGCCGCGTGATCGACTTCGGCATCGCGCGCAGCCAGGACTCCCCCGGGCCGCCCGCCGCGAGCGGCCAGCTCCTCGGCACCCCCGGCTGGATGGCGCCGGAGGTGCTGGTCGGCGGGCCCGCGACCCCGGCGGCCGACGTCTTCGCCTGGGGCTGCCTCATCGCCCACGCCGGGACGGGACGCATGCCGATCGGCGGGGACCCCGCGACGCTGCGCACCGCCGCCGGCGACCCGGACCTGTCGGGGCTGCCGGAGGCGCTCGTCCCGGCCGTCCGGTGGGCGCTGGCGACGGACCCGGCGGACCGCCCGACCGCGTCCGACCTGCTGCTCGCCCTGGTCGGGCAGCCGCGGTCCGGCGGACGGCCCGCGCGGCCCGCGCCCGACGCCGCCCCGCCGCCGGTCCGGGCGCGCGTCGCGCCGCCGCCCGACGCGCCGTACCGGCCAGAACCGGCGCGCCACGAGGAGACCGACACCAGGGCGTTCACGCCGCCCGACGCCGCCGGGCCGCCGTCCACGCGCACCCGGCTCCTGGCGGGGGTCGGGGCCGCCGCCGGCACCGTCCTCATCGGGGCGATCATCGCCGGCCGCACGCAGGGCCGGGGCCACCATCCGCCGTCGCCTCCGGCGTCCGTGGCCAGGGGCAGGCACAGGCGCGGCTGACGCGGGGCCGGCCGCGGTCAGGTGCGCCAGATGAGGACGAGCGCGCAGTCGTCGTCGCGGGTCGCGGCCATCGTCTCCACCAGTTTCCGCGCGCCGCTGCCGAAGCCCTGCGGGACGAGCCGCTCCGCCTCGCCGAGCAGCCGGTCGATCCCGGCGTCGAGATCGCTGCCCGGGGACTCCACCAGCCCGTCGGTGTACAGCAGCAGCGCGTCGCCCGGCCGCAGCTGCCCCCGTTCGGGGACGCAGTTCAGGTCGGGGACCACACCGAGCACCACGCCCTTGGCGGAGCTGACCCGCCAGGCGCCGCTGCCCGAGTCGAACTGGACGGCCGGCGGGTGGCCCGCCGACTCGACCGTGTACTCCCCCGACTTCAGGTCGACCACGACGTGGACGGCGGTGACGAACCCCTCGTCCCACCGCTGGCGTTGCAGGTAACCGTTACAAGAGGGGAGAAAACGGTCGGGCTGGACCGATCCAAGAAGCCCACCGAACGCCCCCGACAGCATCAGCGCCCGGGTCCCGGCGTCGGTGCCCTTGCCGGACACGTCGACCAGCGCGACCTCCAGCGTGTCGCCGTCGGACGCCGACACCACGAAGTCGCCGCCGAACGACGACCCGCCCGCCTGCAGCATCACGACCTGGGTGTTCCAGCCGTCCGGCAGCTCGGGCATCTCGCCGTGCCGCCGCAGCCGGTCGCGCAGCTCCAGCAGCATCGAGTCGCCGCGCAGGCCCTGCACCCCGAGCTGCTGGCGCGTCCGCGCCAGGGTGAGCGCGAGCACCGCGGTGATGGTGAGGGTGGCGATCATGCCGGGCCCGATCGAGGCGACCTCTTCCCAGGCGTTGTAGGCCGTCACCGCGACCACGACGCCGAGCAGGCCGACCAGGCTCCGCACCTTCAGCAGCAGCCCGCCGACCAGCACGATCAGCACCAAGGCGCCGGACGGCGCCAGCCCGCGCGACTCGCTGGAGGTGGCCAGCCCGATCGCGATCGCGAGGACCGCCAGCGCCGCGAAGACGTACCGCTCCCTGGTCAGCTTCCCGCGCCGGAGCCACCGGTACAGCATGACGAGGAAGGGGATCCTGCGCAGCACGGCGCGGACTCTCGGCGGGAGCAGCTGCACCAGTCGTTGAAGCATGACTCCGGCACTGTATCGAGCATTGCCCCCGCCCGGTCAGTATCCGGCCGCACCGGTCACTGTTCGCGACGGTCCCGCTACACGATATCGGGGTAGGGGTGACTCCGGGGTCGATGTTCTCCCCGGGAGAGGAGGGGCGGCATGGTCCAGCCGGGCATGAGGATCACGGTGGACGCGGCGATGAGGGCCCGCGACATCTCGCGCCCGCGGCCCGACGGCGAGGCGCCGCCCGCCGGTCCGGCGCCGGGCGCGCGTCCGGGACCCGGCGGTTCCGGCGAGCCCGCGAAGCGGACCAAGGCCGCCAAGAACGAGCGGCGCCGCCTCGGCAAGCGCGGCCCCCACAAACCCCCGGAGAACGGGCTGTAGCGCCCGGCGCCCGGCGGTGCCGGTCAGCCCTCGCGCGGCAGCGGGGGCAGCTGACCGGTCTCCTCGTACTCGCTCAGCATCCTGATCCGGCGCGTGTGGCGCGGCTCCTTGGAGTAGGCCGTCTCGATGAACAGCTCCAGGAACCGGGCCGCGGTGTCCAGATCGTGCTGGCGCGCCCCCAGCGCGATGACGTTCGCGTCGTTGTGCCCGCGGGCGAGCGTCGCGGTGTCCTCGCTCCAGACCAGGGCGGCGCGGACGCCCCGGACCTTGTTCGCCGCGATCGCCTCGCCGTTCCCGGACCCGCCGATCACGACGCCGAGCGTGCCCGGCTCCGCCACCGTCCGCTCGGCCGCCCGCAGGACGAAGGGCGGGTAGTCGTCGGCGGCGTCGTACTCGAACGCGCCGCAGTCGACGGCCTCATGCCCGTGCTCCTTCAGCCAGGAGACCAGGTGCTCCTTCAGCTCGAAGCCGGCATGGTCGGATCCAAGAAACACGCGCATGGGCCCGATTCTCGCAGGCCCGGGAAGCGTGCGCGCGCGGGGGTCAGGTGTCGTCGTCGCGCCTGCGGTCGATCACCGTCCGGTCGGCGAGGTCGAGGTCGTCGTCCCCGTCCTCCTCGCCGTCGTCCTTGCCGTCGTCGGCCGGTTCGTCCTTCGGGTCGTCCTTCGGCGTGTCGTCTCCGGCGTCCTCGGGAGCGTCCTCACCGGGGCCCTTGGGGGCCTCGCCCGGCGCGTCCCGCGGGGCCTCCTCCGGCTCCGCGGGCGAGGCGGGAGGCGGCGCCTGCTCCTGGGGAGGCGCCGACGGCTGCTGCGGGACGGGAGGCGCGCCGAACTGCCCTCCCGGTTGGCCCGGCTGGCCCGGCTGGCCCGGCTGCTGCGGGACGGGACCGGCACCCCAGCCGGCCTGCGGCGGCTGCCCCTGCGGCGGGACGTACGGGACGGCCGACGGGTGCGGTTGGTGCGGTTGGTGCGGCATCTGCTGCGGCATCTGCTGCGGGGGCGCCTGCTGGGGGTAGGGCTGCTGCATGGGCATGCCCGGCTGCGCCGCGTACGGCTGCGGCGGGCCGTACGGCTGCTGGGCGCCCGGAGGCCGCGGCCCGGCCTCGCGCGGGCGGCCGAGGAAGAGGCCGCCCAGCGCGCCGAGACCGGAGAGCCAGCCGAACGCCAGCCCGAAGGCCGCGCCCTGACCGATCGACGAGAAGATCACCATGCTGAGCGAATCGTCGGGGAAGTCCAGCGCCCAGTACGACAGCGGCCCGGACACCAGGCCGGACGCGCCGGCCGCGACGACCGCGGCCCACCAGCCGATGATCACGGCGCCGAACGGGCCGCGCTCGGGGTCGGTGAGCCGGATGCCGCCCGCCACCAGCACCGCCAGCACGGCGAAGAGGACCAGCAGGCTGAAGTCGTCCGACACCACGGAGCGCCAGTCCGCCCCGGTGCGCGGCGTGAACCGCCAGGCGAGCGCGAACAGCCAGGAGACCAGCGGTCCGATGCCGTCGCCGAACTCGAAGCCGCTCTCCGCGATCGCGTCGGTCACCCACTGGTTGCCGACGAGGAGGGAGAGGACGGCAAGGGGAACCAACGCGCCGCCCGTCATCGCGAGCATCCGCCGCATCGTCATGGCGGGCAGAGTAGTCCCCATCCGTCTCCGCCGGTAGGCCCCGGACTACCCGGAGTAGGCGGCGTCCGCCGCGGAGGGGAAGCGGAAGTCCGGGTCGACCTGCGCTTCGAGGTCCTCCCCCGCGGCCCGGCTCGCCCAGCTTCGCGCGTTCTTGACGTGGAACTCGACGGCCTGCCGCTGGAACCTGTCCCAGTCCTTGACGCACGCGTCGACCTCGGCGCGCATGCGGTCGAGGGCGGCGGCGTTGCCGTCCTCCAGCTCGACGCCGTGCCGCCCCTGCTCCAGCGCCCGCACGGCGGCGGACTGGCCGAGCCAGGTCAGCAGGTCGTCGCCGACGTGCTCGCGCAGGTAGGCGACGTCGTCCTCGGACTGCACCTTGTTGCCGACGACGCGGATGGAGACGTCGTAGTCGCGGGCGTACTCGGTGTACTGGCGGTACACGCCGACGCCCTTGCGGGTGGGCTCGGCGACCAGGAACATCAGGTCGAACCGGGTGAACAGCCCGGAGGCGAACGTGTCCGCGCCCGCGGTCATGTCGACGACGACGTACTCTCCGGGGCCGTCGACGAGGTGGTTGAGGTAGAGCTCGACCGCGCCGGTCTTGGAGTGGTAGCAGGCCACGCCGAGGTCGTCGTCGTTGAACGGGCCGGTGGCGAGCAGCGTGACGCCGTCGACCTCCTGCCCCGCCTCGTGGACGGGGTCCTCGCCGCGGAACCGCAGCAGCCGCGAGCCGGTGCCGGGCGGGGTGGTCTTGACCATCGCGGACGCGCCGGAGATCCGGGGGTTGGTGCCGCGCAGATGGTCCTTGATCTCGGTGAGCCGGTCGCCCAGGGCGGGGATCTTGGCGGCGCGCGCCTCGTCCAGGCCGAGCGCGACGCCGAGATGCTGGTTGATGTCGGCGTCGATGGCCACCACCGGCAGCCCGCGCCCGGCGAGGTGCCGGACGAACAGCGACGACAGGGTGGTCTTGCCGCTGCCGCCCTTGCCGACGAACGCAACCTTCACGAATGCCCCCAAAGTGGAGATATGAAAACCGTTACCAGTGTCAGTACCCCCGAGTCTCGCGGAGCGCGGACGGCGAGGCAAGCGGAACGCCCGGACACGCGGCCCGGAACGGTGGCGGCTCCGGAACGGCGGCGGCTCAGGAAACGGCGGCCCACCTTCAGTGGGGGGACGACCCCCCACACCCCCCGGCAAGTGCCGCTGCTGGGTCGAAGCCGAACGGGAGCTCCAGGCGGTGCTCGGCGAGCATGGCCGAGTCCGTCAGCAGGTCGCGGGTGGGACGGTCGGCCGCGATGACGCCGCCGGAGAGGATCACCGACCGCGGGCACAGCTCGGCGGCGTACGGGAGGTCGTGGGTGACCATCAGGACGGTCACGTCCAGGGACAGCAGGATCTCGGCCAGCTCGCGGCGGCTGGCCGGGTCAAGGTTGGACGACGGCTCGTCCAGCACGAGGATCTCGGGCTCCATCGCCAGGACGGTCGCGACGGCGACGCGGCGGCGCTGCCCGAAGCTGAGGTGCTGCGGCGGCCGGTCGGCGACGTCCAGCATGCCGACCCGGCCGAGCGCGTCCCGCACCCGGCGGTCCAGCTCGGCGCCGCGCAGGCCGAGGTTGGCGGGCCCGAACGCCACGTCCTCGCGCACGGTCGGCATGAACAGCTGGTCGTCGGGATCCTGGAAGACGATCCCGACGCGGCGCCGGATCTCCCGCAGCGCCTTCTTGTCCTTCGGGTCCACCGGAAGGCCGCCGACCCTCACCCCGCCCAGCCCGCCGTGCAGGATGCCGTTCAGATGCAGGACGAGCGTGGTCTTCCCGGCGCCGTTCGGCCCGAGCAGCGCGACCCGCTCGCCGCGCCCGATCGTCAGGTCGACGCCGTAGAGGGCCTGCGTGCCGTCGGGGTAGGCGTACGCGAGGCCCCGGACCTCCAGCGAGGGAGTCATGGGGCCATCCAAGCAGCCAGGACGACGAGGGCGGCGGCCGAGGGAAGGACGGCCGCCGCCGCCCACTGCGCGGCCGTGGCGGCGACGTCGTGCGTGACGGGCATGCGGCCGTCGTAGCCGCGGCTCATCATGGCCAGGTGGACGCGCTCGCCCCGCTCGTAGGAGCGCAGGAACAGCGCCCCCACCGACTTCGCGAGCACGCCCGTCGCCCGGAGGTCGCGCGCCTCGAAGCCGCGCGACGCCCGCGCCACTTTCATCCGTCCGAGCTCGGCCGTGACGACGTCGCCGTAGCGCAGCATGAACGTGGCGATCTGCGTGATGAGCTGCGGCATCCGCAGCCGCTCGATGCCGAGGAGCAGGAGCCGCGGCTCGGTGGTCGCGGCCAGCAGGATCGACGCGACGACGCCGAGGGTGCCCTTCGCGAGGATGTTCCAGGCGCCCCACAGCCCGCTCTCGCTCAGCCGCAGCCCCAGCACGGTGATCTTCTCGCCGTTCGCGACGAACGGCATGAGGAACGCGAACGCGACGAACGGCACCTCGATCACGATGCGGCGGGCGACCGTCCCGAACGGGATCCGGGAGGCCGCCGCCACGGCCGCGAGGAGCAGCGCGTACACGCCGAACGCCCACACGCGCTCGCGCGGCGTGGCGACGACCAGCAGCACGAAGGCGAGCACCGCGACCAGCTTGCACTGCGGCGGAAGCCGGTGCACCGGAGAGGCGCCCGGCACGTAGAGCCGGTGCGCGTGGCCCGCGCCCATCAGCCCTTCTGGGACGTCTCGGACGGCACCTGCTCGTCCCGGTCCGGCACCGCCTCCGCGTCCCCGGGACCCCGGCGCCGGACGGCCCAGAACAGGCCGCCGCCGGCCAGCAGGACGGCGCCGACGCCCACGACGCCGGACAGCCCGCCGGACAGCCGCGCGTTGTCGACGCCCTTGACCCCGTAGTCGCCGAGCGGGGAGTCCTTGAACGTGTGGTCCTTCTCCTTGGCGCTGATGCCCTTGTCCTCGGCGACCTTCTCCAGGCCGTCCGGGTCGGCGCTGGCGTAGTAGCTGACGATCCCGGCCAGGACGAGCGAGACGAGCAGGAAACCGGCGAAGAAGCGCTTGGTGGTCATCGCGACCCTCCTCTCAGGCCCGGGACGGCTTGGGCTCGGCGGCCGGGCGCCCGGCGGTCCGCAGCTCCAGGGGCTTCATCAGCCCGCGGGCGCCGTGGACGAGGTCGGGCCGGACGGCGAGCACGCTGGACACGGTCACGGCGGTGATCAGCGCCTCGCCGATCCCGATGAGCACATGGACGCCGATCATCGCGGTGGCGACCTTGCCGAGGGAGACGTCCGCCGTCCCGCCGGCCGCGTAGATCAGCGTGAAGGCGACGGCGGCGGCGGGCACCGAGACGACCGCGGCGGCGAACGACGCGACCGACACGGACGTGCGCGTCTTGGGCAGCACCCACAGCAGGACCCGGAACAGCCCGTACCCGACGGCGACCGTGACGAGCGCCATCGTCGTGATGTTGACGCCCAGCGCGGTCAGGCCCCCGTCCGCGAACAGGAGGGCCTGCATCAGCAGGACGACCGACACGCACAAGATGCCCGTGTAGGGCCCGACGAGGATCGCGGCGAGCGTCCCGCCGAGCAGGTGGCCGCTCGTCCCGGACGCGACCGGGAAGTTGAGCATCTGCGCCGCGAACACGAACGCCGCGGTCAGCCCGGCGAGGGGCGCGGTCCGGTCGTCCAGCTCCCGTCGCGCCCCGCGCAGAGCCACCCCGACGCCGGCCACCGCGACCGCGCCGGCCGCGACCGACACCGGCGCGTCGATGAATCCGTCCGGTACGTGCACGTCCCTCACCGTCCTACCTCTTCGTGACTGCAGGACCAGTTTGGGGCGTACTGCTAGTAGTTGCAACTAAGTCGCAACTACCTGACCGGTGCGATACCTGTTCCCTGCCTGTCCCCTGACTCCGCTCAGTCGAAGATGGGGTCCCGCGTGCGCGTGCGCTTCAGCTCGAAGAACCCGTCGGTGGAAGCGACGGCCAGCACGCCGTCGAACAGCTTGACGGCGGCCTCGCCGCGCGGGATCGGGGTGACGACCGGGCCGAAGAAGGCGTGCCCCTCGACCTCGATGACCGGGGTGCCGACCTCCTGGCCGACGCGGTCGATGCCGTCCTTGTGGGAGGCGCGCAGGGCCTCGTCGTAGTCGGTGGAGTCGGCGGCGTCCGCGAGCGCCGGGTCGAGACCGGCCGCCGTCAGGGCCGCCGCGATCAGGTCGCCGTCGAACTTCCGCTTCTCGTTGTGACGCCGGGTGCCGAGCTCGGTGTAGAGCCGTCCGAGCACCTCCGGGCCGTACTTCTGCTCGGCGGCGATGCACACGCGGACCGGGCCCCACGCATCGGCCAGCATCTTCCGGTAGGAGTCCGGGATGTCCTTGTCCTCGTTGAGGACGGCCAGGCTCATCACGTGCCAGCGAACCTCGATCGGACGCTGCTTCTCCACTTCCAGGATCCAGCGGGAGGTGATCCACGCCCAGGGGCACAGGGGGTCGAACCAGAAGTCCACAGGGGTGGGGGCGTTCTCGGCCAATGTCGCCTCCTACAGCGAACGGGGTACCTCATCAGGCGACAACCGGGGCGCCCCCCTTCCGATTCCCGGTCGCCGGCACCATGCCGGGCACCGTGGCGGAGCGACCGGATCGGCGTCCGGTTGGTAGACATGGGGGCGGCAAGCGATTGAACCGACCAAGGAGTTCATGTGGCAGGCAACCTCACGCGCGACGAGGCGCGGGAACGGGCCCGGCTGCTCAGCGTCGAGTCGTACACGGTCGACCTGGACCTCACCACGAGTGCGGAGCGGTTCGGGTCCACGACCGTGGTCCGGTTCGGGAGTGCCGAGCCCGGCGCGTCCACGTTCATTGATCTGCACGGCGCCGTCGTGCGGGAGGTGACGCTGAACGGCAAGGCCCTGGACCCGGCGTCCTACGACGCCGAGAAGGGCCGGATCCCGCTGCCGGAACTGGCCGCGGACAACGAGCTCCGGGTCGTGGCCGACTGCGAGTACTCGCGGTCGGGCGAGGGCCTGCACCGGTTCGTCGATCCCGTGGACGAGAGCGTCTACCTGTACTCGCAGTTCGAGACGGCCGACGCGCACCGCATGTACACGTGCTTCGACCAGCCCGACCTGAAGGCCACCTTCGAGCTGGCGGTGAAGGCGCCGGAGGACTGGGAGGTGATCACGAACGAGGCTCCGGAGACCGCCGAGGGCGGGCGGTGGCACTTCCTGCCGACGCCGCAGGTCTCCACCTACATCACCGCGCTCGTCGCCGGGCCGTACCACGTCGTCCGGGACGAGTACCGCCGCGAGGACGGCACCGTGATCCCACTCGGCGTGTACTGCCGGGCGTCGCTGGCCGAGCACCTCGACGCCCCCGCGATCGTGGACGTGACGCGCCAGGGGTTCGCCTACTTCGAGAAGGTGTTCGGCCGTCCGTACCCCTTCGGCAAGTACGACCAGCTGTTCGTCCCCGAGTTCAACGCGGGGGCGATGGAGAACGCGGGCTGCGTGACGTTCCTGGAGGACTACGTATTCCGGTCCCGGGTCACCGACGCGGCCTACGAGCGGCGCGCCGAGACGATCCTGCACGAGATGGCGCACATGTGGTTCGGCGACCTGGTCACCATGCGCTGGTGGGACGACCTGTGGCTGAACGAGTCGTTCGCCACCTACATGAGCGTCCTGTGCATGGCCGAGGCCACCAAGTGGAAGGGCGCGTGGACGACGTTCGCGAACCTGGAGAAGGCGTGGGCGTACCGGCAGGACCAGCTGCCGTCCACCCACCCGATCTCGGCGGACATTCCCGACATCCGCGCCGTGGAGGTGAACTTCGACGGGATCACCTACGCCAAGGGCGCGTCCGTCCTGAAGCAGCTCGTGGCCTATGTCGGCCTCGACAACTTCCTGGAGGGCGTCCGGCGCTACTTCGACCGGCACGCGTGGGGCAACACCGTCCTCACCGACCTGCTGGGCGCGCTGGAGGAGACGTCCGGCCGCGACCTGGCGTCGTGGTCGAAGGAGTGGCTGGAGACCGCCGGCGTCAACACGATGCGTCCCGAGTACGAGGTGGACGCCGACGGCGACTTCACGTCCTTCGCCGTTCTGCAGGAGGCGAAGGCCGACTACCCGACGGTGCGTTCGCACCGGCTCGCGATCGGGCTCTATGACAAGACTGCCGAGGGCATCGTCCGGCGCGAGCGGGTCGAACTCGACGTCGTCGGCGCCCGCACGGAGGTGCCGCAGCTCGTCGGCGAGAAGCGTCCCGACCTCGTGCTCGTCAACGACGACGACCTCACGTACGCGAAGATCAGGCTGGACGAGCACTCACTGCGGACGCTCGTCGAGCACATCGGCGACGTGAAGGAGAGCCTGCCGCGCGCCCTGTGCTGGTCGGCGGCGTGGGACATGACCCGCGACGCCGAGATGGCGACCCGCGACTACGTCCGGCTCGTCGCGAAGGGCATCCGCGGCGTCACCGACATCTCGGTCACGCAGACGCTGCTGCGGCAGGCGCGCACGGCCGTCCAGCAGTACGCGGACCCGGCCTGGCGCACCGAGGGCCTGGCCCTGCTCGCCGACACCCTCTGGGACCTCGCCCGCGAGGCCGAGCCCGGCTCCGACCTCCAGCTCGCCTACACGCAGGCGTTCACCGCGTCCGCCGGCACGGACGAGCACCTGGCGTTCGTCCGGGACCTGCTGGACGGCTCGCAGGTCCTCGACGGCCTCACGGTCGACACCGACCTGCGCTGGGCGCTGCTGCGCCGCCTCGTCGTCACCGGCAAGGCGGGCGAGGCCGAGATCGACGCCGAGCTCGAGCGGGACAGGACCGCCGCCGGGGAGCGGCACGCCGCCGCCTGCAAGGCCGCGGTCCCGACCGCCGAGGCGAAGGCCGCAGCGTGGGAGCGGATCGTGGCCGGCGACCTGCCGAACGCCGTCTACCGGGCGACGCTCGGCGGCTTCGTCGAGCCCGACCAGGCCGACCTGCTGGTCCCCTACGTGGACCGGTACTTCGCCGAGGTCGGCCGGGTGTGGAAGGAGTGGACCAGCGACATGTCCCAGACGTTCGCCGAGGTCGCCTACCCCTTCCTGGTGATCGAGCAGTCGACGATCGACCGCACGGAGTCCTACATCGCCGACGAGCGGCCGCCCGCGGCGCTCACCCGGCTGCTGTCGGAGGGGCGCGACGGCGTGGCCCGCGCCCTGCGCGCCCGCGCGAAGGACGCCGCGTCCGCCTGACCCGGTGTTCGGCCGACCCCTGTTCCCGTCCCCCGTGACCGTGCGAAAGTTGCAAGGTCACGGGGGACGACGGGTCACGGGGAGGCGGCGTGGAGACGGCTGAGGACGTTCTGGCGGCTCTGGCGCGGCGCTACGCGTTCGGCGATCTGGAGGCGCTGATCACGCAGGGCACCCTGGCCGCGGACGGCCGCTCCACCGCCGTCGCGGCGCTCTGCGCGTTCGGGCAGCGCGTCCTCGACCTGGACGCCGAGGACTTCGGCATGCCCGAGGAGGCCGGCGAGGTGCCGCCGGACCTGCTCGACCGGGCCCGCGCGAGCCGCATGCCGCAGGCGCCGCGGGAGCGGCCGCGCGGCGCACTCGCCAGCCTCCGTCCCGCCTACCGCCTCCTGCTGGAGGTCATCGCGATCCGCTGGCGGCGCCGCGACATGGCCGCGCTCGTCGCCGCCGTCCACATCGCCAGCGAGTACCTGCCGATGCTGGCGTGGGAGCCGGTGCTCGGCCACGCGGGCGACCCGGCGCTGATCGGCGCGGCGGTGAGCGGGGAGGGCAGCCGCTTCGGCGTCCCGATCGAGCCCGGGACGCCGCGCATGTGCGACCACACCCGGCCGGAGCGCTCCGCCTGCGAGCGCACCCTGCGGGTCGCCAGGGAGCCGGGGCCCGGCTGGCGCGCGTATCTCGACCGGCAGCACAGCCAGGTCTCCTCCGCCCTCGGCGACTGCGCCGCCCGGTGCCGCACGCCCTGCACGGTCGTGACGCGCCTGGACGACCTCGTCCGCGCCGACCTCACCGGCCGCTGCAAGCTCGCCGCCGACTTCGCCGACAGCCCGCTGGTGAAGCTGCGGCACGCCGCGCCGGTCGGCCACGGCTTCGGCGTCCCGTCCCCGGAGGAGGTCCAGGCGGCGTGGAGCCGCGCCCGCACGTCCCTGTCCCGCCACCCCCTGGGCAAGACGGTGCTGGCAGGCGACGACGACTCCTACCCGCTGCCGGGGCTGCCCGCGCTGTTCTCGGCGATCGCCGCGGCCGAGCTGCACCCCGACACGCTGCTCCACGACGTCACCAAGCGCATCATGTCGACGCTGTCCTGAAGAGCCGCAGCGCCCTTCCCGTCCGGAGGTCGTCGAGGAGGACGGGCTCGCCGTCCCGATCGGCCAGGGGGACCCGCCAGTTGGGGTACTCGTCGGTGGTGCCGGGCTGGTTCTGGGTCCGCCGTTCGCCGACGGCGTCGGCCAGGGAGATGCCGACGAGGCGGGCCGGGGTGCGGGTCAGGAAGTCGTGCAGGGCCGTGACGATCTCCTCGTCGTAGGCGGCGGAGCCGTCCGCCAGGGCCCGCATGACGTCGGCGGGCGCGCTGCGGAGCAGGTCCTGCGCGTGGAGGACGGCCAGCCAGTCGTCGAGCCGGCGGCGGTGGTCGTCCTCCTCCTCGGCCCGGGAACGGGTGAGCAGGCCGAGGCGATCGCGGAGCGCGATGTGGTCGCCGTGCGCGAAGCCGGTGATCGGCGGCATGTCGTGGGTTCCGACGGTCGCCAGGGACAGCTCGCGCCACCGGCCGGGCGGCTTGGGGCGTCCGCCGGCGTCGCGCTCGAACCAGAGCAGGGACGTGCCGAGGACGCCGCGGTCCGCGAGCTCCTCCCGCAGCTCGGGTTCGACGGTGCCGAGGTCCTCCCCGACGACGACGGCGCCGAAGCGCTCGGCCTCCCACGCCAGGCAGCCGAGCAGGGCCTCGCGGTCGTAGCGGACGTAGGTCCCCTCGGCCGGCGACGCGCCCTCGGGCACCCACCACAGCCGCGACACCTGCATGGCGTGGTCGAGGCGTATCCCGCCGGCGTGCCGGAGCGCCGCCGCCGCCATCTCGCGGAACGGCCGGTACGCGCTGTCGGCCAGCGCCCCGGGCCGCCACGGCTGCTGGCCCCAGTCCTGGCCGCGCTGGTTGAACTCGTCCGGGGGCGCGCCGACGCTGATCCCGGGCGCGCACAGGCTGCCGTACATCCAGGTGTCGGCGCTGCCGTGCGGAACCCCGACCGCCAGGTCGTGGACGATCCCGACCGCCATCCCGGCGTCCCGGGCGGCCCGCTGCGCGTCCGCGAGCTGCCCGTCCAGCCGCCACTGGAGCCATTCGTGGAAGGCGGCGCGGCGGTCGTACTCGCGGGCCTCCAGGACACCGCGGTCGCGGGCGTTGTGCAGGCGGGACGGCCAGCGCCGCCAGTCCGTGGCGCCCTGCTCCTCGCTGATGGCGCACCACGTCGAGAAGTCGCCGAGGGCTCCCTGTTCACGCCGGCGGAACTCCTCGAACCCCGGGTCGCCCGCCTGCCGGACGCGGTACATCGCCTCGAAGGCCTCCAGCTTGGCCGCCCACACCGCGTCCCGGTCCAGCAGGCCCTCCTGGGCGCGCAGCTTGGCCGCGACGGCCCCGAACCGCTCCCGGTCCTCGGCGGGCAGCCGCGCGTACTCCGGCATGTCCTCGATCCGCAGGTAGATCGGCGAGGGGAAGCGGCGGCTCATCGGCGAGTACGGGGACGGCCCGACCGGCGGGACGGGTTCCGTCGCGTGCAGCGGGTTGACCAGCACGAAACCCGCGCCGAGCTCCCGGCCGCTCCACGTCGCGAGGTCGACCAGGTCGCGCAGGTCGCCGAGCCCCCACGACGCGCTGGACCGGACCGAGTACAGCTGCGCCGTGAACCCCCACGCCCGGGGAGGGGGCCGCACCGAGTCCGGGGCGACCAGCAGCGTCGTGTACAGCCACGTCGACCCGCGCCGGACGCGCAGGTGGTGCCAGCCCGGCGGGACGTCCCCGCTTCCGGGCAGCGGCTCGAACGGCCGCTCGGCCGAAGAGCCGCCGGCGTGCGGCGGCGCGAGCACCTCGTCCGCGCCGGTCCTGATCTCGGCCTCGGCGTCCTCGCCCGGCTCCAGATGCCGCCGGAGCGCCGCGCGGATCCGGCCGGCCGTCTCCCCCGCCGCCCGGTGGACGAGGAGGTTCGGCGGCAGCCCGCGCGACCGCTCCCGGTGCCGGTCCAGCTCCGCCCGGACGGCGGCGGGTGTGGAGGCGTCCACCCCGAGCGCCGCGAGGACGGCGACGAGCGTGTCCGGCGCGACCGCCGTGTCGCGCCCGCGCCAGTCCTCGTACCGGGTCGCGACCCCGTGCCTGCCGGCCAGCCTGATCAGTTCGTCGTCGCCCACGCCTGCACCATGCCCGGTGCGGGCGGGCTCACGCCGTCCAGATCGCGGGCTTGCGGTCGGTCCACGGGCGGGCCTCCTCCAGCTGGGCGGACAGCGAGATCAGCGTGCCCTCCCCGCCGAGCCGCCCGGCGAGCATGATCCCGATGGGCAGGCCCTGCTCGTTCCAGTGCAGCGGGACGTTCACCGCCGGCTGCCCCGAGATGTTGTACATCGCGCAGAACGGCGTGAAGTGCGTCTGGCGCCGGAAGTTCTCCGCGGGCTCCAGGTCGTGGAAGTACCCGATCGGGACGGGCGGCATGGCCAGCGTCGGATGCAGGATCGCGTCGAACTCGTCCATCACCGGGAACGCGGCGCGCAGCGCGCCCTGCAGCGCGGCGTGCGCCTGGAACAGCTTCGGCGCCGGCGTCTTGTCGCCGTACGCGCGCAGGTGGCGGGTCAGCGGCTGGAGCAGGTGCTCGCTCTCCTCCGGGACGGGCGTCATCGTCGCCATCACGCCCCACAGCGTCGCGAAGTGGGGCACGAGGTCCGAGCCGAGCACCTGCGGCAGGTCGACGATCTCGTGGCCCAGCTCCTCCAGGAGCGCGGACGCGTCCTCGTAGGCGGCGACGCAGTCCGGGTGCACCTCGACGTCCGGCACCGGCGGCCGGAGGCTCCGCGCGATGCGCAGCCGGCCGGGCGGCCGGTCGGCGTGGGACAGGAACGGCGCGTCCGGCGCCGGCGCCCGGAACAGGTCGCCGGGCATGTGGCCCGACATCACGTCCAGCATGAGGGCGGCGTCGCGGACGGTCCGGGTGATCGGCCCGTTCGTGGACAGCCCGAACAGGTCCGGGATGACCGGCCCCTGCGAGATCCGGCCGCGGGTCGGCTTGATCCCGAAGAGCCCGCAGGCGCTGCTGGGGATCCGGATCGAGCCGCCGCCGTCGCTGCCCTGCGCGACCGGCGCCAGCCCGGACGCGACCGCCGCCGCGGCGCCGCCGCTGGAGCCGCCCGCCGACCGGGAGGTGTCCCACGGCGTCCGGGCCGGGGGCGACACGTCCCCCTCGGTGTAGCAGGGCAGCCCGAACTCCGGCGTCGTGGTCTTGCCGAGCAGGACCGTCCCCGCGTCCGCCAGCTTGGCCACCACGTTGTCGTCCGCGAAGCCGGTCAGGTCGGCGTAGACGGCCGAGCCGAACGTGATCCGGACGCCGTTCACCATGTTGAGGTCCTTGATCGGGACCGGGACGCCGTGCAGCGGCGGCAGGTCCGCGGGGTCCGCGGCGTCCGTCACCGCCTTCTCAGCGCGGCGCGCCTCCTCGCGGGCGCGTTCGGCGGTGACCGTCACGTAGGCGCCGACCTGCTCGTTGAGCCGTTCGATGCGGGCCAGATAGTGGTCGGCGAGCTCGACCGGAGATACTTCCCTCGTGCGTACGGCGGTCGCCATCCGGGTGGCGCTGAGGTCATGGGTTTGTGTCACAAACCGGAACGCTAGACGCCGTGTGCGCGGGCATCAAAGAGGGCAGACAGGACAACATCGGTGAAGGGAGATGAATACCGGTCTACCCGTCCGTGCCGTAAGTGAATCACCGTCCCGGGGCGACAAAACTATGAACCCCCCATGACTAGGCGACGACCCGATCGATGATTACTCTGCGCACGGAGGATCATGCCCCCGATGGGAGAGGAATACGGAGCGTCACTCATGGCGATCGTGGAGCGGGGCAACATGCAGGGACAAGCCAGAGGACGGCCCCAGGCCGACACCGAGGAGACACGCTCGGAGGAGAGGCGTGAGCACCATCAGCAGGCTCCGGTGAAGGAGCGACCCGAGGAGGACACCGCCGCGACGATGCTGGACGACCCCCGGACGCGCCGGTGGATGTGGCGGATCGGCGTGGCCGTCGTCGCCGGCCTCGCGGTCCTGCTCGTGTTCGGCTGGCGGCTCGGCGTCACCGTCGCGGTCCTCGTGGTCATCGGCGACGTCGTCCGGCAGTCCCGCAAGAGCTCCTCCGTCACCGCCTGGCAGAAGTCCTCGGCGGCCGAACGGCGCACCGAGCGGCAACTGAAGTCGCTGCAGCGCAACGGCTACCTCGTGCTGCACGCGCGGGCCGTCCCCCGGGACGACGAGGGCGTCAGCGACGGGCGGATCGACCACCTGGTGATCGGGCCGAGCGGCGTCTACGCCATCGACTCGGAGAAGTGGGACAAGCGCCTCCCCGTGCGCACCATGTCCCACCTCAAGCTCTTCCACGGCCCCTTCAACAAGAAGGACCGCCTGGACGAGGCACGCTGGGAGGCCCAGCAGGCCAGCAGCATCCTCGGCGAGCGGGTCGGGTTCGACGTGCCCGTCCAGCCGTCCGTGGCGATCTACGGCCCGTCCATCCCGTGGAAGGTCATGCGGGTCCGCGAGGTGGACGTCTACGCCGGCAACCGGGCGCGCTCGTACCTGCGCCGCCGTCCGAAGATCCTCACCGACGGCGACGTCCGGCGGATCTTCCAGGCGGCCGAGCAGGCCCTGCCGCCGAAGTACCCCGAGTAGGTCAGGGGGCGGCCTGCTTCCCCGGGCCGCCCACCGCACGGCCCGGCCGCGAGCCGGGCGCCCGAGGACGGGCAGGCCGGGACACCGTCGTCCCGGCTTTTTTCACGCCCTCCGCCGGTTGGTAGCATCGGGGGCGGGCCGGCCCGCGCGCGACCTCCGCTGAGCCGGCGGCAGCGCCGCGACCCGCCGCTGCGAGCACGCTTACCAGGCGACCCGCACCGCCACGCCGAACCATGCGCGGCCCGTCGTCCCGGCACGTCACAGGTTGGAGAGGTCACAATGCCACCGCTCAGGTCACGCACGGTCACCCATGGCAGGAACATGGCGGGCGCCCGCGCGCTCATGCGGGCCAGCGGCGTCGAACGCGAGGACTTCGGCAAGCCGATCGTCGCGGTGGCCAACAGCTTCACCCAGTTCGTGCCCGGCCACGTCCACCTGGACGAGGTCGGCAAGGTCGTCGCCGGCGCGGTCCGCGAGGCCGGCGGCGTGCCCCGCGAGTTCAACACCATCGCCGTGGACGACGGCATCGCGATGGGCCACGACGGCATGCTGTACTCGCTGCCGTCCCGCGAGGTCATCGCCGACGCGATCGAGTACATGGTCAACGCGCACTGCGCCGACGCCCTGGTCTGCGTCTCCAACTGCGACAAGATCACGCCGGGGATGCTGCTGGCCGCGCTGCGGCTGAACATCCCGACGGTGTTCGTCTCCGGCGGCCCCATGGAGGCCGGCAAGCCCGTCCAGGGCGTCATGGGCGGCAACAAGCTCGACCTGATCGATCCGATCATCGCCTCCGCCGACGCGTCCACGTCCGAGGACACGCTGCTGGAGATGGAGGAGAGCGCCTGCCCGACCTGCGGGTCCTGCTCCGGCATGTTCACCGCCAACTCGATGAACTGCCTCACCGAGGCGATCGGCCTGGCGCTGCCCGGCAACGGCACCGTCCTCGCCACCCACACCGCCCGCCGCGGCCTCTACGAGAACGCCGGACGCGCCGTCGTGGACGTCGCCCGCCGCTACTACGAGGGCGACGACGAGTCGGTCCTGCCGCTGAGCATCGCCACCCGCGACGCGTTCGAGAACGCCATGGTCCTCGACGTCGCGATGGGCGGCTCGACCAACACGATCCTGCACCTGCTCGCCGCCGCGACCGAGGCCGGCGTCGACTTCGGGCTCACCGACATCGACGCCGTGTCACGCCGCGTCCCGTGCATCTGCAAGCTGGCCCCGGCCACCGGCACGTACCACGTCGAGGACTGCCACCGCGCCGGCGGCATCCCCGCCCTGCTCGGCGAGCTGAACCGGGCCGGGCTGCTGAACCGCTCCGCCCACTCCGTCCACTCGGCGTCCATGGACGAGTTCGTCGCCAAATGGGACGTCCGCTCCCCCGACGTCCTGCCGGAGGCCGTGGAGCTGTTCCACGCCGCGCCCGGCGGCGTCCGCAGCACCTCCGCCTTCTCGCAGAGCGCCCGCTGGGAGTCGCTCGACCTCGACCGCGAGAACGGCTGCATCCGCTCCGCCGAGCACGCCTACACCGCCGACGGCGGGCTGGCCGTCCTGCGCGGCAACATCGCGCCCGACGGCGCGATCGTCAAGACCGCCGGCGTGGAGAAGGAGCTCTGGACCTTCACCGGCCCCGCCGTCGTCTTCGAGTCGCAGGACCAGGCCGTCGAGGGCATCCTCGGCGGCAGGGTCAAGGCCGGCGACGTGGTGGTGATCCGCTACGAGGGCCCGAAGGGCGGCCCCGGCATGCAGGAGATGCTGTACCCGACGAGCTTCCTCAAGGGCCGCGGGCTCGGCAAGGCGTGCGCCCTCGTCACCGACGGGCGGTTCTCCGGCGGCACGTCCGGGCTGTCCATCGGGCACGCCTCCCCCGAGGCCGCGGGCGGCGGCGTCATCGCCCTCGTCGAGGACGGCGACCGCGTCGTGATCGACATCCCGAACCGGGTGCTGGAGCTGGACGTCCCGTCCGACGAGCTGGAGATCCGGCGGGAGAAGCTCCTCGCCGACCTCGGCGGGTACCGGCCGCGCGACCGGCACCGCCCGGTCAGCGCCGCCCTGCGCGCCTACGCGGCGATGGCGACGTCCGCGTCCACGGGCGCCGCCCGCGACGTGTCACAGCTCGACCGCCTCTAAGCGAGATTACCCATCGGGTAATCGCCAGCATTCCCCTGCGGGCGACACAGTGGTGAGTGCCGGGCAGGACGCTCCGGCGCTCACCACCGAAGGAGATCCCGATGACCGCCTACGCGCTCGCCCACCTGCGCCCCCGGCCGCCGCTGCACGACGACGTCTTCACCTACATCGAGCGCATCCAGGCCACCATGGACCCGTTCGGCGGCCGCTTCCTCGTCCACAACACGCCCGCCGAGGTCATCGAGGGCCCGCTGGACGGCGGCTACGTGCTGATCGAGTTCCCCGACATGGACAGCGCCCGCGCCTGGTACGAGTCGGACGCCTACCAGGCGATCCTGCCGATGCGCACCGACCACATCCCGGGCACGGCCGTCCTCCTCCAGGGCGTCCCGGAGGACTACGACGCCGCGGCCACCGGCCGAGCGATGCGCGCCGCCCAGAACGCCTAGGAGGAGCAGCATCCTCCGCCGCAGCAGCCCCCACCGGCCGGCGGCGACGCGGCAGGCCGGGCCGCACCGGTGACGGCGACCGTCGAGAGCAGCTTCACCGTGTCATCATGCCCGTCCGGACAGGGCGCCGGATCGGAAGCATTGATCATCGGCCGGGACACCTCAAAGGTCGACCCGCACGCACGGCAACGATAGTCATAACGAGGCACGCCTCCAGAATAACCTCAGCCACCATCACGGGCAGGCGCGTGGAGCGGGTGCAGCGAGCGGAGCGCGCATGCCCGTCGAGCCGGGCGACCGCAGCGGCACGTCAGCGACCCGCACGGTCACAGAGACCCGCACCGTGGCGTGAGGGTCGACCGGCTCGTGACGGGGTGCCAGGGGGTCGCCCCCCTGGGAAACTACGCCGCTGGTTCGGTCACGTAGGCCGCCCATTGGGGGTCGCCGTCGTGGACCAGGCCGATGAGGCGCCAGTGGGCGCCTCGGGGGACGGCGGGGGTGACGCTGAGGGTCCAGCCGAGTTCGGACAGGAGCCGGTCGGCCTTGCTGTGGTTGCAGGTCATGCAGGAGGCGACGCAGTTCTCCCAGACGTGCTTGCCGCCGCGGCTGCGCGGGTGGACGTGGTCGATCGTCTCGGCGCGGCGGCCGCAGTAGACGCAGCGGAAGTTGTCGCGGCGCATCAGCGCGGCGCGGGTGAGGGGGACGCGGGTGCGGAACGGGATCCGGACGTAGCGGCGGAGGCGGATGACGGAGGGGACCTCGACCGTCATGGTGGCCGAGTGGAGCACGGCGCCGGAGGTGTCGTGATGGACGATCTCCGCCTTCTCGCGAAGCACGAGGCAGACGGCCCGCCTGAGCGGGAGCGTGGTCAGTGGTTCGTACGTCGCGTTCAGGAGGAGGACCTGTCTCATCAGACGCCCTCCACCGGGCTCTGCTGGTCTGTCGCCTCGGTGGGCGCGTCTGCGCGCGCCTCCCACCGAGGCCCGATTATCGTCTCCGGCACCTGCTCACTCGCCATGAGGACCTCCCCAGGGGCGACCCGACCACATCAGTGTGGCGTCTGAGGGAGCCCGTTCGCTACCCCATATCATCCCCCGCCGGCGGCCGGCTCGAACGCGCGCCCCGCCCGGACCGCCCCGCAACGGGCGGTCCGGGCGGCCAATTAAGGTGCATTCATGACGCCGTATCCGCCCGCGCAGCGCCAGGACATCGTCGAGGACATCCACGGTCACCGGGTCGCGGACCCGTACCGCTGGCTGGAGGACGCCGGCAGCGACGAGACCAGGGAGTGGCTCGCCGCGCAGGACAGGCTGTTCCACAAGGTCGTGGACGCGTTGCCGGGGCGGGAGCGGCTGCGGGCGCGGCTCGGAGAGCTGCTCGGCGCGGGGAGCGTCGGGTCCCCGGTGTGGCGGGGCGAGCGGCGGTTCTTCACCCGCCGCGGCGCCGACCAGGAGCATCCGGTGCTCTACACGGTCGATCCGGACGGGTCCGAGCGGGCCCTGGTCGACCCGATGGCCCTCGATCCCGCCGGGACGACGACGCTGGACGGATGGCAGCCCGACAAGGAGGGCCGCCTGCTGGCGTACAAGATCTCGACCGGCGGGGACGAGGAGTCGCTGCTGTACGTGATGGACGTCACGACCGGGGCGCGGGTGGAGGGGCCGATCGACCGGGCCCGGTACTCGTCGGTCGCGTGGCTGCCGGGCGGCGAGGCGTACTACTACACGCGGCGGCTGCCCGCGCGGGACGTCCCGGCGGGCGAGGAGCAGTACCACCGGCGCGTGTACCTGCACCGCGTCGGCACCGAGCCCGACACCGACGACGTGCTGATCTTCGGTGCGGAGCGGGACAAGACCAACTACTACGGGGTCGGGGTGAGCCGCGACGGGCGCTGGCTCACGATCTCGGCATCACAGGGCACGGCGCCGCGCAACGACCTGTGGATCGCGGACCTGTCGGCGTCCTCGCCGGAGGCGCCCGCGCTGCGGGTCGTGCAGGAGGGCGTCGACGCCGAGACCAGCGTGCACGTGGGCCGCGACGGCCGCGCGTACGTCTTCACCGACCGCGACGCGCCCCGCTCCCGGCTGTGCGTCGCCGACCCGTCCGACCTGTCCTACGGGACGTGGCGCGACCTCGTGCCGCAGGACCCCGAGGCGGTCCTCAGCGATTTCGCGGTCCTCGACGGCCTCGACTCCCCGGTGCTGCTGGCCGGCTGGACGCGCCACGCGGTCAGCGAGATCACCGTGCACGACCTGGAGTCGGGGGAACGCGTCGGGACCGTCCCGACACCGGGGCTCGGCTCGATCGGCGGGATCATCGAGCGTCCCGAGGGCGGCCACGAGGCGTGGTTCGGCTACACCGACAACGTGACGCCGTCGTCGGTCATGCGGTACGACGCGCACACGGGGGAGACGACCCTGTGGGCGTCCGCGCCGGGGACGGTCGACGTCCCGGACATCGAGACGCGCCAGGTCGTCTACACCTCGCGGGACGGGACGCAGGTGCGGATGCTGGTCGCGTCCCGCCCGGGGCTGTCCGGCCCCCGGCCCGCGATCCTCTACGGATACGGCGGCTTCAACATCTCGCTCACGCCGTCCTACTCGGCGAGCGTCCTCGCGTGGGTCGAGGCCGGCGGCGTGTACGCGGTCGCGAACCTGCGCGGCGGGTCCGAGGAGGGTGAGGAGTGGCACCGCGCGGGCATGCGGGAGCGCAAGCAGAACGTGTTCGACGACTTCCACGCCGCCGCCGAGAAGCTGATCGCGGACGGTCTGACGACGCCGTCGCGGCTGGCGATCTCCGGTGGGTCCAACGGCGGGCTCCTGGTCGGCGCCGCCCTCACCCAGCGTCCCGACCTGTACCGTGCCGTCGTCTGCTCGGCGCCGCTGCTGGACATGGTGCGGTACGAGCGGTTCGGCCTGGGCCAGACGTGGAACGACGAGTACGGGACGGCCGACGACCCCGAGGAGTTCGGCTGGCTGATCGGCTACTCGCCGTACCACCACGTCCACGCCGGGACCGCCTACCCGGCCGTCCTGTTCACGACCTTCGGCAGCGACACCCGCGTGGATCCGCTGCACGCCCGCAAGCTGTGCGCGGCGTTGCAGCACGCGACCGCGTCGGACGCGCCGATCCTGCTGCGCGACGAGGCGGAGGTGGGGCATTCCGCCCGGTCGGTGAGCCGGTCGGTGGACCTGATGACCGACACGCTCACGTTCATGGCCGCGCAGACCGGCCTCTCCCCGGACCCCGGCGCGCACGACGAGTTGACGGATGGTCTAATAGCGGGATGAGCGAGACGATGGCGCGCGGCACCATGGAACGCGTGCTCGGCCTGCTCCGCGAACCACCGGAGACACCGGACGTGTCCGCCGGGTACCTCGACCTGCTCGGCCCGTCCGCCAAGGCGCCGCCGTCGCTCGCCCAGTCGGTCATGGAGTCGGGCTTCCTGCCCCGCATCTACGAGAAGGTGTGGCGGCCCGTCGGGTTCAACCTGGCGAAGGGCTGGCCGCTCGGCCCCGACACCGCCGAGGAGCACGCGATGGCCCGCGACTGGCTCGGCCTCGCGCACCCCGGCCACCCGGCCCGCCCGCCCGCGACCGTGCTGGACGTGGCCTGCGGCCCCGGCAACGTCACCCGCGCGCTCGCCGCGGGCATCGGCCCGGACGGCCTCGTCGTCGGGCTCGACGCGTCCGGGACCATGCTGGCCCGCGCCGTCGCCGACACCGGCCCCGGCGGCGAGATCCGCTACGTGCGCGGCGACGCGGCCGGCCTCCCCTTCCGCGACGGCGTGTTCGACGCCGTCTGCTGCCTCGGCGCCCTCTACCTGTTCGACGACCCGTGGGCGGCCGTCGACGGGATGGCCCGCGTCCTCAAACCCGGCGGGCACCTCGTCATCCTCACGTCCCGGCGCCCCTCCCGCCTCCCCGCCACCCGCATGGGCGGCGAACTCCTCCGCCACGCCACCGGACTCACCGTCTTCGGTGACGAAGAAGTCACCGGCGCGCTCACCCACCGGGGATTCACTGAAATCCGCCGACGCCGCTACCCTCTGATGCAGATGGTCGGAGGACGATGTCCAGCCCCCAGCCTCTAGGACGCGGCCGAGGTTCGCGCTACCCTCCCACCACACGCACGGACACCGTGCCCACGAACGCCCCCTCCTGGGGTTGGGAAGCCTCCAGGAGGGGGTTTCGTGTTTATTGTGTTTTTTGTGGTGCGGCGCCCGGGGGGCGCCGCACCACAAAAAGCCACGGCGATCGCTGGCATCGCTCCGACTCGCCTTGCGGCTCGCTGCGCGATCAGGGTCTCGCTTCGCTCGCCCCTGCCTTCGGACGCGATCGCAACCATTGAGGTTGTTGCGTGGTTGCGGTGGTGCCGGAGCTCCGCGCAGTAGTGGCTACCGGCTCGCGCGGTCGTGGCAGCAGCCCACGTCATCGTCGCCGCCGCCCTGCGCGAGGGCGGCCACAAGCCCCGCGCGACCATGGCTACCAGCCCGCGCCACCGTGGCCGCCGACCCAGGCATCCGGCTCCCGGCCTGCGGGGTGGTGGTTGGCGGCCTGGTGGTTGTTTTGGGCCCGGAGCCGCGGCGGGACCGGGCCGCGCTACCGGTTCCGCCGCGGCTCGGGGGTCTCAGCGGAGCCGTTTCTCCAGGTAGATGTTGACGATGCCGCCGATGGTCTCGCGGCGGGTCTCCGTCCAGCCGAACCTGCGGTAGAGGGCGAGGGCGGGGGCCTGGAACTCGGTGGTGTCGGCGCGAAGGATGCGGTAGCCGTACTCGGCGGCGCGTTCCTCCAGGGCCTGGACGAGGGCGGCGCCGTAGCCGCGGCGCTGCACGGCGGGCAGGACGCGCAGCCGCACCATCTCGACGGCGTCGAGGGCGGGGTTGCCGGGCGCGTAGCCGCCGTAGGCGCGCGCGTGGCCGCCGGGGATCAGGTCGGCGCGGCGCAGGCCGCCCATCGCGACGATCCGGTCGTCCAGCTCGCCCACGAGGAACTCGCCGTCGTTGCGGAGATAGATGTCCTCCATCCGGAAGAAGTCGTGGTCGTAGTAGACGCCGTCGCCGGGGCGCAGACCGACCTGGGCGAGACCCTCGCGGTGCAGGGCGAGGACGGTGCCGTGGTCGGGAGCGCTGTAGCGGCGCAGTCTCAGGTCTCCGTAGCTCCACACCGGTGGTTCGCCCTGGAGGCGGACGAGGGTGTGGTGCCCCTGCCAGGACGTGCTGTCAGGCGTGCCCATGCCCGGTCAGACCTGCTCACCCGGGCGGACCGCGGGACGGTCCTGGGCGGGACTCTGCACCCAGGGGCCGGCCAGCGCCTCGTAGAAGTCCTTCAGCTGCGGGATCTCTCCGCACTTGGCGTTGACGGCCGCGCCGATCTGCCGGGCCCGGTGCACGAGGATGTCGGAACGGTGGTCGGTCGGCAGCTCGAGGATGGCCTCCTGGCCGGCGGTCAGCGCGGCCTCGGGCTGCCCGGCGTGCAGCTTGCACATCGCGCGGTCGAGGCGCACCAGGGTCAGGTCGACGCGGTCGGTGGGCGCGTAGAGGGTGAGGGCGTGGCTGAGCACCTCGTCGCCGTGCTGGTGGTCACCGAGATTGGTGAACGTGTCACCTTCGTAGAAGGCCATCTGCCGGTCGGTGAACCCGAACACGAGGTCGGAGGTGTCGGTCTTGGAAAGCTGGTCGAAGACCGAGCGTCCGCGCACGAGGGCGCGGCGGGCGCTCGGGGCGGCGTCGCCGCGCCCGCGCATCGCCAGCATGCCGAGGGCGCGCGCCTCGACGGCGGGGGCCATGGCGGCGGCGACGCCGGGGGTGCGGCCGGCGAGGTCCTGCGCCTTGCGGGCCAGGTGCAGCGCCTCGCGGGGGTCGCCGTAGTACATCGGCACCAGCGACTCCCGGACGGTCACCCAGGCGCGCAGCTGCCGGTCGCCGGTCTCGTCGGCGGCGGTGCGCGCCGTCCGGAAGAACGAGCGGGCCAGCCGGTGGTCGCCCAGGTTGATCATGATCAGACCGGACAGCCCGGACAGCTGCGCGGCGATCCGGCACAGCCTTTCCTGCAACTCGACGGGCTGGCGCTTGTCGCACATGCGACGCACCTCGCTGAAGTCGAGCAGCACGTCGCAGAGCATCCGGAGGGAAGGGGTCGCCTGGTACTGCCGGCCGTAGCCGTAGGTGGTCTCCTCCCACTGGTCGAGCATGGTCGGCGAGACGGTCGCGCCGACGAGCGTGTCGTCCATCTTGCGGCGCAGGTTGTCGACCGCCCCAAGGAACTGACCGTCGAGCGCCACGCCCGCTCCGGCCAGAAGTTGCAGAAGGGTCCTACGAAGCACGATGTCCTCCTCTCCTACATCAATGGTCAGGGGGGCACCTGCGCGGTCGGCGCCCCGAAGGTCGTTCACGGTTGCCCAGGGGCGGTCGTCGCTCCTGGGGACGATGGCCCCGACGAGCGCGCCGGGGTCGGGTGCCGCGCGCCGTTCCGGCGTGCGCGGCTGCGGGACGCTCACGGCGCCCGCCGAGCGGACCGCGTGGCCGCGGCCGCAGATGCAGGGACTCTGGTAGTCGAGGGCGTCGGGTTCGACCCGGTAGACGGCGCAGAGGTAGTGCAGGTACTCGGGACCGGGTCTTTTGTACCCGCTCTCATAGGCGGACAGCAGCGTCTCCCCGAGCCGGGGCGGCGGCTTGCCGTCGACCTCGTAGAGTGCCTTGACCTGCGCCACGATGTCGGACAGCGCGACACCGTGGGCCAGGCGGTGCGCCTTGACCCGGCTGGTGCCGAACAGAGGCCCGCACTGCTCGTGGATCTCCTGCGCGATCTCGACCGGGGAACGACCTCGGGCCAGGGCATGCGCGCGGATCCGGCGAGCCACGTCGGTCTCTTTTCGGGGGGGATCCGACATCCTCCGGCCTCCTCACCGTCGGGTCGGGACGCCGCCCCGTCGGGGGTGGACGATCGTCCCTGCCACGGCGACCGGTCGCTTTACGGCCACGACAGATAATCTCTCGCGCACGCAGCGTAACCCTGGTCACAGGCCCGGCCAAGCGATTCCGCAGAACCGGAGGCGTCCGGAGGCCGTCACGCCCCCCGCGGGTAGAGATTCTTCCTCCAAGGGGAGGGAGCCTTCCTCTGAGGTGGGGTAATCCGGTACTTCGCGGGACGGCCGGTCTCTTGACCCGCCACCGTGAGAGTTGCAATTCTCGCGGCGAGTGACCGGGCGGATCCGCAGAGTCGATCAAGGACGGGCCCGCCGCGGAGCTCGCCAAGGGTGTGCTCGCCTTAACCGGAGGGGGTGCGAGAGGTGGTCAGCGACAGACGCGTCGGCTACCTGGAGGAGCTGGAGCACGAGCTCGACACGCGAGGGCTCGTCGCCCGGGTCGTCCGGACCCGCTCGGGCCCGGCCTTCCTGCGGGTCGTGAACCCCGAGGCCGCGAGCCTCGCCGAGGACGTGACCTGCGCGCCGGCCCCCGAGACCGCGGACCACTACTTCTGGTGGTCGTGGGGGGAGCGCATGCACCACGTCGACGACGTGGGCGGCGCCGCCCTCAAGCTGGCGCACGTCCTCCAGCCGCTCCGCCACGAGGTGAGCGGACGCTCCTAACCCCTGGACCTGGGCGTCCGGCAGGCCGGACGCCCGCAAGACCGGGCGTGTCCCGCGGGCCGCGGCGGAACGGCGCGGCAGCCGCGGATCCGCGGGGCACGTTCGCCCGAAGTCCCTCCCCGGCCGGTTCGCGTCACCTCGCCAGGCGCCGTACGAACCGGTCGGCCCCGTCCCCTACGATCGGGCTCGTACCCGCCGCGGGTCCACGGCGAGGTGTCGAGGCACCACAACGGCCGGGGAGGGTCTGCCACACATGTCATTCGCCGCGCCGCTCAGCGCGCCCTTCAGCGTGTCGCTCGCCGCGTCGCCGGCCGCCGGTGTCCTGCCCTGGGCCCAGGACGGTACCCCCGAGAAGGCCTGCAACAGCCAGGACCCCACCACGACGTGCCGGCTCGTCTGGAACATCAGCCACAGCGTCGACTTCACCCGGTTCTACGCCACCTGGCTCGACACGCCGCTCAGCACGCTGTTCTGGATCATCGTCACCTTCGTGATCGCGCTGATCGTCAAGAACATCGCGCACCGCATGATCACCAGGGTCACGCTCCGGATGGCCGAGGGCACCATGTCGGAGAGGGTCCGGGAACGGTCCCGGACGGTCTTCGAGGGCAGCCCGGCCCTGCTGAACAAGCGGCGGGCCCAGCGCGCCCAGACGCTCGGCTCGGTGCTGCGCTCCGTCGCGTCCATCATCATCATGGGGACGGCCGCGTTCAGCATCCTCGGCTCGCTCGGCCTGAACCTCGCCCCCATCCTGGCCAGCGCCAGCGTCATCGGCGTCGCGGTCGGCTTCGGCGCGCAGAACATCGTCAAGGACTTCCTCGCCGGGCTGTTCATGCTGCTGGAGGACCAGTACGGCGTGGGCGACTTCATCGACGTGGGCACCGCGAAGGGCACGGTCGAGGCCGTGACGCTGCGGGTCACCCGGATGCGGGACATGGACGGCGTCGTCTGGTACGTCCCGAACGGCGAGATCAAGAAGGTCGGGAACGAGTCGCAGAACTGGGGCCGCGCCGTCCTGGACATCCCGGTCGACATCCACGAGGACACCGAGAAGGTCAAGGAGATCCTCCAGGCCACCGCCGACACCTTGGCCGCCGACTCGGCGTGGAGCGAGCTGATCCTGGAGGAGCCGTCGGTGTGGGGCGTGCAGGCCCTCGCGGGCGACGCGATCGTGATCCGCGTCGTGCTGAAGACGGCGCCGGGCAGGCAGGGCGACATCGCCCGCGAGCTGCGCGAACGCGTCAAGCGGGCGTTCGACGAGGCGGGCGTCACGGTCGCCACCCCCGCGCCGTAGTGGATCATGGTGAGAACCGGGGCGCGGCTCACATAGGGTGGGGAGCGCTATGGCTGAACAGGTGACCTTCTACGAGGCGGTCGGCGGCGAGGAGACCTTCCACCGGCTGGTGCACCGCTTCTACCAGGGCGTCGCGAGCGACCCCGAACTGCGCGCCATGTACCCCGAGGAGGACCTCGGCCCGGCCGAGGAGAGGCTGCGGCTGTTCCTCATCCAGTACTGGGGCGGCCCGACCACCTACAGCCAGCGGCGCGGCCATCCGCGGCTGCGGATGCGGCACGTCCCGTTCGTCATCGGGCCGGCGGAGCGGGACGCGTGGCTGCGGCACATGCGGGCCGCGGTGGACGAGCTGGGCCTCCCCGAAGACCTGGAGAGGCAGCTCTGGGCCTACTTCACGATGGCGGCGCAGAGCATGGTGAACGCTCCGGCATAAGCGGGTAGATCGCCGTGTATGACGCGAATCCCGTGGTGGCGCGACGCCGTCGTGTACGAGATCTACGTCCGCAGTTTCGCCGATTCCGACGGGAACGGTGAGGGCGACCTCCAAGGGATCCGCTCCCGGCTCGGCCATCTGCGCGACCTGGGCGTGGACGCGCTGTGGCTCACCCCCTTCTACACGTCCCCGCTGGCGGACGGCGGCTACGACGTGGCCGACTACCGCGACGTCGATCCGCGCTTCGGCACGCTGAACGACGTCGACGCCCTGGTGGCGGACGTCCACGCCCACGGGATGCGGCTGATCGTCGACATCGTCCCGAACCACTCGTCCGACCGGCACCGCTGGTTTCGCGAGGCGGTGACCGCGCCGCCGGGGTCGCCCGCACGGTCGCGCTACATCTTCCGGTCCGGGAGGCCAGGGGATGGTCCCGGCGGGGAGGTGCCGCCGAACGACTGGCCGTCCGCGTTCGGCGGTCCGGCCTGGACGCGGCTGGACGACGGCGAGTGGTACCTGCACCTGTACGCGCCCGAGCAGCCGGACTTCAACTGGCGCAACCCGGAGGTGCGGTACGAGTTCGAGGACATCCTCCGGTTCTGGCTCGACCGCGGTGTGGACGGCTTCCGCATCGACGTCGCCGCCGGGCTGTTCAAGGACGAGTCGTTCCGCGACCTGGGCGGGCAGGATCGCCGTGCGCTGAACGGCCCCATATACAGCCGTCCGGAAGTCCATGACGTGTACCGCAGATGGCGGCAGATCCTCGACGGGTACGACGGGGACCGCATGGCGATAGGCGAGGTGTGGACGGACGGGCCGGAAGACCTCGCGCTCTATCTGCGTCCAGACGAACTGCACCAGGTCTTCCAGTTCGACCTGCAGCTGGCTCCGTGGTCGGCCGCGGCGTTCCGGGAGGTCATCGTCGCCGGTTTGAAGGCCGTCGCGCCTACCGGGGCGGCCCCTACCTGGGTGTTGTCCAGTCACGATTCCGTGCGCCACCTCACCCGTTACGAGCAGCCGGAAGGCGTCCCCGGAATCGGTTATGCCAGGGCCAAGGCGGCGTTGCTGTTACTGCTGGCGCTTCCAGGGTCGGCGTACCTGTATCAGGGCGAGGAACTCGGACTGCCGGAGGTGGCCGACCTGCCCGATGAGGCCCGGCAGGACCCCATCTGGTACCGGACGAACGGTGAGCTTGCAGGACGGGACGGCTGCCGCGTGCCGCTGCCCTGGTCGGGTTCCGCCGAGCCGTACGGGTTCGCCCCCGACGGCGTCCGGCCCTGGCTGCCCATGCCGGAGGGGTGGGCGTCCATGACCGCCGAGGCCCAGGCGTCCGACCCGTCCTCCATGCTGGCCTGGTACCGCGAGGCGCTCGCACTGCGCCGCCGGCTGCGGGACGGGCTTCCGGACAACCTGGAGTGGCTCGACTCCCCCGACACGGCGCTGTTCTTCCGTCGCGGGCCGCTCACGGTCGCCCTCAACTGCGGAGACAATCCCGTGCGCGCCCCGACGGGCACGCCGCTGCTGACCAGTACCCCGCTGTACGGCGACCTGCTTCCGGGGAACACGGCGGCCTGGCTCGAAACCCCCTGAACAAGCTCAGCGAGCTTCGTCGCCAGGGGCCGGGCAAGCGAACGCGGTGTGCCGCGCCGTGCAAGGGGTCAGTGCACGGGCGGCACACCGCGAGTTCGCTCCAGAATGTGTCCGCTACAGCGGAGGACGCTGGAGCTGGAGCGGGTCGTCCGCGCGCGGGGCGGACTTCAGCGTCTGCGCGCCGGCCTCGACGCCCGCCCACCGCTTGACGTAAGCGATCGCATTCGACTGCTCGTCGGCGGGCAGCGCGGTGATGATGCGGCCGCTGTGGTTCATGCCCTGGGCGACGTAGACGGCCGAGTCGCGGCTGCCGTGCCCGAGGCGGAACGGCTCGGCGCCCCACGGGTCGTTGGAGCCGTACAGGAACAGCATGTGGTTCGCGTTCCCGCGCACCCAGCGGTCGATGTCGCGCATGGCCCGTCCGTTGTCGAACCGCATCGGGATGTCACGCGGGACGTAGGTGCGCGGCTGGTAGCTGCTCTCGTATCGCAGCAGCGGGCGCAGATGCTTGAACTTCGGCGACGGCCAGCCGAGCTGCGTGCCCGCCTGGTAGTAGTACGGGATGTACGGGGAGAGACCCTGGTCGCTGTAGAACGACAGCCCGGAGACAGTGTCGAGCGTCTTGTAGAGCTCGTCGTCGGAGGCGGTCACCGCGGGAAGGTCCGCGCAGTCGGACTGCAGGCTGTACTGCCAGAACGCCCACTCGTAGTCCATCACCGAGTTCTCGAAGGCGCGGTCCTGCGTGCGCAGGATGGTGAACGTCCAGCCGTTCTCGTCGGCGGCGGCCTTGAAGCGTTCGAGCATCGCGGGGCGGCGCTTGAGGAATTCGCGCGCGAGCGCCTTGACGTGGGCGCGGCATTCGGGGTCGGTGCCGACGGTCTGGAAGAACTTGTCGTAGGCGCGGTCGTCGTTGTTCTTGACGTCGTTCGGCGCCACGTACACGACGCTGCCGTCGACGTCGCGCGGGTAGAACCGCTTGTGGTAGACGGCCGTCATGCCGCCCTTGCTGGCGCCCGTCGAGATCCACTTGCCCTTGTAGATGGTCTTGAGGGCGCGGATCAGCCGGTGCTCGTCGGTGGCGGCCTGCCAGATCGTGTCCTTCGTCCAGTCCGTCGGCTCGGGACGGGACGGGGTGAAGTACCGGTACTCGACCGAGATCTGGTTCCCGTCCACGAGCGCCGTCGGCTCGGACGTGAACATCACTTCCGGCGTGTCGTAGCCGCTGGTGTAGAGCACCATCGGACGGTCGGCCGCCTTGTGCTGCAGCATGATGCGCTGCTCGAACCACTGCCCGCGCGGGTTGCGGTGATCGACAGGCTGCCTGTACTCCAGCCAGAACCAGCGATAACCCGGCAGGGTCGAGGCCTTCTCCGTGACCTGCATTCCTGGAATCGCCTTGAGCTGGGCGAGGACGTCGCCCGCCTGGGCCGCACCCGCCGGGGCGGTGCCCGCCTGGGTCGTGACCGCCTGCGCCGCGCTGGCGCCCGCCCCGGTCATACCGGCGGCGAGCAGCAGTGCCATCGCTCCTCGTGAGACGCGCCGCATTGTGCCCCTTTCACGTGGGTTCTCCACATTCGCGTCGCGACACTAGAGGGAGAAGTGGGCCGAAAACGGATCGCTGTTGCGCTTGTTACCTATCCGTGACGGCGCAGTTGTCACCGGGGCAGTGCGGATTTCCCTGATCAGGTCGGTGGAACGAGGGCGATTCCGTCGTCCCATGGGGCAAGGCACTCGAAAAACCGTTCATCGTGCCAGCGCCCGTCCAGATGAATGTGGCGCCGGGCCGTTCCCACGGGCGTGAACCGGTTGCGCTCCAGAACGCGCTGGGACGCGTGGTTGTCGACCCTCGTGAACGCCTCCACGCGATGCAGGCGCAGCGCGCCGAAGGCCACGTCCAGCGCCTGGCGAAGCGCCTCGGTGGCGACGCCCCGGCCGGCGTGCGCCCGCGCCACCCAGTAGCCGACGAAGCAGCTCTGGAGCGGGCCGCGCAGGACGTTGTTGAGCGTGATGCGCCCGGCGACCTGGTCGTCGGCGACGATGACGGCCGGCCACATCTCGCCCGCCGCGTACGCTTCGACCAGGTCGTGCAGGTTGTCGCGCTGACCCTCCACGGTGTAGTACGCGTCGTCCCGTTCCGGTTCCCAGGGACGCAGGTACTCCCGGTTCGCCTCGTACAACGCCGCGAGGGCCTCCGCGTCCGCCACCTGGACGACCCGCAGCCGCACCCCGGACCGGCGTCCGTCCAGGGCCGGCGGCGGACCGGCGAGGGCCGTCATGCGCCGGGCACCACGTAGCGCCCGATGAACTCCCGCTCCTCCGGGGTGAACCGCCGCAGCCGGTTCGTCTCGACGTCGAACGCGACGAGCGTCGAAGTCGCCTCGGCGTACACGTGCTCGTCGTCCCGCACCTCGTAGGCCAGCTTGAACGACGCCGCGCGGGCCTCGGTCACCCACGTCTCCACCCGGATCGGATACACGGTCGGCAGCAGCGGCATCCGGTAGTCGATCTCGTGCCGGGAGATCACCATCCCGCGGACGGGCTTCTCGCCCTTCCGCACCGGGTCGCCGTGGAACATCTCCAGCCGCGCGTCCTCCAGGTAGCCGAGGAACTTCACGTTGTTCACGTGGCCCTGCGAGTCGATGTCGCCGAACCTGATCTTGAACTCGTAGACGTGCCGGTACTCGGCCGGGGCCATCTGCTGCATGTCCTCGCCTGGGGATACGGGGGAACCGGGGTCGCCTGATGCTACCCGCAGCCGGTTCAGCCCCTGACGAGGCAGGGTCGCTTCGGGTCGAACCGCCAGCCCGGGACCAGGAACTCCATCGCGGCCTCGTCGTCCCGGTCGCCCAGCCCGTACTGGAGGTACCGGCGGTGCGCCTCCTCGACCCGCTCCTCGTCGATGTCGATGCCGAGACCGGGCCGGTCGGGAAGGCCGATCGCACCGTCCACGATCTGGAACGGCTCCCTGGTCAGCCGCTCGCCGTCCTGCCAGATCCAGTGCGTGTCGATCGCGGTGATCTCCCCCGGCGCGGCCGCCGCGACGTGGGTGAACATCGCCAGCGACACGTCGAAGTGGTTGTTGGAGTGCGAACCCCAGGTCAGGCCCCACGCCTCGCACAGCTGCGCCACCCGGACCGAGCCGCGCATCGTCCAGAAGTGCGGGTCGGCGAGCGGGATGTCCACCGCGTCCAGCCGGATCGCGTGGCCGAGCTGCCGCCAGTCGATCGCGATCATGTTGGTGGCGGTGCGCAGGCCGGTGGCGCGGCGGAACTCCGCCATCGTCTCCCGCCCCGAATAGTCCGGCTCGGCGCCGCACGGGTCCTCGGCGTAGGCGAGGACGTCCTTGAGGCCGGTGCCGATCCGGATCGCCTCGTCCAGCGACCACGCGCCGTTCGGGTCCAGGTTGATGCGGGCCTCGGGGAACCGCTCGGCGAGCGCCCGCACCGCCTCGGCCTCCTCGTCTCCGCGCAGGACGCCGCCCTTGAGCTTGAAGTCGGCGAACCCGTACCGCTCCCGCGCGGCCTCCGCCAGCCGGACGATCGCCTCCGGGGTGAGGGCCTCCTCGCGCCTCAGCCGCAGCCAGCCGTCCGCGCCCTCCGGCGGCGCCTCGTACGGAAGGTCGGTCTTGTTCCGGTCACCGATGTAGAACAGGTAGCCGAGCATCGGGACGGTCCGGCGCTGGACGCCGTCGCCGAGCAGCGCCGCCACCGGCACGTCCAGGTATTGCCCCAGCAGGTCGAGCAGCGCCGACTCGATCGCGGTCAGCGCGTGGACCATGATCCGGGTGTCGTGCGTCAGCGCGCCGCGCCCGCCCGCGTCCAGGTGGCCGAACGTCGCGCGGAAGGCGTTGAGGATCTCGTCCGACCGGCCGATGGGCCTGCCGACGACCAGCTCGCGGGCGTCCTCCAGCGTCTGCCTGATGCCCTCGCCGCCCGGCACCTCCCCGGCGCCGGTGTTCCCGGACGAGTCGGTGAGCAGCACCAGGTTCCGGGTGAAGAACGGACCGTGCGCGCCGCCCAGGTTGAGGAGCATGCTGTCGTGCCCGGCCACGGGCACGACCCGCATCTCGGTGACGACCGGCGTGCTCATCGCGGCACGCCCTGGTAGGCGACGGGACGCTGGAAGCGCTCGATGGCGAGGCTCCCCACGGACGTCGTCCGTGAGTCGGACGTCGCCGGGAACGGGCCCCCGTGGACCATCGCGTGCCCGACCCGCACCCCCGTGGGCCACCCGCCCCACAGGATCCGCCCGGCCAGCCGCTCCGCGACGGGCAGCAGCCGCGCGGCGGCCTCGCCCGACCCGTGGATCGTCGCGGTCAGCTGCCCCTCCAGCCCGCGGGCCAGGGCGATGACCTGGTCGAGGTCGTCGCACCGGACGACCAGGGAGCACGCACCGAAGATCTCCGCCTCCAGGTCGGGGCCGAAGTGCTCGGCGTCGACCGCCGCGAGGGCCGCGCGGCAACCCGCCGCCGCGTCCGGTTCCCGTCCCCGGGCGAGGATCTCCACGTGCGGGTGGTCTTCGAGCCGCCCGACGCCCTCGGCGTAGGCGCGGGCGATGCCCGGCGTGAGCATCGGCGCCCCCGGGACGGCCTCGATCGCCTTCGCCGCCGCGTCCAGGAACGCGTCGAGATCGGTGCCCTTCACCGCGAAGACGAGTCCCGGGTTGGTGCAGAACTGCCCCGCGCCGAGCGTCACGGAGCCGACGTACTGCTCGGCCAGGTCCCCGCCGTTCTCCGCGAGGGCGTCCGGCAGCAGGAAGACGGGGTTGACGCTGCTCATCTCCGCGTAGACCGGGATCGGCCGCGGGCGGCCCGCCGCCGCCTTCGCGATCGCCAGCCCCGCCGTCCGCGACCCGGTGAAGCCCACCGCCTGGACGCGCGGGTCGGTGACGAGCGCGATGCCGAGCGTCGGGCCGTCCCCGTACAGCATCGAGAACACGCCTTCGGGCAGCCCGGCCTCGCGGACCGCGTCCGACACGGCCCGCCCGACGAGCTCGCACGTCCCGGGATGCGCGTCGTGCGCCTTCGCGATCACCGGGCATCCCGCCGCGAGCGCCGACGCGGTGTCGCCGCCGGCCACGGAGAACGCGAACGGGAAGTTGCTGGCCCCGAACACCACGACCGGGCCGAGCGGAACCCGCCCCTGCCTGATCTCGGGCCCGGCCTCGCCCGCCGGATCGACGCCGGTCACCGTGTCGGCGGCCCGCAGGTCGGCGGCGAACAGGCGCAGCTGCCCGGTGGTCCGGGCGACCTCGCCGGTCAGCCTCGCCTCGGGCAGCCCGGTCTCGGACATGGCCCGCGGGACGAGCGTGCCGGCCAGGTCGTCGAGCTTCCCGGCGATCGCGTCCAGGAACGCGGCGCGCTCCTCGGCGCTCGTGGCCCGGTAGGCGTCGAAGGCCTCGTCCGCCAGCGCGCACGCGCGCGCCACCTCCGCGTCGCCGCCGTAGCCGTACGCGGGATCGAGGCGTTCACCCGTGCGGGGATCGACGGCGGTGATCGTCCGCCCCGTCCCGGCGACGCGCTCGAAGCCGATCACCATCTCGCCGGTGAGCTGCGCCAATGTCCCGTCCTCCTCCGTCTGGGCAGGGGTGCCTGCCTCGGACGATAGGAGACGCGAACGATACCTGTCCAACACGAAGAACGCATCGAGCGATGCCCAACGTGAATCACCGCATGCCCGGCCGACCGCACGCGGCCGGCCGGGGCACGGATCAGCGGGTGAGCTTGCGGTGCGTCACCCGGTGCGGGCGGGCGGCGTCGGCGCCCAGCCGCTCGATCTTGTTCTTCTCGTAGTCGGCGAAGTTGCCCTCGAACCAGAACCAGTTCGAGCCCTCTTCCCACGCGAGGATGTGCGTGGCGATGCGGTCCAGGAACCACCGGTCGTGCGAGGTGATCACGGCGCAGCCGGGGAACTCCAGGAGGGCGTTCTCCAGGCTGGACAGGGTCTCGGTGTCCAGGTCGTTGGTGGGCTCGTCCAGCAGCAGGACGTTCCCGCCCAGCTTCAGCGTCAGCGCCAGGTTGAGGCGGTTGCGCTCACCACCGGACAGCACGCCGGACGGCTTCTGCTGGTCGGGCCCCTTGAACCCGAACGCCGCCACGTACGCGCGGGACGGCATCTCGACCTGCCCGACCTTGATGTGGTCCAGGCCGTCCGAGACGGCCTCCCACACCGTCTTCTTCGGGTCGATGCCGCCCCGGCCCTGGTCGACGTAGGAGACCTTCACGGTCTCCCCCACCCGCAGGTCGCCGGCGTCCGGCTGCTCCTCCCCGACGATCATGCGGAAGAGCGTGGTCTTGCCGACGCCGTTCGGACCGATGACGCCGACGATCCCGTTCGGCGGCAGGTTGAACGACAGGTCGTCCATCAGGACCCGGTCGCCGAAGCCCTTCGTCAGCTTGTCCGCGACGATCACCGTGTTGCCCAGCCGGGGACCCGGCGGGATCTGGATCTCCTCGAAGTCCAGCTTGCGGTACTTCGCGGCCTCGGCGGCCATCTCCTCGTACCGCTCCAGACGCGCCTTGCTCTTCGTCTGCCGCGCCTTCGGGTTCGACCGGACCCACTCCAGCTCGTCCTGGAGCCGCTTCTTGCGCTTGGCGTCCTTGTTGCCCTCGACCTTGAGCCGCTCCGCCTTCTTCTCCAGGTAGACGGAGTAGTTGCCCTCGTACGGGTAGCAGCGGCCCCGGTCCAGCTCCAGGATCCAGGTCGCCACGTTGTCGAGGAAGTACCGGTCGTGAGTGACGGCGAGGACGGTGCCCTCGTACTTCGCGAGGAACTGCTCCAGCCACTGCACGCTCTCGGCGTCCAGGTGGTTGGTCGGCTCGTCCAGCAGCAGGAGATCGGGCGCCTCCAGCAGCAGCTTGCACAGCGCGACCCGCCGGCGCTCACCACCCGACAGCGTCGCCACCTCGGCGTCCCCCGGCGGGCAGCGCAGCGCGTCCATCGCCTGCTCCAGCTGGCTGTCCAGATCCCACGCGTTGCGGTGGTCGAGCTCCGTCTGGAGCTTGCCCATCTCCTCCATCAGCTCGTCGGAGAAGTCCGTCGCCATCTTCTCGGCGATCTCGTTGAACCGCTCGAGCATCCCCTTGATCTCGGCGACACCCTCCTCCACGTTCCCGAGGACGGTCTTCTCCTCGTTCAGCGGCGGCTCCTGCTGCAACATGCCGACCGTGAACCCCGGCATCAGACGCGCGTCGCCGTTGGAAGGCTGCTCCAGACCGGCCATCATGCGCAGCAGCGTCGACTTACCGGTGCCGTTCGGCCCCAGGACGCCGATCTTCGCGCCCGGAAGGAAATGCAGGGTGACGTCGTCCAAGACGACCTTGTCGCCATGTGCCTTACGCACACGCTGCATCGTGTAGATGTACTCGGCCATCCCCCAAGCCTAGGGGGTTTTCATCGCACTTCGGTTTTATTGCAGTGCCCTCCTCCTTCGGGCCTTGGCGGCCCTCCATCGTCGGGCACTGCGGGCGATCGCTGCATCGCTCCGACTCGCCTTGCGGCTCGCTGCGCGATCTTGTTGGCGCTTCGCTCGAAGCTGGCCTCGGGCGGGATTGCGGCCTGGATGCCCCTGCGGCACGGCTGGGCGCTCCATGGCACCACCACGACGAGACCGCAGGGCTGCGGCGGAGCAGGCAACACCCGCCCCTAGGGGCAGTGGCGCGACGAGACGGGCGGCGCCATGGCCAGACGGGCGGCGCGGCAGGGCGGGCGACGCCGGGATGGGCGGGGCGCGGCAATGGCGCGGCACCCGCACCAAGGCGGGTGGCGCGTGGCAAGCGAGGCCGGTGGCAGCGCAGGAGGGTGAGTGATGTGTATCGGACGGGCGCGGGGCCAGCCCTCGCGGGCCGCGGCGGGGCCTGTGGTTAGGTTTCTGTGGATTGGGGGTCTGTGTCTACTGCGGGGAGGCAGACTCTGTCTCGGCCGGAGGATTTGGCTCGGTAGAGGGCCAGGTCGGCTGCTGCCAGGAGTTCCAGGAGGTCCTGGCCGTGGGTGCGGAAGAGGGAGACGCCCACGGAGACCGTCACCGTGACCGTGCCCTCCTCCGCGGGGACGGCCAGGCGGCGGACGCGGCCGCGGAGGCGTTCGGCCACGCGGCACGCCTCCACCGTGTCGGCGCCCGGGAGGAGGACGACGAACTCCTCGCCGCCGAAACGGCCCACCACGTCGTAGTCGCGGAGCTGGTGGCAGAGGGTGCTGGCCACCCCTACGAGGACCTGGTCGCCGATCAGGTGGCCGTGGGTGTCGTTGACGCGCTTGAAGTGGTCGATGTCGATCAGCAGGAGGGCCACGGCGTCGTGGGTGCGCTGGGCCCGGGAGAGTTCGGTGTCGGCCTCGCGCTGCCAGGCGGCGGCGTTCAGCAGGCCCGTCTTGGCGTCGGTGCGCGCGGCGGCCTGGAGCTGCTGGTGCATCAGGCTGCGCTGGAGCAGCATCACCGGGGGCAGGGCCAGGAAGAGCAGGCCCAGGGAGAGCGCGCTGGTGATGGCCACGAGGATGCCCACGCAGAGCTCCACCACGTCCAGGAGGAGGCTCTCGCGGGTCCACAGGACGTCGCGCCAGCGGCCCTCGGGGTTCGCGGCATGCGCGGCGACGGCGACGATGGCGGCGTTGACCACCGTGAACAGGGCCGCGCAACCGACGGCGGCCGGGATGCCCGGGCAGGCCTCGACGACCCAGTGCGGGACGCCCTCCAGCGGCTCCGGCTCCATCAGGTGGAACACCATGGACGCGCACGCGCCGGCGATGCCGAGCGCCGCCGCGACGAGGGCGCGCCGGTAGATCAGCGTGCGGCGCACGCGGAACTGGAGCAGTGCTTGGAGCGGGACGGGGATCAGCAGCGCGTAGACCGGGGGCAGCAGCAGGGCGACCGGCAACCACCAGGCGGACAGCAGGTCACGCGCGACGCCGGCGGGCATCCCGAGCCGGCGTGTCGCCTCGATGCACACCGCCCCGCATGCGAGCAGGGCGGTGAACGTCGCCAGGTCGTCGCCCCGGTACGGGGTCCCGAGCAGGCCCGCGACGGTGAGCCCCAGATGGACGGCGACGACCACCGGCACGTAGACCACGAGCAGGGCCCGGCGCCCCGGTCGCGCCCGCCGTCTGGGCCTGCGGGCCAGCTCCCCACCACGGTCCTCGGCGGACGACTGCACTGCCGTCATCCTTCCCCCTTACGCGCATCACGTTGTGTAACACGATAGTTGCAACGTGTGCGGAAGGGGCGTGAAACAGGTAGGTTCGGGAACGCACATGCCGGTGGCCGCTCCGGTCGCCCGGCACATCCTGAGGGGGATACCACCATGCGCGGCGTTTCCTGGATCTGACCAGGCCGCAAGAACCCCCGGTGGTACGGGGGGCGCAGACCGACGGTGAACCGCCCGCCGGCCGCGCCCCCGTGCGGGTCAGGCCGCTTTGGGCTCCTCCTCGTCCTCGGCGGGACCGCCCAGCGCCCACTGGTCGGCCGTCTCGCGGGCGAGCTGGCGGTCCTCGTCGGTGAGGGGGCCGCTGCGCTGGGCCGGGCGGAAGTCGACCGTGCCCCGGCTCAGGTCGGGGCCGAGCGTCATGGCCTCGACCTCGGCGGAGAAGCGCCACTGGTCGTCGCGCTCGTACTGGCGGATCCGCAGGCGTCCGCTGACCAGGACGGGCGTGCCGCGCTTCAGCTCGGACGCGTTGACGTTGTCGGCGAGGTGCCGCCAGCAGTTGACGGTCACGTACAGCGCCTCGTCGTCCTGCCACTGACCGGTCTGCCGGTCGAAGCGCCGGGGCGTGCAGCCGACCCTCAACGACAGGAAGGCATGCCCGTTGGCCGTCACGGCGTAGCGGGGCTCCGCCGCGACCCAGCCGGTGATGGTGACGTGCGCCTCGTTCATCGCGTCCTCCGTTGTCTCGCGTACGGGTCAACGGTGGCGCGGACGGGCCGGGCGGCGGTGGGGAACGCGGAACTGTGGATAACTCAGCCGAGGGCGACGTCCACGTCCTTGCGGAACCGGGCGTAGATCTCCAGCTCGTCCTCGATGGGCTCGATCACCTTCTCGTGCGCGACGCGCTCGATGCCCTGGCGCATGTGGTGCTCCATCTTCTCGCCGTGCTTGGCGGACGACAGCGCGACCATGTTGCGGCAGGCGGACGCGGTGAGCCACCCCATCCCGAGCGTGCACAGGACCAGGATCAGCACGTACGGGATCAGGCCCGCCTGCCCGACGAGGCCGCCCGGGTCCTCGCCGCCCACGTCGAGCAGCCCGTACGCGACGAGGAAGCCGATCCACACGACGCTGAGGACGGCGACCAGGACCAGGAAGTACTGCCAGGTCTTGACCAGCCACCACCAGCGCGGCACCACGTTGAACGTGGGCAGGGCCTCCTTCAGCGACTCGCCGAGCGCCTCCGGGATCTCGGTGGCGTGCGAGCGGGCGGCCGTGCGGACGGAGCGGCCAAAGTGCGGCGGAAGCTCGGCGGCCACGCCCTCGGTGACGTTCTGGAGCGCGTTGTCCACGTCCCCCTGCTGGGCGCCGATCGGGCCGGTGAAGGCGTTGCGCAGCTCCTCGCGCAGCTCGGTGAGCCGCATCCGGCGCAGCGGGTCCGACCGCAGCCGGGTGATGATCGCGGTGACGGGCCAGCCGATGAAGTCGGACGCGCGCAGCTCGTAGGCGCTCTCCATGGCCTCGGCGACGGCGGGCGCGCCGGCCGCGTCGGTGAGGGCCTGGACCAGCTCGGCCCTGCGCCCGTCGTCGACCGTGGTCGGGGGCTCGGCGTCGAGCCGGTAGCCGGTGAACCGCTCGGCGACGCGGTCGACGTCGGCCGACAGCCGCTCGGTGCGGGCGCGGCGGGCGGCGACGGTGTCGACGAGGACGTCCCGGAAGCCGTGCACGCCGTCCTCGGCGACCGCGGCGGTGGTCACGATCCGCGGGTCGGCGAGGCCCTCGGCCTCCAGGAGGCGGCGCAGGTCGGCGACGCAGTCGTCGATCTCGTGGGGGGCGAGCCGGTCGACCTGGTTGAGGACGATCAGCGTGACGCCGGTGTGCCGGGCGAACGGCACGATGTAGTTGCGGTGCAGCGCGGCGTCCGCGTACTTCTGCGGGTCGACCACCCAGACGAGCAGGTCGGCGATCGTGACGAACCGGTCGACCTCGGCGCGGTGCATCGCCTGGATGGAGTCGTGGTCGGGCAGGTCGATGAGGACGAGGCCCTGCAGGCTGGCATCGGCGCGCTCCAGGTCGAGGGCGCTGGCGCGGGCGTACCGGTGCCGCTTGTCGACGTCGAGCCAGTCGAGCAGCGGGCCGGCGCCGTCCAGTCCCCAGACGCACGCGTGGGCCTTCGACGTCATCGGGCGGCGCATCCCGGTCGGCGACAGCTCCAGCCCGCAGATGGCGTTGAACAGGGAGGACTTGCCGCTTCCGGTGCCGCCCGCGAGGGTGACGACGGTGTGCTCGCCGGAGAGCCGCAGCCGCTGCCCGGCCCGCTCCAGCAGCGCGTCGGCGTCGTCCAGGACGGGCTGGTCGAGCCGTCCGAGACCCGCCCGGACGAGCCGGTCGAGGCCGTCGAGCCGCTCGATCAGCCCCGGCGGGCCGGCCGGTTCGGCGGGGGCGCCGGGCCCGGACGGGCCGAGGGTCGGGTACCCGCCGGTACCCGCCGGCGAGTTAGCGGGGATTGCCGAGGTGGTCATCGGGCAACCTCGAGGTTGTAGGTGGCCTGGTACAGCTGGACGGGGACGGTCTCGTCCGGGATGCCGGCCGAGTCGAGCACCTGCCCGAACCGGATGGCCTCCTCGTCGAACAACATCCCGATGCGGCTGCGCAGGTCGGCGCGCGCCTTGGCGCCCATGCCGCGCAGGGACTCGGCGCCGAACAGCGCCTTCAGCAGCCGCTGCGGGACGGCGCTGTTGCCGCCCTCCACGGCCACGTCGGACGTCCCGTAGCCGAGCAGGCCGATCATCAGGACGAGCGAGACCGCCTCGGTGTCGAACGAGACCAGCTTGGCGACCGAGCGCTTGGTGACGCCCTCGGTGCGGATCAGTTCCTGGACGTGGTCCTGCCAGGAGCTCACGGCGCGGGTGACGCGCCGCGACAGTTCAGGGGAGACGTGCCCGAGGTCGGCGTCCACCCCGGCGAGGACCTGCTCGCCGGCCGGGTGGTCGCGCCAGCGGGCGAGGACCTGCTCGGCGCCGTGCTCGGCGGACGCCATGATGAGCGATTCGAGCCCGCTGCGCAGCGCCGCCTTGAGCGCGCGCACCCGGGCGGGGCTGCGGTGGCGCCGGTTCGCGGCGCGGCCGCGCCGGGACCGCTGCACGTGCAGGGACTTCAGCAGGTCGCCGGTGCCGGCGAAGTCCTGCCAGCGGGCCAGCACCTCGCCGCGCAGCAGCGAGCCGTTGCGGGTGGCCTCGTCGAGCTCGGCGAGCGCGGTGCCGTACCCGGCCTCGACCTCCCTGGCGAGCTCGGTGCGCTGCCCGACCTGGGCCTCGACCTGCCGGGCGACCTCCGGGACGCGGGTGCGGAAGCTGTCCAGGACGGCGGCGAGGGTGTCGCTGATGACGATCTCGCGGTCCTCGGCGTCCTCGGCGACACCGGTCAGCCAGTCGCGGATGTCCTCGACGGCCTCCTCGGGGAGGCGGCTGTCCTCGATCCGCGTCTCCGGGACGGTGAAGCGCCGCGCGTCGCCGACCTCGTGCCGGTCGAGCATCTCGGCGAAGTGCTCGACGATCTCGCCGCCGCCGGCGCCGGCGCCCTGCGGGACGCGGGAGAGGACGACGCCGATCGTCGCGCCGTTCTCCTTGGCGCGCTGGAGCATCTGCCAGACCTGGGCGTCGGCGTACCGGGCGGCGGTGGTGACGCACAGCCACAGGTCGGCCGCGGCCATGAGCTTGGTCGCGAACTCGTAGTGGTCCTCGAAGACGGAGTCGAAGTCGGGGCTGTCGAGCAGCGCGAGGCCGGGCGGCAGCACGTCGCTGGCGATGATGACCAGTTGGTCGCCCGCGATGGCGTCGGGTGCGGGGCCCCGGATCCGTCCCATCCCCGGCAGCATCGGCCCCTCCATGAACCACTGCACGTGGTCGGGGTGGCAGACGAGGATCGGGCTGCTGGTGGTGGGGCGCAGCACGCCGGTGGCGCTCACGCGGGCGCCGACGAGCGTGTTGACCAGGGTCGACTTGCCCGCGCCCGTGGACCCGCCGAGCACCACCAGCATGGGGGCGCCGGCGGCCTGGATGCGGGGCAGGACGTAGTCGTCGAGCTGGGCGCGCAGCTCGTCGCGGGCCTCGCGGGCCTGCTCGACGCCGGGGACGTCCAGCAGGAACTCGAACGAGCCGAGCTGGTCGCGCAGCGCGGCCAGGGCCCGGGTCAGCTCGCCCTGCCGGACCGTCTCGCCGGCGCGCGGCGCGCGCCGCCTGCCGCGCCTGGGCGCGGCGGGCTTTTCGGGCTTCTCCGCGGGCTCGGGCTTCTCCGCGGGCCCGGGTGCGGCGTCTTCCGGGGACGCGGCCTCCTGAGACGCCGCGTCCGGGTTCACGGCTTCCGGGGGCGCGGCGCCCTTCCCGGCCGCGCCCTTCCTGGACCTTCGCTCTCTCCTCGCCGTCTTCCCGCCTCCCGCGTCGGGGGTGCCCTTCTCGGACGCGTCGGTGTCGTCTCCGGACGCCGCGCTCCCAACGGGCGCGGCGCTCTCGCCGGACGCCGCGGTCTCGCCGGGGGCGGGCTCCTCGATCCCGCGTCCCCGGCCGGCGCCGGCCTCCTCGTCGTGGACCGTGCTCTGCTCTGCCGGGGGTGTCACGGATCCCGTCCCATGTCCGCTCGAATCACGTCGATCTCTCGTGCCACGTTCACCACGTCGCCCACGACCACGATCGCCGGGGGCCGGACATCACCGGCGGCCATCTCGCCGGCCACCGTGCCGAGCGTCGCCGTCAGCGTCCGCTGGCCGGGAAGGGTACCGTCCTGTACCACGGCGACCGGCGTGCCGGACGATCGACCATAGCGCATGAGGGCCGGTGCGATGAGCCCCATCCGCTCCACCGCCATGAGCAGCACGATCGTGCCCTCCGCGCGGCCCAGCGCCTCCCAGTCGACGGTCGAGTCGGGGTGATCCGGCGGGACGTGCGCGGACACGACGTGGAACTCCTGCGCGACGCCCCGGTGGGTGACCGGGATGCCGGCGGCGGCCGGCACGGCGACCGCGCTGGTGATGCCGGGGACGACCGTGACGGGCACGCCGTGGCGGGCGCAGTGGAGGGCCTCCTCCCCGCCGCGCCCGAACACGAACGGGTCGCCGCCCTTGAGCCGGACCACGAAGCGCCCCTGCCGGGCGTTCTCGACCAGGTACTCGTTGATGCGGTCCTGGGTGACCGTCCGGCCGTAGGGGATCTTGGCGGCGTCGATCACCTCGACGTCGGCGGCGAGCTCGTCCAGCAGCCCGCCGGGGGCGAGCCGGTCGGTGACGACCACGTCGGCCATCGCGAGCAGCTGCCGCCCGCGCACGGTGATCAGCCCCGGGTCGCCGGGACCGCCGCCGACGAGCGCGACGCCGGCGGGCTTGCGCCGGGAGTGCCGGGATTCCAGCGCCCCGTCGCGCAGCCCGGTCACCACGGCGTCCCGGATCCCGGCGGCGCGCCGGGGGTCGCCGCCGAGCAGCACCCCGACGGTCGCGTCGCCCGCGTGCCCGCTCGCGGGCGTCCAGGCCGGGGACGACTCGGCGTCGTCGGCCCGGACGGACCAGATCCGCGCCCCGTCGGCCTCGGCCACCACGTCCCCGTTGACCTTGGCGTCGTCGGTGACGGCCTGCACCAGCCAGGCGCCCCGGCAGTCGCCGCGCCGGTAGGGCCGCCGGTGCCAGGTGATGCGCCCGCGGTCGGCGAGGCCCTCCAGGGTGGCGGTGACCTCCGGCGAGACCAGCACGACGTCGGCGCCCGCGTCCAGCAGGGCGGGCACGCGGCGCTGGGCGACCCGGCCCCCGCCGACGACGAGGACGCGTCGCCCGCCGAGTCGCAGGCCTAGCAGGTACGGGGGCACGTGGCGGATCTCTCGGACGCGGGTGGCGGACAGGTGTCTTTGTGGAACAAAGGTACTCGGGTTGGGGAGTTCATGGAGAGGGGCTCCGCGCAGTCGATAGCCGAGCGTGACTCATTCCGTGATCACGCTGTTACGGCGCTCCGGCGTCCTTCTCGCTCACCCCGGCGGAGTCGAAGGTGGCGACCTCGTGCAGGACCCGCACCGCCCCCTGGACCAGCGGCAACGCCAGCAGCGCGCCGGTTCCCTCGCCCAGCCGGAGCTCCAGGTCGACCAGCGGCCGCAGGCCGAGCTCGCCGACCGCGGCGGCGTGGCCGGGCTCGGCGGAGCGGTGTCCGGCGACGCACGCGCCGAGGGCGTCGCGGCACAGCGCGGCGGCGGCCAGGGCGGCGGCACCGGAGATCACCCCGTCCAGGATGACGGGGACGCGCAGCGCCGCCGCGCCGAGGACGAACCCGGCGATCGCGGCGTGCTCCAGGCCGCCCACCGCCGCGAGGACCTCCAGGGGCTCGGCGCCCGCCCCGCCGAGGAGGCCGTCCCCGCCGAGCAGGCCGTGCCGGTCCAGGGCCGTCCGGACCACCTCGACCTTGTGCGCGTGGGTGGCGTCGTCGATGCCGGTCCCCCGGCCCGTGACCCGCTCGGGCGGCTGCCCGGTGAAGGCGGCGATCAGCGCGGCTGACGCGGTGGTGTTCGCGATGCCCATGTCACCGGCGACCAGGCAGCGCGCCCCGCCCGCGACCAGGTCGCGCGCCACCTCGATGCCCGTCTCCACGGCCCGCCGGACCTCGGCGGCGGTCATCGCGGGCCCGAGCGTCATGTCGGCGGTGCCGTGCGCGATCTTGCGCGCGAGCAGGCCGGGGGCGGCGTCCAGCTCGGCGGCCACCCCGACGTCGACCACCGTGACGCCGGCGCCGACCTGGGCGGCGAACGCGTTGACGACGGCGCCGCCGGCCAGGAAGTTGGCGACCATCTGCGCCGTGACCTCCCGCGGCCACGGGGTGACGCCCTGGGCGTGCACGCCGTGGTCGGCGGCGAACACGGCGACGGCGGCCGGCTCCGGCAGCGGCGGCGGGCACCGCCCGGCCAGCCCGGCCAGGCGGACCGACACCTCCTCCAGGACGCCGAGCGACCCGGGCGGCTTGGTGAGCCGGGCCTGGTGGTCGCGGGCGTCCCGCATGGCCGCCTCGTTCGGCGGCGTGATGGAGGCGATCGTGTCCTCGATGAGGCTCATGGCGTCCTTTCAGGGTCAGATGCCCAGCTCACCGAGCACCTCCAGCAGCCGGTCGTTGGACGGACGATCGCGCACGGCGATGCGCAGCCAGTCCGGGCCGAGGCCGGGGAACGTGTCCCCGCGCCGGACGGCGTAGCCGCGTTGCCGAAGCAGGGCCCGCAGGCCGAGGGCGTCCGGCACGCACAGGCAGAGGAACGACGCGCGCGCCTCCGGGACGACGTACAGGCCCCTTGCCGACAGCTCCGCGGCGAGCCGGTCGCGTTCGGCGGCGAGTTGGACGGCCCACGCCTCGGCCTCGGCGACGGCCTCCGGTGCGGAGCACGCCTCGACGGCGACGAGCGCCGGTGTGGACACCGCCCAGAGCGGTTGCGCTTCGGCGAGCCGTCCGATCAGGTGGGGGTCGGCCAGGACGTAGCCCGCGCGCAGCCCGGCGAGCCCCCATGTCTTGGTCAGGGACCGGATGACCACGATGCCCGGGGGCAGGCGGGTGGCGAGGGTCTCCGGCTCGCCCGGGACGCAGTCCATGAAGGCCTCGTCCACCACGACGGTCCGTCCGGGCCTGGCCAGCGCGGTGACGACGTCCGCCGGATGCAGCACGGAGGTCGGGTTGGTCGGGTTGCCGATGACGACGAGGTCGGTGTCGTCCGGGACCAAAGGTTCTTGCCGGGGGGTCTGGGGGGTCGTCCCCCCAGAAGGAGGCACCGCGTCGAGGGTGAAGTCCTTGCCGAGGACCACCCGCTCCACCTCGTGCCCAGCGGCCCGCAGCGCGGCCTCGGGCTCGGTGAACTGCGGGTGCACCACCACCGCATGGCGCGGCGCGAGCACCCGCGCGAGCAGGACGAACGCCTCCGCGGCGCCGGCGGTGAGGAGCACCTCCTCGGCCGACCTGCCGTGCCGGCGGGCGACCGCCCGGCGGGCCGGACGCGGGTCGGGGTAGGCGGCGAGGTCGCCGATCGACGCCCGGATCCGCGCGGCCAGCCATTCCGGGGGCGTGCCCGTCCGGACGTTCACGGCGAAGTCCGCGAGCCCGCCGCCGACCTCGGCGTCCCCGTGGTGGCGGAGGTCCACCTCGCCGGTCACGGCCGGTCCGCCTCGTAGTACAGGAGCGCGTTGACGGCGGCCGCCGCGACGGCGGACCCGCCCTTCTCCGAGACGTTGCTGAGCTGCGGGAGCCCGCCGGCGCGCAGCGCCTCCTTGGCCTCGCGGGCGCCGACGAAGCCGACCGGCATGCCGATGACCAGGGCCGGGCTCACCCGTTGGGCGATGATCTCCGAGAGCGCCTCGGGTGCGGAGCCGACCGCCCAGACCGCACCGGGCCCGACCTCGGAGTAGGAGAGCCGGACGGCCGCGGCCGACCGGGTGATGCCGGCGGCGCGGGCCATCCGCGCGGCGGCGGGGTCGGCGGCGTGGCAGACCGTGTCGCGGGCGCTGATGCCGGCGGCGACCATCCCCTCGTCGGTGACGATCGGCGCCCCGTCGCGGAGCGCGGCCCAGCCTTGGACGAGGAACTCCTCCCGGGTCACCAGGTCCACCGCGTACTCCAGGTCGGCGGTGGCGTGGATCACCCGCTCGGCCACGGCCCGCCACAGCGGCGGCATCGGGGAGAGATCGACGCGGGACCGCAGGATCTCATACGACCGCACCTCGATCGGGTGGGGCTGACGGACGGTCAACGGCGCTCCTCGGCTACTCCGGTGGGGCGGGAATGGTCTCTATCGGGCGGTTCTTCCGCGACGGCCGCCAGGCGGGGGCCGGGGCGCCGCGCTCGCCCCAGACGACGGTCACGGGCTCTCCCGGCTCGCCCCGCGGGGTCAGCGGGGTGCCCTGGAGCCGGACGGCGTCGCCGGTGAAGCCCTGCTCGTCCAGCATGTCCAGTATGGCCTGGGCATCGTCCGCCGTGGCCAGGGCGACGACCCGGGAGGGCCCGAGGGCCGCGCAGGCGCGAAGGGCCTCCAGTCCGCTCCGTCCGAGGAATCCGGGGCCGACGAACACCGCGTCGGGCTGGGGAAGGTGGCCGGCGGTGGACCGGATGTCGCCGGAGGCCATCGCGACCTTCACGCCGTGCAGGCGGACGTTCTCCCGCACCAGCTCGCACGCGGCGTAGTCGCGGTCGACGGCGACGACGGCCGCGCCGAAGCGCGCGCATTCGATGCCCACCGAGCCGTCGCCGGATTCGACGTCCCACACCATGTCGCCGATGCGGGGGCCCAGCTTGGCCAGGACGAGGGCGCGGACTTCCGGACGAAGGCCCGGCCCCTCGCCGAAGGCCTCCGCGGGCAGCGCCCACCCGGCGGCCTTGGGCGCCGCACCTGAAAGCCAGCTCGATCGACCGAGCGCGTGGCGGTTGTCCAGGACGAGCACGACCTGGGGGTCGTTCCAAGGACGGGTGGTCGCCTCGGCCGGACGGACGTAGACCACCCTCTCCCCCGGCCCGCCCAAGTCCTCGCAGACCACGAACGAACGAGGAGTGACCGGGAACAGGGCGCGCGCAAGTTCGGCCGGGCCCGCACCCGGCTCGGTCAGGACCGCGACCTTCGGATGGGCGCGGCACGCGTTGACGGCCTGCCTCAGATGGCCGTCCTTGGCGGAGACGACCAGCGCGTCCTCCCAGGGCAGGCCCGCCTGGGAGAAGGCCCTCGCGACCAGGGGCGCCGCAGGGAAGGTTTCGGGCGCGTGGCCCTTTTCGAGCAGCTCCCGGACGATCCCGAAGTAGCCGGGATCGCCGTCCACGACGAGGACGACGTCCTGTTCGGCGACATCGACGCCCTGCAAGGCTTCGACGACATCCTCGGTGGCGACTTTCCGCGCGCCCGCCGCCAGCGGCAGATCCTTCAGCAGGCGAAGCTCACCGACCACCAGCGAAGCGCTCTCCAGAGCCAGCCTGGCCGCCTCGCACAGCGGAGACCCGTCACGGCCGACGACCGTCAGCATCGCTACCGGGCCATTCGCCCGTACATGCCGACCATGCTCTCCCCCGTGGCGTCCAGCAGGACCACCTGGGCGGCGACCTGAACGTCCGAATCGCCTGCCATGCCGGCGGCGCGGCGCTCCAGTTCGCCGGCGGTCCTGCGGCACAGCTCCCGCCCGCACGGGCCGAGCTTGCCGGCGGCGTCCCACAGGTCGTAGACGTCCCGGACCGCCGGGGCCTCGGCCACCTTCCCCGCCATCGCCGTCCCGCAGTCCATGTCCAGCGTGATCGATTCCAGCAGGCCGGACGCGCCGCCAAGGAACGCGACCTGCTCCTCCATGCGGGCGACCATGATGACCTGGACGAGCCCCTCCTTGACCGCCTCGCGCAGCCGTTCCGGCTCGATCGGGACGAAACGCTCGTCCGGCAGCTTCGGCAGCATCCGGCGAGCGGCCTCACGCGCCCCCTCGCCGTACATCACGAGCGTCTTCTCCACAGCGGTCATCGGTGCCTTCCCTCCACGTCGTCGGCGACGAGCTTCTCCGAGGCACCGTCCGGGGGCCGCCGCGGCGCGCCGTCCGGAGGTGGATCGGTCGCGATGCGGCTGAAGACGACCATGTCCCGGCTGACGCCGTCCGCGTCGCGTTCCGCACCGCGCGCGATGCCCTCGCGCAGGTAGCCGGCCTTCCGGGCGACGCGGATCGAGGCGTGGTTCGTGACCATGGCGCGCAGCTCGACGCGGAAGAGCCCGCAGTGGCGCAGCGCCCAGTCGGAGACCAGGGAGAGGGCCTCGGTGGCGTAGCCGCGCCCGCGCGCGCTCGGCCGCATCCCGTAGCCGACCTCGGACGTCAGATGCGACCAGTTCACCCTGAACAGCCCGATGGTGCCCCGCAGGTCGCCGGTATCGCGATCCGTCACCGCCAGATGGATTCCCAGGCCGAACCGCTGGACCTTGTGGACGCCCTCCCGCAGGAACCAGGCGAGGGGCTCGGCCTCCAGGGCGTCCGGGAAATTGGGCGGCAGGAAGTCCTCCCCGGCGCGGATCGCGTCGATCAGCGCGGGCGCGTCGTCCAGGCCGAACGGGCGCAGTACCAGCCGTTCACCCTCCAGGCGCACGTCCCCTCTGAAAGCGTCCACGCGCGCTCCCCTCACGTCACCCGCAAGCCCTGCTCGCACAGCACCAGGCCGCCCGCACAGAATAGGCTGTCGCGGTGAGTTACCAGCGTCTGTCCCCGGACGAACGGCGTGCCCAGATCCTGGGCGTGGCGCGGAGGATGTTCACCGAACTGCCCTACGCCGAGGTGTCCACGGCCGCCATCGCGCGGGAGACCGGCGTGCAGCGCGGCCTGATCCACTACTACTTCGGGACGAAGCGCGAGCTGTTCCTCAAGGTCGTCCAGGGGTTGACGGCGGCGGCGGCGATGCAGGCGCCGCCGGCGGACGAGCGGACGACGCTCCCCGAGGCGGTCGAGCTGTGCGTGAACCTGTTCCTCGACGCGGCCGAGCGGAACGCGACGACCTGGTTCGCCGCCCTGGACGCCGAGGGGTTCGGGCAGGACCCGGAGCTGCTGAGGATCGTCAACCGGTTCCGGGACGAGACGGTCGAGCACATGCTGGCCGTCCTCGGGGTGCCGGAGCCGACCGAGACGCTGCGGGCCGTCCTGCGCGTCTACTCCGGTCTGGCGGACGCCGCGACGCGCCAGTGGCTCCAGGAGAAGACCCTCGACCGCGACCAGGTGCACACGCTCCTCGCCAGGTCGCTGCTCGCCCTGGTGAGCGACATCGGCCCCGCTCTGGAGAAGCCCGCCGCGAAGCCCGACCCGGAGAAGCCCGCCTCGGAGCAGGCGGCTGACTAGGAGCGGCCGATTCCGGCGGTCCCGGGGAGGGCGAACCAGACGGCCTTCCCGCGGACGGACGGCCCGAGCCGGGACAGCGTCCGCCGCAGGCCCCAGCATCCGCCGGACAGCTCCTGGACGATGCTGAGCCCGCGCCCGCAGTCGCCGGACGTCCAGGAGTACACGGGCAGGCCGACGTCGGCGAACCCGTCGAAGACGGCGCACCGCACCTCGCCCGCCGTCCCGTCGCCCATGTAGAGCCACAGCTCGTGCGGGCCGTGCTCACCGGCGTGCTGGTGCGCGTTCGTGGCCAGTTCGCTCACCATGAGCTGGGCGTCGGCGATCACCTCGACCGGCACGCCCAGCGAGGCGAGCGCGTCGCCGAGGACGCGGCGCGCGTGGCCCGCGCATCCCGGGCCGCCCGGCAGGGCCCACACCCACCCGGGCACGCCGTCGCCCGGGGCCTGATCGCCGCCCTTCGTCGCGTCGGCCACGGTCGCGGTGGTCAGGTCGGCTGGCGTGGTGTTCACGGGTTCCTCCCGCGGTCTGCGTGCTCCGTGCCCGGGTGAGCGTCCCGGACGGTCACCATGAGTTCCCAGGCGGTCACGCAAACAAGCGTGTCGTGAGATTCTCACGCACGCAACACCCTTCACCGAATTGCTCTGGCCTTCCTGCCGGGTTCGTCAATCGCGTTGTGGCGAGCCCGCGGAATGGTAAGACTCCACTTCCATGACCTACCGCCCCACCGTCCGCGGCCGCCGTCTCGCCCGGGAGCTCCGCAAGCTGCGCGAGGAGCAGGGCCTGACCCTGCAGGAGGTGGCGGACCGGCTCGACTGGTCGCGCGCCACCGTCTCCCGCCTCGAAACCAGCCAGACGCGCCCGAAACCCGGCGACATCGCCGACATCCTCGACCTCTACGGCGTCCCGAGCCCGGATCGCGACGCGCTCATCACGCTCGCCCGGCAGGCCGGCCAGCGCGGCTGGTGGACGGCCTACCAGGACGTCTTCGCGGGCAGCTACGTCGCGCTGGAGGACGAGGCGTCCCACATCCGCACGTGGGACCCGCAGCTCGTGCACGGGCTGCTGCAGACCGAGCCGTACTCCCGCGCCGTGATCACGGCGGGCCGGCTGCTGCCGGGCCCGGAGGACATCGAGCGCCGCATCGCCGCCCGGAAGATCCGCCAGGCGCTGCTGGACCGCACCGACGCGCCCCGGCTGCACGTGATCTTCGACGAGGCGGTGCTGCACCGCCCGATCGGCGGCGAGGAGGTCATGCGGGGCCAGCTGGACGCCCTCGCCGGCGCCCCGAAAACCCACCCATCCGTGACCATCCAGGTACTTCCATACACGGCAAAGGAGCATGCGGGCCTAGACGGACGTTTCACCATATTGTCGTATCCAGACCCCGCAGACCCAGATATCGCCTACGTAGAGGGCACCATGGGCGACGTTTACCTTGAGAGCGCCGAGGCAATAGCAAAACATAGGTATCGCTTCGAACGGATCGAGGCGGCCGCTTTGTCCCCCGAGGATTCCGCGCACCTCATCGCCGAGGCAGCAAGGAGCAGCCCGTGACCAACCTGCAGCGCGAACTCACCGGTGCCACCTGGAGCAAGTCGTCCCACAGCGGGAGCGGCGACCAGTGCGTCGAGGTGGCGCCACTGGCCAGCGGTCTTCGCGCGCTACGCGACTCGAAGGACCCCGCCGGCCCGGCCCTGGTGCTGGAGCCGCCGGCCTGGCGAGGCCTCCTGGACGCGATCAAGAAGAGTTAGCGAACACACGGCAGGGGGCCGCGGCGAGCCACGCCGCGGCCCCTCGCCATGCGCGCGGCCCCCTTCCCAGAAAACTAGAACGAGTTCTAGTATCGGCGGTGCGTCGACAACCGGAGGGTGAACGTGACCGCGGAACTCAAGCTCGGCATCAACGTCGGCTACTGGCAGCGCGACCCCGACGACCAGACCGAGACGGTCCTGGCCGCCGAGCGCTGCGGCTACGACTCGGTCTTCACCGCCGAGGCGTACGGCTCCGACGCGTTCACCACGCTCGCCTGGTACGGCGCCCGCACGTCCCGGATCAAGCTCGGCACCGCCGTCGTCCAGCTGTCGGCGCGGACCCCGGCGGCGACCGCCATGCACGCGCTCACCCTCGACGCGCTGTCGGGCGGGCGGGTGATCCTCGGCGTCGGCGCGTCCGGCCCCCAGGTCGTGGAGGGCTGGTACGGGCAGCCGTTCCCGAAGCCGCTCGCCCGCACCCGCGAGTACCTCGACATCGTCCGGCAGGTGTGGCGGCGCGAGGCCCCGGTGACCAGCGAGGGCCCGCACTACCCGCTCCCCTACCCGGGCGGGACGGGCCTCGGCAAGCCGCTGAAGTCGATCGCGCACCCCGTCCGCCCGGAGATCCCCGTCTACCTGGGCGCCGAGGGGCCGAAGAACGTCGCGCTGTCCACCGAGGTCGCGCAGGGCTGGCTGCCGCTGTTCGTCGACCCGCAGCAGATCGACGGCGTCTTCGGCGCGTCCCTGGCGAACCGCCCGGACGGCTTCGAGATCGCCGCGACCGTCACCACGATCGTCACCGACGACCTCGCGTCCGCGCTGGAGTTCGCCAAGATCCCGCTCGCCTTCTACATCGGCGGCATGGGCGCCCGCGACCGCAACTTCCACCTCGACCTGATCGGCCGGCTCGGCTACGCCGAGCAGGCCGAACGCGTCCAGGAGCTGTTCCTGGACGGCCGCCGCGACGAGGCGGTCAAGGCCGTCCCGGACGAGCTGGCCGACGCCATCTCCCTCCTCGGCCCGCTCGGGCGGATCAGGGAGCGGCTCCCGCTGTGGCGCGACAGCCCCGTCACCACCCTGCTGATCGCCGGGGTGAAGGACGAGCCCACGCTCCGCGCGATCAAGGAAATGGCCGACGCGTAAGAGAGCAACGACACATCGGTTCGCGGAATGGAGGTAGGTACCGGGGTGCTGCACCCGACGCACCCCAGGAGAAACACAGACTGGAGATGGGACACACGATGTCCACGCAGGAGGACGCCGCCCGGCTGCTCGTCAGGACCCTTGAGGCGGAGGGCGTCGAATACGTCTTCGGCATCCCGGGCGAGGAGAACATCCATTTCGTCAACGCGCTGAACGACTCGGCGATCCGGTACATCCTCGTCCGGCACGAGCAGGGCGCGGCGTTCATGGCAGAGATCTACGGCCGGCTGACCGGCCGGGCGGGCGTGGCCTCCGCGACGCTCGGCCCCGGCGCGATCAACCTGCAGCTCGGCGTCGCGGACGCCACCACCAACAGCACCCCGGTCGTCGCGATCTCCGCGCAGGTCGGCCTCGACCGCATCTACAAGGAGTCGCACCAGGTCATCGACCTGGTGTCGCTGTTCCGCCCGATCACCAAGTGGGCGGAGCTGGCGCCCACCGCCGAGGCGCTGCCGGAGATGGTCCGCAAGGCCTTCAAGACCGCGCAGACCGAGCGTCCGGGCGCCGTCTACCTGGCGATCCCCGAGGACGTGGAGGCCGCGAAGGTCTCCGCCGGGCTGGCGCCGCTGCCGGTGAACGTCGTCCGCGCGCAGGACCCGTCGCCGTCCCAGCTCGCCCGCGCCGCCGACGTGATCGCGCTGGCGAGGCGGCCGATCGTGCTCGCCGGGCACGGCGCCGCCCGCGCCGGCGCGAGCGACGCCCTGGTGTACTTCTCCGAGCGCCTCGGCCTGCCGGTCGCGACCACGTTCAACGGCAAGGGCGTCTTCCCCGACGACCACCGCAACGCCCTCGGCGCCGTCGGCTTCATGCGCCACGACTACGTGAACTTCGGGTTCGACGAGGCCGACGTCCTCATCACCGTCGGGTACGAGCTCCAGGAGTTCGACCCGGTCAAGATCAACCCGGCCGCGGACAAGAAGATCATCCACATCCATCCGTCGCCCGCCGAGGTCGACGACCACTACCCGGTCGAGGTCGGCGTCCAGGGCGACATCTCCAGCACGCTCCGCGCGCTCGCCGACTCCATCCACCGCCGCTTCGACGTCAACGGCACAGACCGTCCTCCAGCCCCCACCCACCACCATTCAACGGACGAGCTCCGCTCGACAGGTCGCAGGATCCGGGAAATGCTCCGGGAGGAGCTCGCCGAGGGCGCCACCGAGGACGGGCATCCGCTCTCCCCGCGCCGCGTCGTCGCCGACGTGCGCGCCGCCATGGGCCGCGGCGACATCGTCCTCGCCGACACCGGCGCGGTGAAGATGTGGATGGCCCGCCTCTACCCGACCTACGAGCCGAACACGCTGCTGGTCTCCAACGGCCTGTCCTCGATGGGCTTCTCCGTCCCCGGGGCGATCGCCGCCAAGCTCGCCCACCCCGACCGCCGGGTCCTCGCCGCGACGGGCGACGGCGCGTTCCTGATGAACTCCCAGGAGCTGGAGACGGCCGTCCGCGAGAACATCCCGATCACGGTGCTCATCTGGGACGACTCCGCCTACGGCCTGATCGAGTGGAAGATGGACCTCGACCTCGGGCACAGCTCGAACATCCGGTTCGGCAACCCCGACTTCGTCCGGTACGCGGAGAGCTTCGGCGCCCGCGGCTACCGCGTCGAGTCGGCCGCCGAACTGCTCCCCACCCTCCGCAAGGCCCTGGCCGACGACACGGTCTCCGTCATCACGGTCCCGGTCGACTACTCCCACAACCTCCAGCTGACCGACAAGCTCGGCGACCTGACGGGCCCCTTCTGACCCTTGAATCAGTGATCATGGGGACATGTCGGCCACCATGCGGCGCCCCGTCCACATCACGGGCATCGTCCTCGCCTGCGTCCTCGGGCTGCTCACCGTCACCTGGGGCGGCGGCGCCGTGGCCGCCTGGGCCGGTCAGATAGGCAAGGAGAAGGCGAGGGCACGGGTCCTGGACGTCGACGGCACGCGCTCGTCCGGGCACATCACGGTCGAGTTCACCACGCGCCAGGGCCGCGCGGTCAGGGTGGAGGAACGCCGCCGCAGCTGGCCGGCGACCGTGCGGCAGGGCGGCACGATCGAGGTCGTCTACGCGGCCGACGACCCGGCGGGCAGCGTGGCACCGTTCCAGGACGTGGCGAAGGCGCCGTTCCTGGTGGGGCTCTTCGCGGCCGGGGCGGTCCTGTCCGGCGTCGTCGCCTACCGCACACGTCGCTCGACGGCGTGACGCGGGCTCAGACCCGAGCGATGATCTCGCCGTGGGTGACGGAGTACCAGCCGTCCTCGGCGGCCGCCCACTCCTTCCATGCCTCGTAGATGCGCTGGAGCTCTTCCCGGGTGGCATGCCCTCCGGCCACGGCGTGGTCGGCGACGGACGACCGGATCAGGCGCCCGCCCCAGGACTCGCTCCACCACTCGCGCTCCTCCGGGGTGGCGTAGCACCAGGCCGAGGCGGAGGCGGTGACGTCGGTGAAGCCGGCGGCGCGGGCCCAGGAGACCAGGCGGCGCCCGGCGTCGGGCTCACCGCCGTTCCCCCGCGCGACCCTGTAGTAGACCGGCAGCCAGGCGTCCATGCCGGGCGGTTCCGGATACCAGATCATCGTGCCGAAGTCGGCCTCGCGCACGGCGACGAGCCCGCCGGGCCTGGTGACGCGCCGCATCTCGCGCAGGGCGTGGACGGGGTCGCCGATGTGCTGCAGGACCTGGTGGGCGTGGACGATGTCGAAGGCGCCGTCCGCGAAGTCCAGGGCGTGGACGTCGGCGACCGCGACCTCGACGTTGTCCAGGCTCGCGGTGTTCCTGCGGGCCTCCTCCAGGACGGCCTCCGCGGAGTCGGCCGCCACGACCCGGCCGGGCGCCACGCGTCCGGCGAGCCCGGCGGTGATCGTGCCCGGGCCGCAGCCGACGTCCAGCACGGACAGGCCCGGACGCAGGTGCTCGATCAGGTAGGCGGCGGAGTTCTCGACCGTGCGCCACTGATGGGCGCTCAGCACGCTCTCATGGTGGCCGTGGGTGTAGGTCGCCTTCGCGGTCATCGGGGTCGCCTCTCTGTGTCCGGTGCCCCCACCGTACGACCACTTCTCACAATACGAGAACTCTGTATCAATATGCGAGACATAGCGGGCACGAAGAAGGGGACCGAGGCCGGTGCCTCGATCCCCTTCTCGACGAGTGCGTCAGGCCGCGGCGGCGACCCGGCGGGCGGGCAGGGACCGGACGGCCGGAACCGGCCGCACGGGCAGGGCCTCGACCTCGGCCAGCGGGCCCGTGGTCTCGGCGTAGGCGTTCAGCGTCGCGTGGGAGAGCTGGGTGAGCCACGGCTCCACGACGGTCCGCTCGGCGGGCCCGTCCAGCCGCGGGCGGGAGAGATGGAACGTGCCGGTCGCCTTCATGCCAACACCCCTTCCGAACCTGGCGGGCCGCGCCTGTGCGGATGCCACCGGTTGTCACATACCCCTAGGTACGTCGTTACAAGCCACTCGGTTCGACACCTGTTCCCAGGTGTCTCCTAAATCACAAGGTCAACGCTACTCAGCACCTCTGACATTCTCGAACGTCCATTCGATCCATCAGGATGCGGAGCGGGGCCGCGCGTCACGGAGAGCGACAACGGGCGGGTCACCCCGGGCGCACCGGACACGGCCTCGCGCGCAGGGTCGGCCGAATGGTCGATATCCCCGGCGGTCACGAGGCCCTACGCTGCGGCAGCGTGAGCGACGTCGCGTCGAAGCTGGACCGCATCCACTCGGTGGGCGGCTGCATGGTGCGCGTCGCGTACACGGCGTTCGTGACCCTGTTCCTCCTGGCCTGCGCGTACGCCGCCATCGAGGACCCTCCCGTCCTGTGGATGGTGGTCATCGCCGCGGTCGCCGGCGTCGCCGCGGTGATGGGACGGCGGCTCCTGCTGCCGTGGGCGGTCGCCGCCGGCGCGCTGTCGGTGCTCAGCACCCTGTTCCTCGGCCTCACGGACTACCCGGAGGAAGGCGCCCCGAGCGTGTTCGCGGAGATCGGCGCCCTGCTGATCGTCATGACGCGGACGGTGTGGCGGACCCGCCGCCAGCCCCTGATCCCGACTGCGGTGCTGCTCGGCGCGGCCATCCTCGCGGTGCCGATGCGCTGGTCGGTGCTCGCGGCGGCGCTGATCACCGCGCCGCTCGGCATCGCGGTGGCGATCGCGCTCGGCGTCGGCCTCTACCTGCGCGCGCTGGACGCCCGGCGGGCCCGGTCGCTGGCGGCGGCGCGGCGGGACGAGCGGCTGGAGCTGGCCCGCGACCTGCACGACTTCGTCGCCCACCACGTGACGGGCATCGTCGTCCAGGCGCAGGCGGCCCGGTTCGCGGCCGGGGCCGGGGCGGGGCCGACGCAGGAGCAGCTCGACCGGATGTTCGGCGGGATCGAGAAGGCCGGCACCGAGGCGCTCACCTCGATGCGCCGCATGGTGGGCCTGCTGCGCGACGCCCAGCACGTCAACGCGCCGGACGGGGACGCCCTCCCGGACGGCGGCTCCACCCGTCCCCTCGGCGACCTCGCGCAGCTGAAGGACCTCGTCGAGGGGTTCACCCACCCGCCCGCCGCGCTCACCCTCGCCCCCGGCCTCGGGACGCTGCCGCCCGAGGTCGCGGCGTCGGCCCACCGCGTCGTCCAGGAGGCGCTGACCAACATCCGCAAGCACGCCGCCGACGCCGCGAACGTGCGGGTGTCGGTGGCGCGCGTCGGGCGCGACGTCGAGGTCGCGGTGCGCAACGACGGGCGGGGGCGCGGGCGGCGGCTGCCGTCCGGCGGGTTCGGGCTCACCGGCCTCGCCGAGCGGATCGGCGCCCTCGGCGGCCGGCTGCACGCGGGCCCGCGCCCGGAGGGCGGCTGGGAGGTCGTCGCGCTTCTGCCCGCGGGGGACGGCTGATCCCGATTGCTGACAGAATCGGTGGGTGGCCATCCGCGTACTGATCGCCGACGACCAGGAGATGGTCCGGACGGGGTTCCGGATGATCGTCGACTCGCAGCCCGACATGCAGGTGGTCGGGGAGGCCGCCGACGGCGCCGAGGCCGTCGCGCTGGCCCACCGGCTGCGCCCCGACGTGTGCCTGTTCGACATCCGGATGCCGCGGATGGACGGCCTGGAGGCGACCCGCGCCCTCGCCGGCCCCGGCGTCGCGGACCCGCCCCGCATCGTGATCGTCACCACCTTCGACATGGACGAGTACGTGTACGGGGCGCTGCGCGGCGGCGCGGTCGGGTTCCTGCTCAAGGACAGCGGCCCCGCACTGCTGGTGGAGGCCGTCCGCGCGGCGGCGAACGGCGGGTCGCTGGTGTCGCCGTCCATCACCGTCCGGCTCCTGGAGCGGCTGGCCCGGCCCCGCCCGGTGCCCGCACAGCCCAGCGAGCCGCTCACCGGCCGGGAGCTGGACGTGGTGAGGCTCGTCGCGCGCGGCCGGACGAACGAGGAGATCGCCGGGGAGCTGTTCGTGTCGCTCTCCACGGTCAAGACGCACCTCGGGAGCCTCTCCCGCAAGCTGAACACCCGGAACCGGGTGGAGACGGCGGCCTGGGCCTGGGAGTCGGGCCTCATGACCTGACCTGCACGGGCACGGGCACCGGCACGGGACGCGGCGAGACGGGGAGGGACGGCACTGGCACCGGAGTCGCTGAACGGCCTGCCCGTGACCGTCCTGGTCATCTGGGCGCTGTGCGCCGCCGGCTGGGGCGCCGTCCTCGCCGGCCTGCGCAACGGGCTGCGCGGGCCCGCCCGCGCCCCCGCCCTGTTCGCGCACACCGCGACCCCGGCGGGCGTCGTCCTGCTCTTCTCGCTGATCGGCTTCGGGTCGCTGCACGCCACGATCGCGCTGACCGCCGAATGGTGGGCACTGCTGGCCGTGACCGGGTTCCGTCCCGAGCGGCTGCTGTCCACCGGCGGCCTCGCCCGCCTCGCCGCGTGGGCCGCCGTCACCGCCGCCGCCGCCTACGCGGCGACACGGCTCGTGTTCCACGTGTGACGATTCGGTGAGACCCCGAACCCGCGTTGGGCCGAGTCGGTCAAACGTACGTAGTATCCGGAGCAGGCGACCGCAAAGACCAGGGAGGTGGATCATGCCGTGTGCGCTGTGCGGCGACATCATCCCCACCGAGGTCGACCGGTGCCCGGCCTGCGGCGCGTGGGCGCGGCGCCGCGACTTCCGCGCCGTCGGCGTGGCCGTGTTCATGCTGCTCGGCTTCAACGCCTTCGTCGCCCTCGGCTCGGGGATCAGCCTGCTCAGGATGGCGGAACCGCTGCGCGGGGCGACCCACGACAGCTATGACGCGGCCGCCACCGGCAAGGCCCTCGCCCCCTACGCCGACGTGTTCACGATCGGCACGATCATGGCCGGGGTCACCGGCCTGCTGTACCTCACCTGGCTCTGGCGCGCGTACCGGCAGTCCCCCGGCCCCCACCGGCACCACCGCGCCTGGGTGCTCCTCGGCTGGTTCCTCCCGGTCGTCAACCTGTGGCTCCCGCCCCGCGTGGTGTACGAGGTCTGGGTGAACAGCGGCCGCTACCGGACGGCCGAACGCCAGGCCGCCGGGCTCGTCGTCGCGGGCTGGTGGGCCTGCGCCATCCTCGGCCTCCTCCTCGGCTACGCCTTCACGCACGGCAGCGTCGACACCCTCGCCGAAGCCCGCTTCGACGTCCACGTCGGCGTCGCCGCCGCCGCTTTCCAGGCCCTCGCCGCCGCCCTCTGCATGGCCACCGTCTTCCAGATCACCCGGATCCAGGTACTGCGGGATTAGCCCCCTGCGCAGGCGGGGTTCCTAGGAGGGCGGGGGGCCTGAGCTGCCTTGGCTGGTGTGCCATAGGGCGGTCTTGGGCGGGCGTTTGACGGCCGGGCCCGCGTGGCCGATGTCGGAGTACGGGGACATCGCGAAGCCGGTCGGCTGGACGATGCGGCGGCCCACCGGGCGGCCGGGGACGGCCGGGCGCGCCATGGCCGCGCGGACGGCGTCCGGTCCGCCGCGGCGCCATTCCTCGTACAGGGTGTTCAGGTCCCAGCAGGCGTTCGCGGTGATCGAGACGGCGCGGGCGCCGGCGCGGCGGAGGCGGCCGCGGGCGACCAGGAGCCAGGAGCCGAAGACGGTGGCGGCGCACCGGTCCTGCACCGACTCGAAGAACGTGAGGTCGACCGGGCCGGTCGCGTCGTCCAGCGTGGCGAAGATGACGCGCTGGCCCGACCTGACCGCCGGGGTCTGGGTGGCGACCTTGACGCCGGCGACCAGGACGTCGCTCCCGTCGGGGCGTCCCGGCAGGTCAGCGGCGCGGACGGCGCCGATTCCGGCGAGCAGGCCGGCGTAGAACGTCATGATGTGCCGGCTGACGTCCATGCCCAGGATGTCCAGCTCCGCCTCGACGACCTCGGCGGGCGTCATCGGCGGCAGCCCGCCCGCCGGGATCTCCTCGGCCGGGCCGGGCGGGGTCGCGTCGCCGAGCGGAAGCTGGCCCTCGGGGACGCGGCCGGGACGGGCGGTGGCGCGGTCGAGGGCGCCGACCCGGCAGAGCAGGTCGCGGCGCGGGACGCCGTCGTGGACGGTGTCGAACGCCCCGGCCAGGACGAGCCGCTCCGCGGTCGGGCGGGACACCCGGGCGCGGCGCCGGAAGTCGGTCAGCGACGCGTAGGGCCGGGCATCGACGATCGCGCCGACCTCGGCGGCGGAGATTCCCCTGACCTCGCTCAACGCGACCCGGATGCCGGTCGGGCCGCCCTCGGAGACGGGCTCGGCGTGCCAGTCCGCCGCCGAGCGGTTGACGTCCAGCGGCAGGATCGGCACGCCGAAGTGCCGGGCGTCGTCAAGGATGACCCGCTTGGGGTACATGCCGGGGTCGTGGGTCAGGACGCCGGCGTAGAAGGCGGCCGTGTGGTGCCGTTTCAGCCAGGCCGACTGGTAGGTGGGCAGCGCGAACGACGCGGCGTGCGCCTTGCAGAAGCCGAACGCGCCGAACGCGGTCAGCGTCCGCCAGACGCGGTCGACGGTCGGCCCGTCATAGCCGCGGGCCAGCGCCCGCTGCCGGAACCAGGCGCCGACGACGGCCTGCCCGCGCTCGTGGTTCAGGCTCCGCCGCGCGGCCTCCGCCTGGGAGAGCCCGCATCCGGTCATCACGTCGAAGATCCGCAGCACCTGCTCGTGGAAGACCACCACGCCGAGGCTCTCCCGCAGCACCGGTTCGAGGTCGGGATGCGGGTACTCCGGCTCCCGGACGCCGGCGCGGGCCTCCAGGAACGGCGACACCATGTCGGAGTTGACCGGGCCCGGACGGAACAGCGAGATGTCGATGACCAGGTCGTCCAGGTCGCGCGGCTGGAGGCGGCCGATCAGCTCCCGCTGGCCGGGCGACTCGATCTGGAAGCAGCCGAGCGTCCGGGACGTGCGGACCAGCTCGTACGTCGCGGGATCGTCGCGCGGGACGTCCTCCAGCGCGATCTCCTCCCCGGTCAGCCGGGCGACCTCCGCCACCGCGTGCGCCATCGCCGACTGCATCCGGACGCCGATCACGTCGAGCTTGAGCAGGCCCATCGCCTCGACGTCGTCCTTGTCGAACTGGCTCATCGGGAAGCCCACGGCCGCCCGCTCGATCGGCGTGCGGTCCCGCAGGCCCGGGTCCGACAGCAGCACGCCGCACGGGTGCATGGCGATGTGGCGGGGCAGGCCGTCCAGGCGCTCGGCGATCCGGAACAGCACCTCCAGGCGGCCCGCCGCGAGGCCGCTCTGCCGCAGCTCGGGCAGGTCGTCCAGCGCGGCGCGGATCTGGCTCGCCCTGATCTGCGGGAACGCCTTGGCGATCGCGTCGATCTCGTGCGGAGGAAGGCCGACGGCGTTGCCGACGTCGCGCAGCGCGCTGCGCGCCCGGTAGGTCTCCATCATCGACACGCACGCCGTGGCGTCGGCCCCGAACCGGTCGAACAGCGCCTCGTAGGCCTCCAGCCGCCGCGCCGACTCCACGTCCAGGTCGATGTCGGGCAGGCCCTCGCGGCTGTCGGCGAGGAACCGCTCCATGACCAGGTCGTGCCGCAGCGGGTCGAGGTCGCCGATGCCGAGCAGGTAGGTGACCAGGCTGCCCGCGCCCGAGCCGCGGATGGCGCAGCGGATGCCGCGCGACCTGATCAGCGCGGCGGCGTCCGCGACCGTGAGGAAGTACGGCGCCAGGCCCTTGCGGGCGATCACGCCGAGCTCGGCGTCGAGCCGGTCCGCGGCCTTGCGGGACCCGGCGAGCCCGCGCCTCGCCGTCCCCTCGGCGCACCGGGCGACGAGGCGGGCGTAGGGCTCGCCGCCGACGGCCGGCAGGTGGACCTCGTCCATGCCGAGGTCGCGGCCCGGGTCCAGGACGCAGCGCTCCGAGAGCCGCCGGGTCTCCGCCAGCAGCGCCTCGGCCTCCCGCGGGCCGCAGCTCAGCTCCGCGACCCGGCGCATCTCGGGGATCGGCTTCAGGTAGGCCTGGCCGGTCCGGTCGTCCAGATGCCGCCGGTCCAGCGGGACGAGCCGGCGCGTCACGTCCAGCACCTGCGCGACCGGATGGTCGGCCGGATCCAGGTACCGGACGGCGTTGCCCAGCACGGCGGGCACCCCGGCCTCGCGGGCGAGCGCCAGCATGCGGGCGGCGCGCGGGCCGTCGCCCCGGTCGCGGTGGTCCACGATCTCGATCACGGTCTCCGCCGCGTCCCGCCAGGCGGCCAGCCGCGCCGCCGCGACGTCGGGGCGCCGCCCGGTGACGGCGCGCCCCACGTCCGACATCGGGCCGAGGAGCACGATGAGCCCGTCGGCGTGGGCGCCGACCATCTCCCGCGTCACCAGCGGGTTCCCGCGCTCGCCCGCCGCGTGCGCCGCCGTCACCAGCCGGCACAGCGACCGCCAGCCGGCGCGGCCCTCGGCGAGCACGACGATGCGCTCCTCGCCGGTCGAGACGACCTTGAGGTCGGCGCCGACGACGGCTCCGATGCCGGCGTCGGCGCAGGCCCGGACATGCCGGACGGCGCCGTACAGCCCGTCGCGGTCGGTCAGCGCCAGGGTCTCCATGCCGAGGCCCGCCGCGCGCTCGGCCAGCGCCGCGGGCGGCGCGACCCCGAACCGGAGCGAATAGGACGAAGCGACATGAATATGCACGTCAGTCCCATACCCGGGAGAGCAGCCAGCTGTCGGCCGCCACGTCATAACGCAGCTCGTAGACGCCGATCTCCCTGTCCGGGGTCGCCTCGACCCGCCAGAACTCCCGCTCGCCGGTGGCCTCGCCGTCGGGGCGCTGCTCCCGCCACCAGTCGCGGGTCGTGACCCAGTGCTCCAGCACCCGCCGGACGGTGTAGAGCCGGCCACGCCAGACGAACCGGACCGGACGCCCATCGCTCACCCAGACGTCCACCGGATCGCCGAACACGCGTGTCATCTGCCTCCCCCTCGCGCTCACCGCACGGGGGAAGAACATGCGGACGTTCGAACAGACGTTCGCACCCGAGTCTAGGGAAGCCCCCGTCCCGGGAGCAAGGCGGGGGTCAGCCGAGGAGCGCGCGAATACGCTCCGCGACCCCGGTCAGCTCGGTGACGTCGGCCATGCCGCCGCCGGGCCACAGATAGAGCCACGTGTCGCCGGAGGGAGTGGCGACGACCATGAGCCGGCGCCGCGTCCGCGGGCCGAGCACCGCCAGCAGCGACCCGTCCGGCCCGGCGAACCTCCAGGCGAGGCCGCGGGCCTCCAGCTCGCGCGCGAGCGCCGCGAGGTGACGCCTGCGCACCTCGGCGATGTCGCGCCCACCGACTACAGACACATCAGCCGCCTCAGCAGGTCCATGCCGCCCGGATGACCATGGGCGATCGTCCGGCGACGGTTGGTGACCGTGCTCCAGCATGGCCCGAAAACCGCGGCTGCGCAGCGAGAATCCGGAGAGTGGGAGGGCTGTTCCGCGTTCTCGCGGGGATGGTCCGCGGGGAGCGGCGCGACGTGCCGCGCCGTCGTGCGCCAATCGTTCCGTTCCTGGAACCCGGCGTCCATGCGGAGGCTCCGTCCGTGATAGAAGCCTCTGTGAGACGCGCACCGCCCGCGTCAGGCTGACAGAAGGAGCGAGCCGATGAGCGCCGTCCCCGCCGGCGACCCGTCAGGCCACACCCACCACCCCGCCCCCGAGCAGGGCCGCGCCCTCGCCGGGCTCCGCGAGCGCAAGAAGCAGCGGACCCGGCTCGCGCTCATCGACGCGGCCCTGGACCTGTTCCTCGCCAAGGGATACGAGGCCACGACGATCGACGAGATCGTGGCGGCGGTCGAGGTGTCGCAGCGGACGTTCTTCCGCTACTTCGGCACCAAGGAGGACGTCGTCACGAGCTTCCTCTCCGAGCACGACCAGCTCATGGGCGAGGCGCTCGCCGCCCGTCCCCCCGGGGAACGGCCGTTCACCGCGCTGTTCGAGTCGCTGCGCGTGGTGCTGCGCACGATCGCCGACGGCGACCCGGCCGACGGCGCCCGGTGGCGCCGCGTCCGGCAGGTGATCGAGGCGACGCCGTCGCTGATGGCGGCGCAGATGGCGCGGTACTCGGCGTCCACCGAGGCCCTCGCGGCCGAGATCGCGCGGCGGGAGGGCGTCGACCTGGAGAACGACCCGCGGCCGCGGATCCTGGTCGCGTTCTACCTGGCGACCGTCAAGGTCGCGTTCGAGGAGTGCGCCCGCCGGGAGATCTGGGACGCCGGGACGGTCGCGGCCCGGGTCGAGCGGGCGGTGACGCTCGCCGCGCAGACGATGCGCGACTGGGTGTGACCGCTCCGCGGCCGGAATAGCCGGCGAGCACCCCGGGTTCTCCGGATCGTCCGCCGCAGCCGGCCAGCCAGGAGCATCCCATGCGTGCGATCGTCGTCACCCGCACCGGCGGCCCCGAGGTGCTGGAGCCCGCCGAGCGTCCCGCCCCGGAGCCGGGTCCGGGCGAGGTGCTGGTCGACGTGGCGGCGGCCGGGGTCAACTTCATCGACGTCTACTACCGCACGGGCGCCTACGAGCAGGAGCTCCCGTACACGCCGGGCCTTGAGGCGGCGGGGACGGTCGTCGCGGTCGGCGACGGCGTCCGGGAGTTCTCCGTGGGAGATCGCGTCGCCTGGTCCGACGTGCAGGGCTCCTACGCGGAGCAGGCCGCCGTCCCGGTGGCGAAGGCCGTCCCGGTCCCGGACGGGGTCGGGTTGGAGGACGCCGCCGCGTCGCTGCTGCAGGGCATGACGGCGCACTACCTCACCCGGTCCACGTATCCGGTCAAGGAGGGCGACACCGTCCTGGTGCACGCGGCGGCGGGCGGGATGGGCCTGCTGCTCACCCAGGCGGCCAAGGCGCTCGGCGCCCGGGTCCTCGCGACGGCGTCCACCCCGGAGAAGGAGAAGCTCGCGAAGGCCGCCGGCGCGGACGTCACCATGGGCTACGACGGTTTCGCCGACCGGGTCCGGGAGCTGACCGGCGGCGCGGGCGTCGCCGCCGTGTACGACGGCGTGGGAGCGCCCACGTTCGACGGGAGCCTCGCGAGCCTCCGGCGGCGCGGCACCCTGGCCCTGTACGGGGCGGCCGGCGGGGCCGTCCCGCCGTTCGATCCGCAGCGCCTCAACCGCGCCGGGTCGGTGTACCTGACGCGGCCGACCCTCCGCCACTTCGTCGAGGAGCGGGACGAGCTGCTGGAGCGCGCCGCCGACGTCTACGGCTGGGTGGGATCGGGCGAGGTGAAGGTCCGTGTCGGGCACCGCTACGACCTCGCCGACGCCCGCGCCGCGCACGACGATCTGCAGGCGCGGCGGACCACCGGGAAGCTCCTCGTGATCCCCTAGCGGCCCTCCGGGAGCCCGCCGGCTCCCTTAGGGTGGGCCCGGAGAGACGATCTTCCGAGGAGCGCCACCCCCCATGACGACGACCGCCGCCGGACCCCTGGAGCACGACGAGCCCCGTGTCCTCGGGCCCTACCGCCTGCTCGGCCGGCTGGGCCGCGGCGGCATGGGCACCGTCTACCTCGGCGCCGAGCCGGACGGGCGGCGCGTCGCGGTGAAGGTCGTCAACCGGGAGCTGGCCGGGGAGCCCGCGTTCCTCGCCCGGTTCCGCCGGGAGGTGACCGCCGCGCGGCGCGTCCACCGGTTCTGCACCGCGCCCGTGATCGACGCCGAGCTCGACCAGGACCCGCCGTACATCGTCACCGAGTACATCGACGGGCCGAACCTGGAGAAGGCCGTCCGCGACAAGGGGCCGCTGCCGGGCTCCGACCTGGAGGGCCTCGCGGTCGGCGTCGCCACCGCGCTCGCCGCCATCCACGGCGCCGGGATCGTGCACCGCGACCTCAAGCCCGCCAACGTCCTGCTCTCCTCGACCGGCCCGCGCGTCATCGACTTCGGCATCGCCCGCGCCCTCGACGCCCCGAACGGCCCCACCCGCACCGGCCAGTTCGTCGGGACGCCCGCCTACATCGCGCCCGAGGTGCTGCGGGGCGAGCCGGTCGAGCAGGCGTCGGACGTGTTCTCGTGGGGCTGCGTCGTCGCCTACGCCGGGACCGGCCGTCCCCCGTTCCACGCCACCACGGTCGCGGAGACGTTCCGCCGCATCGAGCACGACGAGCCCGACCTCGCCGGCCTCGACCCGCGACTGCGCGACATCGTCGCCGCCGCGCTCGGCAAGGACCCGCGCAACCGCCCGACCGCCCGGCAGATCCTCACCCGGCTCGTCGGCCAGGACAGGGCCGACCTGGAACAGGCCGTGGAGACGATATCCGCGTCCTGGCACGGGTTCGGGCCTGCGCAAGCGCCGGTTCCGGAGCCGGTTCAGGGGCAAGACCCGGCGCGGGGGGCGGAGCCGGGCACGCCGCCCGCCGCCGAGCCGGTGCCGGGCGAGCGCTCCCGCCCCGTCGACGCGCGGGAGCCCGAGCCCGCGCGGCAGGCCGGCGCCACCGTGGAGCCGGCCGCGGACGAGCCGACGGTCATGGTCGACCTGCCGTTCCCGGACTCCTGGCGCGGCCCGAGGCGCTGGTTCATGCTGCTCAAAGGCTTTCTCGTGATCCCGCACCTGGTCGTCATGCTGGTCATGTACACCGCGCTGGTGCTCGTCATGATGGTCAGCTGGCTGGTGATCCCGTTCACCGGCCGGTACCCGCGCGCTCTGTACGCCCTGGTCGTCGGATGCCAGCGGTGGTCCGGCCGGGTCGTGGCGTACGCGTTCGGGCTCACCGGCGAGAGGATGCCGCCGTTCCGGACTCTTCCGCGGGCGCGCCGAACGCGCTGACACCTTCGCGCGTCGGAAAGACGGTGGCGCCGCTAGGGTGCTACCGCAAAGACTCCCGATATTTCCGTCAGGACCACGATGACCACGCACGCAGGAGAGAACGGCGAGGCCCTGCGCCCCGAGGACCCCGCGGAGCTCGGCCCGTACCGGCTGGTCGGCCGGCTCGGCCGGGGCGGCATGGGGACGGTCTACCTCGGCGAGGATCCGTCCGGACGCCGCGTCGCGGTGAAGGTGATCAACCGGGAGCTGGCCGGGGAGGGCCCGTTCCGCGACCGGTTCCGCCGGGAGGTGACCGCCGCGCGGCAGGTGCGCCGGTTCTGCACGGCGCCCGTGATGGACGCCGAGCTCGACCGGGACCCGCTGTACGTCGTCACCGAGTACATCGAGGGGCCGAGCCTGGAGAGCGCCGTCGCCGAACGCGGCCCGCTCCCCGGCTCCGACCTGGAGGGCCTCGCGGTCGGCGTCGCCACCGCGCTCGCCGCCATCCACGGCGCCGGGATCGTGCACCGCGACCTCAAGCCCGCCAACGTCCTGCTGTCCTCGACCGGGCCGCGCGTCATCGACTTCGGCATCGCCCGCGCCCTCGACGCCGCCGACGGTCCCACCCGCACCGGCCAGTTCGTCGGGACGCCGAACTACCTGCCGCCCGAGCTGCTGCGCGGCGAGCAGGTGACCCCCGCGTCCGACGTGTTCTCCTGGGGCTGCGTGGTCGCCTACGCCGGGACGGGCAGCGCGCCCTTCGCGGGCAACACGGTCCCGGAGATCTTCTACCGCGTCGCGCACGACGAGCCGAAGCTGGACGGCCTCGACCCCGGCCTGCGGGACGTCGTCGCCGCCGCGCTCGACAAGGACCCGCGCAACCGGCCGTCCGTCCAGGACCTGCTCGGGCGGCTCGTCGGCAACGAGAAGACCGATCCGGCGACGCTCGCCGAGACCGTCCAGGCGAGCTGGCACGGCCCGGCGGCCGGCCCCACCGTGCAGGGAGCGGCCGGGCAGGGGACCGGCGGGCAGGCGCCCACCGCGCAGGCGGCCTTCCAGCAGCCGACCGCCCAGCTCGGCGGGAACGCGACCCGCGAGGACGCGCGCCCCGGGCGGGGCGGCGCGAAGCTCCGGCGCCCGCTGATCATCGCCGGGGCGGCCGTCGCGGTGCTGGCCGTGCTCGCCGTCGTGGGATTCACGGTGCTGCGCTCGGACGGCCCGCCCGACGACAACCTGGCCACCGCGTTCGCCGACGACTTCTCCGACTCCAACTCCGGCTGGGGCGACAGCATCCTCGACGAGTACGACTACGTGAACGGCAAGTACCAGCTGAAGACCTCCGGCACGACCGGCTCGATCAGCCGCACGGTGCCCAAGGACAAGGTGGAGGACTTCCCCGACCCGATGCTGGTGACCGTCACGGCGTCGGCCGAGGGTCCCGCCGACGGCCGGTTCGGCGTGGAATGCCGCATGAACGAGGCCGGCAAGAAGAAGTACGTGTTCCTTCTCCGCAACGACGGCAAGGGCGCGGTGCTCCGCAAGGTCAACGGCGACCTCGGCACGAAGGAGCTGGCGAGCCCCGACTCGGTGCCGGGCTTCGAGGCGAACGGCCAGAACAGGCTCCAGGTCGCCTGCGAAGGCCAGGAGAAGGACGGCCCGAAGGTGCGCCTGCGGCTCTGGGTGAACGGCGACAAGGTCATCGACGAGACCGACACCGACCAGCCGCTGCCCAACGGCAAGGTCGCCCTGACGGGCGAGCGCGGCGGCAACGCCGCCCAGCAGATCACCGTGAGGTTCGACGACTTCGACATGTCGAAGATCCAGTAACCCGCCGGGCGGACGCCGGCAGGCCGCCGGGCCGATGCCCGAGGGTCAGCGGGCGGGCAGGTAGCCGTTCGTCCAGCGGGTCAGTTCCGCGAAGACCTGCGTGCGGGCCGGCTCGGCGGACAGCACGAGATCGTGCAGACCCCCGTCGATCCGGACGAACGTCACATGACGCCCGATCCGCGGTGCCCAGCGGGCCATGTGCTCGACGTCCAGGACGGCGTCGGCGCCCGTCACGTCCAGCACCTTGCGGGTCGGGCGGACGCTGCGCGTCGACGCCATGACCAGCACCGGCACGTCGACGTCCAGGCCGCGCCGGAGCCGGAGCTGGCCGCGGCGGACGGCGGCCAGCCACGCCGCCCGCACCGGGAACCCGAGCAGCGGCTTCCACGCGAGGTCGAACTCCCACTCGCCCTCGTGGTCGCGGTGCAGGCTGCGCGGATACCGGTCGGACACGCCCGCGGGCAGCGCGGCCTTCGGGAAGCGGGGGCGCAGCGCACGCGCGAGGCCGGCACCGACCTTGCGCAGGACCGGCGGCTCGGCGAGGTCCACGAACGGGCTGTTGAGGAACAGGCCGTCCACCAGGCCCTGGCCCTGCACCCGGTCGGCCCACAGGGCCGCGATCAGGCCGCCGGTGGAGTGGCCGTTCAGCAGGAGCGTGTCGTGCCCGTCCACGTCCCGGACGATCCGCACCGCCTCGTCGATCTCCGGGAAGTAGTCCGACAGGCTCTCCACGTAGTTCGGGGTCTGGTGCGGGCGCAGGGAGCGCCCGTGCTTGCGCAGGTCGAGCGCGTAGAAGTCGAAGCCGAGATCGAGGTAGAAATCGGCCAGGTGCTTCTGGAAGAAGTAGTCGACGAACCCGTGCAGGTACAGCACGGCCCGGCGGGAGGGGTCGGTGCCGCGCCGCCGCACCAGCGTCGCCACGACCTCGCCCTCGGCGTCCCGGCCCATCGGCAGCTCGATCGCCTCGTAGCCGGGGCCGAGCACATCCGCCGTCACGTCCACAATTCCTCCCATATGCCGCGAACTGATCCACCGTGGTCCCGCGTCAAAGACACTGACCGTACGTCAGACTGAACCACAAAAGAGCCCTCGCCCCCGGGAGTCGAGCCATGCAGGCGCCGCTTCGTGACCGTGACCCGCGCCGGCTCGGGCCGTACCGCCTCACCGCCCGCCTCGGCCGCGGCGGCATGGGCACCGTCTACCTCGGCGAGGACGGCGGTGACCGGCAGGTCGCGGTCAAGGTCATCAACCCGGAGCTGGCCGACGACGAGGCGTTCCACGAGCGGTTCCGCCGCGAGGTGACCGCCGCGCGGCAGGTCAGGCGGTTCTGCACCGCCGCGGTGCTGGACGCCCGGCTGGACGGCGACCCGCTGTACGTGGTCACCGAGTACGTGAACGGCCCCTCCGTGGAAGAGGCGGTCAAGCGGGAGGGGCCGCTGCGGGGCGGCGACCTGGAGTCCTTCGCGGTCAACATCGCCACCGCGCTGAGCGCGATCCACGGTGCCGGGATCGTGCACCGGGACCTCAAGCCGTCCAACGTGCTGCTCTCCCCGACCGGCCCGCGCGTGATCGACTTCGGCATCGCCCGCGCGCTGGACGCCTCGGACGGGCCGACCAGGACCGGCCAGTTCGTCGGCACCCCCGCCTACATCGCACCGGAGCTGATGCGCGGCGAGGAGATCACCCCGGCGGCGGACGTGTTCTCGTGGGGGTGCGTCGTCGCCTTCGCGGGCACGGGACGCGCCCCCTTCGGCGGCGGGTCGCTCCCGGAGACGATCAACCGGGTGACGGCCGGCGACCCCGACCTGGACGGCCTCGACCCGGCCGTCCGCGACCTGGTGGCCCGCTCGCTCGCGAAGGATCCCGCGGACCGTCCGGCGGTGAAGCAGTTGATCCAGGCGCTGACCGGCGAGGACGAGCCGCCCGCGACGCCGCCCACGGTCGCGCTGCCCGCGTCGGAGCCGACCGCCGAGCCCGCGGAGGTGCGGGCGGAGCCGGCACCTGCGGAAGAGGAGCCGGAGCAGACGGAGAAGCCCGCGCCCAAGCCTGCGCCTGCGCCTGCGCCTGCGCCTGCGCCTGCGACGAGCGTCGATTCCGTGCCGCCCACGCGTGCCGCGGGCCCACCGGAGCCGCCGGTGGACGAGCCGACGCACCCGGTCGGAATGCCGGCCGCGGCCCGTGCGGCGGCCCTGGCGAAGAGGCCGTCGCCGCACCGGAACCACGGCCTGCTGATGGTCGCGGTCGGCGCGGTCGTCGCCGTCTCGACCGTGATCGGGGTCCTCAACCTGCCGGGCGGCGACCGCACCCCGCAGGACTCCGGGACCACGGCGGCGGCCGACCTCGGCGACGGGCCGCCGGACGTCGAGGACGAGATCTTCGACGACAACTTCAGCGACGAGGGCTCCGGCTGGAAGACGGCCACCACGCCCGCCGCGGACGCGTCCTACCGCGACAAGAAGTACGAGCTCCATGTCCTCCCGACGACGACGCGCACGACCGCCGCCGCGCCGGTGGAGAAGATCCCCGACTCGCAGCTCATCGAGGTCAAGGTCTCGCCGAAGGACGCCGCCGGCGAGGCGGGGGTGTATTGCCACGGCGACTCCGGCTACGCGTTCCTCCTCAGCCGGGACGGGCGCGCGCGCATCGCCCGCCTGTCGTCCGGGCAGCCGACGACCGTGACGACCGGCACCGTCCCCGGGCTCCGCGACGGCGACAACCGGCTCCAGGCCGCGTGCACCAAGGGCGAGGGCGGCAACATCGACCTCGCGATGTGGGTGAACGGCAAGCCGGTCGCCTCGTCCGCCGCCACCCCGCCCTCGGAGGGCGAGCCGGGGCCGAGCGGGCTGCTCGTCGTCCGTCCCGAGGACGCGACCGGCTGGCCGGAAGCGGTCTTCGACGACTTCTCGCTCTGCTCGCTCTGAGGCCCTACTCCTTGCGGCCGGTCGCGGCGACGGTGACCCCGAGGCCGATCATCATCAGGCCCCCGGTGCCGCCGATCGCCGCGAGACGGCGCGGCGAGCGGGCGAACCACGCGCGGGCCGTCCCGGCGGCGAGGCCCCACACGCTGTCGCACAGCAGCGCGATGAAACTGAAGATCAGCCCGAAGACCAGCATCTGCAGCGGGACGTGCCCGTGCTCGCGGACGACGAACTGCGGCAGCACGGCCACGAAGAACACCGTGGTCTTCGGGTTGGTGACGCCCACCACGAACCCCTGCCAGAGATCGCGGGCCCGGTTCCCCACCTCGGGGCCGGTCCCGCCGAGCTCCGCCTGCAGGGAGTGCCGGTGCCGGAACGCCTGCACGCCGAGGTACAGCAGGTAGGCGGCGCCCACCAGCTTGACCGTCGTGAACACGATCACGGACCGTTCCACGATCGACCCCACGCCGAGCGCGACGGTCACCGACAGCAGCAGCGCGCCGATCTCGTTGCCGGCGACGCTGGTCAGCGCCGTCCGCCGGCCGTGGGCCAGGGCGCGTCCGACCACGAAGAACACCGTGGGCCCGGGAATCACGATGATGGCGAAGGCCATCGCGGAGAAGGCCAGCACTTGATGCGTCGACACCATGGCCCGCACCCTACGCAGGCCGCCCGGATCGTCCCATCGATTTTTCGGGCCCCCGCGGTGTCCCAGGCCGGACGGGTCCGGCTCGTGACGCAGGCCACAGTGCCCGCATAGGTTCGGATCATGTCCGCCCCCGCCTCAGCGGCGTCCGGTCCCCTCGATGTCACCACTCCCCCGACCGTCCCGGCGGTCGCCTGGAAGCCGGTGCTGCTGATGGGCGGTGCGCTCGGCGTGGTGCTCCTGGCCGTCAGCGCCCGGTACGGCCACCACCGCGACGAGCTGTACTTCCGGGTCGCCGGACGCCATCTGGCCTGGGGATACCCGGACCAGCCGCCGTTGCTGCCGGTTCTCGTCCGGGCGATCACCGCGGTCTTCGGCGACTCGCTGGTCGCGCTGCGCGTCCCGTCCGCCGTGCTCGCCGCCTGCGGCGTGCTGGTCGCCGCGCTGACCGCCCGGGAGATGGACGGTGGACGGCGCGCGCAGCTGCTGACGGCCGCGTCCTTCACGGTCTGCCCGTTCGCCGTGGCGGCCGGCCACATCTTCGTCACCGCGACGCTCGACCTGCTGCTGTCGACCGTGATCGTCTGGCTGGTGGTCCGATGGGTCCGGACCCGTGATCAGCGGCTGCTGCTCGCCGTGGGGATCGCGTCGGCGCTGGCACTGAACGTGAAGTACCTGGCGGCGTTCCTGCTGATCGCGCTGGTCGCCGGGATGCTGCTGTCGGGACCGCGCGACTTCCTCCGGCGCCCGCTGCTCTGGGCCGGGGCGCTCGTCGTGATCGCCGCGGTCATGCCGGGACTGGTCTGGCAGGCGCGGCACGGCTGGCCGCAACTCGACATGGCCGACGCGATCGCCGGCAAGGGCGACTTCGGCGGACGGCCCGGGTTCGTCCCGTTCCAGCTGCTCCTGACCGGCGTCCTGCCGTCCTGGCTGTGGATCTACGGGCTGTGGCGGACGTACCGGTCCGACGACCTGCGAACGTACCGTTTCCTCGGGCACGCGTACGTGCTGCTGAACGTCGTCTTCCTCGTCACCGCCGGGAAGCCGTACTACCTGAGCGAGCTGTGGGCGGGGCTCTGGGCGGCGGGCGCCGTGGAGATCGAGCGGCACGGCGCACCGCGGGGCTGGGGCTGGGCGGCGTCCGCCCCGGCGTATGTGATCACCGCCGTCACGACCGTCCTGCTGACGCTGCCGGTGTACCCGCTGAGGTGGCTGGCCGACACGCCGCAGCCCGTCGTCAACGCCGACTCGGCGGAGACCGTCGGCTGGCCCCGGTTCGCCGCGCGGGTCGCGGCCGTCCGCGACGCGCTGCCGCCCGGTGAGCGGGCCGCGGCGACGATCGTCGTCAGCAACTACGGCGAGGCCGGCGCGCTCGACAGGTACGGGCCCGCCCTGGGGCTTCCGCGCGCCTACAGCGGCCACAACGGCTACTGGTACTTCGGGCGCCCGCCGGACGGACGCGGCCCCACGATCGTGGTGGGGCCGGAAGACGTCGCGGAAGGGGCCGGGCTGCGCCGGTACTGGACGGACGTCCGCCCGGTCGGCCGCATCGACAACGGCGTCGGCCTCGACAACCAGGAACAGGGCAAACCGGTATGGGTGTGCCGCGGGCAGCGCGCGCCGTGGACGGAGCTGTGGCCCGAGTTCAGGCGCCTCTCGTAGCGGCCCTCACACCGGAAGGACGTCCCAGGCGCCGGCGCGGCGTACCAGCAGGTCGTGTGTGAGGAGGCTCCCGGCTGGGACGTCCCAGGCGGGGTCGGCGCCGTCGTCTCCCCGGTCCTCCGCCCACACCTGGGCGACCGCCCAGCGGAGCCGGTCGACGCCGTCCGGGTGGCCGGTACCGGACGCGACGAACACGTCCCGCGCGGGGGCGGCCACGACGAGGTCGCCCTCCACGTCCTGGGCCAGCTTCTCCAGGAACCCCTCGTCCAGCAGCAGGCCGGACTCCAGGCTCCCGCGGCGCCCCGCCCCGCCCAGCGACACCGTCACGGCGCGCACGTCCGGATACCAGCTGAGGCTCAGCTCGGGCCGCCGGTCGCGCAGGTTGATGACGGCGTGCCGCCGCAGCTCGCCCGGCGCCACGCCGAGCTCGGCACAGTGCCGCCGGGCGACGTGCTCGTACCGCCGGCCGGACGGGACGCCCTCGTCGGAGATCTCCAGCGCGTAGGTGACGTAGAGGTCGGCGGCGAACGGGTCGCGGATCGGGTCCTCGTCCGCCGGGAGCGGGAACTCCAGCTGGACCTCGGCCGGCACCCGCGCCTTCATCAGCGGGACGATCAGACTGGACCGCGGGTCGGTCACGGGACGTTCCTCCTGGTCCTGTTACGGCCTGTGCCTACGAGTGGATCACCCTACCGCCGTGGCGGGCGGTTCCGGCGCACCACCGGGAGGGACGACGGGCAGGCCCGCCGGCGCACCGCCCTCGATGATCCGCCCCAAGGCGTCGGTGTCCATGTGCTGTTCGACGAGATCGCCCAGTGTGTCCAGCGTCGCCTCCCTCAGCGCGCGGAACGAGACGTCCGGGGCCGGGGTGAAGTCCCGGTCGGCATGCTGGGCCACGTCTTCCAGAAAGGCCCGCCTGAACCCGTCGTTCTCCATGGCACCATGCCACGTCGTCCCCCAGACGGCACCCTTCCGGCAGCCATCGAGGAAAGGCTCGCCATACGCCTCGACGTGCCCATGGTGAATCTCATAGGCATGAACATCCTCGCCATAGGCGCTGCCCTGTGGGCGTCCCAGGGTCTTCTCGGCCCCGAACTCGACCCTCGCGGGAAGAAGACCGAGCCCTTCGACCCTGCCCTTTCTCGACTCGACCTCGTCCAGGATCTCCCCGGCGAGCATCTGGTAACCGCCGCAAATACCAAGTACAGGGCGCCCCTCATCGGCCCTCTTCTGGATCTCGCCGGCCATCCCCCTGTCGCGGAGCCATTCCAGATCGGTGACCGTGGCCCGCGTCCCCGGCAGCACGACCAGATCGGCCTCGGCCAGATCCCCGGCGCTCGCGGCATAGCGGACCACGACACCGGGCTCGCAGGCCAGCGCGTCCATGTCGGTGAAATTCGAGATGCGCGGGAACCTGACGACCGCGATCCGCAGCGTCTCCTTCCCATGGGCCGCTCTCGCGCGCGGACGCGGCGCGTCCAACACCAGAGTGTCCTCGGAGTCGAGATACAGGCCGAGTTTCCAGGGCAGCACCCCGAGCGTCGGCCGCCCCGTGAGCATCTTGAGCTGCTCCAGCCCCGGCGCCAGCAGTTCCGGAGCACCCCGGAACTTGTTGATGACGAACCCCGCGACGAGAGCCTGGTCTTCCGGCTCCATCAACGCGACCGTGCCGAACAGCGACGCGAAGACACCGCCCCGGTCGATGTCGCCGACCACGATCACCGGCAGATCCGCCGCCCGCGCCAGCCCCATGTTGACGATGTCGCCGGCCCTCAGATTGATCTCGGTAGGGCTCCCGGCCCCCTCGCACACCACCACGTCGTATTCGGCCCGCAACTCGTCGAGGCTTTCCAGAACAACGCCCTTGAGCCATTCCTTGTGCTCCCCGTACTGGAGCGCGTCGACTTCCGCCACAGGCCGTCCCAGAACGACGACCTGACTTCGCCGATCGCTCCCCGGCTTGAGCAGCACCGGATTCATCCTCGCCGCCGGCTCGACCCCCGCCGCCTGAGCCTGCATGTACTGCGCCCGCCCGATCTCCGCCCCACCAACCGTCACCATCGAATTCAGCGACATGTTCTGGGCCTTGAACGGCGCGACGCGCACACCCCTCCGCGCCAGCCACCGGCACAACCCCGCCGTGACGACGCTCTTCCCCGCATCGGACGTGGTCCCCGCCACCAGGAGGCCGCTCATCTGACGGCCCACACGATGGCCGCCGCCGCGAACGTCACGACCGCCGAAAGCCTGACGGCCCGCCTGATGTCCGCGACCTCGGGCGCTCTGCCGTCCCCCATCTCGGGCCGATGCTCGACCCGTCCCTCATAGGCGTTCGTGCCCCCCAGCCGCACCCCGAGCGCCCCGGCGAACGCGGCTTCGCACCGTCCGGCATTGGGACTCGGATGCTTACTCCCGTCCCTTATCAGCACCCGCCACGCCTCTCGCCCCGAAAGGAGCGCGACCAATCCCCCGGTCACCCTCGCGGGAACCCAGTTGGCGACATCATCGAGCCGCGCACTCGCCCACCCGAACCGCTCATACCTCGGACTCCGGTACCCGACCATCGCGTCCAGCGTGTTCACGGCCCGATACATGAGCAACCCCGGAATACCCGCCACCGCCCCCCACACCAACGGAGCGATCGACGCATCCGAAGTATTCTCGGCCACCGACTCGACAACGGCCCTGCTCAACGCAGCCGCATCCAGCCCCCGCGGATCCCGGGCGCACAAATGAGAAAGCCGCCCCCTCGCCGCCTCCACATCACCACGCTCCAGCACCCGGGCCATGAACAACCCTTCACGCCCCAAAGAAGTGCCACCGAGCACAGCCCAAGTAACCCCCGCAGTCACAAGACAATGCACCCCAGGCCGCCGACCAACCCGCTCAAGCACAAACCCGCCCACACCCACCGACCCCACGAGAACCCCGGTGTAAACAACCCCTCGCCACCGAGAATCCCCATAGATCCAACGCTCCCCCACCGCAGCGACACGCCCGAACCCGGCCACCGGATGCCACCGCTTCGGATCCCCGAAAAGCGCGTCCAGAACGACCCCGAGCACCAAACCCTCACCAGAGACGCGCATCAAGCTCATCCCAGTGCCGCTCCAGCCAATCCTGCGCCCGCCGAATCCGCGCCCCGGCGCCCCCCTGCCAGATACGCCCCCAACCGCCCCCGCCCTGAGCCTTCTCACGCATCGCCCGGTAAGACCGCTCGAACCTCACCCGAGCCGCCGGCAGCACATCCCGCCGCAACTCCCGATCCAGCCCATAGGCATCACAGAAGACCCGCAGCCTGCGCCCCACCTCGGCCCCGTACAACACGGCATCCCGATCGGCCGGATCGGCAATCGGCCCCCAATGCCGCAGCGCGGTCACCACATCGAACAACCGCGTTGTAGGCCGAGCCAGATCGAAATCGATCAGCGCACAAGGCGCCCCGCCCCTGAACACGACATTCTCGGGCGTCACATCACAGTGCCCGATGACCTCGGGCTCCCCGTCCAGATTGGACGTCTCCCCGTCCCACGGCGCCCCGGCCGGCGCCTCATAGGACGCCACCGCCTCGTGATAGCGCCTGAGCAACCGTCCAACACCCCGAAGCACGTCCTCCGAAACGTACTGCGCCTCAAGCGGCCGATCCGGCACTTCCCCAGGCACCCAGCTGAGAACCTCCCGCCCCACCTCATCGATGCCCAGCACCCGCGGCGCCCCGTCGAACCCCACCGCCTCCAGATGCCGCAGCACCCCATGCACCGCCGGACTGTGCGCCCGCAACGGCCTGCGCACCGTCTCCCCCACCCGCACCACGCCCTCCGACACGTCCCCACCGGAGAGCGGAACCTCAAAGTTCACCGCCACAGCACCCCAAGATAGAACCCCCGCCCCACCCCCGACGCCGTTATAGATGTGGAGCCGAACGACCGGCCCCCTTACACTGTGTCCCGGCGTCCCGCCGGGCGCCGAGCGCCCGTAGCTCAGCTGGACAGAGCATCGGACTTCTAATCCGACGGTCGCGGGTTCGAATCCTGCCGGGCGCGCCCCCATATCCAGGCCATCTAGGCTCTGACCTGCGAGAACACTCCTCGCGTCAGATCGCCCGGATGCAGCCAGATGCCACCGAACGCAGCCGCGCGGCACTGTTCCCGGAACATACGCGGAATGACTTGTCCCACGTTTCCGCAGGTCAACACAGAAGCGGAGAGAGGCCCCGGAATACTCCGGAGCCTCTCCTTGGTAGTTACCGATCATGCCAACGCATCCTCGATGCGCTGATTGGCGACGTTGCGTTGCCCATCTATGCACTTAGCGTAAACACGCAACATCACGTCAACGCCGTGCCCGGCACGTTCGGCCGCTTCGGGAGCATGGACGCCCGCGTTCAGCCACAGCGACACAGCCGCATGCCGAAGGTCGTACGGCCTGGCTGCCAACGGCGACTCGACCTGATCGGGGGGTCAGCGCCAGGACGCGAGCCCGCTTCCAGACCTGCGCGTAGGCCGAGCCGGAGAACGACTGGCCGCCACCGGTGACGAACAACCGCCCATCCTCGGCCGCACCGAAGGCGTCAAGGTGTTCCCGGAGGATCGCCACCAGCTCAGGAGGGATCGGGACCGGCCGGACGATATCGCCCTCCCGATGCTTGAGCCCGCGATCGTCGAAGGTCTCCCCCGAGTCGGTGTAGCGCTTGTTGGTCTGGGGCCGCGTCTTCTTGATCGTGATCAGGCCCCAGCCAGTTGCCGGAAGTTCGCAGTCCTGCCGCCGGAGCCCCGCAGCCTCAGCCGGACGAAGACCGGCGAAGTACATGCACGCGAACATCGCCCGCAGCCGAGGCCCGCGCGACCGGCCGACGTAGGACACTGCGGTCAGCAGTTCCCGAGCCTGCGCAGGATTCACCACGACGCGACGGTCAACGGCCCCGTTCTGCTTCGGTGGACGCCACTTCACACGGTCGAGGGGGTTCGCCGCCAGGTCTCCCAGTTCGACCGCATAGCCGAGCGCATGCTTGAACACCGCCCGCTTGCGTCGGAAGGTCGAGGAGGCCGCCGGCTGCCCGTCCAGTTGAAGCGCGAGAGTCTCCAGCGCGGCCCGCGCCAACCGCGGTTCCTCCAGATCGGTGATGGGGATGGACGCCGACTCCAGCCAGCGGAGTGCCTTGCCGAGGTCAGGCGAGATGTCTGGACGGCGAGCGTCCGGGACGAAGACGTGTTGCCGAAGCAGGACACGGAGAAGGGCAGCGTCCGGACGTCCCGGCATGTCCCTGACGAACACGAGCGTCACGGCGGTCATGGTGTCGGTGAGGCCCTCACGGGATTTGGCCGCTGCGTGTGGCCAGCGCGCTTTGACGTAGGCCCGCGCGAACTCCAGCCACGTGCGCGCCGTCACCGCCTTGAGCATGGACACCGGAAGCCCCGAGTCCAGGTCGAACGCTTCGCCGTTCTTTGCAGCCTGCCGCAGGTCAGACAGGAAGTTCTTCGCTTGCGCCGACTTCTCGAACGTCCGCGATTTCTCCCGCCCGCTGACGGTCCAACGCACGGTGTAGGAGATGACCTTGCCCGGCTTACTCGACCTAACCCCAGCCTTGTTCGGCCTGATCTCCCAGAACTTGACCTTGTAGGACGAGTTCACGCCGCCTCCTCCCGTAGGGACCAGAGCCAAGCGTCGAGATCGCTGCGGTAGATGCGGATCTCGCCGTTCGGGAGCTTGATCCCGGCCGGAGCCTTACCGATCTCGCGCCAGCGGTAGAAAGTCCGCCGGGAGATCCCGCCGAGCGCTTCGAGCACCTGGTCGACGGTGAGTAGTTCGTCGCGCTTGCCGCTCACGCTGCCTCCGCAGATGCCGAAAGTTCTGGGGTGGGGTTGCGGGTTGCGGCGTCGAGCTGGCGGCGCCGTTGGATGCGTTCGTTGATCAGGAGCAGGAGCCGTTGGTCTGTGGGCTTGACGTCGGGGTCGCCAGGCCCCGCGCGTTCCCAGACGTGGACGGCGTTCGGGTCGGCCGGGTTGGTGACGGGCACACCGGCCTCAGCGAGCCGCGCCAGTACCCACGCCTTACGGTCGGCCTTGTGATCGGCCAGCGTCTTGCCCGACCACCTACGCGAGACCAGGACGCGACGACCGCCGTAACCGAGATGTTCGCGTCGGTGTGCCTTGCCCTTGCAGTAGCCCGGCGTCATCCCTTTGCGGGGGTTCTTGGGTTGGACGCCGTAGCGCAGCCAGTTCGCGCAGGTGGGCGAGCACGGTTCGTAGCGGAGCGTCTCGGCCATCCGGTCGACGTGCTCACGCTGCGCCGCAGTCTCGGCGGTGTGGCATTCGGCGACGCCCTTGACCAGGTACTTGGTCAGGTAGCCGATCAGCTTGCGCGACTCGGGCGAGTCCGGCATGACGCCCTGGGCGTCGATCTGCCGCCCGAACTTCACCACGTGAAGCGGTTCGGCGTCCTGGTCCTGGCCGAGGGCGTCCAACGCCTCATCCCAGGTGGGGAGGACCTCACCGGTAGCCGGGTCGAGGTAGCCGCCGCCGTCCTCGCCCGCCACGTCGTCCCAGACCGGCAGGTGTTCACCCTCGAAGACGACACGGTCGGTCGAGGGCCACCACACCTGGTGATAGGTGGCCGCCACCACCTGCCGCAGCTCAGCCCGCGAAATCGTGCCGCGGATGGCCATATGCAGGTGGGGCGCGAGACGGCGTTGGGGTTCGACGGTGGCGAAGTACTGGACGTCGTAGCCGACGAACCGGCGCAAGTTCTGCACGAACCGGTCGACCAGCTTGGAGAAGTGCAACGCGTCCCGTGCCGCCCGGGTGTAGTCGTAGGTGTCCGGGTCGACCGGGGTTCCGTCCGAGCGCACCCGCCCGTAGGAGTCCAGCGTCAGGGTCAGGAAGATCGACGGCCGGAACGTCTTGCCATCACGGCCCCGGAACACCTTGCCGACCGTGCGCGAGTCGACCGGCCGCCGAGGAAGGTCCGGCGCATCCTGCCGCCGCCGGGTCGACCGGGTGCGCCGGCCCCTGGTCTGCTCACCGGTCTTGAGTGAGCCCCGCACGCCGGTGCGTTCGAGTTCGTTGTCGAGGTCACGCACAACCGCATCCCAGAACTCCGGCCCTTCCCCGTCCGCCGTCCCGTCCTGGGATGCGCGGTCACGGGCCGCCGCCGCTTGCGCCCGCAACTCCATCCACGCGCGTTGCTCGTCATCGGGATCAGCCCGGGTGATGACGGGTTCGGTGTCCAGGTGCCAGCCCTGGGAGCACTGCACAGCCCTCAGCTTGCGCTTGCGTTCGGCGCACGACGGGCACACCGAGGCCAGCGTGTGACCGCACGGGACGTACACCATCTCCGCCGCGCCCGTGGTCAGGTCGACGCGGCGCATGGGGACGGGGCGGATGCACACGCCGTGTTCGACCGCGACCGCTTCCAACACCCCGCGCGCCAGCGGAGCCAGGGTCTTGACCACCGGTTCCGGACCGGGTTCGGACTCGGCCGGAGTTGAGCCGTCGAGGGCGAGTTGTGTCACGCCGCCTCCACATCCGGAAAGGCCAGCGCGACCATGGCCCGAATGTCAGCGTCGGAGACGTACGCGGCCCGCACTCGCACGGGATCCGGTGTGGTCTCCAGCCGGACGAACCCCACGCCCGCGCCGATCTCCGGAACCGACGAGATCTGATCAGCGAGCGCGCCACGGTCGCGGGCACCGTCGCCGAGCACCATGTCGACCTGTTCGTCTTCATCGAGCCGCAGCGCGATGCGGTCGGGGAACAGGTTGCGGAGATTGTTGACCTCTTTGCGCGCGTCCTGCTGCGCCCCGATCACGCAATACCCCACCGACCGGCCCTGTGAGGTGAGCACGGCCAGCGCCGACTCGGCCCGCTTCCGAAGGTCCCTCTCGGGGCAGTAGGCGGTCAGGAACGCCAGCTCATCCACCACGATCACCCGGAACGGAAACTCATGGCTGGGCGTGAACGACCGCGTCACACCCGCGAACCGCTCCGCCCGCGCGTTCATGTCCTCGGCCGCCGCCTCCAGCAGATCGACCATGCCGCCCTTGGGATCGGAGGAGTAGCGCCCGTACCGCTCGAACAGCGCCCGCCCAAACGACAACTCCATGCGTTTGGGGTCGACGGCCCACACCTCCACCGGCCCGCCGAGCATGAGCGGGAGGAGTGCGCGGATGGTGGACCAGATGACCGAGCCCTTGCCGGCCCCTGTCGCGCCCGCGATCAGCACGTGGGTGCCGAGCAGTCGCAGCCGCCAGGGTGAGCCGTCCTCGGCCCGTCCGATCACCAGGCCAGACAGGTCGACCTCGGACGGGTCGGGGACGGGGAGTGCGGGGATGGGGACGGCGAGGGCGTCTTTGCGGACGAACTCCAGCCAGATCCGTCCCGGACGGCCCCCGTCGCGGACGCGGACGAGGGTGGCGCCGAAGCCGTGCGCGAGGTTGACCGCGACCCGTTCCCACGCGTCCGGAGCCTGCCCCTTGAGCATCTTCACCAGGACACGGTCAGACGTCGGACCGGACCGGACGCGGACCAGGGAGGGCAGGTACTCCCGCCCCTTGTGCACCTTGGTCAACCCGGCGGTGACCAGGACGGGTTGCCAGTGCCGCCGGTACACCGCCACCAGCCGCCACCGTGCCCGCGCCGGACGGGCCGCGTACCGGACGAAGGACGGACGGTCCACTCCGGCCCACACACCCAGCGCCACGGCGACGAGGGCCAGGACCAGGACGGGGACCGTCCGTCCGAACCGGACGCCGAGCCAGGCCAGGCCGGACAGGACCGAAACGGGGACGATGTTGCGGGCCAGGAACACGAGCGTGCGGACCAGGACGCGGACGGCGTTGACCAGGAGCACGAGCCCTTCGGGCATGTGCCAGACCGGGGGCGCCCACTTGGGGGCGGCGAACGGGTCGCGTTGTGCTTCGACGGCGACGTTGTCGCCGGGACGGAGCTTGCGGAACTCCCATGCCATGATGGATGACCTCTTCTTGGGGGTTTGAGGGGAGAGGGAAGCGGGGCGGCCGGAGGTACCAGCTCCAGCCGCCCCACCTACATCAGGCCGCCGTGCTCTCGGCGGACCTGGGGGACTCGGGGGACTCGGCCGTGAAGCCGTAGAGGGCGTGGAGCCGCTCCACCTCGGCCGTGAACCGGGTGACGACCTCCAGCAGCCGCCGCGCGTTGTGCAGGTCGCCCTCCTCCAGACCACGTCCCCGGTTGGACAGCGCCAGCGACAGGCCCGGCGTGGAGACCGTCAGAATCGGCGCGGTCGGCGGGTCGTCGGGGTAGACGTGGCAGTCAAAGCGCGTGTCCGCGCCGAAGTGGACGCCCAGCGAGCCGTATCCCTCCTTCACGCCGCCACCCCCTTACGCGAGGACCGCCCCGACGAGGGAGGGGCGCCGGGGCGGTACAGCCGCTCCACCTCCACCGCGTACGCCGCCGCCTGCTCGGCCAGCGCCCGCGCGAACTCCACGTCCCCGGCGTTGACCCGTTCGGGAAGGGTGAGGGTGACCAGCACCCGACCCGCCGACACGGTGAACAGTGGCGTACGCGCCCGGAACGGCTTGAACTGCACCGAGGCCGAGGTGTCGACGGGCAGTGACAGCGACGACATGCGCCCGCCCGCCATCACGCCGCATCCTTCGCCGCGTTGTCCTTGCCCGCGCGGCCCGCGCCGCCCTTGAAGTTGGCCGGACGCACCGCCGACGCCTTGAGCGAGTAGGCCAAACGGCCCGTGCCGCTGTTGACGTACGGCGTCACACTCAGACCGTCGAACTCCACCGGCACGAACGGGAACCCCGACGGAGCCTCCGGCACCACCGGCTGCACCGGCCCGGCCAGCTTGACCTTGAACGTGCCCTTGGACTCCGGGTCAGCGTCCAGGACCTCCACGGCCCAGACGAGTTCGCCGGTGTCCTTGTCCCGCGCCTGCACGAAGTTCTCCCGGGTCGACCGGTCGAAGTCCCGCACCGGCTCCACCCCGCCCTTGACGAACGCCCCGAACGGAACACATCCCCGAACGCGACCTTGAACGGACCCTGCACCGCCACAGCGGCCACCTCCAGACATTCACTCGTCCGCTTGTTCGGACGAGTGCATGTATTGAAAGTACCTCGCACACTCGACCGGACAAGTAATCGTGAGGGTGACCTGCATCACATTTCAGAGATGGGCAGGTCAGCCGGGCGCCGGGTCAGTCCGGGACGCTGTACACGTCCTCCAGTTCATGCAGCGACCCCGGCATCACGACCTCGGCGACGAACCGCACCGCGTCCGCAGCGTCATGCAGGCTCGCCAGCACCGACAACACCGGCTCAGACTTCTTGATCCCGAGCTGGCGGGTCTCGTCGCCGGCCGGGAGCCGCGCGGTCAGCCGTTCGACGATGTGGTCGATGCGCAGGTCTTTGACCGTGCGCAGATGCGCCCGCAGCCCGACCGGTAGCGGGTCAGGCTTGTCCAGGTCGGTGCCATACACCAGCTCTTGCGGGAACCAGCACGTCACCACCTCCGAGGCGACCCGGTCCCGCTCGGTCACCCACCGACGCGCCACCACCCGACCACCACCCGCACCGAATAGTTCGGCGACCGGCGCCGGGGCATCGACCGGGCCGACGTCGACCAGCCGCACGCCCGCAGTGGTCTCGGGTTGATCCAGCACCGCCAGGCCCGGACGAGACGGCCGCGCCGACGAGGCGGGGCGCCCCTTGACGAACGAGCCGCGCCCGTGTTCGCGGATGATCCATCCGTCCTGCTGAAGCATCTGCAACGCCCGCACCACGGTGGTCCGCCCTACTGCGAACTCCCGCACGAGCTGCGATTCCGAGGGGAGCAGGGCGCCGGGCGGGTAGTCACCGTTCTCGATCCGGCGACGCAACTCCAGCACCACCCGCGCATACTTCGGGGGTTCGAACTCCAAGCTCGACATGACGACCACCTGACGACTCTGACGCTTGACCGCATAAGCGCACCTCACGGCAGCGTAGCGCCCACAGTCTCAGCCGTCACGCCCCCGGAACCACATCGACCACCATGAACACACCGTGCCCCCACCCGGTCACCTCGGCCACGGCCAGCCGCGCGCGTGCACGATCGCCTCCCGCAACTCCCGCGGACTCACCGCCTCCACCAGGCGCACATCGTTGGGGAGGCGCACCATCGCCCACCACGCGCCAGTGGCTCGCCCGTACCAGGCCACCACCCCGGAGAACTCCCGCTCAATCCGCGCGACCGCCGCGCTCGTCTCCTCGGCCGAGGCGATCCACGAGACCCCCATCACCGGCACCCGTTCGGCGAGCTGGCGAACGGCACAGCCAGCACCCGCGTGATCCGCTCCACCGCGACCGCAGCGTCCGCCACCGGGCACAACGGCTCCAACTCCGGCGGAGACTGGCGGGTCGGTCCCGACCACACCCACAACCACCACAGCACCCCGTCACGGCGGCGGCACACCACCTCCTGCCCCAGCCCCGGGCCGAACCCCTGCCCCTGCGCGACGCCGGGGACGGGTTCACCGGCCGGGTTCCGCACCCGCACCGCACCATGCCCCATCACCCTCGCCACCAGCCCGCGCCGCTCCAGCTCGGCCACCAACGCCTTAGCGGCCGGGCGCCACGCGCCATCCACCGCCCGAGCCCTCACCGGCTCACGCATACGCCACCACTCCCCACGAGAAACAGAAGCGGGACCGACAGGCCCAGCGACCCGGAGTGACCCACACCCCTAGCCAGCACAGCCGCACCCAGCACCGGCACGACCACACCGACAGCCACCACCAACGCCCGCCGGCCCCGCAGCTTGTTGGACTACGCCGCACGCGCCCCGCCCACCGGCACACACCACCGGCACGGCCTGCGCTGCACCACCGGACCCGAACCACCCGGCAGACCCACCAGCACCGCCCGCCGAGGGTGCACGAACTTCCACCCACGGCCGCCACAGGAGCCGCAGTCCGCCTTGCCCGTTGCCTGCTGCTGCGTCATGCCGACCAACATCTGCCAGATTTCGGCCGGGACCCATTCCCAGGCGGTATCCCGCCACGGGATATACGCTCAGCCATGACGAGTCACGCGGAGGGAGACCCGATGTCGAGGCGGGCGTCAGACCCGATCGCCATCCCCGCATCACTGTGGGACCACCCGCAGATGACCCAGGCACTGACCTCGCGAGACATCCGCACCGTCTTCCACTTGCTGCGTCAGTACGCAGGCGCCAGCCAGACCCAGATCGCCATCGCCTGCGGCATGTCTCAGGGCAAGGTCAGCGAGACCATGAAGGGCAGTCGCCAGGTCACCACCCTGGAAGTCTTCGAGCGCATCGCCGACGGGCTCCACATGCCCGAGACCGCCCGCATGACCCTGGGCCTGGCACCACGACGACGCCCGAGCGCATCAGCCGTCACCATCCCCCGGCCACGTTCGAGCACTCAGCCAACGCCCACACAGGGCACGGACCCCAAGGCTGATTCCTCCAAGGCGGGAGAGCTGGCAGGCGCCGATGACATCTCTCGTTTGACTCGGTGGCTTACCGCCAGCGACACCACCGACGAGACGATCGAGGGACTGGCACGGTCAACCTCGTCTCTGGCTGCCGCGCATACGCAGGTGCCGGCGAAACGGCTTCTCCCCCAAGTGCTGCACCTTCATCGCCGCACACAGTGCCTACTGGAAAACCGCCGCCCTCGGCCGCGCCACATACGCGAGCTACTGCGCATCAACGCCGATCTCCTCGCACACGCAGCCGTGATCTTCGGTGACGTCGACATCGACGCCAAGGCCGAGCAGTACGGAACCACCGCGCTCATGCTCGCCCGGGAGGCCGGAGCCAACGAGTCGTACGCGTGGTACGCCCAAGCCAAGACGGCCCGCTGGCAAAACCGCCTCATCGAAGCCGCCGACCTCTCCCGACAGGGCTACGAGGCCAGTCCGCACACACCGATGAAGACACAACTCGCGTGGTACGAGGCGAACGCCGCCGCCATCGTCGGAGACAAGAGCAGAGCACGCGAAGCCGTCACCCGCGCCGAAAAGTCCGCCGAGAACCTCCACGACGGCACCGCGGATCTGTCGGTCTGGTCCTTCCCCCACGAGCGCCAGGCCCTCTTTGCCTTGTCTGTGGCCAACCGGACAGGCGATCCCGACGCAGCACTACAAGCCGCCGAGATGGCTGACACCGCATGGGCGAACGGAGCCCCCGTCGCGCCCGCGATCTGGGCTCAGATCCGCGTCGGTACCGGCGTGGCACATCTACTCAAGGGCGACCTCGAGGGCACCGCCGAACAACTCGCCGAGCTGCTTACGCTCGACCCCGGAATGCGCCTGACAACCGTCACGCGCTATCTAGCCGACCTGGACCGCCGCCTCAGCCATCCTCAATACCGAGACAGCCCGCTCGCGATCCAACTCCGACAGCAGATCCGCGACTTTAACGCCGCAGCCTTGACCGACGATCCCGACCTGGAGAGTCCATGAGCCCTCTGCCCACGCAGATGATCAACCGTTGACAGAACCGCGAAGAACCCAGACCCGGCCAGGGCACGATCTATTGGCACATCCTCCTCGGCGATCAACCCGAAGCCCGCAACGCCGCCGAGACTGCTCGGAAGCGACTCGCCGACTTCCCGGGCCTCCACATGCCACCGCTCGAATGGCTTCACGTCACCACACTCGTGGTCGGGCCCACTGAGGAGATCACCGGCGAGCAGCAACAGGACATGCTCGGCGCCGCATCCGAACTACTCGCCGAACTCCCACCTGTCGCCGTTCGGCTCGGTCGAATCCTCTATCACCCCGAGGCCATCGCCGCAGAAGTCCAGCCCGCCGAGCCCTTGAAGCAAATCCGCAACGCCATCCAGACGGCCACCCTTAAAGTGACCGGCCGCGAGGGTCACACCGAAGGTCCCACCCAGTGGACCCCGCATATGACTCTCGCCTACAGCGAGACCGAGCAACCGGCCGAACCACTCATCACCGCACTAGGCCGAGAAATCCCAACCAACCAGTTTACGATCAACGCCGTAACTCTCGTCAACCAACAGGGCCCCGAACGCCTCTGGAATTGGCACCCCGTCGGACGGGTGTGCACTTGATCAATTGGTAAGATACAAGAATACTCGGCAAAATGGAGTGTGGAATGGCCAACATCAAATCTCTAACTCCCGGAGACTCACTGACTGGGATTATGATCGATGGAGTTGAAGGAACTCCCTACGTGGTCGGCAATCTGTTGTTCAATGAGGGACGCGGCATTCGTGTTGAAGTTCCCTATTTTGAGTACGCCAGTACTGGACAGTTTGATAGTGCTAAAAAATGGTTTAGTGAAAAAGTTCCGCCCAAAAACGTTCTATTTGTGTCAAACGATGGCATCCTAACACTTTTCGATTGTCGATTTTCTGGTTATTCAGCCCAGCTGGGTCTAGGAATAGCTCTGGGGAAAATTGCCCCCGCCGAGGTGGTTCTTAAGCAGCGAGAGGGGGATCTAGGTGATCCCTTAACAGTAAAGACGCTTCGGTCGCACTTCGACGGACTTGCCGAATGGACGAACTTCAGCTCAATAAAGGATAAACAAGTTGTAGACAAGAGCAACCTTGTGAAGAAGGTTGTGGTTGAAATCGAAACTACACAGAGCATCACCTGGTGGCAAGGTGCGGCCAAAATGACTCTTTCTATCAATTGGTCAGCCAAATCTCCGGGCGGCGGCTATCTTGTAGATGAGGTCGTGTACCTGGAAAGCACATTTCACGACCCGCGACCGATATCCACTCACCTGGATGAGCACCGCAAGGTCAAAACTCTGGTAGCCCTGGTTCACGGGGCTATGGTCTATTACCGGAAACACTTCGTCCGAGACAAACGCTTTCCTGAGAGAGCGATGAGTGGAAAGCTCAGGCATTTTTCCTTCTGTGAATTAATTAGCCGAGATACTGTGCAGGAGTACAGGCGAGCCAAGCCTGACAGCAAAATGCTCAGCGAGCCGCTGGCTTCGGCTAGCGAGGTAGGTGGACCAGCCCTACGGGACTGGGCGGACAGATTCAAAGATTGGGAACGATTTATCTATCCGGCTTTGAGTTCAATGAATGCCAAGGAAGTTGGCCTAGAAAACTCAGTAGTCAACGCGTCGATGGCGATCGAGGCGGCAGGAAACATTATCGGGCTTGTTAGTGGAGAACGTGAAACTTATTCCGGGTCGAATCGCCCGACCACGGCGACGTTCGCTTTTCGGTGCCTATCTAAAACAGGAGTTTCGTGCGCCGGGATAGCAAACTCTCGCGTTGGCCTAGCCAAAGCAATGGCAAACAATTACAATACGATCAAGCATTACGATCGCGGACAGTTTCCAAAACCCGAGGAGACTCTTCTTGTCCAAAAGGTCGCAACCTTGGTCGTGCGTCTATTGGCCCTCGACCTCGCCGGGGTTGATGCCGAGCAGGAGCATTTTTCATTCCGCAAGGAAAGAGAATTTTCCAATGTATGCTCATCGTTCAATGCTTTTGGCTTGTTTGTTGATCGCGCTGGAAAGTTTGTAGCCAAGGGACAGGTTTCACTTCTGAAGCCCTGATCAGTGCGTTTGGTACTGCGCAAGTACGGATGTCTAGTCCCAGGAGATGCTTGACGTTTTGGTCCCAGGACATGCTTGACGGATGTTCTAGGAATCATGGGGCGGCCTTGCGGGGCCGGTGAGCCTTGATGCTTCGGACGGGCTGGGTGGTGGTCCGGCGGACCGTCCGCACGTCGTCGTCGCCCAGTTCGATGGCCAGGGTGGTGTCGGCGACGTGGATGGTCACCACCCGGCCGGCGTGCAGGCGGCCCAGTGCGATCTTTTGCCCGGTGACCATGACCACGCCGCTGTTGCTGGCCCGCCGCTGAACGGTGACCGGTTCGGTGCGGGGCCGGGGCGGTGGACCGGCCCGCCGTAGTCCGCGCAGCGCCTGGACCTGGTCGGGTGTGAACGGGTTGGGGCGGGTGCGCAGCAGTTCGCGGGTTTGGGGGTCGAAGAACATCAGGGTGGCGGGTTCGATGCGGATGCCGACGCGGCGGCCGCGCAGGATCTCTGCGGCCAGCACCATGCGGCCGCCCAGGCCGACGTTGCCGTCCTTGTTGACGGTCCGGTCGACCTCTCCCGCCTCGCCGTCTTCGGGTGGCGGCAACGGGGGTGGCCCGGCTTTACGGGCTCCGCGGGCGGCCAGTGCGGTCAGGTCGGCGGTCGACAGGTGTGAGCGCACGGATTTGATCCGGGACCCGGCGTTGAGCAGGTGGATGACATCGGTGTCGGCCCAGAACGTCACCGTGACACCGGCCTGGGCGGGGCCGAGCCAGAACTGGCGACCGGCCACGAACATGTTCCCGCTGGCCGGAACGGTTCGTTCGAACTCCACTGCCCCGCCGTCCCACACCCTTATCTGGGCGGCTTGCGCCTGCACATCGGTGCCGGCAGGGTCGGCGGGTTCGGCTTCTTGGGCGGCCGGTGGGACGGCGGCCAGGCGGACCGCGGCGGGCAGCCGCAACGGCAGCAGCTCCTGCTCGCCCTGGGCGGTGCGGGTGTCGAACCGGTCGGCCGGGAACGCCATGCCCAACGATTGATGCGGGCGGCGGGTGTTGTATTCGACCACCCAGCCCGCCACTGCAGCCCGGGCCGCAGGCAGGTCATCGAACGGCACCGCGTCATCCAGCAGCTCTCGCCGCAGACTCTGGTGGAACCGCTCGACCTTGCCCGTCGTGGTCGGTGAGCGAGGCTGCGTCAGCCGGTGCACGATGCCGTTGTCCCGGCAGATCCGGTCGAACAGCACCTCACCGCCATGCCCGAACCGGTCGGTGAACTGCTTGCCGTTATCGGTCAGCACCTCACCCGGCACCCCGAACTCACGCAACGCCGCCGCGAACGCCAGGCACACCGCCCGGCCCGTCGCCCGCGGCACCACCTCAGCGACCACACAGAACCGCGAATGGTCATCCACCCCGGTGACCACCTTGCACTCCGACCCATTGGCCAACAACACCCCGCCGACGATGTCCATCTGCCACAACGCCATCGGCTCCTCGCGCTCCCAGCGGCGAAACTCCTCCCGCTTGCGGCGCCGCCGGCCCGGCTCGATCAACCCATGCCGCACCAGCGCCCGATGCACGCCCATCCGCGACGGCACCGGCACCACACCCAGCCGACCGATCTCATGCACGATCCGCACCGGACCCCACCGCGGATGCTCCCGCCGCAGCTCACACACCACGGCCTCCACCTGCGCACTCATCTGACCCGGCGAAGACACCGGACGCCGGGACCGATCAGCCAGCCCCGCCAGCCCCTCAGCCCGATAACGCTTCACCCAGGCATGCACGCTCTGACGCGACACCCCGAACCGGGCCGCCACCTCGATCACCGGCACCCCCGCCAGCACCTGCAGCACCGCCCGATACCGCTGCTCCACCACCGACAACTCGACCAGGCCCAATCCCGGCCTCCCTGACACGCGACGCCCGCAAACGAACACGCGACAGCCAAGCCGAACAGGCACCCGTCAAGCATGTGATGGGACAGAGATGTCAAGCATGTCCCGGGACAGGACACTGCGCAAGTACGGATGGCTGCCGAATTGGGCTGTTTAGGATCAAGGGGCGGCGGCGCTTGGGCCGCTGCGCGGCCCCGCGCCTGGCCGCCCGGAGCGTGCGGCGTGGGCGCCGGTCACCGGACGGCCGCGCCGGGCCGCGCATCGCGACGCCGCCGGCCTGTGCGCCAAACAGACGGCCGTCACGAGGTCGCGCCGCCGCCCAGAGCTGGCGTTCGATCCGAGGCACCAGCCATCGGCAGTACAGGGATGTTGCCAACTGGCGTGGAATGGCACGGGGCTCCCCCGACCCGATGGCTTGAGGATGGCGGCGGCCGGAACCTGTCAACGGCGCCCTACGGGCGTCACTTCGTGATGGCTTCGCCACCCTTGACAGAACCCGTCCGCCGCTAGGTACGGGTCTCGACGGGTCGGGGGAAGGAAGGTGGGGAAGAACAGCGGCTACGCCGCACGCCTACGGGCACCACAGAGACCGCCGAGCGCGCGGCAACAAGCCACGAACACAAGATCCGGAGTATGTACGGAATGATCTTGAGTGGCGGAGCGGTGGTCGGATGATCTCGCCCAGGTCATCGGTGGTGGGGCAGGTCGAAGCGGAACCGATCTTCTAATCCGACGGTCGCGGGTTCGAATCCTGCCGGGCGCGCCCCTTCAACCAGGCCATCCGGGCTCTGACCAGGCCCCGGAATACCCCGATGCCTCTCCACGGCAGTTGCCGATCATGCCAACACACCCTTGATGGCGCTGGTTGGCGACGTCCCGTTGCCGGTCTATGCACATAGCGTAAACACGCAACATCGGCTCGACACCGCGCCCAGCCCGTTCGCCCGCCTCGGGAGCATGGACGCCCGCGTTCAACCACAGCACGCGTTCGACGGGGACCTCGCTGTGTTCACATCACGCCGGCGCTCGGCTCATTTCGAGGCTCGGGCTAGGTGAAGCGGGCGTAGCCGCTGTTGAGTACTGGCTTTTCGTTGACCAGGGCGGCGAAGGTCACTGTTCTCTTTTCCGGGACGGTCGCGGAGAGGCGAAGGACGGCGCCGGGGCGGACGGGGGCGGCGAAGCGGGCCCGCAGTTCGGTGAGGTCGCAGGGGTGGGCGTCCGCTGCGGCGGCGACGGTTCGGGCGGCTATGCCCAGCGTGCACAGCCCGTGCAGGATCGGCCCGTCGAAGCCGGATTCGGCGGCCACATCCGGGTCGATGTGGACTGGGTGGAGGTCGCCGGTCAGCCGGTACAGGGCCGCCAGCGACTCGCTGGTCGGATGGTCGGCGTGCCAGTCGCCCGGCGTGGTGGTGCGTGGTATGGACGGGCCGCGTTCGCCTCCGAAGCCGCCGTGGCCGGGTAGAAAGATCGAGTACGTCGCGGTGAACTGCGGGCACCGTGTTTCGACTTCGATGATCGCGGCCGTTCCCTTGTCCCACACGGCGGCGATGCGGCCGGTCAGGTCGAGGGTTCCGGCCGGTGGGAGGGGTTGGCGGACCTCCAGGCTCTGGGCGGCGTGGAGGGAGCGGAGGGGATCGTAGGCGCCCAGCGCGCCCGCGGCCTCGACCGTCCACAGGCCGAGGGCCAGGCCGTAGGTCGGCAGGACGCGCAAATCGCGCTCGTAGACCAGGTCCAGGTCGCCGGCGCGTGCGCCGACGCTCAGGGCGTAGAGGATCGCGTCCCGTTCGGTGTAGGCGATGGTGCGGGTGCCGAGGTCGTGTCCGGCCAGGTCGGGGACGGCGATCATCGGAAGGCCGCCATTCCGGTGATGGCCTGGCCGAGCACCAGGGTGTGCACCTCGGTGGTCCCTTCGTAGGTGGAGACGGACTCCAGGTTGGTCATGTGCCGGATGACCGGGTATTCGAGGGAGATGCCGTTGGCGCCCAGGAGCCCGCGGGCCTCGCGTGCCACGTGCAGCGCCTGCCGGACGTTGTCCAGTTTCCCGAAGCTGACCTGTTCCGGTGTGAGGCGCCCCGCGTCCTTCAACCCGCCCAGATGCAGGGCCAGCAGGTGCGCCCTGTTCACCCGGACGAGCATGTCCGCGAGCTTGTGCTGGGTGAGCTGGAAGCCGGCGATGGGCTTGCCGAACTGCTCGCGGTGCAGCACATAGTCCAGCGCGGTCTCGAAGCAGGAGCGGGCCGCGCCGACCGCGCCGAACAGGATGCCGAACCTGGCCTCGTTCAGGCAGGACAGCGGTCCGCGCAGGCCGTGCGCGCCGGGCAGCATCGCCGCCTGGGGCACCCGGACCTCGTCGAGGGTGAGTTCGGCGGTCACCGAGGCCCGCAGGGACAGCTTTCCCTCGATCGGGCTCGCGGCGAATCCGGGGGTGGCGGTGTCCACCAGGAAGCCCCGTATCCCGTCGTCGGTCCGTGCCCAGATGACGGCCACGTCCGCGAGGGAGCCGTTGGTGATCCACATCTTGGTGCCGTTGAGGATCCAGTCGGAGCCGTCGCGCCGGGCGGTGGTGCGCATCCCGCCCGGGTCGCTGCCCGAATCAGGTTCGGTCAGCCCGAAGCAGCCGATCAGCTCGCCGGTCGCCATGCCGGGCAGCCAGCGCTCCTTCTGCTCGGCCGAGCCGTAGCGGTGGATCGGGAACATCGCCAGCGACCCCTGCACCGAGACGAAGCTGCGCAGTCCGCTGTCTCCCGCCTCCAGTTCCAGGCAGGCCAGGCCGTAGGCGAGGGCGCTGCTCCCGGCGCACCCGTAACCGTCCAGGTGCATGCCGAGGAGGCCGAGCGCGCCGAGCTCCTTCGCCAGCTCCCGCGGGAACTCGCCGCGTTCGAACCAGCCTCCGGCGTGGGGTGCGACGCGCTCGTGGACGAACCGGCGGACCGTCTCCTGGATCATGCGCTCCTCGTCGCCGAGGGACATCTCCACGTCCAGGAAGTCTGCGGGGTTGATCATTTTTGCTCCAATCTGTCCTTGGCCGCCGCGACGGCACGGCGGCGGGTGTCCGAGCCGAGCAGGTCGAGCCGGACGCGGTGCCAGTGCTCGGCGTCGAATGCTCCGAGGTCCAGGTCGGCCAGCAGCCGCCTGGTCGCCGCGAACGAGGCCGAGGGACCCGGCACGATCCCGGTGGCGATCTCCTCGGCTCGTGCGGCGGCCGCGCCGGGTTGGGCCACCTCGCTGACCAGGCCCGCCGCCTGGGCCGAGCGTGCGGTGAAGCGCTCGCCGAGCAGGACCAGGCGGGTGACCGTGTCGCGCGGGAGGGTCCGGTGCAGGCGGGCGATCGTGCGCGGGTTGTAGAGGAGCCCGAGCTTGACCGCGGGTATCTGCAGGAAGGCGTCCGATGCCGCCACGCGCAGGTCGCAGGCCAGTGCGAGCTCGACCGCGGCTCCGACGCACGGGCCTTCGAGCGCCGCCAGTACGGGGAACGGGGCCGTCCGGATGAGGTGGACCGTTCCGGACAGGTCGTCGTCGTAGGCGAGATCGTCCGGTGTACCGGAGAGGTCGTGCAGGTCGGCGCCCGCGCTGAAGGCGCCGCCCTCGCCGGTGAGGACCATCCCGCCGCAGTCGTCCGCCGATGCGAGGACTCTCCGCAGTTCGGCCAGCATCAGGCGGGAGAGGGCGTTGCGCCGTTCCGGTGCGGCCAGCCGCACACTCCACAGCGGGCCGTCACGGCGCACGTCGATGGTCATCGGTCCGTGCCCGCGGCGGTCGGCGACCAGCGACGCCGTAGCGGCTCACGGTCGAAGGCCACCGCGTCCTCGATGTCCTCGGCGACGTCCAGCAGCAGGTGCTCGGCCCGCGGCGCGGCAACGAGCTGGACGCCCACGGGCAGGCCGCTCGCGGTAGTGCCGCAGGGCAGGCTGAGGGCCGGTACGCCCGCGACGTTGAACGGCACGGCGAACGGAAAGGCGCCCCACAGTGAGGACACGGGCTGTCCATCGATTCGCCTCGGGCGCTCTCCCAGCGGGAAGGCCGGAACGGCGGTCGCTGGGGTGACGAGGATGTCGAACGACTCGAACAGGGCCTCGACCCGCGCACGGTAGCGGGGCAGGGCCCGGCGTGCGGCGTCCACCTCGGCGGCGGGCAGGTGGCGGGCGGCACGCAGCGTGCTCAGCTGATATCCGGTGATCAGGTCGGGCGACTCGACGAGGAGGTGCCTGCGCTCGCGGTCCTCGTCGTCCAGGACGAGAGGACCGAAGATCTCCTGCCAGCCTCCGACGGGCGCGTCGTGCTCCTCGACCCGGTGTCCCTGCTCGGCGAGGAGCATGGCGATCTCCTTGACGAGGGCGGCCACGCCGGGGGCCACCGGGCGGTCCTCGGGACGCGGGCACCAGGCGACGCGCAGCTCGGTCGGCACCTTGCGACGCGGGTAGCCGGAGTCGGCGAGGACTCCGAGCATCACCCGGGCGTCGTCGACGTACCGGGCCAGCGGCCCGGGCGAGGCGAACTCGGTCATCGCGCGGAAGCCGCCTTCGTCGGGGCACAGGCCCCAGGTCGGCTTGACGCCGACGAGCCCGCAGAACGCGGCGGGAATGCGGACGGAGCCGCCGCCGTCCGACCCGACCGCCACGGCGGCCATGCCGGCGGCGACGGAGGCGGCGGCGCCGCCGCTGGAGCCGCCAGCGGTGCGGTCCGGGTCCCAGGGGTTGCCCGTGGCGGGGCCGAGCAGGTTGTCGGTGGTCGCGGACTGCCCGAACTCGGCGGTGTTGGTCTTTCCGGTGAAGACGCCGCCTGCCGCGCGGAGCCTGCGGACGACGCCCGAGTCGCTCTCGGCGATCTCTCCGCGGTGCACCAGCGAGCCCAGCGTGGTCTCCACGCCCCGGAGGTGGAAGGCGTCCTTGATCGATACCGGCACTCCGAGCAGGGGTGCGCGCCGGGGATCCCACTCTCCGCGCCGGTACGTCTCGGTGGCCTGCCACGCCTGCTCACGGGCGAGGTCGCCGGTCACGGTGAGGTAGGCGTGCAGGTACGGGTCGAGCCGGCCGATGCGCTCCAGGACCTCGGCGGTGAGCTCGGACGGTGAGAGGGTGCCGTCGGCGAAGGCCCTGGTGAGCGCGCGGACGGGAAGCTCCAGGGGATGCTCAGGCATGGGGGGCCACCCCGCCGCTGATCCCGTAGACCTCGCCGGTGATGTACCCCGCCTCCGGCCCGGCCAGGAACGACACGAGCGCCGCCACGTCGTCCGGGCGGCCGACCCTGCCCACCCGCGATCGTTCCTCGGCGTAGCCGTCGAAGAAGTCGTCGGGGTAGATCTTGCGGAGGAAGTCGTTGTAGATCAGGCCGGGGGCGATCGCGTTGATCCGGATTCCGTGCCGGCCGTTCTCCGCCGCCGCCACGCGCGTCAGCGCCAGTACTCCGGCCTTCGCGGCCGAGTAGGCGGCTCCGTGCTCGACGCTGGTCTCCCAGGCGGCGATCGAGCTGATGTTGACCACCGCGCCCGCCCCGGACTCGATCATGTGGGGCAGCGCGTACCGCATCGCGTAGAAGGTGCCGTTGAGGTCCACGTCCAGGCAGCGCCGCCAGGTCTCCCCCGACATCCGCGCCACCGGCTCGATCTTGCTCCAGCCCGCGTTGTTGACCAGGACGTTCAGGCCGCCGCGCGCGGCCACCACATCGTCCATGACCCGTTCGACCGCCTGTTCATCGGTGACGTCGAGGCGCCGGGCGAGGAACGGGCGGCCGTGCCGGGCCTCCAGCCCGGCCGCCAGCTCCTCGGCGCGGCGTTCGTGCGCGTCGGTGATCACGACGTCGAACCCGTCGGCGGCCAGCCGGCGCGCCACCGCGCTGCCGATGCCCGCCCCCGCGGCGGCGGTGACCACCGCCACCTGACGACCGTCCATCTCCAGTGTCCGCCTTTCTCAGGAAGGGAGGGTTCGCTCAGCCCGCGGCGACGGCGGGGATGATCCGCTCGGCGAGCTGCGCGATGTGCCGCCTGCGTCCGCCGGACAGCAGCGCGAAGGTGATCCGGTCGATGTCGAGCGCGGCCAGTTCCCGCAGTCGCTCGACGCACGTCCGCTCGTCGCCGACCAGGGCGACGGAGCGGACGAAGTCGTCGCTGACGACCTTCTTGTGGCCGGCGTGCCGGGACAGGTGGTCGACCAGGTGGTAGCCCCGGCTGGCGGCGGCGAACTCGGGCCGGAACCTCTCCCAGGCGGGGGGCATGCTCTTCCAGACGTCCATGGTGGCGGCCTGACTGGTGGCCCACGCCCGCACCGCGCTCAGTGCCCGCTCCTCGTCCTCGTCCACGCTCATCGTGACGATCAGGTCGATCAGCAGCTCGGAGCGGTCCCGCCCGGCCTTCGCCAAGCCTTCACGGATGAAGTCCAGCTGCCATGCGCAGAATTCGAGGTCGGCCGCGCCCATCAGGATCGCGCCGTCGCATGCCTCCCCCGCCAGACGCAGCATGCCCGGCTGGGAGACGGCCAGGTAGATGGGAATCTGGTGGTGGGCGGCGGCGATCTGCACCTCGGTTCCGTACAGCTGCGCCGGTTCTCCCGAGAACAGGGCGCGGAACTCGGCGATCCCCTGCCGCAGATCGCCGAGCTTGGACGGCCGCCCGCCCGCGCCCAGCACCGCCGACCAGCCGGCGCCCAGGCCCAGCATGGCGTGCCCGCCCGACAGCTCGTCCAGCGCGACCGTCGCGTTGGCGGTGACGGTCGGGTGCCGGGTGACCAGGTTGGTCACCGCCGACCCGATGTGCATCCGCTCGGTGGCCAGCGCCGCCAGGTTCATCGCGGCGTACACGTCCTTCATGCCGAGTTGGAAGTCGATGAACCACATCGCTTCGAACCCGTGTCCCTCGGCCTGCAGGGCCAGTTCGGTGACGTTGGCCAGCGGCTCGCGCGGGCTGACGCCCATCGACAGTCCCCAACGGTTCATCGTGCGGGTCATGATCAGCTCATCCCTTCCAGGGCTTCGCGGACGGCGGCGGTGACGGCGTCCGGGCGGTCGATGTTCATCAGGTGGCCCGCACCGGAGATCTCGCGATACTCGGCCTGCGGCAGCGCCGTGAGGATGATGTCGGCGGCCTTGCGGGGGCAGAAGGTGTCGTACTCGCCGCCGATCACCGTGACCGGGCAGCGGATACCGGCCAGCGCGGGGGTCAGCGGACGATCGTGCAGTGCGGCCATCGCGGCGGCCGCGTTGGCGTAGCCGACTCCGTCACCGATGGCGGCCACCCTGGCGGCGCCGACCGCCTCGGCGTTGGAGGACGGGTCGTGCAGACCCGCCTCAGAGTCCTCGCGAAGAGCCTGAGCGAGGCGGGCCCGGTCACCGGCGCGCCCGATCCGCTCGGCGTAGAAGCCGGCGGCCGCGCGTCCGACCTTGGTGGAAGCGCCGAGCGCGATGACTCCGGTGACCAGACGGCGGTCCCGTGCGGCCGCGGCGAGCGCGATCGTGCCCCCGAGGGAGAAGCCGACGACCGGGGCCGGACCGGTCACCCGGGCGAGGAACTCCAGAAGGTCGTCGCGCAGTTGCTCCGGCGTGCCGTCGGGAGCACCGAGCGTGGTACCGCCGTGGCCGCGCAGGTCGTAGGCGTAGGTCCGGTAGCCGGCCAGTGCCTCCTGCTGTGGACGCCAGGTGAGGTGGTCCTCGGCCAGGCCGTGCGCCATCAGCACCGGCGACCCCTGGCCCGAGACCCGGTAGCGCACATCGATGTCCCTGAGACGAGTGGTCTCGGTTCTTGGAATGGTCCCGGTTCCCTGAGAGTTCCCGCTCGTGCTCATGTCGGCTCCTTCGCCATGCGCTCACGGAGATCGGCCTTGCGGATCTTGCCGGCGGCGGTCCTCGGCATCCCGTCGACCAGGCGCAGCCGTTCCGGCCACAGCCGGCGCGGGACGCCCCGTTCGTCCAGCCAGTGCAGGAAGGCGTCGAGCGTCGGCGGCTCGCCGGCGGGCTCCACCACCGCGCAGATGCGTTCGCCGAGCCGCGCGTCCGGCGTTCCGATCACGGCCACCGCACGGACGGCGGGATGCTCCGACAGCGCGTTCTCCAGCGGGATCGGGGAGATGTTCACGCCGCCTCGGATAATCAGGTCCTTCAGGCGGCCGGTGAGGTGTAGATATCCGTCCCCGTCGAGCCGGGCGAGGTCGCCGGTGCGGAAGAAGCCGTCCTCGGTGATCAGCTCGTGGTACATCTCGGGCTGCCCCGCGTATCCCGTGAACACCCCCGGCCCGCGCATGGCCAGCTCGCCTTCGGCGCCCGGCGCCGCCCACGCCCCGGTGTCGTCCAGTATCCGCAGCTCCAGCTCGGGAAGCCCGGTCCCGGCCGTACCGGTGATCCGTTCCGGCGGATCGCCGGGAAGGCAGGTGGTCACGCCGCCTTCGGTCATGCCCCACAGCACCGTGACGAACGTTCCGGGCGCCTGCGCGGCCGCCTCCTCCAGCAGTGCGGGAGGCACCGGGGCGCCACCGCAGAGGAACGTCCGCAGGCCCGCCATTTTCGGGCCCTTCCATGGCAGGTCCATCAGGTCCTTCAGAAAGGGCGTGGCGGCGGCGGTGAAGGCGCAGCCGTGACGATCGATCACCCGGAGCGCCCGCTCGGGATCCCAGCGCTCTTGGAGGACGAGTTCGGCCCCGGTGAACAACGACAGCCGGGCACCGTGCCAGGCGCCGACGCTGTGCCCCAGTGGCGAGGCCATGAAGATGGGCGTCGCGGAGGTCAGCCCGAAGCGCTCGGCGAAGCCGATATTGACCGCGGCGAGGGTGTCCTCGGTGTGCGCCACGGCCTTCGGACGCCCGGTGGTGCTGGAGGTGAACATCAGCTGCGCGAGCCCGGCGGCGTGGGGCGGTGATGCCGGGGGCCCGGCACCGCTCGCGACGTCGCGAAGGACCATCGCCGGCTCCGGTGCCGACCCGGCGTCGGCGTCGACCGTCACGGCCGTCACGACGTGGGCGCTCTCGGCGGCGACGCGCAGGGCGACGCCGTCGTCGGTGCCGCCGGAGTAGGTGCGGTCGGTGACCAGGGCGCGCGCCGCGACCAGGTCGGCCACGTAGCGCAGCGTCCCGGGGTCGGTCGTGACGGGGATGGTCGCCGGGACCGCGCCCAGCCGCAGGCAGCCGAGGAAGATCACCTGCCAGGCCACCGCGTTCGGCAAGCACTGGACGACGACGTCCCCGCGGCCCACTCCGCGGCTGGCCAGCAGGCCGGCGAACCGGCCGGCGGCGTGCCAGAGGCCGGCCCTGGTCAGCACCGCGCCGCGATCATCGCGCACGCTGATCGCCTCCGGGTCGGCCTCCACCTGGCGCCTGAAGCGGGCGACGAGCGCCTCGCCCGGCCACCAGCCTTGGCGGCGATACCGGTCCGCCCGATCGTGCGGGGCCGGCTCAGGGAGGGTGGTCATGGGGCCTCCTCGCTGGTCAGGGTGACAGCCACCCGTTACCGTCCCCATCGTCACGGACGCTTCACGAGATCGTCAAGATAGCGACATCGCTTTTTTTATATGACGACGTCGCTTTCACGAGTGATCGGCGGTAGCATGAGCCGCGGCGCGTGGCGTCCTCCCCACGTCTCGCGCACGCCGGAAACACCCCACGACACAGGCGGTCCCGCGGCGGTCCGCCGACGAGGAGGCGCGCGGTGGCAGCGGTCCCGACCACCCCGAAAGGCATCCGCACGCGAACGCAGATCCTGGCGGCCGCACGGCGGGTGTTCGCCCGATCCGGCTACGTGAACGCCACCATGAGCGCGATCGCCGAGGAGTCGGGGCTGTCGCTGGGCGGTCTCTACCGCTACTTCGGCAACAAGGAGGACGTGTTCGAGTCGCTGATCGGCGACATACACGACGAGCTGTACCAGGCCAGCGGCCGCACCGCCCATGACTTCCGCACGGACGCCTATGCCGCCCTGCTCGACGCCAACCGCGGGTATCTGGAGCACTACCACGCCAACCGGGACGTGATGCGAGCGCTGATCGAGGCGGCCAACGTCGACGCGCGTTTCCGGGACGTGTGGTTCCGGATGAGGGAGCGGCACGTCGACCGATTCGTCACCGCGCTCGCCGAGCACCACGGGATCGACACTGTCGGCGGACAGTCCGCCCGACTGATGGCCGAGGCGGCGGCCTGCATGGTCGAACAGTCGGCCTATGTCTGGTACGCGCACGAGAAGCTGCGCGCGCAGACCGTTCCCCTCGCCGATGCGGCGGTCATCGTCACCCAGGCATGGCACAACCTGTTCTTCGCCGACGCCCCGGAATTCGCGCCGGCCGGCGACTGACCCGGATTCATCGCTCCCCGGTGCCGCGAGCCCATGGCACCGGGGCTTTCGCATGCCCTGACGGGGCGGGACCAGGCACAACGCCGCACAGCAAAAAGCGATGCCACTTTTAAAAAAAAGCGACATCACTCTTGACTGTGATGCAGGGCACGCCCAGCATGGGCACATCCGAACGCCTCACACTCGATCCGCGAGGTGCCCCATGGCGACACCTGACCCATCCATCACGTCAGACGGAACCGGAACCGACCCTGTGCGCGCGACGCGGCCGCCGCGCTCAGCGGTTTCGGGCACTGGTGATCTACCAGCGCCCGCCACGGCGCAGAATCCCGGTGAAGGAGGGGTGCCGGACGGCGAGCAGGTCTCGGCCGAGCGCGGGCGCCGGGCGATGCTCGGGGCGTGGTTCGGATTCTTCGTCGACCTGTTCGACATCTACCTGCCGATCGTCACGCTCGCCCCGGCGATCGCCTACTTCGTCTCGCCCGACCTCGGCACCGGCGGCAAGGCGATCGTCAATGGAGCGATCTTCGCCGCCACGCTGCTGGGACGGCCGATCGGCGCGGCCGTCTTCGGCCGCATCGCCGACACCCTGGGCCGCCGCCGAGCGACGATCATGGCGATGAGCGGGGCGGCGGTGTCCACGCTCCTGATCGCGTTGCTGCCCGGCTTCCATCAGGTCGGCATCGTCAGCGTCGTGGCGTTCGTGGTGATCCGCTTCGTGGGCGGCATCTTCCTGGGCGGTGAGTACACGGGCGCCAACCCCCTGGCCATGGAGGCGACGCCCCCGCACAAGCGCGGGCTTTATAGCGGCATCATCAACACCGGCTTCCCACTCGCCTACGCGGCCATCTCCCTGATCACCTTGTTCCTGCTGCTGCTGATGCCGGCGCAGGACCTCGACTCGGCCTACGTCCAGTGGGGCTGGCGGATCCCGTTCGTGATCGGCGCCGTGCTCACCGTCCTGCTGGTCTTGTACTTCCGGCGCTCGGTGGACGAGTCGGAGGTCTTCGCCTCGGCAGAACGGGCGAAGAGCCCGATCAAGGAACTGTTCGCGCGCGGCAACCGCTCCCGCTTCATCCAGGTGTTCGTGCTCATGAGCGGTTTCTGGCTGTCGATGCAGCCGGTCACAGCGGTGCTGCCGTCCCTGCTCGGCCCCGACGGAATCGGGCTGACCAGCCGGGAGACGACCCTGCTCCTGGTGGTCGCCTACCTGCTCCTGGCCTGCGTGGAGCCCCCGGCCGCGGCGCTTTCCCAGCGCATCGGGCGACGTCGCTACCTGACCTGGTCCGGTATGGCGATGATCGTCATCGCCACGCCGGCCCTGTTCGCCGTGGTCCGCTTCGGGCCCACCAGCACCCCTGCGGCCGCCGCCGGGACGATCGTGGTGATCCTCGTCGCGATCTGCCCGTGGGCGGTGCTGCCCGCCTACATCAACGAGCGGTTCCCGACCTCGGTCAGAGCCTCCGGCTACGGTCTCGCCTACAGCCTGGCCGTGGTCCTGCCCTCCTTCTACGCCTTCTACCAGGCTGGACTGGGCAACCTCATGCCCTTCGACTACACCGGGACCATCCTCCTGCTGGTCGGCGCGCTCCTCGTCCTCGGATCGGCACTCGCCGGCCCGGAGACCACGCAGGTCGACCTGCACGAATCCACACTGAGCTCCCGCTAAGGAGTTCCCGGAGCGGAGCCGATCTCGGCTATCAGCTACAGCGGCACCAGGCGACCGGCGAGCGAGGGGCCCCGGTCGCCTGGAGCGCACTTGCTCGATCCAAGTCACCCAGGCACGAAACCGCGAGCACACCCCTCGTAGCTCATCGATCTCGCTCACGGAGCCGTGCGCGGTCCACCGCGGCGCGGGCCGCGTCCACGGGCATCCCGAGCAGCAGCAGGTGAGTGAACGCGACGTCGGCGGCGTCGCCGTCCCAGGTCTCGTCGAGTCCGGCGGACAAGAACGTCAGCGCGACGTTCTCCAGGACCCGCGACAGCACACCCGGATCGAGGCGATTGGTGAAGATCCCGCGCTGCTGCCCGCGGCCGATCAGGTGGGCGACGGCCGTGTTGAACGGCTCCATCGCCGCCGTCACCGCGTCGGCGGCGCCGCGCCGGGCCAGCTCGATCACCGGGGCGAACCGGCGCGCTTCGCTCCAGGTGCGCAGTACCATCCCGGCCAGCTCCGTGCCAGGGTCGGCGGCCTCGACGTCGATCGCACCCAGCCGGGAGACGAACTCCTCGGCGCCCACCTGCACCAGGGCCGCGACCAGATCGCGCCGAGTCGGGAAGTGCCCGTACAGGGTGCGCCGCACCATCCCGGCCGCGGCGGCGATGTCGTCCATGCTCGCGTCCGGGTCGGCGGCCAGCACCTCCCGCGCGGCGCTCAGAATCGACAGACGGTTCCGACTCCGCGCCGTCAGCGTTCGCACCGTCCCAGCAGCCACCCGCTCCCCCTCCAAAGATGCCTACAGCTCCATAATCCCGTTCCAGCCCGCGGGCTGGCCGCCGCAGGCCCGCCCCAGGGTCACATCTCTCGGCCAGCGGACCGCGCGCCCGCCGGGGCAGGCTGGTCCGACGCGAAGCGGTCAAGGACGTTCTTGGTGAGACGGGAGACGTTGTTGTCGTAGCCGTTGTGCGACAGCGATCCGCAGTAGGCGATCGAGCTCGCCGACCACACGCCACCGCCGTTCGGCGCAGGGAAATAGGTGATGTCCGCGCGGACCTGGCCACTCTGGCTCCCGCCGGTGCCGGGCACGTTGAAGTACAGCTCCTCGAGCACCTCAAGGTAGATGTCGGTGTGGTCCTCCGACGTCGCCGCGATGACCGTCTCCGGCGGTGTACCGAGGGCGGCGTCGTAGATGTCCAGTTCGAGTCCGGCGGCGCCGTCGCCGACGAGCCCGAAGTCGCCGATCCTCTCGTCCTCGATCCCCTCGAACATCCATGCGGTGATCGGGTCGCGGCCCTCGGGCGTGCGCCGGTAGTACGAGGAGACGTCGAAGCCCTCGGCGCCGAAGCCGACCCCGACGAGCCGCTGCGGGGCACGCCCGCGATGCCGCCACAGGGTGCCGTACTCTCCGGTGAACGACAGGTGGAACTCGCCCGGTGCGCACTTCCAGGCGTTGGAGCCATTGCCCTTGCGGACCTCGATGACGTTCCTGTTCTGCGGGTCGTAGTTGATCACCCAGTAGAAGCCGTTGGCGCCGAGGTACATCAGCCGGCCGCCGTTCTCGACGTAGCCGTTGAGCGCGTCGAGCATCTGCTCGGAGTAGTACTCCGGATGCGAGCCGGTGAGCACGACCCGGTAGGGGGCAATGGCCTCCGGCCCTTCCCGCTGCAGGTCCTCGTCGGTCACCACGTCGAACTCGTAGCCCATCTCGATCAACCAGTCGATCAGGTGCAGATCGGCGTTGAACTGCCAGAGCGAGGGCGAGAGCCAGTGCCGGAAGCCCGGCCGCATGTTGAGGATCGGGCGCAGCCGGGTGGAGTAGGCGACGCCGGAGCCGTCGGTGTGCGTGTCGTAGGTGGACAGGCCGAACTCGCGGTGCTCGCTGAGCACGATGTTCCGCTGTTCCAGCACCGGCGTCCGCGCCACGAGAAGCTGGGCGAGCGGTGCCGACAGCGTCACATGATCGTTCGCGTAGGCCATGTAGCTGGCGGTGGGCGCCAGGAAGCAGACGCGCTTCTCTCGCCCGCGCGGGGCGCGCACGTAGAACGGCACGTAGTCGGTGTCATCGGCGGCGGCGAGGCGCGCGGCGTACAGCCCGGACGGCAGGTCGTCCGGCACGGTGAGCGAGAAGTCGGCCCGCCAGCGCGCGTCGTCGAGATCGTCGTCGTGGAAGTGGATCGCGCCGTACTGCTCGGGCGCGTGGACGAAGTTCTGCTCGCGCGCCTCCCAGTTGTAGCCGGTCACGGCGCGGGTGGGCAGGTTGACGGTGCGCCCGTCGAGCCGGTTCGACGACACGTCGGTGATCTGGCGGGTCTGCTCGATGCCGTTCGGCGTGATCTCGTGCTGGAAGTTCCACGCGGCGACAAGCCCGTCGCCGCCCGGCCGGTCGGTCTGCGCGCGGACGGCGTCGCCGTCCAGAGCCCGCGCATGCACACGAGGGCGATCGAGCCTGCCGTTGTAGTGACCGCCGACGACGACACCGATCCGCTCGGCGGTCAGCGCCTCGACGAAGCCCGCCATCACCAGCGGCACGCCGTTGTCCGAGGCCGGCCGCAGAACCGCGCTCCCGGTGACCTCCGCCGTGGTCGACGCGAAGGAAGAGGCCAGCGTGAAGCGCCCGTTCGCCTTCGCCACCTCCGGCTCCTGCCGTACCGTGATCATGCCGTCGGTGTTCAGCGACGCCGATGCCCGGTACCAGATGCCGGCCAGCAGCGGCCTGCCGGTACTGAGGCGCTGCACCCTGCCGGCCCCGTCCCCGATCCAGAGCTGGACACCGCCGTCTTCTCCAATGAACAGGCCGTATCCGGAGTGCCGGGCGCTGTCCCACTTGGTGATCAGACCCTGGACGCCCTTCGCGGGCGTCGTCGGGCAGATGAGCACCTGCAGTGTGAAGGGGCCGGTGAACCTGAGCGCCTCGTCGTCGTCGACCAGGACGTGGGACCCGGAGTGGATCCGCTGGACCTGCCCCGGGTACTCCCCGTCGACCGACGTCGCGACCGGCTCGACCTTGAAGCCGGGACCGTCGGGGTTGGTGTCGCCGTGGACGAGCTTGACGATGTCCGCGTGGTAGCGGTCGGCATCGCAGCTGACGTTGAAGTCCACCCGTTCACCGGGGCGCACGCTGAGCTGTTCGCTGTATCCGACGACCTTCATCAGCGCGCTCCTTCCGCGTCCGCGAGCAGGCCGTTGTCACGCAGCCGCTTCAGGAACAACCCGTGCTCGGCCTCGAACCGGTCGGAGAACGTGTCGTCCAGAAGCCTCGGCGGCCGGTCCGGTTCGCCGGTGATGGCCGCGATCCGCCACTCCTCGTGAGGTCTGGTGCACACCAGGATGTATTTGCTGGCCATGACCAGATGGTTCTTGCGCAGGTAGACCAGCACGCGCTCAAGATCGTCGCTGTGCTTGCCGACCGGCCGCCGCCGATGCTCCTCGATGACCGCCGTCGTGATCCGAGGGCGGATCTCCGTGGCCAGGATGCGGTCCTCGACCTGCCGGAACGCGGCGTACGCCCGTGCGTTCTGTTCCTCGAGTGAAGGGAGTGAGCTCATCGGCCCTCCAAGACTGCGGAGTGGAAGAACCGGATCGCCTCGCGGCGCGTCCTCTGGTCCAGTCAGAGGCCAGGGACGTCCCGCACGAACCGATATCCGTCAACTGAACCCATTTCCGCAGGTGAGGCCCTTGACACAGAGAACACGCGGCAATGGCGCCTGGTGGGGTTCCTGCCGACAGCCGGCCCCTGGCCCCTGGCCCAGGGGGGCCTGATGATTCATGGAGTGTCCTGGAATTCCTGGTGGAGTTGGGGAAGAAAAGAGGCCAGATGGTTCATCTCGGCGGCACAGTGGTGGACCATGTCGGCGCCGATCGTGCCGGGTATGAAGCGATGACCGGCCTTGGCGATGGCGGTGCGGCTCAGGGCGCGTCCGATCGGTGAGGTGAGCGGGCGAGTGGTGCGGCCGGGCGGCAGGGCGTGGGCGGGCAAGTTCAGCAGTGCGGTGTCGCCCAGAAAGAACCGGGAACGCATCTCGGCGCCGTCGTCGGTGGGCCGGACCTGGTGGACGAGCCAGCCGATGGCGATGGGATGCGAGCTGAGGCTCACGCGGGCGCATATGTGGGTGGTGCCGGAGGCAGGGGCGATGCCCATCGCGGCGGGGTCCAGGAAGCGGATCGCCAAGGGCTGCAGCCGCCCGCCGATGTACTCATCGACGTAGGCGACGTTGCCGATGTACCGCTGCCGGTCGGTCAGCGACCGGTCGGAGCTGCGGTCCTGAGCGAGGGCGCAGTACTGGTGGGCGTCGGGGTGCCAGAGCTTGTAGCGGGCACTCTCGCGGCCGTGCCAGCCGAACCACCAATCCCACATGGCCGCGGTGACCTCCGGCATCGGCGTGTGGACGGCGACCATCACCACCCCGCCGGGGAGCCGGGTCCAGCCGGTCTCCAGCGGCTCGTAGCCGGGGCGTGCGAGCCGGTCGGCGACCTCGTCGACGCCGTATCCACACTCCTGCGGCGCCATCCCGCCGACCAGCGCGTGGACAACGTGTTCCTGAACCGGACGGGTCGAGATCTGGAAGTACTCGGCGTAGGGCTTGGCCTCGTCGGTCTCCCGGTACTTCAGGTAACGCGGCTCGACCGCGTAGCCGGTGGGCATCGGCGCGCGGTCGGCGGGGGTGGGCTCGTATCTCATCGCGGTCCTTCTCACGGGTGCGGGCACCGCGCATCGCGGCGCGGACGGGGTCTCGCCTGGCATGCCGAGCGGCGGCAGGGTGGTGAACAGGACGTCGCCGCCATCGCCGTCCCGCTGGCTTCAGCGCCCGCCTCGACCGTCCGCAACCACTCGCCTCCCCATTCGACTCGATTTTGCACGGCATGTGCAAATTTGCACATGCCGTGTATGCGAGGCGGGGATCCAGGGCAAGTCTGGGAGGCGCTCCGAGCCAGAGCGGAAAGGCGGAGCCCGCCCGCCGTCGACCTCGGCCCGTCGGCTCGCCACGGAACCGACCATCCGGATGTTTCAGCAGGTCAGCGGTCGCCCTGTCTGTGGATTTGGTGTGCGGTGGCGGTAATGTCTTCACTACCGGTCCGCGGACGCCGGCGTCACGGTTCGTCGGCACGTGTGGGCGGCCGCGGGCATGGACGGCTCTGGGGGTCGGCGATGCAGATCGAAGCCCTGCTTCCCGCGCAGGTTCCACAACATGACAACCCGTCCGGCGGCACTCACGACGAGGCGCGTCTCAGCGCCGCCGCCGCGACGCACGTGCTCGAGTCGCTCGTGCCATGCGCGGCGTATGCGCTGGCCGCATGGGACGCGATGTCAGGGACGCACCAGCATGTGACCCTGGTCAATCGCGGCTACGACGACCGGACCATGAGTCACTTGAACGACGCGTATGTCGACAGCAATCCGGCCTTTCCGATCTTCCACACCAAGACGTCCGGCCCGCTCCGATGGATCGACCTCGAACGCGACTGGAACGTCAGGTTCGACACGACGTACTCGGCTGAAGAGCTCCTGATTCCGGCAGGGTTCCACGAAGGTACGACCATGTGCCTGCGCCTGCCGGATGGACGCTACACCGGTGCTCTGCACGTGAGCTGGTCATCGGCGCGGGAGGCCACCGACGAGAATATCGAGTTGATCTACCGATTTCGTCCACTCCTGGCGCTCGTCTGCGACATGCTCCGGAGCGCCGAGGCGGGCATCGCACAACTCCCCCCGGACGCGCACGCATTGGTGATCTCAGGAAAAGGCAAGGCTGCCGAGCTACCGGGACGGTCCCTGGGGACATTCCTCTGTGACGGCGGCGCGTTGCGGAAAATCCTCTCCGGGCACACTTTGCCCCGGGTTCCTCGGCGCTACCTGTGGGCCGATGCGACCGGGCGGTGCCACCGCATTGAAATCATCCCGTGCAGGGGCGGTGCGGCGCTCGTCACTGAGCAGATCGTGCCATGGCCTCATTGCCTCACCTTCCGTGAAGCACAGATCCTTCACCTGATTGCACGTGGCCTCTCAAATCTCAGATAGGCAAGCGGCTGTACGTCAGCCCGAGAACGGTGTCCACGCATGTGGAACACATTCTCGACAAACTCGGATGCCTGTCGCGTGCCCAACTCGCGGCGATGGCGGTGAACGACGACCTGCTGCTGATGGGCGAGCCGGAGCCGGGGGTGCCAGAGTGAGGCTCGCACGGCGACCGGCTCGGCGTGCGGTAAGCCGCAGCCCCTCCCTGGGCGGTGGCTCTGGTGAGGGCCACGATCCGGGGAGGGGGCGGGCGGCCGGCAAGCCCGGCTATGCGGGGTCTGGCTCCAGAGGCGGGGCGGACACCTCGACATCCGTCCCGGCCCGCGTCATCTCGAACAGCGCGTCGACCCTGGCCTGTTCCTCCTCACTGCTCGGGATCAGGTAGGCGCAGGCGACGTAGACGATCAGGTTCAGGGCGAGCGCGACGAGGCCGCTGCCCAGGCCGGCCAGCCAGGGAACGGCGCCGCCCTGATCGGCGTAGGGGATGGTCAGGACGACCGCGGCGCCGAAGCCGACGACGAGGCCGGCGGTGGCCCCGAACTTGTTGCCGCGGCGCCAGAACATCCCGAGGAACAGGGGTACCGCGAGCTGGATGATGGCCTGATAGGCGATCTGTGCGAAGTTGACCAGATGCGCGTAGTTGTACGTGAAATACGCGACGACCGCGCCGCCGACCGCGAAGGCCGCCATGGCGAGCTTGGCGATGACGATCTGCTGCTTGTCCGACAGCGGTCTCGTTCCCCCGATGATGTCGTTGGCCACCTGGGTGCCGATGGCCTGGATCATCCCGTCGACGAAACCCATGCTGGCCGCGAACACCACCAGGATCCCCGCCGCGAGCAGCCACGTGCCGCCCGCCGACCGGGTGATCAGGAACCAGCCGTCCTGCGGTGCGGCCGCGACGGCCGGGATCTTGGTGGCCGCGAGGGCGACCAGCAGCAGCGAACCGTAGAACACGATGGATATGACCATCGTCCACAGCGTGCCCTTCTTGACCGCCCGGACTCCCTTCGCCGTGTAGATGCGCACGAAGATCATCGGCCAGCAGAGGCTCCCGATGACGCCGGCCGCGACGATGCTCATGTAGTAGAGGCCGCCGACCGGCGCATCGAATCCGGGCAGGCTCAGGTTGGCGCTGGGCAGCTCGCGTATCGCGCCGAACCCGTCGAAGTAGAACAGCAGGAGGCCGACGCAGATGGCGGCCGCGCCGAGGTAGGCGACGAAGCCCTGGAAGAGGTCGGTGATGATCAGGCCGCGCATGCCCATCTGCACGGTCCAGATCTGGCGGACCGCGATGATCACCACGCCGATCACGACGGCCTCACCCGTCGAGAGCCGCCCGAGCGAGGCCCAGGAGACGACGGCGCCCATCGCCTGGAAGCCGAGCACGACCCACGGGTACAGGGCCACCACCCCGATGAGGCTCGCGAGGATCTTCGGAGCGCGCCCGCCGAATCTGAGCCCGATCATGTCGGGCTGTGTGCGCAGGTCGAACCGGCTGCCCCAGCGCCAGGCGCGGCGGGCCAGGAAGTACATGGCCGTGACACCGATCAGTGTGTAGACCAGAGCGTAGAGCCCGATGACGCCGAGTGCGGCGCCCATGCCGAAGAAGGCCACGAAGGTGGCGCCGGGCCACCAGGAGTTGACGTAGGACATCGCGACGTACATCGAATCGAACGACCGGTCGCCGACCGCGTACCCGCTGAACGTCGCGTTGGTCGAGCGGCGCTGCGTGATGTACAGGACCATGACGATGAGCCCGAAGAAGGCGGTGAGGGTGCCGAACGTGATGACCATCAGTCCAGCTCCCCTCGGGCGAGCTCGACGACGTACAGGGCGGCGCAGACCGCCGTGACATAACCGCTCACACCGAACATGTACAGGACGGACAGCGGCAGTCCGAGGAGATTCGAGTGCTGCTCTCCCGCCCATATGTAGATGGGCGGGAGAAGTGCTACCACAAGTCCGATACCGAAGAGCACACCGAACACCATGTTCTTGTGCGATCCGCCGGTCCCGTCATCGGCCCGTGCCATCGCATACCTCCTTCTGATCGAGATGAGTCCTTGAAAGCTCAGGCCGAGGGAGGTCCAGGGTGGGGTTCTGGTCGAAGAACCCGAACGGCTGGAGGATGAATCCGACGTGCTGGCGCGGCATCACCGGCCAGTCCTCCAGCCGCACCACATGGTGCATGCCGAACGTGTACCAGACCACGATGTCCTCGTCGGTGATTCCGCGGTCGGCGCTCGTCCAGGCGGGCAGGCCGTCCCCGCCGACGCTCTGGTTGGGGTAGTCCCCGGCGGGAAAGCGTTCGGCGGGGTCGAAGGGGGTCACCCACAGGTTGGCCGTGGCGAAGGCCGCGCGTTCGCTCACGTGGGCGTCGGGGACCGCGGCCAGGGTGATGGCGTCGGTGGGGATGAGGCGGTAGGCGACGGGCTCACCGACCACATTGCGACGGTCGTGGTTGACCACCTTCCAGAACCGGTGCCGCGCGGCGTCGGCCTTGCGGATGGCGCCCTGTTCTCGCTCCAGGAGCCGGTCGACGGTGTAGAAGCAGCTGCCCGTCGGGTTGTCCGCGGGGACGTGCGTGTCGACCTCGTAGACGGCGTTGCGCGGACCATCGAGGGCGAAGTCCAGCCGCACGTTGAAGATGTGCTGGTGGATCGGCGCGTACAGGCCGTCGTTGTTGAGGGTCTGGCCGTAGGGGGACTTCTCCCCTGCGGGCTGGCCGGCGGTGGACAGAATCCCGGTCGCCTTGACCAGGAACTCGATCGTGCCGTCCAGATAGAGATGCCAGTAGAAGCCGTACTCGTAGTTGGCGACGGTGGCGATGAAGGAGATGACCAGCCGCCGCGACCGGCGGACCTCGGTCCGGTCGGTGCGGAAGTCGTAGTGCTTCCACTGGATGGAGTCGTCCTCCTCGTGCATGCACACGGCGTTGCGGATGGTGAGCGGATTGCCATGGCTGTCGTTGACGACCGCGTCGAAGTAGTGGATCGCTCCCAGGCAGTCGCAGCCCAGAGCGAGGGAGTTGGCCAAGGCGCCGATGTTGTACTCACCGGCGTCGAAGGCGTTCTTGCGGTACTGGACGGGCGAAGGGTCACCGTAGGGAACGACCATCTCCACCAATGAAGCCCGATGCAGGACGGGCCGCTCCTTCTCGCCGTCACGGAACGCCAACTGGTGAAGCACCAGGCCCTCCCGTGGCGTGAAGCCCACGCGGAACGACCAGTTGGCCCAGCGCACGTGGTTGCCGACCACCTCGAACGATGGGCCCTCGGGCTGGGTGATCGAGATCGGCTTGAGGTCGGTGCGCTCCGGCCCGATCCGCCGGGGCAGGTAGTCACCGCGCTCCCGCGGCACCGGGATCACGCCGCCGTCCTCGACGCGTACGACCTGGCCGGCGTTGAGGTCGTACACGACGACCAGTTGCTCCAGCGGGTGGGCGTACGGGTTGTCGTCGGGGTCGAGCCGGGTGTACACGAGAGCCCGCATGAGCCGCCGGCCCTCGGCGTCCTCACCGTAGTAGCCCGCCGACCAGGGCTCGACGCACACCAGGTCGAGGTCCCTCACTCCCCGGACCGCGAGGGCCTCGATCACGCGCGGATCGGCCTTGCACCGGGTTTCGCATTCCTCGAACTCGTCCAGCATGATCGCTGGTTGTGTCCCCGCCGGCAGCGGCGTCCAGGTGGTGACAGCGGCGACGTCCAGGTTCACGACCGCCTCGTAGGCGGAGCCGTCGGCGCGGTCGATGAGCACCGCGAACGCCTCACGTGGCACTTCCGACGGCGCTGCGGCAAGACGCGCCTTGTCCGGCTCGTTCAGATAGACCGCCACGAAACGGAAGGTCTCGGCGGCGGCCTTGTCCGCGCGCAGGATGCCGACCGTGCGGGTGATCTCCTCCGTCGACAGCGGATCGAGCGGATGACGCATGGTGCTGGTGCCGGATGGAGTGCGAATGGTCATGCCAGAGCTCCTCGAAAGTACGGAAGGGAACCGAAGGACGCCGCCCGCCGTGGCCGCGTCATCGAGGCCCGCGGGACAATTCGGTGAATGGCGCAAAGCGTCATCGGCGTGTTCGTGGCACCGAGGCGCTGAGTACATCGCGGGCGGGCGCACCGTTCCGATGCCCGTTCACCAGGTCGCCCGCCGCTGGTCACCGCCCCTTCTCCGTTGCGGCTCAGCCTCCATAGCGCCGCGGTGGAAGTCCATACGTCAATCGACCGATGCCGGCTCCGGCGGGAGAAGGCGGGAACGAGGTGGCGCCCGTCCTCGTCGAGAAGTGGATGATTCTAGAATCTAATTCTGGGCCGGGAATGTCGCTGACCTGTGGACTTGGTCTTGTGACGGCGCTAGAGTCCCGCCGAAGGCCCCGCGGACAACGGCGTCACGGCCCAGCGGCCGGTTTCTGTGCCCGGCCGGCAGGCATGGACAGCTCTGGGGGATGCGATGCGTATCGAGGCTTTGCTCCCCGCGATGGCTTCGCGGCACGGCAGCCCGTCCAGCGATGTGCACGACGAGATGCGCTCCAGCGCCGCCGAGGTGGCGAACGTCATGCGGGCTCTCGTGGCGTGCTCGGGCTATGCGCTGTCCGCCTGGGACGCGGTGTCGGGAACGCATCGCCACGTGACCCTCGCCAGCGAGGGCTACGACGACGATGTGCAGAGGCACATGAATGATGCGTTCATCGACAGTAATCCGGCCTTTCGAATTCTCCACACAAAGACGTCCAGCGCGCTTCGCTGGGTGGATCTGGCTCGCGACTGGAACCTCACCTTCGCCGAGACCGTTTCAGCCCAGGAATTCCTGATTCCTGCCGGGTTCCACGAGGGCACCACCATGTGCCTGCGACTGCTGGATGGACGCTACACCGGCTCTCTGCACATGAGCTGGTCCTCCCCCGGAGATGCCACCGACGAATGCCGCGAGCTGATCGAGCGGTTTCGTCCGCTGCTGGCGATCGTGTGCGACATGCTCCGCAGCGTCCAGGTGGGCGTGGAGCGGCTCCCTTCGGACGCACACGCGTTGCTGATGTCAAGGGAGGGCGAGGTGACCGAGGTGCCCGGCCGATCCGCCGGTCCCCTTCTTTCCGAAGGCGGCCCGGTGCGGGGCATGCTTCCCCGATATGCCAGGCTTCCTGCCACCCGGCGATACCTGTGGCCGGATGTCGAAGGACGCTGCCATCGGGTGGAGATCACCCCTTGCCGTGGCGGGATAACGCTCATCACCGAGCGGACCGTGCCATGGCCTCATGGGCTCACCGTGCGTGAGGCACAGATCCTGCACCTGATCGCCGGCGGTCTCTCCAATCCGCAGATAGGCAAGCGGTTGTACATCAGTCCGAGAACAGTTTCCACGCACGTGGAGCACATTCTCGACAAGCTCGGCTGCCTGACGCGTGCCCAGCTCGCGGCCGTGGCGGTGGACGGCGATCTGCTGCTCATGGGCGAGCCGTAATTCCGACTTCGCGTCCGCCGGTCGAGTGGCCCGTCTGCCGATCGGCCCGTTCGGCGGGCGGCCGGTGCGCCCTCGCGCGCAGGTCGCCCACGGCGTCCATCGCTTCCGGCGCGGCCCTATAGGTCGATTGACGTATGGACTCGCGCCGCCGCGGTGTGGAGGCTGACCCCAACGAAAGGAGGGGTGATGGCCGCCAACGAAGACCGGCTGGTGGACAAGCAGCTGCAGGTTTACGAGGACTGGAGCGCGAAGCACCGTCGGATGATCCGCTCGCTCATCACCGATGAGCTCATCGAAGAGCACTGCAAGAGGCCCCTCGGTCAGCACTCTGATGACCTCGAACGGGTCCTGCAGTACTTCCGGCGCCAGCCACAGGCCGGCAAGTACATCGGGGTGATGACCAGGCCGTGGGCCGAATACCGGATCGGCGTGCTGTCGGGTGTGCGCGGTCAGCCCGCCAAGATCCTTGATGACGAGACCTTTCCCACCGAGGAGGCCGTTCTGCACGGGATCTTCCTCCGGCGGGTGCGCGACCTGAAGGGCGAGTGAGATGGAGGAAATGAAGGAGACCGCGATCCACGGTTACGCGGACCGGCTGTCCGTCGCGCCGGGAGAGACGATCGAGTTCAAGGTCAGCAGCGTCCGAACCGGTACCTACCGCGCCGATGTCGTCCGGCTCGTCAACGGTGACACCAATCCGGCCGGACCCGGCTTCGACGAGGTCCTCGAAGTCCCGATCAACGGGACCTATCCGGCGCGGTTCCAACCGACCGACCCGGGATCCTACGTGGTGGTCCACGACCAGGGAAAGCTCGCTCTGGACGGACCCTTCACATTGCACGCGTTCGTGTGCCCGACCACGCCGGAGAACGACGACCAGATAGTGTTCGGCCGCTATGTGAAGGAGTCCAATACCGGCTATGCCCTGGGCATCAGGCACGGGAGGCCGTGCCTCCTGATCGGCGACGGCACCAAGACGACGGTCGTCGAGACGCGCTCACCGTTGCATCGCTCCTGCTGGTACTCGATCGCCGTCGGTTACGACCCCGCGGACCAGCGCGCGACCGTCTACGTCCGTTCCGTCGTCAACTCGGTGAACAGCCTGCTGTCGCCGGTCGTGCCCATCAGCGGCGAGGGGGACACCGATGTCCGGCTGACCGCGCGGGTCGCGAACGGCCGCGGCGCGTTCATGATCGGCGGATGCCCGGTGACGGAGGGGTCGCCTCGGGTCGATTCGCATTACAACGGCAAGGTCGACTCGCCCAAGGTGTGGAACCGGGTGCTGCGCGAGGACGAGTTGGAGGCCATCACTCGTGGGGGCGCACCCCCGCGCGAGGGGCTGCTGGCCTCCTGGGACTTCGCCGAAGGCATCGGACCGGACGGCATCATCGGCGACAGGGTCGCTGACCGGGGCCCGCACGGCCTGCACGGTGAGTGCGTGAACTTTCCCGCCCGGGCGGTGACCGGGTGGAACTGGCGCGGCGTCGAGGAGAACTTCACGCACGCCCCGGGCGAGTACGGCGCCATCCATTTCCATGACGACGACCTGGAGGACTGCGGCTGGGACACCGACTTCGCCTGGCGGGTACCGGACGACTTCCGTTCGGGCATTTACGCCCTGCGGCTGCTGCAGGGAGAGTCGGAGGACTGGATTCCGTTCTTCGTGCTTCCGCCGCGAGGCCGGGCAACGGCGAAGGCGCTGCTGCTCATCCCGACCACCAGCTACCTCGCCTACGCCAACGAGCACTTCAACGACATCCAGATCGCCCAGTCGATCTTCGGGCGCACCGCCGTCATCGACGAGCTCGACTTCTGGCTGCACGAGCATCCCGAGTTCGGACGCTCCACCTACGACACCCACACCGACGGCAGCGGCGTCCACTACTCCTCCGCTCTGCGGCCGATCGTCAACCTGCGGCCCAAGTTCCGCACCGCCTCGGGCGGCCCCTGGCAGTTCCCGGCGGACCTGCATCTGGGGGCCTGGCTCGGCGCGATCGGCATCGAGTTCGACGTCGCCACCGACCGCGAACTCCACGACCAGGGAGCGGACCTGCTCGGCCGCTACCAGGTGGTCATGACCGGCTCGCACCCGGAGTACTACTCGGGCGAAATGCTCGACGCCTGGGAGACCTACCTGGCCGCCGGCGGCCGGGGCATGTACCTCGGAGCGAACGGGTTCTACTGGATCGCCAACTGGCACCCGGAGAAGAAGCACCTGATGGAGGTGCGCAAGGCCGAATACGGTTCGCGCGCCTGGCAGGCGAGCCCGGGTGAGTACCATCTGCAGACCAACGGTCAGCGCTCCGGCCTGTGGCGTGGACGGGCACGCACCCCGCAGAAGAACTTCGGCACTGGATTCACCGCCGAGGGATTCGACGAGTCGTCCTACTACGTCCAGATGCCCGACGCCCGCGACCCGCGCGCGAACTTCATCATGGACGGCATCGGCCCGAACGAGAAGATCGGCGACTTCGGACTGGTCGGCGGGGGCGCGGCCGGCAGCGAACTGGACCGCTACGACCTCTCGCTGGGGACACCTCCCCATACCCTCCTGCTGGCCTACAGCGAGGGCCATTCCGACAACTATCCGCGCGTGGTCGAGGAGATCCTCTTCAACATCCCGATGGTGGGCGGGTCCATGGATCCCAACGTTCGCGCCGACATCGTCTATTTCACCACCAAGAACGGCGGCGGAGTGTTCTCGTCAAGCTCGATCGCCTGGTGCGGCTCACTCCTGGAGAACGGCTGCGACAACAACGTGTCCCGCATGACCGAGAACGTCCTACGCAGGTTCATGTCGGACGAGCCGCTGCCGTCTCTCACCGAGGCGCCCAGCGCGTCCGGCACTCCCGCCGGCTGAGTCCGCCGACCGACCAGATCGACCACTGACACATCCGGCCGGCGTGCGGCCGATCGAGGACCGCACGCCGGCCGGTGCCGATGAGGGAGTGGTTTCCGCTGACACCGGAGGCACCGATGCCGTCCAGTACGGATTCGCGAGAACGACGCTTGTGGCTGGAACGTGCCTGGGCGGCCTATCTGCAAGGCCAGCGGACCCGGGGAGCCGCGTGGACCGGAGTGCGAGCCGAGATCGCAGCGAGCTGGAAACGGTCAGCCGATCACCTGGCGCCGAGCGTGGACGCCGCGCCCTTGGCGGACCCGGACGAGACGGCGGCGGTGTGGGAGGAGAGCCCGCTGCGGGATGCCGTGCGACGGCTGGAGCCGGAATTGCGCCGCGCAGCCGGGGACGGCGACCTGGTCGTGGCGGTGACCGATCCGCACGCGCGCATCCTGTGGACGTACGCCGACCGGATCATGCGCCGCCGGGCCGAGCGGGTGAACTTCGTGCCCGGCGGCCGCTGGGACGAGTCCAGCGTCGGGACCAACGCGCTGGACCTGGCGCTGCGGACCGGCAGGGCTGCGACGGTGTACTCCGCCGAACACTACGCCGGCGCCGTGCACGGCTGGGCGTGCTGGGCCGCACCGGTACACCACCCGGGGACCGGCGCGCAGTTGGGCGTGCTGGACCTGTCCACCACGTGGGAGCGGGCCCACCCGATGGGGCTGGCCACCGCCCGCGCGCTGGCCGGCGTCCTGGAGCGAGAGATCCCCGCCGCCGCGACGCACCTCACGGGCACCGACCGGGAACAGGAGGGCACGCCCGAAGGCTTGCTGCGGCTGAGGCTGCTCGGCCGGGCCGAAGCATGGCTCGGCGGGAATCTCCTGCGGCTGACCCATCGTCAGACGGAGATCCTGGCGGTGCTGGCGCTGAACAACCGGGGGCTCTCTTTGGACATGCTGCACGCCCGAGTGTATGGACATGGCAGAACAAGCCGGACGACTCTCAAAGCAGAGGTATCCCACCTGCGATCCATCCTCGGCGGCCGGATCGGGTCCCGTCCATACCGACTCCAGCTGCCGGTGCGGTGCGACGCGAACGAGCTGCTGGAGCATCTACGTGCCGGGGACGTGGCCGCGGCGACCGAGGTCTACGGCGGCGACCTGCTGCCCGGCACCGACGCGCCCGCGCTGGTCGAACACGGTCACTACCTGGCCGTCGCGCTACGCGAGGCGCTGCTGGACCGCCCCGAGCCGCAGGCGGTGCTGCGCTACGCCGATCACGCCCCCCACGATGTGGAGGTGCTGGAACGCGCGGTGGCAGCGCTGGGCGGCGCGCCTCACCCGGCCCGGCCATTGCTCACGGCCTGCCTGCGCACGGCGAATCGCTGAACGCGAGACACATGTCATTCGCCCTGGGAGCCGGCCCGAGCCGAACTCGTCCTCCGTGAAGGGGAGAAACCGCCGCACCGGCCGGCACCAGGAATCGGAGCTCACGATGATGAACGCCCCACCTGTCATCGCCTGTGCGGTGGTCGTGCTCATGGGCAGCGCCGGACTGAACAGCCTGAGCCGGCTGCGCTCCCGGTCGCCGGCTCCTGCTCCCTGCGACCGGGACACCCTGTCCTACGCGTCCGACGCGCTGATGGGCCTGGGCGCAGCAGTGATGGCCCTGCCGTTTGGCCTGGGCATGGCCATTCCCGCGCCACTCTGGGTCATCTTGTTCGGTGCCGCGGCGCTGGCGTCACTGGCCAGGTTGGGCGCTGCGGGATTCCGGGGCGCCAGACGCCGAGGCCGCCACCTGCACGACGTCGTCAGTCACCTCTCCATGGTGTACATGGGCCTGGTCATGCCGGCCGCGGCGATTCCGTCCCCGTCCACGCACCACGGGCAGACGCACCAGATGCACATGAGCGCGGCAGAACACTCCAGCGGAATGCCGCTGCTCACAGGCGCCTTTCTGCTCTACTTCTGCGCATACACCGTCTGGCCCGGCGGCCGCCGTCCTGTCCAGGCGGACCATGCGCCGATGCCCGGAACCGGCCACGCGGTGGGCGGACCGGACAAGGCACGTACCTGCGGCAAGCTGATGGCCGTAGGCATGTGCGTGATGCTGCTGATGATGTGACCGGCTGCGGGGATCAGTGCGGCGGATTCCTAGGGGGCCCGCTTCGCCGCCCGCGCGTCCGACAGCGCCTCTACCACTCGGCGGGCGATCTCGTCCACGGTTCCGATGGCGTTGATCGTCACCAGGATGTCGGCGTATCGGCTGAGGAGCGGCGCCGTCCGCTCGCGATACGTCCGCTGCCGTAGCCGGATGACCTCCTCTGTGTCATCGGCGCGGCCCCGGTTCAGCAACCGCTCGACCACGACGTCCTCGGGGGCCGTGAACTCGACCACCGCGTCCAGGTCACCGTCCTCGGCGGCCAGCATGGCCGAGAGCTCGCCCGCCTGCCGTACGGTGCGGGGAAATCCGTCGAGGAGAAAGCCCCGCCGCGCGTCCGGGCGCACCAGCCGCCGGCGCACCATGTCCGCGGTGACGTGATCGGGGACGAGTTCGCCCGTCTCGAGGTACTTCCCGGCCAGCCGCCCGAGAGGCGTCCCGAGGGTCAGGTGGTCGCGGAACAGATCGCCGGTGGAGATGTGCGGGACGCCGAGCCTTCGGCTCAACCTTGCCGCCTGGGTGCCCTTGCCCGCTCCGGGCGGGCCGATGAGGACGAGTCGCATCAGCGGTGTACGCCTTCCAGTTCATCTGTGCGCCGCCGTGGTGCTCGCGGCGGCGCGATCCGCGGTCGGTGCGGTGGATCGGAAATGTCACTACGCCGATGGAGTGCCGTCTGCACCGGCCTGGAATGATCCGTTGCCGAGCCCCGCATTGATCGAGTCCATGACGGAGGAGTCGGCGAGGGAAGTGACATCGCCGACCTCGCGATTCTCGACGACGTCGCGCAACAGGCGGCGCATGATCTTCCCGGACCGGGTCTTGGGCAGTTCCGGAATCACGATGATCTGGCGGGGCTTGGCGATGGGGCCGATCTCCCGTGCCACATGTTCCCGCAGCCGCGTGACCGTGTCCTCGCGCGCCGTCCCGCCCGCGGTGGCGCCGGCGCGCAGGATGACGAAGGCGACGATCGCCTGGCCGGTTGTCGCGTCCGACGCTCCGACCACCGCGGACTCGGCCACTGCCGGGTGGGAGACGAGCGCCGACTCGACCTCGGCGGTGGAGATCCGGTGGCCGGAGACGTTCATGACGTCGTCGACCCGGCCGAGCAGCCAGATGTCCCCGTCCTCGTCGTAGCGGGCGCCGTCGCCGGCGAAGTAGTAGCCCTGGCGGGCGAACCGGGACCAGTACGTCTCCCGGTACCGCTGCTCGTCGCCCCACACGCCGCGCAGCATGGACGGCCACGGCTGGTCGAGCACGAGGTAGCCGCTGTAGCCCCTGCCGACCTCCCTGCCACGGTCGTCCACCACCTTTGCGGAGATCCCCGGTAGCGGAGTCCGCGCCGAGCCCGGCTTGGCCGCGGCCCCGCCGGGCAAGGGCGCGATCATGATCGCGCCCGTCTCGGTCTGCCACCAGGTGTCGGCGATCGGCACCCGATCACCGCCGACGTGCTCCCGATACCAGCGCCACGCCTCGGGGTTGATCGGTTCGCCGACGCTGCCGAGAACCCGGATCGAGCCGAGGTCGTAGCGGGCGGGGATGTGCTCACCCCACTTCATGAAGGTGCGAATGAGCGTGGGGGCGGTGTAGTAGACGGTGACCCCGTACTTCTCGATGATCTCGAAATGCCGCCCTTCGTGCGGGGTGTTGGGCGTGCCCTCGTACATCACCGACGTGGCGCGGTTGGCGAGCGGCCCGTACACGAGATAGGAGTGCCCGGTGATCCATCCGATGTCGGCGGTGCACCAGTAGACGTCTTTCTCAGGGGCGAGATCGAAGACGGTGCGGTGGGTGTAGGCGGCCTGGACGAGGTAGCCGCCAGAGGTATGCAGGATGCCCTTCGGCTTATCCGTCGTCCCGGAGGTGTAGAGGATGAACAGCGGGTGCTCGGAGTCGAACGCCTCCGAGGCGTGCTCGTCCGGCTGGGCGTCCACCACGTCGTGCCACCACAGATCACGGCCCTCGGTCCAGGAGACGTCGCTTCCGGTGCGCGCGACCACCAGGACGTGCTCGATACTGGACGTGTCCCTGACGGCGATGTCGGCGTTCGCCTTCATGGGCTCCGCCCTGCCCCGGCGGTATTGTCCATCCGATGTGATCAGCAGCCTGGCCTCGGCATCTTCGATGCGTGACTGGAGGGACCCCGGGGAGAAACCGCCGAACACCACACTGTGCGGTAGCCCTAGGCGGGCGCAGGCCAGCATGGCGAAGACCGCCTCGGGAATCATCGGCAGCTGGATCGCGACCCGGTCACCGGTGGTCAGTCCCAAAGAGAGCAGTGCGTTGGCCGTCTTGCACACCTCGCGCTTGAGGTCCGCATAGGTGATGGTCCGGAGGTCGCCCGGTTCTCCTTCCCAGTGGAACGCGACCTGGTCACCGTGTCCGGCCTCCACATGCCGGTCGACGCAGTTGTACGCGACGTTCAGCCTCCCGCCGGTGAACCAGCGGGCGAACGGCGCGTCCGACCAGTCCAGCACCTCGTCCCACCCGGTCGCCCAGTCCAGTCGTCCGGCCTGCCACGCCCAGAACGCCAGACGATCAGCAGCCGTCCGCTCCTGCCCACCAGGGGCCGCATCGTCCGATGCGGCGAGCGACGTGCCGGGGAATGCATGCGGATCGGGCGACAAGGACATCCGGATTCCTTCCATGGTTGCGGGTGCTGACGCCCCCTGTGCGGCAGCCGGAGACGGGCGCGGCAAGGCAGGGCAGGTGGTCAGCCTGGCGGGAGAGGGTTGGCGGGAGGTTGGTTCAGGAAGGAGCACGGACCAACCTTCCGCCAACCTCGGCGGGTCAGAGTGAACCGCATCCGACGGCGTTGCCGTCGCTCTCACCCCATCGAGGAGGACCGCCATGGTGTACGCACAGCCAGGAACAGACGGCAGCATCGTCAGCTTCGCCCCGCGCTATGACAACTTCATCGGCGGCGACTGGGTCGCCCCGGTGGAGGGCGAGTACTTCGCCAACCCGTCGCCGGTCACCGGGAAGGAATTCTGCGAGGTCGCCCGCTCCTCCTCGGCCGACATCGAGCTGGCACTGGAGGCCGCCCACGCCGCGGCCGACCGGTGGGGCCGCACCTCCGCCGCGGAACGCGCCGGCCTCCTCAACAAGGTCGCGGACCGGATCGAGGAGAACCTGGAGCGGCTCGCGGTCGCCGAGACATGGGAGAACGGCAAGGCCGTCCGGGAGACGCTCGCCGCCGACCTGCCCCTGGCCGTGGACCACTTCCGCTACTTCGCGGCAGCGGTGCGCGCCCAGGAGGGCGGCGTCGGCGAGATCGACGCCGACACCGTCGCGTACCACTTCCACGAGCCGCTCGGGGTGGTCGGACAGATCATCCCGTGGAACTTCCCGATCCTGATGGCCGCCTGGAAGCTCGCCCCGGCGCTGGCCGCCGGCAACTGCGTGGTCATCAAGCCCGCCGAGCAGACTCCGGCCAGCCTGCTGCTGGTGATCGAGCTGATCGCCGACCTGTTCCCGCCCGGCGTGCTGAACGTGGTCAACGGGTTCGGCGTCGAGGCGGGCAAGCCGCTGGCCACCAGCCCCCGCGTCGCCAAGGTCGCCTTCACCGGCGAGACCACCACCGGCCGGCTCATCATGCAGTACGCGTCCCAGAACATCATCCCGGTCACTCTGGAGCTCGGCGGCAAGAGCCCCAACATCTTCCTCGACGACGTGCTCGCGGCCGACGACGACTACCTCGACAAGGCGGTCGAGGGCTTCGTGATGTTCGCGCTCAACCAGGGCGAGGTCTGCACATGCCCGTCCCGGGCGCTCGTCCACTCCTCGATCTACGAGGAGTTCATCGCCCGCTGCGTGGCGCGCACCGAGGCCATCGTCAGCGGCGACCCGCTGGACCCGGCGACCATGATCGGGGCGCAGGCGTCCAACGACCAGTACGAGAAGATCCTCTCCTACATCGACATCGGCCGGCAGGAGGGCGCCGAGCTCCTCACCGGCGGCGGCCCCCGTGCCGTTCCCGGGCTCGAGGGCGGCTACTACGTCGAGCCGACCATCTTCCGCGGCACCAACAACATGCGCGTCTTCCAGGAGGAGATCTTCGGTCCGGTCGTCTCGGTCACCACGTTCGACTCGGTCGACGAGGCCCTGAAGATCGCCAATGACACGCTGTACGGCCTCGGGGCCGGCGTGTGGACGCGGGACGGCAACACCGCCTACCGCCTCGGCCGCGAGATCAAGGCGGGCCGGGTCTGGGTGAACAACTATCACGCCTACCCCGCGCACGCCGCCTTCGGCGGTTACAAGAAGTCCGGCATCGGGCGCGAGACCCACAAGATGATGCTCGACCACTACCAGCAGACCAAGAACCTGCTGGTCAGCTACTCCACGCAGAAGCTCGGCTTCTTCTGATGGGCGCCCGCACCAGGCGCGTCGAGTTGACGCCGGCCGCCGAGGACCTGGTGCGGCGGCTGGCCGGGCGGCACGGACCGGTGATGTTCCACCAGTCCGGCGGCTGCTGCGACGGCAGTGCCCCCATGTGCTACCCGCGCGGGGAGTTCATGGTCGGCGCCTCCGACGTCCTGCTCGGTCATGTGGCCGGCGACACCCCCTTCTGGATGAGCGCGGACCAGTACGCGTACTGGTCGCACACCTACCTCACCATCGACGTGGTCCCTGGCCGGGGCAGCGGTTTCTCCCTGGAAGCCCCAGAGGGCGTGCGCTTCCTCTTGCGCTCCCGGCTGCTGGCCGACGAGGAGACCAGCCGCATCGAGGCGGAACCGCCGTTGCCGACGGGGGCCGAGGTGACGGGGTGACGTGAGCCCCTCCCCGGCCGCCTGGAAGAGCGACGCCCCTTCGGCGCATCTATGGGCGCTCGCTCGTCAAGCCAGTGCGGTCGGGGAGGTACCAAACGGCCGTCGATGCGCCGAGCCGCCGTGCTAGGGATGTTGTTGTCAAGCACCTACACGGTCGGCGGCCAATGACGGGCAGGGAGGAAACGAGAAAGCCGAACGTTCGGCATCGCGGCTGGCTATCTCGGTGAGCCGGAGGAGGTCGGTGATGACGGCCTCAAGCCGGTCAGCGGCCTTCAGCGCCTCCGCGGCTGCGGTCCGCCAGTCGACTTCGGCGGGGTGCAGCAGCGCTTCTTCCAGTCGAAGCCGCAGTGCCGCCATGGGGGTGCGCAGCTCGTGGGCGGTTCGGGCGTGGCATGTGGAATCGGCCCACGGAAGCGGGACGATGCCGGTGACCGCCGCCGCGTCACCAGCGGCGGTGCCGGGGCGCTGTGCGGTCGAGCAACTGCTGATCAGGTGTGAGGTGGTCATAACCGGTTCTCTTTCAGAGTAGGGCCGTAGGCTGCCTCAGCCGGTCCCGGCCAGGGGCGCCGCCGGCTCCGTTGACATAGACGACGCTACGAGCGGGAGCTGCCCAGGACCATCCGTCAACCTACGGATTGCAGAGCCCAACCGGCGGCGAGGTGGGCAGATACTGGCGGTACGCCCGGTCCCGCACCGGGCGACGATGGCGGGACCGGGCAGTCGTTGGCCGCCGGCGGCGTTCAGTCGCGCGACATGCGGGATCCTCCGTCCGGAGCCTTCCGGCGCAGTGCGAGGCGGGGCAGCAGGGGCGCGGCGGTGCCCCTCCGCGCGGCCCCCGTCCACGCACCCCATCCGTAGGCGAGGTCGTCGAGGCGGTGGACGGCCAGGTAGGTGACCACCCCGAGATCGGTGCCGGAGCGGCGATGGTCGGCCAGGCCCTCGGCGAGGGCGGCGGCGGCCAGCACATAGCGAGCCCGGCGATTCGCGGCGGCGACGGCGACGGCGATCGGCCAGTGGTGCCGGACGGCGCAGCGCAGCAGTTGCTCGCCGGTGCCGCGCAGTGCGGCCAGCGACAGCAGCACCCCGGCTTTGACCGGGGTGTCGGCGTCGGGCATCCGCCGCGCCAGCCGGACCGCCGCCACACCCGTCAGCACGAGGCCGGCGGCGGCCGGGCCCGGCCTGCCGCGCAACAGCAGCGCGCAGGCGGCCAGTGTCCACGGCGACGCGTACAGCGGAGGAACCCGCCCGGGATGCCGCAGCGCGAGGTCGGCGGCGCCGGTGCCGTATCCGACCCGCTGGGCGAGCCAGGACCGCAGGTCCGTGCGGTGGGCGTGCCGGACGCGGGACGCGGGAACGTAGCGCAGCCGCCAGCCCGCCTCGTGCAACCGCTGGCACAGGTCGACGTCCTCGCCGACCCGCATCGCGGGGTCGAAGCCGCCGCCGACGGCATCGCGCCGGAGCACGACGGTGGCGGTCGGTACGTACGGCACCGCGGTCAACGGCACGACCGGTCCCTCCCGCCCACCCATGTCCAGGGGCGAGCGGACCCGCTCGTACCGGTCCAGCGGGCGCGGGGCCGCCACGGGCAGCGCGCACACCCGAGGTGCCGCAAGGGCCACCATCGGATCGGTGAACTGCGCCAGGAGGGGGGCGAGCCAGCCGGGTTCGGGGACGATGTCGGAGTCGCAGCACGCCACGAACGAGGTCCGTGCCTCACGCAGCCCGGTGTTGCGGGCCGCCGCGGGACCCATGTTGCGCGGATGCACGAGAAGCCGGGTGCCGTGGCGTCCGGCGACGCGGGCCACCGCCCCCGGGTCGTCGGAGCCGTCGTCCACCACCAGGATCGGCAGGCGGGAGGTCTCGGCATCGGCGCGCAGGGCCGCCAGCAGCCGGTCGAGCCGGTCGCCGCGGTCACGCACGGGGATCACGATCGTGGTGTCACGGACCGTGACGGCGGGCGGGCGCGGGTTGACGACGTCGGCGTCCAGCAGCCGCCGGGCGAGCGCGGCGCTCGTCCGATCGGTCACCTTGAACCGGCTGCTCGCCAGCAGGCGCACCGCCCCGTCCCCGAGGCGCAGCAGGCGCGGCGGCGAACCGCCCAGCATCAGCCGCCCATCCCGCGAGCGGTGCACGTTGGGAGCGAGTTCGACCGCGAAGCCGTCCGGCAGGCGCGCGTCCCGCGGAGGCCGCGGGCTCGTCGGAGACCTCATGCCGTGAATCCCCCGTCCGCAGGCACGAGCGAGCCGGGAGGTCATGGGGTCGGCTCGAAGGGCCGCGGCGCGGACACCGCGGTCCCGAGGGTGCGCGTGAAACCCGGCGGAACCACCACATCGTCCCTGGTCAGCTCGCTGACCGAGGAGCGGCCGAGGCCGAGCAGCGCCGAGTCGATACCGCCGCGCAGGATGTCCAGGACGTTCTCCACCCCGGCCTGCCCGCCGGCGCCCAGGCCCCACAGGTACGCGCGGCCGATCATCACCGCGCGGGCGCCGAGCGCCAGTGCCTTGACCACGTCGCCGCCCCGCCGGACGCCGCCGTCCAGCAGCACCTCCACCGAGTCGCCCACCGCGCCGGCGATGGCCGGCAGCGCGCGGATCGGCGCGGGGGTGGAGTCGAGGTTGTTCCCGCCGTGGTTGGACACCGAGATGGCGGTGACCCCGGCGTCGACCGCGCGCAGGGCGTCGTCCAACCGGCACACGCCCTTGAGCATGAACGGCCCGTCCCACAGGTCGCGCAGCCACCGCACGTCGTCCCACGTGGGCGGCGGGCTCCGCATCCACTCCCCGTACGCACCCAAGAACGTGGGCGCCTCCAGGCCGGGGCCGGCGACGTTGGGCGTCGTCAGGTCGGGCAGACCCCGGGCTCGCAGGAAGCCGAGCAGCCAGCGCGGCCGCGCGAGGGCCTCGGGCGCGAACCGCGCCATCTCCCGGAGGGTCAGCCGCTCGGGGATGCGGGGGCTTCCCCGGTCCCGGCCGTGGGAGAAGGACCAGTCGAGCGTGACGATCAGGCCCTTGGCCCCGGCTTCGCGGGCGCGCGCGATCCGGTGTTCCATCGCGTCCTTGCCGCCCATCCAGTAGATCTGGAAGAACGTGCGGGGGTTGGCCGCCACCACCTCCTCCAGCGGCTTGCTCGCGAACGAACTGAGCCCCATCGCGGTGCCCCGCGCCGCCGCCGCCCGCGCCACCGCCACTTCTCCATCGGGGTGCACGGCCTGCACCCCGGTCGGGGAGATGATCACGGGCAGTGAGATCTCCTCGCCCATGACCGTCGTGCCCTGGTCTCGCTCCCCGGACAGGCCCGCCACGTGCGGCGCGAACCCCAGTTCGGCGAACGCGGCGGTGTTGTCGTCGTAGGAGACGCCTTTCTCCGAACCGGCGAGCAACGCGCCGTACACCGATCTCGGTAGGCGTTTTTCGGCCAGCCGCTGCGCGTGCGCCACGGTCTCGAACCAACCGCTCATGACCGTCCTTCCGTTTCGTCTGGTCGCGGGCCGGGTGCCGTTCGCCGGTGGTGGCCTGTCATGAAGGCCCCATCCCGGCCAGGGGGCTCTCGTCGCAGGGGCGGGGCGCGGCCCGGACGGCGGGCATGCCGAGGGCGACGGTGCGGCGCGAATGGTCGTTGCCCTGGCGCGGTGCGGCCGCCGGATCGACGAACCGCAGGGCGGCCTCGCCGTGGCCCTTGACGCACTCGGGATCGGGGCCGTCCAGCGGCAGGCCGGTGAAGAACTTCGCGGCCATGCATCCGCCCTGGCACGCGTCGTACGCCGAGCAACCGGCGCACGCTCCCCCCGACGAAGGTCGGCGCAGGTCCGCGAACAGCGCCGACTCGCGCCACACCCGCTGGAACCCGCCGGGCGAGCGGACGTTGCCCGCCATGAACGCGTCGTGGATGGCGAACGGGCAGGCGTACACGTCACCGACCGGGTCGATGAGGCAGACCACCCGTCCCGCGCCGCACAGGTTCAGCCCCGGCACCGGTGTGCCGAGCGCGTTGAGGTGGAAGAACGAGTCCCCGGTGAGCACCCGTTCGCCGTGGTCGAGCAGCCAGGCATGGATCCGGCGCTGCTGCTCGGCTGTGGGGTGCAGCTCGTCCCACACATCCGCGCCGCGGCCGGACGGCCGGAGCCGGGTGATCCGCAGCTGCGCCCCGTACCGGTCGGCGAGGGCGCGCAGGTCGTCGAGCTGCGGAACGTTCCGTCGCGTCATCACCACCGAGATCTTGAAGTCGGCGAACCCGGCGGCGGCGAGGTTCTCCATGGCTCGTACCGCCATGTCGTAGGAGCCGGGGCCGCGCACCGCGTCGTTCACGTCGCGGGTCGCCCCGTCCAGGGAGATCTGCACGTCCACGTAGTCGGTGGCGGCCAGGCGCCGCGCGCGCTCGGGGCCGAGCCGCACCCCGTTGGTGGAGAACTTCACGCCGACCCGGTGGGCGACCGCGTAGTCAAGCAGGTGCCAGAAGTCGGGGCGGACGGTGGGTTCACCGCCGCCGACGTTGACGTAGAAGACCTGCATCCGCTCCAGCTCGTCGATGACTGCCTCGAGCTCCGCGGTGGACAGTTCCCGGGGGTCACGCCTCCCGGACGATGACAGGCAGTGCGCGCAGGACAGGTTGCACGCGTACGTCCACTCCCAGGTCAAGCAGATCGGGGCGTCCAGACCGCCCTTGAACTGCTCCGCCAGGGCGGGGACGCGTTCGGTGCGCGGAAGGTCGTGAAGGGTGGACATCACCGCACTCCCATCGGTGGCCCCTCAACGGGGGACGATCATGCCGGCCGCGGCCAGCGAGTCAAGAGCGCCCCGGACGACATCGCGCCGGTCACCGGGGACACCCGCGAGCGCGTCACCGGCACTGGGGTACCGATCCAGGTTCCGGACCAGCTCGACCAGTTCGGGGGCCTTCAGGAACGACAGCCGCCGGTTTCCGAAGTGGTAGGCGAGTGCCCCGAACGGTTCGGGGCGCAGTGCGACCGACGGGCTCAGCCGGTAGGGCCGGGCCGGGTCGAAGGGGACCGTCATGGCGGGCGCTTCAGTAGACGCCGCACATGCCGTCGATGGAGACCTCCTCGACGAGGAGCTCCTCGTCGAGGAGGTCGGGGACGGCCTCGGCGGTGCCGGCGCCGTCGTCGGCATCGGCGTCGCGCGGCTGCTCGGTGTCGCGGATGTTTCGCATCGGATCTCCTCCGGTGGGCGGGCCGGCCGGTCGGCCGGCGCTTTCGGCGGTCGGGACTCGACGTTAGGAGCGGGCGCCGGCCCGTCTCGCCGTACTTTCGGCCGTCCCCGTCCCCTCCGGTCGGACAGGTGCACCGGCACCGCCGGCGATTACCGGCCGGTAGCCGTCCATCCGGGCGGGGGCGGCCCCCTCCGCCTGCGCCCGCTTCCCGTCCGGCCGGCCGGTACCGGCGCCGTTCCGCGTCCCGGAAGGTGAATCGGACACAGCCCACCCCGTGGAAAGGAACGTCGCATCATGCAAGTCGAGGAGCTTCTCAAGCCGTTCCCCATCAAGGAGTTCCACCCGTTCCCCCGTGCCATGCTCGGGCCGGGCGCGCACGAGCTGATCGGCCCGGAGGCCAAGAAGCTGGGTTTCCGGCGAACGCTGGTGATGACCACGGGGCTGCGCGGCAGCGACACCGTGCACAAGATCGTCGAGTCGATGAAGTACCACGGGCTTGAGGTCGTGGTGTACGACGAGGTCGAGTCGAACCCCAAGGACTACAACGTCATGGACGCCGTGACGCTGTACCAGGAGAACAAGTGCGACTCGTTCGTGTCGATCGGCGGCGGGTCCTCGCACGACGCCTGCAAGGGCGCCCGCGTCTCGGTGGCCCACGACGGCCGCAACATCAACGAGTTCGAGGGCTTCAACAAGTCGGAGAACCCGCAGAACCCGCCGCACATCGCGGTGTCCACCACGGCCGGGACGGGGTCGGAGACGTCCTGGGCCTACGTCATCACCGACACCACCACCGACCCCGACAACCCGCACAAGTACGTGGCGTTCGATGACGCCTGCGTGGCGACCCTGGCGATCGACGACCCGGTGCTGTACTACGACTGCCCCCTGGACTACACCGCGCAGTGCGGGTTCGACGTCCTCGCGCACGCGTCCGAACCGTACGTGTCCCGGCTGAATTTCCAGCCGTCGCTGGGCAACGCGCTGCACGCGATCAAGCTGACGGCCGGGCACCTGCGCCAGGCGGTCTGGAACGGCCAGGACCTCGCCGGCCGCGAGGGGATGATGTACGCCCAGTACATCGCGGCGCAGGCGTTCAACTCCGGCGGTCTCGGGATCATCCACTCCATCTCGCACGCGGTCAGCGCGTTCTACGACATCCACCACGGGCTGAACAACGCCATCGCCCTCCCCCGTGTGTGGGCGTTCAACATGCCCACGCAGTACGAGCGGTTCGCCGACATCGCCGAGGCGATGGGCGTCGACACCCGCGGCATGACCAAGGCGCGGGCCGCGGAGGCGGCGGTCGCCGAGGGCATCCGGCTGCTGCGCGACGTCGGCATCCCCGAGAGGTTCGCGGACGTCAAGCAGGACACCTACAGCAAAAACCGGCTGGGCAAGGGCCCGACCAAGTTCTACGAAAGGGCCAAGGAGGTCAGGGGCGACGCCGCCGACATCGACCGGATCACCAACCATGTCCTCGGCGACGCCTGCACCCCCGGCAACGCCAAGGAGTGCACGTTCGAGACGGTCCGCCCCGTCGTCGAGCACTGCATGACCGGTGACCTGGACGATCTGCTCACCTGAGCCTCCCCCGGGAGGGCCGTGGAACCTCCTCGCCCTCCCGGGCCTTCCCAGCAGTTCGCAGTCCCGACCTCGCCTGCCCTTCCCGGACGGAGGAACCGTGCCCGACACGCCCCGGCTTCCCGACGACACCGCACCGGCTCCCGACACGACACAGCACGAGTTCGGCTCGGTCGACGAGGTCGCCGACCGGTTCGCCGACCGCGGTTACATCACCGACCGCCGCCTCGCCACCACCGTGTTCCTGCTGACCCGCCTGGGCAAGCCGGTCCTGCTGGAGGGGCCGGCGGGAGTCGGCAAGACCGAGCTGGCCAAGGCGCTCGCGGCCGTGACCGGACGCCGCCTGCTGCGCCTGCAGTGCTACGAGGGACAGGACGAGAGCCGCGCGCTGTACGACTGGGACTACGGCAGGCAACTCCTGTACACGCAGATGCTGCGCGACAAGATCGGCCACCTCACCGCTGACGCCCCGGACCTGGCCGCGGCGGTGCGGCGGATCGAGGAGCAGGACGAGGTGTTCTTCTCCGAGCGGTTCCTGTCGCCGCGCCCGGTCCTGGAGGCGATCCGCGGCGCCGAGCCCGCGGTGCTGCTGATCGACGAGATGGACCGGGCGGACGAGGCGTTGGAGGCGGTGCTGCTGGAGTGCCTGGCCGAGTATCAGGTGTCGGTGCCGGAGATCGGCACGTTCACCGCGCGGGTTCCGCCGTACGTGGTGCTGACGTCCAACAACACGCGCGACCTGTCGGCGGCCCTCAAGCGCCGCTGCCTGCACCTGTTCCTCGACTACCCCGCCGCCGAGCGGGAGCTGGAGATCCTGCGCTCCAAGCGGACCGGGCTGCCCGAGGCCGCCGCCCGGCATCTCGTCCAGGTCGTCCGGGGGCTGCGCGAGCTGCGGCTCCGCAAGAACCCCGGGATCTCCGAGACCGTGGACTGGGCCCGCACACTCGCCGTGCTCGGCGTCGAGGAACTCGACCCGCGGGTGCTCGCGGACACGGCCAACGTCGTGCTGAAGTACGAGCGCGACCTGCGCCAGGCCCTCGACGTCCTGCCGCGCCTCGTCGACCCGAACCGCACCCTTCCCGAACCCGGCCACGGACATGGCCACGGGCATGGACATGGGCACGGGCACTCCGGCAACGGTCATGCACCACCCGACGACGAGAGCGACGGCCAAGCGGTCCGGGCCGCCAAGGACCTGCCCCACCGTCACGACGAGGGCTACTACGGGGCGCCCGGCCGGGGACCCGCCGACCGCCCCGCCCCGGGAGCCGGCCAGGGCGCTCGTGCGTTCGCCGCCATCACCCGCCGCCGCGACGGCTGACCGGGGAGACGGGATGGAGGCCGCTGTCCACCGCTTCGTCCGGGCGCTCCGGCTCTACGGGATGCGCGTCTCCGTCTCGGAGGGGGCCGACGCCATGCTCGCCGCCGCCCAGCCCGGCGTGCTCGGCGGGAGGGAGACGCTGCGCGAGGCCCTGCGCATCACCCTGGTCAAGGACCGCCGCGACGACGCGCCGTTCGACGAGCTGTTCTCGGCGTTCTTCTCGCTGCGCCCACTGAGCGGGGACGCGGACGAGCACGGACACGGGCATGAGCACGCCGATCTCACCGACGGAGGCGAACTCGAATCCTTCGCCGTGTCGGACGAGCCGTCCCAGACGCCGCGGCAGGGGCACAGCCACGGCAAGCCCGCCGACATCCGGGACCTTTTCCACCAGCGCGACCTCGCCCAGCGCTACAACCTGCACCAAGAGGCGAACAAGGTGGACATGACGTCGCTGACCGACGAGATCGTCCTGTCCCCGGACGGTGCCGCCGGGCCGGGCGCCATGGAGCCGGTCCAGTTGCAGATCGAGCGCCTGCACGGGGCGGGAGTCCCTGGGCGGCTCGCACCCGATACCCAGCGCCGGATCGACATGGAACTGGCCGTCGCACCGCACGACGTCCCCGAACCGCCCGACACCTCCGGCGACCCGGCCCCCGGCGCGTCGCCGCGGCCGCCGGCGGGCATCATCGACCACCTGCCGGAACTGCTGAAGCGGTACCTGGACCGGCTGGCCGAACTGGAGCAGGTGGCCGTGGAGTCGGCCCGGATCGCCGAGCGCGCCCGCGCCGAGGCCGTCGACGAGGGCGAGCGGACGCGCCTGGAGGAGGCGCTGCGCCGCATCGGCCGGTCCCTGCGCGGCGCCCCCACCGGCCGCAGGCGCGGCGCCCCGCGCGGCCGCATCCACCCCGCCCGCACGATGCGCGGCAACATGCGCTACGACGGGGTGCCGTTCCGCCCCGCCACCGTGACCCGCGCCGACGACCGGCCGCGCCTGCTGGTCCTCGCCGACGTCTCGCTGTCGGTGCGGGCGACCGCGAGGTTCACGCTGCACATGGTGCACGGCCTGCAGGCGCTGTTCGGGCAGGTCCGGTCGTTCGCCTTCGTGGACGAACCAGTGGAGATCACCGAACTGTTCGCCGAGCACCCCCTCGAACGCGCACTCGGGATGGTCTTCGACGGGCTGCCGGAGGGGGGCCTGCTCGACACCGGCGCGCACTCCGACTACGGAGGGACCTTCGAGATGATGCTGGCCGAACACGCCCCCGCGCTCGGGCGGCGCACCACCCTCCTCGTCCTGGGGGACGGCAGGGGAAACGGCAACGACCCGGCGCTCGGCACGTTCGAGGAGATCACGCGGAGGGTCCGGGAGACGATCTGGATCACCCCCGAGCCCCGGTACTCCTGGCGGCTGGGCGCCTGCGACCTGCCGCTCTACGCCGAGCACTGCGACCGGGTGCACGTGGTGGCGGACCTCTCCGCGCTGGAGCGGACGTCCCACCGGCTCGCGGAGGGGGCGGCGGGACGATGACGTCCCGCGTCCGCGTCGCCGGGACGGCGCCGTCGTGACGGACCCCGCCCGGCTCCTCGCCGCGGCGGCGCACCGGCTCGACCCGCTCGCGCCCCACCCGCCCGGCCGCTACACCGATCACCTCGTCCGCGTCGTCCGGGTCGCCCCTCCCCGCACCCGCGGGCACCGCGCGCCCACCGCTCAGCCGCGCACCGCGCCGGGCCGCACCCCCGTGATCCGGACCGAGCACTTCCGCCTGCACCGCCGCGCCCGCCGGATCCAACTCGACCACTGGCTGCGTCCCGAACAGCTCGACAACGACCTGGCCGGGCTCCTCGCGAGGGAGCTGTTCGCACCCGGCTGGGTGTCGGGCCTCCGCGTGTTCGAGCGGCTCTTCACCGGGGTGGTGCGCAGCTGCGTGGACGGCCCGCTGAGCGCCTGGTGCACGTTCTACGCCAACACGCTGGCGCGGATCAGGCAGGACCGGCGCCCCGCCGGGGCCACCGCGTGCTCGTCGATCGCCGGCTTCGCGCCCGTGTACCGCCGCGCCCTGGACCTCGTCCCGCCGGGCCCGGTGCTCGACGTGGGCTCCTGCTTCGGGTTCCTGCCGCTCATGCTCGCCGAACGCGCCCGCGGCCACGTCGTCGCCTCGGACCTGTCCGCCGGCACCATGCGGCTGCTGCGCGCGGTCGCCGCCGCGCGCGGAACACCGCTGGACACGCTGACCTGCGAAGCCGTGCGTGTCCCGTTGCCGGACGGCTGTGTCGACACCGTCACCGCCATCCACCTCCTGGAACACATGGACGCCGCGCAGGGCGGCGCCGTCGTGCGGGAGGCGCTGCGGCTCGCCCGGCGGCGGGTCGTGGTGGCCGTCCCCTACGAGGAGGAGCCCACCGCCGCCTACGGGCACGTGCGGGTCGTCGACCGCGCCGCCCTCGCCGACCTCGGCCGTGCCAGCGGGCACCCCTTCCGCGTCGACGACCACCACGGGGGCTGGCTCGTCATCGACACCGGCCGGCCTAGATGAGGCCCATCTTGGTGGCCTCGTAGACGACCTCCGCGCGGCTGCTCGCCTCCATCTTCCGCATGATGTTGCGGAGGTGGAACTTCACGGTCGTCTCCGAGATGTACATCTCCATGCCGATGTCCCGGTTGCTCAGGCCACGCGCGAGGAACTGGAGCACCGTCAGCTCCCGCTCGGTGAACTTCGGCTGCTCGGAGACCATGCGCATCGACCGCATCATCGCCGCGGACGAGTGCGAGTCGAAGGCGCACTCGTCGCGGGCCACGGCGCGGATGGAGCGCAGCAGCTCGGTGGTGTCCACGTCCTTCACCACGTAGCCTCGGGCGCCGTGCCGCACCGCCTCCACCACCAGCGAGTCGTCCAGGAAGGTGGTGAGCACCAGCACCGCGAGCCCCGGATGGCTCCCGGTCAGCCGCGCGCACAGCTCCATGCCCTCGGTGTCGGCCCCCGTGGACAGCTTCAGGTCCAGCAGGACGATCGTGGGGCGGGACCGCTCGACGACCACGAGCGCCTCCGCGGCCGTGCTCGCCTCCCCCACCACCTCCAGGTCCGCCTCGCGCTCCAGAATCGAGCGCAGCCCGTGCCGGACGATCGCGTGGTCGTCGACCAGCACGATCCGCACGGTTCCCGCGCCCTCCCCGGCTCCGGCTCCGGCTCCGGTCTCCGTCCCCAGCTCACCGATCATGTGCGGCCTTCCCCCGCGGATCGCACCGGCAGCGGGATCTCCACCCGTACCATGACGCCTCCCATCCCCGACCGTCCGATGGACAGCCGGCCGCCCATCTCCTCCGCCCGGACGGCCATGTTCGTCAACCCTCGGTGGCGACCCGAGAGATCTCCGGCCCGCGACACCACCAGCGCGCGGCGGAGCTGGGCCGGGTCGCCGCTTCCGTCGTCGGACACGCTCACCGTCACCCCAGCCGGCCGGTAGCGCAGCCGGACCAGCGCCCGGTTCGCCTTGCCGTGCGCGGCCGAGTTGAACAACGCCTCCCCGACCAGCCGCAGAATGGACTGCTCGGCATGCGGCGGGAGCGGCACCGCGCCGCCCTCCGTCCGCACCCGCACGTCCAGGTCGGTCGGAAGGTGCACCGTCGACAGCCGTTCCAGCATCACCGGCAGGGGCCCCGCCGGCTCCTCAGACGTGTGGTGCAGGGCGTAGATCGAGGCCCGCAGCTGCTCCACCGCCTGCCGGTTCAGGTCCTTGGCTTCGGCCAGCCGCCCGGCGATCGCGGCGGCCGGCCCGCCCTGAGCCGCCAGCTCCGCCCGGCACACCTCGACGATCATTCCCGCGCTGAGCACGTACTGGGTGACGCTGTCGTGCAGTTCCCGTGCGATCCGGTGCCGCTCATCGTCCAGGGCCTGGCGCTGCATCGCGCCGAACAGGAGCTCCTGCGTCGCGGCCAGCTCGGCGTTGCGCGCGGCCAGGTCCCGGGCCTGCCGCTCCGCCGCCTCCGACAGCTCCTCCGTCCGCCCCCGCAGCATCGTCGCCGCGTGGAACAGATAGGAGTTGTGCAGTGCCACCGCCGCCTGGTTGGCCAGCACGCGCAGGATCGCCAGGTCGGTGTCCGCCATTTCCACGCCCGGGCCGGGACGCGCGGCGATCGCACCGACCGGCTCGTCGTCCAGTGCCATCGGGGCCCGCACCCAGACGCCGTCCGGGTCGGCGGACATGGCCTCCCACGGCCGGGACCGCAGCACCGCCAGGTGCTCCCGCGGCTCGGCGGGCAGCAACGCCTCGTCGTCGATCAGCACGTCGTCCGCGTACAGCAGGAACCTCGGCCGGGCGGCGCGCAACGCGCCGTCCGCCACGACCAGCAGCAGCCAGTGCGCCTGCAGATGCTCGGCCGCGGCCCGGACGACCGCCTCGACGAGGGCGCGCGGCCCCTCCGCGGTGCGCACCAGGGCGCGGGAGATGCTGTCCAGGGCCGCGACCGTGTGCTCCAGCCGCTCGTTGGACCGCACGTAGGCCGGATAGAAGGAGTGCTTGCCCGAGCGCAGGCCCGTGAGGACACCGAGGTCGTGCGCGGGGTCCGGGGCGCTCATCCGCATCGCCTCACAGCGCCTGGCTGAACAGTGCCTGGACGTCGTGGACGTCCAGGTCCCGCGGGTTGGTGGCCATGCAGGCGTCCTTCAGGGTGGTGCGCGCCAGGCGGGGGACGTCGCTCGCGGCGACGCCGAGGCTGGCGAGCCCCTTCGGGACGCCCAGCTCGTCGGCCAGCGCGCGGACCCGATCGGCGAACCGCAGTGCCGCCTCGTGCGGCGGTATGCCCTCCGCGGCGATTCCCGCCGCCTCGGCCAGCGACACGAACCGCTCCGGCCGCGCCTCGGCGTTGACCCGGATGACGTGGGGCAGGAGCACGCCGTTGACCACCCCGTGCGGTGCGTCCAGCAGGCCGCCGACCTGGTGGCTCATCGCGTGCGTCGCGCCGAGGATCGCGTTCGTGAAGGCCATCCCGGCCTCCAGCGACGCCTGCGCCATGGCGACCCTGGCATCCACATCCCCGGGCTTCAGGTGGGTGCGCGTGAGGTTGTCTATGATGAGCCTGACCGCGTGCAGGGCGTGATTGTCGGACAGCGGATTGTGCGCCCTCGACACGAACGCCTCGACGGCATGGGTCAGGGCGTCCAGGCCGGTCGCCGCGTTCAGCCAGTCCGGCATGGTGGTCAGCAGCCTGGGGTCGACCAGCGACGTCTCCGGCACCAGGGTCCGGCTGACGATCGTCAGCTTGACGTGCTCCGCGGTGTCGGTGATGACGGCGAACTGCGACACGTCGGCGCCCGTCCCGGAGGTGGACGGCACCATCACCGAGGGCGGAATCGGCTGGACGACCCGGTCCACGCCCTCGTAGTCGAGGATCCGGCCGCCGTTGCCCGACAGGATCGCGACGCCCTTGGCGGCGTCGATGCAGGACCCGCCGCCCAGCCCGATGATCACATCGGCGCCGCTTTCGGCGTACCGCCGGAACCCCGCCTCGACCTCGTGGTCCTTCGGGTTCGGCGTGACGTCGTGCCACAGCACGGGCCGCAGCCCCGCGCGGCGCAGGTGGCCGACCGCCTCGTCCACCCAGCCCGTCTCCATCAGTCCCGGGTCGGTGACCAGGAACGGCCTGCGCCCGCCCAGCCGCAGCGCGCAGTGGCCGAGTTCGGCCAACGAGCCCAGGCCGAAGACGATCTCGGGGACGTGGAACTTGGTGAGCGGCGCGGCCGGCCGGCCGCCCGCGAGATCCGGCGGCCCGCAGGGGCCCGCATCGCACCTCCATCCCGTGCCCGGCTCGCCGTGAACGATCGTCAGGTCTGCCATCAGCGACATGTCACCCTCCCGGGCCGACCGCGACCTGGTGCCTGCAACGCACCGTGTCTCGAATACTACGAGCTGGCTCCTGCCGATATCGCGTTCGTCACACCTGCTGCCAAGCTAGACCGGATACCCCCGCCCCGGCACCTGTCCGATCGGACGGGGCGCCCCGCCGCCTGAGGGCCGATAATGGGGTACTCGTCCGACCCATTACAGGCGAATCCATGTCAGAACACGACAGCCTCCGGCTACGGCGAAGCGCCCTGGTGGAGGAATGGTCCCACTGGGTGCCCCGGCTCAGCACGGGTGCGGGGTCGTCCCATGCCTCCGCCGGAGCGCTGCGTGCGGAGATCACCGAGTCCTGGCGGCGTTCGCTGGTGAGCGTCGATCCCGAACGCGACAGCGCCCCCGCCTCGGCCGGCGGCGAGGCCCTCGACCGCTGGACCGGGTCGCCGCTGCGCGGGCCCCTCACCGAACTCGCCGGCGAGTTCCGCAGCATCGCCGAAGACGCCGGGTTCGTCACCGCCGTCACCGACGAGTCCGGCACGATCCTGTGGACGTGCGGCGGCCGGACCATGCGCCGCCGGGCGGAGCGCGTCAACTTCGCGCCGGGAGGCTGCTGGGACGAGCAGGCCATGGGCACCAACGCCCTGTCCCTGGCGCTGCACACCGGCCGCCCCAGCACCGTGTTCTCCGCCGAGCACCTGGTCGCGACGCTGCACGACTGGGTCTGCTACTGCGCCCCCGTCCGCGCCCCGGACGGGCGCATCCTCGGCGTCGTCGACATCTCCACCACGTGGGATCGCTCGCACCCCCTGGCCATGACCATGGTCCGCAGCCTGGTGTCCAGGATCGAGGCCGAACTCCGCGCCGGCCGGCTCCCGGCCCGCGGTCCGCGCGTCCGCGTGCACTGCCTCGGCACGGGCGGTGCCGAACGTGCCGGGACGCCCCTGTCGCTCCGTCCTCGCCAGTTGGAGATCCTGACCCTGCTGGCGCTGGAGCCGGACGGCTTCACACCCGGCCGGTTGCGCGAAGCCGTCTACGGCGACCGCCCCATCAGCACCTCCACCTTCAAGGCGGAGGTGTCCCACCTGCGCCACGCGCTCGGCGGCGGCATCGCCAACCGCCGGTACACCCTGACCTCGCCCGTCTCGTGCGACGCCGTGGACGTGTTGCGCGCCTTGGAACGCGGCGACACGACGACCGCGCTCCGCTTCTACCGGGGCCCCCTCCTCCCGTTCTCCGAGGCCCCCGGGATCATGGAATGGCGCGCCCACCTGGAGGTCGCCGTCAGGGAGGCGGTCCTCACCAGCACCGACCCGGAGTTCGCCCTCCGCTACAGCGAACGTGTCCCCTACGACACTGAGATCCACCAGCACGCGCTGCGCCTGCTGAACCCGGGCGACAGCAGGCGCCCCCTCGTGGTGAGTCGCCTCACCACATCCCTGCCCGAACCGCCCGCCCACCCCTGACCGGAACCGCGGCGAGGGGTCGGCGGCGTGCTGGTATGCCCGGGCGATCGTGGAATCCACGCCCACCTGCTGGGCTCACGAACCGAACCAGCGGCGCCTGACGAGGCCTTTTCTCTCGCGTTTGGCGAGCTTCTTGATGATCCGTAGGTTCCTTCGGGCCTGCACCTCGCTGTCCAGGTCGTCCAGAACCTGAAAGATGGTGATTGCCTGTTTGCAAGTATCGATGGCGTCCGAATAGCGATCGAGTCCGGCTTGGACCGCCGACAGGTTGGTCAGAGACGTGGCTTCCTGGTACTGGTCGTTCAGGGCTTGGAACGCGGCGACGGCGCGAGTCAGCGTGGCCAATGATTCTTCTGGCCGTCCCGCTGCTTCGAGCGCATTGCCGAGAGCGTCCAGCACCATTGCCTGTTCGTGCGGATCACCTGATTCCTCGTAAAGGGCGATAGCTCGCCGGAGCACGGGGACGGCTTCCTCGGGACGCCCGGCGACGTCCAGGCAGATGCCGAGATTGGTGAGGTTCTGCGCCTCGCTGGGCGGATCGTCGATGTCGCGGGTGATCGCGATCGCCTTCCGATACGTGGTGATCGCGGTCTCGGTCTCGCCCGTTCGTCCGAGGGCGATACCGAGGTGGGACAGGTTGGCAGCCTCGCCATGGCGGTCCCCGAGACGCCGGCATGCGGTGATCGCTTCGTTGAGGACGTCGATGGATTCCTCGAACTGTTCGGTGCGCTGCAGGACGATGCCGAGCGTGCTCAATGCGACCATCTCGGCTTCCAGGTCGCCGTTCGCAGAGCGGATGATGGTCAACGCGCGGCGGAGGCTGCGGGCCGCGTCGTCGAAACGGCGGGCCTCGTCTTGAATGCCGGCCCCGTTGATCAGCGCCCTGACCTCGCCATCGGTGTCGCCCTGCGAGCGGCTGAGGTTGAGTGCTTCTCGGGTTGCCTCTATGCCTTCATGTAGTCGCCTCGCGCCTCGGAGGGCGCTGCCCAGATTGTTGAGCGCGGTCCTCTCCCCAGCGTGGTCGGCCAGCTCACGGGACAGGCGCAGATCCCGCCGATGCGCCTCGACCGCCTCGGGGTAGCGACGTGCGCCCTCCAACGCCACACCCAAGGCGCACAAAACCTTGCTCTCCGCAGCGCGGTCTTTGCGGTCGCGGGTGGCTTGGAGGATCCGCTCGCTGAGGTCGATCCAGATGCCGAACTGGCGGCGGGCTTTGAGATAGGCGCCCAGGTAGAGGGCGAGATCGCGGACTTGGTCGTAGTGGTCGTCGACGGCGCTGAACGCGGTCGCCGTAAGGTTGAGGTACTCGATGTCCAGGTCGGCGAAAGCGCTGGACCTCGGTTCCGGATCGCTGCTGGAAGTGACGGGTGCTGTCAGGCGGGCGTCGCGCTCTCGCGTCAGGCGCAAGTAGTGCTGAATGAGGCGTGCGAGTGCCTGGTCGCGGTGGTCGGCGGCGGAGTGTGCGGCGCTGTGTTCGGCGCCGTAGAGACGGATGAGGTCATGCATGCTCCATCGGTCGAAAGCGGGAGCCTCCAGCAGATGTCCGCGGGCCAGGTCGGCGAGTAGGCGGCGGGCGTCGAACCGGTCGCCGTCCAGCAGGGCGGTGGCGCTGTCAGTCGAGATGTCATGGCCGGGAGCGAATGCCATCAGCCGAAAGGCGCGCTGCTCCTGGGGATCTAATCGCCGGTAGGACAGATCCATCGCCGCTCGCACGGCCAGGGGGCGGCCTTCCTCGTCGATGCCGGGATAGCCGAGCGCGTCCAGCCGAGTGTGCGCTTCCTGGAGTTCGTCGGCCAGGTCGGCCAGCGGACGCAGGGGTTCGTCACTGAGCAGTCCGGCGACGATCCAGAGTGCCAGGGGCAGGTATCCGCACAGTGCGGCGATCCGATGTGCCTGCCCGTCATCGTCGTCCCGACTGGCTTGCAGGTCGCGCTGTACGCGGTCGTCGCTGTCGTTGGTCACGCGCAGGGCGGCGTCCAGCAGCTGCACTGCCTCCGGTTCTGCCATTGGGGGAAGCTCGATCCGGTAGGCACGTAGATCCGAAAGCTTCTGCCGGGACGTGACGAGCATCCGGTGCGGAGTTGGCGGACGCAACGGCATCACTTGGCTGGATGAGGCGACGTTGTCCAGCAAGACCAGCACCGGGCGGTGCTGATCGGCGAGCCGGGCCAGAGTCTGTTGCCAAAGCCTGTGCTTGCCGTCCAGGTCGGGCGGAAGGTCTCGGGTCTTGATGCCGAGATCTGTCAGCAGGCGGTCGACAACGGTCTCGGCGTCGGCGGGTCCGTGCCGTGGGTCGTAACCGTGCAGGTTGAGGTGAAGGAGCCCGCCAGGAAACCAGCGGCGATCGCGGGCCTCGTGAGCGGCGTGAATGGCGAGAGCCGACTTTCCGACACCGCCCATGCCCGCTACCGCGGAGACGACGACCATGTCATGCGGCGACCGGTCGGGATCGAGCCGGCCGAGCAGGTTCTGAAGCATGTCCTGGCGGCCGGTGAAGGCGGTCGGTCTCACCGGCAGCGTCATCGGCGTCTCGGTGACTGGCCTCCGGTCGGCCGGAGGACGCCCCGTCTGCCGCTTCTTGCTCTCCTGCTGGGCCTGCGTCAGCAGGTGTGTCCACTCAGCCTCGGTCAGAGCCCGGTAGTCGGCGTCCTCGCCCACCTTCGTCCGCAGTTGCTCGACCATGCGAAGAAAAGAAGCAGTGGAGTCGGCACCGGGCACCGACGGGCCCTTGAACCAGCCGTCGATCACCGATGGCCACTTCTTGCCCCCCTTCGAGTCGCTGGCCATACGGGCCAGGGTCGCGAGCTTGGGGTCCCCCGCGGCAGCCCGAAGACGAGCGAGCTCGGCACGCAGTCGATCCCCTCGTGGACGAGAAGTCTCGGTCAACGGGTCCCGCCTCCGCGCCTATGCGATGTCGTCGGAATTCGGGCGACAGTATGGACTGACCAGGCTAGACGTCGAAGCACAGAGCGACGCGATATCGCAGGAAAAATCGCAGTACGAGTTCAGTGAGCCGCCTCAGCCCCGGTCGGGAGCGGGAGTCCCGACCCAACCCAAGGAGCGGCCATGCGTCCGTACTCACTAGCCTGCCTCGCAGGCCGCGACATGGGCGGGCGGCGATGAAGCGGCCGACCGCCGCCATCGCGGCCCTGGCAAGCGCGCCCGCCGGCGCGGCCATCACGATCATGGAGACGACCGGCGACACCGTCCTGGCCTTCAAGATCGCATTACTGGTCGCCATCGTGATCGCCGTTCTGGGACTGGGCGCGCCGGCCGTCCGCCGCCTGCCCGAGCTCATGCGCATCTGGTTCGAGGGACGTGCCCTGACCCGCGTCACCAAGGCCGCGATCTGCGGACCCCACAAGAACGCGAAGGACGCCGCAGACGTACGTGAGGCCGCCCGAGCATACGCCAAGGACCGCAAGTGGAGCGATCCCACAACTGTCAAGCAGGTCATGGAAACCGCCCAGGAAGACGAATGAAAGGAAGAAACAGCACCGGTAGCCGGCACCGCCAGACCGCGGTGGATAGCACTTGCGGCGGCTAGCCTGACCGCAAGTCTTCGCCCCAACCAGGGGGAGGCCGGGCCCAGAAGGCCGTCCGGACGCACCCGGCCGAGCGCTCCCTGCCCCGGATGCTGGGGCGGCGGTGTTCGATTGGATCGAGTGCTGGTGTAGGAGGTCCGCAAGCCACCGACTGGTACCGGCACATCAGCCTGGCCATGGTCACCCACGCCTACCTGGCATTCTCGTCGGCATGCACGAGATCATCGAGCCATCGGAGGTCTTCACCTTCGCTCCGAGATCAACCGAGCGGCGTCTCCGGCAACTTCTCTCCACACCCCGATACCCTCAGCCTCAAAGGCAGCCGTGAGTGCTTCGAGTACCTCACTTTCCGATCTACCTCGATGACTTACTCTGATTTAATCAAGAAATCGCCGATAGCGCTCCAGTGCTTTATCACCTGCGACATGGCCTCCTCACAGCCGCCAGCATTCGACACCTCGTTTCCTTTACAAAGACTCAGTGTGCATTGGCTTTTAGCGGCTCTTCACAAAGTGGCGTTTGGTTGGGCCTGAGATCCGCCGGGGTGTCCGTCAGGGACGGCGTCGGCTCCATGCCGGCGTCGGCGCGGCCGGACCATTTCGGCGCGCGGCGCTAGGCGGGCCGTCGGCGATGATGGGGGTGTGCAGTATGTGTCCAGAGTGCCGCGTCCGCCGCTGGACGGGCTGATCGACGACCTGTACTACCTGGAGGGCGCGCCGCCGTACTCCAGGTTGCTGCTGCCGGCGGCGCCGGCGCCGTTGCTGATCGTCAATCTCGGGGCGCCGTTCCTCATCCGCGCCGGCTCCGCCGACGAGGCGGCGGAGTACGCCGACGGCTGCGCGGTCGTCATTCCCACCCGCGCGTGGGAGTTCGGCTATCCGACGCCGACGCAGTCCGTTGGTGTCCACTTCAAGCCGTGGGGTCTGGCGCCGTTTCTTCCGATGCCCGCGGCCGAGTTGTGCGACCGACCGGCGACGTTGGATCAGATCCGGAGCCAACGCGCGACCGGTGAGCTACGAGACCGACTGGCCGTGGCGGACTCACCGCAGGACCTACTCGCGTTGCTCGAGGACGAACTGGTGCGACGATTGCGCACGATCGACGGTCTCGACCTTGTCCGTCAGGTGAGCAGCGCCATCGCGGCGACCGGCGGGACCGTGCCGATCAGCGACCTTGGCGTGGCGGCCCGCGTCAGCAGTACCTATCTGGCGAAGCGGTTCAAAGCCATCGTCGGCGTCACGCCAAAGAGGCTGGCTCGCAGCTATCGCTTCAGTTCCACCGTGTTGGCGATCGACGTCGCTGCCCCGATCGACTGGAGCGAGGTCGCCGCTGACGCGGGCTACTTCGACCAGGCCCACTTCGGGCGCGAGTTCCGGGAGTTCACGGGTCTCACGCCGACCCGGTACGTCGAGGTCCGGCGGCGGTTCCTGCGCGATTACCCCGGGCACGCCTTGGACGGATGGCCCCTGCCGGCCGATTGATTTCGTACAAGAACGAGCACTCGCTCCGCACAAGACTCGGACCTCCGAACAGAGGAGGAACCCATGGGAAAAGTTGTCATGAGCGCGTCGGTCTCGGTGGATGGTTTCATCGCGGCGGAGAACGACGATCCCGGCCCGATCTTCGAGTGGCTGGTCAGCGGTGACGTGCCGTTGGACGACAGTGGCGTCGTGAAGGTGTCGCAGGCGTCCTACGACCACACCCGGCCGTACTGGGACGAGATCGCAGTGACCATCGCCGGCCGCCACGTCTTCGACATCACCGACGGCTGGGACGGGACACCTCCCAGCGGGGTCGACCACGCGGTCATCGTGACACACCGGCCGGCGCCCGAGGGCTGGGACCCCCAGGCGCCCTTTCACTTCGTCGACGGCATCAAGGCAGCCGCGGCCAAGGCGCGGGAGCTCGCGGGTGACCGCACTGTCGAGGTCGCCGCCGGCGACGTCGGAGGGCAGATGCTTGCCGCCGGGCTGGTCGACGAGGTGCGCATGGACGTTGCGCCCGTCGTGTTCGGGTCCGGCAAGCGCTACTTCGGCTCCATCGGCGGGCAGCACCTGTTGGAGGATCCAGACGTGGTGATCCAAGGCAACCGGGTGCTTCACCTGCGCTATCGGGTGCGCCGTTGACCGATCTGAGGGGGTAGGCGAAGAAGCCACTGCGACGGTGACACCAGGTCGGGCCTCCGGCTGCGTTTGTGCATCGCCGTCCCGCCATGGACGTCGAGGTCTTCCAGATTGGTGGACCTCGACTTGTCTGACGCCACCTTCACCTGCCCTGACCTGCCCCGATTACCCACGCGCCGCTGGGCTGGGGGCCGACGATGCTCGCGGTGACCGTGCGCTGCTACCGGTGTACCGGTAGCAGCGCACGGCGGCGCCAGGACATCCGCCCGGCTCTTCGGCATCCGAAGAGCTCCCCGACGTGACAGCGGTCATGGATCCCTTCCACATCGTGCGCCTGGACGGCAATGCGTCGGACCGGTGCCGCCACCGGGTCCAGTTGGCGATCCACGGCCACCGCGGCAGGAAGAACGACCCGCTCTACTCCGCGCGCAGGACCCTGCACACCGGTGCCGGGCTGCTCACCGACAAGCAGACCGCTCGGCCCACCGCGCTGTTCGCCGACGACGCGCATGTCGAGGTCGAGGCGACCTGGTGCATCTACCAGCGAAGAACCCCGGCATCAGCAACGGCCCCGCCGAGGCGATCAACGGCCGGCTCGACCACCTGCGCGGTTCCGCAACCTCACGAACTACATCGCCCTCCAACCGCTGCGCGGGGCGGTAGGACTCTTGGCGCCTGCCTGCTGTGGCCGGGCGCGGAGGCGAGGGTGATCGAGGAAACCGAGTGTCTCCTGCACGGTTTCAGGTTGTGTCCGCCGCGCACTGTTGACGGAACTCGCGCGGTGACAGGCCGTAGGCGCTGCGGAACGCCTGACTGAAATGCGCAGGGTTGGTGAACCCCCACCGGGCCGCGATCTCGTTGATCGGGCGGGTGGCCAGATGGGGCTCGGCGAGGTCGCAGCGGCATCGTTCCAGACGGCGCTGGCGGATCCAGCCGGCAACGGTGTGCCCCTCTTCGTGGAACAGCTTGTTCAGATAGCGCAGGGAGATGTGATGCGCCGCGGCGATCGCGCCTGGGGTCAGATCCGCGTCGCCCAGGTTCGCGCGGATGAAGGCGTGGATTTGGGCCATCAGCGCTTGCCGCCTGGTATGGGACGGCGCGACCGTCTCAGTGTCCAGCGCGGTTGCCAGCGCTACGGTCAGCACATCCAAGGTCAGAGTGGACAACCGGGCGGCATCGGCTGGGCTGAGCTCGTGCATGTGCCGAGCGAGCTGGAGCATGAACTGTGACGACAGCGCCCCGACACCTTTAGCACCCGGGATGCGAACCGTGCTCAGCCACCGCAGGTCCCGGGGCGACAGCGGCAGTAGGGATCGCGGGAATCGCAGGAGGAGCACCTGGCTCAGCGGTACGTCCGGGGCGAACTCGCCCACATACGACTGTGAGGGGTCCCACAGCTTTAGGTCCCCGACCCCTAGATTTGCGCAGTGGCCGTCCTGCGTTGCCATGACGCCACCACGCACGATGCAGCCCAGCGCGAATATCTCGGGATTTGATTGGCGAATGAGGTTGGGCGTGCGATGGATCGAGTGCGGCATCGTGGTGATCAGCGTCGCCTGCACAGGGTCGAAGGCGCAAACATCGACCTGACCCCGAAACCCTTTCTCCAACGCCGGTTCGCAGCGCAGGTCAAAAGGCGCCCAAAGCTTCGAGTGCACCTCACGCCAAAAGGCGAAACGCTCCCCCACCAGGACCTCGGCGGTGTCGATCACGTCCATAACCCACCACAGTATTGTCGCGGCCGTCGCGAGGACCCGATCATCATCGCCCGGAAAGGACACGAACTCAAGCCACCGGGCCGGGCTCATCTCAGCGGGCCTGCCAGCGGTTCGCACGCTACTGACGGAACTCGCAGGTGTCGAGAGGCCGTGGGCGCTGCGGAAGTCTGACAGAAAAGATGGAGCCGATCCCGCATTGCTCGGACGGCGGTCAATAGGGGCTCGGCCCGCGTTGGCCAGGGACTCGAAGGTCTTCACCGGACGCGGTGGGCTACACGGTGATCGTGGAGTTCGGCGTGGCGGAATCGGTAGATGGGCCAGCCGCATGGTCCCGTGACCAGACCACTGCCGTGCGTGAACTCGGAGCCGTCGGGAAGATCGCCGACCAGGCACTCTGTCCGCGACACCCGCCGCTGAGGTGTGCCTGGGGCGGGACGGCCGACCGGTGACCAGCATCGCGGCGCACCAAGCAGGCGCGGGCTCTGAACAGAGGTAGGGCGGCGAAACGGCTCGACACACCTCGGAACGGTTGAGGCTAGGCGACCGCCCTGGCGGTCCCACCGCCAGAGTCAACCTTGAGGACCACTGTTGACCGCGTCGCGCCTACGTCGGCGATATGGTCGAGCGTGAGGATCTTGCAGTCGCCGCGGGGGTCGTAGACGAATGCATCTGCCAGGCGACCATTTGTGAAGTCGTAGATCTCATTCCCCGGGCCCGGCGCGAAGGTGCCGAGCCGCCCGTAGTTATAGGACCCGTCGGCGTATCGGTTCCAGAATGAGATGTAACCGGAAGTGTAGTTCTTGAGTGACAACATTTGGTTCTGGAAGCCTGTGCCCTCGAATCGTACGCCCTGACACGAGTAAACCGTAGTTCTGGCAGAGAAGCGCACGCCTTGGTTGCCATAGTTAGGTTCCGTCCAGATACAGACGTTCCAGGCAGGGCAGGAAGGCCCGAAGATAGGGGCTTTCCGCCATGGAGTCTCCTGTTTCGCGAGTGCGCCGGCCTCCGCAGGTGCCGTACCAAGCAACGCTACTGCAGCCAAAGCTGCCACGGCTCCCAGTTTCCGCATCGACATGACTGTTCTCCCCATCTCTCCTAGGCGGACTGCGCCCCGGGCAGCACGGTTGATTGCCTGGAGTGAGCTTCTTGCTAAGGGTGCCGGGCTGCGGCCGGGCCTGTCATTACTACGGAGCGCACAAGTCTTTAGTATCTGGGCACTGTATGGGAATGGGGGAGGCGAACCTCAAGATTGCGGAGGCTCCCAGGAACGTACGGTGACCTGGCGGATGAGGTGCACGTCGGTGAGCGGTCCTGTGGACGCGGCGAATCCGAACCTGACGGCGTTCGGGATGGGCTCGGGGGCGGGGAAGCGCAAGACCTGGCGGAAGCCGTATCCGTCCTGAAAATCGATGTCGACCGTCACCATCGGGGTCGGCTTGCGGGCCATCGCGATGCGGATGATCCGTTTGACCGGTTCGAGCAGGGCTTCGGCCCGCGTCGGCGTGACGTTGGCGGGCATGGTCGCCAACTCGCCGTGGAGTCGGCCCGGCAGTGCCGACCGCCAGGGCCCGGGGGAGGTCTTCTTTCTCATCGTGGCGGCGAGGACGCAGTATCCGTTGACGCCGTTCCCTGGACCGCGGGCGGTCACGATGTTGGGTCCGGGAGGAGGCGGCTGAAACGAGGTCCCGGCCGGGGAACGCCGACGGCAGCCATTTCCGCGCTTTTCTCCGTCGCCGAAGTAGTCGCCCAGCACGTCGAGTCCGATGCCGAGGTAACCGCCGGCGACGCCGGGGACGAAATGGGCGCCCGGCCTGGCGTCCGGCAGTTTCTGGGCGTAACCGAGGCTTCCACCGAACGCGCCCGGCGTGGTGAGCCGTTGGGCGCCGTCAGTGAGGAAGAAGGAGATCCCGTCGGCGGGCGTCCGCGTGGTGTTGCCGTACTGCCACTGCTCGAAGGTCACCTCCAGACCGTCCTGCGCCGGAACCGGTGAGTCGAAGAGCACGGCGCCGGTCTCTTCGACATGGGCATCGGTGAGTTGGAGATAGCCGTGCGGCGCCGCACCCGTTGGTGGGACAGGGCCGGCCGGATCCGGGTGACAGCCGCCGAGCGGATGGTTCGTGGCTTCCGCGACCTTCCCACCGCGCGGAGCACCCGTCAGGCATGCGGCACCGTATCCCACGAAGCGGGCGTCCGCGGTAGCCGCGGTGAACGCCTCGTGGACCAGTACCGAGCCAGGACGCCGGTCTGCCGCCGAAGAACGTCCGGCCGCCACGACCACCGCGACCATTCCTATCGCCGCGATGGCGCGAATCACCCGATGCCTCATGTCGTCCTTCCGCGAACTCGAAAGGTCCTATCCTGCGCATTCATCTGAACACGAGGTCAACGCCGGCGCGCCAGCTTTCCTCGATCATGTCGGTATTGCCGTTAAATCATTACGAGAAAGCGGATCATCTTTTCGATCGGCCACGTCTCGTCATAACCGAGTCATCCATGAATGAATTCGGCTAGCTCGATGTAACACAGGCATCTTGCCCTGCTCACCGCAACCGTCCCGGACAACGGGGATCGGCCGCCGTTCTCTGACGAGCTGCGGAGCCCTCTCGCAGCGTGAGCGGCTCCGGCGGTGCCACGACAACTCCCATGCCCTGCATGCGGCTTGGAGCCGGCATGGGAGCGGAGGCAAGCCAGCAGTACGTCTGGCCAGCATGGGTCGTGTCCGGGACCGCCGGGATTCACGGCCATATGCGCTCGGGCGGGGTGGTTTTCTGTCAGGGAAAGCATACGTTGCCGGGTTTGGTCTTGTTGTGGGTTTCGTTGCTGGCCAAGGTGGGGCCAGGCCGTGCGGTGGAGGGTGTCGGCCGTCGCCGGGTGCAGGGGTTCGGCCTGGCGGCTTCGCCAGTGTCTGCTGAAGCACGTGAGAGTAGCCAGCGTCTGAAGGAGCAATTCCTTGAATACTGCTGTTGCCAGTTCCCGCCTTCTGGGGCGTCGTTCGGTGACGCTGGGGGTGCTGCTCGTCGGGCTTGTGGGGACGCTTGGGGCCGCGCCTGCCTCTCCGCCCGGCGTTGGGAAGCCTGTTGCTGCGGCCTGCCCGGGTGGCTTGGAGGGGAAGGCCAGGTGCTACGCGGGTCGGGACGGCAACGGCGCTTACTACACGGTGGCCGTTCCTAGGCGCTGGAATGGCTCCCTTGTCGTCCACGCCCATGGTGGACCCGATTTCTCCTATGACGAGTCCACCACCGCTGAGGACCTTGAACGCTGGGCCGTCATGGTTGAGCAGGGGTACGCCTGGGCCGGTAGCTCGTACCGGCGAGGCGGTTATGGGGTCAGGATGGCCGCCGCTGATACGGAGAACATGCGGCGTCTTTTTGTCAGGCACTTCAGCCGTCCTCGCCGTACCTATCTCCATGGTCAGTCTTGGGGTGGCAATGTTGCCGCGAAGGTCGCCGAGACTTACGGGAAGCGCGGGGCTTATGACGGGGTACTGTTGACCAACGGGTTCGTGGCCGGGGGCTCCCGCGGTTATGACACGCGCGTGGACCTGCGGATGGTGTACCAGTACTACTGCCGCAACCTGCCCCGCCCTAGCGAGCCGCAATATCCGTTGTGGCAAGGGCTGCCCGCAGATTCGACGTTGACGCCGGATGAGGTGCACGGACGGCTTCAGGAGTGCACTGGCATCGATTCCGCGCCCGCGGACAGGACCTCGCGCCAGCAGCGCAATCTGGACGACATTCTTGCCGTCACCCGCATTCCGGAAGAGTCGCTGGCCACGAACATGCTGTACGCGGCCTTCCTGGTGCAGGACATCGTGTCCAATCGGCTGGGTGGCCGGAATCCGTTCAGCAACCGTGGGGTCAGGTACGACGGCTCGCATGACGACAAGGCGCTCAACGCTGGTGTGGCGCGGTTCTCGGCCGATCCCACCGCGCGTCGCGACCTCTCCTATGACAGCGACCTCACCGGTCGGATCCCTCTTCCCGTCCTCACCCTGCACGCGATCAATGACCCGCAGGTCTTCGTGGAGCATGAGGCGGCCTACCGGTCCACCGTCCGGGCGGCCGGACGAGGCGAGAATCTCGTCCAGACCTTTACGACTGAGACCGAGCACAGCACGTTGAGCAATGCCGAGTACGCCAACTCCCTTGCCGCGCTTGACACATGGGCACGTACCGGCAAGAAGCCCACTTCTGTTTCGATCGCGCGTTCGTGTAAAGCGTTCGACACGGTCTATGGCGGAGGGTGCTTTTACGACGCGAACTTCCGTCCTGCCCCGTTGGCCACGCAGATCCGTCCTCGGCCTGGTGGCCTTCACTGGCCGGCCATGACCGCCGCGCAGGAGCGTGCGTGGAGCCGGATCGACGGCGTGGGCATCGCTCCCTGACGCCGGCTCCCGCGCGGCCGTTCGTGGAACCATGGGGAGCCGACCGCCGGCAGGCGGTGCGACCTCATGGCACGGCGGCATCTGGACGGAGTCCGCGTGGACCGAAGGGCCGAGTATGTGACGCGGCGATGGCGGCGGACCGCGGCAGGGTTCGCCGCCCGGGCCCTTCGGGCGGCCTCGGGAGCCGAGGCCGATGGGCGGCACGCGGTGCTTCCGTTCATCGGCGGGCCGCTCGGCGCCCGCATGGCTCCGGTCGCGGACACCGACGGAGAGGTCCGGCTGGCCACTTTGGAGATAACCGGGGACTACGCCTGGATGAGCGGCATGGTGACCGCTGTGGTGCGGGACGGAGTCCTCGTCGTGGGTGCTCGGGCGCGTCTGATCCGCGACAGCCGAGTGATCGCCGAAGACCTGCGCGTGGCGGCGCTGCTGTGTGAGAACCCGGAGCTGGAGTTCGTCACCCGGCTCAAGGCGGGCGGGGAAGGCCAGGTCGGGTGCGTGCTGTCGCTGGGGTGCGCACAGGCCATCGCCGGCGACGTCGCCGAGACGTACATCCGGCTTGCGCGCGGCGACCGCGTCGATGGCGACCGGCTCTCCGTCCCCGGGTACGGCCACGATCCGCTGCGGGAGGAGGCACTGGGCACCGCGGAGATCAAGGACGTGATCCGCGGGAGCGGGGTCACCATCGCCCGGGCCGAGCCGCTGTCGGGAGAGCTGCGCCGCCACGCCCGCGCCCGCGTCGTCCGGGACGGGACGGTGGTCGCCGAAGCCCTGCGCATTCACTACAGCGCACGGGGCGAACGGCTTGAGGTCTCCAAGACGCCCTTCTCGTTCACCTACCGTCCGGTCATCGCCGAGTCGGGCGAGGACGGAGACCTGCTGATCGATCTTGGTTTCGCGGATCTGCGGCCGGGAGATCACGTCGTCGCCTACGGCGTTCCGGGACTCCCCCAGGAGCGGCGCATCGGTCTGGCCCGCGTCACGCGGGCACCGAGCAGCGCGGGGGCGCCCTGGTTCGACGTCCTGCACGGCTCGGTACCGGCGCGTTGCCGGATCCGCCTGCTGCGGGACGGGGCCGTCCGCGCCGAAGGCAGGTGGTTCGGCGCGGTGGTGGGTGAGGAGGAGTTCGCCCAGGCCGTGCCCGGCGACCTCGTGGAGGCGTACTGGCGGGACGGCGATGTGCGGAAGGATGATGATCAGGGAGGCGAGGGGCACGGCCCTTCGGTGAGGCGGGAACCGGCCATGCCGCAGCCGGTGTTCGATCCCGAGCTGCCCGCGGACGTACGCGCGCTTCTGGCCGCTCACCCGGATGTCCTGGAGCCCGCCGAGGCCTCGCCGCCGGAACCCCGGCGTGCCTGGACGGTCCGCGGCGGCCGGGCGAAGGCGCAGCGGCTCGGACGCGAGGCGCACGGGCGGTACCTGCGCGGCGACGACCTCGACGAGCAGTCCAGAAGTCTGCTCCTGCGTGCGCAGACCGCCGTGGCGGTCGTTCGACGATCGACGGTGAACGGCACCGGGCTGCTGGACGACATCCGCAACGCCGTCGCGCTTCCCGACCAGGAATGGGAGATCGCCCGGACGCTGCGCACCATCACCGAGCTGCGCGCCGCCCAGCGTGCGATCGACCCCGAACGTCTGACCGGTTCGGTCACCGCGGTGCTGCGAGAACGGCAGCAGGCGCTGAACACCGCTCTGGCCTCGGTGACCGAGCGCGTCGTCGCACTGGAGGCCTATGCCCAGCGCACCCGTGTCGCCGATGCCGCCTATGCCGAGTGGATGACCGTGCAGGAGCTGACCGGCCGCGATGACGAGTATCGCGAGCTGCTGGCGCGCACCGTCCGCGACCGGCTCGCCGACGAACAGGTCGCGGCCATGACGTCGGAGGCGCGGCGGATCCAGGAGGCTCTGGACGCGTCCGTCCGCGCCGCCCGGCAGGCCGGAGAGGGGCTGCTCCCCCGCAGCCGGCGTGACGGAGAATCGCCCCGAACCGACCGGGGATGACGCAAGAGTTTTTTGTATTCCGAGGCACGGATCGGGAAGCCGTCCTGAAGCCGATCTGAAGCCGGTCAATGCTTAGATCTCGTTCATGTCACCCCCGAGAGCACGCTCAATTGGAACAGATCTGACACTTCCGTAAAACGGAAGGCGCATTCCCGCCTGACGTCACGAATCCGTCCCTTCGACACGTGTCAGCGAAGAGAGCATCCGGAGTGGTGAGGGGGTTTCGTCGTGCGGGCCGAATGGTGCCGCCGGTCGATGTCCGCCCCGCCCCTCTGATCGTCCCCGGCGGCGAGGCTCGCGGTGCTCCCACCCGTTCCGGGGTGCCGGCACGTCAACGTCCGCTCGGTCGAGATGGTGAGGTTCCTCACGATGCCCTACGTCGTAGCGGGAGTCCTGCTGGTCGGGACTCTCTGCATTCTGGACATGCTGATGACCTTCGCGGTGCTCCGCCGCCTGCGGGATCACTCCACCCGTTTCGCCATGCTCTCTTTCGCCGAGAAGCTGGGGGACACGGGCTATCTGGAACGGTTTGAAAACCGCCGCTTTCCCGAGTTCTCTGTGACCACCACCGGAAAGGTGGGGCTGTCTTCGAGGTCCATGGTCGGGCGATCGTGGTCGATCGGCTTCTTCAGCGCCGGATGCGCCCCGTGCCACGAGCAGGCACCGGCCTTCGGAGCCCTCGGGACCGACGCCGCGCTCGCGGTGGTCACCGGGACGGGAAAGGACGCCGAAGAGCTGCTGGACCTGCTGCCGGGCGAGGCGATGGCCGTCACGGGGGCGGACGCCGCGGCCCTGGCGGAGCTGCTGGACGTCACGATGTTCCCGACGTTCCTTGAGGTGAACGTCTCAGGCCGGATCGTCCGGGCGGACGCCACGATCGCCGAGGCGGACGCCACGGTCACCGCCGGCTCGGCACGGAGCTGAAGTGAACCGAGCGCGGTGGGCGCCTCCCGGGCTTCGGCGTGCGATGCGCCCGGTCGCCGTCCCCTGGAAGGGCCTTGCCGCCGGTCTGGGACGGCTCGCCGCCGCGTCGCTGCTGTGCCTGCGCGCCGGCCCGTGGATGTATCTGGGCCTGCTGGCGGTCACCGTCGTCACGGGCCTGCTGCCCGCCGGCACCGCGTGGTCCACCAAGGCCGTTCTCGACTCCGTCGCGTCCGGGCGTCCGGCCGCGTCGGCACTGTGGTGGGCCGCGGCGCTGGTGGCGATCGGCCTGGTGACCGCGGTCGTGCCGAACCTGTCGGCCTACATGGACACCGAACTGGTGCGGCGGGTGGACCGGCACGTCCAGGACCGCCTCTACAGTGCCGTCTCCTCGTTCTCCGGGCTGGCCCGGTTCGAGGACCCGCGGTTCCTGGACCGGCTGCGCATGGCCTCGCTGGCCACCGGCTCCGCGCTCACTCCTGCCACGACGGGGTTGTTCGACGTCGGACGCAGCGTCCTGACGCTGCTGAGCCTGCTCGTGACCCTGTACGTCCTCAGTCCCGTCATGGCGGTGGTCCTGGTGGGCGCGGCGTTCCCGGCGCTGATGGCCCAGATCCTGCTGTCCAGGCAGCAGGTGGGAATGATGATGGTGCTCTCACCTGCCAATCGGCGATACCTGTTCTACAAGTCGCTGATCACGGACGTGCGCGCCGCGAAGGAAGTGCGTCTTTTCAGCCTGCAATCCTTTCTGCGGGAACGCCTGCTGGGCACATTGACCAGGATCCAGGACGGCGAGCGCCGGCTGGACAAACGGACCGCACTCGTCCAGGCGGTATTGGCTCTGGCCGGGGGCGTCATCGCCGGAGCCGGGCTTCTCTGGGCGGTGCGCGCCGCGTCCCACGGACGGCTCAGCGTGGGTGACGTGTCGGCGTTCGCCGCCGCGGTGGCGGGGGTGCAGGCGGCGCTGGCCGCGCTGGTCAGCGGCATCGGCGCCGCTCACCAGGCGCTGCTGTCGTTAGGGCATCACCTTGAGGTCGTCGGTGCTCCGGACGACTTTCCCGACCCGCCGGCCGGTTCCCGGTTGACGCCCTTGCGTTCGGGCCTCGAATTGCGGGACGTGTGGTTCCGCTATGACGACGCGCATCCGTGGATTCTGCGCGGGGTCAGCCTGACCGTTCCGGCGGGCGCCTCGGTCGCGCTCGTGGGATTGAACGGCGCGGGAAAGAGCACGCTCATCAAACTGCTGTGCCGGTTCTACGACCCGACCCGGGGTGCGATCCTCTGGGACGGCGTCGACATCCGCCAGGTGCCGGTGGCCGAACTGCGCCGGCGGATCGGCGCGCTGTTCCAGGACTTCATGACCTACGACCTCACCGCCGCCGAGAACATCGGAGTCGGTGATCCCCCCGCGCTCCGCGAGCGGCCCCGGATCGAGCGGGCGGCCCGCATCGCCGGCGTCCATGAACAGATCCAGGCGATGCCGCGCGGTTACGACACGCTGCTCAGCCGCGCCTTCCAGGCGGAGGACGGCGATGATCCGGAGGCCGGCGTCGTGCTGTCCGGCGGCCAGTGGCAGCGGGTCGCCCTCGCCCGCGCGCTGCTGCGGGACGACCACGACCTGCTCATCCTGGACGAGCCCAGCGCCGGACTGGACGCCGAGGCCGAGCACCGGATGCACCGGCGGCTGGGCGAGCATCGCGCCGGGCGCACGACCCTGCTCGTCTCGCACCGGCTCAACGTGGTGCGCGAGGCGGACCTGATCGTCGCCCTCGCGGACGGCCGGATCGCGGAACAGGGCACCCATGCTCACCTCTGCCGGGCGGACGGCCTGTACGCCCGGCTTTTCGCCCTGCAGGCCGAAGGCTACGGCGACGCGACATTTCCAAACCCGGAGAACGATAACGGTCGGTCCGCATTGCTCGGCACATTCGACGGAAAGGAAGAAAGCCATGATCAAAGGCATCGAGCGGCTCGCTGACAAGGCGCTGTCGCTGATCCTCCCGGAGACGGACGCCTGGGCCTACAAGACGTGCCAGGTCAACCGCTGCACCGATCGTTGCAGCGACTGGAACTGCTGCCTCGTGGGCAACAGCACCTTCTGGTTCCGGACCTGCCCGAGAAGCAGCAACCCCGCAGACGGGTGTTATGCGCAGTTCAACGGCAAGTGCTGAGGCACTGAGCCGCCACCCCGACGCGGGCGACGACCCGCACCGCACACAAATCTGAAAGGCATGCGGACCGACCGACCTCGCCGGCCGCCGCGACCGTGGGAACGAACGGAGACAGATGGCCGTGCTACTGGTGATCCTGGCGGCGGCGAGCGGCTGCGTCATCGCCGCCAGGATCACCCTCCTCATCGTCACGGTTCGGGGAGGCAGCATGCACCCGACGTTCCACCACGGCGACCGGGTCCTGGTCGCTCGCCGCGGGCCACGCGCCCTGGCGAAGGACGTCGTCGTGCTCGTCCGCCTGCCGGAGGCCCTGAACCCGACCGGCTCCCGCAACGGTCCGTCCCTGGTGCTGAAACGCGTCGTGGCCCTCCCCGGCGACACCGCACCAGGCGGCGTCCCCGTCCCTCCCGGCCACGTCTTCGTCGTCGGAGACGCAGAGGACAGCTACGACTCCCGGCACTTCGGCCCCCTGCAAAGCGACTTGGTCCAAGGCGTGGTATTGACCAGACTCCGAAAAGCCCCACAACCAGCCACCCGAATTCTTCGGGATCGCCGGATGTCGTGATGAACGCACCGAACTGGCCCGTCTAGGTACCGGGCGGGGTGTCCCAGCCGGAGACGAACCATTGGACTTCTCCGGTGGCTGGGTTGTACATCGGGCGGTTTAGGGTGCCGATGTTGGCTCCGTAGACGTGGATTCCGATGGTGGGCTCGTCACCGACGGCCGTTACGGCGTGGACGTCGTCGTCGGTCGTGCAGCACACGGTGACCTGGCCGCGTTCCCAGACGTGCTCACCGGCCGGCGTCAAAGCCTTGCTCGGCTCGGACGCCGCGGGCTTGACGTAGCGGAGTTCGTGTTCGGCGCCCGCGTAGATTCCGGCGACGCCCCAGGTCTCGTGCCCGTGCACGGGTGTGCGTTGGCCTACGTTCCAGACGACGCACACCATTGACCAGCTGTCGTCGGGGGCGATGTAGAGCGGGTAGTTGGCGTGGTGATCTTCCAAGGGCAGGGTGAATTCCGGGGGAAGCCGGTAGTCGCCGGCCAACAGGCCCGACAATCGGGCCGCGACCCGCTTCGTGATCTCGTGTTCGTCGTCGATGCTGCCGACCAACGACGCCACCTCTTTGATGAAGGTGTCCATGGTCAGCGGCCCTTGGCAGTGAAGGTCAGGTGGGTGACGCCGCTTGGCGTGGAGGCGGCCTCGATGTCGTAGGCCTCCTCCAGCGACTCCAGGCCGTCCCAGAGCCGGACGCCCCGGCCGAGCAGGATCGGGACCTGGACCACGTGCATGTGGTCGACCAGGCCTTCGGTGAGGAAGTCGCGGACCACCGTGGGGCCTCCGCCCAGGCGCACGTCCTTGCCATCCGCGGCCTCCTGGGCCACTTTGAGGGCCTCGGCGGGTGAGGCGTTCAGGAAGTGGAAGGTGGTGCCGCCTTCCATCTCGATGGAGGGACGGGGCCGGTGGGTGAGGACGAAGACCGGCGTGTGGAACGGCGGGTTGGGGCCCCAGGCGCCCTTGTAGTCGGGGTCGTCCTGCCAGTTGGGCGGGCCGAACTTGCCGGCGCCCATGATCTCGGCGCCGATGTCGTGGCCGTGCATCACGGCGAAGGCGTTGTCGGCACCGACGCTGCCGCCCCGGCCGCCGCCCATCTCGTACCAGAACCGGGTGGTGAACATCCACTCGTGCAGGCGCTCGCCGGCGTGCCCGAACGGAGCGTCCGGGGCCTGCCCCTCGCCGGTCGCGAAGCCATCGATCGAGATCGCGAGGTTGTGAACGCGTAGCTCGGACATCGGAATGCTCCTTCGATGATTGGAATACCCGCCGGAGTCAGCAGGGAGTCGATGCCTTCAATTTTCGGGAGCCGGTTCGCCTGCGGCAACGAAATGTAAGGACGATGTCCGGAAACTTGGCATCCTCGTCTTTCGACGTAGAGTCTGCGTGTGGACGAACGGCTGATGGTGGTCGTCGGATACGACCGGGCGCAGCTGCTGGACATCGCCTGCGTCACATCGACGCTGATCGAAGCGAACTGGGGCGCGAACCCGCCTTACCGGGTGCGCCTGGCCACCCCGGGAGGCGGGCCGATCACCTGCACCGACGGGATGACGCTGCACGGGCAGGAGTCGCTCGAACGGCTCAGGGGCCCGCTGGACACGCTGATCGTGTCGGGCGGGCTGGGCTACCAGGAGGCCGCGGCCGACCCGCGGTTCGTCGGGCACGTGCGCCGGCTGGCCAAGGAGAGCCGGCGGGTCGCGTCGGTGTGCACCGGCTCCGCCGTGCTGGCCGCGGCCGGCCTGCTCGACGGCAGGCACGCCGCCACGCACTGGATGTGGGTCGACAAGATCGCCAAGTCGTATCCGAAGGTCACCTTCGACCCCGAGCCGATCTACATCCGTGACGGCGACGTCGCGACCTCGGCCGGCGTCACCAGCGCGCTCGACCTGACGCTCGCGTTCATCGAGGAGGACCACGGGCCGGATCTGGCCCGCGGTGTGGCGCGGTTGGTGGTGACCTACCTGCAGCGACCGGGCAACCAGGCGCAGATGAGCATGTTCGTCGCGACCGCGCCGCCGCCCGAGCACAGCCTCGTCCGGCGGATCACCGACCACGTCGCGAGCAACCTCGACGGCGACCTGAGCACCGCCGCCCTGGCTCCGCTGGCGGGGGTCAGCCAGCGCCACCTCACCCGGCTGTTCCTGGAGCACCTCGGCCGCACGCCGGGACGGTACGTGCGGCAGGCCCGCACCGAGGCGGCCGCCCACCTGCTGGCGACGACGACGCACCCGCTCACGAGCGTGGCGCGGCGCTGCGGATTCGGATCCGCCGAGACGCTGCGCCAGGCGTTCGTCGACCTCTACGGGATCGCGCCCTCGCGTTACCGCTCGGCTCACTCGCGGTGATCGGCGAGCGCGGCGGGGAGGTCGGCGAGGGAGCGGATCACGATGTCCGGTGGGCTGCCGTCCGGTTCGAACGTGCCGCCTGAGCGGTCGACCCAGGCCGAGCGGAGTCCGGCCGACTCGGCGCCGATGATGTCGAACGGATTGCTCGACACCAGGCGCACCCGCGATGGCGCCCGGTCGAGGCGTTCGGCCGCATGACGGTAGGTGCGGGGTGACGGTTTGTACGCCCGTACCTCGTCGACGCTGATGACCTCGGCGAAGTACCGTCGCAGTCCGGTGGATTCAAGGATCGCGTCGAGCATCGCCGGCGCGCCGTTGGACAGGACGGCCAGGACGTGCCCTTGTTCGAGGAGGGCTTCCAGCGCCGGAGCCGCGTCGGGGAACGGTTCGAGGTCGTTGTAGCGCGCGATCAGCGTTTCCTTGTCGCTGTCCTCCAATTCGATGTCGAGGACGGCGAGCGCGTGGTCCAGCGCTTTGCGCGTGCACCAGGTGAAGTCCTCGTACCGTCCCATGGCGGTGAGGCGGAAACTGATGTCGAGTTGTTTCTGCCGCCAGATTGTGGCGGCCTTGGACGCATCGGCGGAGGACAGCCGTTCCTCCAGGTCCTTCGCGATCCCGATGGGGTCGACGAGGGTTCCGTACACGTCGAAAGCGAGCGCTTCAGAGCTCGGCAACTTGGTTCCCTTCCGTCACTGCTCCGCGTCTTGGACCGCGTGCGACCGGGGGCTTCGTCGTCAACGATCGCCTCCACCGGCTCGCGGGTCGTGCGCTGGGTGCTGAGCACATGGTCGGGGTCGGCATACCCGAGCGCGACACCGCCCACGATGGTCTGGCCGTCGGGAATCGACAACTGGTCGCGCAGGATGCTCACGTCCGGCTGGCGGCCCCGCGGGGGTCAGTGGTGCCAGGGGAGGCGGATCGGGGCGGTGGGGACGCGGCCCGCGAGGAGGTCGGTGAGGAGGTCCGCGAGCTTGAGCGGGTAGACCGACTCTTCCTCCGCGCTCGCCAGTTCCTTGAGCGTCCACCAGCGGTGGGCGCCGACGTGCTCGCGTTCGATCGGGGTGAACCCCGCGGTGTCGATGTCGTATGCGGCCGTGCGGAGCAGGAAGAAGTCGTCCCGGAACAGGCCCTCGGCCCAGCCGAGGTCCGCGTAGCCGGAAGTGAGGGCGATCCGGGGGCCGAGGTCGTCGGGAGTGACGACCAGGCCGGTCTCCTCGCGCAGCTCGCGGGCCGCGGCCGCGCGCAGCGTCTCGCCCTGCTCGACGCCTCCGCCCGGAGTGATCCAGCAGTGGCCCGCCTCGGGCCGGCCGGCGACCTTCGGCCAGCGGAACAGCAGGACGCGGTCGGCGTCGTCCACCAGCAGCACGCGGGCGGTACGCCGGCGGTAGACCTCGTCGGAATCCTCCATGCCGATCATCCTTCCAGCCCGCGCACCCTCCGGCGGCTATTGCCAGGTCAGAGGCGGCCTGCTAGGAATGGGCGCTATGTCCAGAACGGGAATGGACGTCGAGTCCAAAGTGGTGCGGGAGGCGACGGGCACGGCCAAGGCGCTCGTCAAGGGGCTGGCCCTCGTCGACCTCGTCGCCGAGGCCGGGCCGCGGCGCCTGACCGACCTCGTGGAGGCCAGCGGCGTCCCGCGCGGGACGGTGCTCCGCCTGCTCGACGTGCTCTGCGGGAGCGAGCTGCTGCGCACCGACGCGGCCGGACGGTACGAGCTCGGGCCGCGCGCGGCCGTGTGGGGGCAGCGCTTCCTCGACCGGCTGGACGTCCGCGAGCGGGCCGAGGACCTCATGCGCGGGCTCACCGAGCGGACGCGCGAGACCTGCTACCTCGGCGTCCGGCAGGGGCTGCAGGTGCTGTACATCGCCAAGAGCGACAGCCCGCAGGCGGTGCGGCCCGCGGCGGTCGTCGGCAGCGTGAACCCGCTCTACTCGACCGGAATAGGGAAGGCGCTGCTCGCGCACGCCGACGAGGCCACCGTCCGCGCCGTCCTGGACGGGCCGCTGACCGCGCGCACGCCCAACACCATCACCGACGCGGACGCGCTCGCCGCCGAACTCGCGGTCACCCGGCGGCGCGGCTACGCCGTGGACGAGATCGAGAACGAGGACGGCGTCCGGTGCGTGGCCGTCCCCGTGTTCGACCACACCGGGACGGCCGTCGCGGCGCTGTCGGTGTCGGCGCCGGCCTACCGGTTCCCGCGGGAGGACCTGCCCGCCATCGCCGAGCTGGCCCTGGAGGCCGTCGCGGAGCTGTCCGCGCGGCTGGGCCACCGAACCGCAGGACACGACACCAAGGAGGTCTCATGAGCGAGACTGCCCCCGCGCCGTCCGGCGCCGGCGAGGGCTGGCGCGGCGCCGTCGGGAAGCTGGCCGCGGACGAGGTCGCGGCCTTCCTCGCCGAGGGCCAGATCGCCCGGCTCGCCTGCCTGGACGAGAACGGCTGGCCGTACGTGGTGCCCTGCTGGCACGAGTGGGACGGCTCGTCGTTCTGGGTCGTCCCGCGGGAGCGCTCCGCCTGGGGCCGCTACCTCGCGGAGGACGGGCGCTGCGCGATCACCGTGGACGAGGCGGGGACGCAGCGCAAGGTCGTGGCGCAGTGCCGGGCGCACCTCGTGGAGGAGCCCTGCCTGGACGGGGAGTGGCTGCCGATCGCCGAACGGATGAGCGTCCGCTACCTGGGCGAGAACGGTCCCCGCTACCTGGAGCCGACGCTGGACAAGCCGCGCTGGCTGTTCCGCCTGGAGCCCGTCGCCCTCAAGACCTGGCAGGGCAACGACTGGGCGGAGCGCTACAAGTGACCGTCCGGCCCGATGCCGGCGGGGACGTCGTGGAGATGGCGCGGGCGCTGATCCGGATCCCGAGCCCGAACCCGGGTGGGGACGAGCGTGCGGTCGCCGGGGCGCTGACGGAGCTGGCGGTGGACGCCGGACTGCCCGCACCGACCGTGCTGGAGCGTTCCAGCACCCGCCCCAACCTGCTCTTCACCCTCGACTTCGGTCCGGGCGGACGGCACCTCGTCCTGTGCGGCCACATGGACACCAAGCCGATCGGCGACGCGGCCTGGTCGGTGGACCCGCTCGGCGCCGAGATCTCCGGCGACCGCCTGTACGGGCTCGGCTCGGCGGACATGAAGGGCGCGCTGGCCGCCATGGTGCTCGCCGCGCGGAACCTGGCGCGCGGCGGCGCGCTCCGCTCGGGGCGCCTGTCGCTGCTGTTCACCGCCGACGAGGAGGACGGCGCCTACCACGGAGCCCAGTACCTCGCCGAGGAGGGCCGGGACCTCGGCGCCGACGCCGTCCTCATCGGCGAGCCCGGCGGTCTGGAGGACGACTACGACACGCTCCACCTCGGCAGCCGCGGCATCGCGCGGCTCCGGGCCGTCGCGTACGGGCGGCAGGGCCACTCCAGCCTGTCCGGAACGGAGGGCACCCGGAACGCCGGGGTGGACGCGGCGCACGCGGCGGTGGCACTGGCCGGGCTGTCCATCCCGTCCCCGGAGGACCCGTACGGCATCCAGGGGTGGACGACGACCGTGAACACCGCGCTGGCGTTCCGGGGCGGCGTCGGGTTCGGCGTGCTGCCGGGGCGGATGGGCGTCGACACCGAGGTGAGGCTCCTGCCCGGGACGGGCCGCGACGACGTCCGGGTGCCGGTCACCGAGCTCGTCGCCGAGGTGGCGGCGCGCACCGGCGCGAACCTGGAGGTCGAGTTCGACGAGCAGGGCTACCTGCCCGGGACGGTGTCGGACCCGTCCGGGCCGCTGCCGGAGGCGGTGCGCGCCGCGTGCCGGACGGTGCTCGGCCGGACGCCGCCGGACGCGATGTTCCCCGGCACGACCGACGCGGCATTCCTGCAACCGGCCTGGAACGTTCCGGTGCTGCCCGCGTTCGGGCCGGGGCTGCTGCGCCGGGCGCACGGCGCCGACGAGTGGGTCTCGATCGGCGCGCTGCGCCGCGCGGTCGACCTGTACGCGGGCGTCGCCGCCGCCTTCTGCGCAGCGAGTGGCCGAGAGGAAGTACACGTCGGGGGACGCGAGAGAGGAGAGGGTCCATGACGACCCTGACCGCCGGACGGGCCGCGCGGTTCGCCCCGGCCGGCACGCTGATGCCGCTGAGCGGCCTGGCGCTGGTGCTGGTCGCCGCCGCCCTGCTGACCCCCGGCTTCTATTCCGAGGCGAACCTGCGCCTCGTGCTGTTCCAGGCGGGCCTGATCGGCGTGACCGCGGTCGGCCAGACGGTCGTCCTGCTCGGCCGCGGCATCGACCTGTCGGTCGGCGCGGTGATGGGGCTGACCACCGTCATCGTCGCGACGCAGACCGACGGGGACGGCGGGAAGCTGCCCGCCGCGCTCCTGCTCGCCGCGCTGGCCGGGATCGCGATCGGCGCGGTGAACGCGGGCCTGGTCGTGCTGCGCGGCGTCCCGCCGTTCGTCGCGACGTTCGCGGTGTTCGTCCTCGTCCAGGGCGCCATCACGGCGTGGACGCGGGGCGCGGCGGCGGGCGACATCCCGCGGGCGGTGCAGACGCTCGGGTCGGGCCGCGTCCTCGGCGTCCCGACGCCGCTGTGGGTGTTCGCCGCGATCGCCGCGGCCGCGGCCGTCGTGCTCGCCCGCACGAGCGCCGGGCGGCGGCTGTACGCGACCGGGGCGAACCCGCGGGCCGCGCGGCTGTCGGGCATCCGCACCGGACGGGTCATCGCCGCCGGCTACGTCGCCAGCGCGCTGCTCGCGGTCCTGGCCGGGCTGATCAGCGCGGGCTACGCCGGGCACGTCGACGCCCAGCTGTCGCGCAGCCTGGACCTCAACTCGCTGGCCGCGGCCGTCATCGGCGGCGTCGCGCTGAGCGGCGGGAAGGGCCACATCGGGCACACCGTCCTCGGCGTGGCGCTGCTCGCGGTGCTGATCGTCTGGATGATCCAGCTCGGCGCCGGGACGGGCGGGCAGCTCGCCGTCCAGGGCGCGGCGATCCTGCTGGCCACGTGGCTGCGCCAGCGCGGACCGGCCCCGGCGGGCACCCGATGAGCGCCCCGGGGCGCCGCCGGACCGGACCGTCCGGCACGCGCCGCCGCAGCACCCTCCGTCTCCGCTTCGAGGAGGTCGTCCCCGTGCCGTTCCGTCTCCCCAGGGCCGCCGTGGCGGCGGTCGCCGCGGGCGCGCTCGTGCTGGCCGGCTGCAGCACCGAGCGGGAGTCGCCGGGCACCGGCCTCGGCGCCGCCGCCGACTGCGGCGGGTCCGTCGCCGAGGCGTTCCGGCAGCAGTACGCGCAGAGCTGGCGCGAGGCCGGCGAGGCGATCGGCCTGCCGGGCCTGACCCCGGTCGCGGGGACGCAGGTCTGCCAGATCGACACCGGCCGCTTCGCCAAGGACCGTCCGAAGAAGGGCTACCGGATCGCGTTCGCCGCGCAGGGGCCGACGAACGCGTGGGCCACCACCAACGAGGAGGCGTTCAAGTACCGCGCGAAGCAGCGCGGCGCGAAGGTCCTCTACGCGTCCGCGAACGGGGACGTGAACAAGCAGGTCGACAACGTCCAGCAGCTCGTCGCGCAGCGTCCCGACGCGCTCGTGGTGGTGCCGATGGGGGACGCGATCACCGGGCAGGTGCGGGCCGCCGCGAGCCAGGGCATCCCCGTCGTGGTGTGCTCGGGACGGCTCGCCCCGGGGTCCGGCGCGGTCAGCACCGTCACCCGCGACTACGAGCTGCAGGGCACGCTGTGGGCCGAGTGGATCGCGCGGCGGATCGGCGGCCGGGGCAAGATCGCGATGCTGTCCGGCATCGCGGGCGTGCCGACGGCCGAGCTGCCGAAGAAGCAGGCCGAGAAGATCTTCGCGAGCAAGTACCCGGGGATCCAGGTCGTCGCCAAGCAGAACACCGACTGGTCGGCCACCAAGGCCAAGACCGTCGCGGCGCAGCTCCTCGCCCGCCACCCCGACCTGAAGGCGATCTGGTCGGACTCGGCCATCACCGACCTCGGCGTGTACGAGGCGTACAGCCAGGCGGGCAAGCCCGTGCCGCCGCTGACCGGTGACGTGACGAACGCCTTCCTCAAGGCCGTCCAGGGCAAGAACGTGCCGTTCGCGCTGAGCGCCTTCCCGCCCGAGCAGAGCGCCCAGTGCCTCGACACGGCGCTGGACGTCCTCGCAGGCAAGAAGGTCGCGAGCCAGGTCAACGTGGACGCCGCCGTGTTCACCGACGAGCAGATCGCGCGGTACGTGCGCCCTGAGTGCAGCGACGACCTCGCCGTCCCCTCCGCCCTCCCGGCGGACCTGCTCAAGAAGCTCAAGCTCTGCTGAAGGGAGGCGGAACGATGACGAGACCTGATTCCACGGCCCCGGCGCTGGAGGCGCGCGGCCTGGTCAAGCGGTTCCCCGGCGTCACGGCGCTGGACGGCGTGGACCTCGTCTGCCGCGCCGGGCGGGTCCACGCCCTGCTCGGCGAGAACGGCGCGGGGAAGTCCACGCTCGTGCGCATCCTGACCGGGAACCACCCGCCCGACGCGGGCGAGCTGAGGATCGGCGGCACGCCGGTCCGGCTGCACGACCCCCGCGACGCGCTCGCGCAGGGCGTGACGGCGGTGTACCAGGAGCTGACCGTCCTGCCGGAGCTGTCCGTCCTCGACAACGTCATGCTCGGCCAGGAGGTCAGCCGGCGCGGGCTGCTGAACCGCGACCGGCAGCGCGACACCGTCCGCGCCGCGCTGCGCCGCGCCGGGCTCGGCGACCTCGACCCGCGCGCGCGGGCGGGCACCCTGTCCGCCGCGACGCAGCAGCTCGTCGAGATCGCGCGGGCGCTGGTGCGGGGCAGCCGCGTGCTGCTGCTGGACGAGCCGTCCGCGCTGCTGTCCGGCGGCGGGCTGGACGCGCTGCACGCCGTCGTCCGCGAGCTCGCCGCGGACGGCGTCGCGATCATCTACATCACGCACCGGCTGGAGGAGGTGCGGGCCCTCGCCGACGACGTCACCGTGCTGCGCGACGGGCGGCTCGTCTCCACCGGGCCGGCGGCGGAGTACCCGGTCGACCGGATCGTCCGCGAGATGGTCGGGCGGGACGTCGACGCCGTCTTCCCCGCCCTGTCCGAACCGGGCGACGGCGAGGTGCTGAGCGTCCGCGGCCTGCTGCCCGCGGGGCCGGGCGCGGCCGGGCCGGGGCTCGACCTGTCGGTGCGGGCGGGCGAGATCGTCGGCGTCGCCGGGCTGCTCGGCTCGGGCCGCAGCCGCCTGCTCCGGACGCTCGCCTGCGTCCAGCCCCGCGCCGCCGGGACGATGAGCGTCGGCGGGACCCCCGTCCGCGCCTCGCTGCACGCGGCGATGCGGGCCGGGGTGGTGCTCGTCCCCGAGGAGCGCAAGACGGAGGGGCTGGTGCTCGACCTGCCCGTCCGCGCCAACACGACGCTGTCCAGCATCGCGGCCGTGTCGCCCGGCGGCTGGCTGTCGTCCGCCCGCGAGCGGGAGGCGTTCGAGGCCGAGCGCGAGCGGTTCGGGATCCGCGTGTCGGGCCCCGAGCAGCCGACCGGGCAGCTGTCCGGCGGCAACCAGCAGAAGATCGTCCTCGCGAAGTGGCTGCGCACCCGCCCCCGGGTACTGCTGCTGGACGAGCCGACCCGCGGCATCGACATCGGCGCCAAGGCGGAGATCTACCGGATCGTCGCCGGGCTCGCCGCCGAGGGCCTCGCCGTCGTGTTCGCCTCCAGCGAGCTGCCCGAGGTGACCGGCCTCGCCCACCGGGTGCTCGTGTGCCGCGGCGGCCGGGTCGCCGGCGAACTGACCGGAGACGAGATCAGCGAGGAGCGCATCATGCATCTGGCCCTCGGCACACAGGAGGTGGCCCGATGACTGCGGTCATGGCGCCGGGCGCTCCTGCTCGGGAGCGGCTGGGGACGGCGCTGTCGGGTGCGGCCCGGACCGGGCTCGCCGCCTGGACGATCGTCGCGCTCATCGTCGCCGGGCTGACCGTCGCCGACCCCGGCGGGTTCTGGACGGCCGCCAACATCGCCAACGTGCTCACCGCGACCGTCGTGCTCGGGCTGGTCGCGCTCGGCCAGCACATGGTCGTCCTCACCGGCGGGATCGACCTGTCGGTCGGCTCGACGGCCACGCTGTCCGCGCTGCTCACGGCGATGCTCATCGACGGCTACCCGATCCGCACGATCCCGACGATCATCGGCATGCTGGTGCTCGGCGCCGCGATCGGCGCCGTGCACGGGCTGATCGTCGCGAACACCCGGATCCCGGCGTTCGTGGTCACGCTGTCCACGTTCTACCTGATCCAGGGCGTCGCGTTCATGATCAGCACGACGCCGTCCGGGCAGGTCACCCGGGCCCTCGCGGACGTCGGGATGCGCCGCTTCGGGCCGTTCCCGCTCGCCCTCGCCGTCCTCGCGGTGGCCGCGCTGATCGTCGCCGTGCTGCTGCACCGCACCCGGTTCGGACGGCACGTGCACGCCGTCGGCGGGGACGCGGCGGCCGCCCGGTCCGCGGGGGTGCCCGTCCGCCGCACGCTCGTCCTCGCGTTCGTCCTCGCCGGGACCCTCGCCGCGGCGGCCGGCGTCATGCTCGCCGCCCGCGCCACCATCGGCTCGCCCAGCGCGGGGCAGGGCCTGGAGCTGTCCGCCATCACCGTCGTCGTGGTCGGCGGCGCGTCGCTGCTCGGCGGACGCGCCAGCCTCGCCGGGACGCTCGGCGGCGTGGCCCTGCTCGCCCTCGTGGAGAGCTCGTTCACGCTGCTGCAGTTCCCCGCCACGGCGTCCGACCTGATCCGGGGCGTCGTCATCCTCGCCGCCGCGGCCCTGTTCGTCCCGAGGTCCACCCGTGAATGAACCCGCTCCCTCCCGTCCCGCCTCTGCGAGCCCTCCGCCGCCGCGCGTCGTCGGGCTCGGCGAGTCGCTCATCCGGCTGTCCGCGCCGGGGCACGAGCGCCTGGACCAGGCGGGCGACCTGCGCGTCCACGTCGGCGGCGCGGAGATGAACGCGCTGATCGGCGCCGCCGGGCTCGGCCTGCCCGCGACCTGGCTGACCCGCCTCGCCGACAACCCGCTCGGCCGCCGGATCGCCGCGCACGCCCGCGCGCACGGCGTCGTCCCGCACGTCGACTGGGACGGCGCCGCCCGCGCGCCGCTCTACTTCGTCGAGCACGGCGCGCACCCCCGGCCGTCCGAGGTGCTCTACGACCGCTCCGGCACCGCGATGACGCGGCTGACCGCGGACACCTTCGGCTGGACGGACGCCGTCGCGGGCGCCGGCGCCGTCGTGTGCAGCGGCATCACCTGCGCGCTCGGCGCCGGACCCGCCGCCGCGGCCGAGGCGCTCCTCGCCGCGGCCCGCGCCGCCGGCGCGCGCACCGCGTTCGACGTCAACCACCGCTCCAAGCTGTGGACGTGGGAGCAGGCCGTCCCCGTCCTGCGCCGCCTGCTGCCGTCCGTGGACGTCCTGCTCGCCGGGCACCAGGACCTCCTGCGGCTACTCCCCTCCGCGGACCCGGACGCGGGCCGGGTGGCGCTCGCCCACCGGGCGATCGAGGAGTTCGGCTGCGACACCGTCGTGCTGCGCGAGACCGCCCGGCTCACCGGGCGGCGCGTGGCGACCGGCGTCGCCGCGGTCACCTCCGGGGGCGAGGTCGCGAGCCCGACCTACGAGGCCGACGCGGTGGACCCCTTCGGCGCGGGCGACGCCGCCTTCGGCGTGCTGATCGCGTCCCTGCTGACCGGCGACGACCTCGCGACGGCCGTGGACAAGGCCGCCTGGGCGGGCGCGTTCCAGCACACCCTGCCCGGGGACGCCTGCACGATCCGTCCCGCCGACCTCGCCCGCCGCGGCGCCCCGGCGCGGAGGATCCTGCGATGAGCGACGTGCTCGACGGGATCCGCGCGGCGGGCGCCGTCGCGATCCTGCGGCTGGCCGACCACCGCCGCGCCGTGCCGGTCGGGCGGGTCCTGTACGGCGCCGGGCTGACCGCCATGGAGATCACCTTCGACCATCCCGGCGCGCCCGCCGCCCTCCGCGACCTGCGCGCCGCCCTCCCCGGCGACGCGCTCCTCGGCGCCGGGACCGTCCGCACGCCGGACCAGGTGCGGCAGGCCGCCGAGCACGGCGCCCGCTACTGCGTCAGCCCGCACACCGACGCGCCGCTCATCCGGGCCGTCCTCGCGGCGGGCCTGGAACCGCTGCCGGGCGCGGGCACGGCCACCGAGGTCGCGACCGCCCTGGACGCCGGCGCCCGACTCATCAAGCTGTTCCCGGCGGGACCGCTGGGCGTCCCGTTCATGCGCGCGCTGCACGGGCCGTTCCGGGGCACCGCCTTCGTCCCGACCGGAGGCATCCGCCACGACGCCGCCGGCGTCTGGCTGGACGCGGGCGCCGCCGCGGTCGGCCTCGGCTCCGACCTGGTCCCGGCGGCGCCGTCCGAGGACGACGTCCCGCTGATCGCCGAACGGGCCGCCCGGGTCGCCGCCCAGGTCGCGGAGGCCCGCTCATGATCGTCGACGCCCACCTGCACGTCTTCCGCCCCGCCTCCGTCCACCCGCGGGCCGTCGACGCCCTCGCGCCCGCCGGCCGGGACGCGCCCGCCGAGGACCTGCTCACCGTCATGGCCGAGGCCGGCATCGACAAGGCGGTCCTCGTCCCGCTCGGCCCGGAGGACGACTACGTCGCGGAGACGGTCGCCGCCCACCCCGGACGGTTCGCCGCCATCGCCGTCGCCGACCGCGCGACCCAGGGGCGCGGCCCCGGGGACCCGGTCGAGACGCTCCGCGCCCGCCTCGACCGGGGCTTCTCGGGACTGCGCACGCAGTGGCTCGGCGACCCGTCCCGCCCGCTCGCCGAGTCGCCGATGCTGCCCGTCCTGCGCGAGCTGGCCGACCGCGGCCTGCCGCTGTGGAGCTACCTGCCGCCCGCGCAGCTCCCCCTGCTCCGCGAGCTGCCCGGCACGGTCGGCGGCCTGCGGATCGTCCTCAACCACCTGGGCTTCGCACCGCACGACATGCGCGTGGACGAGCACGGCCGGCCCGCGTTCGACGACCCCTTCCCGCCGCCCGTGGCGGAGACCGTCCTCGGCCTGGCCCGGCACCCGCACACCTACCTGATGTTCTCCGGGCAGTACGCGCTGTCGCGCCAGGCACCGCCGTACACCGACCTGTTCCCCGTGGTCCGGGCGCTCACCGGCGCCTACGGCGCGGACCGCATGCTGTGGGCCTCGGACTACCCCTGGACCAGGGACGTCCCCGGCCCCGCCGAGCTGCTGCGGCTCGCCGACCGCACGCTGCCCGGTCTGTCCCCGTCCGAGAGGGCCGCCCTGCACGGCGGGACCGCCCTCACCCTGCTCCCCGCCCTCAAGGAGGCCTGATGCCGTCCATCGCCCCCAACGCCGAGCGGATGCCCCGCTCCGGCATCCGCGCGATCATGGACATGGCGTGGCGCCTGGCGGACCCGGTCATCGGCCTGCACGTCGGCGAGCCGAGCTTCCCGACCCCGCCGCACGTCCTCGCCGCCGCGGAGGAGGCGTACGCGCAGGGCCGCACCCGGTACGTCCCGAACGCCGGAGTCGGCGAACTGCGCGAGGCGCTGTCCGCCAAGCTCGCCGAGCGCAACGGCGTCCAGGTCCCGACCGAGCAGGTCGTCATCACCGCGGGCGGGATGCAGGCACTGCACCTGGCCCTGTCCTCCGTGCTCTCCGCGGGCGACGAGGTGCTCATCCCCGACCCCGGCTGGCCCAACTTCGCGATGGTCGTCCAGCTCCTCCAGGCCGTCCCCGTCCGGTACGGGCTGCGCCCCGAGCGCGGTTTCCTCCCCGACGCCGACGCCCTCGACGCGCTGGTCACGCCCCGGACCCGCGCCATCATCCTGAACTCCCCGTCCAACCCGCTGGGCGCCGTCCTCCCCGAGGCCGACGTCCGGCGCCTCGTGGAGCTCGCCCGCCGCCACGACCTCTGGCTCGTCTCGGACGAGTGCTACGAGGCGATCACCTTCGGCGCACCGCACGTCAGCCCAGGCGCGTTCGACACCGACGGCCGCGTGCTCGGCGCCTTCAGCTTCTCCAAGACCTACGCGATGACGGGCATGCGCGTCGGCTACCTCGTCACCCCGCCCGCCCTCGCCGCCGTCTGCGCCAAGCTCCAGGAGCCGCTCGTCGCATGCGTCAACGCCCCCGCCCAGTACGGGGCGCTCGCCGCGCTGACCGGCCCCCAGGACCAGGTCGCGGCCGCCCGCGACGCCTACCTCGAACGCCGCGACGCCGCGACGGCCGTCCTCGACAAGGCGGGCCTGCCCTACCTCCGGCCGGAGGGGGCCTTCTACCTCTGGGCGGACGTCTCCTCCCTCACCGGCGGCGACGTTTCGGACTGGGCCATCCGCCTCCTCCAGGAGCGGCACGTCGCGGTGGCCCCCGGCACCACCTTCGGGCCGCAGGGGGAAGGCTGGGTCCGCCTCTCCCTGGCCACCGCCACCGACGACCTGCTGGAGGGCTTGACCCGCCTGCTCGACTTCCGCTGACCGGACGGACCCGGCCGAGTTGCGTTCGAGAGTCGGCCGGGCGATGCTGGTCTGACCCCGCGCCGACACCGTGGTGGGTCATGGATGTGATCAGCACCGCCGACGTCCCGGCGGAGGAGCGGTTCGCCTTCTGGCACGAGCTCAACGGGAAGTTATGGGCGCCCTACGACTTACGCTGCGATCCGCGGTTGGAGCCCCGATTTCAAGCTCAGGTCGGCGTCAGCGACTTCGGTCCCGTGCAGGCGACGCTGATCACCACGATGCCGCACTCCATTCACCGCACGCCCAAGCTCATCCGCCAGACCGACCCTGGAATGTACAAGCTGGGCTGCTTCGTCAAAGGCGGCGGTTTCAAGGAGCAGGACGGCCGGTGCGTGGAGCTCAAGGTCGGGGACCTGATGTTCTACGACACCTCGCTCCCCTACCTGGCCTCGTTCCTGCCGGACGTGCCGGAGAGCCGGGTGCTGCTTCTGCGGTTCCCTCGCACATCGCTCCCCTTGCCTGAACGGGATCTGCGGCAACTGACCACGGTCGGCATCCCGGGCGACCGGGGCGTCGGTGCGCTGTCCTCGCAGTTCCTCCGGCAGCTCGCCCTGCGCATGGACGAACTCGGCCCAGCGGACGCCGCCCGGCTCTCGACACTCGCCCTCGACGTGCTGACCGCGGCGCTGGCCAACGCGCTCGACGTCCACCTGCCGTCCCATACACGGCAGCGAGCGCTGACGGCCGAGATCCACGCCTTCATCCAGGCGAACCTGGGCGATGCGGACCTGACCCCGGGAGCGGTCGCGGAGGCGCACCACATCTCCCTGCGCTACCTGCACAGGCTGTTCCAGCAGGACGGGCACACCGTGGCCGGCTGGATCCGCGAGCGCCGCCTGGAGCGGTGCCGCCGCGACCTGGCCGACCCGCGGCTCGCCGCCCGTCCGATCAACGCGATCGCGGCCCGGTGGGGATTCACCAGCCCCTCGCATTTCAGCCAGGCCTTCCGCAGCGCCTACGGCCTTTCCCCGCGCGAATTCCGCCAACAGTGCGCGCAGGCTAAAGGCGAGTGCGCTCACACGTAACGACAAACCGGGTCGGCAACCTGCACCCTCTCTGAATGAGGAAGGCAACCGTGAACGTCGCGATTGTGGGAGCGGGGATCGGCGGGCTGTTCACCGCCTTGCGCCTGCACGCCGAAGGCGTCCGCTGCGTGGTCTACGAGCGCGGCGAGCAGATCCGCGAGCTCGGCGTGGGGATCAACGTGCTGCCGTTCGCGACCAAGGAACTGGCCGCGTTGGACCTCCTGGACCGCCTGGACGAGATCGGGGTCCGCACCGGCGAACTCGTCTACACCCACCGCCTGGGCCAGGAGATCATGCGCCGCCCCTGCGGACTGGCCGCCGGGTTCGACCACCCGCAGATCAGCGTGCATCGCGGCCGGCTGCAGGGCATGCTCCACCGCGCCGTAGTCGAACGGCTCGGAGCCGACGCCGTGCGCACCGGCCACCACCTGGTCGGCTTCGAGCAGGACGCCGAAGCGGTGACCGCCCGTTTCGCCGACGGCTCGCGAACCCGCGCGGACATCCTGGTGGGCGCCGACGGCATCCACTCGACCGTCCGGTCGACCCTGTTCCCGGACGAGGGCCCGCCGCGCTGGGGCGGCATGATGCTGTGGCGCGGCGCCACCGAATGGCCCGAATTCGGCACCGGCCGGACCATGGTGATCGCCGGCGGCAACACCGCCAAACTCGTCGTCTACCCGATCGCACCGGGGACGACTCCGGGCACCAAACTGACCAACTGGGCCATCGGCGTCGTCACCGGCCGTCCCGGCGACCCGCCGCCCAGCGAGCAGGACTGGGCGCGTCCGGCCGACCCGGCGGACCTGGCCGAGCACATCAAGCTCTTCACGCACGACCACTTCGACCACGCCGCCATGATCGAGGCCACCCGGGACCGCTTCGAGTTCCCGATGTGCGACCGCGACCCCCTCCCCCACTGGACGCGAGGCCGCGTCACCCTCCTGGGCGACGCCGCCCACCCCATGTACCCGATGGGCTCGAACGGCGCAGGCCAGGCCATCCTGGACGCGGTGAACCTGAGCACCCACCTGGCGACCCGCACGGACCCCGCCGAAGCCCTGCGCGCCTACCAGGACGACCGCCTCCCCGCCACCGCCCAGATCGTCCACCGCAACCGCCTGGGCGGTCCCGAACAGGTCATCGAGGAGGTCGAACGCCGAGCCCCGAACGGCTTCGCCCGAATCGAGGACGTAATGGACCCCACCGAAATGGAAGCCCTGGTAACCAGCTACCTCCAAGCCTCCACCGCCACCCGCAACCCCCCGAAAACCTGACTGGTCTGGGTCTTGACGGATCGTTGGGAGGTCATCAGACTCCGGGGCATGGGAGCGCTCCCATGCCGTGCTCGGCAGGGGCGGGCACGTCTTGGGCGCGTCTCCTCCACCACCCCGAGACTCTGGAGTACCGGATGAGACGACGCATCGGGATGCTCGCCGCCGCTACGGCGGGCCTCGTCGCGGTGCTTGCGCCGCCGGCGCAGGCGTTAGGACACGACGATCCGCTGGCCGGGAAGGCCAGGTTCTACGTCGAGCCCACGACCAACGCGGGGCGGCAGGCCGACATCTGGACGGCCGCGGGGCGCGACGCCGACGCGGCGCACATGCGGGCCCTGTCGAAGGTCTCGCAGGCGATCTGGTTCACCGGCGGCACGCCCGCCGAGGTGCGTACGGCGGTGCGGCGGACGATGGCCGGTGCGGCCGGGCAGCATGCCGTCCCGACGCTGGTGGCGTACTACGTCCCGGGCCGGGACTGCTCGCAGTACTCGGCGGGCGGCGCTCCGTCCGAGGCCGCCTACCGCGCCTGGATCGACGCCTTCGCCAAGGGGATCGGCGGCGGCCGGGCCGTGGTGATCGTCGAGCCCGACGGGCTGGCACTGCTGTCCAGCGAGCCGTGGTGCAACGAGGGCGGCGGCGGCACCACCGGGACGCCGGAGGACCCCGCCCTGGTCGACGAGCGCTTCCGCGAGGTCAACTACGCGATCCGCACCCTGCAGCGGCTGCCGCGCACCGGTGTGTATGTGGATTCCGGGCATTCGGACTGGCAGCCGCTTAACGATTATGACGCCGGATACGGCGAACCTCGCGCTCAGCTGGGCATGGCCAGTCGCCTGCTCAAGGGCGGTATCGCCAAGGCCGACGGCTTCGCGCTGAACGTCTCCAACTATCGCTCGACCGAGGAGTTGGTCTCGTACGGGACCCGGCTGTCCAAGTGCCTGCGCTTCCGCCAGAAGACGGGCGTGGCCGGCTGCTCCGACGCCGACCTGGCCGGCGTCCCGGACAACTCGCGCGCGCTCACGCATTTCGTCCTGGACACCAGCCGCAACGGCCAGGGGCCGTGGACGCCTCCGGCGGACAAGTACACCGACCCCCAGGTCTGGTGCAACCCGCCGGGCCGCGGCCTCGGCGCCCGTCCCTCGACCCGCACCGGTGATCCCCTGGTCGACGCCTTCCTCTGGATCAAGCGTCCCGGCGAGTCCGACGGCCAGTGCACGCGCGGCACCGCCGGCCCGGAGGACCCCGAGTACGGCGTGGTCGATCCGGCGGCCGGCGTCTGGTGGCCCGAGTACGCCCTGGGCCTCGCCCAGCGAGCCGTTCCTCCGCTTCGCTAGATCGCGGGCCCGGGCGCTGATCCCGGATCAGCGCCCGGATCGCGCTCGGTCGTCCGGCGCGTGTTCGGCGCGGAAGGTGGTGCGGTAGTCGGTCGGGGGGACGCCCACGTGCGCGGTGAAGTGGCGCCGCATGTTGGCGGCGGAGCCGAAGCCGCTGCGCCTGCTCACCTGCTCGACCGGAAGGTCGGTGGATTCCAGCAGCCTGCGCGCGTGGACGAGGCGCTGGCCCAGGAGCCACTGCAGGGGCGTGGTGCCGGTCGTCGCCACGAACCGCCGGGCGAACGTCCGGGGGCTCATGCCGGCCCTGCGGGCGAGGTCGGCCACGGTCAACGGGTGGTCGAGTCGCTCGGAGGCCCACTCCAGGACGGGGCCGAGCCCGCCGTCGCCGGACGGGGGCACCGCGTGGTCGATGTACTGCGCCTGCCCGCCGACGCGATGGGCGGGCAGCACCATGCGGCGGGCGACGCGGTTGGCGGCGTCCGCGCCCAGGTCGCAGCGGAGCAGGTGCAGGCACAGGTCCACGCCCGCGCTGCGCCCTGCACTGGTGAGCACGTCGCCCTCGTCGATGTAGAGGACCGAGGCGTCCACCTGCACCCGGGGGTGGCGCCGCGCCAGGACGTCGGAGAACAGCCAGTGCGTGGCGGCGCGCCTTCCGTCGAGCAGGCCCGCGGCGGCCAGGGCGAAGGCGCCGGTGCACAGGGACACCATGCGGGCCCCCGAACGGGAGGCTTCGGCGAGCGCGTCGGTCAGCTCGGAGGGGATCGGCTGATCGGTGAGCACGTGGACGTACGGCAGCGCCGGGACGATCACCGTGTCCGCCTTCGGCAGCTCGTCCAGCCCGTGGCGGGTCTCGACGGCGAAGCCGTACTCCGAGCGGACGCCGCCGGTCGCGATGCCGCAGACCCGGAGGTCGTACCAGGGGTCGGCGAGGTCGGGGCGCGGGCTGCCGAACATCTCGAACGCGATGGTCAGCTCGAACAGCGGCATGCCGTCGAGCACGGCGATCGCGACGGATCCGGCGCCCATGGCACGGCATCCTATGGCAGGAATCGTGCGCAAGTTGACCTTCCTGCCACTCGAAGCGCAGGAGCGGTCGGTGCCACGCTCTCGGTGTCCGCGCGCCGGGGAGCGGTGCGCCCGCTGATAGGAGGGTTCGTGGCCCCGATCTCCGCCGCCGAGCCGCAGGACGCCTCGCCCGTCGTCGAACTCAGGCAGTACACGCTGCGTCCCGGCCGCCGGGAAGAGCTGACCGAGCTCTTCGAGCGGGAGTTCGTCGAGACGCAGGAAGCCGTCGGGATGAGCGTCATCGGCATATTCCACGATGAGGACCGCTCCGACCGCTTCGTCTGGATACGCGGGTTCGCCGGCATGGCCGAGCGGCATCGGGCGCTGACCGCGTTCTACCTCGAAGGCGAGGCGTGGAAGGCCCACGGGATCGCGGCGGCGGCGACCATGATCGACGCGTCGGACGTCCTGCTGCTGCGGCCCGCGCGTGCCGGGAGGGGCATCGCCGTCGCCGCCGAGCGGCCGCGTCCGGGATCGGTCGAGCGTCCCGGGTCGCGCGTCCTCGTGACCATCTACCACCCGGAACGGGCGGTCACGGGCGAGGTCGTGCGGCTCATCGACGACCGCGTCCACCCGCTGATGGCCGAGACCGGGGCGACGCCCATCGGGTGCCTGGTGACGGAGCCTTCGGAGAACACGTTCACCAGGCTCCCGATCCGGGAGGGCGAGAACGTGGTGGTCTCGCTGGCGATCGTCAAGAGTGCCGACGCGCTTCGCGACCATGACGAGCGCCTGGCCGCCTCCGCGGCGTGGGCATCGGTTCAGTCACGGCTCAGCGCGCCCGCCGAGCGGCTGGTGCTGGCTCCGACGGCCCGGTCCCTCGTGCACTGAAGGGCGATTCCCGACCGTGATCCTCGCCGTCGCACCTCTACAATTCCGTGCGTGACCGCCTACCGTGATCTCGACGCGTTCGGGGACCTGGACGCCTCCGCACTGCCCCTGCGCCAGCAGCGGATCCTGGCCATGATCCAGGACTGGGTGGTCCGGTACGGGTACGCGCCGAGCACGCGCCAGATCGGCGACGCGGTCGGCCTGCGGTCATCATCGTCGGTGTCACGCCACCTCGCGAGCCTGGAGGACAAGGGCTTCCTGCGGCGCGGCACGGCGGTGTCGCGGCCGATCGACACGCGCATGTTCTTGCAGGAGGCTCCGCGACGGGAGGCTTCCGGCGGGCCGGTGACGGTGCCCGTGTTGGGGCACATCGCCGCCGGTACTCCCATCTCCGCCGAGGAGCACGTCGAGGACACGCTGACGCTGCCCCGCGAGGTCACCGGGAGCGGCACCGTCTTCGCCCTGCGCGTGCGCGGCGACTCGATGATCGACGCCGCGATCTGCGACGGCGACATCGTCGTGGTCCGCCGGCAGCAGGAGGCCCACTCCGGCCAGATCGTCGCCGCCATGATCGACGACGAGGCCACCGTGAAGGTCTACCGGCGCCGCGACGGACACGTCCGCCTCGAACCGCGCAATCCCGCCTACGACGTCATCGACGGCGACGAGGCCGTCGTGCTCGGGATAGTCGTCTCGGTCATCCGCAGCGTCTGAGGCCTGCCTTCGTCCCCTTCCGGCCATATCGCCCTCCGTCGTGAAGACGGATCGGGCGGGAGGGCAATAACGGGTGTCAGGATGATGACCCGGAAGGTGCCGGTCCATGAGCGCCACTGTTCCCCAGTCCGCCGCGCCGCCCAGGGCGCCGGCGGATCCCAGCGACGCCGCGGTGATCGTGGCGTCGCGTGATGATCCTGAACGGTTCTCGGAGATATTCGACCGGTACTTCGGGGAGATCCACCGCTATGTCGCGTCCCGTCTGGGAAGCGCGCCGGCCGATGATGTGGCCGCCGAGACGTTCTTGACCGCCTTCACGTCGCGGCACCGCTATGACGCCGACCGGCCGCAGGCCCGCGCGTGGTTATACGGGATCGCCACCAATCTGGTCCGGCGGCATCGGCGTTCCGAGAAGCGTGCCCGTCGGCTGTTCGGACGCGCGGCGGCCGTGGACGACCACGCCGACCGGGTGGCCGAGATGGTCAGCGCGCAGCGGATGCAGCCCCGGCTGGAGAAGGCGCTGGCGGGTCTGGGCACGGGAGACCGCGACGTCCTTCTGCTGGTCGCCTACGGCGACCTGAGCTACGAGGAGGTCGCGCAGGCCCTCGGCATCCGCGCCGGGACGGTCGGTTCCCGGCTCACACGGGCGCGGCGCAAGCTGCGCCGGGCACTCGAAGCAGACCCGGAGTAGGACGAGGAGACGTGCAGTGATGGACGAGATGCAGATGCTGCGGGAGTACCACGACGCCCGTCCCGGCCCGTCGCCCGAGGTCGTCGCGGAGGCCCGCGTCCGGCTGCGGGAGAAGGCGCGGAGGCCGGCGCGCGCGGCCCCGCGGCGCCGGTACGTCGTGGGTGCGGCGGCCGTCGCCACCGCGGCGGTCGCGATCGTGCCGTTGGGGACCCTCGGCGGCGAGTCGGGCGGCCGGGCGTACGCGGCCGAGCCGCTGCCGGACGGCCGGATCAAGGTGACGATGGACGACCTCACCGGCCCGCCCGAGGTGATCCAGCGCCGGCTCGACGGTGTCGAGCGGAAGCTCGCCGCGCTCGGGGTCAAGGCGGACATCGAACTCCAACCCGTCCACATGCGTTGCTCGAACATCCCGCGCGGCGAACTCGACCAGGAGACCAACCGCCACACCACCGCGATGGACGACGGATGGCTCCTGCCCAACAGGGACAAGCGCGCGATCTTCTATGTGCACCCAGAGCGCGTCAAACCGGGAAACACCCTGGTGTGGACGCTCTCGGTCCACGGCCCCAAGGGCGCGTTCTCAGTGGCCTTCAGCATCTACCAGGTACGCGGCCCGGTGAAGCCCTGCGATCCCGTCCCGCTCCCCCAGCTCGAGCGCTTCTTCGGCGGTGGCGGGCCCCGGCCCCCACGCTGACGTCCAGCCTGCGACCACCGCGGCCGGGAACCGGGAATGGTCTGGGGACGTCCGACTGATATGAGCGGGAAGCGCACCGCAGGTTGCCTGCTCATGACGCTGGCCGCGGTGGTGGGGTGGTTCGTCACGGCCGTCGCTTGTGTGCCACTCGCCTGGTATCTAGGGATCTGGCTGTCAGGCTGGGAGAAACCTGAAGGGTTCATTCAAGGCGCGAGCACGAACCCGCTGTACGGCGGCGCCGGCCCCATGATGCTGCTCAGCTTCCTTGCGTTGTTGGCGGTGTCCTCGATTCTCTGGGGCCGGCTGATCAGAAGAATCGTCACCCGCCACAAGCACTACTCGTAGATGTACTGGCCCAGGCCGAGCAGATTTCCCTCGCTGTCGCGGAACCACGTCCCTCGCTCGCCGACCGCCCCGGTGGACGGGTAGTTGCCCTGCACGTCGACGATGTCGCCTTCGAATCGCACGCCGCGCTTGCGCAGATCTTCGACGGCCAGATCGATGTCGGGCACCGTGAAGCCCATCTGCGTATGGTCCCCCGACGCCTTTCCTGTCGACGCGAAGACCACGAACTCGGTGCCGCCGCACAGATAGCGCAGACCGCCCTCGCGCTCCTCGACCGGTTCCAGGCCCAGCCGTTCGGAGTACCAGCGCCGGGCCCGGTCGAGGTCCTGCGCCGGGAGCCGGACCGCCGCGCGGGCGTGGTCCATGGGGCCGGCGGTCTCCCCCGCGCGCTCCTTCTTCTTCGCCCAGTACGTCGGCGTGGTCTGGATCAGCTGCACGTAGTTGCCTTCGGGGTCCTCGACGGTGGCGAACCAGAGCCCGCCGTCGCGGTACTCCGCCCTGGACACCCAGGTGGCGCCGCGGTCGTCGAGGCGCTGCGCGGCCTTGTGGATGTCGGGGACGTAGTAGTTGATGATGACCCGTCCAGGCTCGGCGGCGCGGGGCGCGACGTCGTCGCGGCCGTCGATCAGCACGCCGACCTGCCCGAAGCCGAGGAAGCCGTCGACGTCGGGCCGCGCGCCCAGCGCATCGGCGTACCACTCCCGCAACCGCTGCGGGTCGGCGCTGCCGATGAGAATGCTCTCGATCGTGGTCATGCCCATGGTCTCCTCCAGCCGGTCAGTGCTCGTCGCCGATCCGCACGTCGTGAGGATCTGGAGCGTCTTCGCTCCCGGTCTCGGTGTCCTTGTCCTGTTGGATCGCCTCGGCGATGCGCCGGATGCGCCGGAGCCGGGCGTCCCAGGCGCCGCCGACCTCGGCCAGCTGGGCGGCCGCGCGGGCGAGCCGGGCCTGGTCGACGCGGTACCGCCGCTGGCGCCCGGCGGTGGTGGCGTGGACCAGGCCGACCCGGTCGAGGACGGCCAGGTGCTTCGCCACCGCCTGGCGGCTCACCGGCAGGTGCCCGCTCAGGCTGGTCGCCGTCCCGCCGCCCTCGCTGAGCAGCAGGTCGAGCATCCGGCGCCGGGTCGGATCGCCGATCGCCGCCCACAGCGCGTCGTCCACGGCCGCGCTCATGCGCCCGCGGCGACCTGCGCGGCATACCCCGGCAGCCGCGGAAGGAACAGGTCCCAGCCCTCGACGTGCGCCCGGTACTCGTCGGCGATCTTCGCTTCCGCCCAGCCGCGCTCGCGGAACCCGCTCTCGGTCATCCGCAGCAGCGTCCCGCTCCCGGCGGCCTCGATCTCGAAGACGACCAGCATCGAGTTCCCCGCGCCGGCTTGTTCCCCCTCCCGGTGGGTCCACCGGAAGGAGAACAGCCGCGGCGGGACGGCCTCGACGACCGTGAACTGCATCCACTCGCGGTTCCGCGGGTCTCCGAAGCCGATCCGGCCCGCTTCCCCGGGCACGGCCGGGAACTCCGCCTCGTCCGGCCACCACTCGCGCAGGTGCCGGGGGCTGCTCACCACCTCGAAGACCACCTCGGGCGAGGCCTCGATGTGGATCTCCCGCTCGATGGATTCGTATTCCATGCCCATCCTTTGCAACCTTTGGTTGCGCATCACCCTAACCCGCAGGCCAGTGACGCGCAACCATCGGTTGCATAAGTGGGGTACCGGTCTCCCCTCCATCAGCCCGTTGAACGCTCGTCGCCGTGCCAGTCCTTGTTGAATCCGCCGAGATGCGGGTGGTACATCTCGTCGCCGCTGTGCTGGGTGAACTCGACTTTCACCCACAGGGCGTCGAGGTCGAAGGCCTCCACGCAGGCGTCGATGAGGGACCGGGCCAGCAGAGCCCGGGTCTCGGCCGGGCGGCCCTTCCGGATGTCGCACATGATCAGCGCGGAGGGGGTGGGCGGGCCGGACTCGTGGCAGCGCCACACCCCTCCGCGTCCGAGGTCGTGGATCGAGACGGTGAGCAGATCCATGCCGACCTGCATGATCTCCCCGTAGATGACGCCGACGCGCCGTGCGAACTCCCGCTTGGCGTCCTCGTCCGCGACCAGCGGCAGGTCGACCTGGATGGATGGCATGGGACTCCCTTCGGGTCAGACGGCCGAGTGCCGCGAATCTTCGAGCGCCTGGGCCGCGGCGAACAGCAGCCCTTCGCTGCCCGGTGACGTGACGAGCTGCACGGCGATCGGCAGCCCGTCCAGCCGGCCCGCGGGGACGCTGATCGCCGGCGAACCCGTCAGGTTCCACGGGCTGGTCAGCGAGAGCAGTGCCGCGCGGACTTCCAGGCCGGTGCCGTCGACGGTGACGCTGCGCGCGTCGAGAGGCGGCGCCACGATCGGCACGGTCGGCAGGGCCAGCAGGTCGAACGTCGACAGCAGTTCGCCGACCACGGCCCGGAGCTCCCGGCGGACCTCGTCGGCCTCGGCGTAGAGGTGATCGGATATCTCGCGTCCCCGGTGGAGTCGCGCGCGCACCTCGGGATCGATGAGGTCATCGTCCGCCGCCAGGTGGTGCTCGTGCACCTGGAACGCCTCCCTGCCCTGGAGGGTGGAGAGGACGTCGAACAGGTCCCACTTGGCGAAGCCCTCGACGACGTCGACGTCGAAGGCCCGGCTCACGAACCGTCGCGTCAGCTCCTCGATCCGCCGGTCCGTCACGGCGATGGACTCGGGTGGGATCCAGCCGACGGAGACGCGGTCAAGGGCGGCGGCCGGGAGCACGGGCCGGTCGGCCAGCGTCTGGTGGCCGATCAGCGCGTCTTCGGACGTGGCAGCGAAGACCCCGACGTGGTCGAGGGACGGAGCCAGCGGGTACACGCCCTCGCTCGAAACGGCGTCGTAGGCGGGCTTGAAGCCGACGACGCCGCACAGCGCGGCGGGCACCCGGATCGACCCGGCCGTGTCGGTGCCCAGGGTCAGCGGCACCATGCCGGCGGCGACCGCGACGGCGCTGCCACCGCTGCTGCCGCCGGACATCCGGCCGGGGTCCTCCGGGTTGCGCGAGGCGCCGTGGGCGGACCGGTCGCCGGTCGCGCCGTACGCGAACTCGTGCAGGGTCGTCTTTCCTATGATGACGGCTCCGGCGTCGCGCAGCCGCCGCACGGACTCGGCGTCCTTGCCGGCTAGGCCGCCGAACGCGGTGGCCGATCCGCAGGTGGTCGGCAGGCCGGCCATGTCGATGAGGTCCTTCACCGCCACCGGAATGCCGTGCAGCGGTCCACGGTCGGCGCCCGCGGCGAGTTGCTCGTCGGCCTCGCGCGCCGCCGCGCGGGCCCCCTCCTCGTCGATGAGGACGAACGCGTTCAGCGTGGGATCGAGCTCGCGCGCGCGGCGCAACGCCGTCTCGGTCAGCTCCCGGGCGGAGGTCTCCCGCCGGCGGAGGGCGCGGGCGGATTCTGCGATGGTCATGAGGCGATTCCAGGGATGAGGCGGAACACGGCGACGATCAGCGCCGTGGAGATGGTCATGGAGGCGACGTTGCCGATGAACGGATGGAAGCCCGCCGGCAGGCGAGCCGAGATCGCCGCCGCCGCGGGCGGGGCGACCAGCGCGCCGGCCAGCGCGCCCAGCACGACGGACTGCCACGTCCCTCCGAAGGCGAGCACGGTGGCGGGCGCGACGGAGACGACCGGCACGAAGGTCGGGTAGAAGCCGCGCGCCTCCCAGCGCCCGCGCCAGATCACCACGCCCGCGACCGCGGTGAGGACCTGGCCGGCGAGGACCTCCGGGAACAGGCCGGATCCGTACGCGGTGCTGGACGGATCGAGCAGATGGGACAGGACGGCTCCGAGGATCAGCGCAGCGCTCGCCCATTCGTTGCCGAAGAACTGCGCCTCGGAGAAGTCGGCCAACGCCCGGCGGGGCACCCACAGGAACACGTGCCCGCGGCTCGGCGCGGGATCGGGGTGCGTCCGCCAGGCTCCGGGTGCCGGCATCCACGGGAGGCGATCGCAGAGCCAGAACGCGATGATCGCGCCGCCCCACATCCCCGTGGTCGCGCCGACCACGGGCGGCAGGTCGAGCGGGCCCGTGACGTGCCCGACGGTGAGGATCGCGATCGGCGGAGTCAGCAGGGCTCCGAGGACGGTGGCCGGCAGGGCGATCCTCCATCCGGGCCCGTAGAGGACGACGATCGCCGGTGCGACGGAGACCAGCGGCACGAACAGGGGCTGCCAGCCACCGGGCGCGAGGGTCCATCCCCAGGCGAGGTTGCCCAGCAGCAGGCCGGCGAGCGCGCTCCCGGCGGCCCACGGCCACAGGCCCGTCCCGCAGGCCTGGACGAACCCCTGCCACCGCCACGATCGCCGGTGGGCGACATGGCCCGCCAGGCCCCCGGCGAGCAGCAGCGCGCCCGCCGGGGCGACCGCGTAGAACTGCGGCTCGCTGATGGATCCGACCAGCCATGACGCGAGCCGGCCGGCGTCGGTGTAGTCGGCGCTCCAGTCCTGGCGGCTCGCGGCCCGGGTGAACGTCCAGCCGGCGAGCACCGCCAGCAGGACGCCGGCCAGCCCGGCGCCCAGGTGGGCGGTCCTTCGCGGGACGGCGGCGTCGGCCTTCCCGCGGACGGTCGCCATCACGTCACCTCGGCAGCGGGGCGCGGTCGCGGTAGCCGAGCATCTGGTCGTACAGGTCGGTGCGGCGGTCCCGGTGGAGGTCGTTCAGCTGGTTCCAGATCGGGGCCGTCCGCGCGGACGTCAGGTCGACGTCGGCGTAGATGATGGTGTCCTCGTCCGGACCTGCGATCCGGTCGATCGGCCACCCGTTCGTTCCGGCGATGAGCGAGTTGCCCATGAACCCCGCACCGCGCTCCTCACCGATCCGGTCCGCGGTGGCGATGAACACGTTGTTGGCGTGCGCGGCCGTGATGGTCAGGTAGGCCGCCATGCACACGCCGCTCGCGTCGTACAGGGGCGGCGGCGTCCACACCCAGCCCGTGGGAATGCAGATGATGTCCGCGCCCATCTGGGCGACGATCCGCGCCGTCTCCGGGAACCAGATGTCCCAGCAGACGAGCAGCCCGATCCGTCCGATCCGGGTGTCGAAGACCGAGAAGCCCTCGTCGCCCGGGGTGAACCACAGCTTCTCGGTGTTCCACAGGTGGGTCTTGCGGTACCGGCCGATGTAGCCCTCCGGGCCGACCAGCACGGCGGTGTCGTAGAGCTTCACGCCGTCTTGCTCGGCCACGCAGCCGACGATGTACACGTTCCGCGCGGCGGCGATCCGCGCGAACATCTCCACGGTGGGCCCGTCCGGCACCGCTTCGGCGTGGGCGTAGGCCTCCTCTCGGCTCTCGAAGACGTACCCGGTGGTCGCGAGTTCGGGGAGCACGATCAGGTCGGCTCCCCCGTCCGCCGCCGCCGTCAGCCGCCGCTCGACCGCCAGGGCGTTGGCCTTGAGGTTCTCGACCCCGACCCGCGGTTCGAACTGCACGACCGCGACCCGCGCCGGGCTCACCCTCGGATCGCCGTTCTCCCGTGCCTGTGCCGTCATGACGTGGCCTCCTCCACTGCACGCGTCTCTGGTTTCAAGTTGAAACCAGCTTGGCCGCGAGCATAGAGGGTGTGGTTTATACTTGCAACCACTTGGTCAGGGTCGATCCGGTCGGGGCCGACCCGTCGCATCACCTGGAGGGACGCCGATGCCGCGGCGCGTGACGCACGAGCGAGCGGAGTGCCCGGTCGCGCGGGCCGTCGACGTCATCGGGGACCGATGGTCCCTGCTCATCGTCCGGGACGCGTTCGACGGCATCACCAGGTTCAGCGAGTTCCAGAGGAACCTCGGCCTGGCCAAGAACATCCTGTCGTCGCGCCTGCGCGAACTCGTCGCGCACGGCATCCTGGAGATCGTCCCGGCCACCGACGGGAGCGCGTATCACGAGTACGCGCTGACCGAGAAGGGCCGGGACCTCTTCGTCATCCTCGTCAGCCTGCGCCAGTGGGGCGAGGGCCACCTCTTCGAGGACGCCGAGCAGCACTCGGTCATGCTCGACGCCAAGACCGAGAGCCCCCTCCGGAAACTGGAGGTCAGGGACGCCGCCGGCCGCGTCCTGACCTCCACCGACACCTTCGTCCGCAAGGTCGGAACGGGGTCGTGAGCCCGGCGGCGGCCACAGAGCTGATCATTTCGCAGACTTGACTCATTCAACTCAGCGGGTCAGTGTGGACGGGTGGCCGCCCGACGGCGGCGGGGCCGGTACGGCACGTCCGGCCGTCCGTTCCGGTGGCGCGTAACAAGCCGCGAATCGGGGAAGCCGAGTCATCTGGAGGCAGATGCCCGGCCTGTTCCAACCATCTGGACACCTGATTCACCCGCGCTCCCTGGAGGGAACACATGTCCGAGAAGAACGAAGCCGCCACCCCCGCCGAAGGCGAAGGCGCCTGCCCGGTCGTGCACAGCCGCGCCCCGCACCCGACGCAGGGCGGCGGCAACCGCGGCTGGTGGCCGGACCAGCTCAACCTGCGGCTCCTCGCGAAGAACCCTCCCATGGCCAACCCCCTCGGCGCGGACTTCGACTACGCCGAGGCGTTCAACAGCCTCGACCTCCCCGCCGTGAAGCGGGACATCGCGCACGTGCTCACCGATTCGCAGGACTGGTGGCCGGCCGACTTCGGGCACTACGGACCGCTGATCATCCGGATGGCGTGGCACAGCGCGGGCACCTACCGCGTCAGCGACGGCCGCGGCGGCGCCGGCGCGGGCCAGCAGCGCTTCGCGCCGCTCAACAGCTGGCCCGACAACGCGAGCCTCGACAAGGCCCGCCGCGTGCTGTGGCCGGTCAAGCAGAAGTACGGCCGGAAGATCTCCTGGGCCGACCTGATGATCCTCGCCGGCAACGTCGCGCTGGAGTCCATGGGCTTCACGACGTTCGGCTTCGCCGGCGGCCGCCAGGACGCCTGGCAGGCCGAGGAGGACGTCTTCTGGGGCCCGGAGACCGCCTGGCTCGACGACGAGCGCTACAGCGGAGACCGGGAGCTGGAGAAACCGCTGGCCGCGGTGCAGATGGGCCTGATCTACGTCAACCCGGAGGGCCCGAACGGCAACCCCGACCCGATCGCGGCGGCCCGCGACATCCGCGAGACGTTCCGCCGGATGGCGATGAACGACGAGGAGACCGTCGCCCTGATCGCGGGCGGCCACACCTTCGGCAAGACCCACGGCGCGGCCCCGGCCGACAGCATCGGCCCCGAGCCCGAGGGCGCCCCGCTGGAGGACCAGGGCCTCGGCTGGAAGAGCACCCACGGCACCGGCAAGGGCCGCGACTCCTACACCAGCGGCCTGGAGGTCACCTGGACGCCCACCCCGACCACCTGGGACAACAGCTTCTTCGAGATCCTCTTCGGATACGAGTGGGAGCTGACCGAGAGCCCCGCCGGGCTCCACCAGTGGCGGCCGAAGGACGGCGGCGGGGCCGGCACCGTCCCCGACCCCGAGGACGGGTCGCTGACGCGCCAGCCGATGATGCTGACGACCGACCTGTCGCTGCGCTTCGACCCGATCTACGAGCCGATCTCGCGCCGCTACAAGGACAACCCGGAGGAGTTCGCGGACGCCTTCGCGCGCGCGTGGTTCAAGCTGACCCACCGCGACATGGGCCCGATCCAGCGCTACCTCGGCCCGGAGGTCCCGTCCGAGACGCTGGTCTGGCAGGACCCGGTCCCGCCGGTGGACCACGAGCTCGTCGACGCCCAGGACGTCGCCGCCCTCAAGGAGCGGCTCCTCGGCTCGGGCCTGTCGGTCGCGCAGCTCGTCACCACCGCGTGGGCGTCGGCCGCGTCGTTCCGCGGCACCGACAAGCGCGGCGGCGCCAACGGCGCCCGCATCCGGCTGGAGCCGCAGCGGAGCTGGGAGGTCAACGACCCCGACGCGCTGGCCACCGTGCTGCGCACCCTGGAGCGGGTCCAGGAGGAGTTCAACGCCGAGCAGACCGGCGGCAAGCGGATCTCCCTGGCCGACCTCATCGTCCTCGGCGGCTGCGCCGCGGTCGAGAAGGCCGCCAGGGACGCGGGCCACGACGTCGAGGTGCCCTTCACGCCGGGACGCACCGACGCGTCGCAGGAGCAGACCGACGTGGAGTCGTTCGAGGTGATGGAGCCGACGCACGACGGGTTCCGCAACTACCTCACGAAGGGCAACATGCTGCCGGGCGAGTTCCTCCTCGTCGACCGGGCGAACCTGCTCACCCTGAGCGTGCCAGAGATGACGGTCCTTCTCGGCGGCCTGCGCGTCCTCGGCGCGAACCACAAGGGATCGTCCCTGGGCGTCTTCACCGACGCCCCCGGGACGCTGACCAACGACTTCTTCGTGAACCTGCTCGACATGGGCACGGTGTGGAAGCAGACGTCCGAGAACGCCGAGGTCTTCGAGGGCCGCGACGCCTCCGGCGCCGTCCGGTGGACCGCCAGCCGCGCCGACCTCGTCTTCGGGGCGAACGCCGAGCTGCGCGCGGTCGCGGAGGTCTACGCCAGCGACGACGCCGAGCAGGAGTTCGTCCGCGACTTCGTCGCCGCGTGGGACAAGATCATGAACCTCGACCGCTACGACCTCGCCTGACCCGTCCCGGGGCCGTCAGGTCACCGGGTCGTCGACAGGCGGACGGCCGCGGTCACTGCAGGCGGCGGAAATCGCCGATCCAGCCGTAGCCCGGCGTCGACATGGCCTGGCCGCGGTGCCGCACCGTCAGCGTGGCGAACACGCTGTTGAGCAGCCAGGGCGGCTTGGTCGCGCTCCAGCCGGCCGTCATGGAGGGAATCTGGCGGAAGCCGTATGTCGCCACGGCCAGCCGGCCGGTACTCCGGAACCGCGCCATCTCGTCCCGCAGCATGTGTTTCTTGGACTCGAACCAGGGGCTCTGGGAGAGAAGTTCGTTCCACTTGCGCGCAGGGAAGGGACGTTCGATCGCTTCGCCGATGACCTGCCAGACCTGGGTGCCGGAGGCGTAGCCGTAGCGACGGGCGAAGGCGGCCGGTATCCGGTCGGTCATGTGCTTCTGCCAGTACCAGACCAGTGAGAACTCGGTGACCAGGAAGGTCTGGCCAGGGCGAAGCCGCGGCAGGGTGTAGTCCAGGAAGTCCTGGATCCGCGCCTCGTCGGGAACGTGCGGATGAAGGTCGACGCCCTCGATCTCGGGCGTCCCGCGCGCGAAGGCGAGGTACCGCTCGACGGCCGGGGTCCGGTTCTGAGGGAGGTCCAGCCGGTTCAGCGCCCCCATGAACAGGTGGGTGGGGCAGTCCGCGCCGCAGAGTTCGGCCCGGGTCTCGATGACATGGCGCGCCACGGTCTCGTAGAACCGGTTGAGCCGCTCGTCGCGCTGGGCCGGCAGGCTCTCGATGAACGGCTCGTTGCCGATGGTGATCACGTCGACCGTCCCGAGCACGAGCGGCAGCACGCTGTCCAGCCGCTTGAGCTCGGCTGCCATCTCCGAACCGCCGGGCTGGGGGAACGGGGTCCCCGACATGGGGAACTTCAGGCTGAGCAGGGTGCGGAACCCCCGGTCGTGAGCACCGCGGATCACCCGGATGGCGTCGCTCCGCGCCGGCGGTACCTCGTCCGCCTCGGGCAGGGCATAGAAGCCGCGAACCCAGCCGGCGCGCGCCTCGCGCAGCTCCCGGTAGTTCAGCTGGTCGAGGTTCTCGTTGTAGTTGGCGCCGAGCGCGCCGAGCGCGGGGAGCGGCTCGACCCCGCCGCCCGCGTCACCGGCCGCGGATGAGCCGAGCGAGCAGGCGGTCAGGGCGGCGAGGACGCCGGCGATGGTGAGGATCCGGGTGACGAGGCGGTGACGCGGGACGCGTCGGCTCCGAGGCCGCGAGCGATCGTCACCCATCGATCGCACGGCCCTGGTCGCGGCGCTGGACGTACAGGCGCTTGCCCTCGGGGCCGGTCCATTCCAGCCGGGCGACCCCGGGCACGGCCGCGTCGGCGACGCGCGACGGGTCGGCCCAGTAGCCGGCGTTCGGGTTGCGGAAGAACGTCGACCAGGGCCGGCCGGCGGCGTCGGTGAAGAAGTTGTTGTGCCCGGCGCCGACGCCCGCGGTCCACCGCTCCGAGTAGGGGCCCTCGAAGGCGTCCGAGACGGCGACGATCACGTCGTACTGGTACTGCGTGCGGCCGGGGCCGGGCGGGTCGTACGCGTAGCGGGTGCCGCCGTCGGGATTGGCCGACCTCCGGTCCCACGCGGCGTGCAGGAGGTAGTACCTGCCCTGGAATTTGAAGACGTAGGCGCCTTCGAGGTACGGCTCGGGCGAGTAGGGCGTCTGCCGGAACCTCGGGAGGTCGGTCGTCGGGACGATGTCCTCCATGTCGTCGCGGAACTTCGCGTAGAGGTCGTTGTGCAGGACGAGCCACGCATCGCCGTTCTCGGCGTAAAGGCCGCCGTCGATGTGGTGGTAGGCGCCGGGCTCGATGAAGTTCGGTCCGCCGATGAACGAGTCGCCGAACGGCTTGTCGTGGTTCCCCTCGACGAGACGGTACGGGCCTTCGATCCCGCCCTCGCTCACCAGCATGAACGAGCCGACCTTGCGGGAGTGGTCGCCCATGCACGCGACGATGTACCACCTTCCGCGGAAGTAGTGCAGCTCGGGCGCCCAGACCTCGCCGCGCTTCCCGAACCTGTCGTCGTACCAGTACTCCTGCCACGGTGCGACGACCATGCGTCCGGGCCGGTTCTCGCCGACGAACTCGGGCGACCACACCTTCCCCTTCTCGGCGCCCGGCCGGACCCTGGTCGTGTCGACCAGCCGCCACGGCCCTCGCAGCGAGCGTGACACCCACACGAAGATGCCGTCGTTCCACGGGGCGGCCCGGTCGAGTCCGGGAACGCGCGAGGTCCCGGTGGCGACGTAGAGGGGACGTCCCTTGACGACGAAGCAGTTGACGTAGGTGTCGCGCATCCAGACCACGCCGCGCTCTCTGTCCCGGGGGCGCAGCTCAAGCGGCAGGACGAAGGAGTTGTCGCGGCGTGGCCACAGGTCCTGCCGGGTGTCGGCGAGGCCGTAGGGCTCGGGGTCGGGCCAGTTCGGCGGGTACCGCCGCTTGGACACGGACTCCGCGGGGGACGCCTGTACGGCGGCGGCGGTCGCGGGCAGTGCCGCCGCCGCGAGGGAGCCGGCGGCACCGATCAGCAGGGACCGCCTGCCGAGGTGCAAACCGTGTTCGGAGCTGGTCATCACTCACTCCTCGTTCGTCGCGCAGGACCCCAGTGGCCCGGCTGGGAGGAGACGTTATAGAGACTCATTCCGTCGGTGAACAGGCGACAGAAAGGTCATTGGACGCGTGACATGGCCGGTTCCGGCGCCGGTTCGGAGACGCAGGATCTTTCTGTCGGAGTGTTGACGGAAAAATTGCCCGCTGTCAGCGTTGCCGCATGACGACGTCGGCCGGAGTGCATGCGCTGGTGAGACGCACTCACGAGGAGCGCGTCCTGCGCGTCCTGCGCGAGCACGGCGCGATGAGCCGCGGGCAGATCGCCCTCGCCGTCGGGCTGTCCCGCACCACCCTCTCCGAGATCACCGGCAGCCTGCTGCAGCGCGGCGCCATCGTGGTGGTCGACACCGACGCGGCCAAGCGGGAGGGCAGCGGCCGGCCGGCCGAGCGGCTCGCCCTGGACCCCGCCTCCGGGCAGTTCATGGGCGTCGACTTCGGCCACCGGCGGGTGCACCTGGCGGTCGCGGACGCCTCCCACGAGATCGTCGTGTCCGGGTCGCACCGGTACGACGACGCCCCGTGGCCGGTCCGGCTCGACCTGGCGTTCCAGCTCATCGACCGCCTCAGCGCCGAGTCCGGGGTGCACTACGGGGCGCTGCAGGGCGTCGGCATCGGGGTTCCCGGGCCGTACCGCCCGAGCCCGGGGGTGCTCGTGGCGGCGCCGCACGAGCCGGCCGCCGCGGGCGCCCCCGAGGCGGCGGCGCAGGCGGCGTTCGCCAAACGGTTCGGGGCACCGGTCATCGTGGACAACAACACCCGGCTGGCCGCGCTCGCGGAGGTCGTCTTCGGCCACGGGTCCGTCGACGACCTTCTCTACCTGCGGATCTCCGACGGCGTCGGCGGAGGGCTGGTGGTCGGCGGGCGGCTGGTCACCGGTTCGTCGGGGCTGGCCGGCGAGCTGGGGCACATCACGGCCGACCCGGACGGGCTGGACTGCCGCTGCGGCAAGCGGGGCTGCGTCGAGACCCTCGCGTCCGTCCCCGCCATCCTGCGGACCTGCCGGGAGCAGGGCCTCCCGGTCGAGGACCTCGGCGGCCTGGCCGCCGCGGTCGAGCGGGGCGACCCGGTCGCCGACCGGGTGCTGCGCGCCGCCGGGACCGCCGTCGGCCGGGTGCTGGGCGAGGCGTCCCTGATCCTCAACCCCGCGGACGTCGTCATCGGCGGGGAGATCACCCGCGTGGCGCCCGCGCTGCTCGAGCAGGCCGCGGCCACCGTCGCGGCCGGGCATTTCCCCGGCGCCCCCCGGCCGGTCGTGCGGCGGGCCGGGCTCTCCGACGACGACGGCGCGCTCGGCGCGCTCGCCGCGCTATTTCACAGCTCGCCGCTGCTGGCGGCCTATCCGGAGGCCGCCGAGGCGGGCCCCGCCGGTTCCGGGCCGATCGAGCGCGCACGGAAGACAGCGAACAGAGGAGTGGGCCATGGCCGTGCTCAGTGACCAGAGCGCCCGGACGAGCCGGGGCGGTGCGAACGCCGCGGGCGGCCGCGGCCGCACCGGCGCGAGGACGGGGCCGCGACGAAGAGGGGTCTCCCTGCTGCTGAACGGGGTGTCCGTCGGGTTCGGCATCGCCCTGTGGTGGGGGCTCGCCGCGGCGGGCTTCACCCTCCCGACGCCGAGCGAGGTGGTGTCGCAGGCGGGCACGCTCCTCTCGGACGGAACGCTCCAGAAGGACGTCCTCGCCAGCCTGGGCCGGGTCCTCGCCGGTTTCGCCCTCGGGACGGCCCTGGCGATCCCGGTGGGATTCCTCATGGGGTGGTACGGCTTCGTCCGCGGCCTCGTCGAACCCTGGGTGCAGTTCTTCCGCACCATCCCGCCGCTGGCCATCATCCCGCTCGCCATCGTGCTGATGGGCATCGGCGAGACACCGAAGATCTTCGTCATCTTCCTGGCGGCGTTCCTCGTCTGCGTCATCTCGACGTTCCAGGGCGTGGTGGACGTCGACCGCACCCTGATCAACGCCGCCCGCGTCCTCGGCACCGGGGACGCCGGGATCTTCCTGCGGGTGGTGGTGCCGGCCTCGACCCCGTTCATCCTCGTCGGCATGCGGGTCGGGCTCGGCTCGGCGTGGGCGACGCTGGTCGCCGCCGAGCTCATCGCCGCGCAGGAGGGCCTCGGCTTCCGGATGCAGAACGCGCAGCTCTACTACGACCTGCCCACGATCTTCGTCGGGCTCATCACCATCGGGATCCTCGGCCTGCTCATGGACCGGGTGCTCCTGCTGGCCGAACGCAAGCTCACCGGATGGCAGGAGCGCCGATGACCACCCCGGCAAAGATCTCGGTCCAGGGCGTCAGCAAGACCTTCGCGCTCGGCAGGGACTCCTTCACCGCGCTGGACCGCGTCTCGCTCGACATCGCGGACAACGAGTTCGTCACCGTCGTGGGCCCGTCCGGCTGCGGCAAGAGCACCCTGCTCAACATCCTCGCCGGCTTGGAGGAGCCCACGGAGGGGCAGGCCCTCGTGGACGGCTCGGCCGTCTCCGGCCCCGGACCCGAGCGCGGCGTCATCTTCCAGCAGTACGCGCTGTTCCCCTGGCTGACCGTCCGCAAGAACATCGAGTTCGGGCTGAAGACGGCGCGCGTGCCGAAGGCGGAGCGCCGCGAGCGGGCCCAGCGCTTCATCGAGATGGTCGGGCTGGAGCAGTTCGCCGACGCGCTGCCCAAGATGCTGTCCGGCGGGATGCGGCAGCGGTGCGCGATCGCCCGCGCGTACGCCGTGAACCCCTCGATCCTCCTGATGGACGAGCCGTTCGGCGCGCTCGACGCGCTCACCCGGGTGAAGCTCCAGGAGCAGCTGCTCGACACCTGGAGCAAGGAGCAGCGCACCGTCCTGTTCATCACCCATGACGTCGACGAGGCGGTCTTCCTCGCCAACCGCGTCATCGTGATGGCCGCCGACCCCGGCCGCGTCTACGACGTGGTCGAGGTCGACCTCCCCTACCCGCGATCCGAGGAGTTCCGGCTCAGCGCGGAGTTCGCCGCGCTGCGCAACCGCGTCTGGCACTCCGTCTACCACCAGGACGGCCGCACGGCCGCCGACTCCAAGCACCCCATGCCGTCATCGACAACGGCCTGATCTTCAAGGACGGACATGTCACTGTCACGCAGATTCCCCGCCGCGACCGCCTTCGGCGTGGCCGCCGTGCTGGCGCTCACCGCCTGCGGCTCCGGCTCCGGCGGAGGTGGAGACAAGGCGGAGGTCGACTTCGGCTACATCGCCGACTACAACGGCACCAGCCTGCTCGCCATCGCCGACGACCAGAAGATCTGGGAGAAGCACGGCCTCGATGTCAAGGCGAAGGTGTTCACCAACGGCCCGCTGCAGATCCAGGCGCTCGGCACGGGCGACCTCGACGTCGGGTACATCGGCCCCGGCGCGTTCTGGCTGCCGGCCTCCGGCCAGGCGAAGATCATCGCGCTCAACACCCTCGGCAACGCCGACCGGGTGATCGCGCAGAGCGGCACCGCGTCCCTGGCGCAGCTGCGGGGCAAGACCGTCGGGGTGCCCGAGGGCACGTCCGGCGACATGATCCTCACCCTCGCGCTCAGGAAGGCGGGCCTCACGAGGAAGGACATCAAGGTGGTCAACATGGACGCCTCGACCATCGTGTCCGCCTTCTCGTCCAAGAAGATCGACGCCGCGGGGTTCTGGTACCCGGCGATCGCGACGATCAAGAAGCGGGTCCCCGGCCTGACCGAGCTGGCCAAGAACTCCGACTTCGAGTCGCAGATGGCCTTCCCGACCGCGTTCGTCGCGGGCAACAAGTTCGTCTCCGGCGAGAAGGACAAGGCCACCAAGCTGATCGCGGCACTGCGCGAGGCCATGCAGTACCGGACGGCCCACATGGACGAGTCGATCGAGCTCACCGCCAAGATGCTCAAGGTTCCGGTCGACCAGGTGAAGGCCGACGCCGCCAACGTCAAGGTCCTGTCCGTCGAGGAACTCGACACGATGACCAAGGACGGCACCATCGGCAAGTGGCTCACGGGGATGAACGGCTACTTCGTCGGCGCGGGCAAGCTCAAGTCGTCCGTCGACCCGAAGACCTACTACACGGGCGACCTCTTCACGGCGGGCGCCAAGTGACGAACCCGGCGAACATCCTCTTCCTCATGACGGACCAGCACCGGGCGGACACCCTCGGCGCGTACGGCAACCCGGGGGCCGCGACACCCGTCCTGGACGAGCTGGCGAGGAGCGGCACCCGCTTCGACCGGTGGTACACGCCGACCGCGATCTGCACCCCGGCGCGGGCCAGCCTGCTCACCGGGCAGGCGCCGTTCCGGCACAAGCTGCTCGCCAACCACGAGCGCAACGTCGGCTACATCGAGGACCTCGCCGACGGGCAGTTCACCTTCTCGGAGGCGCTGCGGGAGAAGGGCTACAACTGCGGCCTGATCGGCAAGTGGCACGTCGGCACGGAGAAGACCGCCCGCGACTTCGGCTTCGACGGGCCCGACCTGCCCGGCTGGCACAACCCCGTCGACCATCCCGACTACCTGGCCTACCTCGCCGAGCACGACCTGCCCCCGTACGAGATCTCCGACCGGATCCGCGGCACGCTGCCCAACGGCGGCCCCGGGAACCTGCTCGCCGCCCGGCTGCACCAGCCCGTGGAGGCGACGTTCGAGCACTACCTCGCCACCCGGGCGATCGAGACGCTCGAACGGTACGCCGCCGACGTGCGGAACCAGGAGAAGCCGTTCTTCCTGGCCCTGCACTTCTTCGGACCCCACCTGCCGTACATCCTGCCGGACGAGTACTTCGACCTCGTCGACCCGTCCGGCATCGATCTGCCGCGCTCGGTCGCGGAGACCTTCCAGGGCAAGCCCCCGGTCCAGAGGAACTACAGCGCCCACTGGACGTTCGACACCATGCCGATCGAGACCACGCGCAAGCTGATCGCCGTCTACTGGGGATACGTCGCGCTCATCGACCGGCAGATCGGCCGCGTCATGGACGCCATGCGGCGGCTCGGCCTCGCCGACGACACCGCCGTGTTCTTCACCTGCGACCACGGCGAGTTCACCGGCGCGCACCGGCTGCACGACAAGGGGCCGGCGATGTACGAGGACATCTACCGCACGCCGGGCCTGCTGCGGGTGCCGGGCCGGCCCGGCGGCGTGGTCCGCGACGAGTTCGTGAGCCTGCTCGACTGCACCGCGACGATCCTCGACCTCGCGGGCCTCGACCCCAAGACGGCCGTCGACTCGCGCAGCCTGCTGCCCTTGCTCGGCGGTGAGGAGGCCGAATGGGACGACGACATCGTGTGCGAGTTCCACGGGCACCACTTCCCCTATCCGCAGCGGATGCTCCGCACGGACCGGTACAAGCTGGTGGTGAACCCCGACTCGGTCAACGAGCTCTACGACCTGGAGACGGACCCGGACGAGCTGTTGAACCGCTACGAGCAGCCGGAGATGCGGGGCGTCCGCGCGGCCATGATGCGCCGCCTCTACACGGTGCTCCGCGAGCGAGGCGACAACTTCTACCACTGGATGACGTCCATGTACGACGTCGGCGAGGTCGCGTACGACCCCACGCTGAGCGGCCTGGACGAGGCCACCTACCAGAAGGCCGAGCGATGACCGGCGCGGCCGGCCGACCCCGCCAGGAGACGCCGTGCTGCGCCCCCACCCTCCTGCACGACGGGCCTCGCGGGGACCGGCCGATCGCTCCGGGGCCGGATCCCGTGCCCCCGCCCGCCGAGCAGTGCTCCGTACCGGGCGGCCGGTTCCTCATGGGCGACCACCACGGTGACGGTGATCCGGCGGACGGTGAGGTCCCGGTGCACGAGGTGCGCGTCGAGTCGTTCACCATCGACGCCACAGCGGTGACCAACAGCGCCTACGCGGAGTTCGTCGACGCCACCGGCTACGTCACCGACGCGGAGTCCCACGGCTTCTCCGCCGTGTTCCACCTGGCGCTCGCGGCTCCCGCCGAGGACGTGATGGGACGGGCCGCCGGCACGCCCTGGTGGCTCGGCGTCCGCGGCGCGTCCTGGCGTTGTCCAGGCGGGCGGTTCAGCGACCTCGACGGGCTGGACGATCACCCGGTCGTCCACGTGAGCTGGGGCGACGCGGTCGCCTACTGCACATGGAGCGGGCGCCGGCTGCCCACCGAGGCCGAGTGGGAGTGCGCCTCCCGGGGCGGCCTCACCGGCACCCGGTTCCCCTGGGGGGACGAGCTGATGCCGGACGGCGTGTGGCGCACCAACATCTGGCAGGGCGAGTTCCCGGTGCACAACAGCGCCGAGGACGGCTGGACGACCACCGCGCCGGTGCGCTCCTTCGAGCCCAACGGCTACGGGCTCTGGCAGACGGTCGGCAACGTCTGGGAATGGTGCTCTGACTGGTTCGACCCCACCTACTACCGGACCTCGCCCACCGAGGACCCGCAGGGACCCGGCCGTGGCACGACGAGGGTGCTGCGCGGCGGCTCCTATCTCTGCCACGACTCCTACTGCAACCGGTACCGCAACGCCGCCCGCTCCTCGAACACACCGGACTCGTCCATGGGGAACGCCGGGTTCCGCACGGTCGCCGCCACCCGTGACGAGGAAGCATGACGCCGCATAAGACCGCCACGACGCTCGCCGACGGGCGGGAGCTGATCTACTTCGACCTCGGCGCCGGCGCGCGGCGGAGGTGGACCGACACGCGGACGCTGCCGCCGGTGAGCACGACCGCGCAGATGCGCTGGGACCCGCTGCTCGAAGAGTGGGTCATGATGGCGTCGCACCGGCAGGACCGCACCTTCCTCCCCCCGGCCGACGAGTGCCCGCTGTGCCCTTCCGCGGACGGGCGCCGCACGGAGATCGCCGCTGACGACTACGACGTCGTGGTCTTCGAGAACCGCTTCCCGAGCCTGTCGACCGGCGCGGTCCTGGACGGCAAGGTCCTCGACGGCACGGCCCTGGACAGCACGGCCCTGGACGGCGCGGCGGGCGACCATCCGCTGGTTGACGTCCGCCCGGCCATCGGCCGCTGCGAGGTGATCTGCTTCTCCAGCGACCACTCCCGTAGGTTCGCCGACCTCTCGCCAAGCCACGCGCGGCTGGTGGTCGACGTGTGGGCGGACCGCACGCTGGCGCTGTCCCGCGTCAAGGGCGTCGAGCAGGTGTTCTGCTTCGAGAGCCGCGGCGAGGAGATCGGCGTGACCCTGTCCCATCCGCACGGGCAGATCTACGCCTACCCGTTCACGACCCCGCGCACGGCGCGCATGTTCCAGGCGGCGGCGCGCCATCGGCGGCGGACCGGCGGCGACCTGCACACCGACGTCCTCGACGCCGAACGCCGGTCCGGCGTCCGCGTCGTCGCCGAGAACGAGCACTGGGCGGCGTTCGTCCCGGCGGCGGCGCGCTGGCCGCTGGAGGTCCACCTCTACCCCCGCCGCAGGGTGAAGACCATCCCCGACCTGGACGACGCGGAACGCGACGCGCTGGCGACGATCTATCTGGATCTGCTCGCGCGCCTCGACCGGCTGTACGGCAAACCCCTCCCCTACATCTCGGCGTGGCACCAGGCGCCGGTTGACGACCCCGACGATCTCGCCTACCTGCATCTTCAGCTCTTCTCGATCCGGCGCTCCGCGGACAAGCTGAAGTACCTCGCCGGCTCCGAGTCGGGCATGGGCGCCTTCGTCACCGACACCCTCCCCGAGCAGGTGGCCCGCCGCCTGCGCGAGGTCTGAGCCGGTCAGTCGCGCGCCACGGGTGCCCCGGTTGCCGGTGACAGGGCGACGTTCCAGAAGCCGGCGTAGCGGCCGCCGCGGCGCAGCAGGTCATCGTGGTCGCCCTCCTCGGCGATCCGGCCGCCGTCCAGGAAGGCGATGCGGTCGGCGCGCCGGACGGTGCGGAGCCGGTGCGCCACCATCACGACGGTCCGGCCGGCCATGAGCTGCTCGATCCCCTCGTGGACGGCCGCCTCGTTGACCGGGTCCAGCGCGGAGGTCACTTCGTCCAGCAGGACGATGGGCGCGTCCTTCAGCAGCGCCCGCGCGATCGAGACGCGCTGGCGCTCGCCGCCCGACAGCAGGGCCCCGCCCTCGCCGACGTCCGCCGCCCATCCGCCGGGCAGCCGCTCGACCACCTCGTCCAGCCGCGCCGCGGACGCCGCCGCCCGCACCTCGGCCTCGGTGGCGTCCGGACGTCCGAGCCGCACGTTCTCCTCGATCGTGCCGTCGAAGAGGTAGACGTCCTGGAAGACGATGGCGATCCGCGACATCAGCTCCTCCGTGGTGATGTCGCGGACGTCGGCACCGCCGACGCGCACCGCGCCGCCGTCCACGTCGTAGAACCGCGCCAGGAGTTGGAGCAGGGTGCTCTTGCCCGCACCCGACGGCCCCACGATGGCGAGCCGCTGCCCCGCCGGGACGGACAGCGACACGTCGTCGAGAACCGTGCGGTCGCCATGGCGGAAGACGACGGACTCGAACTCCAGGTCGTGGTGCGCCGGCACGATCGGCTCGGAGGATTCCGGCAGCGGCTCGGCGCGCAGCACCGCGTCCAGCCTGACCAGCTCGGACCGCGCGCCGCGCAGCCGGCCCCCGATCTCGGCCAGCGACAGCAGCGGATCCGCGCAGCGGGCGGCGAGCACGAGGATCGCCAGGACCTCCGCCGCGCCGACGTCCCCGCCGAGCGCGAGGTAGGCGCCGAGGACGAGCAGCACGGTGAACACCGCCTGCACCGTCAGCGTCAGGCCCAGGGCCCCCGGCAGCGCCGACAGCGTGAGCCGGCGGGACGCGCGCTGGACGTCGCGCAGCGAGCCGTCGAGCAGCTCGAAGCGTTCGGCGGCCCGGCCGCCGGCGCGCAGGACGGGCTGGGCCTGGAGATACTCGATGACCCGTCCGGTGGCCTCCCGGTCGTGTTCGGCGCGCTCGGCGTCGGCGGCGGCCATCGACCGTCCCGCCCGGACCTGGATCGCCGCCACGACCGGAACGCCGAGCAGCGCCGCCAGTCCCATCCGCCAGTTGAAGGCGAGCATCACCACGACGATCGTCAGCGGGGTCACGGCGGCGGAGACGAGCGGGGCCATCAGGTGCGCGATCACGCTCATCGCCTGCAGCACACCGCGGCTGGCCAGGACCGACACCTCCCCGACGCGTCCCGGGTGGTGCCAGCCGATCGGGAGCCGGGCCAGATGGTCGCCGAGGCGGCGATACGTGCCGCGCAGCAGCGTGGTCGCGGCGCGGAACCCCGACAGGTCGCTGACATAGCGCAGCACCGCGTAGACAGCGACCGCCGCCCCGAACGCGACCAGCCAGGGCCGCGCGTCCGCGGGCGTGCTCCCGAACAGCGCCCGCAGCACGGGGATCAGCAGCGCGTAGGACAGCCCCTCCAGCACCGCGGTCGCCGTCATCAGGGCCAGGGCGCGACGCACGGGCCGGGCGTATTCCGGGCCGAGGACGCGAAGCAGCAGTCGGATCATCGGAGCTCGTCTCCTCGCAGGATGCCGTCGTCATCGGCGACCACGGACCGGCGGTCTCGCCAGAACGCCGCGAACCTTCCGTCCCGCGCCAGCAGCTCGGCGGGGGCGCCGCGCTCGACGATCACCCCGTCCTCCAGCAGCACGACGGTGTCGGCGCCGGCGACCGTCTCCGGGCGATGGGCGATGACCAGGATCGTGCGGTCGTCCCCCAGCGACGCCAGCGCCCGGCGCAGCGCCCGTTCCGTCTGCGGGTCGGCGAAGGCGGTCGCCTCGTCGAGCACCAGGACGGGCGTGTCGGCGAGCAGCGCGCGGGCGATCGAGATCCGCTGCGCCTCGCCGCCCGACAGCCCGGCCTCTTCGCCGATCACGGTGTCGTACCCGCGCGGCAGTTCGAGGATCCGGTCGTGGACGCCGGCCAGCCGGGCGGCGCGGACGACGGCGTCGAGGCCGGCGTGCGGCACCGCCAGCGCGATGTTGTCGGCGACCGTCGCGCGCAGCAGGCGGACGTCCTGGAAGACGAAGGAGACCGTCCGGTAGAGGTCCCGGCCGGCGATCTCGCGCAGGTCGGCACCGCCGAGGACGACCGAGCCGCAGGTCGGGTCGAAGAACCGCGGCAGCAGCTGGACCAGCGTGGACTTCCCGCCGCCCGACGGGCCCACGAGCGCGGTGACCGTCCCCGGCTCCAGCACCAGGTCGATCCCGCGCAGCACCTCGTGATCGGCGTCGTACCCGAACCGGACGTCGCGCAGCTCCACCCGGTGGCCTCGCGGCACGGCCGGATGGGCGGGCTCCGGGAGCGGGTCCACCGCGAGGACGTCCCGGATCCGGCCGACCGCGCGCCGGGCCGTCTGCATGTCGTCGAAGCCGTGGCCGAGCGCCTCCACCGGGGCGGTGAGCCCGAGCCCCAGCAGCAGGAAGGGCAGCAGGTCGGCCGGAGCCATGGCGCCGCTCGTGATCCGGGCCGTCCCGCCGATCAGCACGACCAGCAGCACGAACGGCGGCGACAGCGCCACCTGCATCCCGGCGGCGATCCCCGCGAGGGCGCGGACCATCCGGAAGAAGCTGTCGACGAAACCGTCCACGGCGGCGAGGAACCTGTCGTGGGCGCGCCGGCCTCCGCCGAACGCCTTGACCACCGCGATGCCCTGCACGAACTCGACGACGGAGTTCGCGATCCCGGCCATGGCCGCGTCGAACTCCCGCTGCTCGCGCAGCCGGGACGGCGTCATCATGAGCGGCACCAGCGCCACGGCCAGCGCCACCGGGATCAAGGTGATCAGCGTGAGCCGCCAGTCGACGGTGAACAGGTAGGCCAGCGCCACCAACGGCACCGCGAAGGCGGAGATGAGCTCGCCGGGGGTGTGGGCGATGAACGGGTGCACGGCGGCCACGTCCTCCCCGACGACCTTCGCCAGCTCGCCGGTCCGGCGCCGGGAGAACCAGCCGATCGGGGCCTGCCCGAGCCGCGCGGCCAGCAGGCGGCGGAACGCCAGCTGCACCCGGCCGTCGAGCAGGTGCCCGATCCCGGACGACGCGGCCGTGAACAGCAGCCGGACGAGCAGGCCGGCCGCGCCCGCGGCCACGACGAGCCGGACGTGGCCGTGGTCGACCGGGCCGGGCGCCAGGAGGGCGCGCCCCAGCTCGACGACCGCGAGCAGCGGCGCCAGGCCCGCGACGGCCCCGATCACCTGCAGGATCACGACGGCGGCGAACGCCGGTGCGAAGGGGCGCACCAGCCCCGCCATGCTCGGTCCGGCCGCGCGGCCGGGATCTGCCTGCGGTGCGGCGGTCATCGCTTCTCCATCCGGCTGCCGCGCGGGAGGGTGACGGTGAGGACGGTGCTGGGGACGTCCAGCGCGATGCGGTGCCACCGCCCGCGCGGGACGATCGCGGCGGTCCCGGCCGGCAGCCTGATCTCCTCGTCCCGCCGCCCCGGCGCCTCCTCCCGCAGGTAGAGGCGCACCTTCCCGATGAGGCAGGACACGACCTCCTCGGCTTCGGGGTGCAGTTCCCAGTGGTCGGCGTGGACGTCGGCGCCGGTCTTGGCGTGCACGGCCGTCAACTGCCAGCCGTCCGGTTCGGGGTCGGACGCCCGCGGCCCGGCGTGGATCCCGCCGTCCTGGCGGAGGCGGAGCAGGGACGCGAACAGGTCGATCGGGGTGACGGTCATGCCTGAACCTCCGTCGCGAGGTGCTCGGGCTCCGGCGCCGGGCCCGTCCGCCGCAGGACGGTGAAGGCGATGACGACGGCGCCGACCAGGAGCCCGGCGCCGAGGATCATGCCGAGCGCGTAGCCGTCGTTGAGCGCCTCGGGCGTGCCGGCCCGGCCGGTGCGGTGCTGGGCGGCGGTGCCGAGGGCGGCGAGCCCGAGCGAGGCCCCGATCTGCCGCGAGCTGTTGAGCAGCGCGGAGGCGGTGCCGGTCTCGTGGGCGGCGACGCCCGTGGTGCCGGTGGAGACGACCGGGGCCAGGCAGAGCCCGAAGCCGACGCTCGCGAGCATCGACGGGCCGAGGACGTCGGTGAGGTAGCCGCCGTCGGCGTCGATCATGCCGAACCAGGCGAACCCGGCCGCCGTCAGCAGCCCGCCGATGACCAGCAGGATCCGCGGCGGGAACCGGTAGCCGAGCCGGACGGCCAGCACCGATCCGGCGACGACGCCGAGCGCGAACGGCACGAACTCGATCCCGGTCAGCGCCGGCCCCGTCCCGAGGACCCGCTGCAGGTAGAGGGACATGAAGTAGAACGACGAGGCCATCGCCGCGCCCACCAGGAGGATGTAGGTGTTGGCGCCGGTGACCGAGCGGTTGGCGAACAGGCCGAGCCGGATCAGCGGATCGCGGGTGGTGGTCCGCTCGACGATGACGAACGCGGCCAGCAGCGCGGTGGCGGCCGCCAGGGTCGCCAGCGTGACCGGCGACGTCCATCCGTGCTGGTCGGTGCGGACGACGCCGAACACCAGCAGGGTCATGCCCGCCGTCGCCAGGACGGCGCCGAGCACGTCCGGCCGGCCCCCGCGGGCGGCCGGCGGTCCGGCGGCGACGCCCCGCCACGCCAGGGCCAGCGCGGCGGCGGCCATCGGGACGTTGACGAACATCACCCAGCGCCAGCCGGCGTACTCGGTGAGCAGGCCGCCGATCAGCACGCCGAGGGCGCCGCCGGCGGCGTTCGTCGCGCTCCAGACCCCGAACGCCCGGACGCGTTCCCGGCCCCCGGGGAACGTCGCGGCCAGCAGCGCCAGCGCGGCCGGGGCCAGCGCGGCCGCCCCGATCCCCTGCGCGGCGCGGGCGGCCACCAGGTGGCCGGGCTCCTGGGCGAACCCTCCGGCGAAGGACGCCAGGCCGAACAGCCCCAGCCCGAGCAACAGGACCCGCTTGCGGCCGTACCGGTCGGCGGCCTTGCCGCCCAGCAGGAGCAGCCCGCCGAAGGTCAGCGCGTACGCGTGGATCACCCAGGTCAGCCCCACCGGGCCGAAGCCGAGCCCGGCGGCGATCTCGGGCAGGCCGACGTTCACCACCGACAGGTCCAGCGACACCATGAACTGCACGACGGCCACCGCGGCGAGGGTGAGCCCCGGCCGGGGGGCCGTCCGGGTGGCCGCGCTCCGGGCCACCGATTCCTTGACCGTCATGCCGGACATCGTGGGCCCCGGACCGGCCGGCGGTCGTCCTGCACGGGAAGACATCTCCGCCTGGCACGCGGGGAGTACGGACCGCGCGACTACTTCGCCGGGAGTACTGATCTCTTACGACCTGCTGCGGAGGACTCCGCCACAAAAAGGCTCTAATCTGCACGAATGAGGTTCATTGGCCGGTTGCAGCCGCTCGCCCAGGACGGTCTGCTCGCCGCGGGGATGGCCGTCCTGCTGTCGGCCATCCTGCTCTACACGCCGGACGCGGGCGCGCCGGACTTCGCGGGCGTCCTCGCCGGGTCGCTCGCGCTCGTCGCCTGGCGGCGGGCGCCCCTGGTGGCGCTGTTCGCCAGCGCGGCCTGCATGCTCGCGGTCGCGGCGCACCTCCAGCCGGGTCCGGCGGTCGCCTACCCCGTGATGGTGGCGGTGTTCGCCGCGGTCTGGGCCGGACACCAGCTGGTGGCGGCGGTGGCGAGCCTGGTCTTCCTCGGGACCGGCTTCGCGGTGAACCTGCCCGGCGCCGAGGGGGCCGGGCAGAACTTCCAGAGCACCTCGCTGCTGGTCGGCTGGTTCGTCGCGGCCGGGGCGGCGGCGACGGTGACCCGGCACCGGCAGGCGTACCTGGAGGAGGCCGAGCGGCGGGCCGCCGAGGCCGAGCGGACCCGCGAGGAGGCGGCGCTGCGCCGCGCGGGCGAGGAGCGGCTGCGCATCGCCCGGGAGCTGCACGACTCCCTCACCCACAGCATCTCGATCATCAAGGTCCAGGCGGGGGTGGCCGTCCACCTGGCGCACCGGCGGGGCGAGGACGTGCCCCCCGCGCTGGTCGCCATCCAGGAGGCCAGCGGCGACGCCATGCGCGAGCTGCGCGCGACCCTGGAGGTCCTGCGCGACCACGACCGCTCCGAGGGCGAGACCGCGGCCAGCGGCCTCGACCGGCTGGACGACCTGGTCGAGCGGGCCCGCTCGACCGGCCTCCCGGTCACGGTGACGGTCACCGGCACGCCCCGGGAGCTGCCGCCCGAGGTGGACCGGGCCGCGTACCGGATCGTCCAGGAGGCGCTCACCAACGTGTCCCGGCACGCCGGCGGGGCGGCCGCGGAGGTGGTCATCGACTACCGGCAGGAGGACCTCGTCGTGCGGGTCGACGACCACGGCGAGGCCGACCCGGACGCGCCGCCCGTCCCCGGCACGGGCCTGCTCGGCATGCGCGAGCGCGTCACGGCCCTCGGCGGCCGGTTGCGGGCCGAGCCGCGTCCCGAGTCCGGCTTCACCGTCCGCGCCGAGCTGCCTCTCGGAGGACCGGCGTGATCCGCGTGCTGCTCGTCGACGACCAGGCGCTCATCCGCGGCGGGTTCCGCGCGCTGCTGGAGATCGAGGACGACATCGAGGTGGTGGCCGAGGCCGCGGACGGCGAGCGGGGCGTCGCGCTCGCCGTCGAGCACCGGCCCGACGTCGCCCTCGTCGACGTCCAGATGCCGGTGATGGACGGCATCGAGGCGACCCGGCGGATCGTCGCCGACGAGCGGCTGGGCGGCGTCCACGTCGTGATCCTCACCAACTACGGCCTGGACGAGTACGTCTTCAACGCGCTGCGCGCCGGCGCCTGCGGGTTCATGGTCAAGGACACCGAGCCCGCCGACCTGGTGCAGGGGGTCCGGGTCGCGGCCCGCGGCGACGCGCTGCTGTCCCCCGCGATCACCCGCCGCCTGATCGGCGAGTACGTCACCCGCCGCCCCGAGCCCATGCCCGCGGTCCTCGACGTGCTGACCAACCGCGAGCGCGAGGTCACCGCGCTGGTGGCCCGAGGCCTGTCCAACGACGAGATCGCCGCGCAGATGGTGATCAGCCCGACGACCGCGAAGACCCACGTCAGCAGGGCGATGACCAAGCTCCGGGCCAGGGACCGCGCCCAGCTCGTGGTCTTCGCCTACGAGTCCGGCCTCGTCACCCCGCGCCGCACCTGACGGCCTCACACCCCCGCCTGACCGAGCCGCGGCGTCCTCCGGCGCGGCGGGTCCCCCGTCGTCGATATTCTCATCGTCCCGATAACGTGCCCGATGATCAGGACGGGTTACTCCCCCTTCTTTCACCGGTCTTCGTCCCGTCTCCCGCGTCCATCGAACGCGGCCCCGCGGGTATGGATCAGGCGTCGAACGGAATTGCGCGGATTCGGACAGCCTCAATACGGCCGCGGTGAACCGAGCAGCCTGATGACCTAGGGTTTCGCGCGCTCCCTCCCGTCCGGTCCGGCCGTGGACGGCGGCTGGACGGAATCGGACGACCCTGATCACGCGGCGGCGCGCGGTGCGAGAATGAGACGCATGGCCGAGGTGGACGATGATGATCACGGAAGTGCCGTGGCCCAGGTACCGCTGAGGAACGGTGAAGCCCGGCGGCCCGATGAAAGAGATGTCTGCCCATATCAAGGTCTGGCGCCGTTCGAGGCCGACCGGACCGACGTGTTCTTCGGGCGCGTCCAGGCGACCCGCAATCTCGTCGACCGGTTGGGGCCGCGGCTGAAGGAGCGCGGGACGATCCTGCTGGTGTCGGGTGCATCGGGGGTCGGCAAGTCGTCGCTGCTGCGGGCGGGCCTGCTGCCCGCGCTGGCGGAGGGCGCGTTGCCGCTCGCCGGGTCGGCGCTGTGGCCGCGCCTGCTGATGACACCGACCGCGACGCCGCTGCGGGCGCTGGCGGAGGCCTGGACGCGGGCCTTCGGCGGGCCGGTCGAGGCGGTGGACGAGCGCCTGCGCGACGACCCGTGGGACCTCCCTTCCGGGCCCTCCGAGTCGGCCGCCCCGGACGGCCGTTTCGTGCTGGTGGTCGACCAGTTCGAGGATCTGTTCACCCTGGTCTCCGACGAGCGGGAGCGGCAGGTGTTCGTGCGCGCGCTGCACGCCATGGCCGAGGGGCCGCGCCGCGCCGGGGTGGTGGTCGGTGTGCGCGCGGACTACTGGGACCGCTGCGCGGCCTATCCGCAGTTCGCCGAGGCCATCCAGGACGGCCAGGTCATCGTCGAGCCGATGACGGAGTCGGATCTGCGGCTGGCCGTCACCGGTCCCGCGGCGGCGGCCGGGCTGGAGCTCGAGCCCGGCCTGGTGGAGCTGATCCTGAGCGAGCTGGGCGAGGGCCGCACGGCCGAGGGCCGTTACGAGCCCGGGGCCCTGCCGCTGCTGTCGCAGGCGCTGCTCAACACGTGGGAGAGGCGCGAGAACGGCCGGCTGACCGTCCGCGGCTATGAGGACTCGGGCCGGGTCCGCGACTCGGTGCAGCGCACGGCCGACCAGGTCCTCGCGCACCTGCCGCCGGAGGACCGCAAGACCGCGCTCAGGGTGTTCCGCCGGTTAACGGTGATCACGGCGGGCGGACGGGCGGCGCGGCGCGCCGCCACCCCGGCCGAGATCCATGCCGCCGCGGGGGCGGACTCGGCGGAGCGGCGCGAGCGGGTCGAGGCGCTGCTGTCGGCGTTCGCCGGCCGGCGGTTGCTCACCCTGCACGAGGACGGCGTCGAGATCGCGCACGACGCGCTGCTCACCGGCTGGCCGACGCTGCGGCAGTGGCTCGAACCCGACCTGACCGCGCAGGCGGTGTACGACCGGCTGGTCGAGGACGCCGAGCGGTGGGACGAGAACCACCGTGACCCCGCGTTCCTGTACCGGGGCGCCCGGCTGCTGTCGGTCGAGGACGCGCGGCTTCGCTGGGAGCGCGACCTCGACAGCTTCCCGCCGCCCGGCTCCACCGTGACGGGGTTCGTCGCGGCGTCGGCGGCGGCCGCCAGGCGGGCGAGCCGCCGCCGCGGCATGGTCATGGCGGGGCTGGCGGTCCTGGCGGCGGCCGCCGTGCTCGCCGCCGTCGCCGCGGTGGACGCCGCGGGCAACGCCGACCGGCAGCGCGGCCTGGCGGTGTCGCGGCAGCTGGCGGCGCAGAGCGAGATCGCCGACGACCCGGTGATCTCCGCCCTGCTCGCGGTGGCGGCGTGGCGGATCGCGCCGACCCCGGAGGCCCGGTACCGGATGCTGGACGCGACGGCGCGTCCGGCGCGGGCCGTCCTGCCCGGGTACGGCGGGAGCGTCCCCGACGAGGAGCTGGCGCTCGCCCCGCGCGGCTCGGTCATGGCGGTCGGGAGGGGCGACACCGGCGCCGTGCAATTGTGGGACACCGCGACCCGCCGGCGGCTCGGCGGCCCGGTCACCCATCCGGAGGGCGGCTGCGGCGCGGGCTTCGACGTGGCCTTCAGCCCCGACGGGAAGACCCTGGCCGTGGTCTGCGAGATGACCGTCCGGTTCTGGGACGTGGCCACGCGGAAGCCGTCGGGCGGCCCGCTGAACACCCAGGATCCCGACGAGCTGCTGGGTTTCGCGCAGACCATGGCCTTCAGCCCGGACGGAAGGACTCTCGCCACGTCGACCTACGAGGGCACCACCCGGCTGTGGGACATCGCCGCCCGCGAGCAGATCGGCCCCACCCTCGGCACCCCCGACACGAAGTCCGGCGGCCACGCCATCCGCGCGGTGGCCTTCACCCCGGACGGGAGGCACCTGGTCACCGCCGGGGCCGACGGCACCGCGCGGCTCTGGGACACCGCGACGCGGCGCCAGGCCGGAAAGGCGTTCACCGGGCACTCCGACGGCATCGACGACCTGTCCATCAGCCCGGACGGGACGACCCTGGCGACCGTGAGCAAGGACAAGACCGCCCGGCTGTGGAACATCTCCACCCGCAAGCAGATCGGCGGCGCACTGCGCGGCCCGGCTGAGGGCCGCCCCTTCTCCAGCGTGGCCTTCAGCCCGGACGGCACGAGGCTCGCCACCGCCGGAGAGGACGGCTACCTCCGGCTGTGGGACACCGTCGCCCACCGGCAGGTGGGCCCGGCACTGAACGATCAGCGGCTTCCCGTCCGCGCGGTGGAGTACGGACCGGACGGGAGGACCCTCGTCGCCATCGGCGACGAGGCCACCGTGTGGTTGTGGGACGCCCGGGTCCACCGGCAGCTCGGCACGACGATGACCAGCCTGTCCGCCGTCGCCTTCAGCCCGGACGGCAGGACCCTCGCCGCCCCGGGTCCCGGCGCCGGCGCTCCCGGCACGACGGAGGCCGACCGCGCGGCGCGGCTGTGGGACGTGGCGACCCAGCGCCAGATCGGCGACGGTCTGGAACCCGGCGGCCCGCCGTCCGGTCAGAACACGGTGTTCGAGATCGGCTTCGGGCCGGGCGGGAGGACGCTCATCACGGTGAGCGCCGGCGGCGTCATCAGGGTGTGGGACACCGCCACCCAGCGCCAGGCCGGCCCGCCCGTCGACACGGGCAAGGAGGGCTGGGCCGTCGAGCTCAGCCCCGACGGCCGGCTCATGGCCTTCCGCACCCGCGATGTCATCGGGTTCTGGGACCTCGCCCGCCGCCGCGAGGTCGGGCCCCGCATCACCTTCCCGGGCGGCGCCGACTCGGTCGAGACGATGTCGTTCAGCCCCGACGGCACTCTGCTGGCCACCGCGGGCAATGACCGCGCCGTCCGGTTCTTCGATGTGGCCGCCCGCCGCCAGGTCGGGCGCGCGCTGCCGAACGCGGTCGGCGGAGCCCTCACCGGCGACCTGACGTTCTCCCCGGACGGCGGGACCCTCGCCACCTCGCCGGGCGACGGCACCGTGCGGCTGTGGGACGTGGCGCGCCGCCGCGAGAGCGGAGCCGCCCTCACCGGCCACACCGACGCCGTCTACACGACCGCCTTCAGCCCGGACGGCACCGTCCTCGCCACCGGCTCGGTGGACGAGAGCGTGCGGCTGTGGGACCTGCGGACACGCCGCCAGATCGGGCCGCCGCTGACGGGCCATACCGGATCGGTCACGGCCCTCGCCTACAGCCCGGACGGGCGCGCCCTCGCCAGCGTGGGCAACGACAAGAAGGTGCGGCTGTGGGACGTCGCCGTGCCCGCCGACCCCGCCGGGACGGTCTGCGCGGGCGCGGGCCGGTCCCTCACCCGCGCCGAATGGAAGCAGTACATCCCGGACGAGCCTTACCAGCAGATATGTCGCTAGGAATGTTCCTTCGCGGTTTCCGGCGGCGGACCGACAGGCCCGCCCCGGAACTGGTCGCGCTGTTCCGCTCGATCATCGACGAGGGCAGGCAGGTCCACCCGATCGCGGGCGACTTCCTGGAGCACTTCATGGACGGCGCCGGCGCCTCCAGGACGATGTCGCTGCGCTGGCTGCGCTCCTTCAAGGCGATCCAGCGGGCCGAGCGCAAGAACCACCGCCGGTTCGAGCGGCAGCTCGAACGGGAGGCGAGGAAGATGCGCGACGGCTCCTCGACCTGGGTGCACGACCACTGGGACGCCCGGATCAACGCGTTCATCGGCACGGAGCTGTTCTATGTCAGCCGGATGAGCCTCCTGCGCTCGGAGGGCTCGTTCACGCTGACCCGGACGGGAGCGGAGACACGGGTGTCGGGAACGGTCCGCCACCATTGGTTCGATCCCTACGACTGGGATCGCGGCCGATGGGTCTACATCCCCAAGCACGGGTTCGTCCCCATCGCGGTCGGCCGCGAGCTGGTCGCCGTCGACGAGGCGCGCAACTTCCTGATGGAATCACGCCATGTGCAGACGCTGGAGGGCACCGTCCGGGAGGGCGGCCGGTGGCGAGGGCGCGGCTGGGCGGAGTTCGAGTGGTCGCTGGTGAGGAGGGCGGGCCGATGACCACGGACCGGTCCGGTCCACCGGCTCCTCCGGGTCCGCGGGAGGACGGCACGACGGCGGACTTCGTCCGGTCGCTCGTCCTGCTGCGGCGGTGGGCGGGCGAGCCGTCGCTGAGCAGGCTCCGCGCCCTCGGCGGCCAGATCGTGTCCTCCGACGGGACCACGATCGACGCGCTGCCCAAGAGCACGACCTCGCACGTCCTGCGGCAGACCGGCAAGCTGCCCCGCTGGGACTTCGTGAAGGCGTTCGTCACCGCCTGCCTCCGCAACGGCGACCATCCGGCCGAGCTGATCCCCGGGGAGCTCCAGCGCTGGCGGGCGGCCAGAGACGTGCTCGCCGGGTCCTCCCCCGGCCCGGTGCCGGAGGAACCGGCGGCGCGGGAAGAACCGGCCGTGCGGGAAGAGGCGGCCGTGCGGGAAGAGGCGGCCGTGACGGTCGGCGCGACGGTCCAGGCGGAGCGGACCATCGTCCGTGCCGAGCCGGACCAAGCCCTGGAACTGCTGGCGCGCCGGGTGGTCCGCGAGGAGGACAGAGCGCGCAAAGGCCTGCTCGGCGGCTACAGCATCGCGCCGGTCTCCTTCGGACCGGACACGGGACCGCTCCCCCGGGACGCCGCGGCCGAGGTGGCGGACGACCTCTCCTCGATCGGCCGCGTCTTCACCGGCCTGCCCTCGAAACGCCTGCTCGTCGTGGGCGAGTCGGGGGCGGGCAAGACGGTCCTCGCCATCGAGCTCGTCCTGCAGCTCCTGGAGTCCTTCATGACGTCCGGCGGGCCTGCGGACGGCCGCGCGATGGTGCCGGTACGCCTGAACGCCGCCCGGTGGACCCCGGGCACCCCGTTCGAGTCATGGCTGAGCGAGCAGCTGGTGCAGGACTTCGGGCTCTCGTCCGGGGACGCCGAGCGGCTGGTGCGGGACCGCCGGGTGCTGCCGGTCGTGGACGGGCTGGACGAGCTGGACCCCGAACCCGCCACCGGCCCGCCCCGCCGCGCGATCGGGCTGCTCACCGAGCTCAACCGGTACAGCGACTTCTCCGGACGGCGGCCCGGCGCGGCCGTGGTGACCTGCCGGGCCGACCGCCACGCCGAGCTGTCGGAGGCGCGGGCCGGGCTCGACGGCGCGGTCCGGATCCACCTGCACGACCTGACGATCGAGCAGATCGACACCTACCTGCGCGCCCGCTGGCCGGACGGCCACCCGCACCGGACGGGCCGGGACGGCATCCTCGCGGCCCTGTCGGGCCCGGCGGGCAAGGCGGTCCACACCGCCCTGGCCACCCCGTGGCGGCTGCTGCTGACCGCGACCGCCGTGGAGTCCGGCGCCGACCCGGCCGAGCTGCTCGGCGCCGACCCGGCCGGCGACCCCTACACCGAGGCATCGCGGATCACCCGCAGGCTCCTGGACGCCTACATCCCCGCGGCGACCCGGCTGACGCCCCGCACCACCCACGGGGTCCCCTACCGTCCCGAACAGGTGCGTTCGTGGCTCGTGCGCCTGGCCGCCCACCTCCAGTGGCAGGCCGCCCAGACGGACCGGCCGCCGTCCGGCCTGACGGCGATCGACATCGTCCCGCACCTGCTGTGGCCGATCGGCGGCCGGCGCCGGATCCGGGCCCTGCACGGCCTGTGCTGCGCGGCCCTCGCGGTCGTCGCGATGCTGGCGTTCTGGACGGGCTCGGCCCTCGACCGTCCCGGCGACCCGCTCGGCGTCCCCGTCCCGGAGGCGGGGCTCACCCTGGCGCTCATGGCGGGCTGGGTGGCGACCGCGACCGGCCTGGCCCTGTCGCCGTGGCCGACCGCCGCCGGCGGGCGCACCAGCGTGCCCTACCGGCGGCGCGTGACCGGCGGCCTGCTCGGCGCCCTCGCCGGCGCCCCGGCCGGCGTGCTGGGCGGACTGACCGGGTTCGCGCTGACCGGCGGCGACGTCTTCGGTCCCGCCTTCGCCGCCGCCGCGGGCGCGACCGGCGGCACGGTGTTCGGGGCGGTCATCGGGCTGACCGCGATCGGGCGGCGGGGAGCCGAGCGCCTGACCGTGCCGGAGGCTGTCCGCGCCCAGCCGCTCACCCTGCTGGGCTTCGGCCTGTGCGGCGCCCTCACCGGGCTGCCGCCGGTCCGCCTCGCCCACGCCGACCCGCTCCCCCTTGCCGCGGGGGTCGCGGGCGCGTTCGCCCTGGCCGTCGCGCTCGGCATCACCTTCAAGATCGCCACGGGCGGCTGGAGCAAGGACGCCGAGCTGGCCCACCCCCGCGAGGCCCTGCACCGCAACCCGATGATCGGGGTCGCGTTCGGCCTCACCGGCGGCGTCGCGGCCTTCCTGGTGTTCGTGATGAACCAGGACGTCCTCACGTCCCTGGCCTGCGCGCTCATCGGCGGCGTGGCGTTCGGCCTCGCCTTCGGCGCGATCGCCTGGTCCCGCACCATGATCGGCCTGATCGTCGCGGCCGCCCGCGGTCTGCTCCCGCTGCGGCTGTGGACCTTCCTCGACTGGGCCTGCGAGGCGAGGCTGCTGCGCGTCAGCGGTGCCACCTACCAGTTCCGGCACCGCGAACTCCAGGACTACCTCACCGCCGCGGCGACCACCGATGGCGACCGGCCCCGCGGCGGCGCGCACGACCTTTCGGTGCCCTGAGCATCGCCGGCCGTCGCCAGAACTGTCACCGTCGCGCCGATGCCGCGATGTCCCCCCTCTGCGGTAATATCGAACGTATGATCGAACGCCACGGGGTACTCCCAGCCGCCGTCACTGCGATCACCAGCTCCCCCTCCCACCAGCGACCCGTCGTCATGATCACCTGCGGCGCGGACGGGCCGCCCCAGGTCTGCGTGCCCGACTGGGGCGAGTTGCGCGCCGTCGACGACCGGCACCTGCGCGTGGCGGTCTGGCCGACGGACCCCACGGCGGTCAACCTGGACGGCGGCGCGCCCGTCCTGCTGATCGTCACCGCGCTGTCCGACGTCTATCTCGTGCGCGCCACCCCCCGGCGGCTGGTCAACGCCGCCATGGTGTGGGCCCACTACGAACTCACGATCACCTCGGCGCGGATCGCCGACCGCGGCACCACCCCGCGCCTGGAGCCCGACCGCGCCGAGGCGGGCGAGGAGTTCCTCGCCGCGGGGCCGGCGAGGACGGACGACGTGCTGAGGAGGAAGGTCGCGGCGTTCCGGGCCCGCCGCCGCAGCTCGCGCGGGCGATCCCCCTGGGCCGCCCCTCCGGCGGCCGGAGGGCGGGGAGATCATCGTTGCACCGAAGGCGCACGCCGCTGACCGGGGGGGAAGCGCCTCGGTCACCGACCGGCCGCCCCCGCCCGCGGTCAGTCGTCGAGGTCGCGGCTGAGGCGGTGGAGGCGGAGGGCCAGCTGCACTTCGAGCGTGTGATCCGGGCTGTTCCAGTCCTTGCCGAGGAGGCGCTTGACCCGGTCGAGGCGCTGCGTGACGGTGTTCGGGTGGATGTGCAGCCGCTTGGCGCTCGCGACGAGGCTCTGCCCGGTGGCGAAGTAGGTGTCCAGCGTCTCCATCAGGACGGTCGAGCGCTGCTCGTCGTGCTGGATGACCGGGCCCAGCGTCCGCATCACGAACCGGGCCGCGGACGCGCCGTCGCCGAGGAGCAGACCGGCGTAGCCGAGGTCGTCGGCCGTGGCGGCGGAGCCGGTGCGTTCGAGCCGGAGCAGCGCCTGGGCGCAGGCCAGCGCCTCGGCGTAGGCGGCGGGCAGGTCCGCCGGGTCGTCGACCGGCCCCGCGGCGCCGACGGTGACCGGCGACCTCAGCCGCGTGGTCATCGACCGCGAGATCTGGCGGCCGGTGAGCGACGGGTCGTCGGAGGGGATGACCAGCACCGCGAGACCGTCCCGCACGGTGCTCAGCCCGTCGCGGGCGGCCGCGAGGTCGGACGCCACCGAGGCGAGGCTGTGCCGTTTCTCCGCCCGGATGTGCGCGACGACGACGGCGTGCCGCTTCTGCGGCTGGTAGCCGATCCGCAGGGCGCGCTCGGCCAGGGAGGAGTACGTGCGCGGGTTGGGCGTGAGCAGGTCGTCCAGCAGCTCGCCGCGCACCCGGGCCTCGGCGGCGGCCAGGTTGCGGCCGAACAGCTGGAGCAGCGAGGCGACGACGGCCGCCCGCCCGAGCAGGCGCCGGTCCAGGTCGCCGACCCCGGCGGGGGCCGCCGGCGGGGCCCAGACCAGGGTGCCGAGGTTCTCGCCGCCGGCGACGAGGCCGGTGGCCCAGTACGTCCCGTCCCGCGTGACGCCGGAGGAGCCGCCCGGCCGGCCGCCCGCCGCGACCGCCATCGCCTGGAGGGCCTCCGGCGGCGCCCCGGGCGTCCAGGCGACGGGCGTCTGGAACTCGTCGAAGATGGCGAGCACGCCGCCGAGCTGGTCGCCCACCGCGGTCACGACCTCCTGGACACCGCCGCCGCGCAGCACGATGTCCATGCTCTGGTCGTGCGCCGCGACCGCCCGCTCCTGGTCGACCGTCCGCTGCCGCAGGGCGGTCAGCGCCCGGTCCTTCTCGTACCTCTCCCGCGCCCGGTCGATCGCGGACGCGGCGAGGTCGGCGAAGGAGCCGAGCAGGGCGATGGCGTCGTGGGAGAACGGCCCCGGCGTGCGGTTGGCCCCGAAGAGCACCCCGATGACGGTGCCGGTGCGCAGCGGCACGCCGACGATCGACACCTGCCGCTCCGCCCTGACCGAGGCGTCGACGTCCGGATCGTGCGCCAGGCGCTCGTCGCTGAAGTAGTCGGGCGTCGAGAACGGCGTGCCGGTGGCGGCGACCCTGCCGCCGACGCCGGCGCCGAACGGGATCCGGACGTCCTTCCAGGCCGAGGACGTCGCGCCGACCATCACCCGCATGCAGGTGACGCGTTCCTCGTTGTCGTTCAGGCTCAGATAGGCCATGTCGCAGCCGAGCAGCCGCTGCGCCTGGCTCACGATCAGGGTCAGGATCGTGTCGGGGTCGCTGCGGTCCTCCGCGAGCTCCTTCGCGCACTCGACCAGCGCCCGCTGCTGTTCCTGGCGGGAATGCCGCTTCTCCAGCGTGTCGCGAAGGTGGAGGGCGAGCGTATGCTCCGCCTGGAGGTCCGCTACCTCGGCGGAAGAGGCGGCTTCCGCCACCATGCGGTTCAGGACCTCGTCGTAGAGGGGCAGCGGCGCCCCGTCGACGAGAAGCCGGAGAAAACTGGGCCTGTTCACACCTTCTCCCGTCAACGCGGTACACGCCACTATAACTAAGCGCATAGTCAGCCGCTAGGATGCGGACGTCAGGGGCCGCCGCGGACCGCGTCCGCCGGGCCCGCCGAGCGGCATCGGTACCGTGCCGGGCACGTGAAGGAGGCGAGGGTCGCGGATGGCCAAACGGCAGGCCAGGTTCACGGCACAGGACCTGGCGGACGATCCCCGGCTGCAGGACCACTCCCCCGATCTGTGGCGCGCCGAGCTCGGCACGGTGCAGCGGAACCTGCTGACCTCGGCGGTGCGCTGCTTCGCCGCCAACGGCTTCCACGCGACGACGACGCGGGACATCGCCGAGGGGGTCGGGCTCAGCCCCGCGGCCCTCTACGTCCACTTCCCCTCGAAGGAACTGGTCCTGTTCGAGATCATCCGGGTCAGCCACGAACGGGTCCTGTCGCACGTCCAGGATCCCGCCATCCTGGCCCTGGAAGGGGCGGCCGACCGGCTGCGCGCCATCGTCTCGGCGTACACGATCTGGCACGCCCGCCATCACGTGGCGGCGCGCGTCTGCCAGATCGAGCTGACCGGGCTGACGGCCGAGCACTACGAGGAGATCCTGGAGCTGCGCCACCGGACCAACGAGTTCTTCCGCGACGCGGTCGCCCGCGGGGTCGGCGACGGGTCCTTCGCGGACGTCGACGTCAAGCGGGTCGCCCGCGCGATGCTCTCGCTGAGCATCGACCTCGTCCGCTGGTACCGGCTCGACGGCCCCGACTCGCCGGAGCAGCTCGGTGATTTCTACGCCGAACTCGCGCTGAAGCTGGTCGCGAAGTAGGCCGTTCCCCGTCCCGTCCCACCTGTTGACAAGCGACCGCCGCGACGCTAACTATGCGCTTAGTAAGCACCAGCTCCCGCCGCGGTGCCGGAGGTTCCATGCACGGTCTGATGCAGGACCGGTCTCTCGACGTCCCCGTCCTCATGCGCCGCGCCGAGCGGATGTTCGCGCACAAGCGGGTCGTCACCGCCACCGCCGACGGCGAGACCACCGCCACCTGGGGGCAGGTCGTCGCCCGCGCGCGCCGGCTCACCGCCGCCCTGGACGTCCTCGGCGTGCCGCGCGGCGCCCGCGTGGGCACGTTCGCCTGGAACTCCCAGCGCCATGTCGAGCTCTACCTCGGGGTGCCGAGCGGCCGCCGGGTGCTGCACACCCTGAACCACCGGCTGTTCGCCGCCGAGCTGACCTACATCCTCAACGACGCCGAGGACGGCGTCCTGTTCGTCGACCGCTCCCTCATCGCCACGGTGTGGCCTCTGGTGGAGAAGGCCCCGGCCGTCCGGCACGTCGTGCTGATGGACGACGGCGGCACCGAAGAGGTACCGGACGACCCCCGGATCATCGACTACGAGGCGCTCCTCGCGGAGACGCCCGGCGAGGCACCGCCCATCGCGATCGACGAGAACGACGCCGCGAGCCTCTGCTACACCTCGGGCACGACCGGGCGGCCCAAGGGCGTGCTCTACAGCCACCGCTCGATCGTCCTGCACACGCTGCTGATCCTCGGCACCGACAACTTCGGGATCGGCGAGCGCGACGTCGTGATGCCGATCGTGCCGATGTTCCACGTCAACGCGTGGGGCCTGCCCTACGCCGCGGCGCTCGCCGGCGCCGACCTCGTGCTGCCGGGCCCCGCGATGAACTCGGCGGCGCTCGCCCGCCAGATGTCCGGGCACCGCGTGACGTTCACGGCCGGGGTGCCGGCGATCTGGCGCTCCCTCCTCCCGCTGATCGGGCAGGTCGACGTCTCGTCGCTGCGCAAGGTCGTGTCCGGGGGCAGCCCGGTACCGGACGCGCTCGCGCGGGAGTGGCACGAGGCGACCGGCGTCCCGCTCAGCAGCTCGTGGGGCATGACCGAGACCAGCCCGGTGGTGGCCTCCGCCCGGCTCGCGACCGTGCACGACGGGCTCGACGCGGGCGCCCGGCGGGCGATACTCGCCGCTCCCGGCCCGTCCCTCCCGCTCACCGAGCTGCGGCTGGTCGGCGAGGACGGCGGCCGCGTCGACCACGACGGCACGACGCCCGGCGAGCTCCAGGTGGCCGGGCCCACGGTCGCGTCCCGCTACTTCGGCGCCGATCCGGGCGAGTCGCAGTTCACCGAGGACGGCTGGCTGCGCACCGGCGACGTCGCGACCATCGACCGGTACGGCTACGTCCGCATCGTCGACCGCACCAAGGACATGGTGAAGTCGGGCGGCGAGTGGATCTCCTCCGGCGCCCTGGAGAACGAGATCATGGCCCACCCCGACGTGGTGGAGGCGGCGGTCATCGGCGTGCCGGACGCCCGGTGGGGCGAGCGCCCCCTCGCCTGCGTCGTCCTCGCCCCCGGGCGCGACCTCGACGCGGCGGGCCTGCGGGAGCACCTGACCGGCCGGGTGGCCTCCTGGTGGATCCCCGAGCGGATCCGGATCCTCGCCGAGATCCCCAAGACCGGGACCGGCAAGTTCTCCAAGACGACCCTCAGAGAGCAGTTCGCCGCACACCAGCAGGAGCAGCATGCCGACGACCAGTAGCCCGCCCCATCCCCTGCCCGCCGCCGTGACCGTCCGGGAGGAGGCGTCGTGACGTCGAACCTGACCTTCGACTTCACCGGCCGGACCGTCGTCGTGACCGGCGCCGCCCGCGGCGTCGGGCGGGCCGTCGGGCAGCACTTCCGGGACGCGGGCGCGACGGTGTACCTCGTCGACTCCGACGCCGAGGAGGTCAAGCTCGCGGCGGCTGAGACCGGCGCGACGGGGCTGGTCGCCGACGTCTCCGACACCGCGCGGGTGAACGAGGTCGTGGAGCGGGTCGTCGCGGAGTCCGGCCGCATCGACGTGCTGGTCAACAACGCGGGCATCCTGCGCGACGGCGTGCTGTGGAAGCTCACGGACGAGGACTACGAGGCCGTCATGGCGGTCCACGCCGGCGGAACGTTCCGGTTCACCCGCGCCGCGGTCCCCCACTTCCGGCGGCAGGGCGGCGGGCGCGTCATCAACGTCACCTCCTTCACCGGGCTGCGGGGCAATCCCGGGCAGTCCAACTACGCCATGGCCAAGGCCGGCATCATCGGCTTCACCAAGACGGCGGCCAAGGAGCTCGCGCGGTTCGGCATCACGGTGAACGCGATCTCGCCCAACGCGCAGACCCGCATGATCGACTCCGTCCCGGCCGAGACGCTGGAGCGGCTCACCGCCTCGATCCCGATGGGACGCTTCGCCGACCCCTCGGAGATCGCCGGCGCCGTGGCGTTCCTCGCCTCGGCCGAGGCCTCCTACATCACCGGCGTCGTGCTGCCGGTGGACGGGGGTATCTCAGTGTGACGCGGCCAGGTCCCGGCATCCACAACCGCAGGAGGCAACATGTCCACCAAGGCGAGCACTGTGCTCAGCGACTTCGCCTTCCTGGAGGCGCCGCGCTGGCGTGACGAGCGCCTCTGGTTCTCCGACTTCTACACGCACCAGGTGTACTCGGTGCGCGAGGACGGATCCGATCTCCAGGTGGAGGCGGACGTCCCCGAGCAGCCGTCCGGGCTGGGCTGGCTTCCGGACGGCCGGCTGCTCATCGTCTCCATGCGCGACCGCAGGATCCTGCGGCGCGAGGCGGACGGCTCGCTCGCCGTCCACGCGGACCTGAGCGGGCACGCGGCGGGCCACCTCAACGACATGGTCGTCGACGCCGAGGGCCGGGCGTACGTCGGCAACTTCGGCTTCGACCTCATGAACGGCGCGCCGCTGGAGCCGGCGGCCCTGCACCGGGTGGATCCGGGCGGCGAGGTGACCGAGGTGGCGGACGACCTCTGGTTCCCCAACGGCAGCGCGATCACGGCGGACGGCGTCCTCGTCGTGAACGAGACGTTCGGCGACCGGATCAGCGCGTTCGACGTGACCGGGGACGGCCGGCTCGTCAACCGGCGCACGTGGGCCCGGTTCGGGCCGCTGCCGACCGACCGGTCCGTCGAGCGGATGCTGGCCAGCGTCTCGGTCGCCCCGGACGGCGCCTGCCTGGACGCCGGCGGCGGGCTGTGGGTGGCGGACGCGCTCGGCGCCCGGCTGATCCGCGTGACGGACGGCGGCGAGATCACCGACGAGCTGAGCCTCGGCATCAACGTCTTCGCCTGCGCGCTCGGCGGCTCCGACGGCCGCACGCTCTTCGCGTGCGCCGCGCCCGACTTCCATGAGCACGCCCGCAAGGCCGCCCGGGAGGCGGAGCTGCTCGCCATCCGGGTGGCCGTGCCCGCGGCCTGACGCACGGCGCGCCCGGACCGCACGATCAGGACCGGCCTGACCCGCGCGTTCGCGGGTCAGGCTGGGGTGTCGACGGGTTCTTTGGTTTCGGGTGCGGGTTGGTCGGGTGTGGGTGGGTGGCGGGTGGTCAGGAGGTGGCGGGCGGTGCCCCAGATGCCGCGGCGGAACAGCAGGACGATGACGATGAAGATGGATCCGGTGACGATTCCGGTTTCCTGGAATCCGGCGGTGGCCAAAAAGTCCTGGAGTTGGACGACCAGGGCCGCGCCGATGGCGCCGCCCCACAGGGTGCCGATGCCGCCCAGGATGACCATCATCACCGCCTGCCCGGAGGTGGTCCAGTACACCCCTTCCAGGGAGGCGAAGCCGTGCCCGACCGCGAACACGCCCCCGGCCAGGCCCGACAGCCCGGCCGACAGCACGAAGGCCAGCAGCCGGTACCGGTCGACCGGATAGCCCAGGGCGCGGGCGCGGGCGGGGTTGTCGCGGATGGACACCAGCACGCGCCCGAAGGGTGACCGCACGATCCGCCAGGCGACCCAGAGTCCGGCCAGGACGAACGGCAGGCCGGCGTAGTAGAAGTAGAACGGCTCGGACAGATCGACGCCGAAGAACTCTCTGGGGATGCCCTGCAGGCCGTTCTCCCCGCCGGTGACCTCGCGCCATTGGTTGGCCACGAAGTACATCATCTGCGCGAACGCCAGGGTGACCATGGCGAAGTAGATCCCGGTCAGCCGGACCGACAAGAACCCGATCGGCAGCGCGAGAAGGGCTGCGAAGCCGGCGCCGCCGGCGATCGCGACCGGGAACGGCAGCGGGGTGTGCAGCGCGATCAGGCCGGTGCAGTAGGCCGACCCGCCCCAAAACGCCGCGTGCCCGAACGACAGCAGCCCGGTGAACCCCAGCAGCAGGTCGACCGCGGCGGCGAACAGCGCCCAGCAGACGATGTCCAACGCCACCGGCGGATAGATCATCCACGGCAGCGCCAGCGCCGCCACCAGCCCGACCGCCAGCAGCAAGGGTCCGGCCCGGCCCGAGCGGGCCAGCCTGGCCAGGATCATCGCAGCGCCTCCTCACGTCCAAACAGCCCGGCGGGACGCCACAGCAGCACCGCGGCCATCAAAATGAACACCAGCGTCTGCGACAGCGAGGGCACGTAGTAGTTGCCCAGCGCCGACAGCAACCCCACCGCGAACCCCGCGGCGACCGACCCGAACACCGACCCCAGACCCCCGATCACCACCACCGCGAACACCGTGATGATCAGATCGGCGCCCATCAGCGGGTTCACCGCCCGCATCGGCGCCGCCAACACCCCCGCCAACGCCGCCAGCGCGATCCCGAACCCGAACACCGGCGTCACCCACCGCCCCACATCGATCCCCAGCGCCCTCGTCAGCTCGGGCCGCTCGGTCGACGCCCGCACGATCATCCCCACCCGGGTCCGGGTCAGCACCACCCACACCGCTCCGCACACCAGCACCGACACCCCCAGCACGAACACCTGATAGGCCGGATAGGTGAACAACCCCAGATTGAGCGTGCCGCCCAGCTGCGACGGACGCGGATAGGGCTGGGAGTTCACCCCGTACTGCCGCTTCATCACATCCTGCAAAATCAGCGCCAGCCCGAAGGTGAACAGAAAGTTGTACAGCGGATCCAGCGGCGTCAACCGCCGCACGAACAGCCGTTCCACGATGATCCCGGCCACCCCGAGTAGGGGCGGCACCAGGATCAGGGACACCCAGAAGTTCAACCCGAACGAATCCAGCGCGATGAACGCCCCGAACGCCCCCAGCATGTAGAACGCGCCATGCGCCAGGTTCACCACACCCAGCATCCCGAAAATCACGGCCAGACCGAGGGCGAGCAGGGCGTAGAACGCCCCACCCACCAACCCGTTGAACGCCTGCTGCAGCACGTCGCGCCCGCCTACAGCTTGCAGGCAGCGTCCGGCTGCGGCTGGAACGCCTCCGCCGCCGGAACGGTCTTGAGGACCTTGACGTAGTCCCACTCCTCCTTGACCTCGCTCTTCGGCTTCACCTGCCCGAGGTACGCGTCGTGCAGCAGCAGGTGGTCCTGGGCGCGGATGGTGGCGTTGCGGGCGAACAAGTCGTCGAACTTGTATCCCTCTAGCTGCTTGACCACCTCGTCGGACTTGTCGGTGCCGCCGCGCTGCACGGCCTCCAGGTACTGCAGGGCGGCCGAGTAGTTGCCGGCCATGTTGGAGGTCGGCCGCACACCGACCTTGGCCTGGAACTTGTCGGCCCAGGCGCGGCTCCTGGCGTCGAGGTTCCAGTACCACATGTCGGTGTAGCGTGTGCCGGCCAGCGCGTCCGGTCCGAGCGAGTGGATGTCGCTGATGACCAGCAGCCCGACGGCGAGGCTGACGCCCTTGTCGCGCAGCTTGTACTCGTTGTACTGCTTCACCAGGTTGACCAGGTCACCGCCCGCCTGCATCGTCCCGAGCACCTGCGGCTTCGGCTTCAGACCCGGCGCCTTCAGCAGGAACGTGGAGAAGTTGTCGTTGGGGAACGGCGTCGGGTCGCTCTTCACGACGCTGCCGCCCGCGGCCTTGATGGCGGTCGAGAACGTCCTCTGCATGTCCTCGCCGAACGCGTAGTCCGGGTAGACGATGTACCAGTTCTTGCCGCCGTCCTTCGTCACCTCGGTACCCGTGCTGTGGGCCAGCATGTAGCTGTTGTAGCCGTAGTGGAAGGTGTACTTGTTGCACTGCTTGCCCTCCAGCTCCGTGCTGGCGGCACCGACGTCGATGAACACCTTCTTCTTGTTCTTGGCGATCGTGGCGACGGCGAACGCGGCCGAGGACGTCGGCACGTCCAGGATCACGTCGGCGTGCTGGCGGTCGTAGAGCTCCTGCGCCTTCGAGTTGGCGATCTCCGGCTTGTTCTGGTGGTCGGCGGAGAGCACCTCGATCTTGTCGGTGACCGCCTTGTCGCCGTACTTGGCCTTGAAGTCGGCGACGGCCATCTTCACCGCCTCGACCGACTTGCTGCCCGAGGTGTCGGCGTAGACGCCCGACGCGTCGTTCAGGACCGCCAGCACCACTCCGTCGTCACTGATCTTCCCTCCGCCGCCGCCCGGCCCGCCTCCGCACCCGGCCAGCAGCAGCCCCGCGGCCACCAGGCCGCCGCTCCACCCCTTGACTCTCATTCCGCGTCTCCTCTGATCTCCAAGAACTCGGCCGTGGTCAGATTCCGAGGTAGTCGAGCAGCTCGTGCTCTCGCTCGCGGACCTGGTCGCGGTCCAGCGACTCGACGATCCGCCCCTCGGCGAGCAGATAGTGACGGTCGGCGACGGTGGCGGCGAAGTGCACGTTCTGCTCGATGAGCAGGACGGTCACGCCCGCCTCCTTCACCTCACGGAGGATCTCTCCGATCCGCTGGACGATCAGCGGGGACAGGCCCTCGGTGGGCTCGTCGCACAGCAGCAACCGGGCACCCGTCCGCAAAACCCGGGCCAGCGCGAGCATCTGCTGCTCACCGCCCGACAACTTCGTCCCGGGGAACCGCCGCCGCTCCCGCAGCATCGGGAACGTCTCGTACACGCGCTCCAGCGACCAGGGATCGGGGCCCATCACGGGCGGCAGCGTGAGGTTCTCCTCCACCGACAGCGACGCGAAGATGCCGCGATCGTCCGGGACGTAGCCGAGCCCGCGGCGGGCCAGCCCGTGCGGGGCGCGGCCGGTGATGTCGGCGCCGGACAGCGAGATCGTGCCCGCGATCCTGCCGTGGGCGCCGTGCAGGCCCATCAGGCAGCGCAGCAGCGTGGTCTTGCCCGCGCCGTTGCGGCCGACCAGCGTGACGATCTCGCCCTGGTCGACGTGCAGCGACACCTCGCGCAGGGCTTGGGCCTCGCCGTACCAGGCGGACAGTCCGTCAATGCGCAGCATTGGAGTCTCCCAGGTAGGCGGTGACGACCCGCGGGTCGTGGCGGATCTCCGCGTACGGACCCTCGATCAGCACCTTGCCGTGCTGAAGGACGGTCACCCGGTCGGCGAGACTCGCCACCACGTTCATGTTGTGCTCGACCAGCACCACCGTGCGGCCGGCGCGGATCTTCCGGACGAGCTCGATGGTGCGGTCGACGTCCTCGACGCCCATGCCCGCGGTCGGCTCGTCGAGCAGCAGCACCTTCGGGTCCAGGGCCAGGGCGAGCGCCAGCTCCAGCGCCCGCTTGCTCCCGTACGACAGCGAGCCCGCCGGGACGTCGCCCTGCCCGGACAGCCCCGCCTCGTCGAGCAGTTCCCCGGCGCGCGCGGCGAAGCGGCTGAGCGCCTTGTCCGAACGCCAGAACCGCCAGCCGAGGCCGGTCGGGCTCGCCAGCGCCAGCTCCAGGTGCCGGCGCGGGGTCAGCTCGGCGAACAGGCTGGTGATCTGGAACGAGCGCGCCACCCCCAGCCGGGTGATCGACTCCGGGCTGCGCCCGGCCAGCTCGTGCCCGTCCAGCCGGACGCTGCCCGCGCTCGGCTTCAGGAACCCGGTGAGCAGGTTGAACAGCGTCGTCTTGCCCGCGCCGTTCGGGCCCACCAGCGCGTGCACGCTGCCCTCGGCCACGTCCAGGTCGACCTCGTCCACGGCACGGAAACCGCGGAACTCCCGGACCAGCCCCCGCGCCGTCAGGACGGGGACCGCCCCGTCATGGGCGACACCATCCTGAGCGGCCCCGCCCGGAGCGGCGCCTTCCGGAGCGGCACCCTGCCCGCCCTCCGTGGGACCACCTCCCATGCGCCCTCCTCACGCGTCATGGCGTGACCCGGGCCACACCGGGGACGCCGTGACCGTGAACGCTAGGCGGCGGCCGGGGGGTGAACCAGGTGACCTGGACACACATTCGGGCGGCCTGATATGAGGCGGCGCACACCGCGCGCTCGATCGGCGGGAGAAAAGGCGTCCTGGCTGGGCGTTCCCGGAGGTCCGGCGGGCACCCGGCGGCGGCTTCATGGACGGAGCCACCACAGGATTCCGGTGAACAGTGTGCTCGCCGACGTGGCTCGCCCCGCCGCCCGTCGTTCAGCATGGCAGTCCACGGGTCTGACCGACTGACCGACGAAGCCCGTTCCCACCCCCAGGGAGCCGCTCATGCCGTTCCTCCGCAGATCCCCCGTTCTCCCGGCCCTGCTGGGGTCGCTGCTGGCGGTTCCGCTGGCCGTCGCGGTGCCGTCCGCCCACGCGGACGCCCGCTGCGCCCACATGAACCGGGTGCGCGTCCCCGGCGCGGTGCATCAGGTCGCCGCCTGCCTGGACGACCTGACCACCGCCGGCACGGTCGCCTCGGGCCACACCGACAAGTCCGACTGGGAGGGATTGCACTCGGCGGCCACCCGGAACCCGAGCGGAGTGCCGGGGATCCAGATCGACGGGTACTTCCGCGACGACTCCTCGTTCAACACCACCCACGGTTGGAACCACGACTCCCAGTTCGTGATCCGCCTTCCGAAGCGGTGGAACGGCGGGCTGGTGGTGTCCGGGGCGCCGGGGACCCGCCGCCAGTACGCCAACGACTTCACCATCTCCGACTGGGTGCTGTCGAAGGGGTACGCCTTCGCCTCGACCGACAAGGGCAGCAACGGCAACCAGTTCTACCGGGACGGCAAGCGGCCGGGGGACGCCGTCGCGGAGTGGTACCGGCGGATGATCCAGGTCACCGTGGCCGCCAAGACGACGGTGGCCCGCCACTACGGCAGGCGCCCGACCAGGACGTACGCCGCGGGCATCTCCAACGGCGGCCAGATGGTGCGCTGGGCCCTGGAGAACCACCCCGAGTTGTACGACGGCGGGGTGGACTCCGAAGGCACGTACTGGCCGCGCGACAACGGGAACAACGCGCTGGTCTACCTGCCGGAGGCGCTGCGCAACTACCCCGCCTACGCGGCGACGGGCGACCCGAAGGCGCACGCCGCGATGTTGAAGGCCGGCTTCGCCCCCGGCTCGGAGTTCCTGTGGGACTTCAACTACCGCTTCATCTGGGACAACACGCAGCGCATCTACCGTGAGGAGGTCGACCCGGCCTACGACGGCGACCTGGAGGCGGGCATCCCGTACTGCGAGAGCGGCACGCCGAACTGCGACACCGACTACCGCTACTACTCGCGCCCGAGGAGCGTCCACCGGACGGTGGCGCGGCTGGGCATGACCGGCCGCATCGGCAAGCCGATGATCACGGTGCAGGGCACGCTGGACACCCTGCTTCCGATCAAGGTCCACGGCGACGCCTACGCCCGGAAGATCCGTGCGCAGGGCCGGGGCGGGCTGCACCGCTACTACCGGATCGAGGGCGCGTCCCATCTCGACCTCGAATACGACCTGTTCCCCGGCAGGATGCGGCCGCTGCTCCCCTGCATGCGGACGGCCTTCGAGGCCCTCGAACGCTGGGTGGGCCCGGGTGGCGGTCAGGCGCCCCCGCCCAGCGCCACCATCCCCCGCCAGACCTCCGGCGACGTGGTCAACACCTGCGCCATCGGCTGACCGGAGCGCGGGAGAACGCGCCCGGCGGGCCGCCGGGACCCGGTGGCCCGTCAGGGTACGCGGTCCGGCCGGACGGGGCCGTCCCCCCGCCCTTCCTCCCGTGGCGGGGACTCCCGTCCGGCCAGCCCGTCGGCCTCGGCGCGGATGAGCCGGCGGACGATCAGGGCGGACCGCGACGGCCGCCCGTCCCGCCGCTGCGTCAGGCACAGCTGGACGGGCGGCGCGTCGCGCACGGGGAGCCAGACCAGCTCGGTGATGTCCGCCGACGTGTCGAAGCGGGCGAGGATGCCGAGCCCGGCCCCCCGGCCGACCATCACCTTCACGGTGCGCGCCGACATGGCCTGGACGACGACGTCGGGATCGGCCATGTGCCGGTGCAGCATCTCCCACAGGACCGTGCCCGCGCGCATGGTGACGATGGGCCAGGTCTCCAGGTCGCGCCAGTGGACGTGGTCGCGTCCGGCCAGCGGGTGGTCGGTCCGCACCCAGACCCCGACGGCGGCGGACACGAGCGGGATCCGGCGCAGCCCCGGGGCGGCCGGGCTCACCGGCGTGGTGACCACCCCGAAGTCCAGCGTCCCGTCGAGCACCGCGGCCTCGATGGCGGCCGAGGCGCCCTCGTGGACGGTGAACCGCAGCCCCGGGTGCCGCTCCCGCAGCCGGCCGACCACCGGCGCGATGATCGTCTCCGCGGTCACCGAGACGCCGCCGATCCGGACCCGGCCGTGGTAGGCGGCGCCGGACTCCATGGCCGACTCGCGCACCGCGTCCTCGGCCGCCACGAGCCGTCCGAGCGGCTCGATCAGGGCCTGGCCGGCCGCCGTCGGACGCACGCCGTGCCTGCTGCGGGTGAGCAGGACGACGTCGAGCTCCTCCTCCAGCAACGCGATCTGCTGCCCGATGGTGGGCTGGCTCACGCCGCACCGCGCCGCCGCCGCGCGCAGCGACCCGGTCTCGATCGCGGCGAGGAAGTACCGCGCCCGCTCCACCCGCACCGGGCCACTATAAAGGTAAAAGCTTTCACCCGTGAGCTCTGATCACGTCTTCCCCGCAGCCCAGCGACAGGGCATGTTGACGTAAGCCCGATCTCCGGGCCGGCGATGCCGCCGACGTGAAAGGAATCCCCAGTGCCCGACGGTCCGCTGAGCGGAGTGCGCGTCCTGGACGTCTCGACGATCCTGGCCGGCCCCCTGGCGTCCTCGCTGCTCGGCGAGTTCGGCGCCGAGGTGATCAAGATCGAGCATCCCGCCGACGGCGACCCGGCGCGCCGGTACCCGCCGCTGGAGGACGGCGAGTCGGCGGCCTGGTCGATGCTGGCGCGCGCCAAGCGGAGCGTCACGATCGACCTGCACCACGCCGAGGCCGCCGCCCTCGTCGGCCGGCTGGCCGCGTCCGCGGACATCGTCGTGACCAACTTCCGCCCGGCGACGCTGCGGCGGTTCCGCATCGACTTCGACGACCTCCGGGCGTACCGGCCCGACCTGGTCATGGTGCACGTGAGCGCGTTCGGGCGCACCGGCCCCTACGCCGACCGCCCCGGCTTCGCCCGCGTCGCGGAGGCCTTCGCGGGCCTGACCTACCGCACGGGCGACCCGGAGCGGCCGCCGGTCTTCGCCGGATACCCGGTGGCCGACGGCGTCACCGGCATCTACGCCGCGTTCGCGGCCATGCTCGCGCTGCGCCAGCGGGACCTCACCGGCGAGGCCCAGCTCGCCGACATCCCCCTCTACGAGCCGCTGCTGCGGATGATGGAGGACTTCGTCGTCGAGTACGGCGCGACCGGGGAGAACCGCGAGCGCCAGGGCAACCAGAACCCCCACATCAGCCCCAACAGCCTCTACCGGACCCGCGACGGCCGGTGGCTGGCCCTGCCCGCCTCGACCGAGCAGATGTGGCGCCGGCTGATCAAGGTCATGGACGCCGCGGACCTCGCCGTCCACGACACCATGACCGCCCGGCTGGAGCACCGCGAGGAGATCGAGGCGCGGGTCGCCGCCTTCGTCGCGGCCCACGACCTCGACCCGCTGATGGCGCTGCTCGACGACGCCGGGGTGGCCGCCGGACCGGTGAACTCGGCGGCGGACATCTGCGCCGACCCGCACATCCGCGCCCGCGGGTCGGTGGTGGAGGTACGGGACGAGCGCACCGGGCGCCGGCACCTCATGCAGGCGCCGGCCGGCCGCTTCTCCGGCTTCGGCGGCACGATCGGCCGCACGGCGCCGGCCCTCGGCGAGCACACCGCCGAGGTACTGCGAGACCTCGCCGGGCTCGGGGACCCGGAGATCGACGACCTGCGCCACCGCGGCGTGGTCTGACCGAGAAAGAACCGCCCATGAGCATGGCAACCCTGTCCATCATCATCCTGGTCGCCCTCTTCGCGGCGACCCTGATCCCCGCGTTCGACCTCGGGCTGGGCGCCCTCGCGGCCGCGTTCCTGATCGGCCTCGCCGCCGATGTCGCCACCGACGACGTGACGGGCTTCTTCCCGGCCGACTTCTTCGTGCTGATCGTCGGGGTGACGGCACTGTTCGCCGTCGCGCATCTGAACGGGACCCTCGACTGGCTGCTCGACCTGCTGCTGCGGCTGGTCCGCGGCCGGCTGGTGCTGATCGTGCTGGTCCCGTTCGTGATCGGCGCGGTGCTCACCGCGGTCGGCACCCTGCCGGCCGCGGCGACCGCCATCGTCTCGCCGATCGCGCTCGGCTTCGCCGCGCGCTACCGGATCTCGCCGCTGATCGCGGCCGTCCTCGGCGTCACCGGGATCATCAGCGGGCTGCTCTCGCCGCTCGCCGTCTACGGCGTCACGGCGCGCGAGCTGAGCGAGAAGCAGGGCCTCGGGCTGCCCGGCTCGGCACCGGTGACCTTCCTGCTCGGCGGCCTGGTCACCGGGCTGGTCGTGTGCACGGCCCTGCTGGTCGTCGGCACCCGGACGGGCGCCGTCCCGCCCGGCCGGATCTCCGGCGCGCCCCGTCCCGCCACCCCGGAGGGCACCGCACCGGACGACCTCGCCCCGGACGACCCCGCACCGGGCGGCGGCGGATCCGGCGGCGGCGGATCGGAGGCTCCGGGGGCGGCGCCGGTCTCCACCGCCAAGGGCGGGACGGCGACGGTCGTCTCCACCCCGCCGGCGGAGACGGCCGATCAGCCCCCCGGCGTCCGCGCCCTCACGATCGGCGCCCTGCTCGCGGTCGTCGTCCTCTCCGTCGGCTGGGACATGCACGTCGGCTACCTCGGCGTCACCGCGGCGCTGCTCCTGCAGCTGGCGTTCCGGCTGCCGTCCGGCGAGATCGTCTCCCGGATCCCGTGGAACGTGGTGCTGCTGATCGGCGGGCTGCTGACCTACGTCGGCCTGATGCAGCACCTGGGCGCGTTCAAGCAGATCAGCGACATGCTCAGGGTGGACGGCTCGCCCCTGCTCAGCCTGCTGGTGCTCTGCTACATCGCCGGGGTCACCTCGTTCGCCGCCAGCTCCATCGCGGTGTTCGTGACCACGATGCCGCTGCTGCCGCCGCTGGTCGCCGACGGCGTCTCCCCGGTCGGCGGGGTCCTCGCGCTCGCGCTGGCGTCGGTGCTGGTCGACATCAACCCGCTCGGCATCACCGGCGGCCTGATCCTCGGAGCCGCCGAACCCTCGGCGCGGCCCCGGCTGTTCCGCCAGCTGCTCATCTACGGGCTCGTCTCGATCCCCATCGCGCCGTTCCTCACCTGGCTCGCCTTCGGCTGGTGGTGAGCGCCGGGGCCCGCGGCGCCGGCGCCGCGGGCCCCGGCCGGCCGGCTCACCCGGCGGACGCCGCCGTGATCTTGGCGGGATTCATCATCCACAGGACCCGGTCGATGCGCGGGCCGGAGGCGTCGACGGCGAGGACGGTGAACAGCTCGCCCTCCCGGTGGAGCAGGGCGGCCTCCTGCCCGTTCACGTGGGCCCACTGGACGTCGACCCCGTCCCAGAACCGGTCCGCGAAGGCCCGGACGTACTTGGCGACGCGGAACGCCCCCACCACGGGGAAGCGCGAGGCCCGGACGGCGCCGCCGCCGTCGGAGTAGCTGATCACGTCCGCCGCGAGGATCGCCTCCAGGGCGGTGAGGTCCCCGGTGCGGGCGGCGGCGACGAAGGCGGTCAGCAGCCGCCGCCGCTCGGCCCCGGTCACCGGGGCCCGCCGCTCGGACCGCAGGTGCTTGCGGGCCCGGCTGACGAGCTGCCGGACCGCGACGTCGCTGACCTGGACGATCTCGGCGATCTGCGGATAGGGGTAGTCGAACGCCTCCCGCAGGACGTAGGCCGCGCGCTCGGTGGGCGAGAGCTTCTCCAGAAGGAACAGGATCGCCAGGCTGAGGGCCTCCCCGCGCTCGGCGCCGAGGTGCGGGTCGGCGCCGGTGTCGACGGGCTCGGGCAGCCAGGGGCCGACATAGGTCTCGCGGCGGACCCGCGCCGACCGCAGCACGTTGATCGCGAGCCGGGTGGTCGCCGTCGCAAGGAACGCGGCGGGCTCGGCCACGGTGCCGCGGTCGGTGGTCTGCCAGCGCAGCCAGACGTCCTGCACCAGGTCCTCGGCCTCGGTGGCGCTGCCCAGCATCCGGTACGCGATGCCGAACAGGCGCGGCCGCACGCCGGCGAACACCGCCGCGGCCTCGCCGAGATCGTCCCGTTCTGCCGGCCCGATGCCCCCCACGATGATCCCCCCGTCTCGCTGGTAGCCGGACACCTCCGATCCTCTCCTACCCGCGAACGGCTCCCGGCAGGGCACCGGGCCCTCCCGGACGACGGCTCGGGGCTCAGCCTGCCTCGTCCCCGACGGCGTCGAGGATGCTCGCGACCACGGCGTCGGGCCGGGACACCGCGATCGCGTGCGAGCCGCCGGGGATCTCCCGGGTTCCGCGCGAGGAGGCGCGTTCGGCCATGAACCGCACCGCCGCCGCGGGGATGTTGAGGTCGCCCTCGCCGATGACGAACCACGACGGCCTGGTGCTCCACGCCGGCTCGCTCGTGCCGAGCCCGTCGGTCAGCGCGCGCTCGGTGACCGGGCGCTGGGTCGACGCCATGAGGGCCGCCTCGCCGGCGTCCACATCGGCGCAGAACTGCCGGTGGTACTTGTCGTCGGCGATCCGGACCTCGTTGCCCCCCGTGGACACCGGGTACGCGACCAGCGCGCTCGCCAGGGTGCTGCCCTCGAACTTGCCGGACAGCAGCAGCGCGCTCTCGCCGGGGTCCGGGGCGAACGCCGCGACGTAGACCAGCGAGCGCACGGCCTCCAGGCCCGCCGCCGCCTCGGTGATCACCATGCCGCCGTAGGAGTGGCCGACGAGGACGACCGGCCGGCCGATGCCGTCGATCACGTCGCGCACGTAGGCGGCGTCCCCGGCCAGGCCGCGCAGCGGGTTGGCGACGGCGACGGCGGGCAGGCCGCGGTCGTGCAGGCCCGCGATGACGCGGTTCCAGCTCGCCGACTCGGCGAAGGCCCCGTGGACCAGGACGACGGTGGGCCGTTCGGTGCTGCTCATGGCTTCTTCCCTTCGGTGTCGTTCCGCCCGGACGTCCTCCGGGCGCCGTCCGGGCGGGCCGCGCTACCTGCCGGCGCCGCTCGCCAGCCAGTCGGCGTACTTGATCTCGCCGAGCGTCGCGCCGTCGCCCGGCACGAGGTCGCCCTCCCGCATCTCGGCGCCGAAGTAGTGCGCGTGCGGGTCGGTGACGATCCGGCGCGGGTCGTCCCACGCCGTCAGGGCGTCCCGGAAGAACTCGTCCATCCGGAACCGCTCGGGGCCGCCGATCTCGACCGCGCCGTTCAGCGGCGAGCCCACCGCCACCCTGCCGACGTTCTGGGCCACCTCGTCGCCCGCCATGGGCTGGAAGAGCACCGGCGGCATCCGCACCGCGTCGCCGTCCGTGGCCTCGTCCGCGATCCGGCGGGCGAACTCGAAGAACTGCGTCGCGTGCACGATCGAGAACGGGATCGGCGAGTCCTTGATCAGCTCCTCCTGGGCGACCTTCGCCCGGAAGTAGCCGATGTCGGGCCGCCGCCCGGTGCCGACCACCGACAGCGCGACGTGGTGGCCGACCCCGGCCGCCTCCTCCGCGGCCAGCAGGTTGCCGGTCGAGGTCTCGAAGAACTCCAGCACCGCGGCGTCCTCGAAGGACGGCGAGTTGGACACGTCGATCACCACCGACGCGCCGTCCAGCGCCCCGGCCAGCCCCTCGCCGGTGAGCGCGTTGACGCCGGTGTTCGGCGCGGCCGCGACCGCCTCGTGGCCGTGCTCGCCGAGCCGCGCCACGAGCTTGGAGCCGATCATGCCGGTACCGCCGATGACCACGATCTTCATGAGAGACCTCCCGTCCGCCGGGGGCCTCCGTCGCCGCCCGGTCGCCAGCTATGACCGGGCACCTCCTCCGCCTGTGACAGGTTCGGGAGATCTCTCCAGAGATCGGTCAGCCGCCGAGGACCCCGCGAAGCCTGCGCGCGAACGCCTCGGGCTGCCCGGCGTAGCCGAACTCGCCGTCGAGGAACCCGCCGTGGTGGCTCGGGAACACCTCCGCCCGCTGGCCGAGCAGCTCGGCCATCGCCACCGACGTGCGCCCGGTGAAGACGCCCTCGGACTCCTCGCCCACCGCGATCACGATCCGCGTGGGCGCCGCGGCGAGGGCCCCGGCATCGGGCCGGTGGTCGCTGACCGCCCACGACCGGTCGGAGAGCAGCGGATCGTCGCGCGAGCCGTCGTCCTCGGCCAGCATCCCGAACGCGGCGGGGTCGGGCGCGGGCTGCTCGAAGTAGGCGTCGGTGAACTCGCCCCGCCACGACGTCATCGCGATGAAGGCCGCCATTCCGGCACCCCAGCCCCCGCCCTCGTAGGCGTCGCGGACGCCGGCGCGGGCGCGTTCGGCGGCCTCGGCGTCGGGGAGCACCGGGATGAGGGGCGGCTCGTGCGCCACCAGGACGGTCACGTCCTCGGGGTGCGCCGCCACCAGGGCGAGCGCGGTCACCGCGCCGCCGCTGCTCGCGAACATCTCGACCGGACCCGCGCCGAGCGCCTCGATGAGCGCGTGCACGTCGGCGGCCTGGGTCTCGGGCACATGGTCGTCCCGGCCGTCCGCGCGCGTGCTGCGGCCGAGGCCGCGCGGGTCGTAGGCGACCACGGTGCGATCGGGGAAGTGCGAGGCGAGCGCGCGGAATCCGGTGGCGTCCATGGGCTGGCCGATCATGACGAGCGGCGGGCGCACGTCCTCGGGGCCGTGGACGTCGTAGACGATCTCGGCCCCGGCCGTCTGGAGCTTGTGAGTGTTCATGGCCGTACTGACCTGCGCCGACCCGGAAACTCATCGGCGGAACCGGACCGCCGGCGGGCGCGTCCGAGGTGCACGCGGGAACGGCACGCACGCTCCCGGACAGGGGCACCTTCCCGCGAGAAGGGAGCACGGTGCCCAGTTACCTGCAGACACTCCCGCTCCACACGATCACCGAGGTGTACGGCGAGGCGGGGCTCCGCGACCGGTTCGCCCGCGAGATCCTCCGCTTCCGGGAGCCGGACTGGCGGCGGCTGAGCACGGCGCTGGCCCTGGCCGGCGACCTGCACCGGCAGGACCGCCGATCGCGCGAGCCGGTGGTGAACCACCTGCTCCGGGTGACGCTGCGCGTGATGTGCCACTACGAGGTGGACGACGTGGACCTGCTCGTCGCCTGCCTGCTGCACGACTCCGTCGAGGACCACCCGGCCGACCTGGCCGGCGAGGGGCACGACGATCCCGCCGGGGCGGCGCTGGACGTCCTCGCCGGGCGGTTCGGCCCGCGCGTCGCCGGCCTCGTCCGCGCCGTGACCAACCCGGCCTACGACCGCGACGGCGACGTCCACGCCCAGTACCGCGCCCACGTCACCGCGAGCCTGGACCGCCATCCCGCGGCGCGGATCATCAAGGCGTCGGACTTCACCGACAACGGCGTCGGCCTGATCCACACCACCGGCCCCAAGGTCCGCAAGCTCGCGCGCAAGTACCGGCCGCTCGTCCCCGAGCTCAAGGAGCTGATCAACCGCCCGGACACCCCGCTGCGCGACCGGATCAAGCGGCACATCACCGGCCAGCTCGACCGCGCCGACGAGCGCTTCACCGCCATCCTCCAGGGCCACGCCGCCTGACCCGGGCCGCCCCGACAGTGGGCGCCACGCGTCAGTTCTTCACCTTGCCGGGGCCGGCGAACCCGAACAGGTAGCCGGCCACCTTCCGCATCTGGACCTCCTCGGCCCCCTCGGTGATCCGGTAGCGGCGGTGGTGCCGGTAGATGTGCTCGAACGGGGTGTGGCGGGTGTAGCCGAGGCCGCCGTGCACCTGCATCGCCCGGTCGGCCGCCTCGCACACGAACCGGTTCGCCCGGTAGTTGCACATCGACACCCGGTCGCTGATCTCCAGGTGCGGGACCCGGTCCAATTCCCAGGCCGTCTTGCGGACGAGGCCGCGCAGCATCTCCGCCTCGGTCCGCAGCTCGACCAGGGGCCACTGGATCGCCTGCCGGGTGGCCAGCGGCCGCCCGAACGTCAGCCGCTTGCGCGCGTACTCGACGCTGCGGTCGATGCAGTACTGCCCGGCGCCGACACCGGACGCGGCCTGCCGGATGCGGTTCTCGTGCACGAACGTCTGTGCGACGGCGAGCCCTCCGCCCTCGGCGCCGAAGACCGCCGAGCCGGGCACGCGCACGTCCCGGATGGTGACCTCGGCGTGGTCGGTGGGCATGTTCAGCGTCCACCAGTGGAAGTCGACGGAGAACCCCGCGGCGTCGGCGGGCACGAAGAAGGCCGTGATGCCCCGCGCGTCCCCGGGCTCGCCGGACGTCCGGGCGAACACCACGTCGTGGGTCGCCGAGTGCATGCCGGAGTTGAAGCGTTTGGCCCCGTTGAGGACCCAGTCGCCGCCGTCCCGGACGGCCGTGGTCTCCATCCAGGTCGCGTCGCTGCCGTGGTCGGGCTCGGTGAGGCCGAACCCGATCCGCTTCTCCCGGGCCAGCATCGGCTCCAGGAACTCCTCCTTCTGCTCCGGCGTCCCGTACTCCAGCAGCATGTGGACGAACGGGAAGTTCCCCACGACCGACGACTCGTTCTGGAGATCGTTGTGGAGCCCGAGCCCCCGGTGGGCGAGATGCTCGCGTATCACCGCCATATCCAGGTTCGTCCCACCGGAGCCGCCGACCTCCTCGGGCAGCCCGTAGCGCAGCCAGCCCGCGGCGTCCGCGCGGCGGAACATCTCGCCGAGCAGCTCCTCCCACTCGGGACGCGGGACGCCGCCGTTCTCGAAGTCGGTGCGCGCGTACTCGCGGCGGTGGTCGAAGAAGCGCTCGTTGTCGTCCCGCGCCTGGAGCGGGAGGATCTCGCGCTCGATGAAGGCGTCGAGGTCGGCCAGGAGCCGGATCAGGTCGTCGGGCAGAGCAAAATCCACAAATCCTCCTGAACGATCGTTCAACCACCAATACACCCGATCGCCCGCGCGGCCAAGGGCGCCGTCGCGCCGGTGAGGACGGACGGCCGGCGCGCGAGTGGAACGGCGCGGAGCGGCAATACCCGAGAGGACTCCCCCCGGAGGTGCGCGATGGTGTGGCTCGGACTCGTCCTCGTCGTGGCGGGGGCCGTCCCCGCGCTCACCGCGAGCGGCGACCTCGCCGGCGTCGACCTCACGGTGGCCGGCGCGATCGCGATGGCCGCGGGCGCGGTGCTGCTGGTCGCCGGCATCCTGCGGCTGCGCGGGCGCCGCCGCGCCGGCCCGGGCGGCGCGGCACAGGCCTACTACCGGACGTCCACCGGCAAGATCGTCGCCATGGTCGTCGCGGTCGTCTACATCGTCTCGCCGGTCGACCTGATCCCCGACGTCTTCCTGCCGGTCGGCGTCGTCGACGACGCCACCGCGTTCACCTGGCTGCTGGTCGCGCTCGGCCAGGAGTACACCCGCAGGTCGCGGGCGGCGCGGCGCGCCCGCTGACGCCGCCGTGGGCCGGCGGCGTCAGCGGGCACGGCCCCCGATCACCAGGCCCGGTCGCAGTCGGCGACGCCCTTGACGGCGAAGCCCTGCCCCGAGCTCTGGACGTGGTCCAGGATCCGGTCGTGATTGCGCACGAACGCGGTGTAGGTCGCGTCGTCGTTCATGATCCTGATGACGTTCTCGTCGTTCGCCTCCAGGGACGGCCGGTTGAGGTTGGCGGTCCCGGTGAACACGACCTTGGCCCGCGTGGTGTTCGGGTAGGGCGCCTCGATCAGGAGGTCCTTGGCGTGCACATAGTTCGGGGCCTCGCCGTCGCCCTGCTCGTACGACCACATCCGCACCGGGAGACCGTCCTCGACGGCGGTGGCCAGCGGCGTGCAGGCCGCCTCGTGGATCTTGCGGGCGACGATGCTGACCGTGCAGCCCTGCTTCGCCTTCCGGACGAGCTCCTTGCCCACCTCGCTCCTGGTCAGGGACCAGTTGGCGATGCGGATCGTCCCGGGGCAGCCGGTCGCCTCCAGGGTGTGGACGACGGTGTCGTTCGCGGACAGGTCGCCGTCCACGCGCTCGCGCGGGTAGAAGTAGCTCTTGATGTCGCCGATGGTCGCCGGCGGGTTCGTGTTGTAGTAGTCGAGGTCAGTCCGCATCCGCGCCATGTCCGCGAAATAGCCGGCGTAGCGCTGGAAGAGGGCCGCGTCACCCGTGCGGGTGTACCAGCTGTTCCAGGCGGCGCGGCCGGACGTGCCGTTCAGGTTCGCCGAGCCGGTCGAGACCACGTTCGAGGTCCCCTTGGTCTTGGAGAACAGCACGAACTTGTTGTGCATCGAGCCCGTGCCCTGGCAGGAGTGGTGGTCGGGCGCACCGGCGGCGTCCCGGCAGTAGCGCGCCCACGTGTCGTCGTCGCCGTCGCCGTCGAGTGCCTGCTTGACGCGTGCGAACTGCTGGTTCTCGGTGCCGGGCGCGCCGCCGTCCACCAGGAGCCTGACCTTCACCCCCCGCGACCGCGCGGCGTCGATCAGCGAGTCGGCGATGCCCCCCTCCTCGAACCGGTACGCGGTGAACATGATCGTCGAACCCCGGTCGGCGTTCTGGACCAGGTCGGTGAGGTGATCGACGATCTCGGTTCCGCCCGGGGTGTTGAACGTGGCGGTGGCTGTGATGGCGGCCGTTCCGGCGCGCGGAGGGGCGGCGGCGGACGCGGGGACGGTGAGGCCGGTGGCCGCGAGGATCGCGGCGGCGCCGAGCGTCAGACCACGGGAGCGCATGAGCGGGTCTGCCTTCCTGTTCTGGCGGGGTTCCCTCTGGCTCGCGGGGCGTTCCGGCGGTCGTCCCGGATGGACGGCGGTCCGGCATCCCGATTCTCACCGGCCGCACGGCCCGGCATCAGCCCGGATTCGGCCAACGGGCGACGGTTTCAGGACAACCCGGGGTCCTGCCCTCGATGCGAGAACGTCTCGCGGTACTCGGTGGGGGTGACCCCGGCCGACCGCCGGAAGTGCGTGCGCAGCGCGGCGGCCGAGGGGAAGCCGCAGCGCCGGGCGACCTGGTCGACCGGCAGGTCGCTCGTCTCCAGCAGTTGCTGCGCGCGGATGACGCGCTGGTGGGCCAGCCACTGCGCCGGCGCGCAGCCGGTGATCTCCCGGAACCGGCGGTCGTAGTTGCGCCTGCTCATGTGCGCCCGCCGGGCCAGGGCGGACACGGGCAGTGCCGAGTCCAGGCGGCCGAGCGCCCAGACGATCGTCTCGGCCACCGGGTCGTCCCCGGCGTCGAGTTCGGGGACCGGCGACCGGACGAACTGGGCCTGGCCGCCGTGCCGGTGCGGCGGCACCACCAGCGCCCTGGCCAGCCGGTTGGCGTCCGCGGCGCCCAGCATGGACCGGATGAGGTGCAGCCCGAGGTCGACCCCCGCGGCGCCTCCGCCCGCGGTCAGCACGTCCCCGCCGTCGACGTACAGGACGGCCGGGTCCACCTCGACCGCCGGGTGGAGTTCGGCCAGCCGCGCCGCCAGCAACCAGTGCGTGGTCGCGCGGCGGCCGTCCAGCAGTCCGGCGGCGGCCAGGACGAAGGCCCCGCTGCACAGTCCCGCCACGCGTGCGCCCCGCGCGTGGGCCGCGCGCAATGCCTCCAGGACCGGCTCGGGCGGGCGTTCCGCCCTCGGCTGCGGCAGGTTCGGGACGACGATCAGGTCCGCCGCGCGGATCGCGTCCAGGTCGTGGGGGACGGGGCACGACAGCCCGCCCCCGACGAGCGCGGCGTCCGGCTCACCCGCGACGATCCGCAGGTCCGCACCGGGCAGGACGCCGTAGTGCGCGGCGAGCTCGAACACCCCGGACGCGAAGGACATGCTCCCCAGCAGCGCGCCGTCGAACAGCACCACGACCAGCCTGCGGGGCAGGCCCTCCGCCGCCGTCCGGCTCCGGTTCCCGGCCGTTAACGCTTCCGCCAGCATGTCGGCGCTCGCACCCATCGCCTCTGCATCACCGCCCCGAGCGGAAGACGCGGCCCGCTCCGTCCGTACGGCCTGAGTACCACAGGACGCGGCGATCGAGAAGGAGGAGCTCGCTCCGCGGGACCGGCAGGCCCGGATGAAAGGCGGCGAAAGGCGCCCCACGGAAGCTTCAATACGCGTCCTCAACGGCCTGGTTGGCGTGGTCGGTCAGCAGGGCCCTCCAAGAGGAGAACAGATCCAGTAGAGCGGTGACCTCTGCCCGATCGGCGTCGCGGACGGCACCCAAGACGTCGAGTTCGTTGGCGACGGTCAGTTCGGCGAAGTCCCGGCGCTGCACGGGCGAGATGGAACGTGCGGTCCCGGCGAAGCGATCGGCGAAGGCACCGTCCAACCGGTTCAGGGTCGGATAAGTACCGGCCCGTTCACAACTGCCGTAGAGGTACACGAGCCCCTCGGCCTCCGCCCCGATGACCTCGCGCAATTCCCCGCGCCGGCCGGTGTCACCGAGGGAGGTGGCGAATCCATCGGTTCCGTAGAAGGCGTGGCACAGACCGGCAAGGCCCAGCGCAGGCCGCGCACCCCAGCTGTCCAGGAGGGCATGGACGCGCAGGAGGTGCTCCAGCAGCGTCCCGCCCGGATGCTTGACCGCACGGGCTCCCTTGGCGACCAGCAGTTCCGTCGCCGCCGTTTCTGCCGTCATCCCTCGCTCCCTTCACCGTCCCGTGGACAGCTTGAGATCATCAGAGGCCCTCGTCAATCCCTGGATTTACTGGCGTTGATCCAAGGTCACACTTAGAGCAGATTCGGGCGGTCGATGTGGCATCGTCGCGGTCTCGGGCGGGCAGGGCTTGGCTGTGACCCGAAGCGCGCTGATCGTCATCGACATGCTGAATCCCTACGAGCACCCGGACGCGGGGCCGCTGGCGGAGAACGTCCAGGACATGATCGGCCCGCTCCGCCACCTGCTGGACGTCGCCGGTAAAAACGACGATGTCCTCGTCCTCTACGTGAACGACAACTACGGCGACTTCTCGGCCGACCGGCAGGACCTCATCGAACGGGCGCTGGAAGGGCGGCGGCCCGACCTCGTCGAACCCATCGTGCCGCCGTCCGGCTGCGGCTTCCTGGCGAAGGTCAGGCACAGCGCCTTCTACGGCACCGCGCTGGAGTACGTGCTCTCCCGCGAGAAGGTCGACCAGGTCGTTCTCACCGGTCAGGTCACCGAGCAGTGCGTGCTCTACAGCGCGCTGGACGCCTACGTCCGGCACTTCCAGATCAAGGTCGTCCGGGACGCGGTCGCGCACATTCACGCGGACCTGGGCGACGCGGCCCTCCGCATGATGGAGGAGAACATGCGCGCGGAGATCGTCACGGCCGACCAGTGCTTCTGAGCGGTCGCCGAGCCGGTCAGGAGATCAGGCCGTCGGCGCGTGCTTCGTCGAGGACCCGCTCCGCCTCGCGGGAGTCGAGCATCTCCAGGCCACGGGTCGCCCAGAACTGGAGCGGCTCGTCCATGCTCTCCAGCTCGTCGCGGAACACCTCCAGTGCCTTCGCGGACCGCGCCTCGGCGATGAGCTCCAGCAGCCGGCAGCGCAGGTCGAGGTCCCCCTCCGTCCTGAACTCCGCGATCAGCTCATCGACGTACGCGTCCGCATGCTCCCGCAGGAAGTCGAACGCGTGCTCCCGGACCCGCACGTCCGGCTCCCGCATCTTCCCCATCGCCTGATCGAACCGCCGCCGCGACATACCCCGACCCTACGACCCCCCGCCGACACTCCCGGCCCCGGTCAGGGGGCAGGGGGTTCGTTCAGGGCGGTGGCTATTGCGGCTATCAGGGAGTCGGTGTCGTAGGGGCCGTCGTAGAGGGTTCCGTTGATGAAGAAGGTGGGGGTGCCGCTGACGCCGGCGCGCTCGCCCTTGTCGCGGTCGGACTGGACGCGGTCGCGGTGGCGGTCCAGGTCGGTCCATACCTGGAGGCCGAGCCGGTCGCCGTACTCGGTCAGGTCCGCGTCGGTCAGGGCCAGCTGGTTGTCGAAGAGGATGTCGTGCATCTCCCAGAAGCGGCCCGCGTCGGCGGCGGACTCCGAGACCACGGCCGTGGAGACCGCGTGGGGATGGACCTCGCGCAGCGGGAAGTGCCGGAACACGAAGCGCAACCGGTCGCCCCAGTGTTCCCGGGTCGCCCTGATCGCGTCCTTCGCGCGGCCGCAGTACGGGCACTCGAAGTCGCCGTACTCGATCAGGGTCACGGGGGCGTCGGCGGGGCCGAGGACGTGGTCGCGGGACGTGACGGGCGGCGGCGGCTCGGGCACGAAGTCCGGCTCGGGCGGGGCGGCGCCGGGCGGGGCGCAGACGGCGCCCCGGTTCCAGGCGAGCCGGAAGATCAGCCAGCCGCACGCGGCGGCCAGCAGGGAGCCGGCGATGATCCCGATCTTGGCGTCGCTCTGCAGGGCGGGCTCTCCGGAGAACGCCAGCTCGGTGACGAAGAGGGAGACCGTGAAGCCGATGCCCGACACCGCGGCGCCGCCGAGCAGCTGGCCCCACACCAGGTTCCCGGGCAGGTCGCCCCAGTTGAGCCGGAGCGGGAGCCAGGCCCCGGCCGCGATGCCCGCGAACTTGCCGAGCACGAGGCCGGCGACGATTCCGAGGGTGACCGGGGACGTGGCCGCGGCGCGCAACGCCTCGCCGTCGAGGACGACGCCCGCGTTGGCGAGCGCGAAGATCGGCACGATGACGTAGCTCGTGTACGGGTGCATGCGCAGCTGGAGGCGCTCGTTGACCGACACGGTCCGCCGGACGGTCCGGAGCGCCTCGGTGGCGAGGGCGGGGCTCGGGTCGCGCGACAGGGCCTGGACGATCTCGCTCGCCGCGAGGAGCTTGTACTCGGTCGGCGCGTAGACGGCGACCAGCACGCCGAGGAGCAGGCCGGCCAGGGTCGGGTGGACGCCGCTCGCCAGCATCGCGGCCCACACGCCGACGCCGAGCAGGGTGTAGGCGGGCGCGCGCCAGATCCGCAGCCACCGCAGCGCGACGATCAGCCCGACGAGCACCACCGCGGCCGCCAGCGCGAGCAGCGACAGGTCCTCGGTGTAGAAGACCGCGACCACCAGGATCGCGGCGACGTCGTCGACGACCGCGAGGGTCAGCAGGAACGCGCGCAGCGGCTCGGGGCAGCGCGTGCCGATCACCGCCAGCAGCCCCAGCACGAACGCGGTGTCGCTGGCGATCGGGATGCCCCAGCCGGACGCGCCGGGGCCGCCGGCGTTCAGCGCGAAGTACACCACCGCCGGCAAGATGACGCCGCCGAGCGCGGCCACCGCCGGCACCGCGATGAGGCGCCGGTCGCGCAGCTGCCCGAGCCGGAGCTCGCGGCTGACCTCCAGGCCGATGACGAAGAAGAACAGCGTCATCAGCCCGTCGTTCACCCACTCGCGCAGGGTGAGGGAGAAGCCGTGCTCCCCGAGGGTCACCGCGAGATCGGTGTGCCAGAACTCGTCGTAGGAGTAGCCCAGCGGGAGGTTCGCCCACACCAGGCCGGCGAGCGTCCCGGCGAGGAGCACGCTGGTGCTGCCGGTCTCCGTCGCCAGGAACGCGCGCAGCCCCTCGGGCAGGGCTCTGACGGCGAAGGATCTCTCGGTCACACACGAAGGTTGCCAGATGGGAGGCCGGGTTCCTCGGGCGCCGCGCCTCGCGTGTCTCCCGCACGCGGGACGTCCGGCCGGGAGTTATCACTGTAAGGTGTGAATTTACCGTTGGCGCTCCGCCGCGGATCGCCCGCCCGCCGGTGCGCGGCCACGAGAGGATCGCAGCATGACCAAGGACATCAGCGGCCGGCGCGGGCCGGACGCCCGCCGCCAGGCCATCGCCGACCACGTGCTGTCGGCGGGCTCGGTGACCGCCGGGGAGCTGGCCGAGCGGTTCGGCGTGAGCCTCATGACGATCCACCGCGACCTGGACGAGCTCGAACGGCAGGGCATCGTCCGCAAGTACCGGGGCGGGGTCACCGCGCAGCCGTCGGGCGTGTTCGAGAGCAACGTGGCCTACCGCATGAAGTCGATGCAGGCCGCCAAGGACGCCATCGCCGCGAAGGCCGCCGCCCTGGTGGAGCCCGGCATGGCGGTGATGCTGGACGACTCCACGACCACGCTGGCCCTGGCGCGCCGGCTGACCGGCATCACCCCCCTCACGGTGATCACGAACTTCCTGGAGACCACCAACCTGCTGGCGCGCGAGCGCGGCATCCGCCTGATGGCGCTCGGCGGGGAGTACGACTCGCTGCACGACTCCTTCCTCGGGGTCTCCTGCGTGGACGCCGTCATGGCGCTGCGCGTCGACCTCTGCTTCGTGTCGACCTCGGCCGTCTCCGGCGGGTTCGCCTACCACCAGGAGCAGCACATCGTGTCGGTCAAGCGGGCGATGCTGGAGGCCGCCGCCCGCAACGTGCTGCTGGTGGACCACTCCAAGCTCGCCCGCGTCGCGCTGCACCGGGTGGCGCCGCTGTCGGCGTTCGACCGCGTCATCGTCGACGACGGCGCGGGCGCCGAGGCGCTGCGCGAGCTGGACGAGCACAAGGTCGCCTACGAGATCGCCACCGTCTGACGGCTCCATAACGTGGGATGTTGTTGTTATCTCACCTCGATGTACCCCCCGACGCCGGAGAGCGTTGCTGCGTGCTGACGTTCCAGCACGTCATAACGTGATGCATCTGACATCTTGACTCCCCTCCTCGCTATCTCTAGCCTCCATCTCACACTTGTGGGTGTTAATTCACAGCTTTCGGATGCATCGATCGGGGGAGGCAAGCTCCCCGCCCCGCCCCGGTCGCGAGGAGGACTCATGACATCGTCGATCCGGACGGCGCCCCTCAGCCGCCGCGGCTTCCTCGGCCTGACCGGCGGCGTCGCCGCCCTCGGGGCGCTCGCGGCCTGCGGCGGGACGTCCGGCTCGGGCGGCGGGACGCTGCGGCTGGTCGGGGTCGCCGACCAGCAGAAGCCGCTCGACCTGCTGCTCAAGGAGTACACCGCGGCGAAGTTCAGCACGTCCTACGCCCCCACCGACCAGGTGCAGACCTCGGTGCGCACCCAGCTCGGCGCGGGCAACGCCCCGGACGTGCACGTGGTGTTCCCCGGGAACGGCTCCGCGATGAGCATGGCGCAGATCGCCCAGACGGGCCTGCTGGCCGACCTGAGCGACCAGGCGTGGACCAAGCGCATCCCGGCCGGCCTCACGCCGGCCTTCCAGCTCGACGGCAAGACGTTCCTGTATTCGGCCGGGTCGAGCGTCATCGGCGCCGTCTACAACAAGAAGGCCTTCACGAAGGCGGGCGTCGAGCCTCCCACCACCTGGCAGGGGTTCCTGGACGTCTGCGAGAAGCTGAAGAAGAAGGGCACGGTGCCGATCGCGCTGGGCGCGCAGACCCCGTGGGTCACCCAGCTGATCACGTACGCCCTCGTCCCGTCCACGGTGTACGCGAAGAACCCGAAGTTCGACGAGCAGATGCAGGCGGGCCAGGCGAGCTTCGCGAACTCGGGCTGGGCGGACGCCCTGGACATGTACCTGGAGTTGCAGAAGCGCGGGTACTTCAACGACAACCCCAACGGCACCACCTTCGAGCAGCAGACGTCGATGGTCGCCACCGGCAAGGCCGCGATGGCGATCCAGGTGTCGGCGGTGCTCCCCGACTTCCGCAAGGCCGCCGCGAGCCCCGATGACCTCGCCATGTTCCCGGTGCCGGGCGCGGACGACGCGAACCGGGTCTGGATCCCGGCGGGCGTGGTCGTCGGCCTGGGCGTCAGCGCGCGCAGCAAGAACAAGGACGCCGCCAAGGCGTTCATCGAGTTCCTCGGCGAGCAGAAGAACATGAACCGCTGGGCCGAGGCCGTCGCCTGCGTGCCGCTCAGCCGCGACTCCGGATCGAAGATCGACCCGGTCCTGGAGCCGTTCCTGCCGTTCATCGACGGCAACAAGGCCGTGCCGTTCATGGACCAGGCGTGGCCGAACGCCGAGGTGCAGCCGGCCCACTTCGCGGCGGTGCAGGAACTGCTCGGCGGGAAGACGACCGTCGCGAAGGCGCTGGCCACGCTGGACGAGACCTACCGGAAGAAGTGACCTTGACCTCCACCCTCCGTCCCGCCGCGGCGAAACGGCCCGCCCGGCCGCGCGCCGCGGCCCGCCGGCGGCGGAGCGCCCGCTTCCTCTCGCCGCCGTGGTGGTTCGCGGCGCCCGCCCTGGCCGTCTACGCGCTGGTCGTGCTGTACCCGAGCCTCAGCGGCGTCGTGTACGCCTTCACCGACTGGAACGGGCTGGGCGAGCGCGGCTTCAACGGGCTGGCGAACTTCACCCGGCTGTTCCGGGACGAGGCGGCGCGCGGCTCCCTGATGAACACGCTGGGGCTGACCGTGGCGATCGTGGTCGTCCAGAACGCCATCGGGCTGCTGCTGGCGCTCGGCGTGCACGCCCGGCTGAAGTCCCGGACGGTGCTGCGGGTCGTGTTCTTCGCCCCGGCCGTCGTCAGCCCCGTGATGGTGGCGTTCCTGTGGAAGTACATCTACAACCCGGCGCCCGGCGCCGGGCTCAACGGGATCCTCGGCGCGGTGGGCCTCGGCGGGCTGCGGCAGGACTGGCTGGGCGACCCGTCCCTGGCGCTGTGGTCGGTCGCGGGGATGGTGATCTGGCAGTTCGCCGGGTACTCGATGGTGATCTTCCTGGCCGGGCTGGAGGGGGTGCCGGAGGAGCTGCACGAGGCGGCCATGATCGACGGGGCGGGCCGGTTCCAGCGGTTCCGGAACGTGACGTGGCCGCTGCTGGCGCCCGCGGTCACGATCAACCTGATGCTGTCGACGATCGGCGGCCTCAAGCTGTTCGACCAGGTCTACGCCGCGACGAGCGGCGGTCCGGGGCACGCCAGCGAGACGCTGTCGACGGTGCTGTACAAGCAGGCGTTCGTGTTCGGCAACTTCGGCTACAGCACGTCGATCGCGCTGGTGCTGGCCCTGTTCGTGGCCGCGGTGTCCATGGTGCAGATCCACTACCTGCGAGGACGGGAGGTCACGTGAACGTCCGGTACGGGCTGCGCACGTTCGGGCTGGAGCTGGTGATGATCGCCGCCGCGGTCGCCTTCCTGTTCCCCGTGTACGCCCTGGTCACGCTGTCGCTGAAGGACGAGCGGCAGGTCGCCGAGTCGCCGCTGGCACCGCCCGGGAGCCCGGCGCTGGACAACTACTCCGCGGCGTGGACGCGCGCGGAGCTGGGCCCGGCCCTTATGAACAGCACGGTGATCACGGTGGCGAGCCTGGTGGCGCTGATCGCGCTCGGCTCGTTCGCCGCCTACTTCCTGTCCCGGCGCGCCTCCCGGCTGGGCTACGGGCTGTACGTGCTGTTCCTGCTGGGCATCGTGCTCCCGTTCCAGCTCGGGATGATCCCGCTGTTCAAGCTGGTGGACGGGGCGGGGCTGCTCGGCACCTACCAGGGCATGATCATCTTCTACACCGGGATCCAGCTGCCCTTCACGATCTTCCTCTACACGGGATTCATCCGGGCGCTGCCCGGCGACTACGCGCACGCCGCGCTGATCGACGGCGCCGGCCACGTCCGGGCGTTCACCCGGGTGGTGTTCCCGCTGCTGCGGCCCGTCACGGGCACCGTGCTGATCCTCAACGCGGTGTTCATCTGGAACGACTTCTTCACGCCCCTGCTGTACCTCGGCGGCTCGACCCGGGAGACGGTCCCGGTGCGGATCTTCGCCTTCGTCGGCCAGTACGTCTCGGACAACGGGCTGGTGTTCGCCGGGCTGGTGCTCGCGTCGCTGCCGATCCTGGCCGTGTTCCTGGTGCTCCAGCGGTACGTGATCAAGGGCTTCGCGAGCGGGCTGAAGGGATGATCCCCGGCCGGCTTCGGGCGGTGCTGGACGCGCCGCCCCGCGCCTTCTCCCCCGCCCCGATCTGGTGGTGGAGCGGCGAGCGGCTGGACCGGCGGCGGTTGCGCGGCCAGCTCGAACGCTTCGCCGAGGGCGGCGTGTACAACCTGGTGATCCTCAACCTCGCGCCGTCCGGCCCGATGTTCGGCGCGGACGCCGACGAGCCCGCGTTCTTCACCGGCGCCTGGTGGGAGCTGCTCGACGGGGTGTGCGAGGACGCGGCGGGCCTCGGGGTGTCGCTGTGGTTCTACGACCAGCTCGGCTTCTCCGGCGCCGACCTCCAGGCGCGGCTCGTCCGCGACGTCCCCGAGTTCGCCGGGCGGTGGCTGGAGCCGGACGGCCGGACGGCGCCGCGCGGCTTCGACTACCTGTCGGCGGACGCGTGCGCGGCACTGCTCGACCGCGTCCACGGGGAGTTCGAGCGGCGGCTGGGGCACCGCCTCGGCACCGTGATCGTCGGGTCGTTCCAGGACGAGCTGCCCGCGCTGCCGACCTGGACGCGGGGGTTCGCCGCGGAGTTCGCCGCCCGCCGCGGCTACGACCTGGAGCCGCACCTGCCGTCCCTGTGGAAGGGCGGCGACGTCCTCGCCGGCGACGGGGCGGGCCGGGTCCGCCGCGACTACCACCTCACCCGGGCGGAGCTGGCGGAGGAGGCGTTCTTCCGCCCGCTGGCCGCGTGGCACGCCCGGCACGGCCTCCTGCACGGCTGCGACCAGCAGGATCCGGCCCGCGCCGGGCACCCGGTGGACGGAGTGCGGCTGTACGCCGACTACACCCGGACGCACCGCTGGTTCGGCGCCCCGGGCTCGGACCACCACGGCGACGCGCGGATCCACGCGTCCCTCGCCCACCTGTACGGCCGGGACCGGGTCTGGATCGAGGCGTTCCACTCCAGCGGGTGGGGAGGCACGCTGGAGGAGACCTTCGACTGGCTGCTGCCGTGGCTGCGCGCCGGCGCCACCCTCTACAACCCGCACGCCGTCTACTACACGACCAAGGGCGGCTGGTGGGAGTGGGCGCCGCCCTCCACCGACTGGCGGCAGCCGTACTGGGCCCATCACCGCGTCTTCGCCGACGCGGTCGCGCGGCTGTGCGCGGCGCTGTCGCTGGGCCGCCATGTCTGCGACGTGGCCGTGCTGCTCCCGACCGCGACCGCCCAGGCGGGCACCCGGCTGGACGGTGTGGATCCGTCCGCCGCGCTGGCGCAGGAGACCTACCGGGCGCTGGTGGGCGACATGGCGTGGTTCCAGATGGTTCCCGGTGTCCTGGACCGGCTCCGTGTCGACGCCGACGTCATCGACGACGACTCCGTCCAGCGGGCCACGGTGACCGGGGGACGGCTGGACGTCGCGGGCGAGTCGTACGGCACGGTCCTGCTGCCCGCGTGCACCGTCCTTGAGGGCGAGACCGCGCGGCGGCTGGTCGCGCTGGCCGAGCGCGGCGGCCGGGTGGTGTCCGTCGGGCCGGTGCCCCGGCACGGCGTCGGCGACCCCGCCGCGGGCGCGGCCGTGGCGCGGCTCGCGACGATGGTGGAGACCGTGCCGGACGCCGGTTCCCTCGGGCCGCTGCTGGAGGGCTCCCGGCGGGTGGAGGCCCCGGTGCCCGCCCTCGTCCGCGAGGTCGACGGCGCGACGGTGGTGTTCCTGACGGCGGCGGAGTCCATGGCGAGCCGGGTGTCGGTCGGCCGTCCGGACGAGCGCGGCGCCGACCTGGGCTGGCTCGACGTGACCTACGACTTCGACCCGGGCCGCTATCACCGCGGCATGCGCGTCCGCGTCCACGGTGTCACGGGCCCCGCGCTGCTGGTCGGCCCCTTCGGCGGCCCGCCGCGCACGCTGCCTTCAACCCCGGTGCCGTCGGGGGTGGAGGTCGTCGTCCCGTTCGATGACGGCCCGGCGGCCCTGCTGGTGTTCCCGGGCGAGGCGGGAGGCGAGGAGCCGGAGACGACCGAACGGGGCCCGGAAGAGGAGATCGACCTCGGGTCCACCTGGGACATGGAGCTGGTGCCGACCCTCGACAACACCTGGGGCGACTTCGCCCGCCCGGCCGGTGAGATCGCGCCGGTGGAGCGCTGGCGGCTGTGGCACAGGGCGGAGGACGACCCGTCCGGCGAATGGGCACCGGTGCACGCGACCTTCGGGCCTCACGGGCTGTGGTCCGGACCGGACGGTCAGTGGCGGCCGGTCGTCTACTCCGACTCGCGCGGCATCCGCAAGGACCCGGTCCATCGGGCGGTGCTCGGCCCGAAGGGGCACGTCCCCGAGGAGTTCCTCGACTTCGGCGACGCCGCGGCGGGACGGACGGTGACCCTGCGCGCCCGCGTCACCGTGCCCGGCTCCGGCGGGTTCCCCCTGATCGGCTTCCCCGCCGCCAAGACCCTCACGGCGGACGGGACCGAGATCCCCCTGGACGACCACGGCTACCTGGCCGTGGGACGGGCCCCGCTTCCGCCCGGCGACCACGTCCTGGAACTGCGCCTGGTCCCCGAGACGGACGTGCGGCTCCGCGGCCACCTGTCGGTCGTGACCGATCCCGCCCGCTGCCTGCGGCCGGAGTGGATCACCGCGGCGGGTGCCGCCCGTCCGGGGGCGGAGGTCGTCTTCAGCACCGAACTCCCGCGCGGCACGGGCGCGTCGCTCCTCCAGGTGGCGTCCGCCTCCCCATGCCGGATCCTGGTCGACGGCGCGGAGATCGGACGGCAGGGCGGCTTCGACCCGTACGCCGAGCAGGAGGCTCCACGGGTCGGGCGCTACGCGCTGCCGGACGTCCCCGGGGGACGGCTGACGCTCGTCCTCACCGAGAACGGGAACCCGGCCGCCGCCCTGGTGGACGGCCCGGTCGTGTCGGGCACCGGCTGGCACGCCGCCCGCGACGGCGTACCGGTGCCCGTCGCGCCCAGGCGGGCGCAGTCCGGCGACCCCGCCGCCCTCCACGTGCGGAGGCGCCCGCATCCGCTGCCCGGCGCGCACTGGCTGGAGGACGGCGCGGCCGACGGCACCGTCCTGCCCGCGTCCTTCGCCGTTCCCGGCGCGCCGCCCAGGATCGAGCGGCTGCGGTTCGCGGTGCCGCCCGGCGCGACCCGGATGCGCTTCACCGCGCGGGCCGAGGTCCTCGGCATCTCACTCGACGGGACAGCGCTCGGCATCGCCCACGACGGGACGGGCCGGTTCGATCTCGAACTCCCCGGGCGCGGAAAACCGGCCGGGACCGCCGAGCTGCGCCTGCGGACCCGGCCCGAGCACCGGGACGGCGCGACACTGGCGGGCCCGGTCCGGTTCACGACCGGCCCGGGAGTGATCGAGCTGGGCGACTGGGAGGACGCCGGGCTCGCCGGATACAGCGGCGGCGTCCGCTACCGGCGCGTCCTGGACCTCCCGGCGCGCCCGGAGCGGGCCGTGCTCGACCTCGGCCGCGTCCGCGGCACCGCCGAGGCCATCGTGAACGGGACCCCGGCGGGCGTGCGGATCTGCACCCCGTACACCTTCGACCTCGGCGCCTCGCTGCGCGCCGGCCGCAACGAGATCGAGGTCGTCGTCCACGGAACCCTCGCCCCCTACCTCGACGAGACCAGTCCCACCCACTTCGTGTTCTCCGGGCAGCGGACGACCGGGCTGCTGGGCCCGGTCGTCCTCCGCGTGCCGGCGCGCGCCCCTGGCAGGGGAGCCGGGGTCACTGTCCGAAGAGGGGGAGGATCGCCCTGATCGTCTCGACGACCCCGTAGATCAGCGGGAGGCCGACGATGGTCCAGGAGATGACGAGTCGCGGGACGGCCGGATCGGTGCGGACCTCGTCCGGTGCACTGCCCTCGGTCGACGCCATGGTGGTGCTCCTTCGGGTGGTGGGGCCGGGCCGCGTCAGGTGGCCGGGCTGCGGTCGGGGACGCGGGGTTCGGCCGCGGTGACGTGGTGGCGTTCGGCGACCGGGCTGATGAACAGGTTGGCGGCGAAGCCGATCGCGAGGACGCCGACCATGGTGAACAGGGCGGGCCGGTAGTCGCCGGCGACCAGGGCGCCCGGTTCGCCGCGGGCGTCCAGGAACCGGTTCACGATCAGCGGCCCGGCGATGCCCGCCGCCGACCAGGCGGTCAGCAGCCGGCCGTGGATGGCGCCGACCTGGTAGGTGCCGAACAGGTCGCGCAGGTAGGCCGGGACGGTCGAGAAGCCGCCGCCGTAGAACGAGATGATCAGGGCGGCGAGCGCGATGAAGAACGCGGTGGAGGCGTCCCCGAACAGCGCCAGCAGAATGTAGGCGCCCATCCCGACGCCGAGGTAGCCGATGTAGGTGGGCTTGCGGCCGATGTAGTCCGAGGTCGACGACCAGACGAACCGGCCGGCCATGTTGAACATCGACAGCAGCCCGACGAAGCCGGCCGCCTCGGTCGCCGACACCGAGGTGGAGCCGCCGGAGCGGAAGAAGTCGCTGATCATCGGCCCGGCCTGTTCGAGGATGCCGATCCCGGCGGTGACGTTGCAGAACAGCACCGTCCAGAGCAGCCAGAACTGGGGCGTCTTGATGGCGGACGCGGCGGACACGCTGTTCGCCGTCACCAGCGTCCTGGCCTGCGCCGCCGCCGGGTCGAACCCGGCGGGGCGCCATCCGGGGGCGGGGACCCGGACGTTGAAGACGCCGAGCATCATCACCAGGAAGTAGACGGCGCCGAGCGTGACGAAGAGCCAGGCGACGGCCGCGCCGGACGAGGGGTCGCCGTCCGGGTCGTAGCGGGACAGCAGCTCGCGCGACAGCGGGGAGGCGACCAGCGCGCCGCCGCCGAAGCCCATGATGGCCATGCCGGTCGCGAGGCCCGGCCGGTCCGGGAACCACTTGATCAGCGTCGACACCGGGGAGATGTAGCCGATGCCGAGCCCGATGCCGCCGATGAACCCGTAGCCGATGTAGACGAGCCACAGCTGCTTGGTGGCGATGCCGAGGGCGCCGACGAGGAAGCCGGACGCCCAGAAGCACGCGGCGGTGAACATGGCGCGCCGCGGCCCGACCCGGTCGACCCAGGTGCCCATGACGGCCGCCGAGGCGCCGAGCATGACGATCGCGATGGAGAAGATGACGCCGATCGCGGTGAGGCTGACGTCGAAGTGCTTGACGAGGGCGGTCTTGTAGACGCTGGTGGCGTAGGCCTGCCCGATGCAGAGGTGGACGGCCAGGGCCGCGGGCGGGATCAGCCAGCGGTTGTAGCCCGGTTTCGCGACGGTGTGCCGCTGGTCGAGGAAGGAGAGCGCCACGCGGGCCTCCAGGGGGTCGGGAAGCGTTTTCACAACAGATCGTGCACCCCGATAGGGAAGAACATAATCACCGGACGTGCTACTTGAACAGGCCCAAGCGCAGCTGACCTGTTGAATTTGCCGAACGGCGTTCTGCTCGCCCTTCCCGCCTCTCTTGCATTGTGCAACGTTCAGCGCGTATCTTGGCCAAGTGGACAAGGCGACTGGACAAGGCACTCGGCCAAGCAGTGCCGAGCAGGGAGCGGCCACCCGCGCGGCGATCCTCACGGCGACGGCCGCGCTGATCGGCGAGCTGGGGTGGGGGCAGGTCACCATGCGGGCGATCGCGGCTCGGGCCGGGGTCCCGCACGGGGCGATCAGCTACCACTTCCAGGGCAAGGACGACCTGCTGCGGCAGGCCGCGATCGCCGGGACCCTCCAGGCTCTGGCGGAGCCGCTGGCGATGGCGCAGGCGGCCGGCGACGTCCGGGAGATGTTCGAGGGCACCCTCGGCTGGTTCGCCGGCGGCGGCCTCGAGGACCCGTCCGTGGCGCTGCTGCTGGAGACGGTGCGCCAGTCCTCGCGGGATCCGTCCCTGCGCGAGCCCCTCGCCACCGAGATGCGCGGGTTCCGGGTCGCGCTCACCGAGCTGGTCCGGCGGGACCAGGAGCGGGGCGCCGTCACCGCGGCCCCGCCCGCGTCCGGGACGGCCACGGTGGTCGCGGCACTGCTGGACGGGCTGCTGCTGCACCTGATCCTCGACCCCGAGCTCGATCTGCAGGGCGCGGCCGAGGCCGTGCGAACCCTCCTGAGAGGCGGATGATGGGACGACGACGCTGGGGCACCCTCATGGCCGAGCACCGCCGGCTGGTGATCACCACCTGGATCGTGGTGCTGATCGCGTGCGGGGTGAGCTTCCCCTTCCTCTTCAAGCAGCTCAAGGCACCCAACTACGGCGTGGAGGGCGCCCAGTCGACGCGGGCCGCCGAACTGGTGGAGCGGCACTTCGCCGGCCAGGGCGACGAGCAGGACGTCATCGTCTTCGACAGCGCGCGAGGGCCGATCACCGACCCGGCCCGCAAGGCCGTCGTGCAGAAGGTGGTGGCGCAGGCCCGCCAGGAGACGGGCGTGGTCACCGTCATCGGGCCGTTCGACCCGCAGGCCAAGGGCCAGGTGTCCCCCGACGGCCGCGCCGCCCTCGCGATCGTCGGCCTCAAGGGCGAGGCCAAGGACCTGCCCTCGCGGGCGGGCGACCTCCAGGACGCCGTCGGCAAGGCGGACGGGCAGGGCGTGGCGGCCTACCTGACCGGCTTCTCCCCCATCACCAACGACCAGACGATCGTGGAGACCGCGGACGCCGAGCGGGCCGAGGCGGTCGGGATGCCGATCGCGTTCGTGGTGATGGTCATCGCGTTCGGCGCCGTGACGGCGGCCGTGCTGCCGATGCTGCTGTCGGTGGCGGGCCTCGTCCTGACGTTCGGCGCCATCTACCTGCTGTCCTTCGGCTTCCACTTCGACGCGTTCCTGCTGACGATCGTCACGATGATCGGCACGGGCATCGGCATCGACTACGCCATGTTCATCGTCAGCCGGTTCCGGGAGGAGCTGGCCAGGCGGGGCGTGACCCGGGGCGGCCCGCGGCGGGACGCGGAGATCGCCGAGGCCGCCGGGGTGGCGGTCGCGACGTCCGGGCGGACCGTGCTGTTCTCCGGCGTCGTCGTCGCGATCTCGGTGTGCTCGCTGTACATCATGGACGCCCCCGTCTTCCGGGAGATCTCCACCGGCGTGCTGCTCTCGGTGATCTGCACGCTGATCGCCGCGCTGACCCTGCTGCCCGCCGTCCTCGCGGCGCTCGGGCCGCGGGTGGACGCCGGTTCGCTGCCCGAGCGCTGGCGGCCGGCCGACACCCGGTCGGGCGCGCGGGCCGAGCACGGGCCCTGGGCGCGGTGGGCCCATCTGGTGATGCGCCGTCCCGTCGTCTTCGGCGTGGTCGCCGCGGCCCTGCTGGTCGCCGCCGCGATTCCCGTGACGGGCCTGAAGTACGGCATCGACCTCGGCACCGCCTCGCTGGACGGGCGCCCGACCGCCAAGGCCCAGGCCGTCCTCGAACGCTCGTTCAGCGCGGGCGCGGTGTCGCCGGTGCAGGTCGTGGTCACCGGACCGGACGGCGCCGCCCTCGACTCCGCGGGGCAGCGCAACGCCGCGCAGCTCGCGGCCCTCATCGGCAAGGACAAGCGGGTCGCCGGCGTGGAGACCGTGCCCGGGTCCGGACGGGTGCTGATCAACGCCGTCCCCACGGTGCCCATCGACTCCACGCAGGCCACCGACCTCGTCAGGGACATCCGGCACGACATCGCCCCCCGGACCGCGGCGGGCCAGGAGGTGCTCGTCGGCGGCGCCACCGCCACCTTCGTCGACCTCTCCGAGGAGACCACGGGCAAGCTGCCCTACGTCATGGCGCTGGTGCTCGGCCTGTCGCTGCTGTTCCTGCTCGTGGTGTTCCGCAGCGTCGCGCTGCCGATCAAGGCGGTCGCGATGAACCTGCTCGTCACGGCGGCGGCCGTGGGCCTCACCGTCGCGGTGTTCCAGCACGGCCACGGTGAGAGCCTGCTCGGCTTCCAGAGCGTCGGGTTCCTGCAGGTGTACCTGCCCATCACCGTGTTCGTCCTGCTGTTCGGCCTCTCGATGGACTACGAGGTGTTCCTCATCCGCCGGATGAAGGAGGCGTGGGAGGACGGCCACGACAACGCCGCCGCCGTCGCCGCCGGGATCGAGCACACCGCCCGTCCCATCGCGGCCGCAGCGGCGATCATGGTGGCGGTGTTCGGCGGCTTCATGACCGCCGGGATCCTGGAGCTGAAGGAGTTCGGCCTCTCGCTGTCGGTCGCGATCGCGCTGGACGCCACGCTGGTGCGGCTGGTGCTCGTCCCGGCGCTGATGCGGCTGTTCGGCGACTGGAACTGGTGGCTGCCCGGGAGGTTCGGCGGGCGGCTGCCGCGGGCCGGCGTGGAGGGGGTGCATCCGCCCGCCGGGCAGCATCTCCCCGGCTGACGGGCCGGAGACCGAGACGGAGCTCGAAACGTTCTCCGACCGGCGCGGGCGTCCACCCCGCGGGCGCCCGCGCCGCCCTCCCGGGAGGTGCCGGATGCATTCAGCGGACAAGACGGCGCGAACCGAGATCTGCGACCAGGCACTGCGCCTGTTCGCCGCGAACGGCCCCGACAACGTCGGCCTGCGGCAGGTCGCCGCGGCGGCGGAGGGGGTTCCTCGGCCGCGACCCGCTCGACCCCGAGGAGGCGGCGCGCCGGGCGCGGGTGGGCGCCGACGTCCACCGCGACGGCATCCGTGCGGGGATCCCGTGACGCGGGGTCAGGGCGTGCGGGGTCAGAGCGCGCGGCAGGCCACCGCGGCGGGGCGCCGGGGGGACGCCGGGAACGCGGCGGCGGGGTGCCCGAGCCGCGCCGCGAAGAACACGCGGCCGGGCAGGCAGAACCGCCGCTGGAGGGCGAGGCGGAGGTCGTCGTGCTGGATCACGATGCTGATCGGGTGCAGGACGAGGCCGGCGCCGGTGGCGTCCAGCCAGTAGTCCGCGAGCGCCCCCGCGGCCGACAGCACGTCGGGCAGCTCGGGGTCCGCCACCGGCAGGCCCATCAGGACGATGACCGGTGAGCGGCGCACGACGGCCGCGAGCCGCCCGGCGAGGAAGCGCGGGTAGCCGATCCGGCTCAGGGCGGCCATGACGGCCGGGGCCAGCGCGAGCCGCATGGCCCAGCGGTCGTGCGCGGGCAGCGGCCCGAACAGGTGCTCCGGGGTGAACCCGTCGCCGCGGGCGGACGCGGCGCCCGCGCTCCAGCGGATGAACGAGTGGGTCTCCCGCCAGGCGCCGCCGTGCGCGAAGTCGCGCCCCCCGTGGCCGGCGACGAACCCGGCGAACCGGGACCGTTCCGGCCAGGACCGCAGATGCCTGACGGCGACCGGCAACGCGTCCCCGTCCCCCCGGTGGCGGGCGAGCGAGGCGAGCACCTCCGGGTCGACCGCGTCGGGACGGAACGGCGCCCGGTTGGTGTGGCGGTGCCGGGCGAGGCGGGCGAGGGCGCCGAGCGCGCCGTCCGGCTCCCCGTCCCGGCGGAACTCGGCGGCGCACAGCGGCTCCCACGTGCGGGGCAGCCCGAGCCCGGACGGGGGCGCCTCCCGCGGGAAGACCTGCGACCGCACCCGCGTCCATCCCTGCGCCGCCAGGGCGCGCTCCAGGAAGCGCCAGTACAGGCCGCAGCTCAGCTCCATCTCCAGGGCGTGCGCGGGCAGTGCGCCGAGCCGGCGCTCGCGGTCGGCGGCCAGGACGAGGAACTCCCCGCCGGCCTCCGGTGCGGCGCCGAGAGCGGCCGAGACCGCCGCGCGGGCCGGCGGGCTCGCCATCCGCGCGAGGCCCCAGGGCTGGCAGTTGTGCGACGACGGGCTCAGGGCGGCGATGTCCAGCGCCGCGGACAGGGCGTCAGCGAACGCGGGGGCGAGCGTCCCGGTCAACGGTCGACGTCGGGCGGGAGCAGGAACGGGTACGTCCGGCGCCGGATCCGGTTGTGCCAGAACCGGTCGGCCTTCCGCAGCCGCTGGATCAGCTCCCACATCCGCGCGTCCTCCTTGTAGTAGGCGGCGACCTCCTCCGCGGTGATGGGCTCGTCCAGGCGCTCGGCCGCCTGCTCCAGGAACACCGGGACGAGGTGCCCGAGCCGCTCCTTGTGCAGGTTGCCGAGGAAGTCCAGCACCGCCCCCCGGGGCGAGTAGAACTTCTCGAAGATCGACTTCGTCATCGAGATCCGGACGGCGTCGCGCAGCGCCCACGGCAGCGAGGTGAAGAACAGTTTCACGTCGAGCCGCTCCCGGCCGCGGCCGTCCCGCATCAGCGGGGTGGTGATGTCGAGGTACACCAGCTCCCCGCCGACGTCGGTCCAGTTGGACGCCTGCGCGTCGAGCCCGAGGTCGGGCACGACGACACGGTCGACCGTGTCGAGGAACCGCTTGAAGAAGCCGCGCGCCCACTCCTCGTTCTCGGTGTGCAGCAGCGTCGAGCACAGGCGCTCGCCCGGCAGCTCCTCCTGGACGCAGTAGGCGACGATCAGGCCGGAAGGGCGTGCCTGGTGCCACAACCTGGTGTCGGCCACCTTCAGTCCCCGCTCACCGAGCCGGGACAGGTAGGCGTCCAGCAGCCTGCGGTACCGGTCGAACCGCTGCCGGGACGGGAAGACGGGGAGCCGCTTGCAGGCGAACGACCCCGCGCCGGTCTCCAGCCGGAGGACCAGGGTGACCTCGCCGTAGCCGAGCACATCGAGGGCGGTGGCGTCGGTTGTGGCGAGCGCCCGCTGGACGCCGCGCTCCAGCCGCAGCAGTTCCTCGTGCGGGACGGTGAACGCCATGGGCTCAGAACTCCCCGTCGAGTCCGTCGTCGGCGGCCCGCGCGGAGCGGAGCCGGATCACCAGCGCGACCGCGGCGAGGACGGCGACGATCCCGAAGACACGGCGAAGGTTCATCTGTTCTCTCCCTGTGTGCGTTCTCTGTGTGTTGGGTTCTGTGCGCGGACACGGATTGGCGCCCGGTCTAGGCGCCGGTGAAGACGAGGACGGCGTTCTGCCCGCCGAACCCGAACGAGTGGCTGACCGCGACCTCGATGGCGCGGGGGCGCGGCGCGCCGGCCACCACATCGATGTCGATCTTCGGGTCGGGGTCGTCGTGGTTGGCCGTGGGCGGCACCGTGGCGTGCTCGATCGCGAGGACGGTGAGCGCGGCCTCGATCGCCCCGGCCGCGCCGAGCGTGTGCCCGACGACGCCCTTGGCCGAGGTCACGGCGGGCGCCTCGCCGAACAGGTCGCGGACGACGGCCGCCTCCGCCGCGTCGTTGAGCGGCGTCGAGGTGCCGTGCGCGTTGACGTGGCCGACGTCCCCGGGCTCCGCGCCGGCCTCCGCCAGCGCGTCCCGCACGGCGCGGCGGACCTGGGTGCCCTCCGGGTCGGGGGCGGTCATGTGGTGGGCGTCGGCGGTGGCCCCGTACCCGGCGAGCCGCGCGCGGATCCGCGCGCCCCGGGCGCGCGCGGCGACGGCGCGTTCCAGGACGAGAACGCCGCTGCCCTCGCCGATGACGAAGCCGTCCCGCCCGGCGTCGAAGGGCCGGGAGGCCGCCGCCGGGTCGGCGGTCCGCCGGGAGAGCGCGCCCATCCGCGCGAACCCGGCGACCATCAGGGGCGTCACCGGTGCCTCGGTGCCGCCCGCGATGATCACGTCGCAGTCGCCGCGCTGGAGCAGCCGCATCGCGACGCCGATGGCGGTGGCGCCGGACGCGCATGCGGTGGCGGTCACCAGGTTCGGGCCGGTGGCGCCGAACTCCATGGCGAGGTGACCGGCCACCATGTTGGGCACGATCAGCGGGATGAGCAGCGCGGACACCGCCCGCGCGCCGCGTCCGAGCAGCCGCTCGTGCTCCCGGCACGCCGAGGTGTACCCGCCGGCCCCGTTGCCCATGACGACGCCGACCCGCGCACCGTCCCACGTCGCGGGGTCGAGGCCGGCGTCGGCGACCGCCTCGCGGGCGGCCGGGATCGCGAACTGGACGTGCCTGTCGTGCATGAGGGAACTGCGCCGGCCGACGTGCTCGGCGGGCGAGAAGCCCGGGACGGCGCAGGCGATGTCGACGGGCAGGCCCGCGAGCCGGGGGGCGGTGGCGGCGGTGGACCGTCCCGCGCAGACGCCGTCCCAGGTCGGGGCCGTGCCGATGCCGGCCGGGGTGACCAGGCCGATGCCGGTGACGGCGATCTCACTCATGGTGTTCCCCTCCGGTAGGGACGTCGAGCCGCGGCCAGCGCAGTGTGACCGAGCCCCAGGCGAGGCCGCCGCCGAACGCGGTGAGCAGGATCCGGTCCCCTTCCCGCAGCCGGCCCTCGGTGTGACCCTGGTCGAGCGCGAGCGGGATGGAGGCGGCGGCGGTGTTGCCGACGTCGGCGATGTTGCTCAGCGCCCGTTCGCGCGGCAGGCCGAGCTCGTCGGCGAGATGGTCGGTGATCCGCTGGTTCGCCTGGTGGCAGACCAGGTGGTCGAGGTCGCCCGGGCTCCAGCCGGCCCGGTCGAGCGCCGCCTCCGACGACCGGGCCATCTGCCGCACGGCGCGCCGGAACACCGACTTGCCGGCCATCGCGAAGTAGTGGTCGCGCGGTCCGGGCTCGGTGCCGGACAGCCGCTGCCGCGACCCGCCGGCCCGGACCGTGATGAGGTCGGCGCCGCCGCCGTCGCTGCCGAGATCGAACGGGCCGAGCGCGCCGGGCTCGTCCGGCTCTCCGGGGCGCAGCACCACCGCGCCCGCGCCGTCGCCGAAGATGACGGAGGTGGCCCGGTCGCCGGGGTCGAGGATGCTGGAGAACACGTCGGCGCCGATCACCACCACCCGCCCGGCGATGCCGGCGCTGATCAGCCCGGTCCCGGCGGCGAGCGCGTAGACGAACCCGCTGCACACCGCGGCCACGTCGAACGCGGCGGCGGACCACAGGCCGAGGCGCGTCGCGACGTCGGGCGCCGTGCCGGGGCACGGGCGGTCCGGGGTGGCGGTCGCGAGGACGACCGCGTCGGCCGGGTCGCCGCCCGCGGACTTCAGGGCGCGGGCGCCGGCCTCGACCGCCAGGTCGGAGACGGCCGTCCCGGGGGACGCGACGTGGCGGCGGCCGATCCCCGTGCGGGTGCGGATCCACTCGTCGGAGCTGCCGAGCCGCTCCGCGAGCTCGGCGTTCTCCACCACCCGCGGCGGGAGCCGGCCGCCGATCCCTGCCACGACCGCGGTCCCCATGGGGGCACCTCCTGCCGGATCGCCGGGTCACCTGGACGGTGTCCACCTTGCAGCCGGACGCTGACCGTGCCGCTGACGAGCCGCTGACGAGCCGCCCCGCCGGCGGCCGCCCCATGACAGGCGAGGGCCCGGCCGCCCGGACGAGCGTCCGGGGGCCGGGCCCCGTGCCTTCTCAGCCCGCCGCCGACGCGCGGCGGACCCGCAGCACCGCGTCCGGCGACTCCAGGATCGCGTGCTGGCCGAGGATGTGCCCGTACAGCCGCTGGAGGGACCGGCCGGGCTGGACGCCCAGCTCCTCGTCGAGCCGCGCCCGCGTCCGGTGGAACAGGTGCAGCGCCTCGGACTGCCGTCCCGACCGGTAGAGGGCGAGCATCAGCAGCTCGCAGAGCCGCTCCCTGGTGGGGTGGGAGGCGACGAGGCGCTGCAGCTCCGCGATGGCCTGCCGCTCCTCGCCGAGGAGCAGCCGCGCGCTGACGAGGTCCTCCCAGGCCCCGAGCCGCCGCTCCTCCAGCAGCGCCGCGGCGCCCTGGCAGCGGCGTCCGGTCCGGGTGTGCAGCAGGGCCGGACCGGTCCAGAGGGCGAGGCCGGCCTGCAGCAGGTCGCGGGCGCGGGAGGGATCGTCGGTGAGCAGCGCCACCGCCCGCGCAGTACGGTCGAGGAAGCGGTTTCCGTCTACGAATTCGCGGGGAATATCGAGAACGTAACCGTTGCAGACGGCGCGCAGCGGAAGCTCGGTGCGGGCGCGTTCCGCGCAGCAGTCCAGGATTCTCCTGATCCGGGTGGCGTGCGCCTGCAACGCATTACGCGGATTACGAAGATCCTCTCCGGGCCACAGTTCTTCGGACAGTTCATCGTGGGAGACCGTCCGGCCGGCCTCCAGCGCGAGCGTCGCGACCATGGCGCGTACCTTGCCGGCCCGCAGTTCGGTACGGGATCGCTGGACGACGATGGAGACGGTGCCCAGCAGGTCGATGCCCACACCGTCCCCGTGGGCGGCGCCGGCCGGTCGGCCGGCGCGCTGCCCCAGAGTGTCAACAGTCATCATCACCCTTGACATTGAGCGGAGAACGTTCTTTGGCATGACGGCCCCGCGGGGTGTTCAGGGGTGTTCATCCGTGCGTCATCGAGACGAATCTCCCCCGTACAAAGGCCGAACAACTGTTCAGCGGCAAGTCTTACAGACCGGGCGCCGCTCCCGCCATCCATCCGGTGGCCATTCTCTTCTCAACATGCGCACGGAAGACCAGGCAGAAATCATCCTTTCGTTGAGTTTGGCGGGACGCCTCTCAACGCCCGGATCGGCCGCTGACGTAACCGGGGTCCAGCCGCGTCCCGGACGTCTCCTCCGTCACGGCGGCCATCGTCGAGAACGCGGTTTCGAGCCGCTGGAAGGCGGGCGTCCGCATGTCCTTCTCGAACTCGGCGGCGCTGCTGACCCGGATGATCTCGACGTAGCGTCCGGCCCGCTCGCCGGGCACGCGGACGACGTCGAAGGCCTGCACGCTCGGCAGTTCGGGGCAGGTCGCGTAGTCGACGTCCCGCACCCACGCCTCGAACTCCGCGGGATCGGCGCCCGGGTGCAGCGCGATGGTGTGCACGATGATCTCCATGGTGCGGTCCTCTCAGCGCCGGGGGGCGGGCCGGCGGCGGCCGATGCCGAGGGCGCGGGCGATGTTGTTCTTCTGGATCTCGTTGGTGCCGGAGAAGACGCGCGCCGGCAGCGCGTCGCGGAGCAGGGCCCCGGGCCCGCCGTCGAGCACGCCGGCGGCGCCCCGCAGCTGGACGGCGTCCAGGCCGAGCCTGACCGCCGCCTCGCTCACCGCGAGCTTGGCCAGCCCGGAGGCGACGTCGCAGTCCTCCCCGGCCGACAGCCGGCGCGCGGCGTCGAAGAGCAGCAGCCGGGCCGACTCCAGGCCGAGCACCATGTCCACGATGCGGTGGCTCACCGCCTGGAACTCGCCGATGGGCGCGCCGAACTGCTCGCGCTCGGCGACGAACGCGATCGTGTCGTCCAGGACGCGCCGCATCGCGCCCAGGTAGACCGCGAACAGGCAGGTGCGCTCCCATGTCATGGATCCGGTGAACACGGCGGCCCCGGTGCCCTCCGCGCCGAGGACGTTGGCGGCCGGGACCGCGCAGTCCTCGAAGTACACGTCGGCGGTCGGCGACCCGCGCAGCCCGGTCTTGTCGTAGGGGCGGCCGACGCGCAGTCCGGGCGTCCCGGCCTCGACGACGAACGCGGTCAGGCCGAAGAAGCCGCCGCCGGGCCGGGTGGCCGCCTGGACGACGAAGACGTCGGCGGCGGGCGAGTTCGTGGTGAAGCACTTGCTCCCGTTGAGGACGTAGCGGTCGCCGTCGCGCTCGGCGCGGGTCCGCAGGTTGAGCGTGTCCGACCCGGCTCCGGGCTCGGTGATGCCGTGCGCGGCGATCCGCTCGCCGGAGCACAGGGCGGGCAGCCAGTGCCGCTTCTGCTCCTCCGTCCCGAACTCGACGATCGGCATCAGGCAGGCGAACAGGTGCGCGGCCACCGAGAACGCGAAGCCGGTGTCGGCGCAGCCCTCGCCGAGGGCCTCCATCAGGACGGCGGCGGACTCGGCGTCCAGCCCGCTCCCGCCGTACTCGGCCGGCACGGTGGCGCCGGTCAGGCCCTGCTTCCCGGCGAGGCCCCAGCGCCGCCGGAACTCCCCGGCGTCGAACGGGCCGTTCCCGGCGGGCGGCAGGTCGCGGCCGGCGAAGGCGAGCACCATCTCGCGCATCGCCGCGGTCTCCGGGGTCAGTCGAGGGTTCATCCGGCTCCGTCCTGGTACTCCTCGATGAGCAGGTGGTAGTTGATCCCGCCGGTGCCGAACGAGCTGACGCCCGCGCGGCGCGGCCGTCCCGGCCCGGCGGGCCACGGCTCGGGCGCCACGGGCAGCCGGGCCGGGACGTCGTCGAGCGGAAGCCCCGGGGCGGGCGTCCGCAGGCCGGCGTTCGGCGGGAAGGTGCGGGCGCGGATGCTCAGCAGCGCCTTCAGCAGCCCGGCCGCGCCGGCCGCCGCGAACGTGTGCCCGAAGAACGACTTCGCCGACCCGATCACCAGCGGGTTCGGGCGGCCGGGCTTGGCGTACACCTCGGCCGTGGCGGAGATCTCCACCCGGTCGCCGACCCGGGTGCCCGTCCCGTGCGCCTCCAGGTAGTCGACCGCGGCCGGGTCGAACTCGACCTGGTCGAACGCCTGCCGCATCGCGCGGACCTGCCCGTCGGCGTCCGGCGCGATCAGCGACCGGGCGTCGTTCGAGCCGCCCATGCCGCGCAGCAGCCCGTGGACGCGGTCCCCGTCGCGGACGGCGTCCGGCAGCCGCTTCAGCAGGAACAGCGCGCACCCGTCGCCGGGGCTGAACCCGTCGGCGGCGGCGTCGAACGGGGTGATCCGGGTGTGCGACAGCAGCCCGAGGGCCGAGCAGAGCACGAGGTCGCGCGGGTTGCACGCCAGCTCGGCCCCGCCCGCCAGCGCGTAGTCGGCCTGCCCGGACCGCAGCGCGCCGAGCGCGATGTCCAGCGCGGCGAGCGACGACGCGCAGGCCGCCTCGACCGCGACCGGCACGGCCGGCAACCGGTGCTCGGCCGCGATGAGCGCGGCGACGCCGCTCGCGAGGCAGCCGTCCAGGTCCACGTCCGACGGCGGCCCGCCGGGCGCCCCGTGGCGGCGCCGGACGCGGTCGAGCAGCAGGCGGCGGGCACGGTCGGGCAGCGTGGCGAGCGCCTCGATCTCCGCGACGGCCGCCTCCAGCTCCCCGACGGCGCGGCCGGCGTTCAGCCGCCGTTCTCTGGTGAGGCTGAGGTTGCCGCCGATCGCGACGATGCCGGGCCTCCCGGCGAGCGTGCCGGCTCCCCCGTAGCCGGTGAGGGTCTCGTGCGCGACCGCGAGCGCGACCCGCTGGACGGCGTCCATCGCCTCCCACCGGTGCGGCGTGATGGGCAGCCCGTCCGGCGGCGCGTCCGGGACCGGGACCGGGGCGCCCAGTTCGGTGTAGCTGTGGGTGAGGCTGACGCCCTCCTCCTGGAAGTACAGCTCCCGGTCGAGGACGTCGTCCGGGAGCGGCCCGATGCGGTCCTCGCCCGAGTGGACGGCGTCCCAGAACGCGGTGGCGTCGGGGGCGCCGGCGAAGCGTCCGCCGAACCCGACGACGGCGATCGGCTCGGGCCGGCTCGTGACGACGGCCCCGCCCGCCCGCGGCGCCGTCCGGGCCTCCGGCCTGCGCGAGTCGTCCTCCTCCAGGAGAAGATGGGAGAGCGTGCCCGTCAGCGAGGCCCCGCAGACGGCCGCGCGGCGGGGTTCCGGGCCCGGCTCGTCCGGCCAGCTCTCGGCCGTGCGCGCGGACCGGAAGGGCGCGCCGGACGCCGGACCGGGCGCGGGCAGCCTGCGGTGGTAGAGGGCGAGCGCGGCCTTGGCCACCGCCGCGAGCCCGGCGTTGGCGAACGTGTCGCCCAGCCCCTCCCCCGGGCCGCCGAGGGTCACCGCCCCGGGCGGAGCCTCCCCGAACAGGCGGCCGAGCGCGTCGAGGCAGGCCTGCGCCGCGGCGGGCGGGCCCCCGCCCGCCCGCTCGACGTACCGGACGGATCGGGGCGGCACGTCGGCCGCGTCATGGCAGGCGCGGGCGAGGCGGTACCGGCGCTCGGCGGACGCCGAATAGCGCAGCACCCCGGGCCGGGCATCGTGCTCCATCGCGCATTCGAGGATCGAGGCGTAGATCCGGTCCCCGTCGCGGACGGCCGAGGACCGCCGCTTGAGCAGCAGCGCCCCGACCCCCTCGCCGAGCGTGGCGGGCAGCCCCTTGGCGGCGAGCAGCTCGGCGGCGAGCGGGCTCTCCCGCCGCTGGCCGGTGAGGACGAGCACCGCGTCGCACAGGTCGCCGCGCAGCCCGTTGACCGCGTGCGCGAGCGCCGCGAACGAGGTCGCGTCCGCCGACTCCACGGCGAGCGTGCGGCCCCGCAGCCGGAACGCGCCCGCGATCCGGGCGGGGATCGTGCTCGCCATCTCCCCCACCCGGTCGTGCGGGGACGCCCCGAGCCGCTCGGTCACCCGCGCCCGCAGCTCCCGGGCCGCCCGCGCCGCGGCCGGGCGGGCGTGCCCGCCGAACAGGGCCGGCACCTCGCGTTCGAGGTCGCGGGCGTACCGCGCGGCCTCGATCCGCAGGGCGTTGGCGTACTGGCGGTCGAGGCCGAGGCAGGTGCCGGCGATGACGTCCGTCCGGACCGTGCCGAGCGGGCGCCCGGTGTACCCGGCGTCGGTGAGGCACTGCCGGGCCGCCTCCAGCATGAGGACCTGCATGCGGGTCATCGACGTGCGCTGCACCGGCGGGATGCCGAAGCGCGCCACGTCGACGTCCACGTCGTCGAGGCTCGCCGTGGAGGGCGGCGGGCCGGCCGGGTCCTCGCACAGCCGCCGCCAGAAGTCACCGGCACCGCGCGCCTCCGGGTAGAGGCACGCGATGCCGATGATCGCGATGGGTTCGCGCACGGCGGCCGTCACACCCGAGCGGCGTCCTCCACGGACGCCCTGTCGAGCGCGGCCGGTCCGGGGTCCGCCTCTTGCCGGCCGGGGATCATCCGTTCGTCCTTTCGTCGGTCTCGACGACCTCGACCACGCCCCGGTCGCCGTCCACCGTGACCAGGTCGCCCGTCGTGATCGTCTGGGTGGCGTGCTTGGTGTTGACGACCGACGGGACGCGGAACTCGCGGGACACGATCGAGCTGTGCGAGAGCATCGACCCGATGTCGGTGACGACCGCGCCCGCGATGGCGAACAGCGGTGTCCAGGAGGCGTCGGTGAACCGGGTCACCAGGACCTCGCCGACCTGGAACTCGTCGGCCTGCCAGACCAGGTCCTCGATGATGCGGGCCCGTCCGACGACGCGGCCGGGGCTGGCGCCGAGGCCCTCCAGCCGGACCCCGTCCGGCGCGGGCCGGACCGCCTGCGTGACGTCCCACTCGCCGACGAAGCTGAGCGGCGGCTCGGGCAGCCGGGCGTACGCCTGGAACGTGCGCCGGGCCTCCTCCAGCTTCGCGCGGGAGAACACCTCCCGGGCGTCCCCGCCGCCGGCCAGGTACTCCTGGACGTCGGCGAAGTCCAGGTCGGCGACCTCGTCCAGCGACCGCAGGACCCCGGCGGCGACGAGCCGGCGGCCGACCTCGTGGACGACGCACCGCACCAGCCAGATCGAGGTGATCATCGACATCCGGGTGGTCTCGCGGAGCCGGCTGCACGTCTCGTACAGCTCGGTGACCTTCTCGATCGCGCGCCGCTTCGGCAGCGGCAGCCGGGCGAGCGCGTCCGCCGCCGCGTCCTCCTCGGGGTCGGGGGCCCGGTCGAGGACGCCGTCGATGGAGAAGCCCTCGTCGGCGTACCGCCGGATCATCTGGAAGATGTAGGACGGGTCGTCGATCCAGCGCGGGTGCGTCAGCTCCATCTCCTGCCGGCCGCGGGTGCCGTTCTCGCGCAGGAACGGGATCATGTGGCGGTCCCAGAAGGCACGGCCCGCCTCGTCCGCGCGGAGCAGGGCGGGCACGTCGGCCGCGGCCCCGGCGCGGATGATCTCCATGACGCGGGGATCGCGCCGGGCGACCTGGGCCAGCGTCCAGAACTCGCGCGCCGACTCGACCGTCCGCAGGCTCGACATGTCGCTCTTGACGCGGTTGCGCAGGCCGGCGCCGGCCTGGCCGAGCCACGCGCCGCAGAGCGCTTCGAGCACGCCGTAGAAGCCGAACGCGTTCATGTAGTACGGCATGTAGCCGACGTGCATGTCGTGGAAGTAGGCCAGCCGCCGCTTCATCTCGGCGTTCAGCTCGGGACGGTCGAGCCTGGTCAGGTCGATGCCCTGGGCGCGATCGAACTCGTAGAACCGCGACCGGACCATCCGCCGGGCGCGCTTCTTCATGTTCCGTAGCTCGGAGACGGAGCTCTTCAGCCAGAACCCGGCGGAGAGCAGCTCCTCGATGCCGTCCGGCCAGGTGCCGAACGGGTTGGAGTAGGTGTCGAGGTCCACCTCCTCGCTGACGAACCGGTTCGTGAAACGGCTCTGGTCCCGGGTGGGGAGGCACTGGCCCAGCAAGTAGGCCGTGTACGAGATGTTGAGGTAGACGTGTCCTTGCAGGTAGCCCATGTGCAGGGACATGTCGCCGGGGTCGCGGACACCGGTCGACACGGCGCAGCCGCGGTGCACGTTGTGCTGGTAGTACTGCGCGAACGACCGGCCGAGCGGCGACATGATGCCGGTGAAGATCTCGCCGATGTCCATACGCGACCAGAGCGTCCCCTTCTGGACGGCCTCGGGCTGCGGGTGCACGTACGGGCTCGTCCGCCGGTCGCGGACGGGCGTCGTCGTGATCGGGCGGGTCTGGAGCAGGTACGGCACCCCGTCCCGCACGGCCCACTCGATGTCCTGCTCGGCGCCGTAGTGGTCGCGGACGCGGACCGCCAGCCCCGCCAGCTCGGCCAGCTCGCCGGGCTCCAGGCAGGGCGTGTTGCGCGCGGCGGCGTCCACCTTGACGAGCCCGACCGTGCCGGGCTCGACGGGCGCGCACTTGGTGACCTTGTAGCGGATCTTCCGGTCGACGACCTCCGGGCCGGCCGGGTCGACGAGGAAGAAGTCCGAGGTGACCTTGCCTGCGACGAGCCCCTCGCCGAGGCCCCAGCAGGCCTCGACGACGAACCGGTCGGTGCGCCCGCTGACGGGGTCGCGGGTGAACAGGACGCCGCCGGTGTCGGCGTGCACCATCTGCTGGACGACCACGGCGATCGACCCGGCCTCGGACGCGTCCCGGTAGGCGGCGGCGCGGTCGGTCCACAGCGACGCCCAGCACACCTTGACGGCGTCGAGGAGCGCGCTGTCCCCGGCGGTGTCGAGCACGGTGTCGTGCTGGCCCGCGAAGGAGTGGGACGCGGAGTCCTCGGCGGACGCCGACGAGCGGACCGCGACGCGCGGCCTGCCGAGCTCCCCGTACGCCTCCAGGACGGCCGCCGCGATGTCGTCGGGGACGTCCGCCGCGAGGACCCGTTCCCGGAGCTTGGCGGGCTCGGTGCCGGCGATGTCGGCGTCCAGGCCCGTCTCCCGGACGAACCGGTCGAACAGCGCGGTCGTCAGGCAGAACGCGGGCGGCACGGGCAGGCCCGCGCGGAGCATCCCGTCCAGCCGGGCCGCCTTGCCGCCGAGCAGCGCGGGGTCGGGGACGTCGCCCGCGCCGAGCACGACGATCTGGTCGCCCGCGGCGGGCTTGGCGCGCTTGCCGCCCCCGGTCGTCTTCGCCGCGCGCTTGGCGGAGGTCGGGGTCGTCATGCGATCAGCTCCTCGGCGTCGGTGCGGTGGTCCGGGTCGCGGTTGGTGCCGGTGAACGCCCGGAACTGCTCGCCGGGGATGAGGCGGCGCTCGCGGACGCCGGTGAAGCCCGCGCTCTCCAGCTGCGCGGCGAGGCCGTCGGCGTGCGGCAGCGGGCCGCCGAAGTCGGCGCACTCGAACCACAGGTCGAGGACCTCCATGCCGATGCCGCCGCCCCGGCACGGGGTGGTGAGCAGCAGCCGGCCGCCGGGGGCCAGCAGGGAGCGCACCTTCTCCAGCACCTTCACCCGCTCCTCCTCGGGGAAGTAGTAGATGTTGTTGTGCAGGGTCACCAGGTCGAACACCGGCTCCATGTCGAGGTCGCGGACGTCGGCGCGGCGGACGTCCACCCGGTCGGCGAGGCCCCACTCGGCCATGTTCACGGTGGCGGCGGCGGCCACGTCGTCCTGCAGGTCGATCGCCAGCGCGGTCAGCCGCGGGTTCAGCGACGCGGCGTGCCGGACGTGGACGCCGCTGCCGCAGCCGACCTCCAGCAGCCGGCACGGGCGGGTCCGGGGCACGGCGCGGCCGACGGCCTCCTCCACGAACGGCTGGACGACGCGGGTCGAGCGGGCGATGACCTCGCCGTCCTGATCCCGGAGGGTCAGCCGCCGTCCACCGCGGGCCATGGCCGGGGCGTCCAGCAGGACGGGCAGGTGGAACCGCGCGACCTCCTCCAGCGCGGCGGCGACACTGTCGTTGCGCGCCTTGCCGAGCGCCTTGGCGGCCCGGCCGCGGAGCGCGTAGCAGCCGTCGTCGAACTTCAGCTCGCCGAGCCGCACCCCGATCTCCAGCCAGGCCCGAAGGACGTGCCGGTCCTCGCGGACGTCGAGCGCCGCGGCGAGCGTGTCCAGGTCGCAGGGCCGGACGGCGAGCCGCCGCAGCACCCCGTTGCCGGAGGCCGCGGCGAGGAACGACGCCCGGTACACGGGGGTGACCAGCCGCCGGCTCAGAGACAGCAGCAGCGGAACCTGACGGCCGCCGGCCACCTTGGCCAGGGTCGCGACTTTCATGTCAGAGTCCTCCGGGTTCGGTGGTGGAGACCGGCGTCCGGCGGGCGGCGTGCCGGCCGAGCTCGCGGCGGAGCTCGTGCAGCAGCGCCGGCCGGTCCGGACCGGTCAGGTAGAAGTGGCCGCCCGGCAGGTGCCGGCGCAACGTCGAGCCGTAGGTGTACTCGCGCCACTCGTCCACCTGGCCGGGCGGCGCGATCGGGTCGCCGGCCGCGGAGAACGCCGTGATCGGGCAGGCCAGCGGGCGGCGCGGCGCCCACCGGTAGCGCTCGCACGCGGTGAGGTCGGCGCGCAGCACCGGCATCCGGCGGGCGAACGCGGCGCCGCCGCCCTCGGGGTCGACGCCCGCGCCGGCGAGCCCGCCGAGGTCGCGGACCATGGCGAGCAGGGCGTCGTCGGTGAGCTCCGCACCGATCCGGGCGCCGTAGAAGTGCGGTGCCCGGCTGCCGGACACGAACAGGTGGACGGGCTCCCCGGCTCCGCGGTCTCGCAGCTCGCACGCGACCTCGTAGGCGAGCAGCGCGCCCATGCTGTGTCCGAACAGCGCGAACGCGTCCGCGAGGCCCTGGCCGACGAGGGCCACCGCGATGTCGGCGGCCATCGGCCCCATCTCGCGGCGCGGCGGCTCCCCGAGCCGGAAGCTCCGTCCGGGCAGCAGCACGGGGACGACCTGGACGCGGTCGCCGACGTGCGCGTGCCAGTCCCGGTAGACCGAGGGCGTCCCGCCCGCGTGCGGGAAGCAGACGAGGCGGACGTCCGCGGCGGGGTCGGGCGTCACACCCGGGAACCACGGCCCGCCGGCCCTGCGGGCGGCGACCATGCCCGTGCCCGTGACTGTGCCTGTCACTGTGCCCGTCGACATGTCAGCCACCGAGGTGCTCGCGGCCTTCGGGGGACTCCAGCCATTCGATCGTCCGTGCCATGCCCTCCTCGAAGGCGACCTCGCCCTTGAAGCCGAAGTCCTCGCGGGCCCGGTCGATCGGGTAGGACTGGTCGCGCTCCAGCAGATGCACGGCGTGCCGCGTGAGCACGGGACGGGACTTCAGGCGCAGCGTCCCGTACACCTTCTCCGCCGCGCCCGCGACGCCGGCGGCCAGCGGGCGGGGCAGGCTCACCGCGGGCGGCCGGACGCCCAGCCCGGCGGCGAGCGCCTCGATGTACTCCCGCCAGGTGACCGTCTCCGGGTCCCGCAGGTTGTAGGCCTTCCCGGCGGCGGCGTCCGACCCGCAGGCGGCGATCATGCCGTCCACGGCGTTGCCGACGTAGAGGAGCCCGGCCGGGGCCGTGCCCTTGCGGACGTAGACCATCTGCCGGCTCTTCAGCAGGTTCGCGATCTCGATGACGAAGTCCTTGCTGCGCGGCCCGTACACCGACACCGGCCGGATGACCGTGAGCGGCAGGCCCGCCTTCTCGGCGGCCCGCCTCACCGCCCTCTCGCCGAGGACCTTGCTGCGGTTGTAGGGCAGGCCGATGTCCTTCGGCTCGGTGCGCTCGTCGCACGGCCGGACCGGGTACCCGTACACGTCGGTGGTGCTGAGGTGCACGAACCGCTCGACGGTGCCCGCGTGGTGCGCGGCGTCGACCAGGTTGCGGCAGCCGGTGACGTTGGCCTGTTCGAACTCCTCCCACGGCCCCCAGTCGGCGGACTTGCCCGCGCAGTTGTAGACGTGCCGGACTCCGGCGGTGGCGCGCAGCAGCGCGTCGAGGTCGGTCAGCGACCCCACCTCGACCTCGACGGGCAGGTCCGCGAACGCCGACCGGTCGCTCCCCTCCCGGACCAGGACGCGGACGCGGTGCCCGATCTCGGTCAGCCGCCGGGTCAGGTGGCCGCCGATGAACCCGGACGCGCCGGTGACGAGCACGTCGGCGCCGCCCGCCTCGGCCCTGTCCTCCACGCGCGGCGACGTGCGGTGGCGCGGCACGTGCGACGGCTCGTACGGCGTTCTCTTGTTCTGCGAGGTCGGGTCCATGGCGTCCACCAGAAGGTCGAGGGAGCGGTCGAGGTCGGCTTCGCGGTGGTCTGCGTTGACGAAGAACCTGAGCCGGCACTTGTCGCGCGGCACGGCCGGGTGGCCGATCGGCATCACGTTCACGCCGCGGTCGAGCAGTGCGCTGGAGATCTCCATGGCCCGGCCCCAGTCGCCGACGATGATGGGGACGACGGCGGTCTCGCGCGAGACGCCGGTGTCGAGGCCGCGGGCGCGGGCCGCGCTCCGGAAGTGCTCCGCCAGCTCGCGCAGCCGCGCGACCCGCTCGGGCTCGTCCCGGATGACGCGGAACGCCTCCAGCGCGGCGGCGGCGCTGGCCGGGGAGATCCCGGTGCTGAAGATGTAGAGCGGCGTCGTGTACTTCATGAACTGGATGAGCGGGCGGCGCGCCGCGATGTAGCCGCCGAGGCTGCCGATGGCCTTGCTGAGCGTCCCCATCCAGAGGTCGACGTCGCCCGGGTCCACCCCGAAGTGCTCGCCGATGCCGCGTCCCGTCCGGCCGAGGACGCCGAGCGAGTGCGCCTCGTCGATCATCAGCATCGCGTCGTGGCGCCGCTTGACCTCGATGAAGCGGGGCAGGTCGGGGAAGTCGCCGTCCTGGCTGTAGGCGCCCTCGATGACGACGACGGCCCGCCGGTACCGGCCGCGCATCGCGCCGAGGACGCGGTCGAGGGCCTGCCAGTCGTTGTGCGGGAACGACCGGCGGCGGGCGCCCGACAGGAGGGTGCCGCGAACCGTGCTGTCGTGGATCCACTCGTCGTGCAGGACGAGGTCCTCGGGTCCGAACAGGTGCCCGACGGTAGCGACGTTGGTGGCGTGCCCGCCGGCGAACACGATCGCGGCCTCGGTGCCGAGGAACCCGGCGATCTCCGCCTCCAGTTCGTGGTGCAGCGGCGTCTCCCCGCACAGCAGCGGGGTCGCCGAGCAGGACGTCCCGTAGCGGTCGATGGCCGCCTTGGCCGCCGCGCGCAGCCGGGGGTGGGAGGACAGCGCCAGGTAGTTGAACGCCGAGAAGTTGACCATCCGGCGGCCGTGCATCTGGATCAGGCCGGAGTTGAACCCGTCGTGGACGCGCTCGTAGGCGTTCGGGCCGCTCGACTCGATCAGCCGGAGCCGCTCCAGCATCTCGGCGTACTCGTCCCACTCCTCGAACCGCCGCTGGATCACCACCGGCCGCGACTCCTCCGGCACCGGAGCCGGTGCCGGGGCAGGCGCCGGAGCGGGTGCGGGAGCGGGGGCCGGGGCGGGCGCGGCGGGCGGTGCCTGGACGGCGGGCTCGTACGCCCGAGCAGGCGGGGCCGCATCGGCGATGCCGAGGGCGTCGAGGAGCTGGGCGACGGTGAAGTCCTCGGGCAGGGTGTGGCGGAGCTCCGCGACCCGGCCGGGGTACATCGGGGCGAGGCGGCGTTCCAGCTCGCCCTTCATGAGCGAGTCGAGCCCCAGCTCGCTGCCGACGTGGGCGTGGGGCGGGATCTGGTCGGCGGGGAAGCCGGAGACCTGGGCGACGCAGGCCAGGACCCTGCCGGCCTCGGCGCCCGGCGCCGCCGCCCCCTCCGTCCGGCCGGCGTGCCCGTATCCGTTGCCGTTCACTTCGATCTCCCTTCGCTGTCCGAGCCAGTAGGGGCTGCGTTCGAACACCGCGTGGGGCACCGGGACCCGGCGCCGCGGGCGCCCGGCGTCGAGGCCGGCCCACCGGACGCCGCCGCCCGCGCAGTACCAGCGGCCGGCCGACCGCAGGAACGTCTGCCAGTCGTCTCCCCCGCGGCGCAGGGACGGCAGCGACAGCACGGTCCCGGCGGCGTCCGCGAGCCCGGCGCGCACCAGGCCGAGGAGGGCGGGGTGCGGCCCCGCCTCCACGAACGCGTCGCAGCCGAGGCGCCGGAGGGCGCCGACACCGTCGGTGAACCGGACGGTGCCGAGCAGGTGGCCGGCCCAGTACCCGGCGTCGGGACGGCCCATGGCCTCGCCGGTGTGGTCGGAGATCCACGGGATGTCCGGCTCGCGGGCCGCGACCGCGCGGGCGGCCTCCCGCAGCGGCTCGGCGGCGCCGTCCATCAGCGGCGAGTGGAAGGCGTGCGAGACGGCGAGGCGCCGGACGGTGACGCCCTTCGCCTGGAGGTCGCCGGTGAGCCGCCCGATCTCCTCCTCCGGGCCGGACAGGACGAGGTGGCCGGGCGCGTTGGCGGCGGCGACCGCGACCGCGGGGCTCGCGGCGGCGGCCGACTCGATCGCCGCCGCGTCCCCGGCACAGGCGATCATCGCGCCGGAGCCGGGCAGCTCGTCCATGAGGCGGCCGCGGGTCGCGGCGAGGGTGAGCGCGTCCTCCAGGGTCAGCGCGCCCGCGACGCACGCCGCCGCGAAAGCGCCGACGCTGTGGCCGAGCACGCCCGCCGGCCGGACGCCGATCGACTCCCACAGCCGCGCGAGCGCGACCTCGACGGCGACCAGGGCCGGCTGGCAGTACCGGGTGGCCTTCAGCCGGGCCGGATCGTCCTCGGTGAAGACGAGGTCGCGGAGCGAACCGCCGATCAGCGGGCGCAGCACCTCGTCGGCCCGGTCGATGACCTCCGCGAACACCGGGCTGGACTCGTAGAGCCCGCGTCCCATGCCCGGGTACTGCGTGCCCTGCCCGCTGAACAGGAACGCCGCGCGGGGACCGCGTCCGGCGGGCTCCCCCCGCAGCACGCCGGCGGACGCCTCGCCGGACCCCAGCGCCGTGAGGGCCCCGTCCAGTTCGGTCATCGACCGCGCGGTGATGGCGGCGCGGTGCCCGAGCGCGGCGCGGCCGGTGTTCGCCGCGTGGCACAGGTCGGCGAGCTCCACGTCCGGCCGGGCCGCGATGTGCGCCCGGTACCGCCGGGCGAGGGTCGCGAGCGCGGTCGGCGTGTGCGCGGACAGGCAGAGCGCCTGGACGGGCCGCTCGGGCCCCGGCCGCTCGGTGGGGCGCGCCTCGTCCGCGCGTCCGATGATCACGTGCGCGTTGGCGCCGCCGAACCCGAACGAGCTGACGGCGATCCGGGACGGCGGGACGCGGGTCCGCCCGGCCAGCCCGGTCAGCACGGTGAGGCCGGAGCCTTCCCAGGTCAGATGGCGGTTCGGGGTGGTGAAGTGCAGCTGCGGGGGCAGCTCCCCGTGCCAGACGGCCAGCGCGGACTTGATCAGCCCGGCGATGCCGGCCGCCGCCTCCAGATGCCCGATGTTGGCCTTGACGGAACCGACCGGGCAGGGCGCGTCCGCGGCCCGGCCCGCGCCGTACACGGCGGCGAGCGTCTCCCACTCGACCGGGTCGCCGAGGGCGGTGCCGGTGCCGTGCGCCTCGACGTAGTCGATCCCCCGGCCGCCGGTGCCCGCCTCGGCGAGCGCCCGCTCGATCACCGCGCGCTGCGCCGATCCCTTCGGCGCGGTGAGGCCGTTGGCGCGGCCCCCGTGCCCGACGGCCGCGCCGGTGATCACGGCGTAGATCCGGTCGCCGTCGGCGCGGGCCCGGGACAGCGGCTTCAGGCAGACCAGGCCGGCGCCCTCGCCGCGCACGTACCCGCCGGCCGCGTCGTCGAAGGTGCGGCACGCCCCGTCCGGCGACAGCATCCCGCCCCGCGCGAACGCGACGGACAGCACCGGGTTGATCAGCAGGTTGACACCGCCCGCGAGCGCCATGCCGCACTCGCCGGCGCGCAGGCTCCGGCAGGCGGCGTGCACCGCGACGAGCGAAGACGAGCAGGCGGTGTCGATCGCCAGGCTCGGCCCGCGCAGGTCGAAGTGGTACGACAGCCGGTTCGCCGCGATGGAGTGCGCGGTGCCGGTCGCCGCGTACACGTCGACGGACGCGGGGTCGTTCATCTGGAGGTCGCCGTAGTCGTGGCTGCTGATGCCGACGAACACGCCTGTGTCGCCGCCCGCCGCGCCGTCCGGGGCGATGCCCGCGTCCTCGAAGGCCTCCCAGGCGACCTCCAGGAGGAGGCGCTGCTGGGGGTCCATGCGCTCGGCCTCGCGCGCGGAGATCCCGAAGAAGCGGGCGTCGAACCGGTCGATCTGGTCGAGGAACCCGCCCCTGGCCGGCGCGTCGACGCCGGCGGCGTCCCAGCGTCCGGCGGGCACGCCGGCGACGGCGTCCCGCCCGTCGAGGAGCAGCCGCCAGTACCCGTCGGGGTCGGGCGCGCCCGGGAAGCGGCAGCCGATCCCGACGACCGCGACCGGTTCCGCGGGTCCCGGCTCATCGCTCCCGGGGACGGGACGCGCGCCGGGTTCGGGTTCGGCGCCGAGGAGGTCCGCCACATCGCGGATGGTGGGACGCTCGAAGACGGTGCTCGGCGCGAGGTCGCGTCCGAGCCAGGCCCCGAGCTCCTCGACGATGGCGACCGCCGTCCTGGACGCGAGGCCGAGCGTCGCGAACGGGACGGTCGTGCCGATCGTCCGCGCGGGCAGCCCGAGCCGGGCGGCGACCTTCTCCACCAGCCACGCCTCGATGTCGGCCGCGCTGCGGCCGGACGCCCCGGGCGCCGGGTGCCCGGCGGGCGCGCGGTCCTCGTCCGCGCCGAGGAGTCTCAGCAGCGCGGGCACGGTGGGGTCCGTGAGCAGCTCGCCCATGGGCACGCGCAGGCCGAGGTCGCGTTCCAGCCGAGCGGCGAGATCCAGCAGGCCGGTGTAGTCCAGGCCGAGGTCGGCGAGCGAGGACCGCTCGACGTCCGTCCGGCCGGTCGCGGACCCGATGAGGCCGAGGATCTTCGCCCGGTCCGGCGCCGCGGCCGTGGCCGCGGCGGAACCGGACTCGCGGACCACGCTCGCCGCGACGACCGGCAGGGCGAGGGACAGGAACGCCCGCCGGCAGCCCTGCCGCTGGATCTTGCCGCTGGTCGTCCTGCCCACGGACGCCCGCCCGACCAGGACGATCGCGTGCGGCGAGACGTCGTGGTCGCGGGCGATGGCGGCGCGGAGCCGGGCGAGCAGCTCACCGGTGTCCCCGGCGCGGTTCCCGTCCACCTCGAAGACGACGACCATCTCCTCGGCGCCGTCGACGTCGACGGCGAACGCGGCGCCGCAGCCCGCGCGGACCGCGCCGTCCGCGCGCTCCACGGTCAGCTCGACGTCCTGCGGGTAGTGGTTGCGGCCCTGGACGATCACGACGTCCTTCAGCCGCCCGACGACGTGCAGCTCACCGTCCCGCTCGAAGCCGAGGTCGCCGGTGCGCAGGTGCGCGGTGCCGTCCCCGTCCTCGATCCGGGCCTGGAACGTCTCGCGGGTGGCGCCCGAGTCGCGCCAGTACCCGCGGGCGACGCCCGGCCCGCTGACCCAGATCTCGCCGACCCGGCCGGCGGGGAGGCGCCGCCGGGTGGCCGGGTCGACGATCGCGACGCCGACGCGGTCGGCGGCGGGCCCGCAGCCGACGCTGCGGACGGAGCGGCGCCCCTCCGCCGCGGGTTCGGCGCGGCCGTTCTCCAGCGCCTCGGCGTCGAGCGTCCCGACCTGTGGTTCCCGCCCGGCGGCGGCCCCGCTGACCAGCAGGGTCGCCTCCGCCAGCCCGTAGCAGGGCAGCAGCGCCCGCCGGTCGAAGCCGCAGGGCGCGAACCGCTCGGCGAACCGGTCCAGGGTGTCGGCGCGCACCGGCTCGGCGCCGTTGAGCGCCAGCCGCCAGGAGCGCAGGTCGAGCCCGGCCGCCTGCCCGGCGGAGATCCTGCGCAGGCAGTAGTCGAAGCCGAAGTTCGGGGAGGTCGCGGTCGTCGCGCGGGTCTCGGAGATCGTCTCCAGCCACAGCAGCGGACGCTGGATGAACGTCCTCGGCGCCATGAGGTGCGCCGGGAGACCCCCGTACAGCGGCGTCAGCAGGCCGCCGATCAGCCCCATGTCGTGGTACGGCGGGAGCCAGGACACCAGGGTGGAGTCGCGGTCGTGCTCCAGCGTCAGGTGGATCGTCCGGAGGTTGGCGACCAGGTTCTCGTTGCTGACCATGACGCCCTTCGGCGTCGCGGTGGAGCCGGAGGTGTACTGAAGGAACGCCAGCGATCCCGGGCTCACGCCGGGATCGGCGTACGCGTCCGCGTCGTCCGGGCCGCAGTCTGTGCTCGCCAGCCAGCGGATCCCGGTCGCGCCCAGCTCGCCACGGCTTCCGGCCCCGGTCTCCAGGGAGCGCTTCTGTTCCTCGTCCACGAGCGCCCACCCCGCCCGCACGTTCCGGGCGATGACGGCGAGCCGGTCCAGGGTCTGGCCGGTCCGCCCGGTGTCCGGCGGGTAGGCGGGGACCGCGATCGCGCCCGCGTACAGGCAGCCGAGGAACCCCGCGACGTACTCCAGGCCGGGCGGCAGGAGCAGCAGGACGGGCCGGTTCCGCAGCCCCTCCCGCTGGAGCCGTCCCGCCACGGCGCGGGCGCGCGCGTCCAGGTCCCGGTAGGTCCAGGACTCGCTCTGCCCGCCCGTCCCGGTCAGGAACCGGTACGCGAGCCGGTCCGGCGTCCGCCGGAGGTGGTGCCGCAGGATCCCCGCCACCGTCTCCGGTTCGGGGCCGTCCCAGTGGCCGTCGATCAGGTGCGTGCGCGTCATCGTTCCACCGCTCATGACGGGAGGGGCGCCGGGGCGGCCGGGCTGTCCGCCCCGCCGCCGCGGAGCCGGCCGAGGTCGACCTTGCCGTTGGAGTTGCGCGGCAGCGCCGCGAGGCGGGTCGCCGCGTGCGGGACCATGTACTTCGGCAGATGCTCCGCGCAATGCCGCTTGACCTCGATCAGGCCGGGCGGCGCGGCGCCGTCGCGGACCGCGTAGTAGAGGGCGAGGCGGGCGCCGGTGCCCTCGCCGGTGACGAGGACCGCGGCCTCGGCGATCGCGGGATGCCGCAGCACCACGGCCTCGATCTCGCCGAGCTCGACGCGGTAGCCGGACACCTTCACCATGCGGTCCTTGCGGCCCCGGTAGACGAGCAGCCCGTCCTTGCCCCGGGTCACCAGGTCGCCGGTGGGGTGCCGGTGCCGGCGGTGCAGGTCGGCGGGCGGCTCGGAGTCGCGGCCCCAGTAGCCGGGGGTGACGCAGTCGCCCTCGACGACCAGCTCGCCGAGGGCGTCCGGGCCGTCCAGCGGGCGGTCGTGCTCGTCCACGACGATGAGCCGCGCGTTCCCGACCGGCAGGCCGATGGGCGGCGGCTCGTCCCGCTCCAGGTCCTCGGGACGGACCCGGTGGTAGGTGCAGACGTTGGTCTCCGTCGGCCCGTACAGGTTGTACAGGACGGTCCCGCGCGGCAGCCGGGCGCTCAGCTCCCGCAGCCGCGGCATCGGGTAGACCTCCCCGGCGAACAGCACGTAGCGCAGGCTCCGGACGGTCTCGTCCGTCAGAGCCCCCGCGACGGTCAGCAGGGTGAGGATGGACGGCACCGAGTACCAGACGGTCACGCCGTGCTCGCGGACGCCGGCCGCCAGTGCGGCGACGTCCCGGGCCTGCCCGTCCTCGACGATCCACACGGCGGCGCCGACCGACAGCGCCACGAACAGGTCGAAGGTGCTGAGGTCGAAGTTGAACGACGCGTGGTTGGCGAACACGTCGTCGGCGCCGACGTCCAGTTCGCCGCGCGACCAGCCGGTGAACGCCGTGAGGTTGCGGTGCGAGATCTTCACGCCCTTCGGCGCCCCGGTGGAGCCGGACGTGTAGAGGATCGCGGCCAGGTCGCCGGTCGTGACCCGCGGCGGTTCCACCTTCCCTGCGCCGTCCAGGAACGCGTCCCGGCCGACGGCCGGACCGCCCGCCGCGGCCCCGTCGGCCACGACGATCGCCTTGACGGACGGCGGCGGCTCCATGCCGGACAGCAGCGCGAGGTGGCGGGCGTCGGTGAACAGCACGAGCGGTTCCGCGTCCCGCAGGATCGTGTCCGCCCGTGCCGCGGGCTGCCCGCCGTCGATCGGCACGTAGGCGCACCCGGCGCGCAGGGCGGCGAGGACGGCCTCGGCGTACTCCGGCCCCTTGTCCATCCAGACGGCGACGCGGTCGCCGAGGCGCGCCCCGAGCCCGAGGATGCCGGCGGCCGTCCGCTCCACGGTCGCGGCCAGTTCCCCGTAGGAGACGGTCCGCCGCCCGAGGAGGGCCGGGCGGGCCGCGTGCTCCGCCGACTCCACGTCCGGGAGCCCGGCGAGGCCCTCGTCCAGGATGCCGAGCCGCCGCGCGCTCACCGGGCCGCCCCTCGCGGCAGGACGCCGGTCTCGCGCGCCGCGTCGACGAAGATCTGCGCGGCGAGGGACAGGTCCTCGGGTGTGTGCTCGGAGGTGACGCTCACCCGCAGCCGGGCGTCGCCGAGCGGCACCCCGGGGAAGACGACGGTCTGGCAGAACAGGCCGCGGGCGCGCACCGCCCGGCCCATCTCCATCGCCCGGCGCTCGTCCCCGACGACGATCGGCAGGATCGCGCTCTGGGTGTTCTCCAGGTCGAACCCGGCGCCGGCGAGGTCGGCGCGCAGCCGGCGGATGTTCGCCCAGAGGGCGGTGAGCCGCTCCGGCTCCTCCTCCATGACGTCGATCGCCGCGATCAGCCCGGCCGCGACCCCGGCCGGGATCGTCGCCGCGAACACGTACGAGTTGGAGTAGAAGCGGAGGTAGTCGATGACCTCCTCGTCGCCGGCCACGAACCCGCCCATGCCGGCGAGGGTCTTGCTCATGGTGCCGAGCTCCAGGTCGACCTCTCCCTTGAGGCCGAAGTGCTCGGCGGTGCCGGAGCCGCGCTCGCCGAGCACGCCGGTCGAGTGCGCGTCGTCCACCATGACCCGGGCCCCGTAGCGGCGCGCCAGCCGGACGATCTCCGGCAGGTCGCACACGTCCCCGTGCATGCTGAACACGCCGTCGGTGACGATGAGCTTGCCGCGCACCTGGTCCCGGCACCGCTCCAGCACCCGCTCCAGGGCCCGCATGTCGTTGTGCCCGTAAATCTTGCGGACGCCGCCGGACAGCTTGCAGCCGTCCGCGATGCTCATGTGGTTGAGCTTGTCCACGATGACCGCGTCGTGGCTCTTGACCAGCGCGGACACCGCGCCGAGGTTGGCCGGGTAGCCGCCGGGGTAGACGATGCAGGCGGGCCGGCGCTTGAACGCGGCGAGCCTGCGCTCCAGTTCCTTGTGCAGATGATTGGTGCCGCCGATGATGCGGCAGCCGGTGTTGGTGGCGCCGTAGGCCCGCGTCGCCTCGCAGACCGCGTCGATGACCCGCGGGTGGTTGGCGAGCCCGAGGTAGTTGTTCGAGGCGAACATGAGGAACTCGCGGGTCCGGCCCGTCAGCTCGTCGTGGATCCGCGCCCGGTTCGCGCACCGCGACCGCAGCGGCATCCCGTACCAGTACAGGTGCTCGGCCTCGCGCCCGCGCAGGTAGGAGGCGAACCCGCGGGCCTTCGCGAAGAGGTCGGGGTCGCGGTCGTCCATGAAGTCGCGCATGGACCGGTCGTCCCACGTCGTGCCCGTTGCGGGCCGGACGGGATCCAGCTCGCCGACCGCGAGTTCGCGCGGACCGGGGCCGGCGGGCGCGGGGGCCGCCGGCGCGGGCTCCGGGCGGGGCGCGTCCCCGGCCGCGCGGTCGCCCAGCTCGGCGATGAGGGCACGCAGATTCGGCACCGTGAGCTCCGGCGCCGGGCCGGAGAGCCCGAGCTCCTCGGCGGCGTCGGCGATGATCGAGGCGAGCACGACCGAGTCGATGCCGAGCTCGGCCTCCAGCTCGGCGTCGAGGTCGAGCTGGTCGCGCCGGTAGTGGGTGTGCCGCATCGCCGCCGTCATGACCGCCTCGGCGAGCTTCGCGCCGTCCGGCGGGCCGGCCTGCGCGGCCGGGCCGGGGGTCGCGGCGAGCGAGCGCTCCACCGCGTCGATCAGGTCCTGCGGCGTGGCCGCCTCGCGGGGCAGCCGCACGTCCGGGCCGAAGCGGTCCCGCACGTCGCCGAGGATGGCGTCCAGCACGGCCGCGTCGACGCCGAGCTCGCCTTCGAGGTGGCTTTCGGGCCGCAGCCGCGAGACGTCGTAGAGGGTGTTCGAGGCGATGATCTCCAGCACCTGCCGGCCGGCCGGGGCGCTGTGGGCCAGGTCGGTCATCGGACGCTCTTCTCCTCCTGGTCCAGGCGGCCGACCAGCGCGGCGATCGCGCCGACCGACCCGAAGTTCGCGGGCGTGATCTCCCGGAGCGGGACGGTGACGCCGAACTCGGCCTGCAGCGCGTGCACCAGGTCGAAGATCGCCGCCGAGTCGATGATGTTCAGGTCGAGGATCGGCGTGTCGGTGCGCAGCCCGTCGGCGTCCCCGCCCATCCAGGCGTCGGCGATGTATCCGATGAGGAAGTCCGCCGTGGTCACGGCGAGGCCGCCGTCGTGATCTGCCGCTCGATCAGGTCGGCCGCGCGGCCGATCGTGTCCGAGGGCGACACCAGGTCCTCGCCGAACTCGGCGCCGAACTCGGTCTGGGCGACCAGCAGCAGCTCCACCAGGAACAGCGAGTCGACCTCCAGTTCCTGGAAGACGACGTCCGGCCCCACCGCCGTCCGGTCGACCTCGAAGCGGTCCACCAGCAGATCGACCAACCGGTCGTACACGTCACTCACGACTTCCCCCCATGCCGCGTGAACGGCGTTGAGATCAGTGGACGGTCCGACTGTCGTGCATTGCGCTGACGATCGCGCTGACGAACCACTGACCGGGCCGTGATGGCGACCACGGCCGGGTCGAACGCCCTTTGACAGCGGCCGACTTCCCGGCCGGGGCGGGCCGGCCCGGCAATTGCCCGACCAATTGACAGCGAATCCATGAGCCGTGCCGCGGGCCGGGGCCGCCGAGTCATGATCGTTCATGTTTCTCGGCGGCCTTCGGGTTGCCGAAGGACCGAGGGATAAAGACATGACTAAAAGGCCCCAGAGCCCACCGCCGTGATCGCGATACATTGTCACGACGAAGCGCCCGCCATCATCGGCGTGCGCTCGGCACGTGACCCTATTGGAGAGTGCACGCCCGTAGATCCGATGAATCTTCAACCACCGACGCCTCCGCTCACCGCCGCCCCGGTGGCCGGAGCCCGATTCTCGAAGCACGACCGGGGGTCAAGAATCGAATGCAGTGTTCTGCCTGCAGCACCGGCACGAGGTGGCAAAAAGGTCCGATGGGGTTGAAACAAAGGCTGCTCCTCTGCTGCGATAAGCCGCTCTTCGCCGACGGCTTCTCCGCGCTCCTGGAAAGCGAGCCGGAGATCGAGATCATCGGCCGCACCACCGGGGAACTGGTCCTGCGGGACGCCGCCGAGAACTGTCCCGACATCACGCTCGTCGTCGCTCCCGCATTGACCCTCGTCGGTCATCAGCGGGAACTCGCGGAATTGGCCGACCTCTCCAAGGTCATCCTCATCGCCAAGACGGAGAGCGCGCACCGGTCGGTCGAGGCGGTCGGGCTCGGCGTCTCCGCCGTGCTCTCCCTGGACACCTCGTCGGACCAACTGATCCAGGCATTGCGCCTGGTCATGGCCGGGGAGACGCTGCTCCTCCCGGAGAGCGCCCGGCAGGCCCTGTGCCCCCGCCACGCGCCCGCCCCGAAGGAGGCCGGGCACTCGCTGAGCGCCGACCTCACCGGCCGCGAGAAGGAAGTGCTCCTGCTGCTCGGCCGCGGCGCGTCCAATGTCGAGATCGCGCGGGAGCTCTCCATCTCCATCACGACCGTGCGCACCCATGTGCACAACGTCCTGAAGAAACTGGGCGTCGGAACGCGCGGGCAGGCGGTCGCGGTCGCCTACAAGAGCGGTCTCATCACGCGGATCGGAACGGAGAGCACCGCCGACGACTGATTTCGGGACTTCCGCCGGAGCCATTCGGCGGGTGGACCGGCCGGCTACCTGGAGTGGTCGGCACGGGGTCCGTCATGCGCGCGAGCGGGCGCGTTCCACGGGGGTTGCAGGACGGCGTCCGGGTGGTTACCGTTCAGTCGACTTTATAGGAAAGTTTCCTATTAGATCACCGCGACCGACTCGGGGTTCGGGGGATGCCCGCTCGTCCACGTCTTCCTACCCGGGAGTGACCTTGCGAAGAAGACGCCTCCTGCCCGGCCTCCTGCTCACCGCCCTCTGCTCCCTGCTCCTCGCCCTGCTCGTCCCCGTCCCGGCCAGTGCCGCCTCCGTGACGGCGACCTTCACCAAGTCGGCCGACTGGGGCTCCGGCTACGAGGCCAAGTACACGATCAAGAACGAGACCGCCGCCGCGGTCCCCGGCTGGAAGGTGGAGTTCGACCTGCCGTCCGGCTCCTCGGTCGGGACCTACTGGGACGCGCTGCTCACCACGTCCGGGCAGCACGCCGCGTTCGCCAACCGCGAGTACAACGGCTCCGTCGCCGCGGGCGCGAGCGTCTCGTTCGGCTTCATCGTCAGCGGGTCCGGGACGCCGCAGAACTGCACGATCAACGGTTCGTCCTGCACCGGAGGCGGCAACCCCGGTGCGCCGTCCGCACCCGGGGCGCCGAGCGTGACCGGCAAGACGAACACCTCGCTCACACTGTCGTGGCCGGCGTCGTCCGGGTCGGTCACCGGCTACCGCGTCTACGAGGGCTCCGCCGTCCGGGCCACCGTGACCGGGACGAGCGCCACCATCGGCGGGCTGGCCACCTGCTCGGACCACACCTACACGGTGAGGGCGTACAACTCCGCCGGGGAGTCCGCGGCGAGCGGCTCGGTGACGGCGACCACGAGCGGCTGCACGACCCCGCCGGCCGGCGGCAAGCACGCCGCGCCCTACCTGTACATGGGCTGGGGCGAACCGCCGAACCCGGCCACGGTCATGAACGCGACCGGGATCAAGTGGTTCACGATGGCGTTCATCCTGTCCGGCGGCGGGTGCAACGCGGCGTGGGACGGCAACCGCCCGCTCAGGGGCGGCGCGGACGAGCAGGCCATCGCCCAGATCCGCGCGGCCGGCGGTGACGTGCTGCCGTCCATCGGCGGCTGGTCGGGCAACAAGCTCGGCCCGAACTGCTCCTCCCCCGAGGCGCTCGCCGGCGCCTACCAGCAGGTGATCGACGCGTTCGGGCTCAAGGCCGTCGACGTCGACATCGAGAACAGCGACGAGTTCGAGAACGAGGTCGTCCAGGACCGCATCCTCGGCGCCCTCAAGATCGTCAAGCAGCGGAACCCCGGCATCCAGACGATCCTGACCTTCGGCACGAGCACCACCGGCCCGAACTACTGGGGCACCCGCCTCATCAACCGGGCCGCGGCGCTCCAGGCGAACGTGGACGTGTTCACGATCATGCCGTTCGACTTCGGCGGCGGCGCGGACATGTACGGCAACACCGTCAACGCCTCCGAGGGCCTGAAGAACGCGCTCAAGTCGGCGTTCGGGTGGTCGGACGCCACCGCTTACTCCCACATGGGCATCTCCGGTATGAACGGCCTGTCCGACCAGCAGGAGCTGACGTCCCCGGCGACCTGGACGCGGATCCGCGACTGGGCGAAGTCGCACGGCCTGGCCCGCCTGGCGTACTGGTCCGTCAACCGCGACCGGCCCTGCCCCGGCGGCGGCGTGACGTCCAGCTGCAGCGGCATCGACCAGCAGAACTGGGAGTTCACCAGAATCACGGCCGGCTTCTGACCCACACCTCCGAACAGCGGCGCGGATCGTCCACCGGACGATCCGCGCCGCCCGTGTGATGGGCCGCGTGTCGCGGCGTGATTGGTGAGATTTGCTGGTGGCGAGCGCGTTCTTGGGCGTTAGTCGCTGATTTTCGGAGCCCGGGACCGGTGGTTCGGTCCTCGAACTGGGCTGGTTGCGGCGGGCCGATCGGGCCTTTTCGGAAGGGCCTTGCCCGGCTGTGGACGGTGGCCTACTGTGGCCAATTAGACAGGAAACCTTCCTATCTATAACGCGAACGACACGGGTTTCGGGGGAATCCGTCGGCAACCAGACCCAGGGAGTACCCCCTTGTCCCCCCGCTCCACTCTCAGCGTCCTCGCCGCCCTGCTCCTCCCACTCGCCGTCGCGCCCGCGGCACATGCCGCGACGACGGCCGCGGCGCCCGCCAGGCCCGCCGCCGCGGAGCTCCCCGAGCACTTCCTGACCGGGTACTGGCACGACTTCGTCAATCCCGCGGAGGAGCTCAAGCTCTCCCAGATACCGGACGAGTACGACCTCATCGCGGTCGCGTTCGGCGAGGCCACCGCCCGCGCCGGCGAGGTCACGTTCCGGGTCGACCCCGAGCTGTCGACGGCCCTCGGCGGCTACACCGACGAGCAGTTCAAGGCCGACATCGCGGCCCTGCAGGCCGCCGGCAAGAAGGTCATCCTCTCGGTCGGCGGCGAGAAGGGCGCCATCCAGGTCTCCGACGACGCCTCCGCGCAGCTCTTCGCCGACTCCGTCCACGGGCTGATGACCGAGTACGGCTTCGACGGCGTCGACATCGACCTGGAGAACGGCCTGAACCCGACGTACATGGAGAAGGCGCTCAGGTCGCTCCGCTCCGCGGCGGGGGACGGCCTGATCATCACGATGGCGCCGCAGACGATCGACATGCAGTCCACCGGCGGGTCGTACTTCCAGCTCGCGCTGAAGATCAAGGACATCCTCACCGTCGTCCACATGCAGTACTACAACTCGGGCACCATGCTCGGCTGCGACCAGAAGGTGTACGGGCAGGGGACGGTCGACTTCATGACCGCGCTGGCGTGCATCCAGCTGGAGAACGGCCTGCGCCCGGACCAGGTCGCGCTGGGCCTGCCCGCCGGGCCGGGCGCGGCGGGCGGCGGCGTGGTCGAGCCGTCGGCGGTCACCGGCGCGCTCGACTGCCTCGCCAAGGGCACCGGATGCGGCTCGTTCACGCCGGCGCGCACCTACCCGGACATCCGCGGCGCGATGACGTGGTCCATCAACTGGGACGTCACCAACGGCGGCCGCTTCGCCGGCACCGTCGGCCCGCACCTCGACACGCTGCCGTAGGGGGCCGTCATGACGAAGATCCGGGTTCTGGCGGCGCTGGCCGCCGTGCTGCTGGTCGGGGCCACGAGCCCCGCGCAGGCGAAGAACGTCCCGGCCGCCGCCGACCTCCCGAGGCACGCGCTCATCGGGTACCTGCACGCCAGCTTCGCCAACGGGTCCGGCTACGTGCGGATGGCGGACGTCCCCGACGCGTGGGACATCATCGACCTCGCGTTCGGCGAGCCGACGTCGCCGACGTCCGGTGACATCCGCTTCACGCGGTGCCCGGCGAGCGAGTGCCCGAACGTGGAGAGCGACGAGGAGTTCCTCGCCGCGATCCGCGCGAAGCAGGCGCAGGGCAAGAAGGTGCTGATCTCGATCGGCGGCCAGAACGGCCAGGTGCAGCTCACGACGACGGCCGCGCGGGACGCGTTCGTCCGGTCCGTCTCGGAGATCATCGACCGGTACGGGCTGGACGGCCTGGACATCGATTTCGAGGGCCACTCGCTCTACCTGGACCCGGGCGACACCGACTTCCGCAACCCGACCACGCCGGTGATCGTCAACCTGATCTCGGCGCTGAGGTCGCTCAAGGCCAAGTACGGGAGCGGCTTCGTGCTGACGATGGCGCCCGAGACGTTCTTCGTGCAGGTCGGCCACCAGTTCTACGGCGGCGCGGGCGCCGGCGACAACCGCACGGGCGCGTACCTGCCGGTGATCGACGCGCTGCGGGACGACCTGACCGTCCTGCACGTGCAGGACTACAACTCCGGTCCCGTCATGGGCCTGGACGGCCAGTACCACACCATGGGCGGCGCCGATTTCCACATCGCGATGACCGACATGGTGAAGGCCGGTTTCCCGGTCGCGAACACCGGTCACACGTTCCCCGGGCTGCGTCCGGAGCAGATCGGCATCGGCCTGCCCGCCGCCGTCAGCGCGGGCAACGGGCACACGCCGCCCGCCCAGGTCCAGCAAGCGGTGAACTGCCTGGTCAAGGGGCAGGACTGCGGGTCGTACCCGCTGCGCGGCGGGACGTCCCCGGCCCTGCGCGGGCTGATGGCGTGGTCGGTCAACTGGGACGGCTACTACGGCTGGGAGTTCATGAACAGCCACGAGCCCTTCTTGAACGGCCTTCCGTAACACGATCCCGGGGCCGGCGCCGCTCCCCCCGCTCTCGGCGCCGGCCCCCTCCCGGCCCGGGTCGGTGGGCCCCGCCCGGGGCCGGCGGCCCCGCCTCCCGCACGGCGCGCTGACGGGGGGCGGGGCCGCGCGTCGCGCGGCCCCCTGTCGGCGGTCGGTCACCAGCCGTCGACGTGGAGGATCTCGTCCAGCGGCACGCGGGAGGCGGGACGGAAGGTCTCGCCGGTGTAGTACGCCGTCGGGATGAGCGCGCCCTGGCGGACGTCCTCGGGCAGGCCGAGCAGCTCCGCCACCTCCCGCTCGTACGCGAGGTGCAGCGACGTCCACGCCGTGCCGAGCCCGCGGGCGCGGGCGGCGAGGCAGTAGTTCCACGCGGCGGGGAGCAGCGAGCCCCAGAGGCCGGCCTGGTTGCCGTCCGGGAACTCGCCGCCGGGCAGCCGCAGGCATGGGATCACCAGTACGGGCACGTCGCCCATGCGCTCGCCGAGGTAGGCCGCGCTGTCCCCGACGCGGCGCTGCACCTCGGCGCGCTCGGGATCGTCCTTGTAGAGGCCGGCGGCGGATCCCCCGCCCTGGGCGTACGCGCTGAACGAGCGCCGGTAGTACTCGCCGATCTCCGCGCGCTTGCCGGCGTCGGTGACGACGACCCACTGCCAGCCCTGCCGGTTGCTGCCGCTCGGCGCCTGGAGGGCGACCTCCAGGCATTCGCGGACGAGCTCCATCGGGACGGGACGTTCCAGGTCGAGTCGCTTGCGGACGGTACGGGTCGTGGTCAGCAGCTCATCAGGGCTCAACGGGAGTGTCGTCATCCCCTCATCGTGCCGAGCCGCCCGGGGCCGCCCGGCACCGGGGACCTCGGACATCCGTTCTCGCCTATTTCACGGCGTATATCCGATTGATACGCGACCCAGATTCGGCGGTACGGATGGGGGCTGAGCGTCTAGTCTGTCGGGATGATTCCCGCCTCGGATGTTTCCCCCGCAACGTCCCGGCTTGGGTGGCTTGATGCGCTGCGGGGCGGGGCGGCCCTGGCGGTGGCGCTGCATCACGCGAGCTATGTGTACCTCCCAGGACTACGTGCGCGGATGGCCGACTGGTTCGATCCGGGCCTGGTCGGCGTGCTCGTGTTCTTCCTGGTCAGCGGGTACATCGTGCCCGCGTCGCTGGAACGGCGGGGCAGTGTGCGCGGGTTCTGGATCGGCCGGTTCTTCCGCATCTACCCGCTGCTCGCGGTGACGTGCCTCCTCGCCGTCCTGCCGTTCCTGCTGGGTGTGCTGGGACTGCGGGCCGGGCTGGAGACGTACTCCCCCGCGACGGCCGTCCTGGCGCACATGACGATGCTCCAGGACGTCCTGAACGTCCCGAACGCGATGAACGTGCTGTGGACGCTCTCCTACGAGATGGCCTTCTACCTGCTGATCGTCGCGCTGTTCGTGGTCGGTGGGCACCGCCGCTCGGCGCCGGCCGCCGTCGTCATCACCGTGGTCGCGCTGGTGGCCGTCACGCTGACCGCGGGCGGGCTGCTCACCGGCGCGCACGCTCCGGCGGGCCTGCTGTCGCGCACCGTCGGGACGGGCCCGGTGGTCGCGGTGACCGCCGCCGCGCTGGTGGTGGCGATCGGCGCGGCGATGTCCCGCCGCCCCGCGACGCGGACCGCCGGCGGCCTCCTCGGCGGCCTGCTCGCCGCCGCGCTGGTCACGCTGAACGGCCGGATCAGCGCGTGGGAGGGGCTCGTCATGCTGGCGGTCATGTTCCTCGGTACCGCGATCCACCGCGCCGAGCACGGCCAGATCACGCGGCGCTCCGGCACGGCGGCGGGCGCGGTGGTGATCGGCGGCGCGCTCGTCGCCGGGACGTGGAACGCGGCCCCCTACGGGCGGAACGCCCAGCTGGTCTGGTGCGGCGCGGTCGTGGCGGCGGCCCTGGCGTTCGGGGCGGCCTGGCGGCTGCGCCACGCCCGCTTCCCCGGCTGGGCGACCGGCCTCGGAACCATCAGCTTCTCGGTCTACCTCCTGCATCCGCTGCTGCTGATGGTCGCGGCGCAGTTCCTCGGTGTCTCCGGACGCGAGGACGCGGTCGGCCTGGGCTTCTTCCTCCTCGCCCTGATCGTGCTGAGCTGGGCCTCGCAACGCTGGATCGAGGCTCCCGCCCAGCGGCTCGGACGGCGCCTCACCCGTCCGCGCGCCCGCGACCCGCGGCTGGAACCCCATCCGGCGGTCACCTGACGCGCCTAGAGCTTCTTGGCGCAGACGAATTCCACTTGCTCCAACGGGTCGGTCGAGCCGCCCAGCAGCGACGTGGGGGTGAACTGCTCGGACGAGCCGGGGCACTTCGGCCCCTTGATGCGAGGAGCCGTGACGAGCTTGACGACCCGGTAGGTGGAACCCCGCTTGGCCTTGGCGCAGGGCACCTCGTTCCCCATGACGAGCCGGGTGATCACGCCGGAATCGTCCTCGCTGACCGTCACGCAGTCGCCGACCCGGGCGCGCGGCCCGCCCCCGCGGCCCGGGTCACTGGGATGGGGCGGCTTGCGGAGGCGCAGGCACGCATACCCCTCGTCACCTCCGTACGTGCCGAGCAGGCGGAGGCTTTCCCGCATGTCCACTATCAGGTCGGCGTCGTCGTGGCACTCGCTCGCGGTCAACTGGGGGACCCTCTCCACCAGGTACCTGGACAGCACCTTGGCGTAGGCCCGGGGGTCGGCGCAGTCCACCTCGGGGTAGCCCGTCCCGCCGCCGACCTTCGCCTGCCGCACGCAGTCGTCCCTGTCCAGGTAGACCGGGCCCCGAACGGCCGGTTCCGTGGTCGCCGACGGCGAGGGAGCACGTGCGGAAGGAGTCGCGGACCGGGTCCCCCCTCCCCGCGGGCCGCTCTCGTCGCCGCCCCCGCACCCGGCGGGGAGCAGCAGGAACAACGCCATCAGCGCAGCCGATCGCCGACGCATCCCAGGCTCCCCGGATTAGGAGATGGACCGACCTCGATTGTCGTCGATCAAGCGGTGGGCGAGCCAGGCCGCGACCACGTCCGGTCGCCGGCAGAGCGCTCGCGCGCTGCCGGCGACAGTGCCCGGCGTCATGCCGTCGCGGCCTCCTGCTGAGGCGCGCGGCCGGGCTTCGGCAGGAACGGGACGACGGCCGTGCCCGCGGTCGTGACCACCGCGGCGACCACGAAGGCCATCGAGTAGCCGTCCACGAGGTCCGGGCCGGCCTTGGCGGCGACCGTGCCGAGGAGGCTCAGGCCGATCGCGCCGCCGATCGTCCGGGACGTGTTGACGACGCCCGCCACCGCGCCCGCCTCGGACCCCTCGACACCGCTGGTCGACGCCTCCACCAGCGGGGTCATCAGCAGGCCGAAGCCGAGGGCCATGGTCGCTCCGGGGCCGAGGATGGACGTCAGGAACGTTCCGTCGGCGTCCAGCACGACGCTCTGCCAGGCGAAGCCCGCCGCGGCCATGAGCCCGCCGATCCCGGCGAGGAGCCGGGCGTCCATCCGGGCCATCAGGGTGGGCGCGAGCCGGGAGCCGATGATGATGCCGGCGGTGTGCGGCAGGAACGACAGACCGGTCCGGACGGCGCTGTAGTGCAGGACGTTCTGCATGTACAGCGACAGGAAGTACCAGAGCGCGAAGCCCGCCATCGTCCCGACGAGGGTCGCGAGGTTGCCGACCGCCACGCTCCGCAGCCGGAACAGCCGGAGCTGGACGAGCGGCTCCGCGGCGCGCGACTCGACGGCGACGAACAGGGCGAGTAGGCCGAGCCCGGCGGCGAGCGGGAACAGCGCCGCCCAGCCGTGGTTCTCGGCCCGGCTGATGCCGAACGCCAGCAGCCCCACCCCGGCGGTGACGAGGACGGCGCCGGGCACGTCCAGGCGGCGGCGCCCGGCGGTGTCTCGGTCGCCGCGCAGCCAGCGGGCGGCGATCACGGCGACGACCGCGCCGACCGGGACGTTGATCAGCAGCACCCAGCGCCAGCTGAGGTAGTCGGTCAGCAGCCCGCCGACCAGGCCGCCGGTGGCGCCGCCCACGGTGCCGACGGCCGTCCACATGGCGATCGCCTTCGTCCGCGCCGGCCCCTCGGGGAACGTCCCGGTGATCAGCGACAGCGTGACGGGCGCCAGGATCGCGGCGCCGAGGCCCTGCGCGGCGCGGGCCGCGATCAGCATGCCGCCGTCCGGGGCGAACCCGCCGACGAGGCTGGCGACGGTGAACAGGCCGAGGCCGGTGATGAAGACGCGCTTGCGCCCGTACAGGTCGGCGGCCCGCCCGCCCAGGAGGAGGAACCCGGCGAACGTCAGCGAGTAGGCGTTGACGACCCACTGCAGACCCGTGGCGCCGAGGCCGAGGCCTTCCCGGATGTGGGGCAGGGCGACGTTGACGACGGAGATGTCCAGGACGACGAGGAACTGCCCGATGGACGCGGCCAGCAGGGCGGCCCAGCCGGGCGTCGCCGCGGCCGGGCGGGCGGGGCCCTTGGCGGTGAGCTCTGTAGTGGTCATGCGTCCATGCTGATCGCCGGACCGGGTCGCGCGCGTCGGTCGCCGGTCCCGGTCCGCCACGTCCGTTCGGCCTAGGACCCTCCGGCGGTGGCGTTTTCCCGGCGCTTGATCGATAGTCGAGGCAACCCCCCGCTACCACGAGGAGTCTGCATGGCTTCCAAACTCCTACGGGCCTGCGCCGCGCTGCTGCTCGGCCTCGCCTTCCTCACCGGCACGAGCCTGACCGGCACGGGCGCTCCCGCTTCGGCGTCGCCCGTTCCTCAGACCGCCGCCGTCCGCACGGTCACGTACGACGCGAGCCAGGCCGCCGAGTTCCGGTCGGCGGTCGACGAGGGCGCCCGGATCTGGAACGAGCACGTGAGCAACGTCCGGTTCGTCGCCGGCACCCCGGCGGACGTCGTCGTGTACGCCGACGACGGATGGCCCCGCGCCCAGCCCACCGGCCTCGGCAGCGGCAGGGTGTGGATGGGGCGGCAGGCCGTCCAGGAAGGGCACTACCCGGTCCGCATCGCCGCGCACGAGCTGGGCCACATCCTCGGCCTGCCCGACCGGCGGACAGGGCTGTGCACCGACCTGATGTCCGGGGCCAGCGCCGGGACGTCCTGCCGCAACCCGAACCCCAACCCCGCCGAGGTCGCCGAGGTGGAACGCAACTTCCAGAACGGCCGCGGCGCCGTCGTCCCCGGCGTCACGATCACCGAGGCTCCCGCCCTCGCACGCTGAGCCGTCCGCGGTACCGGGGCGCCCGCCTTCTCCCGGCGGGCGCCCCTTTACGGTCGGTGCGCGCGGCCGTCCCGTCCCGCAGGTGTGAAACAGGACGAGCCGGAAACAAGGGACGCACGACGGCGATCGCTGGAGGTGTGGTGCACGACCCCGATGACGAGGAGGCGTTCGCGCGGCGCACCGGCGACGCCCGCACGGTGCGGGAGGTCTTCGAGACGGCGCCCGTCCCGCTCGTCGGTCTCGGCACCCCCGACCACACGGTCGTCGCCGCGAACGCCGCCTACCGCAGGTTCGTCGGGCGGCAGGACGTCCTCGGGCGCAGGATGCGCGACGTGCTCCCCGAGATCGTCGGACAGCAGCTGCTCGGCGCCTTCGACCGCCCCCTCGCCACCGGCGAGGCCGAGCCGATCAGCGAGTGGCGCGTCCAGCTCGGCCGCGGGGAGGACGGTGAGCGCGGGGAGATCTACATCGACGGCGTGATCCTGCCGCGCCGCGCCCCCGACGGCTCGGTGATCGGTCTCGTCGCCCACGTCCAGGACGTCACCGAGCGGGTCCTGGAGCGGAGGTCGGGGCGGCGGCAGGCGGGGCGGCACGACCCCGCCGACGTGTTCCGGCGGCACCTGCTCCCGGCCGGCCTGCCGATCCTGCCCGGCCTCCAGATCGGCGGCGTCCACCTGCCCGCCGGCTCCGGCGACGCGGCGAGCGGCGACTGGTTCGACGCGGTCCCGCTGCCGGACGGCCGGACCGCCCTGGTCGCCGGTGACGTGGCCGGGCACGGCGCCGCCGCGGCGGCGGCGATGGGGCGGCTCCGGACCGTCCTGGAGGACCGGCTCGACAACAGCGGCGACATCGGGGAGGCGCTCGCCGCCGCGGACCGGCTGGCCGTCCGGTCCGATGCGGCGCGGGCGGCGAGCGTGTGCGTCGCGGCGGTGGACCCGGCGGACGGGCGGCTGACGTACTCCACGGCCGGCCATCCGCCGCCGCTGCTGATCCCGTCCGGCGGGCAGGCCCGCTACCTGCCGTCGACCGGCGGCGGGCCGCTCGGCACCGGCTCCCGCTTCCCGCTCGCCGAGGCGCGCCTCGGGCTCGGCGACCACCTGCTCCTCTACACCAACGGGATCATCGATCGGCCCGGCGTCGGGCCGGCGGGCGGCACCGTGGAGTTCGCGCGGACCGCCACCGACGTCGCCGCCGGCCGGGCGATGCGCGAGGAATGGCTCGCCCCCGTCGACCGGCTGACCACGCAGACGCTGGAGCTGCTGGTCCGGGTGAGCGGCCACTCCGACGACATCGCGCTGCTGGCCGCGCAGCGGACCCTCCCGCCGTCGCCGCTGCTGCTGGAGATGCCGGCCGGGACGGAGGCGGTCCCGGCCGTCCGCAAGGCCCTGGACGACTGGCTGCACGACCTCGGCACCCGCGCGGAGGACGTGATCCTGCTGCGGCACGCCGTCGGCGAGCTCGTCGGCAACGTCGTCGAGCACGCCTACGCCTCGCCGCCCGGCACCGTGCGGATCCGGGCGGAGTGCACCGGGCGCGGCTCGGTCGAGGTCGAGGTCGCCGACGACGGTCGCTGGCGCGAGCACGTCCCCGACCTGGAGGTCGAGCGCGGCCGCGGCCTGGCCATGGCCACCGACTTCGTCGGCCACCTGCGCATCGAGACCGAGCCGTCCGGGACGACCGCGACCGTCCTGCACCGCCTCACCCGGCCGGTGCGGCTGCTGTCCGCGGGCGAGATCACACCGCCCGCCGCCCGGCCGCCGGACGTTCCCGAACTCCTGCTGATCTTCGAGCAGCCGTCGGAGGGGGCGGCCCCGCGGATCCGGGTGGACGGCCCGGTGGACGCCGCCACCGCCGGGCAGCTGCGCGAGGAGCTGCAGATGCGCACCCGCGGCGGCACCGCCGCCCTCACCGTCGACCTGACCGGCGTCACCCACCTGGGCAGCGCCGGCGTCGCCGTCCTCCACGAGGCCCGCGCCCATACCGACGCCCTGGGCCGCCCCCTCCTGCTGTACGCCCCGGCGGGCAGCCCGGCCCAGCACGTCATGTCCCAGGTCGCCCTCCCGCACACGACCACCGACCCCGGCTAGAGCACCGCCTTCAGGACGTCGCGCAGCGGCATGGGCGGGCGGCCGAGCAGGTCGGCGAGCGCCGGGTCGACACCGGCGAACTCGCCCTTCCGGCTGGCGGCGAACATGCCCACGAGCATGTCCGCCGCGGCCTCCGGCACACCGTGGCCGACGAGACCGGCCCGGTACTCCTCGTCCGGGACGACCACCCGGCGGATCGTCCGCCCGGTCACCTCGGACGCGACCGCCGCGACCCCGGCCATGTCGATCGCCTCGCCGCCCGTGAGCGGGGGCGTCGGACCGTCGAACGGCACCTCGGCCAGGATGATCGCGGCGGCCTCGGCGAGGTCGGCGTGGGCCGTCCACGAGACCGGACCGTCCTCGGGCACGGCCAGCTCGCCCGTCTCCAGAGCCGCCGCGAGCAGCATCCCGGTCGTGGACGCGTAGAAGCCGTTGCGCAGGGCCGTGAACGCCGGCCCCGACTCCCGCAGCACGGCCTCCGTGGCGGCGTGGTCGAGCATGGGCGGGAAGGGCGAGTCCGGGTTCACCCCCATATGGCTGGTGTAGAGCACACGCCCCACCCCCGCCTTCTCGGCGGCCTCGATCGCGGCGCGGTGCGCGCCGACCGCCGCCTCACCGATCGCGTCCACGGACACCACCAGAACCTGCGACGCCCCCTCGAAGGCCTCGACGAGACTCTCCGGCTCGGCGAAGTCACCCCGCCGGACACGGATCCCCTTTTCCTGCAACACCCGCGCCTTCTCCGGGTCGCGGACGCTCACCCCGATGCGCTCCGCGGGCACCCGCTCGGCGAGCCGCTCGACGACCTCCCGCCCCAGCCGCCCGTTCGCTCCGGTAACGACGATCATGACGCCTCCTCGTATCAGTGCTAACGCTACAACGCTAACACTGATAGCGAACCATCGCTAACCAGATTTTGTTATCGTCATTACCGTGAAGGACACCGACCCGGACGGACCCCGCGACCGCATCCTCGCCGCCACCGCGAAGCTGCTCGCCGAGGGCGGCCGGGAGGCCGTGTCGACTCGCGCCGTGAGCGCCGCCGCCGGCGTCCAGGCCCCCACCCTCTACCGCCTCTTCGGCGACAAGCAGGGCCTGCTCGACGCCGTCGCCGCCGAAGGCTTCGCCGCCTACCTGAACAGCAAGACCGTCCAGGAGCCCACCGGCGACCCCGTCGACGTCCTCCGCACCGGCTGGGACCTGCACATCGAGTTCGGCCTGGCCAACCCGGCGCTGTACCTGGTCATGTACGAGCCGCGCCCCGGGGCCGTCCCCCCGGCCGCCCTCGCGGGCATCGAGATCCTCGCCGGGCACATCCGCCGCATCGCCGAGGCGGGCCGCCTCCGCGTCACCGAGGAACGCGCCGTGCACCTCGTCCACGCCGCAGGCTCCGGCACCACGGTCGCCCTGATCGCCATGCCCCCCGACCGCCGCGACCTCGGCCTCTCCACCCTGGCCCGCGAAGCGGTCATCGCCGCCATCACCACCGACACCCCGGCCGCCCCGACCCCCGGCCCGGCCGCCGCCGCAACAGCCCTCCGAGCCCACCTCCCACAAACCACAACCCTCACCGAAGGCGAAAAAGCCCTCCTCAAAGAATGGCTGACCCGCCTAGCAACCCCACCTCAGTGACCCCGCGCCGTTGGCCTGGACCGGACGCCAGGTCTCAGATTGGCGACGGTCGCGCCGAACGGCGAAATGGCCGGGTTTAGTGGATTCACGGGTCTTGTCGTCGGGCGCCGGGGGCGGCTGTGGTGCGGATGCTGAAGGTCGGGGGCCGCACTCTGATCGCGGCGTCGCTGACCGTCGCGGCCGGGGTGGCGGTCAACCAGATCCTGAACAACGGGAAGCTGAGCTGGAGCTGGGGATATCTGGCGCTCGTCTTCACCGTGCTGGGCGCGTTGACGCAAGCGCCTCAGCAGATGGAGACCGCTTCCACCCCTGCGCAGGCGCGGAGCCCGCGGAGGGGATCACGGCGGGAGTACCTGCGGCGCATGCGCTCGGCCGTCGACCAGATGGAGACGATCGGGCTGGTCACCCAGGCCGAGTACGTACTTCGGACCCGGCAGGTGTACGTCGACGTGATGCTCCAGCCCAGGCCGGTGACCGATGCCGTGACCGATGCCGGCATCGGTCACGTCCCGCCGACGGTGGTGGGCAGGCGGGAACCGCTCGCGTCCTTCCTGGCTCCGGGACGGGTGCTGGCGGTCCTGGGCGCCGCCGGGTCCGGGAAGACGACCCTGGCGAGATACACGGCGTTGGAGATGGCGGAGCGGCGGTGGTCGCGGGGGCCGCTTCCGGTGCTGCTGTTCCTGCGCGACCACGTGCAGGACCTTCAGGCCGAGGAGCCGGCGGGCCTGCCGGAGATCGTGGCGGCAGCCCCGTGGCTGGGCGGCGCGGTCTCCGCCGAGTGGCTGGAGAAGCGGCTGGAGCGGGGCCGGTGCGTGGTGCTGCTGGACGGCCTGGACGAGGTCGCCGACGCCCAGAGCCGCGGCCGCGTGGTCCAGTGGGTCGAGGACCAGATCAGCCGCTACCCGGGCAATGCGTTCGTCGTCACGTCCCGTCCGTTCGGTTATGACGGCAACCGCCTGTCGCGGGCCGATGTCCTCCAGGTGCAGCGGTTCACCAGCCGGCAGATCCGTGCCTTCCTGGACGCGTGGTACCGGGCCATCGAGCGCCGCTCCCGGGAGGGCGACCCGGAGGAGATCGACCGGATCGCCGCGCAGGCCGCCGACGACCTGTTCCGGCGGATCATCGAGCGTCCGGCGCTCTACGACCTGGCCGCCAACCCGCTGCTGCTGACCATGATCGCCAATGTCCACCGCTACCGAAGCAGCCTGCCGGGCAGCCGCGCCGCGCTGTACGAGGAGGTGTGCCAGGTCCTGCTGCACCGCCGCCAGGAGGCCAAGAACCTCGCCGACACCGAGCTGGACGGCCTGAGTGGCGACAAGAAGGAACGCATCGTCCAGGAACTGGCCTGGTACATGATGCGCCGAAGGTTGCGCGACGTCCCGGCCGAGGAGGCCGAACGCGCGATCCGCACCGTGCTCCAGCGCACGGCCCCGGACATCGCCCCCGAAGCGTTCCTCCGCTACGTCAGGCGCAGCGGTCTGCTCCTGGAGCACCGGTACCGGCGCTACGGCTTCGCGCACCTCACTCTCCAGGAGTATCTGGCCGCCGCGCTCGTCCCCGGCCATGCGTCCCGGCGCCAAGTCCTGGTGGACAACGTCAGCGACCCATGGTGGCGGGAGACCACCCTCCTGTGGGCGGCCCGCGCGGACGCCGGTCCCGTCGTGGAAGCGAGCCTGGCGGCCCGTACCGTCCCCGCGCTCAACCTCGCCTTCGCCTGCGCGAGCGAAGCCCGCGAGCTGGACCCGGCCCTACGCGACCGGCTCGACCGGCTGCTGACCACCGCCCCCGGCGACCCGGACGAGTTCCGGCTGTTCGACGGCGTCGCCGCCGCACGGGCCCTCCAAGACACTCACACCCTCGACGACACGGGCACCCGTATCTGCGCCCATCCCGTCGATGCCACCCTGTGGAACCGGTTCGCGACCCGTACCGGCCGCACCCCCACGCCACGCGGATTTCTCACCGGCTATTTATGGACCAGCGATCTCAAGGACTTCCTAACCTGGCTGAACGGCCTTTTCGGCGACGGCACCAGCTACCGCCTGCCTACTCCGTCCGAGGCCCGGCTCGCCCTCGCGAGCGACATCCATACCGGAACGATCCTCTATGCCGCCGACCACGACTGGCCCGGGGAGCAGGGCCAGTTGCGCCTCGTCACGGCCGACCCGGCGAAGCATCCCCACCGCCCGACCGTCCAGCAGGTCGAGAACTACCCGGACCTGATCCTCGACCACACGCACATGATCTTCCGGCTCCTCCGGCACCGTTCGTCTCTCAAGTTCCCCCAACTGGCCGCGTTCGCCGCCCCCCGCGACCTCGCGCGTCCCGAGCATCGACTTCTCCAGCTCCTCGACGTGGCCCTCGACCTCTCCTTCGACCGCGAAGGCACCCCTGAACTCACCCGCGACCGCGCTCTCGACCTCGCCGCCGGACTCCGTTTGCATCTCGATCGCGATGTCGAACCCGCCAGTGCCATGGTTCTCCACCGAGCACGCCGCGTCTGCCATGACCTCGACCTCGACCTCGGGCTCGGCACCGACGACTTCGCAGCGAGCAACGTCGATATCCTTGCCGACGCCCTCTCGAAGCTGTTGAGCCGCGAAACCCGCGTTGGCGAGCCCAGCGTCGGCGGAGACCTCCGCTCCCTCGGAGACGTGAGCCGCGACATCGACCTCACCCTTGACCAGGCCCTCAGCCGGGATATCGCAAGGACCCTCGACCTCGCCCTTGGCCACGCCCGCGACTCCGAGTCGGCACACGCGGGGCGTCCCATCGCCCCACTCATCAGCGCCCTGGCCAGGGTGCCTCCCCGCGAAGTCCCCGACCTGGCCCGCAACCTCTCTCTTGCCATCACACTCGCCAGCGCCGACCGCGATCAGACTCTCGAACGCCTCCTGACCCGCGTCCGGGACCTCACGATCGCTCAGTCCCGGGTTCGGACGCTGCGGCATTCCAGCGGTTCCGCTCATGAACTCGCACACGATCTCGCCTTCGCGCGCATCACCGCCGACAGTGATCTCTGGACGCTGGGCCCTGAAGCCGTTACCGGGACAGGACGGGCGTGTTCTCATCTGATCCACTATTGGGTGAGACACATCTTCGTAGAGACTGACGCGTCCAACCGGCCCCGGGGGACAGGTCGGAACTGGCTGTCGGACGTACTCCAAGATCAATTGGGCAACGCGAATTTCTGGTCACCCGCGGAGGACCCGGCCCTGGCCTTGGCACGCGCAGGAAGGCTCGCGGAGACTCATGGCGAGCCAAAAGTGGCGGATCTGATCAAGGACGCCTTGATACTGGCCGCTCCACTCTGGAACCAGAGAACCGCCAAGCAAAGCCGCCTGGTCTTGTCGGCAACGTCGATCCTGGCGGCTCTTACCCTCAGCGAGAACTCGACGCCAGAACTTTCCCAGCTCCTACGCGATTCCCTGTGCACACTCATCGCGCTTACACCGGAGGCGAACATCAAAGCCCTAATGGTCTCCCCCCGAGACCTGGTCCTGGTGCAAGACTGAGGACCCACCACCTTTCCCGCGGTCTGGGGTGGCGGTGCCTGGCCGGGAGGGTGCTTGTCAGTTGTTCAGCAGGTGCCAGGCGGTCAGGGCGAGACGGGCGCGTGTCAGACCGGTCGGGGCGGTCAGGTCGGCGGCCAGGGTTCTGCCGATCTGGTCGAGGCGGCGGGCGACGCTGCTGTGGTGCCGGTGCAGGACGTCGGCGGCGCGGCGCAGCGAACCGGTGGTGCAGTAGGCGTCCAGGGTCTCCAAGTCTTCGGCGGACAGGCGGGCGATGGCGGCGACGTCGCAGTTGTCGCGCAAGGCGTCCGGAGGGATCTCGGCGAGCAGCGCCATCGCGCCCAGCTCATCGTGGTGGACGACGGGGCGCAGGGGCGCCGTGAAGCGGAGCGCGGTACGGGCCTGTTGCCAGGAGCGGTCGGGGCTCCCGCCGGCGCCGATGCCCGCTCGCACGTCCGGCGGGAATCGGGACGGGTCGATGGCGGCGGCCATGATGACGCCCACGCCGTCGAGCGGTGCCGACTTGACCGGACAGGACGGGCACACCAGGCCGGCGACCTGGTCGAGGGGCAGCGCCGACCGCACGGCGGCGACATGGAGCGGCGAGGGGGCGGCGAATCCCAGCAGGCGCAGCGCGCGAGCCCTGGCCGCCTGGTCGCCGCCGCTGATCGCCAGTTCGACGAGTGCGGGGTCGGCCATGGTGGTGTGGGCGGGCCCGTACCGTTCGAGGACGGCCGCGGCGGCGATGGCGAGCCGGTCCAGCAGGACCTCGTCCAGCGGGACGGGCGGGCCGGGACGCTCCAGCCACACCGTGCCGATCTCCTCCTCATCGAGGACGATGGGCGCCGAGCTGGACGCGTGCGGCGGCGGGCCGGGCACCGGCGTGCCGTCGGACGCGGCACGGACGACCTGTCCCGTCCCGTGGATCCGAATGCCGGCCGCGCACTCGGCCAGGCCCGCCGAGGCCCGCGCGAGCGCCGGGAGATCCACCCGCCGCCGCATCAAGGTGTCGTAGAAGGCGACGATGCGGATCGCGCCCTCGGCGTACGAGTCCAGTCTCGACAGCCGGACGGCCAGAGCCTCCATGCCCGAAGGATAAGGCCACGGTCGTCGCGCGATCCGGGCCGAACGCGCGACGGACGGCGGATGCTCACGACGCCCGCCGTCATGAGGATGGACGTCATGGATCCCGAACTCGACGCGTTCCTTCCGTTCATCCCGAAGGCCGACCTGACCGATCCGGTCGCCGCGCGCAAGCGGCTCGCCGAACTTGCCGCCGCGGCGCCGAGCGAGGTCACCGCGGCGGCGGCCCCGGGCACCGAGGGCATGGAGGTCGAGGACCGCACGGTGCCCGCCGACCCGGACGTCCCTGTGCGCATCTACCGCCCGAGCCGCGCTCACGGCGCCATCGTCTGGCTGCGCGGCGGCGGCTGGATCGTCGGCGACCTGGACACCGAGCACCCGACCGCCGCCCGGCTCGCCGGAGCGTCCGGGGCGATGGTGATCTCGGTGGACTACCGCCAGGCCCCCGAACACCGGTTCCCGGCCGCGCTGGACGACGCCTACGCGGTGCTGGAGTGGGCCGCCGAGAACGCGTCCGGCCTCGGCATCGCCCCGGACCGCATCGCGGTCGGCGGGCACAGCGCCGGCGCGGGCCTCGCGGCCGGAGCGGCGTTGAGGGCGCGCGACGAGCAGGGGCCGTCGATCCGCTTCCAACTGCTCAACCAGCCCGCGCTGGACGACCGGCAGGAGACGTGGTCGCAGCGCAACTTCACGGACACCCCCTGGCAGGACCGCGACAGCCTCACCACGGTGTGGCGGCACTACCTGGGCGACGCTCCCGCGCCCCCGTACGCCGCCCCGGCCCGCGCCGGCGACCTGTCAGGCCTGCCACCGGCGTACGTGTCCGCCGCGGAGTTCGACCCGCTCCGCGACGAGGACATCGGCTACGCGCTGCGCCTGCTCCAGGCGGGCGTCACGGTCGAACTGCACCAGTGCCCCGGGACGTTCCACGGCTCGCACGCGATCCTGTCCGCCGACGTGTCGCAGCGGCAGATCGCCGAACTCGGCGCCGTCCTGCGCCGCGCCCTGGCCGAGTGAGGACGGCGCGCCCGCACCCCCTCGGCGCCGAGGCCGCGTGACCTGGCACCGGTCCCGTCGGGCGTGACAGGTGAGCGGGCGGCGTCTGCCGGGACCGTGGTCCAGGGAGGCGGTGGCCGGTGGTGATGGTCTACCGTGAGCGCCTGGCTTCGGGTGATCACCAGCCTCGCCAGAGCATGCGGACCGCAGGAAGAAGGGCCATGAAACACACCCTGCTGTGGGCTGCGCCCTTGGGGGTTCTGCTGTTCGCGCTCGCAGAGTGGGCTCTGCTGGCCAACCCTGGAGGACGGCTCGTCGGGCTGGTCTTGCTCTCCATACTGCTGGGGTTCATCGGCGTGTTCGCGCTGGCGCCGGTCACCCTCGCGGCCGGCGCCGTGGCCGACCGGTGGGGCATCACGGCGGCGGTGGTCCTGGTCGGGGCGTGCCTGTCGGTGGGAGTTCTGGCGATCATCGGCTCGATCGAGCGCGCCAAGCCCGGCTACGTCTGGAAGTACGGCGAGCCGACCAGCGTCGCCATCCCCTACGAAAGGACCTGCACGCTGTCCGGCTATACATGTGGGGGCCATTGGACGTCGAACGGAAAGACGGTTCACGGCGGGGTCACCATGTCCCGTGCCGAGTACCGCTCCCTCCGCCAGTCGTCGGGGACGGCCCCGGACAACGCGCACCACTTCGACGCGCGCGTCCTGGGGAACCGCGCCAGCACCGCCGGGCTGCATGTGCGACCCGCCAGTTCCGTGACGCTGGGCAGGGTCCCCGAATGGACGGGCTGGACGGCGGGCGCAGTCGGGCTCGGCACCGTCCTGTTCTCGCTCGTCCTCCCCCGACGCACGTCCAGAACGCCTCCCGAAGCACAATAGGCGGCCAACCCGTCCAGCCCCGGCACGAGCCTCCACCACAAGCCCGCGCCTCCACATTGGCTCCATCGCGGCACGACACTGCCGCCACGGCAGCCGACCTGGACTCCACCGGAAGGCGACCGCAAGGACGCCGGCGACGCCCGGATCGTCCTCCCACACATCGCACCCCACAACTGGAGGCACAGCGGGGGCCGACCGGGTGGGAACGCAGGAGCGCGTTCGAAGAGTCAGGCCGAACGGGACGGTCAGCAGGTCGGGTACTGCTTGACCTGCTCGATCAGGCAGGCGAACCGCGCAACCGACAAGGTGAGCTGTCCCCACCCGCATCCGTGCTGTCACGTCTGCTCTGCCGCTGGTCCCTCGTTCACGGAACCGTCCGCGTGGACGGGTGTGGTTCAGGGCGATCGTTCGGAGTAAAGGTCAGGGGCGAACCATCGCAGGGCCCTTCGGAGCTCGGCGTTTCTCTGGCCGCCGATCAGTCCTTTGACCTCACACACAAGCACGCCGCCGTGGACGTCCACTCCGTTCGTAGGGCGGTGCCCCTCGCGGTACCAGGCGGCGAGCTTGGCGTCACGGCCGTCGCCGATCAGGCTGATGCGTTCCAGGACGTCCCAGTCGATCACGGTCTCTGTGCCCCTGCGGCCGGGATCGAAGGTCAGGCCGTTCGAACGCAAGGTGAGGCCGCCGAACGGCGGGCCACGGTCTCCGGTGGGCAGAGTAGGGCCGCTGGAAAGCAGACTGCGTGGGCGGAAGCCCATGGACTTGATCAGCAAGGCGGCGATGCCGCCGCTCAAGCTGAACATCACGATGTACAGGAGCATGACGACCAGGCTCGTGCCGCTTCCGCCGCCCACCAGTCCGACGGCCAGCGCTGGCCCGAGGCCCACGGCCAGACCGCAGGCCAGGCCGATCGGGACATCGCGCAGCCCCCCAGAACGGGGAAAGACGACCGCATCCACGGGAACCGGAGTGGCGCTCGGGGATTTCATGCCGAAGGCGAGCCTCGTCCGGCTGCTGGGAGGTGTCTCGATGCGGCGAGGTGTGCCGCGACGCCGACCGGCACGAACCTGCAGTGAGTGGGAGCCCGGGGCGAGCTGGAAAACCTGGCGGCCTCCTGGGGAGACCCGGCCCAGGGCGGTGCGGTCCACGATGACGTCGAGGGGCCGATAGGCCAGATTTCCGATTTCCAGGGTCGCCTGCTTTGGGTTCGCGCCGGGCGAGGCAGGATCGGTCTTCCCCGTCGCGGTGCGGCGTTCACTGATCAGGGTCGTGAGGTCGGGCGGAAGCCACCGCGTGGCGGCGCCGTTCGAGACGGTGAGGCGAACGAGGATGTCGGCGACGGTGGGTCGGGCGGCCGGAGACTTGGCGAGGCAGTCTGCAAGCAGGCCCCTGAGTGAGGCCGGCACTCCGGACAGGTCCGGTTTCTCGTGAACGATGCGGTACGGGAGGGCGTGAGCCGGGCCTGTCCCGAACGGAGTACGTCCGGTCGCGGCATAGACCAGGACGGAGGCCAGCGAGAACACGTCGCTCGGTGGTCCGACCTCGTCTCCTCGTGCCTGTTCCGGAGACATGAAGGACGGAGTCCCGAGCACGGCCCGCGGGGTGGTGTGCGACGTAGCGTCCAATGCGCGAGCGATGCCGAAGTCGATGACGCGGGGGCCGTCCTCGGCGAGAATCACGTTGGACGGCTTCAGATCGCGGTGCACCAAACCGCACCGGTGGATCGCGGCGAGCCCTTCGGCCAGGCCGGGCGCAAGCACGCTGAGCGTGGACATCGGAAGCAGCCCGTGCTGTTTGACGGCCTCTTGCAGGGACGGGCCAGGGATGTACGCGGTGACGAGCCACGGTGGATCCGCGTCCAGGTCGGCGTCCACGACCTGCGCGGTATAAAAGCCCCCGACCTGGCGAGCCGCCTCCGCTTCCAGGGCGAAACGGCGCCGGAACCCCGCGTCCCCGACCAGCTCCGGACGGACGATCTTGACCGCGACCGGCCGCCCGCCCGGCGACCAGCCGAGGAACACCTCCCCCATCCCGCCGCCACCGAGCCTCCGCTCCAGCTGATAGGGACCGACCGCAGGTGGATCCCCCTGCCGCAACGGCTCCATGCGGAAACCCCTCCAGCGGACCGGCCGCGTCTGTCGGACTTTGCAGTCCCCCTCGGGCATGGCCATTCCGTGGTGACCCCGCCGTCATGCGCGATCAGCGCGGCCACACACGGCCAGACCGAACTCTGAGAGCGGCTGGAGACGGTCGAGGGCGGCCGGTCGAGCGTGTCCCTACACCCGGCGGCTCGACAGCGGACACCGGCGGCAGTCGGACGCGGATGAGCCCAAACTCCAGGAGCGAGCCGCAGTGCGGGGGCGGAACGCATCGAACGAGCGACAGAACGGTCAGGACGGACAGCGGTCCGAGCACCCCTTGACCTGCTCGATCAGGCCGGCGAACTGCGCAACCGACAAGGTGAGCTGTCCCCCATCCGGATCCTTGCTGTCCCGCACCCCGATCCCGACACCTGGCGCAAGTCGTCCCAGCTCAACGCAGTGCTCATCGTCCGCTCCGCCACTGTGGGTGCTCTTGCGCCACTGCATGATCATTCGTAGCTCTCCAAGTACCGCTTGATGATCTCGTGCGAGTCCTCCAGGGAGGCCGCCTTCGCGCCGATGCGATCGAACTTAACCGACAATTCGCGAACCTCGCCAGGCGTTTCGATCAAGCGGCCACCGTTCTGGGCGCCCGAATAGGCGATGTCGCGGCTCTCCAGGCTGAGAATCTGGAGCGAGCCGTCAACACCAAGGTGAGCACCCGACTTGAACGGGACGATACGTAGGCTGACCTGCGGAAGGGCAGCCATGGCTAGCAAGTGGTTCAACTGCGCCTTGTGCACCTCCGGGCTTCCGACCTCACGCGCCAACACGCTCTCATCGATCGTCGCCCACAACTCGACCTCAGTCCCCCGCTCGAAGAAGGACCTCTTTCGAGCAACGCGCCTCTCCATCGCGGCCTCGAAGTCCTTCGGTGTACCGGACTGGACGTAGGCCCAGGTGTATTCGTCGGTCTGGAGGGCAAGCGGGATGACCTGGCCGTGGTAGGCCTTGATCAGGGTCGCCTCCTGCTCATATTTGACGAGCTGTTTTCCCCAGTTAGGATCGTGGGCCATTCGGGCAAACCAGAGCAGAAGCTGAAATAGCTATCCTGTCCCGAAGTGTCGGTCCAGCGCTCGAACGTGGTCGTCTTGCAGGCGCCGCCGCCCCGCCTCGAAGTTGGATACAGTGCCCCGCGTTACTCCCATGATCTCCCCGCACTGGGTCAGCGATAGTCCCGTCTTCTCTCGCCAAAACCGCAGGTAGAAGGCCAGGAAGTACCACATCGAAACCTTCGGATCGAGGGGTTCGCGAACGATCGGCATTGCGTCCTCCCTGTATTCATCTTCGATGGCTACAGGCGAAACGTAGAACAGGTCGGTGATCCTTGTCACAGGAATTCGGAATCTTGGGCAGGGACGGGACGATGGCGATGACGGCGACCGCAGAGCCGATCACGCCCCTTATGGGCACACCTTCCGCAGTGGGGCTAGCGCGCACTTTTGCGGACACACAAATCCGCAAATGGGACTACTCGCACATTCTCGACGGCGCGCTTCTCATCGTCTCGGAACTCGTCACCAACGCGGCCCGCCAGACGCCGGACAAGGAGATCCGTCTCCAGCTCAGCCGGGACGCCCACGGGGTCATCATCGCCGTCTGGGACGCCGACCACGAGTTGCCCAAAGCCAAGCCGATGACCGAACTCACCCTCGAAGACCTCGACCTGTCCGAAGAGGCGTTCGACGAGAACGGCGGCTGGGGCCTGCACATCGTCCAGGCCCTGTCCGCCGAATGCGGTGTCACCGCCGACCCGGCCGGCGGCAAGTGGGTGTGGTCACGCATGCACCCGTAGCGGTGCCCCTCGACGGGAGGTAGCACGAGCATGACCATTGACGATCAAAGGGCCACGGCGGGGCGGCGTCCGTTCCTGGCCGCTCTCGATGAGGCAGTGCGCAGGCGCGGCGGGATGTCGTGCGGCATCGTCCAGCGCAGCGGCACGCCCGTCCTGTACGTGATCAACACCGAGTCGCCCAGCAGATTCACGGAGGTCGGCGCCGACTACATCAGCGGCGCCTGGGTGTTCACCTGGGCCGACACCGGCGCCACGATCAGCACGGCCGAGACCCCGACCACCGCGGCCGACACGATCGCCCGAGCGGTCGGAGCTCATCCGTGACCACGACCGCCGAGGTCCACACCTACGGCGACCCCGGCACCTAGACCCCTCCGGGCGGACGGCGTTCCAAGCGTGGCACATGGCCGTCCGTCCAGAGGTTCCACTGCGGTTCACCAGCCGCAACGTCACAACGAAGGAGAAGATGATGGGCGACCGCGACAAGGGAAACAGCGACGAGAAGACCACCACCGACGGGAGCAAGCCGCAGGGCGGATCCCGTGGGAACGGCGACAAGACCAACGGCAATCCCAGCGACGGGAAGCGTCAGTGACCGACTGGCACGAGATCATCGGCTCGGTGCCCCGGCGTTCGTTCTCACCCGACGTGGTGTGGGCGGACCTGGAGCCCGGCCCCTGGGTGCGCATCGACCGCACGACCGAGCCCGCCAAGTGGGACGAGGTCGTAGCGCTCGACCAGCCCCTGGTGACCCAATTCGAGGACGGCCGGACCGAGGGTGAAGGGCTGGCCAGCTCGTCGCTGTCCATGCCGACGATGGTGGTCGAGTTCCTGGACCAGCTCGACCCCTTCGACGACCATCGCGTCCTGGACATCGGCACGGGCGCGGGGTGGACGGCCGCCCTGCTGTCCGCTCGCCGCTCTGACCCGCAATCCCCGGCTGCCAGCCCCGGCCACCCAAGACCGAGGCTGGCAGCTCTCTTCTCATTCAGACCACGTTGCCAGAGCAGGCGGGACCATCATCCGCGCCGGGCGGTGCGCAAGGTCCAGCGCCTCAGCGTCCGGAAGGCATGGAAGCGGCGTCAATCGCAGCGGCGGCGCGCTGGTCGAGAAAGCGGCCCGGTGACCGGGGCCGATCAACCACGTGAAACGAGGTCGGACGGTCCATAGACGCCAGGCGAGTTGGCGCTGTTCGTCGCCCCGCTTCTTCGTCTCGGGGCCAGGCGCCTGGTCGGCGAACCGGCTCAGCATGCCCTCGCGTAGCCGTTTCAGCGCGCCGGTGTCCCGCTTCGCCTCACCGAGAACCACAACATTCGACTCGTCGTCGAGAATGGCCAGATCCAGTTGCAGAGCCGCGGCAGGCAGCTCGAAGAGCACGCGCTCGGCCGGGTAACAAAGGTTGGTGATCGCGTCCACGTAGGCCGCGATCTGGGGAAGGTACTCAGCGTTGTACCAACCGCCGGCCCGCGACCGCGACAACAGCCCCCAACGGCCGGTAGGCGTCGGGCGATCGAGCGTGTTGAACCGCGCCCCGCGGTGCAGCGTGATGAGTCCGCGCTCAAGCCCCACGAAGAACAGTGCGAGGTCGCCGGCGTCGATCGGGTTGTCCGTGGGATTCAGTTCCCCGGTACTCATGAAGTCGGGGTTGTCGGCGTACAGCTCGGCTGACCCTCGCTGGAGCAGCTCGATGAAGTCGTCCAGCAGGCTCACCCACGCTCGCCGCCTTCCGCACCCGGCATGGAATCGTGGCGCTCGCGCTCGTCGTCGTCCTCGACGATCTCAGCGTCGACGATGTCAACGATGTCGACATCTTCATCGGAGTCCGCATCGGCGGCGACCGGGTCTGCCTCTGCCTCAATCCCGTAACGGTCGCGCAGGAACCTCTCGCGGTACAGGTACTCCGCGTCATCCGTGATGCGCTTCAAGAAGCGCGTGTTCATCCCGGCACCGATCGCGATGCCCACGACCGGTACCGCTTGCCCCAGCTTCGCCTTCGTCAGGCGGAACCCGAGGCGCGTGAACACCTTCTCCACAACCTTGGTGACGACGTTCTGATTGAGCTTGTCCCACGTCGCATTCCGGGCGAGTGCTTGGACGAGCTTGTTGATTTCCGCGTAGGCGACGACTTTCCCCGCCTCGGAGGCTGTGCCGAAGTTGAGGATGCTGAGCATGAAGAGCTGCTCGTCAGGGTGCTCGGGGTCGTAGCCGTAGTACGCGCCGATGTGCGCGATGGCCCGCTGACCGGCGAGGAGGACCGCCGCGGAGTCGGCCACCAGCATTCCGATGACGAGAGCCGCGCCGGGTGCGGCACCTGCTCCGGCGCCTGCGACTGTGCCCCCAGTGGCGAGCAGTCCACCCCCGGACGCGGCGAAGCCCGCGCCCGCACCTTCGGCCCCGGCGAAGGCGGTGTAGCGAAGGCCGAGCCGCGGCTTGACCTTGTCGATTACCGCAAGGTCGAGCTTCTGGATGTCCTCAAGCTCTTCTACGTCGGCGTCGTGCTTGCGATACGCCTTGACGATGGTCTTCTTCGGGACGGTCGCGACTGCCGTCCGGCCTCCCAAGTCCACCAGTCCTTGGAGCGACTTGAGGAAGATGCTCTCGAAGTCGGGGAGGCCGGGCACGGCCTCGACACGGGTGCGGACCTTCTGGCCGACATCCCGGATACGCTCTCGCGCCCCTTCCGGAAGAGCACGCCGCGTGCGCGCGGCCAGACGCTTCTCGCGCCATCCCTCGATCTGATCCCACGCCTTGCGGTCGTACGGCGTCATCTCACCGACCATGCGGTCCCCCGTTCATCATGTCCCCGCCTCACTTCGAGGGACTCCACCCCTTCCGGACGGCCCCAAAAGAGCGACCATCGGCAGACCTATACCGCCTGCTGCCCTTTTAGGTCCTCAATGTGAACCTCAGCCGACTTCGAAGGCCAGGAAATCGTAGAAGCCTGCGATGCACAGCGCAATAGCGCGGCCAACTTTGGTCCCGTTCGGCAAATACCATTCGAATAGACCACTCGTCCTCGACGCATCAAAGAGCGACTCCACCGCCGCGCTGAGCGAGACCATTCCACTTGCAATCGGTCACCACTGGCGACCACAGACTGCGACGAGCCACCACGCAAACACGGCGCAATAGCGTCCTCAACGAGGATTGCGATGAACAGCACGGCCGAGGGCAGGAAGGTGAGGCGCCGCCGCCGTCACCGCCACCGCCAGCGCCGCGCCCGCCAAAGCCCTCCGCGGCGTGGGCGTCGGTCGCGATCGACGGCGGTTGGTTCCAGCACCATGGGGTCCTGGTGATGACCGGGCAGGGAATCGTGCTGTTAGAGAACTTCTTCTACACCAGCGGCATCCGGCGGCGGCACTGCTTGATGGGGGAGGTCGACAGAGACCGCCTTGTCAGTGCCACCTGCGGACCGGACCTCTACCGAGGCTCGACGGCGCGTGCCCAGGCCCGCCCACGGATGCGGTGTTCAGCGGGTTGCGGGAGGTGGTGGGGTCATCGTGTTTGGTGGGTAGAGGTGGACGGTCACGTGCAGGGGGGCGAGTGTCGTTGTGATTAGGGGGCGGACGGTCGTCCAGGCGAGGCCGCCGTGGCCGCAGCCCAGGGGTGGGACGGCCACGCTGGTGATGTTTCGTTCGGCCAGCACGCGGGCCAGGGCCTCCAGGCCGATCTCGATGTCTTCGAGGCGCGATTTGCTTCGCCAGTGTCGTTTGGTGGGGAAGTTGAGGATCCAGCGGTCGTCCACCGGGACGCAGAGGATCTCTCCCGGATGCAGGCGGCCTTCGGCGCATGCTTTGGCGTAGGCGGTGAAGTTGTCGGGGTAGGCGCGTTTGAACTGGAGCGCGAGGCCCTTTCCCATGACGCCCGCCGTGTTGACGGGGTTGACGAGCGCCTGCGCGTCGTCCCGCAGGAGGTCTCCCGTCCTCTCGACGATCAACGGATCCCCCGATCGAGTGGTGTGCACGCTGACGGAGCGTAGCGATGGCCTCCGACATCGCATGATCGGGTCAAGATCGGTAACGTGCCGGGATGGTTGAAGTGAGTCCTCGACATGTGCTGTGCGTGCTCGGGTCCGGGCTGGACCTTTCGGAGGTCGAGCGGGTCGCGGCCGGGTTCGGCGGGTTCGTGCTCGACCGCGAGTACTCCGAGTCCGAACCCGATCCTCGGATGCCGGAGGCGTTCGAGGCGTGCATGGCCGCGGCCTCGTTCGACGACGCGGACTGGGCGGCCGTGGAGTCCCACGACACCGTCGCGTACTTGCTGTCCGTGCCGATGATGCGAGAAATGGCGGCCGACACCTCGCGGCGGCTGCTGGCGGCAACGGCCGCACTGCTGGAGTCGGGTGCCACCGCCGTGAAGAACGAGAGCAGCGGCATCGCGCACGGCCGGGAGCGCTGGCTCGCGCTGGCCGAACGAGCGTCCGGCGCCGAGGCGGAGGATCTGGCCGACGCGCTCATCACCGCCTGGGTGAAGCGGCCGATCTCCGATGGGAAGGTGCTCTACAGCTGTGGCATGCACCTTCTGGGCGCGCCGGACGTGGAGATCGAGGCCGAGGCGTCGCAGCTGACCAGGGATGAGCTGGCCGATCTGGTCGTGCATCTGGACACGCTGGCGATCTACCTGCTCACCGACCCGCGCGCGGAGGAGATCGAGGACGGCGCCGGTTTCCGGCTGACCGAGGACTCCCCGCGCTGGGTCCTCCGCACCGGCGCGTGCGACCGCTATGACGAGGACGACTTCTTCTACAACCCCTACGGCTACGTCCGGCTGACCCGGCACGGCTAGACATGGGCTACTGGATGTGGCTGAGCAGGTACGACGGTGCCGAGGTCGCGGCCGTGCTCGACCATCCGCATGGCTTGGACGCGGGCCTGAAGCGGCTGCGGGACGTCTGGGAAGACCTGCCGAACGATGCCGGATACGACCCGTCCGGTTCCCTGTGCAAGCTTGAGGAGGTGGACACGCACCGGACGTGGGAGGCCCTCCACGTCCTGCTTACCGGCCTCTCTGACGAGCACCTGGAGCACGACCTTGGAGACCCTCCCGCCGCCGACGTAGTGCTGGGCGGGCTCGTCATGGGTGAAGGGACGATCTATAGGGTGCCGCGCCTCCTGCGCCCCGACCAGGTGCGCGCCGTTGACGGCTTCCTGCGCGAACTCGATCGCGACGCCTTGATTCGTGAGCGTTACGCGTTCCTGAAAGAAGTCCGGCCCTATTCATTCGAGGGTTGGGGATGGCCGCCGAGCGAGGACATGGTGGAACATGGCGTCCTCGCGACGGTCTTCTCCACCGTCCGCGATTTCTACGCCCGCGCGGCCGCCGATGGCAATGCCGTCATCAAAGAGATCGGTTGATGCCTAGCTTCGCGGCGATGGCGTAGTCGACTTCGACGTTGCGATACGTGACGTTCTCCTCCACCCTGTCGGGGAGGTTGGTGCGGCGGCTTCCGGACGCGGCGTCGGCCTCTTCGGTGAACTCGACCGAGTTCTCGGGGGCGGTCTCGAAGCGGAGTTCGTCGGCTTTCACCTTGGCTGTGAAGAGGATGTCCGCCGTGCGGCGGAGCTCGTCGTCGGGGAACTCGTCACGGGCCATGATCACCCCTTGCTCGAACGGGACCGCTCGGAGATCACTCGGAGCAATGCCCGTCCCAGGTCGCGCACGGAATCCTCGGTCTCGTGGAAGGCGTTGCGAACAGCCGTTTCCTCCTGCTCGCTGACTGGGTTCGCCTCTGTGTCCCTCTTGCCTTCTGATTCGTCCTCCTGGTCAGGGCCGTCACCGGTGACGTCCTCGACCGCCTCGCCCGCCTTGCCGCTGACGTCCTCAGCCGCCTCGCCTGCCTTGTCGGTGACGTCCTTGCCGGTGGCCTCCGCCGCCCGGCCCGCTCCCTCGGCGGCCTCACCCGCACCCTTGCCGACGTCGCTGACACCCTCGCCCGCGCCCTTGCCGACCTCCTCGGCCGCACGCCCGGCGCCTTGGCCGACGTCGCTGACGCCCTCCCCTACTCCCTCAGCGGCACGTCCGGTGCCTTTGCCGACGTCCTCGACCGCGCCGCCCGCACCCTTGCCGACCTCGCCGACGCCCTCACCAGCGCCCTTGCCGACCTCCTCGGCCGCGCGCCCGGTGCCCTTGCCGACGTCCCGGACGGCGCCACCGGCGCCCTCGCCGACGCTCTCGACCGCGCCGCCCGCGCCCTTGCCGACGTCCCGGACCGCACCTCCGGCACCCTCACCGACGCTCTCCACCGCACCCCCAGCGCCTTCGCCGACGCTCTCGACGGCTTCGCCGGCGCCGCGACCGACGTCCTCGACCGCTCCCTTGGCACCCTTGCCGACCTCGCCCACCGCGGTCCCGGTGCCGGCGCCGATGTTGCGGGCGGCCGACTCCACGCCGCGTCCGATGTGCTGGAGGATCTCCGGGTTTCGGTCGAGGGTGGTCAGGACGCGGTCGACGATGAGGGCCACGTTGTCGAGCCGCACCTCCAGCTGGGCCTGCGCCTCGACGCCCTTGATCTCCAGCTTGACCCTGCCGAGGAACACGTCCGCGCCCACGTTCAGCTTGAGCAGATCGAGCACTTCGGCGACGAGCGAGACGTGCGCGTCCAGGTTCTCGACTTCGAGGGAGATCTCGTCCACCTTGACGAGCGGTACGTCCAGGTAGACGTCCGGCCCTTCACTCGGATGCGGCCGTTTGCCCGGTGTCAGGGTCCTGCCGGTCAGGCCGTTCGACTCGGCGCCGGATCCGTTCCGGTCGCGGTCACGCTCCGGCCTGTCGGACGTGCGGTCGTCGCCCATCGTTCCCCCCGATGCTCCGTCTGCCCCGCCCCATGACTTCCCGGATCCGCGGGTGAACATGCGGCTCCACCAGCGGAGACGTCAGACCTTGGCGCTCTCGGCCTTCTCCTTCTCCTCGTCCTCGGCCTTCGCGGAGCGGTCCTCGCCGTCCTCGCGAGCCTCGCCGCCCTTGTCTTCTTCCTGGTCCTCGCCGGCCTGACCGCGCTCGCCCTCCTCGGGCTCCTGGCCTTCCTCGCGCGCCTGGCCTTCCTCGCGCGCCTTGGCCTCCTCTTCCTCCTTGAGGGCATCCTCGTGGGTCTTGACCACCTCGCCGTCGCGGATCTCGCCGCGCCAGCCCTCGACCTCCTCCTGCTTCAGCAGCGTCTGCGTCATCATGTGGCGCTTGATGTGCTTGAAGTCGAGGCGGAGCCGGCGGCCCTGGGCGCGCCAGAGGTTCGCGGTCTTCTCGAAGAAGCCGTCCGGGTGGTACTCGGCCACCAGCAGGATCCGCGTCATGGTGGGCGCGAGCTCGTGGAACGTCACGGCACCGTCGACATAGCCCTTGGGGCCCTTGGACCTCCAGACGATCCGCTCGTCGGGCACCTGTTCCATGATCGTCGATTCCCAGGTGCGGTGGGACAGGAAGATCTGCGCCCGCCAGTTGATCTTCTCGTCGGACTCCTGCTCGACGCTCTCCACCTTCTTGGTGAAGCTCGGGTAGTCGGCGAACTGCGTCCACTGGTCGTAGGCGACGCGCCGCGGCAGCCCCACATCGAACTGCTCGATGATGTTGGTGACCTTCAGCTTGCCGCCGCCACCGCCCTTGCCTCCGCCGCCCTTGCCGCTCACGGCCTCCTTCACCTTCTCCTTCGCGCCGGCCGCGCCCGCGCTGAGGCCCGCCTTGACCGGTGACTCGCCCTCGGCGAGTTTCTTCACACCGGCGGCCGCCGCCTTCTTCCCGGCTCCCCCGCCTTCCGCGGCGTCGTTCAACCGCTCGGTCAGACCCGCGATCCTGCCGCCGGCCTGCTCCAGCGTCCGCACCATGAGCGCCTGGACGAACTCCCGGCCGGCCTTCTTGAGCTCCTCGACCGGAAGGTCCTGGGCCGCCTTGCCGCCGTTGCCTCCGTTGCCCGTTTCCGTCATGATCAGCACTTCGCTCTCTAGGCCGTTGTCCCCGACTCCCGGGACATAGCCCGACAGACTGCAACAAAACGACGGAAACGTCACTGACCAGCAAAAACGAAAGATCTACCGGCCGTATACCCGGCCTGTTCAGATTTCGAGGGCGCCCCGGGGGTGTCCGCGCTCCCGGCCGCACGGGGTCAGGGCCACGACGCCATGTCCCTGGACGTCCGTCTCCGGCCCCAGTGCGGACGGGTCGACCGAGGCGCGGGCGGCGACGGTCGTCGCGTGAGCGTCGTCGGGAATGCCAAGGTCCTTCTTGACCTGGAGATAGCGGGCCAGGAAGGCGTCACTGTCGTTGATGTCGACGCCGTCGAAGGCATCGTCGGGGAAGGCGTCGATGTGCGGGAGGACATAACCGTCCTCGGCGGGGTGGGAACCGATCTGGTCTTCCGGCTCCTCGATGTCGTAGTAGCGGACGATCTCGCCCTTCTCTGCGACACACCAGGCGGTCCAGCTGTCTCCGCAGCTCGCGCCGTACCAGTGAGCCGTACCGAAACGGAGGCTCAGCTCACGGCAGTGGCTCTGAACGGCGGCGGCATCGACTTCCTCGTCGTGATAGTCGAAGGGGTCCCCGAACAGAAGCGTCCAGCCATCCACCCGCGGGGTCACGTACACCCGGCGGCACGAGCGGTGCTCACCGGAGAAGGCGTGGTGGTCGTGGTTCCACGCGGAAGCGCCCAGCCGCATCGTGACGGGCTCGGGATCGGAGAGGCCGAACGCGTCCAGGACGGCAGGCTGATCAACGGTGGGGACGGCGTACCAGGTGCCGCACAAATGCATCGGCTCAGGCGTCTCGGTCGCGAGCTTCACCCGGATCAGACGCCGGATGAGCGCCCGGTCGCGGTCGTCCAGGGCGGCAGGACCACCGACCGCGACAAGGGCCTCCAACGCGCGCCGCCGAAGCCGCCCAGACGAGCGCCGCGCGTCACGCAAGGACGAAAGCGCCCCAGGCCCGATCTCCTGAAGCGCCCAAACGACCCGCCGCCGCACATCCTCATCGGGGTCGTCCAGAAGAACGATCAGGTCAGGCACGTACGGCAGGGCGGCCGCCCCCTTGAGCTGGAGCACATAGGCCGTGTTATCCCGCACTTTCGGGCTCGGATGCCCCAACCCCGGGACGAACACAGAAAGATCGTCGATCTCAAGCCCGGAATGCGCCCACCCACAACGCCGCGCCACCTCGGCGGAGGAGGCCGTGGCCATGGCCTCGATCAGCGGATCGAGCGCGGGAAGACCGATGCGGCGCAGTACCACCGCACTGGTCACCCAGTCGACCGGCGACCCCTCGTCGCACAGAACGTCCAACACAGGCCGCACAGCCACCTCACCGAGGGCAACGAGAGCATCCCCCGCGGGCTTCTTCTCGCCTCCGGCCAACTGCTCAACCAGCTCCGCAATCTTCACGCCCAAGAGGATTGCACACCCCGCCGACACACCGCCCGCTACCGATGAGGCCCGCCGCCGTACCAGTCGGGGTCTCTGGTCGACTGTTTCCTGGAAGCCGACCAAAGACCCCTGCTGTCAGGCGGTCAACTGTCGAAGCATCTCGGCCGAATCGTGCAGGTTCGTCATCTGCACGAATCGACCGTTACCGACCTTGTAAATGGCGTACTCGACGATCTCGAACGAGGCGCCGGAAGGAGGAACACCGAGCCACTCCTTCGCTGGAGTGCCGGTGTTGATCGCGCGTACGGCGATTCCGTCACGGTCGAACAGCAGCTCCTTGATCTCCCAGTGAATGTCCGGAACGGCTTCGACGATCCCCTTCAGGACCGCGACGACGTCGTCCCGGGTGCCAGGCTCGCCATTCAGCATGACCTGGTCATCGATGAACTCGTCCATGCCGTCGAACTCATGGGCGTTGAGCGCCGCCGCATAGCGCATGTACCAGCTGCGCAGATCCTTCTCGGTCATCGGATCGCCCCTTCTTCTGTACCGCTCTGTCACGGAGCGTCTCCGACCTCCGCAGATTTCGGCACCGATCAGTGCCGAATGGGACTGTAGCACTTCTGCACCGATCGGTGCAGAAGGTAGGGTGGTGTGATGCAGAAGGCACAGCTGGGTCGTCCGCGAGCGTTCGATGCCGAGACGGCGCTCGAGAAGGCGATGGTGGTCTTCTGGGGGCAGGGCTACGAGGGTGCCAGCCTCGCCGACCTGACCGAGGCCATGGGTATCTCCCGCAAGAGCATGTACGCGGCCTTCGGCAACAAGGAGCAGCTCTTCCGAAAGGTGTTGCAGCGCTACACGGAAGGTCCCGGCGCCTACGTCGTCCAGGCGTTGCGAGCACCCACCGCCCGCGAGGTGGCCGCGGTGTTCCTCGCCGGCTCGGTCCGGGCCAACACCCGGCCCGGAGGCCCCACTGGGTGCCTGGGTGTGCAGGGCGCGCTGGCCGTCGGCGAGACCGGGCAGGTCGCGCGCGACATCCTGACCGAGTGGCGCGCCCAGGGCCAGGTGCACCTGCGCGACCGATTCCAGCGGGCCGTCGCGGAGGGCGACCTGCCCGCCGACGCCGACCCGGAACAGATCGCTCGCTACGTCATGACGATCGCGAACGGCATAGCCGTGCAGGCGGCGGGTGGCGCGGCCTGCGAGGATCTCCAGCGAGTGGCCGACGCCGCTCTGCGGAACTGGCCGCCGGCCTGACGACCGATGCTCGGGCAGGGCATCGAACCGGTAGCCGCCCGCTACCGATGCGGCCCGCTGAACAGCCCCGCCCACCCGCGGGGGCGGGGCCTATGAGTCGTCAGTCGAGGAGGTCTTCGGCCTTGTCGATGACGGCGGCGCGCTTCACCCAGCGTTCGAGCTGGTCGGTGTCGGTGCAGCCGGTGACCCGCTCGCGGATCTCGTCCGGGACCGCCATGCCGCGCGCTTCCAGCATGAGCAGGAGCGCCTTGGCCTCGCCCTTCGCTTCACCCTGTGCCACGCCCTCGGCACGGCCCTCGGCACGGCCCTCGGCACGGTGGGACTTGGCCCATTCGGACTGCCACTCGTAGCCAGCGGTCTTCACCATCTCCTCCAGAAGCTTGCGGGCGGGCTCGGGATAGAAGGCCAGCAGGTAGTCATAGTACAGAGCGGCCGGGTTATCACTTAGATCACTGGCGCCCTCTGACCTTTCGTCGGCGTTCTCCCTCTTTCCTCCGGTTTTGCTGCCGACTTTGTCGAGTGCCGCGAGCGCACCGCACACGACCGCTTCGGCGTCCGGTCCGTTGGCATGGCCCAGTGAGCTCAGGACCGCCAGTTCAGGGAGCGCGCCCGCCATCTTGGGGTCGGTGATGGACGGCAGCATGCCGGGGTGGAAGGTGAGCGGCTTGAGCACCCAGCCTGGGTGTCCCATGTCGATCGGCGCGGCACAGGCCCGCGCGCTGGCCTGGTCGGGGCAGATGACCAGCAGCGTCGTGCCGCACTTGTAGCGGCGCCGCAGCATGGCCAGGTAGGCGGGCCAGCTGTAGAGCTTTCCCTTCTCGAAGCGGGTCTGGGCCTCCACGACGACGCCGTGGCTGGGCTTCTTGGGGTCGTCCAGGAGGACGGTCGCGTCGCAGCGCAGTTCGGCGGGCTCAAGGTCCGTGAAGGACTCCGAGCTGATCGTGACGTCGCCCTGGTCGGAGAAGTCGAGGCCGAACACGGTCCGCAGGATCGTCGGGACGAGCTGCGGCTGGTTGCGGACCATCTCCAGGGGCAGCTCGTGTCTTTTCTTGGGAGGCATGGACGAAGGCTATGAGCGTTCGGAATGAGATGTCATGCGGTTTCGAAAATAGAACCGACCATGTTCGAAGTGAAATGCGACTATTTGCTGACATGTAGGGTGCCGTGGGCGCCGGTTTCGGCGTGGCGCATGTCGTGGTCTACGAAGGGGTAGTGGCCGGGGGCGGGCATGACGGCTTCTGCGAAGCCGCCTTGGCCGGGGGCCAGGTCGAGGATTTGGGCACCGCCCGGGTCTCCCTTGCGGAGAAGGTAGGCGCCTTCCTTGTAGACGGTGTCGAACTGGGCTCCGACGATGTGGAATGCCGTGTTCGAGGACGGGCCCGCGTCCACTACCCAGACGCGGACGCGGTCGCCTGCTCGGGCGTTGAGAGGGGCGTGGTCGTAGCCGGCGGCGGTGCCATTGAACATCCAGGCGTCGGGGCGGCCGTCGCGCATCTTGGCGACTTGGGCGGAAGAGCCGGGAGCGCCCAGGTAGAGCTCGCCCTGGACGAGGACGTACTCGCGGTCGGCGCGGGGCAGGTCGGGTGGGTCGATGATGACCGCGCCGTACATGCCGTTGCCCATGTGCTGGAGCATCGGCATCGTCGAGCAGTGGTAGAGCCAGGCGCCCGCGTGTTCGGCGCGGAAGCGGTAGGTGAGGCGCTCTCCTGGCTGGATGGTCCGCATAGGGACGTCCGGGGCGAGGGATCCGGCGTGGAAGTCGATGCCGTGTCCCATGGTCCCGTCGTTGACGAACGTGATGGTGAAAACGTCGCCTACCTTGCCGTGCAGTACCGGGCCTGGGACGGTTCCGCCGAACGTCCACATGCGCTGGCGCACGCCTGGGGCGACCTCCAGTTCCTGTTCTGTGGCGTGCAGGTCGAGGCGGTGTTCCTTGGCGCCTGGGGCGGGCTTGAGCGTGGCGTCGTAGGGGCGCCAGGTCGGGGACATCGGGGCCGTCAGGTCCAAGGGGCCCGACGACATCTGGTGGTTTGCATGCGTCGTCCGGATCTGCATGGTCATGCCTGCGGCACGGTGGCCGGCCACTGTGCACCAGCCGTCGATCGCCCCCTTCACCGAAGGGACCGTCAGCGTCGCTGACCGTCCTTGATCGAGCATCGGGGTCGCCTGGCCGGACGCTAGCCGCAGGTCGTGCTGCATCGTGTCCTTGTTGGTGACGCGCAGGACGAGACGGGTGCCTGGGGCGGCCTCGATCGTCCCGGGGCGGATGCGCATGTCGGCGAGTGTGACGTCCACGACTCGTGTGCCCGATGCCGTGACGGTCTGGGCGGGGCGTTCGCCGCCGGCCGTGACCCCCACCGCCAGCGCGGTAAAGAGGATTCCGGCGGTGATGGCCGCGACGGTCGGTGAGGGACGGTGAGAGCGCAGGATCGTCGCGGCTGCCAGTAGGACGAAGGCGGCCAGCGCGGCGAGGACGATCGTCCAAGCCGCGCGGTTCAGCCACCAGGGCACGGGGGCCGCCAGCAGCGGCACGGCGAGATTGATCGCTGCCGTTCGGAGCTTCCAAGCGCGTTCGATCAGGGATGCGTTGGCCTTCAGCGCCGCCGGGCCGCCGCCCAGGACGACCGGGAGCAGGAAGGTCAGGGCGCCCAGGAGCGTCTGCCCGATGAAGCCGACGAGAACGAGCGGGAGCAGGTCGGACAGGCTCTGCCGGGACGCGTCCACGACCAGCGTGACCGCGAACCAAGCGGTCCCGGCGGCGAGCATCCACGAGGCGGGGGTGTGGGGATGGCGCCGGCGAACCGTCTGGACGAAGGGGACGAGCGCCAGCGCGGCGGCGCCCGCGTAGAGGAAGAGCCCGGCGGCGGCGAGCCATCGGAGTTCGGCGAGCAGGCCGCCGGCGGCGCATCCGAGTCCGGGTACGGCGAGGCGCAGGGACCAGCGTGCGATCCGGCCCGTCCCGTCCGCCACGCGGGTTCGCAGGACGGTCGGCCACAGCGTGAACAGCGTGCCGAGGACCGCCAGCCCGACCCAGCCGAGGATGTTGACCTGCGCATGCGCGGCGCGCATCGGCTCATGCCATCCGGACGGGACGCGGCCGGACGCCATCAGCCCGCCCAGCGTCCCGCCGGTGACCAGCGCGGCGCCGGCCCACAGGTACCAGGTGACGACGTGCGCGAACCGTCCGCCGAGGGCGTTCCGGCCGCGCAGCGCCACCACGACGGTGTGTGCGGCGACCACGGCCACGACCGCCCCAGCGCCGCCGACAGCCACCCACGGGAACCCTTCGGAGACGCCGCAGAGAACCGCGATGATGCCCGCGTTCAGCACCGCCAGCCGCGTCATGGGCCACCAGTCCGGGGGCGGCGGTAGGCGCAGGAGCGCGGCGGCGAAGTGTTCCGTCCAGGTCACGATGGCGTTGGTGACCGCGCCCAGCAGGAACAGGTGAAGGAGCAGCCACTGCGGCGCGGGCAGTTCGCGATGGACGAGGGCGGCGGCCACGGTCAGCGCCAGCCAGGCCAGCACCACCCCGTTGGCCACGGCGTGCCACACCGACCGCGAACGGCGCGGGGCCGGGGGCGGGCCCACTGCCGGGCGCACTCCGATGGACGTCATGACGGTTCCCCTCGCGGCAGGCGGGACGCGGCCACGGCGCAGCCGCCGAAGAGCAGGAGCGACACCTCTCCCAGGACGCCGCCGAGGGTCCGCAGGCCGGTGACGGCGGAGACGTCTCCGGCGACGCGGACCAGCAGGGACGCGTGCAGCAGCACGAGAGGCGCGTACAGGAGGGGGTGGTACGGCAGCCGCACCCGCAGGACCGCGGGCAGGATCACGGGCGCGTGCCCGAAGACCATCGACATCACGAAGCCGAGGAAGACGGCGTGCAGGGCGGCGTCGTACAGGCCGCCCGACGGCCGTCCGGCGGCGAGCCAGATCGTCCCGGCGACGGCGAGCCACAGGTATCCGGCGAGCAGGCAGGCGGCGGCGTAGCGGGGCAGGCCCGTCGAGCGGACGGTCCGGCGCGCGATGTCGTGCACGGCGAGCCAGCCCGCCAGCACGGCCATCCCCAGGCCGGTGAGCCGCCAGCCCGCGTCCGGCCACAGGGCGGAGGCGGCGGCGCCCGCGCCGATGAGCGCGGCGGCTCCGAGAAGGCCGTCGGACGCGCGGCGCCCGAGGAAGGCGACGCGGGCGAGTTCGAGGCGCTCCCCCGCGATCGTGAGGACGAGGAAGGCGGCGAGCCACGGGACGATCTCCGCGACCGTCCGGCCGCCGATCCACAGCAGGCCGCCGGTGTACCAGGCGACGGCGCCGGACGCCTGGACCGCCAGGTCGCGTCCTGTCCGGCGGCCGAGGACGGCGATGTAGACCGCGACGAGCCAGCCGCCCGCTGCGGTGAGGAGCAGCCGCCCGGGGACGGTGAGACCGGCGGCGGTGGTCAGGGCCCCGACGCCCGCGAGCGCCGGGGAGATGTAGGCCCACGGACGTCCGAGGGCGACGGCCCGTTCGAGCGAGATCAGCGTGCCGAGGAAGCCGAGCGCCATCAGCGGGCCGTGCTGCTGCGCGAAGGACGTGCGCGGGACCGGGACGCCGGCGTCCAGCAGCCCCAGCGCCCCCCACAGCCCGGCGATGAGGGAGAGCAGCGCGCCGGCGAGCAGCGGGAACCGGCGCGCCGCCGGGCGGGGTGCGGCCCGGGGGCGGCCGGCTACCCCGACGATCCGATCCTCCATGCCATCGATTATAAATACAAGTACTGTTGTAAAAAATGCCCGGCACCGAGGAGTGCTCATGACCACATCGACCGCGAGCCCGCAGCAGGAGACCGTGCGGGCGATCCTCGACCACCACGAGCGCCTCGGCCGGACGATGGCCGACCACGCGCTCACCGTCTCCCGCGCCGTCGACCAGCTCGCCGCCCCCTACGAGCGGCGTGACCAGCTCGTCGCGTTCTGCCTGGAGGAGGTCCTCCCCCATGCCGAGGCCGAGGAGGGGACCCTCTACGAGGCGGCGGAGGATCTGCCCGGCGCCCGGCTACTGCTTCGTTCGATGCTCCGCGAGCACACCGTCCTGCGCGAGAGGGTCGCCGAACTGGGAACGGCGCGGACGCCCGGAGAGGCGGTCAGCGTGGCGGCCGCGGTGAACGCCCTGTTCCAGTCCCACCTGGAGAAGGAGAACGATCTGCTCCTGCCCGCCCTGGTGGACGCGGGCGTCGATCTCGGCGCGCTCCTCGCCGGAATGCACGAGATCCTCGGCGGCGGCCAGGAGCCCGCCGGCGGCCATCACTGCACCTGCGGGGGCCATGACGACCCCGGCACGCCGGGCGCCACGGCCGAGGTCACCGAGGACGGCGAACTGGACGTCCGGACGCTCGTCCCGGCACAGCGCCATCAGCAGATCTTCGCCGCGTTCGGGGCGCTCGCGCCGGGGACGGCGTTCGTCCTGGTCAACGACCACGACCCGAAGCCGCTCTACTACCAGTTCGCCGCCGAGCACCCGGGCGGGTTCACCTGGGACTACGAGGAGTCCGGCCCGGAGGTCTGGCGCGTCCGCGTCGGCCGCCCCTGACGGGACCGGAACGCACCTGGCGGTCGCGGCGCGGGCGACCGCCAGGTGTTTTTCACAATCCGGTTTGCGGAAACCCTACGACGGGTCGTAGGCGAGGTTGGGGGCCAGCCAGCGCTCGACCTCGGCCACGGGGAGGTCGCAGCGGCGGGCGTAGTCCTCGATCTGGTCCTTGCCCACGCGACCGACCGTGAAGTACCGGGACTCCGGGTGGGCGAAGATCAGACCGCTGACGCTGGCGGCCGGGGACATCGCGTACGACTCGGTGAGCTTCACGCCGATGCGGCCGGCGTCGAGCAGGTCGAACAGCGTCCGCTTCAGGCTGTGGTCGGGGCTCGCCGGGTAGCCGAGCGCCGGGCGGATGCCGCGGAAGCGCTCGGCGTGCAGGTCCTCCAGGAGGGGGTCGGCGTCCGGCTCGAACCAGGCGCGGCGGGCCTCCAGGTGGACGTACTCGGCGAACGCCTCGGCGAGCCGGTCCGCGAGCGCCTTCACCATGATCGACTTGTAGTCGTCGTTCTCCTCCTCGTACTTCGCGGCGAGGTCCTCGGCGCCGAGGATCGTCACGGCGAAGCCGCCGAGGTGGTCGCCGGACGGGGCGACGTAGTCGGCGAGGCAGCGGTTCGGGCGGCCCTCCGGCTTGGACGTCTGCTGGCGCAGCATCGGGAACCGCGGCCCGTCGTCCAGGAGGATGTCGTCGCCCTCGGAGTGGGCGGGCCAGAAGCCGTAGGCGCCGCTGGCCTCGAACGAGCCGTCCGCGATGATCTGGTCGAGCAGCGCGTTGCCGTCGTCGAACAGCTCGCGGGCGACGGGCTGGTCGAGGATCGCCGGGTACTTGCCCTTCAGCTCCCAGGCCAGGAAGAAGAACTGCCAGTCGATCATCTCGCGGATCGCGGTCAGCTCGGGCCGGACGATCCGGACGCCGGTGAAGTCCGGGACCGGGACGTCGCCGAAGTCGACCCGCTCCTTGTTCGCCCGCGCCCGCTCGATGGTGAGGAGGGGGCGCCGCTGCTTGTTCTCGTGCTGCACGCGGAGCCGCGCCTGCTCCTCGCGGTTCGCGGCGTCCAGCGCGGAGGCGCGGTCCTCGTCGAGCAGGTCGGAGACGACGCCGACGACGCGGGAGGCGTCCAGGACGTGCACGGTCGTCGCGTCGTAGGCGGGCGCGATCTTCACGGCGGTGTGCTGGCGGGACGTGGTGGCGCCGCCGATCAGCAGCGGCAGCCGCATCCCGCGCCGCTCCATCTCGGCGGCGACCGAGACCATCTCGTCCAGCGACGGGGTGATCAGCCCGGACAGCCCGATCGCGTCGGCGTTCTCGGCGATCGCGGTGTCGAGGATCTTCGCGGCGGGCACCATCACGCCGAGGTCGATCACGTCGTAGTTGTTGCAGCCGAGGACGACGCCGACGATGTTCTTGCCGATGTCGTGCACGTCGCCCTTGACCGTCGCGAGGACGACCTTGCCCTGGCCGCGCTCGGTGTGGACGCGGCCGGCCCGCAGCGCCTCCTCCTTCTCCTTCTCCATGAAGGGCTCCAGGTAGGCGACCGACCGCTTCATCGCGCGGGCGCTCTTCACCACCTGCGGGAGGAACATCTTGCCGGAGCCGAACAGGTCGCCGACGACCTTCATGCCGTCCATCAGCGGGCCCTCGATCACGTCGAGGGGGCGGGCGGCCTTCCGCCGGGCCTCCTCGGTGTCCTCCTCGATGAAGTCGACGATGCCGTGGACGAGGGCGTGCGACAACCGCTGCTCGACCGGCGCGTCCCGCCAGGACAGGTCGACCTCGCGCTTGGTGGCCTCGCCCTTGACGTTCTCCGCGAACGACACGAGCCGGTCGGTCGCGTCGGGGCGGCGGTCGAACAGCACGTCCTCGACCAGTTCGAGCAGGTCGGCCGGGATGTCCTCGTAGACGGCGAGCTGCCCGGCGTTGACGATGCCCATGTCGAGCCCGGCGCGGACGGCGTGGAACAGGAACGCCGAGTGCATCGCCTCGCGGACGACCTCGTTGCCCCGGAACGAGAAGGAGAGGTTGGAGATGCCGCCGCTGGTCCGGGCGCCCGGGCAGCGCTCCTTGATCAGGGGCAGCGCGTCGATGAACGCCTTCGCGTACCCGTTGTGCTCGGAGATGCCGGTCGCGACGGCGAGGACGTTCGGGTCGAACACGATGTCCTCGGCGGGGAACCCGGCCTTCCGCGTGAGCAGGTCGTAGGCGCGGCCGCAGATCTCCACCTTGCGCTCGGTGGTGTCGGCCTGGCCGGTCTCGTCGAAGGCCATGACGACGACGCCGGCGCCGAAGTCGCGGATGCGGCGGGCCTGCTCCAGGAAGGGGCCCTCGCCCTCCTTGAGGCTGATCGAGTTGACGACGCCCTTGCCCTGGACGGTCTTCAGCCCCGCCTCCAGGACGCTCCACCGCGAGCTGTCGACCATGATCGGGATGCGGGCCACCTCGGGCTCGGTCGCGATCAGGTTGAGGAACGTCGTCATCTCCCGCTCGCTGTCGAGCAGGTCGGCGTCCATGTTGACGTCGAGGAGGTTCGCGCCGCCGCGGACCTGCTCCAGCGCCACGTCCACCGCGGCCTGGTGGTCGCCCGCCTCGATCAGCTTGCGGAACCGCTTGGAGCCGGTGACGTTCGTCCGCTCGCCGATCATGATGAAGCCGGTGTCGGCGCCGATCTCGAACGGCTCCAGGCCGCTGAACCGGCTGGCCTTCGCGGGCCGCGCGACCTCGCGGGGCGCCGCCCCGCGGACCGCCTCGGCGATCTTGGCGATGTGCGCGGGGCCGGTCCCGCAGCAGCCGCCGACCGCGTTGACCATGCCGGACGCCGCGAACTCGCCGAGCTTGGCGCCCGTCTCGTCCGGCGTCTCGTCGTAGCCGCCGAACGCGTTCGGCAGCCCGGCGTTCGGGTGGGAGGCGGTGTAGGTGCCGGCGATCCGCGCGAGCTCCTCCACGTGGGGGCGGATCTGGTCGGCGCCCAGCGAGCAGTTCACGCCGGCGACGAGCGGCTCGGCGTGCTCGATCGACCGCCAGAACGCCTCGACGGTCTGGCCGGACAGCGTCCGGCCGGACAGGTCGACGATCGTCACCGAGATCCACAGCGGCAGGTGCGGGGCGACCTCGCGGGCGGCGGCGATCGCGGCCTTCGCGTTCAGCGTGTCGAAGATCGTCTCGATCAGCAGCAGGTCGACGCCGCCTTCGGCGAGGCCGGCGATCTGCTCGGCGTAGGTGTCCTTGACCCGGTCGAACGTGACGGCGCGGTAGGCCGGGTCCTCGACCCGCGGGGACAGCGACAGCGTGACGTTCAGCGGGCCGACCGATCCCGCGACGAACCGGTCGCCGTACTCGTCGGCGGCCTGCCGGGCGATCTCGGCGCCGCGCACGTTCATCTCGCGGACGAGGCCCTCCAGGCCGTAGTCGGCCTGGCCGATGCTCGTCGCGGTGAACGTGTTGGTGGTGGTGATGTCGGCGCCGGCGTCGAGGTACTGCCGGTGGACGTCCAGGATCACGTCCGGGCGGGTCAGGTTGAGCAGGTCGGGGTCGCCGGTGACGTCCTTCGGATGGTCACCGGCGATGCGGTCACCGCGGTAGTCCTCCGGGGTCAGGCCCGCGCCCTGGAGCATCGTGCCCCAGGCGCCGTCCAGCACCGCGATCCGCTGCTCAAGAAGCTCACGCAGGTCGTTCTGCCGGTCGTTCATTGTTTCCGAGCACCTCCCAGGTCATATGGGAGGCGCCCTTGCGGAATCGGATCACTGGGGGCCGAGCGTGGCGGGCTCTCGCCCGTTGCAGCGCCTCTCGGCCACATGTCGAGGTTACCGTCCGATGGCCCGATGTGTCAGGCGCGCCCCAGGATGCGGGCAGGATGAGGTGATGCGCGCACGACCGATCTCGCCGTCGCTCGTGGTCACGGAACTGTCGGAGCGGATCGCCGCCCTCCCGCGGGATTCCTGGTCGCGGGTCGCGATCGACGGTGCCCCGCCCGCGGCGCCCGCCGACCTCGCGGACGCGCTCGTCTCCCCCCTGCGCGCCCTGGGACGGGACGTCGTGCGGGTCTCGGCGGGCGGATTCCTGCGTCCGGCGTCGCTGCGCTACGAGTTCGGGCGGGACGACCCGGACGCGTTCTACGACGAGTGGCTCGACACGGGCGGGCTCGTGCGGGAGGTGCTCGGGCCGCTGGAGCCGTCCGGCAGCGGGAAGGTCCTGCCGAGCCTGTGGGACGCCGACCTCGACCGCGCGACGCGGGCCCGCTACATCACCGTCCAGCCCGGCGGGGTCCTCCTGCTGGACGGCTCGCTGCTGCTCGGGCGGGGGCTCCCCTTCGAGCTGACCGTCCACCTGACCTTGTCGCGCGGCGCGCTGGCCCGCGGCACTCCGGACGCCGGCTCCTGGACGCTCCCCGCCTACGCGCGCTACGAGGCCGAGGCCGACCCGGTCCGGAGCGCCGACGTCGTGCTCAAGATGGACGACCCCGCGCACCCGGCGCTGGTCACCGACGCTTAGGGGCGCCATTCCTCCTGGTAGGCGGGATGGGTCGCGTAGGGAAGGGCGAGAAGGCGCAGGACCTTCTCGCGGACGGACTGGGCGGCCTCCAGCTCGGGCGTCCGATGCCCCTGCCCGAGAATCCAGGACTGCTTCTCGTACTCGTCGAGGATCTGGCGCCTCGCCGCGACCTCGGCGAGCGTGCGGAACGGGTCGTGCCGGGCGATGTGCTCGGCGTACGCCCCGTTCTCCGCCGTCGCGACGTAGGCGGGCTCGCCGGTGTCGGCGTCGCCGGTTCCGGCGTCGCCGGTTCCGGGGTCGGTGCTGACCGTTCCGGAGGGTGTCGCCAGCCAGGGGGCGCCGGAGCAGGCGCGGGCCGTCTGCTCGTCCCTGTCCAGCCGGGCGCGGAGGAACTCCACCAGATCCATAGGGCCATCCTGCCCGGGTCACGGGCGGGATGGCCCTGGGAGATCCATCAGGCGGCACAGTTGCCGGTGACCGGCTTGCCCGCGAAACGGTCGGCGAGGAACGCCATCGCGTCCGGCTCGCTCCAGAGCATGCCGGTGGCGTGCTCGGCGAGCGTGTAGGTCTTCCACGTGACGTTGGCGCCCTTGGCGCACCACGTCTTGTGGAGGGTGTCGGCCTGCGCGAACGGGATGATCTCGTCGTAGACGGCCTGCGTCTGGAGGACGGGCGCGCTCGGCGCGGTGCTGCCGAGCTTGTTGGCGTCGAGGCGCGCCTGCCACTCGGGCCTGGTCAGGGGATCGCTGGTCGTGTAGTCGCTGATGTGCTTGAACGCGGTCTCCACGACCGTGAGGGGCCCGTCGACGCTGACCAGGCACATGTCCTTGGCCTTCTCCAGCAGCTCGCGGCCGTTGCCGTTCAGGTACTTCTCCAGGTCGAGCTCGGAGTAGGCGGCGTCGTAGCCGACCGCCGCCATGAACATGAGCGCGATGAACGGGGAGCCGTCCAGGCTTCTGGCCACGGCTCCCAGGTCCGCCGGGACACCGCCGGCGAACGTGCCCTTGATCGCGAGCTCCGGCGCGTAGGTCGCGGCCAGTTCCGCCGCCCAGCCCGAGGACGTCCCGCCCTGCGAGTAGCCCCAGAGCCCGACCGGACTGCCGCCGAGGCCCGCTTCCGGGAGGCGCTGCGCGGCCCGCGCCACGTTCAGCAGCGCCTTGCCCTGGGATCGGCCGACCTCGTAGGTGTGCCGGCCGGGCGTCCCCAGGCCCTCCATGTCGGTGACGGCGACGGCCCAGCCCCGGCTGAGCGCGTCGGCGATGAACAGCTCCTCGTAGTCCAGACCCCGCGTGAGCGTGTAGGACGGGGCGCACGCGTCGCCGAGCCCGCGGGTCCCGACGGCGTAGGAGAGGAGCGGGCGCCTGCCCTGGCCCGTCCAGGCCCTGGCCGGGACGAGGACCATGCCGGACACGGCGGTCGGGCGGCCGTCGGCGGTCTCCGACCGGTACAGCACCTGCCAGGACTTCACGCTTTCGTACGGCGCGTGACCGAACGGGTCCACGGTGAACACCGCGGGGCGCGAGCGGATGACGTCTCCGGGGGCGCGCCGTCCGGGAGCGGGGACGGCGGCGTGTAGAACGGGTCCTCTGCGGGGGTCGGGGGATCCGGCGGCGCCGCGGTGGCCGGGCCCTGGAGCGCGGCGGCCGTCATGGCGATCCCGATGCAGGACGCCACCGCGGCGCGCGCGAGCCGGCGGACGGTGATGGACATGGCGGGTAACCCTTCGTCGTCGCCCCTGCCGTCGGCGTGACGGCCACCCGACCGTAACGTAATTAGACACTTACTCCAATGAGGATGAGCGTGCATCGCCGAGCTCGGATTGTCACCGTCCTGACAAAGACGCCCTGACTCACCTGTTCAGCGGCGTCGCCGCAGTACGTCCTTTCCAGGCGCCGCCCTGACCGGCCCGGTGCCTGCGGGCGGAGTCAAGGGTCATGGCGGCGTACATCAGGGCCACAAGCGGCAGCGCCGGGGCCCGCAGCGGCGACAGGCCGTAGAAGCGGAGCATGGGCGCGTAGGTGAGCGCCATGAGCGACCAGCCGAGCGCCCCGGCCGCGAGGACCGCGCCGTTCCCGGCGGCCAGGCCGGCGATCGCCGCGGCGGGCGGGACCGCGTACAGCAGGACCAGGCCGAGGACGGTCCCGGCGAGCAGCGGCGGCGAGTAGCGGAGCTGGTGGTAGGCGCTGCGGGCGATCATCGCCCAGAGGTCGCCGAGGCGGGGGTAGGGGCGGCGGCTGACCACGTCGCGGGCGAGGTCGAGGCGGCAGCGCCCGCCGGCGCGCTTGACCAGGCGCCCCATCGCCACGTCGTCGATCAGCGCGTCGTGGATCGCCGCGAGCCCGCCGGCGGCGGCGAGGGCGGCGCGGCGGACGAGCATGCAGCCGCCCGCCGCCGCGGCCGTGCGCGTCCCGTCCCGGGTCACGCGGCGGAACGGGTAGAGCTGGGCGAAGAAGTACACGAACGCGGGGACGATCAGGCGTTCCCAGCGGGTGCGGGTGTTCAGCGTCGCCATCAGGGAGACGAGATCGCGCCGCTCTGCCACGGCCGCGCGGACGAGCTTCATCACCGTGCCGGGTCGGTAGGCGATGTCCGCGTCGGTGAAGAGGAGGTAGCCAGGCTCCCCCGCCGCGCCGTCGCCCTCCGACATCGCCCACACCTTGCCCGCCCATCCCGGCGGGCGTTCGCCGGCGGCCACCACCCGCAGCCGGGGATTCCCTGCCGCCACCCGGACGGCCGTCTCCGCGGTGCCGTCGCTGCTGCCGTCGTCGACCAGAACCACGCGGAAGCGTCCCGGATACTCCTGGGCCAGCAGGGTCGGCAGAGTCACCGGCAGGACGGCCGCCTCGTCGCGAGCCGGGACCACGGCCACGACGTCGGGCCAGGCGTCCGGGTCCGCCGCGTCCGGGAGGCCGGGGCCGGTCCTCCAGAAGCCGCCGTGGCCGAACGCCAGATACAGCCAGCCCGCCAGCGCCGCCACGGCCAGAACACCCACGACCACCACGTCCCGCAGCCTCGCATCGCACCGGCGCGGCCGTCCAACACCATGAACCGGCCGGCGGGGCGGGGGCGCGCTAAAGTCGCGCGGGTGGACGAGGTCCTCTGGAAGGCCGCCGCCAAGCTGCGCGGATCCGTCGACGCGGCAAGGTACAAGGACTTCGTCCTCGGGCTCGTCTTCCTCAAGTACGCCTCCGACAAGCACATGTCCGACAAGCACATATCGGACAGGGCCCTGCCGGTGCCGGCCGGGGCACGGTGGGCGGACCTCGCCGCGGCGTCCGGGCCCGGCACGCTCGGCGAGCGGATCGACGCCGCGATGGACACGATCATGCGGGCCGATGCGTCCCTGGACGGCGTGCTGCCGAAGATCTTCGCCGGGGTCGACCAGCGGCGCCTCGGTGACCTGGTCGAGCTGATCGGGCAGGTGGAGTTCGGCGGGCGGTCCGCGCGGGACGTGCTCGGCGAGGTCTACGAGTACTTCCTGGAGCGGTTCGCGCGGGCCGAAGGGAAACGCGGCGGCGAGTTCTACACGCCCTCAAGCGTGGTCAAGCTGCTGGTGGAGATCCTGGAGCCGTTCAAGGGACGGGTGTACGACCCCTGCTGCGGTTCCGGCGGGATGTTCGTGCAGGCGGAGAGGTTCGTCCTCAGCCATCGGGGGCGGCTGGACGACATCGCCGTCTACGGGCAGGAGGCGAACGAGCGGACGTGGCGGCTGGCCAGGATGAACCTCGCCGTGCACGAGCTCGGGGGCGACATCCGCCTCGCCGACACGTTCGTCGAGGACGCGCACCCCGGGATCGAGGCCGACCACGTGCTGGCCAACCCGCCGTTCAACATGTCGGACTGGTACCGCGACGCGGGCGATCCGCGCTGGCGGTACGGCGTCCCGCCGGCCGGGAACGCCAATTTCGCCTGGTTGCAGCACATCCTCGCCAAGCTCGGCCCGCACGGCCGCGCCGGCGTCGTGATGGCGAACGGCTCGATGTCGTCCCGGCAGTCCGGCGAGGGCGAGATCCGCGCGGCGATCGTGGAGGCGGACCTCGTGTCGTGCGTCGTCGCGCTCCCCGACCGCCTCTTCCGCAGCACCCAGATCCCCGCGTGCCTCTGGTTCCTCGACCGGAACAAGGACACGCCGGGCCGGGTGCTCTTCATCGACGCCCGCGACATGGGCACGATGGTCGACCGCACGGAGAGGGTTCTCACCGGCGACGACATCGCCCGGATCGCCGGCGCCTACCGGTCCTGGCGCGCCCACGACCATTCGGACGTCCCGGGGTTCTGCCGTTCGGCGGACGTGGACGAGATCAGATCCCATGACCATGTCCTCACACCCGGCCGCTACGTGGGCACCGCCGAACCCGACCCCGGCGACGAGCCCGCGGCCGACAGGGTCGAGCGCCTCACCAAGGAGCTCCTCACCCATTTCGAGGAGTCGGCGCGGCTCGACCAGATCGTCCGGGCGGAACTCGGGCGCCTGGATGGCTGACGGGCAGGTTCCGCTGAGCGACCTCGTCACGTTCTCCAACGGCCGCTCGCACCCGGCGGAGGGCTCCGCCTACCGGACGTACGGCGCCAACGGCGTCATCGGCTCGTCCGGCGGCCACAACGCGGAACCCGGCTCCACGATCGTCGGACGCGTCGGGTCGTACTGCGGAGCCGTCCATTACAGCCCCGGCCGCTGCTGGGTCACCGACAACGCCATCATCGCCACGGCCAGGGACGGGGTGAATCCCCGGTACGTCTACTACCTGCTCAAGCGGCTCGGCCTGAACAGGTACCGCATCGGATCCGGGCAGCCGCTCCTCACCCACGGCATCCTGAACCGGCTCACGACCCGGCGCCCGACCCGGGCGGAGCAGGACAGGGCGGCGTCGGTCCTCGGAGCCCTGGACGACAAGATCGCCGTGAACGGACGCATCGCCGCCTGCGCCGACGCGCTCCTGCGCGCCCGGTACGAGGAGACGGCGGCGACCTCCCTCGTCCCGATCGGCGGGCTCGGGCGGCTGGTCCGCGCGAACGCGCCGCTCGATCTGATCGGCGGGGACGAGAACTACATCGGCCTGGAGCACATGCCGAAACGACATATGTGGCTTTCGACATGGGCCGACGCGTCCGGGATAGCCAGCGCGAAACGGCGGTTCGCGGCCGGGGACATCCTCTTCGGCAAGCTCCGCCCGTACTTCCACAAGGTCGGGCTCGCCTTCGTGGACGGCGTCGCGTCGACCGACATCCTCGTCGTCCGCCCGGAGGACCCCGCCCACCGGGGCTGGCTGCTCGCGGCCCTGGCGAGCGACGAGGTCGTGGCGCACGCGTCCGCCGTCGGCGACGGGACGAGGATGCCGCGCACCGGCTGGCCCGACCTCGCCGCCTACAAGGTCCCCTGGCCCGGAGACGACCGGGCCCGGAGGTTCGGCGAGCTCGCGGCCACGCTGGCGCGCCGGGTGGAGGCGGCCGCGGCCGAGACGACGGCGCTGGCGAGCCTCCGCGACGCCCTCCTCCCCCAGCTCGTCCCCTGACGGCGCGCGGGCCTGATCGGCGTCGGCGCACGCCACGGCCCACAGGTCGCAAGCCCGGGTAATGCGTTGCGGCAGGACGACGCGATCTTTACCGTGGGCCCTCGACAGCGTGTAGCTCAGCAGGAGAGCGCCGGGCTTTCATCCCGGAGGGCGCGGGGGCGGAACCCGCCACGCTGGCGTGAACGAGGACGCGCGGGTGAACCCCGGCTACGCCGCCGGGCAGATGGCCAAGGCGCTCGTGACGGCGCTGGCCCACGAGGACGACGCGACGCGGCGGCGCGCCGAGGAGCGCCTCGGCCGCTGGGAGCGCGTCGTCTCGGGGATGAAGGACGGCTCGCTGGACATCGGGTCCAGAACGCCGGTCGCCGGGCTTCCGGCGTGGGTGACGCCCGAGGTCGTCCGGGGCGGGTTCGCGACCGGGGACGCCGCCGCCGGGCCGCTGCTCGACCACGAGCTGGAGGCGGCGCGGCGCGCCGGGGTGCCCGCCGCACGGCAGGCCCTCTTCGCGTACCACCTGACCGACGCCGGGCTGGACGAGCTGTACGAGCTGCTCGACACCGGGCGGTACGAGGTGGCCTTGCCGGAGGAGGCCGCGCTGCTCGTGGTGGCGTGGCTGCTTCGGGCCGGCGACCGGGCGGCGGCGCTGGACGTCCTGGACGCCATCGGGCCGTTCGCCGGCCGGCTGCGGTTCCTCCCGAGGCCCGCGCGGAACCCCGGCGATCCGTCGCTGGTCCGGCGGGAGACGGCCGGGCGGGTGCGCGAGCGGCTCGCGGACCGGCGGCCGAACCGGGCGGTGGCCACGATGAACGAGGCGCTGTCGGTGTGGAATCCGTTCGCGGACGAGCTGCTGGCGCACTGGCTGGAGACCGTCCGGGACGGGCGGGTCCTCGCCGCCGAGCCCGACGGGTGGCGGGCGCGGGGCGCCGCGCTGCTCGACCGGTACGCGGAGCTGGCGGCACGGCACACGCTGTGCGGGAAGCACCGCGACCCCAGGGCGAACCTGGCCATCCTTCGCGTGTCACTCAAGCAGGTGCTGGAAGGGCAGCCTCCCTCCGGACTGCTGCAGCACGCCGTGGACTCGATGGTCGCGAAGCGCGGCGTGCCGGGTGAGGCGGAGCATGCCGCGCTGCGGGAGCAGCAGGCTGCCGAGGCCGCGCGTCCGACGCATCACGCGCTGGCCCAGGCCGTGGCGGGACGGCTCGAAGCGGTGCCGCAGGACGGCGGGGTGCCGTCGATCGACCCGTTCGTCGCGCCCGTCACCACCGGCGGACGGACCGCCGAAGTGCCCGAGCGGCTCCGCCGCGTGGCCGAGAACGCGCTGGAGGCGCCGGTCAGCACGCTCGTCGAGCGCGGTGTCGTCCCGTCGGCGGAGGTGCTCGCGCGCCTAGTCCCGCAGCTGGTCGCGGCGGCGTCGGCGCGGTCCTACCCCGATGACGCGCTGAGAGGGCTGATGGCGGCCGTCCACAGGGCGTTCCGCAACCGCCGTTCACTGCTGCTGCTCGACCTGGCGCACCAGGTGCGGCAGGACGAGCTTCCGTGGGTCGCGGCCGTGGCCGGGTACCGGCGCACGACCGGCGCCGCGCAGGCGAACGCGCACGCCGTGCTGGTCCAGCTCGGCGAGCTGGCGCTGCGGTCCTTCCCGGGGACCATCGTCCCGAATCCGATGATCGGGGAGCTGGGCACGCTGGCCGACCGCGCCGGTGTGCGCGTGCCGTTCGTGGAGGAACTGGCCGCCGACATCTTCATGGGCAGGTTCTCGCCGAAGTTCCTCCAGGCGGCACAGCTCGCGGGCGAGGTCATGGAGGGGACCCTCTACGCGCGCTACTACGGGATCGACTACGCGGCCGTCCGGCGGCTCCGGGACGGCTTCGGCGACCTCTGCGCGGAGCGCGCCGGGGACCTTCCGGCGTCGTCGTGGGTCGTGGCCAACGGGATGGTGATCGAGCAGGCGCAGATCCTCACCACGCACAACCTGGCGGCGCTCGTCCACCCGGTCGGGATCCAGCCGGCGGGCGGATGGGACGATCTCGCGCGCCGCGCGTTCGGCGTCGTGTGCCGCCTGGTGCGGCGGGTGCAGGGGAACCCGTATCCGCTGAGGACCGTCAAGGACGCCGCCTACGCGTGGCGGCAGGCCGTCTTCTTCCTCGCGCTGTGCGGGCTGAAGGAGCAGATCGCCGCCATCGCCTGGATGCAGGACGAACTCGACCGGCAGCCGTCCCATGCCGTCCGGCGCCTCGACCCCGTGCTGGCGGGTCTCCGGCACGTCCTGACCGGCGGCGCCCTCGACGCCGGGCCGTCGCCGCACGGCCGCCGGTTCCTCGGGTGGTCCGCGGGCGGTCACTGGATGTTCTGAGGGAACCTCCCGGGCGGTCCCGGCCATCTCACCCGGAAGAATGCGCGATCACGCGGCCCCCCCGCGTGACGCCGAGGACGGGATGAGGCCGATGGACGTCGACAGGAAGACCGCTCTGCGGTGGGGCGGCGGTCTGCTCGCGGCCGTGCTGGTTCTCGTCCTCATCGGGGTGAAGGCCTGCGGTGGGTCCGGTGCCGACGCGCTGCCGGACGGGGAGAGGCGACCGTCGCCGGTCGCGTTCAGCGAGAGGCCGCTGTGGGACGAGCGGAAGCTCGGCATGGAACGCGTCGCCGGGGTCGGGCTGCTCGGCGATATCGCCCTCGTCGCCGGGGACGTGCCGTCCGGCGGTGCCCGGCTCGCCGCCGTCGATCCGCGGACCGGTGACCCGCGCTGGACGGTCGACGGCGGCTACCCGCTCCGGGGCGGTGAAGGCGCCGTCGCCCATTCGAGACCCGGCTACAAGGCGGAACTTCTGCGGGGCGTGACAGGGAAGCCCGTCGTGTACGGCCAGGGGAACGACTGGACGGCCCTCGTCCAGTACACGAAGGGCCTTGAGAGGCGCGAGACCGAGGTCGGGGTCGCCGCGCTCTCCGGGAAGGACGGCTCGGTCCGCTGGAAGCACGCGCTGATCCGGCCGCGTGCGGGCGAGAAGGGAGAGGACGACCGCGACAAGAAGGTGCGGCTCCTCTCCGCGGACACGCGGGTCGTGCTCGCGAGTGTCGAGGAACGAGACGGCGTCGACCCGAAGACGATCGCGCTCGACCCGGCCACCGGCCGCGAGCTGTGGCAGAACGCGGACGGCTGGGCGTTCCGGATCTCCGGGCCGGTGGTCCTCGGAGAGACGCTCGGCTCCAAGCCGCCGATGGATTTCGACGAACGGCGCAAGGGCGCCGGCGTCTACGCGCTGGACGTGCGGACCGGCCGGAAGCTCTGGGACCTGGAAGGGAAGTTCGAGACGTCCCACCTTGAGGCCGCCGCGGGGAGGACGGCCGCCGTCCATGTGAGCGAGAGGCTCCCGGGACGGACCTACCCCGACGACCACGCGGTCCTGGTCGACGTCGTCACCGGCCGCGTCACGAAGATCTCGGTCAAGACGGAGGACGGCGACACGACCGATGACCTGTACGGCTGCGCCGACGACGGCGCCACGCTCATCGCCTGCTCGGGACTGTACGGCCGGCTCGTGACGGTCCGCACGGACGGTGGCGGCGAGCCCGTCGCCACCGCGAAACGGCCGTTCGGCGAGGAGACGATGGCCCACGTCGTGAAGATCTGGAAGGACAGGATCTTCGTCAGGGGCTCGGGCAGGGAGGGGACGCCCGACCGGTACGCCGTCGTCGACCGGGCCGCGAACCCGCTGGGCGCCGCGCCGCCCGGCGAGGTCGCCGCCGTGTCGGAGCGGGCCGCGGCGTTCCGCGTCGAGCGGGCCGGGTCGTCCTCGTCCACGCCGGCCGGCCTCGTGATGCGCGCCGCGGCCGCCGGCGGCCGGCCGTCCGAACCGAGCGCGCCGCCCGAGCCGGCGCTCTCCCCGCCCCGGATCGACGCGGCGCCGCTGTGGACGGCCGCCACCGGACGCACCCCGCCGGGACCGCCGTTCAAGGACACCGGGCTGAGCTCGCTGACCGGCACCGAACTCGCCGGTGACGCGCTCGTCTACGCGGGCCGGGACCGCGAGGACGACCACCTGTCGCGGCAGGTCGTCGCCGACGCGCGAACCGGCGCGGTGCGCTGGTCGATCAGGGAGGGCGGGCGGCTCGGCGACGGGCTCAAGGCGGATTTCGTCAGCGTGCCGCACATCGTCGGCAAGGACGGGGACCGGCTGTCGCTCGTGGAGTACGAGGCGGCCGGGAACGAGTACGGCATCGCGGCGCTCTCCCTGAAGGACGGCCGCGTCCGCTGGACGAAGCGGGTCCTGACCGGCGACGGCTACGTGCTGCTCGAAGAGGCCGACGACGAGACGTTCACGGTCCACGTCTCATCCGGCGGACGGGACGAGCTGGCCGTCTTCGCGACCGGATCCCGGCGCGAGCTCTGGCGCAAGCGCGGGCTGGAGGCCGAGAGCGCCGGCGCGGGCCTGGTCCTGGCCGCCAAGACCGAGCGGGGCGAGGACTGGACGCGCAAGCATCTCGACGTCATCGCCTACGGGGCGACGGACGGGAGGCGGCGCTGGAACCTCGCCGGGCGCTACGCCGACCCCGAGCTCCTCCACGACGGCGGCGGCCGGACGGTCGTCGTCGGGACGGCCGAGGGCGGGGTCGTCCTCGACCGGGCCACCGGCCGCGAGCTGGGCAGGACGGGGGCGCCGCTCGTCCGCTGCGACGGCGACACCGACGAGCTGATCGTCTGCCAGGCGGGCGACGGCGACGGCATCGATCCGGGCGGACGGGCGATGACGATCCGGACCGCGGGCGGCACGACGACGATCCGCGACCTGCTGGAGACCGGGAACCTCACCCGCCACGGCGCGATCGGGAACTGGTTCTTCTCCGTCCGGCCGCCCACCCGCACGGGCGAACAGGCCCAGTACCTGGCGCTGGACGGCGAGGGCCGACGGCTCGCCGCGAACCTCCCCGGCAGGCCCGCGGACCTCGGCGACGGATACGCCCTCCTGATGCCGTACACGACCGTGCAAGGGGTGGGGACCGGGGCAGAGCAGACCTTCGCCGTCCACCGGTTCCAGGGGTGATCCTGCGGTCCGTGTCGGATCTTGCACGAGAGGTGAGAGTTCGCAGGACAGGGCAGGGTCCTTGCATGCGCGCAAGCGTTGGTGACTGGTTCGCCTGGCCTGCGTCAGAGTGTGTGTTGTTTCACTTCCACGTCCGAATTCGACCAGGCCGAAGAGCACATGTTCGCTTACAGCCCGACACGGAGACGTGAAGCCAACGCCGCCATGAATGCATCGAACGCGTGGTCCGGGGTGCCCGTGCTGGTCCCCGCGCCCGCTCCTTCCCTGGAAGTCGGAATCCCGTCCGCCCTGAACAACGGCAAGTCGTCCGGGCGCCTGATCGGCGAGATCGACCTCGCCGCCACGCCGCCCGCCGTCCGGCTCGCCCGGTCCTACGTCCGCGAGCTCGTCGGCCAGCACTTCGGCGCCGACCGGTCCGAGCTCGGCGACCTCGAACTGCTGACCAGCGAGGCCGTGACCAACTCGGTCCTGCACGCGCGGCCGCGCAAGGACGGGACGATCACCCTGTCGGTCCTGCACGTCGACCGGTACGTCCGCGTCGAGGTCACCGACGGCGGGGCCTCGCCGGGGCGGCCGCGGCCGGCCGAGGACCCGCTGCCGGCGCACGGGCGCGGGCTCGTCCTGATGAAGGCGCTCGCCACCGACTTCGGCACCTGCCGGGGCAAGAACGGGGCCTCCACCTTCTGGTTCGGGGTGGGCGTCCGGGAGGGCTGGCGGCTGCCGTGACGCCCGGGTCGACGCTGAGCACGGCCCGCCGGGCCGGGGAGACCCCTCCCGGGGAGGGGACGGGGTTCAGCACGTCGACCGCGGGCGTCGCCCGCATGTGCAACTACTTCCTCGGCGGCAAGGACAACTACGCCGCCGACCGCGACTCCGCCGAACGGGTGCTGCGCAGGTGCCCGATCGTGCTGCGGCTAGTCCAGGCGAACAGGGGCTTCCTGGACCGCGCCGCCACGCTGCTCGCCGGGACGGCCGGGCTGCGCCAGTTCGTCGACATCGGCTGCGGGCTGCCCGCGGACGACAACCTCGGCGACATCGTCCGGCGGACCGATCCGTCCTGCCGCGTCGCCTACGTCGACAACGACCCGATGGTGCTGGCGCACGCGCGGGCCCTGCTCGCCGTCGACGCGAACACCGGCGCCTTCGCCGGAGACGTCCGGGACCCGGAGGCACTGCTCGCCGCCGAGGGGCTGCGGAAGCTGATCGACTTCGGCGAGCCCGCCGCGGTGTTCCTCCTCGGCGTGCTGGACTTCCTGCCCGACGAGGCCGGCCCGCGCGGGATCGTGGACGCGCTGGCCGCAGGGCTGGCCCCCGGCAGCCACGTGGTCGTCACCCACGCCGAGCGGGCGGCGGAGCTCGCGCCGATCGCCGGGCCACGGCCCGGCGTCGACACACCGTTCCACCCGCGCGCGGAGGACGAGATCGCGGACATCTGCCGGAGCCTGAAGATGATCGAGCCCTACCCGGCCCGGCTGCCGCAGCCGCGGGCCGCCGGCAACGCCACCGGGCCGCTGCCGCTCTTCGGCTGCATCGGCCGCGTGCCGGGGTGACGGGCGGCCATGACGGTGCTCATCGCCAAAGGTGACAGGACGGGCACATCTGCGGATCGCCCGTTCCACGCGCCCGGCGCTTCGCTACGATCGGAGCGTCAGCAAGTGCCACATCTAGGGCGAGCGATGACAGCGGACGGCGAGCCGAGGTCTCTCTCGGACATCACCAAGGACATGGGGCTCAACATGTCCGACGTGGCGGCCTTCTCCGGGCTCGACGAGAGCACCATCTTCCGGCTGTGGGACAACGAGGAATGGCTCGACCGGGTCAGCGGCCGGTCGTTGCAGAGCCTCATGTCGTCCGTCCCCGGAATCGCCGAGTACTCGATGGCGCACGCCGTCCGGAAGAGGCGGGACGGGCTGGTCGCCGACCTGCAGAACGCGGGGCTCGCCGTCGATCTGGCCGCCCTGGAGAACTCGGCGGTCGCGAAGCAGCACCTCCTGAACGCCCTAGAGGCCGCCGTGCACGTCATGCGCGGCCAGGCGACGCAGAAGACGTCGTCGTTCATCGCCCGATTCTGGGGGCGCGAGCAGGACACCGCGCTGGAGGCGCTGTACTCACCCGAGAACGGCCACGGTCTCCTGGTCGACCCGCAGAAGCTGCTCGACTCGACCGTCGAGCTGGCCCCGCGCCTGAACCGCAAGACCTACTCGTTCCACTCGATCCTCGCGCTGAACATCCTGACCCACCAGGTCAGCAAGGTGACCGGGGAGCTGGAGGCCGACCTCGGCTTCGAGATGCCGGGCCGCCAGACCGCGTTCATGATGCGCGGGGTCGTGATGGGATGCCTGATCAACTCGAACGACTTCGAGCTGGCGGAGCGGTACCGCCGGGAACTCGACGCGACGCCCGTGTACGCGGCGCTTGAGGAATGGGCGTTCCCCACCTACAGCAAGGACGGCCGGATCAGCAGCGACTTCACCCTCCCGAGCTCCCTGTCGCTGCGCAACACGGCCGTCGAGGTGCTGCGCGAGATCATGGTGTACAGCGACGCCTACCTGTACTACCTGGCGTCGACGTACATCCCGCTGGCGCTCAAACGCGACCCCGCGTTCGGCGGGAAGATCCCCGAGCTGATCCAGGCGCTGCGCCTGCGCGGAGCCGACTGCCGGGACAGAAGGACCAGACAGACCTGCGAATCACTGGTGCGGCGGCTCAAGAGCATCGCCTGAACCAGGTACCGAAGAATGGGGAGCCGGTGGAGGACACGGCGCAAGCCATCGCGAACCTGACGCGTGAGCGTTGGGAGGCGAACGCGCAGTACTGGGTCAAGGTGATCAGAGAGCGCCGCGACCGGTACCGCACCGAACTGACCGACACGGCGGTCCTCGACGCCGTCGGGCCCTGCGCGGGCCTGCGCGTCCTGGACGCGGGATGCGGCGAGGGCTACCTCTCCCGCACGCTCGCGTCCAGGGGCGCGGACGTGACCGGGGTCGACGCGGCGCAGGGGCTGGTCGACGCGGCCGCGTCCCACCCGTCCCGCCCGGAGAACACCCGGTTCCTGCGCGCCAGCGTGGAGGACCTGCCGCTGGAGGACGACGCGTTCGACCTCGTCCTGTGCAACCACCTGTTCAGCCACCTGCAGGACCCGGCGCGCGCCATCGGCGAGTTCGGGCGGGTCCTCAAGAGCGGCGGGCGGATGATCCTGCTGACGCTGCACCCCTGCTTCTACGTCGAGAACGCCGAGCAGGGCGCCGCCGGCGGCGTCCCGGCGGCGGACTACTTCGCCTCGCGCGGGATCGACCAGCACTTCCTGGTGGACGGGCTGGAGTCCCCTTCGATGATCACAAGCTGGCTCCGGCCGCTGGAGTACTACGCTGGAACGCTCCGGGACTCCGGATTCGTCATCGCGGACCTGCGCGAGCCGCACCCGTCGGAAGAGCAGCTGCGCGACGACCCGTGGTGGCGCAAGGGCTTCCCCACGGCCATGTTCATGCTCCTGGTCGCGGAGCGCCGTTAACCTCGTCCCCATGGACGACGTGGCACCGGAGCGGGTACCCGCGGAGCTGGCCGAGCACCCGGACAGGCTCCGGTGGAACGCCAAGTACGCGGACGCGGAGCCGGACGGCGGCGGCCGACCGCCGGCCGCGCATCCGCTGGCGGAGCGGGCGCTGTCGCTGGAGCTGCCGGACGGCGGGGTGCTCGACCTCGCGTCCGGGCCGTCCGGGAGCGCCCTGCAGGCCGCCGCGACGGGACGCCCCGTGACGGCCGTGGACATCTCCGAGATCGCCCTCGGGCGGCTCGGCGCGCAGGCCCGGCGGCGCGGCCTCGCCTCGCTGATCACGCTCGTGCAGGCCGATCTGGGCGCCTGGCGGCCGGACGGCCCGGGATACGCGCTCGTCCTGTGCACCGGGTTCTGGGACCGCGCCGTCTTCGAGCGGGCCGCCCGCGCCGTCCTGCCGGGCGGGCTCCTGGCCTGGGAGGCGTTCACCGAGGAGGCCCGCCGCGACCGGCCGCACCTGCCCGCCGCGTGGTGCCTCGGCGCCGGGGAGCCCGCGTCGCTGCTGCCGGGCGGCTTCACCGTCCTCGAACAGGCCGACGACGCCGGCAAGCGCCGCTTCCTCGCCCGCGCCGGGAGCTAGTCCAGGTCGACGACGACCGGAGCGTGGTCGGACGGGCCCTTGCCCTTGCGGGCCTCCCGGTCGACGTACGCGGACCCGACCCGCCCGGCGACGGCCTCGCTCGCGTAGAAGAGGTCGATGCGCATCCCCATGTTCTTGTGGAACATCCCCGCCCGGTAATCCCAGTACGTGTACGGATGAGGGCCCTTCATGGGCGTCGGGACGACGTCGTGGAGGCCGAGGTCGCGCAGTTCGGCGAGCGCCTGCCGCTCGGCGGGCGTGACGTGGGTGGAGCCGACGAAGACGGCCGGGTCCCAGACGTCCTCGTCCGTGGGCGCGACGTTGTAGTCGCCGCACGCCACGAGCTGCGTTCCATCGGCCAGTTCGGCGCGCAGGGCGTCCCGGAGGGCGGCGAACCACGCGAGCTTGTAGGCGTAGTGGGCCGACTCCGGGGTGCGGCCGTTCGGCGCGTACAGCGACCAGACCCGGACACCGCCGCACGTCGCGCCGACCGCGCGGGCCTCCGGAACGAGCATGACGGGCTCGTCCAGCTTCATCTGGTCGTCGGCCTCGCCCTCGTAGGCGGGCTCCCCCGGGAAGCCGTTGGAGACGTCCTCGGCGCCGACCCGGGAGAGGATCGCCACGCCGTTCCACCGGCCGTCCCCGTGCGCGGCGGTCTCGTAGCCGAGTTCCCCCACCTCGGCGGCGGGGAACTGGTCGGCGCGGCACTTGGTCTCCTGGAGGCAGACGACGTCCGGCCTCGTCTCGTCCAGCCAGGAGAGAAGGCGCGGAAGCCGTGCCTTGACCGAGTTCACGTTCCACGTGGCGAGGCGCATCCCTCCAGGGTGCCACCCGCCATGTGGCCGGAGGGCGCGAGCCGGTCGGGCGGCGGGGATATCCTGGCTGCTTCCCTGTCCCCTGCCAGACGGCTTCACCCCTAGCCTGTGACCGGTAGATTGCGGGTCGGCCGCCTTTACACGGTTTTCACGCTGTGCTTAGCCCGGCCCTGGAAGGGTGGTCACGTTCGTGGTGTCGTCGAACCCGTCGCGAGTGAGGAAACATGGCCGAGGATGACAAGCCCCGGGGCAAGCCGGCGGTCAAGGCGAAGATCCCGAGCGCCCAGAACATCCGCAGCCCGGAGTTCACCCCGCACGGCATCAGCGCGGGGCGCGGCAGCGGGCTGAACCGGCCGTCCGGGCTGACCGCCAAGGACGCCAAGAAGCGCCGGCTGAAGGTGATCGCCGGGGTGGTGGTCGCCGCGCTGGCGATCTCCGGCGGCGTCTACTGGTGGGTCAACCGCCCCGATCCCGAGATCGAGGTGACCGGCAAGTTCGCCGCCGAGCCCAAGGTCGAGATCCCGACCAAGCTGGCGCCGACCAGAACGCTGAAGACGAGCACCCCGATCAAGGGCTCCGGCCCCGCGATCGCGGACGGCGACACCGTCTACGTCCAGTTCGCCACGTACAAGTGGGCGAAGGACAAGGACGAGGAGAACTCGCGGGTGAAGAGCTCCAGCGAGAAGGTCCGCTCGTCCTACGAGGAGGGCGCGCAGAACCCGCAGGGCGGCGGCCCCATGCACCTCGTCGTCGGCAAGAGCGGGCTGAAGGACATCGACAAGAGCCTCGTCGGCAAGACCGCCGGCAGCCGGCTCGTCCTGCAACTGCCGCCGTCGAAGGAGCTCACCCAGCTGAGCCCGCAGCAGATCTCGGCCAAGGACGCGATCCTGTTCGTCATGGACATCCAGGCCGTCGTCCCGAAGAGCCAGCAGCCGCAGGGCACCGAGAAGAAGCTGGACGACAAGGCGCTGCCCAAGGTCGAGGACAAGGGCGCCGGCAAGGAGCCGAAGGTCACCGTCCCGGACAAGGACGCGCCGGACAAGCTCCAGGTCAAGACGCTCGTCGAGGGCTCCGGTCCCGCGCTCGCCAAGGGCGACGAGGCGGTGGTCAACTACACCGGCAAGATCTGGAAGACCGGCAAGAAGTTCGACTCCAGCTGGGACAACAAGCAGCCCGCGACGTTCCCGATCGGCGGCGGGCAGACCATCCCCGGCTTCGACAAGGGCCTCACCGGCGCGAAGGTCGGCAGCCGCGTGATGCTCGTCCTGCCGCCCGAGGAGGGCTACGGCAAGAAGGGCAGCCCGCCCACCATCAAGGGCGACGACACCCTGGTGTTCGTCGTGGACATCCTCGCCAAGGTCTACAAGTAGGCCGCGAGGCGCGGACGCGAGAGCGGCGGGCACCCGGGGCCGGGTCCCGCCGCTCGGCGTTTGCGAAAGGCCGGCAGATGCGACATCCATCACGACAACCGGCGAGGCGCATTGCCCGTCCTCCTATTGGGAGGCCAGGAGATGCGCATTGGGCGGCCGGCGCACGGATCCCCTCAGGTATCGTCGGTAACGCATTGATCACGGGGGGCTTGTGAGCGACAGCGAAAAGGTTCCGGAGGGCGAACGGCCCGCCGGGACGGGCGAGGTGGAGCGGCACGACACCGAGGCCGGAACGCCGGCCGGCGCCGACGGTCCCGCGACCGCGACGCTGACCGAGGACATCGAACCGGGCACCGGAGAATCCACCCAGGACGCGGAATTCACCCGCGAGGGCGACATATCTCGGAACGGCGATAAGGCCGCCGAAGAGGCGGGCGAGACCGAATCGCCCGCCGCCGATAAGGCCGGAACCGAAACGGCCGCCGAATCCGCGGCCGAATCTCCCGCCGCCGGGGGCGCGGCGAAGACGGCCGGGTCCGGAACGTCTTCCGAGCAGGACGCGGTCACGGATGCGACGGTGCCGGATGGTGTCGGCGAGGCGACGACCGGTGATACCAAGACCATGGCCGCCTCGCCCGAACGTGGAGCGCCGCCGCCCGGCGCCGGATCCGGCCGCGGCGGAGGCGGCGCGGGCGGGGGCAAGGACCCCCGGAAGCCGCGGAGCCGCAGGTCGCGCTTCCTCCGCCGGGCGCTGTTCACGCTGCTCGGCCTCATCGGCTTCTGCGTCGTCGCGTTCGCCGTCGCCTACCTGTTCACGCCGGTGCCGTCGCCGCAGGAGCAGGCGATCGCGCAGGGCCCCACGTTCTACTACTCGGACGGCAAGACGCCGATCGCGAAGACCGGCGTGAACCGGGACGCCGTCAAGCTCGACCGGATCCCCGAGAGCACCCGCAACGCGGTGATCGCGGCGGAGAACCGCAGCTTCTACGACGACCCGGGGGTGTCGGTCCAGGGCACCACGCGGGCGGTCTGGTCCACGGTCACCGGCCGGCAGTTGCAGGGCGGCTCGACGATCACCCAGCAGATGGTCCGCAACTACTACGGCGGCATCGGCAAGGAGCGCTCCGTCACCCGCAAGCTCAAGGAGGTCATGGTCTCCCTGAAGGTGGGGCGGGAGAAGTCCAAGGACTGGATCCTGGAGCAGTACCTCAACACCATCTACTTCGGGCGCGACGCCTACGGGGTGCAGGCCGCCGCGCGCGCCTACTACGACAAGGACGTCTCGCAGCTGACGCCCGCGGAGGGCGCCTACCTCGCCGCCGCGATCCAGCAGCCGAGCAACTTCGCCGACCCGAGCGGCCCCCAGCGGGCCTACGCCGAGCAGCGCTGGCGCGCGGTCGTCGGCAACATGGTCCGGGACGGCGCGCTCACCTCCGCCGAGGCCGCGTCGCTGAAGTTCCCCGTCCCGGACAAGGCGAAGATCACCGACGTCCTCAAGGGCCAGAAGGGCTACATGGTCAACGTGGCCAAGAAGGAGCTCACCGAGCGCCGCGGCTACAGCGAGGACGAGATCAACCGGAGCGGCCTGAAGATCACCACGACGTTCGACAAGCGGCTGATGGACGCGATGAAGCGCTCCGTCGCCCAGAACACCCCGCAGGGGATGAGCAAGAAGATCCGCACCGGGGCGGTGTCGGTCGACCCGTCCACCGGGCAGGTCCTCGCGTTCTACGGCGGCCGCGGCTACCTGGACGAGGCGCTGAGCAGCGCCTTCGGCGACTGGGCCCAGGCCGGGTCCGGGTTCAAGCCGATCGCGCTCGCCGCCGCGCTGGACGACGGCAGGTCGCTCAGCACGACCTATGACGGCAGCTCCCCGCAGTACTTCGCCGGCTCCGACATCCGCAACGACAGCAACGAGAACTTCGGCATGGTGAACCTCGCCACCGCCACCCAGCACTCGATCAACACCGCGTACGTCAACCTCGGCCAGGACATCGGCACCGAGAAGATCGCCGAGATGGCGGAGAAGATGGGCATCCCGGCGTCGCAGATGAAGCCGGAGCAGCGGTCCGCCGCCACGTTCCCGCTCGGCATCGTGTCGCTGCACCCTGTCCAGCAGGCGGGCGTGTACTCCACGTTCGCGTCCGAGGGGCTGTACCGGGCGCCGTTCGTCGTCAAGTCCGTCACCGACAACCAGGACCACAAGCGCACCTTCACCGAGAAGGGCAAGCGGGCGTTCAGCCAGCAGAACGCGCGGGACGCCACGTACGCGATGCAGCGGGTCGTCCAGGGCGGCACCGGGACGAACGCGCAGCTCCCCGACGGCCGCGACGTCGCCGGCAAGACCGGCACGACCGACAAGGGCCGCGCGATCTGGTTCAACGGGTTCATCCCGCAGATGGCGACGACGGTCGCGATGTTCCGCAGCGACGGCAAGCCGCTGAACATCCCCGGCTACGGCGCGTACGGCGGGCAGCTCCCCGCGCAGATGTGGCGCACGTACATGAGCGACGCGGTGAACATCAAGGACTACGAGCCGGAGTCGTTCGGGTCCCCGTCGATGACGCCGGGCGGCGGCTACGGCGGCCCGACGCGCGAGGCGCCGCCGGACGGCACGGAGCGGCCCGGGGACGACGGTCCGTCCGCGCCGCCGCCGTCCACCGAGGAGCCCGAGATCCCGACGCCGCCGACCGGCATCCCGACCGGCATCCCGACACCGCCCGGCGGGGGCGGAGACGGTGACGGCGGAGGCGACGGCGACGGTGACGGCGGGAGCGGCGGCAACGGCGGCGGAGGCGGGGGCGGCGACGGCCCGATCGGCGGCTTCCCCAGAGGCTAGCGCCGGGTGCGGCGCGCCGCCGCACCCGGGCCGCGCGTCAGTCGCAGGCCTTGCCGATGGTGGCCGGCGTGTCCCTCATCACGGCGTCGAGCTTGGACACGTCACCGGTGCCGACGGCCGGCGCGGCGGCGCGGAGCCTGCCCGCCTCGGTCTTCAGCGCCTTCTCCAGCGCGGCGTCGTCGGCCTGCTTCGCCAGGCCGTCGACCCGTCCGGCGAGCTGCTCGGTGGCCTGCCGCCACCGCGCCGGCTCCGCCGCCGGGATGCTCCTGACCTGGGTGACGTACTGCTGGAACGCCTTCTTGGTGTCGGTGCACACCTGGGCGGAGTTCCCGCCGCCCAGCATCCCGCACCCGCCCAGCAGGCCGGACGCGCCGAGCGCCACCACGCCCCCGGCCACCGTCCGCACCACCCCGTACCGCATCGCACCCTCCCCTTTGCGCCCAGATCGGCCGCGTATATGATTCCGCATTAGGTCATGAGCGCCAGCGTCAAGCCCCGGCTTGCTGGCCGGCAACCCTTCGTCCGCGATGGGGTGCCCCGGGTGAGGACCTGGCCGGACGCACCACCGCGTCCCGGCAAGCGCGGACCCCGCCGACTCTCCCGGGGTCCCTGACCCGAAGGGTTCCGGTATGCCCACGCTGCTCGCAAGCTCCCCCATCGCCACCCCTGCTGTGACGCCGCCCGAGGGGGTCCGGGTTCGCCCCGTTCCCCGCGTCATCGGGGCGGACGTCCCGGTTCCGGTGCGGGACGGCGGACAGGTCCCCTACGCCAACTTCGACTACGCGGCGAGCGCGCCCTGTCTGGAGGCGGTGCACGAGGCCGTCACCCATGCGCTGCCGTACTACAGCAGCGTCCACCGCGGGGCGGGCTACGCGTCCCAGGTCACGACCCGCGCCTACGAGGAGGCGCGGGAGACCGTCCGGTGGTTCCTCGGGGCGTGGCGGCGCTCGGCCGTCGTGTTCACCCGGAACACCACCGACGCGATGAACCTGCTCGCCCGCGCCGTGCCCACCGGGACGAGCGTCGTCGTGTTCGAGACCGAGCACCACGCGTCGCTGCTGCCCTGGAAGCGCGCGGTGCGCCTCCCCGCGCCCGCCACCCCCGCCGACGCCGTCTCCGCCGCCGACCGCGCTCTGCGCGACTGCCCGATCGGGTCGCGGCTGCTCGTCGTCACCGCCGCGTCCAACGTCACCGGCGAACTGTGGCCGATCGAGGAACTGGCGCGCGTCGCGCACCGCAACGGCGCCCGCATCGCGGTCGACGCCGCCCAGCTCGTCCCGCACCGCCCCCTGGACATGACCGCGCTCGGCCTCGACTACGTCGCGTTCTCCGGGCACAAGCTGTACGCGCCGTTCGGCGCGGGCGTGCTCGCCGGGCGCGCCGACTGGCTGCGCGCCGCCGAGCCGTACCTGAAGGGCGGCGGCGCGAGCGCCTCCGTCGGGACGGCGACGCGGTGGGCGCCGTCCGCCGAGCAGCGCCACGAGGCCGGGTCGCCGAACGTCCTCGGGGCCATCGCGCTCGCCGCCGCCTGCGAGACGCTGTCCGCCTCGTGGGAGGCGCTGGCCGCACGCGAGGAGGCCCTGGTGGCGCGCCTGCGGTCCGGGCTGGCCACGCTCCCGGCCGTCCGGGAGCTGTCCCTGTGGGGCGCCCGCGCGCCGCGCGTCGGCATCGTGTCGTTCGTCGTGGACGGCTGGGACGCCCGCGAGGTGGCGCTCACGCTGTCGGACGAGCACGGCATCGGAGTCCGGGACGGGAAGTTCTGCGCGCACCCGTTCGTCCGGCACCTGCTGGGCGGTGAGGCGGGCTGCTCGGAACCCGGCTCCGCCGTCCGCGCGAGCCTCGGCATCGGGACGACCGAGGAGCACGTCGACCGTCTCCTGACCGCTCTCGCCGGGCTGTCAAAGCGCTGACCTGCGGTCTCTCCCGCGCAGTCAGATGATTAGGCTCTTTGGTCCTGTTCGCCCATGTAGCGTAGGCAGTCGCGCGGGGACGAGCACGGAGGAAACAGGGGGTGGCGACCGTGGCCGACGCGTGGCGACCCACGTCGGAACTGGAGCACCGACTGCAGGAGACCGTACGGGCCGGGGACCAGGAGAGCTACTTCCGCCTGCTAGCGGACAGTGAGCTCGTCGTACCCGTCCCGCCCGAGGCCGTGGACGGCGTCCTCGCGGGCGAGGCGCAGCCGTCCTGGCCCACCCAGGAGGAGGACGGCCGGGTCCACGTCCTGGTTTACACGTCGGCCTCGGCGATGCGCGCCTGCATGGGGCCGTCCTACCAGCACTTCATGACGGTCCGGTTCGGCGACATCGCGGAGACCTGGCCGGACTCCCGCTGGTGGCTCGCCATCGACGCGCCCGCCCACGGCGTCGGCACCGTCCTGCCCATCGAGGCGCGGATGCCGTCCTGGTTCATCCGGCAGGTCACCGAGGGCGACGGCCGCCCCCCGCAGGTCGGCCGCGTGGCCGCCCCCTGGGAGGAGCTCCGCGACCAGCACCGCGACCTGCCCCGCGAGACGTCCCGCACCGAGTTCCAGCCGGCGAACGACGTCGAGCGCGACCTGCTGCGGGCCGCCTCCACCAACGACCACGACCTGTTCCTGCAGACGCTCGCCGGCACCGAGGTGCTGCTGCCCGTCCCGGACGACCTCGACTTCTCGCTGCGTCCGGGCCGGCCCGGCTTCCCCTGGCAGACCAGGGAGGTCGACGGCGCCACCGTCGTCCCCGTCTTCACCTCGCCCGAGCGCCTCACCGAGGCCGCCCGCGCCGCCGGGACCGGCACCGAGTTCATCACGCTGCCGTTCACCGTCGTGCTGCGCTACTGGCCGAACCACGACTGGCTCCTCGCCATCAACTCCGGCTCCCCCGCCGGCGGCACCGTCCTCGCCCAGCAGCTCCCCGGCCTCGCCACCTGGGCCGACCAGCGCGCCGCCCAGCGCATGGCGGACCGCTTCGAACCGCAGAACGACATCGAGCAGCGCCTCCTGGACGCCGCCCGCCGCCGCGACACCGACGGCTTCTTCAAGATCCTCCTCGGCGCGCAGGTCCTGGTGCCCGCCGACACCGACACCCCGTGGGGCATCGTCCCGGGCGACGCCGAGTTCCCGTGGCGGCCCGTCCCCGTCCACGGCCGCACGTCCATCCAGCTGTTCACGTCACTGAAGTGGATGAACGAGGCCCTCGGCACGTCCCGCTTCATCATGCCGAGCCTCCTGGAGATGGTCAGCGCCTGGCCCGACACGAACTGGACGCTCGTCCTGAACCCGGGCACCCCCATCGACGCGTCCATGCCGGGCGACCAGGTCCGCACGCTCCGCGGCCCGGCCACCCCGCCGTCCGCGTCCACCCCGCCGCCCCCGGAGGCGCCGGCGGTCCCCGTCGCCCCGGCCGTCCCCAGCACCGACCCCGCCCCGCCGGCGCCCGCGGAAGCCGCCCCCATCGAGCCCGCCCAGGCCACTGGTCCAGTGCCCGCGGCACCGGGCGGAACCGGCCGACACTCCGGCCCGTCCAGCGACCCCCAAGCCCTGGCCGCGGCACCGACGCCCGAAGCACCCCCGGGCCCCCACGCCGCCCCCCAGAACCCCGCGCCCGCCAACGAGCCGACGCACGGCACTCCCCAAGCCGGCGAGCCGGGCGGGAGCAGCACAAGCGCGCCCGGCGAACCCTTCGCGACCGGCGCAGCCACACCCGCCGGACAGGTAGAAGTCCCGGGGCCCGCCCCCAGCACGCAAGGCGCAGCCCAGAACGCCGCGCCCGCCAACGAGCCGACGCCGTCCGGAAGCGACATAGGGACACCCAACCTCCCACCCCAAGCCACACCAAGCGGACAGGAACAAACACCGGGGCACGACCCCGCAACGCATGGCACTCCCCAAGGCGCCGCACCCGTCGGCGAACCAGGTGGGAGCGACACAAGCGCGCCCAACGTCCCGCCTCAGCAGGCCCCCCAAGAGCCGCAACCCAGCGAGCCTTTCGCGAGCAGCGCAGGCATCCCCGGCGGACAAGCAGAAGTCCCGGGGCACGAGCCCAGCACGCACAGCGCGCCCGAAACTCCTACACCCGCCAGCGAACCAGCCGGAAGCGGCACAGGCGCACTCGACGTCCCACCACAGACCGCGCCTAGCGGGCAAGCAGACACCCCCGCGCAGCAACACCCCAACCCACAGAACGCCCCGCAAGAACCGCAACCCAGCGAACCCACCGGAGGCCTCGCAAGCACACTCGGCGGACAACCAAACCCCCCCGAGGCCGACCCCGACACCCACAGCACACCCCAAACTCCCACGCCCGCCAACGAGCCGAGCGGAGGCGGCACAGGCGCACTCGACGTCCCACCACAGACCGCGCCTGGCGGACAGAGAGACATTCCCGGGCAGCACCCCAGCCCACAGAACCCTGCGCCCGCCAGTGAGCCGAGCGGAAGCGGTATGGAGGCGCCCAACGTCCCGCCCCCGGCCATGCAAGGCGGGCGGGAGGAAGCGCCTGCGCCCGCGGGAGAACCAGGCGGGTACGGCGTCGGGGCGGTCGGTGGACAGGGAGAAGGTCCCAGGCATGGCGCGCCGGGCGTTCCCCCAGGCCCTGTGCACCCGGCGGAGCCCACCGTCCCGGACGCCGGCGGTGCACCCGATGCGGGTGGTCCCGGGCACGCGGGGGGCTCGGACGTTCCGCAGGGCCGGGCGTTGCGCGCCGTGGAAGAGCCCGAGCCGCCGTTCGAGCCGGGGAACCGGATCGACCAGGAGCTCTTCGACGCGGCGGCGGGCGGTGACTCGGACGCCTTCCTGCGGGTGCTGCTGAACGCGAACGTGCTCGTGCCGATCCCCGGTGACGCGCCCCTTGAGGTCACGCCGATGCAGCCGGAGTTCCGGTGGGACGCGGCGCTGCGGAGCGCGACGGCCGTGCAGGTGTTCACGTCGCTCGTGAGGCTGCGCGAGGTGATGCCGGAGTCCCGGTTCGTGTACGCGGACTTCCGGGAGCTGATCGGCGCCTGGCCCCGTGAAGACTGGACGATGCTGCTTAACCCAGGCACGCGGATCGGCGCGTCACTGCGCGGCGACCAGGTGCGGGCGCTGAGCGAGTGGGCGATCCGGGTCGGGCTCGTCCCGGCGCGGCCGGAGGTCCCCGTCCCGCCGCCGCGGCCGGAGCCGGCGCCGCAACCGCCGTCCGACCTGGACGACCGTCTCTCGTCCCCGACCATCATGCAGAAGGTCGTCCCGCACGGGCACGTCGCCTGGTACCTGGAGCAGGGGTACGACCGGGTCGGCGGGTTCGTGCACTCGACCGGCGACGTGGCCGAGCTGCAGACGCCCGCCCAGCTGTACGAGGCGCTCGGGCTGCTCTACGAGGGCTCCCCGTTCTCGCCCGGCGATGAAGGCGTGTACGTCATCCGGTGGCCCGCGTACTGCCCCGACCTGTACCGCGTCCCCTTCGGGGGGAGGGACGCCGAGGAGATGGCGGCCTGGGGCGAGGCCGGATGGGTCATCGAGCGGCCGCCGTTCCTGGGCAGCGGCTTCGCGCCGGGCAGCGCCGGGTCGATCCGCGAGTACAAGGTGGTCAGCGTCCGGCTGCCGTACGGGGCGGAGATGTACTTCCTCGGCCGGGACCGGTCCGAACGGTTCATCGCCATGTACGACCCCGACCGGCTCGCCTGGCTGCGGCCGGACGCCAACGCCGAGGCCTGGGACGGACGGACGGAGGCCACCCAGTGATCCGGGACGGGTACGTCGCGCGCTGGCTCGGCCGCGACTTCGAGGCCGCGCCGGGCGCCGACGGCGAGATCAGGCTGTACGCGCCCGGCCCGACGGACGGCTTCGAGGAGCTCCGGCCAGGACGCTTCCGCCGCATCGTCCCCGCGTCCGAGGTCGAGGAGCTCCGCTACGTCCGGACGACGTGCCGCTGGCGCGGCGAGCGCTTCGTCATCGTCGGCGAGCATGAATCGTGGCTGCGCGTCGAGTACGCGGGCGGGCGCGCCCCGGTCGCCGAAGCGCTCGGCCTCGACCGCATTGACCAGGGCATCTGGCAGACGTGGGCACCCGGCGCCGAGATCGAGGACATCCGGGAGGAGTTCATCTGATCGCGGACACGGGTTGATTTGCGCCGGGGATCCATGTTCGCATGATTCCCGGGGCGATCCCTCGGGTAGTGAAACGGGCGCTCAACGGCGACGCGACGGAGGTGCGGCGGCAGTGATCTGCCGATCGGCGGTAAAACCGGTCTTTGTGGGGCTCGGCACGGCGGCCATCCTCGCCGCCGGCGGCGCATCCGCCATCGCCGACGACTCGCCCACCCCCTCCGACCCGGGCACCCCGGCTGTGGGCAAGCTCGCGGTGAGCGTCAAAGCGAGTGACACCACCGTGGCTCCTGGGCAGTCGGTGACTGTCACGACCACCGTCAGCGCCGTGGACGGCAACCTGACGGACGTCAAGGTCACGAGGATCGCGCCCGCCCTTGAGGGCACGACGATCTCGGGAACGTGCAGGGATCCGTTCGCCGCGACGGCCGGTTGCGACCTGGGTGACATCGCTGAGGGTGAGTCCGACTCCGTCGGGTCGGTGGTGACGGTGCCTGAGAAGGGACCGGAGAGCACCATCAAGTTCACGATCAGCGTCACCGTTGACGCCGCCGACGTGGACCCCGCTTCCGCCGAGCCCATCAGTCTCACCTACGTCGTGCCCACGAAGTCGCCCACGCCGACGAAGACGCCCACGAAGAGTCCGACGAAGAAGCCGACCAAGAAGCCGACGAAGTCGCCGTCGCCGTCCGCCAGTTCCTCGTCGTCCTCCGGGACGTCGTCGGGTGGTGGCAGCGGGTCCGGTGGCTCCAGCGGGTCCAGTGGGTCGGGGTCGGGGTCGGGCGGTTATGCGGGGCCGTCGCCGAACTCGTCGTTCGACGCGCGGAACCCGCAGGTGGCGCTGCCGCCGATCCAGGCGCCCAGCCCGTCCGTCGCGCCGAGCCCGGCTCCCGGGTCGGGGACGCCGCAGAGCCGCCTGCAGGGCAACAAGGCGCCCGTCGCGCAGGACCTGACGTTCGAGCGGATGGCCAGCACGCAGATCGCGTGGCTGGCGGCGCTGCTGGTCGCGTTCTCGCTGCTGCTGACGCAGGTGCGGCTCGGACGTCGCCGCCAGCCGGCGGGGGCGCCCAGGCGCACGAAGGGCACGCACCGCCGTCCCCGCCACGGCATGTTCGGCAGGTAGGCCCGGCCCGGGTCCGCCGCCCCATCGCCTTTTGGGACTCCGGGCTCATGCGTTTCTCCGGCCGCTGGTATTCGATGGTCGGGACGCATGCGAGCGGGGAGAAGCGGTCATGAACGAGCGCCGGGACAGGGGTGAGGGCGCCGTCGCCTATGTCGCCGTCATCTGCGTGGGAGCCACGGTCGTGGCCACCCTGGTGAGCGGGATCGGCGAGCGGATCAGCGGATCGATCGGGGCCGCGACCTGCCGGCTCGTGCAGGACGGCGGCTGCGAGGACGACGACGCGCCCGCCACCCGTCCGTCGAAGGAGCTGCCGCCCACCATCTACTGCGTCCAGGCTCCGTGCCCGCAGCCGACGACCAGCCCCACGCCGTCACCGCAGAGGAAGCCCGGCGGGACCATCTACTGCTTCCGTGCGCCGTGCCCGCAGCCGACGCCGGGCCGCCCGACGTTCGGGGCGGAACCGACCGGCTGAGCTCCTGGCCGGCGGGCTCTGTGCTCAGGCGACGGCCTGCCCCGCGGTGCACGTATTTACGAGGACGTTTCCGTTGTCGATGAGACACACCCTGTAGGTAACGACGGCGCCCTCCGGCAACGAATAGTTGAAATCCTTCGAGGTGCCCGCGCCTCGCGTGTTCACCATGTCCGGGAGGATCTGGTTACCGGCCACGGCCTCCACATGGACCCCGGCGCCGTCCGGGGAACTGTCGGTGAGGATGAAGTGCTCTCCGTGAGCCTTGAACTCCATGCTCCCGGCGCCCTTGGGGTACCGGCCGGCCGCCGCGGTCTGGGCACGGGCGTCCTGTCCAGCATCCGCGACCCCCGCAAGAGGAATCGAAACAAGAATGGCGGCCGCGGACGCCCTGACCACATAAGCGAACTTACCCATTTGCGATTCCCCTGCCTATCGGAGTCGATATCCCGGCCGGCCGGATCTCGAATCCAGGACGGGACTTCGACGGGAGCTGCCGTTGCCGGCACGATAAGAAGAGGCGTGTTACCTCACCGTTTCCCGGACGCGCTCTTGTGCATGAGGGAATGACAGGCGATGGCGGCGGCCGCGGTGACGTTGAGGGAGTCGACGCCGGCGGACATCGCGTCCGGGCTCATCGGGATGCACACCGGCTCGTCCGCCTCGTCGAGCCAGTGCGAGGAGAGGCCGTCCCCCTCCGAGCCGAGCATGAGGCCGACACGGTCGCCCGTGGACGCCTCGTCTATGGGCCTGGCCGCCTGGTCGGGCGTCAGAGCCAGCAGGGTGAAGCCGGCGGCGCGCACCTTGCCGAGGCCGTCGTGCCAGTTGGCCAAGCGCATGTAGGGGATCGCGAAGACCGCGCCCATGGAGACCTTCACCGACCGCCGGTACAGGGGATCCGCGCAGCGGGGGGACAGGACGATCGCGTCGATGCCCAGCGCGGCGGCGCACCTGTATATGGAGCCGACGTTCGCGTGATCCACCAGGTCCTCCAGGACGAGGATGCGGCGGGCGCCGGCCAGAACGGCTTCGAGGGGCGGCAGCGGGAGGCGTTCCAAGGACGCGAGGGCGCCTCGGTGGACCTGGAAGCCGGTGAGGGACTCCATGGTGGCGTCGTCGACGATGTAGGCGGGTGCGTCCAGGCCGTCCAGGACGTCGGCGAGCGGTTCGGCCCAGCGGCGGGCCATCAGCAGGGAGCGGACGGGGTGGCCGGCGGCGACGGCCCGGCGGATCACCTTCTCGCCCTCGGCGACGAAGAGCCCGTGCTCGGCCTCCAGGCTCTTGCGCAGGTTCACGTCGCGGAGCCGGACGTAGTCCGCGAGGCGCGGGTCCGCGGGGTCGGGGACGGGAATCAGGCGGGCCATCCCCCAAGTGTGCCGCCGGGCAGGGGATGGTTCAGCGAAGCGGCGGCCGGATCTGGCCGCCCGGAGGTCTTTTCCACCCGGGCCGTCCACAGTCAACGCCGGGGTGTACCGCTGTGATCGCTGGTTGTGACGGTCGAGGGCAATGCCGGGATCTTCAAGACATACGCTCATGACCTGCGTCATTATCAGTTTTGAGTTCTTTGTAACCTCTGGTTCGTACTACTACAGTGCCGTGGAACATCGGCGGGTTTCTGGTGAATCGAGGTCAGGCCATGAGCGGACGTCATCGCAATGACATCCCCGAGGGGATGGGCGACGGCGGATACGACCCGTCCACGCCCGTCTTCGGCCCGGCCAACGACGGGTCGTCCGACTGGTTCGGGACGCGCGACGGGCAGGGGCAGCCGCTCGCCCAGCCGCAGGCGGGTCCGCAGGGCGCGCCGCCCGGCATGGCGCCGGGGGCCTCGGGCGAGACGCCGGAGTGGTTCACGCCCCGGCAGTCGTCGGAGCAGCCGGTGTACGGCGGGCGGTCCGGCCCGTCCGAGACGGGCGGGTACGGGACCGGGCGGTCCGGCGGCTACGGGCGGGAGCCCGGGGCCTCCTCGCCGCAGGGACCGCCCCCCGAGTCCTCGCCGCTGGCCGGGACCGGGTACAGCGAGTACGACGCCATCAGCAGGTCGGACGGCGGCCGGGCGGGTTTCTTCGGCGGCTCCGGAGGGCCGGGCGACTCCGGCGGATCCGGCGGCTACGGCGGCGGGTCCGGTGACTCGGGCGGCTACGGCGGCGGCTCCGGCGGGTACGGCAGCGGCTCCGGCGGCTACGAGTACGGGCGCCGCAAGCGCAAGCGCAACGCGACCGCGCTGATCGGGCCGATGGCCGGGGCCGTCGGCCTCGCGGTGCTGCTCGGCGTCGGCGTCTACGCGTTCGCCGAGAGCGGGGGCGGCTGCTCCGGCGACGACGCGCTGAACCTGTCGGTCGCGGCGGCGCCCGACATCGCGCCGGTCGTGGAGAAGGCCGCCGGGCGCTTCAACGACTCCAAGGAGAAGGTCGACGGCAAGTGCGTCAAGGCGACGGTGAAGAAGGTCGAGCCGGCGTCGGTGACGACGCTGCTGTCCGGGCAGGCCGTGGCGAACGACCGGCCGGACGTGTGGATCCCGGACTCGTCCCTGTGGACGTCCCTGGCCCAGGCCAGTGACGAGAAGGGCGGGCAGGGCGGCGTCGTCTCCACCAAGACGTCCGTGGCGCAGAGCCCGATCGTCGTCGGGCTGCCCCAGTCGCTCGCGGTGCAGCTGAAGAAGCAGGGCGTCACCGCCAGCCCGTCCTGGGACAACCTGCTGAAGGCCGCCGGCGGCGTCGCGGGCGGCGCGGTGACCAAGAACCAGATGATCCCGGCGGGCTCGGTGCGGCTCCTCGCGCCCGACCCGATGAAGAACGCCGCGGGCATGGGCTCGCTGATGGTCACGAGCATGCTGCTGGCGAACGACCCCAACCGCGACTCGATCTTCACCGGCATCGTCCGGACCGTCCGCGAGAGCACCGTCCCCAACGTGTCGGCGGAGTTCCAGCGCTTCCGCAAGGACCGCAGCGGCAAGCAGCCGATCTCGCTGTCGTCCGAGCAGGCCCTCTACGCCTACAACCGGACCAAGCCGGCCGAGCCCGCGGTGGCGCTGTACCCGATCGAGGGCACGCTGTCGATGGACTACCCGTTCACCGTGACCAGCAAGGACGGCGCCAAGCAGAAGGGCGCCCGCCTGCTGGAGAAGGCGATGGGCACCGAGGCCACCCGCAAGGACGTCCTCGACGCCGGGTTCCGGACGCCGGACGGCAAGGCGCCCTCCGGGTTCACCCCGGCCGCCGGGGTCAGCCCGGCCCGGCCGCGGCAGCTGCCCATGCCGAAGAGCGCCGACGTCGCGAAGGTCATGCAGGCGTGGTCGAAGCTGTCGCTCGGCCTGCGCATGCTGACGCTGATCGACGTGTCCGGGTCGATGGCCGAGAAGGTCGGGCCGAACACCAACCGGCTCCAGGCGATCGCGCAGGTGTCGCAGGGCGGGCTCAGCATGATGTCCAACGACACCGAGCTCGGGCAGTGGCTGTTCTCGACGAACATGAACGGCGGCATCCCCTACAAGGAGACGGTCCCGATCGGCGCGCTCGGCGACCGGATCGGGTCGAACACGCGGCGCGGGCTCGTCCTGTCGACGCTGAACCAGATGAAGCCGAAGCCGAACGGCGACACCGGCCTGTACCGGACGATGCTGGCCGCCTACAAGAAGATGAACGAGACCTACAAGCCGGAGTTCGGCAACTCGATCCTGCTGCTCACGGACGGCAAGAACGACGACGACGGCGGCCCGACGCTGGAGGAGACGCTGAAGCAGCTGAAGGAGATGCAGGACCCGAACAAGCCGATCCAGGTCAACATGATCGGTTTCGGCAAGGGGGTCGACAAGAACGAGCTGGAGCAGATCGCCGCGGCGACGAACGGCAACGTCCAGGTCGCGCAGACGCCGCAGGAGATCTCCAAGATCTTCCTGAAGATGCTGTCCCGCCGCATCCAGTGATCACCTGCCGGTGATCTTCCGGACGCGCCGGGTAGTTCTGGAATTTTCCCTGCGTTCGGTGTCAACCGGGTGCGGGACCCGATCGTCTTTCTATGTGGAGGCCCGACGGGGAGCGGGGCCGTCGGGCCTCCGACTCACCTTCCTCCCTGGCCCGTGACAGGGAAGGCGGCCGGTCCGGAGGACCGGGGCCGCCGGGAGAGAACACCGCTCCCCTCTCAGCTCTTCTCAGCCCGTCCCCGATGGTGCGGACGAGGATTCCGAACAGCCCGCGGGAGGACCTCGTGTCCGGTTGGCCCAGTCTCGATCGCGCCGACGATGAGCGCCTGGCCCGGTCGCTGGCGGCGGGCGACCCAGGCGCCCTCATCCAGGTCATGGACCGCTACGCGGCCCGCCTGTACGACTACTGCCACGCGCTGCTGCGCGACCAGGACCTGGCGGCCGGCGCGCTCCACGACGCGCTCATCGCCGCTTACGCGCACGTGTCCGTCCTGCGCGAGCCCGACCGGTTCCGCGGCTGGCTCTACGCGCTCGTCCGCAACGAGTGCATGCGGCGGCTGCGCGACCCGGACCGTCCCGCCGAGCGCCACGAGGCGCCCGAGGTCGAGGACGGCTTCCTGGACGAGGCGGAGCAGGCCCGGCGGCAGGAGGCCCGGCGGCTCGTCCACGGCGCCCTGGCCGGGCTGCGCGGGCGCGAGCGCGAGGCGCTGGACCTCATGCTGCGGCACGGCCTGGACGCGGGCGAGGTCGGCGGCGTCCTCGGCATGGACGCCCAGGAGGCCACCGACCTGACCGGCCAGGCGCACGCCCGCCTGGACGACGCGCTCGCCGCCGGCTACCTCGCCCGCGCGGGGCGCGACGACTGCCCGGAGATCGCCGCGATCGCCGGCGACGGCACCGGGCCGCTGCCGCCGCCCGTGCTGCGGCGGCTCGTCCACCACATCCAGACGTGCGGCATCTGCGGTCCGCGGCGCGACCGGACCGTGTCCGCGGCGCGGCTCCTGCAGGTGCTGCCGGTCGCGATGATGCCGACCGACCTGCGCGGGCTCGTCATGGCGACCGCCACCGACCCCGCGCTGGCGGCCGACCTCGCCGCGATCGCGCACGGGGCCGAACCGTTCGACGCCTGGGGCTGGCCGCACGGCCTCGACCGCGCGGACGCGCGGGACCCCTCCGGGCGGCGCCCCCCGCGCGGGCTCCTGGCGGCGCTGGCCGCCGCCGTGGCCGTCATCGTGATCGTGGCCGGGGCCTTCTACGTGATGTCCGGCTCGTCGGGCGAGCCGACGGCCGCCAAGGGACCCTCGGGCGGGGCGCCGGGCTCGGCGGCCTCCCCGTCCTCCCCGGGCGACTCCGAGAGCCCGTCGGACAGCCCGTCGCCGACCGAGTCGGAGACGCCGACGCCCACGCCCACCACGACCAGCCCGACCCCGACGCCGACCCGGACGCGCACGCCGACGCGCACGTCCAGGCCGTCCGCGACCAGCAGCGCGCCGAGGACCGGCAGGCTGTCGGTGGGCGGCTGCACGATCAGCGGTCCCGGACGGGGCAGCTGCAATCTCCCGGTGCGCGCCGTGGGCGGGACGGTCACCTGGTCCGTCACGGGCACATCCGGCGGCCTCAGCGCCGGCGGCGGCGGCACGCTCCGCAGCGGGCAGAGCACCTCCGTCCGTGTCTCCGGCACGTGCACGCCGCCCGGTGGATCGGGGACGGTCAGCTTCTCCCCCGGCGGCACGGGCTCGGTCACGCTGTCGTGCGACGAGGAGCCCCCGGGCGACGGTCCGGGCGGCGACTGACGCAAACGTGATCTAGATCACATTCCTACTCGCAAGTACCGTTCCACAAGGCGATTCGGCCACAGCGAGTACCGCCCCGGTCACTAAAATCGGCCCAAAGGGGAGAAATTCCAGCGACTTGGTGGCAAGATCAGGCAACCAGAGTCGGCCGGCCAGGTGTCGGGGCTCACCGGGGGCACGATCTAGCACATCGAAGACCATCGACTGGGAGGGTTCCCTTGGCCGGTGAGCCAGGGCCCCGGCAGAACGATGACGTCAGGCTGGCGGACTCGCTGCGAGCCGGGGACGTCATCGCACTGACCGAGGTGTACGACACCTACGCGCCGTTCCTGTACGACTACTGCCACGGCCTGCTGCGCGACCGCGTCGAGGCGGCCGGCGCGCTGCGGAACGTCGTGATCGCCGCCCGCGAGCACGTGGACCGGCTCACCGAGCCGGACCGGCTGCGCGGCTGGCTGTACGCCATCGCCCGCAAGGAGTGCATGCGGCGCCGCGACAGCCCCAACCGGCACACCGGGCAGGAGGCCCCGGAGGCCGACGACGAGCTCACCCCCGAGCAGCTCGCCCGCCGCGAGGAGCGCCGGCTGCTCGCGCACAGCGCGCTCGCCGCGCTCAACGGGCGGCAGCGCGAGGCGATCGACCTCTCGGTCCGCCACGAGCTGGACGAGGTGGACCTGTCCGGCGTCTTCGGCATGCCGCTGGAGGAGACCCTCGCGCTGGTGGAGAAGGCCCGCGAGGACCTCGCCGCCGCGCTGCACGCGTCCCTCATCGCGCAGAACCACTGGAAGGACTGCCCCAGCGTCTCCGCGCTGACCGAGTCGTGGCCGCTGTCCCCGCAGACGTCGGCCTCGCTCGTCCGGCACGTGGCGAGCTGCCCGGTCTGCGGCGCCCGCGAGACGCCGCCGCTGCCGCCGGACCGGCTGCTGTCGGTGCTGCCGATCGCGGCGATCCCCGCCGAGCTGCGGCTGGACGTGCTGACCGCCGCGACCGCCGAGGACCGCGCCGGGAACCGCCGCGCCATCGCCGCGTGGACCGAGCCGTTCGACGAGTACGGCTGGCCCCTGCCCTACCAGCAGACCGCGCCCCGCGCCCGCGACCGGGCGCCCCGCCGCCGCGGCCCCGTGCTCGCCGCCGTCGCCGTGGGCGTCGGCGTCCTGGTGCTGTTCGGCGGCGCGATGGCCTGGCTGGGCGGCGGGAACGGCGGGACGAACGCCTCCGCGACCGGCCCGGCGTCCCCCGGCGGCGGCTCGCCCGGTGACTCGGGCGCGCCCGAGCCGACGCCGGGAGACCCGTCCCCCACGGTGTCGTCGCCGTCCCCGAGCGAGTCGGAGTCGCCGTCGAAGTCGCCGTCGCCGTCCAAGAGCCCGTCGAAGACGCCGTCCAGCAAGCCGCCGGCCCCGCCCTCGACCGAGGCGCCGAAGCCGCCGACGCCGGGAGACCTGTCGGTGAGCGGCTGCGACATGGGGCGGGGGAACTCCTGCACCGTCCGGGTCACCGCGGTCGGCGGTCCGGTGAACTGGCGCGTGACCGGGACGTCCGGCCCCGTGCGGGCCGGCGGCTCCGGGCATCTCGACGCGGGAGAGAGCAGCGGTGTGCGCGTGTCGCGCACGTCCGGCTTCTGCCTGGGCCAGCAGACCGGCACCGTGTCGGTCTCGGGCCGCTCCGTGTCGGTCACCTATACGTGCTGAGCGGGTGCGCGCCGCGTGATCTGCGCGCGCCCGCGGGGCAGGTCCGGGCCGCCTACCGGAGGAAACCGGCGTCGAGGGTCGCGTGTGCGCGCTCCAGCAGGTGCGGGACCCCGGCGCCGATCTGGTCGAACCCCTCCCCGACGGTGGCGTTCTGCAGGTAGCGGGCGTGGATGCCCTCCAGGATCACCGCGAGCTTGAAGCACGCGAACGCGACGTAGAAGTCGATGTCCGCGAGGTCGAAGCCGGTCAGCGCGGCGTACCGGCCGGCGAACTCGCGGCGCGTGAAGAAGCCGGGCGCCGAGGTGATCGTGGCGCCGACCGGGAGCTCCCGCTCGTCGGCGGCCTCGGCCCAGTAGACGAGCGTCAGCCCGAGGTCGGACAGCGGGTCGCCCAGCGTCGACATCTCCCAGTCGACGACGGCGGCGATCTCCGGGCGCGGCTCCAGCCGGGCCAGGGCGTTGTCGAGCCGGAAGTCGCCGTGGACGAGCCGCGCCGGGGAGTCGGCCGGCATCCGCTCGGCGAGCCGCGCGACGAGCCGGTCGTACTCGGGCAGGTCGCGGCTCGTGCCGGTCGCCCCGATGGCCTCCTGCGAGCCGTCCCACTGCTTGCCCCAGCGCCTGAGCTGGCGCTCCATGTAGCCGCTCGGACGGCCGAAGTCCTCCAGCCCGACCGCCTCCACGTCGACCGTGTGGATCGCGGCGAGCGCCCCGGCCAGCGCCTCGCTGAGGCCGCGCGCCTGCTCGGGGGTCATGTCCCCGGCGTCCTCGCGGGCGCGCAGGACGCGTCCCTCGACGAAGTCCATGAGGTAGAAGCGGGCGCCGATGACGTCCTCGTCGTCGCAGAACGCCAGCGTCTTCGGCACCGGCACCGCCGTCCCGTGGCCGAGGGCGCTGAGCACCCGGTACTCGCGTCCCATGTCATGGGCCGTCGGCTGGACGTGCCCGAGCGGCGGCCTGCGCAGCACGACACGGCGGCCGCCGTCCAGCGTGATGCCGTAGGTGAGGTTCGAACGCCCGCCCGCGATCAGGTCGATCGCGGTGATCCGTCCCGATCCGGGCAGCTCGCGGGCCAGCCAGGCCGCCAGCCGGGGGACGTCGATACCGGGCACCCCGGCCGGAAGTTCTGCGTCAACGGTCATGACGTCCTATTAGAACGCGGCTCGGTCTGGGCTGTGAACCCCACCGGGGTACCCGCGCCGTGAGCGACGCCACCCCGGCCACTTCCGGCCGACTTGCAGCCGGGCTTCACCGGACCTTCAGCATGGCGGCTGACCTGCGCGGACACCGCCGACCGGCGGACACCGGAGTCGGATTCCCGGGGACACCCGGAGGAAAAAGGTGACACAAGGTGGAATGCTCGGACACGCGGGGTACCCATTTGCACCGACACCCGAGCAAACTGGGCTCTACCCGGCACGGATGTCCTTAGCCGTCATCCGGCCCATGAGACGGCAGGCTGGACTTAAGAGTCCCGCTGGGCTAAGAGAAGAGGACTAGACCACTCGGGGTCAGACCGCCCGATTGGGGGGGACGCACCGTGGCAGACGCATGGCTGCCGGGAGCCGGCCGCATGCCGGCACGACATGACGGTGGAGCGTTGAGAGGGGGTGCTCCCCGCGCCGTATGGTGCGCCGGCGAGTACGACCCGCACACCGTCTCCGCGCGCTCGGTGGCCGCCGACCTCCTCAAGGAGGACCGGGCGGCGCACCTGGTGTGGCATCCCGGCACCGGCGAGATCGTCCAGCTCCTCCCGATAACCCGCGCGGCCCGGCTGCTCGGCGGGCGGATCGGCCGGGAAGGGCGCGTCTGCGCGCAGCTCATGGTGATCGGCCAGTCCCGGTCGCCGTTCACCGGATCGCTGCTCACCGGCATCGACGCGATCGTCGCCTGGCTGGACGCGTGGGGCGTCGCGCGCCGCTGGCCGGCCGGCCCGCCGCTCCCCTCGCCCCAGTCGTACCACGCGCACCGGAACCGCAGGGACTGGGCGCGCGGCGGGCACTACGGCGCGTCCCAGGTCCCGGTGCTCGACCGCCCTGATCCCGGCGGCATCGACATCCGGCGCATCACCGGGCCCGACACGCCGCTCGCCGCCATCCCGAAGCCCCGCGTCCCGGGCACCGCGGCCGGACCCCGCCTGCTGCCGCCCCGTCCGCGCACGCCCGACACCGTCCGCCCCCCGCAGAACGACCCCCCGCCCCCGGGACGCCCCGCACCGCTGCGCCCGGCCTCCGAGCCGGTGCCCGTGGGACCGTCCGCCAACTGACCGGCTCGCAGCCGATGGGCCCCAGGGCGCGTCGGCCCTTTCGCGCTACCCGACGAGGTCCCGGACGACCTCGCACCCCTTGCGCAGCTCGGTGAGGGAAGCGGCGGCGCCGTACCCGATCACCAGGCCCGACGCGCGCACCGGACCCATGTGGTGGCGGTCGAGCGTCTCGACCAGGACGCCGCGCTCGGCCGCCTCGTCCGCGGCCCGCCCGGCCACCGGCCCCGGCACGTCCACGACCAGGTGAAGGCCCGCCGTGTCGCCGCGCAGGGACAGGCCGTCGAGCGCCCGCACCACGACCTCGCGGCGGCGCGCGTACTCCCCGCGCATCCGGCGGATGTACCGGTCCAGATCGCCGCGTTCCAGGAGGAGCCTCAGCGCGTCCTGGGGCACCACGGCGGTCCGGTCGTTCAGCTCCTCCCGCCGCAGCGCCACCTCGGCGACCAGGTCGGGGCGTCCGACGAGCCAGCCCACGCCCATGTCCGCCGTGAGGATCTTGGCCGAGGTGCCCAGATAGATCACCACGTCCGGATCCAGCCCGTACAGCGCGGGCAGGGGCGCGACGTCGTAGCGGAACTCGCCGTCGTAGTCGTCCTCGGCGATCAGCGCCCCGTTGCGCCTCGCCCACGCCAGCAGGGCCTGCCGGCGCGGCACGGGCAGGACACCGCCCATCGGGAACTGGTGCGACGGCGTCGTATAGACGATGCGCAGGTCATCGGGCAGGCCGTCGACGATGAGGCCGTGCTCGTCGACGGGGCAGGGGACGAGCTCGGCGCCACGCCCCATGAGGACCGTCCGGGCCTTGCCATAGCCGGGCTCCTCGACGCCCACGCGATCGCCCGGCCGGAGCACGGTCGCCGCCAGGAGATCGAGCCCGTTCGTCGCTCCCCGCGTCACGAGAAGGCCGTCCAGAGGGCAGGTCACGCCGCGACTACGCCTGATGTAGTCGGCGAGCGCCTCCCGCAGGCCGGGCAGCCCGTGCCCCTCCTGACGCTGCTGCGGCGGCATCCCCGCCGCCAGCCGCCATGCCCTGCGCCATGCGGGCGTGTCCAGCGCCCCGATCCACGCCGTTCCAGGTCTCAGATCTATCTCATGTGCGGCCGCCATCCTGCGGAGCGGCTTCGTCTTCACCCTCTGGGGCGCCGGAACAGGTGCGGCCGCCACTCCCTCTGTGACGTACGTGCCGGAACCATGCCGTCCCTCTAGCCAGCCCTCGGCGTACAACTGCTCATAGGCCTCGGTCACGACCGTCCGGCTGACACCAAGGAGATTTGCCAGCGCCCTACTGGACGGAAGCCGCTCCCCGGCGGCCAGACGTCCCTCCCCCATCGCGGCACGCAACTGACCGACGAGCTGCGCGCTCATCGGCTCCTTACCGTCCCTCTCCACGGACAGGGGCAGATCGATCGACAAGTGGTCCCCGCCTATACGCGTCGAGTGGCCATACCCACCAGGCCACTCCCCTCCTAGCGTAAACGGGCATGAACCCACTCTCCTCCACCGCCCGCACACGCCTGGGCCGATACCCCGAGCGCTCCAGCACCGACCGTTCCGTCCTCTACGAGATCCTCGACGACGGCATGATCTGCCACCTCGGCCTCATCGTGAACGGCTCACCACGCGTCATCCCCACCGGCTACGGCCGTCAGGACGACACCCTCTACATACACGGCTCGTCCGGAGCGAGCAGCCTCAGAGCCGGACCGTCCCAGGAAATCTGCATCACCGTCACCCATCTGGACGGGATCGTCCTGGCCAGGTCCCTGTTCCACCACTCCATCAACTACCGCAGCGCCCTCATCTACGGGACGCCCCGCCTGGTCTCCGACACCGACGAGAAGCTGCACAGCCTCCGCGTCATCACCGAGCAGATGGCCCCCGGCCAGTGGGACGCGGCTCGCCGGCCCACCCGCAAGGAACTCGCAGGCGTCTCCGTACTGGCCCTTCCCCTGGACGAGGCGTCCGTCAAGGTACGGCAGGGACCACCCAGCGATGACGAACCCGACTACGACCTCGACGTCTGGGCCGGGGTCCTCCCCGTCCACCAGACCTTCGGCACACCCGCCCCGGACCCCCTCCTCCGTCCCGGCATCCCCGTCCCGGGGCATATCGCCCGCCGTGTGACCTCCTAAATCGATCGCCCGCGATGCCCCGTGCGGTCGGTCATGGCCGTAGGGTGAGTCCATGAACGAGCGGCTGGTCTGGATCGACTGCGAGATGACGGGACTCGACCTGCGCAACGACGCGCTCATCGAGATAGCCGCACTGGTCACCGACAGCGAGCTCAACATTCTGGACGAGGGCGTCGACGTCGTGATCAAGCCCCCGCCCGAGTCGGTCACGCAGATGACCAAGGTCGTCCGGGACATGCACACCACGTCCGGCCTCCTGGAGGCCCTCCCCGGCGGCATCACCCTCGGCGAGGCCGAGGACGTCGTCCTCGACTACATCAAGAAGCACGTCAAGGACGCCAAGAAGGCCCCCCTCTGCGGCAACTCCATCGCCACCGACCGCTCCTTCCTCGCCCGCGACATGCCGGCCCTCGACGCCCACCTCCACTACCGCATGGTGGACGTCTCCTCCATCAAGGAGCTCGCCCGGCGCTGGTACCCCCGGGTCTACTTCGCCAGCCCCGAGAAGAAGGGCGGCCACCGCGCCCTCGCCGACATCACCGAGAGCATCCAGGAACTGCGCTACTACCGCGCCGCCGTCTTCGTCCAGCAGCCCGGCCCCGACTCCGACACCGCCCGCGCCATCGCCGCCAAGGTCGCCTCCGGCTGACCCACCCCCGGGGAGCCGCTACACTACTGGGAGCCGGGCGCGATCCCGGCCACGGTGGGTGTAGCTCAGCTGGCAGAGCACTTGGTTGTGGTCCAAGATGTCGGGGGTTCAAGTCCCCTCACTCACCCCAGACGCGAGGCCCCGGTCATTCAAGGCCGGGGCCTTCGCCGTCCCCTCGGCGCGGCCGATCGACTCTCGAAGATCGTCCCGTTATGCTCCCACCCTAGAGATGTCACCGACACGCCAAGGGCGACGGATGAGTGTCGACGAGACGGCCCCGCTCCGCATACTCGTGGTGGACGGGGACCCCCGGGTCCGAGCCGACGTGATCTCCCTGCTGGACGCCAGCGACGAACTCCAGGTCGTCGCCGACACCCACGACCCCGCCACGGCCCTCGACCTCGCCGAACGCCTGCGCCCCGACATCGTCCTGCTGGACGCGGCCGCCGCCGACCACACCTCCCCCCTCAGCACCGCGTCCCGCGTGTTCGTCCTCGCCACCGACGACCAGCACGCCGTCGACGCCGCCCTGCGCGCCGGCGCCTGCGGCCACCTCGTCCCCGGCTCCTTCACCGCCCGCGACCTCATCCGCGGCGTCCGCGCCGCGTCCCGCACCAGCCTCGGCCTGTCCGCGCGCGAGGCCGAGGTCATGGACCTCATCGCCACCGGCCGCTCCAACGGCGAGATCGCCCGCCAGCTCTTCCTCAGCGAGAAGACCGTGAAGAACCACGTCAACCGCATCTACGGCAAGCTCGGCGTCAGCTCCCGCGCCACCGCCATCGCCCTCTGGCGCGGCATGATGAGCGTCCTCCCCGCCCGCGACTGAACCGGTTCGCACTGGTCCGCCGCTCCTGATACTGTTCTTCCTGTCGCAAGGCCCACAGGGCCCACACCGACAGGCGCCGTTAGCTCAATTGGCAGAGCAGCGGACTCTTAATCCGCGGGTTCGGGGTTCAAGTCCCTGACGGCGCACCCACGACTACCAGGGCGTACACCGATCATCGGCGTACGCCCTGTTTGTGTCCGTTGCAATTGCCGTTGCAGTTAGGTCCCTAGAGAGCCCCAGAGCGCTCCCCCGATGCGGCTCACGGCGTCGGTCGTCAGAGGGTCGGTCGGCTGGACGTAGCGGCGCGTCGTGCTGAGCTGGGCATGGCCGAGGATCCGCTGAATCACGTGGATACTCACGCCCTGCTCGCCGAGCAGCGTCCCCGCGGTGTGCCGCGCGTCGTGCAGACGGTAGGCGTCCGCTTCGATTCCGCCAGCTCGTAGGAGAGCCTTCCAAGCCTCCCAGTCGTCACGTGCTCGAATCGGGGCGCCGGTCGGGCCGCTCCAGACGAGTCCCCATTCCTGCCAAGCGTCGCCAGCGTCGCGCCGTTCGGCGTCCTGCATCGCCTTGTGTGCCTTGAGAAGCGGCAGCAGTTGAGGCGGTATCGGCACCTCCCGCTTGCGCTTCCCCTTGGGGCGCGTGAACGTCCATCCTCCCGTCCGTTCCGGGCAGGAACGCGCGTGCGCCGTGCAGTCCGGCGGGCATAGCCGAGGGCATTTCCCCTTGGCATGGCGCCGACAGCGCGACGCACAACGCGCCTGGCAGACGTGGCGCCGTCCGGCCTTACGCTCGGCTTTCGGGCAGTCCTGCGGGCATGGCCACCGGTGCAACCGCGCGCCGCACTCGTGCGGGTCGGCGCATCCGTGTTTGTACGCCACGAACTTCAATTGCCAATGAACCTTGATGATGCCGCGCGTCAGGTCCACGTACTTCCAGCGCAGTCCGAGCGCCTCGCCCTGCCGTAGGCCAAGGGAAAGCGCGACGGACCACCGCGTTCCGTTACGCAGTCCTCCGGCGAGGGCCAAGAGCGTGCTTGCTTCCTCTCCCGTGAGCGTTTCGGTTTCCGTCTCCTCACCGTGCGGGGCGTCTACGAGGGTGGCCACGTTGCGGGAGACAAGGTCCCTTTGATGCGCGACCTTGAGGGCGCGGGACAGGATGCGGTGGATTTGCAGGATGGTATTCGGCGCGAGTCCGGCATCCTCGGCGAGCGCCAGGTAGAAGGCGTCGAGGTGTTCCGGCAACAGCCGGTCCAAGCGGTGATGACCCAAGCGCGGGATAATCCAGCGGTGCACCTTTGGCCGATAGGTGCTGTCCATGGTGGACTGGTCGACCTTGCGGGCGGCGACCTTGTCCAGCCACGTCACCATCCATACCGCGACGGTCGGCACATGTCCGGGCTTGGTTGCCTTTCCGGCGTCGCGCTTCCCTTCCAGTTCCCTGACTTTTCGCGTGACCTCGGTTTCGGTGCTGCCCTGGCGGTGACGCCGGTCGGGCGATCCATCGGCCTTTACGCCCATGGTCACCCAACCGTGCCACTTTCCGTCACGCTCGCTGTAGTGGATAGATGAGCGACCGTTCGGCTTGCGATTCCCCATTTAGGCCGCCCCTGCTTCGCGCTCAAGCAGAGCGACATACTCGGCGATTGCCTGCGCGGTGACGAATCGGGTTCCGCCCTCCTTGACGGTGCGGAGACGTCCCGCGCTGATGATTTCGTAGAGCTTGCTTCGACTGTAGGGCAGTAGCTCAACCACTTCGGAAACGCGGTAGAGCGGTTTGGCGAGTGTGGGCACGGAACGAGTCATGGCGGCCTCTCCAGAGGATGTGCCGTGAGCGGTTGATAGAGCGGGCCGGCGGCGTGCTTGGTGGCGTGTGCGCCGGCACCGGTGGGTGGTTGGCCGAGGGGTAGCCGTACCAGCCGTACCAGCCTCGTTTTTGCTGGTCAGGTGCGGTACGGCTTGGCATGGGCGGTACGGCTCAAGCCGTACCAGGGGGCGGGCGTTGGTACGGCTTGAGCCGTACCAGGCGGGCAAGCCTCATTGGGTCTGACCTGCGGCGTTGAGGCTGGTACGGCTGGTACGGCTCACCCCCGGCAGTGGGAGGACGGTCGCCGGTTCGGCATCGCCGATGTCGTCGGCAGGGCAGTAGCGCGCCCATGCGTCGGTGAAGTCGGCGCGGCGGTAGCCCTTGGCCTGCCCGGTCTGGAATCGGATGGTGTCGGATCGGATCTCGTATTCACGCAGGATGGTGCCGAGTTTCATGGCGGTGAGCCCGTTGGGGCCGTAGTCGCCCCATGGCGCTTCCGGTTCGGCCTTGAGCCGGTCGAGTAGGACGGCGGTGGGCAGCGCCGAATCGGTGCCGAATGCGTTACGGCAGTCGGTGAGCAACCGCAGGCGAGTGGACATCTCGCCGTTGTCGTCAGCTTCGGCGGTGAGGGCGAGAACGGCGGTTCGGGCGCGTTCGGGCCATTGCCCGCCGGTGTGGTCGGCGACGGCCACGAGGGGTTCCCAGGTGTCCGCGGCACGGTCTTCTACCGGCATTTGTGGTTCGGCCGATTCGAGGATGGCGAGGTCGGCGCGCAGCCACGTGGCAAGGTCGGCGGCCAACTGGCGGAGCGGTTGCCGGTCGCGGCGATGCCGGAATGGCGCGACGCTTTCGCCGGGTGCGCGGCGGCGCATTCGGATGATGACGGCGCGGTCCTCGATGGTGTCGGGCATGGCGCCGATTCCAGCGAGCGCCGCCATAGCGAAAGTCGGGATGGACTCGACTCGGTTGGCGTTGGCGTCGTACCGCTTCGCCGGTCGGTTGCGCTGATGTCCGGCGTTCAGCAGTCCGCGCAGATCCTCGTTGCCCTCGGCTTTCGCACCGAAAATAGTGTCGGCCTCGTCAACGAGCAGGGTGGGCGGGTCGTCAGTGATGGACCGGTAGACCGCGGCCGGGGACGAGTTCACGGTGATGAACGGCACGTGGCACGTCGCCTCCACCACGTCCAGCAGCCGGGACTTTCCGCACCGCTTTTCCGGGGCGCGGATGACCAACCGCGGGGCGTGCGGCCATGCGGGTTGGGCGTGCGTGGCTGCGATCCACAGCGTGACCGCATCGGCGGCCTGCGGACTCGGCAGGATCACGTACCGGGTGAGGGCGGCGCGCAGCGAATCGAGCAGCGCGGCGCCGTCCACCGGTTGATCGTCCGGGGCGGCGGGGCCGAGGTTGGTCATGCGGCATTCCCCCTGGTGATGGTGCGCGGGTTGCGGGCGCCGGCGGCGAGCGCGGAACGGATGGTGGCGCGGGCGTCGGCGGGTGTGAAAGCGTTGGGGCCGGTGCAGAAGTGGACGGCGGCGGCCTCGTACAGCACCGATCCGGCGACGTCGGCGTCAAGGGCGCCGGCGCCGGCGAGGCGGCCAAGGTTGTAGGCGGCTTTGTTGAGGGCATGGTTGCGGCCACCGGTCACCGCATCGGTGACCCGGGCCGCTTCCCCCTTGAGTGCCGCTTGAACGTAGGCGGGCGGGTCGGCGACCGTCCCGGCAACGCTTGGGGCACCCAAGGGGAAAGCTGGCGGCGTGGTAAGCAGGCGGGCCAGCCATGCCGGGAGCGGGGCGGGCGCCACCTCGTTGACGATGCGGTAGGCGCCGGCACCGTCCGGCAGATCCACATGGCTGCCAGGCGCCACGACGTAGCCACCGGCGGCGCGGGTATCGATCAGCCATCCCAGACCGGTGCGGTACCGGCCCGAAGTGTTGCGCAGCGCCGTGCCGGGCGGCGGGGTGAAGTACAGATGCATCCCACCGCGGCGGGTGGTCACGGTGAAGGTGTCGAGCGGGAACGCCTCGCCGTGCCGGGCGGCGAGGACGGCGAGCACGTCGGCGCCCTCGTTGACTCCCGGCATGGCCCACTCGTCCGGCGGTACCTCACCGGGCTTGGGCATGTCGAGGTCGACCACCACGAGCCCGGACGGGCCGCACGCAACCGCGACGTTATAGGCCGGGCCGCGGCTCCAGAAGGCTCGGATCCGGGCCGGGTCGGTGGTGGCGTTGGCCTCCCAGTTGGTGAACCGGGCAAGGGGTTGCTTGTCACCGGACCGCAGCGGAAACACATGCCAACCGCGCGCCGCGCACGCCAGCGCTGCGGCGGCGAGGCTGGCGGGGTTGGTGGTCAGAGTCGGCATGTGCGGCCTACCCCTCGGCAGGTGGAGCAGAAGGTGACGCGGGCGAGGAACTCCACCGGCGCATCGGGGCAGAGCGCTTCCCACTCGGCGGCGGGAGTGCTGATCACGGCGAGGTCGTCACGCGCCAGCACAACGAGCGCCTGACCGCGCGGCAGTGGCAGCACGCTGACGACGGGCACGGTGCCGATGCCGCGGACGTAGATCGCGTTCCCGCAACGCAACTCCGCGGTCATCCGGGTCACAGGTTCGGCGGGCTTGGCCGGGCGGGTCATGCGGCCACCTCCCCCACGGCCCGCAGGGCGGCCAGGGCGGCGCCGAGGTGCCGTGTGTAGGCGGGTGGGAGCGCCTCGCGTAGGCCGAGGTGATCGGTACTCCAGTCGATGCCCTTGGCGCGCTGCATCTCCGAAACGGTGGCCTTGCCGCCACCGTTGCCGTAGGCCGCCACATAGGGGCCGTCGTAGTAGGCGCCGTGCCGCCATCCCCGGACGCGTCCACGGTGCCGTGGGTGCGCTGGCTGGTCGAGGGTGAAGCCGCCGCCGCACTCGAAGTAGCGATGCATGATCACACCGAGTCCGAACATCTCCCCGCACAACCGCAGGTCTTTGCGGACGGTGGAACCGGCCACGTTCTCGATCACGTACGGGCGACCGGTCAACTTCAGCGCGGCACGGGTCGGAGCGATGAGACGGGGGTGGGTGCGGCCGGCGGCGGCGTTGCGGGCGGCGTTGCTGCCCTTGGTCGGCGCTCCCTCCCCCTGGCACGGCGGCGAGGTGTGGATGAAGTCGAAGCGGTGCCCCTGCTCGGCGATGAACGCCACCGCATCGCCCTGGATGAACCGGTGCCCGCAGTAGTCGCGTTGCGGGGCGATGTCGACCCCGGTGACGTGCGCGCCCAGGTCGAGGTAGCCGCGGGCCGCGCCACCGATGCAGCAGAACGCATCCAGGATCCGAACGCCCGCCAGCGGGCGGCGACCGGCGCTCATGCGGCACCCCCGTCTTGGGGGTCTCGCTTGGAGGGCGGCCAGACCGGTGCCCAGTCCGACAGGTCCTCGTTGCCGGAGACGATGACCGTCCCATCCGGCGTGAGAACGAATTCGTGTCCGTGCTCGCACGTCCACAGGTCGCCGAGGGCGTCAGGGGCGAGCGCTGCCCAGCACGTCACCTCGGTGCGGCAGTACGGGCAGTCAGGGCCGTCGGTGACGGGCCAGCGGACGGCGGGGATGGAGAAGTCGGCGGGGCAGGCTCGGCAGCGCCAGACGTTGACCTCGGCGCCGTCCGCCATGGTGGCGGGTCCGATCCATGCCACGTCGGCGGGCCGCTGGCAGGTGGGGCAGTCGGGTCCGGCCAGCAGCGGCCATTGCTCGACAGGCGGGAACTCGGACGGGTTGTGCGTCATGATGGATGGACCTCCATTTCGCGGGTCCTCGTTGGGGCACGTGAGCGGTTGGGGTAGGGCGGTCCGGCGGCGTGCTTGGTGGCTTGTGCGTCGGGCCGCCCGTCTTGCTGTCGGGCGGTCGGCGGCGCCGCCGGGGGCCGGTCGAGTGGTCAACGGCGGTTGCGGTCGAGGTTCTTGAGGTGGGTCCAGATACGGCGGCCGGCACGGAGTTGCGCGCCGCGGCCTGAGCAGCGGTTGCAGTACCGCCAGGCGCGGCCGGACGGGGAGCGGAACCGTCCGGCGCCGCCGCATTTACGGCAGGCCCGATACGGCCAGATCACGCAGTGGAGCAGGTAGCCACCGGCGGCGAGCGCGGCGAGCAGGATCCAGGCGCCGGACGGGTGGGCGGTGTGGCTAGCGGTGGCGAGTAGGGGGCTCACAGGTGCCTCCCGGGGCGGTTTTGGCATGGGTGCAGGTAGGGGCCGCTAGGTGCTTGATCACAGGTGGGGATGGGTGTGGGTCGCTAGCGGGGCCGCTAGGTCTAGCGGTGGCGGCTGCTAGACCTAGCGGGCCGGTCGGGCGTCACGGGGAGGTGTTGCCGCGGTCGTTGAGGGCGTCGAGGATGTGTGCTGCGGTGATGCCGCGGCGGTTGGTGCCCTTGCCGGTTTCGTCCTGTCCCCAAAGCTGCGCGGTCGTGATGCCGTAGGGCTTGAGGGCGGCGGTCAGGTGCTTGGCCTTGCCGGTGGGGTCGAGGTCGTTCCAGGCGCCGTAGACGGTGGGGCGTAGCTCGGCGAGGCGGGTCACGATGACCTCCGACCACACCTTGTCCTCGCCGGGCAGCAGCACGGCGGCGACGTCGTCCAGCAGCGAGGAACCGTCCTCGGCGCCGGGGGTGGTGTCCTCGCCGATGGCGTAGCCGGTGAGGGTTCCGGCCGCGCGGCGGGCGGCTCGGGCGCGGTCGGCGATGCGGTCGGCGGTGGGGCCGTCGAGGTAGTAGCCGCGAACGATCTGCGGGGTGTCGGTCTCGCCGCCGAGGTAGCCGATACCGCGGTCCCGCTTGGTGAAGGTGGTGGCGCGGATCCCGTTCTGATACATCGAGGTGCCAAGGATCATGTCGTTCTCGGTCTGGCCCATCACACGCAGGCAGAACCGGATACCGACGTTCGCCGAGATGCCGGTCGGCAGCGACGCCTTGTCCGGTCGCTGTGTCGCCAACAGGAGGATGACGCCGAGGGCGCGCCCGCGCTTGATGATCGCGGTTGCCAGCTCGCCGGCCTCCTTGCCGTATTCGGGGTGGGAGAACAGCTCTTGGCATTCGTCGATCACGAACACCAGCGGCCCGAGCCCGTGGGTCTTGGACGCGGCCAGTTGCGGGGTGACCTTGTTCTCAGGGCGGACGTCCTTGGGTAGCCGTGCCAGAGTCTTGGCGCGCGTCTCCAAGTCCTTGTGCACCTCGCGCAGGCTGGCGAGGCACTCGCCGATGGTGACGTCGTCGGGACCGGACCCGTAGTGGTGGGCGACCTTCTCGGCGAAGTCCAGGTCACCGGTCCCCTTGAGCTCGAACACGCGAAGCTGCGCGGTTGGGTCGAGGGCGGCGGCCAGCAGCGGGACCTTGAGCGCGAACGTCTTGCCAGCGCCGGGCATCGCGCCGATCAGCATGTTGGCGGACATCAGGGTCAGGGTGATCGGGCGTCCGCGCTGGTCGGTGCCGAACGGGAACGGCTTGAACAGGTCCGCGGTTGCGCCGGTCTTGGCCAGCGGCCACGCCGGCGGGCGGACTTGGTTCATGTCCTGGTCACCAACCCACAGCACCAACCGCCCCGCGTGCTGGTCGTGCGCGGGTTCGGGCCACACGCACCCCAGCGGGCGGCGAAGACCGGACGCCAGCCGGTCACGGCGCTCCATGATGTCGGTCGCCGTCACGCCGTACGGCAAGTCAACCTCGGCGCGCCAGCCGGGGCCGTCACGGGTGATCGGCGCGGGGAAGGTGATCCCGGATCCGCCCTTGCCGACCGCCTTGTTGATCTCGGCGTTTCCCAGCGCGGCCAGTGCCCGCACCACGATTTCCGAGGTGAGCTTGGGTGCCTTGGTCGACACAACGGCGGTGTCGAGGATGCGGCGGTCGGTCGGGGTACCGATCCAGCCCAGCAGGAACACCAGCGCGGCCAGGACGGCGGTTTGGGTGACGCCACCGGCGGCGGCCACCGACGCGGCGGCCAGCCCGGCACCGACCACACCCGCGCCAGAGATGAACAGGCGGGACCGGACGCGGTCATTGCGCTCGCCCATCAGCTTCAAATACGACTCGTCGTTGCGGCGGTCGATGGCGTGCGTGCGCAGCGGACGCGACTCCAGATCGAACGTCCATCGCCACGTACCGGCCACCACCCGGTACAGGCCACGCGGCGAGCGTCCGGCCAGCCGCAGCGAGTACAGCGGGACGCGGGCGGCGTGGTAGCCGGTGACGTGACCGGCGTACCCGACCGCCCACCGCACCGTGGCCCTGGCCTCGCTGCGGTCGCGCAGCCACGGCGCGATGATCGGACGACGCTGCGCACGCTCACCCGACATCCGGCGGGCACGCACGTCCGGCCGGAACGTGTCCGGACGGTCCACCAGCACGCGGCCCTCAAGCGCCTCGCCGTCATCCTCGGCGCCGTCCCCGGACGGGACGACGGCGGGCGGGTCGCTCGGCGGGTTACCGGCGCCAGCGTCGTCGGGTGCGGCGGCAGGGGCGTCGAGGTCAGGCACCGGGTCGGCGGTGTGGTCGGCGTGCTGGACGGGCAGGCGGACGACTTCGCCCATGGCCTTTGCGTGGTTCATCATGCGTTCTCTCCCTCGGCGGCCGGGGCGGCGTTGGTCGCGGTGTCGGCGGGTGCTTCGGTCTTGAGGCGGGCGAGCAGGGCGCCGACACGGGCGTTACCGGCGGTCTGTCCGGCGGCGCGCAGCCGCGCGGCGAGGCTGTTGCGCGTCAGGGGTTCGCCGGACTCGGCAAGGCCGGCGGCGATGCGCCAGCCAAGGGGCATAAGGTCGTCCACGTCAGGCGGCGGGGTCTTGGCTGCTTTGCGTGTGCGGGACGGGCGTGCGGACCGTCCGCCGGGACCGCCTCCCCCCTTGGGTGCGCTCGTCCGGTTGCGGGTTCCGGACCGGGTGCCGGACGGTCCACCGGACGATGGCGCGGACGGTCCGGACTCCAGCGCCGGACGGTCCACCTCGGCGACGCCCGGACGGTCCACCACCGGTCCCGCGGACGGGGCGGCGGTCACCTCGGCGGCCGGACCACCGGCCAGCGGGGCGGGGGCGAGGTCACCGAGCCGGTACAAGGCGCGGACGCGGCGGGGCGCGCGGCGCCGCCATGCCCACCGGCCGTAGGCGTCCTGCAAGTCGGTGAGGGCGAGCACGCGGGCGCGTTCACGGCTCAGGGCGTCGGGATAGGACCGGACCTCCCACAGCACCATCCGGCGCCACAGCTTGAGCGTGGGCCATGGGGCGAGGATCCAGCGCGAGGCGCGGATCCCGTCCATGCGGGTTCCGGCGGCGATGCCGGCGCGGATCCGGATCACATGCGCGGCGATCTCGACCGCGCACACCCACAGCGCCGGGAGCATCGCGTGCGCGAGGCGCCCGAACGCGGTCGACTGCTCGGCGACGTTCAGATACACCGTCGCGGCGGTCAGCGCCCACGGGATGAACCGCAGCCACCGAACCCGCATGTCCAACCGGGCAAGAACGATGTCGAGGGCGGCGAAGATCGCAATGCCCAGGTCGATACCGATCGGCACCGACCACGCCAGCCACCCGAACGATGGGCGGGCAGCGTCGGCGACCGCGGCGAAGCTGTTGACGAACCCCAGCAGCCCCAGCACGGTCACCAGCGCGGCCACCACGGCAACCGCGGTGAACTCGTTACTGGTGAGCGCACGCCCCTGCGACGCGCCACCCTCGGCGTGGTCGGGCGTGGTCGGGCGTGGTCGGCGAGGCGGGCGGGTCGGTCGAAACCTCGTTGGGAGGCGTCAGCGGTCGGAGCGAGATGGCGGCGTGGTCGGCGGCGTGCGGGTTGGTGGCCTGTGCGCCGAGGTTCGCCGGGACGTGGAACGGGGCGGCGGTCATGGGTTGTGCCTCCCATCGGGGGCGGTCCGGGCCGGGTTGGAGTCGCCGCCCGGACGGTCGCCGGTCGAGCGGCCGGTCGAGTGGTCGGCGGGGTGGTATTCGGGGTCGAGGTCGGCGGCCATGACCGGTGCGCCGCACGGGTGGCAGCGGAACCGGACCGGGCCGCCGTCCAGCGGCGTGCGGCAGGTCGGGCAGCGCTTGACCGGACCGGCGTGCAGGGTCCGGCGCGGCGCGACGGCGTAGCCGGGGGTGGGCGTGGTCATGCCGCGGTCACCTCCGGCTCGCCGAGGGCGGCGACCTCGGCGCACTCAAGGCAGGTACCGAGGTGGCGGGGCAGGACGTAACCGGCATCGCGCCGACACGTCGGGCACCGTCGCCGGGCGGCAAGCGCCTTGCCCAGGGCGAGGCGCTGACGCTCGGACGGGACGCGCTTGGGCAGCGCGAGGCGGACATCGTAGAGATAGGCGGCGCGCACCCCACCGGGCGCGTTGTACCGGCGGGAGTTCCACAGCACCTGTCCGGCGACCTCCTGACCGCCGGGACGCAGGCCCTCGGCGGCGAGCTGGCGGCGGGTGCGCAGGTGCGGCGGCGCCATCCGCCACGGCCAGGTGGGGATCCCGAACCGGGCGCCGGCAGGGTCGAAGAACCGGGCAGGGCTACGGCGGCGGGTCACGACGTCACACCTCCCGCACGGCTCACGGCGAGCGCGGGCCGCTGAACAGTGACCAGATACCAGCCGTCCTCACGCAGCGACCGGTACGCCACCCGAGCGGCGGCCACCGTCAACGCAACGGCCACCACGGTGACAAGAGCGAACGTCGGCACGGGGTGCGTGATCAGCAGCACCACACCGGCGCCGGCGAGACGGAACGGGGACAGGCTCAACCAGCACAGACCGGCGAGCACGGCCAGCGACAGAAGCAGGGCGGTCATCACGCCACCTCGCCCAGGTCGGGCGCGGGCAGGGTCCGGACCTCGCGACGCAACGCTGCCAGCTCACGCGGCAGGTGACCCGCCCAGACACCGAACGTCGGGCGGATCCGCAGCGCGTAGTCAAAGCACATGTCCCAGACCGGGCAGTCCTCGCACACCTCGCGGGCCACGTCCTGACGGGCCAGCCGCTCGGCGATCGGCTCGGACTCGAACGCATCGGGACCCATATGCAGATCCGGGTCGTGCCGGCAGTCGCCGCGCGTCGCCAGTTCGGTCACCAGGTCCACCAGCGACAGCGACGAAGGGGCGACGGGCATGCGGTCCTCCTCGCGGGTCGTGATCGGTCGGGTAGGGCGGCCCTCGACGGCGTGCTTGGTGGCTTGTGCGTCGAGGGGTGGCGGGTTCGGGCGGTAGGTCGTCATCGCCGGTCAGCCCAGCGAGCCGGAGAACGTCGTGATCGCGTGGATCACCTGGTTGACCAGCGCAGCGGCCTTCTCCGGGTTGTTGATCGCGAAGATCGCGACAGCGATGCCGGCGAGCCACTGCGGGATGTTGCTGGACTTCTGCGGGAACATCCGGGCACTCCTCAAATCGTGATACGCCAAACGTTTGGCGTTTGCCATACTCTCGATTGTGGCCACCCGGGAGCAGATGTCAAGGGGCACCAATCGTTTGGCGTTTCGCGCTCGCTCTGGTTAGGTGGACCTAAGACAGCGGGTCGACAGTGGAGAGGAGCAGGTAGATGCCCACATCGGAGCGCCACGGGTTCCGCGACATCGCCGCAAAAATCCGTGAGGAAATCATCGACGGCCAGTACCCCACGGGGTCCGTGCTGCCAGCAGAGCCGGAGCTTGCCGACCGGTACGGGGCGTCCCGTAGCTTGGTGAACAGGGCAATGCAGGTACTCGCGGCCGAGGGCATGGTCCGTCCTCGGCAGGGACGGGGAACCATGGTCACCTGGCTTCCGCCGATGCTCCACTCACCTGCCCGCTACGACCGGGCGACGCGCGAGAACCAGGGCGCCCGCGGGGCGTTCGACGCCGAGGTTCGCGCCCTCGGCCTGGAGCCCAAGCACGAGATCACCACCGAACACGCCGAACCGCCGGCGGATGTCGCCGAGCTGCTCGGCGTGCCAACCGGTGAGGCGAACTGCCTTGTCCGTCGCCGACGTCTCCTCGCGAGCGACATCCCCGTCCGGCTCAACGAGAGTTGGTTCCCCCTCGACATCGCCGAGGGCACCGTTATGGAGGAAGACGGTCCGGTGATCGTCGGCGGTGTTAAGAGCGCGCTCGCCGAACTCGGCTACCCGCAGGTTTCGGCGCGCGAACGGATCACCCCTAGCCGTCTGCCCACCGACACCGAGGCGCGGGCGCTGGAGATCAGTCCCGAGCGGACTGTCATCCAGATCACGCACGTCGGCACGACCGCCGAGGGCCGGGCCGTCGAGGTGACCGTCACAGTGGCGCCCGCCCACTACCTGACGGCCCAGTACGAGTTCCCGCTCGCTTGACAACCGGAGAAGATCGCAACCGATGATCACGCGCCTAGTCCAAGACCACGCCCAGACCCTTGCTGGCAAGGGCGAGCTGCCCGCGTTCGTTTACAACCTGGCCGCGCTGCGCGAGCACGCGGCCGAGGTCAAGGCCGCACTTTCGGCGCCCAGTGCGCCGGAGATCTTCTATGCCGCAAAGGCCAACCCGGACGCGCCGATCCTGCGCGCACTCGCCCCGTACGTCGATGGCATCGAGGTCGCGTCCGGCGGCGAGCTGGCGCACGTCCGCGAGGCGCTACCGGACGCGCGCCTTGCGTTCGGCGGCCCTGGCAAGACCGACGACGAACTCCGCCAGGCGCTCGCCCTCGACGTCGAGCGCATCCACGTCGAAAGCCCGTACGAGCTATCGCGCCTCGCCGACATCGCGCAGGCTGCCGGGCGCGAGGTCAACATCCTGCTACGCCTCAACCTCGCCGGCGACCGCAGCGGCGTCGCGCTCGCCATGAGCGGCCCGTTCGGCATGGACCCCGAACTGATCGAGTCCTGCACCGACATCCTGACCGCCTCGCCCCACGTGCGCCTACGCGGCATCCATGCGCACCTGGCGTCCGGGCTGGACGCGTCCGCCATGGTCGCCCAGTCGGCCGAGATCCTCGCGTGGGGTCGCGCGTGGCTCAACAGAATCGGCCACACCGGGCCGCGTGAGTTCAACCTCGGCGGCGGCATGGCCGTCGACTACTCGACGCCCGACACCCGATTCGACTGGAAGCAGTACGGCGCCGACGTCGCCGTGCTCGCCGAGTCGGGCGAGACGCTGCGCACCGAGCCGGGCCGCTCCATCAGCGTCTACGCCGGGTGGTACATCACCGAGGTACTGGACGTGAAGAAGGCACACGGCCAGTGGTACGCCGTCCTACGCGGCGGCACCATGCACATCCGGACACCGGTCACCAAGCAACACAACCACCCGTTCACCGTCATGCCCCACAACGGCGACGGTCCGGCAGTCGCTGGCGAACCCGTAACCCTGGTCGGCCAACTCTGCACACCAAAGGACGTCTTCGCACGCGAGGTCCCCACGGACCGCATCGCCGTCGGCGACCTAGTCGCCTTCTCCATGTCCGGCGCCTACGCCTGGAACATCTCCCACCACGACTTCCTCATGCACCCGAAGCCAAAATTTCACTACCTAGACCAATAGTCGACCCGGTAGATGCCCCGGAGTACAGCGCTCCGGGGCATCTGCACGTAGAAACAACCAGCATCAAAATAGTCGCAAATCAGCGGCCAAGGAGTGTTCGCACAACTTCTCCAAGGGCAGCCGCCATGCGAACAGGAACCGCGTTTCCTATCTGCTGCTCAATTGACCCGTAATGCCCAATAAACCTATACGTCGGCGGAAAGGTCTGGAAGGCAGCGGCTTCACGGAGCGTAAGTCCGCGATTCTTCGTGGGATGGATGAACGTACCACAGGCAGGCGTAGTGCACCGAGTTGTCATCGTCGGTGCAAGGTCGTCCAGACGAATGCGACCATAAGAGGCGGTTGCTCGCCGACCGGACAGGCGTTTATGGCAGGCTAATTGATGTTCCCGGGGAAGATCGAACCTGTTCCCATTTATCGGAACAGCCGCGATCCGTGCCGCCACCTCGGGACTACTATTCCGGTAACGATTTAGCGGGTCGTCAGGGAGAATGTGCCACTCCAACTCTTGCAGAACGTCCCCGACTGTAGTTTTTGTCAAGTCAAAGCTATCAGGAATCATCTCGGCAATGACTTCGGGAAGTTGGCGCCGAACTGCCCGAGACACTCCAAGGACGATGAGCCGCTTACGTCGTTGAGGAACACCTAATGTCGAGGCGTCCACCCTGTATTGACGAAAACGATAGCCTTCCGCGCTCAATTGTTCCAAGAGTTGCGACAGTCTGTTATCTCGCGCCAAGCCTGGCACATTCTCAAGAAGAATGACACGGGGCTTGAAAGACAGCACGAAGTTTGCTATATCCAGTACCAAGTCGTTGCGACTCTCATCGATCTCACCGCTAGCCAGTGAGGAGAAGCCCTGACAAGGTGGGCACGCCTTGAGTAGATCCAAGCTTCCTCGACGCAGCCCGAGCTCGCGCCTGAAAGCCTCTGGATCAACTAGACGTATGTCGCAACTCTTTAGTAGGACCTCGGGATGGTTAGCGCGGAACGACTCAACTGCCTGCGGGTCATTCTCAACAGCGCCCAGAACCGAGATGCCAGCTTGACGCAGGCCAGCGGTAGCGCCTCCTGCGCCCGCGAACAGGTCCACAGCTCTCACAGTACCCACGTGTGTGATCGTACTGGCCGGAACCGGCTCTTGTCTTGCTCTGCGCCCATGAAACCAGAGACGCTTAGCCTAAGCCTAGGATCCTAGGCTCCGAGGTCGCGAACACCGCCCTTCGAGGAGTGTCCTAGCATGACGGACGATCGGTTGCAGTTGAAGTTCGGAGGGTCGTTGGTTGAGCAGCTTGGCGCCCAACTCTACCCAAGCGTAACTGCAACCGTTGCCGAGTTGGTTTCCAATGCATGGGATGCCGATGCCACACGAGTCTGGATCCAGATCCCATTCGGTAGGTGGAAGCCGGACGACGAGATCATCGTTTTGGATGACGGTCATGGAATGACTCGGCAACAGGCGCAGGACACCTATCTCGTGGTTGGCAGGAAGCGCCGGCTCCAGTTTGGCAATAAATCGGAGAGCAAGAAGCGTCTAGTACATGGAAGAAAAGGTATCGGGAAACTCGCGGCTTTCGGCACGGCCGGTCTACTGGACTGCACAACTATCCGCTCAGGGGAGCGTACTGATTTCCGCCTAGACTATGACAATATTCGCCGTCTCCGTCCCACCGATGATTACACAGTGGAAGAGATTCCCAACCTTCAGCCCCTCACTGCTCCAACCGGCGAACCCTTGGATCAAGGCACGCGAGTGCGATTGTCGCGGCTCAAGTTAAAAAAGAGCATTTCTCGTGACCTATTCATGCGTTCAATGTCCCGACGTTTCGCCTTGAACGAGAACGAGATGCAAATCTTCATCAATACTGAAGATAGGCTGAAGCGTTTTGACATTGAATGTCAGTTCAGGTTCCCACGAGACGGAGTTCCTAACGACGACGTTAGAGAAGCCGCAGACGATTGGGCAGAAGAGACTCTCATCGATGGCGAAGGAAACTCTCGCCTCGTACGGTGGTGGATCGGCTTTACTGAGAAGCCGCTTGATGACGACTCTCAGCAGGGGATATCCATCATAGCGAACGGCAAGATGGCGCAACGTCCGTTCAAGTTCGAGACTTCACAGGGAACAGAGGGACAACTCGGCCAAGAGTACCTAGTTGGCGAAGCACATGCCGACTGGCTCGACACCGGGGCAGACATTGAAGATGACCTCATTCAATCCAATCGGGACCAACTTCAACTCGAAGACGAAAGAATTCAATTCTTTCTCGAATGGGGGCGCAAACGTCTCCGCTGGGCCCTCAAAGAGCGGAACAGGCTAAGGCGCGAAAAAACTTACGAAAAAATCACCGTAAACGATGACGTTAAACGAATGTTAGAACCTTACACCAAAACCGAGCAACGACGCTTTCTCAACGTGGCAAAAACGGTATCCAGGATACCTGAGATAGATGAGCAGGGCATAGCCGACACCATGAAGTCGGTTGTCGATGCACAGTCCGAGAAAGCCGTCCGGGAAATGATGGAGGAGATAGAACAAGAGGACGATGCCTTTCAGGAACGCGTGTGGCAGATCGTTCATGATTTCGGGCTTATTGATGCACGTCGACTTCTTAGCATCATTAAGGCACGTCTAGCAACCATCCGTAAACTAAAGGACGCTATCAAGCAGGGGGCGCGCGAGGTACCGGAGATACATAAGATCGTAATCGCCGATCCATGGCTATTAGATCCGAGATGGAACATCATCGCAGATGAAGTCGATGTCTCCACCCTCGGTGTCTCCTACGAACCGGAACAGGACGAAGAAGGTCTTCGACTGGACTTTATGTTCGCCCTCGCTCCTCACGCGCCGGCCCGATTGGACGAGATCATCGTCGTCGAGATCAAACGAGGCACGGACTCAAAGGGCCGGGAGCGGAGAGTAACCCCTCAAGAGATCAACAAGTTTCACCTTTATGTGTTGGCAGTCAGGGAGTATTACCAGAAGAGCACAGAACATCCCACTGTGCGCGGCCTCATGATCACACAAGGCTATACGGCTCAAGCGAACGGTCTGAGGCGCAGCCTCGAAAGCTCAACCGACATCCGTTTAGCGTTCCGAACCTGGGACAGAGTCATAGAAGAGACCGAGCGAATGCATGTCGCATGGCTCAATGTCTCCCAGGAGCGGATTGCAGGAGGATAGCCTGCCGGGCCGTCGTTGTAGTGGCAGGTTGGGTAGCCAAGAGACAGAGACATTGCCCGATCGGGCTGCCCTCGGTTGCGGTTGCCGTTGCAGTCCGGTGGCGTCCGGGGGTGTCCAGCGGCGTCCGGGGTGCCCTGGTTTGATGGGGTTTCTGGACGCTAGTGGATCACCCGGGATGATCGTTCCGACCTCTTAATCCGCGGGTTCGGGGTTCAAGTCCCTGACGGCGCACCCCGCCCGACCAAGACATTCTCGCTCGAGAGTGCATCCGGCCAAATTGGACCGGCCATCGCCGCGTCCGCCTACCAGGGCACGAAACGCCTCGCGATGTTCGCGGGCGGCTGCCTGGGCAAGGCTTCGCTGCAGCGAGAGAAGCGTCCACTGCGGCCTCGGAGTGTCGTGCTTCGACGCGGGACGTTCGGTGGCGCTGCGCTCCTAGACAAGCCCACAGGCCACGGCTCATCCCTTTTTCTGCAAGTTGGACGATCATTCACCCGGCTCACGAGCAGGTCCGGGAACTGGTGATGGAGATCTGACGCAGTTACTGCGGCCGACTACTTCATGAGGCCACGCGACTTCAGCCACTGTTGGATTCTGGCGCCGACGAGGTCGGAGTTGCGATCCATCATGATCATGTGCGAGTTGCCTGTGATGCCCTCTCTCGGCAGGTCGATCGTTTCGGCGATGCCGCCTTGGTCAGACTGCGCCTGCCAGTAGCGCTGACACGAACGACGCAGGTCCGACCACACCTCGCTGTCGTCGATGTGATCGCCCCAGACGCAGAGGACGGGGGTGTCGCGCATTGCGGAGATGTCCTCGCGTCCCGGATCGGGTGCCCCTCCGGGCTCCAGCGCGACGACCGCCTTCACCATCGCAGGCGCGGCGGCAGCGGCCCGCAAAGCGAAGATCGCTCCCTGGCTGTGCGCGAGGAGCACGCAGGGACCAACGCGTTCCACCAGTTCGTCGTATGCGGCCTGCGTGCACAGGTCGTTCGTCCCCCAGCGCGGGACCATCTGCTTGGCGAACTGGTCGAAGGCGGCGACCGGGAACTGGGTGTCCGGATAGGCGATTCGGTTCTCTGGATCGCTGTGCCAGGACGGTCCGATGCGGAAGTCCTCCCAGGCCGTCTGCTTCGGCCTGAAGAAGGGTTCGGTGGCGAACACTTCGGGGAATCTGGCCCACGATGCGCGTCCGCGCTCGACGGCGTCGGACACGAAGACGTCGTGGCCGTAGCGGAGGAAGAGGTTCATCCACCCGGGCCGGCCGTCGGGCGTTGTCTCCCAGGTGACGCCGGTCAGGCCGCCGCCGTGCCACATCAACAGCGGGTAGCGGGATCTGGGCGCGGCGAGACGCGCGTACTGGACATACATCTGCTCGACCTCGAACTCACCGTTCGGGTTGATCTCTAGGGGCGGCGCCGCCGGCGTCACCTGCAATATCCGCGTGGCGAGCCCGGACAGGGCGGCCTCGCGACCCCCGATGTGGAAGCTGCCCAGCTCGGCGACGGCGAGTGGCTCTGTGGCGCCGGTGTCCGTCACTGCCCGGCCGCCTTCGTGTTCACACTCGGTGGGCGGAGGTGCCCGGCCACTTCGAGTTGACTGATCAGCCCACCACTGCGGAGCATGTCCACGATGAAGTCCGGGAACCTGGCGAACGTGCGTCGGGCTCCGGTGGATTCGTTCTTGGCGATGCCGCGATCGACATCGAGGGTCACGACGTCGCCCTCGACCACGAAGGCTCGAGCATCCGCGATGGTGATGGCGGGTAGCCCGAAGTTGAGGCAGTTGCGCAGGAACAGTGAGTTGTACTGCTCTGCGATCAGCGCCGCGACACCGAGTTCGGTGAACAACTCGGCGACGGGCCGGCTGGAGCCGAGTCCGAAGTTGCGCCCGGCGACCACGATGTCCCCGGGTTGGACGAGTTCCGGCCAACCCGGTCTGGTCGCATCGAACATGAATCGGCTGGCCTCTGCCGCGGACAGCTTCATGGCGAAGCCCGGATACATGTCGTCGGTGTTGACGTCATCTCCGAAGAGCCATGCGCGTCCAGCGACGACGAGGTCGCTCGATGTGCTCATGCGCGGGACGCCTCCATCAGCTGTTCGGGGGAAACGATGCACCCGGCGACCGCGGAGGCGGCGACCGTGGCCGGCGATGCCATGAAGACCGACGCCTTCGTGCTGCCCATCCTTCCCTGGAAGTTCCGGGTGCTGGCCGTCACGCAGACTTCACCGGGCGCCAGGACCCCCATGGCATAGCCGAAACATGCGCCGCAGGTCGAGTTCGTGACAACCGCGCCCGCTTTCGTCAGGGTCGTCACGTATCCACGTTCGACCGCGTCGAGGTACACCTGTTGTGAAGCAGGGGTCACGATCAACCGGACGCCTGGCGCGACCCGGTGGCCGGCGATCACTCGTGCCGCTTCTTCGAGGTCTGCCAGTTGACCGTTGGCACACGAACCGATGAAGGCCTGGTGGATCGTCGTGGATTCCAGCTCGGCCACCGGCACGCCGTTGTTGATGACCGTTCCCGGACGGGCGACCATCGACTCGATCTCGTCGAGGTCGATCGTGCGGACGGCGGCGTACCGGGCGTCGGCGTCGGCGTCAACGGGGCTCACCGCCAGGCCGGGCCTCACCGAGCGCAGGTGGTCGACGCAGATCTCGTCCGCGGGAAAGAGTGTGAAGTCGGCGCCCACCTCGGCCCCCTGCGTCGCGATGGTCCGGCGGTCGCTCATGGGGATCGACGCCAGGCCGGGGCCGCCGAACTCGATGGCGTGGTCCGTGGCGTCGCCGTAGCGTGCCGCGATGGCGAGGAAGACGTCCTTGCCGTTGATGTGGGCCGGTTTGGTCCCCACCAGCTCGTACCGGATGGTCGGCGGTACCTGGTGCCAGGTCTTCCCGGTGCAGACGATCTGCATCACCTCGGCCGGTCCGAGTCCGCGGGCGGCGGCGTTGAACGCGCCCGCCGCGCACGTGTGGGAGTCGGTGCAGGCGACGACCGAACCCGGCGTGGCCAGCCCTCGCTCGGCGATCACCTGGTGCACGATCCCGTGCCGGCCGATGTCGTAGAAGCGCTCGATGCCGTGTTCCCGGGCGAACGCGCGCGCCCGGGTGCCATGCGTGGCGTCGCGGACCGTCGGCGCGGGCACCGCGTGGTCCATCACGATCGCGATCTTGTCGGGGTCGTGGACCGCGACCACGTCCAGCAGCCTGGTCATGGCGAACTGGACATCGATGATCACGGTCATGTCGACGTCACAGGTGAGGATGTCGCCTGGCGTGGCCGCCTCCACTCCGGCCGCCTCTGCCAGGATCTTCTCGATCATCGTGCTAGGCACTTCTCGTCCCCCGATCGTGGTTCTCGTGGAGTGCCTCCCAGAAGGGCAGGCCCAAGTTGTCGAAGAGTTCGCGAGGCGAGACCCGGCTTGCCGGCTCGGGGTCGCCGCGACGCAGCGACCGCAGTGCCGTCGTCAGTGACGAGACGACCGGGCTCAGGCACGCGCCGGGAACGATGGCGAGGGCATAGCCGAAGGACTCGAGGTCGCGGAACGTCACGGCCGGCGACTTGCCGCGTCCCACGAGGTTGAAGAGCACCGGGACGTCGATCTCGCGGGGGATGGCCCGGATCTCGTCGAGCGACCGCGGGGCCTCGATGAAGATCACGTCTGCGCCGGATTCGACGTAGGCCTGTGCCCGTTGGACGGCGGCCGCGAAGCCATGGGTCGCGCGGGCGTCGGTCCGGGCGACGACCAGGAGATCACCGTCACCGCGCGCCTCGACCGCCGCGGCGATCTTCTCCATGAACTCGGGGGGATCGATGACACGCTTGTCATCCAGGTGCCCGCACTTCTTCGGGAATGCCTGGTCCTCGAGCTGGATGGCGGCAACCCCGGCGCGGACGTACTCCCGGACCGTCCGGTAGGTGTTCTTCAGGTCACCGAAGCCCGTGTCGGCATCCGCGATCAGTGGTACGTCGAGCTGGCGCCTGATGACCGCGGCCTGCGCCGCCATCTCCGACATCGTCGCGAGTCCGATGTCCGGCAGGCCGACCGCCGAGGCGGACACGGCCGCGCCCGACATATAGGCGGCGTCGAAACCGGCGGACCGTACCAGGGACGCGGTGATTCCGTCGTACACCCCGGGTGCCACCAGGAGGTGCGGCTCCGCGAGCAGTTCTCGCAGGCGCTTGGCGGTCCCCATCAGCCGGCGGATGCCTGCTCGCGCAGGTGGCCCGACGGAAGCACGTCCCGACCGGGGTCGGCCGGGAGGGTGATCCCGAACTGCCGCTCGAAGATGTCGCTGATCAGCTCGTAGCAGGTCCCGACCCGCACGACCTCCATCGTGCTGAAGTCGATGATCGTCGAGGACCGGCCGTAGTGGTGGTACTTGCGGAGTCCGTGGTCGACGACCAGGTCGACCGCGTCGATGATCTCCTGCTGGATGTCCTCGACGCGGAACCTGGTCCCGGTCCCGGTCAGGTTGGCCGACGAGCCCAGCAGGGCGACACCGTCACGGTGCGCGATGCGCACGACCTCGTCGTGCAGTGCGCCACCGTTGATCAGCATCGCCAGCGTGCTGCCGACGGTGCTGGCTGCGAGCGTCTCCGGCTCGATCGAGGCGACCACCGGGTGAGACGGGTCGTAGTGGGCTGCGATCGCCAGCGGGAGCCCCGCGTCCACGACCACCGCGTCGATCATGTCCTGTTCCCGCTTGCCGAGCCGGTGGACCTCACGATGGAGCTCGTAGTTGCCGCCCATGGCGTGCCGCTTGTGCGGGGCGCGTCGCTTGGCCTGGAACAGGCGCAGCAACGCGTCCGAGGAGATCGCGGTCGCCGCGTAGCCGACGTCCCCGGGCATGATGACCGCCCCTCCGCCGGCCACCGTCTCGTAGATCCTCTGCGCGTCACCCTTGATGTCGTACCTGCCCATGCGGCGCTCCCTTCGACCGATCAACCACATCGTGGTTTACGAAACCATAGTGCAGTGCAGATCTGGATGCTAGCCCTCACGACCTGCGGACGAACGATGCGTTGTGCGTTGACAATGCTTCGACGACGTGAGTACGGTCACGCCACGATGTGGTTGATGACACCACATCCTGGAGAGGGGGTTCGCATGAACCGCTTGACGTCACGCCTGAGCCTCGTCGGGCTGGCGGCCGCCCTGAGCCTCAGCGCCGCGTGCTCGTCGTCGCAGAGAGGAGCCGACCCGGACAACCCCTACCAACTGGATGTCGCGGTCCTGGCGGCCAACGAGTTCTACTCGATCCCCTGGCTCGTCGGTCAGAAGCGAGGATTCTTCGAGGAACACGGCGTCAAGGTCGGCAAGATCGTGGCCGGCAGCGGCGGTAGCGCGACCCTGCGGACGCAGCTGTCCGGTGACCTTCCGATCGGCGAGGTCGGCTACAACTCCGTCCTCCACGCCGCCAAGGAAGGCGTGCCGATCGTGGCCGTCGGCGGTGGCGTACAGAACACCCACGGCGGGGAGTACTACGCGCGCAAGGACAACGATGAGGTCAACAAGCTCGCCGACATCCGGTCCTGGGCATACACCAATCCCGGCTCCTCGATCTACGCGCTGTCCTTCATGATCCTGGAGGAGGCCGGCCTGCCGACCAAGGCCGAGCGCGTCGCCGCAGGCGGTGTCGGCGAAGGCGTCGCCCTCCTGGAAGCCGGCAAGGTGGACGTCGCTTGGCTTCCTCCCACGCTGGCCAGCCGCCACAAGGACGACTTCAAGCTCGTCGTCAGGACCCAGGACTACGTCGACAAGTTCCAGGCCAGCGTGATCACGACGAGCCCGCGATTCGCCAAGGACCACCCCGATGTCGTCAAGGCCGTTCTGGCCGGCTATCAGGAGGCGATCAAGTGGGCGACCGGGAATCCCGAGGAAACGGCGAAACTCTACGCCGCCCACGTTGACGTGTCGTATGACGCCGCCCTTGAGGTCGTCAAGGGCGCGACGGGAGCGGTGGCCTGGAATATCGGCTTCAACCCCGAGTCCCTCAAGTCGGGCACCAAGTCCGCCGAGCTGAGCGGCCTCAAGGGCGGGGTCGACTACTGCGGCCTGTTCGACGGCAGCTTCCTTCCCAGAGGCGCCACCGCGGAGCTACCCACCGACTGCTCGTGAACGAGCCTGACCCAGGAGGGCTGATCATCGTGGCACCACACGAATCGACCGCAACGTCCGTTCCAGAGCCACCGATCCGCACGAGTCACGTGCAGGCTCGACAGGTGACGCGCAGGTTCGGAACTGTCGACGCGCTCGGACCGGTCGACCTGGACATCCGGCAGGGAGAGTTCGTGTCGATCGTCGGTCCCAGTGGGTGTGGGAAGTCGACCTTGCTCGAGCTCGTCGCCGGACTCCAGGTCCCGTCGTCGGGCGCGGTAAGGGTCGCGGACGAGCCCCTGAAGGGACCGCGCCGCCACACCGCGGTCATCTTTCAGGATTCGGCGACCCTCCCGTGGCGCACGGTCCTCGACAACGTCGCCTTCCCGCTCGAGGTCCGCCGGGTGGCCCGAGCCGAACGCCGCGCTCAGGCCGCCGCCCTGCTGGAGAAAGTGGGGCTGTCCGGGTTCGCCGCCCACCACCCCGGCCAGCTCTCGGGCGGGATGAGGCAGCGCGTCGCCATCGCGCGCGCTCTGATCATGGAGCCGGACCTCATTCTGGCCGACGAGCCGTTCGGTGCGCTCGACGAACAGACCCGCCTCCTCATGGCCTTCGAGCTCCTCGCCGTGGTCGAACGGCTGGACGCGGCCGTCCTGTTCATCACCCACAGCATCCAGGAGGCGGTCCTCCTCTCGGACCGAGTGCTGGTGATGGGTGCCCGCCCCGGAACGTTCCTCGACGAGATCGGCATCGACCTGCCTCGACCCCGCGCCGAGGACACACTGACCATGCCGATGGCAGTCGAGGCGACCGAACGCATCTGGAGCACACTTCGCCACGAAGCCTCGACCAGCATGCAGGCAACATCGTGACCCGCCTGGCATCCTCGGGCTCGCGTTCGACGCTCCCCGGCTACCTCCGGCTGGACCAGGGCCGATCGCTCGGCCTCCCCCCTCCGGTGTGGCGCATCGCCGCCCTTGTCGTCTTCCTGGGTGGAGTGGAGGTGTATGCGCGTTACGTCCTGGCGACGCCGTTCGAACTCGTGCCCGTCACCGACATGGCGGTCCGTGCATCCGAGCTCATCAGGGAGTCGACCTTCCTGCGCGATGACCTCGCGTGGACGGCGCTCGCGGTCGGCATCAGCTTCGTCGCCGCCGGAATCCTCGGGGTCGCCATCGCGTTCGGCATGCACGGCTTCGGCTGGTGCGACCGCGCATTGCAGCCCTATGTCTCGGTCTTCTACGCGGTCCCGACCTTCGCCATGTATCCGCTCCTGGTCGTGATCCTCGGCACCGGGCTGACGCCCATCATCCTGATCTCGACATCGTTCAGCGTAGTCGTGGTGATCGCCCGGGCACGCGACGGCTTCTCCTCGGTCCCCGCCTCGGTCGCGAAGGTATCCCACTCGCTGCGGCTGACCCGATGGCAGCACTTCCGCCTGATCCTGGGGCCCGCCGCGCTCCCGGACATCATCTCGGGCCTCAAACTCGCGCTCTCCTACGCGATCATCTCCGTCCTCGCGACCGAGTTCATCCTCGCGACACGGGGAGTGGGACACTTCATCTCGCGGGCCTACGAGAGTTTCGACTCGCGCGATACCTACGGCGGCATCTTCCTCGTCTCCATCCTCGCCCTCGCTCTCGTCCTGCTCGTCGACCGCCTCGGTTCCGCCATCGACTGGAGGCAACGATGACCGCGCAAACCCCCGTCTCGCCCCGGCGGAGGGCGGTCGCCAACGGCCTCGGGCGGCTCTGGCCACCGATCCTGTTCGCGCTCCTCGTCGTGGCGTGCTGGTGGGGGACGGCAACAGTGCTGAAGAGCACCGTCGTCCCCGCACCCGGAGCGGCCGTCAAGGGATTGCAGGCCGAACTCGGCAATCCCCGGTTCCGGGCGAGTGTCCTCGACACCGTGCGTGTCCTCGCCATCGCCTACATGGCGGCCGCGGCCGCCGGCGCCATCGCCGGTACCCTGCTGGGCGTACGCGCCTTCTGGTCGCGTGCGCTCCTTCCCCTGGTCTATGTGCTGAACTCCGTGCCGAAGGTGACATTGTTCCCCGTCTTCCTGCTCGTGCTCGGGCTGGGTGACCTGAGTCGCGGCTCGTTCGCCTTCGCCTGTGGCGTCGTGCCCATGTTCATCATCGCGGCCGAGGCGACCCGCGGTGTGTCCCGAACCCACCTGAAGCTGGCCGCGTCGCTACGTGTGGGGGAGATCCAGGTGATGCGAAAGATCGTGTGGCCCTCCGCCCTGCCCGCGATCGCCGGCGGGTTGCGGCTGTCCTTCGGATTCACCTTCCTCGGGTTGGTCCTCGCCGAGATGTTCGCTGGTTCATCGGGCCTCGGCCAGGAACTCTTGCGCAACGTCTCCATCGGGCGCATGGAGAACATCGCGGGAGAGGTGATCCTTATCGCGGTGCTCGCCCTCGCGCCTACCGCACTCCTCACCTGGGCCGAGCGCTGGACCGCCGAGCGCTACGGACACAATGCCTAAACTGAAGCGCCGGGCTCCTGATCCGGGGGCAGTGGCCAGATGAAGGCGACATCACAGAAAACGACCTCACGGAAACTCGCCTGGCGAGGAAGGGAGAAAGGCATGGCGGCGGGTCCCTCCGTCCTCGTGCTCGAGAAGGCGGTCAAGCTCCTCGACTGCTTCACACCAGAGCGCACACACCTATCCGTCGGCGATCTCCACCGCCTGACCGGTTTGCCGGTGACCACCGTCGCTCGACTGATCAACACGCTGGTGGCACTGGAACTGCTCCACAAGACCGGAGATACCTACAAAGTCGGGTTGCGGGTGCTCACCTGGACGGCGGCCGCGACAGCCGCCTCGGACCTCCTGGAAGCGGCAGACCGGGCAGCGGCACATCTCCGCGACCAGACGGGCGAGACAGCGGGTATGTACATCCCGCGCGGTACCACGCGTGTGGCGGTCGTGGTCAAGCTTTCTCACCAATCGATCATCTTCCGGGGCTATGTCGGGCAACTGATGCCGATGCGCGCCGGCGCCGCCGGAAAGGTGTTCCTGGCCTACGACCGACATCTCCTCAGCGCAGTTCTCGTCGAAATGAATGAGGGCGCCGGGATCGAGGTCCCACCCGAGCTGGAGGCGCAGCTGGCGCTCACCCGCGAGCAGGGCTGGATCCTGACCGAACAGGAGCGGGAAAAGGGCCTGAACTCGCTCGCGGCCCCCGTCTTCGACTCAACCGGCGCCGTCGTGGGTGCCCTCGGCATCGGCGGCCCGTCCTTCCGCTTGAACGCCCAGTCGGCTCGAGAGTTCGGGCCGCTCGTCGCGGAGACCGCCGCATCCCTGTCGAGCCGATCGGGTGACGGCCCGAAGCGGAGCGTCGGCAACTCGGCCTGAACCACCTGCGGGATCATGGTCGGCCCGCACAGCCCGCCCTCCGCGTCCAGGCGGCAAGAATCTTGCGGTCGACCATGGAGACGACCGGCGACCGTCCGTCGGGAAGCCGGCCGAGCCCGGACGGTTGCTCGAGGACGCGCGCCTCCACGCGCAGGTCGGACCGTCCTCGACCATGGACATGGCCGTTTCCGTCATCGTCGGCCTCCCTCGACAGCGCTGACTGGTTCCGCCCGCCGGTGCGGCGTCGCGTCCGCGCGGTGTGCTCGGAGCCGGTCCATCGCCTGATGCAGTTCGGGGCTCTCGATGGCCACGATCGCTCCGAGCAGGGCAGCGTAGAGCAACTGGGTGAAGTAGTCGGGCATGGCCGTGACCGCGACGACCTGCGCGAGCAGGGCCACCGACAGCGCACCGGCCAGCAGACCCAGCGGGGCTCCGCGGCCGTCAGCCCGAGCACACCGGCGGGGAGACCGGCGCGGAGCGATGTGGTGCGGAACATGCTTCTCAACTCTTCCGAGGGATGAGCCGAAAGTGAATAAGCGCATAGTCACCAGCAAGGATGAGCTGTGTCAAGGCTCACAGTGTCACGCAGAGTCACGGCACACCGCGCGAGCCGCCTCGGCATCGCGCATCGGCCTCGAAGGAGAGAGTTCCGGACGGCCAGACGACAGGCCCGAGACACCCAGGATCCGGCGCCCGGTCCGCGGCCACAGGACAACCCCCGGAGATCGGATATCGATCAGCCACCGGCCCCGTCGGCTCGTGCCTCGAAAAGACGAGGGGATGGGCGCGTCTCCGCCGCCGGGGGTGGTGTGGTCGGTGTGGTCGGGGTCGGGCAGTACCCCGCCTGCGTGCGTGGCCGTCGCCGGAGCATCAAGCAGTAACTCCTGTTTGTCGTGGACTGAGGGCTCCTCGCAGCCGGCACCTGTGCGGGAGCGTTACCGGCGACGTCTTTGGGCGCGCCGCCGGATCAACACGATCCGCCATAGTACGAGCGCGACCAGCACTATAAAGCCGATAGAGAGCATGACCTTGTGGCCGGTCCCGAAGTAGTAGCCCAGCGCGCGGATCATGGCATCGAAGATGAACAGCATCCTTCCCCCTGCGCGAGCCGTACCCGATGACAGCCGCCCCATTCCCGGTCAGAGCCCATGACGATTTGGGTAGCACTTTATGGCCCGGAGGGCGTAGATCAGCCAAGGTCCGGGGAGGCCCCGCAGGCCCCCGATGTGGTACACAGCGGAATACCGCGCAATGCGCGGTACGCTTTTACCTCGCCGCACGTAAAGGAACACTCGCTGTCCGGCGAGATGGAGATTATCGGCGCCTCAACGCAGTTACCGCCCTCGTGGCCGCCGCAGGTCGCCATGCACCACGCCCGGACCGGAACCACCGGCGCGCTCCCGGCCGCGGCACATCAGTCGACTTCGGGGAATGCCATGAAGCGGACCAGTATCGTGCGCGCGTCCGGGTCAGGGGGATCGCTCGCCTGAACGTAGCGGGTGAAGAGCGCCATGTAGTCGTTCCAGAACTCGGTGACCTGCGGAAGGGTGAGGGCCAGTTCCCCTCGCGCGAACAGTTCGGCGTCGCCCCACCTGCCCATCAGGTCGCGCCGTGCCTGGAACCGGGCCAGCGCCTCGGCGTCTTCGACCGCCTCGAACTGCTCGAACTTCGCCAACTCTCGGCGCATCTCCGGGCTCATCCGGCTGCGCGGCGGGAAGCGCAAGTCATGCCGAGGAACCCGCCACCAGCGCTCCCGGCCGCTGCCGTGCTCGGAAGCCTCCTCGATGAACCCGTGCGCGGCCAACTGCCGCAGGTGGTAGCTGGTCGCACCGGTGTTCTCGCCCAGCGCCCGGGCCAGTGAAGTGGCCGTCGCGGGCCCGTCCCGATCGAGCACCCGCATGATCCGCTTCCGCAGCGGGTGGCGCAGCGCGCGCAGCGCCGCGGCATCAGAGAGCTGGCGGGGTTCCGGACTGTCCGACATCGCTTGCACTCTACCAAAGCTCGTTGCATAGTTCTTTGCAAAGAGTTCTGCAATACGGACTGGAGTGTTCCGCGTTGCCTCACCACACCCCCCGGGGTCGCCGGGACGCATGCATCACGGTCACCTCGGGTTACCGCCGTATCTCCCCACATCAACGGAGGGAACAATGCCGCAGTCGGACGAACACCACTTCACCCGCCGCACCCTTCTCGGCAGCGCCGCGGTGATCGGCGCAGGAGCCGTCGCCGCCCCCGTCCACGCCGACGCTGTCCCCCGCCACGCCCCGGCCGGCCGGCCGGTAGACCAGAAGTCGATCGACGCCGTGGCGGCGCGGCTCGACCGCGCTCTCATCGCCCTGCGCCGGCGCATCCATCACCACCCCGAGCTCGCCGGTGCCGAAAGCCGCACCGCCGCAACGGTGGCGGGCCGGCTCCGTGCCGCAGGACTGCGCGTGACCGTCGGCGTGGGCGGGCACGGGGTCGTCGGTGTCCTCCAAGGCGCCCATGCCGGACCCACGGTCGCCTATCGCGCGGACATGGACGCGGTGCCTCCAGCCGATCAGATCGGCGGCGGCGCCGAAGCGGCGCACCTGTGCGGGCATGATCTGCACACCACGGTGGGCGTCGGCGTCGCGCAGGTCCTGGCACGGTTGAGGCACGGACTCGGCGGCAAGCTGGTCTTCCTCTTCCAGCCCGCCGAGGAGAACCTGACGGGTGCCCGCGCGATGCTCGCCGACGGCGTGCTGGAACGGACCAGGCCGCAGGAGATCCACGCCCTGCACTGCGGCCCGTTCCCGGTCGGCCAATTCGCCGTCACCCCCGGTACCGGGCTGCCGGGCCACGACCATGCCGCCATCACCCTGACCGGCCCCGACGCGGCCGAGCAGGCACGGCAGCTCACGACCGGGATCAACGCACTCGGCACCGTGGCCATCCCGCAGACCCCCGCGGACTTCGAGCGACTCGTCCGAGACATCCAAACACCGGCGGGACCATTGGCCCGGTTCATCGCCATCCGGGCCCAAGCGGGCGAGGCCGACGCCGAAGGAAGGATCAAGGTGGAGGCGTCCTACAAGTGCTGGCCCGAGGAGCGATACGTCGAGGTACGTGACACCATCCGACGCCTCACCCAGCCCTACGCCGGCTCTCGGCTGAGCTTCTCCGCCGAGCCATTTCCCGCCATGGTCTGCCCGCAGAAGGAAGGCCATGCCCTCAAGCACCACCTGCGCCGCGTCCTCGGCCCCGACTCGGTCACCGTGCTGCAGGCTGCGGTCCCCTTCAACGGCGAGGACTACGCGCTGTTCCTGGACCGCATTCCCGGCACCTACACCTTCCTCGGCGTCCGCACGCCCGGCGCCGACATCACCACCTGCTATCCGCACCTGGGCACCTTCGACCCTGATGAACGAGCCATTGGCATCGGCGTCCGCGCGATGGCAGGCTGGCTCGCCCAACGCACGTCGACCCAATGAGTTGATCTCAGCGATTCAGCGGGCGTGGCCGTGTTCGAGATGGGTGAGGACGGGGCCGGCTCTGGGGATCTCGCCGATTCGGCTGGTGCCGGCGGTGATGTGCAGGATGCGCCAGGGTTGGGTGAGGGGACGAAGCCGTGTCGGCCAGGTGGCGCAAGGCGAGCAGCGGCGCGTGCAGGTGCGTTTGTCGGCGTCCAGAACGTGACTGCCGGTGCGTTGCTCGACCGGTTGTGTGGTCGCGTTCGACGCGGGCGCCATTGGTCAGGTGCCCGGCTGCTTGAACAAGCTTGCGCACCGGCAGACGCGGGGTGGACGCCCCCACCCGCACCCGCATGACCTTCCTCGTCCTCAAGGCTCCCCCATACCTCCAGGACACCGAACCACCAAGCCGTCCCAAGACGTCCTGAACGATCCCGCCATCACCGGGCCGGCAACCGAGGAAGCCCGCTCGCCGGCGTCAGGTGCGCTCGCCGTAGGTGGAGTCCTGCCGGAAGCGTTCGATGATCGCCGCCGAGTCGGGATGGAACTGTGTCGCGTGGACCTCTTCGACCTCGGCTCTGAGGGCTTCGGGAAACGTCTGGTTGAGGCCCCGGAACAACGCGGCCTTAACGGTGGCGACCGCGTGGGGCGGGCGTGCGGCAAGCTTGGCAGCCAATTCCTCTGCCGCCGTCATGAGGTGATCGGGATCGACCATCCGGCTCACGAGTCCGATGGCGTGAGCCTCCTCAGCGGTGATCTGCTCGCCGAGGAGCACGACCTGCGAGGCCCGAAGGCGCCCGACCGCGCGGGCCAGGAGAAACGAGGAGCCTCCGCCCATCGCCGTGCCGACGCGGACCTCGGGCAGGCTGAAGCTCGCGTTGCTGGTCGCCAGCACGAAATCGCATGCGAGCGCGATCTCACAGCCTCCGCCCACGGCCAGTCCGTTGATCGCGGCGATCACCGGAACGGGCAGCGCGGTCAGGATCTCACCCAGGCGCTGCTGAGCCTCGATCTGATGCACACCGTCGTCGTCGCGTTGTTCCTTGAGATCGAACCCCGCGGAGAATGCGCGTCCGGTGCCGGTGAGGATAATCGCCCTGCGGCCGTCTTGGGCCGCCTGCGTCAGCGCCGATTCGAGAGCGTCGACCAGGTTCGTGTTGAGCGCGTTGAGGCGGTGCGGGCGGTTGAGCCGCAGAACGACGACGGGATTCTCCTGGGCCCCGGTGACAACGAGTTCGTCGCGCCCGGTCGCGTCGGTGTTTGCCTGACTCATGAAGCTCCTCGAGTGTGGGGCTGGGCCGTCGGCTACGTCGATCGTGGCTTCTCCGTCACATCTCACCGGCGGCTTGGCGCGAGGCAATGTCTCGCAGCGCTCGCTTGTCGACCTTGCCGATCGCGAGCCGGGGTAGTTCCCTGCGCACGTCGAAACGTTTGGGGATCTTGTAGTTCGCCAGCCGAGTGCGTAGAAAGGTCCGCAGTTCATCTCCGGTCGGACCCTTGTCATCATGAGGGATGACAAAGGCGACGCCGACCTCCGAGTACAGCTCGTCCGGAGTACCGATCACGGCCGCCGCCAAGACCCGAGGATGCTCCTCCAGGGCGAGTTCGATCTCGCGCGGATAGACGTTGTACCCGCCCGACTTGAACATGTCGGTAAGCCGACCCGCCAACCGCACGCGACCGTCTTCGTCTACCAGGCCGACATCGCCGGTGTGCAGCCAGCCATCTGAGTCGATTGCCTCAGCGGTCGCGTCCGGGCGATTCAGGTAGCCCAACATAATGAAATCGCCGCGCACGTGGATCTCGCCTTCTTCACCGATATCACACCGAGTGCCATCGGAGCGGGCCACGCGGACATCGTAGCGTGGATCAGGCCGCCCGACGGTATTGGCCAGGGCTTCGATGTCGTCATCGTCGTCGGTGTAGATGACTGAGCCAACGGTCTCCGTCATTCCGTAGCTGGTACAGACGACGGGCACTCGCTTCTGCAGTTCCAGGATCAGTTCTCGGGGTGCTGCTGCGCCGCCCCAAATAGCGCGTTTGAGACTCGACAGATCTACCTTGGCCCATTCGGGTGTGCCGACCGCCAGTAGGAACTGGGTCGGGATGGCCAGCCAGTATTCGATCCGCTCACGCGCGATCGCCTCCAGCACGCCGCTGCGGGCGTATCTCTCCATGAAGTGAACCACGCCGCCTGCCACGACTACCGAGGAGCAGATGTCTCCAAGGCAACCGATGTGGTTGATCGGCAGGTCACACAGCATGCGAGGACGTTCGTCGTACCATCGGTCCGCCTGGATCACGCAGCACTTGACCAGACCACGATGGGACAGCAGCGCACCCTTCGGCCGGCCTGATGTACCGGATGTGTAGACGAGTACGGCCGGATCGCCGCTTTCCACCGCCGCTTCCGCACGCCCCAGCTCGTCGGCCGTAACGGTCTCGCCGGCTCGAAGGAAGGCAACCCAGGATTCGCCCGCGGTGACGACCTGGCTCCCCAGACCAAGCCGATCGCGAAGCGACTCAAGCGTGTCGCGGTAGCCGTCGGAGAGGCCCATGAGGACACACGGCCCGGAATCGGAGACGACGTGGTCGAGTTCGCCTCCCGTGTACTTCGGGTTGAGACCTTGCCAGATGGCTCCAATCCTCGCCGCGGCGAGGAACGACACATAGAACTCCGGCCGCGGGTTGCCGAGTACCGCGACGCGATCGCCGCGTCGTACTCCTGCCGCAAGAAATGCGCGGGCAAGCGCCGCCGACTGCTCTTCTACCTGACCTCTCGTCAGCCGGATCTCGGCGTGGGTCAGCATCTCCTGGTCAGCATCGACTCTTGCCCAGTGTGCGGCATAGTCGGTGATGCGTTGAAGATCGTGAAGAGTCAAGGCTCGCTCCACTCGACGTCCGGGCGATTAAGATTGATACAATATCAACGTGACATGAAACGCGACGGAGGTCAAGGCATTGTTGAGAACTCCTCTAACCAGACGCATTGACCTAACAACCCGACCGACGCTCACATCAGAATGCACAGGAGGTGACGCGCGCATGCTTCCGCCGGCAAACCAGGGTGACATACGACGGAACGTCGGGCCGTGCCCCGAGGCCGGACGGCACGTGACGGTCTAGTCGAACAAAGTAAGCAGTTCGACGACGGCGTCCTCAAGGTGGTACCGGAGGGCTCCTTCTGCCGCAGCGCTGTCACCGCTGATCAATGCGTCCAGAATTTCCCGATGCTCTCGGCCGATTCGCTTGGGATCTTTATAGTGTTCACGACTTCCCGCCAGAGCGAGCCGAAGCTCCGATGACATTGCGGTGAACGCCCGCAAGATGCGGGGGCTCCCCGCTGCACGAACGACTTCGCAATGAAAGCCCAGGTCTACTGCGATCGCCTCGGCCCACGGTTCCCGGCCGTCCATGGATTCCAGCTGCTGGACCATCCCCTCCGCGTCGGCGAACGAGGCACCGCGGCTCATGGCCAATCGTGCTGCCTCGATCTCAAGGGCGGCCCGGAGCCTGTAGAGATCCGCGACATCGTCACGGGCCAGCGAGGGTACGAATACGCCCCGGTTCTGTTCATAACGCAACAGACCTTCGTCGGTGAGTACCCTCAGCGCACCGCGCAATGAGTAGCGCCCCACACCATAACTCTCTGACAGCGGCACTTCTTGCAGCTTGCTACCCGGCGGAAACTCACCAGAGAGTACGCGCTGGCGAATCGCGGAAACCAGCGCATCCACCGTCGACACTCGACCCAACTGGTCTGTCACCGGTCGCTCCCGCCTTCCCGTAGTTCGATCGAGGTCGCTCCCTGTCTGGATTGTATCAACATCGCCGTTGCATCTCTTCTCGTCGTGGTCACGTGCGTCGAGTCATGCGCCGTCTCTCATGGTCAGGTGACAGTGTCGGCCCGACCCGAAGGTTGCGCCCGGACCTCTCAGCCGATCAGGCGAAGGGGCCCCGGGTCGGCGGCCGCGGGATCCAGCCCGTACTTCGTGAGCACCTGGGCGATGCCTCCGTTCCGACGGAGCTCGACAATATCCTCCGAAACGGCCTTGAACAGGTTTGGATTGCTTCTGGACATCGGAAAGCAAACCTGCCCCGGAACCTGACTCGACGCCACCCGCGGATCCGGCTCAGGGCGCTCGATATGCCATGATTCTCCGTTTTGCTTCTTGGCGTATGAGGCGGTACCGATCGAATCGATCGCCGCGTCGAGCCGACCGACCTCGAGGTCGCTGTACACTGCCGTCGGGTTCGGATACACCTTCAGGCTCGACCCGTAGATCTCCGCCAGCTCTTTGTTCCAAAGATAGCCGTCCACGGTGCCGACTGATCGCCCCTTGAGGTCGTCGAATGTGGTGGCGCCATCGCTGGATACGATCACGATCTGGTCGCCGTAAACCGGACCGGCCAGGGAGAGGACCTTCGCCCTTGCCCCGGTGCAGTACCAGTCCCCGGCCGACACATCGGTACGGCCGTTCTGAGTCGCCGGAATCACCGAACCCGTATCGAGAGGCTGCGAAGCGAGGGTCAGGCACTCCAGGTCGGCGATCTTTTCGAGGATGTCTCCCTCGACACCGGAGACTGTCGAGCCCTGGACCTGCAGAAATGGCGGGAAATTGTATGTCGCGACCGTGAGTGCGCCCGGCCTCACCGTCTTCAGGCCGGAGTGGGAGGGCGTGCAGCCCGCTTTGGGTCCAGCTTCGTTCGCCGAACCGATCCCGCACGCACCGAGCGTCGCGGCCGCGAGTATCGCCCCCATGGCGAATGCCGTCTTTCCGCCCATGTCATGTACCGCCTTTCATTGGAGGGCTCTGATCACCGTGCAGGATGGCGTAGAGCCTTCTCGACTCGCTCCGTCAGCACGCTCGCCGAGATCGTGATCACCGCGTAGAGGGCGCCCGCGATCAGGAAGAGGTTGAGGTAGTGGAAGGTGTTGTTCGCAATCGACTTCGCCTGGGACGTCAACTCCGGAACGGCGATGATGAAGGCGAGTGAGGTGGCCTGGAATACCAGGATGCAAAAACTCATGAGCGGGGGGATGGCAATGCGGACACCCTGTGGTATCACCACGTCTCGCAGTACGTGGAACCGGCTCATACCCAGTGCATGGCCGGCCTCGATTTCACCGCTGGGCACCGCCTGGATGCCCCCGCGAAGGATTTCACTGGTGTAGGCGGCGGTCGTCAGAGACAGAGCGATGTAGGCGCAGATGAACGCCGTGAGCGTCACAGGTATGCCGTTGTAGACGATTTGCAGCACGACCAGCGCTGGTGTTCCCCGGCCGACCTCGATGAGCAGGATCACTCCTGAACGGAGAATGCGGTGCCGAGATGAGGCGCCGACGGCGAGCATGAGGCCCGCCGGGAGACCCAGCGACAGCGCCATGAACGTGAGGCGCACGCTCGTCCAAAGGCCGGAGAGAAGCCGGTCGTGGTAGGTAAGCCAATCGTTCCAGATGCCGCTCACCAGGCGACCCTCCTCCGCATTCGCCACTCGAGCCGCCGAGCCGCCCACGCTGAAGGGAAGGTCAGGGCGACGTAGTATGCGCCCGCGACAAAGAACGGGGTGACGGAACTGGTGTTGCTCGACGCGGTGCTGGCATAGTAGGTCATTTCGAAGACCCCGATCGTGGACGCGAGCGAGGAATCCTTGAGCAGCCCGATGGCGTACGAGGCGGATGCCGGTATCGCCACTCTGATCATCTGCGGGCCGACAATGCGTGATGCGGTGTCGAGTTGGGACATGCCCAGTGCCCGACTCGCCTCGAACTGTCCTTGGTTGATGGCCCTGAGCGATCCTCGGTAGATTTCCGCCATGTAGGCGGCCGACACTAGGCCGATGGCAAGTATCGCCGACCGGGAAGGTGTGAATACCGCGCCCAGAGCGGGGTCGAACTGGGTTGTGCCGTTGTAGATCAGAAACAGCCATATGAGAAGAGGAACGCCACGCGAGACTTCGATGAAGGCGCGCGCGGTCGCACGAAGAGCCCAAAAGGGAGCGACGCGGAGTACTAGCAACGGGATTCCAAGGACTGCGCCAATGGCGAAGCCCAGCACCGTCAGCTGAATCGTCGCAACGATTCCTTGGGCCACCGCTTCCCAGACACCACCGGTCATTGCCGGTCCAGAACGGCCCGAAGGAACTCGCGAGTGCGGGCCCTGCGCGGAGAGGAGAAGACCTGGTGCGGCTCACCGTCCTCGATGATCGCCCCATCGCTCATGACGACCAAATGGTCACTGACATCGCGAGCGAACTGCATCTCGTGGGTGACCACGATCATGGTCATGCCGTCGTCGGCCAATTCACGCATGACGCTGAGCACCTCGAGTCCGAGTTCGGGGTCGAGGGCCGATGTGGGCTCGTCAAAGAGCATGGCCTTGGGCTCCAGGGCCAGGGCCCGCGCGATCGCGATGCGCTGCTGCTGCCCGCCGGAGCATCGGCCGGGGTACTGCGTCGCCTTGTCGGCCAGCCCAACTCGCTTCAGGAGGGCGTTGGCTCGTTCCTCGGCTTCGGCCCTGCTGCGTCCCAGCACGCGCTGCTGCGGAAGCGCAACGTTGCGCAGCGCGGTCATGTGCGGGAACAGGTTGAATGATTGGAAGACCATCCCGACCCGGGACCGCAGCGCGGTCAGCTCTTTTGCTCTGATGGCGTGGTCGACGTGAACGGTCACCCCGTCGACCCTGATGGTGCCCGAGGTCGGGCGCTCCAGCAGATTTATGCACCGCAGCAGTGTGCTTTTGCCGGCTCCACTGGGACCGATCAGCGCGAATACTTGACCGGAGTCCACGGAGATCGAGACGTTCTTGAGAACCACATGGTCTCCGAAGCACTTCTCGACGTCTTCGAGTTCGATCACAGCCCGGAACTCGGGACTGGGGCTGGTCTTCTCACTCACATTCGTCCCTTGGCGACCGGTGAACTGCCGAATAAGCACGATCCGCTCCTTCCATCTCTATGTCGTCGAGTGGGCACCGTGATGGCACGAGTTCTGCGTGGCGCCGATCGGGTACGAGCCGGCCCGATCATTTGCAGCCCCGGCCGGGTGCCGCCGTAGCGTGTCGCGACGACGCGGATGGTCGAGTTCCAGCGCGTGGACGCGCTCGTTGGACCAGGTGAGCACTTCGGTCATGGCAGCTCTTGAAGTGCGGCCGGCAGCCCGGCGAGATCGGGCACGACCAGCGTGGGGCAGCCCCCATGCTTCATGCTGTCCGAACGGTCAGCGATATCGAACCACTCGTTGTTCTCCGGGGCGTCCGAGCGGTGCACGAACACGGTGCGATATCCGCGCTTGTGCGCTGGTTCGCAGTCATGCCAGACGCTGTTACCGATATGAATCCAGTCGCGAGGACCGGGAGCATGGCGGGCCAGGAATTCATCGAAATGGCCGTCCCCGGGCTTGTAGCTGCGCACTTCCTCGGCGGTGATGACCTCGTCGAACGGAACGGGCAGCGGACCGGCGAGCGTCCCGCGAATCATCTCGATGCTGGTGTTGGTCAGAATGCCCAACTTGTAACCGGTGTCCCGCAGCCGTCGCAGCGCGGCGATGCTGTCGGGGAACGCCTGCCATGTCGGCAGGGTGGCGGCCAGAACGTCGAACTGGTCGTTGGCCAGCGAGACGTCGATGCTGTAGGCGGCACGGCGCAGGCCCTCGGTCAGCACCGCGTCGTAGTCGCGGAACGGACCTTCGGCTTCCACCTGCGGTTCGAACCGGAAGTAGGCGTCGATGAGGTCGGCCGACCGTCCGGGCGCGACGCTTTCCAGCGCCTCGGTCATCCCGGTGCGCCAGTCGATCATCGTGCCGTAGCAATCGAACGTGAGCCAGCGCTCTGACATGGTCACGCACCTGCCTTCTCAGTAGCGGGAGCCGCGGTCTCGCGGCCGGAGGTGAGTTCGGTTCGCCGCGCTCGGCGAGCCTGTGACGGCACGCCGGGCCCGGATGGGGCCGGTGTCGTCGGGTGCGAGGGTCGCGGGAGTCCTGGCTCATCGCCGACGAGGAAGCCGGGCCCGCGGTGGCCGGCGAACCGTGCCCAGGTCTCCAGCACTCGTTCGAGCACGGCATTGGCGGTTCTGATGCCAGACACGTCGATACCTTCCAGGCTGGGGCAGGCGGTCAGCCGTCGGCCGAGTGCAGGGCGGCCTCGATCGCGGCACGGGGGACGACCACACGGCGATGGCGAATGGTCGCGACGACGTGTTGGCCGTCGCTGACCTCGACTTCGAAAGTCGCTCGGCGGCCCTGCCGATCGACGAGTCTCGCCCGTGCGGTCAGCGTGATGCCGACCGGACTGGGTCGGTCGTGGCTCAGTTCGACCCCGGCGCCGACGGTCAACTCGTCGGGTGACAGCTCCGGCGCCAGAATCCGGTGGCAGGCGAGCTCGGCCATCCCGAGCACGAAGGGTGTGGAGGCGGCGGGCGGGAACTCGTCGCCCCACGCTGCCGCGGTATCGGCCGGCGCTACCGTCTTCATCACTGTCGAATATGTTGACACAAGAGCAATGTGTCACAAGCCACGTTCGCCGTCAAGGCTCGTCCGCCTGGAGACTTGCCTGGTCAACGCGGCATGCGCCTACCAGGAGGTGAATGGCGATGCGTCCGCCATCGCTGTGCGGCCAGGAAGCCGGCCCGCCCGCACCCTCCGCGGGGGCCGTGGTGACGGGGCGGGGACTCGCGTGCAGACCGCTGCCTGCGGACCGGCTCCGGCCGAGACGCCGGCCGACCGGAGAGCGTCACCATGTACGCGTGTGCGAGTGCGCCTCCTCCCAGTACAGCGGATGAACACCGCTGTCGAGGGGCTCTCAGTGGCGGCTTTCCGTCGCTGCTCGGAGAGCATCGAGCGTGGGCTGGGGCGGCTGGTCGATGACGGCCTTCGACTCGTCCACCAGGCCGGTCAGGCGGGCCACCTCAGCATCGGTCAGGTTCGCGGCGACCTCGGACGCGGCGATGTTGGAGCGTAGGTGACCGGGATCGGTCGTACCGGGGATGACGACCATGGCCGCCGAACGGCGCAGCAGCCAGGCCAGCGCGACCTGGGTCGGCGTTGCGCCGAGGCGCTCCGCCGGGCCTGTCAGCTCGTCGTAGCTGGTGAGCTGCCCGGAGGCCAGCGGGGTATAGGGGACGAACATGATGCCCTGAGACTCGCAGTCGGCGAGGACCTCGACGCCACTGCGGTCCAGGAGGTTGAAGCGGTTCTGCACGGCCGCTATCGGTGTCATCGTCTGCGCGCGGGCCAGCATCTGCGGTGACGCGCCGGACAGACCGATGCGGCGGATGAGCCCCTGGTCGCGCAGCTCGACGAGCACTCCGAGCGATTCCTCCAGAGGCACATCGTTGTGCGCTCCCGGAGTGTCTCCGGCGAGCCGCAGGTACGTCAGCTCGCTTGTCTCCGTCCCCAGGTCGGCCAGTGCCTCGTGCACCTGCCGACGGACCGTGTCCGGGTGGTTCGTGATGATCCACGACTTACCCGGGCCACGCCCGGCGCCTACCTTGTTGCCGACGATCACCCCCTCCGGGAACGGCCGCAGCGCCTCCCCGATCAGGCGGTTCACCATGCGCGGCCCGTAGGCGTTCGCGCTGTCGAAGAACGTGACTCCTAACTCGACCGCCAGGCGCAGCACCCGCCGCGCCAACTCGGGATCCTCCGGCGGTCCCCAGACGTTCGGCCCGGCGAGCTGCATGGCGCCGTATCCGACACGGTTCACTGGCTTCTCCTCGGTGTCTCACTGATCCGCAAAAGTACGTATCACTGATCGACTCAGTGATACATGGAATGCCGTAACATTGCAACGTGGACGACGCGAAGACCCGAACTCGGCGGCACATCATCGAGGTGGCGGCCGGCATCCTGGAACGGGAGGGTGCCCAGGCCGTCTCCACCCGGTCGGTTGCCGCGGCGGCGGGCATCCGCGCCGCTTCCCTCTACCAGCACTTCGGCGACAAGGACGGCCTCCTCTCGGCCCTGGCCGTCCACGCCTTCGACCTCTACCTGGCTGAGAAGCACACGCTGGCGCACACCGACGACCCGGTCCACGACATGCGCCGCGGCTGGGACATGCACGTCGACTTCGGCCTGCGCCACCCCGCCTTCTACCTGCTGATGTTCGGCACCGACCGTCCCGGCCGCCGTCCACCCGCCGCCGACAAGGCCAACGAGCTCCTGCTGAGATTCCTCGACCGCGTGGCCGCCGCGGGGCGCCTTCGAGTCCCGGCCGCCCTCGCCGCCCACCTCAGCCTGGCCGCCGTCAGCGGCGTCACCCTGTCGCTGCTCGGCGCTCCCGCAGAGGACCGCAATCCTCAGATCTCCGTCAGAGTGCGTGACACCCTGATCGACTCCCTCATCACCGACCCGCCCCAGGCGGCCGCCGCAGACCCCGCCCTCGCCGCCCGCGCCCTCGCCCTTGATGCCACCCTCGCCTCCGCGGACCAGCTCAACCTCCCGCTACGCCCGACCGAAACCGCTCTCCTCCGTGATTGGCTCCACCAGCTCGCCCACTGACCCGAACGGTCGGGTCCACCACTCGGCGTGGAGGTGGAGGACTCCGCCTGGTCACCGCCGCGGCTGAGCGCCCGGCCGCCGCGGGACCGGCCGCGCCCGGAGGCGCTGGAGGGCATGGCGGCACGCTTCGGCGAAGTGGAGGTCGTGGGTTCTGGACCGGCCGGTCTGCTCCTGTACGGAGGGGAGCGCTGGAACGGCCACGAGGCAGCCGCACGTGGCCTCGTCGACAAATGCACGGAGAACGCACCGGCGGCGGTCGAGCGAATCCTGACATCCCTGCGCGACGCGAACGACTCGGCCATCACCTCGACAACGACGTCCATCAGAACCACGCCGCGGTTCCAACGCTAGCGATACGAGAGGACACCCATGGATCTGCGTCTGAGCGGTGCGCGTGCGATCGTGACAGGGGGCTCGCGCGGAATCGGGCTCGCCGTAGCCCACCGCCTCCTGGTGGAGGGGGCAAGGGTAGCGCTCGGCGCCCGAGACGAACGGCGTCGACGTCCTGGTGAACGCGGCCGCCCAGCCATCGTTCGCCTCCGCGCCCCCGACCCTCGCCGACCTGACCGACGGCGAGGTGCAGCGGGACTTCGACACAAAGGTGCTGGGCTACCTGAGATGCGCCCGAGCCGTCGCCCCGCACATGACCGCGCAGGGCCAGGGCAGGATCGTCAACATCTCGGCATGGCCCGCTGCGCAATGTGCGTTGCGCAGCGGGCCATGGGTCACAAACGAAGGGCCTCAGTTCAGAGGCGCCAGTTCGCCGCGGAAGAAGACCAGCGGCTTGGCGTCGCCGAGTGCATGCGCGCCGTGAACCAGGCCCGTCACCGCGATGTGGTCACCTACCTCATGGACCGCGTACAGCTCACAGTCCAGCCAGGCCAGGACACCTTCCAGCAGCGGAGATCCCAGCGGGCTGAGGCTCCAGGTCCGCCCGTCGAACCGGTCGGCGCCCTGGGAGGCGAACGATGCGGCGACGTGCGGCTGACGCGCAGACAGCACGTTCACGCAGAACCGCCCGGCCACCTCGATGAACGGCCACGTCGTGGAGGACTTGCCCGCGAAGAAGGACACCAGAGGCGGATCCAGCGACGCTGACGTGAACGATCCGACGGTCATGCCGGTCGGGGCACCATCATGCATGGCGGTGATGACCACGACGCTGGACGGCACGTGCCGCATGATCTCTCGCAACTGGCTCATGGCATCCATCCTCCGAAGATTCCTCCCGGATCCGCTTGGCCTGCGGGGCACCTGACCCCGACGATGATCCGGGTCAGTGGGCGGCTCCGCCGGTGGCCAGAGCGCGGCCGTAGCGCATCCGGACCGCGATCACGAGACCGACCAGTGCGCACGCGGCGAACAGCAGGAACACGATGGTGTAGCCCGCGTCCGTATAGACCGGCTTATGGCCGGTGTGGGTCAGCACGTGCGAAGAGAGGAGGGCGCCCATGATGACCGGAATCGCGGACGACGTGAAAGCGGAGCAGAAAGCACCGAAACCTGTTGCCACGCCGGTCATTTTCCCGGGCACCGACTCGATGATGAGGTTGTTCAGCCCGCCGTAGTAGCTGCCGCCCGCGATTCCGCCGATGATCGCGAAAACGGCGAAGTACCACAACCGATCATGGAAGAACGCGGTCAGCAGGGAGGTGGTCGAGCTGACTCCCAGGCACATGATCATGACCTTGCGAGGGGAGATCCGGCGAGTGAGATAGCCACTCAGTGGACCGAACACCATGCTCAGGAGTCCCCAGCCGAGAATGACCACGCCGACCTCGGAAGCGGAGAGGCCGAATGCATAGCTCGCTCCGGGTGTGCTCTTCGTTTGCAGCATCTGTGAAACCATGTAGGTCCACAGCAACGGCACCTGACCGAGGAACGCGAGGACCATCGCACGGCTGAGCCCGGACGTTCGCAGCAGTTGCAGCGGAATCATGGGTTCCCGCACGCGTGATTCGGTGAAGAGGAATCCCGCTAGAAGGACCACGGCTATCACGATCGGGAGCAGTGCGGCCGTCGAGCCCCAGCCCTTCGAACCGCCCTGGGTGATGCCGATCAGGAGCGACAGGGCACCGAGTGTCAACAGCAGCGAACCCTTGAGATCGACCTGCCGCAGGCTCGAACGCTCGCCGGTAGGACGTGTGGAGGGAACGAAGATCGCGACCAGGGAGCCGAAGACGAGCATGTAGACGGCGCAGAACCAGAAGATCCCGTGATAGTCGCCGACGCTCAGCAACGCTCCCGCGAGCAGGGGCGAGGCGAGGATCGCGACACCGGTGGCCGTCGAGCCCATGCCGACCGCGACGGGAACCATCCTGGGCGGCATGTACTCGCGGAAGAAGGAGTAGATGACGCCGGGCAGGGCCACCGCGGACGCCTGGAGCACCCGGGCCACCATGATCAGGGCGAACGATGTGGTCAACGCCCCCACCAGTGAGCCGACGATGAACACCACCGCGACCACCATCAGGATCCGCTTGCGGCCGAAGACGTCCGCCAGCTTCCCCATCAGCGGCTGGATGGCCGCCGCGACGAGCAGGGTGACGCTGAAGACCCAGGGCAGCTGGGCCGGGGTGAACGGAGGGATCATGTGCGGCAGCACGGTGACGAACGCCGTTGCCCCATAGGTCGTGGTCTCGGCCATGAGCAGAACGATGACCAGGATGAATACATAATGCGCGGTGGACCGCGGCGGCGCGGCGGCCATCGGCGGATCTTCGGCACTCCGTGCGGGCGACTTTTCGTCGCGACGCGGTCGCTCTATTTCAGGGGTGGACATCGAGCGCCTTCCCTTCAGGCAGCGTCAGTGGGAGCGTTGGACATTTTCACGGCTCACTTGAATTCAGCGGACCGTTCCCCCTGGCAGGCGTGCACGGATTCGGCTTGACGAAAAGGGGCCCCCCGGAGAACCGCCCTGTCCTGACGGGTTCCTCTCCGAACACCTACGCCCTTGTCCGCGCCGCCGACGGCGTTACCTACTGAACTGGCTGTCTTCAGTGGCTCGTTAAGGTCGGCTCGACCGAGTCGCGGTGGTCCATCGCCCTCCTCGGTTTCTGGCTCGGACGGCACACGCTCAACCCAACGTGCACAACACCATCAGAAGCGGAGCGCGACCTTTTGTCTAATGCATCTCGACGCCGTTACTATGCATCGAACGCATCAACCTTTCGATCCCGGGAACGCTCACCATGATCGACCTGTCGAAGCTCCGCCACGCGGTGGCGGTAGCCGCTGCCGGAAGCTACACTGCCGCCGCCCAGGCCATCCCCCTCTCCCAGCCGGCACTGACCCGCAGCATCCAGTCACTCGAACGCCAGTACGGCCTGACCCTGTTCGAACGCGACAAGTCCGGTACCCGGCTGACCCCCGACGGCGTCCGCTTCATCTCCCAGGCGGAGCGGCTACTCAGGCACGCGCAGGCCCTAGAGGAAGACATCCAGAGGCTCGCGGCAGGTCACGGAGCCACCATCAGCTTCGGCATCGGCCCGGCCTCCGCCTTCACATTTCTGCCGGGCGCGCTCCCCCTGTTGCTCGAGAGTGCCACCGACATCCGCGTGCGGATCCGGGTCGGCTCCAACAGCGCGCTGCGAAATCTGCTCAGGTCCGGCGAGATCGACTTCTACATCGGCGGGGTACCGCAGGACTCGGACACCTTCATGACCTCTTCCGAGCTGACCGTCGAACCCATCGCCGTCACGTCCCGGCTCCAGCTCATCGTCCGCGAGGGGCATCCGCTGCTCAAGATCACACCGACTCGCGATGACATCGCGGCATACCCGCTGGTGGCCGCGACGTTCGTCCGTGACACCCTTTCCGAGACCGACGTCGTCAGCCTGGGCATCCAGCGCCCCACGATCGAGATCGACGACTACGACCTGCTCACCGACCTCGTCCGGACCACCGACGCCATCCTCGTCAGCAGCTCCATCTTCAGCAGATACCGCATCGACCTCGGAGTCGTCGCGCTGAACCTCGACACGCTCACCACGCCCAGACCGGTCACCTACGCGTTGATCTACTCCAGCGAGCATGGCATGTCGCCGGTCGCGGCGAAGGTCTCGACGGTCCTCGTCGACACCATCTCCGCCGCGCTCCGCAGCGAAGAAGAAGCCCAGTAGGGCAGTCCGAGATCGTGATCTCGGACTGCCGTTCCAGGGACGGCACAGCCGAGAACATCGTCCACGCGCGACCCGGTCATCGCACGAGACATCGCCCAGCCAGCCACTTCTCTCGACGAAAATGCGGTTTTCGCGTACTGTCTGAACGGTTCGCCACCCCGCACCGCCGTGGAGGATCAGTAAGATGATTGAACTCGCCACGGAGCTTCGATGGCAGGACCCCATCTGCACGATCCCGATGGAACGCCTGCTCCTCTCGGAGAAGGTCGGATACGACGCCGTCTTCACCGCCGAGGGATACGGCAACGAAGGCATCGTCCCGTTGGGCTACATCGCCGGCCGCACCAAACGACTCAAGCTCGGGACGCGCATCACGGAGGTGACCGGGCGCCCGCCCGTGCTCGCCGGGATGGCCTACCAGACGCTCAACCACATCAGCGGGGGCAACCGCGTGATCGCCGGACTCGGCAGCGGTTCCCCGCAGGCGGCCGAGGGTTTCCACGGCCGTAAGTGGGGCCGCACGGTCCCGCGTATGCGCGACTACGTCACCATCCTGCGTCAGGTCTTCGCCGGTCAAACCATCGAGCACCAGGGCAGCGAGTGGGCGGCGCCCTACCGTGGTCCCGGCCATCAGGGGATCGCCCCGGCGCCGATCGGGCTCCAGCCCATGGGCGACATCCCGATCTGCATCGGCGCGTCCTATCCGAGAATGATCGAGCTGGCCGCCGAGATCGGCGACGGGTGGATGCCTCCGGGATTCGCCCCCGGAATGATGGACGCCTACCGGCCGATTCTGCGGCGGGGCTTCGACAAGGCCGGCGGCGGCAAGGGCTTCGACGACTTCAAGATCTGGTCCCACGTCGACGTCCTGGTCGACGACGACGTGCAAGCGGCCATGCGGCCGTTCAAGGAGTACGTCGTCACCTGGTCAAGCATGCAGCGCGCGAACATGGAGGCGCGTGGTTACGCCGACCTCGCGGACCGGCTCGCCGACATCATGGGCAACGTGACCGCCGCCGACGCCGAAGCACGCGTGCAGCAGGGGCTGAACCTCCTGCCCGACCCGCTGTGGCAGCAGGCTCTGGACGCCGTCCCGGACGAGTACATCGACGACGGCTGGCTGGTCGGCCCGGTCGAGCGCATTCGCAAGCGGGTCGGACCATGGCTGGACTGCGGCCTCACCGGGCTGATCGTACGTTACGGCCCGCAGCTCGGATCGACGCCGCCGGTGGAGAACCTCGACGTGTTCGTGGCGATCGCGGAGGCGGCAGGCAAGGAACCGACTTCCTGATCGATGCCTTACCCGGGCCGGATCGCGGCAGCGGCTCAGGGTGAGACGAATTCCACTGTCAGTCGGGTAGCCGATTCGCTGCCCACATCCTTGAATACTCGGCATGAAGCCATAGCGACAAACCGGGAGTTTCGCGTGCCAAAATCTCAGCCAAATGTGGTCATCATTCTTTTCGACGATCTGGGCTACGGCCAGTTCGGATGCTTCGGCTCCGATATCTCGACGCCCAACGTGGACGCGCTCGCCGAAGGGGGTGCGCGCTACAACCGCTTTCATGTGACGGGTCTGTGTTCACCGACCCGTGCATCCCTGCTGACCGGTCGCAACCATCATCGGGTGGGCATGGGACAGCTCACCGAGAGCCCGCAGACCAGTCCGGGTTATTCCGCGCACATCCCCACCTCCGCGGGGACCCTCGCGCAGGTGCTGCGGAACAACCGGTACAACACCATGGCGGTCGGGAAATGGCACCTCACCCCCCGGTGGGAACGCAGCGCCCGCGGACCCTTCGATCGCTGGCCACTCGGAATGGGATTCGAACGGTTCTACGGGTTCCTCGGGGCCGAGACCAATCACTGGGCCCCGGACCTCGTCAGCGACAACGGTCCCGTAGCACCCCCGAAGGGGCCCGAAGAGGGTTACCACCTGACCGAGGACCTGACCGACAAAGCCATCCGGCTCATCCAGGACCAGCAGCAGACCGGTACCGACAAGCCATTCTTCATGTACTACGCCCTGGGCGCCATGCACGCGCCGCACCATGCTCCGCAGGAATGGATCGACCGGTACCGGGGACAGTTCGACGAGGGGTGGGACGTCTGGCGCGAAAGGCTCGTCGAGCGGCAGAAGGAACTCGGCATCATGCCCGCCGGCGCGGAACCGAGCCCCCGGCCCGAATGGGTGACGCCGTGGGAGGAGATGTCGCCCCAGGAGCGGCGGCTGTGCGCGCGGAGCATGGAGGTCTACGCCGCGTTCCTGAGCCACACGGACGAGCAGATCGGCCGCCTGACGCGGTTCCTGGCCGAGCTCGACATCCTCGACGACACGCTGATCTTCGTCATGTCGGACAACGGCGCGAGCCCCGAGGGCGGCCTCTTCGGATCGAACAACTACCACCAGGTCGCCGGCGACCACGAGCGCGACGAGCAGGAGACTCTCGAACAGATCGATGAACTCGGCGGGTTCAAGTCCTACAACCACTACGCGTGGGGCTGGGCCTGGGCGGGGAACACCCCTTTCCGGCTGTGGAAGAAGTTCACCTGGCTGGGCGGGACCCGGACCTCACTCATCGCGCACTGGCCGAACGGCATCTCGGAACCGGGCACGGTGCGCGACCAGTTCTGCCACGTCATCGACGTCATGCCGACGGTTCTCGACATCGCCGGCATCACTCCCCCGGCGGAGATCAACGGGGTGACCCAGATGGACCTCGACGGCACCAGCTTCCGAGAGTCCTTCTCGGCACGGGAAACGCCCAGTGCCCGCACGGCTCAGTACTTCGAGATGGTCGGATCGCGTGCGATGTACTGCGACGGCTGGAAGGTCACCACCAACCATGTGGGACCCACACCTCCGCTGGAGAACCAGCTGATCCCCGGCAGCCCGTCCTACGACACGGACCACTGGGCTCTGTTCGACCTCAACAGCGACTTCGCGGAGAACAACGACCTCTCCGCCCAGCACCCCGAGATCGTCACACGGCTGGTCAACATGTGGTGGACCGAAGCCGGCCGCAACAACGTCCTCCCGCTCGACGACGGGTGGCTCTTCAGGCGCAACCGCAGGCGGGCCCCACAACAGCCGCCGCGACGATGGGTGTTCCGGCCGGGAGGTTCCCCGGTGTCGGAATTCGTCCTACCGCCGCTGAGGTTCGGATTCACCCTTACCGCCACCGTGACCGCCGGCGAGTCCGCGAACGGCATCCTGGCCGCGTTCGCGGACTGGAACCAGGGGTGGTCCTGGTATGTCCTCGACGGCCGGCCGGTCTTCGTGGTCAAGTTGTTCGGTCGCCTGTACCGCTTCCCGGCCGAGGTCGTCCTCAGCGCCGGTGATCACACCCTGTCCGTCGACTACCGTCAGGTGAAGGGATCCGGCGGAACGGTGGTACTCCACGTCGACGACAAGTCCAGCGGCGACGGCCGGATCGCCGAGGACCTCCCGTGGTTCTGGCAGATGGGCCACCCCGGCCTGCTCGTGGGCCGGGACCAGGGATTCCCCGTGTGCGACGACTACACGCCGCCCTTCGTGTTCACCGGACTCGTGCACACCGTCGTACTCGAGGTACCCGACGAGCCACCAGCACGCCCGAAGGCCCAGGCGTCGACCGGCTTCGCCCAGGCCCTCCGTCACGAATGAGAGACTGCTCCCGGCCACCGCGAGGTGGCCGGGAGCAGTGCGCTCACCGCGCCATCGAGGGGTGCGGTTCAACCGGTACCAGCACGACGTTGACGCGCCCCTGCCGGGGAACATCCGTCGCGTACCAGACCGTGTCGTCCGATGCGAAGACGGTCAGCCTGCCCGGCTCGGCCGGGTCCCACTCCGCCTTCCGCATGTAGAGCGGCGGCGCCATGTAGTACGAGCCGCTGACGATCGGCTCGCCGTCGACGACCAGGACCTCGAACGACGGGGTGCCGAGGACCTCTTCTTCCTCTTCGATCTCCCGCATCGCACCGGCCTCAGTACTCGTCGGCGGGCGGTTCGCCGACCTCGGGGAAGAGGTCCTGGAAGGCGCCGACGGTGATCCGCCGACGCACCGCTTCGGGCGCGTCGTCGAACAGCTCGTGCAGCGTCTTCTGCGTGTGCCCGTAGGTGCCCTCGAGATGCGGGTAGTCACTGCCCCACATCACGTTGTTCCACCCCATGTACTGCATCGCGCCCACCGCGGTCTCGTCGTGCTGGAACGACGCGTAGACCTGCTCGTACAGGTACTGCTTCGGTGGCTTCGACAACTGCGGCCGCACGAACATCCCGTGCTGACGGTAGCCCTCGTTCATCCGGTCACCAAGGAACGGGCCCCACGTCGCGCCCCCCTCCGACACCAGGATCCGCAGGTCCGGATGCCGCTCCAGCGCCCCGGAAGCGATCATCTGCATGGTGGCGACCTGACCGCCCCACGTGGTCTGCGTGTAGTTCAGCACCGCGCCGCCGGGTCCGCGGAAAACCTGACCGAAGCCCTTGTCGGCGTCCACCGGCTCGGTGCCGATGTGGAACGCGAGGACCTGGTTGGTCTCCTCGAGCGCGGTCCACAACGGGTTCCAGTAGTCGATGTAGTGGTACGGCTTCTGGCCCGGCGGCACCGCGGTCGGCAGGAACACCGCCCGGAACCCGAGGTCCGCGGCGCGGCGCACCTCGGCCACCGCGTCCTCGACGTCGAGCAGCGAGATCGAGGCCGTGGGCACCAGCCGCGGTGACGCGGCCATGATGTACTCCTTGGCCCAGTCGTTGAGCGCCCGCACACCCGCGGCCAGCAGGTCCCGGCTCTTGATCGAGCTCGCCCAGATGCCGATCGAGGGGAAGGTGACCTCGGCCCAGATGCCTTCCTCGTCGAGGTCCCGCAGCCGCAGGACCGGGTCGTTCGCCCCCGGCGCGCGCTTCGCGACCATGTCACTTATCGTGTCGCCCGAGCTGCCGGGCTTGGGCATGTTCCGCTTGAACTGCTGCCCGTCGACGGTGATGATCTCGTAGCCGTCGAACTTCTGGCTCCTGGGCATCCGGTCCGCGAGCGCCTTCGGCAGCCGCTCCTCGAACAGGTCCGGCGGCTCGAGGAAATGCGAGTCACCGGAATTCGCCCAGATCTTCTTGGGGATCGCCATGATCCTTCCTCCCTGGTAGTGGGTTTCCGTGCCGGGATCAGCCGATCACGATGACGCCGCGTGCGGCGAGGTCGGCGATGGTCGCGTCGTCGTAGCCGTACTCGCGCAGGACCGCCTCGGTGTGCTGCCCCAGTGTGCAGCCCACGGTCGCGGTGGTCACCGAGCGCGAGAAGTCGACGACCGGGCCCACCCGGGGATAGTCCTCGAAGATCGGGCTGTGGACCGTGGCCAGATAGCCGTGTTGCTCGCCGAACTCGCCGATGTAGTTCCGGTCGACGGTTCTCGTGTCGGCCTTCACGCAACCGACGTCGGCGGCCAGCAGCTCGCGCTCCCAGTCGTCGGCCGTGCGGGTGGCGAACACCGCGGCCAGTTCGCCGACCAGCTCGTCCGCGTGCGCGGCGCGCGCCTCGGCGTCAGCGAAGCGGGCATCCTCCCCGAGCGCGGCGAAGGCGGGCACCGCGGTCAGGTCCTCCCAGTCACCCGTTGCCGGTGCCGCGAGGAACACCCAGTCCTCGGCCGTTTCGTACAGCCGGTAGAGCGGGCCGAACCCGAAACCGTCCGCGTCCACGGTCGGCGCGGCCGGCCTGTTCGCGTACTCGATCGCATCCTCGCAGAGTGAGTGCGTGGTCGAGTTCAGCATCGTGGTGAGCGCGTGCTGACCCGCCACGCCGCGCCTGCGCAGGTACGCACCGAGAGACAGCGCCGTGGCCACCGCGTAGGCCGCGATCCCGTCGGGCTGGGTCGCCGAGCTCATTCCCGCCGCGCTGATCTGGATCGAGCGGGCCCGCAGCTCGGCGAGCCCGCCCGGCTCGTCCTCGGCGATGAGCGCTCCCGCGTTGCGCATCGCGATGCCCGCGCCGGCGGAGATGGTCGGCGCGAACGCCGGCCGGTGCCCGTGCGGACCGCCGTACCCGTAGCCGGGGGCGTCGAGGTAGAACAGGTTGGGGTGGCGGGACAGCAGGTCGCGCGCGCCTACGCCCAGCCGCTCGGCGACCCCGGCCCGGAACGAGCACAACACGAGGTCAGCGGTGGCGGCGATCTTCTCGACGATCTCCTTCGCCTCCGGCGTGGAGATGTCCAGCGCGACCGACTCCTTACCCTGCAGCACCTTCAGCCCGCCCGCCTCCGGGAACGCCTGCATCGTCCGCATCGGGTCGCCGCCGGTCGGCTCGATCTTGATGACCCGCGCACCGAGGTCGGTGAGCATGGTCGCCCCGAAGGGCGCCGCGTAGAACGTGCCAAGTTCGAGGATCGTCGTCCCGGCCAGGGGCAGCTCGCCGCCGGGGCTCTCGTCGCTGATGACGGGCTCCCGGCGGACGGCGGCGGCCCTGGCCCGCAGCTCGGCGCCGTGCTCATCGAGCCGGGGCGCACTGCGTCCCAGCGTGGCCGGGGTACCGGACAGCTCGACCAGCGCGCCCGGCTGCAGGACCGGGCCTCGCTCCGCGTCGTCGATCGAGACCGTGTGGCCGCCGAACTGCATCTGCGGGTGGTGCAGCACTTCTCTGGCGTGCCGGAAGGTCTCCGCGAACACGTCCGGGTCCTGGTCGAAGACCGCCTCCCACTCGGCGAGGGTCTTCTTCCGCACCTCGGTCAGCAGGATGTCCCAGAACTTCATTCGCTGCTCGGTGGCCTCGAAGCTGGGCAGGGTCTTCCACTCGGGATCGTCGTACATCCACTCCAGGCCACAGGCGCGAAGGAACGCCCGGAACAGGCGCGGCTGGGTCTGGGAGAACTGCAACCAGTGCCCGTCCTTGGTCATCGCGACGAGCAGCAGGAACGTGAAGGTGTAGTTCGGCACGCCGTCCTTGGAGATCGGCGGCTCGGCCTTGAACGCGTCCGGGAACCGCTGGGCGATCATCGTGTTGGCCTGGTTCCAGGGGTCCTGGCCCGACAGCGCCTTGGCGAGACTCACCTCGACGAGCTGTCCCAGCCCGCTGGTCTCCCGCTCCACGAGGCCCGCGAAGATTCCCTGCAACAAGGCCTGCGCCGCGCTCCAGGAGGCGAAGGGGACCGAGATGAAGGTCGGGCCGGGGCGGAGGGAAGCCGCCGCGTACGTCGTCGCCATGGCACCGAGCTTGGCCAGCACCATCCCCTCGTAACCCTTGGCGTCGCGCATCGGGCCGGTCCGGCCCCACCCGGTCACCGAGCCGTAGACCAGCCCTGGGTTGACCACGGAGAGCACCGAGTGGTCGAGCCCGAACCGCTCCAGCGCGGCCGGCCGCAGGGTGGTGATGAGGACGTCGGCCTCACTGGCCAGGGACCACGCCACCTCCGCGTCGGCCAGCTCGTGCAGATCGAGCACCACGCTCTTCTTGCCACGCGCCAGGAACGGGTACGCCGCTTCGGAGCGGAGCACGCTCCCGCCCGGCGGTTCGACGGCGACGACCTCGGCACCGAGATCGGCCATGAACTGGCCGGCCTGGGCGCCGGTGAGGCCGTTGGATATTTCGACGACGCGCAGGTGGTCAAGGGGGCCACTCATCGTTCTAGCTCCTTCGTCGCATCGGGGTGGTGGAAGTCAGCATGCGAGCCGGAGGGGGGACCGAACCATCGGACTCCGCGGACTCAGTCCTCATGCACGATGAGCCCACGGATGCTGCGCCCTTCCAGCATGTCCGCGAAGCCCTCGTTGATGTCCTCGAGCGAGTACCGCCGAGTGACCAGGTCGTCGAGCTCGAGCTTGCCCTGCCGGGCCATGCCCAGCAACCTCGGGATGTCGACCGACGGGTTACACGAGCCGTACAGGGTGCCGACGATGCGCTTCTCGAACAGCGTCAGCATCGACCCGGACAGTTGGATCGTGTTCTCCGAGTAGTCGTTCGCGAGGCCGACAAGGACGATGGAGCCGCCCTTGCGGGCCAGTTGGAACGCCTCGCTCACGATCTGGCTGTCGACGACGCCCGCCGTGACCACGCAGATGTCGATACCCACCCCATGGGTGTGCTCCCACAGATCCGCGTGCGCCTCGGCCGCGGTGGCGTAGACGAGGTCGGCACCGGACGCCTTGGCGAAGTCCCGCTTCGTCTCCATCGGGTCGATCACCGCGACGAGCGACGCGCCACCGGCGACGGCGGCCCGGACCGTGTTGATCCCGATCCCGCCGGCGCCGTAGACCGCCACCGTGTCGCCCGAGCGGAGGTTGCCCGCGTTCACCACGGCGCCCCACCCGGTGGCGACACCGCAGCTGACGAGCGAAGCCCATTCGAGGGGAATGTCGTGGTCGACCTTGACGAGCGACCGCTCGTCGACCACCGCGTAGTTCGAGAACGTGCCGAGCCCGCCCCCGCCGGGGATGCCGACTCCGTCGAGCCGGTACCGGTAACCGCCGTTGACCAGTTCCCCGCTCAGGATCTTCGCGCCCAGGTCGCACAGATTGCCGCGCCCGCTGGCGCACCACCGGCAGACACCACAGGCGGGAATGAACGACATCGCGACGTGGTCACCGACGGCGACCCGCTTGACGCCCTCCCCCAGCTTTTCGACGATACCCGCGCCCTCGTGCCCGCCCACGATCGGCATCGGCACGGTGCCCCACTTCGAGTGGTTGTCGGAGTGGCAGATCCCGGCGAACTTCATCCGTACCAGCACTTCGCCGGCCAGCGGCTCGTCGACCTCGATGTCGACCACTTCGTGGTCCTGGTGCTTGCGCCGGAGAATCGCTGCCCTGGCTTTCATACCTCTCCCTACCCAATGCCCGGCGCGGGTCGCCCCGCCGGCGTTCACGTGTTCTTCGCCGCTCGGTCGCGCGACGCCGGCCCGTTGACCGGCCGCCGGGCTACGGGACCGGGCTGCTCTGTTCGGACAGCGGCGGCTCGACCTCTCGAACCGGGGCCGGCCGCTCAAGCCCCAGCGTGTCCCGGAGCGTTGTCCCTTCGTACTCGGTCCGGAAGATCCCGCGGTCCTGCAACTCGGGCACCAGCAGGTCGCAGATCCGGTCCAGTCCTTCGGGCATGTACGGCGGCGTGATGGTGAACCCGTCGCACGCCCGCCGGTCATACCATTCCTGCATCTGGTCGGCGATACCGCTCGCGGTACCCCGCAACAGCTGATGGCTCGCCGACTTGGTCCGGGTCCGGATCAGCTGACGCAGCGTCGGCTTCTCCTCGGTGATGATCCGGTACATGTTCCGATACCGGCTGGCATTGAGCATCGTGCTGGCCGCCGCCTCCTCAACAGTGGGCAGACGCTCCACCGGAATCGGCTCATCGAGATCAAGACCGGTCAGGTCGGCACCGACAAGCTGGAAACTCAGATCGGCCAGACCGACATCCACGGTGATCAGATCGGCGAGCATCTCGGCGATCTCGTCGGCCTCCGCCTGGGTCTCACCCACCACCGGGATCAGCCCCGGCAACACCGTGACCGCCTCCGGCGAACGCCCGAACTCGGCGACACGCCCCTTGAGCTTCGTATAGAACGACACAGCGCCCTCGATATCGCTCTGCGCGGCGAAGACCACCTCGGCGTTACGGGCGGCGAACGCGACACCCTCCTCCGACTGCCCCGCCTGAACGATGACAGGACGGCCCTGCGGCGACCGCGGCATCGTCAACGCATCATGAACCTTGAAGCGGGCACCCTCGAACCGCGGATGGTGGATCTTGCTCTGATCGGCCCACACACCAGCATCCCGGTCAAGAACGACCGCATCGTCATCCCACGCGTCCCACAACAACCGCGTCACATCAAAAAACTCCTGCGCCTGCGCATACCGCTCCGCCTTCACAGGCATCGCCGCATTGAAATTCTGCGCACCGCTGTAAGACGTCACCACATTCCACCCGACCCGCCCCTTCGACAGAAAGTCGAGCTGCGCCATCATCCGCGCGGTGTTATACGGCTCGGTGAAAGTAGTCGACACGGTCGCGATGAGACCCACATTCCGGGTCACCGCACTCAACGCACCCAGCGTCGTCAAAGGCTCATAAGGACACAGGTCAGGATTCACCGGGTCATCATCGAACGAGGCCTTGTCCGAAATGAAGATCGCATCGAACTTCGCCTCCTCCGCCCGCCGCGCCGAGTACGCCGCCATATCCAAACCCAGCAGGTCCTCGACCCCACTACCCACCCGCCGCCAGCTGTGCGTGAAACGACCGACCGGATTGAAGAACAACACCAAACTCAGCCGACCCTCGCGGTGGTCCATCGCCCTCCTTGCTCCCTGGACCGGACGGCACGCGCCCAGACCACGCTCCATAAGTCCATCAGAACCGGAGCGCAGCCTTTTGTCCAATGCATCTCGACGGCGTTCCTATGCGTCGAACGCATCAGCTTTTGCCTGCTCCCGCCTGGCCCGGGGGGAGGGCGAATTCCTCCCCGAACCGGCGGACGGTGTCCTCGGCGGCGCCGGGATCGTCGCCGCATATGACCATGACCACCCGGTCCACGCCACGGGCCTCCAGCGCGGCCACGTCGTCCTGGATACGCGCCGTGTCCCAGCCACGGCGGATATCCAGCATTCCCCAGCGCCCGCTGATCGACACCTCCACGCCGTCCGCGGGACGGCCTTCCTTCTGGGTCAGCTCGCGTAGCTTTTCGATACGTCGCGCGAGCTCGTCGATGCCGTCGATCGGTGCGGTTCGCATCGTCTCGGCAAGCCGGCCGGTGGCGAGCACGCCCATCCACCCGTCCGCGTACCGGGCGGCGCGTTCCAGGCCGAACCGGCTGTTGCCGTGGATCCACAGCGGGGGCCCGGGCCCCTGCGCCGGGCTGGGTTGCACCCGGTTCTCCTTGGCCTCGAAGCCCTTGCCCTGGTAGGTGACATCCCCGTCCGACCAAGCGGCGCGCACGACCTCGACCGCCTCGTCGAACGCTTCGTGCCGGGTGGTGAAATCGACGCCCAGCGCGCGGAACTCGCCGCGCAGGTACCCGGTACCCACGCCGACGATCAGCCGCCCGCCGCTGAGCGCGTCCAGGCTCGCGGTCTGGTGCGCGGTGAGCATCGGATTACGGTAGGGCAGCACGAGAACCCAGGTGAGCAGCCTGATCCTCGACGTGACCGCGGCACAGAACCCGAGCGCCGAGAACGGATCCACACTGCCCTCGCCACCGGAGCGCACCCACTTGCCGGACGGCGCCGGGTGATCGGTGAACCCGAGTGCCCCGTACCCGGACTCCTCGGCTGCGCGCGCGAACCTGGTCATCGCCGCCGGCGAGAGAACCGCGGGCGTCCATCGCGGATCAGCCACCGCATGTTGAACGTCGAACTTCACGTCCACGCCTCCCACTCCGCAGAAGAAGACACATCGGCGCCGCGGACGACGGGCTTCCCCAGCGGGCTCACCCGGCGGTCTTCGCCCAGGCGGAGGCCAGGTCGTCGACCGTCACCACCTTGGCGAGCATCGCGATGGTGTGCCGCAGCATTTGTTCGCCGTACTCGGCGGGTGTGCCGGCGACGGCGTCGCGCGGCACGACCACGCGGAATCCGCCGTGCATCGCTTCGCCGGCGGTCAGGGGCAGCGCCACGTTGAGCGACACCCCGGCCAGCACCAGGGTGCGGATCTGCCGTCCGCGCAGCACCGGCAGCAGTTCGGTCCCCCACGCCGGGTTGAACCCGTGGTGCCGTGCCAGCACGAGATCTTCGGGGTCGAACAGCTCCGGCAGGACCTGGGTGGCCCGATGTCCCGGCCCCCAGGCCGCGGAATGCGGCCGGGTCACCCGCGACAGCGGCGCCGTCCCGTGATCGGTGGCGCCCAGGGTCCCCTCGAACGTCGCGTGCACGACGAGCACGCCCGCCTCGCGGGCCACTTTCAGCAGCCTGCCGAGGCCCGCGACCAGGTCCTGCGCATCACCGGCCAGCGCAGGCAGTATCGAGTCCGGGCCGATCACCCCGTTCTGGCATTCGACGCAGACCACGGCTGTGGTCTGCGGCTCGACCAGCTCTGGCAACGGAACCTTGGTTGACGCCATTTCGTGCATCCCTTCTGAGACGTTCCTGATGTGTCGGGATCACTTGCCGCCGCTGACCGCCCAGACCTGGCCGGTGACGAACGAGGCGGCGTCGGACAGCAGGAAGCCGACGGTGGCGGCGATGTCCTCGGGCTCGCCTATCCTGCCGATCGGAATGCCGCGGAGCAGCTGCTGCACGGTGGCCTCGTCCACGGTGTCCATGCGCGGGGTGCGGATGAACCCCGGGGACACGGCGTTGATCCTGATCTTCTCCCTGGCGAAGGCCAGTGCGGCACTCGCGGTGAGCGAGTTCAGGGCGGCCTTCGACGCGCCGTAGGCGATCATTTCGGGCTCGGCATGGGCCCCGGCCTGGGAGGAGATGTTGACGATCGCTCCCCCACCCGCCGCGACCATGTCCTCGCGGACCAGCCACATCAGCTGGAAGACCGCGTCCACGTTGGTCGTGAAGATCGCCCGCCAGCTGCGCGGCGTGATGTCGGCCGGGCGCTGGCGCTTGGTGTAGGCCGCGTTGTTGACCAGCAGGGTGATCGGACCGAGCTCGGCCCGGATCCGCTCGACGGTGGCGACGTTGGCGGACTCGTCGCCGACGTCCGTCTGCACCAGCAGTGCCCGCCTGCCCATCTTCCGCACGAGCGCCGCGGTCTCCTCGGCGGCGGGGGTGTCGCTGCGGTAGCTGATGGCGACGTCCGCCCCACGCCGGCCGAGCTCGAGCGAGATGGCACGCCCGATCCCCTTGCCGCCGCCGGTGACCAGCGCCGTGCGCCCCGCGAACTCTTCGCCTGTTTCGTTCTCGCTCACCGTGCCTCCAGTCCCGCGTCGGCGGCGAACCGCTCGATCGCCTCCATCGCCTGCCTGCTGCGGGTCCATGGCGTCACCACGAGCCGGTCGACGCCGGCGGCGGCATACGACTCCACGAGCTCATGGTCGTAGCCCTTGCCCCACCCCATGATCGCGGTGACCTCGAACGGCAGGTCGGCACGACCGTGCTCGGCTCGCATCGCGTGCACGGCGGCGAGGATCCGCCGGATCTCGTCGGGGGACTCGAGGCTGCCGTACCAGCCGTCACCATCGCGGGCGGCACGGCGCAGTGCCGCCGGGGCCCGACCGCCGATCAGCAGCGGCGGCCGGGGCTTCTGGACCGGTTTGGGCTCGAAGCCGACTTCGGGCATCGAGTAGAACTCGCCCGCGAAGCTCAGGGTCTCCTCGCTGAACAGCCTGTCGAGGAGCATGATCATCTCATCGGTCCGCCTGCCGCGGTTGCCGAATTCCCGCCCGGTCGCGTCGAACTCCTCGCGCATCCAGCCCACGCCGATGCCCAGCGACAACCTGCCGCCGGAGAGCACGTCAACGGTGGTGATCGCGCGGGCCAGGGTGGCCGGGTCGTGCAGCGGCATGACCAGCACCCCGGTACCCAGCCGCACCCGGCTGGTGATCCCGGCGAGGAAGGTCAGCGTGGCCAGCGGATCCAGGAACCGGGAGTTCCAGGCGAACGGCGGCTTGCTCGTCCGGCCCGGATAGCTGTGCTGCAGCACGGTCGGCGTGACGACGTGCTCGCCGCTCCACAGCGACTCGAAGCCGAGCTCTTCGGCGCGGATCGCGACCTTGCTCAACTCTCCAGGATGGACAGGGACGGTGTTCAGGCCGAACTGCACGAGCGGCTCCTCCGTGACGTGGGCTCTGGCACGAGCGGCTCAGCCTGTGAACGACGCCCGGCCGGCGGCCGCGGCGACGGCGCGGAACGCGTCGAGGTTCTCCACATGCCGGTCATGGGTCAGCTGGTCGCCGTAGCGGAACACGACGCCGGTGAGCCCGCAGTCCAGCCAGGGCGCCACCCGGTTCCGGATGCGCCGCACCGGCCCGACCAGCCAGCCGTCGTCGATGTACTCGTCGGGCACGGCGTCGAGTGCACGCTGCCAGTACGGCTCGTCCAGCATCGGGCGGCCCTCCAGGTGGCGAGCCCTGGGATCGTCGGCCGCGCCGGCCTCGGTCGCCTCGGCGATGATCGCGCCCAGGGTGGCGGAGAGATCGGGGTAGCCGCGGGCCGCCATGAACTGGTGCTGCATCTGCGACCAGGTCACGACGTATTCCTTGAACGGCCGCATCGCCTCGCGGACATCGTCGTGCACGTTCATGTCGACGTGGCCCCAGATCTCGAAATCCTTCAGGCTCCGCCCATCACCCGCCCGCTCGAACCCCTTCTGCAGCAACGGTTCCATCAGCGGCATGATCCCCGGCGCCCAGGAGGCCGGCATCCAGCCGTCGCCGATCTCGGCGGCGAGGGTCGTCATCTGCGGGCCGGCGGCGCCGACCATCACCGGGATCTCGCCGAGGGGTACGAGCCCGATCGCGGAGGGCTCCGCGCCCCGCGCGCCGGGCCCCTGGTAGGGAGCCGACCATTCCTTGCCCTGGTGGTCGGCCTTCTCACCGGCGAGGAGCTGCCGCATGATCGTCACGAAGTCGCGCATCCGGGACACCGGCCGCCCCCATGGCCTGCCCTGCATCCCTTCCGCGGTGGGCACCGAACCGGTGCCGAGTCCGGCGATGACCCGGCCGCCGCCGGTCAGGTGGTTGAGCGTCTGAAAGGCCATGGCGGCCATCGCCGGTGCACGCCCGGTGACCTCCGTGATCCGGGTCCCGATCTTCAGGCGGCTCGTCTGTGCCGCGATGTAGCCCAGCTCGACAAGCTCCTCGCAGCCGTAGCCGCCCGCGGTGAACACCGCATCGAACCCCAGCTCCTCGGACAGCCGGATCCGCTCCATCGGGATTTCCAGACGGTGGTCCTGCCAGCGGACCTCCGTGGCGATCTCGACCATGACACCTCCAGGATTTGCCGGTCATGTCCGGCGCGGGGGAGCCCGTGCGGCCGCGCCTGTGCGCAAACGCCGTTTTCCTCGTGTGGAGTCTCACGTCGGGATTGCGGCGTGTCAAGGATTCAGGACACCCAATTTTGGAGACGCCTCACGGTAACTCCCTGCAGGAATTCGTGAGCCGAGCCCGCCTGGCCAGCGGATCAGCGGCCTATACGGGAGCATGAATAGCACTCAAGGACGAGCTCGTTCGTTGTCAGACGCGCCGGAAGACAGCGCTGGCCACGCTGATCACCCGATCGTCCTTGCCCTCGTCGCGCAGTGTGAGCTGGGTGGCCATGCGCTCTGTACCGCCGTCGACGATCTCGGCCTCCGCCCGGAACGGGCCCACCACGCCGGGCCGGATCATCATCACCGTCCAGCTCTCCACCTGCACAGACTCCGTGCCCGCATGATCGGCCACCCGTTCCATCGCGGCCGCCTCGAGCACCACATTGATCGGTCCCAGATGAAGAGCGGCATGCGGCGAGGCCAGCTCCCGCTTCATCACCGGAAGCCGCCACACCCCGTCCTCGCCACGTTCAGCGCCGAACGCGACCGGCAACGGAGGAAGCACCCGATCCGAGACGTCGATCGGCGGGTTGGTCACCTTCTCGTACCCGTCGGGCACGTCACCGAGACTGACACCCGTCCCACACGACACCGCGATGACCCGCCCGTGGTCAGCGGCATCGACGATCTTCGACCTGCTGAAGCCCATCGTGCGGCCGAGATGCACCACCTCACGCATCACGTCGACCTGCGTGACGTCACGGGCGCTGTCGAGGATCTCGTAGCTCATCACCACAGGAGCCGGAATGACCTGGTCATCCCGCCAATAGGGCTCCGGCGCGGCGATGCACAACGGCGCGGCCATGATCCCGCCCGACGAGGTACGCATATCGGGACGCAACGGCATCGTCTCCCGCTCGACGCCCGCGTCGAGACCCGGGCTCCGCTTCCCCAGATACCGATACGTCAGCAGCGCCGTCCACGCCTTCTCGAACTGGTCCCAATGCTCCTCGGGCGAAACCCTACGGATGTCCTCGACCACGTCGTCACTCCTCTCCGCGGGCGCCAATGCCCCTCACTCTTCGCGCCGGTCAGCTGCCAGGCCAGGCGGGCGGTCGCTTCTCGAAGAAGGCGGTCACACCTTCCTTCATGTCGTCGGAGGCAAGGACGACCTCCACCGCGGCCGCGGTGGCCTCCCAGCCCCGCGCCTCGTCGTCGGCGATCAGGTCTTGCTGTCGCGTCAGGATCTGCGCCACGGAGGTCGGCGCGGACCGGCAGATCCGCTCGGCCAGTTCGACCGCCCTGCCGACCGCCTGGCCCGGCTCGACCAGTTCGTTGACCAGTCCCAGCTCGAAAGCCCGCAGCGGCAAGAGGCTCTCGCCGGTGAGCATCAGCTGGTTCGCGATCATTCGCGGCAGTGCCCGAGGCGCCCGGAAAAGACCGCCCGAGGTCGGCATGACCCCGCGAAGGCCTTCCGGCAGCCCGAACCGCGCGGTGCTCGACGCCACGACGAGGTCGCAGGCGAGGACGATCTCGAATCCGCCACCGAGCGCGGCGCCCTCCACGGCGGCGATGAGCGGTTTGCTCCGTCGTCGGCGGATCACCCCGTACTCGCCGCCCCGCTCCGTGCGGGCGTCGCGCCCGTCCTTCAGGTCGGTGCCCGCGGAGAAGATGCTGTCCGTGCCGGTGATGACACCGACCCGGAGCCCGGGATCGTCTTCGAGCGCGTTCAGCGCGGCGTCGATGGCCAGCGCGGTCTCCCGGTCAATCGCGTTGCGCTTCTTCTCCCGCTGAATGCGCAGAATGACGACGCGGCCGCGCCGTTCGGTGACGAGTGCGGGCTCCACCGCGCTGTCCTTTCTGTCATGGCCCGTGGGCGCTCAGGATGTGGCCAGGTATTCGCGCCGCAGCCGGTCGACGAGCTCCGCCACGGAAGGGATGTCGTCGATGAGCCCGACGCCGTGGCCGCCGCTCCACACGTCACGCCACCCCTTGACGTCTTCGGGAATGGCCGGCTGGAACAGCCCCTTCGGCACCGGCAGCGCCGCGGGATCAAGGCCCGCGCCCACGATCGAGCCGCGGAGGAAGTTGGCCTGCAGACCGGTGATCGCATCGGTGGCGATGACGTCCTCGGTGCCCTGTGACACGAGTAGCTCCTTGTACGCCGTCGGCACACCGCACTCCTGGGTGGCGATGAACCGGGTCCCCATGTAGGCGTAGTCGGCCCCCAGGGCCTGCGCGGCCCTGATGCCCCGGCCGTCGCTGACGGCGCCGGCCAGCGCCAGGGGGCCGTCGAAGAACCGGCGGATCTGCGGCACAAGAGCGAAAGGGCTGGCCGTGCCGGTGTGCCCGCCCGCTCCCCCGCACAGGGCGATGAGGCCGTCGGCTCCGGCGTCGACCGCCTTGCGGGCCAGTTCCACGGACGGGACGTCGTGGATCAGCACCCCGCCGTAGCCGTGCACGGTCTCCGCGATCCGGCGGGGACTGCCGTTCATGGAGATCACGAGCGGCACCTCGTGCTCGCGGATGACCTCCATGTCGTGGTCGTAGCGTTCTTCCAGGGGCGCCCGGCGGACCGCGACGTTGACGGCGAAGGGCGCGACCGTGCGCCGTGGATCGGCCCGGCGCGCTTCGTCCAGCCGCGCGGTGATCTCGTCCATCCACCTCTCGAAGTCCCCGGCCGTCCGCGCGTTCAGATGGTTGAACGTCCCGACGACGCCCGCGGTGCAGGCGGCGACGACGAGATCGGGGTCCGAGACGAGGAACATCGGAGCGCAGAAGACAGGCACCCGGAGATGGTTCAACAGGGGCAACGCGGCCATCTGTGGGTCCGTTCTCGCCCTCTCAGGCGTGCTGGGTGTTCTTCTCGCTCACCATCGCGATGAGGTCGCGGCGCAGGATCTTCCCGGTGGCGGTGGTGGGCAACTCTCCCAGGAACACGATCTCGCCGGGGGTCTTCGACCCGCGCAACCGCGCCCGGGCGAACTCGCGCAGCTCGTCCGCACTCGTCTCGTGGCCGTCGCGCAGCACCACGAACGCGGCGATGCGCTGCCCCCACTCGAGGTCCGGGACGCCCGCGACGGCGCACTCGAGCACCGCTTCGTGGCGGCTGAGCACCTCCTCGATCTCAGCGGGCGCGATGTTCTCCCCGCCCCGGATGATCGTGTCGTCGGCGCGGCCCCGCACGAAGAGGAAGCCCGCCTCGTCGAGGTAGCCGCGATCGCGCGTGGCGAACCAGCCGTCGGCGTCGACGAGGCTGCCCGCCTCCAGGTACTCCCCCGCGACCTGCGGACCGCGCACGACGATGTCCCCGACCTCACCGGGCGCCGCGGGGCGGCCGTCCAGGTCGCGCACCTCGATTTCCACCGACGGCAGCGCACGGCCCACCGAACCGAGCCGGGAGCGCACCGCGGGGTCGTCACTGGCCCAGGCCTCGCGGTGGTCCTCGGGGCTGAGCACCGCGATCGAGGACGCGGTCTCGGTGAGGCCGTAGGCGTTGACGAACCCGGTGGCGGGGAAGAACGTCAGGGCCTCCGAAAGCACCTCACCGGCGATCTTCGCACCACCGTAGGACAGCGACCGAAGGCTCGCGGGCGCGGCCCGCCCACGGTCGCGGAGCTCGGCGACGATGCGCACGAGCATGGTCGGCACGACCATCGCGTGCGTGATCCGCTGCTCCTCCACCGTGTCGAGCCACCCGGCGGCCGTGAATTCGTCGAGGTAGACCACCCGGCGCCCGGAGTAGAGGTTGGACAGCGCGTTCGCCACCGCGGCGACGTGGTACGGCGGCACGCAGACGAGCGTCGCGTCGGTCTCGGGCACCGACGCGTACTCGACCGTCCCGAAGATGTAGGAGGCGAGGTGCCGGTGTCGCAGCACGGCACTCTTGGGAGCGGCCGTTGTACCGCTGGTCATCAGCAGCACCGCGACGGCATCGGGGTCGAGGTCGTCGGTGGCCGGCGCCTCGGCGGCGGGCAGTGCCAGGAACTCGCTCGTGCTGATCGTGTTCAGCCCCGGCGCCCGCTCCGGGCTGTCCGTGACGACCAGCGGGGCGTCCTGCCGGGCGAGAATGTCGCCGAGCGCTTCGGCGCTCAGCCGGTAGTTCACCGGCAGGAACGGGACACCGGCCAGCGTCGCGGCGAACATCGCCACGGGGAAGGCGGGCCCGTTGCCGCCGAGGAAGACCAGGCGGTCGACGCCCTCCGTCGCGAGGCGGCCGGCACCCGCGATCGCCCTCTCCCGTATCGCGGCTCCGGTCAGGCCCTCGGTCCGGTCTCCGAGGAGGACCCGGTCCGCCATCCCTTCCGCGACCATGTCGAGGATCATCGCCAGGTTCATCGGCATCTCCCGAGCAGCGTTTTACCACATTAATCAGTAATATATATGTACTGTATCTTGATCGGGTCGTACCGCTCAGCCGGCGGCGGGCCGGAAGCGGGGCACGGTGACCTCGTCGTCGATGTCGTCCCAGGCGAGCTGGACGCGTGAGCCGACGCGCACGGCGTCCACATCGGACTCGACGATGTTCGCGATCATGCGGACGCCCGGCGCGTCGTCGAACTCCAGCACCGCGATCACGTAGGGCACGCTGCCGGCCAGGGCCGGTACGACGGCGTGCCGCACGACCGTGTACGTGTACACGGTGCCGACGCCGGAGATCTCGACCTGCTCGACCTCCTGACGGCGGCAGACGTGGCAGAACGGGCCGGGCGGGAAGCGGAACGTGTCGCAGTTGGTGCACTTGGGGATGGTGAGCCGGTGCTCACGGGTGGCGAGCCAGAACGGCTCGGTCCACGCGTCGGGGTGGATGTCGGCGAAGTCGGCGGGCAGAGCGTCCGCGGGTCGGGGCATGGTCGTCACTTTCTGAGGATGAGCGCGCTGACCGGGGTGGGCGCGGGGCCGCCGGTGACGAGGGCGAACTCGGCGTCCTCGACCTGGTTCACCGCTTCACCGCGCAGTTGTTCGGCCGCTTCCTTCACGTGCGTCATGCCGATGATGTACGCCTCGGAGAGGTTGCCGCCGTGGGTGTTGACCGGGATCGACCCCGTCTTCCACCGGATCGCGCCGCTCTCCACGAACGGCCCGCCCTCTCCGATTCCACAGAACCCGTAGTCCTCGAGCTGCATCACCACCATCGGGGTGAAGTGGTCGTAGAGCAACGCCACGTCGATGTCGGCCGCGGTGACCCCCGCGCGCGCGTAGACGTCCCTGGCCACCGTCCGGTGCCCGGACGAGGCGAAGTACTCATCCGGCATGCCCATCCACGTGATGGCCTGCCCCCATCGGCCCGCGGACCCGTTCGCGGCGCCGGCCACATAGACCGGCGGCTTGCGCAGGTCCCGCGCGCGGTCGGCCGCGGTGGTGATGACCGCGACCGCGCCGTCGTTCTCCTGTGTGTAGTCGTACAGGCACAACGGATCCGAGATCATCCGCGCGCTCATATAGTCGTCCAGCGTGATCCGATCGCGGAACCGCGCGGTCGGCCGGTTGATCGCGTTCTCGCGGGTGCTGATCGCGACCTCGGCGAACGCCTCGCGACGCGTGCCGTAGCGGTGCATGTGCCGCCGGGCCAGCAGCGAGAACATCTGCCCGGGCGCGAACAGGCCATGGGGCGCGACGAAGTCCATCTCGGGGCTGACCGGGCGGGAGTAGGTCCCGCCCCCCTTGCCCGCGAACGCGGCGCCGAACCGCGCCCCGGTCACCTGCTGCAACGTCATCAGCGACACGACCACATTCGCGTGGCCCGAGGTGATGGCCGCCGCCGCGAGCCCGACGCTGCCCGCCGCGCCGCCGCCACCACCGGTGAGCGTCCCGGTGAACCTGACCTCCGGGATCCCCAGCGTCTGCGCGATCAACGCGGTATCGGAACCGCCCGAGTAGTAGGCGAACCCGTCGACGTCCTCGACCGACAGCCCGGCATCCTCACACGCGGCGAGGATGGCCTTGCACGCCATCTCGATCTTCGTCTGGGGCAGGGACGCCCCGCGCTTGTAGTACGGCGTCGACCCGATGCCGACCACCGCCGTCTCATCCTTCAGGAACATACCCCAACGAACTCCCGTCACCATCCAGCGTCGGCGCGGCCGCCTCCGACAGTGGTATCAGGCGTATCCTGCGATGTAAAGTATTAATCTAACTATATAGCCCGCCGCAGGCCGCGGCCGTTGACACCATCAAGCTCACGCCGGGCAGGTCATCGAGGACTTCCTGCTCCTGAGCCACACCCACGTGCCAATGGCGGAACGACACCACGGCACCCCTCGTCGTGGACCCCGGCTCGATCGGCGAGACTCGGGAGCACGGATCGGCGATGGTCTCCTACGCCGTCCTCGACACGGCCCGCGAAAAGGTGGGAGTCAGCCCGCGGCCCGGCGCGCCGAGGACTTGCGCGTGGTCGCCGCCTTGGCCCGCCCCGCCGTCCCGCTCCGGGCGGCGGAGGGGCGGCGAGCCGAAGCGGCCCGGCCGCCCTTCCTCTCGGCGAGGAGCACCTCGAACCCCGCGATCAGCCCGGCGATGCCGAACTCGAAGTCCTCGTCGCTCGTCCCGGAGATCGCGTGCTGGTCGATCAGCTGGTTGAGTACCGGCATGTCAGACCAGTCGGTCATTTTCCGCTGCCGCGCCGGGTCGACGGTGGGCGCGTTGGCCAGTCGCAGCACGCGGTCGTGGATGATCGAGCCCCGCGTGTACACCCCGATCGCGCTGTGCACCTTGAGCGCGTCGGCCGGGGTGAACCCGTCCGCGACGAGCTTCGCCACCACGGACTCGATGATCTGCATGGTCTTCTTCGCGGCGTCGCGGCTGTAGGTCGACGTGCGCATGAACATCAGGTCCGAGAGGACCTCGTCCTCCCGGTGGATGTCCCGCAGCGCCGTGAAGTGCTCGATCAGCACGTGCTGCCACGTGTCGTCCGCGCGGACCTCGGGCGTCAGCCGGGCGTACTTGTCCACCGCGATGTCGGTCATCGCGTTGAGCAGTTCTTCCTTCTTGCGGAAGTACCAGTAGATGCTCGTGACACCGACATCGAGGTGCTTGGCGAGGATGGGCATGCTCAGCTCGTCGACCGAAGTGCTCCGCGCGATCTCGAACGCGCCCGCGAGAATATCCTCGGCGTTGATCGAGCCACGCTGACGCCGCTTCCGCGGTCCAGCACTGTCAGCCTTCGGCACACCGTCTCCCTGTCACCTGTGCACTCGCCCGAAACCTCCGGGCAGCATACCAGTCTGACCTCCGCGCCCGGCCGCACCGCACGCGATCCAGTACTCATTGCCGAGCCCGATACCGGAGCACCCAACGGGACAGCTTGCACGGGAACGCAACCTTGCATACCACTATACAGTAAGGCATACCGAAACATCGCATAGCGAGGTTCTCCGGACGCACCCGTCCACTGACCATCGAGGTCACGTCAACAGGCTTACAGTTATGGTTACCGTAGTATTGTCAACGATTCGGTTCGCCCGGGACGATCAGGCCGGGGCACGGCGACAGGAGCGGCGACGACGATGCGGTTCGTATTCCAGTACCCCGAGACACGCGGCGTCGACGCGGACATGCTGGACGCCGGCCCCATTCCGGAGGTGGCCGCGGCCGCGGAACGGTTCGGGTTCGACGGATTCTCCACGACCGAGCACCCCATCCCGGGGAACCGGTGGCTCAACACGGGCGGGCACCAGAGCCTCGACCCGTTCGTCGCGCTGAGCTTCGCCGCCGCCGCCACCGAGCGGATTCGGCTGCTGACCTACCTCGCGGTGGCGCCGTACCGGAACCCGTTCCTGCTCGCCAAGTCCGCCGCAACGCTGGACAAGCTCTCGGGCGGCCGGATGATCCTCGGCCTCGGCACCGGTTACCAGAAGAGCGAGTTCTACGCGCTCGGGGTCGACATGGACGAGCGCAACGCGCTGTTCGACGAGGCGCTGGAAGCGCTTCCCCTGCACTGGGCCGGTGAACCGTTCAGCTATCAAGGGCGGCACTTCAGCGCCCGGGAGGTGATCGCACGGCCGCGGCCGGTCCAGAACCCGATCCCGATCTGGGTGGGCGGCAACTCGAAACTGAGCCGCCGTCGCGTCGCGCTGCACGCGCAGGGGTGGATGCCCATGGGTGGCAGCGCCCAGCTGGCCGCCACCACCCGGACAGCCGTTCTCGAGGGAGTGCCCGAACTCGCGAGGGCCATCCGTGATCTCCGTGAAGCGGCGGCGGCGGCCGGCCGTACCGAGGAGATCGACGTCCTCCACCCCTATCACGCACCAGGACTGAAGAGTCCGGACGCCGACGCCGACCGCCATCGCGAATCTCTCGCCGAGATCGAGAAGGCCGGCGTGACCTGGGTGACGGTCAGCTGCCCCACCGCGGAGCGCTCCGCAACGCTCGAGTTCATCGAGGCCTTCGGCTCCACCTACCTGTCGTGACGGAGGAGGATGGCGGGACCTCCGCGCCCTCGGGCCGGCTCGCCGGACGACGGCTCCGACCGCCGGATACCGCGCTGCGCTGACCGCCCAGATCGCGGCGGCGAGAATGCTATTCTCGGTCGACCACCGGACAGCGGACACGAGAACAGACAGATAGGGTGACGGCCGTGGAGGCGGAGGCCTCGGAACGCGCGAGGATCGTCGACGCGGCCTACCGGTGCCTGGCCGCACGCCCCGGCGGCATCTCGGTCACGGACATCCTGACGGCCGCGGGCCTGTCCACACGTGCCTTCTACCGCCACTTCGAGTCCAAGGACAGCCTGCTCCTGGCGCTGTACCGCCAGGACGGCGAACGCGTGGACGCCGAGCTGCGCGCCGCGACGGCCGCGGCAGGCTCGCCGCGCGAGGCCATGCAGACCTGGATCCGCGGCTTCCTCGAACTCACCGCGCACTCCGGGCGTCGCCGGCGCGTCACGCTGCTGAACTCCCCCGAAGTCGTGCGCGCCGAAGGCTACCCGGCCGAACACACGCGGGTGATGGCGGAGCACAAGGCGACCATCGCCCAGATCCTGCGCGAGGGCCACGCGGACGGATCCTTCCCCGCGGCCGAACCCGAGACCGACGCCAGGCTGATCCTGGCCGTCGTCAGCGGAGCCTTCACCGACCGGATGTCCCGTCCGACCACGATGAGCGCCACGAAGGCCGCCGAACTGGTGACGGACTTCGTCTTCCGCGCACTCGGCGCCGAGCCGCGCTGAAAACAGGGCACGCTCGCCGTACAGCATGGTGTGGCGGTGCGGGAAGCGGGCTGACCACCCACGAGCCGCCCAGGCGAATGCGGTGAATGAGTGATCTGAACAATAGGATTCGACCGCGCCCCTACGGTCGCACGCGGCAAGTAGGATAATCGCGTTCATCATCCGGAAGGGGAAGTCGTGGCCGGGATCAGGCCCACCACCGTACGGGTGCCGAAGGCCGGCGAGATGGTGGCCGCGCAGTTGCGGCGGCAGATCGTCACCGGCGAACTCAAGGAGGGCGACGGGCTCCCCTCGGAGAACACCCTGATGCAGCAGTTCGGCGTTTCCCGGCCCACCCTGCGCGAAGCCTTCCGCATCCTGGAGTCCGAGCAGATCATCCAGATCCGCCGTGGTGCCCGCGGCGGAGCACACGTGCTGGTCCCCGACCCCAGAACAGCGGGCCGTTACGCCGGGACCCTGCTGCAGTACCGCGGCACCACGCTGGCCGACGTGTACGCCGCGCGTACCGCGCTGGAGGCCAGCGGCGTCGAGTTCCTTGCCCGCAGGCGCTCCGCGGCGGACCTGAAGACCCTCGGCAAGGCACTCGCCGAGGGAGAGCAGCTGCTGGAAGATCCCATCGCGTTCTCCGAGCAGGCCGACCTGCAGTTCCACCGGCTGCTGATGGAGCTGTCCGGCAACCAGACCATGATCGTGCTGCTCGACATGCTCTACGCCATCATCGAACAGCACAACCAGTCGGTCATCAACGCCAACCGCGACAGCGCGAACGCCGGGCCCTCGGTCCAGCTGGTGCAGAAGGCGCACGCCAAGGTCGTCGACCTGATCAGGCAGAAGGACGTCGACAAGGCCGTCGCCCACTGGCGCCGGCACCTCACCCAGGTCAGCGAGTTCGTGCTGGCGGGGCCCGCGGAGACCGTGCTCGACGTGCTGTCCTGAGTCACGCGCTCTCCGGTTCCGCGCTGCTCAGCGCGTTGAACGGCTGGGTTCCCGCCGGAAAGCCGGTTCAGCGCGCGAGCGGATCCCGCGGCAGGCCGAGGATCCGCTCCGCGATCACGTTGCGGGTGATCTCGGACGTGCCGCCCGCGATCGACAGGCAGCGACCGAAGAGGTACTCGAACATGATCGCCTCCTCGTCCCCGGTCACCGCGGCCGTGCCGGACAGCTCGACCGCCAGCTCGGTGACGCGCTGGGCGTGCTCGGCCGACAGCAGCTTCGTCACGTTGCCCTCCGGTCCCGCCCCGGCACCGGCCACGGCGCGCGTCGCCTGACGCAGGTTCAGCGCGCGCATCGCCTGTTCCTCGGTGACAAGCCGCGCGATGGCGCGGGTGTGCTCGGTGTCGGTGACGCCGTACCGGCTCGCGATGCCCGGCAGATCCCAGGCCGAGAGGCCCTCCCGGGAACCGCCGCCGATGGACACCCGCTCGTTGCCGAGCGTGGCCCGGGCGACCCGCCAGCCGTCGTTCGGCTCCCCCACCACGTCCTCATCGGGAACGAAGACGTCGTCGAAGAAGACCTCGTTGAACAACGCCTGGCCGGTGATCTCGCGCAGCGGCCGGATCGTGACACCGGGCGCGGTGAGGTCGACGGCCATCGCCGTGATGCCCTTGTGCTTGGGGGCTTCCGGGTCGGTGCGCACGGTCGCCAGGCCCCGGTTGCAGTTCTGCGCGTCACTGGTCCAGACCTTCTGGCCGTTCACGCGCCAGCCACCGTCGACCCGCGTGCCACGCGTTTGCACGGCGGCCGCGTCCGAGCCGGCGTTCGGCTCGCTGAACAACTGGCACCACCGCTGCTCGCCGAGCAGCCCCGGCGCGATCCACCGCCGGATCTGCTCCTCGTTCGCGGTCTGCGCGAGGGTCAGCAGCACCCATCCGCCGATGCCGAGCGAAGGCGCCTCGACCTCGGACAGCTCCTCCTCCAGGACAAGCTGCTCGACGGCGGTGGCGCCCCGCCCGAACGGTTCGGGCCAGTGCGGAACCTGGTAGCCGGACGACGCGAGTAGCGCCCGGCGCTCGCCGTCGGGCGTGGCGCGGTACCGCTCGAGGAACTTCCGGGCCTCGGCCCGGTGGATCTGCGCCTCCTCGGGCAGGTCGATCGTGAACTGCCGCCGCACGCCGGCCTTCGTGGCCGCGAAGACCTCGTCCTCGGGCGAGCCCAGTGCCGCCACCACGGCCTGGAGCGCACCGGCACGCCGCAGGTACAGGTGCGCGTCGTGTTCCCAGGTGAAGCCGATGCCGCCGAAGATCTGGATGGCCCTGCGCGCGCAGTCCTGGTAGTTGCGCAGCGCGAACCCGGCCGCGGCCGCCGCCGTCAGCCCGGCCTCGTCGGCCGTGGCCGCGCCCCTCGCCGCGTCCCAGGCGAGCGCGGTCGCGAGCTCGACGCCGACGAGCATGGTGGCCAGGTGGTGCTTGACGGCCTGGAAACTGCCGATCGGCCGGCCGAACTGCTCCCGGACCCTGGCGTACTCCAACGCGAAGTCCAGACAGCCCCGCGCCCCGCCGGCGGCCTCGGCGGCGGCCAGCGTCCGCAGCAGCGAGACCGCGGCGCCCGCCGCTCCGGCCAGCACGTGACCGTCGGCCGCGGCCAGGCCGGTGACGGTGACCTTCGCCAGCCCCAGCGACGGATCCAACCCGGTCACGGGGGCCACGGCGAGCGCGCCGGCACCGGCGGGGACGACGAGCAGATCGTCGCCGGCCGCGAGCACGAACACGTCGGCCCACTGCCCCGCCAGCACCGTCAGCTCCCCGGTGAAGCCACCGTCGGCCTCGCGGGTCAGGCCGGGCGCCAGCCCCAGCCCGGCGACGGCCGAGCCGTCGGCCAGCCGCGTGACGAGCTCGCGCAGCGCTTCGCCGCCCGAGCCGGCCAGCACGGCGGACGCGGTGACGGTCGGCAGCAGCCGACCGGGACCGACCGCGCGCCCCAGCTCGTCGACGACGACCGCCAGCTCCGGCAGGCCGAACCCGGACCCGCCGGCCGACTCCGGCAGGTGCAGCCCGAGCCAGCCCAGGTCGGCGATCCGCTTCCACACGTCCGGCACGGAGGGCGCGTCCGGGTCCAGTACGGCGCGCGCGGCGGCCCGGACCCGCTGCTCGGTGGCGAACTCCCGGACAACGGTCGCGAGTTCCTGGTGCTCCTCGGTGATGGCAAGCCCCATCGGGCGGCTCCTCAGCTCGGTCGGGCGTCGTGCTGTAGTGGTTCCGGCTCGTTTTTTCGGAGTCAGACCTCGATCAGGACCGCACCGCCCTGACCGCCGCCCGCGCACATCGTCGCCATCCCGAGACCACCGCCGCGGCGGCGCAGCTCGTGCACGAGCGTCACGATCATGCGTGCGCCCGAAGCGGCCACCGGATGGCCGAGGCTGCACCCGCTGCCGCTGAAGTTCACCCGCTCCTCGTCGAGGCCGAACTCCCCGCAGACGGCGATCGGGACGGAGGCGAACGCCTCGTTGATCTCCCACAGGGTCACGTCGGCGGGCGTCCGGCCCGCCCGCCGCAGCACCTTCTCGGCGGCGACGAGCCCGCCGAAACCCATGCGCGCGGGAGCAACCCCGGCCGAGGCCCAGGCGACGATCTTCGCCATCGGCGTCAGCCCTTCCGCGGTGGCCAGTTCCGCGGCGGCCACCGCCACCGCGGCGGCCGCGTCGTTGACCCCGCTGGCATTGCCCGCGGTGATGGAGAAACCGGGGATCTCCGGGTGCAGGACCTTGAGCGAGGCCAGCTTCTCGAGTGAGGTCGTACGCCGCGGGTGCTCGTCCACGGCGAACTCGACCACCGCGCCGCCAGGCCCGGTCAGTTTGAGGGGGACGATCTCGTCGGTGAACTTGCCGGCATCGATCGCCGCGATCGCGCGGACGTGGGACCGGTACGCCCAGGCGTCCTGCTCCTCGCGGGTGATCCCCGCCTCTTTGGCGGTGTTCCAGCCTACGGAGATGGACATGTCCCGGTTCGGCGCGTCGGGCGAGTCCGGGTGGGTCGGCGGGTACCAGTCGACGTACTCGCCGGCGGTGCCCGGGACACGCTGACGCAGGCGCGGCCCCATCGAGGTCGCCTGCACACCGCCCGCCACGATCGCCGACTCCATCCCCGACGCGATCGACGCGGCCGCCATGCCGATCGAGGTGAGACTGCCCGCGCAGTGCCGGTTCACGGCCGCTCCGGGCACATCAGGCATCCCGGTGACCACGGCGGCATAGCGGGCCAGGGCACCGCCTCCGTAGAGGCTTTCGGCAATGATCACGTCGTCGAATTTCGCGGGCTCGAGTTCGGAGCGGCGCACGGTCTCCTCCACGATCGCCGCGGCGAGCGTCTCTCCGCTGGTGTCGGCGAGAGTGCCCTTCCCTGCCGTCCCGATGGCCGTACGAGCCGCGCTGACGATGACCGGAGCGGACATGTGCACCTCTCTGGGGGTGTGTACCGTACCCGACTCTGCAACACGCAATAGTAGTCATTACGATAACTACAACAGTACAGTAGTCATGAGGGGCCCGGAACCGGTCCCTGCGGCCGGGCACACCAGTGACGCACGCAGCGCCTTCCCAAGGAGAGAACATGGACCTTTCCGGATCGTCCGCACTCGTGACCGGCGGCGCCGGCGGCTTCGGCGCGGCGACCGCCCGCAGGCTCGTCGCCGCGGGGGCGAAGGTGGTCATCGCGGACCTCGCGGAGGAGAAGGGCAAGGCGCTCGCGGACGAGCTCGGCGACACGGCGGCCTTCGTGCCCACCGACGTCACCAGCGACGAGTCCGTGGACGAGGCGATCGCGGCCGCGGCCGGACTGGCCCCACTGCGCACGACCGTCATCGTCCACGGTGGACCGGTCGCCGCCCGGCGGATGGTGAACCGCAAGGGCGAGGCCTACTCCGCCGACATCTTCGCCACGACCGTCGACGTCTACCTCACCGGCACCTACCGCGTGATGAGCAAGGCCGCCGCGGCCATGGCCCAGAACGATCCGCTCGAGGACGACCAGCGCGGCGTCGTGATCTCCACCGCCAGCATCGCCGGCTTCGAGGGTCAGGTGGGCCAGAGCGACTACTCCGCCGCCAAGGGCGGGGTGATCGGCCTGACCCTGACCGCGGCGCGCGACCTCGCGCCGACCGGGGTCCGGGTCATGTGCATCGCCCCCGGCACGTTCTTCACGCCCGCGTACCGGATGAGCGAGGAGGAGGCGCAGGCGAAGTGGGGCCCGGGCGTGCCGAACCCCAAGCGCATGGGCCACGCCGACGAGTACGCCCGGCTGGCACGGCACATCGCCGAGAACGACTACCTCAACGGCACGGTCATCCGCATCGACGGCGCGCTGCGCTTCAACATCTGAACGGCCATGCCCGCAGGCGCCCCTCGCGTGCAGCCGGCGGCCTGACCCAGTCGGCGTCGAGCGCCGGATCCGACACCCTGTTCAGCTCGTTCCGCTGAGTACAAGCATTCGGGGGGTTCGCGCACGCGCGAACCCCCCGAGGTCGACCGTCCTGCCCATCAGGCCGGCACAGGCGCTTCCTCCTCGGCCTTGTAGACGACCGGCAGGCCCATGAAACGGCGCGTGTTGTCACCCATGAAGTCGTAGGTGCGCTTCTCGGACATGCCCTCGGCGTACTTGAAGTAGCCCTTCGGCTCCGCCAGGCCCTCGGGGTGCGGGTAGTCCGACCCGAAAAGGACCTTGTCCCAGCCGACGGTGTTGACGACGTCCTCGACCGACCCCTCCCAGAACGGGCTGACCCAGATGTTGCGGCGGAACGCCTCAATCGGGTGCTCGGGGAACGAGGTCGGCTCCTTGGAGTACGAGACCTCAAGTTCGGTGAACAGCGACTGGATCCAGTGGCTGCCGTTCTCGATGCTCGCGATGCGCAGCTTCGGGAACCGGGTGAGCGTGCCATGGCAGATCAGGCTCGCCAGCATGTCCGCGATCTCGCGATGCCCCAGCACCACCCGGCGGAACGCGCTGCCGGCGAACGCGCTGTTCGTCGACGGCGGCTCCCACCTGTTGACGTAGTCGGTCAGCGGCGGCTGGCTCGCGTGCAGCACGACCGGGATGTTCGCGTCCTGGACGTCGGCCCAGAACGGGTCGAACTCCGGCAGCGCCGGCGAACGCCAGCCCCGCAGGCCCTTCACCGGCGCCGGCTTCATGAGCACCACCTTGGCGCCGTTCTCGATGACGTACTCCAGCTCCCGCCGGGCGTCGTCGACGAGAGCGCAGCTGATGACCGGGGTCATGAACAACCGGTTCTGGTAGACGTACTGCCACTGGTCGAGCATCCAGCGGTTCAGCGCGTGCATGACCGCCACGACGAGCTCGGGGTCCTCCGCGGCCGAGTGCTCGACCAGGTTGGCCAGTGTGGGGTACACGAGCGTGCTGTCGACCCCCTGCTCGTCCAGGACCTTCATCCGGGCCTCGGGCTCCCGCCAGGCGGGAATCGAGTCGACGCCCCGGCCGCCGAGCTCCTTCAGCGACTTACTCTCCGGGTTGTTGCCGGAATAGAACGGCTCGTACGCACCCGGTGCGGCGACGCGGTCGAAGGTCGGGTTGGGGATGTAGTCCGTGATCTTGTTGAGGATCGCGATCCTCGTTCGCCTGCCGACCTGGACGAACTGCACGGCGGAGCGGTACTTCTCCGGCAGGTACCGGGTCAGCGCGTCCGGGGTCTCGTACATGTGCTGGTCGGCATCGAAGATCGGCGCATCGGTGAACTGAGGTGACGCCTCGGTCATGTGCTGGATCCTTCCCGGTCCGAACCTCTACTAAAGCCCATACTGTAGGGTACACTATTAAGCATTCTATAAGTTCCCGTCGTCAACCACCGCGGCCACGTCCAGTCCGGTGCGCAGAGACGTCCGCGACCGCTTGACCACGAGACCGGTCCGCACTCACCGGAAGAGGAACATGACCATCGAACTGCGCCGGAACGACTATTCCTTCGACGAGCAGCAGACCGAGGTCCGCGCGATGCTCGCCGGCTTCTTCGGCCGGCATTCACCCGCCGACGTGGTCCGCGCGGCCGAGCCACTCGGCTTCGACCCGGCGCTCTGGCAGAACGCCGAGCACGCCGGCATCGTCGGGCTGGCGTTGCCCGAGGCGCGCGGCGGCCAGGGAGCCGGGCTCGTCGAGCTGGCGTTCGCCGCGGAGGCCGCCGGCCGCACCCTCGCCCCCGTGCCACTGGCCGACCACGCGGTGGCGGCCCGCGCCCTCTGCCGCCTCGACGGCGGCGGCATCGACGTGGACGCGGCCGTTTCCGGCGAGACGATCTATTCCCTGGCACCGCTGCCCCACGGTGGTTCGGGGCGGCACCTGGTCCCCAGCGGCGCCCTGGCGCACGGGGTGCTCGCCCGCCGCGGCACCGAGCTGGTGCTGCTGCGCCGGGACACCCCGCCACCTCAGACGGCCAACGACGCCGCAGCGCCGGTCGCCTTGTGGGATCCGGCGGATCCGGAGGTCTCACAGACCGTTCTGGCTACCGGCGACGTCGCCGAGGAAGCGTGGCGGAAAGCGCTTTCCGAGTGGCGGGTCGTCACCGCCGCGGCGCTGGTGGGCCTCGGCGACGGGGCGGTCGCGCTGGCCCGCGACTACGCGCTGGAACGGCACCAGTTCGGCGTCCCGATCGCGACGTTCCAGGCGGTCGGCCACCGTCTGGTCGATGCGCACGAGGCCGTCGAAGCGGCGCGAAACCTCACGCTGAAGGCGGCCTGGTTCCAGTCCGAGGAACCCTTGACACGCCCGGAGTTGCCGGTGATGGCTCTCGCCAACGCGGCCCGGGTCGCGCCCCGGATCACCGGCGACTGCGTGCACGTCCACGGCGGCTTCGGCCTCATGCTCGAGTCGGACATCAGTCTGTACCATCGCCGATCCGCGCTCTGGGGCCGGCTCGGCGGCGGCAGCCGCATCCACCTCGCCGAGATCGCCACCGCACTGGACCGCGTCGAGCGGCGCCCGGTGCCCGGCCGTTCCCTCGTCGCCACCGGGGGTGCGTGATGGACTTCAGCCGGATCGAGCTCGACGACGAGCAGCGGGCCTTCGAAGCGGAAGTGCGCGAGGTCTTCGAGAACCACTGGACACCCGACCCGCACGCGCTGAATCTGGACCACGAGCGCCCGAGCAAGGAGCTCATCGAGCAACTGGCCGAGCGCGGGTGGGTGCACCCCCGCAGCCCGCGGTCGCGGGGCGGCGCGGAGCTCGACGCGGTCCGGGCCCGGATCCTCGACCTGCTGCAGGTCGAGTACCGCGTGCCAAGGTTCGGCAACGGCCTGATCCTGCCCACGGTGCGCAAGTACGGCTCGGACCAGCTGCGAGCGACGGCGCTGCCGGCGCTGGAGAGCGGCCGGGCGTCGTTCTGCCTCGGCTACAGCGAACCCGACAGCGGCTCGGACATGGCCGCCGCGCGCACCCGGGCCGTGCGGGACGGCGACGAGTGGGTGATCAACGGCGCGAAGATGTTCACCACCTACGCCGAGATCGCCGACTACGTGTTCCTGCTGGCGCGGACCGGCCCGGTGGAGGAGAAGCACCGGTCGCTCACGATGTTCCTGGTCCCGATGGACACTCCCGGCATCGAGGTGAAACCCATCAGCGCCATGGGGCACGTGGGCACCAATATGACCTTCTATCGGGACGTCCGGGTGCCCGACAGCTACAGGCTCGGTCCGGTCGGCGAGGGATGGCGGGTCGTCTCCGAACCGCTCGCCACCGAGCACGGTGCCGGCGAGGGAAGCGAGCTGGCCGAGCTGAACGGCTCGATGGGCTCGGCGTTCGTCCGCACCCTGGAGGAGATGCTCGACCTGGCGGTCGAATGGGCGCGGACCACCGAGCTGGAGCCCGGCGTCCTCGCCATCGACGACCCGCTCGTGCGGCACGCTCTCGCCGGTGTCCTGCTCGACATCGAGGTGGAGTGGAACACGCCTTCGGAGTTCGGGAAGGTCACGGCATCGGAGACGTTGCTGCGCGACGCGGAGCTGCTGGTCGACCTGATGGCACCCGCCGGGGTGCTGGCCGAGGGGGCCGACGGAGCGGCCGCCCAGGGCAGCGCGGCGTGGGCCCGGGCCATGGCCCCGGCCACGCAGATCTACGGCGGCACCACGGACATCTGGCGGAACAACGTGGGCCGGAGCTCGCTCGGCCTGCCCCGCAGCCGATGAGCGAGACGAGGAAAACAGGATGCTGACGGCGATTCAGGCGCTGGAGCTGACCAGTCCGGCCGCGGGCGAGTTCCGCGGCGAAAGTGTGCTGGTCGGGGACGGCCGGCCGGTCTTCGGCGGACAGCTGATGGGCCAGGTGCTGATGGCGGCGGCCGCCTCGCACGGCGACAAGGTCGTGCGGTCGCTGCAGATCATGTTCCCGCGCGCCGGCGATGTGGCTCAGCCGCTCGAATTCTCGGTCGACACGCTGCACTCGGGACGCACGATGGCCACCGTCGGGGTGGCCGTGCGGCAGGGGCAGCGGCACATCAGCCGGGCCACGGTCCTGCTCGACACCGAGGAAGAGGACGTCATCCGGCATGCGCCGCCGCTGCCGGCGGTCGGCGACCCGGAGCAGGCCAAGCCCGCCGAGAACCTGAGCCACCACGGGGCCGAGGTGCGGATCGTCGGCGACGTGGACCTCGGCGACCCGGAGCAGGTCGGACCGCCCGAGGTCGCGGTGTGGGTCCGGTGGCCGGACGCGCCGCGCGGGGACCGTGCCCGCAACCACGCGATCTCGGCCTGGTACACCGACAACATGCTGATCGGGGCGGCGATGCGCCCGCACGCGGGCGTCGGCGGCAGCATGGCACACGCCTCGCTGTCCACGGGCGTTGTCACGCACACGCTCACGTTCCACGAAGCGTCCGACGCCGCGGACTGGCACCTGCTGGCCAACGATGCCGCGTACGCCGGCAGGGGCCGCGTCTACGGAACCGGCCGGCTCTTCACGCAGGACGGGACACTCGTGTCGTCCTTCAGCCAGGACTCGATGATCCGGCGCTTCCCCGGGCACGTCAGTGCGCGTGGGCCGCAGTCCGGCGCCATGTAGCCACGCGAGAACGGCCGGCACACGATGCGCGTGCCGGCCGTTCTCGTTACCGGGCTACGGCTCGCTGACGACGGCGGGCCGGACCGGCGGCGCCTCGTTCCATGCCGGCACCCCCAGCTCCGGCGTTCCGGCGGGGTATCCCCCGGTCCGCTCGGCCCACCCGCTGTGATTGATCTGGTGCATGCTGAAGCAGGCGTTGAGCGCGTTGGTGAATCCCATGTTGTCGACCGTCTGGTTCACCGACTCCTTGATGAGCAGCGCCGCCATCGTGTCGATCCGCGCGATCCGCCGGGCGAAGTCGACCGTGCGGTCGGACAGGGTGTCCGCCGGGAAGATCTTGCCCACCATGCCCAGGCGGTGCGCCTCCTCGGCGTCGATCGAGTCGCCGGTGAGCATCAGCTCCTTGGCCTTGCGGGGCCCGAACTCCCACGGGTGGCCGAAGTACTCGACACCGCACATCCCGAGCCGCGTCCCGACCACGTCCGCGAACTCGGTGCCCTCGGCCGCGACGATCAGGTCGCAGGCCCACATCAGCATCAGGCCGGCCGCGTACACCTTGCCGTGCACCTCGGCGATCGTGATCTTGCGCAGGTCCCGCCACCGCAGCGTGTTCCGGAAGAAGTAGTGCCACTCCTGGGTCATCCGCGCCTCGGGCCTCGGGCGGGTGCCGCCGTTCATCGCGTACGTCGGGTGCTGGTCCGGGCCGGGCTCGCGCTCGGCGACCGACAGGGCCGAACCCATGTCGTGGCCGGCGGTGAACATCTTTCCCGCACCGCGCAGGATCACGACCCGGACGGTGTCATCGGCCTCGGCGGCCAAGAACGCGTCGTTCAGCTCCACGAGCATCCCGCGGTTCTGCGCGTTGCGCGCCTCCGGGCGATTGAGGGTGATGCGGGCGATCGTGCCCTCGTCCAGTGTCTCGTAGGTGATGAAGGTGTACTCACTCATGAGGCGTCTCCTGACGGCGTTGTCGTTGTTCGTCGCCGCGCTCCCCGGCCGCGAGCCGACCCTCGAGTTGCTCCGGCGCGCGTGGCCCGATGATCGAGGACGTCGGACCGCTCCGGCCGGGACCACCTGGACACCGGTGTCGCCCAGCCTGCGCGGTTCGGTGTCCGAACTCCTCGGGCCGGTCTCGCGAATACTACCGTATGGGATACGGTTGGTGCGTTGACCATCCCCTGGCCGGGCGCGGCGGAACCTCGCGATCACCTCGGCGCCGAAGCGCCGAAGCGCCGAGGTCGCCGCAGCCGGCACCTCAGCCGGTGGCGGCGACACCTATCGCGGCCAGGCAGAACCGTACGAGGTGGCCGCACTCCGCGGGAGTCGGCGCCGTGCCGTCCTGGGAGTGCCGCCTGAGCACGGCGAAGGTGAGATCGAAGACGGCGCCGGTGTCCAGGTCGACCTGCCTGCTTCCCGCCGCCCGCACGGCCTCGCGCAGGAGGTCGCGCACCTTGCCGAGGCCTCCCGCACCGGCTTCGGCGACGGCCCGTTCCCCCAGATTGCTGACGATGGCCCGGCTCTGCCGAGCCGCGGTGTCGTCGATGACCTGGGCCAGCACGCCGCGAACCCAGGCCTCGATCTGTTCGGCCGGACCGGACGCTTTCGCGACCTTGTGCGCGAGGAAGCCGTACACCCGGTCGGTGCCGCGCTCGAGCGCCGCCCGCAGCACCTCGTCCTTGCCGCTGAAATAGCGGTAGAACGCCTGGTTGGACGTGCCCGCCTCGGCGACGATGTCGGCCACCCGCGGCGCGTTGGGTGCGGCGCGCGCGGCCACCCGCAGGGTGGCGTCGAGAATGTCCTCCACCTCCCGCTCGGCATCCCCGCGCCGCTTGGACAGCGCGCGTTCGACCGCGACGCGGACGGCCGGATCGGGGCTCTCGGCGGGCTCTGCGGGCAGCGACATGGAAGTCCTCCAAGGAGTGCGGAGTCGGCATCCTCGCCGTGCAGAATGTTGATTCTCGATCGAGAGTATGCCTATTCTGCCGATCTTATCACCGTGCCGCACAGGAGCCGTCATGACCTGGGACTTCACCGTCGAACCCGACTTCGCAGAGCTGTTGACCTGGGCCGAGGCGTTCGTCACCGGCAAGGTGTACCGGCTGGACGCGTTGTGGCCGCACGACACCTACCGGCCACTGACCGACGAGCAGCGCCGGGTGATCGACCCGCTGAAGCAAGCGGTGCGGGACAAGAAACTGTGGGCCTGCCACCTCGGGCCCGAACTCGGCGGCCAGGGCTACGGTCAGCTGAAGCTGGCCATGCTCAACGAGATCCTCGGCAAGTCGATCTGGGCCCCGCGCATCTTCGGCACACAGGCGCCCGACACCGGTAACGCGGAGATCATCGCCCACTACGGCACGCCGGAGCAGAAGGCGCGCTTCCTCGAACCGTTGCTCGAAGGCGACATCGTGTCGTGCTTCTCGATGACCGAGCCCCAGGGCGGCGCCGACCCCGGTGTCTTCGTGACCCGCGCGGAGCAGGACGGGGACGACTGGGTCATCAACGGCACCAAGTTCCTCTCGTCCAACGCGCGCTGGGCGAGCTTCTTCATCGTCATGGCGGTCACCAGCCCGGACGCGCCGGTGAACAAGCGCATGTCGATGTTCCTCGTCCCGGCGGAGACTCCGGGAATCGACATCGAGCGCAACCTGGCGCATGCGGGGGAGCAACCGGACGACGGCGCCGAAGCGCTCGTCCATTACCGCGACGTCCGTGTTCCGTCGTCGGCCCTGCTCGGCGCCGAGGGTGACGCGTTCGGCGTCGCCCAGACGCGCCTCGGCGGAGGGCGCGTCCACCACGCGATGCGCTCGGTCGGCGGGGCGCAGCGATGCCTCGACATGATGGCCGAGCGCGCCCTGTCCCGCACCACCAAGGGCGAACCGCTGGGCCGCAAGGGCGCCGTGGAGGCGATGCTCGCCGACTCCTACCTGGAGATCCAGCAGTTCCGGCTGCTCGTCATGTACACCGCCTGGCAGATCGACAAGTACAACGACTACAACCGGGTTCGCAAGGACATCGCGGCGATCAAGGTGCAGACCCCGAGGGTGCTCGAAGCGGTCGCCCGCCGCGCCATCCAGGTCCACGGCGCGCTCGGCACGACCTACGACCTGCCCCTGCTCCGGTTCTACCTCGCGGGTATGTCGCTGGCGCTGGCCGACGGGCCCACCGAGGTGCACCAGGGCACTGTCGCCAGGCAACTGCTGCGCGGCTACTCCCCCGCCCCCGGTCTCTGGCCGACCGAACACATTCCGACGCTCCGCGCCCAGGCCGAGGCCGACCTGCTCGGAAAGGGAACCACCCGATGACCGCCACCGGAACCGGGCTCGACACGAATGCACTCGTGTCCTGGATGGACAGTGCCGGGCTGCCCGGAAAGGGCGCTCCGCTGGAATGGGGCTTCATCTCGGGCGGCAGCCAGAACCAGATCTTCGAGATCCGCCGCGGGGACCTGCACGCGGCGCTGCGCATCCCGCCCGCCACCGCGCCGGCTTCGCGCGACGAAGGCATCCTGCGCGAGTGGCGGATCATCGAAGCGCTCGACGGCACCGACGTGCCCCACACCGCGGCGATCGGAATGTGTTCCGACCCCGCCGTGCTGGGTCGGCCGTTCTACCTCATGGGATTCGTCGACGGCTGGTCACCGGTCGGCGGGGACGACTGGCCGGCGCCGTTCGACAAGGATCTCACCACCCGCCCCGGCCTGGCCGAGCAACTGGTGGACGGCGTCGTGCTGATGGGCGCCGTCGACTGGCGGGCGCGCGGCCTCGGCGATCTGGGTCGCCCCGACGGATTCCACGACCGCCAGGTGCCGCGCTGGACCAGGTTCTACGACCGAGTCCGGGCCCGCGAGGTGCCGGGCTACGACGAGGCGACCCGCTGGCTCGCCGAACACCGTCCCCTCGACTTCGTGCCCGGCATCATGCACGGCGACTACCAGTTCGCGAACGTCATGTACCACCACGGAGCGCCGGCCCGGCTCGCCGCGGTCATCGACTGGGAAATGGGCACCGTCGGCGATCCGAAGCTCGACCTCGGCTGGCTCATGCACTCCTGGCCCGAGGACACCGCGGCCCATGGCGCGGACGGCTACGTCGCCCTCACCGGGATGCCCGGCCGCACCGCGCTCATCGAGTACTACGCCGAGCGCTCCGGCCGCCAGGTCGACGACATGGACTACTACCAGGTGCTCGCGAAATGGAAGCTCGCGATCGTACTGGAGCAGGGCTACCAGCGCGCCGGCGACGACACGAAGCTGCTGTCCTTCGGCAAGACGGTGCTGGACCTGATGGCCGGTGCCGCCGAACTCGCGGCCACGAGCGACTACCGGGGTGCCCGGTGAGCGGTCCCGCGGAGTGGCTGGACCTGTCGGGCAGGGTCGCGGTCGTCACCGGCGGCAGCCGGGGCATCGGCCGGGCCGTCGCCGGCGGCCTCGCCGCCGCGGGTGCCGACGTCGTCGTCGCGAGCCGCAAGCTCACCGCGTGCCAGGCCGCGGCCGACGAGATCAGGCGGGCCACCGGGCGCCGGGCGGTGGGGCTGGAGGTCAACGTCAGCCGATGGGACGAGTGCGACCGCTTCGTCGATGCCGTCTACGACGCCTTCGGTGCCTGCCACGTGCTCGTGAACAACGCCGGAATGTCCCCGCTCTACCCCGATCTGGTGTCGGTCACCGAGGCGCTCTATGACAAGACGCACGCCGTCAACGCCAAGGGGCCGTTCCGGCTGGCGACGCTGTTCGGGTCGCGGATGCACGCCGGTGACGGCGGGTCGATCATCAACATCTCGACGGCCGGCTCGTTGCGGCCGCATGTGATCGACCTGCCGTACGCGATGGCGAAGGCCGGGCTCAACGCCATGACGCTCGGGCTGGCCGGGGCATGGGCGCCGAAGGTGCGGGCGAACCTCGTGCTCCCGGGCGCGTTCGACACCGACGTCACCAGGGCGTGGCCGCCCGAGCAGAAGCGGCGGAGCGGGGAGTCCAACCCGATGGGGCGCATCGGCCGGCCCGAGGATCTCGTCGGGCTGTGCGTGTTCCTCGCGTCCGACGCCTCGGGTTACCTCAATGGCGCGCAGGTCCTCGCCGACGGTGGGGCATTCCGGACTCTGTGAGGAGATGCCGATGAAAGCAGCCCGAGTCACCGCCTACGGGCCGGTCGAGAACCTGCGGGTGGAGGAGGTCGACGATCCGGTGGCCGGGCCCGGCGAAGTGGTGGTCGACATCGCCGCCGCGGCGGTGAACTACCCGGACCTGCTCATCATGAACGGCGGCTACCAGGTGCGCTGGCCGCTCCCGCTGACGCCGGGCTCGGAGTTCGCCGGGACGGTCCGCACGGTCGGTCCCGGCGTCACCGGCCTGGTGGCGGGCGACCGGGTCGCGGGCACCGCGGCGATCGGCGCGTTCGCCGAGCGGATCGCCGTGCGCGCCGACGCGCTGTGGCCGGTGCCCGCGGATGCCGGTTTCGCCGAGGCGGCCGCCTTCCGGGTCACCTACCTCACCGCCTATCACGCGGTCCGCAGCGTCGCCGCGGTGCGCACCGGCACCCAGGTCGTGGTGCTCGGCGCGGCCGGCGGTGTCGGCCTGGCCGCCGTCGAGGTCGCGGCCGCACTGGGCGCCCGCGTGGTCGCCGCCGTCTCCACCCCGGCGAAGGCCGGTATCTGCCGGGAACGAGGCGCGCACGAGACGATCGACTACAGCCGGGAGAACCTCAAGGAGCGGATCAAGGAGCTCACCGGGGGCGGCGCCGACGTGGTGATCGACCCGGTCGGCGGGCAGTACAGCGAACCGGCGCTGCGCGCCCTGGCGTGGGGTGGCCGCTTCGTCTGCCTCGGGTTCGCCAGTTCCGCAATCCCCGCCATCCCGCTCAATCTCGTACTGCTCAAGGGGCTCGTCGTGTGCGGCATGGAGATCCGCACCTTCGCCGAACACCGCCCCGAGGACGCCCGGCGCGACGAGGACGAACTGTTCGAGCATTTCCGCACCGGGCGGCTTCGGCCGCACGTCGGCGGGCGCTACGCACTGGACGACGTCGCGGACGCGCTCGCCGCGGTGCGCGACCGGCAGGCGATCGGCAAGCTGGTCGTCACCATGGGCGGCGGGAACTGACGCCGTTGTCTCGATCGAACTCCGGTGATAAATTACCGAAATTATTGTCGTAAGGCTTACCGCAGATCAGACAGCCGGCCGCATGGGGAGAACGAAGTGAAGAACCGCAGGCAATCCCGCCGCAAGTCGTCCGACGGGGACCTCGCCAGACTGATCCTCCGGGGCGCCATCGCCGGCACGATGATCGCGCACGGCGTGCGACACGGTCGCACCCTCGACGGCACGGCGGGCTGGTTCTCCTCGATCGGGTTCCGGCAACCACGGCTGCAGGCCCAGCTGAGCTCGGTCGTCGAGATCGGCTCCGGCGCGGCCGTCGCCGTGGGCGCACTGACGCCCCTGAGCACCGCCGCGATCGTGGGCACGATGGGCGTGGCCTACCAGACGGTGCACCGCCCGAACGGCTACTTCATCGTTTCCGAGGGCTGGGAGTACGTCGCTTTCATCAGTGCGGCCGCGACCGCCCTGTCGGCCCTGGGCAGCGGCCGGTTCAGCCTTGACCGCGCCCTGGGCGCCGACAAGGTCGGCACGCCGTTGACCCGCGCACTCGTCACGGTGCTGGTCGGCGCCGGCGGTGCGGCCGGACAGCTGGCCGGGTTCTGGCGCCGTCCCGAACCCGCGGAAGCCTGACCCTCCGCCGAAATCATTACCGGAAGGTACCAACCGCCATGGATCTGCTACGCCGTCGTGAGGGCCCTGTCGAGGTCCTCACGCTCAACCGGCCGGACCAGCGCAACGCACTGAGCCCGGAGCTGATGGCCGACATCTCGACCGCGTTCCGCGAGTGCCTCGAGGACACCGGGGTGCGCGCGATCGTGCTGACCGGCGCGGGCGACCGGGCGTTCTGCGCCGGCATGGACCTCAAGGCCTTCGCGGAGCGCTCCCAGGCGTCCGGGCCGGCCGCCGACACCACACATTTCATGATGTTCAGCCAGGGCCGGTACCCCAAGCCGATCATCGGCGCCGCCAACGCGACCGCGGTCGCGGGCGGGTGGGAACTCCTCCTCAACTGCGACATCGTGGTCACGTCAGACAAGGCGAAGTTCGGGCTCCCCGAGGTCAAGCGCGGCCTGTTCGCCGCCGGCGGCGGGACCACGCTGCCCGGCCGGATCCCGCTCGGGATCGCACTCGAACTGGGCCTGACCGGCGATCTCATCGACGCCGCGCGGGCGTACGAGCTGGGCCTGGTCAACCGTGTCGTCCCGGCCGAGGACGTGCTCGACACCGCGCTGGACGTCGCCAGGCGCATCGGCGAGAACGGCCCGCTGGGCGTCCTCGCGACGAAGAAGCTGATGCGTGTGGCGTTCACCGACGGCGTCGCCGCGGCGCGCGCGGCGCAGGAGGGCGAGCGTGCGAAGGTGTTCGAGAGCGAGGACGCGCTCGAAGGCGCTCGCGCTTTCGCGGAGAAGCGCGAACCGCGATGGAAGGGCCGGTGACCCGGCCCTTCCGGGTCACACGGTATCGAGGAACCGCCTGACCTGATCAGTGAACGCGTCGTTGTCGTCACCGGCGACCATATGACCGGTGCCGGTGACGTCGACGGCCCTAGCGTGGGGTGCCAGGGACAGGAAGTCACGCACCCCGTCCTCGCTGAGCACATCGGACTGCACGCCACGGACGACGAGCGTCGGGACCCGGATCCGGCGGGCCGCCTCGCGCATGCGCTCCTCATCGCCGACCGGCCGGCCGTCACGTTCGGCCGGCGGCCGCATGAAGGCGGGATCCCAGTGCCAGTACCAGCGGCCGTTCTCGGCCTGGCGCACGTTCTTGCGCAGGCCGTCGAAACTGGCGGGGCGCGCCCGGTGCGGGTTGTAGTCGGACACGGCCGCGGCCACGTCCTCCAGCGTCTCGAAACCGTCGGCGGAATGGCGGCGCATGAACGCGCCGATCCGCTCGGCGCCGGCGGGTTCGATCCGCGGCGCCACGTCGACGAGCACGAGTGCGCGTGCGGACACCCGCTCCTCGGCCACGGCCACCAGCGAGGTCAGGCCGCCCAGGGACGCACCGACGAACACCGGCGGAGGCCCGCCGTCCTCGCCGAGTTGGGCGACCACCGCCGCGAGATCGGCCACGAGAGCGTCCATCGAGTAGTCGCCGTCGGGTGCCCAGCCGCTGTCGCCGTGCCCGCGCGTGTCGAGCGCGAGGGTGCGCCACCCGGCCCGCGCCAGTCTCCCGGCCGAACCCCGCCACGAATGGCGGGTCTGGCCTCCGCCGTGGAGGAACAGCACAGTGCCCCTGGCGTCGTCGACCTGGTAGTCCTCGCCGGCCACCTCGACGCCCGCCGCGGGAATCCGCGTCACCACAGGCTCGATCAGGGTCATGCCGGGCCAACCTTGCCGGCCGATTTCGTCCATATACTCACGAAGCCCCCTCTGGTTCGACGGTGGCAGGCACGCGGTCACGAGCGGATCGGCGCTCTTGACGGCTGTAGCCCATCTCTCGGATACTAGTACTGTATTCATTACAGTATGGCTCATCGCCAGCAACGGTACTCGTTGTCGAGGAGGACGATGTGAGCTTGGGGCCCGGTACCCGGTTGCGCGGCAGGAATTCGACGTGCGAGGTCATCGTCATCAAGGGAATCGACGGCCCGGCGGTGCTGATGTGCGCCGGCGCGGAGATGCGCGCGCCCGGTGCGGAGCCGGCCGCGCCGGAGCCTGTCGACGGTCCCCCGATCCTGCTGGGCAAGCGCTACAGCGACGACGAAAGTGGCGTCGAGGTCCTGTGCACGAAGGCCGGGCCCGGCCCGTTGACCGTCAACGACCGGGAACTCACCCAGAAGGCGGCGAAGGCCCTGCCGGCATCGGACTGAACGGTTGCGGCACGACGCCGATGCGCAGACCCGTTCAGACTCCTCTTCGTTAGAGGACCCTGTCATGGGCGGCCCGGCGGACGTGCATCGTTCCAGGCGCCTGTTCCGCAGCAGAGGAGAAGAACGTTGATCCCCCGGCCATCTCTGTACTATCCGCGCCGCAATCTCGCGGACCACCTCGTGGCCACCGCCGACCGGCATCCCGAGAGCACCGCCGTCGTCAGCGGTGACCAGTCGATCTCGTTCCGCGAGCTCGACGCCATGGCGAATGCGCTCGCGCGGGCGTTCCTTGCGGCCGGGTTCCGCCCCGGCGACCGCGTCATGATGGCGGCGGCGAACGGGATCGAGTGGCCGATCACGCTCTTCGGCATCCTCCGCGCGGGCGGTGCGATCGTCGTGGTGAACCCCCGCTGGAATGCGGAAGAGCTGGCCAAGAGCGTCGCGCTCACGAACCCGAAGCTGATCATCACCGATGAGGTGTCACGCGTCGCGGCCGAGGCGACGGGCCGCCCACTGTGGACCATCGACCGCGAGACGAGCGGGACCTTCTGGAGCGCGATCCACGGCCAGAGCGCCGAGCCCGTCGAATCCGCGGAGCTGCGGTGGGAGCAGGACGAGGCCATGCTCTTCTTCAGCTCCGGCACCACGGGGGCGCCCAAGGCCGTCCGGCACAGCCATTACTCGCTCGGCGCCTCGGTCATCAACTGGAAGTCGGCGATCAGGCTGCGGTTCGCAGACCGCCAGCAGTTCCCGTTGCCCCTGTTCACCGGGTTCGGTGCCTCGACCATCATCGGGTCGGCGATGGCCGGGGCGACGCTGCACCTCACGACGGGCAACGATGCCGAGTCGATCGCGGCGGAGATGGAGCGGGAACGGATCACCCATTCCATGCTCGTGGCGCCTGTCGCCCAGAAGATCGCGGCACTGCCCGGCCTGGAATCGTTCGACGTGTCGTCGGTCCGCGTCCTCGTCTGGTGCGCGACGGCGGTGAACGAGTCGATCGCGAAGACGGTGACCGAGCGGACGGGCCTGCACTGGGTGATCGGCTACGGCATGACGGAGCTGCTCGGCCTGCACTGCAACCCGGCGGAGAGCCCGGAGCTGTGCCGGGTCGACTCCGTCGGCGTCCCGCGCTCGGACTGCGAGGTCCGGATCGTCGATCCGGCCACCCTGCAGGACGTCCCGCCGGGCACGGAGGGCGAGATCATCGCGCGGAGTCCCGCGCGCATGATCGGCTACCTGCCCGAGGACGCCGATGCCGACGTTCTCCTCGACGGCGGCTGGCTGCGGACCGGCGACATCGGACGGGTCGAACCCGGCGGGTGGCTGATCCTGACCGACCGGCTGAAGGATCTCATCAAGGTGTCGGGACTTCAGGTCGCGCCCGTCGAAGTGGAGTCGGCGATCCTGGCGCATCCGGCCGTCTCGGACTGTGCGGTCGTCGGGGCGCCGGACGAGCGGCGCGGCGAGACGCCGGTCGCCTTCGTCGTGCTGCGGGAGCCGGCGTCCGAGGAGGAGATCCGCACTTGGCTGGCCGGCAAGCTGAGCACCTACAAGGTGCCCTCCCGGCTGATCATGGTCACCGACATTCCGCGCACCGCGTCGGGGAAGATCCTGCGCCGCGAGTTGAGGAAGGAAGTCGCGGTCTCCCAAGCCCGCTAGCCGCCTCGTCGATCCGGCCGCCCTCGTGGCCCCCACCTCGGCGTCCAGCACCCGGCCGAGGTGGGTGACGACCTGCGGGCAATTGGGATCCTCATTAGGGGCAGATCCGCATTGACACCCCGAGGTGACAGGAAGATAATGTCTCTATATATGATCCTGTTCTCTCTGTTCCGCTCGGGCGACCGGCATGACTGACGCCGTCATGCCGAACGGCGCAACGCACCCCGGACGAGTCACGGCGCGCCGCGCGCTGGAGCATGTTCAGCACATCGAGATGCACGGTGACGGTCGCAATTCGCTCGACCTGCGGTTGGTGTGCGAGCTGGCCGAGAGTCTGGAGACCGCCGCCGAGGACACCGATTGCCGGGCCGTGGTGCTCTCGTCCGCGGACCGCCACTTCTGTGCCGGCGCCACGTCGAAGTTCACCCCGGGTGGTTCCGCGTGGACCACATCCGACCTCTACCGCGAAGTACCACGGCTCTTCGCGTTCCCGAAACCGCTCGTCGCGGCGCTCAACGGCGCGACGGTCGGCGGCGGAGTGGGCCTCGCCCTGGTCGCCGACTGGCGGCAGATGGCCACGGACGCCAGGGCTCAGGTGAACTTCTCCCGACTGGGATACACACCCGGCTTCGCGCTGACCCGCACGCTGCCCGATGTCGTCGGCCGCCACCGGGCGGCCGAGCTGATGATGTCGGGCCGCGCCGTGCCCGCGCAGGAGGCGCTCGCGATCGGGCTCTGCGACGGCGTCTCCGCCCCCCAGCGCCTCCTCGATGACGCCCTGGCCCAGGCGCGGACATTCGCCGAGGCGGCACCACAGCCCGCTCGGCTGCTGAAGCTCGCGACGCGGCGCCCGCTCCTGGCCGACCTCGAGCGGATACTCGCGGCGGAACTCGCGCAGCAGACCGCGCTGAAAACGACCGAGGACTACGCCGAAGGTATGGCGGCAGTCCAAGAACGCCGCACGGCTCGCTTCTTGGATCGATGACTGGCGAAGCGGCGACGGTGCTGGACTGAGCACACGGCACCGGACACGCCCGGCTCGCGATCGCGAAAGGGACACAGCAGATGGGTTTGGAGCGGCTGATCAATCTGGCCGACATCGAGCGAGCGGCACGACGGCGACTCCCCCGGCCGATCTTCGACATCATCGCCGGCGGTGCCGGCGACGAGGTCTCGTTGCGCGCCAACCAGGTCGCCTACGAGCGAATCCGGCTGCGCCCACGCGCGCTGGTGGACGTGAGCCGGCGCGACGTCGCCACAACGGTCCTCGGCAAGCCGGTGTCGATGCCGGTGCTGCTCGACCCGGCGGGCTACCAGCGCATGGCCAGCAGCGAAGCGGAGCTCGCCGTGGCCCGCGCGGCCGGTGCGATGGGGACCGGGTTCGCGTTGAGCACCGTCTCCAGCTATCCACTTGAGACGGTCGCCCAGCTGGCCACCGGCCCGAAATGGTTCCAGCTCTACCTGCCGCCCGGGGACGCCTCCGAGACCGCCGAACTGGTCGACCGCGCAGCGGCCGCCGGATACGACGCGCTGTGCCTCACCGTCGACACCACGATGCGCGCGCTGCGCGAGCGGGACGTGCGCAACCGCTTCTCACTGCCGCTCAAGATGACCCCCCGGCTGCTCGCGGCCGGCGCCGTCCGGCCACGCTGGTCGCTGGACTTCCTGCGCGGCAGCGTGGGGCGCGGCACGGCGGCCGGATTCTCGCAGAAGATGTTGTCGATCAAAGCCGCCGGCAGCGCCCTCTCCAGCACGATGCGGCCGGTGACCGAGGCCGACTTCAAGCTGGTCCGCGAACGCTGGAGCGGCCCGCTGGTCATCAAGGGCATCCTCCGCGGTGACGAGGCGGCCAGGATGATCGAGATGGGCGCGGACGGTGTCGTCGTCTCCAATCATGGTGGGCGGCAACTGGACGGAGTACCCGCGACCATCGAAGCGCTTCCCGAAATCGTCGACGCCGTCGGAGACCGCGGAGAGGTGTTCATCGACGGTGGTGTACGGCGCGGGACCGACGTGGTCAAGGCGCTCGCGATCGGCGCGCGCGCGGTGCTCGTCGGACGCCCCTACGTCTACGGGCTGGCGATCGGCGGCGAGGCCGGCGTACGCCGGGTGCTGCAGATCCTTCATGACGAGACCGAGAACGCGATGGGCCTGCTCGGCTGCCGCTCGATCGACGAACTCAGCCGCGACTGCGTCCGGGTTCCCCGCGAGTGGTAGCGCCGCTCAGGCGTACCACTCACAAGGCTCGGCCCCCGCGTCGCCGAGCACGAGGCTGACCTTGCCGCGCATACCGGTGGCGGCCTCCTACGGCCGTTCCGGCGTGATCCGCACCACCGGGCCGCTGTTGCCGGCCGCCTCGGGATCCTCGACGATCCCCACGACGCGCTCGCCGATCTGTTCGGCCGTCAGCCACTCGGCGGACGCCTCGTGCCGGTTGCTGCGACCGTTCACCTTCGAAACGATCATCAGCTCGCGGATCACCGCTTCCCGGTTCTCCGCCTGGAGCCCCCGGTAGAGGTTGCGCTGCGCCGCCTGCACCATCGAGACCGGTGCCAGGCCTCGGGGCACGAAATCGGCCATCCCCCCGCCCACACCCAGATACACCGCGCGGTCCGCGAGCCTGGGAAGGAGCGCACGGGCCGCCGACAGGTGGGCGCCGACATAGCCGGCGAAATACGTCACCAACTCGTCGTAGGAGGTCGACAGCAGCCGTTGGGGCGACCACGGCACGCTGATCGTGTTCACCACGGACGTGCCGGGCCCGAGGTCGAGTGCGCCGGCCAGCGCGACGGCGGCCTCGTCTCCGTTGACGCTACCGGCCACCAGCTCGACCATCGGGCCGAACTCGGCTGCCAGCTCGTCGAGCGCCTGCTCGCGGCGGGCCACCGCGGTCACGACCCACCCTCGGGCAAGGGCCGCCTCGACGACCCCCCGGCCGACGTCACCGGTGGCGCCGAGCACCACGAGACGGGAGGTCCGGGTCACCGCGGGTCGAGCGGGAGCGGGGCAGGCGGGTCGACCGAGTAGTCGTAGAACCCGGCGCCGGACTTGCGCCCGAGCCGACCGGCCTCGACCAGGGGTTTGATGACCTCGATGGTCTTGCGGTCACCCTCGTCGCCGTGGGCCGCGAAGCGGGACGACCGGGAGTCGAGCAGGACGTCGAGGCCGGAGAAGTCGGCGAGCTTGAACGGGCCGATCGGCCACCGCAGGCCGCGCTCGACGGCCAGGTCGATCTGGTCGAACGTGCTGACGCCGTCGGCGAGCAGCGAGAACGCCTCCCGCGAGGCCTCCCCCAGTATCCGGTTGACGAGGAACCCGTCGACGTCCTTGCGCAGCACGACGGCGGTACGGCCGATCCGCTCCGCCCAGGCCGCCGCCTCCCGCAGGATCGCCTCGTCGGTGTGCGGCGAGGCGACGATCTCGACGAGGTCCATGACCACCACGGGGTGGAAGAAGTGCATGTTGAGTGCCCGTGGCCGGTAGTCGGCGTCGCCGACGATCGTGGCCACCCGGATGTGGCTGGAGTTCGTGGCGATGCCGGCGTGCGCGGGAAGCAGCTTCGCGAGCCGGTTGAACACCGCCTGCTTGACGTCCAACCGCTCGACGACCGCCTCGACAGCCCAGTCGCAGCGCGGTGCCGCCGTGTCCACATCGGACGAGAAGGTCAGCCGGCCGAGCGTCGCCGCGGCCTCCTCACCGGTCTGGCGTCCCTTGCCGACGTTGCGTCGCACCAGACCCTCGATCTGGCTCCGCCCCCTGTCCAGCGCGTCGGGCGAGATGTCGACGAGGTCGACGCCGACGCCGTGCAGCGCCGCCTGCAACGCGATCTGCGCGCCCATCGTGCCGGCTCCGACGACCAGGAGGCGGTGGGGTGTGCCGTTACTCATCAGTGCCGTCCTCGCTATCCGACGATGGTTTCCCACAGCTTGGCGCCGCCGCCGGCCAGCGCGCGCCGGCCGGCCAGTTCGGTCCACACCACCGCGGATCTGCCCTCGTCGCGCCACGCCCAGATCCGTCGCGTGTAGTGGTGCAGCGGGTACTCCCGCGTGAAGCCGATCGCCCCGTGCAGCTGGTGGGCGTAGCGGGCGGCGTCCGTTCCGGCCCCGGCCGTGCGTGCGCGGGCGGCGGCGACGGCGAACGCGGCATCCGGACGCCCACGGGCGGCGGTGGCCTCGATCGCCGCCGCCCGCGCGATCGCGACCGCGCCGGCGATCTGCGCCGCGAGCTGCTTCACGGCCTGGAACTTGGCGATGGGCCGGCCGAACTGCTCGCGGGCGGTGACGTAGCCGACGGTCAGCTCTTCGATCTTCTCCAGCGCGCCGACCATGCCCCAGACGAGTGCCAGTGCCTCCGCGTCACGCGCGAGGTCGAGAACCCCCGTCAAGTCGAGGTCCGTCGTCGCCGCGGGAACGACGACGTCGATCGCGGCCGTCCCGCGGGGTTCACCGGCCAGGTCGGTCCGCAGAGCCCACTCCAGCGACGCGTCGACCTCGGCGAGCACGATGCGCCCGGCGTCGCCGACGCCGAGCAGCAGCACGCTGGAGGCGGCCGGTGCGTACGACACGTCCGAAACGGTGCCGGTCAACCGCCATCGCTCGCCCTGCGCGGCCGCCCGGACCGGGGTCCACGCGACAGCCGTGGGGCCCGCCCGGTGCGGCAGTCCGAACATGTCGCGCAACATCGGCGCGACGAGCAACGTCTGCATCAGGGGCACGGGCGCCGCGAACCGCGCCGCCGCGCGCACCACGGCGACGGCGTCGTCGAAGCCCCCGCCGCTGCCGCCCTGCTCCTCGGGAATGCCGACGGCGGTGAGGCCGACACTCTCCAGGACTTTCCAGAGGTCCTCGGACCAGCCGCCCTCGCTCGCCTCCACGAGTGCCGGCGGGCAGCGGTCCGTCAGGACCTCGGTGAGCATCCCGTTCAGCTCGTCGTTCACGTCACAACCCCAGCCTTTTCGCGATGACCGAGCGGAGCACCTGCGTCGTGCCGCCGCGCAGCGTGAACCCGGGCGAATGCCTGATGCCCTGGCCCAGCAGCACATCGAGGCGCGATCCCGGCTCCGGTGGCCGCGCCAGTCCGCGGCGGACGATGTCGATCGAGTCCTGCTCGAAAGTGGTACCGACGTCCTTCGACGTCGCTGCCTGCACCGACGGGGTCTCCCCGCGCGCCACGCGCTCCACGACCTGGAGCGAGAGCGCCCGGACGCTCCACAACTGGCTGACCAGTGAGCCGATCGTCTCCTCTCGGTTCCGGGTGTGCTCGACCGGTTCTTCGGCATAGGCCCGGATCAGCATCATCGTGCTCATGTACCGTTCCGGCCCGCTGCGCTCGTCGGCCAGTTCGGTCGACACCTGCGCCCAGGCACCGTTCTCGGTGCCGAGCAGCATGCCGGCCGGCACCCGCACCTCGTCGAGGAACACCTCGTTGAAGTGGTGTTCGCCCGACAGCAGCAGCACCGGGCGGACGACGACGCCCGGCGCGCGCAGGTCGATGATGAGCTGGGAAAGTCCGTCGTGGCGGCTGGAACCCGGAAGGCTCCGGCACAACGTCAGCATGTAGTCCTTGTGGTGGGCGCCGCTGGTCCACAGCTTCGTACCGGAGACCACCCAGCTCCCGTCCGCCTGCTTGGTCGCGGTCGTCCGCACCGAGGCCAGGTCCGAGCCGCTGTCCGGCTCGGACAGACCCAGGCAGAACAGCGTCTCCCCCGCGGCCATCGCGGGCAGGAACCGGCGTTTCTGCTCCTCGCTACCGTGGCGCAGCAGGGACGGGCCGACCTGCCGGTCCCCGGCCCAGTACGCCGAGACCGGGGCACCCGCCGCGAGCAGTTCCTCCATCACGGTGAAGCGTTCCCTGGCGGTGCGTCCGTGCCCGCCGTACTCGGTGGGCCAGACCATGCCGATCCAGCCGCGGCGGCCGAGCTCGCGGGTGAACTCCTGGGAGAAGCCCGCCAGCCAGCTGTCCACGCCGGGCTCGAACGTGCCCGCGGCGAGCTGCTCGGCGAGGAAGGCACGCACCTCGCCGCGCAACCGCGCGAGTGCTCCGGCGTCCACCCCGCTCACCGCCCGCTCCACTGGGGAGGACGCTTCTCGCCGAAAGCCGTCGCACCTTCCTTGGCGTCCTCCGTGGCCCGGATCCCCCGCACCTGCGCGTCGTTGACGTCCCAGGCGGTTGCCTCCAGACCACGCTCGATGGTCCGGCTGATCGCCAGCGTGCCGGCGATCGCGAGCGGGGCACCGGAACAGACGGCGTCCGCCAGCTCGCGAACGGTGCCGGCGAGCTCCTCCGGCGGCACCACCCGGTTCAGCAACCCCCATCGTTCAGCCTGCTCGGCGGTCAGCCTGCCGTCCGCCAGCAGAATCTCGCGGGCGACCGCCCCGGGCAGCAGCTGGGGCAGCCGGATCGCGCCACCGCCCCCGGCGATGATCCCGCGCTGCGGCTCGGGCAGCGCGAACCACGCGGTGGGCACCGCGACGACGAGATCGCAGGCCAGCACCAGCTCGAAACCGCCGCCCAGCGCCGGCCCGTTGACCCCCGCGACCACCGGCTTGGTGCGCGGGTAGCGGACGAAGCCGGCGAAGCCGCCGTCGGCGCCGCCGAGCCGGTTCTGGATCCCGGCACGCGACTCGGACAGGTCCATTCCGGCGCAGAAGACCGGCCCGACGCCGGTGAGGACGCCGACCCGCAGGTCGTCGTTGGTCTCCAGCTCCACGATCGCGTCATGGAACAGGGCTTTGGCCGCCTGGTCGATCGCATTGCGCTTGTCCGGGCGGTTGAGGGTGATGGTCAGCACCCCGCCGTCGACGGAGACCAGCACAGGCTCGTTCACAGATGAAGCCCCTCCTCGAAGCGGTCGCGCCACGTGCCGACCGGTGGGGTGACCGCGGTGGACCGCGCCGCGGCTCCGACGCGACCGTCGATGTCGTGGCTGCCCAGCAGGTCCAGCAGCACAAGGCCGCGGTACAGGTAACGGTGGAATTCGTGCTCCCGGGTGTAGCCGATCGCGCCGAGGACCTGCTGTGCGCCACGAGCCGCGGTGTCGAAGGCGCGAGTACCGAGGCCGACGGCGACCAGCGCCGCCAGCGGCGCGGACTCGGGATCGTCGATCAGGTGCAGCGCGTTCCGGTTGGCCGCGTCCGCGGCCGCGACGGAGACGGCGACCTCGGCGAGCAGGTGTTGAACGGCCTGGAACCGGCCGATCGGCCGGCCGAACTGCTCCCGCGTGCGCACGTGGTCACGTCCGAGTTCGAGCAGGTGCGCGCACATGCCGGCGAGCTGGAGCGAGAGCGCGACCTGGACGCGCGCCGTGGCCAGGCCGGGTGCCGCGCCAGGGACCGGTGTGGCGTCCGCGGTGGCCTCCGCCGCCACCGACAACAGGCTGACTCCAGGATCCACGGTCCGCGCCCGGGTGGCCCGATCAGCGGGCAATGACCTGACCGATGCCGCGTCGACCAGCAGGAGCCGGGCCGGCTCCGCCCCGCCGCCGGGGAGGCCGAGGTAGCCGCCGTCCGGGCCGGGCAGCATGGCCACCGCGCCGTCGAGTTCGTACCCCGGCAGCGTGGCGGCAAGGAATGTCTCCGGCGTCCCGGCGAGTGCGAGCGCGCTCCCCTGCCCCTCGAACATCGCCCGCGCCGCCGCGCTCCGCGTGCCGGGATCGTCGAGCATCTCGGTCCAGCCGAAGTCCGCGAGGTCCGCGACGCCGACACCCTGTGGCCGCTCCTGGAACAACCGGTCCACGGTGGCACGAATCTCGGCGTATCCGTCGTCGGGGATGCTGTGTTCGAGCCGGATCATCGCGCCTTCTCACGGAGCTGGAGGATCTGGTCGGCGATGATCGTCCGCTGGATCTCCGCGGATCCCCCGTAGATCGGCGCCGACCTGCTGTGCAAGTACTCGTGCAGCCGGCCGCGCCAGCCGGGGGTTCCGTCGTCGACACCGACGGGCCGCATCCGGTGCGCCAGCTCGTGGACGGATCGCTCGGCCCTGGACAGCAGCAGCTTGTCGATCGACACCTGCGGGCCGTCGCTGCGGCCTGCCGCCAGGGCCCGCAGGGTGCCCAGCGAACGCAGCCGGAGCGCGATGACGTCCTGATAAGCCGCGCCACGGCCGGGGTCGTCCCCCGGCGGCAACTGGCGGAGCAGGCCCAGCAGCGCGGCCTGGCGCAGCCAGGAGAACATGCCGCGCTCCCACTGCAGCAGGTACTGCGCCACCGCCCAGCCGCCGTCGACGTCGCCGATGCGCCGCTCGTCGGGAACCTGGACGTCATCGAAGAAGATCTCGCCGAAGTGCTGGGTGAAGGACATGTCGTCGATCGGCCGGCACTCCACCCCTGGCGAGTCCATGTCGACCAGGAACAGCGACAGGCCACGGTGCCGCGATTCCGGCGAGCCGGTTCGCGCCAGCACCGCACACCGGTCGGCACCGGGTGCGCGCGTCGACCAGGTCTTCTGGCCCGAGAGGGACCACCCCTGCACGGTGCGGGTGGCGCGTGTCCGCAGCGATGCAAGGTCGCTGCCCGCCTCCGGCTCGGAGAACCCCTGGCACCACGCCTCGGCGCCGGCCACCAGGGGCGGCAGCATCCGTTCGGCAAGCCCGGGGGCGAACCGCTGCAGTGTCGGCGCGAGGATCTCGACGACGTTGACGGTGCTCGGCACGGCGATGTCCGCTGCGCCGAGCAGGTCGTAGACCGCCGCGCGCAGCCCGATGTCGTCGCCGGTGCCGCCGTACTCCTTGGGCCAGCCCCGGGCCAGCCAGCCCTCGTCGTACAACCAGGACTGGAGTGTCTTCTGGGCGTCCAGGTACTCCTGCGCGGAAGCGGGCCGGAGTGCGGCCTCGCTCAGCTCGGTGGCCTGGGTGCGGTGGGCGGCGAGCCAGCGCGCGAACTCCGCCGACAACTCGGCGGAGGCAAGTACGTCAGCCGACATGGAAGACCACCGTGGTGACCCGCTCGGCATCACCGTCGTCGGCCGGGCGGCGCACGATTTCGGACATGACGCTCCTTCGTGCAAGAGTGAGAACAGTATCCCATATTGAAACATAGACCGCAATCATCGCTCCGTTTGGCGTCGTCAAGCGGACGATGCGGCAAATACCAGGGTCCTCAACCGCCGAGCCACCGGTCGCCCCATGATGCTCGCGGGGACCATCGACGCCGGGGCGCCAGGGCAGCGGCCGGGATGCCGGGCGCGGCGGCCCGCACGGCATCGCGAGCCACACGGCTGAGCGCGGCGTGGCCGTCGGCGCGCACTGCGCCACCGGCTATGCAGGATTCTGAATTATCCGCCACTGTCACCCTATGCACGGAGCGAGCCGGACTCGTTGCGCGCCCCCCACAACATTCGGTATCCTTTTTATCGAGATCACTGCTGATATGGAGAGCCGCGATGTCGCACCCAACGACCGATGCGATCCTCGTCGAAAGCGACGGGCCGGTGCGCATCGTGACCCTGAACCGGCCGGACTCCCGGAACGCGATCGTGCAGGACGTCAAGGACGCGTTGCTGAGGATCTGGGACGACCTCGCCGACGACCTCGACGTCCGGGCGGTCGTGCTGACCGGCGCAGGGTCGGCGTTCTCGGCCGGCGGGGACATCGCCAACTTCCCGAACGTCGCCGCCGACGGCGACTACCGCCGCCGGGTGCGGCTGCGGAACGGTCGCAAGATCATCGACTCGCTGACCAACTTCCCGCTGCCGCTGGTGGTCGCCGTCAACGGCCCGGCCGTGGGCCTCGGCTGCAGCATCGCCTCCCTCGGTGACGTCATCTACGCCTCGACCGACGCCTTCTTCGCCGACCCGCACGTGTCCATCGGGCTGGTGGCCGGTGACGGGGGCGCGGCGACGTGGCCCCTGATGATGAGCCTGGCGCGGGCGAAGGAGTACATCCTGACGGGAGACCGCATCCCGGCTGACGAGGCGTACCGCCTCGGCCTGGTCAACCACGTGGTACCGCCCGAAGAACTGTTGCCCAGCGCGCTCGCCATGGCCCACCGTCTCGCCGCGCAGCCTCCCCAGGCGGTCCAGGAGACCAAGCGTGCGCTCAACCTGCACATCCAGCGTGCCGCGTACGCGGTACTGGACGTCGCCATGACGGCCGAGAGCGAATCGTTCCTGACCGACGAGCACCAGAGTCGGGTCCAGGCCTTCCTCGACCGCTCGAACAAGGGGTCCGCGAAAGCATGACCAGCCACGCCACGGCAGACGAAACCACCGGCGAGCCGCTCGTCAAGTACGAGGTGAACGACGGCGTCGCCCTGATCACGTGGAACCGTCCACATCGGCGGAACGCCTGGACGCCCGCGATGGAGGCCGAGTACTTCGGCCTGCTCCGCGCCGCCGCGGCCGACGGCGACGTCCGGGCCATCGTGGTCACCGGAGCCGGAGGCGACTTCTGTCCGGGCATGGACGTGGCGGTCCTGCTCGACGCGGCGAACGGCTCCAATGCCGGCAACCCCGAGCACCGGGAACCGCAAACCCTGCCGATGACGATTCCAAAGCCGATCATCGCGGCGATCGAAGGCGCCTGTGCCGGCACCGGTTTCATCCAGGCCTGCGTCTCCGACGTCCGCTTCGCGGCGCCCGACGCCAAGATCACCGCCGCGTTCGTCCGGCGGGGCATCATGGCCGAACACGGCCTGTCCGTCCTGCTGCCGGCGTTGGTGGGCACCGCCCACGCCATGGACACCCTCCTGTCCGGCCGCATCATCCGGGGCAGCGAGGCCGCGCAGATGGGTCTGGTCCGGCTTTCGGAGAACGTGCTCGACGACGCGCTGGCCTATGCGCGCGATCTGGCCGCCAACACCTCGCCACAGGCCGTCGCGGTCACCAAGATGCAGATGTACCGCGAACTGCGGGCGCCGGTCGAGCAGGCCCGGCTCACAGCGTTGAAGCTGTGGCGAACCTTGCGTGAGCACGACGATTTCAAGGAAGGCGTGCGAAGCTTCAAGGAGCGTCGCCCGCCCCGTTTCGCACCTGTCGGTGAGGCGGAACTCGACCGTCTCGAGAAGCTCTGGACCGGGACCGGTGATCTGTAGTGGGTAACGTCTATCTCCTCGGTGGCCTGCGGACGCCGTTCGCGCGCCGTAAGGGCGCCCTGGCCGACACGCACCCCGCCGAACTGCTCGGCACCCTGACCAAGAACGCGCTGACCTCGGTCGGCGTCGCACCCGAAGACGTCGATCAGGTCATCACCGGCTGCGTGACCAAGACCGGCGACCAGGCCAACAGCATCGGACGCACGGCGTGGCTCACCGCGGGCCTCCCGTCCGAGGTTCCCGGTACGACGGTCGACGCGCGCTGTGGCTCCAGCCAGCAGGCGGCGCACTACGGAGCCGGGCTCATCGCGTCCGGCGCGGTCGACGTGGTGGTCGCCAACGGCGTCGAGCACATGACGCGCCATCCACTCGGGCAGGACGTCGGCGAAGGCATGGGAGATCCGCTCTCCCCGCAGTACCGCGACCTGTACGAGGTCACCTCGCAGGGCGAGTCGGCGGAGCGGATCGCCGACCACTGGAAGCAGGACCGGGTCCGGTGCGACGAACTCGCGCTCGCTTCGCAGGAACGAGCCCGCGACGCCATCGCGAGCGGCCGCCTCGCGATCGAGATCGACCCGGTCGGCGCGTTCGCGACCGACTCGGGTCCACGCGAGAGCACCATGGAGGGCTTGGGCGCCCTGCGCACCGTCTTCCGGCCCGATGGCGTACTGACGGCAGGCAACTCGTCCCAGATCACCGACGGCGCGTCCTGCGTCGTGCTCGTCTCCGAGTCGTTCGCCGTCGAACACGGTCTCACCCCGCTCGCCCAGGTCGAGCACCAGACCCTGGTCGGCGTCGACCCGGTGTGGAAGCTGACGGGACCGATGCCGGCCACCAAGAAGATCCTGGAGCGCAACGGGCTGCGCCCGTCCGACATCGGGACCGCCGAGGTCAACGAGGCGTTCGCCAGTGTCCTCGGCGCCTGGCTGGAGGAGATCGGCTTCCCGCACGAGCGGACGAACGTCAACGGCGGCGCCATCGCACTCGGGCACCCGGTCGGCGCGACCGGCACCCGGCTGCTGCTCACCGCCGCACACGAACTCCGCCGAGGCGGTCACGAGCGCGCCCTGGTCACGATGTGCTGCGGCGGCGGTCTGGGCACCGCGACGATCCTGAAAACGGTCGCGTGAAGGCCCCGCTGACGCGGGAGCGGGACGGTCACACCGAAATCTGGACACTGGACCTTCCCGACCAGCGCAATCCGATCACCGGCGACCACACGGTCTCGTGCCTCACCTCGGCCGTCGCCGACGTCAACGCCGACACCGACGTGCGGTGCGTCATCCTCACCGGCGCGGGCAAAGCCTTCTCCTCCGGGGGAAACATCAAGGACATTCGCGAAGGGCGCGGCTACTTCGGTGCGGAACCGTTCCACTCCGCCGAGGGGTACCGCGCGGGGATCCAGCGCGTGCCCCGGGCGCTGCACGCCTGCGAGGTACCGGTGATCGCGGCCGTCAACGGCCCCGCGGTCGGCGCCGGGTGCGATCTCGCGCTGATGTGCGATCTGCGGATCGCCTCCACACGCGCCACCTTCGCGGAGAGCTTCGTCAAACTCGGCCTCATCCCGGGTGATGGTGGCGCCTGGCTGCTTCCCCGGGTCGTCGGCAACGCCCGTGCGATGGAGATGACCTTCACCGGCGACCCGGTCGACGCGGCCACCGCGCTCGCGTGGGGACTTGTCTCCCAGGTCGTGGAACCGGAGGACCTGCTCGACGCGGCACGTGCGCTGGCGGCCCGGATCACGGTGAACCCGCCGCTCGCTCTGCGCATGGCCAAGCGCCTGATCCGCGAGGGACAGCACCATCGCCTGGACGACGTCCTGGAGCTCTCGGCCGCCCTGCAGGCGATCGCCCATCACACACGCGACCACAAAGAGGCCATCGCGGCGACCGCCGAGGGACGCCCCGCGGTCTTCACGGCGGAGTGACGCGGATGGCCGTCAATCTGTTTCCACCGCCGATGTTCGAGGACGCGGTGCTGACCGGCCTGCGCCGGGAAGTGCGTGAGTTCGTCACGCGGGAGATCGAATCCGGTGCGTTCCGCCCGGCGGTCGACAGCTGGATGACCGGGTGGGACCGGGAGTTCACCCTCCGGCTCGCGGCACGCGGCTGGCTCGGGATGACCATCCCCGTGGAGTACGGCGGGCATGGCCGGTCGTACCTGGAGCGCTTCGTCGTCACCGAGGAACTCCTCGCGGCCGGTGCCCCGGTCACCGCCCACTGGTTCGCCGACCGTCAGGTGGCGCCGGCACTGGTGCGCTTCGGGACCGAGGAGCAGCGGCGCGAGCTGCTCCCCCGCATCGCCGCGGGCACCGCCCTGTTCGCGATCGGCATGAGTGAGCCGGACTCCGGCTCCGACCTCGCCGCCGTGCGCACCCGGGCGACCCGCACCGACGGTGGGTGGCGGGTCGAGGGGACCAAGCTCTGGACGTCGAACGCTCACCGGTCCGACTACGCGATCTGCCTGGTTCGGACCACGCCCCTGGACCCCGAGCACCGGCACTCCGGGCTCAGCCAGCTCATCGTCGACCTGCGCGCGGAGGGCGTCGAGATCCGCCCGATCGTCTCGCTCAACGGTGAGCACCACTTCAACGAGGTGCATTTCGGCGGGGTCCACGTGCCGGACTCGATGGTGCTGGGCGAGGTCGGGAACGGCTGGCGGCAGGTCACGGCCGAGCTCGCCTTCGAGCGCAGCGGTCCGGAGCGTTTCCTGTCGGTCCAGCCCCTTCTGGAGGAACTGGTGGCCGCCACGCGCGCCGGTGAACTGCCCGCGGGCGCCGACCTGGGCCGGTTCTTCGCCCGGATGATCGGGTTGCACCAGATGTCGATCTCCGTGGCCGGCGCGCTTCAACGGGGCGAGGCCGCCGACGTGGCCGCCGGTGTGGTCAAGCACCTGGGCACGGTCACCGAGGGCGACCTCACCGAGCATGCCGCGGGTCTGCTGGGGAACCCGGCCTCCCCCGGGCTTCGCGCGGCCGCCGAACGTTCCCTGCTCGCCCGCCCCGGTTACACGTTGCGCGGTGGCACCAACGAGATCTTGCGCGGGGTCATCGCGCGCGGATTGGGACTGCGATGACCCCGTCGACCACTGTGGACACCGATTTCGTCCGGCTCCTGGCCGACATCTTCGGCGACTGGCGGCGTGGCCGGAAGGAGCCGACGGCGTCGCTGAGCCTGGACCGCGCACTGTGGGCCACGCTGAGCGAGAGCGACCTGACGCGGTTGACCGCCACGAACGGTACGGGGGCGACCTGGGCGGAAGCCGCGGAGCTGCTCCGCGCCGCGGCACGGGCGGCGGCGCCGGTGCCGCTCGCCGAGAACGACCTTCTCGCTCTGTGGCTCTTGGCACGCTCCGGTCTCGGCGATGCCGGCGACGCCGGCGGAATACGGACGGTCGCGACCCTCGACCCGGCCGGCCGGGCTCGCGGGGTGCCGTGGGCCGGCTGCGCCGACAGCGTGGTCGCCCTCTGGCAGGACGAAGGCCGCTGGTTCGTGGCCGATGTCCCGGCCGCCGCGGTCACCGTCGTTTCCGGTCACGATCTGGCCGGGCAGCCCCGCGACGACGTCCAGGTCGATCTCGCCGCACTGAGCGGGGTGCCGGTCGCGGAGCCGGTCCGTCGCGAGTACCTGCTGCGTGGTGCCCTGGCCAGGGCGGTTCAGTCGACCGGCGCGCTGGAGCAGGCGGTCGAGCTGTCGATCTCCCACACCTCACAGCGCCACCAGTTCGGCCGGCCCATCGCGAAGTTCCAGGCGGTCCAGCAGCTCGTCGCCGATGCGGCGTGCGAGTCGGCCCTCGCCCGGGCCGCGACGGACGCCGCGGTGGCGGCGCTGATGCGCGGCACCGCCACGCTCGACGAGCTCGAACTGCGCGTCGCGATCGCCCGCTCGGTGACCGGGCACGCGACCTCGGTCGTCGTGCGCAACGCGCACCAGGTACACGGCGCGATCGGCACCACGCTCGAACACCCGCTGCACGAGGTCACGTTGCCCGCCCTCGCCTGGCGGTCGGAGTTCGGCTCGCTGGACCACTGGGACCGGCGCCTCACCGACCTGCTGATCGGCGCGGGGGGCAGCGCCTGGCAGCTGGGGGTCCCCCTGCGTTAGCTCGGCTCGTCCAGCACGGCGTGAGATCGGTCAGCGCCGGATCACGAATTCGGCCATGCCCTCGACTACTGTGGCGCCGTCGGTGTCCGTGAGGGTCAACCGGACCTCGACTCGCGATTCGCCCTCCACGTCGAAGACGCGGGTGATCACGCCGCGTGCGGTGACGACGGCGCCCCGGAAAACGACTCTCCGGAACCGGGTACGGAACCGCCGGACGGAATCCGTGCCGAAATGCTCGGTGCAGTAGGTGGCCAGGTAGCCCGCGTTGAGCATGCCCACCCCGAAGGACGCCGGATACCCGGCGCCGCGGGCGAGTTCGTCGTCATGATGCATGGGGTTCAGGTCACCGCTCGCGCCCTGATAACGGACTATGTCGGTCATCGTGAGGGGTCCGAAGTCCCTTGGCGGCAACCGCGTGCCGGCCCGCGGATCGGTACCGGTCATGACGCCTTCCCGGGCGTGTTCAGGTAGGCCGACGTGTAGCGGCACTCCGCGCGCAGAACGTCATCGTCGCCGCGGAACTCGACCGCGAATCGAACCAGCAGCATCCGGCCGCTTCTCCCGTGTTTTTCCTCCACCCCGTCGAAGCGCAGCGACGTCGTGAGCACATCGCCCGCCCTGGGCAGCTCGCCGTGGAACACGTACTCCTGTTCCAGGGAAAGCAGATTACGGACATCGCGTTCGACGCCGGCGTCCGCCCACGCCGCCACCGCCTCGGGCAGGTCGAACACGTCGCCCAAGGTTTCCCAGAAGACGACGGTGGCCAGGAACGTCGGCGGGATCGGCGCCTTCGGATCGTCCAGGTATTCGGCGCGCTCGTTGGCCGTGGCGACCGCGTACTCGCGGATCTTTCCCCGTTCGACCGGCATCACGGCCATGGCGATCGCCCTTCGGTGCCGTTGGGCGCGACGAGGATCTTCAAGGCGTCCCCGGTGCCGTGCAGCCGCAAAGCGGCCGCCACGTCCTCCAGCGGCACGATCGTCGTGATGAGCGAGTCCAGATCCAGGCGGCCCAGCACGTTCAGGGCGCGGCGGGCCGTGTGGGACGTCGTGTAGGAGCCGGTCAGGGTGAGTTCCCGGTTGTACAGGTCGAACGGCCGGACCGGGATCGTGGCGTCCTCGCGGGGCACGCCTGCGACGACGAGGCGGCCACGCGGGGCCAGCGCGCCCACGGCATCGCCTATCGCCGCAGCCGAGCCGGAGAAGTCGACGATCACGTCGAACGGCGCAGCGCCGCCAGAGGTCATCGCCTCGCGCAGCGTCGCGCCGCTGACGTCCAGCACCTGGTCGGCGAAGCGGGCGGCCGTGACCTGCTTGCCGGGGACCGGTTCGCTGACCGCCACGAACCCGGCTCCCAGCAGCCGCGCGACCTGTACGGCCAGCAATCCGAGCGGCCCGGCTCCCAGCACCAGGACCGCTTCGCCGGCCCGGATGGCCGACTGTTCGACGGCGTGCAGCACGGTCGCCACGGGCTCGAGCAGGGCACCGTGGCGCAGGCTCACCGTTTCGGGCAGCCGGAACAGTTGCCCGGGCCGGTAGCTCGCACGGCGTGCGAACCCGGCCGCGCCGACATGGCGGCGAAGGCAGAACTGCGGCTGGCCGAGCTTGCAGTGGTCGCACGATCCGCACTCGGCGAACAAGTTGGCCGCGACCCGATCCCCCACGGCGAGATCCGAGACCCGCGCCCCGACCGCGGCGACCACCCCGGAGACCTCGTGACCCAGAACACGGGGTGGGGCGCCGGCGGTCAGCCTGCCGCTGACGATATGCGCGTCAGATCCGCAGAACCCGCAGTAGGCCACGTCGACCAGGACGGAGTCCTCGCCGATCACCGGCTCCGGCCAGTCAGGTTCCGCGGCGAGCACTCCCCCGCCTCGCCACACTCCGGCGAGCATCAGTTCTTCACGACGGAGGCGGGCAACTCAAGGCCCTGCTTGGCCAGCGCCGCCTTGACGTCCTCCAGCATGGTCTGGGCGTCGGAGTACCCGGTCATCACATCGTTGTCGTCGAAGTAGATGAACGCGCCCTGGGTGATGAACAAGGCCCGCATGTCCTCGTCGACGTGCAAGGTGTGGTTGGTGCCCGGTGGTTCGTACACATAGGAGTTGGCCTCGGCGAACCAGTCGTACTCGAGGTAGTGCCACTTCCCCTTCATCGTGTACGCGTGCACCGGGCCGGTGTGGTGGTGTTTCTGCAGCTGGGTGCCCGCCTGGTAGTCGATGATGTTGACGAACGTGTTGGTGGCCAGCGAAACCGCGATCAGCTGCATGCGGACGACGCCCCACGGGCGGTCGAGGACGGCCCACGGAATGTCTTCGAGCGACGTGTGCTCGGTCGCCCCAAGGTCCGGCGGCAACATCATCGGCATGACACGGACTCCCCACCAGGCGTGACTATAAGGGATACTCTTATCTGTTTCACTGGTGGTGTCAATAGATGCGCCCGGCACATCGCCCGGTCGTCAGCCAGGGCTGACCGCGTTCTCAAATACTGAGACGCAAGGGGTGGGTCACAGGATGACGGCGATGGGTGTGTCGTGACCCTGACGTGCGACAAGGCCGACGTTCGCCACGCGAGGGTATACTTCGTCGCGAGCCGATGGATAATTCAGCGTACCTATTATGGCCACGCGTCGTGAACCGGTGGTGCGATGACGATCGAAGCGACCGATCAAGGGGACATCTTCGCGGCCGGCCTCCTGCAGGCTGACACCCTCAGCGAGCTCCTCCTGCTGAGGGCGGAGCGATCCGCCGACGAGGTCGGCCTGATCGATGAGCAGGGCCGCCCGGTGACGTTCGGGCAACTGCGGGAACGGACGGCGGCCATGGCCGCCGTGCTCGCCGCGCGCGGTGTCGGCAGAGGCAGCCGGGTGGCGTGGCAGTTGCCCACCCGGCTCGACGCCGTCCTGGTGTGTCTCGCGCTGTCGCGGCTGGGCGCGATCCAGGCGCCGATCATCGCGCAGTACCGCCAGCGCGAGTTGGACGCCGCCATCGCCGACTCGCAGGCGACTTTCCTGCTGGTGCCAGGCGTGTGGCGCGGTGTCGACCATGTCGCGATGGGTCGCGCAGTCCCTACCGCGCCCGAGGTCATCACGATCGATGACGCCTTCACCGAAAGCGCGTCCGCCCTCGCCGAGCCGCCCGTAGCCGGCGGGGACGGCACCGAGGTGGCCTGGGTGTTCTTCACTTCCGGCTCCAGCGGCACACCGAAGGGGGTCCTGCACAGCGACCGGACGCTGCTGATGTCGGCGCGCGCCATGGTGATTCGCGGCCGGGCCGGGGAGGAGGCCGACGAGGTGGTCGCGATGCCCTTTCCCGTCGCGCACATCGGTGGGCCGCTGCAGCTGATGTCGGTGCTGATGCACGGTCGCAAGATCGTGCTGTTCGAGGCCTTCGCACTCCCCGGGAGCATCGACGCGCTGCGGGCCCACGCCGTCACGATGTTCGGGGGCGGCCCCGCGTTCTACCAGGCACTGCTCGCCGAACAGCGCAGGAGGCCGGGGGAGACCCTGCTGCCTGCGCTGCGCAAGCTCACGGGCGGCGGCGCTCCTTGCCCGCCGAACCTCTACGGCGAGGTCCGCGACGAGCTGGGGGCGAAACTCATGCACAGCTACGGGATGACCGAATGCCCCATGGTGTGCGTGGCGTCGCCCTCGGACTCCGACGAGCAGCTGACGAACACCGAAGGGCGGCCGGTTCCGGGGCTCGAGGTCCGCATCTGGGCCGATGGCGCGGTCGCACCGGCCGGGGTGAACGGCGAAGTGCAGGTACGCGGGGCCCAGACGTGTCTCGGCTACGCGAATGGCGAGCACGACGCGACCGCGTTCACCGCCGACGGCTGGTTCCGCACCGGCGACCGTGCGCGGATGCATTCCGACGGGTACGTCGAGGTGACCGGGCGGATCAAGGACCTGATCATCCGCAAGGGCGAAAAGATCGCGCCACAGGAGCTCGAGCAACTGATCGCGACCCATCCGGCGGTCGCGGAGGTGGCCGTCGTGGGACTACCCGATCGCGAACGCGGCGAACGCGTGTGCGCCGTGATCGTGCCACGCCACGACGCCGCCCCGTTGGACCTGCCGGACCTGACGGACCATCTGCTTCGCGCCGACGTGATGCGGCAGAAGCTGCCCGAGCAGCTCGAGATCGTCGCCGAACTCCCTCGACGCGGTCTCAGCAAGGTGGACAAGGCGCGCCTTCGCCAGCAGTTCACACGGTGAAAGGCGGTTTCATCTGGAACCGGATCAGAGTGCGAGATAGCCGCCGTCAACCGCCAGCACGGTCCCGTTGACGAAGTTCGCCGCGGCGGAGGCGAGGAACGTCGCCGCATCGGCGATTTCGTCCGGCCTGCCCCACCGCCCGGCGGGGGTGCGCTCGATTATCCGGTTGTTGCGGGCGGCATCGCCACGGATGTTCGCGGTCATGGGCGTGTCGATGAATCCTGGTGCGATGGCGTTGACCCGCACCTCGGGAGCCCAGGCGGCGGCAAGGCTCTTGGTCAGCTGGACGACGCCGCCCTTCGACGCGGCGTACGCCGGCCCCGTGGCGCTACCACGGAAACTCATCACCGAAGCAAGGTTGATCACCGAGCCGCGCGCAGCCCTGAGCAACGGATACGCGGCATAGCTGGCCCGGGCGGTCCCGACGAGATTCACCTCGATCGTGCGCACGAACCCGTCGATCTCAAAGTCTTTCGGTCCGGCTGGGACGCCGGCGGCGTTCACCAGAACGTCGAGCCTGCCGATGCCGGCCATCACATCGCCGACGCCGTCGTCGCTGCGTACGTCGAGATGCCGGAGATCGACGTTCGTCAGCCGTGGATCGACCCGGGCCTGCTCGAGTTCCGCCTCGGTCGCGGCCGTGGCGATCACAGTCGTGTCCGGTTCCCCGGCGAACGCCTGCGCGATCGCGCCGCCTATGCCACCGGACCCGCCGACCACGACGACCGTCCGCACATCCTGACGTAGCTCGGTCACCACATCGGCCCTCTCGACACATACAGGATACTATTTTCCAGGTTGAGTCTAGCGCGCGAGACGACCGCCCGTTGGCCCGAACCCGGCCGGGCGAAGCAGTCGCGATGTCCGGCGAATCGTCGCGAAAAACCTGTCTGCCAGCGACACCTCACCTGGCGGCGGCCGACGGCCCGTGCGCACCGTGATCTCCGCGTTCCTCGGGGTCGCCATCGAGTTCCACGACTTCCCGCTTACGCACAGACGGCCGTGCTCGTATTCGGGCTGGTCTTTTCCTTCTCGACGGCGGGCCGGCCGTGGCCGGCCCGCGGCTTGTCAGCCCACCAGACGCATGAGGACCACGGTCAGCGTACGTTGCCGGCCGTGTTGCCGCCGTCGACGGGAACCACGGCCCCGGTCAGGTAGGACGACCACGGCGAGAGCAGGAATGCCGCGGTCGAGGCGATCTCACGAGGCGTGCCGAACCGGCCGAGTGGACAGATCTTCCTGGCGACATCGGGCTGGTAGATCTCGGTCTCCGCCGTGCGATGCGCCGCTCGCTCCGGCGTCAGGATCGCGCCCGTCGCGATCATGTTCACCCGGATGTCCTGCTCGGCGTAGGTGACCGCCGCGGTCCGCGTCAACGCGGGGATGGCACCCTGCGACGACGCGGGCGCCGGATAGTGCGGAAGCGGCCGCTCGCTGACAACGGAGCCGTGGTTGACGATCGCGCCGCCGCTGCCGAACATCGCCTGCACCTCGTGCTTGACGCAGAGGAACACGCCGTCGATCTTGACGGCGTGAATGTCGCGCCACTGATCCAGCGTCACCTCGTGCATCGGCCCTGGCGGGGTCTGCTCGATGCCGGCGTTGTTGAATGCACCGTCCAACCGCCCGAATTCACTGACGGCCAGCGCCACCATGGCTTCGACATCGGCTTCTCGAGTCACGTCGACAGCAACGCCGATCGCCTTCCCGCCGGCATTCCTGATCTTTGCGGCGTGCTTCTCGACCACCTCGCCACGGCGGGCCGCCAGCACCACGGAAGCGCCGGCGCGGGCGAAGCCGTAGGCGGCGGCCTCGCCGATCCCCTGGCTCGCACCGGTCACGATCAGAACCTGGTCGGCCAGCATCCCATCCGGGCAGACGGCGTCGAACTCTTCCAGCATCGACTGGTACTCCTTTGCGCGCGATGCATCGCCCACAGCGAAGGCCGGATCGATCGCGGCACATCGAGCCGGGTGCTCCGACGAATGAAATTATCATATAGATAATACAACGGATAGCTTCGGGATACCGATGGTCCCTTGACATCGAGCTCGGGTGGTTCCGTCCGCGCGCGCCGAGAGGAGGCTTTGAGGTGTATCATTTAACTTTCAAGCGCGCCGAGCCGAGGGGAGCCGCGGGTATGGAGCCCGCCGTCGAGCCGCAGGACCTGCCGCAGACGCCGAAGGGCCCGCGTTCCGTGGACGTCGATCGCGTCCGCGTCCCCAAGACGGCCGAGGTGATCGCGCGGACCATCCGCTCGCAGATCGTCCATCGCGAGATACCCGAGGGCGCCGCCCTGCCCAGCGAGGCCGAGCTGATGGCGCGGTTCGGAGTCTCGCGGCCTTCACTGCGCGAAGCCTTCCGGATCCTGGAGTCCGAGCAGCTGATCGCCGTCCGGCGCGGTCCCCGGGGCGGCGCCCGGGTGACGCGGCCGAACGTCACCGTGGCCTCCCGCTACCTCGGGCTCCTCATGCAGGTCGACGGCGTCCTGCTGAGCGACGTGTTCCAGGCGCGGGCGCTGATCGAGCCGGTCGCCCTGCGTCTCATCGCCCAGCGTGAGGACCGGTCCGCCGCGGCGGACCGGCTCCTGGCGGCTTTCGACCAGGTGGCCCTCGCCAAGGCCCTCCGCCGGCGCGCCGAGGCGTGGCTCGACTTCTTCCGGCTGCTGTTCGAGCTCGCGGGCAACAAGACGCTTCAGCTGCTCCACAGCACGCTCACGGAGGTCATCCGGCACGAGCTGCTGGATGCGATGACCGGCACCACCACCGAGAACGACCTGGCGACGCGGAAGGCCGTGACGAAGGCCATGCGCCTCGTCGCGGCGGGCAGGGCCGACGACGCGGCGACCTTCTGGCGCGATCAGATGTTCCTGCTGGAGGAGCGCGTGGCCCGGATGCACCAGGACAAGACGATCGTCGACGCGATGACGGATGGCGCCTGACTCATCCAGGCGAGCCGGGAGGGCGGCTGGGATTCGGCGCGGGACGATGTCTTCGGTGAGCAGTACCTGCTCACCTGCCCGCTGGTCGATGCGATCCGCGCCGACGAGGACGTTGTCCTGCTGATCGACGAGGTCGACCGGCCCGATGTCGTGCACGGCGCATTCGACGACCGTGCCCACTTCGTCACTCCGGACCTGGTCGGCTCGACGGTTGTTCAATAAGGCTAAATCTGTAAACTAGTTAGATGTTTGTCCGGATCGAGGTGAGCTTCACATGACCGGCACCGACCATGCGGCCGCGACGCTCGGTGCGGCCGCACCCGTCGGCAAACCCGCGCTCGTCATGGGGGGCGGCGGCGCCCTCTCGTACGGGCGGCTGCGCGCGCAGACGGACCGGGCCGCCGCGCTCCTGGCCGCGCAGGGCCTCCGCTTCGGCGACCACATCGCGCTGCTGTTCGGCAACGAGCCCCAGCTGTTCCCTTTCGCGTGGGCGGCACAGCGCACCGGCCTGTACTACACGCCGGTCAACTGGCACCTGACGCCTGAAGAGGCCGCGTACATCGTCGCGGACTGCGACGCGGCCGTGCTGGTCGCGTCGCGGGCCCACGCCGGCCTCGCCCGGCGCATCGCCCGGGACGTGCCTTCGGTGACGCTGCTGGAGATCGACGCCGAGCCACCTCCCGTCACCGGTGCACCGGAGGGCCTTCCCCAAGCCTGGGAAGGGTTCTCGATGTTCTATTCGTCGGGGACGACCGGACATCCCAAAGGAATCGCCCGCGAGGCCGTCCGCGTTCCGGTCGGCACCCCGGGCACGTTCGACGGCCTGATGCGCGAGGGGTTCGACTTCGGCGCCGACATGGTCTACCTCTGCCCCGGGCCGCTCTACCACGCCGCGCCGCTCGCCTGGTCCATGGCGACGCAGCGCGCCGGTGGCACCGCGGTCGCCATGGAGCGCTTCGACGCGCTCGAGACCCTTGAGCTGATCGAGCGCCACCGCGTCACGCACGTGCAGTTCGTCCCGACGATGATGCGGCGGCTGCTCCGGCTGCCCGCGGCCGACCGGCGGCGGTTCGACCTCGGCAGCCTGCGGGTCGTCGTGCACGCGGCCGCGCCGTGCCCGCCGGAGGTCAAGCGCGGCATGATCGACTGGCTCGGCCCGATCGTGCACGAGTTCTACGCGGGCAGCGAGGGCAACGGTTTCTTCACCATCGGCAGCGAGGAGTGGCTCGCCCACCCCGGCTCCGTGGGGCGGGCGAGCTATGGGACCGCGCACGTGCTGGACGACGACGGGAACGAGCTCCCACCCGGCGAGATCGGCACCATCTGGTTCGAGGGCACCGCCCGGTTCCGCTACCACAACGATCCCGAGAAGACGGCGGGCGCGTTCAACGACCGCGGCTGGAGCACCCTCGGCGACGTCGGCCATCTCGACGCGAACGGCTATCTCTACCTGTCCGACCGCCGGGTCGACCTCATCCTCTCCGGCGGCGTGAACATCTACCCGCAGGAGATCGAGGACACGTTGTGCCGCAACAAGAACGTCTTCGACGCAGCGGTGATCGGCGCTCCGGACGAGGAGATGGGACAGCGTGTGCTGGCCGTGGTGCAGCCGGATCCCACCGCGCACGCCGGCCGCGCGCTCGCCGACGAACTGTTCGCCCACTGCCGGGAGCAGCTGGCGGGTTTCAAATGCCCGCGCGAGATCACCTTCACCCGCGAGCTGCCCCGCCTTCCGACGGGGAAGCTCCTGCGGCGCCGGGTCCGCGAGGACGTCGCAGGACGCCCGTCCCGTGAGTTCTTCGCCCGGCGGTGACGGTCAGCCGGCGGCTTTGCGCCGGCACGGCGCCACACCGGCGGCCCAGGCTGACGCGACCGCGACAGGCCGCCACGCCGGCACGCCTGTTGTGATCAGCACATTGACAACCGGACCACCCGGGCGATCTACTGAAAATGACATTTTCATCGGCACGCCCGGGAGATGAAGCACTGTGGGGACAACGGCTTTCCTTGGCCCGCTTCACCCACGCCACGGCATCCACGAACCGACCAGCGGCACGCCGGAGCGCGCACCGCGCTCCGTGCGCCGTACGGTCACCACGGACATGCTGCGGCCGGACGGAGTCGAGGGACCGCTCCTGCTCGTCGGCTCCGGGCGTGACCTTCGCACCGGCGCCGACGGCACTCCGGTGGAGCTCGCCCGCGCGGCGTACACCGCACAGGTCGACTTCACCGGCGGCTGGATCTTGCAGGAGCTGACCACCGCCCCACCCCGCCCGTCGTTGCGGTCCCTGACCGGCGAGGGTGTCGGTTCGGGATTCCGCGCACGGGTGCTCGCGGCCGATCCGGACCTGCCAAGCCTGCTGCACCAGCTCATGGACGACGTCCCGGTCACGACGCTGGTGTCCGGCCACGCCCACATGGCGGGGCGGTCAAGCGACCCGGACGGACCGCAGGAGCTCATCGGCCGCCCGGACTTCGGGCGCGACATGTGCGCGGGATTCGCCGACGGGGGAACCATCATGAACAGCTTCGACGCCACCGGACGGGGCCCCCTCGTCACGGGACCGGAAGCCCTTCCCCTGGCCACCTCGGACCCCTGGGCGTGGCACGAGCTGCCGCCGCTGCCCGCACACGGGATGCGCAGGCACCGCCGCATGGACGTGACGGAGTCCGGAGTGGACGTTCTGTTCCGCGACTCCTACATGGGTGCGGACGGGCGGGAGACCGTGATCCACGAGTACACGGTGGACGTCGAGTTCGACGGCGACAGGATCCGTTCCTGCGAGGCGACCCCGCGGGCACTGCCCTGGGTCGAGTGCCCGGCCGCCGTGGCGAGCGCCGGCCGTCTCGCGGGATTGCCGCTGGCCGGTTTGCGCGGCCACGTCCGGCGCACCTTCACGGGAACCTCGACCTGCACCCACCTCAACGACACCCTGCGTGCCCTTGAGGACGCCCCTTTCCTGCGCGACGCGATCGCGTGACGGTCGCCGGCGGCAGCGCCGGACCGTCCTGACCGGACAGCCGGTCCGGGAGCACCCGGATCCGGCAGAACACTGTGGAGGCGACGAATGACGCTACAGCACACCGCCCACCACCCCGGCGGCCGATCATGACGGCCGGGGACGTCGCGATCGTCGGCGTGGGCGCCACCGAGTACTACCGCCGCGGTCAGTCGCAGCCCCGCACGATCACCGAGCTCGCCGGCAGCGCCATCCTCGCCGCGTGCGAGGACGCCGGGCTGCCGGTCACCGACATCGACGGATTCGCCTACTACTCCGGCGCCGGCGGGGGCTACGGCCAGGCGATGGACACCGCCGAGTTCATGGAGACCCTCGGCATCCCCGAGGTGACGTTCACCGCGAGCCTCACCGCCGGCGGTGGCGGCGCCGCGGGCTCGATCGGACTGGCCCGCGCGGCGATCGTCGCCGGGGATGCCGACGTCGTCGTGACGGTGATGGCCCTGCAGCAGGCCAAGGCCCGGCTCGGCCAGGTCATGGCGATCAAGCCGCCGAACCCGCTCGGCTCCTTCGTGCAGCCGTCGGGCCTGTCCGGTCCCGGGCACATGATGTCGGTCCTCACGCGGCGGCACATGCACGACTACGGCACCCGCCGCGAAGCGTTCGCCGAGATCGCGATCTCCCAGCGGCTCAACGCGGCGACGCGGCCGAAGGCGATCATGAAGGACCCGCTCACCAAGGACGACTACTTCGCCGCCCGGATGATCGCGGACCCATTGTGCCTGCTGGACTTCTGCCTCGAAACCGAGGGCGCCGTCGCGGTGATCACCACGTCGGCGCAGCGCGCCAAGGATCTCAGGCAGAAGCCGGTGCCGGTCGTCGCCGCCGCGCACGGCGGGCACCGCGACTGGGGCCGCGCCTTCGGCTGGTACGGGATGCCGCGGGAGGATTTCGCCTCCTCCGGGCACGCGCCGGTGGCCAGGCACCTGTTCGGCCGCGCGGGCGTGACCCCGGACGACATCGACGTGGCCTTGATCTACGATCACTTCTCCCCGATGGTCCTCATGCAGCTGGAGGACTACGGCTTCTGCAAGAAGGGCGAAGGCGGCCCGTTCGTCGAGTCCGGCGCGCTGCGGTACAAGGGCGGTTCCCTCCCGGTCAACACGCACGGCGGGCAGCTGTCGGAGGCCTACATCATCGGCATGACCCACATCAAGGAAGGTGTCGAGCAGATGCGCGGCACCGCGATCAACCAGGTCGCCGGCGCCGAGCTCGCGCTCGTCACCGGCGGCCCCGCCCACCTGCCCGTCTCGGGCCTGATCCTCGGGAAGGCCACATGAGCGCGCCCGTGACCTCCGCCGCCCTCCCCGCCGACAAGGTCAGCATCACCACCGACGGCTACACCGAACCGTTCTGGCAGGCCGCGAAAGAGGACCGGCTCGTCGCTCCGAAATGCGGTGAGTGCGGCCACTTCCGCCTGCCGCCCACACCGTTCTGCCCGCAGTGCCAGTCCCGCGAGGTCGAGTGGACGGAGCTCTCCGGCGTCGCCGAGGTGTTCAGCTTCTCGGTGCTGCACGGGTTTCCCGGCATCCCCGACATCACGATGATCGCCGCCGTGCTCGACCTGCCGGACGCCCCCGGCGCCCGGCTCGTCTCGAACATCGTCGGGGCCGATCCCGGGGAGGTGGCCATCGGCGACCGGGTCGAGGTGTTCTTCTCCCCCATCTCCGACGGCTGGAAGATCCCGCTCTTTCGCCCGCTGGGCTGAGGAACCTCGCGGAAATGAACCACCCTGCGGTTCCGCCCGCGGCGGACCGGGTGCGGCCGGAGGGCGCGGCACCCGACGTCACCACGCTGCTGACCTTGCAGGCTGCCGGCCCGGACGTGTTCCGGGCCGGCGCCCGTGGTGCGGGCGCACGACGCGTCTTCGGCGGGCAGTTGCTCGGGCAGGCGCTCGTCGCGGCGGGCCGCACCGTCGGCGAACGCCGGCCGCCCCACTCCTTGCACGCCCACTTCCTGCTCGGCGGGGACGCCACGCTGCCACTCGACTACCACGTCGACCGCATCCGGGACGGCAGCGCCCTCTCGGCCAGGCGAGTCACGGCGCGGCAGGCGGGCAAGGAGATCTTCGTCCTCACCGCCTCGTTCCACGACCGTGAGGACGGCTGGTCGCATCAGACACCACGCGCGCACGGCCGCGACCCGGACACGCTCCCGCCTGGACACGAGACGATGGCCGCTGCGGGAGAGGACGACCTCGCGTGGTTCCGGGGGTTGACGAAGGCCGTGCCGCTCGACCTTCGTTTCGACGGCCCCCTGCGCCGGGTGGCCGCCGTCCGCGGCGAATCCTCCGAGCCACGGCAGCGCTTCTGGTTCCGCACCCCGGAAGAGCTTCCGGCGGATCCGCTCGTGCACCTCGGCGCCACCGCGTTCGCCTCGGATGTCCTGCTGCTCAGCGTCGCGCTGGCTCCGCACGCCCGTTTCGTCGGCGGCCCCGGGCTGGTGTTCGCCAGCCTGGATCATGCCGTCTGGTTCCACCGCGCCTTCCGCGCCGACGAATGGCTGCTCTACGAGCAGGAAAGCCCCTGGGCGGGCAACGGTCGCGCCCTCTGCCGCGGCCTCGTCTTCGACCACGACGGCGAGCTCGTCGCGTCGGTCACGCAGGAAGCACTGATCCGCCCGTCGTCCTGAGTACGCCGGCCCGGAGCGCCTCCAGCCTCCTTTGCGACCGCCGTGACACATAGAGAGTACTGATATAATTCCGTCAGTCGCGCCACTCACACGCAACAGGGAGCCCCCACGATGCCCTCGGACGACGACGCCGAGATCCGCGCGGTGCTCCTGCTCGCCGCCTTTCTCGCCGATGAGGGAGAGCTCACCGATTACGACCGCGTCTACACCCGGGACGCCACCTGGTCGGCCGGGGGCACGACGCAAACCGGGCTCGAGGCGATCATCGCCGCGTCGCAGGGCCGCCGGGACTCGGGACTGACCGGCGCCGGATCGCACAACCGGCACGTCACGATGCCGGTCTCGGTGACCATCGACCACGACCAGGCCGAAGCCGTCTCCTACTTCATGTTCGTCACGTCGACCAACGCCACACCACAGATCAAAATGTTCTCCACATACCGCGACAAGCTCCGTCGCACCGAGAACGGCTGGCGAATCACCGAGCGCGTGAACCGGCCCGGGTGACCCGTTCCTCTTACAATGAACTAATGCTTTAGCACAGAGGATCCCCTAATCGAGAGGGGCTCACGACTCAGTGCTGCGACAGGACGGAATCGCATGGCCGGGGACAACGGAGACGGGGTCAAGCTCGCCGAGCAGATCGCGGAGCAGATCGAACAGCGCATCGTCGACGCGGGCTGGCCGATCGGCGAGATCATCGGCTCCGAAGCCTCCCTCATCGAGCAGTTCGGCGTGAGCCGAGGGGTCCTGCGGGAGGCGGTGCGGCTGCTGGAGCACCACGGGACCGCGCGGATGAGGCGGGGCCCCGGCGGTGGCCTGGTCGTGGAGGCTCCGCCTGCGCGCGCCGTCCGCCGTGCCGCGGCCCTGTACCTCCGTTATCGCCGTGCGGACGTCCAGACCGTCGTAGAAGCCCGCCGGGCGCTCGAGTTGAGCTGCGTCCGAATGGTCGCGCAGCAGGCACGCGACCCGCAGGTCGCCGCCAGGCTGCGCCGGATCCTCGACGCGGAGGTCGAGGTCACCAAGGCGTCGGGGTCGACCCGCTTCCTGCGCAGCTTCCACCTCGAACTGGCCGACCTGAGCGGGAACTCCGCCATCGGATTGTTCGCCGAGATCCTCATGGAACTCCAGTCCGAGTTCGTGAACGAGGCCAGGCGCCAGCCGGCGAGCGAAGAGGTGGTCACGGCGGACGCTCACGCGAGCCATCGCGCGCACCTGGCGATCTACAACGCCCTCATCTCCGGCGACGTGGAGCGAGCCACCTCGGTCATGGCCCGGCATCTCGACGCCATCTCGAAATGGACGCTCGAATACGCGGACCGGCAACACTGACTTAGGAACCTCACGAGAGCCTGACCACGACTTTCCCCGTATAGCGGCCCGCGAGCATCGCGCTGAACGCGGCGGGGCACGACTCGAGACCGTCCACGAAATCCTCGAGGGCGACGACGTCGCCGCTCCTCACCCAGCCGCCGACCTCGCGGCGGAAATCCGCCATCCGGTCGAGGTGGGTTCGCCAGAACAACCCCTGGACGAGCAGTCGCCTGAGCATGATCTCGTACCAGCCCGGTCCCGGCTCGGGCTCGGTGAGGCTGTACTGCGACACCTGGCCGCAGACCACGACCCGTCCGAACTCGTTCATGTGCTGCCACACGGCGTCCCGGACCCTGCCGCCGACGTTGTCGAAGTAGACGTCCACCCCATCGGGACAAGCGGCCGCCAATTGCTCGGCGAAGGAGGCGGACCGGTGGTCGGCACACACGTCGGCGCCGAGCCTGCGCTCCACGAGACGACACTTTTCCGGCCCACCGGCGACACCCACGACGCGCGCGCCGCGCAGCCTCGCCATCTGGACGACGAACGAGCCGACCGCGCCGGCCGCCGCGGAGACCACGAGCGTCTCCCCCGGCCGGAGACGCCCGATCTCCTCCAGCCCCACATAGCCGGTGAACCCGCTGACACCCAGCAGCCCCATCCAGACGCTCGCCGGCGCGAGATCGATGTCGATGGCCGTGAGATCGGCTCCGTCGGAGACCGCGTGCGTCTGCCAGCCACCATCGACCGAGGCGACGTGGGTCCCGACCGGGAACGCGGGGTTCTTCGAGGCGACGACCCTGCCCGACGCCGCCCCGTAGACGGTCTCGCCGATGCGCAGCTTCACCGCCTCGCCCGGGAGCGCCGGCGTCATCCGCACCCGGGCGGCCGGAGCGAGCCCGAGGTGCGTGTGCTCCACGACCACCTGGCCCTCATCCGGCTCGGGCACCGGCCCGTGCTCCAGGCGGAAGTCTTCGGCCACCGGAAGGCCGACGGGATGACGGGCGAGCACGTACCTCGTGTACGGCTTCGTCGCACCTTCGCTCACCGGACCACGAACCCCTTCCCTGATCACCAGTGCCCGACGTCCAGCCTCGGGTCGAGCCGGACGTCGACGAGCAAGGGCCCGCGGAGGTCCTGCGCCAGCTTCCCGACCTGGTCGAGCTCGTCGACCCGGGTGACCTTGAGCACCTGGGCCCCCATCGCCGAACCGACCTCGGCTATGTCGGGCCACTCGACGAGAGAGAAGTCAGGGTCGTCGCCGTGGTTCTTGAGCTTGGTGTACTCCGCACCGTACGCACCGTCGTTGAGCACTATCACCAGGAGCGGGACCTTGTGCCGGACCGCGGTGCTGAGCTCCCCCGCGGTCATCATGAAGCCACCGTCGCCCATGATCGCGACCGTCAGCCGCTCCGGCGACGCAACGGCCGCGCCGATCGCGGTCCCGAGCCCCAGCCCGATCGAGCCGAAGGTGCTGGTGTGGGTGAAGCGCAGCGGGTCGGTGACGGTCATGAACCGCCAGGCGGCCATGATGAACCGGCCCACGTCGGTGACGACGTTGCGGTCCGCCGGGAGGACCTTGTCGAGCCGGACCACGGCCGAGCGCACGTCGACGCAGCCGTCGGCGGACCTGTCCTCGAACTCGTCGATGGGCCGGTACGCCGTCAACCGCTCGCTGAACTTCCGCCCCCACCCGGAGCCCTCGAACTCGGCTTCGGTCAGCACCTCGGTGAGACGCCGGGCCACGGTCGCCGCGTCCCCGTGGACCACATGGTCGACCGGGGTGTAGAGACCGACGTTGGTCAGGTCGGTGTCGACCTGGAGGATCCGTTTGCCCTGCGTCAGTTCTCCGACGAACGTGGTGTAGCGGTTGAGCCCGGCGCCGAAGGCGAGAAGGCAATCGGCCTGCATGAGGATCTCGGTGCCGACGCTGGACGCCAGGCTGCCGCAGATCCCGACATTGAGGGGGTGCCCGGCGAACAGGTCGCGGCCGAGGAGTGTCGTGGCGACCGGGCAGCCGAGGAGCTCCGCCAGCGCCAGCAGGTCCTCGCGCGCTCCCGAGGCCGCTGCCCCACGGCCGGCGAGAATGACAGGGCGCTTCGCCCCGGCGATCAGGTCGAGCGCGCCCTCGAGCGTCTCCTCCTCGAGCGTGCCGTCCACCACGCGGGTCGCGGTCGGCACCCGGTTCCGCGGCGCGTCGGCCTCGCCCTGCATCAGCGCGTACGGCAGATTGAGGACCACCGGACGGCGCTCGGTCCGCGCCCGGTGGAGCGCCCGCCGGAGGTCGAACACGACCGACTCGGCGGAATAGACCCGCTCGTAGCCGGCGCCGGTCGGCGCCACCACCGCCCCGATGTCGATCATCTGGGTCCAGGTGCGCACCGGCGGGGTGTCTCCGGTCAGCACCACGATCTCGCTGCGGTTGCGGGCCGCCTCCGTCAGCGCGGTCACGGTGTTGGTGATGCCCGGACCGTGCGTCACGCTGGCGAAGGCGACCTCGCCGGTCATGCGGAAGTAGCCGTCCGCGGCCGCGACCCCGCCCGCCTCGTGAGTGGCACCGACGAACCGCCGGCCCAGCGCTCCGGAGTAATAGGCGACGAACTGCATGTTCGCATCACCCATCAGACCGAACGCGGTGTGGACACCTTGCTCGACCAGCTCGGCGGCCAGTGCCTGGTATGCCTTCATCTGATGTCGCTCATCTGATGTCGCTCTCCTCGTCGGGGGAACCTGCGCCTCAAGGGGTCCTCGCGGCTCACCCGCTCACAGAAGGGCGAAATCGACCGTGTGGATCACTCCGGTGTATTCGAACGGTGCGGCGTAGTCGTCGGAGACCGGCGCGAGCCTGTCGCCGCCGATCTCGAGTCCGGTCCAGGAAATCATGACCGGCATCGTGCTCTCCAGCGTTCCCTGTCCCAGGGGGACACCGTCCGCGAGCAAGGTGACGGTGCCGCCGGTTCCTTCGGCCTCCTTGCGGAATTGGACGGTCAGCTTGGTGGCCGACTCGGGGATCGGCTCGGCGGTGGACACGACCGTGTGCCGGGAGAAGTAGTTGTAGTCGAGAACGAGCTTTCCGTCGCGCACGTAAACCACGTAGCCCGAAGCGACGTTGCCGTGCGCCACGAGCACGCCTTCGTGCCCACGCGAGAATTCATCGATGGTCACGTCGATGTCCCAGGACCGTCGGACGAGCCTCGGCGCTCCACGGTGATGCACGTGGCTGATTCCGTTGTGGAACCGGAAGGACGTCTTGCCGGCGGAGGCGCCCGGCTTACGGTTCCGCTGGGTGGCCAGCAGCTTGGTCCACCGGTCGTCGAGTGGCAGCACTCCGTATTTCTCGGCCTCGGACCACCACAGCTCTACCATTTCTTTCAGCTTGTCCGGGTGCTCCCGCGCGAGATCGACGGCCTCGGAAAGGTCCTCGTCGACGTGGTAGAGCTCCCATTCGTCCTGGTCGAAGTCAGCGCCCTGCGGGTGATGAGCGACCGCCTTCCAGCCGTCCTGCCAGATCCCGCGGTGCCCGATCATCTCGAAGTACTGCGTCCGGTGATTCGTCGGAGCCGCGGCGTCGGCGAAGCTGTACAGCATCGAATGGCCGTGCACGGGCATCTGCTCGACGCCCCGATAGGTCTCCGGAGCTTCCAGGCCCAAGGCTTCCAGTGTCGTCGGCATGACGTCGATCGCATGATGGAACTGAGTGCGGATCCCACCGGACTCCGCGATCTGGCCGGGCCACGAAACGATGAACGGAACACGGACCCCGCCGGCGTGGGCATTCTGCTTGTAGCGCTTCAGCGGAGTGTTGCTGGCCTGCGCCCAGCCCCACGGATACAGGCTGCGGGAGCGGCGGGTGCCGATCTCGTCGATCCTCGCCAGTGACTCCTCCAGCGTCGGTGTGATGCCGTTGACGAAGTGAGTGTTGTCAACGACGCCGCCCGGCCCGCCCTCCTGACTGGCACCATTGTCGGAAATGAACAGGAAGAGCGTGTTCTCGAACCGCCCGAGCCGTTTCAGCTCCGCGATGATCCTGCCGATCTGGTCGTCGGTATAACTCAGCATCGCGGCATAGGCCTCTTGGAACCGGGCCATCAGGCGTTTCTCGTCCGGACTGAGGTCCGCCCACGCCGCGACCCCGTCATTCCGGTCGACCAGTTGGGTACCCTCCGCGACGATGCCCAGCTCACGTTGACGCTCGAAGCGCGCGCGCCGGATCTCGTCCCAACCTGCGTCGTAGAGCCCCCGGAACCGCTGGAGGTACTCGTCGGGAGCCTGGTGCGGGGCGTGTGCGGCGCCAAGCGCCAAGTAGAGGAAGTACGGCTTCTCCGGTGCGAGGGACACCTGACTGCGGATCATCCCGATCGACCGGTCGATGAGGTCGGCCGTGAGGTGGTAACCCTCGTCGCGCGGAGGTTCGACCGAGTGGTTGTCGGCTACCAGCGTCGGCGCGAACTGATCGGTCTCGGCATCCTGAAAGCCGTAGAATCGGTCGAATCCGCGACCCAGTGGCCACTGGTCGTAGGGACCGATCACGGTGGCCTCGTCGGCGGGTGTCAGATGCCATTTGCCGACGCAGAACGTGTTGTACCCGTAGTCACGCAGCAACTCCGGCGCGAGCGTGGCGGCCCGGCTGATGCCACCACGGTAGCCGGGGAATCCCGTGTCATATGCCGTGAGGCTGCCCATCCCCACCGAGTGGTGGTTGCGGCCGCTCAGCAAGCACGCGCGCGTCGGTGAGCACAACGGCGTCACGTGGAAATTGGTGTAGCGCAGGCCTCCACTCGCGAGTGCGTCGATGTTGGGTGTCGGGATCTCCGATCCATAGCACCCGAGGTCGGAGAATCCCACATCGTCGAGAACGAGGTACACGATGTCCGGACTCCCGTCCGGCGGTAGCTGGGGCGTCGGCCACCACGGTTGCGAGTCGGCCACATAGCGGCCGATCTTGCCCTGAAAGCCACGCCGGTGATCAGTTGCCTCTTTCGCCATATCTCTCACTCCCCACCAGGAATAATCCTGCACGCAAGCGCTAGAAAGTATTCTTTTTATGCCGGTTGTTTCGGCTCAGACCTGACCGACCTGAATCTGCTTGATCTCCAGGAGTGCCAGGACGGACTCCAGGCCGCCCTCCCGCCCGAGGCCGGACTTCTTGTAGCCCCCGAAGGGCACCAGCAGGCACGCCCCGCCCATGTTGAGGGTGATGGTGCCCGCCTCGATGCGGCCCGCGATCGACAGCCCACGTTCCTCATCGCGGGTGAAGATGCCCGCGGCGAGGCCGTACTCGGTGTCGTTGGCCATCACGATCGCCTCATCGATGGTGTCGTAGGCCTGCAGGGTGATGACCGGCCCGAACACCTCCTCCCGGACGATCCGCATGTCCGGGTGGACGTCGGCGACGAGTGTCGGCTCGACGAAGTAGCCGTGCGGCATCGACTCCGGCCGGCCCCCACCGGTGAGGATGGTGGCGCCTTCGTCGCGCGCGATGCGGATGTAATTCTCGACCTTGCTCCGATGGCCTGCCGAGACGAGCGGTCCGACCTGGGTGGCACGGTCGCTCGGGTCGCCGATGACAAGGGATGAGTAGAACTCGGTGAGCGCGGTGCGCCACTCCTGCTCCATCGCCCTGGGCACGAAAAGCCGGGAGTACGTCGTGCAGACCTGCCCGGCCTGACTCATCGTCCCGGCGAACACGACGTGCGCGTCCTTTGCGGGGTCCAGGTCGTCGAGGACGATTCCCGGGGACTTGCCCCCGAGTTCGAGGGTCACGTCGGTGACGTTCTCGGCCGCGTCCTTCATGATCCCGATTCCGGCGGCCGTACTGCCGGTGAAGGAGATGTGCCGGAACTCCGGCCGGGAGGTGATGCCCTCCAGGGGTGGGCGGTCGGCCGGCAGGAAACTCACCAGCCCCTTCGGGATACCGGCCGCCTCGATCGCGTCCGCGATGAGGAAACTGTTCATCGGGCTTTCGAACGCGATCTTGATGACGACCGGGCAGCCGGCGAGCAGTGCCGGCGCGAGCTTGACCAGGGTGATCGCGAAGGTCGTGTTCCACGGGACGATCCCGAGCACCGGCCCCACCGGCTCGTGCACGACGAGCGCCTCGACGTCCCCGACCCGGCGGCGCTCGACACCCGGGGGAAGCTGCTGAGCGAACTGCACGTAGCTCCGCACAATGGCCGCCCCGCGGGCCGCCAGCATTCTGCCCGGACCGACGAGACCACCAAAATCGTTGATGTGGACGGTCGCGATATCCTCAGCGCGCTTTTCGAGCTCCTGGGCGAGCCGCTCCAGGTATTCCGCCCGCTCCACATAGGTGAGGCCGCGCCAGGGGCTGGCCGCGAACGCGTCGGTCGCGGCCGCGATCGCACGATCGGCGTCGGCCATGCCCGCCTCGGGAACGGACCCGATGATCTCCTCGGTGCAGGGATTGACGATGTCGATGCGCGCCTCTGTCGAGGGTTCGACCCACTCACCGCCGATGAAGAGCTTGTCCCGAGTGAACAGGGTCCTGTCGATCCCGGTCATGACTGCTGAGCCAGTACGCCCGCGGCTTGCGGGACGGCCAATGCGGGCGACGGCTCGACCTCTCGAAGCGGGGCGGGGCGTTCGAGGCCAAGCGTGTCGCGGAGTGTCGATCCTTGGTATTCGGTGCGGAAGCAGCCGCGGTCCTGGAGTTCGGGCACCAGCAGGTCGCAGATCCGGTCCAGCCCTTCGGGCATGTACGGCGGTGTGATGGTGAATCCATCGCATGCCCGCTGGTCGTACCATTTCTGCATCTGGTCGGCGATACCGCTCGCGGTGCCCCGCAGCAGCTGATGGCTGGCCGACTTGGTCCGGGTCCGGATCAGCTGACGCAGCGTCGGCTTGTCCTGGGTGATGATCTGGTACATGTTCCGATACCGGCTGGCGTTGAGCATCGTGCTGCGCGCCGCGTCCTCGACAGTGGGCAGCCGCTCCACGGGGATCGGTTCGTCGAGATCCAGACCGGTCAGGTCGGCACCGATGAGCTGGAAGCTGAGATCGGCCAGGCCGACCTCGACGGTGATGAGATCGGCGAGCATCTCGGCGATCTCATCGGCCTCCGCCTGGGTCTCACCGACCACCGGGATGAGCCCGGGCAGGACCGTGACCGCGCCGGGCGGACGCCCGAACTCGGCGACACGGCCCTTGAGCTTGGCGTAGAAGGAGACCGCGCCCTCGATATCGCTCTGCGAGGCGAAGACCACCTCGGCATTACGGGCGGCGAAAGCGATGCCCTCTTGCGACTGCCCCGCCTGGACGATGACGGGATGGCCCTGCGGCGAGCGCGGCATCGTCAGCGCGTCCTGGACCGTGAAGTGGGCGCCCTCGAACCGCGGGTGGTGGATCTTGCTGTGATCGGCCCACACCCCCCGCTCCCGGTCCATGACGACCGCGTCGTCCTCCCACGCATCCCACAGCAGCCGGGTGACATCAAGGAATTCCTGCGCCCGCGCGTACCGCTCCGCTTTCGCCGGCATCGTCGCATTGAAATTCTGCGCGCCGCTGTAGGACGTCACCACGTTCCACCCGACCCGCCCCTTCGACAGAAAGTCGAGCTGGGCCATCATCCGCGCGGTGTTATACGGCTCGGTGAAAGTGGTCGACACGGTCGCGATGAGACCCACATTCCGGGTCACCGCACTCAACGCACCCAGCGTCGTCAAAGGCTCATAAGGACACAGGTCAGGATTCACCGGGTCATCATCGAACGAGGCCTTGTCCGAAATGAAGATCGCATCGAACTTCGCCTCCTCCGCCCGCCGCGCGGAATACGTCGCCATCTCCAAACCCAGCAGGTCCTCGACCCCACTGCCCGGCCGCCGCCAGCTGTGCGTGAAACGACCGACCGGATTGAAGAACAACACCAAGCTCAACTGACCCTCGCGGTGTTCCATGGGTCATCTCCTCATGCGCTGGAAGCTGGAAGGCGGCGTGGGCACGATTCAGGCCGGTGGTCCCGAAGGTCCGCTCACCGTCACTCATAAGAGTGTCCTCATCCTGGTCACTCCATGACACCGCCGAATGCTCGCGGTGTCCAATGCACTTCACGGCTGGTTTCATGCATTGAGTGCATGCGTGATCGCTGTCCAGTGGCGGCAAGGCGGGAGCGCAGCCGACCGCCGGCAAGGCTCGCTGCTTCCGCAGCCAAAAATAGGTATCCTCTTAATCAGGAGCTAGCGCGGTCGCCGGCCCTTGGCCCCGGCGGACGACGACCGCACTCGTCACCGCGCAGCCAATGCTCAGCCAGGAGGTTCCACCGCCGTGCGCCACTGCTGCCCACCGTCCCGATCACCCCGTGAGCCCCGTGCGGCCCTCGACGCTCCCACCACGGGCGCCACCAACACCAACGGGCTTATCACCTTGCCGGGCGGCACGTTCCGGATGGGAACCGACGCTGCGGACGGGTTCCCCGACGACGGCGAAGGCCCGGTGCGCGAGGTGACCGTGGAGCCGTTCGCCATCGACGCCTACGCCGTGACCAACGCTCGCTTCGCCGAGTTCGTCGATGCGACCGGGTACCGCACGGAGGCCGAGGCGTTCGGCTGGACCTACGTGTTCGCGAAGTTCGTGCCCGCCCCCCTGCGCCGAGGTGCGCCGCGGCCGGAGCAGGCACCATGGTGGCTGGCCGTCAGGGGCGCGTCTTGGCGCGCACCGGAGGGCCCGGGCAGCGATGTCGAGACGCGTCAGGACCACCCGGTCGTGCACGTGTCCTGGAACGACGCGGTCGCCTACAGCCGCTGGGCCGGGCGCCGCCTGCCCACCGAAGCCGAATGGGAGTACAGCGCCCGCGGCGGGCTCGACCAGGCGCGCTACCCGTGGGGTGACGAGCTCACGCCCGGCGGTGAACACCGGTGCAACATCTGGCAGGGCCGCTTTCCCGTGCACAACACCGAAGAAGACGGCTACGCCGGCACCGCACCCGTCGATGCGTTCGCGCCGAACGGTTTCGGCCTGTACAACGTGTCCGGCAACGTCTGGGAGTGGTGCGCCGACTGGTTCAACCCCACCCACCGCTCGATGCGCGGCGGGTCGTACCTGTGCCACGAGTCCTACTGCAACCGCTACCGCGTCGCCGCCCGCACCGGCAACACCCCCGACAGCTCCAGCGGCAACACGGGCTTCCGCACCGCCGCCGACGTCTGACAGCCCGAACTGTCTCGTCCCTAGTTATGGTCGACCAGGCCCCAGGAGTGGGCGGTGTCGACGTCGATCGGCGCTCCGGTGAGCGCTAGGTGCAGGGTGCGCCAGCGGCCGATGCGGCGCGGGATGCTGACCGTTCCGCCCGCCCCCGGGATCAGCCCCATGGACACCTCCGGCAGGCGGAACGTGGTGCCGGGCCTGGCGGTCACCGTCCCGGCGAACGCGGGGATCTCGATGCCGGCGCCGACGCAGGCGCCGTGCAGCCGCGCCGACGTCCGCCCGGCGAGGCGGTGGACCAGCCGCCCGGCGCCCGCGCGGGTCCGGACGAGATGGGCGGTGGCCAGGTCGGGTGCGGTGCCGAACTCATCGAGATCGCCGCCGGAGCAGAACGCGGGCCCTTCCGCGTCCAGGACGACGTGCCCGATATCGCTGTCGAGGAGCGCGACCTGAAGGGCGTCCACCAGGGCGTCACGCACTTGCCGTCCGTAGGCGTTGCGGCGCTCGGGCCGGTTGAGGGTGATGCGCAGGGTTCCGGGCTCCGGGTCGTCCCGGACCACCAGCACCGGATCCTCCACCACGGGCGGCAGGGGACGCGGGCCGCGCTGCTTGAGCCAGCGCACGAACTCCGGGCCGCCGAGCAGGGTGGAGTAGGCGAAGGACTCGACGTCCAGAGCGGCGGGGACGGGCATCGACTCGGTGGTGCGCAGCACATCGCGCAGTACCAGTGACGCCAGCGGATTGCCCGTTACCGCCCGGTGCAGTTCGCCGAGCGCCGCTTCGGGGTCGTCGACGACGACGATTTCCCGGCCCGTCGCGGCACCTGGAGGGGCGAGGGTGAGGTCGAGCGCCCGCGACAGTCCGGTGGACGCCCCGCCGCCGGGCAGCAGGCCGATCAGCACGCGGTCGCCGTCGCGTGCCCGCCGCGTCGCGGCCCGCAGGGTCGCGGGGTCGGCGGCGCCGCCCAGATCGACGGCCATGAGCGGGGCGAGCACGGATCCGTGGCCGTCCATCAGCGGGCCGTCGGCGGCGCCGTCGGCGAACTCGGCCAGGGACAGGCGCGGTGGTCCGCCCATCGCTCACCTCGCAATACAGACTCCGGGGAGTGAATGCCGGAAAGTGTATCTTCGGCTCATGCCGATCGATCCGTGCCGGGTGACCGGAGATCACCGCAGGTGAACGCGGTGGGGGCGGAGGCGTGGGCGGCCTCCGGGGTGGTGGCGCTGACCGGACGCCCGGACGGGCCGCCGCTCGTGCCGCCGGGGAACGGCGCCGCCACCGCGCGGGCGCTGGCCGAGCGGTTCTCCGACCACACCAGCCGGACGGGACGTGCGGTGTGCGTGGACGGGCCCCGGCTGCTGTCCGAGCGCGCAGCCCTCCTCGGCCTGCGGCGACGCGGCGGCGTGTCGGCGGGCGGTGCGTGCAGGCTGCTGCCCACGGCCGACGGGTGGGCGGCGGTCTCCTGCGCGCGTCCCGACGATCCGGCGCTGCTGGGCGCGCTGGCCGGCACCGAGGTCGGGGACGACCCATGGCCCGCGCTCGGCGCGTGGCTCCGCGAGCACACCGGAGCCGACCTGACCGAACGTGCCCGCCTGCTGGGGGTGGCGGCCGGCGCGGTGGCGCGGCGGCGTTCCCCGGCGCCGCTTCCCGAACCGCTGGAGCCGTGCACCCTGGAGGGGGCGCTGGTGGTCGATTTCAGCGCGCTGTGGGCCGGGCCGCTGTGCGCGCACCTGCTGGGACTGGCCGGGGCGCGGGTGGTGAAGGTGGAGACACCGGCCCGCCCGGACGGCGCGCGGTACGGCCATCCCGGCTTCTACCGGTTGCTGCACGCCGGCCACCGCTCGGTCGTCCTCGACCCGGGCGCCCCCGCCGGAAGGCGCGCGCTGTCCGCCCTGGTGGACGCGGCCGACATCGTCATCGAGGCGTCCCGCCCGCGTGCCCTGGCCCGGTTCGGCTTGGACGCCGGGGCGGCCGTGGCCGCCGGCACCACCTGGGTGTCGATCACCGCCCACGGACGCGACGACGACGGGATCGGCTTCGGCGACGATGTCGCGGCCACCGCCGGCCTGGTCTGCCGCGAGCGGGACGGGGCCCCGCTGTTCTGCGGGGACGCTCTGGCCGACCCGCTGACCGGGCTCACCGCCGCCGTGCTCGCCTCCACGGCCCCGCCCGGCGGTGGCGGCATGCTGTGGGACGTGGCGATGTCCGACGTCGTGGCCGCCACCCTTGGCACCGATGATCCGGACATCCCCTCGCCCGCCGCCACCCGGGACGGGGACGGCTGGGCCGTCGACACCGCGGACGGGCCGGTGCCCGTCGCCCTCCCGGCCGTCCGCCGAGCCGCCGGACCCGCCGCAGCGATGGGCGAACACACCCGCGAGGTGCTGCGCGAGCTGGGGATCGCTGCCCCGTGAAGGAGACGGGGTTGCTGCTGCGGGACGCCGAGCTCGACGGCGGTCCGCGGCGCGCCGACGTCCGCATCGCCGGAGACAGGATCGCCGAGATCGGCCACAGCCTGCCGCGCCGTCCCGGCGAGCGCGTCGTGGAGTGCCGAGGCGGCGCCCTGATCCCCGGGCTGTGCGACCATCACCTGCACCTGCACGCACTCGCGGCCCGCCGCCACTCCGTCCCTTGCGGGCCTCCCGAGGTCAGCGACCACGCCGGGCTGGCCGCCGCCCTCTGGGACGCGGCCCCCGACGAGCACGGCTGGATCCGCGGCACCGGCTACATCGAGACCGTCGCCGGTGACCTGGACGCCGCGGCCCTGGACCGGCTCCAACCGCACCGTCCCCTCCGCGTCCAGCACCGCAGCGGCGCCCTGTGGATGCTCAACACCGCCGCCCTGACGGCCACCGGGCTCGCCACCGCGGGCCACCCCGGCATCGAACGCGACCCGCACGGCACACCCACCGGACGGCTATGGCGGGCCGACGCCTGGCTGCGCACCCGCCTGCCGCCCTCACCTCCGCTGCCGCTCGACGACGTGGCGAGGGAGCTGGCCGGGTTCGGCATCACAGCGGTCACCGACGCCACCCCCGACCTCGGTCCCGCCGCGCTGGCCGCCTTCGACCGCGCCGTGGCCGGCGGGACGCTCCCCCAGCGCCTCCACCTCCTGGGCGCCCCCCTGGACGCCCCCACCACCGACCCCCGCATCAGCGCCGGCCCCTACAAGATCGTGATCGCCGACTCCGCCCTGCCCGGTCTCGACGACCTCGGCGACCGCATCCGCGCCGCGCACGACCGGGGCCGTCCCATCGCCGCGCACTGCGTCACCCGCGAGGCGCTGGTGCTCCTGCTGGCCGCACTCGACCAGGCAGGACCGGCCTTCGGCGGCGACCGCGTCGAGCATGCCGCCCTCGTCCCGGCCGAGCTGATCGACGACATCGCCCGGCGCGGCGTGCGCGTGGTCACCCAGCCCGGCTTCATCGCCGATCGGGGTGACGACTACCTGCGCGACGTCGCAGCCGAAGACCACCGCGACCTCTACCGGTACGCGTCGCTACGAGCGGCCGGGGTGCCGGTCGGCCTCTCCAGCGACGCCCCGTACGGGCCACTGGACCCCTGGCAGGTGATGACCGCGGCCGTCCACCGCCGCGCCCGATCGGGAACGACCGTCGGGCCGGCCGAACGCATCGCCCCGCTCACCGCCCTGCACGCCTACCTCACCCCACCCGAAGAACCGGGCGGACGGATCAGGACGGTCCAGGCCGGTGCCCCCGCCGACCTGCTTCTGCTGCACGTCCCGCTCACCGAAGCACTCCACCGCCCCAGCGCGGCGCTCGTGCGAACGGTGGCGATCGAAGGCCGCCTGGTCCTCTAGACCCTGGAAGGCGGAGCCTGAAGCCCGCCCCGTGGTGGGCCTTCAGCGGCGTCCAGAGCATCTCGATACGCGATCACCGTCCCGCTCGACCGGGCCCGTCCGGTACGGCGAGGAAGCGCGACAGGCGGGTCCTCGGCCCCGCCGGGCTCACGGCTCGGCGGGGGCGAGGACCCGTCCGGTCAGGTCAGTCGTAGTAGTTGGGCTGGGACTGGGCGTTGAGCACGTCCAGCCTGACGCGCTTGGCCCGGTCGGTGCGCGGGTCACGGAGGTCGATGACGTCCAGGCCCCGCTGGATCTCGTTGGAGTAGATGTAGCCGTTGTAGTAGTACGTGGACCACGTGCCGGCCAGGTACTGCAGGTTGTCCGCCCACGGACCGCGGTCGAGCCAGGCGATCTCCTTGGGGTTCCGGGAGTCGGTGAAGTCCATGACCGAGATGCCGCCCTGGTACCAGGACTGCACCATGATGTCCTTGCCCTTCACCGGGATCAGCGAGCCGTTGTGGGCCACGCAGTTCTCGTTGTCGGTGTTGTGCCGCGGGATCTTGTAGTAGCTGCGGAACTTCAGCTTGCGGTGCTTGCCCTTGCCGACGATGTCGTAGATGGCGTTGGCGCCCTTCTCCTGACCGATCGTCGGGTTGCAGGTGGCCGCGGAGCCGCCGCCCAGCTCGTCGGTGAAGACGATCTTGTTGGCGCGGTTGTTGAACGTCGCCGAGTGCCAGAACGCGAAGTTCTCGTCGTCGCGCACGCTGGTGATGGTGCGCGGCTTGAGCGGGTCGGAGATGTCGAACAGCACGCCGTCGCCCATGCACGCCCCGGCCATCAGGTCCTTGTCGGGGTAGGCGGTGAGGTCGTGGCAGCCCGAGGTGGCCCTGGTCTGGCCGGGCCACGGCGTGTCCGGGGGGTCACCCGGGTTGCCGCCGTCCGGGAACAGCACCGGCTCGGCCGCCACGCTCGCCGCGGTCGGGTTCCGCAACGGGACCTTCACGATCGAGATGAGGTCGTGCGGAGGCCGGCAGTCCGGGTAGGTGTCGCTCGGGTTGTACGACGACACGTAGATGTAGGCCGTGCGCTTGCCCGGGACGAGGGTGTTGGTGTGGGAGCCGCACTTGGTCTCGACGGCCTTGACGTAGCGCGGGTTGCGCACGTCGCTGATGTCGAAGATCTTGATGCCCTCCCACGCCGTCTTGTCGGTCGCGGGCTTGGCCACGGACTGGCACGAGTCGTCGCTCCGCGAGCTGTCCGTCGACAGGAACAGCAGGTTCCCGGCGATGGACACGTCGTTCTGGGATCCGGGGCAGTGCACGACCGTGACGACCCGCGGCTTCTGGGGTCGGCTGATGTCGTAGACCGTGAAGCCCTCGTAGTTCCCGCCGAAGGCGTACCGGCCCTTGAAGGCCCAGTCCGAGCCGTACGCGGCGGGTGCGGCGAGCGGCCCCTGCTTGGGGATGTTCGCCAGATGATGCATGTTGGGCGTCTTGCTGATCTCGTCCCCGGCCGGGCCGGCCGAGGCCGCCGGGACGAACGCGGCCGAGATCACCAGCACAAGGCCCGAGAGGGTCCCCAAGAGGCTTCTGCGTCTGGTACGTCGCTTGATAACTGGCGGCACCCTGACTCCTTTGTCTCCATGACCCCCGAGAACAGGCTCGATTCTGGAGTATCGAGGGTTTCGAGATGTCTGTACAGGTTTGAGCTTGTATATCGGCATTTTTTGATCAAAGGACCCTTTTGCTCTGGTCCGTTCTGCGGGTACGGTCCGGGTGGCCGGCTGGACGTGGGAGGTTCGATGCGGCACCGGATCGCGGTGGTGGGCGTGGCGGTCGCGATGGCCGCCGGCACCCTGACGGCTTGCAGCGGCGACGCCGAACCCGAGGCGGCCCCGTCGAGGTCCGTGCTGGTCCCGGGCCGGCCGGGCGAGCCCAACAAGACGCAGGTCGCGGGTCCGCGCAAGGCCGCGCCGCCCACCGCGGCCGAGGTCGGGTTCGTGCAGATGATGATCCCCCACCACGCGCAGGCGCTGGAGATGTCCGCGCTGGCCCCGTCCCGGGCCTCTGACCAGCGGGTTCGGTCGCTGGCCTCCCGCATCGACGCGGCGCAGAAGGTTGAGATCGAGACGATGCGGTCGTGGCTGAAGCAGAACGCCGAGGCCGTCCTGAAGGCGCACGGCCGCAATCACGGCGCGCACACCGGCATGGCGGGAATGGCCACGCCGGAGCAGTTGAAGCAGCTGCGGGACGCGCGTGGCGGGACGTTCGACGAGCTCTACCTCAAGCTGATGATCACCCATCACCAGGGCGCGCTCACCATGGCCAAGGACGTCCTGGACAAAGGCACCGACGTCACCGTCCAGCAGATGGCACGCGACGTCCAGTCCACCCAGCTGGCCGAGATCGACCGCATGAACGACCTGCTGGCGAGCTGACCGCGATCAACCCACTATCGGTCAGACGTTGATCACGATGCGGCCGCGGATTTCGCCTTTGAGGAGTTTTGCGGCGAGTGCGGGGACGTCCTTGAGGGCGGCGTCGTTGACCACGGTGCGCAGTTCGTCGGCCGTGAAAAGGTCGTTCAGCGTGACCAGGCTTCGTGGCGCAAGGCGATCGGGGCGTTCACCGAACCGACGCCCAGCAGCGAGACGTTGCGCAGGATGAAGGGCATCACCGTCGCCGGCAGCCCCGGGCCTGGTTCTACGCGCGGTTCCTGGCCCCACCCGGTGAGTTAGGTCTGGCCCCACCCTGTGGCTGGGCGATACCTGTTCAGTGGGTTTTGGCCCCACCTGGGGTGGTGGGGTGAGACGCTGCGGCTGCCCGGGAGCACCTGGGGGTGGGCGTGGTGCGTGACCACAAGCTGGAGATGTTCGCGGCCATCCGCAGGGATTCGCGGCGTGAGGGCTTGTCGGTGCGGGCGCTGGCCAAGAAGTACCGGGTGCATCGGCGGACGGTGCGTGAAGCGCTGGCCTCGGCGTTTCCGGCTCCGCGCAAGAAGCCGCCGCCGCGGTCCTCGCGGTTGGATCCGTTCAAGCCGGTGATCGACCAGATCCTGTGGACGGACCTGGATGCCCCGCGCAAGCAGCGGCATACTGGTGCGGCGCATCTTCAACCGCCTGGTCGCCGAGCGGGAGATGGAGGGGGTCTCCTACTCCACCGTCGCCAACTACGTGGCCTGGCGCAAACCGCAGTCATGGCCGAGGCGGGCCGGGGCTCGCCGCCCGAGGTGCCCATCGACCAGGTTCATCGGCCCGGTGCCGAGGCCGAGGTCGACTTCGGGGACGTGTGGATCATCTGGCCGGGACGATGACCAAGTGCTTCCTGTTCGTCTTGCGGCTGTCGTATTCGGGCAAGGCGGTGCATCGCGTCACGGCCTCGGCCGGGCAGGAGGCCTACTTCGAAGGACACGTGCACGCCTTCAGGGTGCTGGGCGGCGTCCCGACCGGCAAGGTCCGCTACGACAATCTGCGGGCCGCGGTCACCAAGGTGGTCGGACTGTCGTGGGCCCGGGTGGAAAATCAGCGCTGGGTGGCGTTTCGCTCGCACCACCATCTGGAGGCGTTCTACTGCCGTCCCGGCAAGGACGGGGCGCACGAGAAGGGCGGGGTGGAGGGTGAGGTCGGCCGGTTTCGCCGCAACCACCTGGTGCCCGTTCCCGTCGTTGAGTCGTTGGCGGAACTGAACGCGATGATCGCCGAGTGGGAGGCGGAGGATGACCAGCGGCGGATCGGGTCGCGGGCCCGGACCGTCGCCGCCGACTTCGCCGTTGAGCAGCCGCTGCCGGCGCCGCTGCCGGACGAGCCGTTCGAGACCGGCCGGGTGTTTCATCCCCGGGTGAACCGCCGCTCGCAGATCTGCGTCCGGATGAACTACTACTCGGTGCCGGTCCGCCTCATCGGGCGGCAGGTCAGGGTGCTGTTGCACGCCTCGGAACTGGTGGTGTTCGACGGCCGCACCCAGGTCGCCCGGCACGAGCGGCTGGTCGCCAAGCACCAGTGTCGGCTGGACCTGGACCACTATCTGGAGATTCTGATGCGCAAGCCCGGCGCGTTGCCCGGGTCGACCGCGCTGGAACAGGCCCGCCAGGCCGGCAAGTTCACCCCGGTGCATGACGCCTGGTGGGCCGCGGTCCGCCGGGCCCACGGCGACGCCGAGGGCACCCGGGCGCTGATCGAGGTGTTGCTGCTGCACCGCAGCATGGCCCACGAGCACGTGGTCGCCGGTATCGCGACCGCGTTGCGGGTCGGCGCCCTGACTCCGGCCATGGCCGGCTTCCGGGTCAAGTACGTGCTGGCCGCCAAGTTGGTCAACGAACTGGTCGAGGCCGCCGACGAGCTGGTGCTCAACAAGACCATCACCCGCTACGGCCCCCTCGACCTGCTCTGCATCGATGAACTGGGCTACATGGAACTCGACAAACGCGGCGCCGACCTGCTCTTCCAGGTCCTCACCGAACACGAGGAGAAGGCCAGCGTCGCCATCGCCTCCAACGAGAGTTTCGGCGCCTGGACCAACACCTTCACCGACCCCCGCCTCTGCGGCGCCATCGTCGACCGGCTCACCTTCAACGCCACCATCATCGACACCGGCAGCGATTCCCACCGCAGGGCCCACACCCGAGCCCGGCAGGCCACCGAACCCGCCTGACCGCAGTTCCGCGGTCCCATTCCGATCAGGACGAACCGGTTCGGCGGGACCAGTCACCAGCCGGGAGCAGCGGCTCGTGCTCAGCGACGAGGTGGAGGAGGAAGGATGCGTCACGCCGACTGGGGGGTGCTGTCCCCGCGGTGGGCCGGGATCGGCAGCCAGGAGATCGACGTCTGCGGAACCAGCGTGCACTATCTGAGCGCCGATGCCGGCCAGGCGGGGCCCACCCATCTGCTGATCCATCCGATGGCGGGCAGCGCGTCGATGTTGCTGGACCTCATCGCGCCGCTGAGCACGCTCGGGCCGGTCATCGCCCCCGATCTGCCGGGAACGTTGTTCGGCCACACCGGCTCGCCGCACCCTCGGGCGGCCAAGGCCGAGCCGAACGCACGCTTCATGAGCGCCTTCGCCGCCCGGCTGGGCGTCCAGGACGCGGTCGTCCATGGTTGGTCCATGGGTGGGCTGGTGGCGGTGCTGTTCGCCGGTTCGGCCCCCGAGCGAGTCGGACGGGTCGTGCTCGCGGCTCCCGCACTGCCCGGTCCGCTGCCCGCCGGCGAGGTGCTGTTCTGGCGCACCCTGGGCAGGCTGGGCCTGGCGGTCGGGCCACCGGCCGCGCGGGCCGTGCTGCGCCTGACCGGTCGACGCCTGCTCGACCTCAAGCTGAAAATGGTCACCGACTCGGCCAACCGGTCGGGCGGCAAGGCAGTCGGCGGCGACCTGTCGTGGTTGTCACCGGACATGACAGCGCTACTGAGCGCCGAAGTGCGCAGCGCGCAACCGCAGCAGCTCGGGGATGCCGTCACGGCCTTCGCCTCGGTGATGTCGGCCTTGTTCATCGACCAGCGGCCCATCCACCGGGCGATCGCCGCCGTGAACGCGCCCGTGCTGCTGCTCTGGGGTGACCAGGACGCCCTCATCCCCCAAAGCACGATCGACGATCTGGCCAGACGCCGACCCGACTGGGAACGGCGCGTCTTCGCAACAGTCGGGCATCTCCTGCCGCTGGAAGCGCCAGGCGGCTACGTCAAGGCGGTCGGCCAGTGGCTGGCCGCTGGGGAAGACTCGCCCTGATCATTTGTGTTCGGCCGGTCTGCTGACTCAATCCCCCAGCGGGGTGGAGCCAATTCTCGTTCGCCGAATCACCGGGCCGCCGGCCAGGCCGCAGGCCGCGACCGCCCCGCCGTAGCGGACCTGGGAGAGCACGTTGGCCAGGGTGGGCCCGCCGACGCTGTCGATTCCGGCGGCCCACCGCTGCTTGGCCAGGGGTTTCGGCTCGCCGGTGAGCGACTCGCGCTCCACGACCGCGGCGGCCCCGACCTCCTTCAGGTAGGCGTGCTCCTTCTGCTTGCCGGTCGCGGCGTGGACCTCGTATCTGCCCCCTCATCCACCTCCACGACCCCGGCCACCTGTGGCTGTGAAACACGATCAGCGCCGCCACGAACACCCTCGTCCACCCCGGCCGACGCCCGGCGGGCGGTGTGTACGGCGTTGGGGGTATTTGCGGAGTCTCCCGTGGGCGGATGTGGTGGGACGGACCTTGCGGCCAACGTGTGCGGCATCGCAGCACAGCCAGCTGGAAGGAATCCGCCATGAAACAGCGCACAGCGTTGCGGTTCGTCGCATCCGCCGCCGGGACGGTCGTTCTGTTCTCGGGTGTCGGCCTCACCGCGCAGGCGTCCGCCGAGACGGCCGCGCGTCCCGCAGCCGCGTCCACCGTCCTGGAGACGCGGGCGGTGACCGCTTGGATCGAGAGGAACGCGCATCGGCTCGGGACGGTCGATCCGGTTGCGCCGCTGGACGACCTGGAGCCCCTGCGGCGTTCGGTGGGGAACGCCTCGATCGTCGGCCTGGGCGAGCCGCAGCACGGGCTGCGGGAGGTGACCGCCCTCAAGCACCGCACCTTGCGCTACCTGGTGGAGCGGATGGGGTTCCGGTCCATCGCCTGGGAGGACGACTGGACGCTCGGCCTGGAGATCGACCGGTACGTCCGCACCGGCGAGGGGGACATCGACGCGCTCCTGCGGCGGACGAGCGGCGCCTGGGCCAACCGCGACACGGCGGACGCGCTCAACTGGCTGCGCGACTTCAACAAGGGACGCAAGAAGAGCGACCAGGTCAGGTTCGTGGGCGTGGAGTACTACACGACCTGGCTCCCGGCCTACGACATCGTCGACGCGCACGTCGCGAAGGCCGCGCCGTCGCTCGTCCCCGAACTGCGAAGGCACATGGAGTGGCTCCGGCCGACGAAGCCGGACGCCTGGGCCCACGCCGGCTGGTACATGAACGAGGTGAAGGACAAGAAGCCGTACGTCGAGCACGCCCGCGACCTGTACGACATGGTCGAGCGGCTGCCGCACCGGCCCGGCGACCGGGCGTACTCGCTGGCGGTGCACGCCGCCAAGCAGATTCGTTCCTTCTATCTCAACTACTACATTCCGCGTGAGACGTCCTATGCCTTCCGGGACGCCCGCGCGGCGGAGAACCTGCGCTGGTGGCGCGGCCGTCACCACGGCAAGGTCGTGTACTGGGCGGCCACCCCGCACACCGCCGTCGCTCCGGGCATGCGCCTGTTCAGCCCGGAGCAGGGCGAGATGGCCTTCGCGAGCGTCGGGTCGTACCTGCGCCGTTGGTTCGGGGACGGCTACCGGTCGATCGGGTTCACCTTCGACCACGGGACGATCGCCGGGGAAAGCGGGACGGTCGAGATGCCGCCGCCGCGCGAGGGGTGGGTCGAGCGCCCGTTCGGTCAGGCCACCCGCTTCGACCAGCTGCTCATGGACCTGCGCGTGGACGCGCCCGCGCCGGTGCGCGAGTGGCTGCGGTCTCCGATCGCCACGCGCGGTATCGCCACCGAGACCCCTGAACTTCCCTACGACTCCTACGCCACCGGCGGCACCGTGCGGCAGTGGTTCGACCTGGTCGTCCACCGCCAGGCGGTCACCCCCGCACGACCGCTCTAAAAGTCGGGGCGCGGGGCGGGGGTTGTGCAGGCAAGAGGCCCCTTGGTGCACAACATCCTCGGAGGTAGCTTCCCTGCGGTCACTAGCAGGCCCCCACCATTCGAGGACTCCCGTGCGCGTCATCAGCACCACGTCCATGAAGTCAATGCGTCTCGCGACCCTGTCCGTGGGGCTCGGGTTGGCGCTCACCGCCTGTCCCGGAGGAGACGGAGAAAAGGAGAAAGGGGGCGGCGGGTCAGGCGCCTCGTCCGAGGCGACCCTCGGCCGGAGAGATGCCGTCATCGCCCGCGAAGGGCTCTTCGGCGGGCTGTCCATCACCGACACCCGGGCCAGCAAGTACCGCTTGGAGGTGCTCGGCCTTGAGCGGCGGGGCGAGTTCACGAAGCTGCGGGTGGCGGTCAACTACCTGGACGAAGGCGGCAGGGGAAGCAACCTCGGCTTCGGCGGCTATGAGCTGCTCGATCCGGTGGGCCGCAAGCTGTACAAGGCGATGGCCCACTACGAGCTGAGCCCCCGCGAGCTGTTCTTCACCAGGGGCGTCCGGTACGAGTCGGACATCTGGTTCCCCGCCCTTCCGTCCACGGTCAAGCAGGTCTCGGTGTTGACGCCGGGCAGCACCTCGGAGCTGCCCGGCGTCACGGTGACCGACGGCCCGGCCGCGCCGCCGCCGGGAGCGACGCCGCCGGGCCCCACCGTCTCCGGGACCGCCGGTCCGGAGCCGGGCCAGACCAAGGTGTACGCCGTCGAGCCGCCGGCCCCGGGCACCGAGCCCGTCGTCAAGGACCTCTACGACCAGATCGACGGGGAGAGCGGAACGTCGACGACCGGTGCCGGGACGCAGATCGAGGGCCTGCGCAGCGACGTCCTGTTCGCTTTCAACTCGGACAGGCTCTCCGCCAAGGCCCAGGGCATCCTCGACAAGATCGCGCAGGAGATGGCCCAGCGTGCCGACCCCTCCAAGCCGGTGACGATCGAGGGCCACACCGACGGCAAGGGCACCCGGAGCTACAACCAGAGCCTCTCGGAGCGCCGCGCGAGGGCGGTGCAGGCGGCGATCGCGCCCAAGCTCGGGCAGGTGCGGTTCGCGGTCTCGGGCAAGGGGGCGGACGAGCCGCTGGTCGAGGAGGAGAAGAACGGCGCCGACGATCCCCAGGCCCGAGCCCGCAACCGGCGGGTCGAGATCTCCTACGGCCTCAAGGCCGGGGACCCCGGAGCCGCCGGAGGGACGGGCGGCGCGGCGGGCGCGGGACGTCCCGCGGAGTTCCGGGCGGCCCCGGGCGGGGTCGTCGCCGAGCGCCGGGCCGACGGCCGCAACAGCATCGGCGAGCCGGTGCCGTTCCGGCTGCGCGTCCACCCCTTCTACCGGGACGGCGCCTTCCTGGTCGGGGTGGTGGAGGCGACCAGCGAGGCCGAGGGGGTCGAGCCGGCCGCCTTCGGCGGCGAAGGGATCTTCGGCGGTCAGGGGGTGAACGGGTTCAGCGTCACCGACGGCTCGGGGAAGACCTACCTGCCGGTGCGCACCGCTCCCCAGGGAAGCGAGGAGGAAGGGACGTACGTCGGCTCGGCCACCATGTACTGGCGGCCGAAGACGCCGTACCGCTCGTACGTCTACCTGACGGCGCCGCCCGCCGGGACCAAGACCGTCACGCTCGACGCCGTGAGCTTCGGCAAGATCCCGAACATCCCCGTCTTCGGCGGATAGGGGCGGTTCAGCGGAGTGCGGAGACGGTGGCGGCGGCGCGGCGGAGGTCGAGGTCCCACGTGGTGATCGTCTGGTCTCCGCCGGAGGACAGCAGGGTCCGGTCGTCCCGGCTGAAGTCCAGGCCGAGGACCACGTCGGAATGGCCCGTGAGGACGGCCCATTTCGAGCGCCGGGAAACGTCCCAGACGACCACCGTGCGGTCGAGCCCGGCGGTGGCGAGCCGGCGGCCGGACGGGCTGAACGCGATCGCCCGTATCTCGGCCGCGTGGCCGCGCAGCCGGCCTGCCCGGCGGCGGTGGCGCAGGTCCCACAGCAGGACCTCGCCGCCGCCCCCGCCCGCGGCGAGGAGCCGCCCGTCCGGGCTGATCGCGATGCTCGCCACCCTGCCGGGGTGTCCGGGCAGGACGGCCGTCCGCTGCCGGCGTTGCACGTCCCAGAGCGTCACCGCGCGGTCGTCGTCGCCGGTGGCGAGCATCCGCCCGTGCGGGCCGAACGCGAGGCCCTTCACCAGCGGCCGGCCCCGTTTCAGCACGGCGGTCCGCCGGCGGGTGGGCACGTCCCAGAGGATGAGGGCGCCGCTCTGGTCCGCCGCGGCGAGCGTCCTCCCGTCCGGGGCGAGGTCGAGGGCGTAGATCTTGTCGGTGTGGCCGCGCAGCGTGCCGACGCGCCGGCGGTCCCGCCAGATGTGGATCAGGGCGTCGTCGCCGCCCGTGACGACCAGCCCGGAACCGTGGTCCACCACGGCGGCACCGCGAGGATGCGCGGAGACGGTGGCGGCCGGGCGCCGCGACGCCGTGTCCCACCAGCGCAGGCCGCCGTCCTGGCCCACGGAGACGAACCCCTTCGCGCCGGGATCGAGGGCGATGTCGTTGACCCAGTCGGTGTGGCCGATGTACGGCGTGCGCCGCAGGTCCCAGACGAGGGTGGTCTGGTCGAGCGCGGCCGAGGCGATCCGGTTCCCGTCGGGGCTCACGGCGATGTCGTAGATCCCGCCGCTGTGCCCGGTGAGCGTGGTGATGTTCGTTCGGGAGGCGGTCTCCCAGAGCTTGACGGTCCGGTCGTATCCACTGGAGACGAGCGTCCGCCCGCCGTCGGTGAAGGCCAGCGCCGAGATCGTGTCGGTATGCTGCATCCGCCGTGCCGGGCCTCGCTCCTCACCGCTCTCCAGGTCCAGCAGGTGGACCTCGTCGTCGTCGCCCGCGGCGGCCAGCGACCGGCCGTCCGGGCTGAAGGCGACGGCGGTGAGCAGGGCGTCGCCGACCTTCACCGTCCGGACCCGGTCGTCGTCCGGACGCCAGAGCGCGACGCGGCCGTCGTCGCCCGCGATCGCCACCGTGCGGCCGTCGGGGGCGTAGGCCACCTCCGTCGTCAGGCCGCCGTGGCCGTCGATCGCGTCGACCTCGCGGCCGGTGGCGACGTCCCAGACGGCGGCCGTGCGGGCCGCGCCCGCCGCGGCGAGCCGGCGGCCGTCGGGGCTGAAGGCCAGGCCGTCCAGAACGCCCGCCATCCTCATCCGGCGCACCGGGGCGTGGTCCGACGTCCGCCACAGCGTGATCACGCCGCCGAGGTCCGCGGTCGCGAGCAGGCGCCCGTCCGGGCTGTACTCCACGATGCGGACCGCGCCCCCGGACGACGCGAACCGGGCGCGCGGGACGCGCCGCTCCGGATCCCATGTGATCACGGCGCCGTCCTGGCCGCCGGTCGCGAGCTCCCGGCCGTCCGGGCTGAACGCCACCGACTTGACCATGCCCGCGTGCCCGGCCAACCGGTACTGGTACGGCTGCCGTCCCGCGATGCTCAGCAGGGCGCTGCGGGCGTCCAGCGTGGGCGCCGTCCGGTGGGCTCGCACCGCGCGGTCGGCGGCGCCGGGGACGTCCGCGGGCAGCCGCGCCATGGCCTCGGCGGCCAGCTGGCGGGACCGGGCGCGCCGGCGCTGGTCGTCGGCCTCGACCCGTTCGGTGACCGCCACCGTCCCGGCTCCCGTCGCGACGAGCAGCAGCACCGACAGCGCCGCCACCAAGCCCTGGAGGGTGCGCGTGCGGTGTTCGGCGGCGGCCCTCCTGGCCTGCTCCGCGGCGATGGACGCGTCCAGGAAGGCGCGCTCGCGCACGGTGAGGTCGTCCGGGTGGGCGTCCGCCCACTCGGTCGTCGCGTCCAGCCGCGCGCCCTGGTGGAGGTCCCCCTCGTCGCGTCCCATCGCCTCCCACTCGGCGGCGGCGACGCCGAGCCTGCGGTGCAGGCGCAGTCCCTCCTGGTCCGCGGAGATCCAGTCCCGCAGCCGCGGCCAGGTCCGGATCAGCGCCTCGTGCGCGATCTCGACGGTGTCCCCGTCGATGGCGACCAGCCGCGCCCCGGCCAGCCGCTCGATGAGGGCGCCGTCCCCCTCCGACCGGTGGGCGGGCCGCCGCGTGCCGTGGCCGGGTCCCGTCTCGGTGACGTTGACCATCCGGAGCAGTAATCGCCGGGCGGCCTGCCGTTCCGCCTCCGGGAGCGTCCGGTAGACGCTCTCGGCGGTGTCCGCGATCGCGCCGTGGACGCCGCCCGCGGCGTCGTAGCCCGCGAGCGTGAGGTTCTTGCCCTTGCGCCGCTTCCACGTCTCCAGGAGGGCATGGGAGATCAGCGGCAGTGCGCCCGGCTCGGTGCCGGCGTCCTGGATCACCCGCGCCACCAGCGCGGGCTCGACCATCAGCCCGGCGTTCGCGGCGGGTTTGACGATCGCCTCGCGCAGGTCCTCGCCGCGCATCGAGCCGACCAGCACGCTCGCGTTCCGCAGGGCCGCGGTCAGCCCCGGATGCTCGGCGCAGTGCCCGTAGAAGTCGGCCCGCACCGCGATGACCACCCGTCCCGGACGGTCGAGCAGGGCGTCGACGAGCGCGTGGCGCTCGGACGCGTCCGGGTGGAGCGTGAAGACCTCCTCGAACTGGTCGACGATCAGCGCCTCGGCCTCCGGAAGCGGCTCGGGCGCCCCGGGCGTGACGACCGCCGCCCCCGGGCCGAGGCGCGGGACGACCCCCGCCCGCAGCAGCGACGACTTCCCGCTCCCCGACGGCCCGAACACGGCGACGAACCGGTTCCGGTCGAGGCGGGCCAGGATCTCGTCCACCAGCTCCGCGCGGCCGAAGAACCTCCCGGCGTCCTCCGCCTCGTACCGGGACAGCCCCAGGTACGGCGGCTCGGCCGCGTGCTCCTCCGTCTCCCCGGCGAGCTCGCGGCGCACGTCGTGCCAGGCGCGCCGCCATCGCTCCCGGTCGCCGTCGCAGGCCTCGACGTAGGCGAGGGTGACCTGGAGGCTGGGGAGCCGCTCCCCCCGTGCCGCCGCGGCCAGCGCCGACGCGGAGAACCGGGTCGCCTCGGCCAGTTGCCGGTAGCCGGGCTCACCCGCCTGCCGCCGCAGCTCGCGCAGCTCGTGGGCGAACCGCTGGAGGGGGCCGGCGTCCGGGTCGAGCGCGCGCTCGGGACGGGGCACGGCCGGGATTCCTTTCCACCGGAGCGTCGCGCGGGCCGTGCCCCCGTTGCCACGCGGCCACGGTCCACACAGGGCCAATGGTCACCAGATGTCACCGACGCCATACTTTACGGCGTCCGCCCTCATATGGAAGGACCCACTTGAACGCATCCGGCTGTCGCGACCCGGCCCGGCCGCGAGGTCAGGTTCGCCTGCGGGCCGGCCGCGAGGGCCACCAGATGACCCGGCCCAGGTCGTAGGAGGCGGCGGGGACGAGCAGCGCCCGGACGACGAACGTGTCGATCAGGATGCCGACGACGATGATGAACCCGATCTGCGCCAGCGGGACGAACGGCAGCACCCCGAACAGCGAGAACACCACGCCGAGGACCACGCCCGCCGAGGTGATCACACCGCCGGTCGTGGTCAGCCCCCGGACGAGGGCCTGCCGGGTGTCACCGAGGCGCACGGCCTCCTCCCTCACCCGGGCCATCAGGAAGATGGTGTAGTCCACCCCCACGGCGATGAGGAACACGACGCAGAACAGCGGCAGCGACGCGTCCGTGGCGGGGAAGTCGAAGACCCGGTTGAAGAAGATCGCCGAGAGCCCGAGGGCGGCGGCGGCGCTCAGCACGACCGTGGCCATGAGCAGCAGCGGGGCCACCAGCGCCCGCAGCAGCGCCATGATCAGCAGCAGCACCGTCACCAGCACGAGCGGGATGACCGTTCGCAGGTCCGCCCAGCCCGCGTCGACGGTGTCGATGGCGATCGCGGTGCTGCCGCCCACGCGGGCGTCGGCGTCGACCGCGTGGGCGGCCGTCCGCAGGCGTTCGACGGTGTCCCCCGCCGCGGAGCTGTCGGGGGCGTCCACCAGGGTCGCCTGCAGCAGCACCCGGCCGTCGACGACCTTCGGCGGCCCGCCGGGCCGGTCGGACAGGGCCGTGACGCTCTGCACCCCGGGCACCGCCCGCGACACCCGGGCCAGCTCGCCCTGAGCCGCGGCCGGTCCCACGATGAGCGCCGGGACGCCCGAACCGGCCGGATAGTGCCGGGCCAGGACGTCCAGGCCGACGACCGAGTCCGGCTTGTCGCCGAGGAACTGCTCGCTCATCGGGGAGCCGGACGCCTTGAAGCCCGGCAGGAAAAGGGCCGGCACGACCAGGACCGCCGCCGTGCCCGCCCAGATCGTCCGGGGACGCCGGGAGATGGCGCCCGCCGCCCGGCCCCAGATGCCGCGCTCCAGCCTGTGTTCGGAGCCGTACCGGGGACGCAGCGGCCAGAAGGCGACCCGGCCGAGCAGGGCGAGCACCGCCGGAAGGAAGGTGAACGTCGCGACCAGCGAGGCGAGGATGCCCAGCGCGAGGACGGGCCCGTATCCGCGGTTGGAGCTCAGCTCGGACAGCAGCAGGCACATCATCGCGATGATCACCGTGATGCCGGAGGCGATGATCGCCGGAGCCGAGCGGCGCACCGACACCATGATCGCCTCGTACGCGGACTCCCGGTCGCGCAGCTCCTCCCGGTACCGGCCGACGATCAGCAGCGCGTAGTCGGTCGCCGCGCCGATGCAGATCAGCAGCAGCGCCCCCTGGCTCTGCCCGTTGAGGTCGATGAGGTCCTCGCGGGCGAGGAAGTACACCACCACCGACGCCAGGGTCTGCGCCAGCTGCGCCGAGGTCAGCACCACGACCGGGAGGATGACGCTGCGGTAGACCAGCACCAGGATGACGAACACGACGACGGTGGCGATGACCAGCAGCCGCACGTCGGCGCCCTCGAAGATGCCGGCCAAGTCGCCTTCCATGCCGCCCGGCCCGGTGACATGGGCGGTGAGGCCGGGATGGCTCCGCGCCCGCTCCCGGATCTCCTGCACGGCACCGGGCAGCTGGGACGCGTCCCCCGTCGTCGACAGGGGCACCACGATCTGCAGCGCGCGCCCGTCGGCCGACGGGATCGGCCCGGATATCCGGCCGGCGACGCCCTCCACGGACGCCAGGGCGCGCTGGTCCCCGGCCACCGCCGCCCGGTCGCCGGCGGTGATGCCGGAGTCGCGGACGTACACCACCACGGCCGGCGTCTGCTCCTCGCCGAAGAAGTCCGGCTCGATCTGCGCGACCTGGGTCGCCTCCGCGCCCGCGGGCAGGAACGAGGCGTTGTCGTTCTTGACGACGTCACCCAGCATGCCCGCGTAGCTTCCGCCCGCGCCCAGGAACACCAGCCATCCGGCGATGAGCAGTACGGGCACCGGCCACCGGCGGTAACGCCGGCCGCCTCCCTTCGCCGGGTTCTCTCTGCGATTACGCATGTCTCCTCGCAATTCGGATCGCACAGGTCGCGAACCGAACCGGAGGGACCGCGGACTATCCTGGAAGACGCCACCTTGCAGCCGGAATCCGTTTCACGGTTCGGTTCGAGGTACTCCCCGGCGCGGTGTTGCCGCACCGCGCCGGGGATCTTTCGGGGCTACGTCGTTTCGGGGCCGGCCCCCCTCTCCGCCAGCTCGGCCAGGTCGGACGGCACGTCACCGGTCCGGTGGAACTCCCGCCAGATCTCCAGGCCCGGGAACGAGCCCTCGGCGATCTCGTCCGCCAGCCCGCGCGCCCACCGCAGTTCGGCCGTGCGCACGGCCAGCTCGTACTCGGTCTCGATGAGGAACAGCCGGGGAATCTGCCCCGCCTGCTCCGCCAGCTCCGCCTCGGTCGTGGCGATCCGCTCCTCCAGCGTGCCGGCGCGCGCCCGCAGCAGGCCGACGGCCTCGTCGGGCGACAGCACCGAGAGCACGGACAGCCCGGCCTTGAACCTGCTCTCCTCCCGCTGGGTCTCGCCGACCAGCTCGCGGACCCAGTCCACCAGCTCCGCCCGTCCCGCCTCGGTGATGCGGTAGACGGTCCGTTCGGGGCGGGCGCCCTGCCGCTCGCTGTGGACGGCCTCCACGAAGCCGTACTTCTCCAGGTTCTGGACGACCCGGTACAGCGATCCCCACTTGATCGCCATGTCGTCGTCCTTGCCCCGGGCGCGCAGCAACGACGCGACCTCGTAGGGGTACATGGGCCTGGTCATGAGGGTCGACAGGACGGCCAGCCCGAGCAGGTTGGACACCTTGCGACGCTTGACCATGACCCACCACCAATACTCCGATGCGAGTATACGCATCGGAGTTAGGCGCCACAACGCCCTTCACGGACTGCGGCAGTTCCGCCGGCAGACCTCACGGTCGACGACATCGAGTCGAGGTGAGCGCCGTCGCAGGATGAGTGGAGCGACGTAAGGAGGTTGGCTTGGGCACCGAACTCGGATCCGCGATCCCACCCGGGGACACCCGCCAGGCGACCCGTGCACCGGTGACGCCGGCGGCCCCGCCGGCAGATCACCACGGGCTGCGCGACGTCCTCGCACGCTTCGCGAGCGGCGTGACCATCACGACCACGCGTCGCGTCGGCGGCGAGCCCATCGGCATCACGGCCAGTTCGTTCTCGGCCCTGTCCCTCGAACCAGCGCTCGTGCTCGTCTGCGTCGCGCGTTCGGCACTCAGCTTTCCGTTCTTCAACGACTGCGCCACCTTCGGCATCTCGATCCTTGCCGAGGGCCAGGCCGACGTCGCTCTGCGGTACGCGACGGCCGGGGCGCTGAAGTTCACCGACGAGGACCATTTCGTCGGCGCCGCTTCGGGTGTGCCCCTGATCCATGGCGCGCTCGCGCACATCGAGTGCGAGCGTCACCAGTCGCTACCGGGCGGCGACCACATCATCCTGATCGGCCGGGTGGTGCACTCCGCCCGCACATCGGGACGGCCGCTCCTCAACTTCAACCGCACGTTCGGAGAGTTCACCCAAGCAAGCCGCGACGAGCGAGATGCAGATGACTGAGAACCCAGATGCCGCCGGTGTGGTGGTCGTTCGATCGGCCGACGTGGCCAGGGAGACAGACTACGAGGCGACGATGCCTCACGAGTTCGGCATCGGACCGCACACCGGTTCCGCACGGCTGAACGTGCACGCTGCTTATCTCCCGCCGGGAGCGCGTACCCGCGCCCACTACCACCTCCACTCGGACGCCGCTGGTTACGTGCTCGAAGGCCGCCTACGGCTCGTCACGTGGAATGAGGATTACGAACGGCTGGAGCAGGAGGTGTCCGCTGGCGATTACCTCTATGTCCCTCGCGGCGTGATTCACCAGTTCGTCAACGCCAGCGACACCGAGCGATTCGGGGTGCTCGGCATCTACAACGACGGGCTCTACGACGGGAACGGCCGTCCCGTCGGCAAGTTCTACACCGAACCGCCGCTGTCATGAGCACGACCTCGATCGGGACGAGCGCCGAGCCCCGCGTTCTGTGGACGCCGCCGCAAGAGCGAGTGGCCAAGAGCCGCATGGTGGACTTCGCCGCGTGGTGGTCCGAGCGACTGGGCCGTCCGTTGGAGACCTATCAAGAGCTGTGGAACGCCTCAGTCGCGGACATCGGGCGGTTCTGGGCTGATCTCGCTCTCTACTTCGATGTGACGACAAGCCTCGCCCCGGGCGCCGCCCTTGTCTCCGGTCAGATGCCCGGTGCCCGCTGGTTTCCCGATGCCGAGCTGAACTTCGCCGAGCTCGCGCTACGCGGCTTCGAGGACCGCGACATCGCCGTCGTGACACTGGTCGAGGGCGGTGAGCCTGTCGAGGTCACGGCCGGGGAACTCAGGCGCCAGGCCGGCGCGCTGGCACGGACTCTCGTGGACCTCGGGGTGCGGCCCGGGGACCGGGTGGCGGCCTACCTGCCCAACACCCTGCCGGCCCTGGTCGGCCTGCTCGCCAGCGCTTCCATCGGGGCCGTCTGGGCGGTATGCGCTCCCGACTTCGGACCGGAGAGCGTGCTGGATCGCCTGGGCCAGCTCGAACCGGCAGTGCTGATCGCCGCGGACGGATATGTGTACGGAGGCCGGGTCCACGACCGCACCGATGAGGCACTGGCCGTCCACGGCGGGCTTCCCGCGCGCACGCAGTTGATCTGGGTCGATGCTCATCGTCCAGGCTCCGTCCCGGACGATGCCGTCAGGTGGTGGGAGGCTGTCGCCAAGGAGCCGCTGAGCCCTCGGCCTCTACCGTTCGATCATCCGCTGTGGGTTCTTTTCTCCTCCGGGACGACCGGCATACCGAAAGGCATCGTCCACGGGCACGGCGGCGTCGCGCTGGAGCAACTGAAGACCGCGGCCCTGCACATGGATCTCGGGAAAGGCGACCGGTTCTTCTGGTACACCTCCACCGCATGGATGGTATGGAACGTCGTGGCGTCCTCCCTCCTTTCCGGCGCGACCGCCGTTCTCTACGACGGAAGCCCCCACCACCCAGAACTCGACGCGCAGTGGGCGCTTGCGGAGAAGCTGTCGTTGACCTACCTGGGCACCGGTGCGGGGTACTTGACGGCCTGCACCCAGAAAGATCTACGCCCCGGCTCGAAGTTCGACCTTTCGCGCCTCCGTTCAGTGGGGTCGACCGGGTCGCCGTTGCCCGCCGACGCGGCACGGTGGGTCTATCGATCCGTTTCGAGCGACGTGTACCTCAGCTCGACCACCGGTGGCACCGATGTGGCCACCGGGTTCATCGGCGGCGCACCGCTCCTGCCCGTCTACGCCGGCGCGCTGTCCGGGCCGATGCTGGGTGCGGCGATCGACTGCTGGGACGCTCAAGGACGCCCGCTCATCGGCGCGGAAGGCGAACTCGTCATCACCGAGCCGATGCCATCAATGCCTCTCTACTTCTGGAACGACCCGGACGGGCAGAGGTACCGCGCCGCATACTTCGACCAGTTTCCCAATGTCTGGAGACACGGGGATCGGGTTCTCTTGACGTCCGAGAGGGCGGCGATCGTGTCGGGAAGGTCCGACGCCACGCTCAACCGCGGCGGCGTAAGGACGGGCACCGCCGAAATATACGCGGCGATCGGTCACATCGCCGCGATCCGGGAATCCCTCGTGCTCGGCGTTGAGGAGGGCGACGGCGACTACTGGATGCCGCTGTTCGTCGTCCTGGAGGAAGGACGGCAGCTCGATGACGGCCTGCGGGCAGAGGTGTCCGCGGCCGTCGCCGAGAAGGTCAGCCGGCGGCACGTTCCCGACGACATCATCGTCGTGCGCGCGCTGCCGCATACGCGCACGGGAAAGAAGATCGAGGTTCCGCTCAAACGCATGTTCCAGGGAGTCGCGATGGAGGACGCCGTGAACATCGGCAGCATCGACGACGCCACCGCCCTGCGCGAGTTCGCGGAGATGGCGAAGCGGCGACTCACGAGGCGGTCTGTGAAGTGAGCGAACAGTCCTTGTTCGTCCCTCGGCCGGCCGGCCAGGTCCGATCGGTGGCGACATCCGCCGGGATGGTCCGCGTGCGACGTGCGGGAGCCGGTCCTTCGGTGGTCCTGCTGCACAGCAACGGTCATTCGATGCACGAGTTCGAGGACGTCTTCGACGACCTCAGCGCGGATCACGACGTCGTGGCCTGGGACATGCCCGGACACGGCGATTCGGATCCGGTCCACCCGCGCACGTCGATCGCGGGGTTCGCGGACGTGCTGATCGAGGTGCTGGACGCGCTGGGCATCGATGCCGCGGTCGTGGCCGGAGTCTCGGTCGGAGGCCTCATCGCGGCCGACGTGGGCGCGCGGTACCCGGACCGCGTCCTCGCGATCGGGATCGTGGAGGCGCAGCTCGCGGGTCCGTCGTGGTGGGACTCGGTGTGGCCGGGGCCGGAGGCGCTGTTCACGGTTCCGCAGCAGACCGTCGACGACCTGAACGAGCGTCTCCAGCGGCCGGCGGACGAAGCGATGGCGGCGCGCTGGACCACCGACCGGCTCAAGGCCGGCACCCGTGCCATGCTCGGCGTGATGTGGGCCATTCGCGGCTACGACGTCCAATCGGCCCTCGCCGCTCAACGACGACCGACCCTGATCGCCTTCGGCGACGCCGGCCCGGTCCTCTCCGGGCGACCGGTCGCGGAGGCCACGGAGCTGCCCGCCGGTTCCAGGGTGGTCACCGTGCCGGATTGCGGGCACTTCATGACGATCGACCGTCCCGACGCGTTCACCGCCGAGATACAGGCACTCTCGGCGCGCGCCTGTCAGGTGGCTCCATGACCGCCCGGATGCTCCTCAGCGGCGGGCACGTTCTCATCGGCCCCGGGCAGGGACAGGTGCCGCCCTACCGGGCCGATCACCTGGACATCATGATCGAGGACGGCCTCATCGTCGAGGTGGCCGCAGGTATACAGGCGGACGGATGCGAGGTCCTGGACGCGACGGGGACGTTGGTCATCCCCGGCTTCGTCGACACGCATCGGCACAACTGGCAGGCCGCGTTCCGCTCGATCGCCTCCGATTGGACCCTGGGCCAGTACGCCCATGCGCTTCACGGCATCGTCAAGCACCACATGACCCCCGATGACATGTACATCGCGGTGTTGGCAGGCCGCCTGGAGGCGTTGGCGAGCGGCGTCACCACCATGGTGGACTGGGCACACGGCATCTCGTCACCTGCGCACGCGGATGCGGTGCTCCGGGCGCTCCAGGATTCCAAGGCGCGTTCGGTCTTCGCCTACGCGGGCGGATGGGGACTTTCGAGTGACGTTCCCATCACCGAGGAGGTCACGCGCATGGCGGCCGCCGTCCACGACCTCGACGACGACCTGCTGACCATGGCCCTCGGACTCCGAGGCCCCCAGTACAGCTCGATGGAGACGACCACGACCGACGTGCGAACGGCCCGGTCCCTCGGGATCCCTGTGACGGTGCACGCCGGCTCGGCCGCATGGGGCACGAACCGTCCCATCGGGCAGATGCACGAGGCGGGTCTGCTCGACGGCACGACGACGGTCGTTCACGGCAACACGCTCACCGATGACGAGATCGCCATGATCGCCGACGTGGGCGCCTCGGCCTCCGTGAGCGCCGGCGCGGAGATCCAGATGGGGTTCGGGTGGCCCGCCACCGGCAGGTTCCTCGCGGCCGGGGTCCGGCCGAGCCTCTCGATCGACGACTGCGCCGCGATCGGCGGGGACATGTTCCGCGCGATGAGCGCCACGCTCCTGGCCGAGCGCGGCGTGACCGGAGCCCGCGATCCGAACACCGCCGATCGCCGGTCGCTTCCACTCGACTCGGCCGACGTCTTCGAGTTCGCCACCGCGCGCGGCGCCGAGGCCTGCGTCCTGAAGCACCCCGCCGGATCGATCCGTCCCGGCCACCACGCCGATCTCGTGATCTTGGACGTCCGCGACCTGGCCGTCGCGCCGCTGAACCACCCCGTCGGCGCCGTGGTCGGTAGCGGGCATCCCGGCCTCGTGCGGGACGTCCTGGTCGGCGGGCAGGTCGTGAAGTCGAACGGCCGGCTGGTGGGAGTCGACGCGGAGCGGATGGTGGACGACCTGGTCGCCTCCCGCGACGCCATCTGCAAGCGGATCGAGGCGAGCACCGGTCAGAAGGTGGCTCTCGACGGCTCGTGGACGCCGCCCGTCACCGGCTTCGCCTCGACCGACGGTCCCGCCGCGGCGCAGAACACCCCGTCAAGCGACTGATGGCCCTCAGAATTCGCGGCACCCACGCGTTGACCATGGACCCGGCGCTCGGCGAGATCCACGACTGCGAGATCGTCGTCGGCGACGACGGGACCATCGAATCCGTGGGAGCCCGGGATCCGTGCAGCCCTCATCCCGGCCCCGTCATCGACGGCCACGGGACGATCGCGGTTCCCGGATTCGTCGACACCCACCGCCACTCCTGGCTCTCCGTCTGCCGCGGCACGACGGCTGACCTCTGGGTAGACGAATATCGTCGATTCACGAAGTCCGTTCTCGCGGCCGACGTGACTCCGGAAGCCGTCCGTACCGCCGTTCTCGTCAGCGACCTTGAGGCGATCGCGTCCGGCTTCACCACCGTGACGGACCTGGCCCACATCGGCAGGACGCCAGAGCACACTGACGCGGTGGTCGAGGGACACCAGGCCTCACTTCTCCGGGCCGTCCTCGCCCACACACCACCGAACGGCGACGGCGGCAACTGGTACAGCGGTTCCGCGTCGACACATCCACCGGAGATCCGCAGACTGAAGTCCTCGGACCATTTCGGCCCGGGAACACTCCTGTCGCTTGCGATGGGGGCCCGCCCGAGACACTGCCTCAGCGATGGCGTCCTGGAAAAGGATGTCGCTCTGGCCAGGGAACTCGATGTTCCACTGATCTACGACGGTATCGGAGCAGCACTCGGTAACGCGGCCCCCAGACGGTGGTCGGGAGAGCAGCACAGAACCATCTCTCAATTAGCAGCACGCGGCCTCCTCGGACCCGACATGTGCTTCGTCCACTGCAACGAGATTCCAGACGATGAACTCGCCCTGCTCGCAGAACACGGGGCCGGCCTGAGTGTCGCAGCGGAGGCCGAGATGCTCTGCGGCTACGGACTACCGGCCTTCAGCCGCGCGCTCGGCTTCGGGACGACCATCGGACTGTCCACCGATGTCGCCACGTACTCGGCACCGAATCCGTTCTCGCTGATGCGAGCAGCGACAAGCGCCACTCGCGGCGCGGTGGCGTCGCAGGCGTACCGCGAACGAGCCACAGCAGGCGTTCCACCACTGGGAGTCGCTGACGTGCTAAGAGCCGCGACCATCGGCGGGGCGAAGGCCATCGGCTTGGGAGACCGGATCGGGAGTCTGACCCCGGGAAAGCAAGCTGACGTCGTCCTGATCGACCGCACCGCGATCAACATGGCGGCGGTGAACGACGCGACCGCGGCGGTCGTCCTCTTCGCTCACCCCGGGAATGTTCGCGACGTATTGATCGCAGGAAAGATCCGCAAGCGAGAGTATGCGTTGACCGGCTCCAACGTGCACAGCCACCTGGCCCGACTCGAGACGCTGGCAGCGGCTCTCGCCACCTCGGCTCACCCCCGAGCCGAGGCTCGACGAGGCGGCGACTGGAAGTTCTGACGCCTGGCCGGCTCCCGGGCCGCCGCGGGACGCCTCGGGGGTCCTCATTACGGAAATGTCGAAGTCTGGGCCAGAACATGGCGGAACGCGCCACTGTTCCGGCTCGTGTCGGTCGGTTCACTGAACATCAGAACCGACTCACGAGAGAGACCTCAGCCGATGCGACTCGGATACTTCGCGATGCCTATGCACCCGGCCGGCCGCGGCTGGACCGCGACCCTCGAAGAGGACCGACAGGCGATCATGCTCGCCGATGAACTCGGTTTCCACGACGCCTTCATGGGCGAGCATCTCACCGATCTCTATGAGAACGTCACGAACAGCATGCTGTTCATGGCGACGCTCATCCAATCCACGAAGCGGATCCTCCTTGGGACCGGCACGACGAATCTCTCCCACGTGCATCCCAGCCTGGTGGCCGCCAACGCGGCCATGTTCGACCACCTGAGCGACGGACGTTTCATTCTGGGGGTGAGCCCGGGAGCGCTGCCCTCGGACGCGGAGATTCTCGGCATCCTCGATGAGGACCGGAACGCGATGTTCGCGAAGTCCATTGACGCGATCCTGCGCATCTGGTCCGGAACGCCGCCGTACAACATCGGAGAGCCCGGGGATCGGTGGTACGTGACCACCGAGCGGACCATGAATCCTGAGCTGGGCCTGGGCGCGGTCCGCGGCCCACTGCAGGATCCGCGGCCCGAGATCGTCGGCACGGTCGTCGCGCCCTTCTCCAAGGGCGTGATCGCGATGGGCCGGCGCGACTTCCATCCGCTTTCGGCGAACTTCCTACTTTCCCAATGGCTGCGGAGCCACTGGGACAACTACGTCACGGGCAAGCAGGCCGCCGGCGCCGAGCCGAAGCCGTCGGACTGGCGGGTGGCCCGCACGATCTTCGTCGCGGACGACGCCGCGACCGCCCGCGCCTACGGACGGGACTCCGCCGGCAGCCCGTACAGGTTCTATTACTCTCAGATGCTCAAGAAGATGGCGCTGGGCGGCCGCCTGAACCTCTTCAAGAGCGACCAGAACCAGCCGGACAGCGCCGTCACGCTGGAGGGGATTCTCGACAGCCTCGTCATATGCGGCACCCCGGAAGACGTGGCCGAGCAGATCGTGGCACTGCGTGACGAGGCGGGCCCCATGGGTGAGATCGTGTACGCGGGTATGGACTGGGTCGATCCCGACCTGGGGCGGAGGTCGATGCAGTTGATGGCGGAAGAGGTCATGCCCAAAGTGAACGCGGCCATCGGTGAGACCTCATGACCGGCTCCAGCGAGGCGAGCGGTGCCACCGGCCGGGAGGGCGCCCTGGAAGAGGACGCCCTGGAACAGGTGCTGCGGGAACGCGGCGACTCCTTCTCCGAGGTCGGCATCATCGCCGAGGTGGCACCTGAGACACTGCGGCGCATCCATCGGTGCGCCGGCTACGTCCACGGCTATGCGGGTCAGACGACCCACGACCAGGTGCTCTCGGAACAGATGCGGGAACTGATCGCGCTCACGCACCTGTGCGCGATGCGGGACGACCGGTTCGCTCCGAACCATGTCCGCCGCCTGTACCGGCTGGGAGTCGCCGATGAGGTGATCATCGAGGCCGCCGAGGCCATCGCGCCCGCCGTGGGCCACTCCACCGTTCTCGGGGTCGCGCACGCGATCGAGCAGGCGAACTCCGACTCCTATCCGTTCGGCGCGATGCCGGAAGGCGGCCGGCCGAAACGATCGACGCCGTTCCCCGAGATGAACCGGTGGCCGGTACCCGCGCCGGCATCACCGCAGGCGACGCTCTGGCCGCGGCTGGCCGGCATCGACCCCGAGCTGGTGCTGCGCTACCGGGAGTTCCTCGATCATTGCCTCGGCTCCCCGGAATGGCGGGAGCCGGTGCTGGGCCCGGTTCCCCGCGGCCTCATCCTGGTGCCGGCGCTGGCCGCGCGCGGGAGCCGCACGCTCGTGGCGGTCCAGGTGGAACGTCTGATCGGTTATGGTGTCGGGACTCGTGAGCTGGTCGAGGCCGTGGCCTGCGCACTTCCCATGACGGGCGCGGCCACGATGGACGAGTTCCTGGAGGCGATCGAGCACGTGGACCTCGGCGGTGAGGGCTGAACGCGTGAGGAGGCTTGGTGCTCATGGCCGTGCTGTCCCAGTCCTTCGATCCTGACCTTCGTCCGGAATGGGTGGGGCGGGCGGCGCGCGCGTGGGACATCGGCCCGGTCATCCAGGCGATCGTCGACGCCGACGTGGAGGCCGCGTTCCCCGACCGGCGGGAGGACGCGTCCTTCGTCGCCATGCTCGAGAAGAGCATCACCGCGAACCTCGGCCAGTTCCGGCGGTTCCTCATCGGCGAGATCACGCTCGACGACATGAAGCTCGAATCGCCGATCGAGTTCGCCAGCATGCAGGCCCAGCTCGGCATCTCCCACTCCGCGTTGCAGCACTCCTACCGGACGGGAGCGCGGGTCACGTGGGCGATGTGGGCGGAGCATCTCGCCGAGGCGGCGGACGAGGAGCCGGTGCCGAGCAGCGAGTCCGCCGCCGGCCTCCGCTGGAGCACCGCGATGTTCCTGGCCTGGTACGACCATGTCGTCACGAGCGTCGACGCGGGCTACACCGAGCGCGAGTACATGCTCCGGCGCTCGGGCTTCCAGTTCCGTGTCGACACCGTCCGGCAGATCCTCGCCGGCGACCTGCCGGCTCCGCCCCGGGATCTCTATCCGGCGCTGAGGTACGACCTCTCCGCCGAGCACCTCACCATCCAGCTGACGGAAGTGTCGGACATCTCGACCCAGGAGATCACCAAGCGGCTGCGGATCGCGTCCGGGGCGGCCGACTCGCTCGAAGTCCGGTTGACGCCGTCCGACGTCGTGGTGTGGCTGTCGCGTCCCCACCCGTGGCGTCCGGAGCACGGAGATCGTGTCGTCGAAGCGCTCATCGCGGCGGGGACGACCGCGTCCGTGGGAACTCCCGCGGTGGGCGTGGAGGGGTTCCGGTCCGGATATGACGACGTCACGCGCGTGGCCGCCGTCCGCCAGCTCTGGACGGACGCGCCCCCGGTCCTCAGATACGAGGACGTCCGGCTGGAGGCGATGCTGACCTCGAACATCGTCGAGGTCGCCAGGTTCGTGCGCGAGGAGCTGGGCCCCCTCGCCGCGGGCACCGCCAGCGCCCGGACGCTGTGCGAGACGATGCTGGCGTCGTTCACCTTCGGCACGCATGTCGCGACCGCCGAACACCTCGGCCTGCATGAGCACACGGTGCGCAACCGGCTGCAGAGGGCCGAGGCGCTGCTCGGCCGCCCCCTCGCGTCCCGCCGGGTGGAGCTCCAGGCGGCGCTGAGACTCCGCCGCCTCGTCCGGACCTGAAGGTGTGACGCGGTAGTCGCGCCCGACGTGTGCCGTTTCACGTGAACGCGCTGCTCAGCTTCGAGGAATGCGTCACTTTTGCGAGCGAAAGTGTACGGATCCGACAGATGCGGGCCAATTCGTTCGTGCTTGGATGAGATCGGCGTTGATGCGACACACGATGGAGTAACCGCAGGTGAGCACACACGCTCAAGCCGAAAAGCCGGTTCCGGGCACGGACCCGCCGGACACCCAGGGCACACCTCCACAGATGATCATGCTATCACGCCGCCGCAGGATCGTGACTCGGTGCCTGCGCGGCGCGACGGCACTGTGGCTGCCGGTGGCCGTCGTGGGGCTGTGGTTCATCACGTCGCGCGGCAGCTCGTCGCTCTACTATCCGCCGCTCACCGACAGCCTCGACGCCCTCGTCTCGGACTTCCTCTCGTCGCGGGTCACCGACACCATGCTGCCGAGCCTGCGCGCTCTCGTGCTCGGCATCGCCCTGGCCCTGGTCGTCGGCCTCGTCGTCGGGTACGCCTGCGGCCTGTCGCGGATCACGGCGGGCATCTGCGGTCCGGTCATGGACATGTTCCGGGCCACGCCGGTGATCGCGCTCGTCCCGCTCTTCATCGCGGTCCTCGGCATCGGGTCGGTCAGCGAGGTCCTGCTCATCGCCTGGGCGGCCGTCTGGCCGATCCTCCTGTCGACCATGGACGGCGTCAGGTCCGTCGACCAGGGCTACCGCGACACCGCCCGGGCGCTGCGGATGTCGGTCCGGCGGGAGACGATGCTGGTCAGGCTGCCCGCGGCGGCGCCGCGCATCATGGCCGGCGTCGACACCGCGATGTCCGTCGCCATCACGGCGATGGTCGCCATCGAGCTCTACTCGTCCACCCAGGGGGTGGGACGTTATCTGGCCGACGCCCAGACCCGGTTCGAGATCGCGGGCCTGTACGCGGGCGCGATCGCCGCGGGCATCGTCGGCTACGCCGTCGCGTTCGCCGTCCGGCGGTTCGAACGACGCGTCGCGCTGAAGTGGCACTACAACATGCGGAATCGAGGTTCGTGATGACGACGGTGCAGGTCGGAGGGGAAGCCGCAGTGTCGGCCGACAGCGTGCTGGCCGTGGAAGGGCTCGCGAAGTCCTTCGCGACCGCCCAGGGCGAACGGCGGATCTTCGCCGACATCGGCTTCGAGGTCAACGCGAACGAGGTCGCCTGCCTGGTGGGCCCGTCCGGCGTCGGGAAGACGACGCTGCTGCGCTGCCTCGGTGGACTGGAGAAGCCGACGGCCGGAGCCATCCGGATGTCCGGGGCCGTCATCACCGGGCCGCCCGTCGGGATGTCCGTCGTCTTCCAGGACTACAGCCGCTCCCTCATGCCGTGGATGCGCGTCGTCGAGAACGTCGCCCTGCCGCTCCGCGTGGCGGGCAAGCGCCGGTCGGCGCGCCGGGCCGTGGCCGAGCAGCGGCTTGCGGAGGTCGGGCTGGCCGGGTTCGGCGACCATTACCCATGGCAGCTGTCCGGGGGGATGCAGCAGCGCGTCGCGATCGCCCGCGCCCTGGTGGACGAACCGCGGATCCTGCTCATGGACGAGCCGTTCGCGTCCGTCGACGCCCAGACCAGGTTCGACCTCGAAGACCTCACGCTCCGCATCAGCCGGGAGACCGGGGTCTCGGTCCTGCTCGTCACCCACGACATCGACGAGTCGGTGTACCTGGGCGACCGGGTGCTGGTGCTTCGCGGGGAGCCGGCGTCCATCACCGATGACATCGCCATCGACCTCGGCACCCGCGACCAGATCACGACACGGGCGATGCCGGAGTTCGCGGAACTCCGCAGCACCGTTCTCCGCACCATCAGGTCGACTCATCACGAATGACCGAACACAGGCAAGTGACTCGGGGCGATTCCAAGGAGAAGCCATGAACAAGCTGTCGCGTCGAGCCCGGCGGTCGGCATGCGTCCTCGCCTCGGCGGTGGCCCTGACCGCCTGCGGATCGGGGGAAGGATCGGGGAAGGACACCACGGTCACCGTCGCGGTGTCGCCCTTCGCCGTGTTCGCCCTGCCGTGGGTGGCGAAGGACGCGCACTACTTCGAGGACGAGGGGCTGAAGGTCGAGTTCAAGAGCGTGAGCGGCGGCACGACGGCGATGGTCCCCCTGGTGTCGAGCAACCGGATGGACATCGGTGCCGCCGCGGGAGCCGACATCCTGCCGGCCATCATGAAGGGCGCCAAGTTCAGCGTCGTCGCCGGCGTCGGATCGGTCTACACGGAGAACGCCGAGAGATCGTCCAATGCCCTCGTCGTCAAGGATCCGGCCATCCGGTCGGCGAAGGACCTCTCGGGCAAGAAGGTCGCGCTGCTCACGCTGGGCGGCGCGCAGGAGTCGATGACCCGGCTCGCCGTCAAGCAGGACGGAGGCGAGCCGGATGACATCACGTTCGTCAAACTCCCGCTGCAGAACATCCCGAACGCCATCGCGAGCGGCGAGGTGGACGCCGGGCAGGCCTTGGAGCCGGTCCTGAGCCAGGCCCGCGACCTGGGCCAGCGTCCGCTGTTCTCGCTGGGCAACGTGGCGGTCGGAAATCCGGAGCTGACCTACTTCTCCAGGACCCAGTGGGCCAAGGACAACCCGGACGAGCTCGCGGCGTTCGTCCGGGCGATGAACAAGGCGGCCGTTGCCGCGAACAAGGACACCGAGCTGATCAGGGCCGCCCTGGTCAAGTACGCGGCGATCGACAAGGCTCTCGCGTCGAAGATCCAGGGGGTCGGGGTCTTCGCCGAGAAGGGCGAGCTCGCTCCGGACCGCTTCGCGGAGCTCGCGCGCCTCCTGAACGGAGCCGGTCTGGCGGCGAAGCCCCGCCCGGTCGCCGAGTGGGTCGTCGAGCCGGATGCGAAATGACCTCCACGACGACCACGGCCCCGCCGGAAAGCGCACGGCTCCGGTCCCCGCGAGGCGGCGCTCGCGCCGTGATCTGGGCGGGACGTGCGGCGCTGGTGGCGGTCCTGCTCGCCGCGCTCAGTCTCGCGTCGGCGTTCGATCTGGGCGGTCACGGGACCGTGCCCGGTCCCATGGAGATCGGATCGCGGCTGTGGTCCTCCCCCGCCGACGAGGACCTCATGCGCTCCGTCGGTGTGACCCTGCAATCCTGGGCCGCGGGCCTGCTCCTGTCGGTCGCCGCGGGGGTGCTGCTGGGCGGCCTGCTCGGAAGCAGCGACTTCGTCCATAGGAGCGCCCGGGGATTCTTCGACTTCTGCCGGTCGGTACCACCGGTCGCGCTGATCCCCTTGGCGGTCCTTACCCTGGGCACCGGGTTCTCCATGAAGATCCTGCTCATCGTCTGGGTGTGCGTGTGGCCGGTCCTCCTGCAGACCATGGCCGGCGTCCACGACGTGGAGCCGCAGGCGAAGGAGGTCGGCCGCACCCTGCGGATGTCGCGGACGCAGGCGATGCGCTGGATCGTGCTGCCGAGCACGCTGCCGTACATCGGCACCGGGATCCGCATCGCGGCCGTCATGGCCCTGCTGGTGTCGATCGGCGCGGAGCTCCTCGCCGGAGCCGACGGTCTCGGCCTTGAGCTCTACCGCGCGCAGACGTCCAGCGACCACGCGGGAGTGTGGACATGCGTCGCCATGGCCGGGCTGCTGGGCGTCGTGGTCACCGGAGTCTTCACCCTCGCCGAGCGGCGGCTCACCCGCTGGCGACCCGACCGGCGCGGCTCCTGACACCCGGCTTCCGCGGCAGTGGCATAGTCGTCCTTCTGGACGAATGAGGGAGCATGGACTGCCATGGCGTCGACACCGCGCACCGAGGGTGGGCGCGCAAAGTCGCGGCGAAGCCCCGCGCCGGGTGAGCGTCACCGCGACGCTGAGCGTTCCCGCGCCCAGTTGCTGGCGGCGGCACTCGACGAGTTCTCCGCGAAGGGCTACGCGGGGGCCAGGGTCGGTGACATCGCGAAGCGAGCCGGGCTGAACAAGCAGCTCATCACCTACTACTTCGGCGGCAAGGAGGGTCTGTACCGGGCTGTAGAGGAGCAATGGCTGGCCGACGAGGCTGAGCTCGTCCCACCGGAAGGCTCCCTTGACGAGCTCGTCGCTTCGCACCTCCACGCGGTCCTCGCCGATCCGAGGCACAGCCGGTTGCTCCTGTGGGACGGCCTGACCGGAAGCAGCCGACCCGATCAGGGCTCCGCCAGGTCTCCCGAAGATCCGGCGGTCACGGACCTGCGGCGCCGGCAGCGCGAGGGGGAACTGGCCGGTGACCTGGAGCCGGCCATGGTGCTGGTCGCCTTGATGGGCGCGGCACTGGCACCCGTCGCGATCCCGCAGGTCGTCCGGCGTTCCACGGGCCTGGACCCGTCCGACCCCGAGTTCGCGCGCCGATACGCCGAGGTGCTCCGTCAGATCGCGCGACGGCTCGCGGCCGCTCCGCCCGAGTGAGCCGGCCACCTTTCATCCACTTGGATGCTACTGTCACCCAAACGGATGAAAGGATGAGCCGGTGACTGACGCCGCCCACGGCACCGCTGCCGCCGAGCCGGTTCTGACCGCGGACAGGGTGGTCAAGAGCTACGGGTCCAACACCGTGCTGCACGAGGCCTCGCTTGAGGTCGCCCACGGTGAGTCGGTCGCCGTGATGGGCCCCAGCGGCTCGGGCAAGTCCACGCTCCTTTACTGCCTGTCCGGTGTCGTGACTCCCGACCATGGCGAGGTCGTCTTCGCGGGCACCTCCGTGAGCGGGCTGTCGGATACGCGGCGCGCCAGGTTGCGGCGTACCGAGTTCGGGTTCGTCTTCCAGTTTCCGGGTCTGCTGCCGGAACTGGCCGCGGTGGAGAACGTGGCCCTGCCGCTGATGCTGGTCGGCGTCGAGCGGCGCGCCGCGATGGCCAGAGCGACCGCGCTGTTTCCGGTGCTCGGGCTGGAGGGGCTCCAGGACCGGCGGCCGGGTCAGCTCTCGGGCGGGCAGGCCCAGCGGGTCGGGATCGCTCGCGCTCTGGCTCTTGAGCCGGCCGTGGTGTTCGCGGACGAGCCGACCGGCGCGCTGGACACCAAAACCGGTGATGAGGTGATGTCGCTGCTGGTCTCGACGGTCCGCGATCGGCGGGCATCGCTCGTCGTGGTCACGCACGACGAGCGGATCGCGCGGCGGTGCGACCGGACCGTCCACGTCATCGACGGGCGCACCCGGCACGCGACCGAGGGCGTCGGCTGATGCGCGGCCTGTGGCTGCGGTTGCTGCGCGGCAGCGGCCGCTCGGCTCGTCTCGAAGCCGGGCTCCCGTTCGCCGCCGGTGCCGTCATCACCCTCGTGCTGCTGTTGCTGCTCGGGCTGCAACAGGGCCTCGACGAGCGGGCGGAGCGGACCGCGTGGCGGACGCCGGAGGCGGCGGCCGGTCGGCCCACGGTGATCCAGGCCGGCGTCATCGACTACGCGGGCGAGCGCCCGATCGCGGTGGTCGAGCTCGCCGGCCTGGTCGAGGACCCGCCGGATGTTCCGGGGATGGGCAGGTTCCCGAGGCCGGGCGAGCTGTGGGCCTCGCCTGCCCTCGCCGAGCTGATGACCGATCTCCCCGACGACCAGCTCAGCGACCGCTTCGGCGGCCCGGTCTCGGCCGTGCTGGGTCCCGGCCTGCTGGAGAGCCCCGACGAGCTGGTCGCGGTGGTCGGCCGGAGCCCGGACGACCCGTCGATGACGGATGAGCGGCCCGAGCATCAGTGGAACGCCGCCGCGTCCCTGTCGCCGACCAAGATCGACCACTGGTCCACGGAGGCGGACCTCTACCAGACCACCTACCGCGACATCGCCCTGCTGGTCGCCGTGCTGATCGTCCTGCCGCTCGCGAGCCTCGGCGGTCTGGCCTCCCGGCTGATGGCCGGACGCCGACGGCGCCGCATCGCCGTCCTTCGGCTGCTCGGCGCCGGCACGTCCCAGGTGGTCCGGCTCGCCATCACCGAGCTGATCTGCTTCGCCGGCATCGGCGCGCTCGCCGGGGTCGTGGCGCATCGGCTCCTGCTGCCCCTGGCCGCCCAGGTCCCCATCAAGGGCGGAGGCTGGTTCCGCGCCGATGTCCAACCCGGCCTCGCTCTCACGTTCCTGACCGCGGTGGCGGTGGTCCTTGTGCTGACGCTGGGAGCACTGTCCGGGCTTGTGTCCGCCGTCCGCGATCCCCTGAGCACCTATCGCGGTGCCCAGCGCGGCGACGCCCGCATGCGGTGGTGGAGCGTGCTCTTCATCGGCGCCGCCGTCGCACTTTTCTGGACGCGCAGCAGCAACCCCTTCGTGACCGTGGCCTTCACCGTCCTGCTGATCCTCGGCTGGGGCCTGCTCTCCACCGGGCCATGGATCGTCAGCGGCCTCGGCCGGCTGCTCGCCAGGACCTCCAGGGGTGTCCCCACCTTCATCGCCGGCCGCCGTCTGGCCGACGATCCGCGCGGCGCGTGGCGCGCGGTCGGCGGCATGGCCATGGCGTCCTTCATCGCCGGGTTCGTCGCGGTCTGCCTCCCCGTCGGCCTCGGCAACGAAGGCGACTACGCCGCGCGCGCCGATCGGTTGGAGTTCGTGCTCCCCGCCCGCGATCTCGACCACGCCGTTTCCGGGGCAGCGGACGCCCTGCGGGCCGCCGGCGTCCCTGCCGAAGTCTCCGCGACCGCGCCCCCGTCCTGGCTGGCCGAGCGCGACTGGGGCACGCTCACCGTGGCCACCTCCGGCGACGCGAACAGGAACCGCGTCCGCACCACGCTCGCCGATGGCGGTCTGCGGGGTCCGGAACTGCGACTGTCCGACGACACCCCGGTCGTGTGGCTCCTCCGAGACGGCGTGGTCGTGAGTCTCCTGGTCCTTCCCGTCGCCGCGCTGGTCGCTCTCACGTCGATGGTGATCGGGGCGATCGCACGCATCTACGACCAGCGGGAAAGCCTGATAGCCCTCACCCTCGCCGGAACACCGCGAGCGGTGCTCCACGCCGCCCGGCGCCGCGAGATGACGCTGCCGACCGTCATCCTCGGCGGCATCGCCGCCGCCGCGGGACTTCTCGGCGGCTCGACCCTGGGCGTGACGAGCCTGGTCAACCCCTACAGCTCGGGCATCTTCCTCGCCCTATTGGCGCTCGGCGGGCTCGCGCTCCTGCTCGCAGACCGGACGACTCGCCCCGTCCTCGACCGGACCAGCACCGACCTCTCGGAGCGAGAGTAGGTCTCCCCGGCGTTAGGGCTGGGAGCCCAGTTCTGGAAGGTTTTCGGCCAGGGGCACGAACTCGGTCACCGACAGCTTGCCGTCGTCATCGGTGTCGTACTCGGCGAACAGAGCCCCGACGATCCCCGACAGGTCGTCCACCTCGGCCGCCGGGAACAGGCTGGCGATCGCCGCGGTGACCTCGTCCTCGGTGAGCTGCCCATCCCCGTCGGTGTCGTACCGGGCGAACACCGCCTCGTACTGATCGGACATGATTCCCTTCCCCTGAGCGATCGTGGCCCTTGATCGTAGCCACTCCCGTGACCGCGATGGCCACCGCGTTACGGGCGGGCACGGGGGTGGGTCGGGGTCGGGCGTGCGGGTGGTCCTGAGAGGTAAAGGCGGGGTCCCGTGCCGGGGACGGGGACGGCGTGCCATGGGCCGGGGACGGTGGGGCGGCTTGCGGTGACCAGGGCTATTCGGAGTCCCCGGGTTCGCAGCCTCTCGATGTTCGCGGGGGTGAGTCGCGCGGACGCGTCGCGGGCGCCCAGGCCGTCCCGCATGTCCGCCGCCCGGCATCGGCGCAGGTAGGCGATCTGGGGCGCGAACCGTCCGAGGACGGCGCAGTGACCGTCCACGCCGCGGGCGGCCAGGGCGCCGGAGGCCTCCACGGGCCAGGACAGGGCCACGTCGGCCCGGCGTGAGACGCGGCTCGCCTCCGCGATCTGCAGGCCGGCGTGGACGAGCGCCGCCGCGATGACGGCGCCGGCGAGGACCAGGTTCGCGCCGTGCCGTCGCGCGGCGCGCACGATCGCGGTGAGGCCCGCGCCGGCCGGCAGGGACAGCAGGGCGAGCGCCGGGAGCAGGTAGCGGGGGACGGCGAGTTCCGACAGCACCAGGTAGGCGCCTCCGACGGCGGTGGCGGTCGCGGTGGCGACGAGGAGGGCGCGGCGGGCCGCTCCGCGGGCCGTCCACAGCCCGGCGACGGCCAGGGCCAGGCCTCCGGCGCACCAGAGGGCGGTGGCGACGCCGATCGGGCCGCAGTCCACCGTGGCGGGAGGGCATGACTCCCGTCCGTCCAAGGTCGCCAGGTAGCGCGGCAGGACGAAGTGCAGCCCGCCCTCGCCGCTCACCCACTGGATCGCCCGCAGCCGCGCGGCCGGGCCGTCGAACCGGACGAACGACTCCACCAGCCAGGCGCCCCATCCCCCGGCCAGCCCGCCCGCGATGCCCGCCGCCCGCCACCGCCATCCGGGCACCACGAGCGCCGCCGCGAGCAGGGGCGCCGCGATCCACACGGCGTCCGTCGGGCGCAGGAGCCCGATCCCGGTGACGATCAGCAGCAGCGCCGCCCAGGCGCGGCGGCTTCCCGCGGTGAGGGCGCCCGCCGCGGCGACCGCCCCCAGCGCGACCGGCATGTTCGGCAGGACGGTGGCGCCGAACCGCAGGGACACCCACGGCACGGCGAACAGGGCCGCCGCGACGGGGACGGCCGCCCCGTCCAGGACCCGCAGCCAGGGCCGGAAGGCGAGGTAGAGCAGGACGGCCGAGAGCACGGCGAAGTACACGCGGATCAGCGCCGGGTCCGAGGTCCAGGGGGTGACCGGTGCGGCGAGCAGCCCTTCGCCGAGCGACCGGTGCGCCGCGAACGGGATCCGCGGGGTGTCCCCGGAGAACTGGCTCGCGTACACGGCCTCGTCCAGATCCAGCGGAACCCGCAGCCCGCCCGTCGCCGCCTGGAGCACCGCGTACCCCAGCGCGACGCAGGCGAGCGCGCCCCTGGCCGACATGCGCCCCCCCGGCAGCCGTCCCCGTCTTCCCAGGTCAGGCTAGATCATCGGCTGCTCAGGGCCGGTGATGGCGAAGGGCGTGTCCACGCGCGCTCGACCAGCCGGAACCGGGAGACGAATGCCCAGATGACGGTGCTGGCCGCGACCTGGTCGCCCGGTTGCCCGGCGACCGGAGCGAACGCCGCGAACCGTCTGTTCCCGCAGGCAATCTTGCTGGTAAAGAACCCGCCGTTGCTCATGGCCGAGGCGTAGAGGCGCCGCGGGTCGGCGTTGCACCGGCGTGGACGGCGGTGGTCACCCGGATCGGCGTGCCGGTGCCGCGGGTGGCGGGGCGGTTGGCCGGGTATGTCCTGCTTCGGCGGCGTCCGGCGGACCGAGGTGATGGCGATGTCCGAACGCGGTGGCCAGGTCGGAGGCGCGGCGCGCAGGCCGCACGGCGGCGGGCGAGAGGAGCCGGTCGACCTCGGCCAGACCAGGAAACTCCCGCGACGCCGGGAGCGGGGCACCGAGCCCCTCCCCCGTTCCGCGCCCATCGTGGTGCTGGTCCACGGCGGCTTCCTCGGCCCGTGGATCTGGACGGAGACCATCGGGGAGTTGGAGAAGCAGGGCGTGCGGGCGCTGTCGGTCGACCTGCCGAGCATGCGCGGCCCGGACGCCGACCTGCGCGACGACGCCCGCGCCGTCCGGGACTTCCTGGACGGTCTGGACGAGGTCGTGCTGTGCGGCCATTCGTACGCGGGAATGGTGATCAGCGAGGCCGCCGCCGGTCCGCACCGCGCCGTCCGGCACCTGGTCTATCTGGCCGCCGCGATCCCCGACGGCGGCGACAGCCTAGCCGGGCTGGCCAAGCGGCACGGCGACGGCGGTCCGGGCGGCGAGGAGGCCGAGGCGCTCGCGGACGGCCGCGTCGTCCTCACGCGGGAGAGCGCGCTGGAGGCGCTCTTCCACGACTGCCCCGCCGAGCGGGCGGCGGAGGCGGTCGCGCTGCTGCGTCCGGAGAACCCGCTGGTGAACACGCAGCCGGTGCGGGGCGCGGCGTGGCGGAGCCTGCCGTTCACCCGGGTCCGGGCGGCGGACGACCGGCTGCCGGAGCTGCTCTGCGACGCCGCGGCCGGGCGCCCGCACGAGGTCGTCACCCTGCCGACCGGCCACTGCCCGCAATGGAGCCGTCCCGACCTGGTCGCCGGCGTGCTGGCGCGGATCGCCCGCTCCCTCGGCGGAGATAACGAAAACCTGTGATCTACGAAACTCTGTAGTGAGTGAGGTAGATATTCGCGGCGGAGTCGGGTAGCGTTCCTTGCATCGAAGCGAGAAGAGTCCACGAGATGGGGCGGCGGACGAGCCGCCCGAGCAGATGGATGACGCGGGCCGGGCGTGCCGGGGCCAACGCAACGGAAGGGGTTCCGGCAGCCGGTCCGCGGTTCGGCGGTCAACGGACCGCCGGAAGTGCAGGAACGCAAGGAACACGCAGTACAGGTAGTGATGAGGAAGGGAGGCACCGGCGCCATCAGGATCGCCCGTCAACGGCTCCAGTCACGCCGTGCGGGTACCGCGGCCCCGACGATCGAACAGCGGGCGGCGGTCACGCATCCGCGATCCCCGCGCCTCCGCCTTTCCGGGCGGACGGCACGGAACACCGGCCGGAGGGCCGGTTAGGTGGTGTTGCACCTCTGGGCCCCGGCGCCGCGGTTGGCGCCGGGGCCCCTGTTGTGCTTTCCGGCCGGAGGCTCCGGCGGGCCGGAGGCGGCACTACCGAACGGCAGTACGGAAGGTTTCGTGAAAGCACCCCAGTCGGCTCGGGCCGGCGACTCATCAGCCCAGAACGGCGACCGGATCACCGCGCAGGACGACTCCGGCGACCGGCTCGACGACAAGTTCGACGACGAGGACTACCCCGCCTACAGCATGGGGCGTGCCGCGGAGATGCTGGGCGTGACCCCGGCGTTCCTCCGCAGCCTGGACGCCGCCAGGCTGATCGTCCCGCAGCGCTCGTCCGGCGGGCACCGGCGCTACTCGCGGTACCAGCTCCGGCTGGCCCAGCGCGCCCGGGACCTGGTCGACGAGGGCACCGCCCTTGAGGCGGCCTGCCGCATCATCATCCTGGAGGACCAGCTCGCCGAGGCCCAGCGCATCAACGCGCGGCTTCGCGAGGAGCGTCCGCCCGGGTCCTCCTAGCGGGCCGCGCGGTCTCAGCCGCCCGCGGCGGGCGGCCCGGCCATGTTGCGGGTCAGGCCACCGAAATCGAGGACCCGCGCGACCATCGGCCGCGCGTTGCGGATCCGCAGGGTCGCGCCGTCGCGGTCCAGCCGGTTCCGGGCCCAGATCATGATCGACAGGCCGGTGCAGTCGATGAACTCCAGCCCGGACAGCTCCAGCACCAGGGTCCGGGGACGGTCGGCCAGCGCCGCGGCGACGCGGGCGCGGAGCCGGGCATCGCCGGCCATGTCCAGCTCGCCCGCCAGCATCATCACGGTCGTGTCGCCCCGCCGGCTGGTGGTGATGCCCAGCGGGTGCCGCGCCGACGATCCCACGTCACCGCCCCGTCACATCAGGCGGCGCCCGGATCGCCGCCGGGCGCCCGGTCGCCGCGCCGCTCGCCGAGGGCGGCCAGCCGCGCGGCCAGCTCGTCGCGCTCGGCGGTGATCTCCGCCAGCGCGGCCCGCAGCTCGATGATGCGGCGGATGGCCGGGAGCGTCATGCCCTCGTCCATCATCGCCGCGACCTCCTGGACGCGGCCGATCTCGTGGCGGCTGTAGCGGCGCTGCCCGCCGGCCGAGCGCTGCGGCGAGACGACCTGGTGCTCGTCGATGCGGCGCAGGAACGCCTGCCGCACGTGCAGCATGTCCGCGACCTGCCCGACGGTGAACAGCGCCGCGTGCTCGTCATCGGCCGGAAGTCTCATCGCCGCTCCTTTCCCATGCCGTCCTTCCGCACAGAGCGGCCTCGGGGCGGCGGGCGCCGTGGCGGCCCGCCGGCCCGAGGCACTGATCCATCTGCCGCGCCGCCGGTCAGCTCTTGATCGCCTGCGGCCCGTCGCCGGACTGCTGGACGGCGACCTTGCGGGGCCTGGCCCGCTCCAGCACCGGGATCCGGACGGCCAGGACGCCGTTGTTGTACGCGGCCTCGACCGCCTCGGCGTCCAGGTGCTCCGACAGGTACACCCTGCGGGTGAAGGAGCCCATCGGACGCTCGCGGACGAAGACCCGCTCGTCCTCGCCGAACTCCTCCTCGCGGCGCGCGGTCACCGACAGGACGCCGCGATCGACCGTGACCTCGACGGAGCCGGGGTCCACCCCGGGGAGGTCGAACCGCAGGACGACGTCGTCGGCGCGGCGGATCCCGTCCATCGGCATCCCCGCTCCGCTGCCCAGGCCGGCCTGGCGGACCGCCCGGTCGAACTGGCGCTCGAACTCCTGCACGAACGGATCGATCGACGTCAGCAGCATCGTGCTTCACCTCCGAAGACCCTTCCCGGCGTCCCCCACCGGACGCCAGGTCCCTGTTCCTCGCACAAGAGGAAACCTTCAATCACAGTTGTAGGTAACTTCTAGCCGGATGTCAAGTCATCTGCGGCGCAGAGATTTGCTCGCCCCCCGGTTGACAGAAACCTGTAGTAGTGGATATAGAAAGACTATTGCGGTCGATGACCTGGTGGCGCTGGCAGAGGTTTCCGGGGGGTGATCGACATGGACGGCCTGGGCACGACGCGGCCGGGCGCGGGGTTCGCAGACCTGATCTGCAACGACGACCAGTGGCTGCGTCGGGAGTTCGACGCGCTGATCGCGGCGAGCTATGGCGCACCGCCCGCGCGGCCTGGGCCGCCCGCTCCTCCCCGGACGCCACCGGCCGGACGACCGTCGAGATATCTCTCCGGCACTCGCGGCCTACGGACGGCGCCGCCGTCCAGCCCCGGGAGGCGGCGCGGCATCCTGCGGCGCCAGCGCTCCCCTCCGGCCCTGTAGCCACTCGGCGAAGGTCAAGACGCGTACCGACAGGAAGGGAGAGCGCACAGCAGGCCGAACGAACAAAGGTCTCGCTACACCCTCAGCATCTGTCAGGGACCGGTGGGCACGCCCAGTAGGCGCCCACCGGTCTTCGTGCGCTTGCTCAGGCGAAGTGCGCTCGTGCTCAGGCGGAGGCGCCGGCGAGGAGGGCGCGGTGCCGCTCCATCAGGTCGACGATCGGGCGGGCGGGACGGCCGGTGAGGCGCCGGACCGTGTCGGTCACGGGTTCGCCGAAGCCGGCGCGCAGGGACGTCCCGAACGAGACGATCATGCCGCGGACGTCGTCGGGGACGCCGGCGGCGCGCAGCTGGGCGTCGAAGGTCTCGTCGTCCACGCTCTGGTAGGCGACGGGGCGGCCGGTGACCTTGGCGGCGAGCGCGGTGAGGTCGGCGAAACCGAGCGCTTCCGGACCGGTGACGTCGTAGGTGCGCCCCTCATGGCCGGAAGAGGTCAGGACCTCGGCCGCGACGGCGGCGCAGTCGTCGCGGTGGACGAACGCGCCCCGGGCGTGGGCGGTGTTGTCGACCAGCACGCCGCGGGCGACCGCGGGCGGGAGGATCTGCGTGACCGGGGTCTCGGCGTACAGGCCGTTGCGCAGGTAGGTGATGTCCAGCCCGGAGGCGTCCAGCAGCTCGTGGGTGCGCAGGTGGTCGGGCACGACCGTGGACGGGCAGGCGGGGTCGACCATGATGTAGGACGTGTAGACGATGTGCCGAACCCCCGCCGCGACGGCCGCGTCGACGGCGTTGCGGTGCTGGGTCACGCGGTGGCCGAGCTCGTGCAGGCTGATCAGGTAGAGCCGGTCGGCCCCCTCGAACGCCGCGGGCAGCGACTCCGGCCGGTCGTAGTCGCCGTACCGGACGGTCACCCCCCGCCGGGCTAAATCCGCGAGCGCGTCCACATTCCTGCTGACCAGGATGACGTCGTCGGGTGACGCCTTTTCCAGCACGTATTTCGTGGTGGCGCGGGCGAGCTGCCCGGACGCGCTCGCGATGACGATCCTCATTGGCGTTCCTCGATCGGTCGTTGGCATCGCCGGGCCGGCGAGCGTCACGTTAAACTACCGGCCTCTTTCACCGCCAGCAGCGTGGAGGCCCAAAGGTGCCGTCCCCACGAGAAGAGGGAACGCCGGACTCGGAACGCCCGGTGGACCCGGAACCGTTGAGCCCGCTCGTCGACGCCGCCCATCCCTCGTCCGCGCGGGTGTACGACTATCTGCTCGGCGGCAAGGACAACTTCGCCGCCGACCGCGTCGCGGCGGACCGGATCGCGGAGTCCTTTCCCGCCATTCGCGTCGGCGCGCAGGAGAACCGCCGTTTCCTGCTCCGCGGCGTCCGGTATCTCGCGGCCGAGGCCGGGATCCGCCAGTTCCTGGACGTCGGCACCGGCATCCCGACCTCGCCGAACGTGCACGAGGTCGTCCAGGCGATCACGCCCGAGGCGCGGATCGCCTACGTCGACAACGACCCGATCGTGCTGGTGCACGCCCGCGCGCTGATGGTCTCCGACCCCCGGGGCAGAGTGGGGTATCTGGACGCCGACCTCCGCGACCCCGGGTCCATCATCGGCAGCCGGCTCGTGCGCGACATCCTGGATTTCGACGAGCCGATCGCACTCGTCCTGAGCGCCATTCTGCATTTCATTCCGGACGAGCAGGACCCCGGCGGCATCGTGCGGGCCTTCGTGGCGGCCCTGCCCCCGGGCAGCTACGTTCTCGCCACCCATGTGACGCCCGAGCACGACCCGCGGCTGCGGCCCGCATCCGCCGGATATCGCGATGACGGCGTGCGCACCCAGGCCCGGACGGCGGCCGAGTTCGAGCGGCTCGTCTTCACCGATCAGGGGCTCGACCTCGTCTCGCCCGGCGTGGTCCTGGTGTCGCGATGGCGGCGCGGCGCCGACGAGCCGCCCGCCCCCACTCCCGCCGAGGTCTCCGCCTACGGCGCCCTGGCCGTCCGCAACTGAGTGCCTTCGCCAGGGTCAGTGGACGGGCTGGGTGGACGCGGTGAAAGCACGGCGAGCGCCAGGGGCGCCGGTGCGTGTGCTGCCGTCGCTGTCGTAGGGGAAGGCGAAGGGGATGCCCGCCGCGGTCAGGGGGCGGGGGCGGTCCATCAGGTGGAAGTGCAGGTGGGGCTCGGAGGAGTTGCCGGAGTTGCCGACCTCGCCGAGCACGTCGCCGGCGCGCACGCGGTCGCCCTTCCTGACGCGGATGGAGCCGCGGCGCAGGTGCGCGAAGACCGCGTAGACGCCGTCGCCGAGGTCGAGGACCACGGAGTTGCCGACGATGAAGCGGCCCGCCGAGAAGGTCAGCAGGGACAGCAACTGGCGGAACACCATGCCCTCCAGCAGCAGGTAGAGGACGCCGGGCCAGGAGTTGCGGCTCCAGTGGTCGCGCTGCCGGCCGCCCGCCTGGACGACGACGCCGTCGGCGGGGGCGAGGACGTCCTGGCCGAAGGCCGGGAACGTGTGCGGGGGCGCGGCGAGCGGCCACCGGCCGATGGGGCGCCAGTCACCGCTCGGCACGTGGACGAGGTCGATCGCGTAGGTCTGGCCGAGCTCGTGCGTCCCGTGGCTGGGGACCTTGTCGGCGGGGCTGTTGACCGGGATCCAGCGGCCCCGGACGGGGCTCTGCAGCACCACCGGCTCCCGGCCGGGGGCGCCGCCCGGCACGAAGGCCAGGGCGATACCGCCCACGATGAGCACGAGCCCGGCCACCGAGAGGGCGCCGAGGCCGTGCAGGGGCGTCGTCAGGCACAGGGCCAGTCCGAGCAGGATGAACAGCATCCTGAAGCGGGCGATCGTCCGGTACATCTCTTTCCTCCCGGCGGGTCGGGTCAGCGGCGCGCGGCCGCGAGGACCGTGAGTAGCGGCACCACCCGCTCGCCCGGGACGCTGTAGCGCCCGCGCGCCGTGGTCCGCAGCCAGCCGACCGCGACCAGCTGGCGCAGGTGGTGGTAGAGCTGGCCGGTGGTGCCGAGGCGCTCGTGGGCGGCCAGCTCGGCGGTGGTGCGGGCGCCGTGCAGGATCTCGCGCAGCAGGAGCAGCCGGACGGGATGCGCGAGCGCCGACAGCGTGTCCGCGGTCTGGGACCAGTCGTCCGACAGCAGGTCGTCCACCGGGTGGCCCTGCTGCCACTCGTAGTGCTCGCCTCCAGGAAGCGTCACCGATCCGGTGAACAGGACGGCGCCGGGGTCGGCGGCGCGGTCCTTCAGGGCGTCGAGGGCCCAGAACGTGTCGTCGCCGTCCCGAGGCTCGGCCGCGGGACGTGCACGGTCCAGTGCGGCCACGCGCTCCTCCAGCCGCGCGACCCTGTCCGCAAGCTTCTCCTCACTCACGACCCCAATATTACGTAACTACGTAGTTCTTTCAAAACGAGGCCGGGTCGGCGAAGTTCTGGGACGGGAGGGCGCGGCCCTGGAAGTCGAAGAGGGTCAGGTTGTCGTTGGGGGTGCCTTCGCCGGGCGCCCAGCCGACACCGGGGATCCACTCCGGTTGCCAGTAGAAGACGCCCGCGCCGCGTCCGCCCGGGACGGCCGCGACGGCGGACAGCAGATCGGACAGGAAGGCCCGCTGACCGTCCGGGCTGGCCGGGTATCCGGGGACGAGCTGCGACTCCTGCCAGAGGAAGTTGCCGAGGTCGTCGCCGTTGGCGAGCGTCCAGCCGTACTGGGTCTCGACGACCGCGACGTCCCGGCGGTAGCGGCTCGCGAGATCGTCGAGGTTCGCGCGCAGGTCGGACAGGGTGCCGTGCCAGAACGGGTAGTACGAGAGCCCGATGACGTCGAACGGCACGCGCTGCGCGACGATGTGGTCGAAGAACGACCTGCTCCAGGCGTTGTCGCCGCCCTGGTCGAAATGGACGACGAGCGTCGGCGTCGGGCCGGCGGCGTCGCGCGCTCCGGCGGCCGCCGCGCGCAGGAGGGTTCCGAGGCCGTCCCAGCCGGTGCCCGCGGACCAGTCGATCTGCCCGGCCGGCCAGAGCATCCCGTTGCGGATCTCGTTGCCGAGTTGCAGCATGTCCGCCGGCGTGCCCTGGGCCCGGAGCCGGTCCAGCACGTCACGGGTGTAGGCGCGCACGGTCGCGGCCAGGGCCGGGAGGTCCTGCCCGGCCCACACCTCCGGGATGGGTTGCTTCTGCGGGTCCGCCCAGAAGTCGCTGTAGTGGGGGTCGAGCAGCAGCTTCATGCCGGCGGCCTTGGCGCGGCGCGCCATGGTGAGGACGGACTCCAGGTCGCTGTAACCCGCCGGCGGGTTCACCCACAGGCGGAGCCGCACGTAGTTCGCCCCATGGGAGGCGAGGATCCTCTCCGGCGGGGCCGTCCGGCCGCGGTCCGTGTAGCGGGCGCCGGCCGCCTTCTCCTGGACGGCGAACGAGAGGTCGTGCCCGATGATCATGGACGGGCCGCGGCCCATGGCCCGCAGCTCGCCCAGGCAGGGCGTCCCGCCGCCCTTTCCGGCGAGCGACAGCCGCACCCACCTGGCACGGGTGCGCGCGGCGAACCAGACCGGCGATCCGGCCGCGACGGACGCGCGCCGCACCGTGTGGAAGCGCCCGGGAGCCGTCGCGGTCGCGATCGCCACGTCCGCCCGGACGGAGCCGAGCAGCGTGACACCGAACCCGCTCAACCGGCGGGACCTGACCAGGTCGACGGTGACCGTCCCGGACGGCCCGGCGGGGCACCAGGACGTCGCCGCGTTCCCGTCCACCGCGGCCCCGGCGTCTCCCCCACCGGCGGCCGCGGCCGATCCCGCCAGGGCCAGGTTCACCTCGGGCGCGCGCCGCACGTCGGCCTGCCCCGCCGTCGCCGGAACGGCGAGCCCGGCCGCCGCCAGCGCACCGATCACCAGAAAGCGCTTCACGCCTCCACGATGATCGCCCCCGCGATCCTGTCAACACCCGGCCGGGAATCCCCACGTCACCTGCGGCATGGGACGCAGATCCCGGCGAATTCCCCGGTTACCTTCAAGCCGGACGGAAGCGGCCTTGCAAGGGGGGTGGGCCCGATGTCATGGCCTGAAACAGCGATCCAGCTCCTGGCATTCTTCGCCGTGGCCGCCTACCTTCTCCGAGCCGTCGTGAAACTGCTGGCGAAGCTTCTCCTCATGGTCACCGTATTCCTCTTCGCCGCCGCGGTCCTCGGGGTGGCCTCCGCGGTGCACACCGTCCTCGGCGCGCTGGCGAACTGACCGCGTGACGGTCAGCCGGGGGCGAGCGGGGTGCCGTACGTCTCGTCGAAGACGATCTCCTCGACGGGGGTGCGGGTGAGCCGGGTCGGGAATCCGCGGTCGGGATAGCCGACCGCGATGTGCGCGGCGGTGATCACGCCGTCCGGGATGCCGAGCAGTTCCTTGACCTGCGGCTCGTAGTGGACGAGCAGGGTGGTCAGGGCGCTGGCGACGCCCTGGGCGCGCAGCGCGAGGCAGAAGTTCTGCGCGGTGGGGTAGATGGAGCCGCCGCCGACCACGCTGAGGCGGCCGAGTTCGGTGTCGGTGGGGTGCAGCCCGTCCAGCTCGGCGCACAGCACGACGATGGCCGGCACCTCGTCCAGGTGCTCGGCGAAGTGGTCGGCGTCGGTGACGGCCTTCGGCAGCGCGCCGACGCTGACCTCCCCGGCCCCGATGCCGGCCAGGTACGCCTTCCACGGCGTCAGGTACCACTCGGCGAGCCGCCGCTTGCGGTCCTTGTCGCGCACGACGACCCAGCGGACGGGCTGCCGGTTGCCGCCCTGCGGGGCGAACCTGGCGGCCTCGAAGGCCTGCATCAGCACCTCGTCCGGCACCGGGTCGGCGCGGAAGTGGCGGCAGGTGCCCGTGGTCTTCATGGCCTCGATGACGTCCATGTCACCTTCCAGGGAGGGAGGAGGGTCAGAGTTTCCGGCCGACGGCCCCGTACATCCAGATCAGGTCGAGGTCGGGGGTGACCGGGCCGTCCGGCCGCCACAGCGGGGTCTGGACGATGCCGGGCTCCAGCAGCTCGAAGCCGTCGAAGACGCGCTCGATCTCGGCCTTGCGGCGCGCCACGGCGGGGGCCTTGGCGCGGGTGTAGGTGCTGGCGACCTGGTCGACCTGGCTGGCGCGGAAGTCCTGGGTGGGGTGGGACACCGCGAGGTACCCGCCGCGCGGCATCGCGTCGCGCAGCGGCGCGACGAGGTCCTGCGGCTCCCTCTCGGGGACGAACTGGAGCACCGACACCAGCATCACCGCCAGCGGCCGCTCGAAGTCGATCAGCGAGCGGACCCGGTCGTCGGCGAGGATGCGCTCGGGCTCGCGGACGTCGGCCTGCACGACCGCCGTCCTGCCCAGCGGGTGCGTCGAGAGCAGCGCCCGCGCGTGCACCAGGACGATCGGGTCGTTGTCGACATAGACGACGCGGGTCTCGGGGGCGATCTCCTGGGCAACCTCGTGCACGTTGCGCTGGGTGGGCAGCCCGGCGCCGATGTCCAGGAACTGCCGGACGCCGGACTCCACCAGATGGCGGACGGCGCGGCGCAGGAACGCGCGGTTCTCCCGGGCGATGGCGCGCAGCTCGGGCGCGGCCTCAAGGGACGCCTCGGCGGCCTTCCGGTCGGCCTCGTAATTGTCCTTCCCGCCCAGGTAGTAGTCGTACATCCGGGCGGGATGCGCCACCTGCACATTGAGGTCGGCGGGGGGATTTTCCTCGTCCGTCACCTGTCAGGCCTCTCTTTTCGGCACGCAGACCATCACCGCGAAGGTCCTGCGGCCACTGGAAAGATCTTATTTAGGCGCCCCCGGGGCCGGGGGCGGAATGGCCCGGAGAGACCGAAAGTCATGTTCCGGTCCCCCGGGACGCCCCTCGGATGCGGGGGCCGAGGGCGCCGTCCCGGGGTTCGAAACATTTCGGAAGCTGAGCAGGGCGGCTGTGGCCACGTCCGGCGGCCTGGCCTTCGAAAGCTCACGCAAGTGGTTGACGAAAGGGACCTCCGGGGATATTTTCCTGTCGGCCATCGAAAAGCTAGCGAAACATTTCGAAGCCCGCTCCCCCACTGAGGAGACAGCCGATGGGCAGATCCCCGCGGACGTGGAAGGTTCTCCTGGCCCTGGTCCCCGTCGCCGTCGCGTTCACGGCGACGCCCGCCGCCGCGGCCCCCGAAGGCCATGGCGCCCCTGGGAGGCCCGGCCCCGACTCCTACATCTCGTTCCGGGACGGGCGCGGGCACTTCCCGCTCGTCGAGGACGGGAGGGCCGCCCCGCTCATGGTCAGCGGGTCCGACCACCCCGGCGTCGTCCGCGTCGCCGGGGACCTCCAGGCCGACATCGAGCGCGTGACCGGCGTGGAACCGGCGGTCGCGCGGGACACCGCGCCGTCCGGGCGGGACGTCGTCATCATCGGCACGATCGGCAAGAGCCCTCTCGTCGACGCACTCGTCGCGTCCGGGAAGCTGGACGTGCGGGGCATCGCCGGGAAGTGGGAGACGACCCTCGAACAGGTCGTGGACAAGCCGCTGCCGGGCGTCCGCCGCGCATTCGTGATCGCCGGGAGCGACCAGCGCGGCACGATCTACGGCGCCTACGACGTCTCGAAGAACATCGGGGTCTCCCCCTGGTACTGGTGGGACGACGTCCCCTCCAGGCACCGGAGCGCGCTCTACGTGAAGCCGGGCCGGCACACGCAGGGCACTCCCGCGGTGAAGTACCGAGGCTTCTTCATCAACGACGAGAACCCGGCGCTCGGCCGGTGGGCGCCGAAGCAGTTCGGCCCTGGAAAGGCCCCCGGGCATCCCGGCGGATTCAACAGCGCGTTCTACGCCAAGGTCTTCGAGACGATGCTGCGGCTGAAGGCCAACTACCTGTGGCCGGCGGTGTGGGGGCGCGCGTTCGCCGAGGACGACCCGCTGAACCACGCCACCGCGAAGAAGTACGGCGTCGTCATGGGGACGTCCCATGAGGCGCCGATGATGCGAGGCATCGAGGAATGGAACCGGCACGCCGTTCCCGCGGAGCGCGACGAGGACGGAAACATCACCAAGCCCGGCCACGACCCGTACGGCGGGACGGGCGAATGGAGCTTCCGCCGGAACTCGGACGCCATCAAGAAGTACTGGACGGACGGCATCGAGCGGATGGTCGACGAGGACTTCGAAGGCGTCGTCACGCTCGGCATGCGCGGCAACGGCGACACCAGCCTGCCGGACGGCGACGGCATCGAACTGATGCAGGACATCATCTCCAGCGAACGGAGCATTCTCCAGAACGTCACCGGGAAGGACCCGTCCGCCACCCCGCAGGTATGGACGCTCTACAAGGAGGTGCAGCGGTACTGGGACCGGGGCCTGCGCGTTCCCGACGACGTGACGGTCGTCTTCACCGACGACAACTGGGGGAACATGCGCAAGATGCCCGACCGGAGCCTGCCGGACCGGGCCGGCGGATACGGGCTCTACTACCACTTCGACTACGTGGGCGGCGGCCGCAATTACAAGTGGGTCGACACGGCGCAGCTCGGCAACACGTGGGAGCAGCTGAACCAGTCCTACCAGTACGGCATCCGCAACCTGTGGGTGGCGAACGTCGGCGACATGAAGAACAACGAGCTGCCGCTCCAGTTCTTCCTCGACTACGCGTGGGATCCCGGCCGCTGGCCGCTGCACAGGCTCCAGGAATGGCAGGAACGGTACGCGGCTCAGAACTTCGGCCCGGAACACGCGGCTGAGATCGCCGAGATCCTCGACGGTTACGGGAACCTCCAGGCCCTCCGCAAGCCGGAACTACTCAACCGCCGCATCACCGTCGACCCCGAAAAGGACCTGCCCACCGATTCCAGCGCGGTCGTCTACGACGACCAGCAGACGCCCTTCTACTTGAACCAGTACCGGGAGATGGACGGCGTGACCGCGCGGTGGCGGGAGCTGGCCGCCAGAGCCGAGCGGGTCCGCAAGCGGCTGCCGAAGGCGTACCAGGACGCCTTCTACCAGCTCGTCTACTACCAGGTGAAGGCGACGGCGAACCTGTACGAGCTGCGTGACGCCGAATTCACCAACATCCTCTACGCCGAGCAGGGACGCGCGGCGACCAACGACTACGCCGATCTCGCCGAGGCGCGGTTCGCCGACGACCAGGCCATGTCGACCTACTACAACACCCGGCTCGCCGGCGGGAAATGGGACGGTTTCCAGACCCAGCCGCACATCGGCTACGGCGACGTCGAACGGTACGGCCCCAACGCACCCTGGCAGCAACCGGAGCTGAACAACGAGGCCCTGCCGGACGAGATCTTCCCCAAGCTCAAGCGCATCACCGTCCCGGACGGCGCCGACATGGGCGTGGCGATCGACGGCTCCGACGAATGGTGGCCGGGGTCGAAGTCCGAGGCCGTCCTCCCGGAATTCAGCCCTTACCAGAGCGCGCCCGCACAGTACATCGAGGTCTTCAACCGCGGTTCCGACCCCTTCGCCTACCGGATCACCCCGGCCGAACCGTGGGTGAAGGTCGACCGCGCCCATGGCCGCGTCGGCAAGCAGATCCGGACGACCGTGCGCGTCGACTGGTCCCGCGCCCCGAAGGGCACCAGCCGCGTTCCCATCGAGATTTCCGGGCCGAACGGCCGCACGGTCACCGTGCAGGCCGTCGTGAAGAAACCGGCGTCGTTCAAGGCACGCGGTTTCGTTGAGGCCGGCGGCTATGTCTCCATGGACGCCGGCCATTACAGCCGCGCGACCGGCACCGCCCAAGCGCGCTGGAACCGCCTTCCGGGAATCGGGCGCACCGACGCGGGAATGGCGCCGTCCCCGGTCACCGCGCCGATCCAGGAGCCCGGTGAGGGGCCGCGTCTCGAATACGACATGACGCTGACCACCACGGGCCCGGTGAAGGTCTGGGCCTACCTCTCGCCGCGGAACAGCGTCCTTTCGACCGAGGGGCTGACATACGCCGTCTCGATCGACGGCGAACAGCCACAGGTCGTGAATGCCACCACGGCGACGGGCGCCAACGACACCACCATGAACAAGCAGTGGGAGCGGAACACCTCCGACAACGTGAACCGCACCGCCACCACCCACACCATCACCGGATCGGGGACGCACACCCTGAAGTTCTGGATGGTCGACCCGACCGTCGTCCTGCAGAAGATCGTGGTCGACACCGGAGGACTCAGGGCCTCTTATCTCGGGCCCCCGGAAAGCCGGCGGGCCGGGTTTCGCTCAACCCCCACCCTGCAAGGAGGAACGAAACCATGAGGAAGGCATTCACCGCGATGCTCGGGGCGGGTGCGCTGCTCCTCGCGCCGCAGGCGGCCGTGGCGTCCCCCGCGCCCGCCGCCCACGGCACGCTGGGCAAGGCCGCCGCGGCCACCGGACGGGTCTTCGGCGCCGCCATTACGCAGGTCCATATGGACGAGCGGGCCTACGTCTCCACGCTCGACCGTGAGTTCAATCAGCTCACGCCCGAGAACGAGATGAAGTGGGAGACGACCGAGCCGACCAGGGGCTCGTTCAACTACGCCCCGGCCGACCAGCTCGTCGGGCATGCCCAGTCGCGCGGCATGAAGATCCGCGGGCACACCCTCGTCTGGCACAGCCAACTGCCGACCTGGGTGAGCGACATCTCCTCGCGGCGCGAGCTGCTGGGCGTCATGCGGAACCACATCTGGAACGTCGCCGGGCACTTCTCCGGGAAGCTCCACTACTGGGACGTCGTGAACGAGGCATTCGAGGACGGGACCGGGGCGAGGCGCGACACGGTCTTCCAGCGCGTCATCGGCGACGGCTACATCGAGAAGGCGTTCCGGGCCGCGCGCGCTGCCGACCGCAAGGCCAAGCTCTGCTACAACGACTACAACATCGACGGGCGGAACGCGAAGAGCGATGCCGTCTACGCGATGGTCCGGGACTTCAAGCGCCGCGGCGTCCCGATCGACTGCGTCGGGCTCCAGGCGCACCTGACGCTCGGGAACGTCCCGTCCGACATACGGGAGAACATGCGGCGGTTCGCGAAGCTCGGCGTGGACGTGCACGTCACCGAGCTGGACATCCGCATGCAGACGCCGCCCGACAGCGCGAAGCTCGCCACCCAGGCGGACGACTACCGGAAGGTCGTCTCCGCGTGCGTGGCCGTGCCGCGCTGCAAGGTCCTCACCGTGTGGGGCGTGACCGACAAGTACTCCTGGATCCCCGACGTGTTCCCGGGTGAGGGCGCCGCGCTCCTCTTCGACGAGAACTACGCCAAGAAGCCCGCCTACCGCGCGGTCGTCGCGGCCCTGAGAGGAAAGCACCCCGGCAGACCGTCCTGACCTCTGAATGTCCGGCACGGCGGCAGCTCCCATGCCGCCGTGCCGGAGCCGTTTCCGGACTCCTTCTCCGGAAACGGCGGCGGTCGAGGAATACATCCACTATCACGGGTAGCTCGGAGGAAGCCGGCGAACAGAGGGCGGGAGTACGCGTCATGGCGCTGCGGATCGAGGACTATGGGCTGCTCGGTGACACACAGACCGCCGCGCTGGTCGGCAGGGACGGGTCCGTCGACTGGCTGTGCCTGCCCCGGTTCGACTCCCCGGCCTGCTTCGCCGCCCTGCTCGGCGACGAGGACGCCGGGTTCTGGCGGGTCGCGCCCGCGGCGGGCGGGCTCTGCACGCGGCGCCGCTACCGGGACGACACGCTGATCCTGGAGACCGAGTGGGACACCCCGGAGGGGACCGTCCGGCTCATCGACTTCATGCCCCCGCGCGGCGAGGCCGCCGACGTCGTCCGGATCGTGGAGGGCGTCAGCGGCCGCGTCCCGATGCACATGGCGCTGCGGCTGCGGTTCGACTACGGCCGGATCGTGCCCTGGGTGCGGCACCGCGAGGGGGAGATCAACGCGATCGCGGGACCGGACGCGACGTGGCTGAAGACGCCCGTCGAACTCGTGGGACGCGACCTGACGACGTGCGCCGACTTCACCGTCGCGGCCGGGGACCGGGTCCCGTTCGTCCTGACGTACAAGCCGTCGCACCTGCCGCGCCCGAAGGCGGTCGAGGCCGAGCGCGCGCTGTCCGACACCGAGGCGTTCTGGTCGGACTGGATGCGCCACTACGACTACGACGGGCGGTGGGACGACGCGGTCCGCCGGTCGCTGATCACGCTGAAGGCGCTGACGTACGCCCCGACCGGCGGCATCGTCGCCGCGGCGACCACGTCCCTGCCGGAGCAGCTCGGCGGCCCGCGCAACTGGGACTACCGGTTCTGCTGGCTGCGGGACGCGACGTTCACCCTCCAGGCCCTGCTCGGCACCGGGTTCGCCACGGAGGCCAGGGCGTGGCGCGAGTGGCTGCTGCGCGCCGTCGCCGGGGACCCCGCCGACCTCCAGATCATGTACGGGATCGACGGCACCCGGCGGCTCACCGAGTTCACCGTCGACTGGCTCGCCGGGTACGAGGGCTCGTCCCCCGTCCGGATCGGCAACGCGGCGTCCGACCAGTTCCAGCTGGACACGTGGGGCGAGGTCCTGGACGGACTGCACCTGGCGCGTGAGGCCCGCATCGAGGCGGAGCAGAGCGCCTGGGACATGCAACTCGCCCTGATGGACTTCCTCGAAGGCCACTGGAGCGACCCCGACAACAGCCTGTGGGAGGTGCGCGGGGACCGGCGCCACTTCGTCCACTCCAAGGTGCTCGCGTGGGCGGGCGTGGACCGCGCCGTCCAAGGCGTCGAGAAGCACGGTCTGGAGGGCCCCGCGGACAGGTGGAAGGCGCTGCGGGAGCGGATCCACGCGGACGTGTGCGAGAACGGTTACGACGCGGAACGCGGCACGTTCACCCAGTTCTACGGCTCCCGCGGGCTCGACGCGGCGCTCCTGCTCATCCCGCAGGTGGAGTTCCTGCCGTGGAACGACCCGCGCGTGGTCGGCACCGTGGACGCGGTGCAGCGGGACCTGTGCCGGGACGGGTTCATGCTGCGCTACGACACGGGCGCCGACGGCGGCGTGGACGGCCTCCCCGGCGAGGAGGGCTCGTTCCTGGCCTGCACGTTCTGGCTGGCGGACGCCCTGCACGGCATCGGCCGGACGAAGCAGGCCACCGAGGTGTTCGAGCGGCTGCTCGGCCTGCGCAGCGACCTCGGGCTGCTGAGCGAGGAGTACGACACCGCCGCGCGGCGGCAGATCGGGAACACGCCGCAGGCGTACTCGCACGTCGGGCTCGTCAACACGGCCCGGCATCTGAGCGGCACCCGCGCCGCGAACCGCCCGGCTGAGGCAGACCCGGCCTGAAGCAGAAAGGAGAGCGTCATGCGCGCCTTGACCGTCCAGCCCGGACAGCGCGGGTCGCTGGCCGTCACCGACGTCCCCGACCCGGAGCCCGGGGAGGGCGACCTGCTGGTGGACGGGCTCGCCGTGGGGGTGTGCGGCACCGACCGGGAGATCGCCGCCGGGGACTACGGGTGGGCGCCGCCCGGCCGCGACCGCCTGGTCATCGGGCACGAGTCGCTCGGCCGGGTGCGGCACGCCCCGTCCGGCAGCGGCTTCTCCCCCGGCGACCTCGTCGTGGGCGTGGTGCGGCGTCCCGACCCGGAACCGTGCGGGGCGTGCGCGCACGGCGAGTTCGACATGTGCCGGAACGGCCGGTACACCGAGCGCGGCATCAAGGAACTCGACGGGTACGCGAGCGGGGTCTGGCGGGTCGAGGCGGGCTACGCCGTCGCGCTGGACCCGAGGCTGGCCGAGGTCGGCGTGCTGATGGAGCCGGCCACGGTCGTCGCCAAGGCGTGGGACCAGATCGAGAAGGTCGGCGGGCGGGCCTGGTTCGAGCCGCGCCGGGTCCTGGTGACGGGCGCGGGCCCGATCGGGCTGCTCGCCGCGCTGCTGGGCGTCCAGCGGGGGCTGGACGTGCACGTCCTCGACCGGGTGGCGGACGGGCCGAAGCCGCGCCTCGTCGCCGGCCTCGGCGCGACCTACCACCACGAGGGCATCGAGCGGGCGGTCGCCGGGGCGGAGCCCGACGTGGTGATCGAGGCGACGGGGGTGTCCTCGCTCGTCTTCGGCGCGATGGCGCACAACGCGGCGTTCGGGGTCGTGTGCCTGACCGGGGTGTCGCCGTCCGGGCGCCCGCTGCGGGTGGACGCGGGCGGCCTCAACCGCGACATCGTGCTGGGGAACGACGCGATCATCGGGTCGGTCAACGCCGGCCTCGGGCACTACGCCGACGCCGCGCGGGCCCTGGCGAAGGCGGACCTGGACTGGCTCGGCCGGCTGATCTCGCGCCGCGTCCCGCTGGAGCGCTACGAGGACGCGTTCACCCCGCACCCGGACGACGTGAAGGTCGTCATCACCCTGGACGGGTGACCGGACCGCGGACGAATATTTGCCGCGATTCGCATCAAGACCAGTTCTAGTGGACCACCGACTCGACCGGAAACCCTGCGCGGACCTGGGCTTTCCGGCCAGGATGCGGGGCATGACCTTCCCGCTGATGCGCGGGTGCGGCCACGCCGACGTGGCCGTCCGGCATCTCCACCACCGCCCGGCGCCCGCGCCGGGCGCGAGCGTCATCCGATGTTCACGTCGCCGTGCACGTCCCGGAGCTGAACGACCCTCCCCGCCTGGCCGTTGAGGACGTTGACCACGCCGTCGTTCGTGGCGGCGGCGTTGGTCTGCGCCTGGTTCCAGAGGGTGCGCGCCTCGGCGCCGAACTCGGGATCCTCGGCCATGAGGTGCTCGATGGCGGAGGCGAGGGTCGTGATCCTCCCGGGCGCCGGATCCTCAGCGGCCCTCGCCAGGGCCTCCTCGTCCGACGGACGGCCCCGCAGGCGCGTGCGGACCCGCCGGGACAGCTCGGCGACGGCGGCCCGGACCGGTTCCCCGGCGACTTCCACGGCCTTGCCCGCCATGGCGGTGGCGATGGCGACGGTCATCGGATCTGTCACCGTCCCAGTTCATCACGCCCGGCGGCGGAAGCCAATCGCCATTCTGACCAGTTCTTCTCTCTCAGCATGACCAAAATTGCAAATACTGTTGGCATTATTAATGAGCCAGACGTCCAGGTACTTTAGCCGTAAAGCGGGCGATCAACGCGCCACCGAAGCAATGGATGGACAGCACGTGCAGTCTCCCGACGACCGGGGCCGGTGGACCAACGAACTGACGGGGAGGATCGCGGGGTCCAGTGTCCAGGCCGGATCCATCGCCGGCGGCGTGCACATCACCGCGCCCGGCGGACCGTCCCTTCCCGCTCCGGCGCAGCTGCCGCCGCCCGGGCTGTTCGCCAACCGGCTCAGCGAGCTGGACGAACTGGAGGCCCTGGCCGAGAGCCCGGGGCTCGTGGTCGTCACCGGGCCCGGCGGCGTCGGGAAGACCACGCTCGCCCTGCACTGGCTGCACCGGATCAAGGACGGCTACGAGGGCCAGCTGTTCGTGGACCTGCGCGGCTTCTCCGGGACGGAGCCCCTCCCGCCCGACGAGCCCCTGGAACGCTTCCTGCGGGCCCTCGGCGCGGGCCCGGAGAGCATCCCGCCCGGCGCCGACGAGCAGTCCGCGCTCTTCCGGTCCATGACGACCGGTCGCCGGCTGGTCGTCATGCTGGACAACGCCGTCTCGGCGGCGCAGGTCCGGCCGCTGCTGCCCGGGGCCGGGGCGTCCCTGGTCGTGGTCACCTCGCGGCACCGCCTCACCGGGCTCGTGGTGAACGGCGCGCGCTTCCTGGACGTCGATCCGCTCGGCGAACCGGGGGCGCTGGAGCTGCTGGAGCACCTGATCGGGGAGGACCGGATCCGGGCGGAGCGCGAGGACGCCCGGTCCCTGGTCGCGCTGTGCGGGACGCTCCCGCTCGCGCTCTGCGCGTCCGGCGCCCGCCTCGCCGCCCGGCGGCGCTGGCCGATCGCCCGCGCGGTCGCCGAACTCGGCGACGAGGCGCGCCGGCTCGCCGCGCTGCGCAGCGGCGAGGGCGACATCTCGGTGAGCGCCGTCTTCAACACGTCCTACCAGGCCCTCGACGAGGAGCGCGCGGCGGCCTACCGGCTGCTCGGCGTCCATCCGGGGCCCGACCTCGGCGTCGCCGCCGCGGCGGCCCTCATCGGGACGGGCGAGGAGGGCGCCGCCGACCTGCTGCACGGCCTCGTCGACGCCAACCTGCTGCTCGAAGGACCCGGCGACCGGTTCGGCTTCCATGACCTGGTCCGCCTGCACGCGCGGGACCCGTCCCTCGGGCCGGTCTCGGAGCGGGCGGCGGCGTTCGCCCGGCTCGCCGGCTGGTACCTGACGACCGCCGTCGCCGCCGACCTCGCCGTGATGCCGGGACGATGGCACCTCGGCGACCGGTACGCCGACCCGCCGGAGGGCACCTTCGCGTCCCGGGCGGCGGCGCTGGAGTGGCTCGGACGCGAGCGGCCGAACCTGGCGGCGGTCGCACAGGAGGCGCACGACACCGGGCTGCACGCCGTCACCTGGCAGCTCGCCGAGGCGATGTGGCCGCACTTCCTGCAGCGCAAGCACTACCCGTCCTGGATCCGGACGTACGAGCTGGGGCTCGCCGCAGCCGAGGCCTGCGGCGACCCGCGGGCCCAGGCACGGATGCTGGAGGGCCTCGGGATCGCCTACAACAACCTCCGGGATTTCGGCGCGGCGGCCGGCCGGTTCGAGGCCGCGCTCGCCCTGGAGCGGCAGGCCGGCCACCGGCTCGGCGAGGCCTCTGCGCTCGAAGGCCTCGGCGTCGCGGCGCTCGGCACCGGCGCCCCGTCCCGCGCGGTCGAGCTGTTCGCCCAGGCTCGGGACGTGCACGTCGATCTGGGACGTCCGCGCGGGATCGCGCTGATGGACCGGCACATCGGCGAGGCGCTCAGCGCGGTGGACCGGCACGCCGAGGCCGACGAGACGCTCACCGGCGCCCTGGAGATCTTCAGGCGGCTCGACGAGCCGTACCACGTCGCGCGGACGCTCACCTGCCTCGGCCAGGCCCGGCTCCGGGCCGGGCGCCCTCATGACGCCGCCACCGTCCTCCGCGAGGCGCTGGACGCCGGCCGGGAGATGGACGCGCCGCACGTGGAGGCCGGGGCACTGCGCGAGCTGGCCCGGGTGGCGGAACACCAGGGCGACCCGGCGGCCGAGCGCCTGCTTCTGGAACAGGCGCTGGCCATCTACATCCGGCTGGGTTCGCCTCTCGAGGCGCCGGTCAGAGAGCGGCTCGCCGAGCTGCCGGGCGCGCCACCCGGCGATCCCGCATCCTGACCATCGTGACCGTGGTGCCGCGGACGAGGGTGAGCCGGGTGAGCGCGCCCGGCACCCCGCCCGTCACGAGCCAGGCGTGCAGGGCGGACGCGTACAGGGCCGCGTCACCGGCCTGGCACGTCCCGCCGAGGACCGGGTCGAGCCGCGCCTCCAGATCCCCGGCCGACACCAGGCAGGCCCGAGGGTTGACGGCCACCGCGACGAGGCAGCCCGGCGAGGACGCCCGGAGCCGGTCAGGGTCGGCGGCCTGGCCGACGATCACGTCCGCGCACGCCAGCCAGGCGCGCGAGACCTCCTCCGGCCCGGCCACGAGGTGCTCGTCGCACGGTGGGGACTCGGGCGCACCTGCGGGCGAACGCCGCAGCGTCAGCGTCCGCCCGCCGATGAGCACCTGGTCCGGCCCTGTCGGGTCGTCCCAGACCCGTACCAGCGTGAGCATCACGCCGCCCTGGGCAGGCCGTGGACGGGGAGCGGGACGGGCTCGACGTCCGGCGGGCACTCCCGGTCGGGCAGCCGCAGCAGCCGGTACATCTCCCTGCGGATGAGGCCGGCCGCCTCGCCCGGCCGGGAACTGATGGCGTTCCGCATCGCGGCATGGACCCGTCCGGAGAAGGCGTGCGCTGCCTCCTCCAGTTGCGGGGCCAGCGGCCGGTCCCAGTCGACGCGCGGCGCGAGCGCGCCGAGCCCGGCGACATGGGTTCCGGGCGCCACGCGGTCCTCCGGGAAGGTGCCGAGCGCCACCGGCACGCCGATCGCGGCGCCATAGCAGGTGACCGATCCGTGATCGCCGATGAGAACGTCGGCGGCGACCAGGCCCGCGCGCCAGCCCTCCTCGGGCGGGAACAGCCGGACACCGAGCCGCAGGCAGTCCGCATGCCAGGCGAGGACCTGGCGTTTTCCGTGGTAGGACCACACGTTCGGGTGCAAAGCGGCGACGATCTGGTACCTGTCGCGCGGGAGCTCCACCGCGAGGCGCAGCAGCAGATCGGGATGCCGGCCGAGCAGCGAGTCCCCTCTCCAGGTGGAGCTGACGAAGACGAGCCGCCGGCCCGGCCGCACGCCGAGCGCCCGCCGGTACACGTTCCGGTAGCGCAGGCTCGCCATCAGGCGATCCAGGCATGGGTCGCCTGCGGTGAACCCCACGGGACGTGCTTCCGGACACTCGCGTTCCAGCATGTCCAGATGCCGGTCGTGCGCCAGGACGATCGACGACGGCACGACCCGGCCGGCGACGACGAGGCGCTCCCTGATCAGGCCGCTGACCGGACGCGCGGCGGGCGGCCCGGCGCCGTCGCCGCGGGCGACCAGCTTGCCGGGACCCGCTCCGTGCAGCAGGGTCATGACCGGCCCGTGCAGCTTCTCCAGCATCCCGTGCCCGGCCGCCACGACGAGATCCCACTTGGTGCTCATGGCCTGCCGCCAGGGCACTACCAGCCCGTCGAGGCCGCGCAGATGCGCGTCCAGACCGCCCGTGTACGCCGATGCGGGCGAGGCCGTGTACGCGACCGCGACCCGCTGGTCGCTCTCCAGCAGCGGCATGACGTCGGCGAGGCGTGTCGCCGCCGCCAGATGGTGCGCGACGGCGAGGACCGTCCGCCGCGCCTGCACCGTCGAGCCCTTCAAGGCGTCCAGGCCGAACGGGCCCGGCACCCACGCGTCTCCCGAGAAGTTCATCTCAACCTCCCCGAGCGGCGTGGCCGAGCGGCTCCCCGTCCTGGCAGCCGATGCGGAAGGGCGGCGACACCGGGTCCGCCACCGGGATGGTGGCGGGCTGCGGCAGCCGCAGCAGCCCGTACATCAGGCTGCGCATGGTGCGGTCGAACCGTCCGGGCTCGGACGTGATCCGCCCGAGGACCGGCCGGACCCGCTCCGGCCGCCATCGCGCCGCCGCCTCGGTCAGCTGCGGGCGCACGGGCCGGTGCGCCGCCGGCCGGACGGCGAGGAGGCGCAGGGCGTCCCCCGGCGCCGGGCCGGTGACGAGGACGGGCACACCGATGATCGTCCCGTAGCGGGTGACCGGTCCCGGCGGCCCGACGATCCAGTCGGCGGCGACGAGGGCGGCGCGCCAGTCCGCCTCCGGCGGCATGAGCCCGAGCCCGTCCCGCAGGTGGGCCGCGAGCCCGGGACCCGAGCAGCCGCCCGCTTCCGGAATCCCGAGAACGGAGTAGCGGTCGGGCGGCAGCTCGGTGAGCATGCGGCCCACGATGTCCAGCGACCGGCACCGAGTGCACGCGACGGCCGGGGACAGGGACACCACGACGAGGCGGCGCTGCCCGTCCACCCCCAGGGCGCGCCGGTAGAAGTCGCGCAGCGGGAGGCTCGCAAGGATTCGATCATGGTCTGAGCAGCCGGTCACCGTCCCATGGCCGTCCTCGGCATCGGGAGGACGGTCCAGGCGGTGGGCGTAGGTGAACACGGTCGGCGCACGCCTGTGCGCAACGTCCTCCGGGATCGCGCCGGGCAGGACGATGAGCGGCGTGTTCGGCAGGCGCGCCGGGACCCGGGAAGCGGTGACGACGAGGTCGGCGTCACCGTCCTCTAGTTCAGACCAGGGCAGCGGGGCTGCGCCCGCGTCTCTGAGCATCACCTCCACGGCGGCCGAGGACGGCCCGGGGGCCGCCGTGAAGAGCACGCGCAGCCGCGGGTCGGTTCCCGCGAGGCGCGCCACGTCCAGTGCGGGCTGCCCCGGTACGGGCGAGCCCACGACCACCAGCACGGTGCGCCGGTCCCCCAGGCGCCCCCACCAGCCAGGGTCGAACCCGGTCAGGGCCCGACGCCATTCGAAGCCGGTCATCCTTGTCAACGAACCCCCTTTGACCTCGGATGCTGACATCCGTTCCTCCGTCGCAGGTCGAATAGACCTGCCCTCCACAATCGAGTGTCGATCGGGCACCTTGACGAAAACTTGCAATCCTCCTGACATGACGAGTAGCGGGATCCCTGGGCGGTCGAGTGAAACGCGCTGCGCTCTGGCCATTCGGTGCACGCGATGCCAAAATCGGCTCAGGAGGAGATTTCCACAAAGGGGAACCGGTGGAGTTCCGCGTCATAGGCCCCGTCGAGCTGTGGATCAACGGCCGGCGGCGCGACCTCGGAACGCCCAAGGAACGCTGCGTGCTGGCCGTGCTGCTGCTCAGCCCCCGGCAGCCGGTGCCCGCCGAGACCATCATCCGCCGCGTCTGGGACGATCCGGCGCCGGCCAAGGCGCGGCAGAGCCTCTATTCCTACATCACCCGGTTACGCCGCCACCTCGACGACGTCGAGGGCGTCTCGCTGGTGTCCCGTCAGGGTTCTTACCTGATCGAGGTCGACGACGATGCGGTCGACCTCCACCGGTTCCGGCGGCTGCGCGACCAGGCCCGCGCCATCTCCGAAAGCGGCGACGACGAATACGCCCTGGACCACCATCGCCGGGCGGCGGAGCTGTGGCGGGCCGAACCGCTCGCCGACCTCACCGGGGGCTGGGCCGAGCGCACCCGGCACATTCTCGAACAGGAATTGCTGACCGCCGCGTTTCTCCGTATCGACCTGGAACTGCAGGCCGGAAACCACGCGGACCTCCTCCGCGAACTCTCCCACCTCACCGAACGCCATCCCCAGGACGAGCGGCCCGTCGAGCGGCTCATGGTGGCGCTCTACCGCTGCGGGCGCCAGGCCGAGGCCCTGGAGGTCTACCGGCGCACCCACGATCTTTTCGTGGCCGAGTCCGGGACCGACCCGGGCCCGGGGCTGCGGCGGCTCCAGCAGCAGATCCTCCGGGGCGACCCGGAACTGCTGCGGGTCCCCGGAACCCAACTGAGCGTCGACCGTCGTCCGCACAATCTGCCGGGTGACGCACGAGTCTTCGTCGGACGCGACGACGAGTTGCGGCAGCTCACGGACATGGTGCCGGGCATCTCCGGCCCGCCTGCCGGATCCGCGGTGACCGTACTGGCCGTCAACGGCATGGGAGGCGTCGGGAAGACGACGCTCGCCGTCCACCTCGCGCACCGGCTGGCCGAGCACTACCCCGACGGCCACATGTTCCTGGAGTTGCACGCGCACGACGCTCGGCGCGAGCCGATCACCCCCGCGGACGCGCTCGACAAGCTGTTCCGCATGATCGGCGTCCCTGCGACGCGGGTGCCGCGCGCGCTGGACGAGCGGGCTGCGCTCTGGCGATCGGAGCTGGCGGGCAGCCGCGCACTCCTCGTGCTGGACGACGCCGCCGGCCACGACCAGGTGAGGCCACTGTTGCCGGCCTCCGCCGGATGCCTGGTGATCGTGACCAGTCGGCGCCGGCTGACCGGGCTGCACGACGCCTGGCCGCTGTCGCTGGACGTCCTGCCCGTCCGGGACGCGATGGTCCTCTTCTCCGGCATCGCGGGGGCCGGTCGCGCGGAGCCCGGCGCCGACGTGGCCGCGGTGGTGGAACGCTGCGAACGCCTGCCGCTCGCGGTGAGCATGGCGGCGAGCCGGCTGCGCCACCGCCGCACCTGGGAGACCCGCGACCTGCTCGCCCGGCTGACCCCCGGCGACCGGCTGCTGGACGAGCTGCGCGACGAGGAACGCGGGATCGCGACCGTCTTCGAGCTCTCCTACCGCGGCCTCCCGCCGCCGCTTCGGGACGCGTTCCGCGCCTTCGGCCTGCACCCCGGCCCCGACCTGACGGCGCACGCGGCCGCGGCGGCGCTGGCACGTCCCGTCCGGGAGGCCGAGCGGATCCTGGAGGACCTCCTCGACCGGCACCTGATCACCGAGCCCGCCCGCGGCCGGTACCGCTTCCACGGCCTCGTCCAGGACTACGCCCGCCGCCTCGCCCGCGAGACCGACCCGGAGGAGGAGCGGCACCGGACCGTCCACCGGATCCTCGACTTCTACGCCGCTGCGGCCGACCGCGCGGACCGCCTGCTGTCCCCGCACCGGCCGGAGAACGGCGTCCCACTCGTCCACCCCCCGCCCGAGCTTCCACCGCTGGAGGACGACACGCAGGCCGCCGGGTGGTTCGCGGCCGAGCACGACTGCCTGCTGAACGCCGCCGCCGAAGCCGTCCGGATCGGCTCGCCGGAACGCGTCGCCCGGTTCGCCCGCGTGCTCGCCGGGCATCTGGAGTCGCGCGGCCACTGGGACGCCGCCGCACGCCTGCACACCCAGGCGGTCGAAGCCCTGCGGAGCCTGGACGACCCCCCCGGCATCGCCCGCGCGCTGGCAGATCTCAGCCATATCCGTTTCCGCAGCGGCGAGTACGACGCGGCAATGGAAGAAGCGGAAAAGGCGCTGACAATCTACCGATCAATCGGCGACCGTCGAGGAGAGGCGGACGCTCTCGGACGCATAAGCCTCGTCCATTGGCACCGGTCCCGATTTCCCGAGGCGCTGGCCCGCTGCCAGGAGGCGCTCGACATTCACCGTTCCCTGAAAGACCGGCAGGGCGAGGCCACGAGCCTCGATCGCATGGCGATCTACTTGGAGTTCACGGGCGACTACCGCGAGGCCGAACGTCTCCGCCAGGAGGCGCTCACGATCTTCACGGAGATCGACGACGCGCACGGCCGCACCATGGCGCTTAACAACATGGGGGACCTAATGATCCGCATGGGCGACGTCGACCGAGCCGCGGAGTACTACGAGCAGACCGCCGCCGACGCCGAGCTGAGCCGCCAGCACGAGGCCATCGCACTCATCAATATGGCCAACGTCCACCGCCGCACCGGATCCCACGATACCGCGCTGGCCAATTACCGTGCGGCCCTGGCAATAGCGATGGAATTGGGCGACCGCCGAAACCAGGTGGAAACCCTCATCGGCATCGGCGCCACTTTCCACAATACCGGCCGCTACGGCGAGGCACTCATTCACCATGAGCGCGCCCTGACAATCTCGCGCTCAATCAGCGAGCGCTACGAGGAAACTCTCGCCCTCCGCCACTTGGGCGAAACCCTCACCGCCTCCGGCCGCTACCCCGCCGCCGTGGAACACCTCCAGCAAGCCCATGCCCTGTCCACCGAGATAGGCGTCCCGGACGAAACGGCGAAGGCCCTGGAAAGCCTGGGCACGGCCCTCCTCCACGTCCAGGGCAGCGAAGCCGCCCGCCACCCCTGGCAAGAGGCCATCCACCTGTACACCAGGCTGGGCAAGTCACCCGAAGTCGAGGCCCTCCGAACCCGCCTCCACGACCTGGACAAAGCCACCGGCACCTGACCCCGGCTCTAGAACTCATTCTGTTTCGCGTGAGCGCACCCCGCTGATGACTTCTAGACTTCGGTTCAGCCCACGGCGCCAACAGTATCGTGTTCTAGAATCTGTTCTGCGAACACTGGTCGACCACTCTCCACCAATCGGACAAATGTCACAAACGTCAGCAAAGTTGATTGCCTGAAATTTCTAGCTTTTTCGGACGCACCCCGTGCGTCGCCTGTAGATTGACCATGAACTGCCCGCGCGCGACCATCCAACAAGGAAACGCATGATTCGAAATTGGAAGAAAGCCGCATACGCCTCCGCCGCGGCACTCACCGTGACAACGGCGCTGGCGGGGCTGCTGGTGCACATGACCGGGTTCGGCGCGGCCCCCGCAGACAGGTCGGTAGCGGCCAAGCCGCCTGTGCATATGACCTCGGCGCACCGCGTCTGAGCCACCTGGTCGCAGCGTCAGGTGGGGCTGCGGGGAGCCTCACCTGACTGTGGAGGGCACTGGCCATCTAGGCCTGGGCCGCATCGGCTACCGCGACCGGATCCGCGAGCACGACGACGGCGTCGCCGTCCCAGACGCAGAGGGGTCAAGTTCACATGACTTGACCCTCGGTCAAGCGGACCGAGTTCGAGCCGGGCGGGGACAGATGATCTGTCCCCGCCCGGCTTTACGTGTAGAGCGGCCGTTGGAGCGGTTGGGCGTCGGGTGGGTGCAACCGAGTCCGTTGGGGCGGGGTTTCCAGGATGTTGCCGGTGAGAGGAGCGGGTGATGACCACGGAATCTTCGACGGAAGACGGACGGGTGTCAGGCGATGCGTGGGCGGTGATGGAGAAGTTCTACGCGGCTGAGGCGGCGTACGTAGCCGCAGGCGGGCAGGGCAAGGCGAGCTATGACCAGGCTGCCGCGTGTCTGGATCCGGAGGTGGTGCTGCATCAGGCTCCGGGCCTGCCGTTCACGGGAAGCGGGACGTGGCGGGGCCGGGACGGCATGGAGCGGTTCCTGGCCCGGTTCAGTGAGGTCTGGGAGTCGATGGAGTTCCTGGAGCAGCGGCACTGGGACGATGGGGACACCGTCGTGGTGCGCAATCGGGTGCGGTTCCGTGCCCGGGCCACGGGCCGCGAGGTGGAGACGTTGATCTTGCAGCTGATCAGCGTTCGGGATGGGCGCATGCTCGAATGCCGTCCCTTTTATTGGGACCCGGCTGCCATCGCCGAAGCCTGTGGCTGGGCGGGTCCGCAAGAGGAAGGCGCGGATGCGGCGGGGTGACCTGCCGGTCGCGGCGATCTCGGCGTTGACGGCGGCGAGGCGGGCCGGTGGTGTCAGGTCTCGACGGCGGCGAGCAGGCCTTCGTAGTCGTCCAGGCAAGGGTCACAGCTTCGCAGGTGAACGGCGACGCCGGGGAAGCGTTCTTCGGGATCGCCGCCAGCGAGGCGTTCTTCCACGTACAGGTCGAGCAGAGCGAAGGTACCCGCGCAGCCCGCGTCGAGCGGATCCGTTCGCAGGAACCGCTCCAGAGATGACCAGTCGCTCATGATCGCTCCACCTCGTCGAGCGTCAGATACCCGTTGGCGACCAGGTTCGCGCGCAGTTTACGCCGTGCGTCGAACAGAGCCTTGTAGAGAGCGTTGCGGGTCGTTCCCAGCTTGTCGGCCAAGGCGTCCACCGGCACGCCGCCCAGCACGAGGGCCGAGAAGATCGTGCGCTGGTGTTCGGTCAGTTCGTCGTCCACCGCGCGGCGCAGAGCCGCGACCAGATCCCGCCACTCGGCCTGGTCCTCCGGCCGGAGTCCGAACCGGTCGGGCAGCCGGTCCCAGTCCTCTTGCTCCATCTGCCATGTCCGCCGCCGCCAGAAATGACGTCCGATCTTGTTGGCCAGTTCGAGCAGGACGAACTTGTAGGCCCATGTCGTGAACCGGCTCTCCTCTCGGAACTCGCGAACCTTCGCGATGATCGCGACCACCGCGTCCGCCGCGGCCTGGTAGGCCAGGTCGTCGAGCTCGGGCCCGTCGACGCCGAGGGCCGCCCGCCGCCTGAACGCCTCCCGCCGGGCGACGCGCAACAGCAGAGCGTGGAGATCCGCGACCGCCTGTTCACGCACCGATCCCGTGCCGGTCAACGCGCTCACCCAGTCGTGTGAGTCCCGGCACGCGGCCCGCCGGCGCGCGGGCTCACGTTCTGCGGTATCAGCCGGCTCCGATGGCGACATGATCCGAGCCTACGGCGCCAGGTGCGGACCGGCTCTCCTCGGCCCCTCCCTGGTAGGGAGGCCGACTGATCTTACGAAACGCGAACGTGGGAGAAATCTGGCGGATGTCACGTAAGCCGGGCCCGCTTCGGCTGCGCTAAGCATTCGTTCGGCTCACTGCCGTCCGAAGGCCGAGGAGCGCCATGAGGACCACCGTCCGTGCCGCGATCCGCGAAGTGATCGCGGCGACTGGATCGGAGGACCGTCTCGTGGTGCCTCCGGTGAGGAGGGACCCGTCACCGCCCGATCTTTGCCGGCCGGCGGCACACGGGCACGGCGACGTTCCCGGACGGCAGGTTCATCGCTACTGAAAGGACACCTCGCATGCCGCTCCTCAACCCGGGCGACCGGTTCCCGTCACTGACGGTTCCGTCTCTCGGTGGCGGTTCGCTGGCGCTGCCCGACGCCCTGCAGGGCCACTTCGGCATCATCCTGTACTACCGCGGGCACTGGTGCCCGTACTGCAATGCGCAGTTGCGCGCCTTCCAGCGTGCCCAGGAAACCCTCAACGGACTGGACGCCAAGGTCGTGGCGCTCACCGTCGAGGATGAGGCCACTACGCGGTCCTTGGCCGACAAACACGGCCTGACCTTCCCGCTCGGGCACAGCGTCGACGCGGACGAGATCGCCGCGGCGACCGGCGCGTTCGTCAATCAGGACCCGAAGTACCTTCAGTCGACGGGCTTCGTACTCGACGGCGACGGCAAGGTCGTCGTCAGCGTGTACTCCAGCGGAGCCATCGGCCGGCTCGTCCCCGAAGACGTGACCGGCATGATCCGTTACATCCGGGAGCACGCGGCCGGTTAGCCACCCCGGCGGCACACGGCCCCCAGCAGGCGGAAACGCGGCACAACGCCCGATTTCCACCCGCATCCGGCCGTGTGCCCCGGTCACCACGGCCGACGTGCCGCGACTCCGATCCGATCGGACGGTAAGACGGAGGCGTGGCGCCGCCGCCAACCATTCATGACTACTTCGCTGAAAGGCCGCACAGCGCTGGTGACGGGCGCGGGACGCGGCATCGGACGGGCGATCGCGCTCGAACTGGCCAGGACGGGCGTCAGCGTGGCACTGGTCGCGCGCTCGCACGACGAACTCACCGACTGCGCCGCGTCCATCCGCGAACTCGGCGGCACGGCCGCGGTGATCCCGGCGGACGTCGCGGATCCAGACCAGCTCGCCCGGTGCGCGGCACGTGCCCGTGACGAGTTCGGGGTCGTGGACGTTCTCATCAACAACGCCGCCGTCGTGTGGCCGCTCGGCCCGAGCTCCAAGGTCGATTCCGCCGAGTGGGCGGCCGCGATCGGCGTCAACGTGGTCGCCGTCGCCTCGCTGACGTTCGCCCTGCTACCCGCCATGATCGAGCACAGCTGGGGTCGTATCGTCAACGTCTCCAGCGGCGTCGTCGCGCGCCCGGCATCCATGATCGGCGGTAACGCCTATGTCACCGGCAAGGCGGCTCTTGAGGCGCACACCGTGAATCTCGCCGCCGAGTTGGCCGGCAGCGGTGTCACCGCCAACACCTTCCGTCCCGGAACGGTCGACACCGCGATGCAGTCCTGGATCCGCGGTCAGGATCCGGACGAGATCGGCGCGGGCCTGCACCAACGGTTCAGCCGCTTGCACGCGGAAGGCTCTCTGATCACCCCGGAACAGTCGGCGAGGTCGCTGCTCGACCGGCTTCCAGGCGAGGCCACAGGGCAGATCTGGGACGTCACCGACTCCGTTTCCCCGTCAAGCCCGTGACAGAGCCCTCGAAAGGAGGCCGACCGACATCGCGGACGCGAATCGCCGACCTGCGCCTACTCTCCTGCCGTGGGTTCCCTGCCGGCCAATGAAGCTGGTGTGAAGCAGACATGAGGCCACCGTCTGCTGGGGTTGATACCAGCGTCTGCGAAAGGGAAGACCATGAAAAGAATGAAACCGGCGGCGCGCAGTTCGCGAACGATTACCTCGGCGAGAGCGGATTCGACGCCACCCCGATCAATTCGATCGAGATCATCGAGTACGCCGGTGGCGGCACGATCGAAGTCTGCTGAGCGAATCTGGCCGCTGTTGATCCGGTCCACGCTGCTCGGCACCGCGACAGTGCCCGACCAGTGACAACGGCCACATCCGGAGGCGCAGGTCTGCACGGGACACGAATGGAGCGCGTTCCGACGACGAACCCGCGACCGTCGCGGCTGGTACATCACCTGGCGGAACGTCCACGCACGGTCCGGTCTCCGCCGCGTGGTCGACAGGGCGAAGGGCGTCTGACTCGGCAAGGTGCGCCGAGATGACCACGGTTATCAGCGGAGTGACAGCCTAAAGGCATACCCAGGAATAGAGGTGGTCTCCTGCGTCTCGGGCTCGTCTGGCTAGTTGGATCAGCTCCGTGGCCAGTGGCTCCATGTCATCGGCGTGCGCTCCGTGGAGTTCCTCGGCTTGCACCCACTCGGCGACCACTTTCGATACATCTGCATCGCGCACTCCCGCCAGTGCATCCCGCGCCGCATTATCGAGCTCCGATACCCACGGCCCGGTTGCCCAAGGGTCGTCTTCTTCCCAAGGGCCTTCCGGGCCAGGAGCCGGGGTGGTCGGCCAGACAACTGAGTCCTCGACGAGGCGTACGCTCCACGGCACCTGTTTGATGGCCCCGATCAGTTTCCCCAGGACAACGGCCGGATCCACACCCTTGGCCTCAACTCCGTCGAAGGCAGGCGACCCGGTGCCCACAAGGGGACCGCCATCCAAGCGTTTCATCGCTTGCACCACTACTTCCGCATCGGCCGCGCGAAAGTAGTCAGTCAGCACACCCACCGGCTTCTCCTCTAGTGCGCCAGATTTCCTGGCAAGGAGTAGATCAGACGCCAGCGACACAACCCGCCGCTGGCGTGCAGGACGCCAACGTTCGCGGCCGGGCGACCGGTGCCGGTGCCAGCAGGGGCCAGGTGGTCGACCACCCGGTGCGCGGCCGATTTCGACACCCCTAACAGCAGCGCCACCTGCCTGAGCGTCAGGTTCGTGCGGTAGTACACCGCGATCAGCAGCACCCGGTCGGCCAGCGGCATCCCCCATCGGCGTACCGTGCCGGTCTGTTCACCGCCCCGCCCTGCGACGACCGCACCAGCTTGCGGAACTGGCGGACCGGCAGGCCCGTGAACACCGGCACCCACTCGACTCGCTCCACACTGATCGCCTGCTCCATGGCAAGGTCATCGGGTCGGGCCGCCGATCGTCAGCCAGACGTCTGACTGGCCACGCGCTGCATCCACAGCGAGCTGATGTACTGCCCGTTCTTGACGGCGTACTCGCGGAACACACCGATCTCGGCGAAGCCGAACTTGCGGTGCAGCGCGACCGACGCGTCGTTGGGCAGGGCGATCCCGGCGAGAAGAACGTGCACCGGCTCATGGTCGACGGAGTCGAACAGGGCACGGTAGAGGGCGGTGCCGATGCCCTGGCCCCGGCATTCTGCCCGCAGCGAGATGCTCACCTCGACGGTCTCCCGAAAGGCGTCGAGCTCCCGGTAGCGCTGGCTGGCAGCGAACCCCAGCACCTGCCCTTCGCGCCGAGCGACGAGCAGGCGATAGGGCCCGGCCGAGGAGAACTGCGAAAACCAAGCCCGGCGCTCCTCGACGCTGGTCGGTTCGCTGACGAGGTTGGCGACCGAGTGCGCCGCCGTGTAGTTCAGGATCTCGACGATCTGTGGGAGGTCATCGACCGTCGCGGGGCCAATCTCGGCGGGTTTGGTGCCTGTCGTCCGACTCATTGCCACAGCGTGCCAGGCCGACGAGTAGCCATGATCCACCAGCCGCCGGCTGGAACCGAGAGGCGGAGGAACGAGCTCCGCAGCACCCGACCACCGGGTCACAGGCCCGTGGACAGGCCTCCACTCCATCGTTACGAGACAGGCTTAGCTTGAGGGGTCTTGGGCGGGTAGGCCGCGCAGGAGTACGTCCAGGAACAGGTCGAAGCGCGGCTTGTCGGGGCCGAGGTCGTGGCCTGCCTGTTGGGCGCCGAGCCATTGCACCACCCCCAGGCCGAAGACGAACCAGCTTTGCTGGGCCATTTCTGGCGAGGCCCCGGCGACGGTGAAGGCGCGGACGACGCTGTCGTGCAAGCGCGCGAACGCCTCCGGGTTGTGCCGGTGGGGTGCCGCGACGTGGGCGGCGTATCCCGGCACGGCGAGGAACTCGTCGTGCATCTTCCAGGCCAGGTCGCTCAACCAGCCCCGCCAGGTTTCGGGGGTCGGTTCCGAGGTGGGCAGGACCCGCTCGACCATGACCTCGCTGATGAGGTCGAACAGCTCGGCACGGTCGGCGACCCATCGATAAAGCGCCGCATGCGAGACGCCCAAGCGTGCCGCGAGATCGCGCATCGTCACCGTGCGCAGGTCGCACTCCAGGGCCGCGGCCACGATCGCCTCACGGCTCAGCTTCGCCGGCCGACCCAGCGGTCGGGTCCTCCTCTGCACGCACCGATCGTAGGCCACCGAACTTAGTGACCACTGGTAATAAATAGGTTAGGCTCCCCTAAGTACCGTCGAGCGGTGTGAGGAGTGAGCCGTGCACGAACCCGACCTGGCATCCGAGGAACAGTGGCCTCTGGTGCACCTGGACGTGAGCGACCTCGCGCCCGCGGAGGGCGCCCGCGTCGTCGCCGACGTCCTCACCGAGGCGAGCGGCCGCCACGAGGCGTTCGCCGCTGTGGTCCAGATGCCTTCGACCACCGAACGTCCCAGGGGCATCGGGGGTGTGAGCGAGCGGATCCGGATGCTCAAGCAACTCCGCCCCAGGCTGAAAGAGACGTGCCGTGGCCTGGCGTTCGTGGTTTCGGCCGAGACTCAGGCGACCAACGCGAAAGCGATCCGGGCCGGAGCCAAGATGTGGGGCTGCCCGACGTTCGCCACCGACGACGTCGCAGCCGCGACCGCATGGGCCCAGGCTCAGCTCGCGGGAGCCTCCGCCGAGGGGGATGCCTGATGTGGGTAGTCGCCGTACTCGCCGCGACCGCGGCCTACCTCGCACGCAGGTTCGGCCTTCGTGAGACCGGGGGCGACACGGCACCTCGGGCGGACCGCGTCCTCGCGCCGGTCCTGCTCATCGCCGCGCTCGCGGTCGCCCTGGCCCAGACCATCGTGGTCGGGGTGCTCGCAGGGTTCGCCCGAGAACTCGGCACCGACGCGACCGGGGCGACGTGGCTGCTCACCTCGTTCATGCTCGCGTCCGCCGTCGCCACCCCCATCGCGGGAAGGCTCGGGGACCACTACGGCCACCGTCGGATCATCCTCGCCGGCCTTGTGCTCCTGATCCTCGGCAGCGTGATCGCCGCGATCAGCACCACCAACGGGTGGTACGGCGGCACCCTGGCCGGACGGATCGTCCAAGGTCTGGCCGGCGGGATCTTCCCCTGCGCCTTCGGTCTCGCGCGCCGACTCGTCCCCGCCGCGCGGCTCCCTGGGTTGATCGTGGCCCTGAGCGCCATGTTCGGCGTTGGCGGAGCGTTCGGCCTGGTCGCGGCGGGCCCTCTCGTCGACCTCGCCGGACTCACCGCGGTGTTCTGGCTGGTGGGCGGGCTCGCGGTCCTCGCGCTCGCGGGAACCTTCCTCTTCCCCGAGCCCCGGGCGCCGCGTGTGGCACGCCAAGCTGTGGACGTCCGAGGGGCAGTTCTGCTGGCGGCGACGCTGGTCGCACTCCTGCTCGCCGTCAGCCAAGGACGCGGCTGGGGTTGGTCATCGCCGCGGATCCTCGGCCTCGCGACTGCCACGATCACCTTCGCCTCCCTGTTCCTGATCGCCGAACGTCGCGCGACCGCACCGCTGATCGCCCCGCAACTCCTCGTCGGCAGGCGCCTGCTCGCCCTCAACGTCGCCACCGTCGTCATCGCTGTGGGCATGTTCGCCGCGGTCACGCTCCTACCGCTGTTCGCGCAGACACCGGCAGAACTCGGCTACGGCTTCGGGTACAGCGCGTCCCGCACCGGACTCCTGATCGCCCCGATCGGGCTCTTCATGGTCATCGCCGCACCGATGACGCCCCACCTCACTCGCCGGATCGGCGCGCGCGGCGTGTTCCAGGTCGGCGCCGTCCTTGCCACCGCCGGGCTGCTCGGCCTCGCGTACTTCCACGACGAACCCGCGACCGTCGCGGGCAGCGGAGCCGTCCTGGGACTCGCCTACGGATTCGCGTTCGGCAGCCTCGGCTCGCTCGTCATCGCCGCCACACCTCCCGAGCACACCGGCGCGGCCACCGGGATCAACACCATCCTGCGAACCATCGGCGGCGCGATGGGCAGCGTGATCGCCGTGGCCATCGTCGCCGCCTCGACCAGCGACGGCACCACGCCACCAACGGAATCCGGCTACACAACCGCGTTCACCGTCTCGGCCCTGATCGCCCTCGCCGCCGCCATCATCGCGGCCGCGGTCCCGTCCTCCCACCGGACCACCACCGACGACAAGACACAACCCCGGAAAACCGAGATGCCAGTGCGCGAGCCCGGCTCCGAAGCAGGCCACAGCTGACCAGGTCAGCCCGCGAATTCAGAACATAATCTGAGCGCTCGGGCATTGCTCCTTGCCATGCCCGACGTGTTCCCCTGGATCCGTCACCTGAGCACCGAAGAGGTCCGCGCCTTCACCGTGGAACTGGTCGACGCTCTGTCCGACGCCGCCGGACTTGATCTGGACACGAACGCTCAAGAGGTGATCACCGGCTGGCGCGCTACAGCACGCATCAAGGCAGACGGCACCCAGCACGAGGAAGCCCTCCGGCCGACCTCCGGCGACTTCGGTCCCGTCAAGGTGACGCCTTGAGCCCCAAACGAGGAGACGGGGTCACCGTCCCACCGCCGGACGGCGAATGTCAGGTTCGGCACCAGCGAGGCGGTACGAGGCTGGGAAGAGCTATGCCGCCTCGCCGTGTCGAATACTCGCCGTTGCCTGGAGGCCTGACGCTCCGAGCCGCGGTCCCGCTCCAACCACGAGCGGCAGCACCGACTCCGCGGAGACCTCGCAACACACCGACACAACGGTCAAGACCTTGAGCGTTGGGAGTACGAGGTCACGAGCGGTGGGCGCGTCCGCTACGTCATCAACGACGACGGCCGAACAGTCTGGATCGTCTACGCGTCCCCTCGCCACCCCAAGGACACCGACCGATGAGCATCGGACGCCGGTGGCAGGACGTCCAGGCGGAGGCACACCTCCGCAACCCCGAACTGGCCGCCCCTGAGCGCCGAGTTCGGGCTTGCGCCGAGCTGGATGCCTGCGGTGGGGATCCCACTGAGCTGGTCGTTGGGAAATGGGTTGATCTTCAGATGGGCGTCGGAGAGGGTACCCGCCAGGGTGTCCTGGCCGGGCTGCAGGGCTTCCGGGGCCGAACGGAGGTCAGGCCGTGTGGTATCCGAAAATCCCGCAGCGGTTCGGCGACGGGCCATTGCCCGGCGGGGGCTGGGTGGCCGAGGAAAAGGTGCACGGCGCCCACTTCGCGTTGGTCAGCAATGGCCGGGCGGCGCGGGCCGCCGGGCGGCGCGGGCTGCTGGACGAGGATCGGCTTGAGGCGTTCTTCGGGGTGACGCGTCTGTGGCCTGTCCTGGCGACAGCGGCGGCGGCAGCGGCCCGGGCTGTCGGACAGGACGTGGTCTTGTACGGGGAACTGGCCGGCGGGGGCTATCCGCACCCGCAGGTACCGACGGTCGAGGACATCGGCCCAGTGCAGACCGGCGTGTGGTACTGCCCTGACCTGGTATGGCTGGCGTTCGACGGCGCCGTCAGCACCTCCTCGGGACCGCGCTGGATGAGCCGCGCCGAACTGGCGGACCTGGTGACCAGTGTCGGCTTGGAGTGCGTGCCGCTGGTGGGTCAAGGCCGTCGGCAGGAGCTGAGGGAGCTGTCGGTCGACTTCCCGACGCTGGTGCCCGGCGCGCTGGGTCTTCCCGAACTGCCCGGCAACCGCGCCGAAGGCTACGTCCTCAAACCCGCCGGAGCTTGGGATACGAGCGAACGGGGACCACGGCCGGTCCTGAAGGTCAAGCATCCCGACTTCGCCGAGGACGCCCGCTACAACGGTGCCCGGCCGTTCGTGCCGCCGCCCGGCGGAGTGACGGGAGTAGCGGCATGGCTGTTGGCCGCTGCGGTCGAGCGGCTCACCCCACCGCGAGTGGACGCGGCCCGCAGCAAACTCGGCCCAGCCGCCGACACCGTCGAGTTGGCCGCCGAGGTGGTGGCCGACCTGCTCGCCGACCTTGATGACGATCTGGGTGGCCTACCCGAATCCGACCGCCGACGCCTGGCCGCCGCGCTCACACCGGCAGCCCGCACGCTGGCCACGCTGCAAGATCACTGAACCTGCCCCACGGGCGCACGTTGGACCGCCCTGCTCAAACCTTGGTAGTTAGCGGCAGGCTTGTTGCACGTTGGGCGGGTTGGTGGCCGCCCGCCCTGGGGGCGTTGTGGGGAACCACCAGCCGGGGGCGGTTTGGTGGGTGCGCTGCCGCAGGGCGGGGGCCGGTCTATGAGTGCAGCGGTCTGTCCACGTGGAGCAGGGGGCTGACGATCGGAGAGCCCGCTCTGCGTGCGGCGCCCAGCATGTATCCGTGGTCGATCGCGATCCGCGACCAGACGGCCTTGCCCTCGCCCAGCTCGAACCATCCGCAGCCGCCGGTCGCGAAGGCCTGGACGAGGATCAGCCCGCGTCCGGAGGTGCACGACTGGTGGGGCTGTTGCATGACGGGCCGGCCGGGGTGGTCGTCCCACACGCACAGCTCGACGCCTTGGTCGATCCGGCTGATCCACACGCGGATGATCCTGCCCTCGCAGAGCCGGGCGGCGTTGGACGCGAGCTCGCTCATGATCAGCACGGCGTCGCCCTCGAAGGCGCCGAGCCCCCAGGAGGCGAGCGCGCTCTTCACGAGTTCGCGTGCCAGATAAACGGTTTCGGGGTAGGCCCGGAAGTTCTCACTGAATATGTTTTGTGGATCTATGTCCATTATGGGTGTCGCGGACATCGCATTTGCCTCTCACACTCTGTGACTCTGGCCACAGACTGACACCCCCGGCTATTCTTTTCTTCCTTCGTTCAGGAATATCAAGTTTGGGGATCTTGGATGGCAAAGGCGGATCGACTCGATCCAGATAACAACCCATGGCACTGGCTGGCCGTTGACCTGCGGATATGGCGCGTCGAACGCAACCTGTCACAGGCCCGGCTAGCCGAGATCTTGGGGATTGATGATTCCACGGTTTCGAACTACGAATCAGGCACCACAAAAGTCCCCGAACGTACGGCCGAAACTTTGGACCAGCTTTGGCGCACTCGGGGCCACTTCGCCCGGCTTCGCCGATATGCGGAGAGTGCTCACGATCCGAACTGGTTCGACCAGTACACGCGGTACGAGCAGAAGGCCGAAGCGATCAACGCCTACTCCGCGCTCGTCATCAACGCGCTTTTCCAAACGGAGGACTACGCGCGGGCGCTGATCGAGGGAGCACAGGTCGTCGACGACGTTGAAGGGACTCTTGCAGCGCGCATGGCGCGGCGCCAGATCGTGGACGCCGACGAAGCGCCAGAGTTGCGGCTGCTCGTGCGGCAATCGGTCCTAGAGGACCCGGTAGGCGGACCCGATGTGATGCGGGCGCAACTTGATCATTTATTGCAGTTGAGCCAGCGCAAGAGGGTCGTGGTCAGGGCTCTTCCGAAGACCAAAGCCACGCATGCGGGAGTCGACGGCTCGTTCGCGATCTTGCGAATAGGACAGGCGGAACACGCCTGGTCGCCTGCTGTGAACGGTGGGCGGCTCGTATCCGACCCGGCAAAGCTAAGGGGATACCGGCTACGGTGGGACCTTATCGGGGACGATGCCCTGTCCCGAGACTCGACTCGGAGTCTCCTGCGTGAGCTGATGGAGGCCATGAAATGAACCCCCCTGTATGGCGTAAGTCCAGCCGGAGCGGGGGCAGCGCCGGCGGTGGCGATGGGTGTGTGGAGCTGGCCGCTCTTGCTGACTCGATCGGTGTGCGTGACAGCAAGGCTCCTGACGCCGGGCATCTCACACTCTCCCCCGAGAGCTTTGCTCAGCTCATCGCCGCTATGAAGCGGGGAGAGCTGCACTCGTAGTCCTGTCGCGTCCAGCTTGGGCTTGTGTGGTCGGTGGCGTTGGGTGGGTTGACCTTGTCGTTGGCGGCAGGGTTTGAGGATGCCCGCATGGAGGGCTCGATGCGGGACATCCGTCACGGAGTCGTATGGACGGCTGGACGTGCTCGTCAACAACGCGGGGATCGTCGGCAGTGAGGGCATTGGGGACGATCACTCGGGATCTGGACAGCCGCACGGTCGCCGCCACTCGTTGATCGTTCATCACCGCAGTGAAGTGGGGAGAGTTGCGCTTGTAGTCCTGTAGCCCCGAGTAGCGCAGCGGTCTCGTCTTTGGCGGGGCGCTCGTGTGTTCGGGAGCGGGTTTGTTCCGCGGGGCATTACGTGATCTTGCGCGGATGTTGGTTTCGGCGGGTGAGGGGGTTCACCGGGCGCGCGTCATGATCAGCGGGCTGTTCGCTGAGAGGGGCGTTGCGCATGCGCGGGATCGTGGCTGGGGTGGTCGTTGTGGGCTTGGTGGTCGGTTCCTTGCCCGCATTCGCGGAGGCGCCGCCGGGGATCGACGGGGCCGGGTCTGGGGAGCGGGGGGATGGGTGGGCGCGGAGGGGGGCGCCGTCGGTCGAGGTCGGGGAGGTTCGGTTCACTTCGGTGGAGCGGACGGCGCCCGGGGTGATCTTCAAGACCTTTGAGACGTCCGGGGTCGGGGGGCGGGTGGTGGGTGATCTGCTGGACGTCGACCTGCGCAAGCCCGGTGTCTCGGTGGGGCTGCTGCGTCCGCCGGTGGTCGCCGCGAGGCGGACGGTGTCGGAGATGGCGGACGCGCGGCAGGCGGTGGCCGGGGTGAACGGCGACTTCTTCAACATCAGCGAGACGCATCCCGGGGTGGTGCCGACCGGGGCGTCGTCCGGGCCCGAGGTGGACGGCGGACGGCCGATCAAGGGGGCGGTGCCGGACGGGCAGCGGTTCGGGCCCGCGCTGCCGCCGGGCACGTCGGCCGAGGACGTGATCGGCATCGGGACCGACCGGCGCGGGCGTGTCGGGCGGCTGCACCTGACGGGGAGCATCCGGGCGGGACGGACGTCCATCGCTCTCCGGGGGCTCAACCAGTACGCGCTGCCGGTGGGGAGCGCCGGGGTGTTCGATTCCCGGTGGGGTGAGGTCTCGCGGCAGCGTGCGGTCTGCGGGACGGACGAGGTGCGCGGCGACCCGTGCAGCACGAACACCGCCGAGGTGACCGTCCGGCGGGGTGTGGTGACGGGGGTGTCCGACGCGGTGGGGGCGGGGGCGATTCCCCAGGGTACGACCGTGCTGGTCGGGCGGGAGAAGGGGGCCGACGCGCTGCGCCGGCTGCGGGTTGGGGAGCGGGTGCGGGTGTCCTACCGGTTCGCGGGTCCACGGTTCCGGTTCGCCGTCGGCGGGTTCCCGATTCTGAGGAACGGACGGCCGCTGGACGGTCTGAGCGCCATCGGCCCGGCGCCGCGGACGGCCGCCGGTGTCAGCCGCGACGGGCGGCGCATGTACCTCGTGGTGGCGGACGGACGGTCGCTGCAGAGCGCCGGTCTGACCGTCGCCGAACTGGCGTCCCTCCTGGACAAGGCCGGTGTGGACGACGGCGTCAACCTCGACGGCGGCGGTTCCTCGACGTTTGTCACGCGTGCTCCTGGTGCGACCGCGGTGACCGTCCGGAACGCGCCGTCGGATGGGACGGAGCGCGCTGTCGCCAACGGCGTCGGCGTCTTCCGCTGAGTCAGGACGGCTTCCGGCGTTTGTCGCGGACGTAGAGAATGCCGGCCTTCCCGTCGCCGGGGCTGCGGCGGTCCAGGACGAACAGGGTCGTCGCGGTGATCAGCTCGCTGAGCTTGGCGTAGCCGTAGTTGCGGGAGTCGAACTCGGGGCGCTGCTTGGTGATGATGTGGCCGACGGACGCCAGGGGAGCCCAGCCGTCCTCGTCGGAGGCCGCCTCGACGGCGTTGCGGAGGAGGTTGACGAGCGCGGTGTCCTGCTTGAGCTTCGCGGCCGGGGTCGGGGGCGCCGCCTTGAGCGTCGCGGCGGCAGGGGTGGCCGGGTCCTGGTCGTAGGCCAGGTTCTCGATGTAGATGAACTTGTCGCACGCCGCCACGAACGGCTTGGGCGTCTTGCGCTCGCCGAACCCGTAGACGGTGAGTCCCGACTCGCGGATCCTCGCGGCCAGGCGCGTGAAGTCGCTGTCGCTGGAGACCAGGCAGAACCCGTCGAAGCGGTCGGAGTACAGCAGGTCCATGGCGTCGATGACCATCGCCGCGTCCGTGGCGTTCTTGCCGGTGGTGTAGGCGAACTGCTGGATGGGCTGGATCGACTGGGCGAGCAGCTGCTCCTTCCAGCTTCGGAGGCTCGTGCCGGTCCAGTCGCCGTAGGCCCGCTTGACGTGGGCCGTGCCGTACTTCGCGACCTCCGCCAGCAGCCCCTCGACGATGGCGGCCTGGGCGTTGTCGGCGTCGATGAGGACCGCCAGCCTGTCGGCGTTCTCGCTGACCACGCGTCACACTCCCCCAGACGGAGCCGTAGGTGTCCAGTAGATCAGAGGTCGGACGCGTCCGCCCGCCGACCGCCGTCAGTGGCGGGCCTGGATCGGATGCCGGTCGACGGCGGCGCCGTCCGCCACGAAATGGACGGCGCTCCACATGTTCGTCGTGCCGCACGCGTGGTTGGGGATGACGCGCAGCAGGTCCCCGACGCGCAGGGACGCGGTTCCCGGGCCGGTCAGGTAGCCGTGCTCCTCGTTGCCGGTGGGGAAGGCGACGTCCTCGACGGGCGCGCCCGACACGTCGCAGACGATGCCGAGGCCGCCGGCGTTCGCGAGCGAGTCGGAGCTCATCGCCTTGATGCCCGCGTCGATGATCGCCGTGCCGGGGCGCTGGACGCTGACGACCCTGGTCAGGACGGTTTGCGCGCACTGATGCACACCGGCGCTGCCGAGCCCGACCTGGTTGGCGTCGAAGTAGGCGTAGGTGCCGGGGCGCGCCTCGGTCACCCCCGGGGCGAACGGCGCGGAGGTCGCGCCGGGCGTCGAGCCGACCGACACCAGCGGGCACGCGTGGCCGTCCGCGCGCAGGGCCTCGGCGACCTCCGCGAGCGTCCGCCCCGCGAGGTCTCCGGCCGCCTCCAGCGCCGGACGGTCCTGCCCGTGCGCGGCGAGGTGCCCCTCGTGGGTGAGGACGCCCCGGAGTTCGAGGGCGGGCAACGCGGCCAGGTCGGCGGCGGTGCGGACGGCGTTGTCCGGGTCGACTCCCGCGCGGTGAAGGCCGGTGTCCACCTCCAGGACGAACGGGACGGCGACCCCGGCCGCCGCGGCGGCCTCCGAGAGCGGGCCCGCGACCTCCGCCGAGTCGAGCGCGACGGTCAGCCCGCCCCGGGCGAGGGCCTCGACCGCGAACGCGATCTTGGCCGGCCCCACCGGCTGGTGCGCCCACAGCACGTCGCCGACGCCCTCGTCCTGGAGCAGCGCGACCTCCGCCGGGGTCGCGCACGTGAAGCCGGACGCGCCGTGCGCGAGCTGGCGGCGGGCGACGGCGAGGCACTTGGACGTCTTGAAGTGCGGGCGCAGCGCCACCCCGGCCGCGCCGATCGCGGCGGCCATCGCGGCGAGGTTGGCCTCCATGCGGGCGCGGTCCACGAGCAGCGCGGGAGTGGCCAGCTCCTCCAGCGGGGTCACGCCAGCCCCATCTCCGGGCGCGGGTCGCCGTCCAGCAGCCATTCGACGGTCTCCTTCCTGATCTCCGGGAAGCCGGACGGGCGCTGCCCGACCATCTCGCGCAGCCCCGCGACGGCCTCGTCGGGCGTCCAGAGCGGGAAGTCCGAGCCGAAGACGAGCTTGCCGACGACGTCCCATTCCTGCGCCCGCGCGAGCGCGAGGTAGCCGTCCATCGGGCGCGCCCACGACGCGGACACGTCGGAGTACACGCGGCGGTTCTTGCGCAGCGTCACGATCGTCTCCCGCTGCCAGGGATGCCCGAGATGGGCGATGATCTGGACGAGGCCGGGATGCCGCCGCGCCACCTCGTCCACGACGAGCGGGTTGCTGACCGACAGGTCGCCCGCCGGGCTCGGCGTCGCCCCCATGTGCCACAGCACGACGAGGCCCGCGTCGGCCGCCGCCCGGTAGAACGCGTCGTACTTCGCCTCGCGCGGGTCGAACAGCGCCAGCACCGGGTACAGCTTGATGCCGCGCAGACCGCGGGCGACGCCGTCGGCGAGCTGGTCGAGGACGTCCGGGTCGGTGGGGTCCAGCGCCATGAACCCGATCGTCTCCGTCTCGGTGCCCGCGCAGAACTCCTCGGTGTGGGAGTTCGGGGTGAGGACGCCGGCCGCGGTCGCGCGGATGCCGAACACGCAGGCGGCGGTCACCGGCGCCATCGCGCGGTCGTAGTCGGCCCGGCCGAACTCGTGAGCGCCCCGCCCGTAGACGGGACGCCAGTGGTCGTCCCACTCGTGGCCCCAGTGCTCGGGACGCTGGCAGTGGGTGTGGAAGTCGATCAAGCATCCTCCCGGGGTCGGGGCGCGCCGGGGCGCAGGGACGAGCGGAGGTAGTCCAGCGCGGCGACGACGTCGGCGTCGGCGGCGAGGCCGGCCGCGGCGGCGCGCAGCCGGTCCAGGTAACCGGCCCGCCGCGCGTCGTCGAACTCGGCGGACGGCCCCGACACGCTGACGGCGGCGACGCAGACCCCGTCCACCTCGACGGGCGCGGCGACGCAGCGCAGGCCGACGCTGCCCTCGTTGTCGTCGACGGCGTGCCCGCGCCGGGCCGTCTCGCGCAGGTCGCGGACCAGCGCCTCGGTCGAGGTGAGGGTGTGCTCGGTGCGGGCCGGGAACGGCTCGGGCGGCAGGTGCGGGCCGAGCTCGGACGGGTCGAGGTGGGCGAGCAGCATCTTGCCGAGCCCGGTGCAGTAGGCGGCATCGCGGGTGCCGGGCGTGGTGTGGAAGCGGATCGGCCGGTCGGGTTCGCGGACGCACACGTGCAGGACCTCCCGCCCGTCCAGCACCCCGAGGTTGGCGGTCTGCCCGGTGTCCTCGGCGACACCGGCGAGGTGCCCGCCCGCGACCTGCGACAGGTCGAGGCCGGTGAGGTACGCGGTCGACAGCATCAGCGTCTTGTGCCCGAGCCGGTAGGCGGGGCGCTCGTCGGCGCGGACCACGTAGCCCATCTCCTCCAGCACGCCGAGAAGCCGCACGAGGGTGCTCTTCGGCAGGCCGGTGCCCGCGTTGAAGTCGTTGAGGGTGAGCGTGCCGCCCCGCTCGGCCAGCCGCTCCAGCAGGGCCAGGCCGCGGGCGAGCGCGTTCGCGTGGTAGTTGGCCGCGGCCGGGCGGTCGTCGTCCACGGTGCCGCCGCGGGGCCGTGCCGGCTTGCTCGGTGCCCGCGGGCTCGGTGCCCCTGTGGTTCTCTCCATGGGTGGGTGCCTCGTCTCCGATCAGGGGGTGCGCAGGATCTCGCCGGGCCGCGCGCCGCGGTGCGCGCCGTCCTCGACCACGGCGCGGCCGTTGACGACGACCGCGCGGATCCCGTCCGGATACTGCTGGGGTGCTGCGAACGTAGCCCGGTCGGCGATCCCGGCGGGGTCGAAAACGACGATGTCCGCCGCCGCCCCCGCGCGGAGCACGCCGCGCCCGGCGAGCCCGGCCCGCTCGGCCGGCGCCGACGTGCACTTGCGGACGGCCTCGGCGAGCCCGAGCCGGTCCGCCGCGGGACGGCCCCCCGCGCCCCGGACGTACTCGGCGAACAGCCGCGGGTAGCAGCCGTACGAGCGCGGGTGCGGGGTGCCGCTCCCGGTGGGCCCGTCCGGGTCGAGGGCCTGGCCGTCCGAGCCGATCACCCCGGCCGGGTGGGTGAGCGCGTCGAGCAGGTCGCGCTCGCCGCGCCCGCCCGCCACCATCTGCACGCCGTTGCCGTGCTCGGCGACGAGGTCCAGCGCGACTTGCGGCGGTTCGGTGCCGGCGTCGGCGGCGAGGTCGGTGAGCGCCCGCCCGCCCACGGCGATCTGGTCCCAGGTGTTCGGCATGTCGCGCCACTCGTCCGCGATCCGCGCGCGGACGGTGCGGTCGGTGAGCCTGGCCCGCATCGCGCCCTCGCCGCCGTCCTGCGCCCAGGCGGGCAGGAGCTGCGACAGCGGCGCGTTCCCGGCCAGGTAGGGATAGATGTCGAAGGCGACGTCCAGGCCCTCGTCGCGGGCGGCGTCGATCAGCTCCAGCGCCCGCGCGACCGAGCCGTGGTTGCGGCGGCCGACGGCGACCAGGTGCGAGATCTGGGTGCGGCAGCCGGTCGCCGCCGCGACCCGCAGCGCCTGCCGGACGGAGTCGAGCAGCCCGTCGGCGTAGTCGCGGACGTGCCAGGCGAACAGCCTGCCGTGTGCGGCGGCCGTGCGGCCGAGCGCCTCCAGCTCGTCGTCCCGGGCGTAGCACACGGGCGCGTAGACGAGGCCGGTGGAGACGCCGGCGGCGCCCGCGGCGAGCGCGTCGCCGAGCAGGCCGCGCATCCGGTCGAGCGCGGCGGCGTCGGCGGGACGGTCGCCGAAGCCGGCCGCCGCCGCGCGCAGCGGCGTGTGCGCGACGAGCGCGGCCACGTTCACCGCCGGGCGGGCGGCGCCGAGCGCGTCGAGGTAGCCGGGCAGGTCCGTCCAGTCCCAGCGGACGGCCGGGTCCAGGTCCAGGTAGCCCACTGCCGCGCGCAGGGCTTCCAGGTGGTCCCGGGACGCGTCGGCGACGGGCGTCACGCCGAGGCCGCAGTTGCCGACCACGACCGTCGTGATCCCCTGCCGGACCGCGCTGCGGGCCTCGGGGGACGACAGCAGCGTCAGGTCGGAGTGGGTGTGGACGTCCACGAACCCCGGCGACACGACGTGCCCGGACGCGTCCACCGTCCGCGCCGCAGGACGTTCCGCGAGGTCGCCGATCGCCTCCACCCGCCCGCCCGCGACCGCGACGTCGGCGCGGCGCGGGGCGGCCCCGGTGCCGTCGACGACCGTCCCGCCGGCGATGAGCAGGTCCGTCACGGCGCCTGCGTCCGCAGCCGGAACGTCGCCTGCACCTCGACCGGGCTCCCGGTCGGCAGCGCCGCCACCCCGAGCGCGACCCGCGCGTGCCGCCCGGCGGACTCGCCCAGGACCTCGGTGAACAGCACCGTCGCCGCGTCGGCCACCAGGTGCTGGTCGGTGAACCCGGGCGCGGACGCCACCCAGACCGACACCGCCTCCACGTGCTCGACCGCGCCGAGGCCGCCGTCGCCGGCCAGCTCGTCCCGGACGGCGGTCAGGACGTTCCGGGCGCACTGCCAGGCGCAGGACCGCGCCGTGTCGAGGGTGACGTCCTCCCCCACGCGGCCCTCGGCGAGCAGCTTCCCGTCGCGGGCGGCGACCTGCCCCGAGGCGATCAGGGTCGCGCCGGTGCGGCGGACGGCGGCGACGGGCGGCCGCTCACCCGCGGGCCCCGGTTCCGCGGGGGCGGCGGCCAGGCGTCGGTCTGCGTCGTGGTGCACGGATCTCCTCCGGGTGAGAGCGGTCAGGCCGTGGCTGGGACGTCGGCCTCGGCGAAGTGGCAGGCGACGGGATGCCCGGCGCCGGGGCGCGCGACCAGCGGCGGCGCCTCGGTCGCACAGACGTCCCGCGCTTTCCAGCAGCGGGTGCGGAAGCGGCAGCCGGACGGCGGGTCGATCGGGCTCGGCACGTCGCCGGTCAGCGTGATCCGCTCCCGGCCGCCGCGCCCGCCCGGACGCGGCGACGGGACCGCCGACAGCAGCGCCTGCGTGTACGGGTGCGCCGGGCTCCGGAAGATCTCGTCCCGGGTGCCCTGCTCGACGATCGTCCCGAGGTACATGACGGCGATCTCGTGCGAGACGTGCCGCACCACCGACAGGTCGTGCGAGATGAACAGGTACGCCACGCCCAGCTCGCGCTGGAGCTCCCGCAGCATGTTGACGACCTGCGCCTGGATCGACACGTCCAGCGCGCTGACCGGCTCGTCCAGCACCAGGACCTTCGGGCCGAGGGCGAGCGCGCGGGCGATGCCGATCCGCTGCCGCTGCCCGCCGGAGAACTCGTGCGCGTACCGGCGGGCGTGCGACGGCGCGAGCCGCACCATGTCGAGCAGCTCGGCGACGCGCTTCTCACCGCCCTCGGCGTAGCGGCCCTGCACGCGCAGCGGCTCGGCGACGATGTCGTGGACGGTCATCCGCGGCGACAGCGACGCGTACGGATCCTGGAAGACCAGCTGCAGGTCGCGGCGCAGGGCGCGCAGCTCGGCGCCGCGGGCGCGGGTGACGTCCCGCCCGGCGACGACGATCCGCCCGGCGGTCGGCTCCAGCAGCCGCACCACCATGCGTCCCGTGGTCGTCTTGCCACAGCCGGACTCTCCGACGAGCCCGAGCGTGCGCCCCGCGCGCAGGGAGAAGTCGACGCCGTCGACCGCGTGGACGGCGCCGGTCCGCAGGCGCAGCGGACCCGACCGCACCGGGTAGTGCTTCACCAGGCCGGAGACGGCGAGGATCTCGTCAGGCTCGGCCATCGATGTCCTCCTCGGCCAGCTCATGGTGGAAGTGGCAGGCGCTCGCGCGTCCCGTCCCGGCCGGGGTCGGGTCGGGGCGTTCCACGCGGCACCGGTCGCGGGCCAGCGGGCAGCGCGGCGCGAACGCGCACCCCCGCGGGATCTCTCCGGGCGTCGGCGGGGAGCCGGGGATGGGGGTCAGGTCGCCGGCGTCGCCGTCCAGCGTGGGCAGGCTCTCCAGCAGGCCCCGCGTGTACGGGTGCCGGGGCGCCTCGAAGATCGCGGCGACCGGGCCGTGCTCGACGACGCGCCCGGCGTACATCACCACGACCCGGTCGGCCAGCTCGGCGACCACCCCGAGGTCGTGGGTGATCAGCACGGTCGCGGCGCCGGTCTCCCGCCGCGTCAGCCGCAGCAGGTCCAGCACCTGGGCCTGGACGGTCACGTCCAGCGCGGTCGTGGGCTCGTCCGCGATCAGCAGGTCGGGGTCGTTGGCGATGGCCATCGCGATCATCGCGCGCTGCCGCATCCCGCCGGAGAACTCGTGCGGGTACTGCTTCAGCCGCCGCGCGGCCCCCGGCACCCCGACGAGTTCCAGCAGCTCGGCGGCCCGCTTGCGGGCCGCGCCCCGCGACATGCCCGGCTGGTGCAGCCGCAGCGCCTCGCGGATCTGCGCGCCGATCGGCACGACCGGGTTCAGCGCGGTCATCGGATCCTGGAAGATCATCGCGATCCGGCCGCCGCGCAGGCCGCGCAGCTCGCGCGGGGGCATCGCGCGCAGGTCGGAGCCGTCGAACACGACCCGCCCCGACACCACCCGGCCGGGCGGCTTGATCAGCCCGAGCGCCGACATCGCGGTGACGCTCTTGCCCGACCCGGACTCGCCGACGACGCCGAGCGTCTCGCCCGGCGCGACGCTGTAGCCGGCGCCGTCCACGGCCCGGACGGTCTCCTCGTCGCCGTCGAACTCGACGACCAGGTCCTCGATCTCCAGCAGCGGCCGGGTCATGTCCGGCCTCCCGGCGTGACGGCGTCGCGCAGGCCGTCCCCGACGAAGTTGACGGCGAGGACCGTCACCGCGATCGCGACGCCCGGCGGTATCCACAGCCATGGCATCGTCTGGATCAGCGTCAGGTTCTGCGCGTCGTTCAGCATGTTCCCCCAGCTCGCCCGGGGCGGCCGGACGCCGAGGCCGAGGAACGACGCGGTGGTCTCCAGCATGATCGCCTGCGCGACCGCCAGCGTGCCGGTCACCGTGACCGGCGCCAGCGCCGCGGGGACGATGTGCCTGCGGATCAGCCACCACCCGTTCGCCCCGGCCGCCTCGGCGGCCTGGATGTACTCGCGGTCGCGCAGCGACAGCGTCACGCCGCGCACCACCCGCCCGGCGACCGGCCACTGCGTCACCCCGATCGCGGCGATCAGCACCGGCACGCTCGGCCCGACGATCCCGGCGAGGACGAGGATCACCACCACGGTCGGGAACGACATCACGATGTCGGCGATCCGCATGATCGCGTTGTCGACGATGCCGCCGAACAGGCCCGCGACCGCGCCGAGCAGCGTCCCGGCCACCATCGCGCCGATGGCCGCGGTCAGCCCGACCAGCAGCGAGACCCGACCCGCGTACAGGGTCCGGGCGAACACGTCGCGGCCGGAGGCGTCGGTGCCGAACCAGTGCGCGCCGGACGGCCCCTGCCGGACGGCGTCCAGGTCCACGGCGTTCGGCGGATGGCCCGCGATCAGCGGCGCCAGCAGCGTCAGCAGCACCACCGCCGCGAGCACGGCGCTCCCGGCGACGGCGAGCCGGTTGCGCCGGAACCGGCGCACCGCCCGCGCCCGCGGCGACGCGGACGCGCCCGGATCGCCGGTCTTCCGCATCGCCGTGCCGGCGGGTGTCGCGCTCATCGCAGGCTCACTCTCGGGTCGACGACGGCGTACAGGACGTCCGCGATCAGGTTGCAGAGCAGCACCAGGACGGCCACGTACAGCGCGAAGCCGACGATGACCGGGTAGTCGTGCTGGCCGATCGAGCTGACCGCGAGCTGGCCCATGCCGGGCCAGGCGAAGACCTGCTCGATCACCACCGCGCCCGCCAGCATCTGCGGGATCTGGTACATCACCACGGTGATCAGCGGGATGAGGGAGTTGCGCAGCGCGTGCCGCAGCACGACCCGGGCCGGGGACGCGCCCTTGGCCTCGGCCGTCCGGACGTAGTCGGCGCCGAGCTCGTCCACGAGGCCGCCGCGCACGTACCGGGTGAACGGCCCCGCGGTGACGAAAGCCAGGATCAGCCCCGGCAGGACCAGGTGCCGTAGCTGGTCGGCGGGCCCGCCCCCGCCCGGCGTGGTCATCCCGGCGGACGGGAGCAGCTGCCACTTCAGCGAGAACAGGTAGATCCCGACGATGCCGAGGAAGAACGGCGGCACCGACACCGCGGCCAGGCCCAGCACGGTCGCGCCGTAGTCGACGGCGGTGTTGCGGCGCAGCGCCGCGGCCACGCCGAGCGCGACCGACACGACCAGGGCGACCGCCAGGGCGGCGCCCATGAGCTGCAGCGTCGGGCCGAGCCGCTCGCCGAGCACCGCCGAGACGGGGCGGTGCCCGACGTAGGAGTACCCGAAGTCGCCGTGCAGCGCGCCCGACAGCCAGTGCCAGTACTGGACGACGACCGACCGGTCCAGGCCGAGCTCGTGCCGCTTCGCCTCGATGAACGCCGCGCCGCCGCCGCGCATCTGCTCGGGGTCGACCATCATGCGGACCGGATCGCCGGGAGCGACCCGCACCAGGACGAAGATGCCGATGCTGATCAGCACGAACACCAGCACGTTCACCAGCAGGCGCCGGATGACGTAGGCCGCCACGCCTCACCTCCTTCCGTCCGTACCGGCCGGCGGCCGGGGGCGCGCGCCCCCGGCCGCCGGGCGGGTCAGCTCAGCTTCCAGTTCGCGAAGTCCCAGAACCCGACCTCGTTCGTCGGGATGCCGGACGGCTCGAAGCCCGACAGCCGGGTCCGGTAGGCCCAGACCGTGTCCGGGTTGTACAGCCACAGGTAGGGGACCTGCGCGTTCTCGGTCTTGGCCGCCTGCTGGAACAGGCTCGTGCGCTCGGCCGGCGCGGCGACCGAGTCGGCCTTGGCCAGCAGGCCGTCCAGCCCCTTGTCGCAGAAGCGGCCGATGTTCCCGCCGGCCGGGTAGGCCTGGTCGCAGGCGTCGATGGTGGCCACGGTGGACGGCTCGGTCGCGTAGTTGCCGCCGCCGAACAGCGCCAGGTCGAAGCTCTTCTTCTCGTAGGACGAGAGCAGCTCGTCCGCCTGCACCTGCTTGAGCTCGACGTTCACGCCGACGGCCTTGAGCTGGCTCTGGATCACCGTCGCGGCGGTGTCGCGGTCGCGCTGCCCGGGGATCCACGACAGCGTCACGGGTTCGGAGGCGTCCCAGCCGGCCGCGGAGAGCAGGCTCTTGGCCTTCGCCGGGTCGTAGGCGTACTGCTCCCCCGCGGACGAGGCGAGATCGCCGTAGAAGCTCGTGTTCACGACCGTCCCGGCGCCGCCGAGCACCTTGCCGACCAGGCCCTTCCTGTCGATCGCGGTCAGCAGGGCCTGCCGGACCCGCACGTCCTTGAACCGGCTCCGCGACTGGTTGACGGCGATCCGGGTGAAGCCGGGGCTCTTGGCCGAGACGACCTTGACGCCGTCCATCGTCCGGACGGTCGGCAGGTCGGTCGGGGAGACCTGGGTGAGGTCCATCTCCCCGGTGCGCAGCTGGGCGGTGGCGACGTCCGAGGTGACCGGCTTCAGGAACACCTTCTTGATCGAGACGGGGTCCCGGAAGTTCGGGTTGGCCTTCAGCTCGACGTACTGGTCGGTCTTGTAGTCGACGAACGTGAACGCGCCCGCGCCGACGGTGGGCTTGGTGAAGAACGCGTTGTCGCCGAGCCCCTTGGCCGGGACCTTGCCGAGGACGTGCTCGGGCAGGATCGGCGTGTTCCCGATCAGGCCGGGCAGCCCCGCCGCCGGCCGGCTCGTCGTGATCTTCACGGTGGTCGCGTCCGGCGCGGTGACGCCCTTGAGCGCGTCGGCCTTGCCGTCCGCGAGGTCCTTCGCGCCCGTCACGGCGGCGAACTTGCCCGCCTGGGCGCTGCCCGTCGCGGGGTTGGCGAGGGCCGTGTAGGTGAACACCACGTCCTTCGCCGTGAGCGGCGTCCCGTCGCTCCACTTCAGGCCGGGCTTCAGCGAGATCGTGATCGTCTTGGCGTCGCCGGAGACCTGCGGCGCGGCGGCGGCCAGGTGCGGCTTCAGGCCGTAGGACGCGTCCGCGCCGTACAGCGAGTCGAAGACGAACGACATGACGAGCTGGTCGGGCCCGTTGTTGGGCGCGAGCGGGCTGAAGGTCTTCGGCTTCTGGTACAGGTACATGTTCAGCACGCCGGCGTCCCCGCCGGAGGACTTCTGCGTGGGGTCGGAACTGCAGGCGGCGAGCGCGCCCGCCGCGAGCACGCCGCCCAGCACGGCCGCGGCGCCCCGCCGCGCGGCCCCCCGGCCGGCCCTGGCTCTGCCGGCCCCGCCGGCCCTCGCTGTGCCGGAACGAATGGTCATGACTTGCCTCTTCTCGGCGGTGGCCGGGACGCCGCCCGGCCACTGGTCCGCTCAGCGGACGCGGTTCACCAGGCTTCCGAGCCCGGTCACGCGGACCGTCATCTCGTCGCCTGCGGACAGGAACTCCCCCGATGCCAGCCCCACCCCGGACGGCGTGCCGGTGTACAGCACGTCGCCGGGCTCCAGCGTCATCAGCCGGGACGCGAACGCCACCAGCTCCGCGACGTTGAAGATCATCTGACCGGTGTCGCCGCGCTGCCGGACCCGCCCGTTGACCTCCAGGGCCACCTCGAGCTTCTGCGGGTCGGGCACCTCGTCCGCCGTGACGAGGCAGGGGCCGAGCGCGGCGAACCCGTCGAGCCACTTGCCGTTCAGCCAGTCGAAGAACGCGACCGCGGGGTCCTCGGTGTCGCGTTCGTGGCCGTAGTCCATCTTCCGGGCGGACACGTCGTTGCCGATCGTGTAGCCGCCGACGTGGCCGAGCGCGTCCCCGACCAGGATGTCCTTGCCGCCGCGCCCGATCACCGCGACCAACTCGGCCTCCCAGTCGACGCTCGGGCTCACGGACGGGAGCGCGATCTCCTCGCCGGGGCCACTGACGGCGGTCACCGGCTTGATGAACAGCCGCGGCGAGATCCGCGACTTGTCGAGCCGGTCGCCGCCGGTCTCGGTCACGTGCTCCTGGTAGTTGGCCGCGACCGCGAGGATCTTGCCGGGCCGCCGCAGCGGCGCGAGCAGGGTCACCTCGTCGAGGGGGTGGGCGGTGCCGGTCCCGGACGGGATCGCGCCGAGCGCGCCGATCACCGCGCCGAGGTCGCCGGGGCCGAGGTCGGTGACCCGGTCGCCGGTGACCTCGCCGTGCCGGACCTCGCCGTCCGGCAGGCGGTAGGTGGCGAGCTTCATCGTTCAGACCTCCGGGGAGTCGAGCGGCACGGGCGTGCCGAGGGCGAGCGAGCGGGCCGCGGCAGCGGTGACGCGCAGCGCGGCGAGGGCGTCGGCGGGACCGGCCTCGGGCGGGCGCCCGGTGACGATCGCGGCGTGCAGCGCCGTGAGCATGCGGCCGACGGTGCCGGGGCCGTGCCAGGCGTGCCGGTTCCCGGCCACCGTCCGGACGGACGCGCCGGGGCGGGCGGCGTCGACGTCCATGACGCCGCCGGATCCGCTGACGCGGTAGCGGTGCAGCGCCATGCCCGGCGCGTCCGCGGTGCCGCGCAGCCGGCCGACCGTGATCGTGCTGGTCAGGCCGTGCTCGTGGTCGAGCAGCAGGACGGTCAGCCGGGCGCGGTCGCGGCCCGGCAGGGCGTGCACGCGGCGGACGGCCTGCCCGGTGAGGGCGCGCACCACGTCCACCGGGTAGAGGCCGAAGTTGACCAGCTCGCCGTCCGGGCACGGGTCGCCGCCGTCGACGAGGAAGTCGGCCTGGACGTTCCAGGGGAGCCCGATCCGTCCCGAGGCGAGCGCGTCCCGGGCGGACTGGACGGCGGCGCCGAAGCGGTGGTGGTGCGCGGGCATGCAGACCAGCCCGGTCTCGGCGGCGACCGCCGCGATCTCCTCGACGTCCGCCGTCTCCAGGGCGAGGGGTTTGTCGGCGAGGACGTGGCAGCCGGCGCGCAGGGCTTCGATGACGCGCGCGGCCCGTTCGGCGGGCGGCGCGCACACGCAGACGACGTCGGCGCCCGTCTCGCGGGCGGCGGCCGTGAGGCTCGACGCGGCGGAGTCCACGACCGTGAACCCTGGATGCTCGTGGAACGCGGGGAGGTACATGTCGTGCTGGTGGTCCTGGGTCCCGAACCCGCTGGACCCCCAGGGCAGCACTTTCAGCACGCGCATGGCACGCCCGTTCCTCACGGCGCCTCCTTGAGGACGTCGGTCACGCGCACGGGCAGGCCGCTCGCGATCGAACGCTCGGCGGCGACGCCCATCGCCACGGCGAGCAGGCCGTCCGCGCCGGTCACCGCGGGCGGCGCGCCGGTGACCGCGTCGGCCCAGGCCGCGATCTGGGCGGCGAACCCGTCGGTGCCGCCGGGCGGGAGCAGCGCGGTGCCGGACTCGTCGGTGACCGTTCCGGCCTCGGCGTCCCACGGGATCGTGAGGATCCCTCCGGTGCCGGCGACCATGACGTCGCGGCGGGCGAAGGAGGCGGGGCGGTGCCCGCGGCTCATCTCGCACACGGCGGCCGTGCCGTCCGCGAACCCGACCGTCATCTCCAGGTAGTCGTGGATGCCGAGTTCGGCGGCGGTCTGGCGGCGGCCCCGCGCGTACACGGTCTCGGGGGTGCCGCCCGTCCACCAGGTGACGAGGTCCAGCAGGTGGACGCCGTTGTGCAGCGCGTGCCCGCCGGAGCGGGCGGGGTCGAGCATCCAGCCGCGCCAGTCCGGCCAGATCCACCCGCCGAGGATGGACAGCCGGACGAGCTCCACCGTCCCGAGCTCGCCGGACCGGACGACGTCCCTGACCGTCCGCGCGTAGTCGTAGTGGCGGTGGCTGTGCGCCGGCATCAGCACCCGCCCGGCCGCGGCGAACGCCTCCACGGCGCGCCGGGCGCCGGCGACGTCGACGGCGAGCGGCTTCTCGATCAGCAGGTGCGCGCCCGCCTCGGCGATCTGGACGGTGAGGTCCGCGTGGGTGTCGTTCGGAGTGCACACCACGCAGCCGGACGCCCCGGACTCGGCCAGCGCGGCGGCGAGGTCGGTGAACCACGGCACGCCGTCGTTCGCGCGGGACGCGGCGGCGGCCCGGCCGGGGTCGATGTCGACCACCCCGGCGAGTGCCAGCCGCGGCTCGGCATGGATCGCGGCGGCGTGCTGCGCGGCGATGAAGCCGGTGCCGACGACCAGCGTCGGCATCGGCACGGAATCGGATTCCATGTCGACGGATCCTGAGCGACCGGTCATTCATGTGTCAAGGGGTGTTCAAGAAAAATCTCGACTCGTGGCTGCTCAGACACCTTTCATTCAAGTTCGACCTTGACATGGAACACCTTTCCATGAACTATTCGGCCGAAAGTCGTCAAGGACCTTGGGGGCCATCAGAATGACCACCGCCGAGCTGGCCGGGCAGACCTCCGGCGGCGCGCGGCTGCTCGCCGCCGCCCGCGCCGTGATCCCCGGCGGCGTCAACTCCGCCACCCGCCTGGTGGGGCGGCCGCACGCGCTGACCGCCGCGTCCGGCGCCTACGTCACCGACGCCGACGGGCGCCGCTACCTCGACTACCACGCGGCGTTCGGCGCGATCCTGCTCGGCCACGCCGCGCCCGAGGTGGACGACGCGGTCCGCGCAGCCATCGGCGGCATCGACCTCGTCGGCTGGGGCGTCACCGAGCCCGAGATCGAGCTGGCCCGGCTGGTCGCCGACACGATCCCGTCCGCCGAGCAGATGATCTCGGCGATGTCGGGCAGCGAGGCCACCGCCCAGGCGATCCGGCTGGCGCGCGCCGTCACCGGCCGGCCGCTGATCGTCAAGTTCCAGGGCGGCTTCCACGGCTGGCACGACGCCGTCGCCCGCAACGTGATCTCCGCGCCGGAGCGCGCCTACGGCGCCGACCCGCTGTCGGAGGGCATCCTGCCCGAGGCGCTCGGCGCGACGCTGATCGCCGAGTTCAACGACCTGGACTCGGTGCGCGCGCTGTACGAGGCGCACCCGGAGCGGATCGCCGCCGTGATCATGGAGCCGATCCCGCACAACGTCGGCGCGCTGGTGCCGTCCGCGGAGTTCGTCGAGGGGCTGCGCGCCCTGACGCAGGAGCAGGGCTCACTGCTGATCTTCGACGAGGTGATCACCGGGTTCCGGCACGCGCCGGGGGGCTACCAGGAGGTCTGCGGCGTCCGGCCGGACCTCACCACGTTCGGCAAGGCGATGGGCAACGGCTACCCGATCGCCGGGCTCGCCGGGCCCCGCCGGCTGATGGAGCGCTTCAGCTCCGCGGGCGGCGACGTCCTGCTGGCCGGCACGTTCAACGGCAACCCGGTCTCGTCCGCCGCCGCGATCGCCACCATCCGGTACCTGCTCGACCATCCGGACTTCTACCGGCGGACGCACGCGCTCGGCGAGCGGATGCGCGCCGGGCTGGCCGGGATCTGCGAGGAACTCGGCATCGAGGCCACCGCCGCGGGCTTCGGGGGCGTGTTCAGCCTGTACTTCGCCGCGGGCCCCGTCCGCGGGTACCGCGACCTGATGCGCAACAACGACGACGCCTACGTCGCGTTCCACCGCCGCATGACCGACCGCGGCTTCCTGATGCTCCCGCTCTCGCTCAAGCGCAACCACATCTCCGCCGCGCACACCCGGGAGGACGTCGACCGGACGCTCGACGCCGCCCGGGACGTCCTGCGCGGCATCCGCGACGACGGTCTGCTCTCCCCCGCCTGACTCGTGCCCGCCCGCGTCCCACTGTCCGGGAGGCGGCGGCCGGGCGCGACCGGGGCCGCTACCCTACCAAACAGTTGTTAGAAAATGGGGTGGCGACAATGGCGGCCGAGGCGGCATCGCATGGATCTTGAGGTCGGGGCGGCGGACGAGGCGTTCCGCGCCGAGGTGCGGGAGTGGCTGCGCGGGCACGTCCCGGCGGAGCCGCTGCCCTCGCTGGAGACCGAGGCGGGGTTCGCGGCCCATCGGGAGTGGGAGCGGACGCTCGGCGGCGCCCGGCTCGGGGTGGTCTCGTGGCCCGAGGAGTACGGCGGGCGCGGCGCCTCCGTCCTCCAGTGGCTGATCTTCGAGGAGGAGTACTACGCGGCCGGCGCGCCGGGCCGGGTCAGCCAGAACGGCATCAACCTGCTGGCGCCGACGCTGATGAAGCACGGCACCCCCGGGCAGCTCGCCCGGATCCTGCCGCCGATGGCGGCCGGCGAGGTGATCTGGGCGCAGGCGTGGTCGGAGCCGGGCGCGGGCAGCGACCTCGCCGCGCTGCGGTCGACCGCGACGCGCACGGACGGCGGCTGGCTGCTGGACGGCCAGAAGACGTGGAGCTCCCGTGCCGCCTTCGCCGACCGCGGGTTCGGGCTGTTCCGGTCGGATCCGGAGTCGGCGCGGCACAAGGGCCTGACGTACCTCATGTTCCCGCTGGACGCGGAGGGCGTCACCGTCCGCCCGATCGGGCGGCTGGACGGCAAGCCCGCGTTCGCAGAGCTGTTCCTCGACCGGGTGTTCGTCCCGGACGAGGACGTCATCGGGACCGCCGGGGACGGATGGCGCGTCGCGATGGCCACGGCCGGCAACGAGCGCGGCCTCACCCTGCGCAGCCCCGGACGGTTCACGGCCGCGGCGGAACGGCTCGTGGAGCTGTGGAAGGAGCGCGGCGACCCGTCCGACACGGCCCTGCGGGACCGGGTCGCGGACGTGTGGATCAGGTCGCGGGCGTACCGGCTCAAGGGCTTCGAGACGATCTCGCGCAGCGACGACATCGGGGCCGAGTCCAGCCTGAACAAGGTGTTCTGGTCGGAGCTGGACGTGGCGCTGCACGAGACGGCCCTCGACCTGCTCGGCCCGGACGGCGAGCTGGAGTCGGAGTGGCTGGAGAACTACGTGTTCTCCCTCGCCGGGCCGATCTACGCGGGCACCAACGAGATCCAGCGCAACGTGATCGCCGAGCGGCTGCTCGGCCTGCCGAGGGGGTCGCGGTGAGGTTCGTCCTGGACGCCGAGCAGCGGATGTTCGGCGAGACGCTGCGCAAGCTGCTGGCCGACACCGGGACCGCGCGGGCCGCCCGCGCGTGGGCGGCCGGCGACCACGGGCCGGGACGGGCGCTGTGGTCGGCGGTGGCGGAGGCCGGGGTGTTCGCGGTGGGCGTGCCGGAGGAGGCCGGCGGCGCCGGGCCGCTGCCGGTCGAGCTGGCCGTCGCGATGGAGGAGCTGGGGCGCGCCGCCGCGCCGGGGCCCTACGTCGAGACGCTCGCCGCGGCCGAGCTGCTGGCCGGGACGCCGTGGCCGTCCCGGATCGCGGAGGGCGACGCGATCGTGTCGCTCGCCGTCCCGCACGCGCTGGACGCCGACGTCGCCGACCTGGTGCTCACCGCCGACGGCGCCGGGCGCGAGGCCGCCGGGGAGCCGGTCGCCTCGCTCGACCCGGCGCGGCGGCTGTTCCGGGTGCCCGGCGGCGCGGGGTTCACCGACCTCGGCGCGCTGCTGTGCGCGGCCCAGCAGATCGGGCTCGGGCAGGCGCTGCTGGACGTGTCCGTGGAGTACGCCAGGACGCGGCGGCAGTTCGGGCGCCCGATCGGCGAGTACCAGGCCGTCAAGCACCACCTGGCGGACGCGATGGTCGAGCTGGAGTTCGCCCGCCCGCTCGTCTACGGGGCGGCGCTGTCCTACGGGACGCCCGATTTCGCGCGGGACGTGTCCGCCGCGAAGGTGGCCGCGTCCGAGGCGTGCTACGGGCTGGCCAAGACCGCGCTCCAGGTGCACGGCGCGATCGGCTACACCGACGAGTACGACCCGTCGCTGTGGATCCGCAAGGCGCGCGCCCTGTACTCGGCCTGGGGGACGGTCGCCGGGCACCGGGCGCGGGTCATGTCCGCGCTGTCAGCTTCTCGGCCTTGAAGGGACCGAGCTCGCAGCTCTTCGCCACCGCTGGATGTGATGGGTCAGGCCGCGTCGTCGGCAGCGTGACTCACTGCCCAGCTCGCGGCGCCGCGTGCGGCGATATTGCGGGCTGCGTTGACGTCGGCGTGCTCAGCGAAGCCGCACGACGTGCATTGAAAGCCGGCTTGGTCAGCTGACGTCTTTGAGGTCGACGCGGCGGACCTTGCCGGACGCGGTCTTCGGGAGGTCGTCCACGAAGACGACCTCCCGGGGGACCTTGAAGTTCGCGAGCCGCTCACGGCAGTGCGCGATCAGCTCGTCCGCCGTCGCCTCCCGTCCGGGGCGCAGCCGCACGTGGGCGCGCCCGACCTCGCCCATGCGCGCGTCCGGCACGCCGACCACGCCCGACTCGGCGACGGCGTCGTGGCGGGCGAGGACGTCCTCGACCTCGGCCGGGTACACGTTGAAGCCGCCGACGACGAACATCTCCTTCGTCCGGCCGGTGATGGTGAGGTTGCCGCGCTCGTCCAGGCGCCCGCGGTCACCGGTGTCGAGCCACCCGTCGCGGATCGTCCGCGCGGTCTCCTCGGGGTCGCCCAGGTAGCCCTTCATCACGTTGTAGCCGCGGACCATGACCTCGCCGTCCGTCCCCGGCGGCACGGGCTCGCCCGCGGCGCCGACGATGGCGACCTCGACGTCGGCGATGGCCCGGCCGCAGGTGGTCGCGATCGTCTCGTCATCGTCGTCCACCGAGCACGCGGTCACCGTGCCGGACGACTCGGTCAGCCCGTACGCGGTCACGACCTGTGGGAACAGCTCGGCCCTGATGCGCCGGACGAGCGCGACCGGCACGTCCGCCGCGCCCGTCACGGCCAGCCGGAGCGAGGAGAGGTCGTGTTCGTCCCGGCCCGGGGCGTCCAGCAGCGAGGTGTAGATGGTCGGCGGGCCCGGCAGGACGGTGACCTTCACCTGCTCGATCAGCCGCAGCGTCTCCGGGACGTCGAACGTGCGCTGCAGGACCATCGTGGCGCCCTTCAGCACGCACGCGAGCACGCCCGCCTTGTAGCCGAACGAGTGGAACATCGGGTTGACGATGAGGTACCGGTCGCCGGCCTTCACGCCCGTGCGGCCCGTCCACGCCTCGTAGGTGCGGACGTTCTGCTCGTGCGTGCACATGACGCCCTTGGGCTTGCCCGTCGTCCCGGACGTGAACAGGATGTCGGCGATGTCGCCCGGCCGGACGGCCGCGGCCCGCGCGTCGGCCTCCTCGCCGGACACGGCTTTGCCCGCGAACTCGTCCCAGGTGACGACCCCCGGACGCGCCGCCCCGTTGAACGTGACGACCGTCTCCAGCGCGGGCAGCCCGGGGACCGCACCGGCCTCGTCCAGGCCGAGCATGCCGGGATAGTCGATGCCGAGGAAGCCGTCCTCGACGAAGAGGACCTTCACCTCGGCCTTGGAGAGCGGCCAGCGGGCCTCGTCCCCCTTGAAGCGCGTGTTGAGCGGCACGAGCGTCGCACCCGCGCCCATGGCGCCGAGCACGGTGACGATCCAGGACAGTCCGTTGGGCGCCCAGATCGCGATCCGGTCCCCCGGCGCGACCCCGGCGCCGATGAACGCGCCCGCCGCCTCGCGGACGCGCTCCCGCAGCCGCGCGTAGGTGACCCGGACGTCCCCGTCCACGACCGCCTCCGCGTCGGGAAACTCCTCCGCCGCGCGCGCCAGCAAACCCGGAATCGTCAGCTCGCTCATGAGAGCCCATCATCCCGATCCGCACCGGCGCCGGGCCGGACGGTCCCGGTGACCGGTACACGGTCTCGCGGGCGAAGGCTGATAACCCCGTGGATTTTCGATGCCCGCGCCTTTACTTTCTAGGGGGTTGTGCAACACAGGACCGCGGCGCGGGGGCCGGAGGTGCCAGTGAACGGGTGGCGGGTCGACGGGTTCGACGAGGTCAGGGAGCTGGGCGCGGGGGCGCAGGGGCGCGTGGTGCTCGCCGTCCCGCACGGCGCCGGGAACGCGCGGGTCGCGATCAAGTACCTGGCGCCCGCGCTGCTGGCGGACGAGCGGAGCCTCGCGGTCTTCCGGCGCGAGGCCGAGACGCTCGCCCGGGTCGGCGACCCGAACGTGGCCCGCTTATACCAGTACGTGGAGAATCCGCAGGGCGCCGCGATCGTCATGGAGGCCGTCGCGGGCGCGTCACTGCGCGAGGTCCTGGACCAGCAGGACGGCCAGGGGCTGGCTCCCGAGGCGGCGCTGACCGTCCTCAAGGGCTCGCTGCTGGGCCTGGCCGCGGCGCATGCCGTCGGGGTGGTGCACCGTGACTACAAGCCGGCGAACGTGGTCGTCCAGCCGGACGGCGCCAGCAAGCTCATCGACTTCGGCATCGCCGTCCTGACGGGCCAGGGCTCCCGCGCGGGCACGCCCGCCTACATGGCGCCGGAGCAGTGGCAGGGCGGCCCGGCCTCCCCCGCCACCGACCTCTACGCCGCGAGCTGCGTCTTTTACGAGTGCCTCACCGGCGCGAAGCCGTACCGCGGCGGCACCATCGCCCAGCTCATGACGCAGCACCTCAACGCCCCCGTCCCGTTCCAGGACGCGCCGGAGCCGCTGCGCCCGCTGCTGGCGCGCGGCCTGGCCAAGGACCCCGGCCGGCGGCTGTGGAACGCCGGCGAGTTCGTCGCCGAGCTGGAGCGGCACGCCATCGCCGCCTACGGCCCGGACTGGGAACGGCGGGGCGTCCGGGCACTGGCCGCGGCGGTGGCCGCGCTCGCGTCCGCCGTCCCGCTCGCGATGCTGGGCTCGTTCGCGGCCGAGGGCGCGATGCCCGCGGCGCCGGCGACGTCCGCCGCGGTCCCCATCCAGCAGAGCGCGGCCTCGCACTCCGCCGACGCGGTCGCGCGGCACGGGCGCGGGTTCGTCCGGCGCGCGGGCGGCACGAAGACCGTCATCGCCGCGGCCGCCGCGATCGGCGCCGCGGCGGCCATCGCGGGCGGGTTCGTCATCGCGGACCGGAGGTCGGGTACCTCGACCGAGGTCAGCCCCAGCACCCGCGCGGGCGGCGGCGGCAGCCCGACGGCGACCGCCACCGCCGGGGGGCAGGCCACCGGCCGGTTGCGCGTCGGCTTCCGCAATCCCGGGCCGCTGGGCGCCGGCCCGAACCCGCGCGCGGCCTACGACCTCACGGTCGAACCGGCGAACGTGGCCCCGGGAGCCACCCTCAAGATCACTGTGAAGGTCACCCACGCGGCCCCGGGCTCGCTCATCTTCTTCGTGGGAGAAGACCGCAACACGGACACGCGCATGAGCTTCTGGCCGACGCCGCCGGCGGCTCCCGGAAAGCTGCCGGAGGGCGACGGCACGGTCATCGTCAGCCGGATGGAGCTGACCGGCGATCAGTCGGACCCTCAGCCCGGTGGCCAGACGATCACCAGGGTGACGCTCGTTCACACGGCGACCGTCCCGGCCGGAACCGTGCGGCCGGGCCGGTACCTGGTGTCGCCGTTCGTCCCGCTGGCGGTCACGAACATCCAGAGCGAGGGCGGGAAGCGGCACTCCGCCGCCTCCGTGGGCGCCTACGTGGAGGGCTCGCTGCCAGCGGTCACCGTTCTCGGCGGCTCCGGGCCCGCACCGGTGACCTCCACGCCCGCGCCGCCGCCGACCACGCGCGGGCCCGCGCCGTGCCCGACGATCACCCGCCCCGACGGGAGCCGGATCGTCCGCTGCAATTAACGTGAGAAAAGTTCATTCTTCCTCAGATCGGGGCATATCTCCCTCAGCTTCTGGACCGCTCCCACCTGCCCCCCGAGGTGCCAGATGTCCTTCGGCCATGCCCTCCGGCGCGCGGCGTCCGTGCCGCTCGCACTCGCCCTCCTCTTCTCCTTCCTGACCCCCGCCGCCCGCGCTTCGGCGCCGGCACGCGCGCCCGCGACCGGGGAAGTGCGCGGCTACCTCGACGCCCACACCCATCTGATGGCGTACGAGGCCTTCGGCGGACGGCTGATGTGCGGCAAGCCGTTCGACCCGGCCGGGATCCAGGCGGCCCTGCGCGACTGCCCCGACCACGCGGGCAACGGCGCGCTCGCCATCTGGGAGAACTTCACCAGGCACGGCACTCCGTTCGGCACCCACGACCCCACCGGCTGGCCGACGTTCAAGGACTGGCCGGCCTGGGACTCGCGCACCCACCAGCAGGCCTACCACACGTGGCTGGAGCGGTCCTGGCGCGCCGGGCAGCGCATCCTCGTCAACCACCTGGTGGCCAACCGCCAGCTCTGCGAGATCTACCCGCTGAAGGGGAACGCCTGCGACGAGATGGACGTCATCCGGCTCCAGGCGCTGCGGATCCAGGAGATGCAGGCGTACATCGACGCGCGCAGCGGCGGCCCCGGCAAGGGCTGGTTCCGGGTCGTGCGCGACTCCGCGCAGGCCCGTGAGGTCATCGAGGACGGGAAGCTCGCCGTCGTCCTCGGCGTCGAGACGTCCGAGCCGTTCGGCTGCCGCGTGATCGGCGGGAAGCCGCAGTGCACGCGCCAGGACATCGACCGCGGGCTGGACGAGATGCAGAACCTCGGCGTCGCCTCCATGTTCGTCTGCCACAAGTACGACAACGCGTTGTGCGGGGTGCGCTTCGACGGCGGAACCACAGGGGCGTTCGTCAACGTCGGCAACTTCCTCGGAACCGGACGGTTCTGGCAGGTCGAGAAGTGCACCGGCGCCGCGCACGACAACACGATCGCGCCCGCGGGCGGGCTCGGCGACACGTTCGCGGAGCTGCTGCGCCTGCTCGGCCTGGCGGGGATCACGCTGCCGGTGTATCCGAGCGGCCCGCACTGCAACGTCCACGGGCTCAGCGCCCTCGGCGAGCACATGGTGCGGGGCATGATGGAGCGCCACATGATCGTCGAGGTCGACCACATGAGCGTCAAGGCCGCCGACGCGACCCTCGGCCTCCTGGAGGACGCGCGCTACTCCGGCGTCATCTCGTCCCACAGCTGGACGGACGAGACGTACCTGAGCCGCATCTACGCGCTCGGCGGCATGGTGACCGGCTACGGCACCGCCGCTGACCGGTTCGCCGCGGAATGGAGGCGCAACAAGGAGCACCGCGACCCCCGCTACCTGTTCGGCTACGGCTACGGGCTCGACGCGAACGGCATGGGCGCTCTTCCACCGCCGCGCGAGAACAACGGCGAGAACCCGCTGCGCTATCCGTTCACGTCGCCGATCGACCCGTCGGTGACGCTCGACCGCCAGCGCACCGGGCTGCGCACCTGGGACCTCAACACCGAGGGCGTCGCGAACTACGGGCTCGTCCCGGACTGGCTCGCCGACATGCGCACCGTCGCCGGGCAGGGGCTCGTCGACGACATGGCCCGCGGCGCCGAGGCGTACCTGCGGATGTGGCGGCGCGCCGAGAACCGGTAGCGCTCCGCTCCCTGGGCCAGCTACGAACTGTGGGGCCTGTACTAAACCCCTCCGGACCCCGGCGTCGCCGCCCCCGCCACCCCGGCGGGGGCGGCTTCGGCCGTCACGGCTGGAGCGAGCGCCAGATCCGGGGCGGCAGGACGGCCGCGGCCTCGTCCAGATCGACGGCCTCCGGCGCCGACAGCCAGCGCCGCGCGGTCTCGGCGACGGGGCCGATGAGCAGCATCTCCGTCATCACCGGCGACAGCCGGGCGACGCGGCCGGCGGCCGCGTGCGGGGCCATCCACGCGGTGAGGCGCGCGATGCGGGGCGCCTTCGACTCCGCGAGCATCGCCGCATGGTCCGGCAGGAACGCCGCGTACGCCGACGCATGGATGAACCTGGCGGCGTCGCCGCGCTCCCGGGTGAACCGCAGGTACGCGCGCGTCACCGCCTCCACGCCTGCCCGCGGGCCGGTGACCCCGTCGAGCGCGTCCAGGAGTGCGTCGAGCAACTCGGCCATGCAGCGCGCGTAGAGGGCGGCGGCGAGGCCGTCGAACGAGCCGAAATGGTGGTAGAGGCTGCCGCTGCTCATCCCGGTGGCCGCGATGACCGCCTTCATCGTGAAGCCCTCGTGCCCGCGTCCGGCGTGCACCCGGAGCGCCTCGGCCAGGATCCGCGCGACGGTCTCGTCCGTGCCCCGGTGCTTAGGCGACATCGAGCACTTTCTCGGCGTCGCTCCAGAGCCTGGCCGCCAAGGGCGCGTCGAGGGCCTTCGCCTTCAGCGGCGTCTCCTTCCTCACGCTGAAGTACCGGCCCGTCCCTTCCGCGGTGATCAGGTCCGCGACGGGCGGCCCGCTCTTCGCGGCGGGCTTCAGCGTCCACTTGACCGCCTTCAGCATGGCCCCGAAGAGGCCCGTCCGGGCGCCGAGATCCGTCCGCAGCACTCCGGGATGCACCGCGTCGATCGTCACCCCAGCGCCCTTCCACCGCTCGGCGAACAGCGGGACCATCATCAGGTTCGCCAGCTTGGTGTTCGCGTAGGTGTGGACGGCGTGGAAGTCGTCCCCGGTCGGCGTCCTGTCCGCGTCCACCCGCCCGGCGACGTACAGGCCCGCGCTGACCTGCACCACCCGCCGCAGCCGCTTCTCCAGCAGCCGGTTCAGCAGGAACGGCGCGAGATGGTTGGTGAAGAACGCCTGCTCGAACCCGTCCTCGGTGAGCACGCGCCGGCTGGGCCAGACGCCCGCGTTGTGGACGAGCACGTCGACCTCGGACAGCTCACCGGCCAGCTCCCGCACGGCCCGCACGGACGACAGGTCGCCCACGACCAGCTCCGCGCCGATCTCCCTCGCGGCGGCCGCCCCCGCGTCCGGCCGCCGCGCCACGATCACCACCCGGTGCCCCCGCCGGGCGGCCTCGCCCGCCACCGCGCGTCCCACACCCCGGTTCCCGCCGGTGACGGCGACCCGCACCTCGCTCATACCGGGGCATCGTAGTGATTTACAGTGAGCTTCTCTAGAACAAGTCTCTACTTACCTTCTCCGGTTCCGTTACCGAACTGCCAGACTGGCGGCGTGATGCGAGATGGCGGGATCGGACTGCTCATCGCCTGGGCGGTACACGACGCCGAGGAGATCGCGGCCGGGCCGCGCTGGATCCGGACGCACCTGCCCGAGTTGCGCGAGCGGTTCCCGCAGGCGCCCGACGCCGTGTGGCGGTGGATGGAGTCGGTCGACGAGCGCGAGTTCGCCGTCGCCGTCGCCCTGATGGGGGCGCTCGTCGCCGGGGCGGCGGTCGACGGGCAGCGCACCGGCGGACGGTCCGCCGCGTACCAGACCGCGCTCGCCGGGTTCGGGCTGCACGGCCTGGTCCATCTCGGGCAGGCCGCCGCGCTGCGGCGGTACACGCCCGGCTCGGTCACCTCGGCCCTGGTGGTCGTCCCGTACACGGTGTGGGCCCGCGCCCGGCTGCGGCGCCGGGGCGTGCTGCGTCCCGCCCGGACGCGGGACGCGGCACTGGGCCTGGCGTTCGCCGCCGCCGGCGTCGCCGGAGCGCACCTGGCCGCCCGGCGGATCACCGGGCGGCCGGCGGCTGACGGCTCAGCAGGTGTTGAGCATTGACGTGAGGGCGCTCTTCTCCGCGCTGTCGACGCTGAGGTCGTAGTACCACTTCACCTGGATCCACGCGCGGGCGTAGGTGCAGCGGAACGCGGCGCGCGGCGGCTGCCACTCGGCCGGGTCCTTGTCGCTCTTGGACTGGTTGACGTTGTCGGTGACGGCCCACAGCTCGGGCCCGCCGAGGTCGTTGGCGTAGGTCTGGCGGCGGGACGTCGTCCAGGCCCAGGCGCCGGACGCCCACGCCTCGGCGAGCGGCACCATGTGGTCGATGTCCAGGTCGGACGCGGCGGTCCAGGTGGCGCCGTCGAAGGGCGAGTACCAGGAGCCGGACGTCGCGGCGCAGGACGAATTGGTGACGACGTTCGTGCCGTCCCGTTTCAGGACGGTCTCGCGGGTGTTGCACGCGCCGGAGATGGTGATCCAGTGCGGGAACAGGTCGCGGTCGTAGGAGTCGGCGTGCGACTCGGCGGCGACGGTGAGGGTGGCCAGGCGGCTCGCGGCCGTGGCGGCGGACGGGATGTTCGGCGGTGTCGCGGACGCCGGCGCGCCCAGGGCGCCGATCAGCGCCGCGCCCAGGGCGGCCGGGAGCAGGAACAGCGGCAGGCGTCGCATCGGGGGAGCCCTTCCGCGGCCGTTCCCGGCCGGGGCGGGGCGCCCGGCGGGGGATCGGGAACGGCGGCACTGCGACGGTGACATTTACGGCAAAGCGGATAAATATCACCGATTGCCCAGCCGCTCCCCCGCCCTTGGTCGGAAGCTGCCAGAGGCTCGCAGGGGAGGTGCGATCAACGGATTGCTAAAATCGGCAAGCGCCCGGGGATTCCGCCGCGGCGGCCGGAAGTAGCAGACGGATGGGGGTCGGCCGGCATGAGCACCCCGCTGTACCAGCTGAAAGCCGAGTTCTTCAAGACGCTCGGCCACCCCGCGCGGATCCGGGTCCTGGAGCTGCTCAGCGAGCGCGAGCACGCCGTCTCGGAGATGCTGCCCGAGGTCGGCATCGAGCCGGCGCACCTGTCCCAGCAGCTCGCCGTGCTGCGCCGGGCGAACCTGGTCGTCTCCCGCAAGGAGGGGTCGGCCGTGTACTACTCCCTCACCAGCCCGCATGTCGCCGAGCTCCTGGCGGTCGCCCGCCGGATCCTGACCGGGGTCCTGTCCGGGCAGGCCGAGCTGCTGGAAGACCTGCGCTCGTCCGCCGGCTGACCCGGACCGCCCGTCTCGCCCGGCAGGCGCCCGATGTCGCACTACTGCGCACTTGCTAATATTCGCAACTGTCAATGTACTGAATCACGTATGGGGGCCGGCGGGCGCGATGGGGTTGTGGAGCAGGATCAAGGCGGCGGGGCGGATCGCCGAGGAGGCACCGCCCGCGCCCGCCTCGCCCGTCCCCGGGGACGTCCGGCGGCTGGGCGGCTCGGTACTGGTCCGGCATGTGGACGCCGGGTCGTGCAACGGCTGCGAGATCGAGGTCGGCCAGGCGTTCTCCCCCGTCTACGACGCGGAGCGGTACGGCGCCCGGCTGGTCGCCTCGCCCCGGCACGCCGACGCGCTGATGGTGACCGGGCCCGTGACCCGGAACATGGCCGACGCGCTCACGGCCTGCCACGACGCGATGCCCCGCCCGGGGCTGGTGATCGCGCTCGGCGACTGCGCGCGTGACTGCGGGGTGTTCAAGGGCGGGGCCGGCGTCCAGGGCGCGGTCGGGGACGTGCTCCCGGTCGACGCCGAGGTGCCGGGCTGCCCGCCCCCGCCGGACCGGATCATCGCCGCGCTGCGCGGCCTGACCGGCCGGTGAGCGCGGCCCTGAACCCCGTCCCGATCGCGCTGGCGGTGTCGGCGTCCTGCGCGGCCGCCGGCGTCCTCGCCGCGATGGCGCCGCGGACCGTCCGCGCCCGGCTGGTGGGCGCGGCCGTGGCGCTGTCCGGCACCGCGGGCGCCGTCGCCGGGGCGGCGGCGCTGGCCGGGACGGTCCTGGACGGCATGGTGGCCGGACGTGCTTCCGCTCGCGGGCGCCCGGCTGGCCGCCGACCCGCTCGCCGGCTGGTTCCTGCTGCTCGTCGGGGCGGTCACCGCGGCCGTGGGCGTCTACACCGCGGGCTACGCCGGGACGGGCGGGCACGGGACGTCCTCGCGCGGCCAGCTCGCCGTGCTGCCCCTGTTCACCGCCGCCATGGCCGCGGTGCCGCTGGCGGCGAGCGTGTCGACGTTCCTGTGGCTCTGGGAGCTGATGGCGGTCGCGTCCCTCGTCCTGGTGGTGGCCGAGCACCGCGCGAGGCCGTCGGTGCGGAGCGCGGGCGTCTGGTACGCGGCGATGACGCACGCCGGGTTCGTCGCGATCCTGATCGGTCTCGCGTGGCTGGCGGCGGCCTGCGGCGGGGAGTCCTTCGCCGCGATCCGCGCCGCGGCACCGGACCTGCCGGAACCGGTCCGGGCCGGGGTGTTCCTCCTGGCCGCCGCCGGGTTCGCGTCCAAGGCCGGGCTGGTGCCGCTGCATCCCTGGCTGCCGAAGGCGCACGGCGAGGCGCCGAGCCACATCTCCGCGCTGATGAGCGCGGCGATGGTGAAGCTCGGCGTGTACGGGCTGGTCCGCGTCGGGCTCGACCTGCTCGGCGGCGGTCCCGTCTGGTGGTGGCTCGTCCTCGGCGCGCTCGCGTCCGTGTCGGCCCTCTACGGCATCCTCCAGGCCGTCCTGGCCTCCGACCTGAAACGGCTGCTCGCCTACTCGACCTGCGAGAACGCCGGGCTGATCGTCCTCGGCGTCGCCGCCTGCGGGACGTTCGCGGCGCTGGACCTCCCGGCGCTCGCGGGCGTCGCGCTCGGTGCGGGGCTCCTGCACGCCCTCAACCACGCCGCGTTCAAGACGCTGCTGTTCACCTCGGCCGGGTCGGTCGTGCACGGCACCGGGGAGCGCGACCTGGACCGGCTCGGCGGGCTGTCGGCGCGGATGCCCGCCACCACGGGCCTGTTCGCCGCCGGGGCGCTCGCCGCGGCGGCGCTCCCGCCCGGCAACGGCTTCGTGTCGGAGTGGCTGCTGCTGCAGTCCCTGCTGGGCGGGCTGTCCGGACGGCATCTCGTGGTGATGATCGCGGCGCCCGTCGCGGTCGCGGTCATCGCGCTGTCGGCGGGGCTCGCGGTGGCGACGTTCGTCAAGGCGCTCGGCACCGGGTTCCTCGCCAAGCCGCGCGGCGAGGCCGCCGCGTCCGCCCGGGAGGCCCCGGCGCCGATGCTCGCCGGGATGGGCCTGGCCGCCGCCGCGTGCGCCGTCCTGGCGGTCGCACCCGCCCTGACGGGTCCCGCCCTCGAACGGATCGGCGGGACGCTCGGCATGGGGGACCCGCTGGACGGCTCCGGTACGACGCTGCGGCTGGACGGCATCGAGGGCACGCTCGGCCCGGCCTGGATCGCGGTGGCCCTCGCCGTGCTGGTCGCCGCGATCGCGACCGGCGCGCGGCTGCTCGGCGCGCGGCGGCGGGCGGCCGGGCGGGCGTGGGACTGCGGCTACGAAGGCCTGACGGCCCGGATGGAGTACACGGCGACGAGCTTCGCGGAACCCCTGCAGCGGGTGTTCGACGACGTGATGCGCCCCGAGCAGGACATCGACGTCACCCACCATGTCGAATCGGACTACCTGGTGAAGAGCGTCGGCTACAGGAGGGCCGTCCCCGACCGGATCGAGGCGCACCTGTACCGGCCGCTCCTCCGGTTCGTCCGCGCGTGCGGGGTCGCGGCCCGGGGGCTCGCGACCGGGAGCGTCCACCGCTACCTCGTCTACATGTTCACCGCACTGCTGGTCGTGCTGGCGGCGGGGGTGGTCCGATGACAGGCCCGATGACAGGCACGGTCGCGCTCGCGCTCCAGGTGATCCTGGTGGCGGCCGGGGCGCCGCTGCTGATCGGGCTGATGCGGCAGGTGCGGGCCCGGCTCGAAGGGCGGGCGGGCGCGGGCGTCCTGCAGCCGTGGCGCGACCTGCGCAAACTCGCCCGCCGGGAGCCGATCAGCCCGCCCGGCTCCGGGGTCTTCTTCACCGCCGCGCCGCCCGTCCTCGCCGCGACGAGCCTGCTGGCCGCGGCGGTGATCCCGCTGGTGTCCGCCCGCACCCCGCTGGACGGCTCCATCGACCTGATCGCGGTCGTCGGGCTGCTGCTCCTCGGCACCGTCGCGCTCGCGCTCGCCGGGCTGGACACCGGGACGGCGTTCGGCGGGATGGGCGCCAGCCGCGAGATGACCATCGCCGCGCTGGTCGAGCCCACTCTCCTGCTGTCGGTGCTCGCGCTGTCGGTCCGCGCGGGGACGACCAACCTCGGCGCGATCGTGGAGGCCGGCGTGCACGACCCGTCCCGGGTCGTCTCCCCCGCCGGGGCGCTGGCCGCCGCCGCGCTCGCCATCGCGGTGCTCGCCGAGGCGGGCCGGCTGCCCGTCGACAACCCCGCCACGCACCTGGAGCTGACCATGGTCCACGAGGCGATGACCCTGGAGTACTCCGGACGGGACCTCGCGCTCGTGGAGTGGGCGGCCGCCGCCCGCACGACGCTGCTGCTCGGCCTGCTCGCCACCCTGTTCCTGCCGTGGGGCGTCGCCACCGGCACCGGGCCCCTCGCGCTCCTCACGGCCACCGCCGCGTTCGCCGCGAAAACGGGCCTGCTGGCCGCCGGCCTCGCCGCCGCCGAGGTGTGGCTGGCCAAGGTGCGGCTGTTCCGCGTCCCGGAGCTGCTGGCCGGGTCGTTCGTGCTCGCCCTCCTGGCCGTCATGGCCTCCTTCATGCTCGTCTGACCGGAGAACCGATCCCCGTGAACCAGGCACTGTTCGAACAGCTCCTCGACCTCGCGGCCGGCGCCTTCCTGCTGACCGCCGTCGGGGTGCTGTGGCGGCGGGAGCTGACCGCGCTGATCCGGCTGCTCGCCGCGCAGGGCGCCGCGCTCGCCGCGATGGTCGCGCTGCTGGCCGCCCACGAGCGCGACGCCGAACTCGCCGCCGTCGCCGTCGTCGTCGCGACCCTGAAGGCCGTCGTGGTGCCGCGCCTGCTGCGCCGGACGCTCGCCGGCGACGGGCGGCCCCGCGAGACCGCGCCGCTGGTGAACGTGGCCGCCTCGCTGCTGGCCGCCGCCGGGCTGGTCCTGCTCGCCTACGCCGCCGCGCAGCCGCTGGTGCGGCTCGCGGACCCGGCGGGCGGGCGGGCCGCGCCCGCCGGCCTCGCCGTCATGCTGATCGGGTTCTTCGCCCTGGCGACCCGCCGCCGCGCGCTGTCGCAGATCACGGGGTTCCTGCTGGTCGACAACGGCATCGCCGCCACCGCGTTCCTGGCCACCTCCGGGGTGCCGCTCATCGTGGAGCTCGGGGTGTCGCTGGACGTGCTGCTGGCCGTCCTCGTCCTCCAGGTCCTCACCACCCGGCTGCGGACCGCGCACGGCGTGGCCGACCTCGACGAGCTGCGGGAGCTGCGCGACTCATGACCCCTGTCCTGTACGCCCCGATCGCCGTCCCGGTGGCCGTGGCCGCCCTCTGCGCGCTCGCCGGGCACCCCCGCCGGACGGCGTGGGCCGCCCGGGCCGCCCGGTGGTCGAGCACGGCGTCCGCACTCGCCCAGCTCGCCGCCGGGATCGCGCTCGGCACCGCCGTCGTCCAGGACGGCCCGCTCGCCTCCGGGCCGCTGCGCGCCGACGGGCTGTCGGCGTTCATGGTGCTGGTGATCGGCGCGGTCGCCGTCATCGCCACCTGGTCCGCCGCCCACGACCTCGCGCCCGGCGGCGACCCGGCCGCCGTCCGGCGGCATCTCGTCCTGGTGCAGCTGTTCCTCGCCGCGATGGCCGCGGCCGTCCTCGCCGACAACCTCGGCCTGGTGTGGGTGGCCCTGGAGGCCACCACCATCGTCACCGCGTTCCTCGTCGGCCACCGCCGCGACCGGGCCGGCGCGGAGGCGGCCTGGAAGTACATGGTGCTGTGCTCGGTCGGCATCGCGCTGGCGTTCCTCGCCACCGTCTGCCTCAACATCGCGTCCCTGCACGCGGGCGCGGAAGGGTCCGCCGCCCTGGACTGGAGCGCGCTGAGCCAGGACGCGGCCCGCCTCGACCACGACGTGCTGCGCCTGGCCGCCGCGCTCGCCGTCCTCGGCTTCGGCACCAAGGCGGGGCTCGCGCCGATGCACGCCTGGCTGCCCGACGCGCACAGCCAGGCGCCCGCGCCCGTGTCCGCGCTCATGTCCGGGGTGCTGCTCGCCGTCGCCTTCACCCAGATCCTGCGGTACAAGGCCATCGCCGACGCCGCGCTCGGCCCCGGCTACATGCGGGCGCTGCTGGTGGCCGCCGCGCTGCTCTCGCTGGCCGTCGCCGCCGCGCTGCTGATCGGGCAGCGCGACTACAAGCGGATGCTGGCCTACTCCTCCATCGAGCACATGGGCCTCGCCGCGCTCGGCGCCGCCGCGGGCGGCCCGCTCGCGACCAGCGCCGTCCTGCTGCACCTGCTCGGCCACGGCCTCGGCAAGGCGGTGCTGTTCTGCGGCGCCGGCCACATCCTCGCCGCCACCGGGACGAGCCGGATCGCCGGCGCGCGCGGGCTCGCGGCCCGCTGGCCGGCGCTCGCCGCCGCGTTCGGCCTCGGGCTGGCGGCGCTGCTCGGCCTGCCGCCGTTCAGCCTCTTCGCCTCCGAGATCGGCATCGCCCGCGCCGCCTTCGGCGCGGGCCTCGGCTGGGCCGCCGCCGCGGCGTTCGCGCTGGTCCTGGTCATCGCCGCCGCGCTGGCGAAGCACGGCGCCGCCATGATCCTCGGCGCCGCGCCCGCCCCGGACGGCGCCGCGCCCGCCGCCCCATCCGCCATCAGGGCCCGTCCCGCCGTGCTCGCCCCGCTCGTGACCGGGCTCGTCGCGTGCGCCGCGCTGGGCCTGGCGCTCGGGCCGCTGAACGCCCTGCTGACCGCCGCCGCCGCAGCCGTGGGAGCACCCTGACATGATCGACGACCTGCTCGGCTCCGCACGTCCCGCGGGCTGGAAGCGGCTCAGCGCCGACACCGCCACCGCCGACCTGCCCGGACGTTTCGCGGCGCTGCGCGACGCCGGGTACGGGCTCGCCTCCGCCGCCGCCCACCACGACCCGGACGGGACGCTCCGCGTCGTCTACCTGCTGGTCGAGGCGGGGTCCGACGCGCGGGTCGAACTCGTCGTCCGGCCGGACGGGGACCCGCCCGCCGTGCCGTCCCTCGCCGCGCTGAGCTTCCCGGCGGGCCGGTTCGAGCGCGAGATGCACGACCTGTTCGGGATCACCCCGGCCGGCCACCCGCTGCCGCGCCGCCTCGTCCGGCACCCGCACTGGCCGCGCGGCTGGTACCCGATGCGCGCCGACGCCGCCGACCCGCCCCCGCCGTTCGGCGACCCCGAGCCGTACCCGTTCCTCACGGTCGAGGGGCCGGGCGTCTACGAGATCCCGGTCGGGCCGATCCACGCGGGGGTGATCGAGCCCGGCCACTTCCGGTTCTCGGTCGTGGGCGAGACCATCCTGAAGCTCAAGGCGCGGCTGTGGTTCACCCACAAGGGCACCGAGAGGCTGTTCCAGGGCGCCCACCCCGCCGACAAGCTCACGCTGGCCGAGCGGATCAGCGGCGACACCGCCGTCGGTCACGCCCTGGCGTACTGCCTGGCCGTCGAGGACGCGACGGGCTGCCTCGTGCCGCCGGAGGCGCAGCGGATCCGGGCGGTCCTGCTGGAACTGGAACGGCTGCACAACCACGTCGCCGACCTCGGGGCGCTCTGCAACGACGTCGGCCACTCCGTGCTGCACGCCCACGCGCTGCGCCTCCGCGAGATGCTCCTCCGGCTCAACGAGGAGCTGACCGGGCACCGGCTGCTGCGCGGCGGGATCGTGCTCGGCGGCGCGGCGCTGCGCGCCCTGCCCGCCCCCGGGCGGCTCCGCGACCTCGGCGGCGAGGTCCGCGACCTGGCCGGCCTCGCCCTGTCGCGTACCATCGTCCGCGACCGGTTCACCGGGACGGCCGTGCTGGACCGCCGGGAGGCGGCCGGCCTCGGCACGCTCGGCTACGTCGCCCGCGCGAGCGGCATCGACGCCGACGCCCGCAGAGACCATCCCTTCACCGACGCGTACGCGGATCTCGGCGGCACCCTGGCCGTCCACACCGAGACCGGTGGTGACGTGATGGCGCGGTTCCTCGTCCGCGCCCGGGAGATCGAGACGTCCATCGACGTCATCGCCGCCCTCGTGGACGGGCTCGCCCCCGGCTGGTACCCCGGCGCCGCCACCGGCTGGCCGCCCCGCCGCCCGCTCACCGGACCGGCGAGCGGCGCCGGCATCGTGGAGGGCTGGCGCGGCCGGATCGTCCACCGGGTGGAGGTCACCGCCGACCGCCGGCTGACGCGGGTCAAGGTCGTGGATCCGTCGTTCTTCAACTGGCCGGCGCTGCCCGTCGCGCTCCGGGACACGATCGTCCCCGACTTCCCGCTGGCCAACAAGAGCTTCAACCTCTCCTACGCCGGCAACGACCTCTGAGGCCCGGGCGGCGGGTCAGGCGAAGCGGGCGCGGCCGGCGGACAGGACCGTCGTGCCGTCCACGGCCGCCTCGAAGAGGACCCCTCCGCCGTCCTGCCAGGTCTCCACGTGGAGTTCGTCGCCGGGGAAGACCGGGGCGGCGAAGCGGCCCTCCAGTTCCCGCAGCTCGGCCGGGTGGACGCCGAGGGACTCCGCCAGCGGCAGGGTGACCGCCCCCAGCGTGCACAGGCCGTGCATGACGGGGCGCGGCATCCCGGCGGTCTTCGCCGCCTCCGGGTCGATGTGCAGGTGGTGGCGGTCGCCTAGCAGCCGGTAGAGGGCCGCCTGGTTCGGGGACGTCCGCACGGTCGCGGCACCGTCCGGATCCTTCTCGGGACGGCGGCGCGCCGACGGCCCGCGCTCGCCGCCGAAGCCGCCGCGACCGGGGGCGAACAGCGACCAGGTGGCCTCGAAGTACTCGCTCTCCACGGTGAGGTCGAAAACGGCCGCGGAGCCCTTGTCCCAGACGTCGGCGACGCGGGCGGTCGTCTCGACGGCCCCCGAACGCGGGAGGGGCTTCAGGACGCGGAGGCGCTGCGTCCCGTGGATCGTCGTCCGGACGTCGAACGCGCCGGCCGTCCCCAGGGCGTCCGGGGCCCACTGGCCGAGCGTCAGCGCGAACGTCGGGAGGACGCGGAGCCGCTCCTCGAAGACCAGGTCGAGGTCGGTGGCGCGTGCCCCGACCGCGAGGGCGTAGAGCATGGGCCGGGTGTCGTCGTAGGCGACCGTTCTCGTGCCGAGTTCCCGGCCGCGCCATTCGCTTTCGGTCATTGGTCGGCTCCCAAGATCAGGCCACTGGTCGGGACGCCGGTTCCGGCGGTGACCAGGACGTTGTGGACGTCGCCCGGCTGGTTCACCGACGTGCCGCGCACCAGCCGGACGCCCTCCGCGATGCCGTTCATGCCGTGGATGTACGCCTCCCCGAGCTGGCCGCCGTGGGTGTTGAAAGGGAGCCGCCCGCCGAGTTCGAGGTTGCCGTCCGCGACGAAGTCCTTGCCCTCGCCCTTGGCGCAGAAGCCCAGCTCTTCGAGCTGCGGCAGCACCAGCGGCGTGAAGTGGTCGTAGAGGATCGCGGCCTGGACGTCGGCCGGGGTGAGCCGCGACTGGGCGTAGAGCTGCCGCCCGACCAGGCCCATCTCCGGGATGCCGGTGATCTCGGAGCGGTAGTAGCTGGTCATCATGTGCTGGTCGTTGCCGGACCCCTGGGCCGCGCCCCAGATCACGGCCGGGCGCTGCGGGAGGTCGCGGGCGCGTTCGGCCGACACGACGACGAGGGCCTGGCCGCCGTCGCTCTCCTGGCAGCAGTCCAGGAGGCGCAGGGGCTCGGCGATCCAGCGGGACGCCTGGTGGTCCTCCAGCGTGATCGGGCGGCCGTGGAACCACGCGGCCGGGTTGGTCGCCGCGCGCCTGCGGTCGACGACGGCGATGCGGCCGAAGTCCTCGCTGGTCGCGCCGTACTCGTACATGTAGCGGCGGGCGAACATCGCGACCCACTGGGCGGGGGTCGAGAGCCCGAACGGGTTCATCCACGCGTACGCGGCGCTGTCGGCGCTGACGTCCATCGGCCGGTCCGCCTGGCCGAGGCCGTAGCGGGTGCCGGAGCGCTCGTTGAACGCCCGGTAGCAGACGACGACGTCGGCGACGCCGGTCGCGACGGCCATCGCGGCCTGCTGGACGGTGCCGCAGGCGGCGCCGCCGCCGTGCCCGATCCGGGAGAAGAACGTCAGCTCGCCGATGCCGAGGTTCCGGGCGATGTGGATCTCGGAGCTGGTGTCGGCGGTGAAGGTCACCATGCCGTCCACGTCGGACGGCTGGAGCCCCGCGTCGGTGATGGCGGCGAGCACCGCCTCGCAGGCCAGCCGCAGCTCGCTGCGGCCGGACTCCTTGGAGAACTCGGTGGCGCCGATCCCGGCGATCGCCGCCGCCCCTGGCAGCACGCTCATGCCCCGCTCCCCCGCGTCGCGACGGCGGGCAGCTCGACCACGACCGTGCCGGTGACGTGCGGGCCGAGCGCGTTGACGCCGCGCACCGCGATCTCGACGCGGCGGTCCTCGGCGTCCTTGGCCGAGACGGTGCCGGTCAGGACCATCGTGTCGCCCGGGTAGTTCGGCGCGCCCAGCCTGATCCTGATGGCCTTCACCACGGCGGCCGGCCCGGCCCAGCCGGTGACGAACCGGTCGACGAGCCCGTTCGTGGTCAGGATGTTCATGAAGACGTCCTTGGACCCGCGCTCGACCGCGAGCGCCGGGTCGTGGTGGACGTCCTGGTAGTCGCGGCTCGCCAGCGCGGTCGCGACGATCATCGTGCGGGTCAGCGGGACGCTCAGCTCGGGGAGCTCCTCGCCGACCGCCACGTCCTCGAAGAGCTTCACGGTGCTCGTGCTCACAGGGCGGCTCCCAGCAGGTCGAGGTCGAACGACGCGCCGCCGAGCGTCCCGGAGATCTGCTTGCCCCACAGGAAGTGGCGGTGCACCGGGTAGTCGACGTCCACGCCGATGCCGCCGTGCAGGTGCTGGACGCGGTGGACGACGTTCAGCCCGCCCTCGTCCGACCACCACTTGGCGACCAGGACGGCCGTCCCGGCGTCCTCCCCGGCGGCGATCAGCGAGAGCGCGTGCATGAGGCATACGCGCAGCGCGTCGATCTCGATGTAGCAGTCGGCGAGCTGGTGCTGCACGGCCTGGAACGCGGCGAGCGGGCGGCCGAACTGCTCGCGGCCGGTGAGGTACTCGGCGGCCGTGCGCAGCGCGCCGTCGGCCACGCCGACCTGGAGGGCGGCGAGCGAGACGCGGGCGAGCTGAAGGGCGGTGTCCAGTGCGCCGGGACTGAGGGCCTGCGCGGGCGTCCCGTCGAGCGTCAGGTGGCCCGCGGCGTCGCGGCCGGTGGTCTCGGCGCGCTCCCAGGACGTCCCGGCGGCGGAGGCCTCGGCCAGGAAGAGGCCGGGGCCGCCCGGGGACGAGGCCGACACGAGGACGTGCCGGGCGCCGAACGGTGTCGGGACGGCGGCCTTCGTGCCGGTCAGCCGCCAGCCGTCGCCGTCGCGGACGGCGGCGCACCCCGGCGAGGCGGGGTCCGCGGCGCCGAACTCCTCCAGCGCGACGGTCGGCCGGGCCGTCCCGTCCAGAACGTCCGGCAGCATCTCCCGCTGCGCGGCCGTTCCGTGCGTGGCGATCGTCAGCGCGGCCACGACGGCGGGCCAGATCGGGACGGGCGCGACGGTGCGGCCCTGCTCCTCCAGCAGGACGGCCAGGCCCGCCGCCCCGATTCCGGCCCCGCCGAGCGGCTCCGGGAGCGCGACGCCCAGCAGGCCGGTCTCGCCGAGCTCCTTCCACAGGTCCTCGTCGAACCCGTTCACGGTCTCCTCGGCGGCCTTGATCCGCTCCTGGGTGGCCCGGTCGGTGAAGACCTGGCGGGCCAGATCCCTGACCGCCTCCAGCTCCTCGCCCAGCGTGAAGTCCATCAGCGCTCCTTGGTGCCGGCCGGGCGGAACGCCGGCAGGGACAGGTCGGGGTCCGGGTCGATCCAGTCGAGGACGACGGGCATGCCGACCTCGACGTCCTCCGGCGCGACCCCCGTCATGTTCGTGATCAGGCGGGTGCCCTCGGCCAGCTCGATCACCGCGACGACCAGCGGGTAGTCGAACGCCGGGTGGCGCGGGTGGTGGTTGACCACGTAGCTGTGGACGTGGCCCTCGCCCGACGCCTCCACGGTGTCCCACGCGAACGAGCCGCACTGCGGGCAGCACGGCCCGGGCGGGTGCCGCAGCGACTTGCAGTCGGCGCAGCGCTGGATCACGAGCCGGTGCTCGCGGGCCGCCTCGAACCAGAACGCGTTGTCGGGGTTGATCGCCGGGCGCGGGCGCAGCGGCTTCGGGGCCGGCTTGTCCGCCGGGCGGAACCGCAGGAGGCGCCACCGCTGCGTCGCGACGACCTCGCCGGACGCGTCCCGGTACGTCTTGATCGTGCTGACGAAGCGTCCCGCGCCCAGCGCCGTCTTCTTCTCCGGGGAGATCGACTCGACGGTCTCCTCGACGCTGACGCGGTCGCCCGGCACCAGCTCGCGGTGGAACTCGAACTCCGAGTCGGTGGCGACGACGGAGGTGTACCCGCCTTCGGCGAGCAGGTCGGTCAGCTCGTCCGGCCCCGCCGGGTCCTCGCGGACGGACGCCGCGTAGCCGCGCATCGTCCACGCCTGCATCATCGACGCCGGCGCGACGATGCCGTCGCGGCCGGTGGCCCGCGCGGCGGCGTCGTCCAGGTAGACGGGGTTGGCGTCGTCCATCGCCTCGACCCAGTGCCGGATCATCGGGACGTTCACCGGGTCCGGCGCGGTCCGCCGGACGCCCAGGGAGCGCCCGACCCAGGCCTGGAGCCGTTCCTCGTAGCCGCTCATGACCGCCTCGACCTCGGCAGGCCCAGCCCCTGGACGGCGACCATGTCGCGCAGCACCTCGTTGACACCGCCGCCGAACGTGTTGACGATGCCCTGCCGGGACAGCTGCTCGATCTGCCCGTACAGCACCGCGCCCGGCGACTCGGGGCGGATCCGCCCGGCCGCGCCGAGCACGCCGGTCAGCGTCCGCTGGACGGCGATGTGCGTCTCGGTCCCGTAGGACTTGGCGGCCCCGGCCTGCGCGCCCGTCAGCGTCCCCGCCTCGACGGCCATCGTCATCTTCCAGTTCATCAGCCGCATCGCCTCCAGCCGCGCGTACGTGCGGGCGAGGTCGGCGCGCACCCAGGGCAGGTCGATCACGCCGTTCTCGCGGGCCCAGTCGCGGACGTCCTCCCACAGCCGGATCATCCGGCCGCCGAGCGCGGCGAGCCCGATGCGCTCGTGGTTGAGCTGGGTGGTGATCAGGCGCCAGCCGCCGTCGACGTCGCCGACGACCGAGGACGCCGGCACCCGGACGCCGTGGTAGTACGTCGAGGTGACGATCATCCCGCCGACCGTCCGGATCGGGCTCCAGGAGAACCCGTCGGCGTCGGTCGGGACGATGAGGATCGAGATGCCCTTGTGCTTGGGGGCGTCAGGGTTCGTCCGGGCGGCGAGCCAGATGTGGTCGGCGGTGTTGGCGCCGCTGGTGAAGACCTTGCCGCCGTCGACGACGAACGCGTCGCCGTCCCGGACGGCCTTCGTGCGCAGCGAGGCGAGGTCGGTGCCGGCGTCGGGCTCGGTGTAGCCGATCGCGAAGACGATGTCCCCGGAGAGGATGCCGGGCAGGAACCGCTTCTTCTGCTCGTCCGTCCCGAACCGCATCAGGGTGGGGCCGACCGTGTTGACCGTGACGAACGGGAACGGCAGCCCGGCCCGCTGCACCTCGTCGAAGAACACGTACTGCTCGGCGACCGACCTGCCCTGCCCGCCGTACTCCTCGGGCCAGCCGTAGCCGAGCCAGCCGTCGTTGCCGAGCATCTTGACGATCTCGCGGAACCGGTCGCCGCCGACGCCCTGCTCGCCGGCGCGGCGCCGGACGTCCGCGGGCAGCAGGCCCGCGAAGTACGCCCTCAGCTCCGCGCGCAGCTCGCGGTGCGCCGCGGACTCACGCAGATCCATTCTTGCCCTTTCCTGTCACGGGAGGCGTTCACGGGAGGAAGCGGCGGCGGCCGGCGGCGGCGAACTCCGCGCGGAGCGCCTCCCTGTCCGCCTCGGTCATCCGGACGTACTCGGGCGCCCCCCGCCCCGCCCACCAGAACACGGGGTCGCGGGTGCGCCAGCCGTCGAGCTGCAGTTCCCTTCTCTTGAGCTTCCCCGAGCCGGTCGTCGGCAGCGCGTGCGAGACGCGCACGAAGCGCGGTGCGCCCTTGGTGCCGAGGTCGTCCTGGGCGGCGAGGAACGCGGCGAAGTCCAGGTCCTCGAACCGGACGCCGGGCGGGATCTCGATCGCGGCCATCACCTGGTCGCCGGAGCGCGGGTCGGGGACGCCGAACGCGACCGCGTCCACGATCTTCGGGTGGCGCCGGACGACGTTCTGGATGTGCAGCGCCGAGATGTTCTCCGAGTCGACGCGGATCCAGTCGCCGGAGCGCCCGCCGAAGTAGAGGAACCCGTCCGCGTCGACGTAGCCGAGGTCACCCGTCCAGTACCAGCCGTGCCTGACGCGCTCGGCGTCCGCCTCGGGGTTCTTGTAGTAGCCCTCGAACTTCGCGGCGCCGTGCACGTCGACGATCTCGCCGACGGCCGCTTCGGCGTTGGTGACGCGGCCGTGCCCGTCCAGGATCGCGGGGGCGCACGTCTCGCGGGTCTCCGGGTTCACGACGCGGACGCCGTCGTGCGCGGGACGTCCGAGCGCGGCCGGCGGCGTATCCGCCACCCGCTGGATCATGCCCGCGCTCTCGCTGGAGCCGTAGCCCTCCATCAGCGTCGCGCCGAAGCGGCGCCGGAACGCGGCCTTGTCCTCGGGGGACGCCTCCGTGCCGAACCCGTGCGTGAGCGTGTTGTCGCCGTCGTCCGGGCGCTCCGGCGTGGCGAGGATGTAACCGATCGCCTTGCCGACGTAGGTGAAGAACGTCGCGCCGTAGAAGCGGACGTCCGACAGGAACCTGGTGGCGGAGAACCTCTCCGCCAGGGCGACGGTCGCACCTACGGCGAGGGACGGTGCCCACAGCGCCATGAGCGCGTTGCCATGGAACAGCGGCATCGGGCAGTAGCAGACGTCGCCGCGCTCGATGTCGTACTTGGCGCTGTTGTCGCGGCCCAGCTCGGCGAGCCGCCCCTGCGAGCAGCGCGCCGCCTTCGACGCCCCGGTCGTCCCGGACGTGAACAGCAGCAGGATCTGCGTCAGCGGAGTGACCGACGGGTCGGGCTCCGGCTCGCGGGCATGGGACGCGACCCTCGCCTCGTAGCCGTCCTCGTCGATCAGGAGGAACCGGTCGCGCGGGGCGCCGATGTCCAGGCCGTCCAGCTTCTTCAGCCCGGCCCGGTCGGTGACGACGAGCCGCGGGTCGGTGTGCCGGACCTCCTGCTCCAGGTACGCGCCGGTGCGGGTCGGGTTGATGCCGACGACCGTCGCGCCGCCCAGCGCCGCCGCCCCCAGCCACAGGACGTACTCCGGGACGTTCTCCAGCAGCACGCCGATGTGGAACGGTCCGTCCCGGCGCAGCTCGCGGGCCAGTGACGCGCGCGCGGCGCTCTCCCTGACGACCTCGTCCCATGTCCAGGACCGGTCGCGGCTCCGCAGGCCGGGGCGGTCGTCTCCCAGCCTCGCCAGCAGCATCGCCGCGATCGTCTCGTCTCGCACTCCCGCTCCCTCCGCGGTCCCGACGTTAACCAGCGGGCCGTGCGGGCACCTCGGGCCGTCCCGGTGAGCGGAATTCCCAGGTGACGCCGTGGTGCGGCGGCTGAGAATGAGCCCGGCGGCGAGGAGGAGGGTTCCGATGGAGATCGTCCGGAAGCTGACCGGTCCCGGGGGCGCGTTCGAGCTGCGGGAGGAGGACGTGCTCGGCGCGCGGATTCCGGTGTTCGCCAACCGCGCCCGCAGCCTCGGCGAGGTGCTCGCCCGGTCGGCCCGGTTCGGCGACCGGGACTACGTCGTCACCGCGTCCCGCCGGCTGAGCTTCGCCGAGCACGCCGCGGCCGTCGCGTCCATGGCCAGGGCGCTGCGGGACGACCTCGGCGTCCGCCCCGGCGACCGCATCGCGATCGACGCGGCGAACAGCCCCGAGTGGATCGTGGCGTTCTGGGCGGCGATCGCCGCCGGGGCCGTCGCGGTCGGCTACAACGCCTGGTGGGCGCCGCGCGAGATCGAGTACGCCCTCGGGCACACCGACCCGAAGGTCGTCATCGCCGACGAGAAGCGGGCCGCCCTCATCTCCGAGGACGTGCTGACCATCGAGAGGGACGTCCCGTCGCTGACGGGGCGCTACCCCGGCGCCGTCCTGGACGTCCCGGACGCCGCCGAGGACGACCCGGCCGTCATCCTCTACACCAGCGGCACGTCAGGGCGCCCGAAGGGGGCCGTCCACTCGCACCGGAACCTCACCTCGGTGATCGAGTACCACCGGTTCAACGACGCCGTGCTCCGCGAGTACGGCGACGACCCGGCCGCGCGGCGCTACCTGCTGGCGCTGCCGCTGTTCCACATCGCGTGCCTGCACAACCTGGCCGTCCCGCGGCTCGCCACCGGCACCGCCGTGGTCATGCACGAGGGCGGCTTCGACGTGGACTCCGTCCTCGGCCTCATCGAGAAGGAGCGCGTGACGAACTGGGGCGCCGTCCCGACCATGGCTAGGCGGATCGTCGAGCACGGCGGCACCGGGAAGTACGACCTGTCGTCCCTCACCGCGTTCGCACTGGCCACGGCCCCGTCCTCGCCCGCGTTCAAGGCGCGGCTCCAGGCCGCCTTCCCGCCCGCGAAGGGCGGCATGGTCGACAGCTACGGGCTCACCGAGTCGTGCACCGCCATCTCCACCGCCACCCCCGCCGACCTGGCGGAGGATCCCGGGACGCTCGGCCGCCCGATCATCGGCGTCCAGGTGGAGATCCGCGACGCCGGCGGCGCGCCGGTCCCGGAAGGGGTCGAGGGCGAGGTCTGCGCCCGGAGCGCCTACACCATGGTCGGCTACTGGCGCGACCCCGAGGCGACCGCCCGCGCGCTCGACGCGGACCGCTGGCTGCGCACCGGCGACATCGGCCTGGTCGAGAACGGCCGGCTGCGGCTCACCGCCCGCCGCTCCGACCTGATCATCCGCGGCGGGGAGAACGTCTACCCGGCCGAGGTCGAGAACGTCCTCGCCGAGTACCCGGGCGTGCGCGAGTGCGTCGTCATCGGCGTCCCGCACCCCGACCTCGGCCAGGAGGTCGCGGCCGTCGCGGTCTTCGCCGGCCCGGCGCCCGCCGCCGAGGACCTCGCGGCCTTCGCCCGGGAGCGGCTCGCCTACTTCAAGGTCCCGAGCCGCTGGCACATCACCGGCGACCCGCTCCCCCGCAACGCCACCGGCAAGGTCCTGCGCGCCCGGGTCGAGGCCTGGATCTCCTGACGGATTGTCGGCGGTCTCTGGTTGGCTTCCGCCATGGACCGAGAACGCTTCTGGGACGTGATCGAGGCGGCGTGGGCGCCGCTCGGCGCCGAGGTCGGCGCGGCGCGGCGGGCACTGGCGACCCGCGACCCTGACACCGACGTGTGGGCGATGCCCGAGATCTCCGTGGTCACGAAGGCCCTGGACGCGTTCCTCGGCAACCTCCGCGCAGCCGCCCGCGACCTGCCCGCCGACGAGCTGACCGACCTCGACCGGGTGTGCGAGCGCCTGCTCTACGACATCGACCGGGCCGACGTCCAGGCGGTGACGGACGGTTCCGACGACGGTTTCCTCTACGCGCGCGGCTTCATCGTCGCGATGGGCCGCGACTTCTACACCGCGGTGACCGCCGACCCCCGCATGGCCGTGCTCGACGGCGACTGCGAGGCGATGTGCTACTTCTTCGCCCACCTGCACAACGAACGCTTCGGGACGTTCCCCGACACCGGTTCGGGCATCTCCCGCGAGTCCTGCTCGAACCCCGCGGGCTGGCAGGCCTGACGCCGACGCGCCCCTACCGACCGGCGGACGCCGCGGCCGGCTCGCCGGCCTCGCGCCCCAGCCGTTCGGACAGGAAGTCCTCCCAGGTGCGGGCGCCGTGGTCGGCGCCGTCCAGCGCCAGGTTGTCACCGGCGCGGTAGGCGCGGCCCGCCTTGCCCGGGATGCGGACGGGCAGCATCGGACGCCGCCGCCCGCCGCGCGCCTCCAGGTATCCGCGGACGAGGTCGTCCAGGCCGTGGACCCGCGGCCCGGCCAGGTCGGGGACGCGTCCGGCCGGTGCGCCGAGCGCCAGTTCCACGAGCCGCTCCGCGACGTCGCGGGCGTCGACGGGCTGGAAGCGCAGCCCGCCCGGCTTCGGCACGACCGGCAGCTTCGCCATACTCCGCACCATTTTCAGCACCAGGTCGTGGAACTGGGCCGCGCGCAGGATCGTGTAGGGCACCCCAGAGCCGATCACAGCCTGCTCCACCTCCAGTTGCGTCCTGAGCCAGGCCAGCGGCACCCGGTCGGCGCCGATGACCGAGATGAGCACCAGGTGCTTCACGTCCGCCTGCGCCACTGCCCGCATCAGGTTCTGGGCGGCCACGTCGTCGCCCTTGTTGCCGCCCGCCAGGTGGACGACGGTCTCGACCCCGTTCACCGCGGCCGCGATCCCCTCGTCGTTCACCAGGTCGCCGGTCACGTACTCGATGCCGCCGGCGGGTTCCCGCGTGCGCCTGCTGAGCACCCGCAGGTCCCCCCCGGCGGCCCGCAGCAGCGGGACGACGTGGCTCCCGAGCGTGCCCGTGCCACCGGTGACCAGGATCGTTGCCGTCATGTTTCCTCCTCATCGCGGTTCTGCCCCAAGGACGGCAGTGCGGCTCGGGAAGTGACATGCCGGCCTGAACGAGGGATGTGGTCGTCGTCACGCACCTCCGGATGTCACTGGTGGCCGGGCTGACTCGTCTCGGGTCGCGACAACGGGTTTCGAGCGGGACCCACGCTCTCCGAAAGCAAGGAGCGACCATGAACGAGCAGGCGACGCACCGGAAGGTCGCGCTGGTCACCGGAGCGAACAAGGGGATCGGCCGCGGGGCCGCCGAGCAGCTCGCCGAGCTGGGCATGACGGTCCTGGTCGGCGCCAGGGACACGCGGCGCGGCGAGGAGGCCGCCGCGGCGCTGCGCGCGGCGGGCGGCGACGTGCACGCGATCGTCCTGGACGTCACCGACCGGGCGACCGTCCAGGAGGCCGCGCGGTGGATCGAGGAGCGCTTCGGCCGCCTCGACGTCCTGATCAACAACGCCGGCATCACCGGCTCCGGGCAGGTCTCGCCCGAGGACGCCCACGACCAGGTGCCGAGCACCGTCGACCTGGACATGGTCCGGGCGGTGTTCGAGACCAACGTCTTCGGGGTGATCGCGGTGACCAACGCCATGCTGCCGCTGCTGCGGCGGTCACCGGCGCCGCGCGTCGTGAACGTCAGCAGCCACGCCGCGTCGATGACCCTCCTCAGCGACCCGGAAGGCCCCATGTCGGTGCTGCTGCCGTCGGCGGCGTACTCGCCGTCCAAGAGCGCGCTCAACGCGCTGACCGTCCAATACGCCAACGAGCTGCGCAAGGACGGCGTCCTCGTCAACGCGGCCGCCCCCGGCTTCGTCGCCACCGACGGCAATGACCACACCGGGTACCTCACGGTCGCGCAGGGCGCGGCGGTCCTGGTGCGGCTGGCCACGCTGGGTGCGGACGGCCCGACCGCCGGGTACTTCAGCGAGGAGGGCCCGCTCCCCTGGTGAGGGCGCGCCCGGCCACCTGGATGTCACAGGTGGGCCGGGCTGTCTCGTCTCAGGTCTGACAACACTTTCCGACCGCGAGGAGGATGGTCATGCGGGTGTTCGTAGCGGGTGGAACCGGCGTTCTCGGGCGGCGGTTGGTGCCGCTGCTGGTGGAGCGCGGCCACGAGGTGACCGCGACCACGACGAGCGCGTCCAAGCTGGACGTGGCGGCGCGGCTCGGCGCCGAGGGCGTCGTGATGGACGGGCTGGACGCGGCGTCGGTCGGCGAGGCCGTCGCCAAGGCGCGGCCGGACGTCATCGTCCACCAGATGACCGCGATCTCGGTCGCCCACGCGGGCAAGGCCGACATGAAGCACATGGACCGGTGGTTCGCCGGTACCAACCGGCTCCGCACCGAGGGAACGGACCACCTGCTGGCCGCGGCGGACGCGACCGGCGTGACGCGCTTCGTCGCGCAGGCCTACGCGTCCTGGAACGGCATCCGCGAGGGCGGCTGGGTGAAGACCGAGGAGGACCCGCTGGACCTGATGGCGGGGACGCCGGCGGAGCCCGGGATGGCGGCGCTCGCCCACGTCGAGGACGCGGTCACCCGGGCGGGCGGCACCGTCCTGCGGTACGGCTGGTTCTACGGGCCGGGCGCCACCGGCGACCTGGTCGAGCCCGTCCGCAAGCGGCAGTTCCCGATCGTCGGGGGCGGCGCCGGCCACTGCTCGTTCATCCACCTGGACGACGCGGCGCTCGCGACCGTCCTCGCCGTGGAGAAGCAGGTGAGCGGGGTCTTCAACATCGTCGACGACGAGCCCGCCCCGGTGAACGAGTGGCTGCCCCATCTCGCCGAGTGCGCGGGCGCGAAGAAGCCGATGCGGGTCCCCGCCTGGCTGGCCCGCCCCCTGGCCGGTGACGTGGCCGTCACGATGATGACCGAGGGCCGCGGCTTCTCCAACGCCAAGGCCAGGGCGGAGCTCGGCTGGGAGCCGCGCTACGCGTCCTGGCGGCAGGGCTTCCAGGAAGAGCTGGCGTGAGGCGGGTCGAGGAGTTCCAGGAGCTGCGGCCGCTGCTGTTCTCGATCGCCTACCGCATCCTCGGCAGCGTCAGCGAGGCCGAGGACGCGGTCCAGGAGACCTGGCTGCGCTACGAGACGTCCTCGACCCGTCCCGCCTCGGTCAAGGCGTACCTGTCGGCCACCGTGAGCCGGATCTCGATCGACGTGCTGCGCTCCGCCCGCGTGCGGCGGGAGCGGTACGTCGGGCCGTGGTTCCCCGAGCCGCTGCTGTCCGACCCCTACCAGGACCCGCAGCGCTCGGCGGAACTCGCCGACTCGCTGTCGATGGCGGCCCTCCTGCTGCTCGAACGCCTCACCCCGCTCGAACGGGCGGTGTTCGTGCTGCGGGAGGTGTTCGGCTTCGGCTTCCCCGAGGTCGCCTCCGCCGTGGGCCGCTCGGAGGCCGCGTGCCGCCAGCTCGCGGTCCGGGCGCGCCGCCACATGGACGCGGGCCGGTCCCGGTTCGAGGCCGACCGCGCCGAACGCGACGAGCTCGCCGGCCGTTTCCTCGACGCCTTCCGCGACGGGGACGTCGACGGGCTCGCCGCGCTCCTCGCCGCCGACGTCCAGATGGTCGGCGACAACGGCGGCAAGGCCCCGCAGTGGGCCGACGGCTTCGCCGGCACCGAGAACGTGACCCGGGTGCTCGCCGCGCTCGCCCCGCTGTTCGCTCGGATCGAGGCACGGGTGGAGCCGCACCAGGTCAACGGCCAGCCCGGCGCCATCTTCCGCGACCGGGACGGCAGGGTGCTGAGCACCTGGGCCTTCGACGTCCTCGACGGTCAGATCCAGACCATCCGCACGGTGACCAACCCCGACAAGCTCGGCCACCTGGGCCCGGTCGGCGACGCCTGGGCCTCGTTCTACGAAGCGACCACCCTCACCGGGACCCCACCACCTCAAAACGCCCCCCGCCGACCGTGACGGCCTGATCATCATTGATCGACACCACCGGCCACCCACCCTGCTCGGCCAACCGGTCATGACGTTCTGCACGCCCTCGATTGCGATGAGGCAGCACGACGAAAGGAACAAGACCGAGCCCAGCAGTGGAGGCGACGACCCCAGGATCATCTACGTCGCGCAGCATCCGCAGATCCGGCCCGACCAGAGCCGCCCCAGCCGAAATGCCGACGTAAGCCAGAGCCCCACCGCCAACCGCGTCCACGGCGATGCGGTCGAATCCGCTGCCGCGAACATGTTGCAACAAGAACATGGGATACCCGCCGGCGACGAGCACCGCCTGAGCCCTCCCCAGGGCCCGCTGGACGTCTTCAGCCACGGCCCGTTCGAGATCGAGGTATTCGACCCCCAGCCCCTCGGCCCTGAGCAGGTCGGCGAGGGCATCAACGAACGGAGCGGACGGCAGCGGATTAGCCGCCGTGGGAATCAACACCGCCCGCCGGGGCATGGCGGGCAGCGCCTCCAGCCAGGCGGGCAAGGCTCCCAACCCCGCAGACCCCAAGAACAACCGGCGCCCCGCTCGCTCCATACCCCGCCCTCCCTCAGACGCGACGAAGCGCCCGGAGCACGTGGCGCCCAGTGACTCAGAAGGCCATGCCGCCGCACTTCACGTGAGCCACCAGCGCCGCGAACGCCCTTGAATTCGGGCGAACTGGATATGTCGTGTGTGGCGGCGCGGTCGACGGCTGGACTGGTGCGGACGCTGGTGGAGTTCCGGCTTTGCGAATGGGGGCTCACTCATATCGCCGGGGACGTTCGGCAGGTGGCCGGCGAATTGGTCGCCAACGCGGCGGAGAGCACGCCGGGCAGGGAGATCCGGGTCAGGTTCACCCGGGAGGCACGAGCCGTGACGATCGCGGTGTGGGACGCGTCCGACGCCATGCCGGTGGCGCAGCCGATCGTCGAACTGGTCCTGGACGACCTCGTCCCGGACGCGCGGGCGCTCGAACCCGGTCACGACGCCGGGATGCGCGGACGTGGCCTACCGATCGTCCAGGCGCTCTCCGCGGATTGCGGAGTCACCAGGACCGACCCCTGCGGAAAGTGGGTCTGGGCGAAAGTGGCGTTCTGACAGTGCGGTGGTCAGCGGAGCGGGCGGAAGAAGGCTGCTAGGTCGTGGGCGAGGAGGTCGGGTTCCTCGTGGGCGGCGAAGTGGCCGCCACGGGGCATGACCGTGTACCAGGTGATGTTGTAGGTGCGTTCGGCCCAACTGCGGGGCGGCTGGGCGAGGTCGGCCGGGAACAGGGCAAGAGCCGTGGGCGCGGTCACCTTCTCCACGCGGCGCGTCAAGCCCCGGTTGTACTCGTAGTAGGGGCGGAAGGACGTCCCGATGGTGCGGGTGAACCAGTAGAGGGACGCCTGTGTGAGGACGAAGTCGTCGCTGAACCGGGACGACAGGTCGCCTCCGCAGTCGCTCCACGCGCGGTACTTCTCCACGATCCAGGCGAGCAGACCGGTCGGTGAGTCGTCCAGCCCGTAGCTCAGGGTGACGGGCCGCGTGCTCTGTTCGTGCTGGTAGCCGCCCTCTTCGGCGCTCCACGCCGCGCGGGAGGCGAGGTACGCCTGCTCCTCCGGCGTGAGGCCGCCGGCGTCGTACGCCGGTGGGTCGGCCACCGCCAGCACGTGGATGCCGACCAGGGCTTCGGGGTGGGCCTCGCCGAGGCGGGAGCTGATTCCGGCGCCCAGGTCGCCGCCATGAGCGGCGTAGCGTTCGAAGCCGAGTTCGTCGTGCATCAGCCGGTGCCACAGGTGGTGCGTCTGCTGCGCCTCACCGAAGGAGGGCCGCTGCGGCGAGAACGCGAAACCGGGCAGCGACGGGACTATGACGGTGAACGCGTCGGCCGCGTCGCCTCCGTACCGCGAGGGTGCGGCCAGTCGGCGGGCCAGGCCGACCAGTTCGAGGATGGAGCTGGGCCATCCGTGTGTCAGGACGATCGGCAGGGCGCCGGCCCTCTCTCCGTCGAAGCGGAGATAGTGGACCGGTGTGCCGTCGATGTCCGCGTACCGGGACGGGAGCGCGTTGATGGCGGCTTCATGGACGCGCCAGTCGTAGCCGTTGGCCCAGTAGTCCGTCAGGCGTCGCAGTTCGCCTGCGTCGGTGCCTGCGTCCCATCCTGGTGTGGGCCATGCCGCCGGCCACCGTGTGCGGAGCAGTCGTGAGCGAAGGTCGTCCAGTTCGGCGTCGGTGACGCTGATCGCGGGCGCGGGCGTGAGGGGGGTGTGCATGATCATCCCTTCCAGGCGGCGATGACGTCCTCTGGGGTCCAGAGGAGGTCGAGGCCGTCGGTGTTCCCGCCGGAGAGGGAGACGGCGGCGAGGGCGGTCGTCGCCGGGTCCAGGCCGGGGACGTGGACGGCGGCGCGGCGGAGGGCGGCCAGGTCGTGGGAGTCGAACGGCGTGCCGAGCCATTTGATCGAGCCGGCGAACAGGATGCGGTTCGCCACGGGGGCGCGGTCCGCGCCGATCAGGTCGATCTCCGGGTCGAACCGGCGGTTCCACCAGCCGCCCACCGCCTCGGCGTCCGGCCAGGGCAGGTCCGCCCGCTCCATGGCCTGGCGGACGAGGGGCTCGACGGCCCGGCCGCGCCAGGACGTCCAGCGGCGCTCGATGAGGCGGAAACCGGCTTCGGGGCGGCCCCGGCGGGCCTGCTCGTGGGCCGCGCGGAGGGCCGCCAGGTAGAGGCGCAGGTTGCTGTCGGTGATCCGGTAGAGGGCGGGTTTGCCCGGTCTGGTGGACAGCGGCTCGTCCACCGCGAGGACGTTCTTCTCGGTGGTGAGGCGGCGGAGGAGGGGCGAGAGGGTGCCCGAGGGGAGGGCGGCGTCGCGGTTGCCGGCGGTCGCCGCGATGTTGGCGTGGGTGCGGTCGCCGGACCCGATCGCCTCCAGGACCCGGCGGGAGATGTCGGGGTTCGGGAACTCGGCCAGCAGGGACGCCTCCGGGACGCTGAACAGCGCGGCGGCCGGGTCGGCGCACTCGGCTCTCAGGAAGTCGAGCGCGGGCGTGCCGTGGGGCCACGTCCGGACGATGCCGGGCAGGCCGCCGGACACCAGGTGCGCGTCGACGGCGTCGGCGGCGTCCAGCCCGAGGGCCTCGCCCGTGTCGGCCGGGTTCAGCGGGCCGAGGACGAGGGTGTCGGCGCGCCCGTAGAAGGGCCGGTCGTAGGCGGTCAGCCGCTCCATCATGTGGAGGTCGCTGCCCAGGAGCAGGAGGAGGACGGGCTTGGACGACAGGAGCCGGTCCCATCCGGTCTGGAGCGCGCCGTCGAAGACGGGGTCCTGCTCGGCCAGCCAGGGCAGCTCGTCCAGGACGACGATGGACGGCGTGTCCGGGAGCGCCGTGGCCAGGACGCGGAAGGCGTCCGGCCAGCTGCCGTTCTCCAGGAGCGGGACGAGCTCCGGGTCGTCCGGCAGCGCCGACTCCTTCAGGTCGCGCAGGAAGGCGGCCACCGCCTCGATGGGCGAGGCGCCCTTGGTGGCCGTGGAGAAGACGTAGGGCACGGCCGCGCGGTCGCAGAACTCCTGGACGAGCCGGGACTTGCCCACCTGGCGGCGGCCCCGCAGCGCGACCGCCGTTCCCGTGCCCGTGGTGGTGACGCGCTGAAGGCGCTTGGCCAGGAGCGCCAGCTCCGTCTTCCTGCCGATGAACACCGTGACTCCACTCTACGTAGATCACATCTACATAGATCCAGCCTACATTGCTGGGCCGTGCCCGCTCAGCGGGACGTGAGCGGAAGCGGCCTGGAGGCCGGTACTAGCGTCCGGCGTGCCATCTGACATCGACACGGAGGCCTCGATGAGCGCTGACCTCTCCCTGGCGGGCCGCACCGCCGTCGTCACCGGCGCGGGCGCCGGGCTGGGCCGCGCGGAGGCCCTCGCCCTGGCGGCGCTCGGCGCCAACGTCGTCGTCAACGACATGGGGCCGGCCGCCGACGAGGTCGCCGCCGAGATCAAGAAGGCGGGCGGCGAGGCGGTCGCGGTCACCGGGGACGTCGGCGACTGGTCGATGGGCGACGCGCTGGTGTCCGCCGCCGTCGACACCTTCGGCTCCCTGGACGTCCTCGTGAACAACGCGGGCGTGCTGCGCGACAAGATGCTGTTCAACCTGTCCGAACCGGACTGGGACGACGTCGTCCACGTCCATCTGAAGGGGCATGCCGCGGTGTCCCGCGCGGCGGCGGTGCACTGGCGCGCGGCGAGCAAGGCCGCGGGCGGGCCGGTCTACGGACGGGTGGTCAACACCGCGTCGGAGGCGTTCCTGTTCGGGCCCGCGGGGCAGCCGAACTACGCGGCGGCGAAGGCGGGCATCGTCGCGCTCACGCTGTCGACCGCGGCGGGCCTCGGCCGGTACGGGGTGCGCGCCAACGCGATCTGCCCCCGCGCCCGGACCGCGATGACCGAGGCGACGTTCGCCGAGGGCACCTCCCCCGGCGGCCTGGACGTCCTCGCGCCCGAGCGGGTCGGGACGTTCGTCGGCTACCTCGCGTCCCCCGCGTCCGAGAAGATCAGCGGGCAGGTGTTCGTCGTCTACGGCGACATGGTCGCGCTGATGGCCGCGCCGGAGGTGGAGCGGAAGTTCACCGCGGCGGACGGCGTCTTCTCCGTCGAGGAGTTCGGCGAGCAGATCACGCCGTACTTCGAGCGGCGGGACGCGCGCCGGACCTACGCCGCCTACGGCGTCGCCGCGCTCGACGACACGGGCACCGGCAAGCGCTGACGCCTCCCGGTCAGGCGTTCGAGCGGGGCGCGAGGAGGAGGCGGCAGGCCAGCCGGATGTCGCCCTCGATGTCCGCCATGGACGCGCGGCCGTTCAGGCTCGACTGGAGCACCCCGTACCAGCACTGCATCACCAGCCGGACGAGGGTGACGTCCTGCGCGGTCGGCACCTCGATGCCCACGGCCCGCAGCAGGATCTCGCGGAACGTGGCGTCGATGTGGACGGTCTCGGCGACGGTCGCGGCGTGGGCGGTGTTCGACGCGTGCAGCATCGACGCCGACAGGACGGGCTGGGCCAGCAGGTGCCGACTGGCCTCGACGAGCAGGTCGGCGACGGCGTCCTCGGGGGCGGTGCCGGGCGCGGGCTCGGTGACCTGCGCGCGGAGCCGGTCGACCTGCGCGGCCATCACCCCGGTGAACAGGTGGATCTTGGACGGGAAGTACCGGTACAGGGTGCCGATCGCGACCCCGGCCGCCTTCGCCACCTCGTGCATCTGCACGCGTTCGAGGGACTTCTCGGCGCCGATGCGGGTCGCGGCGCGGAGGATGCGCTGCCGCCGGTCGTGCTGCTCGGGTGAGCTGGGCTCGGCGGACAGCCTGGCCGCTGCGATCCTCGCCACGGTCCTCCCTCCGGTCCTGGTGGCGGCCCCGCCACCAGGAACAATATCCAGAGTCGCGGCCGTACCCGCGATGCTCGATACCGGTCAGTGGGACGGTTCGGCCCGGGTCCCGGCGGGCGCGCTTACGGTGTGGCCGCGCCGAGATCCCGAGGCCGGAGGGGACGTCACGTGGGAGCACCCGGGTGGGACGACGAGTACGACGTGGTGGTCGCCGGGTCGGGCGCCGGCGCGATGGCGGGGGCGCTGACCGCGGCCTCGGCCGGGCTCCGGACCGCCGTCCTGGAGAAGACGGGGCTGCTCGGCGGGACGTCCGCGTACTCGGGCTCGGCGATCTGGCTGCCCGGGACGCGGGTGCAGGAGCGGGCGGGGATCGGCGACTCGGCCGAGGCGGCGCGCGCCTACCTGCGGGCCCTCCTCGGCGACGGCGCCGCCGCGCACCGGGAGGCGTTCCTGGAGACGGCGCCCGAGCTGGTGGACTTCCTGGAGGCGGACCCGGCGATCGAGTTCGAGTTCCGGCCCTTCCCCGACTACTTCGACGCGCCGGGGCGGCTGGACATGGGGCGCTCGTTCGTCCCGCTGGACCTGCCCGTGGAGCGGCTCGGGGAGCGGGCGGGGCTGGTCCGCCCGCCGGTCGACCGCGACAGGACGGGACGCGGGCACTCGTCCAGGCCGATGGCGCAGGGGCGCGCGCTGATCGGGCGGCTGCTGCTGGCGCTCACCGCGACCGGGAACGGCGTCGTCCGCACCCGGACCCCGCTGACCGGGCTGATCATGGAGGGCGGGCGGGTCGCCGGCGTGGAGGCCGGCGGGCTCAGGCTGCGCGCGGCGCGCGGCGTGCTCCTGGCGGCCGGCGGCTTCGAGTCCTCGGCCGCGCTGCGGGCCGGGCGCGGCGTCCCGGGCGACGCGCGGTGGACGATGGCCCCGGACGGCGCGAACACGGGCGACGCGATCGAGGCCGCCGTCCGGGTCGGCGCGTCCACCGGCCTGCTGGACCAGGCGTGGTTCTGCCCCGGCCTCCTGACCCCGGACGGGCGGCCCGCGTTCACGCTCGGCTTCCGGGGCGGGCTGATCGTGGACGGGTCGGGACACCGGTTCGCCAACGAGTCCCTCCCGTACGACCGGATGGGACGGCGGATGGCCGCGTCCGAGGGCCCCTTCCACCTGATCTTCGACTCGCGGACGCGAGGGCTCCCGGCGCTCTCCGTCCCGCCGCTGGCGGCGGACGAGCAACGGGCGTCCGGCGCCTGGGTCGAGGCGGGCACGCTGGACGAGCTGGCCGCGAAGACCGGGCTCCCGGCGGACGCGCTCACCAGGACGGTCGAGCGGTTCAACGGGTTCGCCCAGAAGGGCGTGGACGAGGACTTCCATCGCGGCGAGGACCCCTACGACCTGTTCTTCACCGGCGGCAAGCCCTGCCTCGTCGCCGTCGACGAGCCGCCGTACGTCGCGGCGGAGCTCGTCCTGAGCGACCTCGGGACCAAGGGCGGGCTGCGCACCGACCCCGACGGCCGCGTCCTGGACGGCGCGGACCGTCCCATCCCCGGGCTCTACGCCGCAGGCAACACCAGCGCCTCGTTCACCGGGCCCGTCTATCCGGGGCCGGGCATCCCGATCGGATCGGCGATGGCCTTCGCCTACCGCGCCGTCCAGGACATGAGACAGCGAAACGCGTGACCTGCGCGTGTGGCCCGTCCACATGGGGCGGGGCGGCCGCATAGGCGCTGGTCACCTTGCCGTGCCGGGGCCATTGGGCGACGGTGTGAGGGTGTCCGGCCTGCGCGTCCCCTCCTACACCTCCGTCCCGGTGGACGGAGGTGAGCTGACCGTCGCCGTGTGGGGCGACCTTTCGGACGGCGCACCCGTGCTCGCCGTCCACGGCATCACGGCGTCGAGCATGGCGTGGATCGAGACCGCCACGCGGCTTCCTGGCCCGGTGGTGGCCCCGGACCTGCGCGGACGTGGCGGCAGCGGCACCCTGAGCGGCCCGTACGGGATGGCCTCGCACGCCCGGGACTGCATCACCGTGCTGGACGCGCTCGGGATCGATCGGGCCCGCGTCGCCGGGCATTCGATGGGCGGGTTCGTCGCGGCCGTCCTCGCCCACCGACGTCCCGAGCGCGTGGCGCGGCTGGTGCTCGTGGACGGCGGCGCACCGCTGCCCGCACCGCCCGGCGGCCCGGAGACGGTGCTCGGCCCGGCCGCGCGGCGGCTGCGGATGCGGTTCCCGAGCCGGGAGGCGTACCGCGACCACTGGCGGGCGCATCCGGCGTTCGCCGGCTGGACGCCCGCCGCCGAGGCCTACGTCGACTACGACCTGACCGGCGCGGACGGCGGATTCCGCAGCAGGGCGTCCGAGGAGGCCATGGCCGCCGACTTCGTCGACCTGCACTCGGGCGCGGCGCCGCGGGAGGCGTACGAGGCGCTGCCGCCCGGCACGCCGTTCCTGCGCGCCGAGCGCGGCCTGCTGGACGAGACGCCGCCGCTCTACCCCGACCCGTCCGCCCTGGCGAAGCTCGACGTCACCACGGTCGCCGGGACGAACCACTACTCGATCCTGTTCGCCGACGCCGGCGCGAAGGCCGTCGCCGCGGCCCTGTCGTGACAAGGAGAGCGCCATGACATCGCTGCTCGGCGGGATCACCGCGCGCACCGTCCCCACCGGCCGGCTACGGGTGAACGTCCTGGAGGTCGCCGGACGGGAGGCGGGCGAGCCGGTGGTCCTCGTCCACGGGAACGTCTCGTCCAGCCTGTTCTGGCAGCGGACGATGCTCGACCTGCCCGCCGGGTACCGCCCGGTGGCGGTCGACCTGCGCGGTTTCGGTGACACCGACCCCCTCCCGGTCGATGCCACGCGAGGCGTGCGCGACTACTCCGACGATGTCGCCGCGACGATCGACGCGCTCGGCCTCGGCCCGGTGCACCTGGCCGGCTGGAGCCTGGGCGGCGGGGTGGTCCTGCAACTCCTGCGCGACCGTCCCGGCTCGGTCCGGACTGTGACGCTGGTGAACCCCGTGTCCCCGTACGGCTTCGGCGGCACGCGAGGGGCGTCCGGCACGCCGTACGACGACCTCGGCACCGGATCGGGCGGCGGCACCGCGAACCCCGACTTCGTGCGGCTGCTGCGGGAGGGCGACCGCACCGACGGCTCCCCGCTGTCACCGCGCCGGGTCCTGCGTTCGTTCTACGTGAAGCCGCCGTTCGCCCCGGCCGACGAGGACATGCTCGTCGAGTCGATGCTCAGCACCCGGATCGGCGACGACCACTACCCCGGCGACACGGTGAAGGCCGACGGCTGGCCGGGGGTCGCGGCGGGGCGGCGCGGCGTCCTGAACACGATCGCGCCCGGCAACTTCCGCCTGGACGACCTGCACACGATCTCCCCGAAGCCGCCGATCGGGTGGATCCGCGGCGACTCCGACCAGATCGTGTCCGACACGTCGATGTTCGACCTCGCCCATCTGGGGTCGCTCGGCGCCGTTCCCGGCTGGCCGGGCGCGGAGTCTTGTCCGGCGCAGCCCATGCTGGCCCAGACCCGGGCCGTCCTGGACGCCTACGCCGCGGCGGGCGGCGGATACGAGGAGATCGTCATCCCCGAGACCGGCCACAGCCCCCACATCGAGAAGCCGGCCGAGTTCGCCGCCGCCCTGATGCGGATCCTCACCAGCGCCTAGACTCGCGAACACTTAGCCCTTGCACTAAGTATTGGGCGCGCGCAATACTTAGCCACATGGCACAGTATTCGGCGCAACTGGACGGCGTCTTCGTCGCCCTGGCCGACCCGACCCGGCGCGCCGTCGTCCGGCGGCTCGGCCGCGGACCGGCGAGCGTCGGGGACCTCGCCCGCGAGTTCCCGATCACCCTCCCCTCGTTCATGAAGCACGTGCGGACGCTCGAAGCGAACGGGCTGATCCGCACGGTCAAGTCCGGCCGGGTGCGCACCTGCGTGCTCGACCGCGAGCGGCTCGCCCTCGTCGACGACTGGCTCGCCGAGCAGCGCCGGATCTGGGAGGAGCGCACCGACCGTCTCGAACGGTTCGTCACCGACCCCGATGAGGAGAACCCACGATGAATCCCGACCTCGACCTCGGCCTGGAGCGGATCATCCGCGCACCGCGCGCCACCGTGTGGCGGGCCTGGACCGACCCGTCCCGGCTGGAGCGGTGGTGGGTCCCGGCCCCGGCCCGCTGCCGGGTGGACCGCCTGGAGCTGCGGCCCGGCGGTGCGTTCGTGACCCGGATGAGCGACGACGGCGCCGAGTTCGTCCCGCACATGAACGCGTGCTTCCTCGCCGTCGACGAGCTCGAACGGCTCGTGTTCACCAACGCGATCGACAGCACGTGGCGCCCGGCGCACCCGGCCCCGGTGCCGATGACCGCCACGATCACGCTGGACGACCACCCGGACGGCACCGACTACCGGATCGTCGTCCGGCACGGCGACCCGGAATCCCGCGACCACCACGACAAGCTCGGCTTCGCCGACGGCTGGGGCACGGTCGCCGCCCAACTCGCCGCGTTCGCGGAGGGTGCCCGATGAAGATCGCCCTCACCGAGGGCGTCGCCGCCCTCACCTGACCCCCGCCGTCAGCTCGGGCGGGTCGGCTGCTGGACGTTCCAGCCGTTCCCGTCCGGGTCCTGGAAGAAGACGAAGCGGCCCCAGGGGAACTCCTGGACCTCGCTGACGTCGACGCCCCGGGCGGCCAGCTCGGCGCGGGCGGCGTCGGCGTCCTCGACGACCAGTTGCAGGCCCTGGACGGAACCGGGGGCCGTCTCGGTGCCGAGGCCGGTGCCGATGGAGATCGAGCAGGCCGACCCGGGCGGCGTCAGCTGGACGAACCGGATCTCCTCGTTCACCTTGTGGTCGTGGTCGAGGTCGAACCCGGCCTTGTCGACGTAGAAGGCCTTGGCGCGGTCGACGTCCGAGACGGGGACGTTGACGAGTTCCAGCTTGAAGTCCACGGCGGTCCTTTCGGCAAGGGTGTCCGGCGGGACCAATCGTCCCACCGCGAGGCCGGGCCGGCGCCCGGGATGGCGTCGTCGTGGACAAGTCAGGGGAGCCCTTTGGCCGCCGGAGGGGCCGCGGAGGCGGTCAGAAGATGTGCTGGTCGACCTTGCGGCGTTCCTCTGAGGACAGCAGGTCCCAGGGCAGCAGCGGGATCGTCGCCTGTCCCGCGGGCAGGTAGGTCAGGGTGACCGACATGTTCCCCGGGTCCCTGAGCAGCATCCAGTGGGCCAGGTCGACCGCGCCGGACGAGTAGCCCGAGGAGTGCATGATCGGGTCGAGCAGGGCCAGGTAGCCGTTCGGAAGCAGCTCCTTGCGGATCTTCCGGAACTTGACGGTCGGGAAGAAGCTCACCACGAGGAACAGGCTGCCGAACGCCTGGTTCCGGTGCGCGATCTGCCGGCCGGGCGGCGGGGTCAGGTCGGCGTTCACGACGTAGTCGAGGACGGCCGGCCCCCCGAGCTCCCGCCAGGTGTCGCGCCCGGTCAGCTCCTCCGTGAGGTCGGCGGTCATGCGCTCCACATGCTTGATCATTAATGGGCGCGCCCACTCGTTGGCTCCGTTCACGCGGCTCCCTCCGCCGGGATGATCTTATTCGCCGATCGTGTGCGGGAGCGGCGTTAACCGCCGGCTTATGGGCGTTCTGCGGCAATGAGGGGATGCGGGTTCTGGTGGTCGAGGACGAGCGGTTCCTCGCCGATCTGGTGGCGGAAGGGCTGCGCGAGCGGGCGATGGCGGTCGACGTCGCCTACGACGGGGACGGCGCGCTGGTGCGGCTCGCGGTCAACGACTACGACGTCCTCGTGCTGGACCGGGACCTGCCCGGGGTGCACGGGGACGACATCTGCCGCGAGCTGGCGCGGAGCGGGGAGCCGGTGCGCATCCTGATGCTCACCGCGTCCGGGGCCGTGCACGAGCGGGTCGACGGCCTGAACCTGGGGGCGGACGACTACCTGGCCAAGCCGTTCGCGTTCGACGAGCTGGTGGCGCGGGTCAACGCGCTGGCCCGCCGGAACGCGCCGCCGCTGCCGCCCGTCCTGGAGCACGGCGGCCTCACCCTCGACACGGCGCGGCGGCAGGCGTTCCGCGATGGGCGCTACCTGCCGCTCTCCCGCAAGGAGTACGCGGTGCTGGAGGTTCTCATGCAGGCGCGCGGCACGGTCGTCAGCACCGAGAACCTGCTGGAACGGGCGTGGGACGAGAACACCGACCCGTTCACCACCGTCGTGAAGGTGACCATGAGCAAGCTGCGGGCCAAGCTCGGGGACCCGCCCGTCATCGTCACCGTGCCCGGAAGCGGGTACCGGCTGTGAGGCCGATGACGATCCGGGCGCGGATGACGCTGCTCTACGGCGGGCTCTTCACCGTGATCACGCTGGGCGTGCTCGGCACCGTGCTGTGGATCCAGCAGAGGATCGTGGACGACAGGGTGCAGGACGTCCCCTTCGTGGCACAGGCCGTCGAGTGCCGTCCCGGCGCCGCCGAGGGTTCCTGCCCCTCTCCCCCGCCGGAGGCGAGGCGGGTCGTCGGGCGGGAGGAGTTCCAGGACGGCCTCGTCGACTCGCAGAAGGTCGTCGTCCTCGGCGCCATCGTGGTGATCGCCGTGCTGGCGTTCGCGGTGTGCTGGTGGCTGACCGGGCGGCTGCTGCGGCCGCTGCACCGCGTCACCGCCACCGCCCGCCGCCTGTCGCTGTCCACCCTGCACGAGCGCATCGCGCTGGACGGTCCGCAGGACGAGGTGAAGGAGCTGGCCGACACCTTCGACGCCATGCTCGACCGGCTGGAGGAGGCGGTCGACAGCCAGCGCCGCTTCATCGCCAACGCGTCCCACGAGCTGCGCACCCCCCTCGCCATCCAGCGGACCGCCATCGAGGTCGGGCTGGCCGGCCCCTCCCCGGAGAGGCTCGACGAGATCCGGGCCGAGATGCTGCGCAACACCCGGCGGTCCGAGCGGCTCATCGAGGGGCTGCTCGTCCTCGCCCAGGGCGAGCGCGGGCTCGACACCCGCGTCCCGGTGGACCTCGAAGCCGTCGTCGGGCAGGTCGTCGAGGACGGCGCGGCGCTCGCGAAGACCGGCGGTGTCACCGTCAGCACCGCCCTCCAGCAGGTCACGGTCTCCGGCGACGAGGTCCTTCTCACCCGGATGGCCGCCAACCTGGTGCGGAACGCGGTCCTGCACAACCATCCCGGCGGGGACGTCCGGGTCGAGCTGTCGAGCGGCGGGCTGGTCGTCCGCAACACCGGCCCGGAGATCACCGCCGACCAGGTGGACGGGCTGTTCGAGCCGTTCCGGAGGCTGCACGCCGACCGGACGGGATCGGCCGAGGGGGCGGGTCTCGGCCTGTCGATCGTCGCCGCCATCGCCGCCGCGCACGGCTTCGCCGTGGAGGCCACGGCCAACCCCCGCGGCGGGCTGACGGTGGCCGTGGCCTTCACGGCGCCCTCATTCGCTGCGCAGCACCGCGGCGGTGCGGGTCGCGGCGGCCCGTCCGGCGGGCGGCCAGGCGCCGAGGACGGCGACGACCGGCCCGGCGCAGGCGAGCGAAGCCAGCAGTGACCACGAGTAGACGTGGATCCACGACGCGGCCATCCCGCTGCCGAGCAGCTCGCCGGTCAGCTCCACGACGCCGTGGTGGGCGAGCACGCCGAGCGGAACCCCGGCGGCGCCGGCGGCGGCCCCGAGCGCGGCCATGGACGTCACCATCATCAGCACCACCTGCCGCGGCGACATCCCGATCGCCTTGAGCACGCCGAGGTCGCGGGCGCGCTCCCGGGCGCTGAGCACCACGCTGTTCAGCACCCCGAGCGCCGCGGTCGTGCAGATGATCAGTGAGAACAGCAGGAAGAGGCCGCTGAAGATCGCACTACCGCCGAGGTCGGACTCGCTGACCTCGGCGTACAGCCCGCCGCCCGCGTTGATCCGCGCGGCGTAGGCCGCCGGGTCCGTCCCCGGCTTCACGATCACCGAGACCGGCCGGACCTCGTCCCCGGTGGCGGGAAGGCTCGCCGCGTCCAGCATCAGCCTCTTGGCGTCATCGTGGGAGAACGCGCCCACGATGCGCACCGTGACCTGCTTCTCGTCCACCCGCAGGGTCAGGTCGTCGCCGACGTCCAGATGATTGAGCCGCATGAACGCCTCGCTCGGAACGATCTCGCCGGGCCGGCTGAACCAGCGCCCGCGGACGAGGTTGTCACCGAGGAACGCCCGGTAGTCACCGCGGTAGGTCTCGGCGTGGAGCTTGGAGGGCGATCCCGGCACCGTCACCACCGTGTTGCCGGACGACATCATGTGCGCGGTCCCGGGCTGCGCGCGCACCGCGGCGAAGATCTCCTGCTCGGACACGCCGGACGGCCCGCTGCGCGGGTCCGGCCCCACCTGGACGGACGTGTGCCCCTCGGTGTCCGCCGTCAGGATGCCGAGGACGGTCTGCTGGAGCCCCGTCCCCATCGTCACCGCGGCCACGCCGAGGCAGAGCCCCGCGAGCGTGAGCGCCGCCCTGGCGGGACGCGCGACCGGCAGGCTCAGCCCCAGCCCGAGCGAGGCGGGCAGCCGGGTCCGCGCCAGCCACCGCTGCGCGCGCCGGCCGCGTCCCCGCCGCGACACGGTCCCGGCGCTGATCGCCTGGACGGCCGGGAGCCGTCCGGCCCGCAGCGCCGGAAGGACCGACACCAGCACCACCAGCGCGAGGACGCCCGCACCCGCCGCCACGGCCAGCACAGAGTCGGCGCCTCCGGTGGACGGCAGGTCGAACCCGGACGCCAGGTCCGCCGCCATCTTCCCGGCGAGCAGGTGCCCCGCCACCAGGCCCACCGCGCAGCCGAGCACCGCCGGAGCCAGGACCGCCATGACGAAGACGGCGGTCACCTGGGCCGGGGTGAAGCCGATCGCCTTCATCACACCGATGCGCCGGTAGCCGGAGATCACCGCGCCGCCGACCACGTTCGCGATCAGGAACACCGACACGGCCATCGCGAGGGCGCCGAACACCGTGACGAACGGGATCAGCTGCCTGAACTCCTTCTCGAACTCCTGCCGGAAGGTGAGGTAGGACTCGAACCCCCGCGTCGGCAGCCCGCCGGTCGCCGCGGACACGCTCTCACGAACCTGGGACGCGTCGCCGGCACGCGCGAACCGGTACTCCATCATCAGCCCGTCCGGCCGCAGGGAGCCGATCTGCTCCGGCGTCACCCAGCCGCCGGGCCCGGAGTCGGTCGCCGAAGTGGCGAACCCGACGACGGTGAGGTCCGCCGAGACGCTGCTTCCCAGCCTCAGCGGGCCCATGGGTTTGCCCCGGAGCACGATCTCCCCGGCCTTCTCGGCCCACCGCCCGGACGTGATCGTCAGCCGGTCGACCGGCCCGCCGGGGCTGGCCCGCCCGGCGACGAGCAGGCCGCCGTCCCCCTCGATCGGCCCGCGCGTCCGCGCCAGGGTGGCCGTCTGGAAGGGCCCCGCCGCGGCGGTGACGCCGGACGCCTTCGCGGTCGCCGCCGCCTGCGCCGCCGACACCTTGGACGCGTCGAAGCTCACCGACGCGTGCGCCCCACGGGCCTTCTCGAAGGCGTCGTCGAACAGCGAGGTCGACGCGGACAGCAGGCCCAGCCCGAAGACCAGCGTCGCCGTGGACAGCGCCACGACCACGGCGACGCTGACCGTCTGCACCCCGCGCCGCCGCACCCCGGCCCGCGACGCCGCCCACACCGCGCTCATCGGACGCGCTCCTGCGCCGTCTCCCGGACGATCCGCCCGTCCACGAAATCGACGATCCGGGTGGCGCACCGGGCGGCCAGCGCCTGGTCATGGGTGACCAGCAGGACCGTCTGGCCCCTCCCGTTGAGGTCGAGCAGCAGGTCGATCACCTGCTCGCCGGTGGCGCTGTCGAGGGCCCCGGTCGGCTCGTCCGCGAGCAGCAGCGCCGGACGGTTCATCAGCGCCCGCGCCACCCCGACCCGCTGCCGCTCGCCGCCGCTCAGCACCGCCGGGTAGGCGTCCCGCCGCGCCGCGATGCCGAGCTCGTCCAGCAGCTCCAGCGCCCTCGCCCGCGCCTTGCGCGCCGGAAGGCCGGCCAGGCGCCCGGCCAGCGCGACGTTCTCCAGCGCGGGCAGGTCATCGAGCAGGTGGAAGAACTGGAACACCATCCCGACCCGCCGCCGGCGGAACCGGGCCAGCGCCGCCTCGCCCATGCCGGTGAGCTCCCGGCCGTCCACCGCCACCAGCCCGGACGTCGGCCGGTCCAGCCCCGCGACCATGTTCAGCAGCGTCGACTTCCCGCTGCCCGAGGGGCCCATCACCGCGACGGCCTCGCCGCGCCGGACCTCCAGCGTCACCCCGTCCAGCGCGGCGACGCTCCCGTAATCCTTCCGCACGGCACCAAGCCGCACGACCACTTCCTCATGCGCATCCACGCCCCCCAACGTGGCGCCCACGAGGTTTCACGGCGGTGAGCACGAACGCTAACCCCCGCCTTATACGTCAGACGCCGAGGGAGCGGCCGATGATCTCCTTCATGATTTCCGTGGTGCCGCCGAAGATGGTTTGGATGCGGACGTCCTGGTAGGCCTTGGCGATGGGGTATTCGGTCATGTAGCCGTAGCCGCCGTGGAGTTGGACGCAGCGGTCGACGACGCGCTTGAGCAGCTCGGTGTTCCACCACTTGAGCATCGCGGCCTCGTCCGCGGTCAGCTCGCCCTCGCTCTCCTTGAGGATGCACTCGTCGGTGAAGGAGCGGGCGATGGTCAGCTCCGTCTTCATCTCGGCGAGCGTGAAGCGGTTGTGCTGGAACTTGCCGATGGGACGGCCGAACGCCTCGCGGGTCTTGCAGTAGTCGAGGGTCCGCTCGAAGGCGTCCTCGGCGGCGGCCATCGCGGTGGCGCCGATGGACAGGCGCTCGCGGGCGAGGTTCGTCATCAGGTAGATGAAGCCCATGCCCTCCTCGCCGAGGAGGTTCTCCTCGGGGACGCGGACGTTGTCGAAGAACAGCTCGGCGGTGTCCTGGGCGTGCATGCCGACCTTGTCGAGGTTGCGGCCGCGCTCGAAGCCGTCCATGCCGCGCTCGACGACGAGGAGGCTGACGCCCTTCGCACCGGCGGACGGGTCGGTCTTGGCGACCACGATGACCAGGTCGGCGAGGATGCCGTTGGAGATGAAGGTCTTCGAGCCGTTGAGGACGTAGTGGTCGCCGTCCTTGACCGCGGTGGTCTTGATGCCCTGGAGGTCGGAGCCGGCGGCGGGCTCGGTCATCGCGATCGCGGTGATGATCTCGCCGGAGCAGTAGCCGGGGAACCAGCGCTGCTTCTGCTCGGCGCTGCACAACTGCCGCAGGTACCCGCCGTTGATGTCGTTGTGGACGGCGAAGCCGGGGCCGTGGATGCCGGCCTTCGCCAGTTCCTCGTTGAGGATCACGTAGTAGCGGTAGTCGGGGTCGCCGCCGCCTCCGAACTCCTCCGGCATGTCGATGCCGAGCAGGCCCGCGCGTCCCGCCGCCAGCCACACCTCGCGGGAGACGATGCCGTCCTTCTCCCACTGCTCGTGGAAGGGCGCGGCCTCCTTGGCGATGAAGGAGCGCACCATGTCGCGGAAGGCCTCGTGCTCCTCGGTGTAGATGTCCCGTCCCATCCGGCGGTCTCCCTCGGCGTAAGTGGCTGCTGATACACGATTAATGTAACACTGATGCTGTCACATAGAGGGAGGCGGGATGGAGCTCACCGTCGACGAACTGGCGGCGCGTGCCGGGGTCACCGTCCGCACCGTCCGGTTCTACGCCGGGCGCGGCCTGCTCCCGCCTCCGAGGCTGCGCGGCCGGACGGGCCTCTACGGCCCCGCCCATCTCGCGCGGCTCGAACTCGTCCGGGAACTGCAATCGCTCGGGCTGACGCTCGCCTCGATCGAGAAGCATCTGAAAAAAATTCCGCTGGACGCGCCCGCGGAGGACCTGGCGCTGCAGCGGGCGCTGCTGTCGCCGTGGGCGCCCGAACGGCCGGAGGAACTCGACCGGGACGAGCTGGACCGGCGGGTCGGACACCCGCTCGACGACGAGACGCTGAAGCGGCTGGAGGCCCTCGGGGTCGTCGAGCCGCTACCGGACGGCGCTGTGCGGGTCCTCAGCCCCGCCCTCCTCAGCAGCAGCGCCGAGCTGGCGCGGCTCCCGATGCCGCTGGAGACGCTGGTCGCCTCGCACGAGACCGTCGACCGGTACACGACCGCGCTGGCCGCCGAGCTCCAGCAGGTCTTCCAGGACACCGTCGTCCGCCCCTACCGGGAGGGCGGCCGCGCGCCCGAGGAGCGGGAACGGCTCATGGAGATGGCCGGGAAGCTCAAGCCGCTGATGATCCAGTCGCTCGTCACGTCGTTCCAGCGGGCGGTCGACAAGGCGATCCGGCAGTCGGTGCCCGACTAGGAGTTCTTCCACTCCTCGCCCTCGTACTCCACCAGGCGCGGGTGGACGAGGGTGTTGACGTCGACGTCCCGGCCGCGGCGGTCCTTGGGGAAGACCGCCGACGCCTGGAGGACCGCCGCGTCGAGGAAGCGGAGGCCGGGGGCGTCGGGCGCGAGACCGAGCGCCGGCTTCTCGGCAGGGGACGCCAGCACGTAGCCCCAATCACCGAAGCTCGGCACGTCCACGTGGTACGGGACGGTCACGAGACCGGCCGCGGCTATCGACTTCTGGATGCTCCAGAACGACTTGGGCGCGAAATAGGGCGAGCCGGACTGGACGACCATGCGCCCGCCGGGGGCGAGGGCGCGCTTGACCATGCCGTAGAACTCGACGGAGTACAGCTTGGCGGTGGACACGTCGTCGGGGTCCGGCATGTCCACGATGACCGCGTCGTACTGCTGGTCCAGATCGCGCAGCCAGGAGAACGCGTCGGCGGTGACGACCTTGGCGCGCGGGTCCTCGAACGAGTGCCGGTTGAGCGACACCAGGGGCTCGTACGTCCTGGCCAGGTGGATCATCTCCGGGTCCAGCTCGACGAGCGTCGCGCTCTGGACGTTCTCGTACCGCAGCACCTCGCGCAGCGCGAGCCCGTCCCCGCCGCCGAGGATCAGCACCCGCCCGTGCGGCCCCGACATCAGCGGGTGGACGAGCGACTCGTGGTACCGGTACTCGTCCACCGACGAGAACTGGAGATCCCCGTTCAGGAACAGCCGCAGGTCCGACGGCCCCGGGCCGGCCTGCCGCGTGATGACGATCTCCTGGTACCGGGTCCGCTTCGACAGCGCGATCGGGTCGGCGTACAGCGCCTGCCGCGCCGACACCTCGAACCCGTCCGCGAGCGCGTACGTCCCGCCGAGGACGGCGAGGACCGCGACCATGCCGAGCGCGAGCGCGATCCGCGCGACGCGCCCGACCTGCCCGCGGAACAGCCACAGCACGACCGCCATCCCGGCGACCGCGTTGACGGCGCCGACGAGCAGCGCGCCCTTGATGTGCCCGAACGCGGGCAGCAGCAGGAACGGGAACGCCAGGCCGCCGATCAGCGCGCCCACGTAGTCGGCCGCGAACAGGTCGGCGACCGCGGACCCCGCGTCCTGCTTGCGGATCCGCTGCAGCAGCGTCATCAGCAGCGGGATCTCCGCGCCGATCAGCGCGCCGACCGCGAACGCCACCACCACCAGCGCCGGGACGTACAGGTCGAGCCACGCGAACGCCGCGTACAACACCAGGACCGACACCCCGCCGATCAGCGCGAGCGCGCCCTCCACCACCGCGAACGCCACCACCGGGCGGCCCTGCAGCGGCTTGGCGAGCAGCGAGCCGATGCCCATGGCGAACACCATGACCGACAGGACGATCGACGCCTGGGTGACGGAGTTGCCGACGAGGTAGCTGCCGAGCGCGACCAGGGCCAGCTCGTACACCAGCCCGCACGCCGCGCACGCGAACACGGCGGCGAGGACCAGCGCCCGCGCCGCCCGCGCCGGGACGCGCGGCCGCCCCGGGCCGTCCCCCTCGGGCGGGGACGTGTCCGGGGCGGTCGGGCGGACGGCCTGGTCCAGGTCGCGGGGCGTCAGGAGACCGCCCCGGCCACGATCGCGGCGACGCCCAGGTCGGCGGCGGCGACGACCCAGCCCGCCGGGTGGATCGCGGTGCCCGCGCCGTCGGTGCCGACGAGCGTCGCGCCGAGCTTGCCGGGCGTCAGCACGTCCAGCAGCAGGAACGCCACGACCATCAGCACGATGCCGATGCCGCCGAACACCGCCGTGTCGATCAGCCCGTCGCTCAGGTCGTTGTCGCTGGTGATGATCGCGGTGGTGACGATCATGCCGACGCTGAAGAGCTTGACCGCCAGCAGCAGCGCCGCGCCCCGGTTGCCCTCGGTCCAGATCTGCTTGCCGAGCTTGCCGGGCGTCGTCACCTCCACCACCAGGTAGCCGAGCGCCATCAGCGCGATGCCCACCGCGCCGTAGGCGAACGTCGCGCCGATCTCCTGCAGGATGTCGTTCATCTGTCGCTCCTCATTTACCCGACCCTGGGCCGCCGCCGCGGAAGGATGCGGCGCCGCTGCTCGTCCATCCGTTGCTGCCGGGGCTGCTCCAGCGTCCGCTCACGTGGGAGTAGTGGCGGCTGTAACCGCGGCGCGCGCTGTCGACCGTGATCCGGCTCCCGGCCCCGTTCGGCAGGACGCCGACGACCAGCTTCGGGTAGCGCATGAAGATGCCGCCGTTCGCGCCCATGGTGGCCATGTCGTCCACCCGGTCGATGGGCTTGAACTTGCGGCCGATCTCCGAGGCGACCGTCTGCGGGGGTTTCCCGGACCGGTAGGTGTCCGACCCGGTCTTGGTGTACTTGTCGGCGATCCACGACTTCTCCGAGGTGCCGCAGCCCCCGAGCGTCGCGACGGTCACGGCGGCGGCGACCATAGCGCCCGCCACCTGGTATCTGCTGCTCACGATGGTCTCACCAACCGGCTCCGCGTCATGACGATCTCCCGGGTCTGGGGGTAGGCGTGCCAGGTCCGCCAGCCGAGCCCGGCCTCTTCCCGCGCTGTCTCTTCCAAGGTCAGGGCGGTGACGGCGTGCGGGGAGCCGGGGAAGGCCCCGGTCAGCGCGTCACCGCGGTCCGCGAGCCGCGCGCACACCGCCTCGACGGCGCGGGCGAACGCCGTCGCGTCGCTGTGCGCCGCGGTCGTCGCGGCGAAGTCGTAGGTCCAGCCGGGCACGGTCGTGCTCGCGCGGCCGGGGAGCGGCTCGGTGGCGTCCGGCAGGCACGCCACCGTCTCGCTCAGCGGCCCGGCGATCACCTGGTGGGACGCGCCGAGCAGGCGGAACTGCACCGTCAGCCCGGCGCGCTCCACCGGCAGGACGGCGAGGGCGTCCAGCGGCGGCAGCCCGAGCGCGAACGAGAGGCCGTCGGCGCGCGCGTCGGCGTAGGGGGTCTGGAGGGTGGCGCGCAAGGTCAGCTACCGCCACCCGGGTAGATCGTCATCGACCCGGTCGGGACGCGCTCCCCGAGTCCCGCCTCCCACTGGCCGCCGCCGTACTGCTCGAACGACAGGTACTTTCCGCGCGGGCCCTCGTAGTCGACGTACTCGACCCGGCCCTGGACGCCGACGCCGGTCGTGCCCTCGCTGGTGTAGTCGGCGGTGCCGTGCTCGTCGCGGCGGTACTCGACGCCGTCCACGACGAGGGTCTTCTCACCGGGCCGCAGGTCGCCGATGTCGTGCTCGGTCCACCAGACGACCTCCAGGTCGGGGTCCTCCTCGACGGAGATCCACACCTTGGTGCCCTCGATCGTGTCGGCGTCCAGCAGGTGCTCGCTCCAGGTGAAGCCGCCCTCCTTCAGCCGCAGCGAGCCGCGGACGAAGTAGCGGGTGCCGAGGTACTCGACCATGTCGCCGGCCTTGAGGGCGCGCGGGTCGCCGGCGACCTGCTCCTCCGCGGCGAACGGGTCGCGCGGGGCGGCGGGGGCGGGGGCCTGCGCCGCGGGGCCCGAGCGGCGCCGCAGCAGGACGGCGATGAGCACGACCAGGGCGACCAGGATCAGCGCGAGCAGGATCACTATCGCCGCTTTGTCCACGGGCACCTCCGTCGTTTCATCCACCACACGGGCAACAGACCTGCGGATCCTACCGACTGTGGCCTCACATGCCCATACCGCGTTCAGACGTATCAAACGGCCTAGCGGTTTCAGGGGGAAACGCCGGATTTCGCGGCGCGCGCGGGGCGTCCGCTCCGCAGAGCTCTCCGCGCCTCAGAGCCGGTCGTCGGCGGCGGCGACGCGCTCGTCGGTCGCGGTGAAGGCGATCCGGACGTGCCGGGCCCCGGCCGGGCCGTAGAACTCGCCGGGGCCGACGAGGACGCCGAGGGACGCCAGGTGGGCGACGGTGTCCCAGCACGGCTCGTCCCGGGTGGCCCACAGGTAGATGGACGCCTCGGAGTGGTCGACGCGGAACCCGTGCCGCTCGAACGCGGCGCGCAGGACGGCGCGGCGGCGCGCGTACCGGGCCCGCTGCTCGTCCACGTGCGCGTCGTCGCCGAAGGCGACCGTCATCGCGGCCTGCACCGGCGCCGGGACGATCATCCCGGCGTGCTTGCGGACCTCCAGCAGCCGCTTGACGATCGCGAGGTCGCCGGTGACGAACCCGGCGCGGTAGCCCGCCATGTTCGAGCGCTTGGACAGCGAGTTGACCGCGAGCAGCCCCTCGTGCGAGCCCTCGCACACCTCCGGGTGCAGGATCGAGACCGGCGGCCGGTCCTCGTCCCAGCCGAACTCCAGGTAGCACTCGTCGCTGACCACGAGGGCGCCGCGCCCGCGCGCCCACGCGACGACCTTGCGCAGGTGCTCGGCGGGCAGCACCTTGCCGGTCGGGTTGGACGGCGAGTTCACCCAGACGATGGCCGGATTGACGGGGCCGAGCGACAGCAGCCCGTCCGCCGCGACGGGCGTCGCCCCGGCCAGCCGGGCGCCCACGTCGTACGTCGGGTAGGCCAGCTCGGGGAAGACGACCCGGTCGCCGGGGCCGGCGCCGAGCAGCGTCGGCAGCCAGGCCACCAGCTCCTTGGTGCCGAGGACCGGCAGCACCGCGTCCGGGTCGGCGCCGGACACGCCGGCGCGGCGGCGCAGCCACCCCGCGACCGCCTCGCGCAGCTGCGGCGTCCCGTGGGTCTGGGGGTAGCCGGGCGCGTCGGACGCGCCGGCGAGGGCCGCCCGGACCGGTTCGGGCGTGGGGTCCACGGGCGTGCCGACCGACAGGTCGACGATGCCGTCCGGGTGGGCCAGCGCCCGCTCCTTGTACGGCGCGAGCCGATCCCACGGAAAGTCCGGCAGCGTGAACACGGCCCCATCCTCCTCAGCGAACCCGTCGGGCCGTGGTCGTGTCCCGACCACGGCCCTTTTCGACGCAGGCCGCCCCCAGGGCCGCGCCCCTGACGGAGCGCTCCCGGCCGCGCTCCCCGGTCAGTCGTCGTGGCTCTGCGGGGGCAGCGCGGCGACGAGCGGGTGGTCCTTGTCGATCTTGCCGACCTTGGAGGCGCCGCCCGGCGAGCCGAGGTCGTCGAAGAACTCCACGTTCGCCTTGTAGAAGTCCTTCCACTGGTCGGGCGTGTCGTCCTCGTAGTAGATCGCCTCGACCGGGCACACCGGCTCGCACGCACCGCAGTCCACGCACTCGTCCGGGTGGATGTACAGCATGCGCTTGCCCTCGTAGATGCAGTCGACCGGGCACTCCTCGATGCATGCCTTGTCGAGCAGGTCCACGCAGGGCTGCGCAATGACGTAGGTCACGTCAGTGACTCCTCTCGGATATCCGGCCCCGCCGCACGTCACGGGTCGCCGCAAGCTCGCTGTGAATAGTATGGCCGCCACGGCGCAATCGATTCGACATGGGGGTCCCTCACATGCCCGGCCGTTTTGCCGCGCGGCTGGTGGTGTCCATCAGTGGTGCGGACGTGGGCCAGCGGATCTCGCTGCGCCGCCGCCTGCCAACGGGAGAGTACAGCGACGTCGTGGGCGTGCTCGAATCCTGGTCCGGCGGGACGCTGGCGGTGCGCCGCCGCGACGGCGAGCTCGTCGAGGTGCCCGAGAAGACCATGGTCGCGGCGAAGGTCGTCCCGCCGCAGCCGCCGCCCCGCCGGCGTCCGCGCGCCGACGGCTAGCGCCCCGCCGGCCGGCGCCCCGGGGCTAGCGCTTGGCGGCGGGCGAGTGGGTCGCCACGACCTCGGCCGGCGGCTCGGTGCGTTCGGTCCGTTCGGTGTAGGACTCGCCCGGTTCGAGGTCTCGGCCGCCGAAGAGCTCCGTGACGGTGACGAGGGTGAACCCGCGCTCGCGCAGCCCGGCGATCACCGCGGGGATGGACTCGACGCTCGGCCGGTGGGTGTCGTGGTACAGGACGATCCCGCCGCGCTTCGGCTTCGCGACCCCGATCCTGACGTCGCGGGCGCGGTCGCGGTGGCGCCAGTCGAGCGTGTCCACGCTCCACAGGATCAGCGGCATCCCGACCGCCTCTCCGACCCGGTGGTTCGTCGACCCGTACGGCGGCCGCACCAACGTCGGCCGCACGCCGGAGGCGTCCTCGATGGCCCGCTGCGTCCGCCGGATCTGCGACCGCACCTCGGCGGCCGAACGGTCGGTCAGGTCCGGGTGGGACCAGGTGTGGTTGCCCAGCTCATGGCCTTCGAGGGCCATCCGCCGCACCAGGTGGCGATGGTCGCGGACGTTCTGGCCGAGCAGGAAGAACGTCGCCCGCGTCCGGGTCCTCTCGAGCGTGTCGAGCAGGCGGGCCGTGTAGGGGCCGGGCCCGTCGTCGAACGTCAGCGCCGCGCACTTGACCCGGTCGCAGTCGATCCGCCGGGGCGGAGGCGGGGTGCGGGGCGGTGCCGCGGCCGCGGACGGTGACCGCTCCGGCCGTCCCCCGGATCCCGGTGCGGCGTGCTGCCCGGACGGCCGTACATGCCGCTCCGGATGACCGCACCCCGCCGCGAGCAGGACTCCGACCCCGATGACGGCGAAAATCCGGATCCGCACCACGTACCCCCGAGCGTGTTATCTCGAGGAGGTGTGTACCCTCCGTTACACAAGCGACACACGCCGTGAAGGTCCGGAAACGCAAGATCGTCCTTGACCGCGGCGAGGGATGTCCGTCCATCATGCAGACGCCCCGTGCGCGGCCGGACAGCGGGGTCGACCTACCGGACGGGCCAGTCGGGCACTTCGGGCGGAAGGTCCTTGCCGACGCGCAGCGGGAAGGCCGCGTCGCGCTTCTCCAGGAAGGACGACACGCCCTCGATGGCGTCGGCGCCCCCGCCGAGGGCGGCCATCAGGCGGGAGTCGGCGATGTGCGCGTCCCACGGGGACGAGGCGGACAGCCCCGACCACATCAGCCGGCGGATCGTGGCGACCGAGACCGCCGAGGTGTTCGCGGCGATCTCGCGCGCGAGACCGTAGGCGGCGGGGAGGAGGTCGTCCGGCGCGTAGACGCGGGAGACGAGGCGGCCGTCGAGGGCCTCCCGGGCATCGAAGACGCGGCCGGTCGCCACCCACTCCATGGCCTGGGCGATGCCGACGATGCGGGGCAGGAACCAGCCGGACGCCGCCTCGGTCACGATGCCGCGGCGCGCGAAGACGAAGCCGAATTTGGCCTTCTCGCTGGCGAGCCGGACGTCCATCGGCAGGGTCATGGTGACGCCGACGCCGACCGCGGCCCCGTTGAACGCGCCGATGACGGGCTTGAGGCAGCGGGCGATGCGGAGCGCGACCGTGCCGCCGCCGTCGCGCGGGGTGCCGTCCTCCAGGACGTGGTCCTCGCCGGCGTACATGTCCCTCGACCGCTCCCTGCCGAAGGTGCCGCCGCCGCCGCTCAGGTCGGCGCCCGCGCAGAACGCGCGTCCCGCGCCGGTCACCACGACGGCGCGGACGTCGTCGTCGGCGTCGATCCGGTCGAAGACGTCGATCATCTCGCCGCGCATCACGAACGTGAAGGCGTTGAGCCGCTCCGGACGGTTCAGCGTGACGGTGGCGATCCCGTCCCGGACCTCGTACTCGATCTCCTTGTACGGCACCCTGCGATCCTCCTCGCGCCCGAGACTGGCCAGAATCTTATTCTAGAACGGTCTACCAAATGCGGGGATGTCCGGGCCCGAGGCTCCGGGAGGTCAGGCGCTCGCCTCGGGGAACAGCCGGAGCACCACGTCCCGGAACCACTCCGCCGGCTCGCACCCCGGCGGCGGGACGGGCTCCAGCGTCCCGTCCGCCGCGAGTGTGAGACGGATCTCAACATCCCCGACTCCACCGGGGACCTCACCGGTCGCGGCGAGGCGCTGCGCGAGGGCCGCCAGGACGCGGGCCCAGCCCTGCCCCAGATACGGCGGAAGCCCGGCTGCGCGCAATTCGGGCAGCCCCCTGGCGGACAGGCCGGACGTCCGCAATGTGAGCCCGGACGGCCCCTCGGCCCCCATGACGCGAACCTCGGACGTGACGTCCGCCATTGCAACGCCACCTCCTACGCGGGCATTGTCCGATAAATTATGACAGTGAACTGGGCCGTGACGACGTACGACTCCGCCTTCGGGTACGTGTCCGCGCACGGTGCGCCCCTCGTGGACCTGCTCGATCCGCAGCCCGGCGAGAAGGTCATCGACCTCGGGTGCGGCACCGGCTCGTTCAGCGCGGAGATCGCCGAGCGGGGCGCCGAGGTGCTGGGCATCGACGGCAGCCCCGACATGGTCGCGCAGGCGACCGCCACGCACCCGGGGCTGTCGTTCATCGTCGGCGACGCCCACGACTTCACCGTGGGCGACTCCTTCGACGCGGTGGCCTCGAACGCGGCCCTGCACTGGATGACCCGCGACCCCGACGCCGTGATCGGGCGCGTGCACGCCGCGCTCCGGCCGGGCGGCCGGTTCGTGGGCGAGATGGGCGGCGCCGGGAACTGCGCCGAGCTGATCGTCGCCATGCAGACGGCGTGGCGGGTGTTCGGTCTCGGCGAGCCGGAGCTGCCCTGGTACTTCCCGTCCCCGGCCGAGTACGCGACCAAGCTGGAGGACGCCGGGTTCACGCTGCGGCTGCTGGAGCACGCCGAGCGGCCGACCCGGATGACCGAGGGGCCGAACGGCGCCGCCGACTGGGTCCGCGCCTACGCCGCCCGCGCGCTCGCCGACGTCCCGCCGGAGCTGGTCGACCCGCTGCTGGACCGGGTGAACGACCTGGCCGCGCCCGCGCTGCGCCGCGAGTCGGGCTGGGTCGCCGACTACGTGCGGCTGCGGTTCGCCGCCGTCCGCCGGTCGGACGGCCCCTCGCCCGCGACCTTCGGGCCCCTGGCCTCCGACCGCCCGCTGTAGGCCCCGCCCTAGGGTGGAGTCATGCTGCGTCTGCATGACCACCGGACGGGACGGGCGGAGGCGCTGCCCGGCGGGCGGGGCCTGCGCGTCCAGGTCCTGACGGGCACCACCGGTTATCGGCGGGCGATCGTCGCGGATCTGCTCCGGCGGGTCGCCGAGCGCGGCGGGCGCCGGGTCCGGGTCTGCTGCGCCCCTGCCGCCGCGGACGACCTGGCGGACTACAACGTCCAGCCGTTCGAGGACGCCTCGCTACCGGACCCCGACGTGTACGTCTCCGGTGCGGCCGACACGGACGCGCTGTGCCTCGTCGTCCCGGACGAGACCGGAGACTGGGCGGCACCGGACGCGCCGGCCGTGCGCCTGGCGATGCTGGAGACGCCCTACCGGGAGCCGCTGGACCTGTCGCCCGCGCGGGTGTCGTCCGCCCGCGAGCGGCTGGACGGGTGGCGCCGCGGCGTCGCCGGCTGGGCGACCTCCCCGGGGCGTCCCATGAACCGGGAGTACGCCGCCGAGGCCGAGGCGGCGCTGGCCGACGACCTCGGCGGCCCCGCCGCGCTCGCCGTCCTCGACCGGCTCGCCGCCGACCCGGACGTGCCGCCGGGCGCGAAGCTGGAGACCGCCATCCACCTCGACCTGCTGCTGGGACTCGGGCTCGTCGCCGCGATCGGCACCGCGTAGGAGCGGCGTGATCAGATCTCGATGAGGCTGCCGTCGGCGAGCAGGTCGGCGATGGACCGCCGGAACACGTGCGCCGTCCCGCCGCCCGGCTGGCCGAACCACGGGATGGCCGTTCCGGTCAGCGTCTCCAGAGGCCGCTGCAACCGGTAGACGTGGTAGGGGCGGTCCTGCCATTCGGGCGGCAGCGACCGCTGCGGATACGGCGTGCGGGCCGTGTAGGTCACGTTGCCGTCCGACCCGCCGTAACGGTCCACTTCCGCTCCTGCGGCCAGTTCCATCACGTGGCGGTCCCGCAATAGGGAGAGCGGGGGTTCGCCCTTGAGCGGCTCGAACGGCCCGTCCTGGACGGTGTGGCGCGGGTCCATCAGAAGCCGTCCGAGCAGATGCACCGATGCCTGCTCGGCGTCGTCGAACGTGACCTCGTCAGCGCGTTCGCCGTCCCGCATCTGGAAGACGGCCCAGCGGTCTGCCTGAGACAGGAGGCACCAGACGCCTTCCGCCGTGTCGTTGACGCGGTACGCGGCACGATCGACGCGGAGCTGGTCCAGGCGGTGCTGGAGCTTGCTCGCCCAGTCGGGTTCCGCGTCGGTGCGGACGCGCTCGGGTACGGCGCGTCCGGTCACGGCCGCGTTGGCCGCGTTCATCGTGTCGTCGTCGACCACGGGGACGCGGAACCCGTTCGCCCTGATGTGCGCGACCAGATCGGGCTCTGGCGGGAGGCCGTGCTCGCTGAGGTAATAGGCCACCGCGCCCGACCAGACCCACGTCCCGTCCGTGTGGAAGGTCAGCGGCACCGAAGCGCCGCGCGACGGGTCGAGCCGGTCGGGCGCGTTCGAGCGGGCGGCCATGACGGTCGGGGCCTGCCGCAGATACTCCGTCACGCGGCCGGCCTCCTCCGGCGGGACGGGCGGGCGCGACACGGCGGGACGGGCCCCGTCCGGGTCGGCATGGTCGAAGATCCTCGCCCTGCGGAGGCCTGATCGCGGCATCGGCGGCGGGGTGTCGGCCATCGTGACCGGCACCGGACGCGGCCCGAGCCGCCGCGCCATCCACCCGGGCACGTCCTCGCGCGGGAACCGTTCCAACTCGCGCCGCACGTCGTCGGCGGACGGCTCCGCTTCCCAGGGCGGCTCGTCGTCGTAGGCGAAGTTCGCCCGGCAGCGCACCGCCCCGTCCTCGTACACGACCTCGACGTCGATCCGGTTCCACGTGGAGCGCTGGAAGGCGTGCGTCCCGGCGCGGAGCCGGTCGAGGAGCCCGGCGGTCGCGGCGGGCGCCGTCCAGTCCATGCGGGACCCGCCGGCGCGCAGGCACGTCATCGCCGGGAACTCCACATGCCCGCCGACCGCCTGGTAGTGCCCGGAGATCCTCTCCCACAGCGGCGGCGCGTGGTCGACGATCAGGGTCGGGAGCTGGTTCGACAGCAGCTCCATCTGCTCGACCGGGTCCAGCGGCCCCGGGTCGGGCGCCGGCCGGCCGACCGGCTCGCGGCCCTCCATCCGGTCGCGCAGCCAGTCCGGCATGTTGGCGCCGTCCCGCGGCATGACGATCTGGTCGCGCCGCCAGCAGTCCACCGGGATCGGCGGGTCCCACAGCGGGTCGAAGTCGTGGTTGTAGAGGTGGCGCGCCGAGCCCGGCTCGATGATCGCCGACATCGAGAACCAGGTGCCCTGCTCGGACAGGTAGTGCGCCCGCCGCAGGTCCATCAGCAGCCCGCTCAGCTCCTCCGGGACGCTCTCGGCCATCACGATCTTGCCGTCGCCGGTGAGCACCGTCAGCGCAACGTCGTTCACGGCGACCGTCGCGACGCAGTGCAGGTCGATCCGCCGCCAGCCCGGCGGGGCGAGCCGCCGCGCGTACGCCACGGCCCGGCCCTCGAGTTCCGCGATGCGGTCGCTCCGCCCCGTCACGGCCCCGTCCTCCCCGTCCTGATGGCTCCCCCGATGGCACCTGCCCGGCAGGTTAACCGCACGGATCAATCTATTGCGGAGTGGCCCGGCCGTTGGCGACGCTCGCGGGAGGCTAACTTCGATGTCGTGTCGACCGCAGCTCCAGAGTCATCCACGCCGGAGGCCCCAGGCCACCCGATCCGGCCGCGCCGCCGTGCCCGCCGGCTGATGGCGGCGACGGTCGCGGTCACCGTGCTGCTGTGCGCGGTCGTCGGCGGGATCGGCTACTACTTCGCCGGGGTCGCCATCGAGGTCGACCATGCCCCCGAATACCCGCTCACCATCGAGGACGCGGAGAACGGCACGGTCACCCTGCCCCGCGAACCGATGACGGAGCGCTCCGGCACATGGGCGCTGGTCTGGGAGGGCGGGCGCGCGATGCTGGGGCCGATCGTCGGCGGCGACGACGACCACGTCGTCCGGAAGGTGTCGTCCGTCGTGGAAGGCACCCTGGAGAAGGGCGCACCGGCGGCCATCGACCACTGGCTCTACGACGGCGACCCGAAAACGGCCCTCGGACTGCCTTTCCAGGACGTCACGTATCCGTCCGAGGTCGGGCCCATGCCGGCGTGGCTGCTGCCTGGGACGTCCTACAAGCGCACCTGGGTGATCGGTGTGCATGGGCGGAACGCCGACAAGGCCGAGACGTTCCGCGTCATGCGAGCGGTCCACGCGCTCGGCCTGCCGATGATGTCGATCGCGTACAGGAACGACGTGGGCGCGCCACCGTCCAAGGACGGCAAGAACCATCTCGGCAACACCGAATGGCACGACATCGTCTCCGCCATCGGCTACGCGCGCGCGCACGGCGCGACGGGCGTCGTCCTGTACGGATGGTCGATGGGCGGGGCGATGTCGATGATGACGCTGCGCAAGGACCCGTCGTTCGTCCGCGGCGTCGTCCTCGACTCCCCCGTCATGGACTGGGGCGCCACCCTCGACAAGCAGGGCGACGCCCGGCACCTGCCCGTCTTCGTCACCGACCTGGCCAAGCGCATCCTGCAGTGGCGGATCGGCATCGACCTGGCCGACTTCGTCCAGCACCGGTACGCGTCCCGGCTCAGGACGCCGATACTCCTCTTCACCACCGAGGATGACGAGATGGTCGCCAACCGCCCCGCCTTCACGTTCGCCGAGAAGGCGCCGCCCGGCATGGTCACGCACATCACCACGCCGGGCGACCACACCGAGGCCTGGAACGTCGACCCGGCCGCCTACGAAGGCGCGCTGGGCGCCTTCCTCAAGAAGGTCGCCTGACCTCCAGAAGGGTCTTGCCGACGGTCCGGCGCTCCTGGATCGCGGCATGCGCCCCGGCGGCGGCGTCGAGCGGGAAACGCTGCCCGATCAGCGGCTTGAGCCGCCCCTCGGCGGCCTCCGCCAGCGCGCTCTCCGTGAACTCGCGCAGCTGCTCCGGCGTCGCCTGTGGTCGGACGTTCGTCACGCCGCGCTCCCCCGCCTCCTCCTCGGGGATGTTCGCCCACTCGCCGCTGGCGAGGCCGAAGCTGACCATCCGCCCGCCGTCCCGAAGCAGGCCGAACGCCTCGCGGGCCACCTCGCCCCCCACACCGTCGAAGACGACGTCCACCTTCCCGGCCTTGCGCGCCCACCCGGGCTCGGCGTAGTCGACCGCCTCGTCCGCGCCGAGCCGCATCGCCACCCCGGTCTTGCGCGCACCTCCGACCGCCGCGACGACCGTCGCCCCGGTGGCCTTCGCGAGCTGGACGAGGAGCGACCCGACACCGCCCGCCGCCGCCTCCACCAGCACCCGCTCGCCTTTGCGCGGCCGCGCAGCGGTGACCATCATCGTGGCCGTCCGCCCGTCGGCCAGCAGCGCGACCGCGTCGTCGAGCGCGAGACCGTCCGGCACCTCGAACAGGCCCCCGGCGTCCACGGCGACCTTCTCCGCGTAGGCGCCGGTGCCTCCCGTGCTGGTGACAACCCTCTGCCTTACAAGCCCCTCGTCAACACCCGGGCCGACCGCCGTCACCACGCCGCCCACTCCGTTACCGGGGATGACGGGCGGCTCCAGCCGCACCGGCGCCGGCCCGGTGCCCGCCCGCATCTGCGTCTCCACGAACGTGATGTTGACGAACGCGACCTCGACGAGCGCCTGCCCCTCGCCCGGCACCGGATCCTCGGCGTCTCCCGGGACCAGGACCTCCGGCCCGCCGAACTCCCGCAACCACACGGCACGCATCCGAACCCCCTCCATCAGCGGTAGTCGCCACAGCCTCCTACCTCAAGCTTGGTCGAGGTCAAGCGGGCCGCAACGAATCCCTTTTCTCCCCACACGCATCTCTGTAAGCTTTCGCGCGTATTCCGCCCCGTTGTCGGCAGCCGCTCAGGGATGGCGATGCGCACCCGGTTGGTCCGTTCCACCCCGCTGGGGTCCCGCCGCGCCGCCTGCCTGCCCGTCCTCCTCGCCGCGTGCGCCGCCGCGGGCTGCGGCTCGTCCGGCTCGTCCTCCAGCGGCGAACTCGCCCCCAACGGCCGGTTCGACACCGGCGGCACCGCCCCCGCGCAGACCGCCGTCGCGCCGTCCGCCATCCCCACGGCGCAGCTTTACAAGACGGTCCTCGACCGCTACCGCGCCTACCAGGCCGCCTACAAGAAGGCCTACGAGACCAACGACCCGGCGGCCCTCACCGACGTCGCCACCGACCCCCTCCTCACCGAGGTCACGAACGACGTCGAGGCCACCAAGGCCAAGGGCGAGATCTGGCGCTTCACCAACACGTTCAACCCCCGCGTCTACGCCCGCTCCAAGGACAGCACGAAGGTCTACGTCATCGACTGCGTCCGCACCCTCGCCGGCTACCGCTACTCCGCCAAGACCGGCAAGCGCCTCGACGGCGGGCGGGGCGGGGCATACGTGTATCGGACGACACTCCAGTACGACTCCGGCACCTGGAAGGCGGCCGCCACAGCCCGGGACAAGGCATGCTGACGGCCCGCAGGGAAGGACACGCGATGTCTCCCACACACCCCCGTCGTCGCCGGGCGGCCTCCACCGCGATCGTCGCGACGATCGTCACGGCACCCGTCCTCACGGCCGTTCCCGCGGTGGCCGCCCCCTGCATCGTCCCCGGCAAGCTCTCCTGCAACCCGAAGACCAGCACGACCGTGCCGGGCGGCGGAGGCGGCAACGGTGGGGGCGGAGGCGGAGGCGGCCCCGTCGCGCCGCCCGACCCCGAAGGCCTGATCGACAACCAGGCGGTCGACGCGGTGGACGGTCCCGGGGCCGCTCCGCTCGCGGCCGCTCCGCCGAACACCCTTGAGCTCGTCCAGCAGGCTCTGAGCGAGAAGGCGTTCCCCGTCCCCAAGGTCCACACGGCGCCGAGGGCGAAGACGTACGTGCGCATGCGGACGGCCCTGTGGGTGGACAACTTCGAAGTCGTGCAGACGGCGCCGGTGAGCGCGGGCGACCAGACGGTCCAGGCCACCGCGCAGCCCAAATCGGTCACCTGGAACCTGGGCGAAGACAAGCTGGTCTGCAACAACGCCGGCAGCAAGGACGGCAAGTCCTGCAACTACACGTACAAGCGGGCCTCCGCCGGCCAGCCGGGCGGAAGATACGAGATCACCGCCACGATCACCTGGCACGTCACCTGGACGTGCGAGGGCGCCGACTGCGACGCCCCCGGCGGCGACCTCGGCGACCAGACCATGACCTCCCAACCCACCCCGCTCGTCGTCAGCGAGATCCAGACCAACACCGGCCAATGACCTCGGCCGAGCACCGGTCACCGGGCTTCGCCGAGCCGGCGGAACCGGGGTCCGGCGGCGGCCAGGTGGCGATCAAGTACCTCGCCGCCGTCCTGGACGCCGTGCCCGGCGTCGGCGGGGAGAGCCGCGGTGGCATCCACGCGTACTGGACGCGGCCGGGCGTCCTGACACGTCAGGGGGTCAGACCATGTACTGGTCGTGGCGGCGGTAGAGGTCGGTCCATTCCTCCTCGGTGAGCCGGCGTCCGCTTCCCACGATGTCGGCGAGCTCTTCGAAGTAGGCCTCACGTGGAGCACCGGGAGCGAACAGCACCAGCATCGTGGCCGGCCCGTCCGCGTTGCGGAACGCGTGGATACCGCCCGGAGGGACGTGGAGGAAGTCGCCCGGGGAGCCGATGTGCCAGTCCTCGCCGTTGAAGAGTCTGACCGTCCCGCTCAGGACGAAGAACGATTCTGAGAACGTCTTGTGGAAGTGCGCTCCGCCGCCTGTCGGCTCAGCGCCCATCTCCCACCGGTACAGGCCGTAGTGGCCACCGGTACTCGCGCCGGTCGCGAGGTAGTGGACGTTCGTGCGCCCGCCGATCGACAGTTCCGGCGGGGTGTCCACGGTCCGGAGCATGCCGCTGATCTCGCCCTTGTCACCCAGGTAGAGAGCGTCTGGATAGGACATGACCTTCCTCCTCATCGAGCCCCGCGCCGACACCGCAGTCTTCTGCGTCTTACACGACAGCCTCCCAGGGACCACGGACGAAACCGTCGGGCCTTGCTTGACCTCAAGCGCGGTTGAGTTCCTAGCGTCGTCGACGTCGAAAGGACTCAACCATGACGACGCTGGTTACAGGGGCCACCGGGAACACCGGTCGGCATGTGGTGGCGGAGCTGATCCGCCGAGGAGAGAGGGTTCGGGCACTGACGCGGGATCCGGCCAAGGCCGCGGGGGCTATTCCGGCCGAGGCCGAACTGGTGGCCGGAACGCACACGGCACCCGCGGAACTGGGCACGGCTTTCGACGGTGTCAGCCGGTTGCACATCACCGTGACGGCGGGACTAGCCGAGGCCGGGCCGGAACTGGTGCGGCGGGCGGTCGATGCGGGAGTGCGGCGGATCACCGTGGTGTGGGGCGGCGGCATGGGACCGGTGGAGCAGGCCGTGGCGGACTCGGGTGTGGAGTGGACGCGCCTCGAACCGCAGGAGTTCATGTCCAACACGCTGACCTGGGTCGAGTCGATCCGGGCAGAGGGCATCGTCCGGGAGCCATACGACTTTCCCAGTGCGCTCGTCCATGAGGCCGATATCGGGGCGGTGGCGGCGGTCGCGCTGCTCGACGAGGGCCATGCGGGGCGTGCCTACAACCTCACCGGTCCCGAAGCACTGACCCCACGCGAGCGGGTCGCGATCCTGTCCCGAGCGATTGGGCGCGACATCGGTTTCGCCCGGCTTACCCACGAACAGGCAGTCGACAGGCTGATGGCCACCGGTGTCTCCCGGGAGGACGCCGAGTACGTCATCGGCTGGTACGCCGCCTCCGACGCCGCTTCGAAGACCGTCGACGGCACCGTCGAGCGGGTGACGGGCCGTCCCGCGCGCACGTTCGCACAATGGGCGGCCGAGCACGCGGAACGCTTCGAGATCGCCACGGTCTGACAGGTTCCCCGCTACCAGCACGTCGAGAGCCGTCCAGGGCTCATGGTCACGTTCGGGCTCGGCTCTCCAGGTAGGTGGCGAAGCCGTCGAGGTGGCGGGCGAGACCGTACTCGAAGAGGGCGTCCAGGTCCGAGGTCGTCTCCTCGTCGATGGTCGCCAGCAGGGGAAACCGCCCGCTGTGGAGAATCTCGTCGGTCTTCTTCCGCTGTTCCACCCGCCACAGAGCGAGCGGTACACCTGTCTCCTGCTCGGCTTCGGCCTCGTCCGCCACGGACAGCGCAAGGGCGACGACCAGCGCGTGGAGCGTGAGCGCCTCATGAAAGCGCGCCTTCATGGGGAGCCCGAGGCCGTCGAGCGCGCGCAGGATCCACTCGGTGTGCGTCATCATGTTGGGCACGAGCAGCGGGCGGGTCAGCGAGACGGCCCTGCGCAGCCAGTGGTGCCGCCGGAACAGCTCCCATTCCCGGCGTGAGATCAGTTCGAGCTTGGCTCGCCATCCCTCCGGCCCGGGGTCGGGCAACTCCGCTTCGCGGAAGGTCTCGTCGGCCATCTGCGCCACCAGATCGTCCTTGTTCGCCACGTGCCGGTACAGCGACATCGGGCCGACGCCGAGTTCGGACGCGAGCCGTCGCATCGTCAGGGCGTCGAGCCCTTCGATGTCGGCGATCGTGATGGCGGTGCGGAGAACGTGTCCGCGGGTGAGCGCCTGTCTGGGGGCGCCGGCCGGTCGCGTTCCGGTCGGGTCGACCGGCCGCTCCCGCTCCGGTCGTGCCCTGACCACCGAGCCGGAACCGACCTTCGTCTCGACCAGTCCTTCCTCGCGAAGAGCCGCCATCACCCGGGTCGCGGTCGCGATCGCGACGCCCCAACGCTGGGCGATCTGCCGGACGGACGGCACGCGGTCGCCGGGCCGCAACTCCCCGCGCAGGATCTGACCGGCGATCTCCGCGACGATCCGCCGGTAGGGCGGATCCGGCCGCTGCGATGACGACGACACAGAACTCTCCGATCCGTTGGCGGCGGTGTCACTGAACTGAAGTGTACTAGTCCACTTATTCAATATCCAGTACACTTTTCCTTCAACATTGCTGATAAATGTCTGAGATGCCACGGCATCGATACCGTGTACGCATGACTTCAGATACGTCGTACGCAACCGTGCGGCGGGCGGAGACCGCGGATCTTCAGGTGGTGTCGGACGTTCTCACCGACGCCTTCGCGCATGATCCTCTCGTCTGCTGGCTCTTCCCCGAGGAGAGCGGACGAGCCCGCATGCAAGCGCACTTCTACCGCCCCCTGATCGCCCATCCCGATGGGGAGGCCTACCTGGCCGGCCGCGCGGAGGGCGCGGCGGTGTGGCTGGCGCTTACCGCGGGCCAGGCGCCCCCCGAGGAGCATCCGGACGCGTCCGAGCCGGGACAGGGCTCGATTTTCGGTGCGAACGCCGCGCGGTTGCAGGCTCTGGGGCAGGCGCTGGCGGAACGGCATCCCCATCGCGTCCCGCACCTCTACCTCCCGTGCATGGGGGTGGTCAGTGGGAGGCGGGGCGGCGGACTCGGCTCGGCGCTGCTGCGGCACCGGCTGAAGCGAGCCGACGCCGACGGGATCGCCGCCTATCTGGAGGCGAGTTCCCCCCGCAGCCGTGCCCTCTACCAGCGGTACGGGTTCGAGGATCTGGGCGAACCGGTCCGCGTGGCGGACAGCCCGTTCCTGTGGCCGATGTGGCGCCGACCGTGCGCTTGACCTCCGCGGCTCCCGGCGCCCCGCCGGCCGCCGATCCAACCGACGATCCGACAGGCACAAGGAAAGAGCATCCGATGACGACGAACCATGAAGCCGCCGGCGACCACGATGACCGGCGACCGCCGACACTCGTGTTCGTCCACGGGACCAACGCCCCGTCGTTCATGTGGTCCGGTTTGATCAGCGAACTCACCCTGCGCGGACACCGGGGGGTGACCGTGGACCTTCCCGGACACGGCAACGAAGCCTTCATTCCCCGCGCCTACCAGGCTCCGCAGGACCTGGAGGCGCTGGCGACCGAGCCGTCACCGCTCGCCAAGGTCACCGTCGACGACTACGTCGAGCGCGTCGTGGACGTGGTGCGCCGCGCCCGCCGCCACGGACCCGTGATCCTCGCCGGCGCCAGCCAGGGCGGCGTGACGGTGAGCAAGGTCGGCAACGCCGTCCCCGATCTGCTCGACCGGGTCGTCTACGTCGCGGCGTACTGCTGCGTGGACCTGCCGAACCTGACCGCGTATCTCGGCGTGCCGGAGAACGGTGACAGCCTGCTCCCCCAGGTGACCCAGGCGGTGGTCGCCGATCCAGCGGTCCTCGGAGTGACGCGGATCAACTGGCGCACGGCCGACCCGGCGGTGATCCGCGGCATCAAGGAATGCCTGGCAGGCGATTTCACCGACGAGGGGGTGCACCGGCTGCTCCATTGGCTCGAACCGGACGAGACCGCCGCGATCCCCCACGCCGAGGCCCGGGGCGAGGCGGAGACCTGGGGCACGATTCCGCGCACTTACGTGCGCTTCACCCTCGACCGGCTGATCCCGCTCGCGCTGCAGGACCGCTTCATCGCCGAAGCCGACCGTCTCACTCCGGACAACCCCACCGACGTGCGCAGCGTCGCCGCACCCCACGTGGGGCCGTTCGACCGGCCCGAACTGGTGGAGATCTTCTCCGACCTCGCGACCGGCTGACCCGACGCGAGTGCGCGTGCGCAGGGTCTGGACGTCCCCCGCCACCAGACCCTGCGCACGCGGTCCAAGCCGTCCCCTTCATGAATGGAGACCCCATGTCCGCTCCCTCGCCCGCCTCGCCGGCCCGGGCCGCACGTCCGTCCACCAGTGATTTCGCGCCGCTGGCGCGGCGTGTCCGTGACAGCGGGCTGCTCGATCGGCGTCGCGGTTATTACGTGCGGGTGATTGGGCTGAACCTGGCCGCGACGGCCGCTGTGTGGGGGGCGGTGGCGTGGGCGGGGGACAGTTGGTGGACGGTGCTGCTGGGTGTTCCGCTGGCGGTGTTGGCGGCGCGGACGGGGTTCCTGGGTCATGACGCGGGGCATCGGCAGATCGCGCGGAGTGCGCGGGCGAATCGGTGGCTGGGGTTGGTGCTGGGGAATCTGCTGCTGGGGATGGGGCACGGGTGGTGGAGCGATAAGCACAATCGTCATCACGCGAACCCGAATCATGTCGGGAAGGATCCTGATGTGGGGGAGGGGGTGCTGGCGTGGACGGCGGAGCAGGCGGGGCGGCAGCGGGGTGTGCTGCGGTGGGTGGTGCGGCACCAGGCGGTGTTGTTCTTCCCGTTGCTGACGCTGGAGGGGGTGAACCTCAAGGTCGGCAGTGTGCTGTTCTTGCGGGGGCGTTCACGCCGTGACCGGGTGGTGGAGGGTGGTCTGCTGGTCGCCCATGCCGTCGGGTACCTGGTGCTGGCGTTGTCGCTGCTGCCGGTGGAGAAGGCGGTGGCGTTGATGGTGGTGCAGCATGCGCTGTTCGGGCTGCATCTGGGTGCGGTGTTCGCGCCCAACCACAAGGGGATGGCGATGCCCGAGCCGGGGCAGCGGTGGGGTCATCTGCGCCGGCAGGTGCTGACCTCCCGCAATGTGCGCGGTGGCCCGGTGACCGACTGGGTGATGGGCGGGCTGAACTACCAGATCGAGCACCATCTGTTCCCCGGCGTCCCCCGCTGCAACCTGCGCAAAATGCAGCCGATGGTCCGCGAGCACTGCGCCGCGGTCGGCGTCCCCTACACCGAGACCGGGCTGGTGGCGTCCTACCGGGAGGCCCTTGGTCACATGAGGGAGATCGGCGAGCCGCTGCGCTAGGGGCCGCAGACCGCACCTCGACCGAGCCCTGGACCGAGCGCCGCCCGGACCGGGCCCTCGTCGCGTCGGCGCCGGTCTCCCCGGGGGGGACCGGCGCCTTCGCCGCCGACGCGGTGTCAGTTCAGCAGCGCCTCCTCGAACCGGCAGTGGCTGAGCAGCTCATGGCCGTTCTCGGTGACGAGGACGGCCTCCTCCAGATGGGCACCGCCGATCTCGGGCTCGTCGAACAGCGTGACCCGTGGCTCAAGGCAGATCACCATGCCCGGCCGCAGCTCGTGGTCCACGCCCCGGTTGATCAGCGGCTCGCCGTGCAGGCCCCAGCCGAGCTGGTGCCCGGTCGAGAACTTGTGCTCGTAGTCGGCATAGCCACGCGCGGCGATGGCCTCCCGTGCGGCCCTGTCGACGTCGGCGCAGGTGACCCCGGGCCGGACCGCTGATATCGCCGCCTGGATGGATTCGTAGGCGACCTGATAGACCTCCCGTTGCCGGGGGGCCGGCGGGCCGACGCACACCGTCCGGCCGAGATCGCCGGTGTAGCCCCGGTAGACGGCGCCCATGTCGACCACCACCATCTCGCCGGTGCGGATACGCCGCTCGGTGGCGATGCGCTCGAACATGCTGGCATTGGGGCCGGAGGCGACGACGGTCATGAACGGCTGCATCTCCGACCCCGCCGCGCGCATGGCGCTCTCGGCGGCAACGGCCACATCACGCTCCACGACCCCCGGACGGATCGCCTCGAAGCTCGCGTAGAGCCCGATCTCCACCAGGGACAGGGCCTCCCGGATGTACTCGATCTCGATGGGATGTTTGATGGCGGTCAGCTCCGTCCACAGCCACGTGGCATCGACCACCTCCAGCGACGGGTGGCGCTCCAGCAGTCCCGCGTGGACCTGGAACGGCAGCAGATCGACCCCGATCCGGCCATGGGTGATCCCGTAGTCGCCGAGCACGGCGCTCAGCTCGGCGGCCCAGTTCTCGACGCCGGAGATCTTGCGATGATCGGCGATGTCGGACTTGATCTGGATCCGGTAGGTGTCGCTGCCCGACGTGTGCCCGACGACCGGAGCGCGACCCGCGGGGAGGACGACGAAGTACTCGGGGTCCATGAAGGGGCGGTAGCCCTTGACGTAGAAGTCGGTGACATAACGCACCGCCTCCGACTTGGTGAACACCAGGGCGTCGAAGCCGTGTTCGGCCATCGCGTCCTGCAGCCTGGACTGCTTCCATGCGTGCAGCTCGTCGCCGCCGTAGAAGGATGGATCCCGCCGTTGCATCGCGGTGTCGCTCATTGCTGTTGGCTCCCGTCTTGGTAGGTCCGGCCGAGCACGGTGTGCAGCACGTCCGCGGCGTGCGCTATGTCGTCGTCGGAAAGGTCGCGGTGGGTCACCAGGCGCACCGTGCGTGCGCCGGTCGAGTGGACCAGGACGCCCTGGCGGGCGAGCTCGTCCTGAACGGTCCGGAGGGGCGGGCCGCCGTCGGGGAGCAGCATCTGGACGATGTTGGTCCGCACGCGGCCCGGGTCGACGCGGGCGCCGCGCAGATCGGCCAGCCGCTCGGCCAGCCCGCGCGCCCGCTCGTGGTCGAGGGCCAGCCGTTCGCGGAAGTCGCGTAGCGCGACGAGTCCCGCCGCGGCGACCACGCCGACCTGGCGCATCTGCCCGCCCAGCAGCCTGCGGACCTCCCGGGCACGCGCGATGAAGCCGGCTTCGCCGAGCAGCACCGCGCCCATCGGCGCGCCGAGCCCCTTCGTCAGGCAGAACATGAGGCTGTCGGCGGGGGCGGCGAGCGCGCCGGGCGGCACGTCCAGCGCGACCGCGGCGTTGAACAGCCGGGCACCGTCGAGATGGACGGGGACGCCCGCCGCCGAGGTCACCTCGTGGATCGACGCGCCCTGCCGCGGCGTCCACGCGGTGCCCCCGGCCGCGTTGTGGGTGTTCTCCAGGCACAGCATCGCGGGATCGTGCCGCCGCAGCGCCAGGCGGACGGCGTCGGCGCCGGGCAGCCCGTCCGGGTCGGGCAGTTCGACGGGCCGGAGCCCGAAGTAGCCGTCGTCGAAGGCCGAGACCTCCCGGCGATACAGGTGCGAGGTACGGCCCACCGCGACGGCGGCGCCCCGTGGGCACCAGGTGCGCAACGCGGTCAGGTTGGCCATCGTCCCGCTCGCCATGAACAGTGCCGCGGGCTTTTCCAGGAGGCGGGCGGCGTGCTCTTCCAGTTCGGCGACGGTCGGGTCGCCGTGGCGGCCGTCGGGCAGGAGCCGGCCGTCATCGCCGACCTCCGCCTGGTACATGGCCTTGCGCATGTCCTCCGTCGGGAGGGTGACGGTGTCACTGCGCAGGTCGATCGGCTTCAACGTCGTCCTCATCTTCCTCCTCGAGACCGATTCCGGGTTCCTTGGGGACGGGCCGCCAGTCATAGGTGTGCTTGAGCACGGACAGCGCCGTCGACGTCCGCACCTGAAGAATTCCGGGAATGCCGGCGAGCTCGACGGTGACGAACTCCTTGAAGTGCTCGTGCGACTTGAACATCGCGGTGAACCTGATGTCGTCGGCCCCGGTGGTCAGCGCCACGAACCGGATTTCCGGATAGCCCACCAGTCGGGTGGCGATGTCTTTGGCCTTGTCGAACTCGACGCGCAGCGAGAAGCTCGAATCGATCGAGTAGCCCTTCCACTCCGGATTGACGCCGGCCACGATCTGCATGACGTTCTCGGCGAGCAGCCGGCGGACCCGGCTCCGGATGGTCCCCTCGGTGACCCCGATGATCCGGGCGAGTTCGCGGTTGCTGCGACGGCCTTCCTCGCCGAGCAACTGGAGGATCCGTTCGTCGACGGCATCCAATTCCACCGTGGTCGTCCTTTCTGTACGTTGCTGTACGCGGCGGTACGCGTCTGGAGGCGGTCATTCATCCGCTGGTCGCGCGGCGCAGCTCCCCGGTGAGCTTGGCAAGGCTCTGCTGGAAGGACCGCATGGACCGCTTGACCTGCGCGCCGTTCTGGTGGCTGACCTCGAGATTGGCCCGACGCATCTTCTCGACGCAGCTCTGATCCCTGGTCGCCGCGGCGATCGCGCCTTCCAGCTTCTGCGTGATCGCCGGTGCGGTCCCGGCCGGAACGGCGAAGTCATAGGTGTACTGCGAGATCGTGGCCAGTTCCGGGCTCAGCGGCACGTTCAGCTCGGCCGAGGTCGGTGTCTCCGGGAGATCCTTGAAACGGGTGCCGGACAGGGTGGAGATCACGCGCACCGCTCCGGGATTGGCTTTCATGGCGCGAATGACGGTCGGTGCGACCTGGACCACCGCGTCCACGTCCCCGCGCACCGTCGCGAGCATCGTCTCCGAACCGCCGTCGTAATAGACCAGCCGCGGCGTGGCGCCGAGCGCCTCCAGATACTTGATGGTGGCGGGGAGCGTGACCTGGGAGACGGCGACCCGCACCCGCTTCCCCCGGAAATCGCCCAGGCCGGTCAGGCCGCTCTTGGCGTTGACCGTCAGGGTCATCGGGACCGCCGAGACCTGTCCCAGCCAGTTCAGCCGCTCGGGGGTACGGCCGCCGGACTGGCCGGTCAGGGACGCGATGGTGAGGGTGAACGGCTCCAGCGTGCCGATCGTGTAGCCGTCCGGCCGGGCGTCGTACAGCTGGAAGGTCCCGGTCCGCCCGCCCGCCCCGGTGACGTTCTGGATCACCACGTCGGCATCGGTCGCCAGATTCTTCTTGATGCACGGGGCGAGGGCGCGGGCGATCAGATCGGACCCGCCGCCGGGCTCGAAGGGGACGATCACCTTGATATCGCGTTTCGGAAAGGAGCCGGCACCGCCTCCGGCTCCGTTGGCGCAGCCTGCGGTGGCGATGAGCGCGGCGAACACGGTGAGGGCTGACAGGGCTTTTTGCCGACGTCCGAACATGTGAACACGCTCCCTTTTTGGGTGCTATCCCCAGAGCCCATCCGGAAGGAGGATTCCGAGGGCATTGCTGATGACGACGAGTAGCGCTCCGCAGACGAGCGCGGTGCTGACGGGAATTCGTGCGGGCCGGTAGCGGTAGGCCAGGGGCAGCAGCGCCATGTAGAGGACGCTCGCGACAACGAAACCGGCGAGTCCGATGGCCAGGTAGTAGCCGAGGAACGTGGCGGCGGGGAACATCCAGCCACCGGTGACGCGGCCGATGCGGTCGGAGGCGCCGGCACCGTCTCTCGGGTCGATCGCGGCGGCCCGCCACGCGCCCGAGCGCAGCGACCGTGCGGCCTGCCAGAGGGACAGGGCGAGCAGCACCGAGGAGACGAGCACGGGGAAGGTCGCGGCGTCGGCGGGATAGCGCAGGCTCACGGCCAGCAGCACGGCCGCGGTCACGGCGAGCGCGGCCTCCAGGATCAGTGCGCCGCGCCGGGAGGGCGGGCCGACCCCGAGATACTCCTCCGCCGCGGCCTCCCCGGCGCCGGGTACGGTGCCGTCCGGCGCCGGGGCCGACGCGTCCGGCACGGGGGCGAATGCGTCCCGCGCATCGGCCACGAGAGCACCGCCGCTCGGCGCCTTCCGCCCGAGCCGGAGCCCGCGGAGCCGCCAGTGTCCGCGGAGTCCCCGAAGGCCGCGGCGGAGTACGGGCCACGAGAAGAACAGGACGATGACGGCGAAGAACGTGATGGTCAGCGGCCTTTGCCACAGGAGTTCCGGGGAGCCGCCGCCCATCTGCAGGCTACGGTGGAAGTTCTTCTCGATCTCCGGGCCGAGGATGATGCCGAGCACGAAGGTGATGGCGGGATATCCCGCTCGCATCAGGGCGAAACCGAACAGTCCGGCAAGGATCAGGACGAGGACATCGGTCGGCTGGTTGCGTTCGACATAGGCGCCGAGGAAGCACAGCGCCACCAGCACCGGCGCGAGTATCCGGTTGGGGACCCGGGTGATCTGCGTGAAGACCTTGATGAGCGGGAAGCCGGCGATGACGATGAGCACCTGGGTGAGGGTGATCCCGGCGAGCACGATGAACGGCTCGCTGCCAGAGGACAGGAACTGCGGTCCGGGCTGGACCCCGTGCAGGATGAACGCGCTCAGGATGATCGCGCCGGTCAGCGACCCCGGGATCCCGAGAGTCAGGGTGGGGATCATGTCACCGACGGCGCAGGTGCCCTTGGCGGTCTCGGCGGCCGCGAGCCCGGCGGGCGCCCCCTTGCCGAACTCTTCCGGGCGTCTGGCGGCGCGCTTCTCCAGCAGGTAGGCGGTGATCGTGGCCGTGGTGACGCCGAGTCCGGGGAGAATGCCGATCCAGGTCCCTGTCACCGACGAGCGGAGCACCGTCGCCGGACGGGAGAGGACGTCCCCGAAACCGCGCAGGGCCTGGCCGTACGACAGCCGGGAGGCGGCGGCCGTGGGGCTGCCGTCGCGGCCGCTCAGCATCACCATGGTCTGCGTGATGGCGAACAGCCCGACGAAGACCGACAGTTCGGGGACGCCTCCGGACAGCCGGTCCAGGCCGAAGGTGAAGCGGTCGGTGAAACCCGCGATGGGATCCTGCCCGACGAAGGACACGAGCAGGCCGGCGGCGGCCATGACGATGCCCTTGAGGGTCTGGCCGTGGGCGGCGACGCTGACCAGGGCCAGCGCCATGATGCCGAGCATGAAGTACTCGGGCGGCTGGAGTTCCATGGCCCCCTGCGTGAGGGGGTAGGCCAGGCCGGCCAGGATCACGGCCCCGATCAGCCCGCCCAGCATCGAGGCGAGCGTGCTGATGCCGAGCGCGCGGGCTCCTTCACCGCGCTTGGCCATGGGATATCCGTCCCAGCAGGACGCGATGGTCCCGGGGCCTCCCGGCGTTCGCAGCAGGATCGACGAGACCGAGTCCCCGTACTGGCCCGTGGTGTAGATGGCCAGCAGGAAGACGATGGCGGTCGGCAGGTCCATGCCGTAGGTGAACGGGAGGAACAGCACCACGCCCACGGTCGCTCCGACCGCCGGCAGGACTCCGATGACCAGGCCCACGGCCGCGCCGAGGAACAGCCAGAAGACGGTGGGCGGCGAGAGCGCCTGCACGATTCCGTCGAGTAGATCGCCGGGCATACGAGACCCCCCAGAGTGAGTGGGACCAGGCCAGAACAAGCCCGAGATCGATGAGGAACGAACGTCCGCGGGATCGGGGCTGACGTGCGGATTCATGAGTGTTTGTCGCGGAGTGACACTACTCTGCGGCTACGCAAAGCGTCAATAGACTGGTCTTCTGCTTACGCAGATCAGCAATCTGGTGGTCCTGTGTTCATGCTTTGCGTAGCGATGTTTCAGGTGAGGGTTCCGGTCGCCGGGGCGGCCGCGAGCGCCGTGGCGAGGGTGAGCGGGGTACTCGGTGGCGGACCGCACCGCCCGGTGGGGCCGACTTAGGATCGCCGGGTGGATGTTCGGTCTCTTGGTTTTCGTACGGATCTGTTGCTCCGCAGGCTGGCCGGTTCGGTCATCACCGATCACCCGTCCTACCTGGTGGTCCGGACGCCCACCAACCCGAACTTCTGGTGGGGTAACTTCGTGCTCGTCACCCCAGATGCGCTTCCGGACGCTCCTGGCCTTTTCATCGCGGAGTTCCCGGACGCGTCCCATGTGGCGATCGGGGTCGACGGGGTCGTTGGGGAGGCGGGGCCGCTCGCGGAGTGGGAGCGGCTGGGGCTCGACGTCGCGATCGACCCGGTCCTGACGGCCTTCTCCCTCGAAGCGCCCGCACGGCCGGCGCAAGCCGACCTGCGCGCGCTGAGCGGGGACGATCGGGAGCAGGCGGCACAACTGCGGCACGCGTGCGACGAGTCGGAGCCGTCGGAGGAGAACACCGCCTTCGTGACGGCGAAACTCGCTGAGGAACGACGGCTGTGCCAGGGAGGCGACGCCACCTGGTTCGGCGCTTTCGTGGACGGGGAGATGCGCGCGGGCGTCGGTGTCGTCCTCGACGGCCAAGGGTTGGCCCGCTACCAGCACGTCGAGACCCATCCCGCCTTCCGCCGGCGCGGCTTGGCCTCCTCGCTCGTCCATTACGCCGGGACGCGGGCCTTGGCCGAGGGAGCCCGGACGCTCGTGATCGTCGCCGAACCGGAGTCCGAGGCGATCAGGATCTACCAATCGCTCGGCTTCGCCGAAACCGAGCGCCGAGTCAGCCTCCAGCGCCCGCCCGGCGAGCCCCTTGCCCCTTGACCGGGCAAGGCCCGAAACCACGAAGGTATTGAGGAGACCCGCCAGTACCGCGATGTGGCGGCCTGCTAACGCTCGTTGGTGGCGGGGGGCGTCCCGGTGGTGCCGTGCCGGTGTTTGGGGCCGAGGACGCGCAGCATGTCGAGTGCCTCGGCGCCACCGGGCGGTGGGGTGAAGACGAGCAGTCGCTGGTCCGCCGCGGGTGTCGCCAGAACCTCGCAGTCGAACTCGATCGCGCCGAGTTCGGGGTGCAGGAGCCGGTACCGGTGTGATCGGCGCACCGCGACCTCGTGCCGGTCCCAGAGCGCCGCGAACTCGGTGCTGGCGGCGCGGAGCCGGGCGACCAGTGCGCGGGAGGCCGCATCGTCCCCGCGGTGGGCGACCGCGGCGCGCAGGTCGGCGACCATCTGCCGCGAACGCTCCTCGTGCTCCTCGGCTGCGAAGTGGCTGCGCACGTCCGGCTCGGTGAACCAGCGCAGGACGATGTTGCGGTCCTCCCGCGCCACGGTGCACACGCACCCGAACAACGCCTGCGCCAGGTCGTTCTGCGCCAGCAGGTCGCCCAGGTCGCTCAAAACCTGGACCGGAACCCTGTCCAGCTGGTCGAGGAGATAGAGCATGCTGGGCCGCAGGTACTCCCCCGCCCGCGCCGCCTCCGGCGGGCGATGCCCGGCGAGCAGGTACAGGTGGTCCCGCTCATCGGTGGTCAGGCGCAGCGCGCGTGTCAGGGCGGCCAGCATCTGGTCCGAGGGTTGCGAGCTTCTGGCCTGCTCCAGCCGCATGTAGTAGTCGGCCGACATCCTCGCGAGTGCGGCGACCTCCTCGCGGCGCAGGCCCGGTGTGCGCCTCCTCGGCCCCTCGACCAGACCGACGTCCCGTGGCCCCAGCCGCTCCCGGGAGCGGCGCAGGAAATCAGCCAGGTCGTCGCGGTTCATCCCCATGTCGCCAGTGATACCAGGATCCGGCGGACGCACCCTCGGAGTGCCGCTCCTAGGGAAAAGGCTCCGGTTCTCAGCCTGCCGGTGCGAAGGCATGGTCGGAGACACGGCCCCCGTCCAGGGCTTGTCCATACGAGGAAGAGCGATGGTCACGCGATGAAAGCGGTGCGGTTCCACGAGTACGGCGGGATCGACGTCCTGCGGGTCGAGGAGGTGGAGCGTCCGGAACCCGGCCCCGGGCAGGTGCTGGTCAAAGTCCGCGCGGCCGGGATCCAGCCCGGCGAGGCCCACATCCGTACCGGCGCGCTGCACGAGCGGTGGCCGGCGACGTTCCCGTCCGGACAGGGCAGCGACCTGGCCGGCGTCGTCATGGAAGTCGGTCCGCACGTGCGCGGCGTCGCGGTGGGCGACGAGATCCTCGGCTTCACCCACAACAGGGCGAGCCACGCGGAGTTCGTCGTGGTGGACGACGTGCGGCTGACCCCGCGTCCGGTCGGGCTGTCCTGGGACGTGGCCGGGGCGCTGTACGTGGCAGGCACGACCGCATACGCCACCGTGTTCGCGGTCGATCCCGGACCGTCAGACACGGTCGTGGTGTCCGGAGCGGCGGGCGGCGTCGGCTCCATCGCCGTGCAACTCGCGCGGCGGCTCGGCGCCACGGTGATCGGGCTGGCGAGCGAGCCGAACCACGCCTGGCTGAAGGACCACGGTGTCATCCCGGTCGAGTACGGGGAGGGAGTGGCCGAACGAATCCGGCAGGCGTCCAGCGGAAACGTCGACGCGTTCATCGACACGTTCGGAGACGGCTACGTGGACCTCGCGGTGGAGCTGGGCGTGCGGCCCGAGCGGATCAACACCATCCGCGACTGGGCGGCCGCGACCAAGGTCGGTGCGCGGACCGCCGGGGAAGGGGCGGCGGCGTGCGCGGTCGTGCTCGGCGAACTGGCCCGGCTGGCCACCCGCGGGGCGCTCAACGTGCCGATCGCTAGCACTTACCCGCTGGAGCAGGTACAGGACGCGTTCCGCGAGCTGGAGCAGCGCCACACCCACGGCAAGATCGTCCTCCGCCCCTAGCGGCACCCTCAATCGACGTAGCCGCCGGTTTTCTGGACGGATTGCCGGGGGATGTCGAGAACGCTCCGGCCGCTCCGACCTGTCAACGGGACCGCCGGTCCGCCCGGTGGCGCCCGATGAACAGCACCCGAATCGAAGGAGCGGACGTGTCACGGAACATCGAGACCGTCAACACCTACCTGGACGGATTCCGGAAGAACGATCACGAGCAGATCCTGTCCTGCCTGACCGACGACATCGAGTGGACGGTCTTCGGCGGTTTCCACCTGACCGGCAAGGAGGCCTACGACAAGGCCATCGACGGCCCGCCGGAGTTCATCAACCCGCCCCACCTGGAGGTCGTGCGCATGGTCGAACAGGGCGATGTCGTCATGGCGGAACTCACCGGGACGGTGCGGCGGGCCGCGGGCGGCGAGATGCGGATGTCCATGGCGGAGGTGTTCGTCATGCGCGACGGCAAGATCGCCGAGCGCCGCGCCTGGGTCATCCAACTGAAGGAGAACGACTACCGCTGACCCGAGGACTCCGATCACGGGCGGCCCGGTCGGCAACGAAGCCCCGGGCCGCCCCAGCGATGCGCCCTTCGCACAAACGGGCCAAGATGTCGGTCTCGTTCACGTCGCAACGTCGGGCAGAAGCGCCCAAACGGCCTTGCCTCCACCCCCGACCGGCTGGGCGCCCCACTCCTTGACCAGGGCACCCAGCATCGCCAGGCCACGTCCACCCTCACTCAGCAGGTCCGCCGCCCCGGCCACCGGCAGAACGTCACAGGAGTCGAAGACCTCCACGACCGTCCCCTTGTCGGCCAAGACGACCCGCACGGTCGCCGTCGTGCTCCCGGTGTGGCGGAGGACGTTGGTCACCAGCTCCGACACCACGACCTTCGCCACATACGCGTCCTGCCCCCACCTCTCCAGGACGTCCTCCACCCAGTCCCGAACCACCTTGATCGACTCCGCCTGAACAGACACAACGATCTCCGCGGGGCCCTGCATAACCGATCACCTCCGACCTTCCATAACTCCCTGCACAGAATCCACTGCGTTACGTAGTCTCACCACGAAAGAGCGACAACACACGCACACGGATGTCAGGCAGTTCGAGCCGGTTACAAGGAGGTGCGCGAGATGGCCGCACGGAAGCCGACGCGTCAGACGATCAGCTTCGGCCAGGAAGTGACCCGACTTCGCAACGAGGCGGGCTTATCGCGGCTTGACCTCGCCAAAGGCGCTGCGGTGAGCCGGAGTTACATCGCTCAGGTGGAGAACGGGACCACCCGATGCCGGCGAGACTTCGCCACCCGGCTGGACCAGGCCCTCGGCACGGACACGATGCTCACCGACGCCTGGGACGACATCGTCAAGTCGTCCGCCTACCCGAAGTTCTTCGCTGACTTTCCAGAGGCAGAGGCTTCGGCCGCGCTTCTCCGGGCATTCGAGAACACCCTCGTCTACGGCCTCCTCCAGAACGAGGACTACGCCAGAGCACTACTGGTCGACGACGCCGCAGTGAGCGCACGCATGCGCCGACAATCCATCCTGAGCGGCGACGCCCCACCCACGGTGTGCGTTGTGTTGGACGAAAGCGTCCTACATAGGCTCGTAGGGGGACCTGACGTGATGCGGAGCCAGTGCGAACATCTTCTGGCCATGTCCACGGTGGAACACGTGCAGCTTCAAATCGCTCCCATCGCCTACTGCCCTGGCGTCCATGCGCCCTTCACCCTGGCCACCCAGGAGAACGGCGACGAGGTCGTCTATCTAGCGACTCTGAACGGAGGGAACACCTCCAACGACCCAGCCGATACGCTCTACGCATGCAAGGCTTTTGCCACCCTTCAGGCACACGCGCTATCGGTGGCAGAAACCCGGAGTCTCATCCGAAAGGTCTTGAAGGAACGATGGAGCTGAACTGGCGCAGGTCTAGTTACAGCGACAACCTGGGCGGCAACTGCGTGGAACTGGCGCCGATCGCTGGTGGTGTGGGGGTGCGGGACTCCAAGGACCCGGACGGGCCCAGGCTCCTGCTCGACCCGAGCGCGTTCCGCGCGCTCCTGACCGACCTCAAGCAGCGGTAGGTACTCCACCCCCTCAGCCATCGGAGTGTGGCAAACCCAGAGGAGCAGCGTTCTACGCCGGAGCGGACGTCCATGACACTCCGGGCGGGGCGCGACTCTAGCTTCGGGGCCAGGGCCGGCGGCTGCGTGGGCGGCCTTGGTGGGAGATCATGGTGGGTATGACCATTGACAAGGTCGCCTGGATCTATCTGGATGGCGGGAAGATTCTCAGTACTCGGTCGCGGGGGAAGGACGCCTATTATCTTCCCGGCGGGAAGCGTGAGGCTGGGGAGAGCGACGTCGACACCCTTGTTCGGGAGATCGATGAGGAACTGGCCGTTGCCATCGTTCCCGGCAGCGCGCGGTACTTCGGCACCTTTCGGGCTCAGGCGCATGGGCACGCCGAAGGCGTCATGGTGCGGATGACCTGCTACACCGCCGACCACCAGGGGACACCGGTTCCCAGTAGCGAGATCGAGGAGGTGGTCTGGCTCGGTTACGGTGACCGCGACCGTGTGTCACCCGTCGACCAGGTCATCTTCGATCACCTGCGCGAGGCCGGCCGGCTCCGCTGACCGGTTACTTGGACTCGATGCGGCCGAGTGGGGACGCGAGGGTGTCGCCTCCTCTGCCGGGTGCGACGAGCAGCACGCCCGCTTGGGGAGTCGACCAGGTTGACCTCCGACTTGTCGTCCGGATCGGTGAGGCGGGCACCCAGCAGGAGGCTCGCGGTGTGCCCGCCCATCGAGTGCCCGGTCACGGCGACCCGGCTGGGGTCGAGGCGGGCGAGATCGGGCCTCGTGTGGAGACCTACGAGCTGATGCGCGGCATCGGCAACCTCTGCATCGGACGTGGCGGCAGCCGTGATTATGATCCCCGCCGGCTGATCGAACTGCTTCTGCTGGGCCTGCAACGGTCCCGTTGACGCGCTGGGGGCGCTGGTAGGATCGCGGCCGGCGGCTGTGGTGACGTTGCCAGGTCGGCCCGCCCGGCGTGACGCTGTCCGCCCGCACGTCCACAGTTAGGTTCCCGGTGTCGTTCTCCCCCTTGGCCGTTCGCCGCAATTGGCTGTTCTGCGTGGTGCTGCTCGCGGGCATCGCGCTGCGGGTCATCGCCATGCTGGGTTTCCGGGGCGTGCTGTGGTTCAACGACAGCTACGACTTCATCAGGATCGCGGACGATCCGTTCCCGCATCCGCTGCGGCCGTCCGGATACGGGCTCTTCCTGTGGACGTTGAAGCCGTTCCACAGCCTGATGCTCATTACGGTGTTGCAGCATGCGGCGATCCTTGGGATCGCCGCGCTCGGATATCGGATGCTCGTCCGCGATTTCGAGGTCCGGCGTGCGTGGGCCGCATTGGCCGTCGCCCCGGTTCTGCTGGATTCTTTTCAGATCGAACTTGAGCATCTGCTGTTGTCGGACACCCTTTTCACCGTTCTGGTGTTCGGGGCGATGCTGCTGCTCGCGAAGCCGGGGGCGGCCGGTTGGCGGCGGGCCGCGCTGGTGGGGACGCTGCTCGGGCTCGCGTCCGTCACGCGCACGATCGGGCTGCCGCTGTTCCTGATCGCCGTGCTGTATCTGCTGGTGAGGCGGACGCGCTGGCCCGTCCATCTGGCCCTCGCAGTGACGTTCGTCCTGCCGGTCGGGGCGTACGCGACGTGGTTCCAGCAGGAGCACGGCCGGTTCCAGATGACCGGGGTGGACGGCATTTTCCTGTGGGGACGCACCGCCGCGTTCGCCGACTGCGACCGCTTCACGCCCCCGCCCGACATCGCGAAGCTGTGCCCGTACGGGGCGAAGGACGAACGGCCTGCCTCGTCCCACCAGATCTGGGAGGACAACTCGCCGACCGGCTGGTCCAACGGCAAGGCGTTCGACGCGGAGACCAACGCGCAGGCGCAGCGATTCGCGTTCTGGGCCATCAAGAACCAGCCGCTGGACTATCTGCGTGTCGTCTCGTACGACTTCTTCGTCCGGACGTTCTCGTGGCACCGGTCGCGCTATCCGACGGTCGGGACCGAGGCCCGGTATCACTTCCCGACGAAACCCACCGCGCGGAAGCCCGATCTGCCCGTGCTCGGCGGCGGCAACCGGCGCGAAGTGGTGGACGAGTACTCGCACGGAACGGGCCGCACGCACATCGTCGATCCGTATGCGGGCGTGATGCGCGGTTACCAGGAGCGTGTGAGCGTCCCCGGCAGCGTGCTCGGCGGGGTTCTGCTCCTCGGCGCGGCCGGGATCGTGTGGCGGCGGGCGCGCGCGCGGACCGCGCTCTTCTGGACGTCCGCGGTCGTCCTCCTGGCCGTCCCGCCGATCACGGTCGACTTCGACTACCGCTACATGCTGCCCGCGCTCCCGTTCGCGTGCTTCGCCGCCGCGATGGCGTGGGGCCGCGTCCCGTCCGCCCGGCCGGATCCCGAGCCGGAGCCGATCGAGGACCCGGCACCCGAGGCCGAACCGGCCGACGCCTGACCCCGCCGCCGCACTGATCAGAGGCCGAGGCGGGCGGCGGCGACTTTCTTGGGGACGACCATCCGCCAGGCTTCGATGACGAGTTCGCGCATTTCCGGTTCGTCGAGTTCGGCCGTCCACGCGTGGACCCAGTTGAAGCGCATGTCGGATTCGCTCGGCAGGTGGAATTTCGCCGGTTCCGACTCGACGAGCGCGGCACGCTCCTCCTTGGGAAAGGCGAAGCCCATCACGGTCTCGTCCTGGGAGAACGCCACGTAGACGATCGAGCCGACGCGGAACTTCACCCGGTCCCTGATCAGGTGCTCCGACGTCCGCGGCAGCGTCCTCGCAAGCTCCCGCACCTGCTCCACCGTGATCATCCTGGGTCCTCCCCTGGCCGCACTTCGCTCCAGCTAAGCACGGCAGAGCACACGATCTCGCCTGAGTCAGGCGTCCACCCCGATAGCCGTGCGGGTATCGATATTGCCGAAACAAGCATCACCCATGCACCGGTCAGGAATTTAACTTTGTCGCAACCATGACGCACCCGCTCAGTCCCGGGAGATTCCTGATGGCCGACATCGACCTGGCAGAGGTAACCGTCGCCTTCCCGGGCCCGAAACGGGGCGCGGCCGAAGTCACCGCCCTGCACCGGCTCGATCTGAGCGTGGCGGACGAGGAGTTCGTCTGCCTGCTCGGCCCGAGCGGCTGCGGCAAGTCCACGGCGCTCAACGTCATCGCCGGCTTCCAGGCACCGTCGTCCGGCCGTTGCGTCGTGGACGGAGAGCCGGTGACGGCACCCGGTGTCGACCGTGGAGTCGTGTTCCAGGACGCCAACATCTTTCCCTGGCTCACCGTGCGGCAGAACGTCGCCTTCGGCCCTTCGCTGCGCGCCGGCCGGAAGCATCCGCGCCGCCGCGCCGCCGTCGACGGCATCATCGACCGCGTCGCCCTCACCGGATTCGCCGACAACCTCCCGCTCGAACTGTCCGGCGGCATGCGGCAGCGGGTCGGCCTCGCCCGGGTGCTGGTCAACGACCCGCCCGTGCTGCTCATGGACGAACCGTTCGGCGCTCTGGACGCGCAGACCCGCATCATCATGCAGGAACTCCTGCTCGAACTATGGGAGACCCAGCGCAAGACGGTGCTTTTCGTCACCCATGACATCGACGAGGCGCTGCTGCTCGGCGACCGGGTGGTGGTGATGACCGCGCGTCCGGGCCGGGTCAAGGAGCAACTCCAGGTGCCTCTGCCCCGGCCCCGTAGCTACGCGATGACCAGAGCGCCGGAGTTCCTCGAACTCAAGGCGCGCCTCTTCGACACCCTGCATTCCGAGGCCGTACGGGCCGATCAGCTCGAAGCGCGCCGCTGATCCGCGCTGTCCGACGGGGCCCCAGCCGTGGTCTCGGCACGCGTCGCGTGCATCCGAGGCCCGCCATGAAGGAGACTTCCATGACAGTTCGCACCACCTTCCGCAGGTGGCTGCCGACAGCGGCCGCGGCCCTGGCGATCGCCGTCCTCCCGGGCTGCGGCTCGTCCGACGGGTCGTCCGGTTCGGCGGCGCCCCTCAAGCTCGGCTGGGTCCCGGCGCTGTCGTGGGCCTCCTGGGCGTCGCTCCCCGACCAGCTGGAATCGCAGGGGCTGAAGGCCGAGCTCGTACCGTTCAAGAGCAGTAACGATGTGCTGGTCGCGCTCTCGTCCGGGTCGATCGACATGGGAACGGCCGGCTACAACAACGTCGCGTCCATTCTTGCCACCCAGAAGCTGCGGGCCCGCTTCGTCTCCGGCATCAGCGCGAACGGCTCGGTGTTCGTGGCGCGCAAGGACAGCGGCATCAACGGCTGGACGGACCTGCGGGGCAAGCGGATCGGATCGGTCCGCGGCTCCACCCAGTACGTCAACATCGTGACCGCGATGGCCGCCCAGGGCCTGAACCTGAACAAGGACTCGAAGTTCGTCAACATCCAGAGCTTCAACGAACTCAACCTCGCCCTGCAACGCGGCGACATCGACGCGATGGTCACGTTCCCGCCGAACTCCGAACTCGCCGTGGACGGCGGGTTCGGCAAGATCGTCCCGAGCATACAGTCGACGCTGTACGACGGCTCGTTCTTCGTCGCCAGCGGCGTGCTCGCCGGCGACGCGGTCATCGGCAAGCGACGGGGGGACGTGCAGAAGGCCGTCACCGCCTTCCTCGCCCAGGGCGCGAAGCTCGACGGGGACAAGGGGCTGTGGGTGCAGACGTTCCAGAAGTACGCCGCGTCGAGCGGCAAGTCGGCGCCGTTGGCCGCTGCCCTGGAGTCCGAGCACGTCCGGTGGTACCCCGACCTGAACCTGCAGCAGATCCGGCAGGTGCCGCAGACGCTCGCCGAACTCGGCGAGATTCCCCGCGACACCACTCCGGACCTGGTGGCACGGCTGGACTACACGTTCATGGAGAAGGCGACGGGCAAGCCGGCGACGCAGCTGGGCAAGGGGTGAGCGGCTGATGACCACCACGGACTCCACCCCGGGAACGGACACGGTCCGTCCCCCGGAATCGAATCGGCCGGGACCCCTCGCCGTCACCCGGCGGGTCGCCCGCGGCCTGATCCCGATCATCGTGCCGCTGGTCGTCCTGGCGCTGTGGGAGTACGCCGGACGGCAACGACTGCTCGCCGACGGGCTCTTCCCACCGGCGACGAAGGCGGCCGCGGCGCTCCTCGTCTGGATCGCCGGCAGCGGGACGACCGGTGATCTGGTGCCCGCGTCGATCTACTCGGGCACCTGGAGCGAGCACGTCGGCGCCAGCCTGGTGCGGATCCTCACCGGGTACCTGATCGGATCCGCGCTCGCCGTCGTGCTCGGCCTGGCGGGCGGCGTCTCGCTGCTCGCCCGGCGGGCCCTCGACCCGACGATCAACGCGATCCGGCCGATCTCGATCACCGCCTGGGTCCCGCTGGCGCTGGTGCTGTTCGGCATCGGCGACCGGCCGGCGGTGTTCCTCACCGCGCTGGCGACGTTCTTCCCCGTCTACATCAACACCCTGTCCGGCGCACGGTACGTCGAGGTGCGGATGATCCGCGCCGCCCGGATGCTCGGCGCGACCCGCGGGGAGGTGATCGGGAAGGTGGTGCTGCCCGCCGCGCTGCCGTCCATCGCGGTCGGCCTGCGGGTGGCCGCCGCCATCGCCTGGACGACCGTGGTCATCGCGGAGATCCTCGGTGCCAAGTCGGGGCTGGGCTATGTGCTGATCGACTCCTACAACCAGTTCCGCTTCGACTATGTCATCGCGGCGATGATCAGCCTCGGCGCCTGCGGCTTCCTCACCGACCGGCTGGTCCAACTCGCGTTCGCCAGGCCGCTGCGCTGGATCGGCGATAGAGCCCACTGACCGGCACTAGTCGAGTGCCGATCGATCTGGCCGCGAGCCGACCGGTATCCCCCGGCTTCAGCCGTCGGAAGGAGGTCAACTTGTTAAATTGGCCGGGTGAACGAACTGGTGCGGTGGCAGACCGAGAACGGCACGATCGTCGTGGAAAGCGACGCACGAGAGCCGGGGTTCCAGTCGGTGTCCCGCGCCGGGGAGCTGGTCCATGACGCGGCCGCCAAGTTCGAGGACGCGTTCCAGAACGTCCGGGACGCGGCGGAGACGGCGCTCGCCTCGCTGCGCGGCGGGGAACTGGACCCGGACGCGGTCGAGCTGGAGTTCGGGGTGAAGCTGAACGCGGCGGCCGGGGCCGTCATCGCGAAGACGTCCGTCGAGGGGCACCTGAAGGTCAAGCTGACCTGGGGGCGGCCGGTGGGCGGCGCGGAGGGGGCGTAGCCGCATCGTGGACGACTGGCAGTGGCGCGCCTGGGTCGGCCCCGCGTCCGGCGGCAAGCTCGGCGCGGCGTTCCTCGTGACCAGCACGAGACTGCTGACCTGCGCGCACACTGTGCAGGGGATGGACGAGGCGCGGGTGGGGTTCCCCGGGCTGCGGGAGGACCTCCCCGTCACGGTGATCCGGTGCGGCGACTGGCGCCGGGAGGGCGACCCGGGTGACGTCGCCGTCCTGGAACTTCGCGAGCCCGTCCCGTACACGCCCGCGCGGCTGGCGGCGCCCGACGGGCTGCGCGAGCGCACGTCCGGCGGACGGACGTTCGGCGCCTGCGGGTTCCCGTGGCGGCCCGACCAGAACGAGCGGCACGCGTCCGTGACCACGTTCCCGCATCGCGGGATGCGGCGCGAGTGGTGGGAGCTGAAGACGGGGCCGGGCGACTGGCTGGAGGAGGGCTACAGCGGGTCGGCCGTCTACGACCCGGCGACGGGCGAGGTCATCGGCATGGTGACGAACGCCGAGCTGCGGCACGGCGACCGGGCCGACCTCGGCTGGATGCTCCCCATCACGCACATCCGGACGTACTGGGAAGAGCTGGACGATCTACTGCCGCTGCGGTGGCTCACCGCGGGCGCGCGGCGGGAGCTGCGGGAGCTCCTCGACGGCGTGCGCTTCACCGACCCGCTGGCCGCCGACCTCGAACGCGTCACCGGCCGCCCGCCGCTCGGCGGGTTCCGGTCCGCGTGGGGGTCGGTGCGGTACGTCGCCGAAGGCTGGGAGGAGGAGCGGCTCGTCCGGTTCGTCGCCGGGCTCGGGCGGCATCTGGACGAGGCCGGACGGCGGCGGCTCACCGCGTGGTCCGCGCGGCACCTGCCCGGCGCGGCGCCGGCGGCCCCGAGGTCCGGGCCCGCGTCGGTGATCGTCCGGCTGGAGCGGGTCACGTTCGACAACGCCTTCGACGTGACCGTGCACACCTGGATCGACGGGGCGGAGGGCCCGGGGCGCCCGACCGAGCGGGTGCCCGAGCGGCGGGTGCGGCCGGTGGTCGAGGCGGGCGTCGCGGCGCTGGCGCCCGCGCTGTTCGGACGCGACTGGATGATCGAGTTCGCGGTGCCGGAGAGCTGGCTCGGCAAGCCGTTCGAGCAGTGGTACGTCGACCCGCGCAACAGGATCTCGATGCGCAAGTACCCGGTGGTGGTGCGGGACGTGGAACGGCTGCGGCCCGACTCGATCCGGCGCGACCAGGCCCACCACCGCTGGCGGCTGCTGAACGAGCGGGGACGCAGCGAACCGCGTCCGATCGCATGCGACGCACCCCGCAAAGGCAGCGAGTTCCAGGACTGGCTTGAGGCGAACATCGACTTCTGCGTGCTCGTCTACGGGTCGCGTCCGGTGAAGAGCTGGCTGACGGCCGCGCTCAACAACGGCATCCCCGTCATGCTCTGGACGCGCACCCCGTGCGACGCGTCGTCCCACGAGAACTGCCGCGGGCACCACGTCCTCGACGAGCTGACCGGCGCGGTCTGCGACAAGCATCCCGGCGACCTGCCGCAGGTGGCGCTCGCCCTGCGCAAGGCCGCCCTCCTCGCCCCCAAGGACGCGCCGCATCCCGGCCGCGACCTGACGCTGCTGTGGGACGACCCGTCCCGGCTGCCCGACCCCCCGCTCGCCATGGAGGTATAGGTGCCCGACTGGCTGCTCTACACCGGGAGCCGTCTCAGGCATGACGGCATCGACCGGCTGCCTCCACCGCCGCCATGGCGCGCGTTCGACGGTGAACCCGTCCTGCCGATCCCCGACCGGCCTTCGGGGAACGAGCATCAGGCGACGACCTACCGTCCCTCGGACGACGCCGTGCAGCAGGTCAACGCCGCGCTGTACCTGCGTCGTCCGCTGCTCGTGACCGGGCCGCCCGGTACTGGGAAATCGACGCTGGCCTACGCGGTGGCGCACGAACTCGGTCTCGGCCCCGTCCTGCACTGGCCCATCACCAGCCGGACCACCCTGCGGGACGGTCTCTACCAGTACGACCCGCTGACCCGCCTGTACGCGGCCGGACGGGACGACGCCCCGCGCGAGGAGGACATCGGCCGCTACATCCGCCTCGGGCCGCTCGGCACGGCGCTGCTGCCCTACGAACGGCCGCGCGTCCTGCTGGTGGACGAGATCGACAAGAGCGACATCGACCTGCCCAACGACCTGCTCACCATCTTCGAGAAGGGCGAGTACGAGCTGCCGGAGCTGACCCGCCGCGCCGACCCATCCGCCGAGGTCATGACCGCCGACGGTCCCGGCGACCGCGTCACCGTCACCGCCGGGACCGTGCGATGCCGCGCGTTCCCGCTGGTCGTGATGACCAGCAACGGGGAACGCGAGTTCCCGCCCGCCTTCCTGCGGCGATGCGTGACGGTCGAGCTGCGGCAGCCGTCCGGGGAAGCCGAGCTGTCGGCGATCGTCCGGGAGCACCTCGGCGGCCTCGCCGACCAGAGCGACGACCTCGTCCGCCGCTTCTTCGAACGCTCCACGGCCGGGACGCTCGCCACCGACCAGCTCCTCAACGCCGTCTACCTGTGCCGCCACGCCGACACCGAGGACCGCCGCGCCCTGGCCGACCGCATCATGCCCTACCTGACCGGGCCCGTCGATGACGATTGACCGCCTCCGGGACGCCCTCTCGGCCATCGGGCCGCCGCCGGACGCCCGCGAGCTGAGCGAGATGCTGTGGCTCGCCTGCCACATCTCCCCTCCCGGAGAGGCAGCTCCCCCTGGGCCGCCGGTTCTGCCGCCCGTCTCCGAAGGGCGCGCGGACGAACCCGGCCTCGCGACGCCCCCCGCCCCGCCCGCACCGCCCCCGCACGCCGAGCCGCTGACCGGGCTCCATCCCCGTCCCGCCACCGAGGCGGAGCCGGTGGGTGAGGCGTCCGAGGTGCTCGTCCCGACCGCGCCGATGCTCGCCGACCCGCTCGGCGTGCAGCGGGCGCTGCGCCCGCTGAAGCGCCGCGTCCCCTCCAGGCACCGGCGCGAGCTGGACGAGGACGCCACCGCCGCCCGCATCGCCGACACCCGCTTGTGGACGCCCGTCCTCGTCCCGTCGCCGGAACGCTGGCTCGGCCTCAGCCTGGTCGTGGACGCGGGCCCGACGATGCGGCTGTGGCGTCCGCTCGCCCGCGAGCTGGCCGAGACGCTCGTCCGCCAGGGCGCGTTCCAGGACGTCCACGTCAGCTACCTCGACGCGACCGGCCGCGTCACCTCCTCGCCCGAGGCCCCGCCCCGGGACCCGCGCACGCTGCTGGACACCTCCGGCCGCCAGGCCGTGCTCGTCCTCAGCGACTGCTCCGGCCCGCACTGGTGGGACGGGCGCGCCGCCCACGCCGTCCGCAGCTGGGCCCAGGCGGGGCCGACCGCCATCGTGCAGCCCCTCGCCGAGCGGCTCTGGCGGCGCACCGCCGCCCCCGCCGCGCCGGGCCTCGCCCACCTCCCGCGCCCCGGCGCGCCGAACACCGACCTGCGCTTCACCCCGTACGACGGCGCCGCCGGGGCCGGGGTGCCGGTGCCCGTCCTGGAGATCTCGCCGCGCTGGTTCGGCGCCTGGGCCCGGCTGGTCGCCGGCTCGGAACCGCAGCCGGCCGCCGTCGCGACGCTGCCCGCCCGCCCGTCCGGGACGGCCGCCCCGGTACGTCGCGAGCGGGAACTGCCGGTCGCCGAACGCGTCCGCCGCTTCCTCGCCACCGCGTCCCCGGACGCCGCCGAACTCGCCGCGCACGTCGCCGTCTCCGTCCCGTCCCTTCCGGTGATGCGGCTCATCCAGCACCGCGTCCTCGGCGGCTCGGGACCGGGGCAGCTCGCCGAGGTCCTGCTCAGCGGCCTGCTCCGCCCGGCGGGCGGCGTCCACTACGCGTTCGTCCCCGGCGCCCGCGAGGCCCTGCTCGACACCCTCCCGCGCCCCGAGGCGCTGCACACCCGGCACGTCCTGGAAGCCGTCTCCGCCGAGATCGAGCGCCGCGCCGGGACGTCCGCCGAGACGTTCCGCGCCCTGCTCCCCACCGACGGCGGCCCGGTCGCCCTCGCGGCCGACACCGACCACTTCGCCGTCCTCACCCCGGAGGCCCGCGACCACCTCGCCCCTGGCCCGCCTGCGGCTCCCGACCTGCTGGAACTCCTCGGCAGGCCGGTCGACGACCTCCTCGGCGACGACTGGGACCGGCCCCCGCGCCCCACGCTGATCGGAGTGGACAACGTCGGCCCGGTATGGCTGGACGTCCTCCGCGGCGATCCGGAACCGCCGCACGGGCAGATCACCGGTCCACGCCCCGAACGCGACGCATTGATGCGGACACTCGTCCTCAGCCTCGCGCTGACCCATTCGCCGAACATCGTCACCTTCAACTTCTTCGGCTTCGCCGAGCCCATGTCGTTCGCCGGCCTCGGAAGCCTTCCGCACACGACCCAGGGCGTGTACGCCCCGGCGGCGTCCTCTCATGCGGTGAGCGACATACCCAAGGTTCTCAAGGCCGAGCGACAGCGCCGGAAGGGCATCCTCCGGGCCGCCGGAGTCGGCACCTGGGAGGAGTACCAGGCCGCCGTCGACGACGGACGGCCACTCGATCCGCTCCCCGCCCTCATCGCGGTCATCGACGACTTCGGACCCTTGCTGGAGGCGTATCCGGACCTGGGGACGTCGCTCGAAGATCTCTACAGAGAAGGCCCGGCCCACGGCATCACCTTCGTGCTCTGCTCACCCTCGGATTCGCCCGCACCGACGCCGTTCGCGGACAGGATCGGCTGGGTGCTCGGGACGCCCAGCCGGCACGACGAGGACGCGGCCTTCCTTCACGTCTTCGGCGAGCAGGCCCGCCCCCGGTTCCGACCCGCCCGCATCCTCGCGGACAGCGTCGCCCCTCTTGGGAACCGCATGCGGAGGCACTTCCTCGAAAGGTACGAGACCTCCCCGTCCACCGCGGAGCCCGAGCCGGAAGTCGTGCCCTCCGCCGTCCCGCGGTTCGACGTGCTCCGGCTGAACGGCGGCGGCCCCAGCGGGATGTTCCAGGAGGCCTGGGCACGGCCCGCCTCCACTCCGCGCAACCCGGCGATCGGCTACGACCCGGCCGGAAACGTCGTCAGCCTCTACCCGCTGGACGCCTCCGCCGGGCTCCCGCACGGCCTGATCACCGGCACCCCCGAAGACAGGCAGCGCATCGTCCGGGTTGTCACCCTCGCCCTCGCCGCCGGGCACTCCCCCGCGAACCTGAGCCTCGCCTTCGCCGGCCTGGGCGAGCATCCTCTCGGCGAACCCCTCGACCTCCCGCACGTCCGCTACACGCGGGACGAACTGCTCGGGCACCCTGACGAACTCCAGCGCTTCCTCGACTACCTGACGCACGAACTCGGCACCCGGTCCGCCAGGCCACCGCGGAACATCCCGGGGGCCTCCGAGGCCACCACCACGACGCCCTCCGAAGAGGCGACGCGCCTGCTGGTCGTGGCCGACGTGTCGCTGACGTTCCCGTCCAGCAGGCGCGAGGTGGGCGAGACGCTCCTCTCCCTGGCTCAGCGAGGCAGAGCCCTCGGCGTGCAACTCCTGCTCGCCTCGTCCACCGTCGAGAACACCACGATGTGGGACCGTTTCCTGCCCCTCCTCGGGTGGCGCATCGCGGCGAGCCGATTGCCTCCCGCCGAGCTCGAACGCGTCCTCGGACGACCGAACCTCCCCTTTCCCGACGACAGAGCGGCGTACCTCCTCGCCGGCGGCGGCTCTCCGCAACCGTTCACCGTGGCGGAGGAGCCCCCCGCCTCCGTCGTCGACGACTTCGTCACCCGGGCTCGGAACCGCTGGCGGGCGATGTCGGCGGAGGGCACCATCGTCGACGATCTGGTCATCGGACCCCGCGAGCGCCGGCGAACCGCGCTGGATGCCGTGGCCCCGGCCGCGCTGGACCGCCTGATCACCGGCCTGGACGAGGCGGTCGAGGACAGGCGGCGGACGCCCGAGGGCGAGCCGGTCGACGGCGCACGGGTGCGGGACGCGCTGCGGCAGATCTTGCAGGCAGAGGCCGACGACGTCCGCGACGGTGTCCCCGGCGGGCCACGCCATCTGGTCCTTCCCGGGCCGCGTACGCCCGAGATGTCCGCGGCGGCCCGGTTGTACGTGGACATGCTCGCCGACCTCGGAGCGCTCACGCGGAGCAACCTGACCTCGCTGGCGTACGCCGAGTCGCCGGGCTCCGAGGACGATCCCGCCGCCACCGTGTCGGGGATCTACAGGCTCACCCCGGGCGGTGCCGTCCTCGTCCACGACCGGCCGGACCAGGATCCGGAGACCGGTTACCTCGGCGCCGCCACCATCGAGAGCCTGATCTCCGCGATGGACGAGGACCCCGACGGCCCCTTGATGATCCTCTGCGGCGAGCCGGCCCGTTTCCGCGAACTGTTCCGCACGGTGCCCGGCTTCGCCGAACGCTTCCGATGGGTCTCCGCCTTCGATGCGACCCCCGCACGCCCCCGAGCGCGGGCGTCCCGCCAGGTGAGGCTCGGCACCGCCCCTGAGACCGGCGAGCCGGCGCTCCATGACTTCGGCATCGATCGGCATCTGCTGATCAGCGGCCCGTACGGATCCGGCAAGACCGTCCTGGTGCGCCGGATCGTGGACGAGCTGGTGTCGACCGGCACCGGTCGCGAACAGGCCGTCTACGTCCTGGACGAGGGCGATGCCCGGCTGACCCCCAGGACCGGCTGGGCGGAGGCCGGTGTGCGGTACACGACGTCGGCCGACGATTTCGGCCCGATGCTGAACGAGGCCATCTGGAGTGTGAGGGCGCGCCTGATCAGCGGCAGCGGCCCCGCGGTCTACGTCGTCGTGGCGGGTCGCCAGCGGTTGCTCCGGGACGATCCGCTCGCCGAGTTCCTCCCCCAGCTGAGGACCAGCCGCGAGCACGGCATCCACCTCGTACTCGCGCGGCATCAGATCACGCTCGGCGAACCGCTCGATCCCGTGGTCGTCGCCCTGCGGGAGCTGGGCGCCCCCGTGCTGCTGACCAGCTACGTCGGCGGGCACGAGGCGAGGCTGTGGGAGATTCCCCCCGAACTGCACGGCCCCCTGGCCCACGGTCAGGCTCTCCTGGCACACCCGGACCGGCACCGGCTCGTCCGATTGGACGAGCTCGCCTGAGCCATATTGGATCGAGCTGTCCATAACGTGTTACGGTGCGGGTATGGCACGGCCCAGGAAGTTCGACGAGGGGCGGGCCGTCGAGGCGGCCATGCGGGCGTTCTGGACGGCCGGGTATGAGGCGACGTCCACGCAGGAGCTGTGCGCGGCCACCGGGCTCGGGCGCAGCAGCATCTACAACACGTTCGCCAGCAAGCACGAACTGTTCGTCAAGGCGCTGTCGCACTACATGGACGTGCGCACCACCCGGCTCATCGAGTTGCTCAAGGACGACGGGACGCCGATCCGGGAGCGGCTCCGCACCGTTCTGGAGTGGGCCGTCGCCCCGGACGAGGACGACCCGTCCGGATGCCTCGTGGTGAACGCGACCGTCGAACTCGGCCCGCACGACCCCGACATCGCCGAGCGGCTCGGACGGGACCGGCGCCGGCGGCTCGCCGCCCTCAAGGCCGCGATCGAGCGCGCCGTCCAGGCGGGCGAGATCGACCCCGCCAAGGACGCGGACGCGCTGGCGCACTTCATGATCTCGACCATCAGCGGTATCCAGGTCGCCGCCCGCGGCGGCGCGGGGCGGCCCGCCCTCACGGCGATCGCCGACACCGCCATGCACTCGGTCTAGACCCCGGCGGCCCCCGCGCCGCCCCTTTTTTCGGCCCAATTTTGTACTGATCTATCCAATACTGGAGGACACCGATGCCACTGGCCGTCTACGTGCTGGGGCTGGCGATCTTCGCGCAGGGCACGTCGGAGCTGATGCTGGCCGGCCTGCTGCCCGGCATGGCGCACGACCTCGGGGTCTCCGTGCCCGCCGCCGGGCTGCTGATCTCGGCCTTCGCGATCGGCATGCTCGCCGGCGCGCCCGTCCTCGCCGTCCTGACGCTGCGGTGGCCGCACCGGCGGGCGCTCCTGGCGTTCCTCGCGGTGTTCGCGCTGACGCACGTGGTCAGCGCGCTGACACCCGGGTACTGGACGCTGTTCGCGATGCGCGTCGTGGGCGCGTTCGTCTACGCCGGGTTCTGGGCGGTCGCGGCGGCCACGGCGGTCGACCTCGTCCCGGCGAGAGCGCGTGGCAGGGCGATGAGCGTCGTCGCCGGCGGGCTCACCGTCGCGGCGATCGTGGGGCTTCCGGCCGGGACGGTGGTCGGGCAGCACCTCGGCTGGCGGGCGGCGTTCTGGGTGGTGGCCGCGATGTCCGCGGCCACGATGGCGGGGGTCGCCGCGACGATCCCGGCGGGGCGCTCCGAGGGCCCACCGCCCCGGGTACGGGACGAGGTGCGGGCCCTCGCCGTCCCCCGGCTGTGGGTCCTGTACGGGACGATCGCGGTGGCCACGAGCGGGCTCCTCGTCACCTTCGGCTACCTGGGGGCGCTGCTGACCGAGACGACCGGGATCGCGGAGCGGTGGGTCCCCGGCGTGCTCGCGCTCTACGGCGTCGGCGCCCTCATCGGGATCACCGCCGGCGGGCGGACGGCCGACGCGTGGGGCGTCCCGACCCTGTACACCGGGTTCGGGGGCCTCGCGGTCGTGTCGGTGCTGCTCGCGCTGACGGCCGGGTCGCCCCTCCCCGTGGTGGTGCTCGTCTTCCTGCTCGGCCTCGTCGGGTTCGGGACGAACCCGACGCTCAACTCGCGGGCGTTCGGGCTGGTGGACGGCGCGCCGACGCTGGTCGCGGCCGGGACCGTGGTCGCGTTCAACGTCGGTATCACCGTCGGGCCCTGGCTCGGCGGGCTCGCCATCGACGCCGGGGCGGGCTACAGGTCGACCGCCTGGATCGCCGCCGCGCTGGGCGTCATGGCGGTCGGGGCCGTCTGGGTCTTCAACCGCATGGGCTCGCGTGGAAGCTCCACAGAGCCCGCTTGTTCGGACGTTCCGCGATCGTCCAGATCCGGTGCCGGCCACGGAAGCACGACAGATCCTCGGGGCCGTGCGAGATCGTCCGGTACTTCACCCGGCCCCATCCGTTCCGGCCCGGCCGGGTCGTGAGGAGCCGGCCGCGCTTGGTGCCCCGGCCCTGGGTGAACCACCAGTGGCCGCGCGTCCTGACCCCGCCCTGGATCCGGTCGCCCGGCAGGGGCGCCCCCCAGGTGGCGCGGGCGGTCCCGCTCCCCGCCAGCGCCGCCATCGGCCAGGTGACGACGCGTCCCCGCGCCTGGTCCGGGCGGCAGTACTCGCCCGCGATGAGGACGTGCGGCGACCGGGTCCGGTCGACGCCCACCCACGACATGCGCAGCGGTCCCGACCCCTTGCACGCGCGGGCGCGCCCCCGCGTGAACCTCCGGTCGCCCGTCTGCGGCATCACGAAGCGGTATCCGTGGGCGTAGTACTTGCCACGGTGAAGCCCGACCCGGCCGGCGTGACCGGTCGAGCCCGCCTTGCTCCTGGCCAGGTCGTAGATCTGCCGCATGTCGAACTCGCGCAGCCCGCGCCAGGTGTCGGCCACGTAGAGCCTGTCGCCGTACCAGGCGATGCCGCCCGCGTGGACCTTGATGTCCCGGTAGGTGACGTGCCGGCCCTTCATGACCGGCTCGACCAGCAGGACGTGCCGGTAGCGGCGCCGGGCCGGGTCGACGAACGTGATCCTGACCTTGCCGTTCTCGTGCCAGGACACGACGAGCGGGCGGTCACCGCCCGACCACCGCTCGCCCGCGACGGCGTCCGACACGCTCGTCACGCCCTGCGGGATCCACGCGCGGGTGGCGGTGTCCGCGCGGTCGAAGCAGTACACCTGCGCACCGGACGGCACCGCGGCGGCCTTGCCGCAGCCCCGGCCCAGCCTGCTCGACCCGGACGCGCCGAGCAGCGCGCCGACGCCGGTCCTGCGCAGCCGGCCGGCGAGCGCCCGCAGCGGCGCGCTCCGGTCGGCGCCGCGGCGCAGGTCGAAGTCGCGGACCTTCAGCGGGGCCGCCCACACCGCCCCCTTCGCGACCGCCGTCCTCTTCGCGGGCGCCGCGTGGGCGATGCCCGGGGCAGCGGCCACCAGCGCGGCGAGCGGGACCCCGGCCGCGAGGGCCGCCGCCCCCGGCCACCGAACAATGGTCACCATATGCTGCAAGATCATCACAGTCCGCACCTACCCAGGCCGGACGGGACGGACGACCCCGGCACGATCTCGGGAAAGGCAAACTTCCGTCATCACCCGGACATGAGGGACGGGACGGCCCCGCGCGGGGGCCGTCCCGTCCTCGCGGGCAGGTCAGGTCCGGTCAGCCCGTGTCAGTCCGGTCAGCCAAGGCGGCACGTCCCGGTGTCGGACTTCGACGGGTCGCTCTCCGAGGTCCCCGTCAGCCGGAGCGTCGCGCGCCGGTCGGCGCCCGGCTTCGCCTTCGCCCACACCTCGACGTGCGTCCGGCCCTTCGCCTTGGCGGTGGCCAGCTCGTTCGGCAGCCACGTCGTCCAGCCCTCGCCGGACACGGCGGCCTTCAGCCGGAACACGTCGGAGCCGTGGTGGCCGCTGCCGCCGCGGCCCGTGTTGCGGAGCGCCAGCGTGCACTTGGCCCAGCCGCCGCCGGTCGGCCGGGCGCGGCCCGAGTCGACCCGCACGCCGCGCCGCTGCGGCCCGGCGCCGTCCAGCGAGCGGACCGCGACCGTGTAGGACAGGACGCCCTTCCGGTCCCGTCGAAGGTCGAGGACGTAGAAGTGCAGCCGGTTCGCCTCGTCGACGTACTCGTACTCGCTGCCGGAGTTCGTCCCGGCGTGGTACAGCGCGTCCGACAGCTGCCGGTAGTCGCCGATCGTCATCTTGCGCGGCGTGCCGTCCGGCATGACGAAGTCGACCTTGTCGATGTCCTGCGGGTTGGCGTCCGCGACCCAGATGAACGGGGCGCGGTCCTCGTCCTTCGTCTTCGCCAGCAGGACGCCGGAGTCCGGGGTGAAGGAGTCGGTGCCCATCCGGTCGACGACCTCGAGGGTGTAGTTGTCGTAGCCGCCGCCGTCGCAGAGCGGGTCCTCGCCGGTGTCGCAGGCCGGGCTCTTGTCGCCGCCCGCGCCGAGCTTCAGGTTGATGCCCGCGAGGCCGCCCCTGCCCGGCTCGGCCGCCCGCGCCGTCACCCTCGCCACGACCATGCCGGACGCGGCGAGCCCGTCCCGGTCGAGCTGGAGCACCTTCGCCGGATCGACCATGCCCAGCTTCAGCTTGTTGCGCAGCATGTGCTGCGCGCCCATGGAGCCGCCGCCCGTCGCCGGGATCGTCCACCGGCTGTGCGGGCCGCCGGGGCCGTTGAACGTGCCGCGGCTGAGCATGTCCCACGGGCCGCTGAAGGCGCGGCGCGGCGGCACGCCGTACGGGTTGTTGTAGTTGTCGCCGATGCCCAGGATGTGGCTGAACTCATGGGCGTACACCGACATGCCGGAGCTCTCCGCCTGGGTGGACGAGACGCCGGCGATGGCGTTCGGCCAGATCGTCGAGCCGGCCTGCCACGACGTCCAGGGGATGTAGCGGGTCTTCACCCAGTTCGGCAGGGCCGGGTCGCCCGGCCCCCACTCGGCCGGCACGTTCTCCGGCGTGCCGAACTTCATCTCGCCGAACTCCTGCCAGGTGGACGACTCGTCCTGCCCGGCACTGAGGAAGAACACGAAGTCGAACTCGCCCGCCGCCTCCTCGCCGATGTCGGCGACCCACGCGTCCCGCGCGTCCTTGCGCAGGTCGCGTTCGCAGGTGTCGCCGGCCGGGCAGCCCGTCCCGCCCTGCATGCCGTCGACGCCGTACTCATGGTCCTTGGCGGGCATGCGGTACGCGCCGAAACCGGTGAGGTTCACCCCGTACCGGCCGCCGGAGTCCTCCATCCAGTACTCGTGGAGCGTGTGGCCGCGGTTCAGCTCCTGCGGCTTGTTGAGGAAGTCCTGGTAGAACTTGGCGACCTGGTCGCGCGGGACGTCCCCCACCATCGTCGGGTTGCCGAAGATGGAGGAGTTCTTCGGCTGCGTCACCTCGAACGGCTGGTTCGGGTAGTCGGCCAGCACGACCGCGACGTTGAAGTTCCTCACCGACCCCTTGCGGGACGGGTCCGCCCACGACGTCCCCGGAACGGACCGGTAGTCGTCCCAGGTCATCGTGTCGGGGAGCTCGTACTTCTGCGGATCGATGGGACGCGGCGTGCCGGCGGCGAACGTGCGCGCGGCCGGCTCCGCGCGCTGCCACGGCTGCGTCTGCGGCCAGTGCCGCATCTGCCACGGGTTGGCGGTCGGCTCCGGGATGGGGGGTCTCGGCTGCGCGGCGGCCGGGACGGCCGCGACTCCCACGACCAGCCCCATCGCCGCCGCGGGCACCAGCAGCATCTTCTTGGCGCGCATGTCTCCCCTGCCTCAGATGGGTTGCTGAGTGAAGGTAAGACGGTGCGCCGCGCCCGGCTACGGCCGACTTAGCCGATCTTGCGCGGAACGCCCTGGCAGTTCGCGCGATGCCCGCAGGTCACAGGGGAAGCTCGCGTCCGGCGACGACGATGCCGTCGGCGTCGCTGTAGAGCCAGTCGCCGGGCCGGAACTCCACGCCGCCGAACGTCACCGGGACGTCGACCTCGCCCGCGCCGTCCTTGGCGCTCTTGCGCGGGTTGGAGCCGAGCGCCTTCGCGCCGAGGTCCAGCCGGGCGAGCGCCGCCACGTCCCGCACCGCGCCGTTGATCACGACCCCGGCCCACCCGTTCGCCACCGCCGCCGCGGCGATCATGTCGCCCATCAGCGCGGACGCCAGCGACCCGGCGCCCTCCACGACCAGCACGCGACCCTCGCCGGGCGTGTTGAGCAGCTTCTTCACCAGCCCGTTGTCGCGGTGGCAGCGCACGGTCGAGACGGGTCCGGCGAACACCGTCCGCGCCCCGTACTGCCGGAACTGCGTCTCGCAGCTGCGCAGCTCGTCCCCGAAGTCGTCGATCAGGTCGGCGGTCGCGAAGTCCATGGCGGAAGCCTACGCAGCCGGTCTCGGGTCAGTGCGACCAAGGGTCAGTGCGACGGCGCGTCGGTGGGGCGCCCGATCAGCCGGGACAGGACGATCGCCGTCTTCGTCGCGGTGATGTTGTCCTCCCGGCGGAGCCGTTCGAGGGCCTGCTCCAGGTGCTGGATGTCGCGGGCCCGGACGTGCACGAGAGCGCTCGCGTCACCGCTGATCGTGTACGCCGCGACGACCTCCGGGTGGCCGCGGACGCTGGAGTAGATCTCCTCCGGGGACGTCGCGCCGGTGCAGAAGATCTCGATGAACGCCTCGGTCGTCCAGCCGAGCGCGGCCGGGTCGACGACGGCCGCGAAACCGTTGATCACCCCGTCCGCGCGGAGCCGGTCGACGCGCCGCTTCACCGCCGGGGCCGACAGCCCGACCCGGTCGCCGATCTGCGCGTAGGACGCGCGCCCGTCCGCCAGGAGTTGCGCAACGATTCGACGGTCCAGCTCGTCAAGACGCAACAAACAACACCCCCGAAGTCGGTTTTCGTCATTGGTCGGCGGTCAACTCCGAACATACGCTGGGAAGCGGACCGGCGGCCACCTGACCCCGCCCGGCCCTCACCCTCGGCACCGGCCCGCCGTCCGGGGTCCCAGCCATGTCCCGGCCCGACGGGCCGGGCCGAGCCGCGAAAGGAGCGTCGTGACGGCCACCGACCAGCTGCGAGCGATGTCCGAGGACCACAGCGCGCACAACTACCACCCCCTCCCCATCGTGGTCTCCGAGGCGGACGGCGTCTGGCTGACCGACGCCGAGGGCCGCCGCTACCTCGACATGCTGGCCGCGTACTCGGCGGTCAACTTCGGGCACCGCAACCCGCGGCTGACCGACGCCGCGCGGCGGCAGCTCGACCGCGTCACGCTGGTGAGCCGGGCGTTCGACCACGACCAGTTCGGCCCGTTCGTGTCCGAGCTGGCCGAGCTGTGCGGCAAGGACATGGTGCTGCCGATGAACAGCGGCGCCGAGGCGGTCGAGACCGCGCTGAAGACCGCCCGCAAGTGGGGCTACGAGGTCAAGGGCGTCCCGGCGGACCGGGCGAACATCATCACCTTCGAGGGCAACTTCCACGGCCGCACGACCACCATCATCAGCTTCTCCACCGACCCCGACGCCCGCGACTCCTACGGCCCCTACACGCCGGGCTTCCGGACCGTCCCGTACGGCGACGTCGACGCGCTGAAGTCCGCGATGGACGACGCCACGGTCGGCGTGCTGATCGAGCCGATCCAGGGCGAGGCCGGCGTGAACGTCCCGCCGAGCGGATTCCTGCGGGCGGTGCGGGAGCTGTGCACCGCGAACGGCGCGCTGATGATCGCGGACGAGATCCAGTCGGGCCTCGGCCGCACCGGCACCACGTTCGCGGTCGAGCACGAGGGCGTCGTCCCGGACGTCTACATCCTCGGCAAGGCGCTCGGCGGCGGCATCATGCCGGTCTCCGCGGTGGTCGCCGACCGCGACGTCCTCGGCGTCTTCAAGCCGGGCCAGCACGGCTCGACGTTCGGCGGCAACCCGCTCGCCTGCGCGATCGGGCGCGAGGTGATCGCGATCCTGAAGACCGGCGAGTACCAGGAGCGGTCCCGGACGCTCGGCGCGCACCTGCACGAGCGGCTCGGCCGGCTGCCCGGCGACCTCGTCCGGGAGGTCCGCGGCCGCGGGCTGTGGGCGGGCGTCGAGCTGCACGGCAGGGCCCGCCCGGTCAGCGAGCGGCTCATGGACCTCGGCGTCCTCGCCAAGGAGACCCACGAGACCACGCTCCGCCTCGCCCCGCCGCTCGTCATCGAGCGCGCCGACCTCGACTGGGCCCTCGACCAGCTGGAAATCGCGCTCTGTGATCTTGGCAGTGCCCTCCTCCTTCGGGCCTAGCGGCCCTGCTGTGTTCATGGCAGTGCCCTCCTCCTTCGGGCCTGGCGGCCCTCCATCGTCGGGCACCGCGGCGATCGCTGGCATCGCATCCGACTCGCCTTGCGGCTCGCTGCGCGATCAGGGTCTCGCAAGCTCGCCCCTGCCTTCGGACGCGATCGCGGCGGCCCCGGTTGTCGCGTGGCCGGGGTGATGGTCGCGGCTGTCCTCCCGATCCGGAACGCCGCCGGTCAACGGCGCCCGGCGGCGTCTCCTCGTTCATCGCAAACCCGAAACTCGTCAAAGGCTTGACCGCCGCCCGCCGGGCGCGTCGGCGCTCACGTCCCCGCCCGGCAGGGTGGGCGGCATGCTGCGGAAATGGGGCGGACGCCGGGTGGCCTTCGGGTGCGGAGGGCTGGTGGTGGGCCTCCTGCTGGTGATGGGCGGCGGGCTCTACCTGCTGCAACGCGCCTACGACGGGGAGGTCGACCGGGTCTCCGGCGCGCTGCCCACCGGGGCGGGGCGCCCGTCCTCCAGCGGGCGGGGCGAGAACTGGCTGCTGATCGGGTCCGACCGGCGCGCCGACATGCCCTCGATGGGCGCCCGCGCCGACACGATCATGCTGGTGCACCTGTCCGGGCGCGGCGACCGGGTGTCGGTCGTCGCGATCCCGCGGGACGGCTGGGTGCCCGTCCCCGGGCACGGCCGGACGAAGATCAACGCGGCGTTCGCCTACGGCGGTCCCGCGCTGCTGGTCCGGTCCGTCGAGCAGCTGACGCGCGTCCGCGTCGACCACTTCGCCGCGCTCGACTTCGGCGGGTTCGTGACGATGACCGACGCGCTCGGCGGCGTGGACGTCACCATCACCAAGAAGACCTTCGACCCGATGCACGACCGGACGTGGGAGGCCGGGCGCCGGCACCTGAACGGCGTCGAGGCGCTGGACTTCGTCCGGCAGCGGTGGAACCTGCCGGGCGGCGACCTCGACCGGATCAAGCGGCAGCAGGCGTTCCTGAACGCGCTCGCGGCCAAGGCGCTGGACACCCGCAACCCGATCAAGATCGACCGGTTCATCCGGGCGGTGACCCGCTCGGTGACCGTGGACGACTCGGTGACCGCCGGCGCGCTGCGCGGGCTCGCCCAGCGGCTGCTCAGGACGTCGCTGCTGGAGTACGTGACCGCCCCCGTCGCCGGGACGGCCGAGCGGGACGGCCAGAGTGTCGTACTCCTGGACGAGGATGGCTCCCGCGAGCTGTTCACCGCCGTCCGGGAGGACCGGGTCGGCGACTACGTGGCCCGCAACGGGGCGGCCAACTCGGTGGACGCCGTGCGCTGAGCCGCCCATAACCTGGGAAATATCGGGAATAGCGGGCCATTTGGCGGTCACAGTCTGGATGGATTAGTCTGAGTGGACTAATCCACCTCCGACCATGAGGCCGGCGCCATGTCCCGACCCCTCACACCGCTCGCGCTGACGGTGCTGCGCATGCTGTGCGACAGCCCGATGCACCCGTACGAGATGCAGCAGCGCATCCGCGACCACGCCTACGACCAGGCCGTCAAGATCACGCACGGCTCGCTCTACCACTCGGTGGAGCGGCTCGCCGCGGCCGGCCTCATCGAGCCGCTGGAGACCAGCCGCGAAGGGCGCCGCCCCGAGCGCACCGTCTACGCGGTGACCACCGCCGGACGCGACGCCGCCCAGTTCCGGCTCGCCGAGCTGCTCGCCCGTCCGAGCGAGGAGTTCCCGCTGTTCGGCACCGGGCTGGCGTTCATCAACCTGCTCCCGGAAGGCGAGGTCGCGCGCCTGCTGCGCAACCGGACCGTCTCCCTGGAAGCGGCGCTGGCCGGGCACCAGGCCGCCCACGACTCGCTCCGCAAGCAGGGCATCGAGCGCTACAAGCTGATCGACCAGGAATGGCTGATCGCACGCCTGCGCAGCGAGCTCGACTACGTGCGCGGGATCGTCGACGACCTGGAGGCCGGCCGGCTCACCTGGAAGGACAGCGAGACGCGGGCGATCTGCCACCCGCGGCCTCGGCCACGACCGCACCACACCGACGACAAGGGGGCCTCATGAGCAAATGGCGCGGCAATCCCTGGGCGATCCTGCTGACGCTCTCCCTCGGATTCTTCATGACGCTGCTCGACCTGACGATCGTGAACATCGCGATCCCGGGCATGATCGACAAGCTGGACGCCTCGCTCGACCAGGTGCTGTGGGTCGTCAACGCCTACATCCTGGTGCTCGCCGTCCTGCTCATCACCGCCGGCCGCCTCGGCGACCTGTGGGGCAAGAAGAACCTGTTCATCGCGGGCGTCGCCCTGTTCACGCTGTCCAGCCTGGCGTGCGGCGTCGCGCAGAGCCCGGCGCAGCTGATCGCGGCCCGCGCCGTGCAGGGCCTCGGCGCGGCGCTGCTGATGCCGCAGACCATGTCGATCATCATCGGCGTGTTCCCGCCGCAGCGGCGCGGCGCCGCCCTCGGCGTGTGGGGCGCGGTCGCCGGGGTGTCCACCATCGCCGGGCCCACCGTCGGCGGCCTGCTCGTCACCACCCTCGACTGGCGGTGGATCTTCTTCGTGAACCTGCCGATCGGCATCCTGGTGCTGGCCATGGCGGTGCCGATCCTGCCGGGCCACACCCGCACCGTCCGGCACCGGTTCGACCTGCCCGGCGTCCTGCTGGCGTCCGCGGCGCTGTTCTGCCTCACCTTCGCGCTCACCGAGGGCCAGAAGTACGAGTGGAACGAGGGCATCTGGGGGCTCGTCGCCGCCGGGCTCGGCCTGTTCGCGATCTTCGTCGTGCAGCAGCGGGGCCGCCAGGACGGCGAGCCGCTCGTCCCGTTCTCGCTGTTCCGGGACCGCAACTTCACCGTCCTGAACCTCGTCGGCGCGGCCGTCTCGGTCGGCATGATCGGGATGTTCCTGCCCATGACCATCTACCTGCAGTCCGTGCTCGGCTTCAGCGCGCTGGAGGCGGGCCTGGTGATGGCGCCGTCCTCGATCGTGTCGATGTTCCTCGCGCCCGTCGCCGGACGGATGTCGGACCGCATCGGCGGCAAGTTCATCCTGATGGCCGGCCTCGCCCTCTACGGCCTCGGCATGGTGTGGCTCGTCCTCGTCGCCGAGGTCGGGACGCACTGGACGGCCTTCGTCGCCCCGCTCGTCGTGGCCGGCTTCGGCATCGGCGGCGTGTTCGCGCCGATGGCCACCGAGGCGACCCGGAACGTCCCGCCGCGGCTCGCGGGCGCCGCGTCCGGCGTCAACAACACGATCCGGCAGGTCGGGTCCGTGCTCGGCAGCGCGGCGGTCGGCGCCGTGATGCAGAACCGGCTGGCGTCCGCGCTCCGGGACGAGGCGACCGCCCGCTCGGCGGCGCTTCCGGCCGACGTCCGCGGCGGCTTCGTGCAGGGGTTCGCGGACGCCGCCAAGGGCGGCCTGGAGGTCGGCGCCGGGCAGAGCGGCGCCCGGCAGCAGCTCCCGGCCGGTGTCCCGCCGGGCGTGGCGCACCGCGTCCACGAGCTGGCCGGCCAGGTGTTCTCGCACGGCTTCGTGCACGCGATGAAACCGACGATGTGGCTGCCGATCGGCGTCATCCTGCTGAGCGCCGCCGCCTGCCTGACCCTGAAGGGCCACCGGACCGGGACACCGGCCGCGACGGCGGACCCCGAACCGGCTCCGCTCGCGTCCTGACGCCCTAGCCGCGCGTGCGGCCCGCCTTGCCGAGCAGCCAGTCGCCCGGCGGGCGGGCCGGCGGCGTCAGCATGACCCCGAGCACGGCGGCGACCATGCCGCCGATGATGAACACGTAGCCGGCGAGGGTCGCGGGGACGACGAGGTCGCCCTCGGGGCGGCGCATCGACAGGACGAACACCACGATGCCCCACACGACCGCGGGGACCGTCCCGCCGAGCCGCCCGCCCATCCCCCGGCCGGACAGCCGCGCCATCGCGAACACCAGCCCCACCAGGACGATCGCCGCGAGCGGGACGGGGCCGGCGGTCCAGTCCTGGGCGAACGAGCCGACCACGCCGAAGACGCCGCCGAGGATGCCGAGGGCCGCGTAGGCGGCACCGGACAGGAACGCGTCGCCGGCGCCCTCGCCGCCCGCCCGTTCCAGGCCGGGCGGGCCGGCGTCCACCGGCGCCGGATCGCCTTCCTTGGCGAGGCTGACGTGCGCGTCGTCGTCCTTGTCCACGGACGCCAGGGTACCGGCCCGGCCTGCCGGGCGATGCCGGGAAACCGGGCGGTCAGTCCCGGGCGCCGGCGAGGCCGGCGAAGAGGTCCTTCTCCCGGCGGCCGGGGCCGAGCGGGCCGAGTTCACCGGCCTGCAGGACGAAGTACTCGGTGCCGAACGCCTGCTGCCCCAGGTTGTTCGAGAGCGCGAAGAACGGCCCGACCTGCTCGGGCGCGACGACGATCTGGGTGCGGTGGGCGCGCAGCGCCGCGAGCTTGGCGGGCAGGTGCGCGCGGGCGTCCACCACCGTGGTGACCTGGCCGTCCGGGACGCCCGAGCCCAGCTCGTCCAGCCCGGCGACGCGGGCGAACGGCAGCTTGGCCTCGCGCATCACCGCGATCGCGCGGGCGAGGACGGTCCGCGGGGTGGCGTAGGCGTAGAACTTGGCGGCCCGCCACGGCTCGGCGCCGTCCTCGTGGGCCGGGTCGGCGGCCAGCTCGAACGCCCGCCACGCCACCCGGTACGCCTGGATGTGGTCGGGGTGCCCGTAGTTGCCGCGCTCGTCATAGGTGACGATGACCTGCGGGCGCAGCTCCCGGATCACCGGGACGAGGTCCAGCGCGGCCGTCGTGACGTCGGCCTGCCAGAAGCAGCGCGGGTCGTCGTTGGTGGGCGCGCCCATCATGCCGGAGTCGCGCCAGCGGCCCGCCCCGCCGAGGAAGCGGTGGTCGCGGACGCCGAGCGCCTCGCACGCCGCCGCCAGCTCGCCGATGCGGTACTCGCCCAGGCTGTCCTCCTTGTCGGAGGCCAGATGGCGCAACTCCTCGGGGATGACCTCGCCCTCCTCGCCCAGCGTGCAGGTGACGAGGCAGACATGGGCGCCCTCGGCGGCGTATTTGGCCATGGTCGCCCCGGTCCCGATGGACTCGTCGTCCGGATGGGCGTGGACGAACAGGATCCGCGGCTCCTTCATAGTCAACGAGCCTACTCAGGGCGCGGCATCGCGGCGATGACCGCCCTCCCCCGCGTATCGCGGAAGCGTCACCGGCCCGGCTCAGTCGCCTCCGCCGGGGGGCGTCGTGCCGCCGCCACCGCCGCCACCGCCGCCACCGGGGCCTCCGCCGCCTCCACCGCCACCGGTCGGCGGGTCCTCCGTGGTCGGGGGCTCCTCCGTGGTCGGGGGCGGGGTCGGCGGCTCCTCCGTGGTCGGCGGCTCCTCGGTCGGGGCGGACGTGTTCGGAGGCGGCGTGTTCTGCCGGGTCCGGGTCCGGGTCGGCGTGGGCTCCTCGGGCTCCTCGTCCGTCGGCGAATCCGAGACCGTCGGGGAGTCGCTCACCGTCGGCGTCGTGGGCGCGTTCGGGTCGTCGCCGCCGCGGGTCGCCGCGAACACGCCGACGACGAGCGCCAGCACGGCGATCGCGGCCACCGCCGCGACGATCGGCCACCGGGACTTGCGCTCGGGCTCCCAGTCGTCGTACCGGCCGCGCGTCCCGCGGCCCGGCGGAGCCGGGGGCCGCGCGGGCGGCAGGTTCCCGGTGTACTCGGCGGGCGACACCCGGCGCGTCCCGCCGCCCGGGTGCGTGGCGGCGCCCGCGAGGCCGGCGCCCGCGAGGCCGCCCGCGGCGAGCGTCGAGCCCTCCGCGAGCATCGTGGTGGCCTGCGCCGGGTCGTCCATCCTGGTCTGCCCGGAGCCGCCCGGCCCGCTGCCGATCAGCGCCATCATGATCTGCTGCGCGGTGGGCCGCCGCTCGGGCTCCTTGACCAGGCACGCCGCGATCAGCCGGTGCAGGTCGGCGGGGACGCCCTCCAGCGACGGCGGCTCGTGCATCACCCGGTTGATGACCGCGACGACGGTGTCGTCGCCGAACGGGGGGTGCCCGGTCGCCGCGAACACCATCGTGGTGGCCCACGCCCACACGTCCACGGCCTCGGTGAGCGTCGCGCCCGCCACCTGCTCGGGCGCCATGTAGGACGGCGTCCCGATCGCCTTGGTCGCGTTCGTCTGCCCGGTGTCCAGGGCGCGGGCGATGCCGAAGTCGATCACTCGCGGCCCGTCCGGAGCCATGATCACGTTGTGCGGCTTGAAGTCGCGGTGCACGATGCCGGCCTGGTGGATCGCGACCAGCGCGGTCGCGGTGCCGATCGCGAGCCGGTCCAGCGGCGCGCCGCTGATCGGGCCGGTCTCGGTGACCTGCTTGTACAGCGACGGGCCCGGCACGTACTCGCTGGCGATGTAGGGCTGGTCGCCGGCGACGTCGGCCTCCAGCACCTGCGCGGTGCAGAACCGCGCGACCTGCTTGGCCGCCTGCGCCTCGCGGACGAACCGGTTGCGCGCCATCGTGTCCCCGGCCAGGTCGGCGCGCAGGAGCTTGATCGCGGCACGGTTCCCGGAGGCGTCCACACCGGCGTAGACCACGCCCTGGCCGCCCTCGCCGAGACGCTCGACGATCTCGTACGAGCCCAGCCGCCGGGGATCTCCCGGCTGCAGCTCCGGCATTGACCACTCCTCAGCCGCGACGACAAAAGTGCTTGGGGAAGCTTTGAGCTTACGCGAGCGCGGACCCGGGCACGGGTCGTTCCCCGTCCACCACGCGACGACCCGTGATCATAGAGGCAGGAGACCGCCGTGCGCCGTACTTCCGCACCGTCCTGGCAGACTCGGATGCCATGAGCATCAGCTATCCGCGGCAGAGCGCCCGCACGCGCAGGTTCAGCCTCGGCGTCCCGCGCGCCTTCCAGATCGCGCCGGACGAGTCGCGCGTCGCGTTCCTGCGCACCAGGGCGGGCGACGACCCGGTCACCTGCCTGTGGACGCTGGACACCGCGACCGGCGAGGAGAGGTGCGTCGCCGACCCGGCCGCGCTGGACGTCCCCGGCGAGGAGAACCTGCCCGCCGAGGAGCGGGCCCGGCGGGAACGCGCCCGCGAGCAGGCGGGCGGGATCGTCGGGTACGCCACCGACCAGGCCATGCGGCAGGCCGTCTTCACGCTGGGCGGGCGGCTGCACGTCGCCGACCTGGACACCGGCCTGGTCCGGGAGCTGCCGGCCCGGCCGCCGGTCTTCGACGCGCGCCCCGATCCCGCGGGCCGGCGCGTCGCGTACGCGTCGGGGCGGACGCTGCGGCTCATCGAGATGGACGGCACCGGCGACCGGGCGCTCGTCCAGCCGGAGTCCGACCAGGTCTCCTACGGCCTCGCCGAGTTCGTCGCGGCCGAGGAGATGGGCCGGATGCGCGGCCACTGGTGGTCGCCCGACGGCGGGACGCTGCTGGTCGCCCGGGTCGACGAGACGCCGGTGCAGCGGTGGCACATCGCCGACCCCGCGAACCCCGACCGGCCGCCGTCCGAGATCGCCTACCCGGCGGCCGGCACGCCGAACGCGCTGGTGTCGCTGGTGCTGCTCAAGGTCGACGGGGGGCGCGTCGCCGTCGCGTGGGACCGCGGCGAGTTCCCCTACGTCGTCACCGCGTCCTGGGACCGGCACGGCCTGCTGGTCGTCGTCCAGCCGCGCGACCAGCGCTCCCAGCGGGTGCTGAAGGTCGACCCGTCCAACGGGGAGACGACCCTCCTGCACAACGAGCACGACCCGGTGTGGACCGACATCGTCCCCGGCCTGCCCGCCCGTACGCAGTCCGGCGACCTCGTCTGGATCACCGAGGACCCCGGGACGGACACGCGGCGGATCACCGTCGCGGGGCACCCCGTCACGCCCGGCGGCCTCCAGGTCCGCGCCGTGCTGGGCGTGGAGGGCGAGTCCATCCTCTTCACCGCCTCGGAGGAGTCCACCGAGATCCACCTCTACTCCCTCGACTACCACTTCGACGCGCCCGACGTGACCCGGCTCACCGAGGGGCGGGGCGTGTTCGGGGGCACCCGCTCCGGCGGCGTCACCGTGGTCTCGGGCGCGCGGCTGGACCGGCCCGGTTCGGAGGTCGAGGTGCGCACGCCGTCCGGCACGCACCCCGTCGCCTCCCTCGCCGAGACCCCCGTGATCACCCCGCGGGTGGAGCTGCTGCGCTCCGGCGACCGCGAGATCCGCACCGCGGTGCTGCTGCCGTCCGGGTGGGAGCCGGGCCGGGGCCGCCTGCCCGTCCTCGTGGACCCCTACGGCGGGCCGCACGCGCAGCGCGTCCTCGCCGTCCAGCGCATGTACTGCGAGGCGCAGTGGCTCGCCGACCAGGGCTTCGCCGTCGTGATCGCCGACGGCCGCGGCACGCCGGGACGCGGCCCCGCCTGGGACCGCGCCGTCCGCGGCGACTTCGTCGGGCCCGTCATCGAGGACCAGATCACGGCGCTGATCGAGGCGGCGCGCGTGCACCCAGCCGCGTTCGACCTCGACCGCGTCGCGATCCGGGGCTGGTCGTTCGGCGGCTGGCTCGCGGGCCTGGCCGTCCTGCACCGCCCGGACGTCTTCCACGCGGGCATCGCGGGCGCCCCGGTCACCGACTGGCGGCTGTACGACACCCACTACACCGAGCGGTACCTGGGCCACCCCGACGAGGAGCCGGACAACTACACCGCCAACTCCCTCATCGAGAGGGCCGCCGACCTCAAGCGCCCGCTGATGCTGATCCACGGCCTCGCCGACGACAACGTGGTGGCGGCGCACACGCTGCGCCTGTCCTCGGCCCTCCTCGCGGCGGGACGCCCGCACACCGTCCTGCCGCTGTCGGGCGTCACCCACATGACCCCGCAGGAGGTCGTCGCCGAGAACCTCCTGTACGCACAGGTCCAGTTCCTCGAATCGAATCTCACCTAGCGCGGGTCTCGCCGCCGTGCCAGGAGCTCCATAGGGAGGCGTAGGAGCCCCGGGCGGCGATGAGCTCGGCGTGGGTGCCGAGCTCGGTGATGCGGCCGTCCTCCACCACCGCCACGCGGTCGGCGTCGTGGGCGGTGTGGAGGCGGTGCGCGATCGCCACGACGGTGCGGCCGTCCAGGACGGCGGCGAGCGAGCGTTCCAGCCGGCGGGCGGCGCGCGGGTCGAGCAGCGACGTCGCCTCGTCCAGGACCAGCGTGTGCGGGTCGGCGAGGACCAGCCGGGCCAGCGCGAGCTGCTGCGCCTGCGCGGGCGTCAGCGTCTCGCCGCCCGAGCCGACCACCGTGTCGAGGCCGGGGCCGTCCCAGTCGACCGCCCGGAGGACCCGCCCGATCTCCTCGTCGGACGCGCCCTCGCGGGCCATCACGAGGTTCTCGCGCAGCGTGCCGCGGAACACGTGATGCTCCTGGGTGACCAGGGCGACGTGGCCGCGCAGGTCGTCCAGCGGCAGCTCCACCAGCGAGACGCCGCCGGCCCCCGCGCCGGCGTCGCCGTCGAGGGTGATCGACCCCGAGCGCGGGCCGTCCACCCCGGCGAGGAGGCGGCCGAGCGTCGACTTGCCCGCGCCGCTCGGCCCGACCATCGCCAGCCGCTCACCGGGCCGCAGGGCGAGGTCCACGCCGTGCAGGACGTCCTGCCCCGGCCGGTAGGAGTAGCGGACGTCCCGCGCCGTGAGCCGCTCCCCGTCGGGGACGCGCCCGCCGGGCTCGCGGTCCGGCGGGACGTTCCCGACGCCCAGCAGGCGGGCCAGGGACGCGCCGCCGAGCTGCAGCTCGTCCAGCCACGACAGCACCGTGTCGACCGGCTGGATCAGCTGCTGCGCGTACAGGGTCGCGGCGGTCACCTGCGCGAGCGTCGCCATGTCGTGGATGTAGAGGAAGCCGCCGACCAGCAGCGTCGACACGATGGGCAGCACGAAGCCCATCTCGGCCGCGGGGAACAGCACCATGCGCAGCCGCAGGGTGTATCGCTCGGCCCTGTAGGACCGCGCGATGTCGGCGTCGCCCCGCTCGTGCCTGCGGTCGGCGAGGCCGAGCGCCTCGACCGTCCGGGCGCCCTGGACGGTCTCGGTCAGCCCGTCCGCGATCTGCGACCAGGACGCGTTCTCCCGCAGGTAGCCCTGGTGGGCGCGCGGCAGGTACCAGCGCATGACCGCCCACAGCATCGGGACGGCGACCAGCGCGGGCAGCGCGACGAGCGGCCCGTTCAGAAGCAGCGCCCCGACGGTGAACCCGCCGACGACGATGGCGACGAGGGTCTCCGGCATCGCGTACCGGGCGGACGTGCTGAGCGTGTCCACGTCGCGGGACGCGCGGGTGACGAGGTCGCCGGTGCCCGCGCGCTCGACGGTGGACAGCGGCAGCGCCAGGACGCGGTCGACGAACTCCTCCCGCAGCTCGGCCAGCACGCGCTCGCCCAGCTTCGCGGACGCGAGGTAGGCGTACCGGGTCAGCACGCCCTGCACGACCACGAACGCGGCGATGGCCAGGCCGATCGCGGTGATGTCGGCCCGGCCGTCCCTGACGTCCTCGACGAGGGCGCCGAGCAGCCGGGGGGTGACCAGCCCGGTCACGGCGGCGAGCGCGTGCAGGACGAGCACCCCGGCCAGCGCTCGGGGATGGCGCAGCACGAGCCGCCGCGCATACGCCCGCACCTGCGCGGTCGTCGCGACCGGCAGTGTCTCGGCACTCACGTTCCCGCCCTTTCCGCGGTCTCTTCTCTGGAGGTCGCTTCTCCTCTGGTGACGGTCGCCTCGTAGCGCGGCTCGCTCTGGAGGAGGTCGCGGTGGGGTCCCTCCGCGACGACCAGGCCGTCCTGGACGAAGGCGACGTGGTCGGCACGGTCCAGCATCAGCGGGCTGGTCGTGCAGACCACCGTGGTACGGCCCGCGCGCGCTTGGCCGAGCCTGTCGGCGATGCGGGCCTCGGTGTGCGCGTCCACCGCGCTGGTGGGCTCCACCAGGACGAGGACGTCGGGGTCGGCGGCGAGCGCCCGCGCTAGGCGAAGGCGCTGCTGCTGGCCTCCCGAGAACTCCCGACCGGCTTCGACCACGTGGGCGTCCAGGCCGACCGCCTCGACGATGTCCTCCGCACAGGCGTCCCGGATCGCCGCCCGCAGCGTCGCCTCGTCACCGCCGGGCGCCAGCGTCTCGGCGAGGGGCCCGGAGAACAGGCGGTCCTCGTTGACGGCGACCAGGATCCGCTTCCGGACGTCGGCGACGTCGTGCAGCGAGACGCCGCCGAAGTCGACGTCGCCGTCCCGGTAGCGGCCCAGCCGGTCGGCGATCGCCTGCGCGTCGCGCGGGTCGGCCGCCGCGATCGCGGTGACCCGCCCCGGCCGCACGACCAGACCGGACGCGATGTCGACCAGCTCGGCACCCGCCGCCGGGCGGGCCGTCCCGGTGTCCGGCAGCTCGGGGTCGAGCCGCAGCAGCGCGGTCACCCGGCCCGCCGCGACCAGCCCCTTGGTGATCTTGCCGGCCGCCTCGCCGAGGGTCTTCAGCGGCACGATCAGGAACACCGCGTAGCCGTAGAACGCGACCAGCTCGCCCACGCCGATCGTCCCGCGCGCGGCGAACCGGGCGCCGACCCAGGTCACCAGCGCGATCAGCAGGCCCGGCAGCAGCACCTCGGCGCCGTTCATCCGGGTCTCGGCGCGCGCGACCGCCACCCCGGCGGCGCGCACCCGCTGCGACTCCGCGCGGTACCGGCCGGAGAACAGCGCCTCGCCGCCGATGCCGCGCAGCACCCGCAGGCCCGCGACGAGATCGGTGGCGTGCGTGCTCAGCTCGCCGACCAGCTCCCGGTGCGCCAGCTCCCGCTCGCGGTAGGGGCGCAGCAGCGGCGCCGCGACCGCCAGGATCAGCGGGACGCCGACCAGCACGATCAGCCCGAGCGGCGGCGACGTCGTCAGCAGGATGCCGGTCACGGCGGCGATCGCGACCACGGCCCCCGACCCGCGGGCGATGATGTCCAGGGCGTCCCCGATGTGCGACACGTCCGACAGGCCGATGCTGACCACCTCGCCCGCGCTCACCCGCTTCGGCAGCGTCCCGCCGAGGCGGGTGGACTGCCGGGTGACGAGCTGGACCGTCCGGTAGGCCGCGGCGAGCCAGTTGAACACCGCGAACCGGTGGCGGACGGCGCCCGCCACGGCCTGCACCACGCCGAGCCCGGCCAGGATGGCGCCCCACGTCACCAGGGCGCGCTCGTCCCGCGCCACGACGCCGTCGCCGATGGCGCGGCCGACGGCGGCGGGGATCAGGGCCTGGCTGAGCATCCACACCACGCCGAGGGCCGCGCCGGCGGTGACGCTGCGCCACTGGACGCGCAGCAGCCACAGCAGGTAGCGGGCTGGGGTGGTGTGGTCGGGGCCGCCAGGATCTTTCTCCGGCAACGGCTTCACGCGTCGAAGGTTATGCAGCGGATCGCCGGAATCTCGACTGGTTTTTCAGCAGGGCGGATCCAATTCCGGTCCGTCCGAAAACTCGTCCACGGATGCGCCCAGGGGGTGCGGCACGCCGCGCGGACACGCTAAGGTCAAGCTCGTACGGAGCGAGCCCCACTCCGCTCCTTGAGCCGGGACCCTGGCGGCTAGGCCGATGCCGCTGCCCCGGCGCGGCCGGTACCGCTCCCCTGCCGCCGCAGGAATAAAGCGGATCGCCACGGCCGTTGCCAGTGCCGTCGCCAGCCCGACTTTCCGGAAGCCCTGTGAGCACCATCAGCCATCAGACTCATCCCTTCACGCCGGGGACCGAGGACAGGATCGACCTGCTCCTCATCGACGACGACCCCTCCGACGTCCTCATGGTCGAGAAGATGCTCGCCGAGAGCGGCATGGACGCGGGCATCACCGTCGCGCAGGACCTCGCCACCGCCGCGCGGACGCTGACCCGGCGCACCCAGTGCATCATCGTCGACCTGTCCACGCCCGGCATCGACCGGCTGGAGGCGCTCCGGCAGGTGCTCGGCCTTTCCGGCACGGCGGCCGTGGTCGTCCTCACCGGCCTGGACGACGCCCACCTCGGCGTGCAGGCGGTCGCCGCGGGCGCCGAGGACTACCTGGTCAAGCAGGAGGTGGACGCGCCGCTGCTGGCCCGCGCCATCCGCTACGCCATAGAGCGCAAGCGCTCGGAGGAGACCGAGCGGCGCCTCGTCGAGGCCCGCATCCTCGGCCGGGAGAACGCGCGGCTGGAGCGCGGGCTGCTGCCCGTCCCGCTCATCGACGACCCGTCGCTGCGGCACCACACCCGCTACCGGCCCGGCCGGCGGCGCGCGCTGCTCGGCGGCGACTTCTACGACACCGTGCAGACCGACGGCGGCGCGGTCCACCTGATGATCGGCGACGTCGCCGGGCACGGACCCGACGAGGCGGCCCTCGGCGTCCAACTGCGGATGGCCTGGCGGACGCTCGTCCTCGCCGGCCACACCGGCGAGCAGCTCCTCGGCACCCTCGACACCGTCCTCGGCCACGAGCGGCGCAGCGAGGAGATCTTCACCACCCTCTGCATGATCACGATCGCGCCGTCCCGGCGGACCGCGCGGATGCACCTGGCCGGCCACCCCGCCCCGCTGCTGTTCCGCGGGGCGCCCGGCGCCGGCGGCGAGGTCACCGCCCTGCCGGACTACGCGCACGGCCCGGCGCTCGGCCTGGTGCCCGGCGCCGAATGGCCGACCACCGAGATCGACCTCGGCGAGTCATGGGCCTTGATGCTCTACACCGACGGCCTGATCGAGGGACGGGTCGGCCCCGGCTCCGAGCGGCTCGGCACCGAGGGCCTCACCGGCCTCGCCCGCGCGGCGCGCGGCAAGGGCGCCACGGGACGCCGCCTCATCGACGAGCTGGTGGGCGAGGTGGAGCGCCTCAACGGCGACGCCCTGACCGACGACCTCGCCGTCCTGCTGCTGTCGCGGCGCGCGGAGGCCGCGGAGGCCGGGGAGCTCTGACCCGGCGGCCCCGGCACACCTGCCGACCACACGCCGCCGACCTCCGTCAATGTCTTCTGGATCACTGTCCGGGAGGGTTCCCGCACCGCCTGTGAAGTCTCTCACCTGGGCAGACGTCACGGAACGGCCACAAGCCCCGGCCTGCTTGTGTGCATAGCCTGCGGCTATCGCAACGAGTGTCCTGGTGACTTGGAAAGAATCGCCGAACCGGACATAGCGTGCAGGCCGTGGCTATAGCGATACCTGCGATCTACCGATCCACCGTCGGCAAGAAGGCCGTCATGGCGGTGACCGGCGGCGTGCTCGTGCTGTACCTGATCCTGCACATGATCGGGAACCTGAAGATCTTCCTCGGGGCGGAGGACTTCAACCACTACGCGCACTGGCTGCGCACGATGGGCGAGCCCGCGGTGCCGCACCGGACGGTGCTGACGCTCATCGAGGTCGTGCTCGGGGCGTCGGTCGTCCTGCACATGTGGTCGGCGGTGTCGCTCGCGCGCCGCGCCTCCGCCGCCCGTCCCGTCAAGTACCGGTCGAAGAAGAAGTCGCACGCGCAGGGCTATGCCACCCGGACGATGAGGTACGGCGGCGTCATCATCGCCGTGTACATCGTCTGGCACCTCCTGGACCTCACGTTCTTCGTCGTGAACCCCAAGGGCGGCGACGCCACCCCGTACGAGCGGATGGTCGCCGACTTCGACCCGTCCCGCTGGTACATCACCGTCTGGTACGTCGTCGCCGTCCTGCTCGTCGGGCTGCACCTCCACCACGGCGTCTGGAGCGCGTTCCAGACGCTCGGGCTGCGGACCCCGCGCAGCGAGCGCGCCCTGCGGAGCCTCGCCGGGACGGTCGCCGCGCTGGTGACGCTCGGCTTCATCTCGGTCCCCCTTTCCATCACCTTCGGATGGGTGAGCTGAACATGAGTGACGGCTTCTACACGACCGGCGAGCCGATCGCCGACGCCAAGGCCCCGGCGGGCGCCATCGAGGACCGCTGGACGACCCGCAAGTTCGAGGCCAAGCAGGTCAACCCGGCCAACAAGCGCAAGAAGAAGATCATCATCATCGGCACGGGGCTGGCGGGCGGCTCGGCCGGCGCCACCCTCGGCGAGGCCGGCTACCACGTCCAGCAGTTCTGCTTCCAGGACTCCCCGCGCCGCGCCCACTCGATCGCCGCGCAGGGCGGCATCAACGCCGCCAAGAACTACCGCAACGACGGCGACAGCGTGTACCGGCTGTTCTACGAGACGGTGAAGGGCGGCGACTTCCGCTCGCGCGAGTCCAACGTCTACCGCCTCGCCGACATCTCCCGGAACATCATCGACCAGTGCGTCGCGCAGGGCGTCCCGTTCGCCCGCGAGTACGGCGGCCTGCTCGACAACCGGTCCTTCGGCGGGACGCAGGTCTCCCGCACCTTCTACGCCCGCGGGCAGACGGGCCAGCAGCTGCTCCTCGGCGCCTACCAGGCGCTGATGCGCCAGGTCGACGCCGGCAACGTCGAGCTGTACCCGCGGCACGAGATGCTCGACCTGATCATGGAGGACGGGCGGGCGCGCGGCGTCGTCGTCCGGAACCTGATCAACGGCGAGATCAAGCACTACACCGCCGACGCGGTCGTGCTGGCGTCCGGCGGCTACGGCAACGTGTACTTCCTGTCCACCAACGCGATGGGCTCGAACGTCACCGCGTCCTGGCGCGCCCACCGGCACGGCGCCCTGTTCGCCAACCCCTGCTACACGCAGATCCACCCGACGTGCATCCCGGTCAGCGGCGACCACCAGTCGAAGCTCACGCTGATGTCGGAGTCGCTGCGCAACGACGGCCGGGTGTGGGTGCCGGAGAAGGCCGGGGACTCCCGCCGTCCCGGCGACATCCCCGAGGACGAGCGCGACTACTACCTGGAGCGCATCTACCCCTCCTTCGGGAACCTGGTGCCGCGCGACATCGCGTCCCGCGCGGCGAAGAACGTCTGCGACGAGGGACGCGGCGTCGGCCCCGGCGGGCTCGGCGTCTACCTCGACTTCGCCGACGCGATCGAGCGGCTCGGCCGCGACAAGGTCGAGGCCAAGTACGGCAACCTCTTCGAGATGTACGAGCGCATCACCGGCGAGAACCCGTACGACACGCCGATGCGCATCTACCCCGCCGTCCACTACACGATGGGCGGCCTGTGGGTCGACTACGACCTGGAGTCCACCGTCCCCGGGCTGTTCGTCATCGGCGAGGCCAACTTCTCCGACCACGGCGCGAACCGGCTCGGCGCGTCCGCGCTGATGCAGGGGCTGGCGGACGGCTACTTCGTCCTGCCGAACACCATCGGCGACTACATCGCCCGCAACCCGTTCTCCCCGGTGTCGGAGTCGGCGATCGGCGAGGCCGAGGAGCGGGTGCGGTCCCGGATCGAGCGGCTGCTGTCCGTCGACGGGGACCGTTCCGTCGACTCCTTCCACCGCGAGCTCGGCCACATCATGTGGGAGTACTGCGGAATGGAGCGCACCGAGGAGGGCCTGCGCAAGGCGCTCGGCCTCATCCCGGAGCTGCGCGAGGAGTTCTGGACGCGCGTCAAGGTCACCGGCCGGGGCGAGGAGCTGAACCAGCAGCTGGAGAAGGCCGGCCGCGTCGCCGACTTCTTCGAGCTGGCCGAGCTGATGGTCATCGACGCGCTGCACCGCACCGAGTCCTGCGGCGGCCACTTCCGGGCCGAGAGCCAGGACGAGGACGGCGAGGCTGAGCGCGACGACGACAACTTCGGCTACGTCGCCGCCTGGGAATGGGCCGGGGAGGGCGCGCGGCCCGTCCTCCACAAGGAGGCCCTCAACTTCGAGTACGTCAAGCCCACGCAGCGCTCGTACAAGTAACAGAGGTCGTACAGGTAATCATGAAGCTCACACTGCGCGTCTGGCGCCAGAGCGGCCCCCAGGACAAGGGGCGGATGGTCGAGTACAAGCTCGACGACGTCTCCCCCGACGCCTCGTTCCTGGAGATGCTGGACGTCCTCAACGAGAAGCTCATCGCGTCCGGCGAGGAGCCGGTCGCGTTCGACCACGACTGCCGCGAGGGCATCTGCGGCATGTGCTCGCTGGTCATCAACGGCACCCCGCACGGCCCGGAGCGGGCCACCACCACGTGCCAGCTCCACATGCGCAAGTTCGAGGACGGCGAGGTCATCGACGTCGAGCCGTGGCGTGCCAAGGCGTTCCCCGTGGTCAAGGACCTGGTGGTCGACCGGTCGGCGTTCGACCGGATGATCCAGGCGGGCGGCTACATCACCGCCCCGACCGGCACCGCGCCCGAGGCGCACTCGACGCCCGTCCCGAAGCCGGACGCCGACCGCGCGTTCGAGGCCGCCGAGTGCATCGGCTGCGGCGCGTGCGTCGCGGCCTGCCCGAACGGCTCCGCCGCGCTGTTCCTCGGCGCGAAGGTCACCCACCTCGGGCTGATGCCGCAGGGCCAGCCGGAGCGCTGGGACCGGGTCGTGTCCATGCTGGAGACCCACGACGAGGAGGGCTTCGGGGGCTGCACCAACACCGGCGAGTGCACCGCCGCCTGCCCGAAGGGCATCCCGCTGGACGTCATCGGCCGCCTGAACCACGACTACCTGAAGGCGACCGCGGGCGGCAGGAAGCGCTGACCCCCTGTTCCAGGCCCCGCTCGGAATACCGGGCGGGGCCTTCTACTGTTGGCGGCATGACCATCACTTTGGTGCCGTACCACCAGGACGAGCGACTTCCCGACTCCTCCTTCCCGGTGCCCGGCCCGGACGTCATCCCGGTCACGCGGGAATTGCCGGACGGCGACGTGTGGCAGCGGATCGGCGCGCTGTTCGAGCTGGTCTCGGCCGAGGTCGCCGACCAGGTCGGCGGGGGTTCGCGGCCGCTGGTGGTGTCGGGCGACTGCCTGACCGCCGAGGCGGTCCTCGCGGGCGTGCAGAAGGCCGGGGTGGACGCGTCCATCGTCTGGTTCGACGCGCACGGGGACGTCCACACGGTGCGGAGCTCGACGTCCGGTTACATCGGCGGGATGCCGCTGCGGCAGATCCTCGGGGCCGATTCCGGCCTTCTGGCCGACCGGCTGGGGCTGCGCCCGCTGCCGGAGGAGCGCGCCGTCCTGGTGGACGCCCGCGACCTCGACCCGGCGGAGGCGGACTTCCTGGCGTCGTCGAAGGTGCGGCGCTGCGGCGTGGAGGACGTGGACCTTCCCGCCGGGCCGATCGTCCTGCACGTCGACGTGGACGTGATCGACGCCGGTGACCTGCCCGGACTCAAGTTCCCGGTCGGCGGCGGCCCCTCCCGCGACACGGTCGTCGAGTCCGTCCGCCGGATCATGGCCACGGGCCGCGTCGCCGCGCTGAGCGTCGCCTGCCCGTGGCACCTCCCGGAGGGCGAGGACGCCGGCATCCGGGAACGCCTCCTGCGGGATCTGCTGGCCGCCTGATCGGGTGCTCGCACGTGCGCACAACGCCTTCGGCGAGGTGCGATCTTGCACTACCATCCCGCCATGCACGTGCATAGGGGTGTGCATCTGCATCGGCAGATGCAAGCACGGTCGTTGTCGTCGCTGGCGGTCCACCGGTCGATCCTCTGCGTCGACATCGAGGCCTTCGGCGGCCGGGCGAACTGGGACCAGCTCGTCTCCCGCGCCGGGCTCTACCAGGCCTTACAGGAGGCCCTGGTCGAGTCCGGCATCCCGTCGGAGTCCTGCTACTGCGAGGACCGCGGCGACGGCGCCATGATCCTCGTCGGGCCAGACGTGCCGAAGGAGCGGCTCGCCGGCGCGTTCCCGGCGGCGCTCGCGGCCGTGCTCGGCCGGCACAACGGCGGCGCGCCCCCGGGCGCCCGGATCAGGATCCGCGCCGCCGTCCACGCCGGGGAGGTCCTCTACGACGGGAACGGCGTCGCCGGAAAATCGATCATCACCACGTTCCGGCTGCTGGAGGCCGCCCCGCTCAAGCAGGCGCTGCGCGACTGCCCCGGCACCCTGGCGCTGATCGCGTCCGACTGGTTCTACCAGGAGGTCGTCCGGCAGAGCCCGGCGTGCGCCGCCGCCTCCTTCCGCGAGGTGGCCGTCTCGGTCAAGGAGACCCGGACGCGCGGCTGGATCCGGCTGCCGGACACGCGCGCCGACACCGGCCGCGTCCCGCGGCTCCTCGCCCTGCACCCGGGCGGCGAGATCTCCGTCCCGGCCGCGGCCGCCCTCCTCGCCGTCTCCGACGAGGAGGCCGCCGCGCTGCTCGGCCGCCTCCACCTGGAGGAGTGCGCCGAAGGCCGCTACCGCGTCGGGACCCTCGGCGACGGACCGGCCGGTGAGGAGCGCACCGCCGCCCTCCGCCGCGTCCTCGCCTGGTACCTCGGCACCGCCGACAACGCGCGCCGGCTGCTCTGCCCGGAGCGCATCACCCCGGCACTGACGCTGCCGGACGAGCCGTGCCGCCCGCTCTCCTTCGCCTCCGCCGGGGAGGCCCGAGGCTGGTGCGAGACCGAGCGGCTCAACCTGATCGCCGCCGCCCGGGTCGCCGCGGACGAGGGCCACCACGACATCGCCTGGCGGCTCCCGCTCGCCCTCTGGACGTTCTTCTTCTTCCGCAGCCCGTGGACGGACTGGATCAAGACGCTGCGCACCGGCCTCACCTCCGCCCGCGTCCTCGGCGACGACCGCGGCATCGGCTACGCCCTCGCCGGCCTCGGCTACGCCAGCCAGAGCCAGTGGCGGTTCGAGGAGTCCGCCGGGTTCTTCACCGCCGCGTGCGAGGTGTTCGCGCGGCTCGGCGACCCCCGGGGCGAGGCGTGGGCGCTGCACGGCCTCGGCCACACCTGCCGCCGCCTCCAGCGGCACCACGAGGCGATCGTCCATCACCGCCGGTCCCTGCGGCTGGCCTCGGCGGCCGGCGACCGCCGCAACACCGGTCTCGCCCTCATCGCTCTCGGCTACGCGCACGCCGGCCTCAGCGACTTCGACGCCTCCCTCGCCTGCTTCCAGAAGGCCCACCCCGTCGCCGTGAAGACCGACCGCCGTTCCGAAGGCTGGTCCTTGCACGGCCTCGGCTACGCCCACCACGGCCTGCACGACTTCGACCAGGCGGTGACGTGCTACCGGGAGGCGCTGGACGTGTTCCGCGAGATCGGGGACCGTCCCGGCCAGGGGGAGACCCTCTACAACCTCGGCCAGGCCCACCTGCACCTCGGCCGCGAGGACGCCGCCCGCGACTGCTGGATGCGCGCCCTCGCCGTCTTCGAGGACCTCCAGACCCCGCAGACCGCCGGCGTCCTCGCCCGACTCCGCTCGCTGGATCCGCGATCATGAGGCCCATGACCCTCCAGCAGCACATGCGCCGTGCCGCCGAGCAGGCGGTGCTCGGCTTCCCCGAGGCCCTCCGCCCCGACATCTACGTCATCTCGCTCCGCATCTCGCACGGCGAGTACTCGACCGTCCACGAACTCTGGGACTACCCGTACGACCCGTACATGGCCATCGGCTACAACACCGAGACGAACGTCCGGCAGAACCTCGAAGGCTCGTCCGCCGACCCCCTCGAAGCCCGCTGGAACTACGCCTACATGCTCCTGGAGGAGTCGCCGCCGGCCGGACACCACCCGGCCGACCCGGAGGGCACGGCCCTCTACCTGGAGGAGGTCAAACGCCTGGGCCTCTGGAACGAGGACGAGGACGAACGCCTCTGCGCCCACTTCGACGACCTCTGTATAGACGCCGCGAAGCACCTGCACGCCACAGGCCTGGTGAAGAAGGTCCTTGGCCGCGAGGTCCCGATCATCCTCTTCGACATGTTCCGCCTGATAGAGCCCGACGCCACCCAGGCCGCCAACCCCCCACACCTGGTCCCCGCCGACTACGTGACCTTCCAAGAAGGTTGAGCAGGGATCGCGTCACCAGCTGGTCTACTCGCCGGCCGCGTCCTGTTTGAACCGGGCCATCAGGTCGGCGAAGCCGCGCCGGGACAGCAGCAGGTGACCGGCACCCGGCGCCTTGCTGTCCCGCACCCCGACACCTTCCCGAAGAGCGGCAACCTCGACGCAGTCACCAGTCGTGCCGGACGTGGAACGGCTGCTCTTGCGCCACTCAGGATACGTCATGCCATGTCCTCCATGACCTGCTCGATCAAAGTGCGCGAAGCACCAGGAGACAACGCTTCCGCGGCAATTCGATCGAACCTTACTCCATACCCCTGAACTTCCTCAGTGCCGAGCACGAGTCTTCCTCCGCCGGGCGCTTCCACGAACGCGAGGTCTCTTTCGGGCACGCGGATGACCATAAATGGACCATCTAGCCCCTGGTGCGCGCCGACCGATCTGGGGACTATCCGCAGAGTTACGTTCGCCTGCTCGGACGCCTCCAGAAGGTGAGCGTTCTGCTCTCGCATGGTCTGCGGACCACCGACAGGGCAGTCGATCGCACTCTGCGCCAACAGCAGCCAGAGGTCGGGAGGGTCCGGTCGGTTGACGGCATCCTGGCGCGCCATCCGCGCGGCGACCGCGCCCTCGATGTCGGCCCAGCGGCCGGCGCTGAGGAGGGCACGAGCGTAGGCCGGCGTCTGGAACAGCGCGGGGATCAACTGGCCGTGATAGAGGCGCATCATCGTGGCGCGAGCCTCGAAGACTTCGTACTGCTTCTGCCAGTCGGGGTCGTGGCCGAGCTCCGCATAGGTCCGCAGCCGGAGAAAGTGACCGCCGGTGTCGAAATGCGCGTCGAGCGCCATGGCCTGCTTACCGTCGATCTTGAGTTCGCCCGATTCCAGCCTCGAAACAGTGGAGCGGACGACGCCGATGATCCGTCCGAAACGCTCACCGGACAGACCATGCTTGAGGCGGTAGAAGCGCAGGTCGTAGGCCAACCAAGCCCACATGGACTCCATCGGGTCGGGAGATTCCCTGAAGCGGCCGTCCACTTTCCACCTCCGGACCATTGTTCCACGCTGTTGATGACGTTCCGGGGAACAGCGACAAAATATCCGTACAGCACGACTCTTGTCCCGCGGATCGAGAGGAAAGGCGGGTGGGGATGGGCGTTCAAAATGGGACAAGAGCCATGAATTCGAATGAGCTGGACTATTCATGTCTGGCGGCGGGGACGGTGGCCGGGGAAATGCGGCAGCGGATCGGGATGCGGCTGGACGCGTGGGGGTTGGAGGAGGTGGCCGGTGATGTGTTGCTGGTGGCGGGTGAGTTGATCGTGAACGCGTGCCAGGCGACGCCGGAGCGGGAGATCCGGATCAGGTTCGCCAGGGAGGCCCGCGGCCTTTTCATCGGGGTCTGGGACTCCTCCGACGAGCGGCCGGTGGCCCGGCCGGTCGTCGAGTTGACGGTGGACGACATCGTCCCCGACCCGCTGGCGCTGGAGCCCGGACACGTCGCCGGGATGGGCGGGCGCGGTCTGGTCATCGTCCAGGCGCTGGCGTCGGAGTGCGGGGTCACCGCGACGCGGCCGTCCGGCAAATGGGTATGGGCGCGCTGCGCGATCGGGCGGGTCCGTTGTTGATGATGTTCCCGGCCATGTCGCACCAGCGAGCTTGGCGGCGATCGGGAGAAGACGTGTCAACACCCGAAGGGCCTCGGCGGCCTACCGGCGCTACCTCAGCGCCCCGGGGAGCTGTCCGCCCGGACGGGCCGGACGACCGGGCCGACCACCCGGCTGGAGCAGGGGGCTACGTGCGGCGCGTCCCGTCGCCGGAGGATCGCCGCAAGGTCATCGTCGAGCCGGTGGCGGCGCCCGCCTAGCCCGACCTGGGCAATCTTCCACCTCACCTGGGATGTGCGATAATGGCACAATGACGGATGAGCGGGGCTGGCGAGAGGTCGGGGCACGTGTCGCGGAGGCCCGGAGCGAACTCGGTCTCAGCCAGGACGCCCTCGCCACCGAGATCGGGCTGGACCGGACCGCCGTCACCAAGATCGAAGCTGGGCGACGCCAGATCAGCTCACTCGAACTGGTGCGCCTCGCCGAGGCCCTCGATCGCCCACTCCAGTGGTTCGTCCTGCCTCCTCCCACCGCCGTCGTCAGCCGCCGCGCGGCCCTGGAGGGACGACGCAGTGATCCAAAGTGCGATCAGATGCTGGACGCCCTCGCACGCGACGTGGCCGTCCTGGCCAGAGTCCACGTCCTTGCACCTGACGACGCCAGAGGGTCCCTAAGCGCCATCGCTCCAGGAGCGGCTACGTGGCATGTCGAGAAGGCGGCCTCGAATGCAAGAGCGTTGCTCGGTGTGGACGCCGGGTCCCCACTTCACGATCTTGCTGATACGGCGGAACGAGTGGGCCTGTACCCCTACTCCGTTGCCCTCGGCGCCGAGGGCGGCGATGGCGCCTATGTCGAGATCGAAGGCATAGGGGTGGCGCTCATCAACGGAAACCTCGACGCTGGACGACGCAGATCCACACTCGCCCACGAGCTGGGACACCATCTCTTCGGCGACCAGTACTCCATCGATTGGGGGGCGGACACCAGCACAACGGAACGGGCGATCGACGCGTTCGCCGCCAATCTGCTGCTCCCCCGCGTCGGGTGCAGCGAGCGCTGGCGGACCCTCCGTAAGGAGCACGACCTACGACCCGCCGCCATCATCCTCAGCGCGGAGTACCGGACGAGTTGGACCGCGACCCTGCGCCAACTCAAGACTTTCGATCTGATCACGCGCGACGAGTATCGGACACTCGACTCCAGATCCCCGACACGGGCCGACTACCTCGAATGCGGCGTGCGAGTCACAGAAGAACTCGCGCCCCCCTACATTCCGACCGGTATCGCCGCCGCCGCGATCCGTGCCTACCGGACCCACCGCCTGTCGGCCGAGCGCGTCACCGAGATGCTGCGCGGCCAGATCGACATCGACGATCTACCCGCTCGCGACGAGATCCCGCTGGAGGCGCTCCGAGGCGAGCTGCGTTGACCCGTCCGCGTCTCGTCATCGACAGCTCACCGCCGAACTACTTCGCACGCTCGAACCAGCTTCCGGTCCTGGCAAAGCTGCTGGCGGGTTACGAATGCTTCATCACATCAGCCGTTGAGGAAGAGCTACTGCGCGGCGGTCCCAGGCACGCGCAGTTGTACCAGGCGGCGGCCCAACCTTGGCTGACCGTCGTCAAAGAGACCCCCCTTCCCTTGCTGGCCCTGTTCTCCGAGTACCACGGACGACTTGGCGGTGGGATGCGCAACATCGGCGAAGCCACCACACTGGCGTACGCGGAGTTCCACGGCATCACCGCGATGGTCGATGACAGAGCCGGCCGCCGCCAGGGCAGGGAACGGGGCGTCAAGCTGCTCAGCACGCTGGAGTTGCTCTGCGCAGGCATACGAGACAAAGCGCTGGAGGTGGCGGACGCCGCCACAGTGATCGATCTTCTGTCCGATCACGAGGCATACCTGCCGTGCGACGGCTCCGGCTTCCTCGCATGGGCACGATGCGAAGGCCTGCTGGAGTGACCCTGCCGGGCCTACTCGCCAGCCGCGTCCTGTTTGAACCGGGCCATCAGGTCGGCGAAGCCGCGCCGGGACAGCAGCAGGTGACCGGCACCCGGCGCCTTGCTGTCCCGCACCCCGATGCCGTCAGACAGCCGAGCCAGCTCAACACAGTCGGACTGGGTAGAAGAACCGCCGCTGTAGGTGGACTTCCGCCAGGTCATCACGAGAACCGCTCCAAGATGCTTCTGAGTAGACGCAACGACTCATCCTTGGGAAGGGCAACGTCCCCGAGGAGGTCAAACCATATCCGGTATGACGGAATCTCACCCGCATCCTGGACAAGGCGTCCACCGCCATGTGCACCGCACGTAGGTGCGGGATCGGGCGGGTCCGTTGTTGATGACGTTGCCGGTCATTTCGCGTGGGTGGGCTTGGTGGCGGGCTGGAACTTGAACGAGGCGGCCTCCATCAGGGACTTGTGGAGGGTGTTCTGGAAGGCGGCCAGGCGCCACTCGCCGCCGGTGTCCCGGACGACCGTGTTCGTCTGGAGCTTCTTGAGCTTGCCCGGGGCCTTCTTGTAGGTGTCCCCCCGGGTGATGACCACGGCGGTGTCGGGGGTCGTAAGGCGGATGTCGACGATCTCGCAGGCCAGCCGGGTGCCCTTGAGGAAGCTGTCGAAGAGCGCCTGGTGCGCGGCGCCGATCTCCTCGGCGCCGCGGTAGAGGGTTCCGACGTAGGTGATGTAACTGGCGTCCGGAGTGAAGCACGCGCCGTAGGCGGCGCCGTCGCCGGCGTCCCAGGCGGCCGTGAGGCGGGCGAACAGGGTCTTGATCGCGGCGGTGTCGTCCATGACCGGCTCCTTCTGGTAGCTTCGATGGAGAAGTTTCTTCGTTGAAGATTTCTCTTCATTGAGGAAGAGATTAGGGATCGGGAGGAGACGTGTCAACAGCCGAAGGGGCCTCGGTGGCCTACCGGCGGTATCTCAGCGCCGTCATGCTGCACGGCCACGCCAGTGCTCGGGCCTGCGACCTGGGCGGGACGGACCTGTACGCGCTGAACATCCTCGATCTGGCGGGCGCGATGACCCCCGGGGAGCTGTCCGCCCGGACGGGCCTGACGACCGGGCCGACCACCCGGCTGATCGACCGGCTGGAGCAGGGGGGCTACGTGCGGCGCGTCCCGTCGCCGGAGGATCGCCGCAAGGTCATCGTCGAGCCGGTGGCGGCGCCCGCCGACCTCGACCGCGTCATGGCGCCCGCCCGGAAGCGGATCGGCGAGATCATCGGCGGTTACACCGACGAGCAGCGCGAGGTGCTGTTCGACTATTTCGCGCGCGCGGAGACGGCGTTCCGTGAGGCGGCCGACGAACTGCGGAACTAGGACGTCACCAGGGTCTCGACGCCTGCGGGGAGGCTGCCGGCCAGGCCGGCCTCTACCAGGAAGGTCTGGAGGGTGTCTTGGAACGCGCGGGCGGCATGGGTGAGCTCCACGTCCTTGCGGTGGGCGAGGGCGATGGTACGGATCAGGCCGGGGGCGTGGCGGCCGCGGCGGGCCTCCTCGTCGGCCAGGACGAGCGGGGTGCCGCGCAGGCCGGGACGTCCGGCGAGGACCATGCTCGGCACGACCGCGATACCGAGGCCGACCTCGACGAAGCGCAGGACGGCGTCCATCTCGCCGCCCTCCACGGCGAACCTGGGCTCGAATCCGGCCTCCCTGCACGCGCTGATGGTCGCCTCGCGCAGGTCGTAGCCCGGACGGAACATCACCAGGGGGCGGTTCTGCAGATCCTCGATGCGCAGGTAGGAACGGCGCGGGAGCTGCGCGGCCTTGAGGGAGCGCTCCGGCGCCCTCTGGTCGGGCCCCGCCGGGGAGGCCACCACCAGGTTCTCGCGCAGTATCGGGGTGGTGTCCAGGGGCGGGTCACCGTGCAGAGGGAGGATGACCAGCGCCATGTCGAGGGAGCCTCGCGTCAGCTCCCGGACCAGGTCGCGGGATCCTCCTTCCTCGACGATGAGCTGGATCCCCGGGTACGCGTCGTGGAAGCGGCGCAGGACGTCCGCCAGCAGGCCCGCGCAGAGGGACGGTGTAGCGCCGAGCCGTACACGGCCGCGCTTGAGACCGGCCAGCTCCTGCACTTCCAAGCGCGCGGTGTCGACATCGGCCAGGATGCGCTTCGCCAGTGGCAGTAGTGCCTCTCCGGCGGGTGTCAGCGTGATGTTCCCCCGCGCGCGGCTGAACAGCGACACGTTCAGCTCGTTCTCAAGGGCGCGGATCTGCTTGGAGAGCGATGGTTGCGCCACCCGCAGAAGCTCGGCGGCCTGCGTGAAGTGGCGTACCTCCGCGACCGCGACGAAGTAGGCGAGCTGCTGCAACTGCATCCTGCACAGAGTACGGGTCACCGCCGCGCGCGCCGCGCACCGGGTCAGCGCGCGTGCCGGCGGAGCGCCTGGAGGTCGTGGACGATGAGACGCCGCCGCCCCGTCTCGATCCAGCCGTGCCGGCGCAGCGTGCGCAGCGCCTTGCTGACCGCCTCGCGGGACGCGCCCACCCAGCCCGCCAGCTCCTCCTGCGACAGGTTGAGCGTGATCCGGACGCTCTCTCCCCCGGCGTTCGCGCCCGTCCGGCGCTCGTAGGGCACGCCGAACCGCTCGGCCAGCTCGACGAGGCGCTGCGCCACGCGCCCGGTCGCGTCGAACATGCCGAACTCGACGCGCTTGCGGTCAGCGTCGCGCCAGCGCTGGCAGAGCATCCGCATGATGATGATGGAGACGCGGCCGTGGGCCTGCAAGAACGCCATGAACTCGTCCGCCGTGACGGCGATCGCCCGCACCGGTTCGAGCGCGGTGACCGTCGCCGACCGGGGCATCCCGTCGATCGCGGCGACCTCGCCCAGCAGCGCTCCCGCTCCGCGCACGGCCAGCAGCGCCTCGCCGCCCTGCTCGCGGTAGGAGAACGCCTTGACCCGCCCCCTCAGCAGGACGGCCACCCAGCCGGGCTCCTCCCCCTCGGCGAAGAGCACGTCCCCTCGGTCGAAGTCGCGGACGCGGCCACGTGACTCCAGATCCGCCCGTTCCGCCGGGGTGAGATCGGCAAGGAACGAACCCGGTTCGAGGGGGCTCATGCCCCCACGTTAAAGGGAACCGTCCGTTCCCGCTCCCCGGGAAACAATCACGGTTGTGTGTACTAATCCCTACTCGATCGGGCGGACGTGCGCGAGTGTGGGACGCGGCGTGTGCGACCGGGGGTCGTCCAGGCGCCCTCGGCGTTCACGGGGAACGGCGGAGCGGCGGGCGGCGGTCCGGGGGCACGCCGCCCGCCGTGCCTCGGGTGCGTCGCATGCCAGCGCGCCGCCCCGCGGCGGCCAGCGGCGGAGAAACGCGAACGTCCCCCGTCGCGCGGGGCGGCGGGGGACGTTCGCGAGGACTCAGGCGGACGGGGTGTCCTGCCCCTTCCTGACGATGCCGAGCTTGCTGCCCAGCCACACCACCGGGTCGTACTTGCGGCCCACGACCCGTTCCTTCATCGGGATCAGGGCGTTGTCGGTGATCTTGATGTGCTCGGGGCACACCTCGGTGCAGCACTTGGTGATGTTGCAGAACCCGAGCCCGTGGTCGTCCTGCGCGATGTTGCGCCGGTCGGCCTCGTCGGCCGGATGCATCTCCAGCTCGCCGATCCGCATCAGGAAGCGCGGGCCCGCGAAGTTCTCCTTGTTCTCCTCATGGTCGCGGATGACGTGGCAGACGTTCTGGCACAGGAAGCACTCGATGCACTTGCGGAACTCCTGCGACCGCTCCACGTCCACCTGCTGCATGCGCAGCTCGCCGGGCTTGGCGTCGCCCGGGTCGAACGAGGGGATCTCCCGCGCCTTCTGGTAGTTGAACGACACGTCCGTGACCAGGTCGCGGATGACCGGGAAGGTGCGGATCGGCGTGACGGTGACCGTCTCGTCCGGGTCGAAGGTCGACATCCGGGTCATGCACAGCAGCCTCGGCATGCCGTTGATCTCCGCGGAGCACGAGCCGCACTTGCCCGCCTTGCAGTTCCACCGGACGGCGAGGTCGGGCGCCTGCGTGGCCTGCAGCCGGTGGATGATGTCGAGGACGACCTCGCCCTCGTTCACCTCCACCGTGTAGTCGGTGAGCTCGCCGTCGCCGTCGTCGCCGCGCCAGACCTTGAACTTGGCCTCGTAGCTCATCGGTCGTCCTCCTCGCCGTCCGCGGCGGTCGCGCCCGAACCGGCCGCGTCCTCCGCCTCCTCCGTCTTGACCTCGTCGGCCAGTCCGGCCGGCAGCTCCTCGGCGGTCAGGTACTTCTTCAGCTCGTCGTTGTCGAACAGTTCGAGCAGGTCCTCCCGCATCGGCGTGAGCGGCTGGCGCTTCAGCTCGATGTGCGGGGACGACGGGTCGCCGGCCAGCGAGCAGACCAGGTTGATCTTCCGCCACTCCGCCGACATCTGCGGGTAGTCGTCGCGGGTGTGGCCGCCGCGGCTCTCCTGCCGCTCCAGCGCCGCCTTCGCGACCGCCTCCGACACCAGCAGCATGTTGCGCAGGTCCAGGGCGAGGTGCCAGCCCGGGTGGTAGCCGCGCCCGTCGTTGACGGCGACCGGGGAGACGCTCACGTTCGCGACCCGCTCGCGCAGCTTGCCGAGCGCCTCCAGCGCCTGCTTCAGCTCCTCTTCCTTGCGGATGATGCCGACCAGCTCGTTCATCGTCTGCTGCAGCTCGGCGTGCACGGCGTACGGGTTCTCGCCGCCCTCCCGCTCGAACGGCGCGAGCGCCTCGCCCGTCGCCGCCTCGATCTCGGCGTCGGGGACGGCGGGGCGCGCGGCCAGCCCGTCCACGTACTCGGACGCGCCGAGCCCGGCCCGCCGGCCGAACACCAGCAGGTCCGACAGCGAGTTGCCGCCGAGCCGGTTCGAGCCGTGCATGCCGCCGGAGACCTCGCCCGCCGCGAACAGGCCGGGGACCGGCGCGGCGCCGGTGTCGGGGTCGACCTCCACGCCGCCCATCACGTAGTGGCAGGTCGGGCCGACCTCCATCGCCTCCTTGGTGATGTCGACGTCCGCCAGCTCCTTGAACTGGTGGTACATCGACGGCAGCCGCTTGACGATCTCGGCGGCGCCGCCGGGCATCCGGTCGACGACGGTGAGGAACACCCCGCCGTGCGGCGATCCCCGTCCCGCCTTGACCTCGGAGTTGATGGCCCGCGCCACCTCGTCACGCGGCAGCAGCTCGGGCGGGCGCTTGTTGTTCTCCGGGTCGTCGTACCAGCGGTCGCCCTCCTCCTCCGAGGTCGCGTACTGCTCCTTGAAGACCTCGGGGATGTAGTCGAACATGAACCGCTTGCCCTCGGAGTTCCGCAGGACGCCGCGGTCGCCGCGCACCGACTCGGTCACGAGGATGCCCTTGACGGACGGCGGCCAGACCATGCCCGTCGGGTGGAACTGGACGAACTCCATGTTCAGCAGCGTCCCGCCGGCGAGCAGCGCCAGCGCGTGACCGTCCCCGGTGTACTCCCAGGAGTTGGACGTGACCTTGAACGCCTTGCCGATGCCGCCGGTCGCCAGCACCACCGCGGGCGCCTCGAACACGACGAACTTCCCGGTCTCGCGGACGTAGCCGAACGCGCCGCAGATCTTGCCGTCTGCGTCCTTGAGCAGCCGGGTGACCGTCGTCTCGGCCCACACCTTGAGGTTGGCCTCGTAGTCGCCGTGCTCGGCGTGGTCCTCCTGCTGGAGGGCGACGATCTTCTGCTGCGCGGTGCGGATCAGCTCCAGGCCCGTCCGGTCGCCGACGTGCGCCAGCCGCGGGTACTCGTGCCCGCCGAAGTTGCGCTGGCTGATCTTGCCGTCCTTGGTGCGGTCGAACAGCGCGCCCCACAGCTCCAGCTCCCAGATGCGCTCCGGGGCCTCCTTGGCGTGCAGCTCCGCCATCCGCCAGCTGTTCATGAACTTGCCGCCGCGCATGGTGTCGCGGAAGTGGACCATCCAGTTGTCGTTGGCGTTGACGTTGCCCATCGCGGCGGCGGCGCCGCCCTCGGCCATCACCGTGTGGGCCTTGCCGAACAGCGACTTGGAGATGATCGCGGTCTTCTTGCCCTGGAGGCGCGCCTCGATGGCCGCGCGCAGCCCGGCGCCGCCGGCGCCGATCACCACGACGTCGTACGAGTGCCTCTCGATCTCAGTCATGATTCCTTGGCCTCAGTTGAAGATGCGCAGGTCGGAGATGGTCTCGCTGGCGACCAGCGCGACGTACAGGTCGGCCACCACCAGCGAGCCCAGGGTGATCAGGGCGTACATCCCGTGGCGCTCGTTGATCTTCGAGACCCAGCCCCACATCCGGTACCGGAACGGGTGCTTGGAGAAGTTCTTCAGGCGCCCGCCGACGATGTGCCTGCACGAGTGGCACGACAGGGTGTACAGCCAGAGCAGGACCACGTTCGCGACCAGGATGAGCGTGCCGAGCCCGATGCCGAAACCGCCGTCCTTGCCGTGGAAGGCGAGGATCGCGTCATAGGTGTTGACGAGCGAGATGAGGACGGCGGCCAGCCAGAAGTAGCGGTGCAGGTTCTGGCCGATGAGGGGGAAGCGCCGCTCGCCGGTGTACTTGGCGTGCGGCTCCCGGACGGCGCACGCGGACGGCGACGCCCAGAACGACCGGTAGTAGGCCTTGCGGTAGTAATAGCAGGTCAGGCGGAACAGCAGCAGGAACGGGAGCGAGACGGCCGCGAAGGGGATCCAGCCGCGGGTGCCCGCCGGGAGGAACGCCCCGAACTCCGCCGCGTCGCCCGTATGGCCGTTCACCGTCACGTCGTTGCAGATCTCGTTCAGGCACGGCGAGTAGAACGGCGTCAGGTAGTGGAACTCCGGCACGTAGAACGCCGAGCCCCAGAAGGCCCGGACGGTCGCGTACACCACCCATGCCGTGAAGATCACGAAGGTCGTGACCGGATACAGGCGCCAGTTGTCCTTGCGGAGCGTGCGTTCCTTGATCTGGGCGCGCGATTTGGCCGGCGCCTCCACAGTGCTCATCGATCGCTCTCCTGAGCTCGGGTCGTCGTGTCCCCGTACCACGGTCTGCGCGCACCCATGCGGCCGTCCGCGCCCCGGGCCGTTGGTCGTGCGCCCCGGCCGGGGCCTCGTCACGCGGGCGGCCGACGGGCCGCGCCGCATGCGGGCGGTGACGCCACGTATGCGCTTCCAGCGAAGCGACCCTACGCCACCCGCCGGGAGCTGTGACATACATAACAGGCAGACCCGCATGTGAGCCTGACCACAGACTTTAGCCCTCCCGAGAGCCTCGGGCACCGCCTGCCATTCATAACCAGTTGTTATGGTCCAGAAGAATCGAGACGAGTGCGCTACGGCATGACCGTGTGGTCGCGCGAAGTCTCCTTGAGGACGGTCCGGGCGAAGTGCGCCTCGGCCTCGCCGGTGCGTCCGGTGCCGTACACGCGCAGGACCTCCGCGAGGTCGGGAAAGCGCTCGGCGATGAGCGCGGCGGCGGCCTCGATCTCGGCGGCGGACCCCACCTCGCGCAGCAGCGCCTGGACGAGCCGGGCCGATTCGGCCGCGCGGCGTCCGCCGGGCCGGTGACCGTCCGTGGCCCCGTCGGACGACGCGGCGCCCGCGGATGGTCGGCCTGACGGCACGCGCTCGGGCGTGGTCATGCGCATCCCCGACGTGGTGGCCGCCGACTCCGCCTTGATCTCCTCCAGGCGCGCCTTGACCTCGGCGGGCGCCAGCGCGTCGAACGCGGGATCGGCGACGAGCTCCTCGGCCGCCATCAGCCGGTGCAGGACGGCCGGATTGCTGATCTTGGCGCGCTGCCCGGACATGAGCTGGGAGAGCATCGGCGCGGACAGCCCGAGCACGCCGGCCAGCCCCGACTGGGACATGCCGAGACGCGCGAGAAGCGGCCGGACGCGGTCGCCGAGCGGCTCGCCGTACCACTCGGTCTGCAGCGCGCGGTTCCGGGCGACGGCGTCCTCGGTGATGCTCACCTCATCGACCCCCTTGACTATTCGCACATGCAAACACTACATTCGCACACGCACATACTACTTGGCGCTTTCCGGCCATGGTGCCACGACGACGAACATTTGCATATGCGACGGACCTGAAAGGACCCGACCATGCCCCTCTCCCATCGCCTGGCCGCCCTCACCGCCGCGGGGGTGCTGGCGGCAGCCGGGCTGACCGGCTGCTCCGAGTCCGGCGAGGCCTCCGGATCCGGCTCGTCCTCCCGCGCGGGCGCCGAGGGCGCGGTCGGGAAGGCCGCCTTCGACAACGCCGGCGAGCCGGTGGTGAAGGGCACCTTCGACAGCCCCGCGGCACAGGGGGCCAAGGTCGACATCGCCATCATGGGCCTCCGGGTCAAGGGGAAGCTGGCCACGCTCAACGTCCAGTTCACCCCGCACGTGCCGGGCGCCGCGCCGGGCCGCATCAACGCCTACGGGCTCAACGGCGACCACGGCCTCGGCACCTCGCTGATCGACCCGGTGAACCTCAAGCGCTACGTCGTGGTGAAGGACTCCTCCGGCAAGGAGCTGGAGACCGACGACATCTTCACCCACATGACGAACGACCAGGTCACCCCCTTCTACTTCACCTTCGCCGCGCCGCCGGAGAACGTGAAGACCATCGACGTGCAGATCGGCTCGTGGCCCACGTTCCGCGACGTCCCGGTCGAGCGGTGAGCCGGATGCGCCGTCCGATCGTCATCGCGGGCGTCCTGGCGCTCGTCCTGGCCGTCCCCGCCGTGGCGGGCGCCGACCCGAGCGTTCCCGACGAGAGCCTGCCCAAGAGCGTCCTGTCCATCGGCGCCGACGGCGCGGTGCACGGCATCGACCTGTCGAAGGCGGTCGTCCCGCTGGAGGAAGAGGAGTCCGACGGCAGGCGGGTCACCGTGCGCATCTCCGCGGACGTCCTCTTCGACTTCAACAAGGCGACCCTCACCGAGGCCGCCCGGCGCCGCATCGCCTCCCTGGCCCCCCGGCTGCGCGACGCCACGGGCACCGTCCGGGTGTCCGGGCACTCCGACTCCATCGGCGACCCCGGCTACAACCTCCGGCTCTCCGAGCAGCGCGCCGAGGCGGTCACGGCCGAGCTGCAGAAGGCCGGAGCGGGGGCCGGGCTCCGGATCGAGGCCAAGGGCTACGGCGAGACCAGGCCCGTCGCCCCCAACGAGCAGGGCGGCAAGGACGACCCCGCGGGACGCGCCAAGAACCGGCGCGTCGAAGTCACCTACGAGAAAGGCTGACCATGCAGCGAGCATCACGAGCACTCGCCGTCTGCCTGGCGGCAGGGCTGTCCCTGGCCGCGTGCGGCGGCGACGAGCGGCCGAAGAGGAACGCGGGCGGCCAGGACGGGGCGAGCGGCGGCCCCGCCCCGCCCACCGCGCCCCCCTCCCCCACCGGGCCGGAGCCGACGAGCTGCCCGAACGGCGGGCAGCTGATCAAGGCGGTCGAGATCCCGGCCGTGCACAGCGACCCGGTGAGGATTCCCGAGGCGACGATCGGCGGCCAGAAGATCCCGGCCGCGACGATCCCGGGCGTGGACATCCCCGCCCAGCGCATCCCGGCGCAGTGCGTCGAGCACAAGCCCGCCCCGGGCGGCTGCCTCGGCGGGATCACCATCCCGGGCGTCACGATCCCGCCCGTCACCCTTCCCGGCGTGACGATTCCCGGCGTCAAGGCCCCGGGCATCGACGTCTCGCCGGTGACGCGCTCGGAGATCTCGCGCCTGGCCGTGACGCGCCTGCCCGTCACCCGCCTGGAGGTTTGCCAGAGCAAGCCGTCCGAGGAAGGGCAGTACGTCAGCTCCGTGTACCGGGCCGCGCTCTACCGCAGCGCCCTCTACCGCAGCGCCCTCTACCGGAGTGCGGTCTACCGACCGCGCGCCTGCAACGACAAGGGCGAATGCATCCCGCCGGTCAGCGTCCCCGGCGTGTCGGTGCCCGGCGTGAGCGTCCCCGGGGTCAGCGTCCCCGGCGCGACTCTCAAGGCGTACACGGCCGGGCCGGGGCAGGTCATCAAGGGCGACGACAGCATCGCCTACGACATCAAGGCCGACGTCCTCTTCGACTTCGGCAAGGCCGACATCAAGCCCGCCGCGGCGGCCGAGCTGACCGAGATCGCCGAGTCGATCGGCAAGGAGGTCCCGGCCGGCGCGCCCATCCAGGTGGACGGCCACACCGACGCCAAGGGCGACACGGCGTCCAACCAGAGCCTCTCCGAACGCCGCGCGCAGGCCATCGTCGAGTGGCTGGCCGCCAAGGGCGGCATCGACCGGTCCCGCCTCAAGGCCACCGGCTACGGCGAGACCAAGCCGGCCCACCCCAACACCAGGCCGGACGGCTCCGACGATCCCGCCGGCCGCGCCAAGAACCGCCGCGTGGTCATCTCCGCCGCCCGCTGACCCGTGCCGGACCGGCCTCAGCCGGGTGGCGGGCCCAGGTGGTCGAAGATCTGCAGGGGCTCGCCGTCCAGGGTTCGGACGGGGAACCGCAGGTCGAGGCGGCACTCGGCGAGGGCGCCGCGGGCGGCGTCGGCACTGGCCGGACGATGTGCCGGGTCGGCGGCGCACAGGCGTGCCACCGCCGCCCACAGCACGGGTGGCACGCCCGGAGGCGGCGCGCCGACCCGCTGGTGCGGCTCGGGATCACCGGCGCCGGTCAGCATGCGCCAGGCGACCATGCCCGCGGCGTAGAGGTCCTGGCGAGGGCCCGGCAGGTTCCAGTCGAGCACCTCGGGCGCCAGGTAGCCGGGCGTCCCCACGGTGAACCCGGTCGTGGTGAAGCGCAGCCCGTCCTCGCCGAGCGCGATCCCGAAATCGGCCAGGCGCACATGCGGCGCCCCGACGGGACTCGGCTCCAGCAGGAGGTTGGCGGGCTTCACATCCCGATGGACGACCCCGGCCCCGTGGATGTGGCTCAATGCGGCCAGCAGCTGATCCAGGACTTCGGCCGCGTACGCGGGCGGCAGCCTGCCGTAGTCGCCGAGGAGCGTCTCCAGCGACCCCCCGCGCACGAGATCCATGGCGAGCAGCACGTCCTCGTAGGCCATGCATGACGCGTAGGGGGTCAGTACATGCGGGTGCGCCAGCCGGAGCGCCCGTTCCCGGACGACCCGCAGCATCGACGTCGGCCCCGGCTGCCGGACCAGCTTGGCGGCGCAGTACCGCCTTTCCACGCGGTCGTAGGCCCGCCACACACGACTCGTGCCCCCCGAGCCGATCCGGTCGAGCATGGTGAACCGACCGCCGATCACCCACCCCGCGTTCACGGCATCGATCGTACGGAAAACCACCCCGCCGGAGAGGTCCCCATTTACGCCATCTTGTCAACAGAACGGGCGGCTTAGGCATCCAACAAGTGGAGGCGCTCGTTCCTTCGTGATCAGCACCCTCCATAAAATGACGAACCACGCAGACCACGCGCCCTCGACAGGGCCCGCCCGAGACGGGACCGATGAGCGACAACGCCCCTCGCCGCGACGACCTCGCGGGGGAGACCGCCGCCCACACCACCCCCGCAGCCCCGGACGACCCGGCCGGGCACGCGGTCGAGGACGACGGCGAAGCCGTCGGCTCGACGGCAGAGGACGGCGACGCCGCGGACGTGAGCCAGGACGTCGCTCCCGCCCACGCGGCCGGCGGCGACGGTGAGGCCGCCGGCTCGGCGGAGCGGCCCGATGGTGAGGGTGCGGAAGCGTCCGATGAAGACGAGGCGGACGGGGAGGAGCCCGGTGAGGGGCCGGCCGGCGGTGGCGGCCGGAAGCGGCGGCGGAGGGTCTGGCGGTGGGTGGCCGTCGGTGCGGTCGCCGTGCTGCTGGTCGGGGGCGGTGGGGCGGCGTGGCTCTATCACGACCTGGTCGGCGGCATCGACCAGGAGAGTGTCGACGACAGGCTCGGCGCGAACCGCCCGGAGAAGCTGAACAAGTCGCTCAACATCCTGCTGATCGGGTCCGACACGCGGGAGGGCGAGAACTCCGAGTACGCGGTGCCCGGGATGGCCGGGGCGCGGTCGGACACCACGATCCTGCTGCACCTCTCGCCGAACCGGGACCAGGCGGTCGGGATCAGCTTCCCGCGCGACTCGATGGTGAAGATCCCGGCGTGCGAGAAGGAGAAGGGCGGCACCGTCCCCGCGCAGTTCGGGATGCTCAACGCGGCGTTCGCGTTCGCGGGGCCGACGTGCACCTGGAAGACGTTGGAATCGCTCACCGGCATCCACATCGACCATTTCGTGCAGGTGGACTTCGCCGGTTTCAAGCGGATGGTCGACGCCCTGGGGGGTGTCGAGATCTGCGTCGACAAGCCCGTCAACGACCCGCGGGCCGAGCTCCATCTGCCGGCCGGCAAGCAGACCGTGAAGGGCGACGAGGCGCTCGGCTACGTGCGCGCCCGCTACTCGCTCGGCGACGGCTCGGACCTGGAGCGGATCGAGCGGCAGCAGAAGTTCATGGCGGCGGTCGTCGACAAGGCCACCAGCGGCTCCGTCCTCACCGACCCGGCGAAGACGTACAAGTTCCTCAAGGCCGCGACGAAGTCGATGACGACGGACGACGATCTGGACCTCGCCGGGATGCGGAAGCTGGCGGACGGGCTCAAGGGGATGAGCGCCGGCCAGGTGCGCTTCGTGACCGTCCCGGTGGAGGGGTACGCGCCCGATCCCAACCGCGTCCAGTGGAACGAGGCCCTCGCGAAACCGCTGTTCGAGGCGATCCGGCATGACGACGAGTTGCCCGCCGCGCCGGCCTCGCCCGGCCCGGCGAAGCCGGCGCCGCCCGCGCCCGGCAAGGTGAACGTCACCGTCGTCGACGCGGGCGCACGGGACTCGCGGGTCGAGCGCGTCGTGAAGCAGCTCCGGCAGCGCGGCTACAAGGTGGCGAAGAAGGTGGAGAAGGCCGCCGGCGCGCCGGAGAGCCGCCTCGTCTACGCGCCGCCCGCGGAGGCCCAGGCGTCGGCGCTCGCACGGGACGTCCCGAACGCGATGCTCACCGCCGACCCCGCCGGTCCGCGGGACGGCGTCCGGCTCGTCATCGGCGAGAACGGCGTCCGGCTGGCCCCGCCCGCCATCAACAGGATCGGCGGAGGCGTCAAGGCCGGGAAGAAGCCGTGTGACTGACCGCCGATCGTTCCTCAGTCAGGCGATCGCGGAGAGGACGCCGACGAGCGCGCCGACGAGCATGTAGGGACCGAACGGGAACTCGCCCTTGCGCGTCCGGCGGACGATCATGATGCCGATGGCCACCAGGCCGCCGAACAGGTAGGTGGCGAGCAGGCCGATGATCCACGCGTCCTGGCCGAACCATCCGAGGTAGAGGCCGAGCACGCCGGACAGCTTCACGTCGCCCAGTCCGATCCCGGACGGAACCGCGAGTGCCTGCACGAGATACAGAGCGAACAGCACGGCCCCTCCGATGAGGGCATGCTCCACCCTGCGCAGGCCGTCGTCGGTGAACGGCGCCGCCGCGCCGAGGAGCGCCGCCGCGATGCCGTACGAGGACAGCGTGAAGCGATCGGGAAGCCGCTTGACCTGGACGTCGATGAAGCCGAGGAGGGTGCCGGCCGCCGCCAGATAGAGCAGCGCCGGCAGGACGGGCTCCAGCCCGGCCCGCCACCCGAGGAGGCCGAAGAGCGCGGCCGTGACGAGACCGACCACGACCTGGCCGCGGCGCGAGACCTCGCCCGCGTACGGCGTCGCCATCGGCGCCACGAGCAGGCCCACGACGAGCCCGGCGGGCACCAGCAGGAACTCGATCATCGCCCCTCGCACCGATCCGGCGGCTGCACGGCCCCCGGAACCTTAACCGACCGGGGGCTCTCCCCGCGCCGTTCGATCGGCCGCACCGCCTCCCGCACATGGGCTCCCGGGCCCCGAACCGGCCGGCCGCGGCCGCTCAGTCGGGTGTGGACTGGATGTCCAGGGTGAGCGCGTGGACCAGCATGTTGATCCCCACCAGCAGCGGGCCGACGGCCAGCAGGACACTGCCCGCGCTGGCGGTGGCCTCGCCGAGGCTGTGCAGGGACACCCAGATCCCGATGACGATCCCGACCGCGCAGAGCAGCAGGCCGGTGAAGAGCATGAGGGCGACGGGAGAGAAGGACGGCACCACGTACTTGCGCATCATGCGCCGCCAGAACCCGACGAGGAGGAGCCGGCCGATCTGCGGGATCACCTTGTGCAGACGCATGCCGGACACCTCGTCCCCGTAGACGGCCGGCACCGGCACGTCCTTGGCCCGCACTCCGGCGATGTTCAGCCAGATGAGCAGATCGTTCTCGAACGCGTACCCACTGGCGAGCCGGCGCAGGTCGATCCGCGACAAGGCCTCGCGCGTGACGGCGGTGTACCCGTTCTGCGGGTCGAAAAGGTTCCAGTAGCCGCTGGCGAGCTTGGTGGCGAACGACAGCACCGTGCTGCCGAGCAGCCGGCTGAGCGGCATCCCGGCCAGGGCCTCCCGCGCGAAGAACCGGTTGGCCTTGGTGAACCCGTATCCGTCGTCGGCGATCGGGTCGAGCAGGGCCGGCAGGTAGTCGGGATCCATCTGGGCGTCGCCGGCCATGACCACGTTGACCTCGGAGCCGAGGTCCAGGGCGGCGCGGTGGCCGTCGACGATGGCGCCGCCCACCCCGGTGTTCGTCTCGTGCCGGATCAGCACCACCCGGGGGTCGTCCGTTTCGGTCACCTGCCGGGAGGTCTCGTCGGTCGACGCGTCGTCCACCACGACGATGTGATCGATCAGTTCGGGCATTCCCTTGATCGTTTTGCCGATCAGGGCCTCTTCATTGTGGGCCGGGACGACGGCCGTGATGATCAGGTCCTTGTACACGCGGCCTCCTCGCCCCGCAAGCCCGAGGGCATATTCAGGCGTGTTCAGGAATACATGTAGCACCCGGGAAGACCGCTCCGGGAGAGCCTAACGCCGAAATGGGCCCGCACACCCTCATGAATGGGCCCCAGGGCCCAGAAACCCCGCCGCCCGCACCCCGCCGGAAACAGGGCCCCAGGACCTGTTTCCAGTCCGCGGCCGAGCAGCACCTTTCTCTCGATACGGGCTGTCAGTAACATGAATCGCTGAGCTGGGAACGGCGCACCGAAGAGCGGGGAACGGGCCTGATGGGGTGGATCGAGCGCACCATGCCCCGAAGGCTCCGGCACGTCGCCCCCGGCGCGAAGACGCTCTCCGCCGTCCTGACCCTCAGCGTATTCTGCCTTTCCGGATTCGTGCGCGGGACGGTGCCGTTCGGCAGCGAATCCCGCAGCCTCAACGATCTCGGAAATCAGTTCGTTCCGATGCACGCCCATCTGGCGGGCCTGCTGCGGGGCACGGCCGAGGGCGACCTGTTCTTCAATTGGAACAGCGGAATGGGCGTCCCTTTCCTCGCCGACTTCTACCTCTATCTGGCGAGCCCGCTCGCCCTGGTCGCCGCATTGTTCCCGGCGGAGCGCATCGATCTGGCGATCTTCATCGTCACGGCCGGCCGGATGGCGCTGGCCTCCGTGGCGATGACGGTCTACCTCAACGCCATCGCCCCCCGCGGTCCTCGCCTCCTCCTCGGTCTCTTCGGCGCGGCGTACGGCCTCTGCGCCTGGGCCGTGGACGACGCGGCCTACGTTCCGCAATGGCTCGACGGGTTGATCTTCCTTCCGCTGCTGTGCCTCGTCGGAGAATGGACGGTGCGACGGCGCCGATGGGTTCCGGGGGTCCTCATCTTCGCCGCGGCCTGGTACCTCAACTTCTACTCGGCCTACATGGCGACCATCGGCGCGGTGGCGATCGTCCTGGCCCGGGTCCTGTCGATGGAGATGTCGTGGCGGGCCCGGCTGGAATTCGGGATCCGGTACACGGCGGCGGCGGCCTGCGGCGTCGCACTCGTGATGCCGCTGTTCGTCCCGACCTTTCTGGCCGTCTCGAACGCCCCGAAGACCGACGGGTTCGCCTTCGACGTCTCCCCCCTGGTCCTTCTCGCCCGGCTGTTGCCCGCGACGGAGGACGTGGGCAACAGCCCGGGCATCTATGTCGGCACGCTCGTGCTGCTGGCCGTGGCCGCCTTCCCGTTCGACCGCACCGTCCCCCGGCGGACCCGCGTCGTCTGGACGTCGCTGCCGCTGCTGCTCGCCCTGTCGTTCGAGCGTCCCGGGCAGTACGTGTGGAACGGCTTCGACCCACCCGACGGAAGCCCGTTCCGCGGAGCGTTCACGCTGTGCGCGGCGCTGGTCATCGCGGGCTGGATCGGCGTGACGGAAGGACGGCCCGGACGCCGGCCGCTCCTTTTCGCCGCGGGCTTCCACGCGGTGCTGATCCTCGTCGCCCTGGTGAGCCCGCTGACCTCCCGGCACGCGGTCGCGCTGCTGGTCGCCGGTGCCGTGGCCGCCGCCGCGACGGTGCGGGCGGCCCGCCGGGCGGAGCACCGGCCCGGCGACCGGGGCGCCCGGACGGTCCTCGTCGCCGCCGCGGCGGCCCTGACGGCCGTCGTCGCCGTCGAGCAGACGGTGACCGCCGTGGTCGTCGACCAGCGCCGGTCGCTGCGGTTCGGGACCAGCCCGGCGTGGAACGCCGCGCATGAGCGGCGGGCGAAGGCGATCCGTTCCGCCGACGCGTTCCCCCGCTACCGGACGGTGTCCGGACGGCCCGGCTTCACGGCCAACGACCCCCTGCTCCTCGGCGCGCAGGGCGCCGCCTACTACAGCAGCGTGCTTCCGCTCGGCACGTCCCGGACCTTGATCGCACTGGGTTTCCCCTACGACCTGCGGAGCACTCAGGGACGGCACGTGCTGGACGCGGACAGCCCGGTACTCGACGCGATCTTCGCGGTGGGCGCGCGGGCCACGGCCGGCGGGGAACCCGTCCGGTGGGCGACGCCGCCGCTGGTGACGCTCCGGCCCGCCGCGCGAACGCCCGCGCCGGGCACCGACCCGTTCCGCGTCCAGGAGGCCGTGCTGGGCTCCGCGGTCTACCGGTTCCCAGAGGTCCGGTGGTCCCCCGCCGGCGGCGCGCCACCGCCGGCGTCGTCCCGGGGCACGCCGCAGATCCCCGCGGACGACGACCGGCGCGCCCGCTATGAGGCCGTGGTGACCTGTGCCCCCGGTTCCAGCGTCGCCGGCTGGACGCCCCGGTCCAGCGAGACCCTCCGGGAATCCGCCAGCCCCGGAATGGTCACCTTCGGCACCGTTCCGCGCAGTGGAACCCTGAAGATCGCCACCACGGCCGGTGCGGAGGCCTCTCCCGTCCCCGTCGTCGGGTGCGTGGACCCCGCCCTGCTGCACGCGGCGGTCCAGAGACTGCGCGCGTACGGCGCCCGATGGGTGCGGGTGAGCGGGCACGGGATCGAGGCGGGGATCCCGGCCGGCCGGCCCGGGGTGGCCGTGGTCTCCGTTCCGCGCGTGGACGGGTGGAGGTGCGCCTCCGGGGACGGTCCCGCGCGACGCCCCGGCAGCCATGGCGGGCTCATCGCCGTCCCGATCGACGGGTCGGCGACCCGGATCTCCTGCCGCTACACGCCGCCCGGCCTGCCCGCGGGGACGGCGCTCGGGCTCCTGGGCCTTCTGGGCATGCTGTGCGGGGCGTATCTCGGACGGCGGCGCCGGCGCCGTCAGGAGGACGCCGACGGTTCCGCCGCTCCGGAGGCCGTCCCGACCGTCAGCGGAAGACCCACACCCGATAAGCCACGTAGTTGAGCGCGACGAGCCCGCCGGTCACGATCGTCTTGGCCACGAGATACTGCACGCCGACCGCCGCCAGCCCGGAGACCAGCAGGACCGTCACCACGGTATTGACGACCACGAGACCCACATAGCGCACCAGCTGCCGCCCGACCGGCGCCCGGCTGCCGAACGACCAGACCCGGTTCAGCCCGAAGTTGACGGCGAAGGACGTCAGGAACGCCGCGGTCGTGGCGACCGGCAGGCGGACGTCCAGCATCCCGTGCGCGACGAACAGCACGCCGAAGTCGACGGCGAAGCTCAGCCCGCCGATGATCAGGTAGCGGATCGCGCTGTGCGTCAGAAGGCCCATCCGGGGGCCCGGCCGGCGCCGCATCTCACCAGCGGGCTCCGCCTCGGCGCTCATGGCGACGGACGTTACCCGGACGAGGCCCGGCGGGCACAGGCCCGCCGGGCCGAGACGGCGCCTTTTGGGGCCAAGGTTGGGCCTGTGGGCCCAGTCGGGTGCGCCCGGATCGGGGTTGGATGGCGTCATGCCGCATGAACAGGCCGTCGACCGCACGGAGGAGCGGACCGGCGGCGGCCGGCCCGCGGACGACACCCCGCGATCGGAACGCGCCTTGCGCCGCTTGCTCCGCAACCCCGGCTCGGTGGCCCTGGTGACCTGGCTGGTGTCCCTGCCCGTCGCGTTCTCGGCGCCCTCGCTGCTGGACCTGTCCCCGTTCACGCCCGAGGGCTTCCGGCTCCCGCTCCAGGTCGCCGCCGTCGCCGCCCTGCTCCTCGGCGGGGTCGCGCTGCGCAGCCGCGGGCCGGCGGTGGTGGGAGCCGCCGCCGGCGTGCTCGCCTCCTTCATGGCCCTGGTGATCCGGACCGCGCTCGCGGGCACGCCCTTCGGCTATGGCGGCGTCCACGGGGACACGGGCCGCATCACCGCGATGGCGGTCCAGTACACGCGTTCATGGACGACCGACGACGGCATCGTCGGCGCCCCGTCCGAGTACCCGCCGCTGCTCCCGTTCGTGGTCGGCAAGGTCGCCGCTCTCGTGGACACGCCGGCCTGGAGGCTTCTCGGCACCGCGGAGGCGCTGCTGGTCTCCGCCTCGGTCGTGGCCGGTTTCGCGCTGTGGTGCCGCTTGACCACCCCGGTCCCGGCACTGATGATCTCTGTCGCCCAGCTGCTCGTCTTCGGTGTGCCGTCCAAACCGCACGAGGTCCTGGCGCTGGCGGTCTTCGTCCCGCTCGTGCTCTCGGTGCTCGCCCGCCCGCCGCGCGGCCGGCTCCCCTGGCTCGCCGCGGGCCTGATCACCGGCGCGGTGTGCCTCACGTACCACGCCTGGGTGGTCTTCTCCGTGCCGGGCCTGCTCGTGCTCGGCTGGTGGACCTGGCGCAAAGAACCCGACAGATCCGCCTACCTGGGGTATCTCGCGCGGATCACGGCGGTGGTGGCCGTCGTCACCGCCTGGTACACCGTCCCGTACGTGGGGGCGATGCTCGCCGGAGGGCAGCAGGTGGGCGACACCTTCGACAGCAAGAGGATCTCCGAGCAGCCGTTCCCCTTCCTCTCTCTGCACCCGGTCGCTCTCGCCGAGCTCGCCGGGCTGGTCGGGCTCCTCCGGTACGTGCGGCGGCAGTGGTGGGCGCCTCCGCTGCTGGCGGTCATCGGCGGTTGCTATGTCTACCGGGCGGTCAACATGGTCCGCTGGTCGGCGACAGGGCACAGCGGGCTCTTCTACTACACGCTGCCGCTGATCGAGATCTCCCTGCTCGCGGGCGCGACGTTGAGCGCCGCCACCGCCATGCCCCATGTCACGGGGTGGCTGTCCCGGCGCATGCGCCGCCCGTTCGTGACGGGCGCGGGCGTCCTCGGCACCACAGCGCTGGTCGGCCTGACCGCCGCGGGCTACGCGACCTCGTGGATGCCGAGGATGAGCGACGGCGCCCCGGCGACCGACAGGTCGGGTCCCGCCCTCGCGGCACTGGCGCACTACCAGCGGTCGCCGGACGGCGGCCTCCCGCAGAGCAGTCCCGAGACCGGCGATCCGGTGAGGCTGGCCAGGGCCGTCGGGATCACCGACTGGGACTACCTGCCGGTCGCGGAGATCGAGAGGCTCGTGCGGTCGACCCGGCCCGGCGACCGCCGCCCCCGCGTCCTCTCCCACGACGAGCAGGTGTTCGCGTTCCTGCCCTGGCGCGGCTTCATCGGGGTGGACCGGTCGGGCGCCCAGGGCCCCACCCGCTACGACGACCGGTACGCGGAACTAGAGCGGCTGGCCCTCATCACCGATCCCGCCGCGTTCGCGGAGGCCACCCGGCACACCCGCTTCGGCTCGATCGACGTGTTCGTGCTCCGTGGTCGGGGTGGGCAGCTGGTCTGGAAGGGGCTGCGCGTGACCGGGACGATCCTCTTCCGCCCGGCCCAGTTCGATCCGGCCGCCTTCCGGGTCGCGTCCCCCGCCCCCGGCGTCTTCGTCGCCGTCCGCCGCCCCTGAGCGGATGAGCGGGCCGGCCGGGTCGCCAGTACCCGGCAGTGTCACCAGTACCCGGCTGTGACGTCCTCCTCGTCCTTGCGGGCGATGAGGGTGACGAGGACGAAGCCGGCGGCGGCGCCGCCGACGCCCTCGACCACGTAGATCACGAACTCGAGCATGCCGGCCTGCCCGTTGAGCGGCGCAGCGACACCGGCCGCGGTGAGGAGCAGCGGGACCGCGAGAACGCCCACGGCCCGGCGCACCGGGCCGCCGCGGGCCCGCAGGACGGCCGCGGCGGCGGCCACCATCGCGAGGCTGATCAGCACCCACGGCAGGTCGACGCGGACCAGCCGCTCCAGTCCGGACAGGGACACGCCGGGCTCCGGGCGGGGCACCACCCGGACGACGATCGCGAAACCGATCACCCAGACCAGTAGTGAGGCGCTCCACGCGCCGAGCATCCTGACCATTCCCCCGTCAACCTCCCGTGCATTCGGTCCATTCTTGGAAAGTGCGCTGGCCGTTCTGCGGAGGGCCGAGATACTGGGAGCCGACGAGTTTCTGTGACTCGGTCTCGACGCCGCCCTCGATGCCGAACTTGAGCCCGGCGGCGACCGAGATCCCGACCTTGGTCTCGTCCACGTCCCCGGCGTACACGTTCCTGGTGACGCGGCCCTGGTTATAGATCAGCTGGTTCATCTCACTGGAGTTCGGTCCCGGTTGCGACGCGACCACCGCCCCGTCCTCGCCGCCCGCGTTGAAGGTCGCCTGGCCCGGGGGCAGGAACGCGGCCGTCCGGAGCCAGTCCTCACCGACCGCCCGGTTCGAGTCGTCGAAGTTCACCGTGGTCGTGGTGACGGACACCTGCTTGTCGGTGTCCTTGACGCTTCCGTTCGCCTTCCCCGGGTTCTGGTACCCCTCGCTGTTGTTGGTCTCCTGCATGGTGACCCAGGTGATGCTCTTCAGCCGGCCGTCCTTGTCGTAGGTGACCTTCGTCTGACCGGTGTAGCTCCCCTCGCCTCCCGGTCCGTAGCCGACGACCTTGGCGCCGTACTTGATCGAGCCCTTCACCTGGAACGTGTACGACGTCGTCGGGTAGCCGTCCTCCGGCTTCCCGGAGTTGTCGTTCGTGATGAGAACGGACCCGCCGACCTTGCCCTCGATGTCGACGCCCGTCGCGATGTCCTTCACCGACTTGTTCCCCGAGGAGTCGTTGCTCAGCGGACCGAAGCCGACACCGGCCTTCAGCGCCCCCTCGACACTGATCTCATGCTGGCTGATCTCGGGCTCGTGCCTCGCCGGATGGTCCTCGGGACGCCCGATGTACTTGAAGGACGTGTCGAAGATGTACCCGCCGATACCGGTCGCCTCCGCCAGGGTGCCGGCCATCTCGGCCGTCATGTATTTCGTCCACTGATCGGCGGCCTCGCCGTTCGGGAAGATCCACGTGTCGCCGTACTTGTAGTTGAGCGACCCTTCGATCTTGGCGCCGAGCTCCCCGCCGTAACTGCTCTTCCCCACCTGGACCTTGCCGCCGACGCCCGCTTCCACACCGACCTTGAGATCGACGGGCACGAGCGTGATGCGAACCGTGCCGTCGGCGTACGTGGTCCGCACGATCTGGACGTTGTCTCCCACCTTGACGGAGAACACGGTGACCGACGCCCCGGCCTTCGCCGAGTCGGAAGCGACGACGCACGCCGATGCGGGCGGCTTGTACACGTACGATTCGGCCTTGCAGTCCGTACCGCCGAAGAGCCGGCAGAGTGCGGCCTTGACTTCGGGTTCGACCGGATTGGGGACGAACACCAGCAGCATGGTGATCACTAGCGACGCGGCGACCAGCAGCGCCGCGTACTCAAGGGCCGCCGCCCCGCCGTCGCAGCGCGGGCGTTCCCGGCCGGTTCCGATTCGCATTCCCCAAGAATAAGTTCGGCGATCAATCATCCCCAGGGCCTGCGGGCCCATTCCGGGGCCCAACGACGCACATTGTCAGAATGGCCGATGAGCCACTCCGAAATTGCGGGCATTTACCGGGCATTTACCGGGCATTCGGAGGGCGCGGGCCCTTGCCGCCGATGTCAGGCCGCCATGAGGAGCAGCATGACGATCCCGAGGACGGCGAAGACGGCGCCGATGGCCGCCATGCCGAGCGAACCGGCCAGGCCGCGGCCGGACGAGGTGTCCATGCGCGCCGTGCGGGGGTTCCGCGGGTCGTAGAGGACGGGGACCGCCGTTCCCTTGAGCCGGGTCAGCTCGTACGACCCGCCCCTGGTCTGCCCGACCGTCTCGACTTCCGCGCCCTCCAGCGTCCTGAATCGCAGCACGGGGAAGAACTCGTAGGAGTCGGTCGTCTCGACCCGGTGGATTCCGGTGACCATCCCCGGCACCCGCTGCGCCGACGCGAGGAACGCGCGTCCCGTCCGGTAGCGGTGGATTCCGGCCACGACGAGGGCGACGCCCAGAACGAGCGCGATGAGCCCGAGGAGCCAGTCCGACATCACCAGTACCCGCCGCCGCGCTCCTCGGCCTTGACGCTGAGCACGGCCGCGGCCGCCGCCCCGGCGGCCGCGCCCGCCACGCCTTCGGCGACGTACAGCACCACGGCCAGCGGATCGCCGTCACCGCCGATGGGAGCCGCCGCGCCGACCACGATCGCCAGCACGGGGATCGCCAGGATGCCGGCGAACCAGCGCACCTGGTGCGTCCGGTCGCGCTGGACGGCCCCGGCCGCCACGACCATCGCGATGCTGATCAGCACCCACGGCAGGTCGAGCCGCACCGTGCGATCGAGGTCGGAGAGCCGCTCGCCGCCGGACGCGCCGGACGCCAGTTGGGCCACGATCGTGAAACCCACCAGCCAGACGACCAGTGCCACGCCCCAGGCGCCGAGCATCCTGACCATGTCAGCGGACCTTGATCGAGTCGACGACGCCGTCCACGACCTCGTCGTCGAGCTTGCCGCGCTGCCAGACGAGGCGGATCGTGTGGACGTGCCCGTTCGCGCCGATCACCCCGACGTCGACGCCCTCGCCGGGCGTGCCCGCCGCTCCCCTGAAATCGTTGAAGGTGTAGTCGACGCGGAGGGCGCCCTTCGCGCCGGCCACCTTGATCTCCTTCGCCTCCGTGCGGCGGTAGCCCTTCGCGTTCATCATCGGGCCGGCCTCGATGGTCGACTGCAGCATCTCCTGGCGGCCCCGGTCGGACACGTCCTTGATGACCGACAGGAAGGCGGCCTGCCCCGGTGCCTGCATCGACAGCGCGATGTCCGACTCGGGCCCGCGCTGCCAGTCCTTCGGGTAGGCGACCGACAGCACCTTCGCGTCACCCCGGACGGACCCCTCCGGTGTCTTCCCCGACCCGCCGGACGAGCACCCCGCGGCCCCCGCGGCGACCGCCAGGGCGGCCGTCGCCGCCATGATCGTCAGCCTCTTCGCACCCATCGCCGCCCTCTCACTTCGCACACTCCGGCCACTGCTGGAAGGTCCGCTGACCGTTCTGCGGTGGTCCAAGGTACTGGGAATCGACGATCTGCTGCTGCTCTCCCTCGTATCCGCCCTCGATGCCGAACTTGATCTCGGCGGCGATCTCGGCGCCGATCTTGAACTCGTCCACGTTGCCGGCGTAGACGTTCCGGTTGACCAGGCCGCGGCTGTAGATCAGCTGGTCGAGCGGGTCGGCGTTCGGGCCGGGGTCCTGCGCCACGAACGCGCCGTTCTCGTCGGCGGCGTTCCGGACGGTCTGGAACGGCATCAGGAACGCGTTGTTGCGGATCCAGTTCTCGCCGATGGCGCGGTTGGAGTCGTCGAAGTTGACCGTGGTCGTGGTGGTGGACACCTGCTTGTCGGTGTCCTTACCGCTGACGTTCTTCTTCCCGGGGTTCTTGTAGCCCTCGCTGTCGTTGGTCTCCTGGGTGGTGATCCAGGTGATGCCCGTCAGCCGGCCGTTCTTGTCGTAGGTCACCCTCGTCTGTCCGATGTATGTCCGCTCGCCGCCCGGTCCATAGCCGAACGCCTTCGCGCCGCCCTTGACCGTGCCCTTCACCTGGAAGGTGTACGTGGTCTTCGGGTAGCCGTCCTTCTCCGAGCCGGTGTTGTCCTTCGTGACGAGGACGGCGTCACCGGCCGAGCCCTCGATCTCCAGGCCCGTCCCGCTGTCCTTCACGGTCTTCTTGCCGGACGAGTCCGTGGTCAGGTTGCCGAACCCGGCGGCGCCCTTCAGCACGCCCTCGGCGCCGACCTCCCACTGCGTGATCTCCGGGTCGCGGGTGCGCGGCTCCCACCCGGTGATCTTGTCGTACAGCCAGAGCCCGGGGCTGACCTTCTCGCCCTCCTTGCGGGCGAGGTCCCACTTGACGTCGTCCAGCCATTCGCCGGCTTCCTTGTCGCTGTTGAAGACCCAGGTGTCGCCGTACTTGAAGTTGACGGACCCCTCGACCTTCGCGCCCAGCTCCCCGCCGAAGGACTTCTTGCCGAACTGGACCTTCCCGCCGATCTCCGCCTCGGCGCCGAGCTTGTAGTCGGCCGGGACGATCATGATGCGGACCTTTCCGTCCGCGTACGTGGTCTTCACGAACTGGAAGTTCTGCCCGACCTTGATGGAGAAGGCCGTGACCGAGTAGCCGGCCTTCTTTGAGTCGAGACCGGTGATGCACGCCGAGGCCGGCGGCTTGTAGTCGTAGTTCTCCGCCGCGCAGTCCATGCGGAAAAGGTCGCAGAGTGCCTTCTTCACCGCCGGCCCGACGGGATTGGGCACCAGGAGCGCGAGCATCACGATGAGCACCGCTCCGATACTGATCAGAGCCGAGTACTCGATCGCGCTGGCGCCGCTGTCGCGCCGCTCTCGGCCGCCCATTCGGCGAGGTTGTTCTCGCATGCCCGGAACCATAATTTCCGCAGCTCAGGGTTCCCAGGGCCCCCAGGCCCAGAGGGGGACCCGAAAAGCGAACGGGCCCCTCAGCCGAATCTGCGGGCGGATGTGACGGAGCGCAGCGGCGAGATCTTGACCACGTCGCCGGTCTGCGGTGCCTCGACCATCTTGCCGTCGCCGTAATAGATGGCGACGTGATGGGGCGGTGAGCCGAAGAAGAGAAGGTCGCCCGCCTGGAGCGCGTTCGTCGGCACGGGCACCCCGCGCGGGTCCGCGACCTGGTTCCCGGTGTAGTGGCCCAGCGCGATCCGTCCCTTGGACGCCTGGTAGACGGCGTACAGCGTGAGTCCGCTGCAGTCGAAGCCGAAGTACAGGCGTCCGTCATAACCGCCCGGGGAACAGCAGATACCGCGCGTGGGACCGCTGGTGTTGCCGCCGCCCCACGCGTACGGGGTGCCGAGCCAGCACAGCGCCCAGGCGACGACGGCGCCGCCGAAGCTGAGGTTCTCGGCCGGCTTGTCGCCGGTCTTGGCGCACTTGGACGCGACGACCCCGCCGCCGCCGGACGGCCCGAGCCCGTTCGGCAGGCCGTTGTACTCGATCGGGTCCTCGTCGTCGACCAAGCGGATCTTGAACAGCTTGGTGACCCGTTCCCGGTTCCCGTTGGGGAAGGCCTGGACATTGCCGTCGCAGATGACCTTCGCGATCCCGCCGATGCCGGTGTCCTCCGGGCTGGTGGGAGGTGCGGCGATGTACTCGCAGTCGGGCGCGAACATCTTCGCGATCGCCTGGGCCGTTCCCGAGCGCCCGATGCCCTTCTTCCCCCGTGAGTCCGTGCACAGGTTGCGCTTGTGCCGGAGGTCGTCCTTCTCCTTCTCGGTCAGCTCGTCCTTGTTCTTGAGCTGGCACCGGTCGGTGGCGACCTTCACCATGGCGGTATTGCCGAGCGTGCCGCTCAGCCGGACATCGGTCGTGTGGACGTCGTTCTCGTCCGCGTACTTCTCCGCCGCGCTCTTGGGAGGAGCCCCGACCAGCCAGTAGCCCGCGGCCGAGGGTTCGATGCCCTGGAGCAGCATGTCGACGGCCTGGTCGCGCAGGGGAGCGAGGGTTCCGAGCGCCGCCGCGTCCGCGCCGATCTGCGCCTGGTTCCGCATGTCCCCGGCCTGCGCGATGCGCCCGAAGGCCAGGAATCCCGCGGCGAGGGCCACGGCCATGCCCATGACCAGGACCGAGGTGGCGACCCCCGCGTCGTTCCCCGGCCTGCCAGCGGATCTGATCCGTCGCAGCATCTGCGCCCCATCACCCCGAGATCGGCGAATTCCCGAAAGATCTTAATGATCACGTTAAACGGGCGACAGGGCCCTGAGGCCCAATGAGAAATGGCCGTCACCCGTAGGCCCAGGACGAGGTCCGGGCCTCCGCCGCGATGTGCCCCCGGTGCAGCGCCATGGCGAGGGCGCCGCCGAGCGCGGCCTGAGCCGTCCACACCGGCAGGCCGAGCGCGTCCCCGACGCTGAGGCCGGGGTCCCCGCCGAGCGCGGCGAGCGTGACCATCAGCGCGAGGAAGACCGCGTAGCCGACGGCGCCGGCGATCGCGCCCGCGCCGGCCACCCGGGCCCGGTCGCCGGTCCGGACGCTCATCCTCGCGGCGACGTAACCGCCGCCCGCCCGGACGACGGTTCCGAGAAGCCACGAGAGCCCGGTCAGGACGGGCCCGGGCTCCGTCTCCGGCTCCTGCGCGAACCCGAGGACGACGATCAGCGGCATCGTCCCGAGAAAGGTCGCCGCGACTCCGGCCAGGACCGCCTTCACGGGGATCACGAGCCGCCCCCGGAGATCCTGGCGGACGAGACGATCCGCTGCGCGCCCGCCTGGTCGAAGGCGGACCGCGGCCCCCCGTACCGGACGTCGTACTGCGGCCCCGCCGCCGTCCCGATGACCAGGTCGAGCTGCCTGGCGGCGACCGACGGGTAGACCGTCTCCATCACCGCCGCCTCGGCCGCCCCGGGAACCTTCACCACGCGCTTGGTCACCTGGGCGTCCGGCGCGTCGGCCTTGAGCCTCGCCTCGATCAGGCCCACCCGGACGCTCACGTTGGCGAGATCGCGCCCGCCCTGGAAGACCTGGACGCCGGGAGGCGGAACGTCCTGCCCGGGAGCGTCCGTCGCTCCCCCGAGCGACATCTCCAGGACGACATCCTGTTCCGTCGGCTCGATGCGGACCATCTTGTCGGGAGGCACGAACGACAGCGTCGCGACCGTCACCGATCCGGCCTGCGCGCTTCGCGCGGCGGAGGCCCTGGCGCCTCCCGGCTCGCCGCCCTCCGACTCGCCTTGCCCGCCGCAGCCCGCCGCCAGCAGGACGGTCGCCAGAAGGGCCAGGGCGGACACCGCCGGACGCCTCTTGCCGGTGTTCATTCCGCCTCCCCGGATCGGCCCTGCGGGCAGTTCGCGAGCGCCTGCCAACCCGCCTGCGGCGCCTGGTTGTCGAAGTACCGGCCGGAACGGTATTTGGCCCACGTCTGCTCGTTGTTCAGTCCGACGCCGAATCCCTTGCGTTTGATGCCTTTCTCGCCGTTGGCACCCGATCCCTCGATGGTGTTCCCGCTGGTGTCGTACTCGAAATGGGCGAGCTGCCCGTGCCGCTGGAACGCCCGGCCGTACTGGTCGAGGGCCTGGCCCAAATGCTCCGGGTGCTGGATTCTGGGCACCGCGGCCATGCCGCCGACCGTCATGAAGAGCCGGTCGAAGGCCGCGCGGTTCTCCGGCTGGGTGAGGTCCAGGCTGTACAGATCGCTCGTCTTGTGCCCGACGGTCGACTTTCCCTTCCCGGTGATGCCCTGGTTCTCCTTGCGGTCGCCGCCCAGAGTGACGGACCCGCCGCCCTTCCATTCCTTGTCGAGCTGGATGATGAACCGCACCGGGTTGCCGTTCCTGTCGAAGATCACCGTCTGGGTGCCGGCGATGCCGACGCCGCCCTCCAGGGCGGTCTTGGGGCCGCCGGCCCACGTGCTGGGAAGCATGCGCTTCAGGTCGATGCCGCCCTGGATCTTTCCGCTGGCGTCGGCGGTGAACTTCTGGGTGAAGATCCGCATGCCGTTGTTCTGCGGAGCCTTCTTGTCGTCCACGACGATGGTGACGTCGCCGGCCGCGGTCGCCTTGCCCTCACCGCCGGCGTCCAGGCCGAGATCCGCCTTCGGCCTGCCGGGGTCCTTGTCGTCGAGCCCCTTCTTGCCGCTCCACTTCCCACCGGCGGACGCCTCGCCGCCGACGCGGAAGGTGACCGCCGTCGGCGTCAGCCCCTCCTTGTCGAGCTCGGGCGAGTCCTTGCCGCGCAGCCAGTTCCAGCCTCGCCGGATGCCGTTCACCGCCGTGGCCGCGCCGTTCTCCAGCGCCTCGCCCTGGGTCCCGCCGAGACCGCTCAGCACCCGCTTCCACGTCGGTCCGCGCCGTGTGTCGAGGAAGCGCTGGGCGCGCCCGTACGGGTCGCCGCCCTCGGACTCGTTGAAGTCGTACCGGAAGCCGAGCTCGGTGTTCATGCCGGCGAAGGCGGACACGTCGATCTTGCCGTTCTTGCCGGCCTTCAGCTTGTCGTTCAGCCCGCCGAGCTTGCCGACGTCCGTCCGGTCACCCGTCTCCACACCGAGACCGCCCTTGCCGGTGAGCGTGACCTGCGCGCTCTTCTCTCCCGTGGCCGGATTCACCTGGGTGACGATCTGGTCCTTGCCCGCGAGGTCGCCCCTGATCCCGCGGAACGCGGCGTTGAATCCCATGGAACGGTTGGCGTCGTTGATATTGCATTTCGTCCAGTCGAGCGGCCTCGCGGTCGGCTGCTGCGCCTTGCATTCCCCGCCGAAAAGACGGCAGAGGGCGGGCTCGACGTTCGCACGGAACGATCCGGAGACGGCGTACGCGAGGACGGCGACGACAAGGGCCCCGACGGCGATCACCGCGCCGTATTCGAGTCCCGAGGCTCCACGGTCGTGACGCCTGCGAGTTAAGGGGCGTGTCATGGTTCGGCACCGTAATGGTCACCGCCACCCCGCGATAGGGTCTTAGGGCCTCAAGACGAACCACCAGAGAATGAGGCAGGCGGCGGTGGGCGCGAAGAACAGGATGAACAACCTCGTGCTCAGACCGCTGCGACCGAACCCGGTCAGCCGGAACTGCTCGGGCCGCGCCGGGTTGTACCTCAGCCGCGCCGATTCCCCGATCTTGAGAATCAGCCCGGTCGACCAGTCACCGAGGACGTCCCGAACGTGGCGGCCGTCGTGAGTGGTGAACTCCACGACCGGTGAGTACAGGGTGTGCCGCGTCCCGTCCTCGTAGTGGTCCTTCTCCCTGATCTCCAGGGCGGTGCACGTCGTCACGGGCCAGGCGCGGGTGCGCAGCATCCGCGCCAGCGCCGCCAGGGTCTCCAGCCAGCCGAGCATGAACGCCACCGCGGCGACGACCGCGAACGCCTCCAACACAGCAGCACCCTCCGCAGACCGTCCCCTACACCCTCTGACGGCCCCCTGTGTACACCGGCGGCCGTCAGAGGGTGTAGGGGACGGGGAGATCCGGCACGAGCGTGTCCACGCCGTCGTCGATGGCCCCGGACGCGGAGACCTTGATGTCGTGCTTCTGCAGTTCCTTGTCCTTGACCACGTACACGGTCGCGGTGAAGTCCTTGCCCGCGGCGACGGCCGCCGGCGCCTTGATGCGCGAGCGGTACCGGCTGACGATCTCGTCACGGTGCTTCGCGGCGGCGCCGGTGATGCCGGGGCGGAACCTGATGTCCTCCACCCGTCCGACCACGTACGTGAGGACGCCGCCGGGACGGGTCGTCTCCACATAGGTGCGCGCGAGCGCCGCCGCCGTGGCCGCGTCCCCGACGGTCGTGCCGTCGGCCGCGGTCACCTTGCCGAACGCGCTCGGGGCGCCGGTCAGCAGCTCGACCCGGCCGCCGCCCGTGGCCACGTGGAGCAGCACCGGGTGGGGGGACTGGCGGTAGTCCACGCGGTAGATCTTCCAGGTCCGCAGGAACGGCGCGGTGACCGGCGTCAGCCGGCTGCCGCTCAGCGCGACGATCCGCGCCTCCTCCTGCCGGCCGGCGGCGACCAGCCCCTTGCTGATGGTCTGGCGGAGCCGCTCGTCCGGGCGCGTGTTCGGCTTGGTTCCCCCGGCTCCCGCGTCGCCTCCGGACCCGCACCCGGTGAGCAGCAGGGCCAGCAGCAAGGCCGGGAGCGCCAGCGTCACGCTCACGGCGCGACGGCCTGGACGGCGCCGCTCAGCAGAAGATCCACAGGAAGCAGTCGTGCGCGTCATCCCATGCCTTCCCATAGTTGTCGGCGTACTTGTTTCCGTCCACGGACGAGACGACTTCTCCATTCACGAACGCCTGCTTCACTCTCTCACGCCCTGCCTTCTCCCCGACCGCCTTCTCGCCGGCGGCGTCCAGCGGCGGTCGCTGCGCCTTCGCGCGCGCCGCGTTCTCGCGCCTGACGGCGTCGTTGTACGCATCCTCGTACTCCTGCTGCAGCAAGGTGTCCGGTGAGTTCCCACCGCGGTTCCTCTGGAGCTGCTGGTTGTTCTGGATCGCCTCGACCGTGCCCTCGGTCTCCTCGTCGATGGACTTGTCGATGAAGTCCTCGCGGCTGAGATCGTCGATGTCGGGATCGTCGCGGTGCTCGGCGTGGTTGACCTCGTGCACGAACGTGTTGGCCCGTTCTTCGGGGGTCTGGTTCGTGTCGACGTAGAAGACGTTGGCGTCACCGTCGTAGTAGGACCCGCCGCCCGCCCGGTAGACGACCCGAACACCGTGGTCCTTCACCCATTTCAGGGCGTCCCGGCCGAGCTGAGTCTCGTTCAGGACGGACTCGGTCTCGGTCTGCTCCTTGGACGGCTTCGGAGGCGGTGGCTGCGGGACGGGCGGGCCGGGGCTCGGGCTCGGCTCCGGGCCGGGGCCGTCGCCGTCCGCGGACGTCCGCTGCTGCGTGTCGGCGCACTGCGCCTGGAAGAGGTCGCAGATCGCGTTGCTGACATGCCCCTCGACCTTGGTGCTGACGAGCGTCCCCAGCACGCCCACCACGAGGGCGGCGACCACGATCAGGGCGCCGTATTCCAGGCTGCTCGCGCCCCGCTCCCGATCCGCACGGGAATTCGGCAACGCTCGTGAACGCTCGATCAACATGCCCCGAAATTAGGGCGGCGGCCGGAGTCCTCTCCAGAGTCTCAGGTCCCTTGCCGGTCCTAATATCGGGCCACGTCCGTTTGGGTCCCTCACCCCGACATCCGGAAGAAAATGGGCACTCGGGACCAGGAGACAGGGTCCTGCGACCCAACGCTCACTTCCTTGTCCCCGGGCGCGCATGCCGGTCCCCCGCGTTCAGCGGTTCTTCCGCCATGTGCCCCGTTCTCTGGTGGTGACGGTCTCCGCGGCCCAGCGCTGGGAAAGCGTCTTGGAGAGCGCCAGTCCGAGAACGACGCCGAGCGACGCCTCGATCAGATGCAGCACCACTCCGACCGCGGTGTCGGAGAACGGGATGCCGAGGGAGGCCGCCACGAAACTGCCGAGCACGGGAACGGGCAGCGCGGCGACGACCCTCCCGAGGCCGTTGGCCCACTCCCGCACGTAACTGCCGGCGGCGACGGCCATGAGAACGCAGAACAGCAGCCAGGGAAGATGGACCCGGAGAACCTGGGCGTACTCGTCCACGGGTTCGCCCTGGCCGGTCGTGGGAGCAAGCGCCTTCAGTGCGAGGAGGGCCATCACGGCGAGGAGACTCGCCGTGAACCAGGCGGAGAACACGGCACGCATGGCCCCGCACGGTAGGTAATACGGACGTGATTACCCAGGGTCTACAGACCTGGCCGGAACCGGCCCCGCCGCTCGGCACCGGACCCGGTCCTGGGCCTGGAGACCCATGTCCGGCGCTACTTGCCGCACCCTCCGGGCCTGGCTACCGTCAGCGCTATGCCTTCGGCGGACACTGACGAGACCGCGATGCCCGGCCGTTATGTCGGTCCTTACCGGCTGGGCCGCGAGCTGGGGAGAGGGGGAATGGGGACGGTCCATCTCGCCGAGGCCCCGGACGGCCGTCCGGTCGCCATCAAGATCATTAACCGGGAGATGACGGGCACCCCCGACTTCCGCGAACGTTTCCGGCGAGAAGTGACCGCGGCGCGCCAGGTCCGTCCGTTCTGCACGGCACCGGTCCTTGACGCGAACATGGACGGCGAGCCTTTCTACGTGGTCACGGAATACATTCAGGGCCCGACCCTGGAGCACGTGATCTCCACCTACGGCCCGCTGAGCGGTTCCGACCTGGAGGGGCTGGCCGCGGGCATCGCGACCGCGCTGTCCGCCATCCACGGCGCGGGCGTCGTCCACCGCGACCTCAAGCCCGAGAACATCCTGCTGTCACCGTTCGGGCCGCGGGTCATCGACTTCGGGATCGCGCGCAGGATCGGCACCGACCATCGCATCACGCGTGCCGGCCAGAGCATGGGCACCCCCGCGTTCATGGCGCCGGAAGGGCTGGTCGACGAGCCCATCACCGCCGCCGCGGACGTGTTCTCCTGGGGCAGCGTCGTGGCCTACGCGGGGACCGGGCAGCTCCCCTTCGCGGGCGAGAACGTCGGTGAGGTCCTCTACAAGACCGTGTACGGCGAACCCCGGATCGACGGGCTGAGCTCCCCTTTGCGGGAGCTCGTCCTCCGGGCCCTGGCCAAGGACCCGTCGGAGCGTCCCACGCCGGCGCAGCTGCTGCGGGAGCTGACGGGGCAGAGCGACACCGAGCGCGCGGCGCGGACGGTGGGGCTGGTGGGGACGACCATTCCCGAGATCGCCCCGAACGGCGGACCGCGCGTCCAGCCCACGAAGGACGGCTTCACACGGCGCCTGCCGGGCAGGTACCGGTCCCGCCTGCGCCTCGCCCTGGTCGCCGGGATCGGGGCGGTGGCCCTCGCCGCGGGCCTCGCCACCTTCCTGTGGCCGAACGGCGGCGGCGGGACGTCCGGCGACGCCTCCGTGCTCGCGGACGACTTCTCCGACCCGGGATCGGGCTGGGCGACCGGCCGCGGGAACGGCGAGTACGAGGAGTACCAGCAGGGCGCTTTCACGATCTCCCAGATCAGCCAGGGGTACCACCAGACCGTGCGGGCCCCGCTGGCCGGCCCGCCCGCGAACGTGAAGATCACCGTTACCGTGCGCGTCGAGTCGGCGAATCCGGCCGATGAGGCCGGGGTGTACTGCCGGAGCGACGGTCACCACCGCTACGACGTCCTGCTCGCGCAGAACGGGACCATGCGGATCAGGAAGGGGGACGAGCTGACCGGCACCGTGCTCGCGACGTCGTCCTCACCGGTCGGGACCGCCGGGTCGGGCGCACGCGTCACCGGTGTCTGCACCGACTCCGGCGCCGGTGTCGAGATCAAGGCGCTCGTCGACGGCCGGCAGGTGGCGGTCGCGACGGACAGGAACGCGCCCTTCCGCTCCGGCACGGCCGGCATCGTCGCCGGCCGTGAGGGACGCCTGCAGTACGAGCCTGCCACGAAGGCGACCTTCGACGATTTCCGCCTCGACCGGGCCTGATCCGGCCGGAGCCCGGGCCGGGCGGCGGTGGCTCGTCGGTCAGCGTCTGACGAGGACCGTCGCCTGACCGTCACGGTAGATCTGCCGCCATCCCGGGTCCGCGGCGATCGCCCCGGCCAACGGGGTGCCGGTCTCCCATATGACGACGTTCACTCGATACCGGTCGAGCATCCCTCGCCATTCCGGACCCCCTTCCCGGACCTTCATGTACTCCTTGGTGAATGCCACGGGATACATGTCGTAGCGGTCGTCCATGAAGACCTTCTGCCGGGGCCAGTATTCGTGGATCACATACGCGTTCCATGTGTGGGTCGTGAACAGCCGCTGCCCGAGCAGGCCGTTCTGCTCGACCACCCGCATGGCGCGGACCGGGTACTTGTCGAAGGAGAACGCCGGGCGCGAAAGCGCCGTGCCGGCGAACAACGCCACCGCCGCCACCACCAGCGCGATGATCCCCAGATCGGCGATGTGCCGCCGTTCCTCCCGTTCCGGGCGGGTGCCGAGCACGCGCGCGGCGACCGGAAGCCCGACCAGCGGCGCGAGGGCGATGTTGCGCAGCGCCCAGAGACCGAGCAGCAGGAACGGGACCGTCACCACCAGATCCCTTGTGGACGCCTTTCCTGGGCCCCTTGCCAGGACGATGACGAACACCGCGATCCAGAGGGCGAAAGCGGCCCCGAGCGTGGTCCGGAAGTCCGGCGACCCCCATTCCTGAACGTTCCGGAGAACCTCTCCCCTTGACACCAGGTCGACGGGGAAAAGGACCAGGCGGTAGCCGTAGGGATTGATGAAACAGGCCGCGAACGCGAGGGCCGACGCCTGGAGCAGGCGCCGCTCAGCGCCGCGCCACGGCGCCGCGCCCTCCAGCCATCGACCGATCAGATGCAACGCGATATAGGTGAATCCGAGGGCGAAGGAGCCGTGGACGTTCGCCCAGAGGCACATCAGGACGGGAAGAAGGACCAGCGGCCGCCGCCCTATCGGGGAGTCCGGGACCTCGACGATCCAGATCAGCAGGACGAGCGCCAGGATGCCGAACACGAGCGGACGCTCGACCCAGAAGTGCAGCGACACCGCGAGCGCCGGCAGCACCAGCTGGGCGCTCCGCGCCCCGCCGCGCAGCCGGTCCGCGAGCCGGAAGGCCAGAAGGGCGATGGCCGCGTTGACGATGCAGTCCAGTATCAGGATCCACGAGGGCCCGGCCGTTTTGTCGATGGCCGCGTAGAGCGCCTCCACCAGCCAAGACTGGGCGATCCACGCGGTGCCCGGGACGGTGTAGGAATAGATGTCCCCGTGCGGCACACCGTGGGCGAGAATCCACTGTCCGGTCTGGAGGTGGGTCAGGAACGAGTTGTCGTCCAGCGGCTCCAGGCCGCTCATGAAACCCAGCGCCATCCAGATGACGGACGAACGCGTGCGTGCCGACGGCAACCGGACGCGCTGGTCGGATCGGATGCCGGAAGTGTCCCGCTCGTCCTTTTTCTCTTCCGCGACGGTCATGTCCATGTCCCCGGCTATCTGATGGTCAGACCCTTCACCGCGGCGTCGGCGGCGTCGGTGCCCTGGCCCCAGGGGACCTGCATTTCGAGGTTCGACGCGTTCGCGGGCGGCTCGTAGGCGTTGTAGAGGACGACGCTCTCCCCCGGGCCGAGGACCTTCTTCGCGTCCTCCCGGGCCACCTCACTGCAGATGCACGGACCGGCCTGCGTGCTCAGCGAGTTGTAGCGCACCTGGTTCGCGGCGTCGTACAGCATCACACCGCCGGTGGTGTCCGCCCGCGCCGGCTGCGGAGCGGATCCGTGGATGTTGGCCCGCTTCTCCAGCATGAGCCCGACATCCGGCGACCCCTGCCCGGTGTTGCGCAGCGTCCACACCAGGATCGTCAGCCCCGACGAGTCGCGGTGCAGGCTGTTGACCTCGACCTTGAGGCCGTTGGCCGCGGCCGACTTGAAGGTCGCCGAACCCAGCACCGCCGAGGAGCCGCGCTTGTAGGGCTCGCCGCTCACGGGCGGCGGCGCCGGCGCGGGCGGGCGCGCGAACAGCACGGTCACCCGCCGGTTCTTGCGGCGCCCCTCGTCGGTGTCGTTGGTCGCCACGGGCTGCTTCGAGCCGTGCCCGGCCGCCTTGTAGGACACGCCCTGCCTGGTCACCAGGCTCTTGAGCCGGTCGGCGACGGCCTGCGCGCGGCGTTCGGAGAGCGGCTGGTTGATCGCGTCGTTCCCGGTGTTGTCGGCGTGCCCGTCGACCTGGACGGTCGCGCCCTTCGACGCGTCGATCTGCTTGGCGACCTGTTGCAGGAGCTGCTCGGCCCGCGGAGTCAGGTCGGCCTTGTTGACGGCGAACAGGACATCGGCCGACAGCCGCACCGACCTGTCGTTCGGGTCGTCGGCGACCGTCTGCTCGGTCCCCTCGGTGAGGCTTCGCAGGTTGAGGACCCTCGGCTTCTTCAGCTGGGCCTTGGCCGGGTCGATCTGCCCCTGCAGCGGCTGCACGGGATCACCGGTGATCGGCACGTCCTGGAAGGGCACCGACAGCGGGACCACGAGCGTGGCCTTCTGGAGGTTCGCGGGAGGCGACGGGAAGGTCGCGTAGACGTCCATGGCCGCACCGGGGCCGACCGGCTTCTGGAAGACGCCCGTGCAGACGCAGTTCTGCGACGAGGTGGTGGTGTGCAGGGGGTAGTAGATCTTGTCGCTCGCGGCGTCGACGAGCCCGATCCCGCTGGCGGCCAGCGGGTCGCCGAGGTCCGGGTCGAGGGAGTCGCCGAGCTCGTTGACGGCCCCCGACAGGTCGATCTTGTTCTTTCCGTCATTGACGATCTTGAATCGGGCGGTGACGGTGTTCGCCGCCGTCCGGCTCAGCGCCAGCAGGTCGACGTGCGCGGGGCCGTCCTTGTGAGCGAGCGGCATCGAGGCGATCGGCCGCAGTTCCCCGCCGGGCGTTCCCTTGCCCGCCGGCCCTGTCGATTTCTCGGATTCCGGCTTGTCGTCACCGGAACATCCCGAGAGAACAAGGGCGAAGGCGGCCGGAACCGCGACAAAACGAACGGCGCGCCGCCCCGCAGACATGCGATGATTCATGATTCCTCTCTAAAAAGCAGAAAACCGTCAACGCCCGATGGGGAGACCGCGGTTGCCGCGGTCTCCCCATCGGGCGTTGACGGATCGCTTCGAGCCGGTCCGGTCGTGACGTCGCCGGGGATCAGGTGGAGGCGCCGCCACCCGGGCTGAACAGGCTGGTGATCGCCTCGGTGATCTTGGTCCGGACCGTGGTGTTGATGGCGGTGTAGAGGATGCCGACGATCAGGGCCGCGACGATGATGAGGGCGCCGTACTCCAGCGCGCTCGCGCCCCGGTCGTGCCTCTCCTTGAGCTGCTCGACGCGGTCCTGAACGAAGGTCTGAAGAGTGACGAAGAGGGGGATCATCGGGTTCATCTGGTGCCTCCCGGCTGTTTCTGTCTCGCCCTGACACAGACAACAGTAGGGATTTCAGATAGCCTTCCCCAGGGCCCAGCGGCCCAATTGCGGCCGTCTCCCGGACCCAACCTCGACAGGGCCCCCAGACCCAGAAGAACGGATCCTTTCCGGCCGCCAAGGGCTCCGGCGTCATCCGTCCGCCTCTTCCGACGTGCCTATCCATTGTGCGATCGCGGCGGCGCGCGAGGTCACGCCGAGCTTGGCATAAATGCGGTTCACATGATTCTTGACGGTCTTCTCCGCCAGGAACAACTGCTGGGCGATCTGGCCGTTGGACCGGCCCCGGGCGATGAGCCGCATCACGTCGGCCTCACGCGCGGACAGCCCGAAGTCACCGGTGCCGCGCGCCAGCGGTGTGGGCCGCTCGCGCCGGTCCTGCTCCGCCGGCCGCTCCGGCCGGGGTTCGGGTGCGGGCTGGGGCGGCCGGAGGTCGGACTGCACCGCGCCGACCAGAGCCGAGACCGCCGACGGCGAGAGGGGGTTGGAGCCGTTGACCACGCCGTGCACGGCGGCGGCCAGCTCCTCGGGAGTGAACGAACCGTGCACCAGGTACCCGACGGCGCCGTTGCTGATGGCCGCGCGGACGACCTTCGGGTCCTCGGTGTAGGTGAGCATGATGACGCGCGTCTTGCCGCTGATGACCTGCGCGGCGGCGACCCCGTCCATCAGGGGCATCTGGACGTCGAGCAGCACGAGATCGGGCTTCAGCCTGTCGACCAGCTCGATCGCGGTGCGTCCGTCGCCCGCCTCGCCGACGACCTCCGCACCGGACGCCTCCACCAGGGAGGCGAGGCCCGAGCGGACCACCACGTTGTCGTCGACGACCACGACGCGCGGAACCGTCATCTCAACCCACCTCCGCCAGCCGGCGCTCGCCGGTCAGGTCCACGGGAAGCCGGGCGGACACGGTCGTCCCCGTCCCCGGCTCCGACGAGATCGCCACCGTCCCGCCCACGCGCTGAGCGCGCTCGTGCAGGCCGATCAGGCCGTAGTGCCCGTCACGTGCCAGGTCCGTCAGCTGCTGGAGACGGAACCCGCTGCCGTCGTCGACGATGGTCAGCACGAGATCATCCTGTTCCTTGGTGAGTTCGACCCGCACCGAATCCGCCTTCGCGTGCCGCTCGACGTTGGTCAGCACCTCCCGGAGGATGGCGACCACCTCATGGCGCATACGCAGCTCGGGCTCGACGTCGAGGTCGAGATCGCAGGTCACGGCCACCCCCGCCGTCTCTCCCCAGCGGTTCGCGGTCTCCTTGAGCGCCTCGTGCAGGGAGCGGGTGACGGCGTCGTCGCGAAGCTCGGTGAGCAGTTCGCGCGCCTCGCGGGAGGCGACCGACGCGGCGAGCGCGATCTGCGACGCCTCCTCCGCGGCCCGCACCTGGTCCCTGGACATCCACAGCGGCAGGGTGGACGCGGCGAGCGCGATACCGCGCAGCGTCTTCGCCAGGGAGTCGTGCATCTCGCGGGCGAGCCTGGCCCGCTCCTCGGAGGCCGCCGCGAGGACCTGCGCCTGCCACAGTGCGGCCTCCTTCCTGGAGTAGTCGTCCAGCAGGCGCCGGAGCGCGACGCCGGCGAAGCCCGCCAGCGGGTAGTAGAGGGGCTGCCCCAGTAACGTCTGGAAGGTCACGGTCTCGATCTCGGTGGCCGTGAGGACGTAGGTCAGGTAGTAGACGAGGATCTGCAGGCCGGCGACGGCCAGCATGCCCTGCCATCGGTAGAGGAGCCCGGCGATGGTGGCCGTGGCGACGGTGGACAGGAAGTACGGACCCGCGATCCCGCCGACGCCGAGCACCGCGAACGACAGCAGCATGTCGAGGGTGTAGAGGGCCGGGTGCGCGGCGACGCGGGGAGCGACGATCCGCCATTTGCGCGCGGTGCCCCACGACACGAGCACCATGGTCATCATGAGCGCGAACACGCCGACCGTCAGCTGCTCGCGCGGCAGGAGCAGCATGCTCAACGCGGTGATCAGCATCCTGATCTCCATGAGCATCCGGAACGCCGACCCCACGCGTTCCGGGAAGACCCCGCCTCTACTGCCCGAAGAGCCCACTTGCACCCCCCATTCCGGACCCGATGAACAGTGCGCCGAGCACGACCAGCATGAGCGCGGGGAGCGTCATCGACATCGTGATGGCGGTGATCTTCGGCGTGGTGCGCTGCGCCTTGCGCTTGGCCCACTGGGCGGACTCGCGGCGCATGTCCGCGCCGATGTCCACGAGGGCCGTGCCGAGCGGCGCGCCGAGCTCCTCGGCCTGCAGGATCGCCGTGACGAACAGGTTCACCGCCTCGGAGCTGTTGCGGTTGCGCAGGTCCTCGAACGCCTCCCGCCGCGGGGTGCCGAGCTCCATCTGGCGCAGCGCGACCATGAACTCCTCCGCCAGCGGCCCCGGCATGCTCTCGGCCACGCGGGACAGCGCCAGCCGGAAGCTCAGCCCCGCGCTCACCGTCACCGCGAGCACGTCGAGGAAGTCGGGCATCGACCGCTGGATGTTGTCCTGCCGCGCGGCCCGCTTGCTGTAGAGGACGAGCTCGGTCTGCAGGCTTCCGAAGAAGGCGAGGATGCCGAACAGCGGCTGGCCGTTCACGATCAGCAGGAGGCCGAGCAGCCCGAACAGCACGGTGTAGCCCGCGGTCCGGCGGGAGTAGGTCTCCACCGTCATCCCGCCGGGACGGCCCGCCGCGTCGATCCGCTTGCGGATCTTCGGCCGCCACGGACCGAGCAGCTCCATCGTCATGCTCGTGAACGGCCGCCCGAGGCGGTCGGCGATGACGTCGAGGACGAACGTCTCGTTCTTGTCGGGCTTGCCGGCCACCGGCACCGCCGAGGTGGCGACGCGCTGGTCGGCGGTCAGCAGGGCGAGCCCGAGGATGCCCATGAGAACGCACAGGGCCGCGCCGCCCGCCATGGCATAGATGACCATGTCCACCTCACACGTCGATCCGGGTCATCCGGCTGATGATGACCAGGCTGGCGATGAACAGGCCGCCGGCGACGGCCAGGATGATCTGGCCCACGGGTTTGCCGCTCATGATCCGGAGCGAGTCGGGCATGATGACGTTGACCATGGCCAGGCCCGCGATCCCGAGCAGGCCGATCGCCCAGTTGGTGACGACCGCCTCGCCCATGATGGTCTTGACCTCGCGGCGGATCTCCTTGCGCTCCTCCAGCGTGGTGGCGATTGTCCGCAACGCGGTGACCAGCGATCCGCCGGCGCGGGCCGACACCAGCAGCGTGCTGATCAGCACGCCGAGCTCGCGGGACGGAAGCCGCTCGCCGAGGTCGTGGAGCGCCTCGTCGACCGACTGCCCGAGCCGCAGCGCGTCCGCGGTGCGGCGCAGCTCCTCTCCGGCCGGGTCCGCCAGCTCGTCCGCCGCGATCTCGATGGCGGTGCGCATGACGAGACCGGCGTGCGTGGCGTTGGACAGCACGCGCGCGAGCTCCGGGAGCTGGGCGATGAACTCCTCCTTGCGCCGCTCCTCCCGGCGCCGGACGTAGGACAGGAAGGCGAAGCCGACGCCGATCGCGGCGGCGATCCCGAAGAGCGGCGCCATCCACTTGCCGATGAGGAAGATCGCGAAGGCGCCGGTCGCGGACATCAGCAGCACGAACGTGGACACCCGGATCCGCATCCCGGACGCCGCCAGCCGCCGGGCGAGCGTCTTGCCCATCGCCGTGCGGCGGATGATCAGCTCCAGCCGTCCGAGCAGGCCGGTCACCTTCTCGTCGGTGACCATCGCGGACCGGGCCACCAGGCGGCTGCGCTGGCCCCAACCGATCACCAGGTCGCCGATCCCCCAGACCGCGAGGGCCAGCGTCAGTACCAGCAGCGCCAGGATCACGGGCAGTGGAAGGCTCACCGCGCACACTCCCTCGTCGGTTCGTCGATGCGGGTCATGGGCTCACCCGCGGTCCGCTGCCGTTCAGGCCGCCCCCGTGGACGTGACCGCCGCCGTTCCCGCGCTGCGCGAACATCGGCGGGACGCTCTCCCCGGCATGGAACATCCGGGTGAGCAGCGCCTCCGGCAGGGGAATCGGCTGGAACGTCCCGCGGACCACGCGGTCCGCTCCGATCGGCTCGGGCACGAAGCGCATCACGGGCTGCAGCTTGAACTGGTCGCGCCGGGCCGGGTCCACCACGGCGACCTCGGTGATCCGGCGCGACCCGTCCGGGCCGCGGCTGAGCTGGACCACGCAGTCGATCGCGCTGGCGATCTGGTCGCGGATCGCCTCGAACGGCAGCTTGACGTCGCTCATGCTGGCCAGGGTCTGCAGGCGGTGCACGGTGTCCTCGGTGGAGTTGGCGTGCACCGTCACCAGCGAGCCGTCGTGACCGGTGTTCATCGCCTGGAGCATGTCGAGCGTCTCGCCGCCGCGGACCTCACCGACGATGATGCGGTCGGGACGCATCCGCAGCGCGTTGCGGACCAGGTCGCGGATCGTGATCGCGCCCTTGCCCTCGATGTTGGGCGGGCGCGACTCCAGCGGGATGATGTGCTCCTGCTTGAGCTGGAGTTCCGCGGAGTCCTCGATGGTGATGATGCGCTCGTGGTCCGGGACGAACGCCGACAGCGCGTTCAGCATCGTCGTCTTCCCCGTGCCGGTACCGCCCGAGATGACCAGGTTGAGGCGGGCCCGGACGAAGGCGGACAGCAGCATGCCGGTGGCCGAGTCCATCGACTCCATGCCGACCAGTTCCTCGATCGAGTAGGCGCGCGGGAAGCGCCGGATCGTCAGGATCGGGCCGACCAGCGACAGCGGCGGGACGATGACGTTGACGCGCTCCCCGGTCGGCAGCCGCGCGTCCACCATGGGGCTCGACTCGTCGACCCGGCGGTTGACCTGCGCGACGATCCGGTCGATCGTCTGGTAGAGCTGCTCCTCGCTGGCGAAGCCGCCGTCCAGCCGGTGCACCCGGCCGGCCCGCTCCACGAAGATCGCGTCCGGGCCGTTCACCATGATCTCGGTGACGCTCGGGTCGGCGAGCAGCGGCTCCAGCACGCCGAGGCCGAGCGCCTCGTCCACCACCCGGCGGATCAGGTTGGCGCGCTCCCCGGCGGCGAGGACGGGGCCCTCACGGGTGACCAGCAGCCCGACGACCTTCTCCAGCCGGGCCCGGCGCTGCGCCATCGTGAGCCGCGCGAGCTCGTCGAGGTTGATCTCCTCCAGCAGGCGCTGCCGCCAGTGCTGGACGGTGTTCCTGCTCGTCCGGTCGTTGGCCGACCGGTCGTCTTCGAGACGATCCTTCAGTGCCATCTGCTATCCCAGCGGCATGGTGACGGTGCGGGTCACGGTGTAGTCGAGGGGGATGCCCTTCCAGATGATCGGAAGCTTGGCCTCCACGTGGCAGTAGACGGCGTCGCCGTCGGCCACCTTGGTCCTCCCGCCCTCGATCTTGTAGTCGTTCAGCCAGGCCGGCCGGACGCTGTTGGCGTACTGGACGCACAGGCCCGGCTCGTACCGCTGGCCGGCCTCCCGGGCCCCGGTGCGCGCGATGTTCTCCACGCGGGACACGGTGGTGAACGAGACGTACGCCTGGAACGCGAGGAAGATGACGAAGAACGCGAGGGGCACCGTGCCCGCGTACTCGAGCGCCACCGCGCCGGAGTCGCCCCGGCGCCGGGAGTCGTGCGCGGCCACGTGCGTCACCCCTCACCCTCGTCAACGATCTTGGTTCTGGTCTGGATGCCCCACGAGCTGCGGAGCCCGGGGATCAGGATCGGGGTGTCGATGGTGACCACCGCGTAGCCGTTCACGACGTTGATCGTGAGGTGGTCGCGGTCCTTCCAGTCGCCCCGGATGCGGCTGATCGCGCGGCGCCGCACCTCCTCCCGGTTGGCCCTCGCCTCCGGGGTGTCGCGCTTGTCGTAGCCGATCACGGCCACCGCCCGCGCGGCCTCGTTCGCCGCGTGGCTCGAGTAGGTGGAGGTGAGCCCGACCAGCACGACCTGCCACACCAGCAGGAACACCAGCATGATGAGCGGGAACAGCCCGGCGAACTCCACCGCGGCGGCGCCGCGGTCGCCCGACTTCTGCAGCGGCACCGGGTGGGCCGCGTCCGGCGCGGGGGCGGCGCCGAGCAGGCCGAGGTCCGCGGCGGCCTTGCCGATCGCCTTGCGGAAGTCGGAGTTCTTGACCGCGGCGGGCGACCCGGTGTTCGCGGCCTCCTCCAGCGCGCGGAAGCCCGCCGGCACCGTCACGCCGCGCAGCGGCGAGCCGACCATCTTCTTGGCCAGGTCGGGCTGGATCTCGTTGCGCCTGTCCTGCCGCGTCAGCAGGACGCTCAGCTCCTCCTCCTTGCGGATCGCGAGCCGCGCGAACATCCGCGCGAGCCGCCGGGCGGAGCGCAGCGCGGGCACGTCCGGCGTGGCGACGATGACCGCCTCGTCGGCGAGCTCCACCGCCATCGCGTTGGCGTCGGCGAGGTGCGTCCCGCCGTCCACGATCACGATGTCGTACCGGGACCGGACCACGGTGAGGATCTGGCGCACGGCCCGCGCGGAGATCTCCTCGGCGTCCTCGCCGTGCCCGGGCGCCAGCAGCAGGTGCGGGCCCGACGGGTGGACGAACAGCGCCTCGGCGACCACCGCGCCGTCCAGGTCGCCGGCGGCCGCCGCGAGGTCGGCGATGCTGTGCCGGTGCTGGACGTCCAGGTAGCCGGGGATGTCGCCGTTCTGCAGGTCCATGTCGACCAGGCAGACCTTCTGCCCCACGCTGCTCGCGGCGATGGCGAGATGGATCGCCAGGGTCGTCGTGCCGACGCCGCCCTTGGCGCCGCACAGCGTCACGAGCCGGGCCAGCCGGCCGCTCTGCCCCGCGACGTCGGCGCCGGTGAAGTGGCTGCGCATCGTGCGCGACCACTCCGCCGCCTGGTGGATGCGGCTCTGCAGCTCCGACAGCGTCGGCTCGTTGGAGATCACGCCGCGGGCGCCGGCGGCCATCGCCCCCGACAGGGTCTCCGCGGTCGCCTCGTCCGCGATCAGGATGACCGCGAGCTGCGGCTGCCGGACGACCAGGTCGCGGATGAGGTCCAGGGCCGGCAGCGGCCCGAGCCCCTGGTGCACGAGCACCACGTCGAGCTGCGGGACGGTCGCGACCGTGCTCGCGAGATGGTTGGACGACGCCTCGACCGCGATGATCTTGATGTCCGGAAGCTCGCGGAACTGGCCGGTGAGCGAGGCGGCGAGATCACGGTCCTCGACGCCGAGGAGGACTTGGATGGTCATGCGGCCTCACCTCGCCGGGACGGTTTCGCAGACCGGCGGGAGCTTGACGCCGTCGACGCCCGTCCCCGATCCGCCGATGAGGGCGAGCCTGATCTTCTCGGCGAAGCTCTCCTCACGGGTGAGCTTCAGGCTGTCCGCGGCGCTGAGCGCGAACGTGATCGGCACCTGGGACTCCGTCACCGAGCTGTTCTTGGCATCCTTGACCTGCGTCTCCTGGCCGATCTGGATGACCCGGGCCGCCCTGACGATCCGCGCCGCGCAGGACTGCTGCGCGTTGCCCTTCTGCGCCTGGTAGGTGGCGTAGATGTCGACCGGCATCCCCTCGTGGACCTTGCCGGCCACGCCCGTCTCCGCGTCGATCATGATCGCGATCTCGCGCTGGCCGGGCTGCAGGGTCGGGCCCGGGACGATCATCCCGGTCTGCAGGAAGGACCCCGCCAGGAGGTCGGCCGCGGCGACCTTTCCCTCCAATTGGGACAGGTCGGTCACCATCGTGTTCGGCGACCATTTCTTCGGCACCTGGATGCGGTTGAGGTCGTCCGCGGTCACCGGGCTGAAGGCCGGGATGTTGCGCTTGAGCTGGAGCACGTCGGTCTTCACGCCGACCTCGGCCCGAACGGAGCCGACATATCCGATGATGCTGATGAACACGGCAACGGCGCCGAGCGCAGCCAAGATCATCAGCAGAACTCCACGTCGCTGGCGCGGGTTCATGGGACTCGCTTTCTCATCAGGGGGTCGGGAGGCTTTACCGGCGGGGCTGCGGCCGGAAGGCGACGGTGCCGGTGCGCCACTCGTCGTCGGGGGTCGGCATCCGCTCGGGCGGGGGGTCCGACGCCGCGGACCGTGGGGGCTGGGAGTCGTTCAGGAGCGTTTCGATGGACGTCGTGTGCTTGGATGGACGCGCCTCATCGTCGGCGGGTTCGGTCGTTTCCGTTTTTCCCGTGGGATTTTCCGTTCCGCCGGTCCGATGATCACCGGGCGCGGCGGCACTGCCCCATGAGCCGGGAGGCATCTGCACGCGCGTGCGGTCCGCCTCTTCGATGGTGTCCACGCCCGATTCGGGGGCGTCATGGCCCCTCGCGCCCAGGTGCGGACCGACCGGCGCCGCCAGGACGGGTTCCCTGCGGGCCGGTGCGGGCGAGTCTCCGGCGGCCTGAGCCGGGGAGGCCGCCCGCGGATCGCGGGGCTGGGACGACTGCGGCCGCGGAGGGTGCGGGCCCGGCGGCGGCGCCGGCTGCGGACGCCCCTGACGGTGCGGGACCTGCGGTCGCGTGGGCGGCGCCTCCACGTGGTCGGGCTGGACCGGAGACGGGGGCGTGGTCGGGGGCGTGTTCGGGGGCTGGGCGGCCGGCGGCTGGACCGGCTGGGGAGCCGGCGGCTGGACCGGCTGAGGGGCCGACTGCCGGAACGCCGGCGGCCGGGGCTGGGGTTGGGGTTGCACCGGTGGCCCGGGCTGGGGCTGGACCGGCGGCGGGGACTGCGACGGGGGCTGCGACGGCCCCTGCGACGGCCCCTGGGGGGCGGCCGGCGCGTGCGCCGTCTGCACCATGAAGCAGAAGGGGCACTCGGGCAGGGCGGTCGGTTCGCCGCACCAGCCGCACGGCGCGTACAGAGAACCGGCCAGCAGGCTCTGCAGTGCCTGCGGATGACCGCTGAACGCGACGAACTCGGTGTACTTCTTCGTGCCCCAGTACTCCGCGCTCAGCGGCTGGGGCGCGACGGCCGTCACCGAGGCCGCCCCGAGCGTCGGCCGCAGCCTGTTCTGCAGCCAGTCGAGGTCGCCGTTCACGTCGCCGTACAGCATCAGAACCGGGTCGGCGGGCCGGAACATCTGCTCCACCACGGGCTTGGCCGAGCTGATCCGGTGCACCGCCGCGTGCGGGGTCGTCGACACCGCGAAACCGGCGCCGGGCAGGTACGACGAGACGTGCGCCCCGAGACCGGTCTTGATGTGCTCCATCCGCGCCACGCTGTTCACCCACGCGCCCGCCTGCACGTTCTCGCAGAGCCGCTGGGCCAGGCTCGCGAGGACGCCCGGCCTGGCATAGGACGACGCGAACGCCAGCTGGTCGGCGATCAGCGACAGCGCGAGCGGCGGGACGTCCAGCGCCAGTCCGGCGACGCGGTCGGTGAGCATCGCCGATCGCGCCAGGCGGACCAGCCGCTGCGCGCCCGTCTTCTTCCAGGCCGGATAGAGCACCAGCACGGTGCCGCGCTGCCGGATGGCGTGCGCCATCTGGTCGATGAAGGCGGGCGGGCCTCCGTCGTCCGGTCCGCCCGTGCTCACCCGCTGGGCCACGGTGGCCTGCAGAATGCCCGTGCTGGGAAAGTCACCGACCAGCACCACCGCAGTCACGGGCGCCTCGGATGATCTTCGGGCTTCACCGGGGGGATCCCTTCCGTCCTGAACAGCGGACCAGCGACAGACGACCTATTCGCCCGATAACGAGTACGCTGACAATAGTCACCACAGTTGTCACCACTCAAGCGATTAGTCCTTCCGGCGGGGGTGACCCACATTCAGGCCGGGAGCATCGCATTGTTCGATGCCTCAGGCATTGCCCAGGTTCCCCTGAGCGGGTGACGAGTTCGAGGAATCTCAAGGCGGCCACCTTGACATGGGACGGTCGCGGGGTGCCACCCGCGCGACCCCGGCCGGGGGGCGACCTGCGGCGGCCCGGGTGCACCCGGACCCGAGTGGAGCGTGCCACTTCACATCCCGAGAGCACCGTCACCTGGCCATTCTCCCGAAGGTGCGGTAGCTGATCAACGACGGCCCGAAAGTCCACAGTCGGCCAGAGAATAGGTCCTAGGGCCCTGGACATGGGTCCCCCAATCCCTTCTCGTCAAGAATTAGTTGAAAATCGTTCGTCTTGTTGTGACCGGTGAGACGCATGGGAATTCCGGGACTCGGTGATGGCGAGTGCCGGGCCCTTGCCGGAGAGGGATTCCCGGTGTAGTGCCCAGGGGCCGCGGCCCACCGCCGCCGCGCGGCCCGGCCGGCGCGTCCGCCGGGTGACAAGGACCTGTCCCGGCCGTCCATGACGCCGGGCGCGTGGCGTCCGTTCCGGCGTGGGAACGGGGGCAGGCTCTAGAGTCTTCCTGTAGGCGCCCCTAACTGGAGACGACGGCGATGACGCACCCTTCAGATCCCGGTCAGCCCTCGCGCCCGCCGGCGCCCGGAGGGCCGGGCGGCCCCTACGGCCCCCCGCCCGGGGCGCAGCCCTCCGGCCCCGGTCCCGGCCCCGGCACGGGCCCCGGCCCCGTCCCGCGTCCGGCCGGCCCGGCGGACCCCGGAGGGCCCGCGGCGGGGCCCCAGTACCAGCAGCAGGGGTGGGCCCCTCCCCCACCGGGTCCGGAGCGCAAAGGGGTGCTGGGAGCGCTCTTCGACCTGAGCTTCGACCACATGGTCACCGTCAAGGTGGTCAAGATCATCTACCTGCTCTCGCTGGTCCCGTACACCATGCTGGCGCTGCTGCTGGCCGGGTACGGGCTGGACTGGCTGGACCAGGGCTCGGCGTTCGGCTACCTGCTCATCCTCACGGCCCCGTTCCTGTGGTTCTTCCTGCTGCTGGCGACCCGCATCGTCCTGGAGTTCGTCATCAACCAGTTCAAGATCAGCGAGTACCTGCGCGCCATCAAGGACAAGCGCTAGACGGGACGGCCAGTGGACCAGTACGGACCAGGCTCCGGCGGCACCCCGCCGCGGGACACGCACCGCGACGCAGGGACGACGCGGCGGGACGCGCGGGTGCCCGGCCCGCGGGGGGCGTCGGAGACCCGGCGGGAGGGGGCGGAGCCCGGCGACCCGCTGATCCGGCTCCCGGCCGTGCTCGGCGAGCGGTACGCGGTCGTCGCGGAGCTGCCCGTGCAGGGCGCCGAGTCGGACCTGCTGCTGGTGCGGGACGAGCAGGGCGCCGACTTCGTGGCGAAGATCTTCCGCCGCGGGTACCGCGCCGACCGGGAGGTGTGGGCGAAGCTGCCCGCGCTGGACTCGCCGCACGTCCTCCGCATCCTGGAGACGGGGCACGCGGACGGGCGCGACTACGAGGTCGCCGCCTACGCGCCGGACGGCAACCTGCGGACGCTCATGCAGGAGGGACCGCTTCCCGAGGGCACGGTCGGCGAGATCGCGGCGCAGCTCGCGGCCGGGCTGGCGGCGCTGCACCGGGCGGGGATCGTCCACCGGGACCTCAAGCCCGAGAACGTGCTGGTCCTGTCGGCCGAGCCGGTGCGGCTGGCGATCGCCGACTTCGGGCTGAGCAAGGTCCTCGACCAGAGCGTGGTGTTCGCGTCGTCGTCGCGGACGCTGGCCTACGCGGCCCCGGAGTCGCTGTCGGGCCAGGTGTCGCCGGCCCGCGACTGGTGGTCGCTCGGCATGATCGTCCGGGAGCTGGCGACCGGCCGGGCGCCGTTCCAGGGGTTGAGCGAGACCGTCGTGGTCGACCATCTGGCGACGCGTCCCGTCAGCGCGGACGAGGTCGCCGATCCGAGGCTGCGGCTGCTGTGCCAGGGGCTCCTGACCCGCGACCCGCGCAGGAGGTGGACGGGCCGGCAGGTCCAGGAGTGGCTGGACGGGGGGTCGCCCCAGGTCGCCGAGGAGAGCGTCCAGGCGGACACCGGCGACGGGCTCCCCTTCCGAGGACGGCGCTACTCCGACCGGGGCGAGCTGGCCCGCGCGCTCGTCGACGACTGGGACCACGCCGCGCAGTACTTCTTCGGGCGCGGCGAGTCGGGCGAGGCATGGCGGAGCCTGCGGGAGTGGCTCGCCGAGGTGCCGGACGACAGCCGCATCGGGCTCGTCGACGGCCACCTCATGACGACGCTGCCGCCCGACGTGAAGCTCCTGCACCTGGTGCGGTGGCTCGACCCCGCGCTGCCCCCGCACTTCCTCGGGCGGCGGATCACCGCCGCCGACCTGCCCGGCCTGGCGGCCCTGGCCGCGGATCCGCGGCATCCCGACCACCGCGCCGCCTGCCTCATCGGGCGGGCCCTGTGGGAGCACCACCTGCTGCACGTGCTGGCAGGATTCGCGGGCGGCGAGGACCTGCCCCGCGCCGACGACCAGTGGCGCGCCCACGTGCCGGCGTGGGACGACCTGGCCCGCTGGCTGCGCGACCAGGAGGCCACCCCGGCGGGCCTCGCGCGGCGGCTGCCGGACGCCGAGGCGGAGGAGCCGCCGGTCGTCCTGCTCACGCTGCTCGCCCTGGCGGCGCGCCCGGCGGAGACCCACCGGCTGATCGCCGAGGGCGCGGAGCGGGCGCGGGCGTCGGTCTCCGGGCGGGTCCCGTGGTTCGCCTGGATGGCGGACGGGGCCGGCGACGACCCGCTGCGGCTGCTCGCGGTGACGCGCGCCGCGCCCGAGGCCGTCATGGAGAGCGAGTCCCAGGCCCGCGAGCGCCTCGCCGCCGAGCAGCGCGACGAGGCGCTGCGCGGCCAGTGGGCCGACCGGGAACGGCGGCGGCTCGCCGGACGCAACGCGGCCGTGGCCAAGGCCGTCCTGCTGACCCTGCCGTTCCTCCTTCTCTGGCTCGTGGGGAGCTGGGTCGTCGGTTCCCTGTTCGGCGGTGGAGGCGAGGACAGCGGGACGACGTCGGTCGGCCTGCACACCTCGTCCTCCGGGCTCTCCTTCGGCGTCCTCGCCGTTCTCTCCGTGCTCGCCTGGGGGGTGCAGTGCGGCAGCGAGGTGATGGTCGCGCGCACGCAGGGCGCGGACTACCTTCCCGAGGGGCCGTGGGCGATGCTCTCCGGCATCCTCGGCGCGGGCGGGCGCGGGCTGTCCAAGGCGTCCCAGACGATGTCGGGCGCGGCGCAGCGCACCGGGCGGCGCGGCTGCGGGTTCCTGCTCATCGCCGGGGTCGTTCCGCTGCTGCTCGTCCTTCTCCTCATCGCGGCGGTGACGTCGATCGCGAGCCCGCTGTGGGTACTCGCCCTCGTCATCGCCTCCGCCGCACACGCCGTCGCGGCGGGGGTGCGGCTGCACCAGTGGCGGCGGGCACGGACGAACGGAGGGGCCCCTTGAGCAGCGGGATCGACGCGGACATCGCGCTGGACGCGGCGGTCGTGCTCAGCCTCGGCATGAACCGCGTCCTCGGCCACGGCGCCGGGCTGGCCGGGCGTGGCGCGGAGGCGCTGGCCGCGCTCGCCGCCGGGCGGGCCGAGGCGCGCGCGGCCGCCCTCGCCGAGGTGGAGACGCACGAGCGGGCGCTGCGGGAGGCCGTGGAGCGCAACGCGCGCATCGCCGCGCTGGCCGGGACCCGCGCGAAGATCGGCGCGGACGTCGCGGTGCCGGACGCGCTCGACCTGGCCGACCGGTCCCCCGAGGAGCTGACGGCCTGGTGCGCCGCCACCGACCCCGTCCTGGACGAGGCCGAGCGGCGCCTGTCCGAGCATCTCGCCGCGCAGGTCGGCACGCAGATCTTCGAGGTCCCCGCGGAGGGCCTCCAGACCGGCACCGGACGGGACGCGCCCCCGCCACCGCGGGAGGACGTCCGGGAACACCTCGAACGGATCATGGCGCGGCTGCTGCCCGACGCCGGGGAGGCCGAGCGGCGGGCCGTGGTCGAGGCGGCGCGGCTGCTGGCCGGGATCGGGACGCCGGAGGAGGCGGAGGACGTCCTGCAGGAGGTGCGGCTGCGGATCCAGGCCGCGAACGACCGCGTCCGGGAGCGCCGGGACGAGGAACGGCGGCGGGCGGCCGAGCGGGACGCCGCCGAGCAGGCCGAGGCCGAGCGCCGGTACGTGCTCGGATCGATCACCGCCGCGTTCGAGGACATGGGGTACGAGGTGCAGGCCGGGTTCGAGACGCTGACGGCCGAGGACGGCACCGTGACGCTGACGAAGGGCGCCTGGCCGGACCACAGCGTGCGGATGCGCGTCGACGACGCGCACGTCCGGGCGTCGATGGTGCGCGAGCGCCCCGCCGAGAGCGAGGACGACCGGCGGCTGGACGTCGAGCGGGAGCGGGAGTGGTGCGAGGCGTTCGAGGCCGCGCGGGCGCGCCTGGCGGACGCGGGGATCCGCTCGGACGTCGCCTGGCGGCTGGACCCGGGCGTGCGTGAGCTGCCGGTTTCGGAGGGGGCACGGCAGACTAGGGGCCGTACCGGCCAACGCGAACGCTCCCGCGAGCGTCACAAGTGAGATGCAGGGGTGCCGGCAGGTGGGAGTAGAGCGGGCATGAGCATTGATTCGCCGACCCTGGGGGGGCGGTTGCAGGGTTGGCCGCCGTTCATCCGCGAGCTGGACGCGACCCTGTCGGTGCACTCGCAGTACGTGCTGTCCGGGAACCTGTACGACAGCTTCCTGGCGCCGCCGACGGAGGGCGGCGGGCCGGCGCGGCTGCTGCCGCTGCGCGGGCTGCTGTGGGAGACGCTGCGGTCCAGCGGCGCGTCCTGCATGGTCGTGTACGACCCGGTGGACGGCGTGCAGGTCTACCCGGAGGGGTCGGACGAGGCGGCGCAGGCGGCCGAGACGCTGATCGGCAAGATCAAGGCGGACGAGAAGCCGTCGCTGGAGGGGCTGACCCGGCACCTGGCCGCGGTCGCCCGTCCCAAGGAGAACGTGCGCGCCGCGTTCGTGATCGACTCGGCGTCCCGGATCGCCCGCACCCCGACGGACCTGGAGCCGGCCGAGCGCGACTTCTTCCGGTTCGCCGCGAAGCTGTCGCGCACCGCCCGTCCCGTCCGGGTGACGGGGCCCCGGCCGAAGCCGCTCTACAACCCGATCATCTGGCTGGTGGAGCGGCCGGGCGACCTGCCGCCGTGGCTGACGGCCGACAACGACACCATCCGCGAGATCACGATCCCGCGGCCGCACCTCGGCGACCGGCAGGAGACGGCGCGGCTGCTGGCCCGCGCGTTCGGGATCAGCGACGTCGGGTCCGACGAGGTGGCGGCGGCGGCGTGCGACGCGTTCGCCGAGCAGGCCGACGGGCTCACCCTGCAGTCGATGATCGAGGTGACCCGGCTGGCGAAGGAGCGCAACGTCGACCTCGCCGACCTGCCCGACGCGGTCCGCACCTACAAGCTCGGCGTCCTCGACAACCCGTGGAGCCGCGGCCATCTGCGGCGCCGGGTGCTGGAGGGGGAGAAGCGCGTCCCCGAGCGGGTGATCGGGCAGCCGCAGGCGGTCACCAAGACCCTCGACATCCTCAAGCGGGCGGTGCTCGGGCTGTCGGGGGCGCAGGCGACCCGGTCCGGCAGCCGCCCGCGCGGGGTGCTGTTCTTCGCCGGCCCGACCGGGACCGGCAAGACGGAGCTGGCCAAGGCGATCACCGAGTTGGTGTTCGGGGACGAGTCGGCCTACCTGCGCTTCGACATGAGCGAGTTCTCCGGCGAGGGCTCCGGCGACCGGCTGATCGGGTCGCCGCCCGGGTACGTGGGCCACGAGGCGGGCGGCGAGCTGACCAACGCCGTCCGCGAGGACCCGTTCCGGGTGATCCTCTTCGACGAGATCGAGAAGGCGCACCCGCGGATCCTGGACAAGTTCCTGCAGATCCTGGAGGACGGCCGGCTCACCGACGGGCGCGGCAACACCGTGCACTTCTCCGAGTCGATCCTGATCTTCACCTCGAACCTCGGGATGTTCGTGCCGGGCCGGGACCTCACCACCCGCGACGGGTCCGGGTACACGCCGCCGGACCGTGTGCAGAACATCACACCCGGGATGGCCTACGACGAGGTCGAGCAGCGGATCAAGGGCGCCGTCGCCGACCACTTCACCGAGGTGCTGAACCGGCCGGAGCTGCTCAACCGGTTCGGCGACAACATCGTGGTGTTCGACTTCATCTCCGGCGAGGCCGCGCACAAGATCTTCGACCTCCAGTTCGCGAACATCTGCCGGCGGGTCACCGACGAGCACCGGCTCCTCCTCGCGGTGAAGGGGGACGCCCTGCAGACGCTCCGCGCGTGGTGCACCGAGGAGCTGGACAAGGGCGGGCGCGGCATCGGCATGGCGCTGGAGTCGCACTTCGTCAACCCGCTGGCGCGCGCGCTGTTCGACCGGGAGCTCGTCCCGGACGAGAAGATCACGGTGACCGGGATCCGGCGCGAGGGCAGCATCGTCCATCTGGACCTCCAGTGAGCCCGGAACGCGCGGGACGGGCGGGCGCCGGCGGCGCGGGGGGCGGGGCGGCCGGGGCTGCCGGGGAGACGCTGCTGCTCGCGAAGGCGCACTATCCGGTGACCACACTCGGCCCCGGCACCCGGGCGGGCATCTGGACGCAGGGCTGCACGCTGCACTGCCACGGCTGCCTGTCGCGTGACACCTGGGAGGCCGACCCGGGTAGGGCCGTGCCGGTCGAGGCGGTTCTAGGATGGCTCGCGTCCCTGCCGGAACCGGTCGACGGGGTGACCATCTCGGGCGGTGAGCCGTTCCAGCAGCCGGCCGCACTGGCCGCCCTGCTGCGCGGTATCCGCACGTGGCAGGACACCCGCGGCCGTGAGACGATTGCGTTGGACATATTGGTTTACAGCGGATATGTCTACTCTCGGCTCTCGCGCACCACCGAGATGCGCGAGATCCTGGGCATGTGTGACGCCGTGATCACCGGGCCGTACGTCGACCGGCTCAACCCGGGGGGGCGACACTCCGGGGAGGGCTCTCTACTCTGGAGGGGGTCGGCCAACCAGCGCGTCGTGCCGCTGTCCCCGCTGGGACGCGAACGGTACGAAGCGGTGGCCGGCGTCGGGAACACTGGAGAAGGAAGAGGGCCCCGAGTACAGGTGTCCGTGGACGAAGGGCCGGAGGGAAGGCGGGTGTACTACATCGGGATCCCGCGAAGAGGGGACATGGAGCACCTCACGTCAAGGCTCGACCGCGCCGGGGTGCGCTCGGGGGATGTGTCATGGCGACCTTGAACTGTCCGGTCTGTGACGAACCGTTCCAGCCGGGCGATCTGCTCTGCATGAGCTGCGGGGCCAACCTCGCGCGCGCCGGTGGCGGCGCGCCCCAGCCGGGTCCGGGCGGGTACGACCAGCAACGGGTCCCCCCGCCGCCGGGTCCGCAGCAGGGCCAGCCGTACGGCGCCCCGCAGCACGGGCAGCCGCAGCACGGCCAGCCCCAGTACGGGCAGCCTCAGCAGGCCGACCCGTACCAGCAGCAGCCTCAGCAGCCATCCGCGCAGCAGCCGGACCCGTGGGGCCCGCCGCAGCAGCAGCAACAGCAGCAGCAGCCGGACGCCTGGGGGCCGCCCATGCCCCAGCAGCAGCCCGCCGAGCAGCAAGGGCAGGGCCAGTACGGACAGCCTCAGTACGGCGGGCAGCCTCAGTACGGCGGGCAGCCCGAGCAGGGGCAGGGGCAGTACGGACAGGGCCAGCCCGGTCCGGGCCAGCACGGAGGGCCGCCCCAGCCGCAGCAGCCGCAGGACCCGTGGGGCATGCCGCAGCAGCAACAGCAGCAGCCCCAGGACCAGTGGGGCGCTCCGCAACAGCAGCAGCCTCCGGCTCCCGACCCCTACCAGCAGCAGCCGCAGCAGGACCAGTACGGGCAACCGCCCCAGCAGGACCAGTACGGGCAACCGCCCCAGCAGGACCAGTACGGCCAGCCGCCCCAGCAGGACCAGTACGGGCAACCGCAGCAGCAGGACCAGTTCGGGCAGCCACCGCAGCCGCAGTACGGCCAGCCGCAGGAGCAGTACGGCGTCCCGCAGCCCGGTCCCAACGACCAGTTCGGCGGCCCGCAGCAGCAGCCGCAGTACGGCCAGCCGCCCCAGCCGCAGATGGGGGGCCAGCCGCCGCTGCCGCCGCACGGCCGTGAGGCGACGCTGCTGCCGCACGAGCAGAACCAGCAGCGCCCGCCCGCGCCCGACAGCACGGCGTTCATGTGCCCGTACTGCGAGGCCGTGCTGAGCAACCCCGGCGCCGCGCAGTGCGACTCGTGCCTGCGTCCGCTGCCGCAGAAGGGCACGCCGGTCCTGCGCGTCCAGTTCCCCACGGGCGAGCTCAAGGTCTCCGTCGGCCAGCACCTGGTGCTCGGCCGGGACGCGGGCCAGTCGCCGGTGGCCGCCACGTTCACGCAGTACGACAACGTGTCGCGGCGCCACTCGACGGTGTGGCTCGACCCGTCCGGGACGGCCTGGGTCCGGGACGAGGGCTCCACCAACGGGACGTTCGTCAACGGCGAGCGCCTCCCCCGCGGCGTGGAGGCCCCGCTCCGCGACGGCGACCAGCTCCGCCTGGCCGCCGACGTCACCGGGACCGTCCAGCTCAACTGACGGCCCACCACGGCGAACGGCGGCCCCGGGGATCATCCGATCCCCGGGGCCGCCGCCGTCGCGCCCCTGTGCACGCGAACGGGGGCCGTCCGGTACCAGACGGCCCCCGCCCCTTCGGCGTTCGGTCGGCCGGAAAGCTCGGTCCGCCGCGGACAGCCGGAACGTCGGTCCGCCGTAACGCCTGGTCTCTAGGTCAGCCGGCCCGCTTGGTGCGGGCGCGGGTGCGCTCGCGCTCCTTGGCGTCCAGCACGACCTTGCGCAGCCGGACGGCCGTCGGGGTGACCTCCACGCACTCGTCCTCGCGGCAGAACTCCAGCGCCTCCTCCAGCGACAGGTGCCGCGGCGGGGTCAGGCGCTCCAGCTCGTCGCCGGTGGACGACCGCATGTTCGTGAGCTTCTTCTCCTTGGTGATGTTGACGTCCATGTCGTCGGAGCGGGAGTTCTCCCCGACGATCATGCCCTCGTACACCTCGGTGGTCGGCCCCACGAAGAACGTGCCGCGCTCCTGCAGGTTCGTGATCGCGTACGCGGTCGCGGCGCCGGTCCGGTCGGCGACCAGCGACCCGGACGGGCGGGTGCGCAGCTCGCCGAACCACGGCTCGTAGTCCTCGAACACGTGGTGCGCCATGCCGGTGCCGCGCGTCTCGGTCATGAACTCGGTGCGGAACCCGATCAGGCCGCGGGCCGGGACGAGGAACTCCATCCGGACCCAGCCGGTGCCGTGGTTCGTCATGTGCTCCATGCGGCCCTTTCGGACCGCCATCAGCTGCGTGACCGCGCCGAGGTGCTCCTCGGGGATGTCGACGGTGAGGCGCTCGACCGGCTCGTGCTTCCTCCCGTCGATGGTCTTCGCCACGACCTGCGGCTTCCCGACGGTCAGCTCGTAGCCCTCGCGGCGCATGTTCTCGACGAGGATCGCCAGGGCCAGCTCCCCGCGGCCCTGCACCTCCCACGCGTCCGGACGCTCGGTCGGCAGCACCCGGATCGACACGTTGCCGACGAGCTCGCGGTCCAGCCGGTCCTTGACCATCCGGGCGGTGACCTTGGTGCCCTTCTCGCGCCCGGCCATCGGCCCGGTGTTGGTGCCGATCGTCATGGAGATCGCCGGCTCGTCCACCGTGATCAGCGGCAGCGGGCGCGGGTCGTCCGGGTCGGCGATGGTGTCGCCGATCATGATCTCCGGGATGCCGGCGATCGCGATGATGTCGCCGGGACCGGCCGCCTCGGCCGGCTTGCGGGCGAGCGCGTCGGTCATCAGCAGCTCGGTGATCTTCACCCGCTCGATGCTGCCGTCGTGCCGGCACCACGCGACCTGCTGGCCCTTCTTGATCGTGCCGGCGTGCACCCGGCACAGCGCGATCCGGCCGAGGTAGCTGGAGGCGTCCAGGTTCGTCACGTGCGCCTGCAGCGGCGCGTCCGGGTCGTAGGCCGGCGCCGGGATCGTCTCGGTGATGACCTTGAACAGCGGCTCCAGGTCGCCCGAGTCCGGCATGGCGCCGTCGGCGGGCTGCTCCAGCGACGCCCGCCCGGCGCGCCCCGACGCGTACACGATCGGGAAGTCGATCTGGTCCTCGTCGGCGTCGAGGTCCATGAACAGCTCGTACGTCTCGTCCACGACCTCGGCGATGCGGGCGTCGGGGCGGTCGGTCTTGTTCACGACCAGGATCACCGGCAGCCGCGCGGCGAGCGCCTTGCGCAGCACGAACCGGGTCTGCGGGAGCGGGCCCTCGCTGGCGTCCACCAGCAGGACGACGCCGTCCACCATGGACAGCCCGCGCTCGACCTCGCCGCCGAAGTCGGCGTGGCCGGGGGTGTCGATGATGTTGATCGTCAGCCCGTTGTGCTTCACCGCCGTGTTCTTCGCGAGGATGGTGATCCCCTTCTCGCGCTCCAGGTCGTTGGAGTCCATGACACGGTCGTCGACGTCCTGGTTCTCGCGGAAGGCCCCGGACTGCCAGAGCATGGCGTCGACCAGCGTCGTCTTGCCATGGTCGACGTGGGCGACGATCGCGACGTTCCGGAGGTCGTCGCGCGTGGAGATGGGCATGCGGGTTCGCCTTGCGTGAGAGTTCGGGAGTGGCCGCCGACACGCGGCGAACCCATTCTACTTGGCCGTGCGTACCACCCACCACGAGCCGCTCGCACCACCGGCACCACGAGCCCCGATTGGCCAACTTTGCTCATCCTTTGTAATCTGCCCGAGATCCGGTCGTCAGGAGTCCCACCCCCCGGGACTGCGGCCGGGACGCCGAATCTCCCGGCACGGGAGAACCGGGGACCCAGGTCCCTGGGGTGAATCGACGCACGCGTCGTAGGGCGACTCCTGGCCCGAACCCGTCAGCTAACCCGGTAGGCGTACGAGGAGAGGAGAACACCGGCTTGGCACCGGATCCCCGCAGGTGGCGGCGCATCACGCCCGCCACCGCCGCCACCCTGCTCCTGATCGGACTCGGCGCGGCCGCGCCCGTCACCGCCCACGCCGCGCAGCCCTTCCGGCTCGCCGCCGCGCCGAGCGCACCGAGCCCGACGCCGACGACGGAGAAGGGCCTGCGCAAGAGCCTCGACGCGCTGAACGAAGAAGCCGAGATCCTCACCGAGAAGTACAACAAGACCCGCGTCGACTTCGGCAAGGCGCGCAAGGCCGAGCAGGCCGCCGCCCAGGAGGCGCGACGCCTGCGCGCCCTCGCCGAACCCGCCCGCCAGCAGCTCGGGCGGATGGCCGCCGCGAACTACATGGCCGGCGGCCCCGACGTCATCTTCGGCGCCGGCGGCTCGGCGGAAGGCCTCTCCGACCGCGCCTACCTCGCGCAGAACCAGGCCACCGCCGTCCTCGCGCTGAAGAAGCAGATCGACCAGGCCGACGCCGCCCAGCGCACCGCCGAGGCCAGGACCGCGCAGGTCAGGAAGGCCTGGGAGGACGCCAAGAAGGCCCGCGCGGCGGCCAAGACCAAGGTCGCCGAGGTGATGAAGCGCCTCGACAAGCTGACCACCACGCACGTCCGCGACCCCCGCAGCGGCCTCACCGCCACCGTGAAGGGCTCCGGGCTCCCCGCGAAGATGGCCCGCAAGGCCCTCACCAAGCTCGGCAGCCCCTACGTGTGGGCCGCCGCCGGCCCCAACAGCTTCGACTGCTCCGGCCTCGTCGTCTGGGCCTACGCCCAGGTCGGCAAGTCCGGGCTCCCCCACTACACCGGCGACCTCTTCGGCCTCGGCACCAAGGTCTCGCGCGGCGCCCTGCGCTCCGGCGACCTCGTGTACTTCGGCAGCAACCTCCACCACATGGGCATCTACCTCGGCGGCGGCAAGTACCTGCACGCCCCGCAGACCGGCGATGTGGTGAAGATCTCCAACATGTCGGACCGCTCCGACTACGCGGGCGCCAACCGCATCTCCTGACCTACAGGGACCTCCCGCGGCGCGGTGGGAGGTCCCTGTACTGTATTTTTTTGCTTTTTTCTCCTCCTTCGGGCCTGGCGGCCCTCCATCGTCGATAAAAGCGGGCGATCGCTGGCATCGCTCCGGCTCGCCTAGCGGCTCGCTGCGCGATCAGGTTCTCGCTTCGCTCGCCCCTGCCTTCGGACGCGATCGCGGCCCCCAGGTTGTCGCATGGTTGCTGTGAGGGCTGAGGTTGGGGCAGTAGTGGGTGCCGGTGGTCACGCTAGTGCGGGTGATTTCGATCGCTTCGGCTCGCCTTGCGGCTCGCTGCGCGAGCTTGTTCTTGCTTTGCTGGGGGGGTTAGGGGGTCAAGCCCTGGGCGGCTAGGGCTTCTATTACTGGGCGGTCGCCTGGGAGCCAGGGGACGTCGTAGAGCTCGGGCGGGGTCAGCCAGCGGAGGGCCAGGTGCTCCAGGGGGCGGGGTTCGCCCTCGGTGATCCTGGCGGTCCAGACGCGCAGGACGCTGCGTTCGCTCAGGCGCCAGTCGCCGCCGATGCGGCGGCCCAGGCTCACCTTGACGGCGAGTTCCTCATGGCATTCGCGGACCAGGGCGTCCTCGTCGGACTCGCCCGGGTCGACCTTTCCGCCCGGCAGCTCCCAGCCGCCCGCCATGTGCGGGGGCTCGGACCGCTGCGCGCTCAGCAGCCGCCCATCCGAAATGATCGCGGCGCCGACGACCACGAGGTCTATTGGGACCAGCTCCTCTCGCTACCGTTCGGTGACGGCGGCCCCGCCGACCAGCCGTGTGGACTCCCGGACGATCTCCTCCAGGTGGTCGCCGTGCGCCCCGCGCCAGTAGACCTGCCCGCAGTCGGCGCAGCGGCCGTAGACGTCGTAGCTGCGGCGCGTTCCGTCCCGCAGGTGGCGTTCGACCTCCTGCTTGTCGACCGGGACGAGTTCGCCGTTACAGGCGGTGCAGCGGGTCCAGGGGGACAGGGCGGGGGCGAAGCGGTCGAGGAGGTCGCGGAGCTGGTCGTCGGGGCGGGAGCCGCGGACGTAGGCGCCGAACCACAGGGCGCGGCGGCGGAGCAGGCCGCGGTCCTGGGTGAGGAGGACGCGGCGCTCCTCGTTGGCCTGGACGACCAGCGCCGGGTCGTCCATGTCGTTGTGGTAGGCGGTGTCGAGGCCGAGCAGGCGCATGCGGCGGGCCAGGGTGCCCAGGTGGACGTCGAGGAGGAAGCGGGGGGCGGCCTGGTCCGGCTCCAGCGGGACGGGCTGGGGACGGGGCACCGCGGCGACCGTCACCTCGGCGCCGGCGGGGGGCCGGGCGGCGGGGTCCGCCGGCTCGCCGTCGACCGTCATCGGGCCGGCCTCGGGCAGCGGGACGCCGAGCGACTCGACGACGTGCCCCAGCGTCGACGTCCCGTCATGGGCGACCCGGCGCACGGCCTGCCGCCGGGCGGCGGGCAGGAACATCAGCAGTTCGTCGGCGACGCGGATCGTGATTTCGGGGTCCACGCCGCTCAGCATGCCATGTGCCGTTGAGATTCCCGCCGCATTATTCGGGGTGGGGTCCCTGTGTCAGGCGCTCCGCCGAGTCCTCCAGGGAGGTCAGGAGGGACGGGACGTCCTGGTTCAGCAGTGCTCCCCCGCGCTTGACGACGCGGCCGCCGACGAGGACGGTGTCGACGCTGCGGGTGTCCGCCGAGAGGACGACGGCGGCGACGGGGTCGTGGGCCGCCGCCATGCCCGGCGTGTCGGTGCGGAGGATGAGGAGGTCGGCTTGCTTGCCCGGCGTCATCGATCCTGTGACGTCTGCGAGCCCCGCCACTTCGGCGCCCTCGATGGTGGCCATTCGCAGGGCGTCGGCGGTGGTGAAGCCCAGGCCGGCGCCGTCCGGGCGTCCGCGCTCCAGGACGTAGGCGGTCCGCATCAGGCTGAACATGTCGCCGGGGCCCGAGATGACCGTGTCCGCGCTGAGGCCCGTCGGGACGCCGGCGGTCCGGGCTCGGCCCGTGGGGGCCTGGCCGATGTCCAGGGCGGCCTCGATCGCGGGAGAGACGGACACGGTCCCGTTGTTTCCGGCGATGCGCTTGAAGTCGTCGTCCGTGTAGAAGTTGGCGTGCACGTAGGTCGTGGGGTGTTCGATCAGTTTGTTGTCTTCGAGGAACGCCAGCCCGTGTGCGGCGCCCTCGGCGCTGTGGCCCATGTGCACGGTGACCGGCAGGCCGAGGTCGCGGGCCGTCCGCCATTCGGCGAGTGCGCGCTCCTCGCCTGCGATCTCGGGGCCCAGCGCCGCCAGCGCCATTGCCATCCCGCCGGAGTACTCCCGGTGGACGCGCCGGGTCTCGGCGTCGAGGTCGCCGTCGCCGCCGTAGCAGTAGCCGAACACCGCCCTGATGCCGGACGCGCGCAGTGCGGCGATGTTCGCGTCCGTGTGGGCGGGGCCGAGCTGGATGTGCGACCAGTCGACCAGCGTCGTGATGCCGGAGTCCAGGCATTCGAGCGCGCCGGCGAGCGTCCCGGCGTAGACGTCGTCCGGGCGGTAGCGGGGCGCCAGCTCGCCGAGGACGCGGGCCAGGTAGGCGGGGAGCGAGCCGTCGGGGAGGATCGCGCGGAGCGCCGCCTGCCAGGTGTGGCGGTGCGTGTCGACGAAGCCCGGCATGACGATGCGGCCGGTGGCGTCGATCGTCTCGGTGCCGGCGGGGGTGGCCAGTTCTGGGCCGACCGCGGCGATGCGGCCGTCCTCGATGAGCACGTCGGCGGTGCCCAGGACGGTGGGGGCGGGCGCGGTGTCGATGACGAGGCCGTTCGTGATGAGGAGTGATGTCATGTGTGAAAGCTTATGGCTTAGCTTTTTCAAAAGCAATTGGGTGTCGGTAGTCTTGGTGCGTGCAGGTGGATGAGGGCGCGCGCAGGGACGACATCGACGCGGTGGCCGAGACGTGGCGGCGGGACGGGCTGACCGAGCCGCTCATCGCGATGCTGGAGCTCGGCAAGCGCGCCGGGCGCATCGCCACGCTGGTGCAGCAGGCGCTGCGGGGGCCGCTCGCCGAGCTCGGCCTCACCTACGCCGAGTTCGAGGTGCTGACCGTGCTGCGCCGGGAGGGCGAGCCGTACCGGCTGCGGCCGAGCGAGCTCACCCGGTCGGCGTTCCTCACCTCGGGCGGGACGAGCAACGTCCTCCAGCGGCTCCAGAAGGCCGGGCTCGTGGAGCGCGAGGCCAACGCCGGGGACGCCCGCAGCCGGTTCGTCCAGCTCACGGACGAGGGGCTGCGCGTCACCGAGCAGGGCCTCGCCGCGTCCGGCGCGGCGCACGAGGAGGCCATGGCCGGGGTGCCGCCGCAGGACGTCCGGGACGCCGCCGACGCGCTGCGCGAGATCCTGCTGGTCGTCGGCAAGCGCCGGTTCCGGTGAACCCGGTCAGCCGCCCGGCTGCCGCACGGCCAGCTCGGAGACCTTCTTCTTGAAGTCGGGCCGCGCCAGCGGGCGGGTCACCCCGACCCAGTCGGACCGCTTGTAGGACTTCACGCCGATCGCCGGCACGCACGTCGAGCAGCTCGCCACGATCATCTTGCCGTTCCCGATGACCATGCCGACATGGCCGGGGTTGTTCGCCGACGTGCCCGGTCCCGAGTCGAAGAACACCAGGTCACCGGGCTGCTCCTTGCCCTTGCCGACCTTCACGCCGAACGGCCACTGCTGGAACGTCGTGCGCGGGATGTTCAGCCCGACCTGCCGATACGCGGCCTGGATGAGGCTGGAGCAGTCCCACGCGTCCGGCCCGTTCGCGCCGAACACGTACGGCTTCCCGCGCTGCGCCATCGCGAACTTGATGATCTGCTGGACGATCCCGCCGACGTTCGCCGGAAGGTCGTTGTCCTCGCAGTTGATGCCGTTCGCCTGGACGACCTTGAAGTCGCCGCCGACGTACCGCTTCGCCCAGTCGAGGACGAGGTCCACGTAGTCCCACGAGTGGTTGTACTGGAAGATCGCGGTCTTCATCCGCTGCGGGGCGCCGTTGTGCTTGAGGTAGGCGGCGGCCGACGGGATCGCGTCCGCCGGGTCGTAGCGGTCCTTCTTGCCGTCCCGGTTGCCGTCGACCCCGAACTCCTTGAACGTCGCGGCGAGGAACTGCATGGGACCGCCCGCGCCCGCGTAGTTCTCCCCGCTGCCGACGCCCGGGAGCGTCGACCTGCCGTGGTCGGTCTCGACCTTGCCGATGCCGGCCAGCACGTTCCACGGGATGCCGTACTTCTTGCCGGCGTCCTGGTAGAGGCTCAGGAAGTTCGAGGGGACGGCCTTCGCGTCGTTCGCCGCCGCGGGCTGCGCGCCCGCGCCCGCGGTGTCCACGCAGTTGCCGTCGAGCCCTCCGCCGAAGAGGTACTGGCTTCCGGAGAACAGGATCGGGACGGACACCAGCGCGACGAACATCGCCACGGCGACGCCGAGGGCGCCGCCGAGCAGTATCCGGCGGGGGCTCATCCGGTGTCACCCGCCTGGCCGGCGTCGGCGGGCGCGAAGGCGTACACCTTGAGCGAGCCGCCGTCGCGCGCCACCGTCACCGCGTACTGCTCCTTGTCGGTGCTCGTCTTGCCGCCTTTGGTGACCTGCTGCGTGCCCGTCACGAGGAAGATGAGCGAGTTGTCCTCGATGTTGCGGACCTGGTCGAGCGACGCCGACCCCCGCGCGACGAGCTGCTCACGGCGGCGCTCCTCCAGGATCCCGGGCGTCGCCGCACCCTGCGCGAGCCGCTCCTCCAGGTCTTCGGTGGCCAGGCCGGACAGGCGGCTCAGGAAGATCTCGGGGGTCTCGTCGTAGCGGTACGTCCCGTAGGCGGCGACGAACCGCTGCGCCATCTCGGCGGCCGTGGCGAACTCCTGCCGGGAGAACGGCAGGAGCCGGTAGATGTCGAAGTCGCCGGGGTCGACGGTGTTCTGGATGCCCGGCGGGGGCGATGCCGGGCCCGACGGGCCGGCCGTCGCGGACGGGCGGGCCTCCGGCTCCTCGTCGGGCTCGGGCGCCGCGACCGTCAGGTAGACGCCGACGGCGGCGAGCACGACGACGAGTCCCGCGAACAGGAGCTTGCGCCGGCGGTCGGTCAGGTTCATCACTCGTCCCGTTCCGGCTCACCGGACGGACGATCGACCGGGCGCAGCCAGAACGGGATCGGCGGGCCGTCCTGCGAACCGCCGCGGCCCCACAGCGGCGGGGGCGTGCGCCGGGCGCCGGGCTCGGGACGCGACGGCGCGCCTCCGGAACCTCCGGAGCCGCCGAACACGCCGCGCTGCCGGGGGACGTTCGGCGCGGACCCGCCACCACCGGAGCCGCCGCCATTGCCGCCACCGGAGCCGCCGGAGCCGCCGTTGCCGCCGCCGCCCGCGGATCCGCGGCCGCCGGAGGAGCCGGACGAGCGCCCGCCGCCGGTGAACCAGCCGCCGCCACCGCCGGAGCCACCGTTGCCGCCGCCACCGCCACCGCCTCCGCCGGTGACGCCGCCGCCGTTTCCGCCGCGTCCGGTCCAGGAGGTCGGGCGGACGGTGCCCTTGCCGGAGCCCGTGCCGCCGGACGGCTTGCCTCCGCCGGGCTCACCGCCCGCGTCGCCGCCCTTCGCGACCGTGACGCCGCCGGGCCGGGTGGCCGCCGCCGTGCCGTCGGACCGGCGGTCGCCGGACACGCCCGCCCGGGACGGCAGGTTCAAGGGCGGGGCGCCCCGCCGGGACCGCCCCTGCTGCGCCGCCGCGGCGCCGCCCCGGGGCCGCGCGGCCAGCACCGGCGCGTCCTCCGGCGACTGGTCCTCGCCCGCCCCGTTGCCGAGCCGGTCGGCCGCCGCCGCGGTGCCTACGCCGCCCTGCGTCCCGGCGGCGATCGGGACCGCGTCCTTCTCCGTCCTGCGGAGCATCTGGTACGCGTTCGCGCCCGGAATCGTGTTGATCGTGTTCTTGCGCGCCTGCGCGACCGACTTGTTGAGCTCCGCCTCGCTCTTCTCCCGCGACCCGACCGCCGAGTAGCCGACGGCGGAGAACAGGTGCTGGAACGGCTTGCGGTACACGAACGCCGCGAAGGTCACCAGCGCGATGAGCAGGATCTGCAGGCCCCACGGCAGCGTCTCGCCGAGGATCAGGCTGTACGCCCACAGCAGCAGCGAGAGCACACCGATCAGCGCCGCCTGTTTCAGCAGCATGGACAGCAGCAGTTCGAGCCATCGGACGGCGATGACCCGCCCGATGCCGGGATGTATCCCGATGCCGAGGAAGATCGGACCCGCGACGAGCAGCAGCAGGAACGCGATCTTCACGACGATCAGCGCGGTCGCGATGACCATGATGAGCAGCCCCGCGACCAGTGCCGCGAAGAGAGCGCCGAACGCGACCGCCAGCCGGTTCTGCCAGTTCTTGCCCTGGAACAGCGAATACGTCTCCGGATGGTTGTCCTTGATGTTCTTGGTGACGTCCTTGTAGGCGTCGGCCTTCTTCCCCAGGTCGACCTCGTTCTGGCCGTACGTCTCCGGAAGGTCGACCGCCTGCGACCACAGCAGCTTGTCGGCGTTCTCCTTCACGACCTTCGCGTTGGGGTCGGTGGTGCCGAACTCACCCTGCAGCCACGGCTTGCAGACCAGCGCCACCCACAGCGCGTTCGCGTTGGAGGTCGTCGAGTCGAGCTTCTGCGACACCGCCGGATCGGGTCTGCCGTTCGGGACGGGAATGCACGTCCCGCCCTTGGTGTCGCTGTGGGGCAGCGCCGCGTTGAACGCGGCGCTGGTCGCCTCGGACACCTTCGTCCCGAGGGTGGTGAAGTCCGCGGGCCGCGCGATCAGCCAGACCAGCCCGACCATCGCGGCGACCATCCAGACCACGCCCTCGGTGACCTTGCTGGCCCGCTTGCGGACGAGGCCCCACCAGGCGAGCCACATCGCGCCGAGGATGACCACCCACGACCAGTAGCGCGCGTTGAACGTCTTGCCCATGTTGGTGATGACACCGTCGACGGTGTCCTTCAGCCAGCCCAGCAGGGACTCCGACGCAGCCGCCTGGTAGACGCTGATCGTCGTCCGGTCGATCGCCCGGACGACGGTGAACGTGGTGTTGGCGAGCGCGTTGCCCATCAGCGACATCGCGTCCGAGCAGCCCATGTCGACCGCGTACCAGCTCTGCCCCGCCATGCCGTACCGGTCGTAGTAGGTCAGCTGCTCCGGCTTGGACTTCTGCAGCTTCTCGTCCGGATAGTCGGGCGGCTTGATCATGCCGTCCGTCCCCGAGCCGTACTGCTCGGGCGGCGGGTTGTCCGCCGGGCGGCACGCGTCGTTCGGCGTCGGGAGGCCCGGATTCGGGATCGACGCGGACGCGGGCGCCAGCGGCCCCACCATGAACAGCGCCATGAAGACCAGCAGCAGCACCGAGCGGCGGGTCCGCGGCCGGCGGCGGCGGACCCGGCGGTGCGGACGGTCGAGCACGCCCGGGTCGAGCCCCTCGCCGGGCGAGCGCTGCAGGCGTGCCATCCGGTCGCGGGTACCCCTCATCGGCCGACCTCCTCGACCTCGGCCCCCGCTGCGGTCAGTTCGGACGTGCCCGGACGGGACCGGGTCGGGTTGGTGTCCAGCCAACGCTGCAGTTCCTCGGAGATCAGGTCGACGCCGATGCGCCCCGCACGGCCGTCGAGGTCACGGAAGATGCATTCGCCGTTGCCGAGGTTGCGCAGCACGGCCTTGTGCTCGTCGGACGCCTCCACCCCGAGGAGCGACATGACGTTGCCGACCTCGACCCGCTCGGTGGAGCGGAACGAGAACACCGATGACAGGCAGTTCGTCACCTGTTCGTTCAGCAGGTCGCCCGCGTTCTGGGAGACCAGGATCAGCGCGGTGTTGCGGGAGCGCCCCATCCGGGACACCTCCGGCACCAGCTTCGCGCCCTCGGGCGTCGAGGTGATCGCCCACGCCTCGTCCAGGAAGATGGCCTTGGGGAGCCGCCGGTCGAGGCCGTGCATGAGGCGCCGCGCGAACTGCGACACCAGGTACATCAGCGCCACCGACAGGCGCTGCTCGTAGGAGTAGTCCTCCCGCGAGATGGTGACGTCCGGCAGGGTGAGCCCGCCGAGCGTGAAGACCGTCGTCCACCCGGCGGTGTCGATGCGCTCGCCGCCGGACGGGTCGAAGCACAGCCGCGCGAGCCGCATCTCCGACATGGAGCGCAGCACCGCGCCTAGGTTCTTGGACGCGGGATCCTCCGCCGCCTCCAGATGGTCGACGACGCGTCCGAGCGACGGCCGCTCCCCGTTGGCGACCGCGCCGACCGCCTGGATCATCGCGGACTCGCGCTCCTCCGACATCCGCGGCAGCAGCAGCCGCAGCGTCTCGGTCGCCATCGTCTTCATCGTGGCGAGGTCGTCGCCGAACGAGAACGGGTCGAGCAGGCCGGGCGCCGCCGACCCGAGCGGCAGGATCCGCGCCTTGCGGCCCCGCGCCTTCAGCAGCTCCACCAGGGACTCGGCGTCGCCCTTGGGGTCGATCGCCGCGACGGTGACCCCGCGCAGCGCCATCTGGTAGATCAGCAGCAGCGCGAGCGTGGTCTTGCCGCCGCCGGGCTCGCCGGTGATCGCCACGGCGGTCGGGCGGTTCCGGGCCGCCGCGACGAGCGGGTCGAAGTGCACGATGGACCGGGCCCGGCCGAGCGTCTCGCCGATGTACGGGCCGATCCACCCCTCGGCCTCATCGTCCGGACGGTCCCCGAGGTCGACGGTCGCGATCGGCATGCCGCCCGCGATCGTCCGCAGCGGCTGGCGCTGCGCGTAGGCGTTCAGCCGGATCTGGTCGCCGGGCAGCGACTCCAGGAACAGCGAGAACTGGTCGCCGGTCGAGTTGACGACGTCGATGCCGATGTCGCGGTAGTGCTCGACGACCGCGTCCACCCGCTGCGCGAGCAGCTCCTCCGTCGGCGCGGACACGATCAGCCGGTGCCACCCGTACACGAACGGCAGCCGCTCCTTGGTGATGCCGTGCTCCAGCATCCGGGCCGCGTCGATCTGCTCGGCCAGCGCGATCGGCGCCTCCGCGCCCGCCTCCCGGATGTGCTGGTCCATGTCGCGGGCGTGCGCCAGCTTCCGCGAGACGTCCTTGGACGCCTTCGCCGGCGGGATCAGCTTCATCCGCGCGCTGATCTCCACAGGGAACGGAAGCGCGTCCGAGTAGTGGAACCAGGGCTCCCCGTCGGGGAACGGCATCATGTCGGGGAACCGGGCGAACGACAGGTACGCGACATAGGACGTGGCCGTGGCGCCGCCGCCCGCACCCGTGAAGTTCGGCTGCTCGACCCGCAGGTACGAGCGCCCGTTGTGGATGGCGCCCTCCACCAGCGACTCGATCTCGCCCTTCCCCCACGTCCTGCGCGGGACGGCCGACGGCGGCGGGTCGGCGAGCGACCCCGTCACCGCGTGCTGGAACAGCCACGCCACCTCGGTGGACGTGGCGTGCCGCGCGTAGAGCGCGGACCCGCCGAGCGCGCGCCCGATCCGCTCGGCCTGCTCCGTCCAGCGCCCGATCTCCTTCTTGTCGATCGCGTCGTCGTGCACGCCGAGGACGTTCTCGCTCTTCTTGTAGAACCCCATCAGCTGCGACAGGACACCGCCCGACAGGTGCGCGCCCATGCCGCGCGGGCCGAGCCGGACCCCGAGGTAGACCTCCTTGGTCCAGAAGTCCTTGGCCCACACGTGCGCGTAGGTCTCCTCCAGGTACTCCCGCCACCCGGGGCCGCCGTCGGACGTCCGGTCCAGGGCCAGCGCCCACTCGGCGGCCGGGTACGTCCGGTGCGCGATCCGCAGGTGCACCTCGGCGTCCTGCATCCGGATGCCCGCGAGCGCGATGGTGATGTTGGTGGCGAGCGCCTCGCGCTCCTCGCCCGTCGTGAACTCGTACGACACGGTGGGCAGCCGGAAGTACGCCCAGGCGGCGGCGTCGGTGAGCAGCACGCGGTCGTCGAAGTACCGCACGGCCAACCGGCTCGACTTGCTCATGCCGCCCTCCTTCCGGCCCCTGATTCTCCCGGCGTACGGAGGGCCGCGCAGGGTTGTCCGGGAGAGTGTTGACCATCCGGACGGTCATGAACGTCAAGCGTGTCCGCCAGGAATGCCCGGCTCGCCGTGCTCTCCGCTAGGTGCCCGCGAGGGGCGCTCATCGGGTGGCCTCCTGCTCCTGCTGAAGCTCCTGGTAACGCTCGGGCATGACGGTGAAGCCGCCGGCCACGACGCCGGCGAGGGCAAGATAGGCACGCCGCGTCGGCGTGCGCAACGACTTCAGCTCGTTGCGCGGCGCGCGGTCCATGCTCAGGTGATCATCCCACGGGATGCGCACCAGCGCCCGGCAACGCCCCCGCGCCACGGCCTCGGCCTGCTCGACGTCGTCCATGCTGCGGCGGCTCACCCCGTTGATGACGGTCACGGCGCGCGAGCGCAGCTCCTCGTACCCGTGGCCGTCCAGCCACTCGAACGTCATCGCGACCGCGCGCGGCGCGTCGGCGCTGGCCGGCGCGACCAGCACGATCTGGTCCGCGTACGGCAGGACGCGCGCGACCACGGCCGCCGCCGCGTCCAGCATCGTCACCGAGTAGAACCGGTCGAGCGTGCGGATGGCCAGCGCGTAGTCGCGGTCGTCCAGCGCCTGCAGCGGGTTCTTCCCGGCCGCGATCACGTCGAGCCCCGACTTGGCCTGCGAGGTGTACCGCCGCATCGCCGTGAGGCTGTTGACCTGGTCGGCGCGCGTGATGAGCCCCGTCAGCGTCTCGTTGGTGTCGCTGCGCGTCCGCCGCGCCAGCGCACCGGGACCCGGATTCACGTCGATCGCCACGACGGGCTCGCCGTTGTGCTGGGCGAACGTGTGCCCGAGCATCAGCGCCGTGACGGTCTGCCCCGCGCCCCCGGTGCACCCGAGCACCACGACGTGCCGCGTCCCGTGGAACGGCTGCTGGATCCGCTGCTGGAACTCGGCGTCGATCTCGCCGTGTCCGCCGCCGACGGCGTGGATGAGCCGCCGCAGCCCGCCGCTGGTGACCTCGTGCTCGGGCCCCGGCGGCGTGATGGCTGGCCCGGACGGCGGCGGCGCCGGAGGCGGCGGCAACGGCCGCGGCCGGACGGGCGAAGCGGGCTGGGACCGCACCTCGCGCGGCGGCGCCTCCTCCTCCACCGGCGGCGGGGCCGGAGGCTGGACCGGCGTCCCCTGCGCGGCCGGAGCCCCCGCATCGGGGACCGGGGGCCACATGAGGTTGTCCGTGACCGCGGGCCGCAACGGCTTGGAAAGCCCCTTGGACCAGGGCCGCGGAGGCTCCCGCAGAACCCCCTGCTGCTCCTGCGCCCGAGCCACCTGCTGCTCGGGCCGCGTAGGACGAGCAGACGGGCGGGTCTCCCCAGCACCCGAACGCGCACCCTCGTCCTCCGGCCTCTCCGCCTCGCCGCCAGACCGCGCCTCCTCGCTCGGGCTCGCGGAAGGCTCCTGCGCAGACTGCTCCTGAGCACGCTCACGCTGCTCTTCAGGGCGCTCGGGCTGCTCCTGCGCGCGAACCACCTGCTGCTCAGGACGCGTGGGACGAGCAGACGGGCGCGTCTCCTCGCCGCCCGCATGCGCAGGCTGAGCCTCCGGCTCACCACCCGGGCTCGCGGCCTGCTCCTGCTCCGGCGCGGGCCTCGGAGGCCACACCGTCTCAGCACTCGGCACAGGCGGGCGTCCTTGCGGCTGCTCGGGCTCCTGGGCGTGGGCGGGTTGTTGCCGGGAGTGGGCGCCGAAGGCGCCGGGGACCATGGGGATGTCGGGGCGGGTCGCGTGGGGGCGCGGGGTGGACGGGGTGTCGCGGTGAGTGGCTCGGTGGCCCGCGACCTTCTTGTCTCCGGGCTCGCCGTTGAACGTCTCCTCGGCGGGGGTCACCCAGCGGACGCTCGGGGCGGGCTGCGGGACGGGGATGTCGGGACGGGTGTCGGGGGGTGCCTCGGCCTGCCAGACCTCGGCGGGCGCTCCCGGACGGCGGACGCCGGAGGCGAAGGCGCGCTTGCCGGAGCCGGGGGCCGCCGGCGGGGGCGCCTCCAGCTGCGGGGTGGCCGGGGGGTGCTCGATCTCGGCGGCGACGGGGAGGACGTCGTCCTCGTGGGAGATGTCGCGGGTGGTGCGGCGCCAGGCCTTGGGGGGCACGGCCGGTTCGCGCTGCGCGGCGTACTCCACCAGGGACGGGGGCGCGGCGGCGGCCGCGGGGCGCGGTACGACCGGGGCGGGCGCGGCGGCGGGCGGGGCGATGGGGACGGGCTCGGGGTCCCGGGCGCGGCGGCGGCGGGACTTGATCGCGGCACGTTCCATCGCGGCGGCCGGGGCGGGGGCCTCGGCGCGGCGCCACACGCGGGCCACGATGACGACCTCGCGGGGTTCGCGGATCGGGGTGAGGCGGCACCACGTGCGGGGTTCGGAGAGGTAGCGGCTCTGGGAGAGCAGCAGTTCGGTGAGCCGCTTTCCCTCGATGACGGGGCGGGTCGCCATCCAGGTCAGCACGCCCGGCGGGACGATGTACAGGACGTGCCAGGGTGACTCGAAGGGGATCCCGACGACTCTGAGCAGCACGATCCAGGGCACGAACACACCGAGGAACACGCCGATCTGGACCAGCGGCAGCGGCATGGGCAGCCGCAGGTCGTACAGCTTGTAGAGCCGCTTCTCGATGCGCCAGATGTTCGTGTACGTGGGTAGATCCACGCCCCTACTCCCCTAACTGCGCGAGCGCCGTGCCGCCTGCCGACCTCCGGGCGAGGTCAGGAGACGTCCACGCCGAGGGCCTTGGCTATCGCCTTGGCCGTGGTCTCGATGATGTTCGGCACGTAGAAGACCACCCCGATTCCTATCGCCAGCACGATGAATTGGACGAAACGCGTGATTTCTCGGGTGAACAGGAAGAAGATCGCGACAATGGAGACGATCACAAGGAACAGCGGGCCGAATATCTGGCGGAGCCAGTCGGCGAGCTGGTCGGTTTTCAGTTCGTCGTCGGGCGCCGCCAGAAGTTCGTGCGGAATCGACGCCATGATGTGGTGCAGCATCGACTGGCTACCTTCCTAGGTCGGCGGACTCGCTGGGGGTGTTGGTTTTCAAATCGCGGCCTCTCATGACGCGTTCGGTTCCGTGGTGCCGCGAATGTCCTGGACGAGCCAGGTGGCGCCCTTCTTGACCATGGCGAGCTGGTAGCTCTGCTCCAGTTCGCCGCCGCCTCCTCCGGCCGGCTGCCACACCACGGTCGCGGTGACGGTCCGCTCGCCGCCCGGTCCCTTGGGCGCGACGACCTCCTTGACCTGCACGAAGGTGACGGAGTTGGCGAGGCCCGCGATGGTCGTCCCGTTGGAGAAGCGGGACAGGGCCTCCTGGTTCCCCCGGGCGTACTCCTGGAAGAAGGTGCCGAGGAAGGGCTGGAGTTCGGTTTCGAGGGCGGTGTCGCGGTCCTGGACCCCGCCCTGGGGAAGCTGCGCCTTGGTGGGCGGGGGAAGCAGGGCGGGGCGTGCGGACACGACCAGTGAGCCGCTCTTGTCGGCGTACACGGGAACGGCGAGGCGGAGCCATCTGTCGGCCGTCCGGGCGAGGAGCGTCACGGTCGCGTTGTTGGCGTCGCGGGCGTCCACTCCGGCGACCTGCACGGACTGAGCCTTTTTCAGCGGCAGTTCCGTGTGTGCTGATCACAGCATGATCGCGGACGGCGTGGGCGGTGCCGAACGTCAAGAAGCCCCTGGTAGGACGGTTGATCTCTCACAACCCCCGTCCCCACCAGAGGCTCTACATGCTTTTGTACCGTGCTTCGCTGCCGTTGTCGCGCCGGACCCTGGCCTACGCCACCGGAGTGGTCCGCCGCCACCGCCAGGCCATCGGCAGCAAAGGCCGCGTCCTGCCACCGGGCATGCAGGCCTTGATGACCTTGGTCTACCTGCGCAAAGGCGAGACCTACGCCGAACTGGGCGCCGGATTCGCCGTCTCCACCACTACCGCGTGGCGCTACGTCAACGAGACCGTCGACATGTTGGCCGCCCGCGCGCCCAAACTCGGCCCTGCGCTGGCCGGAGCGGTTAATACCGGCCTGCCGTACCTGGTGCTGGATGGAACCTTGATCTCGATCGACCGGGTCGCCGCCGACCGGCCGTATTACTCGGGAAAGCATCGCCGCCATGGCATGAACCTCCAGGTCATTGCCGCACCGGACGGGGCTCTGGTGTGGGTGTCGGGACCGCTGCGCGGCTCGGTCCACGACTTGGCGGCGGCCCGGATCTGGGGTGTCATCCGGGCGCTGGCGGCCACCGGGCTGCTGGTGCTGGCCGATAAGGCGTACCAGGGCGCCGGCGCGCACATCCTCACGCCCTACAAGGGACGCGACAAGCCCGAGCCGCAAAAGGACGCCAACCGCGCACACGCCAAGCTCCGCGGGCCCGGCGAACGCGCGAACGCCCAGCTCAAGTCATGGAGAATCTTGCGGCAGCTGCGCTGCTGCCCCCACCGCGCCGGGCGCCTCGCCAAAGCCATCCACACTCTGCAACTCCGCGAGACCACATCACGCTGAAAAGGGTTCACTGAACCTGCATCTTCCCGACGCCGTTCCAGCCGAATTGGGCGTCGGCGCCGTCGGGCAGGAAGGTCCGCATTTGCGCCTCGCGGGCGGGGGCGCTCTTCTGGTCGAAGTTGAGATAGACGTTCGCGAACTGGAGCGCGAACGCGCCCGCGGCGCTGGACGGGAATCCCGCGTTCTTCGCGGGCTTGGACGCGGCCGGCGCCCCGCCGGAGGTCTCGTCGGCGGTGAAGCGCTCGAACGGGGCGCGGACGCCGTTGACGAGGATGACGATGATGAGCGCCCAGAGCACGGCGCGCCCGACCCAGACCCACCAGCGCCCGCCGGAGCCGCCCCAGCGGCCGCCTCGCGTGCCGCCGCGCCCGCCGCCGGACCGTCCCCGCTCGGGCAGGTCCCACGGGTCGGCGGACGAACCGAGCGCCCGGCCGGGCGCCGCCGTCTCGTCGACTACGGCGGTGTCACGGCCGCGTCCCACGGCCGACCTGCGAGCCATCCTGCCTCCGCTCGCGCCTCGCCCCCGGTCGGCGCGGTCCTGTGTTCCTGGTCTTGGTCCGGTGGTCCTTTCTGAACCCACCTCGGGCCCAGGGTAACCACGGGCGTCAATTGTTCCAGCGCATCCCAGCCAAGCACAGCCCCGGCACGCGGTTGTGGATAATGCAATCCACCTCAGCAGGAACAGGGAAGATTGCCAAACGGTGACGATCCCCTATCCAAGGCTCCGAACAGTGCGCAGGTCCAGGTACCGGACAAGCGCGGCGACTCGGAAGTTGCTTGGTTACCGGCTGGCGACGGCGACCGCAATCTGTTCCCGAAATACTCCGGCAAAGTGGCGCAATCGCGACATATCACTACAAAACGCCAGCTCAGTGGCCACACGAGCCTCGTTCGGCCCCGCTGTCGCCAAAATCACACACGACACGCCCACCGGCGGCCCGCGTCAGACGTTGAAGCGGAACTCCACGACGTCGCCGTCCTGCATGACGTAGTCCTTGCCCTCCATGCGGACCTTGCCGGCGGTGCGGGCGGCGGCCATGGAACCGGCGGCGGTCAGGTCGTCGTACGAGACGATCTCGGCCTTGATGAAGCCGCGCTGGAAGTCGGTGTGGATGACGCCCGCGGCCTCCGGCGCGGTGGCGCCCTTGCGGATCGTCCAGGCCCGCGCCTCCTTCGGCCCGGCCGTCAGGTAGGTCTGCAGGCCGAGGGTGCCGAAGCCGATCCTGACGAGCTGCGACAGGCCCGGCTCGTCCTGCCCCATGCCCTGGAGCAGTTCGAGGGCCTCGTCGTCGGGCAGCTCGATCAGCTCCGCCTCGATCTTGGCGTCCAGGAAGATCGCCTCGGCGGGCGCGACCATGTCGCTCAAGCGCGCGCGCAGGGCCTCGTCGGTCAGCTCGCTCTCGTCGAGGTTGAAGACGTAGAGGAACGGCTTGGCGGTGAGCAGGTGCAGCTCGCGCAGGAGCGCCAGGTCGATTCCGGCCTTCTCGGCCCCCGCGAACAGGGTGACGCCGTCGTCCAGAAGCTTCTGCGCGGCGTTGACGGCGTCGACGACGGCGAGCTTTTCCTTGTCCTTCTTGGTGCGCGCCTCCTTGTCGAGGCGCGGCAGCGCCCTCTCGATCGTCTGGAGGTCGGCCAGGATCAGCTCGGTGTTGATCGTCTCGATGTCGCGGGACGGGGCCACGTCGCCGTCGACGTGCGTGACGTCCGGGTCCTCGAACGCCCGGATGACCTGGCAGATCGCGTTGGTCTCCCGGATGTTGGCGAGGAACTTGTTGCCGAGCCCCTGCCCCTCGGACGCGCCCTTGACGATCCCGGCGATGTCGACGAACTCCATCGTCGCCGGGATGATCTTCTGCGAGCCGAAGATCTCCGCCAGCACGGCCAGCCGCGGGTCGGGCACGCCGACCACGCCGACGTTGGGCTCGATGGTCGCGAACGGGTAGTTGGCGGCCAGCGCGTCGTTCTTGGTCAGCGCGTTGAACAGCGTGGACTTGCCGACGTTGGGCAGCCCGACGATTCCGATGGAGAGGCTCACGGCCGTCAAGTTTATGGGCGCCGGCGCACCCCTCGGGCTGCCCGGAACCTCCGGTGGGCCTCCCGTTGGTGAACAGTGGGCCAAATGCCCGTGACGCGGGGCGGCCCGGCGCGTCGCGGTCGCCGATCGGCGCCGCGCTGTCACGATGAACGGATGGACCTCGCGCTGTTCGCCGGACTCCTCGTCGGCGCCGTCTTCGGCGCCGTCGCCGGATACGCGCTCGCGACGAGCCGGCAGGGCGCGCTGATCGCGCGGGCGCGGGCGGCCGAGGAGAAGCTCGCCTACGCCGAGGAGCGGATGGCCGAGCACTTCGAGAACCTGTCCGCGAAGGCGCTCGACGCCAGCAACCAGCGGTTCCTGGAGCTGGCGGACGCCCGGCTCAAGGCGGCCGGGATCGAGGCGGCCGGAGAGCTGCAGCGGCGGCAGCAGGCGGTCGAGCACCTCGTCGCGCCGCTCAAGGAGACGCTCGCCAAGGTCGAGGAGCAGCTCCGCGAGGTGGAGACGGGCCGCCGCGAGTCGCACGCGATGCTCGCCAAGCAGGTCGACTTCGTCCGGCAGAGCTCCGACCAGCTGCGCCGCGAGACGCAGTCGCTCGTCCGCGCGCTGCAGCGTCCCGAGGCCAGGGGACGCTGGGGCGAGCTGCAACTGCGCCGCGTCGTGGAGCTGGCCGGGATGGCGCACCACTGCGACTTCGACGAGCAGGCCACGTCCGCCACGGTGGACGGGACGGTGCGTCCCGACATGGTGGTGCGGCTGGTGGGCGGCAAGAACATCGTGGTCGACTCGAAGGTCTCGCTGGCCGCGTACCTCCAGGCCGCGGAGAGCGGCGACCCGGTGCGCCTGGACGCGCACGCGCGGCATCTCCGCGACCACGTCGACCGTCTGGCGGCCAAGTCGTACTGGCAGGCGTTCAGCCCCTCGCCCGAGTTCGTCGTCCTCTTCATCCCCGGCGAGGCGTTCCTCGCGCCGGCGCTCGACCGCGACCCCGGGCTGCTGGAGTACGCGATGCGCCGCCGGGTGCACATCGCCACGCCGACCACGCTCATCACGATGCTGCGGACGGCGTCCTACGCGTGGCAGCAGGCCGCCCTGTCGCGCAACGCCCGCGCCGTCTTCGACCTGGGCAAGGAACTGTACGAGCGGCTGGGCACGATGGGGCAGCACGTCGACGAGCTGGGCCGCGCGCTGACCGGTGCCATCAAGTCCTACAACCGGACGGTCGGTTCCCTGGAGACGCGCGTGCTCGTCAGCGCGCGCAAGCTGAACGAGCTGGGCGTCGTCGACGACGGGCTGGACGGCCCGAACCCCGTCGAAGAGAGCCCCCGCGCGCTCTCCGCGGCCGAGCTGACCGCGTACGACGAACCCTTCGGCGCCGGCGGCCATCTCCCCGAGGAGGAAGGGTCTCAGCCGGACCCGGCCGCGGAGGCGGTAGGTTTCGGCGGGCGGGCCATCCCCGAGCCGAGTGATCGGCGAAAGAGGTGGCGATGACTTCATCGACGGTACGCGACGCGCCCGGCGGCGCCTCGCCGGCCCCAGGGGGTCCAGTGAGTCGGCAGCGCGGTGTCTCGTCCCGGTCGCGGTCGGCCGGCCCGATCACGCTGACGGGGCGCGGCGGCATCGTGGTCATGTTCGGCGCCGGCGTGGTGTGCGGGCTGCTGTCGCGGTGGCTCGGCGTGGGACTGCTCGCCGGCGCGGGGTTCGCGATCGGCTGCGCGCTCGCCGCGTTCGCCACCCGCCCCGCCGACCTCCTCACGCTCGTCGTCAGCCCGCCGCTGGTGTTCTTCGCCGCCACGGTGACGGTGGTGTTCGTCACCACGCTCGGGAGCGGCTCGCTGCTGCGCGGCATGACGGTCGGCCTCCTCACCGCGCTGGCGGCGACCGCGCCGTGGCTGTTCTTCGGGACGGTCCTGGTCGTCGTGATCTGCCTGGCCCGCGGCCTCATGACGAACGTCAGGGAGCTGCAGGACAAGCTGATCGGGGTCCGGCTCTTCGAGAAGGAGGAGAACGAGAACCCCGTCCGCTGGGACGAGTCGCCGGCCACGACACAGGAGCGCCGCCGCACCCATCACGGCGACGTGGACTGACCGTGCAAAGCTCCCGCGGTGATCAGACGGGCGTGATGCGGAGGTCCTTGCGGAGCTCCTTCGGAAGGGAGAAGCGCATGCTCTCCGGCACGGACTCGACCTCCTCCGCCTCGCCGAAGCCGCGGTCGGCCAGCCAGGCCAGCACCTCCTGGACCAGCTCGTCCGGGACGGACGCGCCGCTCGTGACGCCGACGGTCGTGACGCCCTCCAGCCAGGCGGGGTCGATGTGCTCGGCGTAGTCGACGAGGTAGGCGTCGTCGGCCCCGTGCTCCTTGGCGACCTCGACGAGCCGCACGGAGTTGGAGGAGTTCGTCGACCCGACCACGATCACGAGCTGCGACTGCGCCGCCATCTCCTTCACGGCGACCTGCCGGTTCTGCGTCGCGTAGCAGATGTCGTCGGACGGCGGGTCCATCAGCTTGGGGAACCGCTCGCGGAGCTTCTCGACCGTGGCGATGGTCTCGTCCACCGACAGTGTGGTCTGCGACAGCCACGCCACCTTCTCCGGGTCGCGGACCTTCACGTTGGCGACGTCGTCGGGGCCGTCGACGAGGTGGATGTGGTCGGGGGCCTCGCCGGTGGTGCCGATGACCTCCTCGTGGCCCTCGTGCCCGATCAGCAGGATGTCGTAGTCCTGCGCGGCGAACCGGACGGCCTCCTTGTGGACCTTGGTCACCAGCGGGCAGGTGGCGTCGATGGTGCGCAGGTCGAGGCCCCGGGCCTCCTCGTGGACGACGGGCGCGACGCCGTGCGCGGAGAACACGACGATGGAGCCCGCGGGGACCTCCTCGGTCTCGTCGACGAAGATCGCACCCCGCTCTTCCAGCGTCTTGACGACGTGCACGTTGTGGACGATCTGCTTGCGGACGTAGATCGGCGCCCCGTACTTCTCCAGGGCGATCTCGACCGTCTCCACGGCCCGGTCGACGCCCGCGCAGTAACCACGCGGTTTGGCGAGCAGGACACGGCGCTGGCTGTTGGCGGTCATGGCTCTATCGTACGAGTGGCCACGCTGTGACCCACTCCACGGCCCTTTTGGACAGAAATCCACTAACCCGGGGTGACCGCCATCGCACCCATGGGGCAGAGTGAGTTTCGACGAGACGAGGCAGGAAGAGGAAAGTCCGATGACGAAATCGCCGCGCCGCCTCAGGGAGCAGGTCCGCGACACGGTGGGCGAGCAGGTCCGGGACCTCCCGCTGCACGCCGTCCGGCTGGCCATGTTCGGCGTCGGCCGGGCACTGCTGCTCAGTGACCGGGTGACCAGGGACTACAAGGAGATCACCGAGGGCGGCGGCGTCAAGCCGGTGATCGGGCGGCTGCGCGAGGACGTGCAGACCACGGCCGAGAAGGTCGTCGGACGGGTCGTCGAGCGCGTCCGCGGGGACGAGCCCCAGCCGAGGCCGGAGCCCGCCCGCGGGAGCGGAGGCGGGCAGGCCGCGGCGCGGCCGGCCGCCGAGGAGATCTCGGTCGGCAAGCCCGGCGCGTCCACCGCGCACACGCCGAAGCACGCTCGTCCCGGCCCGTCGAAGCCGCCGAAGCCCGCCAAACCCGGCGCCCTCGGCAGGCACCACGCCCGGACGGCGGAGGAGTCCGGCCCCGTCGCGCGGCCCGCGCCGAAGCCGGTGCCGTCCGAGCCGGAGCCGGAGCCCGCGCCGCAGGCGCGGCCCGCACCGAACCCGAAGCCCGCCGACGCCAAGCCCGCCGAGCCCAAGCCCGCCGAGCCGAAGCCCGCCGAGCCGAAGGCCGAGGAGCGCAAGGCCGAGAAGGCCACCGAGGCCAAGGCAGACAAGGCAGACAAGGCGGGCAAGACGGCGTTCGAGCCGAAGCCGGAGACCAAGCCCGCGGCGCCCGCCGAGGCCGAGCACCTCGCCGCCGACCTGCCGGTCCCCGACTACGACAGCGCATCGCTCCCGCAGCTGCGCGCCCGGCTCCGCGGCCTGACCGTCGACCAGGTGAAGCTCCTGCGCGAGTACGAGAGCAAGCACGCGGGGCGTGAGGACGTCATCCGCATGTACGAGCGCCGCATAGCCAAGCTCAACGGCAACACCTGAGCCACCGAGAGAAAGCCCCGGCGACCGCTAGAACTCAAGCCGCCGGGGCTTTCCCGTGCCCGCGCGGCCGACGTCCGGTCAGGGTGCGCCGAGGAGCTTGTCGAGTGCGGGCAGCGCGGCGGCGACCGCGTCGCGCTCCTCCTTGGTCAGGTCCGCGAACCGCTCGGCGAGGAAACCGATGCGCTGCTCCCGCCCCGCGGCGAGCCGGTCGCGTCCCGCCTCGGTGAGCCCGGCGGTCACGACGCGGGCGTCGGCGGCGTCCCGGCCGCGCGTGACGAGCCCGTCGCGTTCGAGCCGGTTGATCTGCGCCGTCATGGTCGGCAGCCGGACGCCGTGCTCGTCGGCCAGCTCGGTCATCCGGCGCGGGCCGTGCTCGAGCGAGCCGAGCACCGACAGCTGCTGGCTGGTGATCGGCTGGTCGGCGCTGACCCGCCGCAGCATCAGCACGACATGGCGCAGGCGCCGGTTGAGCTGCTCGGCGAGCTCGCGTTCGGATGCGGTCACGGTCTCTCCTCGTGTCACTCGGCCGATCCGGAGACCGGCCTGCTCTTGGTCGCGCGGCGCCCGCCCGCGCGCATCGGTCCGCACCGTAGGCTGCCCGCATGGCGATGGAGACCACGGCCGAATCCCCGGTCCCGGTGCGCACCGTCCTGCAGGCGGTGAGCGGGTGGATCGGGAAGCTCGGCCGCATCTGGGTCGAGGGCCAGATCACCGACCTCAACGCCCGGGGCGGGACGGTCTACATGACGCTCCGCGACCCGGTCGCGAACATGTCGGTGCGGGTGGTCGGCCCGCGCGCGGTGTTCGAGGCCGCCGGTCCCGCGGTGACCGACGGGGCCCGGGTCGTGGTGCACGCCAAACCCGACTTCTGGATCAACCGGGGGACGTTCTCGCTCAGCGTCCTGGAGATCCGGCCGGTCGGCGTCGGCGAGCTGCTCGCCCGCCTGGAGCGGCTCAAGCGGGTGCTCGCCGCCGAGGGGCTGTTCCGGCCCGAGCGCAAGCGCCCGCTGCCGTTCCTGCCCGGGAAGGTCGGGCTGATCTGCGGGCGCGACTCCGACGCCGAGCACGACGTCCTGCAGAACGCGCGGCGGCGGTGGCCGGCGGTGACGTTCCGGGTGGAGAACACCGCGGTGCAGGGCTCGTACGCGGTCGGCGAGGTCATGGAGGCGCTGCGCACGCTGGACGCCGATCCCGAGATCGATGTGATCATCATCGCGCGCGGCGGGGGCGCGATGGAAGACCTGCTGCCGTTCTCCGACGAGGCGCTCGTCCGGGCGGTCTCCGCGGCCCGTACCCCGGTGGTCAGCGCGATCGGGCATGAGCAGGACAGCCCGCTCCTGGACCTGGTCGCGGACGTGCGCGCGTCCACCCCGACCGACGCGGCGAAGAAGACCGTCCCGGACGTGCGGGAGCAGCTGCAGCTCGTCCGGCAGCTGCGCGACCGGGGCCGGCGGTGCCTGTCCGGCGCGGTGGAGCGGGAGCTTGCGTGGCTGCGGTCGGTGCGGTCGCGGCCCGCGCTGGCCGACCCGGTCCGGGAGGTCGAGCGGCAGTCCGAACAGGTCACGGCCTTGCGCGACCGGGCGCGCCGGTGCCTGTCCGGGGCGCTGGACCGGGCCGGGGACGAGCTGTCGCACACCCGCGCCCGGCTGCTCGCCCTCTCCCCCGCCGCGACGCTGGAGCGCGGGTACGCGATCGTCCAGCGGGAGGACGGGTCGGTGGTGCGGGAGTCGGCCGCGGTCAAGGACGGGGAGGGCCTCACCGTCCGGCTGGCGGACGGCCGCCTCGGCGTGACCGTGTCCGAGCGGGCGGGGTCGTAGGGTGGGACGGGTGGCGGACAAGGAGACGGCCGACAAGCCGTCGTACGAGCAGGCGCGGGACGAGCTGGCCGAGGTCGTCAAGCGGCTGGAGGCGGGCGGGCTCACGCTGGAGGAGTCCCTGAACCTGTGGGAGCGCGGCGAGCGGCTCGCCGCGATCTGCGAGGAGTGGCTGGAGGGAGCCCGCGCGCGGCTGGCCGCGGCCCTCGACCGGCCCGAGAACGGCGACGCCGCCGCACCCTTCTAGTCCTCTCCGGGGTTCAGGAGCCGGGCGTGGCCGTCGCGGACGGGGTCAGCTTCCCGTCCTTCTTCTGCGGCCGCAGGGAGGCGGCGAGGACCGCCAGCTCCTCGTAGGACGCGGTGCCCGTCACGACGAGGCTGACCCCGTCCGGGAGGGTCCGGGCGAGCGAGTTCGCCTTCTTGTCCTTGCGGTGGTACGTGCTCCACGTGACGCCGTTCACCTGCCGCGTGCCGGTCGGCTTGCTGCTGTTGGTCATGCGCGGGACGTACTCGGACGCCTTCTCGTCGCTCTGTTCCAGCGCCGCGTACTCGTCGCCGGGCGTGACGAAGCCGAGGTGCCACGCGACGGGCTTCCGGCCGCCGGAGTCGAGCCCGGACACCCGCGAGCTGGTGGGACGCCACCGCGGGCCGAGGTTCTCCGGCGAGTACACGGTGAACGGCGCGTCGTTGCGCATCGCCCACAGCTGCGAGCCGTAGTCGACGGTCGGCAATACCTCCTCGTTGCTGCGCGGCGTGATGACATAGATCGCCAGTACCAGCAGCAGGCACGCCCCCATCGCCATGGCGAAGCCGCCGAGGCCCGTGGTCAGCCGCTTGTGCACGCCGGGGCTGACCTGGACCACGGGGCGTCCCGCCGGGGTGCCCTGGTCCGGCGCCGCGTCGCCCCGGGGCGGCGCCTCCTGCTCGCGTGTCGCGTCCTGCTCGGTCACCCCTCCAGGATCCCCCACGGTCAGCGCCGCTCCGTACCGGGGTTCCTGATCGTGCCGACGATGGCCATGATCTCGTCGGCGAGGCGGCGGGCGGCCTGCTCGTCGTCCAGCAGCGCGATCTCCGACACCGCGCCCGCCATCGCGCCGGTCAGCACCGTGACCAGGGCCTCGTCCACGCCGCCGTCGGCGGTGTGGAACAGGGCGGCGTTGCGGCGCGCCCACTTGTTGAGCCGCTGCCGGTTGACGCGGTCGAACCCGGGCGGGCCGTCGCCGGAGATGAACAGCCGCGCGACGTCCCGCTCGTCGAGGCAGCCGTCCAGGTAGGCGCCCGCGCCCGCGATGAACTGCTGCATGGGGTCGGTCTCGCCCGCCTCCCGGAGGGCGTTGATCGCCTCGCGGGTGCGCTCCTGCTGGCGTCCCTGGAAGTCGTCGAACAGCGTCAGGTACAGGTCGGCCTTGCCGTTGAAGTGGTGGTAGAGGCTGCCCACGCTGGCGCCGGCCTTGGCGACGATGTCGGTCACCGCGGCCTGGGCGAAGCCCGACTCGCAGAAGACGTCCCTCGCCGCGGCCAGCAGGGCGCCGCGGGTGGCCGCGCCGCGGTCGGAGGTGCGGGCCGGGACCTCGCCGGACCCGGCGCCCCCGTTCTGTACCGCCCCACCGGACGAGACGTCGATGTCGCTGCTCATGACGCCAGAGATTACGCCCTCTCCCAGGGGGAAACGATCCCTTGCCCGCGCGACCGTCGAAACCCGGCTCCGCACCGTGCATGTCCGACCGTGTTCCACCGGTGCCGGAAGCCCGGCGGCCCGGCTGGTCTGGTCCAATTTGTGGCCTGCCGTCCGGTCCCCGGAGAATCCGAGGCACCACCGACCGAAGGGGCTGCTTCGCATGTCCGAAGAGACCACCGTCACCTCCCCGCTCGAGACCGAGCCGGCGGCGCCGGACCGCAACCTGGCGATGGAGCTGGTCCGCGTGACCGAGGCCGCCGCGATGGCCGCGGCCCGCTGGGTCGGGAGGGGGGACAAGAACGGGGCCGACGGGGCCGCCGTGAACGCCATGCGCCAGCTGATCAACACGGTGTCCATGCAGGGCGTCGTGGTGATCGGCGAGGGCGAGAAGGACAACGCGCCCATGCTGTTCAACGGCGAGGAGGTCGGGGACGGCTCCGGCGCGGAGTGCGACGTCGCGGTCGACCCGGTGGACGGGACGCGGCTCACCGCGCTCGGCATGAACAACGCGATCGCGGTGCTCTCGGTGGCGCCGCGCGGGTCGATGTTCGACCCGTCCGCGGTGTTCTACATGGAGAAGCTCGTGACCGGCCCGGAGGCGGCGGACGCCGTCGACATCGAGCGCCCGATCGCCGACAACATCCGCGCGATCGCCCGCGCGAAGGGCTCCTCGCCGCACGACGTGACGGTCTGCATCCTGGACCGGCCGCGGCACGAGGGCATCGTCAAGGAGGTCCGGGAGGCCGGGGCGCGGATCAAGTTCATCCTGGACGGCGACGTGGCCGGCGCGATCATGGCGTCCCGCCCGGGGACGGGCGTCGACCTGCTGCTCGGCATCGGCGGCACCCCGGAGGGCATCATCGCGGCGTGCGCGATCAAGGCGCTCGGCGGGGTGATCCAGGGCCGGCTGTGGCCGCAGGACGACGAGGAGAAGCAGAAGGCCGCGGATGCCGGGCACGAGCTGGGCACGGTGCTCACCACAGACGACCTGGTGACGTCCGACGACGTGTTCTTCGCCGCGACGGGCATCACCGACGGCGAGCTGGTCGACGGCGTCCGCTACAGCAAGGGCACGGCGGTCACGCACTCGCTGGTCATGCGGTCCCGCAGCGGCACGATCCGGACGATCTCCAGCGAGCACCAGCTGAACAAGCTGCGCGCCTACAGCTCGATCAACTTCGACACGGCGGTGTAGGGCTACCGGCCGCGCGTGAGGCGGTTGCGGACGCGGGTGCGCAGCGGGAGCCTCGGCGCCCGCGCCCGCACCGACCCGAAGATCATCGTGCCGGCCACCTCGATCGTCGGCCCCTCGGACGCGGGCCGGGCGCGCAGGTCGCGGGTGGTGAGGACGGTGCGGCCGGTGACGTCCACGCGGACGCCCTCGGGGACGAGCAGCCGGATCCGGCCGCCGAGCACCATGGAGTCGACCACGATGTGGCGGCGCTGCAGGACGGCCTCGCGCAGGTCCAGCTCGACCGTCCCGAACAGGGCGAGGAGCGGGAGCTTGACCGGGACGACCCAGCGCCCCTCCCGGCGGGTGCGGCCGAAGAAGACCGACACCGGCCGGTCGTCGACGAGGATCGGCTGCGCCTCCTCGGGGCTGAGGTCGCCGGTGAGGCCGGTCAGCTCGCCCAGCGTGCGGGCGGCGTACGCGCGGGAGGTGCGCTCGGAGTGCTCCTCCATGGTGAGCCGCCCGTCCGCGAGGGCCTCGCCCAGGACGGCGACGACGCGTTCCCGGTCGGCATCGGACGCGCGCAGGTCGCGCACGCGGGTGACCTTCTCGGCGGCCGGGCGATGGGGGACGTCCACAGGTAGAGGTTAACCTCCGGCCGGAACCCGGCCGGAGGAAAACAAGTGGGGTTTTGTCCCGCCCCCTCCCTAGTGTGAGGTGTATGACCCTGCAACGTGCCCAGCTCGCCGACGCCCGCGAGGGGGCCGGCACGGCGGCGATCAGTCTCCGCGGTGTGGTGAAGCGGTTCGGTGACTTCACCGCCGTCGACGGGCTCGATCTCGAAGTCCCGGCGGGCGTCTGCCTGGGGCTGCTGGGCCCGAACGGCGCGGGCAAGTCGACGACCATGAAGATGCTGACCGCGCAGGCGATCGCCACCGAGGGCAGCATCCACGTGCTCGGCTTCAGCGTCCCGCGCGAGTCCAAGCGCGCGCGGGCGGCGATGGGCGTCGTCCCGCAGCAGGACAACCTCGACGAGGAGCTGACCGCCCGGGAGAACCTGGAGGTGTTCGCGCACCTGTACCGGGTGCCTCGGGCGGCGCGCCGCCAGGCGGTCGACGACGCGCTGGAGCTGGCGCACCTGACCGAGCGGCAGCTGACCAAGGTGGACGACCTGTCCGGCGGCATGCGTCGCCGGCTACTGATCGCCCGCGGGCTGGTGCACCGTCCCGCGCTCGTGCTGCTGGACGAGCCGACCGTTGGTCTGGACCCGCAGGTGCGGGCGGAGCTGTGGGGGCTGATCGACGGGTTGCGCGCCGGCGGCACCACCGTGCTGATGTCGACGCACTACATCGAGGAGGCCGAGCGCCTGGCGGACGAGTGCGCGCTCATGTCGCACGGCCGGGTCATCGCGCGGGGCTCCCCCTCGGACCTGGTCGCCGAGTACGCGGGCGAACGGGTCGTCGAGCACTACGGGCCGCCTGATCGGCTGACGGAGGTGGAGCGGCTCGCCCAGGCCGCGGGGCTGCCGACGCGCCGCACCGGCCCCTCGGTGTCGGTGCTGAAGGCGGAGACGATTTCGCCCTCGCTGGAGGACGACCTGGGCCCGGACGGCGTCCGCCGGGCCGCCAACCTTGAGGACGTGTTCGTGGTTTTGACGGGGGAGCGCGTCGAGTGAGTGTTGACGTTGAGCGGGCGCCGCGGCTGCGGCGGTTCGAGATGGCGCCGGTGCGGGGCATCTGGCGGCACGAGCTGGCCCTCTACAAGCGGTACTGGAAGTCGCAGTCGTTCGCCTCGATGGTCGAGCCGACGTTCTTCCTGCTGGCCTTCGGCTACGGGTTCGGCTCGATGGTCGCGGTGATCGGCGACTACCGGTACCTCGACTTCGTCGCGACGGGCGTCGTCGGGACGGCCGCGCTGTTCACCTCGGTCTTCCCGGGCATGTTCAACGGCTACATCAGGCGCGTGTTCCAGCACACCTACGACGGGATGCTGGCGGCGCCGGTGGACGTCCACGAGCTGGTGACCGCCGAGGCGCTGTGGATCGCGGCGAAATCGGCGGTGTACTCGTGCACGCCGATCGTCGTGGCGTTGTTCTTCGGCCTGGATCCCTCGCCCGGGATGCTGCTGGTGCCGATCGTGACGTTCTTCACCGCGCTCGGTTTCGGGCTGTTCGGCATGTGGACGTCCTCGGTGGTGCCGTCGATCAACTCGTTCGACTACGTGATCACCGGTGTGGTGACGCCGCTGTTCCTGATCGCCGGGACGTTCTTCCCGATCGAGGCGCTGCCGGGGTGGGCGCAGAAGGTCTCCTACTTCAACCCGCTCTACCACTGCGTGGAGCTGGTGCGGGACGCCGTGTTCGGGCTGCACCCGCTGGCCGACCTCGGGCACCTGGCCGCGCTGGTGGTGTTCGCCGGGCTGATGTGGCTGATCGCCGTCCGCGGCATGCGCGACCGCCTGATCGACTGACCCGGCATTGACGCGTCATTCTGGGGGGCAACCCCCAGACCCCCGGCATTGACGCGTCATTCTGGGGGGCAACCCCCAGACCCCCGGCATTGACCTGGTGAGTAACCTGTCCCTACGCTGACGCGAATCTTTCTCACGTTGCGCAGGTCAGAGAGGTCGGGGCCGCATGAGCCAGGGCACCACCGCGCGGGACCGCCAGGCGCGGTTCGCCGCCTACACGGCGTTCGCCGTCCAGGGGCTCTGCTTCGCCTCCCTGGTGACGCAGGTCCCGCAGATGCAGAAGGCGCACCACCTGAGCGACGCCACGCTGTCGCTGGTGCTGCTGATGGTGCCGCTGATCGCGGGGGTGGGCAGCGTCGCGTCCGGGGCCCTGTTCCAGCGGTTCGGCAGCGGCCCGGTGCTGCGGGCGTCCCAGCCCGTCGTCGCCGTGACGATCGCGCTCATCGGCCTCACCGGCGACAACGACGTCGCGCTCTACGTCGCGGTCGCCGCGTTCGGGCTGTTCGTCGGGGCGGTCGACGCGTCGATGAACGCGCAGGCGATCGCGGTCGAGCGCCGGTACGGGGTCAGCCTGATCACCGGCTTCTACGCGGTGTGGAGCGTCGCGGGGATCCTCGGGGGGCTGTGGGCGTCCCTCACCAACAAGCTCGACCTGTCGCTGTTCACCGGCTTCGCGATCGCCGCAGCCGTGGGCGTCGCCGCCGCGCTCGCCACCGGTTCCCGCCTCTACCGCCGCGCCGAGGAGGGGGACGGGCCGACCGCCGCGGAGCTGAAGGCCGCCGGACGCCGCGTCCCGTGGCGTCCGATCCTGGTGGTGGGCGCCGCGATGGCCGTCGCCTACCTCGCGGACTCGGCGATCTCCAGCTACGGCGCCAAGTACCTGGACGACGAGTTGTCGGCTAGCGACTGGGTCGCGCCGCTCGGCTACGTCGCCTACCAGGTCACGATGGTGGTCAGCCGGGCCGTCGCCGACCTCGCCGTCCGCCGCTCGGGCGCCGTCCGGGTGGTCCGGATCGGCGGGCTGGTCGGCATCGTCGGCATGTTCGGGGTGGTGGCGGCGCCGAACGCGGCCTTCGCGATCGCCGCGTTCGCGCTCGCCGGCCTCGGCCTCAGCGTGATCGCCCCGGTGTCGTTCTCCGCCGCCGGGCGGGTCGACCCGACGGGCCTCGGCGTCGCCGTGGCCCGGGTGAACATCTTCAACTACGTGGGGTTCGTCCTCGGTGCCGCCGTGGTCGGCGCGATAGCCCCGCTCAGCGCCGACCACGGCCTGCGGCTGGCGTTCATCGTCCCGTCCGCGCTGATCCTGGTCGTCTTCGTCACGGCCAAGGGCTTCGACCCGGAACCGGTCAGGGGCGCCCGGCCGGACGCCCCCGCCATGGAACGCCCGGTGGCCTGACCACCGGGCCCGCCACCCCCTACAGGATCACGCGTCTTCCAGGGCCTTCAGAGCCCGTTCGCCTTCGGCCTGGGCCTGTTCGGGGCTCATGTCCTGCAGGGCGCGGCTGAGCGCCACCTCGGCGGCGTCGGCCGCCGCCCGCAGGGTCACGGCGTGCTCCTGTGCCCGTTCGAGGTCGCCCAGGCCCACACAGTCGAAGGCCACCTGCGCGTCGTGGCCCGCCATCTTCAGCTGCCGCGCGGCCTCTTCCAGACTCATCCATACCTCCTACACCAGGGATGCTGGTCCTACCCCCCGGCACCGTGCGTAACCGCTTGACCCAGCAGTTGCGCCGCCTTGACCAGGCGAGGCTCGGAGAGCCGGGCGTAGCCGAGGACGAGCGCGGGCGGCGCGCCGGCCGCGCGCTCGGGCGACCACATGGGCCGGCCCCCCGCGACCGCGACCCCGAGGTCCGCGGCGCGCGCCACGATCTCGTCCTCGTCGCATCCGTCCGGGAGTTCCACATAGAGGTGGATGCCCGCTGACACGCCGCGAACCATCGCGCCGGGAAGATGTTCGCGCAGTGCCCCGGCGAGGGCGTCGCGCCGGGCCCGGTACCGGCGCCGCATGGTGCGCAGATGCCGGTCGTAGCCGCCGCCGGCGAGGAACTCGATCAGCGCGTGCTGCTCCAGGACGGGCGCCCCGAGGTCGGTGTGCACGCGGTGGTCCCGCAGCCGCTCGGCGACGGACGGCGCCGCGACGGCCCAGCCGAGCCGGAGCGCGGGCGCCAGGGACTTGCTGACCGAGCCGAGGAGGACGACCCGGTCGGGGTCGACGCCCTGCAGGCAGCCGACGGGATCGCGGTCGTAGCGGAACTCGGCGTCGTAGTCGTCCTCCAGGATCAGGCCGTCCACGCCGCGCGCCCAGGCGATCAGCTCGGCGCGGCGGGCCGCCGACAGCACGACGCCGGTCGGGTACTGGTGCGCGGGGGTGACCAGGACGGCCCGCGCGCCGGAGGCGGCGAGCGCGGCGACGTCCAGGCCCTCGCCGTCCACGGGGACGCGGACGACGCCGATCCCGGCCGCCGCCAGCATCGGCAGCTGCCGGTCGCTGGTGGGGTCCTCGACGGCGAGCACGGTGTGCCCGTCGGCGCGCAGCAGCGCGATCATGGCGGACAGCCCGTGCGCCACCCCGTTCATGATCACGACCCGGCCGGCGTCGGCGTGCGCGGCGCGCACCCGGCCGAGGTAGGACGCCAGCTCGGCGCGCAGTGCGGGGACGCCCGCGGGGTCGGGGTAGGTGAGGGCGTCGTGCGGCAGGGTGCGCAGCGCCGCGCGGGCGGCGGCGATCCAGCGCTCGCGGGGGAAGGCCGACAGGTCGGGCTGGCTCGGCCACAGGTCGTACCGCACCTGCGGGCCGGGCGGGGGCTCGCCGTGCGGTGAGGGGGCGGGCGGCCGGTCCGGCGGCAGGGCCTCGTCGTCGGGACGCGCCAGCGGCGCGATCCGGGTTCCGTCGCCGCGCCGGGCGATCAGGAAGCCCTCGGCGGTGAGCTGCTCGTAGGCGGTGACGACGACGCCGCGGGACACGTCCAGGTCGCGCGCCAGGTCGCGGCTGGACGGCAGCCGTGTCCCGGCGGTCAGCCGGCCGGACCGCACTGCCGCGCGGAAGCCGGCCGCGATCTGCGCCGCCAGCCGGCCGGCGGACCGGTCGAGGGGAAGATGAAGGTCGGTCACATGACACTCAGCGTCAGTGGGGAGCCCGGACGTCACGGGCACCCTAATGGTCCACGATTCAGCGTATCGATTGGCACTGTGTCATGGACCAAGCGGCTTCTAGCGTTCCGTTCATGAACAGCTCACACAGGCGCGGCACGGTCGGCGCGGGCGCCGCGATGTTCTTCGTCGGCACGCTGACCGCCGTCTCGGCGACCATCTCCGGCTATCCCGTATTCGGCGGTCAGGCGGTCCGGTACGCCGTCGCCGCGCTCGTCCTGCTGGCCGTGGCCCGGTTCACCGGGCGGCCGGCCCGCCGGCCGTCCGCGCGGGACTGGCTCCTGCTGGCGGCCCTGGCGGCGACCGGCCTGGTCGCGTTCAACGTGTGCATCGTGGCGGCCACCGCGGACACCAGCCCGGCCACGATCGGCACGGTGATCGCGACCGTCCCGATCGTGCTGGCGCTGGCCGGGCCGCTGCTGGAGGGCCGCCGCCCGGCGCCGGCGATCATCGTGTCGGCGTGCGTGGTGGCGGCCGGCGCCGGCCTGGCCAGCGGGTTCGGCGGCGGCAGCGCCCGCGGGCTGCTGCTCTCGCTCGGCGCGCTCGCGGGCGAGGTGTGCTTCTCGCTGCTGGCCGTCCCGCTGCTGCCGCGCCTCGGCCCGCTGCGGGTCTCCGCCTACTCCGCCGCGCTCGCCGCCCCGATGCTGCTGGCGGCCGGCCTCGTCACCGACGGGACGGCGGCGCTGCGCGTCCCGACCGCCGCCGAGCTCGCGGGCTTCGCCTACCTGTCGGCCGTCGTCACCACGATCGCGTTCCTGCTCTGGTACGACGCGATCGGCCGGCTCGGCGCCGACCGCGCCGGGCTGTTCGCGGGCCTGATCCCGGTCAGCGCGGTGATCACGACGGTCGTGCTCGGCATCGACCGGCCGGGACCGGCCGACCTGGCGGGCGCCGCGCTGGTCGCGGCGGGCGTCGTGGTCGGCCTGCGCAGCCGGGTCGCCCCCCGTGAACCCGCGGTTCCCGAGCCCGTAACCTGTGAGGCGGCCCCCATCGGAATCGCGCGAGGATCTGCCTGAGATGCCTGAGTTCTCCTACACCGACCTGCTGCCGCTCGGCCCGGACGACACCGACTACCGGCTGCTGACCTCGGACGGGATCTCCACGTTCGACGCGAACGGGCGGACGTTCCTGCAGGTCGAGCCGGAGGCTCTGCGGCTGCTCACCGAGACCGCGATGCGCGACGTCGCGCACCTGCTGCGCCCGGCGCACCTGGCGCAGCTCCGCCGGATCCTGGACGACCCCGAGGCGTCCCCGAACGACCGCTTCGTCGCGCTCGACCTGCTGAAGAACGCGGGCATCGCGTCCGGCGGCGTGCTGCCGATGTGCCAGGACACGGGGACGGCGATCGTGATGGGCAAGCGGGGCCAGCACGTCCTCACCGACGGCGCCGACGAGGAGCACATCTCCCGCGGGGTGTACGACGCCTACACGAAGCTGAACCTGCGCTACTCGCAGATGGCGCCGGTGACCATGTGGGAGGAGAAGAACACCGGTTCCAACCTGCCCGCGCAGATCGAGCTGTACGCGGCCCCCGGCGACGCCTACAAGTTCCTGTTCATGGCCAAGGGCGGCGGCAGCGCGAACAAGTCGTTCCTCTACCAGGAGACCAAGGCCGTCCTGAACCCCAAGCGGATGATGTCCTTCCTGGAGGAGAAGATCCGCTCGCTGGGCACGGCCGCGTGCCCGCCATACCACCTGGCGATCGTCGTCGGCGGGACGTCGGCCGAGTACGCGCTGAAGACCGCCAAGTACGCCTCCGCGCACTACCTCGACACGATGCCCACCGAGGGCTCGCCGCTCGGGCACGGCTTCCGCGACCTGGAGCTGGAGCTCCAGGTGTTCGAGCTGACGCAGAGACTCGGGATCGGCGCGCAGTTCGGCGGCAAGTACTTCTGCCACGACGTGCGGGTGATCCGGCTGCCGCGGCACGGCGCGTCCTGCCCGGTGGCGATGGCGGTGTCGTGCAGCGCCGACCGGCAGGCCCTCGCCAAGATCACCGCCGAGGGCGTGTTCCTGGAGCGGCTGGAGACCGACCCCGCGCAGTACCTGCCCGAGACGACCGAGGAGCACCTGGACGACCAGGTCGTGCGGATCGATCTGAACCGCCCGATGGCGGAGATCCGCGCGGAGCTGACCAGGTACCCGGTGAAGACGCGGCTGTCGCTGACCGGCCCGCTGGTCGTCGCCCGCGACATCGCGCACGCCAAGATCAAGGAGCGGCTGGACGCGGGCGAGCCGATGCCGCGGTACATGCGCGACCACGCCGTCTACTACGCGGGCCCGGCGAAGACGCCGGAGGGCTACGCGTCGGGCTCGTTCGGCCCGACCACGGCCGGGCGCATGGACTCCTACGTCGAGCAGTTCCAGGCCGCCGGGGGCTCGCTGGTCATGCTGGCCAAGGGCAACAGGTCGAAGCAGGTCACCGACGCGTGCCGGGAGCACGGCGGGTTCTACCTCGGGTCCATCGGCGGCCCCGCCGCCCGGCTCGCCCAGGACTGCATCAGGAAGGTCGAGGTCCTGGAGTATCCGGAGCTCGGCATGGAGGCCGTCTGGAAGATCGAGGTGGAGGACTTCCCGGCGTTCGTCGTGGTGGACGACAAGGGCGAGGACTTCTTCGCCGACACCACCGGCCCCGTCCTCACCATCGGCCGCCGCTGACGTCCGGCGGCGGCCGGCGGCGCGCCCGCGGCGGCCGCCGCCCCGCGTCCGTCCAGGGTTTCTGGCCGGTAGGTCACAGTATTGGGCCAAAATCGGCGTTGGTCATGAGGTCTCCCGGATGACCGGCTGGCCACTCCGGTATCTTTTCCGCCATGTCTCAGTCAGAGCGCCTCGTTCTAGCGACGCGCTACCGGCTGGTCTCGGAGATCGGTCAGGGTGCCAACGGCACCGTGTGGAGAGGGCACGACGAGCTCCTCGATCGCGCCGTGGCGATCAAGGAGCTGCGGCTCCCCGAGGACCTCTCCGAGGACGACCGGGTGGTCTTCTACCGCCGCACCCTCCGGGAGGCGCGCGCGCCCGCACAGCTGCGCACGCACTCCATCGTCGAGGTGTACGACGTGGTCATCGAGCAGGGCCGTCCCTGGATCGTGATGGAGATGATCGAGGCGCCCAGCCTCGAGCAGCTCATCGAACGCTCGGGACCGCTCCCGCCCGACCGCGTCGCGCACATCGGCCGCGCCCTGCTGGACGCGCTGAACACCGCGCACAAGGCCGGCATCGTGCACCGCGACCTCAAACCGAGCAACGTCCTGCTGGACGGGGACCGGGTCGTCCTCACCGACTTCGGGCTCGCGTTCTCCTCCGGCTCGGCGAGCCTCACCAAGACGGGCCACTTCATGGGCTCGCCCGCCTACGTCGCGCCGGAGGTCGCCGCCGGGGACAAGGCCACCCCCCGCTCCGACCTCTGGTCGCTCGGCGCGACCCTGTACGCCGCGCTGGAGGGCCGCCCGCCGTTCGAGCGCGAGAACGTGATGGCGACGCTGTCCGCGCTGGCCAACGAGTCGCCCCCGGCCCCGCAGAACGCCGGCGCCCTCGCGCCGGTGATCAGCGGGCTGCTGGAGAAGAACCCGACCCGCCGGCTCAGCCACGCCCGCGCCGTCGACCGGCTCGAACGGGCCATGGCGGGCCCGCGCTCCGGGCGCCGGGCCCCGACGCCGCGCTACCGGCTGATGGTGGTGATCGGGCTCATCGGCGCCACCGTCGCCTCCTGCGGCATCGGCGCCACCGCGCTCATCGTCGGCATGATGCGCGAGAGCCCGGGGCCGTCCCCGACCGCCTCGTCGTCCAGCCCGGCGGGCACCAGCCAGGTCGCCGCGCCCCCGGGCGTGGGGTCCAGCACGCTGGTCGTCCGCGCCCGCAGCGACTCGTGCAAGATCTTCGTGTCGGTGCCGGGCAACGCGATCACCGTGCTCAGCGACGAGACGCTGCGCCAGGGCGAGGCGCGCCAGTACGACCAGCCCCGGATCAACGCGGTGATCTACGACGCGTCGGCCTGCGACGTCTGGGTGAACGGCACGCAGAAGCCGACCGGCAAGCCCGGCGAGCGCCAGAACTACACGCTGAACAAGGAGTGATCCGCCCCTCACCCGGGAATGCGTGAGCCACCCGGCGGGCTGCCATGGACGACGGCGGCCGTCCGCGCCTGCCGAGCGATGCCGGCCAAGCGATGTCGAGTGGGAGGCGTTCCATGAGCGAGCAGGGATTCCGGGTCGAGCACGACTCCATGGGCGAGGTCCGGGTGCCGGCCGCGGCCCGGTGGCGGGCGCAGACGCAGCGCGCGGTGGAGAACTTCCCGATCTCCGGGCGGGGCCTGGAGGCCGCGCACATCGCCGCGCTCGGCCAGATCAAGGCCGCGGCGGCGACGGTGAACGCCGAGCTCGGCGTGCTCGACGAGGACGTGGCCGCCGCGATCACCGAGGCCGCCCGCGAGGTCGCGGACGGGCGCTGGAACGACCAGTTCCCCATCGACGTGTTCCAGACCGGGTCCGGAACGTCGTCCAACATGAACGCCAACGAGGTCGTGGCGACGCTGGCGCAGGAGCGGCTCGGCCGCCCGGTCCACCCGAACGACCACGTGAACGCCTCCCAGTCGTCCAACGACGTGTTCCCGTCCTCCATCCACATCGCGGCGACCGGGGCCGTCCTGAACGATCTGATCCCCGCGCTGAGGCATCTGGAGGCCGCCCTGGCGCGGAAGGCCGAGGAGTTCCGGGACACGGTGAAGTCGGGCCGCACCCACCTGATGGACGCGACGCCCGTGACGCTCGGCCAGGAGTTCGGCGGATACGCCGCCCAGGCCGCGCACGGCGTGGAGCGGCTGGAGGCCGTCCTGCCCCGGTTGGCGGAGCTGCCGCTCGGCGGCACCGCGGTCGGCACCGGCATCAACACCCCGGAGGGCTTCGCCGCCCGCGTCATCGCGGAGATCGCGCGGGCCACCGGGCTGCCGCTGACCGAGGCCCGGAACCACTTCGAGGCGCAGGGGGCGCGGGACGGCCTGGTGGAGGCCAGCGGCGCGCTCCGCACGATCGCGGTGAGCCTCCACAAGATCGCCAACGACCTGCGCTGGATGGGGTCCGGGCCGCGCGCCGGGCTCGCCGAGATCCGGCTGCCCGACCTGCAGCCCGGCTCGTCGATCATGCCGGGCAAGGTGAACCCGGTGATCCCCGAGGCGGTCGCGCAGGTCGCGGCGCAGGTCGTCGGGAACGACGCGGCGGTCGCGTTCGGCGGCGCGTCCGGCAGCTTCGAGCTGAACGTGATGCTGCCGATGCTGGCCCGCAACGTGCTGGAGTCGGTCACCCTGCTGGCGAACGTGTCGCGGCTGCTCGCGGACCGGTGCGTGGACGGCATCGAGGCCGACGAGGAGCGGATGCGCGAGTACGCCGAGTCGTCACCGTCGATCGTGACGCCGCTGAACCGCTACATCGGGTACGAGGAGGCGGCGAAGGTCGCCAAGCAGGCGCTCAGGGAGCGCAGGACGATCCGCGAGGTCGTCCTGGAGCGCGGCCACGTGAAGGACGGGAAGCTCACCGTCGAGCAGCTGGACGAGGCGCTCGACGTCCTCCGGATGACCGGATCGTCCGGGCGCTGATCGTCGGGGCGCCGGCGGCCTCGCGCGTCCCAGGAGCCCCGCAGGGCGCCCGGGACGCGCGAGCCAGGGTCAGTACCAGCCCGCCGACTGGAAGTGCGACCAACCGCCGCACGGGGTCTTGTAGCGGCTCTTGATGTAGCCGAGGCCCCACTTGATCTGCGTGGTGGCGTTGTTCTGCCAGTCGGGTCCGGCGCTCGCCATCTTGGAGCCGGGCAGGGCCTGCGGGATGCCGTACGCGCCCGACGACGGGTTGGCGGCGTGGGTGTTCCAGCCGCTCTCCCGGTCCCACAGCTTGACCAGGCAGCCGAACTGGCCGCTGCCGGTGAAGCCGAAGCCCGGCATCAGCTTCTTGGCGATCTCCTGCGCCTCGCCCTTCGGCACCGGGTCGCCGGCGGGGGCACCGCCGCCGTCGCCCTTGTCCTTCTTGGGCGTCTTGGTGGGAAGCGGCTTGCCCTTGGGGCGCAGGGACGGGGCCTTCTGCCCGTCCTCCCGCGCGGCGCGGGAGGCGCGCTCCAGCGCCAGCTTCTTGCGCTGCTGCTCCAGGACCTTCGGGTCGACCTTCGGAGCGGGGTCCGCGAGCTGCTTGCTCGCCTGGACGGTCTGCGTGCCGTCGTCGCCGCCGGTGAACGCGAACGCGGCGACCGCGCCGCCGCCGAGGACCACCGCGGCGCCCGTGACGACCGCGGCGATCCGCATGCCGTTGCGCCCGCCCGCGCCGCCCTTGCGGGCCGCCGCGCGCGGCGCGGGGCCCTGCGGGTTCGAGGCGATCTCGTCGCGGCCGCCGCCGGCGGAGGCGCCGGGGCGCGGCGATTCCGGGACGGGCTGGAACCCGAGCGTGTCGCCGGCGGGGGCGCCGCCCCGGGCGCAGTCGGTGCCGGCGACGCGCACGTCGTCCTCGTGCGGGGCGTGGGAGCCCTCCACGGTGGGGGACGCCGCGGCGGGGCCGGGGGCCGGGGCGGGCGCCTGCATCGGCGTCCGGGGGTCGAAGCTCTGTCGATCGTCTCGCCTAGGGGACCCGGGACGGTCTCCGTACAAGGCGGTCCTTCCGACGGTCGCACGCGCATGGACACGCGCACGAACTGTTTCCACCCTCGGCCCTCCAGGCCGCCGGGAGGCCGGGCGGCCCCCGGGCCGGACCGGTGCCGTGCCCGTCGCGCGGTGGTTCAGGGGGGCCGCGCTCCGGCCGGGCACCGTTCGGGGGTGCTTACGGGGAGACACAATGCCCGAGGCCGAGGGAGGCTCCGCAACCGAAACGAGATGAATGCGGCTCGTGGGACGGTTGTCAACCCGTCCCTCTGATCACCGAAACCGCAAGCGGACCAGGGGATCCCGGACATTCAACCGTGGGGTGTGACGTTCATCACAACTCTACGGTACGGGGTTTAATGATCACGCTCCGTAGGAGATCTCACCCGTTGTCCCGAGACGCGGAACCCCGGCGGCCCGTGGGAGGGCCGCCGGGGTTCCCGCGCCGTCCTCAGAGGCCTGCTCCCTGTGGGGGCGGACCCCCACACCCCCCGAAGGGCTGAGCGCCGTCCTCCGCTCCGCCGGAGCTCCGCTCCGGACGTCGCTCAGCCGACGTCGCCCAGCATGTCGGTGACCAGGGCGGCGATCGGCGACCGCTCCGACCTGGTCAGCGTGACGTGCGCGAACAGCGGGTGGCCCTTCAGCCGCTCCACCACCGCCGCGACGCCGTCGTGCCGCCCGACCCGCAGGTTGTCGCGCTGCGCCACGTCGTGCGTCAGCACGACCCGCGATCCGGCGCCGATCCGCGACAGGACGGTCAGCAGCACGCCCCGCTCCAGCGACTGCGCCTCGTCGACGATCACGAACGCGTCGTGCAGCGACCGCCCCCGGATGTGCGTGAGCGGCAGGACCTCCAGCATGTCACGGTCCACGACCTCGTCGATGACCTCCGGGGTGGTCACCGCCGACAGGGTGTCGTAGACGGCCTGCGCCCACGGCGACATCTTCTCGTTCTCCGACCCCGGCAGGTAGCCGAGGTCCTGGCCGCCGACCGCGTACAGGGGGCGGAACACCACGACCTTGCGGTGCTGGCGGCGCTCCAGCACGGCCTCAAGGCCCGCGCAGAGGGCGAGCGCCGACTTCCCGGTGCCGGCCCGGCCGCCCAGCGAGACGATGCCGACGTCCTCGTCCATCAGCAGGTCGAGCGCGATCCGCTGCTCCGCGGACCGGCCGCGCAGCCCGAACACCTCGCGGTCGCCCCGCACCAGCTTCACCGACTTGTCGGGCTGGACGCGGCCGAGGGCCGACCCGCGCTCCGACAGCAGCCGCAGGCCCGTGTGGCACGGCAGGTCGCGCGCCTCCTCCAGGTCCGCGGTCCCCGCCTCGTACAGCTCCTCCAGCGCCCCGCCCGGGACCTCCAGCTCGCGCATGCCGGTCCAGCCGGACTCCACCACGGCCAGCTCGGCGCGGTACTCCTCGGCGGCGAGCCCCACCGCGGACGCCTTCACCCGCATCGGCAGGTCCTTGGAGACCAGGACCACGTCACGCCCCTCGCGGGCCAGCCACGCCGCCACCGACAGGATCCGGGTATCGTTGTCGCCGAGCCGGAACCCGTCCGGCAGGACGCTCGGGTCGGAGTGGTTCAGCTCGACCCGCACCGTCCCGCCCTGGTCGCCGACCGGCCCCTCGACCGCCACGGGCTCGTCCAGCCGGCCGTGGCGCAGGCGCAGGTCGTCCAGCGTGCGCAGGGCCTGCCGGGCGAAGTACCCGAGCTCGGGGTGGTGCCGCTTGGCCTCCAGCTCGGAGATGACGACGATGGGGAGTACGACCTCGTGCTCGGCGAACCGGGTCATCGCCCCCGGGTCGGCGAGCAGGACGCTGGTGTCGAGGACGTACGTGCGCCTCCCTTCGGAACCGCCCGCGAGGGGCGTTCCAGCGGTGTTCCCGGACGGGCCGGGACGGCGCGCGGAGGTTGTGGCCACTCGATCTCCCTGATCATGGGGGAACTGCCGGTGGCGCGCAGGTCCGCCGCAGGGGCGGTGGTCCGCGGAGGACGGTCAGGTACCGTAGCGCCGGTGCCGCGCGGCGTAGGAGCGCATGGCCCGGAGGAAGTCGACCTTGCGGAAGTCCGGCCAGTGGACCTCGCAGAAGTAGAACTCCGAGTGGGCGCTCTGCCAGAGCATGAAGCCGGAGAGACGCTGCTCCCCCGAGGTGCGGATGACCAGGTCCGGGTCCGGCTGGCCGCGCGTGTAGAGATGCTCCGCGATGTGCTCCACGTCGAGGACCTCGGCGAGTTCCTCGATGCTGGTGCCACGGCTCGCCTGCTCGATGAGCAGAGAGCGCACCGCATCAGCGATCTCACGCCTACCTCCATACCCAACCGCGACGTTCACAATCAGGCCGGGTGCGTCGGATGTGGCCTCACCGGCATCTTTCAGGACGCGGGCGGTCTTGTCGGGCAGCAGGTCGAGGGCGCCGACGGGCTTGACGTGCCAGCCGTCGGCGGCGAGCTTGCGGACGGTGTTCTCGATGATCGTCAGCAGCGGGTCCAGCTCCGCGGCGGGGCGGTTCAGGTTGTCGGTGGACAGCAGCCAGAGCGTGACGTGCTCGACGCCGGCCTCCGCGCTCCACTGGAGCAGCTCGGAGATCTTCTGGGCGCCGCGCTGGTGGCCGGTGTTGACGTCGGCGAGGCCCATCGACCGCGCCCAGCGCCGGTTGCCGTCCAGGATCACGCCGACGTGCCGGGGGGTGACGTCGGTCGGCAGGTCGGCCTCGACGCGGCGCTCGTACAGCCGGTAGACGGCGTCGCGGACGGCCGCGTACGGGCCGCTGCGGCGGACGGCGTCGAGCAGCCGGGCGCCCTCGGCGGGGCGCCGGCGCACGCCGTCCCTCCGCGCGCCGCGCGCCGTCCTGGTGCGCGGCTCTCCCGTACGCCGAAACCCCATGTGGGCTTCCCTTCGAGCGACCGTCCGCTTTTGGAAAAGACGCTCAATTATGGCCCGGCGGCGACACTTCTCCCACCGTTTCCGTATTCGAGATTAACGCGCGACCGCGGCGCGGGCCCGGTGGATGGCCCGCTCCGGTCGCTCCGGCCCGGTCAGGCCTGCGGGCCGGCGGCGCGGGCGCGCTCGACGTGCCGCAGGGCGCTGCGCAGCTCCGCCAGCCACTCGTCGGTGTTCTTGCCGACGAGCCGGACGCACCAGGCGAGCGCGTCGCTGCGGCTGCGCGCGACCCCGGCCTCCACGAGCGTGTCCAGGACCCGGCGCTCCGGCTGCCGCAGCCGCGTCATCACCGGCACCGACAGGGTGGTGAACATCTCCCGCTCGCCGCCGCACTCGACGCCCCAGGAGACCTTGTGGCCGAAGCGCTGCTCGGCCTCGCGGGCGATGCCGATGCGCCGGTCGCGGGTCTCGTCCCGGAAGCGCTGGACGTGCCCGGCGATCACGCCGGCGCGCTCGGCGTCCGACACCCCCTCGGCCGCCGCCGGGACGGGCAGCCGGCCGATGACGCTGACCTCCTCGCGGTCGAGGACGATCTCGGGCGCGTCCTCGAACCAGTCCTCCGGGAGCCGCCCGGCGAACCAGCCGCGGAGCCGCTCCGCCGCTTCGCTCGTAGTCATGTAATCAAAATTACAACGCATCGCGCCGCGGCGCCAGCATCGCGGGACCGGGAAAAGGAATGATCAAGGCCGGTGCGCGGGCCGCCGGGCCTCGCCGAGCGCGATTCGGGTCCCCGGCGCCGGCCGGGCGCGGCGGGTCAGCGCGTGAGGGCGGCGGCCATCTTCGGGCTCACCCGGACGGCGCCGCGCATGTTGCGGGTGTAGACGTTCTGGACCTGCACCACGGTCCCCGTCCTCGGCGCCGCCAGCATCTTGCCCTTGCCCAGGTAGAGGGCGATGTGGGAGATGTAGCCGGGCGCGGTCGGGTCGTTGGCCCAGATGAGCATGTCGCCCGGCTCGGCCTTGGAGTACGGGACGACCCAGCCGGCGCGGGCCTGGTCGGCGGCGACGCGCGGGAGCCGGATGCCCGCCTTCGCGAACGCGTACTGCATGAGGCCGGAGCAGTCGTACCCGCCCTCCGCCTCGGACTCGCCGCCCCACACGTACGGCCAGCCGAGCCGCGTGTGGGCGGCCTGGATGACCGTCCGCACCTGGCTCGCCGTCATGACCTGCCCGTTGGAGGCCGGCACCTCCCCCGACTTCGGGAAGTCGATCTCCGGGTTGACCGCGACCGCCTTGGCCTGCTTCGGCATCACCTTGCGGAGCTTCTTGATGAACGCCTTCGGCTCGGCCTTCGGGACGCTGATCAGCATCGCGTTGCCGGTCGGCATCCCGAGGGCCTGCGCGGTGGTGTGCGAGATGACCGCGTCGACGTCGCTGATGCCCATCGTGGCGTACGCGCCGACGCGCAGCTGCGACTGGTTCTGCCGGCCGCCGACGGGCACCTGGCTGCCGAGCTTGACGCCGCCGTCGTTGCCCATCGTGAAGGAGATCGCGACGTCGCCGGACGCCACGTTGCGCCAGAGGGCGTCCGACTTGGCGGTCGGCTTCGGCGTGTAGTTGCGGAACGTGGACGGGTCGACGCCCATCAGCCCGACCCGCTTGCCGGCGACCATGCCCTGCACGGCGTCCACGACCTCGGCGCCCTGCACGCCCTTGGCGCCCCGGACCTTCTGGACGAAGCTCGCGGGCAGCGTGGACGGCGCGGCCACGAGGACGTGCGGGGTCAGCCGCTTGCCCAGCGGCGCGACGGCGGAGGGCGACAGGGCGCTGTTGCCGGACGCGGCCACGAAGCGGGCGCGCTGCTCGCCGCGCCGGGCCTCGGCGGGATCGTCCCGCGCGACGAGGACGGCGACGTTCGCGGCGAGGGTCGTCAGCACGGTGACACCGATGATCGTCGGAAGGACCCGGCGGTTCGGCTTCCCCACTGCCACACTCCCTCGATCGTCGCCCCGCGCCCGCCCGTCGGCCGGGCTCCCGGGACACGACTATGACTCAGATGTCCGGCCACCGTCCAGATACCCGACGCGCCGTCCCGCATCCTCGTCCGCCACGCCGCATCGGGTCAGCTCTGTTCCAGCTACTCAGTAGTAACAGCAAGCGGGCATGAGATCAAGGTCACGCTGCCACAAAGTGGACCGTCAGTCCAATTGCCCACGTAGTTCGCGGGTCAGATCGGCCGGGGTCGTCACCGGCAGCCGGCAGGTGAAATCGCGGCAGACGTAGGCGGCGGGCCGGTCGTCCACCAGCCCGCGCCCCTCCAGCAGCGGGACGCCGCCGGCGTCCGGCGGGCCCGTGCTCACCACCGCCCCGGGCACGGACGCCATGAGCGCCGTCCGGTGCAGCGCCCGGGTGCGCTCGTCGTCCGGATCCCCGATCACGGCGATCTCCACCGGACCGGTCGCGGACGCCTCGGCCACCGCCAGGCCCCAGCCCGCGAACCGCGCGTGCCGGTCCGCGAGCGCCCCGGCCGGCCAGAGCGCCGCCCGCGCGGCCTCCCGGTGCCGGTCGGACCCGGTCAGCGCGGCGAACGACAGCAGCGCGCCGGCCGCCGCGAACTGGCCCGAGGGCGTCGCGTTGTCGGTCGGGTCCTGCGGGCGCCGGAACAGCCGCTCCGCGTCGTCGGCGGTGTCGTAGAACCCGCCTTCGCCGTCCCCGAACCGTTCGAGGACGGTGTCCAGCAGCTCTCCGGCCAGCCGCACATGCCGCGGATCGCCGGTGACCGCGTGCAGGGCCAGGAGCCCCTCGGCCACGTCCGCGTAGTCCTCGAGGACGCCGGCGTTCGCGCCGGCCGTCCCGTCCTTGGACGTCCGGACCAGCCGGCCGTCGCGCACATGGACGTCCACGAGCAGCCGCGCGACCTCCTCGGCCGCCCGGACCAGATCCGGCCGGTCGAGCAAGGCGCCGCACTCGGCGAGGGCCGCGATGGCGAGCCCGTTCCAGGCCGCCACCACCTTGTCATCGCGCGCCGGAGGAATCCTGTGCGCGCGCGCCGACAGCAATGCCGTCCGCACTCGCTCGTACCGTTCGGCGTCTTCCGGGTCGTTCAGGAGCTGCAGGACGGACGACCCGTGCTCGAACGTCCCCGTCACCTCGAACAGGCTCTCCGCGAACGCGCCGTCCTCATCGCCGAGCACCTCGCGCAACTGCGCGGGGGTCCACACGTAGTACTTGCCTTCGACGCCCTCGCTGTCGGCGTCCAGCGCCGAGGCGAGGCCGCCCTGGTCGGTCCGCAGGTCGCGCAGCATCCAGTCGCACGTCTCCAACGCGACCCGCCGCGCGAACGGCGTCCCGGTGAGCCGCCACCAGTGCGCGTACACCCGCGCCAGCAGCGCGTTGTCGTAGAGCATCTTCTCGAAGTGCGGGACGACCCACTTCGCGTCGACCGAATAGCGCGCGAACCCTCCGCCGAGCTGGTCGTACATGCCGCCCCGGGCCATCGCCTCCAGGGTGTGCGACGCCATGGCGAGCGCCTCGTCGTCGCCCGTCCGCGCATGGTGCCGCAGCAGGAATTCGAGCGCCATCGACGGCGGGAACTTGGGCGCGCCCCCGAACCCGCCCCGAACCGCGTCGTACGAGGCGCCGAGCGCCTTCACCGCGTGCGCGAGCACCCCCTCACCGGGCGCCTCGGCACCGACCGGCCCGCCACCGCGCGACGCCAGGGCCGTGACGACCTGCTGACCTTGCCCGACGACCTCGTCGCGCTGCTCCGCCCACGCCTTGTGGACGGCCTGCAGCAGCGCCCGGAACTGCACGCGCGGGAAGTACGTGCCGCAGTAGAACGGATGCCCCTCCGGAGTCATGAACACCGTCATCGGCCACCCGCCCTGGCCCGTCATGGCCTGGGTCGCCTCCATGTAGACGGCGTCGATGTCCGGGCGTTCCTCCCGGTCCACCTTGATGTTCACGAACAACTCGTTCATGACCCGCGCCGTCTCGCCGTCCTCGAACGACTCGTGCGCCATCACGTGGCACCAGTGGCAGGCGGCGTATCCGACGGACAGGAGGACCGGGACGTCTCGCCGTCGCGCCTCGGCGAACGCCTCGTCGCTCCACTCCCACCAGTCCACCGGGTTGCCGGCGTGCTGGAGCAGGTACGGGCTGGTCGCGTCCTTGAGCCGGTTCATGCCCCCGATCCTGCCCGATCCGGCGGCCGCCTCACTCCCCCGCGCGGCCCGTCCCGGCGAGACCGGCGAGGGCGGTCTCGATGGTGCGGTGGAAGGTGGGGTAGGCGTAGATCATCTCGCGGAGGGTGGCGGTGGGGATCTCGGCGTGCACGGCCACGGCGAGGAAGCCGAGGATCTCCCCGCCGGCCGGGCCGGCGGCGGTCGCGCCGGCCAGGGTGCCCCATTCGGCGTTCTCCACCAGCTTCACGAAGCCGTCGTTGCCGGCCTGGTGGATCCAGCCGCGGGCGGATTCGGCGATCGGCGCGACGGCCGTGCGGACGGGCAGGTTCTGGTCGCGCGCCTGCGCCTCGGTCAGGCCGACGGAGCCGATCTCCGGATCGGTGAAGGCGACGTGGGGGACGGCGCGGTAGGCGGCCGGGGAGCCCTCCTCGCCGAGGATGTCGCGGACGGCGATGGCCGCCTGGTACATCGAGACATGGGTGAAGGCGCCCATGCCGGTGATGTCGCCGATCGCCCACAGGCCGTCGGCGGCGCGCAGGTGGCCGTCCACGGAGATCTGCCGGGCGTTCTCGTCCAGGCCGGCGTGCTCCAGCCCGAGGTCCTTCAGGTTGGGACGACGGCCGGTCGCGACGAGGAGCCGCTCGGCGGTGAGCGTCTCGTCGCCGAGGTGCAGGGTGAACTCGTCGCCGTCGTGGGCGACGCGGGTGACGTCCACGCCGGTGCGGACGCCGATGCCCTCGCGCTCGAAGACGTCGCGCAGCAGCGCGCCCGCCTCGGGTTCCTCGTTGAGCAGGAGCCGGTCGGCGGCCTCGACCACCGTGACGCGGCTGTCGAACCGGGAGAAGACCTGGGCCATCTCCACGCCGACGACGCCTCCGCCGAGGACGAGGAGCGACGCCGGGGCCTCGGTGGCCTGGACGGCCTCGCGGTTCGTCCAGAACGGGGTGCCGGCCAGCCCGTCGATGGGCGGCGCCGCGGGGGACGTGCCGGTGTTGAGGACGATTCCCTTGCGGGCGCGGAAGACCTGGCCGTTCACCGCGACCTCGTCCGAGGCGGTGAGGCGGCCCCGGCCGTGCACGACCCGCACGCCCTTGCCGGTGAGGCGGTCGACGGCGACCTTGTCGTCCCAGGAGTCGGTCGCCTCGTCGCGGATCCGGGCGGCGACCGGTGCCCACTCCGGCCGCAGCGTCGCCTCGCCCGCCATCCCGGGGACGCGGTGGCCCTCGGCGAGCAGCCCGGCGGCGCGCACCATCATCTTGGTGGGGACGCACGCGTAGTAGGGGCATTCGCCGCCCACCAGGCGGGACTCCACCCCGACGACCGAGAGGCCCGCCTCGGCGAGCCTCCCCGCGGCGTCCTCTCCCCCAGGCCCCAGACCGATCACCACGACATCGACTTCGTCAGCCATGGAAGGAGTACTGCCCCGTACGCGTCAGGTCAGACGGCGCGGCGGCATCGGGATCCGGTCGAGATCGTGGACCAGGGTGACCTCGCCGGTGAAGGCGGCGGACGCCTCCTCCAGGAACCGGTGCTCGTCCTCACCGCGGTAGCGCTCCGAGAAATGCGTCAGGACCAGGTGCCGGACGCCCGCCTCCGCCGCCACCGCCCCTGCCTGCGCGGCGGTGAGGTGCCCGTACTCGGTGGCCAGGGCGACGTCCTCGTGCAGGAAGGTGGACTCGATGACGAGCATGTCCACCCCGTCGGCGAGTTCGCGGACGCCGTCGCAGAGCCGGGTGTCCATGACGAACGCGACCTTCTGCCCGGGGCGGGCCACGCTGCACTCGTCCAGCGTGACCGTGCGGCCGTCGGGAGCGGTGACCCGCCCGTCCTTCTGGAGGCGACGGACGAGCGGGCCCCGCACCCCGCGCGCGGCGAGCTCGGCGGGCAGCATCGTGACGCCGTCCGGTTCCTCCAGCCGGTACCCGTACGCCTCGACCGGGTGGGAGAGCCGCCGCGCGACCAGCGTGAAGGGGGCGTCGCCGGTGTCGAGCGGCATCCGCTCGCCGGACACGGGACGGTCGCGGATCACGTCGGTCTCCCGGAAGGCGGCGGCGTGCCGCAGCCGGTCCCAGTAGTCCCGCCCGCTCGCCGGGAAGGCCGCGTCCACCGGATGCTCGACGCCGTCGCGGGCGATGCGCTGGACGATCCCGGGGACGCCGAGGCAGTGGTCGCCGTGGAAGTGCGTCACGCAGATCCACGTCACGTCGCTCGCCGCCACGCCGGCGTACGTCATCTGCCGCTGCGTCCCCTCGCCGGGGTCGAACAGGACGCCGTGGCCGTCCCAGCGCAGCAGGTAGCCGTTGTGGTTGCGGGACTTCGTGGGGACCGCGCTGGCGGAGCCGAGGACGATCAGATCGCGAGCCGACATCCGTCCATGGTGCCGGTCGCGCGGTCGGGCAAGTGCTTGGTTATCGTGTGCACGGTACAGGCGACTCTGGGAGGCTCCGTTGGCCGGGAACAAGCGCGACAAGATCAAGATGACGCCGGACGAGGTGGCGTCCTACCTCGCCGAGAACTACAAGGTGCAGGTCGCCACCGTCGGCAAGGACGGCGCGCCGCACCTGGTGACGATGTTCTACACGCTCTACGAAGACAAGATCGCCTTCACCACCTACAAGGCCTCCCAGAAGGTGCTGAACCTGCGCCGGAACCCGACCATGACGTGCCTGGTCGAGGACGGCGTCGAGTACAACGAGCTGCGCGGCGTCGCCCTCTACGGCCGCGGCCTCGTCGTCGAGGACCCGGAGCCGCGCAGCAAGGTCGGCATGGTCGTCGGGTCCCGCATGGCGGGCCTGCCCGTCCCGGCACTGGGCGAGCCGATCGACCCGGTGATCGCCGAGGGCATCGAGCAGGCCATCGCCAAGCGCGTCCTCATCCTCATGGACCCCGACCGGGTCGTCAGCTGGGACCACCGCAAGGCCTGACCCCGGCCGGGTCACTCCGCCGGGAGCGCCTCCTGGAGTTCCGCGGCACGGGCGCGGGCCGCCCTCTCCGCCGCGTCGTCGCCGCGGAGGCGGGCGGCCTCGGCGATGTGGGCGAACATGGCGGCCTGCCGGTCGACGGCGCCGAGCCGGCGGTAGATCTCCAGGGCCTGGCCGAAGAAGTTGGTCGCCGCGACGGGACGGCGGGCGCGCAGGTAGGCCGTGCCGAGGCTCGACAGCGCGCGGGCGCGGGAGCCCTCGTCGGGCTCGGGCAGGGCGGCGAACTCGTCCGGCAGCGGGCCGAGCAGGCCGATCGCGCGGTCGAGGTCGCCGGTCCCGGTCAGCGCGCGGGCGAGGTCGAGACGGGCGCGCAGGACGGCGTGCCGGTCGCGCCCTCGTTCGGCACCGCCTTCGGCACCGCTTTCGGCGCCGCGTTCGGCACCGCGTTCGGCGCGGCCGAGGGCCTCCTCCAGGACCTCGGCCGCCTCGGCCCAGCGCTCGCGGTCGAGCAGGGCCAGGCCCTCGGCCTCCGGCTCGCCCTCCCCGGCCGCGGTCGCGGCGAGACGCTCGTCGAGGGCGCGACGGGGTCCGGCGTCCTCGGGTTCGGTGTTCTCGGGCACGTCGAGGGTCCTCCCCGGGCGCGGCCGGGTCCAACCGGGCGGCCGGGCTCAGGCGTCGTCGTCGGACGTCTTCGCGGCGGTGCCGGCCCCGGCCGCCTTCTCCGCCTCGGCGCGCTCCCACTCCTGCTGCTTCAGGTCCTCCTCGCGGGGCGCCTGGATCTTCTTCATCTGCTTGGTCATCGAGCGGATCAGGAAGACCGTGGCGGCCAGCAGGGCGAGGAAGACCACGAAGCCGAGGACGCCGGGGCTGACCGTGTCGTCGTTCAGCGGTATGGCGGCGAGCGGAGGCATCACAGACACACCTTCTCCCGGATGCCGGCGAACAGGTCGTCCTCCGGCAGCTCGGTGTCGACCAGGGACCTGGCCAAATGGTAGTCCTCGGTCGGCCATGCCTCGCGCTGGAGGTCCAGCGGGACGACGAACCAGAAGCCGTTCGGGTCGATCTGGGTGGCGTGGGCGAGCAGGGCGCGGTCCCTGGTCTCGAAGTGGTCGGCGCAGGGGACGCGGGTGGTGACCTCCCACTTCGGGGCCTCGTCCTCGAAGCGCTTCATCCACTCGCCGTAGGGCGACTCCAGGCCGGCCTTCTCCATGGCGTTGTGCAGGGCGAGGATGCGGTCCTTGCTGAAGGTCATGTGGTAGTAGAGCTTCAGCGGCTGCCAGGGGTCGCCCGTACCCGGGTAGCGCTCCGGGTCGCCGGCGGCCTCGAACGCCTCCACCGACACCTCGTGGCACTTGACGTGGTCGGGGTGCGGGTAGCCGCCCTTCTCGTCATAGGTGAGCATCACGTGCGGGCGGAAGTCGCGGACGGCGCGCACCAGCGGCTCGGAGGCCTTCTCCAGCGGCTCCAGCGCGAAGCAGCCCTCGGGCAGCGGCGGCGGGGGGTCGCCCTCGGGGAATCCGGAGTCGACGAAGCCGAGCCAGCGCTGCCCGACGCCGAGGATCTCGCGGGCCTTCGCCATCTCGGCCTCGCGGACCTTGCCGATGTCGGCCTTCACCTCGGGACGGTCCATCGCCGGGTTCAGGATGTCGCCGCGCTCGCCGCCGGTGCAGGTGACGACGAGGACCTCGACGCCGTCGGCGACGTACCGCGCCATCGTGGCCGCGCCCTTGCTCGACTCGTCGTCGGGGTGGGCGTGCACCGCCATGAGGCGCAGCGGCTCGTCACCGCCGCACGGCCGTTCGAGCGTCGTACCGTCGATGACCTCGGACACTGGGGGTTCTCCCTCTCCGGACTCTGAGCGGCCCCCGGTTCGAGGCACGCGGCATGACAGACGAGAATGAATTGTCCCTGACAACGTCCCCACCCCGCACGGAGATTCCCCGCCATGACGACGAGCGTGTCGAAAGCAGCGGCGCCCGCCGGATCCCTCCGGAGCCGGGCCGGGCTGGTGGTCATCGGCCTCCTGGCCGCGCTGGGGGCGGCCGGCTTCGGCATCCTCGCGGCGCACGCGGGGCAGACGCCCGGCATCGTCGCGCAGACGGTGACGTACTCCATCACCGACACCTCGGTCGTCGTCAACTTCTCGGTCGCCAAGGGGAAGGACGACGATGTACGGTGCACGGTCGACGCGTTCGACACCGACTTCGCCGTCCTCGCGCAGAAGGAGGTCTCCGTGCCCGCGGGGAGGTCCAGCATGAAGGGGTCGGAGACGCTGCGGACGCCGCGCCGGGCCACCGGCGCCCGGATCCGCGACTGCCGCAAGGCCTGATCGCCGGGCTCCCGCGCCGCCCGGCGGGCCGATACGCCGGGTGAATGACGAATCACGATTGGCGGATTGCGGACGCCGAGTTCAGGGAACCTTTACCCGCACACACCGGATAGGCTTGAGGTTTCACCCGGCCGCACTTCATGTCGATGTGACGCCCGCCCGCGGGGGCGGGCCAGATCGCACCATGTGGATGAGGAGTACCCGTGACCGAGACCCGCGCTGACAACGTCACCTGGCTGACCCAGGAGGCGTACGACCGGCTCAAGGCTGAGCTGGACCACCTGTCGGGCCCGGGCCGCATCGAGATCGCTCAGAAGATCGAGGCGGCGCGGGAGGAGGGCGACCTGCGCGAGAACGGCGGCTACCACGCGGCCAAGGAGGAGCAGGGCAAGATCGAGGGCCGCATCCTCCAGCTCCAGGGCATCCTGGAGAACGCCCGCGTGGGCGAGGCGCCGCGCACCGAGGGCGTCGTCGGCCCGGGGATGACCGTCACGGTCTCGTTCGAGGGCGACGACGAGGAGGTCACGTTCCTGCTCGCCTCCCGCGAGGAGGTCGGCGCCCCCATCGACGTCTACTCCCCGAAGTCGCCGCTCGGCGCCGCGATCGACGGCAAGAAGGTCGGCGACAAGGCCACCTACACCCTCCCCAACGGCCGCTCGATGACCGTGGAGATCCTCGACGCCACCCCCTACGGCGGCGCGTAGCGCCGTCCGGCAGCGCCGCGAGGGCCGCCGCCCGCCGGGCGGCGGCCACCCGGCGGGGAGAACGTCCGGTCCGCCGTCCCCTCACCGGGGCGGCGGGCCGCTCGCTTTTCCGGCTCCGCCTCCCCGGCCGGACGCGGCGAGCACGAGCGGCAGCGTGCGGTGCGCGATCTGGGTGGCCAGCGAGATCACCGAGGACGCCCGTTCCACGCCCTCCACGTCGACGATCACGTCGATGACCCGCTGCAGGTCGGTGTTGCTGCGGGCGACGATGCGGCACAGCATGTCGCCGGGCCCGGTGATCGTGTGCGCCTCGATCACCTCCGGCACCTGGGCGAGCCGGGCCGCGACCGGGTCGTGGCCGCCCGCCTGCCGGAGCTGGAGCGTGACGAAGGCCGTCACCCCGTAGCCGAGCGCCGCGGGGTCGATCTCGGGACCGTGGCCCGCGATGACGCCGTCGCGCGCCAGCCGGTCGAGCCGCGCCTGGACGGTGCCGCGCGCGACACCGAGCCGCCGGGACGCCTCCAGGACGCCGACGCGGGGTTCGCGGGTGAACAGCTCGATCAGCCGCCCGTCCAGTTCGTCGATCGGCACGCGGCCCTCCCCTGGTCGTGGTCACAATGTACAGAGCGACCGGCGGACAGCCGGTTTCACTGAGCACAGTGTCCAGCGTTACAGCTCACTCTTGCGCAGCTTGTAGGTCCATGTCGAGATTGGGTGGCATGGATGAGTTTCCGGTCAAGGGTATGGACGCCGTCGTCTTCGCCGTCGGCAACGCCAAGCAGGCCGCCCACTACTACTCGACCGCGTTCGGGATGCGCAGGATCGCGTACCGGGGCCCGGAGAACGGAAGCCCGGACGAGGCGGTGCACGTGCTGGAGTCGGGCGGGGCCCGGTTCGTGTTCCGCGGCCCGGTGAAGGCGGGCACCGGGATCGGCCGGCACATCGCCGAGCACGGCGACGGGGTCGTGGACCTCGCGATCGAGGTCCCGGACGTCGAGCACGCCTACCGGCACGCGGTCGCGAAGGGTGCGACGGGCCTGGAGGAGCCGCACGTCCTGGAGGACGACCACGGCAAGGCCACCGTCGCCGCCATCGCCACCTACGGCGAGACCCGGCACTCGCTGGTCGACCGCTCCAATTACGCGGGCCCCTACCTGCCGGGGTTCGAGGCCGCCGGCCCGATCGTCGAGCCGCCGGAGAAGAGGTTCTTTCAGGCGATCGACCACTGCGTCGGCAACGTCGAGCGCATGGACGAGTGGGCCGACTTCTACCACCGGGTCATGGGCTTCACCGACATGGCCGAGTTCGTCGGCGACGACATCGCGACCGAGTACTCGGCGCTGATGTCGAAGGTCGTCGCGGACGGCACCCGCAAGGTGAAGTTCCCGCTCAACGAGCCGGCGGAGAGCCGGCGCAAGTCGCAGATCGACGAGTACCTGGAGTTCTACGGCGGGCCCGGCGTGCAGCACATCGCGCTCGCCACGAACGACATCCTGGCGTCGGTCGACCGGATGCGGGCCGCGGGCGTGGAGTTCCTGGAGAGCCCCGCCTCCTACTACGAGGACCCGGCGCTGCGCGAGCGCATCGGCCAGGTCCGGGTGCCGATCGAGGAGCTGCAGAAGCGCCGGATCCTCGTCGACCGCGACGAGGACGGCTACCTGCTGCAGATCTTCACCAAGCCCGTCCAGGACCGCCCGACGGTGTTCTTCGAACTGATCGAGCGGCACGGCTCGCTCGGCTTCGGCAAAGGCAACTTCAAGGCCCTGTTCGAGGCGATCGAGCGGGAGCAGGAGCGCCGCGGCAACCTGTGACGTCCCGCCCGGGACCCGGGTCCGAGCCCCGGACGCGCGCCGTGTCCGGGGCTCGGACGCATCCGGGGTGTCCGTGCGTCGCCCGCACGGGCACACTGTGTGGCCATGAGCGAACCGCCGAAGAATCCCCCGCCGGAAGGCGACCGGCCGCCCCCCGACCCCGCGTCCGGCGACACGAACGACTCCGGGGACGCCGCGACGCCCGAGCGCCCGCCCCCGTACCAGGGCACGTACGGCGGGCAGCCCGCCCAGCCCCCTCCGGCGGCCGGATCCGGGCGGCCGGGCGGCCCGCTGCCGCAGGCCCCGCCGGTCCCGGGCTACGGCCCTCCGGGCGTCCCGCAGCCCGGCGCCCCGTACCCCGGCGGCCAGTACCCGGGCGGGCCGCAGGACATGCTGGCCGGACGGGGCGCCCGGCTCGGCGCCGGGATCCTGGACAGCATCCTGATCAGCGTCGTGGCGATGCCGGCCGTCCTGTTCTCGATCCGCTGGGACAAGATGCAGGAGTCCGTCGAGTCCAACCAGCCGATCACGGACCCGATGGACGTCTACAACATCCCGCGGCTGCTGACCGGGTACGCGATCGTGTTCGTGCTGAGCTTCGCGTACTTCACCGTCCTGCACGCCAAGTACGGCCAGACGCTCGGCAAGAAGGCCTGCGGCATCCGGCTGGTCAAGGCCTCGGACCAGTCGGCGGTCACCTGGGGGCAGGTGATCGGCAGGCAGGGGTTCATCTACGCGATCAGCATCACGACCGGCGTGCTGAACCTTCTCTCTCCCGCCGCCGGGATCCTCGGGATCGTCGGCCTGCTCGACGTCGCCTGGATCCTGTGGGACGACCGGCGCCAGGCCCTGCACGACAAGGTCGCCAAGACGATCGTGGTGAAGGCGACCCCGTGGACGCCGAACCCGTACGCCCGCGACGCGGCACCGGGCCCCGGCAACGGTTGATCAAGCGGGGGTAAACATTCCGGCCGCCCCCGGACGCGGCGATGTTTGGGCGACGGTGACGTGGCGACGCTGTCGGCATGACGCAACCGCCGAACGACCCCGCGTCCGGGGGAGAGCCGGAGGACCGGCCGGACGGGCGGCAGGACCAGCCCGGACGGCCAGGCCCCTACGGCGGACCTCCGTACGGCGGTCAGCCGCCGCAGGGAGAGCAGCCCTACGGCCAACAACAGCCCTACGGCCAGCAGCAACCGCCCTACGGTCAGCAGCAGCCCTATGGCCAGCAGCAGCCGTACGGGGGGCAGCAGCCCTACGGCCAGCAACAGCCCTACGAAGGTCAGCAGGGGTACGGGCAGCAGTACCCCTCCTACGGAGGCCAGCAGGGATACGGCGCGCCGGGCTACGGCACGGGCCGGCAGGTGTCCCCGGCGGGCGAGCTCGCGAGCCGCTGGGCGCGGCTGGGCGCCGGGCTGGTCGACCTCGTCATCGTCGGCATCGTCACGGTTCTGATCTCGATCCCGTTCGTCAACTGGGACCGCGTGTTCGATCCGGAGCCCGGCGACTCGATGTACAACGGCGCCCAGGTGGGCACCAACGCGGTCAGCGTCGTGCTGGCGTTCCTCTACTACTGGCTGATGCACGCCAAGCGGGGGCAGACGCTCGGCAAGATGCTGCTCGGGATCCGCGTCGTCCGGGACGACGACGGGCTGGCCATCACCACCGGACAGGCCGTGGGGCGCTCCGCGTTCTACAGCGTGCTCGGCGGGATCTGCGGCTGCGTCGGCCTGGTCGACGTCCTGTGGATCCTCTGGGACCCGCGCAAGCAGGCGCTGCACTGCAAGGTGGCCAGGACGGTCGTCGTCAAGGCCGACCCGCACCGGCCCAACCCCTACGCCGGCCGCTGACCTGCCCGCGGCCCCGCCGAGTTGCCGGGCGGGGTTTCCCCGGGCAGGCTGGACTGCGTGGATATGGCCGGAAACTCCCCCAGTCCCCGCCCGACCGGGCCGCGGGCCCCGCGAGGCACCGTGTTCCGCGGCGTGTCGGGGCTGGCCGCCCTCGCGCTCGCGGGGTCGCTGACCGCGGCGTGCCAGACCCCGTTCGACGACCCGAGTGCGAGCGCGTCCGGCTCCCCGAAGGGCCCGGCGGTCAACGGCCCGGCTGGGCCGACCACCGCGGGCGACAAGTACGTCCCGGGCGACGGCAACGGCGGGTACGACGTCGAGCACTACGGGCTGAAGCTGACCATCACGCCGGACGGCGCCAAGCAGCTCGACGGCACCGCGACGATCACCGCGACCGCGACCGCGCGGCTCGCCCGCTTCAACCTGGACCTGACCGGGCTGGAGGTCTCCTCGATCAAGGTCGACGGGGCGCCCGCGCGGCAGCAGCGCGGCGGCGGCGAGCTGGAGGTGACCCCGGCCAAGCCCCTGGAGAAGGGGCGGAGGTTCACCACCGTCATCGCCTACTCGGGGACGCCGAAGCCGGTGTCGGACCCGGTGCTCGGCACCTACGGCTGGATCCGCACGTCCGACGGCGTGTTCGTGGCGTGCCAGCCGAGCGGCGCGAAGACGTGGTTCCCCAGCAACGACCACCCGAGCGACAAGGCCACGTTCGACTTCGAGCTCACGGTCCCGCAGGGGCTGACGGCGATCGCCAACGGCGAGCCGGACACGCCGCCGGCGAGCTCCGGCGGCGGCGCGCCGGGCGTGCCGCCGGGCGGTCCGGGCGGCCCGCCGAGCGGCGCCCCGAGCACCGGCCCGACCGGTGGGCCGGGGGTCGTCCCGGTCGCCCGGCGCGGGATGACGACCTCGAAGTGGCGGGTCAAGGACCCGATGGCCACCTACCTCGCGACGGTCGACGTCGGCCGGTTCACGGTGCGGACGGGCAAGACGTCCGGCGGCATCCCGAACATCACCGCCGTGGACGCGACCACGTCCGGCGTGCCCATCGACCAGTTCCACCAGCTGAACGCCACCATCGTCGACGAGTGGACGAAGCTGTTCGGCCCCTACCCGTTCGGCTCCACCGGCGGGCTGATCGACAACGCCGACGTCGGCTTCGCGCTGGAGACGCAGACCCGGCCGGTGTACGGGGCGTTCGGGCTGCAGCCGACGATCGTCGCGCACGAGCTGGCGCACCAGTGGTTCGGCGACAGCGTCAGCGTGACCACGTGGCAGGACATCTGGCTGAACGAGGGCTTCGCCACCTACGCCGAGTGGCTGTGGGACGAGAAGACCGGCGGCCAGACCGTGCAGGAGCACTTCGACGAGTCCTACGGCGGCCTCGGCGGGCGCGAGCTCTGGGACGTCCCGCCGGGCGACCCGGGCCGCAAGCAGATGTTCGGCCGCTCGGTGTACGACCGGGGCGGCATGACGCTGGTCGCGCTGCGCGGCCGCGTCGGCGAGGACACCTTCTACAAGATCCTCCGGACGTGGACGAAGGAGCACCGGCACTCCAGCGGGACGACGAAGCAGTTCATCGAGACGGCGAACCGCGTGTCGGGCAAGAAGCTCGACGCGTTCTTCGACGACTGGCTCTACCAGAAGGGCCGCCCCGCCAAGTGACGGGCCGAGCCCGCCGCGTCCTCACCGGTTTCCGCTTCCGGCCACGAGAACGTCCCTGATCTGCCGATTCGAGACCGAATCGCGCTTGCGCCCGCGCGATTCGCGGGAAAGTCTTGATCACGGTTGTGACCACTGATCGAGGGACCGAGGACAGGCCGATGAGCAGAACCTCCAGAGCGCTGGCCGCCGTGTCGCTGAGCGTCGCGGCGAGCCTCGCGGTGACCGCCGCGCCCGCGGGCGCCGCCGCGCGGTTCACGCCCGGCGCGCCGGGCGCGGGCGACCCCTACTTCCCGGACATGGGCAACGGCGGCTACGACGTCGCCCACTACGACATCGGCCTGACGTACGACCCGGGCACGAAGGGGATCCAGGCCGTCGCCAAGATCAAGGCGCGGGCGACGCAGAACCTGTCCCGGTTCGACCTGGACTTCCTGGGCCCGCTGAAGATCTCCTCGCTGCGGGTGGACGGGCGCGCGGCGTCCTACACCCGGACCGGCGCCCAGGAACTCGTCGTCACGCCGCGCAAGGGGCTGCGCAAGCACCGCACGTTCACGGTGACCGTCGCGTACTCCGGCGTCCCGCAGACGATCAACGACGCGACGCTCGGCACGTCCGGCTGGGTGCCGACGCCCGACGGCGCGGTGATGCTGAACCAGCCGTTCGGCGCGGCCACCGTCTTCCCGGTCAACGACCACCCGACCGACAAGGCGACGTACACGTTCACCCTGGCGGCGCCCGGGAACCTCACCACGCTGTCCAACGGCGACCTGCGCGGCAGGTGGACCAAGGGCGGCTGGACGACGACCCGCTGGGAGGTCCGGAACCCGATGGCCAGCGAGCTGTCCATGCTCGCCATCGGCAAGTACGACGTGCTCACCGGGCGGACGAAGGCCGGGATCCCCAACCTGACCGCCACCGACCTCGCCATGGCCATCAAGCCGGACGACGCGAAGAAGTTCCACCAGCAGACCGCCGAGGTCACCGACTTCCAGAACGGGCTGTACGGCCGCTACCCGTTCACCTCCACCGGCGGGATCGTCGTGAAGGGGGGCGTCGGCTACGCGCTGGAGACGCAGGGCCGCCCCGTGTACGACCTCGGGCGCCGGCCCGGCGGCATCCCGAGCGAGGGCCTCCTCGCCCACGAGCTGGGTCACCAGTGGTTCGGCGACTCGGTCTCCCCGGCCCGGTGGTCGGACATCTGGCTGAACGAGGGCTTCGCGACGTACTCCGAATGGCTCTGGGCCGAGCACAGCAGCGGCACGCCCGTCCAGCAGTCCTTCGACGACGTGTACGCGACCCCGGCGGACAACGGCCTGTGGAAGGGCAAGGTCGCCGACCCGGGCCGCGACCACATCTTCGACGGGCTCGTCTACGACCGCGGCGCGATGGCCGTCCACGTCCTGCGCCAGAAGATCGGCGACAAGGCGTTCCACCGGCTGCTGAAGGCGTGGCCGTCCGCGTACCGGTACGGCAACGCCTCGACCAAGGACTTCGTCCGCTTCGCCGAGCGCCTCTCGCACGAGAACCTGGACGCGTGGGCCGAGGCGTGGCTCTACTCCGAGGGTAAGCCGTCCCTGTGAGCGGCTAGCTCAGCGTCAGGGTGTAGCCCTTCTCGCGAAGGCGCCCGATCACGTCTTCGGAGTGGCCGGCGCCGCGCGTCTCCAGGTGCATGAGGACTTCGGCCTCCTCCACGTGGAGGCGCGCGGCGACCCGCTCGTGCATCACGTCCAGGACGTTGACGCCCAGCTCGGCGAGCTCGCCCAGCAGCGTCACGAGCGCGCCCGGACGGTCCTTCAGCCGGCACCGGACGACGAGGTACCGCCCGGCGCCCGCGAGGCCGTGCCGCAGCACCTTCGACAGCAGCAGCGGGTCGATGTTGCCGCCCGACAGCAGGACCACCACGGGCGGCTCGACCGCGTAGGCGTGCTCCAGCAGCGCCGCCACCCCGGCGGCGCCGGCGGGCTCGACGACCTGCTTGGCGCGTTCGAGGCAGAGCAGCAGCGCCTGGGAGATGGACTCCTCGGTCACGGTGACGACGGCGTCGACCAGCTCGGTGAACATGGCGTAGGTCAGTTCGCCGGGACGGCCGACCGCGATCCCGTCCGCCATCGTCGGCTCCACCTCGATCTGCGCCGGCCCCCCGGCCGCGAGCGAGGGCGGGAACGCCGCGGCGCGCCTGGCCTGCGCGCCGACGAGCTTGATCTCGCCGCCGCCGGACTCCTTCGCCAGCCCCTTGGCCGCCGCCGCGATCCCGGACATCAGCCCGCCGCCGCCGACCGGCGCCACGATCGTCCGGACGTCGGGGCACTCCTCCATGATCTCCAGGCCGATGGTGGCCTGCCCGGCGACGACGTCGGGATGGTCGAACGGGTGGATGAACACCGCCCCGCACTCCTCGGCGTACTCCTGCGCGGCGACGAGGCACTCGTCCACGGTCGGTCCGGGGAACACGACCTCCGCGCCGTAGCCGCGGGTCGCGGCGATCTTGGGGAGCGGAGCGCCGACCGGCATGAACACCGTGGCCTTGCAGCCGAGCATGGACGCGGCGAGCGCGACGCCCTGCGCGTGGTTGCCGGCGCTGGCCGCCACGACGCCGCCGGCCCGCTCCTCCGGGGTCAGCCGGGCGATCCGCACGTACGCGCCGCGGATCTTGAACGAGCCGGTGCGCTGCAGGTTCTCGCACTTCAGCAGGACGGGCCCGCCGAGCTGCTCCGACAGCACCCGGGACGGGACCAGGGGGGTGGGCACGGCGACCCCGCCGAGCAGGTCGCGGGCCGCGCGGACGTCGTCGACACTGACGGCAGTCATGATCTGATCCTCGCACCCTCCGGACTCAGCCCGCACTCCAATAGCGATCTTGAGAGTGGATCAGGGCGGCGGCGCCGACGAGCCCGGCGGTCTGCCCGAGCACCGCCGGGACGATCCGCAGGCGGCGCGCGAACAGCATCCGGGCGTGCGCGCGGAACGCCTCCTCCAGCGGGTCGAAGAGCAGCTCGCCCGCCTGCGACAGGCCGCCGCCGATCGCGGCGACCTCCAGGTCGCACAGGTGCGTCGCGGACGCGAGCGCGAGGCCGATGGCGCGCCCGGCACGCCGCATCGCCGCGCCCGCGACGGGGTCCCCGCGGCGCGCGTCGGCGGTCAGCTCCACGCCGGTGGCGTCGCGCTCCCCCGGATCCCAGCCCTGCTCGCGCGCCCACGCGACCAGCCCCGGGCCGCGCGCGACCGCCTCCAGGCAGCCGCGGCCCCCGCACTCGCAGGGCGTGCCGCCGGGCTCGACGATGACGTGCCCGATGTGCCCGGCGTTGCCGCTGGCGCCGTTCACGAGGTGCCCGCCGAGGATCAGCCCGCCGCCGACGCCCGTGGACACCACCATGCCGAGGACGTTGCCGCGCCCGCGTCCCGCCCCCAGCCAGTGCTCGCCGACCGCGACGCAGATCGCGTCGTTGTGGACGCGGACCGGCACGCCCGGGTACCGGGCGGAGAGCCGGTCCCGCAGCGGGAAGCCGCGCCACGCGGGGATGTTCAGCGGGGACACCTGGGCGGCCGGCCACGTCATCGGGCCCCCGCAGCCGACGCCGACGCCCGCGAGCGGCGGGTCGCCCCCGGCGGCGACGACCTTGTCGAGCAGCCCCTGCAGCGCCCGCCACAGCTCCACGGCGTCCGTGCCGGGCTCGTTCGGGGTCGGGATCCGTTCGTGGGCGGCGATGCTCCCGTCCGGCGCGACGAGCGCGGCGGCCAGCTTCGTCCCGCCGATGTCCACCGCCAGAACCCGCGCTTCCCTCAACCGAGTCTCCTGCGGGGGGACGACCCCCCGCACCCCCCGGTTCGCTTCGCTCAAGTCAGGTCCTCCACCCTGCCGAAAGCCAGAATCGACGCGGTGAACCCGTGCACGTGGTTGCGTCCCGCGACCGGGCCGATCTCCCCGGCGGCGAAGAACCCGCCGACCCCGGCCGGCCCGAACGCGCGGTCGAGCACCTTCGCGTCATGGTCGGAGTCGGGGAACATCGCCTGGCCGCGCCCGTTGCAGGAGAACAGCAGCGCGCCCTCGACCGGCGCCAGGTCGAACCGCTCGAGCAGCGCGGCGAGGTCCTCCTCGGCGGCGCCCGCGTCCCGGACCTGGAACCGGACGGTCCGCCCGACGTCCACCACGTCGCCGATCGCGATGGCGCCGCTGTCGGTGTCGGCGCCCACCACCCCGCGGACCAGGAAGTCGCCGTGCTCGTGCTCGTCGGCGTACTCGTCCATCGCGACGCCGATCAGCAGCCCGCGCCCGGCCATCTCCTGCTCCTCCTCCGGCAGGCCGAGGACGATCTGCTCCAGCTTCTCCAGCGCGGGGACCCCGGCCAGCTCGTACAGGACGTTCTCCTCCGCCTTGGTCACCACCATGTCGGGGCCGATCGGGCGGGCGCCCTGGCTGACCACCGTGGCGGCGGCGACGGAACCGCCGATCACCACGCCGACCGCGCCGTCCCGGTGCACCTCGCCGCCGACGAACAGGCGGACCTCGCCGTGCCCGGTCTCGCCGAGCCCGCTGCCCTCGGCGAGCCCGCCGACCAGCGGCAGCCCCGGCAGCGCCTCGTCGGAGCGCTCCACGAACGCGTCCACCGGGAAGCTGTAGGGGTCGGCGAGCAGCACGCCGACCACGTCGTCGTCCTGCGCCTCCGGCATGCCGACCACGATGAGCCGGTCGTCCCCCTTGAGGGTCTCCAGCCGGAACGCGTCCAGCCGCGCCCCGGGCAGCACCGCCGCCCACGCGCTGACCGCGCCGCGCTCCTCCACGCCGCGCCCCGCGCCGATCACCCCCGACGCGCTGCAGCCGAGCAGCAGCGCGGGCCCGGCCGCCCGCTCGGCGGCCACCGCCGCGGCCTCGACCTCGTCCGGGTCGTCCCCCGTGACGAACACGCACACCAGGTCGGGCGCCGCGCTGAGCGGGGCGAGCGCCTGCTCGACCGCCGCCGCGGCGGCACTGGACAGATCGGGTCCGAGGGCCAGGCCATCACCGAATCGCGCCATCGGCGCCGCCTCCCTCACTCCGTTCGCCGGCTCGCTTCACACCTCCAGTCTCCCCCTCCGCACGCTCTCCACCCAAACACCTGCGGGACGGGGCAGCCCGGGCTATTCCCCGGCGGGGGTGCGATTCCGCGGGGAGGCGACGTAGTGTCGATCGCGTGCGTTCATCCACACCACGCGAATCAACACTGGGCGAGCTGCGCAACAGCGGTCACGCCCGGCTTTCCGTGAAGGCCGAGATCCGCCGGAACCTCCTCGACCGCCTGAGATCCGGCGAGCCCCGTTTCCCCGGCATCCTCGGGTTCGACGACACCGTCCTGCCCCACCTGGAGCGCGCCCTCCTCGCCGGGCACGACCTGGTGCTGCTGGGCGAGCGCGGGCAGGGCAAGACGCGGCTGATCCGCACCCTCGCCGGGCTGCTGGACGAGTGGACCCCGGTCGTCGCCGGCTGCGAGATCAACGACCACCCGTACGCGCCGGTGTGCGTGCGCTGCCGCCGGCTCGCCGACGAGCTGGGCGACGAGCTGCCGGTCGAGTGGCGGCACCGCGACGACCGGTACGGCGAGAAGCTCGCCACCCCCGACACCAGCGTCGGCGACCTCATCGGCGACGTCGACCCGGTGAAGGTGGCGGAGGGCCGCACGCTCGGCGACCCGGAGACCGTCCACTTCGGCCTCGTGCCGCGCACGAACCGCGGCGTCTTCTCCATCAACGAGCTGCCCGACCTGGCCGAGCGGATCCAGGTGGCGCTGCTGAACGTGCTGGAGGAACGCGACGTGCAGGTCCGCGGCTACGCGCTGCGGCTGCCGCTGGACGTCCTGCTCGTCGCCTCCGCCAACCCCGAGGACTACACCAACCGCGGCCGCATCATCACCCCGCTGAAGGACCGGTTCGGCGCGGAGATCCGCACCCACTACCCGCTGGAGCTGGACGCCGAGCTGGCGCTGATCCGGCAGGAGGCCGACTTCGCCGACCTCGCCGGGCTCCCCGCCGAGGTGCCCGACCACCTGGTCGAGGTGATCGGCCGGTTCACCCGGCTCGTCCGGGAGTCGACGGCGGTGGACGCACGGTCGGGCGTGTCCGCGCGGTTCGCGCTCGCCGGCGCCGAGACGGTCGCGGCGGGCGCGGTGCGGCGGGCGGCGCTCGCCGGCGAGGAGCGCGCGGTCGCCCGCGTCTGCGACCTCCAGGCGGTCGTGCCGTCGCTGATGGGCAAGGTGGAGTTCGAGGTCAGCGAGGAGGGCCGCGAGCAGGAGGTGCTGGAGCACCTGCTGCGCCGCGCGATCGCCGAGACCTACCGGCGGACGCTCGGCGCCGCCGACCTGAACGGGCTGCTGGACAAGTTCGACACCGGGGAGAGAGTGGAGTCGGGCGAGCTGGTGTCCGCGGCGGAGCTGCTGCGCCGCATCGGGCACGTGCCCGGCCTCGCCAAGATCATGGAACGGCTCGGCATGAGCGGGGAGTCCCCCGGGCAGGCCGCGGCCGCGCTGGAGTTCGCCCTGGAGGGGCTGTTCCTCACCCGGCGGCTCTCCAAGGACGTCGCCGACGGGCGCCCCGGCGGGACGGCCACCTACCGGACGTGACGCCGGGACCCGAGGTCTTCGCGGGCAAGGAGATTCGATGAGCCGATACCGCTACGGCGCCTACGAGGACGGCCCCGACCCGCTCGCCCCGCCGTACGACGTCCGGGACGCCCTGGACGCGATGGGCGACTCGGTGCTGGACGGCACCCGCCCGGACGACGCGCTCCGGGAGCTGCTGCGCCGCGGCCTCCCGGGCGCGCGGAACCGGCGCGGGCTCGACGACATGCTCCGCCAGGTGCGGGAGCGGCGCCGCGCGCTGCGCGACCGGGGCCGGCTGGACGGCACGCTGGAGCAGGCCCGCGCGCTGCTGGACACCGCGATCGGGCAGGAGCGGGCGGAGCTGTTCCCCGACCCGAGCGACGACGCGCGGGTGCGGGAGGCGGAGCTGGACACGCTGCCGTCCGACACCTCCCAGGCGATCCGGCGGCTGTCGGACTACGACTGGCGCTCCGACGCCGCCCGCCGCACCTTCGAGCAGCTGAAGGACCTGCTGCGCCGCGAGGTGCTGGACGCGCAGTTCCAGGGCATGAAGCAGGCCCTGGAGAACCAGGACCCGGCCGCCCTGGAGCGGGTCAAGGACATGATGGCCGCGCTCAACGAGATGCTGGAGCGGGACGCCCGCGGCGAGCACACCCAGGAGGACTTCGACCGGTTCATGCGGGAGTACGGGGACATGTTCCCCGACAACCCGCAGAACCTGGAGGAGCTGGTCGACTCCCTCGCCCGCCGCGCCGCCGCGATGGACCGGCTGCTGGCCTCGCTCAGCCCCGAGCAGCGCGCGGAGCTGGCCGGGCTGATGGAGCAGGCCATGCAGGACGCGGGCCTCGCCATGGAGATGACGCGGCTCGGCGACACGCTGCGGGCCCGCCGTCCCGACCTCGGCTGGGGCCAGTCCGAGCAGATGACCGGCGAGGACCCGCTCGGCATGGGCGACGCCACGACCGCGCTGGCGGAGCTGGCCGACCTCAGCGAGCTGGAGGCCGCGCTCGGGCAGGACTACCCCGGCGCGCGGCTCGACGACATCGACGAGGAGGCCGTCCGGCGGGCGCTCGGCCGGCAGGCCGTCGACGACCTGGCCGAGCTGCGCCGCATCGAGGCGGAGCTGGAGCGGCAGGGCTACCTGCGGCGCAACCGCGGCACGCTGGAGCTGACGCCGAAGGCGGTGCGGCGGCTCGGCGAGACGGCGCTGCGCCGGGTGTTCTCCCAGCTGACCTCCGGCCGGCAGGGCGACCACGACCAGCGCGACGCGGGCCAGGCCGGCGAGCTGACCGGGTCCAGCCGCGAGTGGCGGTTCGGCGACGAGCAGCCCCTCGACGTCGTCCGGACGGTGAGCAACGCGATCCGGCGCAGCGCCATGGACGGCGGCGCGGGGCTCGTCACCCGCCCGCCCGCCGCGAAGGTCGTCGAGCCCGGCACGGCGGACGTCGCGGAGATCAACGGCAACGGCCGCGGCGGGACGCGGCCCGGCGGGGTGCGCCTCAGCGTGGACGACTTCGAGGTGCAGGAGACCGAGCGCCGCACCGGCGCGGCCGTCTGCCTGCTCGTCGACCTGTCCTACTCGATGGTGCTGCGCGGGACGTGGGCCGTCGCCAAGCAGACCACGCTCGCCCTGCACACGCTCGTCACCAGCAAGTTCCCGCAGGACGCGATCCAGATCATCGGGTTCTCCAACTACGCCCGGGTGCTGCACCCGACGGAGATGGCGGGCCTCGACTGGGACATGGTGCAGGGCACCAACCTGCACCACGCCCTGATGATCGCGGGACGGCACCTGGACCGGCACCCCGACTTCGAGCCGATCGTCCTCGTCGTCACCGACGGCGAGCCGACCGCGCACCTGCGGCCCGACGGCCGCTCGCTGTTCGACTACCCGCCGTCCACCGACACGCTCGTCCTCACCCTCGCCGAGGTCGACAAGATGACGCGGCGGGGCGCCTGCATGAACTTCTTCATGCTCGCCGAGGACCGACGGCTCGTGTCGTTCGTGGAGGAGGTCGCGCGGCGCAACGGCGGCCGGGTGTTCGCGCCGGACGCCGAGCGGCTCGGCGAGTACGTCGTGAGCGACTACCTGCGGGTGCGGCGCGGCCGCCGCTGACGCCGCGGCGCCCCCGCGGGGACTCCGCCGGGGGCGCCGGGCGGGCTAATGTCGGCGTCATGTCGACTTCCGACCGCCTGCTGCTGGTCCTGCACATCGGTTTCGCGATCTTCACGCTGGGGCCGCTGACGGCCGCGACCATGTCCACTCCCCGCTACATCCGCAAGCGGAACGCGGTCGTGGTCCGCCACCTGCACCGCACCACCCAGATCTACGGGCTCGGCACGCTCGGCATCTTCCTGTTCGGGCTCGCCCTGGCCAAGGGCGACCTCGCCCAGGTGTGGCTGACGGTGTCGATGACGCTGTTCGTCGTCGCGCTCGTGCTGCTGCTGATCATCGACCGCGACCAGCGCCGGGCGGCGCATCTGCTGGAGGTCGCCGCGGCGGAGGAGGCGGCGGTCCCGGCCCGTCCCGCCGCCGCGGAGGTCACCGAGGCGGAGGACGGCGGGAAGGGCGAGCAGAAGGAGACGAAGACCGCGGCCGAGGAGGCCCCGTCCGCGCCCGAAGCGTCGAGCGCGGCGGGCGGCGAGATCGCCCAGGTCGAGCGGGGGCGGCTCGCCGCCATGTCCGGCGTCGTCGCGCTGATCTGGCTGGTGATCCTCGTGCTGATGGTCTGGAACGGCTGACGGCCCGCGGCCCGCCGCCGGACCTCGCTACCGGCCCGGCCGCAGGTGCTTCTTCAGCCAGTCGACGATCGTCGGGTAGGTCTGCTCGTCGTTCAGCATCTGCGAGGCGTGCATCTCGCCCTCGATGGTCTTCACGGTCGTCTGCACGCCCGCGGACCGCAGCGCGCCCGCCAGCCCGGTGCTCTGGGTGACGGGGACGAAGTCGCCGGTGGCGTGCATCAGCAGCATCGGCGCGTCGCCCGCGGAGACGTGGGTGACGGTGCTGGCGTCGTCCAGCCGCGTCCAGCAGTCCGGCGCGGCGGCCGCGCCCGGCACGCAGCGGACGAGGTCGGTGACGGCCACCCGCAGCTTGCGCTGGTTGGGCGTGGCCGCCGGCTTCTCGCCGTCCTGGAAGGCCAGGTACGGGTTGTTCGGCGGCGACAGCGCGATCACTCCGCGGACCTGCCGGGTGCCCGTCCCGAGCGTGCCGAGCTGCGTGGCGAGGTGCCCGCCGGCGGACGAGCCCATCACGGCCACGCGGTTCGGGTCGACGTTCCAGACCCGGGCGTGCTTCTTGATGAACGCGAGGGCCGACAGCGCGTCGTCGCGCTGCGCGGGCCAGGCGGCCTTCGGCGCCAGCCGGTAGTTCGCCGACAGGACGACGAAGCCCTCCTCGGTCAGCCGGCGCGCGAAGTACTTCCAGCCACCGCCCTTGTCGCCTTCGAGCCAGTAGCCGCCGTGCAGGAGCAGCAGGGCGGGGCGCGGCGTGGCGCGCGGCCCCGGGTCGCGCCAGTAGGCGTCGATCTTCTGGGCGGGCGCCCTGCCGTAGGCGTAGGTGCGGAACTTCGGCAGTTCCGGCGTCACCATGACCGCCTGCGCGGTGACGGTGGCGCCGGGCTCCCCGTCCGTGCCCTCCTGGCCGTTCCCCGGCCGCCCCGTGGACGACGCCGACGGGGAGCCTGTCCCGGGCGGAGCGGTCTGCGGCCCGGCGGACGGCTCCCCGGTCCCCGGCGCGGACGGAACGGACGCGCTGGGCGTCGGCGCCGGAGGGTTCGCGTGGGCTCCCACGGGAACGGCTACGGCGGAGACACACGTCGCGGCGAACGCCGCCCCACACACGAGTACTTTGCGCACCCCGGTCCCTTTCTTTACCGAACCTGGCGCGCCGAGTATAGATGTTTTGATCAAGGACGGCGGGGAATGGTCAGCTGATTTTCAGCCGAGCGCCCGGTCCAGATCCCTGAGCAGGTCGCTCGCGTCCTCGATCCCGACCGACAGCCGCACGAGGTCCGCGGGGACCTCCAGCGGCGAGCCGGCCGCCGAGGCGTGCGTCATCCGCCCCGGGTGCTCGATCAGCGACTCGACGCCGCCGAGCGACTCGCCGAGCGTGAAGAGCTTCGTCCGCTCGCACACCCGGACGGCGGCCTCCTCCGACTCCATCCGGAACGAGACCATGCCCCCGAACGCCCTCATCTGCTTCGCCGCGACGTCGTGGCCCGGATGGCCCGCCAGCCCGGGGTAGAGGACCTGCCGGACGGACGGGTGCCGCACTAGCATCTCCACGATCTTCTCGGCGTTCGCGCAGTGCCGGTCCATCCGGACGCCGAGCGTCTTGACCCCGCGCAGCGCGAGCCAGGCGTCGAACGGGCCCGCGACGGCCCCCATCGCGTTCTGGTGGAAGGCGAGGCGCTCCCCCAGCGCCGCGTCCGCCGCGACCAGCGCGCCGCCGACGACGTCGGAGTGGCCGCCGATGTACTTGGTGGTGGAGTGGACGACGACGTCCGCGCCGAGCTCCAGCGGGCGCTGGAGGTACGGCGAGGCGAAGGTGTTGTCGACGACGAGCAGCGCGCCCGCGTCGCGGGCGACGGAGGCCAGCACCGCGATGTCGGCGATGCCGAGCAGCGGGTTCGTCGGCGTCTCCACCCAGATGATCTTCGTCTCGGGGCGGACCGCGGCCCGCACGGCGTCGACGTCGGCGAGCGGCACCGGGTCGAACGCCACGCCCCACGGTTCGGCGACCTTCGCGAACAGCCGGTAGGTGCCGCCGTAGGCGTCGTTCGGGACGACGACGTGATCGCCGGGCCGGCAGACCGCGCGCAGCAGAGCATCCTCGGCGGCGAGCCCCGACGCGAACGCCAGCCCGCGCGCCCCGCCCTCGATCTCGGCCAGGCATACTTCCAGGGCGGTACGGGTCGGGTTGGCCGACCGGGAGTACTCGTAGCCGCCGCGCAGGCCGCCGACGCCGTCCTGCTTATAGGTGGAGACCTGGTAGATCGGCGGGACGACCGCGCCGGTGGCCGGGTCGGGCTCCTGCCCCGCGTGGATGGCCAGGGTCTCGAACCCCTGCTGAACCTCGTTGTCCATGGGTACGAGGCTATCCACCCGCCGCCCCTCCTCGAGGAGGAGAGGCTCCCCCGGAGGTATCACCCCCCATTTCGGCGCTGGGGGTGACCCCAACGCCGCGTCGGGTCTCTACCGTTTTACAGGTATCCCTACGACATTGATCTAAGGAAGCCCCCATGTTCGCTCGGCTCGCGCGCTTCGTCGTGAGACATCCGTGGTGGACCATCGTGGCCTGGCTCGTGGCCGCGGTGCTCATCATCGCCTTCTCCCCCAAGCTCACCACCGAGTCCGACCAGGGCGACTTCCTGCCCTCGAAGTACGAGTCGGTCCAGGCCCTCGAGATCGCCGAGAAGGCGTTCCCGCAGCAGGAGGACACCTCCTCGCTGATCGTCGTCAAGCGCTCCGACGGCAAGCCGCTGACGGCCCAGGACACCGCCCGGGTGAACGAGGCCGCCAAGTCCCTGAACGCCGACAAGCCGCCGACGGTCCTCGGCTTCGCGACCGGCGCGGAGGCGGTGGCGCCGAACAAGGCCGTCCAGGTGATCATGGTGCCGATGAAGGGCACCTCGATGGCCGACAGCGAGAAGCAGGGCGACGCGGTCAAGGAGATCCGCAAGGACCTCCCCACGCTGCTGAACGGCAGCGGTCTGGAGGCCAAGGTCGGCGGTGACGTCGCCGGCTTCGTCGACAACGAGGACTCGTTCAACCAGTCCTTCGAGATCGTCGGCATCGCCACCTTCGTGCTGATCATCGGCCTGATCCTGGTGATCTTCCGGGCCCCGTTGGCGGCGGTGCTGCCGATCGTCGTGATCATGGTGACGATGCAGGTCTCGATGGGCCTGATCGGCGCCGCCTCGAAGCTGTTCGGCTTCTCCGGCGACGACAGCCTCAGCACCATCATCCTGATCGTGCTCTTCGGCATCGGCGCCGACTACTACCTGTTCCTGATGTTCCGGTTCCGGGAGCGGCTGCGGGCCGGCGACGACAAGAAGACCGCGATGATCACCGCGGTGGAGCGGGTCGGCGAGGTCATCTCCTCGGCCGCCGCCGCCATCGCCGTCACCTTCCTGGTCCTGCTGCTCGCGACGTTCGGCGTGTTCAGCGCCTGGGGCCCGTCCCTCGCCATCGCCGTGGTGGTGATGGGCATCACCTCGCTGACGCTGTTCCCGGCCCTCGTGTCGCTGCTCGGCACCGCCGTCTTCTGGCCCTCCAAGGCGTGGAAGAAGCAGCCGAAGGGGACGATGTCCGCGGCCATCGGCCGGGGCGTCGGCAAGCGCCCCGCGATCGCGGCGGCGGCGTCCGGGCTGGTGCTGGTCGTGCTGGCGCTCGGCGCCCTCGGGTTCAAGGCGGACTACGACTTCGCCGCCGGCTTCCCGCAGGACACCGAGTCCGCGCAGGCCACCAAGGACATGGAGAAGGGCTTCCCGCCCGGCCTGACCACCCCGGTCCAGGTGTTCCTCAAGAGCGACGGCGGGCAGCCGATCACCCAGCAGCAGCTGGCCTCCTTCTCGGAGGCGGCCAAGACCGCGCCCGGCGTCGGCCGCGTCCAGCAGCCCGTCCCGGGCCAGGACAAGTCCGTGGCCCGCGTCGACCTCCTGCTGAAGGTCAATCCCGCGTCCAACGAGGCGATCAGCCTGGTCAAGGACGACCTGGCGCCAGCCGTGCACAAGGCGGCGCCGGAGGGCACCCGCGCCTACGTCGGCGGCTCGACGGCGATCTTCGCCGACATCAACGCCGTCAACAACCGCGACCTGTCGGTGATCCTGCCGGTGGCGGCGGTGCTGATCGCGATCATCCTGGCCCTGCTGCTGCGGTCGGTGGTGGCGCCGCTCTACCTGGTGGTGGCGGTGCTGCTGGGCTTCGCCGCGACGCTCGGCTCCGCGGTGTACGTCTTCCAGGGCGCGATGGGCGAGGCCGGGGTGACCTTCCAGCTGCCGATCGTCCTCTACCTGTTCGTGCTGGCCATCGGGACCGACTACAACATCCTGATGACGGCGCGGCTGCGCGAGGAGGCCAAGGAGGGCCACGAGCCGCGGAAGGCGGCGGCCCTGGCCGTCCAGCACGGCGGCCCGACGGTCGCCGCGGCGGGACTCATCCTGGCCGGCACCTTCTCGGTGATGATGCTCGCGCCGGTGTCGATGCTCCAGCAGATGGGCTTCTCCGTCGCGATCGGCATCGCCCTGTCGGCCTTCGTGATGTCGACGTTCCTGGTGCCGGGGCTCACCGCGATGCTGGGCCACAAGGCCTGGTGGCCGGGGCACGGCGACGAGCCGGACACGCCGCTGCGGCCCGCCGACACGCGGGAGGACTTCGCCCCGACCGGGTACCGCGGCTAGCCGCGGCGCCCCCGAGACGTCGGGTTGCGGAGCCCGGCCCATAACGCCGCCCACCGGCTGGGCCCCGCAACCCGACACCTGAAGAAGAGCGCCTGGAGATCACCGCGATCTCCAGGCGCTCCTCTGCGTCCGGGGTCAGCCGGTGGCGTCGGACAGGAAGGCGAGCAGGTCCTGGCGGGTGATCAGGCCCTTGGGCTTGCCGTCCACGAGGACGACCGCGGCCCCGGACTTCTCCAGGACGCCGACGGCCTTGCTGACGGGCTCGCCGGAGCCGAGCGTCGGCAGCGGCGCCGCCATGTGCGCCTCCACGGGCTCGGTCATCTTGGCCCGGCCCTGGACCATGATGTCGAGCAGGTCGGTCTCCCCGACCGAGCCGACCACCTCGGCCGCCATGACCGGCGGCTCCTCCTTCATCACCGGCAGCTGCGACACCTCGTACTCGCGCATGATGGCGATCGCGGTCTGCACGGTCTCGTGCGGGTGGACGTGCACGAACTCCGGCAGCGTGCCGCCCTTGCGGGTGAGCACCTCGCCGACCCGGGCCTCCTCGGTGGACGGGGTGAGGAACCCGTAGTCCGCCATCCAGGCGTCGTTGAAGATCTTGCCGAGGTAGCCGCGGCCGCCGTCCGGCAGCAGCACGACGATCACCGCGTCGGGGTCGGCCCGCTCGGCGACGCGCAGCGCGGCGACGACCGCCATCCCGCAGGAGCCGCCGACGAGCAGCGCCTCCTCGCGGGCGAGCCGCCGGGTCATCGTGAAGGAGTCCTTGTCGGACACCGCGATGACGTCGTCGCAGATGTCGCGGTCGTAGGTCTCCGGCCAGATGTCCTCGCCGACGCCCTCGGTGAGGTAGGGGCGGCCGCTGCCGCCGGAGTACACCGAGCCCTCCGGGTCGGCACCGATGATCTGCACCCGCCCGCCGGAGACCTCCTTGAGGTACCGGCCGGTGCCGCTGATGGTGCCGCCCGTGCCGATCCCCGCGACGAAGTGGGTGATGCGCCCCTCGGTCTGCTCCCACAGCTCCGGACCGGTCGTCTCGTAGTGCGACCGCGGATTCTGCGGGTTGGTGTACTGGTTCGGCTTCCAGGCGTCCGGGATCTCGGCGACGAGGCGGTCGGACACCGAGTAATAGGAGTCGGGGTGCTCGGGGTTCACCGCCGTCGGGCAGACGACGACCTCGGCGCCGTACGCGCGCAGCACGTCGATCTTGTCCTTGCCGACCTTGTCGGGGCAGACGAAGACGCAGCGGTAGCCGCGCTCCTGCGCCACGATGGCGAGCCCGACCCCGGTGTTGCCGGACGTCGGCTCGACGATCGTCCCGCCGGGCCGCAGCTCGCCGGACCGCTCGGCGGCGTCGATCATGCGGACCGCGATGCGGTCCTTCACCGAGCCGCCGGGATTGAAGTACTCCACCTTGGCCAGCACCTGCGGCCGGGGGCCGCCGGCCCGCCGCCCCTGGGTGACCTTGCGCAGTCGAACGAGCGGGGTGTTGCCCATCAGTTCGACGAGCGAGTCGTGTACGTGCACCGCGACATCCTTGTCGTTCAGTGTGTGGATCTGACCGTTGCGTCCGTGTTTCCGCCGCCGGTCACGCGTGGGAACGGGCGCGGGTCCGGAAGGTTTCCCGTTTCCGACGTTAGCCGAGAACGGCGCCCGCAGGTATCGCCGCCCCCGCGCGCGGGTAGGAACTAAATCACGGAGGGTCAACGCAGCATGTTGAGGGCATTCACGGCACGCCGCATCGCGGCGGCCGCGGCTTATGGCGGCGGAGGAATCACGGCCCTGGGCGGCATCACGTTCGGCCTTCTGGTGATGGAGGCCCGGCTCGCCCGGAGGATCATCTCGGCGACGCCCAACGGCGACCCGCCCGTGGCGGACGGGCTGTACGGCGAGGAGCACGGCGGCTCCCCGCTGTCGCTGGTCATGCTGGGCGACTCGACCGCGGCCGGGCTCGGCGTCCACACCCCGGAGGAGACGCCGGCCGCGCTCCTCGCGAGCGGCCTGGCGGCGATCGCGGGCCGGCCCGTCCGGGTGACGAACGTGGCCCGGTCCGGCTCCCGCTCGCACGCGCTGCGCGGCCAGGTCGACCGGGCGCTGCAGGCCCGTCCCGACGTCGCGGTCATCATGATCGGCGCCAACGACGTGACGGCGCGGGTGCCGCCCGCCGAGTCCGTCCGGCATCTCGGGTACGCGGTCGAGCGGCTGCGCGCCGCCGACGCGATGGTGGTGGTCGGCACCTGCCCCGACCTCGGCTCGGTCAAGTCGCTGATGCCGCCGCTGCGCTGGTTCGCGCGCCGCGCGAGCCGCCAGCTCGCCGCGGCGCAGACGGTCGCGGTCGTCGAGCACGGTGCCCGCTCGGTGTCGCTCGGCGACCTCCTCGGCCGCGAGTTCGCCGCCGACCCGCTCTCGATGTTCAGCGAGGACCGCTACCACCCGTCCGCCCGCGGGTACGCCGCCGCGGCGGCGGCCGTGCTGCCCTCGATGGCGTCGGTGCTCGACCTGGAGCACGACCCGGCGGGCCACCTCGACCAGGACGTCATCCCCATCTACCGCGCGGCCGTGGAGGCCGCCGAGCGGGCCGGCACCGAGGTGTCGGGCGCGTCGGTGGGCGGCCGCGACCGGGGTCCCCGCGGACGCTGGGCGCGCCTCCTGCGCCGCAGGTCCCCCGCCCGCGACGTGCCGCCCGCCCCGGCGGCACCCGACCCGGCCTGAGCGGCCGGGTACGCGGGACCGGGACCCGTCCGGTCACCTGTGACGAGCCCCGGTCGTCCGCCGCACCGGCCGGTCCCCCCGCCCACACTCGCGCGGACCGGCCGGTGGCGCCGGTACCAGCGTCCGGCGCCCGGCGTCCCGGGCACATGGGGCGGCCGTCATCCCCCCGCCGGGACACCTGTAAGCGCACGCTTATGGCCGGGGTCCCGTCCACCGAGCCCAGGGGGCGGCATGTACGGCCCGAGGGGCCAGCGGTTAGATTGCCCGTGACCGGCGAGTAACGCCGTGACGGCCGCTGAGACAGGAGACCCGCAATGCCCGAGGCAGTCATCGTCGCAACCGCGCGCTCGCCGATCGGCCGCGCCTTCAAGGGGTCGCTCAAGGACATCCGGCCCGACGACCTCACCGCCCAGATGGTCACCGCCGCGATGGCGAAGGTCCCGCAGCTGGATCCGAGCCAGATCGACGACCTGCTGCTCGGCTGCGGGCTGCCCGGCGGCGAGCAGGGCTACAACATGGCGCGCGTGGTGTCGGTCCTGCTCGGCTGGGACGGCGTGCCCGGCGCCACCATCACCCGGTACTGCTCGTCCTCGCTGCAGACGACCCGGATGGCCCTGCACGCCATCCGCGCGGGCGAGGCGGACGTCATCGTCTCCGCGGGCGTCGAGACCGTCAGCCGGTTCGCCAAGGGCAGCAGCGACGGCCTCCCCGACACGCAGAACCCGCTGTTCGCCGACGCCGAGGCCCGCACCGCCAAGGCGGGCGAGGGCGGCGCCCCCGTCTGGCACGACCCGCGCGAGGACGGCGCCCTGCCCGACATCTACATCGCGATGGGCCAGACGGCCGAGAACGTCGCCAGCCTGCGCGGCCTCTCCCGGCAGGCGCAGGACGAGTTCGGCGTGCGCTCGCAGAACCTCGCCGAGAAGGCCCTCGCCAACGGGTTCTGGGAGAAGGACATCACGCCGGTGACGCTGCCGGACGGCTCGGTCATCGCCAAGGACGACGGCCCCCGCCCCGGCACCACCTACGAGAAGGTCTCCCAGCTCCAGCCGGTCTTCCGGCCGGACGGGACGGTCACCGCGGGCAACTGCTGCCCGCTGAACGACGGCGCCGCCGCCGTGGTGATCATGAGCGACACCAAGGCCGCCGAGCTCGGCATCACCCCGCTGGCCCGGATCGTCTCGACCGGGGTCACCGGCCTGTCCCCCGAGATCATGGGCCTCGGCCCGGTGGAGGCGTCCCGCAAGGCGCTGGCGAAGGCCGGGATGACCATCGACGACATCGACCTCGTCGAGATCAACGAGGCGTTCGCGGCGCAGGTGCTGCCGTCCGCCGAGGACCTCGGCATCGACATCGACAAGCTCAACGTCAACGGCGGCGCGATCGCGGTCGGCCACCCGTTCGGCATGACCGGCGCCCGCATCACCTCCACGCTCCTCAACGGGCTGAAGTTCCACGACAAGCAGTTCGGGCTGGAGACCATGTGCGTGGGCGGCGGCCAGGGCATGGCGATGGTGGTGGAACGCCTGTCCTGAATCCCGGCGCTGGGATGGCCCGTATGGCACGCCATGCGGGCCACCTGCGCGTTTCGGAGAGAACCCCCGTTACAGATGATCTACGTAACGTAATAGATAGGTCCCCGTTAGGGGGTTGTCACATCCGGGGTGGTGATGCAGAGTCGGCAGGAAGAGCCCCGCGACCTGGAGGTGCCAATTGTCACTGAACCACTCGCCGGAGACGCACAGCAAGTTGATCGCCCGCATTCCGCAAGTCACAGGACGTGACATCCCCGAGTGGTTCACCACCATCGAGAACGGGCCGTCGTTCACCCGCTGCGAGGAACGCAGCACCTGGCTGGCCGACGAGCACAACCTCTCCCACGGCTATGCCGCGGCCCTGGTGCGCGAGCACGAGCGCACGCGACGGGCGCGCCACTACTGAACGCGCGCCGCACCGAACTTCATACGCGTAACTTCATACGTGTCCATTCGTGGCGGGATCCCGCCAACGGACGCCCCCGCCGTCGTGCCGCCAAGGCGCCACGACCCTGGCGCAGAGATCCCGCACAGATCAGCCCCACGCCACCGGCGCGGGGCTGATCATTGCCCGGCGGGGCCTAGTCGCGTCCGCTGAAGTAGCTGAGCAGCCGCAGGATCTCCAGGTAGATCCACACCAGGCTCAGCACCAGCCCGAACGCGCAGTACCAGGCGAACTTCTCCGGCGCGCCGGAACGGACGCCCTGCTCGATCGAGTCGAAGTCGAGCAGCAGGAAGAAGCAGCCGACGAGGATCGCGACGACGCTGAAGACGTAGGCGAGCGGGTTGCCGGGGTCGCGGATGCCGATCCCGTCCTCACCGCCGAAGGCGCTCACCAGCAGGTTGATGATCATCAGCGCGATCAGCGCGACGCCGGCGGCGATCACGAACTTGGCGAACTTGGGCGTGACGCGGACGATGCGCAGCGCGTAGACGGCGAGGGTCGCACCGAACGCCAGCGCCGTCCCGATCACGGCCTGGAAGACGATGCCGTTGTAGACGTCGTTGTAGGCGTGGCTGATGATGCCGACGACGACGCCGTACACGGCGGCGAACGCCAGCACCATGGGCGCGTTGGCCTTGCGGCCGAACGTGATGAACGCCCAGATCCCGATCTCCGCGACGAGCGCGAGCACCAGCACGGGGACGGCCAGGTCGGTGGGCACCAGCACCCACGCCAGCGCCGCGGTGATCACCAGCAGCGCCAGGGTGGCGAACCCGCGGACGACGACGTCGTCCATGGTCATCGCCCGGACCTGCGGCGGCGCCGCGTAGCCGGGAGCGTAGGGTCCGGGTCCGTGCTCCGCCGGGCCGTACCCGGGGGCGCCGTACCCCGTGGCCCGCTGGTCGAAGGCGTTCCCCCGGAACGCGGGGTTTCTGCTCTCCATCAGTCTCTCCAGTTCGGCCGATGTGACACCAAGCCAACCACACCCCGACGCCTTTGGGCCGTAGCAGAACCCACCCTCATGAACGAAACAGAAACCAACCCTCTCGGACGACGTAGAAACGCCCCCTTGGACGACGCAGGACGGGCCCTCTCGGAGAGGCGCCAAGCCCGAGCACGAACCTCAATGAGCACCCGCGGGTCGGGTGGCCGGAGGGCGCTCTGGCGCCCGGAGGTCGCCCGACCCGACGGGCGGGGAGCCGCTTTGCGAGACGCGCCAGCGGATCGGAAAGCGGCTCCCCGCCCGCAACGGGGGTTCCAGGGGGTCGCCCCCCCCTGGGCAAATACAGGGCCCCTGGCGGGAGTACCAAAGGATGGGAACAGGGCTGACCTGCGGATTCGTATCCGCGTCTGTAGCGCGCTTCTCGTTCCCCTTTTGGTCAAGACACGGTTGGGAGACCGGGCTGGGATGGGCGGGGCCGGCCAGCCAGGACGGGCACGTCAGGGCTGGAGTGGCGGGCGACGGTCGCGGACCGGGCTGACCGACTCGAGTCGTTCGGCCAGTGCGAGGAGGTCGTTGTCGGCCCACCAGGTGCCGATGAGCTGGACACCGATGGGCAGGCCGCCCGCGGTCGTCCCAAACGGCAGCGAGACGGCGGGCAGGCCGGTGAGGTTGAATGGCACCGTCGCCCGCATGACGTTGCGGGCTGGCACTTTCTCCCCGCCGACAACGTAACTGGATTGCGCATGCGGCGGCGCCGGGATCGTCACCACCGGGCAGACGAGCACATCGTAGGCCTGGAACCAGTGCGTGAACACCGACCTCAGTTGTTCCACCTCGCCTTCGGCAGCAAGGTAGTCGGCGATCGTGACGTCCGGTGCCTGGAGCGTCCGCGCGATCACCGGGTGCAACTCCGCCTCCCGCCCGGCCGTGATGCCGCGCAGGTAGGGCAGCATCTCAGCGGTGAACAGCGTCGCCGAGATCCGCGTGCAGTCGTGCTCGGCAAGCCACGGGACGCCGACCTGCTCGACCTGGAGACCGAGGTCGGACAGAGCCACAGCCGCCGACGCCACCGTATCGGCCACCTCCGGGTCGATCGGGCCGAACGCGTCGGTGGTCCAGCCGATCCGGGCGGGCCCGCCGGGCCGGGCGGCGGCCAGGGCGGCCGCGTAGGGGTCCCGCCCGTCGGGGCCTTCCAACAGCGACAGCGCCAGCCGCAGGTCACGCACGCTGCGCGCCATCGGGCCGGCATGCCACCAACGCCGCAGCGCGTGCGGGAAATGACCGGTGCACGGCACCCGCCCATGGGTGGGTTTGATTGAGGCGATGCCGGTGTCGTGAGCCGGTCCGCGCACGGAGATCGCGACATCACTGCCCAGGCCGAGCGGCGACAGACCCGCCGCGATGGCCGCAGACTCGCCTCCACTGGAGCCGCCGGGGGTGCGCTCGGGGTCGTAGGGGTTGAGCGACCGGCCGGCGACCAGGTTGTCGGTCTCGGTCCAGTACGACATCTCCGGCAGGTTGGTCTTCGCCAACGGGATTCCGCCCGCAGCCCGCAGCCGCGCCACGGCGGTGGCGTCGGCGTCCGGGACGTGATCGGCGAACAACGACGATCCCCGGGTGGTCCGCACGCCTTCGGTGTCGAACGAGTCCTTGATCGTGAACGGCACGCCACCCAGCGGCCCGGTGCGCGAGCGAGCGGCAGCGGCGAGGGCCTGCTCGCCCAGCACGGTGACGAACGCGTTGACCCGCTCGCCCAGCGCCTCGATGCGATCCAGATGCGCCTGCACGACCTCGACCGCGGTGACCTCGTCGACGGCTATAAGGCGCGCCAGCTCGGTCGCGTCGAGCCAGACCAAATCCGCGGTGTCCATAGTCGATGATCGTAATGCTGGGAGCCAGCACCCATCGTGGGCGGCGCCCCGAGCCGCGCAACGCGGCGGCGAGACCGTGACCGCTGCACGCGGTTCGTCGGACCCGACCGGGCGAAGAGCGCAGTCGTGAGATGTGCCGCATCACCCTGACCGGCCCCACCATCACCGCCGCCAGCCGAACCGCCCACGACGCGGCCGTCATCTCGCTCGACGATGCACGGCAGCGCCGACAATGGCGCAAACAAGAGAATACGGAACAGGACCGCCACCCATCGGGCGATGGTCCTGTTCCCATCCTTGTGGTGCCCCTGGTCGGACTCGAACCGACACAATGGCTCTTTTAGGGAGCCCGCCTCTGCCATTGGGCTACAGGGGCGGCGTCATCATATCGAGTCAGCGGTCGGCGCCGCCGGTCGCGAGGGCCGTGGAGCAGGGGCTCGGGCGGCCGGGTCCGGCCAGTGGAACGGTCCGGCCGGTCAAGGGGACCGGTCAGGTGTCGCGCTGGCGGCCCGCGGCCAGTTCGAACTCCTGGCGCGGCCATTCCAGTTCGCCCAGCGAGACGATCTCACGCTGGAAGAACAGCGCGAGCGTCCAGTCCATGGTGATCCGGAACTTGCGGTTGACGGTCGGCATCCGCGACAGATGGTAGGTGCGGTGCATGACCCAGGCGGGCAGCCCGCGGAGCTTCACCCCGTAGACGTTCGCGACGCCCTTGTGGAGACCGAGGCTCGCCACGGACCCGACGTAGGCGTGCCGGTAGGGCTTCCTGGGCTTGCCGCGCACGTCGGCCGCGATGTTGTCGCCGAGGCGCTTGGCCTGCCTGACCGCGTGCTGCGCGTTGGGCGCGGTGAACTCCCCCTTTCCGGTGAGGTCGGGGACGGCCGCGTTGTCGCCGGCGGCGTACACGTGCTCCAGCCCGTCCACGGTCAGCTCGGCGGTCGTCTTGACGCGTCCCTTGCCGTCGAGGGGAAGGTCGCTCTCCCGGACGACGGGATGCGGTTTCACGCCCGCTGTCCAGACGAGCGTGCCGGCGTCGAACTCCTCGCCGTCGCTCAGCACGATGCGCCGCTTCTCGGCGGACTTGAGGAGGGTCTCCAGCTTGACCTCGATGCCGCGGCGGCGCAGGGCGTCGGCGGTGTGCCGACCCATCTCGGGCCCCACCTCGGGCAGGATCCGGTCGGTCGCCTCGACCATCATCCAGCGCATCTCGCCGGCGTCGATGGTCGGGTACCACTTGCAGGCGTCCCGGGCCATGTCCTCCAGCTCGGCCATGGCCTCGATGCCCGCGAAGCCGGCGCCGACGAAGACGAACGTCAGCGCCCGCCTCCGGACGTCCTCGTCGCCGGGGTTCGAGGCGGCGATGTCGAGCTGGTGCAGGACGTGGTTGCGCAGGAAGATCGCCTCTTCGACGGTCTTGAAGCCGATGCCGCAGTCGGCCAGGCCGGGGATGGGCAGCGTCCGCGAGATGGAGCCGAGGGCGACGACGAGCATGTCGTAGTCGATGTCGCGCTCCGGGACCCCGGCGGTGCTCGCCCCGGCCGGCCGGATGGTGAGGCGCCTGGACGCGTGGTCGATCCGCGTGACGAACCCGTTCACGACGCGGCAGCGCTTCAGGACCTTGCGCAGCGGTGCCACCACGTGCCGCGGCTCCAGGTTCCCCGCCGCCGCCTCGGGCAGGAACGGCTGGTAGGTCATGTAGGACTGGGGGTCGATGACGGTGACGCCGACCTCGCCCCGGCGCAGCTCACCGCGCAGCTTCTTCTGCAGCCTCAGGGCGGTGTACATGCCGACGTACCCGCCGCCGACGATGACGATCTGTCTGGTGCGCTGAGAAGCCATGCCTGAGCGATACCCGCATCCGGGACAGGTTCACGTCTTTGCCCGCGTGGCGAACTTCTCGCCCGATTCCCGCATCACACCGTACGTACCACCAGAAAGCAGACGGCGAGGCCAGGGCCGGACGGGGGCGCCAAGCGGCCGCGGGCGGCGGACCGGTGCAGGGGCCGGTCCGCCGCGCCACGGCCGCTTGGCCAAGGCCCTGCCTCGCCGTCGGGCCCCCTCGGGGGAGGGGCCCGGCGTCACCGGTGGTCGCGGGCGCGGGTGAAGACCGCGTCCAGCATGTCCTCGGTGACCCGGCCGGTGAAGGTGTTCTGCTGGCTCGGGTGGTAGCAGCCCAGCAGCAGCACCGGATCGCGGCGGGTCACCGAGGGCGGCGGCGCCAGCTCCACCTCGGCGCCGTGGCCGAACTTCGGGCGCGGGCGCGGCAGCCCGTAGCCGGCCTGGCGCAGCGCCGGCCACACCCCCTGCCACGCGAACCCGCCCAGGCAGACCACGCACCGGACGCTCGGCGCCACCTCCTCGACCTCGCGGGCCAGCCACGGCAGGCAGGTCGTCCGCTCCAGCGGCGACGGCTTGTTGTCCGGCGGGGCGCAGCGGACGGTCGCCGCCATCCGGGCGCCGATCAGCCGTTGCCCGTCGCCGGCGTGCACGCTCGTCGGCAGCGCGGCCAGCCCGACCCGGTGCAGGGACGCGAACAGCCAGTCCCCCGACCGGTCGCCGGTGAAGATCCGCCCGGTGCGGTTGCCGCCGTGCGCGGCCGGCGCGAGGCCGACGATGAGGATCCGCGGCTCGGCCTCGCCCCATCCGGCGATGGGGCGTCCCCAGTACTCCTCGTCCGCGAACGCCCGGCGCCGCTCGACGGCCACCTTCTCCCGCCACGCCACCAGCCGGTCGCAGGCGCGGCACACCGACTGGCGGGCGCACAGCTCGTCCAGATCCGGCGCCTTGGCGGCCAGGTCGAGGACCTCGCCGGCGTCGTGCGCGACGGGCGTGCCGGGGGCGGCGGGGTCCTCCGGCCACCCCGACCCGGGTGGCACGAAGGGGGCGTTGGCGGACGGCATACCACCGATCGTCCCACGCCACAGGCGGTGGCCGGGTTCCGCCCATGACCGGTGAGAACCGGCATCGGTCGGTACGATGCGTTCGCCGGTCGGGGAGGCGGGGTGTCCGGCACGCCGTCGTGCGAAGCGGGAGGCAGGCAGTGTCGCAACCGGGCTGGTACCCAGACCCCTACGGCACGGGGAGCCTGCGCTGGTGGGACGGGGAGAACTGGACCGAGCGGCTGAACCCCGAGCCGGACCGGCCGCCGCGGATCCCGCTCCGGGAGCCCCGGCGGCGCGAGGAGCCCGCCGCCGGGCGCCACTACGCCGCCCCTCACTCGCCGACCTGGGACAACACCGCCCCCGCCGTCCCCGCGCTGGACGTGAACGTGCACGGCCTGCACCTGCACGCCGACGACCAGGGCGTGTCCTACGGGACCGCGGCGCTTCCGTGGGCGCGGGTCGAGTGGGTGGCGTACTGGGCGGCGGAGCGCCCGGCCGGATACGGCCACGCCGCCGGCACCCAGTGGATCTTCCAGGTCGGCCGGTTCCCCTTCAACGGCGGCCCCCGGGTGGAGGTCGTGATCGAGCAGGACGGCCCGCCGGGCCGCGCGGCCGGCTCCGACGGCGAGCCGGAGCAGGTCTGGGGGCGGCTGATCCAGCTGTGCCAGGAGTACGCCGAGCAGCGGCTCGCCACCGAGCTGGCCGGACGGGTCCGGGCGGGCGAGTCGGTCGACGTGGCGCAGGGCCTGACCGTCCACCCGGGCGGGGTGCGCGGCAACCGGGTCTCGCTGAGCTGGTCGTCCATCTCCGGCGCGACGGTCGACCGGGGCCGGGTCTGGATCCAGCAGGCCGGCGGCACCACGCCGGTCCTCTACGTCCCGCAGCAGAACCCGAACGCGGTGCTGATCCCCGCCCTGCTGGCCCGGCTCAAGTACTGATCAGACCAGCGACCAGGCGATGCCGTCCAGGATGTCGTGCTCGCTGACGACGACGGCGCCGAACCCGTACTCCCGCATGATCCGGTCCAGGATCAGCGCGCCCGCGCCGATCACGTCGACCCGGCCGGGATGCATGACGCCGAACTCGGCGCGCTCGGCCCGGGTGGCGTGCAGCAGCCGCCGCGTCACCTCGTGCACCTGGCCCGCGGTGATGCGCGACAGGTGGATGCGGGACGCGTCGTACTCCGGCAGGCCGAGCGCGATGCCGGCCACCGTGGTGACGGACCCGGCGAGGCCGACGAGCGTGCGCGCCTCGTCCACCGGGACCGTCTCCCGGACGGCGGCGAGGGCCGCGTCGATGTCGGCCGCGGCGCCGGAGATCTGCTGCGGCGAGGGCGGGTCGTCCTTGAGGTGCCGCTCGGTCATCCGCACGCAGCCGATGTCGATCGAGCGGGCCGCGTCCGCCGAGGAGCTGCCGAGCACGAACTCGGTGGACCCGCCGCCGATGTCCACCACCAGGTAGGGGCGGGCCGGGCGGAGCGCGGCCAGCTCCCGGGTGGCGCCGGTGAACGACAGGCCGGCCTCCTCGTCCCCGCTGATCACCTCGGGGACGACGCCGAAGATGTCCACGACGCCGCGGACGAAGTCGGCCCGGTTCGCGGCGTCGCGGGTCGCGCTGGTCGCCACCACCCGGGTCTTGATCGGCCCGTGCCCGGCGCCGGCGCCGTGCCGGTCGATCAGCCCGGCGTACCCGCGCATCGCGGTGAAGGTGCGCTCCAGCGCGGCGGGCGACAGCCGCCCGGTCTCGTCGACGCCCTCTCCCAGCCGGACGATCTCCATCCGCCGCTCGACGTCGGTGAGGGTGCCGCCGGCCCCGCCGTCGCCGCCCGGGACGATGTCGGCGATCAGCAGGCGGACCGAGTTCGTCCCACAGTCGATGGCCGCGACGCGCGTCACCGCGACTCCCCCTCGTCCGTGCCCCGCTCGTCCGTGCCCCGCTCGTCCGTGCCGGGGCGGACGCAGGGCCCGGTGCGCCACCATTCCGGGAGCGCCTCCAGCGCCTCGCGGCCGAACGGGTTCACGCCGGGGACGGCCAGCTCGTGGGCGATGAGGGCGTGCAGGCACTTGACGCGCTCGGGCATGCCGCCGGCGCTCTGCGTGCCCGCGGGCAGCGGCTCGATCCCGTCCTCGCGGGCGGCCCGGTCGCGGCGCCGCAGGTAGTCCTCATGGGCCGCGGCGTACTCGGCGGCCAGCGACGGGTCGGCGGCGAGCCTGGCCTGCATGTCGCGCATGACACCGCTGCCCTCCAGCGTCCCGATGGCCGAGGCGGCCTTCGGGCAGGTCAGGTAGAACAGCGTCGGGAAGGGCGTCCCGTCGGGGAGGCGCGGCGCCGTCTCGATGACGGCGGGCCGCCCGCACGGGCAGCGGCTCGCCACCCCGCGCACGCCGCGCGGCTCCCGCCCGAGCTGGGCCGCGACGGCGGCCGTGTCACCTGCTTCGATCATCTGTCCCCACCCGCGGATCGGTCGATCCGTCTCTCCTGCACCATCGCGCCGGCACGGTCGCCCACCCGGCCCTCCCGCCGGACGCGCCCGCCGCCCGGCCGGTGGACCGGACGTGTCAGCGCGGTCTGTCGGCGGCCTCGACCGACCGCCACAGCGTCTCGTACCAGGGCGGCGTGGCCGCCGGCCCGCCCTTGCGGGACCGCTGCCCGCCGTCCCCGCTGCCGTCCAGCACGATGTAGCACTTTACGTCAGGACGGCAGTAATGGAGCCTTCGCGTCGCCTCACGCTCAATGTACGACTTATCACCCAGTTGTTGCTTCCGCTGGGCGAGCTCGTCCACCTGCCGGCGGGCCACGGCCTCCTGGCGGCGGAGGTCCGCGATCTCCTTGCGCTGGGCGATGTACTCCCGGACGGGGTAGGCGAGGCTCAGCGCGATCGCGCACACCACCACCGCCAGGATCGCGGCGCGGCTGGTCAGTGCCGGGTTCCCCCGGCGCGGACCGGACCCGTGCTCGCCGGACCCGTGGTCGTCCGCCTCGTGCCCCGCGGTCTCGCCGTCGTCACGCCCGCCCCGCGGGCCCCCTCGCTCCTCGCCCTGCGCCATCGTGTCCCCTGCCTGTGGCCCGGCCGGTCGGATCGCGACGCCCGGCGGGCGGCCGCCCCGCCCGCCGGGTCATGCGCCGTCAGTTCTGCGCGTCGTCAGCCCTGCGCGTCGAAGCGCGGGAACGCGGCGGCGCCCGCGTAGCGCGCCGCGTCGTCCAGCAGTTCCTCGATGCGCAGCAACTGGTTGTACTTGGCGACCCGGTCGCTGCGGGCCGGAGCGCCGGTCTTGATCTGGCCACAGTTGGTCGCGACGGCCAGGTCGGCGATCGTGGTGTCCTCGGTCTCGCCGGAGCGGTGGCTCATCATGCAGCGGTACCCGCTGGTCTGCGCGAGCGAGACGGCGTCGAGGGTCTCGCTGAGCGTGCCGATCTGGTTGACCTTGACCAGCAGCGCGTTCGCGGCGCCGGACTTGATGCCGCGGCCGAGCCGCTCGGGGTTGGTGACGAACAGGTCGTCGCCGACGAGCTGGACACGGTCGCCGACGGCGGCGGTGAGGCCCTCCCAGCCGGCCCAGTCCTCCTCGTCCAGCGGGTCCTCGATGGAGACCAGCGGGTAGCCGCCGAGCAGCTCGGCGTAGTAGGCGGCCATGTCGTCGGCGGACCGCTTGGTGCCCTCGAACGCGTATTGGCCGTCGGCGTGGAACTCGGTGGCGGCGACGTCCAGGGCGAGCGCGATGTCGCGGCCGGGGGTGAAGCCGGCCTTGCGGATCGCCTCCATGATGAGGTCGAGCGCGTCCCGGTTGCTCGGCAGGTCGGGGGCGAAGCCGCCCTCGTCGCCGAGGCCGGTGTTCAGCCCGCGCGACTTCAGCACCGACTTGAGGGCGTGGTAGGTCTCGGCGCCCCAGCGCAGCGCCTCGGCGAAGGTGGCGGCGCCGATCGGCGCGATCATGAACTCCTGGACGTCGACGTTGGTGTCGGCGTGCGCGCCCCCGTTCAGGATGTTCATCATCGGGACGGGCAGCAGGTGCGCGTTCGGCCCGCCCACGTAGCGGAACAGCGGGAGCCCGGCGGAGTCGGCGGCGGCCTTGGCGACGGCGAGGCTGACGCCGAGGATCGCGTTGGCGCCGAGCGCGGACTTGGCGGGGGTGCCGTCCAGGTCGGCCAGGAGCTGGTCGATCAGCCGCTGGTCGGACGCGGGGTACCCGACGAGCTTCTCGTCGATGGTCTCGTTGACGGCCTTGACCGCGTTCCGCACGCCCTTGCCGCCGTAGCGCTCGCCGCCGTCGCGCAGCTCGACGGCCTCGAACTGCCCGGTGGAGGCCCCGCTCGGCACGGCGGCGCGGGCCTCGGTCCCATCGGCGAGCAGGACCTCGACCTCGACGGTCGGATTGCCGCGGGAGTCAAGGATCTCCCGGGCGAGTACGGCCTCGATCGACGACACGGGGAACCCCCTGATGGTGCGGATGGTCTGGTGCGGTCACCGAGCCTATCCGCGCGGCGCCCGCCCCGCCCAACCGCCTCGCCGTTCCCCTCGCGACCGGCCGACAAATCGGACGTCCACCACGGAACCGACCATCCTTTGCCCACTCCGAGGGTGAAGTTTGCCCTGTTCAGGCAAGAAGTCACAAGTACTGGCAGAAACGTCCCCGGGAGGTCGTCATAGCATTCCGGCTCCGCCGGCCCTCCGGGGGTCCGAGCCATTGGCTCTGGCGGGCCGTGCTGCGTCACCCGGAGATCCGGATCCGGGTGACCGTGACGGCCGCGCTGGTGGCGCTGGTGCTGTCGACGGCGCTGTGGGTCGTCCTGCTGACCCTGGTCCGTGGAGACGCGGTCATCGACGCCACCCGGGACGCGTCCCGGGAGGCACGGCGGACCAGGACCTCGATCGTCAACGGTACCCTGACCGACCCGCTCCAGGGGCCCGCGGGCAAGCTCGTTCAGGTCCAGGATGCGGCGGGCCGGGTGATCGCGGCCTCGCCGGCGATGCGGGGCCGTCCCCCGGTGGACGTCGGGCGGCCGCCGCCCGACGACGACCGCCGGGTCGTCCGGAGCTGCGGCATCGACGCGCCCAACGGGTCGTGCTTCGTGGTCGTCGAGCTCAGGGAGGAGGAACCGGAGGCGGGCACGGTGTTCGTGCTGTCGCTGGAGCCGGAGCCGGGGCTCATACCGCGCCCGCTGACTGCCGCGCTCCTGGCGCTCGGCATCCCGTTCATCACCGGCTTCGTCGGCTACGGCACCTGGCTGTCGGTGAGCCGGGCGCTGCGCCCGGTCGACGACATCCGCCGGAAACTGGACGAGATCACCGCCACCGACCTGGAGCGCCGCGTCCCGGTCCCGCCCCGCCGCGACGAGGTGGGGCTGCTCGCCGAGAGCGTGAACGCGACCCTCGACCGGCTGGAGGGGGCGGTCGCGCGGCAGCGCGGGTTCGTCTCGGACGTGTCGCACGAGCTGCGCAGCCCGCTCACCGCGCTGCGGATGGAACTGGAGCTGGCGCTCGCGGCGCCCGAGGACACCGACGTCTCGAAGACGCTGCGCACCATCCTGGTCAACACCGAGCGGCTGTCGGCGGTGGTGGACGACCTGCTGGCGCTCGCCAGCCTGGACGCCGACCGCGGCTTCTCCCGGGAGCAGGTGGACCTGACCGAGATCACCGATCAGGAGGTGCTGCGGCGGCCCCGCCGCACCCAGATCACCGTGCTGTCGGAGGGGCCGGTGACGGTGCACGGCGGGCGCAGCGAGCTGGCGCGGCTGGTGACCAACCTGCTCGACAACGCCGACCGGCACGCGGCGTCGGAGGTGACGGTGATCCTGCGCACGGAGTTGCCCGACACCGCCGTCGTCGAGGTGATCGACGACGGCACGGGCATCGCGCCGGAGGACCGCGAGCGCGTGTTCGAGCGGTTCGCGCGCCTGGCCGAGGGCCGGCACCGGGACGCCGGCGGCACCGGCCTCGGCCTGGCGATCTCCCGCGACATCGCGGAGGCGCACCGCGGGTCGCTGATCCTCACCGACCGGATCGACAGCGTCCCCGGCGCCCGCTTCGTGCTGCGCCTGCCCCGCAACTGAACCGGGCGACCGAGACGGGCGACCGAGACGGCCGGGACCGCGCCGCCGCGGGACCGTCAGTACAGGTCGGCCGCCGTCACCGACACCTCGGCCTCCTCCGCGGGCAGGACGCCCATGGCGCGGGCGAGCTTGCGGAAGGGGGCGGCCTCGTCCGGGCGGCTCTGGCGCTCCAGGGTGCGGGCGAGCGCCTCGTGCGCCCAGCCGTTGCAGGGGTCCAGCTCGACGAGGCGGCGCAGCGTCTCCTCGGCGGGACGGAGCTGGGCGCTGTGGAAGTAGGCGCGGCCGAGCAGCTCGACCGCCGCGCGGTTGCCCGGGTGCTCCGCGACGATCGGCGCCAGCAGGCGCGCCGCGCCGGCGTAGTCCCTGGCCTCGAAGAACAGCGTCGCGCGCTCGAACTCCTCGAACGTCGTCACGGCGCCTCCCTCCTTAGTTGCTTGACACAACCCTGCAACCGAAGGAGGCCGGCGCTTGTTCCCCGCCGGGGCCGGACGGCCACATCAGATGTCGCCGAGCGAGGCGCGCAGGCGCTCGCGTTCGGCCTCCAGCAGCTCGATCTGGCCCTGCAGCTCTTCGCGCTGCGCGAGGTACTGGCCGGAGTCCACGAAGTCGGCGGGCTCGCCGGGCGGCGGGGGAAGGTCGGCGCGCAGCCGGGCGAGCGACTCCTCGAGGTCGCGGAGACGGGCACGCCGGTCGTCGTCGGGCTGGCTCTGGTTCATGTGCTCCTCCATGCCCGCACGGGCGCCGTCCTCACCTCGGTCGGCTCAGACGCGCAGGACGGTCTTGCCCCGCGCGCCGCCCGCCCGGTTGTCCGCCAGCGCGTCGGCCGCCTTCTCCAGCGGCAGCTCCCGCTCGACCCGGACGCGCAGCTCGCCCGCGTCGATGAGGGCGGAGAGCCGGTCCAGCAGCTCGGCCGACGGCTCGTACTCGAAGTTCACCCCGCGCAGCCCCTGCGACTCCATCGAGTCCGGGTGCACCGACCAGGTGGTGGTGATGTAGGTCCCGCCGGGCCGCAGGAGCTGCGCGATGTGCTCGGTCGACCGGGTGTCGCTGACCATGTCGAGGACGACGTCGATCCCGTCGGAGTGGACCTCGAGGACCTGCCGGTTGAGGTCGCCCTGCGCGTGGTCGACGGTCTCGTCCGCGCCGAGCCGCCGCATCGTTCCGGCCATGTCGGCGCGGGCCGTCGCGATGACCCTGGCGCCGGCGCGGGAGGCGAGCTGCACCACGCACTGCCCGACCCCGCCGGTCGCGCCCACGACCAGGACGGTCAGGCCGGCGCCGGCCTCCTCGACCCCGGCCTCCTCGATCATGGCGAGCGCCGTCATGCCCGCGGTCGGCACCGCCGCCGCCTGCGTGTAGATCATCCCCTCCGGGATCCGGGCGACCGGCCCCTCGTCGCGGGCGAGGGCGTACTCGGCGTAGCTGCCGAGCCCGCGCTCCACCCCGAGGAAGGACCCGTAGACCTGCTCGCCGTGCCGCAGCCGGGTCACGCCCTCGCCGACCGCGTCGACGACGCCCGCGCCGTCCTGCCCGAGGATCAGCGGGAACGGCGCGTCGACGGAGTCCTTGAGCATGCCCTCGGCGATCTTCCAGTCGAGCGGGTTCAGCCCGGCGGCGATCATCTTCACGACGATCTCCCCCGGCCCCGGTTCCGGGCGCGGCAGGTTCATCGGCGCCGGCGTGGCGCCGTACTCGGACACGGCGATGGCTCGCATGACGGATCGTCCCCCCGAACGGATCGGTGGCGGGTCCGCCACCGCCGATGATCTACCCCGGTGGCCGGACGATCACACGACCGCGCAGGTCAGCGCAGTGGCAAGGGTCACGCGGGCGCCTGCTCGGCCGGGTTCTCCGGCCGGGGCGTGGCGGTGCCGGGCGGGGTCGGCGGCTGCTGCCCGCCGCCACCGCCGCCACCGCCGCCACCGGGCCCGGGACGGCCGCCGGCGTCGCCGCGCCGCGCCCCCTTGCTGACCCGCAGCATGATCGTGTCGCCCGGCTCCGCGGAGCCCGGCCCGGGTGACATCTCGGCGACGGTGCCCCGCCCGTAGCGGCGGGACGCGACCGGCGCGCCCACGCCGGCCCGGAACCCGGCGGCGCGGAGCCTGGCGATCGCGTCGCGCAGCCTCATGCCCCGCACGTCGGGCACCTTCGCCCGGTCCTCGCCGGATCCCCGGCTGAAGTAGCGCGACGGCGGCCGGTGGAACGAGGACGGGGCCGTGCCCGACAGCGCCCCGAGCATGCTCTGCCGCCAGATCGGCGCCGGGATCGTCGCCCCGAACACGGCGCCGTAGCACCGGCCGTCCATGCAGAGGCTCTCCATCGGGTGCTTGTAGCCGCCGCGCGGGTCGCCGACCCACACGGCCGCGGCCAGGTCCGGGGTGTACCCGGCGAACCAGGCGGCGGAGAAGTTGTCGACGGTGCCGGTCTTGCCCGCGGCGTCGCGGCCGAGGCCCATGCCGCGCGCCGTGCCCTTGGTGAGGACGCCGCGCAGCACGTGGTTGACGGCGTCCGCGACGTCCTCGTCCATCGCCTGCTCGCACTTGCGTCCGGGAACCTTCAGCTTCTTGCCGCCCGGGCCGCGGATCTCCTTGATGGCGATCGGCTCGCAGTACTCGCCGCGGGCGCCGAACGCCGCGTAGGCCGCGGCGAGCCGCAGCGGCGACACCGGGTTGAAGCCCAGCGTGAAGGACGGGTACTGCTCCAGCGGCTTGCCGTTCGCCTGCTTCATCCCGAGCCGCTCGGCCATCTTGACCGTGTCGCAGAGGCCGACCTTCTTCTCCAGGGCGAGGAAGAACGTGTTGACCGAGTGGTGCGTGCCGGTGACGATGCTGAACTCTTTACCGCCCTCGCCGTCGGCGGCGTTCCGCAGCGAGGCGCCCGGGTCGCCGACGCGCTCGCCGTCGCAGTTGCGGTAGCCGACGGGGGTGTACCGGCGCGGCGCCATCAGCCGGGTGCCGAACGGCATGCCCTCGTCCAGCGCGGCGGCCAGCGTGAACGCCTTGAACGTGGACCCGGCCTGCATGCCGATGCTGGAGCCGTGGCTGGCGTCCGCGGCGAAGTTGATCCACGTCTTGCCGCGCTCCTTGTCCGGCCCGAGCTCGCGGTCGACGACCATCGCCTTGATCTCGCCCGTGCCGGGCTCCACCATCGCCTCGGCGGCGGCCTTGTGCGCGGAGTTCTTCGGCGGGACGTGCCGGTCCACGGCCTTCTGCGCGGCCTTCTGCGCCCGCCTGTCCAGGGTGGTGCGGATCGTCAGGCCGCCGCGCTTGAGCAGCTTCTCCCGCTCCTTGGCCGTCTCGCCGAACACCGGGTTGGTGAGGATCTCGCGCTGGACGTAGTCGCAGAAGAACGGCGCCTTGCTGGAGACGCAGCCGCTGCGGACGTTGTCCACGTCCAGGTCGATGGGCTTCTTCTTGGTCTCCTCGGCCTTGGCGCGGTCGAGCCAGCCGAGGTCGGCCATCCGGTTCAGCACGGTGTCCCGGCGCTGCCGGGCCGCGCCGGGGTGCCGGGTCGGGTCGTAGGCGTAGGGGTAGCGGATGACGCCGGCGAGCAGCGCGGCCTCGTCCAGGTCCAGCTCGGAGGCGTGCTTGGAGAAGTAGTGCCGGGAGGCCGCCTCGATGCCGTAGGCGCCGTCGCCGTAGTAGGCGATGTTGAGGTAGCGGCGCAGGATCTCGTCCTTGCTGAACCTCTTCTCCAGCGCGACCGCGTACCGCAGCTCGCGGATCTTGCGGGCCGCGGTGATCTCCTTGGCCTCCTCGCGCTCGACGTCGGACTCGGCCTGGGTGAGCAGCAGGTTCTTCACGTACTGCTGGGTGATGCCCGAGCCGCCCTGGGTGACCTGGCCGCTGCTGAGGTTGCTGGCCAGCGCCCGCAGGGTGCCCTGGGCGTCGATCGCGCCGTGCTCGTAGAACCGGCTGTCCTCGATCGCCAGCACCGCCTGCCGGACGACCGGGGCGATCTTTTCGAGCGGGACGTCCACCCGGTTCTGGTAGAAGAACGTGGCGAGGGTGGAGCCGTCCGCGGCGAGGATCTTCGAGCGCTGCGGGACGCCGGACGTGCTGAGGTCGTCCGGCTCGGTACCGAACCAGCCGGCGGCGTCGCGGGCGCCGACGCCCGCGGTGCAGGCGGTCGGCAGCAGCATGAGCGCGACGAGGACGCCGGCCAGGCCGCCGAGGGCGCCGAGGCCGCGCAGCGCGCGGGCCTTCTCGGCGCGGGTCGTGGACCCGGTGAGCAGCCGCCGCCGGGGGCGCGGCGAGGACGGGGCTCCCCCGCCGGGTTCCCCTGCGTCGCCATCGGCCTCGATCGGCACGGGCTTAGCGTAAACGCGCCTCCCCGGCCGGACCACCCCATCACCGATGTTCTGCTCGATATCGCCCGAATCAGCCGTGCTGCTCTCGTCGTTCCCACGCTCGGACACGATCGCGAAATACCCGGGAAACGGCGCGCAACTCCGCCTCCGGGTCGAGTCCGCTCGCGGCGGCCTCGCGGACGAGCGCGAAGAGCCGCTCGCCGAGGGCGCTCCCGTCGCCGGCCGGGCCGCCGGCGAGGTCGTCCGCGAGGTCGGGCGGGACGTCCATCCGCGCCGCGCGGCGCTGGAGCTGCGCGGCCAGCGACAGCGCGGGCTGGCCCAGCGGCACCCCGTCGAGCGCGGACGCCTCGGCGCCGCTCTTCTCCGCCCGCTCGGCCGCCTTGATCTGCTCCCAGTTGGCGTTGACCTCGTCGGCGCCGGAGACGGTCACGTCCCCGAACACGTGCGGATGCCGCCGGACGAGCTTGTCGACGATCGCGCCCGCCACGTCGTCGATGGTGAACGCCGTGTCGTCGTCGCGCTCGGCCGCCACCACCGAGTGGAACGCCACCTGCATCAGCACGTCGCCCAGCTCCTCGCGGAGCGCGCCGAAGTCGCCGGACTCGATGGTGTCGAGGACCTCGTACGCCTCCTCCAGCAGGTACGGGACGAGGGTGACGTGCGTCTGCTTGCGGTCCCACGGGCACTCGCGGCGCAGCGTGTCCATCACCGACACGAGGTCGAGCAGCCGCGCGCCCGGCAGGTCGTAGGAGCCGTGCAGCACCTCCACGTCCAGCGGGTCGGCGACCGCGAGGGTCCCGACCTCGCGCATCAGCGCCTCGTCGCCCTCGGGCGCGGCCACCCACAGGACGTGCCCGCGCCGGGCGTCGGCGACCAGCCGCGCCGGGTCGGGCTCCGCCACCACCTCCGGCGCGATCCCGGCGTCGCGGAGCGAGGGCAGCAGCGGATGCCCGGCACGGAGCCGGACGGCGTCCGCGGAGCGGAGCGCGTCCCACGCCCGCCAGGTCAGCAGGCCGGGCGCGACCCGGTGCGTGGTCGCGAGCAGAGTCAGGCCCATGCGCCTCAGATACCCGAATCGGGGCTGGACAGCCGGTAGACGACCGGGGCGACCTCGAACTTCGCCGGGTCGTAGCTGCCGTAGCGCGGGTTGACCTCGATGTCCATGGCGCGGGCGGTGCGCTGGAACAGCTCGTTCCACTGCCGGCCCGCCTGCTGCGTCGCCGGGCTGAGCCGGTTGTCCATGTCGGCGCCGAACCGCTGCATGACGGCCAGCTGCGTCGCGACGAGCCGCGCCAGGTCGCGGGTGTGCGCGCGGGGCAGCCCGCTCGCCAGCGTGATCGCCCCGGCCCCGCCCTGGCGGTCCAGGGCCTGGACGGCGCCGTCGACCTGGCCCCCGGTGACCTCGACCCCGGCCTGCTCCGCGACCTCGCGCGCGACCCGGAAGTTGATCAGCAGGGTGAGCGCGCCCTGCAGGTCGGACTCGGAGTCGCCGGCGAGCTGCGGCGCCGGGTTGGCGGGGTTCGCGCGCAGCTCGTTGGCCGCCGGGTCCGCCCGGAACTGCGTCCGCCAGTCGCGGACGGTCTGGCTGAGGGTGGTCACGGTGATGCGGTCGTCACCGACGAGTGCGGCGGTGCCGACCTTCGGGGAGCCGCCGCAGCCGGCGAGCGCGGCGGCCGCCACCACGGCCGCCACCGCCGCCTTCACGGACTTACCAGGCACGGATTCCTCGTCTCGTCGTCGAGCTGTCTGGGATCGCGCCAGACTACTGATTCGGTGATCGGAGCGGAGCGCCGGCGGAGCGGAGGGCACCGAATCAGTGCCTACCGGGGTCCGGGGGTCGTCCCTCAGAGAGATTAGCGCTGCGCGGGGGCGGGCAGGAAAAGGGCCTCGACCAGGTCGGTCGCCCATTTCAGCAGTTCCTGGTCGCGCAGGGACCGGCCGCCGAGCGGCGCGGTCTTCGGCACCGGGACGAGCAGCGTGTCGGTCGCCGGCTTCAGGATGCTCTTCGGGTAGAGCCGCTGCAGCCTGACCTGCTTGGAGTCCGGCAGGCTCACCGGGGTGAACTTGACGAAGTTGCCCTGCAGGGTGACGTCGGTGAGCCCCGCCCCGCGGGCCTTGGCGCGGAACCGCGCGACCTCCAGGAGGTTCAGCACCGGGACGGGCAGCGGCCCGAACCGGTCCTTCAGCTCGTCGTGCACGGCGCCGATCTCGTCGTCGGAGGTGATGGCGGCGATGCGTCGGTAGGCGTCCAGGCGGAGCCGCTCCCCCGGCACGTACTCGTGCGGCAGGTGCGCGTCGACGGGCAGTTCGACCTTCGTCTCGGTGACCTCGGGCCGGCCGCCGCCGTCCTTCAGCTCCCGGACGGCCTCCCCGACCATCCGGACGTACAGGTCGAACCCGACGCCCGCGACGTGCCCGGACTGCTCGGCGCCGAGGATGTTGCCGGCGCCGCGGATCTCCAGATCCTTCATGGCGACGTACATGCCGGCGCCGACCTCGGTGTGCTGCGCCAGCGTCGCGAGCCGCTCGTGCGCGGTCTCGGTCAGCGGCTGCTCCGGCTGGTAGAGGAAGTACGCGTAGGCCCGCTCCCGGCCGCGTCCGACCCGCCCGCGGAGCTGGTGGAGCTGGGAGAGCCCGTACATGTCGGCGCGGTCGACGATGAGGGTGTTGGCGTTCGGCACGTCCAGGCCGGACTCCACGATCGTCGTCGCGACGAGCACGTCGTAGTTCTTCTCCCAGAAGTCGACCATCACCTTCTCGAGCTCGTGCTCGTTCATCTGGCCGTGCGCGATGCCGATCCGCGCCTCCGGCACGAGCCGCGCGAGGTTCGCCGCCACCTTGTTGATCGACCGGACCCGGTTGTGCACGAAGAACACCTGGCCTTCGCGCAGTAGCTCGCGCCGGATCGCGGCGGCGATCTGCTTCTCCTCGTACGGGCCGACGAACGTCAGGACCGGGTGGCGCTCCTCCGGCGGGGTCAGGATCGTCGACATCTCCCGGATGCCGGTCAGGCCCATCTCCAGCGTGCGCGGGATCGGGGTCGCGGACATGGCGAGCACGTCCACCTGCGTGCGGAGCCGCTTCAGCTCCTCCTTGTGCTCGACGCCGAACCGCTGCTCCTCGTCGATGACCACCAGCCCGAGGTTCTTGAACCGCGTCTGGGACGACAGGATCCGGTGGGTGCCGACGACGATGTCCACGGTGCCCTCGGACAGCCCGCGCAGCGTCTCCTCGATCTCCTTGTCGGACTGGAACCGGCTGATCGGCTTCACCACGACCGGGAACGCCGCGAACCGCTCGGTGAACGTCGACATGTGCTGCTGGACGAGCAGCGTCGTCGGCACGAGCACCGCGACCTGCCGCCCGTCCTGGACGGCCTTGAACGCGGCCCGCACCGCGATCTCGGTCTTGCCGTAGCCGACGTCGCCGCAGATCAGCCGGTCCATCGGGACGGGCCTCTCCATGTCGCCCTTCACCTCGTCGATCGCGGCGAGCTGGTCGGGCGTCTCGTTGTAGGGGAACGCGTCCTCCAGCTCCCGCTGCCACGGGGTGTCGGACGCGAACGGGTGCCCGGGGCTCGCCATCCGCGCCGAGTACAGCCGGATCAGCTCGCCGGCGATCTGCTTGACGGCCTTGCGGGCGCGGGACTTGGCCTTCTGCCAGTCGGCGCCGCCGAGACGGTGCAGGCTCGGCGCCTCGCCGCCGACGTACCGGGTGAGCTCCTCCAGCTGGTCGGTCGGGACGAACAGCCGGTCGCTCTTTGCGTATTCCAGGATGAGGTACTCGCGGGTGGCGCCCTGCACCGTCCGGCTGACCATCTCCACGTACCGCCCGACGCCGTGCTGCTCGTGGACGACGTAGTCGCCGGGCCGGAGCTGCAGCGGGTCGATCCCGCCGCGCCGCCGCGACGGCATGCGGCGGGCGTCCCTCGTGGACGACTTCTGCCCCGACAGGTCGGTCTCGGTCAGCACCGCCAGCCCGACGCGCTCCCAGACGAACCCGTTGTCCAGCAGCCCGGTCGTGACGCTGACCAGCGACGGCTCGGGCGGCCCGTCGAGGTCGGCGAGGCGCGCGCCGATGCCCTCCTCCCCGACGAGCTGGACGAGGCGCTCCGCGGGCCCGTGCCCGGCGGTGACCATCACGACGCGCCGGCCACCGTCGATCCAGGCCTTCAGGTCGCCGACGACGCGGGACGTGTCGCCCCGGTACGCCTCCGCCGGCTGCACGCCCAGGTTCAGCGCCTCCGCCCCGTCGTCCACGGGGTTGAGCGCTGTCACGCTCCATCGGGGCAGCCCCAGCTCATTGGAGTGCCGGCGGACCTCCTCCAGCGAGCGGAAGGCGGCGGCGCCGAGATCGATCGGCGCCTCTCCCCCGGCGGCGGCGTTCACCCAGCTCGCCTCCAGGAACTCCTGGCTCGTCCGGACCAGCTCGACCGACCGGGTCCGGATCCGCTCCGGCTCGCACACCAGCAGCGCCGACCCGTCCGGCAGCAGGTCGGTCAGCAGCTCCATGCTCTCGGCGAGGACGGGCGAGAACGCCTCCATGCCCTCGACGGTGTCGCCGTCGGCGATCCGGCCGAGGATCTCCTCCAGGGCCGGGTGCTCCTCGGCGAGCAGCTTCGCGCGCTCGCGAACCTCCTCGGTCAGCGGCAGCTCGCGGCAGGGCGGCGCCCACAGCCCGCTCTGCGCGACCTCCAGCGACCGCTGGTCGGCGGCCTTGAAGTAGCGGATCTCCTCGACCGTGTCGCCCCAGAACTCCACCCGGAGCGGGTGCTCCTCGGTCGGCGGGAACACGTCCAGGATCCCGCCGCGGACCGCGATCTCGCCGCGCTTCTCCACCAGGTCGACACGGTGGTACCCGGCGTCCACCAGGGCGCGGACGGTGTCGTCCATGTCGGCGTCCTCGCCGGACACGAGCCGCACCGGCTCCAGGTCGGCGAGCCCGGACACGATCGGCTGCAGCACCGCGCGGATCGGCGTGACGACGACGTCCAGCGCGCCGCCCTTGCCGTCCCCGCCCGTGTTCCCGCCGTCCGCGTTCTCGCCGTCCAGATGGGCGGCGTCCGGGTGGACGAGGCGCCGCAGCACCGCGAGGCGCTGCCCGACCGTGTCGGAGCGCGGCGACAGCTTCTCGTGCGGGAGCGTCTCCCAGGCCGGGAAGTGCGCGACGCGGCCGGGGTCGAGCAGGCTCGTCAGGGCGGCCGTCAGGTCCTCGGCCTCGCGGCCGGTCGCGGTCACCGCCAGCACCACGCCGCCGCCCGAGCCGAGGCCGCGACTCAGCGCCGCCGCCAGGATCGGCCACAGCGCGGGCGGCGCCACGACCTCCTGGTCCGCGCGCGCCCGCTTGAGAGCGCGCTCCAGACCGGGGTCGGTGCACGCAAGGTCAACAAGTCCAGAAAGCGTCATCTTCGCCCGCACGATTCGCCCATCACCCCGAGGCAGGGCAGCCCGAAAACCCGGGATCCCAGCGGACCCCGGTACCGCGTACCAGGGTACGCGCCCGGAGCGGCGACACGGCGGTCACCAAGAAAAGGCAAATAGCGGACGGAGCGCAGTCGGACGATTACGCTGCGATACTGTGACCGATCTGCGTACGCCTCCGGTGAACGACGGCGATCTCTTCTCAGAACGCGCCCGCCAGTACGCCCTAGAGAAGCCCCTGCAGCGGATCCACATCCTCGAAGCGGGCTGCGGCTGGGGCACGGGACTCGACCTCGGCGAGCGCGAACGCCTGGTCACGGGCGTCGACATGGACACCCCCGAGCTGCGCGCCTACACCTGCGAGCGGCCCGACCTCGACACCTGGCACCTCGGCGACCTGCGGACCGTCCCGCTCCCGCCGCGCGCCTACGACATCGTGCACGCCTCCTACCTGATCGAGCGCGTCCCGCACGCGGAGCTGGTGCTCGACCGGTTCGTCGCCGCGCTGAAGCCGGGCGGGCTGCTGCTGGTCCACCTGCGCGACCGCAACACGGCGTTCGGCTTCCTGGACCGCACGCTCCCGCGGTGGCTGCACACGTCCGGCCGCCGGCGCCGGCCGCGTCCCGCGCGGGGAAGGGGCCAGGGGAAGGGCCAGCGGGGCGCCCACGCCCGCGTCCCGCAGCCGGACCCGGCGGGCCGGACGGGCGAGCCCGCCGCCGCGGAGGGCACGGCGCCCGCGGCGCGTCCGGTGCCGGTGGTGCGGACGAGCCCGCCGCCCGCGACCTACGACCGGGTCGCGTCCCGGGCCGGCATGCGCTGGTACTGCGTCATGCGCGGGCTGGTGGTCTCCGAGGAGTACACCTCCCGGCAGGCCATCGACGCGCTCGGGGCCGGAACCGGCCTCGCCGAGCTGCTGTGCCGGCTGGTGTCGGCGACCACCCGGGGGCGTCTCACCGCAGACCACAGCGAGGTGACGCTCGTCATCCGCAAACCCGAGAACCGTTTCGCGCGGGTCATCTGACCCGGGCGCGCGTGCGTGCGCCCAGGCCGGGGCAGTATTTTTCCTGCGTCAGCCCCTGCCAGCCACGGACGAGCCCGGCCGCGCCGCCGGGCGGGATCGGAGATCGCGGTGACCGCCGACGCCGGCCTTCCCGACACACTGCGCGACCTGCCCGCCTGGACCCCGGACGCGGTGGAGCTCGCCGACCTGGAGCTGATCCTGGCCGGGGTGTACCGCCCGCTGACCGGGTTCCTCGGCTCGTTCGACACCGCCATGGTCGTCGCCGGGGGGCGGCTCTCCGACGGCACCCCGTGGCCGGTCCCGGTCACGCTGACCGTCCCGAAGGAGCTCACCGAGCACGAGCGGGTCGTCCTGCAGGATCCCGAGGGCGTGCCGCTCGCCGTCCTCCAGGTCACCGAGACGTGGCAGGACCCGACCACCCAGGCGTGGCGGCTCGCGGGGCCGCTTGCGGCCCTCCGCGCCCCCGCACACGGACCGTTCCACTCCCTGCGCCGCCGCCCCGACGAACTCGACACCTTCGAAGGCAACGTGCTCGCGGCGTCTCCCGAGGGGGGACGACCCCCCACACCCCCCGTCAACGTGCTCGCGGTGGCCACCCGAGAGCCTTTGCACCGCAAGCAGCTCGGCCAGCTCCGGCAGGTCGCCGAGCGGCTGAGCGCCAAGGTCCTCGTCATGCCGCTGCTCAGCGGCGTGCACGACGAGTCGCTCGTCCGGGCGCTGCTGGCCGTCCGCAAGGAGCTGCCGGACGGCGCCCAGATCGTCCCCGTGCCGCTGCCGTCGCGCGGCGACCCCGAGCGCGACGTCCTGCTCCGCGCCCACGTCGCCGCCGCGTACGGCGCCACCCACCTGCTCGCCGAGCGGGAGATGGACGGCACCGCGATCCCGCTCCTCGTCCCCGAGCCGTGGGCCTACGACGCCGACGTCGAGGTCTGGCGGCCGGTCGCGCGCATCGAACCCGACCACGTCCAGGCCGAGCTGACCCCGGAGCGGCTGAACGAGCTGCTGGACGCCGGCGAGCCCGTCCCCGACTGGTTCACCCCTCCCGCGGTCGCCGCCGAGCTGGCCCTGGCGCGGCCCCCGAAGCACGCGCGCGGCATCACGGTGTTCTTCACCGGCCTGTCCGGCTCCGGGAAGTCCACGGTGGCGCGCGGCCTGGCCGACGCCCTGATCGAGCGGGGCGGCCGGACGGTCACGCTGCTGGACGGCGACGTCGTCCGGCGCATGCTGTCGGCCGGGCTGACGTTCTCCCGCGCCGACCGCGACCTCAACATCCGGCGGATCGGGTTCGTCGCGGCCGAGATCACCCGGCACGGCGGCACCGCCATCTGCGCGCCGATCGCCCCCTACGCGGCCACCCGCGCCGAGGTGCGGCGGATGGTGTCCGCGGTGGGCGACTTCATCCTCGTGCACGTCGCGACGCCGCTGGAGGAGTGCGAGCGCCGCGACCGCAAGGGCCTGTACGCCAAGGCGCGCGCCGGGCAGATCCCCGAGTTCACCGGCATCTCCGACCCCTACGAGGTGCCGGACGACGCCGACCTGACCCTCGACACCTCGGCGATGACGCCCGGCGAGGCGGTCGCCGAGGTGCTCGGCCTGCTGGTGGACGGCGGCTGGGTGCGTCCCGAATAACCCTTCCGCCTCGTTTGCCCCTCCCTACCCGGGTTATCAGCCCGGGGGGCGCGTCCCTTACCGTGGTACGGGAGTTTTCCTATATGTCAGGTAGGTCATGCCAATGGACTTCGATTGGACGATGGCGCTGGGGTCCTTCCTCGTCGCCATCATCGTCGGGCTGACCGGCATGGGCGGCGGCGCCCTGATGACGCCGATGCTCGTGACGTTCTTCGGGGTCAGCCCGCTCGCCGCCGTGTCCAGCGACCTGGTCGCCGCCGCCGTGATGAAACCCGTCGGCAGCGCCGTCCACTACCGGCAGGGCACCATCGACATGCGGCTGGTCGCCTGGCTGTGCGCGGGCTCGGTGCCCGCCGCGTTCTCCGGCGTGCTGGTCGCGCGGGCCCTCGGCCACGGCGACTCCATCGAGACCGTCATCAGCACCGCGATGGGCGCGGCCCTGATGATCGCCGCGGGAGGCCTCGTCCTGCGCGGCTACCTCTCCCACCGGAACCGCCCTGCCCACCGGAACCGCGCGGGCGAGCCCGACGGGGACGCGGCGCCGCGGGTCGGCGTCCGCCCCGTCCCCACCGTGCTGGTCGGCGCCGTCGGCGGCCTCGTCGTCGGCATCACCTCGGTCGGCTCCGGCTCCCTCATCATCGTCGCGCTGCTCGCCCTCTACCCGACGCTCAAGGCCAACGAGCTCGTCGGCACCGACCTGCTCCAGGCCGTCCCCCTGGTGTTCGCCGCCGCCCTCGGCCACCTGCTGTTCGGCGACTTCCGGATGGAGGTCACCACCGCCCTGCTCGCCGGCTCCGTCCCCGGCGTCTACCTCGGCTCCCGGATCTCCTCCCGCGCGCCGAGCGGCCTCATCCGCCGCGTCCTCGTCCTGGTCCTGCTCGCGTCCTCGCTGAAGATGTTCGGCCTCGGCGCCGTCCCGCTCGCCTGGACCCTGGTCGTCCTCACCGCCGCCACCGCGGCCGCCTCGCTCTACCTCCGCCGAACCGCCCGCAAGCGGGATACGCTGCCCTCTCCGGCCGTATCCCCCGGCGCCGCCGGTGCTCCAGGAGGACAGAGCGAACGTGGACCAACGATGGCCGCATGACACCGTCGACGTCCTCGGCGTGCGCGTCAGCCGCGCCGACGTCGCGCAGTTCCGGTCCTTCGTCGCCGCGGCCGTCAAGGAGCGGACGAAGCTGACCGTCACGTTCGCCAACCCGGACTACGTGCTCAAAGCGCAGAAGGACCCCGGGCTGCGCGACCTGATGAACGGTTTCGACCTCAACCTCCCGGACGGCTGGGGCGTCGTGCTGGCCGCGAAGATCTTCGGCCGTCCCGTCCCCGGCCGGATGGCGAACGACGACCTCACCGACGACCTGTTCGGGCAGCCCGCCGAGCAGGGCTGGCGCGTCTTCCTGTTCGGCAACGCGCCGGGCGTCGCCGAGGCCGCCGCCGAGAACGTCCGCGCCTGGTACCCGGGCCTGAGCATCGCCGGCACCCAGCACGGCCACTGGGCGGACGAGCACGGCCGGCTGCCCGAGCAGACCGCCGAGCGCCTCGTCGCCGAGATCAACGACGCCGCGCCGGACATCCTGCACGTCGGCCTCGGCACCCCGCTGCAGCAGCGGTTCGTCACCGAGTACCGCGACCGGCTCACCGCGCCCGTCATCATCACGTGCGGCGCCTACTTCGAGCACCTCGCCGAACGCCGCGAGTACTACCCGCGATGGGTCCTGAAACTGCGCGTCGGCTTCCTCTACCGGCTGGCCCGCGAACCGCGCCGCCTCTGGCGCCGCTACACCATCGAACTGGGCGCCTACCTGGGGCGGGTCATCCTCCACCGGATCCGGCACGGGAAGGCGTCCGCCGGGTGACCGCCGTCTCATTCGGATTGCGCTTCCCCGGAACTCCCGCCCGGCTTCTGGCCATGTGGTAGGACAATGCCATCACCATCCCCGGCCGCTTTCCGGAGCACCTTCATGCGCCCCTTCACCGCCTGCCTCACGGCCACCTCTCTCGCGGCGCTCGCCGTGTCAGCCGCGACGGGCACCGCCACGGCCGACACCGCCCAGCCGTCGGTCGTCTCGGCCAACCCGGTGAACAACACCCCGCACGTCCTGGACGGCACCGTCCGCGCCATCGCCGTCGTGGGGAACCTGGTCGTCGTCGGCGGCAACTTCGAGGAGGTGCGCGAGGCCGGCAGCGGCAAGAAGACGCTGAAGCGGCACAACCTCTTCGCCTACGACATGCGCAACGGCAAGATCAGCACGGTCTTCACGCCGAAGGTGGACGGCACCGTCCACGCGCTGCAGGCCGGCACGAGCGGCTGGGTCTACCTCGCCGGGACGTTCAAGACCGTCAACGGCACCAAGACCGGCACGGTCGCCTCGCTCAAGACCACCACCAACAAGGTGCACACCGGCTTCAAGCCCGCCGTGAACTACCGCGTCACCACGATGGTGCGGCGCGGCACCCGGCTCTACATAGGCGGCACCTTCACCAAGGCCGGCGGCAAGGCGCGCACCGCCCTCGCCCGGCTCAACGCGCTCACCGGCGCGGCCGACGCCGGGTTCGACTTCAAGGTGAGCACGCCGCGCTCCGGCGACCTCAAGGTGTACCGGCTGGCCGTCGACCCCACCGACAAGCGCATGGTGATCAACGGGACATTCACGCAGGTGGACGGCAAGCGGCGGCCCCAGATCGCGATGATCAACCTGGGCTCGGGCACCGCGAAGCTGTCGACCTGGGCCACCGAGGAGTACGCCGACGCCTGCAACCTCGCCGCGTTCGACACCTACATGCGCGGCATGGACTTCTCCCCCGACGGCAAGTACTTCGTCGTCGTCACCACGGGCGGCGGCTACGGCCGCACCGCGCTGTGCGACTCGGCGGCCCGCTGGGAGGCGTCGAAGACCGGAACCGGACAGAAGCCGACCTGGGTCAACTGGACGGGCGGCGACACGCTGCTGTCCACGTCGGCGACCGGCTCCGCCGTCTACGTCGGCGGGCACCAGCGCTGGCTGGACAACCCCCGTGGTCGCGACAGCGCCGGCCCCGGCGCGGTGTCGCGTCCCGGCATCGGCGCGCTCAACCCGTCCACCGGCAAGGCGCTCGCGTGGAACCCCACCCGGACCCTCGGACACGGCGTCGAGGCCCTCGTCGCCCACCCCAAGGGCCTGCTGGTCGGCAGCGACACCGACCAGCTCGGCAAGGAGTTCCACGGCCGGCTGGGAATGTTCCCGGCCGGCTGAGCCCGGTGTGAGATAAAAGGGCGGGGAGCATCACGTGGAGGGGGGCCGGTCCGTGCGGCATCACGAACGGCACCACCGCCCCGACGCGCGCCGCTCCTCGCCCGTTCCGCCCCGCCGGGCGAGGCGGCGCGGCCCGCGCCCGTCCTTCTACTTCACCGCCGCGGGCACCCTCCTCGTCGTGGGCGGCTCCGCCGCGGCGGTCGCGCTGTCCGGCGCCGCCGTGAGCCGCGACGCCCGGACGGCCGCCGCGGGCGCGAGCACCGTCGTGCCGGCCTCCGCCGACACCTACGTGGTACGCGAGATGCCCGGCAAGGGGTTCGGCGGCGCACGCAAGATCACCGCGTCCGTGTGGCCCGCCTGGCACACCGAGGCCTACGTCGCGTTCGACGTCCCCCGCGGCACGCCCCGGGTCACCCGGGCCCGCGTCGAGCTGACCTTCGACCGCGCGGAGAACCGCCCGCGGCGGGTCGAGCTGCGCACGCTCCCCGGCGCCTGGACCGAGGACGGCACCTCCTGGCGCAACCGCCCGGTCGCCGGCGCCGTGGTCGCCACCGCGGCAACCGGCGGCGACACGGTCTCCTTCGACGTCGGCTCCCTGGTGCGCGGCCCCGGCCGCTACGCGTTCGCCATCACCAACCAGGGCACCCGCTCGGCGGCCTCGGTGCACTCCCGGGAAAGCGGCAACGGCCCCCGCCTCGTCCTGCGCACCCGGCCCGGCGAGGCGGCCCCGTCCCCGACCACGGCACCGTCCGCCTCCTCCACGAGCCTCCCCGAGCCCGCGCCGGAACCCACCTGGGACGCTCCGGGGCCCGCGAAGACCCCGAAGACGTCCCTGGGCGGCGGCAGGACGCTCTGCGGCCTCTCCCTCGAACTCCAGCCGGGTGAGACGTTCCAGAAGGCCCTCACGCGCCTCGACGGCACGTACGGCGGCCTGGAGACCGTCCGGCTCTTCTACCGCGGCGTCCCGCCGGCGTGGCCGGGCAACCCCGACACCGGGAACCGGCCGCCCATCATCTCCTTCAAGCTCCCGCCCAAGGACATCCTCGCCGGCAAGTACGACAAGGCGATGACCCAATGGTTCGCGACCGCCCCCCGCGACCGCGACGTCTACTGGGTCTACTACCACGAGCCCGAGGACAACATCGCCTCCGGCGAGTTCACGGCCGCCGACTACCGCGCCGCCTGGCGCCGCCTCCGCTCCCTCGCCGACAAGGCCGGCAACCCCCGCCTGCACGCCACCCTCGTCCTGATGGGCTGGAGCCTCGACCCGCTCTCCAAGCGCGACTGGCGCGACTACTACCCCGGCCGCGACGTCATCCAGGTCCTCGGCTGGGACGTGTACAACCTCGGCTGGAAGAAGGGGCGCTACGACTCCCCCGCCACCATGTACGACCGGGTCGTCGCCGTCAGCAAGGCCGAGAACCTCCCCTTCGGCATAGCCGAGACCGGCAGCTTCCTGGTCAAGGGCGACAACGGCGACCAGCGCGCCTCCTGGCTCCGCGCCACCAACGCCTACCTCGCCAAACGCCGCGCCCTCTGGGTCGCCTACTTCGACCTCAACTGGGAAACCGGCGACTACCGCCTCAACGACACCCAAAGCCGCAAGGCCTGGCAAGAGCTCTGTTAACCCAGGGGGGCGACCCCCTGGAACCCCCGTTACGAGCCGGTCGATCCTCACGCCACGGTGCGGCTTGTCGTGACCGTGCGGGTTTGCGACGTGTCGCTGCGGTCGCCCGGCTCGACGGGCATGCGCGCTCCGCTCGCTGCACTCACTCCACGCGCCTGCCCGTGACCGTGCTCACCCAGGGGGACGACCCCCTGGAACCCCCGTCACGAGCCGGTCGATCCTCACGCCACGGTGCGGCTTGTCGTGACCGTGCGGGTTTGCGACGTGTCGCTGCGGTCGCCCGGCTCGACGGGCATGCGCGCTGCGCTCGCTGCACTCGCTCCACGCGCCTGCCCGTGACCGTGCTCACCCAGGGGGACGACCCCCTGGAACCCCCGTCACGAGCCGGTCGATCCTCACGCCACGGTGCGGCTTGTCGTGACCGTGCGGGTTTGCGACGTGTCGCTGCGGTCGCCCGGCTCGACGGGCATGCGCGCTGCGCTCGCTGCACTCGCTCCACGCGCCTGCCCGTGACCCCGGCTGAGCTTTAACCCAAGAGCGTTCGAATCGTTCACAGCAAAGAGCGCTCTTGGACGTGGCACGCCCACCAGGTTGGTGGATCGTGCTCGTCCAAGAGCGCTCTTGGGTGGTGCACTTTTGTTGGGCTCTTGGAGTGGTGCTGAGCGTTGGCGCGGGGCTCAGCCCGTGACTTGCGGGTCGGGCGGCCGGAGGGCGCTCTGGCGCCCGGAGGTCGCCCGACCCGACGGGCGGGGAGCCGCTTTCCGAGACGCGCCAGCGGATCGGAAAGTGGTTGCCCGCCCGCAACGGGGGTTCCAGGGGGTCGCCCCCCTGGGCTAGCACCGCTACCCCTGGAGCAATACCGTCCACATGGCGGCTCTGCTTGCTGCGTCTGTGGTCGCCGTCTTGTTGCCGTAGGTGCCGGTGGGGACGGTGCCGTTGCTGTCGACGATCAGGCTGGTGATGCGGCCGCTGCCGGAGCCGATGCCCGTGCCTCGGGTCTCGACGCCGGACGGTGCCGTCCAGGAGGTGGTGCTGGACGACTTGTCGCCCCAGTAGGTGATGGCCCACATACCGGCGGCGGCGACGGGCGCGTTGGGGCTGGTGTGCTCGGTCACCGAGCCCGGGTCGGCGCCCTTGGCCACCGCGGCGACCGGGTCGGTGGGGTCGGTGCCCGAGTAGGCGAGGAGCCTGATGTCGGCCTTGGTGTAGTCGCTCAGCTGGATGTTGACGCGGCTGCCGGCGTCGCCGGCCTGGGCCACGCGCTTCCAGAGGATCGAGGTGGCGCTGCCCGCGGTCTGGGTGTCGACCTGGGTCCAGCCGGCCGGCGGTGTCGTCATCGACGCGCTGCCGCTGTTGTAGGTGAGCACCATGATCATGCCGTCGCCGGGCTGGACGGCCGGGGGGACGTCGGCGTAGGCGGTCGTGACGTTGGCGTTGCCGCCCGCGCCGCCGCGGTAGGCGATGTTCACCTGGTTCGGCGCGACCGTGACCGTCTGGGACTTGGTGCCCTTGCCGCCGCGGTTGTCGGTGACCGTCAGCTTGACCGTGTAGGTGCCTGCCTCGTCGTAGGCGTGTTCCGGGGTGGCGCCGGTGCCGGTCTCGCCGTCGCCGAAGTCCCACTCGTACGAGGCGATCGTGCCGTCGGGGTCGGACGAGCCGGAGGCGTTGAAGGCGCAGTCGAGCGCGTCGCAGTTGCTGGTGAACGCGGCGTTCGGGGTCTGGTTCGGGGTCCCGGCGTAGAGGAAGACCGTCCGGCCCCGCCAGTCGGCGGTGCTGACCTCGGTCGGGGATCCCGAGGGCACGCCGGCCGCGGAGAACGCGACCCGGTACAGCCGGCCGTTGGAGTTGTTGACGTAGTAGAGCTTGCCGTCGTCGACGAACATGCCGCCGACGGAGCTCCAGCTCATGCCGGGCAGGTTGCCGACGGCGGTGGACTCCTGCGCGCCGACGACGTTGCTCTCCGGGTTGAAGGTCCGGAAGTACAGCGCGGACTGGCCGCGCGTGTAGTAGATCCGGCCGTTGGAGAAGAACATGCCGGCGATGTTCTGCACCTGCGAGTGCCAGGTGCTCATGTTGACGAGCTGGTCGCCGGTGTCGATGGCGGTGGGGGTGCCGAGGGCGGTGCCGTCGAAGGAGCGCCGGTTGAACGAGCCGTCCGAGGCGCCGTAGAACAGCTCGCCGTTCACCATGAAGGCGCCGCGGGCGGTCCGCCAGTCGACCCCGGCGGTGCCGTCGGCGACCTCGGCGCCGGTGGTGGTGCCGTCGAACGAGCGGTGCTTGAGGTAGTTGGCGGCGCCGACGCCGATGCCGCCGCCCGAGTAGACGTTGCCCGGCAACTCGCCGGTGTTGTACGCGGGGACGGTCGTGCCGCCGCCGAGGGGGAACAGCGCGAGCTTCTGGTGGAACTCGCCGCCGATGTTGTCGGTGTCGCTGCCGACCCACAGGCCCTCGTCGGTGGCGAGCATGTCGAAGACGCCGACGCCCTTGTCCCGTCCGGGGTTCCAGCGGAACGGCAGGCCGCTCTCGGGGTCGAGCGCGGCGATGCCCTCGCGGCCGACGGCGCCCTGGCCGGGGCGGTCGCCGGCGAACGGGTTGTTGGCCCAGCGGAAGTGCCCGCCGACGTAGACGGCGGTGTCGGTGATCTCGACGGCGTAGCTGGTGTCGCCGCCGGTGTAGTTCACCCAGGTCGGCTGCTGGCCGCCGCCGGCCGCGGCGCTCTCCCAGCGGGCCTGGGTGTCGCACAGCTTGGACGAGCCGCCGTAGGCGCCGGTGGTCGTGACGACGAAGTACCGCCCGTCCGGAGAGAACTCGACGTCGCGCATGTAGGTGTCGAAGGACTGCGAGCACTGGTCGCCGTAGCGGGTGGTGTCCCAGTTCGCGAGGCTCGCGGCGGTGCCGGTCAGGTCCACCATGACGATCTGGCGGCGGGTGCTGCCCGCGACCGAGCTGAAGTTGCCGATGCCGACGAGCTTGGAGCCGTCGGGGCTGATGTCCATCTTGTAGATCTGGGTGACGCCGTCGCCGGTCTGGGTGCCGGCGATGTTCAGGTTCGCGAAGTCGTCGCGGGCGCCGGTCTGCGGGTCGAGGGTGGCGAGGGCGGGGCGCGCGGCGCCGCCGGCGGTGGCGAAGGTGCCGCCGACGTACAGCCGGCCGCCGGCCAGCCGCAGGTCGCGGACGCGGGCGTCGAGCTGCGGGTTGAACGAGGTGATGGGGGCGCCGGTCTGGGCGTTGATCCGGGCGAGGACGAAGTGCCGGACGCCGTTGATCTCGCTGAAGTTGCCGCCGACGTAGATGGACTGGCCGTCGGGGGCGGGCAGCAGCGCGCTCGCCTCGCCCTTGTTGAGGCTGGGCGTGAAGGACGGGTCGATCGCGCCGGTGGCGGCGTCGAAGGCGAACAGCCGGTTGCGGGTGAGGGTGGGCTTGCCCGATCCCGCCTCCCTGACCTGGGTGAAGGAGCCGCCGACGTAGATCTTCGCGCCGATCTTGATGATCGACTTGACCTCGCCGTCCAGGACGTTCGGCGTGCTGTTCGCCGGATCGGCGCTGACGATCCGGCCGTGGTCGGGCTCGGACCCCCTCTGGTCCGCGCTGGCGGGACCGGTGACGGCAAGGCTCCCCGTCAGCGTTCCCAGTGCGAGCGCGGCCCCCGCGGCCAGAGCCCCCCACCTGCGTCTGCCCATCGACCCCTCCGTGCACGTAGAAGTAGAAGCGCCGTGTCTTGCCTGCGAAGGCAGACGGCGCCGCGCAATCGTAGCCAGCGGGCCGTGCGGCCAGCCGTTGCGATCAGCAACTTTCCGGTTCCGGTCACCGGACGGCGTCGCGATCGGGCCGGCGTCGGGCGTTCACGCGCATGCGCGGGCACGTCCATCGCGCCCCGCGGGGTACGCTGCGCACCTCGGAAGGACGCCTCCCCGGCCCCGGCGGACGACCGGATCCGGTGGCCGGATCCGGCCACGGGCCGTTGTCGCCCCTGGCAGACGGCAGGACGTCCTCCACCATGCGGCGTGCGTCCGGGGCCCGGACGGCGCGGTCCGCGCACCCGACGGTGCGTCCAGGGGAACGGAGTGGTGATTGGCCGGGATGCGAGGGATCGCGGGGAGCACACCCCTCGCGCCGCCGCGGCTCCTGCCGTGGCGGTTGCGGCCGGGGTGGCCGCTCGGCCTCGCGCTGCTCGGCTTCCCGCTGTGGTGGGTGCTCGGCCTGGCCAACGTCGTGCTGCTGGTCGCCAGCGTGCCGATGGCGATGACGCTGTGGCGGCGGCGCGGCACGCTCGTCGCGCCGAGCGGGTTCGCGGCGTGGCTGTTCTTCCTGGTGTGGGTCATGCTGGGCGTGCTCGTGCTGTGGGCGGACGCGCCCCTCGCCGAGCCCGGCGGCGGGTTCAGCCGGGTCCTCGTCTACGGCTACCGGCTCGCCTGGTACCTGTCGTTCACGATCGTGCTGCTCTACGTCGGCAACATGAGCGAGCGGGAGCTGCCCTCCGGACGGGTCGGCAGGCTGCTCGGGTTCATGTTCGTCGTGACGACGATCGGCGGCCTGATCGGATCGTTCTTCCCGTCGATCCAGCTCACCTCGCCGGTGGAGATGCTGCTGCCGCAGGGGTTGACGAGCAACTCCTTCGTCCGCGACATCGTCCACCCGAAGGTCGCCGACATCGAGTCGATCCTCGGGTTCGAGCAGTCCCGGCCGATGGCCCCGTTCGCGTACGCGAACACCTGGGGCGCCGCCTACGCGTTCTTCCTCCCGTACTTCCTGCTCACCTGGATCGTGCGCGCCTCGACGCGGCGCCGGGTGTTCGCGCTGGCCGTCCTCGTCGCGTCGCTGTGGCCGGTCGTGTACTCGCTGAACCGGGGCCTGTGGCTGGCGCTCGGCGCGATCGGGCTGTTCGGCGTCGTCAAGCTCCTCCAGGTCGGCGGGCCCCGGGTCATCGCCTGGACGGCGGGCCTGGCGGCGGCCGGCGCGATCGTGGTGGCGCTGTCGCCGCTGCCGGGGCTCGTCCAGGACCGGCTGGACAACCCGCACAGCAACAACCGCCGGACGCTGCTCGCGGAGGAGACCACCCGCAGCGCCCTGACCGGGTCCCCGCTGGTCGGGTTCGGGTCCACCCGCAACGTGCAGGGCGACCTCGGCCAGGTCTCCGGCGGCGACAAGATCGGCTGCAAGGCGTGCGGGTCGCCGCCGCTCGGCACCCAGGGCCACCTGTGGCTGCTGCTGTTCGCCAACGGCGTGGTCGGGACGATCGTCTTCTGCGCGTTCTTCGCGATCCGGTTCCTGCGGCACTGGCGGGAACGCGGCGCGTACTCGCTGGCGGGCTGCGCCGTCCTGATCGCCTGCGGGCTTTTCATGATCACTTACGACATGGTGGAGGTACCGCTGTACACGGTGATGATCGCGGTGGCGCTGATGTGGCGGGCGAGCAGGGACGCCCGCTCCGCGGCGCGGCCGCGTCCCCGCCCCCGCGCGCTCGGCGGGGAGCAGGCCGAGGACCCGGCCGGCGAGCCGGCCGCGGAGGCCGTGGAGGCCGCCCGATGAGCGGCGGCGAGACGGAGACGCGGGCCGCCTGGATCGCGGCGGTCCGGGAGCTGTGGCCGGACGCGCGGGTCGAGGCGGTCGGGCCCGGACGGTCCGGGGACGCGCGCCGCGAGCTGGCGTTCCTGCCGGACGCCGAGCATCCGCGGCTGCTCGTCCCGGCGGGCCTGCCGCGCGCCACCGCGGCGGCGCTGCGCCGCTACAGCCACGACCTCGGTCTCAAGCAGCGCGCCACCCGCGGGCTGACGGCGGCGGCCGTGCGCACCGGGCTGCCCGAGCGGACGCTGCACGACCGGCTCCGCGTCACCGGCGGCGGCGCGTCCATCGAGGACCGGCTGGCCGAGCTGCTCGGCCGGCAGGTCGTCGTCAGCGTCGGCCTCGGCAGTGCGCGCGCGAACCGCAAGCCGATCCTGCACGTGCTGTCGCCGCGCGGGGAGCCGGTCGCGTTCGTCAAGGTCGGCGACACCGGCACGGCCCGTGGCCTGCTCGCCGGGGAGGCCGCCGCGCTGGCCTACCTGAACGAGCACCTGCCCCGGCCCGGGTCCCGCGGGCGGCTGCACGTCCCCGGACTGCTCCACCACGGCACCTGGAACGGCCTGGACCTGCTCGTCCTGGAGCCGCTCCCGACCAGCGCGCTCGGCTGGCGCCCGCGCGGGCGGGCCCCGGTCGCCGAGATGCGGACGCTGTTCGAGGTCGGCGGCGTCGAGCGGGCACCGCTGCGCGACAGCGGCTTCTGGGACGGGATGACCGCGAGCCCGGCCGGGATCCTTGACGAGCGGCAGCGCACCGCCTTCGGCGACGTCGTCGAGGGCGTCGGCAAGGCGCACGGCGACCTGGCCCTGGACTTCGGGGCCTGGCACGGCGACTGGACGCCGTGGAACATGGCCTGGTACCGCGGCGTCCTGCGCCTGTGGGACTGGGAGCGCTTCGCGCGGGGCGTCCCGAACGGGTTCGACCTGCTGCACTACCGGCTCCAGGAGGCGATGCGGACCGCACCGGGCCCGCCGTACGCCGCGTGGCCGGACGGGGCCGCCGCCGTGCTGCGGCCGCTCGGGCTGGCGGGCGCCGCCGCGGAGGCGACCGTCCGGCTCTACCTGCTGGAGCTGTGCCGCCGCTACCTGCTGGCCGCCCAGGAGCCGATCGGCGGGCCGCTGCGCGCCGACACCGAGCGCCTGCTCGGCCTCCTGCGCACCGACCTTGGGAGGAATCCGTGATCTCACGCCGCGACGCCCCCCAGTGGGTCAAGGAGGCGGGCCGGGCCGCGACGCGCGCCGGCGGCCGGCTGACCTCCGGCGCCCGCATGCTCCCGGACTTCCTCATGGTCGGCACCCAGCGCGGCGGCACCACCTCACTGTTCCGGGCGCTGGCCGCGCACCCGGCGGTCGTCCAGCCGAACTTCCACAAGGGCGTGCACTACTTCGACGTCAACTACCCGCGCGGGCTCGGCTGGTACCGGGGGCACTTCCCCGTCCGGACGCTCGCCGAGAGGCGCGCGGACGGGGCCGCTCCGCAGGCGTTCGAGTCCGCCGGCTACTACATGCACCACCCGCTCGCGCCGGAGCGGATCGCGCGGGACCTGCCCGGCGTGAAGCTCATCGCGCTGCTGCGCGACCCGGTCGTGCGCGCCTACTCCGCGCACAAGCACGAGCTCGCCCGCGGGTTCGAGACCGAGCCGTTCGAGCGGGCCCTGGACCTGGAGCCCGAGCGGCTCGCCGGCGAGGTCGAGAAGATCAAGGCCGATCCCGGGTACGTGAGCCACGGCCACCGGCACCACTCCTACCTGGACCGCGGCCAGTACGCCGACCAGATCGAGCGGCTCTTCGAGCTGTTCGGGCGCGAGCGGGTGCTGGTGCTGTACGCGGAGGACTTCTTCTCCGAGCCCGAGCCCTGCTACGACTCCGCCCTGGACTTCCTCGGGCTGCCGCGGTGGCGGCCCGCGTCGTTCGAGCGGCACAACGCCCGGCCCGGATCGCCGCTGCCGGACCGTCTGCAGCGCCGCCTGGCCGACCACTACGCCCCCTGGGACGACAAGCTCGCCGCCCTGCTCGGCGCCGAACCCGCCTGGCGGCGATGAGGCCGCGATGAGCAAACGCATCCTCGGGCCGTCCAGCGTGCAGGCGGAGCCTCCGCTCGCGCCGGACTCCATCCCGGTCACCCGGTACGCGGGCGCGGTCCGCCGGCACCTGGCGGCCCTCCTGATCGCGGTCGTGGCCGGGTGCGGGGTCGGCGTCGCGAAGATCATGCTGACGCCGGCCACCTACACCGCGCGGATCTACGTGCTGGCGCCGCCGGTCACGCTGCATCCCGGCATCGAGCGCGGGTCGGCGATCGACACCAACACCCGCGCGCCCCGCGAGACCACGATGGACACCGAGGCCCAGCTCGTGTGGTCGGACGCGGTGCTGTCGCGGCTGCGGGAGCGGCCCGGCTTCGACGCGTCCGACGAGGAGCTGCGCGAGCGCATCGACCTGACCGTGCCGTCCAACACGCACGTGCTGACGATCGGCGTGCGGGCCGGCACGCCCCGGACCGCCAAGGACGGCGCCCAGGTCGTCGCCGACGCCTACCTGGGGCTGCGCACGAAGATCATGGGCCAGGTGCAGGAGAGCAACCGGCTGGCGCTGGAACAGAACGTCGAGCTGCTGAAGAGGCAGCTCGCCGCGCTGCCCGGCGACGAGGACGAGCTGCGCCGGCTCACCACGCGCACCCGCCGGCAGGCGCTCGTGAAGCAGATCCGCGACGTGGAGAAGCAGGTCGCCGCCACCAAGGCCAAGGCGGAGCAGCCCGGCGAGGTGCTGCGCACCGCGCCGCTGCCCGAGCGGCGCGACGACCCCGAGCGCGACATCTCCGGCGCCACCGGCCTCGGGCTCGGCCTGCTCGGCTGGATCGGCTACGTGCTGGTCCGCGAGACGCGGCCGCGCCGGATCCGGCGGCCCGCCGACCTCCGGCTGCACAGCCGCCACCCGATCATGGTGGAGGCGGCGACGCTCGGCGGCGGCCACCGCGAGGTCGCGCGGCGGCTGCGCAACCTGGTCTTCGACGCCGAGGCCACCACGGTGCTCGTCGCCGGCGTTCCCGGGACCGCGGGCACCGAGATCGCCTACGAGCTGGCCGAGCTGTGCACCGAGGGCGGCTCGCCGACGACCGTGCTGCGGATCGCCGCGCAGGGCGAGGGCGCCGAGCCGGAGCGCCCCGGGCGGGCGCCCCGCTCGTTCAACGTCCGGCTGGTGCGCAGCGACGACGACCGGCAGCTCACCCGCGCCGTCGACAAGGCGGGCCGGGTGTCGCGCATCGTCGTCATCACCACCCCCGACATCAACGGCGCCGACACCATCGCCGCGGCCGGGGCCAGCGACCTGGCCCTGGTCGTGGCCGAGCGGGGACGCGCCCTCGACCGCGAGGTCGCGAGCGGGGTGCTGGCCCTCGACCAGGCCGCCAACCCCGCCCGCGTCATCGTGCTCACCGCCCCCGCGCTCCGCGGCCCCGCACCCCGGGAGCCGCGGCGCGCACCCGGCCGCACCCCGGCGCGGGCCACCGCTCCCGGACGAGGTTGAGATGAACGGAACCGTCCCCGTGCAACGCGCGGTTAAAGTCGTGGAGAACATTCCGTCGAGCACGATTCGGATCGATGAGGGGGATCGTCGTGGGAGCTGACCAGACGGCCGACCCACAGGGAGGGCACCTGCTGTCCCTGGTCCGGCGGTACACGGCCGCGCTGATCGTGCTCGCCGTGCTCGGCACCGGCGCCGGCGTCGCCCTGGAGATCGCCGTGCCGCCGCCGTTCAAGGCGACCGCGACGGTGCTGGTGAGCCCGCTGGAGGGCAACCCGTACTCGCCGGAGGGCCGCGGCGACGACCTGGTGAACCTGCAGACGGAGGCGCAGCTCGTCTCCACCGACAGCGTCGCCAAGATCGTCGAGAAGAAGCTCGGGCAGGAGGCGGAGGGCGACATCGCCGTCTCCGTCCCGCCCAACACGCAGGTGCTCAACCTCACCTACACGGCGGGCAGCTCCGGGCAGGCCCGCTCGGGCGCGCAGGCGTTCGCCGACGCCTACCTGGAGTACCGGACGCAGCGGGCGCAGAGCGTGGTGAACAACCAGCTCGCCAAGCTCAAGACGCAGGCCGCCCGGGTCGAGCGGCTGCTGCAGCGGGCCAACAACGAGCTGGCCGCGTCCTCCGGCTCCCGCCGCTCCACCCTCCAGCAGCGCGTCACCGCCTACACCAACCAGCTCGGCGTGATCGACGAGCAGTCCAACGACATCGCGAGCACCCCGCTCGACCCCGGCCAGGTCATCACCCCGGCGGACGCGCCGAGCGGCCCCGGCATCATCCGGCCCGCGATGTACGGCGCCGGCGGCCTGGTCCTCGGGCTGGTCGCCGGGTTCGTGATCATGCTGCTGCGGGAGCGGCTGAACCAGCGGCTGCGCAACACCGAGGCGATCGAGGGCCTCGGCGTCCGGACGCTGTCGGCGATCCCGGCGGGCGGCCCGCCCGGCGACACCCTCGCCCTGGTCAGCGCGCCCAAGAGCCCGGCCGGCGAGGCCTACCGGCGGCTGCGCGCCGCGGTCGTGGCGACCGCGCCGCAGACCCCGGTGGCGCTGCTGGTCAGCAACGCCACCCCGGGCGGCAGCGCCCGGCTGGCCAGCGCCAACCTCGCGGTCTCGCTGGCGTTCGCCGGCGCCAAGACGATCATGATCGACGCCACCACCGAGGACGTCGACGTGAGCGGCCTGTTCGGCGCGCGGGCCGGCAAGGGCCTGTCGGACACGCTGCTCAGCGGCACCGACCCGGCGACCCTGCTGATCCACACCGACTCCCAGCTGCGGCTGCTGCCGCGCGGGCCGCGCGCCCGCGAGGCCGCGCACCGGTTCAGCGGCCCGCGGATGCGCGAGACCGTGAAGGTGCTGCGCCGCCGCAGCGAGTACCTCATCGTGAACGCGGCGAGCCTGCACGACGCGGACGCGCAGGCGCTGTGCACCTTCGTGGACGCGGTCGTCCTGGTGGTCAACCAGGGCGTGACGACGCGGGAGGAGCTACGCCAGGCGTACGTGGAGGCCGAGCGCGCCGGCGTCACCGTGCTGGGCGCCCTGCTGGAGCCGCCGGAGCAGCGCGGGCGCTCGCAGCGTCCCGCCGCGCAGCCCCGCCGGGCCCGGCCGCCCCAGGGCGGCGAGATGCGGGGCGCCGCGGGCGAGCCGCGCGGCGGTGAGCGCCACGCCGCCCCCGAGGCGTCGCTCGCCTGGGCTGACGACCCCGCGGCCGACGACGTCCGGCCCGCCGGGCGCGGCGAGGAGAAGCCGGGCTACTGGCCGGGCATGCCGCAGGACGAGGCCGAGGCGGACGCCGCCGAATCCGCGACGATGACCACGCAGGCGCTGCCGCAGGTCGGCCAGCAGCCCCGCACGGGCGAGGCGCGGCCGGCCCCGTCCCGCCGCCGCGGCGCGCCGCGGCCGGAGGGGCGCCGCCGCGCCCTCCCGCCCTCGCTGGACCCGCCGTCCGGGCCGGGCAAGCCCGTCGCCCCCCGGCCGGTCTCCCCGACCGACGTCACCCAGGGCACCGGGACGGCGCGTCCGCGCACGCCGTCCGGCGCGGAGGCCCCGGAGGCGGTGGAAGCCGCCGACCCGGAGACCGAGGCGGCGCTGGAGTCGGCGTCGTCGCGCACGCAGGAGGACATCTCCAAGTACATGCCGCCCGACCTGCCCGACGACGGCACCGACGCGCCGCTCCCCGCGAAGCCCTCGGGCGCCGCGCCCGGGGAGGTCGCGCCGCGCTACGGCAAGAAGCCGCACAAGGCCGGCCGCCATGCCGGGTCCTGACCCGGGGGCGGCGGCGGACGAGCGGAAACCGGGCGGGCCGGACTCCGGCCCCAACCTGAACAGGCTGGCCAGGGGCGGCGCCCTGAACCTGGTGGGCGCCGGCGTCGCGGGCGTCCAGGGCCTCGCGCTGGTCTTCATCGTCGCGCACCTGTACTCGCAGCGGATCGCGGGCACGTTCTTCGCGGCGACGTCGCTGTTCATCATCCTGCAGGCGGTCTCGGGCCTCGGCACCGACGCGGGCCTGCTGCGCTGGGTACCCCGCCATCTCGCGCTCGGCGACCGGGACGCGGCGCGGCGGACGGTGCCGGTGGCGCTCGTCCCGGTCGTGGCCACGGCCGCGGCCGGCGGGCTCGCGCTGGCCCTCACCGCGCCGTGGACGGCCGGGCACATCGGCGCCGGCGACCCCGGCCAGGCCGTGGACATGGTGCGGGTGCTGGCGCTGTTCCTGCCGCTCGCCGGCGCGCACGACGCCCTCCTCGCGGCCACCCGGGGCCACGGCTCGATGCGGCCCACCGTCCTCGTCGACAAGATCCTGCGGCAGACGCTCCAGGTCGCCGGGGTGGTCGCGGCGGCGCTGCTGGCCGACGACGCGGTGTGGCTCGCGCTGGCCTGGGCGGCGCCCTACCTGCCCTGCCTGGTCGTGGCCGCGCTCTGGTACCTGAAGATCAGCCGGGCCGGCCGCGCCACCGCCACCGCCACCGCGGGCACCCCGCCGGCCGCGGCCGGGTGGCGGCCGCTCGCGGGCGGGTTCTGGCGCTTCACGGCGCCGCGCGCCTTCGCGCAGATCTGCCAGACGGCGTTCCAGCGCGCCGACATCGTGCTCGTCGCGGCGCTCAGCTCGCCGCGCGAGGCGGCGGTGTACACGGCCGCGACCCGGTTCATCGTGATCAGCCAGCTCGTCACGCAGGCCGTGCAGAACGTGATGCAGCCCGCGGTGAGCCGGCTGATGGCGCTCGCCGACCATGCCGGAGCGCAGCGGATCTTCGCCGTGTGCGCGTCCTGGAACCTCGCGCTCGCCTGGCCCGTGCACCTGTCGATCGCCGTCGGCGCCCCGGTCTACGTGGGCTCGTTCGGCGAGGGGTACCGCGGGACGGGCGAGGTCGTCACGGTGATCCTCGCGATGGCGATGCTGGTGGCGACCGCGACCGGCGCCCGCGACGTGATGCTGCTGATGGCGGGCCGCAGCGGGCTGAGCCTGGTCAACCAGAGCACCGCGCTCGGGGTGAACCTGGTGCTGAACGTGCTGCTGATCCCGCCGTTCGGGATCGCCGGGGCGGCGATGGCGCGGGCGTGCGGGCTGCTCGTCCGGACGCTGCTGGCCCTCGTCCAGGTCCGCCGGATCCTCGGCATGAGCCCGGCGAGCGCGGGCCTGTTCTGGGCGGGCGGCTCGGCGCTGGTGAGCTTCGCGGCGCTGCCGCTGGCCGTCCGGCTCGTGGCCGGATCCAGCCCCGCCGCGCTCGCATGTGCCCTGGTCCCGGGTGCGATCCTGTACTTTGCCCTACTGTGGGCCGGCCGCGAGCGGCTGGCCCTGACCGCCTTCGCCTCCCTGCTGCCGGGGAGGCGCGGCCGCGCCGCGTCCGCGCCCGCGGGCGCCCCCGCCCCGCCGGCCACCGACACGACACCTGCCAGGAGCGTCCATGCCCACGGGAATTGACATGCCGGGAATGCAGCGGGTCCGCCGCAAGTCCCGGGCGGTGCTGCGCAAGAGCGGACTCGCGCCGAGCGGCCCGGTGTACGGGCGCCTGGTGGACGCGGGCCGGTCGCTGCCGATCCCGGCGGCGGCGCGCGTGGCGGTGTCCACGGCGGTGCTGCGCCGCCCGTGGAAGGTGCCGGTCCGGTTCGACCAGCTGCTCGTCGGCGCGCAGGGCGGCTGGACGGCCCGCGAGTTCGCCGAGCGCACCGGCGACCTGCTGTGGCCGTCCACCCCGTTCCTGGACGGCCCCCACGTCGCCCTGCTGCGGCTCGCGGACGAGCGTCCGGACCTGACCGACGAGGAGATCCTCGCCAGCGGCTACGGCCGGCTGGGGCTGCGCTGCATCGAGGCGGGCGGCGACTACTTCGGCGGCACCGACGAGGCCGGCGTGCTCGCCGCCGCCCGCGCGTTCATCGCCCGGTACCGCGGCGAGGAGGTGCCCGGCGCGCAGCCGCGCCCGCAGCAGAGCGGCCCGCAGGACCCGGTGCTCGTCGCGCCCGTCCGCGGCTCCGACCAGTACCAGATCCTCGACGGCCACCACCGGCTCGCGATCGCCGCGATGAGCGGCGCGGACGGCGGCAACGTCGTCGCCAAGTGGCTGCCCGTCACCACTCCCCTCCAGGACCTGCTGCTCAAGATGAGCTGGCTCGACGGCACGCACGAGCTGTACCAGCCGGTCGACGCGCCCGAGCTGCGGTCGGGGTGGACGACGGTCCGGCAGTGCACCGACCGGCTCGCCAAGATGGACGCCTTCCTCGCCGAGCGCGGCATCGCCGGGGGCCGCTACCTGGACGTCGCCAGCTGCTACGGCTGGTTCGTCGCGGAGATGGCCGAGCGCGGCTTCGACGCCGAGGGCATCGAGCGCGACCCGCTCGCCGTCCCGCTCGGGCAGGCCGTCTACGGGCTCCCGGACGGCGTCGTCTCCACCGGTGACTGCGTCGAGTTCCTCGGCGGCCACGACGCCGGCCGCTGGGACGTGGTGTCCTGCTTCAGCCTGCTGCACCACTTCGTCCTCGGCCGCGGCTCCGTCAGCGCCGAGGAGCTGATCCGGCTGCTCGACCGGGCCACCGGCCGGGTCCTGTTCTTCGACACCGGCCAGGACAACGAGGCGTGGTTCGCCGAGTCGCTGCGCGGCTGGGACCCGGCCCGCGTCGAGCGGTTCCTGCGCGAGCACACCGGCTTCGACGAGATCGTCGACCTCGGTCCCGACGACGACGCCCGCCCGCCCTACGAGGACAACTACGGCAGGCACCTGTTCGCCTGCGTCCGCGCGGCGTGACCGCCGCACGCCGCTCGCTCGCCGCGCTGCTGGCCGTCCCGGCGGTCCTCGCGGCGGCCGCGTGCGGCACGGCCGCGCCCGCGGAGCGGCCGCGCCCCTCCCCGCCGCCGCCCATCGGGGCCGCGGCCGGCGGGACCGGCGCCGTCTGGACGAGCGGCCTCAACTCCAACGGGCAGCTCGGCCGCCCCGGACCGGCGGTCGACCCGCGGCTCGGCCCGGTCACCGGCCCCGGCGGCCGGGGCGTGCTCGACGGGGCGCGCGCCGTCGCGGGCGGCGGGCGGCACTCGCTGGCGGTCCTCGCGAGCGGCGAGGTGGTCGCCTGGGGCGCCAACGAGGACGGCCAGCTCGGCGACGGCACCGCCCGCGACAGCGCCGTCCCGGTGCCCGTCCGCGCGGCCGACGGGCGTCCCGGACGGCTGGACGGCGTGGTCGCCGTCAGCGCCAACACCGACTTCTCCATGGCGCTGCGGAGCGACGGGACGGTGGTGACGTGGGGCGAGGGCTCGTCCGGCCAGCGCGGCACCGGCGACCGCACCGCCCCGCGCGTCCCCACGACCGTGCGGTCGCCGGACGGGCGCGGGCCGCTCCGCGACATCGTCGCGATCGCCGCCGACGGGCGCACCGAGCTGGCGCTGCGCCGCGACGGGCAGGTGCTCGCGTGGGGCGCCAACGCCTACGGCATGATCGGCGACGGCACCCGGGAGAACCGGCCGCTGCCGGTGCCGGTGCGCGGCCTGGACGGCGCCGGGCGGCTCCGGAACGCCGTCCGCGTCGCGGTCGGCGGCCAGCACGGCCTGGCGCTGCTGCGCGACGGACGGGTGGCGGCGTGGGGCCACAACGATCTCGGGCAGCTCGGCGACGGCTCCCGCCAGGACCGGCTCACCCCCGTTCTCGTGGCGGGCACGGGCGGCAAGGGCGTCCTGCGCGGCGTCACGTCCATCGCCGCGGCGGAGAAGCACAACTACGCGCTGCGCGAGGACGGCACCGTCGTCGCGTGGGGGAACAACACGGCCGGGCAGCTCGGCGACGGGACGCTGGAGCTGCGCGCCGCACCCGTCGCCGTGGCCGGCCGCAAGGCCGAGCGGATGCGGCGCGCCGCGCAGGTGTTCGCGGGCGAGGCGTACGGCGCGGCGATCCTGGCGGACGGGACCACGCTGACGTGGGGCGCGGGCGGCAGCGGCCAGCTCGGCTCGGGCAGGGCCGCGGCCCGCGGCAGGCCCGGCACGCTGGTCACGTCGGACGGCACCGCCCCCGGCAGGGTCCTGTCGGCGGGGGCCGGGGAACGGCACCTGATCCTGCTGGTGGGCTCCTAGGCGTCCTTGGGCGGCTCGGGCTCGCCCCGGCCCGGTTCGCCCGCCTCGGCGGGCTTGGCGGCCTCTGCGGACGGCTGCGCGGCGGGCGGCTGCGGGGCGGGTGCGGGCGGCGGTGCCGCGGCGGCACCGGGCGCGGCAGGGGCGCCGGCGGGCGCGGGGGTCGCCGAGCGGCGGCGCCACAGCAGGAACCCGGCACCGGCGGCCGCCACGGCGACCAGGCCGCCGCCACCGAGCGCGTACGGCAGGACGGAGCCGCCCTCGTCCTGCGGCGGCGCGGCCTCGGCGCCGGCGGCGGGCCCGGTCGGCTGCGCCTGCGCCAGCGTCTTCTCCTCCTGCTGCTGGACGGAGGCCTCCGGCGCGGGCTTGCCGTTGTTGCCGGGCTTGCCGGGCTTCGGCGGCGCGTACTTCGACTCCGGCAGCGTCTGGACGAACTTCAGCAGCGCCAGGTCGGGCTTGCCCCGGCCGGCCTTGACGGCCTTGTCGTAGACGGCCTTCACGCGGGCGGCGGGCAGCGCCGTCGACTTCACCCGGAGCTGGTCGCCGGCCAGCACCGCGTAGGTGCCCTTGCGCTGCATCCGGCCCGGCAGCTGGTTCAGGACGGTGGCGGGGTCGTTCCCCGCGGGCAGGATCGCGATGAACACCGGGACGGACCGGCCCTGCGCCGAGCGCAGCAGCTCCTGCGCGCCGTCCGACTGGTAGTACTTGGCATGCGAGTCGACGTAGTAGCCGCTCTCGGTGATGCCCTCGGCGACCGCGTCGAGGTCGACGTCCGCGAGCGCGGGCGCGGCGGTCAGTCCGAGCGCCGGCACCAGGGCCAGCGCCAGCGTCCCGGACGCGACGATGCGGCGGGAAGAGATGTTCACGGAAGTAGGCTCCTTTTGCGCTGGGATGGCCATGACGTTACCGGCGAGACGTGCGCTGAGGTGGCGAAAGCCCGGGAATGGACGGCCTCGCGTCAGATGCCGCGGCCGCGGGTGTGCAGGGCGAGCAGGACGCGCTTTCCCGAGACGACGCCGGACGCCACCGCGAGGGCGAACGGGACGCGGCGCTCGGTCGGATTCGCCTTGAGAGCGCGCGCCGACCAGCGCAGCGCGTCCCTGCGCCGGCCGACCGTCGCGCACCCGAACGCGAGCTGCCCGTAGACGCGTCCGGCGGCCCCCGGCTCGGCGCCGATCTCCGGGTAGTGCTCCAGGAACCACTCCAGCGCGGCCACCTTCGTCTCCCACGCCTGCGCGTAGTACGACGTCAGCCCCCACAGGACCCGGACGTACGGCTCGTCCACGTTCACGACGGGATGGCGGCGGGCGGCGCGCAGCGCCAGGTCCCAGTCCTCGCCCTGGCTGCCGGGGATCGTCTCGTCCACCATGCCGATCTCGACGAGCGGCTCCCGGCGCGCCACGTAGGTGGACGAGTGGACGCTCATCATCCGGTCGCGGATCAGGGCGTCGTAGGTGACGCGGCCGGTCCCCGCCAGCCGCGGCAGCTGCCGCCCGTCGAAGTCGATCAGGATGCCGGAGCTGCACAGCACCGCGTCCGGCTCGCCCTCCAGCGCCTTCACCTGGGCGGTGAGCTTGCCGGGCAGCCACTGGTCGTCATCGTCGCAGAACGCCACGAGGTCGGTGTCCAGGTGGAGGACGCCGGAGTTGCGGGCGCCGGCGAGGCCCGGCTCCCGGGTGTTGGCGATGACCTCGACGCGGTCGCCCGCGAGCGAGGCGTCCGGCTCGGCCCGGTCGAAGACGACGACGGCGCGCAGCTCGCCGTCGTAGTCCTGCGCCAGCACCGACTCCAGCGCGCGGCGCAGCAGCTCCGGCCGGTTGTGCGTGGGGAGCACGACTCCGACGGATGGGGGCATCGAGGGCCTGCCTTGTAGTTGTGGAGTGGGGGGCGTCCGGTCAGCGCGCGCCGGTGATCATGCCGGCGGCGACGGTGTTGTTGGTGGCCTCGTCGATCAGGATGAAGCCGCCGGTGAGGCGGTTGCGGCCGTAGTCGTCCACGAACAGCGGCTGCGTCACCCGCAGGGAGATGCGGCCGATCTCGTTCAGGCCGAGGCCCTCCGCCTGCTCGTCGCGGTGCAGGGTGTTGACGTCCAGGCGGTAGTGCAGGTCCTTCACCATCGCCTTCGCCGTGCGGGTGGTGTGCTTGATGACCAGCTTCGACCGCGGGGTGAGGGTCCGGTCCGGGGTCATCCAGCAGACCATCGCGTCGATGTCCTGCGCGACCTCGGGACGGTTGTTCGGACGGGCGATCATGTCGCCGCGGGAGATGTCGATGTCGTCGGCGAGCCGGAGCGTCACCGACATCGGCGCGAACGCCTCGGCGACCGGCCCGCGCGGCCCGTCGATGTGGGTGATCGTCGTGGTCAGCCCGGACGGGAGGTGCACGACCTCGTCGCCCGGCTTCAGCACGCCGCCCGCGACCTGGCCCGCGTAGCCGCGGTAGTCGTGCAGGTCGGGGTCGGTGGACGCGTGCGGCCGGATCACGTACTGCACCGGGAACCGCACGTCGATCAGGTTGCGGTCGGAGGCGATGTGGACGTGCTCCAGGTGGTGCAGCAGCGACGACCCCTCGTACCACGGCATGTTCACGCTGCGCTCGACGACGTTGTCGCCGTGCAGCGCCGAGATCGGGATGAACGTCAGGTCCGTCACCTCCAGCTTGGAGGCGAACGACGTGAACTCGTCCACGATCTGCTCGTACACGGCCCGGTCGTAGCCGACGAGGTCCATCTTGTTGATCGCCACGACCAGGTGCGGGACCTGGAGGAGCGTGGTGAGGAACGCGTGCCGCCGCGACTGCTCCAGGATGCCCTTCCGGGCGTCCACGAGGATGATCGCCAGGTCGGCGGTCGAGGCGCCCGTCACCATGTTGCGGGTGTACTGGATGTGCCCCGGCGTGTCGGCGATGATGAACTTGCGGCGCGGCGTCGCGAAGTACCGGTACGCCACGTCGATCGTGATGCCCTGCTCCCGCTCGGCCCGGAGCCCGTCGGTCAGCAGCGCCAGGTTCGTGTACTCCTCGCCGCGCTCGCTGCTGGTGCGCTCCACCGACTCCAGCTGATCCTCGAAGATCGATTTGGAGTCGAACAGCAGCCGGCCGATCAGCGTCGACTTGCCGTCGTCGACGCTGCCGGCGGTGGCGAACCGCAGGAGGTCCATGGTCTTCGCGGGCGGGGTCTTCGCGGCGCCGGTCGCGGCGGCCTGGTCCGTGCCGGCCATCAGAAGTAGCCCTCCTTCTTGCGGTCCTCCATCGCGGCCTCGCTGGTGCGGTCGTCGGCGCGGGTCTGGCCGCGCTCGGTGATCCGCGTCGCCGCGATCTCCTCGATCACCTCGTCCAGCGTCGCCGCGCCGGACTTCACCGCGCCCGTGCAGGACGCGTCGCCGACCGTCCGGTAGCGGACCGTGGCCTCGAACTCCGGCTCGTCATCGGCGCGGTTGGCGTAGCCCGTCTCGGCGTCCAGGAGCAGGCCGTCCCGCTCGAACACGCGCCGGGTGTGCGCGAAGTAGATGGGCGGGAGGTCGAGCTGCTCGCGCCGGACGTAGTCCCAGATGTCCAGCTCGGTCCAGTTCGACAGGGGGAACACGCGGACGTGCTCGCCCTGGACGATCCTCGTGTTGAACAGGTTCCACAGCTCCGGGCGCTGGTTCTTCGGGTCCCACTGGCCGAACTCGTCGCGGAAGGACACCACCCGCTCCTTGGCGCGGGCCTTCTCCTCGTCCCGGCGGGCGCCGCCGAACGCCGCGTCGAACTGGTTCTCCTCGATCGCGTCGAGCAGCGGCGTGATCTGCAGCCGGTTGCGGGACGCCCGGCGCCCCTTCTGCTCGGTGACCCGGCCGCTGTCGATCGCGTCCTGCACCGACGCCACGACCAGCCGGACGCCGAGCTCGGCGACCCGCCGGTCGCGGAACTCGATCACCTCGGGGAAGTTGTGGCCGGTGTCGACGTGCATCACCGGGAACGGGATCGGCGCCGGCCAGAACGCCTTCTGGGCGAGCCGCAGCATCACGATGCTGTCCTTGCCGCCCGAGAACAGCAGCACCGGCCGCTCGAACTCGGCCGCCACCTCCCGGAAGATATGGATCGACTCGGCTTCGAGCACGTCTAGCTGGGACAGCAGGTAATCGGAACGCTGCATGGTCTGGGGCTCTCTCCACGCTGTTCTGGCAGATGCAACCGGTGGCACGGGACGGGCACTTGCCTTCCCACCGGATCGAACGCCCGCCCGCCGCGAATCAGTCCCGTCCATGGGACGGACGGTCAGGGCGGGGCGCCGTTCACGATGCTCGGCGGGAGGACGGCCCCCCGCCGGGCAGCAGGTCCCGGATGCCGGTCAGCAGCGTCGACGCCGACACGGGATGGCACACCAGGATATCCGGGAGCCGGGGGTCCTCCCGGTTGTACTCCAGCGGCGACCCGTCGATCCGGGACGCGTGCGCCCCGGAGCCGAGCGCCACCGCCGCCGGGGCCGCGGAGTCCCACTCGTACTGGCCGCCCGCGTGCACGTACGCGTCGACCTCGCCGAGCAGCACCGCGGAGATCTTCGCGCCGGCGGACCCGATCGGCACCAGCTCGACGTCGAGGCTCACCTTCTCGGCGAGCCGCCGCACGAACTCGGGCGGGCGCGTCCGGCTCACCGCGATGCGCAGCTTGCCCGCGTCCGGCGCCGGGACGTGCAGCGGCACCTCGCGCGGCGGTGCCTCGCGCGCCGCGGCCGGCCCGCCCGTGAGCGGGTCCGGGGCGCCCTCGTCCGCGCGGACGAGAACCGCGCCGCCGGTCGCGTCCGTGCGGAGCGTCAGGCCCTGCGCGGGCAGCGCCACCGCCCCCGCCGTAAGACGGCCCGCGCCGTCCTCGCCGCGCTCCCAGAGCGCCACGTGGACGGCCCAGTCGCGGCGGCCCTCCTCGGAGAACTCCCGGGTGCCGTCGAGCGGGTCCACGATCCACACGCGGCCCGCCGTGAGCCGCTCCGTGTCGGCCGTGTTGCGGGTCGGGGCGCGGTCGTCGCCCTCCGCCCGCTTCCCGGCGACCGACGAGCGCCCCTCCTCCGACAGGACGGCGTCGCCGGGACAGCGCTCCGCCAGCGCCGCCATGAGGTACTCGTGCGCCCGCAGGTCGCCCGTGTCCTTCAGGACCCGCGCGTCCGCGAAGCCCACCTCGTCCCGCACGCCGAGCAGCAACCGGCCCGCCGTGGCGGCGAGCTCCGCCGCCAGCACGTGGTCGTCCGCCGCGCCCGCCCTGGTCATCCCTGCACCACATTCCCGACTCGATCGGTCAGCTCGGTCCACTTTCTCATGCGTACCCGACGGGACCGCGCGCCAGGGTCGCCGTCCCACCCACCGGGCGGGCTAGTACGCGCCCGACCCCCGGACCACCGCCGACCAGGTCTTCCACATGATCTGGAGGTCCAGCGCCAGCGTCCAGTTGTCGACGTACCGCAGGTCGAGCCGCACCGACTCCTCCCACGACAGGTCGGAGCGCCCGCTCACCTGCCACAGGCCGGTCAGCCCCGGCTTCACCACCAGCCGCCGGTACACGTCGCCGCCGTACTGCGCGACCTCCTCCGGCAGCGGCGGGCGCGGGCCCACCAGCGACATCTCGCCGCGCAGCACGTTGAACAGCTGCGGCAGCTCGTCCAGGGAGTAGCGGCGCAGCCGGCGGCCGACCGCCGTCACCCGCGGGTCCTCCCGGATCTTGAACAGCACGCCGTCGTTCTCGTTGGCGGCCAGCAGCTCCAGCCGGCGCGCCTCCGCGTCCTGCACCATCGTGCGGAACTTCAGCACGGTGAACTCGCGTCCCCCGCGCCCGACCCGCGTCTGCCGGAACAGCACCGGGCCGTTGCCCGACAGCTTGATCAGCACCGCGATCAGCGCCATCAGCGGGCTCAGCAGCACGATCCCGGCGAGCGCCGCGACCCGGTCGAACAGCCCCTTCAGCACCTTGCGGCCGCCGTCCAGCTCCGGGTGCTCCACGTGCAGCAGCGGCAGGCCCGACACCGGCCGGATCGAGATCCGCGGGCCGGTCACGTCCATCAGCGCCGGCGCCACGACCAGCTCGACGTCGTTGCGCTCGATCTGCCACGCCAGCCGCCGCAGCGCCACCCCGTCCATCTCCGGGCACGCCAGGACGGCCACCGAGTCGGCGCCGATCCGGTCCGCGACCACCGCGGCCTGGCCGAAGTCGCCCAGCACCGGCACGCCCTCCACCTCGGCGACCGCGTCGTCCCCCGACGCCAGCGCCGGCGGCAGGCACACCGCGACGATGTCCATCCCGTGGTAGCGCTTCTTCTGCAGCAGCCGGATCAGGTCGGCCACCGACGTGCGGTGCCCGACCGCGACCACCCGGCGCATGCACTCGCCGTTCCAGCGCTTCTTGTGCAGCCACTTGCGCAGCCGGTACCGCGCCACCAGGGCCAGGAAGGTCCCGAGCGGCAGCGCCATGACCACGTAGCCGCGCGCCACCTCGGTCTTCGTCGCGTACGCCACGATCGCGACCGTCGCCGTCAGGATGAACCCGGCGCGCAGCACCCGGTGGAACTCCTCGTAGCCGACGCCCACGTACCGCGGCTGGTACGCCCGGCAGCACCAGCGTCGGCACCCACACCACCGGCAGGACGACCGTCAGCGCCACGTACGGCGCGTTCAGCTCGGTCGGGACGCCCGGGAACCTCAGCACGAAGGCGATCACGCCGGCCATCAGCATGCTGGCGAAGTCCAGGCACAGCGCGAGCCGCCGGTAGGATCCGCTCCAGCTCTGCGAGGACGCGCGTTTCTGCTCATGGCGAATCGATGACTCGGCCTGGACCTTGTCAACGACGGCCATAAACCACTCACCAATCCCCTGTAACACGCGCCCCGTCAGCGCGATTCACACCGAAGACGGCTGAAGGTCGCCTGAGGTTCACACGTATCCCGAACCTCGTCCGACGTGCATCCTACGACCGCTTTGCCGTGGTCACGGGCAGAACGCGGTCATCCGCTCCGCAGCGCATACAAACGGGGGCGAACACGCACGAAAGCGGCGTCCGGCCTGTCCGAATACCAGCCGGAAAGAAGTCCGCGGCGGCCGGATCCGGTCACCCCGCGTGGAAGACGTTCTGGGCCGTGGCCAGCCCCTCGGACAGCAGCGCCTCCACCGCGTCCGCCGTCCGGTCGACCTCGAGGTCGAGGTCCTTGCGCTCCGCCGCGGAGAAGTCCTTCAGCACGAACGCCGCCGCGTCCATCCGCCCCGGCGGCCGGCCCACCCCGAACCGCACCCGCAGGTAGTCCTTCGACCCGAGCGACCTGGTGATCGACCGCAGCCCGTTGTGGCCGTTGTCACCGCCGCCCTGCTTCAGCCGCACCGCGCCGAACGGGATGTCCAGCTCGTCGTGCACGACGACCAGCCGCTCGACCGGGACCTTGTAGAAGTCCAGCAGCCCCTTCACCGGGCCGCCCGACTCGTTCATGAAGGACCGCGGCTTCGCCAGCACCGCCCGCACGCCCGCGAGCCGCCCTTCCAGCACGTCCGCACGCGCCCGGTGCGACTTGAACCGGCCCCCGGCCCGTGCCGCCAGGACGTCCAGCACCATGAAGCCCGCGTTGTGCCGGTTCTTCGCGTACGACGGCCCCGGGTTGCCGAGCCCCACGACCAGCCAGAGATCCGCGCTCACCCGTACTCCTCACAGCCGACGGCCCCCGCGGGTGCGCACACCCCGGGGGCCGTCGGCGGTCTTCGCCTATCCGCGGACCTACTCGGCGGACTCGTCCGCCTCGGCCGCCGGAGCCTCCTCCGGCGCCTCGGCGGCCTCGCCCTCGGCCGCCGCCTCCGTCTCGCCCGCGGACACGGTCGCGTCCGCGATCTGCAGGATCAGCGCCTCGGCGTCGAGCATCAGCGTGACGCCGGACGGCAGCTTCAGGTCGCCGGCCAGCACCTGCGTGCCGACCTCGATGCCCTCGATGGACAGGTCGACGGCCTGCGGGATGTGGGTCGCCTCGGCCTCCACCGACACCTGGACGACCTCCTGCTGCACGACGCCGCCCGGGACGACGTCGCCGACCAGGTTGACCGGGAGGTCCACGACGACCTTCTCGCCGCGCTTCACCAGCAGCAGGTCGACGTGCTCCAGGAACCCCTTGATCGGGTCGCGCTGCACGTCCTTCGGCAGGGCCAGCTCGGCGCCGCCCGCGAGCCCCTCGATGGTCAGCAGCACGTTCGGCGTCTTCAGCGCGAGCATCAGGTCGTGACCGGGCAGCGAGATGTGCTGCGGGTCGGTGCCGTGACCGTAGAGGACGGCGGGCACCTTGCCGGCCCGGCGGGTGCGCCGCGCGGCACCCTTACCGAACTCGGTGCGCGGCTCGGCGGCAATGCGTACCTCGGACACGGCGAAAACTCCTCGTTGTTGCGATCCACGGCCGTCCGGCACTGGACGTCCGCTGCGGACAGAGCGAATCAGGCGATGCTCGATGCGTCAGGCGCCTCGAAGATTCGTTGCGTTGCCCGGGGAGTACGGCCCCTGTCCCGACGCCGTACTGAACGACCCGGGGCATACGCGGATTCGACAAGCTTAGCGCATTCATGGCATTGCCCTGGGCCCCGGGGCGGCCTCCCGCGCCCGGGGCCCAGGGCGGCGCGACGCCGCCGAACCCGCCCGGCCCGCTAGCTGTGACCGCCGAAAAGGCTCGTCACCGAGCCGTCCGAGAACACCTCGTTGATCGCGCGGGCGACCAGCGGCGCGATGGACAGCACGGTCAGCTTGTCGAACTGCTTCTCCTCCGGGATCGGCAGCGTGTTGGTCAGCACCACCTCGGAGATCCGCGAGTTCTTCAGCCGGTCGACGGCCGGGCCGGACAGCACCCCGTGCGTCGCGGCCACCACGACCCTCGTGGCGCCGTGGTCGAACAGCGCGTCCGCCGCCTTCACGATCGTGCCGCCGGTGTCGATCATGTCGTCGACCACGACGCAGGTGCGGCCCGCGACCTCGCCCACGACGTCGAACACCTTGACCTCGTTCGCCACGTCCGGGTCGCGCTTCTTGTGGATGATCGCCATCGGGACGCCGCCCAGCCGGTCGCTCCACCGCTCGGTGACCCGCACCCGGCCGGCGTCCGGCGCGACGACCGTCACCTGGGAGGTGTCCAGCCGGCTCTCGAAGTGGTGCGCCAGCAGGTCGAGCGCGAACAGGTGGTCCACCGGGCCGTTGAAGAAGCCCTGGATCTGCGCGGTGTGCAGATCCACCGCGATCAGCCGGTCGGCGCCCGCCGTGACGAACAGGTCCGCCATCAGCCGTGCCGAGATCGGCTCGCGGCCGCGGTGCTTCTTGTCCTGCCGCGCGTACCCGAAGAACGGCGCCACGACCGTGATCCGCTTCGCCGACGCGCGCTTGAGCGCGTCCACCATGATCAGCTGCTCCATGATCCACTGATTGATGGGAGCGGTGTGACTCTGGATCACGAAGGCGTCGGAGCCGCGGACCGACTCCAGGAACCGCACGAACGTCTCACCGTTCGCGAAGTCGTAGGCGGACGTCGGCGTCAACTCGACATGGAGGTTGTCGGCTACTTCCCTGGCCAGGTCCGGGTGGGCTCGGCCGGTGAAGAGCATCAGCTTCTTCTGACCGCTCGCTTTGATCCCACTCACCTCTGACAACTCCCCCTCAATGGAACTGTGCCCTACCCGTGGGGTGTCGTCCCCACTTCCCCCGCGCACCGCGAAGGTGTCCGGCGCACGGGTTGCTCTGTCGTCGTTGTCGTTGTTCATGGAAGACGCCGCTGTCCTCCCCATCCCCGCCTGGGCGCGGGGCAGTCATCATCGGGCGCCGCGCTACGGCGCGCCCTCCTCGCCGTCCCTCGCCCGGCGGGCCGCCTCCGCCGCCGGGGTCCCCGGCCGCTTGCGCTCGACCCAGCCCTCGACGTTGCGCTGCCGCGCCCGCGCGACGGCCATCGCCCCGGGCGGGACGTCCTGGACGATCACCGAGCCCGCCGCGGTGTAGGCGCCGTCCCCCACCGTCACCGGCGCCACGATCATGTTGTCGCTGCCGACCTTCACGTGCGACCCGATGACGCTGCGGTGCTTGCGCACACCGTCGTAGTTCACGAACACCGAGCTCGCGCCGATGTTGGAGCCCGCGCCGATCTCGGCGTCGCCCACGTACGTGAGGTGCGGCACCTTGGTGCCCTCGCCGATGTCGGCGTTCTTGGTCTCCACGTACGTGCCGATCTTCGCCTTGCGGGACAGCCGCGTCCCCGGCCGCAGGTACGCGTACGGCCCGACGGACGCCTCCGGCCCGATCTCGGCCTCCACGCACACCGCGTTGATCACCGCCGCGCCCGCGCCCACGACCGTGTCGGTCAGCGTGCACCCCGGCCCCACCCGGGCGCCCTCGCCCAGGTGCGTCCGGCCGTGCAGCTGCGTCCCCGGGTGGACCTCCGCGTCCGGCTCCGCGGTCACCCCGACGTCGATCCAGGTGGACGCCGGGTCGATGATCGTCACCCCGGCCCGCATGTGGGCCTCGACGATCCGGTCGTTGAGCTGCCGGCGCGCCTGCGCCAGCTGGACCTTGTCGTTCACGCCCTGGGTCTCCACCCAGTCGGCGGCCAGGTGCGCGCCCGCCCGGTGGCCGTCCCCGCGCATGATCGCCACGACGTCGGTGAGGTACTCCTCGCCCTTGGCGTTGTCGGTGGTCACCCGCTTCAGGGCGTCGGCCAGCAGGGCGCCGTCGAACGCGTACATGCCGACGTTGATCTCGTTGATCGCGCGCTGCTCGCCGGTGGCGTCCTTGTGCTCGACGATCGCCGCGACGCTGCCGTCCGCCGCGCGGACCATCCGCCCGTAGCCGGTCGCGTCCGGCATCTCGGTCGTCAGGACGGTCGCCGCGTTGCCCTCGTCCTCGTGGGCCCGGACGAGCGCGAGCAGCGTCTCGCCGCGCAGCAGCGGGTGGTCACCGTTGGTGACCACGACCGTGCCGGTCAGCGCGCCGGTCTGCTCCAGCGCCATCCGGACGGCGTGGCCGGTGCCGCCCTGCCGTTCCTGGACGGCCGCCTCGGCGTCCGGCGCGTGCTCGGCGAGATGCGCGACGACCTGCTCGCGCCGGTGCCCGACGACCACGACGAGCCGCTCGGGCTCCAGCTCGCGGGCGGCGGCCAGCACATGGCCGAGCATGGAGCGCCCGCACAGCTCGTGCAGGACCTTCGAAGTACGGGACTTCATCCGGGTGCCCTCGCCCGCGGCGAGAACGATGACGGCGGCCGGGCGGCTCGCAGCGCTCACAAGGAGGCTCCTCGGCATCGCGGACGGGATCGACGACGAGCCCGCCCACCTGCGACATCGCACACGGCGGACCCGATACGGGCAGGATACCGCCCGACCCGCTCCTGTCACCCCGCCGCCCGCCCGGACCGGCATCCGGGAACAGCCGTGTCAGCTCCGGCGCAAGGACTCGAACCTTGTCTAAGGGCACCAAAAACCCTTGTGCTGCCAATTACACCACGCCGGATCGGAGTAGACGGATCCGGACAGAGCCGCGAACCGACCGGCCCCAACGATACCTACACCGGCGCCGGTGATCCCACCTCATTGCGGCGATGGCGGCGGGCCCGCGACCGGGCCGGACGACCGGGCAATTTGCCGGAATCGGTGTAGAACCGCCGCTATCGGGCACCCCGTCCCCGAGCCGCGCGAGGGCACCGCCGACGGCCGGCCGGCGCGCGAACGTCCGCTTCGCGCGCGGCGTTCGCCCTGGTGAGAGGAACGTCACCGGGGCGTCCACAACGCCAGGTCCGGCGCCCGGTCACCCTGGAGTTATGTGGCCGTTAGGGCAGTTTCTCGCCGTTTAAACCGTTCGCTGCTGGGCAACTTACGGATCCGTAGGTTACGGTAGCGTAGGTATGGCTGCCCCTAGTCGCAGGAAGTGGTGACGCATGACAACTGCCCCGACCATGGATCCTCCCCGCCCGCAGCGGCGTCCCGAGCTCGCGCCCGAAAAGCAGGGCAACGCCGAACGCGTGCTCGTCGCCGTGTTCACCGGCGTGCCCTTCCTGGCCCTGTTCGCGGCCGTACCGCTCGCCTGGGGCAGGTTCCTGGGCTGGACGGACGTCGTGCTCACGGTGGTCTTCTACGTGCTGTCCGCCGCGGGCATCACGGTCGGCTACCACCGGTACTTCACGCACGGGTCGTTCAAGGCCCGGCGCGGCCTGAAGATCTTCATGGCCCTGGCCGGGAGCCTGGCCATCGAGGGGCCGGTCATCACGTGGGTGGCCGACCACCGGCGGCACCACAAGCACTCGGACAAGGACTTCGACCCGCACTCGCCGTGGCGGTTCGGCAACGACTGGAAGGCACTGACGAAGGGGCTGGCCTGGGCGCACTACGGCTGGCTGTTCGACGCCAACCGGACGTCCAAGCAGCGGTTCGCCAAGGACCTGCTGAACGACCGCGACATCCGGCGCATCCATCTCGCGTTCCCCGGCCTGGTGGCGGTGTCGTTCCTGCTGCCCGCGGTGCTCGGCGGGCTCGTCACGATGTCGTGGACGGGCTTCCTGACCGCCCTCTTCTGGGCCGGCTTCGTGCGGATCACGCTCGTGCACCACGTGACGTGGTCGATCAACTCGATCTGCCACACCTTCGGCAAGGAGGAGTTCGAGGTTCGCGACAAGTCCCGCAACGTGTGGTGGCTGGCCATCCCGTCGCTCGGCGAGTCGTGGCACAACCTGCACCACTCGGACCCGACCTGCGCACGTCACGGCGTGCTCAAGGGCCAGGTCGACATCAGCGCGCGCATCATCTGGGCGTTCGAGAAGACGGGCCTCGCCTACGACGTCCGGTGGCCGAACCACGACAGGCTGGCCACGAAGCGCACGAAGCAGGCGGCTTGACCGTCACAATTGATTCCGTGACAGAACCCGCTCCCAGGCCCCGCAGAAAGCGGATGACCGGCAAGGAACGACGCGAGCAGCTTCTCGACATCGGCCGGACGCTGTTCGCCGAGCGCGGGCTGGACGGCACCTCCGTGGAGGAGATCGCGTCGGCGGCCGGCGTGTCGAAGCCCGTGGTGTACGAGCACTTCGGCGGCAAGGAGGGCCTGTACGCGGTCGTCGTCGACCGGGAGTTCGAACGGCTGCTGCGGCTCGTGACGGACTCGCTCGACTCCGCGGTCCACTACCGGAGCAAGCTGGAGAAGGCCGCGCTGGCGCTCCTGGAGTACATCGAGGAGCATCCGGACGGGTTCCGGATCATAGTGCGCGACTCGCACGGCGGCACGGGCACCGGCAGCTACGCGAGCCTGCTGAGCGAGATCGCCGGCGAGGTCGAGTACATCCTGGCCCAGGAGTTCGACCGGCACGGCTACGACGACAAGTTCGCGCCGCTGTACGCGCAGAGCCTCGTCGGCATGGTGGCGCTCACGGGCCAGTGGTGGCTGGACGTGCGCAAGCCCCGCCGCGAGGACGTCGCCGCGCACATAGTGAACCTGGCGTGGAACGGGCTGTCCGGCCTGGAGCCGAAGCCGTCCCTGGATCCGCGCCGGCGCCGCAAGGAGATGGAGCGCCTGGAGAAGCGCGCCGAGAAGGCCGCGGCGAAGGCCGAGAAGGCCGAGGAGAAGGCGGCGGCGCGCGCCGAGAGGGCCCAGCGCAAGGCGCGCCGCGACCTGGACGGCCTGGACGGCCTGGCCGACCCGTCAATGTGACGGCAGGCCGCAACCGGTGGCCGTCCGGAGTTCGTCCGGGCGGCCACCGGCCAGGGGTCGCCGGTCTCGGGTCGCGAGTCCGGGAGCTGCGGACGCCGCCCGTCCGGCCGGGTTGGGCACCGCAGGGGAACGAGTGGCTTCCCCCGGCGGGCGGGCGGCATCCCGTCTAGGTCCTCCGCGTGGCGATCACGAAGATCCGCCGGAAGGGGAACAGGGTCCCGTAGGGGGCGGCGGGATAGGCCCGCCTGAGCCTCTCGCGGTACTCGGCGAGGAACTCGCCGGCCTCCTCGGGATCGAGGGCGGTGAGGACGGGTCGCAGCGCGGTGCCCTTGACCCATTCGAGGACGGCGTCCTCGCCCTGGAGCACCTGCGTGTAGGTCGTCTCCCACGCGTCGACGTCGCAGCCGTGGCGGGCGAGCAGGTCGAAGTAGCCGGCCGGGTCGAGGACGGGCGCGTCCCGCTGGAGGGAGCCGAGCTTGCCGCGCCACCGCGCGGAGCGGCCCTGCTCGCGCAGGAGCACGTGGCTGGGCGCGTCGAAGTTGCCGGGGACCTGGAAGGCGAGCCGCCCGCCGGGGGTGAGGGAGCCGGCCCACCGGGGCAGCAGGTCGGGGTGTTCGGGGACCCACTGCAGGACGGCGTTCGAGACGATGAGGTCGGCGGGCCGCTCGGGCGCCCAGGCGGTGACGTCGGCGACCCGGAAGCCGAGGCGGCCGGGGATCTCGTGTTCGCGGGCGGCGGCGATCATCTCGGGCGAGGCGTCGAGGGCGTCGATGACCGCGTGCGGCCAGCGCGCCGCGAGGGAGGCGGTGAGCTCGCCGGACCCGCAGCCGAGGTCGGTGACGCGGGCGGGCGGCGGGCCGCCGAGCCGCCCGACGAGCTCGGCGAAGGGCCGGGAGCGCTGGTCGCTGAAGATCCCGTACTGCACGGGATCCCACACGGCGTCACTTTGTCTCGACATCAAGAGACATAGTGCCGCATCTATATCTTGATGTCAAGAATCCTGGCCTGCCGGCGTCCGGTGGGTCGCCGGCGCCCCCTGTTTCTCGATATCAAGACAGGTAGGGTGTCGGCATGCGCGATGAGGTCGACAGGCTGGTCGAGGCGTGGAACACCGAGCGTCCGGACCTGGACGTCCGGCCGCTGCAGGTGCTCAGCCGCGTGTCCCGGCTGGCCCGCCACCTCGACCGCGCCCGCCGCGCCGTGTTCGCCGACCACGACCTGGAGTCGTGGGAGTTCGACGTGCTCACCGCGCTGCGCCGGGCGGGCGCCCCCTACCAGCTGAGCCCGGGACGGCTCCTGAAGGCGACCCTCGTGACGTCCGGCACGATGACCAACCGCATCGACCGGCTGGCCGCGGCCGGGCTGGTGGAGCGGCACCCCGACCCGCTGGACAAGCGCGGCGTCCAGGTCCGCCTCACCGAGGCGGGCATGACCCGCGTCGACGCCGCGTTCGCCGACCTCCTGCGCCGCGAGCAGGCGATCCTGGAGACGCTCTCCCCCGACCAGCAGGCGGCCCTCGCCGGTCTCCTGCGCACCCTCCTGGTCCCCTTCGACGTGTGACCGGGCCCGGGGCCGCGCTCAAAGGGCGAGGGCGGCTTCCAGGGCGGCGGCCAGGCCGCAGAGGCGTTCCTCGCCGCCGGCCGGGCCCACCAGCTGGACGGACGCGGGCAGGTGCGAGCCCGGCAGCGGGACGGGCAGGGCGAACGCCGGAAGGCCGGCGACGTTGATCTGGCCGGCCAGCGAGGTGAGGACCAGATCGGACTCGTCCTCCTCGCCGGGTTCGGGGGCGACGCACGGCAGCACGGGCAGGGCGATCGCGGCGTGCCGGGCGAGGATCGCGTCCAGTTCGGCCCTGATCGCCGTCTGGACGCCGAGGGCCCAGCCGAGCCTCCCCGCGCGGGAGACGTCGATCAGGTGCTGGAGGCGCCGCCCGATGCGCCCGCTGAGCTTCTCCGGTTCGGCGAGCAGCGGGGCGTTCTGCCGCGGCCCCTCGTCGCCGATGATGAACCCGTTCGCGGTCGCGGCGTCGGCGTAGTGCGCGGACGTCACGTCGGCGAAGGGACCGAGGCGGCGGAGCGCGTCGTCGACGGCGGCGTCGATCGCGGGGTCCACGCCGTCCACGCGCAGGCGCGCGATCGTCCACGACGGCTCGTACAGGACGGGCGTGAAGCCGGGTTCGATCAGGCGCATGCCGAGGACGACGGCGGCGACGTCGCGTCCCATCGGCCCGACGACGTCCAGCGTCGGCGACAGCGGGTACACGCCGTCCAGGGGGACGCGCCCGTTGGTGGTCTTCAGCCCGGCGACGCCGCAGCACGCGGCGGGGATGCGGATCGACCCGGAGGTGTCGGTGCCGAACGCGACGTCGGCCTCGCCGGTGGCGACGGCGACGGCGGAGCCGCTGGACGAGCCGCCCGGCACGCGGGACGGGTCGAGGGGGTTCACCGGCGTGCCCGACCACGGGTTGACGCCGTCGGCGGCCAGGCACAGCTCGTTCAGGTTGGTCTTGCCCGCGATCCGGGCGCCCTGCGCGCGGGCGGAGGCGACGACGGGCGCGTCGGCGGCGGCCGGTCCGGCGCGTTCGGCGACGGCCTGACAGCCCGCGGTGGTCGGCAGGCCGGCGACGTCGATGGCGTCCTTGACCGCGAGGCGCGGACCGTCGCCCGGCTCGCCGGTCTCGACGATCCAGGTCGTCATCCGAGGTCCTCGGCGAGCATCAGCCACTCCTCCTCGACCGCGGCGGCCTCGGCCTGGATCTCCTTGAGCCGCGCGTCCAGTTCCTGGAGCCGGGCGTAGTCGGTGGCGTGCGCGGCGAGCTCCTCGTGCAGGCGGGCCTCCTGCCCGGCGAGCTTCTCCAGGCGGCGTTCGAGGCGGTCGAGCTCCTTGCGGGCCTTCCAGTCCTGGCCGCCGCCCTTGGGCTTCGGCGGCGCGGGCGCCGGCTCGTCCCGGACGGCGCCGGGCTTGGGCGCGGTCCCGGCGGCGCGGCGCTGGAGGTACTCGTCGACGCCGCCGGGCAGCATCGACACGCGGCCGTCGCCGAGGAGCGCCACCACATGGTCGGTGATGCGCTCCAGGAAGTAGCGGTCGTGGCTGACGACGACGAGCGTCCCCGGCCAGCCGTCCAGGAGGTCCTCGACCTCGGTGAGCGTCTCGATGTCGAGGTCGTTCGTCGGCTCGTCCAGGAGGAGGACGTTGGGCTCGCCCATGAGGAGCCGGAGGAGCTGCAGGCGGCGGCGTTCACCGCCGGACAGGTCGCCGACGGGCGTCCACTGCCGGTCGCCGGGGAAGCCGAGCCGTTCGAGGAGCTGGCTCGCCGTCCACTCGCGCTTGCCGACGGTGACGCGGCCGCGGATCTCCTCGACCGACTCCAGCACGCGCCGGGACGGGTCGAGATCCTCCAGGTTCTGCGACAGATGCGCGAGCTGGACGGTCTTGCCCTGCACGACCGTCCCGGAGACGGGCCGGACGGACCCGTCCAGCAGGCGCAGCAGCGTGCTCTTGCCGCTGCCGTTCACGCCGACGAGGCCGACCCGGTCCCCCGGGCCGAGCCGCCACGTCATGCGGGTGAACAGGTCGCGCCCGCCGAGCTCGACGGTCACGTCCTCCACGTCGTGGACGGTCTTGCCGAGCCGCGCGGTCGCGAAGCGGGTCAGCTCCACCGAGTCGCGCAGCGGCGGCTCGTCGGCGATGAGGGCCTGCGCGGCGTCCACCCGGAACTTGGGCTTGGAGGTGCGGGCCTGCGGGCCGCGGCGCAGCCACGCCAGCTCCTTGCGGAGCAGGTTCTGCCGCTTGGCCTCGGTGGCGGCGGCGATCCGTGCCCGCTCGGCCTTGGCCAGGACGTAGGCGGAGTAGCCGCCCTCGTAGCGCTCGACGCGCCCGTCGACGACCTCCCACGTCCGGTCGGTGACCTCGTCGAGGAACCAGCGGTCGTGGGTGACGACGAGCAGCGCCGCCTTGCGGCCCCTGAGGTGCCGGGCCAGCCAGTCGATCGCCTCGATGTCGAGGTGGTTGGTGGGCTCGTCCAGGAGCAGCAGGTCGGACTCGGGGACGAGCAGCCGCGCCAGCGCGACCCGGCGCCGCTCGCCGCCGGACATGCCGGCGAGCGGCGCGTCCAGGTCGAGGTCGGCGAGCAGCCCGGCGAGGATGTCGCGGACGCGGACCTCGCCCGCCCACTCGTGCTCGGCGCGGTCGCCCAGCACCACGGAGCGGACGGTCGCGCCGTCCGGGAACGCGTCGCGCTGGGTCAGGTGGCCGAGCCGGAGGCCGCGGGCGTGGGTGACGCGGCCGCCGTCGGGTTCGGTCTCGCGCGCGAGGACGGACACGAGGGTGCTCTTGCCGCCGCCGTTGCGGCCGACGACGCCGACGCGGTCGCCTTCGTCGAGGCCGAGGGACACGCCGTCGAGCAGCGGCGACGGCCCGTAGGCCTTGGCGACGTTCTCAAGATTGATCAGATTCACGACGCTTCAAGCGTATTGCCTTCCCCGCGCCGCCCGCGCGGCCCCGCGATCAGTACCCGGGCGGCGGCGGGCCCTGCTGCCCCTGCTGGCCCGGCGGGTAGGGCGGATAGGGGGCGCCCGGCGGCCGGTACGCCGTCCCGGCCTTCCGCTTCGACCTGTTGGCGAGGACCACCACCAGGACGACGGCCCCGATGACGAGGGCGAGGACGAGCCCGAACAACAACAGGACCAGAAGACTGGAGAGCATCCGCATCCGCCTTATCGGGGAAGGTGCCGGGGGGACTGCTCGCGAGCCTACTGCCCGCCCGCGTCCCCGGACACGACCCTTTCGGGCGCGTTGCGGCGCAGTGCCCGGTCGCGGCGGACGGCCAGCAGGACGAGCGTCACCATCATGAGGAGCGCCACGACGCCCATCAGCCCGGACAGGTACGTCATCGCTCCACCTCGCCGGATGATTCGGTGCCGGAGGGAATCGCTGTCACGGGTAGGAGACGCCCGGCATGGGGCGGAAGTTCGCTTGTGTGACGGAAGCAGCTACCGCGGCGCTGTCATACGACCGTGGCGCCCGGGACGGGACCGGACGCCCGCACGATCTGCCCGGCGACGCCGGCGCCGTCCAGCGCGTCCGCGAGCTCGGCGGCGTCGTCGGCGCTCTCGGCCAGGAAGGCGCACGTGGGGCCGGAGCCGGAGACGACGGCGCCGATCGCGCCGAGGTCGCGCCCCGCGTCGATCGTGCGGCGCAGCGACGGGCGCAGCGACAGCGCGGCCGGCTGGAGATCGTTGGTCAGCGCGGCGCCGAGGCCCTTGGCGTCGCCGGTGGCGAGCGCCGTCATGAGCTGCTCGGACACCCGCGGCAGGGTCGCCGCCTCCCCAGCCTCCGCGCGGAGCCGGTCGCACTCCCCGTACACGGCGGGCGTGGACAGGCCGCCGTCGGCGGTGGCGAACACCCAGTGGAAGGTTCCGCGGGCGAGGGCGGGGGTGAGGCGCTCGCCGCGCCCGACGCCGACGGCGGTGCCGCCGAGGACGGCGAACGGGACGTCGCTGCCGAGGTCCGCGCCGAGCTCCATCAGGTCGTCCCGGGTGAGGGCGGGCCGCTCCCGGTCGTCCCAGAGGCGGGCGCAGCCGACGAGCGCCGCGGCGGCGTCGGCGCTGCCGCCCGCCATCCCGCCGGCGACCGGGATCGCCTTGCGGATCCGGAGCCGGACGTCCGGCCGGACGCCGAGGCGCGCGGCGACGAGGCCCGCCGCGCGGGCGGCGAGGTTGCCGGGGCCGGCCGGGACGCCGCCGACCGGCACGCGCGAGTGCGGGGCCGCCTGGACGCGCACCTCCAGGCTCCCCGCGGGTTCGACGGTCACCTCGTCGAACAGGGAGACGGCGTGGAACACGTTGACGAGGTCGTGGTAGCCGTCATCGCGGAGCGGTCCGACGCCGAGCTGGAGGTTCACCTTGGCGGGGACCCGTACCGTCACTGCGTTCACTCGCGAAACCCTACGGGACCCTCATCCGCCGCTGGTGACGGGGAGGTTGCGCGGGTTGAAGTACGGGGTCGTCGCGAGCTCCCGGAGCGCGGAGGCGGCGTGCTTGTCGCCCACCACCGAGTAGGCGCGGCGCTTGTCGCGGGCGCTTTCGGCCTGCTCGTCGGAGTTGAAGTACACGACGGCCTTGACCTGCGGGTCCTGGAGCGTCTTGGCCGCCTCGCGGAGCCACTCGGCGCGGCGCGGGCCGTAGGACTTCGGCACCCCGAACTCGGCGATCATGATGGGCTTGCGGCGCCCGCGGGCCCACTCCATGAACAGCTTCACGGCCTCCGACAGGTCGCGGTAGTCGTAGTCGCCGCCGGGCTGGGCGTCGGCGCAGATCCAGTCGACCTGGTCGTCGCCGGGGTAGTAGGAGCCGGCGTTCGCACCGCTGAAGCCGCGGGCGGTGGGGCACCACACCCACGCCACGTTGTCGACCTTCTCCCGCTTGAAGATCTCCCGCACGTGCTTCCACGCGGCGATGAAGTCGTCCGCCGAGTGGACGCGCTTCGCGTTGGAGGACTTGTCCATGTCGCGCGACCAGCGCAGGAAGACCGGCTTGCCGAGCGCCTTGACGGCGCGGGCGCGCCGCTCGATCAGCTCGTCGTGCTCGCCCTGGACGATCTCGCGGGTGTCGGCGCCCGCCCAGGTCAGCAGCAGGTAGCGGTTGCCGCCGGCGACGGACTTCTCCAGCGCGCCGGGGAAGTCGCTCTTCCAGCCGCGGTAGCTCTGCACGATGTCGAGCTGCCGGCCGAGCTGCCGCTCGAAGCCGGCGACCGGCGCCATGCCGGGCTTGCCGGCGTCCTTCCCGGTCGGTGAACCGGAGGGCGAAGCGGACGCGGAACCCGAGGGCGAGTCCGAGGGGGACGCGGACGGGGACGGCGAGCCGGACGGCAGGCCGGTGCCCTCCGGCGGCACCCAGGCCCCGAAGTAGGCGCCCTGCTTCGGCGGGACGGGCGCCACGCCCGCCCGCGCGGTCGTGGTGATCTTCGGCGCCGCGCCCGCGCCGTCCCCGCAGCTCGCGGCGACCGTCGCGATCATGCCGGCGGTCGCGAGCAGCGCCGTCGCCACGATCGGCATCCTGGCCCGCGTCGTCCGCGAACGCGCCTTCACATCGACCTCCGGCTCCGTGCTGATGCTTGTGATCCCCGAGAGGCGACGCTCAGGGGGTGTGGGGATGATCTCCCCGGCGTGAAGGACCATACTCGGCAATCCGGGCGAAGGCGGCCACGTCCAACGCTTCTCCCCGGGCCCGCGGGTCGACCCCGGCGGCGCGCAGCGCCTCCTCGGCGGCGGGCGCGGACCCGGCCCACCCGGCGAGCGCCGCGCGCAGCGTCTTGCGGCGCTGCGCGAACGCGGCGTCGACCACGGCGAACACCTCCTCGCGGGACGCGGCGGTCGGCGGCGGGTCGCCGCGGGTGAACGCGACGAGCCCCGAGTCGACGTTCGGCGCGGGCCAGAAGACGGCGCGGCCGACCGGCCCCGCCCGGCGGGCCGTCCCGTACCAGGCGAGCTTGACCGACGGCACCCCGTAGATCCGGCTGCCGGGCGCCGCGGTCATCCGGTCGGCGACCTCGGCCTGCACCATGACGAGCGCGGTCCGCAGCGACGGCAGGACGGCCAGCAGGTGCAGGACGACCGGGACCGCGACGTTGTACGGCAGGTTCGCGACGAGCGCCGTCGGCGGCGGGCCCGGCACCTCCGCGATCCTCATCGCGTCGGCGCGCACGACCTCCAGCCGCTCCGCGAGCCCGGGCTCCCGCGCCGTGGCCGTGGCGGGCAGCTCGGCGGCGAGCGCCGGGTCGATCTCCACGGCGACGACGCGGCGCGCCGCCGGCAGCAGCGCCAGCGTGAGCGACCCCAGCCCGGGGCCCACCTCGATGACGACGTCGTCCGGGGCGAGGTCCGCGGCCCGGACGATCCGGCGCACCGTGTTGGCGTCGATGACGAAGTTCTGGCCGAGCGTCTTGGTCGGCCGGATGCCGAGCCGCCCGGCCAGCTCGCGCACGTCCGCCGGCCCGAGCAGCCCCCTGGTATCCCCCACGTCCTGATTGTCGCAGCTCAGGAGAAGAGGAATTTCCCGCAGTTGGGCCACTGGCCCTGCCAGCGTCCGTTCACCTTGTTGTACAGGAGCTGGGCCCGGTAGGTCTGCTCGCCCGAACTGGCGTCCGACGGCCGGCCCTTCCCGCCGACCGACGTCCACGTGGCCATGGAGAACTGGTAGAGGCCGTAGTACCCGGCCGGGTTCACGGCCTTCGGGTTGCCGCCGGACTCGCACTTGGCGAGCCCCGCCCAGTTCAGCCGCGCCGCCGAGCCGGTGCTCGCCGACTTCGGGCCGACCGCGAGGATCCGCGCGACCGGCTTGCGCTTCACCTTCTGCGCGATGATCTTCTTGACCTTCTTGCCCTTGCGGCGGACGTAGGCGACCTGCACGATCTTGACGCCGGCGCGGCCCTTGCGCAGCTCCTTCTCGCTCCACGGCGGGACCGACGAGCTCTTCTTGCGGATCGTCGGCGCGGGCGTCTTCACGACCTTGGTCACCGGCGCCGACAGCAGCCGCATGATCTTGATCATGTTCCCGGCGGGCTGGTCGGCGGCCGGCTTGACCAGGTCGTGCGGGCCGAGCGCGACCTTCGCCTGCTCCAGGACCTGCTGGACGGTCGTGCCGGTCGTCATCGTCTCGGTCTTCTTCGCGTCGACCACGATCACGATCTTGCGCGGGGCGGGCGCGCTGGTGCGGGGCGCGTCGGCGACGGCCCCGGTCTTCGGGGACGCCGAGCCGCCGTCCCCGCCGCACGCGGTCAGCGCTCCGGTCGCGAGCAGGCTCGCCGCGAGCAGGACGGGGACGGCACGGGGCACGGGTGCGCGACGCGCGGTTGTCCAAGGCACGGGAGGTTCCTCCAGGGGGCCGGGCTCGGGGGCGCCCGTTCGACGGGCCAGACATTAGAGCCCCGCGCCCGTCCTCCGCCACCTCAACGCCCTCACCCGCACCTTGTGGGCGATACGTCCCTTTTGTCCCACTAGGTCACCAAGGACCGAAGGCGCGCTCCCCGTTCGCCGCGATCGCGGCGCACAGCTCCGCCACGTCCACGCCCTTGACCTCCGCCATCGCCCGGACCGTGTGCGGGATCAGGTAGGAGGCGTTCGGCTTCCCGCGGTGCGGGATCGGGGTCAGGAACGGCGCGTCCGTCTCCACGAGGACGAGGTCGAGCGGCGCCGCGCGCAGCGCCTCCCGCAGCGGCTCGGCGTTCTTGAACGTGACGTTCCCGGCGAAGCTCATCAGGTAGCCGTGCTCCGCGCAGATCTCCGCCATCGCGGCGTCGCCGGAGAAGCAGTGGAAGACGACCGTGTCCGGCGCGCCCACCTCGTCCAGGATGGCGAGCACGTCGTCGTGCGCCTCCCGGTCGTGGACGACCAGCGCCTTGCCCGTGCGCTTGGCGATCTCGATGTGCCCGCGGAACGCGCGCCGCTGGTCGTCCTTCGGCGCCCAGTCGCGGTAGTAGTCCAGGCCCGTCTCGCCGATCGCGCGGACCTTCCAGTGCGCGGCGAGCAGCTCGACGTCGGTGAGGACGGCGTCGGAGATCCCCGTCGTCTCGTTGGGGTGGATCGCGACCGCCGCGTACACGTCGTCGAACTCGCCGGCGGCCTCCACGGCGAACCGGGAGGACGGCAGGTCGCAGCCGATCGTGACGATCCGCGCGATCCCGGCCGCCTTCGCCGACTTCAGCTGCTCGTCCACGGGCGTCTCGACGATGTCGAGATGGCAGTGGCTGTCGAAGACGTCGACGGGCAGGCGCTCGGGCAACGGCGGGTAGGACCGTGAGGCCTGCCCGTCCCCGTCTCGGGTCACGTGTTCTCCAGCCTGGCGAGTTCCTCGTCCACCACGGACGTGTCGAGCTTCTTGAACAGCGGCGTCGGCTTGGCCAGCGGCACGCCCGGCTTGATCGGCATCGACTCCCAGCGCGCCTCGGTGGCGTAGTCGCCGGTGAGGACGCGGTAGTCGGGGCCGCCCTCCTCCGACACCGTCTTCAACTCCGGCATGCCGCTCCACACACCCTGCCCGCCGAGCATCTCGTACACCTTCTGGGACGAGTTCGGCAGGAACGGCGTCAGCAGCGTCTTGGCGTCGTCGACCACCTGCAGCGCGGTGTGCAGGATCGACTTGACGCGCTCGGGGTCGTCCTTCAGCTTCCAGGGCGCCTGGTCGGACAGGTACTTGTTCGCGTCGCGGACGACGTCCAGCGCCTCGGTGATCGAGTTCTTGAACCGGGACCGCCCGAGCTCGGCGCCCACGGCCGCGAACGCGTTCCGGCTGCGCTCCATCAGCGCCCGGTCGGCGTCGGTGAGGTCGCCCGCCTCCGGGATCGCGCCGTAGTTCTTCGCCGCCATGTTCACCGACCGGTTGACGAGGTTGCCCCACGCGGCGACCAGCTCGTCGTTGTTGCGGCGGACGAACTCGGCCCAGGTGAAGTCGGTGTCCTGGTTCTCCGGCCCGGCGACCGCGACGTAGTAGCGCAGCGCGTCGACGTCGTAGCGCTCCAGGAAGTCCTTCACGTAGATGACGACCTGGCGGGACGAGGAGAACTTGCGGCCCTCCATCGTCAAGAACTCCGACGACACGACCTCCGTCGGCACGTTCAGCGCGCCCAGCGGGCCGGGCGTGCCGCCCTTGTCGCCCTGGCCGCTGTAACCGAGCAGCATCGCCGGCCAGATCTCGGCGTGGAAGACGATGTTGTCCTTGCCCATGAAGTAGTAGGACAGGGCCTCCGGGTCCTGCCACCAGGCGCGCCACGCCTCCGGGTCGCCGGACCGCCGCGCCCACTCCACCGACGCGGAGAAGTAGCCGACGACCGCGTCGAACCACACGTACAGCTTCTTGGCCGGGTTGTCGCGCCAGCCGTCCAGCGGGATCGGCACGCCCCAGTCGAGGTCGCGGCTGATCGCGCGGGGCTGCATGTCGTCCAGCAGGTTCAGCGCGAACTTCAGCACGTTCGGCCTCCACTGGCCCTGCTTACCGCGCAGGTACCGGCCGAGGACCTCGGTGAACGCGGGCAGGTCGAGCATGAAGTGCTCGGTCTCCACGAACTTCGGCGTCTCGCCGTTGATCCGGGACACCGGGTTGATCAGGTCGATGGGGTCGAGCTGGTTGCCGCAGTTGTCGCACTGGTCGCCGCGCGCCCCGTCGTACCCGCAGATGGGGCAGGTGCCCTCGATGTAGCGGTCCGGGAGCGTTCGGCCGGTCGACGGCGAGATCGCGCCCATCGTCTTCTGCGGGAAGATGTAGCCGTTGTCGTAGAGGCCCTTGAAGACCTCCTGGACGACCGCGTAGTGGTTCAGCGTCGTCGTGCGGGTGAACAGGTCGTAGGACATCCCGAGGCCGTGCAGGTCCTCGGCGATCACCGCGCTGTACCGGTCGGCCAGCTCGCGGGCGGTCACGCCCTCCTTGTCGGCCTGCACCTGGATCGGCGTGCCGTGCTCGTCGGTGCCGCTGACCATCAGGACCTTGTTGCCCGCCATCCGCTGGTAGCGGCTGAACATGTCGGCGGGCAGCGCGAAACCGGAGACGTGCCCGATGTGACGGGGCCCGTTGGCGTACGGCCATGCGGGCGCGGTCAAGATATGACGGCTTGACGAGGACATGGAATCAAGGGTAGTCGCGTCACGGCGGCACCGGCACGCGAGTAGCCTGGCCCGCATGCCCCAGATCACCTCCGACGACTCCGCTGCGCGGACGGTGACCGGCGGCGAGCCGGAGGACGGGCCATCCGGGAGCCTTCTCGCGCGGGCCGCGCGCCGGGTGCGGCGGACCCGCCGGGTCGTGTGGCTGTCGCTGCTGGTCACGGCGGCGACGGTGCTCGCGCAGTGGACGGTCATGACGCCGCCCCTGTACTTCGACCCGTACTACGTGTGGCTCGCCGCCCGCGACTGGCCCGACATCCCGCTCGCGCAGTGGCCGTTCGACGAGGTCCCCCACCAGGTCACCCGGATCGGGCTGGTGCTGCCCGCCCGGCTCGCCCAGGAGGTCCTCGGCGACGGCCAGGCCGCGTACTTCGCCGTCGCCGGGCTCGGCGGCGCCGCGTTCTTCGTCGGGACGTACCTGGTCGTCCGCTCCCTGTTCGGCGACGTGGCGGGCGTCGCGTCGGCGGCGATCCTGCTCGTCCACCCGTTCTTCACGATGACCAACCCGTTCGGCCACGAGATCACCTGGTCGACCGGGGTGATGCTCCCGGACATGCCGGGGGCCGGGCTGTTCACGATCGGGATGGCCGGGCTCGTCGTCGCGAGCCGCAGGACCGGCCGGGCGCAGACCCGGATGCTGCTGGCCGCCGGGGTGTTCCTCGGCGCCTCGTTCCTCGTCCGCGAGTTCCTGGCGTTCCTGTTCCTCGCCATCCCCGCCTACCTGGCGCTGCTGCGGATCCCGTGGCGCCGCAACGTCACGGTCGGCGCGCCGATGCTCGCGATCCTCCTGCTGAACTTCCTCCACAACCAGATCGTCTGGGGCAGCCCGCTCGCCGGGCTCGTGTCGGCGGCCGAGCACGGCGGCCAGTCCCGCGACTACGTGACCCGCGCGCTCGCCGCCCGCTCGTTCCTGCGCGCGATGCACGACTGGAACCCGCTCGGCCTCGTCTTCACCGCCGCGCTGGCCCTCACGATCGTCGGCTGGGCCGTCACCCGCGACCGGCGCCTCGGGCTGTGCCTGGTGTGGTTCTTCACGCTCGCCGTCCCGCTGACGCTGTTCTCCGGCGTCCTCGACCCGAACAGCATCTCGCTGCGCGCGTGGCTCCAGCGATACTGGTTCTCGGTGCTGCCCGCGCTGCTCGCCGGCGGGTTCGGCTCGCTCATCCTGATGTTCCGGATGCTGCCGTCCGGCCTCGTCTCCCGGCTGCGTCTGCGGACGGTCGTCGTCCCCGTCCTCGCGGTCGTGCTCGGCGGGACGTACGCGGTCGCCGCCGTCCGCGCCGTCCCGGACCTGCCGCGCGACAGGGCGTGGAACGAGCTGCGCGGCTATCTCGGCGACCACCGCGACATCACGCTGATCTGCGCCGACCGGCGGCTCGCGCAGACCCTCACCTTCTACACCCGCGACATGTGGGGGCGTCCGGTCTGGCGCGGCGAGATCCGCGACTTCCCGCACTACCTGGGGCAGGTCCCGCGCAACGCGACGGAGGGCCCGATGCTCTACACGCGCTGGCGCGGCATGGAGTCGCAGATCGGCGGCGGGTGGCGGCCTTCCCCGGCCGAGGGCTGGACGCTGATGTGGCGCTCGTCGGACGGGGTCCTGGAACTCTGGAATCCCCCCTCCGGGGGGTCTGGGGGGTCGTCCCCCCAGAAATGACGCGAATCCTCCGCCAGCACTGGCTAAGGGCTAGCGGGTCCAAGCGACCCAGTCGCCTTCGACGGTGCGCCGGCTGTCGACGACCTTCCAGCCGGGCGGGGCGCCTTTCGGCCAGGACGCGGTGGCGGGCTTGTCCTTCGGCCACGCCAGGACGACCATGTCGACGTTCTGCGGCGGCGGGGTCCAGCGGGCGTCGAAGACGCTGCCGTCGCTCCACCAGGCCCAGTAGTACTGCGACAGCCGGATCGTCCACCAGATGTTCCAGTCGACGGCGATGGAGCGCTGCTTCGTCAGGTCGACGCTGTCCCGGATGTCGGTGTGGGCGGTCTCGGCGCGCACGAGCGGCTGCGCGATCCGGTCGGTCGCGGTGGCGCACATGCCGACCGCGACCACGGCCAGCAGGCCGGCCAGCACTAAGGGCCCGTGGCGGCGGAGCCGGACGGCCGCCACCGACACGCCGAGCAGGACCAGGCCGGTCAGCGTGGCGTGCCAGAGGCGGAACGCCGTCCAGTCCCAGGTCAGGAAGGCCGTCTCCGGGAAGTCGTAAGCCGTGAAGGTGTACTGGGTGAGCAGGTCGCCCGCGTACCACTGGACGACGCACGCCGCGACCACCGCGAGCATGGCCGCCGCACCCGCCGCCCACAGCACCGTCCTGCGCGCGGCGGACGCCAGGACGGCGACCCCGGCCATGAACAGCACCGGCGTGACGCAGGCGAGGTAGCGGCCGTACACGTAGTTGCCGATGCGGTACTCGACCGGCAACGCCGCCGAGGTCGCGAACGCGATGCCGGCCACGAGCGCGAGGACGGCGAGCGCCAGCGCGCGCACCGGGCCGGGCCGGCCCGGCGCCGCTGCGGGCCGGACCGCGAGGAAGGCCGCCGTGACGAGGCCGACGGCCGCCACACCGCCGGTGGCGACGGCCTGGTACCAGACCTGGCCGGTGCCGAGCGACAGCATCCAGCCCCACCCGTCCAGGGTGGTGAGGCGCCGGACGACGTTGCCGCCGAGGTCGTTGTCGCCCTGCGGGTACATGTGCGGCAGCAGCGACCGGTTCAGCAGCATCCCGGCGGCCGTCGCGGCGGCGAGCACGAGCGCGGCGCCGGACGAGGCGCGCCAGGACCGCCAGCGCAGCACGAGCGCGGCGCCGAGCAGCGCCGCGTGCACGGCCAGCAGGATCGCGCCGCGCGTGTGGCAGGCGTAGGCGTACGCCACCAGCAGCGACGCGCCCGTCCCGGACAGCGCGAGCCGGACCGACGAGCGGCGGCCCGCGGGCGGCGGGGCGTCCAGCCAGGCGTGGACGAGCAGCAGCCAGCCGACGAGGACGACCGGGAGGATCGCGTCCGTCAGGACGAACTCGGAGTAGAACAGCACGCACGGCAGCAGCGCGGTCACGTGCGCGAAGACGTACGACCAGCGCCGCCGCAGCCGGAACCGGCGCAGCAGGAGGTAGGCCAGCGGCAGCATCACCGCGCTGACCAGCGCGTTGATGACGAGCGCCGCGCGGTAGACGCCGACCGGGCCGGTCGCGAACCAGAACGCGGGCGTCAGCAGCAGCGGGTAGCCGCCGCGGTACACGGTCCCGAACGACATGTCGGCGTCCGGGCCGCCGGTCAGGACGCGGGCGGCGAACAGGTACCCGGACTCGTCCGGCGTCGCCACCGGCACCGTCTGCCCCGATCCGAGCCACAGCCGGATCGCGACCTGCGCGGCCCAGCCGAGCACGAACAGCCAGACCCAGCCGCGGCGGTCGGGCCGCGGCGGCGCGGTGCCGCGATCCGCCGGCGTGACCGGCGGCCGCGCGACGGCCGTACCGCCGACCCCAGGGGACGCGGCGTCCGGTGTGCGCGGCCTCATCGGCCCGCGGCGCGCCGGGCGCGGACGGTCGGGTAACGGAGATCCATCGACGGACAAGCCTGTCATAGTGCGTACGGGGAACCGGGCCCCGGCGTGGAAGCGCTCGGCAACGGGCGGCCGCGCCGGGTCAGCTCTCCGACGCGCGCTCGTCGCTCTCGGACGTCATCGCGGGGGCCTTCCCGCCCTCGTCGCCGCTCTCGGCCTTCTCCGTCTTCGCCGTCTTCTCGGCCTTCTCCGCCTTCTCGGCCTCGCCGCGGGCCACCTTGCGCACGGCGGCGTCCACGACGCCCGCGGCCTCCTCGGCCACGTCGGTGATCGGCGGGTGCTGGCGGCGGCGGATGCCGAGGATGCTGACGAACAGCGAGGCGAAGATGGCCTGGAAGCTCATCACGAGCGCGGTCGCGGCGGGGACGACGATGCGCAGGGAGTGCCGCGGGTCGAGCTCGCCGAAGCTGTTCACCCGCCAGTGCAGCAGCGACGCGACGAGGCCGGCGAGGCCGGCGACCGCGAGCAGGCCGCCGAGCAGCAGGCCGCGTTCCAGGCTCCACCAGTCGATGATCTTCTGGACCCTGCTGTCGTGCGGCAGGAATCCCTCCTGCATCGCGTAGACCTTGGTGAGCAGCGCGAACAGCACCGCCTGGAAGCCGATCACCAGCGCGGCGGACGCGCCGACCAGCGTGTCGACGTCGAACGCGATCTCCCCGACGGTGACCGGGCCGGTGGACAGCGCGATCCCGGCGACCAGGCCGAGCGTCATGAAGACGAGGCCGGGGATGAGGAACAGCCAGCGCGGGCTGTAGAGCATGAGGAAGCGCAGGTGGCGCCAGCCGTCCCGCCAGGTGTTCAGGTGCGGGGCGCGGGTGCGGCCGTCCGGGGACAGGGTGGTCGGCACCTCGCGGATGTCGTAGCCCTGCAGGGTCGCCTTGACGACCATCTCGCTGGCGAACTCCATGCCGCCGGTCTGCAGCCCGAGCCGCAGGATGGCGTCCTTGTCGAAGGCGCGCAGCCCGCAGTGGAAGTCGCCGATCTTGCTGCCGAAGAACAGCCGCCCGACGAAGCTGAGCACCGGGTTGCCGAGGTAGCGGTGCAGCGGCGGCATGGCGCCGTCGGCGATGCCGCCCTTGAACCGGTTGCCCATGACGAGGTCGGCGCCGTCGCGCAGCTCGTCCAGGAACGGGCCGAGGGTGGTGAAGTCGTAGGAGTCGTCGGCGTCGCCCATGGCGACGTACCTGCCGCGCGCGGCCCGGATGCCCCCCATCAGGGCGTTGCCGTAGCCCTTGTCGATCACCGGCACGACACGCGCGCCCGCGTCCCTGGCCAGCTGCTGGCTGCCGTCGGTGCTGCCGTTGTCGGCGATGACCACCTCGCCGTCGATGCCCTTGTCCTCGAAGAAGCCGATGGTCTTGCGGACGCAGGTCTCGACCGTCTCGGCCTCGTTCAGACATGGCATCACTACGGAGAGTTCCACGCGATCTCCTTCGTTACCCCTGGTGACCGTCTGCGGTGTTGTTCAGTAATCTCTGTTTTCCCGCGGGGCGGCCCGTCGTCGTTCATGATGCCTGCCGAGGACGGGTAATGATGGCCGCTCTCGTCAAGAGCACCCGTATCGTGTTGCCCACTTGCAACCGAAAAACCCTCTCCGCCACGGTCGCGGGCGGCAGGCTAGGACGTCAAGCATACGGGCACAGCGGCCCGGAAAGGGTGGGCGGCTGTGACGCGTGCCGGAGAACGCAGTGCCACCGGACCGGGGGCCGGACACCGAAGGGGAGGTGCGGCAGTGGCGGGGGATACGCCGCGGGGCACCGCGCTCGACGATGCGGCGCAGGGCGGCACGGCCCTGGCCACGGCGGGCGGGGCCGCCGCGAACGGGCCCGCGGCGGGGTCGAAGGTCGACACGCCCGGCGGGACGGCGACCGCGACGGATTCGGACACCGCCATTAAGGACGGTCCGGAATCCGGCTCCCCGACCGGCCCGGAAACCGGGGACCCGCCGGGCGGCGAGACCTCCGCCGCAGGTGGCCGACGGCGCGCCCGCGGGCTCTGGACGCTCGCGCGCCGGCACCCCGCGTTCAGTGTGATCATTACCACAGCGGCGCTGCTCCGCCTGGTCGCGATGCTCGGCTACCAGCCGGTGATGTTCTTCAACGACAGCTTCGACTACCTGAACGTCGCGATGGACCCGTACCCGCACCCGCTGCGGCCCGACGGGTACTCGTTCCTGCTCGTCCTGCTCAAGCCGTTCCACAGCTTCGCGCTCGTCGCCGCGCTGCAGCACCTCATGGGCCTCGGCATGGGCGTGATGATCTATGCGCTGCTGCGCCGCAAGTTCCGGCTGCCGGGCTGGGGCGCCGCGCTCGCGTCCGCGCCGGTGCTGCTGGACGCCTACCAGCTGCAGCTGGAGCACCTGGTGCTGTCGGACACGATGTTCACCTTCCTCGTGATGTGCGCGGTGACGCTGCTGCTGTGGCACGACCGCCCCACCTGGAAGATCGCCGCGGCGGTCGGGCTCATCGTCGGACTGGCGTGGCTGACCCGCTCGGTCGGGATGCCGGTGCTGCTCGGCGTGCTGGTGTACATGCTGATCCGGCGCAGCGGCTGGAAGCTGATGGCCGTGACGCTGGCCGCCTGCTCGCTGCCCGTGCTCGCCTACGCGGGCTGGTACAAGGCCGACAGCGACAAGTTCGCGATCACCGAGAGCAACGGGATCTTCCTGTACGCCCGGGTGTACAAGTTCGCCGACTGCCACCAGATGAAGAACCTGCCGGTGAGCGAGTACCCGCTGTGCACCGAGCCCGCGAACCGGCTGCCGAACTCGCAGGACGGCATCTGGAACGCCCGCTCCCCGCTCAACCGCTACACCGGCACGCGGTTCAGCCCGGAGAACAACGCGCTCGGCAACGACTTCGCCAAGCGGGCGATCATCGCGCAGCCCGCCGACTACCTCCAGGTCGTCGCGCACGACTTCTTCCGGGTGTTCCGGTGGGACCGGACGGTGTTCCCCGACGAGGCGACGTACTCGCAGTACGAGTTCCGCAAGACGAGCAGGCCGCTGCCCGACTGGCACATGCCCCGCGGCGGGACGGCGTCCCAGGACGCGAAGGGCTACGAGCACGGGGACGCGCGCACGCAGGTCGTGGAGCCGTTCGCCGGCGTCGCCCGCGGCTACCAGGACGTCTTCTACCTGCGCGGAACGATGATCGGCGGCATCCTGCTCGTCGGCCTGGCCGGGCTGGTCCCGCTGTGGCGCCGGTTCGGCGGCGCGGCGCTGCTGCCCTGGACGCTCGCGACCGGGCTGCTGCTGGCCCCGGCCGCGACCGCCGAGTTCGACTACCGGTACGTGCTGCCCGCCGTCCCGCTGGCGGCGCTCGCCGCGGGCATGGCGTTCACGCCCGAGGTCCGCGGCACGGTCGCCGGCTGGGCGCGCCGCCTCCGCCGCCGTGCCGCCTCGACCCCGAAGGACGAGCAGGAAGCACAGGACGCGCAGACCCCGGTGGACGTGCAGAAGGCCACGGCGTCCCAGGTGCCGTCCTAGAGGGTCCTAGAGGTCGCCCTTGGGGCGCCTACCAGGCGTGCATCCGGCGGAGATGGAACACCATCGCCACATCGCTGCTGCTGCGGGCCTTCGGCACCTCGCCCTGCCTGCCGCGCACCGCGGACAGCGCCTTGATGTTCTCGCTACCGCACTTCGGGCAGCACCGGTCCATCCACGGCGTGGTGCAGGGCTGGCCGTCCCGCACGTAGATGACCGCCTCGTTGCCGTGCCCGTCACCGGAGTGCCGGACTTCGAACTCCTCGTCCCAGGTCGTCGCGCAGCTCAGGCACTCCAAGCCCCAGACCTCGTGGCTCGTCCATGCATCCAGCACGGCATTCACCCCCTCGGCGGCCGCCTCACACGGTTCTGACTCCATGGTGACCCCGCCGGCACGGTTCTGCCACGCCCTCGGTCACCCGATGTTCTGTATGCCCAGAAAGAACCGGATGGACCGTTCCGATGCCGTGACTATTTCCTCGCCTGGACGACCGCGTCATAGACCGTCCGCTTCGGGGCGCCGTTCTCCCGGGCGACCTCCGCGATCGCCTGCTTGCGCGGCGTTCCGGCCTCCTCGCGGGCGGCGACCGCCGCCGCCAGGTCGGCCGGGTCCGACAGCCCCGGCCGCTCCGGCGCGCCGCCGACGACCAGCGTGATCTCGCCGAGCACGCCGTCCCGCGCCCATTCGGCGAGGTCGCCGAGCGGCCCCCGCCGGACCTCCTCGTAGGTCTTGGTCAGCTCGCGGCACACCGCCGCGGGGCGGTCGGCGCCGAACGCGTCCGCCATCGCGGCGAGGGTGGCCGGCAGCCGGCGCGGCGACTCGAAGAAGACCAGCGTGCGGGGCTCGTCCGCCAGCGCGGCCAGCCGACGGGCCCGCTCGCCCTGCTTGCGGGGCGGGAACCCCTCGAAGCAGAACCGGTCCGTGGGCAGGCCCGACACCGCCAGCGCGGTCGTGACGGCGGACGGCCCCGGCAGCACCGTGACCGGGACGCCCGCGGCGACCGCCGCGACGACGAGCCGGTACCCGGGATCGGACACGCCCGGCATGCCCGCGTCGGTGATGACCAGGACGTCGCGGCCGGCCAGCAGGTCCTCCACCAGCCCCGCGGCCCGCGCCCGCTCGTTCAGGTCGTTGTACGACACCACCCTGGCCGCGATCTCCACGCCTAGGTCGCCCGCGAGCCGCCGCAGCCGCCGCGTGTCCTCGGCCGCGATCACCGGTGCGTCCGCCAGCGCCGCCCGCAGCCGGGCGGAGGCGTCCTCCGCCCGGCCGATGGGCGCCGCCGCCAGCAAGAGAGTCCCAGTCACAGAGGTATCTTCCCAGCGGCGCGATCCCCGGGAACCCGGGCCCGCCCGGGACGACGGGCGGGGTCCGCGCTTCGGCGCGCATCCCGGCGGCCGGGCGCCCGTACGATGGCGTGATGGCGACGACGGATCTGGCCTCGGCTCCCGCTCCCGCGTCGCGGCGGCGGCCGCCCTCGCTCCGGGAGTGGCTCGCCCCCGCGATACCGGGGAGCCCGCTGCTGTCCTGGCTGGGGCCGCTGCTGGTCACGGCGATCGCCGGGTACCTGCGGTTCGACCGGCTGGGGTCGCCGAAGGCGGTCGTCTTCGACGAGACGTACTACGCCAAGGACGCGCTCGCCCTGCTGAAGTACGGCTGGGAGCACAACACCGTCGAGAACGCCGACAAGATGCTCATCGCCGACCCGGACGCGCACATCTGGGGAAGCGGGCCCGCGTTCGTCGCGCACCCGCCGTTCGGCAAGTGGATGATCGCGATCGGCGAGTGGATGTTCGGCGCGACGCCGTTCGGCTGGCGGTTCATGCCGGCGCTGGTCGGGACGCTGTCGGTGCTGATCCTGTGCCGGGTCGCGCGCCGGATGACCGGGTCGACGCTGCTCGGCTGCGCGGCCGGGCTGCTGCTGGCGCTGGACGGCCTGGCCTTCGTCACGAGCCGGGCCGCGCTGCTGGACGTGTTCGTCATGTTCTGGGTGCTCGCCGGGTTCGCCTGCCTGGTGAACGACCGCGACCGGTCCCGCCGCGATCTCGCCGAGAAGATCGAGCGCGGGCACACCTCGGTGTACGGGCCGTTCCTCGCGCACGGCTGGCGCTGGGGCGCCGGTGTCTGCCTCGGCCTCGCCTGCGCGACCAAGTGGACGGGGATCTTCTACGTCGCCGCGTTCGGGCTGATGGTCGTGCTGTGGGACTACGGCGCCCGCCGGGCGGCCGGGGTGCGGGCGCCGTTCGCCGGGACGATGCTGCTGGAGGCCGTCCCGGCGTTCGTCCAGCTCGTCGTGGTGGGCCTGGTGACGTACCTCGCGACCTGGTGGGGATGGATCTTCAAGCCGGGCGGCTGGGGACGCGGGAAGGCGTCCGACCACCTGCTGCTGCGCCCGTTCGAGGCACTGCCGGACCTGTGGCGCTACCACTCGGAGATGCTCGGCTTCCACACCGGGCTGGACGCCAAGCACCCGTACCAGTCGTGGCCGTGGGACTGGCCGGTCCTGCGCCGTCCGGTCGCGTTCTTCTACACCGAGCCGAAGAACGCGTGCGGCGGCGCGTCCCGCTGCTCCCGCGAGATCCTCGGGATCGGCACGCCCGCGCTGTGGTGGGGCGCGCTGGTCGCGCTGGTCATCGTGGTGTTCATCTGGCTCATCCTGCGGGACTGGCGGGCCGGGGCGATCCTGCTCGGGTTCCTCGCGGGCTGGCTGTCCTGGTTCCCGTCGGCGTTCGCCGAGCGGACGATGTTCCTGTTCTACGCGACCCCCCTGATCCCGTTCATGGTGCTGGCGGTCGTCCTGGTTCTGGGGTATCTGATCGGGCCCGCCCCGGCGGGGATGGCGGGCGCGCACGCGGCGCGCTCCGGCGAGAGCGGGTACGACGGGAGCTACGCCACCGCCGACGACCTGCCCGAACGGCACGACGCGGGCGGGGGGCGCCCGCCTTCGCCGCTTCAGGGCGCCGGCCTGCGGCGGCTGGTCGGCGCCGCCGCCGCGGGCGCGTTCATGCTGGTGGTCCTGGCGAACTTCGCCTACTTCCACCCGATCCTGTCGGCGCAGACGCTCCCGTACGACGACTGGCACGAGCGGATCTGGTTCCAGTCCTGGGTCTAGGCGTCCGCCGGTCTATGCGGCGGCGTTCGCGGTGACGGTCGCGGCCCTGACCGGACGCAGCGTCCGGCCGCCGAGCATGCACAGGAGCAGGGCGAGGACGCCGCCGGCACCCGCGCCCGCGAAGGCGCCGGGGACGCCCGCGAGGTCCTGCCCGATCCCGGAGACGAAGGAGCCCAGCGAGCCTCCCGCGCCGACCGCCGCGACGACCCACGCGAACGCCTCGGTGACGGTGCCGCTCGGCGCGAGCCGGTCGACGAGGCTGAAGCTGCACGCCAGGACGGGCGCGAGGAAGACGCCGGAGAGGAACGCCAGCACCGACATGACGGGCAGGCCCGGCGCGAGGACGAGCGGCACGTACCCGGCGGCGAGCGCGGCCAGCAGCCAGGGCAGCCGGTGGTGCGGCTCGCCGGCCCAGGAGCGGGCGCCGTAGACGATCCCGCCGATGAGCGCGCCGCCCGCCATGCAGGCCAGCAGCAGCCCGGACGCGAGGTCCCGGCCCTGCTCCTCGGCATAGGCGACGACGGCGACGGCGTAGACGCCGAGCGCGACGCCGGCGCAGGCGAGGGACAGCAGCAGGACGCGCAGTCCCGGGGAGCGCAGCGGACCGGCCCAGTCGGAGGCGCGCGGCGCGCCCCGCCACCGGCGGGACGGCCCGGACAGCGCGACGACGAGCGTCCCGGCGATGCCGAGGGCGCCGGTGATCAGCAGCGCGGTCTCGGTGTTCACGAGGGCCGCGGCGACGACGAGCAGCGGCCCGACGGTGAAGATGACCTCCTGGGCGGCGGCGTCCAGCGCGTAGGCGGCGTCGACCTGCTCGGGGCCGTCGAGGACGTCCGGCCAGAGGGCGCGCAGCCCGGCCTCCAGCGGCGGGGTGGCGAACCCCGCGGCGACCACGGCGGCGACGGACACCGGGAGCGGGTCGGCGCCGACGGCGGCGAGGAGGGCGAACCCGGCGGCGGCGACGCAGGCGGCGGGCACGAGGACGCGCGGCTGCCCGGCACGGTCCATGACGCGGCCGAGGACGGGCTGCCCGGCGGCCGTCGCGAGCCCGAAGACGGCGGCGAGCGTCCCGGCGAGGGGGTAGCCGCCTCCGTCGGCCCGGATGTGGAGGACGACGGCGAGCATGCCCATGCCGTTCGGCAGCCGGCCGAGCAGGGTGCCGCCCAGCAGCCGTCCCGCATAGGGCCGGCGGAGGAAGACGACGTAGCCGCGCATGTGTCCAGCCCCCCGCTGTACTGTGTGGTCGATCCCCGTCATACGTATAACCCGACCGGTCATACGTACCATCTCCGGACCCTTCGGCTCTAGTCTGTTTTTGTCCTGATATCGAGGCAGGGAGGTGCGGGTGCCGGCCATCAGCCGTCCCACCAGCAAGGACGTGGCTCAGGAGGCCGGGGTCTCGCAGTCCACGGTCTCGCTCGTGCTGGGCGGCAAGTGGAGCGGCCGCGTCTCCCCCGCCACGGTCCGCAGCGTGCGCAGCGCCGCCGAGCGGCTCGGCTACCGGCCGAACCAGGCGGCCCGGAACCTGCGCCTCGGCACGACCCGGACCGTCCTGCTGATGGTCCCCACCCTGACCGCGCCGTTCTTCGGGCCCGTCTACACGGGCGCCGCGCGGGTCGCGGCCCGGCACGGCTTCGGAGTGGTGGTCTCCACCTGGCCGGACGACGCGACGGGGCCCGCCGACAGCCCGTTCGCGGCGCCGGACGAGGCGATCGACGGCATCCTCGCGTCCTCGATGGCCCCGGAGGCCCTCGCCGGGTTCCCCGGGACGCCCGCCGTGATGCTCGACAGCGGGCCCCGCGGCGACGTCCCCACGGTCGACTTCGGCGTCGCCGACGGGATGCGCGCGATCGCCGGGCACCTCGCCGGACTCGGCCACCGCCGGATCGGGCACCTGGCCGCGGCCGTCGACCAGTGGACGTTCCACGCCCGCGCCGAGGCCCTCACCGCCGCCTTCGCGGACCTGCCCGGCGGCGTGGTGACCCGCGCGGCCTGCGCGATCGACGTCGGCGCGGCGAAGGACGCCGCCGTCCGGCTGCTGGCGAACCCCGACCCGCCGACCGCGCTGGTGTGCGACGACGACCTGGTCGCGGCGGGCGCGTACAAGGCGGCGCGGGCGGTCGGCCTGGACGTCCCGTCCGAGCTCTCGGTCACCGGCTTCGACGACGTCCTGCTGGCGACGGCGCTGGAGCCCGAGCTGACGACCGTCCGGCTCCCCGCCGAGGAGATGGGCGCGGCGGGCATGACGGCGCTGCTGGACCTGCTCGCCGGACGCACTCCCGCTCCCCGCGTCCTGCCCGGCGATCTGGTCGTGCGGGGCTCCACGGCCTCCCCCCGGTACGGCTGACCGCGCGGTCCCGGATTTCCCCAGAAAGCCGGGTATAAGGGGCACATGGGATCCCATCCGTCTGAGACGGACATCGAGGGGCGTCCGGAGAACCGGATCGGCGCCGCGCCCCCGAGGACCAGGGCCTGGCGCGGCGGCAAGGTCGAGGCGGAGGGCTTTCCCGTCGCGGAGGTCAGCGACCACCTGGCCCGCCCGGACGTCGTCGTGTGGCTCGACCTGTGCGGGCCGCGCCACGACGACCTCCGCGTCATCAGCGACGAACTCGGGCTCGACCCGGTCGCGGTGGAGGACGCGGTGTCCCGGCACGAGCGCGCGAAGCTCGACCGCTACGACGGCTACGGGTTCCTCAACGTGTACGTGCCGACGGTGCGCGGCGGCCGGCTGACCATGCACGAGGTGTCGGCGTTCGTCAGCGAGCGCGCGCTCGTCACGGTCCGGCAGGACACCGGGTTCGACGTGGACGAGCTGATCCGGCGCTGGGACCAGAGCCCGGACGCCGAGGGCACCGACCAGACCGCGGCGTTCCTGCTCTACGGGGTGCTCGACATGGTCGTCGACCTGCAGATGGAGGCCGTGCAGGCGCTCGACGACGAGACCGACGAGGTCGAGGAGCTGGTCTTCGACGACGCGTTCCCGGTCAAGGAGATCCAGCGGCGCAGCTTCCTGCTGCGCAAGAACCTGGCCGCGCTGCGCCGGGTCGCGCTGCCGATGCGGGAGATCCTCAACACCCTGCTCCGCCGCGACCTGCGGCTCGTCCCGCCGGCGCTCGTGCCGTACTTCCAGGACGTCTACGACCACACGCTGCGCGTGGCGGAGTGGACGGACGGCCTGCGCGACCTCGTCGCCGACCTGCTCGACACCCGGCTGGCGCTCCAGGGCAACCGCATGAACGAGGTGATGAAGAAGGTCACCAGCTGGGCGGCGATCATCGCCGTGCCGACCGCGGTCACCGGGTTCTACGGGCAGAACATCCCGTATCCGGGGTTCTCGCAGCACTCCGGGTTCATCGTGAGCACGGTCATCATCGTCGTGTGCAGCGTCGGCCTCTACGTGGTCTTCAAGCTCCGCGACTGGCTCTAGCCGCCGCGGCGTCCCAGCTCAGGGCCGACGAATATCCGTCCACGTATCGATCATCATCCGATATCAATATTGGACATCGCGCCGGCGGCTCTGGTCTCCTCTCCCGCATGACGACACACGCTCCCCATATCCGGCGGTTCGGCGCGGCCGCCCTCGCTCTGTCCACGTTGGCCGGGATCGCCGGCTGCGGCGCCGGGTCCGAAACGTCCACCCGGACCGCGGCACCGCGGAGCAACACCTCGCAGGTGGCGACGTCCCCCGATCCCGCGCAGGCCGAGGTCACCGAGCGGATCAAGCGGCTGGAGGCGGCACGGCACACGCGCATCGGCGCGTTCGCGATCGACAGCGGCACCGGGCGCTTCGTCGGGCACCGCGCGGACGAGAGCTTCCCGTTCGCCTCCACCTTCAAGGCGATGGCCTGCGGCGCGGTCCTGCGGAAGGCGCGCCAGAGCGCACCCGGCCTGCTCGACAAGGTGATCCACTACACGAAGGACGACCTCGTCGAGTACTCCCCCGTCACCGAGCAGCACGTGGACACCGGCATGACGGTCGCCGACCTCTGCCACGCCGCCATCACCCAGAGCGACAACACCGCGGGGAACCTCGTGCTGAGGCAGATCGGCGGGCCGGCCGGCCTCACCGCGTTCCTCCGCACGCTCGGCGACCGCGTCAGCCGCAGCGACCGCTGGGAGACCGCGCTGAACGACTGGAGGCCGGGAGAGAAGCGCGACACCACCGCCCCGCGCCCGTGGGCGAACGACCTGCGGGCGCTCACCACCGGCGACGCGCTCGTCCCCGCCGACCGCCGCCGCCTCATCGGCTGGATGAAGGCCACGGTCACCGGGGACAAGCGGATCCGCGCCGGGCTGCCGAAGAGCTGGACGGTCGGCGACAAGACCGGCACCGCCGGCGTCTACGGCAACGCGAACGACATCGCGATCGCCTACCCGAAGTCCGGTGCCCCGCTCATCATCGTGATCACGACCACGCGCCCCGGCGCCGAGGACGAGGCCGACGAGACCTCGATCGCCCGCACCGCCACGATCCTCGCGAACGCCCTGCGCTGATCAATTGCCTTCCTCTCCTCCTTCGGGCCTTGACGGCCCTCCATCGTCGAGGAAAGCGGCGATCGCTGCGCTTACGACGCCGCGCGGAGGAAGGCGGCGGCGATGGGGGCGGCGGCTTCGGCGCCGGTGCCGCCGCCCTCGACGATCACGGCGAACGCGACGTCCTTGCGGTAGCCGATGAACCAGGCGTGCGTCGGCGGGTTCTCCCCCTCGCCGTACTCGGCGGTGCCGGTCTTGCCCGCCGTCCCGGACGGGAACCCGACCCCGGCCGCGGTCCCCTCGCTGACCACCGCGGGCATGAGCGCGTGCAGCGCGCTCTTCACGGCGGGCTCCAGCCTCTTCGGCTGCTCCGGCTCGCGGCCCCCGGCGTCGGCGGCCCGCGCGGCGAGCGAGGCGTCCACCAGGCGGGGCGAGCGCCAGGTGCCGTCCGCCGCGGCGGCGGCGACGCCCGCCATGTTCAGCGGGCTGGTCAGCACCTGGCCCTGGCCGAAGGACGCCGCCGCGAACGCGGTGTCGTCCTTGGCGTCCGGGAACGCGGCGCGCACGGCGGGCAGTCCCGCGATGATCGGCGCGTTGAAGCCGAACTGGGACGCGACCTGGGCGAGCCGCTTCTCCCCCAGCTTGTCCACGGCGAGGCGCGCGAACGTCGTGTTGCAGGAGTGCGCGAACGCCTCGCGGAGCGGGACCGTCCCGAAGTCCTCGTGCTTGTAGTTGTGGAACGACCGGCCGCCGATCGTCGTAGTGGCCGGGCAGCCGACCTTCGTGCCCGCGCCCATGCCGCCCGCGACGAGCGCCGCCGCCGTGACGACCTTGAACGTGGAGCCGGGCGGGTACTGCCCCATCAGCGCGCGGTTGTAGCCGCCGGGCTTGTTGGCCACGGCGAGGATCTCCCCGGTGGACGGGCGCAGGGCCACCATGGACGCGGGCTTCTTCACGTCCGTGAGGGCGTTGCCCGCGGCGGCCTGCACCTTCGGGTCGATGGTCGTCTTCAGCGGCTTGCCCTCGGTGCCGCCGAACCTCTGCAGCGTCTTCACCGCCCTGCCCTCCGCGTCCACGATCTGGACGGCGAGGGCGGGCGTGCCGGCGAGGTGGCGCTCGTACTGCCTCTGCAGGCCGTCCGCACCGGCCGGGTCGCCCGCGCGGTACGGGGCGCCGAGCTTCTTCGCCAGCTCGGCGGACGCCGGCCCGACCGGCCCGGCGATCTGCTGCGCGGACCCCGACGGCGACGCGCTCAGGTCGCTGCCGTCGGCGGCGAGGACGGCGGCGCGGTCCGGCCAGGCGCGGGCCGCGCGGAGCCGCTGCCCTTCCCGGAGGTCCGGGTGCATGATCTGCGGCGACCACCGGACGAGCCAGTCGCCGTCGCGCTCGACGAGCGGAAGCGCCCCCTCGAACCGCCACGCCCGGTCGCCGGCCAGCGTCAGCTCGGCGCTGTAGGCCCCGCCCGCCCGGCCGTCCTTCGGCCGGCCGACCGAGGCGACCGTGTAGCGCTGCCGGGTGACGCCGAGGTCGTCGCGCATGCGGGCGAGCCGCTGCTCGAAGTCTGCCGGCGGGCGGTCGGTCAGGGCCTTCATCGCGGCGGCGTCGCCGCCGCTCCAGGCCGCGAGGAACCGCCGCGCGGTGTCCTCCGGGTCGTCCCCGCCGCGCAGGAACCACACCGCCCCCGCCCCCACGATCACCACCGCCACCGCGATCGCGGCGGCGGCGAGCATACGGGATCGGCGCATCATCGGACTCCTTCCCCTTCGATGGAGCCACAAGGACACCAGCCGCCGCCCGGAAAGTCCAAGATTGATATCGATTCAGAGGGATATCCGGATTGCTATGATCGCTGGTCGTGAACCTGGTGGGGCACCTGCGATGCTTCGTCGTGGTCGCCGAAGAGCTGCACTTCGGCCGCGCGGCGGAGCGGCTCGGCATGGCCCAGCCGCCGCTGAGCCAGCGTATCCAGCGGCTGGAGAAGGAGCTCGGGGTGCGGCTGTTCGACCGGTCCAGCCGCCGGGTGCGGCTCACCGCGCCGGGCGGCCTGCTGCTGGAGGAGGCCCGTGACATCCTCGTCCGCGTGGACCGCGTCTACTCCGTCGCCGAGCGGGCCCGGCTGGGCGAGCTCGGCACGGTGCGCGCGGGCCTGCCGAGCGACCTCGCCGGCCCGATCGTCGCCGCGCTGATCGCCGCGTTCCGGGAGCGCCGCCCCGACCTGCGGCTCGACCTGCGCGAGACGGGGACGACGGAGCAGGTCCGGGCGCTCGCCGAGGGCGCGCTGGACGCCGGGGTGGTGCGGCACCCGTGCGACGCCCGCGACCTGGAACTCGGCCCGATGCTGGCGCAGCCCCTCGGCGTGCTGGTCCCCACCGCCGGCGACCTCGCCGCGGCACCCGAGGTGCGGCTGGCCGACCTCGGCGGCCGGGCGCTGGTCGTGCCGCCGCGGGAGGAGGCCCCCGGCGCCCATGACGAGGTCCTCGCGGGATGCCGCCGGCACGGGTACGCGCCGGCGGCCGTCCACGAGGCGCGGCATCCGGGGTTCGCGCTGGGGCTCGTCCTCGCCGGGACGGCGGTGGCGCTCGTCCCGCGCACCGAGGACACGGCCGGGGTGGTGTGGCGGCCCCTCACGGGCGAGCCGCTGGCGTGGCGGACGTCGTGCGCCTGGCGGCGGGCCCGCGATCCCGAGCACGCCCGCGCGATCGCCGACTTCACCGCCGTCGCGACCGCGGTACTGCGCGACGAGGCAGGCATGACACCGCTGGACGGCGCGCCGGCGCGCCGGGTCGTCCCGCGTCCGTCGTCGGGGTTCCTGGCATGAGCGAAGCGAACCGGGGGGCGTGGGGGGTCGGCCCCCCACCAGCGGCCGGCATGAGCGAAGCGAGCCGGGACGTGGTCGTGGACGTGGTGGGGCGGATCGAGGCGGAGTTCCGGGCCGCCGGGGTCACCGGGTTCCTGCACGTCGTGGACATGGACACCGGGCGGGAGGTCGCGGTCGGCGCCGACGAGCCGGTCGTGCTCGCGTCGGTGTTCAAGGTGCCGCTGCTCGTGGCGTTCCACCGGCAGGCCGCGCGGGGGCTGCTGGATCCGGCCGAGCAGGTCACGCTGCGCCCGGACGACCGGACCGCCGGGCCGACCGGGGTGTCGGCGCTGCTGGACGAGGTGCGGATGTCGCTGCGCGACCTCACCTGCCTGATGATCACCGTCAGCGACAACGCCGCCGCCGACGTCATCATGGACCGGGTCGGCCGGGAGGCCGTCAACGCGACGGCCGCCGAGCTCGGCCTGGACGGCACCGTCATCGAGGTCGACGGCCGCGAGCTGCACGAGACGCTGCTCGCCGACGCCGGCGCGGGCAGCTTCGCCGAGGTGTGGGCCATGCTGGACGATCCGGGCGTGCGGGGGCGGCTGCGCGCCCTCGACCCGCTGCGCACGAGCCGCAGCACCCCCCGCGACATGACCCGGCTGCTGTCGATGGTCTGGCGGGACGAGGCCGCGCCCGCCGGCGGCTGCGCGGCGATGCGGCGCCTGTTCGGCCTGCAGGTGTGGCCGCACCGCCTCTCCTCCGGGTTCCCCTACGACGACGTCGTGGTCAGCGGCAAGACCGGCACGCTGCCGACGCTCCGCAACGAGGTCGGCGCCGTCGAGTACCCCGACGGGGCGCGCTACGCGGTGGCGGTGTTCACCAGGTCGCTGCTCCCGATCGCCGTCCTCCCGGAGGCCGACGCCGTCATCGGCACCGCGGCCCGCATCGCGGTGGAGTCGCTTCGCCGCCCGTGAACGTGAGCGGGGGGTGCGGACGACACACCATCCGATCTGAAAACATAAGCTGTACCCCTCTTTTGGGCGTTCTTGGGGAGAGTTCGTTGCGGCTGCCGGAGCATCTGGAACCACTGCTCACCGACGAGCCGGTGCTCGACGTCTACTCGTACGGTCCGTGGCGCGTGCCGGACGGGCTGTTCGAGGAGATCGCGACCCGGATCGACGGGCTGGCGGCCGACCCGCGGGCGGTGGAGCTGACCACCGACGAGCACAAGCTGCTGACGCTGCCGGCGTCGCTCGTCACCGCGGAGATCTTCGGGATGCTGGCGTTCCTGCCGGGCGGCGGCGCGATCAAGGCGGGCTCGTGGTCGCAGCTGCCGGAGCGGCTGCTGCACCGGCACCTGGTGAACCCGGGGCCGCTCAGCACCCGGATGACCCGCTGGGACGCGCCCGGCGGCCGGTGGCGCCCGCCGGTGGACTGGCTGATCGAGGCGCCCGACCGGGAGCTGGCGATCGAGCTGGCCCGCGACTGCCTGTCGGTGCTGGAGGGCATCGAGCCGCTGGAGGAGCGCCGCAAGGCGCTGCTGCGGCTGTACGACGACCCGCCGGCATGCGACGTGAACCTGCCCAAGATGGAGCTGCGCGAGCACTGGCACGCGCACGCGGGCGACGACATCGTCGCCGCGGTGCCCGAGCTGCTCGGGCCCGTCGGGTATCTGGAGTGGGTGTGCGCGGGGCTGCTCGCGTCGTACGAGCGGCTGTCGGAGGCGGCGCCGCGCGACGAGAGCGTCGAGGTCCACCTGATCCAGCTGCTCCTCCAGGGGAGCATGGAGGAGGTCCCGGCGGAGCTGGCGGTCGCGCTGGGCGAGGACCGGTACCGCGAGCTCCAGCAACGGTTCCCCGCGGAGCGCCGCGGGTTCAAGGCGGGCGCGTGGCAGGAGCGGACGCGGGCGTGGCTCGTCCGGGCGCTGGTCGCGGGCGCCGCCGACGCCTGCCGCGGCTGGCTGGACATGGCGATGCGGTTCATCGCGGTCGTCCAGGGCCTGCCGGGCGACCCGTGGTTCCCGAAGTCGGAGTGGATCCCGGTCGGCCAGTTCCAGACGGACCTGCGCCGCCTGTACGCGCCGCGCCGCCGCGTCGTCAACCCGCTCACCGAGACGCTGCCGAGCCTGCCCGCGGCGGCCGACGGCGCGTCCGCGGGCGCGGCGGGCGGGCGTCCGGAGATCGCCACGTCGCTGGTCGGGCAGCCGGAGGTGACGGCGGCACTGGACGAGCTGACCCGCGGCAGCGAGCCCGTCCGGCTGCTGCTCAGCGGGCCCGACGGCACCGGCAAGCGGGACGCCGCGCAGGAGCTGGGCAAGGCGCTGGCGCTCGGCCGCGACCCGCACTGGATCACCGAGAACCTGTTCGCCGGGCAGCGCCTGTCGGACGCCGTCGCCCGGCTGCACGCCGACGCCCGCGACTGCGCCGGCGAGCGGCTGCTCATCATCGAGGGCCTGGACGGGATCGTCACCGACCCCGGCAACGGCGAGGCGCTGGCCGCCGAGCTGCACCGGCTGCTCGCCGTCCACCCGGACCTGAACCTGGTGGCGCTGTGCGACGCGGGCGGCGAGGACCGGATCCGCGACATCAACCCCGTGCTGCCGCAGCGGTTCCGGATCGCGCGGACCCGGCCGTTCACCGCGGCGGGCCACGCCGAGCTGTTCCGCCGGGCGCTGGACGCCCGCGGGGCGCGCGGGACCCGGCCGGCCGTGGAGGCGGCGGGCGCGCTGCTGGCGGCGACGCCGCCGGTGCAGACGCTCCGCAACGCCCGGCTGGCGCCGCATCTCGCCGACCTGACGGTCGCGGCGGTCCGCGCCCGGACCGCGCCCGGCGACGAGCTCGTCGTCCGCAAGCAGGACATCCCCGACACGCTGGACACCGCGCAGGTGCCCGGGAACCCGCTGGCGGAGCTGCGCGACCTCACCGGGCTCGACACCGTCAAGCACGAGATCGCGCTGCTGGTCGCCGGGACGCACGCGGCGCGGCTGCGCAGCGAGAACGGGCTGCAGATCACCCCGCCGACGCGGCACATGGTGTTCACCGGCAACCCGGGGACCGGCAAGACGATGGTGGCCCGGCTGCTCGGCCGCATCTACAAGCGGCTCGGCGTGCTGTCGTCCGGGCATCTGGTGGAGGCGTCCCGCGCCCACCTGGTCGGTGAGTACATCGGGCAGACCGCGCCCCGGACGCGGCGGCTGGTGGAGCGCGCGATCGGCGGCGTGCTGTTCATCGACGAGGCGTACACGCTGACGCAGTCGCCGCTGAAGGGCGACTACGGGCACGAGGCGATCGCCGAGCTGGTCAAGCTGATGGAGGACCACCGCGACGACCTGGTCGTGATCGTCGCCGGCTACCAGCAGGAGATGGCCGAGTTCCTCGCCGCCAACCCGGGCCTGGACTCGCGCTTCCCCAAGCAGATCCACTTCCCGGACTACACCGACGACGAGCTGATCACCGTGTTCGGGCAGCTCGCCGCCGCCGACGGGTTCGAGCTGGCGCCCGGCACCGCCGACGTGCTGCGGACGATGCTGCGCCGCGCGCCCCGCGGCCCGTCGTTCGGCAACGGCCGCCTGATGCGCAACATGCTGGACGTCGCCGTCGCGAACCAGGCGGACCGGGTCGCGTCCGCCGCCGTGTCGGTCAGGAAGGAGGGGCCGGCCGGGAAGGGCGCGTCCGGGAAGGACGGGGAGCCGGTCAAGGTGCCCAGCCGGAAGGAGCTGGTCACCCTGACCGCCGACGACCTGCCGCCGCTCCTCGACCACCCCGAGGAGTTCTTCGGGCTCTACCTCTGACCGGAGCTCTCCGGGGGGTGTGGGGGGTCGTCCCCCCACAGAGGCCCGAGCCGGTCGGCGGCGGCGAAGAGGAGGCTCTCGGCGCCGCGCCGGGCGACGAGCTGCGCCCCGACGGGCAGGCCGCCGACGGTCCCGGCGGGGACGGTCAGCGCGGGCAGCCCCAGCACGTTCCACGCGGACGTGAGGCTGACCAGCAGCGGGGTGAGGGGGCCGAGCCCGACCTCGGTGGCACCGATCGGCGGGGCGGTGATCGGCATGGTGGGCATGGCCAGCAGGTCGTAGCGGTCGAGCAGCGCGTCGACCTCCCGCGCGTGCCGGTCCCGCTCGCGCAGCGCCCGGACGAGCCGCCAGCCGGGCATCCGGGCGGCCTCCTCCAGGCGCCCGAGCGTCTCCGGCCGGTAGAGGCCGGGCGCCTCGGCGACCCGTTCGGCGTGCACGTCGGCCGCCTCGCTGAACTCGACGGCGAGGAACACCTGCCGGATCCCGGCGAAGTCGACCCGCTCGGCGGGCGCGTCCGGGAACAGCGCCCGGACGGTCCGCTCCACCTCGGGGTCGCAGGCGGGCGGCTCGATCCAGGCGATCCGCCCGTGCGGGGCGGCCGCGTCCACGGGCGCGGGGTCGGCCTCCGCGGGACCGGTCAGGGCGCGGTAGGCGGTGCGGCAGTCGGCGGCGGTGCCGGCGAGGACGCCCACGTGGTCCAGCGAGCGCGCCAGCGGGAACACGCCGTCGGCGGGGATCGCGCCGTGCGCGGGCTTGAATCCGGCGATCCCGCAGAACGCGGACGGGATGCGCACCGACCCGCCGGTGTCGGTGCCGAGGGCGAGCGGGACCATCCCGGCGGCGACGGCGACCGCGCTGCCGCTGCTGGACCCGCCCGACATCCGCTCCCGGTCGTGCGGGTTGCGCACCGGGCCGTTCACCGACACATCGCCGGTGCCGCCGAACGCGAACTCCTGCGTGCCGGTCTTCCCGACGATGACGGCGCCGGCGTCGCGGAGCATCGTCACGCACGCGGCGTCGACGTCGGCGACATGGCCGGCGTAGTGCGCCGAGCCCATCCCGGTGGGCAGGCCCGCGACGTCGATGATGTCCTTCACGGCGACGGGGACGCCGTGCAGCGGGCCCCGGTCGATGCCGGACGCCCGCTCCTCGTCCGCCCACGCGGCGGCGGCATCGGCGCCCTCCGGGTCCAGGGTCACGAAGGCGTTCAGGTCGGGGTCGACGGACTCCAGGGCGCGCGCGGCCAGCTCCCGCGCCGACGCCCGTCCCGAACGCAGGTCGCGGCCGATGCCGGCCAGCGTCCGTCCGGAGAAGAACCCGCCCATTCCGCCTCCTTGCCCGTCACCCGTACCGGTCTGCGTAGCATGGCAGACCGCACGCCGGCCGGGCCGCCGGACGCCCGAGACCTCCGCTGGTCGCTCTGCGTCGCCCATTCGTCGCGCAGCGTCAGCCTCTCGTCGCAGCCCGTCCGCCGTTCACCGACCGCCGCCCCGGAGCGGTGAACCTACGCGCCGGTACGAGGCAGGCTTCAACGCACCGAGGGGAGACGCCGGCACCGGTTCGCTGGGGGGCGGGGCGGAGGTCCGCCGATCAGCGGCGCGATCACCGCCCCTGTAACCGGCCGGCGTCCGCATCCAGGGTGGGGGGAACGAGGCCACGGCCACGCGCCGTGGCCTCGTTCGTGCGCGCGGGACGTTAGGCCCTGGCCCGGCGCGCGTTCCGATGATGGGCTCGCCGTGACGGTTCAGGACGCCGGTTCGGGGGACGTGATCCCCCCAGGGCGGTACGAGCACCGGAGGGACGCGCCATGGCCGAGTCCGTCGCCATGAACGATGACGACGTGAGGGAGATCGACGCATACTGGAGAGCCGCCAACTACCTGTCCGTGGGGCAGATCTACCTGCTCGACAACCCGCTGCTGCGCGAGCCGCTCGCCCGGGACCACATCAAGCCGCGGCTGCTCGGGCACTGGGGCACCTCGCCGGGCCTGAACTTCTGCTACGCCCACCTGAACCGCGCGATCAGGACCCGCGACCTGGACATGATCTACATCATGGGGCCGGGGCACGGCGGGCCCTCGGCGGTCGCGAACGCGTGGCTGGAGGGCACCTACAGCGAGGTGTACCCGGACGTCTCGCAGGACACCGCCGGGATGCGCCGGCTCTTCCGGCAGTTCTCCTTCCCCGGCGGCGTGCCGAGCCACGTGGCGCCGGAGACGCCCGGGTCCATCCACGAGGGCGGTGAGCTGGGGTACTCGCTCGCCCACGCGTACGGGGCGGCGTTCGACAACCCCGGCCTGGTCGTCGCCTGCATCGTCGGGGACGGCGAGGCCGAGACCGGGCCGCTGGCGGCGAGCTGGCACTCCAACAAGTTCCTCGACCCGGTGAAGGACGGGGCCGTCCTGCCGATCCTGCACCTGAACGGCTACAAGATCGCGAACCCGACGGTGCTGGCGCGGATCCCCGAGGAGGAGCTGGTGCAGCTCCTCGACGGGTACGGGTACCGGCCGTTCCTCGTGAGCGGGGACGAGCCGGCGTCCATGCACCGCAAGATGGCCGCCGCGCTCGGCCAGGCGCTCGACGAGATCGCCGAGATCCAGCACGGCGCGCGCACGGGGCGGGCCTCCGAGCGGCGCCGCTGGCCCATGATCGTCCTGCGGTCCCCCAAGGGCTGGACGGGCCCGAAGGAGGTGGACGGCCTGCCCGTCGAGAACACGTGGCGCTCCCACCAGGTTCCGCTCAGCGGCGTCCGCGACGACCCCGGGCACCTCGCGCAGCTGGAGGAATGGCTGCGCTCCTACCGTCCCGAGGAGCTGTTCGACGAGGAGGGCCGCCCGGTGGCCGCGCTGCGGGCCCTCGCGCCCGAGGGCGGGCGGCGGATGAGCGCCAACCCGCACGCCAACGGCGGGCTGCTGCTGAAACCGCTGACGCTGCCGGACTTCCGCGACTACGCCGTCCCGGTGGACAAACCGGGCACGACGGCGTCCGAACCCACCCGGAGGCTCGGGGCGTTCCTGCGCGACGTCGTGAAGGCCAACCCGTCCAACTTCCGGATCATGGGCGCGGACGAGACGGCGTCCAACCGGCTCGGCGACGTGTTCGAGGCGACCGACCGCGTCTTCCAGGGCGAGCGGCTCCCGACCGACGAGCACCAGGGGCCGTCCGGCCAGGTCATGGAGGTGCTGAGCGAGCATCTGTGCCAGGGCTGGCTGGAGGGCTACCTCCTAACCGGGCGGCACGGGCTGTTCAACAGCTACGAGGCGTTCGTGCACATCGTCGACGCGATGTTCAACCAGCACGCGAAGTGGCTGAAGGTCACCCGCGGCCTGCCGTGGCGGCGGCCGATCGCCTCGCTGAACTACCTGCTGTCGTCGCACGTGTGGCGGCAGGACCACAACGGCTTCACCCACCAGGACCCCGGCTTCCTCGACGTCGTCATGAACAAGAAACCGGAGATCATCCGGGTGTACCTGCCGCCGGACGCCAACACGCTGCTGTCGGTCGGCGACCACTGCCTGCGGTCCCGGGACTACGTCAACGTGGTCGTGGCCGGGAAGCAGCCCGCGCTGAACTGGCTGCCGATGGACGCCGCGATCGCGCACTGCACCCGCGGCATCGGCATCTGGGAGTGGGCGTCGACGAGTTCGCCCCGACCAGCCGACCCCGCCGACCACCACGGAGGCGGCGCCGACCCGGACGTGGTGCTGGCCTGCGCGGGCGACATCCCGACGCTGGAGACCCTCGCCGCCGCCGACCTGCTCCGGCGGCTGTTCCCCGAGCTGCGCGTCCGGGTCGTGAACGTCGTGGACCTCATGCGGCTGCTGCCGCCGAGCGAGCACCCGCACGGCATGCCGGACGCCGAGTTCGACGCCCTGTTCACCACGGACAAGCCCGTGATCTTCGCGTTCCACGGCTACCCGTACCTCGTCCACCGCCTCACCTACCGCCGCGCCGGGCACCCCAACCTGCACGTCCGCGGCTACAAGGAGGAGGGGACGACGACCACGCCGTTCGACATGGTCATGCTGAACGACCTCGACCGCTACCACCTGGTCATGGACGTCATCGACCGGGTCCCGTCGCTCGGCGGGCGCGTCGCCCACGTCCGGCAGCGGATGGCCGACCAGCGCCTGTTCCTGCGCGCGTACACCCGGGAGCACGGCGAGGACGCGCCGGAAGTGAGCGACTGGACGTGGCCGTACTGATGCGGGTCCTGACGGTCAACCCGGGGTCGAGCAGCCTCAAGGTGAGCCTGCTCGACCCCGACGGCACGGTCCTGGCGGACGACGCGGGCGCGGAGCACGAGCTGGCCGGGCTGGTCGGGGAGCTGCCGAAACCGGACGCGGTCGGTGTCCGGTTCGTCCACGGCGGGACCGACTTCACCGAGGCGGTGCGCGTCGACGCCACGGTCACCGCGCGGCTCCGCGACCTCGCCGACCTCGCCCCGCTGCACCAGCCGGCGTCCCTGGACGCGCTGTCGGCGGTCACCGAGGCGCTGCCGGGCGTCCCGGCCGTGGCCTGCTTCGACACCGCGTTCCACGCCACCCTGCCGGACGAGGCCGCGACCTACGCGCTCCCCCGGGAGTGGCGGGAGCGGTTCGGCCTGCGCCGCTACGGCTTCCACGGGCTGTCGTTCTCCTACGCCGTCCGCCGGGCGGGCGAGCTGCTCGGGACCGACCCGGCCGGGCTCCGGATGGTGGTGTGCCACCTCGGCGCGGGCGCGTCGCTCTGCGCGGTCGCCGGCGGCCGGTCGGTGGACACCACGATGGGCTTCACGCCGCTGGAAGGCCTGGTCATGGCGTCGCGGGCGGGCAGCATCGACCCCGGCATCCCGCTGTGGCTGATCAAGCACGGGCTGACCGCCGAGGAGGTGAACCGGGCGCTGGAACGCGACTCCGGGCTGCGCGGCCTGACCGGAACCGGTGACATGCGCCGCATCCGCGAGCTGGCCGCCGCCCACGACGTCGCGGCCCTCGCAGCCCTGGACGTCTACCACCACCGGCTCCGCGCCTGCGCCGCCGCGATGACCGCCTCGCTCGGCGGGCTGGACGCGCTCGTGTTCACCGGGGGCGTCGGGGAGCACGACCCGTCCGTCCGGATGCGCCTCGCCGAGGACCTCGGCCACCTGGGCGCCGCCGTCGACCCCGACCGCAACGCCGCCGCGGACGGGGACGCCGACATCACCCACGCGGACGCCGCCGTCCGCACCCTGGTCGTCACCGCCCGCGAGGACCTGGAGATCGCCGCGGCCGTCCGCAACTGCCTCCGTCCGGGGTGAGCCGGACGGGACATCTCCCCCTTGACCATGCAATTGTGGTGAACTGGTAGTTAGCCACAATAAAGTGTGATGGTGGACAACGCGTCGGGCGCTCTGGAGGGTGCTGCAGCCAGGAAGCTGGAGAACATCCAGGCGATCATCGGCGAGCCCTTCGCCCATATGGATGTCGACAAGTTCCTGGACACGCTCCTCGAACGGATCCGGGACGTCCTGGACGTGGACACCGCGACCGTCCTGCTCCTCGACAGGACGGGGCGCGATCTCGTGGCGACCGCCGCGCGGGGCCTCGAAGAAGAGGTCGTCCAGGCGGCCCACGTCCCGATGGGCCGCGGGTTCGCCGGACGCGTCGCCGAAGAGCGGCGGCCGATCTACATCGCCGACGTGTCCACCGCCGACGTGTTCAACCCGCTCCTGGTCCAGAAGGGCCTGCACTCCCTGCTCGGCGTGCCGCTCATCCGCAGCGGCACCCTGGTGGGCGTCATGCACGTCGGGACGCTCGCCCCGCGCCGCTTCACCGCGGAGGAAGAGGAGCTCCTTCAGATCGCGGCTTCCCAGGCGGCAATGGCGGTGCAGTCGATGCTGAGTCAGGCCGAACGCGCGGGAGCGCAGGAACTGCAGCGCAGCCTGATCCCGTCCGAGCTTCCCGACGTGCCCGGCTTCGAGCTGGCCGCGCGCTACCGTCCCGGCAAGGCGATCGTGGGCGGGGACTGGTACGACGTGTTCCCGCTCCCCACGGGCGAGATCGGCATCGTCATGGGGGACGTGGCCGGGCACGGGCTGCCGGCGGCCGTCGTCATGGGCCGGATGCGCAGCGCCCTGCGGGCCTACGCGCTGGAATCGGACGATCCGGCGGAGGTCCTGCACAGGCTCAACCGGAAGATGCTGCACTTCGAGCCCGAGGCGACGGCCACCGTCCTGTACGCGCTGTGCGATCCCGTCACGGGCCGGGTCCGGGTGTCCTCGGCGGGCCATCCTCCCCCGATCTTCGCCGCGCCGGGCTCCCCGGCCCGCGCCGTCGACGTGGCCTTCGACGTCCTGATCGGCCTGGACGAGGTGGCCCCCCGCCGCACCGCGACCGTCGATCTTGACCCGGGCTCCCTGCTGGGCTTCTACACCGACGGGCTGATCGAGCGCCGGGACAACTCGATCCTCACCGGCATCGAGAAGCTCTGCGGGGCGGCCTACGCGGGCCCGCCGGAGCAGGTCGCCGCCGCGGTGATGTCGGAGCTCATCGGCCGGGAGCCGGCCAGCGACGACGTCGCCCTCCTGCTGGTGCGCCGATCCGTGGCCTGAAGGCCGGCCGCTCCGCCGCCGGCCGGGCCGGCGGCCGTCAGCGGGCGCGGGCCCGGTTCTCCTCGTCCTCCAGGAGAGGGCCGACGCGGAACGGGACCTGGTGGGTCAGGACGATCGAGGTGGTGCTGCGGCGGACGCCGGGGCACGCCAGGATCGAGTCGATCACCTCGTGCAGCTGCTTGCCGTTCGGGGCGACCGCGCGCACCAGGAGGTCCCCCTGGCCGGTGATGCCGAGGACCTCCAGGACGCGCGGGATCGCCGAGAGCGCGACGGCCGCCTCGCGGAGCCGGCCCTGCGCGACCTCCAGCGTGACGAAGGCGGTCAGCTCGAAGCCGATCGCGCCGAGGTCGACCTCCCGGCCGCGATGCCCGATCACCCCCTCGCGTTCGAGCCGCTCGACGCGCGCGTGCGCGGTGTTGCGGGCGATGCCGAGCTTGGCGGCCAGCTCGGTGACGCCGATGCGGGGCTGCTCGACGAGGCGGCGGAGGATCTGGAGGTCGAGAAGCGTGGTACGGGTCACAATGCTCAGCTCCAGCGGGTGACTCGGTCCTGACTTGAGCAATCCGCTCAATTATCGTCCCGCCATCTTGCACACCGCTCAGCGGAACGTGCTCAATGCCAGCATGAGCACCACCGTTTCCTCCTCGCCGTTCCGCGACCGGCTCGAACTGGAGCGCGGGCGGATCGCGATCGGCGGCGTGCACGCCCTCGTCCGGCTGCTGCTGGACCAGCGGCGCGCGGACGCCCGCCGCGGCTGGACCACCGCCGGGTTCGTGTCCGGCTACCGCGGGTCCCCGCTGGGCGGCCTCGACCAGCGGCTGATGCGCGACGCGAAGCTCCTGGAGGGCAACGACATCCGGTTCGTGCCCGGGGTGAACGAGGAGCTCGCGGCGACCGCGGTGTACGGGTCGCAGCTCGTGGACCACCTTCCGGGGCCGCGCTACCAGGGCGTCTTCGGCCTCTGGTACGGCAAGGCGCCGGGCGTCGACCGGTCGCTGGACGCCTTCAAGCACGCGAACTGGCTGGGGACGTCCGAGCGCGGCGGGGTCCTCGCCGTGGTGGGCGACGACCCGTCCGCGAAGTCGTCCACGCTTCCCTCCGCGACGGAGGGCGCGCTCGCCGAGGCGTTCCTGCCCGTGCTCGTCCCGGCGTCGGTGGGCGACCTGCTCCGGCTGGGGCGGCACGGGTTCGAGATGTCCCGGTTCAGCGGCGCCTGGACGGGTTTCAAGGTCGTCACGGATGTCGCCGACTCGTACGAGACGGTGGACGCCGAGCCGGTGCCCGACCCGGTGCTCCCCGCCTTCAGCTGGCGGGGACGTCCGTGGCGGCCGACGCGCAGGCCGGGCGTCGACCTCAAGGACACGACGTCCCTCGAACCCGAGGTCCTGGAGGGCCGGCTGCGGGCGGCCGCGGCCTATGCCGCCGCGAACGGCCTCGACCGGATCGAGGGCGCCACCGGTGACGCGGCCGTCGGGCTCGTCGCCGCCGGGCGCACCTACCTGGAACTGCGCGAGGCCCTCGACCGGCTGGGCCTGGACGACGAGGCGCTCGCCCGGCGCGGCGTCCGGCTGCTGCGGCTCGCCATGATCTACCCGCTGGACGCCGACCGGCTCAGGGAGTTCGCGCGCGGCCTCCGCGAGATCGTCGTGGTGGAGGAGAAGCGGCCGTTCGTCGAGACGCAGATCCGCGACCTGCTGTACGACCTGGCGGAGCGCCCCGCCGTCCACGGCAAGCACGGGCCTGCCCTGGGTGGGGGGACGACCCCCCACACCCCCCGGGACGTGCGGGACGGCGCCGACCTTGTCCCACCGGACGGGAGCCTGGAGGCCGACCGGATCACCCGGGCCCTCGCCCGGTTCCTCGCCGACCGCGTCGGCGAGGAGCACCTCGACCTGCGCGACCCGGTCCTGGCGCCGCGCAAGCCGAAGATCGAGCTGCTCGGCGCCGCCCGCACGCCCTACTTCTGCTCCGGCTGCCCGCACAACCGCTCGACCGTCGTCCCGGACGGGTCGATCGCGGCGAGCGGCATCGGCTGCCACGTGATGACCGTCTTCCAGGACCGCAGCATCGGCACGACCCAGATGGGCGGGGAGGGCGCCATGTGGGTCGGCGCGGCCCCGTTCAGCGACACGCCGCACATGTTCCAGAACCTCGGCGACGGGACGTTCTTCCACTCGGGCAGCCTCGCCGTCCGGCAGGCCGTCGCGGCGGGCACCCGCATCACGTTCAAGATCCTCTACAACGCGGCGGTCGCGATGACCGGCGGGCAGGACGCCGACGGCGGCTCCGACCCGGCCGCGGTCACCCGGATGCTGCACGCCGAGGGCGTCGCGAAGATCGTCGTGGTGGCGGACGACCCGTCCCGCTACCCGCGCGGGACGGACTGGGCGCCGGGCGTCAAGGTCCGGCACCGCGACGACCTCGACGCCGTCCAGCGGGAGCTGCGCGAGATCCCCGGCGTCACCGTGCTGCTGTACGATCAGGCGTGCGCGGCCGAGACCCGGCGCAAGCGCAAGCGCGGCCTCGTTCCCGACCCGCAGACCCGCGTGCTGATCAACGAGGCGGTCTGCGAGGGCTGCGGTGACTGCGGCACCAAGTCGAACTGCCTGAGCGTCGAGCCGGTCGAGACCGAGTTCGGGCGCAAGACGCAGATCAACCAGACGTCCTGCAACAAGGACTACTCGTGCTTGGACGGTGACTGCCCCTCGTTCGTCACCGTCGTCCCCGGCGAGAAGAAGGCCCGTCCGGCACTGCCGCGGATCGGTGAGCTGGAGGAGCCCGCGTCCCGTCCCGAGTCGGCGGACGTCCTGCTCGTCGGCATCGGCGGCACCGGCGTCGTCACCGTCAACCAGGTCCTCGCGACCGCCGCGCTCGTCGACGGCCGCCACGCCCGCGCGCTCGACCAGACCGGGCTCAGCCAGAAGGCCGGCGCGGTCGTGTCGCACCTGCGGATCGGGGACGCCGGACGGGATCGGCCGGGCATGGTCGGAGCGGGCGGCGCCGACGCCTACCTGGTGTTCGACTCGCTCGCCGGGACCTCCGAGCCGAACCTGCGCCGCTGCGCCCCGGACCGCACCGCCGCGGTCGTGTCGACCAGCGAGGTCCCGACCGGGCGGATGATCGTCGACACGTCGGCGTCGCTGCCGCCCGGCGCGTCCCTCGTCCGGCGGATCGCGGACCGCACCCGCGCGGACCGGCTGGTCGCCCTCGACGCGCTCGCGCTCGCCGAACGCTGGTTCGGCGGCACGGCCACGGCCAACTTCGTCGTGGTCGGCGCCGCCTACCAGTCCGGGCTGCTGCCGCTGTCGGCGAAGGCGATCGAAGAGGCGCTCGCGCTGAACGGCGTGCAGGTCGAGGCGAACGTCCAGGCGTTCCGGGCGGGGCGCCGCCTCGTCCTCGAACCGGGCTGGGCGGCCCCGCCGGCCTCGGCACCGGCGACGGCCCCGAGGCCGCTGGACGCGACCGCGCCGGCCGCGCTGGACCTGGTCGACGCGTCGGGCGTGGAGGGCGAGCTGGCCCGCGTCCTGCGGATCCGCGTCCCCGACCTCGCCGCGTACCAGAACCTGGCGCTCGCCAGGCGGTACCTGGACGCCGTGCTGCGCGTCGCCAGGGCGGAGGAGCGGGCGGGCGCCGACGGGCGGCTCGCGGTCGCCGTCGCGCGCAACCTGTACAAGCTGATGGCCTACAAGGACGAGTACGAGGTCGCGCGCCTGCACCTCGACCCGGAGCTCGCCCGCCGCGCCGAGGAGCAGTTCGGGCCCGGCTCCACGGTCGCGTACATGCTGCACCCGCCGCTGCTGCGGGCGATGGGCATGGACCGGAAGATCGCGCTCGGCCGGTCGGCGCGCCCGGCGTTCCGCGCGCTGCGCGCGATGCGGCGGCTGCGCGGCACCCCGCTCGACCCGTTCGGCGCCACCGCCCAGCGCCGCGCGGAACGCCGCCTCGTGACCGGCTACGTCGCGGTCGTGAACGAGCTGGTCGCCGGGCTGGACGCCGGCCGCCACGACCTCGCCGTCGAGATCGCCGGCCTGCCGGACATGGTCCGCGGGTACGAGGACGTCAAGGCCGCGAACATCGCCCGCTACGAGGAGCGGCTCCGCGAGCTGCTCGCCGCCTGGCGCGCCGGGCGGTCGCCGAGCCGGGTGTGACGGTCAGGTGATCGCGCCGGTCACCGCGCCGACCAGCGCGATCACCACCATCTGCAGCGCGAGGAGCTTGGCGAGAGGGCGCGGCGCGAGCCGGTACTCGTAGCACTGCTCGACGAGCGTCCTCAGCTGGTCGCGCAGCCGCAGCCGCGGCGCGGAGTGCCGGGACGGGACGCCCCGGAACACCGTCGGCGGCGGCTGCTCCTCGACCGGGCGCACGAGGACGCTCGTCACGGCCCGGGTCGGCACGACCATCCGCTCCCAGTGCAGCGCGTCCAGCGGCAGCGGCTTCCCGTGCCCGTCCAGCTGGAAGATCGGCCCGCACAGGGTGATGAAGGGCACCTCGGGGCCGCGCCCCGCGGACTCGTCCCCGAGCAACCCCCGAAAGGTCGCGCCGCTGTTCAGCGTGATTTCCAGTTCGACCTCGCGTTCGGAATAGTCGGTGCGCAATCGCGTGCCCGGACGCACGGCCGCCGGAAATGGCCCGGGACGATTCTCCAGCCGCGCCAATACCGCCGCGGCGAGTGAGGACAACGTCAGGGAAAACGCGAGGTAACAGCAGACCGACCAGATCGCCTCCGGCGGGGAGATCCCCGGGGCGGCGCGCCCGCCGAGGAGGTCCCCGAGACCGAGCAGCGAGCCCTGACCCAGGGCTTCCAGCACGGTCAGGGTCACGGTCGTGATCAGCGTCCCCGCGATGAGGACCCGCGGGCACCGCGGGGGCACGGCCGCCAGGCGGGGTCGTTCCCGGCGCCCGCGCATCAGATCGAAATGCATGCCCGGAACGGCCGCAAGGGCCAGCAATGCGACGGGCACGACAATGGAAGCCTCGGTCATGGTCACCCCAGTCCGCCATCGGGGATCATGAGTTTCAGATCCTTTCAGTTGGACCAAGGAATCTCAACATCAAGACGGCTGACGAATAATCCAATGAGACCCCGTCGAACCCGCCGCACCGGCGGCGCGTATCTCCTGACATGCCGGGACCACGCCCGGCGCCGGACAGCGACGAGGGTGACGCCGAGTGGAATCGGGCTTGCGGCTGACGGATCGCTACCGCCTCGTGGAGCGTCTCGACGACGGCGGGACGATGGAGGTCTGGCGCGCCTGGGACGAGCTGCTCGGCCGCCGCGTCGCGGTGAAGCTGCTGACCCCCGACCGCGCCGACCTGCGCCACGCGTTCCAGGAGGGCGTCAACCGCGCCGCCGGGCTGTCCCACGCCGTCCTGGAGACGGTCTACGACAGCGATCAGACGCGCGACGCCTCCGGGCGGCTGGCGTCCTTCGTCGTCACCGAGTACCTCGACGGCGAGACGCTCGCCGACCGGCTCGGGCGCGGTCCGCTCACCGCGTCCGAGGCGGCCGACGTCTGCGGCCAGATCGCCGCGGCGCTGGAGGCCGCGCACGCCGCCGGGGTCCCGCACGGCGACCTGGAGCCGGGCAAGGTCATGCTCACGTGCGACGAGGTCAAGGTCGTCGACATGGGCATCGGCGGGATCGTGCGCGATGCGCGCGATCCCGCCGAGCCCGGGACGCGGCTCGCGCTCGCCGCCGACGCGAAGGCGGCCGACGTGCGGGCGCTCGGCACCGTCATCGGCTCCTGCCTCGCGCCCGGGGCGTCCGGGGAGCTGTCCGCGCTCGCCGCCCGCTGCCTGGGCGCGGACGCCCCGTCCGCCGGCGAGATCGCCGACCTGCTCGCCGGCGACGACGGCCCGCCGAACGCGGTCTTCGCCGCGCCGGGCGCGGCCCCGCGGACCGAGCAGCGCACCAGGACCATGCGGCCGCCGCCCGCGCCGCGTCCCCGCCGCCGCGGCAGGACGGGCGTCCGCCTCGCCGCGGCGGCCCTGGTGGTCGCGATCCCGGGCACGGCCGCCGCCGCGATCCTCGTGTCGGCGCCGCGCAGCCCGGTCACCGTCCCGCCGCCCACCCGGACGGGCGCCGCCGCGCCGCCGTCCGCCCCGCCCACGACGCCGCGGACCGGGCCCCGCGCGACGGACCCGGGCGTGACGAGCGCGCTCGGCCGGCTCCGCCCGATCGTCTCCCGCGGCTACGCCTCCGGCGAGATCCGCTCCGACGTCGCGATCGACCTGAACAACGTCATCACCAACCTGGAGAACGACCTCACCTCGGACCGGAAGGTGGACGTGAACCGGCGGATCGCCTCGCTCCAGGACAAGATCGTGACCCGGCAGCGGGAGCGCGGCCTGTCGCCCGACCTCGCGGACGAGCTCAACCGCGTCCTCGCGAACATCCAGGCATGACGGACGAGGAGGCGCCCACCGGGTGGCGGCGCGAGGAGCTCGCCCGCCCGCCGCGGACGTCCCGGCTCCCCTGGCTCGCGATCGGCGCCGTCGCCACCGCCACCGTCGTGGCCGCGACCACCCTCGTCCTCGGCATCGGCGACACCCTCTCCAGCCGCGACCGCTCGGCCGGGCGGCTCCTCCCGCTCCAGGCGGCCTCCCCGTCCGCGACGGCGTCACCGTCCGGGACACCGGCCCCCGAACCGCCCCCGCCGGAACCGGAGCCGGAGCCGACGACCGCCGAGCCGGAACCTTCGAAGCCGGAGGATCCGCCCGGCACGAACGTCCACGACGCCCTGCTGAGGCTCCGCCACGCCGTGCACGAGGGCGTCGCCGCCGGGGACGTCCGCGACGACGTCGGGCTCGACCTCACCAACGTGATCAACGGGATGCTCGACGGGGGCCGGCAGGGCCGCCGGGACGTCGCCTTCCTCCAGCACAAGATCGCCACCCGGACCCGCGAGGGCGGCATCGCGGGCGGCCGCGCGCGGGAGCTGCACCTCATCCTCGACCACGCCGAGGTCTAGACGCACCCCTCGAACTGCGGCACCTCGACGATCGACAGGTCGAGGCCGGTGCCGCCGAACCACCGGTTCATCAGCTTCGCCGCCGTCCCGTCCTGGTACATCCGGGTGATCGCCCGGTTGAGCGCCTCGCACCCGTCGGTATCGCCCTTGCGCAGCCCGATCCCGGTGTTCTGCTCGCTGATCCGCGCGTTGACGAGCCGGTAGCCCCGCCCCTCCCGCCGGATGAGCCCGGCCAGGATCACGTCGTTCGTCGTGATCGCGTCCACCGACCGGCCCTTGATCATGTTCATGCACTCGTCGTAGCTCCGCGCGGGGACGGTCCGGGCCGTCATGCCGTGCACGGCGAGGAGCCGCTGCATCGGGTCGGCGCCCTCGACCGCGCAGAACCGGCGGCCCTTCAGGTCGCGCACGCCCTTCACGCCACGCTCGTCCGTCCGCACGAGCACGTCCTGGTACGACATGTAATAGGGGCCCGCGAACGCGATCCGCGTCTTGCGCTCGGGGGTGACCGACAGCGTCGCGAAGACCAGGTCGGCGCGGCCCGACGTCAGGGACGGGATCCGCTCCGCCGCCAGCACCTGCACGAAGCGCACCTTCTTGCCGAGCCGGTCGGCCACGTACCGCGCGACGTCGATGTCGAACCCCTCGAACCGCCCGTCCGGATGACGGAGCCCGAGCCCCGGCAGGTCCGGCCGCACCCCCACGACGAGGGTCGACTTGTCCAGCAGCGACTCCCGCCCACCCTGGCCGCACGCGGTGAGGACTCCCGAGAGAAGCACGACCGCCGCCAGAACCCGCCCTGCACCCACAGCCGCACCTCCACGACGATCCACCGATCCTATCGGGACACGACACGTTCGCCGGGTACCATCGGGCACCGGGAAACGGGGAGGGGCGTGCAGGAACTCAGCCAGGAGGACTTCGAGGCGTTGCTGGCGTTCCGCACCGGCCTGCGCCGCTACCTGCGCTGGAGCGAGGAAGCGGCGCGCGCGGCCGGTCTGACCCCCGCCCAGCACCAGCTGCTCCTGGCCGTCCGGGGCCACGGGCGGGACCGTCCGCCCACCGTCGGCGAGCTGGCCGACCACCTCCTCCTGCGCCACCACAGCACGGTCGAGCTGATCAACCGGGCCGAGGCCGCGGGCCTCGTCCGGCGGGAGCGCGATCCGGGCGACAACCGGGTGATGCGGGTGCGGCCGACGCCCGCGGCCGACCGCACGCTGGCCGAGCTGACGCGTGTCCACCTGGCCGAACTGCGCGACCTGGCCCCGATCCTGGACCGGCTCACCGCCGAGCTGAAGGCGCTGGAGGGCTGAGGCTCACGAACTCCACGCAGCAGCGGCCGGAGTTGGGGGCGAGCACGGCCTCGATGGCGGACGCGCCGAGGCCGTCCACCATGCCCGCCAGGAACGCGTGGTTGACCCCGCACACCAGATCGGGATCGTTCCCGGCCAGCGGGTGGAAGGGGCAGTTGCGCAACCGCAGCCGGGTCGGCCCCTCCCGCTCGGGCTCGAACCCGTGCCGTTCCAGGACCTCCGCCGCGCACGTGAGCGCACGCTCCGCACCGAGCCGCCCGCCCCTGACGGGACGGCTCTCCGCCTCACCGACCGCACGCCCGCGCTCCCCCGCGGCCCGCAGCGCCGCGTCCCTGCCGCTCTCCCCCTCGGCCTGCCCGCGGACGGCGTCCAGCAGGATGCTCGCCAACAGCCCGTGCTCGCGCTGCGGGATGCTGACCCGCACGTCGAGCCCGGACGGCTCGTACACCTTGGGGGCCCGCCCCACCCGCCGGACGCCCGGGCTGCCGTAGCGGGCGCGCAGCAGCCCCGCGTCCACGAGCTTGTCGAGATGGAACGCGGCCAGCTTCCGGGAGATGCCGACGCTGGCGGCCGCCTCGTCCCGGGTCACCGGCGCCTGCGCGGCACGGATGAACGCGTACATCCCGCGCCGCAGGTCGTCGCTGAGGATCGCGGCGGCCTCCAGCCCGGCGGAGTCTGAGGTCACCCACCCACCCTAGCGCCCCACCGACATAACACAAAGAGCAGTACCCAAAACAAGCGAACACCCTAGCCACGAACACGACCACACTGCTATAACACCAATACTTGTTGGTGAAATAGGAGGTCGTCATGGACGATCCGCAGCACCGGGCGAAACGGCCGGTGAGCCTGCTCGCCGGCGGCTACGGCCACCCCCTGCACCCGATCCTCGTGACGGTGCCGATCGGGGCGTGGGCGGGCAGCCTCGTGTTCGACGTCGCCTCGCACCTGACCGGCGATCCGGCCGTCCTCGCCGAGGGCTCGCTGTGGCTCATCGCCCTCGGCATAGCCGGGGCACTGGCCGCCGCGGCGACCGGCTTCCTCGACCTGCTCGCCATCCCGCCGGGCAACCGCGCATTCCGCACCGCCCTGGTCCACATGTCCCTGAACCTCACCGTGGCCTTCGCCTACGTGGCCGGCTTCGGCTGGCGCATGGGCGACACCACCACCGCCGTGAGCGCGGCCCACATCGCCCTGTCGGCGGTGTCGCTCGCCGGCCTGGCCGTGGCGGGGTTCCTGGGCGGGAAGCTCGCCTACCGCTACGGCGTCCGCGTCGCCGACGAGACCACCCAGGCCGAAGGTTTCGGCCGCCCCACCGAAGGAGAACGCTCATGACCATCGCCGCACTCATCGCCTGGCTCATCACGGCCGCGGGCGGGTTCGTCATGCTGGGCACCTGGATCGCCCGCGGCGGCCCCCGCGACGGGTCGTCCCGGCTCCCCGTCCCGGTGATCTTCGGCCACGCCCTGCTGGCCGCCGCCGGCCTGCTCGTCTGGATCGCCTACCTGTTCACCGACACGACCGCCCTGGCCTGGACCGCGTTCATCGTCCTCCTGCCGGTGGCGCTCCTCGGCTTCGCCATGTTCGCCCGCTGGCTGCCCACCGCCCGCACCGAGAGCACCGCGCCCGAGCACGCGTTCCCGATCCCGGTCGTCCTGGGCCACGGCCTCTTCGCGGTCGCCACCCTGGCCCTGGTGCTCATCACCGCCCTCCAAGCCTGAGAGCAGGGCACTTGACGGCGGCATATCGTTTACCGTTACTATCGAAAAACGATATGCGAAGGAGTCGTCATGACCACCAGATCCCCCTGGACCCGAATCGACAGCCACGCCCTCGAACTCACCCTCGGCCTGGCCCTCCTCCTGGTCGGCCTGTTCCAGGCCCTCTTCCCGATCCTCGGAGTGACCGGCCCGTTCCCCCCGATCGACACCCGGAACGTCCGAATCGACAAAGCAGCGGAGGTGCCACCCCTACGATCCGGCGGCACGACTCTTCAAGGCACCAACGACGCCGAACTGGCAGTGGCAGACCCCACCCTCTGGGACCGCGTCCTGCTGGCCACCCCCCAGATCGTCCACGCCGCCCTGATCATCGTGATCCTGTCCATCCTCATGCGGATGGCCGCGACGTTCCGGACGGGCGACGTCTTCGTCCCGGCGAACATCCGGCGCCTCTACGCGATCGCCGTCGCCCTCCTGGTGACCGCCACCGCCGTCCCCGCCCTCGACATGATCACCACCGAGGCCCTGATCAGCGGCACCCCCCTCACCAACGCCGTCACTTCCAGCTACACCCTGCAGACCTCGACCGTCATCCTGTCCATCCTCGTCGCCGCCCTGGCAGGCGCGTTCGGCCACGGCACCCGCCTGCGCGCCGACACCGAGGGCCTGGTCTGATGCCCCCGGAAGACCCCCACCACATCTCCGTCCACCTGGACGCCCTCCTGGCCGACCGCGGCATGACCCTGGTAGAGCTGGCCGAACGCGTAGGCGTGACGCCGGTGAACCTCTCCATCCTCAAAAACGGCCGAGCCAAGGCGATCCGCTTCACCACCCTGAGCGCCCTGTGCAGGGAACTCGACTGCCAACCAGGCGACCTACTGACCCACGAGAAGCCTTGATCACCCTTCCTGCGGATCGAGCGTCGGCAGAGGAACCGGCCACGTCGCCTCCCGGCGCAGCCGCAGGACCGCGTGCCAGGCCAGTTGCGGATGGTTCGCGAGGAGTCCGCGGATCTCGGCGAGCCTGTCGAGCGGATGCCGCTCCTCGCGCCGCTCGCCGAGACCGCGGAGCCACTCGGCGGAGTCCTTCGGGTTCTCGACGAACAGCCGCACGAGGGTCGCGGCGATCGCGAGGTAGGTCCTCGCCTGCACGGCGAAGGTGCGCGCGGTGAGGCTCAGCCCCCGCTCCGGCATCGTGGCGATGCCCGCTTCCAGGTCGTCCCCGGTGACGGGGGTGTCCGCGCAGGCGGCCAGCCACTCCAGCAGGGCGGCCGTCCCCTCCTCCTCGGCGGCGGCCGCCGCCCGCAGCTGGGCTCCCATGACCGCGGCCACGTCCTCGGCGATCATCTCCCGGGCCAGGTGCTCCAGTTCGAGGCGGGACTCCCCCTCCGCCGCCAAGGCGGCGAGCGCGCGCACCGACCGGATGAGGTCGCGCGCCAGCCCGGCGGTCATCACATGGCACAGCCACACGTACGGCATGGGAAGGGGAACGCCGCGCCGGTTCAACAAAGCCATGACCTCCTCCCCACGCAGCGGCGGGACTTCCACGACCGTGTCGAAGGCACTGTCGAAGGTGTCCCTGACCGACAGGCTGCGCCGCCCGAACGCGGCGAGGGCGTCCTCCGAGACGGTCACCAGGAAGTAGCAGCCCGGTACCCCGAAGATCACTTTGAGGTCGTTGAGGAACTGCTCCGCCGCGCCCGCCGTCGCGATCTTGTCCAGCTCGTCCACCCCGATGACGACCTTGTTGCGGTCCGCCCGCCGCTCGGTGCCGACCATCCTCAGCAGTTCCTGGAAGTCGGCGACCAGGCCCGGCAGGCTCTGCGCCTGCTCGGTCTGCTGCACGGCGAGTTGCCCGCCGACCTTGCCGCCGCCCGGGACCGCCATCTCGCCGGTCGCGGTCCGGGTCACCGCCTGCTGGTACCGCAGCCGCCGCAGATGGGCATGGGCGGCGACCTGCGCCCGCGTCATGCTCCGCAAGTGCGGCCTGCGGTTGAACAGCAACAGGGTGGACACCCCCGCCGCGATCAGCAGTCCGCCACCGGCGAGCAGATACACCCGCGCCTGGTCCGGCAGCAGTCCCACCACATCAGCGATCTTCGCCCGGTACAGCGTCCCCACGATGAGAGCGAGCCCCGCGCCGACCGCGGCCCACGGAAGCACATGCATCGCCAGCATCCGGATCCGCCGAGCGGGCGCGGGCCTGGGCCCCCGGTCACCAACCACCCGCTCGCACACGCGGATGAACAGGTGCGTCAAAAACTCGCGCGAGTCGTACGCGGTCGGGGCGTGCACGAGCAGCCGCAGGTCGTTGTCAGGGTGCCGCTCCGGGTCGCACAACTGCCGCAGGACGGTGCTCTTGCCCGCCCCGCGAACGCCGCTCAACCCGATGCTGGCGCTGCTCAGCTCCTCGATGAGCAGCGAGACACGGCGGCTGGCGTCGGTCGGGACGAAATGGTCATCGCGCTCATCGGTCCCGCTCAGCGGTTCGAGCTCCAGCCCGTGGAGCTCGGTCGTGTAGGCGGGAGGCTCCTCGCCGAGCCGCTCGTTCAGCAACGGCAGCAGCCCGTCCCGCGCCATGGCCCGGACCCAGTCCCGGTAGGTGCGCTCTAGAGCGGGCCTCAAATGCGAGAGCGCGTCCAATTGAAGCCACTTGGCCGGATCACGCGACCGCACCGCCCGCCGCTGCCCCGCGGCCCGCCGAAACGACGCCCACAGGAGCACCGAGATCAGCAGCACCACCCACGCGACGAAGATCGCATCAGAAGCCCCACCCCACCGGCCACGCGCAACGAACAACCCGGCCAGCAGGGCTCCAGCGCCTGCCGCGATGACGAGATAGCCGGTGACGAACCGGCTGAGAAAAGGCAGATCCGCCGCCTTCTCGAACGCCAGCAGCGCCTCGTCGAACCGCTCCCCCCGCTCCCGCGCGGGAGTCTCCACGGCAAGCGGGTCATCATCGATCAACTCCGCGGCCAACGCCTGGAGCCGCGCCCGCGACCGCGCCGGCTCCCGCTGATCGACCCGCCGCAGCACCTCCGGGAGGCCGAGCACCTCCACCAGAACCGCCTCCCGAGCGAACGCATCAAGCCGCTCACCCCGCGCCACAGGACCAGGCCCAGCGCCCGATGCCTGCCCTGTCTCGGCGTCCCCGAACTCACGATGGGAATCTGGACCACTCGCGGCGAGCAGGTCCGGAATCTGCCGATACCGGAACTGGTAGGCCCCACCCACCACCCGCACCACACCCTGCTGCCGCGCCTCTTCCAGGAACGACAACGGCCGCCAGGGCAGCCGGCCCCGAACAGCGAAGATCACTACGGACAGCGCATAGAGACCCACACTCGACGCCGACAGGATGTTGAAGGCCACCCCGGCGCCCAGGAAGACCCCGTTCTCGACCCTCGCGTCCGTCACCCCGGACCCGATCGCGAGTCCGCCCGTGACACCGACGAGAGCAGCAAAGGCCATCCGGAAGACGAGACTGCGACGGAACTGCACGACCGGCTCAGTGGTCTTCCACACTGGCATCCGAACCGCGAATTGAGCGAAGCCACCTGCGACCAGCAGGGCGGCCAACCATGTGACACCCCATATGGAGGCCGCGATGACATTCGGCGTGGACGTACCGAAGCACCCTGCTAGAAGAACGCCTCCGACAAGAAGATCGAGTACACCGACTGGCAGGGCCAAGGCCCAACGGGGCAACCGTCGACGTAGGAGCCACCAGCTGAAGTCGCCGGGCACGCCGTCACCCGACCGCCGGGCGATCTCACCCAGCCATGACCGCTCCCGTCCGTTCCTCGGATACAGCCGGTCGATCCAGTCGGAGAGCAGCCGCTCGGCGACCCCCGACGCGTTCAGCGAGCCGAAGTCGGGCAGCGGACGGCGGTCGTCCAGGTACGCCGACCGGACGAGCCTGATGTTGGCGGGCAGGCTCAGGGCCTGCGCAAGCGCTCCGTCCCGCCCGAGTTCCTCCCGCCACCGATTCCAGCCGGGATAGTCCGCCTGCGGGAGCAGGCTTTCCAGGTAATGGACGACCCGTGGGAAGGGGACCGGCATCAGCCGGAGGACGAGGGCGCGCCGCAGCGGCTCGCCCTGCCTGCTGCCGACGGCCCGCCCCAGGGAGCCGTCCCGCGCGACGATCACCAGCGGGTCGTCCACACGCACGGCCGAGTTGATCCGGCGCAGCGCCCACCCGGCCTTCTCGACGGGCAACTCGTCGAACCCGTCCAGGATCGGGATGATCCGCCGTCTGCCGACGAGGTCGCGGGCGACCTCGGAGGGCAGCCCGTACTTCTCGGCGATCAGCTCGGCAAGCCAGTCCTCGAAGGGCTGCCGTGCGGGATCCCAGGCCGCCATGGAGACCATCACCGGAACCGGCCCGTCCGGACGCCGGCGCTCCAGGAGGGCGAGCACCAGGACGATCGCGGTCGTCGTCTTACCCGATCCGGGAGGTCCAGTGATCACCCAACCCCCCGGCATCACACGCTGGAATATGTCGCCGATCTCCGAAAGGTCGACGGTCTCCAGTACGACCCCCTCATCGGAACCGCGTACCTCCAGCGGAATGGGCGGAGTCCCCCCGTCGTCCTGCCCCGACCTCGCCAATTCCGCGGTCCACTCCGACCGAACCGCCGCCGCGAGCGCCGCCAGGACCCCGGCGCCACCCCGGTAGCCCCACCCATTGCGATACCGCGCCAAGGCGACCACAGCAGCCACGAAAGCCACCGTCGCCGCACCAATGATCTCCGTGTACGGGATATCAGTCAGAGATGCACCGACCCCTACGCCGGTGGTCACGAACACGCCAAGCACCAAAGACGACCGCGATGACCAGGGCACCCCCTCATGCTGGCAGGGCTCTCATCGCAGCGACGGGCTTTCATCCACTACCGGTCAACTGCACGACTCACAACGCCGCACCGGACACAAACCCCGATCACCGGCCGCGCCGAGCAACCGGCAACCGCGCAGTGAGCGACCGCCGAACGCGCAGCGAGCCACTCTCAGGCGCGTGGCCAGCAACCCTCAGCCACGGGGCGAGCAACCACCGGGCGGGGGTGAGCAACCGTCGGCCGGGGGGTGAGCAACCACAAGGCACCAACCAGCCAGTTGGGCGGGGATGCGCAACCGTCGGGCGCGGGACAGCAACCGTCGGGCGGGACGACCCCAACCGGTACAGCAACCCCAAACGGCCCCAACAGTCGCGATTGCGTCCGAAGGCAGGTTCGAGCGAAGCAAGAACCTGATCGCGAAGCGAGCCGCTAGGCGAGCCGGAGCGATGCAGCAATCGCACGTGGTTTTTGGGGTTGGGGCCCCCAGGGCCCCAACCCCAAAAACCACAATAAATACAGCAGGCACCTCTCCGGATGAGGTGCCTGCTGTGCGGGTTCCGGACGAACCGGGCCTTGCGGTCCGGGTCAAGGCTTCGCCCGTCTCCCGTGTCTTCGGGGTTATGAGGCGCCGGCGATCACTTCCGTTTCTGGCTCGGGGACGGGGCGGGTCGGCTGGAGGCGGCGGGGGGTCATGCCAAGGGCGGCGATCGCTGCGATCACCATGAACCCCCCGACCATCAGCCAGGAGTTGACATAGGCGGTGTGGGCGTCGGCGTAGCCGTGCGGGGTGCCGAGGACGGCGACGGCGAGGCTGACGCCGAGGACGGTGCCGATCTGCCGGCTCATGTTGACCACGGCGCTGCCGGTGGCGTAGCGGTGGGAGGGCAGGTCGGCGGCGGAGGCGGACAGGATGGTGGGGAGGGCGAGTCCGACGCCCGTCCCGCCGATGAGCCAGCCCGGCAGCATCTCCGTCGCGTAGGCGGGCGCCGGGCCGAGGCTCATCGCGATCATGACGACGCCGAACGCGCAGAGCATGCACCCGACGGCGGTGATCAGACCGACGGGGACGCGCGCGGCGACGAGGCGTCCGGCGATGAGCGCCATGATGGGGACCATCAGCGGGCCGGGCGCGACGGCGAGCCCGGTCTTGATGGGCGAGTAGTGCCAGACCTGCTGCATCCAGAGGACGCCGAGGAGCAGGTTGGCGGCGAACGCGACGGTGAAGAGCAGGATCGCGGCGTTGGACCAGAAGAAGGTGCGGACGGCGAGGAGCGCGGGTTCGATGACGGGCGCGGGGTGCCGCAGGGACCGCAGCCAGAACCAGGTGAGGCCGAGCAGGGCGGCGCCGATCACGAGGGTGGTCTGCTCTCCGGGCCAGTCGTTGACCTTCACGACGCCGAGGGCGAGCAGCGCGACGGCGAGGGTGAGGACGGCGGTGCCGGGGAGGTCGGGGACGCGGGCGGTGGCGCCTTCGCGCGAGTCGGGGACGAGCCGGACGGCGAGCACGACGGCGGCGATCCCGATGGGGATGTTGACTTCGAAGACCCAGCGCCAGGAGACGTCGACGAGGACGCCGCCGATCGCGGGGCCGGCCGCGGCGGCGAGCGCGGAGGCGGCGGACCAGATGCGGACGGCGCCGCCGCGGCGGGCGGCGGGGAAGGCCGACAGCAGGAGCCCGAGGCTGGTGGGGATGAGGGCGGCGGCGCCCGCGGCCTGCAGGACGCGGAAGGCGACCAGGGACCACAGGTCGGGGGCGGCGGCGCAGGCCTGGGAGGCGAGGGTGAAGACGATGAGGCCGAGGACGAGGCCCTTCTTGCGGCCGTAGCGGTCGGCGAGCCGCCCGAGCGGGACGAGCAGCGCGGCGAAGACGATGGCGTAGCCGTTGAGAACCCAGGACAGGTCGGCCATGGACTGCCCGGCGAAGTCGCGGCCGATGTCGTCGAAGGCCACGTTGACGATGAACAGGTCGAGGCCCGCCATGAAGGAGGCGACGGAGAGCACCGCGAGCACCGGCCCCGTGCGCACCTGACTTTGTTCCACCATAGTCAGGGAGGCTAGCGAGCCACCTGACTTTGGTCAAGCGAAGTCAGCAGGTTTATAGTGGGCGGGTGACAATCGCACTTGAGGGGCACTTCGCCGACCGTGACGCCTGGTCGATGCAGAACTGCCCGGTCGCGAGGACCCTGGCCGCGCTCGGTCCGCCGTCGGCGGTCCTGGTGCTCAGCGAGGCCTTCTTCGGGACCAACCGTTTCGGTGACTTCGTGCGCAACCTGGGCATGACCGAATCGGCCGTCACCGCCCGGCTGCGCCATCTCGTGGACTTCGGCCTGCTCAGCAAGGAGCCCTACCAGGAGCCCGGGCAGCGCACGCGCTACGAGTACCACCTGACGAAGATGGGCCTGGACCTCGCGCCGACCCTCGTCAGCCTCATGGAGTGGGGCGAGAACTATTTGCCCGGCGACGAGGGGCGCCAGGTCATGCTGACCCACAGCGACTGCGGCGAGCGGGTGACGGCGCAGGTCAGATGTGCCGACGGGCACGACGTCGGGGTCGACGAGATCGTCATGGGCCCGCCGGAGACCGACGACCGGCCCGGCGGGCAGGGAGCGGCGGACCGGGGAGCGGCGGACTAGGAGGCGTGCCGGGTGCCGCCGGCGAGCCGCAGCGCGTGCTCGACCAGCGACACCAGCACCTGCTTCGCCGACCCCGCGTGCCGCGCGTCGCACAGCAGGACGGGGACGTGCGGGTCGATGTCCAGCGCCGAGCGGATCTCGGGCGGCTCGTAGTGGTCCGCGTCGTCGAAGCAGTTGACGGCGACGATGAACGGGGTGCCCTTGCGCTCGAAGTAGTCGATCGAGGCGAAGCTCGCCATCAGCCGCCGCGTGTCGGCGAGCACGACCGCGCCGAGCGCGCCGCGCGACAACTCGTTCCACATGAACCAGAACCGCTCCTGGCCGGGCGTCCCGAACAGGTAGATCGCGACGCCGTCGCGCAGCGTGATGCGGCCGAAGTCCATCGCCACCGTCGTGGTCGTCTTGGCGGCGACGCCGTCGAGGTCGTCCACGCCGACGCTCGCGTCGGTCAGCGCCTCCTCGGTGCGCAGCGGCCGGATCTCGCTGACCGCGCCGACCAGCGTCGTCTTCCCGACGCCGAACCCGCCGGCGACGAGGATCTTCAGCGCGACGCGCGGGCCGTCCGCCCGCTCGTCGGTCTCGTCCTGGACGGGATCGTGGCCCGTGGACGGGGAGCGGCCCCCCGCGCCCCCCGGGCCGGCTTCGTCGAGACTAGAGCGCACGGAGCTCATCGAGCACCCTCCTGAGCAGGTTCGGGTCGTTGTGCGGCTGGACGTAGACCGGTGTCGTCGGCGACGTCGGCGAGGGGGGCGCGGACCACCGCTGGACGTCCACGAGCCCCGAGTCGATCAGGTCGCCGGCCAGCACCCGGATCACGCCGAGCGGCAGGTTCAGGTCCGAGGCGAGGTCGGCGAGCGCGTGCGGACGCCGGCACAGCGCCAGCAGCCGGCGCTGCTGGCGCGACAGCCGGCCCGGCTCGGGCGGCTGCCGGCCCGTCGCGACGAGGATCGCCACGATGTCCAGGTGCTCGCCGCTCGCGCGGGTGCGGCCGCGCGTCACCGCGTAGGGGCGGACGATCGGCCCGGCGGCGGCATCGAGCCATCGCTCTCTGCCGGGACCCCGAGGAGCACCGGGAACGTCGCTGGGGTCCATGCCGGGTCACCTGTGTCCGGGGCCGGGCGCGCCCTGTCTCAGTCCGGTGGACAGCTGCCTGCCGACCCGCTTGACCAGCATCGTCATCTCGTAGGCGACGAGGCCCGCGTTCGCGCCGACCTCGCTGAGCAGGGCAAGGCAGCTGTTGGCGCCGGCGGGGACGACGAAGAACAGGCCCTTGTCCATCTCGATCATCGTCTGCCGGATCTCGCCGGAGTCCAGCTGCGGGCGCGCCCCGACCGCGAGGCTGTGGAACCCGGCGGCGAGGGCCGCGAGGTACTCGGAGTCCTCCCGCCCGACGCCCCGCGACATGCCCATCACCAGCCCGTCCCTGGACAGGACGACGACCTTGCGGACCTGCGGGACCCGGTCGACCAGATCGTCGAGGAGAAAGTTCAGCTCGGCCGCGACTCCCTGCTGGGTCATGATCTTCCCTCCATGCCGTTCGCGGGACCCTCGGCGGGCCCTTCGTCCTCGTCCCGGCCGCGCAGCCAGCCCGCCTGCAAGGACGCGAACAGGTCACGGGAGGCCTCCGCCGACCGCTCCTCCCACGCGGCGACCGCGTCGTCGGGGTAGGTGGTGGCGGCGGGCTCCTCCTGATAGGTGTCCTGGTCGCGCAGCTGCGGCGCCAGGTTGCCGCCGCGCACCCGGCGCGGCAGCGGGGCCCGCCCGCCGCCCGACGCCTGCGCCTGCCCGAACGGACCGGTCTGGCCGAACGACACGGCGCCCTCCCCGAAGGAGGCCGGCGTCTCGTACTCGCCGCTCGACCCGGCGTAGGGGTCGTGGCCGTAGGCGGGGATGTGCGGCCCGCCGGCCTGGAACGGGCGCGTGGCGTCGAACGCCGGCGGCGACCCGTGCGACGGTGGGGTCCCGTACGACGTCGGGGTCTGGGCACCGTCGTCGAACCCCACCGTCGCGTCATACTCCGGCTGGTCCTCGTAGGACGCCGGCGCTTCGGGCGGCGCGGACGTGTCGTACACCGGGGCGTTGAGCATCGCCGTGGACGACGGCGCCTGCTCGGGCCAGGCCTTCAGCGACCCGTTCGCCGGCGTCGCCCCGTTCTGCGGGGCGGCTCCCGCCCGCGCGACCGGGACGTCTCCGCGCGGGGCGCCCTCGGCCATGTTCTCGTCCTCGGGCTGGTCGACGTCCACGATCAGCTGCCGCGGGATCAGCACGACCGCGCTGACGCCCCCGTAGAGGGACGGCTGGAGGGCGACCCTGATGCCGTGCCGTCCGGCGAGCCGGGAGACGACGAACAGGCCGAGCCGGTCGGTGACGGCCAGGTCGAACTCCGGCGGCCGCTGCAGCCGCAGGTTCAGCGCGTCCAGCTCGGACTGGTCGAGCCCGATGCCGCGGTCGATGATGTCGACGGCGAACCCGTTCGCGCCCATCTCGCCGCGGACGAGCACCTCGGTCGGGGCCGGGGAGAACACCGTCGCGTTCTCGATCAGCTCGGCGAGCAGGTGGATGATGTCGGCGACGGCCTCGCCGATCACCGCGGCCTGCCCGGACACCACGACGACCTCGACCCGGGTGTAGTCCTCGACCTCGGCGACCGCGGCGCGCAGCACGTCCTCGACGTGCACCGGACGGCTCCAGCCCCGGCCCGGGGACGTCCCGGACAGGATGACCAGGCCCTCGGCGTGGCGGCGCATGCGGGTGGTGAGGTGGTCGAGGCGGAACAGGTCCTCCAGGACCTTGGGGTCGGACGCGTCGCGCTCCATCTCGTCCAGCATCCGCAGCTGCCGGTGCAGCAGCGACTGGCTGCGCCACGCGACGTTGAGGAACACGCGGCTGATGCCCTGCCGCAGGTAGGACTCGCGGACGGCGGTCTCGATCGCGGTGTGCTGCACCTTGGTGAACGCGTCGCCGACGCTGGCGACCTCGCGGCTCCTTCCGATGACGAGCGGCGGCGCCTCGGCGTCCACGTCCACCTCCTCGCCGCGTCTCAGCCGGGCGACGACGCCGGGCAGCCGGTCCTCGGCGAGGTTCAGCGCGGCGCGCTGGAGCCCGCGCAGCTCCCGCGACAGGCTGCGCGCGGCCAGCAGCGACAGGATGATGGACGCGATCACCGCGAGCAGCCCGAACCCGCCGGCGAGGACCAGCCGCATGATGATCCGCTCACCGATGGGCTTGGCCATCTCGTTGAGCGCGAGGCTCGCCTCGGTGACCCGCTGCGCCCAGGCCTGCGACAGCAGCTGGGTGGTGGCCTGCCAGTCGGCCGCCTCGGGCGGCAGCCGGTCGCCGCGCGCGTTCACGATGGCGGTCTCGGCCGCCCGGTACCGCTTGAACCCGTCGGTCGCGGCGAGCTGCTGGAGCGGTCCCCGGATCTGGTCGTTGAGGTCGGCGAGCCCGGCGTCGAACTCGCGCCGCCCCTCGGCCGCCCACTGGACGAACGCGGTGTGCTCGGCCTGGGTGAGCCGCCCGTTGCGCGCCATCGCGGCGGTGACGAGGGAGTCCTGCCGCAGCATGTAGGCGCGGGCGTTGCCGACGCTGATCAGGGCGCGGCCCTGGGTGAGGATCGCGACGTCGTTGACCGTCACCAGGCCGTCGAAGACCTTGATCACCTGGTCGAGCATGGTGCTGTAGGAGTTGATGACCTCCAGCGGCTGGACCTGCCCCGAGTCGACCCGGGCGCGCAGCTGCGGCAGCCGGTCCAGCGCCTTGATCGCCTCGGCGAGCCGCTGCTTGGTCTCCGGTTCGGCCGCGTCCCGCGCCTCGGGCGACAGCGCGGTCCCGCGGAACGCCTTCTCGACGGCGCTCACCCGGGCGCGCTGCCCGCCGAGCTTCTGCCGGTCGGCGGGGTCGCGGGTGCTGAGCGCGACGACGCTGAGGGAACGTTCCGCCTGGAGCTGGTTCACCAGGTAGATGCCGGGAAGGCCCATCTTCTCGTACGTCGTCGAGAAGTCGTACTTGTCGAAGGCGTCGCCGAGCGTGATGTTCGCCGCGAACGCCCACAGGGTGATGAGGGACACCAGCGGGACCAGCAGCAGCGCCGTGATCCGCAGCCGGATCGGGCGCCGCCGCCGGCCCGTGCGGCCGGACGCGTCGTCGCGGGGTGTCTTGGAGGTCATCGGATTCACTACCTCATGCCGGGGTGCCGGGGGGTGCGGGGGTCAGGGGCGAGCCTCGTCCAGGGACGCGCGGGCGACCAGGCCGCGCAGCCGGCCCGAGATCATCTCGACGGCCTGCGCGTGCCCGCGCACGGCCCGCTCCCGCGTGGTGTACTGCCCGATGTCCGCGTGCATCGCGTGGTCGGACACGATCGTCTGCCATAGCAATGGCCTTCCGTTCGCCGCGAGTCCGAGGTCGATCACGGTGAACCAGGTCGAGACGACCACGACGACGGCGCCGACGCGGATGACGTCCTGGGCGACCAGGCGTCCGCGCACGTCGAGCAGGAGCCGCTGGGCCTCCTCCGCCGTGGCGCGCAGTCCGTCCGACCGGTAGTACTCGGGGGACCTGTGGAGATCACTGGGCATGGCACATCCCATCGCCGTACCGGGAATGCGAGGGAAGGTGCTCAGTGACCGGGGTGGTCGTCCCGCGGCCAGGCCAGCACCTCGCACCAGACCGACTTGCCGGACGGCGTGTGGTCGGTGCCGTGCCGGTCGGCCATGACCGCGACGAGGAACCAGCCGCGGCCCGTCTCCTCCATGAGGTCGACCTGCCGGGTCCGGGGGACGGCGGCGCTCTGGTCGTGCACCTCGATCCGGAGCCGGGCGCCTGCGCGCAGCAGCCGCAGGCAGAGCGCGGCGCCGGGGATCGGCGCGTGCCGGACCGCGTTGGTGACGAGCTCCGACACGAGGACCTCGGCGTCGTCGGCGACGTGCCCGATGCCGGACGCGGTGGTGACGGACCGGCTGAAGCGGCGCGCCCGGGGAACCGACTCCCGTTCGGCGGGCAGCGTCAGCTCGCCCAGCAGGATCGGGACGGGTTCCTCCATCGCCCGGAGGTCGTGCGGTGGTGTGGTGGTGGCCAGGGTGCTAGGGAGTTCGATGGTGTGGTGTTCGCCCGACATGATGAACGCCTCCTTGACTAAGGCGTGTCGCCCGGGTGCGGCCCGGCCGGGATGCGAGGCCGCGTTGGGCGTGGGGGGATGGTGCAGGTGCCGCCGCCGTTCGGGCGGACGGCGGCACGGTGTTCGAGGGGCGCGGGCCGGTCATGACGGTCCGCCCTCCTCGGCTTGGGCGTCCGCCCGCGCGCGAAGCAGCCGGGCGGTACTGGTGAACCACTCGTAGTTCTCCTGCTCGAACCGGCGTCCGCGCAGGCAGGTGAGGTAGGGGCCGAGTGGGGACCCGGTGCGCAGGAACGTCTCCTCGTCCAGGTCGCCGCGCAGGTGCTTCAGGGTGCGCTCGAAGACCTCGATCTTGGCGGCGGAGGCCACCGCCCGGTCCTCCAGCTGCGCGATGACGGAGTCCGCGGAGATGTGATCCACGGCCTGCACCATGACGAGCAGGTTCTCGCGGATGATGCCCGGCTTGGCGGGGGTGGTGGCGAACCGCTCGAGCTCGGCGACGCCGGCCTCGGTGACGGTGTACACGCGCTTGTTGGGACGGTCGTGCTGGATGATCTGCCGCCCGCTGATCAGACCTTCCGTCTCCAACCTCGACAGCTCCGAGTAGAGCTGCTGCGGTACGGCGTGCCAGAAGTTGGAGACCGACAAATCGAAGATCTTGGCCAGCTGGTAGCCGCTGTACTCGCCGTCGAGCAGCGCCGCCAGCACCGCGTGACGTAGCGCCATCGGCCTTCTCTCCCCGCCTTGACTCAGGGTGATGCCCGACGTTACCAGACAACGACATGATTAGTCATCATTTTGACTAGTATCGGTTGGTTCGGATTTTGACGATCTTCGGACCGCCCGGCCGGGCGGTCACGCGCGTGCCCGGCGGAGCTCGTCCACGCCAGGTTCGAGGTCGCCGGCGAGCGCGGTGATCTCCCCCTTGAGGAAGGCCGCGCGGGTCAGGCGGCGCTGCATCTTGCCGCTCGTGGTGTGCCGGACGGTGCCCCGCGCGGCCAGCACGACGCTGACCGCGGGCAGCTCGAACGTCCGGGCGACGCGGGTCCTGATGAGCGAGGCCAGCTCGTCCAGCGGCGTGCCGGCGGCGGCCCGGGTGCTGATCTCCTGGACGATCACGACCTGCTCGCGGCTGCCGTCCACGGACCCGCCGACATCGGCGTCGATGGCCCCGTCGATCGCGAACGCCGCGCCGACCAGCGCGGCCGGATGCGCCGCCCGCGCCGTCTCCTCGATGTCGTGCGCGTGGATGTTGCGGCCGTTGACGATGATCAGGTCCTTGATCCGCCCGGTCACGTACAGCTCGCCGCCGGCGATGAAGCCGAGATCGCCGGTCCGCAGGAACGGGCCCTCGCCGCCGGCCGTGCGCGCACCGAAGGTCGCCATGCTCTGCTCGGGGCTTCCCCAGTAGCCGTGGGCGACGCTTCCGCCGCGGACCCAGATCTCGCCCACGCGCCCCTCCGGCCGCTCTGCGCACGTCTCCGGGTCGACGACGCGGACGTCCAGGCTCACCGGCCGCCCGCTGCTGACGAGCCGCCTGGCGCCCTCCGGCCCGTCGCGGGGGACGGCCTCGTCCCGGGTGAGGGCCTCGGCGTCGAAGTCACGGACGACCGGCCCGCTTCCCAGGGGCGCGGCGGTGACGAGCAGCGTCGTCTCGGCCATCCCATAACAGGGCATCCACATGCTGCGCCGGAACCCGACCGGGGCGAACCGCTCGGCCATGGCGTCCAGCGTCGCGGCCCGGACCGGCTCCGCGCCGTTCTTCACGACCCGCAGCGACGACAGGTCCAGGCCCTCCAGCTGCCGGTCGGTGACCCGGCGCAGGGCCAGCTCGTACCCGAAGTTCGGCGCGACGGTGATCGTCCCCCGGTAGCGGGTGATCAGCTCCAGCCACAGCACGGGACGCTTGATGAACGCGATCGGCGAGGTGAACACGTACCGGCAGCCGAGGTAGAGCGGCTGGAGGAACTGACCGACCAGCCCCATGTCGTGGTAGTGCGGCACCCAGCCGACGCCGACCGTGTCGGTGCTCCCCTCGATCCGGCGCTTGATCTCCTCGCCGTTGCTCAGCAGGTTCCCGTGGGTGACCATCACGCCCTTCGGCTCGCTGGTCGAGCCCGAGGTGTACTGCAGGAACGCGACCGTGTCGGAGTCGAAGCCCCGCGGCGTCCAGGCGCCCGGATCGGACTCCTTGCCCGCCTGGGTGTCCAGGCAGTGGACGCGTCCCTTCAGCCCCGCGGCCGACAGCCACGCGTCGAGGGTGCCCTTGTGGGCGGTGTCGGTGAGGATCAGCGCGATGTCGGCGTCCTCGATGATCCGGCGGGTGCGTCCGAACCGGCCGGCGTCCAGGTCGGGTAACGGCGCCGGGACGGCGATGACCCGCGCGTACAGGCACCCCAGGAACGCCGTCAGGAACTCAAGGCCCTCCGGATACAGCAGCAGGACGGCCCGGTCCCGCAGCCCCCGCGCTTCCAGGCGCCAGCCGAGGACGCGGGCCTTGCGGTCCAGTTCGGCGAAGCCGAGCACGTTCTCCTTGTACTTGCGGCCCGGTTCCTCGCTGATGAAGGTGAACGACCGGTCGTCGCCGTGCGCCCGGATGTTCTCCCGGGCCAGCGACACGAAGTCCTGGTAGGGCGGCATGAGGCCTCACTCGTCCTCGGCCAGCGACAGCAGGGAGAACCAGCCCCGCTCGCCGGCGTGGAACATCGCGGCCTCCAGCGACGGGAGGAAGTCCTCCGACAGGACGGTGTCGGGCTGCGCGCGCTGGAGCAGCCGCTGCAGGCACAGGACGAGCCACTCCCCCTCGGCGAACGGGCCGCCGAAGGCCTGCCGGTTGTGCAGCCACGTCAGCATGCACGAGACCATCGCGTGCAGCTCGCAGTACCGCTTCGCCCGCGCCAGCGCCGCCACCGACGAGGAGTCGCCCTCGTTCGCGCGGATGCCGTGGTCCACCTTGGCGCGCAGGCCGCCGATGCCCGACAGCAGGTCCTTCAGCTCCGCCGCGACACCGGGCGCCGCGTGCGCGTTCGCCTCGGACAGCACCTCCTCGGCGATCTGCTCGAACCGCTGGCCGACCTCGTCGCGCCCCTCGTTGGTGAGCTGGAGCAGCCGGCCGTCCGGCTCCCACGCGGGCGGGGTCCGCGTCCAGCAGAACAGGTCGGCGAGCAGCTCGTCCTCGCGGCCCGTCTCCTGCAGCGGCTCGATCAGGTACGGCAGCTGCCCGGCGACGTTGGCCAGGTTGACGTGCGTGGTGCCCTCGAAGATGCTCGCGATCGCATGGTCGCGCTGGAGCTTCTGGAACACCCCGTGCGCCACGCCCTCGCGCAGGTAGCCGCGCGCCGCGAGGACGGTCCCGATGCTGGCCACGACCTCCTCCCCCATGACCGGGACGAAGTACTTCACGATCGACGACCACAGGCTGAGCCGCCCCGGCGCGACCGTCAGGCAGCGCGCCACCGGGATCGCCACGCACTCGGCGATCAGCAGGTCCAGATGCGCCTTGACCAGGTGGTCGCGGATGACGGGGATCTTGTAGATGTCCGAGCCGTAGAGGGTGCGCTGCCGCGCGTACTCCATGCCGATGCGCACGACCGCGTCCATCGTCCCGACCGACAGCGCCGCGATCGCCGTACGGGTGATCTGCAGGGTCTTCAGCGTCTGCACGAGCCCGGACCCGCGCCGCCCGATCACCCGCTCGGCCGGCAGCCGCGCCCCGGAGAACGCGACCCCGCTGAGGTCGTGGCCGCGCAGCCCCACCGTCCGCACCGGCGGCAGCGTCGACCAGGAGGCCGGGTCGATCTCCCGCTTGTCGACCAGGATGAGCGAGAAGTCGCGCGGTCCCGTCTTGGCATAGGTGGTGACGAACCGGCCGCGCGTGGCGTTGCCCACCGGCCACTTCACCCCGGTCAGCACCAGCTCGCCGTCCCGGATCTCCGCCTCCGACTCCGAGGCCATCACGTCGCTGCCGTGATCCGCCTCCGAGACGCCGAAACAGGCCAGGTCACCGCACAGCACACCGTCCGCGACCGTCTTGCGCTGCCAGGCGTCGCCCCACAGCCACACCGGGTTCACGGCCAGCAGCCCCGACCCGTACATCACCGCCACGGTCACGCTGCGGCGCGAGATGCCCCGGGTGACGAAGAACAGCTCCTCAAGCGTCGTCAGCCGCCCGCCGAGCGGCGCGGGCACCAGGTACTTCGGGAAACCCCAGGCCCGGACGGCGTCGACCGCGCCCGGCGGGATCTCGTCGCGCTCCTCCGCCTCCACGATCGCCTTGTAGGAGAACGGCCCGGCCTCGTCGTCCATGGGGTCGCCGAGGAAGCCGTCCAGGTCGGCGGCGATCCGGTGCGCCGGCGACAGCGTCTCAAGGGACAGTTTCTGACGGGGCACGGCCCGGTGGGACGCCGTGCCTGGCGGTGCGGGGTGTACGGGAACCTTACTGTCCATCTTTCCTTCGACTCCCTTTGTCTGGGTCGCTCCCTAAACCTGCGCGGTACCGGACGGGCCCCCCGTTTCCCCTGCGGCCCCCGCGCCGCCGGCGTCCGCCACGCCGCCGGCGTCCTGCACGTCTTCCATGCGCTTCCCGACCACCCGGGCGAGCGTCATCGCCGCCGGAAGCGGGCGGACCATGACGGTCAGGCCGGTGACGAGGCCGGTGTCGCCGAACCTGATCAGATCGAGCCCCTGCACGGCCTTGCCCATCACCCGGGCGCTGAAGATCAGCGCCTGCGCGGGCGGGCCGGTGCCGTTCGCCGGCCGCACCAGCTCGTCGGTGTAACGGAAGTCCTCGAAGACCTCCAGCAGCACCCCGAGCAGCGCGGCGACGGCGTCGCGGCCGAGATAGGGCTTCACCATCACCGGGCTGTGGAACTCGATGCCGGGATCGAGCGCACCGGTGATCGCGGCGAGATCCTTGGCCTCCACCGCCGTTCGGAACGTTCCGGGGACCGTCATCCGGGCTGCTCCCTTCGCTTGCCTGAGCCGGTCAGTTCACCGTCCGGGGCGGGACGGCGCCGGCGGGGGGCGTGTGCGGTGCGGGGAGGCCGGGCTCGGGAGCGGGCACGGCGGCGCGGGCGAGATCCTGCGCCCACGCCCGGTACCCGGCGGCCGACGGGTGGAAGCCGTCGGCCGCGAAGAGCCGCCGGTCGCGCGCCATCGCCTCGTCCATGGGGACGTGGACCGCGCCGCCCACGGCGGCCGCCTCGCTCGTGATCAGGTCCATCGCCCGCGCCCGCGCGCCGAGGACGGACCGCAGCGGCCGCGGCAGGGCGGGGAACCGGTGCACCGGCGGCATGCCCGCGACGAGCAGCCGCGCGCCCGGGTAGCGGTCGCGCAGCGCGGCGATGAGCTCGGTCATGTCCGCCGTCCAGCGGCGCAGCGGCCGCCGCCGGATCAGGTCGTTGATGCCCGTGGTGACGACCACGAGGTCCGCCGCGGAACCGTCCGGCGCGGGCACCAGCCCGGTCGTGATCCGGCGGGCGGTGGCGCCGTTCTCGCCGGACAGCGTCCACGCCACGCCGCGCCGCAGCCGGTCCCGCAGCGCCTCCGCCAGGAAGCCGGGGAGCGCCTCGGCGTGCAGCGACGCGCCGACGCCGACGGCGGTCGACTCGCCGAGCACGACGACCCGGTAGTCCGGTCGCCCGTCTTCCGGGCCCTTCCCGGGACGCGGGCCGGCGGCGAGGCCGTGCTCGTCGCCCGCCGCCGGGTCGAGCCGCGGCGTCCGGCGCACCGTCCGCCATGCCTGGACGACCAGGACGGGAGCGAGCGGGATCAGCATCGCCGAACGGGAGACGCGGACAGCGGCGAAAGGTCTTTTCATCTGTTTCCCAGACTGCAGGTTGGGGCCCCCGAGACTCAGATCACCCGCTCGCTGAGCAGGCTTTTTGCGATGTGCGCGATCACCTCCGCGACATAGGCGTGACCTCTCGGATTGAGGTGGATTCCGTCCGGACTCCACATCACCGGGTCGGCGACCCGGGCCACGGTCTCCCGTTCCGGAAAGGTCATTCCGAAGTCGCGCGCGACGCGCGCCAGCTCCATATTGAAGTCATGAATGCGCTGCACGGTCCGTTTCTTGCGGAACTGCGAGATCGGGGATATGTCGAGCAGCGGGGGACGCGGCACCGGGATCGCCAGCATCACCGCGCCGCGGTCGCGGGCCCAGCCGTACAGCTCGTCCAGCCGGCGGGCCGCGTCCGCGGGCTCGAAGCCGCGCAGCGCGTCGTTCATCCCGCAGCCGAGCACGACCAGGCGCGGCCGCAGGTCCCGGACGAGGGGCAGCTGGTCGCGCGCCACATCGTCGATCTTCGCGCCCGGGTCGGAGACGTTGAGCACCTCCTCCCGGGGAATCCCCAGGTGAAGGGCCAGCCGCCCGGCCCAGCCGAGCCAGCCGCCGGCCGGGTGCGGGTCGTCCTGGCCCTCGGCCACGCTGTCGCCGAGCACCACCATGGCGGGCCCGGCGGCGCCGTCCGCGGGCCGGCCGCCCATCACGCGACGAGGTCGAGCAGGTAGTCGGTGAGGTCGGTCACCGTCTCCCGCCGCCTGGCCTCGGCCACGTCGACCTCGACCTGCAGATGGTCCTCGATGTCGCTGATGATGCTGATGGCGTAGACCGAGTCGACACCGTAGCGGGCCAGTTCGACCGCGGGATCGATGTTCTCCGCGGGCCGGTCCAGGTAGAAGGCGATCCTGTCAAGAAGCCACGATTGCAGCTCGTCGTGGGAAATTGTTTCCGATCGGGTCACCGCACTCCTCCTTATGTTAAGAGGATCATCGAATCAATCGCGATAGTCATCGGAAGACGAGCAACACGCAACATACAGCCAAATGGGGGGCGTGTCTCGACCCGGATGTGAACGATCGGACACGGGCATGTCTCCGACCCGTAAACCCAGTCAGCAGGCCGGTAAAAACGGCGACAAGTTACTCGCTGGTAGCCTGTTCCGATATGGGCCCAGCCGGAACGCCCGCCGGCATCTCGGTTCCCGCCCGCCCCACCGATCCGTCCTCCCCCGGGGGACTCGCGAGGGCACGCTACCTGCGTCGTTCCCCAGCAGGCTCGCCATCGCGGCCCGTCCCGCCCGGCGACAAGTGGGCACGTTCCATGAGAATTTCGGACAACCTTCCAGACCCGCCCGCCGCAGGGCAGTCAGGGATGACTTTCTCGGAAGACAGATTCACCTGTCCCTGGCGGACGTGACCTCAGCCGGTCACTCCGGGGACACGGGACCGCTCAGCCGCGACTCGACCGGGTTCGGCTCCCGGGCCTGCGCGAGCCGCTCCAGGGCGGCGTGCGCGTGCCGCGACCGCCAGCGGTGCGCCGCGAGCCGGTGGAACTTGGCGAGCTGCGCCGCGGGGGGACGCGCTCCCCCGGTCAGCTCGTAGCCGTTCTGGACGAGCCGCGAGGCGAGGACGTGCTCGACCAGGTCGGCCTCCCAGTCCTCCATGCGCTCGCGCCAGGCCCCGACCTGGCGGGTGTTGACGGCCTCGTGCGTGTGCAGGTGCCACTTCCGCGAGGCGGGCACCGTCCGCCGGGCGTGCCGGTACGCCCGGGTCATCTCGGGGTCGTACTCCTCGCCGAGGAAGGCGCACAGCTTCACCAGCGCCTCCTCGGGCTCCGCGACGAGGTCCTCGTAGCGGAACTCGTAGAAGGTGTCCGGGCCGAGCCGCTCCCGCAGGTGGCGGCCCGTGTCGACCGCCTCCCGCCAGGTCAGGGCCGCGGCGTGGATGTCGCCGTCGAACCAGGGCATCCGCGTCAGCGAACTGACCGCGTCCCGGCCGTCCCGGAGGAGGTGGACGAACTGCGCGTCCGGGAACATCCGCTGGAGCATCGACACCCGGCGGAAGTAGCTCGGTCGCTTGTCCCCCCAGCGCGGCTTGCCGTGCTTGCGCGCGTACGCGCGGAAGACGGCCGCGATCGCGGAGCCGAGCGTCGGCGGCGCGTTCACGATCTCCTCGATCGCGTCGCCGGCGTCCAGGTCCAGGACCCTGAACTTGGTGTTCCTGCCGTGCACGATCCACTCGGCCAGCGCGCGCCGGTTCTCCGACAGCTCCAGGTCGCCGAAGTCGTGCCGCACCTCGTACGCGGTATGCACGAACCTCGTCTCGGACGGGAACGCGATGCGCCGATGCGAGTGCAGCATCTGCTGCAGCAGCGTCGTCCCCGATCGCGGGCATCCGAGGACGAAGATGGGGCGGCAGGACTCCGTTGTCATGTCGCGGCACCGTACCCGCGGTCCCTGAGACGAACCTCCAGCAAACCTCAACGAACGCTGAAGGCCGCCCCGGCGCCCCGCCGGAGAGGCCATCCGCCGTCTTCGCGAACGGCCAGGTCAACGGCCCGGGACCGGCGATCGAACAGTAAAAGACTTCCCTGTAGCCGAGAAGTAAGCTAAAGTAACGATCGGTGTGCCGGGAAGCCTGGTCGGCGAGACAGGAGATGTCTGCGACCAGGAGGGCTGATGATTCCCCGGCACTTTCTCATCGCGCACCCTGCACCGCGCAGTGCCGTGCCGTCCCGCCGCAGGCCTCACCACCTGCGATCCGTGACCTGGGCGCACGACTTCCCAGATAGCTGAGCACGTCTCCCTTCGTCGATCGACCTCGTCGATCGACCTGCTCCGATCGACGAAGCCTCTTCGGCGCCGGCCGGCCGCGTTCCGCCGCTCCGGCGCGATCCATGACGTCTCGACCCGGAAGCGTGCACTCCCATGGGCGAATTCATCGATGCGGCGTTCGGTTTCCCGACGGCGCTGTTCAGCTTCTCACTCCTCGTCGTGGCCGCCTACTGGACGCTCGTCCTGCTCGGCGGCCTGGACCTCGACTTCCTCGGCGCCGGCGCCGATGCCGACACGGGGGCCGGCGCCGGCGCCGAGGACGGCACGGCCGGCGGGCTGCTCGGGCTCGGCGGCGTCCCGGCCACCGTCGGGCTGTCGCTGCTGATCGGGCTCGCGTGGTTCGTCAGCCTCGCGGGGGCGGCGCTGTTCGAGGGCGCCGCGGCGCGGGTCCTCGTCCTGCCCGTCGCGCTGGCCGCGGGCTGGGCCGGGACGCGGCTCGCCGTCCGCCCGCTGCGCGGCGTCTTCCAGCACCGGGCCGAGGCGTCGCTGCGCGACTTCGTCGGGCTGCCGTGCGTGATCCGCACCGGCCGGGTCGGCCCGGACTTCGGCCAGGCCGAGGTCACCGCCGCCGACGGCTCGTCCGCCGTCGTCCAGGTGCGGCAGCCCGCCGCGGACGTGCCCGTGGCCGGCGCCGCGGAGGGCCTCGGGCTCACCGCCGGCAGCATCGCGCTGATCTTCGACTTCGATCCGGAGGGCCGCTTCTTCTGGGTCATGCCGCACGACACGGCCGCCGACCTCCGCTGAGCCCCCGCGACACCCACCCGCGGTAAAGACCCCGCGCCCCACCCCGCGACACAGACCCCCGCGACCTCACCCCCGGCAGACAGGGATATCGATGGACACCATCACGATAGGAGCCGGCGTGCTCCTCGCTCTCGCGCTGCTCGTCACCCTCGGCCTCGTGCTGATGGTGACCCGGTTGTTCCGCAAGGTCGACCAGGGCCGCGCGCTCATCATCTCCAAGCTCAAGAAGGTCGACGTCACCTTCACCGGTGCGATCGTCCTGCCGGTCCTGCACCGCGCCGAGTTGATGGACATCTCGGTCAAGACGATAGAGATCGAGCGGACCGGGCGGGACGGCCTGATCTGCAAGGACAACATCCGCGCCGACATCCGCATCACGTTCTTCGTCCGCGTCAACAAGACCGTCGAGGACGTCGTGAAGGTCGCGCAGGCCATCGGCACGGAGCGGGCCAGCAGCCAGGAGACGCTGCAGGAGCTGTTCGCGGCGAAGTTCTCCGAGGCGCTGAAGACCGTCGGCAAGCACCTCGACTTCGCCGACCTCTACACGCGCCGCAACGAGTTCCGCGACCACATCATCCGCGTGATCGGCACGGACCTGAACGGCTACAGCCTTGAGGACGCCGCGATCGACTACCTGGAGCAGACGCCCCTGCTCTCCCTGGACAGGTCCAACATCCTGGACGCCCAGGGCATCCGGAAGATCACCGAGCTGACCGCGATCGAGCACGTCCGCACCAACGAGCACGCCCGCAACGAGGAGAAGGAGATCACCCGCCAGAACGTCGAGGCGCGCGAGGCGATCCTGGAGCTCGAACGCCGCCAGGCGGACGCCGAGCTGCGGCAGGAGCGCGAGGTCGAGACCGTCCGCGCCCGCGAGACGGCGGAGATCGAGCGGGTCAAGGCCGAGGAGCGGCTGCGGGCGCAGCTCGCGCACATCCGCACCGACGAGCAGCTCGGCGTCCAGCACGAGAACAAGGACCGCGAGGTGTCGGTCGCCGCGAAGAACAAGGAGCGCGTCCTCGCGATCGAGAGCGAGCGGATCGAGAAGGACCGCGTCCTGGAGGTCATCGCCCGCGAGCGCGAGACGGAGCTGACCCGCATCGCGGCCGACAAGGAGGTCGAGGCGGAGAAGCGCGAGATCGCGAACGTCGTCCGGGAGCGGATCGCGGTGGAGCGGACCGTCGCCGAGCAGGAGGAGGGCATCAAGCGGCTGCGCACGGTCGAGGAGGCCGAGCGGGCCCGCCAGTCGGTGATCATCCACGCGGAGGCCGAGGCGCAGGAGAACCTGGTCAAGGACATCAAGGCCGCCGAGGCGGCCGAGGCCGCCGCCGAGCACCGCGCCCGCGAGGAGCTGACGATGGCCAAGGCGCGCCAGGAGGCCGCCGAGATGGACGCGCAGGCCAAGATCCGGCTGGCCGAGGGGCTGCGCGCGGAGGCCGCCGCGAGCGGGCTGGCCGAGGTCCAGGTCCGCGAGCGCGACGCCGAGGCGATCGAGAAGGTCGGCCGCGCCGAGGCCGCCGTCGCCCAGGAGAAGGCGCTGGTCGAGGCCGCGCGCATCCGCGACAACCTGCGGGCCGAGGCGGAGGGCCTGTCGGAGAAGGCCGGCGCGATGGCCGCGCTGGACGAGGCGTCCCGCGAGCACGAGGAGTACCGGCTGCGGCTGGAGGCCGAGAAGGACGTCCGGCTGGCCGGCATCGAGGTGCAGCGCAAGGTCGCGGAGGCGCAGGCCACCGTCCTCGCCACCGGGCTGGAGCAGGCCGACATCAACATCGTCGGCGGCGACTCGGTCTTCTTCGACAAGCTCGTCGGCTCGATCGCGCTGGGCAAGAGCGTCGACGGCTTCGTGCAGAACTCCGATGTCGCGCAGTCGGTCGCCGGTCCCTGGCTGGACGGCTCGTCGAGCCTGCCCGGCGACCTGTCCCGCCTGCTGGGCTCGGTCGGCACCGGCGGCGTCCGCGACCTGACCCTGTCGGCGCTGCTGCTGCGCCTGATCAAGTCGGGCGGTCCGGAGAGCGCCGGCTTCCAGGACCTGCTGGACACCGCCCGGCGGCTCGGCATCGCCGAGGCGCCGCTGAGCGAAGTCAACGGAACCACACTGACCGCCAACTGATCACAGTACTGCGGCGAGCCGCCGGTGCCGGGGGCCGCCGGCCCGACGGCTCGCCGCCCCGCGGACCCGCCATGCCCGAGACGGCGGCGTCCACGGGACGGGGCTGCCGCGGCGGAGACAGGATCGGCAACCGACATGGACGGGAGCGACGGGGTGACCGAGGGCGTCGAGGAGGCCACCGGAACCGGGGCGGAACTGGACCACGGAACCTACGAGGTGCTGCGCGCCCGGCTCGCCGAGCACGCGGCGGAGCTGGGACGGCGGGCGGACGCGCTGAACGCGCGGCGGCTGGAGGTCTTCGGGGGCACCGAGCTGCGGCTGGCGGGCACCGAGCGGATCCGGACGGCGCACGACTGCGTGCCGAGGGACGTGGTCGCGCTCGGCGACGTCCTGCTGTTCGGCGGCAACGCCCTTCTCGGGCCGACGCCGGAGACCGCGGTCGAGGACGTCTTCTCGCTGCACCGCCTCACCCGGGGCGAGGAGGGCGTCGCGCTCGTCCCGGCCGGGCCGGAGGCGGTGCCGGGGCTCCTGGACGATCCGGAGTTCCTGCGCGACTTCGCCGGCATGTACCGGTACTACCGGCAGGCGCGGCTGCTCCAGCTGCGGCTGGTCGACGGCCGGCTGCTCGCGGTGTTCCAGACCGGCCCGCGGCTGACGGACCTGCGGGTCCTGCGGTGGCGGACGGCCCCGGACGGCGGCGTCGTCTACGAGGACGACCAGGGAGAGCGCGACCACGCGTTCCCGCCGGCGCACGACGTCGACTGGGTCGAGGCCACGCGCGACGACCACGTCCCCGGCCGGCACCCGCACATCTCGATCGAGGGCGAGGTGTTCGTCGGCACGACCGGCGGGGCACTGACCGTCAAGGTCGAGGACGACACCGGCGGCGGCGCCGGGGTGTACTCCGAGCCGGTGGACGAGCCGCTGCAGTCCCTCGCGGACGCCGACGTCCTGCACGCGCGGGTCGGGGCGCTGATCCTGCTGCGGATCCGCCCGTACAACGAGACGGCGTGGCGGCACCTCGTCTTCAACGTCCGCACCAAGGAGGTCGTGCGGCTCGACGGGATCGAGCAGGCGTGCCGGAGGCTGCCGGACGACCACGGCATCGTCTTCCCCGGCGGCTACCTCCTGGAGACCGGCGCGGTCAAGACGTTCGACACCGACGTCACGGGCCTGGAGTACGAGCGCGTCGTCCGCTCCCCCAACGGCGAGGACGTGCTCTACGTCTTCCACTCGCGAGAGGACGGCCGGTCGCTGCTGCTGCCGTACAACGTGATCCGCAAGCGGGTCACGACGCCGATCACCTGCCACGGGTACGCGCTGGCCGAGGACGGGACGCTCATCGCGATGCGGGCGCTGTCGGACGAGCCGGCCCGCGTCCACCCGCTGCAGCTCTGGGCCACCCCGTACGTCTCGGACGCGCACGCCGCCGCGCAGCCCGTCGGCACCGGACCGCTGGAGCGCGTCGGGAACGCCGACCTCGTCCGGGGCATCGCCGAGTGCCTGACGATCGTCCGGATGGTGGACGAGATGTCGCCGTCCGCCCCGGTGTTCGAGGCGCTGATCTCGGCGTGCACGCGGGTGCGGGACCTCCACCACTGGCTCGCCGACGACGACCTCGGCGACGCCGCCGCGCCGCTGGCGGACGTCCGCACGGCCGCCGGGCAGGTGCTGGAGGAGTACGAGAAGGTCCGCGCGCTCACCGAGCAGGCGGCCGCCGCGGTCTCCGAGGCGGCCGGCGACATCGCCGCGCTGATCCGCGCGGCGGATGCCGAGGCGCCGTCGGCCGCGGAGGGCTGGATCTCCCGGCTCGCCGGGTTCCGCCGCCTCCAGGGCCGCCTGGAGACGCTGCGCGACCTCCGCCACGCCGACCTCGTCCGGATCGGCGACCTCACCGAGACCGTCCAGGAGGGGCTTCGCACCGCGGGCCAGGGGGCCGTCGAGTTCCTTCAGGGAGAGGACGCGTTCACCTCCTACCACGCCGAGGTGGAGCGGATCACCGAGGCGGCGCACGCCATCGAGACGGCCGCCGACGCCGCTCCCCTCGCCGACCTCCTCGACGCGCAGAACGCGGGGCTGGAGGTCGTCACCGAGGTCGTCGGGGACCTCGACGTCACCGACGCGACCGCCAGGACCGCGATCCTGGAGCACGTCGGCGAGGTGCTCGCCGCCCTCAACCGGGCCCGCGCCGTCCTCGGCGCCCGGCGCCGCGACCTGCTCGGACGCGAGGGACGCGCGGAGTTCGCCGCGGAGCTCGGCCTGCTCGACCAGTCCATCGCCGCCGCGCTCGGCACCGCCGGCACGCCCGAGGCGTGCGACGAGCGGCTCGGCCGCCTCCTCCTGCGCCTGGAGACGCTGCAGGCCAGGTTCGCCGAGCCGGAGGAGTTCCTCGCCGAGCTGGAGACGAAGCGCACCGAGATCTACGAGGCGTTCTCGTCCCGGAAGCAGACGCTGCTGGACGAGCGCGCCCGCCGCACCGACCGGCTCGCCGCGTCGGCCGAGCGCATCCTGTCCGGGGTGCGCCGCCGCGCCGGCGCGCTCGCGTCCCCCGACGAGGTCGGCGCCTACTTCGCGACCGACGCCATGGTGGTCCGGCTGCGCGCGATCGCCGCCGAGCTGCGCGAGCTCGGCGACGACGTCCGGGCCGAGGAGCTGGAAGGGCGCGTCAAGGCGGCCCGGCAGGAGGCCGGCCGCGCGCTGCGCGACCGCCTCGACCTGTACGGCGACGGCGGCGGGACGATCCTGCTCGGGCGGCACCGCTTCGCGGTCAACACCCGCCCGATCGAGCTGACCCTCGTCCCGCACGGCGACGGCATGGCGTTCGCGGTCACCGGCACCGGCTACCGCGCGCCCGTTCGCGACGAGGGCTTCGCCGCGACCCGCCACCTGTGGAACCAGTCGCTCGTCTCGGAGACCCGGGACACCTACCGGGCCGAGTACCTCGCCACGTCGGTCCTCGCGTCCTCGTCCCTCGGCGAGCTGAACCGGGCCGCGGTCGGCGGGCGGCTGCTCGCCGTCGTCCGGGACGCGGCGGCCGACCGCTATGACGAGGGCTACGAGCGCGGCGTCCACGACCACGACGCGGCCCGCATCCTGGAGGCGCTGCTGCGCCTCCGCACCGAGGCCGGCCTGCTGCGCTACCCGGGCGACGCCCGCGCCTCGGCCCGGCTGTTCTGGACCCACGGCCCGGACGAGGCGGAGCGCGCGGCCTGGACGGCCCGCGCCCGCTCCCTCGTCCGCGCCCGCGACGTCTTCGGGGGCGCCGGCGCCCTCACGGACCTCGCCGCGGAGCTCGCCTCGTCCGTCACCGGGTTCGCCGGGCAGCACGGCCTGCCCGCGCCCGGACCCCTGGCCGCCGAGTACCTGATCGAGGAACTGGCCTGCGCGCCGGACGGCTTCGTGACGAGCCAGGGGGCCCGCACCCTGCTGAAGGGCCTCGCCGACGCGGTCGGCGACGGCCCGCTCGACGACGACCTCCGCGCGGCCGGGAGCCTCGCCGCCCGGCACCAGCTCGCGGAGGCGTGGCTCACCGCGTTCCTGGCGACGTCCGGGGGCGACCCGGCGGACGTCCCCGAGGCCGTGGCGGCGCTGCTCTGCGCGTCCGCCGGCTACGACTCCCCCGCCGCCCTGACCGCCACCGTCGACGGCCTGCTCGGCGACCACCCCCGCATCACCGACCAGAGCATCGCCCTCCGGCTGGACGAGCTGCTCGCCCGGACGCACCGTTTCCGCACCGGGCGGGTCCCGGAATTCCGCGCCTACCAGAAGCGGCGGAACGACCTCATCGCGACCGAGGAGAAAAGGCTCGGCCTGGCCGACCTCAAGCCGCGGGCGATGAGCGCGTTCGTCCGCAACCGCCTCATCGACGAGGTCTACCTGCCGCTCATCGGCGACAATCTGGCCAAGCAACTCGGCACCACCGGGGACACCAAGCGCACCGACCGGATGGGGCTGCTCCTGCTCATCTCCCCGCCGGGTTACGGCAAGACGACCCTCATGGAATACGTCGCCGACCGCCTCGGCCTGGCGCTGGTGAAAGTGGACGGGCCCGCGCTCGGAAACGGCGTCACGTCCCTCGACCCGGCCCAGGCGCCCAACGCCGCCGCGGCCCGCGAAGTCGAGAAAATCAACTTCGCTCTGGAGATGGGCGACAACGTCCTGCTCTATCTGGACGACATCCAGCACACGTCACCCGAACTCCTGCAGAAGTTCATCCCCCTCTGCGACGCCCAGCGCCGCGTCGAAGGGGCGGGAGGGACCCACGACCTGCGCGGCAAGCGCTTCGCGGTCTGCATGGCCGGAAACCCCTACACCGAGTCCGGCGGCCGCTTCCGCATTCCCGACATGCTCGCCAACCGCGCCGACGTGTGGAACCTGGGCGACGTCCTCTCCGGCAAGGAGGACCTGTTCGCGCTGAGCTATATAGAGAACGCGCTCACGTCGAACCCCGTGCTGGCGCCCCTCACCGCCCATGACCCCGCCGATGTGGAACTGCTGGTGCGGCTCGCGTCGGGCGACGACACCGTCCGCCCCGACCGCCTCTCCCACCCTTACTCCCAGGCCGAACTGGAAGAGATCCTCGCCGTTCTCGGAAAGCTCCGGCACGTCCAGCGGGTGGTCCTCACCGTCAACCGCGCCTACATGGCCTCCGCCGCCCAGGACAACGCGTCCCGTACCGAACCCGCATTCCGGCTCCAGGGCTCCTACCGCGACATGAACAAGCTCGCCGAGCGCATTCTCCCGGTGATGAACGAGGCGGAACTGGAATCGGCCATCGACGACCACTACCGGGCCGAATCGCAGACCCTCACGTCCGACGCCGAGGCCAACCTGCTCAAGCTCGCCGAGCTCCGCGGCCGGCTGACCCCGTCCGAGGAGGCCCGCTGGACGGAGATCAAGTCCGCCTTCCGGCGCTCGCAGACGCTGGCCGCCCATGAGGACGACCCGTCGGTGGGCGCCCTCCTCCACCTGGCCGACAAGCTCGCCGCCATCGAGACGGCCCTGCGCACCGGCCGGTGAGGTCCGGCGAACCGGCCGGGGGCGCGCCCCCGGCCGGACGTCGCCGAACGCAGCGGACCGGTGGCCAGGGGTGGTCATCCGGGGCCCGTCGCCCCTACCTTGGACGACCACGATCACCTCGGACATCGCGGACGAACGGGAAGGTGCGGCATGCCGGAGCCCTCGGTTGCCCCTGACACGACCGGCGGCGGGGCGCGGGACGGCGGCGGGCGCGACCGGCTACGGCGGGCGGCGCTGCTCGCGGTCGGCTTCGCGTTCTCCTACGGCCTGGTGCTCACGCTCCTCAGCGACGTCTTCTTCTGGTTCGCGATCCCCGGGCTCCTCGGCCTCGTCACCGTCGTGATCATCACGCTCCACCTGTACCTGCACCGGCCGTTCGGGCGGGCCGTCCCGTACGCGACGGACGGCACCGACCGCGAGGGGCCGGTGAGGCACCACTACGCGGTCCTGACCCGGCGCTACCTGCTGATCGTCGTGGCGGGCGCGGCGCTGGCGGCCGTCCCGCTCGTGCTGAAGGCCGCGGTCGCCTATCCGCTCATCGGCGTGGGGATCGTGACGCTCGGGCAGGGCACGCGGTTCTTTCTCGACCAGATCCTGTGGATGAGGAAGTGCGCCCGCGTGCTGAAGGTGTACGACTTCGAGTTCCGCTCCCCCGTGCAGAAGTCCAACCTCCGGAGCCGGGGACGGCGCTCGCTGACCCTGGGGACGGAGGGTGCCCCGCGGATGGCGGCGCGGGAGCCGCTGTTCTCGGACCGGTGGCCGAGGGAGATCGCCGGCGGGGTGTGGTTCGCCGGGGACGAGCCGTTCGGCGGGGCCATCCTCGTCCCGGACACGGGTGAGCTGATGTGCATGCAGCCGGAGAACTGGTCCGTCCACGAGAAGGCGCGGCAGCAGGCCGGGGCCGAACGCCGGGAGAAGGCGGCGCGGGCCGGGCTCGCGCGCCAGACGATCACGGCGTGACGACGAGCTTCCCGCGGGTGTGGCCGGAGCGGCTCGCGTCGAAGGCGGCGGCGGTCCCCTCCAGTGGGAACGCGCCGGCCACCTCGACGCCGAGGGCGCCCCGGTCGGCCAGCGCCGCGAGCTGGGCGAGCTTCGCGCCGCTCGGACGGACCCAGATCCAGTGACCGCCGTGCTCCCCGACGGTGTCGTCGGCGACCGAGACGTGCCGCCCGCCCGCCGCCAGGACCGCGAGGGTCACCTCCAGCTGGCCGCCCACGAAGTCGGCGACCGCGGACACCCCGCCGGGCGCCAGCTCCCGGACCCGCTCGGCCAGGCCGTCCCCGTAGTCGACCGGCTCGGCGCCGAGTTCGCGCAGGTAGTCATGGTTCTTCTCGGACGCGGTGCCGATGACGCGGGCGCCGCGGTCCCGTCCGATCTGCACGGCGAAGCTCCCGACGCCCCCGGACGCCGCGTGGACGAGCAGGATCTCGCCCGGACCGACCCCGAGCCGGTCGAGGGCGCGCTGCGCGGTCATCCCGGCCAGCGGGAGGCCCCCGGCCCGGTTCCAATCGAGCGAGGCGGGCTTGTGCGCCACATGGTCGGCCGCGACGGCGACGTACTGCGCGAACGTCCCGGCGCCGACCACGTCCTTGCGCGCGTAGGACATCACCTCGTCGCCCGGGGCGAACTCCGGCACGTCGGGGCCGAGGGCCCGCACCACGCCCGCGACGTCCCAGCCGGGGATGACCGGGAAGACCGTGTCCAGCATCCCGTCGAGGCCGCCCGCCATGACCTTCCAGTCGACCGGGTTGACCCCGGCCGCGCGGACCTCGATCAGCACCTGGCCGGGGCCGACCTTGGGGTCGGGGACGTCCCCGACCCTCAGCCGGGAGTTGTCGGAGGCGAACGAGTCGTAGGTGACGGCGCGCATGCCCCACAGCCTGCCACCCGCCGCGCCCCCTAAACCCGAACACGTAGGAGAATGCCTACGTTTGACAGGTAGGAGATCGCCTACCTATTCTCGTCGCCATGAACATCACCCATGTGCGGTCGCTGACCGTCCCCGTCTCCGACCAGGACGCGGCCAAGGACTTCTACGCGGGCACGCTCGGCTTCGAGGTGGTCGCCGACCAGGCCGCCGGCCCGATCCGCTGGCTGCAGCTCGCCCCCGAGGGCGCGGACACGACCGTCGTCCTCGCGAACCACCTGCCCGGCGTGCCGGCGGGCAGCGTCCAGGGGCTGATCCTGGAGACGTCCGACCTCGACTCGGACTGCGCGCGGCTGCGCAGCGCCGGCGTGGACGTCGACGGCCCGCAGGACCTGCCGTGGGGCCGCCAGGCCACGCTCACCGACCCCGACGGCAACGGCATCGTGCTGGCCGCCCGGTGACCGGGGACGTCTTCGCCGCGCTGGCCAGCCCCGTCCGGCGGGAGCTGACGTCGCTGCTGCTCTCCGGCCCCCGCCCCGTGAACGACCTGGCCGCGCACTTCACGATGAGCCGCCCGAGCGTGTCCGAGCATCTCCGGGTGCTGCGGGACGCGGGCCTGGTCACCGAGCGGCGCCACGGCCGCCGGCGCGTCTACAGCCTGGAGCCCGCCCCCCTGCGCGAGCTGTCGGAGTGGCTCACCCCGTACGAGCGGTTCTGGCGGGAGAGGCTCGCCGGCCTGCGCGACCTGCTGGGCGAGGAGGACCTGTGACACCCGCCCGCGAACGCGCCTCCATCGAGGTGGACGAGTTCCTGCCCCACCCGCCCGAGAAGGTCTGGCGCGCCCTCAGCGAGCCCGGCCTGCTCGCACGCTGGCTGATGCCGAACGACTTCGAGCCTGTCGTCGGGCACCGCTTCACCTTCGCCGCCAAGCCCATCCCCAGCGTCGGCTTCGACGGGAGGATCGCCTGCGAGGTCCTCGCCGTCGAGGAGCACCGCCTGCTCCGCATCAGCTGGCACGGCGGCGGCCTGGACACCACGGTCACCTGGCGGCTGGCCCCGGAAGGGCACGGCACCCGCCTCTTCATCGAGCACGCCGGCTTCGACCTGGACGACCCGGTCAACGCCTACGCCTTCCGGGGCATGGGCAGCGGCTGGCGCTCCGACGTGCTCCGCTCCCTCCGCACGACCCTGTCCACCCTCACCTGACCGTCCGCCCTCGCTTGACCGCCCTCACCTGACCGCCCGGATCAGGCGACGGTCTCCAGCGGGGGCTCGGAGGCGAACTGGGTCCGGTAGAGGTCGGCGTAGCGGCCTTCGGCGGCCAGCAGCTCGTCGTGGGTCCCCCGTTCGACGATGCGGCCGTCCTCGACGACGAGGATGAGGTCGGCGGCGCGGACGGTGGAGAGCCGGTGGGCGATGACCACCGCGGTACGGCCGTCCAGGGCCTCGGCCAGTGCCTCCTGGACGGCGGCCTCGGAGGTGGAGTCGAGGTGGGCGGTGGCCTCGTCCAGGATCACCACGCGCTGCCGGGCCAGCAGGAGGCGGGCGATGGTGAGGCGCTGGCGCTCGCCGCCGGAGAGGCGGTAGCCGCGCTCGCCGACGATCGTGTCGAGGCCGTCCGGCAGGCCCTCGATGAGGGTGTCGAGGCGGGCGCGGCGCAGCACGTCCCAGAGCTCCTCGTCGGTCGCCTCGGGGCGGGCCAGCAGGAGGTTCTCGCGGATCGACTCGTGGAACAGGTGGCCGTCCTGCGTGACCATGCCGAGCGTGTCGCGGATGGACTGGAAGGACAGGTCGCGGACGTCCACGCCGCCCAGCCGGACGGTGCCGGAGTCGACGTCGTAGAGGCGCGGCAGCATCTGCGCGATCGTCGACTTGCCCGCGCCGGACGAGCCGACCAGCGCGACCGTCTGGCCTGGCTCGGCGCGGAACGTCACGTCGTGCAGGACGTCCACGCCGCCGCGGGTGTCGAGGGTGGCGACCTCTTCGAGCGAGGCGAGGGAGACCTTGTCGGCCGACGGGTAGGCGAACCGGACGTTCTCGAACTCGACGGCGACCGGGCCTTCCGGGACGCCGCGCGGGTCGGGGCGCTCGGCGACGAGCGGCTTCAGGTCGAGGACCTCGAAGACCCGATCGAAGCTGACGAGCGCGCTCATCACCTCGACGCGGGAGCTGGCGAGGGCGGTCAGCGGCGCGTAGAGGCGGGTGAGCAGGAGGGCGAGGGCGACGACGGCGCCGGCGTCGAGGTGGCCGCGCAGGGACAGGTAGCCGCCGAGACCGTAGACGAGCGCGAGGGCCAGCGCCGACACCATGGTGAGCGCGGTGATGAAGACGTGCTGCACCATCGCGGTGCGGACCCCGATGTCGCGGACGCGGCGGGCGCGGGCGGCGAACTCGGCGGACTCCCTCGACGGGCGCCCGAACAGCTTCACCAGCGTCGCCCCCGGCGCGGAGAAGCGCTCGGTCATCTGCGTGCTCATCGCGGCGTCGTGCGCGGCGGCCTCCCGTTCGAGCCGCGCCAGGCGGGAGCCCATGCGGCGGGCCGGGAGCACGAAGACGGGCAGCAGGACCAGCGCGAGCAGGGTGATCTGCCAGGAGATCCGGACCATCACCGCGAAGGTGAGCAGCACGGTCACCAGGTTGCTGACGACACCGGACAGGGTGTCGCTGAACGCGCGCTGGGCACCGATCACGTCGTTGTTGAGGCGGCTGACCAGGGCGCCGGTGCGGGTCCGGGTGAAGAACGCGACCGGCATGCGCTGGACGTGGTCGAACACGGCGGTGCGCAGGTCGAGGATCAGCCCCTCGCCGATACGGGCGGACAGCCACCGGTTGGCCAGCCCGAGCCCGCCCTCGGCGAGCGCCAGCACAGCGATCAGCACGGCGAGCCCCACCACGGTGGACGTCGCGGCGTGGTCGACGATCGCGTTGACGACCCATCCGGCGAGGACGGGGGTCGCGACCGCGATGACCGCCATCACCACGCTGAGAAAGAGGAACGCGGCGAGTTGCCGCCGGTGCGGGCGGGCGAAGCGGCCGATGCGCCGCAACGTCGCCTTGGAGAACGGCCGGCCGTCCTGCGCGTTCATGGCGTGATGCAGCGACATCCACGCCGTGACTTCCATGTCCATGGGGACCCCTGATCATCGTTAGCCTGGAAGACGAGCATGCGACCTCAAGATTGGTTGAGGTCAAATCGCGCCGTCGTGGTGCCGCCGGGAGACACTCTCTCCCGGGGGTACGACATTTCAGCGAAGGGTCGCTTGTGGACATCGACGAGATCAGGACAGACACCCCCGGCTGCGCGAAGGTGGCCCACCTCAACAACGCCGGCGCCGCGCTGCCGCCGCGTCCCGTCATCGACGCCGTCGCCGGGCATTTCGCCCAGGAGTCGACGATCGGGGCGTACGAGGCCGCCGACCAGAACCAGGCCGCCATCGACCGGTTCTACGGCGCGGTCGCCCGGCTCCTGGGCGCGCGGCCGGACGAGATCGCCTACGTGGAGAACGCCACGCGCGCGTGGGACCTGGCGTTCTACTCGATCCCCTTCGCGGACGGCGACCGCATCCTGACCACGACGAGCGAGTACTCCAGCAACGCGATCGCCTACCAGCAGGTGGCGGCGGCCACGGGCGCCCGGGTGGAGGTCGTCCCGGACGAGTCCGACGGCACGCTCTCCCTCGACGCGCTGGAGGCGGAACTGGCCAAGGGCAACGTCCGGCTGGTGTCGCTCAACCACGTCCCGACGCACAACGGCCTCGTCAACCCGGCGGCCGAGGTCGGGCGGCTGTGCCGCGAGCACGGCGTCCTGTACCTCCTGGACGCCTGCCAGTCGGTCGGCCAGCTCACCGTGGACGTCACCGAGATCGGCTGCGACATGCTGTCGGCGACGGGTCGCAAGTTCCTGCGGGGCCCACGCGGAACGGGCTTCCTCTACGTCCGGCGCGACATCCTGCGGACCCTGGTGCCGCCGTTCCTCGACCTCCAGGCCGCCACCTGGAAGGCGCCGGACGGGTTCGAGATGCGCGACGACGCGCAGCGCTTCGAGACGTGGGAACGCTACGTCGCCGGGCAGATCGGACTGGGAGTCGCCGCCGACTACGCGGCGGACCTGGGGATGCCCCAGATCCAGGAGCGCGTCCTGAACCTGGCCGCCGGGCTACGTGAGCGTTTGGCCGCGCGTCCCGGTGTCACCGTCCTCGACAAGGGGGCACGGCCGTCCGGCATCGTCACGTTCACCGTCGACGGCCACGACCCCGCCGCCATCCAGGCCGCGGCCAAGGCGCGCGGCGTCAACGTCAACGTCACCAACCCCAACACGCACGGATACGACCCGAACGCCGCACAAGCGGCCGTGCGAGCGTCCGTGCACTACTACAACACCGAGGGCGAACTGGAGCAGCTCCTGTCCGCCCTGCCGTAGGAGGCTCAGACGTTGGGGCGGGCCGCGCTGATGTCGGCGAGCGCCGAACCCGAGTCCTTCTCCATCGCCAGGTCGCCGATGGAGACGATGCCGACGGGACGGCCGTCCTCGATGACGGGGAGCCGCCGGACCGCGCGCTCGCGCATGATCTGCGCGGCCCGCTCCAGCGAGTCGTCGGGCCCGACGGTGGCGGTCACGCTGCTGGCGATGCCGCCGATCTTCACCGCCGCCGGGTCGCCCCCCGCCGCGAGGCCGCGGATCACCAGGTCCCGGTCCGTGACGACGCCCTTTAGGTGGTCGCCGTCGGCCACCAGGACGGCCCCGATGTCCTCGTCGCGCATCGCCCGCGCCACCGTCACGAGGTCGAGTTCCGGGCTCACCGAGGTGGGCGAGCCGGTCATGATGTCGCGGACCTTCGTGGCCATCGTGCACTCCTTGCGCCTCGCTGGTGGGTACCGCGGGCCCTACCCGAGACGCCCCGGGTCACTCATTTGAACGGGGCGAACACCCGCGCCGCCCCGTCCTCGTCCCAGGCCAGGCGGTTCGGATCCGCGCGCGCCGGGCGGACGGGAACGGTCGCGAAGCGGATCGAGGCGCCCGCCCCGAAGCCGCGGGCGAGGGTCACCAGGTCCCCGGCGCCCAGCCGCGGCACCGTCTCGACCGAGGCCGCGAGCACCGCTAGGAACTTGCCGAACCGCAGCGGATCGCCCCGCAGCTCCTTGACCTCCCGCGCGAACGCCGCCATGAACGCCTGCTGCCGCTCGATCCGCGCCAGGTCGGAGCCGTCCCCGTACCCGATCCGGCTGCGGACGTAGATGAGCGCCTCCTTCCCGTCCAGCCGCTGCTCCCCCGGGCGCAGTCGCAGCCCCGACCTCGGGTCGACGCCCGGCCGCGGCACCGTCATCCGGACGCCGCCGAGTGCCTCCACCATCCGGACGAACCCGGTGAACCCGACCACCACGGTCTGGTCGATCCGGACACCGGTCAGCGACTCCACCGTCTTCACCGCGCAGGAGACGCCGCCCACCGGGAACGCCGAGTTGATCAGGCCTCTGCGGGAGGGGATCACCTTTCCCTCGGACGTCTTGCACGCGGGGAGCACGACGAGCAAGTCGCGGGGGATGCTCACCGCCCGGACGTCCTTCCTGTCGGCCGGGACGTGCAGGAGCATCATGGTGTCCGAACGCGCCGAGTAGCTGTCGCCGCGCTCGTCCGACCCCAGCAGCAGCACGTTCATCGCCCGGCCCGGCGCCGCCGTCGGCGCGGTCGTGCCGGGCGCCACCGGGCGGGCGTCCCGGCCGTGGACGACCAGCGCCGGGACGACGATGGCCGCCGCCGTCACCGCCGCCACCACGCCGAGGAGCGTCCACCGTCCGAGGACCCGGCGCCTCCGCCGGGCACCGTCCAGCAGCCGGGTGCGCTGCCGGGCGAGCGTCGGCGGCGGCTCGTGCTCCAGCTCCCGGCCGAGATCACGGATCAGTTCCAGGTCGTCCACGCTCACTCCTCCTCACCCATCGGGTCGGTGTCGCCCAGCGCGGCGCGCACCTTGCGCCGGGCGCGGTTCAGCCGGGACCGGACCGTCCCGACCGGGATGCCGAGCGCCCGCGCCACCTCCTCGTAGGAGAGGTCGCCCCACGCCACCAGCAGCAGGACGTCCAGGTCCCTCCGCGCCAGCCCGGACAGCGCCTCCGCCAGCACGGGACGCGACGCCGACGCGGTCACCCCCGCCGCCACCCGGTCGGCGGGCCCCTCCACGGGACCGTCCACGGGACTGCGCCGCAGCGCCCGGTAGCGCGCGGCCTCCCTCCGGTGATGCCGCGCGACCAGCTTCGTCGCGATGCCGAACAGCCAGGGCCGCGCGTCCCGCTGCGCGACGTCGTAGCGGTGCCGCTTGCTGAACGCGGCGAGGAACGTCTCGCCGACGACGTCCTCCGCGGCCTCGGGCCCGAGCCGGCGCGAGACGTACCGGAAGAGCATCCCGGCATAGCGGTCGAACAGCGCTGCGAACGCCTCGGGATCGGCGAGCGAACTCTCGATGAGAGCGGCGTCGCACTCCTGAGCCGTCGGGGGAACGGTCATCGCGGCCACCATGGCATGCGCACCGGGCCTTCCCGTGCGGGGGACGTTGTCAGGGTTGTATCTCCGCAACCCCCCGTCCAGGTTCACGCGGGACACGAGCCTCACGGACACGGATCGCCGCGAACCTTCCCGATAAACTTCGCGTCCCCATATGCATGGGGGGTCGCCGGGGGAGGACCATTCCGCCGCCCGTCGAGATACGAGCAGAGGAGGGTCTGGACGTGGACGACGACGCCGAGCGGGGCGCGGAGACGTCCCGTACCGGGACCGCCGAATTCCGCGTCCCCAAGAAGGTCGACCTGACCCGCCCGGACATCCCCGTCCGCCGCAGGCCAAAGGACGCCGAGGAAGAGCCCCCACCCCCAAGCACCTGGTACGTCCAGTTCCCCGCCCCCCAACCAGAGGACGAGGAACCCCCCGAGGACACGACCGAGACCCCGCAAGCCGAGCCTGAAGAGCCCCCCGAACCTGCCAAGGACTCGGCCAGCACCGCCCCACCAGAACAGGACACGCCGTCAGACGACAGCGGCGCCTCACACCAGAACGCCACACCACCCCCCGCCCCCACAAACGCACCACCGAACCAAGACGCGCCACCACGAGACACCCGCACCGCAGGCGAGGCCCAGGCAACCTCCGAAGAGCGCACCGAAAGCGGCGCGCCCGAGCAGGACGCGCCATCACGAGACGGCCGCAGCGCTGTCGAGGACTCGGCAGCCTCCGCAGAGGACAACGAAAGCGGCGCCCCGCCTCAGCAGGAAGCACCGCGGCAAGGCGCCCGCACCCAACAGCAAGCGCCGTCTCAGGACGAGCGCGCCCGACGCGAGAACACCGCGCACGGTGCATCGGCACCTACCGCCCCACAGACCCGACCTGGCAGCGCCACCCCACCGAGGCAGGACGCGCCGTCGGAGGACAGTGGCGCCGCGCGTGAGAGCGCCACGCCACACGCAGGGCCTACGAACGCGCCACCGAAGCACGGCACGCCACGGCAAGACAGGCCCCCCGCGCAGGGCGCACCGGCACCTTCCAGCGCCCCACATGCAGGGCCAGGAACCGGCGCCCCGCCGAAGAAAGGCGCGCCACCGCAAGACGGGCGCACGGCGGGCAAGAACCAGGCAACCTTCGCAGGGCGCACCGAAGGTGGCGCTCCGCCGAGGCAGGACGCGCCGTCGGAGGACGGGCGCGCCGCGCGTGAGGGCGCGACGCCGGGCGCAGGGGCTACGAACGCACCGCCGAAACAGGACGTACCACGGCGGCCCCCCGCGCAGGGCGCACCGGCATCTCCCGGCGTCCCGCCGACACACGACGCGCCACCACGAGGCGGCCGCACCGCAGGCCAGGACCACGCGGAGCGCACCGATAGCGGTGTCCCACCTCAGCACGAAGCGCCGTCCAAGGACGAGCGCACCGCGCGTGAGAGCGCCTCGCCGCACGTTGGGCCTTCGACGGCACCGGCACCTTCTGGTGTCCCACATGCGGGGGCCGGCGCCCCGCCGAAGCATGGCGCGCCATCGCAGGACGTGGCGGCGGGGTCGTGGGAGGCGGTCTTGCCGGAGACGTCGGCTGCGACGACTCGGGTTGAGCGGTTGCCCGCGCCGGCTGCCTGGCAGGCGCCGCCGCAGTCGTGGGGCGGTGCGGCTCCGGCGCCGGTGGAGGAGAAGAAGCGTCGGCGGTGGGTCGTCGTTGTCGCGGCTGCCTTGGTGCTCGTGGTGGGGCTCGTCGCCGGGCAGCTTCTGCGGCCGCCGCCGGAGCCGACGGTCAGGTTGAGCGTCGCGGCCAGCCACACGTTCCCGGGGCAGGCGCCGGTGTTGCCGTGGCCCGCGGCGGGGCAGTCCGCGATCTACGTGGACGGGCTCGGGACGATGGGGTCCTCGGGCGGGGCGGTGCCGACGCCCACGGCGAGCGTCGCCAAGGTCATGACGGCGTACGTGTATCTGCGCGACCATCCGCTGAAGTCCGGGGAGGCCGGGCCGGTGCTGACGGTGTCGCCGCAGGCGGCGGCGCAGATCCCGGCGCGCAAGAGGCGCGGGGAGTCGCTGCTCGGGGTGACCGCGAACCAGCGGCTGACGCAGCGCAAGGCGCTGGAGGCGCTGCTGATCATCTCGGCCAACGACGTGGCGCACGAGCTGGCGCGGTGGGACTCCGGCGACGAGAGGGCGTTCGTCGCGAAGATGAACGAGGCGGCGAAGCAGCTGGGGATGACCGGTACGCGCTACACCGATCCGAGCGGCTACGACTCCGGGACGGTCAGCACGGCCGCGGACCAGGTGAAGCTGCTGCGGGCGGCGATGAGCCTGCCGTCCTTCGGGGAGATCGTGAACAACCGGATGTACGTGCCGGACGGCGGCGGTACCCCGCGGCAGGGCGGCAACTTCATCCTCGGGCGCAACGGCGTCGTCGGCGGGAAGACCGGGTACACCGACGCGGCCGGTGGGAACTTCGTGTTCGCGGCGCGCAAGGACGTCGGGGGCGTGATGACGCTGATCGTCGGCGCGGTGATGGGGCAGCGCTCCCCTAGCGCGGCGGACGCCGTCAATACGGCGGAGGGGATCCTCGTCGCGGCCGAGCGCGCCCTCGTCGCGAAGCCGCTCGCGCGCCGGGGCGACGTCGTCGGGCGGATCGACGACGGGCTCGACGGGAGCACCGCGCTGCGCGCGACGGCGCCGGTGGCCGTCGTCGGCTGGCCCGGCCTCACCGTGCGCGTGGGGTACGACGGCGACCCGCCGGCGGACGCCGCGCCGGGCGACGCGGCCGGCGCCATGGACGCGGGCCCGGCGCGGGTGCCGCTGGAGGCGGGCGAGCCGAAGGACGGGCCGTCCATCGTCAAGCGGCTGACCCGCCTCGGCTGACCCGCCGTCAGACGTACAGGGCGGACAGGAAGCGGATCAGCAGGGCCTCCCGGGTGGCGGGCGGCAGCGCGTCCAGGATGGTGTTGACCACGGCCATCTCGGGGTCGCCGCCGCCGTCCAGGTCGACGCCGGCGGACGCGAGCAGGGCGGCGAAGTCGGCGTCGTCGAGACCGTCGAGGTCCAGCTCGGCGAGCGCGTCCACGAGGTCGGACGGGACGTCGGGCGGGCCGGCGGCGCGGGCGCCGCGCACCGCGTCGGCCAGCGCCGCCAGCAGGGTGTCGACGTCGCTGACGCCGGTCAGGGTGAAGTGCAGGTTCGGCGGGCTGCCCTGGTAGGAGAGCTGCGGCTGGAAGTACCAGCCGCGGGCGCGGGCCTCGTCGGCGATCACGAAGACGTCCAGTCCGGGGTCGGTCGAGGCGACGGCGACGAGCGGCGCGACGGGGTCGCCGAGCACCCGCAGCCCGGGGATCTCCGCGATGCCCGCGATCAAGCGTTCCGCGGCCTTCATCGCGCTCTCGGCGAGGTCGCGGTACCCCTGCGCCCCGACCGCGGTGAGGGTCGCCCACGCGGCTCCGAGCGGCCCGGCGCTCTTGCTGCTCTGGACGCCGGCGTTGATGACCGTGTAGCCGGGCCAGTGCGCGGACGCGAAGTAGGCGTGCCGCCGGAGCGACTCGTCCGCGAACAGCACGACCGAGGCCCCCTTGGGCGAGTAGCCGTACTTGTGCAAGTCGCACGAGAGGGACGTCACCCCCGGCACGGACAGGTCGAACGGCGGGACGTCGCGCCCGGCGTCCCGCAGCCAGGGCAGCACCCAGCCGCCGACGCACGCGTCGACGTGGCATGGCACGCCCGCGCCGGCGGCGAGCGCGGCGATCTCCGGGACCGGGTCCATGACGCCGTGCGGATAGGACGGCGCCGAGGCGACGACCAGCACCGTGCGGGGGGTCAGCGCGGCGGCCGTCGCGGCGGGGTCGGCGCGGAAGTCGCCGTCGACCGGGACGTGCACGGTCTCCATGCCGAGGTAGTGCGCGGCCTTGTGGAAGGCGGGGTGCGCTGTAGCGGGCAGGACGATCTGGGGCCGCCCCTCCACCGGGCGGGCGTCCCGCGCGGCCTTCACCGCCAGCATGATCGACTCGGTGCCGCCGCTGGTGAAGATGCCGGAGCCGCCGCCGAGCTTGTCCGCGGCGAACCCGACGATCCGGCGTTCGAGCGCGACGATGCTGGGGAACGCCGTGGGGTCGAGGCAGTTGACCTCCAGCATCTCCTGGTAGGCGGTGGCGGCGAGGTCGTGCACGGCGTCGCGTCCGGTGTCGTACACGTACGCGGTGACCTGGCCGCCGCGCACGGGCAGGTCGGCGGCCCGCAGCCGGGCGAGCTCGGCGAGCAGGTCGGGGGCGGGGCGGCCGGTTTCGGGCAGGGCGCCGTGGTGCGGGTCAGCGGGCATAGGGCGTGCTTCCTCGGTCGGGGGCGGACGGCGGTGAGCCGCGGTGAGGTCATCCGGCGTTGCCGGAGGGCAGCCCGATCGCGGCGGCGACGGTGCGGCGCATCTGCGCGCGGAACCTGGCCACCGCGGCCGGGTCGTCCAGGCCGAGGCGGTTCCCGTCGGCGTCGAGGAGGCCGCCGCAGCCGAAGCCGTGGGTGCACCAGACGATGGTCCAGACGACGAAGTCGACGTCGACGTCATCGGCGACGATCTTGCGGGCCAGGCCGGTGACGATCTCCACCAGCGGCCGGACGTACTGCTCCTCCAGGTGCGCGATGTCGGCGGCGTCCGAGAGCCAGCGGTGCATCCACAGCGCGGGGACCTCCGGGCGCCGGAGGCAGAAGTCGACGTACCCGTCGACGAGGGCCAGCAGGCCCTCCCGGTCCATGGTGATCTCGGCGAGCGCCCGGTCGAGCGCGGCCCGTTCCGCCACGTGGGCGCGTTCCATCACGGCGAGGTAGAGGTCGCGCTTCCCGCCGACGTGGTAGGCGATGGTGGCGACGTTGAGCCCGGCGGCCTCGGCGATCATGCGGGTGGAGGTCCCGTCGTAGCCGAGCGCGGCGAACAGCCGCGTGGCCACCTCCAGGATCCGTTCGCGCCCGGTATCGCTGCTGGTCATCACCCCAAACTAGGCGTTGGCGAAGAATCCGGTCAATCGATTGATTGATCGTCCGGCGGCGTGGTGAGGGCGACGGTCAGCGCCATCTCCATCTCCAGCCGGGTCTCCGGGTCGTGCAGCCGCGCGCCGAACAGCTCCTCCAGCTGGTGCAGCCGGTACCGGACGGTCTGCGGGTGGACGTGCAGCCGGCTCGCGACCTCGGTGGCGTTGAACCCGTTCTGCAGGCAGGACAGGAGCGTCCGCATCAGCCGCTCACGGTGCCGTGGCCGGACGGCCCGCAGCGGCGCGAGGCGCAGGTCGGCGACCACGCGGACCAGGTCCTCGTCCCTGAAGACCACGAGCGCCGGCATGTGGTCGGCGCAGCGGATCAGCCGGTCGGACGGCAGGATCCCGCGGCGCGCCAGCGGCAGCGCCTCGCGGGCCCAGCGCAGCGACCTGGCCGCGTCCTCGGTGCGGACGGTCGGGCCGAGCGCGGCGACCCAGGCGCCCAGCGCGGACTCCAGCATCCGGCCGCGTCCGGGGCCCTCCGGGTCGGGGACGAGCAGGCAGGGCTCGCGGCGGTCGACGTCGGCGAGCACGTCGGGCGGCAGGTCCGGGTGCGCGAACGGCTGCCGGCCCCGCTCGTGCAGGACGACGGCCGCGACCGTCCGCGGGACGCGCCAGCGCGCGAGGCGGGCCAGGTCGGCGACGGCCCGCGGGGCGGCGGGCGGTTCGGCGAGCAGCAGGTCCAGCAGCCGGCGGCGGCGGTGCTCCAGCTCGCCCGCCTCCCGCTCACGGGCCGCGGTGTGGCCCTCGGCGGCGGCGCGGGCGACCTCGTCCAGGAACGCGAAGATCGCCTCGGCGATGCCGGCGAGGGTACGGCGGGAGATGTCGTACCGCTCGGACTCGGCGGCGAGCCGGCGCCACGCGACCCGGGCGCCGAGCCGCAGCGAGGTCTGCAGGACCTCCAGGTCGCGGCCCTCACGGGCCTCGGCCCGGCCGATCTCCCGGTAGACGGCGGCGACCTGCTCCCAGGAGCCGTCCGGGTCCATGACGAGGTCGGCGAACTGGCGCAGCGCGCCCTCGACGGCGAGCCGGAGGAGCCGCGTGTACTCCGCGTCCCGCGGGCGGGCGTACTCGGGGATCCCGGCGAGGATCTCCTCGATCATCTCCTCGGCGAGGGTGTCCAGATGGGGCCGGAACAGCGTGGCCAGCTCGCTCGGCACGCCCGGCCAGGGCGTGATCGGGGAGCGTTCCTCAAGGCCGCCGGTCACCGTTCGCACCTCCCGGTCGGGAAGCTACCGGCGGCCGTCCGGGCGGGCTGCACGACCGGGTACGCAATGCGGGCCCCGGGTTGTCAGCGGAGTGACAAACGAGGCGGGCTGCATACCCGCCCCGGCGAGTGGTCCCTAGGTGCGACGCGCGCTCGGACCGGCGAGGACGGCGACGGCGCCGAGGCCGAGGTAGATGAGGCCGGTCGCGTACCGCTGCCGGCGCCGGAAGACCGGCCGGGCCCGCAGCCACTCGCCGATCGAGCCGGCGGCCACCGCGTAGCCGATGTCCACGACCAGCCCGATCAGCGCGGTCGCGGCGCCCATCGCCGCGATCTGCAGCGGCACCGCTCCCGCGTCCTGGTCGGCGAACTGCGGCAGGAACGCCAGGAAGAACAGCACGACCTTCGGGTTGAGGACGTTGACGAGCGCGCCGTCGAGGTAGACGCGGCGCAGCGGCCGCGGTTCGAGTTCGAGCTCGCCGTCCTCACGGCCGCCGCGCAGCGTCCGGTACGCGAGGTAGACGAGGTAGGCGGCGCCCGCGTAGCGCAGGATCCCGAACGCGGTCGCGGACGCGGCGACGAGGGCGGACAGTCCGGCCGCGGCGGCGCCGATGTGGACGAGCGTGCCGGTCTCGACGCCGAGCGCGGACGCGATCCCGGCGCGGCGCCCCTCGCCGATGCTGCGCGTGGTGATGTACAGGTGGTTCGGGCCGGGGACCGCGACGAGCGTCAGGGCGGCCAGGAGGAACAGCACGGGGTTCGTCACACGAGCACGCTAGGACCACAGTGGACCATGCGACAGGACCAATCACGGCCGGGAAACGTGGACCAAATCAGCCGGGCGTCGCGGCGAACGCGCCGCCCAGCACGAGCCGCCCGGCCGTGCGGACCATGGCGGCGACCTCATCGACCGGCTGGCGGAGCGAGGCCAGGCTGATCAGCGCGGAGAGCAGGATGTGCCCGAGGACGATCTCGACGTCGTCGCGCTCGGGGACCGGGTCGCCGATCGCCGTGGAGAGCCGGTCGCGCAGGAACAGGAACAGGACGGTCCGGGCGTCGTCCACGCTGGAGTCGTCGGAGGTCACCGCCTGGATGATCGCGGACGTCAGGGTCGGCTCCGCCGCCGCCACGTGCACGATCCGCTCGAGCAGCGCGGTGAGGCGCTCCAGCGGGGTGTCGCCGACCGCGAGCGCGTCGATGTCGTCGGTGACCCGGTGCGCCCACGCCGCCGCGACCTCGGTGAGCAGGTGGTCCTTGGTGGCGAAGTACCGGTAGACGGTCGCCCGCGCGACGCCGGCGCGGTCCGCCACGTCGTGCATGGTGACGGCCGGGTAGCCGCCCTCCAGCGCGAGCTCCCGGGCCGAGTCGATCAGCCGCTCGCGCCGCGCCTGCTGGTCCTTGCTCAGCGTCCGCGTGACGGTGAACCGCGCATCGCCGTTCAAAACGCCTCCTAGCCGTGGCCACCCCCATTCTTTCCTACGTTCGCCTCAAACGCGTCCATCTCGGACGTCGCCCCCGGGCGGGCGGGCTCCGGCGCAGGTCACGGCACGGCCCCCGAACAGGCGTCATGCCCCGCCGATGTCCATCAGCGAGGCATGACATGGGCGCACGCGCCCGTCTCCTACGTGCGGAGGTACCGCGGAGGCGGGCCCGCGAGGGCGGTTTCGGCCCTGGCGCGGGCCCTCCTCTCGTCCACGGTCGGTCCTAGCCCTGGACCGCGGCCTGGCCCTGGTTCACGGCCTCGGTCAGCGCCTCGCCCTTGTGCTGGACCTGCGCCTCGTTCTGGGCCTGCTGCTGAGCGGCCGGCTGCTGCTGAGCCGCGGGCTGCTGCTGAGCGGCCGGCTGCTCCTGAGCCGCGGGCTGCTGCTGAGCCTCCTGCTGCTGAGCCGCGGGCTGAGCCTCCTGCTGCTGAGCCGCGGGCTGCTGCTGGGCCTCCTGCTGCGCAGCACCCTGCTCCTGAGCGGCACCCTCCTGGGCGGCGCCCTCCTGAGCCTCGGCCTCCTCCATGGCCTCGGCCTGCTCCGGAGCGGCCGACTGCTGCTCGGCGGCGGGCTGCTGCTGAGCCGCAGCCTGCTCCTGAGCGGCGGGCTGCTGCTGAGCGGCCGGCTGCTGCTGAGCGGCGCCCTGCTCCTGAGCGGCGCCCTGCTCCTGAGCGGCGCCCTGCTCCTGAGCGATGGGCTGCTGCTGGGCAGCACCCTGCTCCTGAGCCGCCGGCTGCTCCTGAGCGATGGGCTGCTGCTGAGCCGCACCCTGCTCCTGAGCGATGGGCTGCTGCTGAGCCGCACCCTGCTCCTGAGCGGCGGGCTGCTGCTGAGCCGCGCCCTGCTCCTGAGCGGCACCCTGCTCCTGAGCGGCACCCTGCTGGGCGGCGCCCTCCTGAGCCTCGGCCCCCTCGGCGCCCGCGGCCTCGGCCCCCTGGGCGCCCGCGGCCTCGCCGCCCTCGACGTCCTGCTCGGGGCCCTCGACCTCGACCGTCGCGGGGCCGACCTTCTTGGCGTGGATCTTCTGCTTGATGTCGCCGGTGGTGACCGGCTTGTTCCCCATCACCGCGGCGGCGTCGCGCGACTTGTTGATCTCGGCGTAGCTGAGGTCGCCGGGGCCGCTCTCGGAGATGTAGCGGGGATTGATGTAGATGTTGATGTCCGACGGCGCCGCGGCCTCGGCCGAGGCCGCGGGAACGGCCAGGAGGCTGCCACCGATGGCCAGCCCGGCCACGGTCGCCGCACGAGCGATACGTTTCATTCCTTTTCCCCCTTTTGTGACGCTGGTTCGCGCAGTGCGAACTCAATGATCATAACAACTCCGTGACCAAACTTAAATCGGGGTGGCCTGATTTTCAAAATGCCCGCAAAGTGCGAAAATCAGGCTTACCGCCACTTGTGCAGATGAGAAGTCACGTCCCCTTTTCGGGTGCACCGCACCCCCGCGACCCGCCGACTCGGGCGAATGCGGTATGGCTCGCCGGAAACGGCCGCTACGGCGCGAACGGCGGCCCGCCGCCCGCGCCGTTGCGGCGCGCTCCGGCCGGGTCCTCGTCGTCCGGCGCGGCGGGAGGGCGCGCTCCGCGCGGTCCCTTCCGCGACGCTCGTGAAGCCGCTCCGCCGGGCCGTCCGAAGCGCGACCTCCGGCCTCCCCTGACGACCCGGAGAACGCGGAGGGCACGGAACGCCTGCGATCCGCGGAACCGGCCCGCGCGCCCCCTCCGGAGCCGGGTGTCACGTGGGCGGACGTCGACGGAGCGCCTGAACACGCCCCTGCCCAGCACCGCCACGTAGCCGAGGAGGTCGACCGAGTGCGCGGGCGGGGCCCGGGACTTCCACACCCCGGGGACGCCGCCGATGATCCCCCGCCACACGTCGAAGACGCCTCCCCAGGGCGCTCTGACGGTGTAGGTGCCGGCGAGCTTGAACTCGGTGCCGAGGCTCCAGGACCTCCGGGTCGCCGGCGCCTCGGTCTTCCCGTGGACGCCGCCCCCGGTGAGCGACACCGACTTCGACCGGAAACGCGTCCGGAAATTGCCCGTCTTTGCGTCCATGTAGGCCTGCAGCATGCCGTCGTGGCTGACCGTGAGGCCGAAGTCGGGTGGCCGGACGAATCGGAGCCTGCTGCTCATCGAGGCCCGCGCCTCGAAAGCCGGGCCGGGGTCCGGCCGCCCGACGGTCGAGCCCACGGAAAAGGAGCCGCCGACCCCGGCTCCACTCTCGAACGTGAATGCCAGGCCATCGCGGGTGAACGAACTCGTCACCCCGCCGCCAATTCCGCGGTAAAGGCTGAACTTGAGAACGATGCCGTCCCCATGCCCGGGAAGAGAAATGGCCTGCCGTTGCACAAGGGCGGCGTTCTGAACGGGATGCCCCTCCCGCGGCACCAGGTGCCGGGGAGGCGGGACGGCCGCCGGCACGGCCGCTCCCCCCCGCGGCGCCATCGACGCGCAGGACCGGGCGATGTGGCAGACGCACCCCCGGACGGAACCGGTCCGGCCCGCCGGAACGATCGACATCGCCGACGCGGTCAGGACCACCGCCGACACCGTGCCGATGCGGATACGCCTGTCGCTCCATGCTCGCTTCATGATCCCCAGACCACACCCCGGATTCACTCGCACAGAACAGCGATGCTACAACGATGCGTAGCTAAATGAATACATAGAGTAACTCTGGACGTCTTGACGCGACTTGGCGGCGTCCGCCGGGGATGTGCCGGCGAACGCCGCCGGAGCGGCGCCGGGGCGGGCGGTGTCCCCGTCCCCGGCGGCAGACATGACCACGGCCCGTCCGGGGCATTCGCCGGACGGGCCGTGGACGAGGGTCAGGACGCGGCGAGCTCGCGGCGCCGGTCGGCCCACTGCAGGGAGTGGCGGATGGCGTCCTCGATGGTGTACTCGGGCTTCCAGCCGAGCAGGTCCCACGCCTTCGCCGGATTCACGAACGCGCCGACGACGTCGCCCGGCCGGGCCGGGGCGTCCTCGGCCCGGAAGGAGTCGCCGACGACCTCGCGGAAGGCGGCGACGAGCTCGCGGACGGTCGTCCCGTTCCCGGTGCCGAGGTTGATCACCTCGTAGCGCGGGTGGTCCCCGACCGGCGGGATGATCGAGTCGAACCGGGTGGCCGCCTCGTGGAAGGCGCGGGCGATGTCCCAGACGTGGATGTAGTCGCGGATCGCGGTGCCGTCCCGGGTCTCCCAGTCCACCCCGGTGATCTTGAAGGGGACGCCGAGGTCGTAGCACTCGATCATCTTGCCGAGGGCGTGCGTGGGCTTGCTGCTCTGCAGGCCGGTGCGCAGCCGCGGGTCGGCCCCGATCGGGTTGAGGTAGCGCAGCGAGATGACGCGCAGCCCGTAGGCCTCGCAGAAGTCCTGGAGCAGCAGCTCCGCCATCATCTTCGAGCGGGTGTAGGGGTTCTGCGGTTCGAGCTCGGAGGTCTCGGTGACCGACAGATCGGGCTCGGGCCGGTACATCCCGGCGGTGGACGCGAAGATCATCCGGTCGCAGCCGTTGCGGACGAGGTGACCGGCGAGGTCGAGGGTCTTGGACAGGTTGACGCGGTAGTAGCGCAGCGGGTCCGCCATGGAGTCGGGCACCACGATCAGCGCCGCGCAGTGCACGGTCGCGATGATGTCGGGGTGGTCGCGGAAGATCTGGTCGACCAGGCCGCCGTCCCCGATGTCGCCCTGGTAGAAGATCTTGCCGGCGGTGAACTCCTGCCGGCCGGTGATGAGGCTGTCGAGCACCACGGGGGTGACCCCGCGCTCGGCGAAGGCGGAGGCGATCGTGCTGCCGATGAAGCCGGCTCCCCCTGTGATCAGCACTTTCATGTGGCATCCCCTGCAGGCCAGTGCGTCCCCTTGACATTCCAGCCACAGGATCAGCAGCCGGCCCCGGACGGTCAACGCCCGGCACTCCAGGTGACCGGGTCCGGACGCGTGTGAACCGGCGGGGGCCGCCCGGCGTCCGCGCACGGTTCTGTCCGGCGCCGTCACCAGCGGAGATCACGCAGTGTGCGGGCGCGGGTGATCGGGACGGCCGAAACGAAGTACAGCGTTTGCAGGATCCGCCGGGCCCCCGCAGCGGTCATGGTCGGTGGATGCAACCGATCCGCGTCCTCATCGTGGACGATCACGCGCTCTTCGCCGAGGCCCTCGCGGCGCGGCTCGGGCGCGAGCCCGATCTGGTGATCCTGCCGATCGCCGCCGACGTGCGGCGCGCACTCGCGCTGACCGCCACCGAGCGCCCGCGGGTGCTCGTCCTCGACATGACGCTGGGCGCGGAGAGCGGCCTGGAGGTCCTGGACCGGGTCCGCGAGCGGCACCCGGACGTGCGGGTCGTCGTGCTGACCGCGATGAGCGACCTCGACGCGATGGTGCGGGCGGTCCGCCGCGGCGCCGTGGGCTGGCTGGAGAAGACCGAGAGCGCCGACCACGTCGCCCGGGTGATCCGGTCGGCGGCGCGGCAGGGCGGCTGGATCCCGCCCGACCTGCTCGGCGAGGTGCTGCGCCGGCTGACGCTGGACGGCGGCGAGCAGGCCGGCGCCGGGCTGCTCGCCGAGCTGACGCCGCGCGAGCGCGAGGTCCTGCAGTGCATGGTGGACGGGCTCGGCCGCGCGGAGATCGCCGAGCGGCTCGGCCTGTCGGCCAACACCGTCCGCACCCACACCCAGAACCTGCTGGCGAAGCTCGACATGCACTCCGCCCTGGAGGCGATCACCCTCGCCATGCGGGCCGGCATGCGCCCCTCCGCGGACGGCTGACCGGGCGTCCGCCCTGATGCAAACGGCGTAGGGCGGGGTCGTCTTTTGGGCGATTGCTCCGCCGACGGGTCTTCCTACGCTCGCCGTGACGAAGCCGGAGGGTAGATCGTGGAGATCGACGAAGTCGCCGCCCGGGTGGTGCGCAGCTACTGGGCCCTGCTGCTGGCCATGACGGTTCTTCCGCTGCTGCTGGTCGGGGTCGTGATGAGCGGGACGGAACCGCCGTACGTCGCGCAGTCGCGGCTGCAGGCGAGCAGCAGGGCGACCGACGCGGCGCCCGGGGACGCGGGCGTGTCCATCGTTGTCAGCCAGGTGAAGGCGTTCGCGACCAGCGAGAACCTGCTGCGCGAGGTGCTCGGGCAGCAGAAGGTGAACCGGCCGACGGTCAAGGTCGCCAAGGCGATCGAGGTGACCGGGCTCGGCACGTCCACGGTCGTGCAGCTGTCGGTGAAGGACGCCGACCCGGGCGTGGCGCGGCGGCTCACCGACGCGATCGGCGCCGCGGTCGTCAAGGAGATCAACGATTCCAACCAGGGCTCGATCAAGCAGCAGATGGACGACATCGACAAGCGCGTCCGGTCGCTGGAGAAGAAGCTCGGCCCGCTGTCGCGGCGGGCCGGCGCGCAGCCGAACCCCGACATCGGCGCCGCGAACGAGCGGGAGCGGGTGCAGGCCGAGCTGACCGACCTGCGGTCGAACCGGTCGGATCTGCAGACGCAGCTGTCGCAGTCGGGGACGGCGTCGGTGGTGCAGCCGGCGGTGCTGGCGCCGCGGACGAACCCGGTCGTGATGATGGCGGCGATCGCGGGGCTGGTCGGGCTGATCGGCGGGATCCTGATCGCGGTCGTGACGGAGATGGTCCGGCCCACGATCCCGGGGCAGCGGCGGGTCGCGCGGCGGCTCGGGGTGCCGCTGCTCGGCTGGTCCGACAAGGGACCGGCGCGCCTCGCCGACCTCGGCCGCCGCATCCGGCTGGCCGCGAAGAAGGAGGGCGTCGGGCGGGTCACGCTGGTCGGCGCGCCGGGGCCGCTGCCGGCCGAGCTGGTGTCCTCGATCGCCGCGGCCGTGTACGGGGACGAGACGAAGGTCGTCAAGGCGCGGCCGGGACGCGGCCGGCCCGGCGACGCCGGCGAGGGCGAGGGCGGCGACGGTGAGCGGCCGGACGGGCCGTCCCTCAACAGCGGCGGGCCCGGCGGCGGCACGAAGAGCACGTCCGTCGTCCGCGCCGGCGGCACCGCCGTGATGTCGAAGAAGTCGGCCGAGGTGTCCCCCTCGGAGGTCACCCAGCCGGTCCCGCTCCGCCAGCTCTGCCATGTGCACGCGTTCGAGGACATCGATCCGGGCTCGGACGAGGAGGTCGGCGTGGTGGTCGTGGTCGGGCCGGTGACGCGGGTGTCGGGGCTGGAGACCGTCCGCGACCTCGTCACCGCGTCCGGCTGGCCGCTGCTCGGCGTCGTCGCCACGTCCCGGAAGATCAAGGGGTAGCAGATGAGTTCGTCCGTACCGTTCACGATCCCGTCGGTGTCCGGCGAGGTGTCCGACGCCGTCGTCAAGGTGCTCGACTCGGGCTGGATCACGACGGGGCCGCAGACGGCCGCGTTCGAGCAGGAGTTCGCCGACCACCTCGGCGCCGCGCACGTCGTCGCGGTCGCCTCGTGCACGACCGCGCTGGAGCTGTGCCTGCGCGCGCTGGACCTGCCGCCGGGGTCGGCGGTGCTGACGCCCAGCCTCACGTTCTGCGGCGCGATCAACGCGATCCTGCACGCGGGCCTGCGGCCGGTGCTGGTCGACATCGACGAGGACACGCTCGTCCCGAGCCCGGAGACGGTCGCGGCGGCGGCGGGGCGCTGCGCGCCCGCCGCGATGATCGTGCAGAACCAGGGCGGCTACCCGGTGGACGTCCCGGCGCTCGCCGAGGCGGCCGGCCTCGACCGGACGCGGGTCGTCGAGGACGCGGCGCACGGCCCCGGCGCCGGGCGGGACGGAAAGCCCGTCGGATCGGAGTCGTTCGCGGCCTGCTTCTCCTTCTACGCGACGAAGAACATGCCGATCGGCGAGGGCGGCGCGGTGGCGTCGTCCGACCAGGAGTTCGCCGACCGGGTCCGCGCGATGCGGATGCACGGGATGAGCAAGGACTCCTGGAAGCGGTACCTGCCGGGCGGAAGCTGGCGGTACGACGTGAAGACGGTCGGGTTGAAGGCCAACATGACCGACGTCCAGGCGGCGATCGGGCGGGCGCAGCTCGCCGCGCTCCCGGGGTGGCAGGAGCGGCGCGCCGAGATCGTCGCGGCGTACGACGAGGCGCTGCGCGGGCTGCCCGGCCTCGTCCTGCCGCAGCGGGACCTCGACAACGTCCAGCACGCCTGGCACCTCTACCAGGTGCGGGTGCAGGACCGGGACGCGATCAGCGCGCGGCTGGAGGCGGCGGGCGTCGCGACCTCCGTCCACTTCATCCCGGCGAACCAGATGACGGCCTACCTGGAGATCCTGGGCGCGGAGGAGTGCGCGCAGGTGCCGGTGACCGACCGGGTCGGCGAGGAGCTGCTGTCGCTGCCGCTGTACCCGGGTCTGACGGCCGACGGCCGGGACCGCGTCGTGTCCGCACTCACCGAGGCCCTGCGGACCCGGAGCTGATCGTGCGAAGGTTCCTGCCGCGCCGCCGCACCGGGGCCGCACCCCCCGCCGCGGTCCCGGCCAGCCCGCTGGCCCTGCTGATGGGACGGGACGAGGTCGTCATGGCGGGGCATCGCGGGCGGCGGCTCGTGCGGGGCCGGCGGGTGCTGGTCACCGGGGCGTGCGGGACGGTCGGCCGGGCGCTGTGCCACCAGGTGCAGCGGCTGGAACCGGCCGCGCTGTGCCTGGTCGACCGGGACGGCGCCGGGCTGGCGCGGCTGCGCCGGGCGCTGCCGGGCGTCACGGCCGCGCGGGCCGACGTCCGGGACGAGCGCCGGGTGGACCGGATCCTCCGGGACGCCCGGCCCGACCTGGTCTTCCACATGGCCGGGCGGAACGCGCTGGCGGACGTCGAGCGGGACCCGTGCCGGGGCGTCGCGGTGAACGTCCTCGGCACCCGGCACCTCATCGACGGCGCGGTGCGGCACGGCGTGGAGCGGCTCGTGCTCGTCTCGTCCGACAAGGCCGCCGACCCGACGTCGGTGTTCGGCGCGACGATGCGGCTCGGCGAGCTGCTGCTGCGGACGGCGACGGGCGGCCCGACCTGCTTCGCCGCCGTCCGCGTCGGCAACGTGCTCGGCACGGCGGGCCCGCTGCTGGACCTGCTCGCGCACCGCATCGCCTCCGGCGAGGTCGTCACGATCACCCACCCGGAGGTCGCCCGCCACTTCATGACGGTGGAGGAGGCCGCGGGGCTGCTGATCGAGGCCGCGGCGATGGCGGAGGAGGCGGAGACGTTCGTCCTCGACATGGGCCGGCCCGTCCCGGTGATCGACCTCGTGCACCGGTACGCCGAACAGCTCCGGCTGCCGGAGGTGACGATCCGGTTCAGCGGCCTCGGCCCCGGCGAGAAGCTCGCGGAGAAGGTGTTCGCCGACTCCGAGCGCCGGATCCGCACCGCCCACCCGAAGATCTGGGCGACCCGCCCGGCCGCGCCGCCCGCCGGGCTGCCGCAGCTGCTGGACGAGCTGGAGGCCGCGGCCGGCGCCGGCGACGACGGCGCCGTGCGGCTGCTGCTGCGCCGGCTGCTGCCCGAGTACCACCCGGCCCGGCGCCCGGAACCGTCCGGCGACCCCCCGCCGCCCGGCCCGTCCTGCCTCTGCGACGCGGGGTGCAGCCCCGACCCACCCGGCCTGTGAGGTGTGCACGTGAGTACGACCAGGAAGCTCAGAGTCGCCACGGTGATCACCCGGTTCAACGGGGGCGCCGGCCAGGTCGCGCTGAACGGTGCGCTGGCCCTCCCGGACGGCGACTACGAGCGCGCGATCGTCACCGGTGGCGTCGGCATGGACAGCACGGCCTCGTCCACCGGCAACGGCGTCCTCTTCGGGGACGAGGCCGTGGCCAACGCCGCCGCCGGTGACCTCACCCCCCGGGCGTACGCGGCCGGGATGGAGATCGTCCAGGTGGGGCCGCTGGTGCCGCAGATCTCGCCGCGCGACGACCTGGCCGCGCTGCGCACGCTGACCCGCGTGCTGGCCGAGGGCCGCTACGACGTCGTCCACACCCACAGCGCGAAGGGCGGCGTGATCGGACGGGTCGCGGCGGCCCGCGCGGGCGTGCCCCGCATCGTCCACACCTGGCACGGGTTCCCGTTCAACGAGTTCCAGTCGTGGGCGCGGCGACGCGTATACATAGGCCTCGAACGGATCGCCTCCAAGCGCACGGACGCGTTCCTCGCGATCGGCTCGGAGACCGTGACGACGGCGCTGCGGCTCGGGCTGACGTCGCCGGAGCGGGTGCGGCTGTCGTGGCCCGCCGTGGACGTGGACGCCTACGCGACCGCGCCCGGCTCCCGCGCCCAGGCCCGCCGCCGCCTCGACCTGCCGCTCGGCGTGAAGGTCGTCGGGTCGATCGGCCGGCTGACGTTCCAGAAGGGCCCGGAGATCTTCGCGAAGGCGATCGCCCGGCTGCCCGACGACGTGTTCGGGCTGTGGGCCGGCGGCGGGCCCATGACGGAGGAGCTGGAGAGGCTCACCGCGAAACTCGGCATCGGCGAGCGGATGCGCTGGCTCGGGCACCGCGACGACATCGCCGACGTGCTGCCCGCGTTCGACGTGATGGCGATGGCCAGCCGGTGGGAGGGGCTGCCCTGCGTGCTGGTAGAGGCGGTCGGCGCGGGGATCCCCCTGGTCGCGACGGCCGTCCCGTCCAACCAGGACCTGGTGCTCGCCGGCGAGACCGGCATGCTCGTCCCGCCCGAGGACCCGGACGGGCTCGCCGCGGCCGTGTCGGCGCTGCTGGACGACCCGGCCGCCGCCGCGCGGATGGCCGGGCGCGCCCGCGCCCGGGTGGGCGAGTGGTTCTCGCCCGAGCATCTCGGGACCGTCCTCGACGAGACCTACCGCGGGAACTCCAGGCGCCCATGACCGCGACCATCGAGGCCCCCGCGCGCGGCGGCGCCGAGCGGGCGCCCGCGCCGCTCAAGCGCGGCGCGCGGCTGACGACCGTCGTGCTGGTCGGGGGGATCGCCTCGCTGCCGATGCTGATGCCGTTCGGGCTGCCGCCGGGCCCCGGCAACACCGGGCTGCCCGACCTCGCGCTCATCGGCGTCACCGCGGTGGCGATGCTGTGGGCGGGCACGCGCAAGCTGCCCGTCCGGTGGCCGTTCCTCATCCCCACGCTGCTGACGATCATCGCGGGCGGCATCGCGGCCATCGTCAACGACGCCGGCGCGCTGACCCTGGTCAAGGACCTGTTCGTGCTGCTGTGGGGGGTGAGCCTCGCCAACCTCGGCCGCGACCCGTCCCTGCTGCGGGTCGCGCTCCGCGCGTTCGTCGCCATCGGGACGTGCTACGCCCTCGTCATGATCACCGGCTTCGTGCTGGGCCTGGACGCGCTGTCCGGCAAGCAGGTCGACGGCGAGCGGGCGATGTTCACGTTCGGCGATGCCAACTACGCGTCCAACTGGTTCATCTGCATCTTCTTCATCGCCCGCGCGACCCGCTACCCGGGGACGGCGTGGCGGCGGTGGGCCGTCTGCGGGATCCTGCTCACCGCCGAGCTCCTCACCGGCTCCAACGGCGGGCTGCTCGCGCTCATCATCGCGATCCTGCTCGGCCACCTGTTCCGGCTGGTCCGCGAGGGCAGGGCGCACCACGCGATCGCCATCGGCGCGTTCGCCGTGTTCGTCGGCGGGGCGGGCGTCACGGTCGTCACGCAGGTGAACATCCAGCCGCTGCTGGACCAGGCCAGCCAGACGTCCCCCATCCTGCGCGACTCCATCGGCCGGACGACCGGGGAGAGCACGAACTCCCGCAGCACCGTACTCGCCACCACCATCCAGATGATCGAGGAGCAGACGCACCCGTGGGGCATCGGTCCCGGCCAGACCGAGAAGGAGATGCTGGTCCGGCAGGAGACCTATGTGCGGGAGGCGCACAACGACTACGTCGCCTCCGTCCTCGAACGCGGCTTCCTCGGGGGCGTCGCGCTCATCGTGCTCGTGTTCGTGCTGCTGCTGAAGTGCGTGCGGATCGCCCGGCGGAACGCGCTGACCGGCGAGTACGCGCGGCTCGTGCCGCGACCCGAACTGTTCGGCGCGCTCATCGCCGTCTTCCTCATCTCGGGCCTCTTCTACGAGACCCTCCACTACCGCCACGGCTGGGCCGTGTTCGGCCTGATAGCAGCGCTGGACCTGTCTCGATCCGCCCAAGGAGGCGGCCTCTTGGCGCCCCCATCGCGGGCGGGACGCCGTGCGGCCCCCGGGCCCAGAGCGCCCTCCGGCCGCCCGGACCGTGATCCGGGGCCGGGGTCGCCGCCCAAGAGCGATGAGGCCGTGCCCCTTGCCAAGGCGCCCTCTCCGAAACCGCCGGAACCCGCTCGTGTGGAGGGCGGGAGTGAGACGGCGGTCGCCACACTGCCCGTCGAGGACGAGCCGCCTCCCTCCGGTCGCGATCCCCGGGGCAGGGCGATCAGGCGGCGCCTGCTGGCGCTGGTGGCGGGGAACATGGCGGGACGGATCGGGGCGCTCGCCTCGCTCGGCATCGCGACGATCATGGTCGCGCGGATCGGCGGGCCGAAGCTCGTCGGGGCGTTCACGCTCGTCCGGATCCTGCCGGGACTGCTCTGCCAGCTGTCCAGCGCCGGGCTGCCCGGCGCCGCGCCGTTCTTCCTCGCCCGCCCCGACTACGACCAGAGCCGGGTGCGGCCCACGCTGGCGTGGCTGACCGTGATCGGCGCGACGATCTCCGGGTTCGCCTGGCTGGCCCTCAGCCCGCTCATCTACCTGGTGTTCTTCAAGTCGTTCGGCATCTGGGTCGCGATCGCCGCCGCCGCGCCGTCGTTCACGCAGGGGTTCGTCTCGGTCGGCAAGGGGCTGCTCCAGGGCACCGACGACCAGCCCGGCGCGAGCCTCGCCATCGCCGTCGAGGAGTTCGTGTTCCTGCCGATCTACCTGGTGATCCTGACCGGCTGGTACGGGCCCGGCGCGCTGATCACCGGGCTGGTGCTCGCCGATGTCGCCGCCGCCGCGTGGATCGTCCGGCGCCTCGCGCGGCGCGGGTTCTTCGCCGGGTGGGGACGCCCCGACCGGCGGCTCGGCCGGTCCATCGCCGGATACGGGTTCCGCGGCTACCTCGGCCAGCTCATCGACCTGCTCCAGCTCCGGTTCGACATGGCGCTGCTCGGCGCGCTCGCCGGCCCGAAGGTCCTCGGCGTCTACACGGTCGCGAGCAAGTTCGCCGAGCTGGTGCAGCTGCCGGGGCTCGCGGTGAACTACGTCCTGTACCCCGACTTCGCGAAGGAGGACCGGGAGACCGCGACGAGACGGACGTCCCGCCTCATCCTGCCGGCGCTCGCCGTGTCCGCGCTGGCCGCGCTGCCCCTCGCCCTCATCGCCGGGACCGCTTTGCCCTGGGTCTTCGGGGACGTGTTCGACGACGCCGTCGTGCCCACCTACATCAGGCTCGCGGGCGTCGTCACGTTCGGCGTCACCGGACTCGTCATGGCCTACCTCTACGGGGTCGGGCGCCCCGGCGCCGCCTCCACCGGGCAGGGCATCGGCCTGGTCGTCGTCGTCATCCTCGGCGCGGTCCTGATCCCCGCGCACGGCGCGATCGGCGCCGCGATCGCCACGTCCCTGTCGTTCGTCGCCACCACCGCCGCGCTCCTCGTCTGGTTCCAGCACGTCAAGAACGCCGGGGCCGGGGCCACCGCGGCCACGGCACCCGCGACCCAAGGCCCCGCACCCGTAGACAAGGGGTGACCGACATGTCCGAGCTCGTAAGCCGTCCCGTCGACCCGTCCGACGGCGTCCCCCCGTCCGCGGCGCGCCGCGTCCTGGACATCGCCGGCGCGGTCACCGGGCTGCTGCTGCTCAGCGTCCCGCTGCTGCTCCTCTTCCTGCTGGTGCGGCTGTCCAGCCCCGGGCCCGGGGTGTTCCGGCAGACCCGCGTCGGGCAGGGCGGGCGGCCGTTCGTCATGTACAAGTTCCGGACGATGCGGCAGGGCGTCGGCGGCCTCACCGTCACCGCCAACTGCGACCCGCGGCTGACGAAGGTCGGCAAGCTGATGCGCCAGTGGTCGCTGGACGAGCTGCCGCAGCTGGTGAACGTGCTGCGCGGCCAGATGACGCTCGTCGGGCCGCGCCCGGAGACCTACGACCTCGCCGTGCACTACGACGCGGCCAGCCGGTGGATCTTCGACCACCGGCCGGGGCTGACCGGCCTGTCGGAGGTGCGGTTCCGCGACTTCGACGTGCTCGGTCCCGGCGAGGAGGTCGACCTCGTCAACTACATCGAGCGGATCGTCCCGGCGCGGATCGCCGTCGACGCCGTCTACCTGCGGGACCCGTCGATGCGCGCCACGCTCGGCGCGCTCTGGGACACGGTGAAGCACATCCTCCGCATCCCGGTCCCGCCGCTCCCGGTGCAGGTCGCCGGGGGCGTCAAGGACGCCCAGGACGCGGCGCGGCGCACCGCGGAGGAGCCCGGCTCCGCCGCCTGACCACCACCATCGGGGAGTGACGTCATGGACATCCGGGACGTCCGGTTCAGGATCTCGGCCGTCGTGGTCACGGTCGTCCTGGCGGCCGGCATCCTCTTCTACCTGCAGTACCGGGCGGACCGCTACCGGCCGTACCGGGGCCCGCTCGCCTCACCGGGCACGCCGGCCGCCGAACCCGGCAAGACCCGCCGGATCGCGCTGAACACCGAGCCGTCCGACTACCCGCGGCTCCGGGCGCTCGGCTACGACCTGGTGGACGTCAAGGCGGACCCGGCGCTCGTCGCCGGCGTCCCCGACGGGATGCAGGCGCTGCTGTGGGTCGGCAACTTCACCTGCGGCGGCTTCGAGCTCGGCTGGGACGCCTTCACGCAGGCCGTGCACCGGTACGGGCAGGACCCGAAGGTCTACGGGTGGTACCTGTCGGACGAGCCGAACCCCGGCGACTGCCCGAAGATCGCGCAGGAGATCCGCCGCCGCGCCGCCTACGTCGAGCGGCACGCGCCCCGGCAGATCTCGTTCATCTCGCTGACGGACTGGCCGATGAAACCGGTCACGCCGAAACGCACCGGCGTCGACCTCGTCGGCCTCGACCCCTACCCGTGCAAGGGCTCGGCGAAGACCCGCGAGCACTGCGACATCGGCGCCATCGACCGGATGGTCCGGATGGCGGACGCCGCCGGCATCCCCCGCGACCGGATCGCGCCCGTCCTGCAGACGTTCGGGCAGAGCTGCTCCAAGGGCGACCGGAAGTACTGGATGCCCACGCAGGGCCAGTTCCGCAAGATCCTCGCGCGCTGGGACAGGCTCACGCCCCGCCCGCCGCTGGAGATCTCCTACTCCTGGGGCCGCCAGGACGAATGGGCCTGCCCCTCCCTGTCGGACGCCTACGGCGGCGACCACCCCGACCTCCAGAGCCTCATCAAGGCGCGGAACCTGGCCCGGAGGTAGCCGGAGGTGCGGTCGCCCGGCCCTCCGGAGAGGCGCGCGGGGCTACTGGCCGGGTTGGTCGGCCACCGCGGGGCGTTGATCGGAGTGGGTGGGGACGGGGAACTCCAGCGACCCGAGTCGCAGGGCCAGGATCTCCATCACGGCGACGGTCAGAATCAATCCGACGGCCCACAGGCCGACCTTCTTGCGGTTCAACCCGCGCACCCCTTCAAACCCCGTACGAGCAGGCAAGAAACCTAGCACAGGTAGATCAGAAACCCCGAGTCGGACACACCGCATATGTCCGACTCGGGGCTCCGGTCAGGAGACGGGGCTCCGGTCAGGAGACCTTCCGGCTCGTCAGGTTCGCGGCCCGGGCGTTGACACAGTTGCCGGTCGCGAGGTCGAAGGCGAAGTTGTGGGCCAGGCAGTGGATCTGGCCGTCGCGGACGACGGCGCCGACCGCCAGGTCCTCGCCGGCGTGCGGGCAGTAGCGGGGGATGTCGTAGCGGGCGCCGTCGCTCTCGACGGTGATGCGCTCGCTCTCGTCCCGGCCGGTCTCGTACGCCTCGACGGCCTGCAGCGCGGGCGCGTTGGCGTGCTTGAGCAGGCCGACGAGGTAGTCGTTGTAGACGTCCGGGTCGCGGTAGAGGCTGACCCGGAAGGAGATGAGCAGGTCCTCCCACGCCATCCGGCCGGACAGCACGCCGTCCAGCCAGCGGCCCGCGGTGGTGATCCGGTAGTGCGGGCGGACGTCCGGGGACGCCTGCGACACCGTGAGGCCGCCCGGCGCGAAGTCGACGTCCCAGACGCCGCCGTTCGGGCCGGTGATGTCGAACCGGACGGTCATCGAGATCTGTTCGAGGAAGTAGTCGCTCAGCCCGCCGAGGTAGGCGAAGTGGGCGGTGAACCGGTCGAACAGGTCGGGACCCGGCTCCGGGTGCTCCGCCATGACCTCGGCGAGGGCGGCGGCCCGGTCGGCGGTGTACCGCCTGAGATAGGCCTCCCGGCCGGCGTCGGCGAACGAGAACTCCGCGGACACCGGGTCCCGGATGATCTCGCCGGTGTCCAGGTCGACGGTGTCGCCGGGCTTGAAGTAGTCCCAGCGCTGCCCCGGCAGGTGCTCGCGCAGCCACGCCGTGGCGGCCTCGGGGTCGCAGAACGCGCCGTCCGCCTGGTCGAGCACCCAGTTGAGGTGCTCCACCTCCGCGCCCAGGAAGCACGGCGGCCCGGCGAACGGGACCGCCAGCTCCGGCTCGGTCTGCCGGACGAGGCGCTGCGCGGCGCGGAGCTTGGAGGTGCGCTTGGCCATCGAGACCCTGGCCATCTCCTCCGGCGGGTACTCGTAGCAGATCGGGTGCCAGGACGCCCCGGACGCCTGCAGGGCCATCAGGTCCAGCCGGCCGCCCGCCAGGTGCTTGGCCCGGCGGGCCTGCGCCGCGGTGAGCCGGGCGTCGTTGCAATGCAGGATTCCGCGCCCGTCCGCCACGATCAGAAAGGCGGCGTCATGACACATGGGAGACAGTTCAGGAATAACCGTGATCCAGGAGCCCCGATTGTCCAGAGGGAATTTCTCCCACGGCTGGATCTCGATTACCTGGCGGCCGCCCGCGGCGGCCGTCATCCGCTCCCGGAACGCGGGTCCGGGATAACACGGAATGAGGATCCGGGTTCGCACGGGAAGGCGGTCCAGGACCCAGGGATCGAAGTGATCTAGATGCTCGTGCGAGACCGCCACCCAGTCGGCGTCGAGCACCGGGGCGAGATCCAGATGATCGTTTCTCGGATACTGGTGCCAGGCTCCGAGAAAGGCCCCCGTTGGAGCGAGCCACGGGTCCGCGAGCAGGTGGAACGCGGTCGCGTCCACCGCCACCCCCGCATGTCCGAGAAATGTGACCGTCGGCATGTCCAGACTCTCTCTCCCAGGCCCCGCCGGCACACCCGCCGGAATGCGCAAATCGGCTACGCCACCGGCATGAAAGAAATGCTCGCGTGCTGTCCCTATTAAGGCTGTGACGTCCCTCCGAAGAGCGAAGTTTACGTTCGTGGGGCGATGACCGCTTCTGGTCAGAGACGGGTCTCTTGCGGCCAATTGACTGGACATCGGCGGGCCCTCCGGGTGACCGTCGACAGGGTGCTGGAATAGCGGACGGGGGTCCTCATGAACAACGGACGGGCTCGGTCCTCCCCGGCGGACGATCCCGCGGGCGTGGGGACGCTCGCGGGCACCGGGGGGCACGGAGCCTTCGACGACCGCGACCGGGCGGGCACGTCCGACCGCGGCGGGCAGGTGCTGTGGAGGCGGCGCCTGCGGCACGACATCCGGCACGAACTCGGAACGATCATCATGCTGGCCTCGGCCGTCGTCGTCGCGGAGGACGTCGGCGAGACCAGCCGGGCCCGCATCGACCAGCTGCTCGGCGAGACCCGGTGGCTCGACCACCTGCTGCGCCGGCTCGACGAGGACGACGACGACCAGCCGCTGCCCAGCCCGGAGCGGATCCGGGTGGACGAGCTCACCGTGGAGGTCGTCACCGGCATGCGCCTCGCCACCGCGCACGAGGTGTGCTTCACCGGCACCGAGGCGTGGGCCCACATGGACCCGGTGGCGCTGTGGCGCGCCGTCCGCAACGTCCTCGACAACGCCTGCCGCGTCGCGGCGGGACGGGTGAACGTGGGCGTCGAGGCCGGGCGGGGCTGGGTCGTCATCCAGGTCGACGACGACGGCCCCGGCTTCGGCGCGGGGTGGGGGCGGGCCCGGCCGGGCCTGGCGTCGCTCGGGCTCGGCATCGTGCACGACCTGATCTCCGGGTACGGCGGCAGCCTGGAGATCCGCACCTGCGAGATGGGCGGGGCGCGCGTCCGGATGCTGCTGCCGGCGGCACCACCGCCGGACGAGGCCGCGGGCGTCCTCACCGACACCGGAGCCGACGACTGGCGGCCCCATCCATGAGAATGATCATCTGCGACGACCACGCGGTCTTCGCCGAGTCGCTGTCGCTGGTGCTGGCGGACGCCGGGCACAGCGTCGTGGGGGTGACCTACTCCCCCGCCGACGCGATGCCGCTGCTGCGCGCCAGGCAGCCCGACGCCTGCCTGATCGACCTGCAGTTCCCGTCCGGCACCGCGCTCGACTGGATGCCGCGGCTGCGGGCCTCCTCGCCGCGCACGCGCTTCGTCGTGCTGACCGGCTACCTGGAGCAGCCGGTGCTGGACGCGGGCGTCGCGGCGGGCGTGCGGGGGTTCGCGCACAAGGGGCAGCAGGCGGGCGACATCCTCGCCGTGCTGCGCCGGGTCGCGGACGGCGAGGTCGTCGTCGACCAGGTGGCGGCGCGCGGCGGCGGGGGCCGGCGCAGCCAGGCGCAGAAGGTCGCGCAGTTCCTCACGCCCCGGGAACGCGAGGTGCTGACGCGGCTCACCCGCGGCGAGTCCACCCAGGCGCTCGCCAAGGCGATGGGGGTGACGCGCAGTACGGCGCGCAGCCACGTGCAGAGCGTCCTCAGCAAGCTGGGCGTGCATTCGCAGCGCGAAGCGGTGATCGAGGCGGCCCGGCACGGCCTCGTCAGCGTGGAGACCGGGGAGTGGCTCGCGGGCTGAATCCACCGATTCGAGAGGACTTCTCCCAGCGGGCGGCCGAATCCGGTCTTCCAGGGTCCGGCTCCCACGCGTTAGCGTCGGCTGGTAGAGGAGGTCTTCCATGCCTCAACGGCGAGGCGCGACGCCCCTATCCGACGCCGGGTTCCTCGACCGCGCGGACACCTACGCCCGCGGGGTCCCCTACGACCGGCTCGAACGGCTCCGGGCGCGGACGCCGGTGGTGTGGCTGGACGGGCGCGCGGCGGGGCGGCCGGGCGCCTGGGCCGTGCTGCGCCACCACGACGTCCGCCATGCCCTCGTGCGCCCGGAGCTGTTCGCCCCGCGGATGGACGACGTGCCGCACGGCCCGCTGACCGGCGACGACGCGTACCCGCCCGGCCCGGTCCCCGACGACGCGCACGGCGCCGCGCTGATCGACATGGACCCTCCCGCGCAGGCGATGCTCGCCCGGATCCCGCCCCGGGAGCCGGTCGACTTCGTCGGCCAGGTCGCGCCCGACCTGCCCGAGACGCTGCGCAACACGCTCGCCGGAGGCCTGTTCGCGCTGCTGCGCCACCCCGCCGAGTACGTCCGCCTCCGGGAGGAGCAGGCCGACGACAAGCTCATCGACAGCGCGGTGGAGGAGATGCTGCGCTGGTGGACGCCCGTGCTCCACGTATCGCGCACCGTCCAGCGCGCCACGGACGTCGGCGGCGTGCCACTGCTGGCCGGCGAGCACGTCCTCCTGTGGCTGGTCTCCGCGAACCACGACGACGAGGTGTACGCCGAGCCGGGGCGGTTCGTCCCCGACCGGTTCCTGCACGAGACCCTCCCCCACCTGTGCTTCGGGTACGGGTACCGCGCGTGCCTGGGCGCCCGGCTGACCCGCGTGCACCTGCGCGCCCTGCTCGTGGCGCTGCTCGAACGTCCCGGCCTGCCGCGGCTCGCGGGCGAGCCGATGCGGCTGAGGTCGAGCACCCGGCACGGCTTCGCCCACCTCCCCATCCGCTGGACGCCCTACTGATCCCGAAGTGCCGGGTACCTGCGCCGGGTACCTCACGAGGAGTAGCGGAGCACACTCCCCGGGGGCGACGTGCGGCCGGAGACCCATGACCTACCGTGCAGGAATGAGCACCTCACCGCCGTCCGGCCAGGTCCGGCCGCACTGGCCGCGCCCGGCCGCATGGCCGGTATGGGTCGTCCCGCTGATCGTCGCCTTCGTCCAGCTCGTCGGATCCCTCGGCGCGCAGCGCGACCGCCCGTCCGACGGGACGTCCGGGCCGCCGTGGCACAGCGGCGGCGGCGACCCCGTGGGCCACACGGACCTGGATCCGCTCGGCATCGGGCTGCTGCTCGCGGGGCCGGCCCTGCTCCTGCTGCGCCGCCGGAACCCGGTGCTCACGGTGTGCGCCACCGCGGCGGTGACCGCCCTGTACTTCCTGCGCGCCTACACCTACGGGCCGGCGCCGCTCGCCCTGGTCGTCGCGATGATGGCCGCCGTCGTCGCCGGGCACCGGCCGGTCGTCTGGGCGGGGACGGGGGCCGGCCTCGCGGCGTTCTTCACCCTCACCGCGCTGATCGGCGTCCCGGCCGCCGAACGCGGGCAGGACGGCCCCTTCCCGGTGGAGGAGCCGACCCTCGGCGGGTCGAGCTTCGTCGTCGGCTGGGCGCTGGTCGTGCTCGTCACCGCCGAGCTGATCCGGATGCGCGGGCAGCGGGCCGCCGAGACCGCCCGCACCCGGGCCGAGGAGGCGCGCCGCCAGGCCAGCGAGGAGCGGCTGCGGATGGCCCGGGAGCTGCACGACGTCCTCGCCCACAACATCTCGATGATCAACGTCCAGGCGGGCGTGGCGCTGCACCTGATGGACGAGAACCCCGAGCAGGCCCGCACCGCGCTCGCCGCGATCAAGGAGGCCAGCAAGGAGGCGCTCGGCGAGATGCGCGGGGTGATCGGCGCGCTGCGGGCGCAGGGCGAGACCGCGCCGCGCGCCCCCACCGCCGGGCTGGACCGGCTGGACGACCTGCTGGACCGCGCCCGGTCCGCCGGGCTGGAGGTGACGGCCGAGGTCACCGGGGAGAAGCCGGCGCTGCACGCCGGCACCGACCTCGCCGCGTTCCGGATCGTCCAGGAGTCGCTGACGAACGTGACCCGGCACGCCGGTCCCGGACCGGTGACGGCGCGGGTCCGCATCGCCTACGGTGAGCACGAGATCGTGGTGGAGGTCGAGGACGACGGCCGGGGCGTCCCCCTGCTGGACGAGCGTCCGGGCGGCGCCGGGATCCGCGGCATGCGCGAACGGGCCGCCGCGCTCGGCGGCGCGTTCGACGCCGGCCCGCGGCCCGGCGGCGGGTTCCGGGTCCGGGCGCGGCTCCCGCTGGACGGAGCGGACGGCGACGCGGCCGGCGAGACGGCCACGCCCGGGAGGGGTGCGCAGTGATCAAGGTGATGCTGGCCGACGACCAGGTGCTGGTGCGGGCCGGGTTCCGGGCGCTGCTGGACGCGCAGGCCGACATCGAGGTCGTCGGCGAGGCGAGCGACGGCGAGGAGGCGGTGGCGCAGGCGCGCCGGCTGCGGCCCGACGTCATCCTGATGGACATCCGGATGCCGGGCCTGGACGGCCTGGAGGCGACCCGGCGGATCGCCTCCGACGAGCGGCTCGACGGCGTGAAGATCGTGATCCTCACCACGTTCGAGCTGGACGAGTACGTCTTCGAGGCGCTGCGCGGCGGCGCGAGCGGGTTCCTGGTCAAGGACACCGAGCCGGTCGAGCTGATCCACGCCGTCCGGGCGGTCGCGGACGGGGACGCCCTGCTCTCGCCGAGCGTCACCCGCCGTCTGATCGCCGAGTTCGCCGCGCGGGCCAAGGAACCGGCGCCGTCCCCGCGGCTGAACGCGCTCACCGAGCGGGAGCGCGAGGTCATGGCGCTGGTCGGTGAGGGCCTGTCGAACGAGGAGATCGCGGCCCGCCTGGTGGTCAGCCCGGCGACCGCGAAGACGCACGTCAGCCGCACGATGGTGAAGCTCAACGCGCGGGACCGGGCGCAGCTCGTCGTGTTCGCCTACGAGTCGGGACTGGTCAAACCTGGCTGGCTGCCCTAGAACTTTTACTCTGCGGCGCTTCACTTTTGCCGAGCGCGGCGACGTGACAGGGTGGACGGCACACGCCGCCCCCGACCCGAGGGAGTCCGGTGCCCAGCGACACGAGGATCCTGGCCGTCGACGACCGCGAGGAGAACCTGACCGCCCTCGCGGCCGTGCTCGACGCGCTGCCGGTGGAGGTGGTGCCCGTCACCTCCGGCCGGGCGGCCCTGAAGGAGTTGCTCAACGACGACTTCGCGCTGATCTTGCTGGATGTCGTGATGCCGGATATGGACGGGTTCGAGACGGCGGAGCACATCAAGTCCCGTCCCCGCACCCGGGACGTGCCGATCATCTTCCTCACCGCCGGCGGCGAGGCCGGCGAGCAGGCGTTCCGCGGGTACGCGGCCGGGGCCGTCGACTATCTGACCAAGCCGTTCGACCCGTGGCTGCTGCGCGCGAAGGTGTCGGTGTTCGTGGAGCTGCACCGCCGCAACCTGCAGCTCAAGCAGCAGGCGCGGCTGCTGCGGCAGACGCTGGAGGCCGGGGACGACGAGGGCGAGGGCGGCCTGACGGGCTGCGACCGGTTCCTGGCGGCCCTCGACGAGCGGCTGGCCCACGTCGAGGAGGACGTCGCCCGGATGCGGTCCGGCGAACCCGCCGACGGGCTGGACGCGCACGTCGCCGATCTGCGCACGGCCCTGGACTCGCTGGCCGCCGGGAGCTGACCCCGCCCGACCCCGTCTGACCTCGCCTGGCCTCGGGCGGGTGGAGGGCGAGCCGCCGGGCCTACGCGGTGACGGCGGCGGGCGGTGAGCGGAACGCCGCACTCGCCGTCACGGACGCCGGGGCGGCGGGCCGGTCGAGCGAACCGGTGTTGAGCTTGCCGCGCAGGATGAACGCGCCGAGCAGCACCGCCGCCACGACGAGCACCACCGCGATCGTGACGATGAGCACCGTCTTCCGGCGCTCCCCGCCTCCGCTTCCGCCGGGACGGTCGTGGACGGGAGGCGGCTGCTGCCAGTTCGCGTACTGCTGCGGCAGCTCCCATGGCGGAGGCGTCTGCGGCGGCAGGCTCGGGTGCGGCCGCGGCCCGGACTGCTGGACGGGCGGGGGCGGGTGCCCGGGGGTGGGCGGCGGCGCCCACTCCGTCTCCAGGAGCGTACGCACCTCCTGGTTCCGGCCCGGCCGCGCGGGCGGCGGGTACCCGTCCTGCTTCTGCGGAGGGCCCTGCTCACGGGGCCGTCCTTGATCTTGGAACCGGCCGGGATCGCGGCGGGTGACGGGGTCGAAGTCGCCGGGATCGCGGCGGGTCACCGGGTCGAGGTCGCCGGAGTCGCCCGGGTCGCGGCGGGTGACCTGGTCGAGCTCGTCGGGGTCGAGGACGGTCTCGGACGCCTCGTCGGGAAGGAAGCGGGCCGACGGCTCGTCCGCCACCGTCTCGCTCGGCCGCGAGGGCACCGGCGGAGGGGGCGGGGGCGGCGGGGGCATGGCGGCGACCCGGGTGAGCAGCGGCTGCGCCTGCGCCGCCGTCATCCGGTGCACCGGCTCGCGCACCAGCAGCCCGTCCAGGACCCGGGCGAGCGGCCCCGCGTTCCGCGCCGGCGGGACGGGCTCGGTCAGCGCGGCCTGGAGCGACGACATGGCGTCCGACCGCTCGTAGGGCGACCGGCCCTCCAGGGCCGCGTACAGCGTCGCGCCCAGGGACCACAGGTCGGACGCGGGCACCGCACGTTCGCCCTGCACCCGCTCCGGCGGGATGTAGGCGGGCGAGCCCATGACCAGGCCCGTCTGCGTGAGCGTCGAGTCGCCCTCCATCTGCGCGATGCCGAAGTCGGTGAGGACGGCCCGTCCCGTCTCGGTGATCAGCACGTTGCTGGGCTTGACGTCGCGGTGCAGGATGCCCTTCTGGTGGGCGTGCTGGAGCGCGCCGAGCATCTGCAGCCCGATGTCGGCGACCCGGTGGTGCTCCATCGGGCCCCGCTCGATGATGTCCTGCAGTGACGGGGCGAGGACCAGCTCCATCACGATCCAGGGCCGGTCCGACTCCTGCACCACGTCGTGGACGGTCACCACCCCGGAGTGGTTCAGCCGCGCCGACGCCCGCGCCTCGCGGAACGTCCGCTCGTACAGGACGGCGCGCTCGTCCTCGTTCAGGCCCGGCGGGAACACGACCTCCTTGACCGCGACCTCGCGGTCCAGCATGACGTCGAAGGCGCGCCACACGGTGCCCATGCCGCCCCGGCCGACCACCGAGTCGAGGCGGTAGCGGTTACCGAGCAGACGTGCCTGTGCCATGGCTAGAGGGTCCCCCCACTGGTCATCCCACCCCGGAGGGACGGAACGTGTCGAGCACATTCTTCACGAGTGCCTCGTTCCCGTTCCACTGGGAGGCGGGAACCGCCACCACGACGGCGTACGGCCGGCCACCGGCGATGACGCCGCGGTCGCGGGCGCGCGTGGCGCCCGTCCCGCGGGTCCAGGTGAACTCGATGTCGGCCGCCGGCCGTCCGGCGACGGTCGTGCGGGTGATCTCCCCGATCCGCTGGAAGTCCTTCAGCTTGCCGTCCGCGCGGGCCTCCTGCTCCCAGGTGACCCAGTGCTCGTACGGGTCGCCGGACCACACCGTCTGGTCGACCTGAACGTACGCGCTGGACGCGGGGTCGGTCCAGACGACGCTGTTGCCCTGCACGGAGCGCCGCCAGCCGCGGGGGACGCCGATCGTGTAGCCGGGGCCGGTGCCCCGGACGAAGCCGGGCGGGAGCGGTGCCACGGTGCTGCCCGGCGTCGAGGTGGACGTGGCCGGGGGCGTGGTGGCGGGTGTGGTCGGGGAGGTCTGCTGGGCGGGCGGCGACTGCGCCGTGCCCGTGCCCGTGCCCGTGCCCGGACCGCCGGCGGAGGAGGAGCCCTCCGGCCAGAAGACGAACCCGGCGACGCCCAGGATCACCGCGGCCACGGCGGCGCCCGCGAGGACCGGTACGACCGAGGACCTCTTGCGCGACGACGCCGGCGCGTGGGTGGGCGTCCACTGCTGCCCCGTCCCGGGCGGGTACTGCGTCGTCATGTCCGGCGGAACCGGCACCTGGACCGGGGGCGGGGGCGGGGGCACTTCGGAGCCCGCGGGCCCGTCGACCGCGGTGGCCTCGTTCGACGCGATCTGCGCGTTCGCCATGTGCACGGCGTGGCCGGAGGCGACCGCCTGGAGGGCCTCCTCGGCCCGGTCCCCGCTGAGCCGCCGGACCGGGTCGCGCTCCAGCAGGCCGGTGAGCACGGGCGCGAGCGGACCCGCGTTCTTCGGCGGCGGGACGTCCTGCGTCATCACGGCCGCGAGGACGGCCATCGGGTCGCCGCGGTGGTGCGGCGCCCTGCCCTCCGTCGCGGCGTACAGGGTGGCGCCGAGCGCCCACAGGTCGGACGCGGGGATCGCCGGTTCGCCGTTCACCCGCTCCGGCGACATGTACGCGGGCGACCCGATGAGCAGCCCGGTCCCGGTCAGGGTCGCGTCGCCGGCCATCTGGGCGATGCCGAAGTCGGTGAGGACGGCCCGGTCGCCGTCGGCGACCAGCACGTTCGCGGGCTTGACGTCGCGGTGCAGGATGCCGATCGCGTGCGCCGCCCGCAGCGCGCCCGCGATCTGCCGGCCGATGGTCGCGACGCGGCCGGGCGGCAGCGGCCCGTCCTCCTCCACGATCTCCTGGAGAGAACGGGCCCGCACCAGCTCCATGACGATCCACGGCCGGTCGTCCTCGTCCACGACGTCGTGTACGGTCACGACGCCCGGATGGTTCAGCCGGGCCGAGGCCCGCGCCTCGCGCAGCGTCCGGCGGTGCCGGTTCTCCCGCTCGGCGTCGCTCAGCCCGTCCGGGAGCAGGACTTCCTTGATCGCGACCTCGCGGTCGAGGGTCTCGTCGCGGGCGCGCCACACGGTGCCCATGCCGCCGCGTCCGACGACCGATGTGAGCCGGTACCGACCGGCGAGCAGGCGCCCGTCCATCAGTCGTCCGCGGGCTTGAAGGTCCGGTATACCGGCTGGAGGTCGGAGAACACCTTGTCCCAGTCGTCGTCGGGGGCACAGAGCAGGATCGCGTAGCCGTGCCCGTTGGTCACGAATCCCCGGTTGAGGATGTGCTTGCGGCCGCCGTCGCCGTCGTAGGTGAACTCCCAGTCGGCGGACTTGTCACCGTCCTTGGTGTCGGGCACGGGCGGCTCGTCGCCGGTGGGCGCGATCTCGATGCGCTTGTACCCGGGCCAGCCGGAGCCGCCGCGCTCCTGCTGCCGCCAGTCGTCGATCGCGCTGTCGCCCGGGTCGCCGGTCTGGCCGATCTGGAGGTACGTCTTGCGGCCCGGCGCGTAGAAGAAGTCGCCGCCGGTCTTGCGCTCGGGCCCGCTCCAGCCCTCCGGGACGTACACGGTGTAGCCGGTGCGGTCCGCGTGCTTCCTGAACCCGGCGGGCGGGCCGCTCTCCGGCTTCTTGGAAGGGGTGGAGGCGGACGACGATCCCTTCCCCGCGTTCGTCGGGGTCGTCGCGCCCTCCTTGCGGGCGTCGCGGCCGTCGTCACCGCCGTTGGCGAGCGCGATCCCCGCGATGATCAGGATGACGACGAGCACGACCGCGGCGACGATCAGCACGTTGCGGTTGGATGCGAGCGCGGGACGCCCGGTGGACGGGTGGTGGGTCGTCGGCGGGAAGTGCGTGGCGGGCCCGGGTTCGGACGGCGCCCGGCTCGACGCCGCCGTGACCCGATCGGCGGGCTCGGTGGGCTGGCCGGACCGCCACGACCTGACGCGGTCGGGGTCGGGTGCGGTCTCCCCCGGGCTCGCGGTCCGCGGCCGGGACGGCGGCGGGGCGGGCGGGAGGTCGAAGCTGGTCAGCTGGTCCGGCCGCGCGCCCTCGTCCGCCGGGCGCGGCGCGTCGCCGGACGGCTCGGGCGGCGTCGTGCGGGGGTCCGCGAGCTCCTCGGCGGGGAACTCGACCGCCATCGTGCGCTGGGTGTCGATGCTCTCCTGCCGGACGATGTCGTCCAGCAGGGCGCCGGCCTCGATCGCGTCCATCCGCTGGTCGGGGTTCTTGCGCAGCAGCCCCTCGATGACCGGGACGAGCCGGCCGCCCTTCTCCGGCGGGTCGGGCTCGTCGGAGATCACCGCGACCAGCGCCGCCATCGGCTCGGGCCGCTCGAACGGCGACTTGCCGTGCAGCATCGCGTACAGCGTGACGCCGAGCGACCACAGGTCGGACGCGGGGCCGGCGACGCGGCCGCGGGCCCGCTCCGGCGCGATGTAGGCGGGCGAGCCCATGACCAGGCCCGTCTGGGTGAGGGTGGCGTCGCCGGACGCGGTGGCGATGCCGAAGTCGGTGAGCACGGCGCGCTCGCCCATCCGCCCGGTTCCGGTGATGAGCACGTTGCTGGGCTTGACGTCGCGGTGCAGCACCCCGGCATCGTGCGCGGCGTGCAGCGCGGCGAGCATCTGCCGGCCGATCTCCGCGGCGCGGCGCGGCTCCAGCGGCCCGTCCTGCTTGATCACCTGGTCCAGGGAGCGGGCCTTGATCAGCTCCATGATGATCCAGGGCCGGTCGTCCTCCTCGACGACGTCGTAGACGGTGACGACGCCGGGGTGGCCGAGCCGGGCCGCGGTGCGGGCCTCACGGAACGTGCGCTTGTGGTGCACGGCGCGTTCCTCATCGGTGAGACCATGCGGGAGGATGACCTCCTTCACCGCCACGTCACGACCGAGGACCTCATCGTGCGCCTGCCAGACCGTCCCCATGCCGCCTCGGCCGACCTGGGTCACCAGGCGGTAGCGGCGGGCGAGCAACCGCTCACCGGCGGGTTCATTTGGCATATCCGCGACCATATCGACTTTTGCTGACAATCTTGGACCGAGCTTGCAAGCCACATCCCCCCACCCGTACGACGTCCGGCACCCCACCGAGGTTCGCCGCCGGACCGGCGCGCCCGGACGGAGGCCCGGCCGACGTGCCACCCGATAGCAGGACACCCGGTAGAAAGGGGACCATGACGGAGCAGGGCCCGCGAGGAGGCCTGCGGGGCGAGTGGCGCCGGCTGATCCAGGCCGCGCCGACGATCTTCTTCTGGTACACCCGTCTCTCCGGGATCCTGTCGCTGCTCGCGTGGGTCTCCTATGGTCTCATCCTTGAGATAGCGGAAGTCTGGGCTCTGCGATGGATCGGCTACCTCGGCTGGTTCCCCAGCGTCCCGATCGGCCTGCTGTGGATCCTGCTGTCGATGGGCGTCCGGCGGCGCAAGAAGGCCGCCTGGCGGATCCTCGTGCTGATCTTCTGCCTGCCCACCGCGCTGGGCGTCACCGCCGTCCTCACCACGCTGTTCAACCCCGACAAGCCGACCCCCGTCGGGCTGATCGTCACCGCCGGGGTCTACCTCGCCGTGCTCGGCCTGCTGATCGCCGCGCGCGGCCAGTTCACCACGCTGCCCGACCGCGCCAACCGGCGCCTCGCCACCATCGTCTTCACCAGCCTGCTCGTGGTGACCTGCGGAATCGGCACGTTCCTCGTCACCCTCACCGACCGCAACGCCAGTGGCGACTTCTGGACGCACCCGCTCTACGCGATCTCCCAGACCGTGCTCGGGCCGCGCGTCACCGGCAAGCCGATCAACGTGTCGGTGCCGTTCTACGTGGACGCGATCCTGTGGGTGCTCGGCACCGGGCTGCTGATCGCCACGTTCTGGGCGCTGTTCAGGCCGGGGCGGCGCGACCCCGTCCTCAGCCCCGCCGAGGAGCTGTCGGCGCGCCGGCTGCTCGCCGAGTACGGCGACCAGGACTCCCTCGGCTACTTCGCGCTGCGCCGCGACAAGGACGTCATCGTCGCGCCGAACGGTAAGGCGGCCATCGCCTACCGGGTCGAAGGTTCGGTCTCCCTGGCCAGCGGCGACCCGCTCGGCGACCCCGAGTCGTGGGACCAGGCGATCGAGGCATGGCTGGGCGAATGCCGCGCGCACGCCTGGATCCCGGGCGCCGTCAGCGTCGGCGAGCGCGCCGCGCACATCTACCGGCGGCACGGGTTCGACGCGCTGGAGCTCGGCGACGAGGCGATCGTCGACCTCACCGACTTCAACCTGGACGGGCGGGAGATGCGCCAGGTCCGCCAGGCCGTCCGGCGGGTCGAGCGGGCCGGCTACAGCGTGCGGATCCGGCGGCACTCGCAGATCCCCGGCTGGGAGATGGCCAAGCTCATCCGCAGCGCCGACGCCTGGCGCGGCGAGGAGACCGAGCGCGGCTTCTCCATGGCCCTCGGCCGCCTCGGCGACCCGACCGACGGGCGCTGCGTCATGGTGGAGGCGTTCGACGCGCACGGGGAGCTGCGCGGCCTGCTCAGCTTCGTCCCGTGGGGGCGGGCCGGGCTGTCGCTGGACCTGATGCGGCGCGACCGGCTCGCCGAGAACGGCCTGAACGAGTACATGGTCGCCAAGCTCGCCGAGAAGGCCGCCGCCGTCGGCGCGCAGCAGCTGTCGCTGAACTTCGCGATGCTGCGCTCGGCGTTCGAGCGCGGCTCCCAGATCGGCGCCGGACCCGTCGCCCGGCTCTACTACAGGTTCCTGTCGTTCGCGTCGAAGTTCTGGCAGCTCGAATCGCTGTACCTGTCGAACGCCAAGTACCTGCCCCACTGGCGCCCCCGCTTCATCTGCTATACGCAGGGGCGCGACCTCGTCCGGCTGGGCCTCGCCTACGCCCGCGCCGAGGGGTTCCTGCCGAGCTTCAACCGTCCCAAGCTGGACCGGGCCGCCGCGATGGCCCCCTCCACCGACCTCGTGGACAGGATCAAGGAGATCGAGGACGCGGCGGACGCGGCGCGCGCCCCGCAGCGGCGCCTGTCGGAGCAGGAGCGGGTCAGGCACGCCAAGCTCGACGAGATCCGCGCCGCGGGGATGGAGCCGTACGCGCTCGGCTGCGAGCGCACCGACGTCGCCGCCGGCGTCCGCGACCGCCACCGCGGCCTCGCGCCGGACACGCGCACCGGTGAGGTCGTGGCGATCGCGGGACGGGTGGTGCTGGCCCGCGAGCACGGCCGGCTGATCTTCGTCACGCTGCGGGACGAGACCGCCGACCTCCAGGTCATGCTGACCTCGGACTCGCTGGGCGCGGAGTCGCTGCGCCGGTGGAAGGCGCTCATCGACCTCGGCGACCAGGTCGGCGTGCGCGGCGAGGTCGTCACGTCCCGGCGCGGCGAGCTGTCGGTCCTCGCGTCCTCGTGGACGCTCGCCGCCAAGTGCCTGCGCCCGCTGCCGAACAAGCGGTCCGGGCTGTCGGATCCGGAGGCGCGCGTCCGGCAGCGGTACGTCGACTTCATCGTCAACGACGAGTCCCGGCGGATGCTGCGGATGCGCGGCGACGCCGTCGCCGCCGTCCGGGACGGGCTGCGCGCCCGCGGCTACCTCGAAGTCGAGACGCCGATGCTCCAGCCCGTGCACGGCGGCGCGACCGCCCGCCCGTTCACCACCCGCATCAACGCCTACAACATGCAGCTCTACCTGCGGATCGCGCCCGAGCTGTACCTCAAGCGCCTGCTCGTCGGCGGCGTCGGCCGCGTCTTCGAGCTGAACCGCAACTTCCGCAACGAGGGCGTCTCGCACAAGCACAACCCCGAGTTCACGATGCTGGAGGCGTACGAGCCCTACGGCGACTACGACACGATGGCGGAGCTCACCCGCTCCCTCGTCGTCGACGCGGCCCGCGCCGCCCTCGGCACCACCGTGGTCGTCCGGGACGGCGTCGAGTACGACCTCGCGGAGCCGTGGCAGGAGATCACCGTCTACGAGTCGGTGTCGAAGGCGCTCGGCGAGGAGGTCACCCCCGACACTCCGCAGGCCCGCGCCCTCGCGCTCGCGGAGCGGCTCGGGTTGAACGCCGACCCGCGGTGGGGCCAGGGGAAGATCGTCCAGGAGCTGTTCGAGGCGGCCGTCGAGGAGGATCTGAAGGCGCCGACGTTCGTCCGCGACTACCCGGCGGAGACGTCCCCGCTGACCCGCCCGCACCGCGCGGATCCGCGGCTGGCGGAGAAGTGGGACCTGATCGTCTTCGGCCTCGAACTCGGCACCGCCTACTCCGAGCTCATCGACCCGATCCTGCAGCGCGAGCGGCTGACCGAGCAGTCGCTGCAGGCCGCGGGCGGCGACCCGGAGGCGATGGACCTCGACGAGGACTTCCTGCGCGCCCTGGAGTACGCGATGCCTCCCGCCGGCGGAATGGGCATGGGAATCGACCGGCTGCTGATCACGCTCACCGGCCGCAGCATCCGGGAGACGATCCCGTTCCCGCTGGTGCGCCCCGGTTCCTGAAGGCCGCCCCGGCACCTACAGGGCACGCGGCGCGGGCCGGTACCCCTGCCCGGCGAGCCATTCGCGCGCCGAACCGCGCCGGGCGTCCTCACCTTCCGGAAGGACGCCCGGCGGGATCGGCAGGCCGTCTCCCTCGTCCGCGGGGAGGACGTCGCCCCGCTCGGGATCGAGCACCTGGAATCCGTCGTCCATCGCCGCCGCCACCGCCCCCAGATCGACCGGCAGGGAAGCGAGACCGGTCGGCGGGCGCGTCCCCAACGCGGCACCGAGCTCGGCGGCCAGTTCGGCGTCGCCCGGCAGGCCGCGCCCGCCCAGTTCCTCCAGGCATTTCCCGGCGAGATCCTGGACCTCCCGGCCCTGGGCCAGTGCGGCCACGAGGACGTCCCCCGCGTACTGGAGAACCGGGGTCAGCGGACGCCCCCGAAGTACCCCGGCGTCCCCGAGCCCCTGGTGGGCGGCCCCCCGCAACCGCGCCAGCGCGTCCTCGTCCCATTCCGCCACGGAGACATTTGTACCGACATCCACCGCCAAAAGCCGCGGTTTCATCGAGGCCGCTTGTCCTCCACATGGACGACGGCGAGCTCGCGCCCGTCCTGATCGCGCTTGGACCGGCCGAGAAGGCCCACGGCCAGATCATTCGCGCCGTCGGCGGTCTCTTCCGGAGCGACATAGGTGAGGATGTCGTTGTGGTGCCCGTAGACGGCCCATCCGGGCGCCGCGTCGAGGTCGATCGTCCCGAAGTCGCCGGCGGATGAACCCGCCGCCACGGGCCCGTACTCGCGCAGCAGTTCCACGGCCTGCGCGGCCAGGTCGTCCTCGGGCTCCATCAAAATGACGCAGGTGCCGTTCTCGAACAGCACCCACGACTTCTCGTCGCCTTGAATGACGTCCCGCCAAACCTGAACCAGCTCCTCGGTCACCATGCGCGGGATTCTGCCGGTGACCACCGACGAAACGCATCCGGATTTCGCGGCCTTCTCATTCCTGGCAGGGTGAGCCGGTGCGAAAACGGCGGATAGCGGCGGTCACGGTGGCGGTGGTGTGCGCGGTCGCCGGGATTCTGGGACTCGCGACGGCGGACAGGGGCATCGAGCGGCGCACCGCCGTGATCGACGGCGTGCCGGTGGAGGCGGTCCGTCCCGCCCATCCCGAGGGACGGCTGCCCGGGGTGGTCGTCGCCCACGGTATGGGCGCCGGCCGCCGGCTGATGCGAGGATTCGCCGACACGCTGGCACGGCGCGGATATGCGGTCGCGCTGGTCGACCTCGCCGGTCACGGAGCCGCCACACGGCCGCTGCCCGGGGGCGGGGAGGGACCGGCCGCCAACGCGCGGCTCGACCGCGACCTGGACATCGCCGTCCGGCGGCTGCGGTCGATGCCGTGGGTCGACACCGCGCGCCTCGGTCTCGTCGGGCACTCGATGGGGGCCGCCGCGGTCATCCGGTACGCCACCGCGCGCCCGTCCGTCGGAGCGACGGTCGCGATCTCGCAGGGACAGATGGACGTGTCCGCGTCCGCTCCCCGGAACCTCCTGCTGATCGCCGGCGGCCTGGAGTTCGCCGCCTACCGGGAGGGCGCCGTCAGCGCGCTGCGGGCCGCCTACCCGCGCGGACGCGCCGGAGTCACCTACGGCGACCCCCGGTCCGGGACCGCGCGCCGGGCCGTCATCGCCGGCGGCGTCGAGCACGCCGGTGTGCTGTTCAGCCCGCGGACCCACCGGGAGACGGCCGCCTGGTTCGACGCGGCCTTCGCCCGCCGCCCGGTTCCGGGCACGGAGACCCGCGCCGTCCAGCGAGCCGGGTCGGCGATGCTGCTCTACGTCGCGGCCGTACTGAGCTTCGGCGCGATCGCGTCGGCGCTTCTCGGAACGGGGGACCGCGCCGCCCGCCGCGTCTCCCTGACCCGCGCCCTGGTGGGCTCCGCCGTGGCGGTCATCGCGGCGGTGCCGGCGATGTCGCTGCTCACGCTGCCGGTGGCGGTGACCGGCCCGCTCGCCGCGTTCTTCGGCGCGATCGGCCTGGTCACCCTGGCGTCCGCGCGAGGGATCCCGGCCGGACGACCCGCGCCCCGGACGGTCGCGGCGGCCGCCGCCCTCAGCGCGCTGACCGCGGTGTCGGTCGCCGTGCCGGCTCACCTCGGCTGGGCGCACGCGATACCGGTCGGCCCGCGCGCATGGGTGCTCGTCCTGGTCACCGTGTGCGTCGCGCTGTACTGCCTCGGCGTCGAGGCCCTGTGCACCGGCCAGGACGGGCGCACCGCGATCGGGATCCACGCCTGGACGGGGGCGGGCGCCCTGGCGGGCCTCTGCGCCGCCGTGGCCGTGGGCGTGGTCTCGTCCTACGTGCTGCTGCTGGCGCCGCTGATCGCCGGCCTGCTCGCCTGGCAGGGCGTCCAGGCGGCGGCGCTCCGCAGGCTCGCGGCACCCGCCTGGATGGCCGCGGCGGCCGGCGGGCCGCTGCTCGCCTGGCCCCTCGCGATCACCATGCCGATCAGCTGAGCCCGATCCGGAGATCGTGCTCGTCGCCGGGCGCGGCGAAGCGCAGCAGTTCGGCGGCCTCATCGCGGACCGGGTCCTCGTCCGGCAGAGGGGCGAAGAGCCGGATGTCGAGCGCGGCGCATCCGGCCTTCCGGTCGTGCTTGAGCGTCCAGATGCCGTGGACGCGCCCGTCCACCAGCAGGGTGGCGTGGGTCTGCGAGCCCACGCACACGGCCTTGCGCTGCTCGTCCGTCATCATCCGGGTCCGGTCGGCGTAGGCGAGGATCAGGTTGTCGAAGGCCGGGAGGAACCGGACAGGGACCGGCAGACCAGCATCCGGAAGCGCCATGTCGGGGAGATCGAAGAGCTCCACGCCCGCCTCGTCCCGGTAAGTCTGGAGGGACGGCCGAAGTTCCTCGAAGGCCTCCTCCATGCGGCGCATGCCGGACCAGATCTGGAAGTCCTTCACGGAAGCCGGGCCGAACGCGGCCAGGTAGCGCCTGATCAACCGAGCCGGGCGCGCCTCGGCGAGCGGCCGGCCGATCCACTCCTCCGCCAGGGCGAACGGGGTCGCGCCGCCGGTGTTCCACGTCCCGCTGGGCGGTGGATGGACGGCGTGGACCAGCGCCTGGGCCGTCCAGCCGAGGGATTGCAGATCCCTTTCCGGCCAGCGCTCGGCGAGCGCGCGGGCGAGCTCGGGCCGGGTGAGGATCCGGCCCTCCAGAAGCCTGCGGGCCTCGGCGGCGAGCTCGTCCAGGTCCCAGCCGCGGGTCGCGCCCCCGAAGGCGGCCTGCCGCCCGCGCAAAAGGCTCTCCTGGACGAGGGGACGCAGCCACAGGTAGTCGGCGGCCGACGCCATGTGCTGCGTGCCCCGGATGATCGAACTGCGCACGACGGACCGGTCGCGCAGGAGGTCGGTGAGATCGTCCTGGCGGAACCCGTCCAGGCGCGTCCAGAGCCCGAAGTAGGGCATGTTCCTCTCCTGCGCCTGGATGGCGACGAGCCGCTCGACCGCCTCCAGAACGGAGACGCCGGAGCGCTTCAGGAGGAACTGCCGTTCCAGGGCCGCCCGGTTAAGCGTCCGGCGATCCAACGTCCGCGTCATGACCCCACCCCAAAAGGAACGAACCAACACCCCCACCCTAACAGAACGGAACACTCCATTCCACAACCTCCCCGCACAGAACCAACCCAGCCGCCACCGCTACTCGCTAGCCGGCGCTCTCCCGGTAGGCCTCCACCGCGTACCGCAGCCGGGCGCCGACGAGGAGCGCCTCGTCCTCCGGGCACGCCATGAGGCGGGTGACCAGCTCCACGATCTGCTCGTCGGTGAGCTCCGGTTCGCGCTCGGCGATGTGCCCGACGATCTCGACGAGCTCGGGGCGCTTGTACCCGGCGATCGACTGCCCCCGCCGGATCATCGCGTGCCCAACGGACGGCCCGCTCGCCTCGGGCTGCGGCGGCGGCGCCTGCGGCGGCGGTGCCGCCGGCGGCTCCGGCCGCGGCCCCGGCCTGCCCCAGAGCGCGGGAATCTCCGGCCGCGATGCGGGCGGCCGGGCCTCCTCCTCGGGCACGGCCGGCCCCTTGCCCCCTTGCGGACCCGACTCCGGCACGCGCGGCTCCAGCCGCCCCGCGTCCAGCCGCCGAGGCGGCAGCGAACCCCCACCGGACCGAGGGGACCCCGCCCCCCGCGACTCCCGCCGCATCGCATCCAGCCGCCGAGGAGGCAACGCCTGCCCCGGCGCACGCGAACCTCGCCCAGGCGCACCCGACTCCTCGCCCGAGGGCGGCTGCCCGTCAGGCGGAGCACCAGCCTGCCGCCCCGCCACCGGCACATCCGACCGCCCTGGCCCCCGGGCCTTACGACCCGGCACGGCCGCAGGCCCCGCCACCGGCACATCCGAGCGCTCCGGCGGCCGCGCCCCCGCCCCCTCACGCGAGCCACCGGCAGGCGGCGGCCCACCCCGCCGAGCCAGAGGCGGACGCTCTACCCGCGGCCCCGCCCCGGACGCGCCAGAACGCTCCCGCGAAGCACCAGGACCAGGCTCCTCCGACCCCTCACGCGAGCCGCCAACTCCAGATGGCCCACCCCGCCGAGACACAGGCGGACGCTCCGGAGGCGAACCCACCCCAGACGTAGACGAGGCAGAACGCTCCTGCGGGACACCATGACCAGACGCCTCCGCACCCTCACGCGAGCCGCCAACTCCAGATGGCCCGCCCCGTTGGGGTGTCGGCGGACGTTCAGTCTGCGGGCCTGTGCCGGACGCGGAGGGGGCAGGACGCTCCTGCGGGACGCCCTGACCGGGCGTCCACGGGCCCTCGCGCGGGTCGCTGGTTCCTGGCGGCCGACCCTGGCGAGACGCGGGTGGACGTTCCGCTCGCGGACTCGCGGCCGACGTGGACGGCGCGGGGCGCTCCTCCGGCAGGCCTGGACCGGACGTCTCTGCGTCCTCACGCGGGGCACCAGTTCCAGGCGGCCCACCTCGCCGGGGCGTGGGCGCACCCTCAACAACCCGCGGACCCGTACCAGGAGGCGGCCCACCCTCGCGAGAGACAGGCGGACGCTCCGGCGGCGAAGCCGCCCCAGACGCAGAGGGGGCTGGACGTTCTCGCGAAGCGCCCGGGCCAGGCTCCTCCGCGCCCTCATGCGGGCCGCCAACTCCAGGTGGCCCGCCCCGTTGGGGTGTCGGCGGACGTTCAGTCTGCGGGCCTGTGCCGGACGCGGAGGGGGCAGGACGCTCCTGCGGGACGCCCTGACCGGGCGTCCACGGGCCCTCGCGCGGGTCGCTGGTTCCTGGCGGCCGACCCTGGCGAGACGCGGGCGGACGTTCCGGCGGCGGACCCACGCCGGGCCTAGACGCGGCAGGGCGCTCGTGTGGGGCGGCTGGACCGGGCATCCCTGCGTCCTCACCAGCTCCAGGTGGTCCACCCCGCCGGGGCGTGGGCGCACCCTCGGCATCCCGTGGGCTCGTAGCAGGCGCGGACGCGGCAGGACGTTCCTGCGGGTAGCCCTGACCAGGTCCGGGCGGCCTGACCCGGCGAGGCGCGGGCGGTCCCGCGTCCTTATGCGGGGCGCCACGGGGTTCGTTTCGTTGGGGCGGGGGCTCGGCCGTGCCTCGGCCTGCTACCGGCACCTCCGGACGCTCTGGCGGGCGCGGGGGCGTGCCCGGCTCGGGGACGACCGGGCCTCGTCCTGGCTGCGTCGTCACCGGTACGTCGCGGGCGGGCGGGGGTGGTTGCGGGGCGTTCCGGGGGCGCTCGGGTCTCGCGGGGGGTGTTATCGGCAGGTCCCGCTGGGTTATGTCCGGGCGGTCGTACAGGCCGGGGGGTTGTGCTCGCAGGTCTTGCCGGGTGATGTCCGGGCGGGGCGCGTCCTCGGGGGCGGGCGGGGTGGTGAGGGCGGTGAAGAGGGTGGTCGTGGGGGTTATCGCGGTGTGGAGGTGGCCTGGGAGGCGGGTGGCGGGCGGCGGGCCCTCCGGGGGTGGCAGGTCGGGGCCGGGTGGGCCGACGAGGATGGTCCGGGGGGCGTGCCAGAGGACGTGCAGGGCCTCGGCGCCGGCCTCGTGCTCGCCGTCCACGATGACGACGTCGAACGCGTCGGGGGCGGGCGGGAGGACGTCCGGGACGCGCCACAGGGGGAGGATCCAGGCCGGGACGGCGTCGGGGGCCGACGGGGCGCGGGCGGCGGCGGCCGCCCAGGCGCGGGCGGCCGTGAGGTCGGCGCGGGCGGTGCGGAGCTCCTCCTCGGCGGAGGCCAGCGCCGCGCGGAGGCGGTCCGTGGCGGGGACGGCGGGCGCGGCGCGGCGGCGGGCCCAGGCCCAGGCGTCGTCCCAGCGGCGGGTGCGGGCGTGCCAGACCTCGTCGCCGTCGGTGGCGATCATGAGGTTGGCGAGGTCGGGGTGGACGGAGCGGACGCGGGCGATCAGCTCGTCGCAGCGGATCTGGCGGGAGCGTTCGTGGCGGGCCTCGGCGAGGGCGCCGAGGGCGCGGCCGTAGGCGGCGGCGTCGCGGGCGTCGATGGCGGCGAGGGCGTCGCGCAGCTCGGGGGGATCGTCGTCGTCGAGGGGGCCGATCGAGTCGCGCAGGGCCTCCAGGTCGGCGGCGGCGCGGCTGACGCCGAGGCCTTCGAGGGCGTTGCGGAGGGCGGAGGCGTACTCGTGCCACTGGACCGGATGGGTGAGCCGGATGCCGAAGCCGGAGCGTTCGAGAAGGTGCCGGGTGGAGTCCACGGCCTGCATCGCGTCGCGGACGCGGGCGAGGCGGGCGTGGGCGCGGACGAAGCGGGCGACGCGTTCGGCGGGCGGGAGGTCGGCCGGGAAGGAGATGCCGGCGGCCTCCCACACGTACTGCAGCTCCCGGCAGGTGATCCGCACCATGAGGTCGGTGTGGACGAGGTCCAGGAGTTCGGAGGTGGTCGGTGCGACGCCGTCCACCGTGACCGTGGTGAGGAGCGGTTCCGCCTGGCGCTGGACGGCCGGGCGGAGCGGCCCACGCTTGAGGGTGCCGCCGCCGGCCAGGTGGGTGCGCAGGTCCTGGGCGGACGCGGCGAGCCCCCGGAGGTCGGCGTCCTCGGGCAGCTCGACGGTGTGGCCGCCCAGCTCGGCCAGGGCGCGCTCGGCCCACTGGGCGCGGGAGGTCATCTCCGAGACCCGGGCCCAGATGAGGGGGCGCCGGTCGCCGAGGGCGTCGCCGAACGCGCGGGCGGCGAGGTCGGCGCTGTTCCAGCCGCCGGGGTGGCCTTCGAGGCCGAGGTCGCGGAACGCGGCGGCGACGACGGACGCGTCCCCGTCGAGGCGGGCGAGGAACGTGCGGTCGGAGTCGCGGAGGCGCTGCGACAGGTCCGTCTTGGACCGTTCGGCGCGTTCGACGGCGGCCACCTCGGCGTCGACCAGGGTCTGCACGTAGGCGGCGCTCGGCAGCGCGCCCGGGTCGACGTCCCGCTGGGTCGTGCGGGCCTTGCGCGCGGCGGTCTCCTCCGCGAGGAGGACGACGAGGTCGGCGGCCTCGGAGCGGGAGATCGGCGGGGCGGCGGGCAGGTCCGGCCGGACGGGCATCCAGGACAGCTCGGGGTCCTGGTCGCCGGGGTCCGGCGCGGGCTCGTCCGACTCGCCGCCGCGGAGCCGCTCGGTGATCTCGGCGACGCGGCGGGCGGCGGCCTCCTCGCGCCCGGCGGCCAGCGCCAGGTCGGGGGACGCGCCGCGGCCCCGGATCGCCTCCGCCGTCCGCGCCGCCATCGCCGGGTCGGTGGCGGTGAGGGCGGCGAGGCCGGGCGGGAGCGCGGCGCGCAGGTCGGCGGACGCGGTGGGGCCGGAGGTGGCGACGAGCACCCGGTGGCCGCGGGCGAGCAGCCCCGCGAGCAGGTCGGGGACGGTCTCCGGCGCACGCTCGGGGACGTGCATGATCTGCGGTTTCCTGGCCGGTGACACGAACCGGGCGAGCCCGTCGGGGACGCCGCGCGGCAGCAGGCTGAGCAGCCGGGCGTGGTGGTCGGCGACGGCCTCGCGGGCCGGCGGGCGGACGACGAGCGCGGGCGCGAGCCGGAGCCGCGGGACGGGCGAGGCGGTGTCGGTGCCGGGCGCCCAGTCCTCGCGGTAGTCGGCGGGGGTGGTGAGCGAGACCTGGCACCACTTGCGCAGGACGTCGCCGGTCGAGGCGTTCAGCCCGAAGCCCTGCCCGGCCTGCACGGCCTCCGCCACCCAGGCGGCGGGCCTGAACCCGGGGTGGCCGGACAGCAGTTCCCGGTCGCGGAGGGCGGTGCGGCCGTCGAGGACGACGTCGACGCGCTCGGTCCGCTCGTCCAGGACGATCCGGACGGGCGTGCTCAGCAGGTGGTCGTGGACGGCGGGGCGCCACGACAGCAGCCCGGTCGCGAGCACCACCTCCTCGCCGGCCAGGTCGCGGAGGACGCGGTACCAGGTGCGCAGGGCGAGCCAGCCGTCGAACTCGTCCAGCACGACGGGCGGGGTCAGCGGGATGACCGGGACGCTGAACAGGACCTCGCCCGGTCCGGCGTCCCGTTCCACGTAGACGTCGCCGGGCAGGTCGGCCAGCCAGTGGACGTGGTCGTGGTCGGCGAGATCGCGGGACGGGCGCCGCCGGGCCCGCGCCAGGTCGCGCAGGTACCCGAGCAGGCGCGCCGCGTGCTCGGCCTCGCGCGCGCCGGCTTCGTCCACGGCCCGGCCGGGCCGGCCGGGACCCGGGGCCTCGTCAGGCACCGCGGCTCCTCCCCTTCCCACGGGAATGGTGGTGCCCCGATCTAACACCCCCCGGGCGAGCCCGGCCAAGCGCAATCGTTGATCTTGGGCTAGTGGGCGCGGGCCATGTGGCGGTCCTCGTTCGGCATCATCACCCAGAGGACCAGGTAGACGACGAACTGCGGGCCCGGGAGCAGGCACGACAGCAGGAACAACAGCCGGACGGTCCACGAGGTCATGCCGAACCGGCGTGCGAGCCCGGCGCAGACACCCGCGATGACCCGGTCGTTGCGCGGACGGTAGAGGCTGTTCATGAGTTCTTCTCTCCCCGATTCGTCGAGCGTTGAACGTCGCCGCGTTTCTCACGGCCACGTTCTCCACGCTACGAACCGGGAACCGGGCACCACATCAACCGTCCGGATTGTTCCGGTGCCCTACTCACGGATTAGGGGACGTCCCCTAGGGGGCGTTGTGCTGGGCGACGAGCTTCGGTAGACCGGCCAGGTCGTCCAGGACGAACAGGCATTCGCGGAGCGCGCCGTCGTCCTTCTGGATGTGCCCCCAGGGGCCGCGCCGCAGGAACGCCGCCCGCATACCGAACGCCAGCGCCGGGCGGACGTCGTTGTCGATGCGGTCTCCGACGTACAGGACGCGGTCGGGCAGCACGTCCGCGAGCTGGGCGCAGCGCTCGAAGAACTCCTGGGACGGCTTGGAGACGCCCCACACGTCGGAGATGCCGACCACGTCGGCCTCCAGCCCGAGCGCGGCCATCTGCCCGGCCGCCTCGACCGGCTGGTTGCCCGCGATCCCGACGTACAGGCCCTGGTCGCGCAGGCCCGCCAGGCAGGCCCGCGCGTCCGGGTACAGGTCGTCCGGCCCGAACCCGTTCGGGACGCCCGACTCGGCGCGGCGCCGCTGCTCCTCGTCGAGGTCGAACCCGGGGCGGAAGTACTCGAAGAGGTCCATGTGGGTGCCGCCGGTCGCCAGCAGCGCGCCGAGCTTGGCGAGGAAGGTGTGCCGGGGGACACCGAGCCAGTCGGCCCAGCGGCCGTAGATCTCGCCCTCGTTGACGAGCGTCTCGCCGATGTCGAAGAAGACGGCCTGGACGGGTCCGGGGGTGCGGGGGGCTCGGCTCACGCGGCGGCCAGGTCGACCGAGGTGCCGGGGGTGAGGCGGCGGAACTCCTTGCCGAGTTCCTCCCCCGCGCCGGTGAGCACCCGTTCCATGACCATGAGGCCGATGTCGTTGAGCAGGCCGTCGTGGATGGCGAAGGCGCGTTCCGGGCGGACCTCGCGGGCGTAGGTGTAGAGGTCGAGCGCCCGCATCCAGGGCGCGTTGCCCGGCAGGCACAGCGTGCGGACGGGCTCGGACGGGACGGTCAGCGCGTCCCCGGGATGGAAGACCTCGCCGCCGACCAGGAAGCCGACGTTCGGGATGGGCGGCAGGTCGGGGTGCAGGAGCTCGTGGTCCTCGCCGTACACGTGGACGTCGAAGCCGGCGACCGTGACGGCGTCCCCGTGGCCGACCCGGTGGACGCGCCCGCCGAGGTCGGCGAGGTTCTCGGCGACGACGCGGGACGTCCACACCTCCAGGCCGGGGCGCCGCGCCATCTCGGCGCGCAGCGCGTCGGCGTCGAAGTGGTCGAAGTGCTCGTGGGTGACCAGGACGGCGTCCGCGGCGGCGAGGGCGGGAGCCGCCTCGCTGAAGGAGCCGGGGTCGATGACGATCGACCGGTCGTCCTCGGTGATCTGCACACAGGCGTGTCCGAGCTTGGTGAGGCGCATGCGCCGATTTTTTCACGCCGGGCGGCGCCCCCCATTGACCGCCCCCGCGAGCGTTGATAGAACACGTTCTAGTTCGGGGGCGCGATCGGGCCGGGGGCCCGGCGAGGAGGCGGTCCGATGCCCGTTCCCGACCAGCGCGATCCCGAGGTCACCCGGCGGCGCCTCACCGGCTGGCTGGACCGGCACCTTCCCGGGGTCCGGATCCCGCACATCGAGACACCCCAGACCAGCGGCTTCTCCAACGAGACCCTCATCTTCGACGCCGAGTGGACCGATGCCGGCGGCGCCGTGCGCAGGGAGCCGTTCGTCGCCCGCGTCGCCCCCTCCAGCTACCAGGTCTTCCCCGAACCGCGGTTCGAGGAGCAGTACCGGCTGATGCGCGTTCTGGACGAGCGCACCGGCATCCCGGTCCCCTCGATCCACTGGTACGAGCCGTCCCCGGACGTCCTCGGCGCCGCGTTCTTCGTCATGGGACGCGTCGACGGCCGCGTCCCGACCGACATGCCGCCGTACCACTCGGGCGGCTGGGTGACCGAGGTCCCGCCGGAGGAGCGGACCGCGATGTGGTGGTCGACGCTGGAGATCCTCGCGGACCTGCACCGGCTGGACGTGCGGGAGCTCGGCCTCGGGTTCCTCGACCAGCCGCGGTGGGGCGCGCCCGGCCTCGACCAGCGGCTGAACTACTACGAGGACTACCTGCCCTGGGCGTACAAGGGGCCGCAGGAGACGGCGCTCAAGGCCCTGGCGTGGCTGAGGGCGAACCGTCCCGACGAGCCGGACGAGCCCGCCGTGCTGTGGGGCGACGCCCGGATCGGCAACGTGATCTTCCAGGCGGGCGTGCCGGCGGCCGTCCTGGACTGGGAGACCGCCGCGCTCGGCGCCCCCGAGGAGGACCTCGCCTGGTTCATGTTCCTGGACCGGCACCATTCCGAAGGGGTCGGCGCGGCCCGGCTGGACGGCTTCCCGTCCTACGCCGCGACCGTCGCCCGCTACGAGGAGCTGCTCGGACGCCCGATGCGGCACATGGCGTACTACGAGATCCTATCCGGCTTCAAGTTCTCGGTGATCATGGCCCGGATCGGGCAGGCGATGATCGACTTCGGCTGGATCGACACCTCCGCCGACTTTCCCTACAACAACAACTGCACGCAGCTGCTCGCCCGCATCCTGGAGGGGCACCGGTGACGCTCTCGCCGCTCGACGACTACCCGATCCACCAGGCGCCCGAGGTGATGCGGCACGTCACCACGTCGGACCGCAACTTCTACGACCGGTACTACTTCAACGTCCATCCCTGCTCCGACGAGCTGATGCTGATCATCGGGATGGGGCAGTACCCGAACCTCGGCGTCATGGACGCGTTCGCGGTCGTCCGGCACGGGCCGGTGCACAAGGTCGTCCGCGCGTCCCGCGAGCTGGGCGACGACCGCATGGACACCCGGGTCGGCCCGTTCCGGGTGGAGGTCATCGAGGGCCTGAAGAAGCTCAGGGTCGTCCTGGACGAGACCGAGCACGGCCTCTGGTTCGACCTCACCTGGGAAGGGGCGATCCCCGCCACGCTGGAACCCCCGCACTACCTCCGCTGGCAGGAACGCGTGACGTTCGACTCCCGGCGCCTCGCGCAGACCGGACGCTGGACGGGCACCATCACGGTCAACGGCGAGACCATCGAGGTCACTCCCGACCGCTGGTGGGGCTCGCGGGACCGCTCCTGGGGCATCCGTCCCGTCGGCGAGCCGGAGCCGCCCGGAATCCAGGTGAAGAACGCGGGCACGTTCTACTGGCTGTACGCGCCCATGCAGTTCGAGGACCACTCGATCCTCTGCATCGTCCAGGAGGACGAGAAGGGCCGCCGCGTCTTGGAAGAGGCGACGCGCGTCTGGCCCGACCGTGAGGCCGAGTATCTGGGACGCCCCGAATACCGTCCCGAATACGCGGAGGGCACCCGCGACGTGGTCACCGCGACGCTGCGCTTCGCACCCCCGGGCGGGACACCGTTCGAGATAAGGGCGACGCCGATCCTGCCCGTCCACATGATGGTCGGCACCGGGTACGGGCTGGAACCCGGCTGGAAGCACGGCATGTACCAGGGACCGGACCTGAAGGTGGAGGGCGTCGGCTACGACGTCCGCAAGCCGGACGACGCCGCCCGCATGTGGGGCATGGTCGACGCGGTCGGCCGGTACGAGTACCTGGACGGCGCGCAGCCCACCGAGGCGGTCACCGGGCACGGGCTCTACGAGTACTGGGCGCTCGGCCCCCATCCGTCGTTCCCGGAGTGAGTCGTCTGCCAGACTGGCGACCGTGACGACCCCGCCTTCGCCCGACCCCCCGGACGCGGGACGGCCGTCCCGGGAAGAACCGGACGAGTCCTCGCCGGGTGGACCGCCCCCCAGACCCCCCGGAACAGGCCGGCGGTCCGGTGCCCACCGCTCCTCCGGCGCTCCCCTCCGCGATCTGGACCAGTCCTCTCTGGGGGGACGACCCCCCAGGCCCCCCGGCACAGGCCGCCGGTCCAGCTCCCTCCACTCCGCTGGCGCTCCGCTCCGGGATCTGGACCAGCAGGTGCGCGACCGCTACGGCACGTGGCGCGACCAGCCGCGCGGCCTGGCCTGCGCGGTGGTCGGCGCCTTCATGATCCTCACCACCGTGGCGTTCGTGTTCGCCGTGATCGCCGTCGTGAAGGCCATGCGCTGAAAGAGACCGTGCGCTGAAAGTGACCGTGCGCTGACGCACGGGACCGGGGCCGCCGTCCGGCGCGCCCCGCGTCCCGTCCGCTCCCTCGCGTCAGGTCGGAGTCCCCCCGGACCCCTCCGCGATGGTGAACGCCACGTCGCCCTGCGGGTCGACCTGGGCGTCGAGGGTCTTGTCGTCGAGGAGTTCGGCGACGGTGGGCTCCAGGTACACCTTGGCGCCCTCCTCCTCCACGACCTGGTCTCCGGCCTCGGGGGCGGGGGCCACCGAGAGCCGCAGGGCGTCCGAGCCGTCGAGCCCGGACTCGATGCGGATGCCGGTCTCGGGCGGAAGCTCCGGGTTCGCGGTCACTGTACGAATGACCTGGACGGCACCGCTGGTCAGCGTGAGCACGATCAGCTCCTCACGTCTCTGTCTTCTCGGGATTGATCCGCCCTCCCTCCCCGATCCCCACGGCCGTAAACATCGAGACGTGACCGAACGGTCTCAGTCCGCACCCGGCGCCAGCGCCCGCACCGCCTCGACCGGGGACAGGCCCCCGCCGGGGACGATGGCCAGCACGGGGGTGGTGAGACCGCCGTCCACGTACTCGCGGACGCGGGCGCGGCACCGCTCCGGCGAGCCGTGCACGACCAGGTCGTCGACGACCTCGTCCGGGATGACCTCCAGCGCCTTCTTGCGGTCGCCGGCCGCCCACGCCTCGTTCATCGGGCGGAGCGCCTCGCCGCGCCCGAGCCACTCGTGGAACGCCTTGTAGACGGGGACCGTCATGTACGCGGCGATCATCCAGCGGCCGATCGCGCGGGCCTCCGCGACGTCGTCGGTCGGGCAGACGAACAGCCGCGCGATCAGCTCCGGCTCGTCGCCCAGCTCGCCGCGGACCGTCCGGACGTCCTTCGGCGCCAGCCAGTTCGTGATCGCGCCGTCGGCCTCCCGGGCGGCCAGCCGGAGCATGCCGGGACGCAGCGCCGCGAGGACGATCTGCGTCGGGGCCGCGGGCGCGTTGTCCAGCTTGAAGCCCTTGACGGCGAAGGTGTCGTACTCCTCCTTCACCTTCTCCCCCGCGAGCGCCTTGCGGAGGAAGCGCAGCGTGTCACGGGTGCGCTTGTAGGGCTCCTCGAACGGGATGCCGTTCCAGCGCTGCACGATCGTGTCGGACGAGGTGCCGATGCCGAGCACGAACCGTCCGGGCGCGAGGTCGGCGAGGGTCGCGGCCTGCTGCGCCAGGAGCGCCGGGCCGCGGGTGTAGACCGGCACGATCGCGGGGCCGAGCCGCAGCTCGGGGCCCCACTGCGAGGCGAGCGCCAGCGGGGTGAACGCGTCGGTGCCGTTCGTCTCCGCGGACCAGGCGTCGGTGTAGCCGAGCGCGGACAGCTCGGACACGACGTCCCGGTGCTCGGCCAGCGGGAGCCCGGTCAGCGGAATGGTGAGTCCCCAGCGTGACATGCGCTCCCCCTAGGCGACCGAGGGGCGGATGGTGGCGCCGCCGTCCACGACGAGCGTCTGCCCGGTCATCCAGGACGAGGCGTCGCCCGCGAGGAAGACCGCCGCGTTCGCGATGTCCTCGGGCTCGCCGAGCCGGCCGAGCGGCATGTGCTTGCTGATCTCCGCCTCGTTCGGTTCCCACAGGGCGCGGGCGAGGTGCGTCTTGACCAGGCCGGGCGCGATGCAGTTCACGCGGACCTTCGGCGCCAGCTCCATCGCGAACTGCCGGCTCAGGTGGATCACGGCGGCCTTGGTGGCGTTGTAGTAGCCGATGCCGTGCTCGGTGATCATGCCGCCGACGGAGGCGATGTTGATGATCGCACCGCCCCGCTCGGCGAGCGACGCCCGCAGCGCGAGCTGCGTCCACTGGACGATCGCGAACTGGTTGACCTCGACGGTCTTCGCGGCGGCGGCGGGCTCGATGTCGGCCATCGGGCCGAAGTAGGGGTTGGTGCCCGCGTTGTTGACCAGGACGTCGAGGCCGCCGAACTCGGCGACGGCCGCGTCCACGCAGGCGGCGGCCTCGTCGGCATGGCCCACGTGCGCGGCCTTGGCGAGGACGCGCACGTTCGGGTACGCAGTGCCGATCTCCTTGGCGACCTCGTCCAGCGCCTCCTGCTTGCGGGAGGAGAGGACGACGTTGGCGCCCTCGGCGGCGAACGCGGTCGCGATCGCCTTCCCGATCCCCCTGGAGGCCCCGGTGACCAGGGCCGTCCTTCCCTGCAGTCCAGTCCGCATCCGCGCGCTCCCTACTGTTCGCACCCTGTGGGCGGCTTGGCAGAATCCGACTCGGTCACTGTATCGAAGTGACTGACGAGTCAGTTAGCTCGGGGGCCGGGGAGCCGCCCGTCCCGCTCACCGGACGCGTCCCGCTCCGAACGGTCGCTTGGTTGTTACGCTGCGCCCGGTTGGAGACGGCGGGAGATCAGGGAGGGGCCGCGTGACCACGACCAAGGAGCGTCGTCCGGCGATCGAGGGCTGGTTCACCACCGGGGACGGCGGCGTCCGGCTCCTGGGCACCCGCTGCTCGTCCTGCGGAACGCCGTACTTCCCGCGCAACGAGCTCGCCTGCCGCAACCCCGGCTGCACCGGCCCGAAGGACGGCTCCGAGCTGGAGCCGTACACGCTGTCCGGACGCGGGCGCGTCTGGTCGTACGCCGACTCCCGCTACAAACCGCCGCCCCCGTACGTCTCCCCCGACCCGTTCGTCCCGTACACCGTCGCGGCCGTCGAGCTCGAAGCCGAGCGCATGGTCGTCCTCGGCCAGGTCGCCCCCGGCCACACCGTCGACGACCTCACCGTCGGCATGGAGATGGAACTGACCGAAGGCACCCTCTACGAGGACGACGAAGCCCAGTACACCGTCTGGATGTGGAGGCCCGTCAGATGAGCAGTGCGGGGCCGCGCGGCGGCTGGACCGAGGAGCGCGCGCAGCGACCAAGGAGCGAGCACGTGACGAGGGAAGCCGCCGCGAAAAGGCGGCCCCGCACAGCGAGCGGAGCGAGCCAGTGAATAGGGACATAGCCGTTCTCGGTGCCGGGATGCATCCGTGGGGGAAGTGGGGACGCAACTTCGTCGAGTACGGGCTGGCGGCGGCGCGGGGCGCGCTGGCCGACGCGGGGCTCGCGTGGTCGGACGTCCAGTACGTGGCGGGCGCGGACACCATCCGGAACGGGTACCCCGGGTTCATCGCCGGCGCGACGTTCGCGCAGGCGCTCGGCTGGTCGGGCGCGCGGGTGTCCAGCTGCTACGCGGCGTGCGCCTCGGGGGCGCAGGCCATCAGCTCGGCGCGTGCGCAGATCCTCGCGGGCCTGTGCGACGTCGCGCTGGTCGTCGGCGCCGACGCGGCCCCGAAGGGCTTCTTCAAGCCCGTCGGCGGCGACCGCCCGGACGACCCCGACTGGCTGCGGTTCCGCCTTCTGGGCGCGACCAACCCGATCTACTTCGCCCTGTACGCGCGCCGCCGGATGGCCATGTACGGCGCGACGCTGGACGACTTCGCCGCCGTGAAGGTGAAGAACGCCCGGCACGGCCTGGCGAACCCGAACGCCCGGTACCGCAAGGAGGTGACGGCGGAGGACGTCCGCGAGTCCGCCGTGGTCGCCGACCCGCTGCGGCTGCTCGACATCTGCGCGACCAGCGACGGCGGCGCGGCGCTCGTCCTGACGTCGATGGAGTTCGCGCGGCGGCACGGGATCGCCGATCCCGTCCGGATCCCGGCGGTGTCGACGGTGACGCCGACGTTCCCGAAGACCGTCCTGGACCTGCCCGACTTCGCCACGGACTCGGCGATGGCGGTGCCCGAGCCCGAGCGCCCGTTCCGGTCCGCGATCGCGGACGCCGCCTACGAGGAGGCGGGCATCGGCCCCGAGGACCTGTCGTTCGCCGAGGTCTACGACCTGTCCACGGCCCTTGAGCTGGACTGGTGCGAGGACATCGGGCTCTGCGAGCCGGGCGGCGCCGAGGAGCTGCTCCGGTCGGGCGCGACGGCGCTCGGCGGGCGCGTCCCGGTGAACCCGAGCGGCGGGCTCGCGTCCTTCGGCGAGGCCATCCCGGCGCAGGCGATCGCGCAGGTGTGCGAGCTGACCTGGCAGCTGCGCGGTCAGGCCGAGGGCCGCCAGGTCGAGAACGCGCGGGCCGGGATCGCCGTGAACCAGGGCCTCTTCGGCCACGGTTCCGCCCTCATCGCCGTCCGGTGATCACGCGACGGTGAACCCGTCGCACGCCATGAAGTACGCGTCGCCGTTGGGGTGCACATGCATCCAGATGACGGTCCAGACGCCCTTCACCAGCGGGTACGTGCCGTTGCCGGAGCCCTCCCACTGGAAGTCGGCCGGGTAGCGGAGGTTCACGTCCTCATTGTTCCTCGGCACCAGGTGCGGCTTGCTCTTGACCACGCCGGTCACGCCGTTGCCCTGCTGTTCCGCCGGCGGGCGTATCTCCGCGGCCACGTAGTAGCCGGACGGTTTCGCGTACTTGAAGCGCATGCTGAGATCCACGGTCTTCCCGGTGACCGGCCGGCGCGGCGCGGACCTCTGCAGGTCGTTGGCGAGGGCCTGGTCCTCGGGCCGGACCGCCGGCAGGCAGGTGAAGTCCTTCACGGAGAACCGCGTGGTCTGGTAGTCCGTGGTCGGCTGCTTCACGAGGATCACGTCCGGCGGGCGGCCTCCCGGGCCGGGGGTCCGGGGCGGCGCCGTGGACGCGCCGCCGCCCGCGCCCTGACCGCCCTGCGCACCGCCCCCGTCGGCCGAGCCGGTGCCGCCCTTGGTAGCGCCCGGGTCGTCGCCGTCGAGGGCGAACCGCGCGACGAGCGCTCCCCCGAGGACGACGGCGGCCACCGCGGCGCCCGCGGCGATGACGGCGGCGCTCGACCGTCCGCGCCCCGCACCGGGCCCCGTCCTGGTGTGCTCCGGCGGGACGAGCCCGGACGCGGCGGCGTCCGCGACGCTGGCGGGCATCGGCCGCGGGACGCCCACCACCCGCTGGTAGAAGGGGTCGCCCGTGACGGGACCCGAGGGCGCGGCCAACTGGAGGAGCTGCTCCAGCGTGATCCGGTCGGCGGGGTCACGCTCCGCGCAGGGCCGGACCAGGTCGGCGACGCGCGAATCGACCCCGTCCAGGTCGATCTCGCCGTCGAGGGTGCGGTGGATGATCGCCTCGATGCGCCCGCCGCCGAACGGCGGGCGTCCCGTGGCGGCGTAGGCGATCGTCCCGGCGAGGGAGAACACGTCCGACGCGGGCCGCGGCTGCTGCTCCCGGACGACCTCGGGCGCGACGTAGCCGGGGGTGCCGTTCCACGCGCCGGTCTGGGTGATCTGCGTCTGGCCCTCGCCGCGGGCGATGCCGAAGTCGATCAGCCGCGGCCCGTCCGGGGCGAGGATCACGTTGCCCGGTTTGAGGTCGCGGTGCTGGACGTTCTGCCGGTGGATCTCCAGCAGCCCCTGCGCGAGGGCGCCGAGCAGCCGCACGCAGGTCTCCGGGGGCAGCGGCCCGTGCTCGGCGACGGCCTGCCGGAGCGTCGGCCCGGGGACGTACTCGGTGGCCAGCCAGTACGGCGGCGCCTCCAGCCCCGCGCCGACCATCGCGGCGGCGAACCGGCTGCGCACCCGCTCGACGGTCGCGACCTCGCGCCGGAAGCGGGCGAGCGCCTGCGGCCCCTCGAAGTCCTCCCGGATCACCTTGATGGCGACGTGCCGACCGCCGCCGGTCAGCCCGAGGTAGACCTGCCCCATGCCGCCGGCGCCGAGGCGGGCCAGGAGGGGGTAGCCGCCGATCCCCGCGGGATCCTCTGGACGGAGTGGTTCCACGGGACAGATGATCTCACTCCGCGGAGGCGGGCACGCACCGCTCGTCGCGACCGACGGGACGGACGGGTGTGACGCAAATCACGTCGCTGACACTGTGTGACCGGCGGCGTAGAGGTGACGTGTCTGGTGTCACCGCCTGAGCTGCAGACTCCGGGGACGGCCGCCGCGGCCGGGGGGACCGCCGCGGCCGTCCCCGGGCCCCACCCGACCGGTTCCGGGGTAGGCGGGGGCCGCCCCGGAACCGTCGGCTTCCTCGCTCTTGGATTCGTCAGCGGGTGCGTTCGTGGATGGTCACCAGGACGCCTTCGCCGTGTCGCGTCGCCTCGCGCAGGGTCCAGTTGGTCTTGTCGGGCGTCTCCGTCCAGAGCTTGCGGCCGTGGCCGAGGATCACGGGGATCCACATGAGGTGGATCTCGTCGACCAGGTCGCCCGCGAGCAGCCCCTGGACGAGCCGGATGCTGCCGGGCACGGAGATCTCGCCGTCGACGTCCTGCTTGAGCCGGGTGACCTCCTTGGCCAGGTCGCCCGAGAGCACCGACGTGTTGTTCCAGGCGGGGTCGGTGAGCGTGCCCGAGACGACGTACTTCGGCATGCCGTTGTACTTGTCGGCGAGCTCGCCCTCGTACTCCGGCCAGGCGGAGGCGAAGCCCTCGTAGGTCTCGCGGCCCAGCAGCAGCGCCGCCGACGCGAGCGCCTCGTCGGTCTTGAACTGCTCGCCGTCGGGGCCGCGGTCGACCTCGAAGCTCCAGTCCGGATACTTGAAGTCCTCGCCGCCGGGCGCCTCGACGACGCCGTCCAGCGAGATGAACTCGGTCACCACGATCTTTCCCATGTCAGGCTCCTTGGATGAATTCGCGCAGGGCGGGGGCGAGGACGTCGGCGGTCGTGCCGTGGTTCTCTCCAGGGACCGCCGTCAGCGCGGCGGTCGGCAGGTGGGCGGCGACGGCCTTCGCGCCGGCGGCGAGGTGCGGCCAGGTGTCGCGGCCGTAGAGCACGAGCACCGGGACGCGGACGCCGGACCACAGGTCGGCGCGGAGCGGCTTGCCGGACATGGTGTCCCCGACGTTCCGGCCGTCGTAGGCGATCGTCGGCGCGATCGCCTCCAGGCCCGGCCAGAAGTCGCTCCCGCGCATCTCGGCGACGGCGTCCTCGGGCATGCCCGCGGCGGCGGTCATGAACAGGGCCACGGCGTCCCCCGGACGGCCCTCGGCCACGGCCGCGTCGAGCCGCTCGACGTAGTCGGCGGGCAGCGGTGGGGCGCTGTCGTCGACGATGACCGGCGGCTCCCACAGCACCAGGCGCGCGACCGGAACGCCGGCCTGGACGGCGTTGAGGGCGAGGAGGCCGCCGGACGACCAGCCGAACACCGTCGCCGGACGGCCGCCGCCCGCCCCCTCGATGATCGCGGCGAGGTCCTCGAACTCGCGCTCGACCGCGTAGGGCGCGGTGTCGCCGCTCTCCCCGCGCCCCCGCCGGTCATAGTTGATCACCTGGAACTCGCCGGCGAGCAGCTCCGCCGTCTGGGCGTTCTCCGGGGTGGTGGCGCGATACGCGGTCGCGCCGTCGATGAGGACGATCGGATCACCGTCGCCCCACGCCGTGTAGGCGATGGTGGTGCCGTCCGCCGAGGTGACACTGCCCTGGACCATGACGTCGCGCCTTTCTGGTGTCGGTTTCCGCCGCGATCGGCACCGACACTAGGGACGCGAGTCGCCCTCGGGCTTGTACAGAAGCGACAGGGGCTCGCCCGCTTCGTCGCGTCCCTGCAGCTGCGTCGCGGTACGGCCGATGAACCGCCGCAGCGACCTGGCCAGGTGCGGCTGGTCGTAGTAGCCGAGCCGGTGCACGACCTCCAGGGCGGGCACGCCCTCCGCGAGCAGCACCGCCGCGTGCCGGGCGCGGTCGATCTGCCGGATCGCGCCCTGGGTCAGGCCCGTGGCGGTGGCGACGCGCCGCTGGACGGACCGGGTTCCGACCTTGGCGATGCCGCCCCACACGACCTCGTCCACCAGCGGGTCGCGGGTGAGCACGCCCGCTCGCACGATCTCGCGGACGAAGTCCTCCGCGCTCTCGTAACCGGGGATCTCCCATTCCTCGCCGCGCAGGACGAAGCGGCGCGCCCCGACGTGCGGGCTCTCCACCTCGGCGTCGACGAGCCGGGTGACCGGCAGGTGCGGCATCGACGTGCCGTGCGCGAAGGTGATCCCGAACGACTCCGAGTCCCCGGCCAGCTCGACGGCCGTCGCGGTCGTCTCCGGTCCCCGGACGGCGGCGTGCAGGGTGCCCTCGTCGTTCCAGAAGACGAGCTCCCAGTTGGACGTCGCGACGGACGTCAGGCTCCCGGATCCGCTCGCGCGCCCGCGCCAGACACGCGCGATGTACGGCGAGTCGGACCCGCGGTGATCGCTCTCGATCGGCATGGCGCGGCATCCCTTCCCCGACCGCAGGCTACGGGAGCTTGCGGATCTCCTCGATGACCGCGGGCATGACCGCGTTGTTGTGGCGGATCCAGTCGAGGAGGAGGGCGACCTGGTCGTCGGTGTAGCTCGCGAGGCGCTCGTTGAAGGCGCGGGCGATCGGCTCGAAGTAGCGGGCGAAGTGGGCGACGTTCTCCTCGACGAGCTCGACGATCACGCGCCGCCGGTCGTCGGGGTCGCGGGTGCGGCGGACGTACCCGGCGCGCTCCAGCCGGTCGATCACGGCCGTGATGGCGCCGCCCGTCGTGATGCCCATGAGCTGGGCGAGCTGGCCCGGCGTCTGCGGCCCGTCCAGCGTCAGCGCGTTCACGCACTGCGCGTCGGTGACGTTCATGCCCGCCTTGCTCGCGGTGGCATGGTGCAGGAGCACCGTGTACACCGTGCTGCGCTGCATCGCCATCTGCAGCTCGCCCGCCATCCGCTCGCGCTCCGGGGTCGACACGCCCTGACTCTCCCCTATTTCTCTCAGATAGAGAGGCTCACTTCAAGAGCGACTCTGTGAGGGGAGTCTATCGACCCCGCGGCGACCGGGACCACCCGGTGTGGCGCAGGCAACGCACCGGGTTGATGAACCCCGTCTGAGCAGCCACTACGATGAATTTGTTAGGACCACTAACAGAGGTCCGCTCCTGGCCCCGAATCCCACGAAGGTTCGGGGCCGACCTCTTCGACCGCTCTCCGTCCGCTCTCCGTCCTGCGGTGCCTACCGCACCTCCTGCGCCACCTGCTTCGCCCAGCGGTAGTCCGCCTTGCCCGCCGGCGACCGCTTCATCTCCGCGACGAACGCGTACACGCGCGGCACCTTGTACCCCGACAGCTGCTTGCGGCAGTGCGCGTCCAGGTCCTCGGTGGACGGCTCCTCCCCGGACGGCTGGACCACCGCCGCGACGCGGTTGCCCCAGCGCTCGTCCGGAATGCCCGTCACGACCGCGTCGTAGACGCCCGGATGCCCCTTGAGGACGGCCTCGACCTCCTCGGGGAACACCTTCTCGCCGCCGGTGTTGATGGTCTGCGACCCGCGCCCGTACACGGCGATCGACCCGTCCTCGTCCACGGTGGCGATGTCGCCGGTGAGCAGCCAGCGCTTCCCGTCCACCACGGGGAACGTCTTCGCGGTCTTCTCCGGGTCGTTGTAGTAGCCCTGCGCGATGTGCCCGGTGCGGGCGACCTGGCCGATGACGCCCGACCCCGGCTTGACCGGCTGGAGCGCGTCGTCCAGGACGGTCACGTTCTCCACGTCCGGCGCGAACCGCAGCCCCTTCTCCGGGCTCGACCCGGCGACCGCCTCGGCCGTCGAGCCCGACTCGGTCGAGCCGAACCGGTCCATGATCATCACGTTCGGCAGCAGCTTCTGGATGCGGTCGCGGACCGTCCCGGTGAAGATCGCGCCCGTGGAGACGTAGGCGAACAGCGAGGAGGTGTCGTAGTCCCCGCGCGCCAGCTCGTCGGCCATCGGGATCGCCATCGCGTCCCCGGTGACCGTCACCGAGTTGACCTTCTCGCGCTCGATCGTCCGCCACACGTCGGCGGCGTCGAACTTGCGCGTGTAGACGAGCGTCGCGCCCATGAACCAGGCGATCCACGTGCCCACCTGCGCGGCGCCGTGCATCAGCGGCGCGACCGGCATCATGATCAGCGGCCCGCCGTTGCGCGCGTTCTCGACGATGTCCTCCGGCTTGGACGGGCGCGGCAGCGACGGGTTCCAGAACCCGAGCAGGATCTGCTCGGCCGACCACATGACGCCCTTCGGCATCCCGGTCGTCCCGCCCGTGTAGATGATGTAGAGGTCGTCCTTGGAGCGCGCCGGGAAGTCCCGCGTCCCGTCGGCCTCCTTCACCGCCTCGTCGTAGGAGACCGCCCCGGGGATGGACGGCGTGCCGCCCACCGCGATGAGGTGCCGCAGCTCCGGCACCTCCGGGACCGTCGCCGCGACCCGGTCCTCGAACTCCACGTCGTACAGGAGCGCGACGGCGTCGGAGTCCCGGTACACGTAGAGCAGCTCGCTCTCCACGTACCGGTAGTTGACGTTGATGGGCACGGCCCGGATCTTCAGCGTGGCCAGCAGCGCCGCCGCGTACTCGATGCCGTTGTAGAGCTGGGCGGCGACGTGCTGGCCGGGCCGGACGCCCGCGTCCAGCAGATGGTGCGCGAGGCGGTTCGCGTGCTCGTCCAGCTCGGCGTAGGTGAGCCGCCGGTCGCCGCATATCAGGGCGGTCCGGTCCCCGATCGCGTCCGCGACACCCTCGAACAGGTCAGCGTGGTTGTACTCCATCGGGCGTCCCTTCCGGCGTCTGGGGGGATCAGGGTCTGTCGCTGCCGACGATCCACATCGCGAAGAACTGGGCGCCGCCGCCATAGGCGTGGCCGAGCGCCCGCCGGGCGCCGTCCACCTGGTGCTCGCCCGCCCGGCCGCGCACCTGCAGCGCCGCCTCGGCGAACCGGATCATCCCGGACGCGCCGATCGGGTTGGACGACAGCACGCCGCCCGAGGCGTTCCACGGGATGTCGCCGTCCAGCGCCGTCGCGCCGGCCTCGGTGAGCTTCCAGCCCTCGTTGTCGCCGCAGAACCCGAGGTTCTCCAGCCACATCGGCTCGTACCAGGAGAACGGGACGTACACCTCGGCGCAGTCGAGCTCGTTCCGCGGGTCGGTGATGCCGGCCTGGCGGTACACGTCGGCCGCCGCGTCCTTGCCGCCCTGCGGGTTCACCGTGTCACGGCCCGCGAACTGCATCGGCTCCGACCGCATCGACGTGCCGTGCACCCACGCGGGCGGGTGCGGGGCCTTCTTCGCCGCGTCCTCCGACGCCAGCACCATCGCGCACGCGCCGTCCGACGACGGGCACGTCTCCAGGTAGCGGATCGGCTCCCACAGCATCGGGGTCGACTCGACCATCTCCCGGGAGATGCCGGGGATCTTCAGGTGCGCGTACGGGTTCTTCAGCGCGTTCTGCCGGTCCTTGACCGCGACGAGCATTCCGATGTGGTCGGGGGCGCCCGACCTGCGCATGTAGGCGCGGATGTGCGGGGCGAAGTACCCGCCCGCGCCGACGACGAGGGACGTGGTGAACGGCCCGTTCACCGTCAGCGCCCACGTCGCGTTGGACTCCGACTGCTTCTCCCACGCGAGCGTGAGGACCCGCTCGTGCACCCCGGACTGGATCAGGTTCGCCGCGACGATCGCCGTGGACCCGCCCACCGAGCCGGCCGTGTGCACCCGCAGCAGCGGCTTGCCGGTCGCGCCCAGCGCGTCCGCCAGGAAGAGTTCCGGCATCACCACGCCCTCGAACAGGTCGGGCGCCTTGCCGACGACGACGGCGTCGATGTCCTTCCAGGTCAGCCCGGCGTCGTCGAGGGCGCGGCGGGCCGCCTCGCGGACCAGGCCCGCCATCGACACGTCCGGCCGCCGGGTCTTGTACTCGGTCTGCCCGATGCCGATGACCGCACAGGACTTAGCCATTCTTCTCTCCCGACAGGACGCACACGAGGTTCTGCTGGAGGCAGGGGCCGGACGCGGCGTGCCCGAGCGTCCGGGACGCCGTCCCGTCGTGGATGCGGGACGCGGCCTCGCCGATGCGGATGAGGCCCGCCGCCATCACCGGGTTCGCCGACAGCGCCCCGCCGGACGGGTTGACCGCCACGCCGTCGCCCAGGCCGAGCGCCTCGCGCAGGATCAGCTCCTCGTGGCTGAACTGCGCGTGCAGCTCCGCCACCTCGATCCCGGTCGCGCCGGCCCGCTCCCCCGCGACGCGGGCGGCCTCCGAGCGGGTCAGGTCGCGCACGCCCAGCGCGTGCGGCTCGGTGCGGTGGTCGATGCCGGTGATCCACGCCGGCCGCTCGCACAGCTCCCGCGCCCGGTCGCCGGCCGCGAGGACGACCGCCGCGGCCCCGTCGGTGATCGGCGCGACGTCGTAGGGGCGCAGCGGCGCCACGTCGTAGTCGTCGCCCTCGGGCTCCGGCAGGTGCAGCGCGAACGGGTTGTCGCGGCCGGAGGCTCGGGACCGGGCCGCGACCGCGCGGAGGTCGTCCTCCTTCACGCCCGACTTGTCCATGTACGCACGGGCCTGCATGGCCGCCATCGACACCTGGTCGACCCCGAGCGGCGCCAGGTGGTACGGGTCGAGCTGCTGGCTCATGATCGCGCGGAGGTCGCCCTGGGACGACTTGCCGAACCCGTAGACGAGCGCGGTGTCGACCTGCCCGATCTGGAGCTTCACCCACGCCTCGTACAACGCCCACGCGCCGTCCATCTCGACGTGGCTCTCGGAGATCGGCGGCCACGCGCCGAGCGTGTCGAGCGCGGAGACGAAGGCGAACGGCGCCCCCTGGAGGTAGTCGCACGAGCCCGAGCAGGTGAACCCGAAGCGCGACAGCCCGGTCCGCTCCTTGATCTCCGTGATCACCGGCAGGACGATCTCGGTCTCCGCGATCCCCTGGTCCTCGGCGGTGTGCCGGCTCTGCGCGAACGCGACGACTGCGACATCACGCATCACATGAAGTCCTTGATCTCTTCGAAGGGGACGTCGGGCTCGTCGATCGGCTCGAACCACTTGATGTTGGCCATCGACCGGTCCCACTCCTCGCGCGGACGCCACGCCGCCTTCACCCGCATGCCCATCCGCACCTGGTCGGCGGGGATGCCCGCGACGAGCGTCAGCATCGTCAGCCCGGCCCCGTCCAGCAGGACGTAGCCGGACACGAACGGCACCTCGGGCGCGCGCGGGTCGGGGATGTTGTTGACCGCGAAGGTGGTGACGGTGCCGGTGTCGGGCAGCTCCACCTCCTCGGAGGTGGGGACGCCGTCGCGCGGGCAGAACCCCTTCATCGGCACGATGACCTTCTCGCACACGGGGCAGCGGTGCCCGATGATCCGGCCCTCGGAGATCCCCTCCAGGAACCGGCCGAGCGCCCGGCCGCCCTTGAGCCGGTACTCCAGCGAGGCCTGCGGGTTGATCATGGTGACCTCGGGCAGGAAGCACTCGATGTCGCCGATCGTCCCGGTCCGCTCCGCCCGGTACTTGGGCCGCACCCGCATCCCGGTCCTCAGGAACTTCGGCGGCTTCGCGCCCACCTCGAAGACGCCGAGGTCGAGCGCGTGCAGCAGCGCGGTGTCGGCGCCGTCCGGGCGGACCAGCGCCCACGCGAACGGGCGGTCGAACGGGTGCTCCTTGGCCGGGCGCGGCACCCACGACCAGGTGGTGACGGTCCCGGCGGGGCCGACCTCGACGAACTCGCCGGTGACGTCCTCGCCGGTCTCGGGGTCGCACTCCTGCGGCGGGACGAGCACCCGGCCGCCCGCCGTGCGGACGCCGACCATCCGGCCGTCGCGCAGCTCGCTGAGGAAGCGCCCGATCACCGGGCCGACCGAGCGGGTGTAGCCGCCGGGGAACCCGATGACGTGGTTCGGTTCGTCCGGCCCCGGGGTCGATGGCCCGTTAGATGGCACTGTCGCGGTCCTTCCAGTACGGGTCGCGCAGCTTGCGCTTGAGGAGCTTGCCGTTGGGCTCGCGCGGCATCGTCTCGATGAAGTCGATGGACCTCGGCCACTTCATCTTGGCGAGCCGCCCCTCCAGCGACGCGAGGATCTCCTCCGCGAGCTCCGGGCCGGGCGCGACGCCCTCGGCGGGCTCGACGACCGCCTTGATCTGCTCGCCCCACTCCTCGTCCGGGATGCCGAACACGGCCACGTCCCCGACCTTCGGATGCAGGATGATCTCGTTCTCGATCTCGGCCGGGTAGATGTTCGCGCCGCCCGAGATGATCATGTCGGCCTTGCGGTCGGACAGGAACAGGAACCCGTCCTCGGTCAGGTAGCCGATGTCGCCGACGGTGAAGAAGTCCTTGAGCCGGTTCTTCTCCGTCTTCTCCCGGTCGCCCTTGTACTCGAACTCGACGCCGGCCATCTTCATGTAGATCGTGCCGTGCGTCCCGGCCGGGACCGGGTCGCCGTCGTCGTCCACGATCAGCAGCTCGCTGATCGGCCAGGCGTTGCCGACCGTTCCGGGGTGGGCGCGCCAGTCGGCCGGGCTGGCGATCGTCCCGCCGCCCTCGGTCGCCGCGTAGTACTCCCAGATGCAGTCGCCCCACCATTCGAGCATCTGCTGCTTGATCGGCACCGGGCAGGGCGCCGCCGCGTGGATCGCCCACTTCATGCTGGACACGTCGTACCGGGACCGGACGTCCTCGGGCAGCGCCAGCAGGCGCTTGAAGTGCGTCGGCACCATGTGGGTATTGCTCACACGGTGCTCTTGGATCATGCTCAGGGTGTCTTCGGCGTCCCACCTGTCCATGTAGACGATCGTGTGGCCCATGTGGAGGGCGGTGCCGCCGAACTGGGTGACCGCCGTGTGGTAGTTCGGCGAGGTGATCAGATGGGCTTGGTGCTCGCCCCCGGCCGGGAGTCCCGGCGGGATGCCGAACAGGCCGAGCAGGAACGTCATCAGCTCGGCGCTGTCGTCGGGGTCGATGTGCATCAAGGCCCGCCTGACGCCCTTCGGCCGGCCCGTCGTCCCGGACGTGTAGTGCATGGTGGCGCCGTTGCTGCGGTCGTCGGGAAGGCCGTCGGGCTGCCCCTCGACCAGCTCGGCGTAGGGGCGGAAGCCCTCGACGTCCCCGAAGCCGAACCGGCGGTGCGCCTCGATCTCCTCGCCGGCCCGCACGCCCTCCTTGGCGTAGCGCTCGTGCACGAAGAACGCCTTGGCCTCGCTGTCGGCCACGATGTAGCCGATCTCCGGGCCGGTCAGGTGCCAGTTGATCGGCGTGTAGTACCAGCCCGCCTGGAGCGCCGCCAGGTACAGCACGAGCCCCTCGACGCCGTTCGGGACGAGGCCGCAGATGCCGTCGCCCTTCTCCAGTCCCAGCGCGCGCAGCCCGTGGACGAGCCGGTTCGAGCGGGCCAGCAGGTCACCCGCGGTGTGCTTCGTCCCGTCCGGATCGACGGCGGCTGCCCACTCGGGATCGGCCTGCGCCAACCGCCAAAAGCCCAATGACCCCATCGGATCTCCCTATGTGACCGCTCTGAGCACCGGCGTCCGCAGCGGCGCCCGGCGAGCAAAGTAGATCACGTTCTCGTTTTGGAGTTCAACCCCTACCGGTAGGGCAACGGCTTAACTAGAATCTGTTCTCGTTTGACATCTGAGCTGGAGGAACCCATGGCGGAACGACTGCCGATCAGCACCGAGCACTGCATCGTCGAGCGGGACGGGCACGTCGTCATCGTCACGATGAACCGCCCGGAGGCGCGCAACGCGCTCAGCTCCTCGATGCTGGTCGGTCTCGCCGACGCCTGGGCCTACATCTCCGACACCCCCGAGGTGCGGGCCGGCATCCTCACCGGGGCCGAGGGGACGTTCTGCGCCGGCGCCGACCTGAAGGCCATGGGCCGGCAGCCGTCGGACCCCAAGGTTCAGGAGCGCATGGCGCAGATTCCGAACTTCCACTGGAAGGGCCTGCTCCGCGAAGGCCGGCCCACCAAACCGCTCATCTGCGCCATCGAGGGCTACGCGGTGGCCGGCGGCACCGAGCTGCTCGTCGGCACCGACCTGCGCGTGGTCGCCGAGGGCGCCACCCTCGGCCTGTACGAGGCCAAGCGCGGCCTGTTCCCCATGGGCGGCTCCGCGATCCGGCTCCCCCGCCAGATCGGGTACGCCAACGCGATGGACATCCTGCTCACCGCCCGCTCGGTGACCCCGCGGGATGCCCTCGCCATGGGGCTGATCAACAAGATCGTCCCGGACGGCACCGCGCTCGCCGCCGCCCGCGAGCTCGCCGACCAGATCGCCGAGTGCGGGCCCCTCGCCGTCCAGGGCATCCTGCGCACCTACCGCGAGACCGAGCACCTCTCCGAGGAGGACGCCCTCAAGATCTCCGACGAGATCGGCTGGCCCGTCATCGGCTCCGAGGACGCCAAGGAGGGCTCCCGGGCCTTCAAGGAGAAGCGTCCCCCCGTCTACCACGGCAAGTGACCCCGCGCCGAGGCACCGGCACGCGCGCTCCCGGCCGCTTCCGGCCAGGGGCGTGCGTGCCGATGGCGCGTTAGGGACTGTCCGAAAACGGACGCCTGGTTTGTGGCTTTTCTGACGTGGCACCGCTGGAGGCGAAGCGAGTCACGGAAGGACTGAGCAGGCCATGGCCTTGCACATAGGACGCAAGCGGAGCGAGACCACGCAGGAGACTCCCCGGCGGCGGCTCTGGCCACGGCGGCCGGCGACGGACGAGACCGGCAGGCCCGTGGTGGTCGAGCGCAAGCCGCGGCGGTGGCGGCGGAGCAGGCAGAACCCGGTCAGCGCGATGATCCTGGCCGCGGGCTGGGCCGCCGCCGCGATCCTCGCCCTCGGCATGCTGCTGACCTGGGGTGACGCCAACCCGGCGAACGTGCTCGTGGACGCCACGCTCGACGCCGGGCGCTGGCTCGCCACGCCGTTCCACGACGTCTTCACCCGGTCCGACCCGCGGGAGCAGCTCTACATCAACTGGACGCTCGCGGGCGTCGTCTACTACGTCATCGCCCGCGCCCTGTCCTGGATGACGCGCTTCTGACGCGCCGCCGGGCCGGTCCCGGCAAGGGTGAGGCCGGCAAGGGTGAGGCCCCGGGCGGCGCCGGGGGGAACGGCGCCGCCGGGGTCCTCGGGGCGGTCAGCCTTCGGTGATGGCGTTGAGGCGCTCGATGGCCTCGACGTACTCCTCGATGAGGTCGTAGACCACCTGGGCGGCCGGCCTGACCTGGTTCATCGAGCCGACGATCTGGCCGACGGGGAACGTGACCAGCTCGCCGTCGCCGGACCGCTGGATGCGGGGCAGGGCGTCCGCGATCAGCATGAACTGCATCGGCATCGGGAGGTAGCCGGGCGAGTCCTCGCGCTCCCACGCCTCGGTCCACGCGGTCTTGAGGAAGCGCGCCGGCTTGCCCGTCCAGGCCCGGGACCGGACCGTGTCGCGGGACGTGGCGCTCAGCAGCTTCGGCAGCGCCCGCTCGGGGGTGTCGGCCTCGTCGACGGTCAGCCAGATCGAGCCCGTCCAGACGCCGTCGGCGCCGAGCGCCATGCCGGCCGCCATCTGCCGGCCGCGGCCGATGCCGCCCGCGGCGAGCACGATGGTGTCCTCGCCGACGGCGTCGACCACCTCGGGGATGAGGACCATCGTGGCCACGTCGCCGGTGTGGCCGCCGGCCTCGGTGCCCTGCGCGACGATGATGTCGACGCCGACCTCGACCTGCTTGCGGGCGTGCCGGGCGTTGGAGGCGAGCCCGGCGACCTTGACGCCGTGCTCGTGCGCCTGCGCGACGACGTCGGCCGGGGGCGGGCCGAGCGCGTTGGCGAGCAGCGCGATCGGGTGCTTGAGGGCCACCTCGACCTGCGGCCGCGCGGTCACGTCCGTCCAGCCGAGCAGCGCCTTGCCGGCCTGCTCGCTCGGCGGGTCGACACCGTGCTCGGCCAGCAGGTTCTCCAGGAACTCCTTGTTCTGCGCCGGGATCATGCCCTGGAGCCTGCCGAGCAGCTCCTCGGCGTCGCCCATGTCGGCGCCCTCGTACTTGGCGGGCATGACGACGTCCACGCCGTAGGGCTTGCCGCCGACGTGCTCGTCGATCCACTTCAGCTCGAGCTCGAGCTCCTCGGGGGTGAAGTGCAGGGCGCCGAGGACGCCCATGCCGCCGGCGCGGCTCACCGCCGCGACCACGTCGCGGCAGTGACTGAACGCGAAGATCGGGTACTCGATGCCGAATAGTTCGGTGACTCGTGTCCGCACAGCCTCGACCCTAGGCGCGCGCCCGGAAAACTGCAACAGGTTCTACTTAGCAATCTCGGGTCGGACGTGCCTTGCTCCTCCACCTAGAACACGTATCAACCTGCCGGTTTCGCGCGGGCGTGCCGACGGCCCGCGCGGCGGCGGGCCGGGAGACGGGCGGGGACGGGACGGGACGGGTCAGCGGCGTCTCGCGGGCCCCGCGGCCCGGCGCTGCTGGCGCTGGCTGCCCGGGGCCTGGCGGCGCGGCGGGGCCGGCCGGGCGGCCGGCGACGCGGGCGGCCGCGGCGGGCCGGACGGGGTCATGTCGCCGAACTTGCCGTCGGCGCGGCGCGGCGCCTCGATCGGCGGCGGCTCGCGCCGGGCCATGGCGAGGAAGCCGCCGGCGAACAGCAGGATCAGCCCGAAGAAGACGGCGGCGCCCGGCAGGTAGCTGCGCACCAGGTCGATCTGCAGGTTCTTGCCGTCGGCCAGGTCGACCATGGCCTTCTGGTCCTTGTCGACGCTGACCAGGTCGGCCTGCGCGACGATCATCGTGCCCTTGCCGTCCGGGGTGCGGACGGTGCTGCGGATGTTCTTGCGGTGCTTGACCGGGATGCCCGTGCGCGGGTCGACCCAGATGGTGTTGTACGCCTCGGTGTACCGGTCGACCTTCTGGTTGCCCGCGTCCTCCGGAAGCCCGAGCATCTTGGCGGGCAGCTTGGTGTCGAGCGCCGCCGTCTTGGTCAGCGGGATCGTCTGGGTGTAGCGGTAGGTGGTGAGCCCGTGCACCTTCTCGACGGCGTTGAACTGCATCGGCGCCGACTGCTTGGTCGTGGTGTCGTAGACGGGGTAGTCCCGCTTCTGCACGTTCCCGATCGGGAACAGCAGGCCGTAGCCCGACATCCGGACCGTGTTGTCGCCGTCCACGTTCGTGCCGCAGCAGTTGACCAGCACCATCGTCCGGCGGTCGAACGCGATGCGGAAGCCCTGGATCTGGATGGGCTTGTCCGGGTTGGCCTGGTCGTAGATGTTGGTCGTGGAGTCCCAGACGGCGATGTCGTCATTGCCCTCGTTGGCGCGGACGTCCCCGCGGACGGTGTTCTTGGCCAGGAGGGTGACGCCGGTCTTCAGCTTCAGGTCGGCCTGGTCGAAGTACGTGGAGTTCTTCGACTCAAGGTTCGTCACCTGGTACTGGTTCAGCGGCGCGACGATCATCTGGTCGGCCACGTAGAAGCGGACGAGCGGCGCGAGCGTGAGGAAGAAGGCGCCCAACCCGATCAGGACCAGGCCGACCGTTCGCCGCATCAACACCTCCGGGGGCTGCCGTCGTCGCCCACGGCCGACGGGCCACGTCCAGCTTGTCCGGGTCACCCTACCGGACGCCCGTACTGGTCGGTAAGCTCCCCGTTACCTCGCCGGCCCGGCCCGGCGGGACGACCGGACGAGACCTTCACCAGCGGCGACGATCACGAACAGCGAGGTGGCCGATGACCTCGGCGCCCCCGAGGCGGGACGCCCGGCGTCCCGGGGATGGGCACCGGGCGACGCTGGCCCGGTCGGTGCGGCTGCTGAGCGCGTTCCGCCGCGAGCAGAGCGAGCCGGAGTACTTCTACGACCTGATGGCGCGGGACACCGTCGCCCTGCTCGGCTCCTACACCGGCCTCGACGGCGCGACCGTAGTCGACGTCGGCACGGGCTCCGGGTTCTTCGCCCGCGCGCTGGCCGCCGCCGGGGCGCGCTGCGCCGGCGTCGACCACGACCTCTCCGAGCTGACCGCGCACGGCGTCCACGGGCCGAACACCCTCGTCGCCAGCGCGCTGGCCCTTCCCTTCCGGACGGGCTCCGCTGACGTGTGCTTCTCCTCGAACGTCCTGGAACACGTCCCCGACCCGTGGCGGATGGCCGGTGAGATGGTCCGCGTGACCCGGCCGGGCGGGACGGTCTTCCTGTCGTTCACCAACTGGCTGTCCCCCTGGGGCGGCCACGAGACCTCGCCCTGGCACTACCTCGGCGGTGACCGGGCGGCGCGCAGGTACGAGCGCCGCAACGGACGCCCGCCCAAGAACCGGTTCGGGCACAGCCTGCATCCGGTGTCGGTGTCGGCGGCCCTGGCCTGGGCGCGCGAGCGCCCCGACGCGACGGTCCTGGACGCCCTGCCCCGCTACCATCCGCGCTGGGCCGAGGGCATCGTCCGCATTCCCGGTCTGCGTGAGGTCGCCACCTGGAACCTCGTCCTGGTGCTGAGGAAGAACGGCCCGTGAGCACGTCCGCGCAGGCGGCCAGGCCCGCGCCGCCGCCGATCTCCGGGCACCAGGACACCCTCGACGGCGTCCGGGCCGTGGCGGCGCTCGCCGTCCTCGTCTTCCACGTCGCCAGCACCGCGGGCTCCATCACCAACCCGAGCGGCGTGCGGTGGCTGTTCAACGGCGGGCAGGTCGGCGTGCCCATCTTCTTCACGCTGTCCGGGCTGCTGCTCTACCGTCCCTGGGCGGCCGCCGCCCTGGACGGGCGGGCCGCCCCGCGCACGATCACCTACCTCCGCCGGCGGGTGCTGCGCATCATGCCCGCCTACTGGGCGGTGATCGTCGTCTTCATGGCCACGGCGGGGCGCGACCACATCGGCGACTGGGTCACCTGGGCCTCGCTGCTCACGGTGTCGCACACCTACCTGCCCGGACCGTGGTGGGACAGCGAGCTCGGGCCGGCGCACCTGGGGCAGCTCTGGAGCCTGGTGATCGAGGTCGCCTGGTACGTCACGCTGCCGGTCACCGCGGCGGTCCTCGGCTGGTACGCGCGGCGGGTGCGCACCCACGACGTCGGCGTCCGGGCCAGGCGGCTCCTCATCGGCATCGGTGTCTACGGGGCACTGTCGTTCCCGTGGACGGCCCTCATGTTCGTCCCGGAACGCAACTCCCAGATGGGGCTGTGGCTGCCGCGCTACTTCGCCTGGTTCGCGATCGGGATGGCGCTCGCGGTGATCACGGTGTGGGCGCGGCTGGACGAGCGGCGCCCGGTCGCCGCCCTGTGCCGGGCGGTGTCGGACTCGTGGGCGGCGTGCTGGGTCGCCGCGGCCATGCTCTACGTCGTCGCCGCGACGCCTGCGGCGGGGCCGCTCAGCCTCCAGACGCCGGACGCGTTCTGGACGTCCACGCTGCACCTGGTCGTGTTCGGGCTGTGCGCGGCGGCGCTGGTCGCCCCCGTGGCGCTCGCCCCGGCGGGGCAGCCCGCGCTCGGCGCCGTCCTCGGCAACCCGGTGATGCGGTTCCTCGGCCGCATCTCCTACGGGGTGTTCCTGTGGCAGCTGCTGATCATCGTTTCCTGGTACGAGGCCGCCGACCGGGTGTTCCGGGGGGACGTGGCGACGGACCTTCCGCTGATGGCCGCGGCGTCCATCGCAGCGGGGACCCTGAGCCACTACCTGGTGGAGTGGCCGGTCCAGCGGCTGACCCGCCGCCGCGACCGGTCCCGTCCGGCCCCGGCTCGGGCGCCGTCCAGCTGAGCGCGATCCGCCCGCCCGCGTCCCCGCCGCCCGGCGGCCTCGGCCGCCACAGCTCGACCGCGATCCGGCCGACGATCACCAGGCCGAGCAGCTGCGGGACGATGTCGCCGACCGCGCCGGACGGGGCGGCCGGGTTGTCGATCAGGTCCAGCCGGAGGCCCGCGGCGAGGCAGCCCGTCCCTGCCAGCATGGCGAGCGCGACCGGCCACGGGGAGGCGAGGGCGCGCGGGACGGCGGAGCGGCGGGTCCGCGCCCAGCCGCAGCCGAGCGCGACGGCGGCGGTGACGGCGGCCCCGGGAACGCCGGCGATCCAGCCGCCGAGCGCCGCGGCGAGCCCGACCGCCGCCCACGCGGGCCAGCCCGTCCCGGCGACGAGGGCCCGGGGGTCCGGGCGACGGCCGGCGCGCCGCCCCCGCCGGACGGCGGCGAGCAGCAGGACCAGGAGCAGGTTCAGCCCGGCGACGACGGCGATCCGCTGCGCCCGGTCGGGCGTGTAGGTCAGCTCGACGGCGCCGCTGGTGCCCTCGGGGACGATCCAGCCCTGCTTCCACCCGTCCAGCCGCACGGCCCGCAACTCGGTGCCGCCGGCCGTCGCGCGCCAGCCGCTGTTGAAGTTCTCGTTCACGGTCAGGAACGAGGTGGTGGCGGCGTCCACCTCCAGCTCCCGGGAGCCCGGCCCCCAGCTGATCACCTTGACCCGCCGCGGCGGGCGCGCGGCGGCGGCCGCCCCCGGCTTGGCCCCGACCGTCACCGACTCGACGCGGAAGGAGTCGAGCGGCACCGCCTCCAGCCGGTTCGGGCCGGCCTTGAGCGCGGCCTGCCTGCACGCGCTGAACCGCAGCGGGCGCCCGGCGAGCAGGTCACCGAGGGTTCCGGTCGCCTTCGTCGGGACGGCCGCGGCGCCGACCCGCAGCTTCGGGCCGTACCCGCACGGAAGCTGGAGCGGGTAGGTGCGCACGTCCGGGAACGGTTTCACGCCCGGGACGGCGAGCTCGGCGATCTGGATCGGCTGGGTGCGGTTGTCCTTGAAGAAGGTGAGCTTCAGCCGGTCGGTGGTGATGGGGGCGAACGACAGCCGGCCCTGGGCGTCCGACAGCCCTTCGCGGATCTCGCCGTCGCCGCCCTCGACCCGGACGCGGATCGGCCCCGACGCGCCGGGGGGACGCGTCACCGTGACGGAGGACAGCCTCTTGCGGCCCTTCCACCGGACGCTGTACGCGGGCGCGTTCTCCTTCTCCCCCGCGATCCAGGCCGTCGCCTGGTCGCCGTCGAACCCGGACCTGGGCTGGTCGGCGGGATGCTCGGACAGCGTCGAACTGGCCGACACGACCGGCTGGCCGTGCACGGCGGCGTACCGGGCGATGAGCCGCTGGTCGGTGAGGACGGCCATGCCGGTGACGGGCGCCTTCGCGGCGGTCGGCGACGTGAACGTCCGGTCGAACCCGGTGCCCTCCTCGTCACCGGAACCGAGGGAGGGCGAGCACACCCATCGCCGGCTGCCCTCGACGCACTCGCTCGCCGCCCCCGGCGGCCGGCTCATCACGTAGGTGGCCGGGCCGTCGGCACCGGCGGGCGCGGGCATCGTGTACGTGCGGGTGGGCCGCACCCCGCCGATGGACAGCTCCGCGACGCCCGCCCGGGTGAACGCGGGGACCGCCGGGGTCGAGGCCAGGGCGGTGATGCGCAACCGCAGCCAGCGGGTCGGGCCGTCCGGCGCGCGGAGCGGCTGCGCGGTCGCGATCTTCTGGACGTCCTGCTCCACCGTCCCGTTCTCGGTCTGGACGGCGACCCGCGTGACCGGCGGCCCGAGGAGCCCGTTCTGCACGAACACGGCGGTCAGGTCCCGCACGTCGCGGGGCTCGTCGAAGTCGACGCGGAGCCACTGCCCGTAGGGGCCGTCCCATCCGCCGGTCTCCCAGGCGGTGAACCGGTCGCCGTCGAGCGCCGCGTACGGGGTCGCCTCCGGCCTGCGGGCCTGCGGGATCGCCTCCTCGTCCGCCGCCGACGACGACGCGGTGACGTCGCGGACACCGCCGCCGTACGTCACGTGGGTCGCGTACCGCCGCCACCCCTGGTCCAGGACGTCCGTCGCCTCGCCCCGGTGGGCGGCCGTGAGCGTCGGGGACGTCTGGTGCAGCTCGCCGAAGTTGCGGCGCAGCAGGCGGGGCGAGTCGGTCACGACCGGGGTGCCCTTGAGATCGGGGGCGTCGTCGTCCAGCAGGACGGGCCCGTCCGGCAGCACCTCGTCGTCGGCCATGGCCAGCAGCGACTCCGGACCGCCGTAGACGCGGACCGGGTCCGTCGCGTCGGCGAGTCCGGCGACGTCGGCGGCGTCCTCGACCTCGTACACCTCCAGCGCGGCGTACTTCTGGTCGACGGCGGACACCGCGTCGTCGGCGTCGCCGCCGACCGGCGCGCCGAACGAGGCGGCCCTGCGCAGGCCGGGCGAGCCGTCGAGCGCCTGGTGGAGGCGGGCGGGCCACGCGCCGCGCAGCGTCTCGCGCCGCAGGTCATTGCGGACCAGGACGTACCGGACGCCCATCCGGCCGAGGAACGCGCTCAGCCCCGGCGAGCCCTGCCCCGAGCGCACCTGCTGGTCGATCGCGTCCAGGGCCCGCGTGTAGCCGGGCGATCCGGCCGGGACGAGCTGGCGGACGCCCCATCTCGCCTGCAGCAGCGGCTGGACGATGTCGTCCATCGGCCGTCCCCACAGGTACTCGCCGAACGGCGCCCCGGGGACGGCGAGCACGCCCTGCTGGCCGGCCCGCGCGTTGATCCAGGACGCGGCGTCCCGCCAGTAGCGGGGCACCTCCTTGAAGTCGCCCGGCCCGGTCAGGCCGTGCGAGGCGGCGGTGAGGCCGATGCCGCCGAGCGCGACCGCGGCGGCCACGGGCAGGCTGACGAGCGACCGCAGCGTCGGCCCGGCCGCCGGTCCGGTACCGCCGCTCAGGCTCCGCACATCGGACCCGCGGCGCTGGGCGCCCCTGGCCTCCCGGGCGCGCCGGGCCGCCGCGACGAGCACGTGGGCGAGGCCGAGCGCGAGCGGGAGCCGGACGACCGCGTCGAACTTGTGCAGGTTGCGCAGGGGCGCGAGCGGGCCGTCCAGCAGGTCGCGGAGCCGGTCCGCGAAAGGGCCCGGGATGTCGCTGATGTGGCCCATCGACAGGATCGCCAGCCCGGCCAGCAGCGTGAGCAGCAGGAACGTCCGCTCCGGCAGCAGCCGGCTCAGCAGCCCGGCCAGCCCGAGCGCCGCGACGACGCCGGTGCACAGGACCGGCAGCGGGCCGAGCGACAGCCCGTGCCCGACCGGCCACCAGACCTGCCCGTCCACGATCAGGTAGTTGACCCAGCGCTCCGCCCCGCGCAGCACGTTGATCAGGCCGGTCGGCCCGGTCGTCGTCTCCGCCTTCTCGGTGTAGGTGAGCCAGGAGAACCCGTACGTGCCGGTCAGCAGCAGCGGGGCCAGCCACCAGGCGGTCGCCGCGCCCGCGCACACCGACCACCACGCGAGCATCCGGGCCCGGAACGTCCCGCGCGGCCGCGTCAGGACGTACACGACCGGGACGACCAGCACGGCGACGGTCGCGGTCGCGTTGATGCCGCCGCAGCAGGCGATCGCCAGGCCCGACCGGGCCGCCGCCCGCAGCCGCCCGCCCTCGCCGGACGCCGCGGTGACCAGCGGCAGGACGATCCAGGGCAGCATCGCGGCCGGCAGGTACTCCGAGGAGATCTGGCCGAGCGTGGCCAGCGCGTTCGGGGCGATCGCGTACGCCATCGCGGCGAACAGGCGGGCCCCCTGCCCCCCGCCGGGCCCCCCGCCGACCGGGCCGCCTATGCCGAGGCGCCCCGCCAGCCGCCACGTGCCGACGAACGCCACGCACATCAGCAGCGCCAGCCAGAACCGCTGGGTGACCCAGGCGGGCATGCCCGCCAGGTCGCCGAGCGCGAAGAACGGGCCCATCGGGAACAGGTAGCCGACGGCCTGGTTCTGGAGCTGGCCGAACTGCTCCGGGTCCCACAGGTGCAGGGCGCGGCCGAGGAACCCGAGCGGGTTCACCGCCATGTCGATCTTGGTGTCGGCGAGGATGGCGCCGGGACGGGTGCCGAACGCGAGCGCGGTCAGCGTCAGGCAGCAGGCGAGGACGCGGATCCGCTCCCGCAGCCGCCCGGCGGCGTCCAGGCCCGCCGGCCCGCCGGCCCCCGGCGCGGGCGGGCGCGGCGCACCGGCGCGTGGCGGGTTCGCCTCTCCCACGGCCATGCTCGCCCTTCGCCCCTTCCCGTGCTCCGCCCGACGTCAGCGATGCCGGTCGGGGTGCTCGTCACCGTACCCGCGGCCGGTCCCGTCCCGGACCGCGGAGGCGACGAGCTCCCGCATCCGGCCGGCGGTGTGCGCCCAGTCGAATCCCGCCGCCCAGGCCCGGCATTCCGTGGCGATCCGGTCGCGTGACGTGGCGTCGGCCAGGTCCTTGAGGGCCCGCCGGACGACGTCGGCCTGGTCGTCGCCCTCGCTGACGAGCCATCCGGTGATCCCGTCGCGGACCGCGTCGCGCAGGCCGTCCACGTCGTGCGCGACGGTCGGGACGCCGAGCGCGGCGGCCTCGATCACGCTGAGGCCCCATCCCTCGCCCTGGGACGTGCTGAGGTGCAGATCGGCTCGGACGACCAAGGCAGCCTTGACGTCCTCGGGGACGTAGCCGTGTGCGATGACGACGCCGTCCAGGCCGCGGGCCGCGATCCCGGCCGTGAGCGTGGCCGCTTCAGGCCCGTCCCCCACGACGTGAAGCCGGAGATCGGGATCGCTCTCGACGAGATCCTCGGCGAGGTCGAGGAGCAGGTCGAGGCGCTTGTGCGGGACGAGCCGGGTCACGCAGACGAGATCGGGGTCGCCCCTGGGCTCGGCGACCGCGCCGTCCGGTTCGGCGACCACCGACCCGTTGTGGACGATGTGGGTCGTCCCCGTCCAGCCCAGACGCTCCCGGACGGCGCGCCGCGTGGACGGCGAAACCACCACGAACGCGTGCCGCCGGTACGTCCAGCGGCTCACCGGCCCCTCCAGCACCCGACCGACCCAGGCCAGCCATTTTGGGAAGTACAGGCCGAACTGGGCGTCGTGCACATGATGGACGACGCAGAAGACCGGTACACGGCGGGGCAGCACCCAAGGCGTGAAGAACGGGATGCCGTTCTGGCAGTCGATGACCGCGTCGAAACGGCCCCGGCGCCGTCCCAGCCGGTGCCAGAGCATCCACAGCAGGACGAGCGGGTAGACGGTGAAGCGGCCACCGAGACGGACGAACTCGACGCCCTCCACCCGGTCCGTGCGTTTCTGTCCGGGCGCCCTGGACGTGACGTAGTGGACGCGGTCCCCCTCGCCTGCGAACCTGCGCGCGAGCTCCCACGCGTAGCGTTCGGCGCCGCCCGCGGCGGGATGCCAGGGATCCCGCCAGTTGACGACCGCGACCCGCAGACCCTCGTTCATCCCGTCTTGGCGGCCGGCGCCGACGCTTTTTTCGCGAGGGGCGGTGCCTTCTTCGCGAGGGGCAGCGGGCCCGGCTCACCGAACGCCGCCCGGACGGGCACGACCGGGATGTTCGACTTCACCGGCACCGCGGGCAACCGGAAACCGGCGCGCGCGCGGATCCTGGCCAGGTCGAGCAGGCATTGCAGGGAATGGCGCCGCACCGAGAACGTCGACCCCGCACGGTCGCGCCAGACCACCGGGATGTCGGTCACGGACGCTCCCCGCCGCACGCAGTGGGCGAGCAGCTCGACGTCGAACGAGAAGCCCGTCGTGCGCAGATCGGCCGCGGCGGCGCGCCCCAGCGGGCCGAAGAAGAACTTGAAGCCGCACTGGGTGTCGGCGATGCCGCCCGCGAGATCGCGGACGATGCGGTTGAACGTGATGGCTCCGAGCCGCCTGACGGGCAGCGCGTAGCCTTCGACGACCGACCGACCGTGGCGCCTTGACCCGACCACGACCGGGCGGCCCCCGCGCAGCAGGACGATGGCTTCGTCCAGAGCCGCGAGGTCTGTTGCCATATCGGCGTCCATGAAGCCTACATAAGGAGCACGGGTCGCGAGGAGTCCCTCGCGGACCGCGGCGCCCTTTCCGCGTGTTTCGCAGTGCACCAGCCGCACCGGCACCGGCCCGTCCCAGGCGCTGACGATGCCCGCCGTCCCGTCGGTGCTGGCGTTGTCGACGACGATGACCTCCGCCCGCACCGGCAGCCCCGCGAGCTTGTCGCACAGCAGCCCGAGCCCCGCCGGGAGCCGGTCCGCCTCGTTGTAGGCGGGAACCACGATCTCCAGGAGGACGGAACGGTCACGCCGGGTCCCCATCAGGGCCTTCAGGTCACCGGGAGCCGTAGTTGTACAGCGGCTTGATGACGGGGTCCTTCTGGGAGGCGTTCGCGAGCTGGACCGCGCCGAACGACGCTCCGGCGGCCAGCAGGACGCCGACGACAGCGGCGATGGCGATGCGCATCAGGGGGTCCCTTTTCAATGGTGATGGCGTCAGTGGAGATGGCGTCAGGGGTGAGGGCGTCGGTGGTGGGGGCTGCGGGGCGGGGTACCGCCGAGTAACGGAAGGCTCAGAGTAGTCCGTGGGGGCAGGATTGACCAGAAAACGGCCAGACTCCCCGCGATCCACGCGATCACCACGGGCACCACGGGAACCCCGTCGCCGGGGACGGCCGCGGCCCCCTCGATCCGGTACACGGCCAGGTCAGACCCTTGGAGCACCGGCGTGGCCGGACCGGACGGGCGCAGCGTCCCGATCTCCGCGTCCACCACGACGTACCGTACGCCCGCGTCACGCAGCGTCGCGGCGGGCGGCGCGCCGGTGCGGGCCACCGGCGCGAGCCGCACGGCCCTCGGGTCCTCGGGCGCCACGGTCGTGCCGTCCACGGTGACGGCGTCGTCCACGATGCCCCGCCGGTGCAGGTAGCGGGGCAGCGGGTCGAGCACCCGGCGGCCGTGGTTCCACGGGTAGCTCCGGTAGGAGGCCCAGGGCAGGACCAGCACGTCCCCGGGCGCGGGGTCGCCGTCGATGATCTGCTTCGCCCGCGCCCAGTCGTCCGGGTACCGGACGGCCCGCAGGTCCCCGGCCGCGCCCCAGGCCAGCGTCGGCAGCAGGAGCACCGGGACGGCGATCGCGGCGGCGGCCACACCCGGCCATCGCGCCTCCGCCGCCCGGTCGGCCGCCGTCCCGAGCCCCACGGCGACGAGGACGGCGAGCGGTGCCACGTACTGCTGCCCGTCCCGCAGGACGGCGAAGCCGGGCCAGAGATCGATCACGGCTTCCAGGGCGCCGGACGCCACCGCTCCGAGAGCCGCCACGGCGAACCCGATCGCGGCGGCGACGGCGAGGCCGCGGCGCCAGGCGGGCTCCCGGCACCATCTCCAGTGGGCGAGCAGCGCGACGGCCACCACGACCAGCCAGATCGTCGCCGTGACGGGTGCTCCGTACCCTCTCGGGACCGTCTCGCCGTTCCAGACGCCGCCGAGCAGGAGGAGGCTTCCGAGCGCTCCGAACGGCGTGTCCGCCCTGGCGGCGAACAGGTCGACGGCCGTCCCGTCCCCGGGAACTCCGGCCGGGCGCAGCGCCCCGGGGATCAGCCAGGGGAGACTCAGCGCCCCCGCCGCCGCGAGAACCCGCAGGGCGGCCCGGGTCCGGCCGGTGGCCACGGCGACCACCAACGCCGTGATCGCGGTGACGGTCAGCGCGGCGAATCCGCCGACGGCGGCCGGGATCAGCACGCGGACGAGGCGGCGGCCTCCCCCCGGCTCGTCCGTCCGGGCGGCGGCCGCGACCACCCAGGGCAGGGCCGCGTAGCCGAGCAGCAGGGCCCACTGGCCCAGCAGCAGCCGCTCGGCGACGAACGGGTTCCAGGCGTAGCAGGCGCCCGCGGCGAGACGCGGGGTCAGCCGGCGGGACGGCACCAGCGACGCCGCCGACGCGCACGCCATGACGAAGATCGCGAGCACGATGAGCTTCTGCACGGCGTCCGCCGGGACGGCGGCGGCGAGCGCGGTGACGAACGCGTCGCTCGGGACGTGCCGGGGGACGACCCCGGTCAGCCCGAACGTCATGCGGGTGAACGCCGGATCCGGGACGAACACCATGTCGTACGACAGCACGAAGCCGGGCGCGAGCCCCGGCCCGAGCGCCGCGAGCCCGAGCCCGAGCCCGGTCAGCGCGGCCACCAGGTGCCGCGTCCGGTCGTTCAAGGAGTCCGTCCCCGCATGTGAGCCTGGACGCTACCCCACCCGTCCCCTGACCCGGGACGCGCCCGGCTACCGCGCCGGGGCGGGGTCGCGGGGCAGGCCGAGGATGCGCTCGCCGATCACGTTCAGGTTGACCTCGGTGGTGCCGCCGCCGATGCTCATCGCGCGGGACGCCAGCAGGAGCCGGGTCCAGCGGGCGCGCAGCGCGTCCTGCCGGCCGCCGGTGAGCGCGCCCTCCTCGCCGAGGAGCGTGAACCCGAACTCGGTCACCTGCTGGCCGTGCTCCATCGCCACCAGCTTCCGGACGTTCGCCGTCGCGCCCGGGTCCGTCCCCGACAACTGCTTCAGCGTGGCGCGCAGGCCGAGCAGGTTGAACGAGTGCTCGTCGCAGGCGAGGCGCCCGATGCCGTCGCGGACCACCGGATCGGCGTCCAGGCCGAGCCCGGCGGCCAGTTCGAGCAGCTTCGGCAGGTCGCCGCCGAGCTGGAAGCTGCTGGTCAGGCCGACGCGCTCGTTCGCCAGCGTGGTGCGGGCGACGCGCCAGCCCGCGTTCACCGGGCCGACGACCAGGTCGTCCGGGACGAACACGCCGTCCAGGAACACCTCGTTGAACACGGCGTCGCCCGTGCACTCGCGCAGCGGCCGGATCTCGATGCCCGGCGACGCCATGTCGACGAGGAAGTAGGTGATGCCGTCGTGCTTGGGGCGGTCCGGGTCGGTCCGCGCGACGCAGATGCCCCACTGCGCCTCGCGGGCGAGCGACGTCCAGATCTTCTGGCCGGTGATCGTCCAGCCGCCCTCGACGCGCTCGGCGCGGGTGCGCAGCCCGGCGAGGTCGGAGCCCGCGCCCGGCTCGGAGAACAGCTGGCACCAGATGATCTCGCCGCGCAGCGTCGGCGGCAGGAACCGCTCCCGCTGCTCGGCCGTCCCGTACTGGACGAGCGACGGGACGACCCACGCGGCGATCATCAGCGGCACCGGGCGGACGTTCGCCGCCTTCAGCTCCTGCTGGATCACGACCTGCTCCAGCGGCCCGGCGCCCCGCCCCCACGGCTCCGGCAGGTGCGGCGTCACCCAGCCGCCCTCCGCCATCGCGGCCCGCCGGCCGAGCGGCTCCATGGCGGCCAGCTCGGCGACGCGGGCCCGGATCTCCTCGCGGACCGGCTCGGCGTCCTCGGCCAGCTCGATGCTCATCGGCCGCCTGACCCCCTGGACGGCGAGCGCGGCGACGCCCGCCCGGTGCTCGCTCGCCCGTCCCAGGAGCGCGCGAAGGGTCAACGCCCTCCGGTAGAGCAGGTGGGCGTCGTGCTCGTAGGTGTAGCCGATGCCCCCGTGCACCTGGATGTTGCCCTCGGCGCAGGTGACGGCGGCGTCGGCGGCCAGTGCGGCGGCCACCCCGATGGCGTAGGCGCGCTGGTCCTCCGGCTCGTCGAGGGCGCGTGCGGCGTCCCACACCGCCGCCCTGGCGCGCTCTACGGCGATGAGCATCCGGGCGCACTTGTGCTTGATGCCCTGGAACTGCCCGATCGGACGGCCGAACTGCTCGCGGAGCTTCGCGTACGCGACGGCGTCGTCCAGGGCGCGTCCCGCCACACCGCAGGCCTCGGCCCCCAGGAGGACGGCTGCAAAGGCGTGCGCGTCGACCCCATCGAGAAGATGCCCGTCAGGGACGGTCACGCCGTCCACCGTGACCGACCCCACAGGACGGGTGATGTCGAGGGACTCCAGCGACCCCACGGTGACGTCGTCCCGTCCGAGGACGACCCAGCCGTCACCGACCGGCAGCAGGAACAGGTCGGCCAGCGGCGCGCCCAAGACCGGCTGGATCGTGCCGGAGACGGTGTCGCCGTCCCTGGCCAGGCTCCCCGAGAGCCCGATCGCCGCCGTGCGGGACCCGTCGGCCAGCCCGCGCACGTCGCCCCCGGCCGCATGCAGGACCGCGGACGCCAGCACCGTCGGCGTGTAGGCGCCGGGGGCCATCGCCCGGCCGAGCTCCTCCAGCGCGACGGCCTGCTCCAGGATCCCGAAGCCCTGCCCGCCGGCGTCCTCGGGCAGGTGCAGCCCCGGAAGGCCCTGCGCGGCGAGCGCGGGCCAGAAGCCGGCGTCCGCGTCCCGGACCGCCTTCGGCGTGATGTCGCGGGCGGCGAACGCGCGCACCGACGCCGCGAGCGCCTCGTGTTCTTCGGTCAAGCCGATGGCCATGGCCACACCTTTCCGCAGGAGTGGCGCCAGCTTATTAGAACGCGATTCGGTCTGTCAGGCCGCGATCTTCAGTTGCGCGAAGAACGCGTTGACGTCCGGCCAGCGCTGCTTGTGCGTGTTCGGCATCGACGCGAACACCACGGCCGGCGACGGCCGGCCGGTGTCGATCACCGCGGTCGCGACGACCTCACCGGTCGCCCGCACCCCGTCCCGCTGGTACGTCAGATACGAGGCGATCAGCCAGCCCGGACGCCCGCCCACGGTCAGCGCCTGCGACGCCAGCGGCGCCGACTTGTGCGGGAACGCGTAGTACTGCGCCTCGTAGCCCTGCGCGACCACCCCGGCGACGTTCTTCACGCTGTCCGGCCCCTGGTAGACGCTCTGCAGGCTCGGCAGCAGCGTGCCGGTGAGCAGCTGCCCGTACCAGAGCTGCGCGCCGCGCTTCTCCGTCACGAGGATCTGCTGCCCCGACCATCCCGGCGTGCCCAGCCTGTTCTTCTTGGTCGGCACCTGCCACGGCGCCGCCATCCGCGGGTACGACAGGCCCGAATGCTCGTCGTTCACCCGCCCGAGCATCCGGCTCGGCGTCCCGGCGAACTTCGCCAGCGGCTTGTCCGGCGGCAGCTTCACCTGCGCCGCCTCCGACTGCTCCGCGGCCGCCCGCTGGTCGGCGTTGCCCGTGTCGGCGGGCTCGTCGCCGGAGTTCTTCATGAAGTAGACGGCGCCGGCCGCGAGCAGCGCGACCACCAGCAGCCCGACCCCGCCGAACAGGACGAGCCTGGACCGGCCGCCGCCGTCGTCCAGCCGGTCCCGCGGCGGCTTGGCCGAGGAGCCGAGCTTGGCGTCGGCCGCGGCCTCGTCCGCCATCCACTCCGGCATCTGCCAGTTGCCGCTGCTGGGCTTGCCGGGCTTCGCCGGCTGCCCCGACCCGGTGGGCACGGCCGGAACGTACCTGTCGTCGCCGCCGCTCTCGTCGAAGAGCGACCCCTCCCACTGAGGGGCCTCCTCCTCGGGGACGGGCGCCACCTTGACGTCGTCCGCGCCGGGCGTCTCGGCCGGAGCGGGGCCACCCGCACCCCACACCCCGGGCAGGTTCTCGTTGCCGTCATCGGACCCGGAGAAGTCGGTGCGGCCCACCGGAGCGGGCATGAACACCTCGGGCACCTTCGGCTCGGGGGAGGCCGGCTGCGGGCCGGTCGCCTCGCCCGCGCCGTCCCACGGCTCGCTCTCGCTCATGTCGGTCCAGCGCACGCCGCGCTCCCCCTGATCGGACATGCGGCACACGTTACGCGAAGATCACTCATGGGTTTCCGGACGGTCATCACGACCAGGACACATCTTCCTATCGCCTCAGTGTTGCGCCGCCAGGCCCTCGGCGGGCTCCGGCTCTTCTGCCAGGCGCTCCCTGGCGAGCAGCGTGCCCCCCGCCACCGCGCCCGGCATCGCCAGCACCGCACCCAGGGGAATGAGGAACACCACAACAGTCGCCGCGCCGAACCCGACCGCCAGCGGCCGGTGCGCCTTCAGCCGCGCGAACCGCTCCTTGCGCCGCATCCCCCGCCGCTCCAGCGCGACCGAGGTCAGCTCGCCCGCCAGGAAGTACCCGGACACCAGCGCCGCCACCACCGGCACGACCGTCTGCCCCACCACCGGCAGGAACCCGCACGCGAAGAACACCACGGCGAACGCCAGCGCGACGAACGCGAGGATCAGCGTGTCCTTGACCGCCCGGCCGATCTGCACCAGCAGCGGGACGTCCGGCTCCGGCGGCGCCCCGCCCTGCGACTCCTCCACCCGGACCGCGATGGCCTCGTAGAACGGGTCCCCGACCAGCAGCGTCACCGCCGTGAACGTGATCACCGCGAGGAACAGGGCCGCCCCGTAGATCGCGATCCCGGCGACGACGCGCGCCGACGTCCGCGCCGCGTCCGCCCAGCCGTCCGCGAACCCCGTCACCCATCCGGCGAGGTCGTCGATCTGCAACGCCAGGACGACCAGCGCCGTCCCGTACACGGCCAGCACGATCAGCGCGGGGATCAGCCCGAACAGCCACTGTGCCGGATGCCGGGCCATCCATCCGATGCCGCGCAGCAGATACCCGGCGCCGTTGAACACATCCTTGACCGCGGACGGCCGGGGCGGCTGCTCCTGCGGGGGAACGTACGGTTGGCTCACGCACCCTGACCCTATAGGGCGGGCAACCCCACAAGGCGGGAAGAACGCTCCCAAACAGCGCGCCTCAGTTCCGGGTCCTTCAGCGCACCCACCGTCGGCAGCAGCCCGGCACCCGGAGTGGAACTGTGGAAGCCGCCGCTGCGCCCCTCGAACTCCTCGTCCAGCGCCAGCCGCAGCGCCATCCGCGCCCCCTGCGCCGGCGTCCGCACCACGGGAGTGCGCGACAGCAGCGCCCCGACCCGCTTGCTTCCCGGGATCTCCCTGCTCAGACCGGTCGCGGCGAACCCGGGACACATCGCGTTCACGGTGACCCCGCTGCCCTCCATCCGCCTGGCCAGCTCCTGCGCGAACAGGATGTTGAGCAGCTTCGACCGCCCGTAGACCCGCAGCGACCCGGCCGCCCCGTACGCCCCGGGCTCCGCCATCCGCTCGACGTCCAGCCGGTCCGACTGCCGGTGCGCCTCCGACGCCACGACGACCACCCGCGACGGCGCCCCCTTCTCCAGCAGCCCGAGCAGCAGGTTCGTCAGCAGGAACGGCCCCAGATGGTTGGTCGCGATCATGCGGTCGTACCCGTCCGCGCTGACCTTGGCCCGCAGGAGGTGCACGCCCGCGTTGTTCACCAGCACGTCCAGCCGGTCGAACCGCTCCTCCAGCGACGCCGCGACGCGCTGGACGTCCATCAGCACCGACAGATCCCCGATGAACGTCTCGACCCGCGCCCCGGGAACGTCCCGCGCCAGCTCCTCCACGGTGGCCGCGGCCCGCACCTCGCTCCGGCAGACGATCCCCACCAGGAACCCGGCCCGCGCCAGCCCCCGCGCGACCTCCTTCCCGATCCCCGACGTCCCCCCAGTGACCACCGCGACCCGCGCCTCCATCCCCCCACCGAACCACCCCCACCCCACCCCCGGCAACACACCCCCCGGTCAGCCCCCTGCCGCTCGCCGGAGGCCGACCTGCAACCTCAGCAGCAGGCGTCGCCACTCGGGCAGCAGCAGCTCGACGAGGACGTCGTCCCTCACGTCTCGCCCGTCCCGGCGCGTCTCGCTCCATGCGCGTACAAGATCGACCGCCCGCCGCCGTCGCCGACGATCGCCGTAGGCGGCCCAGACGAGACACTCCACGATGCCTGGACGCAGGTCCGGACGCGCCAGCGCGGTGTCCAGCCACAGCTCCGCCACGTCCACGACGCCCCGGTCACCCGCCAGAGGCTCTCCCAGCGCGACCTGCCAGGCGAAGGCGCAGTCCTCCGGGTCGACGGCACCCGGCCCTGTGAGCATCACCGCGTGCCCATGCTCGTCCCGCCCGGACGCCAGGGCGACGAACAGTGCCGAGCCGAAACGAGCCCGCTCCGGAGTACGGCCGAACGGGTCGTCGTGGACGTCGTTGACCCAGCCGAGGGCAGCGCGAACAACCTCCGCGGGGTACTCGGCGGCCAGCGTCTCCGCCGCGCCCATCGCGAGGGGACCGAACCTGCCGCCCTCCGCCGCGAGGTTCCCGACGGCGTCCAGGACGGCGCGCAGCCGGAGCGGGCCGGCACCGTCCGGGCCTCCCCTCACCAGGTCGACCAGAACCCGCAACGCCACGCCCGCGAGCCCGGCCCCGTCCCTCTCGGACGAGCATCGGACCGCCGCCTCGCACCACTCCAGCGCCGCCTCGAAGACCTCGCGGCGGTGGACCCGCGCCAGCCCGCCGGCCGCCTCGGCCACCTCGTCGCGCACCTGGGCGTTGCCGAACGTCGCCAGGTGCTTCAGCCGGGTCATCGCAATCGACGGATACGTCTCCCCGAGCACCTGCCCGACTCGGACGATCGTCAGCTTCAGGGTCTGCGCTGCCCTCCGCTCCCGCGACCACTCGTACAGCCCCGTCCGGACCCGCCCGCCGACGACCGGGTGCAGGCACGTCCGGGCCAGCGCCACGTAGGCGAGGTCGGCCTCCTCCCGGCGAGCCCACGCCTGCGCCGTCTGCAGGATCTTCCCGGCCGCCCCGTTCTCGGCGGCCAGGTCTGCGAAGACCTCGGCGACCTGGCGGCGCAGCGGGACGTCCAGCATCGCCGTTTCATGATCGTGCGCCCGCGTTCGGTCGAGACGACGCCGAGTTCACGCAGGCGCGCCAGCTCGGCGGCGACGACACCGCGGGAGAGGCCGACCGCCTGGCCGATCTCCTGCTGGCCGAGGCCCACGCCGAGCGGCTCGCCCCCGCGGGGCACGGCGAGCCGGAGCAGCGCCCGGACGACGCGGGGCCCGGCGGGCAGCGCCGCCGTCTCGGCACGCCACGCCTCCCCCTCGCGCAGGCGCCGCATCGCCCGCCGGAGCAGCTCGTCCGCCGCCCCGGCCGAGTGCAGCAGCGCACGGAAGCGGTCGGCGGGAAGCGCGCTGGTGACGCATGGGTCGACCGCGATGACCGTCGCCGACCGGTCGCCTCCGCCGAGCACGGCGATCTCCCCGAGCAGCTCACCGGGCCCTCGCACGGCGAGGAGCAGCACCTGGCCGTCCGGGAGCGTCATCAGCGCTTTGACGCGGCCCGCCGTCAGAAGAAGGACATGGGTCGCAGGGTCACCCTGGCGAAGCAGGACGTCCCCCGCACCGAACCTCCGCTCCGCGCCCGCCGCGACGAGCAGCTCCCAGGTCCGTTCCGAGACATCCACGACCACATGATGCGCCCGGGCGGTCTGGCATGGAACTGGAACGCGTTCTAGTATTCGGGCCATGAGGTTCACCTACGCCGAGGCCATGACCGATCCGTCCTTCTACCTGCCGCTGGCCAGGGCGGCCGAGGAGGCGGGCTACACGAGCATGTCGGTCGCCGACTCGCTGGTCTATCCGAAGGAGTCGGACTCGGTGTATCCGTACACCCCCGACGGGAACCGGGAGTTCCTGGAGAACAAGCCCTTCATCGAGACGTTCACGCTGATCGCGGCCATGGGGGCGGTCACCAGCACGCTCCGGTTCACCCCGTTCGTCCTCAAGCTGCCGGTCCGCCCGCCCGTCCTGGTGGCCAAGCAGGCCACCTCGGTCGCGTGCCTGACGAACGGGCGCCTCGGGTTTGGCGTCGGGGTCAGCCCATGGCGCGAGGACTTCGAGGTCATGGGCGTCCCGTGGGAGCGGCGCGGGAAGCGGATGGACGAGGCCATCGACATCGTGCGCGGCCTGAGCGGCGGCGAGTACTTCGAGTTCCACGGCGAGCACTACGACATCCCGGCGATCAAGATCAATCCGGCGGCGCCGTTCCCGATCCTGGTCGGCGGGCACAGCGAGCCGGCGCTGCGCCGGGCCGTGGTGCGCGGGGACGGCTGGATGCACGCGGGCGGCGACGATCTGGACGCCCTCCTGGTCAGGCTGAACCAGATCCGGGAGGCCGAGGGGAAGGCGGACGGCCCCTTCGAGATCCACGTCATCTCGATGGACGCCTACACGCCCGACGGTGTCAAGCGGCTGGAGGACAAGGGCGTCACCGACGTCATCGTCGGCTTCCGGGTGCCCTACACCAGGGAGCCCGACACCGAGCCGCTCGCCAAGAAGATCGAGAACCTCGAACGGTACGCCGAGACCGTCATCGCCAAGGCCGGCTGAGCCTCGACGGGGAAACGAGAACACGTTACAGTCCGGCGCATGGACGCCATCACCTGGGACGCCCCGGACTCCGACCACCCGGCCCGCCGCGCCGCCCGCGCCTCCATGACCGCCGTCTCCGAGGGACGCAAGGCCGACTGGCTGGACCTCTTCGCCCCCGAGGCCCTGATCGAGGACCCGGTCGGCCCGTCCTTCCTCGACCCGTCGGGAAAGGGCCACCGGGGCCGGGAGGGCACCGAGGCCTTCTGGGACGGCTTCATCTCCACGATCGCCGGCTTCCGCTTCGCCATCGCCGACTCCTTCGCCAACGGACCGTGCTGCGCGAACGTCGCGACCATCACCACCACGACCCACGACGGCGCCACGATGACCATCGACTGCGTGCTCATCTACACGGTGGACGACGGCGGCCTCATCACGTCCCTGCGCGCCCACTGGGAACCCGACCGGGCCATGGCCACGGTCACCAAGGCATAGGCGAGTCGTCACCCGGCGGCAGCAGGGCCTGGGCGATCGTCCGCTCTGTGCGGCGCACCGCCATCGACTCGCCCACGAACCCCTTGACGGCCTGGAGGAACTGCTGCAACCCGCCCGGATAGTCCAGGCACGTCTGCACGATGGCGAACAGGTCGGCCCGCGCCTCCCCGGACCGGGGTATCGCCCCGGCGATCTCCAGCGACAGCGCGCCGACCACCTGGTCGCGCCCCCGCTCGGCGCGGAGCCGGGGGATCTTCAGCAGCTCGTCCACGATGCGGAACATCGACGCGGGCGGAAGCTCCTCCACCATCGCCGGCAGTTCCCAAGGCTCCGGCACACCGCCGTCTTTCTCCACCTCGTTCTTCTCGGGCACGGCCGGAACCGCGGCATCCCCGGGCCGCACCCCCGGCACCATGATCCACGCGTCGTCGGCGGTCTCCTTCACCCGCACCTGGACGGGGTAGTAGTCGCCCGGATCGACGAGCCCCCGCCCGTGGCTCACCACGTCGTCGTACACCCGCCGCGAGACGATCACCGCGATCCCGGTCTCCGCCGCGGCCACCGCCTCCTTCAGCTGGGCCGCGTCCAGCAGCCGGAACGCGTGAGTCAGCGCCGTGCTGACGATGCCGTGCCCGTCCGCCTCGGCCTCCCCCACGTTGACCGCCACCCGCAGCCGCATCCGCGCGGCCTCGTTCGCCCCCGCGTTGTGATGCCGCACCTCCGCCCGCAGCCGCTCGACCACCGTCGTCAGCAGCACCTCCGTGCCGACACTCGGCGGGAGGACGACCATCACCCCGTCCCCGCGGTCCTCGTGGTGGCAGTCGTCCATGCGGACCCCGGCGTCCGCCAGGCTCAGCTCAAGCCCGTCGTACATCGCCTTCCGGACCCGCACCCGCACCGGATCGACGCGCTCCGCGCCGCTGAACCCGGCGATGTCGCACACGAGGAACACGCACATCCCTGCCGGCCGCCATCCCTCCGAGGCCGGTCGCACAGTCTCCGTCACGGGCACCTCACCGATGGGTCGCTGCGATTCCCACTGTGCAACCTTCCTGCAACCTCGGCAAGGAAAATGCGTCACCCGTCACAGGCCCGCCAACGCCGCCGCATTAACGATGCCGGGAGCACCCCAACGCCCCCAACGGCGGCCGGCCGCCGTCCCGGGGGACGATCACGATGAAGAACCTCGGCGTGTCTCTGTCGTTTCCTCGTCCCACGCGGCTCTCCGGTCAATATGATCCTCAAGGATCACGGCGTTACGCTGGTGACCCTTGACTCGGCAGAAGAATCCCGACGACACCCATACGCTTGCGGAACAAGAGGGGGAGGCGGCCGTGGCGGCCACTCAAGCCAACGCGTCAAAGCCCGAAATTCACACGGCCCCCTTTATCGGGAGCCCTCCCGCGCTCTCCGAACTGGACGCGGCGAACCTGCCCGCCGGAACCGTCCTCGCCATCGCCGTCCCGGCCGCCGCGACCCAGCGCCGCGACCCCGGCCGCGTGACGGCCCGGTTCGAAAACAAAGTAGTGATGCCCAAAGGACAGGGAACCACGCCAGGGCGCCCCGTGATCGCCATGCCGGGCGCTCAGGGCAGCGCGTCAACGCCTGACCATCACCCGGCGCCGCCCCTCGCCTGGGACCATCCCCTGTTTTCCTGACTCGGCGACCGCCACTGATGTCAGAAACCGAGTCGGGCGAATGGCCGTTTCACGGACTTGACATCGCCTCACTGCAGGACGGTGGATGGCGGCCCGCGCCCATCTCGGAGGTCGTGCTCAAGGTCCACGGCCGCTGCAACCTGGCCTGCGACTACTGCTACATCTATGAGGCCGAGGACCAGTCGTGGCGGACGCGTCCCGCCGCGATGTCGTCCGAGGTGATCGCCGCCACGGCCGCCCGACTGGCCGAGCACGCCCGCGAACACGCGCTCACCACGGTGACGGTCGTCCTCCACGGGGGCGAGCCGCTGCTGGCGGGACGAGCGGCTCTCGCCGAGGCCGTCACGGTGTTCCGTACGGCGATGCCGTCCACCTGCGAGGTCGAGGTGTGCACCCAGACGAACGGGGTGCTGCTCACCGACGCGATGCTGGCGATGCTGGACGAGCACGACGTGGGCGTGTCGGTCAGCCTCGACGGCGACCGCGAAGGCCACGACCGGCATCGGCGCCGCGCCAACGGGCGCGGAAGCCATGCGGACGTCATGCGCGGGCTGAACCGGTTGGTCGGCTCGTACCGGCACCTCTACCAGGGGCTGCTCTGCACGGTGGACCTCGACAACGATCCGATCCGGACGTACGAGGCCCTGCTGGAGACACGGCCACCGGGCATGGACTTCCTGCTCCCGCACGGAACCTGGCAGGCTCCGCCGCCCCGGCGTCCCGTCGAAAGAGGCGGCACGCCCTATGCCGACTGGCTCATCGCGGTATTCGACCGCTGGTACCACGCGCCCCGCAAGGAAACGAGCGTCCGGCTGTTCGACGAGATCATCAACCTGCTGCTCGGCGGGCAGAGCCGGAGCGAGAACATCGGGCTCTCCCCGGTCGCGATGCTCGTCGTCGACACCGACGGGACGCTCCAGCAGGTCGACACGCTGAAGGTCTCCTACGCCGGGGCCCCCGAGACCGGCCTCACCGTGTTCGACCACCGTTTCGACGACGCGCTGCTGCATCCCGGCGTGGTCGCGCGCCAGATCGGGCGGGCGGCGCTGTCGGCCACCTGCCAGGGGTGCGCGGTACGTGACATCTGCGGCGGTGGGGGCTACACCCATCGCTACCGGGAGGGCAGCGGCTACCTCAACCCGTCCGTGTATTGCCCTGACCTGCTGGAACTGATCAGCCACATCGGCCGGACCGTCCAGCGCGATCTCGCACTCGCCCAGCCCGCCCGGAGCGGCTGAATCCGCCGGCTCACAGGGGGGTGGGCTCGATGTCGCATTCGAGCAGCATGCCGCCCTCGGCGGCCCGCACCTCGGGATGGTCCCGGCCGAGCACCCGCGCCAGCGCCGCCAGGACGCCGTCGACGTCGTGCTCCCCTTCGCCCACGGTGGCGCGGACCCGTTCCAGATTGAGGCCGACGGCGAGCGAATACGGATGCCGCTCGCCGAGGGAGCCGACCAGCTTCTGGCGGACGTCGCCCAGCAGGCGGACCGCGGCGTCCATTTCGCCGAGCAGGTAGTAGTCGTTGGCCAGGCCCGCCCTGGCGCACAGGGCGTAGAAGTGGTTCGGCCCGAGAACTCCCGATTCGAGGTGCGCCAGCGCGGCCTGGTCGCTTTCCTGAGCCGCGTACGCCTCCGCCAGCCGTCGCAGCACCACGCCCCGGTCGATGGCGCACACGAGAACGAACGGGTGGTCCTCTCCCATCACCCGGCGGTAACTCTCCAGCGCCTCGTCGATGAGCGGCAACGCGTCGGCGGGACGGCCGACCGCGCTGGTCGCGAGCGCCAGGCAGACCTTGCTGGCCAGCGTGTTGGGGTGCTCCTCACCGAACCGCCGGACATAGGCGGCGAACGTCTCGGTGGCCAGGCGTTGCGCCTCCTGGAAGCGTCCGAGCTTCCGCAACGTGCCCACGTGACTCATCTTCGCCTGAAGCACTGTCGCGTGCCTCGGGGCGAGGGCCGGTTGGAGGGTGGCCAGACTTTCGGCCTGCATGTCACAGGCTTCGGCGTACCGTCCGAGCGCGTGCAGGTCCCGCGCAAGGTTCTGGGTGGCGCGGAACCGCTGCCGGTAGGTCTGGCCGTGTTCTGACTGTCGCCGCCAGACATCGTGGTCGATGTCGTGCGCCTCTTGGAACTCACCCAAAATCCTCAGATCGAGTGTGAGGTTGCTTGCGGCGAGCTGGGTGTCGGCGCCATCGACCCCCCTGACCAGGCGCATCCGCTTCCAGGCGTCGAAATCGACCTCGTACGCCCTGCGGAAGTCGCCGCGGAAGCGCAGGTCGGCTCCGAACCCGGTGGCGGCGAACAGTGTCTGGATGTGGTCGGTGCCGAACTTCCGGCGGGTCCGCGCGAGGTTGTCCTCACTGAGATCGGCGGCCGTCCGGTTGTCGCCGAGGGCGCGCAGCGCGTTCGCCAGCACGCGGGAGATGTCCAGCACCGCGTCCTCGTCGGGGCCGTACCGGGGCCGCCACCGGTCCAGCGCGATCTCCGCCAGGCGCCGGCTGCCCTCGTACTCCCCCGCCTGGTACTGGTACTGCGCCTGGTCGATCCCCAACCTCTGGACGTCGGGGGCGTCCGCGTCGAAGACGCGCGCCGGGAGGATGTGCGGCCTGATCTCCTCGCGACGCTCCCAGGTCGACTCCACATCCGGTTCCTCTTCCGGAGTGGCGGCGATCAGTATCGCGTGTACATGTCCCCTGGCCTGCGCACGGACGTCCTCTGGGAGCCGTTGGTTGAGGATCGCCCGGACCAGCCGGTGGACCTGGAGGGTGCCCGACTCCTCGTCGAAGCGCGCGAGGGAGAACCGGGAGATGTTCCGCATGGCGTCGCGGAGCCGTGCCTCGTCGGCCAGGACCTCCGCCAACTCGGGCGGCAGCGCGGCGGAGCCTCCGGCCGCCAGCAACGCGCAGGACACCGGCTCGGGATCGAAGACGGACCACAGATCGAGCACGAGAGCGGTCACGGCGTCCTCGTCCCGGAGCCGGTCGAGGTTCAGGCTGACGGCCGCCGCCAGCGGTCCCGGCAGAGCGCCGCCGTCGGGGCCGGCCGCGGCGGGCTCGGCCAGCCGCTCGTCGAAGAGCCGCAGGTAATCCTCGACGGTTCCGCCGGTGACGACCTGCCACGCCGCCGCCTGATGCACGGCCAGGGGCAGGTCGCCCACGCGTTCGGAGAGCATGTCGGCCTCGGCGTCCGACAGGTGCGGCACCAGCCGCCGCAGCAGGGCGATGCTCTCCGGCCGCTCGAAGACGTCGACGTCGACCACGGCCGCGTGCCGCTCCCAGCCGCGGTCGCGCGAGGTCACCAGGACGTGGCGCCCGGGCCCGAGTGCCGGCCCGTCGACCGACAGCGGCGTCAGCGGAAGGACCTCGTCGGGATTCCACGCGTTGTCATAGATGAGCAACCAGCGGTCGTAGGGCCTCCCGGTGCGCAGAGCGTGCAGGACACCCTCCGCGGTGCTCCTCATGTCGTCGCTCCTCGGGATGCCGAGCTGCCGCGCCAGCTGGGCCAGCGCCGCCCGCGCCGAGGTGGTCTGGTCGGCGGGAACCCACCACACCAGGTCGTAGTCGTCGGCGTGCCGGTAGGCGTACTCGACCGCGAGGTTGGACTTGCCCTCTCCGCCCATGCCCAGCTCCGACCGCGGGAGCAGGGCCGCCATCCCGTCGAGCAGCGCCGTCCGGACCGCGGCGAGAAGCCGGTCACGTCCGATGAAGTCGGGATTGCGTCCCGGCAACCCGCTGCGCGGCACCGGCGGGGGCTCGGTGCTCCTCGCGGGAGCGACCGATTCCGCGAAGGAGGTCGTCGTGGGACCCGCGCCCGGTGTCTCCGGCGCCTCCGCGCCCGGGAACGCGCCGGGAGCGGCGGCGCCGTTGCTCTTCAGCTGCTTCGCCATCTCGCGGTACGGGCCGCCGAGCCCCATGAGTGCCTGGGCCGCCACCTGCGCGAACGGCAGATCGGGCGGAAGCTGCACCTCCCCGCGGCCCACCGCGGCGAGGAACGCGGGGAAGTCCAGCGAGGAGCCGATGCGGTCCCGGACGACATCCCACACCGCACGCAGCACCTGGTGCACCTCGCGACGGCGCAGGCCTCTCAGCAGTACTTCCCGGACCCCGTCGTGGAACTCGTAGGCGATCTCGTCGTCGCCACCGTCGTCCGGACGACTCACCATCCGCAGCAGGCCGCTGAGGAACACCTCCGCCAGGTCGGCCGACGTCGAGGTGGGCAGCATCGCCCGCTGGACGAGGCGCATCACGGGCAGCCGCAGCGGTGCCGCGGCGAGGAACGTCGCGAGCTTGAACGCCGTCGGCGACGAGGAGGCGCGGAACTGCTTGACCCGCGTCTCGGGCGACAGGTCGGTGACGATCTCCACGGGCGGCCGGGGTGCCGCCGGACGCCCGGTGAACAGGGCGGCGCCCATGACGTCCCGTCCACCACGCGCGACCATGTCCGCCCAGGAGCGCAGCCATCGCTCGCTCAGCTCGACCACCGGAATCGGGATGCCCTGGGGGCGGTCGTCGGGCAGTTGGAGCTGCGTCCGCGTGACGGCGAGCTGCTCGTTGGCCACCCCGGGCCCGGACGCGTCGAACCGCACCGGCTCGATGGCCGCCGCGGTCCGCCACCACAGGCGCTGGGGAAGCGGCTGGACGATCGCGACGGTTCCGGAACGGCCCCACCGGTCGAGCAGCTCCGCGGCGCGGCCGTTCTTCCACGCCGCACCGATGCAGTCGCTGACGACCAGGACGAGCCGCCGGCGCGTCGGGTCGACCAGCTCGTCGGGGTCGCGTTCCGCGCCGGCCTCGAAGACCGATCCGGTCCGCAGGGACAGCCCGCGCGCGCCGGTGTCCAGATACCACGTCCTCATGTCACGGAACGCGCCGAGTTGCTGCAGCAGCAGCCCCAGTTCCTCGACCGTCTGCCGCCACACGACCATCGAGGGTCCGACGTCCGCGACCAGGTCGAGGTCGTGCCGGCGTTCCTGCGCCGCGACCATGACGGGCTCGCACACGCCGGTCTCGGCGATGCGCTCCGCCGTCGCCGCCTCATCGAGATGCTTACGCGTCAGCGACGGGACGGTCGCGCGCAGCGGGCGCAGGGCGCGGGACAGGGCCAGCGGGCCCGAGATCGCGGGCATCGCGGGCATGCGGACGGGGAACGCGGTCGCCGGCACCTCCCGGTCGGCCAGGTAGAGCCCGGCCTCCGGCGCCTGCCCCACCGGAGGCTCGCGCTCGGGCGCCGCGGGCGGGTCGGGCGGCCGGGCGGACGGCGGCCTCTGATCGAGGGGGCCGCTCCTGTCCGGCTCACCGGAGTCTCCCGCCGCCAGGTGGGTCCCGCCCTCGTGCGTCCGGAACCAGTCGGCGAGCCACAGCGCGTCCGCCAGCTCACCCGGCGTGGGCTCCGGGTCGAGCGCCTGGAGGGCCTCGACGAGCCGCCCGATCATCCCGCGCCAGGCCTCTCGATCGGGCGGAGGACGGTGTCGAGGAGCTGCTCCAGCTTGCCCTCGGGCGGCCTGCTCCCGGAGGTCGCGAGGTAGACGGCGTTGAGGAGCTGGTCGGTGGCGAGCGCCCCGTCCGCCCGGCGGGCGAGGAAGTCCTCGATGAGCCCGTCGCTCATCGCCCTGGCGTCCGCGCCGAGATGCGCCTCGATGATCTCCGCGAGCCGGTCCCGGCCGGCCGGCTCGATCGTCACCCGGATGCACCGGCGCAGGAAGGCGGGCGGGAACTCGCGCTCGCCGTTGCTGGTGATGATGACGATGGGGAAGTTGCCGCACCTCACCTCGCCGCGGTCGATCGGCACCCGGGGACCGCCGTCCGCCGTCATCACATGGATGCGCGACTGCTCATCGGGCAGCCGCTGCAGTTCCAGGATGGTGAACCGGCCCTCCTCGAACACGTTGAGCAGGTCGTTCGGCAGGTCGATGTTGCTCTTGTCCAGCTCGTCGATGAGCAGGACGCGGGGCAGATCGCCGGGCAGGAGCGCGGTGCCGAGCGGGCCGAGGCGGATGTAGCGGCCGATGTCCGGCGGCTCGGCCGCGTCCGCCCGGTCGCCCATGCCGCGCAGGCTGGTCTCGTGGAGGCGGCCGATCGCGTCGTAGTCGTAGAGCCCCTCCTTGAGCGTGGTGTTGCTGGTGATCGACCAGGACAGGACGCGGCCGAGACCCAGCTCGTACGCGACGTTCTTGGCAAGGGTGGACTTGCCCGACCCCGGCTTGCCCGTCACCAGCAGCGGGCGCCGCAGCAGGATGGCGGCGTTCACCCGGTCGACCACCGACTCGTCCGGACGGTAGGCGATCGCCTGCTGGAGGTCCCGCTGCAGGCGCTCCTCCGCCCCGTCGTGGCTGAACCGGCGCCAGGGCGGGGGCGGCGGGAGCCGCCGCACCCGCTCGTGCGGCCGGCTGTCGCCCCGGTAGACGCGCCAGTCACCGTCCAGGCCTCTGGTCTCTGCTTCTGTCATGGTGGACGCCTTCCGGGAGACGGTGCTATGCGGGCGGTCGTAACTGCACGTACGGCTCGGGAACGCGCTCGGCATCGTCGAACAGGAGGGTCAGATGCAGGCCGAGATGGCCGGCTCCGGCGCCGTCGGGTCCACCGGCCAGGGCCTGCCGCCGGAGTTCCCTCGTCCGGCGCGGCAGCTTCATCAGGTCCGCCGCCAGCAGCTCCTTGACCTCCCTGGCGAACCGGGCGGGATCGCGCCCGTCCCGGCACCAGGCGACGACGGGAACGCCGGCCAGCAGCCCGACCCAGTGCTCGTCCGGCTCGTCGCTCGCGTCGCCCCAGGGCGGAAAGGCCAGCGCGAGTACGGCCGTGGAGGCCGTCGACAGCTTGGAGAAGAGCTCCTCCCTGTCGCACTCGCCACGTCGGCTCACCAGGCAGACCGGAGCGTCGACCGAGTTCTCCGACAGCCAGCCCCATTTGTGCCGCCAGTCGGGGTGGACCGCCGCCAGGCGCATCCGGTCCAGACTGCGCACGACGACCGGGTACCGGATCCCGATACGGTGCTCGAACCCCGCGATGTTGATCCTGGACTGCTCGAACGGATGGTCGAGGAGGGGTCGCGGCAGGATGAACTCGATCGTGAGCTCGGGGTTGCTCCGGTTCACCACCAGGCTGTCCGAGGTGAGCAGCCGTTCCAGCAGTTCGGGGATCCTGCTGAGCGGCAGCGCCTCATCGCTGCACTGCAAGGTGCTGCCGGGCTCGCGGTCCACCTGGAGCCACGCGGTGACGAGGTACCGGTCCGGTTCCAGCGCGTCGGGGGTGCATCCGATGATCAGGTAGTTCTCGGAGGGCTCCGGCTCGGACCTCGCCGTCAGCGACGCCCGGCGGCGCTGGAAGAGCACGCCGTCCAGGCCTTGCGCCTCCACCTGGCGGCGCACCCAGCCCCGGAAGGCGTGCGCCGTCGGATAGCCGGCGTGCTCCGCCAGGTCGTCGACGAACGCCAGCAGCGGCGGTACATCGTCGTCACCGGCGGGCATCTCCTCCAGCAGTGCGACGACGTCGTGCAGGCTGCGGATCTCGCGGTCCAGCTCGGGCCAAGCCGGCCCGACGGCCCGCCGGTAGAGCATCGGGAACCTGCCCAGATGCGCGAGACCGGGGTCGGTCTGCTCCAGCGACGTGATCAACTCGTGCAGTTCACGCCGGTCGACCCGCCCGAGCCACGGGTCGGGAAGCAGCTCGCCGACGAGCTCATCCAGCGCGCGCACCGACAGGCTGCTCGGATAGAAGGTCTTCAAGATCCGGAGAAGGCCCTGCGGTGCCCCCGGATGCTTGAGAAGCGCCTCGACCAGCGCCCACACATCGAGCAGTTCCTTGTCGTGGTGAACGTAATGCAGATGGTGTCCGAGGTCGCGCTCCAACGCCGCCACATGAATGGCGCGCTCTCGCCGGACGCTCATCGTCTCGATCCGCAGGATCGCCTCGACGAGCCGATGCTGATCGTCGACGTTCAGCGACGTGATCACCGCGTTGAGCCTCCGCCCCGGCCCGCACACAACGGACGGTCGCACACCGATCGCTCGGTGGGTGCCGAAAACCAACCGCCACACTATGACGCACGGAACCGACGAATACTGCGTCCTAGGACACACTCCGACCACGATCGGGTCGGCCGGTCCTAGCGGCCACCCCACTGCCGGACGGTCACCCGCGCCCCACAGGCGCCGAGTAGTTCGCCGAGGCGTTGCTCAAGGGCTCCGGCTCCCCCCGCGTTTCCAGTCCCACGGGAGAGGCAGCCATCTCTTGCCGTACAGCCACGGCCGTCCTGCGACACACCCGTGCGGGCGCTCTCCACATCCTCCGGCCCGCGCCGGCGAGGAAGCTCCCCAGGACGGCGATATAGGCGACGATCGCAAGCGAAGCAGAAAGGAGGCGCACCACCCGGTCGGCGACCACCTTGATCACTTTGGGGAAGTGTTCGAAGAGGACCTTGGATTGGAAGACGACGGTGAACAAGATCACGATGGCGGTGAATACGGTGACAACGATGATCGCGGTCTTGTACACGCCCACCGTATGGATGATCCAGCCACCACTGAATGCACCTAGCGCCACCGCTCCGACGCTCAGGAAGCGGGTGATGCCGATGATCCGGCCAAGTTGCCCGTTGGGGAAGATCTTAACCTGATGGGCCCTGAGTGCAACGTTGATATGCGCCCCGACCGCACTGCACAATCCCCATGCGGCCAACCCGATCAAAGGGTTCCGGAGGTTGGCGGCCACCCAGACCAGGGGAACCCAAGCCACTATGCACAGCAACATCGATACGGAAGGAGGTCTGCTGCGAAGGATCCAGGGAGAGACTACCGCACCGACAAAGCCTCCGATGCCGGAGAAAGAAAGCATCAGACCGATCAAATAGGTAGGCATACTCTGTTGCGCGGCAACATAGATTTGCAGAAGTACGATGACCTGGAAGAGAAAGTTCGCGAGTACGCAGACTACGAGAACCGCGCGGGAGAAGGGGTCGCGGGCGAGTTGCCTCAGCACTCCCCGAAGTGCCAGGAAAAATCGCGACAGAGCATCTCGAAGCGTCAGGACGAGTACCTCTGACCTGTGATCGCCGGCGTCTCGGGCTCCGCCGCCCTTCTCCAGGGAAACGGGGATATGCTCACGCTGCACCGCCCGACGTACAGGTAGCCGAAGTTCCGGTGCTTTCAGACGCGCACGGGGTTTTCGACGTTTCGGCAGCCCGACGAGGAGTAGCCCGACCACCGGGAACAGCGATGTACAGGCGGACGCGACCCAGGGCATCAACGGGTTGACAGCGAGCATCGCGCCGCCCAGCGGGCGCCCTAGAAGCATCGAGGCGTTAAGCTTGGCCTCATTGCTGCCAATTGCCGCGTTCACCGAACTCTTGGAGACGAGATCAGGAACAGCCGCAATCTCCGCTACCTCATAGAATACCGCGCACGAAGCATCTACCAACGCCATCAGAATCAGGATCGAGACCGAGTCGAAAAAGGCCAGAGAAAGGCACGTGACGATCGCGAAGACCATGCGTACCGCCTGGCTGCACCACATCACTCTACGGCGATTCCAACGGTCGACCAGCAGCCCTGCCGGGACATGGAGCACGAGCTCTGGCAGCACACTCGCGGCGGTGACGCATCCGGCCACGACCGGAGATCCCGTAAGGGAGAGAGCGAGCAGGGGGCCGGCGACCGCCACACTCATCGAGCCGAGTTGCGAGACCGCGGAAACGCTCGATATAATGGCAAAATCCCGGCTAATTCTGATCTTTACCCGGAACTGCCGTCTCGCCAGACCGCCCAACCTGGCGCCAAGGCGAGATGGAGTCTTGGGCACCGATTACACTCCCTAGCATTCGTGTAAATCTGCGCCCCCATACAGCCGCCAAGCAGACGCCGCACCCATGCGGGAGAGAAGGGCCCAAACCAGACAGACATGTGCCTTGATACCCTCATAGGCACATTACCCAAGCAAGATCCACATCATCTCCTCGGGATTCCCATGCTTCCGCAAAAGCGACCGAGGGACGTCACGAATGGCGGCTTTACAGCAGTCATGTCCTGTCAGGAGATGACTGCGGTGGCCGCTGCTCCAGGTGTTCACCGGTCGCCGAGCAACGTCAGCGGTGGTGGTACGTCCGACGACTCCTCAGCGCGGTTGGTTCATCCCGCGCCGGTCATGGCGCGCTTGGCGTCGAGTGCTTCGCGGTTCCTGCTGTCGTGGCCGAGGACGTCCTCGAACACCGCACGGGCGGCGTGCGTCCGTCCGGACCGCCAGAGCGCCTGCCCGAGGGCGGTCTGGACCGAGAGTTCGTGCGGGAGCCGGCTCGCCGCGGCCTGGAGCTGGCGTACCGCCTCACCCGGATCGCGCGGCAGGAGCACCCGGCCGATTCCGGCCAGGAGCCAGCCCACCGCGGCGTTGTCCGGGACGGCCTCGAAGATCGCCGCGGCCTCGCGGTAGTGCACGACGGTCCTTGCGGCGTCCCCCCGCTCGTGGGCGATGTCGCCCAGGAAGGTGGTCGCGTCGGCGAGGACCCGGAGATCGCCTTCACCGCAGGCTCGGGTGGCCGCTTCGGTGTGCCGGCGTGCGAGTTCGGGATCGCCGATGGCGAGGGCCTCGTGAGCCTGCCGGAGACGCGCCGAGGGCCCCGGTCGGCGGATGGGGACGGTTCCATCCCCCAGCCGCTCCACGGGTTCGATGAGCCGGGGATGCAAGAGCTCGTAATACCGGTCACCGTCCCGGATCCTCGCCCGGATGAGGTGGGAATCCTGCACCGCGTCGACGACCGCGCCGGGCATGGCCTCGCATGCGCGTGCCACGGAGACTCCAGCGCGTCCCTCCGGCCCGCCGAACAGGGAGCGGAACCAAGAGAACAGCGTGCTGGCGGGGAGGCTCTGATCGGCGGCGATCGTGGCGAGTCTCTGCGCGCAGAAGTCCTCCAAGACACGGTTCACCTCGGCGCGCAGACGCTCTTCCGAGATCTCGGTATCGGCGTGCAGATCCTCCCAGAGGTCCGCGAGAACCAGGTGCAGGAGCACGCCCTCGACGCGCGAGATGATCTGAACGCCGCCCGTCGACCGCACCGTCCGAAGCTCCCGCATTAATGCCGCGGCGATGCCCTCGCCGGAATGGTCGGCTCGGTGAAGCAGAGCTGAGGCCGCCTTCCACCCCGCTTGGGGCGTCAGCGGCTTGAGTTCGCAGGTGGCGGGAGGGGCCTGGCCGAGCCGGTCGGCGAAGTCCAGCGCCGCGTCGATCGCGTCGTCGCGCACGACCAGCAGCAGGTGCAGATCGGGCATCTCCTTCGCGGCCGTCGCCAGCTCATCGAGGAAGTCCTGACGGTGCTGCTCGTGCCGGTCGGACGTGCGCAGCAGCGCCTCCAGGCCGTCGACGGCCCCCAGCATCGGCAGCGGCCGGCCGAACCGGTCCCTGCGACGCTGCTTGCGCAGGAAGGTCCCGATCGTCACTTCGGAGATGTGGACCGGGGACTCGCGCGGGTACCAGGAGGCCAGCACGGCGAGCCGGAAGACGTTGTGCTCGGCCAGCGCGGCCAAGGGGAAGGACGGCCGATGTGCCAGATGCGCCACGGGCAGGACGTGCGCCCCCTCGGCATCGAGGGCTGGAATGACGCCGGTGCGCAGCATAGAAGTCTTGCCGACACCCGCTCCGCCGTGCAGGACGAGGAGCCGATTGCTCTTCCACAAGGTCGCGACTTCGGCCATCTGCTGATCGCTGCCGTAAAAGATCTCCCGGTTCGGCTCCTCGGGCATGCGTCCGGCCATGTCAGAACCGGGTGAGCCGAGGGAAGACTGCGCGATCATCGTTCCGTCCCCGTGAGCGGGTGCCCGCTGGAGATCTGTTATGGACTCGGACTCAGGGGTCCGAGTCCCATGAGACTAACGCATCGTCGGTTCCCAGCGGTGACGATTCAAAACGGCGCCCGGCATCCCCGATGACGCGATCGTCCAGGGCGCAGCCCGGCCACCGTCAAATGATCACAGATCGCGGCGCCCCTACCAGGTCCACCGCATTACGGGCTTGCTCGACCTGTTGTCGAATTGGCGGCCAATGCTACCCGGCCTGGCCAACTCCTCCCTCACCCTGCGAATTCCTGGCCCCGTACACGGCATGCGAGCGGCGGGTACTCGGTCACTCGACAACCGGAAGGCGTTGCCGTCGGAGGTGGATGGCCGCATCTGTCTCTCCTCTACAGGGCGGTACGGAGCCGCGCCCATAGGGAGCGCGTCTCCGGGCTACAACAGCACACTGACCGCTGCCATGCTCTCAGGAATTGCCATCCTGCGCCATAGTGCCGACCATGCACCTCCATCATCCGGACATCGGTAAATGGCAATAACGACATCCGAAACGAAGATCGGGGTGCGTGTCACCAGACACAGTCTGGAACAGACGGCCTCATTACACTAACTTCGTTGAAGAGCAAACTTGACCGCATCGTGATGCCTCACGCCCATGGGCGCGAGGCATGGCGCAGGGGGATCGAGTGATCTATTCACAGCCGGATGCATCGCCCACCGAGCGCGTTCCCAAGGTCTGGGGGAAGGTCCCTCCTCAGAACAAGAACTTCACCGGCCGCGCCGATCTCCTCGCACGGCTGCGCAGCGGGCTGGCCAACCAGGTCACGGCGGTCCTACCGCACGCATTGCACGGTCTCGGCGGTGTGGGCAAGACCCAGATGGCGGTCGAGTACGCCTATCGGTACAGATCTGACTACGACCTGGTCTGGTGGATCCCGGCGGACCAGCCGGTCCTGGTCCGTTCGTCGCTGGCCAGCCTGGCACAGCATCTCGGCCTTCCCTCGGCGGCGGTGAGCGGCGTCGAGGATGCCGCCAACGCGGTGCTCGACGCGTTACGCCGTGGAGAGCCCTACTCCGATTGGCTGTTGATCTTCGACAACGCGGACGAGCCGGAGGAGCTCACCGACGTCCTCCCGCAGGGCCCGGGGCACGTGCTGATCACGTCGCGCAACCACCGCTGGGCGGGCATCGTCGACGCCGTTCCCATTGACGTCTTCACCCGCGAAGAGAGCGTGGAATTCCTGACCAGGCGGGTACCGAGAGGAATCACGCCGGAAGACGCGGACCGGCTCGCGGAAGAGCTCGGTGACCTGCCGCTCGCTCTGGAACAGGCGGGTGCGCTCCAGACCGAGACCGGCATCGCGGTATCGGAGTATCTTCGGCTTCTGACGCAGCGCACCAGCCAGTTGCTCTCTCAGGGGAAACCGACCGAGTACCCCGTGTCGATGACGGCCGCCTGGGCACTTTCGGTCGCCAGCCTGGAGGAGAAACTGCCCGAGGCGCTCGACCTCCTGCGCTACTGCGCCTTCTTCGGCCCGGAACCGATCCCGCGGGATGCTTTCAGCCAGGTCGTGCCCGGACTGAGCCCCGAGACCAAAAACCTGATCGAAGACCCCATCCGGTTGGGCCGTGCGATCGGAGAGCTCGGGCGCTTCGCTCTCGCCAGGCTGGACATCCCCGCCCGGACGATCCAGGTGCACCGGCTGATCCAGGCTCTCGTCCGCGACGAACTGCCCGAGGCGGAGCAGGGGCGCCTCCGTCATGAAGTTCACATACTGCTGGCCGGCTACACCCGGTTGGACCCGAGCAACGCGAAGAACTGGCCCACCTATCTCAACGCGCTGGGGCACTTGGAACCGGCCGGGGTCGCGCAATGCCAGACCCCGGAGGTTCGCAAGCTCGCGCTCAACATGATCACGTATCTCTACTCTTCGGCCGACTACCCCTCTGCCCGGTCCTTCGTGCGGTCGTTCCTCGATGAGTGGACCGCCACCTCCGGCGCCGACAACGAGGACGTGCTCAACCTCCAGGTCCAACTGGCCAACCTCCTCCGCGAACTCGGCCAGTACGAAGAGGCGGCGGAGCGCAACGTCGAGACGCTCAACGCAGCCGAAAAGGTCCTCGGTACCGACCACGACACGACGCTGCGCGCTCTTCGCGGACGAGCGGCGGACCTCAGGGCGAGCGGCGACTTCCAACAGGCCCACGAAGTCGACGAGGAGGCGCTGCGCCGGTACAGGTCCAAGTTCGAGGGGGAGACGAACATGGACACCTGGCGCGCCGTCAACAATGTGGCGCTCGACTACGGTCTCAAGAGCGACTACGCGAACGCCCGGACGCGTCTTGAGCAGGTGCTGCGCGAAGTGCTCGCGAAAGACGGCGCGACCAAGGACCCGGCGGCCTACCTCAACTTCTACACGGGGCTTGTCAGAACGGTGCGGCTCGGCGGGGACTATTCCGAGGCCTGCGACCTCGGCGAGGACGTCTACGCCTTCGGCATCGAGCAGTTGGGCCCCGAACACGCCTGGACGCTGCGCGCCGGCAAGGACCTCTCCATCGCCTGGCGCCGCGCCGGCGACTACGACCGCGCCCTGGAACTGGCCGAGGAGATCCAGCAGCGCTACGTGCGGATCTACGGGCTGGACCACCCGGACACGCTCGCCGCGGCCGTCTGCCTCGCCAACATCCGGCGGACGATCGGCGAGTTCCAGGAGGCCTTGGTCCTCGCGGACGACACCGTCCGCCGTTATCCGCGGATCTACGCCGCCGAGCACCCCTACAACCACGCCTGCGCGGGAAACCTGGCCGTCCTGCGGCGCATCACCGGGGATCCGGAGATAGCCAGGAAGCTCAACGAGGACGCCTTGGCGGGCCTGGAGGTGAAGCTGGGGCGCGACCACCACTACTCGCTCACCGTCGCCATCAACCTGGCCAGCGACCTGGCCGCCATGGGTGAGACGGAGTCGGCGTACCGGCTCTGCTCGGGCAGCCTGCGGCGGCTCCGGGCGCTCCTGGGCGACAACCACCCCCTGACGCTGGCGGCCGCCGCGAACACCGTCGCCGACCTGCGGGCGCTCGGACGGGACGACGAGGCCACGGCGCTGTACGACGACACCGAGGAGCGCTACCGCCGCACCCTCACACTCGACCACCCCGATGCCCGGGTCTTCCTGGAGGGACGCCGGCTCGACGCCGACTTCGACCCGCCGCCCATCTGACCTCAGACCGCGGTGGCCACCGGCTCCGCCGCAGAGAGGTCCAGGTCGCGGCTGAGCACGTCCCGGATGTGGGTGATCAGTTTGAGCAGGTCCTGGCAGTAGACGGACGGGTTGCGGAAGCCCGTGCCCGACCGGTAACGGTGCGGGTAGAGGCCCGCGCCGCAGACCTCGTGCGCCGCGCAGCCCAGGCACTGGTCCGACAGGGCCCGCCGCCCGATCTGCCGCGCGGCGACGGACGGCAGCGACAGGACGGTGTCGAACGGGTCGCGCGACACGTGCAGCCGCGTGCCCGCCGCCCCGTCGTACGCCGACTTCAGCGAGTCGACCTGCTCGATCTCGCCGTTGGTCTCCACCACGACCACCGCCACCGGGGACAGCCCGACGGCCTCGCTGGCCGACATCCGGCCGAACAGCAGCCGGATGATCTCGCTGAACAGCCGGATGCGCACGTCGTCCGCCTCCGCGGCGTACCACCGGTCGAAGATCGCGATGAGCCAGTCCCCGTAGGGCGTCGACTCGTCCGGCGGCCGTCCGGGAGGCGGCGTGTCCCAGTTCCCGTGCGGCAGCAGGAAGTCCATCTCGGGCGGCTCGAAACTCAGGAGCGACTCGTAGGTGACGATCGGGTCGTTGCGCAGTTCGATGGTGCTCAGCACCCCGCCGAACAGATGCCGATAGTTCGGCCCGGTGAGGCGCTCCAGGCCGTCCCGCACCGCCTGGTAGCTACCGCGACCGTCGGCGCGCCGCCGGTGCAGGTCGTGGCCGTCCTCGTCACCGTCCACGCTCACGCCCACCGAGACGCCGTGCTCGGCGAACAGGTCGAGGAACATCTCGTCCAGCAGGACACCGTTGGTCTGGACGCTGAAGCCGACGCGCACGTCCGGCTCCGCCGCCGCGACGATCGTCTCGATCGCGTACCCGAGGTGCTCCGCGCCCGCGAGCAGCGGTTCGCCCCCGTGGAGCACGACCTGGACGTCGGGGATCCGGTTCGTCCGCGCATGCTCGGCGACGCGCCTCGCCGCCCATTCGAGGACCTGCCGCGACATCCGCCGGGGCTGCCGCCGCCAGCCCTGGTCGGCCATCTCGTACATGTAGCAGTAGTCGCACGCCAGGTTGCATCTGCTGTGGACCTTGAGGATGAAGTCGCGGATCGGCGTGGGCCGCCAGCCGTCCTCCAGGAGTCCGCGCACGTCGAGTGCGCCCGGCCACTCGATCGTCTGGCCGGGTTCTTCATCGCGGACGCCCACCTGCTGACCCCCAGGAGATCAAGACACGGCGCTGCGCTTCTAATTTTGTAGTGATATGTCTAGTTCACAAGATCAATAAACGCGATCGACGCCCTTCGCGAGCGCCCACCGCTCGTGGTCCCGCCATTCCCCGTCGATCTTGATGAACCCGGGAGAGAACCCCTCCCTGCGGAAACCGAGCCGCTTCACCAGCCGGACCGACGCGTCGTTCCCGGGCTGGATGTCGGCCTCGACGCGGTGCAGTTCCAACCGCTCGAAGGCGTACCTCACCGCGAGCGCGACCCCTTCGCTCAGGTATCCCTGTCCCGCGTAGGGCAGGAAGGCCGCGTACCCCAGCATGCCGCGCTGGTAAGAGTCGCGGACGATCCCGTTGATGTTGACGAAGCCGGCCAGGTCTCCCCCGTCCCGCAGGCAGACCACCATTCCGACCGCAGTGACCTCGTCGAACCGCGCGAGATACGCCGAGAACTGCTCCGCCGACACCGGCGGATTGACCCAGGGCCGATGGAACGCGGAACTGGCACACGCCAGCTCGACGAACCGCGCCTCATCCTCGGCCCGCACCCGCCGGACCGCCACCCGGGCCCCCACCCTCAACTCCACGCCCACCCGCGAAATCTACGCCACCCGCCCCAGCGCCGGTGTGTCGTGTTCAGGGGCTCCCCTGGTCCGCGGGGGATGGTTCGTACCCGAAGCGGGAGCCTGGCGGCGCCAGAGCGGTGAGGCGTTCCAGCATGCGCTCGGTGTTGGCCCCCCACATCTTGGAGAGCACCCAAGTGCGGTCGCCGTCGTGGAGGGGGGACTCCAGAAACCAGCGTCGCAGCCGTTCGCTGAATCCCGGATAAGCCGTCGCCAGAGCGTCCGCGAGGTCCTCTCCGGTCAGCGTGCCGTCGACCGAGATGAACTTGGAGTTGGGCAGTGCCTCGGCGAGCTGTTCCGCTGCGACGCCGGCCCGGTGGAGGCCCGTCACCATGGCCAGGACGGCACGCCGCTTGCGGAGAGGCTCGGTGCGTCCATCCGGAGTGGTGATCACGTACGGCGTCCAGTCGCGGCCGTCGCCGGTGCGCGCCGCTCGCGCCCGGGTCTCGCGGCGCCTGAGCCGGATCGTCAGCTCGCTCGCTTCCGGGAGTGGGATGACCTGCTGGACGTCCAGCAGGAGCCGATCGCCCACCTTGTACGGGGTGAGACGAACGCACTGGATGTCCAGCCCGTACACCTCGGTCAGCCAGAGGACGGTCGTGGTGATCTCGCGGTCGAAACCGCCGGAGACCAGCACGATGCGGACCTCACGGCTGAGCACGGTGTTCTCCCCGTCGGCCTCCTCCAGCCAGTCGGTGAGGCGGGAGTGCGCCTCCTCGACGGCGGACGGCTCCACCCGCGCCAGGTACCGCTCGTAGTGCTCCACCAGGTCTTCGAAGGTCATCGCGGAGATCATCGCGGCGTACCGCAGCGCCTGGAGCTCCAGATGGCCGCCGTCCTCGGTCCGCTTGAGCTCGAAGACGACGAGATGCCCCTCCCGGTCGATGCCCAGAAGGTCGATGCGGCGGCGGGCGTCGGTGAAGGCTCCGAACTCCTCGGAGACGATCAGCACCCCGTCGGCGATGGCGCTGATGCGAGCGCGCAGCAGGCGTTGCAGGTCCGCCCGTTCGAGTACCTGCTCCGCCGTGAAGGTGGACGAGGGCACCGGTACCAGCGATTCGGGCGTCATTTCGAACAGCGGCATGGCTTCGGTCCCTCCCTGGCCGGCGTCGAGCACTCAAGGGAAGCACAACATCGAAAGCGTCGTATTACGGAGCGCTTACGGGATCTGGTGGGCGGGGCTTGTGGTTCTACGATCGCGGGGGTGTGGAGCATCGGAAGGTTGGTTCTGGTAGTCGCCGCGCCGCTCGTCCTGGCCGTGGCGGGGTGGGTTCACCCCCACGGACTGTCCAGGGGGACCGCGGAAGACTGGGCTCACCTGCATATCGTGCTGCTGCCTGTGTTCCCGCTGCTGCCGGCCGGATTGCTGGTGGTCCTGTGGCATCGGCCTCACCGCAACATCGCGGGCGTGGCCAGCGTGGTGGCGTGGGTCGCCGCGTTCGCCTATGCCGCCTACTACACAGGGCTGGACGCGGTCGCCGGTATCGCGGCGGGGACCACCGTCGAGCACGCTCCGCGGACCGCGGATCTGGGAGCGCTGAAACAGCCGCTCTACGACACCGGCGACGCACTCGGGCATATCGGTGCCTACGCCCTCATCGTCGCCGTCGTGGCCGCCGCGGTCGCGTTGTGGCCGCGGCACGGCGTCCGCGTTCTTCCAGGCACGGCCGTCCTGCTGGTATCCGGCTGGTCGTTCATCGACAGCCACATCTTCTGGCCGCGCGGCGTGTTCACGATGCTGGGATTCGCGTTGGGCTTCGCTCTCCTCGACTGGGCGTCCAGGACGAGCACGGTGCCTGCTACCGGACGAACGCCGGGAGCAGGTCGGACATAGGCGCCACGTCGGTCACGAAACCGAACCGGCCTTCGCGCATTTCGCGGGCGCCGTCCAGGAACGAGCGCATGGCCAATCTGGAGAGCGCGCCGCCGATGCTCACCCGCCGCACGCCGATCTCGGCCAGTTGGTCCAGGGTGATCGAGGGGTCGGCGAAGCCCATCACGACGTTGACGGGCTTGCCGACGGACGCGACCACCGTGCGCATCTGGTCCAGGGTGCGCAGGCCGGGCGCGTACAGGACGTCGGCACCGGCCTCCTCGAAGGCCTGGAGGCGCCGGATGGTGTCGTCGAGATCGTCGATCCCGTAGAGCAGGTTCTCGGCTCGGGCCGTCAGCACGAGCGGGACGGGCAGGGTCCGGGCGGCCTCCACGGCCGCGCGCACCCGCTCGACGGCCAGGCCGAAGTCGTAGATCGGGCTGCGCCGGTTCCCCGTCGTGTCCTCGATGGACGCCCCGACGGCGCCGTGCGCGCAGGCCTCCGCGATCATCTTCGCCGCCTCGGCGGGGTCGTCGGCGAAGCCGTTCTCCAGGTCGGCGTTGACGGGCAGCGGGGTCGCCTCGTCGATGGTGCGGCAGTTGTCCAGGATCTCCTGGCGGCCCGCACGGCGCCGGCCGTGCAGGTTGGCGACACCGAGGCTGGTGGTGGCGAGTGCCTCGAAACCGAGGTGCGCCAGCAGCCGCGCCGTCCCGGCGTCCCACGGGTTCGGAAGCAGCAGCGGTTCGGGGCGCTGATGCAGGGCCTGGAAAGCGGTCGCTTTGGCGGCTTGATCGGTCATGTTCCCAGCCTCGCCCGCGAATCGGCCATCAGTCAAATGCATGTTCCCGATGCGATTCATCAGTAATACTGATGGGGATGACCATCGACGAGATCGAGACGTTCGTGTGCATCGCCGAGGTGGGCGGGTTCACCGAGGCGTCCACGCGGCTCGGACGGTCCCAGCCGGCGATCAGCCGGCGCATCCGCGAGCTGGAACGCTCGCTTGGCGCGCCGCTGTTCGACCGCACCGGCCGCCGCGTCGCCCTCACCGAGGCCGGGAAGGCGCTCCTCCCGCACGCCCAGGCTGCGCTGGCCGCCGTCCGCGACGGCGAGCAGGCCGTCCGGGACGTGGCGGGCGAGGCGCACGCCCTGAGCGTCGCCATCGTCGGAACGCTCGCCGACTCGCACATCGTCGACGCGCTGCGCGCGTTCGAGGCGCGTTTCCCGGACGCCCCCGTCGACCTGCGGACGGCCACGAGCCGCGAGGTGAGCGTCCTGGTCCGCACCGGTGAGGCCGCGCTGGGGTTGCGCTACTTCCCCGATCCCGATCCCGCGCTGGAGTCCGTCCCGCTCGGCGCGGAGCGGCTCCTGGTCGTGGTGCCCGCCTCGCACGAGATCGCCGAGCGGCGGATACCGGATCTGGGGCCCCTCCGGGACGAGCGCTGGCTCGGCTTCCCACCCGAGCGCCTCCAGCCCGACTCGTTCGGGCACGTGCTGCGACGGCAGCTGGCGGCGGCCGGGCTCGCCGACCCCTCCATCACCCTGATCGACAGCCTCACCGCGCAGAAACGCCTGGTGGAGGCCGGGCTCGGGGTGGCGCTCATGCCGCTCAGCGGCATCCGCGAAGAACTGCGCATCGGCAGCCTGCGCACGGTCGAGGTGCAGGGCCTGACAGCGGAACTGCCCGTGGTCGCCGTCCGCCGGAAGGACGGCTACCAAAGCCGCCTGACGAGCGCGTTCCTCGCAGAGCTCAAAGCCCACACTCCTGACCTGCGCTGACCCGATCGGCCACCGCGACACCGAGCCCACGGGGCGCCCAAGCGTGAAGGCGTGTGCGGCGGGCTGACTAGCTGAGTGTCACCGGCCCGTTCGGCCCTTCCAGGCGTGCGGCCAACGACGGACGCGCGCCCTCTCGTACGTTCAGCTCGACCCCGAGGGCTGACACATCCTTCCGCGCGGCCTCGGGTTCGGGATGGACGGCGTCGAACGAGAGCAGGCGCACGACGGGGAGTTCACGCGCCGGATGAGGCGTTTCGCCCCAGTCGATGAGGAACGGCACCGGTCCCGTCCGGGGCGCCGTCAACCTCCACCGCAGCAGTTCCCCACCGGGACGGCGACGCGACATCTCCTGGGCGGGCCCGGGGTCGTACCCGGCCGCCCGAGCACGATCGATGGTCCCGTCCAGATCGTCGGTGGCCACGGCCCAGCCGACCAATCCGGGCCCGGTCAGATCGTCGATCCCGAACAGCCGAGGCCCCGCCGGATCGGGCTGCCCGGGGTCCGGTCCGATGACCTCTAGGAAGGCTGCACCGCCGAGGCCCAGCAGGTGGTTCCGGTGCCCTTGCCGACGTGCGACCCGCCCGGCACCGGCCGCACCCCGGTCAGGCGTGCGACGTCCTCGACCGCCGCGGCCAGATCGGGGGCCGCGTACACCAGATGATCAAGATTCATTCCGGGACCGTAACCCGGGCGCGCCACCTCCCGGAAGGAGGAAGGCACCCCCGGCGGCCCCCGGACCCGACCGGGGACGGCCACACTGAGCCCATGGAATACGTCGGCAGGGTGCCCGCCCCACCCCTCGATCGCTTCATCGACGACATCTACTGCCTGACCGGGGTGCCGCACCACCACCGCATGGACGTCCCGCCAATGCCCTCGGCACACCTGTTCATCAACCTGGGCGGCCCTACACGCCTATGGGATTCCGACCCTTCGGTACCGTCGGCGGCGCTCAGCGACGGATGGTTCATGGGCCTATGGACCCGGCGTTTCCGCTACGAGTACCCCAACCCGGTGCGGCTGGTCGGGGTGCACTTCAAGCCTTGGGGGCTGTCACCGTTCGTCGGCATGCCGGCGTCCGAGCTGCGGAACCGCTGGGTGCCGGTGGACGACGTCTGGCGACGGTCCATCGACCGGATCCGGAACCAGGTGGGCGACGTGACCTCGCCCACCGAGGCACTGCGGGCAGTGGAGACGGAGTTGCTGTCGCGGCTCGCCGAGGCGCCCTCGCGCGGTCTCGGCCTGGTCCTGCACACCGGTCGGCGTCTGGAGGCCTCCCACGGCGCGATCCCGGTCCGTGCGCTGGCCGAGGACGCGGGGGTGAGCGGCAACCACCTGGCCGCGCGGTTCACGTCTCATGTCGGGGTCACCCCGAAGCGGGTGGCACGGATCTACCGCTTCGCTCGGCTGATCCTTTCCGTGGACGCCCGGCGTCCGGTCGACTGGTCGGACCTCGCGCACGCGGCGGGCTATTACGACCGGGCCCATTTCACCAGGGAGTTCAAGGACTTCACCGGCCACACCCCGACGGAATTCCTGGCCCTGCGGCGCCGGTTCCCGGCCGAGGAGGGGTTCCCGCCGGACGCCGGCCCGATGCCCGCGGAGTGATTTCTTACATGCCCGGCCGCGGCCGGGAACGACAAGATCGGAGAACGGAGGCGCAGGAAGACTGGAGGACGACCCGTGGGCACAGTGATCATGCATAGCGTGACGTCGGTGGACGGCTTCATCGCCGACGAGAAGGACGACGTCGGGCCGCTCCACGACTGGTACTTCAACGGCGACACCCCGATCGTCGAGGCCGGCGGGTACGACCACTCCGGAGCCGGAAGCGGCTTCAGGGTCTCGCGGGCATCGGCCGAGTACGTCGGGGCGATGTGGCGGTCGATCGGCACGATCGTGATGGGCCGCCACCTGTTCGACCTGGTGAACGGCTGGGAAGGGCGGCCGCCCACGGGCGACCACGTGGTCGTGGTGTCCCACCGTCCGAAGCCCGAAGGCTGGCACCCCGAGGCGTCCTACCACTTCGTCGATGACGTGACGGCCGCGATCGGCAAGGCCCGCGAGCTGGCCGGGGACCGTGCCGTCGCCGTGAACGCCGGCGACGTGGGCGGCCAGGCCCTCGCCGCCGGCCTCGTGGACGAGGTGGCGATGGACGTCGTGCCGGTGGTGTTCGGTGCGGGCAAGCGCTACTTCGGCGCCATCGCCGCCCGGCGCCTCCTGGAGGACCCCCATGTGGTCGTCCAGGGCGAAGGGGTCCTGCACCTGAAGTACGGGGTTCGCCGCCAGCTCTGACGGCCACGGCAGGCTAAAGGGCTATCCGAACAGCCACTTCGTTGGCCCACTGTCAGGTTTTCCCTAGACGGGTGCCCGTGGTTGGCCTCACATGAGGATGTGGAGCTGATTTCAGAGGTGGAGTTCCCGGCGTCATATCGGGCCGCCGATCGCTGTGCGCAATTGGGGCAGCAGAGGCTTCTCGTCGCCACCAGGCTCCGGCTGGCCGCACTCGTCGCCGCGGCGCTCTTCGGGGCTCTGAGCCTGGAGAGCGGACGCTTGGACCTCGCCGCCTTCGGAGCCGCCACGGCACTGATCGTGGCCCTGGTGACCGACGTCTATCTGCTGACCGTGCGGCCGGACCGGCATTGGTACGCGGCGCGTGCCATGGCGGAGTCGGTCAAGTCGTTGGCGTGGCGCTACCTGGTCGGGGGCCGTCCCTTCGACCAGGGGGACGAGGACGGGCGCCACGTCGACGAGCAGCTGCTTCGCCGGTTCGGCAGCATCGCGGACGCTCTCCGGGGCGTCGTCGTGGTGCCGCCTCCTGAAGGGGGGCTGGAGGTCACGAACGCGATGCGGCAGATGAGGGCGCTGCCATTGGACGAACGACGGCATGCCTACACGCTGGGCCGGATCAATGATCAGCGCTCGTGGTACTCCGCCCGGGCGCTTCTGAACGAGCGGCGAGCCGCCAGGTGGTCGGTCGTGCTCGCCGTGGTCGAGGCGATCGGGCTCGTCTGCGCCGTGCTGAAGGTGGTGCAGTTGGTCGACATCGACCTGGCCGGGGTGGCGGGCGCGCTGGCCGCCGCGGGTGTGGCCTGGCTGCAGACCCGGCAGCACCATCAGCTGGCCAGCGCCTACGCGGTCGCCGCCCAGGAGCTGGCCGACATCGCCTCGCGCGCGCACTGGCCCGAGACCGAGGCGGAGTGGGCGCATTTCGTCGACGAGGCGGAGGAGGCGATCTCGCGTGAGCACACTCTCTGGTGGGCATCGCACAGCTGATCCCGCCCCGGCCGGACGCGCGGCAGGATGGCGCCGGGGCAAGGGTGGTGATCGTTTGGTGGCACGCATCGCCGTGACCGGCCATCGGGACCTGACCCCGCGGTCGGCTCTCACGGTGGAGGCGCGGATCCGGGAGCTGCTCGGTTCCCGTGCCCCGGAGTTCGTGGGGGTCTCCTGCCTCGCGGAGGGCGTCGACCAGATCTTCGCGAACGTCGTCCTCGAACTCGGCGGGACGCTGGAAGCGGTGGTCTGCGCCGCCGACCGTCGTCATGCGCTTCCCGTGTCCGCGCGGGCGCTGTACGACCGGATGCTCGCCGCGGCCACCGTGATACGCCGCCTCCCGTTCTCCAGCTCCACCTCGCACGCCCATCAGGCGGCGAACGCCGTCATGCTGGAGTCGGTGGACGAACTGATCGCGGTCTGGGACGGACGGCCGGCGGCGGGACGGGGCGGCACGGCGGAGGTCGTCGAGGAGGCCCGGCGCCGCGGCATCCCGGTCCACCGGGTCTGGCCGCCCGGCTCCGCGCGATCTTCGCGCAGGTCCGATGAGGCCCGTCTCAATTGACCGGACCGCATATGGCCGAGCAGCCTGCTGACAGCAAGAACAAAAGACCGTAGCATACCCATTGCACTCCGTGACATCTGCGTCATGTGAATCCGATCAATAAACCGAAAGACTGGATGGGCCTTGGATCGCATACGAGTGTTTCTCGCCTGGTCTCAGCAGGTTTCTGAGGAGAGCGCCCTGAACAAGGCTCTCGACATTGTGCGAAAGCAGCTCGCCGAGCGCGACTACGATGTGTACGACTGGAGCCAGCAGCAGCACATCCGCAATATCGGCGCGGAGATAGAGAACCAGCTCCTCCAGTGCGACCTGATGATCCTGGAGGGGTCGTCGGGCCGGCCCAACCTGGCATTCGAGGTCGGCTTCGCACGGCGTGCGGACATTCCTGTCATCGTTCTGAAGCAGGAGGACTCGGAGGCTCTTCCAGAGGACTTCGGAGCACCCAAATACCTGCAGTATCCGAACGACGCGAGCTGGGAAGCGAACTTCAAGCGCTTCGAGACGGATCTGCGCAAGCTGCTCGATGCGCTGCAGAGCGGCGCACTCAGCCCGGGACATCGAGAGCTTCGCCGCGCACGCTCCGAATTCCACCACGGCGTGCAGCAGGTACTGGACAACTATCAAGGCGATCACGCCCACCTGCACCTGATGGACGGCCTGGTCAAGGCGATGGCGAGTGGGATCCGCGAGGGCGGGCAGTCGATCATCGCCGCGCACTCCGACTACTACGTGCGGATGTTCAACGCCCTGCAGAAGCGTCCGAACCTCCAGGTCAAGGCGATCGCCGACCTCACCGACGACATCGAGCCGTTCTGGAAGTCCAGCAAGCCGGACCTGACCACTCCCGTGGGCGAGCGCGTCTTCCTCGTCGACTGGAAACTGTTCTTCGAACGCGAGTCGGAACTGTCGCGCTACATCGACACCTGGCGCAAGGAGCTCCTGCGGCACAAGGACTACAAGATCTTCGTCGCCACCAAGGACGACATCGACCCGCGTGCCCGGCACCCGTTCAGCACGGAGACGGTCGGCCTGAACCTGCTGCTCATCGAGGACGACGCCACCTTCGGCGGCTACCGCCGCAGCCGGGACTTCAAAGAGCAGCAGATGTTCGTCGTGGAGCACGATGAACACCGCTGCGAGAACGCGCGGGTGTTCTACAACGCGGTGGTGGAGGGCGCGGTCCAGTTCGATCCGGCCGACGACTTCGTGAGCCTGAAGCGCAAATGGCTGAGCAAGCACCGGATCGGCCAGTGGGACTTGGCCTGGAACCAGCAGACCGAGCGCCGGCCGCCGGCCTACTTCGACCGGTACGACCAGCACGTTCGATGCTGGATCCCGCCCTACAACGAGTTCATCTCCGAATGCGCCGCGGCAGTGGCCCGCGAGATCCTGCACATCCGCCAGGGCACCGGCAAGCCGGTGGACCTGCTGGAGGTCGGGCACGGCACGGGCAGCCTGACCGCACTGATCCTGCCCTGGATCAAGCACCTCAGCGAGCCGTCCGAAGCCCTCGGCGACCTCCCGCCGGTCGGCCGCTACTACGCGGTCGACCGCGCCGAGCAGATGCACAACATCGCCCGCGAATACCTCGGTGACGACGTCAACGCCCGCGTACACCTTCTCAAGCAGATCGCCTGGCAGGGCGTGCGCGAGGATCTCCGTTACGACGTCATCTTCGGGTCCCTGGTGATGCACTTCATGCTCGACCGCGCCACCGGACCCGTCAGCGCCGACAGCTTCTTCAAGGAATGCATCCGCCGCCTGCAACCAGGCGGAAGCCTGGTCTTCTCCGATTCGTTCGGCATCGACGAGGGTTCGGGAATCGACTCCGGCGAAGCGGCCGGGCAATGGCGCGACGCCATGGTCGCGCACGGGCTGTCGGAAGACTACGCCAGCGGGTTCATCAGCGGAAACGCCGACATGATCGGCGCCTTCTCCTGCGAGGAACTCCGGGAGAGCGCCATCCGCACCGGACTGATCCCCGTGGGCGAGCGCTCGGTCGGCGCCATCCCGTTCTTCAAGGTCATGACCTTCCGGCGTCCCCCTCAGGAGGCCGGGTCGACCGACAGTCCCGCGACGTAACCCAGGGCCAGCGCCCTGGCCGCCGCGGCCACGGCACCGTCGGGCGGCAGGAAGTCGGACTGGTGCAACGGCGCAGGCTGGAACTCCGGCGCACCACGCAGGCCTACGAAAATCATCAATGCCGGGCAGACGGTCCTGTAGTGGGCGAAGTCGTCGCCGCCGCAGGAACGCCAGGGCGGCGCGAGCCGGAAACCGCCGATCGCGGCGAGCGACCGAGCTGCGAGCGCCGCCCTGTCGTCGTTCACCAGCGCCGGTTCGCTCTTGGGAAACGTCAACTCGGCGGTGCAACCGTGCGCCTCGGCGACACCGGTCGCCATCCGCCTCACGGCGTCGCGCAGCCGGTCCTGGTCACGCTCGTCCAGGGCGCGGAAGGTGACCTTGGCCTCCGCCTCATCGGGAATGATGTTCTCCGTCGAGCCCGCCCGCACGCTCCCGACCGTCAGCGTCGCCGCCCGAGTCGGATCCACCTGGCGTCCGACCAGGCCGTTCAGCCCGACCACCAGGTGGGCCAGCGCCAGCACGGGATCGGTGGCCTGATGCGGGTAGGCGGCATGCCCGCCCGCCCCCTTGATCACGATGTGCACCGCGTCGGCGGCGGCGTTGACGGCCCCCGGCTCGATCCCGACACCGCCCCAGGGCAGCTCCGGATGGACGTGCACGGCGATGGCGGCCCTCACCCCGACCGCCAGTTCCGGATCGTTGACCAGCGCCAGCGCCCCGGACGGATGCCGCTCCTCACTGGGCTGGAACACCGCGGTGAGCCTGGCCGGCAGCCCGTCCCGCATCCGGTGAGCAGCACGCACCAGGGCGACCAACGCCGCGAGATGCACGTCATGACCGCAGGCATGCATGTTCTCACCCGTAGCGGCGTACGGCGCCCCGGTCCGTTCTCTGATCGCCAGAGCGTCGAGCTCGGCCCGAACCCAAACGGCGTCGTGGGACGCGTCCCCAATCGAAACCAGCCGTCCCGTCCCGGCGAAACTCCGCCCCTGGACAGGAAGGGAATCCTCGATGAGCGCGACCGTGGCATGCTCTTCCGACCCGAGTTCCGGAACGCGGTGAAGCCGATGACGCAGTTCGACCGCGGCCGGAATTTCGTCGGCCAGCAACCTCAGCAGTTCCTGCAGCGTGTCGATCGCGGGTGGGGCCAGAGAACCGTCAGCGGTCATGTCACGATGCCCTATCCGTTGACTACCGAGGCCCAGAATGACAGGCACACCAAACACTGCCAAGAGACACCGACATGCCGGCAAGCGATGTCGCCTCCAGGCAAGGTGACCGGCTCGGCCCACGCCGGAGCGTGAGTTGATTTTGAACGCGGAGCCCGACTATCCCTGTCGGCCGCGAAGGACTTCCAGAGCGCGCTGGCACACGGCATGCCAGGCGTCCCCACCCTCATGACGGGTCAAGACGCTGGCCGCCACCTCGTCGTCGCACGTGACACCGTGCCACGAGCACTTTCCCCTGACCGCGCGGTCGCCACCCGCATGAAAGTGCGGATCGTACGGATGCACTTCGACCAAACGTGTTTTCAACCGGATCACCGCCGAAAGCTCAATGCGCCAGTTGGCCCTGTGACATGTCTACCGACTCTCCTAGACCACGACACACCGATGATCGCAATCCGCATCGAACCCAGCAGTGCCGCGACCTGCGATGAGCTGATCAGCCGCCTTCGCGGTCCGGAAGCCGATGAAAGTGTCGACGACCGCAACTCTGGCGCATCGCGCATGACGTCCGCAGCGTGGCCCAGGGTGCCGCCCATGGTGTTCCAGCGCGTCACCACAGACCGTGCGCGACCGTCATCAACGCTTACAGGGGTGCACAGCAGAACGGCGGCGGCGCTGCCTTTTCAGGCAGTGCCGCCGCCGTTCGCGACGATCTTTCGCCCACCGTTGACCCGCCACATCGGCCGGGAGGGGGGCGTGGGGGCGGAGGCCCCCACATCGGGGGTCTGGGGGTCGCCCCCCAGATGGACAGTGCGGATTTGGCGCAGATGGCCGGAGGCCATCAAGCGCACTCGTGGAGGTGGCGGGAATCGAACCCGCGTCCTTCGGTGATGGGTCAGGGCTTCTCCGGGTGCAGCCTGCTTGGCGTTTTCTCAGCCCCGGCGCTCACGCAGGCGTGTCGCCGACGGGCTCAGTCGCTGTTGGGTGTCCCTACCGGCCCCGCGACCGGGCCGGCAGGTGGAGTCTCCTTACGATGCCAGACCCCGGGTCGGAGACGCTCCCGGGCTGACAGAGTTCACTCCTCGCTCAGGCGGCGAGGGCGAACTCGGACTGCTTCTTGTTGGCAGTTATTGGTTTGCTGTCACAGGATTTACGAGGTCACGACAGCAACCCTCGACCCGCTTCCCCTGGCTCGAACGACCGAAGTCGAAGCCGGTCACCCCCATGTTCAGTTGTCAAAGCGAGCGTCCGGGGACGTCCGCACGATGACGGTACAAGCATAACGTGCGGGCGGGCAATCGGATTCCCCGGCGGCACACGTGAACCCCGGTGGGTGCGAACGGTGTCGCGCCCACCGGGGTCGACCGGCAGGGTCGGGCCGGTCCGGACGGCGGAGCCTCCCCCGAGACGAGGCTCCGGTCTCATCACGGCGACTGAGTCCGCAACCCCCCAAGCGGAGTCTCAGTCACCCGTAAAGACGCCCGGAGGGCACGGGATGGTTGCGTCCGGGTCGTAAAGAGCTCACAAAGCCCTATCCGCCGAGGAACCTCGCGGCGATGGCGGGGGTGTTGACGGCGCCCTCGACGGCGATGGCGAAGGCGCGGTCGCCGCTGGAGCCGACGAACCAGGAGACGGTCTTCTCGCGGCCGCCCTCGGTGTAGGTGGCGAGGGCGGCGACACCGCCGGAGACGCGGGCGCCGCGGGCGTTGCCGCGGGACGCGGTGCGGCCCAGGGTCCTCTTGAGGTTCGAGATGGACTCGGACGGGGGGCTCTGGGCCTGCGGCGCCTGGGCGGTCGTGGACGGCTCCTTGAAGACGTAGGGGGGCCGCCAGGTGCCGCTGTACGCGGCGGCGGCCACCATGGCCATCGCCAGGGGGCTGACCTGGACGGCGCCTTCGCCGACCATGGCCGCGGCCTTGTCGCCGTCGTTCGCGGGCACCGGAACGGAGCCGGTGAAGGCGGGGACGCCGAGATTCCAGTTCTTGCCGATCCCGAGCGTGGACGCCTCCCGGAGGAGGGCCTGGGCGTCCACCTTGCTGCTGAGCTGCGCGAGCGTCGTCTTGCAGGACGCGGCGAAGTGGTTGGCGAAGCTGCCGTCAGGGCGGGCCTGGTTGGTGAACGTCTTGCCGCCGACGGTGACGGAGGCGGGGCAGGTGGTCTCGGTGGACTGCTTCATGCCGCCCTGGGAGAACAGCGACAGCGCGGACACGATGCCGAACGTGAGGCCGGGCGGGTAATGGCCCTCGAAGGCGAGGTTGCGGCCGTCCGTCCCGTGGTTGGACACGGCCAGGACCTCGCCGGTGCTCGGGCGCACGGCCACCATGGACGCGGGGAGCCGCAGGTTCCGCAGGGCGTTGTCGGCCCGCCGCTGGTAGCCGGGGTCGAGCGTCGTCTGGACCTTCTGCGGCTCCTGGCCGGGCCAGGAGCGCAGCTCCTCGGTACTCTCGCCCGACTCGTCCTGGGCCACGACCCGGACGGTCGGCGTCCCGGCGAGGCGGCGCTGCTGGAGCAGCTGGATGCCGCTGACGCCGATCGTGTCGCCCGGCTGGTAGGGGGCGCCGACCTGCTGGAGCCGGTCGGCGGTGGCGGGGCCGAGGCTGCCGACCAGCTCGGGCGCGTACGCGGGCATGATCGGCGCTCGGACGCCCTGGAGCCGCAGGCCGGGGACGTTGGCGAGCCGCTGGATCAGCGCGTTGTGCGTGGGGACCTGCAGCGTCAGGAGCGGCAGGAACGTCTGCGGCGGGGCGGACCGGACGCGGCCGAGGAGGCGTTCGGCGTCCAGCCGCCGGCCACCGTCGATCTTGGTCTGCTTGGCGAGCAGGTCGAGGGTCTTCTGCGGGTCGGCGAGCTGCCCGGGGAACACGCCGATGTTGTAGGCGCCGGTCTCGCGCATCACCGACCGGCCCTGCGTGTCGGTGATCGGGGCGCGCTTCGGCGTCTCGGTCACCACGGCGAGCCGCTGGCCCGGCTTCAGCTTGGTGTTGATGATGGACGGGCTCCAGACGACCTTCCACTTGCCGCCGACGCGGCGCAGGTGCATCAGGCCCGGGTACTGCCACGGCTGCCCGTTCTCACCGAGGTCGATCTTCACGGTGAAGCGGGCGTCGGCCTCGTCGCCCTTCTTGACGATCTGGTCGACGCTGGAGCCCTGGACCTCGGTGCCGAGGGACAGCCGCAGGGACGCCGCGTCGAGCTGCTGCCGGACGCGGCTCAGCGCGTCCTCGATCTGCTGCCGGTCGCCGCCGACGGTCCGCCCGGCGGCGGCCTCGTAGTTGCCGACCTGCCAGGCGATCAGGAAGTCGCGCACGGCCGGCATCGCGGACGGCTCGGCCCAGCATCCCGTCGTCATGGTTCCGACCAGGGCGCCGCAGGCCGTCAGCGCGACCGCCCGGCGCCGGGTACTCGGACGCTGCATGACCGGGGCCCCGCCGCGGGCCCTACGCCGGCCTCGGATCGTCATCGACACCCTTCACCGTCTCCTGAACCGGGCCGCCGCCGCCTTCTGCATCTCCCGCTCGGCTTCCCGCTTGGCGATCGCCTGGCGCTTGTCGTAGGTCTTCTTACCACGGGCCAGCCCGATCTCGATCTTGGCCTTGCCGTCCTTGAAGTACAGGGACAGCGGGATCAGCGTCCAGCCGGGCTCCTCCGACTTGGCGATGATCTTCTGGATCTCGCGCCGGTGCAGCAGCAGCTTGCGGCGCCGGCGGGGCGCGTGGTTCGTCCAGGTGCCCTGCGTGTACTCGGGGATGTGGACGTTCTCCAACCACACCTCGCCGTCCCGCACGTGCGCGTAGCCGTCGGCGAGGGAGGCGCGGCCGGCGCGCAGCGCCTTCACCTCGGTGCCCATGAGCACCATGCCCGCCTCCCACGTGTCGTCGACGTGGTAGTCGTAGCGGGCGCGCTTGTTCTGGGCGATGATCTTCCGCCCGGTGTCCTTCTTCCGCCCGGTGTCCCGTGCCACGTCATCCGTCCTTGTCCGGCGGTCGTCGTTCCTAGTCCGGCTGTGCCGCTCGCAGACCGCGCAGCACCGCCCGGGCGCGCTGCTCGGCCTCCGCGGGAGGGCGATCGGCCGAGACCGCCACGTCGGGTTCGATCCCGACCCCGTCGAGGCTACGGCCGCCCGGGGTGCGGTAGCGACCGACGGTCAGCTCGATCGCCGAGCCGTCGGCGAGCTTGAGGGTTTCCTGGACCGATCCCTTCCCGTATGTACGCGATCCTACGATCACCGCGCGGTCGCGGTCGCGCAGGGAACCCGCGACGATCTCGGCCGCGCTGGCGGTGCCGGCGTCGACGAGGACGACGAGCGGCGTCCGCGCGTCGCCGGGCGCGGTGACCGCGCGCCGCTGGACGGGCGCGCCGCGCGGCTCGTACGTCACGACGGGGCCCGCGCGCAGGAACGCCGACGCCGTCTCGACGGCCTCGTCCAGGAGGCCGCCGGGGTTGCCGCGCAGGTCCAGCAGGACGCCGCCCTCGGAGCGCTCCGAGGGGGACCGCCCGGTGACGGCGGCGCGGACGTCCCGCCCGGTGCCGCGGGTGAAGGCACCGACCCGGATCATCTGCGCGTGGTCGGGAAGATCGGTCACGGTGACGTCTCCTCCAGACACCGGTGTGCGGACAAGGTGGAACCGCTTGGTTCGATGCTCGCGCCGCACGGTCAGTTCGACGGGTCTGTCCGGACGTCCGCGTAACGCCCCGGCGACGCGGGAGATGTCCCAGCCCGCCACGGACGCGTTCCCGATGCCGGTGATGACGTCTCCGGCCCGCACGCCCGCACGCGCCGCGGGGCCGCCCGGCTGCACGCTGGCGACCAGCACGCGGGAGCCGCGGTCACCGGCGCCGAGCCACAGCCCGACGCCGCTGTAGCGGCCGGTCAGCCGTCCCTCGACGTCGTCGTACTCCCGGGCCGGGTAGTAGTGCGCCCACCGGTCGCCGAGGCGGCGCAGCATCCCCTCGATCGCGGCGCGGTCGAGGTCGCCGCGCTCGACGGGCTTCGCGGCACGACCGCCGATCTTCGTCGCGGCCTCGTCCAGGACGGAGCCGCCGCCCGCGACGGCCGCGTGCCGCTCGGAGCCCGAGCCGCTCACCACCCCGGCCCCGTACGCGCAGCAGATCGCCGCCGCGACGGCGACCCCGCGCAGCAGGCTCCCGCGCCGCCTGATCAGCGGAGACACGGGCTCGGCGCGGACGCGGAGGGGGTCATGCGGCAAGTGTAGGGCCGCCGGCTGGGCCGGATCCGGCAGTTGCGCCGGATCCGGTCACCACGTCAGATTCTCAGATATCTGCGCAGCGTCAGGAACGACGAGACGGCACAGAGCAGCACGCCGAAGCAGATCGACACGATGATGACGAGGACGACCGTGCTCCAGCCGAGCTGGCTGACGAGCTGGACGTCCCCCGCGAGTCTGTCGACCAGGAGCTTCTTGCTGAACACCAGCAGCACGGACGCGAACAGCCCGCCGATCAGGCCGGCGATCGCGCCCTCCAGGATGAAGGGCATCTGGATATAGGTGTTGGACGCGCCGACCAGCCGCATGATCCCGGTCTCCCGGCGCCGGTTGAACGCCGACAGCCGGACCGTGTTGCCGACCAGCATCACCGCCGCGACCACCTGGATCAACGCGATCGTCAGCGCCGCGACCTGCAGGCCGTTGAGGATCCGGAAGAACCGTTTCAGGATCTCCTGCTCGTTGATCACCGAATCGACGCCCGGCTGGTTCAGCATCGCCTGCGCGACCGCCTTGTACTCCTCCGGGTTCTTCAGCTTCACCCGGAACGAGTCGGGGATGTCGCCCTCACGGGTGCTCTCCACGAAGCCCGGGGAGCCGGAGAAGCGGTCCTTGAACCGCTCGTAGGCCTGCTGCTTGGTCTCGTACTGGACGTTGGAGACCTGCGGCATCTTCTCCAGCTGCGCCTTGAGCGTCTGCCGCTGCTGGTCGCTGACGTCCTGCTTCTGGCAGACGGGGTTGGAGCTCGTCTTGGCGCACAGGAAGATCGACACCTCGATCTTGTCGTACCAGTAGCTCTTGGAGGCGCGGACCTGTTCCCGCAGGAGCAGCCCGGTGCCGAAGAGCGCCATGGCGATGGCGACGGTGATGACGAGGGAGATCGTCATCGTCATGTTCCGGCGGAGACCGATCCAGATCTCCTGGAGAACGAACTGTACGCGCATGCCTCGCTGTCCTTGATCGCCTGTTGTTCCACGGAAGCCCGGGGCGGCCGCGCGGTGCGGCGCGGGTGGCTCCCGCTTCCCGGATCGGGCCCTCCAGGTGTCGTACGACCGGGCGGGAACCGATGGTTCAGATGGTCAGTACGCCTGGCCGTACACGCCGCGCGACTGGTCGCGGACGACGCGGCCGTCCTCCAGCTCGACGACGCGCTTGCGGAACGCGTCGACGATCGCGGCGTCATGGGTGGCCATGACGACGGTGGTGCCGGTCCGGTTGATGCGGTCCAGCACCTTCATGATGCCGATCGAGGTGGCGGGGTCGATGTTCCCCGTCGGCTCGTCCGCCAGCAGGATCATCGGCCGGTTGACGAACGCCCGCGCGATCGCGACGCGCTGCTGCTCGCCGCCGGACAGCTCGTCCGGCATCCGGTGGGCCTTGCCCTCCAGGCCGACGAGGTCGATGACCTCCGGGACGACCTTGCCGATGAAGCGCCGCGGCTTGCCGATCACCTCGAGGGCGAACGCGACGTTCTCGAAGACGTTCTTGTTGGGCAGGAGGCGGAAGTCCTGGAAGACGCAGCCGATCCTGCGGCGCAGGTGCGGCACCTTCCAGTTGCTCAGCCTGCTCAGGTCCTTGCCCGCCACGTGCACGTGACCCTGGGAAGGACGCTCCTCCTTCAGGATGAGGCGCAGGAAGGTCGACTTACCGGAGCCGGAGGGCCCCACCAGGAACAGGAACTCGCCCTTCTCGATGGCGACGTTCACATGCTGCAGGGCGGGCCGGTTCTGGCTCGGATAGACCTTGGTGACGTTGTCGAAATGGATCACGGCTGCATCACGGCGGTTCGCTGTAGGGGTTGGGGAGCGGGCCGGCCCGCGGCCACGGAGGGGTCCGTGGTCTCATGCCTGCGCCGCCCGGCTTCACGGCCAGGTGGGACGCGGAGCCTTCGAGCAGTGTAGAGGGGAGAGGCGACCACCTCGTCCCACTCGGCGTGGTACGGGCGCCGGGGGCCGACACTGCGTCCGATCAGTGCGTGACGTCCGATCAGTGCCATGTGAACCGTCTCCCGACGTCCGGCCGTTTCATACCTTCAAGGTCCCGGACTTGCCTGAATGACCATACAGTCCGGCTACGCTGGATGAAGGCGAAAGATACCTAATAGGTGGACCGACGACCAGACAGGCCGACGCTTCCCGCACGGCCCGCGCGCCGCTGACGGAGATTGGGGCCCACGACATGAGCTGCGAACATCTGATCTGCGCTCGATGCTCGAACCCGGTGGTGGAGGGGCGCTGCCCCACCTGCCGCGAGGCCCGGTCGGAGCTGCACCGCCACGGTTCGTCCGTGCCGCCCGCGCTCGTCCTGGCGGGGCTCGTCGCGCTGTTCTTCGTGGCGCTGGTCCTCCAGCGCGTCTACGGCTGACCGCACCCGACCGGCCGCACCCCCGGCGGTCACGGCCTCACGGCCTCACGGCTTCTTGATCGGCGGGGTGGCGGCCTTCGTGACCGCGCCGTCGTCGGCGATCATGTGCGCCTTCGGCCGGTCGTCGTCCTTGTCGTCCTTGTCGCCCTTCGGCGGGTCGTAGGCCGCGAAGTGCAGGGTCGAGGTGGTGTCGACCTCGTTCCCCTCGACCGTCCCGTCGAGCAGGTGCTCCGCCTCCTCGGGGATCTCCGGCTTGGGCGTCTCCGGGTCCTTGGCGACGAGCGAGGTGGTGCGGAACAGGGAGTAGACGACCAGCCCGCCGCCGTGCTCGGTCCGCAGCCCGAAGTAGGGGAACGGCGTCGCCGTGTAGACGGTCTGGAGCGTGAGGTCCTTCTTCTTCGCCTTCTTCCTGGCGCGCTTGGCGTCCTGGTAGAAGCCGGTGGTGACGGCGTTGGACTTCATCACCTTCGCCGCGACACTGCCCGGCCCCTCCGCGGCGATGGTCGCCTGGATCCCGCCGACGTCGCGGGGACGGATCAGCAGGGACGGGTCGGTCGTGCTGAGCGCCGTCGCGTACCCGTCGGCATCGATCGAGACCTTCGGCTCCTTGGCCTTCTCCTGCAGGACGGTCGCCAGGGTGAGCTTCCAGTGGTCGGACGCGCCGCGCAGGATGAACGCCATCAGCACCCGGCGCTTGCTCTTGGCCTTGCCCAGGACGGAACGGTCGACCGACGCCACGAACCACTGCGGATAGGCGGCGTCCTTGAGTTTCGGCACGTACATCTTGGGCCTGCCGTAGACGAAACGCCGCACGGGGTCGCCGTCGTAGGCCGCCTTCCGGAACTCGGCCGCGGTGAGCTGCGACTGCCCGTCGGACGTCCAGGTCAGCGCGAGCCGTTCGTCGCCCGCCGTCCGGGCCACGTCCTCGTCGGTGACGTAGGTGCGGAACGCGTTCTCCGCGACCTGCGGGGTCAGCGGCACGGGGTCCGGCGGGGACGTCTCGGGCATGGTGACGGTGGGCCGCGCCTCCGTCCTGCCTTCGGCGCAGCCCGCGACGGTGAGCGGGATGAGCAGCGACCCGGCCGCGACCACCCGCAGGAACCTGTGCAAAGACCCGTCCCCCGGACCGAACTCAGGGCCGGCCGTCCTCGGCCGACCACCTCGGCCCGTGATTCTGCCATCCTCATGATATTGGTCCGGCGGCCGGGCGCCGCCCGGATCGCGATAAGCAGTGCCGGGACGGCGATAAGCTCGGACCGTGGCAGGCATCGAACCCGAAGAGCAGCTCAAGGAGCTCGGCTCGGCACTTTCCGGCATCGAGCAGGTGCTGGACCTCGACGGCATGCGCCGCGACATCGCCGAGCTGCGCGAGCAGTCGGCCGACCCTGACCTGTGGAGCGACCAGGAGCGCGCCCAGACGGTGACGCGCCGCCTGTCGTATCTGGAGAGCGAGCTCGGCAGGGTCGAGGGCCTGCGGCAGCGCCTCGAAGACACGGCCACGCTGTACGAGATGGCCCGGGAGATGGACGACGCCGACACGCGCACGGAGGCCGACGAGGAGCTGGCGTCGCTGCACAAGGCCGTCCAGCAGCTCGAGGTCCGCACGCTGATGTCGGGCGAGTACGACGCCCGGGAGGCGCTGGTCACCATCAACGCGCAGGCCGGCGGGGTGGACGCCGCCGACTGGGCCGAGCAGCTCCAGCGGATGTACCTGCGCTGGGCCGAGCGGCACGGCTACTCGACGGAGGTCTACGAGACGTCCTACGCCGAAGAGGCCGGGATCAAGTCGACCACGTTCACGGTGAAGGCCCCCTACGCCTACGGGACGCTGCGCGGCGAGCACGGGACGCACCGGCTGGTCCGGATCTCCCCGTTCGACAACCAGGGCCGCCGGCAGACGTCGTTCGCCGGCCTGGACGTCGTCCCGGTGGTGGAGCAGAGCGACCACGTCGACATCGACGAGAGCGACCTGCGCGTGGACGTGTACCGGTCGTCCGGCCCCGGCGGCCAGGGCGTCAACACGACCGACTCCGCGGTGCGGATCACCCACCTCCCGACCGGGATCGTCGTGTCCTGCCAGAACGAGCGCAGCCAGCTGCAGAACAAGGCCACGGCGCTGAACGTGCTGCAGGCCAAGCTGCTGGAGCGCAAGCGGCAGCAGGAGGCCGAGGAGCTCTCCAAGCTCCGCGGCGAGGGCACCACGAGCTGGGGCACGCAGATCCGCAACTACGTGCTGCACCCGTACCAGATCGTCAAGGACCTGCGGACCGGCGTCGAGGCCGGCAACCCCAGCGCGGTCCTCGACGGCGACATCGACGAGTTCATCGAGGCGGAGATCCGCTGGCTGCGCCAGCAGGAGAGCGCCTGACCTCGTCCCGCGCCGGGCGTCCCCGGCGGCTTTTCCGGTCTAATTTCGTGTTCATAGAGTGACTGCTCGGTCACTCTGCGAGGATTCCGTGTGGTCCGGATCACCGTCGCCATTCGGGGGGCCTCAATGGCCGTACGCACGCTCGTTCCGATCCTCATACCCGGCCTGCTCGCCGCCGCCGCGGCGGCCGGCTGCTCCGGGAACTCCACCTCCGCGGCCTCGGGGAAGCCGCAGGGGACGCCGGCGCTCACCAAGGCGCAGGCGCAGCAGGTGCTCACGTCCTTCGCCGCCGGGGTCAACCAGGCGGGGCGCAGGTTCAGCGGGAAGGCGCTGCGCTCGGTCGAGGCCGACCCGCAGCTGTCCATGGACGTCGCCGCGCTCAAGCTGCGGCGCAGCGTCCGCCAGCGCCCGCCGAAGCTGGCGTTCGCGAACCCGACGTTCTACATCCCGCGGCTGACCGGCTATCCGCGCTGGTTCGCCGCCGACGCCGTCAGCGGCCAGGGCAAGCGGTCGCTGCGGCACGCGCTGCTGTTCACGCAGGCCAGGCAGGGGGCGCCGTGGCTGCTGACCGCCGACCCGTACCCGTCGGACGCCGCGCTCAGCCGCGTCGCGCTCGATCCGGAGGGATACGCCAGCCCGGTCAGCCCCGACGGGAAGGGCCTCGCGGTCGCGCCGTCGAAGCTGCCCCAGGCGCACGCGGCGCTGCTCACGAACGGGCCGGGCGCGCCCGGAACGTCCGCCCTGGCGGACGGGGCGAAGACCAGCGAGACGTACAAGGCGCTCAAGCAGGGCGAGAAGGTCCTGGCGGGACGGGGTGTCACGCTCTCGTCCCGCTTCTCCCCCGCCCGCTACAACGTCTACGCGCTCCGCACCAAAGACCGCGGAGCGGTCGTCTGGTACATCCTGCAACAGAGCGAGGCGTACTCCGCGTCCCAGCGGGGCAGGCTGGCAGTGAGCGGTGACCTCGTCGGGCTGGCCCCGGCCAAGGCCGGTACGACGCGCATGGACACGACCGTCCTCGTGCAGTACCTCGCCACGGTCCCGCCGAAGGGCCGTGCCACGGTCAGCGGCATGTACCGCAAGGCCGTGGCCGCCCAGGGCTCCTGAACCCCGCCGGGTGCCGGTGGGTCTCGCGCTTCTGACCGCTGCAGCGGGACCCACTGGCACTCGGCGGTATCCACGGGGCGGGGCCGGCCACCGGCACGGAGTTCGACACCGGCACGGTGCTCGACACCGGTGCGAACAAGGCCGACATTTCGTCCGTGGGGTGGGGCTTACGCGGCGTGGCGCGGGTGGCGCTGGAGTGGACCGAGCGGCATAACGAGGCCATTACCTCGGGGGACGTGCGGATTCGGCATGACGCCGTTACGGGGCGCTGGAGGCGCCCGTCAGTCACGCGTCCGGGAAACAGGAAATGCTCCTTACCAGCGGCGACGTGTCGCCCCTTCCGGCCGAGCTTCGCGACCATCTGGCCGAGAAAGGCGATAAGCCTTCCGGAACCCTGCGCACGACGTGGCAGTGGCTGGTGATCGGTTACGCTCCGCCGTCCGGTAAAGGGCGTGTCCTGGGCGAGTCGGTCTCCCTGGTCTCAGCGCGCTGAGACCAGGGAGACGCGAACGGTCAGGCGTCCTTGCTCGGAAGGGAGCTGGCCGTGACGAGGGTGCGGATCGCGCCCAGCGCCACCGACAGGGTGGCGAGGTCGAAGCTGTCGCTCTCCCAGATCTCGCTGAGCGTCTGCTGGGCGCGCTGGACGGCCGGCTTGTTCTTCTCCGCCCAGTGGATCATGCGCTGCTCCGGCTGCCCGCCCGGCTCGCTGGTGAGCAGGACGTCCCGGGTGAGGGCCGCGTGCGCCGCGTACAGGTCGTCGCGGAGCGCGGAGCGGGCCATCGAGCGCCACTTGTCGTCGCGCGGCAGGGCGATGATGCGTTCGCGGAGCCGGGACAGCTGGAGGCGGTCCGCGAGGTCGAAGTAGACCTCGGCGACCTCCTCCACCGGGCGACCCGCGTCGTGCGCGATGCCGACGAGGTCGAAGACGGAGTACGCGGCGACGAACGTCGCGCACTGCTCGGCCAGCTCGTCCGGCACGCCCAGCTCGGCGAAGCCGTCCCGGCGCTGCTCGAACGCGGCCAGGTCCAGCCCGACCAGCAGCTTCGACAGGTGCCCGCTCAGCGTGGTCGCGCCGCCGCCGAAGAAGTCGATCGTCTCCCGGATGTCGAACGGGGGCCGCCGGTTGTGCAGCAGCCAGCGCGCGGCGCGCTCGGTCAGCTTGCGGGCCTCCAGCAGCATCGCGATCTGCGTGGACTGCGCGACCTGGTCCGACAGGGCCTCCACCGACCGCCAGAAGCGCGGCATCTCGAACACGTCCCGGGCGACCAGGTAGGCGCGGGCGATGTCGGGCGAGGAGGCGCCCGTCTCCTCGTTCATCCGGAACACGAACGTGGAGCCGCTCGCGTTGACCAGGTCGTTCACCACGGCGGTCGTGATGATCTCGCGGCGCAGCGGGTGCCGGTCCATGTAGGAGCGGAACCGCTCGCGCAGCGGGGTCGGGAAGTACTCGACCAGCCACGACTCCAGGTAGGGGTCGTCGGGGAGGTCGGACGCGACGATCTGCGAGTCCAGCGTGAGCTTGTCGTAGGCGAGCAGGACGGAGAACTCGGGGCTGGTCAGCCCCAGCCCGGACTGCCGCCGCTCCGCCAGCGCCTTGTCGTCCGGCAGGAACTCCAGGCGCCGCTTCAGCCGGCCGTCGCGCTCCAGCTTGCGCAGGTAGCGGGCGTGGACGTGCAGCATCGCGGGGGCCTGCGCGCGGGACGCGGCGAGCACCACGTTCTGCCCGTGGTTGTCGCGCAGGACGAGCCGCCCGACCTCCTCGGTCATCTCGTAGAGCAGGCCGTCGCGCTGCTTGCCGGTCAGCTCGCCGTCCCGCACCGCCTGGTCGAGCAGGATCTTGATGTTGACCTCGTGGTCGGAGGTGTCGACACCGGCGGAGTTGTCGATGAAGTCGGTGTTGATCAGGCCGCCGCCGCGGGCGAACTCGATCCGGCCGAGCTGCGTCACGCCGAGGTTGCCGCCCTCGCCGACCACCTTGCAGCGCAGCTCGCCGCCGTCGACGCGGACCGGGTCGTTGGCCTTGTCGCCGACGTCGGCGTTGTTCTCGACGGACGACTTGACGTAGGTGCCGATGCCGCCGTTCCACAGCAGGTCGACCGGCGCCTTCAGCACGGCCCGGATCAGCTCGTGCGGGGTGAGCGCCTTCGCCCCGTCCTCGATCCCGAGCGCCGCCGCCATCTGCGGGGTGACCTTGATCGACTTGAGGGTGCGGGGGAACACGCCGCCGCCCTTGGAGATCAGCGCGGTGTCGTAGTCGGCCCAGCTGCTGCGCGGCAGCTCGAACAGGCGGCGGCGCTCGGCGAACGACGCGGCCGAGTCGGGGGCGGGGTCGACGAAGATGTGCCGGTGGTCGAACGCGGCGACGAGCCGGGTGTGCTCCGACAGCAGCATCCCGTTGCCGAACACGTCGCCGGACATGTCGCCGATGCCGACCGCGGTGAAGTCCTCGTTCTGGACGTCCTTGCCGAGGGCGCGGAAGTGGTACTTCACCGACTCCCAGGCGCCGCGGGCGGTGATGCCCATGCCCTTGTGGTCGTAGCCGACCGAACCGCCGGACGCGAACGCGTCGCCGAGCCAGAACCCGTACCCGGCGGCGACGCCGTTGGCGATGTCGGAGAACGTCGCGGTGCCCTTGTCGGCGGCGACGACCAGGTAGGTGTCGTCGCCGTCGTGGCGGACGACGTTCGGCGGCGGGACGACCTTGCCGTCCACGAGGTTGTCGGTCAGGTCGAGCAGCCCGGAGATGAAGTCCTTGTAGCAGGCGATGCCGGCCCGCTGCCACGCCTCCCGGTCGGCGGCCGGGTCGGGCAGCTGCTTGCCGACGAAGCCGCCCTTCGCGCCCGCCGGGACGATGACGGTGTTCTTCACCGCCTGCGCCTTCGCCAGGCCGAGGATCTCGGTGCGGAAGTCCTCGCGGCGGTCGGACCAGCGGAGCCCGCCGCGCGCGACCGTCCCGAACCGCAGGTGCACGCCCTCGACCCTCGGCGAGTACACGAAGATCTCGTAGGTCGGCTTCGGCAGCGGCAGGTCGGGGATGCGCTCGGGGTCGAACTTCATCGCCAGGTACGGCTTGCCCTGGTAGTGGTTCGTGCGCAGGGTCGCCTGGACGAGCGCCAGGTACGCGCGCAGGATGCGGTCCTCGTCGAGGCTCGCGACCTCGTCCAGCTTGCCGTGGATCTCCTCGGTGATGCCGGCGCTGCGCTCCTCCTCGCCGCCCGCCAGGGACGGGTCGAGGCGGCTCTCCCAGAGCCGGATGATCAGCCGGGTGATGGCGGCGTTGCGCAGCAGCACCTGCTCGATGTACCGCTTGGAGAACGTGGTGCCGATCTGCCGCAGGTAGAGGGCGTAGGCGCGCATGATCATCGACTGCCACCAGGTCAGCCCGACGTGCAGGACCAGCGCGTTGAACCCGTCGTTCTCGATGTCGCCGCGCCACAGCGCGGTGAACGCGTCCTGGAACAGCTCCTTGATGGCCTCCTCGGCGACGTTCTCCGGCGGCACGTACCGCAGCCCGAGGTCGTAGATCCAGAACCGGCGGCCGTCGGACGTGCGGATCTCGTACGGCCGCTCGTCGACGACCTCGACGCCCATGTTCTGCAGCAGCGGCAGGATCCGGGAGAGCGAGATCGGCTCGCCCAGCCGGTACATCTTCAGCCGCCGCTCGCCGGGCGCCGCGCTGTACGGCTCGTACAGGTTGATCGAGGTGTCGGCGTCCTCGGTGAGCTCGTCGAGGCGGCGCAGGTCGGCGACCGCGGTGCGGGCCGGGAAGTCGGCCTTGTAGCCCTCGGGGAACGCCTCCCCGTACGTGCGGGCGAGCGTCCCGGAACGTTCCTCGCCGCACTGCTCGACGATCGCGTCGCCGAGGTCGTCCTCCCAGGAGCGGATGGCGGTGGCGAGGCGGCTCTCCAGCTCGGCGACGTCCACGTCCGGCAGCGGGCGGCCGCGCTCGCCGCGGACGACGACGTGCAGCCGGGCCAGGATCGACTCGGTGACGTTCGCGCTGTAGTCGACGCTGACGCCGTCGAACGCCTCCTTCAGCAGGTCCTGGATGCGCAGCCGGATCTTGGTGGTGTAGCGGTCGCGCGGCAGGTAGACCATGCAGGACATGAAGCGCCCGTACATGTCCTTGCGCAGGAAGAGCTTCAGCTGGCGGCGCTCCCGCAGCCGCAGCACGCCGAGCGAGATCTGCAGCAGGTCGTCCACCGAGATCTGGAACAGCTCGTCGCGGGGGTAGCTCTCCAGAATCTCGATGAGGTCCTGGCCGTCGTAGCTGTCGCTGGTGAACCCGGCGCGCTCCAGCACCTCGTCCAGCTTGGCCTTCAGGACGGGGACGTGCGCGATCGACTCGCTGTAGGCGACGTGCGTGAACAGGCCGAGGAACCGGCGCTCCCCGATCACCCGCCCGTCCGCGTCGAACTTCTTGACCCCGATGTAGTCCAGGTACAGGGGGCGGTGGACGGTCGACCGCGAGTTCGCCTTGGTCAGCACCAGGAGCTGCTTCTCCGTCGCCCTCTCCCGGACCTCCGGGGGCAGCGCGGCGAAGCTGTCGGACTCGCGCTTGTCGTTGCGCAGGATGCCGAAGCCGGTGCCGGGCTCGGGCCGCAGCGCCGTCCCGTCGCCGGTGAGCGTGTAGTCGCGGTAGCCGAGGAAGGTGAAGTGGCCGTCGGCGAGCCAGTCGAGCAGCTCGACGCCGTCGGCGAGCTCCTTCTCCGGCAGCGGCGGCGGGGTCTCCTGGATCTCGGTGGCGATCTCGTGGGCGCGGGCGCGCATCCTCGGCTCGTCCTCGACGGCGACCCGCACGTCGTGCAGGACGCGCAGCAGGTCGCGTTCGAGCTCGTCCAGGACGGCCCGGTCGCTGGTGCGGTCGACCTCGATGTGCATCCACGACTCGTCGACGTCGTCGTCGGAGTCGAGCTTGCCGCGGAAGGCCTTCAGGTGCCCCGCGACGTCGCGGTCCACGCCGAGCAGCGGGTGGACGATCAGATGGGTGGCGAGCTGGTGCCGGGTCAGCTCCATGGTCACCGAGTCGACCAGGAACGGCATGTCGTCCGTCACGACCTGGACGACCGTGTGCCCCGGGTCCCAGCCGTACTCCTCCAGCGTCGGCGTGAAGACGCGCACCTTCGCGCGCCCCTGCGGCCGCTCCTCGCCGAGGGCCCGGTGCGCCATCGCGGGACCGCAGACGTCCGCGGGGTCGCGCGCCTGGAGGTCCTCCTGGGCGACGTTCCGGTAGTACAGCCGGAGGTAGGCGAAGGCCTCCTCCACGTCCCCGCCGCGCGCTCCCGGGCGCTGCGCGCACGTTTCAGCCGCCCGCCGGAGCAGGTCGTCCTTCGCTTGATCGAGCATGCCGCTCATCGACAACTCCCCTAGTGACCCTTCGCCACCTCGTTGTGGCGCCGCTCACTGGACGAGCGTAGCCAGGAATCGTGCCAAAGCCGACCTGCTCAGCGGCAACGCCAACGTGGCCTATCCCACCCTGGCGCCCGGGGGCATCAGCCGGCGGCCTGGCCCTCGGAGCCGGTGCCCCCGCCGGGCGGCGGGCCGGACGGGTCCGGCGGGTCGGACGGGTCGGTCGGCGGCGTGGTCGGCGTGGCCGTCTTCGTGGGGGTCGGCCGGGTCGGCGTCGAGGTGGTCGGCGTCGGGCTGCCGCTCGGCGTGGGGCTGCCGGTCGGCATCCCGCTGTCGGTCGGCGTCGGGTCGTACGACGTCGGCGGCGCCTGCTCCACCGGCCGGCGGCTCGTGGCCGGCGCCGTGCTCGGGGCGACCTCGGTCGACGCGGGCGGCGCGCTCGGGTCGCTGACCTTCTGGCCCGCCTTGCCGTTGTCGCCCGAGCCGAGCGCGAGGACGGACGAGACGACCACGATCGCGACGAACAGCGCCGCCGCGCCGGCGAGCACCGCGGAGCGCCCGGAGCCGGCGAGAGACCGCCGCAGGCCGCCCTTCCCGGCCCCGGACCCGAGGTCGGGGGGCAGCGTGTCGCCGGCGGCCCATTCGGCGGGCGTGGGCAGCGGCGCCGGCTCGCCCTGGTCGCCGATCTCGTCCGCGCGGGGGGCGCCGGGCCCGGCCGCCTGGGTCTCCAGCGGGACGGCGTCGAACCCCGTCCCGGGGTCGAAGTCCGGGGAGTCCTCGAAGATGGGGTCGTCGCCGAACACCGGGTCGGGCTCGAACACCTCGGCGTCGTCGGCGATCTCCGCGGCGCGGACGGAGCCGGCGGCGAGCATCGCGGTCTCGTCGGTGCCGGTCGGGCGGGCCGCGGGACGGGCCGCCTCCTCGTGCCCGAGCAGCCGCATCAGCACCTGCTGGGCGCGGGGCCGCCGCCCCGGCTCCTTCTCCAGGCAGTCGAGCACCAGCTCGCGCAGCGCGCCGTCCAGGTCGCCGAGGCCGGGCTCCTCATGCAGGATCCGGTTGATCACGGCGGGGATGGTGTCCTGCCCGAACGGCGGCTCGCCGGTGGCGGCGAACACCAGCGTGGCCGCCCAGCAGAACACGTCCGCGGGCGTCCCCACCTCGTCTCCGCTGATCTGCTCGGGCGCCATGTAGGACGGCGTGCCGATCACCCGGCTGGTGAGCGTGGTGCCGCCGCTGAGCGCGCGGGCGACGCCGAAGTCGATGACGCGCGGTCCGTCCGGGCCGATCAGCACGTTGTGCGGCTTGAAGTCACGGTGGACGATCTTGGCCTGGTGGATCGCGGCGAGCGCGGTCGCGGTGCCGACCGCGAGCCGGTCCAGCGCCGCGCCGGCGAGCGGGCCGTCCTCCAGCACCTGCTGGTTCAGTGACGGGCCCGGCACGTACTCGCTGACGATGTAGGGCCGGTCACCGGTCGCGTCGGCGTCGATCACCTGCGCCGTGCAGAACGGCGCGACCTGTTTGGCGACCTCCAGCTCGCGCAGGAACCGGGCGAGCGCCTTGTCGTCGGACGTCAGCTCGGCGTGCAGCAGTTTGATCGCGACCTGCCGGCCGTCCTCGGCGGCGCCGAGGAACACCGTCCCCTGCCCGCCTTCGCCCACCCGTCCGATCAGGGCATACGACCCCAGCCGGTCCGGGTCTCCGGACCGTAGCGCCCCAACCTCCATGCGTGGAACCGTCCCTCTCTTGATCGACGGGCCGCGGAGTCCCGGGCCCGGATCACCCCTCCGACTGTGTGACGCCCGAGACCGGAGGGAAGTTCACCCGATCCTGCGACCTTCCGGCGCGATCTGACCCACCGCTTCCATTCGGACACATTTGGCCGGGGGCACAACCCTAGTGCCGTCACATCCCAGAGCGATACGGACACGCGAGGTGTCACCCAAGCGAGATCGACGGGCTCGCCGGACCCGCTGAGCCTCGGCGTTCTCGGTACGCTGGAGTGGCCTCAACCCGTACGATGTCACCATCCGTCGTCAAGAGGGAGCTCAGTGTCATGGCGGTCGCAGCCGTTGCGCATTACACGTTGTCGGACACTCCGTACGCCCTATGGGTCCGGGGCGACCTCGCCGGCGAACTCCACCTCCCGAACGACGGCTCCCGGGTCGAGGTCATCGGAGGAGAGATCGTCGTGTCACCCAGTCCAACGCTGGACCACAATTACATCCTGGATGACATCCACGACGCTCTCCACGACGCTCGAACGGCGGATCCGGAATTTCGCTGGACTGCCGCGCGCACCAGCGACGTGAACCTGGTCCCCTCGAAGGAGGGGTGTGTTCCCGACCTCAACATCCTCGACAGGGAGACCCGTCTGGAGACTCGGCAGCGCAAGGCCAAACGGCTGCTCGCCGAGGAAGTGGAGGCGGTCGTGGAGGTCACTTCGCCGTCCAACGCGGACAACGATCGGCCACCGCGACTCCTGCACGGGGCCCGCACCAAGTGGAGCGGGTACGCAAGCTCTGGCGTGCCCTTCTACCTGCTCATCGATCGTGATCCGCGGATGCCGGGGGTCACTCTCTACGGTGAACCGGACATCGAGTCGGGGACCTACCAGGTAATGCAAACCTGGAAGTTCGGTGATGTCATCCGGCTACCGGAACCGCTGGGCTTCGAGATCGACACGGAACTCTGGGAGCCGTGGGACGACTGACCCCACGTCACGGGGTGAAGTGGGTGAGGACCTCGGGGTTGGCCATGGAGTCGCGGTTGGCGGCCTGGTCGACCGGGGTGCCCTGGAGGATCTTGCGGACCGGCACCTCCAGCTTCTTGCCGGACAGGGTGCGGGGGATGCCGGGGACGGCGGTGATCTCGTCGGGGACGTGCCGCGGCGACAGCGACGACCGGATCTCCCGCCGGAGGTTCGCCAGCAGGTCGTCGCTGAGGGACGCACCCTCCGCGAGCTGGACGTAGAGGAGCAGCCGGCCCTCCTCGCCGAGGCGGCCGGTGTCGATGACGAGGCTGTCGGTGATCTCGTCGAACGCCTCGACGACGCGGTAGAAGTCGGACGTGCCCATGCGGACGCCGCCGCGGTTCAGCGTCGAGTCGGAGCGGCCGTAGATGACGCAGCCGCCGTCCGGGAGGATCTTGATCCAGTCGCCGTGCCGCCACACGCCCTGGTACATGCCGAAGTAGGAGTCGCGGTAGCGGTCGCCGTTCTCGTCGTTCCAGAAGAAGACGGGCATGGACGGCATGGGCTCGGTGAGCACGAGTTCGCCGACCTCGTCCACGACGGGGCGGCCGTCCTCGCCGAACGCCTCGACCTTGGCGCCCAGGCCGCGGCACTGGATGACCCCGGCGCGCAGCGGCAGCAGCGTGCAGGGGCCGACGAAACCGGTGCAGATGTCGGTCCCGCCGGAGAAGGAGCCGAGGAGCAGGTCCTTCCCGACCGCCTCGTACACCCACGCGAACCCTTCGGGCGGGAGCGGCGAGCCGGTGGAGCCGATGCCCCGCAGGGCGGACAGGTCGAGCTCCTCGCCCGGACGCCGCCCCTGCTTCACCGTGGCCGTGATGTAGGGCGCGCCCACGCCCATGTAGGTCATGCCGCTGTCGGCGGCGAGCTGCCAGAGGTCGAGAGGCGCCCCGTCGTACATCACGATGGTGGAGCCCACCAGCAGGCCGCCGATGAGGTAGTTCCACATCATCCAGCCGGTGGTCGTGAACCAGAAGAAGACGTCCTCGGGTCCGAGGTCCTGGTGGAACGACAGCGCCTTGAGGTGTTCGAGGACGACGCCGCCGTGACCGTGGACGATCGGCTTAGGCAGCCCGGTCGTGCCGGACGAGTACACGACCCACAGCGGATGGTCGAACGGGACGGCCTCGAACTCCGGCGTGTCGTGGCCGGGACGTGGGAGGTCGCCGTAGCGCATCCCGACGCGCAGGCCGTCCGGGGTGGCGGCCGGGTCGAGGTACGGGATGAGCACGGTCGCGGCCAGGGTCGGCAGCGCGGCCTCGATCTCGCCCACGATCTCGCGGCGGTCGAACCGCCGTCCGTTGTAGGCGTAGCCGTCCACGGCGATGAGGACCTTGGGCTCGATCTGCGCGAACCGGTCGATCACCGAGGACGACCCGAAGTCGGGTGAGCAGGACGACCAGATCGCCCCGAGCGACGCCGTGGCCAGGAAGCAGATCAGCGCCTCGGGGATGTTCGGGACGTAGGCGGCGACCCGGTCGCCCTTGCCCACGCCCAGCTCCGCCAGGCCCGCGCGGACCTCCGCCACGTGCAGCGCCAGCTCGCGGTGCGTCAGGACCCGGTGGCCGCCCGCCTCCGACCGGAAGACGACCGCGGTCTTGTCCGGGGTCTCCCGCGCCCTGCGCAGCGCGTTCGCCGCGTAGTTGAGGGTCGCGCCGGGGAACCACTTAAGGCCGTCCACCGGCATGGGCCCGCCCGTCCGGACGGGGCCGTCACCGCGCTCGCCGACCACCTCGAAGTACGACCAGATCGCGTCCCAGAAGGCGTCGACCTCGGTGACCGACCATTTCCAGAGGTCGTCGTAGGACTCGGTGAGCACGCCCCTGTCCCACAGCCAGTGAATGAAGTGGGTCACCCGCGCGTTGGCGACGACCTCCTCCGACGGCTCCCACAACACCGAACCCTCGGACACCGCACTGGCCATCTCTCTCCCTCCATGCCGCACCCCGGCGCGCGGCCATCCCAATATCGGCCCCGCCCGGCACAGCGCGCAACTTCCCCACCCGCGCCGCCGCCGGCCGCCAGAGCCCCGCCCCATCCCAGGTCAGCCGCCTGCCGCACACAACCCCGACCCCCCACACAGATCCGCCCCGGCTCATCCTCGGCCCCCACACATGCCCGGTTGTCCACAGAACCACGTTCTACCGCCCCGTGCCCGCGAGCCCGTCGACACTGCTGCCACAGGCCCGAGGAGGGGTGAGATGGGGCATTCAGATGCGGGTGAGGTCGGCTACGGCGCTGACCACGGCGTTGGTGTCGGAGAGGGTGGCGAGGACGCGTTCGGCGCCCGCCGCGCGGAGCTCGGCCTCGGTGGCGCTGCCGGTGGCCACGGCGATGATCGGGGAGCCGGCGATGTGCGCCGCCTGGACGTCGCGGGGCGAGTCGGCGATGAACACGGTGGCGGACTCGGGGTAGCGGGCGCGGTGGCGCTCGCCCGCGCGGGTCCGGGCGAGTTCCAGGAGAGCGGCCTTGCTGTAGACGCCGTTCTCGTACCCTCCGGCGTCCAGGTCGAGGTGGCCGGCGAGGCCCAGCTCGGTCACCTTCAGGACGGCGTTCGGCTGGAGGGAGCCGGTCAGCACCGACTGGACGACGCCGGGGACGTGGGCGAGCGCCTCGACGGCCTCGCGGGCTCCGGCCAGCACGCGGCCGTGCGCGCGGACGTCCGCGCGGCGGGTCGCGAACGCCTCGGTGAGGGCGGTGAAGAAGGCGGGGAGGTGGTCATCGGTGGTGACGACGTCGTTGAAGGCGAGGGTCTCGAAGATGATCTCGGACTCGGTGCGGCCGGGGGTGGGGGCGAGCCGGACGAGGGGCCGTCCGATGGTCCGCTGGAACGCCTCGGCGTAGGCGTCCCGGGTGACCCTCCCGACGTCGATCAGGGTGTGGTCGATGTTCCACAGCACCAGCCGGTTCAGCGTCGACATCCCGTTCCCATGCGCGTCGGAGGAGCGTGCGCGGGCACCGTTCGAGACGCCCGCGGCGGTTGGCGAGCTTATCGTCCGGCCTCCAGGCCTCCCGCCGCAACCGACCCACACCTGGCCGGGTGGTGAGGGTCAGGGGGCCATGTGGGGGTAGCGGTGGTCGGTCGGGGGAACGAAGGTCTCCTTGATGGAGCGGACGCTCGTCCAGCGGGTGAGGTTGAACACCGAGCCGGCCTTGTCGTTGGTGCCGGAGGCGCGGGCGCCGCCGAAGGGCTGCTGGCCGACGATCGAGCCGGTCGGCTTGTCGTTGATGTAGAAGTTGCCGGCGGCGAACCGGAGGGCCTCGGTGGCGGCGGCGATCGCGGCGCGGTCCTCGGCGATGATCGCGCCGGTCAGGGCGTACCCGGACACGCTCTCCATCTGGCGCAGGACGGCGTCGTAGTCGCGGTCGTCGTAGACGTGCACGCCGATGATCGGACCGAAGTACTCGGTGGTGAAGATCTCGTCCGTGGGGTCGGACGACTCCAGCACGGTCGGGCGGACGAAGTAGCCGCGCGAGTCGTCCAGCTCGCCGCCGGTGAGGATCTCGATGGAATCGGTCCGGCGGGCCCGCTCGATCGCCGCGCGGTGCTTGGCGAAGGCGCGGTCGTCGATCACGGCGCCCATGAACGCGGACAGGTCCTCGGCGACGTTGCCCACGGTGAGCGACTCGGCCTCGGCGCAGAACTCGTCGCGCATCCCGTCCCAGATCGAGCGCGGGATGTAGGCGCGGGACGCGGCGGAGCACTTCTGCCCCTGGTACTCGAAGGCGCCGCGGACGAGCGCCGTCTTCAGCACGGCCGGGTCCGCCGACGGGTGCGCGACGACGAAGTCCTTGCCGCCGGTCTCGCCGACGATCCGCGGGTAGCCCCGGTAGCCGGCGATGTTCTCCCCGATCGTCCGCCAGAGCCGCTGGAACGTGGCGACGGAGCCGGTGAAGTGCAGGCCGGCGAGGTCGGGGTGGCGCAGCGCCGCCGCCGAGACGGCCTGCCCGTTCCCGGTGACCATGTTGATCACACCGGGCGGGAGCCCGGCGGCCTCCAGGAGCCGCATGGTGTGGTGCGCGGCGAGCTGCTGGGTCGGGGACGGCTTCCAGACGACGACGTTGCCCATCAGCGCGGGCGCCGTCGGCAGGTTCCCGGCGATCGCGGTGAAGTTGAACGGGGTGATGGCGAGGACGAACCCCTCCAGCGGCCGGTACTCCAGCCGGTTCCACACGCCCGGCGACGACAGCGGCTGCTGCTCGTGGATCTGCTGCGCGTACCGGACGTTGAACCGCCAGAAGTCGATCAGCTCGCAGGCCGCGTCGATCTCGGCCTGCTGCACCGACTTGGACTGGCCGAGGATCGTGGCGGCGTTCAGCGTGGACCGCCACGGGCCGGCGAGCAGGTCGGCGGCGCGCAGCAGGATCGCGGCCCGGTCCTCGAACGCCATCGCGCGCCAGGCGGGCGCCGCCTCCCGCGCCGCCGCGATCGCCTCGGCCACGTCCGCCTCGGTGGCCTCGCCCATCCGGCCGAGGACGTGCCCGTGGTTGTGCGGCTCGACGACGTCGACGGGCGTGCCCGCGCCCATGCGCCGCTCGCCCGCGATCGTCATGGTCAGCTCGGTCTCCGCGCCGCCCAGCTCCTTGATCTTCGCTTCCAGCGCGGCGCGCTCCCCGCTGCCCGGCGCGTACCCCTTGACCGGCTCGTTCACGGGTACCGGCACGTTCGTCACGGCGTCCATCTGACGGCTCCCTGCGATCCGACGGCGTTGTCGACGTGCCGGGGGATCTACCCGCCCCACGCACACGAAATGCACCGGACCGGCCGAGGACACGGCACTCACCCAGAACGCGACTCTCCCGCCGTGCCGCCGGCTGCATGCCCCATGAAGAGCCGGGGCGGATGTGCGGTGAACCGTTGGCGCCGGTGCTTGCTACCTACTCTCAGATGGAAGGGGTGAGCGGATGGCGCGTTCCGAGCCGGGCGATGAGGCGCTGGTGCGCGCGGTCGCCGCCGGCGACGCGGGCGCGCTGACCCGGCTCTACGAGCGGCACTCCGAGGCGCTGTTCGGTTACCTGTACCGGTTGGCCGGCGACCGGATGACCGCCGAGGAGATCCTCCAGGACACGATGCTGGCGGTATGGCGGTCGGCCGTCGCCTTCGAGGGCCGCTCCAAGGTGACGACGTGGTTGTTCGGGGTGGCCCGTCGCCAGGCGCACAATCGGCTGCGCGGCCGGTCCGGGCCGCAGGCCATCGGCGTTCCCTTGCATGATCGGCCCGACCAGGCCGCCGGTCCGGACGAGCTGGCGATCGCGGCGGCGGGCGGCACACCGGTGGCCGCGGCCATCGGCCGGCTGCCCGATCACCACCGGGACGTGATCGCTCTGGTGTTCGTGGCCGGCCTGCCGCTCGCCGACGTCGCCGAGGTGCTCGCCATCCCGGTCGGCACGGTGAAGAGCCGGCTGCATCATGCCCGGGCCGCGGTCGCCGCCGCGCTGACCGCCCAGGAGGTGTCCGAATGAACGAGATGCTGCCCGCGTACGCGGCCGGCTCGCTGTGCGGCGCGGACCGCGACCGCGTCCGCGCACACCTGACGGGCTGCGCACGCTGCCGCGCGGATCTCGCGGCCTGGCGGGCGATCGCGGGTGCCGCCGCGCCCGGCGATGCGGCGCCGGACGCCGCGACCATGGTGCACGCGGTGCTGACCCGCAGCGCGATCGAGGGTCCCGCCGGCCCGCCGGGCGAGGGTCCCCGGACCCGCCGCCTGCTGTACGCCGCCGCGCTGGTCGCGGCCGAGGCCCGGCTGATCCGGCTGGCCGTGCCCGTCGCCTCGGCGCTGGTGATGGCGCTGGGCGTGGTCATCGCCCTGGTTCAGGCGGCGGCCGTCGCGCGGCCCGCGACCGGTGCCGAGGTGGTGCTCGCGCTGGTCGCGCCGATCGTGGCCGCGGCGGGTGTCGCCGGCACGTACCGGTCACGACGCGACCCGGCCACCGAACTGGTCGCCGCCACCCCGGCGGCCGGGCGGCTGCTGCTGGTGGTGCGTCTCGTGCTGGTGTTCGGATACGACCTGGTGCTCGCGGTGGCGGCCTCCGCCGCGCTGGCCGCCGTCGGGGTGGACGGGACGGCGGGTCTGCACACGCTGATCGCCGCCTGGCTCGGGCCGATGGCGCTGCTGTCCTCGGTCAGCCTGCTGGTCTCCGTCAGATTCGGGCCGGACGTGGGGCTCGGCGCGGCCATCGGGCTGTGGGCGATGCGAGTGCTGGCGGTCAGCGTGTGGTCCCGCGACGACTGGGCTGCCAGGTTCATCGTCGACGCCTGGTCCACGAACGTGGCGGTCCTGGCCGTGAGCGCCGTGTTCGGAATCGTCGCGGTGGTGATAGCCGGGCACCTTGGTCCGTACGACGGTGAACCTCGACGCGGCCGGGGCGCTACCCATCCGACATGAGACCACTGATGCTCTGGCGGTACGAGGCGCGCCGTGCGGGATGGACGGCCGTGCTCGGCCCGCCGATCGCCGTCGCGGTGGGCGTCGCGGCCGCGTTCGCCAACCCGGAACCGGGCGACACGACCACGGCACGTATCCTGCTCGGCGCCCTGGAGATGGCGGTGCCGCTCGCCGCCGGTGTCGGATGCGCCTCGCTGGTCGGACGGGATCCGGCCGTGGAACTGCACCTCGCCGCGCCCACCCCGTACCGCGTCACGCTGCTGCGACGCATGGCCGTGACGCTGGGCTGGGCCGCGGTGGTCGCCGTGCTGATGGCCGCCGTGCTGATCGCGACCGGCTGGTGGGCACGCTGGCCGGCCAACCACGGGCCGCTCGCCGGCCAGCTCACCTGGGCGGCGCCGACCGTCGGGCTGGGGGCCGCGGGCTTCGCGTCCGGCGCGGTCCTGCGCAGCCCGGCGGCGGCCGGCGCGCTGATCACCACGGTCTGGGCGTTGCAGCAGTTCTTCGCGGACATGGCGCAGCGGCACCTGCCGGGGCGGCTGCTCTACCTGTTCGCCACGACCCGCGGCGCCGCGCCCGGCGACTGGACCGGGAACCGGCTGGCGCTGCTCGGCACGGGCGCCGCGCTCATCGCGCTGGCCCTGGTCGTGCTGGCCCGTTCGGAACGGCTCATCGGCGAGGAGGACGAATGACCGGCCAGACCGCGTCCACGCTCGGCGTGAGCCTGAGGTACGAGTTCCGCATGCAGGTCCGCAAACGGTCGGTGTGGATCGTGCCCGCGCTGACCGTCGTGCTGTTCGTGCTGATCGGCGGCAGCCTGCTGCGCGACCTGTTCGACCCCGGTGAGCGGCCGGACGAGGCCAGGACCGCCGTCGCCGGGCTGACGGTCCAGTTGCACACGCTCCTGTCGATCGGGTACGGCTGCCTTCTCGCCGACCGGCTCGTCCGCGACGACCGGCTGCGGGTGGCGCCGCTCCTGGACGCCACGCCCGCCCCGCCGGGCGCCCGGCTCGTCGGCAAATACCTCGGTGCGGGCGCCGCGACGGCCGTCCCGATCCTGGTGGTGTACTTCGGCTTCGCCTCGGCGTACGCGGTGTATTCCGGAGCCCCGCAGGCACTCGGCTGGGCACTGGCCGCCACCGCCGTGGTGATCGTGCCGGGCCTGCTGTTCGTGGCCGCGTTCGCGCTGACGGTGCCCCTGATCATGCCGGCGCCACTGTTCCGGGTGATCTTCGTCGGCTACTGGCTCTGGGGCAACGCGGTCGCGCCGGACATGATGCCGACGCTCGCGCGGACCCTCGTCCACCCGCTCGGCGGCTACCCGCTCGACGTGCTGCTCGACTTCCACGGCATCGACGGCGAGGACACCTGGGCCGGCCCGGTGCCCGGCGCCACGCTGAACCTCCTGCGACCGGACCCGACGCCGGCGACCGCCTGGCTCTCCATCGCGATCCTGCTGGCGCTCGCCGCCGCCGCGCTCGCCGGAGGCCACGCGGTACGCGCCCGCCGAACCTGACGCCCCCAACGACAGAGGGAACTCCATGCGGATCGAAATCTCCGGCCTGACGAAGACCTACCGTGGCGGGGTGGCCGCCCTCGACGGCCTGGACCTGGTCGTGCCCACCGGCATGTTCGGGCTGCTGGGCGCGAACGGCGCCGGCAAGACCACGCTGATGCGCATCCTCTCCGGCCTGGTGCTGCCGACGTCCGGCCAGGTCACCGTGGGCGGGCACGACATGAACACGCGTGCGGGCCGCACCGCCGTGCAGCGCGGCCTCGGCTACCTGCCGCAGGACCTCGGCGTCTACCCCGACCTGACGGCGCGCCAGTTCCTGGACTACATCGCACTGCTCAAGGGCATGGACGACCGCACGGCCCGCCGCCGGCGCGTCGCGGAACTCCTCGAGATGGTCACCCTGAGCGGGGACGCCGACCGCCGGCTGCGCGGCTACTCCGGCGGGATGCGGCAACGCGTCGGCATCGCCCAGGCGCTGCTCGCCGACCCGCAACTGCTGATCGTGGACGAGCCGACCGCGGGACTCGACCCGCAGGAACGGATCCGCTTCCGCACCCTGCTGTCCCAGTTCGCCGGCCGGCGCACCGTCCTGCTGAGCACGCACATCGTCGACGACATCGCACAGACCTGCCGCGAGGTGGCGGTGCTCGCCGGCGGCCGCCTCATCTTCCGCGGCACGGCCGAGGAACTGACCTACCGCGCGCGGGGCCAGGTGTGGTCGGTCGTCACCGACGGGCCGGCCCCGGCCGAGGGCACGGTCGTGTCCGCGGTGCCACACGAGGCCGGCATGCGTTACCGCATCGTGGCGCCCACAGCACCGGATCCGCAGGCGAAGCCGATGGAACCCGCCCTAGAAGACGGATACCTCGCAGTGACCACCGGTTAGGTGGCTCGCCGCGCTTGCGGCGACTGGCCCGACGAAGCCCGCGGAGAAGGGTTCCTCTCCTGCGCAAGGGTGGTCAGTCGAGGAGGTGTTGGAGTTCCTGGGTGGCGTACCAGAGGAGGTCGTGGCCTTCGGCGCCGTCGACGGTGAAGCGGGCGTCGTCGTCGCCGGCGTCGGCGGCGGGGAGGGCCGCCGCGGCGGCGGTGACGTCGGGGACGGCGTCCGGGTCGTCGACGTGGCCGGAGGCGATCAGCCTCCACGGGACGGGCGCGGTGATCCGGACGAGGGCGCGGTCGCCGTTCGCCAGGTCGGCGTCGCCGCGGGGGCGGGCGACCTGGTCGTCGGGGATCTCGGCGGCGAGCACCACCCGGCGGCGCGGGGCGGACGGGTCGGCGGCGAGCAGGCGCAGCGAGGCGCGGGCGGCGGCGGACATCGCCGCGTACTCCAGCTCCTCCAGGTCGCCGCCCGCGTACCACTCGCGGAGCGCGGGCGTGACGGCGTGCGCGGCGAGCGGCGCGGGGCCGATCTCCCGCGCGGCGTGGACGCCGGCGAGCAGCGTGAGCGTGGACGGCAGGTAGACGCGCATGACGGTCAGCAAGTCTGCCAGACCGTCAGGGCAGGAGGCCCAGCTCGCGCAGTTCGGTGATGGTGGTGTCGGGGCCGGTGTGGAGGATCCCGCGGATGCCAAGGGCCTCGGCGGCGTGGACGTTGTGCTCGATGTCGTCGATGAAGACGCAGGCGGCGGCGTCCAGGCCGAGCAGGTCCAGGGCGTGCCGGAAGATCCGCTCGTCGGGCTTGCGCATCCCGACCTCGCAGGAGATGACGATCGCGTCGAAGAGGTCGGCGAACAGGTCGCGGGGGTACTCGTTGCCCCACGAGTTCGACAGCAGCGCGGTCCGGGCGCCCGCGGCGCGCACGGCGCGCAGCGCGTCGTACATCGGGACGACGGGGGCGAAGGCGCCGAACATCCGGGAGATGAGCCCGGCCGCCTCGACGGGACCGCCGTCGACGGTGAGCAGCTCCGCGGCGAGGAGGCGCTCGAACTCCTCGGTGGCGAGCGAGCCGTCCTCCAGGCCGTGGATCGGGTTCGTCCCGGAGCCGTTGTAGGCCTGCTTCACCCAGGCGCGCATCACGTTCTTGTAGTGCTCGGCGTCGATGCGGTCGGCGGCGAGCCAGGCTTCGATGGCGTCGCCGAGCGGGGAGGTCAGCACGCCGCCCCAGTCGGTGATGACGGCCTTGACGGCAGGTTCGGAGGGCACGGGCCGATGGTAAGTGATCCCGGCGAAATGTCCGAAGGGCACGGCCGCCACAAGGACCGACCGCCGGGCGGAGGGCGGGTGCCGCCGGGGAGCGTCCATGGTCATGCGATCGGTGCGGGGACGATCGCATGACCACGGAACCCCGTCGGGCCGGCGTCTCCCTCGCCGGTCCGTGCTCTCCGGTGCCCCCGGGCGTCCGGGTCACCGGTCCCCGGTCAGGCTGATCTGAGGCGCTGGAGCGCCTCCCGGACGCCGCCGTCGGTCTCCTCCAGTACCACCGTCGCGCGTGCCGCGGGCACCTCGCCGAGCAGCGAGACCAGCGCGACGCGGGTGTTCCCCCCCGCCTCCTCCAGCGCGTTCTCGCAGGTGCGGGCGTCCATCCCCGTCGCCTCGGTGAGGATGCGCACCAGCCGGGCGCGCAGCTTGGAGTTCAGCGCGTTCACGCTGACCATCAGGTTGGAGTAGGTGCGCCCCATCCTGATCATCAGCGTGGTGGAGAAGGAGTTGAGCACCAGCTTGGTCGCGGTGCCCGCCTTCATCCGGGTGGACCCGCTGATCACCTCGGGCCCGGTGGCGAGGCCGATGTGCACCTCGACCTCGTCCCCGTACGGGGTGTGCGGGTTGCAGCTGATCAGCGCCGTGCGGGCCCCCACCGCGGTGGCGGCGCGCAGGGCGCCCACGACGTAGGGGGTGCGGCCGCTCGCGGCGATGCCGATGGCGACGTCGCCCGGCTGGACGTCGCGGGCGTCCCGGCGGCCGAGCTCGACGTCGTCCTCCACGTCGGAGATGGCCTGGGACAGCGCGCCGGGCCCGCCGGCGTGGTGGGCCACCACCCGGCCCCAGATGCCGAACGTCGGGGGCAGCTCGGCGGCGTCCAGCACCGCGAGCCGGCCGGACGTGCCGGCGCCGAAGTAGTGCACCCGGCCGCCCGCCCGCAGCGAGTCGACGGCGAGGTCCACCAGCCGCGCCACCTCGGGCAGGACGGCGGCGACGACCATCGGGACGGTCGCGTCCTCCGTGTTGATCAGGCGTAGCACCTCCATGGTCGGCAGCGTGTCGACGTCGAGGGTCCGGGGGTTCCGTCCCTCGGTGGGGAGCTCGCAATCGATCACCGACGCCTCCGGTCGGGTCGCACGGTCCGTCCGCGGACCGCCTCGAACGTGGCTTCCAGGGCCTTGCGGGTCGGCCCGTAGGTGCGCTGCGCCACTCCGACGAAGACGCAGTCGACCACTGTGAGCTGCGCCAGCCGGCTGGCGGTGGCGCCGGAGCGGAAGGTCGTCTCCCGCGCGGCCGTCGTCAGGATCAGGTCCGCCACCTCCGCTATCGGGGACTTCGGGAAGTTGGTGAGCGCCACGGTCTTCGCGCCCCGGGTCTTGGCGACCTCCAGCGCGTCGATGGTCTCCACCGTGGCGCCGGTGTGCGAGATGCCGATCGCCACGTCGCCGTTGCCGAGGACGGCGGCGCTGGTCAGCATGATGTGCGCGTCCGCCCACGCCGAGCAGACGCGTCCGATCCGGTGCAGCTTCTGCTGGAAGTCGGCCGCGACGAACGCGCTGGCGCCGACGCCGTAGACGTCCACCCGCTCCGCGGCGACGACGGCGTCCACGACCTGTTCGAGCATCTTGATGTCGAGCTGGGCGGCGGTCTCCTCGACGGCGCGGGCGTCGGCGAAGGTCACCTTCTCGACGATCTGCTCCAGCGAGTCGTCGGGGCTGATGTCGCTGCCGATGACCCGGCCGCCGGCGGCGCTCTGGGCGCGGCCGGCCTCGGTGGCGAGGGTCAGCCGCAGTTCTGGGTAACCATGGAATCCGATCGCGCGGCAGAACCTGATGACGGTCGTCTCGGACGTGCCGCAGGTCTGCGCGAGCTCGGTGATGGTGGAGTTGGCGACCCCTTCGGGGTCGTCGATGACGCGTTGAGCGACTCGTCGCTCGGCGGGGGGCAGCGAGGGAAGCAGCGATCGGACGCGCACCACCGTGCTCAGCGGCGTTGCGTCCCTGTCCTTGGTCTGGCCCGGCACGTCGTCCCGTGACGCGTCGGGCTCCCCCGTGATCCCCCGCTCGGGGCCCCGACCGGGGCCGATGGGTTTCCTCATGGAGGAAATTTTCTTACGCGCGAGATGTCACGTCAACGGTAGAAAAGGCTACGGTCGCCATGTGTTGACCCATTTGGCCGGTCCTTACGTGGTCGGTATCGACGCGGGTGGCACGAAGACCCGCTGCGTCGTGCTGACGCTCGGGGGTGCCCTGGCCGGTTCCGGCACCGGCCCCGGGGCCAACCCCAACTCAGGAGGCGACACCGCTGGGGCGCTGACCACCGCCCTGCGGGAAGCGCTCGGGGACCTGGACCGTACCCACATCCTCACCGGCGTGTTCGGCATCGCCGGCGCCGGCTCGGCCGGCCGGCCCGCCGCCGTCGCGGCGGCGCGGCAGGCCTGGCAGGCCGTCGGGCTGCGCGGCTCGCCCGCCGTTGTGACCGATATCGCGGTGGCGTTCGCCGCCGGAACCAGCGAGCCCAAGGGCATCGTGGTGTTCTCCGGCACGGGCGCCGGCGCGGCGGTCATCAACGACGGCGCGATCGTGCAGCGCGCCGACGGCTACGGCTGGCTGGTCGGGGACGAGGGTTCGGCGGTGTGGCTCGGGAAGGAGGCCGTGCGGGCGGCACTCGCCGCCTACGACGGCCGCGGCTCCCCGACGCTGCTCACCGATTCGGTCCCCCGGGCGCTGCTCGGCGCCACCGTGGTCGCGGAGATCGACTCGGAACGGCGAAGATCCTTCCCCCGGAGGGCGCTGGCCATGGCCGGCGCCCCTTCGCCGTCACCGGGCGCCTCCGTGCTGCCGCAACCCGCCTCGCTCGCCTCCGGAGGGGCTCCCCCGGGCAGGGGCACGGGCACCGCCGTGCTGGTCCCCGAGTCCGCCTATCCGCCGTCCGTCCCCTATCCCGCGCCGGGAGGCGGGCCCACCGGCCCGCACGGGCCACCGGGCCATCCCGAGTCCGCCCCGCCCAACCCGCGCATCGCCCAAGCGATCATCAAGGAGGTGTACGGCCGCCCACCGGCGGCCCTGGGCCGGCTCGGCCCGGTGGTCGCCGCCGCCGCGGCCGCCGGCGATCCCGTGGCCAGGCGCATCACCGACGAGGCCGCGCAGTGGCTGCTGCGCGACGTCGACGCGGTGCGCCCGGCCTTGTCCGACCCCTGCGCACCGGTCGTGATGCACGGCTCGGTGCTGCGTGAAGGCCCCGTCGCCGAGGCCGTCCGCACCGGCCTGCGCGCCCGCTTCGCCGAGGCGCCGCGCAGCGCCGGCGACGGAGCCGTCGGCGCGGCCGGGATGGCGCTGCGCCGCCTCGGCCACCCCCTGCCCGGCTGAGCCGCTCCGCCCGCGGCGGACGACTCCTCCGGCTCCGGCCCGGCCGTCCCGATCCGGCCCGGCCGTCAGGTTCATCGCGATGGACCCCACAAGATCCGCAATTCCTTGCGATCCCGGGGTCCATCGTGATTAAGCTGTGACCACGGTGGCGACAGCGCCGCAGGAGCGGTCCCGAGAGGGCCGCGTCCGGCGGGACCACCGGCCACAGGCGTGGCTCGTACCGAATCGACTGCGTTACTCCGCAGCGTCGTCCGCGCGGGATGCTCCCGACCCGAGCGCCCCTCCCAGCACGCGCATGCCCTCAGCCGCATGCCCGCCCGCGCTCCCGCATGCCCGGACGACGGCCGACTCCGTACTCCCACGTCGAACGAGGTCGCATGCACTCCCTGCCCAGGCCCCGCCGTGTCCGGCCGGCCCTAGCCCGCCTGTCCCGCGCCGTCCTGCCCCGCTCGCGCCGATGGCGCCGGGCCATAGTGATGATCATCACACCCGTCGTACTGGCGGCCGCCCTCACCGTGGTCGCCTACGTCCGGACCCCGCTGCCGACCCGGCCGCAGGACGGCGTCACCGACGAGGGCTCCACCGTCTACTACGCCGACGGCCGGACGCCGCTGTTCCGTCTCGGCGCCAACCGGGAGAGCGTCCGGCACGACCAGATCCCCGACCGGCTGCGCTGGGCGGTGCTCGCCGCCGAGGACCGCGGCTTCTACGACGGCCACGGCGTCTCCCCCGCCGGGACGATCCGGGCGATGTGGAACAACGCCTCGGGCGGCGACACCCAGGGCGGCTCGACCGTCACCCAGCAGCTCGCCCGCAACTACTTCAAGGGCCTGAGCCGCGACCGGACGGTGCGGCGCAAGATCAAGGAGATCTTCATCGCGGTGAAGCTGGACCGGCACCGCGCCAAGGACGAGATCCTCGACCTGTACCTCAACACGATCTACTTCGGCCGGCAGACGTCCGGGGTGCAGGCGGCGTCCCGCGCCTACTTCGACAAGGACGTCTGGCAGCTGGACGTGGCGGAGTGCGCCCTGCTCGCCGCGATGATCCAGCGGCCGGTGTACTTCAAGACCCAGGGCCACGACGCGCCGGCCCGCGCGCTGCGGGCCCGCTGGCGGTACGTCCTCGACGGGATGGTGTCGATGGGCAGGCTGACCCGCGCCGAGGCCGCCCGGCAGCGCTTCCCCCGGACGCAGGACGAGTGGACGGGCGTCAGCCTGTCGGGCCAGGACCTCCTGGTCCGCCAGCGCGTCGAGGAGGAGCTGGCGAGCGTCGGCATCCCGATCGACAGCGTGGTGAACGGCCGGCTGAAGATCTACACGGGGCTGGACCGGCGGTGGATGCGGCACGCCGAGGACGCCATGCGCGGGGCGCGCGAGCCGCAGTGGCCCCGGACCGTGCGCGGCGGTCTGGTCGCCGTGGACGCCAAGAGCGGCGCGGTCAAGGCGTTCTACGGCGGCGACCCGGAGCGCACCCAGGTCGACTCGGTGTTCGGCCCTGTGGCGCAGGCAGGCTCGACGTTCAAGCCGTACGTGCTGGCCGCCGCGCTGCGCAAGGGCCTCAGCGTCCGGACGAAGGTGAGCGGGAAGTCGCCGCAGAAGTTCGCGCCGGACGGTGCGAACACGCCGGCGACCGCACCCGGCTACAGGGTCGAGAACGACGAGGAGATCGGCTCGCGCGGCACGATGGACCTGGTCGAGGCGACCGCCCTGTCGGTCAACACCGGGTACGTGAAGGCGGCGCTGAAGACGGGGATCGCGAACGTCGCGGAGACGGCGCGGCTGTTCGGCGTTCCCGCGTCCGCGCTCGCGCCGTTCAAGGGGCAGGCGGGGATCGCGCTCGGCATCCCCGACGTCGCGGCGGTCACGCAGGCCGCCGGGTACGCGGCGTTCGCGAACGGCGGCACGGCGGTCGTCCCGCACCTGGTGACCAAGGTGGTCGACGCCGGCGGCCGCCGGGTGCCGCTGCCCTGGGACCGGCCGGGCCGCCGCGTGCTGAACCAGGAGCAGGCCGCGCAGGCGACGTTCGCGCTGCGGGAGACGGTCAAGACCGGGACGGGCCGGCGCGCGGCCCTGTCCGATCGTGAGGCGGCGGGCAAGACCGGCACGACCGAGCACAACCGCGCCGCCTGGTTCGTCGGGTTCGTCCCGCAGGTCTCGGCCGCGGTGGTGGTCGGCAACGCGAAGCCCGGCACGCTGCGGAACCTGCCCGGCTTCCGGGGGACGGTCGCCGGCGAGAACCTGCCCGCCACCATCTGGCACGCGTTCATGGACAAGGTCGCCCGCGACCTGCCGGTCCTGCCGTTCCCCGAGCCCGCGTTCTCCGGCGTCGCCGCGAACTGGGCCGACCCCGACCCGGACGAGCGGAAGCCCGGCCCGCCGGACCAGGGCACCGGCCCGGCCGGGCCGGGTCTCGCCGAGAGGGAGGCGGCGAAGCGGAAGCAGGAGCAGGCCGCCAGGCCGCCGGAGGGCACCGCCACGCCGCGGACGACGCGCAAGCCGAACGCGGACGGCCGGGACCTCGGGACGCCGGCCGCCCGGGACTGAGCCTCGGGAGATCGAGTCGACAGCGGGCCGGGGAACGGCTACCGTCGCGGCGTCCGATGCGACCGAGTTACCGAGACCACGTCGGGGGGCCTGGTCAGGTGCGTGCTTCACGTTCACTCGCGCTCGCGGCGGTGGCGTCCGTGCTGGTCACGGGGGTCGCCGGCTGCGGAGGCGGCGGTGGGAGCGGCAAGAGCGGGCGGACGCCGTCCGCCCGTTCCGCCGCGCCCGGCTCGCCGGGCGGCGGCACGCCTGCGCCGGACGCGTGGATCCCCGGCCGGGTCGCGAAGATGAGCGTGGCGGAGAAGGTCGGGCAGCTGTTCGTCCCGACGTTCTCCAGCCGCGCCGACGCGCTCGCCAAGATCAAGAAGTACCGGGTGGGCGGGCTGATCTACTTCCCGGGCAACTTCGGCACCCCGGCGAAGACGGCGGCGCAGTCGAACGCGCTGCAGAAGGCGTCGAAGATCCCGCTGCTCCTCGGTGTGGACGAGGAGCAGGGCATCGTCTCGCGGACGCCGTTCATCACCGCCTTCCCCGGCAACATGGCGCTCGGCGCGACCCGGAACCCGGCGGACGCCCGCGCCGCCGCCCAGGTCACCGGCGCGGAGCTGCGCGCGGTCGGCATCAACCTCGACTACGCCCCCGACGCCGACGTCAACGTGAACCCGCGCAACCCGGTGATCGGGGTGCGCTCGTTCGGCGCCGACCCGGCGCTGGCGTCCACGATGGTGCGGGGCGCCATCGGCGGCTACCAGGCCGCCGGGGTCGCCGCCACCGCCAAGCACTTCCCCGGGCACGGCGACACCGCCACCGACAGCCACACCGGCCTGCCGGTGATCGGCCACTCGCCGGCGGCGTGGGAGCGGCTGGACGCGCCCCCGTTCAAGGCGGCGATCGAGGCGGGCGTGGACGTCATCATGACCGCGCACATCGTGATGCCGAAGCTCGACCGGTCCGGCGACCCGTCCACGCTGTCGAAGACCGTGCTGACCGGGCTGCTGCGCGAGAAGCTCGGCTACCAGGGCGTGATCACGACCGACTCGCTGGAGATGGCGGGCGTGCGCGAGAAGTACGGCGACGCGGCCGTACCGGTCCGGGCGATCAACGCGGGCGCCGACCAGCTGCTGATGCCGCCGGACCTCCCGCGCGCCTACAAGGCCGTGGTGAAGGCCGTCCGGTCCGGGAAGATCACGCGCAAGCGGCTGGACGAGTCGGTGACGCGGATCCTCAGACTCAAGCAGCGCCGCGGCCTGTTCCAGGGGACGGCCGTCGACCCGGCCAAGGCCGCCGCCTCCGTCGGCACGGCCGCGCACAAGGCCGCCGCCCGGCAGGTCGCCGAGCACGCGGTCACCCTCGTCCGCAACAAGGGCGACGTGCTGCCGCTCAAGGGCAAGAAGGTCGCGGTGTCGGGGCCGGACGGCGACCGCCTCCGGGCCGCGCTGCGCCGCCAGGGCGTCGCGACGGCGGCGGCGGGCTCGGCGGACGTCACCGTGCTGACCACCGAGAACGCCGGGGCGGCGACCGCCGCCCGCATCCGCGCGCTCGGGCCGAAGCCGGTGGTCGTCGCCGCGCTCGGCCGCCCCTACGACCTCGACGCGGCCGGGGCCGCGCAGGCGGCGCTCGCCACCTACTCCTCCAGCCGGGTGTCGGTCGAGGCGCTGGCCCGGGTGCTGAGCGGCGCGGTGAAGCCGACCGGCAGGCTGCCGGCCCCCGCGGCCGGGAAGCCGGCCGGGTTCGGCATCGGCTACCGGTAGGGCCCCCCGATGGACGCGACTGCCCGTCTGCTGGGAGGATCGGGCCGCCTTCGCGCCCACAGGAGGTGTCCCCGTGCGCGTCCGCCCGTTACTCCTGGCCCTGATGCTGCTCTCCTCGCCGGCGGCGTGCGGCGGGAAGGACGAGGTCACGATGCCGCCGCTCACGCCCGAACCCGGTGACTCGCGGCTCGCCGACACGCCCACCACGGCGTCGTCGTCGCGGACCCTCGCGGCACGGCTCGCGCTGTACAGGTACCTGCGCGGGATCGCCGCCGGGAACGTCAAGGCGTGCGCGTTCCTGACGGCGAGCTACGAGCGGCGCGTGTTCGGCGGGCCGGGCAGGTGCCGTTCAGGGCTCGCCGAGGCGCGTGCGAGATTGCGCCCGCAGGACATCGCGGCGCTGCGGGGCGTCACCGTCCCCGTCTGCGAGGCGGCGCCGGACGGCGGCTGCACCGTCCGGTTCGCGGACCTCCGGTGGAAGGGCGAGCCCGCGAGCCAGGGCGGCCTCCTCGCCGCGAGCTTCACCCTCCGCAAGACAGGGACCTACTGGCGGATCGCCGCCTGACCCGCCTGACCCGCCGCCGTGATCCGGCCCGTCACAGCCCGAGGTCCGCGAGACCGGGCAGGCGGGCGCGGGCGGCGTCCTTGGCCTCCCCGGCGCTGCGGGCGGCCCGCGCCGCGGCGGCGGCCTCGCGGCACTCGTCCAGCGTGTGCCGGGCGAGCGCGGCGCGCACCAGCGGGAGGGACGGGGCGCTCATCGACAGCGACGTCACGCCGAGGCCCACCAGCACGCACGCGAGCACCGGGTCGCCGGCCGCCTCCCCGCACACCCCGCACGACACGCCCGCGCCGGCCGCGGGGGCGACCAGGTCGAGGACGGCGGGCTGCCACGGGTCCTGGAGGTGCGCGAGGCCGCCGATCTGCCGGTCCGCCGCGCACGCGTACTGGGTGAGGTCGTTGGTGCCGATGCTGAAGAACTCCACCTCGGGCGCGAGGTCGCGGGCGCGCAGCGCGGCGGCGGGCACCTCGATCATGACGCCGGGATGCTCGATGCCCGCCTCCCGGCAGGCGGCGGCGAAGAAGGCGGCCTCGGCCGCGTCCGTCACCATCGGCGCCATGACCTGGAGCTTCACGGTCAGCCCGGCCGCGGCGCGGGCGAGGGCGGACAGCTGCGCTGACAGCACGTCCGGGTGCAGGCGCATCATCCGCAGCCCGCGCTCGCCGAGCGCCGGGTTCGGCTCGTCGCCGGGCGCGGGCAGGAACGCCAGCGGCTTGTCCGCGCCCGCGTCGAGCGTCCGGACGACCACGCGGCCCTCCGGGAACGCCTCCAGCACCTTGCGGTACGCCTTCTCCTGTTCCGCGTCGGACGGCGGCGTCGCGCGGTCGAGGAACAGGAACTCGGTCCGGTACAGCCCGACGCCCTCCGCCCCGTTCGCGAGCGCCGCCTCGACGTCCTTCGGACCGCCGATGTTCGCCAGCAGCGGGACTGCGTGCCCGTCCCGGGTGGCGCCCGGCCCGGTCGACTCCCGCAGGGCCGACGCGCGGGCGTCGGCGGCGGCCCGCGCCGCGGACACCTCGCTGCCGGACGGGTCGAGCAGCACGGTCCCGGCGGCGCCGTCCACGAGGACGCGGGTCCCGTCGGCGATCGTCGTCGCGCCCTTCAGCGCGACGACCGCGGGCACCCCCATCGTCCGGGCGATGATGGCGGTGTGGCTGGTCGGGCCGCCCTCCTCCGTCACGAACGCGACGACCTGCGCCGGGTCGAGGACCGCCGTGTCCGCGGGCGCGAGGTCCCGCGCGACGAGCACGAACGGCTCGTCGGACTCCGGGACGCCCGGCACCGGCAGGCCGAGCAGCCGGGCGATCGCGCGGTCGCGGATGTCGTCGAGGTCGGTGACGCGGGCGGCCATGTACTCGCCGGCCCCGGCGAGCATCTCCCGGTAGACGCCGAACGCGTCGAACACGGCGCGCGCCGCCGCCGTCCCCCCGCCGATCGCGCCGCGGACGCCGTCGGCGAGGCCCGGATCGCGGGCCATCAGCGCCTGCGCGTTCAGCACGTCCCGGCCGTCGGCGTTGCCGGCCGCGGCGGCGCGCTCACCGCGCTCCTCCAGGTCGGCGGCGACGGCCTCCAGCGCGGCCAGCGCGGTGTCGGTCTCGGCGGCGGCGTCGCCGCCGTGCCGCGCGCCCGCGGGCGGCTCCGGAACGGCCCCGGCGATGCTCCGTACCGGTCCGGACCCGACCCCCGGGCTGACGCCCGCGCCCTGCATCACCCCGCCCATCTCAGGCCTCCTCTGGCTCCGGCGTGGACAGCAGCTTCTGCAGCCCGTCGAGCAACTCCTCGGCGCCCTCGCCCTCGGCGGACAGCACGATCTCCTCGCCGTGCCGCGCGTCCAGCCCCAGCACGGCGAGGATGCTCTTGGCGTTCACCGGGGTGCCGCCGCGCTTGGCCACGGTCACGTCCATCGGGGCCTTCGCCGCGGTCTGGACGAACAGCGCGGCCGGCCGCGCGTGCAGCCCCACCCTGGACTCGATCTTGACGTTGCGCTCGGTCACCGCACACTCCTTCTCGCTATAGCCCGGCGACGGGCCGGCGCACCCGCAGCGCGGGGCCCGGCACGACGTCCACTTCCTTGAAATCGGCGACCACGTGGTCGGCGTCGGCCAGCGCGCCCGCCGGCTGCGTGGTGATGACGCCCACGCAGGTCATGCCCGCGGCCTTCACGGCCGCCACGCCCGCGGGGGCGTCCTCGAACCCGATCGTCTCCTGCGGCGGGACGTCCAGGTCGCGCGCGGCGGCCAGGTACCCCTCCGGATGCGGCTTGCCGGTGACGACGTCCCCGGCGGTCACCACGATGTCGAGCAGGTCGCGGATGCCCAGCTCGGCGAGCAGCCCCTCGGCGTAGGGGCGCTGCCCGGACGTCACCACCGCCAGCGGCACGCCCGCGTCCGCCAGGGACCGGACGAGGTCCACGGCGCCGGGGACGGGCGCGGCGGCCGGCATCCCCGGCACCGACTCGTAGGACAGCGCCTGCGCGAACAGCTCCTCGACCGTCCGGCCGGGGAACAGGTGCGCGAGGTCCTCCAGGACCTCCTGCCCGCGGCGCCCCGCGAACGAGGCGATCAGCGCCTCGTCGTGCGGGACGCCGTGCGCCTCGAACAGCCGCGACCACATCACCCGGTTGCGCGGCTCGGTGTCGATCAGGGTTCCGTCCAGGTCGAACACGGCCGCGCCGAGGCCGATCACCGCCATGCGCTCAGCTCCATGTGAACAGCTCGTCCCCCTTGGTCACCTCGCCCGACTCGACCACGTCCGACAGGGCGTCGGCGCCCGCGTCCAGCGCGACCACGGCGCAGATCGGCGAGCGCCCGCCCGCCTCGATCACGGCCGGGTCCCACCCGACGACCGGCTGGCCTGCGGTGACCTCGTCGCCCTCGGCGGCGAGGAGCTCGAACCCCTGCCCCTTCAGCTTGACGGTGTCGATGCCGAGATGCACGAGGACGCCGTGGCCCTCCTCGTCCACCACGACGTACGCGTGCGGGTGCAGCTTGACGATCTTCCCGGTGACCGGGGCGAGGGCGGGGCCGCGCCCGCGCTCGGGGTCGACCGCCGTGCCCGGCCCGACCATGGCCTGGGCGAACACCGGGTCGGGGACGCCGGCGAGGCCGACGACCCGCCCGGCGACGGGTGAGAGTACTCGGGTCATTGGGGGTCCCCTCGGGGGTCAGTCGAGGATGTCCTCGATGTCGCTGGCGATGGTGTCCGCCTCCGGGCCGACGACGACCTGGACGACGGTTCCGCTGCGCATGACGCCGAACGCGCCCGCCTTCTTCAGCGCCGCGTCGTCGACCTTGCCGGCGTCGGAGACCTCGGTGCGCAGCCGGGTCGCGCACGGCTCGATCTCGACGATGTTGTCGGCGCCGCCCAGCGCCGCGATGATGGCCTCGGCCTTGTCCATGCTGGCTTCTCTCTTCTCTCAGTCGGTCTGGGTGACCTTGTTCAGCCCGCGCGGGACGTCGGGGTCGACGCCGAGCCGGCGGGCCAGGTTCTCGACCATGATCTGCCCGGGGACGATGAGCCCCAGCGGCGCCACCCACTCGGGCAGGCCGGGGCCCGGCAGCGCGGCCGAGCACACCCGCGCCAGCTCGGAGCCGCCGCCGACGCCGAAGGCGCGGGCGCCCGCGCCCTCGACCCGCGCGGCCAGCGCCACGGTACCCGGCAGCGTCGGGCCGGAGTCCGCCGCGACCAGCAGCGCGGGGGTCTGGCCGTCCACGACGGCGATCGGGCCGTGCAGCAGGTCGGCGTACGACAGGCCCATGGCGTGCAGGTAGCACGCCTCCTTGAGCTTCAGCGCCAGCTCCAGCGCGGTGCCGAACGCGATGCCGCGGCCGGACACCACCGCGCCCGGGACCTTCGCCAGCTCCTCGACGATCTCCGGCAGTGCGGGAGACGCCTCGGTCTGCGCGATCATGCGGGCGACCTCGTCGGGGACGCGGCGCAGCTCGTCCACCGCGACGTCCGCGCCGAGGCCGAGGCCGAGCACCGACAGCGCGGCGAGCTGGGTGGTGTAGGTCTTGGTGGCCGGGACGGCGATCTCCTCGCCCGCGCTGGTGACCAGCGCGACCTCGGCGGCCTCGGCGAGCGGGGACCCGGCGCCGTTGGTGACCGCGACGGTCCGGGCGCCGCAGTCCTTCGCCCAGTCGAGGGTCTCGACGATCTCCTCGGTCTTGCCGGACTGGCTGATCGCCACGGCCAGCACGCCGTCCAGGTCGAGCCGACGCCGGTAGGTCGTCGCGATGGACGGCGCGGCGAGCGTGGCCAGCCGCCCGGCGTGCGCCTCCACGAGGTAGCGCCCGTACACCGCGGCGTTGTCGGAGGAGCCGCGCGCGATGAACAGCACCTGCCGGGTCTCCCGCGCCAGCGCCGCGATGTCGGCGGTGCGCGGGAGGAGCGCGTCGATCGTCCGGCGCAGCGCGTCCGGCTGCTCGCCGATCTCGGCGCGCATCTGACTGGTCATGATCCCCCTCCGAAGACGTTCTGCCCGTTGACCCATGTGGTACGCGCCCGGTGGCCGGGGCCCAGCCAGACCAGGTCGGCGGCGGCGCCGGGGGCGATCCGGCCGAGATCGGGACGTCCGATCAGGTCGGCCGGGACCCGGGTCGCGGCGTCCACCGCGGCGGCCTCGCCGAGGCCGAGGCCGATCGCGTTGCCGACGGCCTCGTCCAGCCGGAGGCCGGACCCGGCGATGGTGCCGTCGGCGCGCAGCGGCGGGCCCTGCTCGGGCATGGTGATGGGCTCGCCGCCGAGGTCGTAGGCGCCGGGCGGCATCCCGGCGGCCGCCGCGGCGTCGGTGACGAGCACGACCCGTCCCGCCGCGGCCCGGAACACCAGCTCGGCGACCGGGGCCGAGACGTGGTGCAGGTCGAGGATGAGGCCGGGGCTGAGCCGGTCGTCGATGAGCGCCTGCACGGCGACGCCCGGGTCGCGGTGGTGGACGCCGCTCTGCGCGTTGAAGATGTGGGTGACCTTGCGGGCTCCGGCGTCGGCCGCGGCGGAGACCTGCGCGGCGGTGGCGTCGCTGTGCCCGACGCTCACCAGGACGCCCGCCTCGGTCAGGGTGCGGATCGCGTCGAGCGCGCCGTTCCGCTCCGGGGCGAGCGTGACCAGCCTGACCAGCCCGGTCTCCAGCAGGGTCTTGATCGCCTCGGGCTCGGGGTCGGTCAGGTGGGCCGCGTTGTGCGCGCCCTTGCGCTTCTGCGACAGGAACGGGCCTTCGAGGTGGACGCCGAGGACGCGCGTCCCAGGGGGCAGACCGGGGATCAGGTCGCGGGCGCGCCGCAGGGACTCGGCCTGCTTCGCTACGGGCGCGGTGATGAAGGTGGGGAGGAACGCGGTCACGCCGGTCTCGGGGAGGCGGGAGACGACGGTGTGCCAGCCGGACTCGTCGGCGTCGGCCATGTCGTGGCCGAAGAAGCCGTTCACCTGGAGGTCGACCAGTCCGGGCGCGAGGAGGCCGTCGGGCAGCTCGGTGTCCGGGGTGCGGGGCGGGGGTCCCTCGCCGGCCTCGGCGATGACGCCGTCCTCGACGCGGACGTATCCCGGGGAGACGACACGGGTAGGACTGCCCGCGGGGGTAATGATCATGCGGTGGGCCGTGATCAGCAGTGATGCCATGGGGGCGCACTCTCCGTGACGCGATGATCGCGGGGTCGTTCCTCCGGATTCCCAACTGGTCTAGTCCGGACTAGACCAGTATCGTACGCACCATACTCCACGAATCGGATGGAGCTGAAGATGTCGACCGAAACTCCTCAGGGCCCGGGACCGGTCGACCTCGGCCGGCGGCCCCCGCACCCGGCGGGACCGGGGCGGCGACCCGGCGGAACCGGACGCTCCTTCCGGAAAACCGGGCTGACCTGCACCTTTCCCGATCATGGCGTCGTCCGCATGTGATCAGGTCGTTACGAATTCGTGCATTGACATGCCTTTCGATGCTGTGGTCTAGTCCGGCCTAGACCAGTACGAACCGAATCTAAAACCGTCAAACTCACACAACCAGCCCATCGAACCGCTGAACACCCGCGAACCCCCATCGATCCGGCTCCGGCCGTCGAGGACCCTCGTGACGATGATCGACCCGCACAGTCCGGTACCCAAGTACTTCCAGCTCCGCGCCATCCTGCTCGACCTCATCGAGAGCGCGGAGCTGCCGGTCGACGCCCCGATCCCCTCGGAGCGCGAGCTGTGCGGCCGGTACGGGCTGTCCCGCATGACCGTCCGGCAGGGCGTCGACCAGCTCGTCTCCGAGGGACGGCTCTACCGCGTCCCCGGCAAGGGCACGTTCGTCGCCCGGCCCAAGATCGAGATGCCGCTGCGGCTCGTCTCCTTCACCGAGGACATGCTGGCCCGCGGGCTGCGGCCCGGCGCGATCGACCTGGACCGCCGGACGGTCCCCGCCGACGCGCGCCTCGCCCGGATCTTCGACGTCGAACCGGGCACCGCCATCCACGTCATCGAGCGCCTGCGCACCGCCGACGGGGAGCCCATGGCCCTCGAACGCGCGCACATCCTGGCCTCCCTCGCCCCCGACCTGCTCGACCGCAGGCTCGCCGACCGCTCCCTGTACGGCGTCCTCGAAGCGGTCTACGGGCTCGTCTTCGACGCGGGCGACCAGACCATCGACGCCAGCCTGGCCGACGCCGCCGACGCCAGGCACCTGCAGATCACCCGGGGCAGTGCCGTGCTGCTCCTGCAACGCCGCTCGTACACCGGAGGCGTGTGCGCCGAGCTGGGCGTGTCGACCTACAGGGCGGACCGCTACCAGATCCACACGGCCCTCGGAAACCCCCCGCCGCACTCCTAACCCCTGAGGAGGAACCTCGCGATGACTGCGACAACAGTGGACTCCGCGCCGCGCCGAGGGTCGAGCGCCCTCGCGGTGCTGCAGCGGATCGGCCGCAGCCTCATGCTGCCGATCGCCGTGCTGCCCGCCGCCGCGCTACTGCTCCGCTTCGGCCAGGCCGACATGCTGGGCGCCGACGGCCTCGGCTGGGACCGGGTCGCCGAGATCGTCGGCGAGGCCGGCAACGCGCTGTTCGCCGCCCTCCCGCTGCTCTTCGCGGTCGGCGTCGCGATCGGCTTCGCCAAGAAGTCCGACGGCTCCACCGCGCTCGCGGCCGTGGTCGGCTACCTGGTCTTCGACCGGGTCTCCAAGATCATGTTCTCGCACACCGACGAGCTGCAGGGCAACGTCCTGATCACCAAGGTCACGGACGGCGCGCAGGCGCAGGTCATCGACTGGGGCGCCAAGAACCCGACGGACGTGCTCGGCGGCATCCTCATGGGCGTCATCGCGGCGCTGCTCTACCAGCGGTACTACCGGATCAAGCTGCCGACCTGGCTGGCGTTCTTCGGCGGGCGCCGGTTCGTCCCGATCATCACCGCCGTCGCGGGCCTCGCCCTCGGCATCGTGATCGGCTTCGTCTGGCCGGTGTTCGGCAGCTGGCTCACCGACTTCGGCAACTGGATCACCGGCGCCGGCGCGGCGGGCGCGGGCGTCTACGGCGTCATCAACCGGCTGCTGCTCCCGTTCGGCCTGCACCACATCCCGAACTCGCTCATCTGGTTCGTCTTCGGCGACTACCAGGGACCGGACGGCGTCGTGCACGGCGAGATCAACCGCTACCTGGCCGGCGACCCCGACGCGGGCGGCTTCCTCGCCGGGTTCTTCCCCGTGCTGATGTTCGGCCTGCCCGGCGCGGCGCTCGCGATCTGGCACTCCGCGCCGAAGCACCGCCGTCCCGCGGTCGGCGGCATCATGATCTCCGCCGCGCTCACCGCGTTCATCACCGGCGTCACCGAGCCGATCGAGTTCGCGTTCATGTTCGTCGCGCCCGTCCTGTACGTGGTGCACGTCATCCTCACGGGCATCTCGATGGCCATCCTGGAGGCCGCCGGCGCCCAGCTCGGGTTCGGCTTCTCCGCCGGCCTGATCGACCTCCTGCTGAACGCCCGCAAGGACAACACCGAGGGACTCCTGCTCATCCTCGGCATGGGCGTCCTGTACTTCTTCCTCTACTACTTCATCTTCAGATTCCTGATCACGAAGTTCAACTTCGCGACGCCGGGCCGGGAACCGGAGGGCGAGGAGTCGGTGGCCGCCGACCCGGCCGCCAGCCCGGAACTCGCGGCCAGCGAGCCGGGCGGCGGGAAGAAGGGCACGGCCGGAACGCAGGACGCACCGGCCGGGGGCTGACCATCCCCCGGGGCGCCGCGGACCCCTCCTCCCCCTGCCGCGGCGCCCCATCTCGGGCCGGTCGGCGCACCGGTCCGGCTCCCACGAGTCCCGGGCTCCCCGCACCCGGCCCGGGACTCGCACCGAAGGGCGGCGGGACGCGGCATCCGCGTCCCGCCGCCTTCGTGCTCTCCGGCCTTCGTGCTCTCCGGCGCCGCCGTGTCCGCGGACGGCCTCATGCGGCCACGACGTATTTCCGGCCGATCTCCGGGCTCCTGTTCGAAACGAGATCAGGAGGCTTGCATGGGACGTCCGGTCGATCCCGCGGCGGTTCGTTTCGTCCACTACCGTCCGGCGGTGCCCGCCACGCGCGGGGCGCTGGCGCTGCGGCCCGCCCCGGACCCGGTGCGCAGGCCGGGGCTGCGGCTCGTCCGGCCAGGGGACGGGGTCGACGCCGAGGTCCGGGCCGTCGCCGACGCGGCCGTGCGGCTCATCGTGGAGGTGCTGGCGGGGACGCGTCCCGCGCATCAGCTGTCGCTCGTGGCCGTCCCCGCCGTGTGCCGGGAGATGGCCGCGCGGCGCGGGCCGACCGGCGGGCGCGGGAGGCGGATCGTCCCGCCGAAGGTGCTGTCGACGCGGTCGCAGCGGCCGTCCCCCGGTGTGGCGGAGACGGCCGCCGTGGCCGTCGTGGCCGGGCGCGTCCACGCGCTGGCCCTGCGCCTTGAGCACACGCGCGGCCGGTGGCGCTGCACGGCGCTGGAGACGACCGCCCACTGACATGCGAACTGACATGCGAAACGGCCCCCCGCAGGTGCGGGGGGCCGTTCGCGTCGCCCTACTTGTTCTTGTTGCGCGGATCGCCGTGGCAGCGCTTGAACTTCTTGCCCGAGCCGCACGGGCACGGGTCGTTGCGGTTCACGCCCGCGTACTCGTCCGCGGCCTCCTCGCTGTGGTGCTCGACGCCGCCGTCACCGTCGACGGTCGGGGCCGAGTACTCCAGCTTCTTCGGACGCTTCGGCGCATCGAGGCCCTTCGCCTTGATCGCGGGGGCGTCCTTGGCCTCCTCGGCGTCCTCGGCCTCGTCCTCCTCGGCGTCCTTCTCCAGGTCGACCGAGGAGGCCGACTTGGCGACCGAGACGGGCGCGGCGCCGACGGCGGGCTCCTCCGGCTGCTCGTCCACCTGGACCTCCAGGTTGAACAGGTAGCCGACCGACTCCTCCTTGATGCCGTCGAGCATCGCGTTGAACATGTCGAAGCCCTCGCGCTGGTACTCCACCAGCGGGTCGCGCTGCGCCATGGCCCGCAGGCCGATGCCCTCCTGGAGGTAGTCCATCTCGTAGAGGTGCTCGCGCCACTTGCGGTCGAGGACGTTCAGCACGACCCGGCGCTCCAGCTGGCGCATGACGTCCGCGCTGAGCTCCTCCTCGCGCTTGTCGTAGGCCGCCCGCGCGTCCTCGCGGATGCTCGCGGCGAGGGTCTCGGCGTCCAGGCCGGAGATGTCGCCGCCGACCTCCTCGACCAGCTCGTCCACCGTGATGGAGATCGGGTAGAGCTTCTCGAACGCCTGCCACAGCTTCTCGAGGTCCCAGTCCTCGGCGAAGCCCTCCGCCGTAGCGCCCGCGACGTAGCCCGCGACCACCTCGTCGATCATGTTGCGGACCTGCTCGCCGAGGTCCTCGCCCTCCAGCACCTTGCGGCGCTCGGCGTAGATGACCTTGCGCTGCCGGTTCAGCACCTCGTCGTACTTCAAGACGTTCTTGCGCATCTCGAAGTTCTGCTGCTCGACCTGGCTCTGCGCCGACTTGATCGCGTTAGTGACGATCTTGGACTCGATCGGCACGTCGTCCGGGATGTTCAGCCGGGTCATGATCGCCTCGACGCGGGCGGAGTTGAACAGCCGCATCAGGTCGTCCTCCAGCGACAGGTAGAACCGGGACTCGCCCGGGTCGCCCTGCCGGCCGGACCGGCCGCGCAGCTGGTTGTCGATGCGCCGCGACTCGTGCCGCTCGGTCGCGAGGACGTACAGGCCGCCGAGCTCGACGACCTCCTCGTGCTCGCCCTCCACGGCCTCCTGGGCCTTCTCCAGCGCCTCCGGCCACGCCGACTCGTACTCCTCGGGCGTCTCCAGCGGGGACAGCCCGCGCTGGTGCAGCTCCAGGTCGGCGCGGAAGTCGGGGTTGCCGCCGAGCATGATGTCGGTGCCGCGGCCCGCCATGTTCGTCGCGACGGTCACGCCGCCCTTGCGGCCCGCCTCCGCGACGATCGCGGACTCCTGCTCGTGGTGCTTGGCATTCAGCACCTGGTGCGGGATGCCGCGCCGCTTGAGCATCTTGCTCAGCTTCTCGGACTTCTCCACCGACGTCGTGCCGACCAGGACCGGCTGGCCCTTCTCGTGCCGCTCGGCGATGTCGTCGACGACGGCCTCGAACTTGGCCTGCTCGGTCTTGTAGACGACGTCCGCGACGTCGTCGCGGATCATCGGCTTGTTCGTCGGGATCGGCACCACGCCGATCTTGTAGGTCTTGTTGAACTCCGCCGCCTCGGTCTCGGCGGTGCCGGTCATGCCGGACAGCTTGCCGTAGAGGCGGAAGTAGTTCTGCAGGGTGATCGTGGCGAGCGTCTGGTTCTCGTCCTTGATCGCCACGCCCTCTTTGGCCTCGATGGCCTGGTGCATGCCCTCGTTGTAGCGGCGGCCGTGCAGGATGCGGCCGGTGAACTCGTCGACGATCAGGACCTCGCCGTTCATGACGACGTAGTCCTTGTCGCGCTTGTACAGCTCCTTGGCCTTCAGCGCGTTGTTGAGGAAGCTCACCAGCGGCGTGTTCACCGAGTCGTAGAGATTGTCGATGCCGAGCCAGTCCTCGACCTTCTCCACGCCCGACTCGGTGATGCCGACGGTGCGCTTCTTCTCGTTCACCTCGTAGTCGCCGGGGCCGTACTCGTCCACCTGCCCGGCCGTGCTGATCAGCTCGGCGCGCTTCAGCCGCGGGACGATCTTGGCGAACTCCGAGTACCACTTGGAGTTCTGCTCGGCCGGACCCGAGATGATCAGCGGGGTCCGGGCCTCGTCGATGAGGATCGAGTCGACCTCGTCCACGATGGCGAAGTTGTGGCCGCGCTGGACGCACTCCTCCAGGCTCCACGCCATGTTGTCGCGCAGGTAGTCGAACCCGAACTCGTTGTTCGTGCCGTAGGTGATGTCGCAGTTGTAGGCCGCTCGGCGCTCGTCCGGGGTCATCTGCGGGAGGATGACGCCGACCTCCATGCCGAGGAACTGGTGGATGCGGCCCATCCACTCGGCGTCGCGCTTGGCCAGGTAGTCGTTCACCGTGACCACGTGCACGCCGTCGCCGGACAGCGCGTTCAGGTAGGCCGGGAGCACGCAGGTCAGGGTCTTGCCCTCACCCGTCTTCATCTCGGCGATGTTGCCGAGATGCAGGGCGGCACCGCCCATCACCTGGACGTCGTAGTGCCGCTGGCCGAGAACGCGCTTGGCGGCTTCGCGGGCGGTCGCGAACGCCTCGGGCAGCAGGTCGTCCAGGGTCTCGCCGTCGGCGAGACGTTCCCGGTACTTGTCGGTCAGCTCGCGCAACTCGGCGTCGCTCATCTCGAGGAAGTCCTCCTCGATCGAGTTGACCTGATCCGCGAGCTTCTTGAGCTTGCGCAGGGTTTTTCCCTCGCCCGCACGAAGGATCTTGTCGATGACTGGCGGCACTCTCGAAAGCTCCTTGCAGATCGTGGTTCACCGCTCCAGGCGGCGCGCACACCACACGTACGATGCCCATCGTAGGCCAGACCCAGAATGGTCTAGGTCACTCTGGAGCGCAATCCACCGCGTGTTCCGTTTGACCTTCCGGGTCCCGGACAGGATCACTGACACCTCAGGAGGGGAGGCGCAATGTCCGAAGAGTCGCACGGATCGCACGCCGGGCGGCCGAGCTCGTGGATCGCCGTCACCATCATCTTCGTGGGCTTCGTCGTCGGCGGCGTCGCGCTCTGCCTCGGCCCGAACTGGATCCTCTTCTACGCCGGCGTGGGCGTCATCGTCATCGGCATGATCGTCAGCTGGATGGTCCACCTGTTCTCGGACGTCGTCGTGGACGCCCCCCGCGTCATCCCTGAAATCGTCGACTACTCCCTGTTCGGCTCGCGCTCGGACAAGCGCCGCGGCGGCGATGCCGGCGAGGTCATCGACACGCCCGTCGCCACCGACACCCAGCAGGCCCCCCACGGCTGACCGCGTCAGGCCGGAGCGGCGGCCCTCAAGGCGGCGTCGACGAGGGGGGCCGCCAGCGTGGTCCGCTCCACGCGCACGTCGTCGCACCCGACCCACGAGGCGGCGCGCCAGAGGGCCGTGGCGAGGGCCGCCACCGACGACTCCGCCCGCGCGGCCGTGCGCGTCGCCCACGGCTCCATGGTCACCTGGCGGGCGATGAGCGTGCGCCCCTCCCTGGCGGGGTCGACCCGTCCGATGAGGCGCCCCCCGGCGAGCAGCGGCATCGCGAAGTAGCCGTGGACGCGCTTGCCCTTCGGCACGTACGCCTCCAGACGGTGGTCGAAGCCGAACACGCGCGAGGCGCGGGCGCGGTCCCAGACCAGCGAGTCGAACGGCGACAGCAGCGTGGTGGCGTGCCTGCCCCTGGGCGGCGCGTCCAGCGCGCCCGGGTCGGCCCAGGCCCGCTGCGACCATCCGGCGACCTCGACCGGGACGAGCCCGGTCGCCTCGATCACGGCGTCGACCTGGTCCTGCTTGATCCGGTAGTAGTCGGCGAGGTCGCCGCGCGTGGCCACGCCGAGCGCCCGCCCCGCCCGGGCGACCAGGGCGGTGAGGCAGGCGTCGTCGTCCGGCTCCTCGACCAGCAGCTCCGGCGGGACGGCGCGCTCGGCGAGGTCGTACACCCGGCGCCACCCGGCCCGCTGCACGCACACGACCTCGCCGATGTCGAGCAGCCACTCGATGCCGATCTTGTGGTCGCTCCAGTCCCACCACTCGGCGCTCGCCTTCGCGCCGCCGAGCTCCTTGGTGGTGAGCGGCCCGTCCGCCTTCAGGCGGGTCCGGATCTGATCGCAGACGCCCTCGGGGACCTTGTGCCAGCGCCACCCCCGCCGCACGTAGGCCCGGCGGCGGAACGCGAACAGCGGCCAGTCGGCCATCGGGATGATGGACGCGGCGTGAGCCCAGTACTCGAACGCCTCCGGACGACGCCTCTCGTGATCGGCCGACCCGTTGCCCCAGTAGGCGGCCTCGACCTTGGCCCGTCCCACCGCCCCCAGCCGCGCGTAGGGGACCAGCTCGTGCGACCGTGCCAGGACCGAGATCGTGTCGAGCTGCACGGCCCCGAGCCGCTCCAGCACCGCCGGCACGCCCCCCTTCGGGAACGCCCCCAGAAACCCCTGGGCCCGCAACTGAAGCCGCCGCGCCTCGTCCGCACTGAGTTCCACGTCCGCACTGAGTTCCACCACGCCCGCGATGCTACGACACAACACCGACAAACCCGCTTTACCGGTCGCGCCTGCGGTGGGGTCAGGTGATCTCTAGGAGTTTTTCGCGGACGGCGTAGACGACGGCTTCCATGCGCGAGTGGAGCTGGAGCTTCTCCAGGATGTTGCGGACGTGGTTCTTCACGGTGTTCTCGGAGATGAAGAGCTCGCGGGCGATCTCGCGGTTGCCCAGGCCCCGGGCGACGAGGCGCAGGACCTCCATCTCGCGCTCGGTGAGGCGAGGGGCGGGGACCTGCTGCGTGCGCTCCTCGCTGCGCTTGGCCAGCGCGGCGAACTCGGTGATGAGCTTGGACGCCATCGACGGGCTGATCAGCGACTGGCCGCCGTGCACGGCGCGGACGGCCTGCGGGACCTCGTCGATGGAGATCTCCTTGAGCAGGTAGCCGCTGGCGCCGGCCTTGATCGCCTCGAAGAGGTCCTCCTCCTCGTCGCTGATGGTCAGCATGACGATCTTCGCGCTGGGCGCGGCGTCCTTGATCGCGGTGCAGGCCTCGATGCCACTGCGGCGCGGCATGCGGATGTCCATCAGGACGACGTCGGGCAGCAGGTCGCCGGCCATCTCCACGGCCTCGTGCCCGTCGCCGCCCTCGCCGATGACCTCGATGTCGTCCTCACCCTGGAGGACCATCTCCAGGCCCCTGCGGAACAGCGCGTGGTCGTCGACGATGAGCACGCGGATGGGGTCGGCCGCCTCCCGGTCGGCGGGGGTGGCGCCGGCGCCGGACTGACGGGGTACCGCCGCGGCGTCGCGAGCCTCGGGATTCTCGCTCACCAGAGTCGCGGCGTGGAGGAGACGCCGCTTCCCCCCTTCACTATTCAGGGTGTCCCCCGGTCAACCGCCGCGCGTCCCGGGAAGTTCCCGGGACGCGCCGCGTCCGTGGATCGGCTGATGCGCCTTTTCAGATCATGGCATGGTTCGCGCGGTGACGTGAGGCGAGTGCCGCATCACTCTTCGACGAGCCTGATGACTCCGTAGTCCCAGCCTCTTCTCCTATATACGACCGAGGGGTGCCCCGTGGCCTTGTCGCGGTAGAGGAAGAAATCGTGGCCGACGAGCTCCATCTCGAAAAGGGCCTGTTCGATGCCCATCGGCTCGGCCTTGTGGAACTTCTCGCGGACGACGAGGGGGCCGTCGCCGTCCATGGGGATCGGGACGAGGTTCTCGTCCTGCGAGACGGTCACGACCTCGTCCTCGACGGGACGCTTCACGGGTTCGGGAGGCACGGGCGGGAGCGGTTCGGGGAGCGGTTCCATCGTCGCGAGCTTGGCGCGTCCCTTCCCGCCGTGGCCCTTGCGCCGCTCGGAGTCGCGGCGCAGGCGCGACTCCAGCTTGTCGAGGGCGAGGTCGAGGGCGCCGTAGCGGTCGTCGGCGGCGGCTTCGGCCCGGATCACCGGGCCGCGGGAGCGGATCGTGAGCTCCACCCTTTCGCGCTGGTCGGCCAGCCGTGGGTTGCGTTCCTCGGACACCTCCACATCAACGCGGATGACCTTCTGGTTGAGCCGCTCGATCTTGGCGAGTTTGTTGTCGACGTGCCGACGGAACCTGTCGTTGACCTCGGTGTGCCGGCCCCTCACGGTGATGTTCACGCGGGACCCCCCTTCTCCCGGTTGCGTCTTCGCCCTGCCCGGGGTCCCTGGCCGGCCCCGGACGGGCACCACAGGACGGTGGGTCGCACCCGCCCGGCCGACCTGGTCTTCGTCCCCACATCCGCCTGCTGAGGGGCTCGCGGCGCTCTCGCCACTACTGCCCTTCTCCCGGTTCGGGGGATGTCGGATCCCTCGACGGGGCAGGACTTACCTCTAAGGCGCACCGTGATCGGTCGACGAGAAGTCGCCTTACGTGGGCCGTTTCGCCTGCGCCTGGCATCGGCTAGCCGGATCGTCTGCCGTGCCCCTGACGGGCACTGCGATCCGACGCAACCACGGACCCGGGCGGGTGCCATGTCAGGAACGCTAACCCCTTACGCCACGAATGTCAGGGGGGTGGGCGGAGGAAATACTCACTGACCGTCATCGATGACCGCCGCAGCGGGTTGCCCGGGTGCCCCGCGGACGCCCGTCACGTGCCGTGAGCCCCCGCCCGCCCGGCGCTCGCGGCCCCGGTGACCGGCCAGGTCAGGGGGTCCTGTCGCCGCGGTGAGTTTGGGAAATCTCTACTCCCTCATGACGTGATGTGACGTGAATTACCTGACGTCCCACGGCGAACACGGACAAGGCGGATATCTGCTCACTACACATTGTCACTGACTGCCATCCCCGACGGCTCGGGGGAAGAAAGTCACCAGGATCTGTGGCGTGGAGTGGCGGCGATGGTCGCCGCTCCCGTCACGTCCGCGCCTGCCGCGCGTAGCGCCCGCGCGGCCTCGGCGAGGGACGCGCCCGTCGTGACCACGTCGTCGACCAGGAGGACCGGGCGTCCGGCGAGCGAGCCGCGCGCCTCGATGGCCCCGGCGAGGTTGGCGGCGCGCTGCGCCACCGAGAGCCCCACCTGGTCCGCGACCCTCCCACGCTGCCGTAACGCGTCCACCGCGGTCACCGGCACCCCGCTCTCCCGCAGCCGCCGGACCGCCGCCTCGACCGCCCCGCGGAGCGGATCGTGCCCGCGCCGCCGCACGGCCCGCCGGCCCGACGGGACCCAGACCACGAGCGGCGGGTCGGGGCCGGGGGTGAGGGCGGCGCGGACGGCGGTCGCCAGCGCCTCCCCCAGCGGGACGGAGAGCGCCGTGCGCCCGCGCTCCTTGTAGGCGCCCAGGATCGTTCTGAGAGGGCCCTCGTAGGCCGCCACGGTCCACGGGGGCGGCAGCCCGGCAGGGGCCGTTCTCGCGGGACGTGCCGCCCCCCGCAGGGGCTTGGCGCACCCGTCGCACAGCAGGGCCGGAGCCAGCCCGCACCCGGCGCAGCGTTCGGGCAGAAGGAACTCGATCAGGTCGGAGAGAACGTTCATGCCCTCGACGATGCCGCGCCGGCGTTGACGGCGTCTCCGGCTCCCTCAACTGTGGATAACTCGCCGCCCCCCAGAGGGTCAGCCGGGGTAGGTGGGGTCCTTGGCCGGGGTCGGGCAGATCCAGGGGCTGTAGGAGTTGCTCGGGGCGCGCTGGCGGCAGATCTGGTCCTTGCCGCCCGAGCGGGTGCCGATGAGGATCGGGGCGCCCGGGGCGGCGGCGATCGTGCGGGGCTCGCCCAGGGAGCCGACGCCGAGGGAGGTGATCGCGCTGCCGCTGATCGGCATCAGGAACGGGAGGGTCTGGGAGTCGCGCTTGGCGCGGCCGAGGACGGCGAGGGTGCCGAAGTCCCGCCACGCGAGGTCGACGGCGTCCTGGAGCTCGGAGCTCACCGGCAGGAACGAGCCCACGTCCAGGGAGCCGTCGGGGGCGTGGGCGATGCGGCCGAGCTGGACCTGGGGGCGGCCGTCCACGCGGGCGATCACCGCGGCGCGGACGCCGTCGCGGGCGACGCGGAAGGCGAGCACCTCGCGGCCGCCGAGGCCCCAGTGGGCTGCGCGGACGGGCGGCCCGCCGCGCGGGCGCACCCACAGCCACGACTCGTTCTCGCCGCTCTCCACGACCCACAGCGTGCCGTCATGGCTCCAGGACGGGGCCGTGAAGCGGGCGCCGCGGTGCGCGGTCAGCAGGACGCGGGACGTCGGCTGGCCGGTGACGGGCGCGGCGACGAGGACCTGCCCGCCGTCCGCGCTCAGCCCGGCGAACTCCTGGTGGTCGGGGGCGACGGCGGGACGGGAGAGGCTCCCGGCGGGGCCGGTCACGACGGGCTGGGCGCGGTCGCCCTCCAGGGTGCCGAGGAAGCCGGACGGGCCGACGACGTAGGCGTTCTGGTGGGCGCTCTCGGGGGGCGCCCCGCCGTCGGGCGAGTTGCCCTCCCAGCCGTTCACCGCCTGGGTGGCGTCCATGCCCTCCGGCGCGACGGTCTCGCCGTCGATCCGCAGCCGCAGCGACTTGATCTCCGAGAGCTGCCGCATCGTCCAGGCGAGCTGGGCCGACATCCGGTCGATGTCGCCGCCGCGGGCCTGCCTGCTGAGGTCGACGGTCGCGACGTCCTTCTCGATCCGGACGCCGTGCCGCAGCCGCGTGCCCTCGGGGAACGCGGTCTGCACGGCTCCGGTCAGCCAGGAGGTCGGTCCGGTCAGCAGCGCCTGGACGAGCTGCGTCGGCAGGGTCTGCCGGTTCACGACCGGCAGGAAGATGCCGTTCGGGACGAGGGTACGCCGGTCGGGCGCGAAGAAGTACAGGTTGACGGTGCGCATGGCGCGCTCGACGTCGTCCTTGGTGAGCAGCAGGCCGGCCTTGTCGTCGCCGGGGAGGCCGGTGATGCGCCAGACGCCCTGCGGCGTCTTGGTGAGCTGGAACGTGGCGTCGAGGTTCTTCGGCGAGGCGGTGTACTGGCCGTCCGCGGTGATGGTGCCGAGCTCCTCGCCGGTCACGCGGACGGTCGCCTGCCCGCCGGACGCCTTGATCACATGCGGGTCGGTGATGCGGCTCGCGAGGACGGTCACGAACGGCCGCAGGCCCGGGTTCCAGGACGTCCGGCCGCCGAGGTACATCTTGGCGACCTTGTGGCCGTCGTCGAAGCTCGCGGACGCCGCGAGGAAACCCGAGACGATCTGCGCGGGCCCCCACTCGGGGCGCGGCTTCACCGGGATGAGCCGGACGTAGGGGTCGTCGACGCGCTCGGCGCGCTCGGCGGGCCGGCCGCTGACCACCTGGCCGCCGCTCGGCACGTTCGCGCAGCCCGCGCCGCCGAGGGCCAGGACGGCGACCACGAGGAGGCACGTGACCCGCCGGGCCCCGGTGCACTCGGTCATTCGCCGGCCTCCAGTTCCGCGAACAGCGGGCGCGCGTCTCCGGCGCCCGGGGGGACGAGCGGCAGCGGCGAGCCCCGCAGCTCGGCGCCGGCGACGCGGGGCAGCGAGAGCCGGAACTGGGAGCCCGCGCCGGGCTCCCCCCAGGCCTGGAGCCAGCCGCCGTGCAGCTGCGCGTCCTCCCGGGAGATCGACAGGCCGAGCCCGGTGCCGCCGGTGGTGCGGGCGCGGGCGGGGTCGGCGCGCCAGAAGCGGTCGAAGACCATCTGCCCCTCCCCCGGCTTGAGCCCGACGCCGTGGTCGCGGACGGCGACGGCGACGGCGTCGCGGTCGGCGCCGACGGAGACGACGATGTCCTCGCCCTCGCCGTGCTCGACGGCGTTGACGAGTAGGTTGCGCAGGATCCGCTCGACGCGGCGGCGGTCGACCTCGGCCATGCACGGTTCGCCGGGGAGCTGCAGGACGACCTTGCTGCCCTTGCGCTCGGAGAGCCCCTGGATGTCGCCGACGACCCGCAGGACGAGGTCGCGCATGTCGAGGGACTCGGCGTCCAGGGTCGCGGCGCCGGCGTCGTGCCGGCTGATCTCCAGCAGGTCGGCCAGGAGCGACTCGAACCGCTCCAGCTGGCTCTGCAGCAGCTCCGCGGAGCGCCCGACGGCCGGGTCGTCGAAGGTGTCGCGGTTCTCGTAGAGCATGTCCGCGGCGATGCGGATGGTGGTCAGGGGCGTGCGCAGCTCGTGCGAGACGTCCGAGACGAACTGGCGCTGCACCTGCGACAGGTCCTCCAGCTCGCCGATCTTCTCCTGGAGGTTCGCGGCCATGTCGTTGAAGGAGCGGGCGAGGCGCGCCAGATCGTCCTCACCGCGGACCCTCATGCGCTCTTCGAGACGTCCGGCGGCGAGCCTCTGCGCGCCCTGGGCGGCCAGCCGTACGGGGATGACGACCTGCCGCGTGACCAGCGAGGCGATGGCCGCCAGGAGCAGCACCAGGACGATGCCCACTCCGGCCAGAGAGCGGCTGACGTTGGTCAGGGTCTGCTGTTCCTCCGTGAGGGGGAACAGGTAGTACAGCTCGAACTGGCCGGTCTTGCCGCCGACGATGAGGCCGCGTTCGTTCGGCCTGTCTCCGACGTAGGAGAGCTTGCCATAGGTGTAGGCGCGCGCACCCGCGGGCGCGTTCCTCAGCTCTTCGCGCAGCCGTTTGGGGACGCTCTCCTGGCGTAGTTCGTTGGTGGTGTACCCGTCGAAGTACTGCTCGGTGGTGTCGCGGATGTACACCTCGTAGAGCCCGGACGGGCCGCTGCGGGCTTTCAGCCGATCGATCGTCGAGTTCAGCCTGCTGCCGTCGCCGGCCGAGTTTCCGAGGTCGCGCTGTACCTGGGCCAGGCCGTCGTCCAGTTGGAGACGTGCCGCCTTGACCTTGCCGTCCATGAGGGCGGACGACACCTGCTGCATGAGGAACGCGCCCAGGATGGCCACCACGATCGCCGAGATGAACAGCGTGGACGTGACGACGCGCACCTGGATCGACCGGCGCCACCGCAGGTAGGCGGCCCGCGCGGCTCCGCGCAGCACGCGCCGCACCGTCCCCAGCCCGCGCCGGGCGAGCCGCTTCGCCCTCCTCATGTCGGGCCTCATGCCGGTGCCGGTCAGGCGGGGCCGGCCTTGTAACCGACACCGCGGACGGTGACCACGATCTCAGGCCGTTCCGGATCCTTCTCGATCTTGGCGCGGAGCCGCTGGACGTGCACGTTCACCAGCCGGGTGTCGGCGGCGTGCCGGTAGCCCCACACCTGCTCCAGCAGCACCTCGCGGGTGAACACCTGGCGGGGCTTGCGGGCGAGGGCGACCAGCAGGTCGAACTCCAGCGGGGTCAGGGGGATGTGCCGGTCGCCGCGCTTGACCGAGTGCCCGGCGACGTCGATCGTGATGTCGCCGATCTGCAGGGTCTCGGGCGCGGGCTCGTCGGTGCGCCGCAGCCGGGCGCGGACGCGCGCGACGAGCTCCTTGGGCTTGAACGGCTTGACGATGTAGTCGTCGGCGCCGGACTCCAGGCCGAGGACGACGTCCACGGTGTCGCTCTTGGCCGTCAGCATGACGATCGGCACGCCGGACTCGGCGCGGATCTGCCGGCACACGTCGATGCCGTCGGCCCCGGGCAGCATCAGGTCGAGCAGCACGAGGTCGGGCCGGGTCTCCCGGAACGCCTCGAGCGCCTTGTCGCCGTCGTGGACGAACGAGGGCTCGAAACCCTCGCCCCTCAGCACGATGCCGAGCATCTCGGCGAGCGCGAGATCGTCGTCGACGACCAGTACACGTCCTCTCATGGCCCTCATCGTCACAAAGTCGGGGTTCGGTGGAGTGGGGCGCGAGGCTCCGGCGCCACCTCGCCAGGGAGAGATATGCCTTGGCGTGCAAGGTTACCCGCGTTTGCGTCGTACATGGCTCTCCCGTAACGGGCGGGCGGCTCGGAATTGTAGAGGTGACTCCCGAAACCGGCGCAAGGTTCACAGCTCGCCCGTGACAGGATGACCTGACCGGCGGACGTGCCGGGGCCGGAAGAGGGCCCGGCCGGACGCGCCGCAGACCCCGCCGTAAATCGCAGGGAGACGGGATGCCGGGAACGGGAAGCTGGGACGACGACGCCACCGATGTGGTGCGGAATGTCCCGTTCCGTCCGATGTCTCTCTCGGAGATACTCGACGGCGCGATCACCGGGATCCGGCGCCGGCCGCGCACGACGCTGGGCCTGTCGGTGGCCGCCAGCACGGCGATCCAGGTGACGAGCTCGATCGCCGCCTACTTCTTCATCGGCGACGAGGCCCGCGACGAGGTCACGCCGGACGTGCTGCTGGAGTCGATCGGCGCGCAGTCCACGCTGACGGTGCTGGGGCTGGTGCTGTCGGCGTTCGGGATCCTGCTGCTGTCGGGGCTGGTCGCGCCGATCCTGGGCCGGGAGCTGGTGGGCCTGCCGGTCGCGCCGCGGCAGGCGTGGCGGGACGCGCGGCCGAGCCTGGGACGGCTGGTCGCCACCGCGGTGGCCGTCATCGGCATCTCGCTGGGCGCGCTCGTCCTGCCTATCGCGCCGTTCATCCTGCTGATCGCCGCAGGGGCTCGCCCTGCCTTCGGGGTGCTAGCGGGGATATTCGGCATCCCCATCGGCCTCGGGCTGATGGTGTGGCTCTACATTCTGTTCGTGCAGGCCGTGCCGGCGGTCGTCCTGGAACGGCAGACCGTGAGCGGTGCGCTGCGCCGGGCGGTCACGCTCTCCAAGAGACGATGGTGGCGGACGTTCGGAGCGCTCCTGCTGGCCACTCTGGTCACCGTGTTCATGGGCTTCTTCGCGCTCCGGATCCCGTTCCTGTTCGTGCAGCTGGTCTTCTTCGGCGACTCCTCCGGCAGCGGCTCGACGATGGGCGCGCTCGCGGTGGACACCCTCGGGCGGATCGTGAGCTGGTCGGTGGTGATCCCGTTCGACGCGGGCGTGATCGCGCTGGTCTACATGGACCGCCGGATGCGCCGCGAGGGCTTCGACCTCGACCTGCGCACCCGGGGACGTTCCGCCGCGGCCGTCGCCGCCGGCGAACGCGGTGACGGGCACGCGGACAACGAACACGCGGACGACGGGGAGGACCCGGAGGGGTTCGCCGGCCTGTGGCGGACCGGTCCGGTACAGGCACGCCCGTGGACGGGGACCGGTTCATGATGCTCGATCCGATCGGCCGCGACGAGGCCCGCGAGATGGCCCGCCGCGAGCTGGAGAAGCAGGTCTACCAGCGCGACAAGCCGTCCTGGCTGGAGCGCGCCTGGGACGACTTCACCGAGTGGCTGCGGGAGCTGACGAGCCGGGCGCCGGACCCCCAGGGGCAGGGCGACGGCGGCGGCTGGCTCTCCATCGCCATCATGGTCGTGATCGCGCTCATCGCCGTCGCGCTGATCGTGTGGCTGATGCGGGGGCGCCGCAACCCGCGCTCCCGCAAGGACCCGCTGCTGGAGGACGGGCCGTCCCGCGCGGTCGACCACCGGGACGCGGCGGAGCGCTACGCCGAGGCCGGGCAGTGGGCCGAGGCGATCCGCGAACGGCTCCGCGCGATCGCCCGCGACCTGGAGGAGCGCGCGGTCCTCGCCGCGCGTCCGGGGCGGACCGCGGACGAGCTGGCGGCGGAGGCCGGGGAGGCCGTCCCCGACCTCGCCGAGGACCTGGGCGCCGGCGTGCGGATCTTCGACGACGTCTGGTACGGCGACCGCCCGGGGACGCCGGAGGGGTACGCGCGGATGACGGAGCTGGACGAGCGGCTGCGGGCGGCGCGGCCGAAACCGCTGGAGGCGGACGGCCTCGCGCTCGCCGGGGCCGACGACGAAGGGGGCCCGCGATGGTGACGGCGTCCCCGCCGCGGAGCGGCCGCGCGGAGGGGGCCGAGCCGTCCGCCCGGCAGGTCGCCGGGCGGCGCTGGCGGTCGGCGCGCGGCGTCGTCGCGGTCGTCCTCGCGATGATCGTGATCGCGATCGTCCTCGCCGCGCTGCGGCCGGCGACGTCGGCGGACGCGCTCGACCCCGGGTCGCCGAAGCCGGACGGAAGCCGGGCGCTCGCGGAGATCCTCCGGCAGAACGGCACCCAGGTGACGGTCGCCAGGAGCACCGACGACGCCCTCGCCGCCGCCACGCCCGGCTCGGCCATGGTCGTGACCCGTTCGGAGCGGCTCACCGAGGAGGACCTGGGCCGGCTCCGCGCCGCGCCGGTCTTCATGCTCCTCGTCCGGCCGACGTCGTTCGCGCTGGACGCGCTCGCGCCCCAGGTGCGCCGGGACGGGCCGACGTACGAGGAGGCCGACGAGCCGGGCTGCGCCCTGGACGCGGCGACGCTCGCGGGGAAGGTCGCCTTCCACCAGTCGGACACCTACGACGTCACGGGCTCCGGCACGTCCTGCTACCAGACGGAGTACGGCGCTCCCCGGCTCGTCCGGGTCCAGAACGGCGCGAGCACGGTGACCGTCCTCGGCTCCGCGGCGCCGCTGACCAACCGGCGCCTCACCGAGGAGGGCAACGCGGCGCTGGCCATGAACCTGGCCAGTGGTGGCGGCTCCTCCGTGGTCTGGCTGGTGCCGGACCTGCCGGAGGCGGGCTCGGGCGCCGGGCAGCAGTCGATCGGCGACCTCCTCCCGTTCGGCGTCAAGCTGCTCATCCTCGAACTGCTCGTCGCGGTGGTCCTGGTGGCCCTGTGGCGGGCGCGCAGGCTCGGCCCGGTCGTGGCGGAGGCGCTGCCCGTCGTCGTCCGGTCCGCCGAGACGGTCGAGGGCCGCGCCCGCCTCTACCGCGCCGGGCGCGCCCGCGACCGCGCCTCGGACGCGCTGCGCTCCGGGGCCCGCGAGCGGCTCGTCCCCCTGCTCGGGCTCCCCCGCAGCAGCGCGCAGGACCCTTCGGCCGCGCAGGAGATCGTCACGGCGGTCGCCCGCCGCACGATGTACGACGAGACGTACGTCGGGGCGGCCCTGTACGGTCCTGAACCCTTGGACGACGCCGGGCTGATCGCCCTCACCGACGTCCTCGACGACCTGGAAAGGCAGGTACGCCAGTCTTGAACCACCCTGTAGAGCTCGGGAAGGACGACGTGCCGGGCGCCGGCGGCACGGGGCCCGGCGTGCCGTCCGAGGAGGCCCGGCAGCAGGCCGAGACGGCCCGCGCGGCGCTGACCGCGCTGCGCGGAGAGGTCGCCAAGACGGTCGTCGGCCAGGATTCCGTGGTGACCGGCCTGGTCATCGCGTTGCTCTGCCGCGGCCACGTGCTGCTGGAGGGCGTCCCCGGCACGGCCAAGACGCTGCTCATCAAGACGCTGTCGCGGGCGCTGGACCTGGACTTCAAGCGGGTCCAGTTCACCCCCGACCTGATGCCGGGCGACGTGACCGGGTCGCTGGTCTACGACAACCGGACCGTGGAGTTCGAGTTCCGCGAGGGCCCGGTCTTCACCAACCTCCTGCTGGCCGACGAGATCAACCGGACGCCGCCGAAGACCCAGGCGTCCCTCCTGGAGGCCATGGAGGAGCGGCAGGTCTCCGTGGAGGGCTCCGCGCGCCCCCTGCCCGACCCGTTCGTCGTCTGCGCGACCCAGAACCCGATCGAGTACGAGGGCACCTATCCGCTGCCCGAGGCGCAGCTCGACCGGTTCCTGGTCAAGCTGACCGTGCCCGTCCCCACGCGGGACGAGGAGATCTCCATGCTCCAGCGGCACGCGGCCGGGTTCGACCCGCGCGACCTGTCGGAGGTGAAGGCGGTGGCGGGCGCCGACGAGCTGGCCGCCGGCCGGGCCTCGGTGCGGTCCGTGCACCTCGATCCCAAGGTCGCCGCCTACGTGGTCGACCTGTGCAGGGCGACGCGGCAGTCCCCGTCGCTCCAGCTCGGCGTGTCGCCGCGCGGCGCGACGGCGCTGCTGGCCACCTCGCGCGCCTGGGCGTGGCTGTCGGGCCGCGACTACGTCACGCCGGACGATGTGAAGGCGCTGGCCAGGCCGACGCTGCGGCACCGCGTCCAGCTGCGTCCCGAGGCGGAGCTGGAGGGCGCGACGGCCGACGGCGTGCTGGAGGGCATCCTCGCCCACGTCCCCGCCCCGCGCTGATGGCGCTGACCGGACGCCTGGGGCTGCTGGCCCTGCTCGGCGCGATCGTCCCGTTGTTCGCGCCGAGCTGGTGGACGCTGTTCGCGGTGTGGGGCGTCCTGCTGCTCGGCGTCGTCGCCGACCTGACCATGGCCGGGAACGTGCGGGCCCTGCGGTTCCACCGCGCCGGCGACACCAACGTGCGCCTGGGCGAGACCGCCACGGTGTCGCTGATCGTGGAGAACCTCGGGCGGCGGCGCCTCAAGGCCCGCCTGCGGGACGTGTGGCCGCCCAGCGCGGGCGCCGCGCCCCGCACGGTCAAGGTGAACGTGCCCGCCGGCGAGCGGCGCCGCGTCGAGATGACCTTGACGCCGACCCGCCGCGGCGACCGGAAGGCGGTCACCGTCGTCGTCCGCTCCGTCGGGCCGCTCGGGCTGGCCGCCCGGCAGCTCTCCCGCAAGGCGCCCTGGACGGTCCGCGCCCTGCCCGCGTTCCCGTCCCGCCGCCACCTCCCGGCCAAGCTCGCCCGGCTGCGCGAGCTGACCGGCGCGCACGTGGCGCTGATCCGCGGGCAGGGCACCGAGTTCGACTCCCTGCGCGAGTACGTGGACGGCGACGACGTCCGCTCCATCGACTGGCGGGCCACGGCGCGCCGCCACGACGTGGTGGTCCGGACGTGGCGCCCCGAGCGCGACCGGCGGATCTACATGGTGCTCGACACCGGCCGCACGTCCGCGGGCCGCGTCGGCGACATCCCCCGGCTCGACTGCTCGATGGACGCCGCGCTGCTGCTCGGCGCCCTCGCGTCCCGCGCCGGCGACCGCGTCGACCTGCTCGCCTACGACCGGCGCGTCCGCACCCGCGTCGAGGGCGCGTCCCGCACGGACCTGCTGCCCTCGCTGGTCCACGCCCTCGCGCCGCTGGAGCCGGAGCTCCTCGAATTCGACGCCGCCGGGATGGTGTCGACGCTGCTGGCGCGCGTCCGCCAGCGCTGCCTGGTCGTGCTGCTCACCGAGCTGAACACGGCCGCGATCGAGGAGGGCCTGCTGCCCCTGCTCCCGCAGCTCACCGCCCGCCACCTCGTCATGATCGCCGCGGTGTCGGACCCGCGGGTCGGCGAGATGGCCGGGAGCCGCGGCGACCTGGCCGCCGTCTACGACGCGGCCGCCGCCGAACGCGCCCGCGCCGAACGCCGCCGCCTCACGGCGGAACTACGCGGCCACGGCGTAGAGGTGGTGGACGCCCCACCGGAAGAAATAGCCCCCGCCCTAGCAGACGCCTACCTGGCCCTAAAAGCCGCCGGCCGCCTGTAGCCCGTCGTAGGCGTCAACACCTCATGCCGTCACCGGCTGTTGGTCGGGGCGGAGGTCGGCGTCGCCGGTCTCGCCGGCGCGGACGGCGCGGCGGCCGAGGACGATCACGTAGGTGAGGAAGGCGGCCTCGGCGACGACGCCGATGGTGATGCGCAGCCAGGTGGTGTGCACCCAGCCGGTCACGAAGCCCTCGATGAGGCCGGAGACGAGCAGGACGGCGACGAGGCCGATGGCGATGCTGACCGCGGCGCGGCCTTCCTCGGCGAGGGCCTGGCCGCGGCGCCGCGGCCCGGGGTCGATGATCGTCCAGCCGAGTTTGAGGCCGCCGGCGCAGGCGAGGTAGACGGCGGTCAGCTCCAGCAGGCCGTGCGGGAGGATCAGGCCGAAGAACACGTCGCCCTTGCCGTAGGCGAACATCAGGCCGCCGATGAGGCCGAGGTTGAGCTGGTTCAGCAGCAGGACGTACACGGTGGGGATGCCGAGCAGGATCCCGAAGATCAGCGCGATCGCGGAGACCCAGGCGTTGTTGGTCCACACCTGGAACGCGAACGACGACGCCGAATGCTCGGTGTAGTAGTTCGCGAAGTCGTGCTCGACGAGCTCGCGGATCTCGGCCGGGGTGCCGACGCTGGCCTGCACCTCCGGGCTGTGCACGACCCAGATGGCCAGGGCCAGCGCGACCAGGTTGCCGAGGACGGCGTTGCCGAGCCACCACCACCGCATCCGGTAGGCGGTCGCGGGGAACGACACGGTCGCGAAGCGGCGGACGTCCCGCCAGAGCGGGGCCTGCGCGCCGGCCACGGCGGCCCTGCCCCGCGCCACGAGCGACGAGAGGCGGCTCAGCAGCTGCGGGTCGGGCGAGCTGGACCGGACGACCGACAGGTGCGTCGCCGTCCGCTGGTAGAGCTCGACCAGTTCGTCGGCTTCCGCGCCGCTCAGCCTGCGGCTGTGGTTGATGAGCCACTCCAGGCGCTGCCATTCGGCGTTGTGCGCGGCCACGTAGGCGTCGACGTCCACCCCGGGGAGACTAACGCCTCGGTCCGTAGAACCGGCAAAATGGGTCGTCCACCGGCATTGGAGGCACGGGACATGGCCGAACTCGTCACCGGCGAGGCCGTAGCGCTCGACCTGCGCGTCGCGCGGCTGGCCAGCCGTGGCTGCGCCATCCTGCTCGACCTGCTTTTCCAGGCGGTCCTGCTCAACGTCCTCCTCTACGTCACGCTGATGACGTCGCTCGTCGCGGACGACGCGTGGACGGCCGGGCTGACCATCCTGGTCGTCGCCGCCGTCTTCGTCGGGTACCCGTGCCTCTTCGAGACGCTGACGCGGGGCCGGACGCTCGGGAAGATGGCCCTCGGCCTCCGCGTGGTCGCCGACGACGGCGGGCCGATCCGGTTCCGGCAGGCGCTGCTGCGGGCGCTGGCCGGGGTGGTCGAGTTCTGGATGTTCTACGGCTCGCCGGCGCTGATCACGTCGTTCTGCAACCGGCGCGGCAAGCGGCTCGGCGACCTGTTCGCCGGGACGATCGTCATCCAGGAGCGGGTCCCGGTGTCGATGCTGTACGGGCCGGTCGCCGTGATGCCGCCGCAGCTCGCCTGGTGGGCCCGGACGCTGGAGCTGTCGATGCTGTCGGACGAGCTGGCGATGACGGCGCGGCAGTACCTGTCCCGGTTCTGGGAGCTGCTGCCGGAGGTCCGCGACTCGCTGGGGGAGCGGATCGCGTCGCAGGTCGTCGCGGTGGTGAGCCCGCCTCCGCCGCCGGGGGTGCGGCCCGAGATCCTGCTGTCGGCCGTGCTCGCCGAGCGCCGCCACCGGGAGGAGCGGCGGCTGGCCGAGCGGTGGGCGCGGCGGATGCGCCGGTTCGGGCCGCAGGCGTGGGGTGCCGCTCCCGCGCAGGCGCCCGCGATGGCGATGGCCGGGCCCGCGCCGTCGGGGCCGCCGCGGCAGGGCCCGCCGGCCCCGCCGCCGTTCAGCACCCCCGGGCCGGGGCAGCCGCAGTTCCTTCCGCCGTCCGACTACGGCGCGGGGCCCTACCAGAACGTCCTGAACGCGCCCCCGCGGCCCGGCCCCTACCCGATGGGCCCGGCGGGTGCCCCGACGCCGCAGGGGCCGTATCAGGGCTACTGAGGCGTCAGCTCGGGAGCGACCGGAGCTTCTCGGTCAGGGTGGGGCGCAGCTTCTTCATGCACAGCACCGGCTTGAAGGCGCCCTTGCTGGTCATGAAGTGGGTGGCCTCGGCCGGGCATTCGCGCTCGGCCGTCACCCGTCCGACGACCTTGGCGACGGCCTGGCCGGACCCGCACTCGGCCTTGTCCAGGTCGCCGATGGTGAACGAGGGGTCCTCGATGCAGTCGCCGGGCGACAGGACGCCGCCTCCCGGGCCGAGGCACAGCACGGGCCGGGCGATGTTCCCGCCGCCGAAGGAGCGCAGCCTCATGGCCTCCAGCGTCTGGGACGGGCACGACTTCTCGCCGTCGACGCGGGCGATCACCTTGCCGTACCAGTCGTCCTCGGAGCACGGCTGCTCCTTGCCGAAGCCGATGGAGCCGCTGCTCACGCAGTCGCCGACCGACAGGAAGGCGCCGCCCGCGCCGGGGTCGCCCGGGTGGGGTCCCTTGAGGTTGCGGACGCAGGCCTCGTAGTACCGCTTGCCGTCCTTCTTCTCGCGGACGTTCGTGACGCCGTCCGTCCCGGCCGGGCAGTCGGGCTCGGCGCGGGTGCCGTAGCCGAAGCCCGAGGCCTCCCCCTTGTCGGTGATCTTCACGACCCTGGCCTTCGCTCCGGCGTCGTCGCAGCTCACGCGGAGGCTGGCCGGGATGCGGTCACTCCCCTCCGACCCGAAGCCGGTGTCGACGCACTGCCCGGCCTTCACCGGCCCGCTCGGGTCGCCGCCCGGCAGGAGCATCACGACGACGAGGCCGCCGAGCATGAGGGCGCCCGCGGCGGCCACCGCGACCCACACCAGCGGCGAAGGCCTCTTGGGGGCCGGGACGGGCCCGGGCGGGCCGTAGGCCGCGTGCCCGCCGGGCGGCGGGACCGCGGGGCCCGGCGGAGGTGCGGGGTTCCCTGGCCGGCCTTGACCGTCCGGTACCTGTCCGTACACCGCCCGCCTCCCCTTTGATCTCGAAGCGGGATGAAGATACCAACCGCCTAGGACGGCGTCAGCTAAGGAAGCCGGGAGGCGATTCCAGGTCGGTCAGCTCGATCCCCGGCGCGGCCAGGACGACGTCGCCGGCGAGGTGGACCGTCTCGACCTCGCCCGTGGACAGGTCGGTGACCTCGTACTCCGAGACCCGCAGCGGCTCGGTCTCGGTCTCGTGGGAGGACGTCCCGGCGAGCCGCCAGCGCCACGTGGCGGTCAGCGCCGCCAGCGCCGTCCCGCTCAGCCGGACGAGTCGGACGTCGGCCTGCTCGTTCTCGCCGAGGTCGAGGGAGCGGGCGACGGCGACGAGGAACCCGGGCGAGTCGGAGACGAACCCGGCCGCGCGCTCGCCGTGCTCGGTGCCCGTCTCCCCGGCCGCCCGCACCCAGGCCAGCTCGGGACCGGTGACGCCGCCCCGCAGCCACCACTCCGGCGTGACCAGCTCGACGCGGATCTGGCGCCAGCGCGCGTCCACGACCAGGTCCAGGCGGACGCCGTCGGACCGCGTGGAGGTGTAGCGCCACCCGCCGGGGCCGGGCGCGCACCGGAAGCGCTCCTCCAGTTCCCCGTCCAGGTGCAGGTACGTGCCGGAGGGCATCAGGATCCGAGACGCCAGGAGTGCAGGTAGTCCTCCTGGTCCGGGGTGAGCCGGTCGATGGAGATGGACATCGAGGCCAGCTTGAGCCGCGCCACCTCCGTGTCGATCTCCTTGGGCACGTCGTGGACGGCCGGGGACAGCGTCGCGTGCGCGGTCGCGAGCCACGCGCAGGTGAGCGCCTGGTCGGCGAACGACATGTCCATCACCGCCGCCGGGTGCCCCTCCGCGGCGGCCAGGTTGACCAGCCGCCCCTCGGCGAGCAGGACGAGGCGCCGGCCGTCGGCCAGGACGTACTCGTCGGTCTGCGGGCGCACCCCGCGGTGCACCTCGACGGCCATGTCGCCGAGCGCCCGCACGTCGATCTCGACGTCGAAGTGCCCGGAGTTCGCGAGGATCGCGCCGTCCTTCATCACGGCGAGGTGGTCGCCGTTCACCACGTCGCGGTTGCCGGTCACCGTGATGAAGACGTCGCCCTCCGCCGCGGCCTCCGCCATCGGCTGCACGGCGAAGCCCTGCAACGCCGCGTCGAGTGCCTTCACGGGGTCGATCTCGGTGACGACCACCCGCGCCCCCAGTCCGCGGGCCCGCTCGGCGAGGCCGCGCCCGCAGTACCCGAACCCCGCGATCACGATGGTCTTCCCGGCGAGCAGCGTGTTCGTGGCCCGGACGATGCCGTCCAGCGTCGACTGGCCGGTCCCGTACCGGTTGTCGAACATGTGCTTGGTGTCGGTGTCGTTCACCGCGACCATCGGGAACTTCAGCGCGCCCTCCAGAGCCATCTGGTGCAGCCGGATGACGCCCGTCGTCGTCTGCTCGCAGCCCGCCTTCACCGTGCCGAGCAAGTCCGTCCGGTCGATGTGCAGCGTGTTGACCAGGTCGCAGCCGTCGTCCAGGACGAGGTCCGGCCCGGTCTCCAGCGCCTGGTGGATGTGCGCGTAGTACCCCTCGCGATCGGTGCCCGCCCGCGCGAAGACCTCCGCCCCGTACTCCCGCACCAGCGCCGCGGCGGTGTCGTCCTGCGTGGACAGCGGGTTGGACGCCGCGAGCGCCACGCTCGCCCCGCCCGCCTGGAGGGTGCGGATGAGCCCGGCGGTCTCGGTCGTGATGTGCATGCACGCCGCGACCTTCAGCCCGTCCAGCGGGCGCTCGGCGGCGAACCGCTCCCGCACCTGCCGCAGCACGGGCATGCTCCGATCGGCCCACTCGATCCGCTTGACGCCCTCATACGCCAGCGAGACATCCGCGATATCGCTCATCACACCCCCAAAAGCAGCTGCCGGACGGACCGAAACCCGCCCGGCAGCTTAGCCACGCCCACTCTCCCCCAACCACCGCCGTCAAGGCCCGGAGGAGGAGATGAATCTAGTAACGATAGTGGTCGGGCTTGTACGGCCCCTCGACGTGGACGCCGATGTAGTCGGCCTGCTCCTTGGTGAGCTCGGTGAGCTTGACGCCGAGGGCGTCGAGGTGGAGGCGGGCGACCTTCTCGTCCAGGTGCTTCGGAAGGACGTACACGCCGATCGGGTACTCGTCGGTCTTGGTGAAGAGCTCGATCTGCGCGATCACCTGGTTGGTGAAGGAGTTCGACATCACGAAGGACGGGTGGCCGGTGGCGCAGCCGAGGTTCATCAGGCGGCCCTCGGCGAGCACGATGATGGAGTGGCCGTCGGTGAAGCGCCACTCGTGCACCTGCGGCTTGATCTCGATCTTCTCGATGCCCGGGGTCTTCGCGAGGCCGGCCATGTCGATCTCGTTGTCGAAGTGCCCGATGTTGGACACGATCGCCTGGTGCTTCATCCGGGCCATGTGGTCGGCCGTGATGATGTTGAAGTTGCCGGTGGTCGTGACGAAGATGTCGGCCTTGTCGACGACCTCGTCCAGGGTGGTGACCTGGAAGCCGTCCATGGCGGCCTGCAGCGCGCAGATCGGGTCGATCTCGGTGACGACGACGCGGGCGCCCTGGCCGCGCAGCGCGTCGGCGCAGCCCTTGCCGACGTCGCCGTAGCCGCAGACGACGGCGACCTTGCCGCCGATGAGGACGTCGGTGGCGCGGTTGAGACCGTCGATGACGGAGTGGCGGCAGCCGTACTTGTTGTCGAACTTCGACTTGGTGACCGAGTCGTTGACGTTGATCGCCGGGAAGGCGAGGGTGCCGGCCTTCGCCATCTCGTACAGGCGGTGGACGCCGGTGGTGGTCTCCTCGGTGACGCCCTTGATCCCGGTGGCGGTCTCGGTCCAGCGGCCGGGCTTGTCGGCGATGGTGCGGCGGAGGGTGTCGAGGATGATGCCCCACTCCTCGGGGTCGTCCTCGGTGGCCGCCGGGACGGCGCCCGCCTTCTCGTACTCGGCGCCCTTGTGGACGAGGAGGGTCGCGTCGCCGCCGTCGTCCAGGATCATGTTCGGGCCGGCGCCATCCGGCCACTGAAGGGCCTGGTCGGTGCACCACCAGTACTCTTCGAGCGTCTCGCCCTTCCAGGCGAACACCGGGACGCCCTGCGGGTCGTCCTTCGTGCCGTCCTTGCCGACGACGACCGCCGCGGCGGCGTGGTCCTGCGTGGAGAAGATGTTGCAGGACACCCAGCGGACGTCGGCGCCCAGCTCGACCAGCGTCTCGATGAGCACGGCCGTCTGGATCGTCATGTGCAGCGAGCCCATGATCTTGGCGCCGCGCAGCGGCTTGGCGGCGGAGTACTCCTCGCGCACCGCCATCAGGCCCGGCATCTCGTGCTCGGCGAGCCGGATCTCCCGGCGCCCGAAGTCGGCCAGCGACAGGTCGGCGACCTTGTAGTCCATGCTTTCGTTGCTCCCTTGGTCGTGTGCGCGCTGTCGTACGCGAGGGCTTGACGCGTGTGCCCTGACGTGTGTGCGAGGCGGCGTCAACGCCGCGAGTCTACGGGCGGCGGGCACCTCGAAGCACGGTCGGAGGCGACTTTCTCACACAAATTTGTCAGAATTGCCGTATGCGCATCACGGAGGCCGCCCGGCGGCTCGGCACCTCGCCCCGCATGCTCCGCTACCGCGAGGCCCTCGGGCTGCTGCCCGCCACCCGGGACGCGTCGTTCACCAGGAGCGGAGGAGGCCACCGCCGGTTCGGGGACGCCGAGCTGCGCGCCGTGGCGCTCGCCCTCGCACTGGAGAAGCGCTACGACATCGGCCCGGCAGAGCTGGCGTTCGGGCTGCGCGTCCTGGCCGAGCCGCAGGTGCAGGCGCACGTCCGCGAACTGGGGGAACGCATCGGGCGGCTGTCCGCGCCGCCCACCCGCGCCCTCGACTTCGAGAAGGAGAAGGCGATGCGCCTTCTCCGCCGCCGGTAGCCACTACGATCCCGGCCGTAACCGGAGGAGGCGGCACAGTGCGTTCCATCGTCTACGGCGTGCTCGGCATCGTCATCGGCATCGGCCTCTTCGTGGGCGGCGTCGCATCGAGCGGCGACCGCGACGTCAAGTGCGGGAGCCGGACGATGTCGCCGGGCGACACGTGCACGACGATCCGCGACGGCCGCGCGACCAACCGCTCCTACGACGTGCAGAAGTCGAAGAACGGCCGCGAGAACGTCATCATGATGATCGTCGGGCCGATCGTGGCGATCGGCGGGGTGGTGTTCATCGCCGGCGCGTCCACCGGGCCCCGCCACCGTGCCACCCCGCACGGGACCGGCCCCGGGCGGCCCGCCGCGTACCCGCCGGCGCCGGCGTACCCGCCCGCGCAGCCCGCCGCACAGCCCGTGTATCCGCCCGCGCAGCCCGGATACCCGCCGCCCGCGCAGCCGTATCCGCCGCAGCCGCCCGGCGGGTACCCGCCCTACCGCGGCTAGCCCGCGGCGTTCTCGCCGGGAACGACCACCCCGGACTCGTACGCCAGCATCACCGCCTGCGCCCGGTCGCGCAGGCCGAGCTTGGTGAAGACGCGTGCGACGTGCGTCTTCACGGTGTGCTCGCTGACGACGAGCCGCTCGGCGATCTCCCCGTTGGACAGACCGCCCGCGATCAGCACGAGCACCTCGGTCTCCCGCGCGGTCAGCGTGGCGAGCTCCGACGGCGCCTGCGGCCGGTTGCGCCGCTGCTTGGTGAACTCGCGGATGAGCCGCCCGGTCACCTGCGGCGCCAGCAGCGAGTCGCCGCGCGCCACCACCCGGACCGCGGACACCAGCTCGTCGGCCGTCGCGTCCTTCAGCAGGAAGCCGCTCGCTCCGACGGCGAGCGCCTCGTAGACGTACTCGTCGACGTCGAACGTCGTCAGCACCAGCACCCGGACACCCTCCGCGCCGGGCAGCGCGAGGATGCGGCGGGTGGCCTCGATGCCGTCCATGCCGGGCATCCGGATGTCCATGACGACGACGTCGGGACGGCTCCGCTCGGCGATCCGGACGGCCTCGCGCCCGTCGCCGGCCTCGCCGATCACGCTGATGTCGTCCTGCGCGTCGAGCAGGGCGGCGAACCCGGCCCGCACGATCGTCTGGTCGTCGACGATCAGCACGTTGATCACCGGGGCCGCCCCGCGGGCTCGTGGAGGAGGCGTCCGCCCGGGTGGGCGGCCGGATCAGCGGCCGGGGGGCGCCTGCGAACCGTGTCCACGGATGGAATTCCCCTCCCTCGTCAGCGGAAGCTCGGCCTCCACCAGGAACCCGCCCTCGGTGGCGGGGCCGGCGGAGAACCGCCCGCCCAGCATCGTCGCACGTTCTCGCATCCCCACGAGGCCGTGTCCGCCACCGGACTCCGGCGACTCCAGGCGGGTGCGTCCGGCGTCCACGGAGGTCGGGCCCGCGGGGTCCAGTATCGCTGTACGGGAACCGGGATCCTGCCGGTTCAGGACCTGGGTGGGCGCGGACGCGCCGTCGTCCCGGACGCGGACCGCGAGCCGGTCCGGCAGGAAGGTCAGGTCGACGCGGACGCCGGCGCCGGGCGCGTGCCGCCGCGCGTTGGTCAGCGCCTCCTGCACGATCCGGTACGCCGACAGCTCGACCGTCGCGGACAGGTCGCGCGGGTCGCCGTGCACGGCGAGGTCGACATGGCCGCCGGCGCCGCGGTGCTGGTCGATGAGGTCGGGCAGCCGGTCCAGGCGCGGCTGCGGCGAGTTGGCCGCCTCCGGTTCGGGCTTGGCGTCGGCGCGCAGCACCGACAGCAGCCGGCGCATCTCCACCAGCGCCTCCCGGGCCGTCTTGGCGATCTCGGTGTAGCCGGCGCGGGCCTCGGGCGACAGGTTCTCCATCGTGTACGGGGCGGTCTCCGCCTGCACGGCGATCATGGAGACGGAGTGCGCGACGACGTCGTGCAGCTCGCGGGCGATGCGGGCGCGCTCCCGCATCACGGCCTGCTCCCGCTGGACGGTGTTGAGCCGGGTGAGGGTCTCGTTGGTGCGTTCGGCGGCCTCCGCCTCCGTCCGCCCGGCGGTCTCGACGACGCGCCGCGCGTCCCCGAGCCCGATGGCGGCGAGGACGGCGACGATCGGGGCGGGCCACGGGACGTCGTCGAGCGTCCCGGCGGCGAGGTACACCACCGCGATGGTGGCGACGCTGCCGACCGCGAGGACGCCGGTCGACTGCCGGGGCAGCTGCCGTCCCAGCGCGTACAGCGTGTAGAGGGCGGCGAAGCCGGTGGTGACGAGGAGGATCTGCCCGGTCAGCAGGCTCGCCGCGAACGCGCTGAGCACGACCGCCGCGACCGGCCGCAGGTTCTCCCGGCGCCAGACGAGCGGGAGCGTCGCCGCGACCGCGAACCCGCCGGCGAGGCTGAGCGGCGTGTCGACGCGCGGCGCCAGCTCCGCCAGCGCCGCGATCGTCAGGGCGAGCCCGGTCAGCGGGGCGAAGTACCAGGAGCCGGCGACCTCCCTCCAGGCGTTGATCCACCGGGGCAGCGGCGCCGTCGCCCCCGCCGGGGCGGGCGGCGCTCCGGGCATGCCCGGGGCCGGCCGGCGTCCCGCCGAGCCGTTCAGCCGCGCGCCGAGCTTGACCGCGAGCGGGCGCAGCAGGGTGCCGATGCCGGTGAGTATCCAGAGGAGGAGTTGCCCGACGCCCGCGACGATCCGGCCGGACAGCCGCCACGCGTGGTGCGCGACGGCTGGGCCGAACCCCGCGGGGTCGGGTCCGGTCCGGGCCTTGTCATCGGTGCTCACCCCTCAATACTGACCGCTGAGGCGGGCGGACACCTCACCGTGCGGATGTATGCGGGTGACGGGGATCCACCTGGAGTACCACCCGTGATCCCTCCTTGAGGGGGACGTGCCGGAGAGCACCGCGAACGTAGTGTCTTACTCGTGACCGCGACGGTGGTCGCCGCCGACGTAGGGGGTTCGGCGGGACCGCCGCGGTCACACCAGAACCGCCCGGTTTTCAGGGGTCCGGGCGGGGAGGCATGGGAAAGCACCTCGCCGGACGGCCGCGGTCCGCCTCCTCGGAGGCACTCGCCGGTCTCGCCTGGGCTGGGGTCGGCCGGCACTTCCGCGGTCGCCCGGCGAGGGGTCCCGTGCCGATGACAGGCCCGTCGATGACAGGCCCGCCGGCGGCGGGCCCAGCCGATGACCGGGCCCGCAGGGAACCGGCCCGCCTAGGACGAGGGCGGCGCGTCCGGGGTCACGACCGCGTCTCCACCCGAACCCCCGTCCGTTCCGGTGTCCGCGCCCGCATCCGCGTCCGCTCCGGTGTCCGCGTCCCCGTCCGGGGTCGCGCCGCCGTCCGCGGCGCCCGCACCGGACGGCTCGTCGAGCGCCGGCTCCAGGTAGATGAGCTTCGCCACCGGGAACTGCTCCCGGATCCTCGCCTCCGCGGCGTCGATGCCGCGGGCCACCTCGGCCGCCGTGTCGTCGTGGTGGACGGCGATCTTCGCGGCGATGAGCAGCGCGTCCGGGCCGATGTACTCGGTCCTGATGTGGATGAGCCGGGCGACCTCGTCGACCGACTCCAGCGCGGTGACGATCCGCCGCTCGGTCTGCGGGTCGACGCCCTCGCCGATCAGCAGGCTCTTGGTCTCGATCGCCAGGATCGTCGCGACCACGCCGAGCAGCAGGCCGATCGCCACGGTGCCGACGCCGTCCCAGACGCCGTCGCCGGTGACCACGGCCGCCGTCACGCCGAAGAGGGCCAGGAACAGGCCGACGAGGGCGGCGAGGTCCTCCAGCAGCACGACGGGGAGTTCGGGCGCCTTGGCATGGCGGATGAACGACCACCACGACTGCTCGCCGCGGACCGCGTTCGACTCCTGGATCGCGGTGCGGAACGAGAACGTCTCCAGCACGATCGCGACGATCAGCACGCCGAACGCCCAGGCCGGGGCCTTGACCTCCTCCGGGTGGGAGATCTTGTGGTAGCCCTCGTACAGCGAGAACGCCGCACCGACCGTGAACAGGACGACCGCGACGACGAACGCGTAGAAGTAGCGTTCGCGGCCGTAGCCGAACGGGTGCTCCGGCGTCCGGTCCCGTTCGGACCGTTTGCGGCCGATCAACAGCAGGGCCTGGTTGCCCGAGTCGGCGACCGAGTGAATCGACTCGGCCAGCATGGACGACGAACCCGTGAACGCGAACGCGACGGCCTTCGACACCGCGATCCCGAGGTTGGCGGCCAGCGCGGCGACGATGGCCTTCGTTCCACCCTCAGCACTCATCTACGCAATCCTCGCTTTGAGCTCTTCGATGGCAGGCACGGGCGTCGGATCCACGCCCAGCGCGATAGCCAAGTAAACCGTGACATAGTCGGCCAACGCGATCAGAGTCGCGATTCTCTCCAGCGGGTGGGTCCCCTCGGCCCGCAGCTCGGTGACCGCGACGCCCCGGTCGCGGGCCATCATGGCGGACGCGTCGCACCGCCTGCGCACCCGCGGATGCTCTTCCACGTCCCGCAGGACGACGAGGTGCAGGCCGTGCTCGGGGTCGTCGACACGGTCGCGGAAGAAGTCATCGGGGTCGGACAGGTCGGACGAGGACCCGGCCCGCGCGAAGAACCCGTCGAACGCCATCACCTGGTCGTGGCCCGTCTCCGGGACCTCGCCGAGGACGGCCGGGTACTTGGCGTTCGCGTTCAGCTGGCCGCACAGCCGGGAGGCCGCGGCGCCCGCCACGGCGGACGAGCCCCACACCATCGGCACGTCGCCCGCCAGATCGAGCGCGATCCGCTTGGCCGGGTTGACGAACGGCTCGCTGGACGGCCGGCACCGGTGCGCGACGTCCTCCAGCAGCCCGGCCGTGGACTCCAGCACTGCGTCGGGGACGTCCACCAGGCGCAGGGTCCGGGCGGCGAGGACGAGCGGGACGGTCAGGCCCCACAGCGTCGAGCGGGGCTGCCCCGCCGACCGGACGGGGACGAAGACCCCGCGGCTCTGGCCGGCCAGGGCGGCGAGCGGCGAGTCCGCCGCGCCGACGAACAGGAGCCGGCATCCGCGGCGGGCCGCCTCCGCGGCGACCTCCAGCGTCTCCTCCGTGCTCCCGGAGCAGGACACCGCGACGACCAGGTCGGCCGCGCCCACCCAGCCGGGCAGCCGGTATCCGCGCACGGTGAACACCGGGACGGCGCAGCCCGCGCCGCACACGGCGGCGAGCACGTCGCCCGAGGCGCCCGACGCGCCCATGCCGGCGACCACGACCGCGCGGGGCCTGCCGTCCTCGGCCAGGCCGGCGATGCCCGCCTCCGCCGCCGCCCGCTGCGCCTCCCTGACCTGGGAGGCCGACGAGGCGACCTGCCGCAGCATCCCGCCGGGGTCGGCGGCCTCGGCCGTCTCCGCGTCCTCAAGGCGCGAAGGGTCGAGGGTGTTCACGAGGCGGGGGTCCTGGCCTCGTCCACGAGGAGAACGGGGATGTCGTCCCGGACGGGGTAGGCGTAGCCGCACGAGCCGGTGCACACCAGCTCGCCGGCCGGCTCGTCGGCCCGCAGGTCGCCGCCGCAGTTGGGGCAGGCGAGGATCTCCAGGAGCCAGGAGTCCAGCTTCATCGTCATGGCAGCGTCACATCTCCCTTGCAGTCGCTTTTCCCTGACCGGGTCAGTTCGCCCTGACCAGGGCCAGGACCTCGTCGCGGATCGCCGCCATCGTGCGCTCGTCGCCGGCCTCCGCGTTGAGGCGCAGCAGCGGTTCGGTGTTGGACGGCCGCAGGTTGAACCACCAGCCGGCGGCCTCGTCGCTCACGGTCAGCCCGTCCAGCTCGTCGATCGCGGCGCCGGGCCGCCCGGCGAAGGCGTCGCGCACCGCGGCGGTGGCCGCGCCCTGGTCGGCGACCTCGCTGTTGATCTCGCCGGACGCGACGTAGCGGGTGTACTCGCCGAGCAGCTCCGACAGCGGGCCGTCCTGCTCCCCGAGGGCGGCGAGGACGTGCAGGGCCGCCAGCATGCCGGAGTCGGCGAACCAGAAGTCGCGGAAGTAGAAGTGCGCGGAGTGCTCGCCGCCGAAGACCGCGCCCGTCTCCGCCATCGTCTGCTTGATGAAGGAGTGCCCGACCCGCGTCCGGACCGGGGTGCCGCCGTGCTCGGCGACGATCTCCGGGACGGCCTTGGACGTGATCAGGTTGTGCACGATCGGGGAGCCGGGGTGCTTGGCCAGCTCCCGCGTCGCGACCAGCGCGGTGATCGCGGACGGGGCGACGATCTCGCCGCGCTCGTCCACGACGAAGCAGCGGTCGGCGTCGCCGTCGAAGGCCAGGCCGATGTCGGCGCCGGTCTCGCGGACCTTGGCCTGCAGGTCGCGCAGGTTCTCCGGCTCGATCGGGTTGGCCTCGTGGTTGGGGAAGGTGCCGTCCAGCTCGAAGTAGAGCGGCACCAGGTCGATCGGCAGGCCCTCGAAGACCGAGGGGACGGTGTGCCCGCCCATGCCGTTGCCCGCGTCGACGACGACCTTGAGCCGGCGGATCGTCGACAGGTCGACCAGGGTCTTCAGGTGCTCGGCGTAGCCCTTGAGGACGTCCCGCTGCGACACGGTGCCGGGCTCCCCGTCGTAGGCGGGGACGCCGTTCTCGATCATCTCGCGGATCTCGGTGAGCCCGGTGTCGCGGCCGACCGGCCGGGCGCCGGACCGGCAGAGCTTGAGCCCGTTGTACCGGGCGGGGTTGTGGCTGGCGGTGAACATCGCGCCGGGGAGGCCGAGGCTGCCGCTGGCGTAGTAGAGCAGGTCGGTGGACCCGAGCCCGGCCTCGATCACGTCCGCGCCCTGGGACGTCGCGCCGCGCGCGAACGCCGCCGCCAGCGGGCCGGACGACGCGCGCATGTCGTGCGCGGTGACGACCGCGTCCGCCTCGGTGACCCGGACGAACGCCGCGCCGGCCGCCTCGGCGACCGCGGGGTCGAGCTCGTCCGGCACGACGCCGCGGATGTCGTACGCCTTGAAGATCGTGGCGAGGTCGCCCACTCCTGCTCCCTGTCCGAAAGACCCCTGCGGAAAACGACGGGTTCACGAGCCTACCGGGAAGGGCGGGCGCCACCGGCCTCGACGCCGTGTCAGGTGGCGGGGTCAGGTGGCGGGGTCAGGGCGCGGGGTCGGCGGGCCGGAGCGGGGCGGGGCCTTACTCCTGGCCGGGCTGGGTTCCCGCGGGTTCGGAGCGCAGCACCCGCAGGTGCCCGCGGCGGCCGACCTCGGTGCCCTGGCCGACCGGCTCCTGACCGGACCCGGGGGCGGGCCTGGCGGCCTCGCGGACGGCGTCGGCGAGCGCCTCCAGGTCGTCGGCGCTGGGCTCGGACTCCTCCTCGACGGGGAGCCGCACCAGTTCCCACCCCATCGGGGCGGTGAGCCGTTCGGAGTGCTCCGCGCACAGGTCGTAGCAGTGCGGCTCGGCGTACGTGGCGAGCGGCCCCAGGACCGCGGTGGAGTCGCGGTAGACGTACGTGAGCGTGAACACTGCGGGCGCCTTGCAGGCGGTGCGGGAGCAGGTGCGGACGGGGCTCACGATGGCTGACCGTACCTCCCCCCACCCGGCTCCGCCACCACCCCGGCGCACGTGTCGCCGTTACCGGTCGATTTCCGGGGTAACAACTACATTCCGTATGGTCCCGAACCCCTACCGTGCGGTGCCCAGCCAGCGGGCGATGGCCGCGCCCCGGGTGCGCACCTGGAGCTTCGCGAAGATGCGGTTGACGTGGTTCTTCACCGTGTACTCCGACACCACGAGGGCCTGCGCGATCTCCCCGTTGGACCGTCCCTGGGCGATGAGGTCCATCACCTGGGCCTCGCGCGGGGACAGGCCGGGATCGTCGCGGACGGGCGGCGCGGGGACGGGCTCGGCCCGCAGCGCCTCGACGACGGCGCGGCTCGCGTGCGGCGACAGCGGGCTGGCGCGCTCGGCCACGGTGTCGCGGACGGCGGCGACCAGCTCGTCCACGGTGAACGCCCCGTGCACCAGGTAGCCGGACGCGCCGTTGCGGATGGCCCGGCCGATCACGTCCGCGTCGGTGTCGTAGGACAGCATCAGGACCTTCGCGACGGCGCTGAGCGGCCCGGCGGCGGCGACGCCGTCCACGCCGGGCATCCGCACGTCCAGCAGGACGAGATCGGGGCGCAGCAGCCTCGCCTGCTCCAGGGCGTGGGTCCCGTCGACGGCCTCGCCGGCTACGACCACCCCGCCGCCCTCCAGGAGGCTCACCAGGCCGGCGCGGACGACCGGGTTGTCGTCCACCACGAGGACGCGCACCCCGCCGCTCACAGGGCCGTTCACAGGGCCGTTCACAGGGCCGCTCACGGGGCGTGCTCCACCGCTCCGGAGGCGTCCGCGGCGGGCCGCGACGCGTACGGGACGGTCACGGTGACGGTGGTGCCGCGCCCGGGGGCCGAGCGCAGGCACAGGCGCCCGCCGGCGCGCCGGGCGCGTTCGGCCATGCCGACGACGCCGTAGTGGCCGTCGCGGGCGAGCAGGTCGAACCGCCCGCCCTCCGGCGGGACGAACCCGGCGCCGTCGTCGCGGACGGACAGCTCCAGCCCGTCCGCCGACCGGGTCAGCCGGACGTCCACGCGGCCGGCCCGCGCATGGCGTTCCACGTTGGTCAGCGCCTCCTTCAGAACCGAGACGATCTCGTAACGGACGGCCACCGGAATGTCATCGCCGGGTGATTCTCCGGAGGAGATGTCGACGGGGACCCCGACGGTCTCGCTCCACTGCTCGGCCATGTGGGCGACCGCGGCGGGCAGCGGCAGCCCGTAGGCCTCCTCCCGCAGGTCGGCGATCAGCCCGCGGGCCTCCCGGGCGGCCACGTGCAGCGCGGACAGGATGGCGCGGGCGTCGCGTTCGGCCCGGTCGGGGGAGGTGCGGATCCAGGCGGGCAGCGCCGCCGCCGACATCGTGATGCCCTGCAGGGTCTTGGCGAGCGAGTCGTGCATCTCGCGGGCCAGCCGGGTGCGCTCCTCGGCCGCGGCGAGGGCGGCCTCCCCGCGGCGGCGCGCCTCCTCCGCCTCGGCGTACTGGTCGAACAGGATCCGCAGGGCGACGCCGGCGCAGGCGGCGAGCGGGTAGAAGACGGGCAGGGCGATGAGGAGGCCGGGATCGTGCCGTTCGGCGGGCGGCGCGGTGCCCATGGCGGCGAAGCACAGCGCGACCTGCGCGGTGCACACCAGCAGCACCGGCCCCCACGCGTACAGGACGCCGGCCATCGCGGCCGTCATCACCGTGAACAGGAAGAACGGCCCGAAGACGCCGCCCTGCACGAGGACGGCGAAGACGAGCACGGCGTCCAGGCAGCAGGCCAGGGGCAGCCGCCGGACGAGCCGCAGCACGGGCCGCCACGCGGCGAGCGCGACGGCGGTCTCGGCGCCGAGCAGCGCGACCGCGACCGCGAGGTTCCGGGTGAGCCCGCCCCCGTGCAGGACGACGGCCATGGCGAGCAGCAGCCCGCGCAGCAGGAGGAGCAGCCGGAACGTGACGGCGAGCCGGGTCGTCGCCGGCCCGCTCCCGGCTAGTCCGGACACCGGGGCGCGTCGCAGACGCGGAGCTGGTCGGAGCGCAGGAAGAGCCGCATCACCGTCCCCGGGTTGTCGATCTTGTAGGCGCCGCCGTCGGTGACGGCCGCGACCTTCCGCAGCGCGGGGGCCGCCTCGGCGCCGAACCCGAGAACGATGACGCTCACCGGGCGCCGCGCGTCGAAGGCCCCCTTCAACTTCTCCACCGTTCGGGCGATCTGTGTTCGCTCGGTGCCGCGCGGCCCTCCCGCGGTGAGGACGAGGACCACGTTGAGCCTGTCCTTCTCGTAGTTGCGTTCGACCTCGCCGTAGGCGGCGCGGATCGCGGCGAACAGCCCGGCGGTCTCGCCCTGCCTCGGCTCGATGTGCTTGAGCGCCTCCTGGAGATTGAGGCGCTGGTTGCCGCCGTTCCGGGTGCGGGCGCCCAGCTCGCCCATCGCGTTGATCTGCCGGTAGGGGCGGCCGGGGACGCCGGTGAGCGTCCAGAGACCGAAGGACGCGTCGTCCGGGACGAGCGTGAAGCCCGTGGAGAGGGCCTTCAGCATCGCGTCGAGGCGCGTCCCGGACGTGCCGGGCATCGGGGTGCCGCCGTGCGAGGGGTCGATGAGCGCGATGGCGTTCAGGCCCTGCCCGAGCTTGCGCCATGTCTCCTGGATGCCGGCTGCCGCACCAGGGCGGACCACCGGCAGCGGGCGCGGCGTCCGCCGGCCGGGGCCGCGCAGCCCGGCGCGCTTGAGGTCACCGGCGGTGCGGGCCGACCGCAGCTCCGCCAGGAAGCCGTCCGCGACGCGTTTCCGCTTGGCGTCGGTCGTGGCGACGACGTACGGGAAGTCGAGATAGGGCGTACCCGCGCGGGGGTAGACGGCGGTGATCTGCTCCGCGCCGCCCTTGTCGTGCTGGAGGACGACCTGCTCCGGGACGACGGCGACAGTCGACGCGGCCTCGCTCTGGCCGCTGAACACGCTTTCCGCGCCTTGCCCGTTCGGGAGGGTCGTGGCGGTGCGCAGCACGGCGGTGAACCGGTCGAGGGCCCCCTTGCCGCTCCCGGCGGACGCCTGGATGGCGAGCAGCGACGCCATGCCCGAACCGGTGCGCACGGGGTCGGGCAGCCTGAGCTGGAAGCCCGGCGCGTTCCGGCGTTCCTGGAAGGCGTTCCAGGACTGACGCTCCAGCTCCGTCCGGTACCGGCTCGCCGTGGCCGTGGACACCGCGAACACGATCGGGGACGACGCGACCGACGGCGCCTTTCCGGCGGCCGTCCGTCCCACCAGGTCCGGCCAGAGGGACGAGTCGGGGATCCAGACGTCCGGGGTGCCGCGGGCCGCGCGGAAGACGCCCGCGGTCTCGCCCGAGTCTCCGGCGACGACCCGCACCGACGCGCACTCCCCCGCGCTGCGCCGGTCGGCGTTGAACCGGTCGGCGGCGGACAGGGCGACCGGCGCGACCGCGGGGTCGGCGGTGACCGACAGCCATTGGCGCGTCCCGTCGCAGCCGGTGTCGCGCATCGCGAGGGCCCAGCCGCCGCCCCCGAGCAGGAGCCCCACGGCGAGGGCCATGGCCGCGGCGACGGTGACCTGGTCGCGGCTCCGGCGCGCATGCCGGAACAGGGGATTCACGGAAACCGGCCCTTCATGCACCAGCGGCCGCACGGGCCTGGGAGCCATTTCCTCGCCACTGTAACCACTCTTTTCACAACAGAGGGACATAAATGAGCCGTTGTGCGAGGTATCGCGGACCAGCCTGCTGCGGGGGCCGCCGCACCGGCGGAGGTACTCTTGAGGCGTGCGATCCCGTGTGGCAGGCGTGCGGCGCCGCGACCGGCACGGTCGTGGCCTCCGCGGTCCTCTGACACCCCCGCAGGCGCCGGTCTCGCGAACCCGGGCGGAACGGTTCGCCGACCTCGTGGACGACGAGGTCCGGCGGCTCGGCGCGCGCTGGGGCCGGGAGCTGGCCCGGGTGGAGTTCACGGTCGAGGAGGTTCCCACCGTCGAGCCGTGGTTCGACGGCCCGGTCCCGCTCGGCAAGACCGTGGTGCCGCCCCCGTCCGCCCGCGACCGGGCGGTGCGGATCGTCGTCTTCCGGCGTCCCGTCGAGGCCCGCGCGAACGGCGAGGCCGAGCTCACCCACCTGATCCGCGACCTGCTGGTCGAGGAGGTCGCCGACCTGCTCGGCCTGTCCCCCGAGTCCGTCGACCCGAGCTACGACGGCCCGGACGACTGATCCGGGATCAGGGCGCCCTGGGAGTCGGCGGTGCCCGGCAGGCGGAGCGTCGTGGGGGCGGGCACGATCGGCAGCACCGTGAACAGGTAGCCGTCGCCCTTGCCCTTGGCGAGCGTGCGGGAGGCGTGGACGGGCCCCGATCCGGGCTGCGGTGTGAGCACGGCGCCGAAGGCGGTGTCCCCGCCGGCTCCGCCGGGCGCGGCCAGCTCGGCCTCGACCGTCCGGCCGGCCGGGACCTGGACCTCCTGGGGGGCGCCGGCTCCCTGCGCGTTCATCGTGGCGACCCGCACGGTCGCCGCTCCGGCCGGGGCCGTCAGGACGACGGACGCGTCGAACCGGTTGTCGGCGACGACGCCCGGCCCGGACGAGCGCAGCGGCGGCGTGGCGGTGCCGTAGGCGACGTCGGCGCCCCGCTCGGCGGCGAAGCCCGCGAGGATCGGGCGGTCGGCGGTGAGCCGGACGCTCGCGGTCCGGCCCGACAGGGCGGCGTCGAGGGCGACCGCGGTCACGCTCCTGCCCGGCGCGTCCAGGATGTCCTGGCCCTGCGGGGCGAACGAGCCCTCCGCGGTGATCACCCGCACGGTGATCCGGGCGTCGGCCTCGCCGGGCACCGCCACCAGCAGGCGGCGCTTGCCGGAGCCCTCCGGCACGCCGGGCACCAGGAGGGACGTCGCGGGCGCGGGCGACTGCGGCACCCACTCGATGCCCTTCCCCTCGCCGATCCGGGCGCGCAGCGACGCGGCCACCCGGCCGCTGGAGGTGTGCACGCGCAGCGCGAGGTCGGCGGCGGTCTTCACGATGTCGCCGAGCCCCTCGGCCGACCCGCCGATCCGGACGATCTTCGTGGTGTACGGCTCGACCGGCGTGCCGCGGCCCTCGGTGGTGTCGAGCGGCCCCTCGCCCGAGAGGGCGGTGAGGTCGACCGACGCGGGCTGGGAGTCGACATTGGTCAGGTACAGGTCGAGCTCGTCGGCGGAGGCCGGTCCCGGGCCCATGAACCACAGGTCGGTGCCGGGGCGGCCGCAGCGGGCGCCGGCGAGGCCCCGGTCCGGGCCGCCGCCCCAGTGGGTGGTCTGCTCGGCCTCCAGCCCGCCCGCGATGGCGCCGGTGGCGCGGAGCGTGAAGGAGTCCTTCCCGGACTCGGTGTCCTCGTCCCAGCCCTGGCCGGGCGAGGTCATGGACGCCAGCTCCGAGCCGCCCGTGGTCGGCGCCATGGCGACGCGGCCGCCGCGCTTCTTCTGCGGGAGGGACTGCACGGCGAGCCGCCCGCCCTCGTGCCCCGGGCAGACCATCACGGCGTTCGTGACCGGTGCCTCGCGGCCCTCCCCGGACGCCTCGCCCGGACGGGAGAAGGACGCCGCCCCGTACAGGGCGGCGACGGCGACCAGCATCAGGGCGGCCGTGGCGTAGCGCATCCCGAGGAGCCGCACGACCTTCTCCATCAGGCCACCTCCTCGGGGCTGGGCTCTTTCACGGGCTCCTTGGGCGGCGCCTCGTGACGAATCCGGGGACGGTACCCGCGGCGGCGTCCTCGCCGTCCGCGGCGGCCGCGTTCCCGCTCACCGGTGAGCATCAAGGTGTCGGCCTGGGCGCCGGGCAGGGCGAGGACGGCCACGAGCAGGACGGCGATGCCCTGGACGACGACCCAGATGTGCCGCATCGTCATCGAGCGGGTCAGCTCGAACGTGCCTCCCGCGGCGGGGAGCGCGTACCCCTGCGCCCAGCCGTCCACCGTGCGTGCCTTGAGGTCCTTGCCGTCCAGCGTGGCCCGCCATCCGCCGTCGGCCGGCTCGGCCAGGAGGAGGGTACGGGCGCCCGTCCCCGCCGGGATCCGCACGCGGGCGTCGATCCGTCCCGCCGGAAGGGGCGTGAGCGTCGATCCCTGCACGAGCATCAGCCGGCCGGACGGCGCCTGGAGCCGCCAGACGGCGAACGTGCCGGTGCGGCTGAGCCGGGTCAGCTCGGGCGAGGCGTCCAGGACCTTGGTGAGCGGGTCCCGGGCGGGGTACGGCACCAGGAGGTACTGGACGCCCATCCGGCTCAGCGCCGTCCCGTCGTCGCCCTCGCGCCCGGCGGCCAGGCCGGCGACGAGGTCGTCCAGGCGGTCGTGGGCCCGCCCGCCGTCGCCGACCTCCGACTCCCCCAGACGGGGGCGCGCGTCCCGGAGGATCGTGTAGGAGATCCGGCCCGTCGGCTCCCGGTGCAGCACGAGCGTCCTCGGCCCGCCGGGACCGTGCACGAACTGCGGGACCGTGTCGGGGTCGGTCTTCCCGAGCGGACCGCTCGCGCCGCCGATCACCCAGAGCGCGGCGCACAGCAGCGGCGCCGTCAGCGCGACCAGCACCACCGCGACCCCGCCCGCCTTGTAGATCAGGTGGCTGCCCGCGGCGGCCTCCGTGGCGCGCTGGACGGCGGCGGTCGCGGCGAGCAGCGTCCCGGCGCCCGCGAACAGCAGCGCCGCCCCGGGCCACACGGGCGCCGCGTCCGCCCCCTTTGTGACGGTGGCGGCGCTGGTCAGCACGGCGAGGAGCAGCCCGAAGACCACCAGCAGCCAGCCCGCGAGCACCTGGCCCCGGCGGCTGCGCAGCGGCAGCGCGAGGACGGCCGCCGCGAGCAGCCCGGCGAGCGCCCACCGCGCGGGCGTGCCCGGCCCGCCCGGGTCGAGCGCGAGCAGGCCGGCCGCGGTGGCGGGCTCGAACGGGCGGTGCAGGCCCGCCTCCGTCAGGAACCGGGACGGGTGCAGCAGCAGGCCGACGGTCCACGGGAGCATCAGCAGCGGCGGGACGCCGAGCGCGACGGCGAGGTGGCGGCGTCCCTGCCGTCCCGGCCGGTCCAGCACCGCCCACACCACGCCGGCGGCCAGCGCGGCGATCAGCCAGACGAGGGGGACGAACGCCATCGCGACGGCGAGCAGCAGCGCGACCGTCCACGCGGCCCGCCCCACCCGCTTGCGGCGCGTCCGCACGTCCAGCGCCGCCGCCTCCGAGCGGGGGTACCCGTAGACGCGGGCGGCGTGCACGGCGATCAGCGGCAGCAGGACGAGGACGACCGCGGTCCCGAGCCGCCCGCCCGCGATGGCGCCGGTCGCCGCGGGCAGCAGCGCGTACACGGCCGCGAACCAGGCCCGGACGGCCGACACCGGGACGCGGCGGCCGGCCGCGCGGGCCCGCCGTCCCGTCCGCGGCGCCTCGACCACCAGCAGCCGGGACGCGCGGTAGGCGGTGAGCCCGGCGAGCGGGACGCTGCCGAGCAGCAGAATCGACACCGCCAGCCACGGCTTGCCGAACAGGAAGGTGGACACCACGGCGAGGACCCCGACGTACGGGGGGCTCCCGGCGTCGCTGCCGAGCCCGACCGGATGCCAGCCGGACAGGTACTGCGCCCACAGGTCGCTCGCGCCGCCCCACGCCGGGACGAGCGCGCCGCCGCCGAGCCGCCCGGCGGCCGTGAGCAGGGAGCGCTCGGCGGCGACCGCGACGGCGGTGAGCGCCAGCACCAGCATGACGCCGGGACGGGCGAGGAACCGGCGGATCGGGCCCGGCTCGTCCGCCGTGAGGTCGTCCTCCTCCTCGCGGTCCCGCTCGTGGGTGGCGAGGTACTCCGAGAACGTCTCGCTGATCCGGCGGAGCACCACCCAGCGCGGCTGGAACCGGCGGATGCTGCGATGCACGCGCGTCCGGCCCTCCACGCGCGCGGCCCGCGCCCGCCGCACCCGTCCCGGGGCGCGGAGCACGTCGGCGAGCGCCCGCAGCTCCTCGCGGGCCGCGCCCGGCCGCTTCGTCATCACCAGGTACAGGGCGTGGAAGAGCGACGCCCACACGTTGCGGACGAGGGCGCGCAGCATCGCGGGTAGCGGCTGGTTGACGAGCAGCGTGTGGATCGCGTTCCGGCGGTCGCGCCGGGACGGGTGCTCGGCCGTCATGCCGATCTCGCGGAGCCCGCGCCGGGACGCCTCCGCGTGGTACACGACGGCGTCGGACGCCGTCACGACCCGGTACCCGGCCGCGTGGACCCGCCAGCAGAAGTCGAGGTCGTCGCGGAAGATGCCGTACTCGACGTCGAAGCCGCCGAGCCGCTCCCACACGTCGCGGCGGACCAGCATCCCGGCGCTGCCGACCGCGAGGACGTCCCGGACTCCGTCGTGCTGGCCCTGGTCGAACTCGCCCCGGTCGATGCCCGTGTCGCGGCGTCCCGCGGCGTCCACCGAGACGCCGAGCTCGCGCAGCACGCGGCGGTCGTCCCAGTCGCGGACCTTCGGGCCGAGCACCGCCACGTTGGGGTCGGTGCCGGCGGTCCGCAGCAGCCGGTCGAGCGCGTCCCGGTCGGGCGCGCAGTCGTCGTGCAGCAGCCAGATCCACTCGGTGCGCGGGTTCCCCGGCTCGTCGTCGGGGACGGGGGCGGACGCGGCGCCCTGCCGGAGCGCCTCGGCGATGGCCTCGCCGTAGCCGGTGGTGCGGGGCAGCGTGAGGATCTCGTGGTCGCCGACGACCTCGTTGAGGACGGCGGGGCCGCGGTCGCGGCTTCCGGTGTCCACGGTCACGAGGCGCTGAGCCGGACGCGACTGCGTCAGCAGCGCCTTCAGCGTCTCCGGCAGCCACCGGGCGCCGTCATGCGCGACGAGGACGGCGGTGACGACATCGCGATCGAGAGTGGGGGCCAAGGGTCGCTCGATCTGTAAGACGACGGGTTCCAGGGGACGAGAATGACAGCGGCCGTGCCGGCCCGAGGCCGGCACGGCTGCTTACTGTACGCGTGGCCGCGCGGGGCACGCTCCGGATCCCCAAGATCCCGGGGCGCGGCCCGCCGGGTCAGACCGCCTGGCGCTTCAGCTTGCGGCGTTCCCGCTCGGAAAGCCCTCCCCAGATGCCGAACCGCTCGTCGTGCTGCAGCGCGTACTCAAGGCACTCCGTACGCACCTCGCATGCCCGGCACACCTTCTTGGCCTCGCGAGTGGAGCCGCCCTTCTCCGGAAAAAACGCCTCCGGGTCCGTCTGCGCGCACAGGGCGCGCTCCTGCCAGCCCAACTCTTCGCCGTCTGTGCCGTGCGCCAGCGGGATGACCACCTCGCTCACAGCGCACCTCCCTGCCCGTGGAACCCCCTGGTCAATGCCTTCCCTCCGGTTCCTTCCCCCGGGAAGGCATTGAAACTACACCGACGAAATTACACGCGTGTAGCGGGCGCCCCGTCAAGCCGGAAGGCATTCCCGGGCGACAAAACGGCTTATGCCGGGATGGGCGAGCTGACCTTCCGATGAAGATCAGTTAATCGGGAGGTAACGGTGCGGGACTCACCGCGGCGGTGCCGGGCTCACTGCGGCGGCGGGGGCCGGTTGTCCCGGTACCAGTCGCCGCCCTCCTGCTCGCCGCCCTGCGGCGGAGCGGGCTGCGTCCCCTGCGGGTCCTGCTCCTGGCCCGAGCCGCCGTAGGCACGGGTCCACTCGCCCATGTCCTCCTGCTCGCCCGGCTGCTGCCCCTCCTGCGGCTGGCCCTGCTGGCCGTACTCCGGCTGCCCGTACCCCTGCTGGCCGTAGCCCTGCTGCTCGTACCCCTGCTGCTCGTACCCCTGCTGGCCCGCCTGGTAGCCGCCCTGGGCACCGTACTGCTGGTAGTCCTGCTGGCCGTACTGCTGCTGCCCGTACTGCTGCTGGTCGTACCCGGGCTGCGCGGCCTGCTGCCCCTCGCCGCCCGGCTGCTGCTGCCCGTACTGGCCGTACTGCTGGTACTGCTGCTGGCCGTACTGCTGGGCCTGCCCGTACTGCTGCCCCGGCTGGCCCGGCTGCCCCTGCTGGTAGCCGAAGTCGGGGTAGCCCGGCTGCATCTGCGGCTGCGGACGCGGCGGTTGCAACCCCTGGAACACGGTGAAGGCGAACCATCCCGCGATGCCGACGACGGCGAGATCGGCGGCGCCGAGGAGGAACGAGGTCAGCTTGGTGACCGCCCCCGCGTAGTCGGAGTCGGCGAGCATCCCGCCCAGCCACGAGATGATCCCGAACAGCGCGGTCCCGCCGAGAACGCCGAGCGCCCCCATGGTGATCGTCCGGGCCTGCGGCGTCGGGGTCGGCCCCCACGTCGTCAGCGCGATCGCCAGCGCGACAAGGCCGACCATCCCCACCTGGAGGAACACGCCGTCGTTGGTCTGGCCGAGCGCGCGCAGGGTGAAGCTGCCCCCGCCGCCCAGCAGCGAGATGATCCCCGCGAGCAACTGCACACCTGCCGCGGCGAGCAGGACCCAGGCGGCCGGTTCGCGCAGGCGCTGGACGGCATCCTTGTTCACGGTGAAATCTCCAGACCGAGGCAATCCGATTACACGGCAAAGCTTTGCACAGTGTCGCCCGGAGCGGCGACCCCTGTGCTGCTCGGGAGACGCGCCTCCGTGAGTCAGTAGGGTTCTGTTCATGAAGATCGTGGTGTTGGCCGGGGGGATTGGCGGGGCTCGGTTCCTTCGAGGGTTGCGGGGGGCGGCTCCGGAGGCCGAGGTCACTGTCATCGGGAATACCGGGGACGACATCTCGCTGTTCGGTCTGCGGGTGTGTCCCGACCTCGACACCGTGATGTACACGCTCGGCGGTGGCATCAACGAGGAGCAGGGGTGGGGGCGGGCGGACGAGACGTTCACCCTCAAGGAGGAGCTCGCCGCGTACGGGGTCGGGCCCGCCTGGTTCGGGCTGGGCGACCGCGACTTCGCGACGCACATCGTCCGGACGCAGATGCTGGCGGCCGGCTACAAGCTGTCGGCGGTCACCGAGGCGCTGTGCGATCGGTGGAAGCCCGGCGTGCGGTTGATCCCGATGTCCGACGACCAGGTCGAGACGCACGTGGTGATCGAGGACGAGAAGGGACGGCGGGCCGTCCACTTCCAGGAGTGGTGGGTGCGGCTGCGGGCGTCCGTCCCGGCCCTGTCGATCGCGGCGGTCGGGGCGGAGGGCGCCGAGCCCGCGCCGGGGGTGGTCGCGGCCGTCGAGGAGGCGGACGTGGTGCTGTTCCCGCCGTCCAACCCGGTGGTGAGCATCGGGACGATCCTGGCGGTGCCCGGCATCCGGGAGGCGGTCGCGGCGAAGACCGTGGTGGGCGTCTCCCCGATCATCGGCGGGGCGCCGGTGCGGGGGATGGCGGACGCGTGCCTGACCGCGATCGGGGTGGAGACGTCGGCGCGCGCGGTCGCCGAGCACTACGGTCTCGGGCTGCTGGACGGGTGGCTGGTCGACGACGCCGACGCGGACGTGCGGGTGGAGGGGATCGAGGTGCGGTCCCGCCCGCTGCTGATGAGCGACGCCGAGGAGACCGCGGCGATCGCGCGGGCGGCGCTGGATCTGGCGCTGGAGCTGAAGCGGGCGGAGGACGCGCTGTGAACCTGCGGGTGTTCGGTGTCCCGGGGATGCCGGAGGTCGCCGAGGGCGACGACATCGCCGCGCTGATCCCGGCGGGGACCGTCGAGGACGGCGACGTGCTGGTCGTCACGTCCAAGATCGTCAGCAAGGCGGAGGGGCGGGTCCTGGTCGCCGACGACCGGGAGAAGGCCATCGAGGCCGAGACCGTGCGGGTGGTGGCCCGGCGGGCGCACGCGCGCGGCGAGACCCGGATCGTGGAGACGCGGCAGGGGCTCGTCCTGGCCGCGGCGGGTGTGGACGCGTCCAACACCCGGCCCGGCACGGTGCTGCTGCTGCCCGAGGACCCGGACGCCTCCGCCCGGCGCATCCGCGCGGGCGTGCGGGAGCGGACCGGGGCCGAGGTCGCCGTGATCGTCTCCGACACGCTCGGGCGGCCGTGGCGCAACGGGCTGACGGACGCGGCGATCGGCGTCGCCGGCCTGGCGCCGCTCAGCGACCTGCGCGGGCGCGACGACGCCTACGGCAACCGGCTGGAAGCGACGATCACGGCGGTCGCCGACGAGATCGCGGCGGCCGGCGAGCTGGTGAAGGGCAAGCTCGACGGGGTGCCGATCGCGGTGGTGCGCGGGCTGTCCGAGCTGGTCACGCGCGAGGACGGGCCTGGGGCGCGGGTGCTGGTGCGCCCGCCCGAGGAGGACATGTTCCGGTTCGGGCCGTCGGAGGTGCTCTACGCCCGGCGGACGATCCGGGAGTTCACCGCCGACCCGGTCGACCCGGCGGCGGTGCGCCGCGCGGTGGCCGCCGCCATCACCGCACCCGCGCCGCACCACACGACGCCGTGGCGGTTCGTCCTGCTGGAGTCGGCGCAGTCGCGGACCCGGCTGCTGGACGCGATGCGCGACGCCTGGGAGGCCGACCTGCGGCGGGACGGCTTCTCCGAGGAGTCGATCACCAAGCGGCTGCGGCGCGGCGAGGTGCTGCGCCGGGCGCCGTACCTGGTCGTCCCGTGCCTGGTCATGGACGGGTCGCACGACTACCCGGACGAGCGGCGGTCCCGCGCCGAGCGGGAGATGTTCGTGGTCGCGACGGGCGCGGGCGTGGAGAACCTGCTGGTCCAGCTGGCGGTGGAAGGCCTCGGCTCGTGCTGGGTGTCGAGCACGATGTTCTGCCGTGACGTCGTCCGTGATGTCCTCGACCTGCCGGACGAGTGGGACCCGATGGGCGCCGTCGGCGTCGGCCACCCGGCCGCGCCGCCGCGCGAGCGTCCGCCCCGGAGCCCGGACACGTTCATCCAGGTCCGCTGACGGGGAATAGTTCCTGAAGATCCTTGGCTGTCCTTTTTGTGGGACCCGGCGGGGTGCGAATTATGACGATTGGCATAGAGTGCCCGCATGGACGCCACGAGCTCCGCTCTTCGCCGGGCCCTGGCCCGCGCGCGTGACGGCAAGACACTGGACCGATCCGAGGCCACCACACTGCTGCGGGCGCGCGGGGGGCAGCTCGACGAGCTGCTCGCCTACGCGGCCCGCACCCGGGACGCCGGCCTGGACGCCGCGGGCCGCCGCGGCGTCATCACCTACAGCCGCAAGGTGTTCATCCCGCTGACCCGGCTGTGCCGGGACCGCTGCGGATACTGCACGTTCGCGACCGTCCCCCACAAGCTGGACTCGCCCTACCTCAGCCCGGACGAGGTGCTGGAGATCGCGCGGCGGGGCGCGGAGATGGGCTGCAAGGAGGCGCTGTTCACGCTCGGGGACCGGCCCGAGGACCGGTGGAAGCAGGCCCGCGAGTGGCTGGACGCGCACGGCTACGACGACACGCTCTCCTACGTGCGCGCCATGGCGATCCGGGTGCTGGAGGAGACCGGGCTGCTCCCCCACCTGAACCCGGGCGTGCTGACCTGGCGCGACTTCCAGCGGCTCAAGCCGGTCGCACCGTCCATGGGCATGATGCTGGAGACGACGGCGACGCGGCTGTTCAGCGAGCGCGGCGGCCCGCACTTCGGGTCGCCGGACAAGGACCCGGCCGTCCGGCTGCGGGTCCTGGAGGACGCGGGGCGCACGAACGTGCCGTTCACGACCGGCATCCTCATCGGCATCGGCGAGACGGTCGAGGAGCGCGCGGACGCGATCTTCGAGATCCGGCGGACGATGCGGGAGTACGGCGCGATCCAGGAGGTGATCGTGCAGAACTTCCGCGCGAAGCCGGACACCAAGATGCGCGGCGTGCCGGACGCCGAGCTGGACGAGCTGGCCGCCACGATCGCGGTGACGCGGCTCGTCCTCGGCCCGAAGGCGCGGGTGCAGGCGCCGCCGAACCTGGTCGCCGACCAGTACGCGCTGATGCTGCGGGCGGGGATCGACGACTGGGGCGGGGTGTCGCCGCTGACGCCGGACCACGTGAACCCGGAACGTCCCTGGCCGCAGATCGACGAGCTGGCGGAGCGGACGGCCGAGGCGGGGTTCGCGCTGCGCGAGCGGCTGACGATCTACCCCGAGTACGTGCGGCGCGGTGAGCCCTGGCTGGACCCGCGGCTGACCGGGCACGTCGCCGCCCTGGCCGATCCCGCGACCGGGCTGGCGCGGGAGGACGCCGTCCTGGAGGGCCGTGCCTGGCAGGAGCCGGACGGCGGTTTCGAGGCGTCCGGGCGGACCGATCTGCACACCGAGATCGACACGACCGGGCGGACGAGCGACCGCCGGGACGACTTCGACGAGGTCTACGGCGACTGGGACGCGCTGCGCGACCGCATGACCGCCCCGTCGCGCTTCGACGCCGACGTCAAGGCCGCTCTCGCGCGCGCCGAGCGGGACCCGGGCGGGCTGTCGGACGACGAGGCGCTGGCCCTGCTGCACGCCGACGGCCCCGAACTGGACGCGCTCGCCTCGCTGGCCGACGGCCTGCGCCGGGACACGGTCGGCGACGACGTCACCTACGTCGTCACCCGGAACATCAACTTCACGAACGTCTGCTACACCGGCTGCCGGTTCTGCGCGTTCGCGCAGCGCCGCACGGACGCCGACGCCTACACGCTGTCCCTGGAGCAGGTCGGGGACCGGGTGGACGAGGCGTGGGAGGCGGGCGCCACCGAGATCTGCATGCAGGGCGGCATCCATCCCGATCTGCCCGGCACGGCCTACTTCGACCTGGCCCGCGAGGTGAAGAAGCGGGCCCCCGACATCCACCTGCACTCCTACAGCCCGATGGAGGTCGTGAACGGCGCGTCCCGGACCGATCTGTCGATCCGGGAGTGGCTGGTGGCGGCCAAGGAGGCCGGCGTCGACTCGCTGCCCGGGACGGCCGCCGAGATCCTGGACGACGACGTCCGGTGGGTGCTGACCAAGGGCAAGCTGCCCGCCGACCAGTGGGTGGAGGTCGTCACCACCGCGCACGAGATCGGGATCCCGACGACGTCCACGATGATGTACGGGCATGTGGACACGCCCGCGCACTGGGTCGCGCACATCAAGCTGCTGCGCTCCATCCAGGAGCGGACGGGCGGGTTCAGCGAGTTCGTGCTGCTGCCGTTCGTCCACCACAACTCGCCCATCTACCTCGCCGGGCTGGCACGTCCCGGGCCGACCGTGCGGGAGAACATCGCCGTCCATGCCCTGGCGCGCATCCTGTTGCACGGCGCGATCTCCAACATCCAGACGTCCTGGGTGAAGTTGGGAGACGAGCTGTGTACGCGCGTCCTGCAAGGAGGCGTGAACGACCTGGGCGGGACGCTGATGGAAGAGACCATCAGCCGCATGGCCGGGTCGGAGAACGGTTCCTTCAAGCCCATCAGCGAGCTGGAGGCGATCGCAGGGCGTGCGGGTCGGCCGGCCAGGCAGCGCACGACGCTCTATGGCGAGGTGCCCGCGGAACGTCTGGAGGCCGCTCGCCGCACGGACGGCATCGGCCATTTCGGAAGGCTGTCTCTGACGCCGGTTTCCCGTCCTGTATGACTGACGGGTGGACGACGAGGCGGGCCCGTTCTGGCGGCGTCCGGCCGTCTGGGCGACCGCGGCGCTGCGGCTGTCGGGCGCCGCGGGCGGGGCTTGGGCGTCCGGGCTGATCCGGGGCCCGCATCCTGTTCCGGGCAGGTGCGGATCACGGTCGCCGCGCAGCCGGAGATCGCGCCGCGCTGAGCGACGTGGCGTCCCGCTTCAGCGTGGGACGCGCTCGGCCGCGACACCCTCCAGGAGGCGGGGTTCCGTGCACCCGACGGCACGCTGACGTCCGCGAGCCTGCCGGAGGCTCGCTCCGCGTCCCCACCCGCCCGGAGATCGACGCGGCCCTGTCGTCCTGGACGACCTGATCAGGGAGCGCCGCGGACGCAGCTGGGCCGCCGCTCGACCAGCAGATCCGCGGAGTGGCGCAGCTCCCGGAGGACGGCCTCGACCGACGGCCGCACCTCCGCGCCGACACGCGTCCACAGCACCATGCGACGGTCGACCGGGGCGTCGGCGATGTCCCGGACGACGATGCCCTCCTCCCGCTCGGCGAGCACGAGGTCGGGCACCAGGCACACGGCGCCGCCCTGGGCGACCATCGCGAAGATGATCAGCAGGTCGTTGGACCGGTAGCGCACCTCGGGCCGGAAGCCGCCCAGCTCGACGCACGTCCGTTCGAGCAGGTCGGCGTGGTTGGTGCCGACATGCCCGGTCACCCACGGGCTCCCGGCGAGGTCGGCCATCCGGACCGCCCCGGCGTCCCGCGCGAGCGGATGGTCCTCGGGCAGCGCGACCCGCATCATCTCGGTGATCAGCACCTCGGACCGCAGCTCCGGCCTGCGCGGGCGCGGGAGGTGCGAGTACTCGTCGGTCAGGACCACGTCGATCTCCTGGAGCACCAGCGCCTGGAGGACCCGGTGGAACTCCTCGTCCAGGACGTCCACCACGAGGTCGGGGTACTTCCCGGCCAGCCGGGGCAGGGCGGGCGCGAGGACGTGCAGCAGCGCGGTCTGGAACCCGACGAGCCGCACCACGCCCGCCACCCGCCCGCTCGCCGCGAGCGCGTCCTCCTCCGCGCGCTTGGCCCGCGCGAGCAGCACCTCGGCGTGCTCGGCGAGCACCTCGCCCGCCTCCGTCAGCCGCAGCCGCCGCCCGGCCCGCTCGACCACCGGGACGCCGACGTCCCGCTGTAACTGCGCGAGCTGCTGCGACACGGCCGACGGGGTGTAGCCGAGCGCGTCGGCGACGGCCCCGAGCGTCCCGCGCATCTTGAGCTCGCGGAGCACCCGCAACCGCCCGAGATCCAGCATAGTGAAGCGATTCTTACACAATCCCTACAGAAACCGTCGCTGGACCTGAATGTTGGACGGAGTCAAACTGTAGGTGCGACGGGAAGGGACGGAGACCCCGGCTCCACCGATCGCCCCGCGCGGGAACGCCTCCACCGCGATCCCAGGAAGAAGTAGCCATGCTGTACGTGCTCGGCATCATCATCGCCCTCGCCGTCCTCGGCCCCCTGTTCGGCGCCGACAGCAGGGACGGCCTCGACTGGACCCCGAACAACTTCTGGCTCCGCCGCCGCACGGACGTGGACCCGGTCAGAAGGACCGATAGTCCCGGACGGCCAAACGGGGGCCCCGCCTCGGCGGGTGCTTCCCGGACGATTCCAGCAGCCGGGTGACCCGGTACCGATGACCGGCGTAGGGCTCCAGCAGTTCGAGCATCCCGGCGTCGTCGACCTTGCGGCCCGCCAGCGCCCAGCCCACCAGGCCGGGCAGGTGGTAGTCGCCGACGGAGACGGCGTCGGGATCTCCGGCCGCCCGCTGCCGGATCTCGGCGGCCGTCCAGACCCCGATGCCGGGCAGCGACCGCAGCCGCCGCTCGCTCGGCTCCTCCTCCAGCCGCCGCGCCACCCGCGCCGCCCCGATGATCGTCCGGGCCCGGACGGCCTCCAGCCCGGACCGGTGCCACTCCCACGAGGGAATCCGGACCCACACCTCGGGCGGCGGCGGAACCCGCAGGTGCGGCGCCCCCGGCGCCGGCTCCCCGAACTTCCGCAGCAGGTACCCCCAGGCCCGCCACGCCTCCTGCCCGAGCACCTTCTGCTCCATCACGGCCGGGACGAGCGCCTCGAACACCCGCCGCGTCCGTCCGATCCGTAGACCGGGCCGCCTCAGCACCTGGTCCCGCACGACGTCATGCCGCGCGACGAACCCGTCGGGCTCGTCATCGGCCCCGAGCAACTCGGGCACCCCGTCGAGCAGCCACTCGGTCCCGGGCCCCCACCCCGTCGCCTCGACGACGTCACCGACCCACCGGAGCCGCAGCGTCCCCGGCCCGTCAGGCGTGTAGGACGCCCGCCAGAACGACCCGTCCCGCTCCACCCGGAACGCCGGATCGCGAGACCCGCGCCGATGCGGCGACAGCACCTCCGCGAGATCGAGCACCCACGGCGGCCGCCACTCCCGGACCCGGCCGGGGAGATGCCCAGCGGTCCTCTCCCCGGCCGCACGCGAACCGGACGGCACCGGAGCCACCGACCACCCACCCACCCCTCGCTCGACCGCGCTGCCGCGCCCAGTCTGCCACCGTCTGGCAAACTGACCCCATGAGCGCCACGCAGGCCCTATTAACTCTGCTCGGCCTCGCGATGAGCATCTCGATTCCCCCCTGCGTGTTCACCTATTTCAAAACAAGAGCCAGCGAGAGAAGGGACCGAGAGGAACAAGCGGCGGCCCGTGACGCCCTGGCCAACGCACTCCCCTACTACCGCCGCGTCGAACTCGCCTACATCCGCCTGCGCCTCGAATCACCAGACACTCAGGCCGCACGCGACGCGCACTCGGCGTCCTTCCGCGTCCGCTCGTCCGCCCATATGGCCCTCGTCGGAGTGCGGTTGTACTACACCGACCCGCGCATCCTGATGCTGGCGCAGCGCGCATTCGACCTCACCGGCGAGATTCACTACGCGAAAACAATGGAACAGGCCGCCGAGGACGCTCTGAAGTCGGCCCAGGCGCTCCTCCACTTCGTGACCGCCACCAACGCCACTGTCCACGCCCTGACTCCCAGTACAGGGATACACCGGTAGAAGGTCCCCACGCCGAACCAGCCCCGGTGTAGGCCGCGCGCTCAGATCGACTCAGAGGTCGCACGCACCCCGCTTGATCTGCGCCACCATCGCCGCCCAGGCACTCGGATCCAAGGTTAGGACGCCGCCTTCGGGGTCCTTCGAGTCCCGAACCAAGTGGTGCGCGTCGCGGACGCAGGTCTCGACGCAACCGTTCGCACCCTCGCTGTGGCTGCTCTTACGAAAGACAGTCCGGGGAAGACGGGGACTGGACATTTGCCCCTCCATGTGCTCATTGTCGCGTTAGCTGTTCGAGCATAGCCACCGACTCCTCGGGGCTCAGCGCCATGGCTGCTATCTGCTCGAACGCCAGCGAGTACGTGTGCACTTCCTTCTCGTCCTCGATGTAGAGAGCGCTCGTCATGTTCTCGACGTACACCACGTTCGGCGTGAACCGTTGGGGGAAGCCCAGAACGGCGAAGCTGCCCACGACTCCGGGATGCCCACCGGCGGCCAAGGGCATGATCTGGAACATCACGTTCGGCTGCTCGGTCAACTCGATGATCCGTCTGTACTGAGCGCACATCACCTCCGAACCACCGATGACCCGCCTGAGTGCGGTCTCGTCCAAGATCGTCCAGAGGCGCATAGGATCTTCCCGCTCCAGCCACGCCTTCTGTCGCGCCATGCGGGCCGCCACGCGACGCTCGACTTCTGAGGCCGGAGAAAAGCGCATCAAGATCGACTTGGCCACGTGGTGGGTGTAGTCCTCGGTCTGCATCAGGCCGTGCACGAGACCCATCGTGTAGGAGTTGAGCCACTCGGCCTCAGCCTCCAGCCCCATGTAGGTGGCATAGTCCGCAGGCAGGCTGTTCTCGTAGACGTCCCACCAGCCGCGTTGCCTGGCGGTGCGAGCGAAGCGGGCGAGTCCGTCCAATCGGGGCCCACTCACGCCATAGAGGGTCAACATCTGCTGAACCTCGGTCACGGTGACCCTGCGGATCGCGTTCTCAATCCTGGACAGCTTGGTCTTGCTCCAACCGAGCCGTTCAGCGGCCTCTTCCAGGTTCAGCGTCGTCGTGGACTCTCTGAGCCTTCGCAACTCACTGGCGAGGCGGCGCTCACGAACACTGGGTGGCCTGGTCGTCATGTGACCGAGCATGCCCGCCGCGTAGTCGCGCCTCAAGTTGTTCAGAGGAAGCTACTCGAAATGATCTTTAGTTTCTTCCTTAAAACTGTTGCGGACCTCATTGCAAACTCGCATCATGTGACCCCAGACACACCACGATGAGTGATTGATTTGTCGCTTTCCGTATCACTTGCGGCGATCGTCATAGCGGAGGGAGGGCCTCAATGGAGGTCAAGGGGGCGTGGGGATTGGTGACCGGGGGGTTGTGCGCGTGGCGGCTGCCCGGGGACGAGAGGGGGCCGGCGATGGCACGTCGCCTCGTCCGTCAGACAATGCTCGAACTGCGGCTCGACCCGGACGTGATCGAGGACGGAAAGCTCGCCGTGTCCGAAACCGCGACCAACGCACTCCGTCACGCCGGATGCGCCCGGCTACTCACTGCACCAGAACTCTGGATCTGGGCGCGGACCGTCCCATCCCCGCAGCTCGTCGTCTCCGTCTTCGACGGGGCGCGATCGACCACGCCGCACACCTCCGGGGCCGGACTGCTGGACGAGTACGGCAAGGGCCTCGAACTCGTCCGCCAAGTCACCGCCGACTGGGGCAGCACTCCGACCCGCTCCCGGGTCGACACGGCGTCCGTCCCCGGCAAGACCGTCTGGTTCGCCTTACCGCTCCCGCGCGACTGGCCCGGCATGCACCACCGCGTCCACCCGGGGACCGCCGCACACCACCTGCTGCTCAACCTCACCCGCCGCGGCTTCAAGGGCCAACGCAGCACCACCGAGGACGGCCTTTCCGTCCTCGTCCTCCCCACCCTCAACGTCTGGGTCCACCGCCGCACCTTCTGCTGGTGGTCCACCCCGCGCCGCTACCTCCGCCGCCCCCTCATCGACCTCCAGGAGACCACCGAACTCCTCGTCCACCACCTCGACACCACCCTCACCCCCGCCTACGTCCCCGCCCCGCACACGTGATGAAGCGACTCGCGCGTCGATCAAAGGGTCACGGTGGCGAGCATGCTCTCCCGGTCGACGCCGTACTTGCGCGCCATGGAGTCGGGAATTGCGACGTTCTGCTTGCGGACGAGAGTCAGCACGTCTTCGATCCTCGTGAGGGCGGGGCCTATCGCTCGCGTGATGATCGCGCGCAGTGTGCTCTCGGTGAAGTAGTACATGTGGTCGCTGTTGAAATGGACGTAGGCGGCCCCTTGCTCGGAGAGCAGCCGGCCGCCGTAGCGAGGGGTCAGGAGCACGATCTTGCCTTCGGGCGCCGTGAGACCGGCCGCCCAGCGCAGGGCCTCCACCGGGTCGGGTAAGTGCTCGATCACATCGATCAGCGTGACCACGTCGAAGGGCGCGGCAGCCGGGAGGTCGGCGGCCCCTATGCCGGCCCGCAGGTACCGTCCTCCGCCGCCGTGCGCCCGCGCCTGCTCGATCGCATGCTCCGAACCGTCCAGGCCGGTCGCTCCGACGCCGCGTTCGACCATCGCGTCGACCAGGAAGCCGCCGCCGCATCCCAGGTCGAGGACGTGCTGCGCGGCAGGCGCGAGGGAGAGCACCGTGTCCGCCAGCGCGCACGAGATCTCCCGGCGGACCGCCTCCTGCGCGCCGAAGTAATCGCTGTAGCCGGGCCCCGGGGCGTCCGCGCGCCGGTAGTAGCGCTCGTCGTAGGAACAGCGCACGAGCTCGCCGGTGCGCCCCACCATGGAGACGAGCGAGCAGCCGTGACACCGCACCACCGTGCCCATGGGCAGGGTGAACTCGGTTTCACGCGTCCTTCCCGCGCAGAGCACGCACGGTCGATAAGCGGTCACACCAATCCCTCAGATGTCGCCAGGTGGCGCCTGGCCTCTCCGAGTGTGTAGACGCTCCCGGGTGAGAACTCGCCGGCGAACAGAGCGTCGGTCAACTCCGCCCCGAAGAGGTCCCAGGCGCTGATGTCTTGTATCTCCCAGTTGGCTTTGAGGGTCGGCAGTTCGCGACGTGCGAACTCCGGGTCCTTGATGTGAGCGAGGCCGCAGATGTCGACTTCGCCGTTCAAAGCGTCGAACCCGAAACCAAGGATCCGGAAGTCCATCCCCCCGTTCTCGGCCGCGGCGATGATCCGGGCGATCGGCGGCTCCTGGTAGAACCACGTCGGATCCACCCGACTGCCGCGCTTTTCGACCTCCTCACCGCCGTACAGTTCCTCATAGACCTCGCGAAGAAAATTGTGGAAGACCGAGACCCTGGTCCGATCGGACAGGTCCATCGACTGGCAGCCGAAGACGGGCACGACGGCCAGCGCTCCGCCGTAAATGGACACCGAATGAGAACGCCGTTGGATCAGGACGCGAAGCCGCCCTTCCTCCGGGAAGACGAACGCGCATTGCATCCCGAACCCGTGCGCTCCGCGGCGGGCCTGGGCCGCGTCGCCCACGCTCGCGAGCACCGCCTCCCGGATGGGGGTCGGCGTTCGCGGGTTGCGGACGGCCGCGTAGGTCTCGTCCTCCAGGGCGCCGCACGCCGTCAAGAACTGGAAGTACTCCGCCAGGGCCAGCTTGATGCGCGGGCCGTCATCGGTTTCCCGAATCTCCTGGACCACCGATAGAAGGTCGTTCCAGGGCTCCCCGTTCTCATCGTCGACGGCTAGATAGGCACGGCGCCTGCGCAGGATCTTCTCGTCCACGACCACATCCGAGCGGCGGTGCGGCGTTTCCTGATCGATCAGCGTGTTCTCGTCGAAGTCGTAGTCGGTCCACGACGGTTTTGTGAGAAACGGGACGATCCGGCGCCGGTTGCCGTCCACCAGCATGTACAGATCGTCCAAGCCGTCCCGTCGCAGGTAGTACTCCAGCAGCCAGGAGTGGGTGAACCTCGGGTGCCGCTGCTCCTTGATCCGGCGGGCACCCGCCGACTCCCTGGCGCTCGTGATGCGCTGCCGCACTGATCGCACGCTTACCCCCAGCGAGAAGGCCAGCCCCGAGGCCACGAGATTGATGATCAGATCTTCCGTCACGGGGCACCCGCCGAGACTCGCCATCGAGGGATTTTTGCCGATCCAGTGCGTGCGGCCGGAAAGTCATCCTCGAAATGAGGCTACTCGGGAGAGAAGCGGACCGCGGACGCGGGAAGTGCCACATTCGGCCAGACCCGGGCGCCGTTGAGCAGTTCGTTGCCGGGCCCCACGGTGGCGCCGTCACCGATGACGCAGTCCTCCAGGACGGCGCCGGAGCAGACGCGGGCGCCATGGCCGATCACGGAGCGGAGCACGTGGGCGTCCTGCTCGATGACGGCGCCGTCGAACAGGACGCTGGACTCCACGCGGGTGTCCGGGCCGATCCTCGCCCCCGCGCCGACGGCGGTGCCGCCGCCGACCAGGGCGCTGGGCGCGACCGCGGCGTCCTCGATCAACAGGACGCCGTGCTCGTTCGCCGTCACGACCGGGGAGGGCATGGTGCCGAGGACGAGATCGGTGACGCCCCGGACGAACGCCGCGGGCGTGCCCACGTCCAGCCAGTACGCGGCTTCGACGTAGCCGCAGATCGCCTCGCCGGAAGCGAGCAGTTCGGGGAAGGTCTCGTACTCGGCCGACACGACCCGTCCCGCCGGGATGCGGTCGATCACCGAGCGGCGGAAGATGTAGCAGCCGGCGTTGACCTGGTTGGTCGGGGGGTTCGGCGACTTCTCCACGAAGTCGAGCACTCGACCGTCCGGCGATGTCGGCACCGAGCCGTACCGGCGGGCGTCGTCCACCAGGGTCAAGTGCAGGGTGACCGCGGCGTTGCCCTTCTCATGCGCCGTGATCTGAGCGGAGATGTCGTGCCCCGAAAGGATGTCGCCGTTGAGGACGAGAACGGGGCTGTCATCATCGCAGGTCAAGGCGGCTGAAGCGTTGCGGATGGCGCCCGCCGTGCCGAGGGGCTCGTTCTCGGTCGCGTAGACGATCTCCATGCCGAGGCGCGCGCCGTCACCGAACGCTTCGGCGAACATCTCGGCGCGGTAGGACGTCGCGAACACGATGCGGGTGACACCCGCGTTGCGCGCGCGCGTCAACTGGTGCTCCAGCAGCGGCACCCCGGCCGTCGGCAGGAGCGGCTTTGGGGTGGAGATGGTCAGGGGGCGCAGGCGGGTGCCCTGGCCGCCGACCAGAAGGATCGCTTCCACTCGGTTCCTTTCTCCACCACGGCCCGGTGGGAGCGAGCCTAGTGGCTGCGAGGCGCGGCGTACTGGTCCACTGCGCGCTGGTAGGAGGCCAGGTGCGCCTCGGCGGAGGCCTGCCAGGAGAACTTCTGCGAGCGGGCGTGGGCCGCCTCGGCCAGTTCGGCGCGGCGGGGCGGATCGTCCATCAGGGCGGTGAGGGCGTCGGCGATGCCGGCCGGGTCGGGCTCGGTGTATTCGACCGCGTCGCCGCCGACCTCCGGGAGGGGGCCGCGGTGGGTGGTGAGGACGGGCGCGCCGCAGGACATCGCCTCCAGGACCGGCAGCCCGAAGCCCTCGCCGCGGCTCGGGAGGGCGACGACCAGGGCGCCGCCGAAGAAGCCGGGCAGCGCCGACCAGGGCAGGTAGCCGGGGCGCAGGACGCGCAGCTCCAAGGGGACGGTGGCGAGGGCGGCGTCGACCTCGTCGTCCCAGCCGCCCCCGCCCGCGAGGACGAGCGCCGGGGCTTCCGGGCGGTCGGCACAGGCCTGCACCCAGCCGCGGATCAGGCTCGGGACGTTCTTGCGCGGCTCCAGCGCCCCCAGATACGCCACGTAGGGACGGCCGTGCAGGCCGAGGCGGTCGGAGACGTGCTTGATCTCCGCCTCGGACGGCCGGTGGAACACCTCGTGGTCGACGCCGTGGTAGGCCACGTCGATGTGGGACGGGTCGGCGCCGAGGATGCGGACCAGCTCGTCGCGGGTCGCGCGGGACGGCGCGATCAGCCGGGTCGCGCGGCGGGCGGCGGACCGCGTCGCCGACTTGATGTAGGACGTGCGCACCGGGTCGTGCAGCTCCGGCTCGGCGAACAGCGTCACGTCGTGGATCGTGACCACGGTGGGCAGGCCCACGCCCACGGGCATCGTGTAGGTGGGCAGGTGGATGACGTCCGCGCCGACGCGTTCGGCCACGTGCGGCAGGCCCGACTGCTCCCAGGCGAGACGGGTGGCGCGGTGCGACAGCGTCGCCGGGCCGGCCACCACCTGGGCGCCCGGGACGAGACCCTCGTACCGTTTCGCGTCCGCGCGCTGGCACGCGACGGCGAGATCGGCGCCCTGCGCGTGCAGGGCGCACAGCAACCCATCGACGTACCGTCCGAGCCCGCCGCGGTCGGCCGGCACGGCGGTGGCGTCAAGCAGAATCCGAGGCGCCACGGTCCACTCCCCCATCCAGCGCGGTGGCGTAGATCACTTTTTACTCTTCGAGCCTACGCCCGCCGGGCGCACGCCCGCCGGATCCGGTTCCACGCGATTCACGGTGAGGGCCCTCCCCACCTACCTACCTCTTACGCGCGCGCACGAGAACGATGCTGCCCCGCTCGTTCGGCGCCTTGCGGTCGGCCAGCGCGACGAGCGGCGTCAGCGGCGCCGCCGCGTTGAAGCCGACCTTGCCGCCGTAGGTGGACAGCGACAGGTACAGGCGCTCGGTCGCTGCGGTCCGGAACTGGTAGCTGTGCTGGACGAGGTCGAGGCCCCGCTCGTCCATCAGCTTGCGCAGGCTGTCATGCGTGTACGTGTGCTGGACGTGGTACTTGGCCTTGTGCGCGTCCCGCAGCTTCGGCCACGTGTCGGCGCGGCTCAGCACGTCGGCGGACATGAAGATCTCACCGCCGGGCTTCAGCACTCGCGCCATCTCGTCCAGCGACTTCCCGCCGTCGTCGAAGTGCTCGATCGCGCAGACCGACAGGATCGCGTCGAACGCGCCGTCCGCGAACGGGAGCCGGAGCGCGTCGCACTCGATCAGCGCGGGCGCGTGCGCGAGCGTCCGGCCGTAGACCATCTTCCCGCGGGCGAGGTCGATCGACACCGCCTCGGCCCCGCGCCTGCGCGCCCGGCCGGCCCAGTAGCCGTCGCCGCCGGCGACGTCGAGGACCCGCTTGCCGCGCAGGTCGCTTCCCATCCAACCGAGCAGCGTCCCCGCCTCGCGGTACCGGCACACGTGCACCTGGTGCCCCATGAAGGCGACCACATCCGAAATCTTCATCGCACCCCAACTCTAGGCCGCCCGGACGGCTGCGACGCCACGTTCGCCTACGCTGGGCGCGTGAAGATGAAGGTCGTCGCCGTCCGGGCACTGCGCGTGTTCCTGGTACTGCTCGCGCTGGCGTTCTGCGGCTACAGCGTGGCGTCGCAGTGGGACGCGACGGTGGACGCGTTCCGGCAGATGTCGTGGGCCGCGCTCGCCGGCGCGCTCGCCGCGGGCCTGGCGGGGCTCTTCGTCTGGATGCTCGGGTGGCGGGAGTTCCTCGGCGGGCTCGGCTCGCCGCTGCCGGTCCGGGCGATCTTCCGGATCTCCGGCATCTCCCAGCTCGGCAAGTACGTGCCGGGCAAGGTGTGGGCGCTGGTCACGCAGATCGAGATGACGCGCGAGCACAAGGTGCCGCCGGAGCGCAGCTTCGGGTCGACGATGCTGGCGGTCGCGACGTCCACGTCCTGCGGGCTGGCCGTCGCCGCGGTGACCCTGCCGCTGACGTCCGAGGCGGCGCGCGACCGGTACTGGTACCTGTTCCCGCTGGCGCCGGTCCTGCTGGCGCTGCTGCATCCGAGGGTCGTGACGTGGGCGCTCGGCGTGATGCTCTCGCTCATCCGGCGGCCCCCGCTGGAGCACCCGGTGAGCCTCGGCGTCACCCTGCGGGCCATCGGCTGGACGGTCCTCGGCTGGGCGCTGTTCGGCGTCCACACCTGGCTGCTGTGCATGGCCGTGGGCGGCGATGGCACGGGCCTGCCGTTCGTCGCGACCGGGGCGTACGCGCTGGCGTTCGTCGCGGGCTTCCTGGTCTTCATCGCGCCGGGCGGCATCGGGGCGCGGGAGGCGGCGCTGACGGTGGTCCTCACGCCGGTGCTGCCGGCGGGCGCGCCGGTCGTGGTCGCGATCGCGTCCCGGGTGCTGCTGACCGCCGCCGATCTGATCAACGCGGGGGTGGCGCTCCTGCTCGGGCGTACGGCGCCCGCCGCCGGGAATGAACCGCCGTCCAAGGAGCTTGTGACGGGTACACAGCCTACGAAGGAGGGACCGTGACGGCCCCGATCACCGTGACCGACGCGACGTTCGCGGACGAGGTCCTCAACAGCGACACCCCGGTGCTGGTCGACTTCTGGGCCGACTGGTGCGGGCCGTGCCGCATGATCGCTCCGGTGCTGGAGCAGATCGCCGAGGAGCAGGACGGCAAGATCAAGATCGCGAAGCTCGACTACGACGCGAACCCGGAGACGCCGAACAAGTACGGCGTGATGGGCCTGCCGACCCTGCTGCTCCTCAAGAACGGCGAGGTCGTGGAGCAGATCGTCGGCGCCAAGCCCAAGCGGGCCCTGCTCAAGGTGCTCGAACCGCACCTGTGAGCGCGTCGCCGGTGAGGATGTCCAGATAGGCGGCCCAGACCGGGCCGTGGTCGACCGGGCGGACGCCGGAGCGCAGGCGCTCCGGCTCCCCCGGCTCAAAGAAGCGGCGGACGGCGGCGGCGAGCGACGCCGCGTCGTCCGGCGCGCAGATCAGGCCGTCCACGCCGTCGCGGATCTGCTCGGCGAACCCGCCCACGTCCGTGGCGATCACCGGCAGGCCGTGCTCGTAGGCCATCCACACGTTCTGCGACGAGGTCGCCGACCGGTAGGGCATCACGAGCGCGTCGGCGGCGGCGAACAGCCCGGGGATGTCGGCGGCCGGGACGTACCCGGGCCTCAGCTCCACCCGCGACGCCAGGTCCAGTGACCCGATCAGCTCGCGGGTCTCGTCCAGGCCGCCCCAGAACTCGCCCGCGACGGTGAGCCCGACGTCGCCGGGGCCTTCCGCCAGGGCGCGCAGGAGGACGTCCAGCCCCTTGTACGGGCGGACGATCCCGAAGAACAGCAGGCGCCGGCGCACCTTCTCGTCGCCGGGCGCCGCGGTGCCGGCCGACGGCAGATGCGCGGCCATCTCGGCGACGCGCACCGGGCGGCGGGTGAGCGTCCGCGCCAGGTCCGCCTGCGCCTCGGTGTGGACGAGGACGCCGTCCACCCTCCGCAGCAGCCGCCTCATCAGCGGCTCGTCATAGGCCTTGCGCTCGTGCGGCAGCACGTTGTGGCACAGCGCCACCACCCTGCTTTTCGAGGGGGGACGACCCCCCACACCCCCCGGGACCTTCTTGGTGTCGCGTCCTAGGCCGGCGAGAATCCCCAGGTAGGACGGGACCTGGACGGTGCTCAGCACCACCAGGACGACCAGGTCGGACGAGCGCAGCGCGCGGCCGGTGCGCCACCAGCCGTCCGGGCGCCGCCAGTCGAGGCGGCGCCGCGTGCCGGGGAACGGCTCCCCCTCCGGCTCGGAGATCGTCTGCTGCCCCGGGTACAGGAAGGACGGGTACTGGGCCCGCCACGACTCGATGACGACGTCGTGCCCGGCCGCCGCCAGCCGGTGCGCCAGCTCGGTCGTGTGCCGGGCGCCGCCGCCCTTGTACGGGAACGCCGGCCCGACGATCGCGATCCGCATGCCGCTAGACGTCGCCGCGCGATCGGACGATCAGGTCGGCGAGCAGCGCCAGCGACGCGATGATCAACCCGGTCACGAAGATCATGATGGTGTTGTTGGCGAAGTAGCCGAAGTGCACCACCATGTCGAACACGCCCTTGAGCAGCCCGATGACGATCAGCCACAGCGCGGGCGGCATCAGCACCTTGAGCGGGTTGAAGTACATCACCATCCGCAGCACCTGAAGGATGTAGCGGTAGGCGTCCTTGGTGAAGTGGAACTTCGACTTGCCGGCCCGCTTGGCGTAGTCGATCGGCATGTACCGGACCGGGTGCTGGTTCGACAGGAACGCGATCGTGATCGTGGTGACGCAGGAGAACCCGGGCGGCAGCAGCCGCAGGTAGGGCAGCGACACCTCGCGGCGGAACGCGCGCAGCCCCGAGTTCAGGTCGGGGATCTTGGTGTTGGTGAGCCGCTCGGCGACCTTGCGGATGAACCACTTGGCGGGCACCCGCAGCGCCTTGTGCGTCCCCTCCTCCGACGTGCGCGCCCCGACGACCTGGTCGATGGCCGGGTCGGTGTCGAGGACGTCGACCAGCTCGGGGATCCGCTCGTTCGGGTAGGACATGTCGGCGTCGGTCCACACCACGATCTCGCCGCGCGCCTGCTGCGAGCCGATCCGCCGGACGGTGCCCGACCCGCTGTTGTGCTGGAAGGCCAGGATCCGCATGTTCGGGAACCGCGGCTCCGCCTCGCGCAGCCGGGCGAGCGTCTCGTCGGTCGAGCAGTCGTCGACGGCCAGCAGCTCGTAGGTCTTGCCGCTGGCGTCCATCGCCTTGCAGATGCGCTCGACCTCGTCGAGCACGTGGTCCTGCTCGTTGTAGCAGGGCAGGACGATCGTGACGTGGACCGGCCCGGACGGCGGTTCCACGGCCTGGGGAACGGCCGCGGGCGCGGGCGCGGGATCCGGCGGCGGCTCGGGCGCGTGCGTGGGCCTCGGCTCGGCAGACTGGGTGCTCACGCAGCGCGAGGATACTCGCACCCGCGCACCGGGGAGGCATCTACGGCCGGGCGGGCTCGGCGATCCAGACGTCCATGGACAGGCCCCACGTCCCGCCGGGGGGCTCGGTGAGGGTGCGCCCGTCCTGCCGGGTCCGCACGTGCAGGACCCGGCGCGGCGGCCCGTACCGGGCGACCTGCTCCCGCGTCGCCGCCATGATCACCGGAGTCCGGCCGGCGGCCCGTACCCTGCCGGCGACGCGCTCGACGTCGCCGGGCGTGGTCGCGCCGCCGGTGCGCGCGGCGGGCAGCCCGCACATCCCCCGCACGACCTGGAGGAACCGGTCGGCGGTGGACTGCTCGACCATCACCACCGAGGCGCGCGGGTCCAGCTCGCGGCACATGCCGTCGACGGCCGCGACCTCGTGCTGCTCGGTGCGGGTCACCAGGAAGCCGCCGGAGGTGATGAGGACCGGCACGAGCATCAGCGCGACGCCGGCGACGGTGCCCGCCCGCACCACCGCCGGGCCGTACCCGAGCCGCCGGACGCGCTTGACCGTCCACGCGCACGCGAACACGGTGAACAGCAGCAGCCCGGGGATGACCAGGCCGATCAGCCGGCGGGACGCCCACGGATGGTCGGGCGTGATCCCGGGCCGGACCAGCACCTGCGCGGTGGTCCAGACGATCATCGTGTAGGGCAGCAGCCACTCCGGGGACCGCCCGCGCAGCAGCCGCCGCACCAGCAGCCCCGCGCCCAGGGTGGCGAACAGCAGCGCGGGGATGCCGATGTACCAGCCGACCCAGTAGAGGGACAGCTCGGAGTACTGGCGGGTGCCGTCCAGCGGGAGGTGCTGGATCTTCTGGATCGTCTCGATGAACCGGACGTTCATCTCGTCGTCCTTCGTCGCCGGCACGCGCCGGACGGTCTGCACGAGCGGCCGGACGGCGAAGCCCGCCATGACGACCACGGTGAGGACCGCGGCGGCCCCCGGCACCCGGCCGCGGGCGACCGACGCGCCCGCCCAGCGCAGCCACGCGCCCGTCCCGCCCCGGCGGAGCAGCACGACCATGGCCGCCGTGGCGACGATCACCGCGGCGGTGATCGCCAGTAGGGGCTTCAGGGAGGAGCCCAGGTAGGAGAGGTACGGCCTGGACAGCACGACCCCCTCGACCAGCCCGGCGCCCGCCCCGAGCACCAGGCCGCCCGCCGTCCAGTACCCGGCCGGCCGCCGGTGCGCGACGAGGAGGCCGGCGAACGCCAGGACCGGCAGGACGTCCCGCAGCCCGTCGATGCGGACGAGCACGATCAGCCCGAGCACGGCCCCGGCGAGGAACGCCTTCGCGTCGGCGGCCCGCCCCTCCTCCCGCCGGACGTCGTCCATCAGCGACAGGCCGCCCAGGAGCAGCACGAGCGCGGGCAGCTCGCTGAAGGTGCTGCGGGAGACGTAGAGCATCGGCAGCGTCAGCGCGAGCAGCAGCGCCCCGGCGGGCGCCCAGCGCGGTCCGACGAGGCGCGCCACCAGCCCGGCGAACGACAGCACGCAGCACGCGCCGAGCAGGGGCGCCATGAGCAGCATCCCGTGGGTGCCGCCGATCCATCCGGCGGGCGCCAGCACCAGCGGCAGCCCCGCCATGAACTGCGGGACGACGGCGCCGTCGTGCTGGTAGAAGGCGGGGCTCTGGAAGTGCAGCGCGGCGTCCGGGCCGCCGAAGGCCGCCTCCCGCGTCGGGATCGGCAGGGACCCGTGCTCCGCCAGCCAGGTCGCGAACTGGACGTAGGACGCGGGGTCGCGGCGGACGACGATCTGCTCCGCGCACATGACCGCCTGGAGCACCAGGAACGCGGCCGTGATCGCGAAGACCGCCCACGCCGGCCACCGCTGCGCCGCGTGCGCACTCCCTGGGCGACCCTCGCGGGCGGGACGGGCGGCGGCGGGACGGGAGCGCAGGCCCGTCCACAGCAGCAGTGCCGCGACCGGCACGAACAGCGCGACCGCCGGCGCCGGACGGAACACCCCCGCGAGGAGCAGCGGCAGCGACACCGCCAGCCAGGCCGCGACGAGGAGCGCCGGAGCCACGGTGGCCCGGGCGAGCAGCCGGCCCGCGTTCATAGTCCCCGCCCCATGCTCGCTCGCGTGAGTTCCGTCATCCACCCGTGCGGAGCGTAGCGGCACCGGCGAGGTGCCGCCGCACGGGCGATCATGCGCGCCTACGCTCGGACCCATGAGCGCACATGACGGCGGGGCGGCCACGCCCGCGGAGCTGCTGCGGCGGCGGGTCGGCGACGACCCCTCCCGGCCGCTGATCACGTTCTACGACGACGCGCGCGGCGAACGCGTCGAGCTGTCCGCGCGGACGTTCGACAACTGGGTGTCCAAGACGGCGAACTTCCTCGTGGACGGGCTCGCGGCCGAGCCGGGGACCCGCGTCGTCCTCGTCCTGCCGCCGCACTGGCAGACGGCGGTGTGGCTGATGGCCTGCTGGTCGGCCGGGCTGGTCGCCGAGCCGCTCGACCCGGACGCGGTCCGGTGGGGCGGGGCCGAACGCGGCAGGGCCGAACCGATCGCGGGATCGGCGCCGTACATAGTGGCGGCGGCGCAGGAGGTGCTGGACGAGGTGACGGCGGACGACGTGCTCGCGGGCGGGGCCGAGGAGATCGTGGGGCTCTCGCTGCACGCGCTGGGCGGCCCGCTCGCCGCGTGCCCGCCCGGGGTGACCGACTACGCCGCCGAGGTCCGCGCCTACGGGGACCGGTTCACGCCTGGGCCGGAGGTGACACCGGAGACGCCTGCGATGAATGTGACAAAGGCCACATTCACCGCGGGGGAGCTGGTGACCGCGGCCCGCGAGGCCGCCGCGAAATGGGAGCTGGACGCCCGCGACCGGCTTCTGGTTGACATGTCGTTCGCCACACTCGACGGGGTACTGACCGGCCTTCTCGCACCACTAGCCTCAGGTGCTTCCGTCATAATCCAACGAAACTTTGACAAAGCCACCCTAGATCGTCGCCTGACCGTGGAGCATGTGACGGTGGTGGCCGGTCCGCCCGGACCGAATGACGAATCCGGGTCCCCGTACCGGCTCCCCTGACCTACGCTCTCCCTTGCCCCAGTCCCGTCACCGACCCCTGAAAGCGGTCCAACCCCGTGGGGGGCCGACCCCACACCCCCGGGAACCGCCCAGACCCCCGGACCTCGGAGCCGATGAACAGCAACCCGATGTACATGGAGTACGTCGACGACGCCGACCCGCAGTCGGCGCCTCGACGCGGCTGGCGCATCCTCGGTTGGGTGTGCATCGGACTGTCGGCGGTCATGGTGGTGGGCTCTCTCACCGCCTACGGCCTGTACCGCAAGGCGTTCGGCAACATCTCCCACGAGGACGTCAACGCGCAGCTCGGGCCCAACCGGCCGAAGAAGCTGAACAACGCGATGAACATCCTCCTGCTCGGGTCCGACACCCGCGCGGGGGCCAACGCCAAGTACGGCCGGCAGCTGAAGAACGAGGCGCCGCGCTCGGACACGATGATCCTGCTGCACCTGTCGCCCGGCGGCGGGCAGGCGATGGGCATCAGCTTCCCGCGCGACCTGATGGTCCGGATGCCGTCCTGCAAGAGCCGCAACGGCGGGGTGATCCCGGCGCAGTCCCGCGCGCAGATCAACTCCGCGTTCACCAACGGCGGCGCGGCCTGCGTCATCAAGACGATCGAGAGCCTCTCCAACATCCGGATCGACCACTTCATGCAGGTCGACTTCAACGGCTTCAAGACCATCACCAAGGCGGTCGGCGGCGTCCCGGTGTGCCTGTCGAAGAGCGTCAACGACCCGAAGTCCGGCCTCCGGCTGAGCAAGGGCACGCACGAGATCAGCGGAGAGACGGCGCTGGCGTACGTGCGCGTCCGGCACGGCCTCGGCGACGGCTCCGACACCGACCGCATCAAGCGCCAGCAGAAGTTCATGGGCGCCCTCGCCGCCAAGGCGATGAGCGCGGGCGTGCTGAGCAACCCGCGCAAGCTCTACACGCTGATGAACGCGGTCACCAAGTCGCTCACCACCGACAAGGAGCTGAAGCCGCAGGTCATGATGGACATCGCCCAGGAGATGCAGGGCATGACCTCCGGCAAGCTGCGGTTCGTGACCGTCCCGTCCGGGCCCGACCCGGCCGACCCGAACCGGGTGGCGCTCACCGACGCGGCCACGCCGTTCTTCGCGGCCGTCCGCAACGACAAGACGGTGCCGAAGGAGCCCAAGCCGGGCGCCTCGAAGATCCCGCCGAGCCAGGTGCGGGTGCGGGTCTACAACGGCAGCGGCATCGACGGCCAGGCCGGCCGGGTGGCCGACGACCTGGAGTCGCAGGGCTTCCAGGTCACGGTCGGCGGGAACGCGCCCGCCCCCGCCTCCGCCACGAAGGTGCTGTACGGTGCCGGCGCCGACCAGCAGGCCCGGACCCTGACCGCGCTGATCCCGAGCGCCCCGCAGCCGACGGCGCGCACCTCGGGCGGCACGCCGGGCGTCGTCGACCTCGTGGTCGGGCGGAACTGGACGAACCTCAAGAGTTCCGGCGGCGGCATTCCGAAGCAGCAGGGCGAGATCCGCGCAAGTGACGACATCTGCAAGGGAACCTGACCGGGCAGCCGTATGACCTACACCACCAGGCCCAGTGGGGGCGAGACGGCACAGCGGACCGATCCAACGGCGTTCGGCGACCCGGGCGTGCCGCCCGCGGAGGCGATCCCCCCAGAGACGGTGCCTCCAGAGACGGTGCCCTCCGCGGCGGAGGCGCCCGGCGTCGCCGTCGCGGGAGCGGCCGCGGCTCCCGGCACCGCGACGGCTCCCGGCACCGCGACGGCTCCGGCCACCACGCCGGCGCCGCGGCCCGCCAAGAAGCGCGACCCGTTCTTCGACAACGCCAAGTACTTCGCGATCCTGCTGGTGGTGGCGGGGCACTCCCTGGCCAACCTGCTGAACGTCCCGCTGGCCAAGGGCCTGTACATCTTCATCTACATGTTCCACATGCCGCTGTTCATCGTGATCACCGGCTACTTCTCGCGGAACTGGACGTTCGCCGGCGGCAAGGCGCGCAAGCTCATCACCAACGTCGGCGTGCCGTACGTGGTGTTCGAGGTCGCCTATTCGCTGTACGACTGGCTCGCCGGGCGCAACGAGCTGGAGATCAGCCTGCTGAACCCGTACTACCTGACGTGGTTCCTGTGCGCGCTGTTCATGTGGCGGCTGTCCACCCCGGTCTGGCAGCAGATCCGCTGGCCGCTCGCCGTCGCGCTGGTGTTCGCGCTGCTGTCGTACATGAGCGACATCGGCGGCACGTTCGACATCCACCGGGTGCTCGGGCTGCTCCCGTTCTACGTCCTCGGCCTCTGCCTGAAGCCGGTGCACTTCGAGCTGCTGAAGAAGCCGATCGCGCGGCCGATCGGGGCCGTGGTGCTCGCCGCCGGCCTCGCCGGGACGTACCTGGTCATGAACCACATGTCGCGCAACTGGATCTACTGGAAGCACGCGCACGAGGACCTCGGGGTCGGCAACTTCGCCGGGACGCTGATGCGGCTCGCGATGTTCGCCTTCGCGATCGTGTGCGTCGCCGCGTTCCTCAGCCTGATCCCGCGCCGGGAGCACTGGTTCACCCACCTCGGCGCCTACACGCTGTACGCCTACCTGCTGCACGGGTTCGTCACCCGCCTCCTGAACTTCACCGGCTGGTGGGGCGCCGACTGGATGCACACCCCGCCCGGGGTGATCATCGTGATCGTCGGCGCCCTGGTGGTCGGTACGTTCCTGTGTTCCAAGCCCGTCGTCCGGACGATGAGCTGGGCACTGGAGCCGAAGATGACCTGGGTGTTCACCCCCCTGCGACGGCCCGCACGCTCCCGCTAGGGCCAGCCCCGGAGCTATGACCGACATCCTCCCGACCCCGCATCCCGCCACCGGCGGCGCACCCTCCGTCCCGGGCGGTGCGACCGCCCCGGGCGGCACGTCCCCGGCCATCGCGCCGGACGTCAGGACGCCCGCCGGCGAGCCGGCCACGCCCCCGCCCGCTCCCGCGCCCAAGCAGCGGGACGCCTACTTCGACAACGCCAAGTTCTTCACGGCCATCCTGGTCGTGCTCGGCCACGTGTGGGCGCAACTCGGCGACAGCAACGCGGTGGACGCCGCCTACGTCGTCCTGTACGCCTTCCATATGCCGGTCTTCGTCTTCATCTCCGGCTACTTCTCGCGCGGGTTCATGCGGTCGACGGACAAGTTCCGCAGCATTTTCCCGACCCTTGTCGTTCCCTATGTGATATTCATCCTGCTTTACCGGGCGCAATTGATATTCATCAACGACGTCGACTTCCGGTTGAGCGAGATCTTCCGGCCGCATTTCCTGATGTGGTTCCTCGTGGCGCTGGTCCTGTGGCGGCTGAGCGCCCCGCTCTGGGGCCACCTGCGCCACCCCGTGGCGATCTCCGTCGCGCTGAGCCTGGTCGCGGGCAGCTGGGCGTTCACCGCCGACTCGACGGTCAGCCGGGCGGCCGGGCTGCTGCCGCTGTTCGTCCTCGGGCTGACGATCAAGCCCGAGCACGTGCGCCGGCTGCGCGCCGGATGGGCGCGCTGGGCGGGGCTCGCCGTGCTCGCCGCGGCGCTGCCCGTCGCCTACGTCTGGCGGCTCGGCGACGTCGTCCCCAGGATCGACACGGGTTTCCTGTACTGGAACAAGGGCTACGCGGACTTGGGGTTCGGCGCCGCGGAGGGAATGACCTGGCGTCTCGTGACGCTGGCGTTCGCCGTCCTGCTCGGCGCCGCGTTCCTCGCCTGCGTCCCGCGCGGGCGCGCCTGGTACACCGAGATGGGCACCCGGACGATGTACGTGTACCTGCTCCACGGGCTCATCGTGAAGACGTTCGACTACACCGGCATGCTGGACAAGCCGTTCCTGCACGAACCGCTCGGCATCGTCGCGGTCACGCTCGCCTGCGTGGCGCTCGGCGTCGTCCTCGCCACCGCGCCCGTCCAGCGGCTCACGCGGTGGGCCGTGGAGCCCGACGCGCGGTGGTTGCTCAAGCCCGCCCATGGGCGGACATAAGATTCAACGGCGATCTGCGGGTATAGTCCAGATTCACCGAGTAGCTGATTGGTCTACGCGTGAGCTCTGATCACCACGTCTCCCTGAGCATCATCGTGCCCGTGCACAAAGTGCAGGGGTACATCCGGCAATGTATGGACTCGATCCTCGACCCGGATCTGCCCAACCTCGAGGTCATCGCGGTCGACGACCACTCACCGGACGGCTGCGGCGAGATTCTGGACGAGTTCGCCGAGCGGGACTCGCGCGTCAAGGTGCGGCACCTCACCGAGAACGTCGGGCTCGGGCACGCCCGCAACGTCGGCCTCGACATGGCGACCGGCGACTACGTCTGGTTCTTCGACAGCGACGACTACGCGACCGAGGGCGCCGTCCGCGCCATCTGCGACCGGCTCGCCGAGACCCGCCCCGACGTGCTCGTCTTCGACTACGCCCGCTCCTACTGGAACGGCAAGGTCAAGCGCAGCATCATCAACCACCTGTTCCGCGAGCCGCCGGCGCCGGACGTGTTCACGCTGGCCGAGCGGCAGAGCGTGCTCGAGATGATGATGACGGCGTGGAACAAGGCGATCCGCCGGGAGTTCCTGCTCGACCTCGGGCTGCGGTTCAGCGGCGGCTACTACGAGGACGTCAACGTCACCTACCCGATCCTGATGGCCGCCGAGCGGCTCAGCCTGCTGGACCGGGTCTGCTACATCTACCGGCAGCGCCGCCGCGGCGCGATCACCAAGACGACCGGCGCCAAGCACTTCGACGCGTTCGCGCAGTACGACCGCATCTTCGAGTTCATGGACGCGATGGGGCCGGAGGCCGACCAGTTCCGGCCGCTGATGTTCAGCCGGACGATCTGGCACCTGCTCGTCATCATCGAGCGCGGCGACCGCGTCCACGAGTCGGAGAACGAGCGGTTCTTCGCCGAGATGTCGAAGACCTACAACCGGTACGAGCCGCCCGGGTACGTCCCGCCGGACCCGGAGGACAAGCCGTACCTCGCCGAGAAGCACCGGCTGATCAAGGCGAACGACTACCGGGGCTTCCAGCGCGTCCGCGCCGCCGAGGCCCGCGACAAGGCGAAGCGCAAGGCCACCAAGAGCGCCCGCATCCGCAGGCGCGGCGTGCTGCTCGGCAAGGAGCTGGCCAAGGAGCGCTACTACCACATGCAGCGGCGCCTCCCCATCGACGAGAACCTCGCCGTGTTCGCCGCGTACTGGTACCGCGGGTACGCCTGCAACCCCGCGGCGATCTACGAGAAGGTCCGCGAGCTGGCCCCGCACATCACCCCGGTGTGGGCGGTGAAGCCGGGGGCGCGCAAGACCATGCCGGAGGGCGTCGACTACGTCGTCGCCGGGTCCGCCGAGTACTACCGGACGCTGGCCCGCGCGAAGTACTTCGTCAACAACGTGAACTTCCCCGACAACTACGTGAAGCGGCCGGGGCAGGTGCACATGATGACGCAGCACGGCACGCCGCTGAAGAAGATGGGCCTCGACCAGATGGAGTACCCGGTCGGCGCCAACGACATGGACTTCAAGGCCCTCATCACCCGGTCCGACCGCTGGGACTACCTCGTGTCGTCCAACCCGCTGTCGACCGAGGCGTGGGAGCGCGGGTTCCCGTGCGACTACGAGATGCTGGAGATCGGCTACCCGCGCAACGACCGGCTCGTGCGGACCACCGAGGAAGAGCGCACCCGGATGCGCGCCGAGCTGGGCGTCCCGGGCAACGCGACCGCGATCCTGTACGCGCCGACGCACCGCGACTACCAGCGCCGCTACAGCCCGATGTTCGACATCGGGCGGGTCATGGACCGGCTCGGCGAGGGGCACGTGCTGCTGCTGCGGGCGCACTACTACTACAAGATCAAGAACTTGGCGGCGGACATGGGCTGGCCGGAGGGCCGGGTCATCGACGTCTCCAAGCACCCGTCCGTCGAGGACCTCATGATCGCCTCGGACGCGCTGCTCACCGACTACTCCTCGGTGATGTTCGACTACGCCAACCTCGACCGGCCGATCGTGATCTACGCCAACGACTGGGAGACCTACAAGCTCACCCGCGGCGTCAACTTCGACCTGACGGCCACGCCGCCCGGGGTCGTCGCCGCGACGGAGGCCGAGCTGGTCGACGCGTTCGTGTCCCGGGCGGCCTGGAGCGACGCCGCGGCGAAGAACCTCGCGAACTTCCGCGCCCGGTTCTGCCCGTGGGACGACGGCAACGCCGCCGAGCGCGCCGTCCGGCGGATGTTCCTCGGGGAGAAAATCCCGAATCCTCCGCACCAGCCCCCATCGTCGCCCGCGCCGCAGTAGCATCCGGCGCACACCCCCTCACGCTCCCAGGCGCCCGCCCGCCGCGTGAAGTACCGACAGGCCCGCCGGCATCGCCGCGGGCCCTGGCCAAGTGAACAAAGGAGTGGGTCGCTTGTCCGTCAGCAGGATCAGCGTGATCGTGCTCGCGCACGGAGCCGGAGAGTCTCTGGACGGCACCCTCGCGTCCCTCGCCGCCCAGACGCACCCGGACCTCGCCGTGCTCGTGATGGACGACGGCACCGGCGCGACCGCCGAGACCGCCGTCCCCGACGACCGGTTCCGGATCGTCCGGCAGGGCGCGCTCAGCCGGGGCGCCGCGCGCAACCTCGGCGTCGCCGAGAGCGACGGCGAGTTCCTGCTGTTCGTCAACGGCGGCGACGAGTTCCCCGCCGACGCGGTGGCGACGCTGGGCGCGGCGCTGGAGGCGTCTGGCTCGGACATCGCGCTCGGCCGCGAGGCCGTGCACCGGTGGACGGGGCAGGTGCACGCGTGGCGGCCCGTCAGGGCGTCCCTCGACCCGGTCACCGGGACGGACGTGCGGCGCACCCCCGACCTCGTCGCCGAGCGCAGGATCTCCGGCAAGCTGTTCCGCCGGTCCTTCTGGACGGCCCGCGGGCTGGAGTTCCCCGATCTCGGTCGGTACGACGACCTGCCGGTCGTGCTCCAGGCGCTGCACCTCGCGCAGGGCGTCGACGTGCTGCCCGACGTCGTCCTGCACCGGCGGCGCGAGCCGTTCCCCGCGACCACGGAGGCGCAGGAGATCGCGGACGGGTTCGGCGCCGTCACGCTCGCCACCGGCTGGCTCGGCGAGCACGGCCACACCCGGTCGCTGCGGCGCGTGCGGCTGCTCGCGACCGGCGACGAGCTGCGGGTGTTCCTGGACGCGCTGCCGGACGTGCCCGCCGAGGAACGCGACCAGGTCGTCGCGCAGGCGGCGGCGTACGCGTCCGGGCTGCCCGCGAAGCTGCTCGGCGAGGTGCCCGCGCTGACCCGGCTGAAGTGGCATCTCGCCACCACGGGCCGCACGACGGAGCTGGTGAAGGTCGTCCGGTACGAGCGCGGGAAGGCGTCGCCGTCGATCGTCCGCGACCCGCTGCGCCGGTACGTCGTCTACCCGTACTGGAAGGACGCCAAGCTCGACATCCCCCGCGAGGTCTACCGGGCCCGCGACGAGGTGCGGCTGCGGGGCCGGGTGCACGCGGTGAGCTGGTCGGGCGACACGCTCACCGTCACCGGCGAGGCCTACATCAACTCGGTCAGCATGCGGCGCCGCTGGACGTCGGTGAAGACGATGACGCTGCGGTCCGGCGACCGGAAGATCGTCGCGCGGGCGCGGCAGACGCCGAAGCCCGGCAAGAAGTCGGGCTGGTCGGGGTTCGAGTTCACCTTCGACGCGAACCGGCTCCGCGACCACGGGCGCTGGGAGGAGGGCACCTGGAGCGTCGACGCGTCCGTGCTGAACGCGGGGGTGTTCCGGCAGGGCCCGCTGCGCGGCGGCAGCTCCGGCAGCGGCGCCCACCCGCCGTACCACTACGTCGCCGACGACGTGCGCGTCGTCCCGCGGATCGAGGACGGCCGCCTCGTCATCAAGGTCGAGAGGGTCACAGCGCGCGCCACCGCGCTGCGCTGGGAGGACAACGCGCTGGCCGTCGAGGTGGCCGCGGAGGGCCCGGCGCCCGCGGAGCTGGAGCTGGCGCTCGGCGACGACCGCGTCCGGGTGCCGGTCACCGCGGCCGAGGGCGGGTTCACCGCCCGGATCGACCCGGCGGACCTGGAAGGGTCCCCGATGCCGGCCGAGCAGATCGACGACACCCGCGACTGGACGGCCTCCGTCGCGGGCCGCCCCCTCGTCCTCGCCGAGGGCGTCGACGACGCCGAGCGCACGTTCGGCCCGCTGGAGGTGAGCGCGGGCCGCGGCCCGAGCGGCTACCTGCGGGTGCGGCGCACCACCGTCCGGCTCGCCGTCGACGACTGCGTCTGGCGGCCGGACGGCACGCTGGCGCTGACCGCGACGCACCCCGCCCACGACGGCGGGCAGATCGTGCTGCGCGGCCGGGGCCGCCGCAAGGAGCACGCGTTCGACCTCGTCGCCGACCCGTCGTCGGGCGTGCTGCGCGCCGAGGTGCCGGTCGCGGCCGTGCCGGGCGTCGCGGGCGTCCTGCCGCTGCGCCCCGGCCGCTGGGACGTGCTGTTCCGCCCGCAGGGCGGCCGGGCGCTGACCGTCCGGCTGTCGGGGCCGGCGCAGCAGGGCCTGCCGGAGCCGCTGGAGGTCGCGCGCCGCGGGTACGCGCTGGAGTCCCGGGACGGGCGGCTCGCCGTCGCGGTGACCGGCGACGTCTCCGCGGAGGAGAGGAGCGCCGGCGCCAAGTACAGGGAGGAGGCGCGCCGCCGCGTCGACCGCGACGGCCTGCGCGACGCGGTCGTGTTCTCCTGCTTCAGCGGGCGGCAGTACTCCGACAGCCCGAAGGCCGTCCACCAGGAGCTGCTGCGCCGCGGCATGGACCTGGAGCAGCTGTGGGTGGTCAACGACGCGCAGGTGGAGCTGCCGAGCACGCTGAAGGCCGTGCGGCTCAACGGCCGCGAGTGGAACGAGGCGCTCGCCACGTCCCGCTACATCGTGACCAACCACCGGCTGGGCGACGCGTTCCGGCGGCACCCCGACCAGGTCGTCCTGCAGACGTGGCACGGCACCCCGCTGAAGAAGATCGGCAGCGACATCAAGGAGGTGCACTTCGCGTACGCGCCCGGCATGAAGAAGGCGCTGCAGGCGAAGTCCGCCGGGCCGTCCGTGCCCGAGTGGAGCCACCTGCTGTCCCCGAACCCGTTCAGCACGGAGATCTTCCGCCGGGCGTTCGCGTTCAAGGGCGAGATGCTGGAGGTCGGCTACCCGCGCAACGACCTGATGCACAGCCCCGAGGCGGACGCGGTCGCCAAGCAGGTCAAGGAGCGGCTCCGCATCCCCGAGGACAAGCGGGTCGTGCTGTACGCGCCGACATGGCGCGACGACCAGTACTACAGCCGCGGCCGCTACAAGTTCGACATGCGGCTCGACCTGGAGCGCGCCCGCGCCGCGCTCGGCGACGACCACGTCCTGCTCGTCCGGCTGCACACCAACGTCGTGGACGGCGTCACCGAGGACGAGCACGGCTTCGTCCGGGACGTGTCGCTGTACCCCGACATCACCGAGCTGTACCTGATCTCCGACATGATGATCAGCGACTACTCGTCGGTGATGTTCGACTACGCCAACACCGGCCGGCCCATGCTGTTCTTCACCTACGACCTGGCCGACTACCGGGACCGGCTGCGCGGCTTCTACTTCGACTTCGAGGCCGAGTCGCCGGGCCCGCTGGTGGAGACCTCCGACGACCTGATCGAGGCGATCCGCGACGTCGAGTCCGCCACGGCCGGGCACCGGGACCGCTACAAGGCCTTCGTCGACCGCTTCTGCCCGCTCGACGACGGCAGGGCCGCGGCCCGCACCGTCGACCGGGTCTTCGACGCGACCGGTTGAGGCCAGTGGGACCGAACACGCGCGAGAGCATCGCGGGGGCGTTGGTAGGCTGCGCGCCTGCGCCCTCGACATCGGGGAAGGCGAAGGGACCGTGAACGCGGTTGCTGATCATTGCAGGGTCGGGCCGGATGACGACCTGCTCATCCGCTGGCCCGCCCCCGTACCGGACGGGACGCGGATCGTGCTGCGGCACGGCGCGTCCGGCGACGGCCGGGCCGAGCCCCTCACCGGCGACCGCCTCTCGGTGACCCTGCCGGTGGCCGGGCTCGCGCCGGGCGCCTGGGAGGTGCTCGTCGAGGCGGGCTCGATCGCCCGCCCGCTGCTGACCGACGACCCCGGCTTCTCCCACGACGGGCTCCGCGCCTACGCCGCCCTGCCCCGCGACCGCGCCGCACGCGTCGTCCGGCTGCCGGACGGGCGGGCGACGCTGGAGATCCACGAGGTGGTCCCGCACGCCGAGGTCGAGGCCGTGCATCCGGGCGGCGGCGACATCAGGATCGTCGGCCGGCTCGCGTACGCGGGCCCGCAGCCCGGGGAGAAGGCCCGCCTCGTCGCCGTGGCGCGCAAGCGCGAGGGCGCCGTGACGTGGGACGTCCGCCTCGACGGGACCGAGTTCGAGGCCCGCCTGGACGTCCGCGCGTTCGCCGCCTGGGAGCCCGCCCTCTGGGACCTGTGGCTGGACGTCGGCGACGCCGTGCACGCCCGCCTCGCCACCCGGCTGGACGACGCGCCGGGCAAGCGCGGCACGCTGTCCTATCCTCGGCAGGTGACCGCGTCCGCCGACCGGGAGATGACCGTGCGGCCGTACTACACGCTGGACGACGAGCTGTCGATCGCCTGCCACCTCGTCCCCGAGGACGCCGGATCGTGAAGATCACCTTCCTGCTGCTGGAGGCCTTCACGATCGACGGCACGGTGCGCACCACTTTCACGCTGGCCGACGAGCTGTCCCGGCGGCACGACGTGGAGATCGTCAGCGTGCGGCGCACGGCCGACCGGCCGGTGTTCCCGCTGTCGGACCGGGTCCGGGTGCGCTCCCTGGTCGACGTCCGGCCGGAGGCCAAGATCGGGTGGCCGAACGCCGGGCGGGCGAAACGGCTGACGGCCGAGCCGAGCGCGCTCGTCCACCCGGAGGAGCGCAGCTTCAACAAGTACTCCGCGTGGACCGACGAGCGGATCGGCCGGTTCCTGCGCAGGCTCCGCACCGACGTGCTCGTCACCACCCGCGCGGGGCTCAACCTGATGGCGGCGCGGCTGGCGCCCCGCAGGATCATCGTGGTCGGGCAGGAGCACCTCCAATTAGGCATCAACGACGCCGGGATCCTCGCCGAGATCGAGAAGTGGTACCCGCGGCTGGACGCGCTCACCTGCCTGACGGCCGCCGACACCGAGGACTACGAGCGGATGCTCCCGGACGGGTCCTGCCCCGTCCACACGATCGGGAACGGCCTGCCCGCGCGGGTGTTCCCGCGCTCCCGGCAGGAGAACAAGGTCGTCGTCGCGGCCGGGCGGGTGGTCTGGATCAAGGGCTATGACCTGCTCATCCGCGCGTTCGCGCAGGTCGTGGAGAAGCGTCCGGAGTGGCGGCTGCGGATCCACGGGGACGGCCCGCGGCGCGAGGAGCTGCGCCGCAAGGCGACGAAACTCGGGCTGTACAACAACGTGCTGATGCTGGAGCCGACCGACGACATGGAGGGCGAGCTGGCCAAGGCGTCCATCCTCGCGATGTCGTCGCGCGCCGAGCCGTTCGGCATGACGATCATCGAGGCGTTCGCGTGCGGGGTGCCGGTGGTCGCCTTCGACTGCCCGCTCGGCCCCCGCGAGATCATCACCGACGGGGTGGACGGGCTGCTCGTCCCGCCGGAGGACGTCGGGGCGCTCGCCGAGACTCTGATCCGGCTCATCGACGACGAGGAGCTGCGGCGCACGATGTCGGCGAACGCCCGCGCCTCGGCGGAGCGGTTCGACGTCTCCGTGGTGGCGGCGAAGTGGGAGCGGATGCTGGAGGGGCTGCGCGCCGCGCCCCGCCGTGACACCGGCCGCCGCTAGGACCTGACCTTCTCCCGGGACGCCGGCCGGTCGTCCTCCTCCGCGGCCTCCTCGTCCGGCCGGCGAAACGGCGGGAGCAGCGCCAGGCCGAGCGCGACGCACGCGAACGGCACCGCGGGCACGACGTACCGGTAGTCGAAGTCGGCGGTCGCGGCGGGGATCACCAGCAGCGCCAGGCTCGTCCCCCACGGGAGCAGGGCGCCGGTCCCCCAGTGCCGGACGGGGCGCAGCGGCTCCCAGCGCCCGCGGGACCTCGCGTACGGGAGGGCCGCGGCCAGCCCGCCGAGCAGCAGGACGCCGAGGATCGTCCCCGGCATGGCGACGTGATCCTGGTAGGCGAGGACCTGCCCGGCCCAGGGCCGGACGACCCTGGTCTCGCCGCCGTCGGGGTCGTACTTCTCGGCGGCGAGCGCCTGCCCGTCGCTCCACGCCTCGCCTTCGGGGAACTCGTACTGGAGCCACGTCCAGGGCGTCGGGTACGGCCCGCGGTTCCACTCGAACGCGCGCAGGGTGTCGCGGACGACGACCTTCGCGTAGTCGACGGGCTGGGCCTTGATGGCCTCCACGGCGAACTCGCCGGCGAGGTCGTCGGCCTGGTCGCCGTAGATCCAGCCTGGGATGTCGCGGAACGGGGAGTCGGGCGTCCACATGGCGGCGAACGGCCGGGAGATCCGCGGGTCGGAGCGCTCCGGGCACATGACGCGCAGCTCGGGGCGGGGCTCGATGACCCGGCAGTCGGCGAACGTCGCGGTGCGCCCGTAGAGCCAGATGCTGCCGGCCTTGGCCATCGTGAACCGGCCGTACTCCGCCTTGAACCAGAACATGTAGCCCACGATCGGCAGCGTGAACGCCATCGCGGCCGCCGCGCAGGCCCGCCAGCCCGCCCGCCGGACCAGCATCGCGACGAGGATCACGGCGATCAGCGGGAGACCCGCCGACCGCGTCAGCGCGGCGGCGGCGGCGAGCACCCCCGCCAGGGCCGCGAGCCACCATGGCGCCCGCCGCCGCCACAGGGCCGCGGCCACCGCCGCGAGCAGCAGGAAGGTGAACAGCGAGTCCGACATGAGCATGTGCTCAAGGGCGACCTGGTGGACGGGCAGGAGCACCGGGACCGTGAGCAGCGCCGCGAGCGCCCCGGGCAGCCACGCCCGCCACGCCCACCGTCCGGTCTCGGCGGACGGCGGGCCCGGCGCCACCGCCGCCCGGCCCGCCCGCCAGACCAGGACGTAGACGAGCACGCCGGTCAGCACGCCGATCGCGTGCTGCACCGACACCATCACCGTGAAGCTGTGGAACGGCTTGATCAGCCACAGCAGGAACGGGTAGCCGCTCGGACGCGTCGGCCCGGGCCGGAACTCGATCGCGGACTCCAGGTACTCGGGCGAGTCGCCGAACCACATCGGCGCCGGGTAGCCGAGAACCGCGATCACCCGGATCCAGACCGCCACCGCGAGCACGCAGGCGAACGGCAGGTGGAGCAGGAAACGGACGCGCACCCGGCAACACTACCCAGCGCGATGATCATCATGTGAACCGGCGGATCTCGGATCGGAGACATTGCCGGTGTCCTGAACCGGACAGCCGATAACATCGGACCGCTCCGCACTCTGAAAGGAACTCCATGGCGAACTTCACGCTCGATGACGTTCGGCAACGGACGTACAAGGCGCGTGACGCCTGGTGGACCGTCCTGCTGGTCGACCCGCTCGCGTCCCGGCTGGTCAGGTTCACGGCCAACCGGACGCGCGTGACCCCCAACCAGCTCACCGTGGCGGCGCTGATCCTCGGCCTCGGCGCGGGCGCGTGCTTCGCCGTCGCGTCCTGGCCGTGGCTGCTCGCCGGCGCGGTCCTGTACCACCTGTCGTTCACGCTCGACTGCATGGACGGCAAGATCGCCCGGTTGAAGGGCACCGGCTCGGTCTTCGGCGCCTGGCTCGACTACATCTTCGACCGCGTCCGCGTCCTGGCCTGCGCGATCGCGCTGATGGCCGGCCAGTACGCGGCCACCGGCAACGTCGCCTACGTCTGGACGGCCCTCGGCGTCGTCTTCCTCGACATGCTCCGCTACATGGACGCCCTGGAGATCTACAAGGTGCGCTCCCAGATGCGGTCGACGCTGAACGCGGCGCGCGAGGAGGCCCGCTCGCTCGAACTCGCGGCCCGCCGCGCCAACGGCGAGATCCCCGACGCCGACGAGGACCTGCGCTCCGCCGAGGCGCTGACCGGGGACCCCGAGGCCGACCTGGAGGACCGGGTGGTCGCCGACGACCCGGCCATCGCGGCGATGCAGCAGGGCTTCAACCAGCGCTTCCCCTGGTACGCCCGCATCCGCAACGTGCTGATGGCGGGCCGGATCCGGCCGCACCTGATCAGCGGCATCGAGTTCCAGATGGGCGTGTTCATCGTCGCGCCCATCGCCGCCGCGATCGTCTCCGGCGCCATCATCCCCGTGGTGATGGTCAGCGGCGCCGGCCTGCTGGTCTTCGAGCTGATCATCATCTACAAGTTCTGGCTGTCCAGCCGCGACTACAGCCGGAGCCTCGCCAAGCTGAACGCCAAGATCGAGACCTACCGCTCCGAGCTTCCGGCCGAGTACGCCGAGGCCGCCGTGGGCAGCTCCGGCTGACCCGGCGGCCCGGCGCGGCCCGGCCCGATGCGATCCGGCTACGCCTTCTGCGCGGTGACCAGCAGGTACTCCCAGTCCAGGGTCAGGCCCGTGCCTCCCTGATCGTGGTCGCGGGCGAGGTCGGCCAGCGCCTGGTCGAGGTCGGCGACCTTGCCGGGGTCGTCCGCGATGCGGTCGTAGACGGCGATCGTCGGGCCGTAGCGGCTCTTGAAGTAGTCGCGGAAGCCGTCCGGCTTCTCGAAGAGGTCGACCCGGACCGTCTCCCGCCGGACCGTGACGCCGGTGACGCGGTCGCCGAGCAGCGCCCGGACGTGGCCGGGGTCGCCCCAGAGCGGCGGCGGCTGCGCACCCGGCGGGGGCGGCGGCGCGTAGGGCTTCATCGTCGCGAACATCCGGCCGATGAAGCCCTCCGGCGTCCAGTTGAGCAGGCCGATCGTGCCGCCCGGCCGGCAGACGCGCACCAGCTCGTCCGCCGCGGCCTGGTGGTGCGGGGCGAACATGACGCCCACGCAGGACAGGACGGTGTCGAACTCGTTCTCCGCGAACGGCAGGGCCTCGGCGTCGGCCTCCCGCCACCGCAGCGTCGCGCCGCGGCGCGCCGCCGCGTCCCTGCCGGCGTCCAGCAGTTCCGGCGTCAGGTCGCTCGCGACCACGTCGGCGCCCGCGAGCGCGGCGGCGACGGCGGCGTTCCCCGCGCCCGCCGCGACGTCCAGCACCCGCTCGCCGGGGCCGACCCCGGCGGCCTGGACCAGGACGCGGCCCAGGTCCGGGATGACCTCCGCGGCCAGCTCCGGATAGTCCCCCAGCGCCCACATCCTCCGGTGCGCGGTCTTCAGCGCGTCCCCCATGACGGCTCCCCTCGTGTCGAGGTGTCCACGCTAGGAGCCGGGCGAGCGCGCTCCTAGTACAGGATCTGTACCGGGATCTGGTGGTTGGAAGCGCGGCGACCTAGCCTTCCCGGTATGGGGGCTTCGTACTACCAGTTCTGTCCCGTCGCCAAGGCGATGGAACTGCTCGACGAGCGCTGGACGCTGCTGATCGTCCGCGAGCTGCTGTCCGGGAGCGAGCGCTTCAACGAGGTGCGCCGCGGCGTGCCGCGCATGTCGCCCACGCTCCTCGCCAAGCGCCTGAACCAGCTGGTCCGGGCGGGGGTGGTCGACAAGCGGGGCGACCGCTACGTGCTGACCCCGGCGGGCGAGGAGCTGCGCCCCGTCGTGGAGGCCCTGGCGGTGTGGGGGCTCCGCTGGATCGGCGAGCTGGGCGACCGGGACCTCGACCCGAAGCTGCTCCTCTGGGACATGCGCCGCAACGTCGACCACGGCAACGTCCCGGACGGCCGGACCGTGATCCTCTTCGCCTTCGAGGACGTCCCGGCGCGCGCCCGCCACTGGTGGTTCGTCCTCTCGGCCGGCGGCGCCGATGTGTGCGACGAGGACCCCGGCCACGACGTCTCGGTCACGGTGGCCACCGCCCTGCGCACCATGGTCCGGATCTGGCGAGGCGACCTCCGCTGGCCCGAGGCCCTCCGCTCCGGGGCCGTCGACATCCAGGGGCCGGAGCCGCTGCGCCGCGGCCTGCCCGGCTGGTTCGCGCTCTCCCCCTTCGCCTCCGTCCCTCGCCCCGCCCTCCAGGGCTGAGCTGCACGGCCGGACTACAGGGCCCCGGCGAGGAGGTCCGTCCACTGGCGGCAGACCTCGTCCAGGCCGTAGGCGGACGTCACCTGGCCGCGGGCCGCCTCGGCGTCGTCCTGCCAGCGGTCCAGGGCGACCGTCGTGGCGATGGACGCGGCCATGGCCGCGGTGTCCTCGTGGATCCAGCGCGGGTCGTAGATGGTGTCGGCGCCGGGCCACGGGAGCAGGGCCGGGACGGCGCCGGACGCCATGCCTTCAGCGGGGGCCAGGTGGAAGCTCTCGTCGTCGCTCGTGGAGAGGACGAAGCCGATGCGGCGCAGCCAGGACGCCACATCACGGCCGTAGGAGTCGAAGACGACGCCTCCGGACAGCAGGCGGGACCGGCGGATGCGCCGGAAGACCTTGTCGTAGTGGGCCCGCTCCTCCTCCTTCTGCCAGATCCACCAGTACTCCCAGGGGAGCTTGGACTTGACGAAGAGGGTGAAGCGGGGGTCGTCGCGGCGCAGCTCCTCGACGACGTCCAGCGCGAGGTCCAGGCGCTTGCGGGAGGGCGCGATGCCGATCATCCCGAGGTGGTGCTCGGCGCCGGGGAGCTTGGCGCGGTCGAGCTGGTGGTCGTCCACCCAGTTCGGGATCGTGACGACCTTGGCGTCCGGCCAGCCGGTGATCTCCCGCGTCAGCGAGGAGTAGTGCGGGCTGACGCAGACCACCCGGTCGACGGCGTCGATGTCGAGCTGCTTCGGCCAGTTCGCGTACAGCTCGAAGCGGTGGAGCCGGACGACGAGGCGCTGGTCCGGGCGTTTGCGCGCGGCGAACCAGAGGGCGTTCGGGCCGCACCACTCGCAGACGACGACGTCCGCCCAGTCGACGAGGTCCTGGCTGCGCTTCTCGTCGTGGGCCTTCAGGGCGGCCCAGTGGTCGACGCGGACCTCCATGTCGGGACGCGAGCTGAGGTAGTCGAGGAGGCGGGTGAAGAACTTCAGGTCATGGCCCGCCACCCCCACGCGGAGGCGGCGCTCCTTGACGGCCATGACCTTGGCGGACGGTTCGGGGAAGGCCTGGGACAGGTACGCGCGGAGCCGCCCGGCGGCGGCGTCCAGGGTGAACCCGGCGGCGGCCGCGCGGCAGCGGTCCGCGGCGAGGGTGAAGACCTCGGGGTTCTTGCCGATGAGGGTCAGGGAGTCCAGGACGTCGTCCTCGGTGGCGGCGAAGAGCGGGTAGTCGGCGCCGAGGAGCCGCTCGTGCATGGGGGTGCGGTTGAGGACGACCGGGACGCCGAGCGCCCCGCACTCCAGGACCTTCGTGGACAGTTCGAGGCTCGTGTCCATGGACGGGTCGCGCCAGGACAGGCCCACGTCGCCGGCGGCGGTCAGGCGCATCGCCTCGGCGCGGGGGTGGCCGCCGTGCCAGACGACGCCCTGGCCCGTCTCCAGCGCGGTCCGCATCCGGGCCGCGAAACCGGGGTCGGACGGGTCGTCGTGGATCTTGTCGCCCACCATGTGGAGTTCGGCGTCCACGCCGCGGACGGAGAGCAGGCGCGGGAGCGACGTCATCTCGTAGGTGTTCCAGCGCGGGGCGAACTTGCCCGTGTAGACGAGGCGGAGCGGGCCGTCCGGCGGTCCGGCGGGACGGGGCTCCAGGCCCTCGGGAAGCACCACGACCGGCGGGAACAGCACGCTCTTCCCGGCCGTGGCCGGGACCGCGCCCTCCAGGAACCCGCGCAGCTCCTCGGTCTGGCACAGCAGGACGCGGGAGGCGTCGGCGATCCGGCGCAGCTCGCCCTTGGCCGAGGCGCCGAACTCGGCCGCGGACTGGGGGACGTCGGTGAGGTACGTCCAGAGCCGCCCGGCGAGCGGGCCCATGGCCAGCTTGCCCGCGAGGCGGCGGCCCCGGACCACGACGAGGTCGTGCGGGTTCTCCGCGTCGACGCGGGCGAGGATCGCGGCGGCGTGCCGGGGCACCATGCCGCCGGGGCCGTCGAACAGCCCCTCGGCGTGCGGGCTGCGGACGGTGACGCCGGGCAGGGCGCGCAGCGGGTCGACGAGCCGGCCGGTCCGCACGGGCGCCTTGAGGACCAGGGTCACCTCGCAGCCGGCGCGGGCGAGCGCCTGGACCATGCCCTGGGCCCAGATCGCCGAACCGTCGATCATGTTGAGGTCGACGTCGCCGTAGACGAGGGCGCGTGGTCGCACGGTGGTTCCTTTCAACTGACCGGCTCCAGGATTTCCACGAGCCGGCCCGGCGTCGTGGCGGTGGCGTCCCAGCGCAGGGACGCGAGGGTGGCGGGCGGCGCCTCGCCCCACAGAACGAGCGGAAGCGAGCGCGCGGCGGCGATCCGGCGGATCTCGTCCAGCGCGAGATCGCGGTCGTACATGCCGGGCACGCCCAGGTACGCCCAGGGACCGCCGGGCTCGCCGGCCGCCGCGTCCACCACGACCATGTCCACGTCGGCGGAGCCGAGGGCGGTCGCGGCGTCGTGCGGGTACAGCGGGACGACCTTGGCGTGCGCGGCGAGCGCGGACGCCGTGGCGGGGTTCAGCACGCCCGCGATGATCAGGCCGTCCTGCACCCCCGCGACGAGCAGGCGGTTCTCCGGGCGGTCGGCGCGATCGGGCTGGACGCCGCCCGCGCCGCCCGAGCCGGACGCCGGCACCGGCGCGTTGCGCTTGCGCCACAGCCGGTACAGGTCCTTGGGCAGGCGCTTGCCGCGCTTCGGGTTGCGGGCGGCGCCCGCGACGAAGCCGGCCGAACTGGACGGCCGTCGAGGTCTCCAGCGCGGCGAGCCGCTTCTCCATCTCGCCGAGCCGCGCCTCGCGCTCCCGCAGCGTGGCCTTCAGCCGCGCGACCTGCTGGTACGCCTTGGCGTCCCGGGCTGCGTCAGTCACTCAGGTACTCCATGATCACTTCGGCGATGCGGGGCCCGGCCTGGCCGTCCCAGAGGGGCGGCCTGCGGTCCCCCGCCCCAGCGCCCGACTCTCCGTCGCTCAGGGGGGACGACCCCCCTGGCCCCCCGTCCAAGCATTTGCGAACCCCAGGCACCAGATCCTTGAACGTGACGAGCCGGTTGGTGCCGTGCGTGATGGTGATCGGCCGCTCGGTGTTCGGGCGGACGGTCAGGCACGGCACCCCGAGGATCGTCGTCTCCTCCTGGAGGCCGCCCGAGTCGGTGACGACCGCCGCCGCGCCCCGCACCGCCGCGATGAAGTCGACGTACCCGAGCGGCTCCAGGATGTGCACCCCGGCGTGCTCGTCCAGGCCGGCGGCCAGCAGGTTCGCCCGGCCGCGCGGGTGGACGGGGATGACCAGGTCGGCGAGGTCGGCGACGCCGTGCAGGTGCCGGACGAGGACCGCCGCCGTCTCCGGGGCGTCCACGTTCGCGGGGCGGTGCATGGTCGCGAGGACGTACCGCTCCGGCAGCCCGTGGGCCTCGCGCACCGCGGCCGTGTCGAAGGAGTCCAGGTTCGCCAGCAGCGTGTCGATCATCGGGTTGCCGACCAGGTGCGTCCGCTCCACCGGGACGCCCTCGGCGGCCAGGTGCCCGATCCCCTCCGGGCTGGTGACGAAGCACAGCGCGGACAGCTGGTCGGTGACCCGGCGGTTCACCTCCTCGGGCATGGTCATGTCGAAGCTGCGCAGCCCGGCCTCCACATGGGCGACCGGGATGTGCAGCTTGGCCGCGACGAGGGCGGCGGCGATCGTCGAGTTCACGTCGCCGTACACGATGGCGAGCGCGGGTGAACGCCCGGTGAACTCCCGCTCCAGCCCGATCATCAGCGCGGCGGTCTGCTCGGCGTGCCCGCCGGAGCCGACGCCGAGGTTGACGTCGGGCTCGGGCAGCCCCAGCTCGTCGAAGAAGATCTCCGACATCCGCGCGTCGTAGTGCTGGCCGGTGTGGATCACGGTCTGCTCGGCGCCGGCGGCGCGCAGCGCGGAGATCACCGGCGCGGCCTTGACGAAGTTCGGCCGCGCCCCGAGGACGTGCACGATGGGTGCCAACACGATTTCCCTTCTGTTCATCGGGCTTGCCTAACGTCCGGCCCTGTGGCCGAGAAATCCGTGAAGAAGTCCGTCTACCTGGCCGGGCTCGCCTGGCGGCAGCTCCGCGACGACCCCGGCCGGGCGTCCCGGCTGGCCGTCCGGCTGGCCGCCCGCACCCCGGCGGGCGCCCGGCTGCGGCGCTCCCGCCTCGCCGTCCCGAGGCCCAGGGACGTCCGGCGCGAGACGCGGGACCTGCGCCTGCTGCTGGACGAGCCCTCGCGGCCGCGCGAGCGCCGGGCCGTCCAGGGCGGGACCGTGCTGCAGTTCGTCACGAACGCGCTGCCGCGCACGAACGCGGGCTACACCGTCCGCACGCACCGGATCGCGCTCGCGCAGCGGGCCATGGGCCTCGACCCGCACATCGTGACCCGGCTCGGGTATCCGCTCAGCCAGGGGATCGGCGACGCGCGGGCGCGGGTGGACGTGGACGGCGTCCCGTACCACCGGCTGCTGTCCTGGATGCCGGAGGCCGATCCGCGGCGCGTCGTGGAGAAGAGCGCCGACCTCGCGGGCCGGCTGGTGGAGGAGCTGCGCCCGGCGGTCCTGCACGCGGTCAGCAACCACCTGAACGCGGCCGTCGCGCTGGAGCTCGGACGGCGGCACGGGCTGCCCGTCGTGTACGAGGTGCGCGGCTTCCTGGAGGACTCGTGGCTGTCGCGCGACCCCGCGCACGACGAGGCCGACGACTTCTACCGGCTGACCCGCGAGCTGGAGACCCGCCGCATGGCCGAGGCGGACGCGGTCGTCACGCTGGGCGAGGCGATGCGGGCGGAGATCGCGTCCCGCGGCGTCCCGGCGGAGAAGATCTTCACGGTGCCGAACGGGGTGGACGAGGCGTTCCTGGAGCCGCTCCCGGACGCGTCCGGCCTGCGCGAGCGGCTCGCCGTCCCGCCGGGCGCCACCGTCGTCGGGCTCACCTCGTCCTTCTACGGATACGAGGGCATCGACACGCTCATCGACGCGGCGGCGCTGCTCCGCGACCGCGGCGCGCCCGTCACGCTGCTGCTGGTCGGGGACGGCCCGGAGCGCGGCGCGCTGGAACGGCGCGCGGCCGGGCACGGCGTTCACGCCGTGTTCACCGGACGGGTGCCGATGGAGCAGGTTCGCCGCTATCACGCCGTCCTCGATGTGTTCGCGGTCCCGCGCAGGGCGGACCGGGTCTGCCAGTTGGTGACGCCCCTGAAACCGATCGAGGCGATGGCCGGGGGAATCCCGGTAATAGCCAGTGATGTCAAGGCTCTGCGCGAAATCGTGGAACCGGGCGTGACCGGCGCGTTAACAGTTCCGGAAGACCCGGAAGCATGGGCGAATTGCCTGGAAGATCTGGCTTACAGTCCGGAAAGAAGACAGAAAATCGGGCGGTCGGCCCGCGAATGGGTCGCGGCGGAACGCACCTGGCGCGCCGTGACGGCCGGATACCGGGCCGCCTACCGAAGGACATAGACCGAAGGGAGCCGGCCGCGTGGATCTTGTGGTCATCGGACTCGGCTACGTGGGCCTGCCGCTCGTGCGGGAGGCCTGCCGGGCCGGCCTGCGGGCCGGCGGGCTGGACCGGGACGCGCGGGTGGTCGCCGGGCTGAAGGCCGGGCTGTCGCACGTCGACGACGTGTCGCCCGGCGAGGTCGAGCGGATGCTGGCCGCCGGGTTCGCGCCGAGCCTCGACGAGGACGTCCTGGACGGCGCCCGCACCGTGGTGATCTGCGTGCCGACGCCGCTGTCGCCCGAGGGCGGCCCCGACCTGACGGCGGTCCGCGGCGCCGCCGAGACCGTCGCCCGGCATCTGGAACCGGGGACGCTGGTGGTCCTAGAGTCGACCACCTACCCCGGCACGACCGAGGAGGTCGTCCGGCCGATCCTGGAGACGTCCGGCCTGGTCGCCGGGGAGGAGTTCCACCTGGCGTTCTCGCCGGAGCGGATCGACCCCGGCAACCCGGTGTACGGCGTCCGCAACACCCCGAAGATCGTGGGCGGGCTCGGCCCGGCGTGCGCGTCGGCGGCCGCGGCCTTCTACGGCAAGTTCGTCGACCGGGTCGTGCAGGCCAAGGGGACGCGCGAGGCCGAGATGGCCAAGCTGCTGGAGAACACCTACCGGCACGTCAACATCGCGCTGGTCAACGAGATGGCGGTGTTCTGCAACGAGCTGGGCATCGACCTGTGGGACGCGATCGACTGCGCGGCCACCAAGCCGTTCGGGTTCCAGGCGTTCCGGCCGGGGCCGGGCGTCGGCGGGCACTGCATCCCGATCGACCCGAACTACCTGTCGTACAAGGTCCGCTCGCTGGGCTACCCGTTCCGGTTCGTGGAGCTGGCCCAGGAGATCAACGACCGGATGCCCCGGTACGTGGCGGAACGCGCGCAGCAGCTGCTGAACCGGGAGGGGCGCGCGCTCAAGGGCGCCCGGGTCCTGCTGCTCGGCGTCACCTACAAGGCCGACATCGCCGACCAGCGCGAGTCGCCGGCCCGCCCGGTGGCCCGGCGGCTGGCCCGGCTCGGCGCCGAGCTGTCGTTCCACGACCCGCTCGTCGCGTCGTGGGACGTCGACGGGACGCCGGTGCCGCCCGCCGGAGACGACCTCCCCGCCGCCCTGGAGGCGGCCGATCTGGCGATCGTGCTGGCCGACCACGCCGCCTACGACGCGGCGACGCTGGCCCGGCACGCGCGGCTGCTCTTCGACACCCGGGGCCGCACCAGGAACGTCCAATCGGACACCGTCGAGCTTCTCTAGCAGACGGGAACGAGTCGCCCGGCAGCGTCCATGTCAGGGACAGCGGGAATTCATCGGCAATTTCCATCGACGTCCGAGACTCGGCGGCGAGGGCACGTTTTTCGGCATGTTGCGGAGTGAGTGTTATGCGGGTCTGCGTCTGCACGGTGGTGCACCATCCCGAGGACGCGCGCATTCTGCACCGGCAGATACGCGCGCTGCTCGACGCCGGCCATGAGGTCACATATATCGCGCCATTCCGGGCATGCAATGCGACGCCGTGGCGGCAGATCAGCCCGGTGGACATCCCGCGCGCCACGGGGCGGCGGCGCCTGCGGGCCCTGCGCGCCGCCCACCGGGCCCTCGCCGAGCACGCCTCCTACGCCGACCTGATCCTGCTGCACGACCCCGAGCTGCTGGTGTCCCTCCCCCGCCAGGTCCGCGAGCGGACGGTCGTCTGGGACGTCCACGAGGACACCGCCGCCGCCCTCACCGCCAAGGGCTGGCTGCCGGGCCCGGCCCGGCCCGTGCTGCGCCCGGCCGTGCACCGCCTGGAGCGGCGCAGCGAGCGGCGGCACCGGCTGCTGCTCGCCGAGGAGGGCTACCGGTCCCGGTTCCGCGAGGACCACCCGGTCGTGCCGAACACCACCTACGTCTCCGACCTGCCCCCGGGCCCGCCGGACGGCCGCCGCGCCGTGTACGTCGGGCAGCTGTCCCGGGCCCGCGGCGCCCTCGACATGATCGAGATGGCCCGCACGCTGACCGCCGCGGGCGTGCTGGTCGAGCTGATCGGCGCGGCCGACGCCGACGTCCGGGAGGAGCTGCGGGAGGCGCAGCGCGAGGGGATCGTGCGCTGGTACGGGTTCGTCCCGAACGACCGGGCGCTGCGCATCGCCGAGGGCGCGATGGCCGGGCTGGCGCTGCTGCACGACGAGCCCAACTACCGGCACTCGATGCCGACGAAGGTCGTGGAGTACATGGCCCGCGGCGTGCCGGTGGTCAGCACGCCGAACCCGCCGGCCGTGGACATCGTCGAGCCCGCCGGATGCGGGCTGATCGTCCCGTTCGGCGACCCGGAGGCCGCCGCCAAGGCCGTGCTGCGGCTGCGGGACGGCCCCGACCTCCGCGCCGACCTCGGCAGGCGGGGCTACGAGGCCGCCCGGCAGCGGTTCCACTGGCCCGTCCACGCCGAGCGCTTCGTCGCCCAGCTGGAGGCCTGGGCGGGCCGCTCCCCGAGCGCCGCGCCGGACCCGGAGCCCGAGGCGCGGCCGGTGCCCGAGTTCTGAGCCGGCCGCCCTGTCGGGGGGCGGGTGGCGCGTCAGGACGGGTGGTGCAGCCGGTAGGCGACCGACCGGGCGACGCGGGCCGCCGCCCCGGGCGGGCGGCTGGCCTCGACCGCCACGACGTACCGGCCCACCCGCAGCACGATCATCCCGGCCGCCGGGCCGATCTCGTACGCCTCGTCGGCGCCGATGTCGGGGCGCCGCCGCGCCTGCGCCTGCGTGGCCTGGAGGGCGTCCAGCATCCGCGAGGCCGCCTGGTCGGTGTCGCCCACCCAGCGGACGCTGACCGCGAGGCCGCGGACCGTCATGTCCGGCCGGCCGGTCTCCTCCGGGCTCGCCGACGGATCGGGCGCCGCGGACCCGGTCGCGCTCGGCTCCGGCTCGGGCGACGCCCGCTCGCCGGGCTCCGGCGGGTCCTCCGGCTTCGCCTTGCGGCGCGGTTCGTAGGCGCACGAGACCGGGTGCGGCAGCTTCACCGTCCCGGCGGAAGTGCGCCGCGGCCGGGTGACGTGGTCGGTCAGCCGGGCGGCGGCCAGGTCGGGTTTCCTCAGCAGGGCGCACGCGTCCGGCCAGTCCGCCACCGGGACGCCGCCGAGCTCGGCCGGGCCGGGGCCGGTGAGCCCGCCGCGCAGCGCCAGCAGCCGCGCCGCGCCGTCCGGGCGGGGCGCCGCCTGCGGGACGGCCACGTACAGCAGCCCGCCCGCCGCCGCCAGCCACGGCCGGGCGCCCGGCAGGTCGGGGTCCAGCGAGAACGGCACCGGCGCGGTCGTGGCGCCCCCGCCGCCGGGGTCCACGATGTCGACGGCCGCCGGCAGCAGGTCGGCCGACAGCCGGGGGCGCAGCGCGAACACGCGCCCGCCGGCCTGGGCGAGCGCCGCGTACGCGGGCACGTCGCGGCCCCACCGGACGCGCCCGGTCGAGACGTCCACCGCCTCCATGCGGGCGTCGTCCGGGCCGGAGCCCTCCGGGTGGTAGACGACCAGGAGCCGGTCCGAGACCCGCACGCCGGGGCACATCAGGTCGCCGCACACCCCGTCGCCCTTCCAGACCCCGACCTGGCGCCCCTTGTCGTCGTAGGCGCGCAGGGCCGTCCCGTCGGAGGCGAGGGTGACGCCGTCCAGCATCGACACCTCGGGCGACTCCCTGGACCCGAGGCGCCGGTCCCAGCGCACGGCGCCCTTCGCCGGATCGACGGCGAGGAGCCGGCTGCCCGCCCCCTCCTTCCCCGCGGCCGCCGTGCAGTGCAGGCCCAGCGCCGCGAGGCTCTCCCGGCCGTCGGACGGGTGCGCGCCGCCCTCGAACAGCCGGCAGCCGCGCGGCAGGGCCATCCGCCACACCCGGTTGCCGGAGACGGCCGAGACCCCGAACAGCGTCCGCCGCGCGTCGTCGGTGGTGAGCAGCACGTCCGACCCGGCGGGCCAGCGCAGCGTCGTCCGGGAGACGGCGGCGGGACGCTCCCCCTCGCGCCGCCACAGCAGGCCGCCCGACAGCGCGTCGAACGCGACGAGCACCCGGTCCGTCCGGTCGCCGTCCCGCTCGAAGTAGGCGACCAGCCGGGACCCGGTGGACGCCCAGCCGAGCAGCGTCCACCCGGAGCGGCGGTAGCTCCAGCGGCCGTCACCGGTGCGCGCGTCCCGCACCTCGACGCCGTTCCCGGACGCCGTCACGACCTGCCCCTGCGCGACCTCGTGCGCGATGCCGTCGTAGCCGGCGACGGAGCCGTGGTGGGTGCGCGTCGTCCGCTCCCAGCTCACGGCGAGCGGGCCCGGCGGCGGCCCCACCTCGCTCTGCGGGGTGACGGGGGTCCCGGTGACGGTGTGGCGGACCTGCCACCACTCGGCGCGCAGGACGTACTTGTCGACGAGCACGACACACAGCACCACGGCCACCACCGCGGAGACCAGCCCGAGAGCGACGCGGACCCTGCCCACGGACTCCGGTCGGCCGTCAGGCCGCTGCCGGCTCCCGACCACGACCGCGCCGCCTCCTCCCCTACTGTGCTCACCAAGGCTCATCTAGGACGACACCCACCATGCCCTGTGCGGGCCTCGCGCGCGACACGGGAGGGAAGAACGGAGGAACCGTGGAGCTCTTCACCCGCTGGCACGCCTGGGAGACGGCCCGCGCGGACATCGCCGCGTCCGGCGCGGACATCGGCCTGGACGGCCTGGACGAGGCCGTCGCCGCCGCCGAGCGCTGGCACGGCGACCAGCGGCGGCCGACGGGCGCGCCCTACGTCGAGCACCTGCTGGAGGCCCTCGAAGTCCTGGTGCGCGGGGCCGGGGTGACGGCACCCGCCGTCCTGTCCGCGGCCATTCTGCACGACGCCGTCGAGGACACGCCCGCGACGCTCGCCGACGTGGAGGCCGGATTCGGCCCCGAGGTGACCGAGCTGGTCGACTGGGTGACCAAGCCGCCCGCCACGGGCACCGGGCGGCAGGCCAAGCGCGCCGCCAGGGCCGCCTACCTCCGCCGGCTGAACGACGCCCCGCGCGAGGCGGTGCTGGTCAAGCTCGCCGACCGCGCCAGCAACGTGCAGACCCTGGACCGGATGCCCCCGGACTTCCAGCGCCGCTACTACGCCGAGACCATCACCTACATCGTCCCCCTCGCCGAGGACGAGCCGTGGTTCCGGGACTGGTACTCCTCCTGGCGGCGGCGGTTCGCCCACCTTAAATGACCAGATGGTCATGAAGTGGGATGATCGGGGCCATGAACCGTGAGTGGGTGGTCGAGGAGAGCGTGGCCGTCGCGGCCGACGCGCGCACCGTGTACGCGACGGTCGCCGATCTGCGCCGCATGGGCGAGTGGAGCCCGGAGGTGTTCGCGATCTGGGTGCGCGGGCGGTCGGTCGCGCCGGGGACGAAGTTCGTCGGGTTCAACCGGCTCCGGTGGCGCGTGTGGTTCACCACGTGCCAGGTGACCTCGGCCGTGCCGGGCCAGGCGTTCGCGTTCCGCGTGTCGAGCTTCGGGATGCCCGTGGCGCTGTGGGGCTACCGCATCGAGGACGTCGCCGCCGATCCGGCCTCGCCCCGGACCCGGCTGACCGAGTACTGGGAGGACCTGCGGCGCGACAACCGCGGCGCGGCGTTCGTCTCGCTGCTCGGGAAGGTCTTCACCGGCGTCCCGGCCGAACGCCGCGCCGAGGTCAACCGCACGGGCATGCGCGCGACCCTCGACCGGATCCGGACGGCCGCCGAGAAGGGGTGACCTCCGCGCGCGCCACCGCTTGGCAGCAAAACGAGAACCTGTTCTACTAAGCGGTGTGACAAGCACCGTGCACGCGTATCCGATCCAGGGCGAGCGGGTCACCCTTCCGGTGCGGATCCGCGACGCCGCCGTCGGGTCGGCGATGTTCGCCGTCCCCGCCGGCGCCGCCCAGGCCGTCATCGCCTACTCCGGCCTGGAGGTCGCCGAGCCGCTGCCCGGCAAGGCGATCTGCTCGCTCGCCTTCGTCCGGTACGCCGACGGGGACCTCGGCCCGTACCACGAGTTCGCCGTCGCGTTCCTGGTGCGCCCGCCCGGCGGGACGGGATCCGCCGGGGTGCTCGGGCGGCTTCGCGGGATCGGCGCGTTCATCCACTGGCTCCCGGTCAACCAGGAGTTCACCCTGGAGGCCGGCCGGACGATCTGGGGCTTCCCCAAGGAGATCGCCGACATCCCCATGGACCTGTCCGGACGCGTGCGGCGGTGCGCGGTCCGGTTCGGCGGGCGGACGGCGATCGAGGTCGCCGTCCGGCCGGGGATCCCGATGCCGGACGCGGCCGGCGCGCCGAGCATGGACGCCTACTCGTGCCTGGACGGAGTGACCCGCCGGACGCCGTGGACGCTGACGCCGTCGCGGGTCCGGACCCGTCCGGGCGGGGCGAAGGTCGTCCTCGGCGACCACCCGGTGGCGGAGGAGCTGCGCGGGCTCGGCCTGGACCGGGCGCGGGCGCTGAGCAGCAGCACCGTCGGGCACCTGCGGATGGTGTTCCAGGGCGCCGAGGAGGTGCGCGCATGAGACGGACCGCGCTCGTGACCGGTGCCGCGGGCGGGCTGGGCGCGCTCGCGGCGCGGCGGCTCGCGGCGGCGGCCTGGGACGTCGTCGCCGTCGACGTGGACGAGGCGGGCCTGGCCGCGACGGCGCTGCGCTCCCCCAACACGCACGTCCGGACGTGCGACGCCACCGACCCCGCCGCCCTGGCGGACGTGCTGGCGATGGCGGGCCCCGTGCACCGCGTCGTGCACGCCGCCGCGGCCACCGCGCCCGGTCCGGTGCTGGCGCAGTCCCCCGCCGAGGTGGAACGCGTCCTGCGGACCATCGTCCTCGGCGCGGTGACGGTCGTCCAAGCGACGCTGCCGGGGATGCTGGACCGCGGAGCCGGCGAGCTGTTCCTGTGCCCCGGCGGATCGGGCCCGCCGGCGAGCGCCGCCGCCGCGGCCGTAACCGCCTACGCCGACGCGCTCTGGGCCGAGCACGGCGGGCAGGGCGTGACGCTCCGCTGCGTCCACGCCGACGGGGCCCCGCACGGGCTCGTCCTCGACGCGATGGACCGCTCCCTCGCGCGGCCCGCCGCGCGGATCCACGTGCGGGCCCGGCCGACCCGCCGCCCACCTGCCCTGATCCGCGCCCTGCGATGAACCCCCGCGGGACCGCATAAGCTGTCTCTTTCGCCCCTTCGGGGTGCCGGGGGACGTCCCCGGCGCGAGACACGCGCGAGGAGCAGCCTGCATGTCGTCCCAGGTCAACGGGCGGCCGACCGGCCCCGGCGGCACGGTGAAAGACCAGGAGATCGCCGCCGAGCAGCGCTATGTCGACATCGCGTACGCGCGGCTGGAGGAGATGCGCGCGGACGCCCAGGCCATGATCCGCGAGGGCTACCGGCAGTCCCTCGCCGGCACCAAGGGCTCGCTGGTCGACCGGGACGCGATGGTCCACCAGGCCGCGCTGCGCGCCCAGGCCCTCGACGTCGCCGACGACGGCCTGGTCTTCGGCCGGCTCGACCTGGCCTCCCGCGAGGTCCGCTACATCGGCCGCATCGGCGTCCGCACCAGCGAGCACGACTCCCTGGTGATCGACTGGCGGGCGCCCGCCGCCGAGGACTTCTACCGCGCCACCCCCGAGGACCCGCGCGGCGTCGTCCGCCGCCGGGTGCTGCACTCGCGCGGGCACACGGTCGTCGACCTGGAGGACGACCTGCTCGACCCGGACGCCTCCGACGGGATGACGATCGTCGGCGACGGCGCGTTCCTCGCCTCGCTCGCCCGCACCCGCGAGGGCGCGATGCGCGACATCGTCGCGACGATCCAGCGGGAGCAGGACGAGGTGATCCGCGCGCCCGCCGACGGGACGGTCCTGGTGCGCGGCGCCCCCGGCACCGGCAAGACCGCCGTCGCCCTGCACCGGGTCGCCTACCTGCTGTTCCGGCACCGGCGCCGGTTCGGCTCGCGCGGCGTCCTGGTGATCGGCCCGAACCGCCGGTTCACCGCCTACATCGAGCGGGTGCTGCCGTCGCTCGGCGAGGGCTCGGCCACGCTGCGCTCGCTCGGCGACCTCGTCGAGGGCGTCACCGCGACCGTCCACGACCCGCCGGAGACGGCCCGCGTCAAGGGCGCGGGCGCGATGGCGGCCGTGCTGCGCCGCGCCGTCGCCGACCACCCGCCCGGCGCGCCCGACGAGCTCCGCGTGGTGCACAAGGGCGTCGTCGTGACGCTCGACCGCGCCCGCCTCGACCGGATCAGGACCGAACTACACCGGCGCGGCCGCGGGAGCGTGAACGCGGCCCGCGGCCGGGCCGCGGAGATGCTCCTGGACGCCCTCTGGGAGCGCTTCACCGACATCGGCGGCCCGGAGGCGGCCGAGGCCGAGGAGGGCGCCGAGGCGGGGCTGTGGAACGCGATCCTCGCCGCCGACGGCCTCGCCTCCCTCGACGACGAGCCGGCGCGCGGCGGGCGGAACGGGAACGGCGACCCCAAGCGCGGCCAGTTCGACGCGCGGGTCCGCGAGCAGCGCGCCTTCACCGACTTCCTCGTCTCCTGGTGGCCGATCCGCCGGCCGCTGGACGTGCTCCGCTCGCTGGGCGACCCCGCCCGGCTGCGCCGCGCCGCCGGCCGCGACGTCGACCGCGCCGCCGTCGAGCCGGTCGCCGCGTCCTGGGCCGGCGACGACGCTCCGCTCAGCTACCAGGACGTCGCGCTGCTCGACGAGCTGGACGCGCTGCTCGGCCCGCCGCCCCGCCCGTCCCGCCGCCGGACCGCCCCGTCCGAGGACGACCCGTTCGTCGTCGACGGCGTCAACATCCTCACCGGCGAGGAGGTCGTGGACGACACGTGGGAGCCGGAGATGCAGGAGCTGACCACGTCCATCGAACGGGTGGAGCGGTCGCGGCGCGTGGACGACGGCGTGGTGGAGGAACGCCCCGAGTACGCCCACATCGTCGTGGACGAGGCGCAGGACCTCTCCCCCATGCAGTGGCGCATGCTCGGCCGCCGCGGCCGCCAGGCCAGCTGGACGATCGTCGAGGACCCCGCGCAGAGCGCCTGGGAGGACCTGGACGCCGCCCGGCAGGCGATGGAGGCCGCGCTCGGCGGCGAGCGGCCGTCCCGGGGCCGCCGCCGCACCCGCAAGGCGGCGCCCCGCACGCGGCACGAGTACGAGCTGACGACGAACTACCGCAACTCCACCGAGATCGCCGCGGTGTCGGCCCGGGTGCTGGCCCGCGCGCTGCCGGACGCCTCCCCCGCCCGCGCCGTCCGGACGTCCGGCATCGACCCGATCGTCTCCATCGTCCCGGAACACGATCTGGCCTCGGCCGCCCGGGAGGCCGCCGAGGAACTGCTGGGCCAGGTCGACGGCACGATCGGCGTGATCGTCCCGCTCCCCCTGGCCGCGCCGCCAGAGGCCCAGACGTCCCTGTTCGACCCTTCGCCCGGCCATGCCGCCTGGTCGGAGGCCGACCGTGAACGGCTGGGCGAGGGGCTGCCGGAACGGGTGCAGGTGCTGGACGTCCTGGAGGCCAAGGGCCTGGAGTTCGACGCGGCCGTGATCGTGGCGCCCGAGACCGTCGCCGCCCAGTCGCCGCGCGGCCTCCGCGTCCTGTACGTGGCGGTGTCGCGGGCGACGCAGCGGCTGACCGTCCTCACCGCCGACCCCGACTGGAAGCACACGCTGCTCGACGGCTGACCGCGCGTCACCGCCGGCCGCCCGCGGGCCCAGGCCACGCGCTGAGAACGAAACCGCCCCCGCGCGGGAGTTAGGCTGACGCTGCCCACATTCGGACGCGTGGACGGAGAGCGATGAGCGGCCGCAACCCCGCGCCCCGACGCAGTTACGGAGGCCGTTCGGCCGAGGAGCGCCGCGCCGAACGGCGGGAACGCCTGCTGGCCGCCGGGCTGGAGCTGTTCGGCACCCGCGGGTACGCGGCGACGTCCATCGAGCGGCTGTGCGCGACCGCGAGCGTGTCGACCCGCAACTTCTACGAGGAGTTCTCCGGCCGCGAGGAGCTGCTCACCACGCTGCACCGCGGCATCAACGAGCGCGCCGCCGAGGCCGTGTCCGCCGCCTACGCCGAGGCGGCGGACGCCGACCTCGCCACCCGCGTCGAGCGGGCCGTCCGCGCGTTCGTCACCGCCACCGCGAGCGACCCGCGCCGCGCCCGCATCGCCTTCGTCGAGGTCATCGGGGTCAGCGCCGGCCTGGAGCGGCACCGCCTCGGCTGGCGCACCCGCTGGGAGGAGGCGCTGCTGGCGATGACCCGCGAGGCCGTGGAGCGCGGCGAGGCCGTCGACCGCGACCACCGCCTCACGATGATCGCGATCATCGGGGCCGTGAACAACCTCGTCCACCACTGGTCGGCCCGCGACCAGGACGTCCCCCTGGACGACATCACCGCCGAACTCACCCACCTGATCCTCGCGGTGTTGACCCAGGGGGGCGACCCCCTGGAACCCCCGTCACGAGCCGGTCGATCCTCACGGCACGGTACGGGTGAGCCGTGACCGTGCAGGTCGGCGACGTGTCGCTGCGGTCGCCCGGCTCGACGGGCATGCGCCCTCCGCTCGCTGCACTCGCTCCACGCGCCTGCCCGTGACCGCCGCTTCGGTCTTGCGGATCAAATAATGGGGGGGCGGCCGGTGCGGGTCATGCGCCAGGCGGTGCGGTAGGAGATGGGGCGGCGGGGGCCGGCGGGCTTGCGCCAGCCCTCCAGGAAGCCCTTGAACCACGGCTTGAGCGCGCTCGGCCTGCGTTCGCGGAGGAGGGTCATGCCGACCCACACGGCGAGGTAGGTCAGGGCGAGCGGCCACGGGAGGTTGCGGCGGGCCAGCCAGACGCGGTTGCGGGCGTTGTAGCGGTAGAACATGTCGTGCCGCGTCGGCAGGACCGCCGGGTGGAACATGACCGCCGAGGCGTCGTAGACGATCCGGTACCCGGCGTTGAGGATCTGCCAGGCGAGGTCGGTCTCCTCGTGGGCGTAGAAGAAGTCCTCGGGGAGGCCGCCGCCGGCGTCGAACGCGGCGCGGCGGATCGCGGAGGCGCCGCCGAGGAAGGTGGTCGCGGCGGACGAGCGCTCCGGGTCGCCGGCGCGCAGCCGCGGCACGTGGCGGCGCTCGCCGCGGCCGCCCTCGGGGTCGCGGACGCGGAACGAGACCACGCCGAGGTCGGGCTCGGCGGAGAACCGGTCGCGCAGGTAGGTGCCGAGGCGGGTGGAGCGGTACCAGCCGTCGTCGTCCAGGAAGAGGATCACATCGCCGCTGGACGCCTCGACGCCCCGGTTCCGGCCGCCCGGGATGCCGAGGTTCTTCGGGAGGGTGACGGTCCGGACGCGCTCGTCGTCGAAGGGGGCGGCTCCGGCGCGGTCGCCGACGGGGTCGACGCCGTTGCCGACGAGGACGACCTCGATGTCCACGTGCTCCTGCTCCAGGGCGCTGCGGACGGCGCGGGCCAGCTCCTCCGGCCGGTTCCCCATCGTGAGGACGACGACGGACAGTTTCACTTCAGCCTCCGGGAGGCCAGGATGCTGACCAGGTGGAGCAGCGTCTGGACGACGGCGACGGCGGCCACCGCGACCATCAGCACGCGGACCGCGACGGGGTCGTCCGCGCCGGAGACGGTGTCGATCACGGCGGCGGCGAGGATCAGCAGCGACAGCTCGACCGCGCCGATGATGCGGTGGAAGCGCAGCATGGACGCCGCCTGCCGGGCGAGCGCGATGCCGGTGGAGCGGGGGCGCAGCGCCCGGTCGCCGCCGGACGGGTCGGCGGGCAGCCCCGACTTGGCGCGCGCCACGACGACGTTGTCGGTCTCGGCCTTGATCAGCGCGGCGCCGAGCGCGGCGACGAGGCCGAGCTCGACCCAGCCGCCGTTCGACCAGCCGCCCTGCGCCATGAAGCCGAGCCCGATGAGCAGCGACACCTCGGACAGGTAGTGGCCGATCCGGTCGAGGAACACCCCGGCGACCGACGTCTGCCGCAGGTAGCGGGCGACCTCGCCGTCGACGCAGTCGAGCAGCAGGTAGACCTGGATGAGGAGGGCGCCGCCGAGCGCCGTCCACAGGGCGGAGACGGGCAGCGACACCACGGCGCCGGCGGCCACGCCGCAGGCCATCATCAGGTAGGTGAGCTGGTTGGGGCTGAAGCCGAGGCGCAGCGCGATCCACGCGAAGTACGGGGACAGGTCGCGCATGTAGAGGCGGCCGGCCCAGTGCTCCTCGTTGCGGCGGTCCTTCAGGCCGGGCGGCTGCCCGTACCGGCGGATGTCGGCGACCCGGGCGCCCTTGCGGTGCGGCCGGTGGTCGTCGGCGGGCGGCTCGGGGGATTCCGGGGGACGGTTCCGCCCGGGCAGCTCAGCCTCCATGGGCCTGGACATACTCTTCCACCGCCTTGCGGGTCTCGCCCTCGTCGAGGCTGAGGTGTTCCAAGATCGTATAGCGGCCGGGCCGGGTCCGCGGGGCGTAGTGCACGGCCTCGGCGAACTGCTCGGCGGTCAGCCCGACGTCGCCGGGTACCCGCGGCAGCCCGTGCCGGTCGAGGCAGGTGAGGATCTCGCCGAGCCGCTCCTCGCCCGCGCCGAGCCGGGTGGCGCGCAGGTGGTAGCAGAACGCGGCGCCGATCCCGGCCAGCTCGCCGTGGTTGGCGGTGTTGGGGTACAGGTGGTCGATGGCGTGCAGGATCTCGTGGTCGCCGCCGCTCGCCGGGCGGGAGTCGCCCGCGAACGCCATCGCCATCCCGGACAGGACGAGCCCCTCGGCGAGGACGGTGAGGAACCGGTCCGAGCCGATCGTGCCGGGCTGGTGCAGCAGCGCCTCGGCGGCGGTGCGGGCCACGGTGAGCGCCATCCGGTCGACCCGCTCGCCGCACTCGTCGGCCGCGAGCAGCCAGTCGTCCACGGCGGAGAAGTTGCTGACCACGTCGCCGATCCCGGCGCGGACGAGCCGGTCGGGCGCCGCGTGCACGTAGTCGAGGTCGACGATCATCGCCAGCGGCATCACGACGCCGAAGGAGCCCTTGCCCTTGTCGTGGACGAGGGACGCGACCGGCGAGCAGATCCCGTCGTGGGACAGGTTGGTGGCGACCGACACCATCGGGATGCCCGACAGCGTCGCCGCGTACTTGGTGGCGTCGATCGTCCGGCCGCCGCCGATGCCGATGACGGCCTCGTAGGACCCGGCGCGCAGCTTGGAGCCGAGGCTGACGGCCGCGTCGACGGTGCCTCCCTCGACATGGAACACCTCGCAGGCGGCCAGCGAGGGTCTCACCTGCTCGGCGATCTGGTCGCCCTGGCCGGGGCCGACCGCGATCGCGACGCGCCCCTCGGTGGCGATCCGCCGGTCGGCGAGCAGCTCGCCGAGGGAGGCGACGGCGCCGCGCCGGACGTCGATGGACAGCGGCGCGTTCAGCATCCGCGTGAGCAGGGGCATGGGCCTCCTCGCGTCGTGCCGGGCGTTGCGGTCAGTAGCCCTTGGCGATCCGGCGGGCCTTCTCCAGGTCGTCGTGGTTGTCGACCTCGACCCAGGCGGTGTCGCCGATCGGCGCGACGCCGATGCGGCCGCCCCGGTTCACGAGCTCCTGGTAGCCGTCCTCGTAGTAGAGGTCCGGGTCGCGCTCCCAGGTGGCCTTGAGGGCGTCGGCGAGCGGCTCGGCGGCCGCGGGCTCGATCAGGGTGGCGCCGATGTACTCGCCGTTCGCGGTGGCCGGGTCCATCAGCTTGGTGATGGTCTTCAGGCGGCCCTCGCCGTCGAGGATGACCTTCATCTCCTCGTCGGCGAGTGTTTTCACGTCGTCCACCGCGAGGAGGATGTCCGGTCCGCGGCCGGCCAGTAGCGTCTTCTCGACGCTCACCGGATGGACCGTGTCGCCGTTGACCATGAGGACGCCCTTGGAGAAGTGCTCGCGAGCCAGCCACATGGAGTAGGCGTTGTTCCACTCCTCGGCCTTGTCGTTGTGAACCAGCGTGAGGGTCACGCCGTACCGCTCCTCAAGGGCGGCCTTGCGCTCCTCCACCGCGCCCGCGCAGTAGCCGACGACGATGACGACGTCCGTCAGCCCGACCTCGGCGAGGTTGCCGAGGGCGATGTCGAGGATGGTGGTCTCGCCGTCGACGGGGACCAGGGCCTTGGGGAGGGTGTCGGTATACGGCCGCAGCCTCCGGCCCGCGCCCGCCGCCAGCACCATGCCGATCATGATCTTCTCTCCCTTTCCTCGTGGGGGCCGCCCCCCACGTCCCCGGACAGGACGCCAAGGTAGGCGGCCGGCGCCGCGTACGCGAACGGAAGCGGCCCGGCCGGACCCGTGCGGGCGGCGGACGGCATCCGGCCGTCGCAGCCGAGCCGGACCCGGTGGCCTTGGCGGGTGCCGTGGGCGGTGTCGCAGTGGTGGAGCGCGAGGACCGTGATCAGCGCGTAGACGAGCGGCGCCGATACTGCCCGCGCGTCCCCCAACACGGCGAGGTAACCATACTCGATTGCGCGCATGAAGGGCGGGACGAGCCGATCTCGGCGGCTTCGGCGGCCTTTCGGTCCGGGCGGGTGGGCGCGGGACGCTCCTGTTACGTTGAGCGTGACCAGTCGTGGAAACCGGGGAGAGATGGCGACGCGGACGGTTGCGGTGGTACTCGCCGGCGGGGTCGGCGAGCGGATGGGCGCCGGGCGCCCCAAGCAGCTCATGGAGATCGGCGGGCGGCCGATCCTGGCGCGCGCGATCGCCGCGTTCGACGCGCACCCGGGGATCGGCGAGGTGGTGGTCGTGATGGCGGCCGGCCATCTGCGCGAGGCCGCCGCCATAGCCGCGCCGTTCCGCAAGACGGCGGCGGTGATCGAGGGCGGCGCGACCCGGACCGCGTCCACGGTCGCGGCGCTGCGCGCGCTGGACGACCGCCCCGACGACGCCCGCGTGCTGTTCCACGACGCCGCCCGCCCGTTCGTCGACCGCCCGGTGATCGACCGCGTGCTGGACGCGCTGGACGCGGGCGAGGCCGTCGCGGTGGGCGTGCCCTCGTCCGACACGATCGTGGTGGTGGACGGGGACGGCATGGTCGTGTCGATGCCGCCGCGCGAGACGATGAGCCGGTTCCAGACGCCGCAGGGTTTCCGGCTCGGCACGATCCGCAAGGCCTACGAGCTGGCCCTCGCCGACCCGGCGCTGCGCGCGACGGACGACTGCGGGATCGTGCACCGCTACCTGCCGGACGTCCCGATCCGGGTCGTCGCGGGCAGCGAGCGCAACCTCAAGGTCACCCGGCCCCTCGACGCCGTCATCGCCGAACATCTCGCCACCGAGGACTCCCCTTGATCTTCGAGCACGCCCCCACGGTCATCGGCCACCGCGGCTACGGGTCGGGCGACCCGACGCCGCCCGGGTCCGAGACGCCGGTCGCGGAGAACACGCTGCCTTCGCTGCTCGCCGCCGCGGAGGCGCTGCGCGGCGCCCCCGGCGGGCCCTGGGTGGAGATCGACGTGACCCGGACCGCCGACGACCATCTCGTGCTGCGGCACGACCCGACGACGTCGGAGGGCGACCACCTGGTCGACCTGCCCGCCACCGCGAGCGGGCTGCCGCTGCTCACCGAGATCTTCGCGGACCTGCCCGCGGACGTCCCGGTGGACGTGGACGTGAAGACCGTCCTGGAGGACGCGCTGGACGAGCCGTCCCGCCGCACCGGGGCGCTGCTGCTGCCGGTGCTCCGGCGGGAGGCGCGGCGGCGCCGACTGCTCGTCACCTCGTTCGACCCGTCGCTGCTGATGTTCCTGAAGGACGAGCTGCCCGGCGTCCCGCTGGGGCTGCTGACGTGGCTGCGGTTCCCGCTGTGGCACGCCGTCCCGGCGGCGGCGGGCCTCGGCCTGGACGCCGTCGCCGTGCACACCGGGTCGTGCGGCATCGAGCATCCCGACACGCGGCTGCGCCCGCTGGAGCACTGCGTGGACGTCGCGCGCAAGGCGGGCCTGGAGACGATCGCCTGGTGCCCGAGCGCCGAGGCGGCGCCGACCTACGCCGCCGCCGGGTTCGACGCGATGGTGGTCAACGACGTCCCGGGCGTCCTCGCGGCCGTCTGAGCTCCGCTCCGACCGCGCTACGTCCGCACGCTACGTGGGGCGGTTCCCGCCGTACATCCGCGTCCAGTCGCCGGGCTCCTCGTCGTCCGGGCCGGAGCCGGACGAGGACGGCTTGGGCTTGTCGCCGGACGCCGGAGCGGGCGGTGACGACGGCGGGGACGGCGACTGCGCCGGAGGGGCGGCGGACGCCGGCTGAGCGGGCGGCTGCCCGTACTGGGGCGCCCCCTGCCAGGGCGGGCTCTGGCCGGGCGCGGGAGGCGGCTGAGGCGCTCCCAGGGGCGCCGGGGAGCCGGGCAGGGGCGGCGGGCCCATCGGCGCCGGCGGCGGCCCCGCGAAGCGCGGCGCGGCCCCTGTACGGGCCTTCCAGCGCGACGGCGCGACCGAGGCGGCGAGGAGCGCGACGCCCAGCAGCAGGAAGATGCCGTAGGGGGCGATGAACGTGTAGCCGAGGTAGAGCTCGCGAGGGAGCAGGTCCCGCCCGGAGTGCCCGATCGCCCAGCGCGGGGACGCGACCCAGAGGACGCCGACGGCCGTGTAGACGAACCCCGGGATCAGCGAGGCGAGCGGCGAGATCCTGGATCCCACCACCACGCCCACCAGGACGGCCGCGACCAGCACGACCGCGGCGCCGAGCCAGCGGTCGCCACCGCCTCGGGTGTAGAAGTACCGGAAGTACTCGCTGAACTTCGTCGTGCTGTACATCAGGCACACCGCGATGACCGGTGTCACCACGAGACCGATCACCACGCCGAGGCCGTGGCGTGCTCCGCTGGACATGGCCACCTCCGAACAGCGGCGGGCAAGATCCCGCCAAACCTAACGGCTCCGACGGCCCGAAGACCACGGAGGTTCGCAGGTGGATCTAACTTTTGTCCGCTATTGGATGGATTCGCCCGGTTTCACCGGGGTCGGCTGGCCCAGCCGCGGCGGGCTGGTCAGGAACCCGACACCCCACGTCACGTGCATGGTCGCGAACACCAGCGGAAGCCGCGCCCAGGCGCCGAGCGGCAGGCCGCGCCCCTCCACGGCGGCACCGACGATCATCGCGGCCGCGTACCCGCCGGGCAGCAGCCAGCCGGGCCAGAACCCGAACGCCCCGGCGACCGCGCCCGCCGTCATCGCGACCACGGCGATGGGCGGCGCGAGGTAGCGCAGGCTGAGGGTGCCCTGGTGCTCGCGCCCCACGACGCGCCGCCAGCGCCCGGTGTGGAAGTACTGCTTGGCGAGGGCCCGCAGGTTGGGGCGCGGCCGGTAGGTGACGCGCATCCGGGGCGTGAAGAAGATCCGGCCGCCGGTCTCCCGGATGCGGTGGTTCATCTCCCAGTCCTGCGCGCGGACGAACGTCTCGTCGTACCCGCCGACCCGGTCCAGCGCGCTGCGGCGGAACGTCCCGAGGTAGACCGTCTCGACCTCCCCGGCCTCGCCGCCGGTGTGGAAGCGGGCGTTGCCGACGCCGAGCTTGGACGTCATCGCGCGCGCCACGGCCTTCTCGAACGGGGTGACGCCCTCGGCCGCCATGATCCCGCCCACGTTGTCGGCGCCGGTCTCCTCCATCGTCTCGACGGCGGCGCGGACGTAGTCGGCGGGCAGCAGCGAGTGCCCGTCCACCCGGACGATGATCGAGTACTGCGACGCCTTGATCGCGATGTTGAGGCCCTGCGGGGTGCGCCCGGTCGGGTTCTCGACGACCAGGACGCGCGGGTCCTCGGCGGCGAGCTTGCGGGCGATCTCCTCGGTGCGGTCGCGGGACGGCCCGATCGCCAGGACGAGCTCCAGCTCGCCGGGGTAGTCCTGGCTCAGGATGCCGCGCACGGCGTCGGTGAGGTGGCGTTGCTCGTTGAGGACCGGCATCACGACCGAGACGGCGGGCCAGGTGCGCTCACCGGATTCGGAGAGGGGCTTCACGGCGTACCGGGTTTCCTGGTTCATGGCGCGCTGGGCATGGGGAGACGGATTCATGTGGGCTCGCGGGCGCACCCGTCCGGAGGACCGGAGCAGGGCACCTCTTCCTCTCTGCTCGCTCGTCTGACGCAGCCCACGCCACCCAGGTTTGCGTGCGGGCCGCCGGGGTGTGGTCAAGACGGCGCCACGTTACTGCAAGGACACGAGGCTCAGGTAGCGAACGGACGGGTGTCCCCCACTTTAGAGTGGTGTGGACTCGCGTCAGAACGAGATCTCCGGGAGGCGGCGGCCGCATGGCAGACGGGCACGACTCTGGTCGCGGCGACACCGACCCGCTGGAACGCTACTTCCGGCCGCGTCCCGGTTCCCACGCGGCGGACGACGGCGACGGCGACATCGAGGGCGTGACCATCGACGGGATGCCCGCGCCGCGGGTCCCGGTGGAGAGCCCGCGCGGGCCGCGCCGCCCCGGCCGGCAGCTGAGCCCGCGCGCCGCGATGAGCGCGCGGCGGCAGAAGCGGTTCCTCACCCTCACCGGGACGGCGTCGGCGTTCGTCCTACTGACCTCGGGCGGCGCGTGGGCGTTCCAGAACTACGTCACCGGCATGATCGACAAGGTGTCGGTCGGCGGGCTCGGCAAGGGCAAGGACGCGCCCAAGGGCGCGATGACGATCCTCGTCGCGGGCGTCGACCGGCGCGAGGGGCTGACGAAGGAGCAGCAGAAGGCCGCCAAGCTCGGGCACTTCGAGGGCGAGCGCTCCGACACGATGATGCTGGTGCACGTGTCCCGCGACCACGACAGCGTGTCGGTGGTGAGCCTGCCGCGCGACTCCTACGTGACGATCCCGCCGCACAAGTCGAACGGGTCGGAGGGCGCGAAGGGGACGCGGGTGGGGGCCCGTCCGGGCAAGCTCACCTGGGCGTACCAGTTCGGCGGGCCCGACCTCACCGTCAGCACGATCAAGCAGGCGACGGGCGTGTCCATCGACCACTACGTCGAGGTGAACTTCTACGGGTTCGTCCGCATGGTGGACGCGCTCGGCGGCGTGGACGTCTGCACCGAGCAGGCCGTCGACGACAAGAAGAGCGGGCTGCGGCTCCCGGCCGGCACGTCGCACGTGGACGGCCTGAAGGCGCTCGCGTTCGCCCGCGCCCGCTACTCGCTGACCGGCGGCAGCGACCTCGGGCGCATCGACCGGCAGCAGCAGTTCATGGCGTCGCTGATGAAGCAGGCGCTGTCGACGAAGACGCTCAGCGACCCGGTCAAGTCGACGCGCTTCCTGAACGCATCGCTGAAGTCGCTGCGCGTCGACGAGGAGCTGGCCGACGACCTGCCGAAGCTCGCCGACCAGATGAAGAACCTGTCGACCGACGACCTCACGTTCGCGAAGGTGCCGCTGGCCAACCCCGATTACAACGCCGTCCTGTGGAACTCGCCGACGCCGCAGTCGACCGTCCAGTGGGACCAGCCCAAGGCGCGCGACCTGTTCACCAAGCTCCGGCGCGACCAGCCGCTCACCGAGCACACCGCCAAGCCGAGCGCCTCGCCGACGAAGAAGCCGCAGGACGAGCTGACGGTGCCGCCGGACGACATCTCCCTCCGCGTCCTGAACGCGATCGGCACCCAGGGTCTCGCGACCACGGCGGGCAGGCAGCTGCGCGGGCTCGGGTTCGAGGTGACGGTGGTGCCGGGCGTGGCGCGGCGCGGTCTCCAGACGACCCAGGTCCAGTACGGGCCGGGCCGGGAGGACTCGGCGAAGACGGTGGCCGCCGCGATCCCGGACGCCAAGCTGAAGAAGGTCTCCTCGCTCGGATCGCGGGTGCAGGTGATGGTCGGCGCGAACTGGGACGGCGTGAAGAAGGTCAAGGTGAAGCCGTCCCCGGGCGCGTCGCCGTCCACGAGCCCCGCGATCGAGACCGGGACGGCCACCCAGAAGCTCTGCGGCTGACGCGCGCCCTGTCGCCCCCATCTTCTAGAGTGGGATTCTAGTCTTGTGGGGAGGAGCCGCATGACCGAGGACGCGCCCGCCGAGGCGTTCTACGAGCCGCTCGGGGACGGGCGGTTCGCCGCCACCCCCGCCACGGCCGGGCCCTGGTCGCCGGAGCTCCAGCACGGCGGCCCGGTGTCGGCCCTGATCGGGCGGGCGTTCGAACGGCACGACCCCGTCCCGGGCACCCGGGTCGCGCGGGTGACGGTCGAGATCCTCGCGCCCGTCCCGGTGGCGGAGCTGGAGGTCGCCGTCCGGACCGTCCGCCCCGGCCGGCGCGTCACCCTCCTCGAAGGGACGATCACCCACGAGGGCAGGCCGGTCGTGCACGCCACCGGATGGCGGATCCTGGCGGCCCCGTCCCGCCTCGAACCCGTCGTGCACGCCCCCGCCCCGCCGGACCTGCCCGGGACGCCGCGCCCGTTCGGCGACTGGCCGGGGGTGCACCTGGACGGCTACCTGTCCGCGATGGAGTGGCGCATCGTCCACGGCGCCTTCGGCGAGCCCGGCCCCGGCACGGCCTGGGCGCGCTCCCGGGTCCCGCTGGTGCCCGGCGAGCCCGACACGCCGCTGGTGCGCGCGCTGACGCTGGCCGACAGCGCGTCCGGCATCGGCAGCCAGCTCGACCTGGCCAAATGGCTGATCATCAACACGGACGTGACCGTGGCGCTGCACCGCGACCCGGCCGGCGAGTGGCTGTGCCTGGCCGCCTCCCTCGACGCCAGCCCGGGTGGCAGCGCCCTGTGCCACGGGACGCTGGCGGACCGTTCCGGCGAGGTCGGCCGCGTGATGCAGACGCTCCTCGTGGACGAGCCCCCGCCCCGTTCCTGATCGAACACTCTGGGTAACATTCTGGTGACAGAACGTAGTCACACGTCAGGAGTCACCAGCATGTCCGCAAGGATTCCCGTCCTGTTCAGCACGACCGCCGCCGCGCTGGCGCTCACCGCCGGCATGGCGGGCTCGGCGCTCGCGGCGCCGCCACCGGGCGACCCGGCCTCCGTCAAGGCGCCGGAGGTCGCGCCGCCCGCCTCGTCCGTGTCGTCCACGTCGTCGTCCACGTCGTCCGCGTCGTCGTCGTCCAGCGCCAAGGACGGCACCGACCTGGCGGCCTGCATGGACGCCACCTGCGAGGTCCAGGTCCGCGACGGCCAGAAGATCCCGCTCGACCGCAAGTACGGGCTGAAGCCGGTCGAGGTCGACGTCCGCGGCAACCGCGCGATCTTCACCCTGGAGGACGCCCGCAACCCGAAGACGAAGACCGTGATGGACGTGGCGGGGGGCGACTCCAGCGCCACCTACAACGGCATCACGTTCCGTCCGCGCATGACGAAGGACGGCAACGTCATCGTCGACGTCTCGCACGCCTGACCCGCCACCGGGGGACGGGCACCGTCCCGTCCCCCGGGGTCGGCGGGACCTCCTGCCGCCGACCTGCTCCCCCGCCATCCCCCGCTCGGACTTGATCGCCGCGTGATGGGCCGACCGCCGCGCCCCCTCCAGCCGCGTCGCCACATCCGCCAGCATGAACCGCACACCCTGGAAAAGGGTGATCCCGGTGGGGTCCAAGGTGGCCGGCGCCGTCTCGAACCCGGCGCCCCGCGCACCGAGCAGCCGATTCTCCACCACGAATTCCGAGACGCCGCGGGCACCGGTCGACGGGTCCGCCACCGCCATCGCGGTGGAGAACTCCGAGACACCGGCATCGATCACCGTGGGCGGCGCGTCGGCTCCCACGCCCCGTACGATTCGGGCACGTGCCCCGCGTGCAGCCCGCCGGCCTCCAGCGCCTCCAGCGCCTCCCGCCGGAAGCGGGACTCCCCGTCCGCCTCCGCCGGGAAAGGAGCGATCTTGGCCTCGGCCGGTTCACGTACCGTGGCCCTCAGCAGCTCACGCTTCCCGGACGGGGCGTAGGCGGGAAAGTCGGAACGAACGCCGCGGATTCTACCGGCCGGTAGCGGAGGCCGGGCGGCGCAGGTATCGGCCCGCAGCGGGCACGTTGGTAGCAGGCCGCTCGTCGGCGACAGCGAATCGGAAGGAGCAGGCCTTGTCCCACCGGCTGACGGTCATCGGAACCGGGTACCTCGGCGCCACCCACGCGGCGTGCATGGCCGACCTCGGCTTCGAGGTGCTCGGGCTCGACGTCGACGCGGAGCGGATCGCGCGGCTCTCGGCCGGTGACCTGCCCTTCTACGAGCCCGGCCTCGAACCCGTGCTGCGCAGGGGCCTGGAGACGGGGCGGCTGCGGTTCACCACGTCCTACGCCGAGGCCGCCGAGTTCGGCGACGTCCACTTCCTGTGCGTGGGCACCCCGCAGAAGGCCGGGGAGTACGCGGCCGACCTGCGCTACGTCGACGACGCGGTCGCGTCGCTCGCGCCGCTGCTGCAGCGGCCCTGCCTGATCGTCGGGAAGTCGACCGTGCCGGTCGGCACGGCCGCCCGGCTGGGCGAGTTCCTGGCCCGGACGGCGCCGGCCGGCGGCGACGCGGTGCTGGCGTGGAACCCCGAGTTCCTGCGCGAGGGGTTCGCCGTCCAGGACACCCTGCACCCCGACCGGATCGTGGCCGGGCTGCCCGCCGACCAGGGCGCCGCCGAGCGGGCCGAGAAGGTGCTCCGCGAGATCTACCGGACGATGATCGCCGAGGGCACCCCGTTCATCACCGCGGACTTCCCGACGGCCGAGCTGGTCAAGGTGTCGGCGAACGCCTTCCTGGCCACCAAGATCTCGTTCATCAACGCGATGGCGGAGGTCTGCGAGGCCGCGCACGCCGACGTGACCAAGCTCTCGGAGGCGCTGTCCTACGACGACCGGATCGGCGGCAAGTTCCTCGGCCCGGGACTCGGGTTCGGCGGCGGGTGCCTGCCGAAGGACATCCGGGCGTTCATGGCCCGCGCCGGCGAGCTGGGCGCCGACCAGGCGCTGACGTTCCTGCGCGAGGTCGACGAGATCAACATCCGGCGCCGGATCCGGATGGTGGACCTCGCCCGGCAGCTGCTCGGCGGGTCCTTCGTCGGCCGCACGGTCGGCGTGCTCGGCGCCGCGTTCAAGCCGAACTCCGACGACGTGCGCGACTCCCCCGCGCTGGACGTGGCCGCGTCGATCCGCGCCCAGGGCGCCCGGGTGACGGTGTACGACCCGCAGGCCATGCGGAACGCGCGCCGCGCCCAGCCGTCCCTCGACTACGGCGACTCGGCGCTGTCGGCGGTCCGCGGCGCCCACGTCGTCCTGTTGCTGACCGAGTGGGCGGAGTTCCGCGGCATGGACCCGCACGAGGTCGCCGGGGCCGTCACCGAGCGCAACATCGTGGACGGGCGCAACGCCCTCGACCCCGAGCGGTGGCGCGCGGCGGGCTGGAACTACCGGGCGCTCGGACGTCCGTGACGGCGGAACTAAAGCCGCCGCGGGCGGTGTTGTGCCCGGCATGAGCGCTGAATTCGCCGACCAGGACGTGATCCGGCGGCTGCTGAACGAGTCGAGGACGTGGGCGTTCGTCGGGCTGGGCGACAATCCAGCGCGGGAGGTCTACGACCAGGCGCGGCTGATGCGGCAGCGGGGGAAGCGGATCATCCCCGTGCACCCGGCGGCGCGGGAGGTGCTCGGCGAGAAGGGGTACGCCTCGCTGGCCGACGTCCCGGACGCCTCCGAGATCGACGTGGTGGGCGTCTACCGCCGCGCCGCGCACGCGGGCGCGGCGGTGGACGAGGCGATCGCGGTCGGCGCGAAGGCGGTCTGGCTGCCGCTCCAGGTCATCGACGAGGCGGCGGCCCGGCGCGCGCGAGCCGCCGGGCTCGACGTCGTCATGGACCGCTGCCCCGCCGTCGAATGGGCCCTGCGCCGCTAACGGCCGCGGGGGTCTGGCGCGCGGCGCGACGGCGGGCCCCCGGCCGCGGCCGGGGGCCCGCCGGCCCGGCTACGCCTCGTTGCCGACGAGCTTGTAGGTGTGGGCCCCGTTGACCGCCCACATGCGGTACTGGACCTTCGGGCGCCGGATGACCTCGAACCACGGGTTCGGCCGGACCACGTTCGCGCTGATCATCACCGTCACGGCGGAACGGTTCTTGTTGAAGACGATGCGGTTGGGCTTCGCTTCCTCCTTGACGTTCCAGGACGCGTTCTTCAGGTAGCTGTTCGCCCGGACGATCCGCACCGTCTTGCCGTTCCAGCAGTACTTGACGCTGGAGTGCCACTCGTACTTCGGGATGGTGGCGGAGTTGATGTAGCGGTCGACGGTGTTGCACTTCTCCTTCTTCTTCGCGGCGACCCCGGCACCGCCGGCGGATCCGCCGGCGGAGGGAGCCTCGGCACCGGTCGGCGTCTCGGAACCGGTCGGCGCCTCGGAACCGGTGGGCGCCTCGGAACCGGTGGGCGTCTCGGTCTCGCCGCCGGTGGGCGCCTCACTGCCGGTGGGGGCCTCGGCGCCGGCGGAGGCTCCGCCGACCAGGGCGGGCGCGTCCTGCCCGGACACCGCGGAGACCTTGTCGACCGGCGCGGGCTGCGAGCCGCCGGCCACGAGCACGCCGGCGGCGATGGCGCCGCCCAGCGCGGTGACGCCCACCGCCGCCGCGATCGTGGTCCGGCGCCGCGACGGCTTGCTCTCCACAGAGTTCTCCTCGCGCATTTCTCCACTCCCTTTCCATTCACGGGCCTCTGGATATGCGGCCCGATCGATGGAGAAAAAGATACGGAGAATGGTGCTCGACCCCCTAGGGCCATAGGACCCCAACACGACCCCTCGCAGGCCCTAATGATTCTTGTCCGTTTCAGCGCATGCCAGAACGGCGGCCGGATTGACCGGCCGCCGGAATTCGGGCGCACCCGGTGGCTTGTTCGCGTCGAACGCAGGGCAAGCGGGACTTACCAGGTCAGGTGCCGGCGGGGGGCGTGGTCTGGACGAAGCTGTAGCCCCATATCCCCGTCTTGGTGCAGGTGGTGTGCATCGCCTGGATGCTGCCCTTCCACGCCGAGTCGATGCCCACGCACATTCCGTTCTGACGGGTCTCAGGGGACCGCAGGTTGAAAAGGGGTGTCGGCTGGGACGTGCCTTTTCCTGCCGCGGTCTCACCCTGCGGCCTGGTCGCCTCCAGATTGAACCGCTGCCACTTGTTGGCCTCGTCGCATGCGGTCAAGTGCAGGCGGGATCCTTCGCCGGGCGCGTCGAGCGTGAGGCACCAGAGCCTGCCGTCGACGGTGTGCCCCTGAACGACATGCGTGTTGGCGGTGTGGGTTTCAAGCCAGAAACGTTGTAGATCGTCCTCCTCATCACACTCCTCAAGCGAAAGAGTCGGCGCGAACTGATCATCCGGAAGGATCGTCAGGCAGTTCCCCACCGATACGGAGGCCTCGGGTTGAATGGAGTACCAGCCGTTGCCCGGCGGGCTCGCGAGGGACGGCTTGCCGCTCTCCTTGTTCTCGTGCTTCCCGGAGTCGTCGCCGAGTGCGGTCACCATGGCTATCGCGACGACCGCGACGGTGATGAACGCCGGCGCGGCGACCAGCGGCGAGAGCGAACGGCGCGCTGAACGGTCGCGCCTCCCGGAGGACTTGCGATGACGAGGGCGCCGTTTCGGCTGCTCTTCGGCTTGCCTCTTGTCGGGGGGCGGGGGCACGGGCGGCTCCGGAGCGGCGACGGGTTTCGCCGAGGCGACGAGTTTCGCCGGGGCAACGGCGGACGGCCTCGGCGATGGTGAGGATACCCGTGCGTACGCGCGCATCCATTCCGCCTGAACCTCGGGCACGCATCCGCACGCGCTGACGAACGCCGAAACCACTTCACGACGTGGCAGAGTGCTGCCACCCAGTATTCCGGCCAGCCCTCCGGGCATGAGGACGGGCGCCTGCGCCGTTCTGGCTTCGAGTTCCTGGAGACTCAGTCCGGACCAGCGTTGAAGCCGCCGCATCATGGCGATGAACTCGGCGGTGCCGCGGACATCGTTCGGCTGCGGAACGGTCCTGCGACCTGACGTTTTCGTCCCTTCTTCAAGGGATGTGTCGTTGATCGTGGGCATAGTAGCGACCTCCACCAGAGATGTGGCTAATGTTCCTTTTGCAGAAAGCTGTGCTGCCCGCGGGAGGACCACCTCGATGCCCGACCTGACCCAGCACGTCTCCGGGTCTTCGCGCAGGTCCGTGGAATCCCGGATCGGCACGACGTTCGTCCTGCTCATCCAGGTGCGGGTGCTGGTCGTCGGGGTGACGGTGCTGATCGATCGCCAGGTCCGCGGCGACTTCTGGGCGCTGAGCGCCCTGGCCGCGGTGGCGCTGTTCTCCGGGCTGATGCTGCTCGGCTGGGAGCAGGTGGTCTCGCGCCTGTACGCGCAGCCCGCCCTGCTGGCCTGCGACGTGCTGCTCGGCTTCGCGGTGCTGAAGACGGGCGGGATCATCGGCCCGTACTTCCTGGTCACGGTGATCGCCGCCGGTCTGGCGGGGCTGCTGTACCGCTGGCCGACGACGCTCGTGCTCTGCCTTCAGCAGACCGTGCTGTACTACGTCGCCCTCCTGGACGGCGACGGCACGGGCGGCATTCGGGGTGGCGACACGCTCCCGCTGCTGCTCGCGATGCCCGCGTTCTACGGGATCGGCGCCCTGGTCGGGAGCGTGATCCGGCGGCTGTTCGACGAGCAGGCCGCGGCCGAGGAGGCGCTCTGGCGCTCGGAGGCGATGGCCATGGCCGCCGAGGAGCGCTCGCACCTGGCCCGGGAGCTGCACGACTCCCTGACCGGCACGCTGTCGGGGATCGCGCTCACCGCGACCAGCCTGCCGATGGTCGTACGCAAGTCGCCGGACCGCGCGGTGAAGGAGTCCCAGCGCATCGCCGCCGCCGCGCAGATCGCCACCCGGCAGGCCCGGTCCCTCATCGCCGATCTGCGCGCGGACGCCGTGCAGCGCCCCCTGCACGTCGTGGTCCGCGAACTGGCCGCGGAGTGGGGCGAGTCGACCGGCGTCCGGGTGGCCGACCGCGTCCAGGACGGCGCCGACCTGCCGCTGCACCCCCGGCACGAGGCCGTGGCGATCGTCAAGGAGGCGCTGGAGAACGTCCGCCGGCATGCCGGCGCGACGGCCGTCGAGGTCGCGGTGACGGACGGCCCGGACGGCCTGCGGGTCGTCGTCCGCGACGACGGCCGCGGCCTCCCCGAACGCCCCGGCCGCGACGGCTGGCTGGACGCGCTCGCCGACGGCGGCCATTACGGCCTCCTCGGCATGCACGAGCGAGCCCGCAGAGCCGGAGGCGAGCTCACCGTGGACTCGACCCCGGGCGGCGGCACCCGCATCACCGTCCGATTCCGCCACGCCCCCTCCCCGGACGACGCGTCCGAGAGCGACGCCGTGGTGGCGGCAGGTGGGAACGGCACCGCATCGGTAGACCGGAGGAGCCTGTGAACATCGATTCGCCGTGCCGGGTGCTGGTGGTGGACGACAACCCGTTCATCCGCTCGGGCCTCATGCTGGCGCTTGAGGCGAGTGACGAGATCGAGGTCGTCGGAGAGGCGGGGGACGGCCGGCGGGCGATCGAGCTGGCGCGGGAGACGGTCCCGGACGTGATCCTTCTCGACGTGCGCATGCCGCACGTCGACGGGGTCTCCGCGGCGGCCGCCCTGAGCGGGATCGGCCGGGTCATCATGCTCACCCAGGTCGAGGACCCCGAGGTGGTGCTGGCGGCCGTCCGCAACGGGGCCGTGGGCTACATGGTGCACAACACCTTCACTCCCGCGGAACTGTGCGCGGCCGTCCTGAACAGCGTCCGGCAACGGGCTCACCCCCTTTCCCAGGCGGCGTCGGCGGCCCTGATCGACGCCGCGCGGACTGGCCCCGCCGGCGCACCGGTGGCGGCCGATCCGGTGGAGCAGCGCAAGCGCTTCGGGCTCTCGGAACGCGAGGCCGAGGTGATGAACCTGATCGCGCAGGGCCATCCGAACTCGACGATCGCGGCCAAGCTATTTCTGACCGAGAAGACCGTCAAGAATTACATCAACAGGCTTTATGCGAAGCTCGGGGCCCCGAACCGCTCCACAGCCATCGTGACCTGGCTCGGAATGCCGCCGCAGGACTGATCTGCCCGTTCGAATTGAGGCCCCTATCGCCCGGGCTAGGGCCCTAGAGCCCTAGGGCCCCCGATGCGCGCCCGGCTAGATTCCGACTGAATAAGTCGTGCGCTTGGCGAGCCGGAATCGGCCGCGAAAGCGATTCGTTCAGTTCGGAGGTTGTACCATGCCCTTTTCTTTCCGGAGACAGGTCGTCATAGTGACGGTCACCGCGGTGACCGTCGGCGTCCTGATATTCGCCGCTCTGCACGAGAGCGCGGCCGACATCGGGCGCACCGGGGCGGCCGCCGACTCCCATCCGCTTCCCGCCGGGGAGCGGACGTCCGCCCACGCTCCCGCCGGCACCGGCAAGGCCGCCAAGTCCTCCGGCGGGTCGACGGCGGCGCAGCGTCACGGGTGGGGACGTCCCGTGGCCGCCGACGAGTTCGACCGCCTCGACAAGAAGGCCTGGGAGGTCTACAACGGCCGCGGGCACGCCGGCAAGGGGCGGCGCAGCCCGAGCGCGGTGACCGTCCGCGACGGGGTCCTGCGCATCACCGGCAAGCCCGACGGGACCACCGGGGGGCTCGGCTGGCGCAAGTGCGAGCAGAAGACGGGCCGCTGGGAGGCGCGGGTGAAGCTCAACCGCTCCTGCGCGTGCTACAACGCGAACATGCTGCTGTGGCCGGTCAACGGCGGCGGCGGCACCGCCCCGAAGGGCGGCGGGGGCGAGGTCGACTACATGGAGACCTACGAGGACAACGGTCTCCGGAAGGGCGCTTTCTTCTTCCTCCACTTCGACCAGCGAGAAGGTTCGGAGCAGAAGGGGCGGGAAGGCAACTCCGGCCGCATCTCAGACCACATGAAGGTGGACCTCACCACCTGGCACACCTTCGCGGTCGAGTGGACGGAGAAGGGCATCAGCGGCTACGTCGACGGGCGCCGCTGGTTCCACACCTCCAGGCGGGACGTGCTGCCGCCGGGCCCGATGGGCCAGGCGATCCAGCTCGACTGGATGCCCCACCTCAAGAAACTGACCGCGCCCTCGATCGACCTCAAGCGCAAGAACCGCCTGGCGGTCCTTGAGGTCGACTGGATCCGCATGTACGGCGTCTGAACGCCTTGGTCGGGCTTGAGGGGTTTCGGGTGGTGGACGCGGTCTCCCGGCCACGGGGTCGCCGGGAGGCCGGGCTCACCGTTATGTCAGCGGATGATCTGCCACACGCCCTCGTCGCTTCGGCGCAGCACGAACGCCGGCTGGAGCGTCTGCTCCGACAGGTGCCCGTCGGTCCAGCGCAGTCCCGAGAACGGCAGTTCGGCCTCGCCGGACTTCGTGATCCTTCCACCGGTGGCCAGGATCTGGCCGAGCGCCAGCCGTTCCCTCGGCCTGAAGAAATGGGGGGAGGTCCGCACACCCTTGCGGCAGTCGCCCTTCAGAGCCGGGCCGGTCACGAAGTCGCCGTCTTCAGCGACATAACGGCACACCGAGCTGTCACCCGCCGCCTGCCCCCGGAGGAACGCGCTGAGTGCGGCACGCGCCCCTTCGATCCCCTCCTCGGCGCCCGGGTCTTCCTTGACGGGGTCGGTCGTCTCGGACGGGGACGCCGTCGGCGAAACCTGTTTCGGTGACGGCGCCGCGGAGGCCCCGCCGTCGTCGTCCGACCCGCCGCAGGCGCCGGTGGCCAGCATTCCTAGGAGAAGAAGGCCGCAATAGGCCGATTTTCTACGAGCCATCGAACGCCTCCCGGGGAGCATGACGTCAGGCGACGACTTTACCCGGATTGACCAATTTGGAGGCGTTCGTTTAGAGCCGTTCGCGGAGGCGGGTGCCCTTCGCCTTGGCCTGGCCGTAGAGGTCCTGCTGGAAGACCTTCATCTTGGCCCGCAGGTCCTCGTCGGACGCGGCCAGGATCCGGACGGCCAGCAGCCCGGCGTTGCGGGCCGCGCCGACCGCGACCGTCGCCACCGGGACGCCGGCGGGCATCTGGACGATCGACAGCAGCGAGTCCATCCCGTCCAGGTACTTCAGCGGGACGGGCACCCCGATCACCGGCAGCGGCGTCACCGACGCGAGCATGCCCGGCAGGTGGGCGGCGCCGCCCGCGCCCGCGATGATCACCCGCAGCCCGCGGCCGGCCGCGTCCTCCCCGTAGGCGATCATGTCGTGCGGCATCCGGTGCGCCGACACGACGTCCGCCTCGTAGGGGACGCCGAACTCGGCGAGCGCCTGCGCGGCGCCCTCCATGACGGGCCAGTCCGAGTCGCTGCCCATCACCACCCCGACCACCGGGTCGCTCACCTGTTCTCCTCTTTCTCTTTCATCTGGGTACCCCACCGCAGGTAGGCGGCGGCGTGCCGGGCGCGCTCGCGGACCTCGGCGAGGTCGTCGCCGAGCGCGGTCACGTGGCCGATCTTGCGTCCCGGGCGGGACTCCTTGCCGTACATGTGGACCTTGACCGCCGGGTCGTGGGCCATCACGTGGATGTAGCGGGGATAGACCTCCGGGTCGTCGCCGCCGAGCACGTTGGCCATGACCGTGTAGCGGGCGGTCGGCTCGGTGGAGCCGAGCGGGAGGTCGAGGACGGCGCGCAGGTGCTGCTCGAACTGCGACGTCCGGGCGCCCTCGATCGTCCAGTGCCCGGAGTTGTGCGGGCGCATGGCCAGCTCGTTGACCAGCAGCCCGCCGGCGGTCTGGAACAGCTCGACCGCGAGGAGGCCGACGACGTCCAGCTCGTCCGCGACGCGCAGCGCGAGGCTCTGCGCCTCGGCGGCGAGGTCCTTGGGCAGGCCGGGCGCGGGCGAGATCACCTCGGTGCAGATCCCGCCCTCCTGGACGGTCTCCACGATCGGGTACGCGGCGCCCTGCCCGTACGGGGAGCGCGCGACGAGCGCGGCCAGCTCCCGCTCGAACGGGACGTGCTGCTCCACCATCAGGTCGACGCCCCCGGACAGCAGCTCCCGGACGAGCTCGTACGCCTCGCGGTCGAGGTTCTCGACGATCCAGACGCCCTTGCCGTCGTAGCCGCCGCGGGTGGCCTTGAGGACGAGCGGCCAGCCGTGCTCGCGGGCGAACGCCTCCAGGAAGGCCAGCGGCGCGGACGGCGGCAGGTGCGAGTAGGCCGGGCACGGGACGCCGAGGCCGGTGAGCCTCTCGCGCATGACGAGCTTGTCCTGGGCGTGCGCCAGCGCGGCCGCCCCGGGACGGCACGGGACGCCCGCGTTCTGGAGCTCCTCGATGTGCGGCCCGGGGACGTGCTCGTGGTCGAACGTCACCACGTCGCAGCCCTTGGCGAACGCCACGAGATCGTCGAGGGAGCGGTCGTCGCCGACCCGCGTGTCCGGGACGGCCCTGGCGGCCGAGTCCCGCGGCCCCCCGGCGAGGACGCGCAGCGACACGCCGAGCCCGATCGCCGCCTGCTGGGTCATCCGGGCCAGCTGGCCCCCGCCCGCCATCCCGACGACCGGCATGTCGTCCCGGCGGGGCCGGGCCGGGGGGCGCGGGGCGTCGTCCCCGCTGGAAAGAGGCTGAACCTTCACGTCGAAAGGCTATCGGGAGGCCGGAGCGAACGATTCACGCGGAGCCCGCGTCGAACGTGTGTGGGGATCTCGGCAATGGGCAGGGAACGCCGTGGAGGGTGTGGAACGTTCATGTTCGGACGTCCCACGGGCCACGGGCGTCTATTCTCGTGATGCCCCCGCAGCAGCAGCCGCGCGGCCGCCGAGCAGGACGTCGTGGCGTACAGACGAAAGTCCGGAAGGACGGTTCCCCTTCGTGAGCCTGGTCGCCAATCTCCACCGGCAGTTCGAGCACCTGGTGCGCGAGCTCGCCAAGTTCGGCAGTGTGGGCGCGATCGCGTTCGTCATCACGGTCGCGATCGGCAACGGCCTGCACACCGGGCTGGGGGTGGGGCCCCTCACGTCCAACGGCGTCGCCACGCTGATCGCGACGACGTTCTCCTACCTGGCGAACCGGTACTGGACGTTCCGGCACCGCGACCGCACCGGGCTGGGCCGCGAGTACGTCCTGTTCTTCGCGCTGAACGGCGTCGGCCTGGTGATCACCGAGCTGTTCATCGGGTTCTCGCACTACGTCCTCGGGCTGGACGGCGCCGTCTTCTACAACATCGCGCTGGTCATCGGCACCGGAGTGGCGACGCTGTTCCGCTTCTGGTCGTACAAGAAGTGGGTGTTCCTGCCGGCGTCGGCGCCGCAGGTCGCCCCGGCCTCCGGCCTGCCCGAGGCGCCGGACGCCCCGGAGGGCCCCGGCGCGACCCGCGCGGCGGCCGCCCCGGCCCAGTCCCCGTCCCCGCGCCTCGGCCACCCGCTCGACGCGCACGCCGCCGAGGACTACGCCGAGATCTAGGCGGAGCGCCGAGATCTAAGCGGGGCCGATCACGACGCGTTCGGCGGCCAGCCGGGCCTCGGCGGCCTCGCGCAGGAACACGCCGAACACCGCGGGGCGGGCCTGGATGAGCTCCAGCCGGCCGCCGTCCACCACCGCCAGGGAGCGGGCCAGGTAGAGGCCGAGGCCGGTGCCGCGGCCGCCGCTGACGGTCCGCTCGAAGATGCGGGGCTCCAGCTCGGACGGGATGCCGCAGCCCTCGTCGCCGATCTCGACCACCACCGAGCTCGCGCCGGGCTTGGTGTGGATGGTCACCGTCCCGGCGCCGTGCATCAGCGAGTTCTCCAGCAGCGTCGCGATGATCTGGGACAGGCCCTCGGGGTTGGTCATGCCGACCAGGCCCTGCTCGCCGACGATCCGCACGTCCCGGCCGGCCTTGCGGAAGCTCGGCCGCCACTCCTCCACCTGCTGCCGGATGATCTCGTCGATCGGGGACGGGACGGCGCCGCCGGTGCGGTCGTGCCGGGCGCGGGCGAGGAGCTGCTCGACCACCGCGACGAGCCGCTCGGTCTGCGCGACGGCCGCGGCGCCCTCCTCCCGGACGACGTCCGGGTAATCGGCGGCCTCGATCATCTCCTCCAGCCGCATGGACAGCGCGGTCAGCGGCGTGCGGAGCTGGTGGCTGGCGTCGGAGGCGAACTCCCGGCTGGCGATCAGCAGGTCGGTGATGCGGACCGCGCTGTGGTCCAGCACCTCGGCGACCCGGTCGACCTCGGGGATGCCGTAGCGGCGGGGGCGCGGCCGGGCGTTGCCGCTGCCGAGCCGGTCGGCGGTCTCGGCGAGGTCGATCAGCGGCAGCGTCAGCCGGCGGGCCTGCACCATCGCCAGGCCGACGGTGACGGCGACGCCGAGCAGGGCCAGGCTGACGATCAGCAGCAGCCGCCGCAGCGCCTCGTCGCGGACCTGCGCCTCCGGGCGCGACACCCGCACCCGGACCGCGCCGTGCGCCGCCGCGGCGGACAGGACGCGGCCGCGCCGGGGCGGGCCGGCGGTGACCGTCCGGCCGTCCGGCAGCGTGATCGCGATGTGCCGGCCGGGGAACTCCCGCGCGATCTCCGCGCCGGTGACCGGCAGGCGGGACTCCAGGCGGTAGCCGACGCCGCCGGCGATGGAGGACGCCTCCCGGTCCAGCGACCGGCCGGCCTCCTCGTAGACGAGCTTGTGGGCGATGTAGGCGAGGGGTATGCCGAGCAGGAGGATCGCGACCACCGCCACCGCGAGCGTCGACAGGAGCAGTCGGCGCCTCATCAGGGCTCCTTCGAGGGTGGGGCCGCGGGCGATGCGGCACGGAGCCCCGGAGGCCTCTCGGGAAGGCCTCCGGCGTCCCGCACGACCGCGGCGGCCGGTGCTAGTCGCCGCGTTCGAACCGGAAGCCGACGCCCCGCACCGTGGTGATGTAGCGGGGGCTGCCGGCGTCGTCGCCGAGCTTGCGGCGCAGCCAGGAAATGTGCATGTCGAGGGTCTTGGTGGAACCCCACCAGTTGGTGTCCCACACCTCGCGCATGATCTGTTCGCGGGTCACGACCTTGCCCGCGTCGCGGACGAGGACGCGCAGCAGGTCGAACTCCTTGGTGGTCAGCTGGAGCTCCTGGTCGCCCATCCAGGCGCGGCGCGACTCGGCGTCGATCCGCACCCCCTGGACGATCGGTGTCTCGGTGCTGCCCCGGCGCAGCAGCGCCCGCACGCGGGCGAGCAGCTCGGCCAGCCGGAACGGCTTGGTCACGTAGTCGTCGGCGCCCGCGTCGAGGCCGACGACGGTGTCGACCTCGTCGGCGCGGGCGGTGAGGATCAGGATGGGCACGCCATGCCCCTCGGCCCGTACCCTGCGGGCCACCTCAAGGCCGTCCAGTTCGGGTAGGCCGAGATCGAGGACGATCAGGTCCACGCCGCCCCCGAGCGCCCGCTCCAGCGCCTGCGGGCCGTCGGGGCTGACTTCGACGGTGTACCCCTCGCGACGCAGCGCGCGGGCGAGAGGCTCGGAGATGGACGTGTCGTCCTCGGCGAGCAGTACTGAGGTCATGGACCGATCGTATGACCATTCTTGAACATTGCCCGGCATCCGCCGCGCTCTTGACCTGCGGTTTGCCACTCGTAGTACATCCTTGATCACCACGAACCCGGCCGAATCGGGCTGTAGTCCACATCCCGCCCGGCGGCGCGGGGCCCGGCGGTCACCCGAGAACCGCCACGGAGGCGGCCGGAAGCGCCAGCGAGGCCGTACCGGAATCGCCGATGCCGTCCGTGTCGAGGTGGATCGCCGGATCCGAGGCGAGCAGCAGGCGGGGGCGGGCGGCGCCGGGCGCCGACGCGGGGAGCAGGACGGGGAGGTCACCGAGGTTCGCCGCCACGCACACGCCGCCGCGCCACATCATCAGCCAGCGGGCCGAGTTTTCGTCCACCTCGACCCTGACCCCGGCGGTCCGGGGGTCGTTCAACTCCGGGGTGGCACGGCGCAGCGCGATCAGGGAGCGGTGCCATTCCAGCAGCTCGCGATGGGGTTCGCCGTCCGGCTCGGACCAGTCGAGGACGGACCGCCGGAACGTGTCCACAGCCTGTGGATCGGGGACCTCGCCGGCCCAGCCGTGCCGGGAGAACTCCCGCCGCCGCCCTTCGCTGACCGCACGCGCGAGGTCGGGGTCCTGGTGGTCGGTGAAGTAGCACCACGGCGTGGACGCGCCCCATTCCTCGCCCATGAAGAGCATGGGCGTGAACGGGGCGAGCAGGAGCAGCGCCGCGCCCACCTTGAGCAATTCCGGGGACGGAAGGAGGGCGGCCGTGCGGTCCCCTGCCGCGCGATTGCCCACCTGGTCGTGGTTCTGCAGAAAACCGAGGAACCTGTGCGCGGGAGTCCGCTGGACGTCCACCGGACGCCCGTGGCGGCGCCCCCTGTAAGTGGACATCGTCCCGTCATGGACGAAGACCTTGGTAAGGGCCTTCTTGAGCGTTTCCAGGGACCCGAAGTCGCAGTAGTAGCCCTGCCTCTCGCCGGTGAGGGCGGCGTGCAGGGCGTGGTGGAAATCATCGCTCCACTGAGCGTCCAGACCGTATCCGCCCGCTTCTCTGGACGTCACCAGGCGCGGGTCGTTCAGGTCTGATTCGGCGATGAGGAACAGTTCCCGCCCCAGATGGGCCGACAGGGCTTCTACGGCACAAGCCATCTCTTCAAGAATGTGCACGGCACTGTGGTCGGTGATGGCGTGGACGGCATCGAGGCGCAACCCGTCCATGTGGTAGTCGCGCAACCACATCAGCGCGTTCTGGACGACGAATGCGCGGACCTCCTCCGAGCCCTCCTGGTCGAAATTCACCGCGTCGCCCCAGGGAGTGGCATGGGCGCTCGTGAAGTACGGCCCGTAACTGCCGAGCCGGTTGCCGTCCGGGCCGAGATGGTTGTAGACGACGTCCAGGACGACGGCCAGCCCGCGTGCGTGGGCGGCGTCCACGAAGCGCTTCAACCCGTCCGGGCCGCCGTACGGCTCGTGCGGGGCCCAGAGGTGAACACCGTCGTAGCCCCACCCGTGCCTGCCCGGGAAGGACGCCACCGGGAGCAGTTCGACGGCGTCTATCCCGAGCGCCACCAGGTGGTCGAGACGTTCGGCCGCCGCGTCGAACGTCCCTTCCGGGGTGAACGTGCCGACGTGCATCTCGTAGAGGACGCTGCCCGGGAGCGGACGGCCATGCCAGTGCTGGTCCGTCCAGGCGAACCGCTCGTGGTCGTACATGCGGCTCTGACCGTGGACTCCGTCCGGCTGCCAGGGCGAGCGCGGGTCGGGCAGCACCTCGCCGCCGCCGTCCAGGACGAAGCCGTAGTCCGTCCCGTGGCCGGCGTCCGCCACCTCGGCCGCCCACCGCCCGCCGGCCAGCGCCTCCATGCGGTGGCGGGCGCCGCCGGCCATGACGTCGACCCGTCCGGCGGCCGGCGCCCACACCTCGAACCGGCTGCTCACCGATCGATCTCCCTGGGGACGAGCAGGGCGACGGGCAGGTGCTCGAACAGGCGCGAGGCGTCCAGGAACGGGCCCATGTGGGTGCAGCCGGTCAGGACGTCCCGCCAGCCCTGGCCGCGGACGTCCACCCGCGTGCCCTTCCAGCCGCCGCGGCGCTCCAGGCCGACGGGCAGCCGCGTGGCGAGCGCGACGGCCTCCCCGCGGGTGAATCCGACGACGTGCTCGGCGCCCGGCCCCCGCACGGCGACCGGCTCGTGCCGCGCTCCCGGCCCGAACCACTCCGGGTGCGACCGACGGAGCCGCAGGACCCTGGAGGTGACCAGCAGCTTCTCGTCGTCCACCTCCTTCGGGCGGCGGCCGGTGTCGAGCCGGAGGAGGTGCTCGCGGCGCCGGCCGTAGTCGACCGGCCGCCGGTTGTCGGGGTCGACCAGCGCCAGGCCGGTCAGCTCGCAGCCCTGGTACACGTCCGGGACGCCCGGCATCGCGAGCTGGACGAGCTTCTGCCCGAGCGTGTTCACGCGCGCGTACCGGGCCAGCCTGGCGACGAACGACGTCATGTCGGTGACGAGGTCCGGGTCGGCGAGGACGCCGCGCGCGTAGGCGAGGACGGCCTCCTCGTACTCGGCGTCCCGCTCGGCCCAGGAGGTCCGGGTCTTGGCCTCGCGCATCGCCTTGACGAGGAACTCCTCCAGACGGCCGGCGGTGAGCGGCCACGCGCCGACGAGCGTCTGCCAGAGCAGGTATTCGAGGTCGGGCTCCAGGGGCGACGGGCCGGAACCCCAGGTCCGCCACCGTTCCACCGCTTCGATCCACTCGCCCGGCAACTCCGACAGGACGGCGAGCCAGGCCCGCACGTCCTCCTCGCGCTTGGTGTCGTGCGTGGACAGCGTCGTCATCGTCAACGGCCAGTCGCGGGCGATCCGGATGCAGTGAGCGTGGAATTCCTCCGGGCCGACGAAGAACCGCCCGGGGTCGCCGCCGACCTCGTTCAGCGAGGCCATGCGGTTCCAGCGGTAGAACGCCGTGTCCTCGACCCCCTTCGCGGCGAGCGGGGCGGACGTCTGCTGGAACCTCACGATGAACTCGGCGTCCGTGCGGTCGCCCTGGCCGAGCGCCAGCGCGACGACCGTTTCGAGGTCGCCGTGCAGTTCCTCCGGGAGATGCTCACGGGCGCGGCGGGAGGCCTCGTTCATGACGTCGACGGCCTGCTGCGGTGCGTCCTCCCCCGGGACCACGTACGCGCGGTAGACGGGCATGGCGACGAGCAGTTCGACCAGCGCCTTCTCCAGACCCGGGCGACGCTCGCCCACGACCCGTCGAAGGACGCGCAGAAGCCGGTCGATCTCGGGCTTGAGGCCGTGCGCGGCGGCGTGGCGGCGCGCCTCGTGCTCGACCTCCTCGAACCGCGCCGGATTCCCGGTGAGCGACACGTAGTAGTCGGTGAGCGGCTTCTCCCCGGCGGGGTCGACGAACAGCCCGCCGACCATGCCGAGCGAGTCGTAACCGGTGGTGCCGGAGCACGGCCAGTCCGCCGGCAGCCGCTCCTCCCCCTCGGTGATCTTCTCGACGAGCAGCCGCCGGCCCGGGGCCGCCTCCGCCAGCCGCCGCAGGTAGCCCCGGGGGTCGGCGAGGCCGTCCGGGTGGTCCACGCGCAGGCCGTCCACCAGGCCCTCCTCGACCAGGCCGAGCAGCAGCGCGTGCGTGCGCTCGAACACCTCCGGGTCCTCCTGCCGGAGCCCGATCAGCCCGGAGATGTCGAAGAAGCGCCGGTAGTTCGGCTCCCCCCTGCCGGGCGAGGGAGAGCCGGGCAGGACGAGCCGGCCGCCGCCCGCGTCCCAGTCGACGTCGAACCACTTCGCGAACGGCGACTCCCGCCCGTCGGCGATGACGGCCGCCAGCGGCATGTTCAGGTCGTGCGGGTCGGGGATCGCCATGTGGTTCGGGACGACGTCGACCAGCACCCCCAGCCCGTGCGCGTGGAACCGGGTGACCATGGCGCCGAACGCCTCGGGGCCGCCCAGCTCGTCCGACAGCCGGGAGTGGTCGACGACGTCGTACCCGTGCGTCGACCCGGGCGCGGCCTGCAGGATCGGGGACAGGTAGACGTGCGAGACGCCGAGAGAGGCCAGGTAGGGGGCGAGCGCGCCGGCCTCGGCGAAGCCGAAGCGCTCGTCGGGGGTCCCGCGGAGCTGGAGGCGGTAGGTCCCGGTCGGGGGCGCGGCGAGCGGATCCGCGGCGGGGGTGGTCGCTTCGGTGCTGTGGTCCTCGGACACGGCTTCCTCGGGGGGATCGTCGGCGGGGGGCGGTTCCTCGGGGGCGGGCTCGGCGTGCGGCGCGTCGTCCATCGCGGACCCTCAGACCCGGCGCAGGACCTGGACGGAGCGCGCGCCCACATGGACGGTCTCGCGGGCCTTCACGATCGGCGACTCCTCCTCGGCCAGCAGGGGGTCGGCGGTGTCGAGCATCTTTATCCACATCTGCCCGTACAGCGCGGGCGGAAGCGTGAACGGCAGGTCCCCGTCGTGCGCGTTGAACAGCAGCAGGAAGGAATCGTCCTTGACCTGCCGCCCGCGCCGGTCGGGCTCCCCGATCGCGTCGCCGTTCAGGAACACGTCGAGCGCCTTGTTGAACCCGGCCGACCAGTCGCCGTCCGACATCTCCGTCCCGCCCGGCGTGAACCAGACGAGGTCCGGCAGGTCCTCGGGCCGGGAGGCCGCGCGGGCGCGCTTGCTCCGCTGGTCGCCCAGGAAGAACCGCCTCCGGCGGAACACCGGATGCTCGGTGCGCAGCGCGGACAGGCGGCGAACGAAGTCGAGCAGCGGGCCGCGCTCATCAAAGAACGTGTCGTCGCGCAGGCCTGTCCAGTCGACCCACGACAGCTCGGTGTCCTGGCAGTAGGCGTTGTTGTTGCCGCCCTGCGTCCGGCCTATCTCGTCGCCGTGCAGCAGCATCGGGACGCCCTGCGACAGGAACAGCGTGGTCAGGAAGTTGCGCTTCTGGCGCTCGCGGAGCGCGATCACGTCGAGGTCGTCCGTCGGGCCCTCGTGGCCGGAGTTCCACGACCGGTTGTCGTTCGTGCCGTCCCGGTTGCCCTCGCCGTTGGCCTCGTTGTGCTTGCCGTCGTAGGAGACGAGGTCGTGCAGCGTGAACCCGTCGTGGCACGTCACGAAGTTGATCGAGGCGATGGGGCGGCGGCCGTCGTCGGCGTACAGGTCGGACGAGCCCGTCAGCCTGGACGCGAAGTCGGGCATGGCGCCCGGCTGCCCGCGCCAGTAGTCCCGCGTCGTGTCGCGGTACTTGCCGTTCCACTCCGTCCACAGCGGCGGGAAGTTGCCGACCTGGTAGCCGCCCTCCCCGACGTCCCACGGCTCGGCGATCAGCTTCACCTGCGAGACGACCGGGTCCTGCTGGACGAGGTCGAAGAACGCCGACAGCCGGTCCACCGCGTGCAGCTCGCGCGCCAGCGTCGCGGCCAGGTCGAAGCGGAACCCGTCCACGTGCATCTCGGTCACCCAGTACCGCAGCGAGTCCATGATCATCTGCAGCACGTGCGGGCTGCGCATCAGCAGGCTGTTGCCGGTGCCCGTGGTGTCCATGTAGTAGCGGGGGTCGTCCTCGGCGAGCCGGTAGTACGAGGCGTTGTCGATGCCCCGGAGCGACAGCGTCGGCCCGAGGTGGTTGCCCTCGGCCGTGTGGTTGTAGACCACGTCCAGGATCACCTCGATCCCGGCCTCGTGCAGCGCCTTCACCATCGCCTTGAACTCCAGCACCTGCTCGCCCCGCTGCCCGGACGAGGAGTACTCGTTGTGCGGCGCGAAGAACCCGATGGTGTTGTAGCCCCAGTAGTTGCGCAGCCCGCGGCTCGTCAGCGCGTCGTCGTGGACGAACTGGTGGACGGGCATCAGCTCCACCGCCGTCACGCCGATCGAGCGGAGATGATCGGTGATCACCGGATGGCCGAGGCCCGCGTAGGTGCCGCGCAGCGCCGGCGGGATCTCCGGATGCCGGGCGGTGAGGCCCTTGACGTGCGCCTCGTAGATCACCGTCTCGTGGTAGGGGATGCGGGGCGGGCGGTCGTCGCCCCAGTCGAAGTAGGGGCTGACGACCACCGACCGCATCGTGTGGCCCGCCGAGTCGGCGTCGTTGCGCGACCACGGGTCGCCGAAGTCGTACCCGAAGCACGACTCGTTCCAGTCGATCTCGCCCTCGACGGCCTGCGCGTACGGGTCGAGCAGCAGCTTCGCCGGGTTGCAGCGCAGGCCGCGGCGCGGATCGTAGGGCCCGTGCACCCGGAACCCGTAGCGGCGTCCCGGCATGACGCCCGGCAGGTAGCCGTGCCAGACGAACGCGTCCACCTCCGGGAGCGGGAACCGCGTCTCCTCGCCGTCGCCCGCCGGCCCGTCGAACAGGCACAGCTCCACCCGCTCCGCCACCTCGGAGAACACCGCGAAGTTCGTGCCCGCGCCGTCGAACCGCGCCCCGAGGGGGTACGCGTCCCCCGGCCAGACCTGCGCCACCGTCCCGCCTCCCGTCCGTGCGGGCACCGGGGACGACGGAACGCGCGCCGGGGCCGCACGCGGAAAGCCCTTCCCGCTGAGGGGTGGATCACACCGATTCGGACCCCTCTGGCAAGAACGGACACGGCTGGGCTATCTTAGGGGAGCCTTACCTTATTGAGGGCGCCCTTACCTTCGCAGGTCGGGGCGTCCGCCCAGGACGAGCCGCACGGAAGGTCTCCCGCCCGCATGTACGTCTGCATCTGCAACGCCGTCACCGAGGACGACGTCCGCGGCTGCATGGCGGACGGCTGCACGACCGCCAAGGCCGTCAAGGCGGCCTGCGGGTTCAAGCCGAACTGCGGCTCGTGCACCAAGCGCATCCACCAGATGGTCAGCGAGTACCGGACGGCCGGCGAGCTCGCCGACGCCCTCACCGGCGGACCGCTCGGCCTCTCCGCCGTCCCCGAGCCCTCCGCATCCGAGATCGGCGTCCCCGGAGACGCCGTCGAGACCGCCGAAGGAGGCGCCGCACCGCCCACCGCCGCCTGAACCGACGACCCCGCACGAACGGAACGGACGGGTTCGTGTGGGGGTCAGTGCTGTCCAGAAACAGCCGGACATGCGAGCATGGGCGGCATGGATGGCGACAAGGACATCATCGCGCTGCTGAACGACCAGCTCACCGCGGAGCTGACGGCGATCAACCAGTACTTCCTGCACTCCAAGATGCAGGAGAACTGGGGCTTCACCCGCATCGCCAAGCACACCCGCGACGAGTCGTTCGACGAGATGCGGCACGCGGAGCGGCTCACCGACCGGATCCTGTTCCTGGAAGGGCTCCCGAACTACCAGAAGCTCGGCACCCTGCGCATCGGGCAGACCATCGTCGAGCAGCTGGAGGCCGACCTCGCGATCGAGATGGAGGCCGTCGAGCGGCTGCGCCCCGGCATCGAGCTGATGCGCTCGCGCGGCGACGTCACCTCCGCCCGCATCTTCGAGGACATCCTCGCCGACGAGGAAGAGCACATCGACTACCTGGAGACCGAGCTGAGCCTCGTCCAGGCCCTCGGCGAGCAGAACTACCTGCAGCGGCTCACCGGTTCTCCCGGCGACGACGGCCCGAGCCCCGTCTGACCCCTACGGCGCCTCCGCGGCCGCCGGGCCGCCGCTCCTGCGCAGCACGTACGGCTGGATGATCCCGAGACCGCGGACCGGGCGCCGCACGATGCGGGTCACCTCGTAGCCCGGCGCGTCCTCCAGCCGCGCCGCCAGCTCCCCGTCGATCACGACCGCGCCCGGCCGGGCCAGCGACGTCAGCCGGGCCGCGAGGTTCACGGTGGTGCCGAACACGTCGCCCATCAGCGGTAGGACGGGCCCGTACGCGACGCCGACCCGCACATCCGGGACCTCCGTCTCGTCCTGGATGGCCGCCGCCACCGTCAGCGCGATCTCCGCGCCGACCTCCGGCGTCTCCGCGCTGAACAGCACCTCGTCGCCGAGCGTCTTGACCAGCCGGCCGCCGCAGGTGGCGATGATGTCGGCGGCGGTCTCCTCGAACCACTCCACGACGCGGGCCAGCTCGATCTCCTCCAGCTCCCGGCTGACCTGGGTGAAGGAGACCATGTCGGCGAACCCGACCGTGGTCATCGGGCGCCCCGCCGGATCGCCGTTCTCCCGGGTCGCCGCCGCCGCCAGCGCCCGCGTCCCCGCCGCGGCGAGCTGCCGCCGCCACGCGTGCACGACCAGCGGCTCGAACTCGCCGATGTGCTTCTCGGCGATGTCCACCACCGTGTCCACCGCCTCCGCGGACGGCGCCTCGTGCAGATCGTGCGTCAGCATGCTCCGCAGCAGGTTGACCTGCCATTCGGCGAGCCGCGTCATCGTCTGGCCGAACGCCCGGACCAGCCGGACCACGCCCTCCTCGTCCAGGATCCCGTCGTCGACGAGCCTGCGGAGGCGGTCGAGCGCCGCGACGTCGCCCTCGGTGTAGGCGATCGTGTCGTCCGGCATCGACGGGTAGCCGAACGCCCGCCAGATCCGGCCCGCGAACTCCCGGGAGACCCCCGACAGCCGGACCGCGTCCACGCGGTTGTACCGCAGCTCGCCTCCGAGCAGGAGCTCTTCGATCTCCTTCGGATCCGGCAATCCGGCCGCCATCATCCGCCCCTCAGTCCGCCGCCGCCATGGGCCGTGGCGGCGGCGTCGTGGATCGGTACCCGCCCATATCGTCGCAGATCAGAAACCGGATCACCGCCCGGATCATCGATCCCCGCTCCGCGCTCACCGGACGTGCACCACATCTCCGGCGCTGACCGCGCTGTCCCCGGCCGTCCCGGCGACCACGAGGCGGCCCGCCCCGTCCACGTCCCGCGCCGTCCCGGCCAGCCGCTCGCCGCCGGGCAGCTCCACCCCGACCCGCCGGCCGAGCGTCGCGCACAGATCCTTGTAGGCGGTACGCAGCCCGCTGGTCTCCGGATCACCGCCGAGCGCCGTCCACTCCCGGTACCAGGTCGCGTACTCCCGCAGGATCGCGCGCAGCAGCGGCGCCCGGTCGCTCAGCGGCGCCCCCTCGATCGCCAGGGACGTCGCCGTCGGCACGGGCAGCTCGTCCTTCCGCAGGCCCACGTTCAGGCCGACGCCGACGACCAGCCCGTCCTCGACCTTCTCCACGAGGATCCCGGCCAGCTTCCGGTCTTCGACGATCACGTCGTTCGGCCACTTCAGCCGCGCGTCCACCGCCACGTCGCCGCCGTCGCCGAGGAACCCCTCACCCGTCTGCGACCAAGCGGTCATCCGCCGGACGGCGGTGGCGACGGCGACGCCGGTCAGCAGCGACCCCCACCCGAGCAGCGGCACCGGTACCCGCGGGCGCAGCAGCATCGAGAACGCCAGCCCCGACCGCGCCGGCGCCGACCACACCCGCCCGAGCCGCCCGCGGCCCGCCGTCTGCAGCTCGGTGACCAGCACGGTCCCCTCCGGCGCCCCCTCCCGCGCCCGGACCGCGAGATCGGCGTTCGTGGACCCCGTCTCCGCCACGACGCGGACCTCCCGCCACAGCCCGCCGTCCCGCACGAGCGCGCGCTGGAGCGCCGCCTCGTGCAACGGCGGCCGATCGAGATCCCCATAAGGTGAGTCGCTCACGTACCCATCCAACCCCACCGCGAGTTCGATCTTGGGACCGCGTCCGGCGGCGGAGCACCCGGTCGTTAAGGTGCCGTCCATGGATGGTGTGACGCTGCGGCGCGACGGACATGTCGCGGAGATCGTGCTGGACCGGCCCGAGGCCCTCAACGCCCTGTCGACCGCGATGGCGCGCCGCCTCGACGGCGTCTGCGCCGAGGTGGCGGCGGACCCGGTGGTACGCGCGGTGGTGCTCGCCGCGGCCGGGGAGAAGGCGTTCTGCGTCGGCGCCGACCTCAAGGAACGCAACGCCATGACCGACGACGAGATCCTCGCGCAGCGCCCCGTCTTCCGCGCCGCCTTCGGCGGCGTCCTCGACCTGCCGCAACCCGTCATCGCCGCCGTGCACGGTTATGCGCTCGGCGGCGGCTGCGAGTTCGCCCTCTCCGCCGACCTGATCGTCGCCGACGAGACCGCCGTCTTCGGCCTCCCCGAAGTGAGCGTCGGCCTCGTCCCCGGCGGCGGCGGCACCCAGCTCGCCCTCCGCCGCCTCGGCCCCGGCAAGGCCGCCGACCTCGTCTTCACCGGCCGCCGGCTCGGCATCGACGAGGCCCTCGACTACGGCCTCGCCGACCGCAGGGTCCCGGCCGGAACGGCCCGCGAGGAGGCCCTCACCCTGGCCGCCGCGATCGCGCAGAACTCCCCGACCGCCGTCCGCGCCGCCAAGCGCGCCATGCGCCTCGGCGGCGGCGTCGGTCTGGACGCCGGCCTCGACCTCGAAGAGAACGCCTGGCGCACGGTCGCCTTCTCCGCCGACCGCCGCGAGGGCATCGCCGCCTTCAACGAGAAGCGCAACCCGGTCTGGCCCAATTAGCCCAGGGGGACGACCCTCTGGAACCCCCGTCACGACGCAGGCGATCCTCACGCCGCCGTTGCGGTCTGTCGTGCCTGTACCGGCGTGCGCGGCGTCGCTGCGGTCGCCTGCGTCGACGGGCATGCGCCCTCCGCTCGCTGCGCTCGCTCCACGCGCCTGCCCGTGACCCCGGCTGAGGTCGCGTCCAAGAGACGGTGGGTTAGGTGAGGGCGTCGGAGCGGCCGGCCGCGAGGCGGGACCATTGGGATGCGGGGCGGCCGTTGGTTCGGAAGAAGCCGCCTTCTATGGAGCCGTCTCGGGGCCAGCCTTCTGGGGAGTCCTCCCAGTCCTCCTGGCGGCCGTAGACGGTCATGTCCATCAGGGAGTAGGCGATGTCCAGCGCTTCGACGCCGCGGCCGGTGGTCCAGTAGGTCTCGAACACGCGGTCGCCGTCGCGGAAGTAGCAGACCAGGTAGAACATGCCGGGCCGGCGGCCTGCCAGCAGGGTCTCGGCCGAGTCCTGGGCGGAGTACCAGGGGACGTCCCAGCCCATGAAGTCGCGGTAGCGGACGCTCTCCTTGTAGGGGCCCTGGCAGAACGTGGCGTAGGTGATCCCGGCGGCGTGCAGGGAGGACAGCTCGCGGACCTGCCCGTTGTAGTACGTGCAGCCCTCGCACTGCTCGGCGGCGGGCCGGCCCTCGTGCCACATCATGTAGTAGGCGATCAGCTGCCGGCGACCCTCGAAGGCGTCCAGCAGCGTGACCAGGCCGTCCGGGCCGATCAGCGGCGTCGTGGCGTCCACCTCCACCATCGGGAGGCGGCGGCGGGCCGCCGCGATCGTGTCGCCCGCGCGGGTGTGGGCCTTCTCGCGGACGCGCAGCGCGTCCAGCTCGGCCTGGAAGGTCGATCGGTCGGTCACCTTGGGCTTCGGCAGTGTCTCGTTCATGGTTCTTCCCTTCGTTTCGGAGGATCGTCACCACACCGACGAAGGGCATCCGCCCTGGATCGACATCACGGGCAAAGTTTTTCGCGGTCAGAGAGCGCGGAGGCGTTCTGCCAGGTAGCGGCGCTCCGGCTCGGTGGGGGCCAGCTTGAGCGCCTCCTCGTAGGCCTCCCTCGCCTCGTCCGGGCGGCCGGCCCGGCGCAGGAGGTCGGCCCGGGTCGCGGGCAGGAGGTGGTATCCGGCGAGCCGCCCGGACGCGGTGAGCTCGTCGACCAGGGCCAGGCCGGCGGGGACGCCGTCCGTCATCGCGACCGCCACGGCACGGTTGAGGTCCACGACCGGGGACGGCGCCAGCCGGGCCAGCTCGGTGTACAGGGCCGCGATCTGCGGCCAGTCCGTGCTCGCGGTGTCGGGCGCGGTGGCGTGGCAGGCGGCGATGGCGGCCTGGAGTTGGTAGGGCCCGGCGCTGCGCCTGGCCAGCGCCCGGTCGAGCGTCGCCACCCCCTCGGCGATCAGGGTCCGGTCCCAGCGGGAGCGGTCCTGGTTCTCCAGGGTGACCAGGACGCCGTCCTCGGTGCGGGTCGCGCGGCGGGCCTCGTGGAACAGCATCAGGGCGAGCAGGCCGCGCGGCTCGGGCTCGGTCGGCATCAGCCCGACGAGGGCCCGGGTCAGGCGGACGGCCTCCGCGGTCAGGTCCCGGCCCTCGTCCTCGTCGTAGCCCTGGTTGAAGATCAGGTAGAGCACCGCGAGGACGGCGGCGAGCCGCTCCGGGAGCAGCTCGGGGGGCGGGACCCGGTACGGGATCCCGGCCTCCCCGATCTTTCGCTTCGCCCGGACCAGGCGCTGCGCCATCGTGGTCTCGGCGGTCAGGAAGGCCCTGGCGATCTCGGCGGTGGTCAGCCCGGCGAGCGTGCGGAGGGTCAGCGCGACCCGGGCGGGGAACGGCAGCGCCGGGTGGCAGCAGGTGAAGATCAGCCGCAGCCGGTCGTCCGGGACGTCCTCTTCGGGTTCGCCGGGCACGGCGAGTCGGCGCAGCGCGCCCGCGCCCGCGGCGTCGCGGCGCAGCCGGTCGAGCGCGCGGTTGCGGGCCGCCGTCGTCAGCCAGGCGCCGGGCCTGCGGGGGACGCCGTCGCGCGGCCAGGTCGCCAGCGCGGCGGCGAACGCGTCCTGCGCGCAGTCCTCGGCGAGGTCCCAGTCGCCGGTGAGCCCGATCAGGGTCGCGACCACCTGGCCCCACTCGGACCGGTACGCCGCGTCGACCGCCGACCGGACGGCGTCGGTCATTCCCACAGGGGACGGATCTCCACGCCGCCCCAGCGCGCGTAGGGGTGGCCGGCGGCGATGCCGATGGCCTCGTCGAGGTCCGCGCACTCGACGATCACGATGCCGCCGACGACGTCCTTCGTCTCGGCGAACGGGCCGTCCGAGACCAGCGTCTCGCCCTCGCGGACCCGGACGGTGGTCGCGTCCACCACCGGCCGCAGCCGGGCGCCGTAGAGCCGGGCGCCGCGCCGTTCCAGGTCCGCGATCCATGCCTGGTGCACCGGATCGGCCGCGATCTCCTCGTTGGACGGGGAGCGCGTCTCGTCGTCGCAGATCAGCAGCGCGTACTTCATTCGAGGTGCTTCACCATGTGGACGATGTACCGGCCGCCGATGTCCTCGCGGCCCGTCTCCCGGTAGCCGATGCGTTCGTAGAGGGCGATGTTCTTGGTCATCAGCTCGTTGGTGTAGAGGCGCAGGCTCGGGAGGGACAGCGTGCGGGCCCGTTCCTCCGCGAAGGAGAGCAGGGTGCCGCCGATGCCCCGGCCGTGGTGGGCGGGGGCGACGGCGACGTTCTCCACCAGGAGCGCGCCGTCCTCGGGGATGAGGACGATGAGGCCGTCCGGGCCGTCGCCGGTCACGAAGACCCGGCCGGCGTCGATGAGGGCCCCGTAGTCGGCGTCCATGGGAAGCGGGCGGGTGCCGATGACCTCGGCCCAGGGGGCGTAGGCCGCCTCGACGATCTCCTCGATGCGCGGGCGGTCGGGTCGTGCGGCGGTTCTGATCATGGTCACCCCGTGTTCTGGAGGCCGGCGGCCACTCCGTTGACCGAGAGGAGGAGCAGAGATTCGAGGTGGGTCCGCTCGTCCTCGTCGTCCACGCCCGCGCGGAGGGCCTTGAGGGCGCGGAGCTGGAGGTGGGAGAGGGCGTCCACGTAGGGGTTGCGGAGCTCGACCGCGCGGGAGAGGACGCGGCGGTTCTCCAGGAGGCGGTCGTGTCCGGTGACCGCCAGGACGAGGCGGTGCGTGCGGTCGTACTCGGCGAGGACGGCGGCGGAGAGCTCGGGGCGCTCGCCGAGGGCCAGGTAGCGCTCGGCGATCGCGCGGTCGGACTTGGCGAGGCTCATCTCGGCGTTGTCGAGGAGCGTGTTGAACAGCGGCCACGCCTCGTAGGCCTCGCGCAGCCCGGTGAGGTCGCGGCCGTCGTCGGAGACGGCGGCCAGGCCGCTGCCGAGGCCGTACCAGCCGGGCAGGTTGACGCGGGTCTGCGTCCAGGCGAACACCCAGGGGATGGCGCGCAGGTCCTCCAGGCCGCGGGCCGCCTTGCGGCGGGCGGGGCGGGAGCCGATGCGCAGCTCTGAGATCTCCTCCAGGGGGCTGACGCGGGCGAACCAGGCGGCGAAGCCGTCGGTCTCGACGAGGCTCCGGAAGGCGGCCTCGGCGGCCTCGCCGATCTTGTCGGCGAGGGGGCGGAAGCGGGCCGCGGCCTCGCGGGCGCGGTCCTGGACGGGGTCGGTCGAGGCCAGCAGGACGGCGCTGGTGACCTGCTCGACGTGCCGCTTGGCGATCTCGGCGTGGCCGTACCGGGCGAAGATCACCTCGCCCTGCTCGGTGACCTTGAAGCGGCCCGCGACCGAGCCGGGGGCCTGCGCGAGGATCGCGCGGTTGGCGGGGCCGCCGCCGCGGCCGAGGGAGCCGCCGCGCCCGTGGAACAGGGTCAGCGTGATGTCGTGCCGGGCCGCCCACGCGGTGAGGGCCTCCTGCGTGTCGTACAGGTGGAGGGTCGCGCTGGTCGGGCCGAGCTGCTTGGCGGAGTCGGAGTAGCCGAGCATGACCTCCAGGCGGCGACCGGTCTCGTCCAGGCGACGCCGGACGGCGGGGATCTCCAGCATCCCGTCCAGGACGGACGGGGCACGCTCCAGGTCCTCGCCGGTCTCGAACAGCGGGATCACGTCGAGGACGGGCGCGCCGTCGCCGAGGGACGCGGCGAGCTCGTGCACGTTCGCGATGTCGGCGGCGGACCGGGTGAACGACACGATGTAGCGGTGGCAGGCCCGGACGCCGAAGCGGTTCTGGATCCAGGCGACCGTCCGGAGGGTGTCCAAGATTTCGTCGGTCATCTCGGAGTGGTCGCCGTCGAGTTCGGCCAGCGCCTTCTCGTGCAGTTCGGAGTGCTGGCGGATCTCCAGCTCGGCCAGGTGGAAGCCGAACGTCTCGACCTGCCAGACGAGCTGCTGGACGCGCCCGTACGCCTGCCGGGTCGCCCCCGCGCCGGCGAGGGAGTCCTGGACGGTGCGCAGGTCGGCGAGCAGCTCGTCCGGGGACGCGTAGGCCAGGTCGGCGTCGCGCTCGCGGGTCGCGGCGATGCGGGCCGCCGCGTAGAGGAGGAGCTGCCGGTGCTCCTCGCCGGGCGACCGCTCGGCGATCTCGCGGAGGCGGGACGGGTGCGCGGTGCGGGCGGCGGCGAGCGCGTTCAGCAGGTCCTTCGACGGGGGCGTGGTCGACTCGTGGACGGTCAGCTCCCGGCCGACGCGGGCGCACGCGTTCTCCAGGGCGCGCAGGACGTGGTCCGCCTGGATCATGACGGCGTCCCGGGTGACCTGGGCGGTGACGTAGGGGTTGCCGTCGCGGTCGCCGCCGATCCAGCTCCCGAACCGCAGATAGGGGCGGGCCTTCGGCGGGCGGGTCCCGGTGCGCTCGCCGTCCAGGGCGCGGTCCAGGGCCCGGTAGACGGCCGGGACGACACGGAAGATCGTCTCGTCGAACGCGGCCATCGCGGTGCGGACCTCGTCCAGCGGGTCGATCTGGGTGCCGCGGCGCAGCGCCGTCCGCCACAGCAGGTCGATCTCCTCGCGGAGGCTGCGCTCGGTCTCCTGGCGCTCGGACGCGCCGGGCCCCGCGTTCAGCCGGGCCAGCAGGTCGCTGATCCGCTGGATGGCGGTGACGACGGCGCGGCGGCGCGCCTCGGTCGGGTGGGCGGTGAAGACGGGGCGGAACTCCAGGCCCTCGATGATCGCGTCGAGCCGGCCGTCGCCGGACGCGCGGATCTCCTCGATCGCGGCGGCGGCCGAGCCGGGCACCGTGTCACCGGTGTCGCGCTCCCGCAGCGTCCGGATGCGGTGGTGCTCCTCGGCGAGGTTCGTCAGGTGGAAGTACACGGTGAACGCGCGGGCGACCTGCCCGGCGCGTTCCAGCGACCAGCCGTCGACCAGGGCGGCGACCTCCTCGATGCCCGTCTCGCCGCGGCGGGCCGCGATCACCGCGCGGCGGAGCCGCTCGACGTCGTCCAGCAGTCCGGTGCCGCCGTACTCCACGAGGGAGTCGCCGAGCATGGCGCCGAGCAGCCGAACGTCGCGGCGCAGCGGTTCGGGCATCTCCTGCCGAAAGGTGTCACGCGTCTTCGTAGCCACCCGCCCAAGCGTAACGAGCGGCCCGGGACCGGCGCCCATCCCGGTCACCGGCACCCGGCCGCGACCGCCCGATCAGCGTGCGGTTACCCTGGCCCGCATGGCGATGGAAGCCCCTGAACCCCCCGTCGGTTACGACGTCCACACCACGGCGGGCAAGATCGCGGACCTGGAGCGCCGCCGCTACGAGGCGGTGCACGCCGGTTCGGCGCGGGCCGTGGAGAAGCAGCACGCCAAGGGCAAGATGACCGCCCGGGAGCGGATCGACGCGCTGCTCGACCCCGGCTCGTTCGTGGAGTTCGACGAGATGGCGCGGCACCGCTCCACCAACTTCGGGATGGAGAGGAACCGGCCCTACGGCGACGGCGTCGTCACCGGGTACGGGACGGTGGACGGCCGCCCGGTCGCGATCTTCAGCCAGGACTTCACCGTCTCCGGCGGCTCCCTCGGCGAGGTGTTCGGCGAGAAGATCGTCAAGGTGATGGACCACGCGCTCAAGACCGGCTGCCCGGTCATCGGGATCAACGACTCCGGCGGCGCGCGGATCCAGGAGGGCGTGGTCGCGCTCGGCCTGTACGCGGAGATCTTCAAGCGGAACGTGCACGCGTCCGGCGTCATCCCGCAGATCTCGCTGGTGATGGGGCCGTGCGCGGGCGGCGCCGTGTACTCGCCGGCGATCACCGACTTCATCGTCATGGTCGACCAGACCTCGCACATGTTCATCACCGGCCCGGACGTGATCAAGACGGTCACCGGCGAGGAGGTGACGATGGAGGAGCTGGGCGGGGCGCGATCGCACAACTCCCGGTCCGGGGTGGCGCACTACCAGGGGTCGGACGAGGACGACGCGATCGAGTACGTCAAGGCGCTGCTGTCCTACCTGCCGTCCAACAACCTCGCCGACGCGCCCGTGTTCGACGTGCCCGTGGACGTGACCGAGACCGACGAGGAGCTCGACGCCCTCATCCCCGACTCGCCGAACCAGCCGTACGACATGCACACCGCCATCGAGCACGTGCTGGACGACGGCGAGTTCCTGGAGGTCCAGGAGCAGTTCGCACCCAACATCATCGTCGGGTTCGGCCGGGTCGAGGGGCACTCGGTCGGCATCGTCGCCAACCAGCCGATGCAGTTCGCCGGGACGCTCGACATCGACGCCTCCGAGAAGGCCGCCCGGTTCGTCCGGACCTGTGACGCGTTCAACGTCCCGGTGATCACGTTCGTCGACGTCCCCGGCTTCCTCCCCGGCACCGACCAGGAGTGGAACGGCATCATCCGGCGGGGCGCCAAGCTGCTGTACGCCTACGCCGAGGCGACCGTCCCGCTCGTCACGATCATCACGCGCAAGGCGTACGGCGGCGCCTACGACGTCATGGGGTCCAAGCACCTCGGCGCCGACATCAACCTGGCGTGGCCGACCGCGCAGATCGCGGTGATGGGCGCGCAGGGCGCGGTCAACATCCTGTACCGGCGCGAGCTGGCCGCCGCGGACGACCCGGACGCCCGCCGCGCCGAGCTGATCACCGAGTACGAGGACACCCTCGCCAACCCCTACATCGCGGCGGAGCGGGGCTACATCGACAACGTGATCAAGCCGTCCGAGACGCGCGGGCAGGTCGTGCGCGCGCTGCGGGCGCTGCGCGACAAGCGCACGACCCTGCCGCCGAAGAAGCACGGGAACATCCCGCTGTGACCGGAGCACGCCCCATGGACCGGGAGATGTGGTGACCGCCGAGAACAAGCCGTTCCTCCAGGTCGTCCGCGGCGACCCCACGCCGGAGGAGATCGCGGCGCTCGTCGCCGTGCTCACCGCCCGCGCACGCGCCGCCGCGGCCCGCGGCGGCGCCGGGACCGGTGCCGGGCCGTCGCGCTGGGCCGACCGGACGCGGCTCGTCCGCGGCACGGTCGCGGGCGGTCCCCGGCCGCGCGGGGCGGGAGCCTGGCGGGCGAGCGGGCTGCCCCGCTGATCGTTTCCGTGCGCGGGACCGCGGGCGGGCCGGTCTCCGCGTAGCGACATGTCACCCTGGTTCGCGCCCAGTGGGGGCTCGGCACGAATAGGGTGGAAGGCCATGGCCACCTCGGAGTACGTCCCACAGCCCGCGCGATACGCGATCTTCGTCGACGCGGGATACCTCTACGCGGCCTCCGGGGCCCTGCTGCTCGGTTGCGGCTCGCGCCGCGAGTACCGGGTCGCCGCCGAGAAACTGATCAAGGCGCTGACCGACCACGCCGACGAGCAGCGGCGCGGTGAGCTGCTCCGGGTGTACTGGTTCGACGCGGCGCCCAAGCGGCAGCCGACCGTCGACCAGCGCGTGATCGCGAACCTGCCGCTGGTGAAGCTGCGCCTCGGCAACCTGAACGCGCAGGGCCAGCAGAAGGGCGTGGACGCCCAGCTCCGCGCCGACCTGGAGGCCCTCGCCCGGCACCGCGCGATCACCGACGCGGTGCTGCTGGCCGGCGACGAGGACATGCTGCCCGCCGTCGAGGCCGCGCAGCGGTACGGCGTCCGCGTGCACCTGTGGGGCGTGGAGCCGACGCACGGCTCCAACCAGGCCGAATGGCTGGTGTGGGAGTCCGACACGGTCGAGGTGCTGGCCGCCGACTTCCTGCGCCCCTACTTCACCAAGGCCAAGGTCCTGCCGGTGCCCGCGCCCGGGACCGCCGCCGCGGTCCGGGACGCCGCGGCCGCCGCGCACCGCACCAGCCCCGTCCCGTCGCCGTCGCAGGTGTTCGCGGGACGCCCCCCGGTCAAGCCCGCGGCGGCCGTCCGCACGACGGTGCCGGTGCCGGGCGCGGCGACGCCCGCCACGGTGGCCGCGTCGATGAACTCCACGGCCAGCACCCCGTCCGACGGCAAGCTCGGCCCCGACCGCGACCACATGCTGGAGATCGGCGAGCACGTCGCGCAGAAGTGGATCTTCGAGCGGGGCCGGGACAACATCCGCGACCTGCTGCCGGGCCCGATCCTGCCGCCCGTGATCGACAAGGAGCTGCTGATCGAGGCCGAGAAGACGCTGGGCTCCTCCCTGCGCCCCTACCAGGAGGCCCGCACCTGGCTGCGGGACGGTTTCTGGGAGCGCGTGTACCGGGAGTTCGGCATCGGCATCGGCAAGTCCGACTAGCCGCGGGGGCCCGTCCCCGGAGCCGGTCCCGATTCCCCCCTGAACGTGAACACGTTTAGCAATTGCTCGGACACCACGCGTCGCGCCTCGGTAAGGTCCCGGCCGTATTGGGGGGTGAGCCGTGCATGGGGCCTCATCGAGGACGATCACGGGCCGCCGCGCTCCCGCTCGCCGCGGCCCTCGCGCTGACCGGCGGCGCGCTGTCCGGCTGCGAGTCGCCCGTCCCGTTCTACCGGCCCGGGGAGGGCGGCGCGGACGATCCGGCGGTCGGGCTCGGCGGGCCCGCGCCCTACACGCGGGCGCTGCCGGACCGGGCCCCGGCGGACGGGGCGGCGCCGCCCGCCCCGCCCGGCGGCGAGGTGCCCGTCGCACCGGCCGGCGGGCGCGTCTACGCCGCCACCGGGGCCGGGATGATCGCGCCGAACGCGCGCGGGATGCCGGCCCGCCTGTACGTCGCGGGCGGCCGGGTCGTCAGCGTCGTCGACCCCGCCACGCTCCGCGTCGCCGGCCGCGCCGAGCCCTGGACGGCCGTGTCGGGGATCGTGCCGTCGTGGGATCTGCGGCGGCTGTGGGCCATCGACCGGGCGCACGGCGCGCTCGTCCCCGTCGGGCCGCGCAGCGGGCGGCGCGGCCGTCCCGTCCCGGTCACCGCGCCGGCCGGGCTCTACTTCACCCCCGACGGGCAGGACGCGCTGGTGCTGGCGCGCCGCCCGTCCCGGATCGACGTGCGCGACCCGCGCACCATGGCGCCGCGCGCGGCGACCCCGCTGCCGTGCGACGCCGGGCACGCCGACTTCACGCCGGACGAGACGTCCCTGGTGGCGACGTGCACGGCCGCCGGGACGCTCGTCCGCGTCGACCTCGCCGGCCGCCGCGTGTCCGGGACGCTCCGGCTGCCGGACGGGGCCCGGCCCGGCGACCTGCGGCTGTCCCCCGACGGCAGCGCCTTCTACGTGGCCGACGCGCGCGCGGGCGGGGTGTGGCTGGTGGACGCCCGGCGGTTCGCGCCACTGGGGTTCGTGCCGACCGCGCCGGGCGCCCGCGGCCTCGCGATCAGCCGGGACGCGGACCGGCTGTTCGTCGTGGGCGGCGGCACCCTCAGCGCCGTCGAGTTCCGGTCGCGGCGGGTCGCGTCCCGCTGGCGGCTGCCGGGCGGTGGCTCCCCCGTGCCGGGCGGGGTGTCGTCGGACGGGACGGCGCTGTGGCTCGCCGACCCCGCCGGCCTCGTCTACGCCGTCTCCACCCGGACCGGGCGCGTCGTGCGGAAGGTGCGCGTCGCAGGGCGCCCGTCCGGGCTGTGCGTGCATCCGCAGCCCGGACGGTACTCGCTGGGCGGCACCGGCCTGTACCGCTAGCGCGCTCCGGCGCCCAGCGCGAGCCGGCTAGCGCGAGCCGACATGGTGCCACTCGGGCAGCAGTTCCTCCATGAGCGCCTCGGTCTCGGGCTGGAGCCGGTCCAGCAGCGGGTCGCGGGCGACACGGCCGCGCAGCTCGTCCACGACCACCTGGACCTGGGCGACGTCGCCGGTCGCATGGGTGGCGCGGAGCAGGTCGCGCCACAGGCCCTCGTCCTCGGGGGCGAGCCGCAGCCCGGCGCGCGCCGCGCTCACCGCGCCGCGCGCGTCGCCCTCGTCGAGCCGGAGCACGACGAGCCGGTGCGCCACGTCGATGACGCGGGCGGGCGCCTCGTACTCCAGGTCGTGGTCGGCGAGCCAGGCGTACCGGCCGCGCGGCCGGCCCGCGAGGAGCGGGCCGCGGACGAGGTCCAGCGCGTAGGCCATGTAGGCGGTCTCGGACGCGGGCTCGGCCGCCGACCGCCACACGAGCCAGCGGAACACGTTCAGGTCGACCCGCACCTCGGAGCCGAGCCGGATCCGGCCGCGCTCGTCGTGGTACAGGTTCGGGCGGCCCCGCGCGTCCCGGCCGAGCCAGTCCGACACGCGCGCCACCGTCGCGTCGCGGACGCCGGCGCTCACGCCGCGCGGCCAGATCGCGCCGGACAGCACGGTCGGGTGGACGCCCTCCGGGTGCGCCGCGAGGAACACCAGCACCTCGGTGCACAGCTCGCGGCGGCCCTCGTCCATCGGTCCGGGCGCCTCGACCTCGATCGGGCCGAGCAGCCGGACCTCGGCCGAGGACTGCTGCGCGGTCGGCGGCTCCTCCCCGCCGGCCAGGCCGGGGAGCTCGACGGACTCCTGCCGGCCGGCCGTGCGGAACAGCTCGAACACGCCGCGGTAGTCGTCGTCGCGGACGAGTTGCGCGTCGACGTCGAAGCCGAGCACCCCGGCCTGGAGCCGCCCGGCGCCGTCGACGTCCCACGTCCAGGTGGCGCCCTGCACGTCGCCGGGGACGAGGTAGCCCGCGGCCATCCGGGTGCCGGTGCGGGCGAGCGCGACGAGCCGGTCCGCCTCGGCCTCCGCGGGCCGGTCCGCCATGATCAGGTAGTGCGGCATCCAGGCCTCGCCGAACACGCCGCGGCAGCGTCCGGTGAGCACCGAGTCGACGCCGGACGCGGCGAGCGCCTGCCGCACCTCCTCGCTGCGCCCCTCCAGCTCGGGCAGCGCGTCGGCGAGCGTCGGCACGGACCGGATCCGGTCCGGGGCGATCTCCGCGAGGCCCTCGCCGAGCTCGCCGTCGAACCCGACGAGCGTGATCCGCATGTGGTCGGACCAGCGGTTGGTGGCCAGTTCGAGCGCGACCGCGGAGAGCACCGCGCGGCGGACGTCCTCGGGCCCGCGCAGCGCGATCAGGCCGTGCGCCGCCTCCAGGTCGACGAGGATGCGGCCGTTGTCGTTCGTGCCGATCGAGACGAGGCCCGGGTAGGGGGCGAGGACGTCGGCGAGGTCGGACGCCTCCAGCGCGGGCAGCGCGTCGCCGTTCAGCCGCCACACCTGGCCGTCGTCGAAGGCCTGCCAGGGCGCGGGCGGGTTCCGGTCGGCGGGCGCGATCCACAGGTCGAGGCTGCCGTGCCCGTCCCGCAGCCGCCCGAGGTGCACGCCGTAGACGGTCGGCATGGCCCGGCCGCCCGCCGCCATGGACTTCGACATGTGCCGCAGCCCGAGGTCGAGCAGCCTCGCCGCGTCGTCGTCGGCGCCGATCCGCAGCGCCCGCTCGGCCTCGGCCGCCTCGCCCTCCGGCCGGACGGCCATGTGCCCGAACGCGCGGTGCCACATCTGGGTGCGGCGGCGCCGGCCGAGCACGGCGAGCAGCCCGGCGGCGAGCAGCGACGCCGCGGCGAGGCCCCGCGGCCAGCCGAGGTCGAGCGCGCCGCCGGTCTCCTCGTACTGCGGGGAGCCCTTCCCGGGCACCTCGGCGCCGCCGCTGCCGGCCTCGCCGCCCATCTCGCCGGACGGGCCCTCCGTCCCGCCGTGCACGGGCGGGTGCGGCGCCTCCTGGTTCCGCGGCTCGCTCGGCTGCGGCGCCGGGGTCGGCGACGCCGGCGGCTGGGACGTGGCGGGCGGCGCCTGGGAGGCGGGCGGCTGCGAGGCAGGGGGTTGCGACGCGGGCGGTTCCGACGCGGGCGGTTCCGACGCGGGAGGCTGCGATGCCGGGGGCTGCGACTCCGGGGGCTTCGGCGTGGCCGGCGGGGCCTGCGAGGCGGGCGGCTGGGTCGGCTGCGCCGTCGGCGGCGCGGGCCGCGCCGGCTTCTCGGGCGGCTTCGGCTTCTCCGGCCGGTCGGGGACGGCGTGCCCGTACCGGAAGTAGTCGTCGAGGTCCTTCTTCGGGATGACCTTCGCGCCCTTGGCGTCGGCGGGCATCTCCAGGATCCAGCCGGGGCGGATCAGGCTCGCGATCGTCAGGCGCGTCCCGTCCGGCTGGATGTGGCCCTTGTTGAGGGAGTAGATCTCCTTGTAGCGGCGTCCCTCGCCGAGGCACTTCTCGGCGATCTCCCAGAGGCTCTCGTGGTGCCGGCCCTCCGGCGGCTGCACCCGGTAGATCTTGGTGGTCGCGGACTTCTCCGCCGGGTCCGCGGTGAGCTCCTCGGCGAGCCGCTCGGCGGCGGCGGGCCGCTCCGGCGCGTCCGGGACCCGGTGGAACGTCCGCGCCTGCGGCTGCATCTGCACGGCCGGCTGCCGCTGCGAGAGCCCGCCGCCGGAGAACGCCGGCATGATCGCGGTGGTGGCGGTGAACAGCAGCAGGGCGGCGACGACGAGCCGGTGCACGAGCGACTGCGTCCCGCCGGCGAGCGGCACCCGGGCGGGCACCCCGACGCCGCGGACGCCCGCGTACACCTCGACCGCCACGCACGCCGCGAGCTGGAGCCAGGCCAGCCACACCAGCGCGACGAGGATCGCGATCAGCGAGCCCGGCCCGACCCGGTGCGTGAGGTCGGACGCCGACGGCACCTGGTCGGGCAGCGGCGAGCCGAAGAGCGTGATCAGCGCGAACGGGACGCCGGCCATCAGCGCGGCGAGCGCGACGAGCGCTCCGATGCCGGCCATGACGTCGCCCGCGCTGCGGCGCCCTCTCACCCGGACTGGCGTCCTCTGCCCCTGCCGCGTCACCATCGCGCCCCTGCCGTTCTCCGGTCCCCGGACGTCGCCTTCATCGTAGAACTGATCCCGCCGAGTCTCACGGGCCGATTCCTCCCGGTCCGCCCGTGACGGGACGGGCGGTCGCGCTGGAGGTCATCTGGAAGTCGCCGAAGCCCGGGATGATCCCGAGGAGCTGCGGCCGCACGCTGATCCGCACGGTGACGGCGACCGCCTGCTCGTCGGCGTCGCACTGCGCCGCGGTGACCCGCTCGCCGGAGGACGCGAGCAGGTCGCACGCCGCCGCACGTGCCCGGCCCGGGTCGAGGACGGGCCGGCCGGTCTCGCGCAGGGCATCGGTGTCGATCTGGTTCGCCCCGGCCCGCGCCGCCTGCTCGGCCACGTCGGCGGCCCGCTGCCGCGCGTGGATGGCGAGGCCGCCGTCCACGAGCAGCCCGGCGAGCAGGAGGACGATCGGGGTGAACAGCACCGTGTACATCGCGATCGTGCCGCGGTCCCGGCTGTGCGGGCGGGCCCGGCTGAGCCGGCGGTGCCCGGTCACGGCGCGCCCTCCGGGCCGTCCGTCCCGCGGTAGCTGAAGGTGTCGACGGGGGCGACCGCGTGGCCCTGGAGCCGCTTGCTGCCGGGCAGCCCGATGAACGCGAGGTCGCCGAGGTCGACGTCGCAGGTAATGGTCACCCCGACGCGCCCGCCGGGCCCCCAGGCGGACACGTCGGTCTGGACGCTCGGACCGCCCGTGCACCATTCGGTGCCGCGCATCCCGGCGGCGGCGGTGTCGGCGGCGAGGCTCTGCGCGGACGGGGCGCTGCGCGCGATGGACGCGGCGCGAGCGGCGTCCCGGGCGGCGCCGTCCACCTGGCTCTTGGCGTCCACCATCCGCCCGGCGCCGGCGAGGAAGAGAAGGAACGCGACGAAGATGGGCGTGACCAGCACCATCTCCAGGGACATCGACCCGCGGTCCTTTTCGGTCACGGCCCCGCCCCGCGCTGGCAGGCGGTGCCCGCGCCCACGTCGGGGCGGAAGCACTCGATCGGCCCCTGGGAGCGCTGCGACACGTGGAACGTCAGGAACGGGACGACCCGCACCGCCTCGCCGCTGACCTCGACCCAGCGTTCGTCGTTCTCCTCGCCCGCCCTGACCTGGAGCCCGCTCAGCAGGTCGGGGCCGATCTCCTGGACGCTGCCGGACGCCTTCGCCGTCGCGGCGCCCTCCCAGCCGCCGCCGACCGGGGAGGTGCGCGCGACGCGGGCGCCGGACTGCGCCGCCGCGAGCGCGACGTGCCGGGCGTGGAACACCATCGCGAACTGCACGACGACGAGCATCAGCAGGATGAGGATCGGAGTGAGCAGTGCCCACTCCATCGACGACGCACCCGCATCCCCGCCCTCATGTTCTTTCGGGGGGTGTGGGGGGTCGTCCCCCCACAGGCGACACGCGGAGATGCCGGGTCTTCCGGGCCGCATGGCGCTCAGCCCGTGTTGATGCTGTTGGCCTTGTCCTGGATCTTCTTCTGGATGACCGCGCCGATCGTGATGGCGATCAGGGCGAGGATCGCGGTGATGATCGCCCATTCGATCGCGGACGCGCCCCGGCTGCGCTCGTCCTCGGCCCGCAGCCGGGCCAGCCGGTCGCCGACGAGGGCGCGCAGGTAGACGACCGCCGGGTCGTGCAGGGGATTGAGCGGATTCATCGTGGCTCCTCCAGGGGGACGGACGGGGCGGGCCTAGTAGGGGACGTCATGAGGCGAGCACCCGCATCAGTGCCGGGTAGGCGAGGAAGATCAGGAATCCGGCGCACAGGAACAGCTGCGCGATGAGCATCGACTGGGAGCGCTCGCCGGCCTTGCCCTCCAGCTCCGACAGCTCGCGGCTGCGCATGGACGCGGCCCGCGCGGCGAGCGACTTGCGGACCTGCGCGCCGTCGTCGGAGACGAGCGCGAGCGCCCCGGCGAGGTCGCGCAGCTCGGCGATGTCCAGTTCCTCGCCGAGCCGGCCGAGCGACTGCCAGGGCGTCTGGCCGGTGATCCGGGCGTTGGACAGCGCGTCCCGGATGCGGTGCATGGCCCAGCCCTCGCCGACGTTGGACGCGGTCATCAGCGCCTCGGGGACGCCGCGCCCGCCGGCGAGGTTCATCGAGACGAGGTCGAGGAAGGCGCCGACGACGTGCCGGAAGTCCTGCCGGCGGGCCTGCGCCTCCTGCCGGAGCTGCATGTCGGGGAAGAAGAAGAACAGCGCGGCGAACAGCACGCAGATCCAGGCGGGGACGGCGACGGACGAGCCGAGCCCGAGCAGCGTGAAGTAGGCGACGATCAGCGGGATGAACAGCAGCGCGGCGGCGGGCAGCAGGAACTTCGTCGCGAGGAACGCCTCCAGCGACCGCCCGGTGATCGCGAGGTCGGCGCGGACGGACCGCAGCTTCCAGCCGCGCGCCTCGCAGAACCGCGCCAGCTCCCGCCCGAGCCGGGCGCGCGTCCCGCCGACCCGGTCCAGGGTCGGGGAGAGCCGGCTCGCCTGCTGCTCCTCCAGGTCGCGGCGGCGGGCGGCGTCGAGCGCGGCCATCCGGGCGGCGAGGCCGGGACGGGACGGGAACAGCGCCCGGACCAGCACGTACAGGCCGAGCCCGACGACGGCGCCCGCGATCATCGCACCGTTCACGAGGCGCCACCCCCGCCCGCGTCCGTGGTGTGCCGGCCGCGCAGCGGAAGCTCCTGCGGGCCCTGTCGCCGGGCGTCCCCGCCCTGCCAGCCGGCGACCGTGCTCGGCACCTCGCCCGGCACGCCGGGCTGGGCGGTCCGGCGCGGCTCGCTGAGGAACCGTCCCGGCAGCTCGTACCGCGACAGCCGCCGCAGCCACAGGAACGCGGCCCCGTACAGGGCGACGACGACGCACAGGACGAGCTGCCCGAGGAAGTCGTCGTAGGGCTCGACGTAGGAGTGGTTGAACACCGCGAGGGCGAGGGCCGTCCCGACGGAGACGGCGACGACGATCCGGACGCTGCGGCGGGTCGCGCGCCGGTCGGCCTCCACGCGGCGCCGCATGTCCAGCTCGGCGCGGGCCGAGGTCGCGAGCGCGCTCAGCATGTCGCGCAGGCCGGGGCCGCGGAGCTTGGCGTTCAGGATCAGCGCCGCGATGACCAGGTCGGCGGACGGGTCGTCGAGGTCGTCCGCGAACCGGCGCAGCGCCTCCGGCATCGGGACGCGGGTGTGCAGCCGGTCGACGAGGTTGCGCAGCGGCTGCTGCAGGGCGGGCGCGGCGGCGCGCTGCGAGGCGGGGATGGCCTGTTCGAGGCCGACGGCGCCCGCGATGGTGTCGCGCAGCGACTCGGTCCAGCCGGCGAGGGCCTCCAGCCGCGCCATGCCCCGGCGCTCCTCGGCGGCGCCGCCCGCGAGGCCGTTCCAGGCGAGCACGAGCGCACCCGTCCCGGCGGCCGCGATGGGCCAGCGCGTCACGATCAGCACGAGCACGCCGGCGATGACGGCGACGGCGGTGCGGGTGGTCAGGGTGCGGACGAGGTCCTCGCGGCTGCGCCCCCGGGCGGGCCCGGTCCGCGGCGGCAGCCCGCGCAGCGCGACGGCCAGCAGCAGGAGCCCGCCGCCGGCGACGGCGCCCGCGACGACGGCGAGGAGCACGTCCGGCGCGTACATCACGCACCTCCCCGGCCGGTCACCAGGCACCCCCGGCGGCCGGGTCGTAGCCGTGCTCGGCGAGGTCGGCGGCGCACGCGATCGGCGCGGACGGGACGGCGTACCCGTTCGGCCCGAGCGCGAACACCTCCGACGACAGGACCCGCCCGTCGACGCCGGTGACCTCCCGGACGCTGGACACGTAGCGGCGCAGCCGCCCGCCGGAGGCGTAGTCGTTGCGCTTCTCGATGAACACGACGAAGTCGATCGCGCCCGCGATGAGCATGTGGGTCGCCTCGACCGGCAGCCGCTCCACCGACTGGATCGCGTAGGTCGCGACGCGGTTGAAGACCTCCACCGACGAGTTCGCGTGGATCGTCGACAGCGACCCGTCGTTGCCCTGCGTCATCGCGTTCAGCATCGTGACGATCTCGTCGCCGAGCACCTCGCCGACGATCACCCGGGAGGGGTTCATGCGCAGCGACCGGCGGACCAGCTCGGCCATCGAGATCGCGCCCTGCCCCTCGGAGTTCGGCAGCCGCTGCTCGAACGCGATGCAGTTCGGGTGCAGCTCCGGGAACGCGTCGAGGCCGAGTTCCAGGGCGCGCTCGACGGTGATGAGCCGCTCGTACGGCGGGATCTCGTTGGCGACCGCGCGCAGCAGCGTCGTCTTCCCGGCGTTCGTGGCCCCGGCGATCATGATGTTCTTGCGGGCGTGCACGGCGGCGTGGAAGAACTGCCCGACCTCCTGGCTGAACGTCCCGTTGCCGACCAGGTCGGCGAGGAACACCTTGCCGAGGCGGGCGCGCCGGATCGACAGCGCGGGGCGGACGGTCACGTCCATCACGGCCGAGAGCCGCGAGCCGTCCGGAAGCCGGAGGTCGAGCTGCGGGTTCGCGGTGTCGAACGGGCGCGACGACAGCCCGCTGTAGGCGGCGAGAATCTGGATCAGCTCGACCAGCTCCTCGTCGCTCTCGGCGACCGGCTCGCCCATCACCTCGCGGCCGTCGGCGTACCCGATGAACACCCGGTCGCAGCCGTTGACGTCGATGTTCTCGATCTCGGGGTCCTCCAGCAGCGGCTGGAGCCGGCCGACGCCGAACAGCGCCGCGTGGACCCCGGCGGCGAGCGCCTCCTCCTCTTCGGCGTTCGGCGGGCGCCGCCCGGAGGTGATCTCGCCGCGGGCGAACTCCTCCAGCACCTGGCCGATCAGCGCGCGGGCGAACTGCCGCTCGTCCTCCCCGGTCATCGGCGGCAGGCCGTTCGCGGCGTCCAGCCGGCGCTGCTGCGCGAGCCGGTCGCCGACCTCCTGGCGGAGGCGCTTGACGAGCGCGTGGTCCATCTAGCGCCTCCCCTCCTCGTGGCCGCCGCCCGCCGGAACGTGCGGGGGCGCCTGGACGCCGGGCATCGCGGGCGGCGGTGGCTGCGGTTGCTGCGGTTGCGGTGCCGTCGGTCTGGGCGGGGACGGGACGTCCCGCCCGTCCTGCGGCACTCCGGCGAACGGCGCGGGGAGGCGTCCCGCCAGCTCGCCCGCGACCTCCCGCGCCGACCGGATGAGCAGCGAGCGGTCCAGCCGCCCGCCCCAGCTCCCGGACAGCAGGCCGGCGCCCTTCGGGTCGAGCGCCAGGCCGCCGAGGACGGTCACGTCCGGCGGCGGCGGGCCCTGCGCGGGGTCCTGGACGCGGCCGCGCACGCCCGCGAGGATCCGGTCGACCTCGGCGATCGAGCCGCGGAAGTCGCGCGGGTCGGCGAGCACCAGCACGCCGACCGGCGGGCCGCCGCGCAGCTCCGCGGTCAGCGCGGCGACGCGCTCGCGCAGGTGGGCGACCTGCTCCAGGGTGGCGCGGGTGAGCAGGACGACGAGGTCGGCCTCGCGCAGCAGGTCGGCCAGCGGGCTGCCGGCGCCGAGCCGGCCGCAGTCGGCGATCACGTCGACGGGCGCGAGGCCGGCGAACGCCCGGCCGAGCGGCCCCCACAGCCAGGTCATCGCCTGCGCCTGCTCGGCGTTGGTGAGCCCGACGAGCACGTCGAGGCCGCCGGCGAGCCGCTGGCAGTGCTCGGCGATCTGCTCGGGCCGCAGGCCGCGGCGCGCGGTCGCGGCGAGGCTGAGCAGGCCGCGGGAGGGGTTGAGCATCCCGCCGTCGCCGTCGCCGTCCGCCGGGGACGCGGCGGGCAGCCGGTACACCAGGTCGCCGCCCGCCTGGTCGCACTCCGCGACCAGCACGGGACGCGGCCACACGGCGCCGAGCGCGACCGCCGCGGTCGTGACGCCCGGCGCCCCCTTGTCGGCCGCGAGCGCGATGAGTGCCACCGTCAGTTACCGCCCGTGCTCGGAACCTGCGGGCCGCCCGTCTGGCCGCCGCCCGTCCCCGGGCCGCCGCTCGGGACCGGGTCGACGCCCTCGTCGTTCTGCCCCGCCGGCTGCTGGGGCGCGGGCGGCGCGGAGACCGACGTCCCGTCCGGGATGAGCGCGAGCGCGACCGCCCCGGCGGAGGCCGCCTGCGTCACCTTCGCCGCGTCGGCCGGGAGAACGGCGACGTCCACGCTGGTCTGCTCGGAGCGCAGCCGGGTCGGGCCGCCGGAGTCGCCGGTGCCGACGCCGAGCACGATCGCGTCCTGGGCGAGGACGGTCCCGGCGCGCGGCCCGCCGTTCGTCGCGCCGCCGACGGCGAACAGGGTGACGTGCTTGCCGCTGGTCAGGCCGCCCGAGGGCAGCTGGCCCGGCTTGAGCGCGAGCCCGACGACGAGCCGGCCCTTGGCGGGGGCGTCGGACGGGCTGATCATGGAGTTGGTCAGCAGCGCGCCGCGCACCAGCGGGACGGCCGCGAAGTAGCGGGTCACCTTCGCCCGCTCGGACCACTTGATGTACTGGATGCCGGTGTCGCCGACCTGCACCTCTTCGAGGGCGCCCGCGGGGATCCGCTGCCCGGCCGCGACCGGCTGCGCGATCCGGATCGCCGACACCCGCTCGCCGCTCGCCATCACGAGGTAGGCGCTGGCGAGGGCGCCGCCGAGGATCAGCAGCACCGCGAGGGCCGCGAGCGCCGGCTTGCGCTCGCGCGGGGACGCCGGGAGCCGCTGCCCCCCGGAGGTGCCGAGCCCGGAGCGGCCGAGCCCCGCCGTCCCGCCGGACGTGCCCGCCGCGCCCCCGCCGGAGATGGTCGACTGGTTGGACTTCATCGCGCTGCCCACGCGCTCCTTCCCGCCCCGCGCGGATCCCGCCTCGCGAGATCTCCACGTCACCGAGCGATCCATGCTTGCGGGGGCGGTGAGGTCACGTCAATGGATTCGGTGATGCCGAGCCGTCCGAAATCCGGCTACACCGCGATGACCTGCGAATTCACCGATCACATGGCTACTTACCACCAGTCACATGTGTCACTGACCACATCGCGGGCGTCTCGGGACCCCGTCAGGGGCGGGGCTGGAGGCCGACGAGGCGGCCCAGCAGGATCATGGTGTGGTCGAAGTAGACGGCCCGTTCCTCGATCACGTTGTTGAATTGCCCGAACAATTCGAAACTGACCGTCCCGTACAGCGCGGCCCATGCGGTGAAACCGCGCAGTATGACCTCGTCGGGGACGTCCATGGGGAGCGCGGCGCGCACGCCGGCGAGGTCCCCGGCGAGGGGCGGCGGCGCCGGCGGGAGCGGCCCGGCCGGGTCGAGCGCGCCGGCCGCGTGCGCCCCGGCGATGATCCGCGCGAGGACGACCGTGTCGCGCATGGCGGCGGGGACGGTGTCCTGCGGCGCCTCGTACCCGGGGACGGGCGACCCGTAGAGCAGCGCGTACTCGTGCGGGTGCGCCAGCGCCCACGCGCGGACGGCCCTGCACACGGCGAGCCACCGTCCGGCGAAGTCCCCGGCGCCGACCGCGGCGTCGGCGCGCTCGACCGCCTCGCCGACCGCGTTGTAGCCGTCGATGATCAGCGCGGTGAGCAGGTCGTCGCGGCTCGGGAAGTACCGGTAGATCGCCGACGACACCATGCCCATCTCGCGGGCGACCGCGCGCAGCGACAGTCCCGCCGCGCCCTCGGTCGCCAGCTGCCGCCGCGCGATCTCGGTGATCTCCCGGATCAGTTCCGCCCGCACCCGTTCCCGTGCCGTCCGGCCTGCGCTCATGGGCGGATCGTAGCAGAGCGTCGCACCGAACAGAGAGCACTGCTCTTGACATCGCCGCTCTCTAGAGAGAGCATTGCTCTCGAAACAGAGCACCGAACCAAGTGAACCAAGGAGCACCTCATGGGCAAGCACGTGATCGTCGGAGCCGGCCAGGTCGGGACGCACCTCGCCGAGCGGCTGATCGGGCGGGGCCACGACGTCGTCGTGGTGACGCGGTCCGGCTCGGGGCCGGAGTCGGTCGAGCGGGTCGCGGCGAACGTCGCCGACCGGGACCGGATGACGCAGATCGCCAAGGGGGCCGACGTCCTCTACAACTGCGTGAACCCGCAGTACCACCGGTGGGCGCAGGACTGGCCGCCGATGGCGGCGTCCTTCCTGGGCACCGCCGAGGACACCGGCGCCGTCCTGGTGACGCTCAGCTGCCTCTACGGGTACGGGCCGGTGGACGGCCCGATGACCGAGGACCTGCCGCTCGCCGCGACCGGCACCAAGGGACGCGTCCGGGCGAAGATGTGGCGGGACGCGCTCGCGGCGCACGAGGCCGGGCGCATCCGCACCACCGAGCTGCGCGGGTCCGACTACTACGGGCCCCGGAGCACCGACCAGGCCTACATCGGCGAGACGCGATTCGTGAAGCCGCTGCTGGCGGGCAGGCGCGTCCCCTACTTCAGCGACCCGTCCGTCCCGCACGCCTGGACGTACCTGCCGGACGTCGCCGAGGCCCTCGCGATCGCCGGGACGGACGAGCGCGCGTGGGGACGGCCCTGGCACATCCCCACCGGCCCCGCGGTGTCCACCCGGGAGGTCGGCGAGCGGCTGTGCCGGATCGCCGGGGCGCCGGCGCCGCGCATCTACGAGGTCCCGCGCCCGGTCTTCCACGCGGCCGGGACGGTCGTGCCGATGCTGAAGGAGATGCGGGAGACCCGCTACCAGTTCGACAGGCCGTACGTCCTGGACTCGTCGGCCTTCGAGTCGACGTTCGGGACGGTGCCGACACCGCTGGACGCCGCGCTCAAGACGATCGTCGCCGCGTCGCGAACGGCGGAGGACACGGGCAACCGGGCCGCGGGTAATTAAGCTGAGCGGATGCGGATCTCGTTCACTGCGCTCACCGGCTCGGGACCCCGCGATGTCGTGGTGAACGTCGACTCCGAGGTCACCGTCGAGGGGGTCGCCCGGTCGCTCGCCGCGCTGGACGGCCGCCCCCAGATCCCCGCCCCCCGTTTCTCCAAGGACGCCTTACTCTCCAGGGGCGCGCACAAGGCCCTCTGGATGGACGGCCGGATGCTCGACCCGCAGGCCCTCGCCGTGAAGGAGCTGCGGGACGGCGCCGTCGTCGCCGTCGAGCGGCGCGGCGCCGCCGCCACCGTCCTCGCCGAGCCGACCGGGCTGGTCGAGGTGCGCGTCGCCGGCGGCCCGGCGGCCGGGCCGGTGCACCGGCTCGGCCTCGGCGTCAGCACGATCGGCTCCGGGCGGGACGTGGACGTGACGCTGGACGACCCGTCCGTCCCGGCCCGCTCGCTGCGGGTCACGGTCGGCCGCGACGCCGTCCAGGTCGAGGCGTCCGCGATGACGATGCAGGGTGCCGCGACCCTGGACGGGACGCCGCTCGGCGCCAGGACGACCTGGCCGCCGGGCGCGCTGCTCTCGGTGGGATCCAGCGTCCTGGCCCTCGCCCCGAGCACCGCGCCCGACGCCCACCTGGAACCGCAGCCGGAGGGCGGCCTGGCGTTCAACCGGCCGCCCCGCCTCGCCCCGCCGCACCGCGTGCGGAGGCTGGAGGTCCCGAAACGCCCGGAACGGAACCCGCGGGAGCGGCTCCGGCTGTTCGGCGCGCTGCTGTTCTCGGCGTTCGGGCTCGCGATGGCGTTCGGCCTCGGCCAGTGGTGGTGGGCGCTGTTCGCGCTGGCCTGGCCGGTGATGACGCTCGGCGAGTGGATCGGCGACCGGATGCACGGCCGCAAGTCCTACAAGAGGTCGCTGAAGGAGTACCACCGCAGGGCCGGCGAGTTCGACGGCGAGGTCGACCGGCTGCGGCGCGAGGACGAGGCGGAGCGCCGCGCGCTGCACCCCGACCCCGCCGAGGTGCTGCTGACCGCGACCGGCCCGCGCCGGCGGCTGTGGGAGCGCCGCCGCGGCGACCCGGACGTCCTGCACCTGCGGGTGGGGCTCGCCGACCTGCCCGCCCGCATCGAGCTGACCGGCGACCTCGACGGGCACCTGGGCGGTTCGGGGGCGTCCCCGCACGCGGGCGGCTCCCGGGTCCCGATGGCCCGGCAGGTCCCGGTGGCGCTGCCGCTCGCCGACCTCGGCGTCGTCGGGCTGACCGGGCCGCGGCACGCCTCCCGGGCCCTGGCCCGCTGGATGGTCGCGCAGGCCGCCGCCCTGCACAGCCCCCGCGACCTCGCCATCGTCGTCCTGTCCGCGGACCGGGACGCCGGGGCCGAGTGGAACTGGGTGCGGTGGCTGCCGCACTGCGCGCCGCGCGAGGGCGAGGACTGCGTCGCGCTCGTCGGCACCGACCCCGAGTCGGCGGCCCATCGCGTCACCGAACTGGCCATGCGCGTCACCGAACGGCGGCGGGCGGCGCAGGCGGAGTCGTCGTTCTTCGGGAAGGGCGCCCGGCCCGTCGATTCCGTCCCGTACAACATCCTCGTCGTGCTGGACGGGGCCCGCGCGCTGCGCCGCATACCGGGGATGCCGATGCTCCTCGCCCGCGGCGCCGAGTACGGGCTCTACGCCATCTGCGTGGACGACGAGGAGCGCCTCCTTCCCGAGGAGTGCGGCGCGGTCGCCGCCTGGGACCCGCAGAAGCCCTCGACGGTGCGCCTCCAGGGGCAGGGGCTGGACGTCCTGGGCCCGGTGCTGGCCGACCAGGTGTCCGCCACCTGGACCGACCGGGTGGCGCGCGCGCTGGCCCCCGTCCGGGACGTCTCCCGCGAGGACGCCGAGGACTCGCTCCCCGCCGACGTGCGGCTCCTGGACGTCCTCGGCATGCCGGAACCGACCGCGGACCACGTCCTGCAGTCGTGGAACCGGACCGGCGGGCGGACGACCCGCGTCCCCATCGGCCTCGACTCCGGCGGACCCCACGAAGTAGACCTGCGCGTGGACGGCCCCCACGGCCTCATCGCGGGGACCACCGGCGCGGGCAAGTCGGAGCTGCTGCAGACGCTCATCGCGTCGCTCGCCGTGGCGAACCGCCCGGACGAGATGACGTTCGTCCTCATCGACTACAAGGGCGGCGCCGCGTTCAAGGACTGCGCCCGCCTCCCCCACACCGTCGGCATGGTCACCGACCTGGACGGCCACGCGACCGAGCGCGCCCTGGAATCGCTCGCCGCCGAGCTGCGCCGCCGCGAGGAGATCCTGCTCGACGCGGGCGCCAAGGACGTCGACGACTACGACGACCTGCGCCCCGCCGCCCCCGGGCTGCCGGCCATGCCGCGGCTCGTGCTCGTCATCGACGAGTTCGCCGCCATGGTCACCGAGCTGCCCGACTTCGTCGCCGGGCTGGTCGACATCGGGCGCCGCGGCCGGTCCCTCGGCGTCCACCTGATCCTCGCCACGCAGCGCCCGGCCGGCGTCGTGACCGCCGACATCCGCGCGAACACCAACCTGCGCATCGCGCTGCGCGTCACCGACCCGGACGAGTCCACCGACGTCCTCGACTCCCCCGAGGCCGCGCAGATCTCCAAGGCCACGCCGGGGCGCTGCTACATCCGCTCCGGCGCGTCGGCGCCGCATCCCGTCCAGTCGGCGCGGATCGGGGGCCGCCGCCCCGGCGCCGGGGCCGGCCCCGGCGGCCCGACCGTCCTGCCGCTGCCCTGGCAGGGCCTCGGCCACCCGCTGCCCACGCCCGGCGGGGGCGGGGCCGGCACCGCCGCCGAGACGCCGGCCACCGACCTCGGCGTCCTCGTCCAGGCCGTCGGCGAGGCCGCCCGCCGCGCCGGGATCGCCCGGCAGCCGTCACCGTGGCTGAACCCGCTGCCCGAGCGGATCGCGCTGGCGCCCCGGACCGCCGCCGGGGGCTCGGTCGTGGACGTCCCGCCCGTCCCGTTCGGCGTCACCGACCTGCCTGCCGTCCAGTCTCGCGAGGAGCTCGCCCTCGACCTCACCTCGGGCGGCCACCTGTACATCGCCGGGTCCGCCCAGTCGGGCCGCTCCACCGCGCTGCGCACCATCGCCGGGTCGCTCGCCGGTGCCTGCTCCCCCTACGACGCGCACCTGTACGCCATCGACTGCGGGGCGAACGCGCTGCTGCCGCTGGTGTCGCTGCCGCACTGCGGCGCCGTCGTCACCCGGGACCAGCTCGACCGCTGCGAGCGGCTCCTCACCGCGCTGACCGCCGAGGTCGCCCGCCGCCAGCAGCTGCTCGCCGAGGCGGGCTTCGCGTCGCTGGCCGAGCAGCGCGCCGCCGTCGCCGCCACCGACCGCCTCCCGTGGATGGTGCTGCTGCTCGACCGCTGGGAGGGGTTCCTCGGCGCGTTCGAGCACTACGACTACGGCCGCCTCGTCGACCAGGTCGTCCGGCTCCTGCGCGAGGGCGCCGCCGCCGGCCTGCGCGCGGTGTTCACCGGCGACCGCTCCGGGCTGGGCGGCCAGGTGTCCGCGGTCTTCGACCGGCGGCTCATCCTCCGCATGGCCGACCCGAACGACTACGGCTACGGCGGCCTCCAGGACAGGCAGGTCCCCGCCGCGATGCCGCCGGGCCGTGCCCTGGAGCCCGGCGCGCCAGGTGCGCCCCCGCGCGAGTCGCAGATCGCCCTCCTCGGGGACGACCCGTCCGGGACGGCACAGGTGACCGTCCTGCAGGAGATCGCCCGCGGCTGCGTGGCGCGCTACGGCCGGCTCCCGCGCCGCCGGCGTCCCCTGCACGTGGACGAGCTGCCCGTCCGCGTCACCTACCGGGAGGCGATGTCGCTCGACGCCGAGTTCCTCGCCCCGTCCCCGCTGTGGGCGCTGGTCGGCGTCGGCGGCGACACCCTCGCCCCGGTCGGCGTCGACCTGCTCGACGAGGGCCCCGGGTTCGCGGTCGCCGGGCCACCCCGCTCCGGCCGCTCCACCACGCTCCGCACGATCGTCCACTCCCTGCTCGACCCGGCGGTCGGCGGCGGGCTCGTCCCGGTCGTCCTCGTCACGCCGCGCCGGTCGCCGCTGCGCCTGCTGTCCGGCCGCCCGGGGGTGCTCGGCCTGCTGACGTCGGACTCCGGCGCCGACGACCTCGCCGAGGCCGTCGGGGACGAGCACCGCTTCGCGGTCGTGGTGGACGACGCCGAGCTCCTCGACGAGACCGAGCTGGACGACGCGCTCCGGGACGTCCTGCGCACCGCCAGGGACGGCGAGCACGCCGTCGTCATCGGCGGCACCACCGACGACCTGGGCCGCGGCTACCGGGGCTTCCTGTCGGACACGCGCCGGTCGCGCTCCGGCGTCCTGCTGTCGGTCGAGTCGCCGGACGACGGGGACCTGTTCGGGCTCCGCCTGCCGCGCAACGCCCCGCTCGGCGGCCCCACCGGCCGGGGCCTGTTCGTGGCGGCGGGGGTCACGACCCAGATCCAGGTCGCCCTGCCGCCGCCGGTCTCCGCCGACTGACACGGGCCTGCCGACCGACGCGGGCCTGCCGACCGACGCGGAGCCGTGCGGGCGATCGCCCGCCTGACATGGGTGCGGGTCCCGGCCTCGGGGGGATGGGCCGGGACCCGCGGTCCGTGGGAGGCGTCAGCGGGTGGCGGCCTCGATGTTCTGCTGGGACTTGCGGATGTCCTGGCCGCCCTGCTCCAGGGCGATGGCCATCTTGTCGAACGCGGTCTTGGCCTCGGCCCAGGCGGCGCGGAAACGGTCGGCGCTCGGGCCCCACCAGACGGCGTTGCTGCTCACGGTGCGGCCGTTCAGGTCCTTGATCAGGGCGTCCAGGTTGCGGGAGTGCTTGCTGAAGATGCGGGACAGTTCTTCGAGTTCACCCAGGTTGGCACCGCGCTTGTCGCCCATCGCCCCGGCCCTTTCGTCGCTGATCGGTGGAACGTTTTCAGCTCGCGGACAATGGCGCCAGCTTACGCCTCACCGATCACGTTTATCCAGCGAAACGACCATAATGACAGCCCGTCAAGCGGATTTCAGAAGCGTGTCGAATGCGGGAAAGCGCCTCAGCGCCCGTCGTCGACCGGGTCGTTCACCGGGTGCGCGCCCGGGTCCAGCACGCGCTCGCCGACCAGGGTGATCTGCTCGCCCCGGGTGCGGAACACGAACCGGCGCCGCACGGACTGGGTGACCTTGCCGCTGCCGTAGCGCATCTCGGTGTGCTCCACCGCCTCCAGGGTGATGCGGTCCCCGGTCCGGAAGGCGTGCCCCCCGTCCAGGCTGGTGCGGGCACCGGTGTAGGCGGGACCGCCCTCGACGGGGGCGCGGCTGCGGGCCTCCAGCTCCCGGACGGCGCTCTCCTGCGACCGGACGAGCCGCGGGGAGATCCGCACCCCCTGGATCTCGGTGGGGGCGTCGCCGCGGTCGCGGTCGCCCTTCTGCACCAGGGCCTGGGAGCGGCGCTGGAGGTAGGCGCGCGCGGCGACGGTGAGCTGCTCGGTGACGTAGTCCTCCACGGGAGGGTTCTCCCTCCGCACCGTGGACGAGGGCGCCAGCAGGCAGGCGGCCAGGACGACCGCCAGGCCGGCGCACGGCCACGGGCGAACCATCGGCCTCTCCCGCTGATCATTGGCGAGCAGATTCGAGCCGAGAGTACACCTGCCGAACCGGTCCGCCGCCATCGTCTCGTGACAGCGCTCCTCCCATTCGGGTCGCCGTCCGGAATGGACGGCGACCGTTTGCCGGCCGATCTCGGCGAGCAGGTCTGCGGCCGCGTCCCGGGAGACCTCCCGGAGCGTCTTCAGCTCCTTGGTCCTCGCGCAGGTCGGGCACTTGCCGTACCCGTCCCGGCGGGGCTTGTTCCCTTGAGCACCTTCCCTTGAGCGCGGCGGCACGGCGGTGACGATCGCCGTACGCCTGCGGGACGCCCTCAGCCCCCGGCTCAGCGGACCGTCCTGCCTGCGACCTCCCGCTATGTGGGACGGGGAGCCCGATAAGGAGGGGCTTACGAAATCCTGGAACGGCCGTTATCTAGACTGCCTGCGAGGTTGAAGGAGGAGACCCACGTGCGCAAAGTCCTGATCGCCAACCGCGGTGAGATCGCGGTCCGTATCGCCCGTGCCTGCCGCGACGCGGGGCTGGCCAGCGTGGCGGTGTACGCCGAGCCCGATCTGGAGGCGCTGCACGTTCGGGTCGCCGACGAGGCGTTCGCCCTCGGCGGGCGGACTGCGGCCGAGAGCTACCTGGACATCGGGAAGCTGCTGAAGATCGCCGCCGAGTCCGGCGCGGACGCCGTCCACCCCGGCTACGGGTTCCTGGCCGAGAACGCCGACTTCGCCACCGCCGTGGAGAACGCCGGCCTGACCTGGATCGGCCCGCCGCCCGCGGCGATCACCGCGCTCGGCGACAAGGTGCAGGCCCGGCACATCGCGCAGAAGGTCGGCGCGCCGCTGGTCGCCGGGACCAGGGACCCGGTGTCCGGCGCGGACGAGGTGGTCGCGTTCGCCGAGGAGCACGGCCTGCCCATCGCGATCAAGGCGGCGTTCGGGGGCGGCGGGCGCGGCCTGAAGGTCGCCCGCGCGCTGGACGAGGTCGCCGAGCTGTACGAGTCCGCCGTCCGGGAGGCCGTGGGCGCGTTCGGGCGCGGCGAGTGCTTCGTCGAGCGGTACCTCGACAAGCCCCGGCACGTCGAGACCCAGTGCCTCGCCGACAAGCACGGCAACGTGGTCGTCGTCTCCACCCGCGACTGCTCGCTCCAGCGGCGCCACCAGAAGCTCGTCGAGGAGGCTCCGGCGCCCTACCTGTCGGACGAGCAGCTCGACCTGCTGTACGGCGCGTCCAAGGCCATCCTGAAGGAGGCCGGCTACATCGGCGCCGGGACGTGCGAGTTCCTCGTCGGCCAGGACGGCACGATCTCCTTCCTGGAGGTCAACACCCGCCTCCAGGTCGAGCACCCGGTCACCGAGGAGGTCGCCGGGGTGGACCTCGTCCGGGAGATGTTCCGCATCGCCGACGGCGAGGAGCTCGGCTACGGCGACCCGGAGCTGCGCGGCCACTCGATCGAGTTCCGGCTGAACGCCGAGGACGCCGGACGCGGCTTCCTGCCCGCCGTCGGCACCCTGACCGGGTGGCGGCCCCCGACCGGGCCCGGGGTCCGGCTGGACGCCGGCTACGAGGCCGGGCAGACCGTCCCGCAGGAGTTCGACTCGCTGGTCGCCAAGCTGATCGTGACGGGCGCGACGCGCCGGCAGGCCGTCGAACGGTCCCGCCGGGCGCTCGCCGAGTTCGTCATCGAGGGGATGCCGACCGTCCTGCCGTTCCACCGGGCGGTGCTGGACGACCCGGCGTTCGTCCCGGCGGACGACGCGGCGCCGTTCGCCGTCCACACCCGGTGGATCGAGACGGAGTTCGAGAACACGATCCCGCCGCACGAGGCGCCCGTGCCGGGCGAGGAGGAGCCGGGCGAGCGGGAGCGCGTCACCGTCGAGGTCGGCGGCCGGCGCATCGAGGTCGTGCTGCCCGCCGGGCTCGGCGCGTCCGCGGCGCCCGCCGGCCAGGACAGGCCCGCCCGGCGGCGCGGCGCGCGGAAGGGCGGCGGCGCGCAGGCGTCCGGCGACTCCCTGGTCAGCCCGATGCAGGGCACCATCGTCAAGATCGTCGTCGAGGACGGCGCGACCGTGGAGGCCGGCGACACCATCGTCGTGCTGGAGGCCATGAAGATGGAGCAGCCGCTCACCGCCCACAAGGCGGGGACGCTCACCGGGCTGTCCGCCGAGGTCGGCCAGACCGTCTCCGCCGGCGCGGTGATCTGCGACATCAAGGACTCCTGACCGGTCCGGCCCGGTCCCTGGGGGGCGGCACCCACGCATCGTCCGCGCAAATCCGTCCCGCGGACGACGCATCGGCGGGTCCACGTGGGCAGACTGGAGACATGAACACCGAGAACCGGGCCATCCGGGCGGCTCGCCGGGGCGCCGTCTCGGCGATCATCGCCGCCGTCGCCGCGCCGGCGTTCGCCCTTGCCGCCCCGGCGCAGGCCGCCCCAGCAGAGAGCACACCGGCCGCGCGGACCGTCGCGGCCCAGGCCGCGGCGCCCCGGGCCGCCGCCGACGACACGGTCGGGCAGATCGCGAAGGGGCTCATCGACTCGCGGCTGTACGTGACCAGCGGCGCCGGGAACGTGCTGTCCCCGGCCGACCAGAACGAGATCAAGACGACTCTCGGCGGCGACAGCGACGCCGACATCCGGGCCGTCGTGGTGCGCGACGGCGTCACCGGCGAGCAGGCCGGCCGGATGCTGCGGGCGGTCGCCGACCGCGTCGGCGAGGGCCAGACCTATGTCGCGGTCACCGCCGACGGCGGCCGCATGGCCGCGATCTCCAAGAAGCTCGACAGCCGGGAGATCAACCAGATCGTCACCCGGACCAACGGCGTGCCGCTCAAGCAGCGGCTGATCGACTTCTCGAACCTCACCGAGAAGAAGGTCGACGACCAGGCCCGGTCCAGCACGATCGGCATGTACGTGACGCTCGGCGTGCTCATCGCGCTGGCCGCGGTCGCCACGGGCTCGTTCCTCGTCGTCCGCAAGCGGCGGCAGGAGCGGGACGCGCGGCGCATGGAGGACCTCAAGGCCGGGGTGGAGGAGGACGTCACCCTCCTCGGCGAGGACATCGCCCGCCTCGACCTGAACGTCATGGACAAGGACCTCGAACCCGACACCCGCGCCGACTACGAGCGCGCGATGAACGCCTACGACCAGGCGAAATCGGCCACCGAACGCGCGGCCAGGCCCGAGGACATGCAGGACGTCACCACCGCGCTGGAGGAAGGCCGCTACTACATGACGGCGACCCGCGCCCGGCAGGCGGGCGAACCCGTCCCCGAGCGGCGCGCACCCTGCTTCTTCAACCCGCAGCACGGTCCGTCCGCCAAGGACGTCACGTGGGCGCCGCCCGGCGGCGTGGCCCGGTCCGTCCCGGCGTGCGCGGCGGACGCGGAGGCCGTCCTGCACGGGCACGACCCGGACATCCGGATGGTCCCCTACGACGGCGACCGGCGGCCGTACTGGAACGCCGGACCCGCCTACGCGCCCTACGCCGGCGGCTACTACTACGGCTACGGCGGGCTCGACCTGCTCAGCGGCATGATGATCGGCACCATGCTCGGCTCGATGATGGGCGGCTGGGGCGGCGGCTACGGCGACCCGTCGGGCGGCTTCGGCGGCGACGGCGGAGACGTCGGCGGCGGCTGGGACTTCGGCGGGGGCGACTTCGGCGGCGGCGGAGACTTCGGCGGCTTCTGAGGGGTTCGCGTGGCCCGGCTTCCCGGCGATCCGGGCCCGCTCCGGCGGGCCCGGTACGCGCTGGGGTTCCGGCTCCCGCCCGGCGATCTCGACTGGGTCCGGCACGACCTGACCGACGCCGGCTGGCGAGGCAGGCTCCTGCTGCGGCACCTGTACGTGATGGCGCCCGTCTGCCTGCTGCTGGCCCTCCTGCCGGGCCCGGTCTGGGTGCGCGTGGCGGTCCCCCTGCTCGCGCTCGCCGCCAGCACGCTCACCGTCGCGATCAGCTCGGACGACCTGCGCCGGTCCCGCCTGCACCGCCACGGCCTGCCGCCGCCCGGCCGGTAGGGGGCAGCCGCGGGGCGGGGGCGGCCGGCCGCGGGCCGGCGCGGACCGGGACCGCCGCGTCGGTGACGGAGACGAGCCGCGCGGCCACTCCCCAGGGCCGGACCGCCTCGCCGACGCGCCGGACCAGCTCCGGGTCGTCCCCGCCCGCCAGCAGGGACGGCAGGTCCGCCAGGTCCCGGTCCGCCATCACCCCGCGCAGCGCCGCCTCGGCGGCGGCCTGCACGGCAAAGGACGGCACGGCGGAGGACGGCGTCTCGGCGGACGCGGCGTAGGCCGCCGGGTCATCGACCCGCAACTCGGCCAGCGCCTTGATCCGCACCGGCACGCCGTCCCTGGTCATCGCCCTGAACCAGAGGCCGTACGAGCGGGCCCCGGCGGGGACGCGCACGCCGGAGTCGGCGAGCGGCACCAGGTACCGCAGCCCGGGTTCGCGGACGCCGCGCGTCCGCCCGGACCGCCGGACGACCAGCCGTTCGTCCGGCTCGACCCGCCGCAGCCCGGAGGCCGCGACCGTGGCCGCCAGCAGCCCGAGGACGATGAGGAAGGCGGCGGGAAAGGCCAGCGGGCTCGCCTGTGCGGCGAGTGCGCCCATGATCCCCACCTCCTGCCTGCGCTCGCCTTCCACCATCGGCGAAGAGGCGGGGCGCCACCATCGGGCCGACACCCCATAACGGCGGACGGCCGTCATGCAGGCACTCCGCCGGGTGTCACGCATGGACAACACCGTCCCCGATGCGGTGACGTGGTCTCATGAGCAGGACACCCGCGTCGGCGCTGTACTGGCGCATCCTCGGCATCAACGGGCTGATCTTCGCGGTCGGCACGGCCGCGCTCGCCGTCGGGCCGGTGACCGTGTCGTCGCCGATCCTGCTGCGCGAGCTGCCCGTCCTCGCGATCGGGCTGGCGGTGATGATGGCGGCGAACGCGTTCCTTCTGCGCGCCAGCCTGGCGCCCCTGGAGGCCCTCACCGCGCTGATGGCGCGGATGAACTCGCTGCGCTCCGGCGACCGGCTCGCGAAGGGCGGGAACGGCGACCTGTTCCACCTCGTCGACCAGTTCAACGCGATGCTCGACCGGCTGGAGGCCGAGCGCAGCACCAGCACCGCCCTCGTGCTCGACGCGCAGGAGGCGGAGCGGAGCCGCATCGCCCAGGAGCTGCACGACGAGATCGGCCAGACCCTCACGGTGGTGCTGCTGGAGCTGAAGTCGGTGGTGAACCGGGCGCCGGAGGAGGTCGCCGAGGAGCTGCGGGGCGTCCAGGAGGTCGTCCGGTCGAGCCTGGACGAGGTGCGCCGCGTGGCCCGGCGGCTGCGCCCCGGCGTCCTGGACGACCTGGGCCTGGGCAGCGCGCTCACCGCCCTGGCCGCGGAGTTCTCCGGGACGGGCGGCCCGCACGTCACCCGCCGCGTCCACGCCGGGCTGGAGGGGCTCGGCCCGGACGCCGAGCTGGTGATCTACCGGATCGCGCAGGAGGGCCTGACGAACGTGTGGCGGCACTCGGGCGCGCGGAACGCCGAGCTGTCGCTGACCCAGGACGCGGACGGCCGCGTGGTCCTGCGGGTGGTGGACGACGGTTCCGGCCCGCCCACCGAGGTGGGGTCGGGGATCCACGGGATGCGGGAGCGCGCGATGCTCATCGGCGCGCAGCTCACGATCGGGCCGGCGGACGGCGGCGGCACCGAGGTGAGGCTGGTCGTCCCGCCGCCCGGCGACCGCCGCGGCTGAGGCGCGCGGCCGAGGGTCAGGGCTCGACGAGCCCGACGCGGATCGCGTACTTCGCCAGCTCCAGCCGGTCGCGCATGCCGAGCTTGCCGAGGATGTTCGCGCGGTGCCGGTCGACCGTCTTGACGCTGATCGTCAGCAGCTCGGCGATCTGCTTGGAGGAGTACCCCTCCGCGATCAGCTTGATGATCTCCTCCTCGCGGGGGGTGAGGATGCCGTCGGGGCCGTCGCCGTCCCGGTCGCGGGCCAGGAACTCGCGGATCAGCACCGTGACGGCGGCCGGGTACAGGAACGGCTCGCCGCGCATCGCGGCCCGGACGGCGTGCAGCAGGTCGCGGTCGGCGACCGACTTCAGCACGTAGCCGGACGCGCCCGCCTTCAGCGCCTCGAACAGGTACTGCTCGTTGTCGTACATCGACAGGATCAGCGTCCGGACCGTGGGGAAGCGGCGGGAGATCTCCCGCGCCGCCTGCAGGCCCGTCATGCGCGGCATCGCGATGTCGAGGATCGCCAGGTCGACGCCGCCGTCGCCGAGCGCGTCGATCGCCTCCGCCCCGTCGGCGGCCTCCGCGACCACGGTCAGGTCGGGCTCGGCGTCCAGGATCAGGCGCAGCCCGCGCCGCACCAGCGCGTGATCGTCGGCCAGCAGTATCCGCGTGGCCGACTCCCGAGTGTGCACCCGATCACCTCCGGTCCCGCGTCTCCCGCGTCCATGGTAGGCGCGCGGCACCGGAAGGCGCCTCCGCCACCTGCGGATACATGATCCACACCGCCGATATGGGGGTCGCACCCGATATAGGCGAGCGGCCCGCACACAAAGACTGGACAGCGTACGCGAAAGGGGCGGACGCATGGCACAGCGAATGAGCGGCGGGCACCGTCACCCGCCCGTAACGCCGCGGAGGCCGTCTTGCGACGGGGCCGCCCCCGGCGTTAGAAGGAGGCACCTATCAGTCACGAGAACCAGGCTTTCCGGAAGCCGAAGGGACGACATGCAAGCGCGGGACATCGCCATACAGGTGCCGACCGTGACCCGGGACGACTCGATCGCCCACGCGATACAGGTCATGGCACTCGGCCGCCTGCCCGGCCTCATCGTCGTGGACGAGGCGCAGCGCCCCGAGGTCGTGCTGCCCGGCACGCAGGTGCTGCGGCTGGCGGTGCCGGTCGCCTACCAGGAGGATCCTGCGCTGACCCGCACCGTGGACGAGGCGCACGCGGACGTCTTCTGGCACGAGATCCGCGACAGGAAAGTGGGCGACTGCCTCGACAAGCACACTCCCCGCCCCGTCATCGTCAGATCGTCCGCGACGCTGCTGGAACTCGCCACGGTGATGGCGCGGCAGCGCAGCCCGCTGGTCGCGGTGGTGGACGACGCCGGGCTCCTCACCGGCGCCGTCATCCTCGACCGGCTGCTGTCGGCACTGGCTTTGTCCGGCCCCGAGGGCTGACGGACGCGCCGCCAGGCGGCGCGCGACCGGGAGACCCGCCCTGTCCACAACCGGGGGACCCGGGATGACGGCGGTGGCGGCGCTCGCCATCTTCGTCGTCGCGTTCTTCTTCATCGCGACCGAGAAGGCCGACAAGGTCAAGGTCGTCCTGATCGCGGCCGGCGCGATGACGGTGCTCGGGCTCGCCCCCGGCGCCGAGGTGTTCTTCTCCGAGCACGACGGGATCGACTGGAACGTCATCTTCCTGCTGCTCGGCATGATGATCATCGTCGGGATCATCAAGGGCACCGGGCTGTTCGACTACCTGGCGATCTGGGCGGCCAAGCGCTCGAAGGGCCGGCCGTACCGGCTGCTGGTGATGCTCATGGCCATCACCGCGGTCGCCTCCCCGTTCCTGGACAACGTCACCACGATCATGCTGGTGGCCCCGGTGACGGTGGTGGTCTGCAACCGGCTGCGCATCCCGGCCCATCCGTACCTGATCGCCGAGGTGCTGGCGTCCAACATCGGCGGCGCGTCGACGCTGATCGGCGACCCGCCGAACATCATCATCGCCAGCCGGGCGGGGCTGACGTTCAACGACTTCCTCGTCCACATGGCACCGATCGTGGTGCTCGTCTTCATCGCCTTCGTGCTGCTGGCGCGGGTGCTGTTCCGCAAGTCGTTCACGTACGACGAGCGGTACGTCGCCGAGGTGATGTCGCTGGACGAGCGCAAGGCGATCACGGACCCGGCGCTGCTCGTCCGGTGCCTGGTCGTGCTCGGCCTGGTCATCGTCGCGTTCACGCTGCACTCGGTGCTGCATCTGGAGCCGGCGATCGTGGCGCTGGTCGGCGCGGGCGTGATGCTGCTGGTGTCGCGGGTCGAGGTCGCCGACGTCCTGCGGGAGGTCGAATGGTCCGTGCTGGTGTTCTTCATGGGCCTGTTCGTGATGGTGGCGGGCCTCGGGCACACGGGCGTCATCGAGGCGATCGGCACCTGGGCGGCGGAGACGATCGGCGACAACCACTTCGTCGCCGCGACCAGCCTGCTGTTCGGCTCCGCCGTCCTCGGCGCGTTCTTCGACAACATCCCCTACGCGGCGACGATGGCGCCGATCGTGGAGGGGATGGCCGCGGGCGCGCCGGACGCGCGCACCGCCGAGGCGCTGTGGTGGTCGTTCGCGCTGGGCGCCGACTTCGGCGGCAACGGGACGGCCGTCGCCGCGAGCGCCAACGTCGTCGCGATCGGCATCGCCGCCAGGACCGGCCACCCGATCAGCTTCTGGCAGTTCACCCGCTACGGCATCATCGTCACGGTGCTGAGCACGCTGATGGCGTGGGTGTACGTGGCCCTGCGCTACTTCTAGCGCGGCGCCATGGTCGACAACGGCCGGGCGCGCCTCTAGTAGGCGTGCTCGGCCATCAGCCGCCGCGACGCCTCGGTGATGCTGCCCGACAGCGACGGGTACACCGCGAACGTGTACGCGAGCTGGTCGACGGTGAGGTGCTGCTGGACGGCGATCGACACGCCCAGGATCAGCTCGCTCGCCCGCGGCGCCACGATGACGCCGCCGAGGACGATCCCCGTGGACGGGCGACAGAACAGCTTGACGAAACCGTCCTCGAAGCCCTGCATCTTGGCCCGCGCGTTGGTGAACAGCGGCAGCATGACCGTCCGGGCGTTGACGTCCCCGGAGTCGACCATGTGCTGCGTGACGCCGACCGACGCGACCTCGGGGTCGGTGAAGATGTTGGAGGCGACCCAGCCCAGCTTGAGCGGCTGGACGGCCTCGCCGAGCGCGTGCCACATCGCGATGCGCCCCTGCATGCCGGCGACCGACGCCAGCATCAGCACGCCCGTGCAGTCGCCCGAGGCGTAGATGTTCGGGACGGACGTCCGCGACACCTTGTCGACCTCCACGAAGCCGCGGGCGTCGCAGCGCACGCCGACCTCCTCCAGGCCGATCCCGGTGGTGTTCGGGACCATTCCGACGGTCATGAGGCAGTGCGTGCCCTCGACCTTCGTCCCGTCCTCCAGAGTGACGATCACGCCGTTGCCGGACCGCTCCACCCCCGCGGCCCGGGACCGCGACATGACGTTCATCCCGCGCCGCAGGAACACCTCCTGCAGGACGGCGGCGGCGTCGGCGTCCTCGGTCGGCAGGATCCGGTCCCGCGAGGACACCAGCGTGACCCGCGAGCCCAGGGACAGGTAGGCCCCGGCGAGCTCGGCGCCCGTCACGCCGGACCCGACCACGATCAGCTCCTCGGGCAGCTCCGGCAGGTCGTACAGCTGCCGCCAGTTCAGGATGCGCTCGCCGTCCGGCTCGGCGCCGGGCAGCACGCGCGGCGTCGCGCCGGTGGCGAGCAGCACGGTGTCGGCGCGCAGGCGGCGGTCGCCGACCGCGACGACGTGCGGCTCCACCAGCCGCGCCTCACCACGGACGATCTTGACCTCCTCGTAGGCGAGCCGTTCGGCGACGTCGAACGACTGGGCCCGCGCGAGGTCCTTCACGCGCTTGTTGACCTCGGCCATGTCGGCCTCCAGGGCGCCGACGATGCCGTCCGGGCCGCCGTTGAAGCGCAGCCCGAGCCCCGCGGACTCCGACATGACCGCCATCCGGGTCGAGGTGGCGATGAGCGTCTTGGAGGGCACGCAGTCGGTGAGCACGCAGGCGCCGCCCGGACCGTCCCGTTCCACGACGGTCACGTCGGCGCCGAGCTGTGCGGCGACGAGCGCGGCCTCGTACCCGCCCGGGCCTCCTCCGATGATCACGATACGGGTCACATCTTCCATTCTTTCCTACTCACGGCAGTGAAAAGTCCGGTACCGGACCGGTTCGCCCGCCCGCCCCCGTCCCGGTCGGGGCAACCCCGCCCCCCGCGCACGCCGGTGGGTTAGCCTTGGCCAACGTGGCACTGTACGCGGCGTACGCCTCCAACATGGACCCCGAGCAGATGGCGAGCCGGGCTCCGCACTCCCCCATGCGCGGCACCGGCTGGCTGGCCGGCTGGCGGCTGACCTTCGGCGGCCAGGACAAGGGCTGGGACGGCGCCCTCGCGACGGTCGTCGAGGACGACTCCGAGCAGGTGTTCGTCGTCCTGTACGACGTGCCCGCCTGGGACGAGAAGGAGCTCGACGCCTGGGAGGGCGCCGCGCTCGACGTCTACCGCAAGATCCGGGTCCGGGTGCAGACGCTCGACGGCGACGCGCTGTGCTGGCTCTACGTCCTGGACGACTACGAGGGCGGGCTGCCGTCCGCGCGCTACCTCGGCATCCTCGCCGACGCCGCGGAGAAGGCCGGCGCGCCCGACGACTACGTCAAGGACCTGCGCACCCGCCCGTGCAGGTCGCTCGGCGACTGAGCCAGGCGGGCCGTCCCGAGCGCGGCTGTAGTGTCGGCGATGTGAGCAACGACGCTTTTGCACTGGCGCGGGACGCGGCCGATGAGCTGCGCGCCCGCACGTCCTTCGACTCCTTCGACGCGGCCCTCGTCATGGGGTCCGGCTGGGTTCCGGCGGCCGACCGGCTGGGCGAGCCGGTCGCCGAGCTGACGGTGACCGATCTGCCCGGGTTCGCTCCCCCCGCCGTGGAGGGCCACGCCGGGCGGATCCGGGTCGTCGAGACCGGCGGGCGCCGCGCGCTGGTGTTCCTCGGCCGGACGCACCTGTACGAGGGACGCGGCGTCGACGCGGTCGTGCATCCCGTCCGGACGGCGCTGGCCGCGGGCGTGACGACGATGGTGCTCACCAACGCGGCGGGCGGGCTGCGGCCCGAGCACCAGCGGGTCGGCGACCCGGTGCTGATCTCCGACCACCTGAACCTGTCCGGGGCGAACCCGCTGACCGGCGCGACGTTCCTCGACCTGACCGAGGCGTACTCCAAGCGGCTGCGCGCGCTCGCCCGGGAGGTCGACCCGACGCTGTCGGAGGGCGTGTACGCGGCGTTCCGCGGCCCGACCTACGAGACGCCCGCCGAGATCCGGATGCTGCGCACGCTGGGCGCCGACATGATCGGCATGTCGACGGTGCTGGAGACGATCGCGGCCCGGCAGGGCGGCGCCGACGTGCTCGGCGTCTCGCTGGTCACCAACATCGCGGCCGGGCTGTCGGACGAGCCGCTCGACCACGAGGAGGTCCTCGCGGCGGGGCGGGCGTCCGCCGGCCGCATGGGCACCCTGCTCGCCACCGTCCTCGCGAAGCTGTGAGCGACCTGCGGGCGCGGGCCGAGGAGTGGCTGGCGCAGGACCCCGACCCCGAGACCCGGGCCGAACTCCGGACGATCCTGGACGAGGGCGACGAGCAGGCGCTCGCCACCCGGTTCGGGGCGCGGCTGGAGTTCGGGACGGCCGGCCTGCGCGGCGAGCTGGGCGCCGGGCCGAACCGGATGAACCGGGTGACGGTGATGCGCGCCGCGGCCGGGCTCGCCGCGTGCCTGCCGCCCGGCGGCCGGGTGATCATCGGGTTCGACGCGCGGCACGGGTCGCGGCGGTTCGCCGACGACACCGCGGCGGTGCTCAGCGGGGCCGGGCTGCGCCCGGAGGTGTTCGCCGATCCGGTGCCGACGCCCGTCCTCGCCCACTTCACCCGGTCGTTCGACGACATCGTGGCGGGCGTGATGGTCACGGCCAGCCACAACCCGCCGCGCGACAACGGCTACAAGGTGTACTGGGCGGACGGGGCGCAGATCGTCCCGCCGGTGGACGCGGAGATCTCCGCCGCGATCGACGCGGTCGGCCGCGTGGACGAGCTGCCGCTCGGCGAGGGCCGGCCCGTCCACGCGGGCGCGGACCTGTACCTGGACGCGGTGTCGTCGCTGAAGCTCGGCGGCGACCGCGGTATCTCGATCGTGTACACGCCGATGCACGGCGTCGGGCGGGACGTGCTGCTCGCGGCGTTCGAGCGGGCCGGCTTCCCCGCGCCGGTCGTCGTCCCCGAGCAGGCCGACCCCGATCCCGACTTCCCGACCGTGGCGTTCCCGAACCCGGAGGAGCCGGGCGCGCTGGACCTGGCGCTGCGCCTCGCCGAGGCCCGCGGCGCCGACCTGGTGATCGCCAACGACCCGGACGCGGACCGCTGCGCGGTCGCCGTCCCCGGGCCGGACGGCTGGCGGGCGCTGACCGGCGACGAGGTCGGCGGGCTGCTGGCCGAGCACGTCCTGCGGCACACCACCGGCGACGACCGGCTGGTCGTCACGACGATCGTGTCGTCGTCGCTGCTGCGCTCGATCGCCGCCGCGCACCGGGTGCGGTCCGCCGAGTCGCTGACCGGTTTCAAGTGGATCATGCGGGCAGGTGGCCCGGACCACCGGCTGGTGTTCGGGTACGAGGAGGCGCTCGGCTACAGCGTCGGCGACGACCGGGGCGTGCTCGTCAACGACAAGGACGGCATCGGCGCCGCGCTCGCCGTCGCCGCGCTCGCCGCGGACGCGAAGCGGGACGGGCGCACGCTGCTCGACCTGTTGGACGCGCAGGCCCGCCGGTACGGGCTGCACGCGACGTCGCAGCTGTCGGTCCGGGTGGACGACCTGTCGCTGATCATCGCCGCGATGGCCCGGCTGCGCGCCGCTCCCCCGCGCGAGCTGGGCGGGCGTCCCGTCGAGTCGTTCGACGACCTCGCGGAGCCGTCGGGCGGGCTCCCGGCGACCGACGGGCTGCGGTTCCGCCTGGCGGGCGGGTCGCGGGTGGTGATCCGGCCGTCGGGGACGGAGCCGAAGCTGAAGTGCTACCTGGAGGTCGTCCTGCCCGTCGACGAGGACGTCGCCGCTGTCCGGGCGCGCGCCGCCGCCGGCCTGGACGCCCTGCGCGCGGACCTCTCGGCGATGCTCAGCTGACGAGCCCCACGATCACCAGCACGATCAGCACGGCCAGCGGGACGGCCAGCGCCGCCACCGCCGGAACCGACCAGCGGACGGTCCCCCGGGCGGGCTTCCCGGCGGCCGCCTCGGCCTTCGCCCTGGCCGCCTTGTCGGGGGCGCCGGACCGGGCCTTCGGTCGCCGCCGGTCCTTCAGCTCGTTCAGCTGCTGCGCCGCGTAGGTCGTCGGCGTCCGTCCCCGCAGGTCGAGGTTCCGGCCCTGGTTCTTCCGGGCCTCCTTCTCCGCCCGCGCCTCGGCCTTGGCCTGGGCGCGCGGCGACGTCTGGAGCACCCAGGCGCGCGCCTCCAGCTCCACGCCGTCCGGGCCGGCGAACGTCACGGTCACCGCGTTGCGGCCCTCGATCCTGCGCACCGCGCCCCACGGCACCCGGACGTCGCGCAGCGGGTTGCGGACCGTGACCCCGTCGTCGTCCCCGGCGATCAGCGGGCGCAGCCCGACGGTGTAGGCGATGCCGCAGCCGAACAGCAGCAGGAAGGCGATCACGGCCGTCGTCAGCGAGTAGTCGGGGTCACCGGTGAAGCCGACGAAGATGTCCGCGAAGTTCAGCACGGCGAACACGAACCACGCGTAGGCGGCGACGCGTCCTCCGGTGGAGCGAATGGTCATGGCCCGATCATGCCAGGGGCCGGGCGCCGCTCCATTTGAGCTGCGCGAAACCGGGCTTGATCACCCCGTTGATCAGTTCGAGCCGCTCGTTGAACGGCGCGAACGCCGACTTCATCGCGTTCACCGTGAACCACTGCAGGTCGTCCCATCCGTAGCCGAACGCGTCGGCGAGCTTCGCGAACTCCTCCGACAGCGTCGTGCCGCTCATCAGCCGGTTGTCGGTGTTGACCGTGACGCGGAAGCTCAGCCGCCGCAGCAGCCCGATCGGGTGCTCCGCGATCGACTTCGCCGCGCCCGTCTGGATGTTGGACGTCGGGCACATCTCCAGCGGGATCCGCTTGTCGCGCACGTAGTCGGCGAGCCGGCCGAGCCGCGGCTCGTCCCCGTCCACCTCGATGTCGTCGATGATGCGGACGCCGTGCCCGAGCCGGTCGGCGCCGCACCACTGGATCGCCTGCCAGATCGACGGCAGCCCGAACCCCTCGCCCGCGTGGATGGTGAAGTGCGCGTTCTCCCGCTGCAGGTACTCGAACGCGTCCAGGTGGCGGGTGGGCGGGTACCCGGCCTCGGCGCCCGCGATGTCGAACCCGACGACGCCCGCGTCCCGGTACCGGACGGCCAGCTCCGCGATCTCCATGCTGCGCGCTTGGTGGCGCATCGCCGTGACGAGCGTCCCGACGCGGATGCCGAAGTCCTCGCGGCCCCGCGCGAACCCGTCCAGGACGGCCTCGACGACCTGCTCCAGCGACAGCCCGGCCCGCAGGTGCTGCTCGGGCGCGTACCGGACCTCCGCGTAGACGATGCCGTCCTTCGCGAGGTCCTCGGCGCACTCGTACGCCACCCGCGTGAGCGCCTCGACGGTCTGCATCACGCCGACGGTGTGGGAGAACGTCTCCAGGTACCGCTCCAGCGACCCCGAGTTGGACGCCTCCTCGAACCACGTCCGCAGCTCACCGGCGTCGGTCGCGGGCAGGTCCGCGTACCCGGACTCCCCCGCCAGGTCGATGACGGTGGCGGGCCGCACCCCGCCGTCGAGGTGGTCGTGCAGCAGCACCTTCGGCGCGCGCCGGATGTCCTCAAGAGTCGGCCGACTGTTCATTGTTGAAACCTACCCGCCCGCCTCCCGCCCGGCCTCGTCAACTCTCGCCAGACCGGAGCGCCGGGAGCGAGCGCCGCGGGGGCCGGGGGCACCCCTGTGTCCCCGGCCCCCGCGGTGCGGCCGGTGTCTCTCAGGAGCCGGGCGCCTTCGCGTACTCGCCGATGCCGCCGGCGAAGTCGAGCGCGACGCACGGCTCGTCGCCGACGACCCAGGCGTCGTGGCCGGGCGCTACGACGAACACGTCACCGGGGCCGACCTCGCCCTCGGCGCCGTCGCGGGTGAGGATGCGCATCCGGCCCGAGATGATGTAGCCGTTGTGGTGCACCTCGCAGAGGTCGGTCCCCGCGATGTCCTTGACCGATTCCGTCCAGCGCCATCCGGGCTCGAAGGTGGCCTTCCCGAAGACCAGGCCCGTGAGGTTGACGACCTCCAGGTGCCCCCGCGGGAAGTCGCGCCGCTCGTCCGGCTTCTCGATGCTCTTGATTTCCGGCATGATGGGTCCCCCTTTCACCATCGCTTCTCACGCTCGCACTGGGCTCTGACCTGCGTCAAGGCGTCGGGTCGAGGGCCGGCTCGCGCTCCGGCCGCGCCCGCGCGGCGCGGGGGAGCAGCAGCGGGGTCGCGAGGACGAGGACGCCCGCCCCCGCGATCGCGAGGCGGGGGCCGGTGAGGCCGGCCAGCACGCCCCACAGCGCGGTCAGGCCCGCCATCGTGAGCTTGCCGGTGACCGACCACGCGGAGAGCACGCGCGCGACCCGGTCCGGCGGCGTCCGCTCCAGGCGGTGGGTGGCGAGCAGCGGGGTGAACACGCCGATGCAGGTGATCAGGCCGAACTCGACGGCGATGACCAGGGCGATCCCGGCGGCGCCGGGCTGGACGAAGGCGAGCCCGAGCAGCCAGCACGCGCGCAGGGACCCGGCGGCGAGCATGACCCGGCGCCGCCCGAACCGCGCGACGAGCGGGCCCGCCAGGCGCGACCCGATGAGGCCGCCGGCGCACGGGACCGCGAACGCCAGGGCGTACTGCCAGGGCGCGAAGCCGAGGCGGCCGAGCATCAGGACGGCCAGCACCGGCGCGGTCGCCACGATCAGCCCGTTGACGAGGATCACGTTGAGGAAGAGCGGGCGCAGCACCGGATCTGTCAGGATGTGCCGCCACCCTTCGAGCAGGTCCCCGGCCCGCAGGCGGGTCCCGCGGGGCCGCGGACGCGGCTCCGTCCCGCCGATCGCGCGGATGCCCGCCGCCGACAGCAGGAAGCTGACCGCGTTGGCCGCCACGGTCGTCACCGGTCCGAACGCTCCGATCGCGGCTCCGCCGAGCGGCGGCCCGAGCATGGTCGCGGTCCACAGCGTCGACTCGAACCGCCCGTTGGCGGCGAGCAGGTCGTCCGGCCGGACGAGCGCCTTCAGGCAGGCGCCGCTCGCCGCCGTGAAGGCGATGTCGGCCGCGCCGACGAGGATCGACACAACCACGAGTTGGCCGAAGGTGAGCGCGCCGAGCGCGTAGGCGGCCGGGACGGTCAGCAGCGCGGCGCACCGGACGAGGTCCATGGCGATCATCACCGGCCGCTTGCGGCGCACCTCGATCCAGGGTCCGAGCGGCACCGCCAGGGCGGCCCCCACCAGCAGCCCCGCGGCGGCCAGCAGCGACACCCGGGCCGGTCCCGCGTCCAGCACCACGATGGCGATCAGGGGAAATGCGTCGAACGCGAGATACGTCCCGAACGTGCTCGTCGCGTAGGCCGCCCAGAGCCACCCGAACGGCCGTCCCAGCGACCGGCTTGTCCCCATAGGCCCGCGCACCCCTCCCCGCACCGACGTCGGCCCCAGGGATCCAACCGGGCGGCGGGCGGATGATCAAACAACCGCCGGTGGGCCGCCACAACCACGGGTTGTCGCCGCTAGCGTGGCGGGGTGGATCTCAACGCCGTGCGCACCTTCGTCGCCGTCGCGGACGCGGGCCGGTTCCAGAGCGCCGCCGACGACCTGTCGATCACCCAGCAGGCCGTGTCCAAGCGCGTCGCCGCGCTGGAGTCGGACCTCGGGGTGCGGCTGTTCACCCGGACGCCGCGCGGCGCGCGGCTCACCATCGACGGGCAGGCGTTCCTGCCGCACGCCCGCGACCTGCTGCGGGCCGAGGAGCGGGCCGCCGCGTCCGTGCGCCCCGGCCGCCGGGCGCTGCGCGTGGACGTGATCGGGCGGCGGCTGGAGCCGGCCGGGCTGCTGCGCGGCTTCCACCGCGCCCACCCCGCGATCGAGCTGGACGTGGTGACGCTGTTCGACCTGGACGCGGCGATCGCCGCCGTCGAGGACGGGACGATCGACGCGTCGTTCCGCGCCGTCGTCCCGTCCGCCCTCCCGGGAGGGATCGAGGCCGCGCGGGTCCGCGACGAGCCGGTCCAGCTCCTCACCGGGCCGGGCCACCGGCTCGCCGCCGCCCGGTCGGTCGGCCCGGACCGGCTCGCGGGGCACCGGATCTGGATGCCCGCGCTCGTCCCCGGCACCGAATGGGCCGCCTTCTACGACGACCTGGCCGCCGCGTTCGGCATCGCCATCGACACGGTCGGGCCGCACTTCGGCACCGAGCCGCTCCTCGACACGATCGCCGACTCCCCGTCGCTGGCGACCTTCGTCGGCGAGGGGACCCGCCTCGTCTGGCCCGTGGACGACGACCTGCGGCGCATCGCCGTCCACGGCCCGACCCCCGTCTACCCGCACTCGCTCGTCTGGCACACCGGCAACCCGCACCCGGCCCTCGTCCGGCTCCGCGACCATCTCACCGGCTCGTACACCCCCTGCCCCGACGGCTGGACGCCGGCCTGGGCTGGCGGCCTCAGCGGCTGAGGCGCTGGTAGCGGCGGACCGCCAGCGGCAGGAAGACCGCCGTGATCACGACCGGCCAGACGATCGCCATCAGCAGGGCGTGCTGCTCGACCCAGGTGCCGCCGACGGCGGCCGGGTTGCCGAACAGCTCGCGGGACGCGGTCACCGTCGCCGACACCGGGTTCCACCGCGCGACCGCGCCGAGCCAGTCCGGCATGAGGGACGGCGCCACGAACGCGCTGGAGATCATCGCGAAGGGGAACGCCACCGCGAACAGGCTCCCGGCGGCCTCCTCGTTCGGCACCAGCAGCCCGAGCAGCACGCCGATCCAGATCAGCGCGAAGCGCAGCAGCAGGAACAGGCCGAACGCGGCGAGGGTGTCCAGCACACCGCCGCCGGAGCGCCAGCCGATCGCCAGCGCGGTCAGGGCCAGCACGAGCAGGTCGAGCGTCGCGCCGATCAGGTCGCCGACGCCGCGTCCCGTCACGACCGCCGAGGGCGCCATCGGCATGGAGCGGAACCGGTCGGTGACGCCGCGCGAGCTGTCGTACACGACGACGTACGCGGTGTTCATGAACCCCATCGCCATCGTCATCCCGAACATGCCCGGCATCAGGAACTCGCGGTAGTCGCCGCCCCCGGGAACCGACATCGCGCTGCCGAAGACGTAGCCGAACAGCAGCACCGAGACGATGGGGAAGCCGAGCTGCCAGGCGATGTTGCTCGGCTGCCGGACGTAGTGGGTCAGGCCCCGCAGGACGATCGTCCAGCAGTCCGCGGCGGCCCAGTAGAGCCGCGCGCCGGCGCCTTCGCCGGCGGCGGTCCCGCCGTGAACGCTCATGCCTCCACCTTCACCTTCGTGTCCTCGGCGGGGTGCCCGGTGAGGCGCAGGAACACCTCGTCCAGGGTCGGGCGCCGGAGCCCGATGTCCTCCACCGCGATGCCGTCGTCCTGGAGCGTGCGGGCCACCTCGGTCAGCGCCGCCACCCGGTCGGTGACGGGCGCGTGCACCCGCGCCGCGCCCTCGTCGACCAGCGGCTCCGCGGACGCGACCCGGGCGACGACGGCCGCGGTCGCGGCCAGGGTGGCGGGATCGCGCACCACGACCTCGATCCGGTCGCCGCCGATCAGCCGCTTCAGCGAGTCGGGCGGGCCGTCGGCGATGACCCGGCCCCGGTCGATGACGGCGATGCGCCCGGCGAGCTGGTCGGCCTCGTCCAGGTACTGCGTCGTCAGCAGCACGGTCGTGCCCTGCTCGACCAGCGACCGGACCGATCCCCACACCTCGTTCCTGCCGCGCGGGTCGAGGCCGGTGGTCGGTTCGTCGAGGAACAGCACGTCCGGTGTCAGGATCATGCTCGCCGCGAGGTCGAGCCGGCGGCGCATCCCGCCGCTGTACTCCTTCACCCCCTTGTCGGCGGCGTCCAGCAGGTCGAACCGCTCCAGCAGCTCCTCCGCGCGCTCGCCCGCGCGCTTCTTGCCGAGGTGGTACAGGCGGCCGAACATGCGCAGGTTCTGCCGGCCGGTGAGGACCTCGTCCAGCGCGGCGTGCTGCCCGGCCAGCCCGATCCGCCGGCGCACCCGCCGGGCCTGCGCGGCGACGTCCAGGCCGGTGACCCGCGCCCGGCCGCCGTCCGGGCGGACGAGCGTGGCCAGGATGCGGACGGCGGTGGTCTTCCCGGCGCCGTTCGGCCCGAGCAGGCCGTAGACCATGCCCCTCGGCACCGCGAGGTCGAAGCCGTCGAGCGCCCGTTTCTCCCCGTACACCTTGCGGACCCCCTCGGCGAGGATCACGTCCTCCGGCATGCCGCCTCCCTAGTTTGCGTATGCCATACGCGAATTAGAGTACACCATACCCAAAGTCCGGGCCGCCGGTCCGGCGGCGTGGTTGTAGCGTCATGTCCATGACGACGGAGCACGACGACGCCCGCGACCTCGGAAGGAGCCTTGAGCTGCTGTGGGGCGACCGGACCCGCCCCCCGCGGGGCCGCCCGGCCACGCTCAGCCTGGACCGGATCGTCGCGGCCGCCGTCGAGGTCGCCGACGAGCTCTCCCGGACCGAGGGGCTCGACGCGCTGTCGATGCGCTCGATCGCGACCCGCCTCGGCGTGGGGACGATGTCGCTCTACCGCTACGTCCCCGGCAAGAGCGAGCTGCTGGACCTCATGCTCGACCACGTCGTCGACTTCCCCGAGGAGGCCGCGCAGCCGGACGGCCGGACCTGGCGCGAGATCCTCACGGCCGACGCCCGGTACCACTGGCGGCTGTGCCTGGACCACCCCTGGTACCCGTTCGTGGACCAGAGCCGGCCGCTCCTCGGCCCGAACGGCCTGCGCGGCCTCGACCGGTTCCTGCGCCTGCTGCGCCCGTTCGGGCTCCCCGACCGGACGCTGATGATGATGATCAGCACCCAGGTCGACTACGTCGAGGGCGTCGCGCGCCGCTACATCAACGAGCGCCGCGCCGAGGCGCGGACCGGCGTCAGCAACGAGCAGTTCTGGCGGGCCCAGGAGCCGACCCTGACGGCCGCGCTCACCAGCGGCGACTACCCCACCATGGCCGACCTCTCCGAGGACACCTTCGACTTCTCGTTCGAGGAGCTCTTCGAGTTCGGCCTGACCCGCCTCCACGACGGCTTCGCCCGGCTCCTCGACGAGCACGTCAGGTGACGAAGCCTGCTTCGAACGGCCGGAGCCGTCCGAACTGTCGGCGCCGGGCGCGAGCATGGGCCCATGGGTGACGGAACGGCAGTCCACGAATGGCTGGGCGGCCTGGACGCGCAGGGCCGCGGCCGGGCCGAGGAGCTGTCCGCGCTGGTCCTCTCCGCCGATCCACGGCTGGAGCAGGCGATCAAGTGGGGACGGCTGACCTTCACGACGGCGGACGACTGGCATCACTGGTTGTGCGGCATCGCGGTGACCAAGAAGGGGGTCAAGCTGGTCTTCCACAAGGGGGCGTTGCTGGAGGATCCGCAGCGCGTCCTCACCGGCTCCGGGCGCTACGTCCGGGAGGTATCGGCGGAAGCGGCACTGCGGCAGGCCGAGGACACGGTCGCCTTGGTGCGCAGCGCCATCGCACACCAGACCGACATGCTGGAATGACGCGCCGACGAGTAGAAAGTAAATAAGCTAACTGCCATAATCATCGCCATGCTGGACGTGGAGCTGGTGAAGGCGCTGGCCAACGACAAGCGGCTGCTGATCCTGGAGTGGCTGCGCGACCCGGAGCGGCACTTCCCGCCGCAGCGGGACGGCGACCTCGTCCGGGACGGGGTCTGCTCGCTGTTCATCGCCCAGAAGCTGGGCGTGAGCCAGCCGACCTGCGGCGAGCACCTGCGCGTGCTGTCGCGGGCGGGGCTCGTCCACGGCACGAAGATCAAGCAGTGGGTGTTCTACCGGCGGGACGAGGACCGGATCGCCGAGGCGAAGGAGGCACTGAGCAGTGAGTGGTGAGGGCGGAGCGGGCGTCACCGCCGCCGAGCGCGCGGACCTGTACGAGCGGCTGATCGCGGACCTGGACGCGGCGGGCGCGCGCTACCGGCTGATCGACCACCCGCCCGAGGGGCGGACCGAGGTGGTCAGCGAGATGCGCGGCCACGACGTCGCGCACGCCGCCAAATGCCTGGTCGTCATGGTCAAGATCGGCAAGAAGCAGAGCCGGTACGTGCTGGCCGTGGTGCCCGGTGACGCGCGCCTCGACCTGCAGGCCGTCAAGGCCCTGCTGGACGGCACCTATGTCGCCTTCGCCGGTCGCGACAGGGCCGAGGAACTGGCCGGCAGTGTCAGCGGCACCGTACTGCCGTTCTCCTACAACCCCCGGCTGGAGGTCGTCGCCGATCCGGCGCTGCTCCAGGCGCCCGAGCTGTTCTTCAACGCCGCGCGGCTGGACCGCTCGATCGCCCTGGTCACCGACGACTACCTGCGTCTGGCCTCGCCGCGCATCGCCCCCATCACCGCCCCCTGATGACCGCCGCGCCCGGATTCCTCCCCGGTTTCCGCGTCGCCGGCGCGATCTACGTCGTGGTTCACGGACCGCGGCGGACGGCCGTCTGGGACGCGTAGACGATGATGTTGTCGCGGTAGCTGCCCTTCCCGCGGTCGAACGGGCCGCCGCAGGTGACGAGGCGGAGGCCGGCGTGGTCGAGCGGGCCGTAGACGCGCCGGGTGGGGAACCGGTCCTTGGCGACCCGCTCCACGGACTCGACGGTGAACACGGCCACCTGACCGTCCGCCCGCTTCACCTCGACGCGGTGCCCCGGCCTGACGCGGCCCAGGTCGTAGAAGACCGCGCCCCAGTTCTTGGAGTCGACATGGCCCAGGATCACGGCGGCGCCGCGCTCTCCGGGGGCCGGCCCGCCGGTGTACCAGCCGGCCTCGTCCGGCCGGTCGGCCGACGGGACCTGCACCGAGCCGTCCGGTGCCAGGCCGAGCCTGGTCAGCGGCGCCCGGACGCCGATCGACGGGACGGTCACCTCGACGGGCAGCGAGCGGGGCAGCACCGGCCCGTGGTGATCGACCGGACGAGGCGTCGCCGCCCACGCGGGCGGCTGCGGCGGACCCCCCGGACCGCGCAGCCCCAGCCCCACCACGAGAAGGCCACCGGTCAGCAGAACCAGCGCCACCACCCGCAACCCGACCTTTCCCCGCATACCTCTCTCACCCGCTCGACGAGATTTCCCTTTGGACGGCCACCGGACGCCGGTCAGGACGCGGCCGCACCGCCCCGCCGCCGGACGGCCATCGCCCCGAGCCCGGCCCCCGCCAGCAGCAGGACGCCCCCGCCCGCCAGGAGGGCGGTGTCCGGGCCGCCGGCGCCGCCGCCGAAGCCCGTCCCGACCCCGCCGGTCGGGGTGGCCTTCGTCTTCGGGTGCGCCTTGCCGTCCACGATCTCGATCTGGCCGGTCGACCGGTGGGCGCCGCACCTGACCAGCACCGTGTAGGTGCCGGGGACGGTGTCGTCCTTGACGGTGGCCAGGCCCGCCCGGCCGTCGACCTCCTCGGCCCCGTTCAGCGGCACCGCCCCGCCGACGAACGCCAGCGAGCCCGCCGTGCCGTCGGTCGCGCACTTCTTGCCGACGACGGTGACCTTGCCGCCGGGGTGGGCCTGCCCCGGCTGGACGAGGACGTCCCCCGGGTCGGCCATCGCGGGCGCGGCAAGACCGATCGTCATCGTTCCGAAGACGAGACCGAAGACGGCCGCCTTTCCGAGTCGCATGTTCTCTCCATTACGACACGGCGGCTTACCCGACTTTCAGCCCTGGAACCGTGCCCCCCTATACCTCAATACGATGAAGCCGGCCCCAGTTTGGTTCGAACCCTTTTCCCACACGGAGATCAAAACGCATGATCAGAAATGCACACCAAAAGTTGGCGTGATAGCCATCACATTCCCCCTTCCCCGCACCGACCCGACCTGGAGCGGCGCCGGTGTCGCAGGCGGCTGGTGTACTGGGAGTGGTAGCGGCGGCGCAGGACGGGCAGGTGAGCCGGTGATGGCGGACGACGCGCGGCGCGACCGGGTGATCGCGGAGTGCCTGGCGAAGCCGGGGGCCGCGGAGGACTACCCGTTCGGTGACGAGGTGGCCGTGTTCAAGGTGGCCGGCCGCATGTTCGCGCTGGTGCCGCTGAGCGCGGAGCCGGGGAGCGTCAGCCTCAAGTGCGACCCCGACCTGGCAGCCGACCTGCGCCGGCGCTACAGCGCGGTCGCACCCGGCTACCACCTCAACAAGCGGCACTGGAACACGGTGACCCTCGACGGCTCGGTGCCCGGCGAGGAAGTGCTGGAGATGATCGACCACTCCTACGACCTGGTGGTGGCGCGCCTCACCAAGGCGCAGCGCGAAGCGCTCACCTGAGTCGGGCGGACGCTGCTTCAGCGGTGCCGTTCGGCTACTTCCATGGTCCAGTCGTAGAACGTCACGGGGTCGCCGAGCGCGTCTTGCAGGCCCGGTTCGACGATCGGGGCGTTGGCGGCGGTGAGCAGGTCGAACAGGCCGAGGAAGGTCCATTCCCAGACCATGGCGTCGAAGTTGTAGGCGAGCATGAGGGGAGCGAGCCGCCGCCGTATGCGCGTGACCTCGTCCGGAGGGAACCCGGCTTCGCGTAGCCGTTCGAGGGTGGCGCGCTCGTGTTCGGGGTCGAACGAGGTGTCGAGGAACGGTTCGAGCAGATCATCCCAGGTGTCGGGACGGGATCTCCGGGCGATGCCGTGCCGATGGCAGAACGCCTCCAGATCGGCCGCCTGGTCATGGGGAACGAACAGGGTCTCGCCCTGGGTCGTGCGGATTTCGGGCCGGACGGCCTTCCAGTCGGCGTCACGGATCCGCGCGGGCGTGACCATTCCGCTGGGGTGGACGGTGGCGCCGCGGAAGTCGTAGCGCCGAAAGCAGATGTGGTCCTCTTCGAAGCTGACCTCCACCCGTCCCAAGCTACCAATTGGGCCTTTCCCCGCCTTCACCTCGTCACATAGGGTCACCTTGATCAACATGCGGGAGGCCGACCGAATGGACGAGGCGCAGGCGATCGCCCTGGTGGTGAAGAGGATCAGGTCGCGCAACCTGGATTACCCCACCGACGGACTGGTGGCGGATCGCTACGAGGGCGGCTGGTGCGTGTACGCGTCGGTGGACGTCGACGAGAGCGACCCCGTGGCGTTCCTGGAGATGCCGGTGGGGCGGTTGGTGTTCCTCGTGGGGGAGACCGGCCTCGTCGAAGAGGTGTCGTCCTCGGATCCCCCGCCGAATGCCCAGGAACGCGTTCCCCGTCCTCCCCGGGCCGGGCTGAACGCCGACGAGTACATGGAGGAGTTCGCGCAGTGGTTGGCGGAGGACGGGCCGGACGATCGGCGGGCCGTCGACGACTTCGCCATCGTCGGCCGAGGCGACAGGGATCACGAGAACGAGGTCGGTGTCGAGGCCGCGCAGCGGATCGAGCCGATCGTGCAGCAGTTGGCCCTGCTCGGGCCGCACGGGTGGCGGTGGCTATGGGCGGATTTCGCGTTCACCGTCTCCGCCGAGATCTCCCACCTGCGGTTCTCGTCCCATCAGGGTTCGGTGGTCGTCCCGGTGCCGGAATCGGTCGCCGAACTCGTCCGCGACCAGCGGGACGCCGCGGCGCACATGCCGGCCGGGCCGTGGTGGCGGCTGATGCTGACCGTCACCGACCACGGTGAGACGACCGTGAACTACGACTACGGCGACGGCCCTTTCCCGCACGACCGCCTGCTCGCGCCCGAGCACTACGGCAACGACCTGGACACCTATCCGCGCCCGTACGTGGCGGCGTGGCTGGCCCGCTACATCGAAGGCCCCGACGCGTACTGACGCCGAACCCCCCGGTCAGCGGCCGGCGGTCTCCCACCACTCCAGATGGGCCGCCGCCTGCGCAACCGGCTCGATGATCTCCCAGACCTCGGCGACCAGCCCGTCCTGAACCCGCAGGACGTCGACGACCACGATCTCCGGACCGCCGGGCAACCCGCGCCGTGAGTGCATCACCACGCGGTCGCCGTCGGCCAGCACATGCAGGATCTCGACCCGCATCCCGGCGAGCGGCCCGAGCGCGTAACGCAGGGCCGCGAGCCATTCGACCCTGTTCCTGGTCGAGTCCGGCCGACGGTGGACGAAGTCATCGCTCAGGTACTTCCCGAACGCGTCGACATCGCCCGTCTGGATCAGTTCCGCCAGCGCCCGCTGGACGAAGTTCTTGATTTCTGCGCTCATGGACGCAGTGTTTCCGGAGGCCTCGCGGATTGTCGATGAAATGCCATTTCATGGCGTCCCGAGCCACGATGAGTACCCTCGGTATCCGTGCACACCATCGGGGACCTCCTGCGGCAGTGGCGGCATCGCCGGGGGCTCAGCCAGCTCGATCTCGCGATCGCCGCCGACGTGTCGGCCCGGCACGTCAGCCTGGTCGAGACCGGAAAGACCAACCCGAGCGCCGCCATGGTGTCGCGGCTCGCGGACCAGCTCGACGTGCCGCTGCGCGAGCGCAACCGGCTGCTGCTCGCCGCCGGCTTCGCGCCCCGCTACACCGAGCGTCCGCTTGACGGCGGCGCGCTCTCGGCGGCCGGCGACGCGGTCGGAAGGGTGCTCCGCGCGCACGAGCCGTACCCGGCGCTGGTCTTCGACCGCCACTGGAACATCCTGATGACCAACCGCGCCGTGGACGCGTTCCTCGCCGAGGTCGACCCCGAGCTGCTCGGCCCGCCGATGAACCTGGTCCGCCTGGGGCTGGACCCGCGCGGCTTCGCCCGTCTGGTCGTCAACCTGGCCGACGTCCGCGCGATGTTCCGCCGCCGCATCAGGCGCCAGCTCGCCGCCGCCCCCGACCCCGGCCTCACCGCGCTCTACGAGGAACTCCTCGCCCCCGGACCCGAGGAGCCGGGCCCCGCGGTCGACTCCGACGTGGCCATCCCGATGATCATCCGTCTGGACGGCCGGAAACTGCGGCTGTTCTCGACCATCACCACGTTCGGCACCCCGATGGACATCACGCTGGACGAGGTCGCGATCGAGTCGTATTACCCGGCGGACCCCGAAACCGCCGCCTACTTCACCGACCCGGCGACGACCCCGGTCCGTGAAGCGTAGGCCGGGAGGCGGAACGCGCGCACCGCCGATCGCGTCCTAGTGCCAGGGAGGTTTCGGGCGATGTCGCACACCATCTTCGTGACGAAATGCTTGGTTTTCGGCGGGCTACTCACCCTGGTCGGCGTGTTCTACCTCGGGGTCATGATCTTCACGTGGGATTGGGCGGCCTGGCCGGTCCTCCTCCTGTTCTTCATTCCGGCCCTTCTCTTCTTCGGCATGGCCTATCTCAAGGAGTACTGGTTCTGACGGACGCGCGCCGTCAGGCCGGCGGGTTGGTGTAGACGCGGCGCGGGGTGATGAGCACGGCGGCGCGCCGCTCCTCCGCCATCACCCGGTCGTAGGTCTCCCAGTCGTCGTGAGTGCCGCCGGCGGCCACGAAGACGTCCCGCAGCAACAGACGGAGCGCTTCGCCGTCGATCTCGGGACGCGGGTCGTCGGGGCCGATGAGTTCGGCCTCTCCCTCGACGGCCGCCCAGCGCCAGCCCGCCCGGGCGACGATCGTGATCCGGGGGTCGGCGCGCAGGTGGGCCAGCTTGCGGGAGCCGCCGGTGGCGACGAACCCGACGACCTGATCCTTCCGCACCGGATGGTCCAGCACCCCGGCGTTGACCACCGACGACTGCACGCCGCCATCGCCCCGCAACGTGCTGACCACGCACAAACCGTGATCGAGCGGCACCAGTTCGGCGAATACGGATAGGTCTGTCACGCTGGGCCGCCTCTCTCCAGGCCGTCAACTGGCGACTCCATTGTCCCAGCACGCAAGACCCCTCCCGCGCGCGGGCACCGTTCAGGAGGAAGCGGCCACGTCGTGGGCGGCCTGGGCGAAGGCGCGGACCCGTGCGGTGGCGGCGTCGGCCCGCCACAGCAGGCCCCATCGCAGCGGCGGGGCGTCGCTGATGGGGATGTAGGCGACGTCGGGACGACCGTAGTAGCGCGTGGCCTGGGCGCCGACCGGGAAGGCACCGTGGCCGGCGCCGATGAGGGTGAGCATCTCGTTGAACGTCGAGGCAGAAGGGCCTGGTTCGATCGGCCGTCCCGCGGGGGTGACGCGCGGAGTGCGGTCCTCTCGCAGCGAGACGGGCAGGGTGTCCGGTAGCTGGAGCAGCTTCACCCTCGCCAGATCCTCCAGCGTGATCGAGCTGCGGCGGGCGAACGGATGCTTCGACGACACGGCGAGCGAGCGCGCTTCGGACACCAGCACGGGACCGGTGACGATGTCCGGCTCGTCGATGGGGAACGTGCCCAGCGCGAGATCGACCTGGCCATCGCGCAGCCAGGGCATCAGATCGACCATCTGCGCCTCGCGGAGCCGGACGTCGCAGTCCGGGAGGCGGCGGCGGAACAACTCGGCGGCTCCGGCGAGCAGCTGCCCGCCCGCCGCACCGACGAAGGCCGCCCGCAGGGCGCCGGTCAGGCCGCGGCCGGCGTCGATCGCCCTCGCGAACGCCTCGGCGATCTCGTCCCAGGCGGGCCGGACCTCCTCGTACAGCCGCCGGCCCACCGCGGTCAGCTCGACCCGGCGGCTGGTACGGACGAACAAAGGCACCCCCGTCCGGCGCTCCAGCTTGGCGATCGTCTGGCTGATCCGGGCGGTGGACACGTGCAGGCGCTCGGCGGTGCGGCCGAAGTGGAGCTCCTCGGCCAGGGTCAGGAACGCCTCCAGCTCGTGACGTTCCAGCATGACACCTCCATATCGTTAACTTCAGCTTCACGATTCTTGCACAGGGCCGCATTGATCGGCCCCTCCCGCCGGACGAGGGTGGAACGTGCCAACCAGCGCTGTGACCTGCGCTCTCCACCCGAGATCGGACCACAATGATCAGTAAGCTCCACGACCTGCGCACCGTCGTCCGCGGACGGGTCCTGCTTCCCGGCGACGACGGTTTCGACCAGGCGCGGCGACCCTGGAACCTCGCCGTCGACCAGGCCGTTCCCGCCGTGGTCGAAGCGGCCGACGCCGCCGACGTCGCGGCCGTCGTCCGCTTCGCCCGCGACCGCGGAACGGCCGTCTCGGTCCAGCCCAACGGCCACGGCGCCACCACGAACCTGGACGGCGCCGTCCTCCTGCGCACCCACCGCCTGGACTCCCTCCAGATCGATCCGGTCGCCCGGCGCGCCCGTGTCGGCGCGGGCGTGTCCTCGGGCGGCCTCCAGGCCGCCGCGGCGCCGCACGGCCTGACCGGCCTGCCCGGCAGCTCCCCGGTCGTCAGCGTCACCGGTGTCGCCCTCGGCGGCGGGCTCAGCTGGTTCGGCCGCACCCACGGCTGGGTCGCCGACAGCGTCACGGCCTTCGACATCGTGGACGCCGAAGGGCGGCAGCGGCGCATCACCGCCGACACCGACCCGGACCTCTTCTGGGCCATGCGCGGGGGCGGCGGCTCCTTCGCGATCGTCACCGCCCTGGAACTCACCCTCCACCGTGCGCCGCACCTGTACGGCGGACGGATGCTGTGGCCCATCGACCACGCCCCCGACGTCATGGACGCCTACCGCCGGCTCACCGCCACCGCCCCCGACGACCTGACGCTCTGGCTGGACCTGCTGCACTTCCCCGGCTCCGACCCCATGATCGCCGTCGATGCCGCCTTCCTCGGCCAGGCCGCCGCGGCATGCGACCTGCTCAGCCCGCTGGACCGCCTGCCCCGTCCCGTCGCCGACAGCAGACGGCCCATGACGGTCGCCGAACTCGGCACCATCACCGCCGAGCCCACGGACCCCGGTGCGGGCTCCTCACGCGCCGAACTGCTCACCGGACTGGACGACACAGCGGCCGAAATCCTGCTGGCCGACCCGATCGCCCCGCTGCTGAATGTGCAGATACGCCACCTGGGCGGCGCGTTCACCCACCCGTCCGACAGCCCTCACGGCCCATTGACCGAGCCTTATGCGCTCTACATGTTCGGCGTGCCGGCCGACTCGCCGACAGCCGAGGCCATCACCGCGAAGCAGCGCTCACTCGCCGATGCCCTCCAGCTGAGCGGACGCAAACCCTTCACCTTTCTCAGCCCCGGCGAGACCCCGGCCGACGCCTTCACGCCCGCCGCGCTCCTTCGCCTCCGCGACCTCGAACGCCGTCACAACCCGCACAACACCTTCCGCGCCAACTTCCCCATCTCCGGCTGAACGCACCCCGCGCCGGCGCGTGCGGGCGCGAACGAACGCGCGCCCGGAACGCGATTCCCGCCTTCTCGGGCGCCGTTCAGCGGAGCATCGCCTCCCCGGCGGCTACTTCCACTCGTAGATCTTGGACTCGGTCTTGCCGCTCGCGTCCGCGTCGTACTCGAACATGGCCGCCATGCCGTTGAGGCGCGCGAACCTCTCGGACGTCGTCCGGTAGAAGATCGCGCCGCGGAACGAGGTCGCCCCGTCCTTCAGCAGCCTGCCGGTTCCCGCGCCCTCCCACAGGAGGGTGTCGCCGTCGGCGGACATCGTGCAGCCCTGTCCCTTGCCGCGCAGGACGCCGTCGGCGCCGAGGACCGACACGTACGTCCCCATGTCCACGGTGTCCTCGTCGAGGAGCCGGCCGCGGGACTCGAACGAGACCTCGACCCGGGCCTCGCCCTGCTCGGTCGGCGGCAGCACGCGCGTCCCGGTGACCTGCCCCGAGTCGTGACCGATCTGGTCTCCCATTGCCATCGTCTTCCCCCCTCGAATGGCGAGCACTGGTTCCAGTCGAACACCGCCGCGCCTGGCGGAAGCCCCGTATACGTCCTGTCCTTCGGCAAGGAGAATCTCCGTCCGCGGCGCCGCGGAGATAGCGGGCAAATCAAGCGACCACGGAATGGCAGGAGTGGGCTGGGACGAGTGGCCGCGGTCATGAACGTCCCGGCGGACAGCACCGAAAGGCATATCCGGACGGCCCCGCGTCATGAGCCGTAAGATCCACTTGTTGTGAGCACCTCCCCCCACGCCCCGGAACTTGCGGCCCTGGCGGCGGCCGCCGGAACCGACCATCCGCGCAAGCTCAAGTCGGCCTTGACCAAGCTGGCCCGGCCGCTGTCCGCGGCCGACCGGATCTCCTTCTTCGAGGACGCGTGCCGCGCGTTCGCGGCCGCGGGCGTGTCGGAGACGGCGGCGGAACTCGCGACGTGGTCGTTCACCCAGGCCCGCAAGGCCGAGAAGGACGGCGCGAACCCGCCCGACGTGGAGCGGCTGCACGCGACGCTCCTGGAGTTCGTCCCGTTGGGAGCGGTCGCTCCGACCATCCTGCGCGATCACGCCAAGGCGCTCGGCGGGCACTTTCCGCCGGAGGAGGCGCACGCCCGGTTCCGCGAGGTGATCTGCGCGGGCTTCGACGCCGGGCTCATCCCGTACGCGAGGGTCTTCCCCGACCTGCGGAAGCTGGCCGTCGCGGCGGGGATCGCCAAGGACGACGAGGACGGGTTCCTCGCCGCGCGGCTGCTGCGCGACGGGCTGCTGCCCGGCGCGTCCCAGACGATCTGGGCCGCCGCGCAGAAGGCCCTGGTGACGGCCGCCGGACGCGACGACGACCTGATGGACCTGCTGATCGTGGCCGAGCCCGACCGGGCGCGGCACGAGAAGGAGGGCGGCGCCGAGCACGCCGAGAGGATGCGGCAGACCTGGCTGGCGACGCTGGCCGGCGCGGGAGCGGGTGCCCGGCTGACGGCGGTCTGGTTCGCCACCGCGGGCCGCCGCTGCGCCGCCGACACGCTGCTGACCCTCGTCGAGCAGGCCGGCAGGCGGCTCTTCCCGAGCGGCACCGGGCCGGGCGGCGACCCCGCCACCGATCCGGCGGCCATCCCGCCCAAGCGCGCGCCCTGGGGCGACATGTCCGACGCCGAGATGAGGGCCCAGCTCAAAGCCGATGTCGCGTCGGGCCACCTGTCCCGCGTCCATCGGGCGCTGTCGTGGCTGAGGTCCAAGGGGCACGGATTCATCCGACGCAATCCCGGATTCGCGCGCGAGCTGGAGTTCCACGATCCCCTGGACGCGCTGCTGTCGGAACTGCGCGCCGGCATCCCGGAGGAGTTCGGGATCCCCATCCCTTACCCGGGCCGCGCCGCACGGTCCGTCGTCCAGCATCGCGAGTACCTGTCCGTGCGGACCGGCCAGGAGGTCGAGGTCGACGACGGCGGCGGGTCTCCGTGGACGGTCCGTCTCGGCATCTTCCCGGAGAAGCTGATGCCCTGGTACGACGGCGAGGCCGTGCGCGTGTCCCGGGTGCGGCCGGACGGCCGCTGGCAGACGTTCCGGGCGGAGGGCCTGACGGAGGACGACAAGCTCGCGCTGACGTTCGAGCCGGAGACCTGCACGGCGCGTCCGGAGGCGCCCGGGGACGGCGAGGTCACCTTTCCGGGGGCCGCCGCGCCGAGCCGGGTCCGGCTCCACCAGGGCCGGATCACCGTCACCGCGCCCGACGGCTCGCAGAGCGTCCGGCTGGACTACACCCCGAGGGACCCGTCCGTGCCGCCGCCCGCCGTGTGGAGCAGGCGGAGCCCCGTGGACGCCGCCGGTTCGGCCGCGCTGCGCACCCTGGACAAGGACACGGTCGAGCGCCTGGTGTCAGCCGCGCTGCTCGCCCGCGGCACGGGCCCCGCACGGGAGGAACTCGCTCGCCTGGTGCCCGAGCTCACCGAACCTTCGCTGATCGACACGGTGGCCCAACGCGTGCGTGACGCGGCGAGCTGCCTTCTGACCGAGCACTGGTTCCGGGTGAAGGACGGCGTGGCGCCCCGCCCGCCGTACTCCCCGCTGCTGGAGCACCACCCCGAGCTGCCGGTGATGGGCCTGCGGCGGCTGGTGTCGCTGCGGGCCTTCGAAAAGCACGCTCTGGCGGCAGCGGAGGAGCCGGAGTCGGCGGAGCCCCGGCTGCTGTACATCCGCGACCAGCCGGAGGTGGTCGACGAGCTGATCGAGGACTTCGGCGGGCTGGCGCGCCACGTGATCCCCGTCCTGTGGCCGTGGCAGCGGCCCCGTGCCGCCTGGAGCCTGGACAAGCTGCGCGCCTGGGCCAACACCGGGTGGGGCGACGGAAGCGGACGCTACCGGCTGCTCTGGTTCAAGCAACCGCCCAAGCCGTCGGAGCGGGGGACCCAGGTATGGCGCACGCGGAACGGATCGCTGCTGTCGTTCCGCGGGTGGCACCGGCGGGGGTTCGCGGCGGTCGAGTACTCGCCGGACGGGCGATTCGTCCCGATCCGGCTCCCGGAGCGCGACCTCATCGCCGACCCCGTGCCGCAGGGATGGCTCTCCCAGGAGAGACTGCTGCGGCTGGAGCGCCTGCTGGCAGAGAAGGGACCGCCCCCGGTCCGCGCGGAGACCGCGCGGGAACTGACCGTACGGACCGGCCTCACCACGGCGACAGCGGTCAACCTCCTGTACGGGTCCGAGGAGGAAAGCCTCCGCTCGCCATTCATGCCACGGACTGAGGACCTAGACCTTCCCCCCGAGATCGTCGACCTGCTCGAAGCCACGAAGCACGAGAGGTCGGAGTGGAACCACCGCTTCGCGTTCGGCCGTGACACGGGCCGCCTGGGGCTCATCCGGGAAAGGCTGCTGCCCGACGACCCCGCCGACCTGTGGACCACCGGCTTCGACATCACCCGCGCCGCCGACTGGTGGCAGGAGGAGTGCGACCGCATGGGCTGGTGAGTTACGCGTCCGGCCGTTCTTCGAAGGGCACTCCGTCGATGTTGGAACTCAGCGGCTCGTCGTCGGCGACAAGACTTTCGAGGGCTGCCGCGACGTGGCTTCGGAGCCACTGTGACGGGTAGCTACCGTCCAGGCGTGCGTGCCACCGTTGGTCGACCCCTAGGCTCGGCAACGCGAGCGGAAGCTCATGCCATCGCACCGGGACGTGGCGCTCGACCAAGTGCCGCGCGAGGATATGGGGGACAACGACGATGATGTCGTCTTCCAGGGCGAGCAGGGACGAAACCGCGTAGGTCGGCAGGGCGGCAACGACTCGACGCGAGCGTCCGATCCGCTCCAACGCGGTGTCGAGCAGGCTCATGGGCTGCCCCTGGGAAGAGACGTGTGGGTAGTGGCACAGCTGGTCGACCGTGAGCCGGTCGACTCGCCCCAGCACCGACCGTGAGGACACCACGACGACGAACCGGTCCACGTAGAGCCGTCGCACGCGCACATCGGGAGCGAACGTGCGCGTCAGACCGATGTCGAGATCGACCGAGCCGTTGCGCAGGGCGTCCGGATGATCGGAGTCGTCGGTCACGAACCGGAGAGTCACGTCCGGTGCCTCACCGGCGATCCGGCTGATCAATCGCGGAGCCAGCACAGGGGATAGACCGTCGTTAAGGCGTACTGCGAAGGACCGTCGCCATTTCCGTGGCTCGTCGTCGGCCCTGTCGGTGAATAGTTCGGCCGCGTCTTCGAGCAGTTTTCTGACCCGCCCGGCGCTCCCCAGCGCGAAGGGCGTCGGCACGAGCCCCCGGCCGGCCCGCACCAGGAGCGGATCGTCCAGGGCCCGCCGCAGACGCCCCAGAGCGCGGCTGGTCGCCGGCACCGACATGTGCAGGCGCTCCGCCGCTGCGGACACGCTGCCGGTGTCCATGAGCGCGTCGAAGACGCGCAGCAGATTGAGGTCGAGGTCGTCGGTCACCGCGCTCCACTCCCGTCGTTTTCACCTGGCGAGAATAATGCTTGCGATCTTTGCAGTAGACGTAAAGACGGGCGCGAGCTTAGCTGGTCATCAGGGCCTGACAGCAGTGCATGACAACACCTCGGTGAACAGGCTGGGAGACAGGGAGACCGTGATGGACCTGCAACTGAAAGACCGCTCGGCGGTCGTCACCGGCGCGAGCAAGGGGATCGGTCTGGCGACAGCGCGCCTGCTCGCCGACGAAGGCGTACGGGTTCTCGGCGTGGCGCGCTTCCCCACCCCCGAGATGAAGGAGGTCGTATCCCTCGCGGTCAGCGCGGACCTCACGACGCCCTCCGGGGTGACCGCTGTCGCCTCTGCGGCCGAGTCCTGGGCGCCGGAGGGTCTGGACCTGCTCGTGAACAACGCCGGGGGCCTCGCGCCCGGGGACGACGATCCGAGCCACCTCGGCGGATTCGCCACGATCGACGACGCCGCCTGGGTCCGTACCCTTGAGCTCAACCTGCTCAGCGCCGTCCGTGTCACCCGGTCCCTCGTGCCGTCCTTGCTGCTCCGCGGCGGGGTGATCGTCAACGTCTCCTCGATCGGGGCCCGCATCGCCCACCCGCCGATCGACTACGGCGTCGCCAAAGCCGCGCTGACCAATCTCACCAAGGCGCTCTCCGAGGAGTACGCCCCACGCGGGATGCGCGCGGTGACCATCAGCCCCGGACCGACGCGCACCAGGAACTGGACGGACCCGGACAGTCTCGCCGGTGCCCTTTCGCGGTCGCGCGGGATCGGACAGGACGAATTGCTCGCCGATCTCCCGGAGGACGCGGGCATCAGCATCGGTCGGATCATCGAGCCGGAGGAGGTGGCGTCGGCGATCGCGTTCCTCGCCTCTCCGCAGGCGGGTGCCATCACCGGAAGCGACGTCCTCGTCGACGGCGGGGTCATCAAAACGGTCTGACGGCCGGGAGTCGCAACGCCGGGACCGGTTGCGGATGCAAGAGGGCGACGGCGCTCATCCGTACCTCTTCCCGGCGCTTGCGCTGCTCGGCGGTCAACCCGCCCCCCCCGGATACCGCATCCCTCCGGCGCACCAGCCCCGCTCCAGGCCCGGCACAGATCCAGACACCAAGACGCGGAAGTCAGTAACGCGGTGGCGCCAAGTCGAACGCGCTCGCCTTCACCTGCTCAGCGAACAGGCGCCACTCCGCCGCGCCGAACGTGAGCCGAGGACCGTCCGGGTCCTTCGAATCTCGTACCCCGACCGCAGGGGTGAGGGCAGCGACCTCCACACACTCGCCGCCCTGATGCGCACTGCGGCTGCTCTTCCGCCACCGGATGTCCGACTGGTTCACGGCTGAGGCTCCAGGTCGAGTTCCCCCTCCTTCACCCGGCGCGCAAACACGCGCCACTCGGCTACCCCGAACGCAAGCCGAGCACCATCCGGATCCTTGGAATCACGGACCCCGACCGCCGAAGCGAGAGCCGCAACCTCCACGCACTCGCCACCGTGCTGATCGCTGTGGCTGCTCTTACGCCAGTGAGCCATCGACAAGTCGTTCTTCTTCATAGCTCCTCCATCACAGCCGCGATCATGGCTCGCGACTCCTCGGCGTCCAGCACATGCCCTCGAACCAAGTCATATCGTACGACGTGCCTCATGACACGGGACGGATCGTTAATGAGGATGCCCTCTCCACCCGACTCTGTGTAGACAACGCTGGCACCGTCCTCGAAACCGAGGATCGTGAACATCCCACCAAGCCCGTCATGGAAACCTACTTTGAACGGAACTATATGAATTAGATTGGTGGGGCGAGCGGAAAACTCAAGTATGTGAGCGAGCTGCTCACGCATGACCTCTTGGTTTCCTACAATCCGCCGCACAACCATCTCGTCCATGATGAACCATGTGCGCGGCGGCTTCTCATTGCCGAAAATCTCTTGGCGCTTCAACCGTTCTCGAACAAGCCGATCTGCAACATCAGGTCGTTGACTGGCACCGAGTACAGCACGTGCATAACCTTCCGTCTGCAGCACTCCAGGCACCAGGGTGGGGCTGAAGTTTCTGATGAAGTCCGCTCGCTCTTCATAGCCGAGATATTCGGGGAAACCCGGGGGCAGGGTGGTGAGGTGGCGGGTTTCGTTGATGCGGTCCAGGAGGCGCAGGAACAGGCCGTCCGACTTGAAGAAGGTGTCTAAGGCGGCGGCGAAGTCGTCGGACGGCAGGTTCTTGCACAGTTCGACCTGGCCGACGTAGGAGTCGGCGAAGCCGAGCTTCTCGGCGAGTTCCTTCTTGGTGTGGGCGGCCCGCTTCCGGCGCCATTCGAGTTCTCTCGCGAAGGTGACGATGGCAGGGGCTTCGTAAGGCTCGGATCTTGCGGGCATCTCGACCTCCGGGGGCTGCACCCGGGGGGCGGGTGCGATCGATCTTGCCTGTGGTGCATCGCAGGTAGTGCTCGGTCGATTCCTAAGAGTAGTCGAACCTGTGAGGGTGGTCACACGAAATCGGTCGGGTGAGTGATCAGAGGTTCCTCATGGATGCGCGGGAGCGGGACGAGCGGGAGCTGGGGCGGCTGCGGGACGACTTCGGCGGGTGGCGGATCTGGCGGGCCGTGAAGCGGGACGGCCGGCTGGGCGAATGGGTCGCCAGCCTGCACGACCCCCGGGCCGGCGTCGAGCCGACGCTGATGTTCCCCAGCGCGCCCCTGTTGCGGAAGGCACTGCTGCGGCAGGCCGAGGAAGCGCGGGCCCGGAAGCTCTGACGCCGCCTTCGAGCACGGCGCGTCCCCCCGGCCGCGCCGTCTTACAGAGGAGGAACACATGTCTTCGGGAGAGCACACCGGCGTCCTCACCGCGACGCGCAACGACCGGCGTATCCACCTTGGCGCACTGCGGGCCGCCGTGGAGTTGCGGCCGGAGCTGGCGTGCGGGGTCGTGGAGCGGCGGGGCGTCGCGTGGGTGAGCGTCGTCCGGGTCGGCGGGTCCCGGCGGACGGTCGAGCTCGGGTGCGACTACGTCCGGTCCGGGTGGTGGTTCACCTGGTCGGACGGGCGCCCGATCGCGCCGGTGGGGAATGTCCAGAGCGTCGTCGGTCGGCTTGTCCGTGAGCTGGGGGTCGCGTGAGCATCGCCTGGGTGGGCTCTGTGACGCTGCAACTCCTCCTGTTCGGCGGCTCCTGCATGGTGGCCGGATGGTTCTTCGGCTACCTCAGCGGGAGCCGGTGAGGGCGGCGGCCCCGCCGCCGGAGCGGCGGGGCCGGTCGCTCAGCGGGTTCGACCATAGGCGGCCGTCGAAGCGGAAAGTTGTCGTTTCGGGCACCGGGAAAACACGGCAAACGCCGTCCAGAGACGGTCAGTGAAACGGCGCGCACCCCGTGGAGTACACACAGTCCGCTATGCGAATATTGCATTTCGGGGGACAGTCGTTTGTTTACCGGCGTCTGTTCTCACGGACGGGGCACAGACGGCGGCACGGGGGTATTCGCATGGGCGGGGATCGGGTTTTCGGACGGATGTCGACCTGGCGCGGAGGATTGGTGGCCGTCTGCTCGGCGGCACCGCTCCTACTCACCGGATGCGGGTCGGGTGCGGACGAGCCGGACGCGGCGGCCCCGACGACCTCCGCCACGGCGGAGGTCGTCGCGAGCGAGACGCCGACACCGACGCCCACGCCGTCGCCGGCTTTCGGGCCGGTCACAAAGACCACCGTCTTCGACATCACCACCGAAGACGGCTACAAGGCCACGATGACCGTCCGTTGGCACAAGCAGCAGATCGTGGAACGCAGCGCCATTCTTGAGCCGTGCGACGCGATCATCAGGTCCAACGAGACCCTCTCTAATGGCGGGGCGACCACGTCCGACCGAAAGGTGTACTACGTCGCTACGGCGGACGTCAGCATGGAATTTCCGGAGACCGGCGGATTCTCCTGGCCGCAGGAACAGAAGATGCCGGTCTCCTTCAGCGATGGCAATGAGAACCAATACTGGGACCGCGCGGTCACCTGCTACGACGGGCAGGATATGAACGACGCGAAGACCTCCCTCAGCAGCTTCGCCATGTCGCCTGAATGGTCGTCTACGACGGTCATGTGGGTGCGGACGGCCGAGCGGACGCCGAAGAACCCGGACGGCGAGCTCGATGCCGACCCGGACGGCTACGAGGTCTCTCCCACTGTCGGGATAGGCGGAAAGTGCGACGAGCGGGGCACCAAGGACGACGACCCGTCGCTGAGGTGCTTCGCAAGGTACGGGAGCTGATCCGTCAGGAGACCCGGTCGATGACCAGGGGGTGCAGGGACGGCTTCCCCGTCTCTGTGATCTCGTACGCGTCGCCCAGCGCTTCGAGGGCGCGGCTGATTCTGGTCTCGTCGTCGGTGTGCAGGGTCAGCAGCGGCCGCCCCTCCTTGACCGCGTCGCCCGGCTTGGCGTGGCAGACGACGCCCGCGCCGAACGACACCGGGTCCTCCTTGCGGGCCCGGCCGGCGCCGAGGCGCCACGCCGCGACCCCGACCCCGTAGGCGTCCAGCCGCGTGAGCACCCCGGAGGACGGGGCGTTGACCACGTGGGTCTCGCGGGCGGACGGCAGCGGCGCGTCCGGGTCCCCGCCCTGCGCGGTGATCATGCGCCGCCAGACGTCCATGGCCGAGCCGTCCCGCAGCGCGTCGGCCGGGTCCTTGCCCGAGAGCCCGGCGGCCTCCAGCATCTCCCGCGCCAGCGTCAGGGTCAGCTCGACCACGTCGGACGGCCCTCCCCCGGCGAGCACCTCGACGGACTCGGCGACCTCGACCGCGTTGCCGACGGCGTTGCCAAGCGGACGGTCCATCGCGGTGAGCAGCGCCACCGTGCGCAGGCCGTGGTCGGTGCCGATCGCGACCATCGTCTCGGCCAGCTCGCGGGCGTCCGCGGCCGTCTTCATGAACGCGCCCGAGCCGACCTTCACGTCCAGCACCAGCGCGCCCGTGCCCTCGGCGATCTTCTTGGACATGATCGAGGACGCGATCAGCGGGATCGACTCGACCGTCCCGGTCACGTCCCGGAGCGCGTAGAGCTTGCGGTCGGCGGGCGCGAGCCCGCTCCCCGCCGCGCAGACCACCGCGCCCGCCGAGCGCAGCACGTCCAGCATCTCGGCGTTCGACAGCGACGCCCGCCACCCCGGGATCGACTCCAGCTTGTCGAGCGTCCCTCCGGTGTGGCCGAGGCCGCGCCCCGACAGCTGCGGGACGGCCGCCCCGCACGCCGCCACCACCGGCGCCAGCGGCAGGGTGATCTTGTCGCCGACGCCGCCGGTGGAGTGCTTGTCGGTGGTCGGGCGGTCCAGCGCGGACCAGTCCATCCGCTCCCCGGACCGGATCATCGCCTCGGTCCAGCGGGCCACCTCGGGCCGGGACATCCCGTTCAGCAGGATCGCCATCGCCAGCGCCGACATCTGCTCCTCGGCGATCGCGCCCCGCGTGTAGGCGTCGACCGCCCAGTCGATCTGCTCGGGGGTCAGCGTCCCGCCGTCCCGCTTGGCGCGAATGACATCGATGGCGTCCACGGCCGTCCTCTCAGGCTCGCTCAACAAGGTCGTCGGGGCCGAACGCGTCCGGCAGGACGTCCGACATGGGCAGGATGCCGCGGGTCGTCTCCAGCAGCATCGCGGCGCCGCCGTGCTCCCACAGCAGCTGACGGCAGCGCCCGCACGGCATCAGCGGGTCGCCGTGCCGGTCGACGACCGCCACGGCGACCAACCGGGGCCGGTCCGCCTTCCCCGGGCCGTGCAGCGCCGACACGAGCGAGCACTCCGCGCACAGGCCGACCCCGTACGAGGCGTTCTCGATGTTGCAGCCGGTGATGACCCGGCCGTCGTCCACCAGGGCGGCGGCGCCGACCGGGAAACCGGAGTACGGGCAGTACGCACGCGTCATCGCCTCCCGCGCGGCATCGCGCAGGACGGGCCAGTCGACACTCATACGGGTTATCGTGCCTCACCTTTCTGGGGGGACGACCCCCCAGACCCCCCGGTCAACGTGCCTCACCGCGGCGGTACCGGAACCCGTTGGCGGCGGGCATGCGGAGCCGCTGGCTGGCCAGGGCCAGGACGAGCAGCGTCGTCAGGTGCGGCGTGAACGAGACCAGCTCGCCCGGGACGATGTCGCTCAGCAGGAACCAGGCGAGCAGCGCGACCGCCGCGACCAGCGACAGCGCGGAGCCGATGTAGGCGTTGCGCATGTCGCGGCGCTGCGCCACGTCCGTCGCCGCCTGCGGGCCCAGCCGGCCCGCCCGGAGCGCCTGCCATACCGCGACGCCGATCAGCAGGATCGCCACGAACAGCAGCAGCGCGTGGACGGCCTGCCCGCCGCCGCGCACGTTCATCGCGTCGGTGTAGCCGAACAGCAGCGAGCCCGCGGTGAGCCCGCCGGGGCGCCAGTTGCCGAAGATCATGGCGGCGAGGCCGATGAACCCGCGCCCGTTGGTCTGGCCGTCCTGGTAGAACGGGGCCGCCACGGTGACCAGGAACGCGCCGCCCAGGCCGGCGAACCCGCCCGAGATCATCACGGCCGCGTACTTCATCCGGTACACCTGCACGCCGAGCGACTCGGCGGCGTACGGGTCCTCGCCGCACGACCGGACCCGGAGCCCGAACGGCGTCCGCCACAGCACCAGGAACGTCAGCGGGACGAGCAGCAGCGACACCAGCGTCAGCAGCGACATGTCGCTGGTCAGGCCGCGCAGGATGCCCGCGATGTCGGACAGCAGGAACCAGTGCCGGTCCTCCAGCGAGCCGAGCCAGTCGGGGCTCTGCCAGCCGCCGATCCTGCCGCCGGACAGCACCGGCAGCGTCAGCGTCTGGATCGAGTCGACCGGCGGCGACTGCCGGGGCCCGCCGCCGAGCGCCTTCGCCTCCCCCTTGTCGAAGATCAGCCCGGCGAGGAACTGGGTGAGGCCGAGCCCGAGGATGTTGATCGCGACGCCGGACACGATGTGGTCGACGCCGAACGACACGGTCGCGATCGCGTGCAGCAGGCCGCCGAGCGCGCCGCCGATGATCCCGGCGAGGACGCCGATCCACGGCCCCCATTGGTAGCCGGCCCACGCGCCCGTCCACGTCCCGAGGATCATCATGCCCTCAAGGCCGATGTTGATCACGCCGGACCGCTCCGACCACAGCCCGCCGAGCCCGGCGAGGAAGATCGGCACGGCGAGGCGGAGCGCGGCGCTGACCGTCCCGCTGGACGTCACCGGGTCGGCGTCGTCGATCACCCGGACCAGCGACAGCAGCACCAGCAGCCCGGAGGAGATCAGCAGGTAGTGCGGCCAGCGCAGCCGGCGCTTGCCGTTCGCGGCCTTCTTGACCTGCACGGTCTCGGTCGCGGCGCTCATGAGGCACTCCCAGCGGCCTCGCGGGCCAGGTCGTGGCCGGTCGCCAGCTCGGCGGCGACGGCCCGCTGCTGCAGCCGGATCTCCCAGCGCCGGACCAGCTCGTACACGATGACGACGGTCAGCACGACCACGCCCTGCATCACGCCGACGATCTCCTTCGGCACGTCCACCTCCTGGAGCACGTCGGAGGTCTGGTCGAGGAACGCGAACAGCAGCGCCGCGAGCGCGATGCCGGCCGGATGGTTGCGGCCGAGCAGCGCGACCGTGATGCCGGTGAAGCCGAGCCCGGCCGGGAAGTTCAGCGAGTACTCGTAGGACGCGCCGAGCAGCTCCGGCATGCCGATCAGCCCGGCCACCACGCCGGACGCCACCATCGTGTAGACGATCATGCGGCGGGCGTTGACGCCGCTGGCCTGCGCGGCCGAGGCCGACAGCCCCGACACCTTCAGGTCGAACCCGAACCGGGTGTGGTTGATGACGACCCAGAACACGATGCCGACGAGGATCGCGAGCGGCAGCAGGCCGTACACGTCCCCGGGCAGGTCGATCCCGATCGAGGCCAGGAAGCCGTTGAGGCCCCCGACGCGTCCCGACTCGGGGATCTGCGGCGTCGCGACGTTGTTGCTCCCCGGGCGGACGTCCGCGAGCCGCTTGTCGTTCAGCAGGTAGGCGATCAGCCCGGTCGCGATCGCGTTCAGCATGATCGTGGACAGCACCTCGCTGACCCCGCGGGTGACCTTCAGCACGCCCGCGATCGCGGCCCACAGCCCGCCGACCACCATCGCCGCGACGATCACCAGCAGCTGGCCGAACGGGGCGGGCAGCGCCAGCGCCCCGCCGAGCGCGGCGGCGAGGAACGCGGCGAGCCGGTACTGGCCGTCCACGCCGATGTTCAGCAGCGCCATCCGGAAGCCGATCGCCACCGCGACCGCCGACAGGTAGTAGCGGGTGGCGCGGTTGAGGATGTCGACGATCGAGTTCTCGGTGGTGCCGTACTCGACCATGCTCTGGATCGAGCTGACCGGGTCCGCGCCGGTGATCCGCAGCAGGATCATCGTGATGCCGAGGGAGATGAGCAGCGCCAGCACCGGCGCGCCGACCTTCAGGCCGAGCCCCTGCGGGCCGAGCCCGCGCAGCATCGCCTTCCAGGACGGCACGGGCTCCGGGGCGCCCGCCGGCGGCCCCGCCTTCGCCATGTCGACCCCGCCGCCGTCGCCGCCGGACGACCCGGCGGCGGGCTCGTCCGTCGGCTTGTCGGCGGGCTTGTCCGTGGGCTCGTCGTCGCCGGGCGGCGGCGTGTCCTTCGGGTCGTCGCTCATGAGGGTGCTCCGGCGCCGGTCATGGCGGAGCCGAGCTCCTCGGGGGTGACGGTCCGCGGATCGACCTCCGCGACCAGCCGCCCCCGCAGGATCACGTGCAGGGTGTCGGACATACCGATGAGTTCCTCAAGATCGGCGCTGATCAGCAGCACGGCCAGCCCGTCCGCGCGGGCCTGCCGCAGGTACTCCCAGATGGCGGCCTGGGCACCGACGTCGATGCCGCGCGTCGGGTGCGCGGCGATGAGCAGGTGCGGGTCGCCGGACATCTCCCGCCCGACGATCAGCTTCTGCTGGTTGCCGCCCGACAGCGCGGCGGCGGGCACGTCGATCCCGGGCGTCCGCACGTCGTAGGCCTGGACGATCCGGGTGGTGTCGCGGCGGGCGCCGCGCCGGTCGACCCACGGGCCGCGGACGTTGGGCCGCTGGGTCTGGTGGCCCAGCATGCGGTTCTCCCAGAGCGTCCCCTCCAGGACGAGCCCGTGCCGGTGCCGGTCCTCCGGGATGTAGGCGATGCCGCCCTCCCGGCGCCGCCGCGTCGGCCACGACGTGATGTCGTCGCTTCCGTACCGGATCGTCCCGGCGTCCGCGTGGCGGATGCCCATGATCGCCTCGATGAGCTCGGTCTGCCCGTTGCCCTCGACCCCGGCCAGCCCGACGATCTCGCCGCGGCGGATGCGCAGCGACACGTCGTCCACCACGGGACGGCCCTCGGGGGTGAGCACGGTCAGCCCGGCGACGTCCAGCTGGACGTCCTCGGTGACGGTCGACTCGCGCAGCTCGGGGGTGGGCAGCTCCGACCCGACCATCAGCTCGGCCAGCCGCCGGGACGTGACCTCCCGCGGGTCGAGCCGCGTCGCGACCGTCGTGCCGCGCCGGATCACCGAGATGGTGTCGGCGACGGTCAGCACCTCGTCCAGCTTGTGCGAGATGAACAGCACGGTGAGGCCCTCGGCGCGCAGCTCCCGCAGGTTGCCGAACAGCTCGTCGACCTCCTGCGGGACGAGCACCGCGGTCGGCTCGTCCAGGATCAGCACGCGGGCGCCCCGGTACAGCACCTTGAGGATCTCCACGCGCTGCCGGTCGCCGACGCCGAGCGTCTCGACCAGCACGTCGGGGTCGACGCGCAGCCCGTAGGCCTCCGACATCCGGGTGATCTCGGCGCGGGCGGCGGCGAAGTCGATGGGGCCGACGCGGGGCGCCTCGCCGCGCAGCGGCAGGATCCGCCAGATGATCTGGATCGTCCAGTTCAGGAGGTCCAGGACGCGGCCGCGGACGCGGGGCTCGGCGCCGAGGACCACGTTCTCCAGCACGGTCAGGTTGTCGGCCAGCTTGAAGTGCTGGTGCACCATGCCGATGCCGCGGCCGATCGCGTCCGCCGGGGTCCGGAAGTGGACCTGCTCGCCGCCGACCTCGATGGTGCCCTCGTCCGGCTTCTGCATCCCGTAGAGGATCTTCATCAGCGTGGACTTGCCGGCGCCGTTCTCCCCGCAGAGCGCGTGCACCTCGCCGCGCTCGATGGTGAGGTTGATGTCGCGGTTGGCCACCACTCCGGGGAACCGCTTGGTGATCGATGTCAGCCGCACGGCCGGCACCTGGTCAGGCACGAGTGCCCCTCCTCCTGCCTCGAACGTGCTGTCTGCGGACGCGTCCGCCGTCCGGACGTGCCGTGGAACGGGCCTGCTGCGAAACGGCCGGGACGTACCGTCGCACCGGGCGCCACCCGCGAGGGTGACGCCCGGTGCGCGATTACGGCCGGGCGAAACCGGCCCGTCACGTCACCGCGCGGGAGGACCCGCGCCCCGGCCGCGGTGTCAGGCCTTGGTCGGGACCGTGATCTTGCCGCTGACGATGTCGGCCTTCAACTCGTCCAGCTTGGCCTTGATGTCGTCCACGTGGCCGCCGGACGTGGCGTAGCCGATGCCGTCGTTGCTCAGGTTGTACTGCTTGGTGCCGCCCTTGAAGGACCCGTTGGCGACGCTCTCGACGAAGTCGAACACCGCGACGTCCACGTGCTTCTCCATGGACGTGAGGATGTAGTCCTTCACGCCGGCGACCGCGGGCTGGTTGTACTGGTCGGAGTCGACCCCGATCGCCCACTTCTTCTTCGCGCCGACGGTCTTGATGACGCCGATGCCCGCGCCGCCCGCCGCGTGGTAGATCACGTCGGCGTTCTGGTCGAGCTGGCCCTTGGCGGCCTCGTTGCCGAGGCCGGCGTCCTTGAAGCCGTTGAAGTTCGGCGGCTGGGTCAGGTACTTGGCCGGCAGCACCTTGATCCCCGGCTTGGCCTTCTTCGCGCCGGCCTGGTACCCGGCGAAGAACTTGTTGATCAGCGGCACGTTGACGCCGCCGATGAACCCGATCGTGCCGGTCTTGGACTTCAGCGCCGCGGCGGCGCCGACGAGGTAGGACCCCTGCTCCTCGGAGAAGCAGGCGCCGCTGACGTTCGCGCCCTCGACCTTGCACTGGTCGGCGTCCACGACCAGGAACTTGGTGTCCGGGAAGTCCTTGGCGACCTTGTTGATCGAGGCGGTGTAGGCGAAGCCGACGCCGATCACCACGTTGTAGCCCTTGTTCGCCAGCAGCCGCAGGCGGGACTCCTTGTCGGAGTCCGGCTCGTCGGGCTTGGCCGAGATCTCCTCGGTCTGGACGTTCAGGTCCTTCTTGGCCTTGTCGAGGCCCGCGGCGGCCGAGTCGTTGAAGGACTGGTCACCGCGGCCGCCGATGTCGAAGGCCAGGCCGATCTTGAGGGTCTTCTTGTCGCCCTCGCCGCCACCACCGGTGTCCGCCTTCTTGCCTCCGCACGCGGATGCGCTGAACGTCAGCGCCGCACCCGTCACGGTGACGAGCGTTATCTTCAGTCCACGGCGCAAGGTAGCGCTCCTTCCGTTCCCCACCCACGGTCCGGCGACCGGTCCGGTCACCGAAATCGATCGGACGCTACCTCGCGAATGCGGGCAAACTTCCCGCCTGCACGGATTCGCAACAGGTCCGTTACCAATGCGTACGCATATCGCCACAGGTCAGCGCGCCGATCGGGCACGCGGTCCGGGGTGCCGGACCGCCAGACCAGAGGGTAACCGAGGGGGCGGGGAGCCGCACCGGGCCGCTACTCCCGGTGATCGATGGGGTGTGATCAAGCCGGGACCAGGCAGGAGGCGCGGGGACGGGGGGTCAGGCGAGCGCGGCGCCCTCGATCGGCTCGGCGTCGCCGGGACGGCCGCCCTCCCACAGCGCGGTCAGCGCGGTGGCGCTCAGCACCCGGACGCCCACAGCGACGCATCGCTCGTCCACGTCGAAGTCGCCGCGGTGCAGGTCGTACTCGCCGGGGGAACCGGGGGTGCGGACGCCGAGCCGGGCCAGCGCCCCGGGGATCGACTCCAGGTACCAGCCGAAGTCCTCGCCGCCGAGGCTCTGCGGGGTCGGGACGACGCCGTCCTCGTCCATCACCTGCGCGGCGGCGTCCCGGAACATCTGCACGCTGGCCGCCTCGTTCACGGTCGGCGGGACGCCCCGGACGTACTCCAGCGACGCCTCGACGTCGTAGGCGGCGGCGACCGACTGCAGCAGCGCCTTCATCATCTCCGGCGCCCGGTGCCACGCCTCGTCGTCCAGGCAGCGCACGGTGCCCTCGGCGATCCCGTCGTCCGGGATGGCGTTGGCGACGGACCCGGCCGAGACCCGCCCCCACACCAGCGACAGGCTGGAGCGGGGGTCGACGCGCCGGGACAGCGCGGACGGCAGCTCGGTGACGATCTTGGCGAGGGCGTAGACGAGGTCGGCGGTCAGGTGCGGCCGGGCGGTGTGCCCGCCGGGGCCGGTGACCTTCACGTACACCTTGTCGCAGGCCGCGGTGATCGGGCCGGTGCGCAGCCCGAGCTGGCCGACCTCGATGCGGGGGTCGCAGTGCAGCGCGAACGCGCGGTCGACGCCCGCGATGCCGCCGGCGGCCATCACGTCCAGCGCGCCGCCCGGGGTCTCCTCGGCGGGCTGGAACAGCAGCCGGACCCGGCCCGGCAGCAGCCCGGCCTCGGCCTGCTGCGCCAGGAACAGGCCCGCGCCCAGCACCATCGCGGTGTGGACGTCGTGGCCGCACGCGTGCGCGACGCCCGGGACCGTGGACCGGTACTCCACGCCCTCCTTCTCGTCCTGCAGCGGGAGCGCGTCGATGTCGGCCCGCAGCGCCACGGTCGTGCCCTCGGCGGGGCCGATGTCGCAGAACAGGCCGGTGCCCTTCGGCAGGATCACCGGCTCCAGGCCGGCCGCGCGGAGGCGGTCGGCGAGCTTCTTGGTCGTGCGGTGCTCGGCGTAGCCCAGCTCGGGGTGCATGTGCAGGTCGCGGCGGAACGCGATCAGCTCGTCCTCGTGCTCGGCGAGGAACGCGTCGAGCTGCGGCTGCAGCACGGCGCCGCCCAGCACGGAGGGGATGCGCGGAACGCCCGCGGCGGCGGGCCGGCCCTGCTCCTCCTCGGCGCCCTCCGACACCGCGCCCTGCGGCGCCGTGCTCTGCGGGAGGGCGTTCTGCGGGAGAGCGTCCCGGGGCGGGGCGCCCGGTGTCACTGCGGCCCGCGATCCGGCCTCGCCGGGCAGGTCGCGGCCCTCGGGGCCCGCGGGCCCCGGGGCGGTGGGTGGTTCAAGGCCGGGCATCACCCCGGGTCCCGGTTGGGTCATGTGCGCCCCCTGCGCGACGGCGGAGCCGAACGGCGTCCGCCCGGTGATCCGCGTGTTCTCGGAAACCTTCTCGTTGTCCGCCGGACCGCGGCCGGCGGGACCGGCGTTGCCGGGGCCCGCGTCCGCGGGACCGGCGTTCGCGGGGTCGGCCGTGCGTTCCGGCTCCTCATCAGGCTCCGGCATGTACGACCTCCCCCAGTGTGACGAACCTGTCCTCCGCGAGCTCGGTGATCGCCGCGTCGACGATGTTCTCCAGCGTCCCGCCCTCGGCGCGGATCGCGCGCTGCCGCTCGTACGGGGCGCCGTGCTCCAGTACCTCCCCGGCGACCTTCAGCTCCTCGGCGCAGCCGAGCCGGTCGGCCACCGGTTCGAGCTCCCTGATCAGCTCGTACAGGTCGTCGCGGAGCGGCGCGGTGTTCCCGGCGTCATCGGTGATCACGATGGCGTCGAGCCCGTACCTGGTGGCGCGCCACTTGTTGTCGCGCACCACCCAGGCCGCCGGCCGCGGGAGGGTGTAGCCGCGGTCGAGCTGCTGCTCGAAGAGCGTGACGAGACTCTGGCACAGCGCGGCCGCCATGCCCACCTCTCGCAGGGTGGGAATCCCGTCGAACATCCTGATCTCGACCGTGCCGAAGTCGGGATGCGGGCGGATGTCCCACCAGACCTCTTTGATGCTCCGTATGGTTCCCGAACGCATCAGCGTGTCCATGTAATCCTCGAAGGCCGCCCAGTCGTCTAGCAGGTGGGGCGGCCCGGCCGTCGGGAGCTGGCCGAAGACCACCGCCCGGCAGGACGCGAGGCCGGTGTCGCTGCCGGTCCAGAACGGGCTGGACGCGGTGAGCGCGAGGAAGTGCGGAAGGTAGGACGAGAGCGCGTTGACGATCGGGATCGCCTTGGCGCCGTCGGAGACGCCGACGTGGACGTGAACGCCGAACGTCTGGATGCGCCGCGCCAGCCACTGCATCTCCTCGATCAGCTGGGCGTAGCGCCGCATCGGCGCCATCACCGCGTCCCGCCAGTCGCTGATCGGGTGGGTGCCGGTGCAGGCGAGCGCGAGACCGCGCTCGGCGGCGGCGCCGCGGAGGGTGGACAGCGTCCCGGAGAGGTCGGCCTTGGCCGCGCCCACGGTGTCGCAAATGCCGGTCACGACCTCGACCGTCGACTCCATCAGCTCGTGGCGGACGCGCGGGTTGTCGCCGTCCTCGCTGAGCGCGGGCAGGGCGGCGAGCACCTCGCGTGCGTCCTGCCGCAGGTGCCTGGTCTCCGCATCGACGAGCTGGATCTCCCACTCGACGCCGAGCGTCGCGCCGTTCGATGCGGTGAAGTCAATGGCCACGGCCAACCTCCGTCCACAATCCTTGCAGGTCGTTGCGTGGCACGTGGCGCTATTCAGCCAGCGGGTCCCTAAGCCTGGACAAACGCCGGTCCAGGTCACGTGTTCACTCCATGATGGCGTCCGTGCCCGCCACCCTGCCGGGTGTCCATGCCCTTTGCGGATCAATTGACTCATGCGGACGGTCGGCGGGCGGGTGGGGGTCCTACTTTTCGGTCATCGATCTTGCCGATGGCACCACTAGATCGAACTAGTCAGCCCGTCCCAAAATACCTTCCATGACTCGCCGTGACCAAGAGCGGGCGCCCCTTACGTACCGTGAGATCACCTGTGCACCCTGGGTCGCGTTCTGTCCCGTGCTTGCCGTCTTCACGTCCGGGTACCCCTTCGCCGGATACGTCGCCTAGTCTTCGGGGGAGTCATGGGCGTTGGGCGCATGCGCGCCGGGAGCGATGGAGCTTCCGTGGGAGTGAGGAGCGTCGGGAGCTTGCGACCACAGCGACGAGGGCCGGCCGGCGTCCGCCGCGCCCTGACGGTGTTCACGGTACCGATCGCCGCCGCCTCGCTCGCGGCCGCACCGGCCTTCGCCGCCGCGCCCGCCGCGGCGGCACCGCACGCGCGGGCCACCGCGCCCGAGCCGGTCGGCGGGCCGCAGCTCGCCACCCGCGGCATCGTCGCCGGGAAGGCCCCGGGCGTGCCCGCGCCGCCGCGGATCAAGGCGGCCTCGTACCTGATCGCGGACGCCGACACCGGCCAGGTCCTGGCCGCCAAGGACCCGCACGGGCAGTACCTGCCGGCGAGCACGCTGAAGACGCTCACCGCGCTCGCGCTCGTCCCCAGGCTGGACCCGAACCGGCTCGTCCGGCCGTCGCAGAAGGCGTGCGACGTCGAGGGCACCAAGGTCGGGCTCACGCCCAAGATGCGCTACAAGGTCTCCGACCTGTTCCACGCGCTGCTGATGATGTCGGCCAACGACGCGGCGGTGTCGCTGGCCGAGGCGGCCGGCGGGATGAAGCAGACCCTCGCCGCCATGAACGCCGAGGCCAAGCGGATCAACGCCCACGACACCCTCGCCGGGTCGCCGAACGGGCTGGACAAGGACCTCGGGCTCAGCGTCCGGACGCAGCACACCTCCGCCTACGACCTCGCGCTCATCCTGCGCGAGGGGATGAAGAACCCGCAGTACCGCGCCTACATGCAGGCCATCGACCACAAGTTCCCCGCGCCGCCGACCAAGAAGGAGCGCAAGAAGGGCAAGAAGGTCGGCGGGTACCCGATCCACACGCACAACCGCATGCTGCCGGGCGAGCGGAACGCCTACCAGGGAATGCTCGGCGGCAAGAACGGCTACACGATCGCCGCGCAGCAGACCTTCGTCGCGGAGGCGCGGCGCGGCGGCCACACGATCGTGATCTCGCTGATGCGGGCGGACCGGCCGCCGTCGGCGTACGCCGCCAAGCTCCTCGACTGGGGCTTCGCCGCCCGCGGCAAGGTCCAGCCGGTGGGCACGCTGGTGCCGCCGGAGCAGGCCGAGAAGACCGGCGAGCGGGACTCCGGCGTCCTGCCGGACGCCCCGCTCGCCTCGGACGACTCGTCCCGCCGGTGGCTGCTCGTCGGCGGCGGCGCGGTCGGCGCCCTGCTCGCGATCACCGCGCTGTTCGTGGTGCTGCGGCGGCGGCGCCGGCTGGAGGCGGCCCGCCAGGGAACCGGCCGGTAAAGCTTCCCTCACCGCCCGCCCCGGGTATGGTCGGGGCGGGCCCGGCGGGCTTACGCTCGCGGTGGCGCCGGTGACCTCGCCGCTGCCGCGAGACGGCGGACCGGTGCCGCGGGAGGAAACGGCGCCATGTCCGACTTGTACGTCACCGCGCCCGGCGTGTCCGCCCTTGAGCATCCGAACGTGACGCTACTGAAGGACGGCTACACGGCCTTCGCCAAGGGCGACATGGAGCTCATCCGCGGGCTGCTCGCCGACGACGTCGTCCACCGCGTCCCGGGGCGCGGGCCGATCTGCGGGGAGTACCGGACGCCCGAGGAGGTCCTCGGCTTCTACGTCCGGCTGTTCGAGCTGTCCGGCGGGACGTTCCGTGCCGAGCCCTACTCGGTGATGGCCGATGACGAGTACGGCGCGGCCCTCGTGCAGACCTACGCCGAACGGCCGGGACGGGTGCTGGACGGCCGCGCGGTCGACCTGTTCCGCATCCGGGACGGGAAGATCACCGAGATCCGGACGCTGGCGGAGGATCAGTACGCCGACGACGCCTTCTGGTCCTGAGAGGCCTTCTGGTCCTGAGAGGCCTTCTGGTCCTGAGACGCCTTCTGCTCCTGAAGCGCCTCGGCCTCGGCGCGGTCGGTCCGGTTCTCCGGGTCGGCGGCGTCGGCGGTGAGGACGACGCGGCGGGTCGCCGTCCAGGCGGCGACGAACAGCGCGAACCGGGACGCCACGTTGATCCACACCATCAGCCCGACCAGCACGGCGAACGTGCCGTAGACGGGGTTCCCGGTCGTCCGGCCGAGCAGCAGCGCCGCGATCTGCTTGAGGACCTCGAAGCCGACCGCGCCGAACACCGCGCCGCGGATGATCCGCCGCCACGGCGCCCGCGTCCCCGAGAGCCGGGTGAACAGCACCAGGAAGACCACGGTGTCGAAGAAGATCGCGCAGGTCAGCGACAGCAGCCGCAGCCCGGTGCCGGCGCCGGGGACGTCCTGCAGCCCCCACCAGTCGAGGACGGTGTGGGTGGCGGACGTCGTGACGGTCGTGACCGCCATGCCGCAGACGAGGATCAGGCCGAGGAAGCCCAGCACGCCGAGGTCCCACAGCCGTTTGAGGAAGAAGTTGCCGCCGCCGCCCGGCTCGTTGCCCCAGATGTCGCGCAGGGACTCGCGCAGCACCTGCACCCACCCCTGCCCGGTGATCAGCAGCGCTATCAGGCCGACGACCCCGACGGTGGTCTTGGACCGGGCGATCTGCTCGACGTCCAGCTGGTCGGCGAGCCCCGGCAGCTGCGAGCTGATCGCTTGGACGAAGTAGTCGCGGGCCTCGTCGCTGACCCCGACGAGGTAGCCGAGCAGCGCGTAGGCCAGCGCCAGCAGCGGGAAGAACGACAGGAACGCGTAGCACGTGAGGGCGGCGGCGAGCCGGTCGCCGCGGCGGTCCTGGTACCGCTCCAGCGCGCGGACCTGGTGGTCGAACCACGGGCGGCGCTCCCGCGTCTTGCGCAGCAGGTCCTTTCCCTTGCCGAACAGAGACTCGCTCTGCCGCTGGACCTTGCCGATCACCTGCCGCATGCACGCAACGTACCCGGGGGAGCCCCGTCGATGCGGCAGACCGTAATCATCCGTTGAACACAGCGTTTTTCGGCGTGCCGGCCGCGCGCCGTCCGCGCGGCGCTGGGGAGGCGTCCGTCAGCGCCTGGGCGACCGGATGACGCCGTTCCCGAAGATGAAGTCGCACTCCGGACGCCACACGCCGTCCGGCCCGTGCTCGTAGAGGGAGAACCCCCACGCCTCGAAGTCGGCGCTGTACCCGGCGAGCTGCTTGAACGCCCGGTCCATGACGTCGTCGGGCAGGTGGTGGGCGATGGTGACGTGCGGGTGGTACGGGAACGGCAGCGGCCGGGCGAGCGGGCCCGACAGAACCTTCGTCTGGACGCGCTCGCAGCCGCCGATCCCCTCGGCGAGCGCCACGAACACCACCGGCGACACCGGCCGGAACGTTCCGCTGCCGCGCAACCTGATCGGGAACGGGGTCTCGGTGCGCGCGACGCCGCGCAGATGCTCCTCGATGGCGTCCAGGTCGGCCTCGCGCACGACGGTCGGCGGCAGCAGCGTGATGTGCGTCGGGATCGCGTGGGCGAGCGGATCGCCGAACGAGGCGCGCCTGGCCTGCAGGAAGGAGCCGTGCGGGTCGGGGATGGGGATGGCGACGCCGATCGTGCGCGTCCCCTCGCCGGCGCCCGCGACCGCGCCGCCCGTCGCGGAGGGCGCCCCGGCGGGGCCCTCCGCGGCGGCGTCGCGCGGGGGACGGTCAGCGACCACGTCCCACGAATCCCACCCGTTCGCGCACGGTCTCCATCGTCCCGGCGGCGACGTCGGAGGCGCGCCGGGCGCCCTGGGCGAGGAGCCGGTCCAGCTGCTCCTCGTCGTCCAGCAGTTTCAGCGTGCGCTCCCTGATCGGCGTGAACGTGTCGAGGACGACCTGTGCGAGGTCCTTCTTGAACCGCCCGTACCCGGAGCCCTCGTACCGGCGCTCCAGGTCGGGGATGGGCGTACCCTCCAGCGCGGAGAAGATCCGCAGCAGGTTGGTGACGCCGGCCTTCTTCTCCTCGTCGTAGACGATCTCGGTGCCGGTGTCGGTGACCGCGCGCATGATCTTCTTGCGCATCGGGCCGGGCTCCTCCAGCACGTCGATGATCCCCTGCGGGGAGGACGCGGACTTGCTCATCTTCGCGTCCGGCTCCTGCAGGTCGGTGATCTTCGCGGCGCCCTCGGGGATGTGCGCCTCCGGCGGCACGAAGGTGTCGCCGAACCGGTGGTTGAACCGCTGCGCGAGCGTGCGGGTCAGCTCCAGGTGCTGCCGCTGGTCCTCGCCGACCGGGACGCGCAGCGCCCGCTTCCCCCGGGTGGGGTCGGGCGAGTACAGCAGGATGTCGGCGGCCTGCAGGATCGGGTAGGTGAACAGGCCGACGCTCGTCCCGCCGGTGCCCTGCCTGGACGACTTGTCCTTGAACTGCGTCATCCGGCCCGCCTCGCCGAACCCGGTGAGGCAGCTGAGCACCCACGCCAGCTCCGCGTGCTCGGGGACGTGGCTCTGCACGAACACGGTGGCGCGCTCGGGGTCGAGGCCCATCGCGAGGAGCTGCGCGACGGCGACCTTCGTCCGGCGGCGCAGCAGCGCGGGGTCGTGCTCGACGGTGATGGCGTGCAGGTCGACCACGCAGTAGAACGCGTCGTGCGTGTCCTGCATCGAGACCCACTGCCGCAGCGCGCCCAGATAGTTGCCGAGGTGGAACGAGTCGGCGGTGGGCTGGATGCCGGACAGCACGCGCGGCTTGGCCGCGGCCGTTCCGGCGGACGCTTCGGGGCGGGACGCTTCGGGCATGTGCACGGACCGATTCTCTCAGGTGTCGCTTGCGGTTCCGCCGCCGGTGGCCCCTCCGGTGACCGCGGCCTTCGGCGCCACGCGCGGCATGACGCGCACGCGGGCCACCCGCCGGCCGTCCATCCGGGCCACCGCGAGACGGCGGCCCCCGGCCTCCACCGAGTCGCCCTCGGCGGGCACCCGGCGCAGCACCGCCATGATGTGCCCGGCGACCGTCTCGTACGGCCCGGCCGGCAGCCGGATGCCGGTCTCGGCGGCGAAGTCGTCCAGGTTGAGCAGGCCGTCGACCTCGACCACCCCGCCGTGCAGGCGGCGCGCCTGCGCGTCCTGCACATCATATTCGTCGCGGATGTCGCCGATCAGCTCCTCCAGCAGGTCCTCCAGCGTGACGATCCCGGCGACGCCGCCGTACTCGTCCATGACGATCGCCAGGTGGCAGCCCTCGCGGCGCATCTCGGTCAGGGCCGGCAGCACCCGCTTGGAGGACGGCAGGAACTTCACCGGCCGCACCAGGTCGCCCACCGGCGCGTCCCCGTCCGGCGGGTCCCCGTCCGGCGCGTCGGGGGCCAGCAGGTCGCGGATGTGCACGAAGCCGATCACCTCGTCGTGGGAGTCGCGGCAGACGGGGAACCGGGAGTGCGGGCTGCCCGACGCGGCGCGCGCGGCGGCCGTCAGCGGCAGCGCCGCGTCCAGGAACACCACCTCGGTGCGCGGCACGAGGACCTCCCGCAGCGGCCGCTCCCCCGCCGCGAACACCTCCCCGATCAGCGCCCGCTCGTCCGCGGTGAGCTGGGTGTTCTCCGCCACGAGGGCGCGCATCCGCTCCGCCGTGAGCTCCTCCCGCAGCGCGTGCGGGTCACCGCCCGACAGCCGCACGACGAGATCGGTCGAACTCGACAGCAGCCACACCAGGGGCCGCGCCAGGGTGCGCGCGGGCCTCGCGGGCGGCCGGGGCGGCGTCCGGTCCATGGGTTCAGCCTTCCCCGTTCGGCGTTCCGGATAGCCTGGACGCACCCCGCCGTCCGAGAGTCTCCTCAAGGAGGTCCGTCAGTGAAGCTGCTCGTCACCGGAGGCGCCGGCTACGTCGGCAGCGTCGTCTCCGCCCTGCTCCTGGAGGCGGGACACGAGGTCGTCGTGCTGGACGACCTGTCCACCGGCCACGAGGACGCGGTGCCGGACGGCGCCCGGCTCGTCCGCGGCACGCTGCGCGACACCGCGGCGGACGTCCTCGGCGGCGCCGGGTTCGAGGCGGTGCTGCACTTCGCCGCCAAGTCGCTCGTCGGCGAGTCCGTCGAGAAGCCCGGCCTGTACTGGGACAAGAACCTCGGCGAGTCGCTGGCCCTGCTGGAGGCGATGCGCGCCGCGGGCGTCCCCCGGATCGTGTTCTCCTCGACGGCCGCGACCTACGGCGAGCCGGAGTCGACGCCGATCCTGGAGACGGACCCGACCCGCCCCACCAACCCCTACGGCGCGTCCAAGCTGGCGATCGACACGGCGCTGGCCGAGTACGCGCGGCTGCACGGCATCGGCGGGGTGTCGCTGCGGTACTTCAACGTCGCGGGCGCCCACGGGCGGCACGGCGAGCGGCACACGGTCGAGACCCACCTGATCCCGAACGTGCTGAAGATCGCGCAGGGCGAGGGCGACACGGTGCGGATGTTCGGCGACGACTACCCGACGCCGGACGGCACCTGCATCCGCGACTACATCCACGTCACCGACCTCGGCCGCGCGCACCTGCTCGCGCTGGACGCGTGCGCGCCGGGCACGCACCAGGTCTTCAACCTGGGCAGCGGCACCGGCAACTCCGTCCGGGAGGTCGTCGAGGCCTGCCGCGAGGTCACCGGCCGCGAGATCCCGGCCGAGGTGGCGCCGCGCCGCGCCGGGGACCCGGCCGTGCTGGTCGCCTCGTCGGAGAAGATCCAGGCCGAGCTCGGCTGGAAGCCCGAACGCGACCTGCGCACCATGATCGATGACGCGTGGACCTTCCTGCGCTCGCGATGATCGAGGCGTTCCGCGAGGCGTTCGGGCGCGCCCCCGAGGGCGTCTGGCACGCGCCCGGCCGGGTCAACCTGATCGGTGAGCACACCGACTACAACGACGGTTTCGTGCTGCCGTTCGCCATGTCCCTGGGCGTCTCGGTGGCCGCGGCGCGGCGCGACGACGGCATGGTCGAGGTCCGGTCGCGGCAGGCCGCCACCGCCGTCACCGCTCCGGTGGCGGGCGGGCCGGTCGTCTCCGAGAACTGGCCGCCCGAGCGGGCCTGGGCGGCCTACCCGGTCGGCGTCGCCCGCGTGCTGCGCGAGCACGGCACCGGCGGCGCGTCCCTGCTGATCGACTCCGACCTGCCGCAGGGCGCGGGGCTGTCCTCGTCCGCCGCCCTGGAGTGCGCGACGGCGCTCGCGCTGTGCGACCTGCACGGCGTGCGGATCGACCGCCCGGCCCTGGCCCGGCTCGCGCAGCGCGCCGAGAACGAGCAGGTCGGCGTGCCGTGCGGGCTGATGGACCAGTCGGCGTCCCTGCTGTGCACCGCCGGCCACGCGCTGATGCTGGACTGCCGCAGCGAGCTGTCGTCGCAGGTCCCGTTCGACCCGGCCGCATCGGACATGGCCCTGCTGGTGGTCGACACGCGCGCCTCGCACGCCCTCTCCGAAGGAGACTACGGCCGCCGCCGCACCGAATGCGAGGAGGCCGCGTCGCTTCTCGGCGTGGACGCCCTCCGTGACGTCAAGGACCTGGCCACCGCCCTCGGGACGCTGCCCGACCCCGTCCTGCGGCGCCGCGTCCAGCACGTCGTCACCGAGAACCACCGCGTCGAGGCCACCGTCGGCCTGCTGCACGCGGGCGCCCTCCCCGAGCTCGGCGCGATGCTCAACGCCTCGCACCTCTCCCTGCGCGACCAGTTCGAGATCTCCTGGCCCGAGGCCGACACGGCCGTCGACGCCGCGCTGCGCGCCGGCGCCCGCGGCGGCCGCATGGTGGGCGGCGGCTTCGGCGGCTCGATCATCGTGCTGGCCCCCGCGTCCCGCGCCGCCGCGGTGCGGGACGCGATCACCGCGGCCTACGAGAAGCGTTCCTGGACGCTCCCCGCGTTCCTGGAGGCCACCCCCTCGGCGGGCGCCCGCCGCCTCCACTGACCGCTCCGGCCGGTCAGGTGTTCAGGGCCGAGGTGATGTCGTCGTGGAGGCGGGTCGCCTCCTCGGCGGGCCCGGTCTCGCCGAGGGCGGTGAAGCCGTCCACGGCCGCGGAGGCGTGGGACGCGGCCTCCGCGAGGGCGCCCGTCCGGGCCAGGACACGGGCCTGGTCGTAGGAGACCAGGGCGGTCTCCCAGATCCGGGCCGGCTCGTTGTCGGGGGGCAGGCCCGCCAGGGCCGCGCGGGCCGTCTCCATGATGGTGACGGCCTTCTCGCCTTCACCGCTCCACAGCCGGGACATCGCCGCGCGGCGGCGGGCGTGGACCACGCCGTACGGGTCGCCGGCCTTCTCGAACGCCTCGGCGGCCTCGGCGAACCGCTCGGCGGCCAGGGCGTCCTTGTCGAGGTCGCTCAGGACGTCGGCGGCCTCGTCGAGGAAGTGCGCGACGGCGTCGTGGCGGCCCTCCTGCGCGGCCTCCTCGGCGAGGGCCTGGAACGTCGTGGCGGCGTCCTCCTCGCCGAGGCGTTTCTGGGCGTGCGCCAGGATCAGGCGGCAGCGCCGCACGACGTCACCGTCGAGGCCGGGCAGCGCCTCCTCGGCGGCCTCGGCGGCCTCCAGGTGGCGGTCCGCGGCCAGGTAGGCGGCGGCGAGGTCCACGCGGAGATGGACGGCCTGCTCGTGCGAACCCCCGGCCGTCCAGGCGGCGATGGCCTCCACGAGGTCGGGGACGGCGTCGGCCGCGCGGTCGGCGGCCAGCAGCGCCAGGCCGCGGTCGCAGTGCGCCGCCGCGCGCATCGGCGCGGAGCCCGGCAGCGCGGCGATCGCCTCGTCCAGCAGGGCGAAGGTCTCCTCGTCCGGGCCGCTCTCCCGCGCGGCCAGGATCCGGGCGAGCAGCAGCGCGGGCGCGGCCACCTCCTCGGGGTCCGCGGAGGTCCGCGCGGCGCCGGCGGAGCGGCGCAGCGCTTCGGCGGCACCGTCGGCGTCGCCGAGCTTGAGCAGCGCCTGCCCGCGGACGAACCACGCCTCGCCGGCCCGGTTCCCGGAGCGGAGCTCCAGCGGAGCGGAGGGAGCCGGGCCGGCCGGCTCTTCCGGGGGGCGTGGGGGGTCGTCCCCCCACAGGAGACCGGCCCGATCCGGCGCGTCGTCCTCGGCGATCCGGTCGAGGGCGGCGACGGCGTCCTCCGGGTTCCCGAGGTCGACGTGCGCGGTGGCCAGCCGGATGAGCGAGCCCGTGGCCGCGCCGTCGTCGTCCGGGTGGTGCGCGAAGTACTCGGCGGCCGCGGCCACGTCCTGGAGGCCGTCCTTGTCGCCCGTCTGCACGCGCATCCCGCCGAGGCGGCTGAGCACGCGGTGCCGGCGGGTCTCGTCGCCCAGCTCGGCGAACCGGCGGGCGGCCTCGTGCCAGCACGCGACGGCCTCCTCGTGGTCGCCCTCGACGGCGTGCTCGACGCCTTGCGCGTCCAGGCGGCGGGCCTTCTGGAGCGGCGTCGGCTCCGTCGTCTCCGCGAGGGCGTCGAAACGCCGCCACGCGGCCAGGGTGCGTGCGATGTCCTGGCGTGTGCGGCGCTCGTCCGCGATGTCGAGGAGGGCGTCCAGGTCGTCCACGCCCGTGAAGTCCTCCTGCGGGACGGGCCGGGGCGCCGGGGCCGGGGCGGGCGCGGCACGCCGGTGGTGCGCGGCCAGCGGGACGAAGTCGGCGAACGGCTCGGCCGCCAGCGTCGCGCGCACCAGGTCGCCCTGGCGGGACGTCCCGTTGCGGGCGTCGAACCGGTCCGCGAGATCCGTGGCGCGGGTCCGCAGCTCCTCGCGGAGGTCCGGGAGCGGCACGTCGGCGGCCGGGCGGCCGTCGGCGGCGGGGCGGCGGACGGTCGCCGCGCCGTGTCCGGCGGCGGCGACCCGGTCCAGGACCAGCGCCGCCGCGGCGGCGAACCGCATCTCCGCGTGCGCGCTCGGCGCCCGGTCCAGCCACCCGAGATGCCGCTGGACGATCTCCAGCCCGCGCGCCTCGTTGCCCGTCACCGCGCAGAACTCCAGGTGGTCGGCGATGTCGGACAGGTCGGCGAGCCGCGACCGGTGCACCCGGTAGGCGCGGCGGTGCGCGTCGGCGGCCTGCTCGGGACGGCCCGTCCGCAGGAACACCGGCATCATCGCGGTCCGGATCGACTGCGGCTGCTCGTTGCAGGTCAGCCGGGCGGCCAGCACGGGCGCGGCGATCTCGGCCGCCTCCTCGTGGCGGCCGGTCTCGACGAGGTGGTTGACCATGCCGGTCGGGTCGCAGCCCTCGCAGTCCGACAGCTCGTCCCGCCGGGCCGCGCGCCACTTCGCGTACCAGTCGTCGGCCGTCCCGTCGCCGATGTGGCGGGCCACGAGGTGGCGGCGCCGGTAGACCGCCTGCGGGCTGTGGCCGCCGGCGAGGTAGCGGCGCTCCATGTCGTCCAGCACCGCGTACGTCCGGTCGAGCGGGATCTCCGGGAACAGCGTGAGGGCGCCCACCATGCCCTTCATCTGCCACAGCAGGAAGTGCTCCTCGTCGAACCGGCCGGGGTCGCGGTCGTGCTCGGCCAGCGACCGGCTGAACGTCGCGAACGCCTTCGCCGGCTCGCCGCCGAACTGGTAGGCGTCGGTCAGCCGGACCCGCACCCGGTACGCCAGCACCTCGTCGCCGGCCGCCTCGGCGCGGCGCAGCGCGTCCTCCACCAGGACGGTCCTGGCCTCCCCGTAGGGCAGCTCCTGCGATCGCGTCATCAGCGCGTAGACGTCCTCAGCGGTCATTCGGGAGCCTCCGGGGAGTGGACGGCCCACTCCAGCAGGCCGATGAAGGAACGGTTCAGCACCGCCGTGTCGGCGGGCCGCAGCGGATGGTGGCCGAGCAGCAGCGCCTGCCCGTACAGGGCCTGGACGGCCGGCTCGACCGGCCCGCCATCCCCCAGCGCCGTGATGCGACGGGCCAGCGGGTTGCGGTGGTTCAGCACCAGCTGCGGGCGGTCGGCGCCGGCCGTGGCGCCGACGGCGCCGAGCACGTCCGCCCACAGCTCGCCGGCCTCCTCCTGCGCCCGCGTCAGCTCCTCGCGGAACTGCGCGTCGCGGCTCGTGAGGTACAGCGCGGGCAACGACGCGGGATCGAAGTCGCGGACGACCACCTCGCACCCGAGCCGCTCCACGGCCCGCTGCGCCGCCGCCAGGAACGGGCGCAGCGCCAGCTCGGCCGCCGGGTCGAGGACGCCGAACGTGGTGGTCAGCTCCGCCGCGTCCAGCCGGGCGAGCCGGATGTCGGGGTCCACCTCGGGCAGCCGCTCGATGATCTCGGTGTCGTGCACGTAGCCGCCGTTGACGAGGCCGACGCCCTGCGCGCCCGCCACCGCCGACAGCCGCCGGAACTCGTCCACGCTCGCGGTGAACCGGCCGTCCGGGTGCCGGCGGCGGAACTCGTGCAGCGTCATCGGCCCGGCGGACGTCTCGTACTCCAGCCAGCGGTCCACGATGCGCAGCATGTCGTCGTCGTGCAGGGCCATCGCCTTCACCCCGAGCTGGTGGAGCCGCAGGAAGGCGCGCAGCCTCGCCGGATCGGTCTCGGCCAGCGCCACCAGCCACTGCCGCAGGACGTCGCCGAGCCCGTGCCTGGTCGCGTCGAGCAGCTCGTCCTCGTACAGCGCCTCGCGGCTGGCGGTCGGGCGCAGCTCGCCCGCGTCCACGACGCACCGAGCGAAGAACGCCCACTCGGGCAGCAGCCCCTCGACGCCCTCGGCCAGCAGCATCCGCTTCAGGTAGACGCGGTGCGCGGACCGGGCGGTCGGCGAGACCGGCTCCGGCAGCACGAACGCGACCCCGGTGAGGCCCGCCTCCGGCACGTCGAGGTCGACGACGTCGAACGGGACGAACCCGTAAAGCTCCTCGCAGTAACGTTCCAGCGCCCGGCGGCGCGCGGCCGGGTCGGGGTACTGCGCCCGCCACGGCGGCCCGTCCCCGGTGACCGGCGCCCCGTCGACGGTCAGCTCCACCGGCAGCAGCGATCCGTACGTGCGGGCCAGCTCGGCGACGACCGGCGGGCTCAGCAGCTCCGCCGCCCCCGGCCGGGCCCGGAGCGTGACCGTCGTGCCGGGCTCGTCCCGCTCGCCGGGCTCGACCCGGTAGCTGCCCTCGGACCGTCCCGTCCAGCGGACGGCGCCGCCGCCCTTCGCGGACCTGGTCACGACCTCGATCTCGTCCGCGACGAGGAAGGCGGACAGCAGCCCGATCCCGAACTGCCCGAGGAAGTCGTGCCGCGCGAACCCCAGCTCGTCCCGCTTGGACGACCGGCCGATCGTCGCGAGCAGCGTGTGCACCTCGTCCTCGGTGAGGCCGACCCCGTCGTCGTGGACCCGCAGCGTCCCGCCGCCGGTCTCGATCTCGACCCGGCCGCCCTCGCCGCGCGCCGTGATCGCGTCCACCGCGTTCTGCAGCAGCTCCCGCAGGTACACCCGCGGGGTCGCGTACAGATGGCGGCTCAGCAGATCCACCACACCGCGCAGGTCGACCTGAAACGCCTGTTCCGCCACCGGTACGCCTCCCCCGATCACCATCCGAGCGATCACACACCCTAGCGACCGATTCCGACGCCTTCAGATCTTTTGTCACCCCCGCCGCTCGCCCGGGCGCCGCCCGTGAGCGGATCCGGTGCCGCGGACCTCGACGGGCGGAGAGTGATGGCTTCGCCCAGATCCGGCAAATACTTCGGCGCCCGGCTCCCCTCCGCCGTCCCGGCCGCGATAGGGACGAAGAGGAGAAACGATGCCGTTCTGATCCCGAGGAGGGGCCGTGTCACCGGACGCCACGCGACAGGAGGAGTTCAGCGGCCTCATGGTCGACGTCCTCAACAAGGGAGCGCTGGCCCTCCTCGTGAGCGTCGGCCACCAGACCGGCCTGTTCGACACCATGAGCACGCTGCCCCCGTCCACGAGCTCCGACATCGCCAAGGCGGCACGGCTCGACGAGCGGTACGTGCGCGAATGGCTGGGCGGCATGGTCGTCGGCGGCATCCTGGAGTACGAGCCGGACGGCGCGACGTACACGCTGCCTCCCGAACACGCCGCCTCGCTCACCACCGCCGCCGGCCCCGACAACCTCGCCGGGCTGATGCCGTACATCGCGCTGATGGGCGAGGTCGAGCAGCGGGTCGTCGCGTCGTTCCGCGAAGGCGGCGGCGTCCCCTACTCCGCCTACCCCCGCTTCCAGGCCCTCCAGGCGAAGGAGACGGCCCGCGTGTACGACGCGGCCCTCGTCGACACGATCGTCCCGATGGTCCCGGGCCTGACCGAGCGGCTGAGCGAGGGCATCGACGTCCTGGACGTGGGCACCGGCCAGGGGCACGCGCCCATCGTCCTGGCCCGCGCCTTCCCGAACAGCCGCTTCCAGGGCCTCGACCAGTCGGAGGAGGGCATCGCCGCCGCGCGCAGGGAGGCCGACCGGCTGTCCCTGGACAACGTCGGCTACACGATCGGCGACGCGACGCGGATCACCGGACGGTACGACCTGGTCACCGCCTTCGACGTCATCCACGACCTGGCCCGGCCGCAGGAGACCCTCGACGCCATCGCCGCGTCCCTCCGCGACGGCGGCGTCTTCCTGATGGGCGACATCGCCGCGTCCAGCAACCTGGAGGAGAACCTGGACCATCCTTTCGGGCCCGCGATCTACAGCTTCTCGGTCTTCTACTGCATGACCACCTCGCTGAGCACCGGCGGCGCCGGCCTCGGCACCGTCTGGGGAGAGCAGACCGCCCGGCGGATGCTCAAGGAGGCGGGCTTCACCGACGTCCAGGTCCACTCGATCGAGGGGGACCCGCTGAACATCTACTACGTGGCGAGGACCACCCCCGCCTGACCGACGGCCGGCCGTAGATCTCGGCGCATCTCATACACCTTCAGGCAGAGGGCGTGAGTCGATGACTCTGGCGACGAAGCCCGCCAGTTGCACCCGCATCTCCTCGCGCGGCACGCCCTCTAGTCCGGCCAGGCGTTCGACGAGGTCGGCCCGGGTGGCGGCGAGCAGCACATGGGCCGTGAAGTCGATGCCGGTCAGGCCGGGGATCTGCTCCAGCATGGACTGGAGCAGGCTGTGCCACCGCTCGTAATGCTCTGCCTGGTAAGGGCTGTTGCTTCCGCTCTCCTCCAAGGCCAGCGCGAGAGGGCGGTTGTCGAGCTTGAAGCACAGGACGGCGTCGAGCAGAGCGGCCACGCGCTGATCCGGAGGGGTGGTGGGCCCCAGAGGTGGCGGGCCGGCTTCGACGGCCTTCCTGATCGGTTCGAGCCGTGCCTCGTACAGTGCGCGGAGCAGGCCGGCGCGGTCGCCGAAGGCACGGAAGGCCGTTCCCTTACCCACACCGGCCGCCGTCGCGATGTCGGCCATGGTGACGTCCTCTGGGCTCTCGCAGTGGGCGAACAGGTGGTCGGCGGCCTCAAGGACGGCCTTCCTGTTCCGGGCGGCGTCCTTGCGGGGCTTGCGCTCGGGCACGCGGCTCCTCCATTTGCAAACCGGACCCCGAGTCCATATCGTAAAAAGTGGACCTGGGGTCCAGATTCTACGATATGGAGGATGCCCATGTCCGGACTGCCGGAACCCGCTCGTCGTGCAAGAACCCGGCACCGACTTCGCCGGGAGCAGCCGATGACCACCGCCGGCACCACGTTGATCATCGGCGCCACCGGGACCACCGGCAGCCGCACCGCCGCGCGGCTGACGGCCGGCGGTCACCACGTCAAGGCCGCCGGCCGTCACGCCACCGCCGTCCCCGGCGCGGAGCCGGTCCCCTTCGACTGGTACGGCCCCGCCACCCACGCCGCCGCCCTCGACGGGGTCGACCGCCTCTACCTCGTGCCACCCCCGGGCGACGTCGATCCGGCGGCGATCATGCTGCCCTTCCTCGAACAGGCTCGCGCCGCCGGCGTCCACCGCGCGGTGCTCCTCAGCTCCTCGGCCATTCCCGAGGGCGGCCCGGCGGTGGGAATGGTGCATCGGGCCCTGCCCGGCCTGTTCGAGCAGTGGGCGGTGCTGCGTCCCTCCTGGTTCATGCAGAACTTCACCGGCACGCACGTCCACGCCCTCAGCATCCGCGAAGACGGCACCATCTGGACCGCCGCCGGAAGCGGCCGGGTCGGCTTCATCGACGCCGGAGACATCGCAGCCGTCGCAGTCCACGCCCTGACCGACGAACAGGCCCCGAACACCGAGCTCGTTCTCACCGGGCCGGAGGCGCTGAGCTACGACGACATCGCTACATGCATCACCGAGGTCTCCGGCCGGTCGGTGACCCACCGCCCCCTGTCCTACGAGGAGATGCGCGACCGCCTCACCGGCCAGATGTCGCCGGAATTCGCCGCGATGCTCGCCGGCATGGACCAGGCCATCGCCGAGGGAGCCGAGGACCGCGTCACCGGCACCGTCCAGCACGTCACCGGCCGGCCCCCGCGCGCCTTCCGCGCCCTCCTCGAAGAGGAGATGTGACGAAGCGGATATGGGCGAGCCCCGGACCCGAGGCGGGTCCGGGGCTCGTCCGCACAAGGGTCAGATGAGGCCGAGCTTGCGGACCGCGTCGCGCTCCTCCGACAGCTCGTTCACCGAGGCGTCGATGCGGGCGCGGGAGAAGTCGTTGATCTCCAGGCCCTGGACGATCTCCCAGTCGCCGTCCTTGGTGGTGACCGGGAAGGACGAGATCAGGCCCTCCGGGACGCCGTAGGAGCCGTCCGACACGACCGCCATGGACGTCCAGTCGTTGTCGGCGGTGCCGTTCACCCAGGTGTGCACGTGGTCGATCGCGGCGGACGCGGCCGACGCCGCCGACGACGCGCCGCGCGCCTCGATGATCGCGGCGCCGCGCTTGGCGACGGTCGGGATGAAGTCGTTCTCCAGCCAGGCCTGGTCGTTCACCGTCTCGGCGGCGTTCTTGCCGGCGATCTCGGCGTGGAAGATGTCCGGGTACTGGGTGGCGGAGTGGTTGCCCCAGATCGTCAGCCTCCGGAGGTCGGCGACCGAGACGCCCGCCTTCTTCGAGAGCTGCGCGAGCGCGCGGTTGTGGTCGAGGCGCGTCATCGCGGTGAACCGGTCGGCCGGGACGTCCGGCGCGTGCGACTTCGCGATCAGGGCATTGGTGTTCGCCGGGTTGCCGACGACGAGGACCTTGATGTCGTCGGCGGCGCCGGCGTTGATCGCCTCGCCCTGCGGCTTGAAGATGCCGCCGTTGGCCTCCAGCAGGTCACCGCGCTCCATGCCCTTGGTGCGCGGGCGGGCGCCGACGAGCAGCGCCACGTTCGCGCCCTCGAACGCCTTCGTCGCGTCGTCGAAGATGTCGACGCCGGACAGCAGCGGGAACGCGCAGTCGTCCAGTTCCATCGCGGTGCCCTCGGCGGCCTTCACCGCCTGCGGGATCTCCAGCAGCCGCAGGCGGACGGGTACGTCCGCGCCGAGGAGCTGCCCGGACGCGATGCGGAACAGCAGCGCGTAGCCGATCTGGCCCGCGGCGCCGGTAACGGTGACGGTGACTGGGGTGCGCGTCATTGCCTTCTTCTCCTGCTGTGACCTGACGGGGCTCAGGCGGCCATCCTTCGAACCCGACCGCCGGAGAGTCCGCCCGCGCGGGTTCTCTCGCCGTCGAGATAGTTCCGGGGATCAGGCTATCGCGCGCCCCCTACCCGCCACCGGCCAGGTTCACCACCCGGCATGCCGCCGGTCCCCGGACACGCGGAAGGCCGCCCCGGAACGAATCCGAGACGGCCTTCAACCCCGCGTGCGCGGGGACCACGGTGTGTCACGCCCGACCAGCGGGGCGAAGCCGGGACCATCCCCGCATGTGCGGGGAGCAATCCCTTGAATACTATCCGTTGATCTTCTTCTGGAGGTTGGTGTCGAGAGCCTCCAGGAATTCCTGCGTCGTCAGGAAAGGCGTGTCCTTGCCGACAAGGAGAGCCAGGTCCTTGGTCATCTGGCCGCCTTCGACCGTCTTGACGCAGACCTCTTCGAGGTTGCGGGCGAAGCCGATCAGCTCCGGGTTGTTGTCGAGCTTGCCGCGGTGCTCGAGGCCGCGGGTCCAGGCGAAGATCGACGCGATCGGGTTGGTCGACGTCGGCTTGCCCTGCTGGTGCTGCCGGTAGTGCCGGGTCACCGTGCCGTGCGCGGCCTCGGCCTCGACGGTCTTGCCGTCCGGGGTCATGAGGACCGACGTCATGAGGCCGAGCGAGCCGAAGCCCTGCGCGAGGGTGTCGGACTGGACGTCGCCGTCGTAGTTCTTGGCCGCCCAGACGAACCCGCCCTCCCACTTGAGCGCCGCGGCGACCATGTCGTCGATGAGGCGGTGCTCGTAGGTGAGGCCCTTGGCCTCGAACTCGGCCTTGAACTCGGTCTCGTAGATCTCCTGGAAGAGGTCCTTGAACCGGCCGTCGTAGGCCTTGAGGATCGTGTTCTTCGTGGACATGTACAGCGGCATCTCGCGGTTGAGCGCGTACCGCATGCTCGTCCGGGCGAAGTCGCGGATCGAGTCGTCGAAGTTGTACATGCCCATCGCGACGCCGCCGCCGGGGAATTCGGCGATCTCCAGCTCCATCGGCTCGGAGCCGTCCTGCGGGGTGTAGGTGATCGTCACCTTGCCCGGGCCCGGGACGACGAAGTCGGTGGCCTTGTACTGGTCGCCGTGGGCGTGGCGGCCGATGATGATCGGCTTCGTCCAGCCGGGCACCAGGCGGGGGATGTTGGACGCAACGATCGGCTCACGGAAGATCACGCCGCCCAGGATGTTGCGGATCGTCCCGTTCGGGGACCGCCACATCTTCTTCAGGCCGAACTCCTCGACGCGCGCCTCGTCGGGGGTGATGGTCGCGCACTTGACGCCCACGCCGTACTGCTTGATGGCGTTGGCGGCGTCGACGGTGACCTGGTCGTCCGTGGCGTCACGGTGCTCGATTCCCAGGTCGTAGTACTTCAGGTCCACATCGAGGTAAGGCAGGATCAGCTGGTCCTTGATGAATTTCCAGATGATCCGCGTCATTTCGTCGCCGTCGAGTTCGACGACCGGGCCCGCTACTTTGATCTTGGGCATGCTGTTGCTGTCCCTTTCCTACACCTGGCCAGCAGTCCTTGTAAGGCTCAACTGGCTAGGCTAGCCGAGGCGGTCATGAGGTCTAGACCTGCCCTCGGCCCGTGGCCGGCGGGGCAGGCCTCCCCCGGGGACGGCGCGCTAGCCCGGCGGGCCGCCGCCCGGCCTGGCGGAGCGTCCGGCGATGAGCAGCCGCACGCCGCGCGCCAGCGCCGTCAGCGCGATCAGCACGCCGAACGCGCCGGCGAGGACGAGCCCGGTCTTGTTCATCGGCGGGACGCTCAGGGACACGAACGCGACCATCTCGCCGAGGATCACGAGCGTCCAGCAGTCGACCGAGCGGCTCCGGACGGCGAGCGGGCCGAGCTGCGACTCGGGCAGCAGCAGCCGGGCGAGCGCGCCGATGAGCAGCGCGGCGGCCATCAGGCCGGAGCCCTTGCGGAAGTAGTTGAAGGCGCACAGCGTGAGCCCGGCGCCGACGCCGCTGAGCACGAGGAGGTACGGCAGCTGGGCGAGCCAGTGCGGCGCGGCGCCTCTGCGGCGCGGCGCCCTGCGCCTGCGCCGGTGCACCTGGGTGCTCATGGCCCTCACGGTATAGCCAATCGGTCCGCCGGACGACATCGCGGGCGCGAGGGGGGCGGTGGAACGGTCCGGCTTGTCACCCGGGGCCGGGAATGAGGGTGGGACGGGTGGGGCCGCGGAGGGGCCCGGGAGACCCGAATCCCTTGCGGCATCGGACCTACTCGTCAGTAGGAGGGTGTGACAGTACGGCGCCCGGGTAACCCGGCAGACAGGGGTCGCTAACTAGCTGGGAGGACTGCCGTGGAGGGGCCGTTCATGCGGATCGAGGACAGCGGGCTGGTGATGCCGCTGCGCCCCGACGTTACGACGGTCGGGAGAGGGAGAGGAGTCGACGTACGCCTCGACGACCCGAGTGTGTCCCGTTTGCACGCAGAGATCGTCCGACGCGGTCCGTACGTCTACGTGGTGGACATGGGCCTGTCCCGCAACGGGACGCGCGTCAACGGGCGGCCGATCGCCCGCCGAGTCCTGGAGGATGGCGACGTCGTGAGCTTCGGCACGGCGCGCTGCCGCTTGGGGGGAATCCCCCGTGAGGAGGTCGACCCGGACGTCGAACTGCGGCGCGCCGTCGCGCCCGAGCTTACCCGCCGCGAGGTCGACGTGCTGACCTCGCTGTGCCGGCCCGCCCTGTCCGACGAGGCGTTCGTGGCCCCCGCCACGGCACGCGACATCGCCGGCGAGCTGGTCGTCACCGAGGCGGCCGTCAAGCAGCACCTGCTGCGTCTCTACCAGAAGTTCCGCATCCCCGAGGGCGCCAACCGGCGCACGCGGCTCGCCAACGAGGTCATCGCGATGGGCCTCGTCCGGCCGCTGCCGCCGGTGCACGTGCCCCAGGGCCGCCCGCCGATGGACGGCCGGGTGTCCGGGGTGCGGACCACGGGCGAGACGCGCAGGCCCGGGGCGCCGGGCCACGCAGCACATGGGCCGGGACGTCCGGCTCACAGCACGGCCGGGCGGAGGGCCAGCTGATGTGAACCGCGGTCGCCCTCCGCGGCAGCGCACTTGCGAGGGCGATCGCTCAGACCCCCGTCCCGCGTACGTGACGGCGCGGCTCGGGGAGACGTAGGCGGAGGCCGCCACCCTGGTGCTGGGTGGCGGTCTCCGTACGTGTGCGGTCAGGCGGCCCGCTCGGCGGCCTCGACGACGTTGGCGAGGAGCATCGCGCGGGTCATCGGGCCGACGCCGCCGGGGTTGGGCGCGACCCAGCCGGCCACGTCGCGGACGTCGGCGGCGACGTCGCCGGCGAGCTTGCCGTCCACCCGGGACACGCCGACGTCGAGGACGGCGGCGCCGGGCTTGACCATGTCCGCGGTGATCAGGCCGGGGACGCCGGCGGCGGCCACGACGATGTCGGCCGCCCGGGTGTGCGCCGCCAGGTCGCGGGTCGCGGTGTGGCAGAGGGTGACGGTCGCGTTCTCGGAGCGGCGGGTCAGCAGCAGGCCGAGGGCGCGCCCGACGGTGATGCCGCGGCCGACGACGGTGACCTCGGCGCCCTTGATCGGGACGTCGAACCGGCGCAGCAGCTCGACGATGCCCTTCGGCGTGCAGGGCAGCGGGCCCGGCTGCATCAGGACGAGCCGGCCGAGATTGACGGGGTGCAGGCCGTCGGCGTCCTTGGACGGGTCGATGCGCTCCAGCACGCGCTGCTCGTCGAGGCCCTTCGGGAGGGGCAGCTGGACGATGTAGCCGGTGCAGGCGGGGTCGGCGTTCAGCTCGGCGACGGCGCGTTCCACGTCGTCCTGGGCGGCGGTGGCGGGCAGGTCGCGGCGGATGCTCTCGATGCCGACCTCGGCGCAGTCGCGGTGCTTCATGTTGACGTAGGAGCGGCTGCCGGGATCGTCGCCGACCAGCACCGTGCCGAGCCCGACCGATACGCCGCGGTCGCGCAGCGCCTCGACGCGGACCTTGAGGTCGGAGCGGATCTCGGCGGCCGTGGCCTTGCCGTCCAGAGTCTGTGCCGTCATGCGTACCTCCGCGTGGATCTCACCTGGACCGGGACCGGCTCGCAGCACGGCCGCGGCAGGGGCCCCGTCCACCCAGGCGCGCGGTGTCCGGACCGTCGTTCGCTCCCCGGTGGTGATCCACCTTGACCGCGCCAGTCGCGTTGGCCATCCATGCTAACCGGCCGGCCGGCGGCGGCACGGTACCGCGGTGGCTTGTGGAAATCGGCGCCGAGTGGCCCTGCCGGGTGCCGGCCGGCGGCTCCTAGCGTGGTCCGCATGAGCGACGAATGGTTCGAGCGGCCCGTGCTGACCGGGCGGTACGTGCGGTTGGAGCCGCTGTCGGACGAGCACGCCGAGGGCCTCTTCGCGGCGTCCGGGGACCCGGCCGTGTGGACGTGGCTGAGCGAGCGGCGGCCGACGACGGTCGCGCAGATGCGGGTGCTCGTCGGCAAGGCGCTCGCGGCCTGCGAGCGCGGCCTGCGCCTCCCCTGGGCCCAGATCGACGTCTCGACGGGGGAGGTCGCCGGGACGACGTCGTACTACGAGATCGTCCCGTCCCACCGCGGCCTCTGCATCGGCTACACCTGGCTCGGGTCGCGGTGGCACCGCACGGCCGTCAACACCGAGGCGAAGCTGCTGCTGATGGGGCGCGCGTTCGACGACCTCGGGGCGATGCGGGTCGGGTGGCACACGCACGTCCGGAACGCGCGGTCGCGGGCGGCCATCGAGCGCCTCGGCGCGTCGTTCGAGGGCGTGCACCGCAAGCACCGGATCCTGGCGGACGGCTCGGTCCGCGACACGGCCGCCTACGCCATGACGGACGACGACTGGCCCGCCGCCGCGGCGCGCCTGCGCGCCCGGCTGCGCTGATCGCGGCGGGTCAGTCCTCGGAGCCCTGCCGCCAGGCGATGAGGCGGTCGGTGCCGTGCCAGCCCAGTTGCGCGGCCAGCACCGCGGCCAGGAAGGCGGCGACCAGCCCGATCACCTGCCGGGACTCCATGAGCAGCGAGTCGGCCCGGTACACGACGCCCAGCATGAGGGACACCACGACATCCATCCCGCCTCCATAACGGAACGCCCGCGCCAGGGTCAAGGGAGGATTACGGGGCGCGGTGCGCCCGAGGCTACCCGCCTCGCCGCCGTGCCCCCACCCCACCCAAACCCATCTCGCCCGTGTTCCTCGCCACACCTGGCCGCCGACCTCGGCCACCACTGCAACCACGCAACAACCTCAATGGTTGCGATCGCGTCCGAAGGCAGGGGCGAGCGAAGCGAGACCCTGATCGCGCAGCGAGCCGCCAGGCGAGCCGGAGCGATGCCAGCGATCGCCCGAGTTTTTCGACGATGGAGGGCCGCCAGGCCCGAAGGAGGAGAAAGACTCAATGAAAAAAGTGCCGTACTCCCGTGAAGTAGAGGGTGATTCCGGCCTTCTCGGCGGCTTCGATGACCTTGCCGTCGTTGACGGAGCCGCCCGGTTGGACGATCGCCTTCACGCCCGCCTCGGTGAGCACCTCCAGGCCGTCCGGGAAGGGGAAGAAGGCGTCGGAGGCGCCCACCGCCGACGCCGCCCGCTCCGCGCCGGCCCGCGCGACGGCGAGCTTGGCGGAGTCGACCCGGTTGACCTGGCCCATGCCGACGCCGACGGTGGCGCCGTCGGCGGCCAGCAGGATCGCGTTGGACTTCACCGACCGGATCGCCCGCCACGCGAACGCCAGGTCGCGGAGGGCGGCCTCGTCCGCGGCCTCGCCGGCCTTGAGCTCCCAGGCGGCCGGGTCGTCGCCGGGCGCGTCCACGCGGTCGACGCCCTGCAGCAGGACGCCGCCGTCGATGCGCCGGTACTCGGCCGCGCCCGCCGGGGCGTCCGGGCAGACCAGCAGCCGGATGTTCTTGAACCGGTCCTTGAGGACGGTCACGGCCTCGTCCTCGAAGGACGGGGCCACCAGCACCTCGGCGAAGCTCTCGGTGACCTGCCGGGCCATCGCGGCGGTGACCGGGCGGTTCGCCGCGATCACGCCGCCGTACGCCGAGACGGGGTCGCAGGCGTGCGCCTTGCGGTGCGCCGCGGCGATGTCGGCGCCGACGGCGATGCCGCACGGGTTGGCGTGCTTGATGATCGCGACGCACGGCTCGGTGAAGTCGTAGGCGGCGCGGCGGGCGGCGTCGGTGTCGACGTAGTTGTTGTACGACATCTCCTTGCCGTACAGCTGCTCCGCCCCGGCCAGGCCGGTCTCGCCCGGCGACCGGTACAGCGCGGCCCGCTGGTGCGGGTTCTCGCCGTACCGCAGGGTGTTCGACCGCTCCCAGGTGGCGCCGAGGAAGTCCGGCCACCGCGTCTCGGCGGCGGTCTCGTCGGGCGCGTAGGCGCTCGCGAACCAGGACGCGACGGCGACGTCGTAGGACGCCGTGTGGGCGAACGCGCGCGCGGCGAGGCGGCGGCGCTCGTCCAGGGTGAAGCCGCCCGCCGTCACAGCGGCGAGGACCGTCGCGTATGCGGACGGGTCGACGACGACGGAGACGCTCGCGTGGTTCTTCGCGGCGGCGCGGACCATCGTGGGCCCGCCGATGTCGATCTGCTCGACGCACTCGTCCGGCCCGGCGCCGGAGTCCACCGTGTCGGCGAACGGGTACAGGTTGGCGACGACCAGGTCGAACGGCTCGACGCCGAGGTCGTCGAGCTGCTGGAGGTGGTCGTCCTTGCGGCGGTCGGCGAGCAGGCCGGCGTGCACGCGGGGGTGCAGGGTCTTGACCCGCCCGTCCAGGCACTCGGGGAACCCGGTGAGCTTCTCCACCTTCATCACCGGCACCCCGGCGGCGGAGATCCGGCCCGCCGTGGACCCGGTCGAGACGATCTCCACACCCGCCTCGTGCAGGCCCCGGGCCAGTTCCTCCAGCCCGGACTTGTCGTACACGCTGATCAGCGCGCGCTTAATCGCCACCCGACTCACCGGCCGAGCTCCCCTCTTGATCGGACGAATCACCACAGGTCCTGCACTTCATCGAGACCCGCCTGCCGTGCGCGGTCCAGCCGTCGCGGGCGAGGCGTCCGACGACGTCGACGAGGAGGCGGCGCTCCACCCGCTTGATGCGCTCGTGCAGGGAGTCCTCGTCGTCATGCCAGCCCACGGGGACGGTCTCCTGGGCTATGACGGGTCCGGTGTCCACGCCTTCGTCGACGAAGTGAACCGTACAGCCCGTGACCTTGACCCCGTACGCCAGGGCGTCCCGTACGGGGTGGGCGCCGGGGAAGGACGGGAGCAGCGCGGGGTGGGTGTTGACCGTCCGGCCGCCGAACCGGGCGAGGAACCGGGGGCCGAGGATCTTCATGAAGCCGGCGGAGACGACCAGGTCTGGCTCGTAGGCGCCGACCGCCCCGGTGAGGGCGGCGTCCCAGTCGGAGCGAGACGGAAAATCGGGGACACGCAGGGTGAAAGTGGGCACACCGGAGCGTTCGGCGCGCTCGGTTCCCCCGATATCGGGACGGTCCGCACCCACGGCCACGACCTGCGCCCCGTAGGCTGGATCCGCGCACGCGTCGAGCAGCGCTTGTAGGTTGGTCCCCGCGCCGGAGACGAGGACGACGAGCCGGGCGGACACATGACTCCCCGGTGGACGTTGCTGGGACACCACGAAGCCTATCGGGCGAGCTCGGTGCCGCTTGATCCCAGTCGGACCCCACGGGCCAGGAGGAGACGAACGTGAGCGAGCAGCAGGGCCCGCCGGCCCCGCCCGAGGACCGCCCCGGCGGGCACCCGGCGGGTCAGCCGCCCGCGGGACCGCGGCAGGACGCCCGGCGCACCGGCTGGCGGGCCCTGTGGCTCGGCGGCATCGCGCTGCTGACCGCGGTCTTCTTCTACCCGCTCGGCCTGGTGCTGGGCGTCGCCGCGCTGGTCGTCGGCATCCGGGCCCGCCGCTTCGCGCGCCGCGCGCGGGACACCGCGCCCGGCGCCGTCCCCGGCATCGTGCTCGGCGCGATCGGGCTCGCGTTCTCGCTGATGTCGGTGTCGCTCACGGCGTTCCTGTGGTCGGAGCTGAGCGGCTACCAGAACTGCGTCAGCGCGTCGAACACGACCACCGACAAGCAGGCGTGCCGCGACGAGTACTACCCGAAGATCGAGAAGAAGCTCGGCCTGCCCGCGGGGAGCATGGACAAGTACGGCGACCTGCTCTAGCCGTCCTGGTCGGGGTCCTCCCGCAGGACGTAGATGGCGCCGCCGCGGTTCTCGGTGCGCCCCGGGTCCTCGCGCGGGGGCGGGACGGGCCGGGGCGGCTCCTCGGGCTCCGGCTCCGCGTGCTCGTCGACCACGTGCTCGTCCACGATCTGCTCGTCCACCACGTGGCCCTCCACGACGACCGTGCCGTCGCTCGGCGGCGGAGGCGGCGGCGGGGACGGTTCCGCGGCCAGGTCGGGCAGGGGGTCGGCACGGCGGCGGGCCCGGCGCGGCGCGAGGACGGGCTCGGCCTCCTCGAACTCCAGCCGTCCGGGCGCGTGCGGAGCCCTCGGCGGCGGCTCGGGCGCCGTCCCCGGCCGCGGGTCGTAGTCGCCGGGGATGGGCGCGGACAGCGGCATCGCCGGCTCCGGCGCGACCCGCGCCCGCTTCTTCGGTTTCGGTGCGGGCTTCGGTGCCCGTTTCTTGGAAGCCGGTTTCCCGGCGGCCCGCTTCTTCTTCCGGGTGTCGCGCTCCGGGCGGCGCAGCACCATCCAGTTCGCCACCCACGCCGCGATCGCCGCCGAGATGCCCACCTCCAGGGCGGCCAGCAGCCCGACCTGCCAGGCGGAGGGGCCCACGGTCGCCATCCGCCCGCCGCCGAGCGGCCCGCCGGACAGCGCGGTCAGCAGCGCCGCGACGGCCCCGGTCAGCGCGCCGGACACGAAGCCCCACAGCGGGGCGCCCTCCGACACCGGGCTCGGCAGCGACCGGATCGTGAGGACGCCGCCGACCGCGCCCGCGACGAACGGCGCGGCCAGCGCCAGCAGGGAGATCGCGGGGGCGGGGCCGGGCTGGGGAAGCGCGGCGAGCGGCGGGAACGCGGGGACGGCGTCCAGGAACACCCCCGTCGGGGAGACGCTCGTCCCGGCGCCGACCGAGAAACCGGGCCCGACCGCGTAGGCCATCCCCCAGATCGCCGCGTTCGGCAGGAACGCCAGCTCGACCAGCAGCAGCAGGACGCCGCCGACGACACCGGGCGCGAGCATGTCGTAGAGGTCGGCGGCGTCCGACAGGTGCAGGGCGAGGGACGCGCCGACGAGGATCGCGCCCGACGCCAGCAGCACGCTCAGCGACCCCGCCACGCCGATCACGAGGGACCGCGGCCGTTCCGGCAGCAGCTTCAGCAGCGCGCCCAGCCCGGACCGGACCCGGCCCTCCCGCGCCTCGGCCGCCACGACCGCCCGCGCGGCGCCGAGCCCGCCCGCGACGGCGGCGACGAGGAAGCACCCGACGAGCGCCTGCCAGGCCGACGGCCGGACGGTCTCCGACGAGGCCGCGAGCGCCAGCAGCCCGGCCAGGCCGGCGTACGGCGCGGCCAGCGCGACCGCCACGTGCACGACCGCGATCCGCTGCCGGTGCTGGAGCCCGACCACCCGGATCATCCAGCCGCCGCCCCGGTGCAGCAGCACCCCCGGCAGGACGAGGACGCCCAGCGGCAGCAGCCCGAACCGCCCCTGCCCGTAGGAGAAGCCCGCGTGGTGGGAGACGAGCCAGAAGTTCACGGCGGTCCGGAACACCCCGGCCATGCCGTGCCCCAGCGCGGTCTTCGGCGCGGCGATCCACCCGATCAGCGTGATCGTGGTCAGCACGGCGAGCCCGATGCCGATGCACCACAGCGCCGCGACGAGCCCCGTCACGTACAGCGGCCTGGCCGCGGGGGCCGGGCGCTCTCGGCCGGAGTCCGCGCGCGGCGGCCCGCCCTTCGCCGGGTCCCGCTCCGCACGCCGCCCGGGGGTCTTGTCGCTCACGGGCTCCATGCTGGCACCGCCCCCGCCCCGCCGGGCCCCGCCCGGCCCGGCGTGTCGCCTTTGTCGTGCCGTCGTGCCGTCGTGCCGTCGTCCCGTCCCGCCGTCCCGCGGGCGCGCACGCGAGAAGACGCCCGGACCGCGCGGAGCGGCTCGGGCGTCTTCTCGGTACCGCCGGTCAGCGGTTCTTCATGATCTCCCGCATGAGGACGGCGGTCTCGCTCGGGGTCTTGCCGACGCGGACGCCGACCTTCTCCAGGGCCTCCTTCTTCGCCTGCGCGGTGCCGGCGGAGCCGGACACGATGGCGCCGGCGTGGCCCATGGTCTTGCCCTCGGGGGCGGTGAACCCGGCGACGTAGCCGACGACCGGCTTGGTCACGTTCTTCTCGATGTAGGCGGCGGCGCGCTCCTCGGCGTCGCCCCCGATCTCACCGATCATGACGATGCCGTCGGTGTCCGGGTCGTCCTGGAACGCCTGGAGGGCATCGATGTGGGTCGTCCCGATGACGGGGTCGCCGCCGATGCCGACGCAGGTGGAGAAGCCGATGTCGCGCAGCTCGTACATCATCTGGTAGGTCAGCGTGCCCGACTTGGACACCAGGCCGATGCGGCCGGGGGTGGTGATGTCGGCCGGGATGATGCCCGCGTTGGACTTGCCGGGGGACGCGATGCCGGGGCAGTTCGGCCCGATGATCCGCGTCTTGTTGCCGGCCTTCTCGGCGTAGGCCCAGAAGTAGGCGGTGTCGTGCACCGGGATGCCCTCGGTGATGACGACGCAGAGCGGGATCTCGGCGTCGACCGCCTCGACGACGGCGTCCTTGGTGAACTTCGGCGGGACGAACACGACGGAGACGTCCGCGCCGGTCTCGGCCATGGCCTCCTTGACGGTGCCGAACACCGGGAGGACGGTGCCGTCGAAGTCGACGGACTGGCCGGCCTTGCGGGCGTTCACGCCGCCGACGACCTGGGCGCCGGAGGCGAGCATCCGGCGGCCGTGCTTGGTGCCCTCGGAGCCCGTGATGCCCTGCACGATGATCTTGCTGTTCTCGGTGAGCCAGATCGCCATTGTCATGCACCTGCCGCTGCGAGTTCGGCGGCGCGCTTGGCCGCGTCGTCCATGGTGTCGACCTGCTGGACGCCGGGCAGCGCCGCGTCGTTGAGGATCGTGCGCCCGAGCTCGGCGTTGTTGCCGTCCAGCCGGACGACGAGCGGGCGGTCGACGGCCTCGCCGCGGTCGGCCAGCAGCTTGTAGGCCGCGACGATGCCGTTGGCGACGGCGTCGCACGCGGTGATGCCGCCGAAGACGTTGACGAAGACGGACTTGACGTCGGTGTCGGACAGGACGATCTCCAGCCCGTTCGCCATCACCTCGGCGGACGCCCCGCCGCCGATGTCGAGGAAGTTCGCCGGCTTCTGCCTGTCGAACTGCTCGCCCGCGTAGGCGACCACGTCGAGGGTGGACATGACCAGGCCGGCGCCGTTGCCGATGATGCCGACGCTGCCGTCCAGCTTGACGTAGTTGAGGTCCTTGGCCTTGGCCGCGGCCTCCAGGGGGTCGGCCGCGGCCTTGTCCTCCAGCTCCTCGTGGTCGTCCTGGCGGAAGGCGGCGTTGTCGTCCAGGGAGACCTTGCCGTCGAGCGCCTTCACCTGGCCGTCGGCGGTGAGGATCATCGGGTTCACCTCGACGAGGGAGGCGTCCTCGTCGGTGAACACGGCCCACAGCCGCTCGATGAGCTCGGCGGCGCCCTCGACCGCCTCCTGCGGCAGCCGGCCCTGCTCGGCGATCTCGCGGGCCTTGGCCCGGTCGACGCCGTCCAGCGGGGAGATCGGCACCATCGCCAGCCGGTCGTGCGGCACCTCCTCGATCTCCACGCCGCCCTCGACGGAGCAGATGGACAGGAAGGTGCGGTTCGCCCGGTCGAGCAGGAAGGAGAAGTAGTACTCCTGGGCGATCGCGCTGCCCTCCTCGATCAGGACCTTGTGGACCGTGTGGCCCTTGATGTCCATGCCGAGGATCCGGGTGGCGAGTTCCTGGGCCTCGTCGGCGGAGTCGGCCAGCTTCACGCCGCCGGCCTTGCCGCGGCCCCCGGTCTTCACCTGGGCCTTGACGACGACCTTCGAGCTTCCCGCGGCGAACAGCTCCGCCGCGATGGCCCGGGCTTCCTGGGGAGTATGGGCGACCTTGCCGGTGGGCACCGGTACCCCGTACTCGGCGAAGAGTTCCTTCGCCTGATGTTCGAACAGGTCCACGAGGCGTCCTTTTTACGGATCGACAGCCGAATGTGACCACACGAGTGGGGGTTACACGGGTGTCCGTGCGGCCGGCACTCTGCGGTCCGCTCCGTCGATGCAGCCTAGTCAACCAGTCTTCGTGGTGATGCCGCCGGGTCCATATGTCACCGAGAGTTCCCTCCCGCGGCGAGTACCGCGGGGCGTCAGGTGTGCTCATCCTCAAGGGAGGGCACGAGTGGCACGTGAGGAGGATGAACCAATTGACGTAGTTTGATGTACTTATTTCGGCCGGGCGGCTGATGCGGCAAAGGGGGCGAACGCATGGCGATGGCGGAAGAACGGGACACATCCCTCGCCGCACCCGTTCCCGCCACCCCGGTCCTGCCGGTCCCGCCGCCCCCGCGCCGCGGGCCCGCCCGGCGGCGGCCCGCCTCGCGCCGGCGGTCGCGCGTCCGCACGGTCCGCCGCACGGCGGCGATGCTCGTCGTGGCCGCGCTCGTCGCGACCGGCGGCGTCACCGTCCCCGAGCCGCCGGGGCCGGGCTGGGCGAGCCCGGGGCTCGTCGGCGGCGGCGGATGGCCCTTCGCCGGCGTCCCGCTCCCGCCCGACCAGGCCGACGGGGCGTCCTACCTGCCGGACAGCTCGGTGATCAAGCTCGCGGACGGGCGGATCCGGCTCATCCCGTCCGGCGGCGACACCCCGGTCACCGTGGGGGCGTCCGATCCGCGGGTGGCACGGGCCGTCCGGTCCGACAGCGCGTGGCTGGCCCAGGGAACGATCCCCGGCGGGCCGGACGGGAGCCACCGCGACATGGCGGCCCGCGCGCTCCTCGACCTGCGCCTCCTCACCCGCCCGAACGGGGCGTCCCTCGCGTCCTGGTACTCCAAGTGGCGGTACTGCTGGCCCCGCGACTCCGCGTTCACCGTCGCCGCGTTCACGGTGACGGGGCACACGTCCGAGGCGCGCCGCGTGCTGCGGTTCCTCGCCCGCGCCCAGAACGAGAACGGCATGTGGGCCGCGCGCTACAACGCCGACGGGACGGCGGTCGCGGACGGCCGCGCGCCGCAGCTCGACTCGCTCGGCTGGGTGCTGTGGGCCGCCTGGTTCTACCGCGTCCAGAGCAGGGACGCCGACGAGCTGCCCGCGCTCTGGCCGATGGTGCAGCGCGCCGCCGACCATCTGGCGCGCTCGCTGGACGCCGAGGGGCTGCCGCCCGCGTCGTCCGACTACTGGGAACGCGACCACCGCCGCGAGCAGGACCCGCGGCGCCCCACGCTCGGCGTCGTCGGGCCCGCGCTGGCCGGGCTGCGCGCGGCCGCCGACCTCGCGGGGATGCGCGGCGAGGGCGGCAAGGCCGCCGAGTGGCGGCACGCGGCGCGGCGGGTGTCGGACGCGGTGGACCGGCAGTTCGCGCCCTACGGATACCCGCGCTCGCCCATCCCCGGCGGGCTGATGGACACCTCGGTGACCTTCCTCGCGCCCCCCTTCGCGCATCCCGACCCGGGCGTGACCGTCGCGATCGGGGACGCCGCGCGCAAGCAGGCGCTGCCGAACGGGGGCGTCCTGCCGGGCGAGCGCTGGTCCGGCGACCCGGACGTCGCCTGGACGCCGGAGACGGCGCTGTTCGGGCTGAACGCCGCCGCCTCGGGGCGGACCGGCGACGCGCTGAGCCGCCTCGCCTGGCTGTCCGCGCACCGCACGTCGCTGGGCGTCCTGCCGGAGAAGGTCGGCGTGACCGGCAAGCCGGCCGGCCCGGCACCGCTCGGCTGGACGGCGTCGCTCGTCCTGCTCAGCCTGTCGGCGCTGGAGCGTCCGCTCCCCATCCCCTAGCCGCGCCCGGTCAGCCCGCCCACTCCTCGGCGAGGACGGCCCACACCTGGACGTCGCGGCGCTCGCCGTCCAGCACGAACGCCTGCCGGTGGACGCCCTCGCAGGTCATGCCCAGCCGCTTCGCCACCGCGGCGCTCGCGGTGTTGCGCGGGTCGCAGAGCCACTCGACGCGGTGCATCCCCCGCGTGCCGACCGCCCAGTCGATCATGACGCGGACGGCCTCGGTGATCAGGCCGCGGCCCCGCGCCTCCGCCGCGAGCCAGACACCGGCCTCGCAGACGCCCTGCGCGGCGTCGAACGTCCGGAAGACCGTCCCGCCCTGGAGGACGCCGTCCACCCAGATGCCGTACATGCGGCCCGTGTCCTCGGCCTGCCTGTCGGCGTAGGACTGGAGCACCTTCCGGGCCGACTCCTCGTCCACCACCGTCCGCGCCCACGGGATGTACTGCTCGATGTCCGCGCGGACCCTGTCCGCGTGCGCGGCGAACTCGGCGGCCTGCCAGGGCTCGAACGGGCGCAGTTCGGCACCGTCGGCGAGCGTGCGGGCGAACATGGGGGCCTCCAGGGGGTACGTGCCAAACGTTTGTTATGTACTCTACGGGAATGCCCGCCCGAGGTGACCACGACGCCCGCCGCCGGGACGTGTCCGAGGCCGTCTGGCGCGTCCTCGCCGCCCGCGGCTTCGGCGGCCTGACCCTGCGCGCCGTCGCCGCCGAGATGGGCGCCTCGACGGGCCTGCTCACGCACTACTTCCCGAACAAGAGGGCCCTGGTCGCGCACGCCCTCGACCTCGCCGACGAGCGCACCGCGAACCGTCCCCTCCGCGAGGCCCCGCCCGGCCTGCGCTCCCTGCGCGCCGCCCTGCTCGACGTCCTGCCGCTCACCCCCGCGGCGGCGGACATGAACCGGATCTGGGTCGGCTCGTGGGACGTCGCCCTCGCCGACCCCGGCCTCGGCGAACGCCAGCGGCTCCGCTACCGGAACTGGCGCGCCCGGCTCCGCCCGCACGCGGCCGCCGCGGCCGCCCGGGGCGAGCTGCCCGCCTCGGCCGACGTGGACGCCGTCGTCGCGGCGGCCGCCGCGTTCGCGCACGGCCTGGTCGTCCACGCCCTCCTGGACCCCGGCGCGTACCCCCCGGACCGCCAGACCGCGATGCTGGACGTCTTCCTCGCGTCCCTCGCCCGGCCGGGCCCATAATGCCCCGATGATCGAATCGCGCACGCTGCGCTGCCCCCGCCATCTCGGCATGTTCCTCGCCGGAGCCGCCGTCGCCGCGCTCTTCGGCGTCGTGGCGATCGACAAGGCCCGCGGCGGCGCCGGCCTCCCGGCCTATGCCGCCGGAGCCGTGTGCTTCCTCCTCGCGCTCGGGGCCCTCCCGATGCTGCGCACGCGCATGATCCTCCGCGGCGACGCCCTCACCCTGGTCTGGGGCTACGGCCGCCACCGCCTCGCCTGGACGGACATCGTCGAGATCTCCGCGGACGCCCACCACGGCGCCTGGATGCTCCACGTGCGGACCGAGGACCACGAGCGCGTGGCGGCCTTCTTCCCCGTCCGCCTGGCGGGGATGAAGGTGGACCAGGGCACCCACCTGCAGGAGCCCTCCGGCGACACCCCCTACGGGCTCTACAAGCTCCACGCCGAGCTCTGGGAGGAATGGCGGCGCCACGTCCCCGCCCCCGCGCCCCGCTGAGGCCCGCCCGGTGGAGCGATCCGCCGCTGGGCCATCCTGGTGCCATGACGATCAGCACGCGCCCCCTCGGTGACGACTTCGGCTCCCCCATCGACGACCGCTACTTCGAGGACTACACCGCCGGCGCCGTCTACGAGTACGGCCACGTCACCCTGGACGAGGCGGAGATCATCGAGTTCGCCCGCCGGTTCGACCCGCAGCCCATCCACGTCGACCCGGACTTCGCCGCGTCCGGCCCCTTCAAGGGGATCATCGCGAGCGGCTGGCACAGCGGCTCGATCATGATGCGGCTGTTCGCCGACCACTTCCTGTCCCGCGTCGCGAGCCTCGCCTCCCCCGGCGTGGACGAGCTGCGCTGGCCCGCGCCGGTCCGTCCCGGCGACTCGCTGCGCCTCCGCGTGGCCGTGCTGGAGGCGCGCCCGTCCCGCTCCAAGCCGGACCGCGGCATCGTCCGCACCCGGGCCGAACTCCTCAACCAGGACGACCAGGTCGTCCTGCACACCCTCCCGATGAACCTGCTGCGCCGCCGCGACGCCGGCTCATGAGACACGCCCTGGGCGCGGGTCACCGTCCCGGCGCCACGTCCTCCGCCGCCCGCGGCGCGGGCGCGGCGGGCGCCGGGAGGGCGGGTTCGGGGAGGGTGCGGATCAGCAGCCAGGCCAGGGCGGGCATCGCGATGAGCGGGGTCAGCGCCGTCCGCAGGGACGTCGCGTCCGCGACGCTCCCGAGGACCGGGCCGGCGAGCCCGCCGATACTGACGGTCAGCCCGAGCGTGACGCCGCTCGCGGTCCCGACCCGGGTGGGCAGGTAGTCCTGGCCGAGGGTGACCTGGAGGGAGAACGGGATGTAGAGCCCGGCCGAGGTCAGGGCGATGAACAGGTAGATCGCCGGGCCGGGGACGAACACGATGCCCGCGACGGCGACGGCCGTCACGAGGTACGACCTGCGCACGGCGGTGACCCGGTCCCAGCGGGCGGCCAGGGAGCCGCCCAGCACGGTGCCCACCGCGCCGCCGAGGTACAGCACGAACAGGGCCGCGGTGCCCGCGGCCATGCCGCCTCCCGTGCGCTGCCGCGCGTAGAACGAGATGAACGTGGCCATCCCCATGAACACGACGGATCGGCAGACCACGGCCAGCGACAGCTTCACGAAGGAGCTCCTGTCGTCCACGCCATGCTCGGCGGAGGGGCCGGAGCCACCGGGCGTGCTCGTCTCCAGCGCGCGCAGGACGGGCAGGCACAGGACGCTGCCGACGAGGGCCGGGACGGCGAGGAACGGTGTGAACCGCAGGTCGTGCGGGGCGATCACGGCGGCGACCAGGAGCGGGGCCAGCGCGAATCCGACGTTGCCGCCGACCGAGAACCAGCTCATCGCCGTGTGGCTCGCCCCGCCGGCCTTGCGGGCGACCCGGGCCGACTCGGGGTGGTACGCGGCGACCCCGACCCCGGAGACCGCCACGAACACCAGCGTGAGCGCGTAGTCGCCGCCGAGACCGCTCAGCGCGATCCCGGCCCCGCCGAGGAACGTGCTCAGGGGCAGCAGCCAGGGCATCGGCCACCGGTCGGTGAGCGCGCCGAACAGGGGCTGCGCCACCGACGAGAGCAGCGACGCGGCGAGGACGATCCCGGAGGCGGCGGCGTAGGTGTAGTGGCGCTCGGCGACGAAGAACGGTACGAGCGCCGTCACGGACCCCTGGTAGACGTCCACACAGGCGTGCCCGGCCGACAGGAGGAGGACCTGCTTTCGCGATGACACGCCGTTCATGCTCGCGCCGGGACGAAATGTCGGGCTTCCGATAATCTGCCAACCGATGCAGGAAATCCGCCACCAGCCGGCCGCCCCCACCCGCACCCGCTGGCTGGCCCCGGGGGCCGAGATCGACGCCCACCGGCACGACGACCACCACATCGCCTATGCCGGACGGGGCGTCGTGTCCGTCACCACCGACGCCGGGACGTGGGTGGCGCCCGCCAACCGCGCCATCTGGATCCCCGCCGGCGCCGCGCACGCCCACCAGGCCCACGGCGAGGTCGAGCTGCACCTGGTCGGCCTCCCCGCCACCGACAACCCCCTCCGCCTGGACGAGCCGTCCGTGCTCACCGTGGGCCCGCTGCTGCGGGAGCTGATCCTCGCCTACACCCGCGAGCCCGACCGCGCCGGCGACCCCGCGCGCGCACGGCTTCGCGCGGTGCTGCTCGACCGGCTGCGCACGTCGGCGCAGCAGCCCCTGCACCTGCCCGCTCCCACCGTCCCGCAGCTCACGGCGCTGTGCGGCATCCTGCACGCCGACCCCGCCGACAGGCGCACCCTGGCGGAGCTGGGGCGGGAGGTCGGCGCGAGCGACCGCACGCTGTCCCGGCTCTTCAGGGCCGACCTCGGCATGACGTTCCCGCAGTGGCGCACCCAGCTGCGCCTCCACCACGCGCTGGTCCTGCTCGCCGAGAACACGCCCGTGACCGCCGTGGCCCACCAGTGCGGCTGGTCGTCGGCCAGCGCGTTCATCGACGTCTTCCGCCGGGCCTTCGGGCACACCCCGGGCGCGCACGGGGCACCGGACGGCGCCGGCCCGTGACCGTCCGCCCGTCAGTGCTCGGCGGGCTGTTCCTCGCGGGTCTCCCTCTGGCGGCGCTTGCGGAGAGCGCCCGGCTTGGCCTTCTCCTCCGGGTGGTGCCGGACGCGGACCAGGCTGGCCCCGGTCGTGACCAGCAGGATCACCAGGATGGTGCCGAGCGAGAGCGGCGTCGGTATCTCGGGAACCGACGTGGTGACGTCCTCGTGCAGGAACTGCATGATCAGCTTCACGCCGATGAACGCGAGGATGACCGACAGGCCGATCGACAGGTAGACCAGGCGTTCCAGCAGGCCCTCGATGAGGAAGTAGAGGGCGCGCAGGCCGAGCAGGGCGAACGCGTTCGCGGTGAAGACGAGGAACGGCTCCTTCGTCACGCCGAAGACGGCCGGGATGGAGTCCAGCGCGAAGAGGATGTCGGTGCTGCCGATGGCGATGAACACCAGGAGCAGCGGTGTCATGACGCGCTGCCCGTCCTCGTGGGCCAGCATCCGCCCGCCGTGGAAGTCCTGGCTCACCGGGAGGATCTTGCGCGCCCGGCGGACGAGGAAGGTGTCCTCCACGTCGGGCTCCTCGTTGCGGTGCCGGATCAGCTGCACGGCCGTCCAGATGAGGATCAGCCCGAACAGCAGGAAGGTGAAGGAGAACAGGCTGATCGCGGCGGCGCCGACCGCGATGAGGACGGCCCGCAGGACGAGCGCGGCGGCGATCCCGAACAGCAGCGCCTTCTGCTGGAACTCCTGGGGCACCGCGAACCGCGCCATGATGATCACGAAGACGAAGAGGTTGTCGACCGACAGGCTCTTCTCGACGATCCAGCCGGAGAAGTACTCGGTGCCCGCCGTCGACCCGCCGAGGACCCACACGGCGAGGCCGAACAGCAGCGCGGCGGCGATGTAGAACACCGACCAGAAGGTGGCCTCGCGGATCCCGACCGCGTGCGGCCGCCGGACCGCGACCAGCAGGTCGAAGACGAACAGCATGGTGATCAGCGCGATCGTCGCGACCCAGGCCCATGCGGGTATGTCGACCATCCGGGGGCTCCCACGTCGGAACGAGTGTCGGCTGATCTATATCCGTTCTGGGCGCCGTCATCCGCACTCAGGCTCACTCAGGCGAATCTGAGTATTCGCGCCCATGCGGCGGCACCCCGCCCGCGGCGAGGCTGCGGGCATGGAAACCACCCGCTGGCGCCCGTTCGCCCTCGCAGCCAAGGCGGCGCTCGCCGCGCTCCTCGCACTCGTCGTCGTGTTCCCGGAATGGGACCGGTTCGCGGACAAGGCCATGGGCGTCCGCGTCGCCGCCTACCCCGCGGCCGTCATGCTCGTCACGCTCGTCTGGGCGCTGCGCGGGCGGGGCCGGCCCTTCCCGTGGGACGTCGACCTCCTCGTGACGCTGCCCTTCCTCGTGGACGTCGCCGGGAACGCCGCCGACCTCTACGACACGGTCGGCTGGTTCGACGACGCCTGCCACTTCGGGAACTGGGCCCTGCTCAGCGCCGCCGCCGGCGTCGCCCTGCGCCGCCGGGGCGGCCCGCCCGCCTGGACGCTGGCCCTGACCTGCGCCGGACTGGGCGCCGCCGCGGCGATCCTCTGGGAGTTCTTCGAGTACGGCGTCTTCATCCTCGACACCCCCGAGGCCGTCACGATCTACCGGGACACCATCGGGGACCTCATGCTCGGCCTGGCCGGCTCCGTGATCGGCGGCCTCGCCGTCGCCCGTACCGGGGGTCGCGGGGGCCTGCCGCCGGCACGTCCGCTCCCTGCCGGGCGGCGGCCGGGCCTCAGCCTGGACACCACGGTCCACCTGCGGCTGCTGCCCGGGTCAGTACACCAGGGCCTGGACGTCGTCCGTGGTGATCTCCTCGACGAAGGTCGGGGCGCCGGCGATGCGGACGCCCGGCAGGACGTCGTCCGGGCCGATCTCGCGGCGGGCCGCGCACTGGGTGCAGAGGGTGACGCGCCCCGCGGAGAGGACGACGGCGAGAAGGTCGTCCAGCGGAGTGGCGTGCGGCAGTGAGAACTCCTTCGCCCGCCCCGGCAGCGCGAACCAGGCCGACTCGCCGGTCAGCCACAGCGAGACCGGCACGCCGCTCGCGGCGGCGGCCGCCGCCACCGTGAACGCCTGGTTGCAGCGCTCCGGGGCGTCGGCGCCCGCCGTCACCTTGATCACCAGTGGTCGGGCCATAGTCGCACTCTAGTCCCGGGATACCGCGTAGCATCCTGCGCGTGGGCGGAATGGTGAACGCGGCGATCCTCATCGCCGTGCTCGGACTCATGGCGGTGGCCGCCGTGCTCCTCGTCATCCGCCTGAGCCGCCTGAAATAGGGGATTCAGTCCAGATGGTCGAGGGCGACGATCAGGGCGGAGGCCAGGACCAGGCACGCGCCGCCGCCGTACCCGATCCCCATGAACATCACGGCCCGCCGCCCGAACTCGCGGCGCGTCCGCGTGGTGATGCTGTACTGGCCGGTCTTCTCGTCCTTGCCGATCGACCCGCCCGTCGCGGTGCCGAGGATGTAGAGCGGCCGCCCGGCCGGCAGGATCCACTCCTCGTAGCGGTACTCGGAGACCTCCTCGGTCGTCAGGCCCGGCAGGGACCCGTGCTCGGGACGGCGCTCGTCCATCGTCCGGACGGCCCCGTCGACGGCCGCCGTCCCCGGGTCGACGGTGAAGCGCCCGGACTCGTCCTGGAGCGGGAACGGCGCCGCCGACTTCTCGTCCATGAAGACCCGCTTGCCGCTCCGGGTCTTCGCCGTGGCGCGGACGCGGTACCAGGCGCACGGCGTCCCGGAGAACGGCGCCGGCTGGACGGCCTGGGCCGTCCCGCTCACCTGGCAGGGCACGCCGCCGGGCAGCCCCGCCACCCCCGCGCAACTCGTCGCGACGGCGCGGCGCAGGCTGCGGAAGCGCAGCCGCCAGACCCAGCCGGCGGCCAGCAGCACCGCGGCGAGGATCAGCAGGAAGACGATCGCCGGGGAGAGATCGGACACGGTCCAATGATCGGGACGGGGACGGCGCACGGACAGGGACGGCGGTCCCTCTCAAGCCGGGCCGGCGGCCGGGACGCGCCGGGCCGCGGGCGCCGCTACGCTCGGTGTCCATGGATCCTGAGCTGCACCCGGACCTAGAGCCCCTGGCGTTCCTCCTCGGCACCTGGGAGGGCGCCGGGGTGGGCGGCTACCCCACGATCGAGTCGTTCAACTTCGGCCAGGAGATCTCCTTCACCCACGTCGGCAAGCCCTTCCTCATCTATTCGAGCCGGACCTGGATGATCGAGGAGGACGGCACCCTCGGCCGTCCGCTCGCCGTGGAGACGGGGTACTGGCGGCCGCGGCCCGGCCACCAGGTCGAGGTGACGCTGGCCCACCCGACCGGGATCGTCGAGATCTACGTCGGGAACGCGGCGTTCAACCGGGTGGAGCTGCGGACCGACGTCGTCGCGCGCACGGAGTCGGCCAAGGAGGTCACCGGCGGCCACCGCCTGTACGGGCTGATCGGGGAGGACCTCGGCTGGGCCTACGACATGGCGGCGATGGGCCAGAAACTCCAGTCGCACCTGTCGGCGCAGCTCAAGAAGGTCTCCTGAACTCCCCCGGAAAATGAACGGTCCCCGGACCTTCCCGCCGGGAGGCGGGGCGACGGACAGGACGGGTCCATCGGTCCGGGGACCGGGTAACTGCCTGGGATTCGCCGGTCACCGTCGCGACCGGTTGCCACCACCGGGGGCGGCGGCGCCGAGGCGGAACGGCGACTAGCGGACAGCCACCTCGCGAGTCCTAGAATCAACCATTTCTTGGACCACCTCCTTTCGCGCGTACCCCGAACGTATGCGAGCGCCGTCCGATGGGGCAAGCGAGTTTTCCGACGGCTGAAACGCCGGGCCGGACCGGCGCCGCCGGGTTCTAGACTCGGTGCATGGTCGAGTCGTGGCAGGAGGAGCTGCGGGCGAAGGGGTACCGGGTGACGCCCCAGCGCCAGCTGGTCCTTGAGGCGGTCACCAACCTGGAGCACGGGACGCCCGAGGAGATCTGCACCGAGGTGCAGCGCACGGCCCGCGGCGTGAACATCTCCACCGTGTACCGGACGCTCGAACTCCTGGAGGAGCTCGGCCTCGTCAAGCACGCCCACCTCGGGCACGGTCCGCCGAACTACCACCTCGCCGCCGAGGCCGAGCACATCCACCTCGTGTGCCGCGGCTGCCACACCGTGGAGGACGTCGACCCGCGCGCCGCGTCCGGCCTGGCCGACGTCCTGCGGCGCGACTTCGGGTTCGAGACCGACGTGCACCACCTCACCGTCTACGGGCGGTGCAAGGAGTGCCGCGCCACATAGTCTGGACGCATGGGAAGCCCTCTGCTGCAGTCGCCCGGAGCCGTCGCCGCCGACGCGCCCGACCAGGAGGTCGCCGCGCACTACGGGGACCCGGCGCGCGAGCAACGCGCCCTCGAAGAGGGGGCGGCGTTCGCCGACCGGAGCAACCGGGGCGTCGTCCGCGTGTCCGGGCCGGACCGGCTGAGCTGGCTGCACAGCCTCCTGAGCCAGCACCTGGACGGTCTGAAGCCGTTCGAGCCGACCGAGGCGCTGCTGCTCAGCCCGAACGGGCACATCGAGCACCACCTCTTCCTCGTCGACGACGGCGAGGCCGTCTGGGCGCACGTCGAGCCCGGGACGGCGCCCTCGCTGGTGGAGTTCCTCGACCGGATGCGGTTCATGCTGCGCGTCGAGGTCGCCGACGTGTCGGACGAGTACATGGTGATCACCGGGCCGCCGTCGTCCGATGCCGGCCCTTCCTGGCCGGACGTGGCGGGGACCGCGACGCGGATCGTCCCGCGCGGCTCCTTCCCCGACGGCCTGCGGCCGGCGGGGATCTGGGCGTACGAGGCGCTGCGCATCGCCGAGCACCGTCCCCGGTTCGGGCTCGACACCGACCACCGGACGATCCCGCACGAGGCGGGGTACGTGGAGACCGCCGTCCACCTGAACAAGGGCTGCTACCGGGGGCAGGAGACCGTCGCCCGCGTCCACAACCTGGGGCGTCCCCCGCGCCGCCTGGTGTTCCTGCACCTGGACGGCAGCGTCGACCGGCTCCCCGCGCACGGCGACCCGGTCGAGATCCCGGGCGGGCGCACGGTGGGCACCGTCGGCTCGGCCGCCCGCCACCACGAGCTCGGCCCGATCGCGCTCGCGCTGGTCAAGCGCAACGTCCCGGTGGACGCCGAGCTGCTCGCCGGCGGCGTCGCGGCGGCCCAGGAGGTCGTCGTCTCCCCGGAGACCGGCGCGAACGCGCAGATCGCCCTCCGCCGCCGCGCGGCGAAACACGGGTAGCAGGCGGCCCCCCGGACGAATATCGTCTGACATAGACGATTTCTGACCGGCCGGCGCCCAGGGAAGGTGGATTCCTACCGATGGTCCCGAACCTGGGGAAAGAGGAGCCGCCGGCGGCCAGGAGAGGGACCCGGCGCCGTCCGGGCCGGGAGTCCGCGCTGGTCTGGTGGGCCCTGTTCGCGGCCGTCTTCGGAGCGGCGTACTGGTTCCAGTCGTGGCGCGTCGCGCTGCTCGGGCTGCTCGGCTGGTGCCTGTACGAGTTCATGCTGGTCCCGACGATGTGCCGGATCCTCACCCAGCAGGGCGCCGCCTGCACGGAGCGGACGCGGGAACGGCTGTTCGCCTGCGCCCGCCCCGGCCACCAGCGGCTCCGCAACGACGCGCTGTGGCGCCTCGCGGGCCTCCGCAACCCCTTCCAGAAGCCGCTGCCGGCCGAGGAACCCGACCGCGACACCGGCGTCGTGGTCGTCTCCCCGAACCTGCGCGGACGCCTCGTCCCGCAGGACCGGGCCCTCATCCTGCTCGCCACCGCCGGCACGGTCGGGGCGCTCGTCGGCATGGTCTACGGATTCCGTTGACGCGCTCCCCGGCTAGAAGGTCGGGGGTTCAGCCCGTGCCGCGCGTGTGGCACCTCTGTGGCTTCCTGTTTCACCGGGTCCTGCCCTCCGCTAGGCGGCGGGTCTTGCGGTCCCTCCGCAGGCGTTTAGTCTCTCCACCCGTCCGGCGGCGAGGATGTTGAGCGCGGCGTTGACGTCCCGGTCGTGAGCCGCTCCGCACGGGCAGGCCCAGGCCCGGACGGTCAGCGGCATGGACTCGGCGAGCGCGCCGCAGGCCGAGCACAGCTTGCTGCTGGGGAACCAGCGGTCGATCTTCACCAGGGCGCGGCCGTGCCGGGCGGCCTTGTACTCCAGCATGTTCACCAACGCCGACCATCCGGCGTCGTGCACACTTTTGGCCAGCCGGGTGCGGGCCAGGCCCTTCACGGCCAAGTCCTCCACGACCACCGCTTGGTTCTCGCGGATGATCTGGGTGGAGAGCTTGTGCGTGAAGTCCCGGCGCGCGTCGGCCACCTTCACATGCGCCTTGGCGACGCGGGCGCGAGCCTTGGCGCGGTTGCCAGACCCTTTCGCCTTCCGGGACAGGGCCTGCTGCGCCTTGCGCAGGCGGCGTTCGGCGCGACGCAGGAACCGGGGGGTTGTCGATCTTTCGGCCGTCCGACAGCACCGCCAAGTGCGTCAGGCCCAGGTCGATGCCGACCTCGGCGGCCGTCTCCGGCAACGGCTCGATGCCCGCCTCGACCACGAACGAGGCGAAGTACCGCCCGGCCGCGTCCTTGACCACGGTCACGCTCGACGGCTCGGACGGCAGGCGGCGGGACCATTTCACCGTGACGTCGCCGATCTTCGGCAGGCGCAGTTTCCCGCCCGCTGTGATCGAGAATCGGGCGTTGCGGGTGAAGCGGATCGCCTGCCGGTTGTCCTTGCGGGACCGGAACCGGGGCGCGGCGATGCTCGGGCCCTTGCGCTTGCCGGACAGCGAAGCGAAGAAGTTGCGGTAGGCGGTGTTCAGATCGGCCAGCGCCTGCTGTAGTACCACCGCCGACACCTCGCCCAGCCAGGCGCGTTCGGGCGTCTTCTTCGCCTCGGTGATGACCCGCTTGGACAGCTCGCCGTCCGGCAGGTGCGGCAGACCGGCCGCGTGGGCTTCCTGCCGTGCGCGCAGCCCGTCGTTGAACACCGTCCGCGCGCACCCGAACGCGCGGCCCAGCGCGGCGCGCTGGCCCGGGGCCGGGTAGAGGCGGAACTTGTACCGAAGCTGCACACCATGATCCTACCTTTGGTTAATGGCCGAGAATGGAGAACATCAGAGCTGGTAGACACTGTGTTTTGCCCTGCATGCCCATTTTGTTTTCGTCACCAAGTTCCGGAATCGGGTGTTCACCGGCCCCCCTTGAGCGCATGGAGCAGATCATGCGACGTGTGCTGGCCCGCCACTACTATCGGGCGAACAAGTTGTGGTCGGGTTTCTACTTCGCCGGGAGTGTGGTCGGCGCTCCGATCAGCGTCCTGCGCCGGTACCTCCAACAGCAGAACCGCCCGGTCTGAACCGGGCAGACGCTGGATCGCCCGAGGGCGATCCAGCTTTCCTTGCCCCGCTACGCGGAAGGGTCCGCTTCACCCAGGGCCTGAAGGCCGCAGCACTGCGGACGAACCCGGTAGCCCCGGCGCGCTACCCGGCGGGTGGGTCAGACGTCCAGGACGAGGGTGATAGGGCCGTCGTTGACGAGCGCGACCTTCATGTCGGCGCCGAACTCGCCCGTCTCGACCTTCGCCCCCATGCTCCGCAGCTCGCGGACGACCGCGTCCACCAGGGGCTCGGCGACCGGGCCGGGCGCGGCGGCCGTCCAGGATGGGCGGCGGCCCTTCCGCGCGTCCCCGTAGAGGGTGAACTGGCTCACGACGAGGAGCGGCGCGTTCACGTCCGAGCACGACTTCTCGTCCCGCAGGATGCGCAGCCCCCACAGCTTCGCGGCCAGCCTGCGGGCCTTCTCCGGGCCGTCGTCGTGCGTCACGCCGACCAGGACGAGCAGTCCCGGCCCCTCGATCGCGCCGGTGACGCGCCCGTCCACGGACACGCCGGCCTGGCTCACCCTCTGGACTACCGCACGCATGACCATGCATTCTGCCGCCTATGGGAGCAACGACGCTCATCACGGTGGCGCCCACGGGCGCGGAGTCCGCCAAGGCGGACGTTCCGGCCCTGCCCGTCACCCTGGAGGAACTCGTCCAGACGGCCAAGGAGTGCGAGGCCGCCGGGGCGGCCGTGATCCACGTGCACATCCGCGACGACGACGCGCGACCCACGCTCGACCCGTCCCGGCTGCGGGACACGGTGACGGCGCTGCGGGAGAGCACGGGGCTGATCGTCCAACTGTCCACCGGAGGCGCGGTCACCGACCCGTACGAGGACAGGCTGCGCGTGCTGGACGCGGAACCCGACATGTGCTCGCTCACCTGCGGGACGGTCAACTTCGGCGACGACGTGTTCATGAACCCGTGGCCGTTCATGGTGGAGCTGTACCGGCGCACGCAGGAGCTGGAGGTCGTCCCGGAGTTCGAGCTGTTCGACCTGGGGCAGGTGGCGGCGCTGCGGCGGCTGCTGGACAAGCACGGGCCTCCGTACGGCGGGCACGTCCACTGCGATCTGGTGATGGGCGTCCCGGGCGGCATGCCGGGCGACGCGCGGTCGCTGGTGGCGGCCGTCGAGGCGCTGCCGGACGGGGCGACGTGGTCGGCCACCGGCATCGGGCGGACGTCCCTGCCCGTCCTGTTCGCCGCGTTGTCGGCGGGCGGGCATCTGCGGGTCGGGATGGAGGACACGCTCACGCTGGCGAAGGGTCGTCCGGTGACGGCGAACGTCCAGCTGGTGGAGCGCGCCGCCCAGGCCGCCCACCTGGCGCAGCGCCCGCCGATGCCCGCCGCGGACGCCCGCGCCCTCCTCGGTGTCAAGCGGCACTGAACTTGGGGTTTTCCACAGGTCGTGATTTCCCTCCCGTGGGGTGGGTCGGGTACTTGACCATGGAGGTAGCAGGTCCGCCCCCGGGTGGGTGGGGCCTGCTTTTCGGGAGTTCGGTGTTCCGCTGGTCGGTGCCGGTGTGACGAGGTGGGCCTGATGACGATCAATCCCGTGCTGGTCGAGGTCGAGCGGTCCGGGTTCGTGGAGTCGCGGCACCGCGGGGCCGCGATCGGGATCGACGCCGGCGGGGCGGTCGCCGTGCGGGCCGGCGACCCGGCGGCGCCGGTGTTCCCGCGGTCGGCGAACAAGCCGCTGCAGGCGGTCGCGATGCTCCGGTCCGGGCTCGAACTCGACGACGAGCTGCTCGCGCTCGCCGCGGGCAGCCACTCCGGCGAGGACTTCCACATGGAGGGGGTCGAGAAGATCCTCTCCGCCGCCGGGCTCGTCGCCGCCGACCTGCGCTGCCCGGAAAGCTGGCCGCTCGACCCCGCCACCCAGCACGACATCGCCCGCACGGGCCGCGGCCCGTCCCGCCCGCGGATGAACTGCTCGGGCAAGCACGCCGCGATGCTCGCCACGTGCGTCACCGCCGGCTGGCCGACCGGCACCTACCTCGACCCCGGCCATCCGCTCCAGCGCGCCGTCCGCGACGTGGTCGAGGAGATGGCCGGCGAGGACGTCACGGCGGTCGGCGTCGACGGCTGCGGCGCGCCCCTGTTCGCCGTGTCGATCGCCGGGGTCGCGCGGGCGTTCCGCGCGCTCGTCCTCGCCGGGCCCGGCACGCCCGAGCGCCGCGTCGCGGACGCGATGCGGACCCATCCGCAGTGGACGTCCGGCACCCGGCGCGAGGAGCTGCGGCTCATGGAAGCCGTGCCGGGCCTGCTCGTCAAGTGCGGCGCCGAGGGGGTGGACGCGTTCGCGTTCGGCGACGGCCGCGCCGGCGCCGTCAAGATCGACGACGGGGCGATGCGGGCGCGGACGCCCGTCACCGTGGCGCTGCTGCGGGCGCTCGGCGTCCACGACGGCGCCGACAAGGCCGCCCTGGACGAGCTGGCGGTCGTCGAGGTCCGCGGCGGCGACGGCGTCGTCGGCGCCATCCGCCCCTCCCCAGGAGCCTTCGACCAGCCGTCTAGTGGGTGTCGGGGTTCGTGGACTTCTTGAGCTCCTCGAACTCCTGCTTGAAGACCGTCTGCTCGTACAGGATCCCGTCCGGCCACGGCTTCTTCGGTTCCCGGCCCGGCTGCGGGTTGTCGCGCCGGAACTCCTCCGGCTGCGTCTCCTTGCTGGGCGGGTAGCTGTGGGAGAACATCCCGGGCGTGTAGGTGTACACCCCGCCCTGCTCCATGCCGCGGTGGTTGTCCTGGTCGTTCCTGCGGTCGGGATGGATCTTCCTGGACGAGGCCGCCCTCAGCATGTACAGCCGGGCGATCGTCAGCACGGCGGCCACCACAACGATGATCCACACCCACCGGAGCGCGACGGTGGGGGATGTGTCGGCCAATACCTCCTGGGCGAGCATTGCGGTCCACCTCCGATGGCGCGAACGACCCCTGGCGGGGTCAGCTTGGGATGTGTCCGCTAATGCCGGAATTAATCTCCTCCTGGGCCGTGCCGGCGGGTGCGCCGACCGTGCGGAGCCGGCCCGCCGCCGCGCCGGGCGCGGCCATGACGGCGCACACGGCGAGCACGGCGACCATCGGAACGGTCCATCCACCGGTGGCGTCGTGCAGTGCCCCGACGGCGAGGGGGCCGAGCGCCGCGATCACGTAGCCGACGCCCTGCGCCATCCCGGACAGCTGCGTCGCGACCTGGGCGTCGTGCGCGCGGAGCCCGATGAACGACAGCGCGGTCGCGAAGCCGAAGCCCCCGCCGATGCCGAGGACCACCGTCCAGCCCCACACCGTCGCGATCGGTGCCCAGGCGATGCCGGCGAACCCGATCGCCGACAGCACCGCCGTGGCGATCACCAGCGGGCGCTGGTCGCGGGTCCGGCGGGCGATCGCCGGGACGGCCAGCGACCCGGCCGCCTGCATCGCCGCCGACAGCGCGAGGACGTACCCGGCGGCCGCCTCGCCCATCCCGCGGTCCTGGCAGATCGTGGGCACCCACGCGAGCAGGACGTAAGCCAGCAGCGACTGCAGGCCCATGAACACGGTGACGTTCCAGGCCAGCCCGGACCGCCACACCAGCGCCGCGACCCCCTGCCGGTGGACCGCGGGCGGTGCCGACCGGGCCGCGTGCGCCGCCCGCCGCGCCCGCGGCGTCCACAGCAGCCCGGCGAGGGCCGCCGGGATCGCGAGCAGGCCGAGCGGCAGCTTCCAGGTGGCGTCGAAGAGGTCCTCCACGGGGACGGCGAGGCCGGACGCCAGGCAGGCGCCGGCGGTGAGCGCGACCGTGTAGACCGACGTCACCGTCGTGATCCGGTCCGGGTGGTCCCGCTTGATGATCCCCGGCATCGCGATGTTGCCGACGCTGATCGCGATGCCGGCGGCGAGGGACCCGGCGAACAGCGCGAACGCGCCGTCCAGCAGCCGCACCACCAGCGCGGTGACGAGCAGCGCCATCGCGGTGACCAGCAGCGTCTCGCCGCGCGGCGCGCGCCGCAGGAACGCCGCGGCGAGGCCGTAGGAGCCGAAGAACGCCAGCGGGAGGGTGGTCAGCGCGCCCGCCGCCGTCCCGGACAGGTGGAACGCGTCGCTGATCTCGGTGAGCAGCGGGCCGACCGCCGCGACCGCCGGGCGCAGGTTGACCGCCACCAGGACGATCATGAGGAGGGAGCCGGCGAGGGCGCGCCGTCCCGTCACCGTCCGGCCTCCTCGCCGAGCAGGGCCGCGAGGACCGCCAGGGTCGGCTCGACGACGGCCGCCGCGGCCGCCGCGGCGGCCTCCGGGTCGCCCGCGGCGATCGCGTCCAGCACCGCGCGGTGCCGGGCCGGCCCGGCCTCCGGCACCTCGCGGTCCAGCCTGATCATGCGCATCGACTCGTGCAGCCGGTCGATGAAGAACCGCATCGCCTCGATCAGCACCGGGTTCCGGGTCGCCTCCGCCACGCCGAGGTGGAAGCGCGCGTCGGCGGCGCCGAACGCGTCCGGCTCGGTGGCCTCGTCGCGGGCGCGGAGCAGGTCCTCCAGCCGCGCGAGGTCGGCGTCCGTGCGGCGGCGCGCCGCGAGACGGGCCGCCTGGACGTCGTAGGCGAGCTGCACCTCGAAGACGTCCCGGGCGGAGGCGCGCGAGACCCGGCGCAGGAGCGGGCGGGGGTCGGCGCTGCTGCGCACGTACGTCCCGTCGCCGCGGCGCACCTCCAGCACGCCGACGTGCGACAGCGCCCGGATCGCCTCCCGGACGGCCGGGCGGCTCACGCCGAGCTGCGCGGCGAGGTCCGTCTCCGCCGGGATGCGCGCGCCGACCGCCCACGCGCCGCCGCTGACCTGCGCCTGGAGCTGGTCGAGGACGGCGTCCACCGTCGACCCGCCCGCTACCGGCCTCAAACCCACACGAACCTCCCTGTAAGACGTCAGACATCTTACGGGAAGGGATGGAACGGTCCGATATGACCCGTGATGGCCGCCGGGAGGGGTCTCGGCGGCCACCACGGGCGTCGACGGCACCGGAGGGCGTCGCGTCCCCGCGCGGGACGCGCCGGATCAGCGGGGCCGGCGCCGGCGTGCTTTCCGGGACGTCATCAGCACCACCAGGATCCACGCGATGAGCGTCACGAAGATGACGGCCGGGCCGATGGCCAGGAACAAGGCGTCCCCGAGCCTGGCGGGGTCGTCGGCGAGCACGGCGGCGGCTGGCATCGGCGCACACCTCCTCGCCTCCGCCGATACCCGGCGTCAGGCGGTTAACCGTCCGGTGGCCGCCCGCCGCCTCAGAGCCCGCGCGACTGCGAGATCGATCCCGACGTGGCCAGCAGGAACGTGCGCATCGACTCGGCGAACTTCGACAGGTCCCATTCGGCCGGGCCCTCGTACCAGTACAGGTTGTCGGCGCCCTCGGCCCGCTCCCCCGCGTCCTTCACCGTCTCCGTCCACTTCGGGACGGCGTCGAAGACGACCGCGTACGGCAGGAGGCGGGAGAACAGCGCGATCCGCTGCCGCGACGCCGTCCCTTCGCCCTCGGGGATGACACCGCGCTCCAAGAACGCGCGGAAGCCGATCGTGTGCGCGAGCACCGTCGCGCCGCGCGCGGTCTTCGCCGGCATGTACTGGCCGCCGTACGCCAGCGCCGCGCCCGCGATGATCAGCGCGAGCCCGGCCAGCGCCCACTCGGTGGTGAACGCGAGCGCGACCGTCCCGGCGATGCCGAGCAGCGTCACCAGGATGCCGGTGACCGTCCATCGGGACCGGACGGTGTCGGGGCACCGCGCGAACCAGCCCTGCTTCACCACGTCGTCGTACATCGCCGACCTGACCTGCGCGAGCTTGGTCGCGAACGTCCCGCCGAGCTCCGACAGCTTCACGGCGTCGCGGCCGGAGCCGTCCGGCGCGGTCAGCAGGGCGTCCAGCAGGATCCGCTCGTAGGGCAGCAGGTCGGCCTGCGGGCGGTCGAGGCGGCGCAGCGTCCAGTCGAGGCGGCCGGTCCGGGCGCGGTCCTCCTCCTCGATCAGCAGGTAGCCGCGGACGGCGAGGTCGACGATCGTCGCGGTCACGTCGATCACGTCCGCCTGCTCGTCGATCAGCGTGCCGATCTGGCCGGGGCGCACCCCGTCCGGCGGCTCGAACTCGGCCCCGGCGAGCGGCGCGTGGTCGCCCTCGGCCGCCTTCTTCCCGACGACCCGCGCGTCCCGCCCGCGCAGCAGGTAGAGGACGGCGACCCCGCCGACGAGCAGCACGAGCAGGCCCGCCAGCGCGGCGCCGGTCACCGCGTTGACCGAGAACGCGGTCGCGACCGTGTGCCGCCGCTCGTAGAGGGCCTTCCCGCCCGTCGTGCCCGCGGGCAGCCCCGCGACCACGGTCAGGTACTCGCCCGGCAGCATCCCCTGCTGCGCGTAGACGCCCTGCGTCTTGGTGTGGTTCGTGTAGTACTGCGTGCAGCCGATCGTGCTGCCGATCGGGCCGGTGAAGCAGTTGACGTTCCGGATCACCGCGCCGCCCTCGACGGTGACCTTCGCCTCGTCCAGCGGCACCTTCCAGCCGCCGATCACCGGCCAGCGCAGCTCCTCCGCCGCGCCCATCGGGGTGATCGCGCCGCGCAGGTCGTACTCCAGGACGACCGTGCGGTCGCCGGTCAGCTTCTGGCCGCCGCTCACCTTGACCGTCGTGGTGGTGTCCCCGCTGGTCGCGGTGACCTCGGCCGGGCCGCCGTCCGGGCTGCTGGCGCGCAGGTTGTCCAGCTTGTAGACGCGGTCCTCGGTCAGGCTCTCGTGCGTCCGGGTCGGGTACGTCCGCTGGAAGCCGTCGCGCCCGTCGAACCGGTAGACGATCGTCTCCTTCACCCTGGCGGTCCCGCCCTTGACGGCGGTGATGACGACCTCGTCCTTCAGCACCCGCTCGGACGCGCGGAACCCGGCCGCCGAGGCGGGCGAGGCGGTCGCGAGAGGCAGGGAGAGCGCCGCCGACACCGTCAGAAGGACCGGACGCGACCGGAACAACCGCGCAAGAGCAGACATGGCCGCAAATGGTATCGGGAACGCGTGCGATGATTCTGCGCTATGGCAGGTCATTACCCCCCGCCGCCACCACCGCCGCGGCCACCGGCTCCGCCGTACGGCCGGCCTCCCCATGGCGGCCCCCCGTACGGCGGTCCTCCGGGTGGGCCTCCCGGGCCTCCCGGGCCTCCGCACGGCCGGCCCGGCTACGGTCCTCCCCCTGCCTACGGACCGCAGCAGTACCGGTACGTCCCGATGCGTCCGCCGCCGCGCCGCAGTGCCGGCGGGACGATCGCGGGCATCTTCGGCGGGCTCACCTCCCTGGTCGTCATCGCGATCCTCGCGCTGTCGGCGGTCGGCGCCGGGCAGGACGGGACGGGCGGCATCCGGCCGTCGACCTCGTCCGGCGGCGCGTCCACCCCGCGCGAGAAGGCGACGAACAGCAAGCTGTACAGGACGGGCGTGCTGACGCCCGTGAACTGCCGGCTGCCGCGGATCCTGCCGTCCGCCGAGTCGATGCGGCACTTCATGGACACCCTGAGCGACTGCCTGGACAGCGCCTGGACTCGGCAGTTCGCGAAGGCCGGCCTCCCGTTCGACAAGCCGAACCGCGTGTTCTGGCTGGAGCCGGGCCGCAGCCCGTGCGGCACGTACCCGGCCCCTGGCGCGTCCGCGTTCTACTGCCCGGCGAACAACACGATGTACGTCGGGCTCCAGAACGTCGTGGAGACGTCGGGCGGCGAGCCGCTGTCCCACTACGCCGTCTACGCGCGGGTGATCGCGCACGAGTACGGCCACCACGTCCAGGACCGGGCCGGGATCCTGCTCTACGGGGACCGGCAGATGGAGTCCGGCGACATCGCCACCCGGACGGAGGCGAGCCGCCGCATCGAGCTGCAGGCGCAGTGCTTCGCCGGCGCGTTCCTCGGCAGCGAGCGCGGCACGCTGCCGATGACGCGCGAGCAGTACGTCGCCATGGTCGTGGACGTCCGGGGGCGCGGCGACGAGGACCAGCCGCCGGAGAAGCGCGACCACGGCTCGGGCCGCCACTACGCGGGCTGGGTGATCACCGGCTACAACGGGCGCGACCTGACCGTCTGCAACACGTGGACCGCTCCGTCCTCCAAGGTGAGCTGAGTTCTTCGCGCAGGGGCGGCTGAGCACGCGTACTCATGACCGGGACGCGGGCGGCCCGCACACTCGTGCCATGACGACCTCGACCCCGCCGGCCCCCGCCGGCAGCACCGCGTTCTTCGTCCAGGCCGCGATCTCCTTCGCCGTCTCCAGCGTCGCCGTGGGCATCGGCGTCGCCTACCTGCCGATCAGCGGCTGGGTCCGCGCCTTCCTCGGGCTCGGCCTGCTGTACGTGATCACGTCCACGTTCACGCTGGCCAAGTGCGTGCGCGACCGGCAGGAGACGCAGGCCATCACCAGCCGCGTCGACCAGGCGCGCCTGGACAAGCTGCTCGCCGAGCACGACCCGTACGCCGCCCCGAACCTGTGATCCGCGTCCGCACCGGCGCCGCCGTCCCCCGTTCAGGGGCGGCGGCGCCGTCTCTGTTTCCCGGCTTCTCCGGCATGTGAGGCGTTTCACCGCGAAGTGCTAGCTAGACTGCTTGCAATTGCAAGCACCATGACGCAGGGTGGAGACATGGCAGGTTCGAAGGTCGGCTCGATCGGGGAGTACATCCGGGAGCAGCGCACGCGGGCGAAGATCTCGCTGCGGCAGCTCGCGGACGTCTCGGGCATCTCCAACCCGTACCTGAGCCAGATCGAGCGCGGCCTGCGCAAGCCGAGCGCCGAGATCCTGCAGCAGATCGCCAAGGGGCTGCGGATCTCCGCCGAGGCACTGTACGTGCAGGCCGGGATCCTTGAAGACCGCGAGTCCGACACCGACGTGCAGGCCGCGGTCCGGGCGGACGCCCTCCTCACGGAGCGGCAGAAGCAGGTCCTCCTGGACATCTACGCGTCGTTCCTCAAGGAGAACGAGGCCACCGGCGTCCTCGGCGCGGACAGCGCCGAGAGCACCGCGCCGGACCAGGACGCGCCGGAGCAGGACGTGCCAGAGCAAGACACGCCAGAGCAAGACATGCCACGGCAAACCAGAGCAGAGCAGAACGGAAAGGAAGAGGTCGGATGACGCTGGCCAGCAACTTCCGCGAGAACAAGGCCGTCTACACGGTGGCCGGCGCCGGCGACTTCGCGGTGGAGAAGATCCGCGAGGTCCCCGAGCAGGTGACCCGGTACCAGGGCCGCGCCCGCGAGACCGTCGGCAAGTACCAGGGCGAGGTCCGCGAGACCGTCGACCGCTACCGCTACCAGGTCCGCGAGACCGTGGACCGCTACCGCGGCGAGTTCTCCAAGTACCAGGACCGGGTGGACGCCAAGGACCTGCCGGGCGCGGCCGTCGCGTACGCCACGCACTTCGGCACCCGCGCCGTCGAGTTCATCGACGAGCTCGCCGAGCGCGGCAAGAAGGTCGTGCACCGCGAGGCCGTCGAGGTCGCCGAGATCGCCGAGGCCGACGCCAAGCCGGCCCCGAAGCCCCGAACCGCGCAGGCCCGCACCGCGCAGCCGCGCGCCAAGGCCGCGGGGCAGACGCGGACCACCACCAAGAAGTGACACCGCCGGAAGGTGACGGCGCGTGCGCGCGCCGGATGCGAGGGCCCGGCCGGGAACACCCGGCCGGGCTTCTTCGTCTTCACCAGCAGGCGGGCTGCCGACGCCCGCTGGACGGTGCGCATAGGGTTGAGCGGGAAGAGCCGTGTGCGCGACGAGGAGTCGCCGTCCGAGACGAGCAGGAGCGCTGATCGCCGATGTCGGGCTTCAACGTGCTGGACTACTTCTTCTGGCTGCTGCTGATCATCGCGTTCGCGATGGAGGCATGGGCGCTGATCGACTCGCTGACCGTGCCCACCGGCGCGTTCTCGGCGGCGAGCAAGCAGAGCAAGAAACTCTGGATGATCATCCTGATCGTCGCGACGGTGGTGGGCGCCGCGTACGCGGTCGCGCCCGCGGCGCTCGGAGCCAGCCCGATCGCCCTGCTGCTCGGCATCCTCCCGGTCGCCGCGTTCATCGGCGCGGCCATCTACCTGGCCGACGTCCGGCCGGCCGTCGGGCCGTACAAGAAGAAGAACGGCGGGCGCGGCGGCTCCCGATCGGGCCCCTACGGTCCCTGGTGACCCGTACGGTGAAGGCATGACGCGCACCACACGGCTCGAACTGGACGACCAGGGACTACGCGAGTGGGAGGCCGTCGTCCTCGACGCGGGCCCGGACGGGATCGTCCTGGACCGGTCCGCGTTCTACCCGGGCGGCGGGGGCCAGCCGCCGGACCACGGGGTCCTCCTCTGGCAGGGCGTGCAGACCCGGATCGGCGGCGTCCGCAAGGGCGACGACCCGGTACTGATCCCGGTCGAGGGCGACCCGCTGCCGCCCGCCGGCACCGTGGTCCAGGGCGCCGTCGAGGACGAGCGCCGCACCGCGCTGATGCGCACCCACTCCGGCCTGCACCTGCTGTGCGGGGTGGTGTTCCGCGACTACGGCTGCCTCGTGACGGGCGGGAACATGGAGCCGCTGAGCGCGCGGATGGACTTCGACCTGCGCGAGGTCCCGCCCGGGTTCAAGCAGGCCGTCGAGGACGCGTGCAACGCCGAGGTCGAGGCCGACCGGCGCATCGACGTCCGGACGCTCCCGCGCGCCGAGGCGTTCGAGATCCCCGACATCATCCGCACCGCGACGAACCTGGTCCCGCCCGAGGTGCAGGACGTCCGGATCGTCGACATCGTCGGCCTCGACACGCAGGCGGACGGCGGCACCCACGTCGCGTCCACCAAGCAGATCGGCCGCATCCGGGTCGCCAAGGTAGAGAACAAGGGCCGCGGCTTCCGGCGCCTGCGCATCGTGATCGCCGACTGAGCCGGCGCCGCCGGGCCGACTGTCACCGCCGGGCCGGGCACCGGCGGTCCGGGCGCCTCCGTCCCGCCGGTGCCCGGTGCTCTAGGGGGACGGGCGCGACAGCGCGTCCACCGAGACCAGCCCGTTCTCGACGAGGTCGACGGCGCGGTCGAGGGCGGTGCGCATCGAGACCGGGTCGTAGCCCTCGCGGCGGCAGTGCGCGACGACCGCCTGCATGCCGCCGACCGCGATGCCGGAGGCGGCGACCGCGTCGATCTCCGAGATGCCGGGGCACAGCTCGCGCAGCAGCGCCTCGATCGCCTCCTGCGCGTCCAGCAGCCGCTGGAGCGCGCGGGCCCGCAGGCCGGGGCGCTCCAGGACCAGGGCGACCTGGACGGCCCCGTAGTCGCGGTGCTCGGCGACCACGGCCTCCAGGACGTCCACGATGCTGCGCCGGATCGTTTCCATCGGCGCCTCGCCGGAAGTCCGGCGCAGCCGCTCGGAGACCTCGGCGAGCCGGTCGTCGATCTCGGCGAAGACCACGTCCTCCTTGGACGGGAAGTAGCTGAAGAACGTCCGGGGGGACACGTCCGCGGCGGCGGCGATGTCGGCGATCGTCGTCTCCTCGTAGCCGCGCTCGGCGAACAGGCGCAACGCGGCGGTCGCGAGGGCCTGCCGGGTGCGCTGCTTCTTGCGCTCCCGCAGGCCCGCCCGCTCGGCGGGACGTCCCGGCGCGTCGTCCATGTGACGGACGTTACCATGACTGCAAAGTTGCATCTATTGCAAAACTGCATGCGTGGGTGTTCTCTGCCTGCATGGCGCGATTCCTGGGGGCACTGGGCCGCTTCTGCGTGCGGAGGCGGCGCACGGTCTTCGAGCTCTGGGCCGTGCTCATGCTCGGCGCCGGCGTCCTCGGGATCACGCACGGCGGCATGTTCGTCCAGCAGAGCACGCTGCCCGGCACCGAGACCCAGCGCGCGATCGACACCCTCGGCCAGGACTTCCCCGCCATGACCGGGCCGACCGCGACCATCGTGTTCCACGAGACGGCGCAGGCCGACCCCGCCGACTGGCGGGTCGCGCTCACGATCGGCCGGGCGATCGACAACGTCGGCAGGATGGACCGGGTCGCGTTCGTCGAGAACCCCTACGTGCGCGGCATGGGCGGCCTGAAGGACGACAACGCCGTCGTCGTCCGGCTGAACTTCACCGGCACCATGAGCGACGTCGGGCACGCCGACCTCGACGCGCTGAACCGGGCCGTCGAGCCCGCGCGGATGGCCGGCCTGGAGGTGAGGTTCGGCGGCATCGTCGCGATGATCCTCAACCAGCCGAAGGGCGGGCCGCAGGAGGGCGTCGGGATCCTGCTGGCCCTGGTCGTCCTGCTGCTGGCGTTCGGGTCGTTCCTCGCCGCGGGGATCCCGATCGTGGTGTCGCTGTGCGGGATGGTCGTCGCGTACTCGCTCATCCATGTCGCGGCGTCGATGTTCCAGATCGCGCCGACCGCGCCGATGGTCGCGGCGATGCTCGGGATCGGCGCCGGGATCGACTACGCGCTGTTCATCGTCACGCGCTACCGGCAGCAGCTCGCCGAGGGCGACGACACCGAGACCGCGGTCGGGCGCGCCATGGAGCACTCGGGCCACGCGGTGGTCTTCGCCGGCGGGACCGTCGTGTTCGCGATCTGCGGGCTCTTCCTCTCCGGGATCGCCTTCATCGGGCGGATCGGGATCGCCGCCGCGCTCACCGTGGCCATCATGGTGGTGGCCGCCCTGACGCTGCTCCCCGCCGTGCTCGGCTCGCTCGGGCCGCGCATCGACCGGTACGAACTGCCCAGGGTGCGGCCCGACCGCAGTTCCCGACGCTGGACGGCCTGGGGACGCCACGTCGACCGGCACGCCTGGCCTTACGCCATCGTCGCGACCCTCGTCTTGCTGGCGCTCTCCATCCCGACCCTCAGCCTGCGTTTCGGCGTGATGGCGGACAGCATGTCGTCCCCGCGGATGGAGGCGCGGCAGGCCTACGACATCGTCGCCGAGGAGTTCGGCGCCGGGCACTACAGCCCCTTCGTGGTGGTCGCGAAGGTGCCGGGCGAGGAGAAGCACACCAAGCCGAAGCGCGTGGTGCCCACGGTCGACGGCCGTGCGGGGTTGAGCGGTCTGACCGGCCCCGCGGCGGCCCGTCCGTCCCCGTCGCCGTCGCCCGCCCGCCCCAAGGGCGCGCCGGACCCGAGCAAGAAGCCCGACAAGCGCGCGGTGCTCGTCGGCCAGGAACTCCGGCAGCGGATCTCCGAGGTGCCCGGCGTCGTCTTCGTGGACGAGCCCGTCGTCACCGGGACCACCGCGATCGTCCAGGTCGTCCCGCGGGACGCCCCGCACGCCGAGTCGACCACCGACCTCGTCCACCGGCTGCGGACCGTGGAGATCGGCGCCGTGCGGGCCGCCCATCCGGGCACGGAGATCTACCTGGGCGGCGAGAACCCCGCGATCATCGACGTCGCGTCGACGGTCGGGGACCGCATGCTCACCGTCGTGGTCGCCGTGGTGGCCGTCGCCCTGCTGCTCCTGGTCATCGCGTTCCGGTCGATCGTCGTCCCGCTCAAGGCCGCGCTGATGAACCTGCTGTCGATCGGCGCGTCGTTCGGCGTCGTCACCGCCGTCTTCCAGTGGGGCTGGGGCGTCCAGCTGCTGGGCGTCGACCAGGCCATCCCCATCATGTCGTTCATCCCGCTGTTCATGTTCGCCCTGATCTTCGGGCTGTCCATGGACTACGAGGTCTTCCTGCTGTCCCGGATCAAGGAGGAGTACGACAGGACGGGCGACCCGCACGAGTCCGTCGTGACCGGCATCGGGGTCACCGCCCGCCTCATCACGTCGGCCGCGCTCATCATGATCTTCGTGTTCGCCAGCTTCGTCCCGCAGCCGGACCCGACGATCAAGATGATGGCCCTGGGCCTGGCCGTGGCCGTCGCCATGGACGCCACGATCGTCCGCCTCGTCCTGGTGCCGGCGCTGATGAGCCTCCTGGGCCACGCCAACTGGTGGTGGCCGGGCCGCGGCCGCCCCACCCCGCCGCCTCCCCCGCCGCCGGAACCGGTCAACGAGCAACTGGAACTCGAACTGACCCGCTGATCACGATCGACTCCGAAACTTTCGAGAATCTTGGCGACCCACACCCTTGAAGATCGCGTGCGGCCGAAGACTTTCGAAATCGACTGATCGCCCACTTCACCAGCCAGGCGAAACAGACCTAAACGCGGCGCGCATTCTCGAAATCTTTCGAAAACTGTTGACTTCCCTTGAGGGCGAATCAACACTGACGGCAGCAACGGCTCCCCCGCCGACCCGGGTCACCCATCCGAGGACGACCGCCCACCCCCTGCCGGCGTCCACGAGGAGGAACACGCCCATGAGAACCGCCCCGTCGATGAGGCGCAGACGCGCGAGACCGCTGATCGGCGCCATCGGCGCCATCATCCTGACCGCGGCCATGGCGCTGATGCCCGCCACCGCGCACGCGGCCATCACCAGCAACCAGACCGGCACCCACGACGGCTACTTCTACTCGTTCTGGACCGACAGTTCCGGAACGGTCTCCATGGAGCTCGGGTCCGGCGGCAACTACAGCACGTCCTGGAGGAACACCGGGAACTTCGTCGCCGGAAAGGGCTGGAGCACCGGCGGACGCAGAAGCGTGAACTATTCGGGCAGCTTCAACCCGTCCGGCAATGCCTATCTGACCCTCTACGGGTGGACGAGAAACCCGCTCATCGAGTACTACATCGTCGACAACTGGGGCACCTACCGGCCCACGGGAACGTACAAGGGCACCGTCACCAGCGACGGCGGCACCTACGACATCTACGAGACGACCAGGTACAACGCGCCTTCCATCGAGGGCACCAGGACTTTCCAGCAGTACTGGAGCGTCCGGCAGTCGAAGCGGACGGGCGGGACCATCTCCGCGGGCAACCATTTCGACGCCTGGGCCGGTCACGGAATGAACCTCGGCAGTCACGACTACCAGATCCTCGCGACCGAGGGCTACCAGAGCAGTGGCAATTCCAACATCACGATCGGCGGCTCCGGTGGAGGCGGCGGCGGTGGCGGCGGTGGAGGTGGAGGCGGCGGTGGCTGCACCGCGACCCTCTCCGCGGGCCAGAAATGGGACGACCGGTACAACCTCAATGTCTCGGTGTCCGGCTCCAGCAACTGGACGGTGACGATGAACGTCCCGTCCCCGGCCAAGATCAGCTCGACCTGGAACGTCAGCGCGAGCTACCCCAGCGCGCAGGTGCTGACCGCCAGGCCCAACGGCAACGGCGACAACTGGGGCGTCACCATCGCCCACAACGGGAACTGGACCTGGCCGACGGTCTCCTGCAGCGCAGGCTGACCCGGCGCGGAACCACTATCCGGCGCGGCGGCCACCGGCCGCCGCGCCCCCCGAAAGAAAACTCCCCGCGCCGAATCGAAGTTGATAATCTTGTCCTCGCTGCTTCGATTCCCCCGGGGAGTTGGCGATGGACAATGCGCGGCGGCTTGCGACGGCGGTGACCATCGCTCGACGATGCGTAGCGGCCGTAGGACGCGACGCGAGTCCGGACGAGAACACCGCGGACGGCACGGTTCTCGCCGATGCGATGGCATTTGCCGATATCACCGCCTCCCTCGTGGAGAAGACACGCGAGCGGCTCGACATGCCAGACCTCGCGCCAACGCATCGCGTCGACATTCTGGCCGAGTGGGCCTGGCCGATTCACACCGCGATGCTCTCCGCCCGCCCGTTACCCGCCGCGCTCGCCGAGATACGCGACGAAGTCGAGGACGAACTCCAAGCCCAGGGCGGCCTCGTCGCCGATTCGCTCGACGCCCTGGACGGACAGGTCTACGCGCTGACCGCCCTACGCGTGGCGCTCGAATTCCAATCGCAGGGCAAGTGGGACGAAGCAAAGGAATGGCTCCGGCTCGGCCGCGAGTCAGGGCACCTCCCCGGCAAACCCGTCAATCGCACGAGGCGCCTCACCATCATCGGCGTCTCCCTGGCGCTACCGGTGGCCCTCGTGGTCTGGCTGATCGCCCGCTCCGGCGGCGACCCGGAACCCCCTTCCCTGCCGTACTCCATGTCCGACTACGCACCCGCCTGCGACGGCAAGGCCTTCCCGGCCGCTCCCGCGTACGCCGGCGCGGCACCGCACAACACGGTCGTCCTGACGGCTGCGGACGACGACCACCTGCCCACCTCGCAGAAATGGGCGTTGCTCGACACCGTCCAGTCCGGCATGGACGTCATGAAGTTCTCGCGAGCGTGGCGGCCCGACGAAGCCCGCACCGTCCAGGCCGTGGCGTGCGTCGATCTGGTCCGCCAATCCGATCTGGTCCAGGTATGCAATTACCGCCATTCACGAGACCTGATCCGGACCAGCCTGCCGACACAGATCTCCATGTTCCGCGGCTACTTCACCGTCACCGTCATCGAGGTCCGCACCGCCCGCCGCCTGCACCACGTCGAGGTCACGGGCGACAGAGCAGTCTGCCCGCAGACGGTCGCCCTCGACACCAGCTCCGTTCACACCGAACTGACGGCCGACCAGCTCAAATCCGCCATAGGCCACCTCATCGACGGCTGAACGCCCAGGAGCTGAACATGGCCGACGATCCACACATCCACGTCGACTCGAAGATGGCCCGCGGCGGGGCCGCCACCCGCGACCTCATGGCCTCCACTTTCGGCCTGGCCGGCGACCTCCCGTCCACGGTGACCACTGGATGCGGCCTGCAAGTCCCGTACGCGATGACCTCTCCCCACCCGAAAAGCGTTACCTGCCTCCCCTGCCGCGAATACGCGAGCAACGAGCACCGCCGCCTAGCGGACATGGTCGAAAACCTGGGCACCATGCCCGGCTCCCCCATCACCCCCGCTGACGCCGAGCAAGCAGCCGCCGCCCACCGCACCCTCGCCAAGAACTTCTCGGACATGTGAGGGCGTCTAGAGTCGCCGCATGCGACGACGGACAGGATTGGTGATCGCCGCGACCGCGACCCTGGCCTGGGGCGAGTGGTTGAACTGGCGCTGGTCTCGAACGCTCACGGGAAGCGCCGGAGGCGATTCCGAGGCCGTGGTCGTGCTGGGCTTCCGCAACCCCCAAGCGACGGCGAACTTCATCAACCGCTGGCGGGTCCGTGCCGGAATCCGCTCCGTCGCCGCTGACGCGCGCGGCACTCTCATGATCTTCAGTGGCGGTTCGACCGGCAGTGACATCGCGGAAGCCCGGTTGATGGCCGACTACGCGAAATCGGCCCTCGCGTTCGACGGCACAGTGCTGCTCGAAGACAAGAGCGCGACGACGTGGCAGAACGTCACGAACGTGATCCCGCTGCTTGAGGACGTCGACCGCATCAAGATCGCCTCCCAGCCGGCTCACGCCCTCAAGGCCCGCGCGTACCTGCGACGGCAGCGCCCCGATCTTGCCAAGAGGCTCGTGCGGGCGGACGACTACCGCCCCGGCGAGTGGACAGCCGTCAAACCACTGCTGGCCCTGTACGGCCTCTGGACACTCCGTGCCATAAAGCCCGACGAACGAAAGGCGCACCTGTAGCAAGCCGCTGTCGCAGCGGCACGCCGGTGAATGTCACTCGCCGCTGGTGGATCGGATGGTGTCGAGCCACTCTCTTGTCCAGGTCAGCTCTTTCTGGGTGATCTCGGCGATCAGGGATTCGACCCAGCGCAGCTCGGCCTTGGTCATGGCCATGAGGTACTCGTCTTCGATCAGGAAGAGGCGTGGGACGTCCTGCGCGTCGTTGTCCCGTCTGGCTTCCGTCTCGGCCAGGCGGCGGGTCAGGGCGGCCGCACGTTCTTCGAGGTGACGCGTCACCTCTTCGGGTGTCGTCGCGGCCATGCTGGCCAGGGCGGCGGGAAACTCGGGGAACTCGCGGGCCGGGGTGGACAGGGTCGTGGCGAGCCACTGCTGGAGGGCGTCCCGGCCCTTCTCGGTGATCTCGTAGATCGTCCGGTCCGGCCGCCCCTGGCCGTGCGAGGTCTCGCGCACCTGGACCAGCTCACGCTGCCGCAGCCAGTTGATCGTCTGGTAGACGCTGTTGCTGCGCGCCACGTTGACGATCCTGTCCTTGCCCCGCTCCTTGATGAGCCGGCGCATCCGGTAGGCGTGCATCGGTTCTTCGCTCAGGGACGCCAGGAGGACGAGGGCCAGAGGCGACTGGTGGCGTGGGCGTTCGGCCATGGCCCTCATCTTCCCAGCCCGGCGACTATCCGGACGTTATCCATATTATGGATAGCCATGTTATGGTCGCGCCATGACTTCCCACTTGGTCGGCTTACTGCGAGGTTGGGGTACCGGCCCGTACGCCGTGATGGTGCCGTCTCTGGTCATCGCCCAGGCACTGTCGTTCCGCTCGACCGGCATGGGCTCGGCCGGGCTGGCGGTCGGCGGCCTCGCGGGTCTGGTGTGGGCGCTGCTGGTGGGCTGGGTCACCGGCCGGATCGGCACCACGTCGGAACGCAGGTCGAAAGCGGAGGATGTATTCGTCTTCTGCGGCGTGATCTGCGCGGCCTTCTTGTGCTGCGGCGGCGTCATGATGATCCTGCTCATGGGCGCGGCCCTGGACGAATCCTCGACGACGCATCAAACGCTCTCGGCGATGATGGCCCCCACACTTCCGTACTACATCGTCGGCAACACGGCGATGGAACTTCTCATCGTCCCCGCCGCCCTCTTCCTCGGTTGGCGAGCGGGCCGGGCCACCATGACGCGAATTCACGCCATGGTGGCCGCTGCCGTGATGACTGCCGCTCTGGCGACCGGGTGTGCGGCTGCCGACGAACAAGCCGTCACCGTGGCGAAGACCGACGGGAGCAGCCGGCCGGCGCCTGCGTCGCGTGACCAGACTCGTGCGATCACTGCCTTGCTGAAGTCCATCGATCGGTCATGGAACATCGGCGATGCGGCCGCTTTCGCGGCCCACTGGACAAGTGATGGCACGGTCATCAGCCCGCAAGGCAGGCGCACCGAAGGTCGCAGCAAGATCCGCGAAGAACAGGCCGCCGCCTTCGCCGGCCCCATGAAGGGAACCACCCACGAACTCACCGCCACCAATATCCAGTGGACGGCAAGAGATCACGCGGTGGTCGACGGTGATGCGGTGGTCAGCAATCTGAGAGGAAGCGACGGGACGGTCTACCCACCGTTGTCCGCCAAATTCACCTGTGTCTGCATCAACAAGCACGGCCGGTGGATGGTTACCCACATGGTCTCCTACACCTTCATCGATTCCTAGGGCGGCTTCCGCCGTCCCGCGAACGGCGCCGGGGCGCGGAATGCGGTCAGGTCGGTGTTGGGACGCCGGGGCAGGTGGTGGTGCGGCGGCCGGTTTCGAAGTAGGCGACGATCTTGGCGGCGCAGCCGGGGACCCGGAGGGCGGAGCCGTGCACGTCGTCGTCGATGGTCGCCAAGGTGCCGCCGACGGCCGCCTGCATGCGTGGCGCCCACGCGTACGGGGTGGCGCTCTCATGGCGGTGGGCCGAGAGCATCAGCGAGCCGCCGACGGGCCGCAGGCGCGGCTTCTCCGTGCGGAACGGCCACCCCGCGCACTTGGGCAGGAAGGGCGTGGCCTGGGCGGTCACCGGGTAGCGCTTCAAGCGCTCCTGGTAGGCGCGCCAGCCTGCCTCGAAGGAGGTGGCCGACGGGTCCTCGTTGCAGTGGATCGCCAGGCCCGCGGTCACGTCCTTGCCGCCCGGCGGACCGCCGCCGAACATCTCCTTGACCGCCGGCGGCGCGGTCGGGCCTTCGGCGTCCAGCAGCTCCGCGAAGACCTGGGCGACTCTCGGCCACATGGGGCTCGCGGACCCCGCCGCCTGGGAGATCAGGTGACCGTCGACGGTGAGATCGATGTCGGTGAAGGTCAGCGGGTCGGCGTCGTAGGACCGGCGCATCCTCTCCAGCGTGGCCACCACCTGGCGCCGGGACGTCCCGAGCCCGTAGACGGCGTTCCGCTCGGCGATCCAGGCCGCCATCCGCTGGAAGTCGCGGGCGGCGGCTTCGGGACGGTCCTCCGAGATGGCGTCCGACCAGAAGTCGGGGTGCATCACGCTGTCCAGCCACATCCGGCCGACCTTGCCGGGGAAGAGGCTCCGCAGGACGACGCCCAGCCCGGTCCCCCAGGAGACCCCGTAGAAGCTGATCTTCGGTTCGTCCAGCGCGGCGCGGATCCGGTCGACGTCACGCGCCACGTTCGCGGTCGTGAGCCGGCTGAGGAAGGCGGGGTCCGATCGGGCGCATTCCCGGGTCCGCTTGACCATGTCGTCGTAGAGCTTCCGGGCCTCTTTCTCGGTCACCGGCCCTGGCTGCGGGCGGCCTTCCCCTACAGGGCAGACGACCTTCGTGCTGTGGCCCACGCCTCGCGGATCGAATCCGATCAGGTCGTACCGCCGGTCCAGCTCCGCGCCTTTCCTGACGACCTCGATGGGCATCAGGTAACCGCTGCCGCCCGGACCCCCCGGGTTGAGCGCCAGGCTGCCCAGGCGATGCGCCTGATCGGTGGCCTTCAACCTGGTCACACCGATGCTGATCTGCTCTCCGCGCGGGTCGGCATAGTTCTGCGGGACGCTGAGCGTGCCGCATTCCAGCCGTCCTAGAAGACGCCTGTATTCCGCCAGTTCGTTATCTCGGACGCCCTGAGCCCGCAGTTCCTCGTCGGTGTATTGCGGGCACGTCTGCCATTCAATGGCCTGCGGCTTCGCCTGGACGGCCTCGGCGCGCGGCACGACGGCCGGTGCCCCGATCGCGAAAAGGCCCACCAGCAACGTCCCAAGGACCGCAAAGGGCCCGCTCTTCGCAGGACTCACTACTCCGGTTCCCTTCCTCACGGGTCGCCCGGGACCCCATTCCGGCAGTGCCGAGCCCCGTGGCCTCACGGTCCGTTATGCACCCCCGGCGGTTTCCCCACCGTTTCCCCCAAGGCCGCTGCGGGGGTCAGAAGCCGATCGCTTCGCGGAGCAAGAGAACGGTCCCGCGCCCCGGGGACGGTTCCGCGTTGAGGATGAGGAGGCGGTTGACGGCGCTGGGCCACCCGTGGACCGCCTGGGTGCGGGCGCTCTCCAGCGGAAGGCAGTGGTCTTCGACGCGGCGCAGTGCGGTCTCCAGGTCGGGCACCACCTTCTGCGCCCCGACGATCCAGATCGCGCGGGCGGCGCCGCCGGCGTAGCCGGGTATCTGGCTTCCGCTTCCGGACGCGACCACGACGGAGCCGGTCTCGGTGACGGCGGCGACGCTGCCCACGGCGACGTCGGGGACGGCGAGCATGCGCCGGATCTCGTCCATCCGGGTCGCGCGGTCCATGGCCAGAACGCGCGGCTTGACGGCCTTGTACCGCCCGCCGGCGTTGATGTCCTCATCGATGCCGGACAGGCGGAGGGTCTCGCTGGCCCCGGTGAACACGCTGGCGCCGTCCGGTATCAGCTCTCGGACGCGGGTGCGCGCGGCGGCGGCGTCATCGAGGAGCTCGACGGTGAAACCGTGTGCGGTGAGCGCGGCCGCCGCCCGAGCGAGGCGCTGCACGGACGCCGGTTCGGTGAACGACATTTCCGGGATACGGGTGGTCATGATGTCTCTGAGCCTCCTGCTCGCTGGACGATGCGTCCGTCTCAGCGGTTCGACAACGCAGCCGTCCGGAATGTGAGGCGGCTCGCCGGCCTCACATTCCGGGGCGCCGGCTTGTCGAACTTGTGAGGGAAGTCGCGACCAAGGGAGCCGTCTGCACCATGACCACCCGATCCGGGCCGGGGCGGGACCGGCACGATCCGGGCCTGGACGCGATCATGAGCGAGCGGCGCCGGCTGATCGGCCTCGCGTACCGCCTGCTCGGGTCGCTGTCCGAGGCCGAGGACGCCGTCCAGGAGACGTTCGCCCGCTGGTACGGCATGTCCCGGCGGCAGCAGGACGCCATCGAGTCGCCCGGCGCCTGGCTGACGACGGTCACCAGCCGCATCTGCCTCAACCTGCTCGGCTCGGCACGGGCCCGGCGCGAGACCTACGTGGGCGAATGGCTCCCCGAGCCGCTCCCCGGGCGCACGGAGTGGATCGACGGGCGGCCGGGCGGCGCGACCGCCGACCCGGCCGACCGGGTCACCCTGGACGAGTCGGTCGGCATGGCCTTCCTGGTCGTGCTCGAATCGATGACCCCGGCCCAGCGCGTCGCGTTCATCCTGCACGACGTCTTCTGCCACCCGTTCGCCGAAGTCGCCGAGATCGTCGGCCGCACCCCGGCGGCCTGCCGCCAGCTGGCCTCCTCGGCCCGCCGCCGCATCCGGGCCGCGCGGCCCTCCGCGACTCCGGCGGCCCCGCGCGCCGGAGTCGTCCGGGACTTCAAGCGGGCGTGGGAGGCCAAGGACATCGACGCCCTCATCGGCCTGCTCGACCCCGACGCCACGGCGACCGCCGACGGAGGCGGCCTCGCCACCGCTTTCCTGCACCCCATCGAAGGCAGGGAGGAGGTCGCACACGCCTGGGCCGAACTCGCCCACCGGAGGCAAGGCGACATGACCTTCCTGGAGTGCACGGTCAACGGCCAGCCCGGCCTGGAGGCCCAGCAAGACGGCGTCACCGTCACGGTGTTCGCTTTCGAGGTCGCAGGCGATCGGATCAAACACATCTGGGTGGTGCGCAACCCCGAGAAACTCCGGCACTGGACGACAGGAATTTACCGAGCGGCCGTGCCGAGCACGGTGTGTACGGTGATCGGATGATCGAGATACGTCACGCCCGCCCAGAGGACGGTGACGCGCTCGGCGAGATCCACGCCGTGTCGTGGGAGGCGTCCCACGCCCCCTTCTTCCAACCGGAGTTCGCCGCGCGAGCCGTCGAGAGCAGGCGCACAAGATGGCACGACCGGATCGCGGAGGGCGCCGGGACGATCCTGCTCGCCGAACTGGACGGCCGTCCCCTGGCCCTGTCCTTCTCGCGGCCGTCCCCGACCCAGCCAGGCCTCCCAGAGATCTTCGGCTTCTACTGCCACCCCGACGGCTGGGGCAAGGGCGTCGCCGCGGCACTGATGACGGGGACGCTGCGCCGCCTCCACGACGACGGGTTCACCCACGTCCACCTGTGGACGCTCCGCGACACCGCACAATCCCGCCGCTTCTACACCAAATGCGGCTTCACCGAATCCGGCGCCACGCGCGGCTTCGACTACGGCGACGGCATTCCCATCCAGCAGGTCGAGTACGAGCGCTCCTGCTGACCACCCCACGACGCCTTCTGACTGGACGAATCACGCGGAAGTACTCGGAACCGAACGCGAACCACGGACGCCGTCCATCGGCTGCCCAGCCCCGACCGCAGCGTCCAACTCAGGCGGGAGGGAGGAGGGTGACGCCGTAGCGAGCCGCTTCGGCGGCGACTGCCGCCACGTCAGGGGTGGTCGGCTCGGGGATGTCGTCGGTCGGGGCGGGCTCGCCGATGGCGGCGAAGAAGCGCTCGAACCCGGCCGGGGTGACCAGCACCAGGCAGCGGACCTCATCGGTCTGCACATGCACGCTGTGGGGGATCCCCCGGGGTAGGAACATCATCTCGCCCGGCCCGGCGCTGACGGCCGTGTCATCGCCGAGGGTGGCTCCCAGGTGCCCATCGAGGACGTAGAAGGCCTCGTCCTCGTTCGCGTGCACGTGCGGGGGCGGTTCACCGGCCGGGGTGAGGCGCTGTTCGAGGACCGCGAGCCCGCCCCCGGTGTCCTCGCCGGTCGCGACGTACCTCATCCAGCTGTTGAGCATCCAGATCGTCTCGCCCGTGCGGGCGGTGGCCCCGTGCGTCATGGCGGTACGGCCCCCCTCATATACTGCCCTCTGCAGTAAACCCTCCGTCCGAGCGTGATCCCGCCAAAGGCAGTATGTCAAGGAGCCGGCGTGGCAGAACTGACGACGACCTCGTACGCGATCCTCGGGCTGCTCGCGCTGCGCGACCACACCACCTACGAGCTGACCAAGCAGATGCAGCGCACCGTCGGCTACATCTGGCCCAGGGCGGAACGCAAGCTCTACGACGAGCCGAAGCGCCTGGTCGCCGCCGGATACGCCGAGGCGGTCCAGGATCTGGTCGGACGGCGGCGCCGCACCACCTACTCCATCACCCCCGCCGGGCGGGAGGCCCTCGCCCGCTGGCTCGGCACCGAGCCGGCACCGCCCGCCATGGAGTTCGAGGGCATGCTGCGCGTCCTGTTCGCCGATCAAGGCGACATCGACCAGCTCCGCAGGTCACTCCGGGCCGTCGCCGCCGACGCCGCCGCACGCCGCGCCCACTTCGCCGAGATGGCCGGCGGCATCCTCGAAACGGGCGGCGAGTACCCCCACCGCGCCCACGTCAACGCCCTGGGAATGCAGTTCATGACCGCCTACCTCGACCAGATGACCGCCTGGTCCGAGTGGGCACTGAAGCAGATCGAAGAGTGGGACGACACCACGTCCCCAGCCCAAACCTGGGCCACCCAGGCCCGCGAGATCTTCACCACCGCCGCCAACCCACCCGACGCCGCGACCAGCGACGACGGCACCGAGCGGAGCACCCGCTAACCCCTCCGAAGCCGCCCCGAGCGCTGCCCCGCCGAGGGCCGAGAATGTTCTCCTAACGCCCCGCACGCCGACCGGCCACACAAGCTCACCCCCGGCGAGCCCTGGTCCGATACATCTTCTGGGCGCGCCCGAACAATAACCCCCACGGAACCGCCAGCCGACGGCGCCTTCTTCGAGGCCCTACGGGTGGGTGGACGCTATCGGCATGCCGGTTCGGGCCTCCAGGGCCTTGACCACCGCGGCCATGTCGGACCGGCCGTCTCCCAGCTTGAGGGTTTCGCCGTAGAGGGCGTGGCAGGCGTCCAGCAGGGGCGAGGCGACCTGGGCGGAGCGGGCGGCCTCGGCGATCAGGCGGTTGTTGTCCAGGACGTTCGCGATGGACGCCTGGACGGTGAAGTCGCGCTCCACGAGCTTGCGGCCCTTGGCGCGCGACACGGTGCTCGCCATCGGGCCGGCGTCGAGGACGTCCAGCAGGCGCCGCCGGTCGAGGCCGTGCCGATCGGCGAAGTGGAACGCCTCGGCCAGCCCGGTGACCATGGTGATCAGGAACAGATTGACCGACAGCTTCGTCAGCAGCGCCTGGGGGACCGGCCCGCAGGCGAACGCCTCGCGGCACATCGGGCGCAGCAGCGGCCGGACGGCGTCCACCGCCGACGGTTCGCCGGCCAGCAGCGCGACCAGCTCGCCGGCCTCGGCGGGACCGCGTGAGCCGGACACCGGAGCCTCGACGTAGCGGCCGCCCGCGGCCCGGATGTCGGCTTCCAGCCCCTGCGAATACCCGGGGGACGTCGTTCCCATGTGGACGACGACATGCCCCCTGACGTTCTCGGCGAAGGAAGGGGTTCCGCGTCCCAAGGCGGCATCGATGGCGGGGCCGTCGGCCAGCATGAGGAGCACCGTGCTCGTCCGGCGGAACACCTCGGACGGTCTTTCCGCCACCGCCGCGCCGGCCGCGCGCAGGTTCTCGCTCTTGGCGGCGGTGCGGTTCCAGACGACGAGGCGGGTTCCGGCGCGGGCGAGGTTGAGCGCCATGGGCCGTCCCATGACGCCGAGGCCGATGAAGCCGGCGTCCATGTCCACCATCGCCCCTCCTCGGGCCGCTCCCCGGCGGGACGGCCTTGCGAGTTATGACACTGGTCATGATAATGACGCAGGTAGACAACGCAATAGCCAGTGAGAATTCATTAGGAGTCTCGGCCATGGCGAGCGGTGAGCGGGACCCGCGCGAGCGAATGGTGTTCAGCGCGGCGCAGCTCATCCGGCGCGACGGCGTCACCGCCACGGGTCTGCGGGACGTCGCCGCCCACGCCGGGGCACCGCGCGGTTCGCTCCAGCACTACTTTCCCGGCGGCAAGGAGCAACTGGTCAACGAGGCCGTGGAGTGGGCCGGACGCTACGCGAGCGCACGTGTCGCCCGGTTCGTGACCGCCATGAGACGTCCCACCCCGGGCAGGCTCTTCGCGGCGATGGTGCGGCAGTGGACCGAGGAGTTCGGACGGACCGGCTTCGACCGCGGCTGTCCCGTCGCCGCGGCCACCGTCGACTGCGCCGAGTCGGTGGCGTCCACCCGGGCCGCCGCGGCCGCCGCGTTCGACACCTGGCGCCGGCCCGTCGCCCGCGAACTGACCGCGATGGGCGTTCCGTCCGGGAAGGCCCCCGCCCTCGCGACGCTCATGATCAGCTCTCTGGAGGGCGCCATCCTGCTGGCCAGGGCGGAGCAGAGCGTCCGCCCGCTGCGTACCGTCGCCAGAGAACTCGCCCCCTACCTGGACTCGTTCGTCCGGAAAGAACCCTGATTCCGGCATGGCGCCCGGCCTTGGGCCGCGTGACCGGGGGCAGGCCGCTCATCCGTCGTTCTTCTGCGTGGTGGAGAATCGTCGGCATGACCAAGCCTGTCCTTGTCGTTCTCGGTGCCGGTCCCGGCCTGGGGCTGTCCGTCGCCCGCCGTTTCGCCCGCGAGGGGCATGCCGCGGTGCTGACCACCCACGCGGCCGACCATGCCGACTCCCTGGCCTCGACCCTCCGGGACGAGGGGCACGAGGCCGAGGGCGCCGGGGTGAACCTGACCGATCCCGTCGACGTCGGCAACGTGATCGGCGGGACGGGCGAGCGCCACGGCCGGATCGACGTCCTGCACTTCAACCCCAGCGCGTGGCGGGAGAAGGACCCGCTGCACCTCAGCGTCGCCGAACTCCTGGAGGACGTGGCGTTCGGGGCCGGCGCGCTGCTCCCCGCCGTCCAGGCCGCGCGGCCGTTCATGCGGGCCGGCGCCCGCGTGCTGGTCACCGGATCGGCGGCGGCGGACCACCCGTCGCACATCGCCGCGTCGCTCGGCGTCCAGAAGGCCGCGGTGCGGAACCTCGTCACCAGCCTCGACGCCACCCTGGCGCCCGACGGCATCCGCGCGGTCGCGGTGCAGATCAACGGCGTGCTCGCCAAGGAGGGGCCGTTCTCCCCGCCCCCGATCGCCGACGCCATGTGGCGGGCCGTCGGCCGCCCGGACGGCGACTGGACGCCGCACGTGCCCTACGACGGCTGAGGCCGGAGGTTTGCCCCGGGCACCGCGGGAGATTGACCAGGACAGCACCGGGTCGCAGGGAGCGTGGACGGGGGTCGCGCCGGCTCCGGTGCGGTAGGGGGCACCGCTATGCGAGTCATGCTGAGAGCGCAGATGGACACCCAGGTCTCGAACGAGACGCTCAGGAAGGGCCGGCTGCCCGAGATCTTGAAGGCGATGATGGAGCAGCTCCAGCCGGAGGCGGCCTACTTCGGTCCCAGCGAGGGCGGCCGGGCCTGCACCTTCGTGTTCGACATGCAGGACAGCTCGACGCTGCCGGTCATCGCCGAGCCGCTCTTCCAGGAGCTGGGCGCGAAGATCGAGATCCAGCCGGTGATGACGCGGGACGACCTGGAGAAGGGCCTCTCCGCCCTGCAGTGAGATCAGATCCGGTCCCAGGGGACGGACGCGTACGCCTTGTCCACCGAGGCCATCAGGTCGCTCACCGGGTAGGTCACGTCGCCGATGCGGGTGACCGGCGCGATTCCCAGTGAGTTGGTGACGACGCCGCCGTCCCGGAAGAAGCCGATGTTGGTGATGCCGCCTTCGGCGACGCGCCCGGACCGCAGGACGAGGAGCGCGTCGTCGAAGCCGGCGGGCTGGGCCTGGAGTCCGAAGTGGATCTGGCCGAAGCCGCCGACGTGCCTGATGTGCGGCACGGGCCCCCGTACCTGCATGGCGGTGAAGTGGCCGTAGTTGACCAGGGGCCGGGTGGGCGAGAGCCTCGGCGGTCGCCGGCCGCCCGTTGACCTCGATGCGCATGTCCGACTCTCCGTCAGCGGGGTGATGATGCCGGTGTGCCGATCACGAAGTGTAGGACGCCTGCCGAGGTGGGACGCGGCGCGGGGAAAGCGTCAGTGGCTTTTACGCCCGGAAAGGCCGGACAGGTCTCGGGCGACGACCGTGTTCCGGTCGATAGAACGGTTTCCCAAGGACAGCTGCGGCCATTGCCCGGACAGTTCCTGCCGGCTGCGCTCGCTCCACGCCCGCGCCTCGTCACTGCGCGTCTTGTAGAAGTTGAGCGCGTAACCGCCTGAGTGCACGCGGAGCAGCGTGAAACCGCCCGGGTATTCCTTGACGGCCCCCACCTCCTGCTGGACGACCCTGGGCGCGAGAGGGAAGACCGAACGCTGGTTGCGGTGCGTGTGGCCCGCATGGTGGAGGAAGACGCCGGGAGCCCGGTTGTAGGCGGCGAGGATTCTCAAAGATTGGCCCGCGTCCAGGGAATGGGTTCCGGTTATGGCGAGCGGGTCGTTCTCGGTGAACAGCGGGTGGTGGCCGAAGACGATGGTGGGACGGTCGGGGTCTTTCTTCAACTCCGCTTCGAACCACGCGTGCTGGGCCGCGGAAAGACCGCCCGAGTCGCCGCCGTCACCGGGCTTGTCGTAGGTGTCCAGGCCGATGACGCGAAGGCCTTGGAGGTCGTGGGAGAAATAGGTCCGGCCGGACGGGAAGAACGCGTCCTTGAAGCAGTCGTTCCCCTGGTGCTCGCCGGGACTGCACGCGCTGTATGCCCCACCAGCGTGGGCCCGGTCGTGGTTGCCGCGGGCGATCAGATAGTCGCCGCCCAGCGCGCCGAACGTGTCGAGGATGCTCTTGGCGCTCGCGAGGTCGGCCGGGGCCGCCTCGCTCGACACGTCCCCGGCGGCGAGGAGGTAGTCGGCGCCCCGGCTGCGGGCGTCCGCCATCAGGGCCCTGGCCATCACCTCCGGATACGGCGGATGGCCGGGGACCTGCTCGATGCCCTTGATCCACGGCAGCCGGCCGACCAGCCCGGCGACCGTCTCGCCCAGGTGGAGGTCGTTGCAGAGGGCGACGGAGAACAGGTGGCGGCCCGGCGGCGGCTGCGGGGTCGTGAAGGAGAACACGTCCCCGTGCGGTGTACCGGCCGCCTGGCCCGCCGCCAGCCAGGTCGGCGTCGCCGCACGCCCTTCAGAACGGGCCTTGTAGTAGTACGTCCGGCCCGGCTCCAGGTCGGTCAGCTCGACGTAGTGGTACGGGGTGCCCGGCGCGCCGTGGGCGGTCCGCGTCAGGCGGGACGGGTGCGTCCCGTACAGCACCTCAGCGTCGGACGGGGCGGGCCGCATGCGGCCAAGGCCGTCGTCCGTCCCCGGGACGCCCGTGTACCAGGTGAGGACGGCCGTCGTCTCGGTGACGGTGACCAGCTCCAGGTTCACCGGCCGGACGCCGCCCGCCGCCCAGGCGGTGTCGGGCAGGAGGGAGGCGCCCGCGACGACGGCGCTCCAGCGCAGCAGGGCCCGGCGGCTCGGACGGCAGCAGATCATGATCGCTACCGTCGCACCGGCCCGGCCCCCGCACCAGACCCAAAGAGGCGGTCCCGGTCAGACCGTGACGGCGTTGAGGCGCTCCTCGCGGAGCCGCTCGGCCCAGGACGCGTCCAGCGGCGGGAGGTCGCGGCCGACGGCCCAGCGGAGCAGCAGGTCGGCCAGGCCCGGGTTGCGGACGAGCGCCGGCCCGTGCATGTACGTGCCGAGCACGCGCCCGCTGTAAGCGCCCTCGAACCCGTCGCCGTTGCCGACGCCGTGCAGGACCTTCGCGAACGGCCGGGCGTTCGGCCCGAGCTGCGTGACGCCCTGGTGGTTCTCGAACCCGGTGATGCGCGGGACGTTCAGCTCGCCCGCGACGTCCCCGACGATCTCGCCGACGGCGCGCTGCTCGCCGCGTCCCGAGCGGATGTCGAGGAGGCCGAGGCCCTGCACGGGCTGCCCCTCCTCGCCGCCGAACTCGTGCCCGAGAAGCTGGTATCCGGCGCACACGGCGAACACCACCGCCCCGGACTGGACGGCCCGCGCCAGCCCGCCGTCACCGCGCAGGCGCTGCGCGGCGAGGATCTGCGGACGGTCCTCGCCGCCGCCGAGCAGGTAGATGTCGCCGTCGGCGGGGACGGGCTCGTCCGACCGCAGGCTCACGGTCTCGGTCGGGATGCCGCGCAGCGCCGCCCGGCGTTCCAGGACGATCGTGTTGCCCTGGTCGCCGTAGGTGCTGAGCAGGTCCGGGTAGATCCAGACGATCTTGACCCGGTCGGAAGCGTTAGACGACACGGCCGTACCTCGTTCGGATGCTCTGGAAGGCGGTGTAGTTGGCGATCACGTCCAGGTGGCCCGGCGGGACGGCCATGACCGCCTGGTCGATGTCGTCCACGATCGTGAACGACACCTCCGCGGCCTCCAGCCGGGCGGCGAGGTCGATGCGGCGCTCGCCGGTCACCCACACGGGACGCCCCCGCAGGATGCGGTAGTCGACGTCCCACAGCCAGGACGTGTCGCGCCCGTCGGGCCCCTGCGCGTTGATCGACAGGGCGACCGGGCCGGGCACGGGCTGCAGGACGTCGAACGCCTCCAGCCACCCGGCCGGGTTCTTCGACAGCAGCAGCCGGATCGAGCGGCCCTCGTGCTCGACCGTCGTGTAGCGGCCGGCGACCGACGTGACCTGCGACAGCAGCGGCAGCGCCTGCTCGGGCGCGACGCCGAACTGCGCGACCACGGCCAGCGCGATCAGGGCGTTCGACCGGTTCGCGCGGCCCGGCAGGGACAGCCCGGTGAGCGAGTACGTCCGGCCGTCCGGCCCCGTGACCAGGTCGCCCTTCAGCGCCCAGTCGGGGCGGGGACGGGCGAAGTGGCACTGCCGGCAGCGCCAGTCGCTGTCCTCGTCGGTGTCCTGCCGGTCGAGGGGGCCGCCGCACTCGGGACAGCACCACGAGTCCTCGCGCCAGTGCTGGCCCGCGGCGACCCACGTGACGCTCTTGGCGGTGGACGCGCCCCAGGTGACCAGCGGGTCGTCGCAGTTGGCGATGACGTGGCTGGTCGGGGACGCCTCCAGCGCGCGCCGCCACTTGCCGGCCAGCAGCCAGATCTCGGCGGCGCGGTCCATCTGGTCGCGGCTCAGGTTCATCAGCGCGACGACGTTCGCCCCGGTCTCCTTCAGGACCATCGGGACGTATTTCTCGTCACACTCCAGCACGCCGTAGCGGGCGGACGGCGCGGACGCGAGCGCGGACACGTGCCCGGTCGGCATGTTCGCGCCGAACGCGTTGGTGGCGACCTCCCCCAGCGGCGTCATCGCCGAGGTGATCAGCCGGGTCGTCGTCGTCTTGCCGTTGGTGGCGCTGACGAGGACGAGCTTGCGGTCCTTGGCGAGCCTGGTCAGCAGTTCGGGGTCGAGCCGGAGACCGACCTTTCCGCCGATCACCGAGCCGTCCCCGCGGCCCGCCATACGGGACATCTTGGCGGCCGTACGACCGAGCGCGACGGCCAGCTGCGAACGCAGCGGAAGATCGCTCATGGACTCCGTCTTCTCTGGATGCGCCGGGAAACCGCTCCGAGCCTAGCCGCTGAGCGCGCCGCTCGCGGCGTGGCGGCGGGGTTCGCGGACGTCCCCGGTGCCGTGCGGACGCGATGTGAGCAGCATCACAGGATTCCAGGTAAACCAGTGATGAGTTTCTTGACCGATACCGACATGTCGTGATTCGGTGCGACCTCCGACTGCGGTGTGCCAGATTCCCAACCACGCGTCCGAGAACGGCGTCACCCACTACTTTTGTCGGGAGCCCTGCTGGTACGCGGGGAGGCGGTGCCCGCCCCGGCCGGCGGGCCTGGAGCGCAAGCGTGGGCAAGCGGCTAAAAGGCGAGGTCTGAGCGATGCAGTGTCCGACGTGCGGGAATGACACGCCTGGGACGCTCGGGAAGTGTTCGCACTGCGCGGCGCCGATCGACGTGTACTCGGTCGGGCCCGCCGTTCCGCTGGGCGCACCGGTCGCGGAGGCGCCGCCGGCCGGCGGCGCCGACGCGCTCGGCGACCGGACGATGATGGTGCCGCCACCCACGCCGTCCTGGGCCTCGTCGTCGGCGCCCGATCCGGCCGTGCCGTTGGGGGGCGCCTCGCCGCAGCAGACGTCGCCGGAGCCTCCCGCCCAGCCGCCGCTCCAGCTGTCGGTGGAGCCGACGGGGCCGACGCCGGCCGCCGCGTCCCCGCTGCCGGCCGCCGATCCCGAGGACACCGCGGCCTGGACGTTCGACCCGAACGACTACGACGAGTCCGGCGGGTTCAGCACCCCGCCGCCTCCGCCCGCGTGGGCGAACGAGCAGCCCGCGAGCGAGCCGCCGCCCGGGGGCGCGCCGGCCGGCGCCTTCGGCGTCGACGAGCAGCCGAGCGGCGCGCAGTCGATCGTCCCGGAGTCGTGGTTCGCGCAGCCCCGCAAGCCCGAGGCGCCGGAGGCCGAGGCGACGCAGGTGTGGGGGCAGCAGCAACCCGCGGGCGCGCCGCAGACGATGCTGGACGCCGACGCGACGCAGCTCGCCCCCGCGCCCATGAACCCCGGCATGCCCGGCCCGGGCCAGGGCTTCGGCGACCCGGGCTTCGGCGACCCGGGCTTCGGCGGCGGCATGGACCAGACGCGGATGGACCCGGGCTCACCCATGCCCATGGGGGCGATGGGTCCGGGGGTGCAGCCGATGGGGCCGGGCGGCCCGGGTTACGGCGGCTTCCCGCCGGGCCAGATGCAGCCCGGCCCTCTGCAGCCGGGCCAGGGCAAGGGCGGGACGAGCAAGCCGCTCGTCGCCGCCGTCGCCGCGCTGGTCACGGTCGCGGTCGGCGCGGTGGCGTTCGTCGCGTGGCCGTCCGGCGGCGACGACCCCTCGGCGGGCACGAACCCGTCTCCGGCCGCGTCCCAGACGCAGGTCGCCCAGAAGAACGCGATCCCGGCGGAGACCAGGCAGCAGGCCGCGGTGCTGAACAAGATCTTGAACGACAGCGTCGACACGCGCCGGGTCCTCGCCGGGGCGCTCGGCCGGGCCGGCAAGTGCAAGACGCTGCCGCAGGCGATCCAGGGGTTCCAGACGGTCGCGCAGCGCCGGACGAACCAGCTGAACCGCACCAAGGCCCTCAAAGTCGACAAGCTGGCCAACGGCGAGCGGCTGCGCACCTCCCTGTCGCAGGCCCTGACGGCGTCGCTCCAGGTCGACCAGGTGCTGCTGCGGTGGGCGCAGGCGAACCAGCCGCGCTGCAAGGGCAAGCCGCGTCCGAGCGCGGCGCGGGTTCCCGGACGCGCGGCCATCGAGCAGCGCGCGACGACGGCGAAGAAGCAGTTCGTCGTCCTGTGGAACCCGGTCGCGAAGAAGACGGGCCAGCCGCAGCGTAGCTGGAAGCGCGTATAACGGCCCGTAGCGCAGTATTGTCGGACCGTTCGTACTCACGGGGCAGGGGGCCGTCATGCGGTGTCCAAACTGCGGGACCGACACCTCGTCAGGGTCGCCCATGTGCACGCGCTGCAACGCGCCGCTTCCGCCGTCCGGCGGCGGGGACGCGACGGTACGCGACCCGCAAGGCGGCGGCGTGCCGGTGCCGCCGCCCTGGACGCTGCAGTGGGGCGCGCAGGCCGACCACACCACCCCGATGCCGCCGTCGGAGGAGCGGACGACCCATCTCTCGCCCGAACCGTGGGCGGAGCCCGCGATCTGGCAGCCGCCGGCGCCGCCGAAGCGCAGCAGGCTTCCGTACTTCCTGGGCGCGGCGGGGGTCGTCCTGCTGATCGGGCTGGCGCTGGCCATCGTGTTCTGGCCGAGCGGGTCCGAGACGACGCCTCCGGCCGCGTCCGAGCCGTCCGCCCAGCAGAGCCAGAGCGCCCCGTCCGAGACCGGGAGCACCGAGGGCGACTTCGACGCGCAGGCCAAGGCCGTGGACACGCTTCTGGACGAGATGGGCTCCACCCGCTCCGACCTCGGCACGGTGGTGGTCGGCGGCTGCTCGAGGGGCGGTCTGCAGCGCATCCTCAACGCGCGCCAGGGGCAGCTGGACGAGGCGCGCAATCTGCAGGTGAACGCGCTCGACAGCGGCGAGCAGCTGAAGGACGCGCTCGTCCGGGCGCTGGAGGCGTCGACCGAGTCGAACCAGCGCTACCTGGACGTCGCGCCCGGCTGCCCGTCCGAGGGCGAGGTGTCGGACATCAACCGGCGCGCCAGCGACGCCAAGACCGAGTTCATCGGCTACTGGGCGCCGGTCGCGGAGAAGGCCGGCCTTCCCGCCCGCACCGAGTCCGACATCTGAGTCAGCCGTCCTCGCGGGGCGGGTCGAGGAACGGCAGCCCCTTCGAGGGGTCCTCGAAGGGCGTGACGAAACGGTCGAACCAGCTCAGCACCGGCTCCAGCCATCCGGTGACGCGCATCGTCTCGGCCACGTGGTCGATCTGGTCGTCCTCGTCGAACCCGATCGCGACGACGGCGAGGTCCTGGAAGAAGCCCGACTGGTCGTCGTCGCCGTAGAGGGCCGTCAGGGCGATCGGACGGTTGCGTTCCAGCTCCATCGACAGCGGATGGCGGCGCAGGGCGCGCAGGCGGTGGCCCAGTTTCGCGTCCGGCGGCTGCTTGAGGCCGGGCAGCGGGTAGTCGAGGGGCGGCGCGAGAGCGTGCTTGTCGGGGACGGCGCCACCGTAGGGGAAGAGGCGGTCCAGCTCGTGCAGCCATTTGACCTGCGGGATCAGCCATTGCGGGCCGGGGGCGGCACCGGATGCGCCGCCGCCCAGCAGGCGTTGCGCGACCTCGGCGGCGGCGGCCGTCAGGTCGGACGGCGGGTAGGCGGTCCGCAGCGACCGGGACCGGCGCGTCACCGCCCGTTCCAGGACGGTCGCGAGCGCGCACTCGCGGAGCCTCGGCGCGAGGCGCGACCAGGCGCGCCCGAGTTCGGGCGGAACGGCCGGCATCGGACGGTTCACGACATGCGCGAGGACGAGCGTGTCGGCCCACAGCCGCAGCCACGCCCAGTCCGCGTGGCCCGCGATCAGGTCGGCCTCGCGGAGCTCCCACAGGGTGCAGGCGCGGCCCGACCGGCACTCGCAGCCGCAGGCCGCCGAGCGTCGCCCGTCGACCGGCGGGGGCGGGCCCGGCAGTTCGGCCTCGCGTCCCTCGCCCAGCGGGACGCGCACGCGCAGGGGTCGGTCCATGCCGTCCGCGAACACCGCGGCGACGCCAGGCCGTAGCGACACCACCTCGCGGGACTGGTCGCCGTCCAGGTTCATCGCCGCGCCGACCTGGTGCCGGTCGTCGTAGGCGGGCAGCCGGTGCACGACCTTCAGCGCCGTGTTCTTGATCACGTCCGGGACGAGCTTGGTCGGGATCTGCTCCGCCACGATGATGCCCTCGCCGTACGCGCGGATCTCCGCGAGCATCCCGGCGAACAGCTCCACCGCGTGCGAGCTGCCGCGCTCCGGGCCGCGGTTGCGCAGCAGCCGGTGCGCCTCCTCGATGACGATCACATGCCGCAGCGCCGGCCCGGCCGCGCGGTCGCGCCTGCGCTCGCGCATCCGCAGGTGCTCGACGATGCGGATGATGAGCGTCCCCATGAGGAACGCCTTGTCCTCGTCGTTCGCGACGTCCTCGATGGCGAGGACGATGTTGTCGCGCAGCATGCCGCCGATGTCGGCCGGGTGACCGCCCTCGAAGAACCGTCCCGCCGACCCGATGCGCAGCGACCTCAACCGCACGTCGACGAACCCCTGCACGTCGGCCATCAGCTCGCGCCCGTACCCGACGTCCTGGATGACCTGGAGCGCCGCGTTCTGCAGCTGCTCCAGCGTTGGGACCGCCGGCTCGATCAGCGACCCGGGCACGCCCGCGCCCGTCACCACGTCCCACCCGTTGTTCTCGTAGACGCGCTGGAGCGCCTGCGCCATGATCTGCGGGAACGGCTCCTCGGCGTCGAACGCGGCCTGGAACAGCGCCCGCACCATGTCGATGTGCGCCTGGACGGGATAGCCGGGCTCGGGCGCCAGCGGGTTCACCGACAGCGGCACGGCACCCGGGTCGGACGGGTTGACCACGGTCACCGGCCCGCCGAGGTCCCGGATCCGGCCCGCCATCGCCGCGTACTCCGACTTCGCCGGCTCGATCGCCAGCCACGGGACGCCCGCCCTGGTCAGCTGCTCCAGCAGATGCCGGACGGTCTGCGACTTGCCCGCGCCCGTCGCGCCCGTCACGAACACGTGCCGGTTGATGGTCGACCGGGGCACGGTGAACCGTCCGACCTCCCGGTCCTGCCCGTCCAGGATGGCGCCCAGCTCGATCTGCGGCTCGCCGCCCTGCGGGGTGGTCTCGGACGTGACGTCGAAGTACCCGGCGTCCAGCACCCGCAGCCCGGGGACCTCCCGCCGCGGCAGCCCGGCCAGCGCCGCCAGCGCCCCCGCCGTCGCGACGAACGGGAACCGCTGCTCCTCCGCCGCGGGACGAACCGGCGCGGGCGCCGCCCCGGGGCTCAGCATCTCCGCGAACGTCCCGCTCCCCTGCCCCGACCTGAGCCGGTACGGATGATGCCCGAGCTCCATCGACCCGACCAGCACGGGCGCGATCTGCCCCAGCTCGTCCTGCGACGCGGCCCCCGCGAGGACGCGCACCTGCCAGAGCCCGGCCTCGCGGAACGCGTCCAACTCCGCCAGCCGCTGATCAGCCCTGGCCACCGCCAGCCGCGCGTGCTCGTCCTCACCCCGCCGCAGCATCCGCAGCTCGTGGTGCAACTCGCGCATCTCGGTATCGATCAACCGCTCGTCACACGGATCGGCCACCACGAACCACCCGAACGGCCGCTCCATCAACGTGACGAGCGTCGCCTCGAACAGCCCGGGCCCGCCCTCGACGCCACCCCCCGGCGGTGCCAGCCGCCCGGGACACCGCGTCCACGTCATCCGCTCGGCCTGCCGCAACCATCCGTCCCCGATGGGCACCCCACGCGCCCCACTCGGGAACAGCAACCCATGCGTCTCGGCCCCGGCCTCCGGCGTCCCGATGGGCCCCGCGCTAGTGATCAGCTGAAGCGGCGCCCCACTCCCCGCCGACAACCACCCCACCACGAACGGCCGCCCCAGCCGAGCCGCCGACAAGGCCGCAGGCAGCACACTCACGAAGTCCCACTCGGCCGAGGCCCCTCGCTGAGGCGCCGGCACAGCCTGAATCCGATACCAGGGCCCCGGCAACACCACCGACCCCCCACCCAGAGCACCCGGCACCCGAGGAAACGGCGGCAACGACCCAGAAGACAACCCCACCCCAGCATCCTGACGCCCACAGCCCCCCAAGCCAATGCCCACCCAGGAAGACCTAAGAAGCCGACCATGCCCCGGAAAGGAGCACTTGACCTCAACAAAAGTCGAGGTTCTAGCGTGATGTGGTCCCACTGGTGAGGAGACACGCCTGATGACCACGACCGAGATCCCGAGCATCGACCAGATGAGCGATGAGGAGCTTGCCCGCCAGCCCGCCGCCTACTGGACCGGCGTCGCCTACGAGTCGGTGATCGGCTTCATCCGCGCGGAGCAGGCACGGCACGGCTCCACCCAGCCGCAGTTCTGGCTGCTGCGCAACCTCTCCCCCCACGACATCTCGCCCGACGGCCAGGGCATGACGATCCCCGAACTGGCCCACGCGATGCGCACCTACCTCCGCCCCGAGGACGATCTGGAAGCCGAGGCCGAGGCACTCCTCGCCCGCGGCTGGCTCCGGCGCGACGACGACGGCCGCCTGTGGATCACCCCCGAAGGCGAGGAGGGCCGACGAGCCATCAAGCAACTGGCGCCGGAGATCACCGCACGGATCCACGAGGGCATCGACGACGCCGACTACGTCGCCGCACTCAAGGTCCTGGGCCGAATGATCCGCAACACCTCCGGCCCGGGCTAGACCCGAACCTTCCTGGCACTACGCCCGTCCCCGCCTTCAATCCCGGTATGGCCAGATGCGTAACCTATACGTTACGCTTTCTCCGTGGACGACGTCGTCGGGGCGATCGCGGACCCGGTACGCCGGGAGATCCTGGTCATGCTGCGCCGGGGCAGGCTCTCCGCGGGTCAGATCGCCGCGCATTTCCAGATCAGCCGGCCGGCCGTGAGCCGCCACCTGCGCGTGTTGCGGCAGAGCGGTCTGGTGCGCGGCGAGGCGGTCGGCAGAAATCGGCTCTACGAGCTCGACGCCGGACGGTTCTCCGAGCTGTCCACGTGGCTCGCCCAGTTCGCCGAGCCGTCCGGCTGGGAGCACCGCTTCGACGCACTGGAGACAGAGGTCTACCGAACCAGGCGCGAGAACCGGTCCGGCCGGGCTCCCGCCCAGCCAAAGGAGGACACGGCATGAAACCGACCGCTCAACTTCTGCGTACCGGCACCGGAAGCGACCTCGTCCTCACCCGGACGTTCCGCGCGCCCATCACGGACGTGTGGGCCAGCGTCACCGACCCCGACCGCACGGCCCGCTGGTTCGGCCCCTGGAAAGGCGACGCCGCCCCCGGCAAGACCATCCAGGTCCAGATGGCCTTCGAAGAAGAAGAGCCATGGATGGACATGCACATCGACGCATGCGAGCCGCCGAAGCGGCTGGCACTGTCGGCGTCCGACGACTACGGCGACTGGCTCCTCGAACTGCATCTAGAGGAAGCGGACGGCACGACACAGTTGCGGTTCGTGCAGCACCTGGACTCCACCAAGGAGATCGGCGAGGTCGGCCCCGGTTGGGAGTACTACCTGGACATGCTCGTAGCCGCCCGTGAAGGCTCCCCCAAACCAGACTTCGCCGACTACTACCCCGCCATGAAGCCCTACTTCCTCGACCAGGCTTCACAGCTCTAACGTCCCGCCAGTCACGACGAGCGCGACGAACAGGGCCTCTGCGACAAGAAAGGGTGGTCGGCAACCGTTAGGCGAGAAGTGATGCGTCTGCGACGACCGCCCGCAGCTCGATGGGGAACTCTGGATCGGCCTGCCCTACCGAGAGCCCGACCCATCGCCCGGTTTCGGGCGGCCGCCAGACCAGCATGTCCGGGCCGAGCTGGCTGAGCTGCCCCATCGGCTCAGGTGCCGGATCCTCACTCCACAGATACGGTCCCAGATCGACCCGGTCCGGCGTGCCCCAGCGCGCGGTGAGCACCTCCACCAGCGCCTGGAGCGCAGTTTCGATCTGTGCCTCGGCAGCCTCGACGACATCGCTGTCGCGAGATTCCCAGAAGTCTTGGCTGGCCTGCAGGACTACCACGTGGTGGCCAGGGCCGCTGAAGCCGCCATGTGTCCACTCGTCCTGGTCACGGAAAGGCGCAGTGAGCAAGTCATCCACGATCGCAAGCTGGTCGGCCACCGCCATGCCACGAGGCTAGCGATCTCATGAAGGTAACGCACAAACCATCCCGGCTACACCAACCGCTCCCTGAGAAAAAACCGCTCCCGTCGCGCTTCAAGCCCCGGTGGTTGGCTGGCATTCGCGCAGGTACGGCGTGTCCGCGGCGGCAGGCCATTTCGCGTTAGGCAATCCCGAAAGGGCGGGGTCAGGTTGGTGGGGTCGGCTTTGTGGCGGCCGTTGGGTTTCATAGTCTCCCCCGCCGACAATCGCGGGGTCCCCTTCGGATCGCTGGCGCGGGTCACCCGCGCGGTCAGCTCTGGGATCTCGGCATCAGACCGGGGACGAACCACACGTAGCCACCTCGGGGGAAATGAGAGTCATCATGAACCCACGGCAGTTTCTCGGTCACTCATCGACCGTCCCCGTGGGACGCGCCGACGAGCCCGAAGATTCCTCACAGAGTCACTGAAGGAGCGCGAACCGCGGGGTTAGCCTGGCAAAACAGCGTCCTCATCTTCGCCACGCCGACTGGACGACCTCTCAACCCGGCCAACCTCACCCGCCGCTTCAGCAGCTTCCTCGAGAGGGCCGACCGCCAGCGCATCCGCTTCCACGATCTTCGACACTGGCGCTACGGCAACTCGAAGAGGGTTTTCCTCATTTTCGCGGTGCACGGATCAACCTGTCCGTCTTGCGCGGGATGAGAACGCTTCGCACTCAACTGGTGCGAAATTCCTCCACATCGGACCACTCCCAAACAGCGATACCTTCAAGTTGTCGAACCACCTCCCATACGGGAGCTACCGATCCACCCAGCGGAATATTGATTGCCACATGACGATCTCCGCTCCACTCTGCCTGCAAATCGGCATCACGAATGGCGGAAATAACACTATCTTTAGCCGACAAAAAGTCCTTCAAAGAAGGGGAAGAGGGGAAGAAAATTCGAAATACTCGATTTCCGGAATGTCGAATGATCTTATTAACACTTCTAGCTTCCTCGTCGAGCGAGACAACGTCACCCATCGCCAACCCGTAAACCCGGAAAGGCAAGCAGCAAACCTCATAATTTCGATCACTCAGAGGGCGCAGCCAAATTTGCTCCATCTGCCGAGGAAACCCGAAGGGTTCTAGATCGACCACGGCGATATGCGCCTGATCGGGCCTGATGACAGGCTCTTCATGAACAATGAAGCTGACTTTTGAACTCATAAAATACCCCTCTCGGGTGAAGATAGATCTATCCCGGCACACAATCTGCGCCGGGGTAGATCAACGCTCAGGACCGCGACTATCTCCTGATGTGAGGTGGCCAATGAGAAGGCGGCCAGGGGCCAGTATAACCGACCGGTGGATTCAGGGGGGCTCCGTGATCCCTCTTTGAGCTATTGCAGTGCCGACATACAGGCGTCGTATTAGCGTCGGTCAGATCACCATCACGAACGCGCGGCTCAACATGATCCACCGCTTGCGCGGGATTCATCCTGCAGTATGAACACAATGGCGTGGGAAGATTTGGATCCGCGTTAACTCCGATATTGTATTCACGAAGCATACTGGCGGGAATCCTTTGGCCCGCTCCAGGTCCTCCACTTGATCCAGCGGGGATGTCATAGATCGGCTCACCATTCACTCCGCAATCGATCGGCGTATTTGTATTGTGCGCCAGGACCGGCGTGGCTCCCGCCTGCACATAGTACGTGTGGGTGTTGGCGACGGTGAGGTTGTGGACGCTTTGGTGGTGGGTGGTCCAGTGCTGCGTGGCGGTGATCTGGACGTAGGTGCCGGCGCTGGTGCGGAGCCACATGCCGGGCTGGAGGTCGGCGGCCTCGACCCACTGGCTGATGTCGCCAGCAACCCAGAAGGGGTGGTTGTCGGTGGCGATGACCACGCCGCCCTTTGAGTTCCGGGGTTTGGCTGTGTTGCTCGTTGATCCGGTGAAGCTGGGAGCGTCGCCGTCCACTGTGATCTGGACGAGGTTCTTTTCGCCCTTGCTGGTGATCGTGCCCAGGACGGGCTGGGCTCGGGTTTCACCGCTTTCGGGGTCCGTGGCGAGCACCTTGTCGCCGACCTTGACATCTTCGATGGGTTTGCGGCTGCCATCGGCCATGAGGACCGTCGTTCCCGGTACGAAGCTGCTACAGGAACGGAGATTCTTTGACTTTCCCGGCTTCGAGCGTCCACCGCCGCCAAGCCCGCCCGGGTGGCCTACGCCGCCTTCCTGGCCGGGCTCGAAGCCCTTAAGGCCCAGGTTGAAGTATTGGAGAGGCGACAGATGGCTGCACTTGAATCCGCCGACCTTGCAGAGCAGGTCGCCGAACCTTGTGAGAATATCGATCTCGCCGACCGAACAGGCACCGTTGACCGCGCCCACGGCGCCTGGTGTGCAGGCAGGAAGTGAGTAGTGCCTGTCGTACCAGTTGTCGCTCTTGCTCCTCAGGAGCATTGCGCTCAAGAATGCAGCGCGGTAGGCAGCTGCCGAAGGCGCGTTGACAATGGTGGCACCAATGGTCGTCCGTCGCGGCATCCGATAGCCTTGAACTATTTGCGGCGTGTATTCTGGGGGGCCGCACATATCGTGGCCGCAGCCGCCGGTTTTGGCTGGTTTGCTGTGGCCTACGTTGATGACGCCGGCGCCGCAGATGTCCGGTGGGCATTGGCCGTCGGGGTCGGCGTGCGTCACCGGGTTGTTGTTGGCGTAGGTGTAGCCGTTCATCTGCTGGGGGTCGGCCTGGTCCATCACAGGGTCGACGGAGATGAAGCGGCCGGTGTCCGGGTCGTATTCGCGGGCGCCGAGGTGGGTGAAGCCGGTGGGGTCTTGCGTGCCACCGAGGAAGCCCTTGTCGCCCGGCCAGGTCGCGTCGTCGTCCATTCCACGGATCCCGCCGAACGGGGTGAAGCGACGAATGGTGCTGGATTGGGTGGCGGCGTTGATGGCGATCTGGTCGGTGCCCTGGTGGTCGCCGGTGAGGTAAGTCAAGGTGCCATCGGATGTGCGCATCGCGACGGTCTGGCCGGCGAAGTCGTAATAGCGAGTGCCGGTTGGGGTGGTGGCGCCGTTCAACGCGCGCAGTTCGGTGCCGCCGGGGAGGTAGAGGGTGGCGCCGGTCGGGTCCTTGCGGATGAGGCGGTTGCCGGTGGCGTCGGAGATGAAGGTCTCGTCATTGCCGTTCTCGGTGACCTTCGCCAGTTCACCCTCGGTGTCCCATTCCAGGGTCTGCCCGGTGCCCGGGGTGCCGGAGTCGACGGCACGGGTAATGGTGTTGCCGGTGGCGTCGTAGCCGTAGATGTCGGTGCGGTTTCCGGCGGGTCCGGTCTGGGTGACCTGGGTGAGGCGGTTGCCTTGTCCGGTGGGGGCGTAGGTGTAGGTGCGGACGGTGTCGGCCGCACCGCCGATACCGTGGCGGGTCTCGTTGGTGCGGTTACCGGCCTTGTCGTACCCGAAGCTCTGCCAGTACGGGGCTGGGCCGCCTATCACTGAGCTGGTCGGCTCGCTGGCGCAGGCGTCGGCGGTTCCCTGGGTCCAGGCTTCGGTCAGGCGTTGCAGGTGGTCGTAGGCGAAGCACTGGTTGTCGATGCCGTCGCGGGAGTTGTCAGTTATCGACGTGACGCTGCCGGCGTCGGTGTACTGGTAGGTGGCATTCCGGTCGTTGCCGTCGATGCCCTCGCGCAGCGTCTTCGCGGTATCGAGGCGTTGCGTCCCGTGCTGGTAGGTGAAGGTCTGCCAGGCGCGCTTGGGAGTTGTGCCCAGTTCGACGATGGACGGTTTACCGGTCGGTGTGTAGACGGTGTCAGCGACGTAAGTCGTGCCGGTGGTCGCCATACGGGTCGGCCGCAGCCAGGTGTCATAGCTGTTGACCAAAGTCTCGACAGGCAGGCCGCCTTTAGCGGGCAGAGAGTTGCTTTGAACGGTGCCGTCCAGGTTGTACTTGCTGGAGAACGTGTAGGCGCCGGCAAGTGCCCCCTGCTGGGACGGAATCGTGATGGTGATGGCCTCTGGCCTGCCGAGGGTGTCGTACTGGCGAATCTGGCTGGTGTATTCAGCGTCGTCCGCGTGACGGCTGGCAGTGGCGAGGGCGCCCTTGCCGCGGGTGACGGTGTCATAGGTGAACGAGGTCAGAAGCGGCCCGTCGGCGGCGCCGTCGTGGGTGGCTGTCTTACGTCCCAGGCCGTCGTATTCGGTGAAGACCTTTTTGCCGCGGGCGTCGGTGGTAGAGGTCAGCCGATCCAGGTCGTCGTAGGTGAAAGTGCTGGTGCCTTTGTCGGGGTCGGTCGTCTGGGTCTTGCGTCCACGTAGGTCGTAGGTGGTGGTGAAGGTGTTGCCGGAGGGGTCGGTGATCGATGCGATCTCCCCGGCAGGGGTGTAGGTGTAGTTAGTGGCGTCGAACTCACCGGACGGTGTCGCGGCCTTGTACTGGCGACGCTCGGTCACCTGGCCGCGGGCGTTGGTGATCTCTGCGGTGGGTGTGCCGCCGGCGGGCGGGGTCACGGAGACGCGGTTGCCGCCGCCGTAGGAGTAGGTGGTACGCCATAGTTCCTGATCCGGTTGGGAACCGTTGCCCGTGGTGAGCTTCTCGACGGTCTTACGGCCCAGGCCGTCGTACTCGGTGCGGGTCTGGGTCTCCACGTCGCCGGGGGTGCCGACGCCGAACAGGGCGGGTTCAGGGGCGCCGGAGGCCGGATAGGCGGCATACGCCTTGATGACCTGGCCTCGGTCGTCGTAGAAGGTGTCGGAGACCAGACGTCCGGTCGGGCCGGGCACCTGGATCTGCCGGGAGCGCAGCCACCCGTCCAGCAGCTCGACCTTCTCGACACGCTGCCCGCCGGTCGCCGTAAGGGCCTTGTCGGTGATCGCGACGATCTGCCCCTCGGCGACCCGGTACTCGAACTCGCGGTTGGGGTTCTGGTTGTTGGCCTTGGAGCGGTCGGGCAGCCACACCTTCCGCAAGCGGCCCAGCCCGTCGTACACCAGGTCCGTGTTCAGCCCGTTGGCGTCGGTGGTGCGTACCGGCTGCCCGAACGCCGGGTCCAGTTCCTCCGTGGTGGTCAACGCCGTACCGGCTTCGCCCGGCTCGGCCGGTGGGGTTGTGATCCGTTTGGCGGTGGTCAGCCCCTGGGTGTCGGTGTAGACGGTGGTCGTGGCGGCACCGAGCGCGTCCTTGACCTCTGTGACGCGGCCGAACGAGTCGTAGACATTGGTGGCCTGGGTCACGTATTTGGGAGTCGTTCCCTCGTAGTCGGCGAGCTTCTCGGCCTTGGTGATGTCGCCCTTGGACGGGGCGGCGCCGAACCCGCCGTTGTCGTAGTAGGTCCGCGTGTCGGAAACGACCTGGGCGGGCCGGTTCGGAGTGGTGGCACAGGAGACCGAGACGGTTTCCACCTTGGAGGGAAAAGACACCATCCAGGCATCGGTGTTGTCGGCGTAGTCGGTGCGCGTGCATTTGTCGTCGCTCGACGTGCCCGTGTCGCCGAGGTCGTTGACCGCGGTGATCCGGCCGATGCCCGGGCCGGAACCGGTGTAGGTGTTGTCGGTCCTGGTCTCGGTCCAGCCGCCGCCGTCCTTGGCCGTCCATGTGCGGGTGCTGCCGACCGCCACCACATTCGCGGTGGTGGTGCCCCAGGGCCGGGTGCGGGACGCGGTCTGGACCCGCCACGGAGCGTTGACCGTCTTCGCGTGAACGCTGCCGTCGGGTTTGGTGTATTGGGCGGTCTTCAGCGAGAACCCGGCGAGCGCGTCGTGGTCGGTGTGGGTGCCGCCCTCACCGTCCGCAACTGTGACGGATTTGGTGCCGCCGTCCTTGTTCTTGCGGTCCCCGTCCATCCCGCGCAGGTACAGCGTGTCCGACCGCGTGGCGGGAGCGGCCGGGTCGCCGGTGAAGGTGCGGACCTGGCCGTAGCCGCGCCATTGTGACCAGGTCTTCTCCTTCTCCTTGGTCAGGCCGTCATCGTTGTCGTAATGCCAGGCGGCATCGCCCACGTATTCGTACTTGGTGCCCATGTCCGGGGCCAGGCCGGTGCGGTCGGTCTGGATGACCGAGGTCACCACATATTTGTGGAACCAGTCGGTGATCGGGTCTTCCCGTCCGGGCGGTGTCCAGATCACCGGCATGCAACGTGTCGTGTTCGTCTCCGGGGTCGGCAGATCCGACAGCGAACAGTCCGGCTCGGAGTAGGCGATGTCGATCTGGCCGCCCGACTCGTCATAGATGGCGCCGAGCCGGTAGCGGATGTAGGGCAGGATGTCGTCGCCGGTCCTGTCCAGCCGGTTCGGCAATTGGACGTGGTTGAAGGTCACCTTCGGGAGCGAGACCGCACCGCCGCCGTCGGTCGCGGCGTGCCCGGTGTGCGTGATCTCCTTGAGCAGCAGGTCGCGCTCGACGTCCGCCAGTCCCCACTGATGATCCATCGACCATGAATCCACCGGTCGGTAGTCCGACCCGTCCGGCTTGAGGATCTGGGTGGTGACCTTGGTCAGCCGCTTACGAGACCAGAACGTCGGCGACAGAGAGCCGTGGGTGTCCTTGCATTGCTGTCCGGAGTTGCAGTTCAGGTCCCACGGGACGTCCCACCAGTGGTCCGGCTTGTCGCCGATCTTCGCCGGGTCACAGTCGAAGTCCTCGTCCGGGATGCAGCGTTCGGAGGTGGCGAACGAGACCTGGGCGGGAGCCTTGGCGAACAGGGCGTCCTTGCGCAGGCCATAGGAGATCGTCTTCAGGTAGCCACCGCGGACGTACGGGGTCTCGTCCTCGGGTTCGATATTGCGGCCGTAGTGATTGGTCTCCTGGCCGTAGGTGTAGGTGATCGCGTTACCGGACGGGTCGACGACATAGTCCAGATTCCAGCGGTAAGCCTGCTGGCACCACGAGCTCGCGAAGGTGGAGTCATGACAGGGCTCACCGGAGTCGTCGCCGAAGACGGGCGCCGTCCAGGTCGAGTTGGTTTCCGGCTTGCCGCTCGTCCAGTTCGGCAGCCTGTTCAACCCGAAGAAGTACTGGGTGCCGTCAGTGGTCGTGACCTTCCAATACTCGCCGTTGTCGTCACCATTTTCGGTGGCAGAGCCGGTGAGCTTCTCGAATTTGGTGCCGTCGTCGTTCTTCATCCGCCAGCTGCCGTCGGCGGCTTTGATCAGCTCCCCGCCCTTGCCGTTCCAGGTGACCGTCGCGTTGTCATACCCCCAGCATTGGTCACCGGGAGAGTTCCCGAATTCGTCCTTGGGAGCATCGTCGTCCTCGCACGACTTGTAGCGCCGTTCGATGAAGCCGGGCCACAGGTCGAATCCCTCACCGGCCCATGAGGGCTGCCCGTTGGTGTTGGCGGTCTTGCCGTCCACGCTGCCGGAGGAATAGGTCAGCTGTACCTTCGGTGTCAGCCCGCCGGGAACGGGCGGGACGCGCATCGGATATGACCAGCCGAAGTCCCCGGAGTTGCCGCCGGCGCCCCACGTCGCCGATGCCTCTAGGGATGTCGCCTTGTAGTCGCCTTGTGAGCTGCCGGAATCGGCGGCCGCGACCAGCAGGGTCGCGTTCTGTCCCGACGCCACCGCCGGTGAGCCCGAGACGGCGGACGGGACGGCCTCGACATCGGCGGTCAGTGTCTTGGCGGCCGTGTCGTTGCGTGCCGTCACCGGCTTGGGCGTTCGGCATTCCTGCTTGTCCGGCGTGCTCAGGGCGCATTGCGGCAACTGGAGGAGTCGCAAACGCGCACCGTAGGCGCCGCCGAACGCCTGCGCGAACGTCGAGTAGTCCAGTCGTACCCTTACCCGGCCGGGCGTCCCCGCGTCTGTGCGCGCCACTGTGAGAGCAAGACCGTCCACACCGAGCCCTCGGCTGGTGTGCTGGTCAAGGACCTGCACCCGCACACGACCCGCCGTGGGGACGGCCCTCGCCGAACGTGGCTGTTCAGCGGGCGGCAACACTCGCACCGGCAGTTCGCCCGCGCGCACACCGGCGGTCTTCGTGCTGGGCGGGACTGCGACCTCGGCCGAACCTACCTGCGGCCATGCCGCCTTCGCGGCGGGCCCGGCTTCGACCGGATCGGTCTTGCGTGGGCGGACCTTCAGGTCGTGTCCCGGCACCGGCGTCTCATGGTTCCCAACCTTGGGGCGGTGGGAGTTCGGCGAATCGGCCAACGCCGGCGGGACCGACAGCAACCCGGCGGGCATGGCGACGGCGAGCACCGCCGCAACAGCAGCCACAGCCCGACGTGATCCCAGCACTAGCCTTGTGCGCCGGGTGCGACCAGACATTCTCCGGCCTGCGTTCACGACATCCTCCATCGCTACCACCCCAGGGCATGGGGCGCTTCAGAGATCACGAAGAGAAGGGGTGGGACTCGGCTTGCCCGCCGCTGCCGACCATGACGGGAACGGCGGGCCCGGATGGGGCTAGGGGCCGTCCTCGGTGGGGAGCTCGATATCGCCGGCCAAGGACTGGATTTGCTCCGTCGTCAAAGCACCCTGGTAGGCCCACACGTCATCCACGGCATCGGTCCAGTACTCGGTTCCGTCGGCGGCGCCGAATTTGGTGCGGCCCACCTGAAGGCCACCGTTGCCCGCGGCTTTGAATCCGGTGATCTGGTCTTCTTGGGAGACCCCGTCGGCGGTTTCCTCCAACTGTCCGTCGACGTACAGGCTGACGCGGTCGCGTAGCGCGTCGTACACCACTGCCACATGCGACCAGTCCTGCGGGACGAAACCCGAGTGCGACGCCGTCAACGCCGGGGCGGCTCCGTCATCGGAGTTACGCATCACGACCTGCCAGCCGCCCTGCTCGGCCGGATCCTCGCCGGGGACGTACCGAAGCGCGAAGGAATTGATATTGGCTCCCGGCTGGGAGAAGACCGTCGTCGGCTGCTGGGGCCGGCCATCGTTGCGGACCCAGCCGGTGATCGTGAAGCTCTTGTCGGTGTCCACGACGGGTTCGGGTGTTTCCGCGAATGCCTTCTGCGCCGGGTTGAGCCTCAAGCCCGCCGGTGACACCCATCCGCCGAAGCCCGCCGTGGGGTCGATGGCCGCACCGTTGTGCATCACCAGCGATGGTGCACCCGCGGGCTCACCCGATCCGTCCGTGTTGAGGATCCATCGGGCTCTGAGCACTGGCTGCTGGGTGACCATCTCTTCGGCTTCTTGCCGGCCCACCACCCGGTCGTAGACGCGAACGTCGTCGATCAGGCCGGCCCAGTCGTCGACCGGGGTGGCGGCCCATTGGGCGCGCCCAATCTCCAGGCCGCCGGTGGCGAGCCAGCGCGAGGTCACCTCAGGGCTGTCGATGCCCCGCTGACCGTTGACGTAGATCTGCAGCCGCTTGGATGTGTCGTCATAGACCCCGACCAGGTGGGTCCACTCGTCGGTCTGGGCGGGATCCTTCGACGTGGCCTGATACCAGTCAGGATCGTCGCCATCCTCGCCTGTTCGTGCGAACACCCATCGGTGGGTGGCCTCGACGTACTTGAGATAGAAGCCGCTGTGGTAGTTGCCACGGGCCGAGACCGCAGTGAAATTGCTCGTGGGTGAGGGAGCCGCTCCGTCGACCTTCACCCAAGCTGATACTGCGAAACTGCGCAGAGTGTTGACCACAGGACGATCAGTGGCAGCGTACTGATGGGCGGTATTGTCGAGGTCCAGCGCAGTCTTCACTTGACCTGGCCTACCGAGGGTGGCTCCGTTGTAAAGGGTCGCCCTCCACGGAGCTATAGGGCTGTACACGCGGGGTGCGCCCTGCGCCTCGTCCAAGTTCCAGTGCGCGACCAGATCGGTTCCTGTGGGCGTGGTTCCCGTGGCGAGTTGCTGTGCCTGTGCGTCCGACAGGGGGCGGCCGAACACCTTTACGTCATCGATCAAGCCCGGCCAGTTGTTGACGAAGAAGCCGTTGTAGAGACTCCGACCAATCTGGATCGGGCCATTGGTCTTCAGCGGCGTCACCCCGTTCGTGGTCGCCTGGAGCTCGCCGTTCACGTAAAGCCGCATCTGTGCGGCGCTCTTGTCGTACACGCCGATCAGGTGGCTCCACTCTCCGAGCGGGAGCGGCGCATCGTCCACGGCCCACTGCCAGGGTGTGCCGTCCGTGTTGTTGTCGACGGTCGGCCACTCGAATATGGCCGCACCGTCGGCGTGCATGCCCAAGACGAAGCCGCTTTGGTATGTCCCAGACTGCGCAAGGAGCTCGCCCTGCTTGTGCTGAGTGGGCTTCGCCCAGGCCGAGACCGTATAGCTCTCGGTGGTGTCGACTATCGGCAGGCTGCTCTCCGCAGAACCGCTGACGCCGTCCAGGCTCAGCGCCGTTCCGATCTTGCCTTCGGCTCCGAGCGTTGCCGAGCCCAGCACGTGTGCCGGTCGTCCCGGACCTGTGGACGCCACCGCAGTCGCTCCGGCGCCTTCGTCCATGCTGAATCGAGCCACCGGATCGGATCCGGTGTTCGCCCGGAATTCGTAGGAGACCGCCGGTCCGTTCTGGTTGGAGGGGGCGAAAGCCTGCACGGTGAGGATGTTGGGGCCGGAACGGGTAGGCGCGATCTGCACTTGTCGCGGTGCGCCGGCGGCCGTGGTCACCGTTCGCGCGGGTTCGTCGTTGAGTGTGATGACGTACCGGTCGGCGACGCCTTCGGAGTCGGCGATGGTGAAGGTACCAGGCTGTCCGGCGCCGCCGTGCCAAGCGTCATCGGCGGGGTAGTCGGTCGAGGTGACGGTGGGTTTGGCCGGCACCGCCGGGTCGTAGTAGAAGTAGCAGCCGGTTTGGGCACCGACGTAGCTCCAGGGTCCCCACTGCTCACCGTCCCAGGCGCGTACACCCCAGCCGATCTTCGTCTTCTGCGGGATCGTGGACGGCAGTTTTACCGAGAACCGGCTGCCGGACGTCTTCGCCGGTGTGAGCGACGATGTCCATTTCGGCCCCCAGTCCGACCCATCGGCGTTGTTGGCCCAGTGCAGTGTGAACTGTCCCTGCACCTTGTTCTTGTCCTCGGTATCGGGATCCTTCAGGTAGGCGTACACCGTGGAAATGTCGTTGACCGGTTTGGCCTGGCCGCTGTCGACGCACTTGGTTCCCGGGTCGGCGAACATCGTGTCGGTGTCAGGCTGCCTGGGTGGATTGTTGTACTGCACCTTTAGATACGCGTCGTCGGCGAACCGCTTCCACCAGTCCATCGATGACTCGCTGTAGGCCTTCAGTCCGAGCGTGATCGTCCCGTAGCCCTTGTTCACCGCGTCCTGGACGTGCGACCGCAGCTTCGCGCCGCCGAACTCCACCGGAGCTCTGGAGCAGTACGCCACATCCCTCGCGGCCAGTTGCTCCATCCACACGGACGAGTTGTTCGTGTTGTTCCAGGTGGCGTAGGACTGGAGGGTGGCGGTCCGCCACAGCTGGACCGACGTGGGATTATCGCAGTTGTAGGCGCTGGTCTCATACGCCGCGAACTCGACGTTCTGGATGTAGCGGCCCTTCACCGCGGGGAGTGGCATCCGGAAGAACAGGCGCTTGGTCTGGTTCTTCACACAGTTGGGATCCTTGGCGACCTCACAGCGGCCGACCCCCTCGGTCGAATTGCCGGCGAACTTGTAGTAGGACTCATCCGGCCAGCCCGATGAGACCATCCCCCAACTGGTCGCCTTCTTCGTCTCCCATACCGGGTCGATGTACACGGGGAACACCGTGTCGGACGCCGAAAGCAGGCCCTGGTCCGGCGTCAGTGTGATGCGTCCGTCCCCCACCGCGACCCCGATCCGTGCGGTCTTGGCGCCCTGCGGGGGGCCGGCCGCCGGATCGGTATCCGCCGCACGTGCGCGAGCCTGCGCCGTCGCCGGCTCGGCTTGCGAGGAGTCCCACATCCGCGGGGTGGGCGCCTCGAACACTCCCGCGCCCGAGCCGGTATCGGCCGCCGTCAGGACTCCGCCCTGGCCCTGGCGCACCGACAGGCGACTGGTCGACAGCGCCATCGCCACCTTCGCCACCCGCGGATCCTTGGCCGCCTGCGGGGTCTTGACCACCAGGACATGCGCGAACCCGCCCGGCCGCGCCTGCAAACGCAGATCCACCTCAGGGCCCGCGACGCCCTTGTACACCGCCGTGTCACCATCCAGAACCGGCTCCGGCAGCCGCTGCGGCCACGACAGCGACAGCTTGCGGCCCGACCGGGTCATCTGCACCAGCGGACCGTCGCCACCGGACGAGAACCGAAGTCCGACCGTCGTCGCGGTGGGGACGATCCCGTCGCCGGAACGGCGGAGCGCGGTGTCGATGTCCACCCACTTGGCGCCTTGGCGAGTGCGGATGGGCTGCATATGCTGCTCGATCTCGATCCGGCCGTTCGGCAGCGCACGCACCGTGTGGGTCTCTCCACGCCTTGACGTGATCTCCACCGGCGCTCCGGACCGCTTCGCCTGCGCGACCGCCTGCTGCTCGGTCGCCGCCGTCTTCGGCTCATCGGCGTGAGCCGCCGTCTGCGGCAGCACCGATACCAAGGGAACCTGGAGCAGGCCGGTGACCATTACCAGGGCCACAAATGCGGCCGCCGCAGCCGAACGCCGCCACAACATGAAGCGAAGAACGGACGCACAACGACATGCCGCATGACGACCCATATGAACCCCAAGGAGTAAAGGGTTGTTAAAGCCGCCTTAAGTTAACCCGGCGATCAACCGATGGGAAGACCTCTGGTTGATCTTCATTTTGTGATGCAGGTCACACTCATTTCAGTAACCCGCCAACCCGCGTCGAACGTCTTCTTTCTTTCGCCATCAGCATCTGCATGACTCTGAGTGACTTGGCGTTCGCAATTCTCGACGTTTACCGCCGGCAAAGCCGGGGAAACATGGACGCTCGCGCGACAATAGGCGGCCATACCGCCCGATCGCCGACGACAGGTGTGACTGTCTTGACTCGGCACGAGAACTGGCATAAGGCGCCGGAAAAGGTTCGCTTGATAAGGCTTTTCGGATGGTGGATTGCGGCCCATTTGCGCCGGTGGGCGACCCCGAATGGGTCGGGGGTCAGGTTGGGGGGTCGGCTTTGTGGCGGCCGTTGGGTTTCAGGGTGGGGACGATGCGGGCCGGGCGGGGGGCGGCGCCTCGGGGGAGGGCGTGGCGGGCTCGCGGGACGCGTGGAGTGGCGGGTTCCGCTGGAGGCTCGGACGGCGCCGGGGGCTCTTCGTCGGGGGGTTCGACGAGGGTTGCTTGCTGCTGTTCGCGGAGGTACTCCTCGAACTCCATGGAGTGCGCGGTCGGCAGGGTGATGATGCCGGGGTTGGCGTCCACGAGGAGGGTGCGGCGGCCCGTCGCGCCGGAGTGGGTGAAGACCATCGCGGTCGGCGGCAGCTCCTGGAGCTGCGGGGGCTCGACCAGCAGTTCGCGGAAGCGCTGCTTGTCGGCGCGGCGGTCGGCGACCGTGCGGCCCCAGGCGGTCGCGGAGCTGATGCCCTCGACCAGGACGGAGTCGTCGGCGGCCGGGGCGGGCAGCGGCGACCAGACGGGGTCGGTGAGGCCGTCGCCGCGCGGGCGGGCGAAGGCGACCGTGCTGGCGTAGCTCTCCCCCGCGACGTCGAACAGGGTCTCGCCGGCGGCGTCGGTGATCTCGGCGACGAGGAGGGGCTGGCCGGCGCCGATGTGCTCGGCGGCGACCCGGGCGTCCTCGGGGTTGCCGAGCCGCATGAAGCCGACGGCGGCGTGGCCGCGGCGGCCGAGGCGCTCGCGGACGTGGCCCGGGATCGACCGGTACATCAGGACGAGGCCGGTGCCGGTCGCCTCGCAGGCGTCGATGAGGCGGTCGAGGACGTCCCCGCGCAGCTTCTCGGCGCCGCACAGGAACAGGGTGTGGTCCCATCGGCCGCCGGGCGGCGCCTCGCGGATGCGGTGCGTGAGCGCGGTCGTCACGTAGGTGCCGAGGATCTTGTTCGTGAGGACGCCGGCGCGCCGGTCCATCGACACGACGTGGAGCCGGGACGGCGGCAGCCGCACCGGCTCGGTGGCGAGCTTCTCCAGTTTGCGGAGCTGCGCCTCCAGGGCCCAGGCGCGGCGGACGACGATGCGGTCGGTGGCGTCCCGTCCGAAGAGCGTGGCGATGCGCTCGTGCTGCTCCTCGGTGAGCAGGCCCTTGCGGAGGTCGTCGCGGGGGTCGCCGACCTGGGCGAGAACGCGCAGGGCGGCGGTGATCCGCGGGATCGTGGTGTCGGGCCCGAGGACCTCGATGAGGCGTTCCAGGATCGAGTTGTCGAACGAGAGGTCGCGCGTGCCGCCTTCCTCCTCGCCCGCGCTCACGACCAGGGAGAGGACGTCGGCGAGCGCCTCGGGGTTGAGGCCGCGGGTGACGTCCAGGCGGGGCAGGTCGGCCGGGAGCACCCAGACGAGCGGGTCGTCGCCGCGGTCGGCGGCGAGGCGCAGCAGGTCGTGCGCGACCGCGCCTTCGGACAGGTCGATGACGGTGAGGCGGGCGCCCACGGCGAGCCTGGCCGCGCCCATCGTCGTGACGGCCGCGGACCATCCGGCGAGCGTGCCGCCCACGACGTCCACCCGGTCGACCCCGGGCGGGACGGCGACCGGGTACCACTCGCGCTGGCTCTCGTACGCCGAGTGGCGGCGCTCCCACTCGGCCCTGGCCTTCGCGTAGTCCTTCTCGGCCGTCTCCCGTTCCCGCTCCCGGGCGGCGCGGCGGCGCTCCTCTTCGCGCCGTTCCTGCGCGAGCCTTTCGCGGACGCCCCGCTCGTCCCGCCAGAGCCCGCCGCCGGTGATGGCGAGGACGACCGCGCAGGCCAGCAGTGCCACCGCGACGAACGCCCACGGGATGACCCCGGCGATGCCGCACAAGAGGAACAGAGCGACGAACGCGAGCGTGCCGATGAACGCGATCCGCAGCGGGCGGCCGGCCATGTCCTCGCCGAGCCGCCGCGCGGGCGGCGGCAGCGGGGCCCGCTCGGGCTCCTCGGGCCGTCCGGGGGGCGGTCCGGGATCGGGGTGCACCTGCGCGTAACGCCAGCCCACGTGGACGCGGTCGGCCTGTGTGAGCCGCGCCTTCGCGGACTCGCTCGCCATGTCCGTCACGTCGAGAGACCCCTGGGAGTCGCGGGAAGGTGTGAAACGCCTGGGGGTTGCCGGTTTCGCTTAGCTTACGGTCGGTTTCCTACACAGCCCAGGGTAAAGACCTTCCAGCGCGTTCGCGCCACGTTCCTGAGAAGAGCCCCGAACCAACCTCGCATCGGACCCCATTTCGGTCACCACGCCCACCTGCGCCGAAGAACGGACACCCCTCCCGCACCCCTGGCCACACCCGGCCACACTCAACCGGCGGGCGCCGCCTTCACGGGCATGAACGCCTCCAACTCCATCGAAGAGTGCGGGTACTTCCACTCCACCCCGTCGAACGGCACGTACATCCCCTCGGGCTGCCCGGCGAGGAAGTAGTTGCCGTTCCATGCGTTCGGTTCGGTCACCGGCGCGCCTGCGGGGAAGTTCGCCCCGAGCGGCTCGTACTTCACGCCGACGCCGAACATCGCGTAGACGGCGGCGTCCACGAAGTTGAGATACCGGATGTCGCCCCGCAGATGGGTGGCCTGTATCGCCAGGCCGTGGACACGGTCGCGGACGAAGAACAGCGAACTCAGATCCTTGACGACCTGGTCGAAGCCGTGTGCGCCGTCATGGTGAACCAGGGCGCGCGTCCCATGCTCGGCACTGAGCACGTTCGCCACGTAGGTCGGCAGGTCGCCATGGAACATGCGGACGCGTGTCATTGCGCGCGGGAAGATGCGCCGCAACCGCTCATGGGTGAATTGCAGGTAGGCGGTGTTGGCGTCGACGAGGTCGAGTTCGAGTCCCATCGGCTCGACGCAGCCGGCGAGGATGGCCGAGGAACCTCCCATGAACACGCCGACATCGACGAGCCTGGTCAGTTCTCCGTGGCAGCGTTCGACGCAGCCGAACAGGTCGAAGTAGTGGTAGGCGCTGCATTGGTCCTCATAGGCGAGGCCCACGCTGTCGATGCGAGCCGCCGTGCGGTCGAAGACCGTGCTCCTGCCGGCGAAGTGCTTCAGATCGGCGTGATGGCCGCCCTGGATCGAGATGTCGAGCGCCTCGTGCGGATGCTCGACGTCCGCCAGTCCCGGGTCAGGTTCGAGGAACGTTCCCCACGTGTCCTGGTGCATCGCCACTGTCGAGACGTAGTCCGGCATTGCCTGATCCTTCTCTCGGTGTCGGGGCGTCCTCGGTCGCCGTGCTCTTCCCGGTGGTGGCCAGCCAGACCATCGCGCCCAGTGATACGAGTCCCGCCGCCGCGACGCTCAGCGCGGTGGCCGAGCCCAGGGGCGGCGACCACTCGCCGGAAAGCGGGTTCACGGCCGGGACGCGGCCGTGGAGACCGTGCTGGTAGCGGATCATCGTGTACGCCAGGCCGATGAGATGCGCGAGCAGCAGGGACGCGGTCAGCCAGCGGGCCACCGAACGCGCGAACCGCACGGGGAAGGGCCCGCGGTCGTCGACGACGTACGCGGCGAGGATCGCGGCGCCGGCCGCGGTGGGCAGGATGTAGCGGCCCTGCGCCATCATCCCGTTCTCCTCGGCGCCCATGACGTCCATCCACAGCGGCAGCGCGAAGGCTCCGGCGATCACGAGCGCCAGCCGCCACCGGTCGCCGCGCCGCCCCGCGGCCAGGGCTGCCACGACGAGGAACCCGGTCGCGGCGAACCAGATCGCGTAGTAGGCGTCGGGCATCTCGACGTCCACCCAGCCGAAATGCCCGATCATCGACTTGAGGTAGAAGGACGTCCGATCGACGACTACCAACTGGAGCGCGTCGCGGGGGCCGAGACCGGCCCCGCCGGGGACGGGAACGAGCTCGGTGGCCTTCATGGCGAGCGTCCAGATGCCTGAGAGGACGCACGCGACGATCGCGGCCGACCCCAGAATCCACGCGCCCCGTGAACGTGCCAGAACCGCCAGGCGGGCCCGGCCCGCGGTGGCGGTGAGGATCGTGAACGCCAATGCGACGGTCATCGGGCCGTCCGGCCGGGTCCAGGCGAGCGTCACGGCCGAGACTCCGGCGAGGATCAACAGCCGCCGGTCGAGTGGGGCCCCGCCGAGCACGAGGGGGATCAGCGCCGTCCACATCGCGATCGCCGCGCTGATCTGCAGGCCGTTCGCGTTGATCACGCCGGCGAGGTGCAGCGCCATGGGCGTCGCGGCGACGAGCAGCCCGACGAGCAGGAAGGGGCGCCGTGACCAGGCGAGGACGCTGTACACCGCGGCGGCGAGGAAGGCCGCCGAGAGCGCCGCGCTCAGCAGCCGGGCGGCCAGCAGCCCGCCCTCGCCCGGCCACCACCTGAGCGGCCAGCCGACGAGAGCGTAGTACGTGGGCTGGTAGCGTCCGGCACCCGCGGTGAACTGTTTCACCGGTTCGTGCGGTGGCCGCGAGTCCTCGTGGACGCAGTTCGCCGGCTGCTCCGCCTTGAACGCGAAGCAGGGCGGGGACGGCCTGGCCACGCCGCCCGGGATGGTCTGGTTCGATCCGGCGAGGGGACGCGGCAGATCCGGAACGGGCAGGTCGATGGGCGAGGGGGTGAGCTGCCCGTCCACCACACCGGCCGCGCGGGTGATGTGGGACTGCTCGTCGGGCCCGCCGTCCCATGGCATGGCGATCGCCCACCCGGCCCCGGCCGCGAAGAAGCCGAGGAAGGCCAGCAGTGTGATCAGGCGCAGCCTGCGGGCCGGGACCGCCGGTCTCATCGCGGTCGTCCGGGATTCTTGCGGATGCGTGCGGACAGTGCCCGCCCCAACTCCGACACCGCCTCGCCTAATTCCGGCTCGGGCCGTGCCGCCGGTTTCGCGGGCTCGTCACGCAGGCGTTGGAGTTCGTGGTGTTTGGTGGTGGTTTCGGCTTTGGCGCGGTCGAGGGCGGAGCGGAGGCGGGTGATCTCCTGCTGCTGGGCGGCGACGGTCTCGGTGAGGCGGTTCGTGTCGGCGGTGCGGGCCTCCGCCTCGTACTGGAGCTGCAGGATGCGGGTGTAGAGGGCGATGCGGTTGTTCTCCATCGCCGCGAGCAGGTGGAGGACGTGTAGGGGCGCAGCGCGTCGAAGACGGCGTCCGCGCCGGGGGCGCCCGTCCTGATCAGGACGCCGAAGCCGAAGACGGCCGGGACGATCGCGAAGCGCCAGCCGGGGGCGTCGTCCAGGGCGTCCTCGACGGCCGTGAGGACGCCGTTGCGCGGGCCGCCCGCGTGCGCGGCCACCGTGTAGGCGCCATCGCCGACGAAGCCCGCGGGAGTGAGGTCGTCGTGCCATGCCGTCGGGCCGTCGGTGGTGGACGGGTGCGTTTCCTCCAGCGGGGACGGCTGGTAGTAGAAGTCGCGGCGCCCGCAGGGCCAGAGGACGTCGTGCAGGACGACGACGGCGTCCGGCGCGTTCGCCATGATCCAGGCGAGTTCGGCGCGGACGACGGCGTGGTTGTGGTCGCCGTCCAGGACGTAGAGGTCGGCCGCCGGCAGGTCCGGCAGGACCGCCGGGGACAGGCCTTCCACGAGGTTCAGGCGCGGGTCCTCGGCGAGGAAGGCGCGCAGGTCGTCGCCGGGGGCGGGCTCGACGCAGTGGACGGTGGCGCCGAGGTCGGCGTACACCGAGCTGACCTGGCCCGACTCCACGCCGACCTCGACCACCGTGGCGATCTCGCGGCAGCCGAAGATCGTCTGGAAGAGCTCCCGGAACACCGACATGGAGTGCAGGAGCAGCGGCTGCTCGCGGGCGGCGCGGGCCTGCGCGTGCGGGTCGGCGGGGGTACCGGTGACGGCCGCCCCGAAGTCACGTCGTGTCACCGAGCTTCCTCCTCGCCACTCGTCCGGCGCCGGCGGCGATGCCCTTGACGCCCGCGGTCCGGTACTCCTCGCGGACTCGTTCGGTGAGCCGCGCGGCCCGCGCGGACCGCTCGGCCCTCCGGTCGACGGGCATCCGCGGCGCCATGCCGGTCATCGACTGCGGGAGCATCGCGAACGCGATGGTGATCTGGCCCGACGACACCGCCGGGACGCCGGCGCGGCGGGCGAGCGGGAGCCACACCGCGGCGTAGGAGGTGTCGAACTCCATCAGGTTGCCGCCGAGGTAGCGGCAGTCGGCGTAGTGGAGGCCGACGAAGTCCTCCGGCCTGTCCCAGCGCAGCACCTGCTCGCGGCGGCGCCCTCCGGCGATGACCCTGGCCTCGATCCAGTCGACCCGCACGATCGCGGGGCGGCCGGGGATGGCGAGCGAGATGTCGATCGTGTCGTGGTGCTCGAACGACAGCCGGGAGAACGACAGCCCGTTGTGGTTGATCCGGACGCGCCGGCGGATGGGCTCGTGCCAGCGGTCGTCGGCCGTCCGGTAGCGCAGCCGCGTCTCGAACCTCTCCCCCGCCGGGTCGAACGCCTCCGGGGCGATGGCGCCGTCCGCGATGGCCCGCGCCATGGCGCCGAGCCCGGTGTCGGACGCGGCGATCAGCGCGGGCCAGAACGAGTCGCGCATGTCCAGGTCGCCGAGGTCGCCCGGCGACAGGTAGGGGATCGCGGGCTTGAGGTCGGCCGGCAGCAGGGTCGTGACGAGGGAGGAGCCGAAGTTGTCCTCGTGGGTCCAGTTGCCGAAGACCGCCGCCTCCTCGGGGGTGGGCGACTCCAGCGCGGCGACCAGGATCCGGGCGAGCCGGTCCCGGGCCGCAGGCGGGCGGGCGAGGTCCGGCCATGCCCCGCCGGAGGCGGTGACGTACCTGTTCCACATGTGCTGGAACGCGAGGATGCCGTCCTGGACGGTCCGGCGCTCGGCGTTCTGGGTCGGGGAGTCGGCGGTCTGGCCGAGGACCGGCGCGCCCTCCTCGGTGTAGCCGATGAGGGAGCCGCAGAGCGCGTTGACGCACTGCTCCACGATCTCGGGGCTGCGGGTGATGGTCGCCGCGACGTGCGCCGGATGACCTGCTTGTGCCAGGTAGCCCTCGGCGCGCAGCCCGGCCATGGAGACGCGCTCGGACCTGGTGTCGGTGGCGAGGTACAGCCCGGCCGGCCGGACGTCGATGCGGGCGATCTCCAGGGCGCGGGCGAGCTGCCGCTGGATCGTCCCGCCCCAGCCGAGGTCGACGAGGGTCAGCTCGCCGCCGTCGAGGGCGCCCGCGTCCCGCAGCGACCGGATCATGCGTTCGCGGGCGGCGGTGACGGTCACCGCGAGCCGGTTGCACAGGTGCGGCGTCTCGGTCAGGGCGCTCGCGACCCGGTCGGCGATGTCGCCGTTGTCGATGACGGTGTCCAGCTCCGTCGCGAGGCCGGGCACGTCGCCGGGCTGGAGCTCCAGGACGGACAGGGCCTGCCGGACGGTCAGCCGGTACCCGGTGCGGACGAAGGCGTGCACCGCGGCCGTGTCGTGCGGGTCGAGCCCGGCGAGCGAGGTGACGAAGCGGGACAGCCACACGGGCGCCGCGCGGACGTCCCAGCCGCGGGCGGCGGCGGCCTCGTTGATCAGCCGGGACAGCAGCTCGCCCTCGCGCATCGAGCACCAGAGCCGGCGCGTCCCGGACTCGTGCGCCTTCCACGCCGCCCACTCCGCGAAGCCGGTCAGCACCGGGCCGAGGACGCCCGCCCCGTACCGCCACGCGACGTCCAGCGCCGAGGTGGTGAAGGGCACGCCCGAGTGGACGGCCTTGGCGCGCAGGCTGGTGAGGCCGAAGTCGCCGTGCCGGTCGTCCAGGTCGGGGGCGTGCTCGCCGAACGGCCGGACGGGCTCCTTCTCCCGCTCCAGGACGTCGAGGTAGTCGTCGTCGAGCCTGCGGTAGTGCACGGTACGGATGCCGAGGCCGCCCGGGACCTCGTGGTCGGCGACCTCGTGGTCGCCGATGTGCACGATCTGCTCCGGGCTGCGGCCGAGGTCGCGCAGCACGATCTCCCAGAGGCCGGACGCCTTGGCGGTGCCGTGCTGGTTCGACCGGAAGATCCGCACGCCCTCCATCGGGCCGAGCTCCGGCCGGTCGAGGAGCCGGGCGAGCTGGTCGTCGGTGAAGTAGGTGTCGGAGACCAGGACGACCTGGATGTCCTGCTTGCGCGCGGCCATCACGACCTCGGCGACGTCCAGGTCGACGACGGTCAGCTCGCGCTCCAGGAGGAGCTCGGCCTCGACGAGCTGCTCCAGGGGCGCGGCACCGAAGACGCCGTCCGGCATGGCCCGCCAGATGTCGAACAGCGAGACCTCCGTGCCGAGGGCGTCGCGGCCGCGGCGGGCGGCGTCCTCGGCGGCGATGCGCATCCGGCGGAGGGTCGCGTCGGTCACCCACGGCGGGCAGAGCCCGGCGTCCCGCATCCGGGACGCGAGCAGCCCGAACACGTCGGTCGGGCGCGGCACGCGGCGCCACAGGACGGTGTCGAAGATGTCCAGGGACAGGACGGCGCACGCCTTGTCGGCGATGACGCGGTGGACGTTGTCGAGCAACGGGCCGCCGGATACCTGCTTGGTCAACGCCGCACCTTCCCCTGGTCCTGCACCGGCCGCCGGCGGAGGGGCGGCCCCCCGGCCGTGGTCCGGGACACCTTATCCACCGAGATCACCCGGTGCGGCGCCCAGCCGGATGCCGCCGGCGCGGCGGGCGGCGCGGTCCTCGCGCACAAGCCGGCCGGCCTCCCGCGTCGGCCCGTCGAAGATCACCCGGCCCTGCCGCATGGTGATGCCGCGGTCGCAGAGGCCGACGAGCATCCGGATGTCGTGCGCGACGATGACCATGGTGCGGCCCTCGCCGCGCAGCTCGCGGATGCGGGCCAGGCACTTCTCCCGGAACGGCGGGTCGCCGACGGCCAGCACCTCGTCGATCAGGAACACGTCCGGCTCGGTGTGCGCGGCGATCGAGAACGCCAGCCGCATGAACATGCCGGACGAGTAGAACTTCACCTGGTCGTCCAGGAACCGCCCGACCCCGGAGAACTCGACGATCGCGTCGAACTTGCGGGCGATCTCGGCCTGCGTCATGCCGAGGATCGCGCCGTTGAGGTAGACGTTCTCCCGGCCGGTCAGCTCGGGGTGCAGGCCGGCGCCCACGTCGATCAGCCCGGCGATCCGGCCGCGGACGAGCACCGACCCGGAGTCCGGGCGCATCACCCCGGAGATGAGCTTGAGCAGGGTGCTCTTGCCGGACCCGTTCAGCCCCATCAGCGCGACGGTCTCGCCCTGGTTGATGGTGAGGCTCACCTCGTCCAGGGCCCGGAACCGGTCCGACAGCCGCTGCCCGCGGAACGCGCGGACGCTCATCTCCTTGATCGACCGCGCGTGCCGCAGCGTGAAGTTCTTCGTGACGCGGTCGATCACGATCGACGGGGTGGGAGGCACGGCTACAGCTCCTGCGCGAAACGCGCCTGCATGCGGGAGAACGCCGCATGCCCGGCGATGGACACGAGCACGCTCACCGCCAGCGCGGCGCCGGCGCTGAGGTACAGGTGGGGCGGGAACGCGAAGTCGCCGCCGGTCCCGGGGAACCAGAAGGCCCGCTGGAACAGCGACACCGCGCTGACGAGCGGGTTGGCGAGGTAGACGTCCAGCACCCAGCCCGGCGCGTGCTCCCGGACGTGGGTCCACGGATAGATCATCGGCACCGACCAGGTGATGACGATCATCGAGATGTCCACGACCTGCTCCAGGTCGCGGAAGAACACGTTCACGGCCGCGCACAGCAGCCCGAGCCCGAAGCCGAGCACGACGATGATGGTGAAGCCGAGCAGCGCCGCGCCCAGCTCCTGCGGCGCCGGACGCCATCCGGTGGCGACGGCCCCGCCGAGCAGGATCGCGAACCCGGGCAGGAAGTGCACGAGGGACACGAGGACGGACGCCGCCGGGAACAGTTCGCGCGGCAGGAACACCTTGCGGACGAGCGCGGCGTTGCCCGTCACCGACCGGGTCGTCGAATGCAGCGTCTCGGTGAACAGGTTGATCAGCACCATGCCCGCGAACAGGTAGATCGGGAAGCTCTCGATCCGGTCGTCCATGCCGAGGAACACGCCGATGACGTAGAAGTAGACGCCGAAGTGCACCGCCGGACGCACGTAGGACCAGCCGAGGCCGAGCAGCGAGCCCTTGTAGCGGGCCCTGAGCTCCCGCCGCACCAGCAGCCGCAGCAGGTACTTGTCGCGCAGGGTCTGCCGCAGGCCGCCGTCGCCGCCCGGCGCCCGCAGCCCGCCGTCCGCGCGGACCGGCGCGGCCGTCATTCCGGCTCGCCTCCGGCGCGGCCGGGGTCCGCGGCGTCGAAGGTGGCGCGCCACGCCTCGGCGGAGGCGATCTCGGCCATGGCCGCGCGGTAGCGGCGGCTGAGCTCCGGCCACTCGCGGCTGAGCCTGGCGTGCAGGACCGACGTCCGTTTGAGCAGCGCGCGGAAGCGCTCCGGGTCGCGCTGGTACCACGCCACCCGGGTGCCGTCGGCCGACGAGACGAGCGCGCTGTCGACCTGCGACAGCAGGCTCCAGTGCCGGTCGATGTGCGGGACGACGACCTGCGGGTTGCCGCGCGAGCCCGCGTCGACCGGGCGGAGCTGCCTGACGGTGCCGAGCATCGCGCTCGCGAGCACGTTCACCTTGCCGCGCGGGGGCTTGAACCCGCGCCCCCGCTTCGGCGGCTTGGCCCGGCGGACCTGCGGGAACTCCTCGTGGCTGGTGCGGTTCCGCGCGTCCGGGAAGGCGGCGCGGAAGGACAGGATCTCGGGGAGCCTGGTGGCGATGCCCGCGTGCATGTGCTCGGGGCCGCTCAGCACGTCCTCCACCGCGGAGAGCATCAGCTCCGCGGTGGAGTACTGCATGGCGAGCGCGTGCTTCACCGAGATGATGAAGCTCTCCTTGACGAGGTTGCCGCCCCGCTCGTACGGCGAGTGCATCAGCGCGGTGACCAGGCGGTTGCGCTCGTGGAAGTACGCCTGCCAGTCGATGCCGTCGTCCTTGTCCTGCCAGGGGACGTGCCAGGCGGCCATCCCGGGCAGGGACACGGTCGGGAAGCCGGCCTCGCCCGCCCGGACGCAGTACTCCGCGTCGTCCCACTTGATGAACATCGGCATGGACAGGCCGACCTTGCGCACGACGTCGGTGGGGATGAGGCACATCCACCAGCCGTTGTAGTCGACGTCGACGCGGCGGTGCAGCCACTTGGTCTTGCGCAGGCTGCCCGAGCTCGTCTTGGCGCGCGGGTTCGGGTCGGGGGGCTGGGCGAAGTCGTGCTCGCGCTTGGTGTGCGGGGCCTCCTCCCACCACCAGCGGTACCGTCCGATGGTCTCGCCGTAGGCGTGCAGCTGGGAGCGGGCGAACAGGTTGAACATGTGCCCGCCCACGATCGTCGGCGTGCGGGCGAAGTCGCCGAACGCGACGGCGCGCAGGACGCCCTCGGTCTCGGTGACCACGTCGTCGTCGAGGAGCAGAACGTAGTCGCTGGTCCCGGCCTTGACGGTCTCGTCCATCGCGCGGGAGAAGCCGCCGGAGCCGCCGAGGTTGCCCTGCTCGATGACGCGCAGTTTGGGGCCGAGCGCCGCCGCGGCGCGCTCGAAGTCCGCGTCGTCACGGACGCGCCGGGTGCCCTGGTCGACGACGTAGACGGCGTCCACCACGTCCAGCACCTCGGGTGCGCGGCCGAGCGCGACGAGCTGGTCGACGCAGAAGCCCGGACGGTCGAACGTGGTGATGCCGAGGCTGACCCGCCCCTGCCGGACGGGGGCGGACGCGCCCACCTCGGCGCACCAGTCGGCCCGTTCGAGGACGGCGTCCTCCTCGCCGGCGAGGACGTCCATCCAGTACCAGCCGCCGTCGATGAACGGGGCGAGGGTCAGCCGGAACGCCACCTCGCGGGCGGTGCCCGAGTCGACCCGGACGGAGTCGACGCGCTGGACGTGCCCCTTCGCGCTGGACCGGTAAACGATCACCGTGGCCTGCCCGCGCATCCGGACGCGCAGGACGACCTCGTCGACCGACGTCCAGCGCCGCCAGTAGGAGGCCGGGAAGGCGTTGAAGTAGGTGGCGAACGAGACCCGCCGCCCGACGGGCACGACCACGCTGCGGCGGCCCACGTCTTCGGCCGGCCCGGCACCGGTCCCGGTCTCGGCGGCGGCCTCGGCGGCGAACGCCTCGGCGCCCCGGCCGATCTCCCCCTCGACGTAGAGCTTGAGGACGTCCAGGTCGCGGTCCACCGGCATCACGACGCGCTGCAGGACCCGCAACCGCGCGGACGCCTCCGCCTCGGTTTCGGCCTCGGTTTCGGCCCTCACCTCGCCGGACGGTTCGGCATGTTCGGTCACTCGTCCGCACCTCCACGCGGTCGGGGCCGGGGGGACGGCCCGCCAGACCCGCCGGGTCTGTTACTTAGACGCGAAGCCCCGGCGAAATGGGGACGCAGTTTGTTGTCGACCATGCTGAGCGCGCTCGCGATGGCCATGTGCATGTCGAGGTACTTGTAGGTGCCGAGCCGCCCGCCGAACAGGACGCCGCCCTCGCGCCCGGCCAGCTCGCGGTAGGCGAGCAGCCGGGCCCGGTCGGCGGGGGTGTTGACGGGGTAGTACGGCTCGTCGCCGCGCGCCGCGGCGCGGGAGAACTCCCGCATGATCACCGTCCTGTCGGCGGGGTAGTGCTCGCGCTCGGGGTGGAAGTGCCGGAACTCGTGGATCCGCGTGTACGGGACGTCCTCGTCGGCGTAGTTCATGACGGGGGTGCCCTGGAAGTCGCCGGTCGGCAGGACCTCCATCTCGAAGTCCAGCGTCCGCCAGCCGAGCTCGCCCTCGGCGTGGTCGAAGTAGCGGTCCAGCGGGCCGGTGTAGACGACCGGCACGTTGCCCACGGCGTCGTCCCGCAGGTCGAAGAAGTCGGTGTTCAGCCGGACCTCGATGCGCGGGTGGTCGGCCATCCGCTCCAGCCAGGCCGTGTAGCCGTCGACGGGGAGGCCCTCGTAGGTGTCGGCGAAGTACCGGTTGTCGAAGGTGTACCGCACCGGCAGCCGGGTGATGATCTCCGCGGGCAGGTCGCGCGGGTCGGTCTGCCACTGCTTGGCCGTGTAGCCGCGGATGAACGCCTCGTACAACGGCCGCCCGATCAGCGAGATCGCCTGCTCCTCCAGGTTGGCCGGGTCGCGCACCTCGGCGGCCTGCGCGGCGATCAGCGCCCGCGCCTCGTCCGGGGTGAACACCCGGCCGAAGTACTCGCAGATCGTGCCGAGGTTGATCGGCATCGAGTAGACCCGGCCCTTGTACGTGGAGTACACGCGGTGCCGGTAGCCGGTGAAGGAGGTGAACCGGTTCGCGTAGTCCCACACCCTGCGGTTGGACGTGTGGAAGAGGTGCGCGCCGTAGCGGTGCACCTCGATGCCCGTCTCCGGCTCGGCCTCGCTGTAGGCGTTCCCGCCGATGTGGCCGCGCCGGTCGAGCACGAGGACGCGCAGGCCGAGGTCGGCCGCGCATCGTTCGGCGACCGTGAGACCGAAGAATCCGGAGCCGGCCACCACGAGATCAACGTTCACTGGACGGTGCCCATCCGTCTCGTGCGGGGAGCGAAGGACCTGGCCGCACGGGGTGCCGCCGACCGGTCCGCATGTCGGGATTGCGGCTAAGATACCCGGGGTTCGATCGGTACCGGCGCAAGACTCCCAAGGATCGCGGTGGCCTCACCCCCTCCTGGCAGCGCGGCACGGAGTGCCCGCCCTGCGATCTTCCTGCACGTCGGGGCCGCCAAGAGCGGCACGACGTTCCTCCAGAACGTGCTGTGGCACAACAGGGAGCGGCTGCGCGAGCGCGGCGTCCTCTACCCCGGCGGCGACCCGGCCGCCCACGTGCGCGCCGCGTTCGACCTGCGCCGGACGTTCTTCCGCGAGGCGTCCGATCCGGCGACCCGGGGCGCGTGGCGGGAGCTCGTGGACGAGGCCGCGGCCTGGGGCGGGACGGTCATCGTCTCGCAGGAGCTGTTCGCGCCCGCCCGGCCGAAATGGGTCCGGCAGGCCTTGGACGACCTCGATTTCGCCGACGTTCACGTGGTCTTCACCGTGCGCGACCTCGGCCGGCAGATCCCCGCGCACTGGCAGGAGGACGTCAAGAACCGGTTCACGACCTCGTTCACCGAGTTCGTGACGGCCCTGCGGCGGCAGGACTGGCGGGCGTACGAGAGCGCCCGGCTGTTCTGGGGGCTCCAGGACCCGGTCGCGGTCCTGCGGCGCTGGGGCGCGCACCTGCCGCCGGAACGGGTCCACGTCGTCACGCTGCCGCCGCCCGGCGCGCCCCGCGACCTGCTGTGGCGGCGCTTCTGCGCGGCCACCGGCCTCGTCCCGGACGACTACGACCTGTCCCGGACGTTCGCCAACCCGTCCCTCGGCCTGGCCGAGACGCAGTTCCTGCTGCGCCTCAACGAGGTGCTCGGCGGCCGGGTCGCCGAGCGCGTCGGCTGGCACGCCTACAACGAGGACGTGAAGCTGTTCCTCGCGCAGCAGGTCCTCGCCGGGCGGCCGCATCCGGCCAGGATCGAGCTGCCGGGCGAGCACGTCCCGTGGGCGACGGAGCGGGCCGTGGAGACGGTCGAGGAGCTGCGCGCGGCCGGGTACGACGTGGTCGGCGACCTGTACGAGCTGATGCCGGGCCCGGCGTCCGGCCCGGCCCTCGGCCGCGCGGTCGCCCCGCCTCCCGACGAGCCGCGCTGGGGGGAGATGGCCGATGTGGGCGTCGATGCCATCGCCGCGCTGCTGCGGCGCGTCCAGGAGAGGCGGGAACGCGCCGACGCGGTGCCCGGCGCCGGGATCGCCGTCCGCGACCGGATCGACATGCTGCGGGCCGAGTCCGCCGAGCTGCTGGAACGGACGGGGCGGCTGGCCGACGACGCAGCGCCGCTGGTCGAGCGGGCGGTGCGGACCGCGGCGGAACGCTATCCGGCGGCCGGACGCCTGCGCGGCGCCTACCGCAGGATCCAGAGCAGGGCGGGACGGGCCGGCGCCCGGACGAGAGCGGAGTGAGCGCGCGCATGGGGGACCAGCCAGCCGGGAAGTCCGTCTACCTGCACGTCGGGGCGCCGACCGCGGGCGCGGCCTTCCTGCACCGGGTGCTGTGGGCGAACCGGCGGCGCCTCGGCGACGCGGGCGTCTGCTACCCGGTCGCGGGGCCGCAGGAGCACTTCGCGGCGGTCATGGACCTGCGCGAGATGAGCTGGGGCGGCCACCGCGACCCGAGCTGGGACGGCGCGTGGGACCGGATGGCCCGGCGCGCCCGCGACTGGGACGGCCCGACGGTCGTCTTCTCCCAGGCCCTGCTCGGCGGGGCGACCGAGCAGCAGGCCCGGCGGGCCGTCGAGGCGCTGGAACCGGCCGAGGTGCACGTCGTCTTCGCGACCCGCGACCTCGGCTGGCAGCTGATCCTCGACTGGCAGGAGCAGATCCGGCACGCGCACACCATCACCTTCGAGCGCTTCGTCGACGACCTCGTCGCCCGCGGCTTCGACGCGCCCGAGCCGTACGGGGAGATGTTCTGGGGGCTGCACGACGCGGTGCGGGTCCTGCGGGCGTGGGAGCCGGCCGTCCCGAAGGAGCGCGTCCACGTCCTCACGCTGCCCGCGCCCGGCGGGGGCCCGGGGCCGCTGTGGGACCGGTTCCGCGCGCTGACCGGCATCGGCGACGGGGTGTGCGACCTCGGCGGCATCGCCGCCGACGAGCCGCTGCCGGCGACCGAGGCGGAGCTGCTCCGCCGGCTGAACGAGAAGATCGGCCCGGCGCTCGGCGGCGACTACGAGCGGATGGTCCACGAGCATCTCGTCGGGCACGGCCTCGCCGGGGACGGCTCGGACCGGATGGGCCTGCCCGCGCGGCACGCCGAGTGGGCCGCGCGCCGGACCCGCGAGCTCGCCGACTCGCTCCGCGCGTCCGGCTACGACGTCGCCGGGGACCTGGAGGAGCTGACGACCTCGCGGGCCCCGGAGGCCGGCATGCTTCCCGGCGACGTCCCGGACGAGCTGATCGCGGTCGCGTCCGTCGGGGTGGTGGCCCACCTGCTGGAGGAGCTGACCCTGGCGCGCGAGCGCGTCGGGCTCGCCCATCTGCAGAGCGAGATGGCCGGCGTCCGGGAGAATTTGGAGCGGCTCACCGAGGCCGCCGCGTCCCCGTCACCGGCCCTGCAGCGCGCCGCCCGGCGCGCCGCCGGCAGGCGCGCCCCGTGACCGCCGGGCCGGGAGCCCGGGGCGGGCCGCCCGTCGCCGCGGTCGTCGTCACCCACGACCGGCGGGACCTGCTGGAGGAGGCGCTGACCGCGCTCGGCGCCCAGACCCGCGCCCCGGACCGGATCGTCGTGGTCGACAACGCGTCCGCCGACGGTACCGCCGAACTGGTCGCCGACCGGTTCCCGGACGTGGACCTCCTCGTCCTGGCCCGCAACATCGGCGGGGCGGGCGGGTTCGGCGCGGGCATCGCACGCGCCCTGGACGGCGGCGCCGCGCTCCTCTGGCTGCTGGACGACGACACGGTGCCGGAACCCGACGCCCTCGCGATGCTGCTCGCCGCCCGGGAGAGGGCCGCGACCGGCGAGGACGGCCCGCCCGCGCTCGTGGCCAGCCGGGTCGTGTGGACCGACGGCCGCGACCACCCGATGAACACGCCCCGCCCCAAGCCCCGCGCGACGGCCGCCGAGACGCGGATCGCCCGCGCGGCGGGCTGCGTGCCGATCCGGTCCGCGTCGTTCGTGTCCGTGCTCGTCGACGCCGCCGTGGTGCGGGAGCGCGGGCTGCCGGTCGCCGACTACTTCCTGTGGAACGACGACTTCGAGTTCACGACGCGGCTCCTGCGCGGGCGCCGCGGCCTGCTGTGCCCCGGCAGCGTCGCGGTGCACAAGACCAGGGCGTTCGGCGGGACGGACGCCGACCCGGGCGACCGCTTCTTCTACGAGGTGCGCAACAAGATCTGGCTGTTCACCGGCAGCCGCGGGCTCGCGCCGCCGGAGCGCGCCCTGTACGCCGGGTCGACGCTGCGGCGGTGGGCCCGCACCTTCGCGGCCTCCGGCGACCGGGCGGTGCTGCGGCGCGCCGCGGTCCGCGGGGTCCGGGAGGGCCTGTTCACCCGGCCGAGGCCGACCGCCGCGGTACTGCGCGAGGCCGGGGTCGAACCGCCGCCCGACGACGGCCGCGTCGATGGCCGCGCCCATGGTCGAGACGGCTAGCCGGCCGCGGACCGGCGCCGGCCGGCGGGCGCGCCGGCTCGCCGGGCCGGGGATGCCGCTGGTCCCGGCGGCGGTGACGCTCGCCGTCGCGCTCGCCGGCATCGGCACCCCGTCGCTGTGGCTGGACGAGGCCGCCACGATCAGCATGACGACCCGGTCCTACGGCGACATGCTGCGCGTCTTCCCGCATCTCGACCTCGTCCACGCCCTCTACTACCTGGTCATGAAGCCGTGGGTGGCGGTGTTCGGGACCGGCGAGACCGCGATGCGGCTGCCGAGCGCGCTCGCCATGGCGGCGGCCGCGGCGGGCGTCGCGGTCGTCGGCCGGCGCTGCGCCGGACCGGCGGCCGGGCTCGCCGCCGGTCTGGTGTGGGCCGCCGGCCCGCAGACCAGCAGGTGGGCGCAGGAGGCGCGGTCCTACGCCCTGACGGCCGCGGTCGCGGTGCTCGCGACGTACCTGCTCGTCCGCGCCCTGGACCGGGACGAGCGGCGGCCGTGGCGATGGTTCGCGGGCTACGCGCCCGCCGTCGCGGTCCTGGGTCTGCTGCATCTGCACGGCGCACTGCTGCTGGCGGCGCACGGGGTGACATTGCTGCTCACCCGTCCCAGGGCCGGGACATGGGTGCGCTGGCTCGTCTCCGCGGTGGTGGCCGCGCTGCCGCTCGCGGCCCTGGCGATCGCGGCGCAGGACCAGAAACGCCAGGTGACATGGCTTCCCGACCCGTCATGGAAGGTCGCCTGGACGCAGGTGCAGTTCCTCACCGGGGGCCATGACCTCGTCGCGCCGGTCGTCGCGCTCGTCCTGGCCTGCGTCGTGGTGGACGCCGTGCGGCGCGCCCGCCGCTCCGATGACGCCCGCCCCTCGGGGACCGCCTCCCTCACGGCCGTCGCGCTGCCGTGGGCCGTCCTGCCGACCGTTCTCCTGCTCGCCGTCTCCGCCCTCGGCGACCCGATGTTCTACTTCAGGTACACGGTCTTCTGCCTGCCCGCGATGGCGCTGCTGGCCGGCGGAGGGATCGCGGGGCTGCTGACGGCGGCGCGCCGTCCCGCCGTCCAGGCCGCCGTGGCGGTGGCGGCGGCCGCGGCGCTCACCGCCCCGGCCGTCCAGGACCACGAGTACCTGCGGCGGCAGGACAGCCGCCCGGAGAACATGCGCGAGGCCGCGGACATCGTCCGCTCCCACGCCCGCCCGGGGGACGCCGTCGTCTACCTCGCGGGAAGCGTGCGCTGGAGCGCCGCCACCTACCCCGGCGTGTTCGGACGGCTCCGCGACGTCGGCGTGCGGACGGACCCGGTGACGGCGGCGAACCTCAAGGGCCGTGACACCTACCCGCGCGACCTGCCCCGCAAGCTCGCCCGGGTGAACCGGGTGTGGGTGATGAACCACCGGTCCCTCGACCCGCACGACCCGATCATCGATCGGCGGGAGCAGGCCGTGCAGGCGGCCGGCCCTTGGCGCCCGGCCGGAAACTGGGCGTACCGGGGCGGGTGGCTCGTCCTGTTCGAGCGGACGGCCCCCTACCGCAGCTCCAGGTAGTCGATCTGCCCCTGGCCGTTCAGGCGGCGGAGGCCGAGGGTGCTCCAGCCGGCGGCGAGGTCGACCGTCGCCGTGACGGACGTCCAGTCGGCGCCCTTCGTGGCGTCCAGCCGCACGGACGTCGCGGCGTAGCCGTTCACCGACACCTCCAGGTCCGAGGCGCTCCCCGACCGGTTGGCGTACTGCGTCCGGACCGAGTACCGGCCGGCGACGGGAGCGAACACGGGCACGTCCACCCGGCAGTCGTCGCGGGTGAACGGCCCGATGGCGCCGCCGCCGGACGCGTTGGGCCGGCCCAGCGCCGACACGCAGCCGTTCAGCCGTGCCCGCTCCGCCTCGTACCGGACGGGCACGCCCCGGACGACCGGCCGGGCGCCGTCCCAGCCGAGCCGGGCGACGTACATGCCGCGGGTCACCTTCGAGCCGCCGTGGTGGTCGAGGATGCCGTGGAAGACCAGGTAGTCGCCGGTCTCGTCGCCGAGGACGTCCGCGCTCCCCGGGCCTTCGACCTTCCCGCCGTACAGGCCGGTGGACTGGACCGCGCCGCCCTTCTGGTAGGGCCCCTCGATGGACGAGGCCACCGCGTAACGGGTCTGGTAGTTCGACTGGAAGTACCAGCCCGCCGAGTACAGCAGCACGTACTGCCCGCCCCTTCGGACGAGGTCCGGCGCCTCGACGAGGACGGGTTCGTCGGCGGCGCGGCCCATGATCTGCTTCGGCGGCCCGGCCAGGCCGAGTCCGTCCGGGGTGAGCCTGACCAGGTAGATCGCGGCCGTCTTCCGCTCGTCGGTCTTGTACAGCAGGTAGCGGGTGCCGTCCTCCTCGATGTAGGACGCCGGGTCGATCGCCCCGCCGAGGTCCAGCGGGCACACCAGCGGCCCGCCCTCCTGCGGGACGAACGGACCGGCGGGCGACGAGGCGGTCGCGACGCCGACGCACTGCTCGTCGCCGTCCTTGCGGCGCGCGGAGAAGTACAGCAGGTACGACCGGGACCCGCCGCGCGGCGGGACGACCTCGGGCGCCCACGTCCACCCCGCGGCGGCCCAGGCGGGGAGGCGGGCGAGACCGTCACCCGGCGACACCCTCCAGGGCCCGGTCGGCGACGGGGCCGTCGCGACGGGCATCGTCGCGTCGGCGTTGTTGGTGCCGTACGCGAAGTACGTGCCCGCCACCTTGATCACGGTCGGGTCCGCGAACGAGCCGTCGATCACCGGCTCGGCGGGCGAGTAGCCGGGCGGGTCGATCGCCGCCGCCGAACCCGCCGGGCTCGGCGGCGGCCCGGAGGCCGTGCCGTTCCGGCCGGAGGGCCCCGCGTCCGGGCCGCCGCGCGACGGCCCGCAGGAGACGGCGAGCCCGACGACCAGCGCGACCAGGGCGCTGATCGCGGCGCCCGCGACCAGCGGTATCAGCGGCGCGATCACCTGCGGGTCCCGGACGGTCCTTCTCATGGCACCCCGCATCATGCCAACAACCCGCACGCGACGGCCAACCCCGCCGGGTACACCGGCCACCGCCCGGATCGTTACGCTTGCCCGGCGATCGCATCACGGAAGGGACACGGACGTTGATCCGACATCGGCGGCTGGCGGCCGCGGTCTGCCTGGCCACCGCCCTCGTCCTGAGCGGTTGCCTCTTCCAGGGTGAGGAACGGTCCGGCGGCTCCAAGGGCGGCAAGGCCCCGAAGAAGCCGAACATCGTCTTCGTCCTCACCGACGACCTCTCCTGGAACCTCATCGCGCACATGCCGCAGGTGCTCCAGATGCAGCGGGACGGGCTCACGTTCAGCAACTTCATCATGGCGGACTCGCTGTGCTGCACGTCCCGCGCGACGATCTTCACCGGCCGGTACCCCCACAACACCGGGGTCCGCACGAACTTCCCGCCCCAGGGCGGCTACGAGGTGTTCAAGGACAAGGGCGGCGAGCAGGCGTCCTTCGCCCCGTCCCTGCAGAAGGCCGGGTACAGGACGGCCCTGCTCGGCAAGTACATGAACGGCTACCAGCCCAACGACACCCAGGGCGGGACGAAACCCTACGTGCCGCCGGGCTGGAGCGAGTGGTACGTCAGCGGCAACGGCTACCCCGAGTACAACTACAACCTGAACGAGAACGGCCGCCTCGTCCACTACGGCGCGAAGCCGGAGGACTATCTGACCGACGTGCTCGCGAACAAGGGCGTCGAGTTCCTCAAGCGGTCGGGCGGGTCCGAGCAGCCGTTCTTCATGCAGATCGCGACGTTCGCGCCGCACGGGCCGTTCGTCCCCGCGCCCCGGCACACCGCGAAGTTCGGCGGGTTGAAGGCGCCCCGGTCGCCCGCGTTCAACGAGGCCGACATCCGCGACAAGCCGTCCTGGCTGCGGTCGCATCCGGCGCTGCGGAGACCGGGCCTCGCCCGCATCGACGCGGGATACCGGGACCGCGTCCGCATGGTGCAGTCGGTGGACGAGATGATCGGCCGGATCCGGACGACTTTGAAGGACCTCGGCCTCGACCGCGACACCTACGTCGTCTTCGGGTCCGACAACGGCTTCCACATGGGCGAGCACCGGCTGGCGGGCGGGAAGATGACCGCGTTCGACACCGACGTCCGGGTGCCGTTCGTCGTCACCGGACCGGCCGTCCCCGCTGGTCGGAGCGCCCGGGAGATCGCGCAGAACACCGACCTGGCCCCCACCTTCCAGGACCTCGCCGGCGTGCGCCCGCCCGCGGCGACCGACGGCCGGTCGCTCGCCCCGTTCCTGCGCGGCGCCGCTCCCCCGGACTGGCGCGAGTCGGCGCTGGTCGAGCACGTGAAGCCGCCGCCGTCCCCGCTGGACCCCGACCGGCAGGACTCCGCGCCCGGCGCTCCGACCACCTACAACGCGATCCGCAACGACGACATGCTGTACGTGGAGTACGAGGACGGCGAGCGCGAGTACTACGACAGAGCCCGCGACCCCTACGAGCTGAACAACATCGCCGGCACGCTGACCGAGCAGCGGCGGCGGCACCTGTCGGACCTCCTCTACGCGCTGACGCACTGCTCCGGCGGCGGCTGCACCGCCGCGGGCCGCAGCCGCTGAGGAAGTTCGGTCCCTTATGCGCCGCTATCATCGCTGACGACCCCCGGATCGCAGCGCGAGGTGCCGCCGCGGGTTTCCAGGGTGAGTCGAGCAGAGTGAACGGATGCTGGGAGAGCGGGTGTGACTGCAACCGGAAAGCCGGACGACGAGCACGTGGGTGAGCGTCCCGAGCCCGGGCAGCCGGCTCAGACCCCGCCCCCGCCGCGCTGGCTGGACGACCAGGGGGCCCCGTCCGAACCGCTGCTCCCCGAGGACGACCAGGAGGACGACGTCGAGGACGACGTCGAGGACGACCTCGTGGACGACCCGGAGGACGACCCCGAAGAGGACGACCTCCCGGAGGAGCCCGCGGACGACGCCCCCGAGGACGTCCAGGCGCGCTCCCCGGAGGCTCCCCCCGAGGACCCCTCCGACGACTCCGAGGACGGCGCGGACGCCCTGCCGGCCGACCGCACCGTCGTGGATTTCAAGCTCAACGAGACCCTGCAGACGGTGATCCTGCCGAAGGGCCGCAAGGCCGCCGCCGAAACCGAGACCGCCTCGGAGACCGACGCGGAGAACGCGGCCTCGCCCGCCGTTCCGGCTCCGGCGGCCGAGGCTCCGGCGACGTCCACCGACATCCCGGCGCCGCCGCCGTTCCCGTACGGGCAGGAGATGCCCGACGTGACGAGGGTCGAGCCGATCGCACCGCCGCCGTTCCCGTACGGGCAGGACATGCCCGACGTGACCCGCGCCGAGCACCTGGCCCCGCCGCCTCCGGCACCCCCCGCACCGCCGCAGCCGCCGCAGCCGCCGCAGAACGTCCCGCCCTCGCAGAGCCCGCCGGCCCACGAGCCGTTCCCGTACGCGCAGGAGATCCCCGGCACGCCGCCGCGCCCGCCGGCGGAGCCCTTCCCGTACGCGCAGCAGATCCCGGGCGCGCAGAGCGCCCCTCCGCCCGCCGAGCAGTTCCCGTGGGCGCAGCAGATGCCGGGCACGCCGCACCCCGGGCAGGAGGCCGCCCACCCGGTCGCGCCGCCGCCGGTGATCGAGGAGCCGTGGCGGACCGGAGGGCCGAGCGGGGGCCGCCGCAGAAGCGTCAAGAAGCCGCTGCTCATCGGCGCGGCCGGGCTGGCCGTGGTGGCGCTGGCCGCCGCGGGCGTCCTCGTGGTGCCCGGCCTGCTCGGGGGTGACGACGGCGACGGCGAGGCGGGCGCCAAGCTGGCCGGGTCGCTGTTCCCGGTGGACGGCGCGGCCCGCACCGACGGCCGCGACCAGCAGGTCACCGGCGTCGCGGCGCTCGGTTCGACGGTGGTCGCGGTCGGCGGCGAGACCGACCCGCAGGACTCCCGCGGCCTGTTCCTCGTCTCCACCGACGGCGGGCGCACCTTCGAGTCCGTCGCCCAGCAGGGCACCGACGGCGGCGTCGCACCGCCCGGCGGCGTGCCCGCGGCGGTCGGCGCCTCGTCCCGCGGATGGGTCGCCATCGGCCACCGCGCGGGAGGCGCCGGCGCGGTGTGGACCAGCGAGGACGGCAAGGAGTGGCGCCGGCAGCCCGACGCCGTCGGCGACGTCTTCGGCGCGAACGACCGGGTCACCCGGATCGTCGGCACCGGCGGCGGCTTCCTGGCCATCGGGCAGAACTCCCCGAAGGGCGACTTCAGCGACGCGCGGCCCGCCGCGTGGCTGTCGGCGGACGGGCGCCGCTGGGAGGAACGGGTCGACGATCAGATCGGCCTGCAGGTGCAGAAGGGCGACCTGGCGCTGGTCGAGGCCGCCGCCGCGGGCGACGTGATCCTGCTGGAGGGGCTCATCACGCCCGATTCCCGCAAGCCCGGCCCGTACCGGAAGGTCTGGCGCTCCGAGGACGGCGGCCGGACGTGGGCGACGTCCGAGGTGCCGGTGCCCAAGGGAAGCCGCGGCCTGATGATCGGCGGCGGCGAGGCCGGGTTCCTGGCGATGCGCGAGATGAAGGCGTCCGGCAAGCTCTTCGGCCAGGCCTACGCGTCCAAGGACGGCCGGTCGTGGACCAAGGCCGGGAAGCTGGCGCCGTCCGGCTACGGGCGGACCAGCGGCATCGCCTCCGACGGCCAGGGCTTCACGGCCGTCGTCGTCCGCGGCGGCGACGTGCTGCTGTCGCGCTCCGCGAACGGCACCGCCTGGAAGGACGCCGGGACCGCCGAGTCGAAGGCCGGACGCGAGGTGCTCGGCGCGGCGGCGGCGGGCGGCCAGACGGTCCTCGTCGGCCGCGAGCCCGGCGGCGGCGACACCGACCCGATGCTCGGCGTCTGGGACGCGTCCGGCACCGCCGTCCCCGTCGACCTGACGAAGATCCCCGGCGCCATCCGGCCGGACCACGCGGTCCGGGCGGTCGGCGCCACCGGGAGCCTCGCCGTCGCGGTGGGCAGCGCGAGCGGCGACGCCGCCGCCTGGTCGTCGGCCGACGGCGCCTCCTGGAAGCCCGCGCAGGGCCTCGGCGCCGCGTTCACCCGGCCGGGGCCGCAGCAGCTGAACGACGTCGTCGCCGGCGGCGCGGGCTGGCTGGCGGTCGGCTACGACCAGGCCCCGGCGCGCCGCCCCCTCGTGGTCACCTCGAAGGACGGCGCGACGTGGCAGGCCGCCGACACCGCGCCCGCGTTCGGCGCGGGCCGGGGCGGCGCGCCCGTGACCTACGCCGCCGCGGCCGGCTCCGCCGGATACGTCGTCGTCGGCACGGAGGGCTACTCGGCCGCAGCGTGGTCCTCCACGGACCTGAAGAGCTGGTCCAAGGGCGCCGGCGCCGACGCGAAGGCGATGACGGGCAGCAAGAACGCGACGCGCTGGATGCTGGACGTCGCGGCCGGTCCGTCCGGGTACGTCGCCGTCGGCGGAAGCCGGGACGGCAAGGGCAACCACCCCTCGGTGTGGGCGTCGCCCGACGGCAAGCAGTGGACGCTGCAGGTTCTGGAGCTGCCGGCGTCCGGCGTGACCGAGGGGCATCTGACCCATGTCGCGGCCAAGGGCGACACGCTCGTGGCGGCGGGCATCGCGGCCACGCAAAGAGGCCTCGACTGGCTCGGCTACGTCTCCACGGACGCGGGCAAGACGTGGCGTCCGCTGGAGTCTCCGAGCGGCGAGACCCAGGCGACCATCACCGCGCTGACCGCGACCCCGAAGGGCTTCGCCGCCACCGGCACCACCGGGCGCGCCGGCGCGACCGACGTCGTGTCCTGGACGTCCGCCGACGGCGCCTCCTGGCAGGCGGCCGCGCCCGGCGGCACCGGCCTCGGAGGCGTCGGCGACCAGCAGATCACCGGGCTGTCGGTCTTCGGGGACTCGCTGCTCGGGGTGGGCCGCAGCGCCGACTCCCGCGGCGGTCAGCCCGTCCTGTGGAGCCGCCCGGTGCCGTGACGGCGTCCCGCCCCGGCGGGCCGCGTCACTGGTCGAGGTGCGGCGGGGCGGCCTCGACGCCGGGCAGCCCCTCGGCCGCGGGCCGCGCGTGCCGGGGCGTGTAGGCCGGGGGTTGGGGCGTGACGCGGGCGTCGTCGCGGTCGCGCGAGCGGTTGCGGCGGGCGCCGTAGGGGGCGACGACGGCGCGGTAGAAAGGCTTGCGGATCACGGTGGGGACGAGGCGGTAGCCGCCGCGGACCATCACGTTGCGCCAGTACTGGGGCTGGGAGATGAAGCCCTCGCGGAGCATCTCGCGCTGCAGGCGCAGCTCGGAGCGGAGCAGGTCGCGGCCGCCGCGGCGCTCGTAGGCGCCGTCGCCGACGCGGTAGTAGACGAGGGGCTCGGCGAGGTTCACCATCCGGGCGCCGGCCGCGATCATGCGGACGAACAGCCAGTAGTCCTCCATCAGCGGGAGGTCGCCGTAGCCGCCGGCGGCGATGACGGCGCTGCGCCGGTACACGACCGTCGGGTGGTTGAAGGGGTCGTGCAGGCGGGAGTAGCGGGCGATGTCGGCGGGGTCGCTCGGCGGGGTGCGGCGGCCGACGATGTCGGTGATGTCGGTGCCGAACTCCAGCAGGCCCGCGCCGACGAGGTCGGCGCCCGCGCGGACCAGCGGCACCTGGAGCTGGAAGCGGTGCGGCATCGCGACGTCGTCGGCGTCCATGCGGGCGACGATGTCGTGGCGGGCGGCGTGCAGGCCGGCGTCCAGCGCGGGGCCGAGACCGCGGTTGTGCTCCAGCCGGACGAACGACACCTCGACCTCGCCGGTGGCGGCGAGTTCGTGCAGGCACCGGGCCAGGTCGGCGGACACGGGGCCGTCCTGGACGAGGACGACCTGGTCGGGGCGGAGCGTCTGGTCGTGGACGGCGCTGCGGAACGCGTCCCGGACGTGCTCCGCCCGATCACCGCCGTAGACGGTCATCAAGAGGGTGAAGGGCTCGGGCTGCATGCGTCCGTCCGGGGGGAGCGTGGCGGCCGTGGAGCCCTGTGCGGGGGGTGACTCCGGGCCAGGAGGTCGGGGGGATCGGTTGTGGGGCGTCCTACAAGGGACGCTTTGGTCTGGTCGATGGTTGGCGCGGGCCAACATACCGGGGGGACATGGCCGCATCAGGTCTTGGCGCAGATATCGCGGTCCGCCCTGATCTCGCCGGCGAGTTTCGGCACGGTCGGGGAGAGCCCGCGCAGCTTGGCGCCCTCCCTGCCGATCACCAGGTAGACGTGGCCGGGCCGGGCGGACGCCCAGGCGCGCGGCCGGGGCCCGGGGACCGCGATCGCCGTCCGGGCGGCCTGCCGCTCGGCGCCCGCGCCGTAGAGGATCTGGGTGCGGGGGTACTGCTTCCTGCTGGTGCCGACCTTGACGACCTGGAAGCCGCGCTCGCCGAGCTGGTCGGCGGTCCGCTGGGCGAGCCCCGCGGTGCCGGACGCGTTGAACACGCCGATCCTGACCTGTGCGGGCGGTACGGGCTGGACCCCGTTCTGCCCGGCCACCGGCGCCGGGGTCTGCTCGGGGAGCTCGTTGTCCTCCCGGACGGCCTTGAACAGCGGTTCGGCCAATGCCTGGTCGAACTGCACGCGGTTCTTGTCCTGCGGGTACGCCTGGACGGGCACGGTGACGAACCGCACCTTCCCGGCGCTCATCCCCCGCAGCGACCCGGCGAGCTTCTGCATCACCGACAGCGTGAGCCCGTCGTCGGCCTTGATGGACTTGGCGGCGGCGGAGAGGAAGCCGTAGGTGCGTCCCGGGTCGGTGAGCATGCCCTTGTCGGTGGCCTTCTTGACGACCGAGGCCATGAACGCCTGCTGCCGCTTGATCCGGTCGAGGTCGGAGCCGTCGCCGAGGACGTACCGGGTGCGGACGTAGCCGAGCGCCTGGTCGCCCCGGACGACCTGCCTGCCCGCCCGGAGGTGCAGTTCGGCCTTGGGGTCGTCGATGCGGCGCGGCACGCAGATCTCCACGCCGCCGAGCGCGTCCACGACCCGCTTGAACCCGGCGAAGTCGACCTCGATGTAGTGGTCGATGTGGATTCTGGTGAGCGACTCGATCGTCCGCCAGGTGCAGGCGGGGCCGCCGTTGGAGAACGCCGTGTTGATCATCCCGAACCGGGTCGGGACGGACGCGCCGTTCTTCTTCTTGCAGGGCGGCATCTGCACCATCGAGTCGCGGGGGAAGCTGATCCCGATGGCGCTCTCGCCGCCGGGCGAGATGTGCAGCAGGATCGTGGTGTCGGAGCGCTGCCCGGCCTCGGCGCCGTAGCGGGCGTTCTCCCCCGCGCGGCTGTCGGAGCCCATCAGCAGGATGTTCAGCGAGTTGTTGAGCTTTTCGGGGCGGTCATCGCCGAGCCTGCCGTCGACGTCCTCGCGGTCGATCTGGCCGTCCAGCCGGCGCCAGAACCCGTACGCGGTGAGGCTGCCGGCGACGAGCACGACCGACAGCACGACCGAGACCCAGCCGAGCGCGCGCCAGAGACGCCCCCGCACCGGCGGCTCCGGTGGCGTCGGGGCGTCGTCCGCGTAGTACACGGGGGAGGGCGCGGCGGCTCGCTGCATCCGTAACATTTCAGCACAGATTGGACATGCGCCACGCGAGTCACGGTGAAGACGCCGGTCGGATGGCGATCGTCCGGCGGGCGCGGCCGGAAGGCGGGGCGGGCCCGGGGACGGGCGGCCGGTGACTAGACTCCCGGTCGAGATGAGCACCGTAGACGCGCTGACCGAGCAGGCCATGGTCGTCCTCCAGGACCGGCCCGTGGTAGCGCTGAGCGCCTGGCTGAACAAGGCACTCGGCGACTGCACCGGCAGCGGCCGCACTCTGCAGGTCGTCACGCCCCTGGACTCGCGGCTGTCGCTGCCCCTGCGCACCGCCGCGTCCGGGAACGACGTGCAGTGGGTGGTCCGCAACGGCGACGGCTACTACGAGGGCCTCACCGGACGGCCGCTGAAGTGGAGCGGCACGACGTTCGTGCCCGTCCCGGAGGCCCGCGACTACGCCCCCGGGTTCACCACCCGCCCGACGGCCCCGGTCGGCTCGCAGCTCACCCTCGTCTACCGGATCAGGCACGGCGCCGAGGGCGACCTCGGCGGGCCGGTCGAGCGCCTCCTGCAGCTGCTCACCGGCAAGTACCCGGCGGGCGTCGGCCCCGCCGAGCCGCTGGAGCACCCGTGGCGCCGCGACCGGCTCACCGAGTACGCGCGCGGGCGGTCCACCGCGCGGCTCATCGTCGGCGGCGACGGGCCCCGCCCGGCCCAGGCGATCTGCGACTACACCGCCAGCGAGGGCGGCGGCGTCGCGGAGGTCAGCACCGTCACGGTCGGCTACGCGCCCGAGGACCCGCCGCCGCTGCAGCACCTGCCGACCCTGGTCGGGGCGCTCGCGGCCGACCAGCCGGTGGCGTCGCTGTTCGTCCAGCTCACCCCGGGCCGCGCCGACCTCACCACCGAGCCCCGCTGGACGGGCGCGCCCGCCCCGGTCGCGCTGGCGGTCGCGGGGGCGGTGACCGGCCCGAACGGGCTGCCGGGCCAGCCGGTCGGCCCGCCGCGCGCGCCGCTGACGTTCTTCCCGCTGGGCGACGGCCGCTCGCAGGACGGCTGGCAGCGGCACAGCATGCTGATGCAGCACCTCCAGTCCGCCTGACGAGGGTCTAACCACCGCATATCGCACACAGGGGTGATGATCTACCCGTAAGGGATGATGTACGGTCCTGCCCATGGGAGAGGCCGGTCGGCTCGACGCGCTTGAGCGGGCCGTCGAGGGGACACTCGCCGAGGCGTCGCTGGAGTTCGACGGCGACGAGGCCGTGCTCCGCGTCGAAGGGTCGCTCGCCGTCACCACCGGCTGGTTCCTCGGGTTCGGCGCGGGCGGGGTGGCGTTACTGCTCGCCGGGGCCGTGCTCTCCCTGACCGGCATGCCGGACGAGGCCCGGTGGGCGCTCGCGCCCGGTGCCCTCCTGGTCACCCTGGTCTGCGCGTTCGTCCTGCTGCTGCGCTTCACCCCGATCGCCGGGCTGTGGTCGGACCTGGAGCTGCGGTTCGCCGAGCGGCAGATGGTCCACCGGCGGACGCGGATACCGTTCGGCGAGCTGCGCCCGGAACACCTGGTGTGGAAGAACGGCCGGTTCTTCCGGCGCCTCTACGTCCGGCACCCGGCGCTCCGCAAGCAGCTCGCCGGGTTCTTCGGCAGCGAGGAACGGCAGGCCGCGGAGTTCCAGCGGCGGCTCTGGGAGCTGATCCGCGCGCCCGGCGCCCTCGCCCCGGGCTCCGGTCTCACCCCCGTGCAGCGCTGGATCATCGCGGCCGGCGCCCCCTACGGCGCCGTCAACGGCTTCCGGGTGGACCGGCTCGGCACCGCGCCCGGCGCCGCCGCCGCGGCCGATCGCCGCGCCGCGCACGAGCTGCTCCAGCAGCCGTGGGGCGCCTACGACCTCGAACAGCTCCTCGGCGCCGTCAACTGGCTCGTCCAGGACGGGCACCGCGCCGACTTCACGCAGGACGCCCGGCTCGCCGCCCGGTCCCCCGCCGCGCAGGAGGAGTACGGGACGCTGCTGCGCGAGGTCGACGGCCTCATCGCCCGCGACCGGCTCGAACCGCCGTTCGTCGAGCGGCTGATCGAGCTGGTCCGCGTCCGCTACGGCGACGAGGGCGGCGCGTACGCGCGGCTCGTCCCGCCGCTGCTGCGGGACGAGCCCGGCGCGGACGCCAGCGAGGAGGGCGCCGAGCTGGCCCAGTTCCTCCACCAGCTCTTCAACGACCGCAACCACGCGGCCGAGGAGCTGCACCGGCTGAAGGCGCTCACCGACCCGGCGCTGCGCGCCAACGTGGGACGGTTCCTCATCTGGGACTACGGGCGCGCCCTGATGCTCTACCGGTGGGGCCACATGGTGGGGTGGCTGACCGAGGAGTACTGCTGGGAGCGGATGCTGCCGCTCGCGCTCGACATCCAGCGGCGGTACACGTCCTGGCGGGACATGGCCACCTGCTACCTGCAAGGACGGCTGCTGTGGTCGGGCGGCGGCGGGAAGGCGCAGGCCGAGTACGAACGGCTCATCGAGGAGCTCGCCACCGACCCGCGCAGCCCGTGGAACCTCGTCCCGTGGGACCTGGACCTCACCCGCGACTGGCCCTGACCCGGCCCTCACCTGGCCGGCGCTGACGCGGCCGGTCTAGCCGCCTATCACGCCGCCCTGGTACGCGGCGCCGCCCGGGTCGCCCGCCGGACCGGGGAAACCGCCCGGCGCGCCGCCCGCCGTGCCGCCTTCCGCACCGGGACCGCCCTGGCCGGACGCCCTCCAGCTGCGGGCCGGGGCGTCGGCGGCGCCCTCCGGGTACACCATGCCGCCGAGCCAGTGGACGAGCGAGTCGGCGAACTTGCGCGCGACCCGCTGCGCCTCGGGCACGTCGGCGACCGCGCGGACGTCCACCCACCAGACCGGCGTCATGACCCGGGCGGCGAACTCGGCGCCGAGCAGCCGGCCGATCTCGCCCTGCACCGACACCTGCACCGCGTCCTCGATCGACACCAGCAGCCGGCCCTCGCCGTCGTGCAGCCGCGTCGAGTCGGGCTCGCCGCCGCGCAGCTCCAGCGGCTCGCCCATCGCGATCATGCCGTCGGCGATGGCGTGCACGTCGGGACGGCGGCGCACCAGCGCGACCAGGTCGGTGCTCATCGCGTCACCCCCGCGGTCAGCGAGCGCGAGAACACCTCGTGGACGACGCGGGTCACGGCGGTCCGGGCGGCGGCGGAGACCCGGGACAGGTCGAGGGAGCTGCCGGTCGCGAGCTGCCGGTCGTACGGGACGGACACGACGGGCAGGCCCCACGCGGTGAGCATCTGGTGCGCCCGCTGGAGGTCGGCGCCCACCTGCGGCGCGTGCGAGACCATCGCGATGACGGTGCGCGGCAGGAGCGCCTGCTGGTTGTTGGCCGAGAACCACTCCAGCGCCCCGCGCGCGCTCAGCGCGCCGTCGACCGTGCCCGGGGTGACCAGGACGAGGCCGTGCGAGCCGGCGATGACGCCGCGGTTCACCTCGGTCAGGATGCCGGCGCCGCAGTCGACCACGGTCGCGGCGACGTACCGGCTGACCGCGCTGAGGGCGGTCTGGAACGTCTCCAGCGTGAACTCCCCCGCGATGCGCCCGCCGCGCGTGGAGGAGAGCACGTAGAGGCCGTCGGGGGTGCGGGTCAGGAAGCGCTCCGCCTCCTCGAACGTGTGCGGGTTCTGCGCGGCCAGGTCGAACAGGGACAGCTGCGCGTAGACGCCGAGCCGCAGCGGCAGCGAGCCCAGCTCGGCGTCGGCGTCGGCGGCCAGCACCCGGTCGGCGCGGTGCCGGGCCAGCTCCGTCGCGACGAGCGCGGCCATCGTCGTCTTGCCCGCGCCGCCGCGCACGCTCGCGACCGCGATCTGCCGGGAGCTCGGCACCGGCCGCTGCATCAGCTCGGCGAACGCGGCCTGCTCCCTGGCCTCCCGGGCGCCGCCGCCCATCGCGTTGCGGACGCCGCGGCCCATGCGGCGGGCGAGCGGGTCGCCGTGCTGGTTCTTGCGGACGAGGTCGCCGGCCGGGATCTGGTGGCCGGAGCCGACCTGCTCCGGCGGGACGGGGTGGGCGGGGGACGCGGGCGCGGGGGCGCTCGCCTCCGTGCTCTGCTCGGTGCCGCTCCCGGCGGTCGGCACGGCGCCGAGGACGGGGTTGACCGCCGCCTCCCAGTCGAAGTCGGAGCTGATGAGCGGCTCGACGTGGCCGGGCCCGCCCTGACCGTCCGGCGCCTGCTGCTGGGCCGGGGGTTGCTGCTGGGCAGCGGCCTGCTGGGCGGCCGCCTGCTGTTGCACGGCTCCCTGCTGCGCCGCGACCTGCTGTTGGGCGGCCTGCTGTTGGGCCGCGGCCTGCTGGGCGGCGGCCTGCTGTTGTGCGGCGGCCTGCTGCGCCGCGGCCTGCTCGGCCGCCTGCTGGGCGGCGACCTGCGGCTCGGGCGCGGGGAACGGCGGCTGCGGGGACGGATCCGGCTGCGGCGGGAGCAGGGGCTGCGGTTCCGGGAGCAGCGGCGCGGGGCCGTCGGGCGCCGCCTGCGCCTGCTCGGCGGGCGCCGCGAACGGCGGCACCTCGGGCGCGGCCTGCGACGCCGGAGACGCCGCGGCCTCGGCGGGCTGCGGGACGGGCGCCGGGACGGGCGTCGCGGACGGCTGCTGTTCAGGCGCGGGCAGGGGAGGCGCCTCCGCGCCCCAGGAGCCCTGCGCCGGGCCGTTCGGCGTCGCGTCGAGCCTCTGGAGTCCCCTCCGCGATACGCCGATCTCGCGGAGGACCGCCTGCTGCCAGCTGGAGTCGGACACCTGCCTCCCCTCTCACCGGCCAGCCTACGAGACACTCGTCCCCCCACGCACCGCGACGGAGCGCCTGACCCACGCCCCCCAGCCTAGGATCCGGACCGCACAGACGGCTCACCTGCACTTAAATCACCACGATCGGCCCGCTAGTCTGGCCCGATCCCATCGGCACCCCGCTGTGACACCGCCCGGAGCGATCATGAACCCCCCACCTTGGCCCGGCCAGCAGCCCGGCCCGGGATTCCCGCCGCCGGCCGTGCCTGCCGCACCGCCCCCGGCGCCGGCCGGCCCGCCGCCGCTGCCCGGCGGCCCCGGCGGCATCGGCGGCCCCGGTTTCCCGCCTCCGCCTCCACCGCGGCGCGGTGGAGGCGGCCTCGCCCTCTTCCTCATCATCGGCGTCATCCTCGTCCTGGCCATCGCCGGCTCGGGCGCCTTCCTCCTGCTCGGCGATGACGACGACGCGCCGGACCGGACGTCCTCGCTGCCGTCGGTGACGCGCGTCCCGTCCTACGAGGCGACACCGCCGCCGAGCCCGACCACCCGGTCCGGCGGCGGGGGCGCCATCGACCCGTCCGGCGTGCTGACCCGGACGATCGAGACGGCGAAGGGCAACACCTTCACGCAGGCGGGGACGCGCGTCGAGTCGTGCACCACCCGCGCCAACTCGGTGCTGCAGCCCGCGCTGCGCCGGCACCCGTGCGTCGGCAACATGTACTCGGCCGTCTACGCCAACCCGTCCAAGCAGATCATCACGTCGGTCTCGATCCTGAAGTTCGCCACCTCGTCGGACGCGTCCGTCATCAAGGGGTACACGAACCAGGAGGGCTGGCCGAAGCTGCTGACCCCGTCGGACGCCAGCGGGCTGCGGCAGCCGAAGGCCGACCCGGCGTACTGGACGCGGACCTGGACGCAGGGGTCGACCGTGATCTACGCCCAGTCGTACTGGGTGACCGGCGGGCCGACCGGCGGCCGCACCGGCAGCGTCTTCGCGACCGCCGGCGAGCTGGGCGTCGAGGTCACCAACACGCTGCTGTGGAGCAACTGATGGCGCGCGGGGCGGCCGGTCAGCCGCCCTGCCCCGTCCCCCGGCCCTGTCCGGGGGCCGTGCCCTGCCCGGACGCCGCGTTCTGCTTCCGCGCGGCGGCGGACTCGTACGCCGCCAGCGCCCGCTCCCCGCCGGGACGCAGCTCGAACCGGATGCCCCGATCGCCCTCGAACGGGTTCCGGTGGTCGAACCCGTTCCGGTAGATCTCGTTCGGCACTCCCTCTGGGAAGGCGTCGCAGTAGGGGATCCAGCGGTCGAGCGACGTCTGCGCGTCAGGGTTGGACCTCTTCTGCAGGCGCACGCAGGCGTCACAGATGTTCGGTCTCCTGCGCATCGTTCGCCACACCTTTCGCAGATCGTCCTGTCGGGTCGCGCGGCGCACCGCGCGATCCCCGCAGTGTTCCACAACGCCGGCGCCGTCCGGTGCGGGCGTCGCACCACGTCGGTGACGTGGACCGCCGTCACGGACAGTCCGGAACAGGTTGCGACAACGGCCTTGAAACCCCTATAAATGATCAATCCCTGTGTGTGTCTGTGATCGTGCGCGGTCGCGGGCTCTTTCAAGCTCCCGACGAACAGAGGGGTCCCTGTGCGCGCTGAATGGCAGGCGCATATCGACGAGCTCCTGCAGACCTACCAGGAGAAGCGCCGGCAGATCCAGGAGATGCAGTCCAAGCTGGAGGCGATCGAGGCCGAGGCGGAGGCCGCCGACGGCATGGTCCGGGTGAAGGTCGACCGGCAGGGCCGGCTCACCTCGTTGGAACTCGACCCGCGCGTCCAGCGCAAACTCGGCTCCGAGCAGCTCGCCGAGGCGATCATGGAGGCGACCCGGGACGCGCAGACGCAGGTCACCGACCAGATGCGCGCCGCCATGCAGGGCCTGGCCCCGGAGGGGGCGGCGGAGAGCGGCTTCGACATCGCCAAGCTGCTGCCCGAGCGTCCGGACGACATCGACGCCATCCGCGAGCGCCTCGGGATCCTGCCGCGATGACCTACGAATACCTCGAGGTCGACACAGAGGAGCTCAAGCGGTCCGGCAAGGGGTTCCACGACGGCGCCACCCAGCTCAAGGCCATCTACGACCGGCTCAACTCGGCGCTGTCCGCCGAGGGACAGTGCTGGGGCTCGGACGAGACCGGCAAGACGTTCGCCGAGGGCTACGCGGACCCGGCCAAGAACGTCCTGGAGTCGTTCCCCAAGCTCAAGGACGGCCTGGAGGGCATCAAGAAGGGCGTCGACCAGATGGCCAAGACCTACAAGCAGGCCGAGGACGCCTCCAGGCTGAAGTGAGCTGATCCGTGGGTCTTGAAATCCCAGAACCGGTCCAATGGCTGTCCTGGATCATCGGGTCCGACTGGCCTGAGGGCGACGAGACGGCGATGCGCCGCTGCGCCGAGGCGTGGACCACCGCCGGCACCGAGATCAACGAGCTGATCGAGGATCTCAACCAGACGGCGTCCGACGTGCGCACCGCGCTCGACAGCGGCGCCGCGGACGCGTTCAGCCAGAAGTGGGATCAGTGGGTCTCCACCGACCCGCAGATCCTGACGAAGCTCGCCGAGTCGTGCGGGCAGCTCGCCGAGATGCTGGACGGCGGCGCGCTGGACATCGAGTACGCGAAGTACATGTTCATCGCGCTGCTGATCGTCACGGCGATCGAGATCGCGTACCTGATCGCGGCCGCGTTCGCGACGTTCGGCGCCTCCACCGCCGCCATCCCCGCCGTGGAGGCCGGGGCCCAGGTCGCGTCCAGAACGATCTTCCAGCGGCTGCTGGAGTGGCTCAGCCAGCGGCTCCTCGGCGCCATCCTGCGCGGCGCGGCGTTCGGCGCCCTGGAGGGCGGCGGGCTCGACCTGCTCGTCCAGGGCGTGCAGATCGCGCAGGGCAACCGCGACGGCGTCGACTGGAAGAAGACCGGCTCGGCCCTCCTGGACGGCGCGATCGGCGGCGCCATCTCCGGCGGCATCGGGCACGGCTTCGGCAAGATCCCCGGCCTGAACGGCCCGGCCGACAGCGCGATGAGCGGCATGGTCCGGGGCATGGTGCGCGACGGCGCGGCCGAGGCCGTCAGCGGCGTGGCCGGCACCGTCGCCACCGCCGCCGTCCACGGCGACCCGCTGACCTGGGACGCCATCGCCAAGGGCGCCACGTCGGGCGCGTTCGGCGGTGCCGTCGGCGGCGGCAAGGACGGGCTCAACGACTACCGCTCCTCCCTCCCCGGCGGCGACCCGCCGACCCCCAGTCCCACCGACCCGACGCCCTCGCCGAGCCCGAGCAACTCCCCGTCCCCGTCCCCGTCTCCTACGCCGCCCGGCGGGAACGACGGCGGCGGCGGAGGCGGCGGCGGAGGCGGCTCGAACCCCGGCGGTGGCGGGGGCGGAGGCGGCGGAGGCGGCTCCCACTCCGGCGGCGGAGGAGACGGCGGCGGTGGCGGCGGTAACCGCATCGCCACACTGCTCGGCGACACGGGCGGTGGCGGCGGCGGTTCGTCGCTGGCCTCCACCGGCGGCGACGGCGGTGGAGGCGGGGCCCCGGGCGGTTCGGGCGGCGGCCTCGGCGGCAACCCGTCCGGTTTCGGCGGTTCTTCCCCGTCCGGCGCCGGCCCCACCGGAGGGCCTTCGGGCGGCGCCATGGCCCCCGGCGGCGCGGCCCCCATGGGTGGAGCCGCCCCGATGGGAGGCGGTGCCCCAGCAGGCGGCGGCGCGCCTTCCGGCGGAGGAGGCTCGTCCTCGGGCGGCGGCTCGTCATCAAGCGGAGGATCGTCCTCGTCGTCTTCGAGTAGCGGAAGCGGCTCGTCGTCGTCTTCATCGTCCTCGGGAAGCGGCTCGTCTTCCTCGTCCTCGTCTTCGGGCAGCGGCGGTTCGAGCGGCGGCGGCTCCGGAACGCGCGGCGGCTCGGGCACACCCGGCGACGGCGGCTCCCAGCAAGGCGGAGGCTCATCCCCGGCCTCCCACAGCACGCCCCCGCACTCGGGCTCGTCCGACGGCGCCTCAACGCCTCACCCCGGCACGTCCACACCAGGCGACGGCACCTCCACACCCGGCGGCAGCACGCCCACGCCAGGCGATGGTTCGTCGACACCTCCCCCCGGCACGTCGACGCCGGGAAGCGAGACCCCGAGCTCCGCGCCGCCACCTTCCGGGACGGCCCCCGATGGCGGTTCCAACACCGCCGATGGCGGCACGGCCACGCCCACCGGGGCTGCGGCACCCCCGCCCGGTGGCGGGAACACCGCCACCCCAGGCGGCAGCGGTTCCTCCACGCCCGGCGGCGGCCCGCGCACGCCTGACGGCGGCGACTCAGCGTCCGGCGGCGGCTCGCGCACACCCGAAGGCGGCGACCCGGCGTCCGGCAGCACCCCCTCCCGCCCCACCCCGGGCGACGAGGGGACGAACACCGCCGCGGACCCGAACCCGCGCAGTACCGACGGCTCCACCGAGGCCCAGGACGCCATGCCGAGTCCCGAGAGCGACTCGGGCGGCTCGACGGGCTTCGTCGCGGGCATTCCGATGATGCCGATGGGCACGATGGGCGGCCCGGCGGGGACGGCGTCGGCGGGCGGAGTCCGCCCGCCGTCCGGCGGTGGCACGTCCCCCGGCGGCGGCTCGGGCAGGACGCCCACGTCTTCGTCGTCCCCGTCCCGCCCGGCCGAGACCCCGGCCTCCGGGAGCGGGCCCCGGCCGGAGACGTCCCAGCACAGGCAGGAGTCCCGGCCGTACAAGCCCGCGGACCCCGGCGCGCAGCCGAAGCCGCCGCCGATCGAGAACGTGGACGACCAGGGCGTCGTCCGCAACGAGCAGCCTCCGGCGCAGGACGGCCCGTCCCAGCAGGACCAGGACGGACCGCACAAGAAGGAGGCGGCCGACGACGGCACGCCGGACGACGGCAGCACGCCCGGCGACGGCACGCCCGAGGACGGCTCGGCGGACAAGTCGCAGGACCTCGCGGACGCCGAGCAGCAGACGCGGGACGCCCTCGCCCCGTTCGGCGACGACGCGCCCACCGTGGACTTCAGCTCCAACCCGATCGACCCGGCCACGGTGGGGGAGATCAACAACGCCGTCCAGCGGCTCGGCGCGGACTACCCGAGCACGATGCAGGGGCTCTCCCACATCGGCTCGCAGGACTTCAACCAGTCGCTCGGACCGAACAACGGCGACGTCCTCGCCTACGCGACCCCCCAGGACAGCAGCCCGGGCATCTACATCAGCGAGGAGGCCTTCTCCGACAACGCGGCGCGGGCCGAGGACGGCGCGGACGAGGAGGCGACCGGGTTCACCGTGCCCGGCGGCGGCTCCGCCGAAGGCGTCTTCACCCACGAGTTCGGGCACCACCTGGCCCAGCAGCTCCTCGACAACCCGCAGATGCTCGCGGACCTGAACCGCGCCGTGTCCAACGCCATCGGCGTCCCGTACGACGCGACCCAGCCGCACGACGCCGCAACGCAGCAGCGCGTCGAGAACGCCCTCTCCACCTACGGCTCCAACGACTCGCACGAGATGATGGCGGAGGCGTTCACCGAGTACCGCCTCGCCGAGAACCCTCGCGCCCTGGCCCAGGCCATCGGCCAGGTCATGGACCGCCACCTCGGCGCGAACGGTACCAGCACGCCCGCCCCGGACGGCTCGTCCAGCGGCGACGGAAACACTCCGTCCCAGACCCCGGACGGTGGGAACACCCCCGAGGGCACCTCCCAGCCGACCCCCAACGAGAACCAGCCCAGCTCGGGCGAGACCCCACCACCCTCGGTCGAGAGCCAACCACGCCCAGGCGACGACCAGCCGCGCTCCGACAACGGCCAACTCCGCCCCGGCGAAGACCAGCCCCGCACAGACGACGGCCAACCCCGCACAGACGACGGCCAACCGCGCACGGGCGAAGAACAGCCCCGCACGGACAACGCCCAACCCCGCACAGACGACGGCCAACCCCGCACAGACGAGGGCCAACCCCGTACGGACGAAGCTCAGCCCCGCCCCGGCGACGACCAACCTCGCACGGACGACGGCCAACCCCGTCCCGGCGATGACCAGCCGCGCACGGACAATGGTCAGTCGCGGACGGAGGAGGGACAGCCGCGTCCCGGCGAAGAGCGCCCGCGCACGGACGACGGCCAGCCACGGGCAGACGACGGTCGTCCGCGCACCGACGAGACCCGGCCGCGGCCCCACGAAGAGCAGCCGCGTACGGACGACGGGCAGTCGCGCGATGGCGAAGGGCAGCCTCGGGCGCGGGATGGGCAGCCTCGCGAAGGCGATGACGGACGGTCCTCCGACGGGCAGCCGACGCGTGGTGACGAGCCGCCGCCGGGACTGCCGGGGCATCTGCACGACGCCTGGCGGAACAGTGCCGACACGCCGGCCGGGCGGGCCCTCTACGGTCCCGATGAGCCGCACATGCGGAACACGGCGGGAATGGTGCCGCCCGATCCCGCGGGCAGGTTCGTCCTAGACGCGCACGGCAACAGCGACGGTCCGATCGTCGGTGACCGGCCGATGAGCGCGACGGACCTCGCGGCGCTGATCCGCAGCGACCCGAACTGGAACGGGCGCGACCTGCTCCTGCTGTCCAACAACACCGGGGACGGCCGGTTCGCGTCCGACCTCGCGCAGAACCTCGGTGTCCGCGTCACGGCGCCGACGGGTGCGGTCGACGTCGACGCGCGCGGCAACCCCGAGTCGTCCGGCTGGACGGTCTCCAACCCGGACGGGACCACCGCGGACCCCGACCCGGTGCGCCGCTTCACCAGCGACGCCGAAGGGCAGTGGTACGGCGACAACCGGCTCGGTGAGGCGTTCCGCAACCTGCCGCCGCACCTGCAGAACGCGCTGTACCAGTACACGGTCCAGTCGATGCCGAACGCGTTCCTGCGGCCCGGCGCCGACCTGCCCGGCGCCCTGAACCACTTCCAGAACGATTTCAACAGGGCCTGGGCGCTGGCCCGGATGAACGACGGGACCAACCTCCCGACGCTGGACGACCTCCAGCGCTGGTCGTCCCACCCGAACCTCAGCCCGGAACAGCGCGACCTGATCAACAACGTCCTGAACGACAGCGATCCGGACGGCCGCCTCGACCAGATCAGGCAGAACGCGGGCTACTGGTCGTTCCTGCACGATTACTTCGGCGGGACGCCCACGGTGGACGCGTTCAACGCCCGCATCGGCGAACTCGACCAGGCGTTGAACCAGCGCCTGCCGGAGCCGGTGCAGACCGAGCGCGGCCTGCACGACGTGAGCTTCATGCGCCTCCCGGACGGGACGGCGCTCGGTCCGCGCGACGCTCAACTGCTCATCGGCTCCATCCAGACCGAGCCGGCGTACATGTCGACATCGCTCGGGCAGAATCCGGCCGTCGTCGACGGCCAGCCGTTCAGCTACCGGATCCACATGGACCTGCCGGAGGGCTCCAACGGCGTCTGGATGGGCGGCAACAGCGCCTACCCGGATCAGCGAGAGCTGGTCCTGCCGCGCGGCACCAGGTACCAGATCACGAGTGTGGACACCAGCGCCCGGGACGCCGACGGCAACCCGATCGTCGAGATCCGCGCCACGGTGATCCCGCCGGGCGCCCCGGACCCCGGCCCGCTCAACACGAGCGGCACGTCCGCCACCCCGCCCGCCGGCAACACCGGATACGCCGGATCGCCGCCCAACCCGGGCCCCGCACCCGGATCCGGCACTCCCCCGGCATCACCACCGCACTCCGGCCCGCCCGACCCCGGGCTCGTCACACCCAGGCCCACCGGCCCGCTTCCGATCCACACCACCACCGGACCCAGGCACGGGCACCAACCCGTCGCCCCCGCCGCGCGACGGAAACGACCCCGCCGCACGTGGCGGCAACGAGCCCGCCACACCTGGCACCGACCCCGCCGCACGTGGTGACGAATCCGCCACGCCCGGCGGCAACCCGGCCGCACGCGGCGGCACCGAAACCCCGGCCCCCGGCAACGATCAACCCGCGGCACGCACCACCAACGAACCTGCCACGCCCGGCACCGAACCCGCCGCGCACGGCGGCACTGACCCAACGCCTGGCAACGACCCTGGCGCGCGTGACGGCAGTGCGACCCCGGCGCGCACCACCAGCGAACCGGCCGCGTCTGGTGTGCGTGGTGGTGGTGAACCTGCAATGCGCGGTACGGACGACGGGGCGTCCGGTCCCGGCGAGTCCGGTGCACGCGGGGGTGACGGCCCCTGCTGCGCGCGGTACTGACGGAGGTGTCGCACCTCGTACCGAGACCGCGGCCCTTGGGGGCGGCGAGTCGGCGGCGCGTGGTGGCAACGAGGGTGCTGGGCGGAGCGGCGGCGAACCTGCGGCGCGAGGTGGCGAGGCCGCGGTGTCCAGCGGTCAGACCCCGGCTCGGGGTGGGAATGAGCCTGCTGCGCGCGGTCCTCATGACCCGGCGGCGCCGCACGAGGGGGAGGGCGCCGGGGAGGCGCCGCCCGCGGGGCTGCCCGACCATCTGCACGATGTCTATCGGGGGAGTCAGGAGACTCCTGCAGGGCGCGCCTTCTATGGGTCCGACGAGGGTGGCATGCGGGATCTTGCCGGGCGGGTGCCGGCCGATCCGCAGCGGTTCGTCGTCGATGGGCACGGGGACGCGGACGGGATGCGGGTCGGGGGGCGGCGGCTCAGTGTCGATGACGTCGCCGACCTGATCCGCAACGACCCGAACTGGAACGGCCGCGAGGTCATGCTGCTGTCGTGCGAGACGGGCGACGGGCAGTTCGCCACGCAGCTCGCGCAGCGGCTCGGTGTGCCGGTCACGGCGCCGAACGGGCTGGCGTGGTCGGACTCGGACGGCAACGTGTACGCGTCGTCCGGCCGTCCCGGCGAGGACGGGCGGACGCGGCCCGACCTGCCGCCGAACGGCGGGTGGCAGACCCACCGTCCGAACGGCGACGTCGCCCCAGCGGGGCGCGACGGCTACGCACCCGGGCACCCGGTGTCGGACGCGCCGCGTGCGGGCGACGGTGACGAGACCCGCGGCTCCCCCACGCAGCATCCGTGGGATCCACCGCGCGTCGATCCCGCGGACACCCGGGACCATGCGCTCAGGCCGGGCGAGCACGCGTCGACGGTGGGCTATCCGCCGCGCGAGGGCAGGCACCGCATCCTGGCGCTGGACGACGACGGCAATCCCGTCCTGGACGAGCAGGGGCGGCAGATCGTCCGTTCCGTCGTCTACACGAACGCGGACGGCCAGGTCACCCACGTCACGAACCCGCAGGCGGAGGGCGAGCCCGCCGCGCTGCGCAACCCGAACGAGAACATCGACCTGACGCGGCCGGAGCCGGGCGTCGTCCACCAGATCGACTTCGGTCACGGCGACCCGCACGTGTTCGTCGGCGGGGACGACGGCAGGTCGCCGGCGGCGGCGCCGTTCGACCCGCCGACCCACACCGCCGGCGGCGAGCCGCTGCAGCACGTGACGCAGGACGGCTACGACCCCGCGCAGGGGCCCTACAGCGCGAACCAGCCGCTGCAGCCCGACGCGCGGATCGCGGTCTACGACAACCACTCGCCGCCCCGCCTGCACGGCATCTTCTGGACGGACGCCGACGGCAACATCACGCACGTCCGGACGTGGTTCGGCGACGAGGACGGCGCCGCCCACTACAACAGCGAGCTCGGCGTCCTCAAGCACAAGAACGACGGGGTCCCACTGCCCAACGTCAGCTACATGGTCGAGCCCCGCGACCGTTTCGCCGGCCTTGACCCGGCCGACTTCGACCCGGTCGACGCGGTCCGCCGCGGCGACCTCGGCGCCCAGCGGGCGCCCGAGGACGGGGACGGCCTCCCCGACCCGACCGCGCCGCAGCGCGCCCCGGGCCCGGATCACGAGGTCCCGCCCGGGACGTTCCTCTTCCACACCGACGACAACGGCCAGACGGACCTGGCCACCGGGCGTCCCGACTACGACACGGGCGGCGGGGCCCGCTACGGGGCGCAGGGGCACGTCGGGAAGATCGGGGGGAAGGAGTACCCCGGGACGCCGTTCAACGGCGGGCACATCTTCGGCCACCAGGGGCAGGGCCCGCGGGAGCGCATCAACTACTTCCCGCAGTGGGAGGTGGAGAACCAGGGCCAGAACCAGCACCAGGTCACGCGGCCGGAGAGCTGGTACGGGCTTGAGGAGCACCTGGCGCTCCTCGACCAGGATCCGTCGAACGACATCCGGGTCGACCGGTTCGAGTTCTTCGCGGAGCCGAACCGGAACACCGACGGCGATATCGCGTACACCCCGCAGGTGATCCACGCGCGGTGGGCGCAGACCGACTTCGGCACCGACCCGCCGACCACGACCGTCCACTACCGGACGTTCTACAACCTGCCGCCGCACCAGCTCGGCACCCCGGCGGCGACGCCCCCGAGGCCGGACGGCACCCCGGTGCGCCCGTTCGGCTGGCAGGACCCGGCGGCGCGGTCGCAGGACGACCCGGCTCCGGCGGCCCGTTCGGCCGGGCCGGAGGACGGCGCCGCGTCCCGGCCCGGACCGGAGGACGGCCCCCGCCAGGACGACGCGGGGCCAGAGCGGCGGGCGTCCGACGAGGTGATGCGGCAGGTCCACGACGACCCGCGGGTCCGGGACATGCTCGACCGGGCCGGGGAGCCGCTCGGCGACCAGCTGCGCACGCAGCTGCGCGACACGCTGCCCCACCACCCCGAGCTGGCGCGGATCGTCGCCGGGCACGGCCTCAACGACGTGGAGTCGTCCCTGCGCGACTCGCTCCTCGCGCGCCCGAAGACGCTGAACAGCGTGCTGAACCACCCCGAGGCGGTCGGGATCCTCGAAGGGGCCGTCCGCGACGTCAACGAGCGCGGCGCGGACGCGATCCTGGGCGAGGACGGCCCGGTGGCGCGGCCGACCCCGCTCACGCCGGAGCAGGAGCGGACCAGCGAGCGGCTGGCCGGCTCGGTGGTGGAGAACCGGCGCGAGGGCGAGAGCCGCGACCCGCGGGTGGCGCCGGATCAGCCCGGCTTCGACCCGTCCAGGGCCGATCCCGCGCTGGGCCGCGACGACCCGTACCTCAACGAGTACCTGGACGGCCTCTACGACGCCAAGCACGAGAGCGAGGCGGCGCTGCGGGCCCTCGTCCACGATCCGGAGCTCGCGGAGATGGGCGCCGATCCCAAGCTGCGGCCCGGCGACAAGGACCGCACCCGCGCCCTCGACAAGATCATGGGCGACTACGACGGGGACCCGAGCCGGCTCAGCGACCTGCTCGGCGCCCGCATCCAGTTCCGTTCCGTGGACGGCCTGTACCGGGCGCTCGGCGACATCGAGCGGATCGCCCGGAACCACGGCGTGGAAATCGTGTCCGTCAAGGACCGGATGCAGAACCCGGTGCCGAGCGGCTACCGCGACGTCCAGATGACGGTCCGCATGCCGAACGGGCACATCGGCGAGCTGCGGTTGCACCTGCGGTCGATCGACGACGTGGCCGCCTACGAGCACTCCCTGTACGAGGTGCGCCGGGACCTGCCGAACGTGGTGGAGGACCAGAACCGGGCCCTCACCCCGGAGGAGCGCGCGCTCGACGAGTCGATCAAGCAGCAGGTGGTCGGCCGGTTCCAGCAGGGCCTGGACGAGGCGCTCGCCGGCGGGCCGCCGCGCGCCCGCACCGCCGAGCCGAGCCCGGCGGAGGCGCCCGCGGAGGGTCCCGCGCCCCGTCCCGAGCCGGCTCCGCGTCCGGAGGTCGCGGCGAAGTACGGCTGGTACTCCGAGCCTTCGCCCGGCGACGCGCCCCCGCACGGGACGACGCCCGAGAGCGGCGCGCACGACGTGCGGGAGCCGCACGCGGCCGACCCCGTGCACGACGACGGGAGCGACGCCGACGGCGCCGACCCGGTGCCCGCCGACCTGCCGCCGCACCTGCACGACATCTACCGCGACAGCGAGAGCACCCCGGCCGGGCGGTCGTTCTTCGGGCCGGACGAGCACGCCATGCGCGACCTCGCCCGGCGCGTCACGCCCGATCCGGACACGTTCACGGTGGACGGCCACGGCGACCGCGACGGGGTCCTGGTGAACGGGCGGCGGCTGAGCGTGGACGACATGGCCGCGCTGATCCGCAACGACCCGGACTGGAACGGCCGCCAGGTGACGCTGCTGTCCTGCCGGACGGGCGAGGGCGACTTCGCCGCCCGGCTCGCGCAGCGGCTCGGCGTCCCGGTGGTGGCTCCGCGCGGCCTGGCCTGGTCGGACTCCGACGGCACCGTCTTCGCCTCGTCCGCGCGGCCCGGACCGGACGGCGGGCGGCGCCCCACCTGGCCACCGGACGGCGGCTGGGACGTGCACCGTCCCGACGGCACCGTCCTCGCCGGCGACGACGGCCACGCGCCCGGACGGGCCGGGCGGCGCGACCCGGGCACCGAGCCGCCGGACGCCGAGGCCCGCGGGCTGCGGGACTGGCTGCGGCCGGAGGGACGGGTGGACCGCGACGGCGTCCACCGGTTCGACACCGACCGGCAGGGCGAGCGGTACGGCGAGAGCCGGCTCGGGCACGCCTTCCGCGACCTGCCGGAGAACCTGCGGCGGGCGGCGTGGTGGTACACGCGGCAGTCCATGCCCAACCGGTTCCTGCGTCCGGGCGGCCCGGACGTCGGCGCCCACCTCAACCGGCTCGCGTGGTCGGAGTGGTCCGCCCACCAGCTGCACCACCTGAACGGCGGGCGGATGCCGACGCGCATCGAGGAGATCGTCCGGCTGCGGAGCCGGACGGACCTCGACCCGCACCAGCGGCAGCTCGTCGACCGGCTGCTCGCGCCGCCGCTGACGTCGGTGACGGCGCGGCTCGAACAGCTCCGGGCCGACCACCAGGAGCGGCAGTGGCTGCGCCAGTACCTCGGCGAGGAGCCGACGGAGCAGGCGTTCTGGCGGCGCATCGCCGAGATCGACCAGGCGATGAACCAGCCGCTGCCGGAGCCCGTCCAGGCGGTGCGCGGGCTGTCCGGCCTGGACTTCATGCTCGGACGGGACGGGCGGCCGCTGGGCGACCGCGACCCCGTCGCCAACCTGCTCGGCACCGTGCAGACCGAGGGCGCGCCGATGTCGACGTCGCTCGGACGCGACCCGGCCGAGGTCGACGGGCAGTCGTTCGGCAACCGCGTCCGCCTGGTGCTGCCGCCGGGGAGCCGCGGCCTGTGGATGGGGTCGAGCAGCGCGTTCCCCGACCAGCGCGAGCTGATCCTGCCGCGCGGGACCCGGTACCAGATCACCAACGTCGTCCACACCGGCTACGAGACGGTCACGCTCGGCGACGGAACCGTGCGGCGGCGGCCGACCTACGATATAGAAGCGGTGGTCGTTCCCCCAGGACCGCCCAGGTCAGCGCCATGACGGGACGGACGTCGACGCGAAAGGGACGCGCGAGATGAGTGACCTGCCTCCCCCGTGGGACCCGGGCGCTCCTCCGAGCAGGCCGGGGGCGCCTCCGGCCTTCCCGGACGCCGTCGAGCTGCCGCCGTCGACCCCGTCGTACGCGCACTGGACGCGGGAGCCGCTGATCTACTTCTGGGTGCTGCTGCGCGGCCGCCGGATCGGCTGCCTGTGGGGGTCGCCCCGGCATCAGGCGGCCGGTTTCCTCCTCGTCCCCGACGTCTCCGAGGCGGAGATGTACGCCGCCGACGTCTGGGAGGACCGGCTCGCCGAGGCGTACGCGCGGGACATGCAGGCCGCCGAGGCCGTCCGGCGGTGGAAGGGCGCCGCCGAAGACCAGGTGGGCGGCGCCATCCCGGCGGACGAGGAGGAGCGGCGGGCCCCGAGCCTGCAGGCCCTCCACGAGGTGGTCGCGCCCGGGTACCCGGCGCCGGAGGGGCCGTCCGTCCAGGACGGCCTGTTCGAGGACGGGACGCCCGCCGACCGGTCGCAGGGGTTCGGGCCGCTGTTCAGCGCCCCGCCGCCGACCTACCCGGAGGAGGCCGCCGGGCCCGTCCGCTCCCTGCCCGTCACCCTCGCGGGGACGGTCGTCGGCTACGTGTGGGCGTCGGCGGACGGCCAGGCCGCCGGATACGTGAGCAGGGAACCGGCCGGAACGGCGGGCGAGGTCGCGGCCGGGCTGTGGAAGATGCGGCTGAGCGACGCCCACCGGGAGGGCGTCTCGTCGCTGGAGGCGCTGCGCCGGTGCGCGCTCGCGCCCGAGGACAGGCTGTCCGGGGTCATCGGCCAGGACGCGCCCGAGCAGGAGCTGCCGGGCCTCGACGCGCTGCGCGAGCTCGCGCGTCAGTGAGGGAGCGAAGTGGCTGAGAAGTATCCGCAGTACTACGTGTACGAGGGAAAGCCTGTCGCGTTCGCCGAGGCGCCCGACGGCGGGTTGTTCGTCTGGGCGCTGTCGCCGCGGACCGGCGAGTTCGAGCTCGACCGGTCGTACGTGGACAAGATCTGGTTCGGCACCACCGCCGACATCGAGACGGTCGACCGGCCGGAGTTCGTCCAGCGGGTCGAGGAGTACCGCGCCCGGAGGCTGCGCGGCGACGGCCCGGTCTACGCGCTGTACGAGACGATCAACGGCCTGGTGGACGCGTCCCGCGCGGAGGCGCGCGACCTCACGCCGGACGAGAAGGCGCTCGTCCACACGCTGCGCCTCCGCGCCCACGAGTTGTTCGAGGCGGAACTCCGCGCCCAGGGACGCCAGGGAACGCCCGGGGAATCGTAATGGCCCCTGAAGCGCTTCCCGAGCTTCCGCAGGACGAGTGGGAACTCACCGGACGGCTCTATCCGGAAAGCGCCTGGATGTTCGTCTGGGCCCGGCGGGTCGTGCGCGACCTGGTCGGCGGGCGGGTGTCGCGTTTCCTGGTCGGACGGCTCGAACCCGGAAGCTGGTCGGTGTTGCGCGGGGAAGCGGAATGGGTGGCCGCCCGCGGAGCGAACGGAACGGCGTCCCACACGGCGTCGTTCGCGTCGGCTCAGGACGCGGTCGCGTACGCGGCGGCGGGCCTGGCCGTCGACGAGAACATCGCGACGCACGAGGATCTCCTACGCGAGCAGGGCATTGTCGGCGACATCTGGGACGACGCCCGCAAGCGCCTTGAATGGCAGCTCACAGACGACGGACGGCGGCTCGTAGAGAAGTCGCTCGACGAGGGGCGCGCCCGCTACGGGGATTCCGGCATCGTGCTCGACCAGGTGCTTGAGCACCGCAAGGGCTACCAGGTGATTCGGCCGGTGCCTCGTCCAGATGGCGGGCTGTTCATCGGCCGGCACGAGTTCTTCATGGCGCACGTCCATTCACGCCTTCCGGGTGACTTCGGAGCGAGCACCGGTGAAGAGCTTCCGGAGAACACGCTCCTCGACAGCTACGCTCCGGCCGACGAGCCCTACCTGTTCACTCTGGAGACGCCCTTCGAACGCCGGGGGCTTTCCGGGACGGGCCGCAACAACGAGCGCAGGTTCTACGTCGTCAAGCGCCCCATCACTGTGTATCCGGGTTTCCCCGTCAAGGAGACCACCATTCCCCCGCAAGGGCTCCAGCGTGTAAAGGAGCCGTCGTCGAAGGGCCAGGGATACCTTCTACCGCGTCCTCTCGCCGACTTGGTCGCCGCCGGGGACATCATCCAGGTCACCAAGGCTGAGGCTCTGCGCATCTATCGGGGGCGCACATGACTCAGGACGACGAACGGCTCAACGAGATCGCCTCGCTTCTCGCCCGCCTCGCACCCGACGGCTCGAAGGCGTTGAAATTCGCCTACCGCGCCGTGGGCTCGTCGTTCGAGCAGGCCTTCATCCCGGACGGAATGACCGCCGCCGAGGCGCGACTCCCGCAGTCGGGCATCTATCCCCTCCTGCGCCACCTTCGCGCCCGCATGTACGAGGACGGCGACGGCACGTGGCTGGAGATGGACCTCACGGTCCGCTCGCGTCCAGAGGCGGCGTCGCTCGCGGACGACGACGCGCCCGCGTGGGAGGTCCGCTACAGGAGCGTCGACGAGATCACGTTCGCGGACGAGATCACGCCGCTCGCCGCCTCCGAAGAGCTGCGGATGTTCCCCCAGGAAGCGCGGCGCGTCCCCCGCTGGATGGGGGCCCTGGCCTCCGTCCAGGACGCGGTGGACCGCTTCGACCCCCACGACTTCTCTCCCCAGGACGACCTGGAATCGGCATTGCCCGACGGTCTCGACGGGCTGTTCACGGCGGCGCGAGAGCGACTGCTGGCCGTCGTGCCCCGCGAGGACGCGGACCGGTTCCTGGTGGGCCGCCTGGCCGACGGATGCTGGTCGATCGTCCACGCGCCCCCGGCCTGGGCGGCCGTGCGGATGGAGAACGGCGAAAGCGTCGAGAAGCACGCCTACGCCGGCCCCGTCGCCGCCGTCGCGTTCGCGGCGGGCGCGGTGCTCGCCGAGGCCGGCGCGGAGGTGAACTCCTCGGTTCTCAGGGGCGCCGGAGCCCTTTCCAGGGTCACCGACCGGAAAAAGGGCGTCGACGCCTGGACCCTTCCCGCGCACGACAAGAACGGGAGCCGTCAGGTGCGGCGTTCGATGGCCGCGGAACGGCCCGAGGGTGCCGCGACCCGAGGCCGCCGCTACCTCGCATTGTCGCCCTTGGACAACAGGCACGGCGGATACTTCGTCGTCCATCCCGGCCCGGTGCCCGCCCAGGGCGACTTCGTCAGCACCCATCAGATCTTCGAATGGCACGTCCGGAGCGGTCTTCCCGAAGCCAGAACGCCGGCACCGGCCCCCGCCGAGGACGTGGTCCTGGACGCCGGCATGGAATTGGACACCGCCGAACCGGTCAGCTCGGGCCTCCTGTTCACCCTCGGCACGCCATTCGAGAGACGGCGGCTGCCGGGCGACCCGGACCATTACTCCTATCGCGTCTACCGGGTGCAGCGGCCCATCACCGCCACCCCCGTCGACCTGGGCGCGAAGACCTTCCACCGGCCCGGGGAAAGCGGCCCGAAACGGCTGCCCGACGAGCAGGGGCAGGCCTTCTCCCTTCCCGGCCCGATCATCGACCATCTGGAGTCCGGTGATCTGGTCGAGATCAGCGGTCCCGGCGGCGCCCCCGTCCCGCCCAGGGACTACTGGGACACCGAGGAAGAGCCGTGAATCCGGCGCCGGCAGGAGCCATAGACTTGCGCGACGAGGAGAGGAGCACCGACGCGATGAACCAGCCCCCCGCCGAGGCCCCGGTTCCGCAGCAGGGGCCGCGGCCGTACGACCGGCAGCGGTACGAGGAGCTGACGCAGCGGCTCGGCCGGGCCCTGCTGGAGGTCGCGCCCGCGGGCTGGCGGCGGATCGACCTGACGGTCCTCCTGCTGGCCGGGGTCGGCGACCTCCGGCTGACCGTGATCATGCCGGACGGGAGCTCCCCCGCCGTCGACCCGCCCCGCGAGTGCATGCCCGTCGCCGCCGAACTGCGGTCGATGATGTACCGGCCGGACGAGGGCACCTGGTTCGGGCTGCGGTTCATGATGGACCCGCCGAGCGCGTACTGGATCAGCTTCAACGGTGACTTCGACCCGGGGTGGGACCCGCCCGTCCCGCCCGAGACCTGGGCCGGGGACCTCGCGGTGTTCCCGCGCGCGGACGAGCACATCCCCGGCTGGCTGCGCGAGCGGCTCGGCCAGACCGCGGGCGCCGGCGGCCGATGACGCCCGGCCAGCCCCCCGGACGCACGGAAAGAGGTACGTCGTGAGCGAGAACGGGTCGCTGAACCCCGTCGAGCAGAACGACCTGCTCCAGCAGATCACCCTGGCACTGACGCACAGCCTGCCCCCCGGGTGGGGCGAATGCACGGTGGTGCACCGCTCGCTCGGCTCGCACAGCGAGACCCTGGGGCAGGTCAGCATGGTCACCGGCCCCGGCCTGCCCGCCCCGTTCGACGTGCCCGCCGCGCTCGGCGAGCTGTTCGAGCGGCTGCGCGCCGGAATGCACACCCCCGGCCTCGGCACCTGGTTCACCGCCACCTTCACGCTGACGTTCCCGTTCTCCTACGACGTCCGCTACGACCGCGACGGCGAGCCGCGATGGCAGAGCCCGCCGCCGCCGGACGCGGCCGCGGAGGAGCAGCGCAGGTTCCCGCGCGACGCCGAGCACACCCCCGCCTGGCTGGACGCCGGCTCCGGGCAGGAGATGCGCGTCGCCCGGCCCTTCGACGGCACCGCGCCCGACGGGCGTCCCGAGGTCCGGCGGCCGGACGTCCCCGGCGGCGAGCGGGAGGCGATGGTGCGCTACCTGGAGCGGGCCCCGATCGTGCTGGCCGCCCGCAGCTACGACAGCGACGTCCTCGACCCTGAGCAGGCACGGAACGTCCCGCTGACCTACCACACCGACGGCACCTGGATCTGGCCCGGCGCCGTCGGCTACTACCTGCGCGCCCACGGCGTCCCGCCGGAGCCCGAGTTCGCCGAGCACATCCGGCGGGGCGGCTTCGAGGTGCCCGACGTCGCCGACGACGTCCGCTCCGCCGCGGTCGCGACCATCACCGGCTCGTCCTGATCGCTGGAGTCGACATGAGCAACGTTCCTCCGCCGAGCGGCCCCCAGGGGCCGCAGGGGCCGCCCGCGCCGGGCGCCCCCCCGGCGCCCGGGTTCGCGGCGTCGCGCCCGCAGTCGTACGCGCACACGACCCGCACACCCGTCGTCCACCTCCCGGTGATGCTGAACGGCCTGCACATCGGCTACCTCTGGGCCGGGATGGACGACAGGTCCGCCGGCTTCGTGCGCCGCAACGAGTTCCTGGAGCAGGCGTTCGAGGCGCCGGCCGTGTGGTCGCGGCGGCTCCGCGACGCCCACGCCCAGGGGCTGCCCTCCCGCGAGGCGATCCGGCAGTGGGCCGGCCGCCCCGAGGACCCCCGCGGCGGCGGCGTCCCCGCCGGCGCGCCCGAAGAGACCGCGGACGGGACGCGGGCCCTGTCCGAGCTCGCCAACCCCGGCGGCGAGCGCCACTCCTGGGACTCCTTCCGGCACGGCGAGTTCCCGGACGGCACGCCGATGGACCGGTCGGAGGGCTGGGGCCCGCTCCACTTCGAGCTGCCGCCCGGCTACGACCTCACCACCGACGGCCCCGTCCGGTACCTGCCGGTCGTCGAGGGCGACCTCGTCCTCGGCTACCTCTGGGCCGGCGGCGCCGCGGCCCTGTTCCTCCCCCGCGCCGACGCGGCCGCCCCCGGTGGCGACGCCATGGGCGCCTGGGTGCAGCGCCTCCGCGACCTGTACGCGGAGAACGTCCCGGTCGCGGACGTCCTCGACCGCGCACGCGCCATGCCCGCCGACCCGGTCGCCGGCGCCGTGCCCGCGGACGCGGCCGTGCGGGAGGCCCCGAACCTCCAGGCCCTCCGCGACCGCGCGGACGTCCACGAGCAGTCGCTGCGCCTGGCCGGCAACCCGGTTCCGGGCGACCCGGACGTCCTCAAGCGTCCCGCGCTGGACGCCGCCGAACGCGAGGCGGTGCTGCGCTACCTCCGCGAGGCCCCGGTCGTCTACGACAGCGGCCGGCACCTCACGGACGGCTTCGACCCGGCACGGCCCTCAAGCGTCCCCGACACCTACCAGACCGACGGCACCTGGATCTGGTTCGGCGGCGTCCCCCACCATCTGGAGCACCACGGCGTCGCCCCGGAGCCCGACCTCCTCCAGCACGTCCGGGCCCACAACGCCCAGCTCCCGCTCCTGGACGCGGCCGCACATGAACGGGCCAAACGCACGCTGCGCCTTCACCGAATCCTCGTGCCGCCGCCCGTGTAAAGGGCGGAATTCCGGAACTGGTCCGGCATCCGCTAACGTATAGCCGTTGATCACGCATACCTCTCGTATTGTCCCCGCCCATACCGAGGAATGTGATGACCGAAATCGGCGAAGCGTGCGGTCGGTGACATGCTGTTCGGCACCGGCGAGTTCCTCTATTCCCAAGGCATGTGCCGAGGCTGGAACGGCGAGGTCCTGGCCGAGATCCGGCAGCCCCGGGGGTCGTGGCGCGCCCTCTTCCTCGGTGCCGGCGACCGCGTCCGGCTCGCGCGCCCGGACGGCGCACCGATCCTGACCACGGTCTTGCCCCGCGAGACGCCGGTCCGGGACGTCCCGGTCGAGGACGCGTCCGGAACCCTCATCGGCACCATCCGGAAACGCGGCCGCGACTTCACGGTCGAGGACTCCTTATCGGTGCCGATCGGCGACATCCGTTTCGACCGGAACACCCATGTCATGACCGACCTGCACCGCCACTCGATCGCCCTCGGCGCGCAACGCCCCGATATGGCCTGGCGAATCGACCTGCGTCCGGGAATCCCCGATACGGACGCCCGCCTTTTCCTCGCATTCGTGATAGTGATGGACGAGACCCTCCGCCGCACCGGAAACGGCACCTAGCCGCCCTCCCAAGCGCTGACACCGAACCGGGAGCGTCACGGGAGGTGTTAGCCTCGCGGCGGAATGTCCGGCAGTGGTGGTTGGGGCTTGCAGCTTGTCTGAGGGGTCGCGCCCGGAGTTCGTCGCTCCGGAGCAGCAGTTGGACGGGTCGGAGCGGCCGGTCGAGGAGCAGGCCGCCGAGGCGCCCGCGCCGCCTCCCCGGGATGCGCGCCGATGGTCCCGGCTCACGCACAGGCGGTGGATCCTCGGCGCCGTCGCGCTGGCCCTGGTCGCGGGCGGCGGGGCCTTCTGGGCCCTGGGCGGGCCGTCCGGGGAGTCGGAGGCGGGGCGGTTCACGTCGATGCCGGAGCCGTGTTCGCTGGTGCCCGGGGAGACCCTCGAACGGTACGTGCCGAACTCCGAGCCGCCCGTCCCGAGCGAGGCCCGGAACTCGGCGGACGCCCGGTACGAGGCGTGCGAGTGGGCTGAGCCGATGGGGGCGGCGGGAAGCGCCGAGACGCTCACGTCGCATCGGCTCAACGTCGCGGTGCGGCTGCATCTGGACGGGACGGAACCCGCGAAGTCCGAGTACGACGCGGCGTGGGGCGGGGCCCGGTCCATGGCCGGGACGGCCGACGGTGCGGCCGGGGCCCTGCACGCCGAGGCCCCCGTCACCATGGGCATCGGCGACCAGGCGTTCGCCCAGCACCTGACGCTGTCCGGCTCCCTCGGGCGGTCAGGGAGCGTCGCGGCGACCGTCCGGCTCCGCAACGCGGTGATCAGCGTGCGGTACCGCGGGACGACGTCGCCGGCCGGCGTGGACGGCGCACCCAAGGCCGGCAAGACGGCGCCGCTGGACGAGGCGGAGGCGCGGGCCGGCGCGGAGGCGGTCGCGCGGGGCATCGCGGGCACGCTCGCGGCGTGCAAGGACTGCGTGAGCCGCTAGCCGGGCGGGTAGCCCCACGCGACGCAGACGTCCTTCAGCTCGGGCGGCGGGGCCTTCGGGACGAGCAGGTCCGGCTGGATGCGGCCCGAGTGGATCTTCCCCATCCAGTCGCCGAGGCCGGGGACGAACGAGTCCGTGCCCGCCTTCCCGTAGTCGAGCATGTCCTCCTGATACTCGACGCCCAGGAACCCGCAGAGCCCCCGGACGGTGCCCGCGGGGTCGCCGATCAGGTCCTCGTACCGCACGGCCGGGCCCGGCAGCTCCTGGCGGGCGGCCTCGACCGCCTCGCAGTACCGGACGATGTCGGCGATGCGGTCGGCCTCGGAGTAGTACGGCCGCGCCGTGTGCCAGGAACGCAGTATCGCCGACGGGTGGCGCAGCAGGAAGATGAACCGGGCGTCCGGCCAGCAGTCCACGATCTCGTCGCGGATGAACACGTCGTTGGGCGACTTGTTGACCAGGTGGCGCTTGCCGCTGCGGGCGAGCTCCTCGGCGAGCACCGCGTCCCAGAGGAGGAAGCGCAGCTCGCGCTCCGTGTGCCCCAGCCGCTCCATCGAGGCGGCGACCTGGCGGGACTCGAAACCCACCGTGATGTCGCCCAGGTGTGTCTCGTGCGGGGCGTGCAGCTCCGGGTGCCCGCCCAGGACGGCGCGCAGCAGCGTCGAACCCGTCCGCACCGACGAGAGGATGAACGTCGGTGCGGTCAGCCTGCGCATCGGCTCAGCGGCCGGGAGGCGGGTTCTGCGGACCGCCCGCCGGCGGCCGCGGCTGCTGCGGGCCCGGCTGGTACGGCGACGGCTGGGCACCGTTCTGCGGTGCCCCGAACGGCTGCGGCGGCGCCATCGGCCCCGTCCCCATCGGACCGGACGGGGCGGCGGGCTTCTTGCGGCCGCGCAGGAACAGGAACGCGCCGCCGCCGAGGACGAGCAGCACGACCACGACGCCGCCCACGATCAGGATCGGGAAGCCGCCGGAGTCCTCTTCGGCCGCGGCCGGCTTCGTGGCACCGGCCTTCTTCGCGCCCGCGACCTTGTCGAGCCGCTCGTACACCGGGTTCGGCGCGTTGGACGGCACGTTCTGCTTGAGAGCGCGCGGGATGCTGATGACGCCGTACCCGACGAGGTTGTCCCGGCCGGGCGGGCCGAAGTCCTTCGCGGTCGCGGTGAGGCGCTGGACGACCTGCCGCGCCGGCATCCGCGGGTTGCGGCTGCGGAGGAGAGCGGCGGCACCGGCGGCCAGCGCGGACGCCTGGCTGGTGCCCTCACCGGCGTTGTAGGCGTGGCCCTCCTTGTTGATCCACCCGACGTCGGTGCCCGGGGCGGCCACCGTCACGTAGGGCTGCCGCTGCGTCGACTTCCACGGCTTGCCGTCGTGCCCCAGCGCGCCGACGGCGAGCACGCCCGGACACGACGCCGGGTAGGAGGGCTTGTTGCCGTTGTCGCCCGTGTTGCCGGCGGAGGCCACGATCACGACGTCCTTCGCCGCCGCGTACTGGACGGCTTCGAGCAGCTGCGGCGGGCACTGGTTCGGGTAGATGGCGGCGGACTCGCTGCCCTCCGAGATGTTGATGACCTTGGCCCCGTGGTCCACGGCGTAACGCACGGCCTTGCCCGTGGTCGTGCCGCTGACCGAGGCGGCGATCGGGAGGATCTTGGCCTCGGGGGCGACGCCCACGAACCCGGTCTTGGTGCCCTGCGAGGCGATGAGGCTGGCCATGCCGGTGCCGTGGCCGTGCTTGTAGGCGTCGGTGTCCTGCCGGCCGTCGCCGCCCTTGCCGGTCAGGTCGGTGCCGGGGAGCACGACGGGCTTCAGGTCGGGGAGCTGCGCGTTGACGCCGGTGTCGATGACGGCGACCGTCACCCCCTTGCCCTTGGTGACGGGCCAGACCTCCTTCTGGATGCTCCAGGAATCGAACCACCACTGGTCCGGCCTGGGGCCCGGGGCGGCCTGTGCGGGAACGACCGGCGCGGCCGCCAGCCCGATCGCCGCCGTCGCCGCCGCCGTCCGAAGCAGCCACCGCATCTGTCGCACACTCCCTAGTCCGTCGCACGTCCGGGCGGCGGAGGCCGGAGCCTCCGCCGCCCGCCCGCGCCGCTTCGCGGGTTCAGCCGATCACCGGGGGAGCGGTGTCGTCGTCGGCTCCCCACACGTCCTCGTCCTCGGTCAGCCAGGTGTTGCGCTCGCGCTCCTCGTCCTTGCCGCCCTGGCCCGCGCCGGGCGCCATCGGCATGCCGCCCATGCCGCGCATGCCCGCCGCGGCGCCGCGTCCGGCCGCGCCCATCCCGGCACCGCCGCCGCCGAAGGCGCCGCCGGGGCCGCCCGCGGCACCGCCGCCCGAGCCCGCGCCGCCGAAGCCGCCGGGGTCGGCGCCGAAGCCGCCGCCACCTCCGCCGAGGCCGGGGCCACCGCCGGGCGGACCGCCGCCCGGGAAGCTCGACAGGTCGGTGCCCGGGCTGCCGAAGCCGGCGCCGCCGGCTCCGGGGCCGCCGCCGGGCAGGTGCGGACCGCCGTCGCCGCCCGGGTTGAACGGGCTGTCGGCACCGGGCGCGAAAGGACTGGGGCCGCCGCCCGGCTTGAACGCGCCCGCGGGGTCGGAGGTCGGCAGCCCGGAACCGGAGCCGGAGAAGCCACCGGGGCCGCCGCCGGGAAGGCCACCGGGCCCGCCGCCGGGACCGGGACCGCCCGGGGGCTTGTCGTGCCCGTCACCGAGGGTGGTCGGCAGGTCCTTGGTGATCTTGAGCGGGTGGCCGTCGAAGGCCTCCTTCATCCGCCGGCTGAACTTCTCGATCAGCTCGCGGGCGCGGTCGTCGTCGCCGCCGGTGTGGACGTAGCCGTCCTCCATCGACTCGCCGGTCGTCTTGTACCAGTCGAGGATGTTGGTCTTGTACCAGTTGTAGAGCTGCGCGTTGTTGTGGCTGTCGTCGGACAGCTTGCCGGAGGTCTCGTAGACCTGCCCGAGCTGGTCGAGCGCCTCCTGCGCCACGTCGCCCTGCCAGTGCTGGACGATCCGCTTGGCGAAGTTGTTGCGCAGTTCGCCGGTCATCTCCGCGAGGACGTCCGAGGCGTCCTTGTAGGCGGTCGACGCGTCACCGACGGCTTCGGGCCGGAGCTTCTTGAGCTGCTCCTTGATCTGGCCGAAGTCCTGGTCGCCGAACGTGTAGGCCCCGAACTCCATCCCGTCCCGGATCGGGTACGACTCGGGATTCCGCTTACCCATCTGTCCCTCCTTCCAGGACGCTGATCACGAGAGGTTCGGGTTGCCGCTGCCGGTCGGATCGACGCCGTTCACCCGGTTCTCGGTGTTGCCGTGGGCGTTCTCGTACTGGTCCGCCGTCGCGTTGAGCTTGCCGATCACACCGTTGTAGGCGGTCTCGATGGCCGTGATGTACTCCTGAAAGCCGTTCTTGCTGGCGGTCGTCAGCTCGACGAACTTGTCGGAGCCCTTGATGCCGCCGAAGTCGGCCGTGGTGATCGAGGTCGCGCCGACCTTGTTCAGCTTGCGCTTCCAGATGTCGAGCTTGTACTTCATGTCCTTGGCGAGCTGGCGGAGCTCCCCCGGATCGACCTCGTAGCCCTTCTCGGCCTTCAGGTTCCACTCGCTGCGGTCGGGCGTCTCCCCCCGCGGGAGGGCGTTCTTCGGGTCGTCCCACTTCCCCGCGTCGGCACCCGCGCTGTACTCGTAGTACAGGTCGCGCTGGCGCCACTCGGGGAGATCGTCCCACTCCTGCTGGGTCAGCCCGTGGACCTCCACCGTCTGGCCGGGACTGTACTGGTTGGCCCCGACGGTGTAGGTGTACTCGACCTTCGCGAGTTGCTCAGGAGTCAGGTTGTAATCGGTCATCGCTCGCCCTCCCGGCGAATCACACTTCGTCCCCCGGCATGCCTACGCCGTGCAGGCCCGGCAGCGGTCCTGCACGACGTAGACCAAGCCATGCGCCGTGGTCAGCCGGACCAGATGTTCTGGTTCGCGCGCTCGGCACCGCTGTAGTTGCTGTGCGCGTCGCCGATGACGACACCGAGCTGGTTCAGGACCTGGCCGATGTGGGCGGCGGCGGTGTCCCACTGGCGCTTGGCGTCCCAGTAGGCGGTCTGCGCACCGCCCTCCCACTGGCTGAGGTGCTGTTCGAGGTTCTTCTCCAGGTCGTCGAGCTCGTCGACCAGGGCGCGGTAGGCCAGCGTGAAGTCGGCCTGGGCCTGCTGCATCGCGCCGAAATTCGCCCGTGTGTAGCTGTCACTCACCGTAGGAGTCCTTTGCGGTCGGAGGGATGACGGGGAGGGGGACCGATCAGGTGCCGCCGTTGAGCAGCTGGTTGATCTTGTTGACCGCGTCCTGCTGCTCCTGCTCCGTGCTCTCGTACGTGATCTTCGTGTGCACGAGCTTCTGGTGCATGCCCTCCAGGGCCGTCCGGACCTTGTCCATCTCGGTCTGGAACTCGGTGAAGACCCGGTTGAACGACACCGCGGCGTTACCGGACCAACCGGACATCAGCTGCGACTTGTGCCCTTCGAGCTGGCTCTGCAGGCCCTTGACGATGCCCGCGGAATCCTCGATCCGGGTCGCGGCCTGCTGCATCGCTGCTCTGTCGGCTGCGGACGTGTTTCCCACAGTGTCACCTCCGTTTGCGAATTTTTCTCACGTGCCTCAGAAGAGAAAAGGGAGCGGTGACCGGGGCCCGGCCTGCTAAGGGAGCACTCCTGACGACACGAAATGTGAGCGATCATAGGTGTTACGCGCCATCTATGTCGACGCGCCTGATGATCTAGCGGTTCATGTGACCTACGTCATAGTTCAGGCCTTTGAGGTGGACATCGGCTTGCGCGCCTGCGTGGGATCGAGCGCCGGGCCCTGCGGGATGAGGTGGATGACGCTGGACGGGACGGGCGCCGCCTTCTTGGCGTCGTAGCCGAGCTTCTTGGCGACCTCCGCCGACGGGAGCGCGAACCGGATGCCCTGGTCGTTGACCAGCGAGAGCGACCCCGAGCCGCCGCCCTGCGCGTTGCCGCCGCCCGCGGGGACCAGGCTCATCAGCGCCGCGCCGCCGGGCGGCAGGACCATCTGGTCGATCGTCCCGGACGAGCCCGCGGTGCCCGAGCCGAGCACCCCCGCGGACGGAGCCGGGAGCGATCCGCCCATGGTCAGCTGGGCCGTCGCGGAACCGACGGGGAACACCGAGCACAGCGGCGTGGCGGTATCCCAGGAGACGAACTTCGGTAGCGTCGGCGGAAGGTTGTTGTCCAGCAGCCGCGTCTTCGAGGCGAGCTGCTGCGCCGACGGGACGTCCGTCGGCAGCGGGCGCGCCTGCTCGCCGGGGTAGGCCGCGGCGGTCTTGACGTCGCGCAGCAGCAGCTGCGCCTGCGTCTCGTTGATCTGCGAGAGCCCGTCGGGGAGCATCACGTACCAGAGCGCCTGCCCGCCGGCGCCGGTCTCGGCCTTGAACACCTGCCCGACGCGGGACGTCCCGCCGCGCGGGCCCGGCACCGACTTGCCCCGGTCCGGGACGTTCGGCGAGCCGAAGTTGCCCGCGGCCGGGATCGCGTTCAGCCACGTCGCCGGCACCTCGACGGCACCGGGCCCGCCGGTCAGCGACGTCACCTGGTTCGCCGGGATCGTCATCTGCATCCGGTGGTCCTTCCAGACCACCCACGGGGCGCCGCCGGTCTGCACGACGACGGCCTCGGTGTCGCTCAGCCGGCGCCCGCCCACCTTGCGCCCGGCGGCGAGGGCGCTGATCTGCCGCGGCACGCCCGTCGGGCCGGACGCCTGCCGGGTGCACACCGACCAGGGGCCGCGGATGAGCTGGTCCTTGCCGGGCAGCGAGTCGGGCGCGCCCGGGATGCCGATCATCGCGCCGCGCTCGAAGCCGGACAGCGACTTGCGCGACACGGTGCGCCGCTCCGGCTCGCTGTCGGAGTCGAGCGCGAGCAGCGCGGACGCGTAGTTCGCGACCGGGAACATCTTCTTGGTGCCCGCGTCGTAGATGTACTTGGTCCCGGTCTCCTTCTCGATGATCAGCTTGCCGGGCTCGTCCAGGCCCTTGGCCCCGCCCGGGGACAGCAGCCCCCAGATGCCGAACACCGCGATGATCAGCAGCCCCACCATCACACCGGCGAACGCGCCGACCGACAGCCGCCGCATCGGGGACTCGGCGACGTCCGGTTCACCCTGGAGCAGGGCGAGCCCGACCCGCTGCGTCATCAGGCGGTGCGCCTGGTAGAGATCGCGCCGGCTCTGCATCAGCGCGTCACCCGGCCAGCCCGCGGACGCGGGTGTAGACGTCCAGCACCGCGAGCGCGAGCGGAATCAGCGAGATCATCACGAGCATGTCGAGGATGTCGCCCCAGCGGCCCCAGACCGGGGTCGGGCGGTGGCCCGGCAGCCACAGCGTGACCGCGACGACGATCCCGGTGAGCACCAGCAGCGGGACGAGCGCCGCGGCGAGCGCCACGACCTGGCTGCCGTGCAGCGCCATCCCGATCGTCGTCAGCACCAGCCCGAACAACCCGATGACGAGCATCCAGGAGCGCTGCGCCACGCCGCGGAAGATCCGGGCGCGCAGCAGCAGCGACACCGACATCGTCGCGGACGTCGCGGGCCCGGCCCAGCCGTCCTCGGCGAACAGGAACAGCATCGCCCCGGCCGCGACGAGCGCGATCGAGGCGATCAGGCCGGTGGAGAACCGGTCGGCGGCGGCGGTGCGGGCGAGCACCTGCCGGCCGTCCACCGTCTCGGTGTCGCGGCGCAGGTCCTCGGCGCTGCTCGGGACGGGCGGCAGCGGCATCCGCGCCAGCTTGAACGACAGCGACGGCACCGCCGCGATGAACATCATCACCACCACCGCGGCGACGGCGGCGATGCCCGCGGCGGGCAGGCCGTCGAACGCGAAGCCGACCCCGGCGCCGATCGCGCCGACGAACGCGGCGAACGCGACGCCGAGGAAGACGGGCAGGCCGTCGGCGATGGCGAACGCGGCGATGATCGCGGCGAGCGCCGTCACCCCGAACGCGGCCAGCAGGTGCGGCGCGCCGAGGTCGAACAGCTCCAGGTCCTTGCGGGCGGGCGCGGCCAGCCCGGCGAGGAACGCGTACGGGAGCGCCGCGTAGCCGAGGATCACGCCCGCGCCGGAGTCGGCGACCGCCCGCGACAGGACCGTCGCCATGATCAGGGTGAGCAGCGTGATGACCCCCGCAGCGGCGGCAGGCACGATCCACGGCGGGCCGGACAGCGCGATGACGATCGCGCCGACGACCAGCGCGATCCCGCCCGCGCCGAGCCCGAAGGAGCGCGTCGTGGTGGGCCGCCACCGGTCGGTGCGCTCCCGGATCCCGGACGCGATCACGTCGGCGACGTCGTCGAACGACATCTCCGGCAGCTGCGCCATGCGCGGCCGGAAGTAGAGGATCTCGCCGTCGCGGACGCCGAGGGCGGTGGTCGTCTGCGAGGCGTCGAACGGATCGGAGTCGAGCCGCTGAAGGACCCAGCCGGAGTGGGCGAGCCCGGCGTCCGCCATGTCCTCGCCCGCCGCGCGCAGCAGTGTCGGAAGCATGTGCGCGAGCGGCACGTCGGCGGGCAGGGACACGTCGATGCGCCGCTTCGGCGCGACGATGGTGACCCTGCAGAGTTCGGTTGTGGCGGGCGAATTCACGGGAGCTCCCGTCCTCCAGGTCAGATCAGGGGGCGGATCCGATCGACGCGCAGCTTAGGATGTGACGTCCGCCTACGCTAAATCAACCTCAAGCATCACACGTAGTCCCCGGGCCGGCCGTGCTCCCCCGAACAACTCGGCCGCCCGGGGTGCGAGCCCACGGAGGAACGCCGAGGTGAGCACCACCCTCGTCAGGCGCAAGGAGCGCCGCAAACCGCCGCCGGCCCCCAAGGGCGAGCTGCTGCTGGAGTCGCCGCCGGAGATCCCGGAGCTGCAGAGCGGCGGCCTGCAGAACGTGCTCATGTACCTGCCGATGGCCGTGATGCCGCTGATGATGGGCCTGATGTTCCTCGGCGGCGGCACCCGCAGCCCGCTGATGATGGTCAGCAGCGGCGGCATGGCGCTGGCGATGGGCGGCATGATGCTCGGCCAGCTCGGCCGCGGCTCCGGCGAGCGCAAGTTCAAGCTGAACGGGGCGCGCCGCGACTACTTCCGCTACCTGTCGCAGGTGCGGCGGAAGGTGCGCCGTGCCGCCGAGCAGCAGCGCGAGTCGCTGGAGTGGAACAGCCCGTCCCCCGACTCGCTGTGGTCGCTGGTGATGAGCGCCCGGATCTGGGAGCGCCGCCCCACCGACCCCGACTTCGGCAACGTGCGGATCGGCGCGGGCCCGCAGAAGCTCGCCGTCCAGCTGATCCCGCCGGAGACGCGCCCGGTGGAGGACCTGGAGCCGATGACGGCGGGCGCGCTGCGCCGGTTCGTCCGGGCGCACTCGACGGTGCCGAACCTTCCGGTGGCGGTGTCGCTGCCGTCGTTCGCGCGGATCCTGCCGATGGGCGACCCGGAGGCGGTGCGCGGCATGGTGCGGGCGATGGTCGCGCAGCTCACCGCGTTCCACTCCCCCGACGACATGCGGGTCAGCGTGTGCGCGTCGCCGGACGCGATGCCGCACTGGGACTGGGTGAAGTGGCTCCCGCACTCGATGCACCCGAAGGTGACCGACGCGGCGGGCCCGGTCCGGCTGATGGCGGGCAGCCTCGCCGAGCTGGAGCGGATGTTCGGCACCGAGGTGAAGGACCGGGCGCGGTTCACCCCCGGCCTCCAGCAGAGCGACCTGCCCTACCACGTGGTCATCGTGGACGGCGGCGCCGTCACCCCCGACTCGCAGATCGGCTCGGACGGCATCGAGGGCGTCTGCGTCATCGACCTGACCGGCCATGTCGCGCCGACCGCCGACAACACGATGCTGCGGCTGCGGGTCGCGCCCGACAAGATGGCGATGCTGCGCCGCGACCGCACCGGCAAGGACGTGCCGAGCCTGCTCGGCAGGCCCGACGCGTTCAGCTACGTCCAGGCGGACGGCCTGGCCCGGCAGCTCGCCCCGCTGCGGGCGAGCGCCGCCACCGGCCCGGAGATGGACGCGCTGTCCGCGGCGACGACGCTGACGACGCTGCTCGGCGTCCCCGACCCGGCGCGGATCGACGCGCGGCAGGCGTGGCAGCCGCGGGCGCCGCGCAACCGGCTGCGGGTGCCGATCGGCCTGGACGCCGACGGCCGCCCGATCGAGCTGGACATCAAGGAGGCCGCGCAGGGCGGGTACGGCCCGCACGGCCTGTGCATCGGCGCCACCGGCTCCGGCAAGTCGGAGCTGCTGCGCACGCTGGTGCTCGGCCTGGCGATGACGCACTCGTCGGAGGTGCTGAACTTCGTCCTCGTCGACTTCAAGGGCGGCGCGACGTTCCTCGGCATGGACGGCCTCCAGCACGTCTCGGCCATCATCACGAACCTTGAGGACGAGCTGCCGCTCGTCGACCGCATGTACGACGCGCTGCACGGCGAGATGGTGCGGCGGCAGGAGTGGCTGCGCGCCGCCGGCAACTACGCCTCGCTGCGCGACTACGAGAAGGCCCGCGAGCAGGGCGCGGCGCTCAAGCCGATGCCGACGCTGTTCGTGGTGCTGGACGAGTTCTCCGAGCTGCTGTCGGCCAAGCCCGACTTCGCCGAGCTGTTCGTGATGATCGGGCGGCTGGGGCGCTCGCTGGGCGTCCACCTGCTGCTCGCCTCGCAGCGCCTGGAGGAGGGCAAGCTGCGGGGCCTGGACACGCACCTGTCCTACCGGATCGGCCTGCGGACGTTCTCCTCGGCCGAGTCGCGGGTCGTCCTCGGCGTGCCCGACGCCTACGAGCTGCCGCAGGCGCCCGGCAACGGCTACCTGAAGATCGGCACCGAGACGATGACGCGGTTCCGGGCCGCGTACGTGTCGGGCGCGTACAAGCCGGAGGAGGACCAGGCGCAGGAGTCGTCGCAGCAGGGACCGCGGCAGCTCGCGCAGGTCGTCCCGTTCACCCCCGCGTACGTGCAGCCCCAGATGCAGGAGCAGCCGCAGCAAGAGCAGCAGCGCCAGAACGAGGACAAGGGCCCGCAGATCAGCCTGTTCGACCTGGTCGTCAAGCAGCTCGCCGGGCACGGCCCGCCGCCGCACCAGATCTGGCTGCCGCCGCTGGAGGAGCCGGCCACTCTGGACCAGGTCCTGCCGAACCTGCAGCAGACGCCGGAGTTCGGCTTCACCACCGCCGGGTGGGACGGACGGGGGCGGCTGCACGCGTTCGCGGGCATCGTCGACAAGCCGTTCGACCAGCGCCGCGACCCGATGTGGCTGGACCTGTCCGGCGCCGCCGGGCACATCGGCGTGGCGGGCAACCCGCAGTCCGGCAAGTCGACGGTGCTGCGGACCCTCATCACGTCGCTGGCGCTCATGCACACGCCGCAGGAGGTGCAGTTCTACTGCCTCGACTTCGGCGGCGGCGCGCTCGCGGCGCTGGCCGACCTGCCGCACGTCGGCGGCGTCGCCAGCCGCCTCGACCCCGACCGGGTCCGGCGGACGGTCGCGGAGGTGTCCGGGCTGCTGGAGTCGCGGGAGCGGTTCTTCACCGAGCGGGGCATCGACTCGATCGCCGCGTACCGGCGGATGCGCGCCGAGGGGCAGATCGCCGGGGACGGCTTCGGCGACGTGTTCCTCGTCGTCGACAACTGGCTGACCGTCCGGCAGGAGTTCGAGGCCGTCGAGGCGACCGTCACCGATCTCGCCGCGCGCGGTCTCGGCTACGGCATCCACGTCGTCGCCGCGACGAACAAGTGGTCGGAGTTCCGGCTCACGATCCGCGACCTGCTCACCACGAAGCTGGAGCTGAAGCTCGGCGACCCCTACGAGTCGGAGATGGACCGCAAGCTCGCCGCGAACGTCCCCGAGGGACGTCCGGGGCGCGGCCTCACCCGCGAGGGCCTGCACTTCCTCAACGCGCTGCCCCGCATCGACGCCCGCCCCTCGGCGGGCGACCTCACCGACGGCCTCCGGCAGCTGGTGCAGACGGTCCAGGCGGGCTGGCAGGGCCGGCCGCCCGCGCCGCCGGTCCGGATGCTGCCGGACGTGCTGCCGCACACCTCCCTGCCCGCGGTCACCGAGACGGGCAAGCGGATCCCGATCGGCATCGACGAGGACACGCTGTCGCCCGTCCTGCTGGACTTCGACAACGATCCGCACTTCGTCGTCCTCGGCGACAACGAGTGCGGCAAGTCCAACCTGCTGCGGCTGATCGTCGAGTCGGTCAAGGCCCGCTACACGACGGACGAGGCCCGGATCATCATGCTCGACTACCGGCGGGCCCTGCTGGACTCGGCGGAGAGCGAGCACGTCATAGGGTTCGCGGCGTCGTCGACGGCCGCGGGCGGGCTGATGAAGGACGTCCACGGCGCCCTGGTGAACCGGCTGCCCCCGTCCGACCTGACGCCGGAGCAGCTGCGCAACCGGTCGTGGTGGAGCGGGTCGGAGCTGTTCCTGGTGGTGGACGACTACGACCTGGTCGCCACCCCGTCCGGGAACCCGCTCGCGCAGCTCGCCGAGCTGCTGCCGCAGGCCCGCGACATCGGCATGCACATGATCATCGCCCGCACCATGGGCGGCGCGGGGCGGGCCATGTTCGACCCGGTCCTGCAGCGGCTGAAGGACATGGCCACCCCGGCGCTGATCATGTCCGGCAACAAGGACGAGGGCAACCTGTTCGACGTCCGGCCCGGCCCGCTGCCGCAGGGGCGCGGCACCCAGTCGGACCGCCGCACCGGCAAGCGCCTCATCCAGACGGCCTTCTACGGCCAGCAACTGTAGGCGGCGCACGCGGAAGCCCCGGGCCGGTCGCGGCCCGGGGCTTCCGCGTTTCTCAGTCGCGTTCCTCGGCGGGCAGGACGGCGCGGCCCGGCCTCCAGCCGCGTCTGCGGCCGAGCGGGATGACCGCCCCGCCGAGCGCGACGAGCAGGGCGGCGGCGAGGGCGCCGCCCGCCACGACGAGGCCGATGGTGCGGGCGCGGTGGTCGACGGGCTCGGGCTTGGCGATCGGGACGGCGCCGCTCAGCGGGCGGGCGTCGGCCGCGCCCGGCCGGGCGTTCGGGTCGACGAGGCCGGACACCGCCTGCAGCGGGCTGATCATGCCGTGCCCGCTGCCCTGCCCGTTGCCGCCCTCCGCGGTGATGAGGATCCGGTTGATGACCTGCTGGTAGTTCAGGTCGGGGTGCTTGGCGCGGACGAGCGCCGCGACCCCGGTGGCGTAGGGGGCGCCGAAACTGGTGCCCTGCAGGCCGCCGGCGTAGCCGTTGCCGAGCGTGGAGATGACGTTCTGGCCCGGCGCCGACACGTCGATGCGGGTCTTGATGTTGGAGAACCCGGTGATGGTGCCCGCCTCGTCCACCGCGGCGACGGACAGGACGCCCTTGTAGCTGGCCGGGTAGGCGGCGCTCTCCTTGCCGCGCTGGTCCTGCGCGACGTTGCCGGCGGCGGCGACGATCAGCACGTCGCGCCGCTGCGCGGCCTGGACGGCGGCGCGCAGCGCGGGCGTGTCCGGGGCGGCCGACGACACGTTGATCACCTTCGCGCCGTGCTCGGCGGCCCAGGTGATGGCCTTCGGCAGGAGCGTGTTGTCCTGGGTGCTCTCCCCGCTGGCGAACTTGGCGTTCAGCAGCTTGACCTGCGGGGCGACGCCCACGAACGGGACGTCGCGGTTGCGCATGTCGGTGGCGGCGATGATGCCGGCGACCTCGGTGCCGTGCCCGAGGCAGTCGTCGGTCGTCGTCCCGGACGCGTCGAAGCTCGCGGCGACCTTGCCCTTGAGCTGCGGGTGGGCCGCGTTGATGCCGCTGTCGACGACGGCGACGGTCACGCCCCCGCCGCGGGTGATCGGCCACGCCTGCTCGAAGTCCAGCCGCCGCTGCGCCCACGGCTCGACGGTGATCGCCGACGCGGGCTGCCCGATCTGCTTGTTGCACTTGGGCGCCGGGGCCCGCTGCTGGGTCTTCTTCGGTTTCGCCGGCTTCTTGGTCGGCGTGGGCGCCGCCCGTGGACGGTCCGCCGGGGCCGCCGGGGCCGCGGCCGCCGCCGGGGCGAAGGCCAGACCGGACGTCAGGGCCAGGCTTGCGGTGCCCGCCGCGATTCGCCCTCCGCGCATACCTCGTCTCTCCTGACGTGTGCGAACCCCACGACTCTAAGGGATCTCGGGAGCGGGTATCACGTCCAGCCCGGACATACCCGGCGTATTACCATCTGGCAGGTGCACCCCCACGCGCCGGTTCCCCCTCCACCGGCAGAACATCGGCAGCCTCCGCGGTCGCGGCGGTGGCTCGTGCCCGTGGCGGTCCTCGGCGTGCTCGCCGTCCTGGTGCCGGCGCTCTGGCTGGTGGGGGGTTTCAAGGAGACGCCGAAGCAGCCGGCGAAGCGGCCGGGCGAGCCGCTCGACCTCGGGCTGTTCACCGTCACCGTCCACGACGCCCGGATCGGCGTCGTGGACGCGGGGTTCGGCAGCGCCAGGGAGCGGTTCCTCATCGTCCGGATGCGGGTGCTCAACAACGGCAAGGAGACGGCCTCGCTGGGCATCGGCGGCCTGGGCAACGGCGTGGTCGCGCTGACCAGGGCCGGGAAGTGGGTCAAGCCGGAACAGGTGGAGGGCGTCGCCGCCGGCGCCAAGACCGACACGACGCAGCCGGGACTGCCCGTGGAGGCGTCCGCCATGTGGAAGATGGGCCCGGCGGACGCGCCGACGAAGCTGACCGTCGGCCTGAAGAAGTGGGAGTACGAGCACGGGTTCACCGACGTCAGCTACAAGTGGCTGATCATGACCGAGGGCGACGACCTCGCCGGCCGCCTCACGCTCCCGGTGAGCCCGCGGTGAACGCGCGCGAGATCCTGCTGCGGGCCGGCGCCGGCATCGGCGGGACGCTGCTGCTCGCCGGCGCGATGTGGCTGCACACCCTCCGCCCCAAGGTCGAGGCGGCAGAGCTGGACCCCATCCGGACCGGCGGCACGGTCGGCGAGGAGATCACCACCCGGTCCTTCAGCCTCCGGGTCGACCGGGTGGACGTCGCGCGGTCGCTGGCGCCGAGCCTCAGCCTGGGCGACCCGCCGCCCGTCGGCACCGACGGCGTCTACCTCGTCGTGCGGCTCCGGGCGATGAGCCGGGAGGAGCCGATCCAGCTCAGGGCCGCGACGCTGGAGACGCCCGGCGGCTACACCTTCAAGGAGGACCCGCGCACCGGGACGGCCTCCGCCGACGCGCAGCCGACCTTCCAGCCGCTGATCTGGACGCCCACCGCGTTCCTGTTCGAGCTGCCCAAGGAACGGCTCGAAGGGGCGCACCTCGTCGTCGGCACCGGCGGGCTGCTCCCGCAACTGTCGGCCGCCGCCGACATCGACCTGGGCCTCTCCGGAAGCCGGGCGGCCGAACTGATCCGCGGCGCCGCCGAGCGGTACGAGATCGAGAAGGACCCGTGACGGCCTCCGAGACCCGTCCCGACGGGATCCCCCTCCCCGACGCCCCCGAACGCTCCCGGATCCGTCCCAAGGACAGGCGCGTGGCCGAGGCGATCGCGCTCGTGTGCGCCGTGGCGACGCTGCTCGCCGTGCAGTGGGCGGACGAGGCCAACAGCGTCCGGAAGAACCTGAAGCCGCCCGAGAAGGTCACCACCGTCCCGGAAGGCCAGATCGGTGAACTGGCGGGCGCGAAGTGGAGGATCTACGGACGGCAGAAGGCCGAACCCCTCCAGAAGACCGGCGACGTGACCGAACTGCGGGTCCAGCTCGCCGTCCGCCCGGGGGACGCCGCCAGCGCGAAGGCGGTCGGTTCCTACGGGCTCGTCTACCGGCTCCTGGACGGCCGAGGCCGCGAATGGTCCGCGCTCGGGCAGCGGACGGGCGAACCCAGAGCGGGCGTCGCCATGGGCGTCACCGTCAAGGGGACCGTGCCCCGCTCCATGGCGGACTCGCTCGAACTGGAGATCCGGGCACCGAAGACGTCCCGGAAGCCGGGGGAGCCGCAGGTTTCGCTGCGGTTCTCGCGCTGACCCGCGCCATCACCAGGTTGAACGCCGCCGCGAGCAGGCAGATCCGCAGGACCTCGAACACCAGGCCCGTCCCGTACCCGACGAACGGGAGCGCCTGGATCCACCACGTCACCTCGTGCGGGCCGATGAGCTCGTACACCTGCCGGCGCGACGCGCCCTCCGCCACGTGCAGGCCGGTGAACAGCAGGCAGAACACGGCGAACGGCATCAGCCCGGACCGGCGGACGAGCCGCAGCCCGTACCAGGCCGGCAGCCACATCTCGCGGAACCCGCGGGTGAGCAGCTCCCGCGGGCTGCCCGCCCGGTCGACCCCGCCGGCGGCGGCCAGCCGCCGCGCCGCCCGGCTCCCGCCCAGCACGACCCGCTCGTCGCCCGCGTCCAGCCCGAGGACCACCCCGGCGATCACCAGCAGGATCAGTGCGCCGAGCACCGCGTCCTTGAACGGCGGCCACAGCCCGAGCGCCGGCCCGGCGGCGTCGTTCACCCACGCCCACACCTGCCGCCCGGTGAACCAGTCGACGCCCTTCCCGCGCAGGTGGTCGATCGTGAAGATGCCGAACAGCGCGAAGTTGATCTCAAGGAAGGCGACGAGCGCGCCGACCGCGCGGGGCAGCCGCGGCTCCAGCCGCCACTCGGCGAGCACCTTCAGCACGAACAGGCCCGCGGTGAGGCCGATCGCCAGGCCGAGGTGCTTCTCCATCGACAGCAGCAGCCCGGCACCCTGGATCTGCCCTTCGATGCCGCCCTCGGCGAACCCGCGGCTCGCGGCCTGGCCGGCGAACTCGCGGGCGTCCTCGCCGTGCCTCCCCCACGCCAGGTAGAAGATCACGAACGGGAGCGCGGCGCGGCCGATCGCGCCGATCACCGACTCCTCGTTCCCGACCGCCCACGGCGTCAGGCCGCCGCCGGCGTCCCGGGCGTGCACCACGTCCAGGCCCTCGCGGACGCAGTGCACCATCAGCACCGTCACCGCCAGGGTGATCACCACGAGCAGGCCGACGGTGACGATCGGCGCGAGGGTCGCCGCGACGCCCTTCATCGTGCCGAGCCGGTAGCCCGCGTACATCGCCCCGTAGCGCAGCAGCTCCCCCACGGTGAACCACAGGGCGAGCGGCAGGACGAAGCGTCCCGCGAGCTTCAGCGTGGCCCACGGCAGGATCAACGGCGAGCGAGCGGGCAATCCGGACATCGCGCCGATCGTAACGAACCCCGCCGTCCCAGGTGGGGCGGGACGGCGGGGTTCGCGACGCGGAGGCGTCGGTCAGATCGCGACCTGGAGACCGGCGACCTCGCCGGTCTTCGCGGTGACGGTGTTGTCGACGCTCACGCCGCCCGCCGCCAGGACGCGCACGGTCCAGTCGCCGTCGACGGCGAAGAACCGGAACACGCCCTCCTCGCCCGTGACCACCTCGGCGGTGAACTCGCCGGACGAGTCGAGCAGGCGGGCGTAGGCGCTGGACACGGGGGTGCCGTCACGCGTGACGGTCCCCTGGATGACGGCCTCGTTGGTGAGGTCGACGGTCGCAGGCAGGTGCGCCGTCTGCTCGGGCGCTGCGCAGCCCTGGGTCATTGCTCCTCCATCTCCGTGTGACGGATCGTGACGGGAACTCGTCGCTTACTTGGCGGCGCCGAGCTCGATCGGCACGCCGACGAGCGAGCCGTACTCGGTCCAGGAACCGTCGTAGTTCTTCACGTTCTCCAGGCCCAGCAGCTCGCGCAGGGCGAACCACGTGTGCGAGGAGCGCTCGCCGATGCGGCAGTAGGCGATGGTGTCCTTGTTCAGGTCGACGCCGGCCTCGGTGTACAGCTCCCGGAGCTCCTCGTCGGACTTGAACGTGCCGTCGTCGTTGGCCGCCTTCGACCACGGGATGTTGGCCGCGGTCGGCACGTGGCCGGCCCGCTGCGACTGCTCCTGCGGCAGGTGCGCCGGGGCGAGCAGCTTGCCGCTGAACTCGTCCGGCGACCGGACGTCGATCAGGTTCTGCTTGCCGATCGCGTCCACGACCTCGTCGCGGAAGGCGCGGATCGACAGGTCCTGCTCCTTGGCCTTGTAGTCGGTCGCGGGACGGGACGGGACGTCGGTGACCAGCTCGCGGGAGTCCAGCTCCCACTTCTTGCGGCCGCCGTCCAGCAGCTTCACCTTGCCGTGGCCGTACAGCTTGAAGTACCAGTACGCGTACGCGGCGAACCAGTTGTTGTTGCCGCCGTAGAGGATCACCAGGTCGTCGTTGGCGATGCCCTTGGAGGACAGCAGCTGCTCGAACCCGGTCTTGTCGACGAAGTCGCGGCGGACCGGGTCCTGCAGCTCGGTCTTCCAGTCGATCTTCACGGCGCCGCGGATGTGGCCCTTGTCGTAGGCGGACACGTCCTCGTCGACCTCGACGAGCACCAGACCGGGGTCGTCCAGGTGTGCCTCGACCCAGTCGGTGTCCACCAGGACGTCTGAGCGGCTCATGCGGGAACCTCCCTCTCGGAGCGGAATTTCGCGGTTGTACGTCGGAGGAGCAGATACATCTCGCAGCCGAGGCAGAACCCGAACACCGCGTTCAGGAACGCCGCCGCCAGCGCGAGGGCGGTGGCACCGATGCCGAGCCAGGTGATCCCCGTCGCGTACCCGGCCGTTCCCACCAGGGCGAAGGCGAGGCCGACACCCTGCGCGAAGCGGGGCGGGGCCGCGTCCTCCAGTTCCCTGGGCGGAGCGAGCCGGGGACGGATCAGCACTGTGAACACCAGTCCGTACGGGGCGTACCGGAGGCCGAGGAAGGTCGCGAGCGCGAACACGACGGCCTGGGCGGCGAGCAGTGCCCAGCTTCCGCTCACCAGCACCGCGATGAGGACGACGGTGGTGACGTATGCGCCGAAGCGCGGCCCACGCGGATCAACCTGCATCGGGGTGCTCCTGGCGGAGTGGAAGCGTGCGTACGAGCTGAGAAGCGGAAAGGTGCTCGGGGGCGGACGGGCTCGATGCCTCAGACCATGCGACAGAGCGAGGCGGCCACGCGGCAGAAGTCGACCGCGCGGCGCTTCGTGAGCATCTGCTCTGTCCAGTAACGCACGGACTCGATGTTAAGCGGCAATCCACGCGCTGTCACTTCCGTCTCGCCTTGCGAGACAGTGATATTCGTCTTATCCCAGGTCATCCCGATACGGCTCACGGAATGACCTCGCCCAATGCCGCGATGACGTCGGGTTTGCGGGGCGCTCCCGTGGCGCGGCGGACGACACGCCCGGCGGCGTCCAGGACGAGGACGGTCGGCGTCCGGACGACGTTCAGCCTCCGGACGAGATCGAGATGCGCCTCCGCGTCGAGCTCGACGTGCGCCACGCCGTCGACCATCCCGCTCACCTCGCCGAGGACGCGGCGGGTGGCGCGGCACGGCGCGCAGAACGCGCTGGAGAACTGCAGCAGGGTCGCCTTCTCGCCGAGCTCGGCGCCCACGTCGTCCGGCCCGATGGTCTCGGTCACCTCGCCGCCCTTCTCCCCGCGGGCGCGCAGCACCCCGTCACGGTGCCGCCGCACGAGGCCGAACACCGTGGCCGCGATGAGGACCGCCACCGCGATCCATAGTCCGGTCATCGGCATGGACAACTCCCGGAAGCGGGGACTTCTTCCCCGGGCCGTCCCCTCAGGTGGGGATCGTGAGCAGCGGCTGCCCGTCCAGGCCGACGACCTCGAACGAGAACAGCTGGCCGCGCGGGAACATCGTGGACCCGCGGTACTCACCGTAGCCCTCGTCGTACGGGACGTACCAGCTGCCGAGCGCGTCCCGGCGGCCGTCCCGCGCGATCACCAGCAGCCGGCAGTGCGAGCCCTTGGGGACCCCGGCGAGGTGCAGCTCCACCTCCGTCCCCCACGCCTTGCGGTGCAGCAGCACGTACCCCTTGATGTTGGTCTTCGGGTCCGCCGCGTTGATGCGCTCGCCCTGCACCGCCGACCCGGTCGGCGTGGCGGACGGCGGCGCGGCGACGGTGCCGCCGTCCCGGGACGGGAACAGCAGCGCGCCGGCCAGCACCCCGACGACCAGTACCAGGCACGCGGCCGCGGCGAGCGGGACCCACCGCGCGCGCCCGCCGGCCATGCGCCCCAGCGGGCCGAGCCATCCCCTCCGCCGTTCGGCGGCCCTGGCCAGCAGCCCGTCCAGCAGCTCGGGCGGCGGCCCGGCGATCTGCTCCAGCTGCGCCTCGTCGACCCGCCCGAGCAGCGCGGGCAGGCCGGCCATCCCGGCGAGCTCGTCCCGGCAGGCGGGGCAGCCCTCCAGATGGGCCTCCACCTGGCTCCGCTCCCCGGGGTCGAGCGCGCCGAGCATGTACACACCGAGCGCGGTGCGCACGTCCGCGCAGTCGTTCATGGCGCCAACCCCCGCTCCTCCAATGCGAGTTTGAGCGCCCGCAATGCGTAATAGGTGCGGGACTTGACCGTGCCGGGCGGGATCCCGAGCGCCTTGGACGCCTCCGCCACCGACCGGCCCTTGTAGTAGGTCTCCACCAGCACCGCCCGGTGCGACGGGCTCAGCCCCGCGAGCGCCTCGGCGACCGTCCAGGACTCCAGCGCCCGGTCGATGTCGTCCGAGCCCGCCGCGGTCATCATGAGCTGCTCGTCGATGCCCGTCTCCGGCGGCCGGGCGCGCCGGGCGCGATGGGCGTCCACGACGAGGTTCCGCGCGACCGTGAACAGCCACGGCCGCGCGGGGCGCCCCGCCAGCGCCTCCGGATGCCGCCAGGCGCGCAGCAGCGTCTCCTGGACGACGTCCTCGGCCTGGGTCCGGTCCCCGCCGGTCAGCCGCAGGACGTAGCCGAGGAGGGGACCCCCGTGCTCGCTGTACAGGGCGCGAAGCAACCCCTCATCCGCCGTCGGTCCCACACCACTGACACGTACGTCCTCGCGGCCCGGTTCACCGGACACGGGTCATTTCTGTTCCGCCCGCAGATCGTTCAGCCGGACGTTCTGGGCGGTCGCGGAGACGCGCAGCCCCTCCTCGGTCGGCTGGATCTCGCTGATCCGCGACCCGACGGGCAGGTCGGCGACCGGCACGGTCCAGGTGAGCTGCCGCTTCACGAGGGCCAGCGGGATCTGCGCGGCGCCGTTCGACCCCACCGACACGGGCGTGATCGCGATGCCCTTCGCGGTCGGCTTGACCTCCACCACCGCGGTGCCGTTCACGGGGACGCCGAGCACGGCGCCGGTCATGTCGACCGACAGGTCGTCGCCCTTCGGCCCGATCCGCTTGACCTCCTTCGGCGCCTCCTTCTGGATCATGTCGTAGGGGATGACGGCGGAGGCGGTCGCGGTGCGCGCGGTCACGTTCGCCGCGCTGCCCTTGGTGACCTCCGACAGCGGCGCCTCCACGCCCCGCAGGTCGACCTTGACGCCGGTGACGGTCACGCCCTGCTCCGTCAGGTCGCCGACGGCCACCTCGATGCGCTCGTACTCGCCCCCGACCGCCTGGGTCAGGAACGGGATGCCGTGGATCGTGACCTCCGGCTGCTGCCGCAGGTTGTTCTGCGCGGCCACCTGCTCACCGATCTTGTCCTGCGCGACCCGGACCCCGATCCGGTCCGCGGCGACCAGCGCCACAGCCACGAGGATCAGCAGTACCAGCAGTACCTTCCGCATGTCTCTCCTTCGGGCTCCGGCATGCGATCGCCACACGATAATGGGCGAACGACCCGGAAGGCGTCGCACCGGGGAATGACCGTGCGACCGGGAGAAATCACCCTGCCGGTGGGATCAGCCGCCCGCGAACGGCGGCAGCACCTCCACCACACCGCCTTCCGGCAGCATCACCGACTCGTGCGGACGGGTCCCCACCGGCTGCCCGTCGATGAGGAACGAGCTCCGCCCGACGACCCGCGCGAACTCCCCGCCGCGCCCGTCCCCGGCCGCGGCCACCGCCTCCGCCAGCGTCACCGCGTCGTACGGCTCCTCATGCGTCCCCGCGGCCGCCTTAGCGGCCGCCCAAAACCGCAACGTGCCCTTAGCCATGGCTTCAGTCTCCCAGGGAGCGACCTCCGGGGTGTGTGTGGGCGGGCGCTCATTGCCGTTCGGGGCGGCTCGGTTATGCTCTTGGGGAGGGATCCGGGCGACGAGGCCATGGAGTTCATCTAAATGCCCTTCATGGTCGCCTCGTTCTCGAGTCGCCGGCCGTTGCCGGGGCTGGAGGGTGAGCCGCCTGGGTCCTACGTCTTTTTCGGACGGGAGGCGGGCACTTGAGCAGCTTGCTCTTGCTGACCAACGCGCTGGAGCCCTCGGACGAGGTCCTGCCCGCGCTCGGGCTCCTGCTGCACTCCGTGCGCGTCGCGCCCGCCGAGGCGTCCGCGCTCATCGACGCGCCGCCCGCCGACATCGTGCTGGTCGACGCGCGCCGCGACCTGGTGCAGGCCAAGAGCCTGTGCCGGCTGCTGCGCACCACCGGGCTCGACTGCCCGCTGCTCGGCATCGTCACCGAGGGCGGGCTCGCCGCGCTGAGCCCGGAGTGGGGCCTGGACGACGTGCTGCTGCAGGGCGCCGGCCCCGCCGAGGTCGAGGCGCGGCTCCGGCTCGCCGTCGGGCGCGCCGCGGCCGTCACCGACGCCGACGAGGTGCCCGGCGAGATCCGCAGCGGCGACCTCACCATCGACGAGGCGACCTACACCGCCCGGCTCCGGGGCCGGGTCCTCGACCTGACCTTCAAGGAGTTCGAGCTGCTGAAGTACCTGGCCCAGCATCCGGGCCGGGTCTTCACCCGCGCCCAGCTCCTCCAGGAGGTCTGGGGCTACGACTACTTCGGCGGCACGCGGACCGTCGACGTGCACGTCCGGCGGCTGCGCGCCAAGCTCGGCGCCGAGTACGAGTCGCTGATCGGCACCGTGCGCAACGTGGGCTACCGGTTCGTGCCCGACCACCGTCCCGGCGAAGCCGAGGACAGGACCCCCGCACGCGCCTGACGCCCGCCTCAGCCGAAGCGGCCCGTGATGTAGTCCTCGGTCGCCTTCTGCTCCGGGTTCGCGAAGATCTTGCTGGTCTCGTCGATCTCGATGAGCTTGCCCGGCTTGCCCGTCCCGGCGATGTTGAAGAACGCGGTGCGGTCGCTGACCCGCGCGGCCTGCTGCATGTTGTGCGTGACGATGACGATCGTGTACTGCGTCTTCAGCTTCTCGATCAGGTCCTCGATCGCGAGCGTGGAGATGGGGTCGAGCGCCGAGCAGGGCTCGTCCATCAGCAGGACCTGCGGCCGGACGGCGATCGCGCGGGCGATGCAGAGCCGCTGCTGCTGGCCGCCGGACAGGCCCGCGCCGGGCTTGCCGAGCCGGTCCTTGACCTCGGTCCAGAGGTTGGCGCCGCGCAGCGACTCCTCGACGACCTCGTCCAGCCGGCCCTTGCGGCGCACCCCGTTCAGCTTCAGGCCCGCCGCCACGTTGTCGTAGATCGACATGGTGGGGAACGGGTTGGGCCGCTGGAAGACCATGCCGACGACGCGGCGCACCGCCACCGGGTCGACGGACGAGTCGTACAGGTCGTCGTCGTCCAGCATGACCTTGCCCTCGACGCGGGCGCCCGGGATGACCTCGTGCATCCGGTTGAGGGTGCGCAGGAAGGTGGACTTGCCGCATCCCGACGGCCCGATGAACGCCGTCACCGAGCGCGGCTCGATCGACATCGAGATGTCCTCGATGGCGTGGACGCCGCCGTAGTAGGCGTGAAGCCCGGAGACCTCGATCCGCTTGGCCATTTCCTCTCCTCTGTGTCAGCGGCCCGCGGGGGCCTTGCGGCGTGCGACGAACCGGGCGACGAGGTTGAGCAGCATGATGATCCCGATCAGCACGAGCGCCCCCGTCCAGGCCCGGTCGATCGAGTTCTGGTTGGGGTCGGCGGCCTGCTCCCAGATGAAGGTCGGCAGCGACGCCTGCGGGCCGTTGAGCGGGTCGTTGTTGATCGCCTTGGTGAAGAAGATCGTCAGCAGCAGCGGCGCGGTCTCCCCCATCACGCGCGCGACGGCCAGCATCACGCCGGTGACGATCCCGGTCATCGCGGTCGGCAGGACGACGAAGCAGACCGTCCGCCAGCGCGGCACGCCCAGCGCGTAGGACGCCTCGCGCAGGTCGTTCGGGACGAGCTTCAGCATCTCCTCCGTGGCCCGCACCACGGTCGGGATCATCAGGATGGTCAGCGCGAGCGACCCGGCGAGCCCGGAGAAGTCGAACCCGAACGTCAGCAGCCACAGCGCCAGCACGAACAGGCCGGCGACGATGGACGGGATGCCGGTCATGACGTCCACGGTGAAGCTGATGATCCTGCCGAGCCGGCCGTTTCCGGCGTACTCCACCAGGTAGATCGCGGTGAGCACGGCGATCGGGACGGCGATCAGGCTGGTGATCGCGACCTGCTCCAGGGTGCCGATGATCGCGTGGTAGGCGCCGCCGCCCGGGTCGCTGCCGCTGACGGCGTTCATCGAGAACTGGAAGAACGTCAGGTCGAGCCGCTTGGCGCCGTTCACGACGACCGTCCACAGCACCGACACCAGCGGTACGAGCGCCAGCGCGAACGCCAGGTAGACGAGCCCCTGGACGGCCCGGTCCTTGAACCTGCGCCCGGCCGACACCGAGGTGAGCGAGGTGTCCGGCGCGGACGGGCGCGTGGAGACGGTGGTCACACGAACTCCTTCCGGCGCGCGACGACCGCGCGGGCGGCCATGTTGACGAGCAGGGTGATGACGAACAGCACGAGGCCGGAGGCGATCAGCGCGCCGCGCCCGGTGGTGGACGCCTCGGCGAAGCTGTTGGCGATGTTGGAGGCGAACGTGGCGCCGCCGTCCTCCAGCAGGTGGATGTTGATGCCGGGCACGTAGGTCAGCACCATCGCGACCGCGATCGTCTCGCCCATCGCGCGGCCGAGGCCGAGCATCGCGCCGCCGATCATGCCGGAGCGGCCGTAGGGCAGCACGGCCATCCGGATCATCTCCCAGCGGGTGGCGCCGATCGCGAGCGCGGCCTCCACGTTGGCCCGCGGGACCTGCAGGAACACCTCGCGGGAGATCGACGAGATGATCGGCAGGATCATGATGGCGAGCACCACGGAGGCGGTGAAGATGGAGTTCTTGCCGGGCGAGTCGCCGCCGAACAGCGGGATCCAGCCGAGCGCGCCGTTGAGGAACCCGCTGATGCCCTCCATGTGCTGGGACAGGAAGGCGAGCCCCCAGAGCCCGTAGACGATGCTGGGCACCGCCGCGAGGAGGTCGACGATGTAGCCGAGCCCGGAGGCGAGCCGCCGGGGCGAGTAGAAGGAGATGAACAGCGCGATGCCGACCGCCACCGGCGTCGCGATGAGCATCGCCAGCAGCGACGACACGATCGTGCCGAAGGCGAGCTGCGCGATGCCGAACTCCGGCGGCGTCGCGTTCGGGTTCCACTCCTCGGCGGTCAGGAAGTTCGCCTCGTTGTCCTGGAGCGCCGGGATGGCCTTCCAGACGAGGAAGACCGCGATCGCGGCCATGATCAGCAGCACGGTGATGCCGGAGCCGCGGGCCGCCGCGGCGAAGATCCGGTCACCGGCCCGGCCGGTGCCCATCCGCACCCCGCCGGCGCGCTGTTCGACGCCGGCGGCCGTCTCGACGCCGGTCTCGCTCGTCACGGGACGTCCCCCTTCGATCATGTCGGCGGAACCCGGAGCGGCCCCGCCGCCGAGGTGCTCGGCGGCGGGGCTGCTGGTCCCGTCGTCCGCTGTCAGGACAGGGCCTTCACGGATGCCTGGACCTTGGTCAGCACGCTCTGCGGCAGCGGCGCGTAGCCGTGGTCGGTCAGCACCTTCTGGCCGTCCGCGCTGGAGGTGTAGGTGAGGAAGGACTTGACGAACCCGGCCTGCTCGGCCGGCAGCCCCTTCTCGCACGCGATCTCGTAGGTGACCAGGACGATCGGGTAGGCGCCCGGTTCCTTGGTCGCGTAGTCGATCTCCAGGGCGACGTCGTTGCCGGTGCCGACGACCTTCGCCCCGGCGACGGCCTTGGACGCGCTGTCCGGGGACAGCGCGGTGAACTCGCCGGCGCCGTTCTTCACCTGGGCGGTCTGCAGCTTGTTGTTCGTCGCGTACGACATCTCCACGTAGGAGATGGCCCCCGCGGTGCTCTTCACCTGGCTGGTGACGCCGTCGGACTTGGGCGCGCCCTGGCCGGTGGAGTTCGGCCACTTCTTGGCCTTCTCCCACGTCCAGATCTTCGGCGCGGTGGTGTTCAGGTAGTCCGTGAAGTTGTCGGTGGTGCCGGATTCGTCCGAGCGGTAGACCGGCTTGATCGGGTCGCCCGGCAGTTCGGCGCCCTGGTTCTCCTTGGCGATCGCCGGATCGTTCCAGTTCTTGATCTTGCCGGAGAAGATGCTCGCGATCGTCTCGGGCGACAGCTTCAGGCCGTCCACGCCCTGCAGGTTGTAGACGACGGCCACGGGGCCGACGACCATCGGCAGGTTCAGCGCGCTGCTCCCCTGGCAGCGCTTCTGCGCGGCGGTCGCCTCCTCGGGCTTGAGCGCCGAGTCCGAGCCGGCGAACGCCACCTGCCCGCTCGTGAACGCCTGGATGCCGGCGCCCGAGCCGCTCGGGTTGTAGTTCAGGTTGGCGCCCGCGCACTTGGACGCGTAGAGCTTCGTCCACTCCTCGATCGCGTTCTTCTGCGCGCTCGACCCGGCCGCGTTGACGCTGGCCTTGGCGCAGTCGATGTCACCGGCCGGCGCGCCGCTCGAACTCGCCGTCGTGTTGTTGTCGCTCCCACAGGCGGAGAGGGCCAGCGCCCCCGCGACGACCACGCCGCCGAGGGCGGCGAGTCGGGAACCGTTCTTCACCGGAGGGTCTCCTCTGAGTCTGGTCGGGCGGGTCCCCCGAGCCGCCCCGGCCGTGGGCCGGACGGCGGGTTCGCCGTCGACAGCGACGCTAGGCAGGCGAGGTGACCAGCCGCCCCGATCCAGGTGAACGGCGGATGAACGCCATCGTGCACGGTTGGGAAGAATGTCCCGATTTGCCATGGACGCCGGGTTAACAGCGCAGCTCAGACGTCCAAAATCCAGGTCGAGGAACACCCATCACGGTTTGGCTCCCCAGAGGTAAGGGAAGTGCCGCCGATCAGGCGGGGCCGGTCCCGTACATGACGTCGACGGCGTAGCGGGTGAACCCGAGCGACTCGTACAGCCGGACGGCCGCGACGTTCGACTCGTCCACGTAGAGCATGATCTGATCCAGCCCCGCGTCGCGCAGATGGTGCAGGCCCGCGAGGGTCAGCGCGCGGCCGAGGCCGAGGCCCTGCGCGTCCGGGTCGACGCCCACGACGTAGACCTCGCCGATCCCGCCCGGGTGCACCTTCGTCCAGTGGAACCCGGCGAGCCGGCCGCCCCGCTCGGCGAGGAAGAAGCCCGCCGGGTCGAACCAGCCCTCGCCCTCCCGCTCGCGGAGGTCGTCCATCGTCCAGGCGCCCTGCTCGGGATGGTCGGCGAACGCGCGGGCGTTCACCTCCAGCCAGGCCCGCTCGTCCCGGCCCGGCTCGAACGCGCGGATCGAGACGCCCTCGGCGACGCGCACGTCCGGCAGGGGATCGGACGCCGGGCGCCGCATCTGGAAGAGCGCGCGGACCCGCGTCATCCCCTCCGACTCCGCCAGCGCCGCGGCGGCCGGCAGGTCGCCGTGCGCCCACACCCGCAGCGGGCCGCCGGCCTCGTCCAGCAGGGCGCGCAGGAGCGCCCGCCCGTGGCCCCGGCGCCGATGATCAGGGTGCACGACCAGTTCGGCCGCCGCGGGCTCCTCCTCCGTCGCCGGGTCGAGATGCGCGTACGCCACGACCGCGCCGCCCTCGGCTATCGCCAGACCCGACCGCCCGCCGCGCAGCGCCAGCAGCGCGTGCTCCGACAGCGGCCCCACGCCGTCCGCCTTCTCCGCCGCCTCGGCCAGCGCCAGCGCCGGCGCGACCTCACCGTCCCTCAGCGCCCGCAGTTCACCCACGGGCCCACCCTATGCGGCCGGACGAACAGGATGATCGACATATCCCCTGATCAAGTTGTCACAAAAACGTCATCGAGCCGCCGGGAACCGTATGCCGGACGGATCTACCGTCCACAGAATGACTCGACGACGCACCTTCCTGGCCTGCGCCGCGGCGGGGCTGACGGTCGTGGGCGTGGCCGCGCAACCCGCCGCCGCGCATCCCGCACCGACCGCGTCCGTACGCCTGCTCGCGCTCAACGACTTCCACGGCAACCTCGAACCGCCGTCCGGAAGCTCCGGCCGGGCCATCGACGAGAACGGGGAGACCGTCCTCGCCGGTGGCGCCGCCTACATCGCGACCCACCTCAAGCAGCTGCGGAACCGCGACACCCTCACGGTCGCGCAGGGCGACCTGATCGGCGCCTCACCGCTGATCTCCGCCGCCTACCACGACGAGCCGTCCGTCCAGTTCCTCGGCGACGTCGGCGTCACCGCGTCCGCGGTCGGCAACCACGAGTTCGACGAGGGCTACCGGGAGCTGCTGCGCATCCAGAACGGCGGCTGCCACCCCGCCGACGGGTGCTCGCCCGCCGGGAAGTGGCGCGGCGCGAAGTTCGACTACCTCGGCGCGAACGTCCTGCTCAAGAAGAACGACCGGCCCGCCATCAGGCCGTGGACGATCCGCCGCGTCAACGGCGTCCGGGTCGGCTTCATCGGCGTCGTCACCAGGACCACCCCGAGCATCGTCACGGCCGAGGGCATCAAGGACCTGACGTTCCAGGACGAGGTCCAGGCCGCGAACCGGGCCGCCCGCGAGCTGAAGAAGCGCCACGTCCGCGCCATGGTGCTGCTCGTCCACGAGGGAGACCAGGTCAAGCCGGACGCGCGGCCGGACGAGTGCGGCATCGTCCCGGGCGCCGGCTCCCGCATCGCCCAGGAGGCCGACCCCGAGATCGACATGGTGCTCTCGGGCCACACGCACCAGCAGTACGTCTGCTCGGTCAGGGACCCCAAGGGCGCTCCCCGCCTCTTCTCCTCCGGCTCGTCCTTCGGCCGCGTGATCACCGAGGTGAACCTCAAGGTGAACCGGCGGACCGGCGACATCGTCCGCTCCTCGGTGAAGGCCGACAACCACGTCGTGACGCGGGACGTCCCGCCGGACCCGGCGACGGAGAAGTTCGTCCAGACCTGGAAGGAGCGGGTCTCCGTCATCGCCGACAAGCCCATCGGCAAGATCACCGCCGATCTGACCCGCACCCCCTCCGCGGCGGGCGAGACCGCGCTCGGCGACGTCATCGCCGACGCCCAGCTCGCCGGCACCCAGGACCTCGGCGCCCAGGTCGCGCTGATGAACCCCGGCGGCGTCCGCACCGACCTCACCTACGCCGCGAGCGGCTCCGAGGGCGACGGCGTCGTCACCTACGGCGAGGCGTTCGCCGTCCAGCCCTTCAGCAACGTGATGGGCGTGACGTCGCTGACCGGCGCCCAGCTCGACGCCCTCCTCGAACAGCAGTGGACGTCCGCGGGCGAGAAGATCCTCCAGCCGTCGGCGAACCTGCACTTCACCATCGACCGCTCGAAGCCGGTCGGCGACCGCGTCTCCGCGATCACCATCGGCGGCGCCCCCGTCGACCCGGCCGCCGCCTACAAGGTCGCGGCGAACAACTTCCTCCTCGGCGGCGGGGACGGCTTCACGGTCTTCACCGAAGGCACGGACCAGGTCCTGGGCCAGATAGACCTGGACGCCTTCGTCGCCTACTTCGCGGCCCAGGGCACCATCGCACCCCCACCCCTCGACCGCATCTCCGGCCAGTAGGCGGGAGGACACCGCGACGGCCCGCCGCCCTCCCCACGCGGCGGGCCGTCGGCACGCTCAGGCCCGGAAGAGGCTCAGGCCCCGAAGAGGTGGACGAGCCAGTAGACGACGGCGGCCACGGCCGCGGCCATCGGCATGGTGAGCACCCAGGCGACGAGGATGTTGCCGGCGACGCCCCAGCGGACCGCGGAGAGCCGCTTGGTGGCGCCCGACCCCATGATCGCCGAGGTGATCGTGTGGGTGGTGGAGATTGGAGCGTGCCAGATGAACGCGGTCGCGTAGAGGACCACGGAGGCCGTCGCTTCAGCGGCGAAGCCCTTCGGCGGATCGACCTCGATGACCTTGCGGCCCAGCGTGCGCATGATGCGCCAGCCGCCCGCGTAGGTGCCCGCGGACAGCGCCCCGGCGCACACGATGACGACCCACCAGGGGACCGTGCTGCCGTCCGCGTGCCCGGTCGTGACGAGCGCGAGGACGATGATGCCCATCGTCTTCTGGGCGTCCTGGAGGCCGTGGCCGAGCGCGAGGGACGCCGCCGACATCGTCTGCGCGATCCGGAAGCGGCGGCCGACCCGGCTCGGATTGGAGCGCCGGAAGATCCACAGGATCGCCACCATCGTCAGGTAGGCGAGGCAGAACCCGACCACGGGCGAGACCACCATCGGGATGGCGACCTTGTCGATCACGCTCTGCCAGTTGACCGACGACAGCGAGGCCAGCCCGGCGCCGACGACGCCGCCGATCAGGGCGTGCGAGGAGGACGACGGCAGCCCGAAGTACCAGGTGATCAGGTTCCAGGTGATCGCGCCGAGCACGCCGGCGGCGACCACGGTGAGGCCGTGCAGGCCGCTCGGCGGGGTGATGACCTCGCTGACGGTCTTGGCCACCCCGACGCCGAGCAGGGCGCCGATCATGTTCATGGCGGCGGCCATGCCGAGCGCGACCCGCGGGGTCAGCGCCCGGGTGGACACCGCCGTGGCGATCGCGTTCGCCGCATCGTGGAACCCGTTGGTGTAGTCGAACACCAGGGCCACGACGACGACGAGGACGAGCACCGCCATCTGCGCGTCGGTGCGGAGGCCGAGCGCGCCCGCGACCATGACCACCAGCACGCCGGCCAGCAGCAGGATCCACGCACGCCCCGTCACCCGGCGGGTGGCCTGCTCCCCCAGCGTCTCCTCGGCGCCGGCCGAGGGTTCGCGGGTGAGGGTCGCGCCGGAATCCTCGGCCTTGCTCATGATTCCTTGACCGCGATGGTCTCGACCGTGTTGGCGACGTGCTCGAACGCGTCGGCGGCGTCCTCCAGCCGGTCGATGACCTGCTTCAGCTTCAGCACGGTCAAGGTGTCGTACTCGCCGCTGAACAGCTGTGCCAGCAGCTTGCGGTAGACCTGGTCGCCCTGGTTCTCAAGCCGGTTGATCTCGATCCAGTACTCGTTGAGCTCCTTCATCGAGCGCAGCTTCGGCATGGCCTCCGCGGTGAGCTCGGCGGCCCGCTCCAGCACCTCCACCATGTTGACGATGCCTTTGGGGAACTCGTCGATCTTGTAGAGCGCGACGAGGTCGGCGGCCTCCTCCATCTCGTCCATCACGTCGTCGATGTCGGACGCCAGCCGGTAGATGTCCTCGCGGTCGAAGGGGGTGATGAACGTTTCGTTGAGCCGCCGCATGATCGCGTGAGTGCACTCGTCGCCCGCATGCTCGCAGGCGCGCATCTTCTCGGCGATCGCGGCCCGGTCGGAGCCGTCGCTGATGAGTTCCACGAGCAGCCTGGCGCCGGTGACCAGGTTGTTCGCCGAGTCGGCGAACATGTCGTAGAAGCTGTCCTCACGCGGCGTGAGACGCAAGCGCACGTCGTTCTCCTGATGTGCCGGAACAGTCCGCAGAGGATCGTAGGCGCTACCAGCCGTAAAAAGAACCTTTGCCCCAGCTTCTGCTGGTGTCCGCCATCCTCTCACCTACATGATTGCCCTGGATCACCAGGTACATACCCCGCGGACTCCCCCCTATCTGGCGGAACGCCCTCGGGCGCGGGGCCGGTGGGCGGTCTACCTGCGCGGCGATGTTGATCAGGCGTGAGATTCGTTACATTACCGCTACATAGAGCATCCGGTTACGGCACAACCCCAGCCGGGGCTTCGGTGTGTCTGAAAAGACGAACCGGGGACGCCCTCAATCGGCGTCCCCGGCAGGCGGTGATCAATCCTGTGGCGTCAGCTCACGACGACCGGCTTCGTCGGACCGCACTCCGAGCACCATGTCGATCTCCGCGACGGTCAGCGGCCGTTCCGCCGCCGCCACCGCACTGAGCATCTCGGCATAGAGTTCGATCTCGTCCAGCGCAACACGGTCGTGGACGCGCAGATCGAGATTCTGGCGCACCGCGTCCACCTCCGTTCGTTCCCCACACCCGAGTCGAGGCTACGCGTCCGACCCCGGCGCGCACATGACCCAAGAGGGCCATTCGCGGGCCACTCCGACCCTGTCCGTCCGGGGGACGCCCCGGCGTCCCGGCCGCCGCTCCCCGGCGGCCCCGGAAGGACGCACCCCGGATTGTGTAGCCTTCCCGGGTCATGCCCATCTGATGCAGATGTCCTATTCATTCCGGGACGGACGGGCCGGACGGGCCCGGTCAGCCACCCGGGCGGAAGTCGCCGAGCATCTGCTCCAGCGTCGATTCGGGCAGGTCACGGGCCGTCAGGCGGGCCACGGTCGCCGCGTTGACGTCGGCGCCGGCCAGCCGGGCCGCCTGCCGCGCGACCGTCTGCTCGAACAGCGCCCTGACCGTGCGCGCGTAGGCGAACCGCTGGTCCTCGCGCATCCGCGAGAACCGGCTCAGCAACTCGACGCGCAGTTCCTCGTCCAGCATGTAGAGGTCGCGCTCGGCGTAGCTCTGGAACAGCTGGACCAATTCGCGGTCCCCCATCGGGGTGAACTCCAGGACCCGGCCGAACTCGGCGCGGAAGGCGGGGTTGCCCGCGAGGAAGCCCTCCATCTCCGCCGCCGGGCTGGTGCAGACCACGATGAACCGGGACGCCCCCTGGTTCATGCGGCGCAGCAGCTCGGCCACCACGGCCGGGGACCGGTCGAGCCGGTACGCCTCCTGGATGAGCAGCACGCCGCCGAGGGCCTGGTCGACCATGCCCGCGACCCGGTTCTCGGTGTCGACGCGGTCGCGTCCCGCCAGATGGACGGGACGGCACGCCACCACGTGCCCCGACTCCAGCAGCCCCAGCGCCGCGTAGATGCCGCCGACCAGGCCCGCCACGGTCGTCTTGCCCGTCCCCGGCGGCCCGACGAAGACCAGGTGCCGCGCGTCGCCGCCGGACACCCCGTACCGCGCCCGGTCGGCCGCGAGGCCGGCCTCGTCGGCCAGTTCCAGCACGGCCGCCTTGACCTCGTCCAGCCCGGTGAGCTGGTCGAGCTGCCGCAGGTAGCCGTCGATGTCGCCGGGCGGGCGCAGCGCCGGCTCGATCCCCTCGGCCACGCCCGCGAGGTCGTCCGGCGTCAGCACGAGCCGGTCGTGGGACGCCCCCGCGCGCTCCATGTTCCGCTGGGCGGCCTGGTCCAGGTACGCCTCGACCAGGCGGGCGTTGACCAGGTCGCCCGGGCCGCGGAGCCGCTCCAGGTCGGCGCGCGCGACCTCCAGCGCCGCCGCCCCGATCGTGACGCGCCGCTCGTCCGCCAGCAGGTGCAAAAGCGTCATCCGGTTGTCGAGGTCGGCGAAGTCGGGCAGCCGGTGGACGCGGAACGCCTGCACGAGCTTCGGGTGCTCCTGGAGCAGGCGCTTGTAGGCGCGCGGCTCGCACGTCGCGATCACCGGCGTCGTGTTCACCGGGTCGCGGCGGGCGCGGCGCACCGCCCCGACGACCGCGGCCGGGTCCGCCGCGCCGGAGATGGCCACGTCCAGCCGCTCGAAGAGGATCACCGGGCCGGGCTGCCCGAGGAGCCGGCCGATCCGCTCCGGCGGCGCGTTGCGGACGTCCTCGGCGTCGTGCGCGCGGATCGCCCCGTCGCCGAGGCCGGCGTTGGCCAGCGTCAGCGCGATCATCCGGGACAGCCGGCGCTGCCCGGAGTGGGGGGCGCCGACCAGCAGCACCCCGGGGACCCCGGACTTGATCGAGCTGGGCGCGCCGTCCACCCGGGTCCGCTCGATCTCCTCGCCCGCCGGTGCGTTCCACTCCTCGGCCTGCGCGCGCAGCTCGCCGAGGAACTCGGCGGCGTCGTGCTCGCCGTACAGGAAGCCGAACCCGAACCGCTCCAGGACGCGGCGGGTGCTGCGGTCGCGCGGCGGCGGGATCTCGTGGACGGGCTGCTCGGGCGACGGCGTGTCGTCCAGGAAGTCGAAGTCGCCGACCATCGTCTTGGACATGACCTTCGTCCCGGGACCGGCTCCCGGGACGGGTTGCGGCGGGGGCGCCTGGTCGTCCTCGAGGTCGCCGGGGCCGAGGACGCGCGTGCCGGGCGGCCGGCCGGGTTGCGGCGGCACGGGCGGGACGGGCGCGCCGGCCTGCGGCGATCCCGCCTGGTCCTCCACCCGGGTCGCGTACGGGTCGAACGCCTGCGGCTGCGGCTGCTGCGGTTGCGGCTGCTGCGGCTCCGGCGGGGGCGGGACGGGGCTCGGCGGCTGGACGTTCGGCGGGGACGGGGGCGCGGAGCCCGCCGGCTGGTAGCCCAGCTGCGTGTACGGCGGCACGAAGTTCTCGTCCTGCTTCTCCTCCTCGGGCGGGGAGAAGCCGCCGGCCTGCTGCTGGGCGGCGGGCGCGGGGCTCGCCTGCACCGGCTCGGGCGCGGCGGGCTGGGGCGGCGCCGGCGGCGGGGCCTGCATCGGCGCGGGCGCCGGGCTCTGCATCGGCGCGGGCGCCGGGCTCTGCATCGGCGCGGGCGCCGGATTCTGCATCGGCGCGGCGCGCTGGAAGCCCAGTTCGGTGTAGGGCGGCGCGGCGCTCCCCTCGTCCTTCTCCTCCTCGGCGGGCGAGGCCCCGCCCATCATCGGGTCCGGCGGCGCGAACCCGGGGGAGTCGAACGCCGCCTGCGGCGCCGGGGGCTGCCCGGCCGGTCCGGGCGCGTTCTCCAGGCCGGGCTGGGCGGGCGGCTGGACGAACGGGCGGTCCGGCCCGGCGGGCGCCTGCGCCTGGGGTGCCGCGCCGGGCGCGAGGCCCGGCTGGCTCTGCATGTTGAACGGGGGACGGCTGCGGTGCGGGGTTGGGCGGCGGCGTGGACGTCGGGGCCGCGGCCGTGGCGCGGGCCCGGTTGCGGCCGATGATCCCGGCGACGACCGCGGTCGGGACGGGGAAGCCGCGCGGGCGGGCGGGCATGCCGCCGAGCCGGCACCACGCCAGGTCGACCTCGTACGTCGCGGCGAGCAGCGACTCGGCGCCCGGCCCGGACCCGGCCGCGGACCGCAGCGGTTCCGGGAGGCGCATGTCCTGCGGCCACAGGCGGCGCAGCGGGTGCCCCTTCTGCTCCGACACCGCCTGCACGGTGTAGCGGATCTCGGGGGTCGAGCCAGGGGACGATGGTGCCCACCATGTCCTTGCGGACGACGTCCAGGTCGGCGGCGAGCAACGCGGCGGCGACCAGCCGGGGCTCGATGTAGGCCGGTTCGGCGGGGTCGCCCGAGAGCTCGGCGATCAGCTCGCTGAGCGTGTAGAAGGCGTGCCGGAAGTTGTCGCCCGGCGAGCTCTCGTTCCGCAGCGCGGGGACCAGGTTGGGCGGGCACCGCGTCAGCCACTGCTGGACGATCGCCTGGTCGCCGTAGGGCAGCGCCCCGTAGTCGACGGTCGGGTTGGCGAGCGTGGCGCCGAGGATGGCGAGCAGCGCGTCGGCCCTGGCCTGGAAGCGGATGTCGTCGCGCAGCGCGCTGGCGACGGCCCACATCGTCCGCAGGACGACGACCGCCGCGTCCACCCGGCTGGCCCGCAGGCGCTCGGAGTACAGCGCGACGAGGGTCTCCAGGGCGGGCGGGGTGAGCCAGCGCGGGCCGTCGACGTCGGGGAGGGGCCGGGCGCGGTAGGGCTTCCAGAGGTCGAGCATCTGCGCGTCCAGCCGCGAGTCGAAGGCGGGCGCGGCCGAGCACCACAGCATCACGCCCCACGCGACGGCGACCGTGGACGGCGTCTCGCTCGTGAACTCCCGCCACCAGTGCGGGTAGTCGGGGGCGGGCAGGGTGGCGGCGGACTCGACGGTCGACCGGACGCGGGAGGTCAGCTCGGTCGCGAACCCGTGCGCGACGAAGGGCAGCCCGGACGGCGGGTCGTAGGAGAAGTCGGGCCCGGCGGGGATGACGTGCGGCGGCAGCGCGGGCACCTGCGCCTGCCCCTGCTGCGCGGGCCGCGCGGCCATCCGGACGGCGGGGATGCGGGGCGGCGGGCAGAGGTACCACTGTCCGTCGGACGGGTGCAGCCGGTACCAGCGGGCCCACGCCCCGAACAGCCACCACGTCCCGTCCGGGAGGACGAGCATGCGGCCGGCGATGGCGTGATGGCGCTGCTGCGGAGGCGCCGACGGCCACCATGCGGCGGCCACCATCGCCCTCGTGTCGCGCTCCGCCTCCGCGAACGGATCCTGCCCCGTTTGGGGGCTGGGCGGCGGAGCACTGCCATAGCCCGGTCCCCACACCACGATGGTCATCGTAGTCAGCAGAAACCGGGCGGAGCGGCCCCCACCGGCCGAGGAGCCGCGTCCTCGCAGGTCAGATGGGCCTCAAATCGGCCCCTGGGTCAGCGCCACCGCGCGGTGCGGTGCCGCTCGGCCTTCTTCACGTACGTATCGGGGGTGTACTCCAGCACCGCCCGGTCGTCGTCGGTCAGCTCCCGGACGATCTTGCCGGGCGTCCCGGCGACCAGCACCCCGGAGGGGATCTTCTTGCCGGGCGGGACGAGGGCGCCCGCCGCGATGAGCGTCCCGGAGCCGACGCGGGCGCCGTTCAGCACGATGGCGCCGATCCCGATGAGCGAGCCCGTCTCGATGTGGGCGCCGTGCACCATCGCCTTGTGGCCGAGGCTGACGCGGTCCTCCAGGACGGCGGGCAGCCCGGGGTCGGAGTGCAGGCAGCTGAGGTCCTGGATGTTGCACTCGTCGCCGACGACGATCTCCTCGTCGTCGCCGCGCAGCACCGAGCCGTACCAGACGCTGGACGCGCGTCCCAGCCTCACCCGCCCGACGACGACCGCCCCGGGCGCGACCCACGCGGTCGCATCGATCGTCGGAGTGTCCTCGCCCAGCGTTCCCAGGTAGCTCATGGCGCCGATGGTAGCCGCCGCCCCTTGGCACCTTTTCGCCGGAGTTCGGGTGCTTTGTCACCACCGTCCAGATGAAGAAACGGCAGCGAGAAGCGTGTTCCGGTTGCGCGAATGGGGTGGACCGGACAAGAGTCGGTTCCGACGTCTCCCCACCGTGGGCAGCTCACCGGCGGGCGAGGATCGCATTCTGGCCGACCCTGACGGGGTGATCCCCGCCAACGACCCCCCAAGGCATCATGAGCAACGAAGCCGAAATCCTGCCGAACCTCCTCCAAGAAGAGTCCTTCGAGATCGTCATGCGCGGCTACAACCGCCGCCAGGTCGACGACTACATCGCCCGCGCCCAGCAGAAGCACCGCGAACTCGAGGCGCGGCTCGCCCGCGCGCAGGACGAGGTCGAGCGGATCCGCCGCGAGATGGCCGAGGTCCGGGAGGCCCGCAAGCCCACCGGCGACGACCTGAGCGACCGGCTCCGCCAGATCATCAACCTCGCCGAGGACGAGGCCCAGGACAAGATCGCCGAGGCCGAGGCCAAGGGCACCGAGATCCGCGAGGACGCCGAGCAGGAGTCCAAGCGCATCATCGACGACGCCCGGTCGCACGCCGAGAAGAACCTCGGCCAGGCGCAGGAGAAGGCCGACACCATGCTGGCCGCGGCCAAGAAGGAGTCGGAGAGCGTCCTGTCGTCCGCCAAGCAGGAGGCCGAGCAGACGGTGACCAGCGCGCGGCTGGAGGCCGAGCGCACCCTCACCGCGTCCGAGCGCCGGGCCAGCGTGATCAACGAGGGCGCGACGCAGCGGCTCACGGCGCTCACCAAGAACCACACCCAGGCCCTGCAGCGGCTCACCGAGATCAGCGACACCCTGCACCGGCTGCTCACCGCCGAGAACGAGGCGGGCCCGCTGGAGAAGATGGTCGAGGACGCCGTCCGGCAGAGCCCGCCGGCCCGCGCGCAGGCCAAGCAGGCGCCGCCCGCGCAGCCCGCCCCGGCGGCGAAGCCCGCGGCGCCGTCCGCGGCTCCGTCCTCGACGTCGACCGGCCCGAAGCCGATGCCGGCCGCGGCCAAGCCCGCACCGGCGACCCCGGCCCCGGCCGCGCCCGCCGCCCCGGCGAGCCCGCCGCAGACCGCGCCCCCGGTCAAGAAGCCGGAGCCGTCCCCCGCCGCCGACGCCCCGGCGCAGCCCGCGCCGCCGCAGCAGCAGCCCAAGCCCGCGCGTCCCGCCGACGACTCCGGCGGTCCCGCCACGGCCCCCATCCCCCCGCAGCAGCCCCGCGGCCCCATCGAGCTGTAAGGCGTTCGCGCGCCGTCAGGCGGTGCGTCCGGTCCCGAGCGGCCCGGACGCACCGCCTGACGCGTTCTATAGGATCTTCCGGGTGAGCAAGAGGACCCACACGCGCCGCGGAACCGCACGTCCGGTCAGGCTGCTCGGGGATCCGGTCCTGCGCACCGAGTGCGATCCGGTCCGGACGTTCGACCAGTCCCTGGAACGCCTCATCGACGACATGTTCGTCACCATGTACGAGGAGGACGGCGCCGGGCTCGCCGGCAACCAGATCGGCGTGGGCCTGCGGATCTTCGTCTACGACTGCGAGGACGACAAGGGACGCCGGCACATCGGCCACGTCGTCAACCCGACGCTCGTCGCCGCCGACGGGGACGTCCTCGTCGAGTCGGAAGGCTGCCTGTCGGTCCCCGGAATGCGCTTCGAGACCCCCCGCCACTCGCACGCCGTCGTCGAAGGCGTGGACATGAAGGGCAAGCCCGTCCGCGTCGAGGGCACCGGCTACTTCGCCCGCTGCCTCCAGCACGAGTGCGGCCACCTGGAGGGGAAGGTCTACATCGACGTCCTGTCCGGGGAGGCCCGCAAGGAGGCCATGCGGGCCATCCGCGCACTCCGCGAGTAGGACGCCCCCTTCCAGGACGCCCCCTCGCGGACGCTCAACCGATCCTCTGCCCGCATTCAGGGGACATTCAGGTTGAGATGGGAACCTCTGCGAAGATGTGGAGGGGGACTGTGCACAGTGGTTGAACGTACGGTGAACGGCACCAAGGCGGCGGAAGCGACGCTGCTCGTCGTCGAGGACGAGCCCAACATCCTGGAACTCCTCGCCGGCAGCCTGCGCTTCACCGGATTCGACGTGGTCACGGCCACCAACGGCGCGGACGCGGTGCAGGCGGCGCGGCGGCACCGCCCCGACCTCATCGTCCTGGACGTGATGCTGCCCGACATCGACGGGTTCGACGTCGCGCGGCGGCTGCGGTCCGGCGGCGACCACACCCCCGTGCTCTTCCTCACCGCGCGGGACGCCGTCCAGGACCGCATCAAGGGGCTGACGATCGGCGGCGACGACTACGTCACCAAGCCGTTCAGCCTGGAGGAGGTCATCGCCCGCATCCGGGCCGTCCTGCGGCGGTTCCGCGGCGGCGTGACCGAGCCGCCGCCGCGGATGGTGTTCGCGGACGTCGAACTGGACGAGGACAGCCACGAGGTGTGGCGCGGCGGCAAGGCCATCCAGCTGTCTCCGACGGAGTTCAAGCTGCTGCGCTACTTCATGGCCAACGCGGGCCGCGTCGTGTCCAAGGCGCAGATCCTCGACCACGTGTGGAACTACGACTTCCGCGGCGACGCGGGCATCGTCGAGTCGTACGTGTCCGCGCTGCGCCGCAAGGTGGACAACACCGAGCCGCGCCTCATCCACACCCTCCGCGGTGTCGGCTACGTGTTGCGCGAGCCGTCGAGAACGGGCTGATGGCCACGCGGGTCCCGGCACCGGCGGCAGGTCCGGCGCCGGCGGGCGTCCTCGCCGGGGAGCGGCACCCGTTCCGGGGCATCGAGCGGCTGTGGGGCCGGACGTCGCTGCGCGTCAAGCTGATCGCCGGGATGCTCGTCCTCGTCACGCTCGGGATGACGGTGATGAGCGCGGCGGGCGCGTCGGTGCTGCGGCAGTACCTCGTCGGGCGCGCCGACGACCAGCTGCGCGGCTCGGTCGGGCGGGCGATCGACCAGGTCGTCCCGCAGCTGCGGAGGGGGCAGACGCAGATCACGGTGCGGATCCCGAGCGAGATGTACGGGCAGGTCCGCACCACCGACGGGCGCCCGCTCGGGCAGAACGAGGCGTGGAGCGAGTCCGGCCATCCGCGGCTCCCGGCGGACCTGAACGGGCGCATCGACCGGCCGTTCACGGTGTCGGGGACCGGCGGCTCCACGTGGCGGATCCTCGCCGAGCCGATCCCCGGCGGCGCCCTGATCGTCCTCGCGTTCAGCCTGGACGAGATCGACCGGACGGTCCGGCGGCTGGTGGCGATCGACGCGATCGTGGGGCTGCTGGTGCTGGCCGTCCTGGTCGTGCTCGGCGTGTGGGTCGTCCGGGCGAGCCTGCGCCCGCTGTCGGCGGTGGAGGAGACGGCGGGCGCGATCGCGGCGGGCGACCTGTCCCGGCGCGTCCCGCAGGCCGATCCGCGGACCGAGATGGGCCGGCTCGGCCGGTCGCTGAACACCATGCTCGGGCAGATCGAGGCGGCGTTCGGCGCCCGCGCGGAGTCGGAGGCGGCGGCGCGGCGCTCGGAGGAGACGGCGCTGCGGTCGGAGGAGCGGATGCGGCGGTTCGTCGCGGACGCGAGCCACGAGCTGCGCACGCCGCTGACCGCGATCCGCGGCTTCGCCGAGTTCTACCGGCAGGGCGCGGCCCGCAGCCCGGCGGAGCTGGACCGGCTGATCGGCCGGATCGAGGAGACCGCGTCCCGGATGGGCCTGCTCGTGGAGGACCTGCTGCTGCTCGCCCGCCTGGACCGGCAGCGGCCGATCGAGCGGCGCCCGGTGGACCTGCTCGCCGTCGCCGCCGACTCCGTCCAGGAGGCCAGAGTCCTCGCACCCGAGCGCACCATCGACCTGTCCGTCGAGGGAGGGTTGGCGTACCAGGTGCTCGGGGACGAGCCGCGGCTGCGCCAGGTGCTGGGGAACCTGCTCGGCAACGCGATCGCGCACACCCCGGAGGGCACGCCGGTCGAGGTGCGGCTCTCCCCCGGGACGCTGCGCGGGTCGCCGGCCGCGGTCGTCGCCGTCGCGGACCAGGGGCCGGGCCTCTCCCCCGAGCAGGCGGAACGCGTCTTCGAGCGGTTCTACCGCGCCGACGACGCCCGCTCGCGCGACCACGGCGGCGCGGGCCTCGGCCTCGCCATCGTCGCCGCGCTCGTCGCCGCGCACGAGGGCACCGTGGAGGCCGACTCCGCGCCGGGCGAGGGCGCGACGTTCCGGGTCCTCCTGCCGCTGTCCGACGACTAGTGGGAACTCGCGGCGCGCGTTCAGCGAACGTTCAGGCGGGTGCTGTTAGGTAACTCGCACAGGGCGCGCCCCGGTCTCGACGGGGACCGGGAGTACGCGCCCTGGCCAGCGTGAAGGCCCGGGGGCAGGCACCGCGGCCGGGGGGACGGCGCGCCGCCCGTCCCTTCGGCCGCGGTTTTTCATGACATATCGGCGTTCAGCACACTTTCAGGTTGGCTCCAGGCGTCCTGCAGCCCCCTGCCGCAGTCTCGATGGTGAGAGAACGACAGGGGGATCCACATGAACGCCGACCGGCCGCAGCAGCCGCCCTGGGAGCCCGTCCAGCCGGGCTTCGCCCACGCTCCGTGGACGGGGAGCGTCCCGCCGCCGGCGGAGCCCCGCCCGGGCCCGTTCGGCACGGCGCGGCGCAAGCTCGCGGCGGTGGGGGCCGCCCTGGCGCTGACCCTCGGGGCGGGCGGCGCCGGCGCCGCGATGACGCTGGCGCTGACGCACCAGAGCACCGTCTACGCGAGCCCGACGGCCGTGTCGGGCACCTCCGCCAAGGGCGGGACGACCGCGCAGGTCGCGGCGGCGGTCCAGCCGAGCGTGGTGTCGATCCAGGCGCAGGTGCCGGGCGGCACCTCCGGGGGGTCGGGCGTGATCCTGCGCTCGGACGGCGTCATCATGACGAACGCGCACGTGGTGTCGGGCGCCCGGCAGGTCGCGGTGAAGTTCAGCGACGGCAGGACGGCGTCCGCCCGCGTCCTCGGCGCCGAGACCCGCGACGACATCGCGGTGATCAAGGCGGAGGGCGTGTCGGGCCTCAAGCCCGCGACGCTCGGCGACAGCTCCGCGCTGGCCGTCGGCGACCAGGTCCTCGCCGTGGGCAGCCCGCTCGGGCTGGACGGCTCGGTCACGTCCGGGATCGTCAGCGCCCTCGGCCGCGAGATCCAGGAGGGCGACTCCGACCCGCAGCTGCCGCCGGGCCTGCGCGGGCAACTGTCCCAGCAGCAGCAGACCGTGATCAGGAACGCCATCCAGACCGACGCCGCCATCAACCCCGGCAACTCGGGTGGCGCGCTGGTGAACGCCTCCGGTCAGGTGATCGGCGTCAACACCGCCATCCTCACCGCCGGGAACAGCGAGGGGAACATCGGGGTCGGCTTCGCCATCCCGATCAACTCCGCGAAGGAGACCGCCGGCCAGATCATCGCCGGCGCCAAGGGCTGACCCGGGATCGCCGTCCGTTCCGGGCTCTGGGGGGAGCGGGCGGACGGGCGGAGTCCCGGGGCAGGGGGTCCTTCCGGCCGGGCCGGGCTCGGGAGGACCGTGCAAGGGAGAACGGCCGCGCGACCACTCTGGGGGTCGCGCGGCCGTTCAGCTCCGCACCGTCACCGCGGGCCGCCGCTTCACCTTCGCCAGCATCCGCCGCGTGGTGACCATGGAGTACTCCCTCGGCAGGGTGCGGATCCGCAGCGGAAGCCGCGGGTACACCACTGCCAGCGCGCCGACCAGCAGCCGGAAGCGGCGCTCCCGTCCGGCGTCCCACTTCCACCCGTACTGCTCGCGGATCGGCGCCGGCATCAGCCCCGCGGTGAGCAGCCGCATCGCCGCCATCCCGGGCGCGCTCAGCGGCCCGCCCGGCAGCCTCGGGTTCAGCACCTGGTGCGCGACCGCCCGCGACACGTCGCTGACCTCCAGGCTCTGGAGCATGTCCGCGTAGTACCGGCGGAACTCCGGGTACGTCCGCGGGAGCCGCTCCTCCGGGCACCCGAGGATCGTGGCGTAGATCTTGGTCTGGCCGTAGAACTCCTCCAGCTCCGCGTCGCTGAGCGTTCTCCGGAAGAGCAGCTGGTAGAACTGCGCGGCCACCGCGAACAGCGTGGCCGCGACCCACACCTGCAACTCCGGGTCGTTCGCCTCATAGTCGGGCCCGGTGACCTTGTCGTGCCCCCTGGTGACGAGGGCGCTGAAGGTCTCGGCCTCCTCCCGCGTCCCGAACTGCACCGCGTAGAGCCATCCCATGGTGTTCCGCAGGCGGCGCAGCGGGTCGTCCGCGGTGTAGCTGTGGTCGTACACGCCCTGCGCCACCTTGGGATGCGCCGTCTGGAGCAGCGACGCGGTCCCGCCCGCCGCGATCAGCGCCCCCTCCCTCGTGATGACGCGGATGAGGTCGTCGTCCTGGAACAGTCCGTCGGTCATGGCGATCAGTGTAAGTAACCACTTGCGTCCCGCGCAGCCGGGGGGTTAATCGAGCGACAAGATCACCGGGGCCTGCGACAATGGGGTCATGTCCGCCCCGATCCATGTCCGCGGCTCGGTCTCCATCCCGGAGTCCGAGCTCGGCTGGCGTTTCTCCCGCTCCTCGGGCCCGGGCGGGCAACACGTCAACACCAGCGCCACCGCGGCCGAGCTCTCCTTCGACGTGGCGAACTCCCCGTCCCTGCCCGAGCACCTGCGGGCCCGCGCCCTCGACCGCCTCTCCGGCCGCCTCGTCCGCGGCGTCCTCACCATCCGCGCCGAGGAGTACCGCTCCCAGCAGCGCAACCGGGACGCCGCCCGCACCCGCCTCGCCACCCTCCTCGCCGAGGCCACGGCCCCGCCCCCGAAGAAGCGCATCCCGAAGAAGGTCCCCCGGGGCATCAACGAACGCCGCCTGGAGAACAAGAAGCGCCGCTCGGCCGTCAAACGCCAGCGCACCACCCGCTGGGACTGACGACGGCACCTTCCGCCTTATGAGGCGGATGACTGGGCGGGGTGGCCCGCGGCGGCGTCGATCACCTCGTCGAGGACGTCGCGGGAGTTCGCCAGCTCGGTGATCATGCGGTCGATGCGGTCGCGCTCGGCGGTGAGGTCGGTGACCAGCTTGGGGGTGGCGATCTCGGACGGGCCGCCGTCCGCGTCCCGCATGCACGGGAGCAGGCGCGCGATCTTCTTGCTGGACAGGCCGGCGGCGAACAGTTCCTGGATGCGGATCACCCGGTCGACCGCCCGCTCGGGGTAGTCGCGGTGGCCGCCCGGGGTGCGGTCGGGCGCCAGCAGCCCCTGCTGCTCGTAGTAGCGCAGCGACCGCTCGCTGACTCCCGTGCGCTTCGCGAGCTCCCCTATCCGCATGTGGCCCTCCCGCGGGTTGAATCTGACACCGATGTTAGCTTTTACCGTGTCGGTATGACGAACACAGCGGAGAACCGGCTCTACGACTACAGTCCCATCACCGAACGCCCTCCCCTCCACTGGCCCGCCGACGCCAAGGTCGCCGTGTACGTCGGGCTCAACATCGAGCACTTCCTGATCGACCGGCCGTCCACCAGCATCTGGCCGGGCACCGCGGACCTCGTCCCCGACCCGCTCAACCACGGCTGGCGCGACTACGGGACCCGCGTCGGCATCTGGCGGACGATCGAGAGCATGGACCGGCACGGCGTCCGGCCGAGCGTGCTGCTGAACTCCGCGGTCGCCGAGCACTACCCGCAGATCATCCAGGCCGGGCTCGACCGGGACTGGGCCTGGCTCGCGCACGGCCGGACGAACTCGATCCTCCATACCGGCATGGACCGCGACGAGGAGCGGCGCTTCCTCGACGAGGTCGTCGGCACCATCGCCGACGCCACCGGACGGCGCCCGCGCGGGTGGTTGGGCCCGGGGCTCACCGAGACCTTCCACACCCCCGAGCTGCTCGCCGAACTCGGCCTCTCCTACGTGCTGGACTGGACCAGCGACGACCAGCCGTACCGGCTGAAGGTCCCCGGCATGATCAGCGTCCCGTACACGGTGGAGCTCAACGACCTGCTGCTGTTCGGCCGGGGGTTCACCGGGCCGGAGTTCCTTCAGGCCGTCAAGGACCAGTACGAGCAGCTGCGCGCCGACTCCGAAACGAGCGGGCGGGTGATGGCGCTGGCCCTGCACCCGTTCGTGATCGGCCAGCCGTACCGGCACAAGTACCTGGATCAGGCGCTGGAGTTCCTCGCCTCCCAGCCCGACGCCTGGCTGACCACCAGCGACGACATCGCGGAGCACTACCTGGCGACGACCGCTTGAGAAGGGGCGGTCAGCGGAAGAGGGCCTGCCGCGTCCCCATGATGATCCGGTCGTGGGGACGCAGCGTCCTCATGATGGTCTCCAGCTCGGGACGGGCCATGGCGACGCAGCCGGCCGTCGGACCCGTCCCGATGTGCATGAAGATGGCCGAGCCGTTCCCCTGGACGATCGGGGAGTCCGGCGGCCGGTTGTAGTTGACCACCACGGCCTGCCGGTAGGGGCCGTCCTTCATGATCTGCGAGAGGTTCTCGTCGGCGGGCAGGCACGTGCCGCGGTAGTAGCGGTTGTAGCGCTCGTCCCCGATGGTCGAGCCCCAGCAGTCGCCGGTGTCGCGCAGGGTCCGGTACAGGAGCGCGGTGCCAGGGTCGCCTTCTCCGAACGCCTCGGTCAGGCTGTAGGAGCCGGTCGGTGACGTGCCGTCGCCCTCGCGTTTGGCGCCGGGCTCGGCGTAGCCGTTCCGGCCCACATGTCCTGGAGTGCTCAGAACCGTTTTCCACGAGCGTCCTTTGCGGACGCATTCGGTGACGGTCACCTCGGTCGTCCCGTATGCGGCCGCCACCGCGAAGACCACGTGCCTGGCGGCGCCCGGGTCGTAGCGCGACTCGCCCCGGTTGAGCGCCTGGCATGGATCGTGTCCGGCACTCTCCTTGGCGGACACCTGGGGAACGAAGACGAACGGCGCGGCGAGCGCGACCGCGCAGCATGCCACGACCCGTGTGACGCCCATGGATTCTCCCTGTGACTCCGATGATCGTCCCGCGGTCGATCTCTACCCGCGGCAAGGTCATCTCACCCGGCGTCACCCTGTCCCCACGCGCGGCGCCCGTCCCGCGGAGGGAACGGGACGGGCGCCGGCGGGGGTCAACTGAAGTACTCGATGAAGGGCGTCTTCCTGTCCGCGGCGGCGATGCCGGCGATGGAGTAGGCGGTGCCGTCGGGGGGCGGCGGACACGGCGGTCGGGAAGCCGACCAGCGGATAGGCGACCTGGCTCCACGCCGTGCCGTTCCAGTAGAGGCCGAGGGTTCCGCCGAGGTTGTAGCCGATGATCCACGCCTTATACGCCAAGACGCCCGGAACAGGGAGGTTCCGGGCGTCTTGCGGGAGCCGGGCGAGGCTGTGCCGCTCTACTCGCCCTTCCAGTTCGGCTTGCGCTTCTCGGCGAAGGCCGCCGGGCCCTCCTGGGCGTCCTTGGACATGAACACGGGCAGCGTGATGTCCTGCTGCTTCTTCCACGCCTCGGCGGACGTCCAGTCGGCGGACTCGACGATGACCTTCTTCGTCGCCGCGAGCGCGAGCGGGGCGTTCTCGGCGACCTTGAGGGCCAGCTCCTTGGCCGCGGCGAGCGCGCCGCCGGACTCGGCCAGCCGGTTGACGAACCCGAGCTCGGCCATCCGCTCCGCCGGGTACTTGTCGCCGGTGAGGGCGATCTCCATGGCGATGTGGAACGGGATGCGCTGCGGCAGGCGCAGCAGCCCGCCGCCGGCGGCGACCAGCCCGCGCTTGGGCTCCGGCAGCCCGAACTGGGCGTCCCGCGCCGCGACGATCATGTCGCAGGCCAGCGCCACCTCGCAGCCGCCGGCGAGCGCGTAGCCCTCGACGGCGGCGATCAGCGGCTTGGCCGCCGGGCGCTCGGTGACGCCGGCGAACCCGCGGCCCTCGACGGTGGGGTTGTCGCCGGTCAGGAAGCCCTTGAGGTCCATCCCGGCGCAGAACGTCCCGCCCGCGCCGGTGAGGATGCCGATGGACAGGTCCTTGCGGGAGTCGAGCTCGTCGACGGCCGCCGCGATCCCCTTCGCCACCTCGCCGTTGACCGCGTTGCGGGCCTCGGGGCGATTGATGGTGATGACGAGGACTGCGCCGTCTTCTTCGGTTAGCACCGCGTCGTTGCCGGGGGGCGTGGGGGGTCGTCCCCCCTCGGGCGATACAGCGTCGGTCATGGGTGCCTCACTTCGGCTGGAAGCGGATGCCGCCGTCGAAACGGATCGTCTCGCCGTTCATGTAGTCGTTCTCGATCAGGGACTTGACGAGGTGGGCGAACTCCGACGCCTTGCCCATCCGCTTCGGGAACGGGACGGGCGCGGCGAGCTTGGCCTTGAACGCCTCCGCGGCCTCGCCCTGGCCGTAGATCGGGGTGTCGATGATGCCGGGGCAGATGGTGTTGACCCGGACGCCGATCGCGGCGAGGTCGCGCGCCGCCGGCAGCGTCATGCCGATGATCCCGCCCTTGGACGCCGAGTAGGCGATCTGCCCGGTCTGCCCTTCGATGCCGGCGATGGACGCGGTGTTGATCACCACGCCGCGGGCGCCGTCCTCGTCGGCGGGCTCGGTCTTGGAGATCGCGGCGGCGCCGATCCGCATCAGGTTGAAGGTGCCGATCAGGTTGACCCGGATCACGGTCTCGTAGGAGGCGAGGTCGTGGGGGCTGCCGTCCCGGTTCACGGTGCGCGAGGCCCAGCCGATGCCGGCGCTGTTGACGATGACGCGCAGCGGAGCGCCGGTGTCGACGGCGGCCTGGACGGCGGCCCGCACCTGCTCCTCGTTCGACACGTCCGTCTTGACGAAGACGCCGCCGACCTCGTCGGCGAGCGCCTTGCCCTTGTCCTCGTTCAGGTCGGCGACGACCACCTTGGCGCCTTCGGCGGCCAGCGCGCGGACGGTGGCCTCACCGAGGCCGCTCGCGCCACCGGATACGACGGCGGAAACTCCGTTCAGGTCCATACAGCGACACCTTACGTGAGGGACCGAATGTGGTTCGGGATGATGGTAGCCGGACGTCGTTCGCACGCCCCGCCCGCACCCCCGTGGACCACCGAGCCGCGATATTACCCGTCGGTACGATAGGCGGGCGTTTGCTCCTCGTGACTCAGGGCATGCGGCAGCACATGAGTGAGCGTCCGGCACAGAGCCAGTCCTACCCCGGCCGGACCGGGGACATGGCACCCGAACCCCGCGACGAGATGCTCGACTACACCGGCCGCGACCTGCTGCGCGGGCGGCGCGCGCTGATCACCGGCGGCGACTCCGGGATCGGCCGCGCCACCGCCGTCGCGTTCGCCAAGGAGGGCGCCGACGTCGCGATCACCTACCTGGAGGAGGAGGACGACGCCCGGCACACCGCGAGCCTCGTCGAGGCGGCCGGACGGCGGTGCGTCACGTTCGGCGGCGACCTCGCCGAGGAGCGGCACTGCCGCGAAGTCGTCGAGCACACCGTCCGCCGGTTGGGCGGGCTCGACCTGCTCGTCCTCCACCACGGGACGCAGACGCCGGTGAAGGACGTCCGGGAGATCGACAACGCGCAGCTGCGCCGGACGTTCGACGTGAACGTGTTCGCGCTGTTCTGGATCGTCCAGGAGGCCCTCGACCACCTGGGGCCGGGATCGAACATCATCATCACCGGATCCATCAACGGGCTCCGCGGCAACAAGACGCTCATCGACTACTCCGCCAGCAAGGCGGCCGCGATGGCGCTGACCACCTGCCTCGCCCAGAACCTCATGGACCGCGACATCCGCGTGAACTGCGTCGCCCCCGGCCCGGTCTGGACTCCCCTGATCCCGGCCACCTTCGACGAGGAACGCGTCGAGAGCTTCGGGCAGCAGGCGCCGATGGGACGCGCGGCCGATCCCGACGAGATCGCGCCGTCCTACGTGTTCTTCGCCGCGAACCGCCTGTCGTCCTACTACACCGGCCAGACGCTGGTGCCCGCCGGCGGAGAGATCCATCCGGGCTGATGCGGCAGAGCGACCCGAACGAGCCCGGGTACGGACGGCGGAAGCACGGCAGGGGATGGGTGTATCTCGGCCTCGACGGGCGCCCCCTGGGCGATCCGGCCGAGAAGGAGCGGATCCGGTCCCTGGTCATCCCGCCCGCCTGGAAGGACGTGTGGATCTGCCCTGACGACGACGGGCACATCCAGGCCATCGGGACGGACGCGGCCGGACGGCGCCAGTACCTCTACCACGAGACGTGGCGCGAGCAGCGCGACCGGGAGAAGCACGAGCACGTCCTGGAACTCGCCGAGCGGCTGCCGAAGGTCCGCGACACGCTCAGCAATTTCCTCGCCGGACGAGGATATTCGCGAGAGCGGGTGCTCGCCGCGGCCGTCCGGCTCATCGACCTCGGCTTCTTCCGGATCGGCGGCGAGGCGTACGCGGCGGAGAACCAGACGTACGGGCTGGCGACCGTCCTGCGCGAGCACGTCACCTGCCGGCGCGGCCACGTGACGTTCGAGTACCCGGCCAAGGGCTCCAAGGAGCGCTACCAGGCCGTCGCGGAAGAGAACGTGTGCAAGGTCGTGAGCGGGCTCAAGCGGCGCGGCGACGGCGGCCCCGAGCTGCTCGCCTACCGCACGCGGAACGGCTGGCACGACGTCACCACGTCCGACATCAACGACTTCGTCCGGGAGGTCACCGAGGGCGACTTCACCGCCAAGGACTTCCGGACCTGGCACGCGACCGTCCTCGCGGCGGTCGGGCTCGCGGTGTCGGTGCGCGCCCCCGACGGCGACGCCGCCCGCAGGCGCGCCATCGTCCGCGTGGTCAAGGAGGTCGCGTCCTACCTGGGGAACACTCCGGCCGTCGCACGGGCGTCCTACATCGACCCCCGCATCATCGAGCTGTACGAGCAGGACAAGACGATCGCCCCCGCCCTTGACCGCCTCGGCGTGGACGCCGCCGAAGGCGAACTGGCGACCCAGGGCCCGGTAGAAGAGGCCGTCCTGGACCTCCTCCGCTCCGCCCCCTGACCCGGCACGGGGGCTGCCCGGCGGAGAGCCGGCTCGGCAGCCCCGACCCGGCGACAACCAGCCCGCCAAAGGATCGCCCGCCCGGCCAAGGGCTGTTCGGCGGGCGGTTACCAGGCGGAGACGTGGTTCTCGGTGTGGCGGTGGGCGGGGGGTGCCGCGGGGTCCAGGCGATACAGCGCGTAGGCGTGCTGGATCACTGGGAGGGCCACGTTGCGCACTCGGACGCCGCCGGAGGTGAGGCCGCGCTCGGTGCCCTTGTGGGCGTGGCCGTGGATCGCCAGGTCGGCGCCGGCCTCGTCGATCGCCTCGCCCAGCAGGTAGCTGCCGAGGAAGGGGTAGATCTCCGGCGGCTCGCCTTCGAGGGTGTCCGCGGCGGGCGAGTAGTGCGTCAGGCTGATCGTGACGTCGGCGTCCAGTTCCAGCAGGGACGCCCCGAGCCGCCCGGCGAAGTCCTTGGTGTGGCGGACGAACGCCTTCATCTCCGGCTCGCCGAAGTCGCCGGCGCACCTGCCCTCGAACCCGCCGCCGAACCCCTTGCCGCCGGCCACGCCGAGCCGCGTCCCGTCGCAGTCCAGGACGGTCCCCTCCCCTTCGAGGACGGTCACGCCCGCGTCCCGCAGAATGCCGACGATCTCCTCCTCGGCGTCGCTGTGGTAGTCGTGGTTGCCGAGGACCGCGATCACCGGGACGCCGAGGTCGCGCAGCTCGGCCGCCGCGACGCGGCCCTCCTCGACCGTCCCGTGCCGGGTCAGGTCCCCGGCGACGAGGAGGACGTCGGCGCGGCCGGCCAGCGCCGACAGGTGCCCGCGGTACTCCCCGGCCGCCTCGGGCCCCATGTGGAGGTCGCCCGCCGCCGCCACGTGGATCATGAGATCCGCTCCTCCCCCTCGGGCGCGGGGACCGCGACGACGTGCAGCTCGTTGCAGATCTCGCGGCCCTCGGCGGCGACCCGGGCGGCGTCCTCCACGTCGCGGCGCCGCTCCTCGCTCACCACCTCGCCGTGCAGGTGCACGACGTCGCCGCGGACGTCCACGCGGATGCCGAGCTCGTAGGCCTCCGCCGCGAGCCTCTCCTGGATGTGCGCGGACAGGTATTGCGCCTGGTCGGTCATGTCGTCCCCCCTTCGGTCACGGCACGTCCTCCCCGATGACGTCCAGCCGGGCCAGCAGGGTCAGGAACGCGTAGGCGTAGGGGGACGCGGCGGTCTCGGCGGCCACCCGCCGCCAGTCCACCTGCTCCCGCAGCGCCCGGCCCACGTGCAGGAACCCGCCGAAGTCGCAGGCCGTCTCGGTGAACGCCAGCAGCCGCATGATCATCAGGTCGGTGGCCGGGAGGACGGGCATGAACACCGCGCCGACCGCCATCTCCTCGGCCCGGCCGAGCAGCTCGTCGTCCACCGGCCGGCCGGACGGCGTGTGGATCAGGTCGATCGGCTGATCGCCGTCGTAGGCCTTCTCCAGCCAGTTCTCCGGGCTCCGCTGGTGCGTCATGCCGGCGGCGGCGAGGGCGTCCAGGGCGGCCTGGACGTCTCGCTCCCGCACCACGAAGTCGACGTCGTGCGTCGACACGGCGGCCCCGTGCGCGTACGCGGCGAACCCGCCCGCGAGCGCGTAGCCGATCCCGGCGTCCCGGAGCGCGGCGGCGGCGCGCTTCAGCGCGAGCATCAGGCCGTCCGCCGCGCCGCCGAGGCCCGGCGGCCCCGGTCCCGCGGTGCCGGACCCGCGCGGCGCGACGGCCCGCGGGTGTGTCCGCACGTCCCCCAACGTGTACCCCTGGTCTTTGGCGGTGCCGTGGGACTACCCGGGGACGCGCGGGTCATGCCCCGTTCGTCAGCCGACCGAGCGGTAGGCGGCGGGCGGGGTGGGGGTGGTGCCGAGGCAGGTGGCGATGGGATCCTCGATCGAGCACCATCCCGGCTTGCGCACCGGCACGTACCCGGACGGAACGCCCCGGTTCGCGATGAGCGACCGGTAGGTGGGAACGGCGTCGGTCGGACGGCGCTCCAGGGACGGGTCGGTCAGCGCGTCCACCGTGTACAGGCCGAACCGCGGCCGGTAGCTGCCCCACTCGTAGTTGTCGGTGAGGCTCCAGTAGTTGTAGCCCATCATCTTCACGCCTTCGGCCATGGCCCGCTGGATCCAGTAGATGTGGTCCCGCAGGTGGTTCGAGCGTGTGTAGCCGTCCGGGCGCGGCTTGCCGTCGTCGGTCGGCATGCCGTTCTCGACGATGTAGACGGGCAGGTTCGGCACGCGGCGCTGGTAGTTCTTCAGGACGTAGTACAAGCCCTCGGGTTCGGGGTCGATCCTCCAGAACTCCCCGGTCAGCGAGTGGACCGCGGTCAGGTTCTCCAGGTTGGCGCCGTAGTAGTAGTCGAGGCCGATGAAGTCGAGCTTGTCCGTGACGTCGTTGAACAGCGCCGCGTCGAAGATGCCGTTGAGGGCCGACCCGTAGGCGACGTTACTCGACACGGGGGCGCCCGGGTCGACCTGGTGGATCATGTCGTAGGCCGCGCGGTGCGTCTTGATCAGGGCGTCGCGCATCTTCATCATCTGCCCGAGGTCCATCGGGCGTGTGGTCAGCTCTTTGTAGATGTAGGTGCTGGCCTCGTTGAAGGTGATCCAGATGACGCCCTGGCCCTTGTACCTGTCGACGATGTAGCGCGCGTTGCGCAGCCAGTCCTCCTGGGTCTTCGGGTTGTCCCAGGCGCCCTGGTCGGCGACCCATCCGGGGTACACCCAGTGGTCGAGCGTGAGCATGGGACGCATCCCGTTCGCCTTGATCCGGCGGACGAGGTCGTCGTAGTACGCGAGCGCCCCGGGGTCACGGTGGCCGCGGCGCGGTTCGACGCGGGACCACTCGACGGACGTCCGGAAGACGCTCACGCCGAGCCCCTTGGCGAGCTTCAGGTCGCTGGGGTAGCGGTTCCGGAAGTCGACGGAGTTCCCGTAGGGGTCCTCGACCCCGGGGGCCTCGTTCTCGGCGTATCTCGTCCAGTTGCTGTCGGGGAACGACCCTTCGCTCTGGAAACCGCTGGTGGCGACGCCCCAGAGGAAGCCGGGCGGGAACTTGGCGGTCGTGGGCTTGGCCTCCGCCGGCTGGCCGGTGGGAGTCACGGCGGTGGCGGGGGACGTGGCGGTCAGCGCCAGCGCGACCGAGAGGGCGAAGGCTGGGAGGAGATGGACGGGGCGTGCTCTGCCGGGCCTGCCGAACACGGGGCTCCCTCCGGTCACAGGACATGAATCTCCTTCGCACTACAGGGGGGCTCGCCGCCGCCGTCAATGGCCGGACATGGCCGGATCCGGCAACCTCACCCCGCGCCCCGGCTGTGCCGCACATCACAGATCAATAAATGAACCACACTCTTAACGGCCGCATGTGACTCACTTCACAATTCGCTAATTCCCTCGATCATCCATGCTGGCCGGGCGGCAGACCGCAGTCTCAATCGGACGGCCGTCCGATGAAGAAATGGCTTCGTGATTTGCCAGCCGTCACGGACGCTGGCTAGCTTCCTGCCCGGTTCATGCGGCACATCGGCCGCCCGGACAACAGAACACGCAACCCGGCGCACGGCGGCGGCGCGCCCGGCCACCAACCAGGGCCGGCGCGGACCCCCAGGTCGTCCCATCCAGGGACCCCGCCCGAGAGCCGCCCGCCGGAAGCCGAATCCGTGCAGCCATGAGGCACGGAACCGGAAGCGGCCGCCATTTTCGGAAACGGCCGCGGCATCCCGATCCCATGATCAGTACCGGTGGGTGACGGCTGCCCGGTAGGCATCGACCGCGAACTCTGGAGTCATTCTGCATACCCCCCGAACGACCCTGAAGACCGGATTCACCGTGGGCGGCCTCGTCCTCACCACGACCGCCGCGCTCGGCGCGTCCGTCCTCGCGGCGGGCCCGGCGCAGGCGGCGGTCCCGCAGCGGGCGACGCTCGCCGCGGCACCGGCCGCGCAGGCCGCCACGGCGAAGGCCACGGCGAAGCAGTCCCGGGCCGCGAAGCAGAGGAAGCGCGCCGCCTACGCCGTCAAGTACGCGGCGAAGCAGATCGGCGACCCGTACCGCTACGGCGGCACGGGCCCCGGCTCGTGGGACTGCTCGGGACTGGCCGGCGGCTCCTGGCGCAAGGCCGGGGTGAAGCTGCCCCGGACCACGCAGCAGATCTACCGCGCCGTCAAGAAGAAGGTCTCCTGGAAGGGCGCCGTCAAGGGCGACCTGCTGTTCTTCTACGGCGGCAGGACGCACATGGGCATCTACGCCGGGCACGGGTACATGATCCACGCGCCGAGTTCCGGCCAGCGCGTCAAGAAGATCAAGCTGACCAAGTACTACAAGCGCAACTTCAGCGGCGGTGTCCGCCCGGGTCTCTGACCCGGCGGCGCCGCGAGGCCCCGGCACCGGCTCCCCTTGGCCGATGCCGGGGCCTCCCCCTGTCCCGGCCGGGGCACCGGTCACGCGAGGACCGGGTAGTCGGTGTAGCCGCGGTGGTCGCCGCCGTAGAACGTCGCCCGGTCCGCCTCGTTGTAGGGGCCGCCGGCCCTGATGCGGGCGGGCAGGTCCGGGTTGGCGAGCCACATCTCGGCGAACGCGACCGCGTCGGCCACCCCGTCCCGCAGCGCCTCGGCGCCGTACTCGGGCCTCGCGGGGAACGACTCCGGCGTCGGATGCGGGTTGAGGATCAGCGTCCCCGGCCACGCGGCGCGCAGCCGCCGGGTCATGTCCCGGTCGCCGAGCTCCATGATGTGCAGGTACGCGAGCCCCAGCGGGGCGAGCGCGGCGAGCAGCGCCGCGTACAGCTCCGCCGTGTCGCTCTCGCTGACGCCGTTCGCGGTGCCGCCGGGCGACACGCGGAAGCCGACGCGGTCGGGCCCGATCGCCTCCGACACCGCCCGCGCGACCTCGACGCCGAAGCGGATGCGGTTCGCGATCGTCCCGCCGTAGGCGTCGGTCCGCGTGTTGCTGCCGTCGGCGAGGAACTGCTGGATCAGGTAGCCGTTCGCGCCGTGCAGCTCGACCCCGTCGAACCCGGCGTCGATCGCGTTGCGCGCGGACGCGGCGAACTCCTCGACCGCCTGCGCGATGTCGTCCACCGTCATCTCGCGCGGGACGGGGTGGTCGAGCATTCCGTCGGGGGTGAACAGCCGCTCGCCGGACGCGAGGGGCGACGGCCCGAGCGGCGCGCCCCCGTCCGGGTACAGGACGGGGTGCCCGACGCGGCCCGCGTGCATCAGCTGGGCGAAGATCCGTCCGCCCTCGGCGTGGACGGCGTCGGTCACCGCCCGCCACGCCGTCACGTGCCCGTCGTCGTGCAGTCCCGGCGTGAGGATGTAGCCCTGGCCCCGGACGCTCGGCTGGGTTCCCTCGGTGATGATCAGCCCGGCGACGGCGCGCTGCCGGTAGTACTCGACGGTCAACCCGGTCACCGCGCCGTCCGCGGTGGCTCGGCTCCGGGTCATCGGCGCCATCACCAGACGGTTGGACAGCTCCAGCTTGCCGGCCGACAGCGGCTCGAACAGCTCCTGCATGATGTCCTCCTAGTGGCGTCATCGCTGGCCATGAAGCTACGAGCGACCACTTAGGGGGCGAATCCGTAGGGTTTCGGTATTCGGCCCCGTAGTTTTGGAGGCGTGCTCTACGGGCGGAACGACGAACAGGCGCGGATCTCCTCGCTGATCGACAAGGCGCGCGACCACCGGCGCAGCGGCGTCCTCGTGCTGCGCGGAGAGGCGGGGATCGGCAAGTCGGCGCTGCTCGCGCAGGCCGCGGACCGGGTGCCGCGCGCGCTGCGGGTCACCGGGATCGAGGCGGAGTCCGGGATCGCGTTCGCGGGACTCAACCAGCTGCTGTGGCCCGTCCGCGACCGGCTGGACGCCCTGCCGGCCCCGCAGGCCGCCGCGCTGCGGTCCGCGCTCGGCGAGACCTCCCCCGGCCACGACCGCTTCACGACCGGCCTCGCCGTCCTCACGCTGCTCGCCGACCTCGCCGACGCGGACGGCCCCGTCGTGGCCGTGGTCGACGACGCGCAGTGGCTGGACACCGCGACCGCGGAGGCGCTGCTGTTCGCGGCGCGGCGGCTCGCGGCCGAGGGCGTGGTGATGCTGTTCGCCGCGCGGGACGACGCGTTCGCCACGACCGGGCTGCCGGAACTGCGCCTCGGCAGGCTGCCGCGCGCCGACGCCGAACGGCTCCTCGCCGCGCGCGACCTGGCGCCGATCGTCCGCGACCGGATCGTCCGGGAGGCGGCCGGGAACCCCCTCGCGCTGCACGAGTTCGCCGCCGCCGACGCGCGCCGGCGGGACGACGCGCGGCCGCTGCCCGTCACCGACCGCGTCCTCGGCGCGTTCCAGGCGCAGATCGGCCGGCTGCCGGAGGGCACCCGGCTGATGCTGCTGATCGCGGCGGCCGAGGGGCGCGGCCACATGCCGAGCCTGCTGGGCGCGGCGAGCACCTTCGGGGTCGGCCTCGCCGACCTGGAGGAGGCCGAACGCGCCCGCCTGGTGGAGGTCTCCGGCCGCACCATCGCCTTCCGGCACCCGCTGATCAGGGCGGCCGCGTACCAGGGGGCCGTCGCGGCGCGGCGCCTCGCCGTCCACCGGGCGCTCGCGGAGTCCGCCGACGACATGGACTGCCGCGCCCGGCACCGCGCGTCCGCCGCCCTCGGGCCGGACGAGGACGTCGCCGCCGAGTTGGAGGACGCGGCCGTCCGGGCCCGCTGCCGCACCGGATACGGGACGGCGGCCGCCCTGTACCGGCAGGCCGCCGACCTCACCCCGGACCCGCCGGCGCGGGCCGCGCGGCTCGGCGCCGCCGCCGACCTCGTCCTGCTGGCGGGACGGCTCGACGAGGCCGAGGAGCTCGCCGTCCAGGCGGAAGGGCTCGGCCCCGCGTCCGCCGACCGCGCCCGGCTCGGCCGCGTCCACGCCGCCGTCGAGTACGAGCGCGGCGACCCCCGCGCCGCGGCCCGCCGGATGGTCGACCGCGCCGCCGGGGACGACCGCGCCGCGATGCTGCGGACCGGCGCCATGTACGGGTGGACGTCCGGCGAGCTTCCCGCCGTGCTCCGGGCGGCCGAGCTGCTGCCGGACGACCCGGCCGTGTGCGGCCTGGCGCTGCTGGCCCGCGGCGACCACGCGGGCGGCGCGCCGCTGCTCGCCGGGCCGGTCGCCGAGGCGCTGGACGGCACCGGCGACCGCGTCCGCGGCGCGCAGCTCGCGCTGATCGTCGGGGACGACGCCGCCGCGCTGGAGCTGGCCGCCGCCGAGGTCGCCGACGGCCGCCGGCACGGCCGGATCGGCGAGCTGCCGAACGTCCTGCAGGTCCAGGCGCAGACGCAGATCGCGGCCGGGCTGCACGCGGACGCCGAGGCCACCGTCGCCGAGGCCATCGCGCTCGCCCGCGACACCGGCCGCCCGCACCGCGAGGGCCGGCTGCGCGCCGTCCTGGCCCGGGTCGCCGCGATCGAGGGCGACGAGGTCCGGCTGCGCGAGCTGATCGCGCACGCCCCGTCCTCGGCGGGCGGCATCGCCGACAGCGCGCTCGCCCTGCTCGACCTCGGTCTCGGCCGGCATGACGACGCGCTGCGCCGCCTCGAAGAGATCTCCCGCGGGCATCACCGGCACGGGAGCCTTCTCTCCGCCGCCGACCAGGTCGAGGCCGCCGTGCGCACGGGGGCCATGGACGTCGCCCGCGAGGCCCACTCACGCTTCAGCGCCTGGGCCGAGGCGGTGAAGCAACCGTGGGCGCTCGCCGTGTCATTGCACTGCGAAGCTTTGCTCTCTGACAGTGAAGAACCGTTCGTGCAGGCCGTGCGGTTGCATGAACAGTCAGGCCGGCCGTTCGAGAGGGCCCGCACGGAACTCCTCTACGGCGAGTTCCTGCGCCGGTCCCGCCGCCGCGCGGACGCCCGCGGCCCGCTCCGGTCCGCTGTGTCGATCTTCGAACGCCTCCGCGCGGCCCCCTGGCTGGACCGGGCACGCGCCGAACTCCGCGCGACCGGCGAGTCGGGGACGTCCGTCCCCACCGCGCCGGACCTCCTCGACCGTCTCACCCCGCAAGAGCTTCAGGTCGTCCGGCTGGCGGCTTCGGGGACGAGCAGCCGCGAGATAGCCGCGCAGCTGTTCCTGAGCCCGCGGACCGTCGAGTACCACCTGTACAAGGCGTACCCGAAGCTCGGCATCTCGTCGCGCAGGGAACTCTCCCGCCTCACCCTGGAGCCCGTGTGAAAGACCGCGCGTACGCCTCGCTTCAGGCCCTCGCCGTCGGGGACGCCCTGGGCTCCCAGTTCTTCGTCCCGGCCAACCGTGCCGCGTTCGAAGCGCGAACCCTCCCCCCAGGCCCCTGGCAGTGGACGGACGACACGGAGATGGCCGCGTCCGTCTACCTCGTCCTGACCCGCCACGGGGCCATCGACCAGGACGCCCTGGCCGCGAGCTTCGCCGAACGGCACGACTTCGACCGCGGCTACGGACCGTCCACCGGACGGCTCCTGCGGCTCGTCCGGGAAGGCGGCGACTGGCGGACCCTCGCCCGGGAACCGTTCGACGGCGCGGGCTCATGGGGGAACGGCGCCGCGATGCGGGTCGCGCCCCTCGGCGCGTGGTTCGCGGACGACCCCGCCGAGGCGGCCCGCCAGGCCACCCTCTCGGCCGAGGTCACGCACCCGCACCCCGAGGCGGTGGCGGGTGCGATCGCCGTGGCCGTCGCCGCCGCCATCGCACCCTCCCGGCCGCCGCCCGGCAAGTTCATCGACGAGATCCTCCGGCTCGTCCCGCCCGGGACGGTCCGCAAGGGCATCGTCGACGCCCGCCGGCTGCTGACCATCGGCGACCCGTCCACCGCGTCCGCCGTCCTCGGCAACGGCCGGCACGTCGCCGCCCACGACACCGTGCCGTTCAGCCTCTGGGCCGCCGCACGCCACCTCGGCGACTACAAGGCCGCCTTCTGGACGACCGCGGCGGCCGGCGGGGACGTCGACACCACGTGCGCCATCGTCGGCGGCATCCTCGGCTCATCCCCCGCCGACTGGCTGGAGCACTGCGAGCCGCTGCCGTCCTGGGCGCTATGAAAGCGTCCGCTGGAGGAACTCCTCCGTGAGCCTCCAAGCGCGCGCCGCCGGCTCCGGCTGGTAGAACATCGGCGCCTTCCGGTTGTGGAACGCGTGCCCGCCGTCCTCCTGGACGTGGATCTCCATGCCGTCCCGTCCGTCCACGGCCCGCTCCACCTTGGCGACGTCCTCCCTGGGGATGTAGGGGTCGTCGCCGCCGAAGTGGAACTGCGTCGGCGCCTGCACGGCGTCCAGATGCTCCAGCATCCCCGGCACACCGGACCCGTAGAACGACACCAGGGAGTCGACCTCGGCCCGAGCGGCCAGCAGGTACGCGAGCGTCCCGCCGAAGCAGAACCCGAGGACACCGACCTTGCCCACCTCCGGCAGCCCCTTCAGCATCCCCAGCGCCGCCGCCGCGTCCTCCACGCCCTTCTCCCAGTCGAACTGGGAGACCATCGACATCCCCTTGGGAAGGGCCTCCTCGTTGTGCTCGGTGGTCCAGTTCGGCTCGATCCGCCAGAACATGTCGGGCGCCCCCACGACATATCCGAGCGCCACCAGGTCCTGCGCGACCGCCTCCATGTAGTCGCCCACACCGAAGATCTCCTGCACGAGCAGGACACCCGGCCCGCCGCTCTCGGGCGCCCACACCCGCAGGTCGAACTCGCCGTCCGGAACTACGACTTTCTCGATACGACTCATGTCAGCCGATGATGGCGTAAACCGCGCTCGCGTGCGCCACGGTCTTCCCGTCCGCCGTCATGTCGATCTCCGCGAACGCCAGCGTCCGGCCCAGCTTCGTCAGCTCCACCTGGACGAACACGTCCCGTCCCACCACCGGCCGCTGGAACGACGTGCTCAGCTGGACGGTCGTCATCGGCACGAACTCCCCCTTCGCCCCCGACACCGCCAGCACGACCGCCGTGTCCGCCGCCGCCATCAGCGCCTGCCCCGACAGCGCGCCGCCCTCCCGTGCCAGCCGGTCCGACCAGGGCAGCCGCAGCACCGCGGACCCGTCCCCCACCTCCTCCGGCACCAGGCCCAGGTCCAGCACCCAGGGCGCGAAGTTGTCACGGAGGATCTCCTCAGGCTTCAACGTCACCCCGACATGATGCACGCTGAGGACATGCACGAGGAGATCTTCCTGCCCGCCACCTACGCCACCGGGGTCCCCTACGGCACGTTCCGGAAGCTCCGCGCCGAAACGCCCGTCACCTGGGTCCCCGAACCCGCCGTCGGCCTCTGGCCCGCCGGCCCCGGCTACTGGGCGGTCTTCCGGCACGCCGACGTGAAGCACGTCCTGCGCTCCCCGGACCTCTTCTCCTCCAACCTCGGCGCCACCCAGATCCGCGACCCCGACACGCCCGAGGATCTCGCCTTCGTTCGCGCGATGATGCTCAACCAGGACCCGCCGGACCACTCCCGCCTGCGCCGTATCGTCGCCGCCGCCTTCACCCCCCGCGCCGTCCGCGCCCTGGAAGAAACGATCAACGACCGCGCCCGCGGCCTCATCGCCTCCGCCCTGGGCGAGGAGACCGACTTCGTGGACCTCGCCGCGGACCTCCCCGTCTGGACGCTCGCCCACATCATGGGCGTCCCCGACTCCGACCGGCGCCTCCTCTACGACTGGGCGTCCCGCGTCATCGGCTACCAGGACGACGAGTACGCCGGCCTCTCCACCGCCGACGCCGCCGCCATGACCCCCATGGCCCAGGAGGCCATGAAGTACCGGCCCACCACGTGGGTGCACCCGGACGGCCGCCCCGTCAACCCGCGCTCCTACACGGCCCTCGCCGACATGTTCGCCTACGCCCACGCGCTCGCCGCCGAGAAGCGGCTGCGCCCGTCCGGCGACATCATGTCCCGCATGCTGGAGGGCGGCCTCACCACCCACGAGTTCGAGAACATGTTCTTCCTCTTCGCCGTCGCGGGCAACGAGACCCTCCGCAACGGCATCCCGGGCGGCCTCCTCACCCTCCTCGACCACCCCGCCGAACTCTCCCGCCTCCGCGCCGACCCGTCCCTCCTCCCGTCCGCCGTCGAGGAGATGCTGCGCTACTGGCCCCCCGTCATGGACTTCCGCCGCACCGCCACGAAGGCCGTCGCCCTCTCCGGCCAGGAGATCGCCCCCGGCGACAAGGTCGTCGTCTACCACGCCTCCGCCAACCGCGACGAGACCGTCTTCCCCACCCCCGACCGCTTCGACATCACCCGCACCCCCAACGACCACGTCAGCTTCGGCTTCGGCCCCCACTTCTGCCTGGGCGCCCACCTGGCCCGCACCCAGATGCGCGCCATCTTCCGCGAACTCCTCCCCCACACCGTCACCCTCACCGGCACCCCCGTCCGCCTGGCCTCCAACTTCCAGAACGGCCTGAAGCACCTCCCCGTCCACCTGACCCCCGCCCCCTAACCCCGTCGCAAACCCCCCGCCGATCTCGGTACCCTTGCGGGACGGGTCGCTAGCTCAATTGGCAGAGCTCCGGACTTTTAATCCGTAGGTTCTGGGTTCGAGTCCCAGGCGACCCACTCACGCATTCGCCTGTGTGGCTTGCGCAGACGTGTCGCGTGCGCGGGGTGAGTGGCTACTCTTCCTCGTCTTGGGAGGACGCGGGGAGGACGGGAGGCCGGGCTTCCTGAGTCGGGATCTTCCTTGGCACCAGTGCTGCGGCGGCTTCGGCGGCTTCGCGGGCGACCTCGGGGAGGACGCTGGTGTAGGTGTCGGCGGTGATGGCGAGTGAGGAGTGCCGCAGCAGCGCCTGAACCAGCTTCATGTCTGCGCCACCGGCGAGCATCAGCGTCGCGGCGCCATGGCGAAGATCGTGCAGGCGGATGGGCGGTAGCCCGGCGCCGTAGGCCAGCCGGGCGAAGGTATCGGTCACGTGGTCGGGATGCAGTGCCGAGCCGTCCTCCCGGGTGAAGACCTTTCCCGACTCCTGCCACGCCTGGCCCCACTCGGCCCTGGCCTCGTCCTGCCGACGGTGGTGGGCTTCGAGCACGGTGACGGTGCCGGAGTCGAGCGGGATCGTGTCTTCTCCGGCGTCGGACTTGGGGTACCCGTCCTCGATCTCCCGGTAGGTGATCTTCACACGGTTCTCCCGGACGGCCAGCGACGCCCCGGCCAAGTCGAGGTCCGGCCACGCCAGTCCGCAGGCCTCCCCGCGTCGCAGGCCCCGGAAAGCCATCAGATGCAACAGCGGGTACAGCGAGTGGTCTGCGGCGTGGTCGAGGAATGTCCCGGTCTGTTCGGGCGTCCACACCATCACCCGCGAAGGGCGCGGCAGCGACATCCAGACCTTGAACGCATTGACCGTACGGCCACTGGCCCGCTCTGCCGCCAGTTCCCGCTCGTAGGCGGTCTGCCATGCGGTGACGCGTTCGCTGGTCCACACCAGTGCCTTGGGCCGCTTGCCTGTTTGAAGCTTGGTCAGCTTCGCCACGTTCACTGCGGTCAGGCCTTGCCGTACCGCGTCCGCCAAGGCCGACCGAAGCGTCGCGCGGATGCGCTGCATGGTCGCCGCCCCGACCGTCCGGCGGTGCGGCGGAATCCCGGCCAGTTCAGCGCGAGCGGCTCGGTGTGCGATCTTGTCCCCGGACCGCCATGCCTGCCGGGCACCCGCAAGCAACCGCCGGCGTTCCCCGACCGCCCACAAGATGCGCTCGTTGTCGGCGTCGATCGCAGCGAACATCTCATTCACATGCACAACGCATAGCTGGTCCAGTTCGATGTGGCCGAGGTGGGGTTTGAGGTAGTGCTGGATGTGCTCGCCATAGGATTTGCTGGTACTGCGGCGCAGGCCGCTGTGGCCGGCCAGCCACTCGTCGAGGTATTGCCCGACGGTGTACCGCGCGCCCGGATCCAGGCCGCGCAATGCCCGGCATCGTGCGTCCTCAAGAGCCTTCTCAGCGTCCTCTTGCGTGGTGAACCCGCCCCGGCGGAGCCGACGGCGCTTGCCACCCGGGCCGGCGTCGAGCTCCAGGTAGAAGTACCAGGTACCGTGCCGCGGATTCCACGTGCCGTCCTCGTGACGCAGCTGCGGACAGCGGGAAGCAAGTTCCTTTCCGCCCGCGCCACGGCATTTACACCTCTTGTACACCGACCCCTTCATCGAAACCTGAGACTACATACCATGTCGCGAGCTGAACCAACACTAAAAGGTATAGCCAGCTTTTACTCATAACACCCAGAACGGGTCCACATGGTTGCGCCCTGCGCTTGCCAAAAACTACGTCCGTGCAGGTCAAGCAGCATGCTAGTGTCTTGAGTCGTTAATCCGTTGGCAGTATGCGGCGAGGGTTTCGAGGATTTCGTCGGCGGTCTTGGTCCACACGAACGGCTTGGGGTTGTTGTTCCACTCGTTGATCCAGCCGCGGACGTCGCGCTCCAGTTCGACCACGCTGCGGTGGGCCGAGCGGCGCAGTTTGCGGTTGGTCAGTTCGGCGAACCAGCGCTCCACCAGGTTGAGCCAGGATGAGCTGGTGGGGGTGAAGTGCAGGTGGAACCGGGGGTGGCGGATCAGCCACCGCTTGACCGCCTCGGTCTTGTGGGTGGCGTAGTTGTCCAGTACCAGGTGCAGTTCCAGATCCTTGGGGACGGCGGCGTCGATGAGCTTGAGGAACCGCAGGAACTCTTGATGGCGGTGTCGCCGGTAGTGCTGGGCGATCACCGAGCCGGACGATAGGTCCAGGGCGGCGAACAAGCTGGTGGTGCCGTGCCGGACGTAGTCATGGGTCATCCGTGCCGGGGTGGTCGGCATGATCGGCAGAATCGGGGCCGTCCGATCGATCGCCTGCATCTGGCTCTTCTCGTCGACCGCCAGCACCAGTGCGTTGTCGGGTGGGGCCAGGTACAGGCCGACCACGTCGCGGACCTTGTCCACGAACTGCGGATCGGTCGACAGCTTCCAGGTCTGCACGGTGTGGGGTTTGAGGCCGAACGCCCGCCAGATCCGCGAGATCGCCGACTGCGACATTCCGGTCGCCGAGGCCATCGACCGGGTCGACCAGTGCGTATCGGCGCCAGGTGTCTCCTCCAGCGTGGCGGTGACCACCCGCTCGACCTGCTCATCGGTGATCACGCGGGGCCGGCCCGGACGTGGCTCATCGGTCAGGCCCTCCAGCCGATCGGCCAGGAACCGCGACCGCCACTTCGACACAGTGTTGCGGGAGGTCCCGGCCCGCTCGGCGACCTGGGCGATCGTGCCGCCCTCGGCGCACAGCAGCACGATCCGCGCCCGCAAGGCCAGCGCCTGCGAGGTCTTGCGACGGCGCACCCACCCGGTCAGAACCGACCGTTCCTCGTCGGACAACACCACCGGTTCCAGCTTCGGGCTCGGCATCCCCACAACCTACCGACTAACAAAGAACTAATGACTCAAGACACTAGTACTCGTTGAGGATTCCGCCCAGCCGTTGCCTTCTTAGAATGCCCAGGCGGGTGATCTCATCCGGTTCGATGATCGGTGGAGGCAGCGGCTTCAGCGGGCGGCGTTTGCGATGCCCTGATGAAGGCGGTGCTCGTTGTAGAAGGTCTCGAACTCGCGGAGGGCGTGAAGCAGGTGCCGCTGGTTCCAGATCAACGTGCAGTCCAGGAGCTCACGGCGGCAGATCTACACCCACCGCTCCATCACCGCGTTCATCCTCGGCATCCGTACCCCGCTCAGCACCGTCTGGATTCCGGTATCGGCCAAGACAGCGTCGAACAGGGCGGGAAACTTGCCGTCCCGGTCGCGGATCAGGAACCGTGCCCGACGGCCGGCGTCCTCCAAGTCCATGACCAGGTTCCGCACCGCTCCTCGGGTCACCCACGACGCGGTCGGGTGAGCGGTGGCGCCCAGGACACGGATGCGGCGGGTGTGGTGCTCGATGACCGCCAGCACGTACATGCGATCGCCGGTGAGGGTCACGGTCTCCAGGAAGTCACACGCCAGCAGCGCCTCGGCCTGCGAGCGCAGAAAGCCAGTCCAGGTGGTGGCGGAACGCTCGGGTGCCGGATCGACGCCGGCGTCGTTGAGGATCTCCCAGACGGTGGAGGCGGCGACCTTGACGCCGAGCACCAGCAACTCACCGTGCACCCGCCGGTAGTCCGAACTCGGGTCCTCCCGCACCAGTCGCAGTACCAGCAGCCGGATGGAACGGACGGTCGGTGGGCGGCCCGCCCGCTTGGGTTTGGACCGGGCGGCATGCCGACCCGCGATCAGGTCCCGGTGCCAGCGCGCAGTACTGTGTCCGGCCGCACCAGCAGCCGCATCCGCCGCAGCGCGCCGAAAGGCAACCAGTGCAGCAGCGCCCGGTCCGCCGCAGTGAACCGCACCCGCTTTCCGGCAAGCTGGCGCTCCAGGACGGCGATCTGATGCCCGCAGCACCAAGATCTCGGTGTCCTTCTCCCGTTCGGTCATCGGAAGCAGACGCAGCACCGCAAACGCGTTCGCCACGGTCAAGTAGGCCAGTCGCAAGGACACAGCCGCCCATCGTCCCGCGGCGACCGCCTTACCGCCGCTTGATTCGCACTGGTCAAGCGCAACGGCCGTGGCGACGACACTCATACCCGGAAGGTCCTGATCGCGTTTGCGGAAGGGCGACTGGTCGATCTTGTCGTGGTAGCTCTCCAGCCGATAGTCGATGACGATCTTCCATTCCCCTTCGCTGCCGCTGTAGTACATCTCCTGCTTTCCCCGGACATGGTTGGCGTCGTCGCCGAAGATCATGGTGAGGACCTTGGCCACCCGTCCGTTCACCGTCATATCGACGACGTCGATCTCGGGGTCGTGCAGACGGGGGTCGGACAGGAAACGCTGCTCCCAGTACGCGGCGCGCGCGGCGGCCCCTCTCGGCGCGTCCGGGGAGTCCTCGTGACTGCATACGAAGATCTGGATGATCTGCTTGTCCTGCTGCCCGGGGGGCGCCTTGAACATGTAGCGATAGTCGTCGAGCTGGGTGGAGAGGTAGCCGGACGGGACGGCCAGCCGCGCCGCGAAAACCGTCCGCAACACATATCCGGGCGGGACGGCCGTCCCCACCGAGCGCTTGGGCGACGCGGATCTGGGTGTGGACGTGGTCGGCGTGGGCCTGGGCTTGGTCGGCGTGACCGTGGTCGTCACCGCCGTGGTCGGTCCGACCGTCGTCACCGCCGGGTCCGGCTGATTCGCCTCCGATCTCGACCCGAACGTGGTGGCGGCGACCACACGGCTGTCACGAGCAGGGCCACCGTGGCGGAGGCCGAAACCGGGATCAGCCACTTGCGGCGAGAGGGTTCGCCGTTCCCGGGACGTCGTCGCACGGCGGCGGGCGGCGCGGAGGCCCCGGTCGACGGCGGGCCACCTGCCACCTGACGGACGCGCGACCGGTCCCCGAGGGTGTTCATGGCGGCCTGCCGTGGCATGGCCGCTCCGGCACCGGCCGTGTCCGGGACGGTCGGACCGGCGCCCCCCTGCGGCGAAAAGTGCTTTCGGACTGGTGCGGACAGGACTCTCGACAAGCCCTATCCTCCCAGCTCGGGGGCACTTTTCTTGTCTAGACGGTCACTCTCGACCCGCCGTCCGGTGAAAGCCCGAGGCTAGGGACATCGAGACGCGGGTCGCGCCGATTCCCGCGCATGCGCCTTGCAGGGTGAAGGAGGCGGCGGCGAAGCGGACGGCGCAGGCCAGCACGCGCAGGTAGGAGGTGCCGTCGCCGATCAATTCCGCAGATCCGCCCAGGAGCGCGAGGATGCCAGGTGCGAGCGCGGACAGCGCTGCTCCGACCACCGTCCCGGCGGCGAGCGAGGCGAGCAGGCCGGTGCGCACGACCCGGGTGACCGCTCCGAGTCGTCCACCGCCGTGGTGCTGGGCGACCTGGACCTGCACTGCGCTCGCCTAGCCGCGCACGATAACGAGCGCTTTCAGGTAGACCGGAGCGGCGAGCGCGAAGGCGCCCCGCGCGCGGGTGGACAGCCGGGGCGAGCATGGCCGTGTCCACCATGTTGAAAATGATCTGGGTGAGCCGGGGGACAGCAGCGGGTAGGCCAGCGACCAGATCCAGCACGCGGACGGTGCCTCGCGCTCGCTCACAGCACGGGTCACGGTACGGGTCACAGCGCGGCCTGCGCGGCTTCCAGTACCTCAATGTCGCGGTCGAGCAGAATGAGGGTGTGCATTCGTGATTGCTTCCATGCCTGGGGCCGGTCCGCGATCGCCGGGAGGGGTCCGGCGAGCGCGACCCGGTCGATCAGCAGGTCCGGGACGGCGTCGGCCCGCCGCCCGCTGATGAACTCCTGGCGAACGGCGTGGGCGGCGCCCTCGAATCCCATCTGGCACGCCACATCGAAATAGGTCTTGCGGCCGCCCGCCGAGGTCGCGCCGATCAGGTGGGCGAAGAGGGGACGCAGCTGATCGCGCGCCTTGGCGATGTCGTCGTCGCGAGTTACCGTACGGCGTGAAGAGTCCTCCTCGAGCATTCCAAGGCCCCTGCGCGGGCGGGCCTGATTTGGCGCTGGTCGAAGGAGGCCTTTAGAAATCGATCAGATGCCGCCTGGATCTGGGGTGGGCTATGCGGACCATCAAGTTCAGCACCCAGAGCGTCTTGCCGCGTGAGCGGTTCGCGTATTGGCAGCACAAGGCCGATGTTTTGCTTCCTACGTGGCTGAGTTGCGAGGACCCGCGAAGTTTCCTGGGCCAAGCGCGCGGCGCGGTGTCGGGTGAGGTGTGCGTGTCCGCGATGACGCACTCCGCGGTGCGGATCAGCAGAACAACCAAGTTGATCCGGCGGTGCGACCCGGAGGTCTACCAGGTCAACCTGATCCTCGAAGGAGAAGCTGCGCTACGTCAGGCAGGACGGGAAACCGTGTTCGGGCCCGGACACTTCGCCGTACTCGACAGCGCGCGCCCCTTTGAAGCCAGGCGTCGTTGCACTGGACAAGCCACCTCGGGCGTGATCCTCCAGATCCCCCGGCATTCCTTCCCTCTATCACCCAACACGGCAGATCAGCTTACGGCGATCTCCTTCCCCACCGAACAGGGGATCAGCGCGGTGTTCGCACGATGGCTGACTGGCCTCGTCGTACGGGCCGAGGAGTTCACCGCCCCGGACGCGACTGCGCTGACCTCCCTCACCGTCGATCTACTCGGCGCCGTCCTTGCCCACCATCTCGACAGCCCCCTGCCCGACACAGCCGAGACGAGCCGACGCGTGCTCGTGCTGAGGATCGACGACTTCGTCCGGCAACGGCTCGGCGACCCGGCCCTGAGCCCGGCCACCATCGCCGTCGCTCATCGGATCTCTGTACGTCACCTGCATGAACTGTTCGCTGAGCGGGAGATGACCGTATCGGCGTGGATTCGACACCTACGCCTTGAGCGTTGCCGCCTTGACCTGGCCGATCCCCTGCTTCGCGCCTACCCTGTCCAGGCAATCGCCCGCCGTTGGGGGTTCACCGATGCGACTCACTTCAGCCGCGCCTTCCGCGGCACCTATGGCATACCCCCTGGCCGCTATCGCCGCACCGCCCTCGACCAGCACTGACGCACGGATAGTCAAGATTTCCCACGCCAGCATCCAATGACGGTACCGGCACCTGGCCTTATTCTTCTTTCAAGCGCAAACCGACAGCCCCGGCGTGCTGACGGGCCTTCCCGTCGGCCACGAGGGCGCGCGAGGTTACGCTCCCCCCTCCCCGGCTTCCCTTGGAGAGATCCATGAAGGCTTCCCATGCAGCACTCGCCGCTCTCACACTCGCCGCCGCCACCGTCCTTCCCGCTCAAACCGCTTCCGCAAGCACCATTTTACTCGGCCGGGAAAGTGCGAACGAGTGCGCGTACATCAGCATCTCATATACCGTGCAGGCCGAGGGGAGTTCCTTCCGAATCTCATACGACGCGTTCAATCAGTGGCGTCAAAACACAACATGCGGAAGCGAGGCAAACCCATACGACGGTGTGCTCCAGTGGAAGGGCATCCGGAACGGAGCATCGTTTGGATGGTCAGCTGCCCCTGGTGGCTATTCCGACAACCCTCGTTACAGCGGCTCGGGCTACCGAGATGTGCGCTTCCGCGCATGCAATTGGAACACCGGCTCCGGCACGGTCGGCACCTGCGGCAGCTCGTGAGGTCAGACAAGCCATCGCGATGGTCAATCTCGACGAGATGGTGTCCCGTCCACGCAACTAGCGAGTTCGGAAATCATCGGCATTGATTGACTGCCGGCACAGGCGAAAGGGCCCGCCCACCGCAGTGGTGGTCGGGCCCTGCCGTAGCGCACGAGCAGTCTCCGCGTCATGACCCGATGCCCTTTAGTTGCGCCGCCGGGCTGAAGAGGTGGATTTCCGGTGGGCCTGGATGCCGGGTGCCGCATCCAGCCCGGCACGGTAGAAAAGCACGTAGAGACAAGCAGCCGACGTCTGGTATTTCGCGTTGACCGGAACGAGCGGGGAGAAGCGCTCGGCGTTGGAAAAGCTGAGGACAGCAGATTCATGTTGGCAGAGCTGCAGCCGCGAATGGCAGGCCGCCTTCCTCCCTGACGGCGTCCCGATATGGACGTCCTTCCCCTCACTTAGCCTCGATCCACCGAGGGTGAATCGGGGTCGATCTCTCGGCCTTTTGGGAGGAGGGTCGAGTCTCGGCCACCCGCGGGCAGGGGGGATCGGCTGGTCTGCCCAGCTTTTCCACGTGTTCGGTCCCGGTCGGGCCCGATCGGGCGGTGAATAGCGGCAGGTCAGCGGCTGTCGGGTGGGGCGTGGAGGGTGTCGAACAACTGCCGCCAGGCGTCGGCCCAGGGCCAGTGCCGGGGCAGGTGCAGTTGCAAGCGGCGGGCCGAGCGGTGCGTCTGCCGAAAACTTCGTCCGCGCAGGTCAAGCCGCATGTCGGTGCTCGTTGAGGGTTCCGCCCAGACGTTGCGTTCTTCGGACGTTCAGGTCGGCGATCTCGTCGGGTTCGGCGATCGGTGGGGGCAGCGGCTTCAACGGGCGGGCGTTGGCGATGCCCTGGTGAGGCCGATGCTCGTTGTAGAAGGTCTCGAACTCCCGGAGCGCGTGGAGCAGGTGACCCTGGTTCCAGATCAACGTGCGGTCCAGGACCTCGCGGCGGCAGGTCTGCACCCACCGTTCCGTCACCGCGTTCATCCTCGGCATCCGCACCCCGGTCAGCACCGTCTGGACGCCGGCATCGGCCAGAACGGTGTCGAACAGGTCAGGGAACTTGCCGTCCCGGTCGCGGATCAGGAACAGTGCCCGACACCCGGCGTCCTCCAGGTCCATGACCAGGTTCCTGGCCGCCTGTGTCACCCACGCTGCAGTCGGATGGGCGGTGGCACCCAGAACGCGGATCCGGCGGCTGTGGTGCTCGATGACCGCCAGCACGTACATCCGCGCACCCGTGAGCGTGACGGTCTCCAGGAAGTCACACGCCAGGAGTGCCCCGGCCTGGGAGCGCAGGAAGCCGGCCCACGTGGTCGATGCACGCTCGGGTGCCGGATCGACTCCGGCGTCGGTGAGGATCTCCCAGACCGTGGACGGCGCCACCTTGACGCCGAGCAGCAGCAACTCGCCGTGCACCCGCCGGTAACCCCAGCCCGGGTTCTCCCGCACCAGGCGAAGAACGAGAACCCGGATGGAGCGGACCGTCGGTGGCCGCCCCGGACGCTCAGGTCTGGAGCGAGCGGCGCGCCGACCAGCGATCAGGCCCCGGTGCCAGCGCAAGACCGTGTCCGGACGCACGAGCAGCCGCATCCGAAGCAGTACACGGCGAGGCAACCGGTGCAGCAGCGCCGCGAGCAGTACTCGATCTGGACCGGCGAACCGCGCCCTCGCCCCATCCAGTTGACGCTCCAGCACCGTGATCTGATGCCGCAACACCAAGATCTCGGCGTCCTTCTCCCGATCGGTCATCGGAAGCAGACCCAGCACCGCGAACGCGTTCGCCGCGGTCAAGTAGGCCAGTCGCAACAGCACAACCGCCCATCATCCCGAGGCGAGGGCAGCGTCGTGGCCTGTCCCATGACGGTTCCCAACCCTGCGCCGCCACCCTCGGACATTACGGCTCTCACCTGCACGGACGCACTTTTCGGCAAGCACAGGTTTCGCCGGGCTGCTGCTCGGCTCCACCGGCCTGCGCCTGGCCGGGCACTACCCGGGCCCAGTGATCGTGGTCCGTGATCAGGCCGGCACCGCGGCGGGCGAGGTCGTGGCCGGGCTGGACCTCGCCGAAGATCCCGGACCGGTCCTCGACCACGCGTTCGCCGCGGCCACCGTCCGGGGCGCGCGGCTGCGGGTGCTGCACGCCTGGCATCCCCCGGCGCTCACCGTCGAGTCGGGCGTGGACCTGCAGATCACCGCCGGCACCTACCGCGGTCACCTGGCCGCGGCCCTCGCGCCATGGCGCAACCGCCACCCGGACGTCGAGGTCGTCGAGGACGTCGTCGTCGGCCACCCGGTCGACATGCTGGCGACGGCGTCGGCGCACGCCGACCTGGTCGTCGTCGGGTCGTGGGGACGGTCGTTCTCGATCGGCTCGGTCAGCCACGGCGTGATCCACCACGCCCGCTGCCCCGTCGCCGTGGTCCGGCCCTACGACTGACGGGCCGTCCATCCGGTCGTGCCCGAGTCGGGACAGGTGGCCGGGGCGGAGCAGGACATTGGTCCGTCCGCCCCGGGGACCACCGCCCGGAGCTCAGGCCGGCGGCGCGGCGATCAGCTGGAGGGGCGGCGATAAGGCCGCTGATCGAAGGAGGCGCTCATGAGCGCGCGACCGTCCCGCCGGAGGCTGGGGTTGTGGATGGCCACGGCCCTGGTGGTGGGCAACATGATCGGGTCAGACACCCCAGGAGCTTTGATGTCAAGCTGCGAGGTGTTGGTAGCGGTGTGACCATGCGGTCACGGGGTCGTAGCGGGTGCCGGTCTTGAGACAGCCGTGCAGGATGCCGACCTGGCGGAGGGCGGCGTTGTGGCCGGTCTCACGGGCGCGAAGCTCGTCGTAGTAGGTACGGGCGCCGTCATCGTGCAGGACGGCGGCGCTGGCCTGGTTGTGCAGGGCGTCGACCAGGCGGTCGTGGTGGATGAAGCGGGCATGGACGGTCTTGGACTTGCCGGACTGGCGGGTGATCGGGGCGGTGCCGGCGTAGTTCTTGCGCGACTTGGCGTCGGCGTCGCCGAACTCGGCGATCACCCGGGCGCCGTTGATCGTGCCCATTCCGGGCTGGGACAGGTAGATCTCAGCGTCCGGGTGCCGGCCAAAATGCGCCTCGACCTGCCCGTCCAGTGATTTGATCTGCTCGCTCAGCGTCTGCAGGATCGCCACTTGGGCGCGCACCGTGGCGGCGTAGGCGGTGGTGACGATCTCGGCCTGGCCCAGGTGGGCGGTGCGCAGCGCGTCCCGGATGGCCGCGGCCTTGTCGGGCACCTGGTGGCGGCGGGCTCGCTTGAGCGCCGCGCCGATCTGCGCGGTCGACAGCCTCGCCGCCGCCTGCGGAGTCGGGGCCTTGGCCAGCAGCTCCAGCGTGTCGGCGCCGGTCAGCCCGAGCGGCTTGTAGGCGATCAGCTCGGCCGGGAAGTAGTCGCGCAGCGCGGCCCGCAGCCGGAGCATGTGGCGGGTGCGTTCCCAGATCAGCGTAAAGTCGGCGGCGACCTGCCGGAGTTGGTGACGGCGGGTGCGGACCATGTCGGCCAGGGTGCGCGCGTCGGCCTTGTCGCTCTTGGCGCCCGACAGCGACATCGTCTCGCGGTGCCGGGCGGCCTGCTTGGGGTTCACCCCGAACACCCGGTAGCCGGCCGTCACCAGCGCCCGCACCCACGGGCCCCGGTCGGTCTCGATGCACACCAGCACATCGGCCGGCCCGGCATCATCGGGCAGCAGCGCCGCGACCAGCTCATGGAAGCGGGTCATGCCGTCCTGCCCTCGGGCAGCCGCGCGGTCTTCAGCGTCCGGCCCTGCTCGTCCTGCACCTCCACATCGTGGCGATCTTCTGCCCAGTCATCACCCACAAACAGCAGCACACCCGTCTCCGCTCCTGGTCATCACCATCGAGCAGCCCGCGGGAGACTCCGAGCGCCCTAATGGACCAGTGCTCACGCCAAGCCGCGGCGGGCCACGACACCCCATCAGCCGTTCCTCTCCCGGCCAAACCGGCGAGGACACGGTCTGACCCTAGGACTCACGATCGGTCCAGGGGTTGGAAGTGCTCACCCACCAGCGGCTACCAGGCACCGAGTCTGCCAGCGCGGCCAACCCGGTAGCTCCCATTAGGGGTCTTCCTGCTGCCCAGCTCGCTCGCCGAGTACGGGCCGATCAGCCTGGTCGCCTGGGGCTTCACCGCGGCCGGGGCGATCCTGCTGGCGCTGGTGTTCGCTCGTCTGTCCCGCGCCTACCCCCGCACCGGCGGCCCCTACGCCTACGCGCGCCGGGCCTTCGGCGACTTCGTCGGATTCCAGACCGCGTGGGGCTACTGGATCGCGGTGTGGGCCGGGAACGCGGCGATCGCCGTCGCGTTCGTCGGCTACCTCGCGCACTTCTGGCCCGCGCTGGGCGACGACAAACCCGCGTTCCGCGTGATTTGGCGGGCTGGAGACGCGGATCTTGACTCTGAGCTGGGCGGAGATGGATCAGGCCGCCTGGAGGGCGTTTCTCTAGGCGGTGGTGTTGATGCTGGTCAGCGGGGTGTGGGCTGGAGGTCGATGATCTGCTCGGGCTGGGGGATGTTGAGCTTGGCGAGTAGGTCGATCTGGGCTTTGGTGAGTGCGGTGACCTGGCGGAACACGCCAGGAGTGCCCCGGCCTGGGAGCGCAGGAAGCCGCGCCGCCCGCGCCTACCAGGACGCCGCCGAAGCACTCAACGCGCCGTCGTGAACACGGCGTGACCTCATTCGTGAGAGCGGCCGAGGGCGCTGAAGGTGACGGGCAGCTGCGCGGGGCTGCGCGCCCACGGGGTCACGTCGAAGGGGAGGTCTTTCGGGTCGACCGTCAGGCGGACGTCGCGAAGGAGGTGCAGGGCCGTCGCCACCGCGGTGCGGGTGATGGTGCGGGCGGGGTCGCGTCCGGGGCAGGCGTGCGGACCGGCGCTCCAGGCCAGGTGGGTGCGGTGGCGGAGGACGGTGCCGGCGTGGGCGCGGTGGTCGTAGGTCGCGCCGCCCACACCGAGAATCATGGCGTCGCCGCGGCGGATGAGGCGGCCGCCCAGCTCGATGTCGCGGAGGGCGTAGCGCGCCGGAACGTTGGACATCGGGGGCGCGATGGACAGGACCTCGTCGAGGGCGTCGTCGACGCCGAGCCGGCCGCCGCGGACCCGGCCTGCGAAACGGGGGTCGGTCAGCATCAGGCGCAGCGCCTGGGCGATCCAGATGACGGTCATGTGGTTGCTCGCCGCGATCAGGAGGAGGAGGGAGTCGACGACCTCCGTGTCGGTGCGCAGGTCAGGGTGGGCCAGCAGGGCGCTGGTCATGTCGTCGGCGGGATGCGCGCGGCGGAGTTCCATGTTGGAGCGGAGCAGGCTCTGCATGCGGAGGTTGCCGTCCTGCGCGTCCTCACCGTTGCTCAGAAGGGCGCGCGTGGCGCGGAGGAGTTCGTGGCTCTGGCGTGGGTCCAGGCCGACGAGCTCCCCCATGCTCAGGACGGGGACGGCCGCGGCGTACTCAGCGACGAGGTCCGCCTTGCCCCGTTCGGCGAAGGTCTCCATCAGGTTGGTGCACAGGGTCTGCACGGACCGGCGCAGGCGCCGGTGGTCGATGGATTCGATGGCGCTTACCAAGGGTTCGCGGAGGCGCCGGTGGTTCTCTCCATCGGCATTGGTGGCGGCGTCGCGGGGGAACATGACCGGGCCCAGCGGGGAATCGGGCCGGACGGTCCCGTCCACGAAATCACGCCAGTTCTGGGAGTTCCGGGAGAAAAGGTGCGGGCTCCCCGTGACGGTCTTCAGTTCCTCGTAGCCCATCACCAGCCAGGCGTTGACGCCCGGTTCCAGTTCCACCCTTACCACGGGGCCGTAGTCGCGCCAGAGGCGTTCGAAGACCTCCGCCGAGTCGGCGCCGTTCGTCTCCCACAAGGGCAGTGGCTGGTCATGCACGGGGCTGGTCATGGGCTTGTCTTCCGGGCGCGGGCCGTGATGGCGTGTTCGGCAAGGGTGATGAGGGCGTCGATCGAAGAGGCTCGGTCGAGCGCGTTGCAGTCGACGACGGGGGTCTCGGGGAGGAGGTCGAGTGCCTCGCGCAGTTGGTCGGGGGTGTGCGCGGGTGAGTCCGGGAAATGGTTGACCGCGATGGCGAACGGGGCGGGGACGTGCGTCTCGAGCTGATCGAGTACGTCGAACGAGCCCGCCAGGCGGCGCGAGTCGACCAGGACCAGGACCCCGACCGCCCCCTCGGCCAGACCCGCCCACATGCTCCAGAAGCGTCGCTGCCCGGGGGTGCCGAAGAGGTACAGCGCCAGGCGGGAGCTGAGGGTCAGGCGGCCGAAGTCCATCGCGACCGTGGTCGTCGTCTTGGCGTCGAGGTGGTCGAGGTTGTCGATGCCGACGCTGGCCTGCGTCATGGGTTCTTCGGTGCGCAGCGGGGCGATCTCGCTCACCGAGCCGATGAAGGTGGTCTTGCCGACACCGAAGTCCCCGACCACGAGGATCTTCGCCGTGCGGGTGACGGTGTCGGACAGGTAGGGGCTCTGCTCGGTCGGGACCGCGCGGTCAGAGGTTGCGAAGGCCATCGAGCACCTCCTTCAGCAGGTCCGTGCTGGGTTCGTCGAAGCTTCCGGCGTGCGCGTGCAGGTGGCCGGAGGCCAGGAGATCGCCCACCAGGATCCGCACGACGCTGACCGGCAGTTCCAGGTGAGCGGAGACCTCGGCGACCGACAGGACGCCGCCGTTGCACAGGCGCAGGAGCGCGCGGAGCTGGGGCGTCGCCTCCATCGGAAGGGAGGTGCCGTTGGGCATCGTCTTCAGCAGCGTGTCGACGCCGATGCCCGGGTCGGACGGGGCCGCCCGGCCCCCGGTCAGCACGTACGGCCGCAAGGGTGTGTCGCGGTATGCCTCGGAATCATTCATGCGGCGCTTCCCGCGCGCCCCCGGGACGCCCGTGGGTGTTCCCGTCCCGTTCCCCTGTCCAGGGGACCTCGCCTTCATCCAGATCGCTCACGGCATGCCGCCCCCGCGTGCCGGGGTCGCCAGGGTCTGCTCCCCGAGCTTGAGGACCATCGCCTGCATCTCCTGGGCGATCAGCGCCGCGTTGATCACCGGTTCCGCGACCACGGCGAGGCAGGAGCGGGCGGCGGCGCTGCGGACGAACAGGTACCCGCCTTCGTGGCCCACCATCAGCTGGTGGAGCGCCTTCCCCCCGGAGCCGAACTCGCCGGCCTGGTCGCGGGCGAGGGAGAGCAGACCGCTGCAGCGGGCGGCCAGCCGGTCGCCCTCCTCCTGGTCGATACTCTCCGATCTGGCCTTGAGAAGGCCGTCCACCGAGCACACGATGGCGTGCCGTACGCCCTGAACACGCGCGAGGCGTCCGACGACCCAGTCCTGATCAGCGGTCACCAGTGGTCTCCTGTCAGTTCTTCTCGTCATGGTCCAGGGACGGCCGCTGCGGGCCCTCCCGGTTCTGGCCGGACGACACGGGGGGCTGCGGATTGGCGACGCCGGTGCCCTGGATGAGGGCCCCCATGAGCGCGCCCGCCTCTTCGGGGCTCTCGGGGGACGGGGCGATCGGTGGCGGGGAGATCTTCGCCCCGCCGTCCTCCCTGCGCCGGGAGACCCGGCGAGGGAGCATCGCGTCCTGGCCGTCCGGCGAAGGGTCGGCGCCGTCCGGCGGCGGTCCGGCGGGCGAGGGCGAGGTTGCCGGGGGGGACGGGACGGGCGAAGACCCGGTGCGAACCGACGGTGATGCCGTAGGGTCGGCCGGTGCCGCGGCGGGGGCGCGCGACGGCTCCGCACGCCGTTCGTGCAGCTCGCCCCCAACGGCCATGACAGACGGCGCGGCGGTCACCATCTCCTTGGGTACGAGGACGACGGCCTGGAGACCGCCGTACGGGGACTCGTCGAGGCTGACCTTGAAGCCGTGCCGCCGCACGTAGCGGGCGACGACGGGCAGGCCGAGCCGCGGGACCTCGCCCATCTCCGCCAGGTTCACCTCGTGGAGGCCGTTCAGCAGCTGGCGGGCCTGGGAGAACCGGGGCTCCTCAAGTCCGGCGCCGTGGTCGTCGACCCGGAAGACCGCGCCCTGCGCGGCAGCGGTCACCTTCACCGAGACGGTGGTGGCCGTCGGCGAGGACTCGGTGGCGTTGGCCAGCAGCTCGGCCATGACATGGATCACCGATTCCAGGGCCATGGGGGCGATCGCGATGTCGGGGTCGCCCTCGACGCTCACGCGCTGGTAGTCCTCGATGCGGGCCTGCGCGGCCTGCACGACCTCGGCCAGCCGCATGGGAGCGTCCCACTGCTGGCCCTCCCATGTTCCGCAGACCACCGCCAGGCCCTGCGCTAGCCGGGCGGCCTGTGCCGCGAGGTGGTCGATGTTCTGGCAGGCCAGGTAGACCTCGGGCAGGTCGCGGTTCCGCTCGGCCGTCGTGGCGGCCTCCGCCTGGACCCGGTGCATGGCCGACTGGACGCGCCGCGCCAGCGCCACGATCGTGAGCTGCTGCGACTCCAGCACGTCCAGGTTGTCGCGTCCCGCCTCCGCCGCGGCCTCCAGTGCGGTGTCCCGCAGCTTCACCAGCCGCGGGTCCAGCCCTTCGTCATCGGACGGCGGGACGGCGCGGCCGGCGATCGCCTCGGGGAGGACGCCGACCAGCCGCTCCACCATCGCGACCGCCGCCTCGTGCCCGGCGGACAGCTCGGCGACGCGGGTCTGCCGTACATCCTCGCGTCCAGTCCCCTCCTCCCGGGTCCGCAGGAGGTCCGCCGCCTGCCGTTCGAGTTGCTGGTGGTGCTGCGCGAGCATGAGCCTCTCGGCGCGTTGCAGCATGTACAGCCACGCCAGAACGCCGGACATCGCGAGCGCGACCAGGTCGGCGAGGACGGCGAGGTACCACGCGCCCGCCCCGAACAGCAGCGGAGCGGCGAGGATGGACGCCGTCACGAAGGCGGCGAGGGGCAGCACCGCCGCCCAGAGCGTCTGCGTGCTGGGCGATGCCGGGGTGGCCGAGGAGGGGGTCATGGGCGCTTCCGAGGGTCGGGACACGGCTTCGCGAGCAGGCACGCCGCAGCCCCACGGGCCCGTTCGACGCCGGGTGGGCCGACTCGGAAGGCGGCACGTCGCCCGTCGGGGTCTCCAGAGGGCGCGGGACGCAAGGGGCAGGCTGGGCTCACACGTTCATGCGGGTGGCATGGACGGGCGTAAGCAAACCGCGATGTACAACATGTCGTCAAGGCGCGGATCTTGGCTTCATATCGCGTTTGCGCAACGCATGGTGACGACGAATGCGGAAGCCGCCACTATTTTCTGGCAACTTAAAATTTCACTCTAGAATAAGATTCGAATTGCGGCCTCGGGCCCGGCCTCTGTGCCCTCAGATCGCCGCACCGGACGCCCGCCCGCATCCCCGCGACGGGCACCCGGCGTCTCCGCCTTCGCGGCTGGTCAGCGACCGCTTTCCCGGTGCCGGCCACCGTGACCGGTACCCCGTCCCGTTCCACCGGCCAGGGTCACAGCGGACGGACACAGCCGACCGGCGAGCGGCTCCGGATCGATCAGCGAAGGCATTCCTTGACACGTCGGGTACCTGCCCGGTAGCGGGGCGTGTCTTGGAAAATTGGACCCCTACCGTAGGCGCACGAGACCCAGACGCGGCGGCCCTCCAAGGCGCGCGTGACCACGATTGGCCAAATCGGCCAAATTGCTCCGCTACCCCACCTCGTTCCTGTATCGCAGGGTTCGGGCGTCGCTGGGGCGGGATCGTTGATCGACCTGGCCGGTCAGCGACGGTCAGGCGATCCGCGACCTGGCAGGACTGCCGGCCCACGGCCGCTGAAGCGACCCTCCACCGCTGCCGGCGCCGGCCAGCCCCGACCGGCGCGGCAAGGTCCTCGAACTCCTGGCCGTCCAGCCCTGGCGGGCATGGAAGGGCACCGAACTGGCCGCCATCCTCGGGATCGACAACGTCAACAGCTTCCGCTTCCAACTGTCCGAATGGTCACACCAAGGCCACATCAACAAGATCGGCCCAGCTCTCTACGGACCCGCACTTAAGCAAAGGCACGCCACTCCGGCAACAAATAGCTTCCGCAGGTCACCGGGCCGGGGAGGGCCTCCCCAGTTCCCGTCGCCACCATCGGTGCGTTCCGCGGCCCATACGCCGGGGAGTCCTTGACGGCTGCGCTTCCAGGATCTACACCGCGTCCATGGCCTTCGCCCCGATTTCGAGAGGCTCGGCACTCCCTCGTCCCACCCACCGGGCAGGCTGAGTAACGACGCCGCAGGCTTCGCTTCATGCTACGGACCGCACCGTCGCTCCCCCTTGAAAGGGCCTTTGACACTGGGCTCCAAGCCCGCCCGTTTCCAGACGAACCCGCCAGCCTGCTACCGGGCCTCCTGGCAGCTACCCGGACCGGACTTCCACCGGCAAGCGACGACGAGCTTACGAACAAGATCCACCGCTACGTCACGGCTTCACCTCCTGCTCTGCTGGGCGCACGGAAAGACCTCACTGTTTTCTACTCCATGCACGCCGGCAACATAGACTCAAGCCCGCAGAATCTCAAGTAAAACCAAGTTATACACAGACGAGCGGCGTGTCGCCCTATGGAAATGTGGACAGCCAACCAGCCTGTGACTTAACTAAACGGCATTGCGCGATGGCCGAATCATTCTTCGCGACCTTGAAGAACGAACGCGTGCACCGCACCCAGTACCCCGCTACAAGTCCGCAGCGAGTACGAGAACCGGCAGCTCGTAGCGTGAATTAGCCGTTAAGTAGCCGTCCGGAAAGTCCAGGGCGAGCCAATCCGGGTCAGAGAGATCTCCGACGGCGACCCCCTTCAACGTTCGTGGCAACTTGAATAAGCCACAAGGACTGTTGCGCGACCTCTGTGTCTCCCAACAAGGGATGAGTCCGCCATCCCAGCAGATCACGGAATCCAATGCATTACGGACCAGAGGGGAAGTTCGACCCGTCAGCGGTAACTGGTGACAAGTCCCACGGGCGCCCAGTTCCGATGTTCGGAACTAGGCCAGGGACGACCGGCCCTGCTGGCTACCCTGAGACTCGCCTGCACCTAAGAGGAAGGGATCTATCGGGATGAGCGTTGACCTCTCTCACCGTCAGATCGTCGCTAACGGCGTAGTCCACCATTACGTCACCGGCGGCCACGGAGCCCCCTTGGTGCTGCTTCATGGATTCCCGCAAACGTGGTTGCAGTGGATGCCCATGATCGACCGTCTTGCGGAGAAGTTCACGATCATCGCGCCGAACCTGCGCGGCCTCGGCGGTAACCCCGGACCAGCGACCGGATACGACAAACACAGCCTGGCCCATGACGTGCATGCCATCGTCCACTCAGCCGTGGGCGACCAGCCCATTGTGCTCTGCGGCCACGACATGGGTGGCTGTGTCGCGTTCGCCTACGCGCTGAACCACCGCGACAGCGTCCGCTCGCTGGTGTTGGTCGACACCCCACTGCCGGGCACGAGCCTCCTCGACGCAGTGGCGTCGAACCCACGTGCCTGGCACATCGCCTTCCACTCCAACGTCGACGTGGCACACATGTTGATCGCCGGCCGTGAACGCGCCTACATCAGCCAATTCGTGCGAGCCCGCAGCTACGACCAGGCCGCCGTTACTGAAGACGCTATTGATGCCTACGCCGCGGCCTACGCCGCCCCGGGCGCGATGCGAGCGGGTCTCGAATGGTACCGAGCACTCGGCCGGGACGCCGAACTGAACCGCGCGGCGATCATCGCGGGGGGAAAGCTGACCATGCCGGTGACTTTCGCCGCCAGTGGGGTCACCGCGGACGTGCCCAACCTCACCGCGATGCTGTCCGAGATCGCGACCGACACCCGCTTCGAGATCGTCGAGGGAGCCGGTCATTGGATTCCCGAGGAACAGCCCGAGAGACTGGTCGCCATGATCGAGGTCGCCGCAGGGCTTCCTGTGTAGGCTTCGGCAAGGCCGACCCCGCTGGTGGCGTGTTCCCAGGTGGCTGGGTACCGGGTCGCACCACGATGTCGTCGAGGCTCGCCGGATCGTTCGCCCCATGGTTGTCGCGTTCACGGAGCTCGCGGGAATGAGGCCCGTCGACGCGAACGACAAGGCAGCCTCGTCGAGGCACGCGTTCTACGGCCTGACCATCACCTTCACTGCGTCTCGGCGGTCCATCATGCGATATCCCTCTGCCACGTCGTCCAAGCACAGGGTGCGATCGAACACCCGACCCGGTTCAACAAGCCCTTCTCGGACAGCCGGCAGCAGTACGTCAATGTAGATTCGGACGTGAGCCACACCACCGGCGAGGGTGATGTTGCGGGCGAACAGTTTGCTGTGCAGGCCGACTGGCCCGTCGCCGTACTGCGGCACACCGACACGACGTCGATCAGGTCCCGCCGTTTCCAGCGGTGCAGGCACGACTCCGCGATGCTCAGTGACGCAGCCATGTCCCGCACCGATCGTCCCGACTCCAGTAGTTCCAGGGCACGCCGACGGAACTCCGGCGGGTAAGGCTTGGGCACCAGAACGATCTCCTTCACAAGATCGCCGAACCCTACCTCTCTCAACATCCATGCCCGTCAAACAGGGGCAACATCAGTGTCCGTGCAACGGGGGAACCTCACAACGGCTTCGGACACTGTTACGGCGTCGACCAGTTCATGGAGCATCACTTGAGTGGGTGGGAGAACAAGGCTGTTGCCTCGTGCGTGCGCGGCCAGTACGTCATGCGTGAGCATCCAACCGACCGTGTGCGCCTCACCGCTCACATGAGATGGACTCAACCCAGGCGGCAAGGTGACGAGGAAGAACTAGGTGTCGTAGCGGCGTTTGGATATCGGAGGCGTGATCCATCGGGACCACGGATGAAGGTGCGCTGTAGCCAGTGCGCTCCCCTGCTGCACGAGCACGTTAGCCAGTGTGATCTCGCCGCGCTCCACCGACAGCCGCGCCCGATCAAGGTCCATCGGGGGGTCTGGTTCGCAGAGCAGCACTCCTGTCTCCTCGAACAGTTCCCGCAGGGCGCCATTGACGAGGGCCCGAGTCGCGGTCTCATCGACGCCGAGACGAGCGGCGAAGGTCGCAGCTGTTCCGGTCGCCCACCGTATCGTCTCGTCACGGTCGCTCGCCTCGACGCGACATCCGGGGGGGAACACGAGCACAGTCATCGCTGCCGGTAAGGCTGCGGCGACGCCTGCAGACACGGTTCTGCGGACTTTCCGACTCATTGAACCTCCGGGTCGCTATGGATGACAGTGGTCTCCACGACGTACCAGCAGGCGACGCCTCAGTTCAGTGATCGACGACGTGTAGGACCTCGGTGAGCTCGGCTCGAGCTGTCCGGAAGCCGTTGGCAGGATGTCCGTCGTCGGCGAAGCCGAACGCCACCGCACAAACCACGAGCCGATCGTCCGGTAGGTCGAGGAACGAGCGGACCGCATCGGAGTACAGGGCGATTGCCGCCTGCGGAATTGCTCCCACCCCGCGGGACTCGAGTGCCAGCAGAAGGGTCGACACATAGCCCCCGCAGTCGACGGTCCCGTAGGCACCATGCCCTCGGTCGGTAGTGATGACGGCGACATGCGGTGCACCGAAGAAGGTCAGGTTCCGGTTGGCTTGCGCCACACGTCCGGCGACGTCGTCACGCTCGATCCCCAGGCTGCGGTACAAGGTGATCCCAGCCTCCCGACGGCGCGCCTTGTAGACCCCGACATACTCCTCCGGTGTGACGAGGTCAGCACGCTCTCCTCGGGTAGTGGCCTGTTCGACGAGAGCCCCGCTGAACCGCGGCACGGCATCGCCCATGACGAGGTGCACCTGCCAGGGCTGCGTATTGCACCAGGACGGGGTTCGTTGGGCGAGCGTCAGAACGGCCCTGATGGTGTCCATCGGGACCGGATCTTCCAAGAAGCTCCGACAGCTGTAGCGCCGCACGATCACATCGTCGAGGGTCCTGACGCCGACGCCGATCACAACGTCCCCTGGAGCCCGGCAGAGACAACGCTCTCGTCCGAGAGCACCATCGTGTGCACGATGCAGGGGCACCGCTGTCCGTCCACCTGCACCTGTCGGGGTCTCATCTGGTCCGGCAGCTGCGTGCAGCAGACCATGAGCCCCGATTGATCGTCGAAGTTCAGAGCAACTTTGATGATGACAGGAACCGCCTCTCCAAATGGTTGTTCGGTGCCGACGAACTCAACTTCGGCCGTGTCGGGAACTTTTCGGCGCATCCTCGTGCGTAGCCGCCTGCCGCCGACCACATTTCCTCCGTTCCAGGAACCGACGAAACGGATCTACGAAGCACCTCCACGGGGCCGCCGTGTACAGCGACCCGCCATCGTCGCGCGCCGCCGCGCAGGCCCGACTGGTCGACGAAGTGTCGTTCGTGGTCCTTGGGCTCACGTGGTTGCAGGAGCCCGGTTGCGACGGTCCGGGAAGCCCGACGGTGAATTTTGCTCACGGACGGGCACCGCAGGCATGGCTTTCACACACACGTCGAGCACGGCGCGAGACACGGCGTCGGTGCATGTGGCAATCCACTCCGGCTGGCTTGGGCTCAGACGCGCGAGTAGACCGGTCCGGGTCGCCAACGCCCGCACGATGCTCGGACCCCACCATGCTGTGAGTGATCTTGTGCTCGACAAGGAGGGCGGCCACGTTGTAGACGTCGCGGTCACCGTCACGACAGACGTGTGAGATCACAGGGCCAGTCGGAATCGGGCTGATTGGCACGCAGACTGCGCCGAGCCGAGCGGAGGCGAAGAACAGTTCGATCGACTCCAGGCGGGTGTCGAGCAGTACCGCGAACTGGTGACCGGGCCGGACGCCTCGCCGTTGAAGGCCGGCAGCGACGGAGAGGGTACGGTCGCGCAGGGTGACGGAGCTGAGCTGTGTGCTTTCAACTCCGACCGCCGGGTGAACCCCTGGCCCTATGGCGGCCGCGCGATCAAGCAACGTGAGGACGTTGCAATCGAGACGCACGGCTGACCCCTTCGCTGGGCGGGCTCGGTCAGAAGCTACGTCCACATTAGCGCCGGCCACGACGACTAATCGATATGGTTTCGCTGACCGGAACAACCGGGTTCACGGGCGCCGTTGGGTGCCACCGAGCAGTGTCTGGGATACGCAACTTCCCATGTGAAGCAGGTAGCGTCGAAGAGCGTCCGTATTTGCAACCGTCCTGCGAAGAAGGTCGATCTCATCGCGCTGCGCCGCCTCGTCAACTGGAAAAACGAGGTCTTTCGCGGCGGTCGACAGGGGAGAGGTGTAGTTCCAGAAATTCTCGCGTCGAACCTCGGAGTAACGATCGAGGATCTCGTCGTCGTGATGATCCACGATGACCGCAGAGAGAGCTTCGATCAAAGAGTATGCGTCAGCCAGTCCGCTGGTCATGCCCAGGGTCAGCGTGGGGTTGGTGAGGTGGGCTGCGTCACCGACGAGCAGGGCCCGGCCAACACGGAAGCTCTCGGCCGAGCGCTGATGGATCCGGTAGGGGTGCGAACCGTCGATCCGCGCTTCGACACCTTCGGGCAAGACCTGGCGCAAAACCGAATCCACACGCCTGTCAATGGTCTCCTCGGGCAGCAATCGGCTCTCCGCGAAGATGTACCGCCATAGCCCGCGAGCGTCGACTTGCGCCACGACGGCACCGAGCGAGGGGTCGATCTGGTAGCCCGCTATGTCGAAGCCGTCCGCTCCGAAATCGTGGTACAGGTTCGTAGCGACGAACCTGTCCGGCCAGGTGAGTCCCGCGAGGGCGAGTCCGAGATCGCGCCGGACGATACTGCGCGCGCCGTCGGCTCCGACAACCCAATCCGCCCGGTAGGTCTGCGCGCCGGACCCGCCCTCTGCGAGAACGGTGACCCCGTGCGAGTCCTGGGCGATTCCCGTCACCGTGGTGCCCCAGTCAACCACGCCACCATGCCGTTCGAGCTGCGACAGGAACGCGCGCGTGACGGTCTGCTGCCCGACATGAAGGTTGTACGGATGAGGGACGTCGTCAGCAATGGCAGCGAGGCCGACGTGGATACGCTCGCCCGTCCGACGGACGGCATACGTCCAACCATCAGTACGCAGCGCCTCTGCACGGCATTCTTCCAGCACGCCGAGCCGCTCGAATCCGCCGAGGATCGACCAGTGGTAGACCGTGTCGCGTGCGCCGGTAGGTGCCGAGATTCCCGTCTCGATGACGCGAACAGAGATGCCGGCCTGAGCCAGGCCGACTGCCGTTGCCAGGCCGACGCTACCCGCGCCGACAATAATTACGCTGTTGTCCTTCACCACGTGAACCACTTTCGCCTTGGGCTACGCGAGCAATCAACCTCGACTTTAACTCAAGTCTCGGACAAGGAGGTTGCGGCCACTTGTCCACGCAGCCCCGGTTGCGCCGAATTTGTCCGATTAGGGTGAGTAGTCGACCCCACCGGAGCTGCTGGTCCGAGCAGCGGCATGAGCAACGGCATGAGCAGTCAGCCCGCTCGGTGTCCGAGAAATGCCAAAGCGTTCTCGTGAAGGACGGCATAGGCCTCGTCCCTCGACAAGGCGCCCTGCTCTTGCGCCAGAGCGACGAAAGACCGGGCTCCATCGAGCTGGCCGGGGATGAACGGGTGGTCGGAGCCGAACATGACGTGCTCGTTCCCGAACCGTCGAACGAGCAGCCGCAGGTGTTCAGGGTCGAGGACGAGGGTGTCCACCCACAGCCTTGCGACGAGCTCGTCGAATGTGCTCTGCCGCCCGGGATCGACGCTCAGCGCGGTCCCCATCTTCAGCCGCGGGGCCGCCCACGGGAACGTCCCGCAGCCATGAGCGAGCCCGACACGCAGGCGCGGGCGCTCATCCAGCACTCCCCCGCAGATCAGGGCAGTCGCCGCCATCGCGGTGTCAGTCAGCATCCCCAGGCCGAAGTCGTAGGGCTGACCGCCGCGCCTGATCGAGTTCTCGCCTCCGTTGGCGGGGTGGACGAAAACTGCGGCATCGAGTTCCGCGGCGGCGTCGAAGAACGGGATGAGTTCGGGATCGTCCAACTCCCGGGTTCCGATATTCGTCCCGATCTCCGCGCCGGCGAGCCCAAGCTCGGTGACCGCGCGGTACAGCTCGCCAGCAGCCAACTCTCCGTCCTGCAGGGGGACTGAGGCAAAACCTGCCAATCGTCCTCCGGACGCCGCGACCTGTGACGCCAGGGAGTCGTTGACAGCCCGAGCGAAGTCGAGTGCGCGCTTCGGTTCGGCCCAGTAGGTCAACATGACCGGGGTCGGCGACACCACCTGCAGGGCGACCCCGTTCGCGTCGAGCTCCGCCAGCCGGGCGTCGAGATCCCAGAGCGACGCACGAACCTTCCGGAACGTGGTGGAAGGGCCGAGCATGATCCGTCCCGTTCCCGGGCCGTCCACCTCGGCCGTCACCAGCGAGGGCCAACGCTGGTCACCTGCACGCTCGGACCAGTCGCCGATGTCAGCGGGGAAGTAGTGCGCATGCACATCAGCCAACCCAGCCCGCTCTCTCACGGCTCCGCCCCCAACCTTCCTTGCACATATGGCCCGCGCTGAGCTCGGGCCGTTCGGCGCTCACGATAGGCCTCGTCGAGTGCCGTCGTCGTCGATGTTCCAGGCGCCGGAACGCCATGGCGCCCACGAAATCGCTGTAGTAGCGTGTTCCGGGCAACGCCAACGGAGGAGGTGCACCATAATCACCGACGCGCCTACCCAGAACTCCTTGGCTCGGCGAGAAACGGCCGAGCCGCCCTCCATCCTGACCAAGGCCTTCGATCTCCTGCGGGCGTTCAACTCCCAGGAGCGTGTGATGACGCTGAGCGAGATCGCCCGCGCCGCGCAGCTGCCGAAGTCCACCGTGCATCGGCTGCTCGCTCGCCTGATCGAGCTCGACGCCGTGGAGCCGCACGGTGAAGGGTACAAACTCAGCCTTGGCCTGCTCCAGTTGGGGGCGACGACTCCGGCGGCGAGCCTCCGTGACGTGGCGATGCCGTATCTCGCCGCCTTGCACCGTTGGACGGGATCGACGGTCCGGCTCGCGGTACTCCGTCAGTTCGACGTCGTATACCTCGAGAAATTGGCGCGGCTCGGCTCCGTTTGCAGTCTGTCTCGCGTCGGTTCCCGTCTGCCTGCGAACTGTACGGCCGTCGGAAAGGCTCTCCTGGCTTGGGAAGACTTCGATGACCTGGCACACTTCCTGCCTTCGCCGATGCCCAGGTTGACGCCGTTCTCTCGCGGCGATGTCGACAAGCTCATTCAGGAGCTGCGCGAGGTGAGAGCGACCCGCCTCGCGCGCGAGGAGAACGAGGCAGCCCTAGGGCAGTCGTGTGTTGCGACGCCCGTCATCGTCCAAGGACTTGCCGTGGCGGCGGTGTCGATCGGCTTCCCCACGAACAATCCTCCTAGGCAGCAGATGGACTTCATATTGCGCGAGGCCGCAGGGCACATCGCTCGTGATGTTCAGGTCTCGATCGGTGACTCGCGGCGCGCGAAGTGGTTTCAACAGCAGATCTGACGGTGCACGCGCTGCGTGGCGGGCCCGCCGCTGCCAGAGGTGTCAGTCGCACGTGCAGTCTCCGCGGTCGGTGCCGCCCAACACCGCGCTTCACACTCGGACTGATGCCGCGGGCGGCCGGCGTCGCTCGAGTCGCCACGCCGGACGAGCCGGGGCCTGACGCCGACGGTGACCGGGCGATTCGATCCCCGAGGAGCAGCTGGCCTGCTCCTCGGGGATCGGTTGGCAAGGGAGCGACAGGGATCGTGAGCTGTCGTCAGGGCTGCTCGACAACCTCGGTGAGCTCCGGACGCCTCTTCGAGACGCCGGCGGCGTCCGCAGTACGACGCGATACCTTGCCGTCACGGAAGAACTCGAGGAACACAGGGTTGAACAGGTCGGGACGATCTGTCTGGCCTTGGTGTCCACACTCCTCGGGATAGAAGAACTGCACGTTCGGCAGTGCCTTCTCCTGCTCGTAGCCCCACTCGACGGGCGTGAGGACGTCCTCGGTGCCGTAGAGGTAGATGCCGGGGAGCGTCACCGTGTCCAGGCGGCCCTTGGTGACGAGCCGCGCTGCGGTGTTCGCGTCCCGCCACGGGATGATGCGGTCGTACTCGAGGATGCTGGGCCAGAAGGCCTCGTGTGTCGCCTTGTGGCGGGTGGCCGCGAGGTAACGCATCTCGACCAGATCGTCACCGATGGCCTCCTCCCGATAGATGATCGACGCCATCAACGACCGCATGCCTTCGCGCGTGCCCTCCCAGCTCGGGATGATCTTGGGTCCCGGTCGATCGGTCAGTGGCTGGACGTCACCGATATCACCGGCGATGAGCGCGAAGCTGAGAATTCGTTCGGGATGGGCGACGACATAGTTCACGGTGTTGATGCAGCCCATCGAGTTCCCTGCAATGTGGAACTTTTCGAGAGCTAGGGCGGTGACGAATTCGTGAATGAAGTCGGCGTGACTGGCCAACGTGGTCGGCTGGTGTTCTGGTCTCGTATCTGACAACCCGAATCCGGGCATGTCGGGAGCGTAGACCCGAAACCCGTTCGCGCCGAGGAAAGGGGCCATGAATCGCCAGCCTGCCGTGCCCGACGAGCCCGGCAGACCGCCATGCAGCAGCAGGACTGCTGGACCGGTCGTGCCCGACGTCATGTAATGGGCCTTCGCGCCGTTGGGGAGACGCACCCACTGGCTCGACATGCCTTCGACCTCGATGATGCCTTCCTCAGTCAATCCCATGTGCTGTTCTCCTTCGTGGGCTCGAGCGACTCCGGTCAGGCGGCGGGGACGTCGATGCCTTCGACTGTCGACCCCTTGCTGATGGCTCTACGGATCCTCATGAAGCTGCGGGGGTCGTCCACCACCACGGCCCCGACCGCAACACCGTTCGAGTCGGCGTACAGCGCCGTCAGCCCCGTGTGCGCGTCACCGTGGCGTCGTGCCAGGCTGCCGATACCGGGGCGGCCGACGATCTGAATGCGGTGGCCGTACTGGTCGGACCAGACGTACGGCAGTTGCGTGGCCGGTGGCGGCAGCCCGAGAATGTCGGCGGCAACGACCGCCGCGTGCTCGTTCGCGTTCGTCCAGTGTTCGATGCGTAGCCGAGCGTTGTCGTAGAGCGGATGTGGCCATCGTGCGACGTCGCCGGCCGCGTGAATGTGGTGATGACCCACCACCCGCAAGCGATCGTCACAGTCCACCCCGTCCTCGATCGGCAAGCCCGAGCCGATCAGCCAATCCGTGGCGGCGCAAACACCGATCCCGACGACGACGAGGTCGGCGGGCAGCACCCGACCGTCGTCGAGCACTGCGCCAGTGACCGAGCCGTCGGCGTTGGCATCGAGACGGCGGAGTGTGACGTTCGTGTGCAGATCGACGCCGTTCGCTCGGTGCAGGTCGGCCAGCACCGCGCCCACCTCCGGACCCAGGATGTGAGCCATCGGCACCCGCTGCTTCTCGACGATCGTCACGGCACAGCCGAGGTCGTGCGCGGCAGAGGCGAACTCGGCTCCGACGAAGCCTGCACCGACGACGGTGACACGAGGACAACTGCCCATGGCGTCCCTCAGCGCTGTCGCATCGTCGGCGGTGCGGATGGTGTGTACCCCATTCGGGGTCTCGAACGGGAGAGTCCGGGGTGTGGCACCCGTCGCGATAACCAACTCGTCGTAGTGGACCGCACCCCCGTCAGCAGTTCTCACCACCCGCTGGTCCGGATCGAGCGCCACGGCGCGTGCGCGGAGCCGCAGGTCGACGTCGAGTGCGGCCAGCTCGTCGACCGTCAGTAGTGGGACGGCTCCAGGTGCACCACTGCGCAGGAGCATCTCTTTCGAAAGAGGCGGCTTGTCGTACGGGTGGTGGGGCTCCTCACCAATAACGGTGATGTCCGCTTCGCTGCCCAGCTTGCGCAGGGCTTGCACGGTACGGATACCCGCCACGGATGCGCCCACGATCACGATCGCCACGCTTTGAGTGTCGACCGCTCCGGGCAATCGGGAAAGCGGCGGTGCCGACCATTGGAACGACATGCGAGCTGTCAGATGAGGATGTACACCTTCGAATCGGGGTCGACCTCGACCGAGTACGTCCGGAGAGCCACCGTCGCCGGGAAGCACAGTGCCTCTCCGGTCCGAATGTCGAAGCGGGCCATGTGCAGCGGGCACTCCACCTCGTTGCCCTCCAGATCGCTGTCCGCGCCGAGCGACCACTGCTCGTGCGTGCAAGTGTCTGCCGTGGCGTACAAACTGCCGTCCTCGGTCCGGAACAACGCCACGGGCGGGTCCCAGTCGAGGGTCATTGACGCACCAGGGCCCAGATCACTCTCGAGGCAGGCGAACCGGCGTTCCATCTGGTTGAGACCTCCATTGTGGCCGGGCAGGGGCTCAGGGGCACTGTCTTCCGCACGTGTCCGCGCCCGCTTCAAGCGGCGTGCTGTTGACCCGGAAGAACCGGCTCGGCGGGTGAGACCGAGCCGGTTCTTCCGCTCGTCCGTCCAGCCGGCGACGACGGCTCAGGTGGCGCCCGCGACCGGCGTCTCGACCTGCGGCTGGCGCTGGCCCGCGTAGAACGGAGTCAACCTCTGATGGGGCTCGGGGGGCAGCTCCTCCCCGGTCATGATCTTGTTCCACTGTCGCCACCAGGTGCGCATCTGAAGTTCGTCGTTCGTGGTGGCCACCGGCTTGTGCATCCCGCGTGAGATGTCGGACCAGGCCAGCTCCTTCCGCGCGGCGAAGCTCCTCTGGCAGGTTTCCAGTGCCTCGACGTCATCCGGTGACGCCAGGCCGCCCGGACCCCAGAACGTGAGGAAGTTGTCGAGCCGCTGGCGCCTCAGCTCTGCTCCCTCCTCCGGAGGTGCAAGTTCCCAGGCCGAGACCTCCATGTAGTCATGGGAGACAGGATCGATCTTCCGAATGACCACGCCCATCACGAGGTCGATTACGACCAGGTTGGGAAAGATGACGAGGTTTCGCGACCCGCTCAGCCGGTCGACCCAGGCGTCTCCGAGCTTCTTTCGAAGGCGCTCGAAACGAGCGTTCCTCTCAGCCTTCGCGTCCTCGGACAGCGGCCTCCCGAAGACGGCATCCGTTCCTGGTCCGCCGACACCGACAGCATGGCCGTTGCCGAGGGCTATCCCTCGGGACTCGGCCATCGCGGCGGTGTCGAGGCTGCCGCGTGCGGCCACCACCATCTCGAAGTACCGCTGATGGGTGGTGATTGCGTGGTAACCGTCGTAACTGTTCTCGACCAGGAGCTTCCAGTTCGCGCGCACCGAGTACTCGTGCGTGCCCTCCAGGACCTCCATGCCGACCTCGGACTGGTCTGCCACCAGGTCGAGGTACTCCTTCGCGCCGGCCAGGTACGACGGCAGGTCCTGGACGTTGGGGTTGAAGCTGACGAAGACGAACCCCCGGTACGAGTCGACGTGTGCCGGTGAGGCAAGCCGCGGGCGCTCGAAGTCCGGCCCGTAGGACGCGTCGTCCGGCATGGAGACCATCTCGCCACTCGAGGAGAACGACCAGCCATGGTAGAAGCACGTGATGAAGCGTGCGTTGCCCTTGCCCTCGCGGCACAGCATCGCTCCGCGGTGGGGGCACGAGTTGATCCACACCCGGATCGACCCCTTGGAATCCCGTCCGAAGATGACAGGACGCCCCGCGACCCGACGGGTCTTGAAGTCGTTGTTCTTCTTCAACTCGGTTTCGTGGCCGACATAGAGCCACACCTTGTCGAAGATCTCCTCGCGTTCACGGGCGAAGACCTCGGGGTCGGTCATGGCTGCCCGGTTGACCCGGAAGCGTGGCATCTCACGGTCGTCGTCAACGAAGTGCGACATCTGCACGACTCCATCTCTCGGTATGTGCGCGGGCTAGTGAACGCTGGCCGCGTAACGCAGCCGCCAGGCCGTGGCGAGCGGAGTAGGGCGGGGGGCCACCATGGCGTCCAGCCACTCGATGATTCGCTGCCAACTGTCGAACGCAGCCGCGTGGACGGGCGGCTCGTGCGAGTCGCGGTAGAAGTCCTCGCCGACGTCAGGGTACTGAACGACCTCGCTGTAGACGCGTGTCCGAGACATCAGAGCGGACGTCAGGACCACCGGCCACTCCCCTGATGCTGGCCCGTCCCCCGAGGCGAGCAGGCCCAGCCAGGGAGCCCGCAGGCTCAGCCGGCTCACGCGGTCGCCTTCCATGAGCAGAGCAGGCATCCCCGTCGGTGCAACGCTGACCGCACCACCAAGGGGCACACGACCTGCCGCGAACAAAGCCGCCGATCCCCCCGTGCCGAATCCGACTATTCCGATCTGCTCCTCGGACCAACCACGTTCTGCCAGCCGAGTAACGAGGACATCGACCAGCGTGTCGCCCCATTCGGCCTTGCTGTCACGGAGATGCGTTGCGGCGACCGATTCATAACCGTGGGCCGCCACCTTGTTCATGGCCTCCGTGCGGTCGTAGTCGGTGCTGTCCGCATCAAGCAAGATCAGGACCGCGCCACGAGGTATGCCTCCCAGCCACAGGGTGTGGATCGGCACCGTTCGCTCACCCAGAACGACCTCTGTCGAACGGGGCTGGACGCGAACCTTCTCCTCCACCTCAGCCTCCTGATCCTGCACTGCACGGCCGACCGAGGTTGCCGGCCGACAGGTCGAGTCTGTCCTGCTCCTGCTGGACCGGCAGCGACTGTTTCGACGACCGGAACCGGCCGCCGAGTCCTTCACATCTACGGACCGGCGGCGTGCCGTGCGTCAGGGCCGGTGCGCCCGCTGTGGAGCCCACGGCCAGTACTTCGCCGTTGCCCCCCCATCGACCGTGATGTTGCTGCCAGTGATCATCCGAGAGTCGTCCGATGCGAGGAAGACGACCGTTCCCACATAGTCCTCGGGCGAGGGCAGCCGGTCCATGGGGAACTGGGAGTAGAAGTCCATCGGGAACTTCGTGGGCTCCTGAAGTGCCGCAACCATCCGAGCGATCACTTCCGGATCCTGCGGCTGGGTGGCGGTGGGCGTGAAACCGTTGACCCGGATGCCGTGCTCCGCGAGTTCCATCGCTGCCGACCGCGTGAAGTTGATCATTCCGCTTTTCGCAGTGCTGTAGGCGATGTTTCCGGGCTCGCCCTGCCAGGCAGCAGTGGAGAGCACGTTGATGATGCTCCCGCCGATCCCCGCGTCGACCATCGCGCGCGCAGCCGCCCTGGTGAAGAGGAAGGACCCGCCGAGGATGATGTCGATCTGCCGCCGATACTGGTCGAGGGGCATGTCGAACAGGCCTTTGCGGTTGAACGAGACAGCATTGTTGAGGAGAACATCCACCCGGCCGAACCGATCGAGGGTCTGGGCCACCACGTCGTCGGCGTGCGACTCGTCGGTCACGTCACCGACGACCGCAAGAGCCTCGCCGCCCTCGGAACGGATTCGGTCGGCGCAGGCCTTCGCCACATCGTCGGCGACGTCCGTGCACACCACCCGTGCGCCCGCGGAGGCTAGGCCCCGCGCCAGGACCCCCCCTATGTTGGGGCTCGCTCCGGTGACCACGGCGACCCGGTCCGCTAGTGGCCTCACAGGATGATGCTCACCTTCCCCTGCGGACGCAGGGCATCGAGATCGAGCACCGACTTGCGCACGAGGAACTTGAAGCTGTCACCCTCCCGCTCGAGCACATGCCGGTACTGGCCCATATAGGTGTCGAGCACTCCGTTGCGCACCCGGAAGATCGCGAAGTTCGCACGGACGTGGACCTGGTCGTCCCCGTCTGCAGAGACCTTGAGATTCGTGATGAGTCGACGGGTGCGAGAATGCGGATACTCGGCATGGGCGGAGCGGGTCAGCAGGGAGTTCACCCTCTGCTCGAGAAGAAAGCGGTCGTCCTGGACGAGGAAGAGATCGACCGTCGGATCCCCGTCCGGAAGATCGGTTGCGGGCACCAGATATCGGGCACCCGTCGTGAAGAGGCCGAGCCATTCGTGCAGTCGCCAGGTGTCCAGCAGTTCGGCCTCGTCGATCAGGAACTCCTCGACGGAGTTCCTGATCGTCAACTGCTCGGCATTTTTGCTGCCTGTTCGGGCCACGTCTTCCACGGTCATCATGTCCCCTTCCGGTGGACGCACACTGCTACTGGGCCCGAACACGCGCCAGACCGCGTTCCGCGGCCCGGAACGGCAGAGGCACCCGCTCGTTCGCGCGACTCGGAGATGGTGCCGTCACACTCGGACACGGACCACCACCCCAGCGGGCAGAAGCGCTGGTCGCGACGAGACTGTTCCGGATGTATCGCCGACGTCCTAGCTCAACCTGTCCGTATCAGTCCGCGCCTGGCTCGGCGAGCGGTTGCCGAGAGGGACCATGCGCGAGTCGTCACGCCCGGAGCACCCTGCGGCGCGCAACTCCCGTCCCGAGATCCTGCACCCGTCCGATCCTCCTGCCGCTGCAACGCGTCCACAGCAGGTGTCATAATCTCTTCCCCGGTTCGTTCTCAAGCGTCCTTGTCTTCCTGCGGCTGCCTGCCTGTGAGGATTGCCGGCACTGACGCCGATCGCCGTAAGAGTCCTTATCCGCCGGCCTGCTTCAGATGGGCGAGTAGCCCTGTCGGCCGTGGCGACATCGCTGCGGCGAAGCGTCGCATCTCGGTTCGGGCCACCGCCCGGCGGTGCACCTCGTCGGGACCGTCGGCGAAACGGATGATCCGGCTCTCTGTCCACATCCGGGCGAGAGGGAAATCGGCGCTGAGGCCGGCCGCGCCGTGGATCTGCATCGCTCTGTCGAGTACCCGGCCTGCCATGCTCGGCACGGCCACCTTGATTCCCGAGATCTGGCTGGCAGCCTGACGATTTCCCGCCGTGTCCATGAGATGGGCGGTGTAGAGGGTGTAGAGGCGCGCCTGGTCTATCTCGATGCGCGCGTCGGCGACCCATTCGCGGATGACACCCTGGTCGATGAGTCGTGTCCCGAAGGTCGATCGTGTCGTGGCCCGATGGAGCATGAGCTCGAGAGCTCGCTCGCACGCACCAATGAGCCGCATGCAGTGATGGATGCGGCCGGGTCCGAGTCGTGCCTGCGACATCGCAAAGCCGGCGCCCGCCTCACCGAGCAGATTTCCGACGGGTACTCGGACATCCTCGAAGGTCATCTCCACGTGGGATTCGAATGGGTTGTAGCCCATCACGGTGAGGTCTCGCTTCACCGTGATACCCGGCGTGTCCCTCGGCACGAGGACCATGCTGTGCCGCTCGTGGCGCGCTCCGTCCGCAGATGTGATGCCCATCAGGATGAGGAGACCGCAGTTGGCCCGGTTCACCCCGGAGATCCACCATTTCCGCCCGTTGATGACCCACTCGTCACCCTCACGAACAATCGACGTCTCGATGTTTGATGCGTCCGACGACGCGACCTGAGGTTCGGTCATCACGTAGGCCGAGCGGATCTCGCCGTTCATCAACGGCACGAGCCAGCGCTCCTTCTGCTCGGGCGTCCCGAACATGGAGAGCAGTTCCATGTTGCCCGTGTCCGGCGCCGAGCAGTTCATCGCCTCGGGGGCGAGATGGAGGCTCCTGCCCGACAATTCGGCGAGTGGAGCGTACTCGCTGTTGGTGAGGGGTTCGTGCCCTTCCTCGTTATGGGGAAGGAAGAAGTTCCAGAGGCCGAGACTACGAGCCTTGCGCTTCAGCTCCTCCATCACCGGTGGCTGCTGTCGTTCGGGACCGGCCGCGGCCACCTGCTCCTCGTACAGTGCCTCGCGGGGGTAGACGTCCTCCTCGAGGAAATCGGTCAGGACCTTCATGAGCTCGGCTGTGCGTGGGGTGGTGTCGAACAAACTCGGCCTCCGTCTCGGCTGCAGATGACGTATGCATCTGACGTGGTGTCCGGGAACCCGGGGACATCGCCTCAGGCTTGTGATCGTCCGCTGATGCGCTGGCGAGCCCGGGCGAAGAGAGCCAGCGTGGTGGCGTGCAGGGCCATGCCGGTCGCGGGGTCAGCCTTACCGGCCTGCGCTCTTGCGTAGGTACCTTCGAGCACTATGCCGAGCTTGAAGCACCCGAGGACGACATACCAGTCAATGGCCGAGAGGTCCCGGGCCGACCGCTCGCCGTAGTGGACGACGAGCTCGTCTGCTGCCGGGAGACCACCGGCACGAGCCAGGGCCGACCCGATCAGGTCAGTCCCGGAGCCTTCGGGCCAAACAGCAATGAGCTGTCCGAGGTCGAGAACGGGGTCGCCGATCGTCGACATCTCCCAGTCGACGATCGCGGCGACCTCCCCCCGGTCGGGCCTGAACATCACGTTGGCAACGTGGTAGTCGCCGTGCAGGATGCCGGGTGACCAGCTACTCGGACGATTGTCCGTGAGCCACGCCGCGACGCGGTCAAGTCCGTCGATCTCCGGCCCCGCGTAGCCCGGCAGTGTCGAGTAGCTATCGAGCTCACCCATCCAGCGGTCGACCTGGCGCTCCAGGAAGTTGTCAGGCTTGCCGAACCCGCCCAGACCGACCCGTTCGTGGTCGACGGCGCCCAAGGTGGCGAGAGCCTCGACAAGCGCCAGTCCGGCCCGATGTCGGATCGCGATGTCGTGCTCCCACCGGTCCGGAAGCGCGACCCGTGCGTTGAAGCCGTCAACAGGCTCCATCAGGTAGAAGATCGCGCCGTGCAGCACGGTGGGGTCCTCACATGCAGCGATCAGGCGGGCATGCGGAACACTCGTTGAGGCGAGGGACGCGAGCAGCGTGATCTCTCGGCTGATGTTCCTGTTGCTGCGGGGCCGGAGGTGCTTCGGGCCTCGCCGTAGTACGTACCGCCGACCTGCTCGCTCGAACGCCACCATGACGTTCTGAGTGCCCCCGCTCAACGGCTCGAACGTGGAGAGCGGTCCGGAGCCGAGTTCTTGTTCGTCCATCCATCGACGAATAGCGGCACGGTCGAGGGCCGGATCTTCTGGCCCGGAGGCGGTCATCTCTCAAGCTCCTCGTCGGGCGTGCGAACGTTGTGGACGTGTCGACCACCGGGGTGAGCTTCCGATGCTCTCGGATGTGGCTTCTCGCGCGCACGGCGCATTCCGCGGGCCGGAAACGGTGCCGCCGCTCGCTCGGACGCCACCCCCGGACCTATAGGACGTTCACGCTGACGGGAAGCGCGGTGGTGCTGCCTCCGGTCTCAGTACCAAACGTCCGGTTGTGGGCCAGTTTCGTAGGGCCGTGTCCACAGCGTTCATGCTCTCATCCAGTGAGTACACCGAGGCGACCGACCGCGAGAGATCGATGCGTCCGAGGGCAGTCAGCCGCACGAGGTTCGCGAGATCGTCCACGCGCGAACCGAAATGGCCCACAACCTGTCGGCGCCGTGATCCCAAGGCCGTGTGGTCGTCGATCGTCAAGCTCATACCGGTCATCGCGAGTAGGATCAGCCGTCCGTTTCGGCCGAGCACCTCGAGAGCCTGCGCCCCGGCCGCAGGGTCCCCCGATGCCTCCAGAGCGACATCTACTCCGCCAGGTGCTGCTGCAGCCAACTCTGCGCCGAAGGTCTCCGACCCGGGTTCCAGCACGACATCCGCACCGGCGGCGATGGCCAGATCCCTCGCGGCGGCCCGGGGGTCCACCGCGACCACTGGTGCCGCTCCGATGAGACGGCCTAGCTGTACCGCGTGCGCGCCCAGCCCGCCGATCCCCCATACACCGAGCGAGTCACCCGGTCGCGGGCCTGCCGGCCCGGTCAGCGCACTCCACGGCGTCGCAACAGTGCTCGGAAGGACGGCGGCGTGTTCGAAGCTGATGGAGGTCGGAAGAGGGACGAGGCGGGACGACGGTACGGCGACATAGGCCGCCCAACCACCGTCCCGGTCCAGGCCCAGCACGTGCTCGGCGGAGCGTGAGCTCACGATCGGATGGACCACCACCCGTCGGTTCAACGGCCATCCGTCGACGCCGGCGCCAGGGGCGGCGACGCGGCCCGCGACCTCGTGGCCCGGGACGATCTCGGTCCGGCCGGGCACGTGAGTGGGGACCCGCCCACTGATCACGTCGAGATCAAGCCGTCCCACTGCGGTCGCTGCGACCCTCACGAGTACCTCCCCGGCCGCCGGACGGGCCCTCGGTACGTCGACAACGCCAACGTCCCCGCTCGTCGCGTCGAACCGGACGGCCCGCATCGTCGGACGGCTCACCGCGGTGGGACCTGCAGGACAACCTTGCCCAGCGATGTCCTGCGCTCCACCTCACGCAGCGCGTCGGCGGCTTCAGCGAGCTGGAACCGGGATCCCACGACGGGCGCGACCAGGCCGCGGCGCCCCATGTCTGCGAGAGCATCACCGATCCCCCGGGCCACCCGGGGATCGGCCTGCACGAACGGCCCCCAGGCCGCGCCCACGACACCGACGTTGCGCAACAGCAACCTGTTCACCTTCACGGAAGGGATCTGCCCGTCGGCAAAACCCACGACGATCACCCGCCCTTCCTGAGCGAGCACGCGCAGGCTGACGGTGAACCGATCACCCCCCACCGGATCGAAGACCGCATCCACGCCACGTCCATCGGTCAGGTCACGGACCTCATCCGTCCATCCCGTGCGCAGGAGGACGACCGGGACGTCCGGCATGTGAGCGAGCACGAAGTCGCGCTTGGTCACCGAGCTGACCACCGCGATGGGCTGTGCGTCGAGTCCGGCGAGTACCTGCAGGGCCGCGGTGCCGACGCCCCCCGCTGCGCCGTGGACCAGGACTGTCTCGCCCGATGCAACCCGACCGCGGTGGGACAGGCAGAAGTGGGCGGTCTGGTAGTTCAGCACCAGTGCGGCGCCCTGCTCGAAGCTCAGCTCGTCGGCCAGCCGGAAGGTGAAGTCGGGACTGGCGGTCGCCCGCTCGGCGAAGCCCCCGAAGAACGTGCAGGCGGCGACCCGGTCTCCCACGGTGACTGGCACCTCCGGAGGTGCCCAGTGCACCACCCCGGCGACCTCGACCCCGGGCACGAACGGCGGCTCCCTCCGATCCTGGTACTTGCCGTAGGTGTAGAGCAGCTCGGGAAAGCTGACTCCCGCTGCGCGGACGTCAATGACCACATCCCGACCATTCTCGGGCGGATCCGGGATCTCGACGAGCTCCAGCCCGTCGGGGCCGGCCAGCCTCCGGAGTTCCTGCGCTCGCATCCCCCGAATCTAGGCATTGCGTCCGCGGACGGACTGTGGGCATTCCAGCGCTCGGAACCCGCGGCCCATCAGGAGGTTCGCGCCGTCCAGCGGCGGACCACGTCCAGCGCCGTACCGGTGCCGCCCGAGGGGCCGCTGGTCCAGCACGGCTGAGAACGCGAGAACCGAGGCGCCGGGGCGGCCGTCACGCCGACGGCGGAGTCGACGAGGAACCCACGGGCGACGGCTTGGGGGTGGGCCGGTGCTTCCGCGAACGTGAGTACCGGTGTCACACAAGCGTCGGATCCGGCGAAGTGCTCGGCCCACTCGTCACGTGTTCGTGTCAGGAAGACCGCTGCGAACGTCCGAGACAGGTCGGGCCAAGCCGATCGGTCGTTCTGGTTGGGGAGGACCGCGGGATCGAGCCCAAGGCCGGCGACCAGCAACGCGTAGAACTGTGGCTCGATGGACCCGACCGCGACGTACCGCCCGTCGAGGCAGCGATAGGTGCGGTAGAAGGGGGCGTAGCCGTCCAGAATGTTGTTCGCACGGTCGTCGTTCCATATCCCGCGCGAACGTAGCTCGAGGATCGGTACCAGCAGTCCTGCCACCCCGTCGATCATGGCGGCGTCGACGACCTGTCCCTTGCCGGAGCGTTCCCGTTCCCAGAGTGCGGCCAAGATGCCGACCATGAGATACATGGAGCCCCCTCCGTAGTCACCGACCAGGTTCAGCGGCGGAAGCGGAGCGTCCTCGGTGCCGACCGCGTGCAGGGCGCCGGTCGTGGAGATGTAGTTGATGTCGTGCCCTGCGGTGTGCGCCAGTGGACCGTCCTGGCCCCACCCGGTCATCCGTGCGTAGACCAGCCGCGGATTGCGGGCAGTCATGTCGTCGGGGCCGAGCCCCAGTCGTTCGGTCGTCCCGGGACGCAGTCCTTCGATGAGCACATCGCTGAGGCCGATCATCTCGACCACCATGGCCTGATCATCGAACCGCTTGAGGTCGGCGACGACGGACGTGCGTCCCCGCTGGGTGTACAGGCCCGGCGCGAGATCGTCGACCGGTGTGTCGGGGCGAACGACTCGCACGACGTCCGCACCGAGATCCGAGAGTTGCATAGCAGCGTGCGGGCCGGGCCCGATGCCAGCCAACTCGACGACCCGCAACCCGGCCAGCGGCCCGCCCGTCACTGCCAGCCCCCGTCGACCCGAAGGCAGGAACCGGTGACGAACGACGACGCTGACGTCGCGAAGTACAACGCTGCCCCGACGATCTCGTCGGCGTCTGCGCAGCGGCCGAGCGCCACGTGGTTCTCCATCTCCTCCCGCAGCCCCGCTGGCCAGTTGGTCGAGATGTCGGTGAGGAACGGGCCGGCCTGGATCGTGTTGACCCGCACCTTCGGCCCAAAGGTCTTGGCGAAGCCCTCCGTGAGCACATGCAGTGCCCCTTTTGCAGCGGCGTACGGCAAGGCTCTCGGGTGGGGACGGATCGCCTCGATGGAACCGATGTTGATCACCGAACCGCCCTCCGCCGCAGCCATTCGGGTGCCGATGTTGGCGGTGAGCCGGAACGGCCCCCTCAGGTTCACCGCGATCACCTTGTCGAAGAACTGCTCGGACACCTCCGCCACGCTGGGGTAGAGGGGCGAGAGGCCGGCGTTGTTGACGAGGACGTCGACGCGCCCGAACTCATCGTAGACCTGGTCGACCAGGTCGTCGCACTGCGACCAGTTGCTGACGTTGACCGCGACCGGGAGCGTGCGCACTCCGAACTCACTGCTGACACGGTCTGCCAGCTCGACACATTTCTCGAGCTTTCGACTGGCGATGACCGGGCTGGCCCCATGACGGGCGAAGCCGCGGACCATGGCCTCGCCCATTCCCCTGCTCCCACCCGTCACCAGCACGACCTTGCCCTTGAGCTCGTCCATCTGCATCTGTTCCTCCACCTGCGCCTTGCCATCGCCCCGAACGGGCCCGAAAGCCGCCGCGCGGGGCGACTTTCCGCCCATGGTCACGGGCCCGCCTCAGGGGCAGAACTATCGGACCCGCTCGGCGAGCGATTGGAGTGCAGCCGCGTACATGCCGGCGATGACTGGGGCGAGCTTGTTCTCGGCCTGCTCCGACTCTGCCGAGAGCTGCCCCGTCCAGACCACCGTGGTGCCGTGGTCAGTTTGTTGGACGACGATCTCGGCGGCGTAGTGCGTCACCGGAAGGCCGCCGTCCAGGTACTCGTAGGTGAGGGTTCGCGTGGCGTCGTCGACACCGAGGATTCGCTCGCGTGCGTTGGGCCCGCCACGGAGGAGTTCGACGTGGCGTACGTCGCCCTCGACCCAGCTCGACTTCACACCCGGCGTCCACGAAGCCACATTCGCGACGTCGCTCACCACCTGCCAGACGCGATCCGGAGCAGCCTGCAGCGTGATCGACTCCATGACGGACTGACTCATATGGCCGCTCCCGGGGACGCCGATGGTCGCGTGACAACGGCAACCACACGGCTCGAGGCTACGTATCTCACCCAGCCTGGCACTGCACCGCGGCTCGACCCGACAACGTTCCGGGGGACGGAACGAGGAATCCCGGCTCCAGCCAGTCGGTCTAGCGTGAGCCGCTACGTTGCGATGAGTTTCGCGCCGTGTGACTTTCGGCGGAACCGTCCGTGGATGAAGGGCCCTGATGAGCACCAGCGATGTTGATTCTCGTACTCCGGGTGTCGTGATGGTGACAGGTGGTGCAAGCGGCATCGGTGCGGCCGTCGTTCGCCACCTCGCATCCCATCGCTACACCCTGGTCGTCCTGGACATTCAGGACGAGGCCGGTGTAACTGTGGCCGAGGAGACCAACGGTACGTATCTGCACCACGATGTGACCAGGCTGGAGGACTGGCAGGCCAACCTGGCCGCGGCCGTGGATCGGCACGGGAGCATCTACGGACTCGTGAACGCGGCCGGGATAATGACCAAATACCCATTCACTGAGCCCGACGGGTACAAGTTCACGCAGGTCGTAGCGGTGAATCAAGTAGGAACTGCGCTGGGGACCCAGGTCCTCGGCGAGCACATGCGTGACAATGGACGCGGCAGTATCGTGAATATCTCCTCTGCGGGTGCAGTACCTTCGACCCGGAGCACGGATATTGCCTATGTGAGCAGCAAGTGGGGCGTTCGCGGCCTTTCCCGAGTGGCGGCCGTGGCCCTCGCTCCCGAGGGGGTGAGGGTCAACACCGTTCTCCCCGGAATCACGGACACCCCGATGGTCCGGCCCCAGTCCGACGACCCCGTGCCAGATCGTGTCGCGCTCATCGCCAATGCCATTCCGATGCGGCGTCTCGCCGAACCCATCGACATCGCACGCGCGGTCCACTTCTTCATCTCGGACCTCAGTGCGTACTGCGCCGGGTCTGAGCTCCTCGTCGACGGCGGCCTCGGAGCGTAGGTCCGGAGTGGCTGACGGCAAGTGAGCCGCGTAGCCGCAGGAAAGGCCGGAACGGGTGCAGCAGGGCGATCGCCCTTGCCGTCCTGAGCTGCCGCGACTGAGGCCGCAGCGGCTCAGAACGGCCGGCTCAGAACGGCAAGGGCGCGGGTCCCGCGGCGTGTCACGCCCCCAGCAGTGGGACGAAGTCGTCCAGTCGAGAATGCAGCGTGGTGGGGGACAACGGAAGACCCAGGATGAACTGATCGACCCCACGCTCACGCAGCTGGTCCGCGTACTCGTCCACCGGGCCGGTCTTGCGCCCGATCTGCATACCCAGGTAGATGAGGTACCCGTCCCCTCGCTTACGGCCTTGCGACTCGAGCTCGCCGTCCAGGGTCGACAACGCCGAGTCGAGCTCGTCGATCGTCAGGTTCCAGCCGTACCAGCCGTCGTGCTTCGCTGCGCGGCGCAGTGCAGGTCGCGACACACCCCCCACCAGGATGGGCGGGTGGGGTGACTGAGCCGGCTTGGGGTAGGCGAGCGCGTTCTGGAAGTGGAAGAACTCGCCCTCGAAGTTCGAGGTCTCGCTCTCCCACAAGGCCTTGCAGGCAGCGAGGAACTCGTCGGTTCGCCTGCCCCTGGTCGCGAAGTCGATGCCGCAGGCATCGAACTCCTCCTTCATCCAGCCGAGCCCCACACCGTAGTCGAATCGGCCGCCGCTGAGGATGTCGAGAGTTGCGACCTGCTTCGAACGCTCGACCGGGTGCCGCAGCGGCACCACTTCCACGGACGTCCCGAGACGGACGCGCGTCGTTGCGGTCGCCGCTGCCGCAAGGAGGAGCAGCGGCTCGAGGAAGCCCTGCTTCTGGTTGACGATCGCCTTGCCGGACTCGTTGTAAGGGTACGTCGACTCGATCTCGTCGAAGAAGAGGACATGGTCCGGGGCCCAGTAGGAGGCGAAGCCGCGCTCCTCCACCGCCACGGCGGACTCCCGGATGAAGTCGAGACCCCGTCCTGGTCCGCCGTCGATCAGTTGCACCACGCCTATGCGCATCGAACACCCTTCGCTCGTCGGGCTTGTGGGGATCATCTTCTGTTGCCATGGTCGGGTACCCCGGTCCACACAGCCACATCGGTTCCAGTGGTCGGAAGCGTCGGGGCACCGGCAGCTGATCTGGGAAGTGGTCTGTCTGCTGGAACGGGTCGCGTGACCGCCCGCAGCGCTCCATATGGTTGTTCCAACTAACCGGAAGACAGGGGTACGCCAGTGTCGGCAGCAGTGCGTTGGGACGTCGCAGATCGAATCGCAACGATCACGTTCAACCGGCCCGAGGTGGCGAACGCGCAGAACCCCGATACCGAGGCCGAGTTCGTCGACCTGCTGACGCGGGCCGACGAGGACCCCGCGGTGCGAGCAATCGTCATCACCGGCGCAGGCAAGACCTTCTGCGTCGGCGGCGACGCTGCGTACGCGAAGGGGGTCATCGAGGGGTACGGGTGGGCAGGCAGCATTCCACGGCCGATGGAAGCCTTCGCCCTGCGGGTACGCAAGCCGGTCGTGGCAGCGATCAACGGCGCATGCGCCGGCCTCGGGCTGGTCTTCGCCGCGACCTGCGACGTCAGGTTCGCGGCGCGCGGAGCGAACTTCTCCACCGCCTTCGCGCGCCGTGGCCTGCCGGCAGAGCGGGGCCTGTCCTGGACACTGCCGAAGATCGTCGGCTACGGACACGCCAGCGACATCTTGTTGTCCGGCCGCAAGTTCGGCACTGACGAGGCCGAGAGGATGGGCCTCGTCAACCGCGTGGTCGAGCCGGGCGATCTGATGTCCCTGGCCCGTTCCTGGGCGCTGGACGCCGCGGAGAACTGTGCTCCGGGAGCAATGGCGACGATCAAGCGTCAACTGCTCGAGGACTCCGACCGCAGCCTGGCCGAGGCATTGGCGGACGCCGGCGAACGGGCAACCTTGGCCAGCCAGGGAGACGGCGACTTCCGCGAGGGATTCATCAGCTATCTCGAGAACCGCCCCGCAGCATTCGCCGACCTGCCTTCACGCTTCGACGCGAGGGCGTCGTTCGCCCTCTCCACGGATTCCTGACAGCCACCGGCTGCCGTCGACCGCGTCGGTGAAGAGCCCCAGCCTCGGCTCCTCACCGACGCGGTCCGCCGTCGATGGGCAACCACAGCGGCGTCCTACAACGGCGTCCTCAACGGTGCCGATCGGGACCGTCGGGGACACGAATCGGCTGCGGCGACAAGTCCGGCGCTGGCAGGTCGGCCCGCGAGCCGAGAAGCTCAACAGCTACTTCGTGGCCAGCTGGTCGGCAGCCCACACCCGCAGCTCGCGCTTGAGCAGCTTGGCGTTCGCGCTTCGCGGCAAGGGATGATCGTGGATCAGCACCTCGCGCGGGCGCTTGTAAGACGCCAGCTGGGCGCGACAGGTTTCTCGCACCACGTCCTCGTCGAACTCGTCGCCCGACGTCACGATCACTGCGACCGCGGCCTCTCCGAAGCGTTCATCCGGAACACCCACGACCGCTGCCTCAGCGACACCGGGCAGGCGGTGCAGGATGTCCTCGACCTCCTTCGGGTAGATGTTGAGGCCGCCGGAAATGATCATGTCCTTGGTCCGGCCCACCACGGTGATGTGACCGTCCTCCGAGAGGTCGACGAGGTCCCCCGTGTGCAGCCATCCGTCACGGAAGGCCTTCTCGGTCTGGTCCGGATTGCCGAAGTAACCGCGCATCGACGAAGGGGATCGAATCAACAGTTCGCCGCGCCCGCTGTGTCCGATCACACCGTTGTCGTCCCGGATCGCGAGCGAGGTGAACGCGACCGGCCGTCCAGCGCCGCCTTCATGGTCGGCGACCTCGTGCGGTTGGAGGACCGTCGCGATCGTCGGGAACTCGGACAGTCCGTAACCCTGGCAGATCGCGACGGCCGACATCGCCTTGACGCAAACGTCCAGGACCGCACGCGGCACGGGCTCGGCGCCCGTGACCACCCAACGCAGCGAACTGGAATCGAGACGGTCCATCAGGTCCGGGCGCGCGGCGAGCCCGCGCAGAAGGCTTGGGACCAGCATAACGTGGGTGATGTCGTGGTCGACGATAAAGTCCACGATGCTGTGTGCATCCGCCGACCCGGTGCGACGGAGCTCGCAGTATCCGCCGACCGCGACCAACCCGAGCATCAGGTTGTGGAATCCGGCCGCCCAGGACAGGGAAGGGATGACGGCATAGCGGATGTCCGGGGTGAGCTGCAGCGTCACTACCTGGCCGGCCATGTTCCACAGGACGCCGTTGTGTGTGTGCACAGCTGCTTTGGGCAGGCCGGTGGTCCCCGAGCTGTAGTACAGGATGAACGTGTCGTCGAGGTCCGGTCCCGGCTGGGTCAGGAGTGAGACCTCGGTGTCCGCCAACGCCGCGTACTCGACCACGGCCTGCGTGGGCGGCACCGACGTCTCGGCGCCCACCACGACGACGAGCGCGAACTCGTGTTCGAGGCCGGCGATCGCCCGATTGCCGATCTCATCGACGACCAGAGTCCGCGCACCGCTGTCCCGGCACACGTGCGCGATCTCGTTGCCGGTCAGCAGGACGTTCACCGGCACACATACTGCGCCGAGCCGGGCCAGGGCGAAGAACACCTCGACCCACTCGAGCCGGTTCCCGAGCATCACAGCCACATGGTCACCGGCCTGCACACCGTTCTTCTGCAGGCCGGCGGCGACGGTCAGTGCCCGATCACGCAACTCGACGAAGCTCGTGGTCGTCCCCTCGAAGCCGACGGCTGGGCGGCTGCCCGCCGACGTCGACGCGGTGTTGTCCAGGAGGGTGAACACGTTGCGCTGTAGATGCACGGAGCCGGCCCTTCGTTGACGACACCCAGCCGGACCACTACCGCCGGGCCACACGAAGGTAACGAGGCATCCATCGCCACGAGGACCGGCGTTTTACTGGCCGGAACCGACGTCGGAGCTGTCCCGGCAGGCGGCGGTACCGGCGCAAGGTCCATCGACGCTGAGCGAACGCCATCCGGTTGCGCCGACACTTGTCGAGCACGGGCCGGGGTCCACCGCACGCGGAGTCCCCGTCGACCGGGCGGGTTCCTACCTGTAGATCGCGAACGCCTTGTTCGAGTTGAAGATCTCGGTCACCACCAGATCGCTCCACTCGAGTGTGAGCCCGAGCTCATGCACGGCACCGAGAAGGCAGAACCAGTTGAGCATCTCGTGCTGGCCTGCATCAACGATCTCACGGGTGGTGACCGAGGTCCACGCGTCGAAGTCGCCCGCCAGCATCGCCTCGTACAGTTTGACGTCCGACTCGGTGTCTGGACGCATGTGCCAGCCCTTGTCGTAGAGGAAGGCGTGTGACCAACTCGAGGAGGCGACGAGCGCCACCCGCTTGTCTCCCTCGCGCACTGACCTGCCGACCGCCTGCCCCAGCTGGAAGCATCGCAGTGGAGTGGGCCCCGGCGGGTCGGTGTCCTCGTGAGCGTTGATCTCGGCAAAGGGCGCGATCCCGCCGCGGCGGGCGATCACGTGCTCGCCGTAGCAGTTCACCGCGATCGGGATGATCGGGTACGGGAATCGCCTGCCGACGTTGTCGAAGTCGAGAAAGATCTGTGTGTTGGCGAACGCGTGCGGAAAATTGATGCCCGGACGTGGCTCGTAGGAGTAGGCGACATCGATGCCGGAGGTAATGAGATCGCCGGCCAGCTTCTTCGCCGGCTCCGGCGCGCCCTGCATCGTGAAGCTCTGCCCGTCCGGCAGGCCCCAGGCGTTCGGCAGGCCCATCCGGCCCAGAACGCCGAACGGGTCGACCTTCGTGTCCTCGTAGGCGAGCACGCAGAACGAGGGGATCACCTCCTCACGGAAGTTCTCGTACTGATCGTCACCCCACACGATCAGGACGTCCGGCGCGAACTCGTCCAAGGCCGCCCGGCAGCGGTCGAGGTCCTTGCGCAACGCCGCGCGATGGCCCGCGGCCGCGGCGACGCCGCTGTCATCGCCCCACTCCTGCTTGGCGAGCTCCGACCAGAGGGTCGGGTCCTTCGCCGCTGCGGGAATATCGGGGTCCTGCATCGACGACTTGAGCAGCGCAGCCATGTACTCGTCCTTGGCGAGCAACAACGGGTAGTGGGTCATTCCGAGACCCAGTACATCTCCCACAGCACAGTCTCCGCTCGATCGACGACACCTCGTCCGCCGAGTGTTCACCGAGGGAGCCGTGGTCGTCCACACCTCGTTCTGTTGGCTGGCACGCCCGTGCGGGTTCGTCTCCAGGGTCCGGAAGATCAGAGCCGAGCCGCTGGGCTCACCTGCGGATATCGACCCGACCACCTCATCCGACGCGGAGCTGGCTGGTTCACGCTCGAGCGGTCGCTGTCGCGGTCGCCGTGAAGACCTCGGTACCGTCCTGGTTCACGGTGCTCACCGTCGCAGTGACCACAGCCGCTTCCCCCTCAGGTTCCACCGAGAGCACGGTCATCGTCGAGGTCAGGGTGTCGCCAGGCCACACCTGCGCGCGGAATCGTCCTCCGAAGCTGGTCAGGTTGGCGATCCCGAAGGTGTCGGTGACCACCCTCCCGGTGAGTGCCATGGTCAACATGCCGTGGGCGAAGACTGTGGGGAATCCGGCCACCTCCGTCGCGAAGCGTTCGTCGGAGTGCAGCGGATTGAAGTCACCGGACGCGCCGGCGTACTGGACGATCTGGGTGCGGGTCAGGTCCGTGACCACCTCGGCGACGAAGCGGTCGCCGACCGCGAAACGGGGGAATGTCATTTCGTCTCCGGCTGATTCTCGGTGCGAACGCCCACCAGCCTGGCCGTGACGACCGGCGCACCCTGCGTGTCGCGATAGACGGTGATGGTTTCCGAGAAGACCAATCTGCCGCCTCGCCTGCCGTCCTTCTCCCAAGTGGCTCCCTCTGTGACGTCGGCAGTCAGCACGTCACCGACCACCAGAGGTCGGTGATAGACGAAGTGCTGCTCGGCGTGCAGGACGCCGTACCTCCGCTCGTCCTTGACGCCAGATCCCGATGCAGAGCCGAACCAGGGGGCGTCCGGGTGCGGACGTAGCGGATAGTCGGGGTCGTAGTGGGCGCTGGCCTGCACGAACGTCGGTGGAGCAGCGACGGCGCCGAGCCCCGCTTCGAGCGCGGCGTCCGCCACGCGGTACACCGGGTTCTCGTCGCCAATCGCCTGCACGAATGTGAGAACCTGCCCTGCTTCGATAGGAAAACGTCCGATGGACATGGACCCCGCGTCTCCTTGAACGATCGCGTCGCCGCGGATCAGTGAATGTCGTAGGGGATGATCAGCTCTTCGCCGTCCCACTGCTGGGCTGCCTCGCGCACCTTCGCATAGATGTCCCGGAGGGCATCGCTCTCGGGATACAGCTCGAGCATGTGTCCCGTCGTGGCCCGCGTGTCGATGTAGGCGACGCGGTCGTCTTGCACCGCCATCTCCATGACCACCTCGTAGCCTGCGGCGGCGTACTGGGCAAGCTCGGCGTAGTAGTCGGCAGAGAATGCCGCGATGTGGTGAAAACCTTGTTCACCTTTGGCATAGACGTCTCGATAGGCCGAGGGACCGTCGGAGTGCTGACAGATCAGCTCCACCATCAGCTCGCCGGCCTGTGCGAATGCCACCTGAGTGACCACCTCCTGCGGCTTACCTCGGTACAGCACGTCGTGCATCGGATGGACGTCCATGAACATGAACGGTCCGGTCCGGTACAGCTCGTGGAACCGCTGGCATGCGTCGAGAATGTCCTCGACAACGTAGGCGTTCTGGACGACGGTGAGCGGCGGCAAGGAGGGCTTCATTGTCGGGAATCTAATAGCGACTCGACCGTCTCGGCAGCCGCGGTCCATCGGCCGGAACGCGCGGCGCAGGCTCCCCGGCCGTCCGCAACACACGACTACCGGTGATCGGACGCCGGCGCGCAGGATGCTCGGCGGCCGAGCAGGCTCTCGCTCGCAAGTCGGCAACGCGGATCGAACGGCCAGGGAGGACGCGGGGCCCGCAGGCCATCGGCCACTCCCGGGGAACCCGTTGGCGGGAGATGGCGTTCAGGACGTTCCCGCCGCTGCCGCCTTGATGGTGTCGGTCATACGCTTGCTCGACACGTGCGCAGACAGGCCGCCATCAACCGTGATCTCGGCCCCGCTGACGAAGCTCGACTCGTCGGAAACCAGGTACACCACGAGCGGGGCGATCTCGTCCGCGGTCCCGAGCCTGCCCAATGGGGTGTCGAGGACTGCGGCTTCGAGGAACTCTCGCGTCGCGGGGGCGTGGATGGGTGTGTCGATCAGGCCGGGGAAGATGCCGTTGACGCGAATTCCACGGTCGCCGAACTCGAGCGATGCAGCCCTGTTCAAACCGCGCAGCGCCCACTTGCTGATCGTGTACGGCGCCGACAGGAACCCGCCCAGGCCGGCCAGGGACACGACGTTGACGATCGAGCTGCCCGAAGGCATGAGACGCAGAAGGGTCTGGATTCCGATCAGTGCACCGGTCAGGTTCACCGCGAAGCACGCGTTGAGATCGGCAACACTGACGTCGGGCAACCGGTGACGCGAGGCGACGCCGGCGTTGTTCACGACGGCGTCCACCCGTCCATAGCGGTCCGCGAGCTCGTCGCGCAGAGACGCCCAGTCCTGCTCGAGGGGAAGTCCAGATGCCGGTAGTACATTGCGCCGGGACCGTCCCAGGACTCTGTGACCGACGATCCCTCATCATCGAGCACGTCGGTCAGCCATACCTCGGCACCCTCCCGCGCCAGCTACTCGGCGTCGGTGCGCCCCTGACCCCGAGCGGCGCCAGTGACCACAACGACCTTGTCCTGCACACGTCCTGGCATCGATGTCCTCTCCTGTTTCGTCCGGAGGGTCGGCCGACCGGCAGGTCCTCGAGCGACCGATGACGGGGGTCACCGCCGCACTTGGCCTACGATGTCGAGTCTCGGCCTGCTGCCCTCCGCGGTGCATCCCCAGTGGCAGCGACGACCGAGGGGTGATCCCTGAAGGTGAGAACTGCCCCGGCCAGCAGGTCGGGCGCCTCATAGGCCGGGAAGTGACCGCCGCGCTCCATGGGCAACCATTGCACGATGGGGTAGGCCTGTTCGACGAGTGAGAGCGGCGGGGGAAAGCCGATGGCTTCGTGGAAGTGCGCGTACCCCACCGGAACCTCGAGACGATGGGGGAAGCCGCTGGGCTCGGAGGCCGACCCGTAGTACGTCATCGTCGAGCTGGCGATGGTCCCGGTCAGGATGTAGAGCATCACGATGTCGACGAGCTCGTCGAGGGAGAGCACGTCCTCAATGTCCTCGGGCACGGCGAGCTGAGACCAGGCGACGTACTTCTCGAGCATCCAGGCCGCGGTACCGACGGGGCTGTCGGAGAGCCCGATGCCGAGCGTAACCGGTCTGGTGGTCTGCTGGTGGTGATATCCCATCCCGTCCCACGCCGCTTTCTGGCGGCGCTCGGCCCAGGCCAGCTCCTCCGGAGTCGTCGGTGTGGATCCCTCGAGCAGTCGGAACAGAAGGTTCACGTGCACCGCTACGCATGACTGCGCGTGATCGCAGCCCAGCCAGCCGGCCACCGCTGCACCGATGTCACCGCCGTGCGCGACGTAGCGGTCGAATCCCAGATGCTCGGTCATCAGGTGGTTCAGCTGTGCCGCGATCGCTCGTGGCCCGCTGGGCTCGACGAGTGGTGAGGAAAAGGCGTAGCCGGGCAACGAGGGCACGATGACCTCATATCCGGCGGTCGTCAGTCGATCGACGACCCGATCGTATTCGTGATAGCTCGCCGGCCATCCGTGGAGCAGCAGGATGGGCACCGGCGAGACGCGCTCGTCCGGCAGCTCATGGACGAACTGCACGGTCTGGCCGTCGACCTGTGCCGTGAAGTGGCGGTGTCGCAACAACCGCTCGTGCGCAGTGGACCACGACCACTCCGTCGCCCAGTGTTCGCACACTCGCTGAAGGAATCCTCGCTCGATGCCCGCGGCCCACCCCAGGTCGGGGACCAGCGACCAGTCGAAGTTGAGCACACGCTCAAGGACCTTGTCCACCTCGACCGGTGACACCACGAACTCGAACGGCTCGATCGTCATCGCGCTCCCCCTGCGAGGTGTTGTGAAGTGAGACAACGCTATGACCTACGCCCAGGTGGCGAAAGGCAAATTCCATCCGACGGAACGGGTGGGCTGCCGTACGCATGCGCCTGGCAGCAAGGACGGTTCCGGGCGCAGAGACGCTGCGGTCGATCTCGCACGCCATCGGTTGCCGGGCGTCGGACAGGCGGACCGACATGGAGCCCGCACCTCCCGGAACTACCTCATCCTGCCGGCGCCGCACCCGTCTTCTTCGCCGGTACGCCTGGTGCGGGCACGAACCCGTACACCGGGTCGAACTCCCGAGGCATGACCACGACTTCGATCGAGAGGCCGTCCGCGGTGGTGAGGTAGGTTCCTCCGACGTATGACGGCAGCGCTCGGCGCAGGCGGCAGCCCAGCTCGGTCAGTGCCGCGACGGCGGCCACGGCGTCGGTCTGGTCCCGATAGCCGATCGCGACGTTCAGGAACCCCTGGTCGCTGAGGAGGTGTCCGGCCTCGTACGGCCGACCGGCCGGGTCCCGGTACTGAAGGACCTCGAGAAAGATGTCGCCGTCGGTGAACACCGCGATGTCGCGCCGTGCGCCGGCCAGACCCCACAGCCTTTCGTCCTCGGGGCCGTGGAGAAGGTCGTCAGGAACGCGCGTCAGCCCCAGGCCGGCGAACACTGCGCACGCCCTGGTGATGTCAGGTACCGAGGCCGCCGCATATCGCACGCCGACGTCCGAGTCGCGAACATGCTCGCGCGATGAGTCGGCGCGAGCGTCGGGTGCTTCACAGATCTCGACGACGACCTGCGAGCCGGGTTCGCGGCAACAGACGCGCCTCCTGCCGTCGGGGCCCGCGGCCGGTTCGGTCAGGGTGGCGACGCCGGCCTGACCGAGCCGACGCAGTGTCGCGTCGAAGTCCGCCACCTCCGCCCCCCAACGAACCCACCCGTGGTCACTGGCAAGACGCCCGGGGCTGACCGGCCGTGGTTTCGGCGTCGTGTGCGTGATCAGCTCGAGTTGTGCGAAGTCCTGATGGCCGACCGCCCAGGTCACCATCAGCCCGGTGTCCGCGCCGGTCGGCAGATCCTGGAGTGTGGCAATGAACTCGCCCCAGAAGGGGCGGCTGCCTGCCCACTCGAAACCGAGCTCCTGGGTGTAGAAGCGAGTCGAGTGCGCTGGGTCGAGCGTGCACATGGCAATTTGACAGATTCGAGCACCGCTCGTCGTCACGGTCCCCCCTGATCATTGTCGGGCGCATGCGATGGCCGAACGTAGTGGGTGGTGCAGCCCGCCGGTGGACGTCATTCCAACCGCCGGAATATGTGGTCGTGACGACCTGCACCGGCTGCCACGATCCCGAGACGGCGTCGCGGCAAGCGAGGCCCACAGAGGTCGAGGACAGAGGGTGAGCCCCCTGTCGGATGAAGGAGAGCGCATGGCCGGACGACTCGAGAACAAGGTTGCAATCGTCTCCGGCGGTGCTCGCGGATTGGGCGGTGCGATCGTCGAGGTCTTCGCTGCCGAGGGCGCGCGAGTCGTCGTCGCCGACGTACTCGTGAACGAAGGCGAGGCACTCGCCGCCGAGCTGCGCGGGGCCGGGCACGAGGTGGCCTTCCGGCAGGCGGACGTGAGTAACGCAGACGACTGGCGCGGGCTCGTCGCAACGACGATCGAGACCTTCGGAAGCCTCACAACCCTGGTCAACAACGCAGGGATCTACCTCGCAGGCGGTCTCGAAGAGGAGACAGCTGACAGCTGGGACCGGATGATCGCTGTCGACCAGACAGGCGTCTTCCTGGGGATGCAGACGTCGATGCCGGCACTCGAGGCCAGCGGCAACGGCTCCGTCGTCAACATTTCGTCGGTCGCCGCGATCCTCGGGTCGGTACGTGCGTTCGGCTATCACGCAGCGAAGGGCGCCGTGCTGTCCATGACCAGCGCTGCGGCCGTCGAGTATGCGCAGCGCAACGTCCGGATCAACACGGTACTGCCAGGTCGGATCGAAGCCCCCAGCCATGCCCTCACCCGGCCGCAGGACTCGATGGCTGCCCGCGTGCCGATGGGCAGGAAGGGTGAGCCGCGTGACATCGCCTATGCATGCCTCTACCTCTGCTCGGACGAGGCGAACTACGTCACGGGAGTGCAACTGCACATTGATGGCGGAATGACGGCTGCCTGACCTCCTGCCGTACTACGCCGCCTGCTCACAGCGATCTGCGGGACGGCGCCCGGATTCGCATGGCGTCCGTAATCGAGCACACGGCCCCCGGAGAACGTGACCGGACGGTTCCGGCACCACGCCGGCGATCGGCTGCGCCTGGCGACCTCGTCGCTGGACATGCGCCCGAGTGGGGTTCAGTGACGTCCATCAGAGTGGTATGCGACCGGCCGGGCGACGGGCGAGGCGGCCACCGCGACTTCGACACCCGCGCCGGCACCATCGACGTGGCGATCCCCAAGCTGCGCAACGGCTCTCACTTCCCGACCGGTTATGGGAGCCTCGCCGCCGCGCCGAACGAGCACTGACCACGGTCGTGGCGACCTGCTACCTGCTCGGGGTCTCGACCCGGCGGATGGAGAAGCTGGTCGAGTCCCTCGGGATCACCCGGCTGTCCAAGTCGCAGGTCTCGGTCATGGCTGCCGAGCTCGACGCGCAGGTCGCCGACTTCCGGTCCCGCCCGCTCGACGCCGGGGCCTACACCTTCCTCGCCGCGGAACGCGCTCGTGCTCAAGGTCCGCGAGGGCGGACGGATGTCGACGTCCACGCCCTGCTCGCGACCGGGGTCAACACCGACGGACACCGGGAGATTTTCGGCCTGCAGGTGTCCTCTGCTGAGGACGGCGCCGGCTGGCTCGGGTTCTTCCGCGACCTCACCGCCCGCGGCCTGACCGGGGTCAAACTCGTCACCAGCGACGCCCATCGGAACCTGGTCGCCGCCATCGGCGCCACCCTGCCCGGTGCGACCTGGCAGCGCTGCCGCACCCACTGAAGCCGTAAAAGATCAAGTCGTCGGCGTGTCGGTTCCCGCTGTTGTTCGGTGCGGATGCCGCGGTGAGCAGCGCGGCGAAACGCTCCTTGCCGTCGCAACTAAAGATCACGCGTCGTCGTCACATACCACGCCAGCGGACTTGACCCGCGGTTCCGGGAACGACCCGATACGGACCGAGCGCTCTCCGCAGCGGGAAGGGCGCCGGCGAACCGGAGCCCTCGCGACGAAGGCCCGCCACCGGCGCGCCCGCAGCCTCCGGTCAGTTCAGTTCGCGGGACGAGAAGCCCAGAAGGTTGCGCGCGATGAGCAGGCGGAGGACGACTCCGGGACCCTCGTAGATGTCGGTGATCCGCGAGTCCCGAAGTGCGCGCTCGAGGAAGTGGTCCCTCGAAGTGCTGCTCGGGCCCAGCAGGCGAAAGCACTCGGGGATGAGTGCGCGGGCCATCCCGGCACACACGACCTTGGCGATCGCCGCTTGGACCTTGTCCGGCCCGTGCTGCTCCATGAACCACATACTGTGCAGCAGAGTCAGGTACCCCGCCTCGTACTCGGCCTCGAGCTCGATGTAACGCTGCACGTCTGCGTTGAGGTCGCCGGGCGCGCGCCAGTAGTCGATCTCGAGCCCGTCGGCGACCAGCGCATCGCGGACGATGTCGAGCGCAGCACGGGTGAGTCCCAGCGCCTCCGCGCCCATCAGCGCGCGGGTTCCGTTGAATGTGCTCAGCGCGCTGGTGAGGCTTCCGCCGAGGCGGTTCTCCTCGGGGATCCGGTAGTCCTCCAGTGAGAAGCTACCCAGATCGCGGTCACGGATGCCGAGCTTCTTGTACTGCTTGCCGAGGCGGAAACCGGGTCTGTTCTTCTCCACCATGAAAAGGCCGATGCTGCCATGCTGCTTCTCCGAGCCCACACGCGCAAGCGTCAAGATCGCTTCCGCCTCCTCGACGAACGAGATGAAGATCTTCTCTCCGTTGAGGACCCACTCCTTCGTGCCCTCGTCGAAGACGGCAGTGGTGCGCATTCCGGCCGGATCCGATCCAGCGCCGGACTCGGTCATCCCCCATGCGAGAAACCCGTAGTCCGCTCCCCACTTTCGATTCTGTTCCTCATCGCCCACGGCGGCCAGCAGCAGCTTCGAGATGTTCGCGTCGAACCCGTCAGCACCGGCCGGGCGAGGGAAGAAGGGCTTGGCCCCGTAGTTCTCCTGGACGTAGATCAGCGCGTCCATCACCATCCAGCCGCTCGTCTGATCGAGCACCTCCCGCAACTGTGCCCGGACGTTGGGAAAGTCCGCCTCTTCGGGGATCGGGTACAGCTCGCTGCTGGGTACCGTGTGGTCCTGCGGCCTGTCGAAGCGGCGCGAGTAGGTGCGGTACACCTCGGCCTGCCGCGCAACCTCGCCGAGCAGGCCCGCTTCGACGTCGTTCAGGTCCAGGTCAATCACGATGATCCTCCGAGTCCGTATTTGAGTTGAGTCGCCGTCGAAAGGCGGGAACCCCGACACGATGCGGCGGACATCTCGACGCCGCCGCTCTGCCCGCCGACGTGAGGATGTCGAAAGGCGTCGTCTGTGGGCGTGTCAGGGCGGTCAGGTGCGTGCACCTCACGGACTCGGCCGACTGCATGTGGACCATCCTCGGTGACCCGACGACCCGTGTGAACAGTCCGGATCGGTGTCCGCCCGACTGTAGGGCCAAGAAGCACGGAGCCGACGACGCGGTTCCAGACGTCGGAACTCCGGTCCTACGTGACACGGCCGACGGGGCTCCCAGGCGGACCGCTGTGATTCCGCTCGTCGGAATGGCGGCTGACGTCCGCCAGGGGACGGGCGGAGCATCGGGGGATGATCCGGAGAGCGGGGCCGCCGCAGCCGCACTGTTGAGGCAGCGTCTCGGTGACCGCCACCGGCCCCTTGGCGATCCTGAAGCGCTTCGACGGCGTCGGTGTTGTCACTCTCAATCGTCCGCACGCGATGAACGCCGTCAACGCGGACCTCAGCGCGGCCGTCGGCGCTGCGCTGGACGAGCTGGACGCAGATGCCGCCCTGTCCGTCGGCATCGTGACGGGCGCCGGTCGCGCGTTCTGTGCAGGCGCCGACCTCAAGGCTGTCCGCGCCGGCCAGTCGGTCCTTGCTCCCGGGCGCGAAGACTGGGGTTTCGTGGGCTCCATCGACGGGGTGCGAACGAGCTCCTCTCCTCGCCGAGCAGCCGACCGGCGACATCCGGTGCCGCTTGGGCTGGCCCGACGCTGATCTGGGAGACGTTCCGGGGGCTGTGATCGAGGCCGGCGAGGGCGGCGTCCATGTCGTAGCTCATCAAGGACGTCGCAGGAGTCACCCCTCCAGCGCACCTGATTCTCCGGCGGTACGACGGCTCAGGGCCAGGGCGGCAGTGGTGAGACGAAGCCACGACACCGCGGAGCTCGACAGAGCGTGTCTTGCCGACCGAGACCCCCGCAGTCCGCTCCAGGACGGCGGCCCGCCGGTCCCCAGAGCTCGGTTAGTTGCCGACCACGATGGTCAGGTCCGCCCGAGCGGCGGGTAGAGGACAACCCCGGCGACCTCGCGGGCCCTGTCGCAGACCGCTGCCTGGTCGTCGTCCGGAGTGACCTCGAACATGCTCGTCCGCCTTCTGGGTCGGTCAGGAATGAGGCCACCGCACGGTCAGCAGCGGTCTACTCAGGATTGGGAGGACACAATTGTGACCTGAGCTCGTGTTTCTTGATCTTCATGCTCGCAGTCCTCGGCATGTCGTCGACGAAATGAATCTGTGAGGGCCGCTTGTACCCGGCGAGGCGCCCCTCGATGAAGCCGAGTACGTCCGTCGCAGTCAGGCTCGCCTCGCTGCGCAACCGGATTGCAGCTGTGACAGCCTCGCCCCACCTCTCATCGGGACGGCCGAACACGGCAGCTTCTGCGACTCCGGGGTGATCGAGAAGTACTTGTTCGACCTCGACTGGGTAGACGTTCATCCCGCCAGAGTTGATCATCTCTGACAGACGCCCACCGGTGAGGTAGCAGTATCCGTGCTCGTCAATGATTCCGATGTCGCCTGTCCTGTAGCGGTCGCCCTGCAGGACCTGTGCGGTGTCCGCGGGCCTGTTCCAGTACTCCGCAAATAGGGTCGAGCACTCCGCGACCAGCTCACCGAGTCGGTCGGAGCCCAGCGGTAGCTCGACGCCCTCCTCGTCCACGGCTCGGACGCGCGCAAAGGGTGTGCTCCGTCCGACCGTCATGATGGGGTCGTCGGCGAGGCAGTGCGGTGATCTGTCGCTGGGCGTCGTGGCTGTAATTGCTGCACCACCGGACTCGGTCATGCCCCACACCTCCACGACCTTCGGGCCGCACAGATCGATCAGCTCCGCGAACACCTCTCGACGCGGAGGCGCAGCTCCGTGCAGAACGGTCGTCAAATTCTCGATCACGGACGGGTACTTGCGGCCGAGCTCGATGAACTGAGGCATCAGAGGAGAGGGCACGTAGGTCAATGTCGACCGATCCTGCGCCATTCGCCGGAACCATTCTTCTGGGTCGAGCTTGGCGAAGATACGAGTGGATCCGCCAGTGATCACGCTCGAGTACACATGGCCGGTCATCGCACCGGCGAAGGAGAAGCTCCCGGAGAAGCACAGCACGTTGTAGGGGCGGATGCCGAGGTTCACGCAGCCCTGCAGCGTTGCCGTGAGCTGGCGACCATGGAGCATCACGGCCCCCTTCGGCACACCGGTCGTGCCGCTGGTGTAGGAAATCGTGAAAGGATCAGCAGGCGCCAGGTTGTCCCCCGGTGGCGTGGCAGCGGCGTTCGCCAGGACTTCCTCATAGGACAGCGCCCCAGAGGGGCGCGCACCGTCACCGATGGTCAGGACCTTGACGTCCGGGATGAGTCCGAGCCCCTCCACTGCCTCGGACAGACCGTCCGTGTGCACGAGAGCCCGGACACCGCTGTCATTCAGAATGACGAGCATCTCCGGGTTTGCGAGCCGTCGATTGACCGTGACCGAGACGAATCCGCCGATCGCACACGCGAAATAGGGCTCCATCGATTCGAGCTGATCCTCGACAAGAACCGCGACACGGTCGCCAGCGACGAGCCCGAGTCCCGCCAGCGCGTTGGCCAGTCGGCACGCGCGGTCGACCTGGTCGCTGAAGGACCGCTCGGTGTCTCCGAAGCGAACCGCCACTCTGTCCCGATAGCGGCGTCCTGCACCCAGCAGCGCATCGCGCATAGTCAGCATCGCTACTCCTCAGCTCTGCCTCGGTCGGCCTCGCACCCACGGTCGGACAGCACACGCTAGGTCTTGCGAAGGCCTCCGCCCCTTGTGGTTCCGATCACCGGAAAGCATCGACGTCCCTGCATTCCTGCGTGCGCTGTTCACGGAGAGCATTCGGGGGTGTGCAGCAACATGACGGCTCACCCCTGGGGCGTGCTGTTCCGGCGAGCGGAACCTTGGTGGATGCGACTGCTCGGCACACCGCAGGGTACGGGCTGCGGGCCGGGGCTGGCGGACCCGGACAACGACGAAGGGACGCAGGCACATGAGCGACAAGGTGGCCGAGCGGGAAGCCAAGATCGAGATCACCGAGATCCTTCACCGGTACTGCCGCGCGGTGGATCGCGGCGACTGGGACACCGTCCGCGAGGGTTACCACGACGACGCAATCGAGAACCACGGCCCCTATCAGGGGGGCGTCGACGGGTTCATCGACTTCGTGAAGTCCCGGGCAGAGGATCCTGCCGTGATCCGCCTCCACCACCTCACCACGATCAACATCACTGTTGTCGGCGATGTGGCCTACAGCGAAGCCTATTACACGTGTCCGGGACGGCTTGCCGGCGCCGACGAGCAGGGGGTCGGGGCTCTTCGCGTCATCGACGGTCGCTACGTCGACCGGTTCGAGCGGCGGAACGGAAAATGGCGCGTCGCACACCGCGTTGCCGTGGTCGACTTCGTCCGCTACCAGTCCGCGCTCGACGACGACTTCGCGACGGCCTTCGCGCGCGGCGCCAGTGACCGCACTGACCCGTCCTACTGGGAGGGTCTCACGGCCCCCACGACGACGTCGGTGGGCTGAACCGCCCTTCGGGACGAGCCCTCGCCGGTCGAACTGTCTTCGTGCACGGTCGTGGCCGCCCAGCGATGACCTCGCTCAACTCGCGCGCAGGACGCACGGTGGTTCGTTCGCGGCGCCACCGGCGCTCTTCCTCGCCCGGTTCCCAGGCCTGCACGCTCAGGCCACGCCAGGGCGGCGCTGCGGAGACCTTTCGCAAGAAGGACGTCTCGGCCGCCATACTGATCCTGCATACGAAATAAGGACTCCGGGATGATCTCCTTCGCTCCGACCGACGACCAGCAGCAGATGCGCGACGTCGTACGGACGGTCGCGCTCTCACACCTGCGTCCGGCATCTCCGGTCATCGAGCAGGACGACGCGGAGATCGACGCCGCACTCGAGGCGGTCGGCAAGCTCGGGTTGTTGCAGAGTGCTGCCGAAGCCGCGGTCCAGGGCGACGAGCTCTACCCCCGCGTTCTGTCCGCAATCGTGCTCGAGGAACTCGCCTGGGGCGATGTCAACACCGCCGCATCCTTCGCCGCCACCAGTGCCTTCGTCCGCACGGTCGCCGAGCTCGGGTCGCCGCAGCAGAAGCAGGCGATCCTCGCCGACTACACCCGGGAGCAGAACGCATCAGGCGCGATCGCGGCGGTAGAGAAGGGACTCCGCTGGAGCCCCTCGCGGATGTCCACGTCGATCACCAAACAGGGCGCCGGATGGGTCCTCGACGGCACGAAGACGCTCGTGGTGCAGGCGGCGAAGAGCCGCCATTTCCTCGTCGTCGCTCGGGACGAGCATGAGCGGTTCGTCGGCGTCGTCGTGCCGGCCGAGGCGTCGGGCGTGCTTCTCGGCGAACCCTGCGAGACGATGGGTCTGACCGCACAACGGAGCCTCGACGTCGTGTTCGACCACGTCGAGGTCGCGCCGTCACAAATCCTCGCGGCGGGCGCGCCTTTCGACATCAGTCGGCTGATCGCTGAATCCTGGACAGCCTCGGCGGCCATCCTCGTGGGGCTTTCGAGGGCCGTCTACGAGCACTCGGTGGACTACACGAAGCTGCGAGTCGCGCACGGCTCGGAGCTGGCACGCAAGCAGTCCGTCGCCCTCACGCTGGTCGACATCCACACATCTGTGGAGGCGATGAGGTGGTCGGCGTGGCGAGCCGCGAGTCATCTCGACAAGGGAGCCACCGACGGGCGCAGCGCTCGACTGGCCCACGTCCTGGCTTCTCGAAGGGCCTGCTGGATCGCTGACGAGGGCGTGCAATTCATGGGCGGGCACGGCTTCATCGCGGAGAACCCTGTGGAGGCCTGGTACCGAAACGCCCACACTGTGGCGACGATGCAGGTCACGTTCGGGCTCTGAGGGGCCGGTGCTCCACTCGACCCGCCGAGGTCGGGTCTGAGCTGCCGCCAGGGTGATCGGACGCCGGGGCCCGTTCCGGCTCTTGGCTGAGGCCCGTCGCGGTCGGCCGCTGTCGAAGCCCCCGAGAATTCGTTCGGCGGCAACCTCCTGACCCTCTGGCACACGTCAACGACGCCGGGCGTCGAGCCTGCGTCCGCGGTGGCTTTGCCTGGGACGGCGCTTCCCTCCTGTCACGCGCTCGAAGCCTGCGGCTCAAGTCGTTCCGAGACTCGATCCGACGACGGTAGAGGCCAGCGGGGACGCGACCGAAGAGGCCGCGCGCCGCACCCATCCGAGCAGCGCATCCGAGGCAGCGACACCCGAGCCGGCGGGCATGTGTCGTCGCGCTCGACGTCGGTCCCGTTCTGGGACCTTCGCGGTTCATCGCCGTGCTCCCACACGGATCGAGGCTGCACTCGTGTCGACGTGGTTCTGCGAGCGGCGCGGCGTGTTCCGGGCAGTTGAACACTCGATGGTGATGCACCACACAGCTGCTTACGTTGTTCTCCCACGGATGCCGAAAAGCACACCGCTACGGCCGTCTCCGCATGGTTACCGAAGGAGAGACCTTGAACATCCAATGGCGACGTTCGAGCTTTGCAGGCGTTGCGGCCTCGGCCGCTGCGGTCCTGCTGCTCGCAGCGTGCGGGTCAGGCGGCTCGTCGAACTCGAGCTCCCTCACCGGGGAACCGGTGAAAATCGGCATGGCGGTCGCCCTCACAGGCCAGTCTGCCAGCATCTACAGCCTTAGCAAAGGTGTCGCCGAATCGTGGGAGGAGTACGCGAACTCTCACGGGGGTATCAACGGCCGCCCGGTCGAGATTCTCGTCCGCGACACGAAGAGTTCGCCTGCGGAGGGTCTGACCGCGGCGAAGGAACTCGTAAAATCCGACAAGGTCGTGGCCATGACGGTGCTCGACCAGGTCGCAGAGCCGGGCATAACGTCGTACTTGGCGTCCACCGATGTTCCGATGCTGGGCAACGTCGTGAGCGTGGCCGCGCCTCAGAAGGGCAACTTTGCAGTCGGCACGATCGTCCCCGCGTATCTGCCGGGCCAGATGGCCGTGGCCAAGCAGCTCGGCGCGAGCAAGGTCGGGCAGTTCTACTGTGCCGAGGCACCTGTCTGCGCACAGACGAGCGAGATCTACAAGCGGGCGGCTCCGGCGAACGGACTGCAGTTCGCAGGTGGTCTGGCGGTCTCGTACTCGGCGCCGAACTTCACCGCACAGTGTCTGCAGATGATCAATGACGGGGTCGACTTCCTCGAGCTCGACCTTTCGACGGCATCAGCCAAGCGCGTCGTCGGCGACTGCACGAAGCAGGGCTTCAAGGGCACCTATGGCATGCCGACATCGTCATTCGCCGTTTCTGCGTTCAAGGGCCTCCCAGGAGCCAGGTTCGGCGGCACGCTCAGCGCGTTCCCGTGGTGGGTCGACGCACCCGCCGTCAACACCTTCCGCGACGCAATGGCCAAACACTCCCCCGACCTCGACTACCGGACCCAGGTGTCCACCTCGGTCTGGGTGATGCTGGACCTGTTCGCCAAGCGGGTCGGCGGGACCGCGGACCTGACGCCCGCCACAGCGGTCGCTGCACTCAAGGCCACGACGAACGAAAGCCTCGACGGCTTGCTTCCCGAAACGATCTCCACTGGCACCCCCTGGCCCGAGATGAAGTGCTACTGGATGTGGACATACGAGGCCGGAGCCGACGATCCCAAGCTCTTGCCTGCCATCGGTACGAGCGGCAACGGGCAGTCGGGCCCCTTGGCCACCACCTGCAGCAGCTGACGAAGAATCGGTGTGGGTGCCGACCGTTTGCGGTGGTCGGCACCCACACCGGCTCGTCACCTGCTGCCCCGAACCAGGAGCGCAGTCATGAACGAACTCCTCCCGTTCATCGTCACCGGGGTGACCAGCGGCGCAGTCTATGGTCTCGCCGGCTCCGGACTCGTCATCACCTACCGGACGTCGGGTGTCTTCAACTTTGCCCACGGTGCGCTGGCTGCTGTCGCGGCCTACGTCTTCTACTGGCTCACCACGACCGTCGGCCTGAACTGGGTGGTCGCGTTCGTCCTCGCCGTGCCTGTCCTCGGCAGCCTCATGGGGATCGCACTCGAGCTCATCGGGCGCCGAATCAGTAGGCGATCACCTGCGATGCAGGTCTCGGCAACTGTCGGCATCATCGTCATCGTGACGGCCTTGGCAACCATCGCCTACGGTCCGGACCCGTTGCAGATGGAGCCCTATATTCCAGGAGCCGGATCGTCTTTCCGTATCGCGGGCGTCAACATCGGACATGACCAGCTGATCATCACCTGTGTCGCCTTGCTGGCCACCGGTGGCCTCTACCTCTTCTCGCGGTTCACCCGTTCCGGTCTGGCTATGCGCGCTGTCGTCGACGATGCCGACCTTGTGGGGACGCACGGCACGAACCCGGTGCGCGTCCGTCGAGTTGCGTGGGTGCTGGGGTCCGTCCTGGCGTCAGCCTCCGGGGTGCTTCTCGCGCCACTCGTGGGTCTCCAGGTCCTGTCGCTCACCTACTTGGTGGTCGCAGCGATCGGAGCCGCGTCCATCGGCGCGTTCTCGAGCATCCCTGTGACCTACCTCGGTGGGATTGTGATCGGGATAGCCGCCGACATCTCGCAGAAATATGTACTGACCATCCCGTGGCTTGCCGGCATCCCTCTCAGCATCCCCTTCGTCACACTACTCGTCGCGCTCATCGTCGTGCCGAGGCGCAAGCTCTTCCGGCGCATCAATCCAGACAAGCGACCGGTGGTCCGCCTGCAGGCTCCGCTGGGCCCGTCCCTGGTTACTGCAGTCGTGGTGATTGCCGTACTCCTGCTCATTCCGACCTTCGCCGGCGCGAAGCTCACAAACTACATGCTGCTGATCCCGATGGCGATCATGCTCCTCTCGCTCGGCCTCCTCGTGCGAACAGCGGGGCAAGTTTCGTTGTGCCAGGCAGCCTTCGGAGCGATCGGCGCATTCAGCTTCTCGCAGATCATCATGAACTTCGGACTCCCCTGGCTTCTCGCTCTGGTCCTCGGAGGCCTCGTGGTAGTTCCTGTGGCGGCCCTGGTCGCGCTACCGGCAGTTCGACTCTCAGGCATCTTCTTCGCCCTTGCCACGCTCGGCTTCGGAATCATGATGGAGCGGCTCATCTATCCGCTCAACTTCGCGTTCGGAAGCGACGGAGCCGGCCGCCCAATGCCGAGACCGAGTTGGGCATCTTCTGACGAGGCCTTCTATTTTCTGCTCGTCGCGCTCTTCGTGGTGGCAGCTGCGATTCTGACCTGGCTCGATCGTGGCCGTCTCGGGCGAATGCTACGCGGACTGTCCGAATCGCCGACCGCACTGCGGACAATGGGTCTGACGTTGGGCAGTACGCGGATACTGGTGTTCGCGGTGTCGGGCTTCTTCGCCGGTGTCGCCGGGATTCTGTACGGATCAACCGTGGGTTTCGCAGCCTACAGCGACGGCAATTACGCCTCCTTCCAGTCTCTCGTCCTGCTCGCCATTCTGATCATCTCTCCGTTCGGGGTTCCCTGGTACGGCCTGTTCGCCGCCCCGGTCGTCATCATTCCGGCCTACATCTCGGGAGAGTCGGTACCGAACTGGCTCAACGTGGTCTTCGGTGTCTTCGCCGTCGTAGTCGCCCTCCAGAACGGCGCACCCGGCGCCCCACGCTGGGTCCGCGACCTGTTCCAGAGGCTCTCCCGTCAACCTCGTAGGACGGTGCGAGACGAAGCACTTCCGCTGCCGAGGCCGCTGACGAGGCAACGAGACCAGGCGGCACCCGGTCTCGAAGTCCAGAACCTTCACGTGCACTTCGGCGGTGTGAAGGCCGTCGACGGCGTGGACCTCCAAGCGCCGATCGGCCGGGTGACCGGCCTGATCGGACCGAACGGTGCCGGCAAGACGACGACGTTCAACGCATGCAGCGGGCTGGTCAGACCGTCCGCGGGGCACGTCCTCCTGCATGGCAAGGACGTCAATCGTATGAGTGCATCGGCGCGAGCCCGTGAGGGCCTGGGGCGCACGTTCCAGGTGACCGAGTTGTGCGAGTCCCTGACCGTGCGCCAGAACGTCGGCATGGGCGTCGAGGCAACCCAGGCCGGCTGGAACCCCATCTCACAGCTGGGTCTCAACGCTACGAGAGCACAACGCCAGCATCTCGCCGACACAACGGACCGGGCCCTTCAGCTCTGTGGAATCGAGCATCTGGCGGACTCCTTGGCCGGAACCCTCTCGACCGGAGAGCGTCGCCTGGTCGAGGTGTCACGATGTCTGGCGGGTGACTTCGACATCCTGCTCCTGGACGAACCCTCGGCCGGGCTCGACCACGAGGAGAGCGCGAGGCTACGCGAGGTCCTCGCCGCCATCATGACCGAGCGCCGGTGCGGGATCCTTCTCGTCGAACACGACATGGCATTCGTGATGAAGCTGTGCGACTACATCTACGTGTTGGATTTCGGAAAACCGCTCTTCGAGGGCAGCCCCAGGGAAGTCGCATCCAGCCCGGAGGTCCAGGCAGCATACCTAGGTACTTCGCTGGAATCGCAGGTCTCATGAGTGAGGATGGACGTATCCACATGGTCGGTAAAGTGCGTTCGGATACTGCCGAGGCGGCGCCCGAGGCCGAGAAGACCGAGCTAGCACTCTCCGTCTGCCGTGTCAGTGCCGGCTACGAGGAAACGGCAGTCTTGCGCGATGTCTCACTCCAGGTCGAGAAGGGCTCTGTCGCGGCGCTGATCGGAGCAAACGGCGCCGGCAAGACAACTCTGATGAAGGTTGTCGCTGGCCTGCTTCCGACGACAACCGGCCGGGTCGAGCTCTACGGGTCCGACATGACGCATGCGCCGCAGCACCGCCGCGCGCTCGCTGGCTTGTGTCACGTGCCCGAAGGCCGAGCGATCTACCGCTCGCTGAGCGTTCGAGAGAACCTGCGAATGCAGGCCCGACCTGGCCACGAACGGTCGGCAATTGAACAAGGAGTCGAATCGTTCCCAATTCTCGGAGAGCGTCTGGACCAGGCAGCGGGAACACTGAGCGGCGGCGAACAGCAGATGTTGGCGATGGCTTCGGTGTCCGCCAGAGAGGTTTCACTGGCCATGTTCGACGAACCGTCGATGGGCCTCTCGCCGGTCATGGTGGATAGCGTGTACAACTTCATGCACAAGCTTGCCGGACAAGGAGTCGCGATCCTGGTCGTCGACCAGTACGTACACCGCGTACTCGACCTCGCGAATCACGCCTACGTGCTAGCACGCGGCCGAATCACATATTCCGGAACTGCGACCTCTCTTAAGAGCGATGAAGTGTTCGGCCACTTCATCGGAGAATGAGACCTTGGCCGTGGCGACCACTTCGGGAGACCGACCTACCGTCCCACCTGAGGTGCACATGCGTCTGAATCATGACATTGATCAGCCATCGGCGAAACGTCGACGCCTGCCGACCAAAGGCATACTCGTGGCCGGCACGGACGGCGCCCCGGTGCAATTGCATGACCTCGGCGGCGACGGTCCGGCACTCCTCTTAGCTCATGCGACGGGATTTCACGGTCTTGTCTGGCATGCGGTCGCAGAGTTCCTCACGCCTCACTTCCATTGTTGGTCCCTCGACTTTCGCGGCCATGGCGATTCACCTGTTCCGGATGGTGACGACTTGTCTTGGGAGGGGTTCGGGCGAGACGTGTCGGCCGCTCTCAGCGCCATCCCACAGGGCCCGGTTGTCGGTGTCGGACATTCGCTTGGCGGGGCGGCGCTCGCCATGGCCCAGATCGCCCGGAGCGACTCGTTCGAACACCTGTTCATGTACGAACCCGCGCTGCCCGCAGCCACCGGCAGGCCTCCCGTCGAGCATCTGCGAAGCCAAGAAGCCATGGTGAAAATGGCCGCGGCCCGCAGGATGCGATACCCCTCCATAGAGGAGGCCATGTTCAGCTACGCGCGCAAGCAGCCGATGTCGTCATTCCAGTCCGGCATCCTGGCTTCCTATGTCGACCACGGGTTCACGGCTGACGAAGCGGGCGGGGTTCGGCTGAAGTGTCTGCCCGAGACGGAGGCGCAGATCTACGCTCAGTCATACGAACACGACATTGTCCCCCATCTCGACAAGCTGTCGTGTTCGGTGACCGTCGCCGTTGGCACATTGACCGAACCGATCCACAGGACGTCGACGAGGGCGCTAGCTGAGCGTCTCAGGAGCGAGCTGGTCAAGGTTGATGGTGTAGATCACTTCGGTCCGATGCAGCAGCCCAGGACCCTCGCGCACTTCATCAGGCGCGCGATGAACTCGCGGGTGGGCTGAAGTCGGCGGAACCTGCTGGTCGGTCGCGGCTGCGATCTCCGGACACCGCTGAGCCCACGCCGAAGATCATTGCGAGCGGCACCATGGCGGAGCATCACTGGGATGGTCCTCGCGCCGTGCTCGCGCCGAACTGCGTTTGGCTGGACACGCCGCATCTCGACGACCTCCGTCCCGCAGGTCGTCACAACGCGGAAGGAGAAGAGGCGGTTGCCGGTCGCCGCTCATCCCGAACCTCTCTCTTCCCTCTGTCTTCCCGCAGCGGGCCGCTCGCCCTTCGCCCGAGCGTCACCCCGGCGCTCACCGGTTGTGCTCCTTGAGTAGATCGGCGCAGCGCGATGGCCCCGTGAGCGAGATCTACCCCCGACGGGCGCGGGCGGCAACAGCCGGTGCGTTGGGTCGTCGACCACTCGCTGCCGCTCCTCCCAGGGGCGCCGCGACTCCAGATCTCAGGCATCTCCGATGTCCGCTTCATCGCCCGGTTAGTGGGCGTTCGAAGCGGCTCACCAGTTCGTTGAGTCGGCCCGGAGCGCGGTACTGATGTTGCCATCAGCCCGTTTCTCCGGGCCGCTCGCCGAACCCGGCGTACCCGTCTCCGAGTACCGGGCTCTCCACGGCCTCTGCCGTCAGCAGACTTCTGCAACCCAGGGGTTGGGGATCTTGGTGCCGCGATACAGATACCGGACGACCGGGATCGTCTGGATGTCACGCAACTCAACCCCGTTGGCGGTGAACGGTAGCCATTGCCCGGTGGGGCTGGTGTGCCGTCGGCGGAACTCCTTCCAGCTCCAGCGGTGCCGCTGCCGCAGCAGCCTGGCGATCCTCCACCAGGTGAAGGTGTCCAGCTTGGCGAACACCTTCTTGGCGATGGCATGCCGGAAGTAGAACGCCCAGCCGCCCCTGACCATGTTGAGCTGGGCCAGGACCGCGTCCAGTTGCAGAGGGGACGTCTTGCGGGTCAGAGCACGGATCTTCGCCTTCAGCTGCCGGATCGCCCGATCGCAGATGAAGGTGTAGACGTGCCAGGTATTCGTGCCTCGCTTGCGGCGCCACTGGATGCGGAACCCCAAGAAGTCGAAACCCCCACGCCCGGAACAGCCCGTAGATCCGCTGCCAGGAGCCGTACCGTTCGGGCACGTCCCGCCACGGCGCCCCGGTCCGGATCCGCCACCGGATCCCATCGATCAACTGCCGCAACGTCCACTTCGACGGGCGCCCCAACCGGCTTCTGGCAGGCAGCAGAGGTCGCAGCACCCGCCACTGCCGATCAGTCAGGTCCTTGCGGGCGCCCTCGGACACGCTTCTCACGAGGTCTCCGTGCAGATGGTCTTCTTGGTCGTTGATCCATCTACCGGAGACCTCACCCGTTTTCGATCACCGACACGCGGCCCGACACACCGGGCGATCACTTAGACGTCATCTCATTTGGCTTGGCGCCGGTAGTCTGCGGCCGTGGAGATGGTGGAGCGGTTGGTGCCGGAGGAGTTGTGGGAGTTGTTCCAGCGGGTGGTGCCGCCCGCTCCGACGCGGCCGCAGGGCGGTGGCCGACGTCGGTACGGGGATCGTGAGGTGCTGGCTGCGATCATCTTTGTGGCGACCACGGGCTGTACGTGGCAGCAGTTGCCGCCGGTGTTCGGTCCGTCGGGCCCTACTGCGCACCGGCGTTTCGCCGAGTGGACGGCTGCGCGGGTGTGGGCCAAGCTGCACCGGCTGGTGCTGGACGAGTTGGGCGCGCGTGGGGAGTTGGACTGGTCGCGGTGCGCGATCGACTCGGTCAGCGTCCGCGCCGCCAAAGGGGGGAGCTGACAGGCCCGAATCCCGTCGACCGCGGCAAACGTGGGTCGAAGATCCATCTGCTGGTCGATCGTGCCGGACTGCCGCTGTCTGTCGGGATCTCGGCGGCCAACACCCACGACAAGCTCGCGCTGGAGCCACTGGTTCGGGGCATCGCGCCGATCCGCTCCCGGCGCGGGCCGCGCCGGCGCCGCCCGACAAAGCTGCACGGCGACAAAGGCTACGACTACACCGACCTGCGGCGTTGGCTACGCAGGCGGGGCATCACCCCGCGCATCGCCCGACGCGGCATCGAGTCCTCCGACCGACTGGGCCGCTACCGCTGGGTGGTGGAACGGACGGTGTCCTGGCTGAGCGGCTGCCGCCGACTGCACCGCCGCTACGAACGCAAACCCGAACACTTCCTGGCCTTCGTCGGCATCGCCGCCACTCTCATCTGCCACCGCCGACTCACCAAATGAGATGACGTCTAAGTCCCGCCCCTGCCGCACGGCACGGCCCATCGCCTCCCGACGCCCTCAGCACAGCCCCATCCGCCCACCAGTCGTGCTCGAGATGCCCGATCGGCAGGCGAAGAGTCGGCGAGTCCGCTCGCACCGCCCGAGTCGAATGACCCCTGCCTGCAGCTCAACCCAACGACGACACCGGACTGAAGGTATCCGCGTTCTGGACCGGCCACGGTTCCACCGCCATTCACGGCACCGGGTACAGAACGGTGCTGGTCGACGATGGCGCCATGTACCTCTGCCACGCCGGCCACGGTGTCCGCCAAGAGCGGGGACCCGTCGCGTCCGGCCATGACCGAGCCGTTCGAGCAGGACCCGCCCTACGATTGACGACCGAGCACGCTACGCGGAGGTCGAGCGGCACGGCTCCCGCACCCGTGAGGTGCGGGGAACCCGTCAGCTGAGCACGCGTGCGCCGGGTGTGAACTTCACGGGAACTCTACCGACACCTCGGTTGAATGCGATCGTCGCCCGGGGCTTGATCTCTGCGGTGATCTCATAGTCCGGCATGCGCTTGAGCACCTGCTCGAGCGAGATGATCATTTCCGAACGTGCCAGGTGCTCTCCGACACAACGATGGATTCCGTGGCCGAACGCCAGGTGGGGCACGGACGAGGTTCTGTCGATGTTGAACACGTCCGGCTCCTCGAACTTCTCGGCGTCGAAGTGGGCTGCGCCCAGGGAGAAGCCCACCTTGTCCCCCGCCTTCACCGGGCATCCACCAAGATCCATGTCGCTGGCGATCGTCCTCGCGATCATCTGCACCGGCGACTCGATGCGCAGCGACTCTTCGACAACCAACGGGATCAGGCTGGCGTCAGCGAGCAGGCGCGCCCGAACCTCCGGATGGCGAGCGACGAGTACCAGCATGGACGAGATCCCGTTCACCGTGGTCTCCAGACCTCCGATGATAAGAGTGATGACCATGCCGACCGCGTTCCGATGACCGATTGGTTCGCCCTTGATCGTTGCGTTCGACACCCGCGCCACGAGGTCACCCCGCTCGCCACCGTCCTGCTCCGCCAGGGTGACGAGGGCATCCGCATACTGCAGAAGCTCAAGGTTCGCCTTATCGCGACCTTCCTTGTCGCCCACCGTGGCAGTCTCGTTCAGACGGTCGGTGATCTCGGCGAGGCGTCGTGCATCGTCGGGCACGCCGAGAATGGCTGACATCGCCGCTGGCGGCACGAACCGACCGACGGCTCCAAGGTCACCCTCGCCGGCCTCGATGAACTGGTCGATCTCGTGGTCGACGGACCGGCGGATGAAGTCCGCCCAGCTCGCCATACGCTCCGGCCGTAGCTCCGGCACGAGCAGCTTGCGATACCCGATGTGGTCAGGCGGATCCTTCTCTGCCGGGATCAGCGGGATAGGCGTGCGGAGCGGCGGGATGGTGATACCCGGCCCTGACGGGAACGCTGTCGTGTCGACCGCCGCTTTGCGGATGAGGTCATAGTCGATGATTGCCCAATAGGCCGTGTCAGCCAACTTCTTGCCCGATAGCACAGTCGCGCCTTCGGCCTCCGACCGGAGCGCGAGGTAGTCCGCCGCCATGGTCGGCGACGTGGTCAGCGCTTCCAGGTCGTGAATCGGGCACTTCCGGGTCTCAGTCACTGCGTCACACCGAGCCTTCCCATCGCTCTCCGTCTGCTGAGGGTGAGGTATGAGGTTGCCCTGAGGACCGCGGCCCTGCAGCAGGCGTTCTGCTGGTCGGAACCATCCTGGGAGCCTACGTTCCAACGAGGGAGACACGCTGACGCTGCCGTTCTCCGGGACTGACATCCTTCTCCCCGGAAGTAGCCGAGACAACTACGCGCCAGTGCCCGAGGAAGCAGTCCCAGCGGCGAACCCGATCGAGGCCGTGCACGAACCCGGGCGAGAGCCGCGCTCCGGTCAGCGAGGCGACCAGTTCGGCGACCCGGTGCACTGGGATCGCGTGTCACCATCAGGTATACGCACCAGGCTTGCAGGTTCGCCCCCAGACTGACCGGCGCGGCCGGCACCCCCTCGGTGCGCCTGCCGAAAACTTCGTCCGTGAAGGTCAAGCAGCATGTTCGCACTCGTTGAGGGTTCCGCCCAGACGTTGCGTTCTTCGGACGTTCCGCTGCGCGATCTGGCCTAGGCCGTGTTTAGGAAGTGCCGCTGGTCAGGGCTCGTAGCCAGATGTTGATGACGGCGACCTGGATGGTGGCTTCGTAGCGCACGGCGAGTTTGTCGTATCGGGTGGCCACCGCGCGGTGTTGCTTGAGCAGGTTGATGCCGCATTCCACGGAGTGGCGCTGCCGGTAGGCCTTGGCGTCGAAGGCCGGCGGTCGTCCTCCGGCCGAGCCCTTGGCCTTGCGGTGGGCCCGCTGGTCGTCCTTGACCGGGATGGTCGCCCCGATGCCCCGAAACCGCAGGTAAGCGCGGTTGCCGCGGGAGGAATAAGCCTTATCGCCCAGTACCCGGTCCGGCCGCCTGCGGGGGCGGCCCGGCCCGAGCCTGGCCACCCGCACCCGATCCAGCACCACGGTGAACTGCGGGCTGTCACCACGCTGCCCGCCGGTCAGCACCACCACCATTGGCTTGCGGCCCTGCTCACAAGCCAGATGAATCTTGGTGGTCAACCCGCCGCGGGAGCGGCCCAGCCCATGATCGGGCGGTTCGAGGCCGCCGGTCCCGCCCGGCGGCTCGACCTGGCCGCGGCCATCGCGGCGGGCGCCCGCCGCGTGCTGGTGCGCCCGGCAGATGGTGGAGTCCACCGACACCCACCAGCCGACCAGCCCCGCGGCGTCGCCGAAGGCCATCAGCTTCGCCCAGATCAGCGCCCACACCCCGGCTCGCTGCCAGCACCGAAACAGCCCGTAGACCGACTGCCAGTGCCCGTACCGCTCGGGCACATCCCGCCACGGCGCCCCGGCCCGCACCCGCCACCGCACACCGTCCACCAACTGCCTGCGCGTCCATTTCCGGGGCCGCCCCGGCCGCTGCGGCCTGGGCAGCAGCGGCTCCAGAACCCGCCACTGCCGGTCGGTCAGATCCTTACGCGCTCCAATCGATACCCTGGCCATCGAGGTCTCCGTGCAGATGGTCTTCTTCGTCGTTGATCCATCTACCGGAGACCTCACTCATCTCCAGACACGACATGCCGACCTGGGACGAGACTTCCTAAACACGCCCTAGGTCGGTGATCGGTGGGGGCAGCGGCTTCAACGGGCGGGCGTTGGCGATGCCCTGGTGAGGCCGATGCTCGTTGTAGAAGGTCTCGAACTCCCGGAGCGCGTGGAGCAGGTGACCCTGGTTCCAGATCAACGTGCGGTCCAGGACCTCGCGGCGGCAGGTCTGCACCCACCGTTCCGTCACCGCGTTCATCCTCGGCATCCGCACCCCGGTCAGCACCGTCTGGACGCCGGCATCGGCCAGAACGGTGTCGAACAGGTCAGGGAACTTGCCGTCCCGGTCGCGGATCAGGAACAGTGCCCGACACCCGGCGTCCTCCAGGTCCATGACCAGGTTCCTGGCCGCCTGTGTCACCCACGCTGCAGTCGGATGGGCGGTGGCACCCAGAACGCGGATCCGGCGGCTGTGGTGCTCGATGACCGCCAGCACGTACATCCGCGCACCCGTGAGCGTGACGGTCTCCAGGAAGTCACACGCCAGGAGTGCCCCGGCCTGGGAGCGCAGGAAGCCGGCCCACGTGGTCGATGCACGCTCGGGTGCCGGATCGACTCCGGCGTCGGTGAGGATCTCCCAGACCGTGGACGGCGCCACCTTGACGCCGAGCAGCAGCAACTCGCCGTGCACCCGCCGGTAACCCCAGCCCGGGTTCTCCCGCACCAGGCGAAGAACGAGAACCCGGATGGAGCGGACCGTCGGTGGCCGCCCCGGACGCTCAGGTCTGGAGCGAGCGGCGCGCCGACCAGCGATCAGGCCCCGGTGCCAGCGCAAGACCGTGTCCGGACGCACGAGCAGCCGCATCCGAAGCAGTACACGGCGAGGCAACCGGTGCAGCAGCGCCGCGAGCAGTACTCGATCTGGACCGGCGAACCGCGCCCTCGCCCCATCCAGTTGACGCTCCAGCACCGTGATCTGATGCCGCAACACCAAGATCTCGGCGTCCTTCTCCCGATCGGTCATCGGAAGCAGACCCAGCACCGCGAACGCGTTCGCCGCGGTCAAGTAGGCCAGTCGCAACAGCACAACCGCCCATCATCCCGAGGCGAGGGCAGCGTCGTGGCCTGTCCCATGACGGTTCCCAACCCTGCGCCGCCACCCTCGGACATTACGGCTCTCACCTGCACGGACGCACTTTTCGGCAAGCACAACCCGCACAGCCACCGTCTCCAAGCCGCCCGTCGCTTCCAAAGGCATCCGGAGACCACGCCGCAGCACCAGCGTCAGCGGCCCCGGCCAGAACCGTTCGGCCAACCGGCGCGCCGTCGCCGGCACCTCGGCGACCCACCCCTCCAGGTACTCCGCGCCGCCAATGTGGACGATCAGCGGATAGGAGGCCGGGCGCCCCTTGACCTGGAAGATACGCGCGACCGCGGCGGAGTCCTCGGGGTTGCCGCCCAGACCGTTGACGGTCTCGGTCGGGAAGGCCACCAGACCTCCGGCGCGCAGCACACCGGCCGCCCTCTCGATGTCATCAGTGCTTGCCATCACCCTCCAAATTCTCCACCCTCCACATCCCCCCGCAGTCCCGGTGCTTGTAAGACGTCATCTCATTTGGCTTGGCGCCGGTAGTCTGCGGCCGTGGAGATGGTGGAGCGGTTGGTGCCGGAGGAGTTGTGGGAGTTGTTCCAGCGGGTGGTGCCGCCCGCTCCGACGCGGCCGCAGGGCGGTGGCCGACGTCGGTACGGGGATCGTGAGGTGCTGGCTGCGATCATCTTTGTGGCGACCACGGGCTGTACGTGGCAGCAGTTGCCGCCGGTGTTCGGTCCGTCGGGCCCTACTGCGCACCGGCGTTTCGCCGAGTGGACGGCTGCGCGGGTGTGGGCCAAGCTGCACCGGCTGGTGCTGGACGAGTTGGGCGCGCGTGGGGAGTTGGACTGGTCGCGGTGCGCGATCGACTCGGTCAGCGTCCGCGCCGCCAAAGGGGGGAGCTGACAGGCCCGAATCCCGTCGACCGCGGCAAACGTGGGTCGAAGATCCATCTGCTGGTCGATCGTGCCGGACTGCCGCTGTCTGTCGGGATCTCGGCGGCCAACACCCACGACAAGCTCGCGCTGGAGCCACTGGTTCGGGGCATCGCGCCGATCCGCTCCCGGCGCGGGCCGCGCCGGCGCCGCCCGACAAAGCTGCACGGCGACAAAGGCTACGACTACACCGACCTGCGGCGTTGGCTACGCAGGCGGGGCATCACCCCGCGCATCGCCCGACGCGGCATCGAGTCCTCCGACCGACTGGGCCGCTACCGCTGGGTGGTGGAACGGACGGTGTCCTGGCTGAGCGGCTGCCGCCGACTGCACCGCCGCTACGAACGCAAACCCGAACACTTCCTGGCCTTCGTCGGCATCGCCGCCACTCTCATCTGCCACCGCCGACTCACCAAATGAGATGACGTCTAAGTACGCCGTCCCTTGAGGCAAACGGGGGGCGGGCGGTGGGCGTGGATGCCGATGATTGGGGGAGGGCTGGGGACCCGGCGGCTAGGTTCCGGCCAGCAGGCCCCCAGGGGCCAGAACGGGTCGTCGCTGCAAGATCGACAGCAACGGGCTAACTGACGGGCACCAGGGCGCGGTCCGGGCCGTTCACCCCGACCACCTCCCACACCCCCGGCTCAATCTCCCGGGACCGGGCCCGCATCGTGTCGGCCAGCCCCGCCGGCCACCGCGTACCCGGCACCGTCCACCGCACCCCGGCCAGGTTCGCGCGGGTCAGGCGCGCGCCGGACAGGATCGCGCCGTCCAGGTTCGCGCTGGACAGGATCGCGGCCGACAGATTCGCGCCGTCCAGCAGGTTCGCGCGTCCGTGCCCAGGTCTCGTGCGGGCTTATGGCTGGGATGTCAGGATGTCGATCTCGCCACCCGGCCCGGTGGGGTCGAAGCCGTGCTCGATCAGCCAGCGGATCGGTCGCAGGGTTCGCAGCGACCACCAGGCGCGGATCACGTCGAGGTCGACGTCGGTGCCGTAGCCGGCGATGACCTCGCCGAGGTGTTCCCGGTGGCCGAGTGTCAGGGTGGCGAGGTCGAACAGGGCGTCGCCTTGCGACGCCTCGGTCCAGTCGATCACGCCGGTGATCTGGTCACCGTCGGCGAACATGTGGGTGACCTGCAGGTCGCCGTGGGTGAACACCGGTGTCCATGGCCGGAGTGCGGCCTCGGCGATCCGGCGGTGACGCGTGACCACCTCGGCGGGAAGGACACCGTTGGTGATGAGCCATTCGCATTCGCCGTCGATGAGCGAGGCGACCTGGTCGGGGCTGCGGCCGGGCCATGGCGGCAGTGGCGCGTCGTGCAGCTTCCGGATGGCGGCGCCCGCCGCGGCCCACGCCGCCGGCGACGCGCTCGACGGCTCGCCGAGTCGGCCCAGTGCCCTCCCCGGGAGGGCGGCGAGCGCGAGCACGGGCGGCTTGCGCCACAGGACCTGCGGAGTCGGGACCGGCGCCAGGGCCATCGCCTCGACCTCGACGTCGGTACGCGTCTGATCAGCGTCGATTTTCAGGAACACCTCGCCGACGCGCAGGGTCGCGCACTCATGGTGGGCGACGACGACCTCGACCTCCTCCACATCGGCCATTGTCGCGGGGATGACCATCGATCGTCGCCGGGTTTATCACGTGCGACTGCGCGGTGCCTGTACGTCCTACACGCCGACAGAAGGCACGCAACCGGCCGTTGTGTGCGACCGGCGCCAGAGCCCGACCCGATCGCCCCGGCGGTGTTGGATGCGGTGCTGGAAACGGCGGGACAGCGACCCAACACCGCGGCACGGCTCTGGCGCCCGACGCGCCGCCGACCACCGCCGCACCCGCGGCCGGCGATCGGCCCACCGGGCCCGCAAGGCCGCGGTCCGCATGTCCGTCACTGGTCCAGCAGTCCGTCACTGGTCCAGCGCGTTTCTGTGGGCGGGAGCAGGGTACCGGCCGGTACCCCGGGCGGAGGTGATCGGTGTGAGCGACGATGCCGGCGGGCGGTCGCCGTCCGCGCCCGGGACGCGGTTGAGGTTGCGCACCGAGCCCCACCGGGGCGGCCGCGTCCTGGTGGTGCACCTCGACGGGGAGATCTGGCCATCGCCCGGCCACCGCAGATGTGCCGCCGGATCCTGCACCGGACCGGGCTGGACCAGTACATCCCCGTCACCGCCACCCTGGACCGCGCCATCACCCACCTCGCCATGTGACCCCGCCCCGGCCCCGGGAAACCCCTGGTCCGGGCACATCCATGAGCCGGCGGCGGACAATCGCACCAGACGATCCCCGAAAACCTGCACTGATCGAGGTAGATATTCGCTGCGGTGTGGGGTATAGTTCCTGTCATCGAAGAGAAGCAAGTCCAGCAGGCGCGGCAGATGACGAACTGCCCGCACAGATGGATGACGCGGGCCGGGCGTGCCGGGGTCAACGCAGTGGAAGGGACCCGGGCAGTCGGCTCCGCGCTCGGCGGCCAACGGGCCGCCGACGGCACGAAGAAAGTCGCAACACCGCAAGAAACACAGGTAACGAAGGTAGGAAGAACACGGAAGGAGGGTCTCGGCACCATCGGGATCGCCCGCAGCGGGCTCCAGTCACGCCGCGCGGGTACCGCAGCCCCACAGATTGGACGGTGGTCTACGGTCACGCATCCGCGATCCCCGCGCCCCCGCCCCAGGCGGCCGGCGCGGAAGACAACCGGCCGCAGCGCCGGGTAGATGGTGTTGTACCTCATGGCCCCGGCGCCGCTTTTCGGCGCCGGGGCCCTCGTCGTTCACCCCGAACGCCTCCGGCGCCGACACCCATCGACCTGCACCCAACGCACCTGCACCCAACGACAGTACGGAAGGTTCTGTGAGAGCACCCCAGCCGGTCCAGTCCGGCACCCACCCGGCCCACCGCCAGATGCAGGACGATCCCGGCACCGCGCTCGACACGGTGGCCGACACTGCACTGGACGACAAGCTGGACGATGAGGACTACCCGGCCTACAGCATGGGCCGGGCCGCCGAGATACTCGGCGTCACTCCCTGGTTCCTGCGCGGCCTGGACGCCGCGAAACTGTTCGTCCCGCAACGCTCGCCCGGCGGACACCGCCGCTACTCCCGCTACCAGCTGCGCCTGGCACATCGCGCCCGCGACCTGGTCGACCAGGGCACCGCCCTGGAGGCGGCCTGCCGCATCATCATCCTGCAAGACCAGCTCGCCGAAGCTCAGCGCATCAACGCCCGACTCCAGCAACGCCTCGACCAGAACCCCGACCAGAACCCCGGGCAGGACGCCGGCCACGGTCCCTGAGCGGGGCCGGCCCGCCTCGCCGCCGGCCAAGACGGCCGTGCCCCTTTCAGCCGGGTCATGTCCTGGCCCGGGGCCGCCTCCGCGTCTGCCAGTGAGGGAGGCCCACTGGTGATCGGGTGGCTGTCGTGCACGATGGGTGGCAATGGTTGTAGTCGAGTTATGCGAACGTGGAAACGCCCGCGGAGGTTCTCTTCCGGCGGGCGTTTCGTCATTTGGAGGTCACTCCAGACGGGCGTACGGCCAGCAGCCCGGACCGCGCAGCCGCGTGGCCCGTCGCCCAAAGGGAGGACACCACATGACTCAGGGAACCGTGAAGTGGTTCAACGCCGACAAGGGGTTCGGGTTCATCGCCCCCGATGACGGCACCGCCGACATCTTCGTCCATCAGTCCGTGATCGACAGCGACGGCTACCGCACCCTCCAAGAGGACCAGAAGGTGGAGTTCACCTCCATCCGCGGCCCCAAGGGCATACAGGCCGACCTGGTCCGCGCGCTCTAACAACGCGCGCCGGCAGCAGACCACCGACGGGCAGGACCGCGCAAGCGGCCCTGCCCGTCCTGCTTTCTCGGGGCTGTCGGTGCGGCCGCACCTGCGTGGGGTGCGTACGGCACGTAGGGTGTGGCCACACCTTGCGGCGAGAGGTACCGGCCCCATGAGGCTCGAACTCACCAACTACGAGGCCCTGCACGGCTGGGGCGTCGTCAACAACAGCGCCGCGTGGCATGCCCAGCGCAACCGCAAGCCTTCCGCGGCCGAACAGGCGGTCGGGGACATCCTCTTCACCGCTTACGACCGCCGGACCGACACCACGACCACGGTCGACCTCAGCGATGACGAGCGCGCGAGCCTCGCCGAGCTGGTCAGCGACCACATCGCAGCGTGGGTGAAGCGCGGCCAGGAGAACGCCGCAGCACCTCACCTGCGCTCGCTGATCGCGAAGCTGAGCGGCTGACATGCCTACCCCCGGTAGCCCGCAACGAAAGTTCCGACTCGCCGACGATGTCCTGTGGGCCGAGTACGACCAGGCATGCCGCGACATCAACGGCAGCAACGATCGCAGCGACGATATCCGCAAACACGTCGAGGCCGTCGTCGCCGAATGGAAGAAGCGACGCCAGGCGAGATGATGCTCCAAAGGGGCAGCCGGGTGGCTTGGTTTCCGTCGAAGCGCTGGTGTCGGCCGAGGTGCCGGGCGGCTACGGTCAGCCCACCACCCGCCTTCTGGTGCACGTGGACGTCACGATCCACCTAGCCAAGCTGGCTCAGCACCGAGGAGCGCCCTGAGCGTCCGCCACTGCAGTCCATGAAGGGTCATGGGTGCCGGACCTGTCGCGCCGACACGTTCCGTTCCACTTCGAGAAGCCCAGTCTCATCGAACTCGCTGCTCCGCAGCGCCACCGGTACAACGTCACCGGACCTGTAGTGAACCCTTATGCCGTCCCGGTTCGTTCGCTTTGGGTGACCACGCTGATCCGCGACGGGAATGGAGTGCCCCGCGGCGGCGGCTCCGCGCAGGTGAAAGATCCACTGGCTCCTGGCGGCCCTACCCTTCCCGGTGGCCTGCGCTCGCCGGGAGCTCGTTCCCGATTCCGCGTCCGTGACGCGCTTCGCGCTGCTCCCGGCGCTGCGGACCTGGCCATAGAAATCGTCACCATCGATGTCGATCCACCTTGGCATGTGCTCGGCGAATCCAGTCTTGGTCAAGGTGACGCCCAGCGGATATGAGGGGGCGCGGCAGGAGAGACTCGCAGGTGTCGCCGGCCGCTCGGATCGCGGGCGTCCATGTACACAACGAAGCGGGTGTCCTCGGTGAACAGGGCCATCCGGCCATTGGCGTCGCGCCAGTCGGCCCAGTTGCGCGTAGGCGGTCGACCAGCTCACGGGTTGGGTGCCGTCCTACGACTTCAACATGAGCGAGGACGTCCCAGAGGCCATCGCCGCGCCCGCCACGACCCTGGCCTACCCGTGGAAGCACTACATCGGCCGCCACATGGGCCGGCTCGGCACCCGGAACAACGTCGTCGTGCACCAGCGATACGTCTCGGACGTCGTCGGAAACGTACGGCTGCCCTGGCCACGGTCGACCCGACTCCGTACTTCACGAAGTACGGCAACAACACCTGGGCCCGCATCTACGCCAAACTCGGCGCCGCCAACCGATCCACCGCCGTGCAACGCGGTCGCGACCTGCGGCTCCTGTCGTCCTGCCGCACCTGACAGCTTGATGGAGCGGGACACCGCCGGTTCGACGAGGAACGAGGCGCCGGTACCCGTGCCGCGCCCGGACCCGCCGAGGAACCCCGCGGTGGACGGCCAATACAGGCGGCCCCGTCTCCCGCGCGCAGCCGAAGGAGCGGCCGGTCGGAGTCGACTGCACAGATGGCCGTGTTCACTGCGGCGAGATGTGCGGGTCCTTCACACGGCCGTGTCTGTTGGGGCCAGGTGTCGGTGCCGTGGACGCCAAGGAGGGAAGCGTGAGACACGGTGTCCGCTCGTGCAGTGCGCCACCGCCACACTCGCATAGGCCTCTGAGCCAAGGAACCGTTGGCCGGGGATGTTTGCTCGTTGTCTGCTCGGCGGACCGGAACCGGACTGGCACGGTGCGGGATGGAGCGGCACAAGGATGCCGCTGGACGCGGACAGAGCAGTACAGTCTGACACTGAGAACATTGCTCTGATACGAGAGCTCCGCTTTTAATCCGTAGGTTGTGGGTTCGAGTCCCACGCGACCCACCACCCTCACCAGGGCAAACACGCTCCACGCCGCGCATGGTTGATCATGCCTGGGGCCAGGCTGGGGCCACCCTGGGGCCCGTCATACTCCCAGGCCGAGCCCAGCACCCCCGCGTGTTCCCCCATTCTGACGGGGGCAAGGCCGAATTCCCGCGCCGAGCTGCTCGCAGCCGCCGCGTCTCCGGTATGCGGTTAGTCCCTTCGCGGGTCGACGGGCAAGGACGGGGAGCGGATGCTCTCGATTACGCCGCAGAAGCCGTGTTATCGACGCGAACCCGGACAGCTGGCCGCGCCCGGGTGCGGTGCCACGCCGGTTCGGGGCGCGGGGGCGGTCGACCGGCGCCGTACCAGGCCCGTCCGGGTACGGCTCGCCGCCGGCCGTCGACGGCGGGCCGGAGCACGGCCCCGGCGCTGGGTGGTGCCGGGCACCACACCAGCCGCGCGGAGCAGGTACGCGGCGGTCTTCTCCGCGGCGGTGTGCGCGACCTCGGGCAGCACGGAGGTGTAGGTGTCGGCGGTCAGCACGATGCTGGGATGCCCCAGCATCTCCTGCACCACCATCAACTCCACCCCAGCCGCCAGCGCCAAAGTGGCCGCGCCGTGCCGCAGGTCGTGCAACCGGATCGGCGGCACATCGTGCTCGACGATCAGCTTCTGGAACACGTGGGTGAACCGACCCGGGGCAACCGGGTCACCATTGAGGTTGGTGAACACATACCCGCTGTCGCGGTACCCCTCGCCGTAGGCGGCCGCCTCCGCATGCTGCCGGGAGCGGTGCGCGCGCAGCGCCGCGATCGTGGGGTGCGGTCCAGCGCGATCACGCGGGTGCTGTGCGCGGTCTTGGGCGGGCACACCATCAGCCGCCCATCGCGTCGTTGGAGCTGGCGGCAGATCACCGCAGTGCCCTCGTCCAGGTCGACATCGCACCACCGCAGCCCGGCCGCCTCACCGCGCCGCAGTCCCCGCAACGCGATCAGATGGTAGGCCGCGTACAGACGATGCGCGGCGATCGCGTCCAGGAACTGCGCGGTCTACGCCGCCGTCCACACCGCCACCGCGGGCCGCTCCCCGGTCTTACGCCAATGCCGGACACGGGCGGCGGTCCACACCACCGCGCGGGGCCGCCGCATCGGCGGCAACGCCACCAGCGACGCCGGGTTCTCCTCCACCAACCCAGCCCGCACCGCGGCGTTCAACGCTGCCCGCAGAGTGGCGCGGATCCGATCCAGCGTCGCGGCCGACAGGCGCCGCCCAGCGTCCCTGTGCTCGCGGGTGATAAACGCGAACATCTCCTCCACGTGCAGGACCGACATTTCCGCCAGTAGCAGGTGACCCAGCAGCGGGTTCAGATACCGCCGGACGTGATCGGTGTAACCGGTCACCGTGGACGGCGCACCCGGATGGTTCTCCAGCCACCGCTGCAGCCACTCGGCCACCGTCAGCGGACTCCCAGCCGGACCACGCAACCGCACCAACGCCGCTTCCGCGGACCTACGGGTCCGGAAACCGCCACGGCGGACACGGCTCCGACGACCGTCCGTTCCGGTTCCCAGTTCGAGGCGCAGGTACCAGCTGCCGTGGCTGCGCTCGGCCGCCAACCGCGGGCACCTGCTGCCCAACGCGCGGGCACTGTCGGGATCCTCGCAGCCGCATCGCCGGTACACACCACCGGCACTCCTCGCTCTTCTCATAAGGGCAGGGTGGGTCTGCAGTGGATGCATCGACCATCACAGACGGCGACAGACTGGCCTACCGAGCACGACAGCACAGCCCCGGGCCAGGGCGACACAAGCTCCTCCTGGTTTGCCTCCCATCACGGAAGCCGGGGCACCTCAGTCCGCAGGTGGGAGGCGTCCGCTGCCCATATCGGGAGCGGGCGCCTCGCCTTGCCCATTGACGAGGTCTGCTCCATGTCAGAAGGGGGGACCACCGTCAGTGGCGTCGTACCGGCGACGATGATCGTGCCTCTCCTCGGGACGGACGGCCCACCATGATCGAGGGTCACTCTGGAAGCGGGAGCCCACCCGGCGTCTTGGTGTACCCGAGCTGCTCGATGACGCGGCCGCCGCTGACCCGCGTCACATTCACGCCGAGAACCGATTCCGCGTCGGTGGGCCCGAAGCGGTAGCGCCACCGCACTGCGGCCCAGTCGCCATCTGTCAACACGTGCTGGACCTCGAACGTGGTCGACTCGTCCTCCATCATCTCGCCCCAGAACGCCACGCACGCCTCCTTCCCGACGTACGCGGTGCCGTCAGGGACGGGCTGGGCCGACACCATCAGGCAGTCCTCATGGACCAGCGCGGCGAGCGCGTCCTTGTCGCGGCGCCGGAACGCCTCGTTGAAGAGGCCGATGGTCTCAGCGGTGTCCTTGGCGGCCGGCATCTCGGATGCGGTCATTTCGCCCTCCTTGGGGTAGACCGTTTGGTCTACCGTAGACGGTATAGACTGGTCGATCTACTGTCAAGGAGAGGAGCACGATTCGCTGATGAGACCCGACACCCCCCCGGGACCCCGGGAACGACTTCTCGCGGCCGGACAGCGGCTCTTCTACTCCCAGGGCGCCTCGGCCGGAGTGGACGCGCTGCTCAAGGAGGCGAAGGTCGCCCGCAGGTCGCTCTACGAGCACTTCGGAGGCAAGGACGGCCTGGTAGTGGCGGTTCTGCGCCGCGCCTCCGAGGAGGATCTCGCGTGGTACGAGAGCGCGCTGGCCAGCGCCACGCAACCCCGGGCCAGGCTTCTCGGACTCTTCGATCGGCTCGACGAACTTGTCTCCAACCCGGACTTTCGAGGCTGCAGGTACTTTGCGACCGACCTTTCCTTCGCTGACCCCCGCCATCCGGCACACGCGGAGGCCGAGGCGTTCCGGCGGCGCCTTCGCGCGCTCCTCGTCCGGGAACTCAAGGCCATGGGCCACGGCCACCCGGAACGCGCGGCAGAGCAACTGCACCTCCTGATCGAGGGGACATTGGTGATGGGCGCCACGAAGGACGGCCACCATCCCGGTCACACCGCGCGCGACCTCGCCGCCGCCGTCCTCGACTCCCCCTGACCCACGGATGAAGTGGTGATATGGCGCAGAGGCCCAACTCCCAGGATGAGGCCGAGTTCCGGCCCCCCGGGGTGCGGCCTGCTGTGTCGCGGCTCAGGGCCGCCAACTGCCCGCGTTCAACTAAAGGCGGGCACACCCGTGAGCGCTCGGCCGATGAGAAGTTTCTGCACTTGACTGGTGCCTTCGTAGAGAGTGGTCACGCGGGCGTCGCGCAGGAAGCGCGCAACGGGAAACTCGTCGAGATAGCCGTAGCCGCCGAGTACCTGAACGGCGGCGTTGGTTGCGCGAACTGCGGTCTCGGAGGCGAAGTATTTGGCTTTGGAGGCTTCCACAGTGAAAGGGCGCCCGGCGGCCATGAGGGAGGCGACGCGCCAGGTGAGCAGCCGGGCCGCGTCGAGTTCCACCGCAGTGTCGGCGAGAAGCTCTTGGACGAGCTGGTGGCCGGCGATGGATTTGCCGAAGGCGGAACGTTCCCTGGCGTACCGCACTGCGGCGTCCAGCGAGCCCTGGGCGATGCCGACCGCCGCCGCCGCGAGTGACATGCGCCCGGCGTCCAGGGCCGTCATCGCGATCTTGAAGCCGCTGCCGACATCCCCAAGACGATCAGTGTCGGGGACGCGGACGTTCTCGAGGAAGAGGGTGGCGGTGTCCTGGGCACGCAGCCCGAGCTTGCCTTTGATCGGAACTGCGCGGAATCCGTCGCTCGCCGTGTCGACGATGAAGCAGGTGATGCCGCGGGCTCCGGAGGCCGGCCCGGTCCGCGCGAACACGAGCGCGATGTTCGCCCAGGTCCCGTTGGTGATGAAGGTCTTGCTCCCGTCCAGGGTCCAGTCGCCGTCCTGGCGGACTGCCCGGGTGGTGAGCTGGGCGGCGTCGGATCCGTGGTCGGGTTCGGTGAGTGCGAAGCAGCCGATGGCGGTGCCCGCGGCGAGGCGCGGCAGGAAGCGGGCGCGCTGGTCCTCGGTGCCCCAGCGCAGGATCGTCTTGGCCACGAGACCGGCGTGGACCGTGACCACACCGCGCACCGAGGAGTCGACGCGACCCAGCTCTTCGATGAGAAGGCAGTAATTGAGCGGGTCGAGTTCGGCGCCGCCATGCTCGGTGGGGATGGTGGCCCCGAGGAAACCCACGTCGGCGAGCTTGTCGAGGACGGCGCGGTCCATCGCCTCCTGGCGATCCCAGTGGGTGGAATGGGGCGCGATCTCATGTTCGGCGAACTCTCGCGCCACGTCGCGAATCGTCTGCTGTTCGCCTGTCAGTTCGTCATACATGATGGTCCTAGGTTCGGGTCCAGGTATAGAAGCCGCGGCCGGTCTTGCGGCCCAGATGGCCAGCCGCCACCAGCTCGCGAAGTAGGGCGGGTGAAGTGAAGCGGTCCCCAAGGTCGCCGGCGAGGGTTTCGGCGATGGCGAGGCGCACGTCCAGCCCGACGAGATCGGTCGGCGGGAGCGGTCCCAGGACCACGATCGCCGTGCGCTGCCAGTGGCCGCACCACCGCCTCCTTGCCTGGATCGTCTCCGGTTGGGTCTCCTCCCCCGCCACGATCTCGACCAGCGCGGAGCGCGGAACCGGGTTGAAGAAGTGCAGGCCGAGGAAGCGGCCCGGCCGACGGACGTGCTGGGCCAGCCGCGTCACGGGGACGGAGCTGGTGTTCGTGGCCAGCACGGCGTCCGATGAAAGCTCGGAGATCGCCCGCAGGACACCGGCCTTGACCGCGGGGTCCTCGGGAACGGCCTCGATCATCAGGCTCGCATCTGCGGGAATCCGGGCGAGGTCCGTGTCGAGGACGAGTCTCTGGCGGAAGGCGTCCAGGTCGCCGCCCGCCTCCCGGAGGATGTGCTCCTCGGCCTGTTCCAGTGCTTCCGGGCTGGGATCGACGACGGTGACGCGGCTGCCGTGGCTGAGCAGTAGCTGGGCGATGCCGCGTCCCATCGTGCCCGCGCCGACGACGGCGGTGGTCGGGGGACGTTCGGCGTCCTTCATCGAGTGGCGCTCCTGACTATCCGGCAGACGCCGTAGATGACGATCATGGCGGCGGGGGCGATCAGTCCGAGGCCGAGCTGACCGCGGGTGGCGGGGTCGGCGAGCATGGCGATGACGATGCCTACGAGCAGGATCACCGTCAGCCAGCTGAGGTAGGGGTAGGCCCACATCCGCACCGGCAGGCGATCATTGGCGCGTTCGAAGGACCGGCGCAGCTTCAGCTGTGCGGCGGCCACGGCCGCGTAGATGACCATTGCCACGCAGCCCGCGGCGTTCAGCAGGAAGGTGAAGACCGCGTCCGGAGCGAGGTAGGCGATGCCGACGGAGATCCAGCCGACGAGCGTGGCCAGCAGGATCGCCCGCGCGGGTACGCCGCGGCTGGTCGTGCCGGCCAGCCAGCGGGGCGCCTCTCCCTTGTCGGTCAGCGCGAACAGCATCCGGGACGAGGTGTAGATACCGGAGTTCAGTAGGGAGAGCACCGCGGTCAGCACGATCACCTCCATGATCGTCGCCGCGGCGGGCACTCCGAGCCGGTCCAGCAGTGCGACGAAGGGGCTGGAGCGCCCGTCCACCTGGTCGTAGGGCAGCAGGAGGACGATCACCAGGGTGGCGCCGGCATAGAAGGTGACCACCCGCCATACCACCGTGGCGCTCGCCCGCGCGACGGCGCGCACCGGATTCTCGGCCTCGGAGGCGGCGATGGTCACGATCTCGGCGCCGAAGTAGGAGAACACCACGACCACCAGGGCGCTCAGCACCCCGGAGAAGCCGTGCGGGGCGATGGTGTCCGGCCGGATCGCGAGCCCGTGCGTCTCTTGGCCGGGAAGCACCTCCAGCAGGGCGAGAACCCCGACGGCGAGGAACGCGACGATCGCCAGAACCTTGATTGCCGCGAACCAGAACTCGACCTCGCCGAAGACGCGTACGGACAGCAGGTTCAGGACGGTCATCACCGCCATGATCGATGCCGAGATCGCCCACATGGGCGCCTGGGGGAACGCGTTGTGGATGATTTCGGCGCCGGCGATGGCCTCCCACGCCACGACCGTCACCCAGAAGTACCAGTACGTCCATCCGACCACGAACCCCGCCCAGTCACCGAAGGCGAGCCGCGCGTACTCGGCGAACGAACCGAGTGCGGGCCGGGCGGTCGCCATTTCCGCGAGCATGCGCATGACGAGGACGAGGATCAGGCCGCCGACCGCGTAGGCCGCGATGGAGAGGGCTCCGGCGGAGCGGATGACCGACCCGGAGCCGATGAACAGGCCCGCGCCGATGATCCCCCCAAGGGCCATCATGCTGACGTGTCGATGCCGCAGCCCGGCGTGCAGTCCCCCCATGGTTCCCTTGCTGGGCACGGGCTCGGTTTCCATCTCGGTGTTCATGCCGACCCCTCCTTGCCGAAGACAGGACGGCGACGCTCCTGGATGGCGGTGAGCCCTTCGCGTGCATCCGGCCCGGTGAAGCCGAGGAACTCCAGCGCGAGAGCCGCCTCGGCGGAGGGCGCGGCGAGCCGGAACCAGTGGTTGAGCGACCGTTTGGTCCACCCGATGGCGGTTGTCGAGCCACGGGCGAGACGACGGGCGATGTCGGCGGCCGTCGGGAGAACCTCGTCGTCGGACACGGAGAGGGAGACCAGACCGATCTCCGCCGCCTCGACGCCGGTGACCGGTTCCCCCAGGAGGAGCCGGTGTTTGGCGCGCGCCATCCCGCACAGCAGAGGCCACAGCAATGCCGCGTGGTCCCCGGCGGTGACCCCGAGGCCGACATGTCCGTCCAGGAGACGGGCCCCGTGGCCGGCGATCGAGAGGTCCGCGAGCAAGGCGATGGCCAGCCCGGCACCGACGGCCGGCCCGTTGATCGCGGACACGATCGGCTTGGAGCAGTCGAGCATGTTGAAGATGAGCGCGCGCGCCTCTTTCAGGCCTTGAACACGGGCGTTCCAGTCATCGGTGAAGCCGCGGACCCAGCTCAGGTCACCGCCCGCGGAGAAGGCGCCGTTCGCGCCGGTGACCAGGACGGACCGCACACCCGGTTCTGCGTCGGCGTCCACCCAGATTCGGGACATGAGTTCGTGTGTCGTGCCGTCGAGCGCGTTGCGGCGTCCCGGGGCGTCAAGCGTCAGCCGCAGGACTCCGGTCTCGTCCAGCTGCGGCTTCAACGCCGCGTATCGATCTCTGAGATCGCTCACGAGCACTCCTTGTCTCTCGATCGATCGATCGGCTACTGTTTAGCAAGACATGAATCCAAAGGCAAGAGGTGTTAATGACGATCATGCTCGCCTCGGCGGGTGATGGTGTCGCGTTGATCCGGCTCGCACGGCCCCACCGCCGCAACGCGCTCGACTCGCTCTCCGCCACGCGACTCGCAGAGGCCATCGGCACGACGTGCGACGCAAAGGCGATCGTCGTGACGGGCGCCGGAAGCGCCTTCTGCAGTGGCGACGATCTCTACGAGATCTCGACAGCCTCAGCGGACCGATTCCGCAAGGCCATCGAGGCCCTGCAGCGGATCACCCTCGCCATCCTCGACGCCCCGGTCCCCGTCATCGCCGCCATCAACGGTGCAGCCATGGGCGCGGGCCTGGAACTGACCCTGGCCTGCGATCTACGCATCGCCGCGACCACGGCGACCTTCGGCTGCCCGGAGGTGCGGTGGGGTCTGACGGTGACGAACGGGGCCTCGGTACTGCTTCCCGACCTCGTCGGCGCCGAGCACGCCGATTCGATGATCGCCGAAGGACGCACCTTCGACGCTCAGTGGGCGCTCGCTGCCGGGCTGGTCCATGAAGTAGTGCCGGGGGAACACCTGATCCGTCGGGCCGCCCTCATGGCCCGGGGGCTGAATCGCCGGCGACATGTCGAGGACCGTCCCCGGCTTTTGGCGGCCCTGAGTGAAGAGACCCGCGTGGCATGCGGGGCGTGGCACCAGGAAACCGCGCAACGCGCACTGGCCGAATTCAGAGCCGGTAAGGAGTTGTCATGACGCGAACATTGGCCCACCTGCTAGAACATTGGGCACAGCAGCGACCTGATCGTCACGCGGTGGCCGTCGGCGACGAGCGCGTCACCTACCGGGCATTGGCGGCGGACGTCCGCCGCCTGGCGACCAGTCTCGCCAACCGCGGCATCCAGCGTGGCACGGTCGTCGCGCTGCTGATGCACAACTCGGTGGACATGGTTCGCACCTGGCTGGCCCTGACCCACCTGGGCGCCGTCGCGGCGCCGATCAATACGGAATTCCGCGATCAGATACTCGCCCAGGTACTGCGGATCTCAGACGCCATGCTTCTCGTGGCCGACGACGACCTCCTGCCCACCGCCGTCGACGTCGCGCCCACCCCGACCGAACTCGCCTCCTACGCCGATATTGCGGCACCCCGTGATTCGAGCGCGGACAGCCACGTCCTGGAGCCCGTAGAGGCGGACGGCCGGGACACCGCGATGCTCCTGTTCACCTCCGGAACCACAGGGCGCAGCAAGGCGTGCGCACTCAGCCACCGCTACATCACCCGGCATGCGGAGATCTTCTGCGAACAACTCGGCATCAGCGACGAGGACACCCTGTTCTGCCCGTTCCCCCTCTTTCACGCCGACGCCACGATCTTCACGGTCGCACCCTCACTGACCTGCGGGGCGACCGCCGCCCTGGAGAAACGGTTCTCGGCGAGCCGTTTCTGGGACCAGGCACGAGCGCACGGTGCGACAGTCTTCGACTTCATGGGCGCCACACTGACCATGCTCTACAAGCAGGCACCCTCACCCAACGACAGAAGGCACACGCTCCGCCTCGGCTGGGGTGTGCCCCTCCCGGAGTGGGCGCCCGACTTCGAGCAACGGTTCGGGGTCGAACTCATCGAGGTCTACGGACTCACCGATGCCGGGATCGTCCTGTACAACCGGCCGGGTGAGCCGCGGCGACCTGGTAGTTGCGGGCGCGCGGTCCCTCCCTTCGAAGTCCGGCTACAGGACGGGCACGGGTTCGAAACCACTCCCGGCGAAACCGGTGAAATATGCATCCGCGCCAGCGAACCTGGAATGTTGCTGACCGAATACCTGGGCATGCCACAAGAAACGCTTGAGGCATTCCGGGACCTGTGGCTGCACACAGGCGATCTGGCACGGCAGGACGAGGACGGCTTCTTCTACTTCGTCGGCCGGTCCAAGGACATCATCCGGCGTCGAGGCGAGAACATCGCCGCCGGCGACGTGGAGGCAGTGCTCGTCCAGCACCCGGCCATCCGCGAGGTCGCCGCGATCGGAGTGCCGAGCCCGCTGACCGAGGAGGACCTCAAGGTCTGCGTCGTCGTCCAGCCCGGCCACACCCTCAGTCCCCAGGACCTCCTCCGGTACGCGACCGCCCACCTGCCACGCCACATGGTCCCGCGTTACCTGGAAATCTATCCGACCCTACCCAGAACACCGACCGAGAAGGTCGCCAAATACCTGCTCAAACAACGTCCCTTCTCCGACAGCACCATCGACCTCGACACTGAAAGGGCGAAATCGTGACCGAACACACCAAGCTTTCCGACCGGGTGGCCATAGTCAGCGGAGGAGCCAAAGGCATCGGCGCCGCCATCTCGCGCCACCTGGCCGAAGCGGGAGCCCACGTCGTGATCATCGACCTGGACGAGACGGCTGCGACCGCCTATGGCGCGGCCCTGCCGAACGCCGGCGGCGTCGGAGGCGACGTCGCCGACTACGCGGCCATGGATCAGATCGTCACCAGGACGGTCACCGAACACGGCCACGTCGACATCCTGATCAACAACGCCGGCTGGGACCACGTCCAGCCGTTCACCGACAACGACCCGGCGCTATGGGACGCACTCGTCGACGTCAACCTCAAGGGCGTGTTCAACCTGACCCACGCCGCGCTGCCCCGGATGAGAGAGCGAAACTTCGGCCGCATCGTCAATATCGCCAGCGACGCCGGCCGTGTCGGCTCCATGGGAGAAGCCGCCTACTCCGCCTGCAAGGGAGGCACAATCAGCTTCACCAAATCGATCGCCCGCGAGGCGGCCCGCAACGGCATCGCCGTCAACTGCGTCTGCCCCGGGCCGACCGAGACGCCCCTGCTGGCGCAGATCACACAGGACGAAAGGGCAGCCTCGATCATGTCGGCGATCGTGAAGGCCACTCCCACCCGACGGGCCACCCACCCCGACGAGGTCGCGCAGGCCGCCGCCTTCTTCGCCTCCTGTCCGAACCAGATCACCGGCCAGGTGCTGAGCGTCAGCGGTGGGCTCACCATGGCAGGCTGACCCCAGGTGCCCCAGCAAGGAGGAGAACATGCCGAACAGAGCAGCCGATGGCATCGTCGATCAGGAGCCGACCGTCCGGCGAATCAGGCAGGCGGCGGCGAACCTGTTCGCCGAGCGAGGCTTCCACGGAACCGGTATCCGTGACCTCGCCACGGCCGCCGGCATCCGGACCTCGACCCTCTACCACTACATGGGCACCAAAGAGGACCTCCTCGTGGAGATCATGATCGACGCCATCGCCCCGCTCGGGCGGGCAGCGGAGCAGATGCTGGCCGAGATCGACGACCCGCTGGTACGGCTCGCCACACTCGTCGAGCACCACGTCTGGCACCACGTCCGCGAACGCCAACTCACGACGATCGCCGACACCGAGATCCGCGCCCTGGCCGGCCAACACCGCGAACGAGTCCTGCAAGCCCGCGACTCCTACGAAGGGATCTGGCGCACCACCATCTACCAAGGCCGCGAAGCGCATCTCCTCGCCGAGTCCCAGCCCGACATCGCGACCACCGCGCTGCTCCAGATGGCGACCGGCGTCGACTGGTTCTCCGAAGGCCAGACCCTGACGCTGACCACCCTGTGCCGGCTCTACTCCGACTGGGCGCTCAGGCTCCTCCAAGCGGGGAAGAAGCGAGAGGAACTCTCGATCAGCGATCCCCCCGCCTATCTCACCGCCGACTAGTGACATCCTCGTCCAACGCGGTCTGGACGATTGAGCGGGCCCGTCTCCTTTAAACCGCTGTGAGGCTGGGACGTATCAGTCATGGTGATGACCACGGCATCATGAAGTGGGACGGAATCGCTGGGCGGGCCATGTGCTGTCAGGGCATTTCGTCCCGCTGACACGCACTCCAGGGCTTACACACGGTCGGTGGCTGGGCATGTCTGCGCGTTGTCTGCTCGGCGGTTCCGAACCAGACTGGCACGGAGCGGGATGTAGCGGCACGGGGATGATCCTGGATGCGGACAGAACGGTACATGCCGATACTGAGAGCACTGCTCTGATACGAGAGCTCCGGCTTTCCATCCGTAGGTTGTGGGTTCGAGTCCCACGCGACCCACCGATCCCGACCAGGGCAAACATCCTCCTCCGGGTCCACCGGGGATCATGCCTGAGGCCGACCTTAGGCCGAGCTGAGGCCACGAAAGCAGGCTCCGGCCACACGTATCGGCGGGGATTCAATTGGGGGCGGAGAATATTAGTGCACTAGAGGTAGGTTATTCCTCAGCATGAACCCGCCCTTCTGCGTCAGGATGAAGGGCGCTGGGCTCTGGCGGAGGGCCTTGCCGAAGCAGGCGTCGAGGTCGTCCACGGGGCCCGTGAAGCCGAGTTGGTCGGCCCGGCGGGCGTCGACGACGGCGAACCCGACTCTTTTGTTCTTCCAGCCGGAGAAGCTCTGCGAATGGCGGATCACGTCACCGGTCACGACCGCGACTGCGCCGCTGGCCAGAACGCAGTCCACCTTGGCCTCCGCCCACCCGCTGACTTCCGGGTGGCCGGTGAATGCGTGGGAGATCCGGACGACGCCGCCCGCTTTCCCGGGCTTGGGGTCCTGCTCCCATTCCGGATACGTGGCGTGCGCGTCGAACGAAACATGAACCCGGTCTTGCGGGGAGGGGGCGTAGTGCATGCGGGCCGAGCCGGTCAGGCTCACCAACGGCACTTATACTTTCTCAGCCGGCTTGGCCGACGCGCTGGAGGCGCCCATGGCGACGAGCGCGACGGAAGCCACCGCCAAAATGGCGCATTTCCGAGTACTCTTGATCATTTAGTCTCCTGAAAAGGTATCGATTGACGCTCCCTAATTTCCCAGACCCGGTGGCCGCACGCCTCCCCCGCCAGCGGGAAGTCACCGGTACTTGGGAGGGATCAAAAGCGACCTTCGAACTGGACGACACCCTCCGCCACTGGCGAACGCCGTCGGCAGTGGTGGCTGAACTGGCCGTAATGCTGAGCCTGCACGCGGGCGATGCGGATCTGCATGCGGGCTCGTATCAATCGGACGGGTTGGCCGCAGCACTACGTACCAACCGTCATGCGAGGGGGCGGGCGGAGCGGTGAATCGGCGGGCCATGTGCTGTCGGGGCGTGCCGCCCCACCGACACGAACTCCCATGGCTATTACACGCGTTCGGTGGCCGGTATGTTTGCTCGTTGTCTGCTCGGCGGCTCCGAACCGGACTGACACGGAACGGGATGGAGCGGCACGAGGATGGTGCTGGACGCGGACAGAGCGGTACAACCCGATACCGAGAGCACCGCTCTGATATGAGGGCTCCGGCTTTCCATCCGTAGGTTGTGGGTTCGAGTCCCACGCGACCCACCACCTGACCAGGGAAAATACCTGTCCTTGGCTGTGCCGGGGATCATGCCTGGGGGCCCGCCTGAGGCCGACCTGAGGCCGGAAAAGCGGACACCAGCCGACGTTTTTCCGCATCTCATGCCCGTCACCACCAGCGCAACGACCGGACAGCACCGATCACCGCGTCGGCCCCTCGTCCCTCGGCACAGACGTGCTCGAAATGTTCGGTAGGTCCCTTCGTTGGCTGAGACGACACAGATCACAGAGCAGACAGCTCTCCATCACGCAGCCAGCACCGCGGCCGGCCGTTCACCCGAGCTCGCGGCCGCAGAACGTCGCTTGAGCACCGCGGGTCGTCGCCAGCGTTTGGTGCCGGGCACCCGCCACCGGCCGCCGTCGATCACCCTCGACCAGGTGGAACAGGTGGTGGTGGCCACCCTGGAGGAGACCCCGCGAGGCGCCACCCACTGGTCGCGGACCTCGCTGGCCGAACGCAGCGGGCTCAGCAGGTCCACGATCGGACGGATCTGGCGGGACTTCGGCCTCAAGCCGCACCGGACCGGCACCTTCAAGCTGTCGACCGATCCGCTGCTGGTGGAGAAGATCGTCGACATCGTCGGGCTCTACCACGACCCGCCGGAGAAGGCCGTGGTGCTGTGCACCGACGAGAAGTCCCAGATCCAGGCCCTGGACCGGTCGCAGCCGGTGCTGCCGGGCGCGCCCGAGCGTCGCACCCACGACTACGCCCGGCACGGCACCACCGCCCTGCTCGCGGCGTTCAACACCGCCGACGGCAGCGTCATCGGCGAGCTGCACCGCCAGCACCGCGCGACCGAGTTCAAGAAGTTCTTGATCACCATCGACAAGACCGTCCCGGCCGAGCTGGACGTCCATCTGATCTGCGACAACTACGGCACGCACAAGACCCCGGCGGTCAAGGCGTGGCTGGCCCGCCACCCCCGCTTCCACATGCACTTCACTCCGACAGGATCGTCCTGGATCAACCAGGTCGAACGCTGGTTCGGGTTCCTGGCCGAGCAGAAGATCCGCCGCGGTGCCCACAAGAGCGTTCAGGCGCTGGAGGCCGACATCCGCGACTGGATCCGGCAGTGGAACGACCACCCCAGGCCGTTCGTGTGGACCAAGACCGCCGAAGATCCTCGAACCCCTCGCACGATTCTGCCGACGGTTTTCAGGCAGATCACACTAGCCTCCGCCTCGGACGTGGTTGAGGCCCATTCAGCGCACTGACGTCGTCGCTGTGTCACGGCACCCGCCCCCGTACTTCGCCCACGGAGCCCTGCGACGGACGCCGGCGGGCCGGCGCCGTCAGCCGAGTTCCCCGGCCAGGTGCCCAGCGCTTCGCGAAATTCATTTTCTCGAACGCCACCGGCCCGTCGCCTGCCCGAGCGTGCGGATCTGACCGCGCACGAGATCGTCATGCACCTCTGATCGGGCCTGCCGCGGGCCGGTCAGGTTCGAAAGTTATCTCCTCAGAGAAACCTCAGGCTTCAACCAAGCGTGCGGCCGCCGGCTGCCCGATGATCGAGTTGTCCGCCCCGGTACCGAACCCGAGAGTTGAACGAGCATGTGCAGGCGCCACGCGCTACCGCCAGGCCGCGGGGACGAGATCACTCGGTCAGGAACGCGTCGAGGCGGGATAGGAATTCGGCCCAGGCCGGTTCGGAGGCGGTGAGCAGGTGATTGCCGCTGTCCAGCAGGACGAGGCGGCTGTCGGGGATGAGCGCGGCGAGTTCGCCGGCCTGCGAGGCCGGGACCCGCGCGTCGTCGCGAGAGTGCAGGATCAGCGTCGGGCAGTCCACCCGGTGGGCGATACCGGAAACGTCGATCCGGGCGAACTCCTCCAGAAAGCGCACCCCGTTGGCCGGCGACGTCGTCCGCCGCTGGAACGCGGCGAACTCCTCCCATTCCTGCGGAGTGCCGTCCGGCAGGAACTGCGAGGCGAAGACCCGCAGGAAGCTGGGATCCCGGTGGCCCCACCCCACGCGGGGCCAGGTCCAGGTCGAGTGCCGCCGCGTCGCGCTCGGCGTCGTCGCGGGCCCGGACGTGCCGTCCGCGCGCATAGGCCCCGGCGAGGACCAGGCGGCTGACCCGCTCGGGATGCCGCGCGGCGTAGGCCACCGCCACCGCGCCGCCCTGCGAGACACCGAGCAACGGGAACCGGTCGAGTCCCACCGCCTCGACCACGGCCTCAAGGTCGTCGACCCAGTCGTCGAAGCCGAAGCCGGGCACCTGCCAGTCCGACAGACCGCACCCCCGCTCGTCGTAGCGGATCAGCTGACGGTCGCGCGCGAGGCCACTGATCCAGTGCGACCACACCGGGCTCGTCCGCTCAAGGTCGAGGTGGGTCATCCAGTTGGCCGCCTTGAGCAGCGGCGGACCCGAGCCGAGGGTGGCATAGGCGATGCGGGCGCCGTCGTCGGCCCGGCAGAACCGGATGATCTGGTCGGCGCCGCTCGGTCCTTCCGCCGCCACCGACCCGGCGCCGACCCGCCGGGGGGCTCCGGCCGGGTCCACCGTCAACGGGCCGACGAACTGGTAACCCCGCCGGTGCACGGTGCGGATCAGCCGTTGTTCGCCGCCGGTGTCCCCGACGGCGAGACGAACGGTTCGCAGCGCCGTGGTGAGCGCGGCCTCGCTGACGAACCGGTCGCCCCACACGACGTCGAGGAGCTCGTTCTTCGGCACCACCCGATCCCGGTGCGCTACCAGGTGAGACAGCAGATCGAGAGCCCGAGGCGCGACGTGCACCGGCTCGCCGGCCCGGAAAAGTCGGAAAAGCGCTGTGTCCAGTTCGTATTCACCGAAACGGTAGATAATCCCCGGCACCGATCCAGTTTACCGCGCATGGCGATCGCCTCTTTATGCGCCCGGAGACCACCCCGCCCTTCAGGTTCATCCCGTGCTGTCGCGGTCGTGAGGAGACGATGTGTCGAGTGATGGATTTCCCAGCCACGAGCTGCTGTTCGGCGATCCGGCGATCCGTGCGGAGGACGCGGCACGCTCGGTCCACTCACCGGCCGCCTATCTGGTCGAGTTGCTGAGGCTGCTCGAGGGAACGTTCGAGCGGCCCGCGCTCCTGGAAAGGCGTCCTGATCTCGAACAGGTGGTTCTGGACGGCGAGAACACCTATACCGAGTCGCCGTATCTCGACATCGTCAACGACATCCTCGAACGGCTCGTCGGCGACGATCCCTACGGTGAGCTGCGAACGCGCGCCCATCCGCTCGGGCTGCCCTTCTCGCTGCGAAACGAGCGGCTCAAGAAGTACCTCGACTACTTCGAGGTCACGCCGGACGGGTTGTACCTGCTGTTCACCTCCCGGATCGACCACGACATCCTGGCCCGCGAATACCTCGGCCTGTCTCCCGAGGACGTCGCCGCCCTCACCACCGTGCTGGACGAGGCGGGCCTGGCCGAGACCCTGGGCCGACGACGGGACGGGTCAGGAGCGTGCTCGGCGTAGGTCGGTTCGCCGCCTTATCGGGCTGAGCGTGGCGGGCGGCGAAGGTTTGGGAATGCGGAGTCGGCGATTGGGGCGCCCTTGCGTTCGTATCCGTCGCCCGGATTCCAGTTCGGTTCTCAAACGGTCGAGGTGGACGAGAAGCTCGCCATGGAGCGGCCAGTCAGGGCTGTCGGCCCGCAGCATCTCGGTCAGCTTTACGCGCTCTTCGCGCGCGGCGTCCAGGTGGGAGGCGAGCGAGTCCTCGAACTCGGTGGTTCCTGTGGCGAATTGCTGCCGGCGCATTCGCCCGTAGGTGCTCATCGCCGAGGCCAGGTGTCCTATGGTCGTGGCCAGCTGGATGCGGGTGTCGCTCCTGGACAGGGGGTCCTCGCGCCCCTGCTCAGGCCCGTTGGCATGGTCGGTGAGGCAACGTGCGAGGCCGCGGATGGTGATTCCGCAGTGTTCCAGTGCGACCAAGGTCTCCCGCAAAGCCACCATTGACCGCAGCATTCCGACGCCCTGCGGGTTGAGGCGGATGCTCTCCTCGGCATGCACGAGTTCGCCGTCCACGCGTTGGACTTCCCGGCTGAGGGTGCGGGCCCGGAAGAGCGACTCGTCGAATGTGCGTGGCTCGGGGCGCTTCTCCACAGCGTCGGCGATGTCGTGGAGGTGCCGGGCCATGGTGCCGCTGAGGTCCTCCAGCGCCTCCTCGGCTGCCTGGATCTTGACGGGCGAGGTCAGGAACCCGGCGACCAGGCCGGTGAGCGCGCCGACGAGGGTCTCCACGATCCGCCCCTCGGCCGCGGCGCCGGTGTCGAGGGACAGGATGAGCATGGCGCTGATCGGCACCTCGAGGATGTAGTTGCCGAGCCGCATCGCGAATCCGCAGATCAGCGCGGCCGTGATGGCCAGGCCCAGGCTCCACCAGCTGAATCCCACCAGGCTCGACAGCAGTGCCGCGACCATCACACCGACCACGACGCTGACGACGCGCTGCCAGACATGGTGGATGGTCTGGTACAGCGTGACCTGGACGACGAGGAGTGCGGTCAGAGGAGCGAGGACGGGCCTTGGGCTGGTGCCGGGCAGCCATGACGCGAGCTGGAACGAAAGGACCGCTGTCACGGCGAGGCGGGCGATCACTATGGCTGTCGGCTGTGTGCGCAGCCGCTTCAGGCGCACCCGCACCGGTGTGACGGCGGTGCGGGCTGCTGCACGTATCCGCTGGTCACCGATCATCTCACACCCGACGGCCGGTCATCGGTTCAGGCGCTCGAACGCCAGGCGGACGGCCATCGCCCCCTCTCCCACCGCAGAGGCGACGCGCTTGATCGAGCCGCTCCGCACGTCGCCGGCGGCCAGCACGCCGGGGAGGTTGGTCTCCAACGGCAGGGCCTGCCGGCCACCGGTGCGCACATATCCCTTGTGATCGAGGTCGACCGTGCCGGACAACCAACCGACGCAGGGGTCGGCTCCGATGAAGACGAACAATGCGCGCACCTTGAAGCGGCGGACTTCACGAGTCTGCTTGTTCCCCGTGACGACTTCCTCCAGCAGATCGTGACCGTGCAGTTCACGGACCTCGGTGTTCAGGAACACGTCGATCTCGGGGCAGTGCTCGATCCGGTCGATGAGGTAGCGCGACATGTTCTCGCTGAGCTCCGCGCCCCGGACGAAGAGCAACACGCGTGTGGCATGCCGGGCCAGGAACACGGCCGCCTGACCGGCCGAGTTGCCGCCGCCGACGATGGCCACGGGCACGTGCCGACATTGCAGTGCCTCAACCTGAGTCGCGGCGAAGTACACGCCGGCACCGTCGAAGTCGTCCAGATGCGGGACGTCCAGCCGGCGATAACGGGCGCCGGTCGCGATGACGACGGTGCGGCCGGACAGCTCGCCGCCTCCGCCGAGGTCGACGGTGTACCGGCCATTGCCCACCCGCAGGCCCGTGGCGTCGCCGGGCACGTGGAGCTTCGCCCCGAATTTCCCGGCCTGGATGACCGCCCGATCGGTCAGCTCCGCGCCCGAAATGCCGCCAGGGAAACCGAGGTAGTTCTCGATCTCGGATGATGTGCCGGCCTGCCCTCCGGTGGCGATGGCGTCCACGACCATCGTGTCCAGGCCCTCCGAGGAACCGTACACGGCCGCGGCCAGCCCGGCCGGGCCCGCGCCGATGACGAGCATGTCGTACGCCGACGAGGCCGGTGCCGGTGGGGGCAGCCCGAGCAGCCGTGGGAGTTCGTCGTCCCCCGGATTGCGCAGCACTCGCTCACCGTTCAGGATCACGACGGGTGTCTCCGACGCCCGGACGCTGAGCTCCCTGAGCAGCGATTCGGCGTCCTCATCGTCCTCGACGTCGATCCATCGGTGCGGCAGCCGGTTGCGCGCGGCGAAGTCGCGCAGTCGGCGGCAGCGGGGAGAGAACCGCGAGCCGATGATCCGCAGCCCGGCGCCCTGCTCGACGAGCAGGGCGCGGCGGATGAGGAACGCGCGCAGAACGATGTCGCCGAACCAGGGCTCCCTGCCGGCCAGCTCGCGCAGCCGCCGTGGCGGCACCGCGATCACTTCGCCCGGCTCCTCGACGCGGGCGGTGAGGAACGTGGGCTGACCGGTCAGCAGGCCCAGCCCGCCGAGGAAGCGCCCCGGACCGTGCACCCGGATGACTTCGCCCTTGTCGAGCATCGCCACCGTCCCGGCCAGGATCAGGAAGAAGTCGTAGGCACGGTCCCCTTCGGAGAAGAGGACGTCGCCACGGCGGGTCGGGCGTCGTTCCCCGTATGCCGCGACCAGCTCGACCTGCTCCCGGTCGAGCCGGGGGTAGGCGCCGTACAGATCAGATGTCTCTTCCAAGGGCTTCCTCCACCCACGTTCGGAGTGGACCAGCAGGTACGGCGCCCGCTCTCTGGTCGATCACCTTCCCGTCACGCATCAGTAGGAGCGTGGGAACGGCACGCACGGCGAAGCGCTCCTGAATGTATGGCGCCCGGTCGATGTCGATCTTCACGAGCTTCAGCCGCCCGGCCATCTCGTGGGCGATGCGCTCCAGTACCGGGCTGACCGTGCGGCACGGCGCACACCAGGTCGCCCACAGGTCGATGATGACCGGGACCGAGGAGCGCTCGGCCACCTCGGCGAAATCCTCGTCTCCGGCTTCTGCGATCCACGGGAGCGGCCGGTGACAGTTGCCGCAGACTGGACCACCGTCGGCGGCTGCCGGCACACGGTTCTTCTTGCCGCAGTGCTCGCAACGGATGATCATCGGCTCCTCCCGCTGGCGTGGGCGGGTCGCCCCCGTGAGGGTCAGTCCTTGACCTCGATGTGGCGGTCCTTCTCGGTCGTGGCCTTGGGGACCGTCACGGTGAGCACGCCATCGCCGAGGTTCGCGTCGACCCGTTCAGCGTCGATGTCACCGGGCAGGTACACGCGGTACTCGAATCGGCCGCTGCGCCGCTGCTTGCGATGCCGCAGCCCACGGCTCTCCCGCTCCTTGACCTCTCCGGTGATGGTCAGCTCCCGATCGTGCAGTGATACGTCGATCTCGTCCTTCTTCAGGCCGGGAAGTTCGGCCTCGATTACATAGGCGTCGTCGGTCTCGCTCACGTCCGCCGCAGGTGCCCAGGGCATCTCCGTGGTGGTGCCGGCGAAGGCCGCGTTGACCAGCTGTTCCATCTGCTCGTAGAGGGGGTCGAATGCCCGCGGCCTCGGGGTGAGCATCGTGTCTCCGGGGTGGCGGATGCTGGGCAGTGCCATGGTCTGATCCTCTCGTTGGGGACGTTCTCTGAGTGGGACGTTGCCCGTCCGGCCGGTCCGGCACATCCTCAGAGTTGACAGGTCTGGACGGGGCGGCGCCCGGTCAGCCGACTTCCCGGATGTCGGGGTCCTCGAGATCGAGCCACCGGTCCACGGCCCGCAGGACTTCGGCGCTGATCTTGCCTCTGGAGTAGAGCCGGCGCAGCTTCTCGCGCTGCGTCCGCACCAGTTCGCGGCGGAGGCCTAGGGAGTCGGTGACCTCCTCGTCGAGGTCCTCGCCGAATTCGGTGCGAATCTGGTCCAGGAGATCCTCGTACAGCTGGTGGAAGGTCCTGCCGGTGCGATCGTCGACCTCGCCGTTCTCGATGAGCTCGTCCAGCCGTGCCAGGGCTGCCTCCACCACTGCCTTTCGCGCCTCCTGGTACTCGATCCGGACGCGGTCGGACTCGGCCAGGCCGAGCCGTCTCAGCAGGCCGGGCAGCGTGGTCGCACACCCGAGCAGGGTGATGAACACGACGGCGCCGGTCACGAACAGCCGCTCTCCGCGTCGTTCCGGCGGTAGGCCCGGCGCCGACACCGGCAGGGACAGCACGATCGCCAGTGAGATCGCGCCTCGCATGCCGCTCCAGCCGATGGCGAGCCGCTCGCGCCAGTTCAGATGGTCGAAGGCGACGTGCCGGCCGGGCAAGTACCGGGAGAGCGGGAAGACGAACTGGGTCCAGGCCAGCCGCAGGGCCACGATGGCGGCCGTGACCGCGGCCGCGCCCAGGATCGCCGGCGACCATGCCGAGCCGGTCAACTCACGCACGATGACGCGAATCTCAAGACCGAGCAGCACGAACAGCGCCGACTCCAGGAGGAAGACCAGCACCTGCCAGAACAGATGACCGGGCAGCCGGGACGCCGGCTGGAGCATGCCCTCTCCGCGGGTGCCCAGATAGAAGCCCGCGCAGACGGTGGCGAGTACCCCGGAGAAGCCGAGTTCGTCGGCCGGGACGAACGCCAGGTACGGCGTCAGCAGGGACACGATGATCTGGCTGGCGGGATCGCGGATCCGGCGGCGGAGGCGGGACGCGATGAACCCCACCGCCAGGCCGTACGCCACGCCGCCGGCGACGACCTCGGCCAGCCGTGCGATGCCGTGGCCGACGGTGAAGGGTGTCGTCAGCGCCTCGACGGCCAGCACGAAGGCGGTGAGCGCGACGGCGTCGTTGATGAGGTTCTCCCCTTCGACGATGGTCGCGATCCGGTTCGGCGCGTTCAGCCGCTTCATGATCGAGATCGCGGCGACGGGGTCGGTGGGGGCCACGGCGGCACCGAGGGCGACGGCCGCCGCCCAACCCAGATCGGGCAGGACCCCGCGCAGGACCACGGCGACGGTGAAGGTGGTCACCGTCGTCAGGCCGATCGCGAGCGCCGTGATCGGCACTGCGTCCGCCTTCGCCTCGCGCGGGGAGCTGAAGAACGCGGCGTAGTAGACGAGCGGGGGCAGGAAGCCCAGTAGCACCAGTTCCGGTGGCAGCTCGATCTCGGGCATGCCGGGCAGGAACGCGGCCGCTGCGCCGAGGACGACGAGAAGGATCGCGTCGGGTATCCCTAGGCGCGAGGACAGGGCCCGGGAGAGCAGTAGCACGGCCGTGATGACCAGGCCGACGATGAACAGGGATTCCGAACCCATGATCGCGGCCTTCCCGCGGGAGACCCCGTCCAGCCGAACAGGCAGGTAGCGAAATGTACAAGCGGGACGGATTTTCCGGCGATCACTGCCGGGGCGAGTGAATCGCGCCAGTAGCGGCTGCTACCCGGACTGAGGATACGAGGCGCATCGCGGCACACGCAGGGTGTGGACGTGACCGAAGTACCTCTGCTGGGTTCGAAACTGCAGCCGCCCGCCCCTCCACCAGGGCTGGTGGAGCGGCCACGCCTCGGCCGCGTCCTCGACACCGCGCGGCAACACCCGATGACGCTGGTGAACGCTCCGCCCGGCTGGGGGAAGTCCGTGCTGCTGAGCTGGTGGACGAGGGCGACCGACTTTCGGGTCGGCTGGTTCGGCATCGAAGACGGGGACGACCCCCGATTCTGGTGCTATCTGCGGGCCGTACTGATCTCCACGGGGGGTTTCGCGGGGCATGCCCTGCCGTCGCCGGACGAGATGCGCCATGAAGAGTTCCTGCCCCGGCTGGCGGCCGAGCTGGCCGAGCTGCGCGATCCCGTGGGCATCGTTCTCGACGATTTCCATCGAATACGGGACCCGCGGGTCTTGAAGGGGCTGGAGTATCTGGTTCAGCACGCCGGGCGGGCACTGCGGGTGGTCATCGTGACGCGCGGTGGCCCGGGACCTCCACTGGCGCGCCTGCGGCTCGCCGGGGCGGTCACCGTGCTGGAGGCAGCGGAGCTGTCCTTCACCATGCCGGAGACCGTCGAACTGCTGGCCGCACTGGGCCTGGAGCTGCCTGACCGCTACACGCGCATCCTGCTCCGGCGCACAGAGGGCTGGCCGGCGGGCCTGCGGCTGGCGGGGCTGTCCATGCAAGGACATCGTGATCCGCTGCGCTTCGTCGGTGGGCTGACCGGCGACCACGAGACCATCGCGGGCTATTTCACCTCGGAAGTGCTGGACAGACTCGACGGCGCGCATCTGGAGGTCCTGCTGTACGGCTCTGTGCTGGAGCGGATCAACGGCAGCCTGGCGGACGCGCTGACCGGCCGGTCGGACGGGGAACAGATCCTGGCCGAGCTGGGGAACGCGGGGGCATTCCTCGACCCGGTCGACGACCGGCGCTCCTCGTATCGCTACCACCATCTTCTCGGCGAGTTCCTTCGTCGTGAGCTGGCCAGGCGAGAGCCGCGGCAGGTTCCCCACCTGCATCGGCGGGCGGCCGCCTGGTATGCCGCGCGGGGCTCGTCCCCGGACGCGCTGCACCACGCCCTCCTGTCCTTGGACTGGCGGATGGCCACGGACCTGCTGGCCGACCATTGGCCCGATCTCGTTGTGTCGGGTCCGGACCGGCCGCTCTGGGCGTTCGATGCCGCGCCGCCAGAAGCGGCATTTCGCGTCAACTCGGATCTTGCGCTGGCCTGTGCGTTAAACCAGCAGATTCTCGGCGATCGGCGAGGTACCGACCGTTACCTGCGGCTTGCCGGTGATCAGACCACCGAGGCCGACGACGACAGGATCACGGCGATCCGCTTGGCGCGGTCGGTGGCGGTGGGTGACGTCGCCGCGACGTTCTCCCAGGCGTCACGGCTCCTCGCACACCGGGACGGCGATCGCACCCGCTCTGTCGCCCTTTCCGCACTCGGCACGGCCCAGCTGGCCACCGGCGACCTGCGCATGGCAGAACGGGCACTGGACGACGGGCTGGCCGCGGCCGAGCGGGCGGGCCTGGAACGGGTCCGGGCCGCGTGCCTCAGCAGGCTCGCCGTGGTCCGTGCGCTGCTCGGCGAACTCCATCTCGCGGAGCAGGCCGCTCAGGATTCGCTCGGCTTCGCGACGTCCCCCGCGGCTTGCGGATACGCCCAGCTGGCCCTGGCGATCACGCATCACGAATGGGGGGAGGCTGACGAGGCGGCCCGATACCTGGATCTCGCCGACAGCAACGGCGACCAGTTGCTCGCCGCACTGATCAGCATCGTCCGGCTGTGGTTGCTCCAGGCTGGCCGATCCCAGGCCGGAGCGGACGAGGTGTTGCGCGAGGTCCGCCACCAGCTCACCGGCTGGGCGGTGCCGAGATACATCGCCCACCGGTTCACCGCCGCCGAGGCGGCGCTGCGGACGAACTTCGGGGACACCGGCACGGCCGCGAGGCTACTGGCCGACCAGGTTGGGGCGTCGGGCGGCTCGGCCCCGCTGGCGGTCGCGCTCGCGCGCACGCAGCTGAGAAACGGCGATCTGGACGCGGCGATACGGACGGCCGCCGGAGCTCCGAACATGGAACTGGGGGGCAGCCTGGAGGCGGGCCTCCTGGAAGCGCTGGCCGCCGACCGCCTCGGCCAGGACCGGCACGCGTCCGCGATCCTGGAGAAGGCCCTGCAACTCGCCGATCAGGAGCGTTTCCGGGGTGTGTTCATCCGCGAGGGCCCGGCCGCGCGGCGGCTGCTGAGCGCCCACCTGGACTCCGGGACGGCATACTGGCCGTTCGTCCTGGACATCATCGAGTGCGCCGCCGAGCGGACGGACCACCCCGTCGCGCCGCTGACCGAGCGGGAGCTGACGGTGCTGCGGTATCTCCAGAGCGTCCTGACGACCGAGGAGATCGCGGCCGAGCTGCACGTCTCGGTCAACACCATGAAGACGCACATGCGCCACATCTACCGGAAGCTCACCGCCTCCCGGCGCCGGGAGGCGGTGCGCAAGGCGCGGGAGGCTCAGCTTCTCTGAGCGCCGCCGCTCTCTTGTCCGCTGCGGTGACGGTTCCGGAAGGCTCGGAACAGGCGGAGCGGGAACAGCCCGATCAGCGGAGCGCGCTTGCCGAGATCCTCGCGATCCTCCCGGTTGAAGGCACGGGCGTAACGGGCGGCGTCCGCGGCGGTCTCGTACTCCTTGGCACCTCCGGCCGCGCATTTCCGGTCGCAGATCCACACCAGCATGTTCCCTTCACTGGTGAACCGCGGACGGTGGCCGAGAAGACGGCAGGCGAGCGTCACTCCTCGTCCCCCCTGGCGTCTCCAGGGCCGTACCTGCTGCGCGTCAGCCGCCGTAGGCGCCCCTCCTTGATCGCCTCGCCCAGCGCTTGCCTGAACCGGCCGGGGCCCCAGCTTCGGGCGCTGACCCGCTTCGCCAGGTCGCGCCGCTCCACCGGGCCCACCCCGGTCGCGTGGACGAGATCATCGATCTCACGGTCGAGTTCGCGCTCGGAGACCGCCGTCGACCGGCTTGGCGTGCCCGCGGTTCCCATCATTCCCGGCGAGTAGGTCTGCGAGCCCCCAGGCCCGGGACGGAAGCGCTGCGGCCTCGCCATTTCCCGCTTGCGGCGCCGGGCGGCGCGCTCCCCTGCGCGGCGATCGCGTTCGTCGGACCGGCGCCTGTCCTCGGCCGACAGTTCCCGCTCCAGTGCGGCCCGCCGGAGGCTCTCCTGCTCCTGCGGCGTGGTGGCCTCGGCCTCCTCCGCGGTGAGCGGACGGGCGATGTTCTCCAGCGACTGCTGTTCGGCGCGGACGCCGAAGATCAGCTCCGCGAACCCGCCCAGCATCATCGCCCCGCATCCGATGAAGAACCCGACGGCGACCAGGTCCAGCCGGCCGCTGCCGATGAACTGACCGAAGAGCGCCGGGCCGGTGATCCCGCCGGCCGCGGTGCCGACCGCGAAGAACAGGGCGATGGCCAGGGCGCGGGTCTCCATCGGGAAGATCTCGCTGACCGTCAGGTAGGCGGAGCTGGCCCCGGCCGAGGCGACGAAGAAGCTCAGCGCGACCAGGATGATGAACGTCGTCGAGGTCAGGAGGTCGGCCATGAGCAGGGCGGCGGTCGCCGCGATCAGCGCCGCGGAGCCGAAGTAGGTGCCGGCGATCATCGGCTTGCGGCCGACGGTGTCGAAGAGGCGTCCGAGCAGGAGCGGCCCCATCAGGTTCCCGAGCGCGAACGCGGCCAGGAAGTAGGGCACCGTGCCGGACGCGACGTCGAAAAAGTCGCTGAGGATCGTGCCCAGGTCGAACGTGACGGCGTTGTACATGAACGCCTGCCCGACGAACAACGACAGCCCGAGAACGGTGCGGTTGGGATAACGTTTGGCCGTCACGCGGGCGATTTCGCGGAAGCTGATCGACCTGCGCTGCCGCACGGTGATGCTCTGCGCCGGAGGGGGCAGCGGCTCCCCGGTCTCGGTCTGAACCTCCCGCTCGATCCGGTCGACGATCCGTTCCGCCTCCTCGTCACGGCCATGGATGAACAGCCAGCGGGGGCTCTCCGGAACGTTCCGGCGCACCACCAGGATCCCCAGCCCGAGGACCCCGCCAATGGCGAAGGCCAGCCGCCAGCCGAGGTCCGCCGACAGCAGGGCATCGTTGAGGAGCAGCACGCTGCCAAGGCTTCCAATGGCCGCGCCCAGCCAGTAACTGCCGTTTATGGCGAGGTCCACCCGGCCCCGGTTGCGGGCGGGGATCAACTCGTCGATGGCCGAGTTGATGGCCGCGTATTCACCGCCGATGCCGGCCCCTGTGAGGAAACGGAACAGGAACAGGTACCACGCCTCGGTCGCGAACGCGGTCGCCACGGTCGCCACCAGGTACAACCCCAGTGTGATCATGAACAGTCTCTTGCGTCCGAAGCGGTCGGTGAGCTGGCCGAAGAGAAGCGCGCCGAGGCATGCGCCGGCAACGTAGAAGGCCGCGGCCGTGCCGATGTCGCCGCTGGAGATGTCGATGCCGCTGCCCGGCTCGGTCATCCGGGCGGCGATCGAACCCACGATCGTGACCTCTAGCCCGTCCAGTACCCAGACGGTGCCCAAGCCGATCACGATTCTCCAGTGGAACCGCGTCCAGGCCAGGCGATCCAGCCGAGCGGGAATCTGGGTCTGAATCGTGCTCAATTCGCCGGCATTCGTCATCCCGTTACCCCCTTGAAAGCGGGTCACTGTCATCGACCAGCGTCTGAGTGAGGGGGTGAGGGGACGTCACCCATGCGGGGTGAAACGGACCCGGTTCCGGCGTCACCCTCATCGGGTGACGCGTTCTCACCCGGTCCCGCGCGACGCTGTGGGACGAAAGGTCCTCCTCATACGGAAGGGAGGTTCGCATGAGCGCCACGGGATTCGCGACCTTCGACAAGACCATCGACAAGACGAACCGCGTGCTGAATGAGATCGAGCATGCCCACGGGTGGTCAAAGGAACGACGGAACTGGTCCTTCGATGCGCTGCGCGCCGTTTTGCACGCTTTGCGCGACCGGCTGACCGTGGACGAGTGTGCGCATCTCTCCGCCCAACTCCCCTTGCTGGTCCGCGGTGTGTACTACGAGGGCTGGGACCCCAGCCGAGTGCCGGTGAAAATGGACAAGGAGGAGTTCCTCCAACATGTCCGGCGTGGCTTCCCGCACGAGGTCGACGGTGGTATGGAGCGGCTGGTGTCCACCGTCCTGCAGGCGCTGCGGCGATACGTCACAGAAGGTGAATGGGAGGACATCAAGTCCAGCATTTCCCGGGACCTGCGCCCACTCATTCCCGTCTAGGGCGTCGGTCGGGCCGGGGGTGACTCGGCCTTCGTGCCGTCGGAACTCTTCCTGGTATGCGCGTCTGGAGGGTCATCAGAATGTTCGAGGACCTGCCGCGCCAATTCGACGCGTGAGCGGATGTCGAGTTTGCGGAAGACCTGCCGCAGGTGGAACGCGACGGTGTGAACGCTGACGGACAACTGATCAGCGATGCGCTGGTTGGTGAGCCCTTGGGCGACAAGCCCGGAGATCCGCTGCTCGGTCCCGGTGAGGCTGTCCCAGCCGGCCGCGGGACGTTCGCGATGGTTCCAGTGCCGTCGGCGTTCCCCCATCCGCCGCAGGCGCCCCCGGATCCGGGCGGCATCGCGTTCGGCGCCGGCCGCCGCGTAACAGGAGAGAGCCTTGTCCAAACACTGAATCCTCTGGCCGCGCGCGCCGCCCGCCCCGTCCAGCAGCATGCCGAGGTCCTCGTAGGCGGAGGCGCACGCCCAGTGGTCGGCGTGCTCCGCGGCCGCGTTTCGCAGGAGGTTCGGATCGCCGTGCAACAGCCCCCGGGCGTGCTCGGCGGCGGCGGCCAGGCTGGGCAGTCCCGGGTTCATTTCGGCGAGCCGGTCGGCCGCCGCTACGACCTCCTCGGCCGGTCCGGGCTCACCCGCCGCGACCGCCGTCCGGACCAGCCAGGCCGCCGCCGTCGGCTCGCAGGTCAGCGCCCGATTGTGCTCCGCCAGGCCGTCGAGGAGCAGGCTCAATGCGGGCAGGGCGGCCCGCGGCCCGTCGCACGCCTCTGTCACCTGCGCCCGGACCAGCTCGCTACGGGTCAGGTCGAAGGGAGGGAGTGCCGGGCCGCCCGCGTTCTCGCCGCCGAGGCTATGCTCGGTGGCCGTCTCGAGATCGCCGGAGCGCAGCGCCGCGAAGGACAGCGCGGACCGGGCACAGGCGCCCAGCAGGTGCGCCCCGCCCGCGTCGGCCGCCTCCAGAGCCGCCCTCGCTCCGCGGATCGCCTCCTCCGGACGCCCCTCCGCGAGGTCGATACGTGATCGCACGATCGCCGGTCCGGCCGCCCAGCCGTCCCGTCCGATCCCGTCGGCCCCGCCGGTCCCCAGCACCATCGCCCGCCGTGCCTCGTCCATGAGCCTGACGTCCACCAGGAACGAGGCCAGGATCAGACCGGGGTGGAGCCGGCACTCATGCACGCCGTCGTTGAACGCCTGCCGCACACCGGTCCGTGTGAACTTGAGCGCGCCGATCAGGTCGCCCTCGTCCCAGCCGTTCAAGGCAAGGACGATGAGCGCCCCGGTCACCAGACCACGACCGGGCACGTCGTCCGCCTTGACGATCGCTCTGGCCCGGTCCAGTACGCTCCCGCCCTCCTGCAGCCCGGCCTCGGCCTGCAGGAGGGCGAGTTCGGCGTGGTCGCGCACCTCGGCCGGCAGATCCGGCATGTCCAGCACGGCCTTGGCCGAGTCAAACGCCTTGGCGGCCTGGCCCATCGGCACCAGGACGAAGGACAGCGCGGTCAGCAGTTCGGCGGTGGACGGGCCGGACGCGCACTGGTCGAGCGCGGCCTCCGCGAGCTCCGCGGCTCCCACCAGGTCACCGGCGGCGACCAGCGTCCGCATCGCCGTCATCGTGCGCGCGAACCACCGCGGGTCGGCGGGCTCGGTGAGCTCGAGCGCCCGGCGGGTCAGCTCGGCGGCGACCGCCGGGTAGGTGTCGAGCATCTCCGCGCTCGCCCGGTCCAGGCTCTGGAGGACCTCCGGGACGCCTGGTACCGCCCCGGCCATGAGGTGGGTCGCTGCGGCCTTCACCCGGCCGCCGTGCTCCAGCAGGTTCCTACCGATCTGCACGTGCAGCGCTTGCCGGACGGGACCGGGAATATCCATGATCATCGATTCGCGCACCACGTCGTGCCGGAACACCAGAGCCTCTTCATGCGCCGCCAGCAACCCTGTCGCCAGTATCGCCTCCAGTGACGGCAGCAGTTCGGAGGGGGTGATGCCAAGTAGGTCGGCGGCGACCAGGGGATGGAATGCCGGCCCCAGCATCGCCGCTACCTCGAGAAGCCGCCGGGCCGCCGGATCCAGATCGTCCAGTCGGCCATGGACGACGATACGGGCCCGCTCCGGCAGCCGGGAGGTGATGAGGCGGGCCTGGCCCTGGGAGATCACCACCCCGCCCTCGTCGAGCAGTCCGTTCATCAGCTCGAGAAGCAGCAGCGGATTACCGCCCGCCCGGTCCGCGAGCACGCGCAGGTCGGGATCAGGGCGCGCACCCAGAGCGGCGGTGACCAGGTCGGAGACGGCCTCACCCGACAGCGGGCGAAGCTGGAGCAGGGTCGCGCCGCCCGCCTGCAACCGGAGGAACAGCCGGTCGAGCTCGGTGCCACCGGAGCCGGTATGGCGTGCGAGGATCCAGCACACGGGAGACGACGCGAGCCGGATCGGCAGCGTACGCAGCGCGAGGACCGTAGCGGGATCAGCCAATTCCAGATCGTCCAGGACGACCAGCAACGAGGTGGAGCGGGCCCGCCGCTCCAGCGCGGCCCGCAACCGCTCGGTCGGCCGGTCCTGTCCGGCCGGCGGTGGGTTCGGGCCGGGCTCGTCGAGTACCGACAGCAACATCTCCAGTATCGCGGGCCGATGCAGTTCGGGGGCCGTGTCCGCGACCAGCACCGCGAAGCCCTCGTCAGCGGCTCTCTGTGCGGCCTCCTCGAGCAGGCGGGTCCGCCCGATGCCCGCCTCCCCCTCGACGAGCATGACCCTCGGGCCGTCGACGCGCGTCAGTAACTCGTCGATGCTCGCTCGTTCCTGTTGACGACCGAAGGTCGTGCCCCGTGTCGGCGGCCTGCCGTCCATACAGGGCAACGTGCCCTGGATGGCGCAGGGCGATACGCGATCGTCAACGCGCCGCTGTCCTGTTTTTAGGCAGGGTCAAGTCAACATTGGACAAAGGCGGATCACCTGGGGACCATCTGCCGCAACCCGGTCAAAGCGGCAGTCCGGGTCACAAGAGCAGGTCGAACATGCGCTGGACCCGCTCCCACTGCGTGGTCTGCGGGTTGCGCCGGTCCGGGAACATGATCCGGAAGGCCTGCGACAGCGCGTAGGAAAGGCCGCCCGCGATCTCGGGGAGCTTCTCATCGGTGGCATCGCGGACCGCGAGATCCAGCGGCGGCCGCCTCGCCAGCAACTCCAGGATCGGCTCGACCTCGATCTCCTCGTCCAACCGGCGGAACCGGTGGATGCTCTCCTGCAGGCCCTTCGTGATCGGCAGGTCGAACGGCTCGATGATGTCGCGCCCGTTCGCCTTCGCCTTGGCCTGTCCGTTGAGGAGCAGGTCGTACAGCTTTGCGTCAAGGAACTCGTGGTAGCGCCGCAGATCATTCTTATCGACATCCAGCCCCGCGGCCGCTCTGAAGAAGCGCTCGAACCTGCTGATTCCTATCACGGCCATGCCAGTTACCTCGCCTGTCGTCTCCTGAAAGGAGGAGAAGGAAGTCCAAGTTCGTACAGCCTTCCCGCTCGGAGAGGGCGTCACATCGTCAGATCTTGTAGGACCAGATCCGCGCGACAAGGTCGTGCGCCCAGGCCGGCCGGGTGCCTGACCCCGCGAGCCCGCCTGGACAGGTGCCCTTCCGCTCACGGCGAGTTCACGGACGCGCCGCGGTGGGCGCGAGCACAGACCTACACGGTCGGTGGATGTGCCCGATCACCTGATGACGCAGCGTCGGTCACTAAGACGTTGCCATCTCCGGCAACGGTGCACGCCCTCCCACCGTAATGCGCGGTGGGAACCATCGGAGGGAAGCTGATGGCCAGAGCAGTCGGCATAGACCTCGGCACCACCAACTCGGTCATCGCGGTGACCGAAGGCGGTGAGCCCCGGGTCATCCCCAATGCGGAAGGATCACGGACGACCCCGTCCGTGGTGGCCTTCACCGAACAGGGGGAGAGGCTGGTCGGGCAGTTGGCCCGGCGGCAGGCGATCCTGAACCCGAAGGGCACCATCACCTCGGCGAAGCGCTTCATCGGACGACGCTACGAAGAGATCGAGACCGAGAGGGACGCGGTCTCCTCCGACGTGGTAGCAGGGCCTGACGGAACTGCGCGCTTCGACGTGCGCGGCAAGCAGTACGCGCCGGAGGAGATCTCGGCGCTGGTCCTGCGCAAGCTGGCGGACGACGCCGGAAAGTCGCTCGGCGAGAAGGTCACCGAGGCGGTCATCACCGTGCCCGCCTACTTCAACGACGCCCAGCGGCACGCCACGAGCGACGCGGGGAAGATCGCCGGGCTCGAAGTCCTGCGCATCATCAACGAGCCCACAGCGGCGGCACTGGCCTACGGCCTCGACAAGAAGGCCAACGAGACCGTGCTGGTGTTCGACCTGGGCGGCGGCACGTTCGACGTCAGCCTGCTGAACATCGGCGACGACGTGGTGGAGGTCCGCGCCACCTCCGGTGACGGCCATCTCGGCGGCGACGACTTCGACCGCCGGATCGTCGATCACCTCGCCGATGACTTCCAGCGGGAGAACGGGATCGACCTGCGCGCGGACCCCCAAGCCCTGCAGCGGCTGTTCGAGGCCGCCGAAAAGGCCAAGGTCGAACTGTCCACGGTGTCCCAGACACAGCTCAGCCTGCCGTTCATCACGGCCGACGCCAGCGGCCCGAAACACCTCAACACCTCGCTGATGCGCTCCACGTTCGAGCAGATCACCGCTGACCTGATCGAGCGCTGCGTCGGCCCGGTGGAACGGGCGATGAGCGATGCCAAGGTCACCGCCGACGACATCGACGAGGTCATCATGGTCGGCGGGTCCACCCGGATCCCCGCCGTGCAGAGCCTCGTCCGCAGGCTGACCGGCGGCAAGGACCCCAACATGTCGGTCAACCCGGACGAGGTCGTGGCGCTCGGCGCCGCGATCCAGGCCGGCGTCCTCAAGGGCGAGGTCAAGGACGTCCTGCTGCTCGACGTCACGCCCCTGTCGCTCGGCGTGGAGACCATGGGCGGGGTGATGACCAAGATCATCGAGCGCAACACGACCATCCCCGCCCGCCGCACCGAGACGTTCAGCACCGCCGAGGACAACCAGAACGCGGTCGACGTCGTGGTCCTGCAGGGTGAACGGGAACGGGCCGCCGACAACCGGGTGCTCGGTCGCTTCCGGCTGGAGAACATCCGCCCCGCGCCACGCGGCCAGCCGCAGATCGAGGTGACGTTCGACATCGACGCCAACGGCATCCTCAATGTCTCCGCACGCGATAAGGACACCGGCGCCGAGCAGCGCATCACGATCAGCCAGAGCTCGAACCTCGACGAGAGCGAGGTCGAACGCATGATCGCCGATGCGGAGCGGAACCGGCAGGAGGACGCCCGGCTGCGCGCGCAGGTCGACGCGCGCAACGAGCTGGACTCGGCCATCTACCAGGTCGAACGCCGGCTCGGCGAACTCGCCGACACAGTGCCCGTGCATGAGAAGGCGCGGGCCGAGGGGCTGATCGAGGACGCCCGGCAAGCCATCAAGGAGGAGGCGCCGCTGGACCGGCTGCGCACGCTCACCTCCGAACTCCAGCAGATCCTGCACGGCTTGGGAGCGACCACCGGAGCGGGCGCGGGCGAGCGTTCCGCTGGGGCGACGACGGAAGGCTCGGACGAGGATGTCATCGACGCCGAATTCACGACGGACTGAGCAGACCGGGCAGCCAGTCGGCCAGGACCGGCCACTCGAGCAGCCCGAGCACGCCGAGCAGGAAAGAGCCGCCGAGGCGGCCGGCCGCGATTCCGGCGAGGTCGAACGGCTCCGGGCGCGGATCGAGGAACTCGAGGACCTGTGGCGGCGCGCGCTCGCCGATCTCGACAACCTGCGCAAGCGCATGACGCGTGAACTGGAGACGCAGCGCCGTGCCCAGCGGGCGGAGGTCACCGCGATGTGGCTGCCGGTTCTCGATGACCTCGAACGCGCCCTCCAGCACGCCGAGTCCGATCCGGCCAGCGTCATCGAGGGCGTTCGCAGCGTCCGGGACCGGGCCGTGTCGACGTTGCGCGACCTCGGTTACCCGCGTCGCGATGACCTGGGGGTCCCGTTCGACCCGGCCCGGCACTCGGCGGTCGCCGTGCGCACCGACCCCGACGTTCCGCCCGGCACAGTGGTCGAGGTGCACCAGCCGGGCTACGGCGACGACGAGAACCAGTTGCGTCCGGCGCTGGTGTCGGTGTCGGCCAAGGCCGGTGACTGATGGCCGTCCGAGATCCGTACGAGGTGCTCGGGGTCTCCCGGGACGCCGACGAGGACGAGATCCAGCGCGCCTACCGCAAGCTCGCCCGTGCCCATCACCCCGACATCAACAAGGACCCCGGAGCCGAGGAGAAGTTCAAGGACGTCTCCGAAGCCTACGCCATCCTGTCCGATCCGGAACAGCGCCGCCGCTATGACGTCTTCGGGCCTGACTTCCGGCGGGTTCCGGAAGACGTCGACCCGGACATGTGGGCGCGTTCCCGTGCGGGTGCCGCCACGGGCGCCGGCCCCTACGCCACCACGGGCGGCATCTACACCGGCGGGTTCGGGGAGGACATCGACGTGGAGGAGTTGTTCGGCGGGATCTTCGGTGGCCGCCGGCGGGGCGGCGGTCGCTGGTCCGCCTGGTCGCCGTCTCGCGGTGCCGACCAGGAGGCCGAGATCGAGGTCAGCGTCGAGGAGGCGTACCGGGGGACCAGGCGCACCATCACCCTCGAGCGTCCAGAGGGCCCGCGGAACCTCGACGTCACCGTTCCCGCCGGTGTGACCGACGGCCAGCGCATCCGGTTGGCCGGGCAAGGCGGGAGCGGCGACACCGCTGGAGACCTTTACCTGGTGGTGCGGATCGCCCCACATCACCGCTACCGCGTCCAAGATCGCGACGTATACACCGACCTGCCGCTCGCTCCGTGGGAGGCCGCCCTCGGCACGACGGTGGGACTGCAGACGCCCGGCGGCGAGGCCAAGGTGAAGGTGCCCCCCGGCACCTCCAGTGGGCGACGGCTCCGGCTGCGCGGACGCGGGCTGCCCAATCCCCGCGGTGCCCCGGGCGACCTGTTCGCCGAGGTCCGGATCGTGGTCCCGCCCGAGCCGTCCGAAACGGAACGCCGGCTGTTCGAGGAGCTCGCCTCAGCGTCGCCGTTCGACCCGAGGAGATCGTGATGGAACATCTGCTGCCCGGCACGGTCTACGCCATCATCCCGACCCGTCCCCGGCGGATGGACCTCGACGCCTTCGCCGATGCCGCCGGAATCCATCCCGAGCTGGCACGCCGGCTGGTGCGTCTCGGGCTGCTCGACCCCGAACGCGACCCGTCCGGCCGGCTCTGGTTCCCGCCCGCGCAGGTCGCCGCGTACGCACGCCTCGAACGCCTGCGGACGGGGCTCTGCCTCAACTACGCCGCGCTGGGACTCGTGGTCGAACTGCTCGACCGCATCGCCGAACTCGAGCGTGAACTACGCATCCAACACCACACCGGAGGCCGAACGTGGACCCCAACCGCCTGACCCAGAAATCCCAGGAGGCCCTGCACGACGCCCAGACCAAGGCCCTGCGCTTCGGGCACGTCGAAGTGGACGGCGAGCACCTGCTGCTCGCCCTGCTCGACCAGGCCGGCGGACTGGTCCCGCGGCTGCTCACCGAGGCGAAGGCCGATCCGGCACGGTTGCGGGAGGCGCTGGAGGCCGAGCTAGGCCGCCGCCCGAGCGTGAGCGGTCCGGGGACCGAGCCCGGCAAGGTGCTGGTGACTCAGCGGCTCTCCCGCCTGCTCGAGACCGCCCAGCAGGAGGCCGAACGGCTGAAGGACGACTATGTCTCCGTGGAGCACCTGGTCATCGCACTGCTGGAGGAGGGCTCGGCGACGGCGGCGGGCCGGCTGCTGCACCGTCAGGGCATCACCAGGGACTCCTTCCTGGAGGCCCTCACCCGGATTCGCGGCCACCAGCGGGTGACGTCCGCCATGCCCGAGGTCGCCTACGAGGCGCTGGAGAAGTACGGCCGGGACCTGGTGGCCGACGCCGCGGCAGGCAAACTCGACCCCGTTATCGGCCGGGACGCCGAGATCCGCCGTGTCGTCCAGATCCTGTCCCGCAAGTCCAAGAACAACCCGGTGCTGATCGGCGACCCCGGCGTCGGTAAGACCGCCATTGTCGAAGGGCTCGCCCGACGCATCACCGACGGCGACGTCCCCGAGGGCCTCCGCGATAAGACGATCTTCAACCTGGACATGGGCTCGCTCGTCGCGGGCGCCAAGTACCGGGGCGAGTTCGAGGAACGCCTCACCGCCGTGCTCAACGAGGTCAAGGCGGCCGAGGGCCGAATCCTGCTTTTCGTCGACGAGCTCCACAACGTCGTCGGCGCGGGCGCCACCGAAGGCGCCATGGACGCCGGCAACATGCTCAAGCCGATGCTCGCCCGCGGCGAACTTCACATGATCGGCGCGACGACAGTGGAGGAGTACCGCAAGCACATCGAGAAGGACGCCGCCCTGGAGCGGCGTTTCCAGCCCGTCCTGGTCAACGAGCCCACCGTGGATGACACCGTCTCCATCCTGCGCGGCCTGCGCGAACGCCTAGAGGTCTTCCACGGCGTGAAGATCCAGGACGCCGCACTGGTGGCCGCCGTGACGCTCAGCCACCGCTACATCTCCGACCGGTTCCTGCCGGACAAGGCCATCGACCTGGTCGACGAGGCGTGCGCCATGCTGCGCACCGAGATCGACTCCATGCCCGCGCCACTGGACGAACTCACCCGCCGTGTCATGCGCCTGGAGATCGAGGAGGCCGCACTGTCCAAGGAGGAGGACGCGGCGAGCAAGGCCCGCCTGGAGAAACTCCGGAAGGAACTGGCCGAGCTGCACGCCGAGGCCGGCTCCATGCGCGCCCAGTGGGAGGCCGAGCGCCAGGCACTCCGCAAGGTGCAGGCGCTGCGTCAGGAGATCGAACAGGTCGGGCAGGAGGCCGATCGGGCCGAGCGCGACTACGACCTCAACCGTGCCGCTGAGCTGCGGCACGGCCGGCTGCCCGAGCTGGAGCGGCGGCTGCGCGCCGAGGAGGAGCGGCTGACCGACAAGCAGAACGGCGGCCGGCTGCTGCGCGAGATCGTGACCGAAGAGGAGATCGCGGCGATCGTGTCCCGCTGGACGGGCATCCCGGTCAGCCGTCTGCAAGAGGGCGAGCGGGACAAGCTGCTCAGGCTCGACAAGGTTCTACACGAGCGAGTGGTCGGACAGGACGAGGCCGTCCAGCTGGTGTCCGACGCCATCATCCGCGCCCGCTCGGGCATCAAGGACCCGCGCCGACCCATCGGCTCGTTCGTCTTCCTCGGCCCCACCGGCGTCGGCAAGACCGAACTGGCCCGCACCCTCGCCGCGGCCCTGTTCGACACCGAGGAGAACATGGTTCGCATCGACATGAGCGAATACCAGGAGCGTCACACCGTCAGCCGGCTGGTCGGCGCGCCCCCCGGCTATGTGGGATACGAGGAGGGCGGCCAGCTCACCGAGGCCGTCCGGCGCAAGCCCTACTCGGTCGTGTTGTTCGACGAGATCGAGAAGGCGCACGGCGACGTCTTCAACACGCTGCTCCAGGTGCTCGACGACGGCCGCCTGACCGACGCCCAAGGCCGCACCGTCGACTTCCGCAACACCGTGATCATCATGACGTCCAACATCGGGTCGGAGCATCTGCTGCAGGGCGTCACCTCGGAGGGCGACATCGAGCCGGACGCCCGCGCCCGGGTGATGGGCGAGTTGCGCCGGCATTTCCGTCCCGAGTTCCTCAACCGGGTCGACGACATCATCCTGTTCAAGCCACTCACGCTGCCGCAGATCGAGCAGGTCGTCGACCTGATGTTCAACGACCTTCGCGCCCGGCTGGCCGACCGGCAGATGCACCTGGCGATCGACGAGGACGCCCGGCGGCTGATCGCCGAGCAGGGCTTCGACCCGGTGTACGGCGCCCGCCCGCTCCGCCGCTTCATCGCCCGCGAGGTCGAGACCCGCATCGGCCGCGCGCTCATCGCAGGTGACGTCCGGAACGGTGCGACCATCCACATCACCGTCGCGAACGAGGAGCTGAACGTCCGCTACGAAAACCCGGAGTGACCGGCCGGCCTATTCGCGGCGGACTTGGCCGGGTGCCTTGTCCGTACGGACCCCACGCCAGCTCGGGTGCCGCAGCCGGCCATCGCCGGTCCACTCGGCGAAGACGACCTCACCGACCAGCTCCGGCCGCACCCAGCGGGCGTCCCGCACGTGCTGAGGGGGAGCGTCGGGAACCGGCGGGTCGTCCTGCCGCAGCGGCGTCAGACGCTCGGCGAGGTCGTCCAGGATCGCATCGGTGAAGCCGGTACCGACATGGCCGGCGTATCTCAGCCGTCCACGCTCGTCGTTGACGGCCAGCAGGAGCGCGCCGATCCGGTCGGCGCGGCGGCCCTCCCCCGGCTTCCACCCGACGACGATCACTTCCTGCGTCCGGAAGTTCTTGGTCTTGGTCCAGTCCCGATGCCGTTTCCCCGGCCGGTACGGGGAGTCGACGCGCTTGGACACCACGCCCTCCATGCCGAGACGGGACGACTCGGCGAAGGCCGTCGCGACGTCGTCGTGGGAATTGGTCGTCTTCCAGCGCGGCCCGTCCAGCCCGAGCCCCTGGAGAACCCTGCGCCTCTCGGCGTAGGGCAGGGCGATCTGCGGATCATCGTCGCGGTGCAGCACATCAAAAATCATGTAAGAGACGGGGTTGGACTCCGCCAGAGCTTGGATGCGGTGTGGCTGACGCAGGTGCGTCCGCGGGGCGAGCGCCGTGAACGACGGCCTGCCGTCCGGTTCGAACGCCACGATCTCCCCGTCCAGCACCACCGGCACGTCGACCGCGGCGGCGAGCGGGGCGAGTTCGGGCCAGGCCACGGTGATGTCCTTGTCGTTGCGCGACATCAGCTGTAGCCGTTCGTCGCGGACGTAGGCGACTGCGCGGACTCCGTCCCACTTCAACTCGGCCGCCCAGCCTTCCGTGGTCGGCAGTTCCCCCAGCAGGGCCAACATCGGCGGATACATCGGCAGGCTCCCCATCACCACGACCTACCGCCCAAGGGGCGACGGCATGCTGGCCTACTGCAATGAACAGGGAAATTCAGCTTCCGTCCGTCCAAGGGCGGGCAGGCCCCGGTCACGAGGTGTCGCGCTTCCTCTGCTGCTCCAGGCGGCTTCGTTGACGGATTCCGTACGCGGAGTCACGCACGGCCGACTCGTCCTCCAGCCCCGAGCCGAGTGCACCGCCCGCCGTGGCCATGGACGTGGTGAGCCAGGCCATCGACAAATAGAAGTTCCACTCGGCCCCATGGCCGAGGTTGGACCGTAGCGCACTGCCGGTCAGCACCACGGGCACCAGCACGATCGTCAGCATGAAAACAGCCCCGTAAAGGCACAGCACACCGATCACCAACGTCACCAGAGTGACAGCGTTGTACAGCTTGGCACGCTGGCGATTAATGACGTCGTCCGGGCGTTCCCACAACCGATGGTCGATGATGAGCCACGCCAGCAAGGCCGCGACCGCCAGCACCGCCAGGACCGCCTGCCGGATCGGACCGAGCGCATCGGTGATATTCCAGACGGTGGCGTTGACTACCGCGAACGCCGCGGTCGCCAACACCCCGGCCAGCGCCTTGGACAAGCCGGCGAACAGCCGCCAGGGCCGGTTCGCCCGGATCATGCCGGCCAGCAGCCTGAGTTGGCCCAGCAGCCCCGGGGTCACGAACCGCTGCTCGGCATACCGTCCGGGATCGGCCCGGCGGACGGTGTACTCCTGGGCGAACCTCGGCGGCGTCCCGTCATAGATCATCGTGACCAGATCCACCACACCGCGGCGAGCCCGGCTCGGCCGATGGAACCAGCCAAGGGCGGGAAGCGACAACAAGGCGATCTTTTCGGCCCTGCTCACTTCCGCCAGAATCGGCTGGGTTCCCCGACGGCGTGGCAGATCGGTCACGAACACGGCGACGTCGTACGCTCCACCGGGGAACTGGCCGACCAGGACATCCGCCAGGTGCTCTGCCTCAACCTGCTCGTCGGCCGTCAAGGCCCCCGGCCCGGCGTCGACTTCCCAGTCCGCCGGTACCGCCGAGCGTTCCCGCATGTCGTCGGGTAGTGATTCGGCGATCTGACGGACGATCTCCAATGGCAGCCCAGGGTCAGCACGCAACACCACGCGCACCACATTGTCGTCGGCCAACCCGCCGCTCCCCCCCGACACAAACCGTTCAGGGCCCTACCCGGAAGAGGCAACTGAAACTTCGCACGCGTTCACTGGGCCCCGGGCCCACCAACTGGGTCCGCACTCCGCTGGGGCCGCTTCCACCGCCTTGGCTACGGGCGCATATGAAGAGCAACTTCATCCCTGCCCGAGCTGACGACCAAACTGATGCCAACCGCTAACTTAGTATCCCCGTGCCGAATACATAACAAGCAAGCCATGCCCCAAGGCGGTTCGGGGGTCTGTCCAGTTAACGGCTCTGTCGCATATTCGGTGGTGACGGACGGTGGTGTCAGCCGAGCAGGATGCGGTGTCGAAGAAGCGGGAAGCCTGCGCGTCCGTACATCTGGCGCTTGATCATTTTGGTCTTGGTGTTGACGCCTTCGGTGCCGCCGTTGTGAAAGGACAGGGTCAGGGCAGCGTTCACGGCGTCGCGGTCCAGATCGAGCCCGCGGGTGAAAGCGTGCAGGTGAGGCAGGTCTTCGGCTCTGGCTTGAGTGATCCAGTCGGTCAGGCGATCGGCGTTGCCGTCGGCGGGGGCGAGCAGGGCGGCGAAGGAGCGCACGAGGCCGGCGAGGGCGGTCATCTCCGGGCAGGCGGCGACGCATGCGTCGAGCCGTTCGTTCTGGTGGTCCTTGAGCCGGTCGGGGGCGGTGAGCAGGTCGCGGGTGAGGCGGCGTGGTGAGATCGCGGGACGGTCGGCCTCGACGCGTCCCTGGGTGATGTAGCGGTAGAGCAGGTTCTGGCTGCCGGCGTAGCCGAGCTGCCTGATCTCCTCCAGCAGTTGCAGAACTGGGACCGCCGGGTCTTGCTCGCGGCGTCGGCGCAGGTGGTCGCGGTAGGGATCGATCAGAGTGGGCCGGTACTGGGGGGCGCGCACCAGTCGTTCGGGCTCGGGGAGGCGCGCGTAGCGTTTGACGGTGTTGAGCGCCAGTCCCAGGCGGCGGGAGCATTCCAGCAGTCCTACGCCCTTGTTCAGCAGGTCGTGGACCTGCCGCCAGCGTTAGCGGGTGGTGGCGGCGCGTTTGCCCTGGCGCGGCGGCGGCCCGGCTTTGGCCCAGCACGCGCTGTGCGCGGCGACCTCCTTCAACACCGCTTCGGCGAGATTGTGCCAGATGTGCCATCGGTCGCCGACCTGCTGCGCGTCGGGAAGGGCACGGCGGATCGCCTCGGCATAGGCGCCGGAGCCGTCCCGGCAGACGATCTGGACGCCCGGGTGCTCGCGCAGCCACGCCTCCAGGGTGTCGGCCTTGCGGTCGGGCAGCACCTCGACGCGCTGCCGGGTTTCGGCGTCGATCAGCACGGTGGCGTAGCTGCGGCGCTTGCGCAGCGCGAAGTCGTCCACGCCGAGCACCCGCGGCACCGGCCGCTCCGGCAGTGGCAGTCGCAGCAATACGCGCAGCGCGGTGTGCCGGGACAGCAGCACACCCAACCCGGATAACAGACGTGTGCCGGCGCGGCCGGCCAGCTCTCGGACCACCGCGCCGATCTGCGAGGCCAGCCGGGGCGTGCGGCGCTGGTAGCGCTCCAGGATGCCGGGCAGTTGTTCACGGAAGGTCTGGACGCAGCCCCGGGCCGGGCACACCAGTCGGCGTACCCGCACTGCGACCACGACCCTGTGAGCATCGATCGGAACATCGGCGACCGTCCGCTGCTGATAACCGTGCACCCGCACCGACCCGGTGCCACAACCTGGGCACGTCGCCGGGCCGCCGGGAGTCCGCGCCCGCACCCAGATCAGCTCGCCCTGGTCCACCACGTCCTCGATGACCAGTGGAGAAAGCCCGGAGAACACCAGCTTCACAAGATCGTTGATCTCCTGCATGACCGATCGTGATACCACGAAACCAGGGCGTCACCACCGAATATGCGACAGAGCCGAAAACCGTACAGTCCCCCGCGGGCGCGGGGCCGAGCCGGACCTGGTCGGCCTCGTCGCACATCGGGTCGAACCATCCCCGCGCATGCGGGGATGGTTCGGTGATTAGCCCGCAGGGCATTGAATTCGAGGGGTCGGCCCCGCGCATGCGGGGATGGTTCCGCATACATGGAGTACGTGCAGGAAACGCTGTCCTCGGCTCCGCGCCGGCGTGGATGGTTGGGCGGCAGCAGCGGCACGGTGACCTGGTCTTGCTCGGCCCCGCGGTTGCGCGGAAGGTTCCGTGCGCAGCATCAGACACGTGCTCTGTACCGACTCAAACTCGCACAGGCCTCTGCTCCGAACAACCGTTGGCCGGGTGTGTTTGCTCGTTGTCTGCTCGGTGGTTCCGAACCGGACTGGCACGGAACGGAACCTGGCGGCACGGGGATGGTGCTGGATGTGGACAGAGTGGTACGGTCTGATATTGAGAGCACTGCTCTGATACGAGAGCTCCGGACTTTTAATCCGTAGGTTGTGGGTTCGAGTCCCACGCGACCCACCACCCTCACCAGGGCAAACACGCTTTACGCCCCGCATGGTTGATCACGCCTGGGGCCGAGATGAGGCCCTCCTGGGGACGGGGATGCAGGAACAGAAGCCCTGCAAGGGCTCCTCTCCTCCAGGCCGCCGCTCGGGCAGGGCTGGATCGCGCACCGACCGGTCGTCAGGTGCGGAACCGGTATGCGGTTGTCCTTTCCCGGTCGAAGATCTCATGTCGGGAGCCGAAGCTCTGGGTCGCATGCGAGCCGCTACAACGCGGGAGACTGCGCGGCCGGTCGAGCCCGGGGGCGCGCACGCGTACGTCGGTTCGTCCTGTGGTGCGCTTTTGGGGCAGCCGCGCCTGTCCGTTGCGTGGGACGCACCGCTTGCGGCGGGTCGGGCCTTTGCCGCGGCGGCGGTCGGTGCCGGGCACGATGCCGGCGGCGTGCATGAGCAGGGCGGCGGTCTTCTCGGCTGCGGTGTGGGCGACCTGGGGTAGGACGCTGGTGTAGGTGTCGGCGGTCAGCACGATGCTGGAATGCCCCAGCATCTCCTGCACCACCTTCAACTCCACACCCGCGGCCAGGGCCAGGGGCGCGGCGCCGTGCCGCAGATCGTGCAACCGGATCGGCGGCATGTCCTGCTCAGCGATCAACCGCTGGAACTGATGCGTCAACCACCCCGGCGACACCGGCTCACCGTTGAGATTGGTGAACACATAACCGCTGTCGCGGTAACCCTCACCGAACGCCTCCTGCTCGGCCCGCTGCCGATCTCGGTGCACCCGCAACGCTGTCACGGTGGTGCGGTCCAGCGCGATCACCCGGTTGCTGCGCGGCGTCTTGGGCGCGCACGCGGTCAGCCGCCCGTTCCTGCGCTGCACCTGCCGGCAGATCACCGCGGTTCCTGCGTCCAGGTCGACCTCGCACCACCGCAATCCGGCCGCCTCGCCACGCCGCAGCCCGCGCAGCGCGATCAGGTGGTAGGCGGCGTACAGCCGATGGCTCCGGATGCCGTTGAGGAACTGCGCGGTCTGCGCGACCGTCCACACCGCCACGCTCGGGCGCTCCCCCGTCCGCCGCCACTGCTCGACCCGACCCGCAGTCCACACCACCGCACGCGGCCGCCGCGCCGATGGAAGCACCACCAGCGACGCCGGGTTCTCCTCGATCAACCCCGCCCGCAGCGCGGCATTCAACGCCGCACGCAACGTCGCCCGGATCCGGTGCAGCGTCGCCGCCGTCACCGGCCGTCCTCTCTGTTCATGGTCGTGCGCGATCGTGGCCAGCATCCGCTCCACATGCCCGACCGACACCTCCGCCACCAGCAGATCACCCAGCAACGGCTCCAGATAACGCTCCACGTGATCGGCGTAACCGGCCACTGTCGACACGGCACCTGGATGGTTCGCCAACCACCGCCCCAGCCACTCCGCCACCGTCAACGCACTGCCCGTCGGCCCACGCAACCGCCGCAGCTCCTCCTCGGCCGCCTTTCGGGTGGGGAACCCGCCCCGCCGGACCCGCCGACGGATCCCGCCCGGACCACTGCCCAGTTCCAGCCGCAGATACCAGCTCCCGTGGCTCCGCTCCATCGCCAGCCGGGGGCATCTGCCACCCACCGCCCGGCCCGAAACCGGATCTTCACACCCACACCGGCGGTACACGCCACCGGAACCCCGAACACGTCTCATCCGACCATCGTGCGCTCCATCGGAACACCCCAGGGGAGACAACGCCATTTCGACCAAGCCAGACGTCACCAAACGCCACCCGCCACGTCCGCTCCTCACGACAGCCTTGAACCTCGTCACATCCAACCGGATGGCTCAGTTCGCACCGCTGCCTGCGTGCTGTCCCTGAGCGGTGGCATTCTGGTGCCGATGATGTGCAAGGTCCGTCTATCCAAAGCTGGGGTGCATCTGTTCGACCGGGTTTCCGGGTTGAACGTCTTGCTCGATGAGGTGCAGGTACCCGCCGAGCAGGTTTCCCGTGCCCCCCGGTACGTTTCGGTAGCGTTGACGAACGCCTGCGAGCTTCGCTGCGCCTACTGCTATGCGCCCAAGCAGGCTGCCGCGCTGGACGTAGACCGTGTGGTCGCCTGGGCGGTGGAGCTCGACGGTGCTGGATGCCTGGGCGTCGGTTTCGGGGGTGGGGAACCGACCACTCACCGCCGGTTCGCCCAGCTTTGCGCTCGGGTCGCAGAGTCGACGTCGATGGCAGTGACCTTCACCACGCACGGGCATCGGCTGACCCCGGACCTCGCCGATGCTCTGCGGGGGTCCGTGCATTTCGCGCGCTTGTCTGTCGACGGGGTCGGGGCCACCTACGAGCGGCTCCGAGGTCGACCGTTCACGGCGGTGGTTTCCGCTGCCGCACTGCTTCGTTCAGTCGCTCCGATCGGCATCAACACGGTCGTGAACTCCGACACGATTAGTGTGCTTGACGATCTCGCCGAGTTCGCCGTCGACGTTGGCGCATCCGAACTCCTGCTGCTGCCCGAGCAGCCGACCGCGGCCACACCGGGTATCTCCGATGCCGATGCAGAGCGCCTTGTTCGGTGGATACGCGCTGCCAGGCCCGGGGTACGCCTCGCGATCTCGCGTTCCGGGCTTGAGACCTCGGTACCGACCGTCGAGGTCATCCCAGGTGAACGTGCTTTGGACGCCCACATGCACGTTGACGCGACCGGCGTCCTGCGTCCCCACGCCTATGCGTCGCAGGGAACGCCGATCGAGGGTTCCATCCTTGACGCCGTGCAAGCTCTGAGGGAGGCGGAATGAGGATCTGGCACAGCTACGGCTCGGAGCACTCGATGGATCTGGTTCTGATCGGGACGTTTGAGACGGTGGCCGGTGCGGAGGCGGCGATGGAGCGTATGGAGGCTTTGAAGCCCCTAGGCGAGGCCGAGTGGCCCGACAACGATTGGCGGCGCCAGGACGAGCGCATGCCCACCGCTCTCGCCAATGAGCTGATGAAGCTAGAGCTCTACGACATGGGGCGGTCCGATGTCGACATTTACGGTCACGACTACTCGATCGAACGCAACGGATCGACTGTTCGTATTCGGACCGAAGAGTCTGAAGTCCAGGGGTTTTTGAAGGTCCTCATCCACCTTGGGGCGCGGGTCGAGGTGTTCTCTCGCCACGATTGGAACGAGGACGGAACGCCACGACTGAGGCAGGCAGCAGAGGCCGAAGGTGGATCTGACTGATTTGGAGCGCCTTCCCGGCGCCGCCGACAAGAACTTCGAGGTGCTCACCCGGGCGATCGTGTCCCGCCGCTACGGAGGACTGGGCACTCTCCGAGAACGACGTAACCAGCCCGGTGTCGAGTTCTACCTGCGGATCGAACACTCCGGCACACTCGGGGATCCGGGCCGGATATGGGGCTGGTCGTGCAAATGGTTCATCCTCGCCAAAGATCACGCGCTCACGGCGGGCCAGCGCAAACAGATCGAGGACTCTGTCGATAAGGCGATCAAGTACGTCGACGGGCTGACCGACTTCGTGCTATGCCTTCCCCAGCGTCCGGCAAAAAAGGACGAGGAGTGGATCGATGGCCTGGGACCTGCCCGGGGCATTGCCACGAAACTTTGGGCTGCGGAGAACTTCGACGCAGAACTCTCCGGGTATGACGAACTCCGCTCCACCTTCTTCGGAGAACTCGCCCTAACCCCGGACACGCTTGCGAGGGCCCATAAGCGTTCTGTAGCACCGGTCGAGGCCCGGTGGGTGCCACGGTTGCATACCTCCAATCATGTGGAAGGTCGGATCGACCGGCTCCTACTGCGTCCTGCATCGTTCGGCTGGCTGGATGAGCGCGCCGAGGAGATCAACTTCCGAACGGGCGCGCTCCGGGACGCTCTCGCCGGCATCGGCGACGACGTGCGTGCCAACGCCGAAGAAATCGCCGATGACCTGGACCGGTTTGTCCACGACCTGCGGGCGATCATCGATGCCGGACGAAATCTCCGGCCGAACGAGGTTCGTGAGCGCATCGCCGACCTCCAGCCGCCGGCCACATCACCGCGCGCTCTTCGCCGCTTCGTGCTCGAACTACGAAAACGGCGCCTGCCGGTGGCTCTGGCCGTTACCGGGCTCGGTGCAGAGATCCGTGACATCGTCCAATGGCTGCAGGACACGCAAACGGACGCCCAGGCCCCATTGATCGCAGTCGTCGCCGCTGCCGGGCAAGGCAAAACGCACCTAGCCGCCCAGCTGACCGCTCCGACGGACCGACCAACAGCTGGGGTATTCATACAAGGCGGACACCTGCAAGCCGGCGGAAACCTCGACGACCTGGCACGACGGATCGCCGGGCTGAGGGTCGAGCGCTTCGACGACCTCTTGGAGGCGCTGAACTCAGCCGGCGCCCGTGCTGGCTTCCGGATTCCCCTAATTATCGATGGGCTGAACGAAGCCGAGCGGCCTTCGCAGTGGCGTGTGCTCCTCGCCGAGCTGGCACCGGCACTTGGCGACTACCCGAACGTAATGGTGATCGTCACTCTCCGCGAGATACTCGCAGCTCATGCCGTCCCGGACACGGCCACGATCATGGAGCTCGAGTGGTACCAGTCCGAAGCCAAAGACCTTGTTCAAGCTTACTTTGATGACTACCTGATCAACACTACTGACACCTGGCTACCGACCAGGATGTTCCGCAACCCGCTGTTCCTCCGCATGTACTGCGAAGCCGCAAACCACGATCGGCAGGAGCTGGTGGGGGCCGAGAAGCTCCCAACCTCTCTGGTCGGTGTGTTCGAGCGCTACCGCCACGGAGTGACCCAGCGACTTGCCCAAGACCCCGCCCGTAGGACGGTGCCCGCTGACCAGATCAAGCGGCGCCTCGCCACGCTAGCCATGCGGATGTGGACGCGCCGCGTCCGCCGACTCCCGTCCGATGAGGCCAAGGCGGTCCTCGACGCCCACGAGAGCGACTGGGACGAGAGCCTGTTCCGGCGTCTAGAAGAGGAAGGGGTCCTCTTCCGCGAGGAGGTCGACGGAGGTGACGACACTCAGACCGGAATCTTGTTCGATCGCTTCGCCGGGTATCTCATCGCCGACGCGCTCCTTGAGCAGATGACCCGTGCCGAGACGGAGGAGCGGCTCGCGGAACCGACCTTGTGGAAGTCCCTCCTAGGCGAAGGTGACCACCCCCTTGGCGAGGACGTCGCCATCAGCCTGGTCGGGCTGGTGCCCCGCCGGTTCACCACACACCATCTCTGGCGCCTCGCCCCGGAACAGCATCGGTCGTGGGCGCTCGCGCAGGAACTCAACTCAGAGTCTGGATTTCTCGATGACGGTACGGCCGATGAACTAGCAACGTTGCTCACCAGCCCGGACTGGCGGCCCCCTGAGCCTCGCGGGTACGGGCATCGACATCCGTTCGACCGGCTCTGGGAGATCCGCAGATCCCCGGCGCACCGCCTGAACGCCAACTTTCTCGACCGGATCCTTCGCCTGCTGCCGCTACCGGAACGTGACCGCAGATGGACCGAATGGGTCCGCCATCGCACCGGTAACCCGCTCCAGGACGACATCGTGGACGACATCCAACAAGCGATCAGGCGCTGGAGCGAAACCCTGGACCGCCACGAGAGCGACGACTTGGACGCGCTCGCGATGGCATGGCTGCTGACATCCACCAATCACGACGTGCGGGATCTAGCGACGAAGGCACTGCAGCGCTACGGCCGCCCCGAACCGAAACGACTGTTCGATCTCGCAACCCGGATGCTCGATGTTGACGATCCCTACGTTATCGAACGAGTCGTCGGTGCCGCATTCGGTGCCGCCAGTGCCCATCAGATGCCCGATCCGGGTGGGCCGTTCGAGCGCGCGCTCGCCGGGTGGCTTTCTGAACTTCACGGCCACTTTATCATCGACGGATCAACCCCAACGTCCCATGAGTTGCTGCGCAGCTACGTACGGGCGACCTACGAGTTCGCCGGAACCCTGCACCCGGGCGCGGTACCCGACGGGGTCGATCCATTCGCGCTGACGTTTGCGGCCATTCCGCCTGCATCGGTGATGGCCGACGACGACCCGAACGCCAAGGAGAGCGCCAGCACCTTCGGCATGGACTTCGAAAACTACGTGATCGGGTCCGCATTCACGGACAGAGGAAACTACGACTTCGACCACGCTGACTTCCGTTACGCCCGCGGCGAGGTCATGGCCCGCGTCTGGGAACTGGGATGGCGCACTGCGTTTCTCGGAGACGTCGACCGGGCAATCGCCGAGGACTCGAGCCGGTTCGGGCGTGCCCGTGCGAAGGTAGAGCGCTACGGCAAGAAATACGGCTGGATTGCCTACTATGAACTCGTCGGCCGTCTCGCCGACGCCGGGCGTAACCGGGATCGGTGGTGGGTCGGAGGCGGGCGTCACGTGCAGCCCGACATCGACCCGACCTTCCCTATTGAGCCACCAGCGGCAACCATCCAGCTTCCAGCATGGGCCCCCACCGGCCCAATAGACGACGAGGTTTGGCTCCGGACCGGTGCCGTGAACGTGCCAGCGGAGCTGTGGTCACCGGAGGAAATCCACGGTGTCAATGAGGGTTGGCTGCTGGTCGAAGGCTTTCTGCAGCATCGACGTGAAGGACGGGAGGTATTCGCATTCTTCCGCACCCTCTTGCTGGACCCAGCCGATGTGGATCCCGCCCGTGACCTCGCCCGCAGGCTCGAGTACCTCGGTAATCATTTTTTCCCCGAACTCCCGGCAATCCGGGGCGTGTTCGCAGGAGAGATGCCCTGGAGCCCAAGGTTCGCGGTGAACGTCGATGACGATGACGCCTACTCCCGTCCGACGTTGCGTCACCGCCAGCAACGCGAGGGCATCGCGCTGGGTCAGTTGGCCGTGACACTAGCGACCGGCGAAGGAGAGTCACCGACCGCCCTAGACCGGTCCTACGACGTGGCGTCCTTCGAGGTCGCAGACCGATTCCGACTTCGTCAACTCCCCGGCACCCTGGATCTCGTCGGCTTCGACGGTAGACGCGCCTCAGCAACCTTCCGCACGGAAGAACCATGGCGCGGACACCTGCTGTTCCTCCGCCGTGACCTGGTTGACGACTTCGCCGAAGACCGCCAGATCATGCAGGTCGCCTGGGGCGAGCGCGAAGTCACCGTCGACTGGCGCTCGGTGCCCTCCTGGATCCATGGCGTGCATCAGACCTTCGCGCACGTGTGGCGTGAAGTCAGGGTGCTCGATAAGCCAGAACCACCACTCGGGCCTCCCCCGCGGCCAGCTAGTTGAGAGACCACCGAGTTACCGCCCCAATCGCTCGGCCAGTTCGGCTCGGCCGTCTGTACCGGTCCCGTGATGATCAATACATGTTCATGGATTGGCCGCGGCGTCAGCATGTCAGCTCGTTGCCGGCTCGACGGTTTCACAAACGGGACGGCACGGTGCTCGGCATCGGGCTGCACTGCAACGGCGTGGATGCGGACAAAGCGGCACAGCACGGCATTGGACCTGCCGAGCTGCTACGTCGGGAGCGCTCTTGGTCCGTAGGTTGCGGGTTCGAGTCCCACGCGCCCCACCGCGACTGGCCAGGACAGGCGTGGTAGTGCTGCCGGTAGTGCGGTTTGGGATTGATTCGTGCTTGATTCCCGGTGGGTGAGCCGATGGAATTGCTCGATGGACACGCAGCTTTCGTTTCCCGAGTTCGTCACGGCGCTGGGAGAGGTGGGTTTCCCTGGCGTCCCGCAGGCTGCGTTCAAGGTTGCCGAGAGCGGGCCTCTCTTCGTCCCTCCGACCATGGTGCTGCGGGAGGAGTATCTGGGGCCCGGGGGGCTTGAGGCACCGGTGGTCCTGGTCTCTGCGCGCGGTGCGGCCGGCAAGAGCCGCACGGCCGAGGAACTGTCGTACCGGCTGGGGGCGCCACTGTGGAAGCTGGAGCAGGACAAGGCCGTCAGTGGCACGTCGCTGTTCTATGTCCTTGGACAGTATCTGGGTTCCGCAGACGTGCCGGGGAGGCTGGCGCAGCAGTCCAACCCGATGATCCTGATCGACTCATTGGATGAGGCTCGGGCCCTGGTGTCGGGAACCTCCTGGGCCGATTTCGTGGAGTCGATCGCCACCGCTCATCAACACGGCTGCCGGTTTGTGTTGTTCGGCCGGGAGCGGACCCTCGATGAGGTCTGGTTTGATTTGGCTGCTGCGGATGTAGATACCGCCTGGCTGGAGATCTCCCACTTCGGACCGCAGGAGCGCTGCGCCTACGTCGATGGCGTGGTGAGACGGCGGTCGGGATCTACCACGCTGGAGGGCACCTTCTACCGGGCGGCCCGCGATGCGGTCCTGGACTCGGTGGCCGGGGCGGTGTCCGGTCAGGACGCCGAGACGTTCGCAGGCTATCCCCCGGTCCTTGACGCGGTGGCGGCGGTGCTGTTGCGCGAGGACAACCATTATGCGCTCGCGCAGAATTTCGGCTCGACGGGCCAGGGCACCGACCGTCTGACCGAGCTGCAGCGCGTGCTGGAGGATCTGCTGAAGCGGGACCAGGACAAGATGGCCAAGCTGGCCGACGAAATCGGCCTGGACCCCGCCGTGGTCTACCCTCCCGACGAGCAGCTGCGGTGGCTGTGCCATGACCTGGAGAAGGGGCCGGAACCCGACCTGTCGCACATCACCGACCTCAAGGTCCGCCACGACTATCGGGAGAAGATCCGCTCGTTCGTGGCCGACCACCCCTTCCGCAACGAGGGTCGCTGGGCCAGCACGGTTTTTGCCGCCTACACCGCCTCGCAGCTCTTCGGGTCGCTCATCAACGGCCAGCGCCTGATCGAGATCGGCAACGACTCCAGTCTGCTGTTTGACCTGGTTGCCCTCCAGGATGACCCGATGGTCGACGACTGGGAGTTTGCGGCCCTGCACGCCTCGATCACCGCCGGTGAGTTCAGCGGAGCCCTGGCGACGGTGACCGCGATCGAAACCGACGGCGGCTACTACGAGGTCACCATGAGCCTCCAGAAGGCCGACGCGCCCTACGAGAAGACCTTCACAATGATCCCCGAAACCGAGCAGGTCCTGCACCTGCATGGCCCGGTGGAAGGCCTGACTGTCTCGACCTCGGCGACGCTGGAGATCCCCGCGCGCCGAACCCCGGTCGTGCTCGGCCCCGACGTCTTCCTCCACTGCAACACCCTGACCATCAAGGGGACGGCGGTTGAGTTCGCCCATCGCGTGGGGCCGGCAGCCGATAACGGCGAGAGCGACGGCATGGTGACGATCGAGGTGGTGAACCCCGGCCTCGACCTTCCCCACATGATCACCAGGGAGCCGCGGAATGGGACCTTCGAACTGCGGGTCCCCGAGGGCACGACGCTGCACTACCCCTGGGTCGGGTACAGAGCGATGTTGGAACTTCCTCACAAGATCAACGCCAATGACCGTGCGGTCCGGTTCCTGAATATGTTCATGAACCTCACCCGTGCGCACGGTCACCGAGGCGAGCGCGGGACCTTCATCCACAAGTTGCGAGGACGTCAGGCCCTCAAGGGCACCGACTTCCAGGCCGCTGTCCAAGTTCTACAGACCCGCGGCATCGCGCGCCTGGACGGCCAGATGATCTATCTGCGCAAGGAGCACGAGCCGTACCGCTTCAGCGGCAAGGCGATCGACGGCCAGCGTCTGATCAAGGACGTCTGGGACCACTGGGGCCCGGTCATCGACGAGATCACCCAGTGCATCGACCGCCAACGGTAAGCCTTGCGCATGCCGAAAGGCTACGTCCACGCAGGTCAAGCATCATGTTCGTACCTCGGCAGCTCCCTCGACCGAACCGTGGAAGCGCGAACGGGCCCACCCCGAGCCGCCCCAGGGCACCGAGTCGTGCAGCCGGATCGGTGGCAGTCCGGTCTCCATGGACAACTGCTCGAACTGCTCGGTGACATCGTTGGGATCCACCGGCTGGCTGGTGGGTGTGGTGAAGGCATAGCCCGTTTCGGTCCAGCGGTCACCGGCGGCGAGGCGTTCGGCGTTCTGCCGTGCCTTGTGGGCGCGCAGTTCCTTGACGGTGATGGAGTCCAGGCTGACGGTGGCCTCTCCCGCTTCGGATTTTGGTTTGCCTTCGAAGGTGTCGACGCCGATCTGGGTGATCTGCCAGCGAATCGCCGCCGTGCCATTGGCAAGGTCGACGTCGGTCCAGCGCAGGCCGCAGGATTCACCACGCCACAGGCAGCGGAAGGCGATCAGGTGGTACTGCGCGTAGAGGCGATGACCGCGGGCCCGGCGCAGAACTTGTTGGTCAGGGCGGGGGCCACACCATGACCCGAGATAGGCTCGGGGCACCGATGTAGGCGTCCAGTCGGTTGATGTTCTCCCCGATCCGCTTGTCCGGTTCGAATTGGCCTGCCGCCTACGGCGGGCGTTCATCGTCTGGATGTGGGCGGCGAAGTCACGCTCCCATTGGGCGATGCGTTCGTCAGCCCACACCGAGCGTCTTGGGCGCCTTCCCCGAAGGTAGCTCAACCAACGAGGCGACGTTGACCTCGATGAGGCGCTGCTTGATCGCCCTGTTCAGCGCCGACCGCAGGGTGGCGCGGATGCGTTGCTTGGTGGCCGGGCCGACCACCCGGCGGCCCTTGACCTCGGCGCGCAGTCTGAGGTCGCCGGACTCGCGGGCGGCGGTGATGAGGTCGTTGAGTTCGTCGATGGCATCGAAGACCCGCTCGACGTCGGTGACGCGGCGGGAAGGTCGGCCATGCGGATCGCGAGAGTGGCAAGGGCGAGGCGTTCGGGGAGCGCTTCGTTGAACTTGAGGCCGGCGGAGGGCGGAGGACGTCGATGTCCGGCAGTGTCAGCCGGGCGCCATCGATTGCGGCCCGCCAACTCTCCGGAGTGAGGTCGGCGCGGAGCCGGATCGCGGGACCGTCGAAGCGTTGCGCTTCGTCGGTAACGTCGGAGAGGGTCACGGTCAGGACGGCGTTGGCGCGGTAGCCCGAGAAGGTCCACCAGCGCAGGTGGGAAGCGCTCGCCGAGAATATCCGCTTCATTCACGAGGACACCTGATTCGACCCCGAATGTGGTTCCGGCAAGGCAGCCGTGGCATGGGCTGGCTCGGCTGGCGGCTGTGGAGGTGCGCGGCTCCTTCGATGGTGCGCGCACCGCGATCACCACGCGGTGCGACGCGGGCCGAGGATCGCGACCCTGCACCGCTCCAGCGACCCCGGTCGAAGAATGGGTCGCCGCCCACGCCCTGGAAACCCGGGCAGCCGCGCCGGGGGCGTAGTGGTCGACGATCGAACGCTTGTGACCTTCATCACACTTCTATTCTGCGTTGGCGTCGACCCTTGGCCATCATTTGCACTCGCGACCAGCACCCGCATCAGCATGCAGGTACTGCGCAGTGTTACTGCGCAGTGCCCTGTTTCGGCAGAGCGAGAGGCTCACAAGGCCCCTCCCGGCTTCCTATCTGTTGTTAAATCGCCTCAAAGGACGTCGTCATTGCCTTCCTGTCGTCGCCAGGCGTCAGGCGCGTGCTGACAGGACAGGCGAAGCGGATGGTGCGCAGCAACACTGCGCACTGGCCTTATGGGACACTGAAGGCAGGAGTACTGCAGATGAAGTCGTTCTTCGAGTTGCTCGGGAAGGCGATGGAGAGCACGGGCATGACGCTGCGGCTCTGCCTGCTGATCGCCGTCGTGGCGAGCGCGTACTACTTCATCCAGGTGCGATAGAGCAAGCTTGGGACGAGGAGGATCACGCGTGGAGAACAGGGACGCCCAGGTGTACGCGGCTGATGCCGTGGACCGACTCTGGCGGGCTTACCTGCCGTTCCGGCGAGGCCGCAGCATCTTCGGTGATCTGCCCAGGATGCTCGCGATCTTGGTTCTCGCGCGATTCGTCGAGACGACGGGGGAACCGGGGAGCGAGCTGGTCAGGCGGTGGAAGCGAGCCGTCACAGAGGCGCGCTCTGGCGCCTCGCCGCTGGTCGACCTGCGCGCGGCGATGCAGGACGCCGGCATGAACGAGCGCTTTCCGGTCCCTGACCTCCTTCCCGCTCGGGGCAGAACCATCGTTGACGACGGAGCGCCCGAGGACATGCCGTGGGCGGCCGCCTTCCTAGCCGAGCTGGACAAGACTTCACCCTTGACCGAGGCCGAGGCGGCACAGGTCTGCGACCTCCTTCTGGAGCGGCATGTTAAGGACAACCCCTTCTCTGCAGGCGAGTTCTACACACCGCGCGGGGTCGGCGATCTGATGGTTCGATTGACGTCTCCGCAGGCCGGAGACCGAATCCTCGATCCGGCCTGTGGAACCGGAGGCATACTCGCCGCCGCGGCACAACGCATCGCACAGTCTGGACGGGTCGATGAGGCCTCCTTCGAGGCCTACGCCACGGATCACAGCAACGTGCAGCTCGCGAAGATGAACATGGTCCTCCATGGCGTGGAACGGCCTGTCGTCCAGGCAGGCGACCCATTGTCGCTCTATCAGGATAAGAGAGACAGCCGTGTCGACCGGGTGTTGGGCAATCCGCCGTTCAACCAGCGCATTGATCGAGTCGACATGGCGCACTGGCCCTTCGGCACACCGCCCAGGGCCAATGCCAATTTCCTCTGGCTGCAACTCGCTTGGAGTCGTCTGAGCGACGATGGAATTGCAGCGATGGTCATGCCTGCGGGAGCCGCGTTCCACAGCGGCCGAGCGGCGACGATCCGCAAGGAGATGCTTACCGGTGGAGCCCTACTCGGCGTCATCGCCTTGCCAGCGAACCTTTTCCAGGAAACCTCCATTCCCGTGCACGTCTGGCTGCTCGCCCGTGATAAGTCCCGCCATCTGTCGGCCGGGGCAGAGAACACCGTCCTCTTTATCGACGCCAGCAGCCTCGGCACGCAGGCACCACGACAACCACGCACGCTTGCTGCGGAGGATGTGGACAAAATCTGCGGTCGGTTCGTAGAGTGGTTGCGTTCTCCTTGGACGACGTTCGACGAACCAGGGTTCTCGAGAGCGGTCACTCACGAAGAGGTCTTGCGGAATGCGGGCGACCTAAACCCTCGGCGCTACGTCGCCGTCGAGCGCAAGGAGCCGGAGCGGTCCCCTGACTTTAGTCGACTCCTCAGTCAGTTGGATCGGGCGACCACCGATTCGAGCGCCGAAATTCGGGAGACCTTTGGCGCGTACGAGCAGTTGGTCCGAACGAGGAGCGCAGCTCCGCGCGTACCGCTCCAGAGCGTCATCAACAGCAGTACACGAGTTCTGCCCGAGGGCAAGAAATCAGGTCGAATCCTCGCCGGCCCCTCCGGAAGCCTCCTCCGTGCCGGCGACTACAGGGACGACGGCGTGCCAGTGGTGATGCCCAGGGACCTGACCGACGATGGCTTCAGTACGACGAACATCAGATACGTCCCTGCCGACAAAGCCCAAGGCCTTGACCGCTTCCGACTCCAACGTGGGGACATCGTCCTGGCACGCCGTGGGGAGTTGGGTCGGTGTGCCGTGGTGCGCGACGAGCAACAAGGGTGGGTGTGCGGAACCGGGTGTTTCATCCTCCGCCTCCCGTCAGCCATCGACGCCGAGTATCTGTCGGCGTATCTCCGGAGTCCGGAGGCGCGCGAGTGGCTCGACGCGCACTCCACGGGAAGTATCAACATGAAGACCATCTCGCTCGACGTCCTGGGAAACCTACCCATCGTGGTACCCGATCTCGAGACCCAAAGGGCCATCGCCACCATGATGACAAGGCTGGACGATCACAAGCGGGTACTGCAAGCTCAACTCGAGCTGATGCAGGAACTGCGTCACGAGGCTTTGGAAGGGATTCTGAAAAACTAGGCTACCCGGGTGGGCCGCCCATCGACAGCACCGCTATGCGGCGGCAGCGAATGGCAGAACGGCGTATAGGGGAATTCGGTTTGGGCTTTCGGCCTCACTCCGACTACCGACACCAAGTCGCAGGGCTGCCACACACGGTCGGTGGACGGGCATGTTTGCTCGTTGTCTGCTCGGCGGTTCCGAACCGGACTGGCACGGAGCGGAATGTGGCGGCACGGTGATGGTGCTGGATGCGGACAGAGCGGTACAGTCTGACACTGAGAGGACTGTTCTGATACGAGAGCAGCCGACTTTTAATCCGTAGGTTGTGGGTTCGAGTCCCACGCGACCCACCACCCTCACCAGGGCAAACGCGAGATCGTTCCGGTTTGCCCGCCGCCCGATTCGCCCCGTTCCGTCCCCCCGTCTGCTCGATGTTTGCTCGCGGGCACGGATCGGGCCTGGTCACCCCCGATTTCCAACGATGTTCCCCGGCACACGCCCGCCGTCGTGTATGGGAGGCGGCGCCGTGTGCTTCGAGGATCATTCCGCGAGCGGTATCAGCGCTAGTCGCACGTCACGCCGATCCGGGTGCGCTCGACGCTTCTCCAGATCCCCACTCGCCCCAAGGGCGTCGCGACTAGACAGGTGCAGCGACCGTCCCATCTGCGGCAACACCCTCTTCGCGGCGCTTCAATACCGCTTCCCAGCGGAGGCAACTTTCGCCCCGTATGCGAACAAGCACCTGGGTGGGTCTCCTCTGGCGTCGACGATGCGTATATACAGTGATGACAGCCACGCTGACATCGAAGGGGCCCGGTGGAAGAGCACGATCAGGAAGTTCGGTTCAATCAGGCGATGGGAGCCAGGATCCGCGCTGCCCGCAAGGACGCCGATCTCGTCCAAGCCCAGCTTGCCCAGATGGTCGGGCTTTCTCGGGCGTCGATCACCAACATCGAAGCCGGCGCGCAGGCGCCACCCCCCTACAAGCTGGCCTTGATCGCCGATGTGTTGAGAGTCAGCGCCGCTGACCTGCTGCCCGTGCTGGCTGAGCTTGGCGGAGTCGAGCCGGGGATGCCAGAGCACCTTGCGGAAGCCCTGGCCAGCGTGACATCCGCAGCCAGCGAGCTGGCGGGAGGCAGTCATGGCCAGAGCTGATGTCGCCGCACGCGAACTGCTCGACAAGGAGGGCATCGTGAAGCCCCCCGTGGACCCGTTCCGGATCGCCCAGGAGCTACTCGGAGTCCTCCTAGTCCAGCCAGAGATGAAGGACGACGTGTCCGGGATGCTCGTCCGCGAACCTACGCGTACCGTGATCGGGATCAACCAAGGTCATGCCGCTACCCGGCAGCGGTTTACGGTGGCGCACGAGATCGGGCATCTGCAGCTCCACAAGGGCCGTCCGTTGATCATGGACACGGACGTGCGGGTGAACCTGCGCGACAAGGTTTCCAGCATGGCGACCGACCGTGAGGAGATCGAGGCGAACCGGTTCGCCGCCGCTCTCCTGATTCCCGACCGCCCTGGCCGTCAGCCCCGCCGCGAGCCAGCTGGCACAGTTTGTCAGCCTCGTTGTCGCTCCGGGTGGGCTCGGAGAACCAGGACCGCTCCAGTACGTGCTCTCAACCCACCAGCTCATAGCGCTGGCAACTTCCCTCAATCCTGAATGCTTTTTCGAGCGGACTACCGGGCTGGGAGACGCACGAGTCGAGTTGACCGGCGTTCATGAATCCGCCGAACGCGCCCGCGCCGCACGGCGACGTGCCCAGCGCTCGACCAGGATCCGCCTTGCCCGTGCCGGAGACCGACTCTTGACCTCGGCCCAACGCAACTGGACCGCATTGATTTGCCAGTGATCGCCGCTTTAGCCACCACCTCAGCCAGACTCTACGTCGCCCCGCGCAAATGGCGGCTTTGAGGGCACAGTCGGCCCGCTCGCAGCCATCGCCGCATATAAGAACCAGTCCCGGCTGGCGTGATGTGCTCATCTGCGGTCACCTCGCCGGTCAAACAAATCACCTGCCACCCGCGGTGCTGCTTCGCGGAGGGTGGTCATCGTGGGCACGACAATGCCGATGTCACTCGACGTGCTGCCAGGGCCAACTGCAGTATGGGCGCCGAAGGAGTGTTTCGAATCTGGGCAGTGCACGCGCCAGTTTGGTTGCGCAGTTGCGTGCTCGGGGAATCTTGCCGTGGCGGAGGCCGGTCAGGGGCGGTTTTTGCCGAGTTCTGCTGTTAGTTCGGCGGAGAACTGTTCGGCATCGGAGAGGCGGGTGCGGATCTTTTCGCAGCGTTCTTCGACCAGGGAGCGGTAGACGGTGAGGCGTTTGGTGAGTTCGGTGCGGGTGGGGTCGTCGGTGTCGTCGCAGCGTAGCTGGTCGAGGATGGTCAGCAGGTCGCGCATTTCTTCGAGGGTGAAGTCGAGTGGCTTCATCCGCTTGATGACCAGGAGGCGGGCCACGTCGTCGTCGGTGTAGAGGCGGAAGCCGCCCTGGGAGCGCGCCGTGGGCAGGGCGAGGCCGACTTCTTCGTAGTGGCGGATGGTGCGCAGGCTCAGGCCGGTCCGGTCGGCGACCTCACCGATTTGCATGTGCCTGCCGCTCATCGAGTTCCTCCTTCTGTCATCGGCGCCCGCTCCTCGGGGCGACCGATGATCTTTGCCCGCCGGTCAAGCTTGCCATCAACTCGCGCACAGCGCGGTCTCCCCTACGCCGCCGAGCTATTCGGGCCATCCTAACTTTACGAGAGGGTAGGTTGCTTCTCCGGGCGGCGCGCCCACATCTCGCCGTCGTCCTGCGCTGCGCGATGACCTGTGATCTCCATTTGGCACAGGCTCTGGCCCTTGCGTACTCCCAGCGGCGTCGCCCAAGGTCCAAGCGGCTTCTGCCGCAGGTTGCGCGCCGTTCTGCCCAGGCAGCACTACTGCGGACTTTGCCGCGACGGGAGAGATTGCGGTCTAAGCTGTCGGTAGTGGGTTGAATGCAAAGAGTGCACTCTGCTCTCAAGGTCGATACCCGGGATGTGGCATGGCTGGACTTCCTCCTGGTGCTGCGCTCTACGTCTGCGCCCTTGTCGGCCTGGCTGGAGGTTTCGTCTCGTCCTCCGCCGTCGAGGTCGACGCCTGGGGCACGCTCATCGCGCTGGTCGTGTTGTTCTTGGTTTGCGATTCCTTGCCGGCCCGGTTGAAGATCGAGCGGGCGCGGGTGTCGCTGGGCTTCGCGGTGGGTCTGGCGTCGGTGGTGCTGCTCGGATCTGCGGGTGCGGCGCTGGTGGGGGCGAGCGCCGTGGCGACCTGGCAACGAGTCTCACCCGTCAAGCGGCTCTTCAACGGGGCTCAGTTCGCAGTCGGCGGTTACGCGGCCGGGACGGTGTTCGGTCTGTTGGGCGGGGACCGGTTCCAGCCGGAGCAGGCTCAGTGGGTCCAGGACGTCATCGGGCCGTTCGTGGCTGCGCTGGCCACGTTCGTGGTGGTCAACCTGGCGCTCACGGCGGGTGTGCTGCTGCTGAGCGGGCAGGCGACGCCAGGTGAACTGGCACGCGAGAGCGGCACACTCGCTGGAGCCTGCCTCGGCTATGGCCTGTTGGGGCTTCTGATCGCTGGGCTGTGGGCAGCCTTGGGGCTCGTGGCCGCGGTGCTCGTGCTGCTGCCCTTGTTCGTCGCGCGGTGGGCGCTGGAGCAGGCGTTCGCCCAGCAGCGCGCCCATGAAGCCACGCTGGCGGCGCTGTGCCAGGCGGTGGAGACCAAGGACCCGTTCACGCACGGGCACTGCGGGCGGGTCTCCCGCGCCGCGGTGATGATCGCCCGCCAGATCGGGATGCGTTCTGAGCGGGTGGAGGCCATCCGGTACGCGGGGATGCTGCACGACATCGGCAAGCTCGGCGTCCCCACCAAGATTCTCCGTAAGGACGGGCCGCTGACCGAGGAGGAGTTCACCGAGATCCAGTTGCACCCGATGCGGGGGCTGGAGATCGTCCGGGAGATCGGGTTTCTGGACGAGGCGCTCGCCGGCATCATGCACCACCACGAGAAGATGAACGGCCGCGGCTACCCGCTGGGCCTTGCCGGGGACGAGATCCCTGAGTTCGCCCGGGTGATCGGGGTCGCCGACGCCTTCGATGTGATGACCTCCACGCGCCCCTACCGGCCGGCCCGTCCTGTTGAGGACGCCATAGCGGAACTGCGGCGCTGCTCTGGCAGCCAGTTCGATCCGGTCATGGTGGACGCGTTCCTGCGGGCCCTGGAGTCGCACGGCTGGGAGACGGGCGCAGCGCGGCGGGAATGGGCCGGGCGTGCAGAAGGTGCAGGGACGTGACGGCCCGAGTGAGCGCGACGTAGAGCCGCTGTGATCCGCGCGGCTCGGCAGCGACGATGTCCGCGGGCTCGATGAGGATGACGGCGTCGAATTCCAGTCCCTTGGCGAGGGTGGCCGGGACGCAGACCAGCCGGGACGATTCCAGGGAGTCTTCGCCGTGCCCGAGCAGGGCCGGTTCCAGTCCTTCGGAGTCGAGCTGGTCGTGGATCGCCTTCGGGGGTGAGGTCGCGTCGGGCGGCCTTGGCCAGGAAGGCGGCGTCCGAGAGCAGCCGGAACAGCACCTGTTCGGGGACGAGTTCGGGCCAGATCTGGGCCAGCAGTTGCTTGACCGGTTTGGAACCGGCCACCGTCGCGTGGGCCCCGCTCTCGCCGCGGCGTTCCATCTGGGCCAGCACCGCGTTGGCGAGCCGTTTGGCGGCGGTGGCGCGGCCCGCGTTGTAGCGCAGGGTGGCGATGATTTCGCTGACCTCGTGGTCGGGGACGCGGTGGCGGTAGGCGCCGCTGGGATACATCAGCCCTTCGGTGGGCCGGGTGACGTGCAGCCACAGCGCCCGATGGAGCACGGCGGCCATGCGTCCGTCCCCCTTGAGGCGGGAGACCTCGGGGTCCTCGCCTGGACGGGCGGGGATCCGGTCGATCAGCCCGTCGAGCGTGGTCTGGACGACGCTGACCTCCCCGAGCGCCGGGAGGACATGGCGGATGTAGGACAGGAACGCGGGGTTGGGGCCGACGACCGCGACACCTTTCCCTGTCAGCCGGTCGCGTTCGGCATACAGCAGGTAGGCGATGCGGTGCAGGCCGACGGCGGTCTTGCCGGTGCCGGGCGCGCCCTGCACGCACAGGGTGACGTCGAGCGGGGCGCGGACGAGGTCGTCCTGCTCGGGTCGGATGGTGGCGACGATGTCGCGCATCGGCCCGGACCGGGGACGTTCGATCTCGGCCGCGAGGAAGGCATCGGCTTGCTGATGCCCGCCGGGTCCGGTCAGGGACTCGTCCTCGTAGGCGGTGCGTTCTCCGGTGTCGGAGAACCTGTACCGGCGCCGGGACACCACGCCGCGCCGATCGTCAGGGGTGGCGCGGTAGAACACCGCGGAGATGGGCGCTCGCCAGTCGATGACCAGGGGGCGGCCCGCGCCGTCGTGCACGTGCCGCCGGCCGATGTGCAGTCGGTCCCCGGTCGCGGCGCCGCGCGGGTGGGCCGGGTCGGCCGCGTGTACGGCGCCGGGCTCGAAGTCGAGGCGTCCGAAGAACAGCGGCACGTCGGGGAGGTCGACCAGGGCCAGGGCGCGCCGTTCAGGGGCTTGCCGCAGGAACAGCCGCTCGGCGAAGTTGTCGTTGTCTTCGGTGGTGGCTGTCACCTGGGTTTCGGTGGTGACGACGTCGCGGTGCATGCGGCGAAGCGCGGCCTGGGCCATGGCCGGGTAGTCGCGTTCGGCCTGTACCTCGGGGTCGGTGGCAGCGGACTCTGTCATGGAAGAAAGGAATCTCGGCTGTCAGTCGGCGCGTGTCTGCGTGACGTAGACGGTGTTGGCCGCGGTGCCGCCCTGGATGGGGTTGGGGAACTCCACCACGTGAGCGCTCACGGTGGCGAAGACCTCGCCGAGCACCGCACGGAAATCCTCGTCCGGCGGCTCGTTCGACCACAGGGCGAAGACGCCGCCCGGGTGGAGTTGCCCGGCCAACCGGCGTAGCGGACCTGGCCGGTAGAACGGCGCATGGCCGGAGGCGAGGACGCGCCGGGGTGAGTGGTCGATGTCCAGTAGAACGGCGTGCACCCGGCGCCCTACACCGTCCCGCTCCAGGCCGGCTGGGGCCCCGGCCAACGCGAAGAAGTCTCCTTGGACCAACTGGCAGCGGGGATCGGAGGTCAGCCGGCCGCCCAGCGGAACCAGCTTCCGCTGGTGCCATTCGATCACTTCGCCGAGGGTCTCCACCACGGTGAGCGAGCGCACCCGGGGATCGTCCAGTGCCGCCTGGGCGGTGTGGCCGAGCCCCAGCCCTCCGACGACGACATCGAGTTCGTCTCCTTGTGCGGCGGCCAGGCCTAGCCGGGCGAGTTCGGTCTCTCCGGTGGTCCACAGGCTCGACATCAGGAACTCATCGTCGAGCTTGATCTCGTACACCTCGACGCCCGCGGACGGGTCCCGGCGCCGCCTCAGGCTGATGGCCCCCATCGGCGTCGGACGCCAGTCAAGCTCTTCGAACAGTGCGCTCATGCGCTTTCATTCCTTGGAGTCGGTGTCGGTGATCGAGCGTGTGCGTCTTGGACCGCGACGTTCTGCGCCGGGCTCGTCTCGGTGATCAGTGCGCGGCACCTGATTTGTTCCGCGTCGAAATATAACCTCTCGTAAGGGAAGGTTACGCCCGTGGCAGTGCCCCGGGGTGCCAGAACGGGGCCCTCACATCGGCGAGCCGGCCGAACCGCTCGGATCCGATGAGCCGCCGGCAGCACCGAGGGGCGCGGGCGTGGTGACAGATCCGCCGCGCGCTTCATGGCGCGCTGTGCCCGGAGCGGGGTTGGGATCATCGAGCACATCGGCGACGATGCAGGTGACGTTGTCCGGCGCGCCCTTCAGGTAGGCCAGATTGATCAGTTCCTCGACGGCCCTCACCGGTTCGGCGCAGCCGGTGAGGACCTGCTGGAGCTTTTCTGCGGGCACGATCCCTGACAAGCCGTCCGAACAGAGCAAGAACCGGTCCGCGGGCTGGACCTCGTGCAGGGACACGTCAGGTTCCGCGGCGCCCATCGCGTCGAGCGCCTTGGTCAGGACCGAACGATGTGAGTGCCCGGCAGCCTGCTCCACGGTGATGTAGCCGTCTTCCACCAGCGCGCGCACCATCGTGTGGTCGACGGTGAGTTGGTGAAGCCGTCCTGAGCGCAGCAGGTAGGCGCGGGAGTCGCCGATGTGGGCGAGCGCGATCCGCCGTCGGTCCAGCAGTATCGCGGTGAGTGTCGTCCCCATGCCGGTCAAGCCAGGAACACTGTCCGCCCTCGCCCGCAATTCCGATCGGGCGGCCTCCACGGCCCGGTCCAGGGCGGCGATGGGTGTGGCGTCGAGGGTGCGGTCCATGCACACAAGGCAGTTGATCGCGATGGAGCTGGCGACGTCTCCCCCCGCGTGCCCGCCCATGCCGTCGGCGACCGCCAGCAAGCGGTCGGTCGCGATCGCCGAGTCCTGGTTCGCCTGTCGCCACAGTCCGATATCGGATCTGGCGGCATGCCTGAATGTCAACATCCCACGCCTTCCGGCCTGAACGGGCGTCCATGCCCTACTGAAGAGGCGACAGGGTCCGAGGCGGACCAGGCCGGCCGTTCTGTGTTCGGTCTCGCGCTACCGGGGGATTTGCACTTTAACGATGGAGGAGAGTTGCTCCAAGGGTCACTGCTCACCGCCAGCAGTGCGATCATCTGCGGCTCAGGCGGCCGGTGCATGCGGGCGCCGGTTACCCACACCACGCAGTACCGCGTCTCCGGACGTGGCCCGAAGCATGGGACCCATCCCGTGTGGCGCGTGTGGTTGTTCTCGCGCCGCCGCGAGCACGCCTTGCAGGCGGCAGCGCGAGAACCATGCGCGATCGGCGAGCTGCCTCCGGCCGACCGGCATGCAAGGTACTCTAACGTAAGGTTAGATTGGACGGTACCGCGGCGTCTTCAGGTGGTGAGCGGGATGCAGATCGGCGAGGTGGCCGAGCGGACGGGGCTGTCGCTGCGCACGATCCGTTACTACGAGGAGGTCGGGCTGGTGACGCCGTCCGCGCGGACGCCCGGCGGCTTCCGCGTGTACACCGAGGCCGACGCGACACGGCTCGAACTCGTCAAGCGGATGAAGTCGCTGGAGTTCACGCTGGAGGAGACGCGTTTGCTGTTCGCGGTGCTGGGCGGCCTGGCCGCCGAGCCGACCGCGCAGGAGCGGCGGGAACTGGTCGACCAACTGGCCACCTGGTGCACCGAGATCGACTGGCGCTGCGCGCTGCTGCGCGAGCATCTGCAGATCGCCGAGGGCCTGGCCACCAGCCTCGACCGGGAATTCGCAACCCAAACGGGCTGGCCGAAGGCGCCGACGCGGCCACACAAACACCTTCCGCCCGGCTGGGCGGGTGAGGCGGAATACGAGAGGGGGCGGCGGTGAGCGGCGGCACGGGAACGCCGGAGGACGTGACGGCGGAGGCGGCGCGGCGCCGGACGTTCGCGGTGATCAGTCACCCGGACGCCGACAAGTCCACGCTGACCGAGGCGCTGGCGCTGCACGCGGCGGCGATCGACGTGGCCGGGGCGGTGCACGGCAAGACCGGGCGGCAGGGCGTGCGGTCGGACTGGATGGACATGGAGCGCTCGCGCGGCATCTCCATCACCTCCTCGGTGCTGCGGTTCGAGTACGGCGGCGCGTTGTTGAACCTGCTGGACACCCCGGGCCACGCCGACTTCTCCGAGGACACCTACCGGGTGCTTGCGGCCGTGGACGGCGCGATCATGCTGCTGGACTCGGCCAAGGGCCTGGAGGCCCAGACGCTGAAACTGTTCGACGTGTGCCGCCACCGCGGCATCCCGGTGATCACGTTCGTCAACAAGTGGGACCGTCCCGGCCGCGAGCCGCTGGAACTGCTGGACGAGGTCGAGCAGCGCATCGGCCTGCACCCGGCCCCGCTGAACTGGCCGGTCGGGATCGCCGGGGACTTCCGCGGTCTGATCGACGGCGCCGACGGCTCCTACACCCGCTTCCGCCGCACCCCCGGCGGCGCCACCCGCGCGATCGCCGAACACGTCCCGGCCGAGCAGGCGGCCGCCGAGGAAGGCGACGCCTGGCAGACCGCCACCGAGGAACTGGCGTTGCTGGACGAGATCGGCGCCACCCTGGACATGGACGCCTTCGCCGCCGGAATCTGCACCCCCGTCCTGTTCGGCGCCGCGCTGCCGAACTTCGGTGTGGGCGCACTGCTGGAAACGGTGCGCCGGCTGGCTCCCGCCCCCTCGGCGCGCACCGACACCGACGGCGGGAAGCACCCGGTGTCGGCGCCGTTCTCCGGCCAGGTGTTCAAGGTCCAAGCGGGGATGGACAAGGCCCACCGCGACCGGCTGGCCTTCATCCGGGTCTGCTCCGGCCGGTTCGAACGCGGCATGTCCCTCACCCACGCCTCGACCGGACGTCCACTGGCGACCAAGTACGCCCAGACGGTGTTCGGGCGCGACCGCTCCACCCTGGACGCGGCGTACCCCGGCGACGTGATCGGGCTCCCGAACGCCTCAGGCCTGACGGTCGGCGACACCCTGTACGTCAAGACACCGGTGGCCTTCCCGCCGATTCCGGCGTTCGCCCCCGAACACTTCATGGTGGTGCGGGCCAAGGACAACAGCCGGGCCAAGCAGTTCCGCCGCGGCATCGACCAGCTCGACGGCGAAGGCGTCGTGCAGGTGCTGCGCAGCGACCTGCGCGGCGACCAGGCCCCGGTGCTCGCCGCGGTAGGGCCGCTGCAGTTCGATGTGGTCACCGCCCGGATGGCCGACGAGTTCGGCGCGCCCGTCGAGCTGACCCGCCTCGACTACGGCACCGCCCGGATCACCGACAAGGAGTCCGCCGAGACGCTCAACGGGCGGCGCGGTGTCGAAGTACTGACCCGCGCCCTGGACGGGTCGCTCATCGCCATCTTCGTCGACAAATGGCGCGTCCGCGCCGTCGAACGCGAGTACCCCGACCTCACCCTTACACCGATGCTGGCAGCAGGCGTCCCGGACTGAGCACTGCGGCTGAAGCGATCGCTGGCCGGAGTCCGGATGCCGTGAAGGGTACCGATTGCTCAGAACACCCATCGATCAAGCCGATGAGAAGCACTCGTTCGTTCGGCACGAGGGGTCGCGGCGGCTCCGTCCTCGTCGTGCTGCTGCTGGCCTCGACGCTCGGAGTGATGGGCGGCGCGACCATCGCCCCGCTCATCGAGGTGATTCGCAAAGATCTGGAGGTGGGCGGAACCGCCGCCGGGATCTTCCTGACCTGCCACAGCCTGGCCATCGCGCTGGCCAGCCCGCTCGCCGGACACCTCACCGACCGGCTCGGCCCCCGCCTCCCGCTGGCGGTGGGCCTGCTGCTGTACGGGACCGGCGGCGGCGCCGGGCTCGTCCTGGACTCCTACCCCGCCCTGCTGGCATCGCGGCTGGTGCTGGGGGCGGGCGCGGCGGCTGTCTTCACCTGCTCCACCGTCGCTCTCCTCGCCCTGTACAAGGGGCCCGAACGGGACCGGGTGATGGGGTGGCGGACGACCGCGACCAGCGCGGGCGGCTTCGTCTACCCGCTGCCGGCCGGAGTCCTCGGCCGTTTCTCCTGGCACATCCCGTTCGCCCTCTACCTTGTAGGCATCCCCCTGGGCATCGCCGTCCTGCTCACCCTCCCGCGCTCGTCCACGCCGGAGACCGGCCCGGCGTCCACGCGGGAGACCGCCGAAGGCGGAGCACTGCGGCTGCTGCGCGAGCACCCCGTCCTGCTGGCCCTGTGCGGGCTGTGGGTGGCGACCATGGGCCTGCTCATGGTGTTCGCGGTGTTCCTTCCGCAGCGGCTCGACCAGGTCGGTGTCCAGGACACCTTCCTGGTCGCCCTCTACGGGGTCGTCATCGCCTCGGCCGTGGCCAGCCTGGTCGGCCTCGGCTACGCCCGACCCTCACCGTCCTGGTCGACCGGTCGGTGCCCGCAGACCGGCGCGGTACCGCCACCTCGCTGCAGGCCACCGCGTTGTTCGGCGGCCAGTTCGGCTCACCGCTGCTGTTCGGGCCCCTGATCGACTCCACGTCCATCACCGTCGGAGCGCTGGTGTCGGCCGCCGGTGCCTCCGCCATCGTGTTCGCGCTCTTCTGCTGAAGGAACCCCGCGACCACGGCGACGTCACGCCGCAGGTCCTGGACGAAGCCGTCCCAGCGCACCGGGCCGGGCAGAGTTCTGAGCCCGCCGCCGAGCCTGTGGCGTCAGGCCGGTAGTTGGGCGAACTGGGCGTGGTGCAGGCGGGCGTATGCGCCGCCGGCGGCGAGGAGCTCGTCGTGGGTGCCCTGTTCGGCGATCCGGCCGGCGTCCATTACCAGGATGTGGTCGGCGTCGCGGATGGTCGACAGCCGGTGCGCGATGACGAAGGCGGTGCGGCCTTGGCGAAGCGAGGTCATGGCCTGCTGGATGAGCATCTCGGTGCGGGTGTCGACCGAGCTGGTGGCCTCGTCCAGGATGAGGATCCGCGGTTCGGTCAGGAAGGCGCGGGCGATGGTGATGAGCTGCTTCTCCCCCGCGCTCAGTGCCCCCTCCTCATCGTCGAGGACGGTGTCGTAGCCGTCGGGGAGCGCGCGGATGAACCGGTCGGCGTGGGCTGCCCGGGCGGCCTGGACGATCTGGTCGCGGGTGGCGTCGTCGGCGCCGTAGGCGATGTTGTCGGCGATGGTGCCGTGCCGGAGCCAGGTGTCCTGCAGGACCATGCCGATGTGGCCGCGCAGTTCGGCGCGGGACATGGCGGCGATGTCGGTCCCGTCCAGGGTGATGCGGCCGCCGGTCGGGTCGTAGAAGCGCATGAGCAGGTTGACCAGGGTGGTCTTGCCCGCGCCGGTCGGGCCGACGACCGCGACGGTGTGGCCGGGCTCGACGGTCAGGGAAAGGTCGTCGATGAGCGGCTCGCCGGGCGTGTAGCGGAAGGCGACGTGCTCGAACGCGACACGGCCGCGGACGTGGACGGGACGCAGCGGTACCACTGGGTCGGGTGCCTGCTCCTCGGCGTCGAGCAGTTCGAAGACCCGCTCGGCCGAGGCGACGCCTGACTGCACCATGTTGCTCAGCGCGGCCATCTGCGCGAGGGGCTGGTTGAGCTGGGTGGTGTACTGGATGAACGCTTGGACGTCCCCGATCGACATGGCCCCAGCGGCGATCCGCAGGCCGCCGGCGACGGCGACGGCGACATATCCCAGGTGCCCGACGAAGGTCAGGGCGGGCTCGATGGCGCCGGAGATGAACTGGGCGCGGTGTGCAGCGGCGCGCAGGTCGTCGTTGTGGGCGTCGAAGCTGCGGCGGGCCTGGTCGTGCCGGCCGAAGGCGGTGACGAGCGCGTGGCCGGTGTACATCTCCTCGATGTGGCCGTTCAGCCGTCCGGTCGCATCCCACTGCCGCGCGAACTGGGGTTGCGCGCGCTTGCCGACGCGGGCGGTGACCACGGCCGCGATCGGGATGGTGACCAGTGCGACCAGGGTGAGCGGCGGGGAGAGCGCGAGCATCATGACCAGCACGCCGATGGGCGTGATGATGGAGTAGACGATCTTGCCAAGGCCGTTCTGCAGCGTGCCGGCGATGTTGTCGATGTCGTTGGTGACACGGGACAGGATCTCGCCGCGGTTGCGGGCGTCGTAGTAGCCGAGCGGCAGCCGGGTCAGCTTGTCCGTGGCCATCTCGCGCAGCCGGAACGCCGTCCGGTGGGCGATGACCGCGGCGAGCCGTCCCCGGACGACGTGAATCAGCGCGAGGGCGACGACGATCGCGGCCACGGTCGCCAGCGTCCGCCCCACCGCCGCGAAGTCCACGTCGCGGTTCCCGCTGACGCCCGCATAGACCAGGTCGGTGGCGTGCCCCAGAAGCCGGGGGCTGATGACCGACAGGCTCATGCTGGCCAGGACCAGCAGCAGGGTGACGGCGAGCAGCAGGCGGTCGATGCCCATCATCCGCAGCAGCCGCGAGACCGTCCGGGCGAAGTCGTGCGGCTTCTGCTCGCCGGTTCCGTTGTGTGCGGCCCCTCGCGCGACGCTCATCTACGCGGCCTCCTGCTCAGTGAGCTGGGACAGGACGATCTCCCGGTAGGTCCGGTCGGTCTTCATGAGTTCGTCGTGGGTGCCGGTTCCGGTGACGCGTCCCTCCTCCAGGACGGCGATGCGGTCGGCGTGCCGGATGGTCGACACCCGCTGGGCGACGATGAGCACGGTGGCGCCGCGGGTCTCCTCGGCCAGTGCGGCGCGCAGGGCGGCGTCGGTGGCATGGTCCAGTGCCGAGAACGCGTCGTCGAACAGGTAGATCCGCGGGCGGGCCACCAGGGCGCGGGCGATCGCCAGGCGCTGGCGCTGGCCGCCGGACACGTTCGTCCCGCCCTGCCCGATGGGTGCGTCGAGGCGGCCGGGCATCGCCTCGACGAAGTCGCGGGCCTGCGCGACCTCCAGGGCGTGCCAGAGATCGGAGTCGGACGCCTCCGGGTCACCGAAGCGCAGGTTGGACGCCACGGTCCCAGAGAACAGGAACGGCTGCTGCGGAACGAGCCCGACCAGCCGCGCCAGCGCGGTCCGGTCCAGATCGCGGACATCGGTCCCGGCGATGAGCACGGCGCCGCCGCTGACGTCGAACAGCCGGGGAACCAGGCTGACCAAGGTGGTCTTGCCCGCGCCGATGGAGCCGACGACCGCGGTGATCCGACCGGGCCGGGCGACCAGGTTCACCTCCCGCAGGACCGGCTCCTCCGCGCCCGGGTAGCCGAACGAGACGTTACGGAGCTCCACCGGCCCGCCCTCACGTGACACGGCGGGCAATGCGCGGACGGGCTCGCGCGGCGGAGCGACGCTCGGCACGGTATCGAGCACCTCGGTGATCCGCTCGGCGCACACCTTGGCGCGCGGTGCCATCAGGAACGCGGCCGTCGCCATCATCACCGCGCCCAGCAGCTGCGCCAGGTACTGCAGGTAGGCCAGCAGGGACCCGATCTCCATTGCCCCGGCGGCGACCCGGTGCCCGCCGAACCACACCACCGCGACACCGGCGAACTCGGTGACGATCAGCACGGTCGGCATCATCAGCGGTTGCAGCCATCCCAGGCGCAGTGCCACATCCAGGAGTCCGGCGTTGGTGCGGGCGAACCGGCGCCGCTCCTCCTCGTCGCGGACGAACGCGCGAATCACCCGAATACCGGTGATCTGCTCGCGCACGACCCGGTTCACCTGATCGACCCGGCCCTGCATGGACCGGAACAGCGGCCCCATCGCCCGCAGCAGCAACGCGACGGCGCCCGCCAGCACCGGCAGAGCGATCAGCAGTGACAGCGACAGCGGGACGTCCTGGTTCAGCGCCATCAGCAGCGCCCCGACGCCCGTGATCGGGGCGACGACCACCATCGTGAAGCCCATCTGCACCAGCATCTGCACCTGCTCGACGTCATTGGTCGTGCGGGTGATCAGAGAAGGGGCCCCGAAACGGCCGACCTCACGGGCCGAGAACCGCTGTACCGCGCCGAACACGGCCGCCCGCAGGTCCCGTCCCAGAGCCGTGGCCGTTCCCGTGGCGGCATACACGGCGGCCACGGCGCAGCCGACCTGCAGCAGAGTGACGGCCACCATGACACCGCCCGCCCTCAGCACATAGCCGGTGTCCCCCGCGACCACGCCGTTGTTGATCAGATCGGCGTTCAGCGTCGGCAGATACAAGGTGGCGGACGCCTGCAGCACCTGCAGAACCATCACCAGCGCGATGGACCGGCGATACGGATGCAGATGGGCGCGCAATACCCGAGCCAGCACAAGACCTCCCGTCCTCGGGTCCCCAGCACATCAACTCATGGCACAGAGTGTCAAATGCCTATTTGGGCAACATGCACTGAGAAGCAACTGCCTGCGCGGCCAGTAGACTCGGGCGATGGCCACGAACGCCCCGGCGGCACGGGCACAGCAGGACGATCGCGGGCTCCCGCTGCGCGAGCGCAAGAAACTGCGCACGCGGCGGGCCCTGGTCGAGGCGGCGCTCGACCTGTTCGTCGACCGGGGCTTCGACGAGACCACGATCGAGGACCTGGTGGACGAGGTGGAGATCTCCCGCCGGACCTTCTTCCGCTACTTCCCCTCGAAAGAGGCCGTGGCCACCGCCGCCGAGGCCGACCTTTGGGACGCCTACATCGCCGAGTTCGCACGCACCGAGATCCGCGGCCCCGTGCTTGCGGCGCTGCGCTCCTCGCTCATCGCCGCGATCCTGGGCATGGACGAAGGCTGGGACGACCGCATCGTCAAGACCCGGATGCTCATCTCACACGTCCCCGTCCCACTGCGGGACGCCAGCACCCTGCTGTCCATCAACGCCCAGGAACGGCTCGTCGCGGAACTGGAGGCCAAGCTCGGCATCGACGGACGCCACGACGTCCGGCTCCGCCTGCTGGGAGAGTTCGCCTTCGGCGCCTACCGGTGCGGCGCCAAGAACTGGGCCGCCGGCCGCGGCCAAGGCGGGGGACGCGGCAGATGGGGCCGCACCATCCTGGCCCGCCGCGTGGACGAGGCGTTCGACGCGATCCCCGCGAGCCTGGCGATGACGGTGTGATCATCGTCTCTACCAGCGCCCACGGTCCTCTACCGGCTCTGACGACTCTTCTGTGACGTTAGAGTAGGTGCGTGACGGCGAGCATCGGTGGTCGCCGTCCTCGAAGCCATCGGCTTCGGTCGTGGGTCATGAATTCTCGGGGGACTCCGTTGCCGCCTCATGCCGGCCTTGATGGTGACCGGCCCCAGCCGCTCACCTTGGCTTGGGCCATGTGACTTCTCCATCGGTGAGTCGGTCGATCTGACGGCTCCCCAACCGCGGCCAGACCACCCGGGCGTACCCGGCGCCCGGACACCGGCATCGCCGCCGGATACCCCGTCCGTCATTGATCGCATGTCCGTGCCCTGAACCCGGCACGGTTGGTCCGCCATGTCTGGAGTGTTTTGAGCCTGCCCGCCGTCCTGGCACGCCATCTGAAGCCGGCGCTCACCCCGGCGCAGCCGATCACCGCCAAGCTGCTGCGGACCGAGTCCCTGTCCGGCCTGGTGGTCGCGCTCGCGCTGATCCCCGAGGCGATCTCCTTCTCGATCATCGCCGGGGTGGACCCGCGCATCGGGCTGTTCGCCGCCTGCACGATGGCCGTCACCATCTCCATCGTCGGCGGACGGCCCGCGATGATCTCCGCGGCGACCGGCGCGGTCGCCCTGGTGGTCGCCCCCATCGCCCGCGAGTACGGCATCGGCCACCTGCTCGCCACCGTCATCCTCGCCGGGATCTTCCAGATCGTCCTGGGGGCACTCGGAGTGGCCCGGCTGATGCGGTTCGTCCCGCGCAGCGTGATGGTCGGATTCGTCAACGCGCTGGCCATCCTGATCTTCCTGGCGCAGGTGCCCGAGCTGAGCGACGTGCCCTGGCCCGTCTACCCGCTCGTCGCCGCCGGGCTGACGCTGATGGTGCTGTTCCCGCGCATCACCAAGGTCGTCCCGGCGCCGCTGGTGTCGATCGTCGTCCTCACCGTCGTCACCGTCGCCGCCGGGATCGCCGTGCCGACCGTCGGCGACAAGGGCGCGCTGCCGTCCTCGCTGCCCTCCCTCGGCATTCCGGACGTCCCCCTCACCCTGGACACCTTCACGCTCATCGCACCGTACGCGCTGGCGTTCGCGCTGGTCGGGCTGATGGAGTCGCTCATGACCGCCAAGCTCGTCGACGACATCACCGACACCCGCTCCAACAAGACCCGCGAGTCCGTCGGCCAGGGCATCGCCAACATCGTCACCGGGTTCTTCGGCGGCATGGGCGGCTGCGCGATGATCGGCCAGACCATGATCAACGTGAAGAGCGGCGCCCGGACACGACTGTCGACCTTCCTGGCCGGGGCGTTCCTGATGACGCTGTGCATCGCGTTCGGCCCGGTCGTCTCCGACATCCCGATGGCCGCCCTGGTCGCGGTCATGGTCCTGGTCTCGGTCGGCACCTTCGACTGGCACTCAGTACAGATCGGCACGCTTCGGCGGATGCCGCTGGGCGAGACGATCGTCATGCTGGTCACCGTCGCGGTGGTGGTGGCCACCGACAACCTGGCGATCGGCGTGGTAGTCGGGTCGCTCACCGCCATGGTCATCTTCGCCCGCCGCGTCGCACACCTGGTGGAGGTTTCCGCCGTCACCGATCCCGACGGCGGACGCGTGGTATATGCGGTGACGGGAGAGTTGTTCTTCGCCTCCAGCAACGACCTGGTGTACCAGTTCGACTACGCCGGCGACCCCGACCACGTGACCATCGACCTCACCGACGCCCACGTTTGGGACGCCTCCACCGTCGCCGCCCTCGACGCCGTCACCACCAAATACCAACGGCACGGCAAGACCGTCGAGATCGTCGGCCTCAACCGGGCGAGCGCGCAGATGCACAGCGCTCTCAGCGGCGAACTGGCGGGCAGTCACTGATTCGCGCGCATGGGGAGGGCCCGGTTCCTCAGCCTTCCAGAATCGGGCCTTCATACACCAGTCGGCTCCGGCGGAGGCGCCATGTCACAGTTCGCCGAAGTCCTGTCGCCGCTGGGCGATCTCAGTGTCCAGCGCAGCGGTGAACTCGCGAGCCTTCTGAAGTTCCTCGGCCAGCCGCCCCGACCGGATCCGGGCCGCCTCCAGATACATTTCCGCGCGGTCCAGCAGATACGGCCGCTGGTCACAGATCTCGGGCTCCTCCAGTATCTGCAGAGTGGCCAGCAGATCCCGGGTCTCGTGAAGGGTGAAGCCCATCGGGCGAATCCTTCGAAGCAGCGAGAGCCGCGCAACGTCGGCCTCGGAGTACAGCCGCCGGTCGCCCTCGGCCGCCACCGAGGGCACCACCAGTCGCAGCCGCGCATAATGCCGGATCGTGCGCAGGCACAGCCCCGTCCGGGCCATCGCCTCGCCGACGTCCATGCCGTCAGCGATCAACGCTCGCACCTCCATCGGGATGTCGCGGGATGTCTCCGGTCAGATGTCGATCACCCTGGTCACGACCATGGGACGGCGCCGGAGCCGCTTGTCGGCCCAGCGGCTCACCCTGCGGCGCAGCAACTGCTGGAGCTGGGCGGCCTCGCTGATGCCGTCCGCCGCGGCCGCGGCCAGGACCTCGTGGATGACCGGTTCCAGCGTCGCGAGCACCCGGTCGGGGATGCCCGCGCCGCGGGCGTGAATCTCCGGGTCTGTGGCGAGCTTGCCGGTGTGGGCGTCCACCACCAGGAACACCGACAGGAAACCCTCCTCACCGAGGACTCGCCGGTCCTTGAGCGAGAAGTCGGTGACCTCGCCGACCGACAGGCCGTCCACGTACACGTAGCTGCACGGCACCTTGCCGGTGATCTCGGCCACGCCGTCCACCAGGTCGACCACGACGCCGTCCTCGGCGATCACCACCCGTTCAGGTGCGACCCCGGTCTGGAGGGCCAGTGCGGCGTTCGCGCGCAGGTGCCGCCATTCCCCGTGGACCGGCATCACGTTGCGCGGTTTGGCGAGGTTGTAGAAGTACAGCCGCTCACCGGCGGACGCATGCCCGGACACGTGCATCCGGGCGTTCTGTTTGTGGACGACGGTGGCGGCCCCACCGGGTCAGTCCGTTGACGACGCGGTTGATGGCGGTCTCGTTGCCCGGGATCATCGAGGACGCCAGCACCACGGTGTCGCCTGGCTCGATCCGGATCCGATGATCGCGGCCGGCCATCCGCGACAGCGCCGCCATCGGCTCGCCCTGCGACCCGGTGCAGACCAGGACCGTGCGGTCGTGCGGGAGGTCCTCGATCGCCTTCGCGTCGATGATCAGGCCGTCGGGGACGTCGAGGTAGCCCAACTCGCGGGCCACCGTCATGTTGCGGACCATCGAGCGTCCGATGAAGGCCGCTTGCCGCCCGGTGTCGGCGGCCACGTCCAGGACCTGCTGGATCCGGTGCACGTGGGAGGCGAAGCTCGCCACGATGATCCGTTTCTGGGCGGCGGCGAAGACCTGCTTGAGGACCGGCTTGATCTCCCGCTCATGGGTGACGAAGCCCGGCACCTCGGCGTTGGTCGAGTCGATCAGCAGCAGGTCGATGCCCTGCGCGCCGAGCGCGGCCACCCCGGGCAGATCGGTCAGGCGTCCGTCCAGGGGGAGCTGGTCCATTTTGAAGTCGCCGGTGTGCAGGACGGTGTCGGCGCCGGTGGTGATCGCGACCGCGAGCCCGTCCGGGATGGAGTGGTTCACCGCGTAGAACCGGCACCCGAAGGGCCCGACGGTCTCCCGGCCGCCCTCGCTGACCTCCAGGGTGTACGGGCGCAGACGGTGTTCGGCCAGCTTGGCCTCGACCAGCGCCAGGGTGAGGCGAGAGCCGATGACCGGGTTGTCGGCCCTCTCCCGCAGCAGGTAGGGCAGGCCGCCGATGTGGTCTTCGTGCCCGTGGGTGAGGACCACGGCGACGACATCGTCCAGCCGGTCCCGGATGGCGGTGAAGTCCGGCAGGATCAGGTCGACGCCGGGCTGGTCGGGATCGGGGAACAGCACCCCGCAGTCCACGATCAGCAGCTTCCTGCCGTACTCGAGAATGTTCAGTTAGCCCTTCCGCGGCAGACGACACAGGTCACGGAGCGGACGCTCACCATTACGCAGCAGGCACCGCGGTGGACCGGCCACCAGCGCGGGCGGCGGCAACTCGCCCTCCGGGGCCCGATGGTCGTCGCCGCCGTCGGGTGCCGGGCACCCGCCACCCGGCCCGCAGCACGTGCGTCGCGGTCTGCTCCGCCGCGGTGTGCGCGACCTTGGGGAGCACGCCGGTGTAGGTGTCGGCGGTCAGCACGATGCCGGAATGCCCCCGCATCTCCTGCACCACCTTCAACTCCACCCCCGCCGCCAGCGCCAGCGTCGCCGCGCCGTGCCGCAGGTCGTGCAACCGCACCGGCGGCAGCCGGTGCTCGGCCGGCATCCCCTGGAACACATGCGTGAGCCGGCCCGGACTCACCGGGTCGCCGTTGAGGTTGGTGAACACATAACCGCTGTCGCGGTACCGCTCCCCGCAGGCGGCGGCCTCGGCGCGCTGCCGGCTCCGATGCCCCCGCAGCGCGGAGATCGTGGTGCGGTCCAGCGCGATCACGCGGGTGCTGTGCGCGGTCTTGGGCGGGCATGGTTCCAGGACGCCGTTCCGCCGCTGCAACTGCTGGCAGATGGTCGCGGTGCCGTGCTCCAGGTCCACATCCACCCACCGCAGCCCGCCCGCCTCACCACGCCGCAGTCCCCGCAGCGCGATCAGATGGTAAGCGGCGTAGAGCCGGTGGCCACGGACGGCGTGCAGGAACGCGGCGGTCTGCTCAGCCGTCCACACCGCCACCGCCGGACGCTCCCCGGTCCGCTCCCACTCCTCGACACGGGCGGCGGTCCACACCACCGCACGCGGCCGCCGCGCCACCGGCATCACCAGCAGCGCCGCAGGGTTCTCGACGATCAGCCCGTCCCGCAGCGCCGTGTTCAGCGCGCTGCGCAATGTCGAGCGGAGCCGGTTCAGCGTCTCCTGCCGGATCTGCCGCCCCTCGGCCTGATGGTCGTGCACGATCGCGGCGAACATCTCCCGCACGTGCTCCACGGTCAACTCGCCAGGCAGCAGTCCGCCCAAGTGCGGGTCCAAGTAGAGGCGGACATGGTTGGCGTACCCGGCCACCGTCGAAGCCGCACCCGCATGGTCGCGCAGCCACCGGTCCAGCCACTCCCCCACCGTGACCGCCGTGCCGGTCGAGCCACGCAACCGCGCCAATGCCTCCTCGGCCGCCTTGCGGGTGGGGTAGCCGCCCCGTCGGACCCGCCGACGCTTGCCGTCCAGCCCGGCGCCGAGCTCCAGCCGCAGATACCACTCCCATGGCCCCGCTCCGTCTGAAGCCGGGGACAGTTGCGTCCAACGGCCCGGCCGGTCCGCGGATCCGCACAACCGCACCGCCGGAACACCCCACCGCCACTCCTCGCTCTTCGCATGCACTCATCGTGTGCGCGACGAAACGCCGCCGCTATCCGCCGCCATAAAGAACCCGCTGGAGCTGGACCCGGCGGCGCCCCAGCGAAGCGGAAACCTGACTTGAGATCCTGCACGGAACCGAGTGCGGCTCACTCGGCGCCCGTGGCCGTATCAACCGGGGTGAGGGCGAGCCAGCCCAGCACATGCTGCTGCAGCGGTGGTCGCGGGTCGAGGTGATGCCCGGCAGGCCAACCGAACGTGCTCGCCAATGGCCACGCCGAGCAGGAACGCCGGCGAGACGCGCACCGGTTGCCGGGTGGTCACAAAGATGATCGCCAGCATGATCTGGGGCCCGGCCGGCATGTCAACCGCCCAGCTTCACGACCAGCGAGCGCAGGTGAGGTGTCGCGGCGTTCTCCTGGCCGCGCTTCACCCACGCCGCGATGTGTTCGCTGACCAACTCGGCGAGGCTCGCACGCTCGTCATCGCTGAGCTCAACCGTGGTCGTGGTGCTGGTCCGGCAATCGTAAGCCGTGAAGAGAATGTGTCCGACTGCCTGTTCGGCCGCCGGGGGCTTGCGGTTGCGCTGAGCATGCCACCCGGCACTGCTGTTGACGACGCCCCAACCATGCAGGGCTTCACAATTGGTGAGTTCGAGCCTCATGGGGCCGGCACCTCTCGCCGCAAAGGGGCGGAGCCGCACCCTACACAGATACCCTACGCGGGTGTGGCGGCCACACAAGCCAACCGGACGACACGCCTACCACCGGCCACGAACGGCAACCGATCCAGACCCTGCGGAACCAGGCCGGCAAACTCGAACTCACCGAAGCGATCTGCGCTTCTCGTCGACCCGCCGCTTCCACCGGCCAACCCCCGAGGCAGAGGGGTGGGTCAGGCGATGGCGGCAGGACGACGACCTTGCCTGAGAAGGTCCCTGCGGCCACCCGGGCGTGACCGATGCCGGGTCTGTCAGTGGACCTGCTCGGCTACGTCGCCGCCAGAGCTTTCCGCGCCCTGGCCTCTCACTGCGGATATGGTCGTCGGCACGGGCAACGTCCGAACCGCGCCTCCACTGCCACAGTGGTGAAGCGGCACGAGCAGAGAACGTCCGACCTCCGCACTATGGTGCGTCTTCATGAACACACTCCACACCAGCGTCGATGAGAAGGCCCGGACGTGAGCCGCTACAGGGGACCCGCCACCCTGATCAGCAGTGGGGGAGTCGAGGTCGAGGTCTACGTCGATCTGCGCACCAAGCAGCGGGAGTGGTCCGGGACCGCGACCATCTCCGACTTCGATGCCAGCGACCCTCACGACCAGACGTTGAGACTTCCCGACGGCCGCGAGGCACAAATCACGCTCGGCGATTCAGAAACCTGGTCTGACGTCATCATGCTGGTCGGAAGCGGTCCGCCGCCTTTCGCCTGAGCAGATCGCCCAACCGGCGACCTGAATGCGCCCTCGCCCGGGTAGGCGATCGCCAATGACCAGCGCCTCGCACCCGCGAATCCGGCCTGGGTGGCGCCGGCGATGCCGCGGCGAACCGGTCCAGACGGAAGCCGCGAAGATCGGAGGGCCGCACGGACGCTCCGCCCGAGCGGCTGTGGGAGGTCGTCGAGGGGATCGGCGGGGAACACGGCTGGTACTCCTTCCCCATCGCCTGGCGGGCATGGGGCCTTCTCGATCGGCTGGTGGGCGGTGGGGCGCCGGGACCCGCGCCGGCTGCGCACCAGGGAGACGGTGGACTTCTGGCGCGTAGAGGAGATCGCGACCGGGCGGCTCCTGCGGTTGCGCACCGAAAGCGGCTGGCTGGCTGGCTGGCCTGGCTGGAACTGAGGGTTTCTGAGAAGAACGGGAGGAGTCTGCTGGAGCAGCGGGCACTGTTCCACCCGAGAGGACTCGCCGGTCACACGTACTGGTGGGCACTCCGGCCGTTCCACGACCTGATCTTCGGCGGATGTGCCGCGGCATCGCCTGGCCTACCGGTCACCGGCCGGGACCGGCAGGAGGGGCTTTGGCGCGGGAGCGGCCGGCCGACCGACGGGCGAGTTCGTCGCGTTCGCGGGTGACCTCGGCGAGTTCGTGCTGAAGTTCGAATATCCGGCGGATGGCGGGCGGGGTCGTTCCTTCGCCCATCATCGTGACCACTTGCTGGACGCGGCCGATCTCGTGCCGGCTGTAGCGGCGCTGCCCGCCGGCCGAGCGCCGCGGCGAGGTGACGTGCTGGTCGTCGATACGGCGCAGGGGCGCCTGTTGCACCTGCAGCATGTCGGCGACCTGCCCGACGGTGAACAAGGCCGCGTACGCGTCGTCCATCGGCAGCTTCATCTGCTGCTTCCCCTTCTCATCGTCCCGCCGGTCGTGGCTCCCCCACGGCGGCGCCCGGACCCGGCGATGCCGGCCGGTTCAGTTCCGGATGGCCTTCTGGGTCTCGCCGGCCTGGACAGCGACCTTGCGGGGCCTGGCCGTCTCCAGGACCGGGATGCGGACGGCCAGGACCCCGTTGTCGTAGGCGGCCCCGATCACGTCGGCGTCCAGTTGCTCCGGCAGGTAGACCCGGCGAGTGAAGGCCCCCCATCGTCAGTTCACGGACAAGGACGCGCTCGTCCTCGCCGAACTCCTCCTCGCGCCGCGCGGTGATCGTGAGCACGCCGCGGTCCACGGTGACCTCGATCGAACCGGGGTCGACGTCCGGCAGGTCGAACCGGGGTCGAACTGGCGCTCGAACGTCTGGACGAACGGGTCGAGCGACGTCAGCACCTGGGACCCGAGTCCGACCCGCTGGATCGTCTTCCCGAGGAGCGGCCATCTGCGTCATCTCCGCCTCGCCTCCATATGCCGGGACTGCCTACCTGCACGCAGCCGGAGCACTCTTGATCGATGAAGACAACCAAGCAATGTGATCTACGAAACTCTGTAGTGACCGAAGTAGATTTTCGAGGGAGCGTCAGGTAATGTTCCTCTCATCGAAGAGAGACGAGTCCAAGAGAGGCGGCAGAGGACGAACTGCCGTCAGGTATGGATGACACAGGCCGGGCGTGCCGGGGCCAACGCGGTGAAAGGGGCTCCGGCAGCCGGGCGGCCAGCGAATCGCTGGGCGCAACGAAACACGGCACGACGCAGTACGCAAGGAAACACGCGGTACAGGTAGTGATGTCGAGGAAAGGAGGGGCCGACGCCATCGGGATCGCCCGCAGCAGGCTCCAGTCACGCCGCGCGGGTACCGCAGCTCCACAGATTGGACGGTGGTCTACGGTCACGCATACGCGATCCCCGCGGCCCCGCTCTCGTTCGAGTGGCGGACGCGGAGGACCAGCTCGTCAGAGCCGGTAGATGGTGTTGTACCTCTGGGCTCCGGCGCCGCAGTCTGGCGCCGGAGCCCCTGTCGTCGTCCTGCCGACCGAAGGCAGTACGGAAGGTTTAGTGAAGACATCCCAGCCGGCGACCAGCCGGACCAGCACCGCGCGCAGGCAACGACCCCGGACGACTCCGGCGGGCTTGAAGACAGGTTCGACGACGAGGACTACCCGGCTTACAGCATGGGCCGCGCCGCGGAGATGCTGGGCGTCACCCCCGCGTTCCTGCGCAGCCTGGACACCGCCCGGCTGATCGGGCCGCCACGCTCTGCCGGCGGTCACCGCCGCTACTCCCGCTACCAGCTGCGCCTGGCGCAGCGCGCCCGCGACATGGCCGACCAGGACACCCCGCTGAAGGCCGCGTACCGCATCATCATCCCTCGAGACTCTGTATAGACAGGTCCCGGGGAGTCGTGTGCTCATCTCGATGGCACCGATGTCCCAGCGCAGCCGCTCCGGGAGCCGCCGCCTCTACCCGGCCATGGACTGCGCAACCTGAAATCGATGGGGACGACGACGGCTGGTCTGGCGGGGCCGTGGATTCCTCTTCGGCCGGAGTCAGGTGCCTGGAGAGCCTCCAGGGTGGAGCGGGGGCCTAGGGCGGACGTCGAGATCCGCACCCGGTTCGGCAGCACGGCCACCGCACGCAGGCCGGGCATGGTCCGTTCGTCCGAGGGCCTGCGCCATCTCCATACCGTCGTCGGGCCCTTGCGCCCGACCTGGAGTACCGAGCCCGCCGGACGGCCACCCATGCCGGATCGCGACGCTGGGCTTACCCGATCCTTGCCGATCCGGCTGCTGGGTCAGTTGCTGGACCGGGCGCACGAGATGCCGCCGCAGCTCATCGCACCACTGGTCGCCGGGGAGGTGCACGCGATCGGAGGCCGGGACGTCTCGATCCTGCTGCAGGACTACGCGCAGCTCACGCTGGTGTCCCTCCCGGGCCGGGACAGCAGTGACGAGATCGCGTGATGGCGCTCACTCTGGGCGTCATCGACGACGACCGCCGACTGCTGCGGCGGCTGGCCGGCCTGGTCGCCGACATGCTGGTCACCAAGAACGGCTACACCGACCAGTTCTTCCAGGCCCGGCGGCGTGAACCGATGAGCGTGTCCGCGGAGATCCAGTGGTCACTGCTGCCACCGCTCACCATGACGACGCCGCAGGTCGCCATCGCCGGGATCCTCGAACCCGCCTAGGACGTCGCCGGGGACAGCCTGGACTACGCCCTCAACGACGACATCCTGCACCTGGCCGTGATCGACGCTATGGGCCACGGCCTGAACGCCGCCGTGCTGGCCACCGTCGCCGTGGGCGCCTACCGGCACGCCAGGCGCGCCGACGCCGGCCATCCGGCGCCCTTGCTCATCCGGGGCCACCACGTCCTGCGCGCCTTGGAAGGTTCCGGAACGCTGCCCGTCGGCGTCGGCGGCTCGCCCCCCTGATCAACACCCGGCGGCTGCGCCCCGGCGACCGGATCCTGGCCTACGCCGACGGCCTCATCGAGAACACACCACCGGTGGGGAGCAGTTCGGCGAGGACCGCCTGATAGCCGCCATCGAACGCGTCGGGCCCACCGCCGCGACCGTGCAGCAGATGGTCCGGAGCCTCTCCCACACGCTCAAGCGGGAGAGAGGCGGGATCACCAGCGACGACGCCAGCCTCTTCCTCATCGAATGGCGGAGCGGCACCGCCGACCACCTCGCCAGGTCACAGCTGTGACCGTCCCTCGTCGGCGTCAGACCTCGCGCCGATGGACACAACACCATCTCCACGTCGATCCCGGCTCCATACCGCCGACGACTGGATGATCGGACTCCTGATAGTGCGCTCGGCCGTGCCGGTTGGGCCAATTGTCGGAGTACGCCCCCCAGCCGCAGTCAGACCCGCAGCCTCGTCCAGGTGTCGCCGAGGGCTTGGCGGCCTGGCCCTTGCAGACGCGTCCCGGCACGGCCGGGCACACCCACCCGCGTTAGGTGGTCACTCTCGTCGGGCCGACGTGATGCCGAACCCTCTATGTTGAGTGGTGAAGGCCCTGCGGGCAGTCGGAGCCGAGGAGATGAGGCCCATGAGCGGGACTGTGGCCGAGGTCTGGGTCGAGGCCGGCGGGGGCCGTGACATGGTCCGCGCTGATGCGATCGTGATGCTGAGGCTGGATGACACCGGACGGCTGACCGCCCAGCTTCGCGACGACGCCAAGGTCAGTGTGACCCTCCTGAAAGGCTCGTCCGGCGCCCACCCGCCCGATGACTTCCATCGTCTGCTGATCCGCGCGGTCGCAGAGCTCGCCGACTCCAGCGGCGCGCAACTCGTCCGCGCACGGCACGAGGGGGGTGCCTGGCGCTGGATCAGTGAACCTCTCTAGAGGCACGCTGCGATGTCGATACCGCGCGCAAGGTGGGCCGGCAGGTACAGCGGCTGGAGCGGGAGATGGGCGTGCGTCTGCTTGAGCGCGCCACGCACCATGTCACCCTGACGCCGGCGGGGGCGGCGTTCCTGGTCGAACTCCTCAACGGTCGTCTCGACGTGGGCATCGGCCGTGCCGCACTGGCACCGAGCGGGGTCGCCTCACACCTGTTCCGCCTGGACTGTCCGGAGTTCTGCCTGTACGAGGACACCGTCGACAGCGTCCACGCCGCGGGATAGGCGCGGCCATTGGGATCATGCGGCGACTTCAGCATGGACGTCCGCGGTCGGATGGACGATGAGGGCGCGGTCCAGCCCGGTGACGCGGAGCAGCGCGGCAACCTGCGGGCATGGGGCGGCGACTCGGAGGATGATGCCGAGTCCGGCGGCGCGCCGTTGGATACCGATCAGCACGGCCAGCCCCGCCGCGTCGGCGGACGCCACCTCCCTCAGGTCGAAGATCAGCAGACGGCCGCTGTGCCGCAACACGGCGATCAGGTGCTCGCGCAGCGCCGGAGCGGCGGCTCCGTCCAAGGTGCCCGTCAACGCGACGATGGTGTGGCCGGGACGCCGGTGAGCGGGCATCCTCACTTCGTCGGGAACTCGGACGAGTTCCGCGGCGGTGGACGCGGCGGCGGTGAATGTGGTCACGGTGATCTCCGATCACAGGTAGGCGGGAGCGCTGTACCCGGACGGTCTGATGATGGGCCGATTGGCCGGGCTCGACGTCTCGCGAGGGCTCTCCCCGCCGGTCGCCACGGAGACCGGGACGGTGAAGAGACTGACGCGCCGGCCGTCGGCGTGGATCGCCGTGAGCAGCCCGGATGGAAGGGAGTCGAACCAGGTCGGCCGCACCACCCGGGCGCCGGCCGGGCCGCGGATGCGCAGCCGGCGGGGACGCGGGGCGCAGCAGCCGCAGCCGCAGCCGTGGAGTGGAGGGTGGGGTGATGGCAGGCTGATCGTCGTGCCTTGTCCGCCGGTGTTCCGCATGGCCGGCGCCTTCCTTGAAGTTTCGATCTGTGCGGCGAGTGGGTTTTCATCGGGAATGTTCGCCGGATACTCGGATCTTACCTGAACAATCTTCAATATGAAAGAAAGGTGGGGAATATTTGCTTGGCGAGGGACTGCGACGTCAGGAATATCGGGGCCGGAGCGTGAAAAAAACCGTTCCACCTCCGGCCGAGTTCCATCGCGGCAACGGTTAGCAGCGCAAGTGATGGAGTGTGCGCCAAATCGCCTGTGGCAGCAGACGGGTCGCCGGGCTTGGCTGGGGTCGCGGCCGGTCACTGCTGGTGATCGCGCCTGCTGATCCGGGGCCGCCCGCTCCTCCCCGAGCCGGACGGCCCTGGACCGCCAGCCGTCCGCCCGTCCACGATCCGCCACAGGGGCGTCGCCGGGCGCCGTGCGGTTCAGCGTGCTGCCGGATGTTCACACGGTCGTCCGCCTTCGGACTCCCAGACGCTTCGGGCCGCCGATCCGGTCCAGGCCGGATCATGCGGGTCTGCGGGTACGGCCAGGGCGGCCAGCAGGTCGGGGGCGGACAGATGGTTGGCGGGGTGGGCCGCCAGTTCCAGGGCCGCCCGAGCCGCCGTGCGGCCGGTGGGGGCCGGGACGGTGAGCAGGTCGATGCGGTGGCCGTCGGCGTAGATCGCGGTGAGCAGCCCGGCGGCGGGGTTGTGGAACCAGCTGAGCCGAACCTCCCTTGTGTCGTTCGGGCCCTCGACGCGGAGTCGGCGGGGGTGGGTGTCCCAGTCGGCCGCCCGCAGCATGATGTGGGCGATGGGCCGATGCCCGTCCGGCGGGCCGTGGGCCTGCAAGGCCAGAACGAGCCCGGGCAGTTCGGCGACCGGATCAGCCGAACGGGGCCACCAGCCGCCGTCCAGTGGCGTGCGGCCCGGGCCGGTGCGGTCGGCAGGCGCGGACGGCCGCAGGGTCAGCCGGGGAGTCGAGTACGCAGAGAGGCTCATGGTCGTTCTTCGTTCAGCGGCGATTCGCATGAATCTGTGCCCCTTTCCCCGGGAGCCTCGGATGGAGACCCCAGGGCGGGTTGTTGATCAGGACGGACCGACCCGATGGATCAGTGGTGCCCCCCGCAGATGCGCGGGGTTATCGACGTGAGCAGTGCCCCTTGTTCGTGGTGAGCCGGTAAAGCGGATCACCCCAAGAAGGGGTATGTCATTGTTTACCGGATACCTTTACCTTACCCTCGAAGCGTCCGATATTACCGGTATCTGAAGTAAACTTTGATTGCCTTCCCTGTACCTTTACTTCACTTCGGCCGGGGCCAGCACCCACATTCCGCGTCCAGTGAAGGGGCGGGATCTCCGCTTCCGGCGATGATTTCGGTTTCCGGATGGACACTCTCAGCCAGCATCAATTCCCGTCGAGGATAGGAGGCCTCTCGGGGGTTCCGAGGGCGGGGCGCGCCGGCACTGGTCAGCTGGGGGTGCGGAGGGCGAGGAGCGCCACGTCGTCCTCGCAGCCGGGCTCCACGCGCTCCAGGAGCTTGTCGCACAGGTCAGGCAGGGGGAGCTGGGCCAGGTGGGAGCCATCGAGGCGTGTCCCGGTGAGATCAGGCTCGCCGAGGAGCGGTCGGTGCTCGTCCGGGAAATGCGTGCCGCCGTCGCCGGTGATCAGCAGGGGCGGGGGATGACCGGCGTTGCACCAGCGCAAATGCCATGGCCCGGCCGGGCTTCCTTCGACGCGGCCGAACACGGCGGTGGCGAATTCGGCGTCGCTGACGGCGGCCATGACGCTGTCGAGGCGTGCCGGCACGCCGCTCGGCGGTCCGGCCATGTCCCGGGCCAGGGCTCTCAGCATGTTGCGGACCTCGGCCATGCGGGCCGCCGCGTGCAGGTCGTGGCCCACGATGTCCCCGATGACCAGCCCCATGGCGCCATCGGGCAACGCGAAGGCGTCGTACCAGTCGCCGCCGACCCGGCTGGCCTGGGTCGCGGGGACGTACCTGGCCTCCAGTCGCAGAGCACCGGGCTGCGGCAGAGGGGTGAGCAGGTTGCGTTGCATCGCCTCGGCCGTGTTTGCGCTGCTCGGCATACAGGCGGGCGTTGGCCAGGACCAGCCCAGTCCGGCGCGCGACGTCCTCGACGGCGAGCTTGTCGTCCGGCCCGTAGCCGCGTCCAGGGCGGGAATAGCCCAGCGTCAGCGCGGCCACCGCCCCCGTCGCGGATCCGGTCCCGGCCTGGTCGCCGGTGTAGATGGGCGCGGCCGACCAGGAGCACATCACCAGCCGCCCGTCGCGATGGGCGAATCTCTCGCCGTCCCCGTGGGCGGAGACACCGGTGCGGAGCGCACGCAGGAGGCGGCTGTCCCGCTCCGGTGGGACATGCCCGGCGGTGTCCCGGCGCAGAAGTAGGTGCATCCGCTTTCCCAGAACCTTGTCGCGGGTGTAGCCGAGAAGTTGCTGCGCCCAGGGGTCGCACGCGGTGATCCGGCCGGACTCGTCCGTGGCGAGAACTCCGGAGTTCATCGCCTCCACCAGACGACCACGAGTGGCGCGCCCGGCCGATCGTCGACGTCCCCGGTCATGCTCATCCCCCCGGATCGGGCGCCAGGCCCCGGATCACCGGGCGGCCGGGACCGAGTCCGGCCGCCACCAAGTGAAGGAGTGGATGTACCGGATGCCATTGCGGCTGCCGCGCTGTCCGTAGGTGAGGGCGACCACGCCGGAGCCGCCCGTGTCGTCGCACCCCTGGTGCCCGCGCTCGGCCGGGCCAGAGGACAGACTGTGGATCTCACTCAGCAAGAGGCGGGCGGACGCTCGGAACTCCAACCGCAGATCGATCGGACCGCGCGCACGGGTGGCGGCACGGGTGAGGAATTCGTGGACGAGTGCCGTCAGATGATCGGTGAGATCACCGGCGGCCGGCCCCAGTCCCCACCGGCGCAAGGCGTCGTGGACCTTCCGGCGGACCTGGCCGGTCGCGGCGTGCCCGCCCGGCAACTGCCATCGGGCTGTGCGCAGCACCGATCCCGCGTCGTTTTCGGCGTTGTGGTATGTGGGCGCGGTCACTGGGCTCTCCGATCAAGAAGTGGCATGGCCTGGCACAGGCCACACGGCCGGGCCCCACGAGACCAGGTACGGTTTGCCCGGTTTATTCGCCGTATGCCCGATTGTCCAATCGGGCATACGGTGAGGCAGGGCTTTGACGCGACCCACCTCCGGTCACCGGCGAGATCGTCGGTTTCACGGGCGGCTCAACCGCGGCGGGTGGAGATGTCGCAGGAGGCCAGGATCTCCTGCGGCATCGCGGCACCAGCCAGCCCACCCTGACCTCGCGCCCCCGGACGATGATGCGGAGCGGGATGGCGTCCCAGTCGTCGAAGTCGATGTTCACGCGGGTGACCGTGTTCCCCGGCTCGGTCAGGGCGGCCACCAGTTCGGTGAGTTCGGCGGTGGTGTTCCGGGATCGAGGCCACCAGCCGCCGTCCATGACTCCGCGTCCCGCGCGGCCAGGGGCCAGCCGCAGGCGTGGCGCCGGCGGCATCGCGCTCTCGGCCGACGAGGGTGTGGCGGGCGCCAGGTCGAGCTGCGTGGTTTCGCGGGCCATGGAAGGGCCCCATTCTCGGTCAGAACGAGACCGGTTCGTATACCGCCGGGGACGGCGCCGGCATGGCGGCCCGCGCGCGAAATGCCCTCGACATCACGAGTGTACGTCACGGAATGTGCACATCTGGATTTGTAGGCTTACCAGTGACCGGCAAAACTCACCGGCGCCGCGACGGCTTGTGGATAGCACCGCGATGGCATGCCAAGGGCGTAAACTCGTGGCGACGAGGGATTTCTCGATGCGGGCGGCCAAGCCCGCGTCCCCTGGTTTCTCGAATCGCAGGCCCCTCTTAGGGCCAGACAGGTCCGGCGCTATGACGCCGCAACACCATCCCGTCCAGACGGTCGGCCGCCTTCCCGGGGCCGCCGGCCTGACCCTTGAACGGCGCGCCGACCACATCGTCAGCGGCGAACTCGACGTCTCCTCCACCCCGTCCTTGCGCGAGCGCCCGCATGTCGCGCTGCAGGCCGCCGACCGGGCGGCCGAGAAGAGCGAGATGACGACGTGACAGGCGACGATCTGCCGGCGACCGTCTGGGGGCCGCCGAACATGTCCCGGGGCGCGGCCGACGGACGGCGGCTGGCCGCGTCGTTCGGCCTCATGGCGGCAGTTCTGGACGGGGTCGCCCTGCCCAGGCTCCTGACGCTCGTGGCCGAGCGGGCCCGCGCCATGGCGGGCGTTCCGCTGGCGTTCATCGCCCTGCCCACCAAAGAAGCCCACACCTTGCGGATCGATGTCGCCGTCGGTGCAGGCAGCGACCGGATACGCGGGCTGACAGTGCGACGCGGCCGGTCGATGCTCGGCCGCGCGTTCAGTTCCCGCCGGGCGCTGTCCGCGCGGATCGTCGCCGACCAGACGCTCAGCGGCCTGCCGGCCGGCCCGATCCTGATCCTGCCGCTGGACACCGGGGAGGCCACGCGCGGTGTGCTCGCCGTCCTCGGACGGCCGGGCGCGGAGGCGTTCAGCTCATCCACCGCCCGCCAGCTGCTGCTGTTCGCCGACACCTCCGCCCGCCTGGTCCAGCTGGCCGAGGACCGCCACGCGACCGACCTTCCGGACCCCGCGGCCGCACAGATCATCGCACTGCCCCCGCCGCGGCCCACGCGAATGTGACATGCGCGAGCGGGGATTCACTGACCCCTTTTCATCCGTCTGGGCGGGCACCGATCACGGCATGATCGCGATGGGGGCGTTCGGCGGGCGACGTGAAGAAACCCCTGGTAGACGAGTTGATCACCACAACCACCACGTCCGAACCAGGGGCTCCGCATGGTGTTCTATCGCGCCGCCGTCGATGTGTCGCGTCCAACGCTGAACTACCTGGCAGGAGTGATCCGGCGGCACCGCAAGGCGATCGGGTCGACCTGGCGGTTGCTCAACCCCGGGCAGCAGGCCCTGCTGGTGCTGGACGGCACGCTCATCGCGTGCGACCGGGTGCGGGCCGACCGGCCGTACTACTCGGCCAAGCACCGCTGCCATGGAATGAACGTGCAGGTCATCGCCGGCCCTGACGGGGCGATCCTGTGGACGTCCGGGGCGCTGCCCGGCCGGACGCACGACCTGACCGCCGCCCGCGTGTGGGGCATCCTGCGCGAGCTGGACAAGACCGGGATCATCACGCCGGCCGACAAGGGTTATCAAGGCGCCGAGGCCTGCGTCGTCTTCACCCCGTACAAGGGACGCGACAAGCCCGAGTCCCAGAAGCAGGCCAACCGCTCGCACGCCAGGCTCCGCGGCCCCGGCGAACGCACAAACGCCCAGCTCAAGAATGGCGGCTCCTCCGCAGGCTCCGCTGCAGCCCCGGCAAGGCCGGCCACCTCGTCAAGGCCATCGCCGTCCTACAGAACTACGAAGCCACCCGAGGATGAAAAGGCTCAGGGTCGAGTAGACGGTCCAGCCGTTCGTCCACTGCGGGGCCGGCGCTGACCGTGCCGCCGTAGAGCGCGGCGCGTTCGGCCATGCCGGCGAGGCCGAGACCTGCGTCGCCCGGCGATGCCTTCTTCATACTGAGCGAACCTGAGGCGACTGTTAGAACGGCGCTCAGGCCGGTTGGCCGCCGGCGCGGGTTCGTCGTCGGTCGGGCCGCTGTCGTGCACGACGATGTGGACCTGGCAGGAGTCGGCCGCCAGGCTCAGGTCGACGGTGGTGCGCGGGGCGGCGTGCTTGAGGGTGTTGGTCAGGGCCTCCTGCAGGATGCGGAAGGCGACCAGTTGCACGCCGAGGTCCAGCCGGTCGGGGCTGCCGGATCGCAATCATCGCAACAGCCGATTTCGCAGCGCTCGGATCTCGTGCTCCAGGGCGACGTTCGACTCCTTGCGGTGCTCGATGATCACGCTTGTCTCGATCGGGGCTGGGAGAGACTTGCGCACGGAAGCAGCCGAGGCTCCTCGGAAATAGCTCTAGTGAGGTGATCTCAGGGATTTTGAACCGGACAACGAGGCTTTCTATGGCCTGAAGGGTGCGGTTCGGGGAGACACATGGGCATCACGATCCCCCCGTTCACCGCCTGGAACAAGACGAACGTGCTCATCGGCCGGTAGAGCAGCAGGAGCACACCGATCAGGCCGACCGTGGCCCACGTCCAATTGATCCGCAGCATCAGCTCGCCGGGGCAATTGACCGACATCGCCAGCCCCGTGAGCAGGTCGACCGAGACCAACATCCCGACGGCGCGGTCACCGCCCGCTTTGCGCAGCAGCAGCACGGCACCGACGGCGATGAGCAGGAGCTGCACGCCCCAGATGGCCACCGCCCCCGCCGGCGAGCGGTACTGGTCCAAGTAGACCAGGAGCGCAGCGCCCGCCGAGCCCACTGCCACAGCCCGACCGTGATGACCGTCGCCATGTCGAACGCCCTGCTGAACCAGACTTGGAACCCGCCGCCGATCACCGCTGGTCATCTCGCCATGTGAGAACGCATCAGCCTGCCGGGCCGGCCGGGACACGGCATGCGCTGGGACGAGGCCGCCCTCGATCGGCTCCGCGTGCGGTGAGCCGCCCGGCCCACACCGGGAGTGCCGCACCCATCGCGAACTCAGGTTCTTCTACCAGGCATGAAGCCGAAGTGAAACAAGCCGATGGTACACACTTGATCACTTCGAGAAGCAGCGAGGAGACACAATTATGGCTGAGCACTGGCTCTCCCGGTAGGACATGACGTGAGTCGGCTCCGCCCTTATCTTGCTGGTCACAGCTTGATGCGCCCCCGTGGCGGCTCTATGGGAAATCACATCATTGACAGGGAGAGACTTGTGAGGCGAATGCTGGGCGCCGTGCTCCTCGCCTTACCGCTGCTGCTCCCGGTGAGCGCGCATGCGCAGGGCCCGAGGCCGCCCGTGATCATCTTCGATACCGATATGGACTACGACGACGTGGCCGCGCTGGCCTACCTCGCCGAGGAACACCGGCTGGGCAGAATCGACTTGCGCGCCGTCACAGTTGTCAACAACGGCGGAGGGCTGCCTGGGCGGGCGATCCGCAACGCCCGCTGCGTGGTCGAACGGCTCGGGCTGCACGGCGTCCGGGTGGCCGACGGCTCGAACTCCGCCCCCAACACGTTTCCTGAGGAGATCCTGCAAACCGTCGACAGGGTGGTCACGTCAGTGACCCCGGGATGCGACGCGACGGAAACGCCCTCGCGGGTGCGCGCTCCGCAACTGATCCGGCGCGTGCTGAAAGAAGAGCCGGGGGCCCGGATTGTCGTCACCGGGCCGCTGAGCAATGTGGCGGCCGCGCTGCCTGAAGCAGCGGGGCGGATCACGTCGATGGGCGGCGCCATCGGCGTGCCGGGAAACCTCTGCTGTGGCACCCCGCCGGAGTTCGACGGCACGCAGGAGTTCAACTACTGGATCGACCCCGCCGCTTCGCAAACCGTCATCAGGCACAATCCCCAGCCGGTGCACCTGATGCCGCTCAACGCCACCGACGACGTGCCCATTACCCAGGAGTTCCTCGACCGGCTCCGCGCAGATCACCATACGCCGGCGGCCGACATCGTCTTCAAGGCCTACACGCACCCGGACATTGAGCCGCTGATCTCGGCCGGCCTGTTGTTCTGGTGGGATCCGTTGGCCGCGATGACCACCGTCCACCCTGAGATCGTCAAGTCCACCACCGGACGTGTCGATGTCGTGACCGACGGCCCGGCGGCCGGACGCACTTTCCTCTCCCCGAAGGGGCGGTCGATGACCTACGGCGTCGCCGCCGACAGAGCAACCTTCGAGGAGCGTTTCCTGAACACCCTCAACGGCCGGAGATAACCGGGAGTCACGGCGGGCCGACCTTGAGCGCGTGCGACTCGGTCGGGCTACTTCCGGCTGGAGAGCGAACAGGACCGTGACGGAGGAGATGAAGACCGTGAGCCAGGCGGCCTCCATGCCGCCGGCGACCGACCCGGATGTTCAGGTGGGCGATCTGGTCTGGTTCGATGATCGGTGGAGGCAGCGTCCTCAACGGGCGGGCGTTGGCGATGCCCTGGTGAGGCCGATGCGTGCCGCTGGTTCCAGATCAACATGCGGTCCAGGAGTCCACGGCGGCAGGTCTGCACCCACCGCTCCATCACCGCGTTCACCCTCGGTATCCGCACCCCGCTCAGCACCGTCTGGATTCCGGCATCGACCAGGACAGCGTCGAACAGGTCGGGGACTTGCCGTCCCGGTCGCGGATCAGGAACCGTGCCCGGCAGCCGGCGTCCTCCAGGTCCATGACCAAGTTCCGCGCCGCCCGGGTCACTCACGCTGCGGTCGGGTGGGCGGTGGCGCCCAGAACCCGGCCCAGGTGGTGACCGAACGCTCAGGTGCCGGATCGATGCCGGCCTCCTTGAGGATCTCCCAGACCGTGGAAGGCGCCACGTTGATGCCGAGCACCAGCGACTCGCCGTGCACCCGCCGATAACCCCAGCTCGGGTTCTCTCGCACCAGTCGCAGTACCAGCAACCGTATGGAGCGGACGGTCGGTGGCCGGCCCGGCCGCTTGGGTTCGGATCGGGCGGCGTGCCCGCCCCCGATCAGGTCCCGGTGCCAGCGCAGTACTGTGTCCGGCCGTACGAGCGACAGGAGCTCCTCCTGGCTTGCCTCCCATCACGGAAGCCGGGGCACCTCACCTTTCAGGACGGGGGCGTTGAGGAGCCGGGACCGCAGGTTCAGGGCGGGGCTGATCACCCTGTGCTCGTCGCGGACGCAGTCCCCGCGATGGACGGCCATCCGCAGCCGGTGTGGGCGATTCCAGGCCGGATGCACCGTCCGGCGGGTGTGAAAGCATGCGGCTGTGACGCCCAATGCCACCCGTGAGGGAGCCGCCCGGTTCGCCGCCCGTCTCCTGGCCACCGCCGCCGCTCCGCTCGACCCCGGTTCGGCGGACGGCCCACGGGTACTGCACTGGCCGGGGCGCAGGCTGCTGGTGCAGCGCGGGGACACCGAACTGGCCGTCCGCGACCTGGAGGGGGCGGGGGCGGAGGCCCGTTTTCCCGCGCCGTGGCCTCGCCGGTACGGCTCAGTGGCGGTCTCTCCCGCCGGTGATGTCGCCGTGTTCGCCGGCGTGCACGCCTTGCGGGCCGTGGATTCGACCGGCGCCGTGCTGTGGGAGATCCGCCACGGTTGCTGGTCCGCCGCCGTGTGCACGACGGCCCATGCCTCGTTCTCCGAGTACGCCGACGATTACCACCACGGCCACGCCGACAGCGGCTCGGCGGCCTTCTCCTCCGACGGCAAGGTCCTGTGGGCTCACGTCCGCAGCCACATGGGGCACGACACCGAGGAGGAATGGCTGATCCTCGACGCCGCCGACGGCTCGCTGCTGGCCCGGGTCGCGACGATGACCGTGGGATCGGGCTCCTTCCACTTTCCTCACCCCGATCCGGCGTACATGGGGCTGTCCATCGCGGAGGGCGAGGAGAGTTCACCCGTGCTGTGGGGACGCTGGGACGGTACGCAGCTCACCGTCCAGCGATTCGTCGAGGAGGTCTTTCTCGCGGTGAGTCCGTCCGGGGAGCACTTCCTGACGACGGATACGGGGCAGTGGGCCCTCTATCTCCACCAGGCGGAGGACGGCACGGAACTGCGGCGACTGAACGCCGGGGATGCCGTACCCCCTCCTTCGGGAGACGACCGCGCTCGCTGGGACTTCGAAGCGGCGTTCCCGTACGACGACATCGCCGTGGTCGGCACCGAGTACTACGCGAAGGTCCCCCGCCACTGGCTCGTCGACCCACACACAATGGCCCTGCGAGGATCAGTCGTCTACCCCTTCCCTGTCTCGGGGCCTCCCCTGTCGGCAGGAAAAGACGCCTGGTGCACGGTCTCCAAGGATCAGACCGCTCTCCATCTGTGGGACCTCCCGCACCGGGAATGAGGCAACAGCCCGTGCCCGGTGCTCAAAGCTGCTCGTCCCCCCCGAACGGTGGTTCGCACCGGGACGGCTCTCCTCAACGCCGCCGAGCCTCTTCTCCGTGCTCGGGTTGACGTCCTGCGGTCCTTCCGGCTGTCCTGGCGAAGACAGCAGGTCGCCGCTCCGATCGTCCGGCGGTGCGGCGGAAGCCCGGCCAGCTCGGCACGGGCGGCTCGGTGCGCGATCCTGTCCCCGGATCGCCATGCCTGCCGGGCCACCCCAAGCAATCGCCGACGTTCCCCGGCCACCCACAAGATGCGCTCGTTGTCGGCCTCGATCGCAGCGAACATCTCATTCACATGTGAAACACGTAGCCGATCCGGTTCAATGTGGCCCAGATGGGGTTTGAGGTAGTACTCGATATGCTCGCCATAGGATTTGCGGGTTCTGCGGCGCAGGCAGCCGTGACCGGCCAGCCACTCGTCAAGATATTGCCCGACCGTGTACCGCACGCCCGGGTCCAAGCCGCGCAATGCCCGGCACCGCGCATCCTCCAGAGCGTTCTCAGCGCCCTTTTTGAGTAGTGAACCCGCCACGGCGGATCCGACGGCGCTTGCCACCCGGACCGGCGTCGAGCTCCAGGTAGAAGTACCAGGTATCGTGCCGCGGATTCCACGTGTCGCCCTCGTGACGCAACTGTGGGCAGCGGGAAGAAGTTCCTTTCCGTCCGCACCACGGCATTTACACCTCCTGTACGTCGACCCATTCATCGAAACCCGGGGCTACATACCAATTTGCCGCCGTTTCACTAACGCGTGCAGTTCTCGGTCGGAACTGACGAGCTTTCGGCAGACCGGGCCACAAGGGTGGCCGCCAGGCGCAGCGCCGCTCCCGCGGGTCCTGAGCCGGATAGTGCGGGGGATCTCTGCCAGGTAGGTGAACTCGTTCACGATGCCCACGACGCTGCAATCGAACCGGTGCGAACGCCTTGCCAAGTCGATCCAGGTCTACGGGCAAGCAGAATCGCCCTTCATCTGCACCTTCCTCGGCCCGGAGCAGATCGCCGCCACCGCCGAGACACGCCGGCCAGGCGGCTGGCACGGCACCGGCGATATCGGGTACCGCGACGCCGACGGGTTCATCTACATCGTCGACCGCAAGAAGGACATGATCATCAGTGGCGGCTTCAACGTCTTCCCGCGGGAGGTCGAACAGGTCATCCACACGCTCCCCGGCGTCAACGACTGTGCCGTGATCGGTCTCCCCGACGATAAGTGGGGCGAAGCGGTCACGGCGGTGGTCGAGCCCAAGAACGGCCACGAAATCGACCCGGCGCTCGTCATCGCCACCTGCCGGGAGGCGCTGGGGCCGGTGAAGGCCCCCAAGTCCAGGGCTGGGCCGACCCGGCCCTGAACCCCAAGACCCTCACCCGTTACTACGACGCCGTCGCAAGGAAGACACGACCGGGAACGGTGAGCGATTTCGCCCGGCTCTTCATGGTGCCTGGAATGTTCCAGTGCGGCGGCGGCCCCGGCACAACCTCCTTCGACACTCTGACCGCGATGGAGAAATGGCTTCGCCACGGCATCGCTCCCGACCAGATCCTCGCCACCAATGCCGCAATGGGATGAACGCGGCCACTCTGCCCCTACCTCGCAGGTAGCTCGTCATCTTGGCGGCAGCGTCGAGAAGGCCGAGAACTTCCGATGCGAAACCCCGCGGCCGCAGCACAACGTCCAGTAAGCGATCAGGAAAGGCTCAGACCTACCAGTCGCCGAGGTCGAATATCTAACCGCGACCGCGGATGGCGCCGACGAGGGTGGGGTGGTCGTGGTCGGTCTCGATTTGCTGGCCGTCTACACGGACCTGGTAGCCGTCCAGGTCGAGTTCGACGCCGTTGGCCTGCAGGATGCGCGGCCGCCCGATGGTCTGCGGCCAGACGGTGGTCTGCGGGCGGACGGTGGTGTGGGGCGGGTGGATCATTGGCGGGTCGCGTAGTTCATCCGGAATTTCCGGTGATGCAGTCCTCGGTGGCTTTCTTGTCGGGCGTCTGGAAGCTCTTGGCGCTGGGGCCGGTTGCGGGGGTGGCGACAGGGCGGCGGGGGATGCTGCCGATGGCCGCCAGGGCTGCCAGCGCCGCGGCGGCGGCGAGCGCGATGAACAGGGCGGGGTAGCCGCCGAGGCCGGCGGCCAGGGCGGCGCCGGCGGCGGGGGCGATGGCGCCGGCGATGGTGACGGGCGCGGCCATGACGCCCGACAGGGAGCCGTAGGCGGCGGTGCCCCACCGGTCGGAGACGGCGGTGGCCTGCAGCAGGGTGGCGATGCCGCGCGTGGTGCCGGCCAGCACGGCGATGGCGATGAGCAGCGGAAGGGGGCCGGGCACCGCGGCCAGCACGAAGGTGGTGACGGCGGAGCCGGCCAGGATGCACACGGTGCGGGTCCGGACGCTGCTGCGGCGGACCAGGGCACGGTAGCCCAGCCGACCGGCGACCTGCCCGACGCCGCCGAGGCCGAGTGCCCAGGCGGCGATGCCACTGGAGGCCCCGCGCGCGGTGAGCAGCGGAATGAGGTTGGTCAGCACGGCGAACATCGAGAACGCCGACAATGTCAACGCCGTGGTCAGCAGCAGGAACGGCGTACTGCGCACCACCGTGTGCACCGCGGCGCCCACCTGGTCACTGCCGTCGTCGCGGCCGACATCGCCATCGTCCGCGGCATCGTCCGCGGAGGCGGTGCCGTGCTCGATGGGCGGCGGCCACGGGCGGCGCAGCGCGAGGTAGTGCAGGGGGATGGTCACGGCGGCCAGGACGACGGCGAGGACGAGGTAGACGGCCCGCCAGGACATCTGGGTGGCCAGGGCACTGGTGAGGGGTGCGAAGACGGTGCTGGCCAGGCCCGCGACGAGCGTGAGGGTGGTCAGGGCACCCAGGTGGTGGGGGGCGTAGTAGCGGGTGAGGGCGGCGAACGCGGGTTGGTAGAGCACGGCGGTCATCGCGGTCCCGGCCAGCAGCCACGCGGCCACGAACCAGCCCAGGTTCGGCGCGGCGGCCAGGCCGATGACGGCAAGGACGCCGAGCACTGAGCCACCGGTCATCGGCAGCCGGGGGCCGTGCCGGTCCAGCGCGCGGCCGAGCGGGATGCCGCCGAGCGCGGCCAGGATCAGCGCGGCTGAGAACGCCGTGGTGATGGCGCTGGTGGACCAGCCGGTGTCGCGGCTGATCCCCGGGGCCAGGACCGGGAAAGCGTAGTAGAGGACGCCCCAGCTGGTGATCTCGGTGACGCACAGCGCGAGCAACGGGACGCGGGAGGCGACACCGCCGGCGACACCGGTGTCGACGGCGGGGTGGGCCGCCGCCGACACCGGGACTGAGGATTCGCGGCTCACGGGGCTAGTTGTCGCCTCGTTCGGCGTCGCCGGAATAGCCGTGCACGCTTCCGGTCGTAAAGCCCAGTCCGGCGGGAGCGCCGATGCCGATGGCGACCGGCTCGGGCGCCGATCCGCCGCAGCACGAGCCGCCTCCGGCTTCGTCCACGGTGACCGCGGCCGGTGTCTCGGCGGGTTCGGTGCCGCAGGAGGTGCCGCAGCCGTCGGCGGCGGCGCCGGGCAGCTGGTCCTCAGTGATCAGGTTGGTGGAGCAGACGCCGGTTTCGGGGAGGTCGAGTTCGACGGCGTCGGCCGCGGCCCGGTCTCCGGCCAGGGCGGCGACGATGGAGCGGACCTGCTCGTATCCGGTGGCCATCAGGAAGGTCGGGGCCCGGCCGTAGCTCTTCATCCCCGACCAGGTAGAAGCCGGTCTCGGGGTGGACGAGGTCGCGTTCGCCGTGCGGGGGGACGGTGCCGCAGGAGTGGAAGTTGGGGTCGATCACCGGCGCGAGGCGGACCGGCGCCTCGGTGGCCGGGTCGAGCTCGACCCGGACTTCGCGGAGCATGTCCAGGTCGGGCCGGAACCCGGTGGCCGCCACCACGGCATCGGCCTCGATGACGCGCTCTCCGTCCGGGGTGGTGCCGGCGACCTGGACGGGCCCGGTAGCGGGGCCGCCGGCGGGTGCGGCGAAACCGGTGATCGTGAAGGACCGGACCAACTCGATCTCCCCGCCCTGCACGGCGGCCTTGAGGCGGGTGCCCAGCGCGCCGCGCGCCGGGAGACCATCGGCGTCGCCGCCGCCGTACGAACGGGCGACCGACGCCGATCGGACGGCCCAGGTGATGCGGGTGCCCGGCGCGGTCTTGGCGAGTTCGGCGAGGGCGAGCAGGGTGTTGGCGGCCGAATGGCCCATGCCGACGACCAGGGCGTGCTTGCCGGCGAAGCGGTCGCGGTCGCGGCCCAGCACATCCGGCAGCGGCCCGGTCAGGTAAGGGGCGGCCTGGTCCTCGCCCGGGGCGGACAGGCCGGAGTGGCCGAGCGGGTTGCTGCGGCCCCAGGTACCCGAGGCGTCGATGACGGCGCGGGCGGTCAGGTCGGTGACGGCGCCGTCCGGGCCGACGGTGCGGACCAGCAGCGGCTGCTCGTCGCGGCCGACGGTGCGGGTCACGTCCACGCCGCGCCGGGCGACGGCGATCACGCGGGTGCCGGTGCGGATCCGTTCGGCCAGCTCAGGCACCCTGGCCAGCGGGGCCAGGTAGTCGCGGACCAGCTCGGCGCCGGTCGGCAGCGCCTCCGGATCGGGCAGCGTCCATCCAGTGGGCTCCAGAAGTCGGCGAGCGGCGGCGTCGGTGTCGTACCGCCACGGCGAGAACAGCCGGACGTGTCCCCATTCGGAGATCGCCGCCCCGGCGGCCTCGCCGGCCTCCAGGACCACGAAGTCCAGGCCGCGTTCCGCCAGATGAGCGGCAGCGGCCAGTCCGACCGGTCCCGCCCCGATGACCACCACCGGCAGATCGCCGGAGTCGGCGCTGTCAGCACAGCCGCCCCCGGCGCTGGTCTTGGCCCCGATCACGGTGACCGCCGGGTCCGGGGGCTGCTCGGTGTCGGCGCAGCAGCTGCTGACCCCGCAGCGGCTGCCCCCGGCCGTCGGCTCGGGCGCCTGCTCGGCGGGCTCCTGGGACTGGTCGTTCTCGCTCATGATCTCCTCGCTGCGTTGTGCGGTGGCTTTGCATGGGTGGCCCGTGGAACGGGCGGTTCGGGTCCGAGACAGGTGCGGTGGGCGGCGGTGGCCACTCGGTTGCGGTGAGGGTCCGCACGGCACGCTGATGCAGATTCCCCCACGGTCGTCGTGGAAGGTGACGCGGGTCGCTGAGGCGAACGAGCGCGCCGCGTACCTTTCGTCAGAGTCCGATGGCGCCGGCCGCATCGTGGATGTAGGCGGCGAGCTGACCGGCGACGTAGTCGGCATCGCGGCTCACTCCGCGCACGGTGTTGGAGGAGAACGAGCGCTGGAACTCCAGCCCCAGGTAGACCAGCCCGGCGTGAGTGACGGAGATCCCGTGGACGTGTGCGGGCAACCCTGCGTCGTCCAGAGCTCCCAGTGAGCGCAGGTAGCCGAGATCGGGCCGGTATCCGGTGGCGTACAGGGCCACGTCGACCTTCTCCCGCCGCCCATCCGGCCAGACGACCCCGTCGCCGTCGAATGCGGTGAACATCGGCTGCCGGTCGAACCGGCCTGATTCCAGGGCGTTGCGGTAGTCACCGGTGTCGAGCACGAGCGGGCCAGGCACGAGGTGCCCGAGCCATGGGCCGGAAAGCAGGTCGAAGCCGCTGGTCTCGAGCCAGTGGTGCAGGTCGTGGCCGCCGATCCGCTGGTGCATGAAGGAGATCGGCTGCAGGGTCGCGATGGTCACCGAAGCGACCTCGGCCAGTTCGTAGGCCACCTGGACGCCCGAGTTGCCCCCTCCTACGACGACGACTCTCTGGCCGGCGTATCGCTTGGGGTGACGGTACTGCGCGACGTGCAGGATCTCGCCGGTGTAGTCCTCCTGGCCTGGCAGGACGGGCTGGTACGGCTTGCCGAAGGAGCCGCTGGCGGCGACGATCCCGGCGGCGGGGATGGCCTGACCGTCGGCGGTCTGGACGACGAACCCCCTGCCACGGGATTCGACATCGCTGACTCGTGTCCCGGTACGGATCTCCACGTCGAGGTGGGCGGCGTAACTATCCAGGTAGTCGGCGACCTCGTCGCGCGTCGGATAGCGGTCGGGATCGCCGGGGAAGGGGAAGCCGGGCATCGCGCTGTAGCGGGCGGGAGAGAACAACGTGAGGCTGTCGTAGTAGCCCGGCCAGGAACCTGAGGGGCGATCGCCGGCCTCCAGGACGAGGGGCCGCATGCCCGCATCACGCACGGCACGCGCTGCGGCCAGGCCGGACTGCCCGGCTCCGACGATGACGACTGGATCGGTTGATGTGGTCATGCCCGAGAACATATACGTGATTAGAGATATGTCAAAGCAGCGGTATGTGGTTGAATGACGCTGGAGGGGAGGATCCATGCCGCAAACCTCGACCGTGCCCGCTGCTCCGGACGCCTGCATGGCTGCCTGCGCAGCGTCCGGCACGACAGCGCCCGACGAACAGCAAGAGCCGGTCGAGCTCAGCCCTGCCGTGCACGACTTCCTCAAGGCGCTGGCCAGCCCAACCCGGCAGCGCATCATGCTGTTGTTCGCCCGGGGCGCGGAGCTGTCGGTGAACCAGGTGTCCCAGCTCGCCGGAATCAGCCAGCCCCGGGCCTCCGAGCAACTCGCAGAGCTGAAAAAGGGCGGCATCCTCACCTCCCGCAGGGAAGGCAAGGTCGTTCTGTATCGTGCCGATAAGGAGACCGTCGCCTCCGCTCTGTCCAACCTGCAGGCGTATCTCCAGCATTGCTGCTGATCGCGGAGTGGCCCCTGGCCTATTTCGGACCGGGGCGCCCTGCAGCGCCACGGGCCGAGGCGAACGCGTCCACGTCGATCCGCAGCCGCACGGCCACCGATTCACCGTCCGGGCCGAGCCGCTGAACCGTCATCTCCTCGGACAGCGCCCGAAGCAGCAGCGGCCGATCGCGGCGGGCAGGAACCAGAAGGTGATCGGGGGCAGCAGTTTCCAGAGCGGCAGCCGGGGCCGTTGTCGACGTCGAAGGCCGTCAGCAAGGTGATGTAGGAGACCGCCATGGCGGTGATGTGGTGGCCGCCACCGCATCCGGCGTGCCGCGTACCCGACGCCTGCGGCGGCGATGCCGGACGCACCCGGCAGGAGATGGCCGAGCCTGAGGTTCCGATCACGACGGGCATCCGGTCCCTGGTCCTGTTCGCCTTGACCGCGCTCGCCGAGAGCGACGGCGCCCAACTGATCTGGTAGGGCATCCGCGAGCACAAAGGCGCCTGGTGGATCGTCGCGCTCGGCGTCTACGGCTCCGTCGCCACCTTCCAACCCGACGCTGAATTTGGCCGCATCCTCGCTGCTTACGGCGGCGTGTTCGTCGCCGACCCGCTGGCTTGGGAATGGTCCTCGACGGCTACCGGCCCGACCGCTGGGACATCGCTGGCGCCCTGTCCGCCTGGTCGGCACGTACTGATCATCATGTACGCCCTCGAACCTGTCACCGGTACCGCCCGTCCGCCGACTCTTCAGTTCTCCGGCCGGAGCTCGCCGAGGAGGTTCTCGACGCGCTTGCGGATCTCGTCGCGGATGGGGCGGACGGCGTCGACGCCCTGCCCGGCGGGGTCGTCGAGGGTCCAGTCCAGGTAGCGCTTGCCGGGGAAGACCGGGCAGGTGTCGCCGCAGCCCATGGTGATGACCACGTCGGAGGCCTGGACGGCGTCCACGGTGAGGATCTTGGGAGTCTCGGCGGAGACGTCGATGCCCTCCTCGGCCATCGCGGCCACCACCGCGGGGTTGACCTGGTCGGCGGGCTCCGATCCGGCGGAGCGGACCTCGACCCGGTCGCCGGCCAGGTGGGTGAGGTAGGCGGCGGCCATCTGGGAGCGTCCGGCGTTGTGCACGCAGACGAACAGGACGCTGGGCTTGGCAGAGCGAGACTGATCAGGCATCGGTGTTCCTTCGCTGGTCGAGCCTGGATTGGTCGAGGCCGGGTCGGCCGGGGTCGGGTTGGTCGAGGGTGGTGAGCAGGTCGGTGACGAGCAGGTCGAGCTCGTCGCGGATGCGGCGGATCTCGGCCGGCGGCTGGTGGGCGGGGTCGGGGACGGCCCAGTCCAGATACCGGGTGCCGGGCAGGAGCGGGCAGGCGCCGCCGCAGCCCAGCGTGACCACCAGGTCGGCGGCGGCGACCAGTTCGTCGGTCAGCGGTTTGGGGAACTCCGCCGACAGGTCCACTGCGATCTCGGCCATGACCTCCATGACGGCCAGTTCCAGCTCGGCCGCCGGTGCGGTGCCGGCCGAGCGGGCGTGCAGCCGCCCGTGCCCGCGCGCCATGGCCAGCGCGGCGGCCATCTGGGACCGGCCGGCGTTGGCGTCGCAGACGAACAGCACCTCGGGGACCGGCTTGCCGAGCCGCCCCTCGGCCTGGGCGAGCGCGGTGAGCCGCTCGGCGGCGAACCGCTCGGCCAGCACCACCAGATGGGCGCCGACTTTGGAGGTGCCGCGCAGTTGCCGGTAGGACTCGGCGACCAGACGGCGGGCGGTCTCGGCGGAGACCAGACCGTGGAACCGGTCGGCCAGCCGCGCGGCGATGCGGTCCAGCAGCGCGTCGCCGGGTGTGACGGTCACCGTGGGCCTCCCCCGCACGTCTCCAGGCCGATGCGGGTCATCGCCGCGTCACCGCCCGGCGGCCAGGGACCGGCGACGCAGCCACAGCGACACGTACACCAGCCCCACCAGGACGGGGACCTCGATCAGCGGGCCGACCACACCCGACAGCGCCTGCCCGGAAGTGACGCCGAAGGTGCCGATCGCGACGGCGATGGCCAGCTCGAAGTTGTTGCCGGCGGCGGTGAACGCCAGCGTCGCGGTGCGCGGGTAGGGCAGCCGGACGGCGCGGCCGAGGGCGAAGGATCCACCCCACATCAGCGCGAAGTAGACCAGCAGCGGGACGGCGATGCGTGCGACGTCGACCGGCTGGTTGGTGATGGTGTCGCCTTGCAGGGCGAACAGGATGACGATGGTGAACAGCAGCCCGTACAGCGCGACCGGGCCGATCCGGGGCAGGAACCGGTCCTCGTACCACGTGCGTCCGCGGGCGCGTTCGCCGAGGCGGCGGGTGAGGTATCCGGCCGCCAGCGGGATGCCCAGGAAGACCAGCACGTTCACCACGATCTTGCCGGCCGGGAAGTCCGCCTCGTCGGTCGCCAGCCCCAGCCAACCGGGCAGGACCTGCAGATAGAACCAGCCGAGCGCACCGAACGCGATGACCTGGAAGACAGAGTTGAGTGCGACCAGCACGGCGGCGGCCTCCCGGTCGCCGCACGCCAGGTCGTTCCAGATGATGACCATCGCGATGCACCGGGCCAGCCCGACGATGATCAGGCCGGTGCGGTACTCGGGCAGGTCGGGCAGAAAGGTCCAGGCCAGCGCGAACATCACCGCCGGGCCGATCAGCCAGTTCAGCCCGAGCGAGGCGAGCATCAGGCGGCGGTCGCCGGTGACGGTGTCGAGCCGGTCGTAACGGACCTTGGCCAGCACCGGGTACATCATCACCAGCAGGCCCAGGGCGATCGGCAGCGAGATCCCGCCGGCCTCGACCTTGGCGAGCGCGTCGTCCAGCCCGGGGACGGCGCGTCCCAGCCCGAGACCGATCACCATCGCCGCGACGATCCACACCGGCAGGAACCGGTCGAGGGTCGACAGCCCCGCGACCACCCCGGCTTCCCGCGGACGAGTCGTGGTGCCGGAGTCCTGCGTGCTGGTCACGTGCACGGCCTCTTTCGCCGGTGGGTCTGGACGTCGCGGGCGGCGGCCGCCAGCTCGCCGAGTTCACCCGCCACCTGCTCCAGCGCTTCGGGCCGCAGCCGGTAGTAGGTGAACCGCCCGCAGGGCTCGGTCTCCACCAGTCCGGCTTCACGCAGCGCCCGCAGATGGTTGGAGATGTTGGTCTGCCTGGCGCCGGTCTCCTCCACGAGGTGACAGTTGCACAGCGCCTCAGCGGCCAGCAGCGACACGATCTGGGCGCGCAGCGGGTCGGCCAGCGTCCTCAATAGATCAGTTTGAACTGACATCACCACAGAATGATACAACGACGAGTCGCCGCGGTCCCACCCACCGGCACTGAGCTGGACAAAGTGCGGCGCATCACGCCCGCACGCCGTGACCGTCCACCGCCTTCCGTCTAGTGCACACCGTTGGTCACCGCAGCAGGCCGGTGCGGCCGCAAACTGCCGGGCCAGTGCAGCCCCGAGCCCAGTCCCGCTAGGGCGATCCCTTCAACCCCTAGCGCGACTGGAACAGGGGCGCCGGCCTGGGGCCGTCTGGCCCGTGGCCGGTCCGCTCTGCCGGATCCGGATGGTCAAAGCGGCCGCGGCGCCAGGGCCCGGTGATGGCATAGGTACGGCCGGGCGGTGTCAGGTCGGTGGTGGAGCCGAGGGTGTTGACGAACAGGGTGGAAGCACCAGACCTGCCCGTAGCCCCCGCGGAACCCGTCGGCGCCTGGGGCGTCGCCGTTCTTGGCGTCGCCTCCGCTGGTGGAATTGAAGTAGATGCCGCCGTCGCCGTACCAGCAGCCTTCCAGGCGGTGAACTTGGCGGCCCCGGCGGCCAGGCCCTGGTTGGCGACGGTGGTGGCGCCGTTCAATCGGGGCCGGGGACGTTGAAAGGACTCGCGTCCGACGGTCAGGCCCATGCCACCGGCCCGCTTGTCGACCACCGCGGCGCGAACCGCCTTGGCCAGGTCTCCGCCACCCGCCGAGGCGCCACCCACCCGGGGGTCGGATGGTGAGGCCTGTCGGCGCCGACCAGGCGCGGATGGAGGTCGCTGTTTGTGGCCCCAGGCGGGCCTCAGACGCTAATGCCCATCCGGCGGAGGGTGGCTTGCCGTCCGCTCGGTCACCAGGTGACGTCCAGGCGCTGGGGGCCGCAGAACATCGGGCTCTGGACCTCCTGGTAGGGGGCGTCGGGGGTGAGGAGGCGGAGTCCGGGCAGGCGGTCCAGGAGGACCTCCAGCGTCGCGGAGATCTCCAGGCGGGCGAGTTCGGCGCCGAGGCACAGGTGGATGCCGTGGCCAAAGGACATGTGACGGCGCGCGGTGCGGCGCCGCGGGTCGAACTCGTCGGCGTCCGGGCCGAACACCGCCGTGTCGAAGTTCGCCGACTCCAGGCCGATGATCATGCGGTCGCCGGCCTGGAGCGGTTCGCCGCCGAGGTCGGCCGTACGGCGCACTGTGCGGAAGACCCAGCGGATGGCCGATCCGTGCCGCAGCCCCTCCTCGCGGACGTCGGGCAGCATGGAGCGGTCCGCGAGAAGAGCCTTCCAGCGGTCCGGGACGCTGAGCAGCTGGTACACGGTCGAGCCGATCGTGTACGCGGTGCTTTCGAGTCCGGCGACGAAAAGCTGCCAGGCGTGAAACGCGACCTCCCGGTCCGAGAGCGGGCGCCCGTCGATCCGGCCTGCGGCCAGGCGGGTCAGCAGGTCGTCGGGCTGCTCGGCGGCCGCGCGGCGCTGAACGGCCGCGGCGGTGAAGTACGACTCCAGCCGCCGCCATTCGTCGCTGCCGACGAAGCTCGCGGGCAGCATCGCGGTGATGGCCAGGGAGAGCCGGGCCAGTTCGTCGGCGTCCTCGTTCGGTACGCCGACCAGCCGGGCGATGACCGTCGCGGTCAGCGGCAGCGCGATGTCGCCGACCACGTCGGCCGGACCGCCGTCGGGCAGCGCGCCGACCAGCTCGTGCACCCGCTCGGTGATCCACGGCGTGGCTTCGGCGATCGGGGTGCGGGCGAAGCCGGGGCGCAGCAGGTCGCGCAGGGCGGTGTGCTCAGGGGGATCGCTCTGGGTGATCAGGGACGGCGGCGGCGGTCCGTCCCCGTCACCCTCCAGTACGAAGTTGCCCTCGTTGCTCAGCGCGTCCGAGTCGAGCAGGGCCTTGCGGGCGAACTCGTGCCGTGACACGAAGCCCAGCCCGGGAGCGACGTGCGACACCGGGCAGCCCGACGCGCGCTGCTCGGCCAGGCCGCGCCGCAGGACGTCGACCGGGGCGACCGCCAGGGGGTCGAACGCCGCGCTCTTGCCATCGTCCATGCGAGCCTCCTTCGAAGCATGTGACATTTGACACCTGCGTAGATTATTCAACGTCTGTGGTGAACGTCAACGTCATGACAAGGAGTCGCTAGGGTTCGCCGTGTGAACGCAGAGGGGAAGAACACATCGAAAGGGCGCCGCGCGAAGCGAGCCGAGGCTCCGGCGGCGGGGACGCGCCGCTCGCTCGTCGAGGGGCAGATCCTCGACGCGGCGACCGAGTTGTTCGCCGCGCGCGGTTACGCGGGGACGAGCCTTCAGGACATCGCCCGGGAGACCGGGCTGACGCGCCCGGCCCTCTACCACTACTTCCCCAGCAAGGAAGCGCTCCTGCTGCGGCTGGTCAAGGAGGTCGCCGTCGGGCCGGCGAGCGAGCTGCGGCAGACGCGGATGCGCGAGGACCTGTCCGTCGCCGACCGGCTGCGGGAGATGGCGGCGTCGGTGGCGCGACTGCAGGCGCGGCACCCCGAGCGGTTCCGGCTGCTGATCCGGTCCGAGGCCGACCTCCCGGACGAGATCTCCGAGGCCTACGACACCGCGCGGCGGGACGTGCTGCGCGAGTTCACCGCGCTCATCTCCGAAGGCATCGGAACCGGCGAGCTGCGCGCGGTCGATCCCCGCGTCGCGGCGCTCGGCATCATCGGCCTGTGCAACTGGGTCGCCTGGTGGCACAAGCCCGGTGACGACGAGGCCGATCGGCGCGTCGTGACGGAGCTGGCGGGTATGGCGGTGGCGACGGTGCTGGCGGGCGACCCGCGAGAGGCGTCCGGCACCGGGGTGGCCCGCGTGGTCGAACTGCTCAAGCAGGACGTCACGGCCCTGGAGACGCTGCTGTCGGCGCAGCGGGACTGAGGGCGGCCGAGGACCCTCCACGCCGGACTCGCATGGCAGATGCGGTGTTCGTCCGTCGCCCGTGATTTGACGCGTGTGTAGAATTATCTTCGTTTTAGTCAAACATGGAGGTCGGGCGTGCGTACGTATCGGATCGGGCTGGTGGTCCCCAGCTCGAATGTGACGGTCGAGTCGGAGCTGCCGGAGCTGTTGCGCCGGCACCCGCAGGCCCGCTTCTCCTTCCACGGCAGCCGGATGCGGATGCAGACCGTGTCGCCGGAGCAGCTGCGCGCCATGAACGCCCAGCGGGAACGCTGCGTGCTGGAACTGGGCGACGCCGGCGTCGACGCCCTGCTCTACGCCTGCCTCGTCGCGCTGACGGCCGCCGGCCCCGGCGAGCACCGCCGGGCGGAGGCCGCGGTGGCCGAGCAGCTGGCGGCCGGCGGGTCGGCGGCCATCGTCAGGTCGAGCGCCGGCGCCCTCGTCGAGGGCCTGCGCGCGCTGGGCGCGGAGCGGATCGCGCTGGTCACCCCGTACCTGCGGCCGCTCGCCGAGCAGGTGGTCGGCTACCTGGAGGCAGAGGGCTTCACCGTCGCGGACTGGCGGACGCTCGAAGTGGCCGGCAACGCCGAGGTCGGCTGCATTCCGGGGGACCGCGTCATGGCGGCCGCCCGGTCGCTCGACCTCGGCGGCGCCGACGCGCTGGTCATCTCCGCGTGCGTGCAGATGCCGTCGCTGGACCTCGTCGCCGCCGCGGAGGAGGAGTTCGGCCTCCCCGTGCTGTCGGCGGCGACCGCGGGAGCCTTCAGCCTGCTCACCGGGCTCGGCCTGCCGGCCGACGTCCCCGGCGCCGGGCGGCTGCTGCGACTCGACGTTCCACAGCCGGGCCACCGCGTCCGGTAAAGACAGGAGGTTGTCACCATGTCCGAGCGGCTCGCTCACAAGGCCCGCGGGGTCGACCACGTCGCCTATCCGACGTTCGATCCGGCCGGGACCGTCGCGTTCTACCGCGACGTGCTCGGCTTCCCGGTCGTCCACTCCATCTGCGCCGCGGGCTGGGGGCCCGAGAAGCACCCCGACTTCATCCACTTCTTCTTCGACATCGGCAACGGCGACCGGCTCGCGTTCTTCTACTACTTCGGCCTCGCGCCGTTCGGGGGCGGGCCGAAGGGCGACGCGTACTCCAGGTTCGCGGCGGAGGTGCCGGACTACTTCGTGCGCTCCCGCCACCTCGCGATCCACGTCGACGGCGAGGAGGACCTGCTGGAGTACCGGCGGCGGCTGGACGGGAGCCGGTGGCCGGTGGAGATGCAGATCCGGCACGAGACCATCGAGTCCATCTACACCCACGACCCGAACGGCTACATGATCGAGGTCACCCGCGCGCTGCGCCCCGTCACGCCGCAGGAGGACCTCGACGCGGCCCTGACGATCGACGCGCTGGTGGACGTCGTGTCCGGCCCCGGAGAGCCGAGCATGGCGGCGCTGCTGGAGCGCAAGGCCGAGCTGATCGTCGAGCGTGCGGCACGGTGGCAGGAGCGCCACGGCGAAGGGGCGCGGGAGGCGCAGAGCGCGCGGGGGCAGGCATGACCACGCTGTTCGTCCTCGACGTCCCCGAGAACGTGCCGGTGGTCGAGGTGGCCGGCCGGGACCCGGCGGTGTCCGTCGGCCGCGTCGGCCCCTATTACCGGATCACCTCACCGGGCGCGATCGTGATCGACCGCCGGGCGACCGGCTGCCGGCACGCGGTCTGGTACTCCAGCGTCGCCGGGCTCGGTGCCGCGCGCATCACCCAGCACGACAAGGACGCTCTGCGCGTCGAGCCGGCATGAGCGGCACGCGGCTCGGCTCGGGGCGCTGGGTCGACGCGGGCGCGTTTCCGCCCGGCACCACCGAGAGCACCCATCAGCTGACCACGGCCGACGGGGCGAAGGTCGGCGGGGTGCTGCGGACGGTCGCCGGGGCCACGACCGTCGTGTGCCTCGCGCACCCGCGGCAGGACGTGACCCACCACGTCCTGGTCCCCTACCTGCTCGCGGGCGGCTACGCGGTGTGGACGCAGGGCACCCGCTCGCCCAACAACGACCTGTCGCTGCTGCACGAGCAGGCGCTGCTGGACCTCGCGGCCGGCCAGTGCTTCCTCCGCGAGCGGGGCTGGGTGTCCGCGGTCAGCCTCGGGCACTCCGGCGGGGGGCCGCTGTTCGCCTTCTACCACGAGCAGGCGAACGCGGCCCCGGACGAGCGGATCGCGCGCGGCCCCTCGGGGCGGTCGACCGGGCTGGCCGAGGCGGAACTGCCCGTCCCGGACGCGGCGGTGTTCCTGGCCCCGCACGTCGGGCAGGGGCAGCTGCTGATGCGGCTGATCGACCCGTCGGTCGCGGACGAGGACGATCCGCTGTCGGCCGACCCCGCGCTGGACCCGTACGACCCCGCCAACGGGTTCGTGCCGGCACCGGCGTCCTCGTCGTATCCGCCCGAGTTCGTGGCGCGGTACCGGCGGGCGCAGCGGGAGCGGGTCGCGCGGCTGGACGCGCTCGCCCGCGAACGGGCGGCCGAGGCCGCGGACGCGCGAGCCGCCTACGCCGCCTCCGGCGACCCTGCCGACCGGCGGCGCGCGCTGGCGCCGCGCCTCCTGACCGTCTACCGCACGGACGCGGACCTGCGCGGCACCGACCTGTCGCTGGACCCCAACGCGCGGCCCTACGGCTCGCTGTTCGGTCGGCGGCCCGACCTCAGCGACTACGGCCTGGTCGGGTTCGGGCGGCTGGCCACGCCGGACGCCTGGCTGTCGACCTGGTCGGGGCTGTCGAGCAACGCCGGGTTCCTGCGGTGCGCCCCGGGAGTCCGGGCGCCCGCGCTGCTCATCGGCCTGAGCGGCGACCAGGCGTGCTTCCCCGCCGATCTCGACGCGATGGCCGCGGCGCTGGGAGCGGACGACCTGACCCGCGCGGAGGTGGCCGGGACGCATTTCGGCGGCCCCATCGCCGAGGGCGGTCCGAGCGGTGCCGCGCTGGCGGCCGGGGTGATGCTCCGCTGGCTGGCCGAGCGCTTCCCCGCCGCCCGCACGGCCGGCTGAAGCGCGGCGCCGCCCGTCCGTGGCAGGTCTGACCTGCGGACTCTTGACGGAATGACGATAGTGTCGAATAATCAACGCAATTGTAAATCGCGGGCGCCGATTCCGCCCCGATCTGCAGAGGAGCGACCCCACATGGCATACGTCATCGGCATCGACGTCGGCGGCACGTTCACCGACGCGGTCCTCGCCGACGAGAGCGGTGACATCGTCGCGGCCAAGGCGCCGTCCACCCCGCCGGACTACTCCGCGGGCGTGCTGGACGTGCTCGCATCGCTGTCCGAGCAGCTCGGCACGACCGTCGAGGACGTGCTGGCCGACACCCACCACATCGCGCACGGGACGACGTCGTCTCTCAACGCGCTGGTGATGGGCAACGTGCCGACGGTCGGCTTCGTCACCACGCGGGGGCACCGCGACTCGATCTACATTATGAACGTGGAGGGCCGGTACCTCGGCGGCTCGCCGGACCAGCTGCAGAACGTCCTGGGCCAGACCAAGCCTCCGGGCCTCGTGCCCAAGCGGCACGCCTGGGAGGTCAACGAGCGGATCGACCGGGACGGGCGGGTCGTCGTCCCGCTCGACGAGGAGGACGTGCGGCGCGCGGTCCGCGCCCTGCTGGACGACGGCGTCCGCGCGATCGCTGTGTCGCTGCTGTGGTCCTTCCGCAACCCCTCGCACGAGCGCCGGATCCGCGAGATCGTGCACGAGCTCGACCCGGACGTGTTCGTATCGCTGTCGTCCGAGGTCAGCCCGCGCATCCGCGAGTTCGCCCGGAACGCCACCACGATCATGAGCACGCAGGTCGGCCCGGGGCTGCGCGACTACCTGTCCAACCTGGAGGACAAGCTGCGCCGGCGCGGCCTCACCGGTCCGCTGCTGGTCATGCAGAGCAACGGCGGCGCCGTCGCCGCGCGCGAGGCCCCGGCCGCGGCCATCAGCACGGTCGGCTCGGTGCTCACCGGCGGCATCGTCGGCTCGGTGTCGCTGGGGCGGCAGCTCGGGCACCGCAACATCATCAGCACCGACGTCGGCGGCACGACCTTCCTGGTCGGGCTGGTCGTCGACGGCGAGCCGACCCGGGCGTCCACGACGATCATCAATCACCACCCGATCAACGTCCCCACGCTGGAGGTGCACGCCATCGGCTCCGGGGGCGGTGCCATCGCGTGGATCGACCCCGGCGGCAACCTGCAGGTCGGCCCGCGCAGCGCCCAGGCGGTACCGGGACCGGCGTGCTACGGCCAGGGCGGCACCGAGCCGACGAACACCGACGCCAACCTCGTGCTCGGCATCCTCACCGAGCGCGGCCTGCTCGGCGGCAGGCGGGCCCTCGACCTGGAGGCGGCGCGGGAAGCCATCCGCACCCGTGTCGCCGAGCCGCTCGGCCTGTCCGTGGAGGACGCCGCCGCCGCGATCCACGCCATCCAGAACGCCCAGACCGGCGACCTGCTGCGCAAGGTCGTCGTCGAGGCCGGGCACGACCCGCGCGAGTTCGTGCTCTACGCCTTCGGCGGCGCCGGTCCCGCGCACTGCGCCGGCTACGCCGCCGAACTCGGCGTCGGCCAGGTGGTGGTGCCGCTCGGACAGGTCGCCTCCGCCTTCTCCGCCTACGGTCTGGTGGCCTCCGATCTGGCGCTGGCCGCCGAACTGTCGGACCCCTCGCCGTTCCCGATGGACCCGGCGGCGGTCGAGAAGAACTTCGCGCAGTTGGAGAGCCAGGTCCGCGAGGGGCTGGCCCGCCAGAAGGTGCGGTTCGCCGACGTCCGGCTGTACCGCGAGATCGACATGCGGTACTCCATGCAGCTCGCCGAGCTCGCCGTGCCCGTGGACGACGGGCCCGTCGACGAGGGGCGGATCGCCGCCGTCGCCGCACGGTTCGAGCGCCGCTACGCGGAACTGTACGGAGAGGGCTCCGGCTTCCGCGAGGCCGGCATGCAGGCGATCACCTACCGCGTGCGGGCGGTCGGCGTGCTGCCGTTCTCACCCGCGCTGCCGGCCGTCGCGCCGGCCGACGGCCCGGACCCCGCCGCGGCCCGCGTGGGCAGCCGCCCGATCCGGCTCGGTGCCGGCGGCTACGTCGACACCGCCGTCTACGACTACGCCGCGCTGGGCGCCGGGCACCGCATCACCGGCCCGGCCATCGTCGAGGTGCCCACCACGACCGTCGTCGTCCCCGCCGGCACCGCCGGCACGGTGGACGGCCTCGGCAACCTGACCATGACCCGCGAGGAGGCGGCCCGATGACCATGCCAGTCGCAGGCTCCGAGCAGTTCGCCAGCCGGCCCGTCGACCCGGAGGCGCTGGCCGCCTCGCTGCCGGCGTCGCTGCCGCTGCACACGGTGAGCCAGGAGCAGATCGACGCACTCGACCCCCTGACCTACGAGGTCGTCCGGCACCGCCTCTGGTCGGTCACCGAGGAGATGGGCGAGGCGCTGAAGCGGATGTCCGGCTCGCCGATCGTCACCGACGCCAACGACTTCGACTTCGCGATCGGAGACGAGCTCGGCCAGGAGGTGCAGGTCGGGCTCTACAACACGATGCTGGTCGGCGCCGTGGACCTGGCCGTCTACTGGACGCTCGCCAACCGCGCCGCCAACCCCGGCATCGCCGAGGGCGACATGTTCCTGTGCAACGACCCCTGGGTGGGCGGCGGCCTCCACCAGAACGACGTGATCGTCTACCAGCCGATCTTCTACGAGGGCGAGCTGTTCGCCTGGACCAGCGGAATCTGCCACGAGCCCGACCTCGGCGGCGTCGGGCTGGGCTCGTTCTCGCCCGCCGCGCAGGACGTCTTCTCCGAGTCGGTGCCGACCCCGCCGGTGAAGGTCGTCCGGGACTTCACGATCCAGAACGACATAGCGGACCTGTACGTGCGCCGCTCGCGCGTGCCGATGCTCGTCGGCCTCGACCTGCGTGCCCAGGTCGGCGCCAACAACGTCGGCCGGGAGCGCCTGCTCGCCGTCATCGAGCAGTACGGCGCCGACACCGTCAAGGCCGTGATGAAGCGGATGATGGCCGACGCCGAGCACCGGCTGCGGGCCAAGCTGACGAGCCTGCCGGACGGCACCTGGCGCGCCACCGGCTACCAGGACCAGTCGCACGAGGGCGACCGCGGGCTGCACAAGATCACGGTCGCGATGACCAAGGCCACCGACCATCTGACCTTCGACTTCACCGGCACCGACCCGCAGGCGGGCGTGATCAACTGCACGTACGCGGGGATGCGCGGCGGCGTCATGCTCGCGCTGCTGCCGATCCTCGCCGGCGACATCCCCTGGTCGGCGGGCGGGCTGATGCGCTGCTTCGACCTGATCGCCGAGGAGGGGACGATCAATAACGCGACCTTCCCCGCCGCGGTCAGCCGCGGGCCGATCGGCCCCGCCTGGCTGACCGGGACCCTGGTGGCCGAGTGCCTGTCGCAGATGCTCGACCGGTCGGTCGAGCTCGGCCGCAGCGTCCAGGCGTCGTGCTGCGGCACCTGGGACACCGCCGTCATCGCCGGGCTCGACGAGCGCGGGGACGTGCCGGTGCCGTTCCTCAACATCCTGATGGAGCCCATGGCCGGCGGCTACGGCGCCCGGCCGCACGCCGACGGCATGGACACCGGCGGGCTGTTCTGCATCCCGATGGGACGGGTG